>NZ_CP101118.1:0-4411900 GCF_038098645.1 Marinobacter metalliresistant | reverse complement strand
ATTTTTCGCTGCTTCCGTCTCCGGAAATCGCCGAAAAACTTACCGGCTTACTACCTGTTTCGAGGCGCGCATTCTACAGCGAATCGCTTTCCTGTCAATCGCTTTCTGAAGAATTTTTTCAACTCAATTTCTTCAGCGCTTTCAAGCAGTTACTCCCTCAAGAAGCCCCTGTGTCAGTGGCTTGTCCCTCGAAAGAGAGGCGCATTCTACAGACCTGCTCAGAGGTGTCAACGGTTCGTTATAACTTTTTCGGTAAATCGACAATGTACCGTCAAAACTCGGTTTTTACCGCGGCCGCCGCCCGGGTCGCTTTTTCCCTCGCCTCGGCAATCGAACTACCGGTCGCAAGAGCCACCCCCATACGGCGGCGCCCTCTCAGTTCAGGTTTACCAAACAGCCTGAGAAAGATATCAGGCTCAGCTAACGCTTTTTCAAGCCCGGAGTAGGAAACGGCATCGGAATCTCCCTCAGGCAATATCACTGCGGAAGCAGATGGCCCCTGCTGGCGTATCGCCGGTATTGGCAGCCCCAGGATCGCGCGGGCATGCAACGCAAATTCTGACAAATCCTGGGAAACCAGGGTAACCAGCCCGGTGTCGTGGGGGCGCGGCGACACTTCGGAGAACCATACCTGGTCGCCCCGAACAAACAGCTCCACCCCATAGACCCCATAGCCACCAAGGTTGCCGGCAACAGCTTCGGCGATTTCCCGGGAACGGGCCAGGGCTTTTTCACTCATTGGCTGCGGCTGCCAGGACTCACGGTAATCCCCGTCTTGCTGACGGTGCCCGATCGGATCACAGAACGAAATGCCGTCGCGATGCTTTACGGTAAGCAAGGTGATTTCGTATTCGAAGTCCACGAACCCCTCAACGATCACCCTCCCCTTACCGGCGCGACCACCGGTCTGGGCATAATCCCAGGCAGCCTCAATATCATCGCTAGACCTGACCAGGCTTTGCCCCTTGCCGGACGAACTCATGACCGGCTTCACCACCAGGGGCAAACCGACGGCCTCGACCGCCGCGAGATATTCCTCTTTCGATTCCGCGAATCGGTACGGCGATGTAGCAAGCCCGAGCTCCTCGGCGGCCAGGCGACGGATACCTTCCCGGTTCATTGTCAGGTTAACGGCCCGTGCGGTGGGAATCACGTGATAGCCTTCGCGCTCCAGCCTCACCAGTTCGGGAGTGGCGATAGCTTCTATCTCAGGCACAATCAGGTTCGGCTTTTCCGCCTCAATAATGCGGCGAAGGGCCTCTCCATCCAGCATATCGACAACGTGGCTGCGATGGGCAACCTGCATGGCCGGAGCATTGGCATAACGGTCAACCGCGATGACCTCCACGCCAAAGCGCTGAAGCTCGATGACAACTTCCTTGCCCAGCTCTCCGGAACCACAAAAGAGAACCCTGAAGGCGTTTTCTTTCAGAGGAGTACCAATTCGAACTGTGTCAGTCATGATATTGCCTGTCCTGTGTGGTATCTACGAATGCCCAATATTGCCCGGCGACGCCATAAACGCGATTGCCCTAATGAACATAACAATCTAGACCAAAACCTTGCTTTCACGCTCGGCAACTTTTCGCAGCACGTCACGGCGTTCTTCGTTGCTCATCCGAGACCACCGCGTAATTTCCTCTCCGCTGCGATGACAACCAACACAAATGTCATTCTCGTCCAGCGCGCAAATGCTCACACAGGGCGAGCGTACCTTATCGGCGACTTTCATCCTGCCTACCTCACCTGACTGCTTAACCGTGACCAAGTGGAAAACTATGTGGCCCAAAGGCGCTCACTTTAACCTTTCCTGGCCTCTGCTTCTAATACCTGTTCGGTCAGGGGCTCCTCCAGATGTTGCCATACCCCAGATCCGACAGTGGGTACACTAGTGTCCCGTCTGGCTAATTCGCTAATCTACTGCGAATTAGCCAGACGGGACACTGCGGCGCGGCGCCGGCCACCGTGCTCGGGAGACGAGAATATCAAACCCCAGGACCTTCATCGTTAGCGGATGTCATTCACCGGGTACCCAGAGCACATCGCCTTTTCCCTTGGCATTCGAATAGCGGGCCATCACGAACAGCAAATCAGACAGGCGGTTCATATACTCCAGCACCGAGGGGCTAATCTCCTGCTCTTCCTTCAACTGAACAATGATCCTCTCAGCCCGGCGAGTCACTGTCCGGGCATGGTGAAGATACGTTGCTGCGGGATTGCCCGCCGGGAGAATGAAAGATCGCAGGGACGGAATATCCGCGTTGAACCGGTCTATTTCCTGCTCAAGCTCAAGGGTCTTGGAGTCTGCAAGCCTGAGTGGCGGATATTTCGGATTTTCCACAACAGGCGTGCAAAGATCGGCACCGACATCAAACAGATCGTTCTGGATGCGTGCCAGGATCCTGTCCAGCGTCTCGTCGACATGCAGCCGCGCCAGGCCAATAACGGCGTTTGCTTCGTCCACCGTGCCGTAGGCTTCCACACGCGGATCGTACTTGGCGACCCGGCTACCATCACCCAGGCCGGTATCGCCCTTATCTCCGGTTTTCGTATATATCTTGGTGAGCCTGACCATTCATTTCTCCCGTGACCCGGTTCCATCCATCAACGAAGCCGGTCAGATTACAGGTTTTTCCCGGTAGGTTCCCCAAATGCCTTTCAGGGTTTCAACAATATCGCCCATCGAAGCCCCTTCTTTGACCAATTCAATGGTTATGGGCATAAGGTTTACCGATTCGTCCTCGGCCTGCTCTTTCAACTGCGTGAGCAGACTCTGGACTTTTTCTTCATCGCGATTGTTCCTGACCTTGTTCAGGCGCTCAATCTGCCGGCGCTCGGTTTCCGGATCATGTGGGTGGGTTTCAATCTCAACATCCTCTTCCTCCTGGACGAACATATTGACGCCGATGACCGGTCGCTCCCCGCTGGCCTTGCGTAGCGCGAAATCATAGGCCGAATCGGATATGCCTCTCTGGAAGTAGCCATCGTCAATACACTGGAGGGTGCCACCAAGTTCTTCAACCTCATCAAGGATTTTCCAGACTTCCCGTTCAATCTCATCGGTAAGGCTTTCGACATAGTAGGAACCACCCAATGGATCCACCACCTGGGTGATGTTGGTTTCGTAGGCAATGATCTGCTGGGTTCGCAGGGCGATTCGCATCGCTTCCTCGGTGGGTATGGCAAAGGCCTCATCCATGCCATTGGTGTGCAGCGACTGAGCGCCACCCAGCACAGCAGACAGTGCCTGAAGCGCGGTGCGGATCGGGTTGATCGTATACTGCGGCTTGGTCAGGGTCGCTGCCGCGGTTTGTGCGTGGAAACGTAACCGGCTTGCCTCGGGTTTCGTGGCGCCGAATTTTTCCCGCATGATTTTGGCGTATACCCGCCTGGCCGCCCGGAACTTGGCAATCTCTTCAAAGAAGTCTGCCTGGCTCACGAAGAAGAACGAGAGGCGGGGACCAAACTCATTAACATCCACCCCGGCGTCGATTGCAGTCTGAACGTACTCCATGGTGGTCGCCATTGTGTACGCCACTTCCTGGACAGCGGTCGAACCGGCTTCCGATATGTGGTACCCGGAGATGTTGATGGCGTTGTACCGCTTCATGTTCTCGGATCCGTACTGAATGCAGTCACGGACCAGGCGAACCGACGGCCGCACCGGGAATATCCATTCCTTCTGGGCGATATACTCCTTGAGAATGTCGTTCTGGATGGTGCCCGAGAGGTCATTGAGGTCATAGCCGCGCTTCTGCGCCAGGGCAATGTACATGGCGTAGAGTATCCAGGCTGACGGGTTGATCGTCATGGAGACGGAAATTTTTGTCAGGTCAATGTCGTCGAACAACTCCTCCATATCCGCCAGAGTGTCGATGGCGACACCCTCGCGGCCCACCTCACCCTGGCTCATGGAATGGCCCGAGTCATACCCCATCAGGGTAGGCATGTCGAAGTCGATCGACAGCCCGGTCTGGCCCTGGGCAATGAGGTATTTGAAGCGCCCGTTGGTTTCCCTGGCAGTACCGAAACCGGCAATCTGGCGCATTGTCCAGTTCTTGCCACGGTACATGGTGGGGTAGGGCCCCCGGGTGAAGGGATATTGGCCGGGAAAACCAACGTCCTCAAACGGGGTGTCTTTGACATCCAGTGGCGTATACGTGCGCTTCGTCCGCATCCCCGACGCGGTGGTGTACTCTGACTTACTCTCCGGCGCCCGCTTTATGAAGGACGACACTTCGTTCTTTTCCCACTCGTTGAACTCTTTTTCAATATGCTTGAGTGCAGCGGGGTCATACTGGTCAGTGTGATTCATGAATCGTCTCCTTCATGGCTTTTAGCAAGATCACCGCGGCGCCGTGGGGATCCAGTTCGCGTTGAGTAACCTTTTTGAGCAGCTCTTCGGTTTGCGACCTGCTGTCACGTACAAAATTGTCCCGGACAATCTCTTCGGCGACCTTCACCACCCGGGTTAAAGCAATCTGGCGGCGCCGCTCGGTGATTTCGCCGCTTCGCTCCAGGTGCTCTGCGTGACGGTCAATCGCGGCCATCAGCTCGCCGAAACCGGTGTGCTTTTCAGAACTGGTCGGTACCACCGGCACCCGCCAGATGCCCTCACCCGGCTCCAAGCTCATCATCAGCATGGCCTTGAGTTCCTGGATGGTTTTGTTGGAGTCCGGCCGGTCGGCTTTGCTCACCACATGGACATCGGCTATCTCAAGCACCCCTGCCTTGATGGCCTGAATGTCATCGCCCAGACCAGGCGCGTTGACAACCACCGTGGTATGAGCCGCACGCACGATATCAACTTCGTCCTGGCCCACCCCGACCGTCTCGATCAGGACCACATCAAACCCACCTGCATCCAGGAGGTCGACGGCGTCCAGGGCCGGTCTCGCCAGGCCACCTAGGGTTCCCCGGGTGGCCATGCTGCGAATGAATACCCCGGGGTCGGAAACCAAGTCTCCCATGCGGATACGATCACCGAGGATCGCACCACCGGAAAACGGGCTTGAGGGGTCAATGGCAACGACACCGACCTTACGGCCACTGGCCCGGTATTCATGGACCAGCTGTGTAACGAGGGTCGACTTCCCTGCCCCCGGTACACCGGTAATGCCCACTACATGGGCGCGGCCGGTGCTCTTGTAGAGCGCCGCCAGGGCCTGGCGCACTTCAGGGTCGCCGCCACTTTCAACGCGGGTAATAAGCCTGGCGATGGCGCGGGGGTGTCCCTCCCCCACCCGTTCCGCCAGCGCCATCGAAGATATGCGGTTAATCATCTAACCCCCACGTTTCTGGTTAAGGCTGTGGTAAAGGTCCCGGTCGTCAACCACCCGTTGGGCCTTGAAGTCGGTGCGCGGAAAGGTGTCCGGCTCGACCATCACAATCCTTGCCCGGACACCCAGCACGCGACTGAATTCGGCCTCTACCCGTTCTGACAACGCCCTGACCGCATCCGGGCCTCTGCGCCTGGTCTCCTGGTCAAATTCTGCCTGCACGGCCAGCTCGTCCATTGAGCCACCACGGGAAATGATAATCCGGTGCTCACCACCATAACCCGCAAGGCCTTCCAGAATTTCAGCGATGGCGCTGGGGTAAACGTTTTCACCCCGGATCTGGAACATGTCGTCGATACGGCCATAGATGCCTTTGGGCAATTTCGGATAAGTTCGGCCACAGGGATTGTCTTCCATCACCCAATGGGTCAAATCGCCGGAGACCATGCGGATCATCGGCTGGGAGGTTCGCTCGAGATGGGTATAGATTGGCGTACCCTGCTCACCATAGGGAACTCGCCGGTTGGTATCGGGGTCTGCCACTTCCGTGTAGACAATGTCCTGCCACAGCAGCATACCCTCGGTGTCGGCACTGCCAGAGGCGTGCATCCAGGGCGTCAGCTCGGCCATGGTTCCGCAATCCACCACTTTGGCACCGTAGATATCCTGGATCTTATCCCGGATGGAGGGGATGGAACCGCCCGGCTCGCCGGAAAAGAACAGCACCCTGATACCGAACTCCCTGGGGTCAACGCCTTCTTCTCGGGCCACTTCCGCCAGCCTTAGCGCATAGGAAGGTGTGGAGTAGAGTCCAGCGGGTTTCATCATCCCTAACCAGGTGACCGCTCGCGCCGTCATTCCGGGAGCACCCGCGCCAAACGGGAAGGCTTTGCAGCCTAAGCGCTCAGCACCGATCAACGCGCCCCAGGATCCCATATAGAGACTCAGGATGGCAGCGACAAACACCGTATCTCCCGGCCGCAGGCCCATACCCCACATGATTCGGGCATGGTTGTTGGCAATGGTCTCCCAGTCACGCCGGGAAATACCAAAAGCGGTGGGCCGGCCGGTTGTGCCAGAGGTGCCGTGGATATGATGGATCTCGCTTTCCGGGCAGCAAAGATAGTCCCCGAATGGCGGTTTTTTCGCCTGGGAGTCACGCAGCTCCTGCTTGGTAACGGCGGGAACCTGTTCGAAGTCTGCAAGGGTACGGATGTCGTTGGCCGTTATACCGGCCTCGTCCCACTTGCTTTGGTAAAATGGCGAGTGATCGTAAGCATAGGCCATCACTTCGCGGATGCGCGCAACAATTAACTCATCTCGTTTTTCAGGATCCATCGTTTCGCGATCCCGAAACCAGTAGGGGTTGTTCGGGTCGGGGAAATAGTCGTTGCTGTAACTGGGGGGGAAATTCCACTCTTCCATCGGAGACTCCTGATATTGTTATTGGTTGTCATCTGAGGAAACCTGTTTTGAGCGCCCGGCTTTGCCCGACCGCCATAGTGCCGGATTTATCGGACACCACGGTCTGCGACCAATTGCCGGAACGAATCAATGATTTCCTGGGGAGGAGTGTCCTGCAGAAGAATCTTGTGGACGCCCATCTGGTACAGCTCTTCGACATCGTCGTCCGGAATGACACCACCACCCGCAACGATCATGTCTTCCGCTTCCCTGTCTTTCAGAAGCTCCAGTACCTTGGGGAAAATGTGCATGTGCGCACCCGAGAGCAAGCTGATACCCAGAATATCGACATCCTCCTGGATAGCGGCATCGACTACTTCCTCGGGCGTTCGATGCAGTCCGGTATACACCACATCCATGCCGGCATCTCTTAGAGCACGCGCGACCACCTTTATGCCTCGGTCATGACCATCAAGACCGATCTTTGCCAGCATTACCCGAATCACACCTGCATTATTGTCATTGTTTTGCATCGCATTCTCCTTGGATTAACTAGTTGCGCCACCGCTTCTTTTCAGAGGTTCACGGGAGTCTTGAATTTCTTGCTGAAGCCACTTTGATGCGGTTTCCACATGCTGCCTCGCAAGGGTTTCAGCCGTCCGGGCATCACCGGCCAATACCGCATCGAGTATTGCCGCATGCTCTTCCCAGATCTGTTTCTGGTTTTTTTCCACGATCAGGATGTCACTCATAACACGCCTTACATGGTTCCAATGGGCCTCCATTGAATCCAGAATGAAGGTGTTTCCCGCCAGCTCATAGATGAAGCCGTGAAAGCGCATATCGGCGTCGATAAGAGCGGGAAGGTCGTTTGCCTTTCCTGCTGCATAGCCATCCTCGATAATGGCCTCACCACGTTTTCGCGACCCGGCATCCGCCCGCTGGGCGGCGAGCCCTGCACTGATCAGGTCAATGCCGCATCGAAATTCGTACAACTGCGCCACAAAATTCTCATCAAGTACGGAAACCATCAGGCCCCGACGCCCCACGGCGGAGAGGAAACCGTCATCGCGTAGACGCTGCATTGCCTGGCTCACCGGCAACCGTGAGACATCCAGTCTTTCGGCCAGGCTTTCCTGGGTAACCCGCTCACCCGGCCTGAGCAAACCTTCAACGATGGCATTAACCACCGAATCGTAAATGAGCTCTGGAAGGTTCTTCTCGGTTTGGATTTTCTTCATTGAACAAACTCCACGACACAGCTCCTTCGATATCGTTTGCATACAGTATTCACCATGTAATACCTGTTCACCGATTAACCATATTAGACTTTAGCCTTATCTTTAAGTGTTTTTTTGAGCGCAAACATGCCCCCTCCGTTATTTTTCAAACGGCGGGACCAGAAAACACCTGAGATAGAAAGAGAGGGAGGGAGAAATCAGTGAACGAATAGAAGACCGAAAGATTCGGTCAGCTTCCTTCGGGCGGTTCAAGCAGATCAATTCCGGCATCGTACACAGCGTTGAGAAAATCCACCAGAACCACTGCGGACAGCCCCCATATCCGATAGCGCCCCCAACGGTAGCAGGGCACGTAAAACGTATGGTTCAGAAAATTCAAAGCGTCGGTTCTTTCCCGCCTGTCTTCCAGAAAAAAGGACAGCGGCACCCGGAATACGCTTTCAATCTCATGAGGGTTAGGCTTCAGGGGATGGTCACCGGGAATCACGCCAACATACGGAGTAACCAGGATTCCGTAACGGGACATCACCTGGCTGAGCGGAGCGATAATCTGCACCTGATCCGGCGGCAAACCAATCTCTTCGTGGGTTTCCCGCAACGCCGTCGCCGCAAGGGAGGGGTCGCCGGGATCGCGTTTTCCGCCCGGGTACGCCACCTGTCCCCGGTGCGTGCTCAGATTTTCAGATCTGAGCGTAAAGATCATTTCGGGGTTTCGATGATCATCGGTTACAGGTACCAGAATACCGGCTTCGGGATAATCCAGAGCAAGCTGTCTGGGCGCATAGCCGGCCAGGCGCTCGGCAAGTAGATCACGCAAGTTTTGTCTCCAAAGTACACCCTGATGTTGAATGAGACAGCGGCAGCCGGGATCGTTAAACTGACTACCAAACCAATAAAGTATACGGGGAAAATCATGAAGTACTGCAGCACATGCGGCCACCCGGTTGAACAACGCATCCCCGAAGGCGATAACCGGCACCGCTATGTCTGTGTCAGTTGCGATACCATACATTACCAGAACCCGCGCATTGTTGCCGGCACGGTTCCTGTCTGGGAAGGGAAGATACTCCTGTGCCGGCGGGCCATCGAACCGCGTTACGGCTACTGGACACTACCGGCCGGCTTCATGGAGAACGCCGAAACCACCATTGAAGCCGCGGAACGGGAAACCCTTGAGGAAGCACTGGCAGAAGTAAACATCGAGGGCCTCTACTCCATCATCGATGTTCCGCACATCAACCAGGTGCATATGTTCTATCGTGCCACCCTGAAGGACGGACAATTCGGCGCCGGTGAGGAGTCCCTGGAATCCAGGTTGTTCGAACTGGATGACATTCCCTGGGACGAAATCTCCTTCCCAACCGTGAAGCGAACCCTGGAGCTGTTCCTCACCGATTACAGGAGTGAGTCGTTCGGTGTTCATGTCAGTGATATCCGTCACCCGATGGCAAGAGATCGCCAGTAAAGCAGCCCGCTACAAATCCTCAAGGCGATAAATCTCATAAGCGGGCTCTTCATAAGGATGAGCCCGCTTTAGCGCAGCAAGGGCGTCTTTGATCAGATCATCCTCGCAAACCAGCTCCACCTTGTATTCATCCACCGCTTCAACCTCACCGGCTTTCCCCAGGAAAGGGTCACTCCCTTCCAGCGGGCGAAACTGCCCCCTGCCGAGGCACTGCCAGGCGCAACGATCATAATCACCAATGCGGCCCGCCCCGGCATCAAACAGCGCCTGTTTTGTCTGTTCGACATGAGTTTCCGGGACGAAATAACACATCTTGTACATCGAAGACCCTCCTTCAAATCGGATATTTTTTGTACAGATTAATAGCTTAGATACTTACCCACAGAATCTGTGGATAACTCTGGGGAAAGTTTTTGGGAACAAGCTCTCAAACCCCGCAATCACTGAACTCCCGTCAAATTGGCGACAAAATCACCTGATTGTTTTTTCATTTATTTTTCAATTAGTTATAGCTTTCAAGCAAAAGTTGAACCGAACTCCATGTTTTTGCTCACAGAACAAACAGGAAGGCACCACGAGTGTGCATAAAAATACTCAGTCAAGGGATTTTTTACCAATTTTTTCGTATTTTTATCTTGAAAAACGCTGAAAAACAGAGCAGCAAATAAAAAGCCGGCTTTGGAGTAAACGCTTCTTGCAAGCGCATCCAAAACCGGCTTGTTTTCCGGCCGATTAATCAGCCGAACCAGCGTCTCGCATTCCTGAACATCCGAATCCAGGAACCGTCTTCCTGCCACCCGGAGGGATGCCAGGAATGCTGAACAGCGCGGAACACACGCTCAGGGTGAGGCATCATGATGGTCACACGGCCGTCACGGGTAGTAACCCCGGTAATGCCGGCCTCTGAGCCGTTCGGGTTGTAGGGATAGCGAACAGTGGCTTCACCCCGGCTATCCACATAACGCAGGGCCACCAGTTCATTCTCAGACAAGCCCGCGGCAGATGTCCCGCCAGCGAACTCAACCCTGCCCTCACCATGAGCGACCGCGATAGGCATACGTGAACCGGCCATACCATCCATGAAGGCAGACGGCGACGGCATCACTTCAACCATCGCCAGGCGAGCCTCAAACTGCTCGGACTGATTGCGCACAAAACGCGGCCAGCCTTCACTGCCGGGAATCAGCTCGTGCAGATTGGAGAGCATCTGGCACCCGTTACAGACGCCGAGCGCCAGGGTGTCCTGCCGGTTAAAGAAAGCCGCGAACTGATCCCGGACACGGTCGCTGAACAAAATGGATTTCGCCCAGCCTTCGCCCGCGCCAAGAACGTCACCGTAAGAGAAGCCGCCACAGGCCACCAGGCTGTTAAACCCATCCAGAGTCACGCGGCCAGAGAGCAGATCACTCATGTGCACATCGACAGACTCGAAGCCGGCGCGATCAAACGCGGCCGCCATCTCCACTTGCCCGTTCACACCCTGCTCGCGCAGAACAGCCACCTTCGGACGTGCGCCCTTGTTGATGTAAGGCGCAGCCACATCGTCATTGATATCATAGGAAAGTTCGGCGTGAAGACCTGGATCTTCGGCATCCAGCAGGTTATCAAACTCTTCCCGGGCGCAATCGGCATTGTCACGCAGGGACTGGATACGGTAGCTCGTTTCAGCCCATAGGCGCTGCAACTCAACGCGCGCCTCATCAACAACCGTCGAGCCTTCAAAAGTCAGGCGCAGCCGGTCAGTGTCGTTCGGGCTGCCAATAACGCTGATGTAATCTCCAAGTCCGGCCGCCGAGAACTGCTGCAGCACAAAACCGGTGTCTTCCCGGCGCACCTGGATAACGGCGCCCAGCTCTTCGTTGAACAGCTCCCGTGCAAACTGGGTACGGTCTTCTGCCAGGCCATCAAGCTTGATGTCGACCCCGGAGTGGCCGGCAAAACACATCTCAGCCAGGGTTACGAACAAACCACCGTCCGAGCGGTCGTGGTAGGCCAGAAGCTTGTCGTCCGCATTGAGGCCCTGGATCACAGCGAAGAAGGCCTTGATATCCTCGGGGTCGTCCAGATCCGGCGCTACCGCCCCTACCGCGCGATAAACCTGGGTCAGCGCAGAGCCGCCCAGGCGGTTCTGGCCAGCGGCGAGATCCACCAGGATCAGATCGGTTTCGCCGGCCTCTTTCACCAACTGCGGGGTCAGGGTTTTCGCGACATCAGTGACCGGTGCAAAGCCGCTGACAATCAGCGAAAGCGGTGCGGTTACACTCTTCTGCTCACCGTTATCCTCTTCCCACATGGTCCTCATGGACATGGAGTCCTTGCCGACCGGGATCGTAATTCCAAGCTCCGGGCAGAGTTCCATGCCCACCGCGCGAACCGTTTCATAGAGGTTTTCGTCTTCGCCCGGGTGACCTGCCGCGGCCATCCAGTTGGCGGACAACCGGATGTCGGAAAGCTTGCCGATTGGCGCCGCAGCCAGATTGGTAATCACCTCACCCACGGCCATACGGCCGGATGCCGGCGCATCAATCGTGGCAACCGGCGTACGCTCGCCCATTGCCATGGCTTCACCGGTGCGGACATCAAATGAGCTGGCAGTGACTGCCACGTCGGCGACCGGAACCTGCCAGGGCCCTACCATCTGGTCACGGGCAACCAGGCCTGTGATGGTGCGGTCACCGATGGTGATCAGGAAGCTCTTGGAGCCCACGGACGGCAGGCGGAGAACCCGGCGGATGGCATCGTGCAGATCAACCTTCGTGGAATCAAAAACCGGTTTGGTAAACGAAGCGCGGCTGATACTGCGGTGCATGCGGGGCGGCTTGCCAAACAGCACCTCCATGGGCAGATCAACGGGCTTGTCATCAAAATAGGAATCGCCGAGCTCAAGATGGTGCGCTTCGGTCGCCTCACCAATCACCGCATAGGGGCAGCGCTCGCGGCGGCAGAGGGCATCGAACAGCTCCAGGTTTTCAGGCGCCACGGCCATGACATAACGTTCCTGGGATTCGTTACACCAGATCTCCAGTGGAGACATGCCCGGCTCGTCGCTCGGAATATCCCGCAGCTCGAACTTGCCACCACGGCCGCCATCTTTTACCAACTCCGGCATGGCGTTGGAGAGACCACCGGCGCCAACATCATGAATAAACGCGATGGGGTTTTTGTCACCCATCTGCCAGCAACGGTCGATAACTTCCTGACAGCGGCGTTCCATTTCAGGGTTATCACGCTGTACCGACGCAAAATCGAGATTTTCATTACTGGAGCCGGAATCCATGGAAGAGGCGGCACCACCACCGAGGCCGATCAGCATGGACGGCCCGCCGAGGACAATAAGCTTGGCCCCCACCGGAATGTTGCCCTTCTCCACATGCTCTTCACGAATATTACCGAGACCGCCGGCAATCATGATGGGCTTATGGTAACCGCGCACTTCCTCACCGGCAGCACCGGGCACCTTCTCTTCAAACGTTCGGAAATAGCCGGCCAGATTGGGGCGGCCAAATTCGTTATTGAACGCGGCACCACCAATCGGGCCTTCGATCATGATGTCGAGGGCCGAGGCAATCCGCTCTGGCTTGCCATAATTGATTTCCCAGGGCTGGGGATCATCGGGGAGGTTCAGGTTGGAGACCGAAAAGCCTGCCAGGCCTGCCTTGGGCTTGGAGCCACGGCCGGTCGCACCTTCATCCCGGATTTCACCGCCGGAACCGGTCGCTGCACCGGCCGCCGGCGCAATGGCCGTCGGGTGGTTATGGGTCTCCACCTTCATGAGAATGTGGATGTCTTCCTCATTATAGCCGTATACACCGGTCTCAGGATCCGGGTAGAAACGGCCACCACGACTGCCCCGAATGACGGAAGCGTTGTCCTTGTAGGCTGAGAGAACACCTTCGCTGTTCATTTCATAGGTGTTGCGGATCATGGCAAACAGGGATTTTTCCTGGCCCTCGCCGTCGATATCCCAGGAGGCATTGAAAATCTTGTGACGGCAATGCTCGGAGTTGGCCTGGGCGAACATCATCAGTTCAACATCCGTCGGATCCCGTTCAAGATCCGTAAAGGATTTGACCAGGTAGTCAATTTCATCTTCTGCAAGCGCCAGCCCGAGACGTGAGTTTGCCTCCACCAGCGCATCCCGGCCCCCAGCCAGGACCGGAACCCGTCCAAGCAGCCGTGGCTCTTCATGGCTGAACAGCAGTTCCGCGCCGCCCATTTCGTGAAACACCTTCTGGGTCATGCGGTCGTGCAGCAGTGCGGCAATTTTCTCACGCTGTGCCAGACCCAGCTTGCGGCCAGACCTCACATAGTAGGCGGTACCTCGCTCGATCCGGTGAATCTGCCGGAGCCCGCAGTTCCGGGCAATGTCTGTCGCCTTGCTGGACCAGGGTGAGAGGGTGCCGGGGCGTGGCACAACCAGGAACAGCACACCATCGGGCTCTTCCACTGGCACACTGGGTCCGTAGGTCAGAAGCCGGTCGAGTATGGCCTGCTCGGATTCTGAAAGGTCGGCCTCCAGATCAACGAAGTGCATGAACTCTGCATAGACATGCTCGATTTCAGGCACGATTTCCTGAATCCGGGAATGCAATTTGCGGGAGCGGAATGGCGAGAGCGCGGGTGCGCCGCGAAGTTCAAGCATGATATCAACCTGTATCGCGCGAAACGGGGAAGCCTGGGTGCAATTTGAAAGGCCGCCATGATACTCGAAAGCGGGGTCAGGATACAGCGCTGGAAACGTTAACCCCGGACAGTACAATTGACATTGTTTTGCATGTTAATTAACCAGATTTATTGACCAGACCTCCGACACCAAGGATCATCTAAAGGCTGGAAAGGGAATCCACTCTCGGGATAGGAAAGGATACGGTGCCCTCACGTTCGCCGTAACCAGATGATCCAGCTATAACGGAGACCAAGGATTTGTCGAGATTTCGTACTGCGATAGCAGGCGCACCTGCCAGGACCCTTCTTCTCCTTGGTGTGGCCTTTATTATTACCGGTTGCTCACGGCCCACCACCCTTCAGGAAATCCGGGAAGAGGGTGTTCTGCACGTTATCACTCGCGTCGCGCCCTCGATTTATGTTGAAGGAGAGGACGGGCCGACGGGCTACGACTATGAATTGGTAAAGCTCTTTGCCGAAGGGCTGGGCGTGAAACTCCGCATCCGCGTTGCCGAAGACAATACAGAAATCCTCTCGGTGCTGGAGAAAAACTACGCCCATATCGGCATGGCCGGGCTCTCCGGGCAACCGGCGCTTGCCGGCCAGTACCACACCGTACCGACAGGCATTACCGCTCAGTCTGTTCTGGTCTACAATCGAGACGTCGAAGGCCCTGACTCTCTGGCTGATCTTGCGGGAAAACCACTCCACGTTGTTGCCGAAAGCAACCACGAGGACTGGCTCGCCGAGGCACAGACGGAAATCCCTGACCTGCAGTGGCAAGTCCACCCCGGCCTCGATGCCGCAGGAGTACTGACCCGGGTCGAAAGCGGAGAATTTCCGTATGCGATCATCTCCTCCAACGAACTGGACCTGAACCACGTCTTCTACCCCATGGTGAAAGAGGCCTTTGCTATCGGGGAACCCCGGAAGCTTGCCTGGTTCTTTCCCGCAGCCCAGGACAAATCACTGGCCGCCGCCGCTGAGGAGTTCCTGGAAAAGCTCAGGGCCAACGGCACTCTGGCCCAGATTTCCGAACGCTTTTACGGTCATCTCGACCGCCTGAATTATGTCGGGGCACGCACCTTCATGCACCACGTGGAAAACCGGTTGCCCAAATACGAGTCCCTGTTCCGTGACTATGCCAGGGATTTCAGCATGGACTGGCGACTGCTCGCCGCCATCGGCTACCAGGAGTCCCATTGGCGCCCCAACGCTGTATCGCCCACGGGCGTAAGGGGCTTGATGATGCTGACACGCAACACGGCCAGCCACATCGGCATCAACAACCGGCTGGATGCGGAAGAAAGCATTCAGGGCGGCGCCAAGTATTTCAAGATAGTGCGTGAAAAAATTCCGGAGCGAATCCCGGAACCGGACCGGACCTGGTTTGCCCTGGCCTCCTACAATGTTGGCTTCGGGCACCTTGAGGATGCCAGAAGGCTAACGGAAGGCGCTGGAAAGGATCCCGACCGGTGGATGGACGTGAAAAAATTCCTGCCATTGCTGGCCCAGAAGGAGTGGTACACGAAAACCCGTTTCGGCTATGCCCGGGGCCAAGAGCCGGTGGTCTACGTTCAGAACATCAGACGTTACTATGATGTGCTGGCCCGCCTCAACGAACCGGGCACGCCGCCACCTCCCCCGGAAAAACCGCAATTCGTTCAGATGGAAGAAAAAAGGGATAACAACAATCCGGCGCAGGATGTGTACCCGGAATCCAAGCTCAGGGCGGGCCTGCCGCCGGAACTGGGCATGATCCCACCCACACTCTGAGTCATCGACTGCAAACGGCTACTGTGAACGGGCCTCCAGAGCTCTCTCCACTTGACTGGCCGAAAACCCGCGCCGGTTAAGAAAACGTGCCTGGCGAAGCTTCTCGTCCCAGTCTTCACTGAGATCCGCCAGACCAAACCGCTTCTCCCTGAGATCGATGGCCTTCTGACACCAGTCCTCCTCTGCCATGTCATCCAGGCATACCGGGCTGCGGTGAACCCCGCGTTGCTGGAGTTCCCCAAGAATTCGCAAGGGCCCATAGCCAAGGTCCATTCGCTGGCGGGCATAGACATCGGCAAAGCGGTTATTGTCGAGCCAGCCTTCACTCTCGTATTCGTCGAGCACAGCCTCGATAACGTCGCCCGGGACTTTCCTCTGGCGGAGTTTCAGGTTCAATTCCAGACGGCTGTGCTCCCGCCTGGCCAGCAACCTGAGGGCCGTTGCCCGAGCCTTGTATTCCTGATCGTCCTGATTTTCCTGTTTTGCCATACAGACCCTTTCCGCATACGCATACAAAACGCTAGACTAGCCGCGAATTTCTCCAGCTGGCCAGACAGACTGGCCGGTGAAACTACCCGGCATCCGAACCCGGGCGCCGATGGCCGGTGGCGGCTTAACTTTGCCCGACACCGTGAACTGGTTTCAATACCAAAGGATACTCTTATGGCCGCGTTCATCCAGAAACTGTTCAGATCCCGCAAGACACCCGATGCTGCCCCGAAAAGCCGGAAAGCCCCCCAACCTGCCCCGGTCGGGCAGGAAGACACGCGGGCCAGCCAGAGAGAGGAGCAGCTCAGAACGATGGAAGGCTCCCCGTCACAGGATGTCCTGGCAAAAATCGCGATTGAGGGCGCAACGGCTGATATCCGCCAGACTGCCGCCAGCCGGTTGACCGAAGAAAGCCGCCTGCAACAGGTTCAGAAGCGGGCCAAGAGCAAAGACAAAGGGGTGTATCAGACCGTCAAACTGACGCTCCAGAAACTGCGGGAGGAACAGGCCCGCCAGGAAGGTATCACCCAGACCATTGCCACGCTCATCAGCCACGCCCGGAATCAGGCACAGAGTGACGATACCAAACTCTACGAAGCCCGGCTGGATTCCTTGTTGAAACAATGGTCAGAGGTGGAAACTCACGCCTCCCCCGAACAGGCCCAGACTTTCCTGGAGGCGGTTCATCGGTGCAAGGAGAGGATAGCGGCCATCCAGTCTGCTGCCGAGGACGAAAAACGCCAGCGCGAGCAGACATTGCAGCGCCGGGAAACCCTGAACATGCTAACCAGCACTCTGGATGATCTCAAGGCGCAGTCGCCGCAGACCCTGCCCTCACAAGCGTCCCTGGATGCCTTGCAGAAGACCCAGGAAAACCGGTGGCTTGAGGCAACCCGGGATACCGCCGTCGAAAAGCAGGAGCAGAAAACTTACGAGACCGCCATGCTCGCCCTGCGCAACTATCTGAGTGCGGTGAGGCGCATCAACCAGGAGCGGGAAACGATTGCCGAGCTAAGCGCGGCCCTCGACAGCAAGCAGGACACATCCGAGGATCAGCGCGCCCAGGCAAAAACACTGATCCAGGAAATCCGTTGGCCGGAAGGCTATCCCAGTCCGGCACTGCTTGAGCCACTTCGCAAGCTGGCTGGAAAGCGCAAATCCCCCGTTGAAGCGCCGGCGGATCAGGAACGACAAAAAGCCCTGGCGGCTCGCCTGCACACCGATCTGCAACAATTGGAAGAGGCCCTTGAGGCAAAACAGCTCAAAGAATCGAAACAACTGTTCAAGACGGCCCAGCAGCACCTGAGGGACCTTGACCATCGCCATGGCAAACCCTTCCAGGCCCGGATGCAGCTTCTGACCGGACAACTGAGAGAGCTTACCGACTGGCAGGGCTTTGCCACAGAGCCAAAGCAGATTGCCCTGTGTGAGCAGATGGAATACCTGGCCGACCAGCCCATGGACCCGGAAGCCAAGGCGGAGCGGATCAAGGAATTGCAGAACGAATGGCGGGATCTGGGCGGATCTTCAGACCGAAGCCTCTGGTCCCGTTTCAAAGCCGCTTCGGACAAAGCCTACGAACCCTGCAAAGCGTATTTCTCCGCAAAATCCGGGTTGAAGCAGGCGAATCTGGAGAAGCGATCCGCCATTTGCGAGCAACTGGAAACCTTCCTGGACAATGCCGACTGGTCTTCCATCGACTGGAAAGCCACCGAACGCATTCACCAGACCGCCCGCCAGGAATGGAAGGAAGCCTGGCCGGTGGAGTTCCGGGACAACCGGCAGGTTCAGAAGCGGTTCGATGATCTGCTTAAAAGACTGGAAGCGCCGCTGGATGAGGAGCGCCGTAAAAACGAGGGCCTGAAACAGGAGATCGTCCAGACAGCCCAGGCGCTGGTGGATCACGAACCTCTGCAGGATGCCATGAATAAAGCCAAGGCACTGCAAACTGACTGGCAAGCCATTGGCATTACCCGTCACCGGGAAGACCGCAAACTCTGGCAGGCCTTCCGCAAGGCCTGCGATCAGATATTCGCCCGCCGGGATACCGAACGCAGCGAACAGCAACAGGCTTACCGTGCCGCTGACGAGGCTGCGAAAGCCAGCCTGCAGCAATCGTCCGGGGTGACTGGCGACAGCGACGAGGAGGCAATAATGGCAGCGCTCTCCGCCCTCCGGGAAATTGATGCCGCTGCCCTTTCAAAGGGTGTCAGGGAGCAGGTTCAGCAGGAAAAACAGCGCCTGGCCCAGATTCTGTCAGGCCTGCAATTGCAGTCAAAAATGACGTCCTGGCGGTCGCTTGTGCTCGCAGCTGCGACCGGTGAGGCTGTGATCGATGCGGCCCCGGAGCACTGGTCTGAACTGGCAGACGCTTCAGACGGCCAGGACCCGGCTGAGCTGGTGATCCGCGCCGAAATCCTGTGCGGCGTGCCGTCACCGGATTCGGATCAGCAACGCCGGATGGAAATCCAGGTGCAGCGCCTGGCCGACGGAATGGGGTCCCCGGATACCAGCGGCGATCAACTCAGGGACGTGGAAAAGCTGGTAGCGAACTGGTGCCTGGGCGCGACCGGCGAGGCCGCGAATCGCGAACTGGCAGAGCGCCTGAATGGTGCACTTTCCAACCTGATCAACTCCTGAGCAGATAAGCGGGTCACTGCCGCTGGTGCTCCCGGACAAATTCCCTGGCGTCTTTCACGGCGGCCAGGGATTTTTGTTTCATTTCCTTCAGCTCTTCATCCGCCAGATAGAACATCATATCGATGGAGTGGCGGTAATAGCGCGTGGGCAGGCGGTTTAGCGCCACACACATGACGTCGGTCAGATAATCTGCGGTATCGGACTCCTCACGGGTCGCGTCAATCGCATCCACCACCAACCGTTCGTAGAAATTGTCGATTGCATCTCGCAGAGACATGGCAAACGCCTCCTGAATTCATCTGCGGTTCTTAACACCATAGAAGCCACACCGCGGCTTGTCATGGTGCATGAGCAATTTCGCCAATGCGATTGGCAGACCGCGTCACTACACCCCACAGCTGCAACCGGCTATGGTTGTGTTATCGATAAATCAATCCCGAAAACAACATGGCCAGAGGACAAGCAATGACCACCGAGGCGTATATCTTCGATGCAGTCCGCACCCCCAGGGGGCGTGGAAAAAAAGACGGATCACTCCACAGCGTCAAACCCATCACGCTGTTGACCACGGTGCTCCGCGCGCTGCAGGAGAGGAACAGCCTGGACACCGCCCAGATCGACGACATTGTTATGGGCTGCGTGACCGCCGTTGGCGACCAGGGTGCGGATATTGCCAAGACTGCGGCCCTGGCGGCAGATTGGGATGAAAAGGTGGCGGGCGTCACCCTGAACCGTTTCTGCGCTTCCGGCCTCGAGGCGGTCAATCTCGCCGCCATGAAGGTGCGCTCGGGCTGGGAAGACATGGTGGTTGCCGGCGGCGTGGAAGCCATGTCACGGGTGCCCATGGGCTCCGATGGCGGCGCCTGGGCCACGGATCCGGAGACCAATCTGCACACCGGTTTCATGCCCCAGGGTATCGGCGCTGATCTGATCGCCACTCTTGAAGGCTTCAGCCGTGAAGATGTCGACGGTTTCGCCGTGAGATCCCAGCAGAAAGCCGCCAGCGCCTGGCAGAACGGCTACTTCGCAAAATCCATTATTCCGGTCACCGACCAGAATGGGGTTGTCATCCTAGACCGTGATGAGCACGTTCGCGGCAACACTACGGTTGAGTCCCTCGCCGGTCTCAAGCCCTCGTTCCAGATGATGGGCGAAATGGGCTTCGACGGCGTGGCCCGGGAAAAATACCACTACGTGGAAAAGATCGATCACGTGCATCACGCCGGCAACTCCTCCGGTATTGTCGACGGCGCCACCGCCCTGCTGATTGGCAGCGAAGCCAAGGGCAAGGCCATGGGCCTGAAGCCCCGCGCCCGCGTTGTCGCCACCGCGGTTACCAGTACAGACCCAACCATCATGCTCACCGGCCCTGCCCCCGCAGCCCGCAAGGCATTGGAAAAGGCAGGCATGACCGCCGACCAGATCGACCTGTTTGAAGTCAACGAAGCCTTCGCCTCAGTGGTGATGCGCTTCCAGCGGGAACTTTCGGTTCCCGACGAAAAAGTGAACGTGAACGGCGGCGCCATCGCCATGGGCCACCCGCTGGGTGCCACCGGTGCCATGATTCTCGGCACCCTGCTGGATGAGCTGGAGCGGCGAGAATTACGCTACGGCCTGGCCACCCTGTGCGTCGGTGGCGGCATGGGTATTGCCACCATCATCGAGCGCGTCTGAACCCGTCCACTTTTTTAAGGAGAACCGATTATGAGTGCCATCCGTTATGAACTGGATTCAGACCAGATCCTGACCCTCACCATCGACCTACCTGGCCAGTCCGCCAACACCATGAATGCCGTCTTCCGGGAAGCCCTCTCGGAAACCACCGCGAAGGTCAAAGGCGACCTGGACAACATCCGGGGCGTGATCATTGCCTCGGCCAAGAAAACCTTTTTTGCCGGCGGTGACCTGAAAGAACTTCACAAGGTCACCCGGGAAGACGCCAAGACCTTTGAGGATATGGTCAACGGCCTGAAAGCCGATATGCGCTTCCTGGAAACCAGCGGCAAGCCGGTGGTCGCCGCCATCAACGGCACCGCCCTTGGCGGCGGGCTCGAGATCGCCCTGGCCTGCCATCACCGTGTTGCCATTAACGATGACAGCATCCAGCTGGGCCTGCCGGAAGTGACCCTGGGGCTGCTGCCCGGAGGTGGCGGCACCCAGCGGCTTCCGCGGATGATTGGCCTTGAGGCTGCCTTCCCGTACCTGATGGAAGGCAAGAAGTTAAACCCGAAAGCCGCCCTGAAAGCCGGCATTGTCGATGAGTTGGCGGATTCCTACGAGGGCATGATCGCCAAGGCCCGTGCCTTTATCGACGCCCATCCCAAGTGTCAGCAACCCTGGGACCAGAAAGGCTTCAAAATCCCAGGCGGCGCCCCCCATCACCCCGCCATGGCCCAGAAGCTGGCCATTGCCCCGGCCATGCTGAAACAGAAAACCAAAGGCTGCTACCCCGCGCCGGAGCGCATACTCTCCGCCGCAGTGGAAGGCGCCCAGGTGGATTTCGATAATGGCAGCCTGATCGAAACCCGGTATTTTGCCGAGCTGGTGATTGGCCAGGTCGCCAAGAACATGACCGGGACCTTCTGGTTCCAACTGAACGCCATCAAGGCTGGGGGCAGCCGCCCCGACGGCGTTGAAAAGGAAACCTTCCGCAAGGTGGGTGTGCTCGGTGCAGGCATGATGGGAGCAGGTATCGCCTACTCTACGGCCTCCCGCGGTATTGAGGTGGTTCTTAAAGACGTCTCGATGGAAAACGCCGAGAAAGGTAAAAGTTATTCGGAGAATCTGCTGGCCAGGAAAGTCAGCCGTGGCCGGATGACCGATGGACAGAAAGCCGACATTCTCGGCCGCATCAAGGCCACCGACTCCGCTGAAGATCTGGAAGGCTGCGATCTGGTGATTGAGGCCGTGTTCGAGGACAGCGAACTGAAGGCCAGGGTAACACAGGAGGCGGAGCCCTGGCTGGTGAACAATGGCATCTTTGCCTCCAACACCTCCACCATACCCATTACCCAGCTCGCAGGAGCTTCGACAAAGCCTGAGAACTTTATCGGCCTGCACTTCTTCTCCCCGGTCGACAAAATGCAGCTGGTGGAAATCATCGTTGGCGAACAAACCTCCGATGAAACCTTGGCGCGCTCATTCGATTACGTGCAGCAGATTGGCAAGATCCCGGTGGCGGTGAACGACAGTCGGGGCTTCTTCACCTCCCGGGTATTCGGCACCTTCGTTAACGAGGGTATCTGCATGCTCGGCGAGGGCATTCACCCTTCCAGCATCGAAAACGCCGGGCTACTGGCGGGCATGCCTGTGGGGCCGCTGGCGATATCCGATGAAGTCAGCATGACCCTGATGCAGCACATCCGGAACCAGAGCAAAAAAGACACCGAAACCGCAGGGGGCACCTGGAACGCCCACCCGGCGGAAGCGGTGATTGATGCGATGGTTAACGAGCATGGCCGCAAAGGCAAAGCAGCAGGCGCCGGATTCTACGACTACCCCGCCAACGGCAAAAAACACTTGTGGCCAGAGCTGGAGAACCTGTTCGTGGATACGCGGAAGGCCCGAAATGTCAGACTGCAGGAACTGAAGGACCGGATCCTATTCATCCAGGCCATTGAAACCGTCCGTTGCCTGGAAGAAGGTGTTCTGCGTACGGTGGAAGACGCCAACATCGGCAGTATTTTCGGGATTGGCTATGCGCCCTGGACTGGTGGCACCCTACAATTCATTAATCAGTATGGCGTGAGAGCGTTCACAGAGCGGGCGACAGAGCTTGCCAGCGTTTATGGCGAGCGCTTTGCTCCACCCAGACTGCTGCTGGAGAGAGCCGAGAGCAACTCACCCTTCGCCTGAGGCCACCGCGCCGGGAGGAGGATGACAGCGCCTCCCGGCATTCTCACTGCGAGATTTCTCTGCTTTCTGCGCACCGCCAAAGGCTTTCCGGTTACTAACCTGCCGGCTTCATGGACAGATTGTCACGAACCGATACGTGCTGCCTATGGCAACGGGTGTAGCGCTTGCCTACAATAAATTTATTCGCTCACGGTCAGGCAAGCGTCTTTACTGTGCTTTTCTGCCCAACACCGTCAGGTATACATTTATGACCATTGCGGAAAGAATTATGGCCCGTCGCTCTCCGGCACAGAACATCCGGACAGGAGTATGCAAGGCAGTCACGGTTGCGCTGCTGCTCTCGACGCCACTGGGACTGCAGGCCAAAGTCGACTCTCCGTCGATCTACGAGCCGGTCGCGCCCACTATCGAGCAGGCACGGGCAAACATCCTGATTGCCCGCCAGCTGCAGTTTACCCATTTCCGCAATCTGGGCATCAGCGACAAGCTGTCCGGCGATGTGTTTGATGCCTATCTGGCTTATCTGGACGGCCAGCGAATCTACCTCACCAAAGGGGACATCCAGAAGTTCGACCGGATAAAAGGTCAGTTGGGTTCAGCCCTGAAAACCGGCCAGTTACAGCCCGGCTTCGATATCTACAATCTGGTCCAGCAGCGCATCATTGAGCGACTGCAGTTTGCCATTAGCGTGATCGACAATGGCATCAACAATCTGGATTTCTCGGAAAACGAGCGCATTCTCGTCGATCGCTCAGAAACGGACTGGGTACCTGATGCCCGGGCCCTGGACGAACTCTGGCGCAAGCGAATCAAGAACGCCGTCCTGGCACAACGACTCAGTGGCACCGAGGACGATGCTATTAAAGAAACGCTGCTTCGTCGCTACGAAGGTCAGCTAAAACGCGCCTACCAGGCCCGCAGTGAGGATGCGTTTCAGGCCTACATGAACGCGTTTACCGGCATGTGGGATCCACACACCTCTTATTTTTCGCCGCGCACATCCGAAAACTTCAACATCAACATGAGCCTTTCTCTCGAAGGGATCGGTGCGGTTCTGCAGTCAGACAACGAATACACCAAGGTGGTCCGGCTGGTTCCCGGCGGGCCGGCGTCCAAGCAGGGCCAGTTGCAACCGGCAGACCGGATCGTCGCGGTGTCCCAGGAAGATGAAAAACCCGTGAATGTCATTGGCTGGCGCCTTGATGAAGTCGTGGACCTGATCCGCGGCCCAAGGAACTCAACCGTGACCCTGGAAGTTATTCCGGCCACCGCCTCTGATGAAACCATGACCAAAACCATCGCCATCAAACGGGATGAGGTGAAACTGGAAGAGCAAAGCGCCAGCAAAGACACTCTCCAACTGGAGCGGGGCGGCAAGGAATACACCATTGGCGTTGTCACGATCCCTACCTTCTACGCTGACTTCCAGGCCATGCAGGCCGGTGACCCCAACTACAAGAGCACGACCCGGGATGTTCGCAAGCTGATTGCCGAGCTGCAGGCGGAAGGCGTCGACGGGCTGGTGATTGACCTGCGCAATAACGGCGGTGGCGCCCTGCATGAGGCCAATGACCTGGTCGGCCTGTTTATCGACAAAGGCCCAACCGTGCAGATCCGCAACGCCAACAACGACGTGCAGGTGCTCAACGATGACGATCCGTCCGTTGCTTATGACGGCCCTCTGGTGGTCCTGACCAACCGCATGAGTGCGTCCGCCTCCGAGATCTTCGCAGGGGCCATTCAGGACTATGGCCGTGGGCTGGTCGTCGGCTCGCAGACTTTCGGCAAGGGGACAGTGCAGGCCGTTCGCCCGCTGAACCATGGCCAGCTCAAGATTACCCAGTCGAAGTTCTACCGGGTATCCGGCGGTTCGACCCAGCACAAGGGAGTTATCCCGGATATCGAGATTCCGTCCCGCATCGACAAGACCCGAATCGGTGAAGACGCCCTTGATCATGCCCTTCCCTGGGACCAGATTGAGGCCGTGCCTCACACCCGCTACTACGATTTCAGCGGAATTATTGATGAGCTTCGCAAGCGTCATGAGGAGCGCTTCTCGACAAGCCCCGAGTTCAGTCTTTTGCAACAGGAAATCGACTTCCTGGCCGAACAGCGGGCGACAGACAGCGTCAGCCTTAATCAGGAAGAACGCCGCGAGCAGCACAAGCAGGTTGAGCGCACCCGCCTGGCGATTGCCAATGCCCGCCGGGAGCTCAAAGGAGAGCAGCCGTTCGATTCGCTGGACGATCTCGAAGACTGGCAGGACCAGCAGGCCGCGGACCTGAACTCAACCGATGAAGAACTCGATTTCGTCATTCGGGAAGGTGGACACATCATGGCGGACATGCTGGATCTGGATAGCCGCATGGCTTCTATTCTGACCCCACAGCAGTTTGCGGCCCAGGCTCCGGCCAGATAAGTGGCAGCAGAAGCCACCAGCTCCCATGACTGAAAACGGCGACGGCGGACAGGACAACCGGCAAAAGGCGCGAATGCTTCGGGACATGCTCCTGGACGCACTTCATGCCATGCGCTCTCTGGAAGAGGTTGACGGCCTTGAAAAACCGGCGGCCCAGGAACGAACGCAAGAGGGCCTGATTGACCGCCTGGCCAGCCTGACCGGCTCGGCGCTTCGTTTTGGGGTCAAGGCCACCGACACTTCCCGTCGGGTTGGCCGGGCCCTGATCAATTCCCAGGATCAGCTGCGGGCCATGCTAACCGCTGGTCAGTCCCTGAAAGATATCCGGGAAGTGGCCGGCCTGACCCTGTCGGAAATGAGCGAGGCCCTGAATCTCCGGGACAAATCGGTCCTGGAAGCCATTGAAAACGGCACCACCACCCTCTCGTTCGAATTGATCCTCCGGCTTGCTGCCCTTATCGCCCGGAACGACCCCATTCCGTTCATCATGCGCACCACGCGCAACTACAACCCCGAGGTCTGGCAGCTCCTGAATGACTGGGGTCTGGCAAGGCTGCCGCTGCAGTTCGAGCGCGAGCGGGAGTTCATCAATATCTTCCGCCGGCATGACGATGCCCGCACGCTTTCAGACGAAGGTTTCCAGAAGGTACTGGAGTTCACCCGCCACAGTTTCGAGATGTCCCTGCACTTTGTGGAAGAACAGGAAAGGCAGGTAGAGGAACTGCGTGCGGCTTATGAGGAACCGGAGCCCGCTGAGCCCGGCAAGCCTGAAAAGCAGCCAACGGCCAGGAAGCGACCAGCGGGCAAGAGTCCGTCAGCCAAATAGCGCCCGCATACCGGTAATATTCGGGTTATGCACCACCCCCTTTTCCGTAACGATGGCATCAATCAGGCTGGCCGGGGTTACATCAAACACCGGGTTGAACACCTTTACGCCTTCCGGCGCCAGCGGAATCCCCCGAATCTCCCGCACTTCCAGGCCTTCACGCTCTTCAATGGGGATGTCCGCGCCCGAGGCCAGGGACATATCCACCGTGCTGGAGGGGGCCACCACCATAAAGCCAACCTTATGGTGGCGTGCCAGAACCGCCAGGCTGTAGGTGCCGATCTTGTTGGCGACATCGCCATTGGCGGTGATGCGATCCGCACCGACAATGACCCATCGCACCTCTCCCCGAGCCAGGATCGCCGCCGCCGCACCATCGACATTCAGGGTGACAGGGATACCGTCGCGGGATAGCTCCCAGGCGGTCAGGCGACTGCCCTGAAGCCAGGGCCGGGTTTCATCGGCAAAGACTTCCTTCAGCAGCTTTTCCTCGTTCAGCCGGCGGATAACACCCAGCGCTGTGCCGTAGCCGCCTGTGGCCAGAGCTCCGGTATTGCAGTGGGTAAGCACCGATATGGGTTTGTCCGGCGCCATGAATTCCAGGGCATGGTCCGCCATGGCAACATTGGCGGCGAGATCTTCCTCGTGAATCGCCACCGCCTCTTTGGCCAGCCGCTTTTCCGCCTCGTCAAGGGAATGGCATTGGTGAAACACCTGCTCCATTCGCTGCAACGCCCAGAACAGGTTGACCGCCGTGGGTCGGGACGCTGCAAGCTCGCGGATAGACTGCTTTATTTCCGCCTTCCAGTCGCCGCCACCTGCATGCCGTGCCGCCAGAGCGATCCCGTAAGCCGCACTGATACCAATGGCCGGGGCGCCGCGAACCACCATATCCCGAATGCTCTGCGCCACACCGACTGCGCCTTCGAGGGTAATCCAGTGCGCCTCCCCGGGCAGCAGGCGCTGGTCCAGCAGTTCAAGACTGCTGCCGTGCCATCTTATGGCAACGGTGCCAATGCCACGCTCAGAAGACGGTTTCGGGGTTTGTGCCATAAAAATGCTCCGGTTTGCAGCGCTGAAAAGCTTCAGTATAACGGTTATACTTCCGGACTACATTTCCATAGCGCGGCGGCACCGCGCCAACCGCTGGAAGGCAGGGTTAATGACGGCCGACACCATCACCGCAGCCGATATTCGCATCAACGCACGCTGGCTGATCCCGATTGAGCCGGCGGGCATGGTGCTTGAGAACCAGGCAGTGATCATTCAGGGAACCCGGATTGCCGGGATTATTCCCCAACAGCAGGCAGACCGGGAGTTCAGAACCCGCGAAACGGTTGATCTGCCGCATCATGTGGTCATGCCTGGCCTGATCAATATGCACGGCCACGCGGCGATGACGCTCTTCAGGGGCATGGCGGATGACCTTCCGCTGATGACCTGGCTGAACGATCACATCTGGCCGGCCGAGGGTCGCTTTATCAGCGAGCCGTTCATTGCCGATGGCACCCAGCTGGCCATGGCCGAAATGCTGCGCACAGGCACCACCACTTTCTCGGACATGTACTTCTTCCCCGAGATTGCGGCCCAGGTCGCCCACGACGCCGGTATCCGCGCCCAGATCTGCTTTCCGTTACTGGATGCCCCCACCCCCTGGGGTTCAGGACCGGAGGAGTATCTGAGTAAAGGGCGAGCGTTTATCGACACCTGGAAGGCCGATGACTACATCATGTCGGCCATTGGCCCCCATGCGCCCTATACTGTGTCAGACGGCCCCATGGCCGAAGCGGTCCGGCTGTCAGAAGACACCGGCGCACGGATCCAGATACACCTGCATGAAACGGCTTTCGAAGTGGCCGAGGCCAGTAAAAAACTCGGCAAGCGCCCAACAGCCCGGTTGGCAGAGCTTGGCGTGTTGCGCCCGGAAACCCAGTGCGTACACATGACCCAGATCGATGACAGCGATATCAGCCTGCTTCAGCAGTCTGGGGCCCAGGTTATCCATTGCCCGGAATCCAACCTGAAGCTGGCCAGTGGCCTGTGTCCGGTCCAGAAACTCCTCGATAGCGGAGTAAACGTTGCCATCGGTACGGACGGTGCCGCCAGCAACAACGATCTGGACCTGTTCGGTGAAATGCGCACCGCTGCCATGGTGGCCAAGGTTGTGGCCGGGGACGCTGCCGCGCTGTCGGCGCACCGGGCCCTGGAAATAGCCACCATCAACGGTGCCCGGGCCCTCGGCCGGGATCACGAGCTGGGCTCCCTGGTTTCGGGCAAGCTGGCCGACATCATAGCCATTGACCTGAGCGACCCGTTCCTGCAGCCGGTTTATGACCCCGCCTCCCACCTCGTGTACAGCAACCACGGCCGGTCAGTAAGCCACAGCTGGATAAACGGCGTACCGCAACTACAGGATGGCCGGCTTACCCGAATTGATGTCGCCGATCTCATGCTTCGGGTCGATGACTGGGCCGGGCGAATCCGCAAACGCACTGACCAACCGATTTTCTATTGATTCACCAGGCAGAACCAACCATGACAAACCAGAACGTAGACCGGAATGAAATCGCCAAGTTTGAAGCCCTGGCCAGCCGCTGGTGGGATCCCACCAGCGAATTCAAGCCGCTGCACGACATCAATCCCCTGCGCCTGAACTACATTGACGAGCGGGTCTCCCTGGCTGGCAAGCGAGCACTGGATGTCGGCTGCGGCGGCGGCCTGCTGTCCGAGGGTATGGCCCGGCGCGGCGCCCACGTAACCGGCATCGACATGGGCGAGGCGCCACTCTCCGTGGCGCGGCTGCACGGCCTGGAAAGCGGGGTTGATGTAGATTATCGCCAGATAACCGTGGAAGAACTGGCCCAGGACAGCGAGCATGCCGGCCAGTACGATGTGGTCACCTGCCTGGAAATGCTGGAACACGTGCCGGACCCCGCATCGGTGATCAGGGCCTGTGCCGCCATGCTCAAGCCCGGCGGCCATCTGTTCGTCTCAACCATCAACCGCAATCCGAAGTCGTTCCTGTTCGCCATTGTCGGTGCCGAATACGTGCTCAGGCTGCTGCCGAAGGGAACCCACGAGTGGAAAAAATTCATCCGGCCCTCGGAGATGTCCGATCACCTGCGTCACGCCGGACTGGATGTCCGTGAGCTTACCGGCATGACCTATAACCCGGTCACCAGGATCTACAAACTGAGCCGGGATGTGGACGTGAACTACCTGATGCATGCCAGGGATATCCGTGAAGACTGAGCCCTCTGCTGTCCTGTTTGACCTGGACGGAACGCTGATTGACACGGCACCGGATTTTATCCGCTGCCTGAACCAGTTGCGGGAACAGCATGGACTGCCTGCCCTGCCCCCGGAACACATTCGCCGCTCGGTCTCCAACGGCGCCCGGGCGATGATCCGGGTCGGGCTCGGGCTGAAACCGGAAGATCCGGATTATCTGGAAAAGCACACGGCCTTCCTGGATCTCTACGAAACAGGCGTGGCGGTTGAAACCACACTGTTTGAGGGCATGGACGAGCTTCTGAAAGCCCTCGAGGCGCGGGGAATACCCTGGGGCATTGTCACCAACAAGCCGGCCCGGTTCGCCGTACCGCTGATCCAGGCACTGGATCTGGCAGACCGCTGTGCGGCGCTGGTCTGCCCGGATCACGTTGCCCAACGCAAACCTCACCCCGAAGCTCTGATCCTGGCCTGCCACCAAATGGGCACGGAGCCCGGCACAGGAATTTATGTGGGCGACCACGAACGTGATATCGAAGCCGGGCGTAATGCCGGCATGAAAACCATTGCGGTGCGCTACGGTTACATCGAGCAACCGGAGAGCATTGACCTGTGGCAAGCCGACCTGATCGCCGACACCGTCACCGATCTGGCAAAGCTGTTACAATAGCCAGCCAATTTGACGATCCGGCTTCCAGGCCGGGAAAAGCTTGACACGGAGACAGATTATGCATGATTACCAAGCACCCGCGGATCTTCTGAAAGACCGTATCGTCATGGTTACCGGTGCCGGAAGCGGCATTGGCAGGGCCGCCGCCAAAGCCTATGCCGCCCATGGTGCGACTGTCGTACTTGTGGGCCGCACTGTCAGCAAGCTGGAAACGGTTTACGACGAAATCGAGGCCGCGGGCCACCCGAAACCTGCCATTGTGCCAATGAACTTCGAGGGGGCGGCAGTCAAGGATTACGAAGAACTTGCGATGACCCTGGAAGATAATTTCGGCCAGTTGGACGGCTTGCTGCACAACGCCGCCATCCTGGGTAACCTATGCCCGGTGGAGTTGTACGACCCGGAAACCTGGAACAAGGTCATGCACGTGAACACCACGGCCCCCTTTCTCCTGAGCCGGGCGATGATTCCCCTGTTGCGCAAATCCGGCGATGCCTCGGTGATCTTCACCTCCTCCAGCGTCGGCCGGAAAGCAAGGGCCTACTGGGGCGCTTACGCAGTCTCCAAGTTTGCGGTAGAGGGCCTCAGCCAGTTGCTGTCCGAAGAGCTGGATGACGAGCGTCACAATGTGCGGGTAAACAGTCTGAATCCGGGCGCCACCCGTACCAATATGAGAGCCCACGCCTACCCGGCGGAGAACCCACAGCAGAATCCGGCGCCGGAAGACCTTATGCCGATTTACCTGTATCTCATGGGCAGGGACAGCCAGGGTGTCAACGGCCAAAAACTGGACGCACAACCGAAATAATGGAACTGCTTTTTTACACTACGTCTCAGTGCCATTTGTGCGAACTGGCCGAAGCCCTGCTTGTAAATACGCCGATGCCGGAACCCATACCGGTAGACGTGGTGGACATTGCCCAGTCCGAAGAGCTGGTGGAACGCTACGGCACCCGGATACCGGTGTTGCGACGTAACGACACCGGCGAGGAACTGGACTGGCCTTTTACCAGGGATGAATTACTCACATTCCTGCAATGAGGATTGCCTGACATGCTGATGGTTATTTCCCCTGCCAAGACGCTGGACTATGAAAGCCCGCTGGCGACCAGCACCTACAGCCAGCCGGACTTTCTCGATGAAGCCTGTGAGCTGGTCGATCAGCTCAAGGAACTGGAACCGCACCAGATCAGCAACCTGATGGGCATCAGCGACAAGCTGGGCCAGCTGAACGCCGGGCGCTTCCGGAACTGGCACACGCCGTTTACGCCCGAGAACGCCCGCCAGGCCGTACTGGCTTTCAAGGGCGACGTGTACACCGGCCTGGACGCCGAAAGCTTCAGTGAGCAGGATTTCGAGTTCGCCCAGCAACACCTGCGCATGCTCTCAGGCCTGTACGGGGTACTGAAACCTCTGGACCTGATGCAGCCCTATCGCCTGGAAATGGGTACCCGGTTCGAGAACCGCCGTGGCAAGGATCTCTATGCGTTCTGGGGCAGCAAGATCACAGACGAGATCAACCGCCTGCTGGCAGACGATGACGGCGTACTGGTGAACCTTGCCTCCAACGAGTATTTCAAAAGCGTAAAGAAGAAAGACCTTGAAGGCCGGCTGGTTACCCCCCAATTCAAGGACTGGAAGAATGGTCAGTACAAGATGATCAGCTTCTACGCCAAGAAAGCCCGCGGCCAGATGTGTCGGTTTGCCATTCAGAACCGCATTAAACAAGCCGACGACCTCAAGGGGTTCAACCTCGAAGGCTACTACTTCAGCGAAGACCAATCCGATAAGAACAACTGGGTTTTCCTGCGGGATGAACAATAGGGAGTCAACCTGAGGCTTCCTGATCCACGTTGATATCGGAGTAAACAATGAACGAAGCAGTGTTTTCCCAGATCGCCATGCTGGTGTTTCTGACCGGCCTGATTGTCTGGATGGGTTTCATCGTCTGGGATCTGGCCAAGAAATCACAGGCCGGAAAATTCGGCACCATTGCCCTGTTTACCGTACTGGGCGCCGGTGTTGTGGGCTTTATCGTTAAAACCGTACTCGTAGAGATCATGCAAATATGAAAGACAAGGACCAGCCCTGATGTGGTTTCGCAACGCTCGCGTATTCCGTTTTACCAAACCGTTTGATATCTCCGCCGAAGAGCTGGAAGAAAAGCTCCGGGAGGACGCCTTCAAGCCCTGCGGTCCCCAGGAAACCAGCCGCCAGGGTTGGGTGCCGCCGCTGGGCAAGCATGGTGAGCTGCTGGTTCACAGCGCCAACGGCTACCATCTGATTGCCCTGCGCAAGGAAGAGAAGATTCTTCCCGGCCCGGTGGTCAAGGAAGCGGTTGAAGAAAAAGCAGAAGCCATTGAATTCGAGCAGGGCCGCAAAGTTCGCCGCAAGGAAAAGGACGAGATCAAGGAACAGGTGATGCTGGAGATGCTACCGCAGGCCTTCTCCAGGAATCGCCGCTGTTTTGCCTATCTCGCACCACAGGACGGTGTGCTGGTCGTTGACGCCGGCTCTGCGAAACAGGCCGAAGATCTGGCCTCAACCCTGCGCAAGAGCCTGGGTTCGCTACCGGTGCGCCCACCGGCCGTGGAGCAGGCACCCGCCTTCACCTTTACCGGCTGGCTGAACGAATCCATTGATTTACCCGGCACAGTGGTTCTGGGCAGTGAATGCGAACTGAAAGATCCGTCCGAGGACGGCGGCGTGGTGCGCTGCAAAGGCCTGGACCTGAAAGCGGACGAAATCCGCAATCATCTGGACGCCGGCATGCAGGTTACCAAACTGTCTCTCACCTGGGATGACAACGTCTCGTTCGTGCTGGATGAGGAACTGGGCATCCGCCGCCTGAAATTCGGCGAAACCCTCCAGGACCAGCTCGACGACGTCGATGCGGACGACGCGGCGGCCAAGTTCGACGCAGCCTTCACCCTGATGACCCTGGAGCTGTCCAGGCTGATTCCGGGACTGCTGGAAGCCCTGGGCGGCGAAGACCGCTCGGCGATTGTCGCCTGAACTCGTGAACTCGGGGTCAGATGAAAATGGGGTCAGATGAACTTTTCATCTGACCCCATTTTCATCTGACCCCATTTTCCCCAACCGCTCCCGCTGCCAGTCCTTTTCCGGTTCATTCAGAACCAGCCGCAGATCCATCACTTCCTCTTCCGTGTTGAACTTGATCTCGAAACCCAGATGCTCCGCCAGTTGCAACATCGGGCGGTTGTCCGGCAGCACGTTTCCGACCATTTCCATGGTGCCCCGGGCACGGCAGTAGTCGATCATTTTCTGCATCAGTGCAACGCCCAGGCCTTCACCCTTCATTTTGTCGTGCACCATCACCGCAAACTCGCATTGTAGGTTGTCGGCGTCGGTCCACGTTCGCACGGTTCCAAGGGTTTCCTCACCCTCGCCGTCTTCCTTTGGCGCGTTGGCGATGAACACCATTTCCCGGTCGTAATCAATCTGCACCATCTGGGCCACGTCTTCCCGGGAGAAGTGCTTGCGGTACTGGAAGAACCGGTAGCGGATGGATTCGGGCGACTGCAACTCATGGAAGGCCCGGTGGGCAGGTTCATCCTCGGCCAGTACCGGCCGGATAATCACCCGCCGGCCGGATTTCGGTAGCACAATCCACTCTTCGAGCTCTCTGGGGTAAGGCTGGATAATCGGCCGGCCGGGCTTGTCCGCCAGGTTGATGGCGATATTCACGGCTACAGCCCCCTGTTCGTTAAACAGCAAGGGCGCGATCTCCAGGCCCTGAATCTCCGGAATGTCGATCACAATCTGGGACAGTGTCACCAGGGTTTCAGAAACCGCCCGGATATCCTCCTCCGGCTTCAGGCTGTGTTCCTTGAGCAGCTTGTACATATAGGTGCGGCGCAGAAGCTCCCTTGCCAGCACCATGTTCAGAGGCGGCAAAGCGATCTGGCGGTCGGTCATCACGTTGATCTGGGCACCGGCGGCACCGCAGACCACGAGTGGGCCAAACAGCGCGTCCCGGGTGATGCCAACGCTGAACTCGATACCACCCACATGCTGGTAGGAACGCTGCACCGCAAACCCAAGAAAGCCACTGTCCGGGAAGTGACTCTGATATTCCTCCATCAGGTAGCGGCAGGAATCCATGATGGCTGCTTCACTGTTCAGCTTCTGCACGGTGCCCTTGTAGCGCCGTTGTGTCGGACTGAGATTCAGGAATGGGTGGCAGGCCTGCTCATGAATGATGGTGATATCAATCGGCCTGCGTTCAACCGCAAAGGCCTCCAGCACCTCTTCCATGTCATCGCAGTAAATCGTGTCAATGGTGCTGACCCCATAGTCCCGAACAAGATCACGGGCTTCGCGGTTGGACAAGTGGCAGCGCCCCGAACGCAATGCCCTCATGACCACCTTACGAGTGTGAGTGCGGTCGGCAAAATGATCGGTAAAGGATTCCGGGGTTTCCGTCAGCAGCCGCTGAACCCGCTGATGGCGAACATGCTGCATGAACGCCATCACCGCCTTCTCCGGATTGAAGAACGACGGCAACCCGGCCCGATAGAACTCCTCCCGGGCATCCATGACCGTACTCTGGCCCAACCAGCAGGTGAACACATTCAGGCGGGTGCCCTTGGAAGCCTGCACCACCGCGTCAGCAATCTGGAGACTGTCTTCGGTCAGGCTGGGTGCGTACATCACCAGCACATTCGCCACTTCCGGATCCTTGGCCAGGATCTTGATGGCCTTGCCGTAAAGCTCAGGAGACGCATCGTAGTTAAGGTCAATGGGGTTTTTGCGGGTCCAGTATGGGGGCAGCAGCTGGGCCAACGCCTTGATGCTGGATTCCGACAACTCCGCCAGCTCGCCGCCCAGGTCCGCCAGCCGGTCCACCGCCAGCACCCCCGGCCCTACTCCATTGGCCATGATCGCCAACGTTTCCCGCCGGAGCGGTCGCATTCGCGTCAGGGTTTCCAGGGCATCGAACATCTGCCCCAGACCGTCAACCCGCAGCACACCGGCACGCTGCAGCATGGCATCATAGATCGGGTCACTGCGTTTGAGCCCGGCCGGTAATTCATGGGGAAACCACTCGGATTCCGGCACCCGGCCGGATTTCACCGCAATCACTGGCTTGGTGCGGGAAGCCACCCGGACCGCCGACATGAAACGACGGGCGTTGGGAATGTTCTCGATGTGAAGCAGAATAGCGCGGGTCTGGGTGTCCTGGGCCAGGTAATCAATCAGATCGTCATGATCGATGTCCATGCCATCGCCAAGGGTCAAAAAATAGGAAAACCCGACACCCCGGGCGAAAGCCCAGTCAATCACCGAGCTGGCAATGGTGCCCGACTGGCCAACGAAAGCCACCCGGCCAGGAATCACCCCCATGTGGGCATAGGTGGCGTTCAGGCTGCGGGCCGGCACCATCAGACCGATGGTGTTGGGGCCAAGAACCCGTATACCGGTTTCCCGGGCCGCCTCCCGTACCGAATACATCAGGGGCTGCCCGGTTTTACTGTGAGTACGGGACATGCCACCGGTCATCACAATGGCGGTGCGAACACCGGCCTCACCCAGTCGTTTTATGGTCTTGGCTACGGTGTCCGGCGGGGTGCAGATAATGGCCAGATCCGGGGAAAATTCCATTTTCGAGACTTTCCTGACGCACGGCACCCCGTGGACGTTCTCGTAATCGTTCTGGTTAACCACCAGCAACCGTCCGGGATAACCGCCCCCCATCAGGTTCCTTAATACCATGCCGCCAAGGTTATCCGCCCGCTCCGACGCACCGATCACCACAATGGACGCGGGGTTGAACAGGCTTTCCAGATACCGGGTGCTCAAGCTGACTCTCCTTCTGTCCGGCCGGAAGGCCGTTGAGGTAATAAATGCAATAAAACAGGTTACTTATGGATGCGACCCTTATCTTATGCCGTGAACCGCAGATGTGAAATGGCTATCGTCTCTATAAGACCAAAGAAACACGGCACCCTGTGGTTTTCCCTGATAAGCTTGGAGAAAATATAAGCATATTGAAGGCAGCCCGAGACGTATGACCACGGCATTCTTTTCCCACGATGACTTCATGAGACACAACATGGGCCCGGAGCACCCGGAGAGCCCGGAGCGACTTGCGGCCATCATCAGTTATCTGGCGGATACCGGGCTGGACCAGAAGCTCGACTGGGTCCGGCCGGAGGAAATTACCCGTGATCAGCTTCTGACGGTGCACCCGGAAAAATACCTGCACCAGCTCGACCTGATGCAACCGACCCGGGGCCGGGTGTTTACCGCCCCGGATACCGCCATGATGCCGGATACCCTTCGCGCCGCCCGCCTGGCCGCCGGCGCCAATATCCAGGCGGTGGATATGGTCATGAGCAGCCAGGTAACCAATGCCTTTGTCTGTGCCCGCCCGCCAGGCCACCATGCCGAGCGCGCCAAATCCATGGGCTTCTGTTTTTACAACAACGTCGCCCTGGCCGCCATGCGCGCGCTGACCTTCCATCATCTCGAACGGGTCGCGATCATCGATTTTGATGTGCACCAGGGCAACGGCACGGTGGATATTGTCAGTGGTGATGAACGGATCCTGATGTGCTCCAGCTTCCAGCACCCCTTCTACCCGCACTCCCACGTGCACCGGCAAGCGGAAAATATTGTGAACATTCCGATTGAGGCGAACTGTTCCTCAGAGGAGTACCGGAAGCGGGTGGAGGCGGGCTGGCTGAAGCGGCTGAACGACTTCAAACCCCAGTTGATCGTTATTTCAGCGGGCTTTGACGCCCACCGACTGGACCCGATGGCGGAGCTGAACCTGGATGCTGAAGACTACCGCTGGCTGACAGAAATGATTGTGGGCGTTGCCCATGAACATAGCAACGACCGGATCATTTCAACGCTGGAAGGCGGGTACCACCTGCGTGCTCTGGCGGAGAGTGTGAACGCCCATCTGGAAGTGCTGAATTCGGTTTACTGATCCCGGTTATCCCCGGAGATCCCCGCCGTAGCCGTTGGCCTGTTGCAGTTCCGGCTGGTCACCGGCCCGCTGCAGGCGAATGTTGGTTCGGCGATTGTCCGCCGGGCGGTTTGATACCGGGTACTGATCGCCATGGGCCCTGACGGTAATCATGTTTTCATCAAGCCCCCGGGCCTTGAGGTAATCCGCCACCACATTGGCACGATCTTCCGAGAGGGCCCGGTTGTTGATCCGGCTGCCAATACTGTCACTGTGGCCATCCACGAAAATCCGTTCCACTGTCGAGTCCGCAATCACATAGGTCACAATATTTTCCAGCAACTTCCTGTCCCGATCCGACAACTGGCTGCTGCCGCTGGCAAACGGAATGCGTGAGCGGCGGATCTGGTCAAAATTCACCGGCAGCAGGTTGGAAGTACAGCGCTGGTATTGCTGATACTCGCCGGAAAAATTGATGTTGGACACATATACCCGCACCGGCCGGCCGTCAAACCAGGACTCCCGGGTAACGACGGGGCGCATGCCATCAAGCAGGCCGCGAGCCAGAACAAAGGCCAGGCGGGTATCCAGAGTGACCTGGCGGCGATCATCCGAGACATTGACCGTTCCCAAGGGCCGCGGCGCCACACCCGGGCGCCAGGATGGCGCTTCTGCTACCAGGCTACCCCGCCCCGGGCGCATCAGCGGCGATTCAGATTCCAGAAAGAACGACAGGCTTTCGCCGGCGCGATGATAGAAAACCGCTCGCCCATAACCGGGCACTTCGTGCACCAGGCGACATTCGAAAACCGACTCGGCCAGGTACCACTGGCTATTTTCAATACCAGCACCATAGCTCGCAGCCTGCCCACTTGCGGGCAAAAACACACTGAAAAGGCAGGCGGCCAGCACAGTCATCGGATTGTTGCGGGGGCGGAATCCCATATCGGTTGCCATCGGTATCAGGGAGTTAAAAAGCTTTGAGTGTTTAACGGCCTTCGTCCGTGTTTCTTTAGCCCCCAGGCGAAAACAATCGCCGGCCCCTTCTGGTATAATCCGGCAAATTTTTTCAAGGTCCTTTAATTTCAGCCCCGGCCTTGCCAATTTTTCAGCCCCGGCCTTGCCAATTTTTCCGGCCCGGCCTCGCCAAAGGTATTGCGGACAACTGCCATGACAGACCAGCTTACTCTTACCCGCCCCGACGACTGGCACCTCCACGTCCGGGACGGCGATATCCTGAGGGACGTCGTGCCTGCCACTGCGGCCTGTTTCGGACGGGCCATCATCATGCCCAACCTGGCACCACCGGTAACAACCGCAGCGGATGCCACCGCCTACCGGGACCGGATCCTTGCAGCCGCCAGCGGCACCGGCTTTGAACCACTGATGACCCTGTACCTGACCGAAAGCACTACCCCGGAAACCATCCGGGAGGCCACAGCCGCTGGCCTCGTGGCCGCAAAGCTCTACCCGGCCGGCGCCACCACCAATTCCGCCTCCGGCGTGAAGGACATCCGGAACATCTACCCGGTACTGGAAGCCATGGCCGACTGCGGCATGCTGCTTCTGGTGCATGGCGAGGTGACCGATGCCGATATCGACATTTTCGACCGGGAGAAGGTCTTTCTGGAGCGGGTGCTGGCCCCGACTCTGGAAGCATTCCCGAACCTCCGGATAGTACTGGAGCACATCACCACGGCCGATTCGGCGGACTTTGTGAGACAGCATAGCGGTGATAACCTGGGCGCCACCCTGACGCCCCAGCATCTGATGTACAACCGCAACCACATGCTTGTAGGTGGCATTCGCCCACATCTTTACTGCCTGCCAATCCTCAAGCGCAACCGCCATCAGCAGGCCCTGCGGGACGCCGTTGCCAGCGGTGACCAACGCTTCTTCCTGGGAACCGATTCCGCGCCCCACGCCAAAGATCGCAAGGAAGCGGCCTGCGGCTGTGCCGGGTGTTACTCCGCCTACGGCGCCATCGGCCTGTATGCCGACATCTTCGAAGAATTGGGCATTCTCGACAAACTCGAGGCCTTCGCGAGCTTCAACGGCGCCGATTTCTATGGCCTGCCGCGCAACACCGACACCATCACCCTGGTTCGTGAGCCCTGGACCATGCCCAGGGAGCTGCCCCTGGCTGAGGGCACCATTGTGCCGCTGAAAGCCGGTGAAACTGTTCACTGGCGGCTGGCGAAACATAGCTGATTCCTTCTCACACACGGCCAAGACCGGAGCTTGAGTGACTGACGAAAACAAACCACCGCACCCTATGTCCCGCCGTTTCCGCGGCTTTTTGCCCGTTGTTGTCGATGTGGAAACCGCCGGTTTCAATCCCGAGCGAGACGCGTTACTGGAAGTGGCAGCCGTTATCCTGACCATGGACGACGACGGCTGGTTGCGCCGCACCGAAACCCACGTTCAGCAGATTGATCCCTTTGAAGGCGCCAACCTGGAGCAGTCCGCCCTGGACTTTACCGGCATTGACCCCTGGAATCCGGAACGGGAGGCGGTGCCCGAGCGGGAAGGCCTGAGCGAAATCTTCAATCCGATCCGTAAGGCCGTCAAAAACCACGACTGCAAACGGGCGGTTCTGGTTGGCCACAACGCCTCCTTTGACCATAACTTCATCTTCGCAGCCGCACTGCGTTCCGATATCCGGCGCAATCCGTTCCATCCCTTTTCGACCTTCGACACCGCTACCCTGGCGGGCCTCGCCTACGGCCATACCGTCCTGGCCCAGGCCTGCAAGCTGGCCGGCATTCCGTTCAGTAACAAGGAAGCCCACTCTGCCGCCTACGATGCCGAAAAAACGGCAGACCTGTTCTGCGGTATCGTCAATCGCTGGAAGCAACTGGGCGGCTTTCCGCCTCCCCTGATCCCGGAAAAGACCGGATAACAGCCACAAAAAACCCGCCAAGGCGCAAGCCGTTCACTTAAAGTGGATTCAGGCAAGAGGGCCGTGCTACAAAGGTACCAATTCTGTGCAGCCATACAGTGTTGGTGCCTTTTTCCAATAGAAAGATATCTTTCCAGATCTCCCACTTGCCGGCCATGAACACTTCGTTATGGCCGAAACCGAGGCGCTTAAACCCGACAGGAAAACATGAGTCAGCGCTGGCTATTTTTTTGCCTAATTGATACCTTACCTATAGTAAGGATTTTGATAAGAGGAAAGGTGAAATGACTACAGCAACGATTACCAGTAAAGGACAAATTACGATCCCGGCTAACGTCCGCACCGACATGAAGGTTGGCCCTGGAGATCGAGTGGAGTTTGTGAAAGTGGCGGAAGGTCACTGGGAAGTGCTTGCCGCTGTTGAGGATGTTAGTCGGCTGAAGGGAATGATTACGCCTACCCGGATCGTCAGCATAGAGGAAATGGACTCAGCGATCCGGCAAAGGGCGGGTCTATGATTGGGCTGGATACCAATGTTCTCGTGCGCTACCTAACCCAGGACGACCCAGGTCAAGCGGCTATTACTAACAGGCTGGTTGAGGAGCGGTTGACCTCGCGCAATCCAGGCTTCGTTACATCGATTGTGCTGGTTGAGGTTATCTGGGTTTTGGAGACGTGCTACCAGCAACCGAAAAATGCCATTCAAAATGTTGTCAACGCACTATTGACCACCAAACAGTTGATGATCGACGAAGCCGATTTGGTGTATCTGGCGCTCAAGCGGTTCTCAACCGGGAACGCCGATTTTAGCGATGCACTCATAACTGTTATTTGCGAAAGCCGTGGTTGCACCTCGACAGTGAGCTTTAACAAAAAAGCACGCTCAGTAGGGATGATTGATATAAATGATGCAGGCAAGAGCGGTGGCAAATCCTGATCCAGCTAATGGCATTACCATGCAGGGGTTTTTCCTGCTTTTTGTGATCAGATGCCGAAAAGGGCCGCTGGGAAATCCAGCGGCCCTTTCTACTAACCGACTGGGCCAAGCCAGATCCACTTTAAGTGAACGGCTAGGCCGAGGCGGGTTTTTTCATTTCGGGGCACATTACGATTACCAGTAAATGCCTCGCATGATGGCAGCAAAGGCTACCTGCTCGGAAGACACCCTGGGCTTCTCGCCAGACTTGCTGCCTGCGGCAGACGGTGAATCCGGGAACATCCGGTAACCCGTGTTCATGACAATCTCGCCCATCTTCGGCGCCAGGGCATGCAGCACCTGGGCAAAGATACCCAGACGGGTCGCAATGCGCTTCGGCCGGTAAACGATGGCATCGGCCACCATAGTTGCTGCTTCATCCGGCGACAGCGTTGGCACCGAATCGTAGATCTTTGTTGGTGCGATCATCGGCGTTTTTACCAACGGCATGTTAATGGTGGTGAAGGTTACGTTGCGGTCAGACCACTCAGAGGCGGCACAACGGCTGAACGCATCCAGCGCGGACTTTGAGGCGACGTAGGCGGAGAACCTGGGTGCATTAGTCAGTACACCGATGGAGGAAATATTCACCACGTGGCCGCGGCGACGCTCCAGCATCTTGGGTGCAAAGCCCATGATCAGGCGCACAGAGCCGAAATAGTTCAGCTGCATGGTGCGCTCAAAGTCATGGAAACGGTCGAAGGACAGATCCAGTGAGCGGCGGATGGAGCGGCCGGCGTTGTTGATCAGCACATCGACATGGCCGTGGTTATCCAGAACGGTTTTCACGAACTCATCGCAGGCTTCCATATCCGAGAAATCGCACGGATACGCATGCACGCTGGCACCACGGGACTCCAGCTCCGCCGATACTTCTTTCAGGCGCTCCAGTTTACGGGCGCCGATAACGAGGATGGCGCCTGCGTCAGCCAGTTTCTGGGCCGTGGCCAGACCGATACCGGAGGTTGCACCAGTAACCACACAAACGCGGCCTTCAACTGTGCCCCGCAGTGTGCGGTCCTTGAACAGGTCCGGATCCAGGTTGCGCTCCCAGTAATCCCAGATAACCGGTGCGTAATCCGGCAGGCGCGGCACTTCGATACCGGTACCCTGCAGAACGCGCTCGGTTTCGCGGGCATCAAAACGGGTCGGATAGTTGATGAAGGACATCACCGAAGGCGGAATGCCCATATCGTCCAGAACCGCTGCTGTCAGCCGTTTCACCGGCGGCAGGTTCTTCAGGCTCTGACGGATGAATGGCGGAATAAAGCCAAACATACGGGAATCGATACGCATGCCCATTTTGGGAGCGTGACCCGCCTCGCTGAAGATATTGAGAATCTCACCAACCTTGTACGGGTCTGAATCCACCAGGTGGAAGCACTTGCCGTCTTCACCCTCAAGGTGGGCGATATGGTCCATGGCCTTGACCACGAAATCCACCGGCACAATGTTCAGCCGGCCGCCTTCAATGCCAATGGTGGGAACCCACTGGGGCAGTGCGTGGCGGATTTTCTGGATCATCTTGAAGAAATAATAGGGGCCATCCACTTTGTCCATTTCGCCGGTGGCGGAATGACCGATGACCATGCCCGGACGGTAGATGCGGAACGGCACCTTGCACTCTTCGCGCACGACCTTCTCGGACTCGTGCTTGGTGCGCAGGTACGGATGATCCAGCTTCTCCGCTTCCTCGAACATGTCCTCACGGAAAATACCCTTGAACAGACCGGCCGCGGCGATGGAAGACACGTGATGGAAATGCTTCGCGCCCATGGCTTCGGCCGCATTGACCGCAGCCCGGGTGCCCTCAATGTTGGTTGCCTGCTGGGCCTCTTCATCGGCACCCATGTCGTACACCGCCGCCAGATGGAAGAAATGATCAACCTGTCCCTTCAGGGCGTTGAGCGTTTTGGCATCGATACCCAGATTTTTACTGGTCAGGTCGCCGATAACGGCCTTTACCTGGGTTTCGTCTGCGCCCCAGCGTTCGCGCAGTTGTTCGAGTTTATCCTGGGACTGCTCACGTACCAGCACATGTACCGTGCCACCGCGTGCCAGCAGCTTCTCTACGAGAAATCGGCCAATAAATCCGGTGCCACCGGTCAGGAAATAATTCATCAATCGTCCACCCTGCTTGTTGCTCGGTTGTTGTCTATCCATGCCGGCCCCCATGCGACTAAAGTCTTAGGTCAATCCGGAAACGCCGGCATTGTACTTAATTGCAACCTTCATGTATCGAACTTTTTTAGAGCTTTTACTCTGCAAGCCTTTGTTTTTAATAGAGCTATTACTCTAACTTTTCGGGCCGGGGCCTTTAAAAGGCGTGTCCGGTTCACCGACACAATGCTTTTGAGACTAGCACAGGAATTGCCGCCTGCCTGCCCCATTGCAGGATTACCACAAAGCAATGAAACACCCCGCCAGCAATGACATAATCAGGAACTTATCGCGCCTTTTGGCATCTCTTCACTTCACAGGAAAACCGACCGCCGGAATCCCGATCATGCAAAAAGACAACCCCAACGCGGAACGCTACATTTCTATTGCCCGGGCCTGCCTGAAGGCCATTAACGATACGGCCGAAAACGCCGGGGCCCGCGAGCAGAAAATTCAGGCGGTTTACGAAGCCATCGACAGCGCCTTTCAGGCCGAGTTTTCCGATTACCGCCAGTCCGTTGCCATTATGGCAACCGTCCTTGAGCGCATTGCCTCCGGTCAGCTGGATGGTGAGAAGGCCGCTGACCTGGCTCGTAAGACCCTTGACCAGCAGCCGGAAAGTACCCGCAAAGCGCTGATGCACTGAACCCAGAACACATTCACAGGATAACAGAGAGCCTATGAGCACCCGCATCGCCAGGAAACACCCAATGCAAAGCCAGATGATACGCCTGTTTGCCCTGCTCACACTCCTGCTGTTCAGCACCTTTACTCTTGCCGCCCAGATTCCGGAAAAAAGCCCCAATGATGACAACCAGTACCGGTTCATCGAACTGGAGAATGGCCTGAAGGTTATCCTGGTTTCGGACAAGGAGGCAGACAAGGCAGCGGCCTCAATGAATGTGGCCGTTGGCAGCGGAGACGATCCGGAAAATCGCGAGGGGCTCTCCCACTTCCTGGAGCACATGCTGTTTCTTGGCACCGAAAAATACCCGGCGCCGGGTGAATACCAGCAGTTCATCAAGAGCCATGGCGGCCAGCACAATGCCTTTACCGCATTCCAGGACACCAACTATTTCTTTGATATTCAGGCTGAATTTCTGAAACCGGCACTGGACCGGTTCGCCCAGCAGTTTGCGGCACCGCTGTTCACTGCCGAACTGGTGGACCGTGAACGCAATGCCGTCCATTCGGAGTTCAGCGCCAAACAGAAAGACGATGGCCGCAGGTTCTATTCCGTTAAAAAGGCGGTCAGCAATCCGAACCACGCCTTCAGCCAGTTTGCCGTTGGCAATTTGAGCACGCTTGAAAACACCGACGACAACCCGCTGCGCCCGGACCTCATCGAATTCTGGAAGCAGCACTATTCCGCCAACCTTATGTCTCTGGCGGTTTACGGGCCGCAAACCCTGGACGATCTGGAAGCCATGGTGCGTGGCCGCTTTGACACCATCGAAAACCGCAGTCTCCAACCCAGGCGCCATACCGCCAGTCTCTTTGAACAGGATGCACTGCCGGCCAAGGTAACAGTGGAAGCACTCAAGGATGTGCGAAGCCTCTCGCTGACCTTCCCTATTCCCTCGCAAGAGAATAACTACCGAACCAAGCCCGCCAGTTACGTGGCCAACCTGCTCGGCCATGAGGGGCCTGGCAGCCTGTTTGATGTCCTCAAACGGGCCGGCCTTGCTGAAAGTTTGTCAGCCGGTCTGGGAATGGACACCGGCGAAAACGCCACTCTGGAAATCAGCATCTCCCTGACCCCGGAAGGGCTGAGCCGCCACGAGGAAATCCTGCCACTGGTGTTCGATTACATCGAAAAGATTCGCCAGAAAGGCATCAGTGAGCAACGCTTCCTGGAGATGCAGAACCTGGCCCGCATTGATTTCCGGTTCCGTGAACAGGGCAGCCCACTGCATGAGGCCATGCGACTGTCCAGCCAGCTCATGGATTATCCGCCGGAGGACCTGCTTCGTGCACCCTGGCTGGTTGAACGTTATGCGCCGGAGCAGTACCGGGATATTCTGAACCGGCTGACGCCGGATAATGTCCTCGCATTTGTTCTGGCGCCGAACCCCGGGCTGGAAAATCCGAACCGCACCGACTGGTACGAGGCTGCCTGGAGCCGCGAGCCACTGGATCCGAACGCGCTGACAACCCCGCAGCTGCCGGAGCTTGCCGCCCAGCTGCAATTGCCGTCCGCCAATCCCTTTGTACCAGAAGACCTGGAGATGGTGCCGGGGGGCACCATGAAAAAGCCGACATCACTGGGCTCACTCCGGGGCATGGAGGTCTGGTTTGCCCGGGATACCCGGTTTGATACGCCCAGGGCCAACGTGTTCATCAGCCTGCGAACACCGGCCGCACCGGCATCTGCCCGCAGCAATGTACTGACCCAGCTGCTGGTGGACTCCATCAACGCCAACCTCAATGCCTGGGCCTACTCCGCCAGCCTGGCCGGCCTGGATTACAGTGTTTATACACACCTGCGCGGCATCACGGTTCGTGTGGGCGGTTACAACGACAAACTGCACACCCTGATGAACCGGATCCTGCTTCAGGTAGCGGCACCGGAGCTGACCAGACAGCGTTTCGATATTGCCCGGCAGAACCTGATCGACAGCCTGCAGAACAAGGCGAAAGACCGCCCGGTTGAGCAAACCTCTGAATTTGTCCAGACCTCCCTGATCGAAGGCGCCTGGAGCACGGACGAAAAGCTCAGGGCAGCCCGGGAAGTGACGTTCGATGAACTGCGCTCGTTCTCGAAGGCGGCATTCTCGCAAGTAGACCCGGTGATGCTCGCCCACGGAAATCTCACTGAGGCATCGGCTCTCAATCTGGCCCGGCAGATCGACGCCATGGTCCTGCGAAACACCGAAAACGCCCGGGTAGCACGCAGCCAGGTGCGCCAACTGCCAGAGCGGGAAACCGAAGTTTCCCTGACCGTAGACCACCCGGACACCGGCTACACGCTCTACATGCAGGGAGACAACACCAGTTTCCAGGAGCGGGCCCGTTTCCGCCTGCTGGCGCAGATCATCAGCAGCCCCTTCTACGAGGAGATCCGAACCAGCCGCCAGCTGGGCTACATCGTTTACGCCACCCCCTATGAAATGCTGGAGACCCCGGCACTGGGCTTTGTAGTGCAGTCACCGTCCGCCTCACAAACCGAGATTGACCAGGCGGTAACGGAATTCTCCGTAGAATTCGAGAGCACACTGGCCGGGCTGAGCAGTGAGCGGCTGAACCAGGAAAAACAGGCCGTGATCAGCAAACTGCTCGAACAGGACCGGCAACTGGGCGAGATCTCCAGCCGTTACTGGCGTGAGATTGATCGTGGTGCGGAAAGCTTCAACTCCCGGGAGCAACTGGCCGAAGCGGTGAGGAATGTCCGTCTGCAGGAGCTTCTGGACACCTTCCGGAAAGCCGTACTTAAGCGGGAACAGTCACTTCGGGTGGTCACCGGTGGCAACGGCCTGCAAGCGGATCAGGCCCTGGGCAAGTTGACCGAACTACCGCCAGTGCCCGCCAGCTGACAGTCTCAGCAGGTACGGAGAAAACGGGCCCAGTCTTCGGGCTCGTCCACATCCCAGCGGGGCTCCAGCACGAAATAGCTGAGCCCTGCAGCATCAAGCTGTTCACAGGTTTGGATCAGAACATCCGGCGAACCCCAGGCAATGTTATCCAGCATTCCCTCGGCTACCCGTGAAGCGCCAATCAGGACATAACCGCCATCATCAGACGGCCCCAGCACAACATCGTAATCCGCCAGACTGGCCACCGCCTTGCGGGCATAATCCGGATCCACAGAGGGACAGTCGCTGCCAACCACCAGGACCCTGTCATAGTCGCGAAGGGATTGGCTGAGTGCCGCGTGCATTCTCTCCCCGAGCGTGCTGCCCTGCTGCACCCCCTGAACCAGCCCCGCACCGTTCACTTCTTCAAGAATGGTGGCAGCTTCCCCTGGCCGGTCATCCACCGGCCGGTCCCACCAGAACTCCACCGGATACCCGGTAGCGCACAGGTTGTCCAGAACCGCCAGCGTGAGCCTTATATGGGCTTCGAGCGCACCTATCGCGCCCAATTCCGGCATCAACCGGGTTTTGACCCGACCGGCTTCCGGCCACTTGGCAAACTGGAGAAATACCGCCGAGGGGGGATTACTTTGAGGCATTACGGACATCCGATCGGTAGATTTGGGCCAGAGACTCCGGCGATTCACCGCGCCAATAACGCCAGCGCAACCGCCACATCAGGAAAATCGTCCGCCAGGCACCGTGCTCTTCCCACCGGCGGCTATCGGTAACGACAGGTTCTTTTATACAGAAGGGACGGGACACCAGGCAAAGGCGGCGGGAAAATTCCACATCTTCCATCAAAGGCATGGGATGAAAACCCGCCAGCGCCTCGAATGCATCCCGGCGCACAAACATCGCCTGATCGCCGGTGCAGATACCGGTCAGGCGGGAGCGCTGGTTCATAAACCAGGCAATCACCCGGAACGTCGGCCGCTGGCCACTCAGGCGCACATTAAACCGGCCCCAGGCACGGTGCGAGCGGGCAAATTCCACGAGATGATCCAGGGCATTGTCCGGAAGCCGGGTGTCTGCGTGCAGGAAAAGAAACACGTCCCCCTTGGCAACAGCCGCACCGGCGTTCATCTGAACCGCCCGACCCTTCCCGGAAACCACCAACCGATCGCACAGAGGCCTTGCCAGTTCGGCGGTGCGATCACTGCTGCCAGCATCCACCACAATAACCTCATGCCCCCGAGCGCGAATCGGCTGCAGAGCCCGGAGCGTATCAGCAACGCTCGCAGCCTCCATCCAGACCGGGACAATCACGCTCAACGAGAAAGGTTCAGGCAAAACGCACTCCGTGAAATTCACCGAAACAAAGCTGCACCTTGAGCCTAAGAGCTCAGCCCGCTATCATACCGCCCTTCTCGCGATAATGCCCCCGTAGCTCATCTGGATAGAGCGTCCCCCTCCTAAGGGGAAGGTAGCAGGTTCGAGTCCTGCCGGGGGTACCACCGAAGTCCTCGCCACCTCCCTGCGGGATGCACAGGCCTTCCCCGCCGCCGACTTTGCCCCGCTTTACCACCGTCGCTGGGGCATCGAAACCGACTACCTGCGCCTCAAGCAAACCCTGCAGATCGCCTCATCCGGCGCTGACCGTTGCCACATCACCCCGGTGACGCTGTTTATCCCCTGCCCATGACGTCCGACAGGCTGCCAGGGCTGGCTTTTGGCTTGTCCGGGGCTTAAGTTGATGACGTCGGCCCCGTACCCAGCAATGCAACCACCTGGACCAGGAACAAATGGCGATAGGTTCGGTGTTTTAGGATCTCAAGCATCGCCTCTCCAGTGACATGGTCAGGACTGAAAGGTTGTGGTAGTCATCTGACTACAGTAGCATTCTCATGCTATCCCCCTTGGGGGGATGTGTCAAAAGCTCGATCTTGGCCCTCAGGCTCACTATTCGTCATCCTTGCCAGGAATACTGTTATGCACCACGAACGACTCGACCATTGGCAACATAATCACATCTTCGGTCAGGATCTGAAGCGCTCTGGCGAAATCCGAACACTCATCGTGGTGGGCCTGACGTTGGCGATGATGGCCTGGGAAATCCTGGCAGGGATCGTTTACGGCTCAATGGCCTTGCTGGCCGATGGCCTGCACATGGGATCGCACGCGGTGGCTCTGGGCATTGCCGCCTTCGCGTATGCGTACGCCAGGAAAAATGCAGGCAACGCTCGGTTCTCTTTTGGTACGGGGAAGGTCAATGCGCTGGGCGGCTTTACCGGTGCGATTCTACTGGCTGTCTTTGCTCTCTACATGGTCATCGAGAGCGTTGGGCGTTTTATCCAGCCAGTCCCCATTTCCTTCGATGGTGCAATTTTCGTGGCCATCATCGGCCTCGTGGTCAATGGGGTGTCAGCCTGGATACTGGGGGATGCGGGGCATGACCATGGCCACAGTCACGGGCATGATCACGGCCATCACCACCATGACCACAACCGCCGGGCGGCCTACCTTCATGTGCTTGCCGATGCCCTGACCTCAGTCCTGGCCATTGTTGCCCTTGTAGCCGGTAAATATGCGGGATGGAACTGGATGGACCCGATGATGGGTATTATCGGTGCCATTCTGGTAACACGCTGGTCCTGGCACCTGTTGAAAGACACGTCAAAAGTGCTCCTCGATGAGCAACATCAAGACATGGAGGAAACCGTCAAACTGGCAGTGGAAGACGACGATGCCAAAGTCAGTGATCTGCATGTGTGGGCGATTGGCCCAAACATTCATGCGGCTATTGTCTCAGTGGTCTCCCACCAGCCCGAGTCGCCCACAGTCTACAAGGAACGCATTCAGGCCCGCTGCCACTCCCTGGTCCACGTGACGGTGGAACCTTTGCGGTGTGAGTAACACAGAGAAGCAACAGTGATGGAATCAAAGATACCGGGCGATTGCCTTGAATTCATCGACGCGCCGCTGCTGGTCCGGCTCCAGCGGCCCGATGGCATCGTCCAGGCAATGCTCAATGTGGTCCTGTACCAGTACGCGCTTGGCTTGCTGAATGGCCTTTTCCACAGCGTGAAGCTGCTGCGCCAGTTCCAGGCAGGGTTTTCCCTGATCAATCATGCCAATCACGCTTTCAAGATGGCCGCTGGCCCGCTTCAGGCGTTTGATGATGTTCGAGTGCGATTGATGCGTATGATCATTTACCATGTTTAATTCCTATCCCCCACGGGGGGATGTTATCCTTTGTTTTCGCTGAAATCCAACAACCGACTCGACGCAACAAACTGATGATTTCGGCCATTCACCAAAGAAAACTGCTTCCGACGCTCGTCATGCTGTTCGCATTGGCGGGCCTGTCACTGTCGGTGATTGGCGAGGTGTTCTCTCACGGCGTGGCTGAGTTGGCAAGTGATTGGGAATCACGACTCAGCGGCCATTCAGACAGTCATGGTGGGCATGGGCACAGCCATGATTTTGACGAAGAACCAGAGGTCTCACTGCACCACGATGCGGGAAATCACACCCACGAGACAGTGGACCAGCTAAGGGTTCCCCTGGTTTCCCAAAGCCTTACCGTTCTCCGGCAACAGGTGCCCTTTGCCGGTGATTCCCCCCGCAGCTTGCGCTATCGGCTCGAACGCCCTCCAAAAGCACTCCTTCCTGCTTGATTCTTGCCGCTTAGGCGGCCCACGGAAATAAATTCGATTGGAGTCTTTATGTTGTCAAGTTTGCTTGGCGGTTGCCGTATTATGTCCTCGACGGGCGCAGGCAGTCGTCTCTTCTGGATATTTCTGACACTGGGCTTGCTGGGCCTGAGTACCGATGTGCTGGCCCATTCTGTCGCCCAGGGCGATAAGGGGTACATTCAGGAAATTACCGGTGTAAACCTCATTGCGTTCACCTACCTCGGGGCCAAACACATGGTCACCGGTTATGACCACCTGCTGTTCCTGCTGGGTGTGATCTTCTTCCTCTACCAAATGAAGCACATCGCGATCTACGTGAGCCTGTTTGCCCTGGGGCATTCCACCACGATGCTGCTGGGGGTGTATTTCAACGTGGGCATCAACAGCTACATCATTGATGCAATTATCGGTCTCTCCATCGTGTACAAGGCACTGGACAATATTGGTGCTTATCAGCGCTGGTTTGGATTTCAGCCTAACACCAAGGCGGCCACGCTCATTTTCGGTTTCTTCCATGGCTTTGGCCTGTCCACCAAGATCATCGAATACGACATCTCACCGGATGGGCTAATCCCGAACCTCCTCGCCTTCAACGTAGGCGTGGAAATCGGACAACTCATCGCCCTGGCCATGATCCTGATCGGCATCAGCTTCTGGCGTAAAACCGACGGCTTTTTCCGCCACGCCTACACCGCCAACGCGGCCATGATGAGCGCAGGTTTCCTGCTCTTTGGCTATCAGCTCACCGGTTATTTTGCCGCCTAATTCTGGAGATTCAGTATGTACAACACCGATACACCAAGCCGTGAAGAATTGCCCAGCGCCGCCAAACTGATTCGATCAACCATCATCGCTGCCATTGTGGCACTGGTTCTGCTGGTTACTGTGGTAATGCCCGCCGAGTACGCCCTGGACCCGACCGGAGCGGGCCAACTGCTGGGATTGACCGAGATGGGCGAGATCAAGGAACAGCTCGCCGAAGAGGCCGCCGCTGACGAGGCCGCCCAGATGGTTGCCGTTCAATCCTCAGGCGATCAGCAGGCAGCAGCAGAAGTAGCACAACCTGTAGCTAAAGAACCCACCCAGGAAGCAGCCTCGAACCTGGAGCCAGAAACTGCGCCCCTCGAGGCGCAAACAGCATCAGAAGCAGTACCTGCGGAACCGCAGTGGCAGGATGAAGTGCGCGTGGTTCTCACGCCTGGCGAAGGTACTGAGTTCAAGCTCACCATGGAAGAAAGTGCCGTGGCTCGGTTCTCTTGGGCATCCGAGGGTGGCCCCATCAACTACGACACCCATGGCGATGGGGGCGGCCAGTCAATTTCATACGAGAAAGGCCGGGGCGTGCCGGAAGACGAAGGCAAACTGGAAGCCGCTTTTACCGGCAACCATGGCTGGTTCTTCAGAAACCGGAATGACAACGACATCACCCTGGTGCTCCGTACCGGCGGAGATTACGGACAGCTGAAAAAAATGCTGTAATAGAGACAGCCTGCAGAGGGCTGGCAGGACGCCAGTTCTTTGCCTTGCCCAGATTGGACGCCCGCGGGACACGGGGGTGGCTTCTCTGGATAAGCTGCGCATCGACAGTACCGTGGTGGCCAGCCCTACTGCTCAGCCCAGTGACAGCCAGTTGCTGAATGATGGCGTGCATGTGATCAGTCGGCTGCTGGCAAAAAGCAAAACCGACATCCAGGGATGAGCCAAACTGGTTGAAAACGCGTGTTTCTGGATGGGCACTGGCGAGCAGGCCTTCTTCTCACAGGGCCGCAACCGGTCACTGCACTCCTTTTCTTTTCTCGATATCTTCCGCGGCCTCACGCAGAAACGACTCCACGGTTTCGTCCGGCAGCAGTAACTGTTGTTCAATCATGGAATCCCGCCATTCCGTTGCTTTAAAAATACAGCGGTACTCGTTGGGAAACTCGATGTAAAGCCGCTTGAAGAACTCCCTGGCCAGTATTTTTTTGGGTGCATGCCTGCGTGATTGCAAAACCGCCATGTTATACAGAGCACCAGCCCGAACGTTATCCGGCTGACTCTCGTCTTCATAGATGCCCTCAAGCCTTTTGTAAACCTCTTTCAGGCCTGTAAGCCTGTATTTTTTAAGAATTTCGACCGCCGAGGTCATCACCCGGTCCTCCCCATACTTGCAAGGCGATTCGGCGTGGTCTCTCACATACCTGTCGACAGCACGGTCTACTTCACCCTTGTGTTTGTAGTCCTGTTTCTGATCCCAGATGAAAGCGGTGCCTGCGGCAGTTTCAATTGTACCCGGCATACATCCGGCGAGCAGTGAGCCAAGCAAAAGTAAAACAGCAAGCAACCAAGCCTTTCGAAATTCGGGTTTGAGATGAGTGATCATGGAATTCTTCCCTGACAACGTTTGATCTGGTTTTCACAACCCGCAAACGTTAACGGTTTATGGCGAGCGAAAACGTGAGCCTTGTATGAAAACTGCCAAGACACCGCGTAAACCGCTGAAGGTTGCCACCCATTCCACGTGAAGCCTGCCCGCATGAGCCCCCCAGAGAATAAATGCCGGCGAGCATCGGCCCGGTACCCGTAATTGGTGCGGGCAGGCTAAGATGCCGCTCCATCCCGCCACATACACTTAGTCCAGAGTGCCCCCCGTATCTCTGTAACTGGAGGCCGGGCTTAGGTTAATTTTTTAGCGTTTTTGGAAAAACTCATATACCGAGAACTTTATTTCTGTCTACGATCTCCCCGCCACACACGATGAATTCGAAATGCGCAGCCTGTACAACCGAATGAACGTGTCTTGGTGTAAATAACCCCCAGCAAGTGGCACCGGAATTTCGCACTGACCAGTACTGGATTCCCTCAGAATCGCCAGCACGAAGGTGCGCACCCAACACACGAGACGCGGAATAGTCGTCAGGTTGGTATATCCCGTGGGTCGCCGCCAACGCGGTGGCATCATGAATTACGCCCCCGGTAAACGTGCAGGCGAGGCCACGGAAGATCATTCGGTCGAATTTCAGGTCCTCGATATTCGCCAGGTATCGGCCCTGGTGATATTCAACCTCAGCGAGCGCTGTCTCCATGGTGTCGCCGATATACAACATTCCGTACTCGCCGTTACTGAACCGACTTCCGTCCGGGGAAACATGGGTAAAGGGCGACGCAGCATAGGGACAACCGGGAATGCCCCAGGGAATTTCCTCCAGGTCGATGTAATTGAGGTCACCGACTTCCTGCTTGAGGCGAGGGTTTGTCATGGCCTGCAGGTCGAAAAGATCCTGAAACTCATCGGGATCGGCCACATCGTTGAATATATCAATGGGAGGAAGCTTGGAGTTGACCAGGCGAAAGCCCTTTGTTTTCGGAACCGTTATGACCGGGAGGTTCAACTCCATCACCAGAGACCACCACGCAGGGCGTCAATGCGCCTGAACGTCTCGTATAGCGCTGCAAAATCTCCGCTTTCGATCACCTCCAGCGGAGCCCTACCATGGAAATAGGGGTTGTGGTTCCTCTTTCGCATGAATCCATACACGTTCTCCGGATTTTCAAACACAATCCGCAGGGCCTGATGCATGTTCAGCAGGTAGCTGATGCGCGTGACCTGATCCCGGTCCAGACGGGCGCTCTCGGGATCGTTCCGGTACTTGTAAAAGGTTGCCTTCGGGAGCCTCAGAATAGCCTGCATCTGTTCGGCACCACATCCCCATTTATCGAGAATGTTGAACGCAGTTTTTAGGCCACTGACACCCATGCGACGGGCTTCAGCGAGTGATTTTTTCTCTGCAATCGCACTCATCATACTAACCCCGCTTTATGCGCATCAACAGTCTCATATTAGACTTTTAATCTCATAAAGTCTATTAAGGGACAGAATTCAGTGGGGCCCTCTTCACGCCACCGCGCGGTTCTTGGGGACAGCAGGACCGGCTTCGGAAAGCGACCTTCTCGAACCATCGCCAAATGCTCTTGGAGCAAACACGGTAACGTTGACTTACTTCTTTGATGCCATAAATAATCCCCTGTCGGGCGTTTCCGGGGAAACTTTCCGGTGTAGGCACGCCGGGCATAAACCAATCCGCTTGCCGCATCAACACTGGATGTCGTCAACACAGTTCGTGTGATTAAGCCGACCAGAAGTATCGACTCTCCTCCCTCCTTAAATCCCCTTTTCAGCCTCCTGTGTGTGCTTGCGAACAGACAGACGAGCGGTCAAACACTGATCCTGAGAGCCTGTGCTGGCGTCCGCTGACTGCCTTGGCATCTGCTGCGTAACGGGTCCGGGCCGAGCACGTAATAGCGCATTTCGGAAATGCAATCTGAAAAATGCAAGTAAGGAGCTTCTCATGATCAGAGTCTACACTGCGGCAATCACACTCTGTTTTCTGGGTACCCTGCCTATGGCAGCATCCGCACAATCCCCAGAGTTCGGCCCGAATGAAGGCGACCGCGAATTCTCCCTCTCCGGCACAGGCAGTAACGACCGGGATTTCAACAGCGGCAGCTTCGGCGTGACCGGCGATCTGGGCTGGTATTTGCGGGATAACATGGTTGCCGGTGCCCGGCAAAGCATCAATTACGCCAGCATCGAAGGAGAAAGTGTCAAGGATGATTTCTGGAACGGCTCAACCCGTGGTTACTTCAACTATCAGTTTCTCGCTGATCGCGCGCGCCCCTTTGTCGGCGGCAGTCTCGGCGGGATCTACGGCGATGGCGTCAAGGACAGCGCCTTCGCCGGCCTGGAAACGGGAATAAAGTACTACGTGCGGACGAAGACCTATTTCCTCGCCCGAGCCGAATACCAGTTCTTCTTCAGCGACACCAACGACGCATCGGATGCCTTCCAGGACGACGGAGCCTGGGCTTATACGGTGGGTCTGGGTTACAACTTCTAATCCACAGCGAGCGCTGACGAAGTAGAGGAAGTCCTGAAACCTACTTCGTCGTCGCATCGCTGGCTGATTAAAGTTTTCTGTCCATCAGTGTTTCGCCAGATAGTCCTTTTGCCCTGGATCATCCGATAAATCGTAAGAATGTTCATCGTTGTATTCCGTTTTTTTGGATTCTCTAAGTTAAGATGCGAGTCCGACCCACCAAACGGAACCCCAAATGGCCCGCTTCACCGAAATCGGCACCGCAATCATTCCCGGCAAGGGAACCCGATTACGCCTGCTTCAGCGCAACGATGAGTTCTCTATCAAGATTGCCGGCACTACCGGTGAGTTGATGAACAGCCGGATACACGGCTCGGAAGATGCGCTCGCCACGCTGGCATGCGAGCGGATTGCAGATCAACCCTCCCCCCGGGTACTGATTGGCGGGCTGGGAATGGGGTTTACTCTGGCCGCAGCGCTGTCAGCACTGGGCGAGGATGCGCAGGTAACGGTGGCTGAACTGGTTCCCGAAGTTGAAGTGTGGAACCGGGGGCCGCTGGGCGCTGCTGCCAGGAACCCGTTGAACGATCCCAGGGCCAGCGTTCATGTTGGTGATGTGGCGGAATTGCTTAGAAGCAGCGATGGCGAATGGGATGCCATCCTGCTGGATGTCGACAACGGCCCGGAAGGGATGACCCGCAAGGAGAACAACTGGATTTACTCCCCGGATGGTATTGCCGCGGCCCAGAAATCCCTGCGCCCCGAGGGCATCCTGGCTTACTGGTCCGCCGGCCCGGAGCACGCATTTACCGAGAGGCTGCGCCGCGCCGGGTTTTCCGTGGAGCCGGTTACGGTGCGGGCTTTGCGCCCTGGCAAGGGCGCTCGTCACGTTATCTGGCTGGCGTGGTAACTGTTAACGCGCCGGTTTATGGCGACCGCCCTGGTTAAGCCGGAACTGCTCGATGGTTTTTCGCAGGTTTTCCGCCATGGAGAGCAAGTCTCCCGCAATGCGGGCCGTCTCCTTGGCGTCGCCGGAGGTCTGCTCCGCCGAACGGCTGATTTCGATTACGTTGTGATTGATGGATTCGGCAACCTCGCTCTGCTCATTGGCAGCGCTTTCCATTTCCTGGTTGAGATCGGTAATCTGGCGCACCGCCGCCGCAATGGCCTGTAGCTCGGATTCCACCTTGAGAATCGCGGATACCTGCTGTTCCGCCATCTCCGAGGCGTGTCGCATGGTGGCCACGCAGTCCACCACTTCGCCCTTAAGCCCATTGATGGTGTTACGGATTTCCTCGGTGGAATCCTGGGTGCGTGAGGCAAGTGCGCGCACTTCATCGGCGACCACCGAGAAGCCACGGCCCTGCTCACCGGCCCGCGCGGCCTCAATGGCGGCGTTCAGCGCCAGCAGGTTGGTCTGGTCGGCAATGTTGGAGATTACCTCCAGCATATCCGACATCTGACTAGTGCGCTGATCCAGCTGTTCGATGCGTTGTGCGCCGCTCTGTACTTCGCTGTTCAGCGCCCCGATGCCTTCCACCGCGTTGCGGGCGAGGCTCTCACCCTTAGTGGCGGATTCTGCTGTGTCCGCCGATTTACGGGTGGTGTGAATGGCGTTTTCCCGGACCTGCACGGCGGAAGCCGCCATTTCCGTGGTGGCGCTGGCCACCTGGTCGGTGTTGTCCCGCTGGGCCAGCACCTCGCGCTCGGTGGTGTCCGCCTTGCCAGCAATACTGCGGGCCGCCTGCTCCACTTGCTCGGCGTTGTCCATCACGGTGTTCATGCTCTCCCTGATCTTCGCCATCATCCGGTTAAACGCGCGGGAGACAGAGCCAATTTCGTCATTACGGGTTACTTCCAGCTCAATGGTCAGGTCGGAATTGCGGGAGATCTCGTCCATCCTGTCGTGGAGCCGGCGCAGACGGGAAAACACCAGCCGGCCCAAGGCCGCTGCCGTCAGGAAAAACACGGCGACGAATATGGCCACCTGGATGCCACCACTGGTGAGCAGCTGTTGGTGCAAACGGGCATCGCTTCCCGCCAGGGAATAATCCACCCGGATAGCGCCAAGTACGTCCCCTTCCCTGGCCTGGTGGCAACCCAGGCAGTTAACGCCCTGATAGTTCTCCCGGGCAATCACCGGCTCAATCAGGGTGTAGACCCGGCCCTCCTCATTTTTGGAATAAGCCTCCACCCGCTCGCCGGACAGCGCTTTCCTGTCCAGGGGCTCCCGTTTCTGTTCGGACTCCTTGCCGGTACCAAAGACCCGGTTCAGCAGATCACTTCGAATCACCCGCACATCCAGAACATCCTCGGGGGCCTTCACCTTTTCCCGAAGCACATCCCGGTTGCCAATGGTGCCGGTGATCATCATGGTGTTCAGCCCGTCGAAATAGGACTTGGCCAGCCCGTCGACATACTTGTGGCTGAACTCTTCAACATGGGCACGCTGTGAATTCGCGCTATAGAGCACGGTAAACACAAGTACCAGCGAGAAAGCCGTCGCCAGGGCAACGAGTAACAGGAATCGAATGGAGTAGTGTTTTTTCATGATAACCCGACTCAGGAACCGCTCTGCGGGCGGCTTGAAAATTGGTTTGACTGGATAAAATAACGGCCAACTGTCGCCGGACTTTATAGATATGTGTCATTTTTTTCCTGACTTGGGTCAGATCGGGGAGAGGTCAATGACACTCCCTGCATGGAAAAAGCAAACCGGGGAAAGTTCGGTGGAGTTGGCCTGAAAGCTGCAGGAACCAGTGGTAAGTACCAGAAATCTCAAGCACTGACTGTTCGGCAACCGCTCTCGGGCAAGCCGAAGGAGGAAAACCATCCATGTCCCTACTGACTTCACTGATCCGGGCAAGCACCCAGTTCCAGCAGGCCATGGAAAAGCGCCAGACACCGGCCACAGGCCCGGAAACCGCAGCGGCCAAGGCCCAAACAAAAACCGTAGAAGCCGAGCCGACCGCCGGTGATGACCGCTTCACACCCTCGGACAACAGTCAGACCGACCTCGGCCGCCTGAAGGCCCGCCGGCTCGCCATGGCCGACTACAAACAAACCGTGGGGCAGGATCTTGCCTTCGTGCGGGAGACACTTCGGCATAAACTTGCCGAATACAACCTGCACCCGGCAACCGCGCTCAACGTAAGCAAATATGAAAACGGCAGCGTTGCCGTGGAAGGAAAAATTGCAGACAAAACCCGGGCACTGATTGAAAAAGACCTGAACGTGAACAAAAACTTCAAGGAAGCGTTCAATCGCCTGAGCGTCAACGAACCGACGCTTGATTTCATGGACAACGCGCTCAAGCTGAACCAGGCCTACGGGGTCAACAACCCGCTACTGGACACACTGATCAGTGAAAACCAGCAGTTCAACGGCCTTCAGGACCTGGTTCACCGGTACGATACCCTGCGGCGCTCGGTGGGCGCCGGGCAGATAGAAGCGGCGGGCAATACTCGGGCGTACGCTTTCAACCTGAACGCCCGGGCATAGGATGGCCGACAGCGCCCCATCCGGGTAATCAAACTTCGAAAGGCGCCGGATCCCCTTTGCCAACCCGGGTCACCACCGGCGCTTCGCCGGTGAAGTCCACCACCGTGGTTGCCTCCATGCCGCAGAACCCGCCGTCAATAATCAGATCCAGCTCATGCTCCAGGGTATCCCGGATGTCGTAGGGATCGGTCATCGGCTCTGTCTCACCGGGCAGGATCAGCGTGCTGCTCATAATCGGCTCACCGAGCTCACCCAGCAACTCCTGAACAATGGCATTGTCCGGCACCCGCACACCGACAGTCCGCCGCTTGGGATGAAGCAACCGGCGCGGCACCTCACTGGTGGCATCCAGAATGAAGGTGTAGGGCCCCGGCGTGAAATTCTTCAGCAACCGGTACTGGGTGTTGTCTACCTTGGCATACACGCCAATATCGGAAAGATCCCGGCACACCAGCGTGAAATTGTGCTTGTCATCCAGCCTGCGAATCCGCTTGATCCGGTCCGCCGCCTGCTTGTCACCGAGGTGGCAACCAATGGCATAGGCGGAATCCGTGGGGTACACAATCACCCCCCCGCGGCGAAGGATATCCACCGCCTGGTTAATCAGACGCTTCTGCGGCGTCTCCGGATGGATCTGGAAAAACTGACTCATTAACCCTCTCCCTGAGCGGATCGTGCCGCCATCGCCGGACCCTTCTTGGACCCGCCCATACAATTCGGAGACTCCGGCGCCACCTGCCCGGACGCCTCCCACTCCTCTGGAGAATACAGATGCAGCGCCAACGCATGCACCTCCCCCTCCAGTTCCTCGGCCAGCACCTTATAAATCGCCTGATGCCGCCGCACCCTCATCTGCCCCTCAAACTCCGGTGACACCAGCGTCACCTTGAAATGAGTTTCAGAATTCGGCGGCACACTGTGCTTGTGGCTCTCGTTCTCCACCTGAAGAAAGCGCGCATCGAACGCCTCGTTCAGTTTGGTTTCAATTGCGTTTTGAATTTTCATGTTTTAGGACTCCTACTGCTCAACCCGAGGTTAAGGGGGCGAATTGCATGTGACCCGACGCGGGTATGGAGATAGCTTTCCCAAAAGTGTGTGTTGCCATGGATGGCAACACCAAGCCCCCATGGAAGGGTTCACGGCGTCTTTTGGGAAAGCTACTTCCACAGCCGCCTCCCCCATGCCCACCAGTCTACTACACATATCAGGCACCGCCCGAACCTTGACAGCTCAAAGCCAAAGCGCCACATTCCCATCCCGTTTCCAAAACACCAGACCCCATGCACCTGTACATCGCCGAAAAACCAAGCCTGGGCCGCGCCATCGCCGCCGCCCTCCCCGGCCCGCACCAGAAAGGCCAGGGCTGGATTCGCTGTGGCCAGGGCGAACAGGCTGCCACTGTCAGCTGGTGCATCGGCCACCTCCTGGAACCGGCGGAACCGGCCCGCTACAACCCGGCCTGGAAAAAATGGCGCCAGGAAGACCTGCCCATGTTTCCCGAAAAATGGCAAGTCATGCCCAAGGACAGCGTGCGGCAACAGCTCAATGTCCTCGAATCCCTGATCCGCCAGGCCGAAACCATCACCCATGCCGGCGACCCGGACCGCGAAGGCCAGCTTCTGGTAGACGAAGTTATCCGCTATTTTGGCGCCCGCGCACCGGTAAAGCGGATCCTGATCAACGATTTGACCCCGGCAGCCGTGGCCAAAGCCCTCCAGAGCCCGAAAGACAACCGCGAATTCCGGCGCCTGTCCCATTCGGCGCTGGCCCGGCAACGGGCCGACTGGCTCTACGGCATCAACCTCACCCGCTTCTACACCCTCAGCTATCAGCAACAGGGCGAACAAGGCGTCTATTCCGTTGGCCGGGTGCAAACCCCGGTGCTTGGCCTGGTGGTGGAACGGGACAACACCATCGAAAACTTCCGGCCCAAGCCCTATTTCCGGATTGAAGCCCGCTTCAAGGCCCAGGAAGAGGAAGCCGACCAGCAAACCTTCACCGCCCGCTGGCTGCCCGACGAACAATTCCGGGACCACCTGGACGAAGAAAACCGCCTGCTGAGCCGGGAAGTGGCCGAGCAGATAGCCGAGAGCGTACAAAGCCGGCCCGGCACCATCACCGAATCCCGCTTCCGCGACCGGCCGGAAGCACCGCCGCTACCACTGTCCCTGTCGGCGCTGCAGATCGAAGCCGGCCGGCTGTTCCGGATGGGTGCCAAAGACGTGCTTGATACCGCCCAGAACCTCTACGAGCGCCACCAACTGATCACCTACCCCCGTTCCGACTGCAGGTACTTGCCTGAGGGCCATTACGACCAGCGGGAACAGGTAGTGCGTGCCATTGGCCGGGTGGCACCGGATCTTCAGGAAGCCTGCAATGGCGCAGACCTGGGCAGGAAGACTGCCGCCTGGAACGATAAACAGGTCGATGCCCACCACGCCATCATTCCAACCAGCCGGCCGTCCCCCAACGGCAAACTCAGTGCGGCGGAACAGAAAATCTACGGCCTGATCAGCCGCTACTACCTGATGCAGTTCGCTGCAGACGCAGTTCACCGGGAAGGCAAGCTGACGGTACGAGTAGCGGAGCATCAGTTCCGCGCCACGGAAACGGCCATTCTGGTGCCCGGCTGGAAAGCCCTGGAGCTAAAACTCCGGGAAGGGCGTGCCGAGCCGGAGAAAACACCGCTGCCCCGGCTGGAGAAGGGCGAACCGGTGTTCTGCGAAGACAGCACCATCGCCGAACGCAAAACCCAACCACCCCAGCCTTTTACCGACGCCACGCTGCTCTCGGCGATGACCAACATCGCCCGTTTTGTAACCGATGCCGAGCTTCGCAAAACCCTGCGCGAGACCGATGGCCTGGGCACCGAAGCTACCCGGGCTACCATCATCGACACCCTGTTCAAACGGGATTATCTGTACCGGGACAGCCGGCACATCCGCGCCACCGACAAAGGCAAAGCCCTGATCCGTGCCTTGCCCGAATCGGTCAGCAAGCCGGATCGCACGGCGGTGTGGGAGGCCACCCTGGAGGGCATCCGCCGTGGCGAGGGCGACCCGAGACAGTTTCTGGAGACCCTGAAACGGGAAATCCGCGGCTTCCTGAACCGGCCCCAGGGGCAGCCAGCCGGCGGCTCCACGCCCCCGGACACAGACGCACCCGAGAACCCGCCCCACTGCCCAAAATGCCGGGCCCCCATGCTCGAACGGGACGGCAAGTTCGGGCGCTTCTATGCCTGCACCCGCTATCCGGACTGCCGCGGCACCCGGCCACTGGAAGAGGCCAGCCCCCAGGACGGCACCAGCCAGAAACCGATCCCCTGCCCCCACTGCTTCTCGCCCCTGGTTCGGCGAAAAGGCAAAAAAGGCTGGTTCTGGGGCTGCAGTAATTTCCCCGGCTGCCGACAAACACTGGATGACGACAACGGAAAGCCCGCCGTCCGTTTACGCAAGTCTACATAACGATACTGAACACAGATGCACATTTTGTGATAATTGATTGATATAGCAGAGCACTCTGCCCAAAGCTCGGCGCCATGCCAGGCAAAAAAAGAAGCAACACTCCGGGAGAGACTTAATGCGTATTGCCTTGCTTGAAGACGAAACCGAACAGGCACAGCACATCCAGTCGATTCTGTCTGAGCGCGGACACCACTGCGACAGCTTCCCTACCGGCCAGAGCTTTCTGAGCGCGGTATTGCACCGCAGTTATGACCTCCTGATTCTGGACTGGCAGATTCCGGACATGACCGGCATTGATGTTCTTGAAAGCATACGGGCCCAACTGAACTGGCCGATTCCCGTGGTTTTCCTCACCCAACGGGACAGTGAAGCGGATATCGTCCGCGCCCTGGATGCGGGTGCCGACGATTACCTCGCCAAGCCTGCCCGGGCGGCGGAACTGGTGGCACGTATCAACGCCCTGGCCAGACGCACAAACCCGGACAGCGAGAAAGAAGCACTTCGCTACGGGCCCTTCGAAATCAACACTCAGCACCGGATCATTTCTCTGCACGGCGAAGGACTCACGCTGACGGACAAGGATTTCGACCTGACCCTGTTCCTGTTCCAGAACCAGGGCCGCCTGCTTACCCGGGAAATGCTTCTGGAGCGCGTCTGGGGCCTGGCCCGCGACATCAACACCCGCACGGTTGACACCCACATGAGCCGCCTTCGCCGTCGTCTGGGTCTGAATCCGGAAAACGGTTTCCGGATCAAAACCATTTACCAGCGCGGCTACCGCCTGGAAGCCATGAAAGCCCGGGAGCAGGATGTTGATCCGACTGAGACAGACACGGTAACCAATGATTGATGCCCCGGCGCCAAAGCTGCCTGCACTGCTGCTGATAATTGTCCTCCTGGCCTGTGCGTTTCCGGCGGGCGCGGAGCTGTCGGTAACCCGTGGGTCCGCCGGGCAGTCTGACGCTTCATCTGCCAGCCTGGTGCCGGAATGGATCTATACCCTGCACCCGGGCGAGAGTTTCCCGGAAGTGGCAAACGACTTGCTCGCACAGAAGTACAGCGCCAACCGCCTGCTTCAGTACAATAAGATCACCAATGGTGCCACCCTCGGAGCCGGCGACGCCATTCGCATTCCCCTGGCCTGGCTGAAGCGCCAGCCCCAACCGGCGAAGGCCGCCACCGTCTCGGGAACCGTTCAACTGATTTCAGGCAACACTGGCCGCAAGATTCGCCTGACCGAAGACACCCTGATTCAAGTAGGCGACGAGATTCTGTCTGCCTCTGGTACCGCGACCATCGAACTGGCCGACGGCTCGGAAGTACGGATCTCGCCTAACTCCCGCCTGATATTCAACCGTCTGACCCAATACGGCAAAGCCGGTATGGTCGACACCCGCCTGCGGCTCAACCACGGTGAAATCCACACCCGGGTGAAACCGATAATGGAAGGCGGAGCACGTTTTGAGATTGAAACTCCGTCCGCCGTGGCCGCCGTGCGCGGCACCGCATTTGCCCTCCAGGCCTCAGCCAAAGGCACCAGCCTGCAGGTAACCAAGGGCGAGGTGGATTTCGGCGCGCCGGGCAAAACCCGCCGCATCCCAGCCGGGTTCGGCGCCAGCCTGTCTACCAATAGCAGCAGTGGCCTGAGTATTCGCCGCCTGCCGCCCGCTCCGGAAATTAACCCTCTGCCACCCACGCTGACCCAACTGCCATCAACCATGACCTGGCGGGAAAGCCGGGCCCCCATGCACCGGGTGGACATCTTTGAAGCCGACAGCGGCCGTTGGGTGGAGAGCCGGGAAATCACCGGCAACAGCTTTGATATCGGCCGGCTGGACAACGGCAGCTACGAAATTCACCTGGCCGCCCTGGACAGCCGTGGCACTGCCGGTATGCCCGGTGTGATTCCGGTCGAAGTCGACCTGCAGGCCAGAATAGCAAGTCTGATGTCGCCCTCAGACGGTGATACCGTAAACGATGACATGCCGGAATTCCGCTGGCAGCTCAATGGCGATAACGAAGTGGCCCGGGTGGAAATCGCCGAAGACAAAGACTTCCGGAACCTGGTCGCCACCAGCGAATGGGCACCGGAAACCTCCGCCCTGCCGTCTCGCCCCCTTGGGCCGGGCAAATATTACTGGCGGGTGGTGACCGAGGCCGGCGGCAACTCCGTGGCCACCACCGGGCCCCGGCAACTGGTGGTAAACGGCAGCCTGCCGCCGGTGCGCATCATCAGCGTCAACTACATCGACAGCCAGGTGCGGGTGTTCTGGGAAAAGATCGTCACGGCCACAGATTACCGCTTGCAGCTGTCTGAAGAGCCGGGATTCAACAACATCATCAAGGAAGCCACGCTGTCTGATACCACAGCAGCCTTGCGTCTGATTCCCGGAAGGCGGTATTTTGTGCGCCTGAAAGCTCTTTCTGACGGTCCGCTGCAAAGCCGCTGGGGACCCGGGAGGGAATTGTACCTGGAATAATCCTTTGATCGACGAAACACACAGCAGGGCTCATGAACCGGGATTGGCTGCCAATAAAAACGACCCCCTGGACACTGGGCCTGATACTGCTGGCACTCCTTCTGCTCATCCAGACCACCACCCTGCCCCAGCGCCTCGATTACTGGCTGTACGACAGGGCCATCACCGCCAGCCCGGTGCACGCCTCTGACGACGTTGTTCTGGTTACCATCGACGAACTCAGCCTGAACCGTCTGGGCCGTTGGCCATGGCCCAGGAACCTGCACGCGGAACTGATCGCCAAACTCAACCAGGCAGGTGCCGAGACGATCGTGTTGGACATCCTGTTTGCCGAGCCCTCATCAGATGATGATGAACTGGCCGAACAGATGCGCAACCACGACAATGTGATTCTGCCCGTTTACCTGTCACCGCCCACCTCCCAGTACTTGTTAAGCGAACAACTGCCCGTCAGCAAACTTGCTTCGGCGGCTGCTGGCCTTGGCCACGCCCATGTAGAGCTGGACAACGACGGCGTCGCCCGCGGCCTTTATCTCTATAACGGCCTCGGCGAGCGCCTCTGGCCCAGCCTTTCCCTGGCCGCCACGGGCGAAGGGCCGCAACGCGCAGAAACCAGGGACACACCCCCTTACGTGAACGTACGGGATCAGTACCGGGCGGTTCCGCTGATCGGCGGTGCTGGCTCCCTGCCGGCGTACTCGTTCGCGCAGGTACTGACGCAACCACCCTCGCCGGAACTGTTCAACGGCAAGACGGTGTTTGTAGGTGCCACAGCTGCCGGCTTCGGAGACATACTGCCAACGCCCTTCTCCGGCCTCAGCCGCCCCATGTCCGGCGTTGAATTCCACGCCAACGTGTTTTCCGCCCAGGCCAGGGGGCTGCTTATTCGCCCGGCACCGGAGTGGGCATCTGCTTTTCTGGCGTTGGCAACCATTCTGGCACTCGCGCTTGCCCTTCCCTCCATGCGGCCGGCACGTACCCTCCTGGCCTGCACAACTGCCGTGATTGCGCTGGCCGGGTTCTACCTGTTCATGCTGTTGGTTCTCCGATGGTGGGTACCACTCTCCAGCGCGATGATCGTTCCTTTCCTGGCCTTCCCGGTATCCAGCGGCCTTCGCCTGGCCATGACCAACCGCTTCCTGAACCGCCAGCTGGATGATCTGGCCAGAAGCCCCCAGGTTGCCCTGCCTGCGCCTTCAGGCCGGCATCCGACACAACTGCTGGAGCATTTCCAGGCCCTGTTCCAGCCCACCGGATGGCTACTCACAGAGGAGAGCGACATTTTGTCCAGGCGGGACCTCTCCCCCGCCGACATTCCACAAGACCTGACCCCTGGCCACTGGCTCCACGACAGCAACCGCAGCTGGATTCAGCTCTTGCGCGGAGGCACCCGCTACCATCTTGGCCTGGTACTGCCCAACGACCTCGGCCGCGAAGTCATCCAGCGCTATCTTCGAAGACTCCACCTTGAGCAGACCGCACCGGCAAACCGCATCGCCCGGCCCAGCGAGAACATCTCCGCACGGATCGAACGGGTTCGCGCTGCCACGGATCGGCTGAATCATATGCAGCAGTTCATCCGCAGGAGCTTCGAGCGAATGCCCGATGGCATCATAGTGACCGACGAGCTGGGTGTTATCCGCTTCGCCAACGGCCATATCGAAGAATGGTTCCAGGAACCCATGCCAAGCCTGGGCGGCCTGCCTCTCGTTAAACTCCTTGAAGGCCACGACCCCCGGGAAACCCCTCCCTGGCATGAAACGGTTTCAGACACCCTCACGCTGCGGCAGAGCCGCACCGTGGACCTGAGAATTCGCGACAAGGACTTTTTGATCCACTTCGCCCCGTTTTCACTGCCCGACAGCGACCAGCAAGGCATCATCGCCAACATTTCCGACATCTCGGAACTGCGAGAGCAGCAGCGCCAGCATCGCGAGGCCATCGACTTTATTTCCCACGATGTCCGTTCGCCGCTGGTCTCCCAGCTGGCGCTGATCGAGCAGCTCAAACGCGACCCCAGCCACATTGAGCAAAGCCAGTTGGAACAATTGGGCAGACTCGCCCGGCGAAGCTATCACCTGGCCGAGGAATTCGTGCAGCTTGCCCGGGCCGAACAGCTCACCGAGACCCGGTTTTACGAATGCGAGTTCCTCGCCATCGTTGAAAACGCCCGGGACAGCGTCAGTGAACAGGCGGTGGAGAAACAGATACAGCTTCAGCTGCAGGGCACGGAAGATCTCTGGCTCCGGGGTAACGCGGAGCTATTGGAGCGAGCGGTGATCAACCTGCTCACCAACGCGGTTCAGTACAGCCCGGAAGGTTCCGCCGTCAGCATTCAGGTATTCCGGGCGGGCCATCAGGCGTGCCTTGCCATCGCTGATGAGGGCTCCGGCATCGATCCGGAAGAACTGCCATACCTGTTTGACCGTTACCGGCGGCAGAAAAGCAGCGAGCTGGCAGGAGTACACGGCACCGGACTCGGGCTTTCCTTCGTGAAAACCGTGGTAGAAAAACACAAAGGGGAAATTTCGGTATCGTCTACGCCGGGCGAAGGCTCTTCCTTCACCCTGAAACTGCCGATCGCCGACCCAATGGCCTGAGGCTAAATACCTTCAGGCAACGGGTTGCGGACTTCAGGAACTGAAGGCCTTACTTACTACTTCGGAGGGCTCGCTGATCAGCCCATTGACGTCCTGAACCTGAATGGTGAAGTACCAGGTGCCGTTCTCCAGCCCGCTTACTTCGTAAGACATCTCCGCCTCGGCAGCCGCATTGGTGACAATTACTTCCTTGCTGAGGTTATCGGTATCCTGACCGTACCGGATAACGTACTTGTCCAGTTCGCCCATCGGGATGCTCTCACCGTTAACCCGGGTAAGCGGCGCACTCCAACTCAGAACCGCAGAGCTCTCCGGTGACGAGGCTGGCGCACTGGAAGCGCTGGAACCACCTCCCCCACACCCTGTAAGCAGCACTCCAAGAACAAACGCGGCAATCCATGCCTTAGACAATTTTATGACGCGTTTCATATTAACTCGGCACCTGTTTTTCGTCGAATTTGTGAAATTCTATAAAACGAGGCGGATTATCGACGTGATATCTGTCATTTTTCCAATTAATAAATTGTCAATTTTTCGTCAGGTAGCAGTAATAAAGTAAGGAAAGGTACTGATATGGCAGGCAATTTTTTGCCTGGGCAAGCCGATGATGGTGAGCGGTGTTGTAGGAAAGTCTAAGGCGCCCGGGAAAACGACAGATGTTGTTGGAGCATAGCCTCAAATACGCCATCAACGGCGCGCCCCCCAACAGCGCTTGTAAGTGGACGAATTATTGTCCCTGGCAGCTTTCTAGCCCAGGTTACCAGTAGCCTGCTCTTTCATTGCCTGAATATCCCTGGGCGCAACACCCAGGTCACTCCACTTTTCCGGATGGCAGGTAAACAGCAGTATCTGGTGCCGGTTGGCGGCGTCGAACAGAATGCGTTTCATGTCTTCCAGGCGATCCGTGTCGCTGTGCACCAGAGTGTCGTCCAGTATCACCAGAGTGGGCCTTCCGGCTTCCCGCAGCAGGTCTGCGTAGGCGAGGCGGCTGATCAGCCCCATTTGTTCGCGGGCGCCATAGCTTAACTCGGCAATCTGCCCCAGTTCGGTGCCCCGAGTGAACGTGCCCGGCCTTAAGTGTTCATCAACTTCCAGGGTGGCTTGCGGGAACAGTAGTGAAAGGTAGTGGTTCAGGTGTTTTTGCAAAGGTGCCTGCAGGCGCCGGGTCAGTGCCTGCCGTTTTTCTGTCAGCAATGAGAGCAGAAGGTTCAGCGCCTGGGCGCGACGATGCAGCTCCTGGTAGCGTCGATTGCACTGTTCAAGCCCGGCCACTTTGTCGCTGAACTGCTCTTCCAGGCCTTCGGCACCCCAGGCTTCCAGCCTCACCTGTATATCTCTCAATTCCCGCTGCCGCTCTTCCTGGGTCTGGCGCAGGTTGGTGATGCTGCGCTGATAGCGTTCGATGTCCTGCTTCAGGATCGCCGGGCGGGCTTCCTGTATTTCCTGCTCACGGGCCTGCAGGGTGGCCTCCAGACGAACCCGCTTTTCTTCAATTTCCGCCAGCTCTGTTGAGAGCCTCTGGAGCTGTTTCCGGTGCTCCGGGTTTTGCACTTCGTCCTGCAGCTGTTGCCACTCGGATTTAGCATTGTCGCGGGTCTGGCGGCGGGTCAAAAGCTCCGTTTGGTGCTTCCGTTCCTCGGCCTCCGCTTCGGCCAGCCGGGTTTCCGCCTGGGCACGCCCTGCTTCCGCTGAGGCAAGGTTGGTTACCTGTGGCTGCTGACCCAGCTCTGGGGCCGGGCTGTTTTGCAGTTCGGTTTTTGCATTTTGCAGCTGGGATTCGGTTTCTTTCTGGTCCGCCAGTAGCTGATCGATACCCATAGGTGCAACAGACTTGAGCAACTCGCGGGTATGCCGCAGCGTCCTTTCGGCGGCCTCATAGGTTGCCACGCGATACTCAGCCTGCTGAACGGAGCTCACCCCGAGCGTTTTCATCTGTTCGGTCAGGCTTTGCTCCAGCGCCGAAAGTTTACGGCGGGTACTGGCGAGATCCGCTCCACCAGGGGTGATTCCCAACGTGCCCACACCCGGAATCACCAGGCTGGATTCCTCCAGCAATTGTCTCTCGCCCTGCCCCTCCAGCGGTTCCTCATTCAGAGCCAACCTGGCGCCTGGCTCCAGCCGCCAGGTTAATCGGGTTGCGATGGTCTGCGAGCGAATGTTCTCGTCTTTCAGTTCATGCCCGGTGTCCTTCAGGATTTTCACCGCCTGGGCATCAATCTGATTCTGCCGCGCCTGGTCTCTCGCTTGTTCGAGCTCATGTTGGTACTGCCGGGCGTTCGCAAGGTTCCGGGCCAGTGTCTGGGATTGCTGTTCGAGCCGGCGGATGTTCTGCTCCAGCCGGGAACGGATTTCCTGCAGGCGGGCCTGGTCGACCTGCTTTGTGGCGACTTCATAGGCAGACTTTGCCTCCCGGACCTTACTCGCAATGGACGGGCTGCGGGCCTCAGCCCGCTCCAGCTCCCGCTGGGCTTTATCAAGTTCCACCTTGCGGACATCCAGTTTCTTGCTCAGGCTTTGCAGCTGTTCCTGGTTCTGCCGTAACAGTTGCTGGTTGTTCCGCAGGTGGGTCAGGGTTTCCTTTTCCCGGACCTGTTGTTGCTCGAGCCTCTCGACTTGCCGGTACCGCTCCTTCGCCTGTTCAAGCTGGCGCTCGGCCTCTTCCCAGGGGCGCTCATGCCGGGTGCGTTCGTAGTCCTGGGTCAGTTTGCCAAGCCGGTCTACCTGCTCCTGGTAATTCTGGATGCGCGCCTGCAGTTCGTCGATTTCCTGCCGGTGTTTTTCCCGCTCTTTCTCCAGTTTCTGGTAATCGCCACGGGGTTTGCCGGTCGGTGTGAACAGTTCACTCCAGCGGGCTTTGACCTGTTCGATCAGTTCGTCACCACCAGTGCTGGCCACTTCACCGACCAGGGAATTGAGCGCTGACTTGAGGTGATCGCCCGCATGCTCCACCGCCTGTTCGATGTTCTGCCCGGTACCCTGCTCAACCCACAGCAGCCCGGGCACGCCCCAGTGCTCGGGCTTGCTGACGCCCTTGGCGGAGAACTGGAAGCCAAGGAGTTCTGCGAGTTTTTCTTCGGCCTCGTCTTCGCTGTAGCTGTCCAAATCGATCTTGAGGTCGCAGCGCTTGCGCTGGAGAAAGCTTTTTACCAGATGCCAGGACTTCTGCTGGGCCTCAAACTCCAATGTAATGGTAGGGGCTGCCGCAGAATCGCCCCAGGGGCGAAGATCCTCCACAGAGCTGGTCCGGTAACGCTCAAAGAAGGCGGCACGAATGGCCCGCACCAGGGTGCTCTTGCCGGACTCATTAGGGCCGTGAATCAGATTCAGCCCCGGCTGCAGGTCGTCCATCACAAACGGCTGCCGGAACTGGCGAAGCTGCTCCACCTTCAGACGACGAAGTTTCATTCGCTGGCCTCCAGTTTCCGGTCTTTCAGCAGCCCGGCGAGAATGGCAAGGGCATCCCGTGCAACTTCAGCGTCGCCGTCCTTTTGTTGGGTTCTGAGATGTTCGATGACTTCCCCTACGTATCCATCCGCCTTCAGGGCAGCGATGTCCTCGTCGGTGGGCTCCAGCTGTAACCCGCTTCGATCACACTGGATGCTCCGGAACCTGGCCTCGGCCACGGACAACGCATTAATCAGTTTCTCCTCACCGGCCAGAGTGACCGATCCTTCCAGGCGAAGATCAACCACGGATGACTCGGGTAGCGCCTGGAGTCTTTCCAGCATTTGGTCCAGATCGGATTCAACAGTCAGGGTTTCACGCCACTGGTGCCACTGGTAGCGGGCGGTTTCCAGAGGCGTTACCTTCGGCAACTCTCCTGGCCCGGGCACATCGACGATCAGGGCGTAGCCGGCACCGTTGTTCCGAAACCGTTCCGGCTCCGGTGTGCCGCTGTACCAGGTGCGCTCATCAATCTGTTTGGTACCGTGCCAGTCACCAAGAGCGAGATAATCCAGACGGGCTGCTTCGGCACGGTTTGGCAATATGGGATTGGCGGAGTCAATGTCGTCGGGCAACACACCTTGCACGCTGCCGTGGGCAAGGCCAACCCGGATCAGGCGTTCCGGGGTTTCCCACGTATTGAAGATTTCAGTGAGATCGCTGTAGGTGTTGCGTTGCGTCAGAGGGGCGCAGAGGATCGCCAGGCCTTGAGGTTCGAGACGGATAATGCCCGGTTCCAAAGCCAGATGGACATTTTCTGGCACCGCGCCGAGGCGCTTCGCTCTTGTCCAGACGCTTTCCACCAAGGCCGCATCGTGGTTCCCGGGCAGCATTACCCAAGGGCCCGTAAATGCTTTGATAGCGTTGAATACGCGGCGAATGGTTCGGTCTGCGACGATCTGGGCGTCAAAGACATCTCCTGCCACCAGGACCGCATCGCACTGGTGCTCGTTAGCCAGGCGAGCGATTCTTTCAATGGCCTCAAAGCGGGCTTCAACCAGCGCCGCGCCGTCTTCTGTTTCGAAGCGACTGAATGCCCGCCCCATTTGCCAGTCTGCTGTGTGTAAAAACGTGGGCATCTTGCCTCCCCCAGATCAGTACGAAACGGTGTGCAGCCTTAGCCGCCGGGGACTTTTTAGCAGATATCGCACCAACAGTCAGCGACAAATCATGTCGTAACGGCCGTGCATCACGGCCCAGCAAGTAGTTGTTGAAAGCAGTGCTTTCAAGCTTGCAGAGGGAGGCGGGCGCAACAACAAACCTGAGCGATGGTCCGCTCAGGCTTTGCGAATGAATTCCTGCAGGCGAGGCGCGATTTCCTCTCGCCAGCGGCGGCCGTTAAACGTGCCGTAATGGCCGACTCCCGGCTGCAAGTGGTGCACCCGGCGGTTGTCGGGAATGTTGGTGCAGAGCGTGTGGGCGGCACGGGTCTGGCCGGGGCTGGAAATATCGTCTTTTTCCCCCTCTATGGTCATCAGCGCCGTTTTTCGGATGGCCCCGGGGTCTACCAGCCTGCCGCGGTGCCTGAAGCAGCCACGAGCCAGGTGAAACTCCTGGAAGACACGTTCGATGGTGTCGAGATAGTAGGCATCGGGCAGATCCATCACCGCCAGATATTCGTCGTAAAACTCTCTGTGGCGGGCGACCTCTTGCGCGTCATCATCGCGAATAGACCGGAACAGCCCCCGATAGGCACCCAGGTGACGGTCGAAGTTCATATTGATGAACCCCGTCAGCTGTAAAAAACCGGGGTAAACCTTGCGCATGGTACCCGGATAAGGCGCCGGCACGGTATGGATCAGGTTGCGTCTGAACCAGGAAAGTTTGTGTTTGCTGGCCAGCTCGCAGGGTTCTGTCGGATCAACGCGTCCGTCCACCGGGCCACTCATCAGGGCCAGAGAACGGGGCGCCGACGGGTGATCATCCTGGGCCATCAGTGCGGTAGCCGCCAGCACCGGCACGACCGGCTGGCAGACCGCGAGAACGTGGGTATCTTGGCCTATATTGTCAATAAAATCAATAACATAATCAATGTAGTCGTCGAGCCCGAAATTGCCTTCCGAAATTGGCACCAGGCTGGCGTCACGCCAGTCTGTGATGTAAACATCATGCCCCGGCAACATGGCTTCCACAGTACCTCTTAGAAGCGAAGCAAAATGGCCGGACAGTGGCGCCACGATTAGCAGCTTTGGGTCATCGGGACGATCAATGTTGCGCTGGAAGTGCTTCAGTTGGCAGAAGGGCTTGCGTTTGACGATGGTCTCTCTGACCAGAACCGTCTCGCCGTCGCAAACCGTTGCCTCCAGATTGAAGGCGGGCTTCGGATAACGCCTGGTGAGATCCTCAAACACGTTGAGCGCCGAGGCAATACTGCGGGTTCCGGGAATTCTGGACCAGGGACTCAGCCGGTGTCGAAGCATTTTGCTCTGGGGGCCGGCCAGCATGCGGGCCGGAGTCAACGCCAGACGGCTCATTTCGTGCGTGTAGTACATCATCATGCGCATTATCCTGTATGAGTTCAGTTGTTCTTCTGGACAATGCGTTCAGCATACGCCTGTTTGTCGATCAGTGCGAAGACGCAAAAAAAAACAGATCAGTCGTTGACTGATCTGTTTTTTAAATGGTAGCGGGGGCTGGATTCGAACCAACGACCTTCGGGTTATGAGCCCGACGAGCTACCAGACTGCTCCACCCCGCATCAAACTTTTCATCAATTTTTTTCTTCAGAGTCCGCCTCTTGGTCGGGCTCATAAGCCGAAGGTCGATGACTCCCTTCGGCTTTCTCGGGATTGGGAGCCCGACGAGCTACCAGACTGCTCCACCCCGCATCAAAACTGGTTGTTTACCGGGTTACCCCCGATCAACGTGCGCGTATATTAAGGATTCGATCTGGCGCTGTCAATCGATATCTTCAAAAAGGTCTGTGCGGTATTGGAGCTCTTCCGATTCCGTCGGCAGGCTTTGCTGGTAGAGGCCCACTTCGTCAATAACTTCCTGAACCGGTCGGAAGGAGCGGCGGTGTTCGGGGGTTGCGCCGAGGCGGCGCAGTGCTTTCAGATGGACCGGGGTTGGGTAGCCTTTGTGCTGTGCCAGGCCGAAGCCGGGGAATCGGGTTTCCAGCGCTTCCATCTCGCGGTCACGGGTTACCTTGGCGATGATGGAGGCAGCGCTGATTGCCTCTACGCGGCTATCGCCCTTGATCACGGGCTCCGAGGGCCAGTGCCACTGGGGGCAGCGATTGCCGTCTACCAGCACGTACTCCGGAGCAATAACGAGGCCGGAAACGGCCCGCTTCATCGCCAGCATGGTGGCCTGGTAGATGTTCAGCTTATCAATCTCACGGGCCTCACATCGGCCGATGCCCCAGGCTTGAGCATGCTCGATGATTTCCTCGTAGAGGGCATTTCGGCGCTTTTCAGTGAGTTTCTTGGAGTCGGCCAGGCCAGCGATGGGCCGTTCCGGGTCCAGAATTACGGCAGCAGTGACGACTGCGCCGATCAGCGGGCCTCGACCTACTTCGTCTACACCAGCCAGGAGCGAACCGGTGTAGCGGCATTCAAATGGCGGCAAGGGTGCCTTGGGCATCAGTTTGCCCCCCCTTCCACCAGTTCCGAGATAGCCCGGGCCGCTTTCTCGTCTGCGCCCTGCTTCAGGGTGTGGTGCAGTTCGGTAAATGCTTCCTTGAGCCGGACCCGTTCTTCGCTGTGCTCCAGGCTCTGGAGTACAGCGGTACCAAGGCTTTCGGCAGTGGCGTCGTCCTGGAGCAGCTCAGGCACCAGTTGGCGCCTGGCCAGCAGGTTGGGTAACGCCACGTAGGGCACCTTGACCAGCCTGGAGAGCAAAGCGTAGCTGAACCCGCTCAGGCGGTAACCCACTACCATGGGCTTTTTCAGCAGCATCGCTTCCAGGGTGGCAGTACCGGAAGCGAGCAGAACCACATCGGAAGCGGCCATCACATCCCGGGAGCGACCCCGGACAATGGTGACCGGCAGCTTCACATCCAGCGCATCCACCAGGTCCCGGACCTGCTTCTCGCGATCCCGGTTCACACAGGGAATCACCAGTTGAAGATCCGGACGCTTTTCCTGAATCCAGCGGGAGGCTTCCAGAAACAGGGTGCCAAGGCGCTCCACCTCCCCTGCCCGACTGCCGGGTAGAACCGCCAGAACCGGCGCGTTGGCATCAAGACCAAGGGACGCCCTCATCTTCAGGGTATCCGGCTCCATGGGGATGCGATCGGCCAGGGGGTGGCCCACGAAAGCTACCGGAACCTGGTGATCTTCGTAGAACCGGGCTTCGAAGGGAAACAGGGTGAGCATGAGATTAACGGATTTGGCGATCTTCAAGATCCGCTTCTGGCGCCAGGCCCACACCGAGGGGCTCACATAATGCACGGAGAGTATGCCCGCTTCCCGGCAGCGCCGTTCGATGGCCAGGGTGAAATCCGGGGAATCAATGCCGATGACCACATCCGGTGGTGTGGTAAAAAAATAATCGAGTAACCGAACGCGGATGCTGAACAGCTCGCGGATTCTGCCCAGCACTTCCACCAGGCCCATCACCGACAGGCGCTCCATTGGCACCAGGGAATGGAAGCCTTCGGCGACCATTTCCTCACCGCCGATCCCCACAAAACGGGCATTGGGGTAACGATATCGGAGGGAACGGATCAGGCCGGCACCGAGAATGTCTCCCGACGCCTCGCCGGCAATGATTCCGAAGGTGATATTACGCTCGCTGATGATCGCGCTTGAAGGATGGTCCGTCACCGACTGGCTCCCGCCGGGTTAGCGGATGATGCCGCGGTCTGCTCCACGCAGGGAGTCTATGAGAGGCCGCACTTCGGCCACATCGGAATAGGCTTTTTCCAGTTCTGCCACAGCCTGCTCGGTGGTCAGGCCCTGGCGGTAAATAATCTTGTAGGCCCGGCGCAGCACCAGCAACACTTCCTTGCTGAATCCGCGGCGTTTCAGGCCTTCGAAGTTCATGCCATGGGGCTGGGCAGACTGGCCGCTGGCCATCACGTATGCGGGTATGTCTTTCAGTACGATACTGCCGCCCGCAGCCATGCTGTGCGTGCCGATGTGGCAGAACTGGTGCACCATGGTGCCACCACCCAGAATCGCGTAATCGCCTATCGATACATGGCCTGCAAGGGTCGCGCAATTGGCCAGGATGGTGTTGTCACCCACGATGCAGTCATGGGCCACATGCACGTATGCCATCAGCAGGTTGCCGCTGCCAATCCGGGTTTCGCCACGGTCCTGGACGGTGCCCCGGTGAATGGTGCAGTTCTCGCGAATAACGTTGTTGTCACCGATCACCAGAGTTGTAGGCTCGCCCGCGTACTTCTTGTCCTGGCACGCTTCGCCAATGCTCGAAAACTGGAAAATACGGTTGTTGCGGCCGATAACGGCAGGGCCCTTGACCACCACATGGGAAAGAATCTCGGTACCGTCTCCGATTTCCACATCCGGGCCAATGTAGCTCCAGGGGCCAACAGTAACGTTATCCCCGAGCCTGGCTGACGGGTCTACAATCGCCTGAGGATGGACACCCGACCAGTCATTTGTCGCCATCAAACTTCTCTCTCAGCGGTCAGAATCTCTGCCACGCAGACGACGTCACCGTCGACCAGCGCGCGACAATCGAATTTGTAGATACCACGTTTTCCGGAGATGAGTTCCGACTCCATACAGAGTTGGTCTCCCGGCAAAACGGGGCGTTTCCAGCGCGCCTTGCTGGATCCAGCCAAGTATTGTACCACGCCATCAGAGGGTTTCCGGCCCACGGTCACAAAACCGAGAATGCCTGAAAGCTGGGCCATGGCTTCAATGATCAGAACACCCGGCATGATCGGGTTGTTCGGGAAATGGCCCTGGAAGAACTCCTCGTTAAACGAAAGATTCTTGTAGCCCTTGATCGACTTTCCCTTTTCGAGCTCCGTTACCCGATCCACCAGCAAAAACGGGTATCGGTGCGGCAGGTATTCCAGTATTTCTTTGGTGTTCATCATGTTGATTGGCCTCGGCTCTCTGATTTCTTTTCCAGTTCTTTAATACGTCGCGCCAAGGCATCAAGCTGGCGAAAACGTACGGCGTTCTTGCGCCACTGACGGTTGGTATCCGCGCTGGTTCCGGAAGAGTACACGCCCGGCTCCCGGATATCACCGGTCACCAGGGTCATGCCCGTCAGGTGAACCTGATCACCAATCTCGAGGTGGCCCGCCACTCCGGAAGCGCCGCCAAATACACAATGCCGGCCAATTCGGGTACTACCCGCAATCCCCACCATAGCGGCCATGGCGCTGTGATCACCAATGCAGACGTTGTGAGCAATCTGAATAAGGTTGTCGAGTTTCACACCGTTACCAATGACGGTGTCGTCGAGGGCGCCCCTATCGATGGTGGTATTCGCGCCCACTTCCACATCATCCCCGAGAACAACGCGGCCCAGTTGCGCAATGCGGTGCCATACGCCCTTCTCGTTGGCAAAGCCAAAACCATCGGAGCCGATAACAGCGCCGCTGAGAATGTGACAACGCTGGCCAACCACAACGTCGTGAGCCAAGGTCACCCGTGGCCGGATCACAGTCCGGGCGCCAATGCGAGCGCGGGCACCAATGACCGAGCCGGCGCCGATCACCACTTTTTCGCCAATATCGGCCTCCGCTTCCACGACCACGTTGGGACCGATGCAGGCGTCGTCAGCCAGGGTTGCCGAGGGGTCAACCACGGCAGTCGGATGAACGCCCGGAAAGGCAACCGGTGCCGGATCAAACCAGTGACTGAGGCGAGCATAACCGAGATAAGGGTTGTCCAGTAACAGGACGTTGGTAGGAGCGCCTTTTGCAGTGGCGGGCGACGCAATGACCGCCGAAGCACGGGTATCAGCCAGATACCTGGCATAGGACGGGTTTGCCAGGAAACTGATCTGGCCAGGCCCGGCTGCCTGTAGTGTTGCCAAACCTGAAACCCGCACATCAGGATCGCCCCGCAGCTCTGCACCCAGGGCGCTGGCAATCTCCCCCAGGCAGTAAGACCTATCTGTCATTGCGTGCTCCCAAGCAACTTTCAGGGCACCCGGGTGCCCGTCACGGATTAACGATTCAGTTTTTCCAGAAGCTGAGAGGTCAGATTCATTTCCGGTTTCACATAAACAACCGCTTCGCTCGGCAGAATCAGGTCGAGCTCATTTTCCTCAAGAAGTTCTTTGACAGCCGCGTCCACTTCCGGGCGAGCCTCTTCCAGGAACGCCTGCTTGCGCTGATTGACGGCGGTATCGAGCCGCTGCTTGAGGAAGTTGAACTCTTTCACTTTTTCCTGGAACTCACCGGCAAGTTTGTTACGTTCGGTCTCGTTCATCATGGCGCCGTCCTTTTCGAGGCGATCCTTGAGCTTGTGAGCCTCTTCCTGCGCCTCGCGGACCTTGGCTTCATCGCCGGAAAAATCCTTCTGGAGCGATTCGCTGAAGGCCTTGGCATCATTTGAGGAAAACAGTGCCTGCCTCAGGTCGACCACACCGATGCGGGTTTCTGCCATGGCCGGGACTGAAAACGCCATAACCATGGCGGCGAATATCAACATGAATCGGGACATTGGTTTTCTCCTGATTTTCATCCGTAGGTTGTTATTATCCATGCTCTAGAAGGTCTGGCCCAGCGAGAACTGGAATACCTGGGTGTCATCACCCGGCTTGTCGTTCAGCGGCTTCGCCAGACTGAAGGCCAGCGGGCCAACAGCGGTAATCCACTGGAAGCCAATACCGGCGGACATTCTGATTTCGCTCAGTTCCGGATCGAAACCGCGCGCAGTGTCGAACACCTGACCTGCGTCCAGGAAAAACGCCGTTCTCATGGAGCGGGTATCACCGGCAAAGGGCGTGGGGAATATCAGCTCAACACCACCTTCAGTGAGCAGGTTACCGCCGAACGGATCCGGGTCTGAGAGGTCGTTGACGTTGTTCGTAGCAAGGCGACCCAAGGAGTTGGCCCGGTACCCCCGAACCGATCCGTAGCCCCCTGTATAGAAGTGCTCGTAAAACGGCATCTGGGTCCGATCTCCGTAACCATCACCATAACCGATCTCTGAACGCGCCCGTAAGATCCAGCGATTATCGTCAGTCACCGGATAGTAGAAATCGGTCTTGTGTGTCACCTTGTAAAAGGTCAGATCGCTGCCCGGCACTGCTACGTCAAGCGACAACGACTGGCTATGGCCATCACTGGGCAGAACACCCCGGTTGAGAGTACTGCGGCGCCAGCTGCCGAAGAGGAAGAAGTTATTGAACGAATCCCCTTCCTCATCAATGAACTGAATGACCTCCTGTGAGGTGAACAGGCCTTCCTTAAGATTGGACTGGGTAAACCCGGCCCCGAAGTTCAAACGGGTGATATTGTCCGTGGGATAACCGAAGGTGATACGGCCGCCATATTCGTCCAGCAGGAAGGCGGAGATATCCTCTTCCTCATAATCGGTTTGCCGGGCAAAAAGACTGTAGCCACGGCTTACGCCGTCAACCGTGTAGTAAGGGTCCAGGTAGGAAACGTTTGCGCTTTTGACATAATCACTCACATTGACACCGAAAGAGACGCGCTTCCCGGTACCGAAAAAATTGTTCTCGGACACGTTGGCGCCAAGAATCACACCGGATTGCTGCGAGAAGCCGACGGAAGCGGAAAGGCTGCCTGTCGGTTGTTCTTCAACGGAGTAGTTCACATCGACCAGATCATCCGTGCCTGGCACCGGAACCGTCTCAACGTTCACCGTCTGGAAGAAGCCGAGACGCTCCAGCTTGGTCTTGGAAAACTCGATACGATCCGAAGAAGCCACGCCCCCTTCCATCTGGGTCATTTCCTGGCGGAGAACGTCGTCACGAGTCGATACGTTACCCTCGAAATTGATGCGTCGCACATAGGCCCGCTTGCCCGGTTCAACAAAGAAGGTGACGGCAGCTGTGTTGTTTTCTCCCGGCTCGGGGACGGCATTGACGCTGGCGAAGGCGTAGCCCTCGCGTCCGAGCCGGAATGCCAGGGCTTCGGATATGGCTGTCATGTGGGAGCGGGAGAACACGTCGCCCTCCGTAACCGGAATCAGCGAGCGCAACTCTTCCTCGCCCACAATCAGCTCTCCACGCAGGTTTATCTCCGAGATGGTGTACTGGGGCCCCTCATTCAGAGCAATGGCGATGAAGACCTTTTGCTTGTCCGGAGAGATGGAAACCTGACTGGACTCGACATTGAAATCCAGGTAACCGCGGTCCAGATAGAATGAACGCAGGGATTCCAGGTCGCCGCTGAGACGCTCTCGCGCGTATTTGTCGGAATTGGTGATCGAGTTCCACCAGCTCGTGGTCTGCAACTCAAACAGCCCCTGCAACTCCTCGTCGCTGAAGTCTTCGTTGCCGATCAGATTGATGTGGTGTATCGCCGCCACAGAGCCTTCGTTGATGTCCAGGCGAATTGAAACGCGATTCCGTGGAAGTTCCTCCGCCGTTGCCTTCACCCGGGCGTTGTAACGCCCTTGGGCGATGTAAGACCGCAGAATCTCCAGCTCAAGGCGCTCGAGGGTCGCGCGCCGGAAAACCTGGCCTTCCTGAAGGCCGGCACCTGCCAGGGCATCCATCAACATCTCTGTTTCGATGTTCTTGTTGCCCTCGATCTCGATATTGCTAATGGAAGGTCGTTCGCGAACCGTCAGGATGAGAACACCTGCATCACGGCTAACCTCAATGTCCGTAAACAACCCGGTCCGGAACAGGGACCTGATCGCATCGGCCAGCTCGGTCTCGTCAACCTGCTCACCGATATTCACGGGGAACGCAGAAAAAACGGTGCCCGCAGAAACCCTCTGCAGGCCCTCTACCTCGATATCTGCAACTGTGAACTGGTCTGCAAGCGCTGGCTTCATGCCAGACAGGGCCACAGCGAGGCCAACGGCTACACCTAGAAGAGAACGTCTCATTCAAATATTTCGCCTGGTTAATGCGCGTAAGAAGTTCGCAATTCTCACAACCGCATCAGGTCGTTGTAAAGAGCAAACACCATTAATGTGAGAATCATTGCCATACCAATTCGTAATCCAAACGCCTGGGCCTGCTCGGAGAGCGGCTTTCCGCGGAGCGCTTCGATGGTGTAATAGACAATATGACCACCATCGAGCACCGGCACCGGCAGAAGGTTCAGGATACCCAGACTCACGCTGAGATAGGCCAGGAAACGCACGAAATCTTCAAATCCGGAGCTGACACTGGCTTCGGCAACCCTGGCAATAGTGATTGGCCCGCTGAGGTTGGTGGGCGACAGCAGGCCAGTGGCCATTTTCTTTATGGCCACGAGGGTCAGTCGGGTGTCGGCCCAGGTTTCACTGAAAGCAACGGGAATCGCAGCAAACGGGCCATAGCTAACTTCGCGCAGCACTTCATCCGGCCATGAGATGGCTTCAACGCCAGCGCCAATAAAGCCAATTGTTTCACCGCTCTCTTCGCTTTTCGCTTCCGGCGTAACGCGGATTGAGCGTTCCGAGCCATTGCGCTTAACGGTTACCTGTAACGTCTGTTCAGGGGCATTGCGAATGAACTCGACCAGATCAAACCAACTGCTGATGGGCTCGCCGTTAACGGCAACCACACGATCCCCGGTTTGCAGGCCGGCCACTTGGGCCCGGCCACCCTCGGAAATCTGGCCCAGCACCGGAGGAACCGCGGGGCGCCAGGGTGTGATGCCGAATTCCGCCAGCGGATTCGGGGTATCGTCGCCCAGACTCCAGCCGGCAAGTTCTCCCCTGACCGTGCCCCGGGCACCGCCGTCAGACACCTCCATGGAAATCAGGCCCTGCTCGCCGGTTCGCTCCAGGATACGCATGTTGACATCGCGCCAGGAGCTAACCCGATGGCCGTCCACAGAGTGAATTTCCATGCCTTCCTGTAAGCCGACACGCGCTGCCGCACTGCCATCGGCCACCTGCCCTACGATGGGGGCAACGTGGGTAACTCCGACCACGCTTAGCAGCCAGTAGGCGAAAACCGCAAAAATAAAGTTAGCCAGCGGACCCGCCGCTGCAATGGCTATACGCCGGGACGGTGGCTTGGAAGTAAAGGCCTGGTCTTTCAGTTCTTCGGGCACCGGCCCTTCCCGCTCGTCCAGCATTTTGACATAGCCGCCAAGTGGAATGGCGGCGATGGCGAATTCGGTGCCGTGCCTGTCGTACCAGGAATACAGCGGCTTTCCGAAACCAACGGAGAAACGGAGCACTTTCACACCGCAACGGCGGGCAACCCAAAAATGACCGTATTCATGCAGGGTCACGAGAATACCCAGGGTCAGCGCCAGTGCGAGGACGGATTCAATAATCTGCATAGCATTCCTGATTGATGGCTTCAGCCGGGCAGCAAACCGCTGCGAGTGTCAGACAGTTAACAGACCAATCTGTTCCCATGCCCGGGCCCGTGCTTCGGTGTCCTTGGCGAAGATAACCTCGAAACTGTCAGCTGGTTCAACCGCGGTAGCAACCAGCGTGCGCTCTATAATAACGGGGATATCCGTAAAACAAAGGTTACCTTCAAGAAAAGCAGCAACCGCCACTTCATTTGCTGCGTTCAATACGGCCGGAGCTGTGCCTCCGGCCTCGAAGGCTTCCGCAGCCAGGCGAAGGCAGGGGAAGCGAACCAGGTCGGGGCGCTCGAAATGGAAACGGCCGATGGCGAACAGATCCAGCGGCGCGACACCTGCATCGATACGCTCCGGCCAGGCCAGACCATTGGCAATCGGGGTTCTCATATCCGGGCTGCCAAGCTGGGCGAGCACAGAACCGTCCGCATACTCTACCATGGAGTGAATAATGCTCTCCGGGTGAACATGCACTTCCACCCACTCCGGGGTTGTATTAAACAGCCAGCAGGCCTCGATCAGCTCCAGGCCTTTGTTCATCAGCGTTGCTGAATCCACGGAAATCTTCTGCCCCATGGACCAGTTCGGATGGGCACAGGCTTGCGAAGGCGTGACTGATCGAAGCGCCTCGGCACTGTGTTCCCGGAACGGCCCACCGGAGGCTGTCAGCAGAATTCGGGTAATACCGGCGGCGGCGGGATCCCGGATTTTATCGGCCGGCATACACTGGAAAATGGCGTTGTGCTCAGAATCGATAGGCAGGAGCTCGGCGCCGGCCTCGGCCACGGCGTCCATAAACAGCTTGCCGGACATCACCAGGGCTTCCTTGTTGGCCAGCAATACCCGCTTGCCGGCACGCACAGCTGCAAGGGTCGGCGACAGGCCCGCGGCGCCGACAATGGCGGCCATCACGGTATCAATTTCCGGGGCCGAGGCAACTTCGCACAACCCTTCCATGCCACCCAGAACTCGAATATCCGGCAAATCGGAGAGTAACCCGACAAGCGTTTGCGCAGCCCCGGGGTCCGCCATAACCGCTACCCGGGGTCGGAATTCGCGACACAAAATCGCCAGCTCTTCCGCACGGGTACTGGCCGTCAGGGCATAGACCGAGAACCGGTCAGGGTGCCGGCGAATGACATCCAGGGTACTCAGACCGATGGAGCCAGTCGCTCCCAATACGCTGATATGACGGGTTACCATAATCACCAGTGCCCGGCTGTCAGCCAACCCAACTGGGTAATGATCAGAGCAAACACAGGAATGGCTGCGGTAAGGCTGTCAATCCGGTCCATTATGCCCCCATGACCGGGCAGCAGCTGGCTGCTGTCCTTGATGCCACGAAAGCGTTTAAGCATGCTTTCCAGCAAATCCCCCAGCACCGAGACAAACCCGGTAATCAGGCTGGCAGCGACCAGCAGCAGGGTCTCGACAGTTCCGGCGGATGCCAGGAAGCTCACCACCAGGGCGAAAACGCCCACGGCCACAAGCCCACCCCAGACACCCGCCCAGGATTTACCAGGACTGACCCGGGGCGCCAGCTTGGCCTTGCCAAATGCCCGCCCGGCGAAGTAGGCACCGATATCCGCAACCCAGACCACACACAACACATACAGGATAAGGAGAAGGTTATTGGTGCTGTCGCCAAACTGGAAGCCGCCAGTGCGTAAATGGTTCAGTCCGACCCATGCGGGCACCAGAACAAGCAGCCCCATAACCGCTCGTGCGGGCAGGCTGCCCCATTTTTCTGAGCCACCAGGGTAGCTGCGAACCATCAGGAAACAGATAAACCACCAGGCGAGCGCCAGCCAGAGCACCGCAACAAAAGGAACGTTCAGCAAACCATAAAGAATGGCGGCAGTCACCAAGGCGTACGCCACACGGCCCGGAGAATTCTCAATGCCGGACATGTTCGCCCACTCCCAGGCACCCACGGTAATGATGGCGCCGGTAAAGAACGCGAAACCCAGGGGCGGGAGGAAGAAAATTCCGCCAATGGCAATGGGGGCAAGGATCAGTGCGGTGATAATTCGGGTTTTTAACACGGTTAACGTCGCTATCGTTCGTTATTGTTGTGGGGCCTTGGCCGTGATCTGATCATCCGTCTGGCCAAAACGACGCTGGCGACCGGCATAGGCCTGCAGGGCCTTGCGCATTTCCTCTTCCCGGAAATCAGGCCAGTACACCGGTGAGAAGTAAAGTTCTGTGTAAGCCAGGTGCCACAGCATGAAATTGCTGATCCGCTGTTCACCCGCTGTCCGGATCATCAGATCCGGCATCGGCAGATCACCAATACTGAGGTGCTGCTGGATAAGGTCATCGGTGATATCCGAAGGTGCCAGCTGCCCTGCCCGCACCTGCTCAGCAACCTGACGCGTCGCCTGCGTGATATCCCAGTGGCCACCGTAATTCGCAGCTATCACCAGTGTCATACGGGAATTATAGCGGGTCAGTTCTTCCGCCGCTGCCATATGCTCATGCAAGGCCGGGCTGAAGGCGGAACGGTCGCCGATGATTCTGAGGCGAATGTCGTTGCGATGGAGCTTGCGTACTTCCCGTTCCAGGGCGAACAGGAAAAGCTTCATCAGCGCCGAGACTTCATCCTTGGGGCGACGCCAGTTTTCACTGGAGAAGGCGAACAGGGTGAGCACTTCCACACCTTCGCGTGCGCAGGTTTCCACCACCGCCCTGACTGCATCCACCCCGGCCTTGTGGCCGGCTACTCCCGTGAGCCGGCGGGCCTTGGCCCACCGGTTGTTACCATCCATGATAATAGCCACATGCCGGGGCCGGCTGTCTGCCGACACCGGAATCTCTGCGGATACAGTTCCCGTCATGAAATCCCCTGTGCGGCCGGGGCGCATGGTTGCACCGGCCTTTCAATTCGCTTGCAAGTGAACCCGGGCAGTTAAACCGCCATCAGGTCCTCTTCTTTGGCCTTGAGCATTTTCTCGACTTCGGCGATGTAGCGATCGGTCAGCTTCTGGATCTCTTCCTCGCCCTTGCGCTCGTCGTCTTCGGTGATTTCCTTTTCCTTCAACAGCTCCTTGATCATGCTGTTGGCGTCACGGCGAGCGTTGCGAACAGACACACGGCCGTGCTCGGCATCGGCTTTCGCCTGCTTGACCATTTCCTTGCGGGTTTCTTCGGTCAGCATGGGCATCGGAATGCGAATAATGTCGCCACTGGTGGCCGGGTTGAGGCCCAGATCAGAGCTCATGATGGCCTTCTCGATAGTCGGCATCAGGTTTTTCTCCCAGGGGGAGACGGTCAGAGTCCGGTTGTCCTCGACATTGACACTGGCCACCTGTTTCAGCGGTGTCTCCTGGCCGTAGTAGTTCACCATAACGCTGTCCAGGATGGACGGGTGGGCCCGGCCGGTACGGATCTTGTTAAACGCCGAGTGCAGAGACTCCAGGCTCTTCTTCATTTTCTTTTCGGCTTCTGCTTTGATGTCGTTGATCACTTCAGCATCCTCAATTCGTTCGTCATGTCATTCAGTAACCTGGTCCTCTTGAAAGGCACGGATCAAAGGGACCCGGACAACCAGGTTATTCGATCAGCGTACCTTCTCTTTCGCCGGTTACGATGCGAGTCAGCGCGCCTGCGCGGTTCATGTCGAATACCCGCAGCGGCATACCGTGATCCCGGGCGAGGCAGATGGCCGTCAGATCCATCACCCCCAGTTTTTTGTCCAGCACCTCATCGTAGGTGAGGTGATCGTATTTCTCGGCACTGCTGTCCAGATGCGGATCAGCAGAGTATACGCCATCTACCTTGGTGGCCTTGAGTACCGCATCGGCCTCAATTTCGATACCACGGAGGCAAGCGGCGGAATCTGTGGTGAAGAAGGGGTTGCCGGTGCCGGCGCAGAAGATCACCACATCTCCGTCCTTAAGGTCCCGCACCGCCCGACGGCGGTCATAATGCTCGACAATCCCGCTCATGGGGATTGCGGACATTACGCGGGTCCGGATATTGGAACGCTCAAGGGCATCCCGCATGGCGAGGCCATTCATAACGGTTGCCAGCATGCCCATGTGGTCACCGGTCACCCGGTCCATGCCAGCCGCATTCAGGGCTGCACCCCGAAACAGGTTGCCACCACCGATGACCAGGCCAACCTGAACACCAATACCAATCAGCGCGCCAATTTCCAGGGCCATACGATCAAGAACTTTGGGATCAATACCGAAATCGTGCTCCCCCATCAGGGCCTCGCCACTGAGCTTGAGCAGAACACGCTTGTATCTGGGCTGGGTTTTCGATGATGTCGGCATGGTGATCCCCTTTTCGTCTGTTGGCTGCTATCCGGCGTGATACCCGTTGCAGGCTTGTATCTGACATACTCCTCGCAAAAGGGGTATCTCAGATACAAGCCCGCCACGTTAGCCGGGAATTCCCGGCTAACGTGGCAGACTCAGCTGGCGCAGCGGCAATGAGCCCGCTGCACCAAAAGAAGGATCAGGCCTTGCCTGTGCCGGCTGCGGCAGCAACCTCGGCAGCAAAGTCCACCTCTTCCTTCTCGATGCCTTCACCCACTTCCAGGCGAACGAAGCCGACCAGTTCGCCACCGGCGGACTTGATCAGTTCACCCACGGTCTGGTCCGGGTTTTTAACGAAAGGCTGCTCAACAAGGCTGTTTTCCTTGAGGAACTTCTTGATGCGGCCGCCCATCATCTTCTCGACGATTTCGGCAGGCTTACCTTCCATATCCGGCTGGGCCTTGATGACGTCTTTCTCTTTCTCAAGCTCATCGGCAGGCATGTCTTCCGGTTTGCCAACGCGCGGGTTAACAGCCGCAGCGTGCATGGCGACGTCGCGGGCCACTTCCGGATCACCGGCAGTCAGCGCAACAACGGAAGCAATCTTGTTGTTGCTGTGGACATAGCCACCAACAACCGGACCTTCAACCTTAACGATGCGACGCACGGTGATGTTCTCGCCGATCTTCTGAACCAGCGCCTCGCGCTTGGCTTCCAGATCGCCATCCATCAGCCTGGCAACGTCAGTTTCGCCTTTTTCGAAAGCGACATTCAGAACATCGTTGGCGAAGTTGACGAAGTTGTCGTCACGGGCAACGAAGTCTGTTTCTGAGTTAACTTCCAGAATGTAGGCGACGGTGTTGTCGTCAGAGATCTTGATCAGAGACACGCCTTCAGCGGCGGTACGGCCGGCTTTCTTGGCAGCCTTCAGGCCGGAAGACTTGCGCAGCTCTTCGATCGCAGCGTCAACACTGCCTTCAGCTTCCACGAGTGCCTTCTTGCACTCCATCATGCCAAGGCCGGTACGCTCACGCAGCTCTTTGACCATTGCAGCGGTAATTGCAGCCATGTTCAATCCTCTCAACTGTTCCGAATTCGGTGGGGAGGTATGCCCGAAGCAAACCCGGGCACACCTTACATCTCAAACGTGAAGATAAAGCATCACTCAGCGGCTGGAGCAGCGCCTTCGGCGTCTTCGCTGACTTCAATAAACTCGTCAGCTCCGGCACCGCCAGCCTGGGCGGCCTCAATGCAGGTGTTGGCCACGGCTTGCACGTAAATCTGGATAGCGCGGATGGCGTCATCATTGCCCGGAATGACGTAATCAACACCGTCAGGATCGCTGTTGGTATCCACAACACCGATAACAGGGATGCCCAGCTTGTTGGCTTCCTTGATAGCAATACGCTCGTGGTCAACGTCGATCACAAACATGGCGTCCGGCAGGCCGCCCATGTCCTTGATACCACCAATAGAACGCTCAAGGCGGTCCATTTCACGGGTACGGTCCAGCGCTTCTTTCTTGGTCAGCTTGTCGAATGTGCCGTCCTTGCTCTGGGCTTCCAGATCACGGTAGCGACGGATAGACTGACGGATGGTCTTGTAGTTGGTCAGCATGCCACCGAGCCAGCGGTGGTTTACGAAGGGCTGACCGGCACGCTCGGCTTCTTCCTTGATGATCTTGGCCGCGGCACGCTTGGTACCAACGAACAGGATCTTGTTCTTGTTCTCTGCCAGCTGCTGAACGAATTTCAGCGCATCGTTCATGGCAGGAACAGTCTGCTCAAGGTTGATGATATGAATCTTGTTACGGGCGCCGAAGATGAACTTCGACATTTTCGGGTTCCAGTAGCGGGTCTGGTGACCGAAGTGAGCACCTGCCTTGAGCAGGTCACGCATATTTACCTGAGCCATGATAGTTACCTTTTTAGCTTCGGGTTAGTCCTCCACGTATCCGATTACCCCAACCTGGCCCCTTTATAAAGCAGGAGCAGGCACCCTGGGATAACGTGCCGACACGTGTGTGAATTTGCCGGATTTGTTTCCAGCGGGCGCGTTTATACCACAAACGGGCCAACAAACGCCATTATTTTTGAGGGCCTGCTTCCTTGTACCCGGGCATCAGGCCCCTTAAAATGCCGGTTTGATACAAATCAACGGGAAGCCCAATGCAGGTATCGATCAAGACTCCGGAAGAAATCGAAAAGATGCGCGTCGCAGGCCGCCTGGCGGCCAATGTTCTCGAGATGATCGGTGAACACGTCAAGCCTGGCGTAACCACCGAAGAGCTCGACCGGATTTGCCACGATTACATTGTAAACGAGCAGAAGGCCATCCCGGCCCCGCTCAACTACAAGGGTTTTCCGAAATCCATCTGCACCTCGGTCAACCACGTCATCTGCCACGGCATTCCTTCCGAGCAGAAAATTCTCAAGGACGGAGACATCCTGAACATCGATGTCACCGTAATAAAGGAGGGCTACCACGGCGACACCAGCAAGATGTGGATTGTCGGCAAGCCGAAACCGGGTACCGAGCGCCTGATCCAGATAACCCAGGAGTGCCTATATAAAGGTATTGAGCTGGTAAGGCCGGGAACCCGTCTCGGTGATATCGGCAACGTTATCCAACAGCATGCCGAGAAACATCGTTACTCGGTGGTGCGTGACTACTGTGGCCATGGTATCGGCGCGGTATTCCATGAGGAACCACAAGTGATGCACTACGGAAAACCCGGCACCGGCATGGAATTACAGGAAGGCATGACCTTCACCATTGAGCCGATGATCAATCAGGGCAAATACCAGACCAAGCTGCTGCCAGACGGATGGACGGTGGTCACCAAGGACCACAAGCTGTCCGCCCAGTGGGAACACACCATCCTCGTGACCGCAGACGGCCACGAGGTTCTTACCAAGCGATCGGAAGAGTCCTTCTAAGTGGACCGAAGCGAGCTGGAATCCCGCATCAGTAAAGACCCTTCTCCGGTGAAGGCGGCCCGGGAGCTGTTGAAGGGGAGGTACAACGCCGATGCCGAGGCCTTCCGGCAGGGTGCCGATGTTCGCGCTCTTGTCCAATCCAGGGCCGGCACGGTCGATACCGTTCTCAGACTGATCTGGAACCGTTATTCCTTTTCCAGCTCACCGGATATTGCCCTGATTGCGGTAGGCGGCTACGGTCGGGGCGAGCTTCACCCCCACTCTGACATCGACCTGCTTATCCTCACCCGGAATGGCATTGAAGACAGCTGGCACGAAGACCTCGGCGCCTTCGTTACGCTGCTCTGGGACCTGAGGCTCGATATTGGCCACAGCGTTCGCAGTATCGAGGAAAGCAAAGCCGCCGCCCGCGAAGACGTCACCATCCTGACCAATCTGCTTGAGACCCGCACCATTGCGGGGCCGGATGAGCTGCGCATGGAGCTCAGCGAGCAGGTGTATTCCGATGGTGTCAGTACCGATCGCGACTATTTCATTGCCAAGCGGGAAGAGCAGCAACAACGGCACCAGAAATACGGCGATACCGAGTACAACCTGGAACCCAACGTGAAAGGCTCACCGGGCGCCCTTCGTGATATCCAGACCATCGGCTGGATTACCAAGCGGCATTTCGGCCTGCAGAATATAGCCGACCTCACCCGCTTCAGCATCCTTACCGAAGAAGAGCACCAGATCCTGTTCCAGGGTGAGACCTTCCTGTGGCAGCTGCGTTACGGCCTTCAGCTTCTGGCAGACAGAAACGAGAACCGACTCCTGTTTGATCACCAGCGGGCCCTGGCCCAGATGCTTGGCTACAAGGATGAAGGCAAACGCCTCGGTGTAGAGCTGATGATGCAGTCCTACTACCGGACCGTTCTCGCCCTCGCCGAGCTGGCCGATGTGATCCTGCAGTATTACGACGAGGCGATCCTCGGCAGCGCTTCGGAGGATGCGATCCAGCCGATCAACAAACGCTTCCAGATTCGCAACTACTATATAGAAGCCGTCAACAATCAGGTCTTTGCCTACGCGCCTTACGCCATCATGGAAATCTTCGTGCTGATGGCGCAGCATCCCGAAATCAAGGGTATCCGGGCCACCACGATTCGTTCCCTGCGAGCACACCGGCACCTGATTGATGACGCCTTCCGTTCAGACTTGGCGGTAACCACGCTGTTCATGGAGTTGTTGAGAACCCCCCACGCGCTGGACCAGACCCTGTCCGCCATGAAGAAGTACAGCGTGCTTGGCCGGTATCTGCCTGAGTTCGGCCAGATCATCGGCCAGATGCAGCACGACCTGTTCCACATTTACACGGTGGATGCCCACACCATGCGGGTGATCCGGAACATGGTCCGACTCAACGGTACAGAAGCACAGACAGAGTACCCCCTCGCCTCCCGCCTGATTCACCGGCTGCCAAAACTGGAAACCCTCTACATTGCCGGCATCTACCATGATGTGGCCAAGGGCCGTGGCGGCGACCACTCAGAACTGGGCGCCATGGATGCCGAGGCCTTCTGCAAACGGCATCACCTCAGCGAGCGGGATACCCAGTTGATTTCCTGGCTGGTAGAAAACCATCTGTTGATGTCCATGACCGCTCAGCGCAAGGACATCTCGGACCCGGACATTATCCACGGTTTTGCCAGGGCAGTGCCAAGCCAGGCACATCTGGACTACCTGTACATCCTGACCGTGTGCGACATCAGCGCCACTAACCCCAAGCTCTGGAATACCTGGCGCGCTTCCCTCCTGCGCCAGCTCTACATCGAAGCCAAGCGGGCATTGCGGCGGGGCACTGAAACGCCCATCGACCGGCAGGAGTGGGTGCGCGCCACCCAGTCCGAGGCCCGGGAGATCCTGCACGCCCAGAACATGACCGACGAGCAGATTGATGCCATCTGGGACACCGTGGACGAGGACTACTTCCTCCAGGATTCCACTGTGGATATCGCTTGGCAAACGGCCGCCATCATCCGCCATGGCGACAACCCGGACCCGTTGGTACTGATTCGCGACACCCGGGGCGGCCCCACCGACGGTTATTCCCAGATCATCATTTACATGAAGGACCGGGTGGCCCTGTTTGCCGCGACCACGGCGGTGCTGGAGCAACTCAATCTGAACATCGTAGATGCCCGGATCAGCTCCAGCGAAGGGCCCTACTCCATCAGCTCCTACGTAGTGCTGGACGAGAAAAGCCAGCCACTGGGCATTGACCCTGCCCGCAAGGAGCGCACACGCAAGCGGCTGATTGAGGAGCTGGACGACCCAGACGACTACCCGGACATCATCCACCGGCGAACACCACGGCAACTGAAACATTTCGCTTTCCCGACGGAAGTGACGTTTTCCAACGACACCATCAACCAGCGCACGGTGATGGAGGTGATCACTCCGGACCGCCCCGGCCTTCTGGCACGGATCGGCCAGGTATTGCTGGAGCACCGCGTTCGCCTTAGCAATGCCAAGATTGCCACCCTGGGTGAGCGGGTTGAAGACGTATTCTTCGTCACCGACGAGCAGGGCGAACCTATCCGGGACCCGGCCATGTGCCAGGCCCTGCAGCAAGACCTCTGTAAAATGCTGGACGACATTCAATGAATCCGAACCTGGACAGACTCCACCCCTACCCGTTTGAAAAACTGGCCAGACTCAAGGCCGGCATCACCGTGCCCGACCACCTCCGGCCGATTTCACTCGGTATTGGTGAACCCAAACATCCGTCGCCAGACTTCGTTAAGCAGATCATTGCGAACAATCTCGACAAGCTTGCCAATTACCCGACCACCCGGGGAACCGACGAACTCCGTGAAGCCATCAGCCGGTGGGCAACCCGCCGATTCAATCTGGCACCCGGCAGCCTGAGCCCGGCCCGCCATATCGTGCCGGTGAATGGAACCCGGGAGGCCATCTTCTCCCTGGTTCAGGCCGTGGTAGACGCCAGCAAACCGGCCACCGTGATAAGCCCGAATCCGTTTTACCAGGTGTACGAAGGAGCTGCCTTCCTGGCGGGCGCCACGCCCGTGTACCTGCCCTGCGACGGTTCCAACGGCTTTATTCCGGATTTTGATTCGGTGCCAGAGCCTGTCTGGCAGGACTGCCAGGTGCTGTTCCTTTGCTCGCCGGGCAATCCGAGCGGTGCGGTCATTCCCAGAGAAACACTGGCAAACGTGATTGCGCTTGCCGACAAGTATGATTTCATCGTTGCCTCAGACGAGTGCTACTCCGAGCTCTACCCGGACGAAGCCAATCCACCCGAAGGCCTGTTGCAGACCTGCGCCGCCATTGGCCGCGATGATTACGCCCGATGCGTGGTATTCCACAGCCTGTCCAAGCGCAGCAACCTGCCGGGGCTGCGGTCCGGATTTGTTGCCGGTGACGCCCGGATTCTCGAAGGCTACCTGAAGTACCGAACCTATCATGGTTGCGCGATGCCGGCCCACAACCAACTGGCCAGCATTGCCGCCTGGAACGACGAAGACCATGTGCGGGAAAACCGCGCGGCCTATCGCGCCAAGTTCGAAGCGGTTGTCCCCATCCTGCGTGAAGTGATGGACGTGGATTTCCCGGATGCCGGTTTCTATCTATGGCCGGTCACTCCGATGGATGATGAAACCTTCGCCCGGGAGCTTTCATCACAGCAGAATGTACACGTGCTTCCGGGCCGATACCTGTCCCGGACCGCAGATGGCCATAATCCGGGCGAAAACCGGGTGCGGATGGCCCTGGTGGCGCCCCTGGAAGAATGCGTGGAAGCAGCGCGCCGGATTGCTGAATTTGTTAAGGCGAATAAGACATGAAGCTTTATGGCATAAAAAACTGCGACACCGTCAAGAAAGCCCGCAAATGGCTGGATGAGAATGGCGTTGACTACGAATTCCACGATTTCAAAAAGGACGGACTGGACGGCGAGATGCTATCCCGCTGGGAACAGGCCGTTGGCTGGGAGACCCTGCTGAACCGTCGCGGAACCACCTGGCGCAAACTCTCCGAGGAGGTTCGTGATACCATTAGCGCCCAGAGCGCCCACGAGATCATGCTGGAGAATCCTTCCATCATTAAGCGCCCCGTCGTCGAACGGGGCGGGAATGTGTCCGCGGGCTTTAATGCAGACGAATGGGCTTCATGGCTAGCCTGAATTCCAGGTCCAACCCAACGTCAAAATTTAACTCCGGGGTCAGAAGAACGCTTTCTTCTGACCCCATATTCAGAACAGGAGCAACCACCTGATGAGTTTTGCATTCGGTATCGGTATCGGCACCCAGAACAACCAGGGCGAATGGCTGGAAGTCTTCTACCAGCAGCCGGTCATGACACCTGACGACACCCTCATGGAAGTCATTCGCAATGCAATGGACTACAAGGGTGGCAACCAGGTGATCAGCGCCACTACCGAACACCTCAGCCAGCTTGCCAACGCCCTGCGCCAGGTTGGCGAGACCGACCAGGCAACCCTGGCGGAAAAAGCCGCCAACAGCAAGCGCCCGGTGGCGATCACAATCCTGGAAACCGATACCACTGCCTCAAGCACGCCCGAGGTTTACCTGAAGCTGCACCTGATCTCCCATCGCCTGGCAAAACCGCACGGTGTAAAGCTGGACGGCATTTTCGGTCTGCTGCCGAACCTGGCCTGGACCAACGAAGGCGCTATCGATCTGAACGAGCTGTCAGAGCGCCAGCTACAGGCTCGCCTGGAAGGCCGTACCCTGGAGGTGAAATCGGTAGACAAGTTCCCGCAAATGACCGACTACGTGGTGCCCAAAGGCGTGCGTATCGCCGATACCGCCCGTGTCCGTCTGGGCGCCTATGTGGGTGAAGGCACCACGGTCATGCATGAAGGCTTCATCAACTTCAATGCCGGTACCGAAGGCACCAGCATGATTGAAGGCCGCATTTCCGCCGGCGTTATGGTTGGCAAGGGCTCGGACCTGGGCGGCGGCTGCTCCACCATGGGCACTCTCTCGGGCGGTGGTAACATCATCATTGCCGTTGGCGAGAACTGCCTGATCGGTGCCAACGCCGGCATTGGTATCCCGCTGGGCGACCGTTGCAAGGTTGAAGCCGGGCTGTACATCACTGCGGGCACGAAGGTTGCCCTTCTGGACGACAACAACGAGCTGGTGGAAGTGATCAAGGCCCGGGATCTGGCCAACCAGACCGACCTGCTGTTCCGTCGTAACAGCCAGACTGGCGCGGTGGAGTGCAAAACCAACAAGTCCGCCATCGAGCTGAATGAAGAGCTGCATGCGAACAACTGATTCTCCGACACTCGATCTTGCCATCGATCTGATCAGCCGGCGATCCGTCACCCCGGACGATGCCGGCTGCCAGGAACTGATGATGTCTCGCCTGGTGCCTCTGGGCTTTGCCGGAGAAAACCTGCGTTTTGGCGATACCGATAACCTCTGGGCCCGCAAGGGCTCCGAAGGCCCGGTGCTCGCCTTTGCCGGGCATACCGACGTGGTGCCACCCGGGCCGGAGAAGAACTGGGCTCACCCGCCCTTTAATCCGGTCATCAAGGACGGTTACCTGTACGGCCGGGGCGCTGCCGATATGAAAGGCAGCCTCGCTGCGTTCATCACTGCTTGTGAGCGGTTTGTAGCGAACTACCCGGATCATCGGGGCTCGATTGCCCTGCTGATCACCAGTGACGAAGAAGGCCCCGCCCAGCACGGCACCGTGAAAGTGGTGGAAACCCTTGAAACCAGGAAAGAGAAAATCGACTGGTGCCTGATTGGCGAACCGTCCAGCACCCATGAGGTGGGCGACGTGATCAAGAACGGGCGCCGGGGCTCCCTCCATGGTTACCTGACGGTTCGAGGCGTGCAGGGCCACGTGGCTTATCCGCATAGGGCCGAGAACCCGGTCCATTCGGTCGCCCCGGCGCTGGATGCACTGGCGAACGAGTTCTGGGATAACGGCAACGATTACTTCCCGCCGACCACCTTCCAGATCACCAAAGTGGAAGCCGGCACCGGCAGTAACATCATTCCCGGAGAGTGCCTGGTGCACTTCAACTTCCGCTACTGCACCGAAAATACAGCAGAAAGCCTGGAGGAACGGGTAGTCGCGATTCTGGACCGCCACAACCTGAAGTACGACCTGCAGTGGCACCTGAGCGGGCGGCCCTTCCTGACCGACAAGGGCGCACTGGTGTCCGCCAGCCAGGATGCCATTCGTTCGGTTACCGGACGGGAAACCGAGCTTTCGACCTCAGGCGGTACGTCAGATGGCCGGTTCATTGCACCGACCGGCGCACAGGTGGTCGAACTTGGCCCCATCAACGCCACCATTCATAAAGTGGATGAGTGTGTGAAGGCCGAGGATCTGGACACGCTATCGGAGATTTACGAGCAGATTCTGATCGAGCTTCTGGCGTAAAGCGTGAACCTGGGGTCAGATGAAAATGGGGTCAGATGAAATTTTCATCTGACCCCATTTTCAGTAGTGAGGCGGAGGGGTTTCGTCCTGTTCCGATTTGATATCGGACGGGGATACATCCTTCAGCTGTTTGTGCAACAAGCGCTTAGCCTCCCACAACTCCCGAATGTCCATTTCCTGCTTCGCCACCTGCTCGCTCAGAGTGTTGATAACGTCATCCTGAAACGCCAGCCGTGTTTCCAGCTCGTCCAGTCGGGTTTCCAGATCGTTCTGGCTCATTGGGTATTGGCACTCCCCTGGGTGGATCTCTGAAGAATATGATAGATGACACTGCTTACCCCGTTGCTTGGTCAGCGCTCGGGATAATCTGGTATCATGCCGCCTTTGCCCGCCAGCGCTCCCGTTTTCCGGGGAACTGACGGTTTTCACCGGCCGGATGCCCGATTTTACCCGATATCCGGTTTTTATCGTTAGCGTTACACGAATGGAGAAATTTCACTCAATGCGTAATCCATCCAAAGCGATCCTTGTTGCTCTCCTGATCGCCATTCCCGCACCCTTGGTACTTGCCCTGTTGCTGTCGTTCACCCCCGAGCCACTTCGTCTTATTGCCGTTGGCGAATTTGTTGAAGCACTGGGAAGCACCCGTGGCATCGCTGCTTACGTTATTGCCCTCGTTCTTTTCGGCGTTGCGGGCTTCCTGGCCATTGCGCTCTCAGCCAAACAACCGGCCAGCCAGCGCAGCACTTCCCGGCCCGACAACCGCGCACCGAGCCAGAACTACGATGAGGACGAAGACGACAGCTACGACGAGAACAGCCCTGAGGGTGACGAGGAAGGTACCGTCAAGTGGTTTAACGTCAAGAAAGGCTTTGGCTTTATCGTGCGTGACAGTGGCGATGAGGTTTTCGTTCACTTCCGTGCTATCCGTGGTCGCGGCCGCCGGGTTCTCCGCCAGGGACAACTGGTTCGCTTTAATGTTGTGGAAGCCGACAAGGGGCTGCAAGCCGACAACGTTTCCATCCTGAGTGACTGAATCACGGTCCACTGAAAACAAAGAGGCAGCCCGCGGGCTGCCTCTTTCAGTTCCAGGCGACCTGTTGTTCACCCCGGTGATCCAGGCGCCACCACTTTTCTTCCTCAACCGGCTCGCCTTCTTTCCAGTCTCCCGGGCTGCAACGAATCTCGGTATCCATGGCCCGCCAGGCACTGCGGGCGCAGTCCAGATCGCTGCTCCAGGGCAGACGCTCACCCTCAATGACCAGTGACGTAAAGCGCTTTCCAAAAGCCCCCGGATACAGGGCTATCCGAAGCGACTCGCCTTCATAACGGGCCAAACCCTTGACCACGCCTGTAACCTCACTGTCGTCCAGTTTCAATTCGTCGACGTGGCTCTCGAGCCATCCCGAAACCGCACCCGCTTCCAGATCACGAATATAAATTTCCAGGTCCTGCACCCGCTGAATCTCCATCCTGCTGCTCACAATGCAGCACATAGTGAACCGGCCCGCGCCGCGCTGCAACCCAGCGCTCCAGTTCCTGCCGCAAATCCTCGATGCTGAGCTGACGCACCGTTCCCGCCGCCTTGCGCTCATGCCAGACCACCTCGGCAGCCGCACGCTGGAGCTGGATTTCGCCCAGCGAGGTCTCAATCTCTTCGACCGGTTCTTTCCGCGCCAGCGCCACCAGAGACTGACGCCGCAGGGTGTCTGCCTGCCCCGCGAGAGCCAATGCATCTGTCGGCCCCCTACGGGCAAACAGACTCAGCCGGGCGGCGGCCCGCTCCAGCCACTGCAGCATTCCACCCGGGGTGCTGACACACCGGCTGCGCCTGGAAGAGACAAAACGGATCACCGCCCCCGGAACCTGCACGTTCCACTGTTTCTCGATGGCCGCCTGATGGGCGATCAGAATCGCCTGGCGCTGAACCGTGCTTGCAACGGGCATGTCAAAGGTGTCCAGGGATCGGCCAAGGCGATGTTGAAGCGTCGACACACCCTGACTGTTACAGGGCTCGTCCGGACCCAATAACAGAATCGGCCCCGCCCATTGCAGTGTCATGGCAGCGGCCAGGCCATCGGGCAACTCCATCAGGGCAACCAGATCGGCCGGAGACACATTATCCAGCACCAGGACCGGCCAACGTGAGCAGTCGTCCGGCGCGCACCCATCAACCCGACGCCCCGGAAGAACCGGCAAATCACTGGCCATGACCTCCGCTTCACGCCTCAGGTCCAACTCAACGTAATCCAGCTCCATCTCAGATAGAAGCGACTGCAGCCACGCCGTTTTCCCTGCGCCGCGCTCGCCGCGCACCCAGACCAGGGCTGTCGGCGAGGCTGCGAGGCTGACCGCAACATCCTCGGCAAGCTCAAGCCAGGCGACATCCGTCACCACCACAGGCGCACGCTGCACTTCGTCCAGGGGGAATGGTTCCCGCTCTTCCGTGTGCTCAGGCCATTGGCTGACCAATTCAAGAACCGCCACATAGGCCTTTTCCTGCAACCGCTCGGCATGGCGAGCCAGAGATTCCAGCAACTGTGGCCACCCCAGCCAGGGCAACTCAGTGGCCTCACGGGTCGCTGCAAACCAGTACATCAGCTGGGAGGAAAGCTGCCCCTCACCACCGACTTCGGTCACGATAGGCTGCTCACACTGGATGGTTCGGGTGAGTTCGTCCATATCCACACCGCAACCTCGCAGAAAGCGAGTAATGTCAGGGCCGGAATCCAGAAGGGCAAGCAAATAGTCTTCTACGGTAATTACGGAGCCCCCGCGGTGCTCAACACATTCGCGGGCATGTAACAAAGCAGTCTGGCACTGGGGATCCAGGCATCCTTGCCAATCTTCCATCAAACATCTCCATGTTCTGAATGCATCATCCTGATGCAAAAGCTGTTTTGCGGAGTGCTATCATAACACTTTCGGGCGGTTGGCGGCCCGTACCAGGATCTCACCCTTTACCAGATACCGGTGTTTTCCATGCTGGCCCAGGGCTCTTTCGGCGGCAACGCCTCACCTTTTTGCAGCAATTCGATAGAAATGTTGTCCGGCGTGCGGATAAAGGCCATGTAACCATCCCGCGGCGGCCGGTTAATAGTGACGCCATTGGCCTTCAGGTGCTCGCAAAGTGCGTAAATGTTATCAACACGATAAGCGAGGTGACCGAAGTTCCGCCCGCCGGTGTACTCCTCCGGATCCCAGTTGTAGGTGAGCTCGATCATTGGCGCCTTGTCCTCAAGGGCACGGGCCTCGTCTTCAGGAGCTGCCAGGAACACTAGGGTAAATCGGCCCTTATCGCTGCTTTTCCGATTGATTTCAACCATCCCCAGCAGATCGCAGAAGAAATGAAGAGTCTCGTCCAGGTTACTCACCCGGATCATGGTGTGCAGATATTGCATGGCGCCTCCTTCGGAACAGGATTAATCGCAAATTCATCATCTTACTATGGGGACATTTTACGGTATTCTGGCCCCATGGATGCAAAAACAGCGGACAACCACCTCTCGGAGCTGAATACACCGGCAATCCGACATCTCGCTTGGCTGTGCCGGGCGCCTCAGCTGTTACACTCGCCACTGACCTTTGAGCCAGCCCGATACCTCTCCGGAGCTTTGGACAGCACATTCTGGGCATGGGACAGCAACCCCGGTGCGGCTCCGGCGCTACTGAGAGAAGCGCCCCTGAAGCGACTGGGCTTTTATTTCGAGCGACTTTACCGGGTATTGCTGGAAGACCTGCTTGGCTGGGACATTATTCTGCAGAACCGGCAGATACAGTCGAACGGGCGAACCATTGGCGAGCTGGATTTTGTGGTGCACAATCGGACCGATGACCGGATAGAGCACCACGAAATTGCCATCAAGTATTACCTGGGTGTGCCCGAGCCGAATGGGAAGACCCTGTGGTACGGCCCTAACGCCAGGGACCGACTTGACCTGAAAACCGACCGGATGCTGCACCAGCAAAGCCAGCGGACCCAGTTGCCGGAGGCCCGAACCTTACTGGATGAGGTCGGGATTACGAGGCCGGTGACGCCCAGAATTTTTATGCCGGGATACCTGTTTTATCCTACCGCACAAGAAGCTATCGCTCCCGACTATGTACCCGCCAATCACCTGCACGGGCAATGGTGCTATCTTTCGCAGGTGACGTCATCGAACATTCCCGGTTGGGTGGTACTGAACAAACCCCACTGGATTGGGCGCTGGCGCCAGAGTAAGGCGCCCGAAACGGAAGATGTATTGGCTGCGCTGAACATAATCGAGCGCCACGCCATGCCTCTGTTGTTCGCCAACCTCGAGAAAGATTCAACCACCGGACTCTGGCAGGAAACCGACCGGTTATTCGTGGTGCCGGACACTTGGCCCTAGTGGTCAATCAGGTATCGATCAGATCCTTTGCCCACTGAGGCAAGACTTCCTGACAGGAACGCCACTGCCCCGCCTGCCAGACCGCGACGCGCAAGTAGGGTTGATCAAGGCTGGTGTTATCGACCAGGTGCAGTTCATCCGCCAGGCCTATGCATTGGCGAAGATTCGCCAGGGCTCTTGGAATTCGCGCCTCTATCTTGGTCTCCGGTACATTGTGCCCTCCGGATTTTACGCGGGAGGCCACCCGGGCCTTATTCAATGATGCCAGTTCCAGGTGGAAATAGAACAGCCGAATGCGAAACCCTGCCGCTTTGGCAGCGCCCACGAAGTCCACCTTCGACGGATGGGAGAAGACGGTCTCGAAGCAGAAACCCTGACGTTCCTCAAGCAGTCGAAACCGTTCCCGTTCTGCGATCAGCGCCGCCTCATAACTGTGTTTCTCGGGCGCATCCGGCCAAACGCTGCGGGCAATGTTATCGGCATTCACCAAAGGGATCTTCCGGCGGGCCAGAAAACGCTCATAGAAGGTTGTCTTGCCGGCACCGTTACCGCCAACCAGCAGCCAGAGCTCAGGCCGCGTTGTCACGGTCACTCAGTGCCTCAAAACGCCCGTTGCGAAACTGCCCGACTTCCCGGGAGCCATCCGGATAAATGGCCTCCAGATACCCGGGCTTGTCGCCAGAGGCCTGATACACCGTGCGCCCCCGGGCAATGGACCGGCTCAACTCGCCACTTTCACGGGCCTGATCCACCTCCGCCCAAAGGTCATCACTGGAAACCGACTCAGCCACCACCGGCTCAACCCTCACCTGGCGAATACCCTGGATGATGGCAATCAGATCCTCGGCACTCACCTCACCGGCAACGGCGCGCCCTATCTCGGCCCAGTACTCAATCTGCTTGGGCGTTGAACGCCGATGAACCGCGCCCTCGGCTGCGGCGTGGCCGACCAGGGTGTCGTCGAGACGGACAGCGGTTGTCATGATGGCCTCCTGAGGTATGACTTGGTGCTTGTTACAGGTTACCACGGGTGTTGCGAGTTGCAACACCTGAGACTTGCTTCTTCGACCAGGTCTGGACATGGGGTCAGGTCTAGTGGACATGGGGTCAGGTCTTGCCTTTGCGCTCTTTTACTATCCGACCAATGCGCGAATAACTCAGCCCTAAGTAATCTCCAATTTCCTTCAGCGTATACCCACCGCTGGCATAGGCTTTCGCGATAGCGGCATTACGATCTTCAGTTTTGCAAAAATATGCTTCCAGGGACAACGGCTCAGGGCGGCGCTGAGCTGCGGGGACTTCGCTCAAACGGTCCGGCTCGTCAAGGTGTTCCAGCATGCGTTCACGAAACTGGTGGTTACTTCCCAGGTAAATCTGCCCTTTAAGGTCATCCCAGGGTGAACTTTTGGGACAGGCATTACTGACGAAGTCGACGTAAGCCTGCTGTGCCTGACTTCTGGTTGTTCCGAATACCGAAAGCAACCAATCTGTAGTCAGGTGGTCCAACGGAGGAACCTCACCGGCAGTGGCCCGGTAACTGCTCCACGGCCACTCAGGTGGGAATGAAACCATTTCGGCCCTGACGGGGTTCAGAACAATGTAACGGGCAAGTTCCCGCAAATAGGTTTCCTTCTCAACCAAAATGGCCTTGTATCGCCCCTGAAAAACGTGCCCCACCCGACCATGGGCCCTGTTGAAATACTGAGTGTACAGGCCGTTGAGCTGGCGCATGCCTTTGGAAAGGTTCGCCTCAGGGGTTTCGATCAAGAGGTGGTAGTGGTTCCCCATCAGACAATAGGCATGGCAAAGCCAGTTATACCTTTCGCAGGTGCTCCCCAGAATATCGAGGTAACTTTCCCGGTCATCGGGTGTCTCGTAGATGGCTTCCTGTCGATTGCCTCGGGAGGTGACGTTGTAGAGCGCGCCTTCAAATTCCAGGCGTAGTGGTCTGGCCATTCCTTGGCTCCCTGTCGGTTACGAGTTGGGAGAGTTCCTTTCTCTCAAGATCAAAGAGCAAGACCTGACCCCTGATCTGTGTGCCCCCTGATCCATGACCCTGATCTGGCCTGTTACAGGTTACCACGGTTGTTGCGTGTTGCAACAATTGAGACTTGCTTCTTCGATCAGGCCTTAAATTGGTGATGCGCCAGCCGGGCGTTGTTTCCGATATTCCTCCATCGATATCTTGCCCAGTTGCGGAGTAAGCTTGCAGAATCGGGTTCCCCAGGGGTATTCATTCTGATGTCTATAAACTTCTGCCCAGCCCTCACCGTCCTTCCAGGATTCCAGGTCAAGGTCTCGCCAGTACCGGGGATTGCGTCCTGTCCTCCTGTCGTGTTCTGCCGTTACCGGGTCCAGGTGACGGAAAGGTTCGAGGCGAGGGGTATCAGGTAGCGGCTGACTCACATCCATGTAACGCTGCAGCATATCCCAGGTAGCCAGTACTTCATTCTTGTTTGACTCAATGGTGCTAAAGGCCGTTTTGTTGAAGGTTTTCTGGGTATAGCGGTGCACCAACATTAACCGGTAAAAGACGCCACTTTCCTGGATAACCCGGTCCACATAGGCATCGAATTCCACAAAGGGAACTTCGAAAAAGCGTTTTCGTCCCAAAGCAATCCGGACCTGGCCGGTGACTCGGTTGAATTCACTGCAGCCGTCCTCCATTGTCTCGTTTAACCGTTTGTTGAGTGTCTTTTCGAATGGTTTGAGAAGGAAGCCTAGGCCGGTGCTCATGATCCAGTTGGTGGTGACGGGGGTCACCCAGATCGCAAATGCAAACCAACTTAATGTCAGAAGAAAGGCTGTTGCAATCACGATGATAGCAATGGCATCAGACAGGTTAGGTTGTTCGAGGAACTCTACAACCCCCCAGCAAACCATTCCCACTCCGCTCAGCCACAGAAAAATTATCCAAGTAAGAGGTATGATTAAGATCAAGAACTTAAGCCCCAGCTTCCCGTTCAAAAACCGTATCCGCTGATGATCCCACCACCAATCCTCATCCCGGAATTCCGGATCGCTCTTTTCGCAGTCCTGAAGTGCCTCAACATCCTGAATCGTGCCAAGGTAAGGAACGGCCCCCGCATAGCTGCCAAAAGGCTGCAACTCTTCGCCAATGCGGGTGCGTTTAGTCGGGGCCTCGGGCAAGGGGCCAATGGCCGATGCCCGGAAGGCTGTGTCCATGAACACGGATTGTTCGTGTTCGCTGTTCATGTGCTGACCTCGGTGAAGTACCAGTAAGGGGATTGAGGCTGGGAATAGGGGTTCAGGACCGACCGAACTTTGGAAGGTGGTTGACTATGCTGTGTAACATCGAACGGCTCGTAGTCCCCGAGCACCGGGGCGGGGAACACCAGCGGTCCCAGTTCGGTATCCAGGGTGGCCTGAAGCCCAACTCGGACCTGAGTCGTTACAGTCTCCTCGTAAAACAAACCCTGATAACTGCTGTCCTGGATTTCACGCCGCACAAGGAATCGAACCGCTGACTGGTTGGGCAGGGACTGCCGGGCGGTGACCTTGGTCAGCGGTGTGACCTTAAGCATCTGGGTATCACTTACCGAATCTGTCGAGCCGGGAGCGACAGCTGTAGCTGTCGAGGACTGGTAGGCTACCTCCTGGACTACCAAACGGAATGGGCTGTCAGTTAGGCCGCCACCACCCTTTCGGTATATCCTCAAGCGACTAACGAGCGGGAACTGGAGCGTAATCACGTAATCATCCGCTTTCGGCGGATAGTCAGGGTGGGCGAGCGCAGGGTCTTGCTCCACCTCCTCATACCGCTGGGCCGTCACCTGAACAGGCGACAAAAGGGCCAGCAACTGGCTGTAGTAGGCTTGATCATCCCGCCCCGGCAACGCTCCATCAGGGTAAGTGCCCCAAGGGCCACGTTTGAGCAGTTTTTCAAAGGCATCATCGGTGGCAGCCCCCGCATACAGCCCGCCACCAACCGTCATCACTAAACCAAAAATAGCCCAGCCCCAACCTGGTATTGCCAGCAAGCCATGCATAAGGGGAGACGACAAAACAACCAAGCTTCCGGTCATGGCGATTGCATGCCCTGTCGCGGTATCGAAGTCCTTATTGGTCATGCTGATTCGCATGTCCCAATAGCTCAGGCCAGCTCCGACCCCGCCAGCGACGAATGTTGCCAGGCCGGCGACACGGACCAGCGTAGAGGCTCCACTACGTTTCAGCAAGCTCCCAATAAATGTCCAGTTTTTCATATCAAACAGAGGTCGGACCGCGATCTGATGTACTCTTGCAGTAGCCCCAGTCGCAGCGGAGGATCTGCCCAACACTTCGCTGAGTTTGAGTGATGCAGCAAGTAGCTCACTCCCCGCACCAGCCAAGAGCTTCGTAACTGCTAGAGGTACATTTCCCTGATCAGATTTTACTGCTTTTCGAAGTGACTGAGCTTCCAAAAAAACATTAAAAGCAGCCAATACCACCAACCCATGAGACACCGCCGGACCATCCACTACCTGCCCAACCTGCTTGGCATAATCCACCTTAAGCAAACTCAGTTTATGGGCTTCAGGGTGCCCCGCTGGAGCAGAAAAAACAAAGGCCGAGCCGGCGACCTTTTTAATGGCCTCATCCAATGCTTCTGCGGCACGCCCGGGACTGGTCGAAGCCATCCGGTTGCCTGTCTCATCTAACAGATCCGCGTACAGGTAATCCTTGCTCCGTGTAAGCAAGCCCTCCGTTCGGTCGAAATCCGTAAGGCCACGTTTGAGACCATGACCAGATACTCCCACGATAATTCGTTGCTCCATAGCCCCGGTCCGCCCCATCACATCGATGCCCCTGAGCGTCGGGTCAGCCAGCACAAGATTCGAACTGACTCTCTGCATAATCCGCTGTATTTCGAGGGACTGAATCACGTCTTCTTCGACAAGGCGTTTGCATACTGTCAGTATCGAAGTGCTCCATTCGTTAAGGGCACCAGAAATCATGCCTCCTACCTTGCCTGCGTTAGCAACCCCCTTGATCGCACTGCTATTGCCTGCATCGTTTTCTCTGACCTGCTTCTCAAGGTGCACCAAAGACTGAACATTCAGTCGATTTAACAACGCTTCATCAATCTCAGCCTGCTGCTGGGCAAGTTGTCGCAAGCGCTCAAATGGGGATATTGCAGAAGAATCGCTCTCATGCTCTTTCGTTGATTCGTCTGCTGCCGGAGCCCACTTTTCCAGGAAATCGCCAGCAACTATCCATTGCCGTAAACCGGTGAACACGTGATTGCGGCTTGCCACACCCTGTGCTTTAAGGACCCCCGGAATCTGCTGCAGGATGTTCAGCTTGTCAGCAATCAGCAAGTATGCTTCACAGATCGCAACATCCCTGCATTCACGGTAGTCGTCGAAGACCGGGTCGAGCTTTCTTCCTTTTATCATGTCCAGAAGCCCGTCAACGTGTCTTTCAATTATGCGGATAGCATGATTTTTTTCCGCAGTGTGCAACACATTATCCAACTTCTCCCGGTCTATAGCTTTTGCGTAATTGGCCAGGGCACTGGGACTTCCATTTGGCAAAGGATCAAACACGGCTTGCCTAATCAGCATGGCTGAGTGAGCCATAGGGTTTTTCTGAATCGACACATCCACCGCATCCAGATAATGCAATGCCAACTGCAACTGGGCGAGGCTGTGACGCAATCTGAACAGTGGATCCGGCAGCGCCACACAGGCCAGGCCTCTCTGGCCTCGCAAGTCGGCCAGCATGTCGTTCCCAGGATCGCATTGGATACCCAGTCCAACTGACTCGTCACCCTCTTCCTGGTTGTCTTTCAGCCGTTTAGCGAGTTTTGAACAGAGCTCTGAATCTGAGGGTTGTTCAAAGGTTGGCAAGAAATCCCGGGGGTTCTCCAGCATCAGCTCAACGCCAAGATCCCGAGCTCGCAATTCGGGCACATCCTCAATTCGAGAAGCCGGGAATCCGGTCCTAAAGCTCAGCGAGTCCACCGTGGTAACGGCCCATGCGTGCCCTACACCAGTTGTACGGGCAGTCCGTGTGCGCTCATCTTCTTCCAACGCCTGGATGTAACTCCAGTCCCACTGAACTTCGCTGTAAGCCATTCGGAAATCGTGCAAAACCGCCTGACTCTCCAGAAATACCGGTAGTAGTACATCATCCAACCACTCGCCCTCTGCGGGGCGCTCTATCCTTAAACTGCTGTTTAGATCGTTGATCGATTCCCGAGCGTTGGCCAGGTCAACATCACTTAGTCTGGAATCCGGACCGATCTGCAGCTCACGCCATAACCTATCGCGACAAAAAACATAAAGGAAACCGGGCCGAAGCATCGCAACTGCCTTTCCCTGATTGACGGGCGCACCATAACCGACAGTAACGGGTAGCGTGCTCTCGACCTCTGCAAGAGGCTTCACACGTAGCAGAGTGTTCTCCTGATGATCTTCCCGCTCGACATTCGACCGCGCGTTCTTGATGAGCGGAATGGCGATTTGGCCTCCCTTACGCTTTGGAATCGTGAGGACGAGATCGTGCGGGTTGGTTTCATCGTATTCGGCTTTGCGACACACGGAGCGCTCTTTACACTCATCTGAAAACGCCACAGTATCAGTCATTCGTTGTCCTCCTTTGACACCCCTTTCCAGGCCTCCACGGTGTCCCTGTCGAGTTTGCCGCCGATAACATCGACAATCAGCTTTCGCTCGCTGCCAGGCAACTCCTGTAGAGGGGCGTCGGCTGAAGAACCATTTTGGCGAGTGCTGACATTCGCAAGCCTCACTTCAGACGCCGCTACTGGTTTGTCTTTTTCCAGAATCTGCGGAAACTGAGTATTCTGAGGAAAAGTGCCAGTACCACCCCCCGGACTCCCCCCAGAATTGATCCCCACCCCCGGCCCCGCCAGCGTCACGCCACTCGGATCCAGCTTGAGCAAACTGCCACCCGCCGAAATAGTGAGCTCTGCTCCGGCGTCCAGCACCACTTTGGCGCCGGCCTTGTGGTGTACTTCAGTACCGGCTTCGCTGAGGGTGCCCTTGCCGGATTTCTGGTGGAAGGTGCCGCCGATGTTCTGAGGGCAATCGCCGCCCACGGATTCGCGCTTTTCTCCGTCGACAGTGCAGTGTTCATTGGCTTTTGTGTGGCTGAAGCGGTTGTTCTCGACGGTGAGGTGGCTATCGTTCCGGATCACCTCGGTCCGGTTGTTCTCGGTAAGCAAGTCCAGGTCTTTCTGGGCGTGGAGGTAGATCTGCTCCTGGTCGGCTTCGTCTTCAAACCTCAGTTCGTTGCTGCCCTCGCCCTTGTGGGTTTTGGTTTTCAGGGTGGTGCGGGTTTTGTGTTCCGGCAGCGCATAGGGCGGCGTGTTGGTGACGTGGTGGGTGCGACCGGTGATGATGGGCTGGTCCGGGTCGCCGTCCAGGAAGGAGACAATCACTTCGTGGCCCATCCTGGGCAGTGCCATGAAGCCGTACTGGCCGCCGGCCCAGCCCTGGCTGACCCGTAGCCAGGCGCTGCTGTGTTCGTTATTGCGGCTGTATCTATCCCACGGAAAGCGGACTTTTACCCGGCCGTGCTTATCACAGTGAATCTCTTCACCCTCGGGCCCGGTGACCATGGCAATCTGCGGGCCGTCCATCCGGGGGCGGTGTTGGGTTTGTGGCCGCCAGGGGATGTCGGCGGGCACCGCGCGGAATTGGTTATGGTAGGTGGTCGGCTCGCTGCCGCCCTCTTCTTCCAGGGCCTGGGGTTGGGTGCCGGTGTGGATGATCGCCGTCAGCAGCCATTCCCGGTTCAGGGCATCGCTGCCGTGGTCAGTCAGTTCTACCTTGGCACCCGCACAGAAATCCGGGCGGTTGCTCTCCCCGGTGGCGGTGCGGGCGTCGTTGCGCAGGGACTGAAGTCTGGCTTCGGTGAAGGGCTGGCCACTGGCGTCGGCCTTGAAGCGGCCGGGGTAGTCGTAGTGCTGGTAGTCCTCGCGATGATGCAATCCGCCGGTGGCATTCTCGTGCATCAGGGCGTAGGCCGGATTCCTGAAGGTGTAGTCCTTCATGGCCACGGAGGCCACCCGCACCCGTTCCTCGTATCGGAAGCGATACACCACCGGGCGCCGGGTGCTGCCGCCCGCGTTGGCGTTGTACTCCGCGGGAGCCAGTGTCGGGGCATCGCCGTGGTGGTCGGCGATGACCAGGACCGGTTGAATCTCCCCGTCCACGCTGCCGTGTTCGTAGCGGTAGTGCCAGCCTTCCTCGGCGGCCAGGCGTTCGACAAAGGCCCGGTCGCTTTCCCGGTGCTGGACGCAATACTCCCGCTCTTGCGGTGGGCGTTTGAAATCAAAGACCGAATCGATAATGCCCCGCTCCTCCAACAGGGTCCGCACGATGGCATCGGTGCCTTGGGCCTGGAAGATCCGGCTGTTGTGCATCAGGCCCAAACGCCAGAGCGGGGGCTGGATGACCAGTTCGTAGCGGGTGCGCCGGTGGCCGGAACCGCCCCGGGCGAATTCGCTGACCACGCCGGTGAAACGCCGAAGCGGCACGCCGTCCTGCCAGACGGCGAGATCGACCGGTTGTTCCAGAATGTCCGCAGCCTGAATCGACCGGTCGGTACTGGCCAGCTCGAGATGGCCGTGGAACACCTCGGAAAGGCGTTCGGCCAGGGTGAAGCCAACCACTGAGAATAGATCCGGGGGGAGTTCGCCAACACGGGCGGTAAACTGCAATCCGCTTGCCTGGGGCATATCTTCAATCCCTGAAGTTGGGGTCAGATGAACTTTCATCTGACCCCGAATTCCACGCCAACCACATCCTGGTCGGGTTGACGAACAACAACTGGCGGGGAAAGTACCAGCACTGGTTCAGAAAATCCAGTGGTGAGGGCTGAACATGGGGTCAGATGAAAATGGGGTCAGATGAAAAGTTCATCTGACCCCATTTTCATCTGACCCCGATTTCAACCGATCAGCTTTCCTGCAAGGCCTGCCGGATCAGTCTGAGACTTTCAGGAGCACCTTTCCGGTGTTCTTGTTTTCGGAGACGTAGGCCATTGCCTCTTCTACCTGCTCAATCGGCCAGGTGCTGTCGATCAGCGGTTCGATCTGGCAGGCACTGAGCAGTGGCCAGACATGCCGGTACAGGGCCTGCATCACCTCGCCTTTGTCTGCGACGGTGCGGGAGCGAAGCGTGGAGCCGATCAGGCGCTGGCGCTTGATCAGCATCAGCCCCAGATCCACTTCGGCCATTCGCCCGCCCATCAGTCCGATCAGCACAATGCGGCCGTCGACATTCAGCACCTTCTGGTCGTCCGCAATGTAACTGCCGCCGACCGGGTCCAGCACCATATCCACCCCGCCCCAGCTCTTAACCGCGTCAACAAAGGAACCCGCTTTCCGGTTCCAGACACCACTGGCTCCCAGGTTCCGGCAGGTCTCCAGCTTGGCGTCATCGCCGGCGGTCGCAAACACCGGGTTGCCAAACGCCGTGGCCAGTTGAATAACAGCGGTGCCCAGTCCGCTGGCGCCTGCGTGCAGAAGCACCCGCTCACCGGGTTTCAGCGCTGCCTCGTGGTAGAGGTTCAGCCAGGCCGTGGCAAAAACTTCCGGAATCGCCGCGGCTTTCTCCAGAGTCAGGCCCTTGGGTATTGGCAATACCTGAATGTCCGGTACAACCACGCGGGTGGCGTAGCCCCCGCCCGTCAGCAAGGCACACACTTCATCCCCGGGCTGAAAGCGGCTAACGCCCGGGCCAACCGAGGCAATCCGGCCACTCACTTCCAGGCCCAGGATGTCGGAGGCACCCGGCGGAGGCGGGTAAACACCGGCCCGCTGCATAAGGTCCGCCCGGTTGATTGCTGTCCAGACTACTTCGATTTCTACGTGATCTGCCGGTGGCTCACCCGGCCCTTCCCAGGTTTCCCAGCGGAGGTTGGCCCCCGTCATCTTGATTGCTTTGCTCATGTCTGATATCTCGGCCTTGCTCATATCCGCTCAGGATACCCCATGTTTTTCAAGCGTTGCACGAATGATATCGCCATAGCGAGTGGCAAGCGACGAAACCCGCCACTCACCCGGGCAACTGGGCAAGGGAGGATTTGCCAACAGTTCCGCAAGCCGGTCAGCCGCGGCCAAAGCCTCGGCTTCTGGCTCGCCCGGATGGCTTGGGTAGCGCTGATTCCGGGGGACGTATTCCGGATAAGCAAGCCGGTCCGGAGCGAGCGCAAGGCAGCCAGAAGCCATGGCCTCCAGCATCGCCAGTCCCTGAAAATCGTGCAGCGCCGTGGAAACAGCCACATCCGCCTGCCTGAGCAGCCGGTTGTAATCGTCGCGGCTTGCCATGAAACCAAAATTGACCAGCCGTTCGCTGTGTCGCTGCTCGATCAACCGGAACGCCTCAGGTGCGTTGCGGAACTGCTCACCCACTACACTGATACGAAACGGCTGGCCACGGGCGACCAGTGCATCCAGCAGAAGCAGCAGCCGGTCCGGCCCCTTGTCGTATTCCCAGCGATGGTTCCACACCAGATGCGGGCACTGTCGATCAACGCCACAATGATCGCCTGCAAACAGGCTGTCTTCAACCGGTACAGGAAGCACCCTGGATTTTTCATCAATAGTGCGGATCAGGCCTTCAGGTACACCATCAGGCAGCTTGTCCAGAAAAGCCTGGGCCTGCTCAAGAAAGCTGCGTCGGTTCCAGTCGCTGTTGAACAGAACCGTATCCGCGGCGACCACACTGTACAGGTTCACCATTTTAGGCTCAGCGCTGGAATGCTGGTTGCCGGAATCCGGGTAGGCGAACTGGTTCTCGTGCATGTACAGGATGGCAGGCGTTGCGGCGAGATGGGGGTGGATTCCCCGGAGGCTGGCAAGATCCACCATGGAGGTAACCAGCAACAGATCCCAGGATTCCTGCAGCAAGGGTTCCCGAAACCAGCTCAGCGCATTACCACGAATCCGCCACTGGAAGAACCGGGGCGGCAGGGCCAGGGTATGCCAGTCGAACTCCGGATGCGTTGCCACCAGCTGTTCCCGCCAGCGTCGGTGGCTGCCTGCATCGTAGGCCGAAAGCAGGAGTATTCGGGGTCGGTTCGTTGCTGTGTGTTCGGGCATGGGCGCATTCTGCCCTACTCCCGGTTCGACAACCAGACGCTTTGATAGGGCTTAAGTGTGATCGAGCCGGACAGGTCATCGATCTTCATACCCGAGATCAGGTCCTGCCAGTGATCGGTTCCTATGAGATTGATATCACTCAAAGCCACTGGCTGAACCTCATCGCTGATGTTGTGAATGCAGAAGATCGACTGATCCCGCCGCATGCTCTGCCGCCAGAAGCCAAATAACTGAAGGCCCAGATGCAGGGTGAACTGGGTGGCATTGGGGTGGAATGCGGGCTGTTTTCGACGGATGGCAATCAGGCGCTTCAACTCCTGGAAGGCCTTGCTGTGATGGCTCAGGGGGTCCGCGAGCTTCTGCTCCAGCTCATCCAGTTGCCACTGGCTGCGGTTAATGGACCGCAGCCGACCGGTGTGCTCCACCCGCTCCAGATCGTTCTCAGTCGCCAGCAGGCTGTGGATGTAGAACGCCGGAATCCCCTCCAGCGCCAGCATCACGGTGTGAGCGCAGACAAAGCGCTGCAACTGCCAGTGATCCCGGCCAGACTCCGCCGTGCCCTGAAGTGCATCGTACAGGGCAATGTTGATTTCGTAGGGCTGGTCCCGGCCATCCGGCGTGCGCCGGTACGATACCTTGCCACCGAACGAGTCCATGGTGTTGATCAGCCGCTGCTTCTCTTCCTCAGTCAGCAGACCATCCGTCGGCCGCATACCGACGCCATCGTGAGACGCAATAAAGTTCAGATACGTGGTGCCCATCTGTGCCGGCGGCATGCTCATCAGCCAGGTTTTCAGGTGCTTGCAGTCGCCGGTAACCAGGGTATTGATCAGCAGTGGCGGCAGGGAGAAGTTATAGATGACATGGGCTTCGTTGGCGTTGCCGAAATAGGTCAGGTTTTCCCGGTTGGGCACGTTGGTCTCGGTAATGACCACCGCATCCGGACTGTGATGCTCGATCAGAAGGCGCAGGATCTTGATCAGCTCGTGGGTCTGCCTGAGGTGGATGCTGGGCGTGCCCGGCTCTTTCCACAGGAAAGCCACCGCATCCAGTCTGAACAGGGTAATGCCCCGCTCCAGGTATTGCCGAATGATCGCCGCGAACTCCATCAACACCTTCGGGTTGGCAAAGTTCAGATCGACCTGGTCCTCACTAAAGGTACACCAGACGTACCGCTCACCATCGTCGGTCTGCACCGGATTCAGCAGCGGTGAGGTGCGGGGCCTCACCACGGCACTCAGATCATCCCGGGGATTGCCCTCAAAGAAATAGTCCTTGCCCGGATCCACCCGTTTTCGGAAATTCTCAAACCAACGGCTGCGGGCCGACATGTGGTTAACAACCAAATCCGCCATGAGCCGGTAATCCCGGGCGATGCGCTCGATGTCTTCCCAGGTTCCGTGGGATTCGTTGACAGCCAGGTAATCCATCACCGAGAAACCATCGTCTGAGCTGTAGGGGAAAAACGGCAGGATATGGACGGACGACAGGCTGTCAGCCAGGCAGTCACTGAGGAACCGGTGCAAAGTGACCAGAGGCTTCTCCCCTGGCTGCTGCACCGTATCGGCATAGGTGATCAGCACCACATCCGATTCATCCCAGTTGTTCTGATGGGCCGGGGGCGGCGGCTGGTTGGCCGCCAGACCCATGGTAATCAGCAGCTGTTCCGAAAGGAAATCGCAATCCAGTTCCGGGTAGACCACGTCCAGCATGGCCACCAGCTTGGCTTTCAGCGGCTGGTTCATGGCCGGAATTCCTCGTTATCCACCTCGACCGCCTCCAGCAACTGTTCCTTGATATCCGGGAGGGCGCTGGTTACCCGGTTCCAGCTGGGAATGAAGGGGGTATCCATGGGGTTATCCAGAAAATAGGCGCCGGCCCGCATCACATTCTGGGCGAACAGCTCCACGGCTTTCTCTTCCTTGTGCCGGTCAAAGGTCAGGCCGTTGATTATGGCGTCGTTCTGGTAGGTTTCGACAAAATCCAGGGCGATCCGGAAATAGGTGGCCTTGATGGTGCGAAATTTCTCGTTGGAGAAAATCTCGCCGTTGGTCGCCAGCTTGCGGAACAGGGCCTTGGCGATGTCCATGCTCATTTTTGAGAGCCCCCTGCTGGCATCCTCGGGGGACAGTTCCTGATGTTTGTGATCGTACACATCGGCGATGTCCACCTGGCACAGACGGTTGGTCGCGTAGTTGCGCTTCATTTCCGAAAGCACTCCGATCTCCAGGCCCCAGTCGCTGGGGATGCGCAGATCGTTGATCACGTCGGTACGGAACGAGAATTCACCGGCCAGGGGATAGCGGTAACTGTCCAGGTAATCCAGAAAATCGTTGGGGCCGCACACCTTTTTCAGGGCCCGGATCAGTGGTGTCACCAACAGGCGGCTGACCCGACCGTTCATTTTGCTATCGGCCACCCGGGCGTAATAGCCTTTGCAGAACATATAGTTGAAGCCCGGGTTCGCCACCGGGTATATCAGCCGCGCCACCAGGTCCCTGGAATAGGTCAGGATGTCGCAATCGTGCAGCGCAACCGATTTACTCACCCCAGACGCCAGCACATAGCCGAAGCAGTACCAGACATTTCGTCCCTTGCCCATTTCCGTCGGTGCCAGATTTTGCTCACGAAGCTGGAGATCAATGGCCCTCAGTCGCGGCCCGTCGTTCCACAACACTTTGAAGTTCTGGGGCAACTCAGAGAAATACTCGAGGGCATGGCGATATTGCTCCTCGTTCGCCCGGTCCAGGCCGATAACAACCTGATCCAGATAGGACACCTTGCCAAGTTCCTGCACGATGTTTTTCAGGGCCGGGCCTTCCAGCTCGGAATAGAGCGACGGCAGCACCAGGGACATGGGGCGGGATTTGCGGAAGTTCATCAACTCCGCTTCGAGGTCCTCCACCGGGCGGCGAACCAGGTTATGGAGGGTGGTGATAATGCCATTCTGGTAAAAGTCGCCCATGGCGGCTCTCCTTTTTATACCCTTACTTAAACAGGTCAGTACCCGTACTCAAACAAGAGATTGAGCACACACTCATTCCAGCCTTCGGGGCCGGGCTTGAGGGAGCGCATGGCGTGCTTTGCCGAAGGTAACGTCACCTCTTCGCTTTTTACGCCCCGGATCACCACCGGTATATCCGCCGATTCGAGCATTCGCTGATCGTTGGGGCTGTCGCCGAGGGCGATGGCCACCAGCGGCTGCTCGCCGTAACGCTCCCGGTATTTGCCCAGCAAGAAACGGGCCCCATCGGCTTTATCGAAAATGCCCATGGCGTGAAGGAAACGTCCTCCCGGCACCAGCCGGAGATTTTCGTTCGCCAGGGCCGCTTTAAATTCGGCCAGTCCCTCGTCGGCACCCTGCCAGATTAACGGCTCGGTACCCAGGCGCTGTTTCGCCCGTTCTGCCGCGGCCGGATCGAGACCCGTTTCACCGGCCAGCTCTTCGGCAGACATGTCATCGAAGCCCCGAAACTGCGCACCCGCGGTCCGTTGGGCGCCAAGGACTTCGAGCACCCGGTCCCGGGTTGCACCAAAATTCACCATTTCCTCAGCGGTATTGCCGAAGGTGTGAGGCGGAATAATGACCGCTGCACCGTTTTCGACAATAAAGGGGGCGGTATTTCCAAGCTCCTCCCGCAACGCCCGTATTTCCGGCAGGGTCTTGCTGGAGTTGAGCACCAGCGGAATCGCCGCCGCCCGGAGCTTTGCCAGCGCGGGGCGCGCCGGCTGCCAGCGATAATCGTCGTGGTCAAGCAGGGTGCCATCCAGGTCTGAAAAAATAAGCAAACGGGGTCTGGCCATGGTGGGTCTCCGTTAACCTGCGCGGAACTGCGGAAGGCCCAGGGAGTGATCCTCGGCCACCTTAATCAGAACATCAGCCCGGCCCGGCATTTCAGCAAGACAGGCCCGGGTAACGCGTTCGTAATGCATGACGAATCGGGCGACTTCGTCGTCATCCATAATGCGCAAGCCTTGGGCGCAGGCACCAGCATCGCCCCACTCTGGTGCGCCACGGATTTTCCGGGCCAGCTTCTGCTCCTGTAGACTGCGCCATTCCAGAACACACTCCATGGACGGGGCTTTCAGCATCACCAGGCAATCGATCTGGCCGAAAAAATCGCGGTACTGGCCTTTCAACTGCTCATTGACATACGTCCGCCAGGTTCCATCGGGGTCTTCGTCCGCCTCCAGCCGATTGATCGGAGACCTCAGCACTCCCTCATCCTCGGGCCGGGCATCCAGACACCAGCCTTCAATCAGGATCACCTCCGCCCGGCCCGGGAAGGCAGGCCAGCCATCGGTTGGAACCCGATCATCCCTGGATTTGTCGAAGGAAGGAATCGGGGTAGTGGCATCAGGCCCCGCGGAGCGAAGCTGGCCCAACACTCTTTGCCCGAGTGCAACATCGTGGGTGCCCGGCACACCCCGGGTTTTAAACAGGGGGTGGACCCGTTCGGCAAGGTCCTGGCGCTCAGCTCTGGTAAGGTAGATGTCATCAAGGGAAAAGCTGGCGGTGGGACAGTTCCGGTGCCGGGCGAGAATTTCCCGCAGAAACAGGGTCAGCGTGGACTTGCCAGTGCCCTGGGCTCCGTGAATGCCCGCCACTACCGGGCGTTTTTCCGTATCATGGAGCGCCAGGATATGGTCCGCCAGTGGCAAAATGGTCTGTTCCACGGTCTGGGCGTAGGTCTCGGGCAGGCCCTCCTGTTGAATCAGGGCCTTGATGGTTTGTTCGAGCGATCGGTCAGGCACGTTGGTTTTCCCGGTTTTGACAGATGGTTTAAGAAACAGGTCAGCAGAATTCGTACCAATGGGAGTATAGGCATTTTATGAGTGGCAACGGTTTTCGTGTGGAGCATCGCTACCTGGAACTCCCGGACAGCTTTTATACAAGAGTCCAACCCTCACCCCTGAGCGGCGCAAAGATGGTGTGCTTCAACCACACGCTGGCTGGGCAGATGGGCTTCCATGCCGAGTCCGAATCCGACTGGACCGGCGTGGGCGCAGGTACAGAGTTGCTTGAGGGCATGGACCCGGTGGCAATGAAATACACCGGCCACCAGTTCGGCGTATACAACCCCGAACTCGGCGACGGCCGGGGCCTCCTGCTATGGGAAACCGTGGGGCCGGACGGTCGCCGCTGGGACTGGCACCTGAAAGGCGCAGGCATGACCCCCTATTCCCGATTCGGCGACGGCCGGGCCGTTCTGCGCTCCACCATCCGCGAATACCTCTGCAGTGAGGCCATGCATGGCCTGGGCATCACCACTACCCGGGCTCTTTTTATGGTAAGCGCCAGAGACCCGGTTCGCCGGGAATCCATCGAAACCGCCGCAGCGCTGGTTCGGGTGGCCCAGAGCCATATCCGCTTCGGCCATTTCGAGTTCGCGGCCCATCATGAAGGACCGGAAACGGTCAAAACCCTGCTCGAACACGTCATCTCGCTGCACTTTCCCCATTTGATCAGCCTGCCGGATGACGAACGCCACAGCCGCTGGTTCGGGGAGGTGGTGGAGCTCACCGCCCGGATGATTGCAGACTGGCAGGCTGTGGGCTTCTGCCATGGCGTGATGAACAGCGACAATATGTCGATCATCGGCGACACCTTTGATTATGGCCCCTTCGCATTCCTCGACGATTTCGATGCTGGCTACATCTGCAACCACACCGACCAGGCCGGGCGATACGCCTACAACCGCCAGCCGCAGGTGGGCTTTGATAATTGCCAGTACCTGGCCCGTGCCCTCCTGCCGATTATGGATGAGGATGACGTGCGCCGGGGGCTGCGCCGCTACGAAACCGCCTACAACGAACGGTTCCTGCAGAACATGCGCGACAAACTGGGCCTGGCAATCGAGGATGAGGGAGACCTGAGCCTGATCATGGACACCTTCAGCATGCTGCATGAGCATCACGTGGACTACACCGCGTTCTTCCGGGCACTGTCCAATCTATATGCTAAAGGCCACGCGCCAGTCAGGGACCTGTTCGTGGATCGCAGCGTAGCGGACCAGTGGCTGGAGCGCTATGAAGAGAGACTCAAGAGCGAGACCCGTGCCCACGACGAACGAGAGTACGCCATGCGCGGGGTGAATCCGAAGTATGTGCTGAGAAACTATCTGGCCCAGCAGGTTATCCTGGAAGCACAGAACGGGGATTATGAACCGATGAAGGCACTGCTCAAGGTTCTGGAGAGCCCCTTCGATGAGCAGCCGGAAAACGAAGCTTACGCTGCTTTACCGCCAGACTGGGGCAAGCATCTGAATATCAGCTGTTCCAGCTGACCGTAGATAAAGACGGGGTCAGATGAAAATGGGGTCAGATGAAACTTCATCTGACCCCATTTTCATCTGACCCCAATTTCAGCTTTCAGACTGCCTTGGCCGCGATGATCTTCTCGTGCCATTCAGCCGGGCCGGTCTGGTGCACCGAAGAACCACGTGAGTCTACCGCTACCGTGACCGGCATATCTTCTACTTCGAACTCGTAAATCGCTTCCATACCCAGCTCCGGGAAGGCAACCACTTCGGCGTGCTTGATCGCCTTGGAAACCAGGTAGGCGGAACCACCCACGGCCATCAGGTAAACCGCACCGAATTCCTTGATGGCGTCGATGGCTACCTGGCCGCGCTCGGCCTTACCGATCATGCCGGTCAGGCCCGTTTTCTCCAGCATGGTGTGGGTGAACTTGTCCATACGGGTTGCAGTGGTCGGGCCGGCGGGACCAACTACTTCTTCGCGCACCGGATCCACTGGGCCCACGTAGTAGATGAAACGGCCCTTCAGATCCACCGGCAGCTCCTCGCCTTTTCCGATCATGTCCACCATCTTCTTGTGGGCGGCATCGCGGCCGGTCAGCATCTTGCCGGACAGCAGAACGGTTTCACCCGGCTGCCAGTCCTTCACATCTTCCGGTGTTACGGTATCCAGGTTCACGCGGCGAACGTTTTCACCCACTTCCCAGGTGATTTCCGGCCAGTCGTCCAGGCTCGGTGGGGTCTGCAGGGAGGGGCCGGTGCCATCCAGGGTAAAGTGAGCATGGCGGGTGGCCGCACAGTTCGGAATGATAGCCACGGGCTTGTTGGCGGCGTGAGTCGGGTAGTCCTTCACCTTTACATCCAGAACCGTGGTCAGGCCGCCGAGGCCCTGGGCACCAATGCCCAACTCGTTGACCTTGTCGAACAGCTCCAGGCGCAGCTCCTCTGCGCGGCTGGACGCGCCACGCTCTTGCAGATCGTGAATATCGATCGGGTCCAGCAAAGATTCTTTTGCCATTTCCATGGCTTTCTCCGCGGTACCACCGATACCAATACCCAGCATGCCCGGCGGGCACCAGCCAGCGCCCATTTGCGGCACCATCTTCAGCACCCAGTCCACGACCGAATCCGAAGGATTCAGCATGGCGAACTTGGATTTCGCCTCGGAACCGCCGCCCTTGGCGGCAACATGCACCTCAACCTTGTCGCCCGGCACCATCTTATAGTGGATGATGGCCGGCGTGTTATCACCGGTGTTCTGGCGCTTGCCATCCGGATCCGCCAGGATCGAAGCCCGCAGTACGTTATCCGGATGCGTGTACGCCCGGCGCACGCCTTCGTTGATCACCTCATCCAGCGGCAGCTCGCAATCCCACTGCACGTTCATTCCGATGTTCACGAATACGGTGACAATACCGGTGTCCTGGCACAGCGGCCGGTGACCCTGGGCACACATACGTGAATTGATCAGAATCTGGGCCATGGCATCCCTGGCCGCCTCGCTCTCTTCCCGCTGGTAGGCTTCATGAACCGCGTCAATGAAATCCTTCGGGTGGTAGTAGGAAATGAACTGCAGCGCGTCCGCTACGCTTTCAATCAGGTCGTCCTGGCGGATTACGGTGGTCATAGGCGCCTCATCAGCTTGATATCGTTATGTTGTGTCATCGGAAATCGGGAGGCGAGAGTTTACCAGAAAATCGGTTTGGCGAGTGATTCGACAGATGGCGAAGCCATTCGTGGAAAAACCGGAGCGCTACCGGCACCGAAGCTCGACAAACCGTTAACCGGCAACTATTTTTCACAAAGGCCGAGCTCCAACCGTGCGGGGAGGGTTCAAAGCATCAGTGTAGTGTAGTGCATTGCCTTATTTGGTACTTATAGAGCTCCGTACAGCCGCGAGCGCAAGACGGAGCTCGCCGGGAATGGCCGTAGCCCTTTCCAAGAGCTCCAACGCAGTGATCGCGGCTGTACGGAGCTCCCCCTCCGGGCGAGTACCTCAGGGGGGGCCATCTGCGGTGTTGCGACCGCTTGACGTAGCCCGCTATGCCTGCGCGATCGCGCCTTGCAGCTGGCCCCTGAGGTACTCGCTATAAGTATCAAATAAGGCAATGCACTACACTAGAATCACACTTTTGGCTGATCAACACTTGCCATACTGTCGCTATAGTCATAGATACAGAAATTGGCTTACAGCGCTGGCTACAATTTCAGAACAACCGTTTAAGCAGAACAGGCCACTGACAACGGGCTTACCGGATCAGACCGGCCCCGTCAGCTGCCGAACATAACGACACAACAACAGGAAAAGGTTCCACCCATGTTCAAGAAAACTCTAATAAGTCTTGCCGTGGCGTCTTCCGTTGGACTTACAGGCTGCCTTGAGGGCGGCAATACGGGGGCGAATGCCAATCCGGACTACAATATTTCGCAGTCTGACGCACAAGCGGAATTCCTGGCTCAGTTTGAGGGCAAGGTGTGGCCCGTTTTTGATCCTTTCCCGGCCGTATCAGATCTGCCAGTTCCCAACGATCTGATTTTTGGTTCAGTTGGTGACGGCACGTTTGAAGTTGCCGACACCAGCCCACCTGTTACGACTGCGCTTAACAACCTCAGCGGCGCATCCACCGTTGCGCCGATTGACATCAAAATGAGCGGACGCATTGAAGCAACGTCGTTGAAGGGCCCGGATTTGCAGGCCATCGCAGCACTGCTAAAAGGCTCAACTGATCCACAGCTGGTCCAGCGTGTGCTCGCGCAGAATGTTTTCCTTGTCGAGCTGGAATATGCCAGCGGAGCACCTTTGCAGGCGCTTCAGGCCAGCGAAAAGCCAACCGCGGCACCTTTCCTGGACTTTGAAGTGAAGGTCAAGGAGCTGAACGACTCGCGCCTGGGCCCGACTGATTTCATCAGGATCATCCCCACCAAGCCCCTCAACCCGAATAAACGCTACGTGGCTGTCGTGCTTAACAACATCCTTGACGCTGATGGAGAGCAGATCACTAACTCCCCAGCCTATGCAAATATCAAGGACGAAACCGAAGTACTTGGCGCCAGCGCTCTGAAGAGCGTAAGAACCTTGATAAACTCCTTATGGGAGCCGATTGCAACCAACGTAGTAACCGGTTTCCAGAAGACATTTAATCCTGCCGCACCCGGTGTTGGGACCGACGATATTGCACTTACCTACAGTTTCACCACCTCAAACGATGAGCAGGTGCTGAAATACATGGCTAACCCTGCTTTCTGGGCCGGCGATCAGGTCCTTGCCGCAGCAAAGCTTCGAGTCACCAAAAAGGTTACCGGTGCGGCACTTTTCTTCGCCAACCAGCAGGATCCCGAAAACAACGTTGCTCCAGGAAGCGCATTTGATCTCAACGACGATGACGCTGTCACGGTTGCGGACTTTGACAGGGATAGCGATGGCGCAATTACCCCGGCAGACTTCATCCTTGCCGACAGGGATGGCGACAGTACCATAACGCCTGCCGATTTCCAGGCAGCCCTGGCACCGAATAGCCAGCAGCCTTTTGGTTTTGTTGACCTGCAGGAAGCAGTTGATCAGGCGGAGATATCCGCAGTTCTTGGGAACCCTGCCCTGGCATCCTGTGACTCAGAGCCCTATCAGATTCCGGTACCGGACGTCGGTATGGTTCCTGTAGAAAGCCAATCCTTCTGTGTCGGCACCCTGATCAAAGGTTCTCTTGCTCAGTCCGGAATCAACCTGCCCTCGCCGAGCTCCGCTGGCGAAGATGGCATTGTTGCCGATTTCACTACAGCCGAGAGCGCCCCGCAGTTATCGGCCCTGCTGGGCTCTATCACCGGCTCTGACAACGTTAATGTCGTTCAGGGCTCAATTACCCTCCCGTACTATCTGGGCCTCCCCACAGGAAGTCTTTCAGCGGACAAAGACATCCTCACTGGGAGCTTCTGGAAGGCCGACAGCACACTTGCCGTCCAGCTGAATGGTTTCCTCAAAGCCGCAGGCCTTGATCTTGTGCTACCACAGGGCAAAGACGGCGAAGAAAGTTCCGACATCGTAAACTGGATATTCCCCTTCCCCGAAAAGAAAGGTGATGTCAGTGTACCCATGTTGGTGATGTACCCGAAGGCTCTGGATTCAAACAGCGACGGCACTCCCGATCTGCCCTTCGATCCAACTTCCGCAACCCCTCCGCAGATTCCGGTTGTCATCTACCAGCACGGCATTACCACTGACCGCACTGCTGCACTGACCTTTGGCAGCGCTCTTGCCGCTCAGGGTGTCGCGGTTGTCGCCATTGACCAGCCGTTCCACGGGGTGAGCCCGATCCCCCTAACCACAGATGATCCGGACGCTGGCCCCCTGGACAGCATCACAAGTACAGCCGGTGTAATCCTGACAGCGATCGAGAGTCAGAATAGCCTTCCCGAGGGGACATTGGTTCCAGGTTTGGTTGCCCCTCTGGTTGAGTCAGCTTTGGCATCAGATAACACTGCTTTTGTTACAGCAGTAAACGGTTCGGCGCTTCCGGCCAACCTGAAAACAGCATTGACCGCTCAGGCGCCCCTGCTGGTTGATACCGTTGGCAACGCTGGCAGTCAGATTGCCGGCATTGCGCCACGGTTTAAGGGCCAGGGCCTTAACCCAGAGGGAGCCACCGAGCGCCACTTCGGTTATGGCACAAATGCCCTGGGCCAGGTCATCCCCATGAACTTTGATCCGACGAATGCCCAGGGCGCCTCCGGCGATCTGTTCATCAACCTTCAGAACTTCATGAACGGGCGGGATATCCTTCGGCAGGGTGCCGTGGATCTGATGACCGTAAGGGCATCAATCCAGGACATCGCTCCAGCGTTCGACGCGACAAATGTCTACTTTGTAGGCCACTCACTCGGAACACTGAACGGCGGAGCCTTTGTGGCCGCAGCCAACTCCAGCGTGACTCCTCTGACCCCGTCGCTTGAGCTGAAGGGGGCTAACCTGCTCACGCCGGTTGCCGGTACGGTCCGCATGCTTGAAAACTCCCCAAGCTTCGGCCCAGAGATCCTTGGGGGCCTCAAGGCAAAATCAGGGCTGACCCAGGATGACGCGAACCTCCAGACCTTCCTGAATGTGCTCCAGGCTACGATTGATACCGTCGATCCGATAAATCATGCCGAGCTGCTGGACAATGTCCTGTTCTCGCAGATAAACGATGACTCCGTGGTCATCAACAACGGTCGCAATACTCTCGTCGAAGACACATCGTTCGAAACGCCTGGCGGCTCCATTCCGCTGAGCCTGAACGGTTCGCTCGCGCCGCTGTCCGGCAGTGAGCCGCTTGCGGCACTTGCGGAGGCCAACGCGCTCAATTCGAGCAACACGGCCGCCGACCCAGTGGAGCTCCCGGCGTTTGTGAAATTCTGGAACAAGGGCGTTCACAGCACACCTGTGCTACCGGCTGACGATGACGAAACAGCAGTCTTCACCCAGATGGTTGTTCAAACTCTGAGCATCATCGCGACAGATGGCGATGTCGCATCAGTGATGAGCACCGACGCAGTAGATCCAGCGGAGGACAGCCTGCGCTCTGTGGTAGATCAGTAAAAAGTGTGGAAACCGAAAGCCCCGCTCCGGCGCAAGCCGTTCACCTAAAGTGGATCTAGCTTGGCCAGGCTGGGTGAGCAAGAGGGCCGGTGGAAAAACCCACCGGCCCTTTTTTATGAACTAGTACATGGTTCCGTTAATACTATTGCATTAATATCACCAGCTACTAACCTTGCTCTCAAGGTAACTATTCAGTCGGTGTAACTATTCAGCTCATTCTCAGAAAAAAGTTCTTGACAGGGTTTTTGCCCGGTTTTGCAGAACTTCACCCACACTCGCCCCATTGCCGTAACATCGCGCTCAACCCCCCTGTTCTTCCTTCATTGCGGTCTTGAGCTGCCATACATCGAGCGTGCCGGCAACGAAAAGATCGTTCAAAACGGCCCTCAGGAGGAAAAATCCAGCCTGAAAAAGTCGTGCGATAATAGCCCATCACTCGACGGTACTCAGGTTCATGAAAATCAGCAACATCGATGTTGACGCCGCCTTGGCGGGCGTCAAGCAACAGCTCCAGAGCGACTCCTCGGTCTCGGTCTCGCCATCGCTGCGGGCGGCAATCGAGCTGCTGATGGTGCTGATCCAGATTCTGACCGGTCGGATCAACACCAACAGTGCCAACAGCAGCAAGCCCCCCTGCCAGGATCCCAACCGACTCAAGAAGAGCCGGCCCAAAAGCAAGCGCAAGCCGGGCGGACAGCCGGGCCGTATCGGCAAGACGCTGCAACCGGTGGAGGATCCGGATGCGATCCAGACCGTGAAGCTGGATCGGCGCACCCTACCCAAGGGCAGTTCGTTCCGTCTGGTGGGCCACGAAAAGCGCCAGGTCATCGACCTCGACATCAGTCGCTTTGTCACCGAGTACCAGGCCGAGATTTTGGAAAACGCCCAGGGCCGGCGCATCGTGGCGCCATTTCCAGCCGGCGTCGAGCGTCCGGTGCAGTACGGTCCCGGACTGAAGGCGCATGCGGTCTATCTGTCGCAGTATCAACTGCTGCCCTACGATCGCATTCGCGAGTACTTCGAAGATCAGGTCGGCATTCCCCTGAGCGCGGGGTCGCTGTTCAACTTCAATCGGGAAGCCGGCGACCGGGCTGCCGGCTTCGAGGTTTGGGTCAAAGATCGTCTGGCCGAGTCGGATCGGATCCACGCCGATGAAACCAGCATCAATATTGGCGGCAAGCGCCACTGGCTGCATTGTGCCTCCAATGACGACCTGACCTGGCTGTCACCCCATGCCCGGCGCCGGATGAAAGCCAGCGACAGGGCAAACGCGGCCGACTCAAACGCTCAAAGGCCCGCAACCTGCTGGAGCGGCTGCGCGATTACGAAGCGGATGTGCTGCGCTTCCTGGATGATCCGGCGGTACCCTTCACCAACAACCAGGGTGAGCGGGATATCCGTATGCTCAAGGTGCAGCAGAAAGTATCCGGCGGCTTCCGTTCAATCGAAGGCGCGGAGATCTTCTGCCGAGTGCGCAGCTATCTGTCCACGGCGCGCAAGCAGAAGCTGACGGCCTCCGATGCGCTGATGTCCCTGTTCGAGGGGCGTATGCCGGCCTTCATGACGGCGCCACCAGATAATGATCAGAACGTTTTAAATGAAACCGACTGAATAGTTACAGGAATTGTTCGTTATCAGCCCCAGGCATTTTGCCAATCCGGGACGTTTCCGATGGCGTTTTCTCGAACTTGATGGGAAACCCGATCTGCCTCTGTTGGGTGCCGTCACCCCGGTCCACACCAATCACCATCTCCCTTGCCTTAAGCTGCGGATGCTCAGCGGCCTCGGAGATTGTCAGAACCGGCTCCACGCAGGCATCCTGACCCGCAAAAATCTCCTGCCACTCGGCCAGGGTTTTCGAGGCAACCCTTTCTTTCAGGGCGGCTTTGAGCCGTTGCCGATGTTCGGGTTTCTGGCTCAGGGCGTCGCTTTTCAGGTCGGCAATCCCCAGGGTGTCGCACAGGCGTGCGGAGAACTGCGGTTCCAGACTGCCGACCGATAGCCAGCGGCCGTCACTGGTTTGGTAATAATCGTAGAAGGAGCCACCATTGAGCAGTGAGCTCTCCGGTTTCTGCTCTTGTCCACCCGCCAGGCAGGCGGCGCCGGACATGGCATTCAGGGCAAAGGCGGCATCGGTCATGCTGACATCAACGAACTGCCCCTCTCCGGTTTGCTGTCGGTGTATCACCGCCGCCAGAATACCCATCACAGCATGGTGAGAGCCGCCGGCAACATCGGCAATCTGTATTCCCATCGGGGGCGGACCGCTGTCCGCTCGGCCACAGTGGCTGCTGACGCCGGCCAGGGAAAGATAATTGATGTCATGGCCCGCACGGTCCTTGTATGGGCCGGTCTGGCCATAGCCGGTAATGGAGCAGTAGATGAGGCTCGGGTTGACGGCTTTGAGGGCTTCATACCCAATGCCAAGGCGGCCCATCACCCCGGGCCGGAATTGCTCGATCACGATGTCAAAGTCTTTTACCAGCTCCAGCACCTTGTCTGCACTGCCCTCTTCCTTCAGGTTAAGCGTCAGTGACTTCTTGCCACGGTTCAAAAAGCCGTGAGCGGTGCTCACTCCGGCATCATGGGGAGGCATTACCCGGATCAGGTCCACCCTGTCCGGCGCCTCGACACGCAACACATCCGCGCCCATATCCGCCAGCAACATGGTGGCATAGGGGCCAGGCAATAAAGTGCTGAAGTCGAGGACTTTGAGTGAGGTCAGTGGACCGGCCATGATGATCTCCTTTTGTTGTGAGAGTGGTTTCTCCACTCGTTGTTATCCCCATCATGCTGCCCGGTTTTGCCGGTGAGGCCAACTACTGCTTCGGTCATTCCAATTGGCGGTTTCTTCCATCCGGTTGGTCCGGCTTCGGTTGCATTGTTCCACGGGGGTTTTATGATGGGTCTCGTTTTCATGGAATGGCGAGCGTGATGTCCGATCTGACGGTTTCAAGGCACTTTGTTCAGGCCGCCCTGGTGGGCGCCGAAACGCTTGGTTTTGATACCCGAGAAATGCTCCGGGAGGCCGGTATTTCTCCGGATCTGCTGCGTATTGAGATGGCCAGGGTAAGCAGTGACCAGTTCAGCCATCTGATGCAGGTGCTGTGGAACCGGATGGGCGACGAGTTCATGGGGCTTGGCCCGAGACGGGCCCGGACCGGAACGTTTGCAACCATGTGCGCGCTGGTCATGGACTGCCCGAACCTGGAATCGGTGTACCGCCAGGCCTTCCGGTTTTCCCGTCTGTTTGAGCCCATGGTAGCGATGGAACTGGAAATCGGCGAGGACAAGGCGCAGTTGGTTACCCGGATTGAGGGCGAAATCCACGATCCCTGTTTTTTCCTGCGGGAGAGCATCCTGGTGATCTGGCATCGGCTCGGCAGCTGGCTGATCGGACAACCAATTGAACTGGAGAAGGCCGAGTTTGATTATCCCCGGCCAGCGCATGGGGATGAATACCGGCATATTTTTCATTGCCCACTGGCATTCGAGTCGGATAAAACCGCCCTCACTTTCGACAAGCGCTTCCTGTCTGCCCCGGTAATCCGGGACAAGCCGGAAATGCGGCAGTTCCTGAAAACCTCTCCGGCGGATCTGTTGTCCCGGCCGGATGAGAGCAACACGTTTACCGGACGAATCCGGGCGCTTATTGGCCGGGATTTCTCAAAACCGCTGCCGGATTTTGAATGGATCGCCGCAGAGCTGCACACCAGCCCGCAAACGCTCCGGCGCCGCCTGAAGCAGGAGAATACTTCGTTCCAGGAGATCAAGGATCTGTTGCGCCGGGACATGGCAATTTACTACCTGAGCCGGCAGGAGCTGCCCATTAACGACATCGCCGCCAAGGTCGGATTCACCGAGCCCTCAACCTTCCACCGGGCCTTCAAGAAGTGGACCGGGGTAACGCCGGGCGCCTACCGGGAGGGTGAGCGCGGTAACCTGTCGGGCTGAATCAGGAATCCGATGGTGCCTGAACGGTACGGATAAGGTGCCCCAGAGTGTCTGCAATCTCCTGAGCCTGATCCCGGTTCAAGGCAAGCTGGAACAGCCGGGAACCATCCCTGGGGTCGTATACCCAGCAGGTTGAGGTCGCTGGTTCACAGCGCCATTCCACTCTCGGATTTATGCCAAAAACCGACATCGGCTCGGTGCTTCGCCTGACCCGCCCGTCGTCACCACGCCTGATTTCCTGAATCTGGATTTCGCTACCCTGGCTGCTCAGGCGATATTCCACCTCAGCCGGCCGGTCAAGCCTGACCACCGTCTGATCACGCCGCCAGCCGGAAAGCTCCAGCAGGCTGTTGATGTGCAGGGTGAGCGCCTCCCGGTCCGAATCCGCAAGGTAGAGCTTTCGCAGGGATGCTACCCGGCTGTCCCCTGCCGGCTCGATTACCGCAACCCTCTCCGGCTCACCGGCGCCCTGAGGTGCAAGGGCACTTTCCTTTCTCGCCTTTTCAATATCGGTAATCAGCTTCAGGGACTCCTGATAATGGGCACCCTTGGCACCGGCGCGGGTCACATAGGTCTCCAGGGCCGACTGGGCCTCGTTGAGATGGGATGACTGCAACATCACCCGGCCACGGAAAAAGTAATAATCGACCGGTTTTTCCCCTTCCAGTTGCTGCAACCGGTTCAGGTACTCGGCGGCCTCACCCCATTTCTCCGCCACCACGGCTTCTTCCGTTGCCAGCATGAGCCTGCGGGTTTCGTGCTCTGGCGCCAGCGCCAGCGCCTGTCCGGCCAGAAGCACAGATGCAAGGACGGCTCCACGCGCCAACTGGCGACCTGTTCCAAACAATACTGCCATGGCATTTACTCCTGCTGGTTGTCTGCACCAATCGTCTGCTCTTCAGTATCAGGCAGATCATTGTCATCAGCGATTTCGGATTCCTCTCCGTCGTCCACTTCGGCCTGGTCCATGATCGCTTTCGGCAATTCCTTTTTAACCCGAACGCCAAGCTCAACAAAGCGGTTCGCCTGGGAAATCAGATTACCACGGCCCCGGGTCAGGTTATTCATGGCCGAATCATAGGTTCCCTGGGCGGTATGCAGTTGGCTGCCCAGCCGCTCCATTGCCTCCACAAACACCCGTAGTTTGTCATACACCGCGCCGGCCCGCTCGGCAATGCGCCTGGCATTCTGGCTCTGGCGCTCGTACCGCCAGATGTTTTCAATGGTTCTCAGTGTTGCCAGTAATGTGGTAGGTGTCACCACAATAATCTTTCGCTCAAAGGCTTCTGCGAAAAGGTTCTCGTCCTGCTGGAATGCTGCCACAAACGCCGGTTCAATAGGCATGAACAGCAGCACGAAATCCGGCGAATGCAGGCCGTGGAGCTGACTGTAATCTTTTTCGCTGAGGGTCTGGATATGGTTCCTTACCGCGTCAATGTGTTGTTTGAGGGCTTCGTCTCCTGCCCCGGAATCCTCTTCCTCGGTCACCCACCTCTGGTAGGCCAGCAGTGAGACCTTGGAATCAACAATCAGGTTCCGACGGTCCGGCAGGTGAACGATGACATCCGGCCGGTACAGCTGGTTGTCTCCATCCCGGTAGCTGCCCTGGGTATCGTATTCAACACCTTTTCTCAAACCGGACTTTTCCAGTACCCGCTCCAGGATCAACTCGCCCCAGTTGCCCTGAATTTTCTTGTCCCCCTTCAGTGCCCGGGTGAGATTGGAGGCTTCCTCGGTAATCTGGCGATTCAGATCCTGAAGTGATTTGATCTCACTACGCAGGGCCTGGCGATCCCGGGTTTCCGTGGTGTAAACGTCTTCAACCCGCTTCCGGAAATCCTGCAGCTGGTCACGGAACGGATTCAGAAGGGTATCCAGACTGGTGCGGGTCTGCTGGCTGAACCGTTCGCTTTTTTGCTCAAAAATCTTGTTGGCGAGGTTTTCGAACTCCTGCTTCAAAGCGTCCCGGTTACGCTCCAGCAGTTCGAGTTTCTCGGTGGTTGACCGGCGTTCCTTGTCGAGCGTTACCTCCTGCTCCCGAAGGGCAACACGGGCCTCGCCCAGTTCCCGGCTGAGGTCCTCCGCTTTTGCCTGCAGACTCTGGCGCTCGCCTTCCAGCTGTCCGATTCTCTGCTTTCGCCCTTCCAGGTCCGATTCCAGCGCCGCCACCCGGTTCTCCAGGCCCGCGGCCCGCTGCCGCCAACGCTCGATATCGCGCTCCATGCGTGCATTCTTTTCTCGCTGTTCAGCCACAGCATATTCAAGCTGTTCGGCGCGCTGAGCGCCCATGGCCTGATCGTGTTCGGTATCATTCAATTGCTTTTCGAGAACAGCCTTGGCCGCTTCCAGTTCATTGGCATCCCGAGTAACTCTCCGCTTTTCCGCTGCGGATTTAGCCAGCAGGCCTGCCAGCACAATTGCTGAAATGAAAAACACAACCATCAACCCGGCCATCAGATCAGTCCGGGACAACATCAATTCCGTGATGGCTTCATGCACTACACAGCACTCCCCTTGAAAATCACTGATCGATCGAACGATCACTGTTGTCGAAACTGCAAGACAGTCTACCTCAGGACGCGAACCTTTTGCCCGGGACGCCGCCACCCGGAATGGCAGCCCAAAAAGAGGACCACGACTGTTTAGCAATATTGCAAAGCTATGGAATCTATCTCTGGACGCCCGTCGTAATATCGTCTAAAAGGTTAAAATGTTCTTTGCCTGTGCGGTTATTTCCTTTTATTAATCGCACACCGGACAGGAACCCGATCAGAAACGGATAATCGATCATGCTGAAAGAACTGTGGCGAAAACTGGGGGCGGATTTTCTGCAGACGGACTGCTCCACGCAAGAGAGCCGCGGGAGTTTTTTTGGCAACGGTCCTTCTGGCGGCGGGGATGAGCCCGGAATCCTGCCCCACATCACTCACACCGGCGAGTTTCACCTCGAACGCCTGACCAATGTGCTAAAATCCCGCTATGGCAAGAGTTTCGGAATGCCCTCAAACCGAAATGACAGCGATGAGGGAATCCGGGAACTGATCAGCTTTGCCGCGCGGATTCAGGACCAGGACGTGCAACGGGAGCTGCTGCTTTTCTACCTGAATTGTTCGCCAATCATTCAGGAATATCTCCGATCAGAGACGGTGCTGGGTGAAGGACATCTGCTGTCGCGGTGAACACCGCGCGCCCTTAACCATCTGTAAATCAACCACACAGTTCGGATGTTGTATACTCCCCCTCCGTATTTACTTGGATTTACATGCACAGACCGTCACAGCTGCCAGATTCCGGGCGTGACAGGCTGCCGGCTCAGGGGTTTTTCATGGCTTTCAAACGTTTCCGGGCTGGTCTGCCAAAACTTCCCGTTACTGCTCTTGCAGGGCTCCTCCTGCTCACGGGATGCTCGGCAGACCGTTATTTTATGGTTCCCAAGACCGATCTGAATGAGCTCGGGGCATCCGTAAAAAGCCAGCGCGCCACCCTGGTTACCATGGAGAACAACGCCTCCGTTCGGCACCAGCAGGTGATTGAACAGAACCGCGCGGCTACCGACACCATACTGAACGCCATCGCCACCCGGGTGGAAAAGCCCGAATGCCCTCCCATACCCGCGCAGACGGCGTGCCCGGCTAAAGACACTTCGAAGGGCCGCGCAGACCGCCTCAAGGGAAAAGTCATCGTGGGCGAAGTAGAGAACTTCTATCTCGCCGGGCCAGGGCTGATCTATAAGGCCCGGATCGACAGTGGCGCGGAAACCTCGTCCATTGACGCCAGGAACATCACGCGCTTTGAACGTGATGGCAGCAACTGGGTGCGCTTTGATGTTCCGGTTCCGGGTACCGAGGAATTCATCACCCTCGAAAAAGAAATATCCCGCCGGGTCCGTGTCATACAGGCCAGCGCGGAAGAAGCGGAACGAAGAGTTGTGGTTGAGCTGCAGTTCACTATTGGCGACCACCAGCAGGTGGCCGAATTCACCCTCGCGGACCGGACGAATCTGACCTACGAAGTACTGATTGGCCGAAACATCCTGCGCGACGTCATGCTGATCGACGTCGGCAAGGAGTATGCGACCGAATTGCCTGAATCACTCCGCAACGGCAACGGGGACGGATCGTGACCACCCGCTCGCGCCTGCCATTTTACATCGCCGTCTTTCTCCTGATCGCCGCGGGTATTTCGCTTGCCGTCTGGAGGCACATGGAACTTGGCATCCCATGGCTCACCGGCGAGCAGCGGCCGGTCTGGATGGTTGAGGCCAGAATCGATTTCGACGCCGGTGATGCCTCCGTGCTTGCGAGCCTCAATGTTCCGGAGCAGCCTCCGGGTTTCCGGATTCTGACCGAACAGGCAGCGTCGCCTGGCTACGGCTTCTCGATCATCAACAGCTCCGGCAGCCGCCGTGCGGAGTGGAGCAAACGCAACGTCGCCGGGCCCCAGACCCTGTATTTCAAAGCACAGTTTGTTCCGGACCCCACAGCTCAGCCGGCGATTCCCGGCCGGGAGCCCAAGACCCGGAATGTATTCTGGGAGGAGCCTCAGGCAACAGCAGTGCAGGAGATTCTCGAACAGGCGAAGGCCCGCTCCAGCACTCCGGAAAGCATGACCCGGGAGCTCATCCGACTGATGCAACCGGACACCCGCACACAGAATACGACACTGCTGATCGCGGAAGAAAACTATCTGGACCTGCTGGTCGACATGCTCAACCACGCCGGCATCGCGGCCAGAATTGCCGACGGATTACGGCTTGAAGATGCCCGCCGCCGGCAACAGCTGATGCCCTACCTGCAGATTTATAATGGTAAGCAGTGGCTCACTTTCAACCCAAAAACCGCCGAACAGGGTGTTCCCGAGGACCTGCTGCTCTGGCGACAGGGTTCGGCCTCTTTGCTTGATGTTGTCGGCGGAGAAAACTCTGAAGTGAGCTTCTCCATGCTCCGGCAAACCGTTCCGGCCCTGCAACTTGCCACCATGCAGTCGGCATCCAATGGCCTCGGATTCCTGAGCTTTTACGAACTGCCCATTGAAGAACAGAGCATGTTCAGGATGCTTCTGCTGTTACCACTGGGAGCGCTCACGGTGGCCTTCATGCGGATCGTGATCGGCATTCGCACATCTGGCACCTTTATGCCGGTGCTGATTGCCGTGGCTTTCGTACAGACAACCCTTATCCCGGGTCTGATTGCGTTTTTATCGGTGGTCGCCATTGGCCTGTTAATGCGGGGCTACCTGTCCAGCCTGAACCTGCTACTGGTCTCCCGGATATCCGCACTGATCATCCTGGTGATTTTCATAACCGCCGGGTTGAGCATCATCGGCTATCAGATGGGCTTCAACACCGGGATGACGGTCACTTTTTTCCCGATGGTGATTATTGCCTGGACCATTGAGCGCATGTCTATCCTCTGGGAAGAGGAAGGTGCCCATGAGGTCATGATTCAGGGTGCCGGCAGCCTGTTCGTGGCCATCTGCGCCTACCTGCTTATGAGCACTCCTCTTGCCGGTCACCTCACCTTCAACTTTCCGGAATTGCACCTGGTTATCCTCGGACTGATCCTGCTGATGGGACAGTACACCGGCTACAAGCTGAGCGAGCTGAAGCGCTTCACGCCAATGAAGGTCTACGACTGACATGGACTGGATATCGCCGCGAGCGCTTAAACGGATGGGCATGCTCAATATGAACCGGCGCAATGTGGATTACATCGCTCGGTACAATGAGCGCTCCTCTTACCCCTTGGTGGACAACAAACTGAAGACCAAGCTGGTGGTTGCCGAATACGGCGTTAAAACCCCGGAACTTCTTCAGGTTGTTCGCCAGCAACATGAGATCTCCCGGTTCCGGGAAATGGCCCAGGGGCTTGCGGGATTCGCCATCAAACCGGCCAAGGGGTCCGGTGGCAAGGGCATCACCGTTATTACCGGTCGCGACGGCGAGGAATACATCAAGGCGTCGGGCTCCCGGGTAGACTCTCCCTTTCTGGAACGCCACCTGACCAATATCCTCGCCGGCCTCTATTCACTGGCTGGCACACCGGATGTTGCCATTGTCGAAAGCCTGGTGGAATCAGCGCCTTCTCTCGCCAAATATTCTCACCAGGGTGTGCCGGATATCCGGATTATCGTTTTCCGGGGCTATCCGGTGATGGCCATGCTCAGACTGGCCACTACCGCATCAGACGGCAAGGCCAACCTGCACCAGGGCGCTGTGGGCGTTGGCCTTGATATTGGGTCCGGAAGAAGCCTGAATGCCGTTCAGTTCAACCGCCCGATTACCCTCCACCCGGACACGGGCCTGGCGCTGGAAAATATCAACATTGAGGCCTGGGACGAGATGCTCGAAATGGCCTCTCGTTGCTATGAAGCAACAGGGCTGGGCTACATGGGTGTTGATCTGGTTGTCGATGCCAACAAGGGCCCGTTGTTGCTCGAACTCAACGCCCGGCCGGGGTTGGCGATTCAGATGGCGAACGGTCGGGGCCTGTTGCCTCGTCTGCGGGCGATTGAGGGCCTCAAGCGGCCACATTTCACTCCCAGAGAGCGGGCCAGCCACGCCATGGAGAGCTTTGCCAGTCTCTGAACCCTTCATCCAGGCGCAAAAAAAACCGGGGCCGAAACCCCGGTTTTTTCATTTCAGCCGACATTCACGTCATTTCGCCTCGGGCAATCAGAAGCTTACGCTCATGGCTCAGACCCTTCAGCAGACCCCAGGTCATGATCAGCAGGATCGCGGTGAATGGCAGGCCCGCGCTGATCGCGGTTGCCTGAATGGCGCCAAGCGCATCTTCACCGCCACCAAAAATCAGAGCGGCAGCAATGGCGCCTTCCGCCACAACCCAGAAGACACGCTGGGCAGTAGGAGCGTCAGTCTTGCCACCGGCGGTGATGCTGTCGATGACCAGCGAACCGGAGTCAGACGATGTCACGAAGAACACCAGTACCAGAACGATACCCACGAACGAGATAGTTCCGGTCAGCGGCAGATTGGCGAACATCTGGAACATGGCCAGTGATACATCGGTCAGGCCATTCTCAGCCAGGGCACCAATTCCTTGCTGGATCTGCTCCAGGGCAGAACCACCGAAGGCGCTCATCCAGACGACGGTAATCACAGTCGGTACGATCAGAACAGCTGTTATGAACTCGCGAACTGTACGCCCTTTGGACACACGCGCGATGAACATGCCTACGAACGGCGACCAGGAAATCCACCATGCCCAATAGAAGACAGTCCAGCCCTGGAACCAGGCTTCGTCTTCACGGCCGAACGGGTTGCTCAGCGGAAGCACATTGCCAACGTAGCTTGAGGAGGTTACCCAGAGGGTTTCCAGTATTGTCATTGTCGGGCCGGCGAAGATGATAAAGAACAGCAGAATGCCGGCAAGGCCCATGTTGATGTTACTCAGCACCTTCACACCGCCGTCAAGACCACGAAGCACGGAAATCAGAGCAAGAGCCGTGACACCCACGATGATTGCCATCTGAACGTTGGTGCCGCTTCCGGTATCGAACAGATAGTCGAACCCCGCAGAGGCTTGCTGGGCACCGAAACCAAGGGATGTGGCCAGACCAAAGATAGTCGCAACAACGGCCAGGATATCAATGATGTGTCCCGGCCAGCCCCAGACCCTGTCCTTAAGAAGAGGGAAGAAAGCTGAACGAATGGTCAGAGGCATGTTCTTGTTGAACGAAAAGAACGCCAGGGAAAGCGCTACAATCGCGTAAATGGCCCAAGGGTGAAGTCCCCAGTGGTACATGGTAGCCCCCATGGCCAGATTCGCGGCTTCCGGGGAGTTGGCTTCAACGTTGAACGGGGTCTCATACCAGCCCGTGTAGTAGGCCACAGGCTCGGCCACTGCCCAGAACATCAGACCGATACCCATACCCGCGGCAAACAGCATGGAAAACCAGGACAGTGTGGAGAACTCCGGCTTTGCATCCATGCCACCCAGGCGGATCTTGCCTACGGGCATCACAATCAAAGCCAGACACACCACCACAAAAATGTTGGCGCTGATCAGGAAAAACCAGTCAAAGGTCGCAATAATGTCCCATTTTGCACCGTCCAGCAGTTCTTTGGCCTGGCCGGGGAACATCAGGGTTCCTACTACAAACAACACCACCAGTATCGCCGTGATCGGAAATACCGGCGCATGAAGATCCAGCCCGAATGAAGTGATATTATCCTGGCCAGCCACGTAATCCGTCTGATATTCGTCTTTAACTACGTCGCCCACGGTTTGGCGCCTCCTGGGTTGATAAGTCTTTTATTCAGAATCGGAATTCAAACGTTACAAGCGCGTCATGATAATGTTTTGAGTTCAAAACATCAAAAGCCCAGCGGTTTTCCACACCAGCCATAAGCATAGACCATCATCCTGAGCGGGCCAGCCATGCCTTAAACTGATCGGTTAGCGATCAGTGCACGTATCGGTATACTTATGTTCCGATACGCAGGCCCAGAACTTCCCGGACTTACTGAGGAAATACATGGAAAAGACCAAAACCTTTCCGCTTCGATATACTGTCTATGTCCTGAGCATTGCCGGCTTTATCGGCTCCCTGCTTATGGAGTTGATGCTCGGTACGGGTTATCTGCTCCCGGTGATTTTTGGCGCCTTCGCCGCTCTTGGGACCTACGATCTGTTACAGCGGAAACATACGGTTAGCCGGAACTACCCGATCATGGCCAATTTCCGGTATCTGCTTGAGGCCGCCGGCCCGGAAATCCGGCAATATTTTATTCAGTCGGATACCGAAGAACGACCTTTCTCCCGGGAACAGCGCTCCGTGGTCTACCAACGGGCCAAAAACGTTCTCGATAAACGCCCTTACGGCTCCCAGCTGGACATGTACAACGAAGGCTTTGAATGGATGAACCATTCCCTCGCCCCAACCCGCCTGACCGACAGCGACTTCCGGATTCTGATCGGAAAGAACTGCGAGAAGCCGTACAGCGCCAGCGTCTTCAACATCTCGGCCATGAGTTTCGGGTCATTGTCGGCCAACGCCATCCTGAGCCTGAATACCGGCGCCCGGATGGGCCGCTTCTATCACGACACCGGCGAAGGTTCGATCTCCCGGTACCATCGGCAACCCGGCGGCGACCTGGTCTGGGAAATCGGCTCCGGCTATTTCGGATGTCGCCATAAAGACGGCTCATTCAATGAGGACATGTTTCGGGAAAGTGCCACCCTGGAACAGGTGAAAATGATAGAGGTCAAACTATCCCAGGGCGCAAAGCCCGGCCACGGAGGCATTCTGCCGGGCGCCAAGGTAACTCCCGAAATTGCGGAAGCCCGGGGCGTGGCGGTCGGCGAGGACTGCATATCCCCGGCCAGCCACTCCGCCTTCTCAACGCCCGTGGGGTTGCTGGAATTCATTGACCGGTTGCGGGAGTTGTCGGGCGGAAAACCCGTTGGATTCAAGCTGGCCATCGGCCATACCTGGGAATGGTTTGCCATCGTCAAAGCCATGCTGGAGACCGACAGAAAACCCGATTTTATCGTGGTCGATGGCGGCGAAGGTGGAACAGGCGCGGCGCCTCTGGAGTTCATCAACCGGCTGGGAACGCCAATGACGGAGGCTCTGCTGCTAGTCCACAACACCCTTGTGGGCACAAACCTTCGGGACGACATTGCCGTTGGTGCGGCGGGCAAAATCACCTCCGCGTTCAATATTGCCCGCACCCTCGCCCTCGGCGCCGACTGGTGCAACGCGGCACGGGGCTACATGTTTTCCCTGGGCTGTATCCAGGCACTCAATTGCCACACCGGGCGCTGCCCCAGCGGCGTTGCCACCCAGGACCCCAGGCGTGGCAACAAGCTTGATGTGGAGCATAAGAGCCAGCGGGTCTACAATTACCATAAGAATACCCTGGACGCCCTGCAGAACCTGCTGGAAGCTTCCGGCCTCAGACACCCATCGGAACTCGGTCCGGAGCATGTTGTGCGGCGAATTTCGAAAACCGAGGTTAATTCCTATATGGATCTCTTCCATTTCCTGGAACCCGGAGCTCTGCTGGAAGGCAAAACCGGCCTGACCGTGTTCGACAAGTACTGGGAATTCGCCCGCCCCGATACCTTTGAACCGCCCGAATTCATCCTGAAACTCCGGGAGACCAAGCTGCGCTAAAAATCGAACATCAAAATCGCCCAAGGCTGTTTATTTTTCCCATGGGCTCGTGTAGACTTCGCTCCCGCTAAGCCACTGAGAATACTCTTAAGTTTTCTTCTCTGGCCAACAGCGAATCGGGGCGTAGCGCAGCTTGGTAGCGCACCTGCATGGGGTGCAGGGGGTCGTAGGTTCAAATCCTACCGTCCCGACCAGATTTATCAGAAACTTGGCCCGGCATCGAAAGATCCGGGCTTTGTTGTTTCTGGAAAACAGCCTTTCTCGTCACCGTTTGGTCACCGTTTCTCAAACCCTTAAAATCTCGTCACCACTCGGTCACCGTTTCAGGTGCCTCTCAACCATCCCTTTTGTCGGAAACCGCTCAACCGACCGCCCGAAATCCTCTCGCCCTGGTTCTTCAAAATCCCGTTCTCTGGCGCGGGCCACACCGTAAATACTATGAGTGAGAGGAGTAATGTCATGAGAGTACTGAGACTGGCTGACGTAATGGAAAAAACTGGGCTGGCGCGATCGACTATATATAAGTACGCCGACGCAGGAACATTTCCCAGGCCTATTCCCCTTGGGGGCAAATCCGTAGGCTGGATTGATTCCGAGATTCACGATTGGTTGCAAGAAAAACAAATCGAACGTGATATGAAATACGGTCCATCCAGAGGCTGGGGCCTTTAATTTTTTCAGAAACACTGTGGACGGTGGTGGCCCTGCATAGACGGCAAAAGGGGCCGCCGCTGTAGCGAGGTGTCCATGCCAAAATGTTGGCCAAACCTCTCTTCTTGAACGCAACCTCGCTAGAGTGCAATATCCTCTCACCTGAGTCCGGCAAAAACTTCTGTCATCGAGGTTGTGTGGCTCTCCCAACTTCAACCATCAGATAACCAAGCGAGCCCATGGGATTTGAGCAAAGCTTACACCCGGATAAGGCGCTGATCTTCCGAATCACTCACCGGAAGAACGTACCGTGGCTTCTAGATCATGGGCTGCATTGCAGTTCGAGTGAACTACAAGATGGTAACTTTATTACCATCGGCAACCAGGATCTCATTCAGGACCGCAGTATACATGAGGTTCCTATTGATCCAGGTGGCGTGCTTTCAGACTACATCCCGTTTTATTTCACGCCCTACTCCCCCATGCTGCTCAATATCGTAACGGGTAGAAATGTCCAGAAGCGCTCTAAATCGGATATCGTAATACTCGTGAGCTCAATACCGAAAGTTGACGAAGCAGGTATCCCTTTCCTGTTTACCGACCGCCATGCTCGACTCATTAATGCAGCCTTTAGCAATCGAAAAGAAGATCTGGCGACAATGGTTCGCTGGGACTTGCTGCAAGCTCGTGATTTCAAAAAAGACCCTGAAGATCCTGAGAAATCAGAGCTGTATCAAGCAGAGGCACTCGTCCATCGTCATCTGCCGGTGGATGCTCTTCTCGGCATAGTAGCCTACAATGACTTAACAAAAGACGAGGTTCAGGCGCTGGTCGATGATCGGCAGCTTGATTTAAGCGTTTACAGCAGACCAACCTGGTTTTTCCGATGATTGAATACACGAAAGGCAACCTACTTGAGGCAGACGTCGATGCCCTGGTGAACACTGTCAATACGGTGGGCATCATGGGTAAAGGCATTGCGCTCATGTTCAAAGAAGCCTTTCCCGAGAACTTCAAAGCCTACGCTCAAGCTTGCAAGTCCGAGACAGTGCAGACCGGAAGGATGTTCGTCACTCAGCAATCGGACCTGATGGGACCTAAATGGATCATTAACTTTCCGACCAAGCAGCACTGGCGCTCGGCGTCCAAGCCTGGGTGGATTGCTGAGGGGCTTAAAGATCTGCGGCAGGTGATCGTGGAGAATAACATTAAGTCTATTGCCATCCCTCCCCTAGGAAGCGGCAATGGGGGCCTCAATTGGTCAACCGTGAAGCCAATGGTCGAAGAGGCACTTGGAGATCTGAGCGATGTGCACATCGTCGTATATGAACCAACAAGCGAATACCAGAACGTTGCTCGCAGGACTGGCGTTGAGAAGTTGACACCCCCACGAGCATTAATTTCTGAGCTTGTACGGCGCTACTGGGTGCTCGGTATCGAATGCTCACTGTTGGAGATTCAGAAACTGGCCTGGTTCATGGAACGGGCAATCACCATGTCTGGATTGAAAGACCCTATGGATCTCCGCTTTCAAGCCAACCGGTATGGCCCCTATGCGCATAGGCTGCATCATTTATTGGATACACTGGACGGAAGCTACCTGCAGTGTGAAAAGAAGCTAGGCGATGCGAAACCAGAGGATGTCATTTGGTTCGATCAGTCACGAAAACAAAAGGTGGCGGTCTATCTCAAATCTGCGGAAGCCGCCCCCTTCGTTCCAGCCCTGGATAAAGTGTCCGCCCTCATTGATGGATTCCAGTCACCTTTGGGCATGGAAGTGTTAGCGACCGTGGACTGGCTCATTCAACGGGAAGGATGCGAGCCAACAATGGAAAGCATAAAAAATGGACTGGCAAACTGGCCTGCCGGAGAACAGTCGTCTGAACGCAAGCTCCGCCTGTTCAGCGACCAGATGCTAGAACTTGCGATAGCTCGGGTAATGCAATTTTAAATCCAAATGGCAGCCGCTGAGCTGGAGAGATCATTTGAGTTCGCCTGCGCTAAGAGCATAATGCTTCCACGGATGTCATAGACATCAGCAATTGCTGGCCCTATTAGGCGCACAGTCGTATGCATGAACCCATTAACCCGCTTACTGAATTGTGGCATCCAGGTTAGCCATAGCTTCCTGGCATTCAATGGCCGCTTTTTCTAGATCGTCATCTCGAAAAAACTGATAGCTCCCTCCACCAAAATAAGGTGACTCCAGGGTCATGATGTTGCTTCCTCCGGTCTGAACTATCAGCTTTGTTCCGCCTTGGTTGAGAATCTCACCGTCCCGATATTTTATCTTTGACAACGGGCTACTGGTCGTGTTCGGTGACATACATTGTGTGCCGCTGCTGTCAATGGCCATTTATTTTGACCCACCTTTGGCCAATAAAATTGACCCACCTTTCATAGTCTAGTTTGTGGTTTTCTGCTTTAGCCGATAGCTTTCCCCTCCCAGCATAAAGATGTGTGAATGGTGGATGACCCGGTCAATGATCGGCACTGCCACGTTGTCGAATCTGAGACGCCTTCATTTAGCGCCGGTGTCCAGACCCTATGATGAGACCAGGTATCACCATGCGGTTTACCTATTCAATATTTCACGTCAATAATCGGCGTGGATTTCTTTTTCAATAAACATTGAATATTAAAATAGTTTCGGTAGCATGAAATTTACGTCAATAATTGCCGTGCAATCGGGAATTAGTAAACCATGCTCAACAAAGAAGCCCGCAAGAAACTTCAAGATCTGCTCCCCCTTTCCATGGTGGCCACCAAGCAGTGGTTGCGCCACCAGGGGCTAAGTCTGCATTTCCTGGACAATGCAATACGTAGCCAGACATTGATCCCCTTGGCAACAGGTGTGTACACCCTATATGGCCAATCCATAAACTGGCCGGGAATTGTCGCATCGCTCCAAAGAATGTCAGAGAAGCCCATCCATGTTGGCGGATTAGCTGCTTTGGACCTCGCCGGCTTAACTCATTTTTTGTCAGTGAGCGCAGAGACTCGGATCCAACTCTATTCCGGATCTCCGCTACCCGGATGGCTTGGGAGAATCCCTATCGACGTCCACCTCGAGCATCACAGCACAGTCCGACTCTGGTGCGAATCAGTAATGACAGATGCCAGGTTTACTCGGGAATATCACTGGCTGGATAAGCTCCCTCCAGTAACGTATTCATGTCCAGAGAAAGCCTTTTTGGAGGTTCTGGTCAACGTGCCCTCAGCAGTCAGCTTTGAGCATGCTGATGCGCTAATGCAGGGACTATCGAATCTATCACCACGAAAGATCGATGTTCTCCTGCGATCCTGCCGAAGCATCAAAGTAAAAAGACTATTTCTTTGGCTGGCTGAGCGAAACGACCATGCCTGGTTTAAACGCCTTGACCCCAGCGCATATGACCTCGGATCCGGCAAGAGGGTCTTAGCCGAGCAAGGCAGGCTTAGCACTCGATGGGCTATAACAGTCCCAAAAGGGATGCACGAGGACGATGAACATGGATAAACGAGAGCAATACACCCAACAGGTTAAATTATTACTGCGACTCATACCCTTCGTGGCCGAGTACCAATGCTTCGCTCTCAAGGGTGGCACTGCCATCAACTTGTTTGTTCGAAATTTCCCCCGACTCTCCGTGGACATTGATCTGGTCTTCCTTCCTATGATGGAACGCAAGGAGGCGCTGGACACGATCCGTCAGACCCTTTCAGAACTAGCCGACTCCATTCGGTCAGGAATAGGGGGCGCCAAAGTTGTGGAGTCGTTTCAAGTAAAACAGGATGCATTGCGCCTCACTGTAAGCACCGGCAATGCCCAGATTAAAATCGAGCTTTCACCAGTATTGCGAGGAACGGTTTATCCATCAGCTGTAATGGCCGTCAATGAGGGCGTGGAAGAGGATTTCGGATACGCCGAAATTCAAGTCGTCCATTTCGCAGATCTCTTCGCTGGAAAGATATGCGCAGCTCTTGACCGGCAACATCCCAGGGATTTGTTTGACGTCAAACTATTACTGGATACTGAAGGATTTGATCATAACCTGAGGCAAGCCCTACTGGTCTACCTGATTAGCCACAACCGGCCTATATCAGAGTTGCTGCGTCCGCGGCTCAAGGACATTTCCGGATTGTATGAGGGCGAATTTCGAAGCATGGCGCAAGAAGAAGTTTCCCTCCGTGATTTAGAAGAAACTCGGGGTAACCTTATCGAACTGATTAACTCCTCACTGACAGAGAGGGACCGAAAGTTCCTACTCACATTCAAGCACGGCACCCCCGATTGGTCTCTACTCGATGTCACAGACATCGAACACTTACCAGCCGTGCGCTGGAAACTGCAAAACCTTTCCAGAATGAGCGTAGCAAGTCATACCCAAGCCGTGCTGGAACTTGAGCGAGTACTCGAAACCTGATTCCCCATCTCTCCTGTGCCTACGGGCCGAAGGCCCCGACCTCTTCATTTTTCTGATGATTGAATCAACCGGCCGGCACCGCAAAAAGGAGGACAAAAATGAGTGCCAGCGCAACCAGGAAGAAACGTACCCGCTCACGCCGGTTGCGGCACACCGTCAGGGCCACCAGACATTGCAACAGGTAGTATAGGGCGAAGGCGCGTGACGCCAGCGCGATCACCGTAAAGGTGGAACCGGACCAGGCCAGCGCCATAGCCGCACCGCCTACCAGCAGGTAACCCCAACGCTGGGTGAGGCGCCGCCGCGTCACTTCCTCCAGGTTCGCCGCAGCCGCCAGGGTGTCCGCAACGGCAGCGGAGAACTGCGACAGGCCGGCGGCGAGGATAAGCGGCGCCGAAAGAAGTACCGAGACCGAGGCAACCAGTTGAATCAGGCTGTTGTCTGCGTATTGCCCGTCCAGAATTGGCACCAGGGGCAAGACCACGGCGACGAATGCCACGTAGACCGTGAGAGATACATATTGCGACCAGCGCGAGGCGTGGATCCGCGTCCAGGTATCAAAACTCTGGCCGAGATAGCGCGGCGTTTCGAAGCCCTGCACCACGATCAGGGTACCGGCCACCATGGTCACCATTTCCCAGCCGGAACGTTGCGGCATGGATGGCAGCACAAAGCGTCCGGTGTCCAGAAAGTCGCTGATGTCACGCAGGGCGAAGGCGGCCAACAGCACAGCGAGCACCAGGATGGTCACATACAGAGCCCACCGCTCCATCCGCTCCAACGGTCTCAAGCCACCCATGATGCCAATTGCAGTAATCACGCCGATCACCAGCGTGGTAAACAGGCTCTTGTTGAAGCCCGAATCCAGTCCGAAAGCCCCGAGCACGAAGGCGCTCAGGATATGAATGTAGAGGCACACGGACACAATATAAGCCAGGACCAGCGCCCCATCCGACAGTCGTTCGAGCGTGAGCGTCAGACGTTGACTGCCCGCTGCCAGCACCGGTTCAGCACACAGAATGTTATGGCGCACGACGGCACCGGTGTGAAAAGCGACAAAAGCCACCGCCAGCATCGCCCATAACGAATACGGCCCCACACTACTGGCCAGTACCGGTACGATTACCAGGAAGCCACTGCCGAAAATGGACGCCAGCGGTGTGCTCATGGCCGGCACGATGGCCAGCGTCGCCGGGCGGGGCACTAGGCCGGCCACTCCACCAGTCCCGCAAGAAAGAACTGGGCCGCCAGGCCGATGATCAGTGTGGCGGCAAAGGTGGTCACTACCACCGTGCCAAGACTTCTGCCCAATGGCGCGAATTCCGTCGCCGCCTGCTGGTACATGGGTACGACGATGCGCAGGTATACCGCTAGTGAAAGCACACTGTTGGCAATCGCCACCACCGCCAGCCAGGTGAACTGGACATCGATGGCGGCGGCGAAGAGCAGGAACTTGCCAACGAAGCCGGCGAGAGGCGGAATACCTACCAGCGACAGCAGGAAAACCACCATCGCGATTCCGGTCACCGGCTTTGCCCGGCCCAGCCCGCCAAAATCGTTCAGAGTGCGCCCGGTTGCGGCGGTAACGGCAAAAGCGCCCAGGTTCATGGCCGCGTAGGCGGCGGCGAACAGGATAACTGATGTCAGCGCGAGTTTGCTCGAGCCCACCGCGACGATGCCCAGCAGAAAATAGCCAGACTGGGCAATCGACGAGTAGGCCAGCAGCCGGATGACGTTATCCTGCACCAGCGCGGCGAGATAGCCGTAGGTCATGGTCAGAACGGCCAGACCCGCGATGACGGCAGTCCAACCACTTTCCGGGGGCAGACCGCGAACCACCTGAGCGAGTGCGAACAGAGCCCCGATCTTGGGCACCACGGACAGGTAAGCCGCTATCGACAGCGGCCCGCCCTCGTAGGCGTCCGGCGCCCAGAAATGAAACGGCACCAGCGATGCCTTGTAACCAAGCCCGATAATGACTGCCACCAGACCGATAATCACCGCCACCGGCATGGCATCCGTTGCCCGCAGATCAGCAAGCAGCGTGGAGCCACCGGCAGCGAACCAGTAGCTCAGGCCGAAAATCATGATGGCACCGGTAACCGAGGCGAACACAAAGTATTTCATGGCGGCTTCGGTGGCCGGGTCGGTATCCGGATAGGCGACCAGGGCGAAAGTGGCCAGGCCGGTCATCAGTGTGCCCAGCACCAGGAACATCGAATCGCCCGCGCCGGCCAGCACCAGGGCGCCGAGGGTGGCAAAACACAGCAGGGTGTAGAAAGTACCCTCCCGCACCGTGCCTCGCACATCCACCCGCGCCAGCAGCATGGAGAGTACGGTGGCCGGCAGCAGAATGAGTTTGGCCCAGACGCTCAGCTCGTCGATCCGGAAGCTGCCGCCAAACACTGTTGTATCCGCACCAATCAGTCGCACGGTCAGCCCCGTGGCGGCGAGCAGGCCGATGACGGAGACCGCCAGCGCGATTCGTGGCCGGCGCAGCATTTCCGCGAACAGCGCGCCGACCGCTGTTAACAGGGCGACAATTTCGGGGGTTAATAATGCGAGATCACGGCCCATTACAGCACCAGTGCCGATGTGGTCCGGTGAATGATATCCAGTACCCAGGACGGCGCGACGCCGGTGACAACGGTAAGCACCAGCAGTGGCCCCACGGCAAGCCATTCCCGCACGCTCAGATCCGGCATGGCCCGCCAGCGCTGCAGGGGCTCACCCAGAAAGGTTTCGCGCAGCGCCTTGAGAAAAACGGCGGCGATAATGGCAATACCCAGAATCACAATAATGGCCACGGGCGCGGCACTCAAGGTGGCGAGAAAGATCTGGAATTCAGCCGGAAAATGCGCCAGCCCCGGCAGGCCCAGGGACGCAAAGGCCGCCAATACAAATGACCAGCCAAGCATAGGAACCGTCTTGAGCAAACCGCCGAACTCCCCCATGTCGCGGGTGTGGGCGCGGTCCTGAATCATCCCCACCAGCAAGAACAGCGCACCGGTGACCAGGCCGTGACTGAACATCTGCAACACAGCCCCATCCAGCGCGACGGCGCGCACCGAGGGATCGAGTGTCAGAGCGGCCACGGCAACGCCGACGATTACATAGCCCATGTGATTAACTGAGGTGTAGGCAACCAGGCGCTTGAGGTCGCTCTGAGCCAGGGCGGCAAAAGCCCCGTAGAGCGCGCTGACGACACCGAAGATCAGAACAACGACCCCCGCTTCACGGAAAGCATCGGGGGTCATTTGCAGGGCAAAGCGGACCAATCCGTAAGTGCCGAACTTCAGCATGATGCCGGCCAGGATAACACTGCCGACGGTCGGCGCCTGCACGTGGGCGGCGGGCAACCAGGTATGCAGCGGCACCGCGGGGATCTTTACCGCAAAGGTGATCAGCATGGCCACCAATGCCCACATGGCCGCCGCTCCTGCCAATGGCGGATTCTCAATCCAGGCTCGCATGTCGAAGGTCGGATCAGGGCTGCCCAGGTAAAGCCCCAGGATGGCGAGTAGCAACGGCAGACTGCCAAGCAGCGTGTAGATAAAGAACATCATGGCTGCGCGCTGCCGGTCCTCATGCCCCCAATCGGCGATCATGAAGTACATCGAGACCAGGGAAACCTCGAAGAACACGTAGAACAAAATCCCGTCCAGAGCCGTAAACGTACCAATTGCCGCAGTCTCCAGAAGCAGCGCAAGGGCCACGTAGGCGCGCGGACGTTCGCGAAGCGACGACGCGTAGATGAACGCGATCATGAACAGTACGGCGCTCAGCAACACCAGCGGCAGGCTGATGCCGTCGACCCCCACCCGGTAGGCGGCACCGATGGCCGGAATCCACTGCAGTTCCTCGACCTGGGAAAAACCCGGGCCATCAACACCCCGCAGCCACATGGCAACGGCGAAGGCCAGGGTCAGGAAGGCGGTGGCAATGCCGATACCGTGCACGGTCCGTGCCGAGGGTCGTGGCAGGACCAGGATCAGGGCGGCGCCGGCCAGGGGCAGGAACAAGGTGGTGGATACAAGTGGTAACATGGATATCGGATTCCCTTTAGAAACGCAACAACTAGAAACGCAACAACGTTACAAGCACGACCAGCCCCACGGCCACAACCGAGACACTGACCGCCAGCTCACGGTGGATCAGACCACTTTGCAGAGCGCGGGCGCGGTCCCCCAAGGCCCGCATGCCCGCCACCAGGGCGAAGATCAGGCCATCGATGCGGCGCTCGTCGCTGGTGCGCGCCAGCCGTGCCACGGCGAGGCCGGACCGGCCAACATTGAGCACAGCCGCATACAACCGGCCCTCCAGCCAATCACATCCCCGGGCAACGGCCATGACCGGCCGGCCGACCCAGGCCGCGAGACCGCCGCCAATAGCAAGTCCACGCTGTGCCCAAGGGTAAACCGGCCCAAGCAGCCGGGGGGCTGGCACAAGCCAGCCCAGCGCCAGGCCGGTCACCGCCGCAAGCAGCCCCGCCACCACGACGACAGTGCTATCCGCATCAGCGGCAGGCAGGCCAAGCATCGCCTCAATGGGTCCGAAGGCCAGGCCCAGGGCAGTCGCCGGAACCACCAGACCCCAGATGCCCACGCGCATCCAGGCGTTTCCGGCAATCGCCCGGGTTTCCCCGGAACCTCGCCACAGCAGCCCCAGTGACCGGGCCATATAGGCGCCGGTCAGCAGGGTGCCCGCCAGCGCCAGGGGGCCGAGCCAGGCAGCGCCCGGGGCGGACAGGGCGGCAGCGATTATCGCATCCTTGGAGAAGAATCCGCTCAGTGGCGGGATGCCGGCCAGCGCCAGCGCCGCCAACGCAAAACCGGCAAAGGCCCAGGGTCTGGCGCGGCCAATGCCCTCCAGCCGGTCAAAACCGGTACCCCCACGGGCATGCTGGAACTCGCCGGCGGCAAGAAACAGGGTGCTCTTGATGGCGGCATGGGCGAGCAGGTGCAACAGGGCAGCCAGCGGGACGCCGGCGCCGACCGCAACCAGCATCAGGCCATACTGACTGGCAGTGGAAGCCGCAAGCAGGCGTTTGAGGTCAGGCTCGGCAAGGGCAATGATTCCGGCTGCCACCGTGGTAACACCACCGACAAGCCCCACAGCGAGCAGGACCTCAGGGCCCAGCAGCGGGGCCGAACGGATCAGCAGGATGGCGCCCGCCGCCACCAGCGTGGCCGAGTGCAGCAGCGCCGAGACCGGTGTCGGTCCCGCCATGGCACGCATAAGCCAGTCCTGCAAGGGGACTTGGGCCGACTTACCCATGGCAGCCAGCAGCAACAAAAGCCCCGCGGCGGTTGATGCACTGCTCCCGGCCTCCAGGGAGGCGGCGATCTCGCTGGTACCCGCCGAGCCGATAAGCATGAATACCGCGACATACAGACCCAGATCGGCGCTACGGGTACAGAGAAAGGCGCGACCGGCGGCATCGGCGGCCTCGGGCCGCTGGAACCAGAAGCCGATCAGCAGGTAACTGCACATACCGATCAACTCCCAGGCAGCCAGCAGCAGAACCCAGTCGCCGGCCAGCACCAGTGTCTGCATGGCAGCCAGGAACAGGGACATTGTGGCGTAGAAGCGGCACAGGCCGGACTCGCGCTTCATATAACCGACGGCATGAATCAGCGCGAACGTGCCCACGGTGGCCACGGCAACGGCCAGCAGCGCCGTCAGCGGCACCGCAACCAGCCGGAGTGGCATGTCCGGCAGAGCGGACAGAAGCAGGGTTTCGGCCTGGCCACCGGCGACCCGGGCCAAGAGCCAGAGGCTTCCCGCCAGGCTGAGTATTGCCCCGGCCAGGGCCAGCGCGGGCGCGGGCCGGCGTAGTATCAGCACAGCCAGGGCGGCGATCAGCGGCGGCAATATTGGCAGCAGTACCGCACTCATCCTTTCAGATCTCCGGCTTCTTCCATTTCCACCGAGCCCTTGGCCCGGAAGCGAGCGATCGCGACGCCGAAGCCAACCGCCAATTCAACCGCCATGACCGTCATTACCACCAGCACAAACATCTGGCCGGAGTAGCTCTCGGGGTGCAGGAAACGCCAGAAGGCGACCAGGTTCACCATTCCGGCGGAAAGAATCAGCTCCACTCCCATCATGATCATGACCAGATTGGTCTGGGACAGCGCACCGTAGACACCCACGCCAAACAGAATCGCGCCGGTCACAAGCGCCAGGATCAGGATCAACGTCATTCCGAGGTCTCCTTGGTTTCCTTGCCGCCGTTACCGGACAAGCTGTACACCGGTATCGCCACCGCCGTGGCCGCGATCATCGCGGTCAGGATAGTGACACCGGCGGTTTCGAAGATCATCATGGAACGCCCCAGCAACTCGATGCCCAGCGCCCGTGTCTGCATCTCGGCATCCGGCGCCTCGGCGGTCACCGGCCCCCAGTCAGCCAGCAGCGCGACCGCAATCGCCGCGCCACCGGCAATCACACCGGCGCCAATCGAAAAGCGCTTCTGGTGAGTCATCTCCATGCCGCCGAGCCCGCCTGGGTCCATCATGAACATCACCATGAAGATCGCCATGATGCTCATTTCCGTGGCCATCATCATAATCTGCAGCACGCCCAGGAATTCGGTCTGCAGCGCCAGGAACATCATGCCGACGGCAGTCTGCGAAAATAACAGCGCCAGCGCCGAACGAACCATGGATGATGTGCGAAACACCCCCACACCGAAGCCGATTGCGGCCAGCCCGAAAACGGCAACAAAAAAACCCTGAGCGTACATTATGGAACCACCAGAACCAGTAAACCGACAACAACGATATTGAGCAGTGCCAGGGGAATCCCCAGGGTCCAGCACCACTTCAGCAGATCCGCTTCGCGGATGCGCGGCAGGTAGCGACCGGCCAGGAGCATCGACACGGCCACGGCGAGGGTCTTGATCAGGCTCCAGGCCCAGGCCGGCAGCAGCGGCCCGTGCCAGCCACCGAGGTAAAACACGGTGATCGAAAAAGCCAGCGTAACCACCAGCGTCAGTCGGGCCAGGCGCAGCACCGCCAGGCGCGCACCGGTGTATTCGGCGTCGACACCCCCGGCCAATTCGCCCTCCGCGACAGGCAGATCAAACGGCGAGCGGAACGCCAGCGCCATGGCGGCAATAAAAAACAGCACGAAACCAAGCGGCTGGTAAATAATGTTCCATAAGCCGTCCTGGGAACCGACAATCGCGGTGTTCACCATGGATTCGGCGCGTATGGCCACCGCTGTGATGGGCATGACAATAAGCATGGCGTAGGCAATAAGCTGACCAAGGAATCGCCAGCCACCGATCATGGCATAGGCACCATTCGGGCCCCAACCGGCCATAATCAGGGCGACCAGCACATAAGCAAGCGCGGCATTGATGAACAGGGCACCTGTGGTCAGATCGGCGATGACCACGGTTGGAGCGAGCGGCAGAACCGCCACGCCAAGCACCGCGACAATCAGGAACAGCAACGGCGCAGCCTCGAAAAAGAGCCGGTCCGGCGTGCGTGGCACAACCGACTCACGACCGAGGTGCGCCAGGCCGCTGAGCAGAGGCGCGGCCGGACGCAGACGGCCAGTTGTCGCCCAGCTCTCGATCACAGCGAGCAGCCAGACGCTGCCAAACAACGCAAGCATCACAATGGCGACGTTCACGAGATCACCTCCCAGGGCGAAAGGTCAAGTGATCCGACCGCCACCAGTGCGTCGCCCAGCTCCCGGCCCTCGACAAGCTTTGCGACCAGGCCGATATGGTGACTACAGGCGGTGTCCAGCGTGTATGACTTCACCTGGCCGCGTTCCAGGTTCAGACTCAGTTGAGCCAGGCCGCGCGGGGTTTCCACGGTCGCCTCACCGATACCGGATACCTGACCGATGTTTCGCAGGGCCGGCAGCTCCGGTTCTCCGGTCGCCTTGATGACATCGAGGCTCGCCGTGATTTCGGCCAGGCGTTGCCACAGGCGCGTCCAGGCATCTCCGGCTTCGCCAGCAGCAAGCGCCACCGGCCCACGCAGGCCAGAAGAACCCGCTGGCAGTACGCCGGTCCCCTTCAATCGCGCCTTGAGCAAAGGCGTTCGCCCGAGACGGGTAGCCAATGCCTGCAGCGCCGGCTCCAGCTCAGCAAGCCGTTTCCGACTGGAGTCCCGGATTTCCAGTTGCAGGGTCGAAGCACGATACGTCAGCCAGGAGAAGCCGAGCTGACGCCCCAACTGGGCCAGCCACCCCAGGTGACTGGCGATGCGCTCACGCTCGAGGGCGCTGGCCCGGGCCCGGACGATCCCCGGATCATCCTCCAGCCCGGCCGCCCGCTCGATTGCCAGGCAGGCCAGCAGGCGGTAGCTCACGGGCGCCAGCGGCATGGCCGACGCCAGACGCTCGACAAAAGCCCCGGCATCCACCTCGTCACCTTCTGTGGCCATGCCCACCAGGGATGTGGCTTGCCCTTCGGTCACCCCGTCACCGTCGAGGGTCAGCGTCAACTTCAGTCCGCCAGGCAGGCCGGGGAAAACCGGACCGAACGGCACCTCGATCCAGTCCATTGCCAGCCCGTCGGCACTGCGGGGCAGGTCCTTGGTCACTTCAACCATGGACATGAACCCCATGGCACCATGGTCGTGCCCCGCGTGGCCCTGACCCGCATGATCATGTCCGGAGTGATCATGTCCGGCATGATCGTGTCCGGCATGATCGTGTCCGGAGTGATCGTGCGCTGAGTGGCCGTCGGCTCCACCGTGGTGGTGTTCGTGGTGGTGTTCGTGGTGGTGTTCGTGATGCTGGTGCTCGTGATCATGGCCGTGCGCGGGGGCCGGTTCCACACTCTCACGGGCGACCAGATCCATGCCGCACTTGGGACAACTGCCCGGCTCATCCCGGACAACTTCCGGGTGCATGGGGCAGGTATATTCAGTACCGGCCCGCTCCTGAGGCTGACCCTGTTGGTGTTGGTGTTGGTGTTGGTGTTGGTGACTGTGATCGTGCCTATGGTCCTGATGATGCCTGTGATCATGGATCTGTTCGTGATCATGGTGGTGCTCGTGCTTGCGCCCATGGTCCGGATGATGCTCATGCAGGTTCTGGTGCTCATGATGCTTGTGATCATGGCAGTGTTCGTGTTCGTGTTCGTGTTCGCGGTGCTCATGACCATGGTGCTGGCGCTCCTGATCGTGATGGTGTTCATGATCGTGCCCGTGCTCAGGCGTTGACTCCCCGGCCTCGCGGGCGACCAGATCCATGCCACACTTGGGACAGCTGCCCGGCTCGTCCTGGACAACTTCCGGATGCATGGGGCAGACATACTCGATCCTGGCATGCAGGACAGAGGCGTCGAAATCCTCGGGTGAGACTGCAAAGGCGCCCTCAGCCAGTGCGCGCTTCAGCCAGTCAACCGCGTCGGTCAGTTCCTCTTGCGAAAGACCTGCGGAAACATCGGCGTTTGGTAAAGATGACGGTGCCGGTCCGCCCAGCACGAGGATGGCGCGCGGGCGCGGCATCTGCGCGTAGAGCACCGCCACGGCCTCGCTCATTTTCTCGGACAATGGCCCGACAACCAGGAGCACCCCTGCATCGCGAGGCGTCCCGGTGATGCGCAGGCCGGCCGCCATCACATCCAGACCATGCGCCAGGGCCACTTCCGGCCCCGGGACGATCAGGCAGCTCAGGTTGCGCGCGAGGGCCCGGGAGACCCACTTCTGCAGCATTGCGGACCGCTTCTGTCGCTGTCGCGCGCCCGTGATGGTCATTGCCGGATCAGAAGTCATTGCCGCCTCAGAGCCCCCTGGCTCCATCCATAGAGCAGGCCGAGAAAAAGAATGGCCAGAAACACGCCCATATCAAGCAAGGCAACCAGCCCTACTTCCTTGTACACGACCGCCCATGGGTACATGAACGCCATCTCCATATCAAAGGCCAGAAACAGCAGCGCGTAACCGTAGAAGCGTGCGTGATAGCGCCCCCACACCGGATCCCGCGACAGCACACCGGAGCTCGCCGGCACATCCTTACCCGGCTCCCGCCGTGCAGGCCCCATCGCGCGGGCAAGACCATACAGACTCAAGACGACACCAGCGGTGCCAATCACCAGGCCCAGCAGCAGGCTGTATTGTTCCAGAGCACTCATCCTGTATTCTCCAGCTCGTGCAACCATGCGTTTCCGGGGTGGCTCTGAGACAAGACTGCCTCCAGCCGACAACCCCACTGACACCCCAACAACCTTACATTACCAAAATAGTCTTGCGAAATCCACCGCTTACCTTCGAGGGGTCGCCGCCGGACTCCGTCACTTCGGATCGCCCTGATCTGAGCGGTCCTGCGACGCATTCGCAAGCCGCCGCCACTGCCCCCAGCGGGGGATAAACATGGGCACTTGGCGTTGATAGGTCCGATAAGCATCGCCGAACCTGGCGACCACCTGTTCTTCCTCGCGATACGCCAGCCAGACGTAGACGAGCACGATTACCGGAAACAAGCTGATCGAGAACAATGTTGGCCAGTGCACCACACCCTCGCCGAACAAGGCGATGAACAAGCCAGTGTACTGAGGGTGTCGAACGTAGGCATAAAGGCCATCGGTGACCAGCCTGTCTTCCTTGCGCGCCCGGTACACCTGGCGCCACCCCTGGATGAACAGGCCCACGCCGAGAAATGCAATTGCGTAGCCAAGCAGCATCGAGACGAACATGCCGGTCTCACCCAGCCCGACCAGTGTGGACCAGAGACTTGCACTGACGTACTCACTGTCGAGCCCGAAAAAACGCACCAACAGATAAATGGTGAGCGGAAAACCGTACATCTCGGCATAGAGGGCGATAATAAAGGCCTGGACTGCCCCGGCGCCCGCCCACTCGCGCCAGTTCTTCGGTGCAAAATAGCGGTAGAAGAACCAGGATATCAGTACGATCACAATAATCGCGATGCCCCATGCTCCACTATGACTGATCGACTCATTCATTACTCAACTCCGGAGCCCTTGCCGACGGTTGTCATTATGTATGCGGCTCCCGGCCATGGCGACACCAGACACAGCTGCAATCGACATGATTGCAGCCTATATCCTCGCGCTGGCTCCGCAAATGCAAACCCGCCAACGGCGCCAGCAAACGTCTGGCAAGTGTGGGCCGGTAGAGACGGCGCAAGAACTCGCGCGCATCCAGATGGTTTTCCTGGCGGCGCATGCACCAGCGATAACCGCGGTTACCCAGCAGCCCATAAAATGCGCGGTTCACCAACGCCGCCGCCATCGGACGCTTCAGGGATTCTCGCCAGAGCCGGTTGTAGTCGTCACCATGCAGCAGACTGCGCGCTGCCAGCACACCGGAGGTGATGGCCGCACGCATCCCGAAGCCCCACAACGTATCCTGGAAGCCGGCCTGCTCGCCCGCTACCGGGTGCGCCCCGGACAGTGCGGTTGCAGGAATCCGGAAGTTCCCAACACCGCCGTGGGGCCGGGGATTCATCATCTCCATGCCGGCCAGCCTCTGGAACGCACTGACGGTACGCTCCACATACTTTGCTTCATCCCTGAAACCAGTAAACATGCAACTTTTTACCGTTCCCTTGCCACCCATTACCAACAGATAGGCATACCCTTTCGGGGCAAGGTTGTCATCACAAATTGCCCAGAAACCGTCCGGCATGGTTGTATCGAAATGATAGCCGACCGCGATGGCATCGGCGGCCTTTGGTCCGGTCGCCAGGATGGCCGGGCCCCGGGCATGCCGCAGCCGGCTTTTGAAATGCACCTGCACGCCAAGATCCCTGGCCTGTCTCAACAACGCCGTGTCCAATGTGTCTGGCCCGGAGCCACGCTCCACCAGATAGAACAGCGGCTCAACGCTCTCAATGGCGTACGGGGAATCCCAGGCATCGAAGGCGGTACCCCGGCGGCATGCAACTCGTTTGAAGTCGGTAGTAATTCCAAGCTCCTGCAACACCATCAGGGCATCCTGCTGCGTGGTCCAGTTCTCCAGACCCTGCAGGTCCCGTTTGAAGCGGTGCCCCACCTCGGCCCGGGCCTCATGCACAACCACCGCGCGTCCGGCGCGCGCCAGTGTGATGGCGGCCGCCAGCCCGGCCGGTCCGGCGCCGGCAATCTCGACCGCGCCATTTCTGTTGTCTGACATCATGGCTCCGATACCAGTCCCAGCCTCGTTGACGCCCATCATGTCCGCACCCGCCTTCCCCTCACCTTGTCACAAAGACATAAGACACAGCGATACCCGATCACTGGGCCTCCTTGAAGTCACGGATGTGCAGCAGGTCTTCCACCGGCAGCACGGCTATGATTCCGTCGCTGGCAAGCCCCTTGTGCACCGTTCGGGCAATGAGGTCAACGATCTCGTCTGCCTGCTCGGCTTCCGTGAATATCTCCACGCGAACGGAATCGGCCATGGTGTCCTTGGCATAGTAGTTTTTATATCGGCCACGGCCATGGGTTTTAGACACCGTCATACCGGAAAAACCAGCCGCGATCAGCGCATCCTCTACTTTCTTCAAGTCCAGACTGGAGAAGATCGCAGTCACTTTGCAAAACTTCGTATTCATTTCGCCTCCTCGTCAGTGAGCTGAAGAAGGATCTCTCCGATTCTTCAACCTTGCGGCCACAGTTAACCACCCAAAACTGAACTGACACTGAAAATAAGAATCAACCTGAAAAATCCGGTGCTATCCTCCTGCCCTGGGAGTCTGCGCGGCAGAAATCACGCAGACTCCCGGAGCAACAAAGCCCCGTCACCTCTCACCGGGCGCGGGACAATTCTCCGGAGGAAGCTCTGTTTCGGGCGCTCAGGCCGCCCAGGTAAGACCGGCCACCCAGTCAATCACCGGCGCCGGGTAAATGCCCAGCAGAAGTATGGAGGCGGCAATAATCAGAAGGGCAAGCTCGCCCATCCGCCCATGGCCGACCTCGGTAACGTTTTTCTGTATGCCAGGTTCACGCAGATACAGAGTGACGATCACCCGCAGGTAGTAGAACAGCCCGACAACACTACCAATAACGATCCCCCCAACGAGCCACCACCGGCTGCCCTCCACACCCAGGGCAATGATATAGAACTTGCCAATGAACCCGGCGGTCAGCGGAATACCGGCCAGGGACAACATACTCAGAGTCATTAGTGCCGCCAGCCAGGGACTGTGCCAGAACAGCCCCCTGTAATGGTGCAGCCCGGCGGCATCCTCGCCACTGAAGGGGCTGGAGACGTGCATAATCACGCCAAACGCCCCCATTGTGGCAACAAGGTAGGTGAACAGGTAAACACCGGTGGTTTCCACCGCCAGGGGACCGCCCACTATAACGGCCACCAGCAGGTAACCCATGTGGGCTATGGAGGAATAGCCCAGCAGTCGCTTCAGGTTAGACTGGAAGAGGGCCAGCAGGTTGCCACCCAACATACTGAGGAGGGCCAGCAGACTGATCAGGATAAGGAGCCACTCACTCTTGAACACCGGCGCCACCAGCACCAGCCGCAGCAGTACCAGAAACACCGCCAGTTTGCTCACCGTGGCCAGCACAGTGGTCGCCGGCGCCAGACCTCCCTGGTATACGTCCGGTGTCCACTGGTGAAACGGTATGATGGACAACTTGAACCCCAGCCCCACCAGTAACAGTGCGGCGCCGCCCAGAATCCAGGGGTCCGGACTGCCAGCAACCCCCGCGGCGAGTGCCGTCAGCTCAAGGTGGCCGGTGCGGGCATAGATCAACGCCATGCCAAACAGCAGAAAAGCGGTGGCGGCGGCGGACAATATGAGATATTTGATCCCCGCCTCCAGGGACCTTTCTGTCCGGAAACTGTATGCCACCATGCCGTACAAAGGCATTGACAGCAACTCCAGGCTGATGAACAGAATCGCCAGATGGTTGCTGGCCACCAGGCCCAGGGCACCCGTCACCGCGCAAAGCAACAGCAGGTAAAACTCTTCCTTCGGCCCCTGGTAGCCGGCCAGGTACCCCTGACTCAGAGCGGCGACAAACAGGCCGCTCACCAGCACAAGCACGCTGCCCATGAGGGCAAGGCCGTCCAGGGCCATCAGCGGCGGCGTCGAGGAGGCAGCCGAGGCCAGCGGCAGGCTCGCCAGGGCCAGGACCAGGCCAGTGACGGTTACGGCCGCCGTACCACCGTGATGACGCTGCCAGGCGACTCCCAGCATCACCAACACGGCTGTAGTGGCAACGATAAGCAGAGGCAACAGCCCTACGAGATCGCTCAGGGTCAGCATCAGTTCATCCCTCCTGCCCGGGCCGGGCCGGCCACAAACAACTCCGCCACCGGCTGCACCATTGAGACGGTCATCTCAAGCAGGGGTTGCGGGTTAAGGCCCACCGCCAGAGTGAGTCCAAGCAAGGCCAGCATCATGCTGTATTCCCGCACATCCGGGCCGGCGAGCCGCCCCGGATGCTGTTCGCGCCCGAAATGCACTTGCTGCATCATCAGCAGCGAATAGATCGCCGCCAGCACCAGCCCGGCGCTGGCGATGACCACTACGACCGGAGCACTGCGGAAAGTACCGAACAGCACCATGAACTCTCCTATGAAATTGGCTGTGGCGGGCATCCCCAGGGAGGCCGCCATGAAAAACAGAGTAAATCCAGGCAATGTCGGTATCCGGCCCCACAACCCGCCCATGCGACGCATATCCCGGGTGTGAATACGTTCATAGACCTGGCCGCTGAGGATAAAGAGAGCGGAGCTTGAGAACGCGTGGGCCACCATAATAATGATCGCCCCCTGAATCGCCAGCTCCGAACCTGAGTAAAGCGCAATCAGTATGAACCCCATATGGGATATACTGGCGTAGGCAATCAGCCGCTTTATGTCCTGCTGGCCGCAGGCCAGCACCGCGCCGTAGATGATGCCAACAACCCCCAAAGCCATGGCCACCGGCGCAAAGGCCTGTGACTGCTCCGGGAACAGCGGAATTGCAAAGCGCAGTATGCCGTAGGCGGCCGTTTTCAGCAGAATGCCGGCAAGGTCCACGCTGCCGGCGGTGGGCGCCTGGGCGTGCGCATCCGGCAGCCAGCCATGAAAAGGCACCACGGGAAGCTTCACCGCAAAGGCGACAAAAAACCCGAGCATAATCCAGAAGGACACGTTATCGGGCAAATCCGCGTTCAGCAGTGCTTCATAGCTGAAGGTTATCTCTCCAGAGCTGGCATAGTGCAGGAAAACCAGCGCAAGGATCGCCACCAGCATCAGCAGACCGCTGGCCTGGGTGTAGATGAAGAAGCGGATGGCCGCTCGAATCCGGGTTTGCCCCGGCGAGCCACTGTGCCCCCAGAGGGCGATCAGAAAATACATGGGCACCAGCATCAACTCCCAGAACAGGAAAAACAGGAACAGATCCAGCGCCAGAAAAACACCCACCACGCCGCCCAGGACAAACAGCAGGTTCAGATGAAAAAAGCCGACCCGCTCGACTATTTCTTTCCATGAGCAAAGTACCGCCAGCGTACCGAGAAAGCCGGTCAAGCCAATCAAAATCAGCGACAAGCCGTCCAGGGCCAGATGAACCTCAATACCAAAACGAGGAATCCAGGGTATCCGCCACTCCAGCAGCCACGGCCTTTCTCCGGCGCCGAGGGCGCTGAAATCGCCGCCTGCCCAAAGCACTATGCTGGCCACCAGCACGAACAGCATGGTGCCCAGGGCAATCCAGCGCGGCGCCTGTTCGCCCCAGCGCTCCGCCTGCCAGCATAGTAAGCCACCGAGGAAGGGAATCAGAATCAGCCAGAACAGAATCATGCGCCACCTCCCTGAGTCAGTGCCAGGCCAACCAGTATGATCGTGGCGCCGAACACCATCATTCTGGCGTAGGTCCGTATCTGGCCGTTCTGGGTCTTTACCAGGCCGGCGTTGCCAATGCGGGCAAGCAGGGCCGGCAGGTTCATACCCAGGTTAATGAAGTCGAAACGCAGCACACGTACCAACCCCTGCCAGGGGCGGACCAGTGTCCTGTCGAACAGGGCATCGAAGCCCCACGCCTGGTTGAACAGGGCCCAGAGTTGCGCCCCCAGGCCGCGACGGACCTGATCGTCAAGCCACCGGCGCCGCGCCAGGAACAGCCAGCCGGCCAGAGCGAGGCCAGAGAGTGCCGCTCCGATGGCCAGGAACTGAAACAGGGTGTAGCCGGCAGTTGTGGCGTCACCGGGCGGCGCCGGAAACAGCTCATCAAGCCCCGGATACAGCCAGGCACCGATGAAGGTTGAGAGCACGGCCAGAGTGGCCAAAGGCAGGTGATGAGTGAGAGGGCTGGTGCCGGGCCGGGGATGGCGTGCATGATCACTCCCGGGCTCGCCATGAAAAATACCCAGGATAAGCCGCACTGTGTAAAGGCCAGTAAGCACTGCTCCGATCAGGCCCGCTGCGAACAATCCGGAATGGCCCGAGGCCATGGCCTGCCAAAGAATCTCGTCCTTGCTGAAGAAGCCAGCGGTTACCCAAGGCAACGCCACCAGCGCGGCGCCCCCCACCAGAAAACCTCCGTAGGCGACCGGCAGTTTACGCCAGAGCCCCCCCAATCGGCCCATATCCTGCTCATGGTGACAACTGATGATGACAGCTCCGGCTGAAAGGAACAGCAACGCCTTGAAGAAGGCATGAATCATCAGGTGAAAAATCGCGGCGTCAAAGGCCCCGACCCCCAGGGCCAGGAACATATAGCCAATCTGACTCATGGTGGAGTAGGCCAGCACACGCTTGATGTCGGTCTGGGCCAGAGCCGCGAAGGCCGCCAGCAGTAGCGACACTGCACCGATGATGCCCACCAGCAACATGACAGCCGGTGCCTGCAGGAACAGCCCGTTCAGGCGGGCGATCAGATAAACCCCGGCGGTCACCATGGTCGCCGCGTGGATCAGGGCCGACACCGGGGTGGGGCCTGCCATGGCGTCCGGCAGCCAGGTGTGCAGCGGTACCTGCGCAGACTTGCCGAGGGCGCCGCCAAGGACCAGCAAGGCCGCAAGATTGGCCGTGACACTGCCCTCCGCCCAGACCCGTGGAGCCTGCTCCAGCACCAATCCAATATCAAGGGTGCCCAGTTCCACGAAAATCAGGAACAGCCCCAGGGCGAGGAACACGTCGCCTATGCGGGTGACGATAAACGCCTTGAACGCCGCCCGCCCATTAGCCTCATTCTGGTAGTAGTAGCCGATAAGCCCGTAGCTGCAGAGACCGACGCCTTCCCAGCCGAGGAACAGCAACAGCAGGTTATCGGCCAGCACCAACACCAGCATGCTGAACACAAACAGATTCATCCAGGCATAGAAGCGGGTTACGCCAGCCTCGCCCACCATGTACCAGGCAGCGAACAGGTGAATCAGGAAACCCACGCCGGTGATGATCGACATCATGACCAGCGAGAGACCGTCAACCGCCAGCCCCACGGTTGGCTGAAACTCTCCCACGGAAACCCAGGTCCAGAGCGTGAAGCCCTGGCTATCGCCGGAGAACGCCAGCAGCGCCCAGCCGGTGGCCAGCGCGGCCAGCCCCACACTGCCCACACCAATGGCCGTGCTGGCTCGCGGCCCCAGCCGGCCGCCGGAAAAGGCAAGAACAACCGCACCGGCCAGGGGCAACAGAAATGAGAGTAACGTTGCAGCCATCATCATCCACGCATCCTGCTGACTTCATGCAGCTCAAGTGAACGGAAGCGCTGGTACATCTGTATCATCAGCGCCAGGCCGATGCTGGCCTCGGCGGCTGCCAGGGTGATCACCAGCAGGAACATGGCCTGCCCGTCCGACTGATTCCAGGCGGTGCTGCCCACCACAAAGGCCAGCGCGGCGGCATTGAGCATTACTTCCAGGCTCATCAGGACGAACAGCATACTGCGCCTCAGCATCAACCCGGCCAGTCCCAGGCTGAACAGAATGGCGGCCAGGATCAGGCCATGCTCCATCGGGATACCAGTCATTGCGTGCCTCCACGGTTGCGATTGCCTCGGGGTTTGATGCGCCGGCCCACGTGGGAAGCCGTTACCAGCGCCGCCAGCAGCAGAATGGCCGCCAGTTCCACCACGATCAGCCAGGGGCCGAACAAGGTGAGACCGATGTCCCGGGCGGTTATCAGCTCACCGTCAATGGTCATGCCTGCGTGTCCGCCGTCGATGAGCGCCACCACTGCCACCAGCAATACCAGGGCCAGCAGCGACGGCCCAAGCCAGTAACCCGGACGTCGCCACGGGGAATCCCGTTTCGCCTCCGGACGCAGATTGAGCATCATTATCACGAACACGAACAGCACCATGATGGCGCCGGCATAGACGATAATCTCAAGCGCGCCCGCAAAGGGCGCGCCCAGGGCGAAGAACACCAGGGCGACCGCGATCAGCGAAACAATCAGGTACACCACCGCATGCACCGGACTGGAGCCGGTGATGAGACCAACCGTGGCCAACACCGCCACGAGGCCGCTAAGGTAGAATCCCAGTTCCATCAGTGCTTCCTTTTTGGGTCAGGGTAAAAGCGTACGGACATCTTCCGGGGCATCCTCATTCAGCGCCTCGCCTTTGTCCTTGCCGGCGATAGCCATGCCGGCAACCTTGTAAAAGTGGTAGTCGTGGTCCTTGCCGGGGCCATTGATCAGCAGGTCTTCCTTCTCGTATACCAGTTGCTGGCGCTGGTATTCACCCATCTCGAAATCCGGTGTCAGTTGGATGGCGGAGGTGGGGCAGGCCTCTTCACACATGCCACAGAAAATGCAGCGCGAAAAGTTGATACGGAAGAACTCCGGGTACCAGCGGCCGTCGTCTTTTTCACCTTTCTGCAGGGAAATACAGGCCACCGGGCAGGCCACCGCGCACAGGTTGCACGCCACGCATCGTTCTTCGCCGTCCGGATCCCGGGTGAGTATGATGCGGCCCCGGTACCGGGGAGGCAGATAGACCTCCTCTTCCGGATAATTCACGGTTTCGCGCTTGCGGAAGCCGTGCATGAATACCATGCCCATGGTACGCAGCAGTGACCAACTGGCCGGTATCAGCCAGAACACGGACAACACTTTGTTTTTACTCATCTTTCCTCCCTATGAGCCGGTCAGCAGTAATACCGCCCCGGTCGCCAGCAGGTTGACCAGGGTCAGCGGCAGACACACCCGCCAGCCAAAGCTCATTACCCGGTCATACCTGGGTCGTGGCAGCGATGCCCGGAGCAGAATGAACAGCATCAGGAAGAAGCTGGTCTTGAGGGCAAACCACACCACAGGTGGCAGCCAGGGGCCCTGCCAGCCACCGAAAAACAGCGTCACGATCAGCGCCGAAACCAGCACCATGCCCACGTATTCACCAATGAAAAACATGCCGAACTTCATACCGGAGTACTCGACATGGTAACCATCCGCCAGTTCCTGTTCCGCCTCCGGCTGGTCGAAGGGATGGCGGTGTGTCACGGCGATGCCGGCGATCAGAAAAGTGACGAAACCCAGGAACTGGGGGATCACGAACCACAGGCCTTCCTGGGCCGCAACGATATCACGCAGGTTGAAGGAGCCGGCCATGGCCACGACACCCATGAGCGACAGTCCCATGAACACTTCGTAGGACAGGGTCTGCGCCGAGGCCCGCAATGCGCCCAGCAAGGCATACTTATTGCCACTGGCCCAGCCACCGATTAACACCGCGTAGACATTGACGCCGGCCAGCGCCAGAAAGAACAGCAGTCCGATGTGCATGTCCGCCACCCCCCACCCGGGTGTTATGGGGATAATCGCGAAAGCCAGCAGCAGGGACGCGAAGGCAATGTTGGGTGCCAGCATAAACAGGCCGCGGCTGGCAAAGGGTGGAGTCCAGTCTTCCTTGAAAAAAATCTTCAGCATATCGGCAATCAGTTGAAGAGTGCCGAATGGCCCCACCCGGTTAGGACCATAACGATCCTGCCAGAGGCCAAGCAGCCGACGTTCCACCACGGTCAGTGCCCCTCCCACCACGACCACGACAAGCAGGATCACCAGCGCCTGGAACATGGCCCAGAGAGTGGCTGCCAGTTGCGGAGTCCACCAGCTCATGACTCACCTCCCGAGGGTTTTCCTAAAGTGAGTGTCGCGCCCTGCCCCAGGCCGGGCAACAGTCCCGCGGGCAGGCCAGCCCAGCCGGGGGGCCAGTCTTCCCGCTCTGATACCGTGACGACCAGGCCACCAAACAGCATCAGGCTGTCGCCCTCGCGCACACCAAGCAGCGTCAGGCTGTCGCCGTCACGTACGCCCAGCGCCTCGGCGTCCGGGTGGGCCAGCATGACCACCGGCGCGGTCATGCGCTGCCGGATAGGTTCAGCCAGGGCAGACGTCTCCTCCCCCCCGAACACGCGCGGCAACACCAGGGCCCGCAGCCCGCTACTATCAGTGGCACCATCATTAGAGACCGGGGCGGGGTATTCGCGATGGCCGGGCTGAGGCCGAATCAGTCTCACGCCCGGGTCCCCCCCGCGCAGGTGGCCGCCGACTTCATCGGTGAACTTGTTCCAGGCCTGAGGGGAATTCCAGCCCGGCGCCCAGGCGAAAGGTATCTGCTGCCGGGGCCGGTCAGATCCGCTGTAGCCTTCCATGGAGTACGCGAAGGGCGTATCGGTATCCTGTGGAGGGCGGGGCTCATTTACATCGAGGTTGGCTCGCATGGCGGTGCGGCCGCTGTAACGCTGGGGCTCACGGGCCAGCCGCAGGCCCTCTATACGATAATCGGAGCCGGGCGCAGCCTCCACAATCCCGGCCAGGCCTGGATGGGCCTCGGCACAGGCCCGGATGGCCATATCCAGGCTGATGTCTCCGGGGGCTTCCCCCCGCAGTCCGGCGGACAGGGCATGCAACCAGCGCCAACTCTCGTGAATTCGGGTCTCGGGGCGCAGGTAGGCCGGTTCGAACACCCGGAAGAAGCGCTGGGCCCGCCCTTCCAGATTTACCAGGGTTCCGCTCCCTTCCGCGAAACTGGCAGCAGGCAGGATGAAGTCCGCCCCCTCGGCGGTTCTCGTCCGCTGGTGGTCCAGCACCACGCGGGTGTTGGCACGGGCCAGGGCCTGCTCCACCCGGTCGGCGGGCAGGCGTTGATACAGGTCGTTCTCCAGCACCACCACCGCATCGGCCCGGCCCTCACTCAACTCATCCAGCGCCCAGTCCAGTGTCTGCCCCCCCATGAGCGACAGCCCGGTGCTGTTGGCCTCCCGCCGGATCAACACCAGCCCACCCTGCGCTGCCCGCCTGGACAGGGCCCGGGCAACCGCACCGGCGGCTTCCAGGATGGCCTCGCTGGCGAGGGAGCCGCCGCTGACAACCAGCGGCCGCGCCGCTTTTAACAGGCTGACGGCGATTTCTCCGGCCCGCTCCTGGCTGGCCGGGTCGAGGCCGTCCACCGGGGGCGCCGCCGGGTCGATGGCATGAGCCACCGCGAAACCGAGCCGGGCGATATCATCCGGCGCCAGGGCATGGCGGGCGACAGCGACACTGTCCAGCTCGGTGGGCGCTGGCCAGACAATGTGCAGCGGGTGGTACCGGTCCTGCCCCAGGGTCTTGACGGCCTCGGCATTCCAGGCCGGCACGCCGATCTTTTCAGCCAGTTCTTCCCGCCGTGACAGCACAGCCTGACGCAGATTCAGCCCCAGGCGCGCGGCGCTCTGGACCGGGTCCTCGCCCAGCACCAGAATGGCATCGTGGCGTTCTATTTCCCGGGGTGTCGGGGTGGGCAGTCCCGACGTTTCCTGCAGCCGGTTCATCATGGCCAGGCACGCCTGCTCCCGGGACTCTATCCCGGTGGAAAAGTTTTCCGGCCCCACCATGGCCAATAGCTGGTGATTGCTTTCCAGACTGGCCCGGGGCGATCCGATGCCGATGATGCGCCGGGCCTGACGCAGGGCGCCGGTGATACGCTCCAGGGCCGGATCTACCCCCAGCGTCACGGCCTCCTGCCCCGGCCGTTCGGTCCATTCCGGAACCCGTGGCCGGTCGGCGCGGTTGACGTATCCGTAACCAAACCGGCCGCGGTCACAGAGGAAGTGGCTGTTAACCTCACCGTGGTAGCGGTTTTCGATGCGGCGAATCTCGCCGTAGCGTTCCCCGGGGCTGATGTTGCAACCGACCGCGCACTGGTGGCAGATGCCGGGGGCATACTGCAGGTCCCACTTTCGGGTGTAGTGATCGGAATGACTCTGGTCGGTGAACACCCCAGTGGGGCAGACTTCGGTGAGGTTGCCGGAGAACGGGCTTTCCAGTGTGCCTTCGGCGTATCGTCCGAAGTAGATGTTGTCCCGGGCACCAAAGGCGCCCAGATCGGTGCCACCGGCGTAGTCATTGTAAAAGCGCACGCACCGGTAGCAGGTAATGCAGCGGTTCATTTCGTGGGCGATGAACGGCCCCAGGTACTGGTTGCGGCGAGTGCGCTTGTTGAACCGGTAGCGGCGGCGGTCATGGCCGGTCATTACCGTCATGTCCTGCAGGTGGCAATGGCCGCCCTCCTCGCACACCGGGCAGTCGTGGGGGTGATTGATCATCAGCCACTCCACCACACTGGCCCGGAAAGCCCGGGCTTCCTCGTCATCGATATCGATTCGGGTCTGGTCCGCCGCCGGGGTCATACAGGACATGACCAGAACGCCCTTGTTGTCGTCCTTGTCCTTGTACTGGCGCACCGCGCACTGGCGACAGGCGCCGACACTTCCCATGGCCGGATGCCAGCAGAAATAGGGAATATCCAGGCCCAGTGACAGACAGGCCTGGAGCAGGTTGTGCGCCCCGTTGACCTCGTAGGTTTTTCCGTCCACGTGAATCGTCGCCATGCTTGCTTCTGCCTTCACCTAGAAAGTACGATCACTGTTTGTTGAAAGTGACTGTTGAAACTAACGGTTGTTTGCCGGCGCGTCCGCTGCGACCCGGTCCGGAACGCCCCGGGTGTCGCCGCTTACCTTGCCAATGCCCTGCTCAAACTCCTGCCGGAAGTGCCGCAGCGCTGTTTCCAGCGGCATGGCGGCGCCAGGGGCAAGGGCGCAGAAGGTCAGCCCCGGGCCACAGTCCGCCGCCAGCTTGTCGAGCAATTCGATGTCGCCGGCCTGCCCCTGTCCCTTTTCCAGGTCCCGGAGCAGTTTTACCACCCAGGGCAGACCATCACGGCACGGAGTGCACCAGCCGCAGGATTCCCGGGCGAAGAACTCCTCCAGGTTGCGCATCAGCGATACCATGCTTCGGTCCTCGGGGACCGCCATCATCAGGCCGGTGCCCAGCCGGCTGCCGACATTGGCGATAGAGTCAAAGTCCAGGGGCAGCTCCAGATGCTCCGGCAACAGGAAGCCGGTGCTGGTGCCGCCAGGCAACCATGTCTTGAGCCGGAGGCCTTGCTGCAGCCCCCCGGCCCGGTCGAGCAGCTCGGCCCCGGTGACGCCCATGGGCAGCTCCCAGAGGCCCGGCTCCGCAACCGGCCCCGACACGCCATAAAGCTTGGTACCGCCGTCACCGGTACGGTTGCCGGACAGGTTCTGATACCAGTCAGCGCCATGGAGAATCACGGCGGGTATGTTGCACAGGGTCTCGACGTTGTTAACCACCGTGGGCCTGCCCCAGGCTCCGGACTGGCCGGGGAACGGCGGCTTGGCCCGGGGATTGGCGCGCTTCCCCTCCAGTGCATTGATCAGAGCCGTTTCCTCGCCGCAGATGTAGCGCCCCGCCCCGGTATGCACCGCGATGTCGAAATCGAACCCGCTGCCATCAATATCCGGCCCCAGCCAGCCGGCTTCGCGGGCCTCATCAATGGCGCGGTTCAGCACCCGGGCCGCCTCCACGTATTCACCCCGCAGAAAAATGTAGCCTTGCCGGGCGTTGTTGGCCCGGGCTCCGAGGATCATCCCCTCAATCAGCAGGTGGGGTTGCTGCTCCATCAGCAACCGGTCCTTGAAGGTGCCCGGTTCCATTTCATCCGCGTTGCAGATCAGGTAGCCCCGGGGCATGTCACCCCCCTGCAGCGTCAGGCTCCACTTGACGCCAGCGGAAAAACCGGCGCCGCCCCGGCCACGCACATTGGCGTCTTTCACCACGGTGATGATGCCCTGGGGGTCGCTCTCGGCCAATGCCCGGCGGACCGACTGATAACCATCCTTATCCAGATATTCGCCGAGCCAGACCACCTCGCCGTCGTCCCTCAGCCTCCAGGTCAGCGGATGGGTTTCGGGTTGACGCTCGGTACCGGATTGCCGTATCCGGCTGTGATAACGCAGCGGGTTGCCTTGACCTGAGGTGGATCCGCTCATTCGTAGCCCTCCAGCAGGTCGGACAGATCCTCCGGTGTGACCGGCCCGAAGGTTTCGCCGTCAATCATCAGCGCCGGGGCACCGTCACAGGCGCCGAGACAACACACGGGTAACAGGGTGAAGCGGCCATCGGCGGTGGTGGCGCCGTAGTCCACTCCCAGCTTCTCCACCAGGGCCTGTTTCAGCGTTTCATACCCGGTCAGGAAGCAGGAGCTGCTGTCGCAGACCAGGATCACATGGCGCCCTACCGGCTGACGGAAAATCAGGCTGTAAAAGGTAGCCACGCCGTCCACCGCGGCGAATCCCAGGCCCAGCAACCGCCCAACGGCCATGATGGCACCGTCGGGAACCCAGCCATGGCGGCGCTGGACGATTTTCAACGCCTCGATACAAGCGGCCTGGGGCTGCTCGTAGTGTTCCTTTTCCCGGAGAATCGCGGCTTCGTCGTCCGGGTGCAGTTCAAAACGGTCACTGCCGATCAGTTCGGTTGTGTGCGGGGTTGTTGCCATCATCAGCGATCCACGTCTGCCATTACGAAATCGATACTGCCCAGGTGGGCGATCATGTCCGGCACGAAGCCTCCGCGCATCAAGGACGGTATCTGCTGCAGGTGCGGAAAGCTCGGAGTCCGGATGCGGGTTCGGTAGCTCATGTTATTGCCGTCGCTGGTCAGGTAATAACTGTTTATGCCTTTGGTGGCCTCCACCATTTGCAGGGATTCGCCGGGTTTCAGAACCGGACCCCAGGACACCTGCAGAAAGTGCGTGATCAGCGTTTCGATGTGCTGCAACATCCGCTCCCTGGGTGGCGGGGTGGTCAACGGGTGGTCCGCCTTGTAGTCGCCCGCGGGCATGTGATCGACGCATTGCTGGATAATGCGCAGGCTCTGCCGCATTTCCTCAATACGCAGCTGACCCCGGTCAAAAACGTCTCCGTGCTGCCCCAGAGGCACCTCGAAGTCGAAGTTCTCATAGCCGGAATAGGGCCGCTGTTTGCGCAGATCGAAGTTGCAGCCAGTGGCCCGCAGGTTGGGACCGGTCACGCCCCATTCCAGGGCCTCGGTGGTGGTGAAGGCAGCCACATGCCGGGTCCGCTCCCGCACCAGGGCGTTTTTCATCATGGCCAGCTCGTATTCCCGCAGCCGCGGCGGCATCCAGTCAAGGAACTCCTGCACCAGTTGCTGCCAGCCCACGGGCAGGTCCTGGGCAAGGCCGCCGATCCGGTACCAGGCCGGATGCATGCGAAAACCGGTGATGCCCTCAATCACCTTGTAGGCCCGCTGGCGGTCAGTGAAGCTGTAGAACACCGGCGACATGGCGCCCAGATCCTGCAGGTAGGTCCCCAGGAACAGCAAATGGCTGCTAATACGGAACATCTCCGCCATCATCACCCGGACCGTCTTGACCCGGTCGGGCACCTCGATACCCGCCAGTTTCTCAACCGCAAGGACATAGGGAAGGTTGTTCATTACGCCGCCGGTGTAGTCGATGCGGTCGGTATAGGGAATGAAGCTGTGCCAGGTCTGGCGCTCGGCCATTTTTTCCGCGCCCCGGTGGTGATAGCCAATATCCGGCACGCAGTCGATGATCTCCTCGCCGTCCAGTTGAAGCACGATCCGGAAGGCACCGTGGGCAGAGGGATGATTGGGGCCCAGATTGAGGAACATGAACTCGCTGCCATCCCGCTCACGCTGCATGCCCCAGGCTTCCGGTTCGAATTTCAGCGCCTCCTGCTCCGTCTGCTGCCCCTCCACTGTCAGGGTGTAGGGGTCGAATTCCGTGGCCCGCGCGGGATAGTCCTTGCGTAACGGGTGGCCATGCCAGGTGGGCGGCATGAGCAGCCGTTGCAGATGGGGATGGCCGGTTGCGGTAATGCCGAACAGATCCCAGATTTCCCGCTCATACCAGTTGGCATTGGCAAACACCCGGGTCACGCTTGGCAGGTTCGGGTCGCCACCGGTCAGCGCCACCTTGATGATCAGGTCTTCATTACGATCCACCGACAGCAGATGATAGAAGACCGTGAAATCCGCGGCTGGTAGCCCGTCACGGTGGGCACGGAGCCGCTCGTCCACGGCAGAGAGATCGTAAAGCATGGAAAAAGACGCCGGCGGCGCCTTCAGGTGGCGCAGTATCTCCACTATCCGCTCACGTCGCACCCACAGCACCGGAAGCCCGGTCAGGGTAGGCTGAACGTGCTCGATGTGTTCCCGGAATCCGTCCAGAAGCCCGAGGGCCCGGTCAATGCCGGACTGGGCCGGTGCATGCCTGTCGAGAGCGTCTGTGCTCATGATGCTGACTCATCTCCTGTCAAGGTTGGGCAAATCGGGAGGCGGCGCTCAGAGTTTGTCCGGAGTCCTCAGTTCGGTGGCCTCGATTCGCTGGCTCCGTTTCTGCTCCCGCTGGGACCCCATCTCGGCCTTATAAACCCCTTGATCCCCCACGACCCAGGACAGCGGCCGGCGCTCCTCCTGAATCGAGTCCTGCAACAACTGAAGTGCCTGCAGGAAGGCCTCGGGCCGCGGCGGACAGCCCGCTACATAGACATCCACGGGCAAGAACTTGTCAACCCCCTGAACCACCGAATAGATGTCGTACATACCGCCAGAGTTGGCGCAGGAGCCCATGGAAATGACCCACTTGGGTTCCAGCATCTGATCGTAGAGCTGCTGAATAACCGGAGCCATTTTGATGAAACAGGTACCCGCTATCACCATAAAGTCGGCCTGCCTCGGCGAGGCGCGGATCACCTCCGACCCGAAGCGCGCAATGTCATGGGGCGAGGTAAATGCGGTAGTCATTTCCACGTAGCAGCAGGACAGACCGAAGTTATAGGGCCACAAGGAGTTCTTGCGCCCCCAGTTCACCGCCGAATTGAGGACGTCACTCAGCTTGCCGGTGAATACGTTGCGTTCAAGCTGGCTTTTGACGTATTCCTCCGATGACTGCCGGCGCCCCAGCGGGTAACGGTCACTGGATTCCGGCACTTCGTCGGCCCGGGTCAGTCTGTAAGGCATGGCTGGTCTCCATAAAGGTTTGCTGACAGTGATCAAGGCCCGGACGACAATCATCGGGGACTGAATACACCCTGGAACCGAACGATTAGCCCTCCCCGTGTCCCTGAGAACCCTCGGGGGCCCACTCCAACGCCCCGGAGCGACTGTCGTAGAGCAGGCCGGCAAGCAATATCAGTATAAAAACCGCCGCGCCCCAGAACCCGCTCCAGCCCGCTTCCGGAATCACAACCGCCCAGGCAAACAGAAACACCGCCTCAATATCGAAGATCACAAAGAGCATCGCGACCAGATAAAACTTGACGGAAAACCGCTGGCGGGCGTCACCGACACCGACAATACCGGACTCAAACGGGATGGTTTTGCTGACGCCATGGCTGCGCCCGCCAAGCAGGCTGGAAACGCCTGCCATGAAGGCACATAAGCCGAGGGCAGCGATCACAAAAAAACCGGTTGCCCAATAGTTGACCAGCAACTCATTGACCGTGTCCGACATACCCCCTCCTGTTCTGAATCATCACCCTATCCGCCCAGCCTGAAACGGAACTGAATCAGCAGAGCAATCGTTCTCAATTTTTGATCCCGATCAAATTCACAGACCCATCCCGTGGAAATTTGGGCCAGTGCCCTGGATGGCTATCCCCGACCTCCGGGGTTGCCCGGGCCCGGCGTGGATTTAACCACTGCGCTCTGGCCAGTAAAGCTGACAGATCTGTTCCCGGCAAGTCTCAGTCAGCAGAGCACTGCTCACTGCCGGACATCAAGACCTGCAGGAAACAGTAACCCTGCGGGCATAAAAAACCGGGCAGCGAATGCTTGTCCCGGTTTTTTTGGGGCCTGCAAGCGCCCTATCTGACCGGCGCGTTCAGAACCTCAAGCACGTCTTCCAGCTCGGTGATCATCTGGCGGATCAGCTGTTTGTACTGGGAGGTGTCGTCTTTTATCTCGTGGCTGCTCAGCTTCTGCTTGGCACCACCAATGGTATACCCCTGATCATACAGCAGGCTGCGAATCTGGCGGATGGTGATCACGTCCGCCCGCTGATAGTAGCGTCGGTTGCCCCGACGCTTGACCGGCGACAGTTGGGGAAATTCCTGTTCCCAATAACGCAGGACGTGTGCCTTGACCGCGCACAGCTCCGCCACTTCACCAATCGTGAAATAACGCTTTCCCGGAATTGCGGGAAGCTCGTTGTTATGACTGGGTTCCAGCATACGCTTCTACTTTTTGCTTTAGTTTTTGCCCGGGGCGAAAGGTCACAACACGCCGTGCACTGATCGGAATCTCCTCGCCGGTTTTCGGATTCCGTCCCGGCCGCTGTTTCTTGTCCCGCAGATCGAAGTTACCAAAACCCGACAACTTCACCTGCTCATTGTGACTGAGCGCGCCTCTGATCTCATCGAAAAAAGCTTCCACCATCTCCTTGGCTTCGCGTTTGTTCAGGCCCAATTCCTCATACAACCGCTCCGCCATTTCCGCTTTCGTCAAAGCCGCCATGTCTCAACTCCTCAGTGTCGCCCCCAGCTCTTCTTTCAATGCGTCGATCACACCGTTGAAGAGCGAATGCACTTCATCCTCGTTTAACGTACGCTCGGGATGCTGCCAGAACAGGCTCAGTGCCAGGCTTCGGTTATCCTCACCCAGGCTCTCACCTTCGTAGACATCGAACGCACGTAACGCTGTCAGGCGCTCACCAGCATGCTTTTTGGCCACACGCTCCACATCCGCAAACGCCACATCGCTCCCGATAATAATAGCCAAATCCCGACGAACTTCCGGGAATTTTGAAATTTCTTTGAAATTAGGCACATATCCGGTAACGACCGAATTCAAGAATAGCTCAAACATCAGGATCGTGCCATTAAGTTCAAGATTTTTCTGAACTTGTGGATGCAACGTGCCTAGCCAGCCGACATGTTCGCCGTCCCGCAGCAGCTCGGCGGTCTGCCCGGGGTGCAGGGCAGGATGCTGACTGCCGACAAAATGAATTTCGATGCCCAGCAAACGGAACAGACTCTCCAAATCCCCTTTTACATCAAAGAAATCTGCATTTCTGCGACCGTTGACCCAGTTTTCAGGATACTGGTTTCCAACAACTACACCCGCAAGCATGGGCTGCTGATCAATATGTTCGCCTTCCTTAAGGAAGCGAAGGCCCGTCTCAAACAGGCGAATACGGGACTGCTGACGGTTCTGGTTATAGACCACCGTTTTCAGCAGGCCACTCCAAAGGCTGGTGCGCATTACCGAGAGATCGGAGGAAATCGGATTCGCCAGAGCGATACCCTCGCGCTCAGGGTCAACCAGTTGCTGTACCTTCGGATCCACAAAGCTGTAGGTCACCGCTTCCTGGTAGCCATGGCCCACAAAGAAGTTGCGAATGGCCGATACCGGGCGGACAGCCTCTCTCTCCGGGCGCAGCCCAAGGGAACCCGTAGGCTCGGTCACAGGCAGGTTGTTGTAGCCGTAGATCCGCCCCACTTCTTCGATCAGGTCTTCTTCGATTGAGATGTCCGGACGGAAGCTGGGCACACTAACCCTCCACCCGTCTTTCAGCAGCTTCTCTACCCTAAGCCCGAGCCGGGCCAGGATTTCCTCGACCGTGGTGCGGTAAATTTCCATACCCAGAACGTCATTGAGGCGCCGGGCCCGGAGGTCGACTACACGATCCTCGGGAATATCCTCATCGCTGACTACCTCGACAATTTCGCCCGGCTCACCGCCGACGACGTCCATCAGCAGGCGGGTTGCACGCTCCATGGCTTCACGAGCCAGCCTGTAATCCACACCGCGCTCGAAGCGGTGAGAGGCATCGGTATGCAAGCCATAATGACGTGCCTTGCCGGCCAGGGTAATGGGGTCGAAGTAGGCCGACTCCAGAACCAGATCCCGGGTTTTCAGACCGACCCCGGAATGTTCGCCGCCCATAACGCCGGCAATGGCGATTGGCTTTTCATGATCAGCAATCACCAGTGTGCCCCGGGTCAGCTCCACTTCCTGGCCGTCGAGCAGCACCAGTTTCTCACCGACCCGGGCCATACGCACAACGATGCCACCACGAATCTCATCACGGTCAAACGCGTGCATAGGCTGACCGAGCTCCAGCATCACGTAGTTGGTTACATCCACAGCCGCATCGATGGAACGAATGCCGGAACGGCGCAGCTTCTCTTGCATCCACAGCGGCGACTCAGCCTGCAGGTTCACATTACGAAGAATCCGGCCGAGATAGCGCGGACAACCGGCCGGCGCCTCGACACGTATATCCGGGACTTCTGAGTGCACAGCTTCGACCGGCTCAATGGCCGGGGCCTCTACCGGCACGCTATTGAGCACCCCCACTTCCCGGGCAATGCCTTTGATAGAAAGGCAGTCGGCCCGGTTGGGGGTCAGATCCACATCAATGGTTACATCGTTCAGCCTGAGATAATCCGCGACATCCTGGCCAACCGGCGCATCGGCCGGCAACTCCATCAGTCCGTCATGATTCTCGGACAGCCCCAGCTCCGACCCGGAGCACAGCATACCTTCTGAAGGCTGACCACGGAGCCTGGCTTTCTTGATCCTGAAATCACCGGGCAGAACCGCACCAACCACAGCAAACGGTACCTTGAGACCTTCCCGAACATTGGCGGCACCGCAAACCACCTGCACGGTATTTTTGCCATCACTGACCTGGCAGACCCGGAGTTTGTCCGCATCCGGATGGGGCTGCACAGACTGAACCTCACCGACAACCACACCGCTAAACTGGCCCGCCACCGGTTCAAAACCGTCCACTTCCAGACCCGCCATGGTGATCTGGTCCATCAATTCCTGGGTACCGATTTGCGGATTAACCCACTCGCGTAGCCACTGTTCACTGAATTTCATGGTTATTGCCTTGTCCTGATGCGGTTATGCCTGTTTGTTTGGATGCCCTGGTGTCGCCTGTCAACGGAACTGGCGCAGGAAGCGCAGATCGTTCTCAAAGAACATACGCAGGTCGTTCACGCCGTAACGAAGCATGGCCAGGCGCTCTACACCCAGGCCGAATGCAAAACCACGGTATTCCTCGGCATCAATTCCGCAATATTCAAACACCTTGGGGTGTACCATTCCGCAACCCATGATTTCCAGCCACTTGATGCTGCCATCGGCTTCCCGCCCCCATTCAATATCCACTTCCGCGGAGGGTTCGGTGAAGGGGAAGTAGGACGGACGGAAGCGAACCTGCAAATCCCGCTCGAAGAACACCTGGAGAAACTCCTCCACAGTGCTTTTCAGATCCGCAAAGCTGACATTTTTCTCCACCAGTAAACCTTCCACCTGGTGGAACATGGGAGTGTGGGTCATGTCCGAATCGCAGCGGTACACCCGGCCCGGACAGATCATTCGGAACGGAGGCTTGCCGGCCTCCATGGTGCGGATCTGAACCGGCGAGGTATGGGTGCGCAGCAGGGTGCCCGGGTTGAAATAGAAAGTGTCGTGCATGGCACGGGCAGGATGGTGCCCGGGAATGTTCAGCGCCTCGAAGTTATGGTAATCATCTTCGATTTCCGGCCCCTGCTCAACGGTATAGCCGGCCCGGGAGAAAAACTGCTCAATCCGCTGCAGGGTACGGGTAACCGGATGCAAACCGCCAAGCTCCTGGCCACGGCCCGGGAGGGTAACGTCAATGGATTCACTGGCAAGTTTCTGCTCGATGGCGACGCGCTCAAGATCAGCGCGCTTCGCATTGATCGCGTCTTCCACCTGCCCCTTGGCTTCATTGATCTTCTGGCCGGCCGCCGGCCGCTCTTCAGCGGAAAGCTTACCCAGGGTTTTGGCCTGCTGGGTAATCACACCCTTTTTGCCAAGATACTCAACACGAATTTGATCAAGTGCCTGCAGACTGTCAGCTTTGTCTACTGCCGCCAAACCGTCCTGAACCAGTTGCTCCAGGTTTTCCATTGACCCTGCTCCAAACCAGAAATGGAAGTGCTAAAACGTAATTTATAAACAAAAATAGGGGAAGAGCGTGCCCTTCCCCTATCAGAAGGCGCCGTCATGATGTCATGAGACGCCCGTATCGATCAGTAATCGATGAAAGAGCTAAGCGATCACAGGGACGCCTTGGCCTTCTCAACAACAGCGGCAAACGCCTGCTGCTCGTTCATGGCCAGATCGGCCAGAACCTTACGATCGATTTCAACGTTTGCCTTTTTCAGGCCAGCAATCAGACGGCTGTATGACAGACCGTTAGCGCGGGCACCAGCATTGATACGGGCAATCCACAGAGCGCGGAAAGCACGCTTGCGGTTACGACGGTCGCGGTAAGCGTACTGACCGGCCTTGATAACCGCTTGCTTGGCTACACGGAATACCCGGCTACGAGCGCCGTAGTAACCTTTGGCCTGATTGAGAATCTTTTTGTGACGACGGCGTGCGACCACACCACGTTTTACACGAGCCATACTCTAATCCTTCTACCTGTACTTTCTAAGGAATGATTCTCGCGGCTGGATCAGCACGCGGTCATACGCTTGATAGATGCAACATCCGACTTGGCGATGAGCTTGGTGCCGCGCAGCTGACGCTTACGCTTCGGGCTCTTCTTGGTCAGGATGTGACTGGTGAAGGACTGCTTGTGCTTGAAGCCGGTGGCGGTTTTCTTGAACCGCTTGGTGGCTCCGCTTTTGGTTTTCATCTTAGGCATTTTTTAAAACTCCGCATTCTATTTTTAAATAAACAACGATGTGCCCCTGAACGACAAATCCCCCGCATGCGCGGGGGACAAGCACCCGATCAGGTTCACTTCTTCTTGCGGGGCGCCACGACCATGGTCATCTGCCGGCCTTCCATTTTCGGCCGCATCTCTACCTGGGCAAGCTCTTCCACATCTGCTTCTATGCGCTGCATGAGTTGCATACCAATTTCCTGGTGTGCCATCTCACGGCCACGGAAGCGGATCGTGATTTTGCCGCGGTCCCCGTTTTCAAGGAAACGTACCAGGTTGCGTAGTTTTACCTGATAATCCCCTTCTTCAGTTCCGGGACGGAACTTAAGCTCTTTGACCTGCGTCTGCTTCTGTTTTTTCTTGGCAGCCGCCTTGGCCTTCTTCTCGTCGAAGATTTTCTTGCCGTAGTCCATTATCTTACAGACGATCGGATCGGAATCCGTAACCTGAACCAGATCAAGAGACGCTTCTTCTGCCTGCTTGATTGCATCTTCAATCGGTACGACACCGACCTGATTGCCTTCGGCATCGATCAGACGGACTTCGGTTGCGTCAATATTCTCATTGATCGGCGCCTTTGGTGTACGCCCACCCCGATTCGCTCGCTGTTTAATAATTAGATCTCCGTCTTTGTTTTGCCCTTGCGCTCAACATCTTTCTGCAAAAGTTGCTCAAACGCTTCAAGCGATAGCGTTCCCAAATCTTCGCCTTTGCGGGTTCTCACCGCAACGGTGTTGTTGTCGACCTCTTTGTCGCCGACGATGACAAGATAGGGAACCTTGTTAAGAGTATGCTCGCGGATTTTAAAGCCGATCTTCTCGTTTCTCAAGTCAGCATTAACCCTAAAGCCCAAAGAATCCCACTTTTTCGCCAGATTCTGACAATAATCACGCTGATTATCGGTGATATTGAGGACCACAACCTGGGTTGGTGCCAGCCAGGTGGGAAATGCGCCTTCGTATTCTTCAATCAGAATACCGATGAACCGCTCGAACGACCCGAGTACCGCTCGGTGCAGCATGACCGGCGTCTTACGCTCGGAATTATCTGCCACATACTGGGCGCCAAGGCGGCCCGGCATGGAAAAATCGACCTGAATGGTACCGCATTGCCATACCCGGCCGATACAGTCTTTCAGGGAGAATTCGATTTTAGGGCCGTAGAAAGCACCTTCGCCCGGCAACAATTCCCAGTCCACGCCCTCACGATTCAGCGCCTCTTCCAGGGCGGCCTCGGCCTTGTCCCAGACTTCGTCGGAACCGACCCGCTTCTCAGGGCGAGTGGACAATTTGTACAGAATCTCGGTAAACCCGAAATCTGTGTAGATCTCGTGCAGCATTCCAATGAATGCCGATACTTCCTTCTGGATCGCGTCCTCTTCGCAGAAGATGTGGGCATCATCTTGGGTAAAACCGCGAACACGCATCAGGCCGTGCAGCGCACCCGACGCCTCGTTACGGTGACAGGAACCGAACTCTGCCAGTCGCAGGGGAAGATCCTTGTAGCTCTTCAGCCCCTGGTTAAAGACCTGAACGTGGCACGGACAGTTCATGGGCTTGATGGCGTAGTCGTGCTTCTCCGACTCCGTGGTGAACATGTCGTCTTTGAACTTGTCCCAGTGACCCGACTTTTCCCACAGAGTACGGGACACCACCTGGGGCGTCTTGATTTCCTTGTAACCATGCTCCTGCTGCTTGCGGCGCATGTACTGCTCAATTTCCTGGTACATCGACCAGCCGTCCGGGTGCCAGAACACCATCCCGGGCGCTTCTTCCTGCATATGGAACAGATTAAGCTTCTTACCAACCTTTCGGTGATCACGTTTTTCGGCTTCTTCCAGACGGTGCAGGTACGCCTTCAGGTCCTTCTTGTTGCCCCAGGCTGTACCGTAAACACGCTGCAGCTGTTCGTTGCTGGTGTCACCACGCCAGAAAGCGCCGGAAACCTTGGTCAGCTTGAAAGCCTTCAGCTTGCCGGTACTGGGCACGTGAGGGCCGCGGCACAGGTCGATGAAGTCGCCCTGGCGATAGAAGGACAGGTCCTCATCACCGGGAATGTCCTCAATGATGCGCACCTTGTACTCTTCCCCCATCTCCTCAAACAGCTTGACGGCGTCTTCCCGGGACATAACAGACCGGGAAACCGGAATATCCTGTTTCGAAAGCTCCTCCATACGCTTCTCGATCCGCGCCAGGTCCTCGTTGGTAAAGGGGCGATCGAACTTGAAGTCGTAATAGAAGCCGTTGTCGATGACCGGGCCGATGGTAACCTGGGCTGCCGGAAACAGCTCCTTGACGGCCATTGCCAGCAAATGGGCAGTGGAGTGACGGATGATATCGACGCCATCTTCATCACGCTCGGTGACAATGGCCAGCTCAGCATCGTCTTCAATGCGGTAGCTGGTGTCTACAAGCCGGCCATCCACCTTCCCGGCGAGAGCGGCTTTGGCGAGGCCAGCACCAATATCGGCGGCGACGTCATGGACGGTTACGGGTTCAGCAAAACTGCGATGGCTGCCATCGGGCAGGGTTACGACGGGCATGGAAAGCTCCTGTTGGTTACTCAGCGGTGATCTATACCAGAGACCACATGTTGACGGCACTGCGCGACACAAACCGCGGGCCGATTCGAGGCGAAGTCTAACAGAAAAAAACCCGACAGGTTAATGCCGGGCTTTTACGGACAGAAACATTGGTCAGGCTGGCTCCACTGCCCCCTCTTCCCTGGCCCGTCGGCGTAACTGCCCGAAGGCAACCAGCCCCAGAAGCACCAGTGCCGGAATGAACATCAGCTCCTTCGGCGGGCGCTCCAGCGGCACCTGAAAGGCATCGATCGTCCAGTCGAAGTACAGGCCAGCAGTTTCGGCCACACTGCCGTAGGACACAAAGTCCACAATCATCTGATCGCCGTCCCGGCGCAGACCAAGACCTGATTCCTGGAGCCGGGCTTCGGGAGTCTCGCCCGCAGGCAATGGCAGTTGCAGGAATGTTGACTTCTCATCGCCATCAATGGTCATACCCGTGGCCTTGATAACAATATCCTCACCCGCCGGAACAGCCTCGATGTATTCCATGATCTCGGTTCCGGGGCGGCTCTCAACCGGCGGATAGACCCTATCCCACCAGAACCCGGGCCGGAAAAGAGTGAACGTTATCAACAGCAGAAAAAGGGTTTCCCACCAGCGGGTGCGGGTAAACCAGAACCCCTGCGTTGCCGCGGAGAAAACCAGCATGGCCGTCACGGCACTGAATACGGTGACCAGAAGATCAAACCAGCCTGTCAGCCCGATCAGCAACAACTGGGTGTTGAAGATAAACATGAACGGCAGGATCGCGGTCCGGATATCGTAGGTGAACCCCTGAACACCCGTTCGAATGGGGTCGGCCCCGGAAATCGCAGCGGCGGCGTAGGCCGCAAGCCCCACCGGCGGCGTGTCGTCCGCCAGTATCCCGAAGTAGAACACGAACAGGTGCACAGCGATGAGCGGCACGATCAGCCCATTCTGGGCCCCCAGTGTCACAATAACCGGTGCCATCAGGGTCGACACCACAATGTAATTGGCGGTGGTCGGCAGCCCCATGCCCAGGATAAGACTGATCACAGCAGTGAAAACCAGCATAAGCATCAGGTTGCCGCCGGAGATAAACTCGACAAACTGGGCCATGACCAGGCCAATGCCCGTAAGCGTAACCGTGCCAACAACGATACCCGCTGATGCCGTCGCCACACCAATGCCAATCATGTTCCTGGCGCCGGTTGCCAGTGAATTCACGACATCCACAACGCCTTGTTTGGTCGCCCCTCCGATTTTTCCCCGTTTGCGGAACAGGTTCTTGAGTGGTACCTGGGTAACCACAATAAAGATCATGAACATGGTCGCCCAGAATGCAGAAAGCTGCGGTGAGAAACGTTCCACCGTAAGGCACCAGATCAGAACCACGACAGGCAAGAGATAATAAAGACCGGTTTTCACCGTGCGCCCCAGTGGTGGCAGCTCGTCCATTGAATCGGCCGGGTCATCTTCCTGCAAGTCCGGGAATTTGGCCGCATAACCCACCAATCCGATATAGATGGCCAACACAACGGGCCCCAGAACCCACACCGCCGCGGCACCAAATACCTCTTTCGTCCAGCCAATTCCGTAGTACACCGCCAGGGTCAGCACCGACAGGCCCAAGAGCATAAAGACCCAGGTCAGCAACCGCTGGGCAAGCGTCGGCTTGTTTGGCCGCTCCAGCCCCTGCATGTTCAGTTTGCAGGCCTCGAGGTGGACAATATAGATCAGGGCAATATAGGAAATCATTGCGGGAAGGATCGCGTGTTTCATCACCTCCAGATAGGAGATGCCCACGTACTCCACCATCAGGAACGCTGCCGCCCCCATTACTGGCGGCGTCAGTTGGCCATTGGTGGACGCAGCCACCTCTACGGCACCGGCTTTGGTGGCTGGGAATCCGACCCGCTTCATCAGCGGAATTGTGAAGGTGCCGGTGGTAACCACATTTGCAATGGAGGAGCCGGAGATGATCCCGCTCAAGCCACTGGACACCACCGCCGCCTTCGCCGGACCACCCTTCATGTGACCCAGGGAGGCATAGGCAACCTTGATGAAATAGTTACCCGCTCCAGCTCTCTCCAGCAAAGCACCAAAAAGCACAAACAAGAACACGAAGCTCGTGGAGACACCCAGGGCAACACCGAACACGCCCTCGGTACCCAACCACTGATGCGAGGCAAGTTTTTCCAGGCTGGCGCCGCCATGGGAAATCACATCCGGCATGTAGGGGCCCGCGAGCGAATAGAAAATGAACACGGCAGCCACAATTGTGAGTGGCAGGCCGAGGGCACGGCGGGTCGCCTCAAGCAGAAGCACCAGGCCGAGCATTGCGATGATCAGATCCTGCAGAATTGGCGCACCCGGCCGAGTCGACAGCTCCTTATAGAAGATGTACAGGTACGCCGACGAGAACGCTGCCAGAAGTGCAAGAATCCAGTCATAAAAGGGCACTGCGTTGGAGGTGTCGCGCCGCCCCTTGATCATGGGGAAGGCGGCAAACGCCAGGAAAGACGCAAACGCCAGGTGGATCGAACGTGCCTCTGTTGAGTTAAACACCCCTATTTCAAAAATGTAGGGCAGTGGCGAAGCAATCCACAATTGAAACAGAGACCAGACCACCGGAATAACAAACAGAAGCACCGCAGCATATCCGGTGCCGGCACGCCCGCCGGTTTCTGTTTGCAGGAACTGATCTACGGCTGAAGTATCTACGGAATCCCCGGAGTTAGGATCTTTGCCGGTCATAGGTATGTCCTGTGAAGGAGGGAAAGGAAACAACAATCGGGGTGGCACAGGCCACACCCGATTGCCCGGTCAGTCGTTATTTGATCAGACCCGCTTCCTTGTAGTACTTCAGGGCACCCGGATGCAGCGGCGCACTCAGGGCATCAGATACCATTTCTGACTTCTCCAGATTGGCAAATGCCGGATGCAGGCGCTTGAAACTGTCAAAGTTTTCGAACACTGCCTTGACCACTTCGTAAACCACCTTTTCGGACACATCGGTAGAGGACACAAAGGTCGCGGCTACCCCGAAGGTGGCCACATCCTCGTCGGTTCCGCGGTACATGCCACCGGGAATGATGGCTTTACGGTAGTACGGATTCTCATCGATCAGCTTTTTGGTGGCGGTGTTATCCACTTCAACGATGACGCTGTCACAGGAAGTGGTCGCTTCCTTGATGGCGCCGGAGGGATGCCCGACTGTGTAGAAGAAAGCATCAATGTTGCCATCACACAGCGCCTGGGACTGTTCTGCCGCTTTCAGTTCAGCAGCCAGTGAAAACTTGTCCATGGTCCAGCCCATCTCATCCATCAGCACTTCAGCCGTTGCACGCTGGCCGGAACCGGGGTTGCCCACGGACACACGCTTGCCTTCAAGGTCTTCAAAAGTCTTGATGCCGGAGCCCTTGCTGGCAACGACTGTGAACGGTTCCGGGTGCAGGGAGAAAACCGCACGAAGCTTCTTGTTGGCGCCGTCGTCTTTAAACTGGCTGGTGCCGTTGTAGGCATGGTACTGCCAGTCAGACTGGGCAACCGCCAGATCCAGCTCGCCCTGGCGAATGGCGTTCAGGTTGTAGACGGAACCGCCGGTGCTTTCTACGGAGCACCGAATGCCATGTTCCTTGCGATCCATGTTCACCAGACGGCAGATGGCACCGCCGGCCGGGTAATAGACCCCGGTCACACCGCCGGTACCGATGGTCACGAACTGTTGCTCCTGTGCGGTCACCGATGCTGAGGCCACACCCAGGCCAACAGCAGCAGCAACGGCAAATGCAGAGGCTTTGAGTTTCAGTGTCATGTGAGTTCTTCCTTTTTCTGGTCGTTATCATCAATTGCCCGCCTTTTGCTGCGAGCGGACATCGCGGTCGTCTTAGAACATAGACCACTTCACACCATAAATAAAGTGTGGATTAGCTCGCTAACCGATTGAGCAGACAACAAAAAAACCCGCAATGCGGGCTTTTTTGTTCGAGTCGCTGCGAATCTTATTTCGCAGTGCGCGCTTTTGCAAGCATTTGATCCGGCCTCAACAGGAACCGGGCGAGAGCCGGCAGCAGCCAGATGGCTCCAACCATGTTCCACAGGAACATAAAGAACAGGAGAAAGCCCATGTCTGCCTGGAACTTGATCGGGGAGAATATCCAGGTAACAACGCCGAGACCCAGTGTTACACCGGTGAACATAACAGCCTTACCGGTGGAGCGCAGCGTCTCGTAATAGGCCTCCTGAAGGGGTTTGCCCTCAAGAAGATACTTCTCCAGCTTGCTGTAGATATAGATGCCGTAGTCGACACCAATACCAACCCCCAGGGCGATAACCGGCAACGTCGCTACCTTGATGCCAATACCGGACACCGCCATGATCGCTTCGCCGAGGACAGAGGTCAGGCCAAGCGGTATCACAATGCAGAGCACCGCGCGGATCGAACGGAAGGTAACAAAGCACAGTAAACTCACCACGCCGTAAACCAGCAGCAGCATCTTGTCCTTGGCGCTGGAAATCACCTCGTTGGTCGCCGCTTCCACGCCTGAGTTGCCTGCTGCCAACAGGAACCTGTGCTCCTCGGTACTGTTGGCGCTGGCGAACTCCTCAACACGTTCAATGACCGTTTCCAGCGTTTCCGCCTTGTGATCCTCAAGAAACACAAGCACGGGTGTCAGACTGCAGTCGGTATTGATCAGCCCCGCCGGTGCCTCACGAATGGACGCGTTGATGATGGTCTGGTTACGGGAAATCTCGTACCACTTCCAGTTACCCTCATTCAGCGCCTTGGTCACCACTTTGGACACATCCGCCAGCGACACGGAAGACTGTATACCCGGTGTGTTCTGCAACTCCCACTGCAAGGCGTCCATGGCACGCAGCACGTTGTACTGGGTGCACTGCTCTTCCGGCGTTTTCACCATTACCACAAGCACATCGGCACTGGTGGAGTAGTTGTCGATGATGTAGGCGTTGTCCTTGTTGTATCTGGAATCCGCACGCAGCTCGGGTGCACCCCGGTCCAGATCGCCAATTTTGAGGTTTTGTTTGTAGTAGAGGCCGAGCCCAAGGCCAATCACGGCGATCAGCAGGGAGATCGGCGCCACGCCCGGATGTGAGAAGTAAGACATGACGCGCCACTTCCGGTCCTGCTTTTCCCCGTGGTTCTGCACATGGCGAATACCGCTCTGGGAGATCCCGATGTAAGACATGATCAGAACATGCAGCACCAGGTTGGTCAGGATAACGAAGGCCACGCCAATACCCGCTGCCACCGCCAGATCCCGGATTACGTCAATCTCAATGAAGATGAGCGTGAGAAAACCGAACGCATCAGAGATCAGTGCCAGCATACCCGGGATATAAAGGGCACGGAAGGCAAGGCGGGCAGCCGTCACCGAGTCAAAGCCCTTGGCCGCCTCAACCGCCATGGCGTTAACAATCTGGACGCCGTGACTGATACCAATCGCAAACACCAGGAACGGCACCAGAACGGAATACGGATCCAGGCCATAACCCATCAACCGCAGAGTTCCCAGCTGCAGGAAAACCGCAATGATCGAGGTAAAGACGGGAACCAGAGTTCCGGCAATCGAACGGGAATACCAGAATAGCAGCAGCGTGGTCAGCAGGATGGTGATGCCGGCAAACCAGGCGATGGAGCCAATCCCTTCAATCAGATCACCAACCTTTTTTGCAAATCCGACAATATGAATCTCAATGTTCGGATTCTGGGCCTCATACTTTTCACGGATCTTTTCTTCCAACTGACGAGAGAATTCGCCGTAGTCGAGAGCCTCACCGGTCTCCGGATTTTTTTCATACAACGGCGCGTAAACAATCGTTGACCGGAAGTTATCGGAAATCAGGCGCCCGACTTCATTGGAGCGCAGAACATTCTGACGCAACCGTTCAAGACTACCTCTTGAACCATCGTAGTTATCCGGAATGACGGTTCCACCCTGGAAACCCTGCTCGGTCACTTCCACCCAGCGAACGTTCGAGGTCCACAGGGATTTAAGACCCGATCGGTCCACGCCATCCAGATAGAAAACCTCGTCCGTGATCTGCTTCAGGGTTTCCATGTATTCCTGAGTAAAGATATCGCCATCTTCAACCTCCACGGCGATACGAACGAAGTTACCGAGATTTTCGAGATCGTCCCGATGCTCCAGCATGTTAACGATGTACGGATGTTCAAGCGGGATCATGCGCTCGAAACTGGCATCAGGCTGGATCTTGATGGCGTTGTAACCCAGAAACAGCGTCAACACGGTAAAGGCAATCAGAATGAGTGCCCGGTTGTTGAAAATCAGCCGCTCCAGGAATGGTTCTGCCTTGGGCGTCGTCAGGTAGTGTTCGCCCTTGTCATGCTTAGGGTTGGACATTCAAAAGCCCCTCTATTATTCGTTCGGTTGTTGCCACATCAGGGCGTTATTGAAGGTTCTTTCCACGGGCGTCTGTAATTTTTACGCCGCCTTCGCCGACAAGCAGCAGATCTGTCCCTGAAATGGGCACCACGCTCATGACCCCATCCCGATCACTACGGAAATTCTCCCGGAAGGTTTCTGCTCCGTCAGTACTGAGAAGGACGGCGCCACCGTTACCCACCAGAGTAATCCGGCCGTCTTTAGCAACGGCGCCGTCGTTGAGAGTTGCGCCAGCCGAATTGGGAATCATGCGCCAGCTCTTGCCAAGATCCGTTGAGAACAGCATGTTGCCTCTCAGGCCAAACGCCAGGACTTCGTTCACCTGGCCGGTACCGATCACCCCAAACAGGGAGCCTTCGTAAGGAGACTCGCGGCGCTCGAACGTCTCGCCGCCATCCACCGAGACATGGATCTGCCCAGCCTCACCAACCACTACCAAAGCGCCACCGGTGACCCGGGTAATGCCATTGAGGTGAAAATTCTGCCGGTTTTCGATCCGGGGTGCCCAGTCCTTCCAGGTTTCACCGCCATCCGTTGTTCGCAGGAACATTCCGTAGGCACCCACAACAAAACCGCGGTTCTCGTTCTCGAACCAGACATCCAGCAGTGGGTTTACCGGCCCGACATCCAGATCAGCCTGCAGGTTTTCCAGGGCAAAGTAGAGGTCGTCAAGTGCCCACTCCAGGTCACTTTTTTCAGATTCGGGAGCCCCTTCAATGCGCTCCTCCATCGCTGCAATCTGCTCTTCCCTGCTCTCGATGGCCAGTGCCGCTGCTCTGATACCGTCAAGCTGAAGGCTCCAGGTGGCACCGGCATCCTCGGTATGCAGAACCACACCACTGTGCCCTACCGCCCAGCCATGAGTTTCTGAACCGAAATCGATTCCGGTCAGGGTGACCGAGACAGGAACTTCACCCTGAACCCAGGTCTCCCCTTCATCATCCGAATAAATGATATGGCCTCGCTCTCCTACGGCCACGATACGATCTCCGGTCCGGGTCGCATCGTTCAGAAGATTCTCCGGGGCCAGATCGGTTGGCCGGGCCGGGGTTTCGATGACATCTGCAAGCGCAAACGCCGCAGGGGCGGACCACGCCATGGAAAGTCCGAGACAGGCCGCTCCCAGCGTCTTGCACATCAACCTATTAGCCATTCAGATTGCCTATTGTGTTGTATTGAACTGTATCTCTGACCGGCCAAGCCGGGAATAACTGTGAACATACCGGCCACCTCATGGTGGCCGGTATGTCGGGTCGCCACTTCCTATGGACGGGGGCGCATCCCTTGATCACCCAGGCCTTATCGAACGCTCCTGCGGCGCAGGGACGCGGGAGAGAAGTAACGCTTGTTCGGAACCTCGTTGGTGAACACCCGGGTATTGGCCTCTTCGGTATCAAGGCCAAGCACGTGATAACGCCGGGCCTGAAGGTCATGATAGACGTCCAGCACTGTCCACACACCCGGAAGTTCGTAATAATTTTTCGGCAGACCCATGGTCACCCGCCAGAGTTCGCCACGGCCGTCGTACTGGTCCAGCAGAACGGTGTTCCAGCTGTCCTCATCAATATAGAAGCGGCGCTTGCCGTAGATGTGGCGCTCACCCTCCTTCAGCGTGGCTTCAACCACATGGACCCGGTGCAACTCCCAGCGGGTAAGATCGGGATTCAGGTGGGAAACCCCCAGGATCTCCTCGTAAGGCGTACCCTTCTCGCCGATCCGGTAATTATTATAGGGGATATAGATTTCCCGCTTGCCCTCGTAGCGCCAGTTGTACCGGTCCAGGGCACCGTTAAAGATATCCGTGTCATCGGCGGTTCGCAGGTTGTCCGCGGCCGCGATCGGTGAATCATATCCCAGGTTCGGCGCCCGGCGCACACGGCGCTGGCCCGCGTTGTAACCCCATCCGTTCCGCGGATTGATGATCTGGTTCAGAGTCTCGTGAACGAGAATGGCACCGCCGGCAAGGCGGGGGGGAGACTGGGTGAACGACAGGTAGTAAAAAATTATGTTATCGAGATCTTCTTCACCACCTTCGGGGTTGTAGAAGTTGAAAAATGCTTCCTGCTGTGACGTAACCAGGGTGTAGGCACCATTGGTCTGGACAGCCACCTCACTGGAGCGACGGGTAAGCGATACACCGCGCCAACGGGTCAGATGGTTCCAGATTGCCTGCCAGGCTTTCTGCTCGTTGTCGCCATGCAGTATGGGAAAGGGGTAGCCCCCGAACGCGCCTTCGAGGCCCTCACCCTGGCCGACGATTTCCGCATTCACCGCGTTCTCGCGGGTGTTCTCCGCCACCCAGTCGGGAACTGCATGGGTTCGACGGGACTGGTACACCGGCACACGGAAAGTGGTCGGATAGGTTTCCAGCAACGCTTTCACACCATCCGTCAGATAGTCCCCGTACTGATCCATATTGGCAGGCGTGATGGTGAAAAGGACGTCATCGTCCGGAAACGGATTTATGTGGTGTTGCCCGCTGCCCTCATACCCGGGAGGTGGTTCTGTCAGCCCCCCGGTCCAGGCCGGAATAGTACCGGCACTGTTACCGGCCTTGGGGGAGCCAAAAGGGGTCAGGTCCTGGCCCAGACGGGCCGCTTCACTGGCGGAAACCGCCGACCAGGCAGGCGACGATGCCACGGAAAGAACCAGCAGACCGCCGAGAATCGCATTTTTGTTGTAACTCATTGTAAAACCTTAAGTGCGTCTGGAAGCCTCTGAAGAGGCATTTTATTGTCATCTGATGGAATTTCAGACCTTCAGCCAGATTAACGGATCACGCCTTAAAGTCTATCGACCGAAAGTGCGATTTTGTATCCGGCTGTGACAAAGCTCCCGGTCACAGCCGGCTACCTGAACCACCTTCGGATTCAACCGGCAAGGCTCTTGTGCACCACCTCATAGACATCCCGGGACAGGCCGTCTTTGTCGCGGATACGTTCCAGCGCGGACTTCATCGGCCCGCTGTAGGCCGGCGCAAACTTTTGCCACCGGGTCAGCGGCGTCACCAGGCGCGCCGCGATCTGCGGATTGCTGTCATCCAGCCGGCAAACCTGATCTGCCAGGAAGTCATAACCGGAACCGTCCGGATTGTGGAAAGCCGCCAGGTTCTGCCCGGCGAATGCACCTACCACTGAACGAATCTTGTTCGGATTCTTCCAGTCAAAGGCCGGATGCTCCAGCAACTTCCTGATATCCGGCAGCTGCCCGGCCCGGTCGCTGGCCGCCTGTACGGAGAACCACTGTTCAACAACCTGCGGATCGTCCCGGAAGCTGTTGTAAAACTCGTCCAGGGCCTGACGCCGGTCATCTTCATAGTCGGAGTTGACCAGCGCCTGCAGGGCACCCATCCGGTCTGTCATATTGTCGGCTTGGTTCAGCTGGCTCACCGCCAGAGTGCGGCCTTTCTCATCATTGATCACCAGCAGCCAGGCGAGCGCGGTATTACGCAGGCTGCGACGGGCAATGGCCTCTGGAGTCACCTCATAGGCACCGGTTTCGAGATTACGCTGGTAACACGCCAGTAGCTCGTTCCTCAGGGCGTGAGCCAGGCATTTAAGCACTGTTTCGCGGGCCTGGTGAATCGCGGGAACATCGGCATTTTCCGCCAACTCAATCAGATACGCCTCGGACGGCAGCTGAAGCATTTTTGCCACCAGTGCCTGATCAAGATCCGTATCGGAAACCAGTTTCCGGTAAGCCTCAACCAGCCTTGGCTCCACTTCCGAGCCATCCGCGGCACCCACCAGGGACTGAATCACGTCCACCGCCAGCCTCTGGCCGGCATCCCAGCGGTTGAATCCGTCCGGATCGTGACTCATCAGGAACAGCAACTGCTCGCGGGTCCACGGATAGCGAACCCGGACCGGCGCCGAGAAGTGCCGCAGCAGAGAGGGAACCGGCTTCGCCTCAACGCCATGGAAGTCAAAGGTATGGACGGCCTCGGTAAGCTCAAGCACGCGCTCTGTGGGCGCTTCAGACGCATCCGCCTCCAGCTGCAAGGGCAGTGGCTGACCATCCTGCCCCAGAAGTCCCAAAGAAAATGGAATGTGCTGGGGCTTTTTATTGGTCTGGCCCGGTGTATCCGGAATGTTCTGCTCAATCGTCAGTCGATAAATGCCCGGGCCGGCGTCGAATTCATCGGAAACGGTCAGCACCGGCGTTCCCGCCTGCTCGTACCACAACCGGAACTGGCTCAGATCACGGCCCGAAGCATCCTCCATGGCTTTTACGAAATCGTCGGTGGTGACCGCCTGGCCGTCATGGCGCTCAAAGTACAGATCACTGCCCTTGCGGAACATGTCCGGTCCCAGCAGGGTATGGATCATGCGCACCACTTCCTCCCCTTTCTCGTAAACGGTCAGGGTGTAGAAGTTGGTAATTTCCATATAGGAAGCTGGCCGAACCGGGTGCGCCATCGGGCCGCTGTCTTCGGCAAACTGGGCGGTGCGCAACAGGGTGACATCTTCAATCCGCTTGACGGTGGGCGAGCCCATATCTGCTGAAAACTGGGAATCCCGGAATACGGTGAAGCCTTCTTTCAGGCTCAGCTGGAACCAGTCACGGCAGGTGACCCGGTTCCCGGACCAGTTGTGGAAGTATTCGTGGGCGACGATGGCCTCGATGCGCTGAAACGCTATGTCCGTTGCCGTTTCCTGGCTGGCCAGCACGCATGAGGAGTTGAAGATATTGAGGCCCTTGTTTTCCATGGCGCCCATGTTGAAGTCGTCCACCGCCACGATCATGAAAATATCCAGATCGTATTCCCGACCGTAGACCTCCTCATCCCAGCGCATGGACCGTTTCAGGGAATCCATGGCGTGATCACATTTCCTGGCGTTCCGGGGCTCCACATACATACGCAGATCAATGTCACGGCCGGAGCAGGTGGTAAAGCTGTCACGCTTCTCCACAAGATCCCCGGCTACCAGGGCAAAGAGATAACAGGGTTTGGGGAACGGATCTTCCCAGGTCACGAAGTGGCGCCCGTTTTCCAGCTCGCCCTTCTCGACATCGTTACCATTGGACAACAGGATCGGATACGCCTCCTTGCTGGCCTCAATGCGGGTGCGGAAGCGTGCCATAACGTCGGGACGGTCCGGGAAGTAGGTAATACAGCGGAATCCCTCGGCCTCACACTGGGTACAGAACATGCCCGAGGATTTGTAGAGACCTTCGAGCCGGGTGTTATTCTGGGGCTCGATCCAGGTTACGGTGGTCAGACGGAACCGGTCCGGTACAGACCGGATGACCAGCTGATCGCCCCGGTCCTCGTAATCGCTCGCCGCCAGTTTGGCGCCATCCAGGGCAACGGACTCCAGCTTCAGGCTGTCACCGTCAAGCTCCAGGGGTGCCGATGCCTCGGCGGACTCAGGATTCCGACGAAGTTCAAGCGTGCTGTGTACCCGGGCACCATCTTCAAAAAGCTCGAAGGTCAGTTCCACGGTATCGACCAGATACGCGGGCACCTTGTAATCGCTCAGGTAAATGGTTTGTGGCTGGCTGGTACGCATTGGTTTTCTCCAGAATTCGCTGCCTGCATGGACCAAAAATCAGGGTCCGGAGGCATGAACGGAATGGCCGGGTGGGGAGCGGTTCAGCGCTCCGCAACCCGGAAACGGACTTCATAACCGGTGAACTTCCTGATGTTCATTACACCGGTATCAAGAATAAGGTACTGCCCCTTGATGCCTTCAAGGACGCCTTCAACTTCCGGCGTTTTGTCGAGGTTATGGGTTTTGATCTTCTCTGGCCAGACCTCAACGGGATAACTGAGGCCGAGCCCCTGCTCATCCACCTCACGGATAGACTCCTGGCCGTGAGTTTCTCTCAGTGCTTCAAGATCCCCGGCAATCAGCCCCAGAATTCTCCAGCGCTCTTCGGCCAGGTCCAGCTCCGGTACGTCGCCCTTGAGCATCGCCCGCCAGTTGGTTCGGTCGGCAACGTGGGCCTTGCAGGCAACTTCCACCAACCCGGCGATGTATCGGGTCGCAACCCGCACCATGGGAATGGCATCTACCGCGCCCTGGTCAATCCAGCGGGTCGGCACCTGGGAGGCTCGGGTGATGCCCACCTTGAGACCGGATGAATTCGCGAGGTAAACCACGTGCTCCACCATACAGTGGGTCTCGCCCCACTCCGGCTCACGACAGGTTCCCAGATGATAATGGCACTTTTCCGGGCTCATGATGCAACTGTCACAGGCTGCCAGCTTGCGAAAACAGGGGTAGCAAAACCCCTGGTTGAAGCTCTTTTTAGTGGTTCGGTCGCAATGGATACAACGAATGATGCCGTCGAAATCAAACCGCAACGGCCTGCCAATCAGTTCGTTCAGGGGTATACGGGTATCGCCGACGGCAATGGTGTAGGCCACCGGAGTTCTCGCCTCTGCCGGCATTTTCCGAAGCCGACCGGTTACATCAATGGTTTTGCTCAAGACTTGACCTCAACAAACTGGTCCGGATCTGCGTCGCCGTTACTCTGATTACGCTTTACGGAGGGATCGCAGGCGGTTCCCGCCTTGCTGCCTCTGTCGAGGTAACCCACACGCTCCTCTTCGGGAATGTTGTGCAGATTTTCGTAATAGATGACTGCCTCCAGGCTGATTTCCCGCTGCTCGGGAGTCAGCTTGCGGCCGTCGGGCCATTTTCCGAGCTCAATGGACTGCCGGAGGCTCCGGTACACATTGGGGTCCAGCCGATCAATCAGTTCTTCGTAAGTCATCCCGCTCTCCTGAAAAAACGTTCATAAAAAAGTGGCGGAATCGTTTGACAGAATCAAACGATAATGATTATCATTAACTCACCAAATGACGACGGTCGTATCATTTGGTCTCTCTCATCAGGAGCTTACAGCTCTTTTCACGCCCCACCTCTGGTGGGGCTTTTTTTATACTCCGCGTCTGGCTCTTACGGGCAAAATCACCGCAAGGGCCAATCCCGCGACAAATCCTCCCAGATGGGCTTCATTTGCCATACGCCCGAGACCGAGCATTTCAGGAAGCGCGGTAAAACCGATCACCATCCACACCACGGCAAAGGTTACCAATGCCGGCGGAAACTGGAACCTTGGCGCAGACCGCTGGCTCAGCCAGCAATAACCCAGAATACCGTAGACAAAGCCGGACAGCCCGCCAAAAAGGGGCCCGGAAACAAAGTACTGCAACCCGTTGGAGACCAGGCTGGTCACCAGGAAAAGAGTGACCAGCCGTCCCCGCCCGTCAAACCATTCAATCTGACTGCCCAGGAACCAGAGCATGACCGAGTTGAAAATTATATGGGTCCAGCTGAAGTGCAGAAAATCCGGAGTCAGCAGACGCCACACCTGGCCACTGGCGAGAGTCGCCGACAAGGCATCAATACGACCGGCCATGGTGCTCCAGTCATAATCACGCGGGTCAATCATCATCAGTGTGGCAGCGAGTTCATTCTGCCCCATGGCTGTGAGCCAGACCATAATCACTGCAAAGCCGATGATGCCCAGAACCAATGGCGCATGGCGAGGCGAAGGCTGCCAGCGCCCGCCAACAAAAACCGGCGACCGGTTCTGGCGATCAACCGCATCCCGGAGCTCCGGTTCCGCCATGAAGCGCTCAAGGGCTGCAAGCACCGGCTCAGCGTGGGCCGGATCCTCCAGCCAGATCACCTGAAAACCACCCTCCTCGGCAATCCGGTGAGTAACACCCTGCCCGTTCAGCCAGCGGCTGAAGCCGGCCAGATTCACCGTGGTATCCACCTGTTTGACTCGGTACACCGTTTTTTACTCCGCCTCCAAAAATGGTTGGGCCGTTCTATACGGACTAGCGTGCAACACTGTCTTCACTGGTGGGATAATCCGGCTGCTCCGGCCGTTCCACCTCTACCCAGACAAACTTGTCCCGGGAAAGTGCCCGCTCTCCGTCCATCCGGTAGGCCACCAGCCGACCGTACTTCACGGCGCTGAAATCAATACAGGCAACGTTGGACTTGAGCGGGGCTGGCTCACCCTCCATCCAGTAATGCCCGACGAAGACCGGCGGTGCGCCCAGGGGATAGCTGATCAACTGCTTTCGCTCGTTCTCCGTTAACACACGGCGCGCCACTTCCGGCGGCAGTGGGTCCGGCTGGAACACAACATCGGCATACGTGTGGGGATCGTCCGCCCAGAACTTGGTGCGGAAAAACTCGCGGACATAGCCGTCCTTTCCGGTAATTGACATGCCCTCGGGCAGCCGTAGATCCGTGCCACGGAGAAGGGTATCCATCACCTGCCCGGCGAAAGATTCAATGGCCGCCGAGGCGTGCAGGAAATCCTCATCAATACAGGCACCTCCCTGCACCCGCTTGAATTTCTCGATCAGGTCGCCATCCCAACAGGCATGAACCGCACGAAAACTCTCGTCCTCAATGAACAGGGGAATAGTGTAAAACCACTCAAGAAACTCATTCCACTCGTGGGGGTAGGCTTCAAACTGATCAAGTGTCTCCTTGATCAACCGGTCATGACGGGCGTTGTGCTCTCGCAACCACTTCTTGCCACTGCCCGGACGGGCTCGGGTACAGTAGCCCAGAGCGTTGTATTCGTGGTTACCCATAACAATCCGGGCCGAGCCGCGCTCCACCATGTCTCTGACAAGGTGCAGCGCTTCCCGGATACGGGGGCCCCGATCAATGATATCGCCAATGAAAATGGCCTGCCGGCGCGGGTGCCGGTACACACCGTTGACCTTGCGATAACCCATCTGATCCAGAAGCCTGGCGAGCGTGTTCGCACAGCCGTGTACATCGCCAATGATGTCATAACCGCGGCTTGCGGTTTGTCTGTTTCCAGCCATGATCAACTCGCTGATATTTCGCTAGCCCAGCCAAGCTTGTCACGGCAGGTGGCGTAGAAATTGTGATCGGTGGGATGAATCAACCGGATCTTGAACGGCTTTTTGGTGATGCGGATGATATCGCCCGGCGCACAGGCGATGTTCATCTGCCCGTCGAAACTGATTTGCGGATAGGTTTCGTTGGTCTCACCGATCACCAGCTTGATTTCACTCTTGCCGTCGACCACGATCGGCCGGCTGCTGAGAGTGTGGGGAAACATCGGCACCAGAACAATGGCGTCCAGCTTGGGATGCATGATCGGCCCGCCTGCCGACAGTGAGTACGCCGTCGATCCCGTGGGCGTGGAAACGATCAGGCCGTCCGAGCGCTGGCTGTAGACAAAGTGACCATCAATGAACAGGTCAAAACCGATCATCCGGGTGGATTTACCCGGGTGCAGCACCACATCATTCAGTGCAGTACCAAAGCCAAGGGGCTGACCGTTTCGCTCCACATTGCCATCCAGAAGAAACCGGGTTTCTTCCATGTATTCGCCCTGCAGCACCTTGCCAAGACGCTCCTCCAGGTCAGACGGAGAAATATCGGTCAGAAAGCCCAGCCGGCCACGGTTTACCCCAAGCAGGGGAATCTTGGATTTTGCCAGTTCCCGGGCGGCCCCCAGCAAACTGCCGTCGCCGCCAACCACGATCACCAGATCACAGATTTCGCCCAGCAGCTTTTTGCTCGCCACCTGCAGGCCGTGGCCAGGGAGCATACTCGCGGTATCTTCCTCGAGAATGACGTGGTAGTTGTTGGCGATCAGATACTGTTTGAGCTGGCGCAGTGATTCAACCACTTTAACGCTGCCCATCCGGCCAATCACACCAATGTTCCTGAACTGATCCATGAAGTTTCCTGTGGCGTCGGGATGCGGCGGGGCCAGACGAATCCGTTACCCCCGTGACAATCTGGCGTACAGTTTAACGAAAGTCACCCCGATACTGAAAAAACTTCCCACACTCAGTCCCGGTGTTTCTCGCAGCGGTCATCAATCCCCGGACGGAACTCCGCCGGCTGGCTTATCCGAAGGATGGGCTCTTCACAGAACTTGCCACCTTTGCCCTCGTGCTTGCAGACTGGGTTTTCGTAATGCTCCAGCCACTCCCGGTAGGCAGGCTCATTCATGCCGCAGCGTTCTGCCGCGTAGGCGGTGGGGTTATTGAAGTAGGTTTCGATGTCTTTGAAGGGCAGCGTCACATGGCCAACGCCGGGCTGATAAGCCACCAGGAAAACGGACTGGCGTTTAAGGTGATCGAGGATGGAATTTTCGGCGGGCTCCCGGTGCCGAAGCTCATGAATTTCCTGCTCAAGGGCTACAATCATGTCGTTCCGGAGTTCCAGCTCCCGCTGCCGGCGCTCAAGTTGCTCCCGCAACAGCACCAGCTCTGCATCCACGCTGGCATCGTCCTGCTGCTTGCCCTCACCGCTGGAGACCATCTGTTCCTGCATGGTCAGGTATTGCTCATTACGTTCCGACAGGCGCTTCTTGAGCTGCTCATTGCTAAGGCGCTGGCGCTCGTATTTCTGCTCAAGATTTGCCATTTCACTGCGCAGGCCCTGCATTTCCAGCCGATGCTCCCGCTGGATATCCGACAGGGAATCCCGGTGAACGCTTTGTAGTGTCTTGATCCGCAGGCGCTGTTCCCGGATAAGCTGTGCCAGGCGGGAGCGATTCGCGGCAGCCGCGGACTCTTCCGGATCGGCCGAATCCTCGGCCTGGGCACTTAGAACCGGAATGTTTTCTTCCTGAACCGGTTCAATCTTGCGGAATTTGAGGTTATTCGCCTCAACCGCTTTGCGAATCGCCTGAAAGTGGTTGTTCCCCGGCGTCATATCCGGGTCCCACAGATCTTCCTTGTACTGGGGATCAGGGCACTGGCTACGGCAAACAAGGCGGATAGCGCCACCACCCATGTCGGGCCCCTTGGCACCACGCCCTGCCAGCGCCTCAATAGGCACGTTCCAGTGGCTGTCTGCCCGGCCCTCCTCATCAAACCAGATCCGGAAAAACACCAGAGCCTGCACAAGAAGATCATCACTCAGCTCGACCAGAACCGCCCTGACTTCGGTTTCGGCGAGATCAGACAGGCCCACATAGCCGTCCAGGAAGGCGCCGAATTCGCTGGCACGCATCTCGCGCGCCACCTGGCTGCCCTCCATGAAAAATACCGCCGAATAACCCTCGGCTGCCTGGCCGGCAGACTCCATTGCTGACTCCCATGATTCAAAGATTGGACTGACTCAAACGTAATAGTCTAGCCAGACAATCCTTGCTGCACAGGGAAAAACTGCAACATTTTGTGATCGTGTTTGCGCTTACAGCTCCGCAGCCAGGCGACTTCCCTGATTGATGGCCCGCTTGGCATCCAGCTCCGCCGCGACATCCGAACCACCGATCAGATGAACCGGCAGCCCGGCAGCCTCCAGATCCGCCTGCAGTTCACGCAACGGCTCCTGCCCTGCACACACGATGATCGTATCCACGGGCAACACCCGATCCTCACCGTGCTCTGCCCCTTTCGGCGTAACCGTGATATGAAGCCCTTCGTCATCAATCTTGCGGTAGGTTACCCCGGGGACCATCTGAACCTCTCGATTCTTGAGAGAGGTACGGTGAATCCAGCCCGTGGTCTTGCCGAGGTTTTTGCCTACCTTGGAGGCCTTACGCTGGAGCAGGTAAACCTCGCGGGCAGGTTCGGGAACCTCTGGTGTAACGCCCTGGATGCCGCCGCGATGCTCAACGCTCAGATCGACACCCCACTCACGCATGAAGAGTTCGGTATCCAGCGCCGCAGAGGTCCCCTTGTGAACGATAAACTCGGAGACATCAAAGCCGATGCCACCGGCGCCGATAACCGCCACTCTCTGGCCAACCGGTTTGCGCTCCAGAAGAGCATCCAGATAGCCAATCACCTTCGGGTGATCAATTCCCTCAATGTCCGGGGTCCGCGGCTTGACGCCGGCAGCCAGAATCACCTCGTCAAAGCCGCCGGCCTTGAGATCATCGGCGCTGACCCGGGTATTCAGCCGCACATCCACCTGATACTTGTCCAGCATGACCCGGTAGTAGCGAAGGGTTTCAAAAAACTCTTCCTTGCCCGGAATCAGCTTGGCCACGTTGAACTGGCCACCAATTTCGCTGCCGGCGTCAAACAGGGTTACTTTGTGGCCCCGCTCCGCGGCCACAGAGGCAAACGCCAGGCCCGCAGGACCCGCACCGACCACCGCAATGGATTTCGGCGCAGACGTTTTCACGTAGGTCAGCTCGGTCTCGTGGCAGGCCCGGGGATTTACCAGGCAAGAAGTCAGCTTGCCGCTGAAGGTGTGGTCAAGACACGCCTGATTGCAGCCAATGCAGGTGTTGATCTCATCGGCCCGGTCTTCCGCGGCTTTCAGGACCAAGTCAGCGTCCGCGAGGAAAGGACGGGCCATGGACACCATATCGGCATCTCCTTCGGCCAGAATCTTTTCGGCAACATCCGGCATGTTGATCCGGTTGGTGGTTACCAGCGGAATACTCACCTCACCCTTCAGGCGCGCAGTCACCTTGGTAAAGGCACCGCGGGGAACCGACGTGGCGATGGTGGGCACACGGGCCTCATGCCAGCCGATACCGGTATTGATGATGGTCGCGCCGGCCTTTTCAATTTCTTTCGCCAGGTACACCACCTCTTCCCAGGTGCTGCCATCTTCAATGAGATCCAACATGGAGAGACGGTAAATCAGGATAAAGTTCTCACCCACCCGCTCACGAACCCTGCGCACAATTTCAATCGGCAGGCGGATACGATTCTCGTAGCTGCCACCCCAACGGTCGGTCCGATGGTTGGTATGGGAAACGATGAACTGGTTGATGAAATAGCCTTCCGAACCCATTACCTCAACGCCATCATATCCGGCTCTCTGGGCCAGGGCAGCACAATCTGCATAGTCCTGAATCTGCTTCTCAATCCCTTCCTCGTCCAGCTCTCTCGGCTTAAACGGGTTAATCGGTGCCTGAATGGCGGAAGGTGCGACCAGCTCAGGAGAATAGGCGTAACGGCCAGCATGAAGAATCTGCATACAGATCTTGCCGTCTGCGCCGTGCACCGCGTCGGTGATGATCCTATGCTTGTCTGACTCTTCTTCAGTGGTCATCTTGGCCGCATGCTGGAATACCCCGCCTTCGACGCTGGGCGCGATACCCCCGGTGACAATCAGGCCGGCACCGCCACGGGCGCGCTCTGCGTAAAACGCCGCCAGACGCTCAAATCCGTTCCTGGCCTCCTCAAGGCCGGTGTGCATGGAGCCCATCAGCGTACGGTTGCGCAGCTTGGTGAACCCAAGGTCCAGCGGCTCAAGCAGGTTCGGATATTTGGCAACGCCCGGCGTCGTACTTGCAGTCATATTCTGTCTCCTCATCGTGATCATCGGCGGGCTTGCAGAGCCCTGCTCATTATTGAGACCTAAATTACCGGTGTGCCTTGCCATCAACAATATCCCGGAATAACATTTTATTATCTTTGGATAACATGTCCGACAAAGGCTTCAATGAGCACGCAATCGACAGACGCCAGGCAATCCCGTAACTCCCTCGGAGACATCAGCGTTCTCTACGTGTCCGTACTGATGCGGGCTGCTGCGGCGGAGGGTGCGGATACGACGGAACTGGCATCCCATTTCCAGCTTGACCGGCAGACACTGACCTCGCCCGCCGCACGCATCAGCATCCCCCGCTTCATGCGTCTGGGGCACGCAGCGATCAGTGAAACCGGCAATCCGGCCCTGGGGTTGCGTATGGGCGCGTTGTCACGGCCTGTCGATGCCGGCATCGCCGGGCTTGCCGGGGAAACTGCCGGCACCGCTGGCGCGGCCATCAGCACGCTGATCCGTTACGCCCTGCTGACCAGCAGGAACAGCCGCGGCAACCCGACCATCAGGCCGGAAACCCGACAGGTACAGTTTTACTCGATACGTCCCTACAACGGCTTCAACTATTTTGTGGTGGATTCAGTGCTGGCAGCCTGGACCCAGTTCCTTCGTAACGTGACCGGCCGGTATGAGGTTCTGGAGAAGGTCACCATTGAATACCCTGCCATCGGCCTGGATGAAGTGTTCGAGAGCTGGTTCCGTTGCCCGGTACACTTCGGAGCACCGGCAAACAGCCTCACTGTCCGCCGGGATATCTGGCAAAGCCCGAGCCTGCAGGCGCAGCCGGCCATGCACGAAAAACTGTCGGAACTTTGCGAGCGGGAGATGCAGCAGATCCGGCGGGGCTGGACAACCGGAGACCGGGTAAAGAACCTTCTCACCCCTCTGTTCCGGGGCGAAACACCCGGCCTGGAAACCATTGCCATGAAACTTGGCATTACACCCTGGACACTGCAAAGACAGCTGGCGGCCGAAGGAACGGGGTTCCGGGAACTGGTGGATGACACGCGGAAAAGCCTGGCCCGGGACTATATCCGGGAGACCGACACGTCACTGGCAGAAATTGCCTGGCTTCTCGGGTTTGCCAATCCGGCGGCCTTTCACAAGGCGTATCGGCGATGGTTCAACCTGAGCCCTGGAGAGCATCGAAAACGGATCAGGCATTCCCGGGGCGCCTGACTCTGTTAGAACTCAGTGGGTTAGAGCTCAATGGCGTCGTCCCAGCCCTGGTCGTCTTCATATTCCTCGAACTGGCTTTCAATCAGCTCTTCTTCATAGTCCCGCATGGCTATTACCCTGTTTCCTGATTCAGAAACAGACTAGAGCGGATGTATGACAAGCAAATGACAAACATGCTGGCTTGCGAAGACTTAATGCAGGAAAAACGAAAAACAGGAGGGGGAAAATGGCGGAGCGGACGGGACTCGAACCCGCGACCCCCGGCGTGACAGGCCGGTATTCTAACCAGCTGAACTACCGCTCCGCGTGAGTTATCACGTCCTGCCTTTAGAAGGCGGTGCAATCAAGGGTGTGACTGCTCGGTGACAACGAGGGCGCATTATAAAGAGGCACCCCGTTATGTCAACGCTTTTCCTGAAAAAAGTTCAGAAGCCGCGCTCCGTTACATCGCATCAACCACGGCGCCCCTGCCCTGTGCGGTTTTGCGGTACTCGATCGGGGTCATACCAGACCAGCGCTTGAAAGCCCGGTAGAAAGTACTCGGCTCCGAGAAGCCGGTGAGATACACGATCTCATCAATGGATTCGTCAGTGGTTGCCAGCAGTTGGCGCGCCAGCCGGTAACGGAAATCAGCCAGCACCTGGTTAAAACTGGTTTCGGCTTCCGTCAGGCGGGTACGCAGGGTTCGCGGCTTGATGCCCAGACGCTCAGCCACCGCATCCAGAGTTACCTCGCCACTGTCCAGAAGCTCCGCCACAATCCGCTCTACCTGCCCGACAATATCTCTCTTTTCGAGCCGGGCCACCTGCTCGCTGGCGAAACGCTCATGGAGGTCCAGAAGCTCAGGCTCAGCATGAGGCGACGCGTGGGAAAGCAGAGCAGCAGGAAAGTAGAGACGATTCTCTTCAGCACCGAAGGAGACCTCACAGCCGAGCACCTCCCGCACATGATCCTGGCCATCGGCCCGCTCGTGCTCAAACTCGATGCGTGAGGGATGGAAGTTATCGTCGGTAATGGAGCGGAAAAAGGTAATCAGCCCCTGCACGAAGCATTCGTTGAAATGCCGCAGCCTGCGGACATCATCAGACGCAGCGTCCAGCACCATGCAGGCGTCGTCACCTTCAATAAAGAAATCCGTGTTGGCGGCATCGCTCAGCAACCGCTGGTAATTCTGCGCCCGCCGCAACCCTTCGCCGAAAGTCGGGCTGCTCAGGAAAAGATATTCCAGTACCTGGCCTTTGTAGACGGGCAACAATTGCCCCAGGTGCAACCCGACATCCGGATCGCCGGAGACGTCTTCGACGGCCTGCCAGAAGTACATCTGGGCACTGTGGGGGGTTCGGAGCTGCTCGGTATAGACGTAATTCTCATCCACCCCGAGACGGCTGAAGATGGCAGTGGTGTCGACCCCCTTCTTTTTCATCGCCTCATAGATCAGGCGTAACATCACTCCCGCGTCACGAAGTTCCTGCATAAGATCCCGCTTTTTTTATTGGATTGCTACTACTTTGACCGGCCGGACAATTGCCGTAGCACGCCAGGTCAATGCCAGATCTGGCAGGGTTTGCCAGACTTGTGGGGCCTGAAAACAGCCCCTGTTAGACTATCGTCTTATATTAGAGCATATCAGGCCACAGACACACAGTTGTACCAGTTTGTAAGAATGCCCATGACCTTCGCGATAAAATTTCCATTATGGTAGTGCCATACTGACCGTGACCGGCGAAGACGGTGAAGGAGAACGACCCATGCCAGAGACTCCCGTTTATCACAAATCACCACCATCATTGCTGCCGCTTTACGGCAAGGCATTGCTGGCAAAGCAAGGAAAGCACGGTGGCGACATTACTGTCCCGGAATTGTCTGCCAGCCTGCTGGGCGTCAGCACCGGCGGCGATAGCCTGAAACGCTACCAAAAGGTTTGCGGGTTCGCTCCGCACAACCACTTACCGCTCACCTGGCCCCATGTACTGGCTTTCCCCCTGCATCTGAAACTGCTGACCGAGAAGAGCTTTCCCTTGCCGCTACTCGGCCTGGTGCACCTGAGAAATATCATTACCCAGCACCGGCCAATCGGAGCCGGCGAAATCCTGGATATCAGCGTACGTCTGGGAAATTCGGTAAAGAGTAGTCGTGGGGTGGAGTTTGATCTGATCACTCAGGCCCGCTCTGCAGGCAAACCGGTCTGGGAGGAAACGAGCACGACCCTGTTCCGACAACCACAAGGTAATGGGAAATCATCGGGCCAAAAGGCCCCGCCTGAACTGGAACACTACCCCAACACACTGAGCCTGAAGGCGGGAGAATCCATTGGCCGCCAGTATGCCCGGGTGTCCGGGGACAGTAACCCGATTCACATGCACGCCCTGAGCGCCAGGGTCTTCGGTTTTCGCCAGGCAATCGCCCACGGCATGTGGACCAAGGCCCACGCACTGGCGCTACTGGAACAACAGGACGGTTGGCGACCGGGCGCCATCAGGGTCAGCTGTCAGTTCAAGAAACCACTGTTCCTGCCGGGCACAGCCCAATTGAACTGGCAAGCGGAGGACAAAGGCTGGGACTACCAGGTGCTGAATGCCAAAGGCGACGCGCCACACCTGAGTGGACGCATCGACTGGCTCTAACCCCGGGGGACTTCCTTTAACGCTGAGAAGTCTCGTTTTCCGGTGCACAGGGGGAACCCTGCGCACCGGCGACCGGAAGGGTGAAGTAGAAACAGGCGCCACCGTCTTCCGGGCGCACGAAACCGATGTCTCCGCCCTGGGCCTGAATCAGGGAGCGGCAGGTCGAGAGGCCGATGCCCATGCCCTCATCCTTGGTAGTAAAAAACGGCAGGAACAGTTTTTCCTCGGCGCCGTCAGGCAGGCCAACTCCGTGGTCGCGCACCTGGATTCGCACACAGCTGTCACCCTGAAGGCTGGCTGATACCTCAACAGGCGCCGTTGAATCCACGCAGCTGGTCGCTTCCAGGGCATTCCGGATCAGGTTCAGAGCAACCTGTTGCACCTGAACGGGGTCAGCCAGGATGTCTGGCATATCCCCTGGCACCGAAACCTCTATGGCACCCTTGTTATTGCGCATATCCACCTCGGCAAACTGCCGGGTGTCCTCCAGCAGCGCGGATACCGATAGCACTTCCTTGCCGGTTGCCGGCTTCTTCATGAACCGCCGGATTCGCCGGATGATCTCGCTGGCGCGGTGGGACTGGGCTTCGATCTTGTCCAGGGTCTCCTGGAGCAGGCCCATATCCGCCGATTCTTTCGCCATCATCCGCTTGGCGACCCGGGCGTAGTTGGTTATTGCCGTCAGCGGCTGATTGACCTCATGGGCGACGCCCGCGGCCATTTCACCCATGGTGGTCAGGCGCGAGGTATGAGCCAGCTGATCCCGCTGTTCCTGCACCAGTTGCCGGGCCTCTTCCAGGGCCTTCTCGTTATCCAGCTCGGCAGTGATGTCCCGAAACACCACAACGGCACCGTGGAGCCCGCCTCCATCCCGCTTTGGGGTTGAACGATACTCCGCCGGAAAGCCCGTTCCGTCAGCCCGGAGTATACGGATGTCCCGTCGGTTTTCAGCAACACCCTGCTGACAGGTGGCTTTTACCGGCAGGTCGTCCGGATTGTCCCCCGCCGTGGCGAAATGGGTTTCGAAGAAGTTTCGGCCGATCAGCTCTTCCACCGGGCAGCCGACAATCAGTGCCGCCGCTGGATTGGCAAACTCGATAACGCCGTTCTCATCAAGGCCGTAAATGCCCTCGCTGATGGAATTCAGGATGCGGGCCTGGTCGCTCTGGAGCTCACGGTTACGGGCCTGCAGCTCTCTTTCAAGGCGGATAACCGAGGCATGGGTTTTCACCCGGGCAATCACTTCCCGGGACTGGAACGGCTTGGAAATGTAGTCGGCTCCACCGAGCGAGAAGCCTTTAACCTTGGCCTGCAGATCATCGAGGGCGGAAAGGAACACCACGGCACAATCCGCCGTCTCGGGATCGGCTTTGAGGCGCTCACACACCTCATAACCATCCATCTCCGGCATCATAATATCCAGGAGAATCACTTCAGGCTGGTGGCGGTGGGCAAGGTCCAGGGCCTTTTCGCCTTCATTGGCTATCAGCAGCCGGTAGCCTTTGTCTTTCAGGGTCTCATAGAGGACTTTGAGGTTCTGCGGATTGTCATCCACGAGCAGAACCGTCACCTCCGAGTTCTCGCTGACAGGTTCAGTCATAGTTTTCGGGCCGGTTAAAAGCGTAACCGTATGATGCCGACAGGATCACCGTGCGTCGATAAGGTCCTTTACGGACAGGGCCATACGAACCAGATGTGCCAGGGAATGGGTGCCCATCTTGTGCATAACCCGGGAGCGGTGGATCTCCACCGTACGCTGACTGATCTCCAGCTCAATGGCAATCACCTTGTTGGCCTGGCCGGCGATCATCCGGTCCATGATCTCGTGCTCCCTGGGAGTCAGGCTCTTGATACGCCGGATGATCTCCTGCTTTTCATCCAGGGATTTGCGCTGCTCCAGATCCTGCTTCAGCGCCGCCTCGATTTTTTCCAGCAGCGCCTCTTCGCGGTAGGGCTTCTGGATAAAATCCACGGCCCCTTCTTTCATGGCATCAACCGCCATGGGCACATCACCGTGACCGGTCACAAAGATGATGGGCAGGATGGAGTGCTTTTCATTCAGCTTCTTCTGCAGCTCCATGCCGTCCATGCCGGGCATACGGATATCCAGCACAATGCATCCCGTCATTTTGTCGGAATAATCCTTCAGGAAAGCAGTTGCACTCTCATAGGGCCTGACCGGCTTGCCGTCGGATTTCAGCAGCAGCTCCAGGGAATCGCGGACTGCCTCATCGTCCTCTACGACGTATACGGTTTGCTGGGTATCAGTCATGGGCGTGTTCTCTCCTGTCCGTTTTCTTATGATTACCGGTCAGTGGATTGACGGGTCTTTGTGATCATCACGTGCATGTTCCTGCCGCTCGTGTTCCCGCATTTTTTCAAGTCGTTGCTGGATAATGCCAAAAACACTCTGCTTCGGGTACCTGCCTTTGTCATCGGCCTTGCCCGCGGGCTTACCCAGAAGCAGGGTAATAGCTTCCTCAACGCGGGCAACCGCGTACACCGCAAACCGGCCTTCACGCACCGCCTGCACCAATTCGCTATCGAGCATCAGGTTCTGCACGTTCGTGGTTGGCACGATCACGCCCTGGGTTCCTGAGAGCCCGCCCTTGAGCTGACAGGTTGTGAAAAAGCCTTCCACTTTCTCGTTCACACCGCCAATGGGCTGAACCTCACCAAACTGGTTTACGGATCCGGTAATCGCCAGATCCTGGCGGACCGGAATACCGGACAGGGAAGATACCAGCGCGCATAGTTCCGCAAGAGACGCACTGTCGCCATCCACCTCACCGTAGTTCTGCTCGAAGGTCAGACTGGCCGACAGATGCATCGGATCGTTAACCGCAAAATGGGAAGCCAGCCAGGAACTCAGGATCATCACGCCCTTGGAGTGAAGGTTGCCGCCGAGCTTCACATCGCGCTCAATATCCATAACCGCGCCATCTCCATAATAGCAGGTAGCAGTCACGCGGTTGGAAAGACCGAATTCAAACCCACCCGTGGACAACACCGACAACGCGTTCACCTGGCCAACACAGGTGCCGCCGGTCGTTACCAGCGTCGAGCCATCACGGATGGAATCGTAGAACTGGTCGCGGATCCGGCTGTCCCGGTATTTGGCGCTTTCCAGGGCCCGTTCAACATGAATATCCTGGATCAGCCTTGCCCCTGCCTGCCGGGCCCAGAAATCCGATTCCCTCAAAAGATTGGCGATATCCGCCGCATGCAGAGACAAACGGTCCTGATGCTCGGCCATGCGCGCACTGTGCTCAATAATCCGGGCGACCGCCTTGTTTGAGCAATGCAGCAGTGATTTCTCGCTTACCAGGCTGGCAATGAACTTGGCGTATAGCAACTGACTGTCATCAGAGCGGTACATCTCGTTCTCGAAATCCGCTGTTACCCGGAACAGCTCGGCAAATTCCGAGTCGTACTCCTGCAGCAGCATCCAGGTTTCGCGATCACCAAACAGGACAATTTTGACATCCAGCGGGACTGATTCCGGTTCGATGGAAATGGTGCCGGAAAGGGTCAGCTCCCGCTCCAGGGAGTTAATCTGTATCGATTTCGAACGCAGGGCACGCTTCAGCCCGTCCCACACGAAAGGCTGCTCCAGCACCTTGATGGCGTCCATCAACAGGTAACCGCCGTTGGCCCGATGCAGGCTGCCCGGGCGGATCAGTGAGAAATCGGTAAACACGGTGCCCTTGTAGGTAACGTTCTCCACGTACCCGAACAGGTTGTGGTAGGTGGGATTGTCCTCCACCACCATGGGAACCTCGTTGGTTTTCTGGTGCACCAGCACGTTCACCAGGTATCGGCGGGGCATTTTCTTGTCGAGGGACGCGTAGGCAATCGCCGCCTGCTCCTCGTTATCGTCCAGGAAAATCTCGAGGTTCTCCACCAGATCTGCCCGGACCGCCTCGAAAAAGGCGACCACGTCGGGAAGATCCTTGTACTTCTCGATCAGCTCATCAACCTGATGGCCCGAAATACTCTCCAGGGTCTCCTGATTCAGCGCCTGCTGTTTGTCAGCGTATTCCTGTTCCCAGTCAGCAAGTTTGCGCAGGGCTTGCCGAAGCTTTTTCTCCAGCTTGTTGATGATGTCTTCAAACTTGTCACGCTGCTCGTCTGTCAGCGCCTGGAAGGATTCCACGGTGTGAGGTTCCTCGCCATTCATGGCAACCAATCGGTAACCGCCGGGCGTGGTCACGGTCAGGCTGACTTTTTTGCGTTTGGCCTGGGCAGCCACTTTTTCCAGTTCATCTTCCTGTTTCTTGCCGTATTCATTCTTCAGCTGTTCCGAGCGCTCAAGAAAACTGTCGCTGTCGAAGGTCTGGGGAATCACCTTTACCAGGCGGCTCATCAGCTTTTCCATATCCTGCTTAAGCTGGGTCCCCTTGCCCGCCGGAAGCTGCAACAGCTTAGGAATACGGGGCTCCTCGAAGTTGGCTACATAGCACCAGTCATGGCTCTGCTGATCGGTATCCACATGGTGCTCCAGGTAACGCAGCATCATGGTGCGTTTGCCCAGGCCATTTCGGCCAACGGCGTACACGTTGTAACCGCCATGGGGCATCGCCAGGGCAAAACGCACGGCTTCCTGGGCACGGTTCTGGCCCACGATTTCGGCCAGAGGTTCCAGTTGCCTGGTGGTTTTGAATGGCAGATCTTTCAGAACACAGGCTTTGTAAAGCTGGTGCAGGGACAGTGACTTCAAGGTTCGGTCCTGTAACGGTTGACTCATTGGCCGGTCATTGTAGATTCTGCAGTCGGCCATGTCGCGTTCAGCGAGCAGATTTCTGGGGTTGCGCACAATGCGCAGGAATTTGTTGGTCAGTTCACAGTTTTGCCAGCGTTCATTTTTCAGGCAGTTGTTCCGGAACTACACTTCATCTCCCGGCAAAAAATACAATGCACGCAACGGATGCCAGCGTATGACCAGTGATTCCGCAGATCGCAGAATCAAGGATCGTTATCCCGCTTCCTGCCTGAAGGTTCAACTTCGGGAGCGCGGCTTTTTTAGCCGTGGCAAGCCCGCCACACCCGCCACCTGTCTGGATCTTAACCGCTACGGCATGGCAATACTGTGCCCCAGGCCAGTGGATCCGGGCGCCCGGCTATTCATGGATTTTGACGGCAAGTACATCAGTGAATCGAGGGTATGCGCCCGGGTGGTGGACTGCCAGCCGTTTCAGACCGGTTATCGCATCAGCGTGCAGTTCAGCTACTGCCGGGACAAGAAAGGGTATTCACGAGCGGTGGACAACGCCCTGTCACGAATCGAAGGCTTCTATAACCGGTTCGCCAGCTAAGCCATTTCCGCGTCGTCAGACAAGCCCGGCATCCAGGCTGGCAGCCACATACGTGCCCAGCTCCCGGCACTGTTCCTCGAACTCATTCCGGTATTCGCCCCGGCAGATCAGCGGGTCCTGAATCCGTTTCCAGCGCAACCCGGTAGTGATACTTTCGATCGCCCGGTTGGTACCGGTGCCGTCGTGACCAGCCCGGATGTAGTAGGCAAAGGGCAAACCCTGGGTTTTCTCCAGGCAGGGGTAGTAGCTGCGATCAAAGAAGTCCTTCAAAGCCCCGCTCATGTACCCGAGGTTTTCGGTGGTACCCAGGATGATCGCGTCGCAGGCAAGAACATCCTCAGGGCCGGCATCCAGGGGAGCAAGGACTGTTACTTCAACGTTCCCGACGTCTTCATGGCAAGCACCCTGCTCCACAGCTTCCCTCAGTTTGAGGGTATTCGGGGAAGGCGCATGGGCAACAATGAGCAGTTTCTTTTTGCTATCCATACCTCCCCCGCAGATGCTTAGAGCAATTCGCCGCTGGCTTCCGCCGGTGCCTCAACGGCTTCTTTCCTGGAGACCGGCTTCGGCATCAGCTTATCACGCACCGCAGCTTCGATTTCGTTGGCAATATCCAGGTTTTCTTCCAGGAACTTGCAGGCGTTAGCCTTACCCTGGCCGATCTTGTCACCCTTGTAGGCATACCAGGCGCCGGACTTGTCAACAAAGCCTTCTTTCACGCCCATATCGAGCACTTCGGCCATGTGGTAAATGCCCTTGCCGTACATGATCTGGAATTCAGCCTGCTTGAACGGCGGTGACACCTTGTTCTTGACCACTTTCACCCGGGTCTCATTGCCTACCACTTCATCGCCGTCTTTTACCGAGCCAATGCGGCGGATATCCAGACGCACGGAGGAGTAAAACTTCAGGGCGTTGCCGCCGGTGGTGGTTTCGGGGCTGCCGAACATAACACCGATTTTCATACGGATCTGGTTGATGAAGATCAACAGACAGTTGGCATGCTTGACGTTACCTGTCAGTTTACGCAGCGCCTGGGACATCAGCCGTGCCTGAAGGCCGACGTGGCTATCGCCCATTTCACCTTCGATTTCCGCTTTCGGCGTCAGGGCGGCAACGGAGTCGACGATGATCACGTCTACCGCGTTGGAGCGAACCAGCATATCGCAGATTTCCAGCGCCTGTTCACCGGTATCCGGCTGGGACACCAGCAGCTCGTTTACGTTGACACCCAGCTTTTCGGCGTAGATCGGGTCCAGGGCATGCTCAGCATCCACGAAGGCACAGGTTTTACCGGCCTTTTGGGCCTCGGCAATCACCTGCAGGGTCAATGTGGTTTTACCGGAACTTTCCGGACCGTAAATCTCACAGATACGACCGTAAGGCAGGCCGCCAATACCCAGGGCAACATCCAGCCCAAGGGAGCCCGTGGAGACCGCAGGAATGGCTTCACGGGGCTGGTCGCCCATTTTCATCACGGCGCCCTTGCCGAACTGGCGCTCAATCTGGCCAAGTGCTGCGCTCAATGCTTTCTTGCGGTTGTCTTCCATCAGTGCAAAACCCTCTGTCGCCCTGGCCACCGGAGCCGTGAGGACTCCGGCAGCGTAATAGTGAATCGGGAATCCGTACAGTGTAACCAGCCAATTCCCTGTATATTTGAACAGTATTAAAACATAACCGGCAAAGGAGACCAACCCCTCTTGATGTGAAAGCCGTCAGTGCTCATCCACAAACCCGTTAACCCCCTGAAGGGCAAAGAGAACCGCCTGTCGCCTGACCTGGTCCCGGTCCCCCTCAAAGTGCCTGACCACCGCTACAGTGTCAGCCGGGGTACTGCCCCAGGCAAACCAGACGGTACCAACGGGCTTTTCCTCGCCTCCCCCTCCGGGGCCAGCCACGCCACTGATGGCAACAGCCACACCTGCGCCAGTGGCCGCCAGGGCACCGGCAACCATCTCCCGCACAACCGGTTCGCTGACCGCACCGTGTTCATCCAGTGACTTCCGGGTTACCCCCAGCAGGGCCTGCTTGGCGTCGTTGCTGTAGGTTACCAGACCACCCAGCACATAGGCCGAGGAACCAGCCCGGTCGGTCAGCACCTTGGTAACCCAGCCACCCGTGCAGCTTTCGGCTGTTGCAACAGTACGCTCCAGTTCCAGCAGCCGTTCACCGAGGCGGTTACCCGCCTCTTCCAATTCGTGATCGCTGGCCAGCATAATGACCTCCTTCGTTTCATCACGGCCGTTATTTTCTTACAATTCACGCCTTCATCCAAAGCAAGGCAATCCGGACCCGTCCATGTCAGCAGCTCAGACCGATCTTTCCAAGCACACCCCAATGATGCAGCAATACCTGAAGATCAAGGGTCAGCACCCCAATGAACTGGTGTTCTACCGCATGGGGGATTTCTACGAGCTCTTCTACGAAGACGCCAAGAAAGCGGCCGAGCTGATGGACATTACCCTGACCGCCCGGGGCCAGTCCGGGGGCAACCCGATCCCCATGGCGGGCATTCCTTATCACTCGTCTGAAGGCTACATTGCCCGCCTGGTCCGGGCAGGTCAATCCATCGCCATCTGCGAACAGATTGGCGACCCGGCCACCAGCAAGGGACCGGTCGACCGACAGGTGGTAAGGATCGTTACACCGGGCACCCTGAGTGACGATGCCTACCTCGAAGACCGCCGGGACAACCTGCTGGTGGCCATCTATAACCACCGGGAACAGTTTGGTTTTGCCTCTCTGGACATTTCCAGCGGTCGTTTTGCCGTGTCTGAGCTGGAGAACCTGGAAGCCCTGCAAGGAGAACTCCAGCGGCTGCGACCGGCGGAAATCCTGATCAGCGAGGACTTCCCCTATCAGGAAATACTGGAAGGCTTTACCGGAATCCGGCGCCAGGGACCCTGGCTGTTCGAACTGGACACCGCCCGCCGGGTGATCACTCAGCAGCTGCAGGTGCGGGACCTGACCGGTTTCGGCTGTGAGGACCTGAATCTCGCGGTTTGTGCCGCCGGCTGTCTGCTGCAGTATGCCAGGGAAACCCAGCGCACCGCCCTGCCCCATATTCGCAAGCTTACCCGCGAACGACGGGATGAAGCCGTCATAATGGATGCCGCCAGCCGCCGCAATCTGGAGATCGACACCAACCTGATGGGCGGCCATCAGTACACCCTGGCCTGGGTGATGGATCGCACCGCAACCTCCATGGGCGGGCGGGAGCTTCGGCGCTGGCTGAACCGGCCGCTGCGGGATGTGGAGATTGTCCGCCAGCGCCAACAGGCGGTGTCCGCACTCCTCGACGGGTTTCATTACGAGCCGGTGCACGATCTGCTGAAAGCCGTTGGCGATATTGAGCGGGTACTGGCCCGGGTAGCCCTGCGATCTGCGCGCCCGCGCGACCTCGCCCGCCTGCGGGATGCCTTCCAGGCATTGCCGGATCTTCAGGAGACGCTGAAACCGGTGAACTCACACCACATCGTCAGACTCGCCACCATCATCGGCGAATACCCCGAACTGGCGGATCTCCTGGAACGGGCCATCATTGATAACCCGCCCGTGGTTATCCGGGAGGGCGGCGTCATCCAGGAAGGCTTCGACGAGGAACTGGACGAACTGCGCAACATCAGCGAGAACGCCGGCCAGTACCTGCTGGATGTGGAAACCCGGGAGCGGGAACGCACCGGAATCAGCACCCTGAAGGTGGGCTACAACCGGGTTCACGGCTATTACATCGAGATCAGCCGGGCCCAGTCCGATCAGGCCCCGGTAGATTATATCCGCCGGCAGACCCTGAAGAATGCCGAACGCTTCATCACCCCGGAACTGAAAGAATTCGAAGACAAGGCCCTGAGTGCCAAGAGCCGTGCCCTGGCCAGGGAGAAAGGGCTGTACGATGACGTGCTGGAAACCGTAGCCGGTCAACTGGCGCCGCTACAGGATGCGGCGCAGGCCCTGGCTGAGCTGGATGTGCTGAGCAATTTTGCGGAGCGGGCCACCTCACTTCGTTTTTCAGCGCCGGAATTCAGTGAAGCGCCAGGCTTTGACATTGAGGAAGGCCGCCACCCGGTAGTCGAGCAATTACTGGATGAACCTTTCGTACCCAACGATCTGCTGATGGACACCCAGCGACGCATGCTGGTGATCACCGGCCCGAACATGGGCGGCAAGTCCACCTACATGCGCCAGGCTGCGCTGATTGCCCTGCTCGCCTATACCGGCAGCTTCGTGCCCGCCAACCGCGCGGTAATCGGCCCGGTAGACCGGATCTTCACCCGGATGGGCTCCTCAGACGACATCGCCGGTGGCCGCTCCACCTTCATGGTGGAAATGACCGAAACCGCCAATATCCTGCACAATGCTACCGAACACAGCCTGGTACTGATGGACGAGGTTGGCCGTGGCACCAGTACCTTTGATGGCCTGTCGCTGGCCTGGGCCACCGCGGAGCACCTGGCCCGGGAAATCCGTTGCTACACCCTGTTTGCCACCCATTATTTCGAGCTTACGCAACTGGCGGATGAGCTGCAACACGCGGTGAACGTGCACCTTACGGCCACAGAGCACGACGACAGCATCGTGTTCCTGCACAACGTTCATGATGGCCCGGCCAGCCAGAGCTACGGGCTTCAGGTGGCCAAGCTGGCCGGCGTGCCCCAGGATGTGATCCGCAACGCCAAAACTCAGCTTTCTCACCTTGAGGGCAGCGCAACGCCTGCGGCACCGGCGGGCGCTGCTCATGATAAGCAGAGTGAAGCACCACACGGCAACGTTCCAAAGCATGTGAGTGAGCCGGCTTACCAGGGCGATATGTTCGCGAGTCTTGAGCCGAGCGCCGTGGAAGAAGCGCTCAAAGAGCTGGACCTGGACGGCCTGACTCCCCGGGATGCCATGAATCGGCTGTACGAGCTGAAGGCCCTGATGAAGAAATAGCGGAAAATTGATCTGTGTAATAAGGTTATAGCAGCCCAACGCTTGCGGCTATGCGGGTCGCTCCCTACAATATCGCGCACTAAAACATAACGGTGGCGCCCACGACGGCGCTCCTGATGAGACTGACCGACCACTGGACCAGGGATCTGACTATGGCGTTTATCGTTACTGATAACTGCATCAAGTGTAAATATACAGACTGCGTGGAAGTCTGCCCGGTAGACTGCTTCTACGAAGGCCCCAACTTTCTGGTAATCGACCCGGATGAATGTATCGACTGCGCCCTGTGCGAGCCTGAGTGCCCGGCCGAAGCCATTTTCTCGGAAGACGAGCTGCCTGCCGATCAGGTCCAGTTTGTGGAGATTAACGCCGATCTGGCCGCCAAATGGCCGAACATCACCGAGAAAAAAGATCCGCTGCCCGATGCCGAAGAATGGGATGGCAAGCCGAACAAGCTCCAGTATCTGGAGAAGTGATTTACCGGAACTGAATGTAACTAAATGTAAAGGGAAGCCGAGGCTTCCCTTTTTCTTTGCCTGCCCAGTGTCCGGAAGCCTCAGGTGCTTGCCAGCTTCGCCCCCATGGCCACAAAGAATCCGCCAGTGAGCCCGTTCAGCACTCGCTTCAGCCGCGCATTCGCGCCCAGGCTCCGAAAACTCACCACCACCCAGGCCAGGCCACACTGCCAGAGCATCGCCAGCAGGAAATGGACCCCAGCCAGCATCAGGGATTGCTGAAAGGCGTTACCGGCAGGGTCAACAAACTGTGGCAACAACGCCATATAGAACAGCGCGGTTTTCGGATTCAGCACGTTGGACAACAAGCCTTCCCGGAAAGAAGTCACCAGGGGGACACTCCGGCGCGCCACCGTCACGGCTTGCACCGAAGGCTCTCCCCCTCGCCTCAGGGCCAGACGCAACGAGCCGATTCCCAGCCACACCAGATAGCAGGCACCAGCCCACTTCAACGCCGAAAATGCCCAGGCGGTTTCTACCAGCAGGAGGGAAATACCCAGGGCCGAGAGAGTCGCGTGGATGAACAGGCCACCAGAGATGCCCACGCTGGTCACACAGCCATCCCTCAAGCCACCGCGGCCGGCATTACGCATCACCAGCAGCGTATCCACACCCGGCGTCATGGTGAGCAATGTGATGGCAACCAGATAGGCCCAGAACAGGTCCGAGAACAAAACCACGCCTCCCAGAACGGTCCACGGAGGCTGGAATAATCAGGCCTCCTGCTGGAGAATCTTGCGCGCCGCGGCAGACTTGTAAAAAGGCGTGAGCCGCCGGCGAACCAGGGCCTCAACATAACCCTCTTCCCGTAAAACGTCTATAACCGGAATTGCGTAGGCATCAACTTCCGCCTTCACCACTTCCCGGGTGACGCCCATGTCCCTGAGCAGGTCGGTGATCGGATGCTCGCCGTACTTCACAAACAGGTGGGAAACCACGGCCCAGGCACAGCCTTCAAAGTACCCGGTCTTGCGGAACTGCAGCCAGAACTCATACCCGAGCACCACAAATTCCTGCAGTTCGACCTCCCCCAGACCTTCACGCAGTTCCTCTATCGTGCGGTCCTCCAGTGACACCCAGGCGGCCATCACGCTGTCCCGCAACTCGTCATCAGACAGCGCCCGGTGCAGGAACTGCTCACTGCGGCTGATCAGGCCCGGCAGGCTGTCGGATAGCCAGATTTTGAGCCGCCGCTCGAAGGTTTCATCCAGGCCCGGCACCGCTCTGTTGGCCATGCGCCTGCCGAACTTCATCATCGAACCGACACCCGGTACGGATTTGGTGATCAGGTTGTCCTCGTACAGATAGTTCACCAGGCCGTGATACACCACATTGGACACCATCTCCTGATACACCGGATGAGCCATGATCTCACTGATCACCCGCTCCCGCTGGTGCTTCAGCTCCAGTGCCTGTTCCAGGAAGCCGGTGGCCTGCTCACGGGTAATAATCTCGCCCAGGGTTGTCCTGGACTGCACCCCGGCATTGAGCACCTCGGTGGCCATTTCGGCCGCCAGCTCGGGAATCCCCGCATCCAGCTCCATATCCATCACAATGCGCTGAATCACGCCCATCACCTGCTCTTCCGAGGTGAGGCGGTTCAGGGTTATCTCACCGGCATAATTCCAGAGCTCATCCAGTTCCTGCTCCAGAAACCTGTGTAGCCTGGCGCCCTTCAGTGATGCCAGCTCATGCTTCACATGCTGTTCCAGCAGCTCGGTGGCGAGATCCGTTTTGCCTTCGGTCATGGCGTCTGATGTCCTGTTGTTGGAATGAAACACACTGCACAAAGGCTAACACGGAGTCCCGGCTGACCGGTTTGCCAAAACTACAAGGGGGAGGCTGCGGCCGGGCCAGTCATAGCCGGCCGCAGCTCATAGCAGGCTGATTACTGGAAATCGTTGAAGCTGTGGGGCTCCGCGGCCAGCGCCAGGCAAAGGCTGCCGGGGCCAACATAGATACTGCTGGTTATACCCATTTGTGAGAGCAACAGTTCCACACCGTTGTGCTCACACGCGTCCCGCAAGCGATTGAGGCCGGGAAGATCCTCGATCTCGGTCCAGGTCAGGCCACAGGACAGGCTTACGTAGGGCGTCAGCAGGCCCGCTTCCACCCTAGCGGCCGCATAGTTCATCACCTTTTCCACCGCCGCATCGAAGCTGCGGGTCTTCGCTACCGGCTGCCCCCCGGCGCCCTGCCCGAAGATCACCGGCGTGATGTTCAATGCCTTGCCCAGGAAGGCAACCAGTGCCGACACGCTCTTATCACCTCGGCGCCTGGCCCGTTCACGGATGTAGTGCAGATCCCGGGGAATCACGCAGGTGTAGATCTTGTCGGTGAAGGTTTCCACCTCATGGCGCAGGGCATTCTTGGACATCTTCTGGTCGATCAGCTTCAGCGTATGCGCCGCCAGCAAACCCTGGCCGGCAAAAATCTGTTTGCTGTCGATCACCCGCATGAAAAACCGGCCCTTGCGGCCCGCGGCTTCCCGCGCACCTTCATAATGGGCCAGGACACCGTTCATGGCCTCGGTGGCATTCTGGAAAATCAGGCTTCGGGTTTTTGTGACCGTCTCGCAGATGGCCACATCAAACTGGGTAACGATCTTCTCCATGAACAGATCGTGGATCTGCCCGGCGGTGAACGCCCGGGTTTCCGCCTGGTGCCCCTTCTGCAGCAGGCCACTCTGGTAGAACTCCTGGGTCCGGACCGGGTCATGCTCGTCTATGTAGGTTTGGCCGTCGATCACAGCGGTAACGGGAAGGATGAACAAATCGTGCTTGCGGCTGAACTCATAAGGTAAATCACACGCAGAATCAACGATCAAACCAACTCGCATGGCGGGCCTCCAGCTCCGGGCCGCTCCTCGACCGGAAGCGCCCTTTATTGTCGTTATTCTTTATGCCGCTCAGTCTTACATAACCTGGCTGGAATTTCAGCAATCCCGGCTTACCCGGCAGGGGATATCACTTCCAGTTCCTTGAGATTTTGCTCCAGAAGCTCCCGGTTGTCCTGCTGCCAGGGATGAAACCCCTTGCGGAAATAGGCCAGAAATTCCGGCAGGCACTTGCGAAGAACCCCGGGTTTTCCCCACAGGAAATTAAAACCGCCTAGCCAAGTACGCAGGCTCCAGAGCTTGCCATCGGTTTTCAGCAGGCTGCAGGTATTGAGGAAGGTGTACTTGAAGAAGTTCCAGGTAACAAACAGGAAGACCACGCGGCGCAGACGCTCATTACCCACGCACGCCCGGTAAACGTCAAAGGCAACGGATTTGTGCTCGGTTTCCTCTATTGCATGCCAGCGCCACAGTTTCGCCATGGCCGGGGTGGCACCCTCCATCCATTCCGGATGGCTCAGGATGGCGTTCGCCAGTACAGCGGTGTAATGCTCGGCACCGCAGGTTCCCGCCAGCTGCCGGCTAGGCGGAAGCTGGCCCACCCACTCCATATGCTTCCCGAAACGCCGGTCAATGGCATCGATATCGTAGCCCCGCGCCCTCAACGCCTCATTGTAGTGCTTGTGCTCACGGCTGTGGAGGGCCTCCTGCCCGATAAAGCCACGAATCTCGGCCTGCAGCTTCGGGTCTTCGATTCTGTCCCGGTAGAGCCGTACAGCATTGATGAACTGTTGCTCACCATCGGGAAACTGGAGTGAAAGGGCATTGAAGAAAGCAGTCCGGAAGGCATCATTGCCGTGCCAGAGCGTTTTCAGGTCTTCACTGACATCAAACCGCAGATGCCTCGGCTCAACGGACACACCCTCGGGCGTGGAGCTGATGGTCATAACTGCCTCCTGTTTTTGTAATGTTGCTATCAGTAATGAACAGCGGACAAAAAATCATCAGTCAAGGCAGTTTAAACCTGAAAACCTGAGGGAAGGAAGGGAGCCAGGGGAAAAATCGGACATATTGTCACGAAATGACATTCTGTCAAAACAGAGCTCAGAGCGAAAAAAAGGAGGCACGAGGCCTCCCAAGGACACACAGGGGGTCAGCGCTTTCCAGTGCAGGGCCGGAAGGCGCAGGTTTAGTGCTCTTCTGCGGCTTTCACACCCGGCGCTTCCGGGTCCGCTGCAAAGCCAAGCAATTTGGTACGTTCAATCAGAAAGTAAAGGACGGCGCCGGTGGCCAGGCCCCAGCCTGCGCCATAGACCGCCAGAACTACGCCCATGGTGCCGGCAATTCCCCGCTCAGTGTTGTTCTCCAGTTGCTCCAGGCCGACCATCAAACAGATATAACCAGTAAGAAGCAGGGTCAGCGACAGGGCAATCGGCAACACCGGCTGGAAAAAGCTCACCAGGGGCAGAATAAACAGCGCAATAAAGCCGGTAATCCAGAAAGTACCGCCGCCGCTGTAGATGGAATCCATGGCATTGCGACCGTATTTGTAGCGCTCGGCCATGGTGGCGGTAACCGCCGTCCAGATCGGACCGGCCAGACCGGGATACGGAGCAAAAAAGGCATGACCACCGTTCCGGAGTGCGGTTACCAGGTGCACGCGGTCAATGCTGTTATCAATGTCTTCGTCTTTGCGCAGGTGATCCACACGGCTCATCAGTGACTGGCCAACAACGATATCGCCGAAGGCAATGACATACGCGATCACAGCGGTCGGGACGGCGTAGAGGAATACGCTGCTGTCCGGGAAGCCAACGGTAAACGGCAGATAGTTCCAGAGCTCGCCGAACGCCGGTCTGGTAATACCCCACTCCACATTGGGCACGGCGTATTCGCCCGCGGCAAACCCCACTAGGATAGCCACCACCATGCCCGGGACCATGCCGTAGTTGGCGATCTTGCGGGCAATGGAATTGCTTTCAACAAAGCCTTTGAAGGACACCGAAAACATCAGGTACAGGGAGACCAAGCCACCGATGATCAGGGAGATCGGTGTGTTGGCCAGGCGACCGCCGGCTTCGATTTCACCCATCAGGGCCGCAATACCGGCGCCGATGATGATCCCGCCTTTCATAGACCGGGGAATCAGTTCCACCAGCTTGCTGCCGAGGCGGGTAACACCGAGGACCAGAAAAATAATGAACACCAGGAACTGCAGGGCAAACAGCGCCTGAATGGCCTCCGGCCCGGGTTCGTAATCACTCAAGAACAGAAGCACCACGGGAATACCCGGCGTTATCCAGCCAGGCACCAGCGGCACTCCCAGCAGCGCCGGGAGCATAAAGCCGATCCCACAAACCACCACGTAAGCCAGAGCGACGTCGTAGGGAACACCCAGGTATTTCTCCAGCAGGGGGATCATGGCCAGGCTGACCACGAACATGATCAGGGCCTGCACCATCTCCGCGAATTCCCACCGATAGTGGACGAACGGCAGACGAACCTTAAAGGGACCCGCAGGCCAGTATGGCTGCTCTTCCCCGTTCTTCCGATGAAACATTTGCATAAAAAGGTCTCCGGGCTCACGCGGTGCGTGTGCCTGACAGCGTTGTTTTTCTGGTTAACATCGGCTGCGCCGGGCCGGCGCAGCCGTTAAGGGGCTCAGTCCAGTTCTTTGGCCTGGTCCCTCAGCACGAACTTCTGGATCTTGCCGGTGGACGTCTTGGGCAGCTCCGAGAAGACGATGGTTTTGGGCACCTTGAACCGGGCCAGATGCTCGCGACAGAAGCTGATGATGTCTTCCTCACTCACTTGTCCGGCCTCCGGCTTGAGGGTAATAAAGGCGCAGGGGGTTTCACCCCATTTCTCGTCTGGCCGGGCGACCACGGCAGCCTCCAGAACGGCCGGGTGCCGGTAGAGGGTATCTTCCACCTCAATGGTGGAAATGTTCTCGCCACCGGAGATGATGATATCCTTGAGCCGATCCTTGATCTCCATGTAGCCATCTTCGTACCACACCGCCAGATCACCGGTGTGGAACCAGCCACCGCGGAACGCCTCTTCGGTGGCCTTCGGGTTCTTCAGGTAACCTTTCATCACGGTGTTGCCGCGCAGGAAGATTTCACCGATGGTCTTGCCGTCTTTGGGCACCGGCTCCATGGAGTTCGGGTCGCCAACCATGGTACCGGCCAGGGTATGGTAACGAACGCCCTGGCGAGCCTTCTTGCGGGCGCGATCGTGCAGCGGCAGCGCATCCCACTCGGATTTCCAGGCACAGACGGTCACCGGGCCGTAGACTTCGGTCAGGCCGTAGACGTGAGTCACCTGAATGCCCATCTCCTCGATGGCCCCGATCACCTGGGCGGGGGGCGCCGCGCCGGCGGTCATGGACTTCACTTCGTGATCGATCCCCGCCTTGGCGGATTCCGGCACGTTCAGCAGGGCGTTGAGAACAATCGGAGCGCCGCACATATGGGTAACCTGATGGTCGCGGATCAGCTGCAGGATCTTCTCCGGGTCAACCCGGCGCAGGCAGACGTGGGTTCCTGCCATGGCGGTGATGGTCCAGGGAAAGCACCAGCCGTTGCAGTGGAACATCGGCAAGGTCCACAGGTACACGGGGTGCATGTCCATGGACCAGACTGCCTGGTTGCCGATGGCATTGATGTAGGCGCCACGATGGTGGTAAACCACGCCCTTCGGGTTCCCGGTCGTGCCGGATGTGTAGTTCAGGGAGATGGCGTCCCACTCGTTGTCGGGGAAGCTCCACTGGAACGCCGGATCCCCCTCCTGCAGGAAGGCATCGTAATCCAGATCGCTGACCTGAACGCCCTCGCCGTACTCGGGATCGTCCACATCAATCACCAGTGGCTTGGTGTCCAGCCGGCTGACGGCGTCTTTGATCACCTCACCGAATTCCCGGTCGGCAATTACAACCTTGGCCTCACCGTGTTCCAGCATGAAGGCAATGGCCTCGGCATCGAGGCGAACATTCAGGGTGTTTAACACCGCACCGATCATGGGCACCCCGAAGTGGGATTCCACCATCGCCGGAATATTTGGCAGCATCACCGCAACGGTATCACCAGGGCCGATACCGCGGCCTTTCAGGGCAGACGCTAGGCGCCGGCAGCGATCATAGGTCTGCGCCCAGTTGTAACGGATCGCCCCGTGAATAACCGCGGGATACTCCGGGTAAACAGTAGCGGTGCGCTCGATAAAATCGATGGGGGATTGAACGGCGTAGTTGGCATCAACGGGCGCTAGGCCCTGGTCAAATATTGAGGTCATTGTGTGGTCCTCTTGAGTGCTGTTGTTCTTATGGCGTATTCAGGAATATCGCTAAACTAGCTATACTTCGGGTTAGCAAAATAGTATTTGATATAATAAATGCTAGAAATTACACCAATGTATTATAGTGATAATACTATATTCTATGAGCCATGAACGATTCTTCCCCTCCCAGTGTATTTAGTTTGCACGACGCCGACCCGCAACCCGGATTGCTCCTGGATGCGGCGGGCGCCGTCCTCAAGGGGAACCGGGCGAGCCGGGATCTGTGCCAGGTTGCCGGTCTGGCTTCGCCCTCCAGGCTCCTGCCAATCAACATTCAGGCACTGGCCAAATCCTCCCTTGAACAGGGTCGGGCCATTGAAAATGTGGAAGCCCGGATTCCCGGAACCATCCTGATGTGGACGTTCGTCCCAGATGTCCGAAGCGGCAGGGTTCTGGCACGAGCGAGAGACGCCACAGATGAGGTTCTGACCCAGGAAGAGGCAACCCGCTCCAACCGCCTGTACCGATTGATCACCGAAAACACCACAGACCTGATCTCCCGCCACGCTCCGGACGGGCGCTTTATCGATGCTACCCCGGCGTCATGGCGGCTGCTGGGCTATTGGCCGGAAGAATTACGAGGCAAACCGCTCGAAGAGGTCTTTCGCGGCAACCATGTAGCCCAGAAACTGGCGGAGACCCGAAACCTGCTCAGGGATGACGGCTACGCCACCATGACCCTGGAGATCATCCACCGGGACGGATCCCGCCGCTGGTTCGAGATTGCCAGCCGGGCCATCCGTGAGACCTACACCGGCGCCGTGATTGAGGTCATCAGTGTATCCCGGGATATCACCGCCCGGGTGGAATCCGAGGAGAACAACCGCAGGCTGGCCGACGAACTGGCCCATACCGCCAGGCTCGCCACCCTAGGGGAGCTGGCCTCCAGCATTGCCCACGAGATGAACCAGCCCCTGGCCACCATCGTGAACTTTGCCAGTGCCAGCCAACGTTATCTGAAAAGCGCCCGAACCAACCCCGAATGCCTGGATCGCGTGGATGATGGCCTGCAGAAAATTGTTCACCATGCCAACCGCGCATCGGAAGTGATCAAGCGTCTACGGGCTTTCTTGCGCAAGGGCCAGAAGCGCACCGCGCCACTCGCCCTGAATGATGTCGTAAACAACGTCGCCCGCCTGTGTCAGTGGGAAGCCGAAAAGAACAACGTGCAGATCCGCGAGAAACTGGCCTGCTGCGCCCCGGTAATTACCGCCGATCCGGTGCTGCTGGAACAGGTGCTGATCAATCTGATCCGCAACGGTATTGAAGCCACAGTCGAAGCCCGTGGCGAACGAAGGCCGGGCTCGCCTTCGCAGATCGTCATAACCACCTGCGTCAACAATCAGAATGAAACCCTGATTGAAGTCACCGATGAGGGCCCGGGCCTGGATGAGCAAGGCATCCGCCAGATGTTTCAGCCGTTTTACACCAGCAAGCCCCAGGGGCTGGGCCTCGGGCTGTCCATGAGCCGCTCGATCATTGAGGGATTCGGAGGCTTCCTGGATGCCCGCCCGGCAGCAACTGGAGGCCTGTCCCTGATCTGCCGGTTCCCGGCCAGTCAGAGCCACAAGAACAGAATCACAACCACGGAGATCCAGCCTGATGAGTAATCACTCTGCCCCGGAAGCCACCACCGTCTACGTTGTTGACGACGACGCAGGCATGCTGGAATCCACCCAATGGTTGCTCGAATCCGTGGGCCTGAACGTCCAGGCCTACAGCGACGGCCGGAAATTTCTGGATGCCGTTGGCAACGGCAAAGCCGGCTGCGTGGTTCTGGATGTGAGGATGCCGGGGCTCGGCGGGCTGAACGTTCAGGAGGAGCTTCAGAAGCGAGGGCTGGACCTGCCCATCATCTTTGTCTCTGGCCACGCCGATGTGCCCATTGTGGTCAGGGCGTTCAAATCCGGCGCTTTCGATTTCATCGAAAAGCCTTTCAATGAACAGCTGCTGCTGGACAGCGTACAACAGGCCCTTCAGGAACATCGGCAATCCGGCGCACAGGCGCAGGGCGACGAAGCAACCGAGGCGCTGCTGGCCACCCTCACCCGAAGGGAGCGGGACGTTTTTCTGCCGCTGGCCAAAGGCTACACCAGCCGGGAAATCGCCGACCAGCTGGATGTCAGTGTAAAGACTATTGATCTCTACCGGGCGCGAGTGATGAAGCGCCTCGGTGCAGATCGCCTGCCGGATGTCACCGGCACAGCTATTGCCGCCGGGCTGCTCGACCCGCTGGACCTGCGTAGGGAAAAGAGCTGAACGGCCCTAACCCGCCGCAGCCTGAACATCGTGAGCCAACACTCCCAGTCTGGCCACGGCCTGCTCTATACGTTCACTCCAGGGGTTAGCGCTGTTCAGCCTCAGGCAATTTTCGTATTTGTCGGCGGTGGAGAACATCAGCCCCGGCGCCACGTTGATATCCTCCGCCCTGGCCCTGTGGTAAACCTCCGTGCCGGAAACGCCGTCCGGCAACTGCACCCAGAGTACAAACCCGCCCTGGGGTCGACTCACAGCGGTACCTTCCGGAAATGCCCGGGCCACGGCTGTACGCATTCGCTCGGTGGACTCGCGATAGTGCTGACGCGCTGAGCGCAGATAGCGATCGTAACCGCCCTGCTCCAGAAAATGCGCCACCGCCATCTGGGGAATCGAAGAGGTCGCGAGGTTGACGAAATACTTGTGCTGCCGGGCGCTCGCCATATGCCGCCCCGGCACCATCCAGCCCAGCCGCAGGCCCGGAGAGATGGTCTTCGAAAAGGAGCAGCAGTAAATCACGTTATCGGCCCGATCAAAGGCCTTCGCCGGTCGCGGCCGGTCCCCGGAGTGGTGCAGATCCCCATAAATATCGTCCTCAATCAGAGGCACAGCAGCAGCCGCCAGCATGGACACCAGCTGCTTCTTGCGCTCGTCGGACATTCGCGCGCCCATGGGATTGCTGTGATTGGTCACCACAACACAGGCTTTCAGGGGCCACTGTTCCAGGGCGAGCTGCAAACCTTCAAGGCTCAAGCCCTCGGAAGGATGGGTGGGAATTTCAATAACCTTCAGACCGACCACTTCCAGGGCCTGAAGAATGCCGGGGAAGGACGGCGATTCCACCGCCACAATGTCACCGGGCTGGGTCACGGCACGAAGCGCCAGGATGATGGCCTCCTGGGCACCGTTGGTGGCGAGCACATCATCCGGGGTTACCGGTACCCCGAGGGTCGCCATCCGCTGGGCGATCTGCCGCCGAAACGATTCTTTTCCGGGAAAGGCGTAGTCCAGGGTTTCCAGGCCCCGGCGTGCAGCCCAGAGTGTACTGTGCTGGATCTGCCGGAGCGGGAGGTAATCCGGATGAGGAATCGCCGTAGCCAGAGGCACCATGCGCTTCTGCTCGTCGGCGCACAGGTCCAGGGTCATTTCCCGGGCGCTGACCGGCACCGGACGACTGCGATGCCGGCGCATCACCGGCTCAGGTGCATCCACGGTCGGCAGCCTTACGAAGTAGCCACTGCGTTCCCGGGCCTGCAGAAAGCCCCGTGCTTCCAGAGTCTGGTGCGCTTGCAGAATGGTCGAAATACTGACGCCGAACTGCCGGCTCAGCATTCGCACGCCCGGTAATCGATCACCGTCGCGGTAGACACCGTCCCGGATCAACTCCTGGAGCTGATCCGCCACCTGATTGTAAAGAATGCCCATTGCCCGTCCCTCGTCACTGGTACCTCCGGAGTCACCACTCTATTGCACCAGACACCGCGCTTCTCCATGCAGTACAGATACAGTCGAATCTGACCGGCACAGATTCCAAAAACCACATTCTGTACCGGTTCAAAATGAGATTATCTGAATCTGTAATGACTGTCAGCGGGAGTCGACAATAAACGGAGAAAACACAGAAGAAGGAGTTTCACATGGGCATCGCCAACACACACCTGTCCCCACCCTCAGCAACTGCCAAGGACCTGTTCGGTTTGCAGGCCTGCGCCGCGCCTCTCTTGAAGGGCATGGAGGTAACACGGCAATGGCTTGACGACCTCGGGTTTTCGATCTCTCAACAGAGCCCGGACCATTGGGTGCTCACGCACCTGGCCCCTCTGCCGGAACTTCATTTTTACAGTGCCCTGGAACTGGAGCTGTTTGCCAGACACCGGGCGCACCACTACGCTAAACGATCTTTCAAGGAGAACAGACCATGACACAGCCCCTCTACCAGGTTGATGCTTTTACCAGCAGGATTTTCGGTGGCAACCCGGCCGCGGTCATGCCCCTGGAGCAATGGCTGCCGGACAATGTCATGCTCTCGCTTGCCATGGAGAACAACCTCTCGGAAACGGCCTTTTTCGTGCCGCTTCCGGACGACGAGGATGCCGATTTCCATATCCGCTGGTTTACTCCAGGCACAGAGGTGCCACTGTGTGGCCACGCCACCCTGGCCAGTGCCTGGGTTATTTTCAACAAATTTGGCTGGGATGATGAGCGAATACGCTTTCACTCCAAAAGCGGCCCGCTCTCCGTCCGGCAGGCGGATGATGGCTGGCTGGTACTGGATTTTCCGAATCTGGCCTTCGAGAAACAGCCAGCGCCGGCATTGATTCGGGAAGCTCTGGAAAGCGCACCGGAAACCGCGTTTTATGTTCCGAACGACACCAATTACATGGTGGTTCTGGACGATGAAACCGCCGTTCAGGCTGCCCAACCGGATATCCGGAAACTGAAACAGCTGGGCAATCAGGGGCTGATTATCACCGCGCCAGGCACAGACTGCGATTTCGTCAGCCGTTACTTTGCCCCCGGAGCAGGCATTGATGAAGACCCGGTCACAGGCTCCATCCACAGCGTGCTGGTGCCCTACTGGGCTGAAAAACTCGGAAAGAATCGGCTCGAGGCCCGTCAGGTTTCAGCCCGGGGCGGTGTGCTGCGCTGCGAGCTGAAAGGCGACCGCGTAGACATCGCCGGCCAGGCGGCCTTCTATTTGGAAGGCTCCGTCCACCTGCCTTGAGACTGGTATACTGCCCGCCCTTTCCTTCGATTGGCGGGCAGTATGGCGGCAGGTTCCACCTCACAGTACGACGTAATCATCATCGGTGCCGGAGCAGCGGGCCTGATGTGCGCGGCAACCGCCGGATACCGGGGCCGCCGCGTTCTGGTGCTGGATCATGCCAACAAACCGGGCAAGAAAATCCTGATGTCCGGCGGCGGGCGCTGCAACTTCACCAACCTGAACAGCACGCCCGCCAACTTCCTGTCGGACAACCCTCACTACTGCATTTCCGCGCTCAAGCGCTATACCCCCCAGGATTTTCTGGAACTGGTGGACCGCCATGGCATTGAGCACGAGGAGAAGGCTCCCGGACAGCTCTTCTGCAAGGACAGTGCAAAGGACATTCTCAACCTGCTGCTGACCGAGTGTGAGTGGGCGGGTGCGGAAGTGAGAATGAAGACAGCCGTCGAACGCATCAGAGAAACCAACTCGGGCTACCGCCTGCGTATCGGTTCCGGTGATCTGACCTGCGAATCCCTGGTAATCGCCACAGGCGGTTTGTCGATCCCCACCATGGGCGCCACCGCTTTTGGTTACCAGGTGGCAGAGCAGTTCGGTCTTGATATCCTGCCCACCCGCGCCGGCCTTGTGCCGTTTACCTTGCACCCGAAACTCAAGGAGCAGCTTGCGCCTCTGTCCGGCGTCAGCTGCCCCGTGGATGTCTATTGCCAGGGCCAGCACTTCCGGGAACCCATGCTGGTCACCCATCGCGGGCTCAGCGGCCCGGCGATGCTGCAGATCTCCAGTTTCTGGGAGCCCGGCGACAGCCTGGCCATTAACCTTCTGCCGGCCTGCCAGATTAGTGACGATCTGTTCAACCTGCGCAAAACCCGGCCACAAGCCACGGTTGGCCACTACCTGGCCCAGCACCTGCCCAAACGGTTTGCCCAGGCCTTCAACGAATTGCAGGGCTGGACCGGCCCCTTGCAGGGTTACAAGAACGGCGATATCGAACAGGTAGCGGATATTCTGAATCGGTGGTCCATCAAACCCGCCGGCACCGAAGGCTACCGGACCGCGGAAGTCACTCTCGGAGGTGTGGACACCCGCCAGCTTTCCTCCAAAACCATGGCGGTTCTGGAGCGGCCAAACCTGTATTTTATTGGTGAGGTCGTGGATGTCACCGGGCATCTGGGCGGCCACAATTTCCAGTGGGCCTGGGCGTCCGGTGTTGCGGCGGGGAACGATGCCTGAACCCTGGCCGGGAATAATTCAAATTAAGAGAATCGCAATTAGTTTGGGAGGTAGCTCAACTCCCTGTACGGAAGTCGGATGAGCCACTGCCCGACGACATTTATGAGTAATTCAGCGATCAAGCCAATTCTGCGGGTTTGCCAATAAAGTAGCCTTGTACCTTATCTATTTTAAGCTCCTTGAGCACATCGAACTCCGCCTTTGTCGTAACTTCCAATATTACCCTATGGGCATCTTGGCGATTCAAGAGTTCCCCAACAGCTCCAGATAAAATAGCATCCGGGGATGCATTTATACTTAAAAAGCAGAACTCAGGAATCTTAGGCAATTGACTTAATGCCCGAGTAATTGCCAATGACTCCAAAAAATCCCCCAAACCAACCTGACTGGCTTCCTTGAACCAAACATCCGGCGAGCGGTAGGGCTCGGTATTGAATCGGGCCAATGCCTCATACCCACAAATCGCAGAGTCAGTGACAGACCAAATCGGCTGAAAATGCATAGTCAACTCATTACTTAAGCTCAGCCGCTCTATTCGGTCGCGAATCTGATTATCATGTTCTTGAATATTCCGATGAAACTCGACCCGATCCGCAATCACATCGGCAACAAACGTCAACAATGAGGGGTCGCGAGTTTCCAACGACGGATCACTAGAGTACTTAATACAACACAGAGTTCCGTATATCTCACCATCTGAAAGGTAAATGGGCACGCCCAGGTAGGCACCGATTGACAACTCGTCCGTTACCTTCATAAGACGTGTTATCTCATTCGACTGTGTATCAGGAATTATTGATGGTAACTCGCCATCTGCAATTTTTCGGCAATAGGTCTGACTTTCAGGATGGGAAAAACAGAAACTTTGTGAGCGAGCGCTAATGTTGTTATCGGATTCAACAAACACCATGGTCCGAGACCCATTCTCAAATTTTCCGATGAATGCCATGTCCATGGCAAAGCTACGCCGTAACATACCCAAAAGCTTGGATACTGAAACGCCGAACTCCTCGTCAAAGTAATCGTGCCCTGATAAAACTTCGCCAACCGACATAGGTAGAACCTCTTTCGCTAGACGCCTTCAGCTTGTTTGCAGTCTCGCCTTCACAGCAGACAATTCAGGACCAGTGAGAATAGGTACGAACCGATGCTGAATACCTATCAGGCTCCTGATCACAACTCTGGTTTTTCTGGCCGTAAAAGTGACAGCCAAACTTTTTTAGTTGTTTTACATCATAACTCAATAAATCGTTCGCCAACGAGCAACCGTCCTTTCGACTCTTGAGCATGGACGGTGTGTGCAACTGGTCGTGCTATCTCAAAGCTGTTTTGCACTGTCGACAACACTGTCTCTGCGGAAAGAGGCAGGCTATGTGATCCGTCCCTTCTCGATGACTCGCTCCATCCATCAAACCTTGAAACGGGCCACTTGTGTGCTGAGCCCTTCAGCAAGGCGCGCCAGCTCTTCACTCGCAGCGGAGACCTGTTCGGTGGACGCGGCAGACTGATCACATACATCGCGGATCAGCGTGATATTCTGATTGATATCCTCCGCCACAACGCTTTGTTCTTCAGCAGCGGTCGCAATCTGGCTGTTGTACTGGCGGATTTGTTCAACTCCATTCGCCATTTCCTGAATCGCCGTACCGGCGAATTGCGCCCGTTCTAGCGTCTGCTCCGCAAGCTTTGTGCCGGTCTCCATGCTGGCAACCGATGTTTCAGCACTGTTAACCAGATTGCTGACCAGGGTTTCTATCTCGGTTGCAGAGCTCTGGGTTCGCTGAGCCAATGACCGCACTTCGTCAGCCACCACGGCAAATCCCCGCCCCTGTTCTCCGGCCCGGGCCGCTTCTATGGCGGCGTTGAGTGCCAGCAGGTTGGTCTGTTCGGCAACCGACTTGATCACGTCCAGCACTGTGCCAATGTTGTTGGTTTCCATTTGCAGGCCGTTGAGCAGTTCCATCACATTGGCGCTTTGTTTGTTCAGATCCGCGACAAACTCCAGGGTTTCCCTGACCGCCATCTCACCATTGCCGGATTTCTCACTGGCGTCGTTGGCCCCCTCAAAGGCGGCCTCGGCGCTTTTGGCAACATCATTGACGGTTGCGACCATCTCATTCATGGCGGTGGCGACCTGATCGGTCTGTGACTGTTGTTCCGCTACGCCCTTACTGGTCTGATTCATTACGGTAGCCAGCTGTTCCGATGATGAGGCGATGCTGGAGGCCCCGGTATCAATTTCGCGAATCAGCTCTCTGAGATTGGTTATCATGGCTCCAAACGCAGCGAGCAGCTGGCCAAATTCATCACCGCGCTGGCTTCGGACATCCACAGTGAGGTCGCCTGAGGCAACCTTGTTGGCTATTTTGACCACTTCGTTGATTGGCGCCGTAATTGACTTTGTCAGTATCCACGCAAGGATGAGGGTCGAGAGAAGGGCAATCACTGTCACTATAATAATTTCCGCAACCGTGAGGTCGTATCGCTCTTGCATCTGTGTTTGCTCGAGTTTTTTCAGGTCCTCTGTCAGGCCAATCGTGCGGGTTGCGACGGCAAGCAGTTGCTCCTCAATGGACTTGACGATTTCAGAGGGCCCGTCGATACCAGCCAGCACTGCATGTATACGTTCCTTTTCTGTTTTGGTTGTACCGTTGATCAGACCGTTTTAGGGAAATCATCAGTGGGTCCACCGGATCAGCACCCACACCGCCACAAATACCTTGATACCTATGCCCGGTTAGCTGATACAAATACTGAATCGGGAGCCATCTGGCATGGGCCGAACAAGTCTGACTGAACTGAGGGAGAGCTATGAAGACAACAGGACATTGCCTTTGCGGCGAGATCACATTCGAGATTGATGGCGAGCTGGCCTCTATCGAAATCTGCCATTGCAGTCAGTGCCGCAGGGCCCAGGGTACGGCGTTCGCCACTAATATTCCGGTCGCGGCCAGTCAGTTCCGCCTGCTCACCGGAGAGGACAGTCTTTCAAGTTACGAGTCTTCACCAGGCAAGGAGCGGGTCTTCTGTCGCCGGTGTGGTTCCCCGGTTTTCAGCCGGAGAGCCGGCCTTCCCGATAACCTGCGTGTGCGCGCCGGACTCCTTGACGGCCCCCTGGCGACGACACTGTCATCGCACGCGTTCACCGACTCCAAGGCTGACTGGTGGCAGATCACGGATGACCTGCCCCGGTTCCCCGGGGTCCGTGGTCAGGTGTAGCTGCCGTTCAGAAGCCTGCCGGCGTCAGGCACCAGGGGTTTGAGTTTCAGCTCCTTCAGGATCTGATAGGTGGTGCAGGTGGCTGCGGACACCACCGGTAACCCCAGTGAATCCTCAACCTGCTGAATCGAGGCCAGCGAAGGCATCTGTACGCACGCGGAAAGAACAACGGCATCGGCCTTGCTGATGTCGAGGTGCTTCACGATGTCCGTCAGCGCCAGCGGATCGCGCCGACCGACTTCCAGGTTGTCTGGAATTTCCAGGGCAATGCTGTCCACCACCTGAATGCCCTCCGCCTCGATGTAGTCAATGACCATCCGGGTCAGGGGTTTCATATAGGGCGTGATGATCGCAACACGCCTGGCCCCGAGAATAGCCAGGCCTTCGGTGAGAGCACCGGCACTGCTGACAATCGGCGTCGGGTGACCGTTTTTCGCAGTGACTCCGTGCAAACGCGTCTGGGATTCACGGTGGTACCCTGCCCCGCGGCTCATGATGGCAACCAGGCAGGCGTAACCCATCACGTCCACGGCGGCATCGGACAGCTCAAGCGCGCAGCGGTCCGACTCATCATCCATGGCTGCCAGCTCTTCCCTGGTTACCTTTTTCATACGCATACGGCTGGAGTGAAAGGTAAAGCGCTCCGGTTCCACGGCCTCACGGGCCCGCAGCATTGCCGGTATCTCGGTCTCCATGGTGGTGTTGGAACTGGGTACGATCTGGCCGATACGAAAACTTCTGGTCATGAGTGCTTCTCCAGCGCCAGGCCTGTCAAGCGTCCTGATAGATGTCTTTGTATTGATCCCGGAGCTGCTTCTTCTGAACCTTACCCATGGTGTTTCGGGGCAAGGCATCGACAAAGAAGACACGCTTGGGCTGTTTGAATTTGGCCAGATGGCCAGCCAGCGCCCTGATGACGTCCGCCTCTTCCAGCTTCTGCCCCGGCAGCAGAACCACAACCGCCGTTACGCCCTCGCCGAAATCCGGGTGCGGCACACCGATAACAGCCGACTCCATCACCTCCGGCATGGCATCGATCACCTGCTCGACTTCTTTCGGGTAAACGTTGAAGCCGCCGGATATCACCAGATCCTTGTCACGCCCGACAATCTGCACATAGCCACGTTCGTCGATCAGGGCCAGGTCGCCGGTAATAAAGAATCCATCCTCAAGCAACTCGGCCCTGGTCTTCTCCGGCATGCGCCAGTAGCCTTTGAATACGTTCGGGCCACGCACTTCCAGCATGCCGATCTCACCCTGGGGCAGCGGCGTATGGTCCTTGGTTTCCGGGTTGGTAATACGGATTTCAACACCCGGCAGCGGCATACCCACAGTGCCGGCAATGCGGTCACCGTCATAGGGATTGGAGGTGTTCATGTTGGTTTCGGTCATGCCGTAGCGTTCGAGAATGGCATGCCCGGTCCGTTGCTTGAACTGCTGATGGGTTTCCGCGGTGAGCGGGGCTGACCCTGAGGTGAACAACCGCATGTTTGCCGTCAGTTCCGGCGTCAGGCGGTCATCCTGAAGCAGTCTGGTGTAGAAGGTCGGCACCCCCATGAGCGATGTGCCTTCCGGCATGGCAGCGATGATCGTGTCCACATCGAACCTGGGCATGAAATACAGGCTGGCCCCGGTAATCAGAATCACGTTGCAGGCAACGAATAAACCGTGGGTATGGAAAATGGGTAAGGCGTGGATCAGGCGGTCTTTTTCGGTGAAACGCCAGGCCTCGGCCAGGCTCTTACAGTTCGAACCCAGGTTTTTATGGGTCAGCATCGCGCCCTTGGAGCGGCCGGTCGTGCCCGAGGTATAAAGAATCGCTGCCAGGTCGTCCTCACTCTGCGGCTCGATACCCGTGAAGGCTTCCGCTTCTGACACCACCTCCATCAGTGAGCCATCCGCGTTGGTACCCAGGGTCTGGACACAGGGGCATTGAGTCTGCGCGGCAATAGCCTCTGCCGCCTCGAGCGCTGCCGGCTGACACACAAAAAGCGCGGGCTCCGCATCACCAAGGAAATAGCCGATTTCGTCGGCGGTGTAACCGGTGTTGAGTGGCAGATACACTCCTCCCATACGCAGGGTGGCGAGGTATAACAGAATCGCCTCGGGGCTCTTATCAACCTGCACGGCAACCCGGTCGCCCGGTTTAACACCGAGGTGTTTCAGAGCACCGGCAATGCGCTCCGTCTTAGCCAGCGCATCGGCGTACGAATAGGTACTGCCTTCGGGCGTGGTGATAAAATTCGCCGTGCCCCGGGCCTGCATCCTGGTGGCAAAGGTATCGAATAGGTTGTGGTTCATTTCTCGGGTTCTCCCTGGAGCAGTTTCCGGCCCAGCTTGCTCAGTTCGCGCACGCTAGGGGAACAGACGATCTCACCATTGGTGGTGAATTTTTCGTGGTTGCGCTCGATGTTTTCGAGGACATACAGGTAGTTAACCATCAGGCCGGCCGACTGTTTCATTCCGTTTTCCGAGACATCGCCCAGCCAGTTAATGCGGTGCAGTTCGGCGCCATTGCCCAGGTGAAAACGTGCCACCGGATTCAGCGGCAGGTTGTCACCGCTCTTTTCCTTCAAGAGGTAGCGGGCCGCCAGCGGCCGGATGACCTCGTTCAGGCGCTCCGCCAGTTCCGGATGCCTGGCCCACTCCGGATTATCCAGGTGGCCGAGCACACTCCGCGCCTCCGGTGTCAGCTGGCCGGAATCCGGGTGAGAGATCTGCTCCAGCCAGTTGCGGAACATGGGTAACGGCGACAGGGTCACAAAGTTCTTCAGATTGGGCAGTTCCTGCTTAAGCTCCTGAACCACCTGTTTGATCAGAAAATTACCGAAGGAAATGCCCCGGAGCCCGACCTGACAGTTGCTGATACCAAAGAAAGCGGCGGAATCGGCCAGCTCAGGAGCGTCAATATCGTAACGGTCGTGCGCCAGGATGGGCTGGATCTTGTCGGGAATCCCCTTGGTCAGGGCCACCTCCACAAAAATCAGTGGCTCATCACCAATGGCCGGGTGAAAGAAGGCAAAGCAGCGTCGGTCCCGGTTATCCAGCCGGCGACGCAGGTCGTCCCAGCCCTGAATCTTGTGTACCGCCTCATAACGTATGATCTTCTCCAGGATGGACGCCGGCGTAGCCCAGTCAATGCGGCGCAGCATCAAAAAGCCCCGGTTGAACCAGGAGCCGAAGAGGTGCTCAAAATCAGCGTTGATCGGCTCGAAATCCTTGTGGCCTTTCATCAGCGCCAGGAAATCCTGGCGCATTTTCACCAGCTCATAGGTTGCGCCCTGGGCCAGGTTGAGCCGCCGGAACAATTCCTGGCGCAGTGGCTCACAGACTTCGAACAGCCCCGCCAGGTGCTTGTTGGACCGGTCGCCCCTATAAATCCGGTAGGCTTCATCGATCTTGTCCGGATCAGCTGCGAAGTTACTGCCCAGCGCCCGGAAGAACGCGCGCTTATCGTCGTCACCCAGGGACTGATATATATCCAGTGCGCGACTGGCCATAACAATGCTGGCCGCCTCGCCGTCACTGTACAGCAACTCATGACAGGCTGCCTCCAGATCCGTGTGGTCGTAATTGGTCTTCCTGGTGCCGAATCTGCGCTGCAGCGCGTCACGCCGGGTAATGCCGCTGAACAGCTCTTGCAAAAAACTCATGTTCATAGTGATAACCCTTATCTTACGTCAGGAGCCCGCGCCCATAATCAGATCCGGCAGCCACAGGGCAATCTGCGGGAAGAAACTCAGCAGCACGATGCCCAGAATCATGCACAGGGCATAGGGCAGGCTTCCCAGCAGGATGTCCCGGAGCGCTATGTCTGGAGCAATGCCTTTTATGATGAAAAGATTGAGACCGACCGGCGGCGTGATCAGGCCGATTTCCAGGTTAATGGTCAGAATGACCGCAAACCAGTAGGGGTCGAAATCCGCCGCCACAATGATCGGCAGAAGGATCGGCGCCGCCATCACGATGACCGCAACCGGCGGCAGGAAGAAACCAGCCACAAGCAGAAAGAGGTTAATCACGCCCATCAGTACCCAGCGATTCACCTCGAGATCGGCAATGGCTCCGGCCACGGTCTGGGTAATGAAGAGCGAGGAAAGCGCAAAGGCAAAGATTTCGGCGGTGGCAATGATCAGCATGATCATCACGCTCTCACGCAAGGCGTCACGCATGATGATGCCCACCGGTTTGACCTGCCACATGCGGTACACCACAATCGCCAGTACCAGACACAGGAAGGCGCCGACCCCAGCTGCTTCGGAGGGTGTCGCCACCCCGCCGTAGAGCGCAAACAGGATACCCATGACCACCAACAGGAACGGCAGCACGCGCACCAGTGCCTTGATGTTGCCTTCGACGTTCTCCTTGACCTGAGCCGCCGCCTCGGCCACCGGATTCGGACTGTTGTAACCGCCCGCAAGCTTGCAGGCGATCAGTGTCCAGACCATGAACAGCACCGCCAGCATCAGCCCCGGAATCGCGCCGGCAATGAACAGGCGGCCAATGGAGGTTTCGGTGGAGATGCCATAGACAATCATGGTGACGGAAGGCGGAATCAGAATGCCCAGGGTGCCACCGGCCGCGATACAGCCGGCGGCGACCCCATCCGGATAGCCCCGCTTGCGCATCTCGGGGATACCGAGCTTGCCGATGGCGGCACTGGTCGCCGGTGACGAACCAGACAGCGCCGCAAAAATCGAACAGGCGGCAATGTTGGAAATGGCCAGGCCGCCCGGCAGCCTACCCATCCACAGATCGAGGGATCGATACAGATCACGCCCGGTTGGCGAGGAGGCCACCGCAGCGCCCATCAGGATAAACATGGGGATGGCAACGAAGCCGAAAGACGCCACACTGCCAAAAAAGGTTTCACCAAAATAGATCAGCTCTCCGACGCCACGATCAAGGATCAGGGCTCCCAGTGAAACGGCGCCGAGGGCAAAGGCGATCGGAGTACCAATAGCCATCAGTACCAGCAAAACCACAACGACAAGAATACCGCTCGTTACCGGATCCATAGCTACAGCTCCGCTCGAAGAATTTCAGCCAGATATTGCAGCGACAGCAGGGAGGCACCCAGTGCCACCGGCAGGATGGCCGGCCACAACGGCGGATTCCAGACTGTACCCGTGGTCCAGTCAAACGCATAAGCTTCGTAGAAGTAGTACCAGGAGCCGTAAGTCAGGGCCAGGCAGAAGGCCAGGCCAACCAGGGAGGCCGACAAACGCATCAGGCGCCTGGGGAAGCCCCGCAGAGCATCGGGTAACACCGTCACTGCCACGTGGCCGCCGGTTTTCAGCACGTAGGGGGTGCCCAGCAGCATGGAGGCCGTGATCGCAAAGGTGGTGAACTCCGTTTGCCAGACGGTGCTCTCACCCATCACGTAACGGACAAACACCATATGAACGACAGACAGCACGCCAAGGGCGAGCAGGACACCCGCTACAATGGCGGCAGCCACTGACACCGCATCCATGCCGCGAATATAGCCGCCAAACACACCTCGCTCCGAGGCTCGCCGATAACTGGAAGATTGGGACATAGCTCAAACCCCGGAAAAGTTGTGCTTACCCCGCCGGCCGGAAGCCAGGGCGGGGTAGCTAGCCAGAGAACTCGGTACCGAAGGTGCTACTCGACCGCCAGCGCAGCGTCAATCAGTGCCTGTCCGTTCGGAACGTTCTCCGCGAAGGTTTTGTAGGAACTCTTCTTGGCAATATCCAGCCAAGCCTGATAGTTTTCCGGCGTCATCTTGACCACTTCAACGCCGTTTTCGGAGAACACATCGACCATCTTCTGGTCAAGACCAGCGGCTTCTTTGGCGAAATACTCTTCCGCATTCTGGCCGGCCGCGGTCAGTGCCGCCTGTTGCTCCGCGTTCAGGCTGTTCCAGCTGCGCTCGGAGATCAGCACCGGCTCATACATGAACCAGAGCGCGTTCTCTCCCGGCGCGGTCAGGCAGGTAACCTGCTCGTAGATACGGTAGGAGACAAAAGAGCCCGAAGAAGTGTTGGCGCCGTCAAGCACGCCGGTCTGCATGGCGGTATAGATCTCGGACGACGGCATGGAGGCAATGGACGCGCCGGCCGTCGCCAGCATTTCATCAAAGGCCGGGCCGGCGGCACGGAGTGTCTGGCCCTGCACCGTATCCGGCGACGTGATGCATTGCTTGTTGGAGGCAAAGCCACCCGCCAGCCAGGCATCCGCAAGCACCCGGGCGCCCGCATCGTTGATCACTTTTTTGATCATGTCCATGAATTCGGAATCGTTCAGGCGCCGGGCACGCTCGTGGCTGCGAACCAGGCCGGGCATCAGCGTGGCGGAGAACTCGGGATGACGGCCACTGGCATAGTCCAGCGGCAGGGAAGTCATGTCGACCCGGCCTCGAACCAGGGCTCCCCACTGCTCCTTGGCCTTAAACAGGGACTGGCCCGGATACACCTGAAGCTCCAGACCAACGTCGGCCGCGGCCACTTCACGGGCCATCAGTTGGACCATTTCGTCCCTGACGTCTCCTTTACCGCCCGGGAACTGGTGGGAAACACGCAAAACGGTATCAGCCAGGGCAATACCAGAAAAAAATACCGACAGGGAGGCCGCCATGGCCAGTTTAGCGAAGGGCATCTTCATCGTTTTCTCTCCAGAAATTGTTGTTGTAATATCAATCAGAGCATTCTGATGTATATATCATTAGGCTTGATATATACTTCTGTCAACACCAATTGACCAAAGTATGATCAATCCTGTTTTCACCCCGAGCAGGGATAAAAATGAAACGCTCGAATACCCAGAAACTGAAAGACGCGCTCGAGGAAGACATCATCAACGGTCGACTGTTACCCGGCGAAAAGCTTGACCACGATGCCCTCGCCACGCAGTACGGCGTCTCGAGAACCCCTATTCGTGAGGCGGTCCAGCAGCTTGTCGTAAGTGGCCTGGTCATCGTGAAACCCAAAAAAGGCACCTTCGTCGCCAGGGTAGGCTTTGATCAGTTGATTGAGATGTTCGAGGTAATGGCGGAACTGGAGGGAATGTGCGGCAGACTGGCAGCCAGAAGAATTCAGTCATCCGAGCTTGAGTCCCTGCGGGCAGCGTTGCAGCGCTGCGAGGATCCCGATGTCATGGCTGACCCGGACGATTATTACTACGAAAATGAAGAGTTCCACAACTGCATTTACACGGCCAGCCACAACCACTTCCTGGCGACTGAAGCAAGACAGCTTAAACAGAGACTGAAGCCCTATCGCCGCCTTCAATTACAGGCACGTAACCGGGTTTCCAACTCCATTGCCGAGCATCGGGAAATTTTCGAAGCGATCAAAAATGGAAAGGAGCAGGAGGCCGAGCGAGCCCTGAAAGAGCATGTGCTGATTCAGGGAACCCGTTTCAGCGACTTTGTTTCGCAGGTCAAGCGGTTCGGGGAGTCTTCCCGGACAACCGCCTGAGAAGACCCACTCCCGGGAACTAACGAAGGACCACCAGCGGTTTTCTGGCGGTCTTGAGCATGGTGGTGGTTGTGCTGCCCACCAGGAACTGCCGGATACGGGAGTGGCCGTAGGCCCCCATGACCAGGATGTCGATATCGTGTTCTTCCTGATAGGCGTGTAACGCGGGTTCAACATCGCCGGCGCGGATCGCCAGAGTGATCCCGGATTCCAGGCCCGCCAGCATTTTCTCCGCCTTCCTGAGCTGCTCGCGGCGGTCACTGGTATCCGCGCCAATCATCACCAGATGCAGGGGCATACCCTTGAGCACCGGGCTACCGGCCAGAAGCTCCACACCTTTGAACGCCGTTGCGCTGCCGTCAAAGGCCAGCATGGCACTGCGGGGCCGGGTGAACTCATCCGGCACCAGGAGAATCGGACGATGCATGCTGCGGATCACCGTTTCCAACTGGCTGCCAATGTGGGTATCGCGCTCCGAACTGGTTTCACCGTGCAACCCCATGACCAGCAGGCGGGTCTGGTTTTCCAGTGCCAGCAGGGACTCGGTGAGGTCGCCATGGCGCTGGCGCTGCACAACGTCGGTGATGCCCGCGTCACGCACCCGTTTCTCCGCCTCATCCAGCATGTGGTGCCCGTGTTCCAGGGCCAGTTTCGCGCGCTTGCGGTCAAGTTCCGCCAAATCCTCCATTAACTGCTCTCGACTGCCCAGGCCGATGCTTCCGGCGAGGTCCGGCTCGGCCGGATAACGCTCTTCGTCAAGCACGTGCAGGAGCATCATGGGGCTTTCCATGTGTTTACTGGCCCAGGCGGCGTAATCGCATACGGCCGGGGCGGCGTGGGAGCCGTCAATGCAGGCAACTACTCGTAACATCTCAACCTCGCCTTCGTGATCCCTGTAATTGCTATTCTGGCTGTGATCGCTGTTGGATTCCCGGGTCTGTGTCATGTCAGTGCCCCATCAGCTGATCAACGGCTTCGGGTTTGTCGTGCACGCCGAAGCGGTCGACAATCGTGGCACTGGCCTCATTCAGCCCGATAACCTCAACTTCCGAACCTTCACGGCGGAACTTGATCACCGCCTTGTCCAGCGCGCCTACCGCGGTTATATCCCAGAAATGCGCCCGGCTCAGGTCTATGACCACGTTATCGACTGCTTCCCTGAAATCAAAGGATTCCATGAATTTTTCCGAGGAACTGAAGAACACCTGGCCCACTACCCGGTAGGTGCGGGTATCCGTGGCCTCATCCAGCTCTGAGGTAACCAGCATGTAGTGCCCCACCTTGTTGGCAAAGAACAGGGCCGCCAGCAGCACGCCCGCCAGCACACCGAACGCCAGGTTATGGGTGGCCATCACCACGATAACGGTAACAACCATGACGATGTTGGTTGACAGCGGGTGTTCCCTGAGGTTCTTGACAGAGCCCCAGCTAAAGGTACCAATCGAGACCATGATCATCACGGCGACCAGCGCTGCCATGGGGATCTGAACCAGCCACTTGTCCAGCACCAGCACCATTACCAGCAGGAACACGCCGGCGGTCATTGTCGACAGGCGCGTACGACCACCGGATTTGATGTTGATGATGGACTGCCCGATCATCGCGCAACCGGCCATGCCGCCGAGCAGGCCGGAGCCGATGTTGGCAATACCCTGGCCCTTGCACTCACGGTTTCGATCGCTGGTGGTGTCGGTCAGATCGTCGACGATGGTTGCGGTCATCATGGATTCCAGCAGCCCAACAACAGCCAGCCCCACCGAATAAGGCAGGATAATCATCAGGGTTTCGAAATTCAGAGGCACATCCGGCCACAGGAAAACCGGCAGGGTATCAGGCAGCTCGCCCATGTCGCCTACCGTGCGGATACCCAGGTTGAGGTACATCGCCACAGCCGTGAGAACAACGATACACACCAGAGGTGAAGGCAGGATCCTGCCAACCCGGGGCAACAGCGGGAACAGGTAAATGATGCCGAGGCCGGCTGCCGTCATGGCGTACACGTGCCAGGTCACATTGGTCAGCTCGGGCAACTGGGCCATGAAAATAAGGATCGCCAGTGCGTTCACAAAGCCCGTGACCACCGAGCGTGAGACAAACCGCATCAGGCCGCCAAGCTTCAGGTAACCGGCGGCAATCTGGATAATACCGGTCAGCAGCGTCGCCGCCAGAAGGTATTCAAGGCCATGGTCTTTCACCAGCGTGACCATCAGCAAGGCCATGGCCCCGGTGGCTGCCGAGATCATACCGGGGCGTCCGCCCACGAACGCAATAATCACGGCGATGGAGAAGGACGCGTAAAGCCCGACCTTGGGGTCGACTCCGGCGATGATGGAAAAGGCAATTGCCTCCGGGATCAGCGCCAGGGCAACCACAATGCCGGCAAGGACATCGCCGCGGGTATTCGAAAGCCAGTTGGCCTTTAAGGAATTCACCATAATTTCCGGGTTCCGGTTTGCTACGAATTCAAAGGCCGCGAAGCTTATCAGCCCCCTTACAGGAAAGTAAGGTCGCTTGCGGTATCTTCTTAGACGCCTAACGACTGCGTGCCTCTGCTGCTATCATCAGGACATTCAATGATTAACAGGAGACTGCACCCACCCATGAATGATGTTGCTTCCCGGTTTCTGGCCGGAAACCAGACCACCCTGAACCTCGCGGTCGCGCTTCTTCTGGGCGCGATTATTGGCCTGGAGCGGGGATGGGATGCCCGGGAGCAGAAAGCCGGCGAGCGGATTGCCGGTATTCGCACCTTTTCGCTGGTCGGTTTGCTCGGTGGCGTTTCCGCGGTACTGGCACAGGAGATAACCGAATGGGCGTTTCCTGTGCTGCTGGTCAGCGTGGTGGCCATGGCAATCGTGGCCTACAGCGAACGGCTTGTGCACATCCGCAATTTCAGTATCACCGGCATGGTAGGCATGGTGCTGACCTTCTGCTTCGGCGCGGTGGCGGTTGCGGTGGATCCGGTGATTGCCACCGCCGCAGCCGTCGTGACTGCCATCATCCTGGATAACAAGGAAGAGATTCACGGTTGGGTCAACAAGCTGAAGGAACACGAGCTGGATGCGGCGCTCAAGCTGCTGCTCATTTCCGTGGTGATGCTGCCTCTATTGCCCAATGAAAAGCTGGGCCCTGGCGGGGTTCTCAACCCTCGGGAGATCTGGTGGATGGTAGTGATGATCGCCTCCATTTCCTTTGTCGGCTACTTCGCCATCCGGGTGGCCGGCACCCGAAAGGGCATTCTGTTCACCAGCCTGTTCGCCGGTCTGAGCTCATCCACGGCCCTCACCCTGCACTTCGCGCGTCAGGCCTCCAAAACCCCTCAGTTGAATGCCCAGTTCGCAACGGGAATCCTGATTGCCTGCGGCACCATGTTTCCCCGCATCCTGTTTTATTGCCTGGTGATCAACCGGAGCCTGCTGCCGATGCTCATCTGGCCGGTTCTCGTGATGACCATCTTGCTCTACGTCCCGGCGTTGATTATCTGGCGAAAAAACGAAAAACAGTTACAGGTCAGCCAGCCGCCCCTCAACCAGAATCCACTGGATCTCACCTCGGCGCTGGTATTCGGAATGTTGCTGACCGCCATCCTGCTGCTGGGCGAGTTCCTGAGCAGTTGGCTGGGCGACACGGGCATCTATGTCCTTGCAGCAACGTCCGGGGTGGCCGATGTGGACGCCATCACCCTGTCCCTGACCCGCATGTCCAACAACGGCCTCGCCATGAGCACGGCCGTCATTGGTATCGTCATTGCGGCGGCAACCAACAACCTGGTCAAATCCGCCATGGCGGGGTTGATCGGCAATCGCCAGATCGGGCTTCTGGTTGGCGTACCGATGGTGCTGTCCCTGGCCGCCGGATTGCTGGTGGCCTGGTTGCAGTAACCGGTTACCGGGCTTTGCGGAACGTCAGATTGTATCGACAGACGCCGGTCAGAGGGTGATCCCCGGCCTTCAACGTCAATACTCCGTGATATCTCAGCCGTGCCGGGCCACCCCAGACCACCACATCACCATGGGCAAGCGGAACCCTGACAGGACGTTCGTTACGTTTCAGCCCGCCAAACTGAAATACCTGGGGTAAGCCCAGGGATACCGATACAATCGGCTGGCTGAAATCCTGCTCATCCTTATCCTGATGCAGTCCCATTTTTGCCCCGGGCTCATAACGGTTGATCAGGCAGGCATCCGGCTCAAAGCCCTCGAAACCAGCTGCGACTGCGGCCTTCCCGGCAAGATTGCGGAAGGATTCCGGCATCGCCGGCCAGGGCTGGCCTGAAGTCGGGTCCTCGGACTGGTAGCGGTACCCCCGGGTATCGGTAACCCAACCCTGATCACCGCAGCAACTCATAGCGGCCGACATGGCATGACCGCCAGGGGTTTTCATATGCCGAAACGGTGCCTGAGTGGTAACTCGCTGAATGTCGTTCAGGAGCCATTCAGCGTCTGCGAGGGCGAACTGGCGAAGCACCACCGCACCTTCCATCAGATGCTCCCTGATCAACTCCGGCGACAGTTCGCCAAACAGGTCCTGTGTCATAACTTTTGGCTTCGTCTGAAAATGAAAACGACCGCGCGTAGATTCTATCAACACTGAGCCCCAGAACCATCTCCCAATGTCCTGCGCGATATCGCACTCAGCAGGATCAACGACGCATCGAAATTTCCAGCGCAAATTGTTTTTAACCTTGCCCCCATGAAAGCCTGTTCATGAAGCCGGACTGAAAAACACGTATATTCTATAGGCTGGTTCATCCCTGGTAAGGACAATTTAATGCTGTTTGCAATCATCGTTGGCGGTCTGATCGGTTACGCCTTTGGCAAATTTCCGGGTTTTCTGGTGGGTGCGGCAATCGGTGCCTTTCTCTTCAACCACCTCAAGCGCCGTCTGATCGGCAAGCTCCAGAGTATCCAATCCGGCTTTGTCGAGTCCGTCTTTGCCGTCATGGGTGCCCTCTGCAAGGCAGACGGCATTATATCCCGCGACGAAATCCAGATGGCGGAAGCCATGTTCGTACGCTTCCGCCTGAACGAAGAGCAGAAAGCCACGGCCAAAGCCGCCTTCAACCGGGGCAAGGAGCCGGATTTCGATCTGGACGCAGAGCTGAACCGGTTCCTCCAGGCTAGTGGCCGGCAACCTGCGTTCCTGCAGATGTTTCTTCAGGTTCAGGTCTCAGCTGTTGCCGCCGATGGCGTGGTACACCCGGCCGAACATGAGATGCTGGTGCGAATCGCCCGCGGCCTGGGACTGCCCGAGAGCCAGGTGGATCAGCTGGAAGCCATGCTACGGGGTGCCCATACCAATCGGGCCGGAGCTGGCCAGCCATCTTCCGCCGATCAGATCAGTGATGCCTACAAGGTCCTGGGGGTTTCATCGTCAGCCAGTGACGCGGAGCTCAAGAAAGCCTACCGCAAACTGATGAGCGAAAACCATCCGGATAAACTGGCCGGCCGGGGTTTACCCGAGAGCATGCGGGAAATGGCAGAAGAACGCACCCGGGAGATCAGCCACGCCTACGATGTTATCAAGGAAGCCCGGAAAACGTCGGCGTAAAGCCCGGCGCTTTTCGCAGGCGGCGGCTCAGAACCAGCGCGGCACCCGAACCCGGTAACGCTCGTAGTCCTCTCCGAATTTGACCGCCAGCGCCTTTTCTTCCTCACCGGCCTGGCGGGTGATTACCAGCACACCGGCCACCAGGCATACCAGCGAGAATACGCTGGGCAGCGCCAGGAAAAAGCCCAGTTGCCCCGCCATCACTGTCAGGAACAACGGGTTCCGTGAGCGGGCAAAGGGCCCGTCCGTCAGCAGCTTTCGCTGGTCCTTCCGGGGATCAATGCCTGAGCGCCAGTCCTCATGCATGTAAGCCTGCAGGTAGTTCACCACAGTGAACGATGCCAATAACAACAACATTCCGGCCAACAACACCGGCCAATGATACAGCCAGCCAAAAACGCCGAGCCAGCCGTCGATATCCGCAAAGATCCGCACCACGCAAACCGCAAGAATCAGTGCCCGGAACACATTGAAGATATGCCGGTGCCACCAGGGCGCACTTCCCCGCTCTCCATAATTGATGTGGGAAAAGCGCATGCGCTGGAACAGGCCCAGACTGCGGCTGGCAAACTGCAGGCCGATCATCAGGAAGAAGATGCCGAGAAAGTGACGTACGAGAGGTTCTGTAAATTCCATCGGGATCACTAACAATGGGTTGAACCTGTCAGCTTATTACCTGACAACGGTTATGGAAAGCCACCCGGCATGGCTCTCTTGCCGTTCCCGTAAACAGGGCCAGGAATACCAGTCCGTTTGCCCGGCAGATGCTGGCCCAGGGGTTTCTCTGCCTGGGCAAGAGCACGCTGCCGGAATTCGGCTTTAACGCAACCACCGAACCTGCCCACGACGTACCCACCCGCAATCCATGGAATCTGGCCTACTCGACCGGTGCCTCTTCCGGCGGCTCAGCAGCCCTTGTTGCAGCAGGCGTAGTCACACGCTCTGTGCGGGACACCGCCAATTTCCTGGAACAGGCCGAGGCCTTCTACAGGAACCCGGAACTGCCAGCGGGCGGCAGAATCGAGGGTCCCTCTGGCCGACCACTGAAGATTGGCTTGATACTGGATTCCATCAACGGCCACAAAACCGACGACATCACCCGGCAGACAGTTGAGGAGACAGCGCGGAAACTGGAAAAGCTGGGCCATCGGATCGAGCCGGTTTCCGTTCCAGTGCATTCTTCATTTCCGGACGACTTCGCCCTGTACTGGGCACTGCTGGCCTTTGGCGTAAAAGCCAACGGCAAAAAACTGATTCATCCCGCTTTCGAAAAACACAGGACCGACGGCCTGACCAATGGCCTGGACACGATGTTCAGGAAACAGTTCTGGCGCCTGCCCACCGCGCTCTGGCGGCTGAAACGCTCCCGGCATGACTACGCCCATGCCATGGCCGGCTTCGATGCCGTGCTCACCCCTGTACTGGGCCATACAACACCGCCGCTCGGCGATCTCAGCCCTGAGGTACCTTTTGATACCCTTTTTGAGCGCCTGCGACAGTATGTCAGCTTCACCCCCCTGGCCAATGCCACGGGTGCACCGGCTATCTCGATTCCAATGGGCCGCACGCCGGATCAACTGCCGGTATCTGTTCAGTTCATGGGCCGCCACGGTGGCGAGCGCACCCTGCTGGACATTGCCTTTACCCTCGAGGCTGAACATCCCTGGCCGCTGCTCAGGGATCTGATTCGCCAGGGTCACGCCAATGACGCGGCGCCACGTGCGGATTCGCTGACCGGGACAGCGTGAATTGGACATACTTAATAAGTGTGTGCTCACACTGGCGCGAGGCCAGAGAGAGGAATATCCCGTTGCCGACGATTTCCGTCAACCTGTCGGCTGAGCAGGTGCTGGTTCCCGATTTTCCGGAACTGGTAAAGGAGATCTGCGACCACCAGGAGATGCCCGTTGAGGCCTTGCAGTTCGAGGTAACCGAAGACTCTATCCAGGGGGATTTCGGGGTCATCGGGCGGGTTCTGGAGAAGCTGGTGGAAGCCGGCGCAGAACTGGCTATTGACGATTTCGGCACTGGCTACTCGTCGTTATCCCGATTGAAATACCTGCCATTCTCCCGGATCAAGATCGACCGCTCGTTCATCAAGAACCTGCCGGATGACGAAGACGATTGCGCCATTACCCTATCCATCATCGGTCTGGCCCGGGGGCTGGGGCTTTTCGTGGTGGCGGAAGGCGTAGAGCATAAAGCCCATGAGGCCTGGTTGTTCGAGAAAGGCTGCGACTATCTCCAAGGCTACCTGTACAGCAAACCGCTGCCGTTTTCCGAAATCATTGGCCGCTATTACTCCGACTGACCCGGCCGGTCAGCCTTCCCAGGGCCTGGCCGGCCCGGCTGCCCAGCACCAGCAGCGCGGGCGTCAGCAACAGCGTCAGCACCGTGGCGAAGGTCAGCCCGCCAGCGATAGCACTGGACAGTTGGGTCCACCACTGGGTCGAGGGCGCCCCGAGGCCCAGGGAAGGTGTCAGCAAGTCCACGTTCACCCCCAGCACCATGGGCATCAGGCCCAGCACGGTGGTGATGGCCGTGAGCAACACCGGCCGCAGACGCAGGCAACCGGTTTCCAGGGCCGCCTCATAGGCCGCGATTCCCTCCTTGCGCATCTGGTTGTAGGTATCAATCAGAATAATGTTGTTGTTCACCACAATGCCCGCCAGCGCAATGGTCCCCATGCCCACCATCACAATGCCGAACGACTGGCCGTTGACCAGCAGGCCAAGAAGCACCCCCGCCGTCGAAAGCACAATGGCGGAGAGGATCAGGAAGGTCTGGTAGAGTGAATTGAACTGGGTCACCAGAATCAGCAACATCAGCCCGATGGCCACCAGAAAGGCGGTGATCAGGAAGTTGGCCGCCTGCTGCTGATCCTCGTTTTCGCCGGCAAATTTTACCGAAATGCCTTCCGGTGGCTCCGGCATCCCGGCCTGCAGGGATCGCAGAAGTTCGTCAACCCGACGGCCCGGGGCCAGATCGGACTTGATGGTCACGGTGCGCTGGCCATCCACCCGGACAATACTGCCGGTCTTGTCCCCCGGCTGAAGGTCGACGAACTGCGAGAGCGGCACCTGGCCCCGGGAGGTACGAATGGTCTGGCGCTGCAGATGGTCCAGCTCCCGCCAGTTGTTCGGTACCCGAACCACAATATCCACTTCATCCCGGACGTCTTCCGGGCGATAGGTCGCCAACACCAGACCGTTGGTGACCAGGCGCACGGCACTGCCAATACCCAGCACATCGGTGCCGAACCGGGCAGCGGCCTCCCGGTCAACCTGCAGCCGCCACTCAATACCCGGCAAGCTCCGGTCATCCTCGATATCCGCAAAACCACCCTGCTCCCGCATGCGGTCTTTGATCCTGTCCACATAGCCGTTAAGGCCGTCGGCCTCACGGCTGCTCACCTGCAGCTCAATGGGTTTGCCCTCCGCCGGTCCGCCCTCCTGCTTGCGGAATTCCAGCTCAATGCCCGGGATATCATCGGTCCGCGCCCGGAAATCCTCCATAATGGCACTGGCCGGGCGCCGGGTGTACCAGTCGGTAAACTGAAACTGCAGAACACCAATCACATCGGGCGCCATCTGCGAACTGGCACTGACCATTGAACGCGCGTACAGGGCCTTTACCTCCGGCATTCCCTGCAGGCGCTGTTCCACCTCACGCACGATCACATCCCGCTCCCACACTGACAGATCGCCTCTGGCACGGACCTGCACCTGGGCCGAATCCGGTTCGACACTCGGGAAAAACTCCACACCGTAATTGAAGCGGGCATAGGCGGCGTATATCACCGCAATCACACACAGCACACCAGTCAGCGTCAGCCCGGGCGACTTCAGCAGCACCGACAGCAGCCAGCGGTAGCCTTGCATCAGCCGGCCTGTTGTTTCTCTCTGCCGGTCCCTCCGGCCGCCACTGACACTGCCCAGCACCGGCAGAAACACCAGCGCCATCGCCAGCGATGCCACCAGACAGATGATGACCGTCAAGGGCAGGAACTTCATGAACTCCCCCACCACCCCGGGCCAGAACAGCAGAGGCACAAACACCGCCAGCGTGGTGGCCGTGGAGGCAATGATGGGCCAGGCCATGCGGCTTGCGGCCCCGGCCCAGGCGTTTTTTACCGCCTGGCCATCCGACAGGTTGCGGTCCGCCAGCTCGGACACCACAATGGCGCCATCCACCAGCATGCCCGCCACCAGAATCAGGCTGAACAGCACCACGATATTGAGGGTCAACCCCATGCTCCAGATCACCAGGATGCCGGTAAGGAAAGCGCCCGGAATGGTCAAACCCACCATGAATGCGGAACGCGGCCCCATGGCTGCAATCACCACGATGATCACCAGCACAATGGCGGTGAGTACGTTGTTCAGCAGGTCGCTGAGAATGTCCCGCACTTCCTCGGACTGATCCATGATGTAGCGGATTTCCAGGCTTTCCGGCAGTTGGGGCCTGGCCTGGTCGATGAGATCGCGGATATGGGCAATGGTTTCGATGATGTTGGCGCCGGAGCGCTTGGAGACTTCCAGCACCAGCGCCGGCTCGCCGTTGATGCGGGCAAAGCCGGTGGGATCCTTGAAGGTGCGCTGTAGCATGGCGACATCCCCGAAGGTCACCACCGTATCGCCATCCACCTTGACCGGCATGAACATCACATCCTCGATGGTCTCGATCACCCCGGGCACTTTCAGGGCCATGCGGCCGTTTCCGGTATCCAGCGAGCCGGCAGCCACCAGCTGATTGTTGCGGGTGACCAGTGAGGCCAACTGATCGAAATCGATGCCGTAGCTTTCCAGAACCTGGGGATCCACCACGATTTCCAGCAGGTCTTCCCGGTCGCCGCCGATCTCGACTTCCAGCACCTCCGGAATGGACTCGATGGCATCCTGGAACTGGCGGGCAATGGTAATCAGCTCCCGCTCCGACAGGGGGCCGGACAGCCCGACCGACAACACTGGGAACAAGGACACGTTGATCTCGTTGACCCTCGGTTCGTCTGCCTCTCCCGGCAGCTCACTGCGGGCGGTGTCGACTTTCTCACGTACATCCTGCAAGGCTTTGTCCGGATCGAAACCGGCATCAAATTCCAGCATCACTGAGGCATGCCCCTCGGACGCGGTACCCCGCATTTCCTTGATGCCCTCGAGGGATCGCAGCTCCTGCTCCATGGGCCGAACCAGCAGACGCTCGGCGTCTTCCGGGCTGATCCCGTCCAGGGTCATGGAGACATAGATCACCGGGATGGTGACGTCGGGATTGGCTTCCTTGGGAATGGTCTGGAACGCCGCGATACCGCCGAGAATCAGGAACAGCAGGGTCAGCAGCGTGGTACGGCTGCGATCAATGGCCGCAAAAATCAGCGCACGCATCTGGCCTAACCCCTGTTTTCAGAGGTGTCGACCGGCATCACTTTCTCACCGGTACTCACGAAACCGCCACCCCGGGTGATGAGACGGATTTCATCCGGCAACCCGGTTACCCAGGCCCCGTCGGTGGAAACACTCAGCAATGTCACCTCACCGAACACCACCCGGTTCTGGTCGTCCACGTATTTCACCCCCGGGCGGCCATCGTCCCCGAGCGAAAGATAAGCCGGAGAAATAAACATCGCCTTCACCTCGGGCAGCGCGATTCGCAGGCTGGCGCTGCCACCGGCCACCCGCCTGCGGTCCGGATTTTCCACGGCGATTTCCACTGCGAAGCTGCGGGTTTCCGGCGATGCCGCACTGGCCACAAACGTTACAACGCCGGAGAGCCGGCTGCCATCCAGCAGATCCACGCGAACGGCCTGGCCGGCTGCCACATTGGTCACTGACTGCTGGGGAATCTGCGCGGTCGCTTTCAGACGGTCCACTCTTACCAGCTGGAAAAGCGGAGAGCCCACCTGCACAAGATCGCCGGTATCCACGGATTTGCTGTTGATGGTGCCGTCGAAAGGCGCCTCAGGTGTGAGATGGCTGACAGCCTGCCGGGCGTTGGTCAGTTCCGCATTGGCGGCGGCCAGTTCACTCTCAAGGGCCAGCACTTCCGACTGGGCGGCAAGGTTGTCGGCCCTCAGCCGGCGGGCAGCGGCCAGGTCTGCCTCCAGCTTGCGAACCCTGGATTGCCAGCGCAGAACCGCGGAACTGCGCCCTTCATCGGAAACCGTAAGCAGCGCCTGCCCTTCCCGGACCTGCTCGCCGAGTCCGACAGCCAGGGATTCAATCCGGCCCGAAACCTGGGCACTGAGCATCACGGAATTCCATGGCTCCAACTGTCCCTGAAGCATCAACCCCGGCTCGTGGAGCTTCGCTGTCAGGATTTCCACCTGCACGCTTGTCAACTGGCCGTCACCGCCATCCTGGCGCTCCAGAGGCTCATCACTGGCTACCTTCACCTCACCGGTAGCCATCCAGATCACCAGCGCAATCACGACCAGAAGTGACAGACCGAGGGAACCCCATTTTGCTTTCGTCATTGAATGCTCACTGTTACTCTCACTGTTACTGATATGAAGCCTCTCTCGAGGCTGGCAGAAAAAACCCGTAATTAACGGTTGCATCCGGCTGAAAACGTGGGGTAGATTCTACACAGAATCTTTTGACGAATTCAGAGCAGACCGTCGATTATATGAATCTCAACGCAGTGATTGTCCTTGTGAAGCTAGTCCTGGTGGTCGTGGTACCGTCTGGGGGCTTCTGCGTGGACAAGCGGGTGAGATAGCGACAAACCTGACAAGACACCAGAAACCCCCGGCACCGAAAGGTCCCGGGGGGTTTCTTTATTTGCGGCCAGGAAAAAAGGAAAAACGACCATGAACGGCGCACAGCACATTCTTGAAGCGTTCCACCGCCACAACATCCGCACGGTTTTCGGTTATCCGGGCGGCTGCATCATGCCGCTATACGACGCGCTGGTAGACGATGTGAGCGTGGAACACGTGCTGTGCCGCCACGAGCAGGGTTGCGCCCTCGCTGCCGACGGCTATGCCCGGGCCAGCGGCACTCTGGGGGGTGTGCATCGCCACCTCAGGCCCTGGTGCAACCAACCTGGTCACCGGCGTGGCCAACGCTCACCGGGATTCCATCCCCATGCTGGTTATCACCGGCCAGGTGCCCTCCGGCCTGATCGGCACCGATGCCTTCCAGGAAACCGATGTACTGGGCATGACCCTGGGTATCGTCAAACACAGCTACCTGGTCGACGACGCCAATGCCCTGCCCGCGATCATGGAAGAAGCCATGGAACTGGCCCAGAGCGGCCGCCCCGGCCCGGTCTGGATTGATGTTCCCAAAGACCTGTTGTTGACCGAAGTGGCCGATGCGCCCTTCTCCCAACCCGAGCCCCGTGAAACGGCCTCGACAGACCTGACGGAAGCCCTGGCGATGCTGCACGCCGCCCGCAAGCCCCTGCTCTACAGCGGCGGTGGCATCAGCCTGGCCCACGCCGAGGACAGCTTCCGGGCGTTTGCCGAATATTCCGAATTGCCGGCGGTTTTAACCCTCAAGGGCATCGGCAACCCGGGCAAACACAATCCCTACAATCTGGGCATGCTGGGCATGCACGGCTCACGCGCCGCCAATAAGGCGGTGGACGAATGCGACCTGTTGCTGGTCATCGGCGCCCGCCTGGACGACCGCGCCACCGGCAACCTGGACGGCTTCGCCCCCAACGCAAAGCTGATCCACATCGACGCCGATGCCGCCGAAATCAACAAACTGCGCCCGGCCGATCTGGCTATCCGCGGGGACCTGAACGAAATACTGAAGGTACTGGCCGGAGCCTTGCAGGATGAGCCACTGACCATCAGCGACTGGCAGAAACAGTGCCGCACCTGGCACACCACCGGCGGCTTCCACGCGGCCGACAACGATGGTCCTATGGCACCCATTACCGGCCCGGCCTTTATCCGCCAGCTCTCACGGATTGCTCCCGACGACACCGTGATCGCCTGCGACGTGGGCCAGCACCAGATGTGGGTTGCCCAGCACTATGACTTCGACCACCCACGCCACCACCTCACCAGTGGCGGCCTCGGCACCATGGGCTTTGGATTGCCCGCGGCCATCGGCGCCCAGTTTGCCGACCGCAACAGCACGGTCATCAACGTTACCGGCGATGGTTCGTTCATGATGAACGCCCAGGAACTGGCTACCATCCGCCGCTACAACCTGCCGGTGAAGCTCATCATCATGGACAACCAGTGCCTGGGCATGGTCCGCCAGCAACAGGAGCTGTTCTACAACAACCGGGAAAGCCAGATAAACCTGGACGACAATCCGGATTTCGTCGCCATGGCCCGGGCCTTTGACATCCCGGGCCTATACATCGAACGCACCGACCAGATCCGCCGTGGCATCGAAACCATCCTGGCCTACAACGGCCCCATGCTGCTGCACGTGGCCATCAGCCGTGAAGAAAACGTCTGGCCCATCGTCAAACCCGGCGCCAGCAACACAGACATGATCGACGAAACCCGACGCACGCCCAAAGCCGGCAAGGAGCAAGTTGCATGAACCCGCAACCCCAGCCATCAACACCCAGCTACACCATCAATTGCCGGATGACCCACGAGGCCGCCGCCCTGGAGCGTCTGTGCCAGGTGGTCCGCATCCGCGGGTTCCGGATTGCCACCATGGCGGTAGAAACCGCCGGCGAGCACCTGAACATCGCCCTCACCCTCGAGGGCACGCGGCCGATTGCCATGTTGCAGTCGCAACTGGAGAAGCTGCATACGGTGGCCGAGGTTGCCCTCGCATCTGGGTCTGTGGCTCGGTCTCGTTCGGCCTGAACTTTTAAGGGCTGGTCTTTTTGTAGCCTGAGATTTGGCGGGCAGGTACGGGGGTGGCAGGCCCGCCCCTCAACCCACAGGCTACAAGGACGGAAACTCCGAAGTTACAGGCATTGAGGTTACCAGGCCTTGTAAGGCAGGAACTTCCCGTTCATGGTAACCACAACGCGGTCGCCCTTCGGGTTCTCTTCCTTCTCGACATCCATGGTGAAGTCGATGGCGCTCATGATGCCATCGCCGAACTTCTCATGGATGAGTTCTTTCATGGTGTCACCGTAAACACCCACCACCTCATACAAACGGTAGATCAGCGGATCCTGCGGCACGGCGCCGTCCCAGGCCTTTTTCGGGCAGACCTGCAGGGCTTCCGCCACCGGCTTGTCCAGACCCAGGATTTCGCACAACGCGAAGGCCTTGTCTTCGGTCAGGCTGTTCATGCCCAGGGCCGCTGAGGTGGTGAACACCGGGGACATGCCGATGGTTTCGGCGATGGATTCCCAGGTAATGCCCTTGGAAACTTTGGCTTCCAGGATTTTGGCGGTCATCAGTTCTTTGTTCATCATGGCTGTTTCCTCTCTTGGCTTTAGATTTCAGGCATTCACCGCGCGAGCGGCAGTTTCAGATTCGGATTCAGGTTCGGCAGACGCTGGCGTTGACTGGGCAACGCCCTTGGCAGGCTCGGCGACTTTCGGGCTGCCGTCTTTCTCTGGCAGGGCCGCGCCACTGCGGTTGACCAGGAAGTCCACCAGGTAGTCCCGGGTTTTGTGGTAAGCCGGGTTCTGGAAGATGGTGGCCCGGGCCCGTGGGTGCGGGATGTCCACTTTTACGCTTTCGGCGATGCGGGCATTGGGACCGTTGGACATCAGGAAGATGCGGTCGGAGAGCAGGATGGCTTCGTCCACATCGTGGGTGATCATGAACACGGTCTGGCGGGTTTCTTCCCAGATCTTCACCAGTTCATCCTGGATCACACCCCGGGTCAGCGCATCCAGGGCGCCGAAGGGTTCGTCCAGCAACAGGAGTTCCGGCTGGGTGGCGAAGGCCCGGGCGATACTGACCCGCTGGCGCATGCCTCCGGAGAGCTGGGACGGCTTGCGATTCAGGGCGTGATCCAGCCCCACCATTTTCAGGTAGCGCTCGCTGTGCGCTTTAACCTCTTCCCTGGACCATTTGGGCCAACGGGCGCGAACAGCAAACACGATGTTGTTCAGTGTGGTTTTCCAGGGCAGCAGGCTGTAGTTCTGGAACACCACGCCACGTTCAAGCCCGGGACCTTTGACTTCCTTGCCGTTCATCACCACATTGCCGGCACTGGCTTCGTCCAGGCCCGCCAGCACATTCAGGATGGTGGATTTGCCGCAACCGGAGTGGCCGATGATGCAGACAAACTCCCCTTTCTCCAGAGCAAAGCGGACATCCTCGAACACAGTCAGTTCGCCGCCCTGGCCGTCCGGATACACTTTGGACAGACCCTCTACTTCCAGGAATGACTTACTCATAACAGGTCTCCATTCGGAGGGTTGAGGCCGGCACCGGTTGCCCGTTGCCGGACCACTCATTCTTTGTATTCCACCAGCTTCTGGGCCTTGCCCAGGGCCAGGTCCAGCAGCATGCCCACCACCCCGATCATCAGGATGGAGAAGATCACACTGGCCAGATCCAGGTTGTTCCATTCGTTCCACACGTAATAGCCGATACCGGTGCCGCCCACGAGCATTTCCGCGGCCACAATGACCAGCCAGGCAATGCCGATGGAAATTCGCATACCGGTCAGGATGGTCGGTGCGGCGGCCGGCAGGATCACCGTGATGGCGGTGCGCAGCGGCCCGAGTTCGTGGGTGCGGGCCACGTTCACCCAGTCCTGCCTCACATTGGCAACGCCGAAGGCGGTGTTGAGCAACATCGGCCAGATTGAGCAGATGAAGATCACGAAGATCGCCGAGGCATCGGAATCCTGGATAATGAACAGGGCCAGCGGCATCCAGGCCAGGGGCGAGATGGGGCGCAGAACCTGGATGTACGGGTTCAGCGCCTTGTACATCAACGGCGACATGCCAATCAGGAAACCTATGGGCAGCGCGATGGCCATGGCAGCAAGGTAGCCGGTCAGCACCCGGTACACCGAATACCCCAACTGGATGCCGATACCCTTGTCGTTGGCGCCGGCGTCATAGAACGGGTTGGACAACTCGGCCCAGGCCAGCTTGATCACCGCTGAGGGCGGCGGCACCCGGGATTCCTGGTCGGCACCCCCCATCAGTATCTCGTATTCCGTCATTCCGGTCTGGGCTTCCGGGGGCTGGGTTGCCATTTCCCAGAGCCCCAGGGCCAGAATCAGGAACGACACCGACAGCAGTGCTGCCCGTACGTTCAACGAAGCCATGATTACACCCTTCCAATCGCGAAGCTGCGGGCATAGGCTTCGGCACGATCCGAATCGAAGGTCTTGCCCATGATGGTGTGGGTCTTGTAGGTCCTGTCCGGAGCCGTGTAGCCCAGTTCTTCCATGACCTTGCCGGTCTCGCCCGCCAGGTAGACCTGTTCGGCGATCCCCTTGTAATCCACGTCGCCTTCGATATAACCCCAGCGCTTCATCTGGGTGAGAATCCAGACACCCATGGAGTGCCAGGGGAACGGATCGAAGTCGATACGGTCCGGTACGTTTTTCACCTCGCCCAAACCATCGGCGTAGTAGCCGGTGAGCACCTGCTGAATCACCGGAACCGGCTGATTCAGGTAGTTCTTTGGTGCAATGGCTTCGGAAATTTCCTTGCGGTTATCCGGATTGTTGGAGTACTGGGTGGCGTCGATGATCGCACGCAGCAGGGCGCCGTAGGTATTCGGGTTCCGGGTGGCGAACTGCTGGCTGCAGGCAAAGGCGCAGCACGGGTGGCCTTCCCAGATGTCCTTGGTGAGCATATGGATGAAGCCCACCTTCTCCCACACCGCACGCTGGTTGAACGGGTCCGGAGACAGGTAGCCATCCAGGTTACCGGCACGCAGGTTGGCAACCATCTCGGGTGGCGGCACCACGCGGATCTGTACGTCCTTGTCGGGGTCGATACCGTTCTCGGCCAGGTAGTAGCGCAGCAGGAAGTTGTGCATGGAGTATTCGAACGGCACCCCGAACTTGAAGCCTTTCCACTGTTTCGGGTCCCGCTTGTCCTTGTGATCCACATGCAGGACGATGGCCTGGCCATTAATGTTCTCAACCGCCGGCATGATAAACGGCTCGGGTGTTGAACCGGCGCCCATGCTCATGGCCAGGGGCATGGGGGTCAGCATATGGGAAGCGTCGTATTCGCCTGCCAGGGACTTGTCCCGGGCCACCGCCCAGCCGGCGGTTTTGGTAACGGTCACATCCAGGCCGTAGCGCTCATAAAAACCCATGGGGTGCGCCATAATGATGGGCGTGGCACAGGTGATAGGCACGAAGCCGACGTTGAGTTTGGTCTTCTCCAGCTTGCCCAGGGATTCCTTGACCGCCGCCTTGGCCTTGTCCATGGGAAAGACGCTGCCCAGCAGCGCGGCCGCGGTGCCCGCCCCCATCATTTTCATGAAGCTCCGGCGACTGTGATCGTTGTGGCCGAACACCGACCGAACCACCGCGCTCTCGATTGCCCGGTCCATCATGACCTCGGAATCCATGGCGCCTTCGGAGGCCGATGCATCCTGGCTTGTCGATTGCTGGAGATTCAGAGGCACCGACGGCGTTTCCTGCCCGGGCTTGCATTCCAGACAGCCACAGGTTCTGGCGTGAATCAGTGACTGGTCACCGTCAAACGGATTACCAAGGCTTTTTGTGGTCATGGGGCACTCTCCCTAATCTCGGGTTGTTTTTGCACTCTCGCGGTGCAGCCAAGGTGCAGTTCGGATCCGGAGTTGAAAAAGGGCCGGACCTTTTTTACGTTCTGAAAGAGCTATCGCAGGGTTTGTGCCAACTGCTGTTTTTTTATTAATGCGCTGTTTTAACTGGTGTTTAAATCCAAGACTACGAATCTCACCAACTACGATTTTTCGTAGTTAACGATTTTTCGTAGCAAATGCCACGATTTTTCGTAGTTGGCACAGGGTTTGTCTGGTCTTATCCGGGATAACACAGGACAGACCCATGAGCCCCGAAAACGCCATCACTCCGATAGCCGCCACGAACTGGATCGACCACCTGCCCGAAGCCGCCCTGCTGGTGGATGCCAGCCAGGATCTGATCGTTGCGGCCAACAGCGCCCTTGCCCGCATGATCGGCACGGACCGGCAATCCCTGACGGGCACCCCCTGCACCCTTCTGTTCCCTGACCAGCGCCCGCAACTGATTACCTTCACTGAAGAAACCCTGTTCCGAAGCCACGGCTGGAGCAAAGACTTCATGCTCAGGCGCAGGGACGGCCACACAGTGGAGCTGGAGATCTCCTCCTCCCGGGTTGGCGAGGCGGAATCCCGGAACGTCTTGCTGCTGCTTCGGGACCGCCGCCAGTTGCGTACCCTTCGGGAACGACACGATGCCAACCACTACCACCGGGGAGGGCTGCTCGAATGGCGACGGGTGGAGGAACTGTTCAAGGACATGGAACGGGAGAACCAGCTCATCCTGCACGCGGTCGGAGAAGGCATCTACGGCGTCGATGCGGAGGGGCGAACCACCTTTGCCAACCCGGCCGCGGAACGGATGCTGGGCTGGCGTATTGATGAGCTGATGGGCCGGGTCATTCACCGCGTTGTGCATCACTCCCATGCGGATGGCAGCCTCTTCCCCCTGAAAGAGTGCCCCATTTATGCTGCGTTCCGGGACGCCAGCGTGAAGCAGATAGGCGAGGACTGGTTCTGGCGCAAGGACGGCACTGGCTTCCCGGTGGAATACACCAGCACGCCGATTCTGGATAACGGCCATCCGGTGGGCGCCGTGGTGGTCTTCCGGGATATCTCGGCACGCCTCGAGGCCCAGAAAGAACTGCAGAAAGCGCTGGAGGAGGTGGAGACCCTCAAACACCGGCTGGAAATGGAAAACGCCTACCTGCAGGAGGAACTCAGCGCGGAATATCACTTTCACGAAATCCTTGGCCAGAGCGAGGCCATCCGAGCCATTGTGCAACGAATCAGCATGGTAGCGCCGACCGATGCCAACGTGCTGATCACCGGCGAATCCGGCACCGGCAAGGAACTGATCGCCCGCGCCATCCACCAGTCCAGCAGCCGGCGGGACCGGCCCCTGATCCGGGTGAACTGCGCGGCCATTCCCAAGGACCTGTTCGAGAGCGAGTTTTTCGGCCACATCAAGGGCGCGTACACCGGCGCCGTCAGCGACCGCGTGGGCCGGTTCGAGCTGGCCGACGGCGGCACCCTGTTCCTGGACGAAGTGGGGGAAATCCCGCTGGAACTTCAAGGCAAACTGCTTCGGGTTCTGCAGGACCAGCAGTTCGAGCGCGTGGGCGAAAACCGCACCCGGGCGGTGGATGTCCGGGTCATCGCGGCCACCAACCGGGATCTGAAATCGGAAGTTCAGGAGAAAGCCTTCCGGGAAGACCTCTACTTCCGCCTGAACGTCTTCCCTATCGAGTCGGTGCCACTGCGCCGGCGCCGGGAAGACATTCCCATTCTCGCCCGGGAATTCCTGAACCGGGCCTGCCAGAAGTTCAACCGGCCCCAGCTGACATTAAGAGAGCGGGACGTGGAGACCCTCAAGGCCTACCAGTGGCCGGGCAACGTGAGGGAGCTGGAGAACGTGATTGAGCGCCAGGTCATCACCGCCAACGGCAGACTGGACCTGGATCTTCCCGGGCCGGATTCCGCCGCCAGACCCACGCCCGAACAAACGCCGCCGGCCCGGCATTTCAACGGCGAACTGATGACTGAACACGAACTCAGAGAGCTGGAAAAACAGAACCTGACAAAGGCCCTGGAAATGAGTGGCGGCCGGGTATTCGGGGAGGACGGGGCGGCGGCGATGCTGGGCATCAAGCCAACCACCCTCACCTCGCGGCTGAAAAAACTCCGGATTGAGCCCAGAAATTTTCAGGCCCGTCAGATTTGAAGTGTGAGGAGCGGGGGGAGGCAGACCAAAACCGGAGCTGCCTCCCGGGCCAGATCAGATCAGCTCAATGGCCACGGCGGTACCCTCGCCCCCACCAATACACAGTGAAGCTACGCCACGCTTCAGGCCACGCTGCTTCAGGGCATTAATCAGGGTAACGATGATCCGCGACCCCGAAGAACCAATCGGGTGACCAAGGGCGCAGGCGCCACCGTGGACGTTGACCTTTTCGGCTGGGAGTTTGAGCTCGTTAATGGCCGCCAGGGTGACCACCGCGAAGGCTTCATTGATCTCGAACAGATCCACGTCGTCCACGCTCCAGCCGGCTTTCTTCAGCACTTTTTCGATGGCACCGATGGGCGCCAGGGTGAACTCGGCCGGCAAGCGGGCATGGGTGGCGTGGGCCAGGATACGGGCCTGGGGCGTCAGGCCGCGGGCGTCGGCTTCAGCAGCGGATGCCAGCACCAGCGCAGAGGCGCCGTCGCTGATGGAGCTGGAGTTGGCGGCGGTCACCGAACCGTCTTTGGCGAAGGCCGGTTTCAGATGCGGGATTTTCTCCGGTTTGGCGTTGCCCGGTTGCTCGTCAGTGTCGACGTTGGTGTCACCACCACGGCCAGAGACAGTCACTGGAACAATCTCGTCCCGGAACCAGCCGTTTTCGATGGCGGCCAGGGATTTCTGCAGGGAGCCGATAGCGAATTCATCCATGGCCTGGCGGCTGATGTCGTATTTGTCAGCAGTGCGCTGGGCGAACACGCCCATCAGGCCGCCTTCATAGGCGTCTTCCAGGCCGTCCAGGAACATGCTGTCCATCACCTGGCCGTGGCCCATGCGCATGCCGGCGCGGGCTTTGGGCAACAGGTACGGCGCCTGGCTCATGTTTTCCATGCCGCCGGCGATCATGATGTTGTTGGTGCCGGCCTTGATCTGGTCGTGGGCCATGATCACGGCCTGCATGCCGGAGCCGCACATCTTGTTGACGGTGGTGCAGCCGGAGCTGTCCGGGATGCCGGAGGCACGGGAGGCCTGGCGGGCCGGGGCCTGGCCGAGGCCCGCGGGCAGTACGCAGCCCATGATCACTTCCTGGATGTCAGCCGGCTGGAGGCCGGAGCGTTCGATGGCCGCCCTGATGGCGGTGGCGCCCAGATCCGGGGAACGCACGGAACTGAGGGAGCCCATCATGCCGCCCATTGGTGTTCTTGCGGAACCTGCTATTACTACGTCATTGCTGTTCATTTGATTGTCCTCCTGATTTGGGGGAGGGCCCGATCAGGGGGATGCCTTTCCGGGACACGCGGTATATACGTCCCTGTACGCTTGTCCAAAACATCCATGTTTTGGACAGTCCCGGAAAGGCATCCCCCTGCTCGGACCCCAAACATTCGAATTGCCCTCTATAGAACCGGATTAGGTTCCCGGGTTTCAGGCTTTGCCCAGCACAGAACGGGCAATAATTTCTTTCATCACTTCCGAGGTGCCACCGTAAATCCGCTGCACCCTGGCGTCGATAAAGGCCCGGGAGATCGGGTACTCCGTGGTATAGCCGTAACCGCCAAACAGCTGCAAACAACCATCGGCCACGCGACACTGCATCTCGGTGGCGCTGTACTTGGCCATGGAGGCAGTTGGGGCATCCAGCTCGCCCAGATCGTAATGATCAATACACTGGTCCACGAACGCCTTGTTGACCCGGTAATCGGTCTCCATGCGGGCGATTTCAAACCGGGTGTTTTGCAGTTGGGCCAGTTTCTGGCCGAACAGTTCCCGCTCCTGGGCATAGGCGATGGTCAGGTCGAGGGAGCCACGGGCGGCGGCAACACCAAGGGCACCAATCACCAGCCGCTCCCGGGGCAGCTCGCGCATCAGGTACATGAAACCCTGCCCTTCCTCACCCAGAAGAGCAGAAGACGGAATGCGCATATCCGAGAAGAACATCTCGGAGGTGTCACCGGAATGCTGGCCGATCTTGTCCAGGTTCCGGCCCTTGCTGTAGCCCGGCAGTGACGTATCCACCAGGAACAGGCTGATGCCTCGGGCACCGGCTTTGGGATCCGTCTTGGCGGCCACGATGACCATGTCGGCGTGCTGGCCGTTGGTGATGAAGGTCTTCGAGCCATTGAGGATGTAGTCGTCGCCATCCTTCACGGCACTGGTGCGGATCGCCTGCAGGTCACTGCCGGCGCCGGGTTCGGTCATGGCGATGGCGCCAACCGCCTCCCCGGAAACCAGCTTTGGCAGCCACTGCTGCTTCTGCTCTTCGCTGGCAAGGTGGCTAAGGTACGGCGCAACAATATCCGAGTGCACCATCACATTGGTGGACAGCGCGCCGAACCCCATGCGGGCAAGCTCTTCTCCCACAACCACGGAGAACTGGAAGGGTGCACCGACCCCCCCGCACTCTTCGGGCACGTCGACACACAGCATGCCGGCGTTGCCGAGGGTGTTCCACAGCTCCCTGGGCACGATGCCGGTCTTCTCCCAGGCTTCGTAATGAGGCTTAACCTCGGCTTCCAGAGCCCTGATCACCGACTCACGGAACATCGCCAGTTCTTCTTTATCAACAGACATGGTCATGAATGTCTCCTGCAATTGAATGATGTCACTTGGGCGCCATACGCAGGGCGCTATCGAGGCGGATGACCTCGCCGTTGAGAACCGGGTTACGCACCATCTGGTCTACCATCATGCCAAACTCCTCCGGTTTGCCGAGCCGCTTCGGGAACGGCAGCGTAGCAGCCAGGCTCTCCTGAACTTCTTCAGGCATGCCAGCCATCATCGGCGTCATGAACAGTCCCGGCGCAATGGTATTCACCCGGATACCTTCCCGGGCCAGCTCACGGGCGGACTGGAGTGTCAGAGAAACCACGCCACCCTTGGAAGCACTATACGCCGCCTGGCCGATCTGGCCTTCATAAGCGGCCACCGACGCCGTGTTGATGATCACGCCACGCTCACCATCGGCATTCGGCTCACGCTGGGCCATTTCCGCCGCCGCCAGGCGCATAATGTTAAAGGTGCCAATAAGGTTGACCTGGATAACCTTGCTGAAGTTCTCCAGCGGCATCACACCATCACGGCCCAGAATCTTCGAGGCGGGGGCAATACCGGCACAGTTCACCGCAATGCCGCAATGGCCATGGGCTTCCCGTGCTGCCTTGATGGCTGCCTCGGCGCTGTCCGGCGAGCTGACATCGCACTCCAGGAAGATCCCGCCGATATCCGCTGCCACCTTTTCACCCTGCGCTTTCTGAAGATCCAGAATAGCCACCTTGCACCCGGCAGCCGCCAGCGCACGGGCAGCACCCTCGCCCAGCCCGGAAGCCCCGCCTGTTACAATGGCTGCTACATTTTTAAATTCCATCGTTCACTCCCCCTTTTCAGGATTCTGTTTGTTTAAAATCGGACTCTAAAACTACTTTACGTTTACGTAAACTTTATCTAACCTAAGTCTAAAAAGGAAATCCCAATGGACATAAAGAAGACATTCAGCATCAGCGAGCTCGCCAAAGAGTTCGATGTAACAACCCGGAGCATTCGTTTCTACGAAGATCAGGAGCTGCTCAAGCCCTCACGGCGCGGGCAGACACGGATCTTCAGTTCAAAGGATCGGGTGCGCCTGAAGCTCATCCTCCGGGGCAAGCGCATGGGTTTTTCCCTGGCCGAAACCAAAGAGCTGTTTGACCTGTGGGACGAAACCCTCAGCGGAAATGAGAAACAGCTTCACAAGATGCTGACCATTCTGGCCAACAAACGAGCACAAATGGAACAGCAAAAGAACGACATTGCCCAGGCGGAAATGGAAATAGACACAGCCGAAACCCGGTGCCGCGAAGCCCTGGCTGAACTGCAGAACAAAAAGAAACAGCAGGCCCTGGCCGACGACGAAGCCCGGCAGACCGCTGAACACAAATGATAGAAAACCAAAGGTAGCCAACGATGAAATCACAATACTCAGAGCTCAATTTCGGCCTCGGTGAAACCCTCGACATGCTGCGTGAGCAGGTCAACGGCTTCGCCGCCGCTGAAATCGCACCCCGCGCCGAGGAAATCGACCGCAACAACGAGTTCCCCATGGACCTGTGGCGGAAAATGGGCGACATGGGCCTGCTGGGTATCACCGTGAGCGAAGAATACGGCGGCTCCGACATGGGCTACCTGGCGCATGTCATCGCCATGGAAGAAATCAGCCGCGCCTCCGCCTCCGTTGGCCTCTCCTACGGTGCCCACTCCAACCTGTGTGTAAACCAGATTCACCGCAACGGCACCGAAGAGCAGAAACAGAAATACCTGCCGAAGCTCGTCAGTGGTGAACACATCGGCGCCCTGGCCATGTCCGAGCCCAATGCCGGCTCCGACGTCATCTCCATGAAGCTCAGCGCCAAAGACGCCGGTGACCACTACGTCCTCAACGGCACCAAAATGTGGATCACCAACGGCCCGGATGCGAATACCTACGTCATCTACGCCAAGACCGACACCCAGGCCGGCTCCAAGGGCGTTACCGCCTTCATCGTAGAACGCGACGCCCCGGGCTTCAGCCGCCACCAGAAACTCGACAAACTCGGCATGCGCGGCTCCAACACCTGTGAACTGGTGTTCGAAGACTGCAAGGTTCCCAAAGAAAACATTCTGGGCGGCGTTGGCAACGGCGCCAAAGTCCTGATGAGCGGCCTCGACTACGAGCGTCTCGTCCTCTCCGGCGGTCCCCTGGGCATCATGCAGGCGGCCATGGACGTGGTGGTTCCCTACATCCGCGAGCGCAAACAGTTCGGCCAGGCCATCGGTGAATTCGAGCTGGTCCAGGGCAAGGTCGCCGACATGTACACCTGGATGAACACCGCCAAGTCCTACGTCTACATGGTCGCCATGTCCGCTGACCGCGGCGCGGAAACCACCCGAAAAGACGCCGCCGGCGCGATCCTCTACTCCGCCGAAATGGCCACCAAAATCGCCCTGGACGCCATCCAGTTGCTCGGCGGTAACGGCTACATCAACGAATACCCGACGGGGCGCCTGCTGCGCGACGCCAAACTCTATGAAATCGGCGCGGGTACGTCCGAGATCCGCCGGATGTTGATTGGCCGTGAGCTGTACCTGAACAAATAAAGCAGCTTCAAGCCAGAGGCCTCCAAAACTTTAAAGTTTTACAGAGGCCACCACCCAAAGTACGACGAGGGACTGGCGGGGTGTCGCTCCGGGAATGTTGGAGGCCAAGGATGGCCGGAAACAAGCGCACATGGACGTGCTCGTAGCGGTTCCCGGAGCGACACCCCGCCAGTCCCGCCGCCCCGAAACTCGAGGCCCGGAAAACATGACGATACTGCAAAGCAAAATAAACCCGAGGTCTGACGAATTCCAGGCCAACCAGGACTCCATGGCAACCGCCGTAGCGGACCTGCGCGACAAAGTTTCCACCATCCAGCAAGGCGGTGGCCCCTCCTACCAGGAGCGCCACATCGCCCGTGGCAAACTGCTGCCCCGCGAGCGCATAAACCGCCTCCTGGACGACGGCTCCCCCTTCCTGGAAATCGGCCAGTTCGCCGCCTACAACGTCTACGATGAAGAAGTCCCCGCAGCGGGCGTCATTGCCGGCGTGGGCCGCGTCTCCGGCACCGAATGCATGATCATCGCCAACGACGCCACGGTGAAAGGCGGCAGCTACTACCCGCTGACCGTCAAAAAACACCTGCGCGCCCAGGAAATCGCCCTGCAGAACCGCCTGCCCTGCATCTACCTGGTCGATTCCGGCGGCGCCAACCTGCCAAGACAGGACGAAGTCTTCCCGGACCGCGACCACTTCGGCCGCATCTTCTACAACCAGGCCCGCATGTCCGCCGACGACATCCCCCAGATTGCCGTCGTCATGGGCCTGTGCACCGCCGGCGGCGCCTACGTACCCGCCATGGCTGACGAATCCATCATCGTCCGCAACCAGGGCACCATCTTCCTGGCCGGCCCGCCGCTGGTGAAAGCCGCCACCGGTGAAGTGGTCAGCGCCGAAGACCTGGGCGGTGCCGACGTACACTGCAAGATCTCCGGTGTTGCCGACCATTACGCCGAAAACGACGCTCACGCCCTGGAAATCGCCCGGCGCTGCGTCTCCAACCTGAACCGCCGCAAGCCAGTGGACGTCGAGATCCGCAAGCCGAAAGCGCCGCTGTACGACGCCGAGGAAATCTACGGCATCGTCGGCACTGACCTGCGCAAACAGTTCGACGTACGCGACGTGATCGCCCGCATCGTTGATGGCTCCGAGTTTGACGAGTTCAAACGCTACTACGGCCAGACCCTGGTGACCGGTTTTGCCCATATCCACGGCTATCCGGTGGGCATCATCGCCAACAACGGCATCCTGTTCGGTGAGTCTGCCCAGAAAGGCGCGCACTTTGTGGAGCTCTGCTGCCAGCGCAACATCCCGCTGCTGTTCCTGCAGAACATCACCGGCTTCATGGTCGGCCAGAAGTACGAATCCGAAGGCATTGCCAAGCATGGCGCCAAGATGGTGATGGCCGTGGCCTGCGCCAACGTGCCCAAGATCACCGTACTGATCGGCGGCAGCTTCGGCGCCGGCAACTATGGCATGTGCGGCCGCGCCTACAGCCCGGACTTCCTGTGGATGTGGCCCAATGCCCGCATCTCGGTGATGGGTGGCGAACAGGCCGCCGGCGTCATGGCCACCGTGCGCCGCGAGGGCATGGAACGTAAAGGCCAGGAGTGGAGCGCCGAAGAAGAGGCCGAATTCAAACAGCCGATCATCGACACCTACGAGCACCAGGGCCACCCCTACTACGCCAGTGCACGGCTGTGGGACGACGGCGTGATCGACCCGGCCCAGACCCGCGAAGTGGTTGCCCTGAGCCTGTCTGCCACCCTTAACCGCCCGGCCAAACCGACACGCTTCGGCGTGTTCCGGATGTAATCGGGGAGAATGACATGACAGACACCGAATCCGCAGTTCTGCTCAGACACCGCGCCGGGGGCATTGCCGAGGTGGTCCTTAATCGCCCCGACAAACGCAACGCCTTTGACGACGTGATCATCCAGCAGCTGATCAACACCCTCACCGAGGTGAGCTCCAACAGCAAAACCAAGGTGGTGATCCTACGCTCCGAGGGCAAGCATTTCTCCGCCGGGGCCGACCTTGGCTGGATGCGCCGCATGGCCGACAACGGCCACAAGGAAAACCTGGACGATGCCCGCCAGTTGGCCCGGCTGATGGAAGTACTCAATGGCCTGCGCAAGCCGGTGATTGGCCTGGTACAAGGTGCCGCCTATGGCGGCGCCGTGGGCCTGGCCGCCTGCTGCGACATCGTCATCGCCACCGAGAAATCCAGCTTCTGCCTGAGCGAAGTGAAACTCGGCCTGATCCCGGCGGTGATCAGCCCCTACGTGGTAAGCGCCATTGGGGAACGCCAGGCCCGCCGCTACTTTATCTCTGCCGAAGTGTTCAACGCCCGGCAGGCACAGGACTACGGCCTGGTGCACATCGTCTGCGACGATGTCGAGGCCATGGAAGCCCGCTGCAACGAGATGGTGCAACAACTGGTCACCAACGGCCCGGAAGCCATGCGGGCTGCCAAGGACCTGGTATTTGCCGTTAGCCACAAGCCCATCAACGACGACGTGATTGACGACACCGCGCACCGCATAGCGGATATCCGGGTGGGTGAAGAGGGGCAGGAAGGGCTCAATGCCTTCCTGAACAAGCGCAAGGCCAACTGGGTTCCGGAGACAGACTAATGTTCAGCAAAATTCTCATTGCCAACCGGGGCGAAATTGCCTGCCGGATCATACAAACCGCCCACCGCATGGGTATTCGCTGCGTGGCCGTCTATTCAGACGCCGACGCCAACGCCCGGCACGTGGCCATGGCCGACGAAGCCTTCCACATCGGCCCGGCACCCAGCTCCGAGAGCTACCTGCGAGCCGAAAAGATCATCGAGATTGCCAGGAAGAGCGGTGCCCAGGCTATTCATCCGGGCTACGGCTTCCTCTCGGAGAACACCGGCTTTGCCGAAGCCTGTGAAGCCAATAACCTGGTGTTCATCGGCCCGCCCTCCCCGGCTATTGCCGCCATGGGCTCCAAGTCCGCCGCCAAGGCCATCATGGAAAAAGCGGGCGTGCCCCTGGTGCCCGGTTACCATGGCGACGACCAGGACCCGGAAACACTCCGGGCAGAAGCCGAAAAATGCGGCTTCCCGCTGCTGCTCAAGGCCGTCGCCGGCGGCGGTGGCAAAGGCATGCGCGTGGTAGAGCGCATGGAAGACTTCGACGACGCCCTGGCCGCCGCCAAACGGGAATCGAAGAACGCCTTCGGCAACCCGGATATGCTCATCGAACGCTACCTGACCCAGCCACGGCACGTGGAAATCCAGGTATTCTGTGATCAGGATGGCAACGGTGTGTACCTGGCCGAGCGGGACTGTTCTGTGCAGCGCCGCCACCAGAAAGTCCTGGAAGAAGCCCCGGCCCCCGGCCTGAGCGAAGACACCCGCAAAGCCATGGGTGAGGCGGCGGTAAAAGCCGCCCAGGCCATCGACTACGTAGGCGCCGGCACCGTCGAGTTCCTGTACGACGTGGACGGCTCCTTCTTCTTCATGGAAATGAACACCCGCCTGCAGGTAGAGCACCCGGTCACCGAAATGGTCACCGGCCAGGACCTGGTGGAATGGCAATTGAAGGTAGCCTGGGGCGACCCGCTGCCGCTGGAGCAGTCCCAGGTAAAAACCCGGGGCCACGCCCTGGAAGCGCGTATCTATGCCGAAGACCCGGACCAGGACTTCCTGCCCGCCACCGGCAACCTGCGCTACCTGAGCACCCCGGATGAAAGCGCCCACGTGCGTGTGGATACCGGCGTTACCGAAGGCGACGACATCAGCATCCACTACGACCCAATGATCGCCAAACTCATCGTGTGGGATGAAACCCGGGACCAGGCCATCAACCGCATGGTTCAGGCCCTGGAGCACTACCGCATTGCCGGCGTGAAAACCAACATCCGGTTCCTGCACGCCCTGGCCGATGCCCAGCCGTTCCGGGAAGCGGACCTGACCACCGGCTTTATCGACGATCACCGGGAACTGCTGTTCCCGAAATCGAAACTCGATACCCACAAGGCCCTGGTACTGGCCGCCGGCTTCGTACTGGAGCAGCGTAAATCCCGGGAAGTGGTGAGCACCGACCCCTGGTCACCGTTTGGCCGCCAGAACAGCTGGCGCATGAACTCCGAATACGCCCAGCCCCTGCAACTTCAGGTGGGTGAGGAGATTCACGACCTGAAGATCCTGGAACGGGACGACCGCTATCAGGTGTTCGTGGGCGGCAGCGTATACAACCTCACCGCCCGCCTGGATGACGATTACCTGCAGGCCGTGATCAACGGCCACCGCATCAGCATCCACGGCAACCTGCACAACGACCAGTTGGTGCTGTTCTACGAAGGTGACACCTTCAACTGCACCCTATACCGGGAAACCTACGGCTTCGAGGAAATAGCCGGCGAAGGCAGCCTGGCCGCGCCCATGAACGGCGCCATCGTGGCCGTTCAGGCCAAAGTCGGCGACAAGGTCACCGCCGGCCAGAGCCTGGTGATCATGGAAGCCATGAAGATGGAACACGCCATCAAGGCCCCGGCCGACGGCGTGGTGACGGAAATCTTCTTCGCCGAAGGCGACCAGGTCTCAGAAGGTGCCGAACTGATCGCCATTGAAGTGACTGAAGAGGAGGCAGGCTGATGGCCTTTCCCAGACAGGTTCGCCTGGTTGAGATGAGCCCCCGGGACGGACTCCAGAACGAGCCCGGCCCGGTGATCGCCACCGCCATCAAAACCGGGCTGATCGACCGCCTGGCAGACAGCGGCCTGAGCCACATTGAGGCCGCCAGCTTTGTGTCCCCGAAATGGGTGCCGCAGATGGGCGACGCCGCCGAAGTGATGGCCGGCATTACCCGTAAGCCCGGCGTACGCTACTCCGCCCTCACCCCAAACCTGAAAGGCTTTGAGGGCGCACTGGCAGCCAAGGCAGACGAGGTTGCGGTATTCGGCGCTGCCTCCGAATCCTTCACCAAAAAGAACATCAACTGCACCATCGCCGAAAGCCTTGAACGCTTTGCACCGGTAGTGGAAGAAGCCCGCAAGCACGGCATCCCCGTGCGCGGCTATGTTTCCACCGTGATGGGCTGCCCTTACGAAGGCGACATTGCTCCCGAGCAGGTCGCTGCCGTGGCCAAAGCCCTCTACAACATGGGCTGCCACGAAATCTCCCTGGGCGACACCATCGGCGTGGGCACACCCATCAAAGCCAAGCGCATGCTTGAAGCCGTCGCCGCCCATGTTCCCCTGGAAAAGCTGGCCGCCCACTTCCACGACACCTACGGCCAGGCCCTGGCCAACCTCTACGCGGTGTTGGAAGAAGGCATTGCGGTTATCGACGCCTCCGTCGCCGGCCTCGGCGGCTGCCCCTATGCCAAGGGCGCTTCCGGCAACGTCGCCACCGAAGACGTGCTATACCTGCTTAACGGCCTGGGTATAGAAACAGGTGTTGATCTCGAAAAATTAGTGGCAACCGGCGACTGGATCTGCGGCCAACTGAACCGTGCAAATGGCTCCAAAGTAGGACAGGCGCTAGGCGGTAACTGCCAATGATTAACGTGGTGAGCGGGTACGACTTCCCGGGACTGTCTGCAGCATGGATGCTGCAGGCAAGCGTACAGGGAGGTATTCACAGCGTGTCCCGGGAAGTCGTACCCGCTCGCCACTGCACCAAATCCTGAAGGCTAGGAGTCAGCAAGAATGAGTAATAAAAACGTAGTCGCCCTGGATCTCCCGATCCCGGAGATCAGCGACATGCCGGAAGACACCCGGAAGTACTTCCAGATCTGCCAGGAAAAGCTGGGCATGATTCCGAACGTACTCACCGCCTACAGCCAGAACCTTAAACAGCTGGAAGGCTTCACCCGCCTCTACAACGAACTCATGCTCGGTGAAGGGGAACTCTCCAAACTGGAGCGGGAAATGGTGGCCGTGGTGGTCTCCTCAGAGAACAAATGCTTCTACTGCCTGGTGGCCCACGGCGCCGCCGTGCGGGTACTGAGCGGTGATCCCCAACTGGGCGAGCACATGGTCATGAATTACCGCAGCGCCAGACTCGACAAGCGCCAGCGGGCGATGCTGGACTTTGCATCCCACCTGACTCGCTCACCGGCCACCGTCACCGAAAAAGACACGCAGGCCCTGCGGGATGCAGGACTCAGCGACCGCGGAATCTGGGACCTGAGCAACCTGGTCGGTTTTTACAACATGTCCAATCGCGTGGCGATTGCCAGCGATATGCAACCAAACCCCGAGTATCACAGTCAGAGTCGCTAGCAGGACCGCAACCCTGCTCGCCCTCGAATACAAAAACAATGGAGGCAGAGATATGAGCAAGACTCTACCAAGCTATACGAGCGGAACCGCGGAAGTGCCCCTGCTGGGCATGACCATCGGTCAAATGCTCGACCGCACCGCCGAACAGTATCCGGACAACGAAGCCCTGGTGTGCCTGCACCAGGACATTCGCTGGACCTACAAAGAATTCGTTGAAAAGGTCAACGAAGCCGCCCGCGCCTTCATGGCCATCGGCGTGAAGCGCGGCGACCGCGTGGGCATCTGGTCCCCCAACCGTTATGAGTGGACCGTTACCCAGTTCGCCACCGCGAAAGTGGGCGCCATCCTGGTGAACATCAACCCGGCCTACGGCGTGCACGAGCTGCAATACGCCCTGAACCTGGCCGGCATCACCACGCTGGTAACGGCGGACGCCTTCAAGGGTTCCAACTACCGCGAGATGATCTACGAGCTGGCGCCGGAACTGAAGCGCAGCGTCCCCGGCAAACTCAAGGCCGACCACGTACCGGAGCTGCGCGCCGTGATCAACGTGCATGAAGACAAGCACGACGGCATGTGGACCTGGAAAGAGTTCCTGGGCTTCGCCGGCGACGTCTCCGAAGACGATCTGGACAAACGCCAGAGCGAGCTGCAGTTCGATGACCCCATCAACATCCAGTTCACCTCCGGCACCACCGGCAACCCGAAAGGCGCCACCCTCACCCACCACAATATCCTCAACAACGGATACTTCGTGGCCGAGAGTCAGCGCTTCACAGCAAACGACCGCCTGGTGATCCCGGTGCCCCTGTACCACTGCTTCGGCATGGTGATGGGCAACCTCGGCTGCATTACCCACGGTGCCACCATGATCTACCCGGGTGAAGGCTTTGAACCAAAATCCGTGCTGCAGGCCGTACACCAGGAAAAGGCCACCGCCCTGTATGGCGTGCCCACCATGTTCATCGCCGAACTGGCCGAGCCGGAGTTTGAAACCTACGATCTCTCCAGCCTGCGCACCGGCATCATGGCCGGTTCCATCTGCCCGGCCGAGGTGATGAAGAAGGTCAACGGCAAGATGAACATGAAAGAAGTTCAGATTGCCTACGGCATGACCGAAACCAGCCCGGTATCCACCCAGACCAGCTCCCTCGACCCGTTCGAGAAGCAGGTCACCACCGTGGGCCGCACCCAGCCGCACCTGGAAACCAAGATCGTGGACCCGGCCAGCGGCAACGTGGTCCCGCGCGGCGAAATCGGCGAACTGTGCACCCGCGGCTACAGCGTGATGCTGAAGTACTGGAACAACGAAGAGAAAACCCGCGAAGCCATCGATAGCGCCGGCTGGATGCACACCGGCGACCTGGCGACCATGGACGAGGACGGCTACATCCAGATCGTCGGCCGCATCAAGGACATGGTCATCCGCGGCGGCGAGAACATCTACCCGAAAGAAATCGAAGAGTTTCTCTACACCCATCCGGCCATCGAGGAAGTGCAGGTAACCGGCATTCCCGATGACAAGTACGGTGAAGAGCTGATTGCCTGGGTGAAACTGGCCCCCGAAGCGGCCCCGGTCACCGCAGAGGACCTGCAGGCCTTCTGCAAGGGCAAGATCGCCCACTTCAAGATCCCGAAGAACTACAAGTTCGTGGATGAATTCCCGATGACCGTCACCGGGAAGATCCAGAAGTTCAAGATGCGGGAGATTTCAATTGAGGAGATGGGGTTGAAGAAGTAACTTCTCCTCGCTGCTTCGCGAAAACCTTCAGACCCCGGCTTTTGTCGGGGTTTGTTCTTTCAGGCGTACCGCCGATACCCAGAGCTTTCAGCGTTTCCTGCCGTTGGAAATTACCTGCCAAAAGATCTAATTTTATAGGCAGGGGGGGGACGGGCCATGCGTCAGGACAATGTCCGGGAATCGGACGACAGCTTGCCGGAACACAGCGAAGATATCCGGGTAGGGCGGGAGCTGCTTGAGGCCACGAAACCTTACGTTGAAGAATCTGCTGCAACAAGCTGGTGGTATGTCGGCTCTACCTTTGGGTTGGTGTTTGCCGCACTGACGGCCGCCGGGGTGATCCCGTGGTGGCCCCTCAGAGTGGTGTTTTCGGTATTGGGCGCCCTGCTGATGGTGCGCGCCTTCATCACCTTTCACGATTACCTGCACGGTGCAATTCTAAAAGACTCCCGGGTTGCCTACTGGCTCTTCCATACCTACGGCGCCTTGACTCTCACGCCAACCCGCTCCTGGCGTGCCAGCCACAATTATCACCACGGCCATGTGGGCCAGATTTCGGATGCCAGCGTGGGCGCTTTTCCGCTTATAACCGCCCGTATGTGGCAAGACTCAACGCGGTGGCAACGCTTTACCTATCGCGCCCAGCGGAATCCCCTGGTGGTGCTGTTGAGCTACCCCATTGTTTTCGGTTTGAACATTACGCTCATACCCTTGCTGAAGACCCCCCGCAAACACATCGACTCGTTGATAGCCCTGTTCAGTCATTTCGGGTTGATCGCCGTGCTGTGGGTGCTGGGCGGATTCGGTCTGGTCTTCTATGTCATCCTGTTGCCCATGACCCTTGCCGCCGCGATGGGGTGCTATCTGTTTTTTGCCCAGCACAGTTTCCGGCGTATGCAGATTGCCTCGCCCGAAGCCTGGACCTTTTACCGGGGAGCCATGGAGTCTTCGAGTTTCATGCGGATGAATCGGGTTATGCAGTGGTTTACCGGAAATATTGGCTACCACCATATTCATCATCTCAACGTTCGAATTCCCTTCTACCGCCTTCCCGAAGTGATGGCGACCATTCCTGAACTACAATCACCGCTAATAACGACCCTTGCACCCCGCGACATTGCGGACTGCTTCCGGTACGCCCTCTGGGATGAAGAGAAACAGCGTATGGTGACCTATCGGGAGGCCGGCGGTTGAGCATCCACCTCAAACATCTAGCCAAAAGAGATCGAGGGAGACGAAGCTATGGCGCACCAAAACGCTGATCCTGCGCTCGGGCCGGCATTGAGGCAGTTTGATGTAGCGCTGGGAGATTTCGCCCGCGCCCGTCGCACCGACCCCAAGGCCTCCAGCCTTGGGCTGCTAGAGCGCACCCGAATGCTGATGACGCTGCCGGGCGGCTTTGACGCCCTGTACCGGCGGGTTCGCTCGCTGGAATCCGCCGGCATCTTCGGCTCCAGCGACTGGGCTCAGCCGGCAATTCTCCAGCCGGCACTGGCCAAGCACTCCCTGCGCGAGGCCGGTGCTGTTACAACCATCGTAGAGGCCATCAGTGAGCTACGAATGCTTGCCGTCACCCGGGGCGATTACTTCCACCCCGGCATTTCCGCAGAACAGGCACGATACTTCCTGACCCAGGTTATGGCGTTGAACCTGGATCTGCTGTCTGGCCAACTCACGGAAGCCGACCGGGAACGCCCGAAACAGCTCGGGATGATTGTCCAGGAACTCTACCGGTATCTGATTTCCCACCTCGGCTATGAGAGCCTGCTGGACAGCCTGGTGGCGGAAGTCTGGCGCCTCCTGGACCAGGGGCCGGTGCAGGTCGACAGCATCTGCGAGATGATCGGCCAGATCGCCAAGTGCCTCTATGACCCGAAGATAGAAACCAACAGAAACGTCGCCGCAACCCGCCTGGTCAACGCCCTGTTTGCGCCCACACCGGGCAGTGCTGAAGACCCCGGCCTGCAGGTTTATGAGCAGCGCCTGAGGGAGATGGACGACCTAACCCTCGCCTCCGAAGCCACCTGCTTTGCCCGCAGCATGCACGACACCGGTCTGGCTTCCCCTTACCACGCGGTTATGCTGAGGTTCCTGCGCAACAGTGACCAGGACGATCTGATACCCAACACGCTGGGGCTGACCATGACCGGCCTGGACGATCTCTATTGCTACACTGAACTGGTCCATGCCCTGATTGACGAAGCCATATACCCGGAAACCTGCCAGGCTGTATATGGCCTTACCATGATGCTGGAACGGGGCTCACTGTTTACGCCCTCTGTGGCCCAGGCCCTGTGGCGGCAGATCCAACTCAAACTGTCGGCGGAGACCGCCAATACCCTTCGAGAGGCCTTTGGCGATGCCCAACCGCCCCGGGTATTCCTGCTGGCCGGTGTCATCAACCTTCTGGGGCAGCCGCTGGGTGTGGGCCAGGGCAACAACCCTACCTGCCAGTCGGCTATTGGCCTGTCGGTGTGGGCGGCCAATGAGGCCGATTACCTGCTACAGGTACTGACCTGGGCGGCCCGGGACAACGAAGTGCTGAGCCGCTTCGAGGGCGAGAACGTCTCTTCCAGGGACCTGGGGCCCGGGCTGGTCAAGGAAACACCGGTCGATGTAGACCCGGTATCGCTGATCCTCATCCCCCACCTGGACCGCCTCTATGGGGAAATGTGGCGCCGTTGTGAAAACCGCGACGACGATGCCCACCGCTGGATCAACCCGGAATTCTATGGCTGGTGGGTCAGCCACGGGTTCCGTGTGGTGGCTGATGTTCATACTGGCGAGGTGCACGACTACGAGGGCTTCATCCGGCATTTCTATGCCAGCTACCACCCTTTCTACAACGGCCACCTGCCCGTGATCCACGCCCAGCCGGCCGGTATTGCCGTTACGGACAGCGCCGCACGCTTTGTAGGCCGCCACGCCATCAACATCCTGAGGGTCGGGCTCAGCCCCCGCAATGAGATGCGGGTCTACTTTTTCAACCCCAACAACGACAGTGGTCAGGACTGGGGCCAGGGAATTACCTGCTCCACCCGGGGCCACGGCGAGTTCCGCGGCGAGGCCTCCCTGCCCATTGCCGAATTCACGTCCCGGCTCTACGCATTCCATTACGACACGCTGGAGCTGGGTGACCTTTCGGCAGTACCGGATGAGGAAGTCGCCCGAATCATGGAGCTTGGTTATACCAGTTGGGCTGCGTCACCTGAGACATCGCCGGACTGAGCCCCCAGGGAAAGCCCGCCATCACCGGTGACAGAACCTTACCGAAGCCGAGGCTGTGGCACCCGGTGCATGGCCTTGATATGCGCTGATTCAATTGACCACCTTAGCTATTTTCTTCAGAGTTTCTTTGCTATCGCCAAACGTACATATCGCATCACAGTGTTTACGCAAGTCAGAGAATAAAATGTAATGAATTTCGATATTATTGCCCTTAATCGCTGGCCGACTTAGCTGCAACTCTAACTCCTTTTCTCTGTTGTCAGGGATGATAAGGAACAGGGAGGAGGGGTCTTCCGGAAATGAGAAATACAGGTCTGTAAGGCGAAGTATCCCGGAATATATTGATGTACTTTTCTCAACCTCAAAAGCGCAAACAATTTTGTTTGTGCCTTTCTCAAACCAAATCACGTCAATTAGCGCAATAGTGTTATTTGTGTCTCTATCAACACCGATATCAGGAAACCCTGGCAGACTTATAAATGAAAAATTAGTGCCATCGTGACATCTTGACCGATCATTTGAAGCGCTAATTACATCATATCCTAACGAGTGGCCGATTTTCAGAAGATGGTATTGCATTTCTGTATGCAGATCTTCCTCTTCTTTTTCATTTGTAACTTCTTTGTGTCGTTTTTTAAGGAGCTTTTCTATTTTCACCTTCTCATCATCAGAAAGAGCACCTTCATCTCCAACCATGAGCTTTTTAACACCAATGTCAAACAACAAGCCAGAAAATGCCCCAAGATCCTTAGAAAGTATACTTCTGTGCTGGCTGTTTTTTCCTATAATTATCTCCCGCATACGAAGGTATTCCTGCCACGAACCAAGCTTAATATTTTCCTTGAACAAGTGGTTAAACCCATTAACTATTGCAGTATTGAATGGGGGAATAATCTCAGGATGAAGGAAATACAGAATATTAACTACTGCAGGTCCCAGCCCCTTTATTTTTCTCTGATCGAGGTGGATTATTTCCTTTAATATTCTATCTTCTCTTGTAGCATTATAGCAATTCTCAAGAAACTGACCAAATGCCATCTTGTTTTCTTCATTCTCATAAATATCTGGAATCCGAAGCTTTGGCTTCCAGTAGAATGCATGTGACGCTCCAATAAATACCTGCTTTTGTTCGGTAATACAGTTTAAGACAAACTCCAGGGATGAGCCTTTATAATCATTCCCGAATTCTTTAGTCTTGATTTCCAGTATTACTTTCTGAACCCCGCGGCGAATAGAACGAAAGGCCTTCAGACGTTCGTCATTATTGATAAACCAGGTGTTGAATACTGACTCTTTGTCGCATTTATACTTTTCAAGCAATTCCTGTAACTCTATATTCATTCTATATCTCAAATTATTTATTAAACATAAAGAGACCGCAGAAAAACCCGATTTTGAGCCGTTCCCACCGCCCGATTCCTGAAATTAAATTGCTATCGCTCACCTTCCAAGGCATGCCACACCCGCAATATTATGATTGTCTTGATATGAACCGAATAACGGACAATGTACTTGCCAAAGACTATGTCACGAACTGATTCTGGTTCCGGCGCCATCTCAACCGGAACGCCCATTTTAGGGAAATCTGGTAGCAGCTCGATTTTGCAAATCAATTCGGTGGCTATTCGAGTCGCAGTTGAAGGACTGTGAACAGCGATGAACTCCCTTAGACGCTTTAAATCTGCAACGGCTTCTTGTGTGTAAACCAGTTTCACTCACCTGACCCCGGCGCAACCTGCTCGTTCTCGGAGCCCCAGCTCTTAAGCCAACTATGGACCTCACCCGCATCGACTACTTTCCCTTGGGCCGCAGATTCCATTGCCTCCAGGGTTTGCTGCCAACGCTCTTGCTCACGCTGCTGCTTTTCGATGTATTCAGTTAACGCCTGATTGATAACCCAGCCTTTGCTCCGACGGAGCCTGCTGGCGATTGCATCCAGATGCTGCTCTACCTCAACCTGGAGACGGACTGTGGTTACGCTCATTGTTCTACCCCCGCATACAGTGACTACACTGTATTACATCATATTTTTCAAGGCTGCAGCAAAAATTTAACGCCTGAAGCATGCGCACCCTTGTGCCAGATACACCCATAAGGGCTATGACGGCTATGCCCCGAGGAACCGGCCACCATTTTAGTCCGGCACAGTAGATCAGCCTTAAGTCCGACAGGCTGCCAGGAAGCTGATTCTCATTCTGACTCTCCTGATCCCGCACCACCCCCATGAAACGCGGGTTGATAGCTTTGCAGCATCTGCACATAACCCGCCCGCTCAAGCACGCCAGGGTCCTCCAGATTGCCCCGGCTCATGCGGCCGCGGATGGCATCCAGGGACTCGATCCCGCGCGCGGCGAGCAGCGCCACCAGGCCATCAAGCAGGGTGCGCATGTGCCAGGCGCCGTGGCGCAGCAGCGACGCGGTCGTCATCACCGTGTCCGCGCCGGCCAGCAGGTACTTGAAAACATCATCCGCCGAGTCAACCCCGGTGCTGGCGGCCAGCGATGCCGGAAGGTGCCCGTGGAGCACGGCAATCCACAGCAGCGGCAGCCTCATCTCGGACGGCGTGCTGAGCTCGACGTCCGGCGACGGGCGCAGGGACACAAGGTCGATGTCGGGCTGGTAGAAGCGATTGAACAGCACCAGCGCATCCGCGCCGGCTTCGGCAAGCGCCAGCGCCATGGCCCCGAACGCACTGAAGTAGGGGCCGATCTTGACCGCCACGGGGACGGTGACCGCCGCCTTCACGGCCGTCAGAATGTCGAGATAATGCTGTTCGGCCTCGCGCCCCGTCGTGGTAAGGGCGGTAGGGATGAGATAGATATTGAGTTCGATGGCATCGGCACCGGCGTCCTGAAGGTCGCGTGCATACCCGGTCCAGCCGGACAGGGAAGCACCGTTCAGGCTGGCGATCACCGGGATGTCGAGCGCCGCCTTGGCACGGCGCACGAGCTCGAGATAGCGCCCCGGCCCGAACCCCTTGCCGGCATACGCCGGGAAGAAGGAGAGCGCCTCGGCAAACCCTTCCGCTGTTGTCTCAGTGTGGCGTTCGAATGCCTCTCGCTCGGCAACGATCTGCTCTTCGAAGATCGACGGCAGCACCACGGCGCCGGCGCCGGCATCCTCAAGGCGGCGCAACTGGCCGAGGTCGGCGTTCAGCGGCGACGCCGAAGCGATCAGCGGGTTGCGCAGACGCAGGCCCATGTAGTCCGTCGTCAGGTCCATAGGTCGTTCTCCGGTTTCGCATCGCCGCCGCTCATGCCCGAGGGATGGAAACACTCACAGCCAAGGCTCGCCAGTTCCTCGTATTGCCGGTATTTCTCGGTCACTACCTGCTGTGCGGCCTCCAGCAGCGCTTCGGCCGCAGCCGGATCCGTGTGCGCAAGCACCCGGTAGCGCAGTTCGTTGTAGGCGTAATCCTTGAACGGGATGGTCGGTCGCGGCGAATCGAGCCGGAACGGCCGCGCACCAATGCTGAGCATCGCCGGATTGAACCGGAACAGCGGCCAGTAACCGCTGGCGGTGGCCAGGTCCTGCTGGCGCATGCCGTGGCGGAGATCGAAACCGTGGGCGATGCAGTGGCTATAGGCGATGATCAGCGACGGGCCCGACCAGGCCTCGGCCTCGCGGAACGCGAGCAGCGTGTGCTGAGGGTTGGCACCCATCGCCACCTGGGCGACATATACGTTGCCGTAGGCGATCGCCTGCAAGGCCAGATCCTTGCGCGCGACGCGCTTGCCGGCGGCGGCGAACTTGGCCACGGCGCCGAGCGGGGTCGCCTTGGAGGCCTGGCCGCCGGTGTTGGAGTACACCTCGGTGTCGAGCACCAGCAGGTTGACGTCGCGGCCGCTCGCCAGCACCTGGTCGAGTCCGCCGTAGCCGATGTCGTAGGCCCAGCCGTCGCCGCCGACGATCCAGATGCTGCGCCGTACCAGGTAGTCGGCGACCGAGAGCAGTTCGCCTGCGGCGTCTTCGTCCACGACCGCGAGCTTCCGCTTCAGCGCCTCGACACGCTCGCGCTGGGCGCGCAGCTCGGATTCGTGTACCTGTGGCGCGTCGAGAATTAATCCGGCGAGCTCCTCGCCCACCACCGGCGCCAGCTCGCGCAGCCGGCTCCGCGCCAGCTCAAGGTGCTGGTCGGCGGCCAGTCGAAAACCCAGCCCGAACTCGGCATTGTCCTCGAACAGGGAATTCGACCAGGCTGGCCCACGGCCATCGGCGTCGCGCGTCCAGGGCGTGACCGGCAGGTTGCCGCCGTAGATTGATGAACAGCCGGTGGCGTTGGCGATCTGCAGCCGGTCACCGAACAGTTGCGACAGCAGCTTGAGGTAAGGCGTTTCGCCGCAGCCTGCGCAGGCGCCGGAGAACTCGAATAGCGGCTGCAGGAACTGCACGCCGCGCACATTGGCGAAGTCGACCCGCGCGCGGTCGTTGGCCGGCAGTGCCTCGAAAAAGGCCGTGTTGGCACGCGAGCGTTCAAGAATCGGCGCCTTCGGCCCGAGGTTGATGGCCTTCACACCGGGATCGAGCGGACTGTGCGCCGGACAGACCTCGACGCAGATACCGCAGCCGGTGCAATCCTCCACATAGACCGCCAGTGAGAAGCGCACATCCGGATAGCCGCGGGCGTTGACCGGCGCCGATGTGAACCCCTGCGGCGCGCCGTCGAGGGCGTCGGCGCCATAGTACTTGGAGCGGATCACGCTGTGGGGACAGGCGAAGCCGCACTGGCCGCATTGCACACACAGGTCCGCCTCCCAGACCGCCACGCTGTCGGAGATGTTGCGCTTCTCGAATGCCGCGGTACCCGGCGGGAAGGTGCCGTCGGCGGGCAGCTGACCGACGCGCAGCCCATCGCCGAGACCAAGCATCATTGGCGCGGTAACCTCACGCACGAACGCCGGCGCCTGCGCCGGCACGATCAGCGGCCGGTCGAAGGTGCTGGTCGCCGCGCCCGGCACGTCCACCTCGAACAGATGCGCCAGCGCCTGGTCGACGGCGGCAAAATTCCTGCGCACCACATCGCCGCCCTTGGCGCCATAGCTCTTTTTGATTGAGTTCTTGATGCTCTGGATCGCCTCGTCACGGGGCAGCACCCCCGAGATCGCAAAGAAGCAGGTCTGCAGCACGGTGTTAATGCGCCCGCCCAAACCGGAGTCGCCCGCAACTTTCGAGGCGTCGATCACAAAAAAGCGCAGCCGTTTCTCCAGGATCTGCGTCTGCAGCAAGCGCGGCAGCCGGTCCCAGACCGCCTCCGGCCCATGCGGGGTATTGAGCAGGAACACGCCGCCCTCGGCCGCCAGCCGCAGCACGTCAATGCGGTCGAGGAACCCCGCCTGGTGGCATGCGATGAACTGGGCGGATTCGATCAGGTAGGGGGCGCGGATCGGCTGACTGCCAAAGCGCAGGTGGGAGATGGTTTGCGCGCCGGATTTGTGCGAATCGTAGACGAAGTAACCCTGGGCATAGCGCCCCGGATCCTCGGCGAGGATTTTCACACTGTTCTTGTTGGCACCGACGGTGCCGTCGGCGCCGAGGCCGAAGAACAGCGCCCGCACTGTGTCGTCGCCCTCGAGCGAGAACGCCGGGTCGACTGCCAGGCTGGTGTGCGAGACGTCGTCCTCGATGCCGACCGTGAAGCCGTTCTTCGGTGTGGCCTGGCTGAGCTCGTCGAACACCGCCTTGGCCTGGGCCGGGTTGAAGTTCTTCGAGCCCAGCCCGTAGCGCCCGCCGATCACGCGCGGCAGGGCCGCGCGCTTTCCGTCCACCACTGCCTGGGCCAGGGTCGTGACCACATCGAGATAGAGCGGCTCGCCCGGCGCACCCGGCTCCTTGGTCCGGTCCAGCACCGCGACGGCACGGCACGACTGCGGCAGAGCGGCGAGGAAGTGCCCGGCCGCAAACGGGCGGTACAGCCGCACCTGCAGCACGCCGACGCGCTCCCCGGCCTGGCGCAGGAAGGCAACGGTAGCGCGCACCGTCTCCACCGCAGAGCCCATCAGGACCACGACCCGCTCGGCGTCGGGCGCACCGTCATACTCAAACAGCCGGTAGGCGCGGCCGGTGAGTGCGGCGAACCGGTCCATGCTGGCCTGCACGATTTCCGGCACCCGCGCATAGTAAGGATTGCAGGCCTCGCGCGCCTGGAAGAAGGTGTCGGGATTGTGGGCGGTGCCGCGCACCACCGGGCGTTCCGGAGTCAGCGCGCGAGCCCGGTGGGCAAGCACCAGGTCCTGGCGGATCATGGCCCGGAGGTGGGCATCGGACAGCAGGGTCAGCTTGTTGACCTCATGCGAGGTGCGGAAGCCGTCGAAGAAATGCAGGAACGGCACCCGTGCCTCCAGGGTCGCCGCGTGGGCGATCAGCGCCAGGTCGTGGGCTTCCTGCACCGACGCCGACGCCAGCAGCGCAAAACCGGTGCTGCGAGCGGCCATGACATCGGAATGATCACCGAAGATCGACAACGCCGAGGTGGCGAGCGCACGCGCGGCGACATGGAACACCGTCGGCGTCAGCTCGCCGGCGATCTTGAACATGTTCGGCAACATCAGCAGCAGGCCCTGGGAGGCGGTGAAGGTGGTGGTCAAGGCACCCGACTGCAGCGCACCGTGCACCGTACCCGCCGCTCCCCCTTCACTCTGCATTTCATGCACCACCGGGATACCACCCCAGAGATTGGTCAGCCCCTGCGCCGACCATTCGTCGGCCAGCTCCGCCATGGGCGAGGCCGGCGTGATCGGGTAGATAGCACACACCTCGTTGACGCGGTAGGCGACATGGGCGACCGCGGTGTTGCCGTCGAGGGTGTCGGTATCGGGCATATCGGACTCGTGCGGCATCACGTTCCCCCCGTCTGGGTCGGCTCGGGAATCAGCTCGATGGCATGGCATGGACAGGTTTCGACGCAGACTGCGCAGCCGGTGCAGCGGTCATAGAGGAAGCGGTAACGCCGGCCGGGCCCGAGTTTTTCGATCGCCTGCTCCGGGCAGGCGGCGTAGCACTGGTCACACTCGAAACAGTTGCCGCAAGACAGGCAGCGCTGGGCTTCGTAAATCGCCTCGGCTTCGCTCAGGCCGGCCTGCACCTCAGTAAAGCCGGTCGCACGGGCCTCCGGCGGCAGTGTTCGCTGCACCGAGCGGTCGGCATCAGTGTAGATCGGCAGGTGCAGTTGATCGAAGGAGACGACGGGGTGCTTCTCGGCAGGCTGGTAGGTGGTGCCGCACAGCCAGGCATCGATGTGCCGCGCCGCCTGCCTGCCATGCCCGACCGCCGCCGTTACGGTGCGCTCGCCCGGCACCAGGTCGCCGCCGGCGAAGATCCCGGGCCGACCGGTCATCATGTTCGGGGCGACCATGACCGTGCCGTCGGGCTGGAATTCGATGCCTGGAATCCGGCGCAGGAAACCGCTGTCGGCCTGCTGCCCCAGGGCCAACACCACGGCATCTGCCTGCAGGGTCTCGAAACGGCCCGTCGGCTGCGGCCGACCGGCCGCATCCAGCGCCATGACCTCGACGGTGAGCGACGGCCCCGCGACCTCCTTGATACTGGTCAGCCATTGGATCCTGACCCCTTCCTCGAGAGCCTCGTCGGCCTCGAAGGCGTGGGCCGGCATGTGCGCGCGGTCGCGGTGGTAGATGATCAGCGTCTCTTCCGCGCCGAGGCGCCTGGCAGTGCGTGCGGCATCCATGGCGGTATTGCCGCCGCCGTAGATCACCACCCGCCGGCCAAGCTGTGGTCGCTCGCCACCGCCGACCTCGTGCAGCAGACTCACCGCGTCGAGCACCCGGGCGGCATCGCGTACCGGGATGTCCGCATGTTTGGCAACATGCGCCCCGATGGCGACAAATACCGCATCGAAGCCCCCGGTTTCCTGCTCGGCCAGCAGGTCCTCGACCTTGTGATCGAGGACGATCCTGACGCCCATGGCCTCGATCCGCTGCACTTCCTGCAGCAGGTCCGCGCGCGGCAGCCGGTACGCGGGAATGCCGAAATGTAACATGCCACCAGGCAGCGGACCGGCCTCCCGGATCTCAACCGCATGGCCGCGGCGCGCGAGCTGATACGCAGCCGACAGGCCGCTTGGACCGGCGCCGACGATCAGCACCCGCTTGCCGCTCGGCGCGGCATCGACCGGCAACGCCCAGCCTTCCTGCGCGGCCAGGTCACCAAGGAAACGCTCGACCGCGTGGATCGAGATGGCACTATCGAGCGCGCGGCGGTTGCAGGCGGTTTCGCAGGGATGATAACAGACCCGTCCATGCACGCCTGGCAGCGGGTTGTCCCGCACCAGCGTCTCCCATGCCTCGCGGTAGCGGCCCGCCTGCGCATGGGCCAGCCAGGCCTGAATGTTCTCCCCTGCCGGACAGGCCTGGTTGCACGGAGGCAGAAGATCCACGTAGACCGGCCGCCGCGTGCGCGTCGGTCCGGTACCCGGCTCCGCTGCCAGGTCGATGATCGGCGTCAGATCGGAGGATCGCGTGGTCATCGCAACAACCTTGCTGTGCATGTTGCGCCCTCCTCAGCTAGTGGAGCTGGCTGTCTTGCGGCGTCATCAGGTAAGCCGTAGCCATGAGCAGCAGAAACGCGGTCGGTATACAGCCGCTTTTCACTCAGTGCGCAATCATAGAAACGGCACTCTCCCACTCTGTATCCCCTTGCTCTGCCTATCTTTTGTTAGCATGCCCAATACTGCCCAGTCAAGTCATATCCAGGCGCAGGCCGCAACCGCAGACCCGATCAACCGGCTCCCCTGTCAGTGTCAGTGTTCGACTACGGGTTTGTGGCTTCATTCTCGACAGATTTAAACGGCTCACCATCCTCGTTCTGAAGCTGATAATCGTACGCCGCCTGGAGTCCGGTTTCGTCCTCAGCTTCCTCCTCGGGCTCATGCTCAATGTAGCGCGGATAGAGTGGCGACAGCATTGCCACCAGAATGCCAGTCACGGAGAACATGGCGAACGCATCGGGGTAACCGAATTCATTCACCAGCATGCCAACCAGGGGCGAGCCGGCCGCCTGCCCGAGCGATACAGCCATAAATGGCAGCACCGGGCCCATAGACAGCCTGCCCGGCAACAGGCGGATGCCGGTCATCAGATAGAGCCCCGTCAGACTCATATAAGCCAGGCCGAAGACCAGAGCGGAGAATACCGAGATCACCAGATTACCAGGGCTGGCGGCGAGCAATGCCAGGCTCGCGGACAGCATCGTCAGCATGAGTGCCTGCGTGATAGGCGGGTTGTTGCGATCAGCCAGGTCGGCCACCACGGCACCCCCGAGACCGGCGATGCCAACGGCCAGCCACAGCCAGCCGGTTGCGCCGGGCGGCAGGGCACCGAGGCTGACAACCAGATCGGGCGCGAAAATCCAGTACGCCGCGGAGACGAAGCCCATCCCGAAGGCAAACAGCGAGAGCCGGAACAGGCGCGACCACTGCAAGGCGCTGATCGGAGGCGGGGGCGCTGCGTTCGAAGGCGTGACACGCGAAACTGAAGGGATGAAAAACCACGTAGCAAACACCCCGATCACCGCCAGGATGGCAAAGGATACATACGCATAACGCCAGGCCCCGGCCAGAAACAGAATCGCCGGTACGGCAATGGCGACGCCAATGCTGGTACCCGCGTTCATGACCGCGCTAACGCGCCCATGCAGGGACCGTTTCACCAGGGCCTGCATGGCGGCCGTGAGGGCCGGCATCATCAGGCCGGTGCAGATGCCACTGGCAAACACACCGATGCCGAGGGACAGAGCACCAGAGGCCTGGCTGATCAGCGCCAGACCGACAGCACCAAAAACGCCGGAAAGCACTGCCGTGTTGCGGGCACCGAGACGATCTGCGGCAAACGGCGCAACCATCGTGGCGAGCACGAAACTGATCAGCGGCAGTGCGCCGATGAAGCCAATCACGTCCGGCGCCAGTTCGAGTTCGGCACGGATCGGGGGCACAAACAAGCCGAAAGCAAAGCGTGCGAGCCCGTAACTGATCGCGATCAGTGCCGCTCCCAAGAGTGCAAACACCGTGCTTGAGGGAAACTTCATGCCACCTCCGAAAAACATCCACGCCCGTTAACGCTCTTCATTCGTGTCAGCGTAGACTGCAACGAGCCCGCCAGCCAAACCTCAGCGATTGGCCAGCCCTGCCCTTTTGCCCGGGCTGTTGTACGAAATCGCCATACAGCAGGTGCACAAAAAGCTGATCACCTTGAAAACACTGGCCCTGTCCCCAATTAGGGGGTAGTTTGATGCCTCCGCCCGCGGGCCCGGCATCTTCCCCTATTTCATGCAACCACCATCGGGACAGAGCACTATGGCAACCCTTCACAAACCGCTTCAACCGCGGACCTTCTGGCAGTTGACATCGCTGATGGCACTGGTGTTGTTTCTCAGTGGCTGTGGCATCAATAACATCCCCACTTACGATGAGAAAGTTACCGCCGCCTGGTCCCAGGTGGAAAACCAGTACCAGCGCCGCGCCGATCTGATTCCCAACCTGGTGGAAACCGTCAAGGGCTTCGCGGCCCAGGAGCAGGAAACCCTGACCGCGGTGATTGAGGCGCGCTCCAGGGCGACGTCGATTCAGGTGGACGAGAGCATTCTCAACAATCCCCAGAAGCTGCGGCAGTTCCAGCAGGCCCAGGGTGAACTGAGCAGCGCCCTGAGCCGGCTGATGGCTGTATCTGAACGTTACCCGGACCTGAAGTCGAATCAGAACTTCCTGGCCTTGCAGTCCCAGCTTGAAGGTACGGAGAATCGTATTGCCGTCGCACGCCGGGATTTCATCCAGGCGGTGGAGCGCTACAACACCGAACTGCGTACCTTTCCGGGCAAGATCTGGCACAGCCTCCTGTATAGCGATCTGGAGCCCCGCGCCAACTTCGAAGCCACCACGGAAAATGCGGATGAAGCGCCCGCGGTGGAATTCTGATGGCTGCCCAGCTCCGAAACAGTATGCTATTGGCGTTACTGCTGTTGCTACCGGCTGCTATCTGGGCCCAGTCAACGCCGGAATTTCCCGAACTGACCGGCCGGGTGGTAGACCAGGCGAAGATGCTTTCCCCTGAGGTAGAAGCCCGCCTGAGCCAGATGCTTCAGGCCCACGAGCAGGCCAGCACTGAACAGGTAGTGGTGGTCACCTTGCCGGACCTACAGGGCTTTCCGATTGAGGATTTCGGCTACCGGCTGGGCAGGCAGTGGGGTATCGGTCAGGAGGGCGAGGATAATGGCGCCCTGCTGATCGTGGCGAAGGAAGAACGCCAAATCCGCATTGAGGTGGGCTATGGCCTCGAAGGCCGGCTCACCGACGCTGACTCCTCCGTCATCATCAATCGCGTGATCACCCCGGCATTCCGTCAGGGGGATTTCCAGGCCGGTATCGTCAACGGTGCCGCCGCCATGATTCAGGTCCTCGGCGGCGAGCCCATGGCGGTCCCCCAGGGTCAGCAGTCCCTTGCAGTCCAGGAAAAGCCCAGGGCCGGCCTGGTAGCGCTGCTCTTCATCATCATGATGGCGGTGGTGTTCTTTATTGGCAGTCGCGGCGGCCGTGGCGGGCGCGGCGGCGCTGCCCTGTTAGGCGCGGCTTTGCTGGGCGGCGCCATGGGTGGCCGTGGCGGCCATGGCGGCGGCTTCGGTGGTGGCGGTTTTGGCGGCGGTGGCGGCGGCTTCGGCGGCGGCGGTGCCTCCGGTGGCTGGTAGCTCCGCACTGATAACCGAGCGCGCTGAATCCCCTCACCTGAAAATGAGAATTAAAGAATCATGACATTATTAAGCAAAAGCGATCAGGAAGCCGTTACTGCTGCCATCAATGAGGTGGAACGGGAAACCGATGCCGAACTGGTCACCGTGCTGACGGCCCAGTCCGATAACTACAGCTATATTCCCCTGCTCTGGGCCGGCATCCTGGCGTTGCTGGTGCCGGGTACTGGCAATTACTTCGGCGGCTGGTTCGGTGCCGACATGCTGATGCTGGTGCAGTGGGGTACGTTCATCCTGCTCAGCCTGCTGTTCCGGATGCCCGGTATCAACACCCGTCTGATTCCCCGGCAGGTGCGTTACTGGCGGGCCTCCAACCTGGCGCGGCGGCAGTTCCTGGAGCAGAGCCTGCACCATACCGAAGGCGCCACCGGCATGCTGATCTTCGTCTCGGAGGCGGAACGCTATGTGGAGATCCTGGTGGATCAGGGCATTGCCGACGTTCTGGACAACTCGGTATGGCAAGACATCGTGGCGGACTTCACCGCCAGGGTGCGCCAGGGCGAGACCCGGCAGGGATTCCTTGACTGCATTGCTGCCTGTGGCAAGCTCCTGAAAGAGCACCTGCCGGCCACCCATGAGCGCAACGAACTTCCCAATCACCTGGTCATCCTGCCCTAACGACAACGGCGGTCACCCTATGCCACTCCGGGCTGCGGGGAGTGGTGTGCCAGGCTTCTACCTCACGGCGCCAGTTTTCGCTTCAACGCCCTGGAAACCGACAACGGCAGGCTCGGCAACGAGCGCAGCATCCACGGCAGTATCCTGCGTTTCACGCCGCTCAGTGACTCCGGAATCATGGCTTCGATCAGATGCGGCCCCGGCATGCTCCGGGCGTATTCCAGGGCTTTTGCCATGTCTTCCGCCGTATCCACCCGCACCGCATGCACGCCCATGCCCTGCGCCATTTCGGCAAAGTTGAGTACGGGGCCTCGCAGGTCCAGCTGGGATTTGGCCTTAATGCCGACGTCTTCTGCCCCTACCCGCTCCAGTTCAATGTTCAGCACTGAGTAAGACGCATTGTTGAAGATGATGGAGGTTACGTTCAGCTGTTCCCGGGCCATGGTCCACAGGGCCTGGATGGTATACATGGCGGTGCCATCGCCGATCAGGGCGATGACCGGCCGGTCCGGGCAGGCTACGGCCGCACCTACGGCATTGGGCAGACCCTGGCCGATGGCACCGCCGGTGAGGGTGATCATGTCATGGCGGGGTGCGCCAGCAGTCATTGCCGAGAGCATCAGGCTGGAGGTGATGCCCTCATCCACGATGATGGCGTTGTCGGGCATCAGGTGGCCTACCGCCTTACAGACTTTTTCTGCCGTGAGTTTTCCTCTCGGCCGGTCCGGTCTTTTGGCGGCTTGTAGCCGCGGTTCGGCCTGGCTGGCGCCGAGGACGCCGTTGAGTTTGTTCAGGCTTGCGGTGATGTCCTGATCCGGGGCCGCCAGGGTGTGCACCTGGCAGGTATCGGGCACCAGGTAACTTTGTTTGCCGGGGTAGGCGAAGAAGGAGACGGGGGCCTTGGCATCCACCAGGATGAGGTGTTCAATATCCGTCAGTTGCACCGTAGCCAGCTCAGCCAGGTAAGCAAGGCGCTCAATGTAGGGCAGGCCGGCACCCCGTTCCATCCGGGTAGGGAAGGTTTCGGCCAGCAGGGTAACGCCATTGTGTGCGGCCAACTTTGCTGCCGCCAGCATGCCTGGTTCCCGCAAGGCATGGCCGCCCATCAGCAGGGCCGTTTTCCTGCCGGAGCGGATGGCCGAGGCAATGACCTCTACCGTGGCATCGTCTGCCGGCTCCGGTGTGGGCGGCACCAGGGGTGCGCTGGGCACACCGCCCTCGCCCCAGGAAACATCGGCCGGCAATATCAGGGTGGCCACCTGCCCGGGCGCGGTGCGTGCGGCGGCAATGGCCGCGGCGGCGTCCTGGCAGAGGGTTTCCGTGCTCTTGGCGGTGCGCACAAAGCCGGGGGAGACGTTGCGGGCAACGGTCTCGATATCGGACTGCAGTTGGGCGTCGTATTTCACGTGGTAGGTGGCGTGGTCGCCAACAATGTTGACCACCGGCACCTTGCCCTTGCGGGCGTTGTGGAGATTGGCCAGCCCGTTGCCAAGCCCACAACCCAAGTGCAGCAGTGTGGCGGCGGGCTTGTCCGCCATGCGGGCGTATCCGTCTGCCGCGCCGGTGGCGACGCCTTCAAACAGGGCGAGTACGGCACGCATCCTGGGCTCATCGTCCAGAGCCGCCACAAAATGCATTTCACTGGTGCCGGGGTTGCTGAAGCAGACTTCCACACCGGCATCCACCAGGGTTCTCATCAGGGCTTGTGCGCCGTTTGTCATTGTTATTCTCCAAGCTTTAGGAATTCAATTATTAAGGGTCTGGCCGATTGTGCCATTGGGGTCAGCTTCGGGTTCAGGGGCTTGAGCCTCCGGTCACAATGGAGCGCACCGCTGCCCGGGCCGTCATGATGCAGCCGGGCAGAAAAGTGCCTTCCAGCGAGCGTTTACCATTGGCGCCACCGCCGCCAAAGCCTGCCGCTTCTCCTACACAGTACAGGCCCTCGACGGGCGCTCCCTGAGCATTGAGGACGCGGCTTTGCAGATCGGTCTGAAGCCCGCCCAGGCTCTTGCGGGTGATCAGTTGCATGCGGATAGCAATGTAGGGCCCGGCACCGGGCTTTTGCAACGGGGCCGGTTTACAGGTGCGCAGGCGGTCCGGCTTCCATTCCCGGGCGTGCTGGATCATCCGGATCTGTGGGTCGTTATGGAGACTGGTGCCAGCGGTGAAGTTGGCATCGAAGGCATCCGCGGTGGCCTGGAGCGTGGCCGGATTGATGTCATGGGAACAGGTCAGCGCGTTCATCTTGCCGGCCAGGTCGGACAGGTTATCCGCCACCAGGAAATCACGGCTTTCACGCTGCATCTGGCGCACCAGTGCGTGGTTGCCCAGCAGCAGTTCTTTCACGAACAAGGGGAATTGCTTGTCCCGTATCCGGGCATTGTGCTCGGCGCCGGAGATGGCGAATTCCCTGGCGGCAATGCGCCAGTTGAGCAGGTGCCAGGTCCAGGGTTTTTCCTGTTCCGCCACTCGCTGACATAACCAGTGGGTATCAAATCCGGTCACCAGGTGTTCCGGGCCGATCCGCTCACCCCGATGGTTCAGCCACAGGGCGGATTTGCAGGGGATGGTGGAAAGCCCATGGCCGGGAAAGTGGGGGTAAGGATGCGCAAAGCCCGCCGCGTAATTCCACATCTCCCCGGCGTGGGTAATCCTGCCACCGAGGGTGTCGGCCACCCAGTGGTGCATGCGGCCATCCGCAAAGGGGTGGGCACCGTTCAGCATGCCGGTAGGTTGGGGACGATTCTTGGGCCAGTTGGCGCGGCATTCCCTGTGGCTGCCGTTGATGCCGCCGGTGGCCAGTACCACTGCGGATGCGGCCAGGCGGACTTCCTCACCGGTGGCCTCGTTGATGGCCTGGGCGCCGCTCACTCTGCCGGTCTCAAGCTCCAGTTCGGTGATGCGATGCTGGTGCAACAGGGTGAGTTTGCCGCCAGTGTTTTCTCGGTGCAGGGCCGCCAGCAGGCAGCGGACCAGTTCCCGGGCAGTGCCCCAGATCACATGGTAACGGGGCAAACGGTTGCCATCACCGAAGCGGCCACGCTCCACCCAGTTCACGGCCGGCAGGAATTTGATGCCTTCATTGCCCAGCCAGTCATAAACCTCTGAGCGGGAATGCTCCACGTAGTAGCGTGCCCATTGCAGGGGCCATTCATCATCCGGCGCCAGCTCACCAAAGCTGAGCCAGTCACCCAGGGCAATCTCCGGCGTATCTGCAATCTTCATGCGTTTCTGCAGGGGCGTGCCCACCAGCATCATGCCGCCAAAAGCCCACAGTGCCAGGCCACCCATTCGTTCGGCCGTATCCCGGTCCGCCAGGGTCACTGATTTCCCGGCTCGCAGAGCTTCGAGGGCCGTGACAAGTCCGGCCAGCCCTCCGCCGACCACCAGAATGTCTGAGGAAATTACCTTGGCCATAGTGCGCATCCGATTCGGTAGCAATGAGTTGTCAGCTTTAAAGATATACCGGTACCATGGCTTTAAAATTGACATTAGAGGCCAGCAAAATTGACTTTAGAGGCCACAGTTTCCATTGGCTGGGTGAATACCGTTATCGCGGCGGCGCAAAGGCTGTCTGTGGATGAAGGTACGTTGCTGACAACCGCCGGTATTCCGGAGGCGGCCGGTACCCGGGAACGCTGGCCCATTGATGACATCACCCGGCTCTGGCACGCGGCGGAGCGTTGCACCGGCGATCCCGGTTTTGGTTTGAAAGTCGGGGCGGAGTTCACCCCGATGAGCATCAGTGGTGTGGGCTTTGCACTCCAGTCTGCCGCTACTCTGCGCGAAGCCATTGTGATGGGGCAGCGCTTCCAGCGGCTGATCTCCGACGGCGGGCGTTTCCAGATCCTGGCAGGCCATTCCGCCACCTGGCTGGTTTACCATCCCCGGCAGGGGAAGCTGGCTTTCAGTCCGCATCAGATTGAAGCGGTGCTGGCCGCGGTGGTCGGCTTCGCCAGCTGGGTAACCGGTACCCGCATGCAGCCTTCACGGGTCCAGTTCAGCCAGCCCCGGCTCGGGCCCCTGGCGGGATACCAGGCCGCGTTTAACTGCCCGGTGGAATTCGAGCAGGCGTTCAGCGGTGTGCTGGTCGACAATGCCGTTCTGGACCAGCCTCTGCCCCAGGCCGATCCGGAACTCGCGCAGGTGCACGAACGCTACACCACCGCCCGACTTACCGCGCTTTCCATTAACAGCGCTTCTGTGCCGGAGATACGGAGATGGCTGATGGCCCGTCTGGGCCCGAGCCTTCCTCGTCGGGCCGAAGCAGCCGAGGCGTTAGGTATCAGCGAACGGACTCTGGCGCGGCGGCTGCAGGAACAGGAGCAGACGTTCGATGCCCTGCTGGACGAAGTGCGCCGTGAAAAGGCACTGCAGGCCGTGGCAGATCCCAGCGCCTCTCTACCCAAAGTTGCCGAAGCCCTGGGCTTTGCCGAAGTCAGTACCTTTTACCGCGCCTTCAAGCGCTGGACCGGACTGCCCCCGGTGCGCTGGCGCAAAGCCATGCTTCGGTGACAATCCGCGTATTTTGCCGATATGGGCGGCAACTGAAGCGACGGGTAGCGGCTAATGCGCCGTTACCAGGGCAGCTCTTCACCATTGCTGTGCCAGAAGGAGCCGGTGTTCTCCAGGCTCAGGCCTTCAATCCTGGCTGCCAGACCCTTGGCTGATTCCTCGGGTGTGATCAGCCCGCCGAAATTCACCATGCGGGTTTGCACATACCCGGGGTGCAACTGCGCCACCGCGATCCCCCGGGGCTTCAGATCCATGGCGAGGGATTTGCCAAAGGCGTTCAATGCCGCTTTTGAAGCGCGGTAACCGTAGCGCCCACCGGAATCGTTATCCGCAATAGATCCCATGCGGCTGGTGATGTTGGCAATCTTGCCGCCGGAAGGGATCTGCGAGACCAAGGCCTCGGCCACCCGCAACGGCGCATAGGCGTTGATTTCCATCTGGGTCCGGATGGAATCGAAGTCGATGCTGCCCAGCTTCTCATCCTGTAGCAGGCCGGCGTTGTTGATCAGCAGATCAATGGTTTGCCCGGCCAGCTCGTTCTTCAGTTTCGAGATACCGCTGTCAGTGGTGACATCGATGTTGTCGATGACTTTCGCCGCGACGCCAGAAAGCTCGTCTGACGTTTGCCTGCAAACGCCAATAACATTCCAGCCCTCGCGCGCATAATGGCGCGCCAGCTCAAGGCCAATGCCACGATTGGCCCCTGTAATGACCGCAGTTTTGTGATCTGTCATAAACACCCTCCTGATCTAGAGATAGCGATGCAGCCCATTATTGACTACAGGCTTGGTGCGTTGAAAGTGTGTTATTTTGAGGGGCAGGGTTGGGCCCGAAGTAAGCATGAAGTGGGCCCGCACTCCCCGCAATAAATTTCCAGGATGGTAAATTAAAGAGGCTCAATGCTCTGCTTCAGCTACGGCTCCAACATGTCAAAACGGAGACTCCGGGCCCGGATTCCGTCGGCCCGGTTTGTAGCTGTAGCAGAGTTACCGGCCCACCGGCTTTGCTTCCATAAATCGGCCGGGGATGGCTCTGCCAAATGCGATGCAGAGGAAACCGGCAATCCGGACGATCGGGTGATCGGTGTGGTTTACGAGATTGCCGATGCAGAAAAGCCTGACCTTGATCGACATGAGGCTTTGGGGTTTGGCTACGATGAAAAGCAGGTGGAGCTATTTACCGGGAGCGGAAGACTCCACGCCTGGACGTATTACGCCACGCGCATCAATAAGGCATTAAAGCCCTTCCAATGGTACAAAGACCACGTCCTCACCGGCGCCAGGGAAAACGAACTGCCGGCTGAGTACATCTCGCAGATCGAAGCCGTCGATTCCATTGACGACCCAAAACCCGAACGGCATGGGCGCGAGCTGTCGATTTACAGCAACGTATGAGTTGCTATTCACCACACTTCCGGTTTGCTATCGACAATTAGCAACTTTTATGTTGCCAACATAGGAAAAAGAAGCGAATATGTTGCTATCACTCAAAAAGGCAACTGATACGTTTCCGTATGACTTCACTACTGGACCAAATCAAGCAACGTCGATTGAACCTGGGACTTAAACAGCACGACATGATGATGTGTGTCGGTATGTCGCGCCAACAATACCAGCGTCTGGAGTCCAAGGGTAACCCAAGGCTCGATACGCTTGAGTTGATTGCCATGGGCCTAAAAAGCGAACTCATGTTGGTTCCCCAGGAAAAGCTGGAGGCAGTCAGGGCCGTCCTCGAGGATAAGAGCATCGACCACTCTCCTCACAACAGCCGCTCATCTGAAACAGAACGCTCCCTCTCAGACGATCCCTGGCGAGGCTTGCTGGAGGACGATCAATGAGCAATGCGGCAGACGGCGACGTGAAGGTGCTCGAGCTGACTCTTCACGGACGACTGGTGGGCTATCTGGCTGGTTTCAGCACTGGCCGTAACGTCCTGAGTTTTGCGGAGGAATTCAAAAAAGACAGGGATCGCCACTCCCATGGACCCGGAGGACATTCCAGACAGCGTTTTATCGACCCACGGAAAAGCGAAGGCCGTGAAGTTCGAAAAACCCAGATTCGAAAACAGGTTCTCGCTGGCGGGCGTCCAGATGAAATTTTCCATGAAGGAAAAGGAAGGTCGCTACAAACTGACAAAGAGTAACGAACTGGGCGACTGGATTATCAAAACACCTTCGACCAAGCACAGCCACGTTCCCCTTAACGAATACACGGCAATGAGCCTGGCATCCCTGGCCGGAATCGATATACCGGACATAAAGCTGGTGGATCTTGATAAACTCGACAACCTTCCGCCCATTAATCTGCCGGAGGAAAAGCAGGCATTTGCGATCAGGCGGTTTGACCGGGATGGAAACAGGCGCGTGCATATGGAGGACTTCGCCCAGATCCTCGTGAAGTACCCCCACGAAAAATACAACTCGGCGAACTATGAGCAGATCGGTAGGGTGGTTTACGACTACTCCGGCGATGGCCTTGCAGACGCCCAACAATTTGCCCGTAGACTGTTGGTGAATATCCTGCTCGCCAACGGCGATGCCCATCTGAAAAACTGGAGCCTGACCTACCCTGATCAGGTCACGCCCCGACTTTCACCGGCCTATGACATCGTCACAACCCGCGTTTACATCGAGAATGAGAGTGAGTTTGCGCTCAATCTGGGGAAAAACAAACGTTGGTACTCTGCGACCATGGAGCATTTCCGAAACTGGGCAGAAAAATCCGGGATACCCTGGCGGGTTATCAAGCCCCATCTGGACGACACTTTGGAAAAAGCCCGGACCTTGTGGCCGAATGCCCTTCAAGAGTTACCAATGGCGGCTGCTCAAAAAAACATACTGATTGCTCACTGGCAGGCACTGGAGAATGATTTCAGAATAGAAACTCGTTAACGCGCCTTTCGGTGGCAACCCGGGGGCATTCAACCCCCCAACCTGTCCCGCAACGCATAATACCAGGCCCATTGCCGTCAGTTTACCAGGGCAGCTCTTCACCGTTGCTGCGCCAGAAGGACCCGGTATTCTCCAGGCTAAGCCCCTCGATTCTGCAAGTTCAAGGCCGATGCCACGGTTGGCACCGGTAATTACAGCGGTCTTTTTATCCGTCATACTCAGCTCCTGATCTTTCTGAAACGCCTGTACACTTTGCCCTTAATTGGCTCGGGACACCAAACCATGCACCTTCCCTTCTGGCTGACCACCGCCCTGCTTTTCCCGGTGTTGCTCTACCAGGGCAAACAGGCGCGGCGCAACACACCGCGGCTCCCGGAAGCCGGGGGCTCGCCTTCAGGCCAATACGGTAAAGGCACACCCGGTAAGCGGATCCTGGTCATTGGCGAATCCACGGCCGCCGGTGTCGGGGTTGAAACCCACGACGAGGGTCTGGCCAGTCAGTTGGCACATAGACTCCACGAACGTTCCGGCGAGACAATCGCCTGGCACACTTTCGGCATCAACGGTATTCGTCTTAGCGCGCTGATTCACGCGGTTGAGGATGCAGACGCTGAACTGCCAGAAGCCGATGTGGTGCTGCTGAGCATGGGCGTGAACGACACAACCGGCTTTACGCCCCGTTACCGGTTCCGCAACCAATTGCGGGCACTTCGCAAGTTACTGGCTTCACGCTACCCCGGGCCGCTGCAGTTGCTCAGTGTTCCGCCAATGCACCTGTTCACGGCGCTGCCTGCGCCGCTGCGCTATGTGATAGGCTGGCGCGCGAGGCAACTGGACAGCCTGTACCGCCAGCTTGCCCGGCAATATCCGGAAGACTTTGTTTACCGAAGCTACCCCACGATTTCAGACCCGGAACTGCTTGCCCGAGACGGTTATCACCCGGGGCCCAGGGGCTACCAGTTCATTGCCGAGGCTCTGGCTGCCCAGGCATCTGAAGCTGATCCCGCCCCGAGGCTTTAGCCCGGTAAAGTGCATTGTCGGCGGCATCGATGAGCTCATCCGGGCTGAATCCATGCTCCGGGGCGGTTGCGAGGCCTGAGGAAAAGCGAATAGTAAGGGGTGAAATACTGGTCTCAAAGATGGTCAGCGGCGCGGAATCGAAACCTTCCGTGGTTTCCTCATAGCGAATCATATGGCCGGCGATCCGTGCGCGGGCGTAATTATCAGCGATCCGCTGGTACAGGTCCCGGTCCGGCACGATTTCGTCGAGGAACCGCCCACAGAGCATGGCGTCTGCCTGGTTCATGAACCGGTCCATTGCCTTATTGCAATAGATCAGCCGATACCGACCCGCCTCTGCGCGCAGGCTAAACACATGATCGGCCATGGTATCCAACATGCCCGTAAGCAGGTGGATGTCGGCCGGTTCAACTTCGTTTAGCGGGAACGTCACGGCAAGATGGTCCTGATTCCTGAAGAAAGATCTCCCGCTGACTATAGTCTAATCCGGTGCCATGACAACCGATACCGGGCATCAATGTCGGCCGGTGCCGTGATAAAAGCCAGACATTATTTACTGGCCACGCAATTCAGACTGGTACATAGCAGCAGGCTGGCGAGGGCGTCAAAGCGTTCAGCCTGACCCTGAATCGCCAGCGCGAGGGCCTTGCCCGCGCCACATGGGTGAAGGTGACGCCGTAGCCAGAGCAGCCCTGGGAATAGCAGTAAGGCGGCGGCCGAAAACAGCCGCCGACGCACGTCTATGCCAGGACCAGACGTTCGGGAAGACACGTTCTTCTACCTATATCTGAAGCCGCGATCACCCGGGGAAGTGCTGCTATGATTGGCCAACTCCCCTGCCTGTGAGACGGCCATGAATCATCCCAAAACTACCACCACACCCACCGACCAGGCCGGATGGCAGGCCCTGGCAGATCAACTCACAATTGAAAGCCGAGCCTATGTAAACGGCTCTTACCGGTGGGCAAGCGATGGCGAAACCTTTGCCTGCATCAGTCCGGTAGACGGGCGCGAGCTGACCCAAATCGCCAGTTGCGGCCAGGCCGATGCCGGGCTTGCCGTTGCTGGCGCCAGAGAGGCCTTCGAAAGCGGCGTCTGGAGCCGCCTGGCACCCACCAGGCGCAAGGCCACTCTGCTTCGGTTTGCGGACCTGATCGACGCACACGCGGATGAACTGGCCCTGCTGGAAACACTGGACATGGGCAAGCCCATCGGCCACGCCCGAACCGTGGATGTGCCGGCTACCGTGCGCGCGATCCGCTGGACCGCCGAGGCTATCGACAAGGTCTATGGCGAACTGGCAGCCACGCCCCACGACCAGATCGGCATGATTTCCCGGGAGCCCATGGGGGTGGTGGCCGCCATCGTGCCCTGGAACTTTCCGATGATCATGGCCTCCTGGAAGATTGCCCCGGCCCTGGCCACCGGTAACTCGGTCATCCTCAAGCCCTCCGAGAAATCCCCGCTCACCGCTATTCGTCTGGCGGCCCTGGCGGAGGAAGCGGGTATTCCCGCCGGCGTGTTCAACGTGCTGCCCGGCTATGGCCACACCGTGGGCAAGGCCCTGGCCCTGCATATGGACGTAGATTGCCTGGTGTTCACCGGCTCCACCAACGTGGCCAAGCAGCTGATGATCCATGCCGGCCAGTCCAACATGAAACGGGTGTGGCTGGAGGCCGGCGGCAAAAGCCCGAACATCGTCTTTGCAGACGCGCCGGACCTGAAGAAAGCCGCCGCCGAAGCCGCCAGCGCCATAGCCTTCAACCAGGGCGAAGTGTGCACCGCCGGCAGCAGGCTGCTGGTTGAAGAAAGCATCCGCGCCGGGTTCATTGGCCTGATCCGGGAGGCCCTGAAAACCTGGCGCCCCGGCCATCCCCTGGATCCGGCGACGACCTGCGGTGCCATCGTTGACCAGGCCCAGTTGGATCGCATCATTGAGTACGTCGGTATCGGCCAGTCCGAAGGGGCAACCCTGGTGGAAGGCGGTAAACAGGTGATGGAAGAGACCGGTGGCCTGTTCGTTCAGCCTGCGGTATTTGATGGGGTGAAAAACGGTATGCGCATCGCCTCGGAGGAAATCTTCGGGCCGGTACTGTCGGTGATCGGGTTCACGACCGCCGAAGAAGCCATCAACATTGCCAACGACTCCATCTACGGCCTGGCCGCAGCGGTGTGGACGTCCAACATCAACACCGCCCACAAGGTCGCCAAGGCGCTTCGGGCCGGCAGCGTCTGGATCAACCATTACGACGGCGGCGACATGACCGCGCCCTTTGGCGGCTTCAAACAGTCCGGCAACGGCCGCGACAAGTCCCTGCACGCCTTCGACAAATACACTGAAATCAAGGCCACCTGGCTGGTGATTGAATAGCGAGCGGTTGCTCAAACCGGTCAACGCGTCGTGGTGAGCCATGAATCAGATCTGCTTGTAAACAACATCGGACAGACGGCTGCGGTTACCATCAGTGTCCAGGGTTCGGATAGCGAAGTACCAGGTTCCCCCGGTAAGTTCGTCTACCAGCAACTCGTCTACAGAGGCATCACCAATCGCCAGACTCTGGTCCAGGTTTTCAGCGCTTGTGCCATAGACCACCTCGAAGCCTGCGATCTCGCCCATGGCAAGGCTCTCGCCGTTCTCGCGGGTCAGGGGCGCAGTCCAGCTCAACAGGGCCGTATTCGCCGGAATGGTTTCCTCGGGCGTGGTCTCAGTAGCCGGAGGCTCGCTGGCTCCGGTGGTGGTTCCGGTATCGGCAACTGTATCACCGGTGCTGCCGTCTACAGTGGTATCCGGTTCGGTCGTTCCGGCGACATGCTCTTCAGTGTTATCCGTTGTGGTTTCCGTACTGGTATCAGCCGCCGTATCCCCGCCGCCTGCAGCCGTCTGGTCCGTACTTGCAGAACTGTCGTTTGTTGTGTCGGTGGTCGTGTCACCACTGTCGGCAACACTGGTGTCGTTGTCTTCGTTAACATCGGCAATCGTTTTGAAGCGCTGCACGTTGCGGTACTCAACAACCACCAGTTTCTGGCTGATGACGCTTGAATCCACCATGGCCTGGAGCTCGGAAGACTGCAGTGCCGCGGCGCTGACAAGGTCCGCCAGCGCCACGTTGGTACCGTCCCCCATCACGCTGATCTGGCCGGTGGCACTGACCTGTGAGGTCACGTCGCCCAGTACATCAGAAATCGAATTCCACTGGGCGTTGTCGTTCACCAGAGCCAGGAATGCCGCATTGGCAATCGCAACCTGAATGGCGTCGGCGGCTACGCCGGTCATGTCATCCAGGTTGGTCAGGTCCGGCGGGGTCAGGCGCAGAGCGCCGGCCGGAAGGCCGAACCAGTTTTCCACTGTGGTGTAGGCACTGGAGATCGCGGTCGGTGAAAGACCTTCAGCACTGCGCTCCGCCAGGGTAACCGCCAGATGAGTCAGCGGAGTGAGGTTTACCGTTTCCATGCGCAGATCACCCGCGCCCAGTAAGCTGAAGTCGCTGTCCAGCGGCATGGTCTGGCCGAAAGCCACCGGGTCACCGCCAGCCTGATCGCACTGGGGCACAACATCGCAGATCATGCGGGTGCCGCCATCAGCCGTAAGTTCAACCAGGGCCCAGCCTTCGGCCTTGCCCCGGAGCTGCCACTCGTAACTACCATCGTCTGCAGTCAACACCGGCTTGGCCGCCTGGCGCTGTGGCACGTAATAGCCGTCTTTGTCGGAAATCAGGCGATTGGCAACAACCAGCCCCTGCTGGATGACGCCCTTCATCGCTGCGCCGGCAATCTGGACTGTCGGCTCAGCCGTGGCCGAAGACTGTGTCGAGGTGTTGTCTTCGTCACTGGAAATGTCCAGACCGCAGCCCGAAAGCAGAATGACCGCAGGTAACATCAGCAGTCCTTGCTTCGTTAATTTTTTGCCGCAATATGACATCTTTTTGCACCACTTGTTTGACGAATTTGAGCGAATCTTACAGCGGCGGTTTTCGGTTATATGTGGCGCAGTTCCGGATTTTCCGGAGCAGGCCCGTCAGGAAATTGACGCTTACGGAGGGATACACGTTGTGATGGAAGGTTACAGCGCGGAGCCCGGATTGCGGATCATAAGGTATTGTTTTACTGTATTTTTATGCATCACGATTACATTCTGGCTCAGCGCCATGAACGACAGGCGCGGTGCCTGATTACAAATTTAAACGTTGATAAAGCGAGAGCGGTTTCACAGTTTTCCGGAGACCGCTCCCGGATACCGGAGATTAACCTGGCCCCATGCTCTGCTTCAGCTACGGCTCCAACATGTCACAACGACGGCTCCAGGCCCGGGTTCCATCGGCCCGGTTCGTGGCTGTGGCAGGGTTACCCGCCCATCGGCTTCGCTTCCATAAATCTGCCGGGGATGGCTCCGCCAAATGCGACGCGGAAGAAACCGGCAACCCGGACGATCTTGTGATAGGTGTGGTTTACGAGATTGTCGACGCAGAAAAACCTGACCTGGATCGGCATGAGGCGCTGGGGTTTGGTTACGATGAAAATGAAGCCGTGGAGTCCATTGACGACCCCAAACCTGAACGGCATGGGCGCGAGCTGTCCATTTACAGCAATTCTCGAACGGCTCGATGACTCAAACCCCCAACCTGTCCCGCAACGCGTAGTACCAGGCCCCCATTGCCGTTAAAGGCACCCGGAGGGCGCGCCCACCCGGGAACGGGTAATGCGGCAGGCTGGCAAAGGCATCAAAGCGTTCAATCTGGCCCTGGATGGCCAGGGCCAAAGCCTTTCCGGCCACGTGAGTGAAGGTGACACCATGGCCTGAGCAGCCCTGGGAATAGAACACGTTGTCGTACAGGCGGCCGAGCTGGGGTAGGCGTGAGAGCGTAAGCAGGAAGTTGCCGGTCCAGGCGTAATCGATCATCACGTTCGCCAGTTCCGGAAACGTTTTCAGCATGTTGGGTCGAATCAGCCGTTCGATGTTGTCCGGGGCTCGGGCGCCATACACCACACCACCGCCGTAAATGAGGCGTTTGTCGCCAGACAGTCGGAAGTAATCCAGCAGATAGTTGCAGTCTTCCACGCAGTTGTCCTGAGGTAACAGCTTCCTGGCCAGCGCATCGTCCAACGGCTCGGTGGCAATGATCTGGGAACCGCAAGGCATGGACTTGGCCTCAAGTTCGGGCACCAGCCCCCCCAGGTACGCGTTGCCGGCCAGCACGACATACTGTGCCCTGACCTCACCGTGTTCGGTTTTAACCGTTGCCGTTTTCCCCGGAAGAATCCCGGTAACCGCTGAGTGCTGATAAATAACACCTCCCCGGGACTCCAGTGCCGCCGCCTCTCCCAGCGCCAGGTTCAGTGGGTGAATATGGCCACCGGTGTGGTCGATGGCACCGCCCACATAGCGCTCGCTGCCAACCCGTGCACGAATGGCGTCGCGATCCAGCAGCTCCAGTTCCTTATAGCCGAATCGGCGCCAAAGCGCCTGTTGGGACTCCAGATGTCTGAACTGTCCTGGATTAAGAGCCGCAAAAATGCCCCCCTCTTTCAAGTCGCAACGAATACCGTAACTCTTCACCCTCTGGCGGATAATCTGGCTGCCCTCGAAGGCCATTTCGGCCAGCAGCTTCAGGTGGTCTTCAGTGGTCTGCCGTTCGATGCTGTCCAGATCGCGGCTGAAGCTGTTTACGATCTGACCGCCATTGCGACCCGACGCGCCCCAGCCAACCGTTGCGGCTTCAAGGACCACCACCCTGAAACCGGCTTCCGCCAGGAACAGCGCCGTGGACAGGCCGGTATAACCGGCGCCGACTACGCAGACATCCGCCTCACACGATCCCCGCAGAGCCGGGCGCACAGGGGCCGGATTGGCGGAGGCGGTGTAATAGGAAGGAACTGGGGGATACTGGATCATTATGTGGCGCCAGACAGGGTGATGGAAGAGTTTGGTAACCGGCGGCAACGGTGCTCGCCGGAGGAAAGTCTATGCCGGCCAGCCCAATATGAAACCGGTGTGGCTGGCGCCCGACAAGCGCCGCAGATCAACTCCGGGAAACCATTAAACCGTGTGCAGGTACCAGAGATATTCGAGATCGGAGATAGTCATCTCGAACTCATTCAGCTCATGCTCCTTGCAGGCCACGAACACATCCAGGAACTGGCTGCCGAGATAGTCGGCCATCACCGCTGACTGTCCCAGCTCCCGCAAGGCATCCCGCAGGTTGTTTACCAGCGTCGCTTCGTGCTGCTCGTGGGCGTTACCCACCGTGACCGGCGGCGGCTCGATCTGGTTGGAGATGCCATAATGGATGCCCGCCAGCACCGCTGCCATCAACAGGTAGGGGTTGGCGTCGGCACCGGCTACGCGGTGTTCAATGCGCAGGGCGCCGGGATCACCACCCGGCAGTCTCAGTGACGCGGTGCGGTTGTCCACACCCCAGGTAGCCGCACTGGGCACATAATACTCCGGACTGAACCGGCGGTAGGAATTGATGTTGGGGCAGAACAGCGCCATGGCATCGTTCATGGTGGCTACCAGGCCCCCGACCGCCCAGCGAAGCAGGTCGTTGGGTTGCTCGGCGTCACCTGCGAACACGTTGCGCCCGTCCCCATCAACCAGGCTTACATGCAGGTGCATGCCGCTGCCCGCCTGATTGTGATAAGGCTTGGCCATGAAGGTGGTGTCCATCTCATGGTCGTATGCCATGTTCTTGATCAGGCGCTTGAGCAGAGTGGCGTGGTCGCAGGCACGCACGGCGTCGTCCACGTAATGCAGGTTTACCTCAAACTGGCCGGGGGCGGATTCCGCCACCAGTGCATCCGCAGGCAACTCCTGCTCGTGGGCCGCATCCAGCACATCTGCCAGGAATTCTGCGTATTCATCGAGATCATCAATGGAATAGGCCTGGGTACCCGCCGGGCGTTTTCCGGAGATGGGCGACTTCGGCGGCTGGGGACGGCCCGCCAGGTTCTCCTGATCAATCAGGTAGAACTCCAGCTCAAAGGCGGCAACCGGTGTCAGCCCCAGTTCCCCGAAGCGTTTGACGATATTCTTCAGCACTACCCGCGGATCGGCAAAAAACGACGTTTCGCGGTTCAGCTCGAACATGGTCAGCAAAAGCTGGGCTGTCGGCCGTTTCTGCCAGGGCTCCATGGTGAGAGTGCCCCCAATGGGCAGACACACGCGGTCCGCTTCGCCGATATCCAGGCCCAGGCCGGTTTCTTCCACGGTGGTGCCCTGGATGTTCAGTGCAAAGATCGAGGCCGGCATGGCTACGCCCCGCTGAAACACCTTAGCCAGCGCAGACGGATCCACCCGCTTGCCACGAACAATGCCATTCATATCCGGAATCAGCAGGTCAACAAACTGCAGCTCGGGATGCGCCTGAAGGAACGCCTCAGCGCTCGCAAAACCAGAACCCATAGGAAAAACCTTCCACAAACTCTAACAGGCCTGTGGCGAGGGGCCGGCACAGGGGGCTTAACGCTCCTTTATCCGGTTTTTCGGAGCACTTTGCAAGATAGGCATATACCGTATCAGGCGGTGATATTCACGGTCGTTCCAGGGAGCCCCCCCATGAAAGCAGCGGCTAGTGCGCATGCCTTTTTCCCAAATACATATTCGCGTCGGCCTTGCTGAGTAATTCCCTGGCCGTCATTCCGTCCTCCGGGTAAAGAGCCGTACCGATGCTGCATGAGATATGAAAAGTCTGTCCTTCAAGATTCATGGGCAGCGCCGTCAGTTCATAGACCTTGGCAACAGCCGTCTCGACCGAGTCACGGCCATGAACATCAGTCAACAGCACCGTGAATTCATCGCCACCCATACGCGCAACTGTATCCGTCTCCCTCGTGCAATCTTCCAGACGGCGGGCGATTTCCACAAGCAGCTGGTCCCCGGCCTCATGGCCACCGGTGTCGTTGATGCGCTTGAAATCATCTACATCGAGGTACAGCAAGGCCAGCCGGCCTTCGTTCCTGTTGGCCGACCGCAGGGCGGTTTCCAGGCGGTCGTAGAATAGCGAGCGGTTGGTCAAACCGGTCAACGCGTCGTGGTGAGCCATGAACCGCAGACGTTCTTCCGCCCGTTTACGCTCAACCACCGTCGCAAGCTGCGTCGCCACGAACTGCAGCAACGCCTGATCCGCTTCGCGATAGCGCGTGCCTGGTGACGGACTTTCAATGACCAATACACCAAGAACAGCGTCCCGGGATATCAGGGGCACACCTAACCAATTGGCACCTTCAGGTTGTGTCAGGTCATTGAGCCCCACCCCCTGCCGAGCGGGATCACGGGAAGCCAGCAGAGCCTGCCCCGCGTTGATGACATCGGCAATGGCAGTCCCTGATTCCACAGGCTTCTCAATCCAGCTACCGGATCGTCCGGCGATCCAGTCCGGAACGCTGAGCAGGCTCCCGGCAGCGTCGTAAAACCCGAGGCACAGATCAGATTCCGGGAAAAGCTCGCCGATCACCTCGCGCACACCGTCGCACAGCGCACGGAGCGTTTCTGCCGCGTGGGCCGCTTCGGAAATTCGGTACAACGCGTTCCGGGTCTGGTCTGCCTGCCGCAGTGCGGTAACATTTCGCGCCACAGCAATCCTCAGGCGATCTTGCTCAGACCAGCGTGCGGACCAAAGGATTTGAACAACGCTGCCATCTTTGTGCAGGTAACGATTCTCGAAATCCGTGTGGGACTGGCCACTCATCACATTGCCGATAGCTACAAGAGTGCGATCCAGGTCGTCAGGGTGGATGTAATTCAGAATCCGGGTGTCGATCATCTCGTTGGCGGAATAACCAAGCAGCTGCTCGCAGGCATCACTGACAAACACGATATGTCCGAATTCATCGACCACGAAGACCGTATCCAACAACAGATTGATCAGCTTTGGATAGAGAGCTTTGAAATCGATACTCACAAACCGTCTCCCTTCACTCCCAGCCGGTCAAGATAGACGTGAAGCTCCGCTTCGCTCATATCCACATACTCCAGCACCCGCCCATACAACATGGCGGTTGGTACATTGCGGTCGTTCAGTTCCCGCTGGGTTTCATGCAGTACATGCAGAATGATGCGCTCTGTTCGGGTGAGGCCGTCGCGGGCATCCGGAATGACTTCCAGGAGGGTTTGGAGAGAGTCTGAACCATTCATTGCGTGCTCGGCATGGATATTGGACTGATACATAGTAGCAGTCTGGCTGCGGCGACCCCAGCGGGACACCGCAGCATTTCATGCCGGATCAGATCTGCTTGTAAACAACCTCGGACAGCCGGCTGCGGTTGCCATCAGTGTCCAGGGTGCGGATGGCGAAGTACCAGGTGCCTTCGGTGAGTTCGTCCACCAGCAGCTCATCGGTGGAAGCATCACCGATCGCAAGGCTCTGGTCCAGGCTTTCGGCGCTGGTACCGTAGACAACTTCAAAGCCGGCAATTTCACCCATGGCCAGGCTGTCACCGTTTTCGCGGGTCAGCGGTGCCGTCCAGCTCAGCAGGGCTGCGTTGGCCGGAATGGTTTCTTCCGGCGTCGTTTCCGTGGCCGGCGGCTCGCTGGCTCCGGTATCGGCAACCGAATCACCGGTGCTGCCGTCTACAGTGGTATCCGGTTCGGTTGTGCCGGCAACCTGCTCTTCAGTGTTATCCGTTGTGGTTTCCGTACTGGTATCAGCCGTCGTATCCCCGCCGTCTGCAGCCGTCTGGTCCGTGCTTGCAGAACTGTCGTTTGTTGTGTCGGTGGTCGTGTCATCACTGTCAGCAACACTGGTATCGCTGCCGTCATAGACTTCGGCAATGGTTTTGAAACGCTGTACGTTGCGGTACTCAACCACCACCAGTTTCTGGCTGATGACGCTTGAATCCACGGTTGCCTGGAGCTCAGAGGCCTGCAATGCTGCGGCAGAAACAAGGTCAGCGAGCGCTACATTGGCGCCATCCCCCATCACACTGATCTGGCCCGTGGCACTGACCTGAGAAGTGAGATTGTTCAGTACATCAGAAATCGAGTTCCACTGGGCATTGTCGTTTACCAAACCCAGGAAGGCGGCATTAGCGATAGCTACCTGGAGGGCGTCAGCGGTAACACCGGTCATTTCGTCAAGCTGGGTCACATCCGGCGGGGTGAGACGGAGGGCGCCGGCCGGGAGACCAAACCAGGCTTCCACCGTTGTGTAGGCACTAGAAAGCGCATTCGGTGAAAGCCCGTTGGCACTGCGTTCCGCCAGGGTTACGGCCAGGTGCGTCAACGGAGTCAGGTTGACGGTTTCCATGCTTAGACCACCGGCTCCACGAAGGCTGACGGCGACTGTGCCGGTGGCTGCTTACAATTTTAAACAGAGATCTTCCGGCCCTTATTGGAAACAATTGGGAACATAGGCATCAGCTCACAGAGCCTCCGGAAACGCCGATACGAGGTAATCAACCAGCGCACGGACTTTGGGCGTCACGAACTTGCGGGTGGGGTAAACGGCGTACACGCCGAGCTCGGTGGAACGATATTCTGGCATCAGCTCCACCAGTCGCCCGGCTTCAAGGTCCTTCTGTACGAGAAAGCCCGGTTGAAGCACCACGCCCTGCCCAGCCACCGCAGCTGCGCAGCATGTCTCGCCATTATTGGCCTGCATCCACGGCCGGACCCGCACACTGGTCGCCCCCTCCGGTCCTTCGAACGGCCAGTCGTTGCCGGTCGTGAAGTTGCTGTAGCCGATGATCCGGTGGCTGGCGAGATCCGCAGGCGCTTCGGGCGAGCCCTGGGCCGACACATAATGGGGGGAGGCACAGGCGATCAGGCGGGTTGACGTTATCCGTCGGCTGACCAGCGTGGAGCTTTGCAGTGTTGCAATACGGATGGCCAGATCAAAGCCTTCTTCGACAATGTCCACCAGCCGGTCAGACAGATCGATAGAGAGCGCCACATCCGGATAACGGGCGTGAAACTCGCCCCACAAAGGTGCCAGATGGCTGATCCCGAAACTGACCGGTGCGTTAATCCTTAACAAACCCCGGGCGACATCGCTCCGGGACGTAATTTCCGCCTCGGCTTCCTCCACGCCCGCGAGCAGCTCCCGGCAGCGAACATAGAAAACTTCACCCTCTCCCGTCAGTGACAGCCTCCGGGTCGTCCGGTGCAACAGTCTTATTCCAAGCCGGGATTCCAGCTCACCGAGATAGCGGGACACCGCCGCCCTGGACATGCCCAGGGCATCCGAAGCGGCAACGAAGCTGCCCGCCTCCACCACCGCACAGAAGGTCTGCATCTCCAGCAATCGATCCATTGTTTCATTTTCCGGAACAGTTAATTTATATAAAGCAGGTTTATCCCGTTATTTGATATTTGTAAAGTGACAACATGTTCAAACACACCCAAGGAGATTCACCATGAACAACGCATTCCTGAACACGTTGCTGTCTACCCAGGCCGGCTGGGGTGCTCTTGCCCTGCGCATTCCGGTCGGGATTATTTTCGCCGCCCACGGCGCCCAGAAACTGTTTGGCTGGTTCGGCGGCTATGGCCTGGAAGGTACCGGGCAGTGGATGGATTCCATCGGCCTGAGCCCGGGCTACCTGATGGCCCTGTTGGCCGGTGGTGCGGAATTCCTTGGCGGTCTGGCACTGATCATCGGCCTTCTGGTTCGCCCCGCCAGCGCGGTACTGGCTTTCGCCATGCTGATTGCCATTTTCAGCGTTCATATCGGCAACGGGCTGTTCATGAGCAACAATGGTTACGAGTTTGGTCTGGCATTGCTGGCAGTATCCGTGTCACTGTTTTTCAGTGGTGCCGGACGGGCATCTGTTGACCGCCTTATCGCGGCCCAATAACCACGCTCAGCAAGGAAGAATCAACCATGAGCCTGTTTGTCTCCCACGGCGCACCCACCTTCGCATTGGAGCCGGGCCTGGCTGGCCCGGCACTGACCGACCTGGGTAGACGCCTGCCAAAACCCGAAGCCGTGCTGGTCGTTTCACCGCACTGGATGACCACCGGAATCCGGGTGGGCTTCTCGGAAAAACCGGCAACCATTCACGATTTCAGCGGATTCCCGCCTGAGCTGTACCGGATGGAATATCCGGTACCAGGCCATCCGGCTTTGGCTGGCAAAGCCCTGGCGCTTCTGGAGGCGGCCGGCTGGAAACCTGTGGCTGACGCCAGCCGGGGGCTGGATCACGGTGCCTGGGTCCCCCTGATGCACCTGTTCCCGGAGGCTTCAGTCCCCGTCTTTCAGGTTTCCATGCCAATGGATCTTGATTCCGAGTCGGCGTGGCAGCTGGGCGAGGCACTGCGGCCCCTGGAGCATGATGGGGCACTGATTGTCGGATCCGGCAGTCTGACCCATAACCTGCACGAAGTTCGCTGGGGGGATAGGAAGGCGTCAGACTACGCCCGGGAATTTACGGACTGGGTGCGGCTAAACGTCCAGGAGGGCAATCACCAACAGCTGATTGGAACCTTGAAACTGGCTCCCCACGCCCGGCGTGCCCACCCCACAGAAGAGCATTTCCTGCCTCTGCTGGTGGCGGCCGGTGCAGCTGGCATCGGAAGTTCGGGCGGCCTGATTGATGGCGGTATCGAACATGGCGTTCTGGCCATGGACGCCTTCGTGTTTAACAGAGAGGCCACCTGGATCGGTGGCCTCTCTGGGTTCCCGAACTGAGGCTCGCTTACCCCAGATTCTTCCTGACAAACTTCTGGATCTCACCAACGATACCGCTGCGGAACGCCAGTACCGTGAGCACGAAGATGCCACCGAGAATCGGATCTACCCAATCCCGAAGCGGACCCTGGGAGAGCTGGTACTCGATATTAACCACAAAAGTTGCGCCGACAACAGGCCCAAGCAGGGTGCCCATGCCCCCCACGAGGGTCATCAGGATGACTTCGCCCGACATATGCCAGTGCGCATCGTTCAGGGAGGCCAGTTGGAAAACCACTGACTTCAGGGAACCGGCAAGTCCTGCCAGGGCCGCCGAGATGACAAAGGCAAGCACCTTGTAGCGATTCACGTTGTAGCCCAATGATATGGCCCGGGGTTCATTCTGCTTGATCGCCTTTAACACCTGGCCGTAAGGGCTGCTTACAATCCGCTGGACCAGGAGATAACAACCGAGGAAAACCGCCAACACGAAATAATACATGTTGTAGTTGTCCGAGAGGTCGACGAAACCAAACAGATTGCCCCTGGGAATACCATGCATCCCGTCTTCACCGCCGGTGAATTCCGACTGGACGAGGAAGAAGAACACCAACTGCGACAGCGCCAGGGTAACCATCGCAAAGTAGATGCCCTGCCGTCGGATGGACAGCAGTGCGAACGCCAACCCCAGCAATGTGGCAGCAGCGGTGCCTGCAATAATGCCCATTTCAGTGGTCAGGCCGGAAACGTTGCTCAGCAGATAGCCGGTTGTATAACCGCCTGTCGCAAGAAAAGCCGCGTGGCCGAAGGACAGCAGGCCGGTAAAACCGAACAGCAGGTTAAATGCCACCGCAAACAGGGCAAAACACAGGATCTTCATCAGGAACACCGGATACATGGCGAACGGTGCTGCGAGCAAAAGCAGCAGCAGGACACCGTTCAGTACCATTTTTTTCCGGTTGTCCGCGCTTTGCTGTTCCAGAATGGCTTTTTGGATCTCGGTCTGATTGACAGGCTGAGTCATGGTTACGCCTCCTTACCAAACAAGCCACTGGGGCGGAACATCAGAACGATCACCATGACCAGGAAGATCACCGCGGATGAAGCAGGCGGATAAAAGGTTTTGGTAAGGCCTTCAATCACCCCCATGAGAATACCGGTGATAATCGCGCCACCGATGGAGCCCATGCCACCGATAACCACCACGGCAAAGACGGTTATCAGGATGTGAGACCCCATCACCGGCGTAACGGAATAGATTGGCGCAGCCAGGACACCCGCAAACGCCGCGAGCATAACGCCAAAGCCGTAGGTAAGGCTGATCAGTAAGGGCACGTTGATGCCGAACCCCTGCATCAATTGAGAGTCTTCCGTTCCGGCACGCAGATAGGCACCAAGCTTGGTTTTTTCGATCATGAACCAGGTGCCAAAGCAGACCAGCAACGCGATCACGATAACCCAGAGCCGGTAATAAGGAAGGAACATGAATCCGAGTTTCATTCCGCCCTGGAATATATCAGGCATGGAATACCGGAGCCCGGATACCCCGTAGATGTTCGTAAGCACACCCTGTAACAGCAAAGCCACGCCAAAGGTGAGCAAAAGGCTGTAGATATGGTCCTGGCCGGCGATCCTCCGGAGCAGGAAATATTCGATCAGTACGCCGACCGCTCCGACCAGAAGTGGCGCGACGAAAAGCGCAACCCAGTAATTGACGCCGAGAGCGTCAAAGAGGATGACGGTGGACATGGCGCCCAGCATGTACATTGCCCCATGGGCAAAGTTAATTATCTTGAGCAGGCCAAAGATAACTGCCAAGCCGAGGCTCAAGAGCGCATAAAACGCGCCATTAATGACCCCGATCAGAAGCTGACCAGCCAGCACGGCAAGGGGGACACCGAAAATCATGGACATGTTGCTCACTCCAAAAGCAGCGCAAACGTGATACCGGGAACCATCGTTGCGAGTTCCCGGGGCTGCCCCACCGGAAGGCGAGGGAACCCCGAAGATTACGCTCTTCTCTTTATTTGCTGGTTACCAGCGGGCACTTGCTCTCGGAGAGCGGGCGATAGGCTTCGTCAGCCGGGATAGTGCGGAGAATCTTGTACAGATCCCACTCCCCTTTGGACTCAGCCGGTGTTTTGACTTCTGCCAGGTACATGTCGTGCACCATACGGCCATCGACACGAATCTTGCCGTTCTTGGCAAACATGTCGTTGATCGGTGTATCCATCATTTTCTGGCGTACAGTCTGGGCATCGTCGGAACCGGTGGCTTCAACGGCTTTCAGGTACTGCATGGTGCTGGAGTAGATACCGGCGTGAACCATGGTCGGACGTACTCCGGTTTCTTTCTCGAAACGATCGGACCAGGCGCGGGTCTCATCGTTCATATCCCAGTACCAGCCCGTGGTCAGCTGAATGCCCTGGGCTGCATCCACGCCCAGTGCGTGCACATCTGTCAGGAACAGCAGCAGAGCGGCAAGGGTCTGTCCTGACTGGGTTACACCAAACTCACTGGCGGTGTTGATGGCATTGGTGGTATCCGCACCCGCATTGGCCAACGCCACGACATCCGCACCCGAAGCCTGTGCCTGAAGGATGAAAGAGGAGAAATCAGGCGTAGGGAACGGATGCCGCAGGGTACCGATGACTTCGCCACCGTTGGCCTCAACAACGCGGGTTACGTCCGCTTCAAGGGCATGACCAAACGCGTAATCCGCGGTCAGGATGTACCAGGTTTTACCGCCTTCTTTTACCACTGCACTGGCAGTGCCATTAGCCAGCGGATAAGTGTCGTACACATAGTGGATATGGTTTGGCGTGCAATGCTCGTTGGTGATGCTGGAGGCCGCAGAGCCGGAAATGATACCCAGCTTGTCATTCTCTTCAAGGATATCGCTTACCGCGATGGAGACTGAGGAAGCCACAAGGCCGGCGACCAGATCGACTTTGTCATTTTCGACCCAGCGGCGGACTGTGCTGGAGGCCACATCCGCGCTGTTGCGGTCATCTGCGCTCACAACTTCGATAGTGGCGCCGCTCACTTTTCCGCCGAAATCGGCGACGGCCATTTCCAGGGCCTTCATGCCGTTGGGGCCAGCGAGATCCCGGTAGGTACCGGACATGTCCGCCAGGTAGCCGATTTTAACGGTGTTGTCAGAAATGGCCGCCTGGGCGCCACCCACCATCATGGCGGTTGCAACGGCTGATGTCAGAAGCTTTTTCATCATTGTCATTGTTGTATCTCCGCGACTGTCGTGCGTTGGTTGTTCGGGTTGTTGCTTTTTTTGGTTGTTGCTCTCTTCTATCCGGTGTTACACACCCAAATAGTCGTTCAGCAGCGACTGCTTGGCTTCAAGCTCGCCGGCGCTTACCTCTTCCACGATCTGGCCATGCTCCACAACGTAGTGGCGATCAGCCAGCGGCGCGGCGAAATGGAAATTCTGCTCCACCAGCACAATGGTCAGGCCTTTGTTCTTGAGCTTGATCAGCACTTCGCCAAGCTTTTCAACAATGACCGGTGCCAGCCCCTCGGTGATTTCGTCGAGCAGCAGCATATTGGCGCCGGTCCGAAGGATGCGGGCCATGGCCAGCATTTGCTGTTCACCGCCAGACAGTTTCGTGCCCTGGCTGAAGCGGCGCTCATAGAGGTTGGGAAACATGCTGTAAATTTCTTCCAGGCCCATGCCGCCGCTGCGCACTACCGGCGGCAGGGTCAGGTTCTCCTGGACGTTGAGTGCGGAAAAAATGCCCCGGTGTTCGGGGCAATACCCGACACCCAACCTTGCAATATGGTGCGGCGCACAAGACATGGTCTCTTCGCCGTTGATCATGATGGAGCCGGTGCGGCGGCCAACCATGTTCATGATGGCCTTGAGCGTTGTGCTGCGGCCGGCGCCGTTGCGCCCGAGCAGGGTGACCAGCTCGCCGCGGTGAACCACAAGATCGATGCCGTGCAGGATATGCGACTCACCGTAAAAAGCGTGCAGACCGGAAACCCGCAGCTGTTCGTATTCTTTGTCGGCACGGTTGCTCATTCTGATGTCTCCCGCTCCGCCGAGGCTTTATCGTTCGCGGTGCCCATGTAGACTTCACGCACTCGGGGATCGGCAGACACTTCGCTGTACTCTCCCTCGGTAAGGACGGCCCCCTGGGCCAGCACCGTGATGCGGTCGCACAGTTTGCTGACCACCCCGAGATTGTGTTCCACCATCAGCACCGTGCGGCCCCTGGCTGCCTTGCGAACCAGTTCAACCACACTGTCTACGTCTTCGCCGCCCATGCCCTGGGTAGGCTCGTCAAGAAGCAGCAATTCGGGCTCCATGGCCAAGGTGGTGGCCAGCTCCAGCGCCCGCTTGCGGCCATAGGCCAGTTCCACCGTTGTGGTGTTGGCGAACTCCACAAGCCCGACGGAATCGAGCAATTCCATGCAGCGCTGGTTCAGTTTGTTCAGTGAAGCGCCGGACTTCCAGAAGCTGTAGGAGTTGTTTTCCGCGGTTTGCAGGGCAACCCGGATATTCTCCAGTGCCGTCATGTGAGGAAACACCGCGGAAATCTGGAATGAGCGGACGATCCCCTTACGGGCAATGGCAGCCGATTTCATGGCTGTGATGTCCTGCCCCTTGAACAGGATCTGACCCCGGGTCGGAATCAGGAACTTGGTGAGCAGATTGAAGACCGTGGTCTTGCCGGCGCCGTTGGGGCCAATCAGGGCGTGAATATGGCCTTTCTGAATCTTCAGATTCACGTCGTCGACCGCAACAAAGCCCTTGAATTCCTTGACAAGGTTACGGGTCTCCAGCACGTACTGTTCACTCATGAGCCAATTTACCTTTGTTATTGTTGTACATGTCATCTATATCACAGATTAGATTGACGTATACGTAAACGTCAACACTTAATTCTGATTTTTCAGTTCAACCTCGCTACGCAAAAAGTCGCATATGAGGGTCACCAACTGGTCCTGCTGCTCGAGATGGGGCGAGTGACCGGCACCTTCCAGAAAAACCTCCCTGGCGCTGGAACCGATGCCAGCCACGATGTCAGTCACCTGTTCGGGCACGCCGTATTCGTCACACTCTCCCTGAATGATCATAGCCGGGCATTCGATAGCCGCCAGCCAGTGACCAAAATCCATCGCCGCATGGAACCCCTCATCACGCCAGACAGTCTGCCAGGCGTTAAACAGATCATCGGTCCGATGGCCGTGATACCGCTCCAGCCGCTCACGAATATCGGTTTCCCGGTAACGACTGGCCATTTCCTCTAAACCCGCGAGCGTCAGGTGGTCGGCGTAGGTGTGCGCCGCCATGGTGACAAGCGCCTTTACGCGCCTGCCCAAAGCGCCGGCGGCTACCAGGGAAATCGAGCCACCATCACTATGCCCCACCAGCACGGCTTCCGGAATTTCAAGCCTGTCCAGCAACCGGGGTAGCCAGCGATGGCCGGCGACTTCGAGGTAGTCATAGGGGCGCGGCAGCACTTCCCGGGTTGACTGCCCGTAACCCTGCCGGTTGTAGATCAGCGCATCCCACCCTGTCGCCCTCGCAAGCTTCTCCGGAAACTTGCGCCACAGGGCGATACTGCCGAGGGATTCGTGCAGGAAAACCAGAACCGGCCCTTTTTGTTGCTGGTGCTGAATCCGCCTGACTTCCAGCTCAACGCCCTCGCCCACCGGCACCATCATGTCTCTTATCTGCATGGCGCTACCGGTTCGGAGGGATCGAATAGGTCAGGGTGGAGTGGGCCACCGGCTCCTCTGCGCCTTCGGAGTAGACAAACACTTCACCCACCCCCATGGTACGGCCGACCTTCAGCATCGTCGCCCTGGCCCAGATCGGCTGGTGTGCCACAGGTTTGCGCAGGAAGTTGATATTCAGGTTGGTGGTAACCGCCAGCGGCACCAGGCCAATTCTGCTCAACAGCGCCGCGTAAAGGGTGACGTCCGCCAGCCCCATCATGGCCGGCCCGGAGACGGTCCCCCCCGGCCTGAGATGCTCCTCATCCACTTCCAGCTTCATTTCCGCCCAACCGTCCCCGAGCTTTTGCAGGGTGCCGAAAGCGGCCCCCTGCGGAAACTGCTCATCAAGGAAGGCCTGCAACTCTTCAAACGTGATGATCATGCGCCGGCTTCTTCCTGGGCTTTATTACGAAGGACGAACCGCTGAATCTTGCCGCTCGGCGTCTTCGGCAGCTCATCAACGAACTCGATTTCCCGGGGGAAGGCGTGGGTGGACAACCGGCGGCGCACCAACTCCTGAAGTTCGTCTTTCAGGGCCTGCTCATCCGCTGGCTCCTGATCACTCTTGATCACCACATAGGCCTTAATGATGGAACCGCGCTTTTCATCCGGCTTCCCGACTACGCCGGACTCCGCCACGGCGGCATGTTCCAGCAACGTGCTCTCCACATCCGCGGGGCCGACGCGGTAGCCGGCGGTGGTGATGATGTCGTCGTCCCGACCGCTGAAGGAGAAGCACCCATCGCCATGGCAGACCACCATGTCACCGGTGAGGTAGTAGCCTTCCACGAACGGGTCTTTTTCACCCCAGGTGTAACCGTCAAAGTGGAACAGGGGCGAGGCTTTCACGTCCACGGCCAGTTGACCAACCTCGCCGGCGCCCACTTCCTCGTTCTTTTCGTTCAGGGCGACGACTTTATGACCCGGGGAGGCATAGCCCATGGAACCCTCGCGAACGGGATGCTCAAGGCCATGGAAGTTACAGCAGGTCATACCGGTTTCGGTCTGGCCGTAGTGGTCCTTGACCGGGCAGAAGTGACGATTGCGGATCCAGTTCACCACTTCCGGATTGAGGGGCTCGCCGGCACTGCTGGCGATTCGCAGCCCCAGGTTCTCAGCTTCCGGCAGCACATGATCGTTAGCCTTGAGCAGACGATAGGCCGTAGGCGCCGCGGCCAGGTTGGTGATCTTGTACTTCCGGATCATGTCGTAGGTGGATTCCGGCGTGAAGCCCCCCGGGTTGAAATGGGTCGCATGCCCCATCAACAGGGGGCCCACCACGGCGTAATAAAGGCCGTAAGCCCAGCCGGGATCGGCCACATTCCAGAACCTGTCGTCGTCACGCAGATCGATGGCGTACTTCATATAGACATAGAACGCCAGCAGCGCTTTGGCCGGGACGGCAACGCCCTTGGACTTGCCCACGGTCCCAGACGTAAACATCTGCAGGAACGGCTCATCGCCTCTGACCATGACCGGCTCAAACTCACTGGACTGCGCCGCCAGGGTTTCCTCGAAATCGGGGACTTCAGCGTCAATCTCACCGGCGTTCACAGCGAGTACCGGCGGACACACCTTCACCTCATTCAGTTTGGGGTAGTTTTCCGGATTGGTCACCACCAACTTGGTACTGGCCCGTTCGAAACGGTATTCAATAGCCCCCGAGCCAAAGGCCGTGAACAGGGGTTGATAGACAGCACCGACGCGCAGGGTGCCCGCGATGACGATCAGCAGTTCCGGCGTACGCGGCAGGAGTGCAGCCACCCGGTCACCCTTGCCAACGCCCCGGGATGCCAGGTAATTGGCAAACCGTGCAGACGCTTCTTTCAGCTCGGCAAAGGTCAGAACACCGTCACCGCCACCCTCTTTTTCGTAGTAAAGGGCGACCCGGCTGGGGTCGTCCGCCCACTTGTCGCAGATTTCGTGGCATACATTGAGCCCGCTATCCAGACGTCCATCCAGGATGTCCGCTTCCAGAGCAGCAGGATCGAAGTTGTTGTAAACGTCAGTGTATTCCGGAAGGCTCATTCTCAACTCCTGTTGTTTTTAGCATCGAAAGCACGGGTCAAGGTTTAGCACAGGCTTCACTTTACGTAAAGGTAAACTTTAGACCAAGTAGGAAGAAAATCGGGGCGCTTTATGAGGAGATAAACCGGCGCAGCCGGCAGGCCGCGCCCGGTAAGGAGGTCAGGATTTCGGGGTGATATTTCCGGAGTGGCGGCTGGAAAGAATATGGTGCAGGGCCCCACACTCCACCATAGGGTCATCGCAGTTCACAACGATGTCTGAGCGGGCAATGACATAGCCCTTGCCAGTGATGCTGTTCTTGATCACCTGGTATTCGCCCTCTTCCTCAACCGAGGTAAATTCGCCGATAAAACCGGTCTCCCTCAGGGATATGGTTTCCAGCTTGTCGCCCGGCTTTATGCTGCCTTCGTAATTCATCAGCGCCAGCCGCGCCGAGGTGCCGGTGCCGGTCGTACTCCGGCATATCACGCCCGGATGCACGTAGGTGGCGGAACGGGATCGGTAATAAGCTTCAGCTACATGCTCCACAGGCCCCATGAAGTGCAGGAACGGCAGCGGGCCGACATCGCCAAGGGTGTAATGGGAAAAGCCACGCTCGGCCTGAATGGCCTCGACGATGGCGTGGGCGGTTTCCGCCAGCTTGCGCTCCTCGTCCAGGGTCAGATCAAAACCCAGGCTGGCGGCATCGACCAGTGCGTAGAACCCGCCACTGTAGGCCACGCTGTAGGTAATCCCGCCCAGCGAAGGCACATCAATGGTGGCCTGGTAGGTATGGATATAACTGGGCAGGCCTTCACAGGTGATGGCTTCCACCACGCCGTCATGCACGGTCGCCTCGATCTGAACCAGACCGGCGGGCGACTCCAGGGCGAAATTCTGTTTCCCTTCCTGTTTCGGCACAATGCCCGATTCGAGCACGGCGGTGGCGGTGCAAATGGTGTTTGAGCCGGAGTAGATCGGGTAGCCCATCACCTCCATGATGATGTAGCCGGCCGCCGCCCTCGGGTCCGTCGGCGGTACCAGCAAATCCACTGACATTTCCGGCACGCCATAGGGCTCTTCCAGCAGCAGCCGGCGCAGACCATCGGCATCATCGCGCAGGTATTCCATCTGCGCCCGTACAGTATCGCCGGGCAACAGATCAATACCACCAGTCACGATGCGGCTGACATCACCGCCGGCATGAGTATCCATCAGCTCAATAGTCAGTTCCGGCTTCATCAGGCGCTCCCCAGTGACCAGCGTTTGCCGTGTTCTTCCCACTGTGAGTCGGGAACAATCACGATCTTGCCGAGATAATTGCTACCCCGGTTCACGAAGTACTGCTCTGCCCGATGCAGATCAGAGAGCCGGAAAGCGCCGTGCAAAACCGGTTTCAGGTGGCCGTTGCGAATCCAGGCCACCAGCTGTTCCGCTTCCTCCCGGGTGCCATGGGACACACCGAAAATCTGCACCTGATAGAGGTAGATACGGGTCCACAGGATTTCGCTGATATTGCCGCCGCTGGCGCCGGCAATGCTCAGGCGCGGGTAGGTGCTGCGGGCATTCATGTCGAAAATCATGGTATCGATGAACACATCGGTCATCTCACCGCCGACCAGATCCATCACCGCATCGATGGGCTTGCCACCGGTTTCCGCTTTCAGACGCTCCACGAAGGTGTCCATATCGGAGCGATCCAGCACCGCCTCGGCACCCAGTTCCAGCAACGGTCCGGCCTTGTCCTGCTTGCTCAGGGCGTACGGAATTGCTCCCATAATCCGGCACAGCTGGATCAGTGCGGTGCCCACACCACCACTGGCGCCGGTTACCAGTACCCGTTCGCCACCTTTGATGTTGGCCGACGTGAGCATGTGCATGGCGGTCTGATAGGAACACATACCCATGGACGCGACTTCGGCATCCGCCAGTTCGGGGTTGGGAATGTGGTGAAACTGGTCCGCTGGCAGTGCGGCGTATTCCGCGTATCCGCCATCGGCGCCGTGGCCGTAGTAATCGGGCGTGAGATTGATGTCCCGCCGGTCATTGGCGTAGATGTTGAAGTCCAGCAGACCCCGTTCGCCGACCCGGGCCTCATCAACACCTTCGCCAACGGCCACAATACGCCCGGCAATATCCGCACCCTGTATCCGTGGAAAAACCAGCGTGGGTTTGCCGCCCATCCGGAACGAGGTCATTTCACCCTTTTTGGTGGGATACAGCCCTTCCCGCGCCTTCCGGTCGGTATTGTTCTTAGCCGTTGCCGTCACCTGAACAAGCACCTGGCCGGGCCCGGGGGTGGGAACGGGCACATCCTGATACTCGAGTTTGTCGATATCACCGTGACCGGTAAGAACCATGGCTTTCATGGTAGTCGGGATCATGGGCGGGCGATCCTCCCTGTCTGCTGAATTTCGGGTGTCCAGAGAGGATAGGTGAGTTTCCGGGGTGTGTCAGTGCGTGTTGCGGGTATCCATTATTCCCGCTATCGCGCAATAACCTTGTAGACCGGGCGCAGCTTGGGAATCTGCTTGAGGACCACCTGGATAACCGTCATCAATGGCACCGCCAGAAGCACGCCCACTGGCCCCCATAGCCAGCCCCAGAAGAAGATCGAGACGAAGATAATCACCGGATTGATGGCCATGCGGAAGCCATGGATCCAGGGCTCGATAAACAGACCCACAAGGGTTGTCAGCCCCAGGAAACCCAGGGGCGCGATCGCCATCATCCAGAGTTCATCCAGGCTGACGGCTGATACGATTGTCAGCATCGAAATCGAGAGAATATTGCCCAGATAGGGAACAAACCGGGCCAGCCCTGCCACCAGCCCCCAGACCGCCGGATCCGGCAAGCCGGCGCCCCAGGATATAAGGCCAGTGATAGAGCCAACGGCCAGATTGCTCAATCCCAGAACGCCCAGGTAGCGGGCAATCTGATGCTGCGAATCATGAGTGATCCGCAAAACCGTTTTGCGCTGATCAATGGGGAGCTGACGAACAAAGTTTCTGGTCAGGCGGTTACCGCTGACCAGAAGGAAATAGGTCAGTGCCAGTGCCAGCGCGAGGCCCGCGATGCCGTTCCGGGCTTTGGCCATCAACTGGCTACGCCAGGAGTCCGTTTGCAGAACAACCGTCGTTGGCTGTTGTTGTTCTATCTCGGAAAGCTCCTCCACGGATTTCTCAACCTGCTTCGCTGATTCCGTCACCCTGGCAATCTGGCGACTTATCTCACTCTGGCCTACCAGCAGCCTGGAGATACCCTGCGGCACCTCTTCCATCCACTTCAGCGCCGGAGTGGCGACAGCAACGGCAATACCGACAATCCCGGCCAGTACCAGCAAGACCAGAACCAGCGAGCTGACCACCCGCGGAATCCGCCAATTCACGTAGGCCTTCTTCACCAGTGGCGATAACAACAGGCTCGTCATTAACGCGAGAATGATGGGCATCACAATCTCATGGGCCAGGTACAGGGTGTACAGAGTACCCAGGCCGAACAGCCCGTAGATCGGCGTGGCAAGATCCGATGAAATCAGCGGGCGCCTGCTTTCGCCCGCCGAGTCGTTGTTTGTGGAATGGTCGTCCATGATGAACCCTGCAGACCTTGAGAAAAATCCGGCCCGGGAAAAGCCAGGCCAGCGTTCAAAGCGTTCAGTCTACCTTCACCACTGCGCGGGCGCATCCGGGAGAGGGTTACGGGAGGTTCACCTCAAAGCATGATTCAGGTGCACAAAGTGAGACTCTGGTCCCTCGCCAGGCACAAACTATCGCTATGGTAATTCTGTTAATCAGAGCGAATTGTTAGTATGGCACCAACACATGGAGTGTTAATCCCAGTGCACGGAGCAAGCATGCGTTACCTCGTTTTTTCTTCCCTCGTTCTTACATCAGCCCTTTCCGGTTGCAGCCTCTATTTCGAATCCCAGGCAAAAGACATGGTCCAGCGACAGATGGATGCCATGGTTTTTGTGGAAGGTGGGGAGTTTATGATGGGGAATCCAGGTGGATGGGATGGGAGCAGTGATAGCTGGCCGCCTCACAGGGTGGTTCTGGATGATTTCTATATTCAGAAGTATGAGGTTACCCAGGGAGATTTTGAGCTGTTTATAGAGGTGACGGGGTATGAGCCCTCCGATGATCGCTATGAGGACATGAGGGATAAAATGTCCGAGCGCTTTGACGATGAATTCCCAGCTGTCGCATCCTGGGTAGATGCGAAAGCCTTTTGCCAATGGCTGGGCGAACACGCTGGCACAAAAGTCCGGCTTCCCACAGAGGCAGAGTGGGAGTTTGCTGCACGTTCTCGGGGGCAAATGCTTCGTTACGCAACCGAGAACGGAGAGGCTATTGAAGATGTCACCATGGCTGCCAAGGTTGAGCATAGCCGGTACGCCCCACCACCCTATGAAGTCGCAATGCCAAACCCGCCCGGCACGTTTCCACCGAATGCGCTGGGGTTATATGACATGTCGGGGAACGTTGGAGAGTGGGTTAGCGACAACTACTCAGAGGACTTCTACGAGCACTCTCCCGTTAACAACCCTAAAGGGCCCGCAGAGGGACAGAAGGATATTTTCGAAGGCTTGCCCTATCGGGTGTTACGAGGTGGTAATTATGAGAACTTCCTTGCAAACACAACAATATCCCGACGAAAAGGCTCGCAGACGCTCGCTTCAGAGATCCGGGGGTTCCGTTGCTCTACAGATTCAGGCTTAAAATAGACCATCATGCAGCATTAACTGAGCACGCCTGACAACCACCGCTCAGCCTTTTCAGATTGAGGCGAACGCAATAATCGGCGAGCAATCAGTCGCGCATAATTGGTCTTGAGATCATGGAAGCCGCCTTTCTTCCCCTCATTACCGATCCGCTTCAAAATCTCCACCAATTCCCGATGCATGGTTACCGTCTCAAGGATCTTCATACTCGCTTCGTCAGCAATTGATCGGTATGGATCCTCAAAACCGAAGAAAGCGGAACTGTCTTCCATCAAAATCTCCAAAAGCTCAGCTTTTGCAAGAGGGGGCAGCCTGGCCACATCGTTATTCGAAATAACAGCCTTAGCAACATCCCTTACTCTCGAATTAGCTGTGCTCAGATCCGCCCAGAACTTTTCGATTCGTTCTGCCCCCTGAGAAACAAACTCTTCAAAGTCTGATTTCGTTAAAACAAACGCTTTTAAAAACAACGTGATCTGCTTGAATGCACCCTCATCAATCCAGTCCAGAAATCTGAAATCACTCCGCTCCAGCGACCAGCGGACAAACTTCCCCAACTCCCAGATCTGCTTGCCATTGAGTTCGGCGGCAATTCCGCCACCTCCGCCAGCACCGACAACCAGCCTACCGTTAAGTGCCATGTACAATGTATCCCGCTCAAGAAATACCTTGTAATCAAAACCGGCCCCGATTCCTGCGGATATCGCAATCTCCGGCTTTACATCCAGCAAGGATCTGAATTCGGAGCCCAGTGCTTTTTGATCTTCGGTGATCTCCGTGCTTCTTGAGGAGCTACCCTCACCAGAACCCTGGTGATCGGCAACCTCCTGATAAGCCGCCTTCCACTTAACCCCAAACCTGGCTTCATTACTCACCGTCGCCCCGGCAAATGCCTCCCCGTTAGTTTCCCCAGAAATACCGACTTGCCCCGGGGCACTTGATACCTTCGCATTGGCTGCAAGAGAGACGCAGGCACCAGCGAAGCCCTGGATCCGGTACTCCGCATCGGCTCTGAAGTAACCACAATGAAGCTTTATCTGATTTCCCTGGTGGTTCTCGTATTCGAGAATAACCTTTGCTCCGGTTTCATCAGGTATTCGTGCCGCAAAGGTCGCCTCACCCTGCAGCAAACTGTACGCACCCTGCATTTGCGTGCCGATGTAGGCCTCGCCCTTCTGGGGATCATAGTTGGCTTCCAGACTGCATTGAGCGGCAAACCGGAACATCTGTGCTTCAGCACTGGCAGCGAAGCGCCCATCTTTGGTCGACGCTTCTTTTTTAAATAATTCGATTTCCAACTGGTTGAAGAAGTTGTCCTCTTTACTCTTCCACTCGGCGAATTTCACCTTGAGCGACCGATTGTTCTTCAGTGAATCTTTGGCCTCGCCCCAGGCTCGCTCAAAGTCGGCGGCGTTCATCACTGCACGAACATCCGAGGCCTTCAATGGCTTCCAGTTACTGCGCAATTGATTCAGAACCTCCTGGCGGGCGTAACGATAACCAGCGCCACCAGTGTGCTTCAGTTCGATCAACGGGCGGGCTTTCATTGAACTGACATTGGGTTTGGCAAGAACATCGACAGCCGAGGGAGGGCTGGTTTCCACCAGGCCTCTGAGGGTCTTCCCAATATCGACGATCAGGTCCCGGCGTTCCTGCTGCTCCTGACGATGCTTCTCAACCTCCTCGTGGTGGATGACATTCCACAGCCGGACGACCCAGGACACTTTCGCCGCATAGTCGCTGACGTAATCCATGTACGGAATAAGTTCACCATCGAGCTCGTTGAGCCGTTTCTGCTTTTCTACGAGAGACTGGATATCGGACTCGGCAATGAAATCAGGCCAGCGGGTATAATTTTTCAGCTCGTCGGCTTCATACCTTAGCTGACGTGCTTCCTGGCTGTCTGCGTCGTCGGCACTCTCCACCATCCGGTACTGAATTTCTGCCTCGAGCGCCGCGCGAAGAAACTTCAGCCTTTCATCTATTGCCGATAGGTCTTGTTTACTGGCGTCGGCGATCAGTTCATGGGCTTCAACCTTGGCTTTCACACCTGGCAGGGTCGCCTCCAGTTCCGCACAAAGCGTTGTGAACACCTTTACCGAAAGCTGGTCCCTTGCATCTGTCAGATTGCGTTGACTGGCCGGAAACAGGATCTGGTTTCGAATCTGGTTGATTTCATACTCAATCCGCTTTGCACGACGGCGCTGATGTTCAAGCCGTTGCCGCTCCCTTTTCCAGCGCGCTTCGTAGTCTCTGAGCAGTTCTTTTGCAGTCGAACTGTGCTCCGGCTTCGGGAGCGCTCCCAACTTTCTGAGTCTGTTCCAGGCTTTTTCCCGGGCGGCAGGTATCTCTGCTTTTGGCCCTTCTTCCGCCGCTTTCAGTTCAATCAATGGCTCGTTAAGCGTTTCAATCTCCCTATGCAGATCTCTTAGCTGAGTTCGGGTAAGCGCATAGAGAACGTCTTCCTCACCAGTGACATGGACAAGCGCTTCGCATTCTATCGAGCACTGGGAACATTCGAGATCATCTTTTGTATCATCATTGGCCGACTGTGCTGGCGGCAAAGCATTCCGGGTTGCGGGGTTATCAGGCACTGTCAGATTCCAGCCGGCCTCTATGTGATTCACATCCTGAATAATCGGGTTCTCAGCCTTGATCTCATCCAGCGAAACCTCGTAACGGGAAGCAATACCTGACAGGGTTTCACCTGACTGAACTTTATGTTGTGGCATCCGTGGACTCCAATATGCTTTCCATAGCGTTCAAACGGTCCGCCGGCGTCATATCCGGCTTGTTCATGATTTCTCGATAATCCAGCCGGCCAAGCAGAGGAGCGCCATTGCGAATTCTCAGTCGCAACCAGCGCTCTTGCAGAGAAGCGGATTCAAAACCAAGACTGTTGGCTTCCTGCAGCTGCTCTAACACCCAGACTCCGGGGTTTTCGCTATAGGGCAGGTAATCCCGGTAGACATTCGTGTAGACCATGGCACGATCTGCCAACCGAAAACCCGGCAATTCCAAGAGTTCTGCCTGAGACAACGAAATACCTTCAGGGGCATCGCCTGTTTCTGTTTGACCGGCAGACCGGTATGCGTACCAGGCGCCACTCTGGCTCCAATAGATCGCCGCTCCTGGGTTCACCATGCTCCGTGATCTTTCCTGGAGTGTTGCCATCAGCGGCCGGAAAGACCTTGGATCGTAAAACCGGAAAAGACGCTCATCCGAATCCGCAAGCGCCAGCAGCCATCCCTGAGCCCACTCAAAAACCTGCTCCGGGCTCTCAGAGGATTCAACGAGGATGCCCAATGGCAATTGGGTCAACCGTTCTTTCAGCTTGTCCCGGAAGTGGCTGTCGCCAGCGAATTCCAGAAATACCGGGCCAGCCTGCCAGGAAGCTTGCCATCGGGTATTTTCCAGAAGACTCCGCCAATGAACAGCGCCCTGTCGATCAGAGTCGTACAGAAATTGCAGAAACCGTTCATCAACCGCGAGGTCGATGAAGGCAAAGTCTGCTCGGAAGGGTTCCTGATTTAGCAACTCGAGACGATCAAGCGTGCTGATGTAGTTTGCAGCGTCCATTCTCATCAAACTCGCAAGCGGAAACGACGGGCGCTCCCTGGTTGGCTGATTCCTTCAGCAATATTGAGGGATCTGCTACGACTTGTGGGGCACCCTTCCCCGAAGCCCGCTGGTTGGTTTCAGCCAGCTGCACGGCGTCCCGGCGCCCGGATTCCGCAATAACCCCGAGAGGCAGTTCCGGCGTCTCGCCAGCCGCACCACTCCCGCTCCCCGGCCCACCACCGGAATTCATCCGTACTGAAGGACCAGACACCGTTACCCCACTGGGGTCCACCTTCACAAAACTGCCACCGGCTTTGAGAGTGACTTCGGCGCCAGCTTCGATGACGATCTTGATACCCGCCTTGTGGTGAATTTCGCTGCCGGCTTCGATGAGCTGGCTTTTGCCCTGTTTGCTGTGGTGGCTGCCGTTGACGGTGAGACTGGAATCGCCACTTATGCTTTGGCGATACTCGCCATCAACGGTGACATGGTCGTTACCTTTGGTCTGGCTGAAGCGGTTGTTCTCGACGGTGAGGTGGCTATCGTTCCGGATCACCTCGGTCCGGTTGTTCTCGGTAAGCAAGTCCAGGTCTTTCTGGGCGTGGAGGTAGATCTGCTCCTGGTCGGCTTCGTCTTCAAACCTCAGTTCGTTGCTGCCCTCGCCCTTGTGGGTTTTGGTTTTCAGGGTGGTGCGGGTCTTGTGTTCCGGAAGCGCATAAGGCGGCTTGTTGGTGATGTGATGGGTGCGACCGGTGATGATGGGCTGGTCCGGGTCGCCGTCCAGGAAGGAGACAATCACTTCGTGGCCAATCCTGGGCAGTGCCATGAAGCCGTACTGGCCGCCGGCCCAGCCCTGGCTGACCCGTAGCCAGGCGCTGCTGTGTTCGTTATTGCGGCTGTATCTATCCCACGGAAAGCGGACTTTTACCCGGCCGTGCTTATCACAGTGAATCTCTTCACCCTCGGGCCCGGTGACCATGGCAATCTGCGGGCCGTCCATCCGGGGGCGGTGTTGGGTTTGTGGCCGCCAGGGGATGTCGGCGGGCACCGCGCGGAATTGGTTATGGTAGGTGGTCGGCTCGCTGCCGCCCTCTTCTTCCAGGGCCTGGGGTTGGGTGCCGGTGTGGATGATCGCCGTCAGCAGCCATTCCCGGTTCAGGGCATCGCTGCCGTGGTCAGTCAGTTCTACCTTGGCACCCGCACAGAAATCCGGGCGGTTGCTCTCCCCGGTGGCGGTGCGGGCGTCGTTGCGCAGGGACTGAAGTCTGGCTTCGGTGAAGGGCTGGCCACTGGCGTCGGCCTTGAAGCGGCCGGGGTAGTCGTAGTGCTGGTAGTCCTCGCGATGATGCAATCCGCCGGTGGCATTCTCGTGCATCAGGGCGTAGGCCGGATTCCTGAAGGTGTAGTCCTTCATGGCCACGGAGGCCACCCGCACCCGCTCCTCATACCGGAAGCGATACACCACCGGGCGCCGGGTGCTGCCGCCCGCGTTGGCGTTGTACTCCGCGGGAGCCAGTGTCGGCGCATCGCCGTGGTGATCGGCGATGACCAGGGCCGGTTGAATCTCCCCGTCCACGCTGCCGTGTTCGTAGCGGTAGTGCCAGCCTTCCTCGGCGGCCAGGCGTTCGACAAAGGCCCGGTCGCTTTCCCGGTGCTGGACGCAATACTCCCGCTCTTGCGGTGGGCGTTTGAAATCAAAGACCGAATCGATAATGCCCCGCTCCTCCAACAGGGTCCGCACGATGGTATCGGTGCCTTGGGCCTGGAAGATCCGGCTGTTGTGCATCAGGCCCAGACGCCAGAGCGGGGGCTGGATGACCAGTTCGTAGCGGGTGCGCCGGTGGCCGGAACCGCCCCGGGCGAATTCGCTGACCACGCCGGTGAAACGCCGAAGCGGCACGCCGTCCTGCCAGACGGCGAGATCGACCGGTTGTTCCAGAATGTCCGCAGCCTGAATCGACCGGTCGGTACTGGCCAGCTCAAGGCGACCGTGGAACACCTCGGAAAGGCGCTCGGCCAGGGTGAAGCCAACCACTGAGAATAGATCCGGGGGGAGTTCGCCAACATGGGCGGTAAACTGCAATCCGCTTGCCTGGGGCATATCTTCAATCCCTGAAGTTGGGGTCAGATGAACTTTCATCTGACCCCGAATTCCACGCCAACCACATCCTGGTCGGGTTGACAAACAACAACTGGCGGAAAACTTACCAGCACTGGTTCAGAAAATCCAGTGGTGAGGGCTGAACATGGGGTCAGATGAAAAGTTCATCTGACCCCATTTTCATCTGACCCCGATTTTAGGTTACTCGGGTTTGTACAGCCGCTGGATACTGGAAAAGTCCAGCGTGCCATTGCCCTGCCCGGCATGGAGCTCAAACAGGTTGCGGGCCAGCGAGCCCATGGGGATCGCCGCGTGGTTCTTCACCGCGTTGTCGAAAGCCAGACCCAGATCCTTGTTCATCAGGTTTACCAGGAAGCCGCCCTCATAGCCGCGGGATGCCGGCACGCCTTCCATCACACCCGGCCAGGGATTGTAGACGTTCAGCGCCCAGTTACCGCCGGAGCTCTGTTTCATGATTTCAGACAGTACCGCCGGATCGAGACCGTTCTTCACGCCCAGAGCCAGGGCTTCACTGGTGCCGGCCATCAGGATCGCGAGCAGCATGTTGTTGCAGATCTTGGCGACCTGACCGGAACCATGCTCACCGGCGTGGAAGATGTTCTTGCCCATGGCTTCCAGGATCGGCTTTGCCTTGCTGAAGGTCTCTTCCGCACCGCCGCAGATAAACGTCAGCGCGCCTGCCTTGGCACCGCCTACACCGCCGGAAACCGGTGCATCCAGGAACGGAATATCCTTCGCTTTTGCGGCCTCGGCCACACCGCGGGCTGTTTCCGGCGCGATGGTGGAGGAATCAATCACCAGGGTACCGGCCGGCAGATTGGCCAGCAGGCCATCGTCGCCCAGATACACGGCTTCCACATGTTGCCCGGCGGGTAGCATAGTGATGACACACTCGGCGCCATTGGCCGCTTCGTGGGCGGTGTCGGCGGTTTTTGCGCCTTCGGACACCAGCGCTGCAACGGCGTCTTTCGAAAGATCGAACACGGTGACGTCGTGGCCGGCTTTAACGAGGTTGCTGGCCATGGGGCCGCCCATGTTGCCAAGGCCGATGAAGGTAATTATTGCCATGTCTCTTCCCCTAATTCTTGTATTTGATTCGTAGGGCTTGCCTTATCGGCAGCCCGGGCTCTCTTGTCAAAGCTTGTCGGATCAGCGCAGCGTAATCCGGCAACAGGCCTGCTACCGGGTAAAAAAGTCGTCGATCCAGGCACTGTCCATCTCGGCAAGGGACGCATAGCGCCAACGCGGCTGCTGGTCCTTGTCAATCAGAAGCGCACGGATACCCTCTGCGAATTCCCCTTTTGTCAGGCACTTCCGGGAAAGCGCCAGTTCCTTATCGAGCACCTCTTTCAAGCTGTCGTGTTTGCAGCCGTGCAAGTGGCGCCAGACCAGAGCCAGGGACGTTGGTGAGGCGCCGGGCAGCGAACGGGTTGCCTTGGCTACCCAGCCTTCACCGCCGGCAAGTTCGCTCAACTGGCTGACGGTCGCTTCCAGGGAATCGGCATCGGTGACCCGGTTAATCTCATCAAAATGGGCCCGTACCGGCGATTCCGGTATGGCATCACCACTGTGGCGTTCAAACTGTCTGAGCACACTGCCAACCACGGCGTGGGCCTCGTCATCCTGCCAGTTGCGCTTGCACAGCTCTGCTACCACATCCGCTTTCAGATCGTGCCGGATAAACCGATCCGCCAGGCCGGTAAACAGGGCGTCTGCGCCATTAAGGCGGGCACCGGTCAGGCCCAGGAACAGCCCGGTACGGCCGGGGGTGCGGTTCAGGAACCAGCCAGCGGCAACATCCGGATAGAGGCCAATGCTGATTTCCGGCATGGCGAGTTTCGAGCCTTCGGTCACTACCCGGTGGGAAGCGCCTTGCATGATGCCCATACCGCCCCCCATCACAACGCCATTGCCCCAGCAAACAATGGGTTTCGGGAAGGTATGGATCAGGTAATCCAGCTCGTATTCCTCGGTGAAGAACGCCTCACCTTCACTGGCAGCCTGGGGCTCGGTCATACTGCGATACAGGGCGACAATGTCGCCACCGGCACAGAACGCCCTATCGCCTTCGGCTTCAAGCCAGACTGCCTGAATGGCCGGGTCCTCTGCCCACCGCTTCAACTGCGGTGTCAGCAGGCGAATCATCTCCAGAGACAGCGAGTTCAGCGTCTTCGGCATGTTCAGCCGGGCCACGGCAATCAGCGCGCCGTCGCCTGTTTTCCACTCTTCAAAGATAATGGGGTGATCACTCATAACAGATCCTTGAGCCAGGGTTCAGGGCGCCGGCCTCAGCGGTTTTTCCATTCCGGCTTGCGCTTGTCGAGAAACGCATTCACGCCTTCTTTCTGGTCTTCGGTGGAGAACAGCTCAACGAACAGCTCCCGTTCCATACGCCAGCCGTCGTCATGGCTGCGACCGTCGCGGGCGCTCATCACCAGGGTCTTGCAGCGGGCAGTGGAAGACGGGCTCTGCTTGCAGGCCATTTCCGCCAGCTCCAGGGCCTTTTCAAGCCCCTTACCCGAAGGCACCACTTCCTCAACCAGGCCGATTCTCAGGGCGGTATCCGCATTGACGCGCTCGCCACACAGGATCATGCGTTTGGCCCAACCTTCACCCACCAGCCAGGGCAGGTTCTGGGTACCACCGGCACAGGGCAGCAAGCCCACGGACGCCTCCGGCAAGGCCATCTGGGCATGCTCCTCAGCAATACGGATATCGCAGGCCATGGCGCACTCCAGGCCGCCACCCATGGCGTAGCCATTCACCGCCGCGATTGACACACCCCGGAACCGGCTGAGGGTCGCAAACGCCTCACCAAACAACTGGCCCATTTCATTGGCCCGGGCCTTGTCACCGTCGGCGAAGGTTTTCAGGTCGGCACCGGCGGAGAAAAATTTCTCGCCCTGCCCGGTCATTACCAGGGCAAAGATGTTTCGGTCTTCGTTGAGTTCACCAACCCTGTCCATCAGGGCAATCAGGGAATCCCGGGTCCAGGTGTTGGCCGGGGGGTTGTTGATGGTCAGTATTGCAATGTGCCCGCGTTTTTCGAGCTGAATCAGATCGCTCATTTTATTCTCCCGTTCTGAAAATGGGGTCAGATGAACTTTCATCTGACCCCGTCTTTATGCCTACTGAATGGCTTCCGCCACGCCGTCCTCGAGCAGACGGCGGGCGACAATCAGGCGCATGATTTCGTTGGTGCCTTCCAGAATCTGGTGCACTCGCAAATCGCGCAGGTAACGCTCCAGCGGGTATTCGCGAATATAGCCATAACCGCCGTGCAGTTGCAGGGCCTCGTTGACCACCTCAAAGCAGGCGTCGGTGGCGAAGCGTTTCGCCATGGCACAATGCAGGGTTGCTTCCGGATCGGCGTTATCGAGCTTGAAGGCACCCAGGCGAACCATCTGCCGTGCTGCGACCAGATTGGTGCCCATGTCGGCCAGTTTGAACTGCAGGGCCTGAAACGCGGCCAGCGGTTTGCCGAACTGTTCGCGCTCGTGCATGTAATTACGGGCCCGCAGCAGGGCTGCCTGGGCACCACCGAGGGAACAGGTGGCGATGTTCAGGCGCCCGCCATCCAGGCCTTTCATGGCAATGGCAAAACCGTCGCCTTCCTCGCCCACACGGTTGCTGGCCGGGATGCGCACGTTCTCAAGGCTGATCATCCGGGTTGGCTGGCTGTGCCACCCCATTTTCTCCTCGTTCTTGCCATAGGAAACGCCATCGGCGTCTGCAGGAATCACGAAGGTGGAAATACCTTTGTAGCCGGAATCCGGCGCCCCGGTGCGGGCCATGAGCACCAGGATATCGGTGGCGCCGGCACCGGAGATAAATACCTTGCTGCCGTTAATCACATAGCTGTCGCCGTCCCGGACTGCCTTGGTACGAAGGCTGGCAGCGTCTGAACCGGCGCCCGGTTCGGTCAGGCAGTAGGACGCCAGCCATTCGCCGCTGGCCAGTTTCGGCACGATTTCCTGTCTTAGGTCGTCCGAGGCGAAGCTGGCAACCATCCAGGTGGCCATATTGTGGATGGTGATAAATGCAGCCGTTGAGGGGCAGGCCGCGGCGAGCTCTTCCACGATAACGGAGGTGTCCAGCCGTGACAGGCCCATGCCGCCAAGGGCTTCCGGGGTGTACATGCCCATAAAGCCCATCTCTCCGGCTTCTTTGAGCACATCCGTCGGAAAGATATGTTCGTCGTCCCACTTTGCCGCGTACGGCGCCATGGCTTTCTCCGCAAACGCCCGGGCCGCCTCGCGAAACGCCTGCTGGTCTTCAGTGAGGTTAAAGTCCATCGTTACGCTCCAGATAAAAGAGGCTTGGCATTGAAAGGGGCGAACAACAAGGGGCCGGAAACGGATTCCGGCCCAAAGACCCCACCTTCAACGCAATTAACGCAACTGGATAGAGAAGTTGGCTTCCGAGCTCGTCGCCTCACTGGAGAACCAGCGGGAAGTAACCGTTTTGGTTTCGGTGTAGAAGCGAACCGCCTGCTTGCCGTAGGCGTGCTGATCACCATAGAAGGAGCCCTTCCAACCGGTGAACGAGAAGAACGGCAGGGGCACCGGAATGGGGATGTTTACACCGACCTGGCCTACATCGATCTCATGCTGGAACCGGCGTGCAGCGCCACCGGAGCTGGTGAAGATGGAAACACCGTTACCGTATGGGCTCTTGTTAACCAGCTCAATCGCCTCACCCAGGCTGTCCAGCTCAACACAGGACAGAACCGGGCCGAAGACTTCCTCGTTGTAGATGTCCATTTCCGTGGTCACACCGGAGAACAGCGTGGGACCAACCCAGTTGCCATCAGGCAGGCCATCGACGGTGCAACCACGGCCATCCAGCAGCAGGTTGGCACCCTGAGCCTCGCCGGTGGCAATGAGGGATTCGATACGATCTTTCGCCTTGCCGGAAATCACCGGACCATAGCTGGCGCCGGCGTCATTCCAGGCACCGGGACGAACCCTGGCCATGGCTTCCTTCAGCTCCGGAATCCACTGCTGGGCCTCGCCCACGAAGACGGCCACGGAAATCGCCATGCATCGCTGGCCGGCGGCGCCAACAGAAGCGCCCACCAGGGCGTTGAGTACCTGCTGTTTGTCGGCATCCGGCATGATGACCATGTGGTTCTTGGCGCCGGCGAAGCTCTGCACACGCTTCATGTTGCGGGTGCCGGTTTCATAGATATAACGGCCGACAGGCACAGAACCCACGAAGGAAACGGCCCTGATGGCCGGGTCGGTCAGAAGCACGTCTACCTGCTCCTTGCCACCGTGAACCACCTGCAGAACACCCTTGGGCGCGCCGGCTTCTTCAAACAGCTCGGCAAGGCGCATGGGAGTCAGCGGGTCCTGTTCGGACGGTTTCAGGATGAAGGTGTTACCGCAGGCAATGGCCATCGGGAACATCCACAGCGGGATCATGGCCGGGAAGTTGAATGGTGTAATACCCGCGCAAACACCCAGCGGCTGGATCCAGGAATGGGTGTCCACTTCACGGGCCACGTTTTCAACGGTCTCGCCCATCATCAGGGAGGCGACGTTGGCGGCGTGTTCAACCACTTCGATACCACGCCAGACATCGCCCTTGGCGTCATCAAAAGTCTTGCCGGTTTCCTTGGAGAGGATTTCGGCGATCTCGTCATGATGTTCTTTCAGCAGGGCCTGATAACGCAGCATGACCCGGGCACGCTCGGAAACTGGCACTTCTTTCCAGGTGTTGAACATTTCACCGGCGCTTTCGATGGCCTTGCGCATTTCCGCATCGGTGGTGCACGGCGCCTTGGCGATCACTTCGTTGGTCGCGGGGTCGGTGACATCAATCCAGTCACTGGTGTTGCTCTGGACGAATTCACCTGCGAGATACAGCGGCACATTTTTCATGTTGATATCCCTGTTTGTTGTTGTGCGGGAAGCCAGCCGAAACCCGTTGGGTTCCGACCACGTTTAACCAAAGACTAGCACGGGTACGGCGAGAGGGCGATTGACTAAATTTCGCCCGTAATGGACTATATTTCGATATATGAAACCCAGGCGACACCAGACATGACTCAAACCTCGCAGTGGCCGGTGCCCAAAGACAGCATTCGATATGTGGTACCTGAGCCAATCATTCGGCTCCTAGCCAGCCACCCACTTACCCGGGACCTATACCCCCTGGCCTTCGGCCACTACCGCCGGGCCATGGGCCATCACATGCACCGGGAACACCACCACGACAATCTTTTGATTTACTGCACCGAAGGCAAGGCATTCCTGAATGTCCGGGGCGAGCCCTACACCGTGGAAGCCGGTGACCTGCTGCTTCTGCCGGCGGGAGCCAGCCACCGCTATACCGCTGATCCAGACAATCCCTGGACCATTCACTGGGTTCATTACACGGGGCCACTGGCGGAGGATTTCCGCCATTACATGGGGTTTGACGACCCAACCCGCATTCGCCACCTGGGGCGCCAGCCACGCCTGCTGGTGGACTTTAACGGCCTGTTATCGGTACGCCAGACCGGTTTCCGGGCTCGCGGGCTGATCCACGCCGCCAACCGGCTCCGGCAACTAATGGCAGCAGTCCCAATCAACGCGGATGAGACCGGTCATGAGCGGCAGGCGGAACTGGAAACCATCCACAACTATATGCGTGAACACCTGGACGAACGCATCAGCCTGGAGCAGCTTGCAGACCTTGCCGGCCTGTCCCCGGCCCATTTCGCCACCCGTTACCGGGAGCAGACCGGCACCTCCCCTATCCGGCACTTCCTGCACCTGAAAGTGGAACGGGCCTGCCAGATGCTGGACACCAGCAGCCTGAGCTTTGCCGACATCAGCCGGCGCCTCGGGTACGACGACGCCTATTATTTTTCCCGGCTTTTCAAAAAGGTTATGGGCCAGTCACCCCGGGATTACCGGCATACCGCGCGGCACTGACCGGGCACTCCGGGCCAGATTGAAACCTGCCGCCTGCTACGACTTTTGTTGCAGAAGCCAAAGGGTTAGTCTTGGCCGATAAATGGATAGAAAGAGTGAGCCCATGGCCATGTACAGGATTGAAATTGATGAAACCTTTGACCTGCCCCGAAGAAAGGTGTTTGCCCTGTTTGCCGATCACCATCGTTTTGGCAAACTTCTGGGTGCGCCGGCCAAACGCATCAGGGACAGCCACCAGGCCGACCCGAATGGCATCGGCTCGGTCCGCAAGATTGGCATCGGGCCGGTAGGCCTGGAAGAGACAGTCACCAATTTCGAGCCGGATTCATTGATTGAGTACACCATCACCAGTATGAGCCCGATCCGGAATCATCTGGGGCGGATCCGGTTTGAGGACACGCCGGAAGGCAAGACCCGGGTGAACTACACCATCTCTTTTGACGACATTGTGCCGTTTACCGGAAAAGTGGTGCGTACGGCCCTTGAACAGGGCATTCGCCGCGGAATCAAACGGGTACCCCGGTTGGCCTGAAGGCCGGCGACAACAAATCGTCACTTGAGAAATCGTCACTTGAGAAATCGTCACTTGAGGGATGTCAGAGAATTGACCCGCGACAATTATCGCAGGCCGGTTGATCGCGTATAACCTGAAACGGAGTCTCTGCCCGAATCGAAATAACCCTGTCACCAGCCGGCAATGTTGAGTAAAATCCGGCCTTTTCCAGAGAACCAAGAGGCAGCGCATATGGGCAGAGCCTACCAGAACCGTAAAGAGTCCATGGCCAAGACGGCTGCGGCAAAAACCAAGGTCTACAGCAAGTACGGACGCGAGATTTACATGAGCGCCAAATCCGGCGGCACAGACCCGGATGGCAACCTGTCACTTCGTGGCCTGATCGACCGTGCAAAGAAAGACCAGGTACCCTCCCACGTTATCGAGAAGGCAATTGAGAAGGCCCGGGGTGGCGCTGGTGAAGACTACTCCCCTGCCCGCTACGAAGGCTACGGACCGGGCAACTGCATGGTGATTGTGGACTGCCTGACTGACAACCCTAACCGCACCTTTGGCGACGTGCGCCTGGCCTTCACCAAGACCAAGTGCAAGATCGGCACCCCGGGCACCGTTGCCCACATGTTTGATCACAGTGCCATTTTTGCGTTCAAGAGCGATGATGAGGAAGCCGTTCTGGAAGCACTGATGGAAGCGGACGTCGACGTGACCGACATTGAAAACGAGGACGGCCTGATTACGGTTTTCACGCCAAACACGGAATATGCCAAGGCGCGTCAGGCTTTGGTAGACGCAATCGAAGGCATCGACTTTGAGGTGGACGAAATCCAGTTCCTGCCCAAGACCACCACACCGGTGGAAGGCGATGACATCCCCATGTTCGAAAAATTTCTGGATATGCTGAACGAACTGGACGATGTGCAGAATGTATTCCACAACGCCGAGCTGCCGGACCAGTAAGCCAGAGGCTCACGCCATGCAGGAAAACCGCACCGTGCAGCAGAACCCTTCCCCGAACCGCAAGGCGCGGGTGGTGGTCCTGAAAACAGGCAGCACCTACCCTGGCCTCCTGGTGCAATTCGGTGATTTCGACGACTGGTTCCTGCGCGGACTGTTACCGGAGCTGGATATTACTGTCACCAATGTGGAAGCCGACGAGCTACCCGGAAGCCCTGAAGACTGGGATGGCATTGTGGTGACAGGTTCCCCCGCCATGGTGAGTGACCGGGCCGATTGGAGCGAAAATACCGGGGCCTGGCTGGCACGGGCGGTTGCCGGTGAAATCCCGGTACTCGGAGTCTGCTACGGGCATCAGCTGCTGGCCCATGCATTGGGCGGCGAAGTGGGGTATCACCCGAAAGGCCGGGAGACCGGCACCCATCAGGTTGAGCTGCTTCCCGAAGCCGACTCAGACACCCTGTTCCGGGGACTGCCGGCGATTTTCCCGGCCCAGTTGACGCACCGGCAGTCGGTACTGCGCTTACCCGCCGGCGCGGTGTTGCTGGGACGCAACGGTTTCGAGCCTAACCAGGCGTTCAGAATCGGCCCCTGCGCCTGGGGTGTGCAGTTCCATCCAGAGTTCACGGATACCGTCATGAGCGCCTACCTGGAAGTACAGGCGCCGGACCTGACCCGGGAAGGGCTTGATGCGCAAGCACTGATTGCCGGTGTGAGCCCCGCTCCGGACGCATCCTCGCTTCTCCCTCGTTTTTCAAGGCTGGTTATCAAACGAGCCCGGTAATATCCGGCCGGCATTTTTCGTCAGTCGAGGATATAGGCCGTCTTTTCCATCGCCTGCTCTTCTTCATCAATGAAGCGGAACTCATTCCAGCCGATACGCACCCTATCGTTACTGTTCAGCCGCTGCCGGCCCTCAATCCGCAATTCGTTGACAAAGGTACCATTGGTGCTGTTGCTGTCGGTAATGTAGTAATCCACGGCGTCTTCGAGATAGGCATTGGGTACCGCTTCAATCAGCGCGTGCTGGCCACTCACCGAGATTTCATCAATCCGGATGTCACTATCCGGGCGGCGGCCAAGGCGGGTTTCCGGCTGCCCGAGTTCAAAGGTGTTGACCACCACGTTGTCCACCAGTTGCGAAAGCGAAGCCATGTCAGTTTCCTCAATACTCCAACGTCAGTAATACCACAGACACGTTATCGCCGGCCTCGTTTGCCAGGCCGGCTTCAACAAGAGCCTGAACCCTGCGCTCCATGCCGTCACTGTCCCTCAAAATCTCAAGCCACTGTGCTTCCGGGACAGAATGGGTCAACCCGTCGGAACACAGCAACAGCACATCACCTTTTTCCAAAGACTCAACCCGGTAACTGGGCTGCACCTGCTCAACTGTACCCACCGCACGGGTAAGTACATTTCTAAAAGGTACATTGGGAACGTCGGCCTCGGTAATGCTGCCATCTTCCAGCATGTTCTGGACCACGGTATCGTCCCGGGTCAGGCAGACCGCCTGGCCGCCGCGCAGGCAGTAACACCGGGAATCGCCCATGTGGGCAATGTGTGCCTTGTTGTCGATTGCCCAGGCCACCACCAGGGTTGTGCCCATTTTATCGAGCCTCGGATCTTCGGAACGCTGGCTCAGTATCCGTTCATTGGCCAGTGCGAAAGCACGCTCCAGGCTTTCCCTGACTGAGCTGCCGGTTTTGCCGCGCGACGGCCCGGAGATTTCCGGCTCAAGGGCTTCCACAACAGCGTCAACCGCCAGGCGACTGGCAATCTCGCCGCCCTGGTAGCCGCCCATACCGTCGGCAACCACCAGCAGCGCCTGATCACCGCAATCGTTTTCCCGCCAGTCCACCACATCCTGGTTCGATTTCCTGACTGCACCCCGGTGACTCTGGCCTGCAATGCGATATCTCATCAGGACACCTCCTGGCCCGCTTCCCGCACTGCCAGGCGCCGCACGGCCTCGGCCATGGTGGCGGCGCTGGCAAAGCGTTTATCCGGCTCGCGCTGGATGGCCTTGTTGATCAACCGAACCACCCCATTGGGCAACCCGGCATTGAATTCCCGGACACTGCGCGGGCGTTTGTTGAGGATCTGGTAAGTCAGGTTGGCCAGGGTATCGCCCTGATACGGCGTTTCACCGCTCACCAGTTTGTACAGTGTGACCCCCAGACTGTAGATATCAGAAGCGCCAGTTACCTTCTGGCCCTTGAGCTGCTCCGGGGACATGTAGAGCGGGCTACCCATAACGGCGCCGGTGCGGGTCCGCGAGTCGTCGGAAATTTTGGCGATGCCAAAGTCGGTAATCTTTATGTCGCCGGTATCCGGGTTGAAAATGATGTTCCCCGGCTTGACGTCCCGATGGACAATTTTCTGGCTATGGGCATAGGCCAGGGCATCAGCAACCCGGGCAATAATATCCAGTACCCGGGGCAACGGCAGCAACCTGCCGGGCTTGCCGAATTCACTGAGCGGCCGGCCCCTGGCGTAATCCATGGCAATATAGGCAAGGTCTGCCTCCTCCCCAACATCATACACCGTTACGATGGCCGGGTGGCTCAGACGACCCGCCGCTTCGGCTTCCCGGAAGAAACGTTCCTTCAGATCCTGAAGCAGGGCATCATCAAACGCCTGATAGCTCAGGGTCTTGATGGCAACGGTGCGGGCAATTTTCGGATCCTTGCCGAGATAGACCACGCCCATGGCACCCCGGCCGATCTCTCGCTCGATTTCATAGCGCCCCAGGGTCGGCCGACTCACCGTGGGTTCCGGTATCAACAGGGTGCGGTTGTTGTCGAAGCTGCCGGTTTGCACCACTGAGGCATCCGGCGACAATTTCTCCAGTGCCGCCAGGCGAGCGGCGGTATCCCGGAAATTCTTCCTGCGCTCCCGGATGCTGCGGTAAGTGTTTACAGCTTTCTCATACTGGCGCTTGCGTTCCTGGTGGATGGCGATGTCGTAACGCAGCTCCAGAGCCCCCTCGCAGGGCGGGCAGTGATTGAGTGCCTCAAGGGCATCGTCGGTGTGGCCCTGCTGCAGGAGCAGTCCGGCCAACCGGAGGCGGGCTTCGCGAACGCTGTCTGTCAGTGCGCGGATGCGATTGTGGGGCTGAAGCCAGAACAGCATCACCACAAAACCGACCACCAGCAAGGTCAGCACTTCCCCCAGGGGCACCCAGGCATTGCGATAAAACATCAGCGCCGCCTGTAAAACCACCAGGGAACCGCCAAGCAGCAGAGTGACAGGCAGGGAAACGGCGGCGCCCATCACCGGGACAGCAAGCGTCAGAAAGAGTGCCGTAACGGCCAGCCCGGCAGTAACCGTACCATCCGCCCACAGAGGCTCCGCCAGCCCCCGGTCAGCCAGCGCGTTATGAAGACTGCCCTGTGACACAATGGTGGTGGGGCTGGCACCCTCTGGCACCCCGAGAATGCTGAACAGCACCCTATCGGCCCAGCTAACAAGCGCCAGCTGGTCTCCGGCCAGGGCAAACACCACGGCAGCCAAAAGAACAACGGCCCGCAGACTGAACAGGCGCGGCATGAATGAAATGATGGCGTTCACAGGCAACTTTGTTATAAATGATTGATCTGCCTAGTTTAGAAAGCGTTGGTGTCGGGCGATACAACGACAGGGGTGTTTTTTGTAAGTGTTTGTTTACCTGAGAGGAAGGTCACGTATGGTAATTTCGTCTTTTCACTCAAGGATGATGGAATTACCGGTATGACACTGAAGCTGCTTTTACCCCTGTTACTGCTCGCGCTGACTGGAATCGGGCTCTACCACACCCACAAACCCTTGCCTCAGGGCATCAGTTATCGGGGTGAAGCCCTGCCGCTGGAAGATCCTGTCCTGCTGACCGATGTCACCCGTCACTACACGGACGGTCACGAAGAGAAAGACCACGAAATCTTCAACGACGTGTTCCGGCTGATCGGGCAGGCCGAAGAGTTCATTCTTGTCGACATGTTCCTGTTCAACAGCACCAAACCGGAAGGTGTCGTTCACCGGCCCCTGGCACAGCAGCTGACCGAAGCCCTGCTGGCCCGGAAGTCGGAAAAACCGGGGCTGTCTGTGATCGTTATTTCCGATCCACTGAACACCATGTATGGCGGGACAACGTCACCCTGGTTTGAAGCCTTGCGTAAGGCCGACATTCCCGTTGTTGAAACAGCGCTTCGTCCCCTCAGGGACAGCAACCCCACCTGGTCTTCAGTCTGGCGGCTTTGTTGCCAGTGGTTCGGTAACAATCCGAAAGGGGCCTGGCTGGACAATGCCCTGGGCAACAAGCCAGTCACGGTTCGAAGCTACCTTTCGCTGCTGAACTTCAAGGCCAATCACCGCAAACTTGTGGTGGCCGATGAGGCCGGCTCCCTGAGAGCTCTCGTGACCTCAGCCAACCCGCATGACGGCAGCAGCCGCCACAGCAACGTCGGGCTGAGCTTCAAAGGGCCCGCCGTGGCCGATGTGTTGCGAAGTGAACGGGCAGTGCTGGCCATGTCTGGTGCCGACACAGAATCCCTTGATAACTGGATCAGCCGGGTTGAAGAAGCGCCTGAATCCGGAGAAGGTAAAAAGGACAAAGTGGCGGTACTGACCGAATCGGCCATACTCGACCAGGCTTTGGAAATGATTCGCGGGGCCGCGGACGGAGACCAGCTGGATCTGGCGATGTTCTACCTGTCACACCGGCGGATTGTCGGGGCGCTGATCAGGGCCTCGGAACGTGGCGCACAGCTTCGGATTTTGCTTGATGCCAACAACGAGGCCTTTGGTCTTCAGAAAAGTGGTATTCCCAACCGGCAGGTGGCCATGGAACTGGTCCGGGCAGGTATTCCTGTACGTTGGTGTAATACCCGGGGTGAGCAATGCCACAGTAAGCTGTTGATGTTGGCGAAGGAGAGTGGGACAACCGGGATATTGCTGGGGTCCGCCAATTTTACCCGCCGCAATCTGGATGACCTGAACCTGGAAACCGACCTGTGGATCTCGGTTGCGGCCCAGTCTTCGGTTGCAATGAAAGCAAGAGCGTTCTTCGACCAGCAATGGCACAAAGGCCCCGGCGACGAGCCGGTTATGAGCCTGCCTTATGAGCGCTGGGCCGACGAATCAACGCTGCGCTACTGGCGTTACCGGATTATGGAAGCGACCGGCCTGTCGACCTTCTGAACATGAGGGACAAGCCCCATGCTCACCCGGTCAGCTATACTGCATTGGCCTGAACGGAAACTTGAAGTAGCCAACAAACAGGAGTGAACCATGTCAGGAATTCGCAAGCATCTGAGGTATGTTTCTTTTTTCATGGCCATGATGATGGCCCTTGGCTCTGTCTGGTCGGCCACCGCATCCGCCGGGATGGTAGGAACCGGCGAGATGATTGGCGAACAACAGGTCCAGCTGGACAGACAACAGCTGATCGATATGCTTGAGAATCAGGAAGTCCAGGACAAACTGGCAGATCTGGGCGTAAGCCAGGACCAGGTCAAGGAACGTATTCAGAACCTCACGCCGGCGGAACTGGCGGATTTTGAACGTCAGCTTGCCGAAGCCCCTGCGGGTCAGGGTGTGGTTGGCATTATTGTGCTGTTTCTGCTGGTCTTCATTATCACCGATATGTTGTGCGCCACTAACATCTTCCCATTCGTGAACTGCATCCGATAGCGTCGGTCCGTGGCAGTCATTTTGCAACGGGAGAGGGCCGCGTCAGTCAGGCTGACCCTGTTTTTACTGGTCGGCCTCCTGGCCGGTTGCGCCAGCGCCCCGAAATGGCCGGGCCCGGACACCGGAACAGACCGCCCTTCTCTGCCAGATCAGGTGATTCTGGAGGATGTCCCATTTTTTCCTCAGGAAAAGTACCAATGCGGTCCGGCCTCACTGGCCATGACGCTGAACAGCCAGGGTCTTACGACCGATCCGGAAGTTCTCAAAGAACTGGTTTACATCCCCGGCCGGGAAGGTTCCCTGCAGGTTGAGATGGTCGCCGGTGCTCGGTCCCACGGGATGCTGGTCTATCCGCTGGACGGCGAGCTTGAGAGCATGCTGGCAGAACTGGCGGCGGGTAACCCGGTGCTGGTTATGCAGAATCTGAGATTTGACTGGTGGCCCCAGTGGCACTTCGCGGTTGTGATCGGTTACGACGCGGAGCGAAGGGATCTGATTCTTCATACCGATACCCGCGAACGCCAGCGCGTGGCCCTGGAAGTGTTTACCAACACCTGGGGGCGGGCCGACAACTGGTCTGTGGTGATTCTGCCTCCCGATCAGGTTCCGGCAACCGCGAAACCACTGCGGTTTCTCCAGTCAGCCCACGATCTGGAGACAACCGGGCGAACCACTGCCGCGGCGATTGCGTACAAGACTGCGGAAACCACCTGGCCTGACCAACCAGCCGCCATCATGGCCAGAGGCAATCTGGCCTGGCAGATGGGCAGGCATACCGAGGCGGCAGGGCATTTCCTCCGCACGGTTAACCGTTTCCCGGAGTTCGCCGGAGGCTGGAACAACCTCGCCTTTGCCCTGGAAGAGACAAGTTGCCCGGTAACCGCCACCAAGGCCGCCCGCTGCGCCGCTGCCCTGGCACCGGAACGCTTTGGCAATTCAATATTGCTCCGATCAAACCCGGTAACGGCACCGAAAGACTGCCCGACATTACCGGAGTGTCCCCGGGAAGCGCCCTAGTGTCCCGTCTGGCTGCCCCTCCTGAAAAGCACCACGTCCTTTCTCGGGATCTCCATAACCCAGCCAAATTTTTCAGCCAGCAATGCCAGGGTGGACTCACGGTAGAACACAACATGGGTGGGGTCGCGGCGATAATGCCAGTTGTCGAACCGGTCGTCGTCGGTCTGGAAACAGGTCATCACCCCCAGCCAGCCACCCGGTTTGAGCAATTGATCGAGTTGCCGGAACACCTCCGCTGGCTCGTACAGATGCTCCACCACCTCGGTACAGGTTATGAAGTCATAGGTACGGGACAAGGCTGTTTGCGAGGGGTAAAAGCAGGGATCATAGAGGCTGACAACCATGCCTTCGGCCTCCAGCATCCTTGCCAGGGCCGGGCCGGGCCCACAGCCGAAGTCCAGCCCGGTGGCGCCCGGTGGCAGGCGCTCCAGCAGCGGGTCTGCCAGCTTTGAAAGAAATTTACGATAGCCCGGATCAGACGGGTCGTTATCGTGCAGTCGGTAGATATCCCGCTCCTGATCAGGAGAAAGCCGGCACGACTCATCCATCACCGTTGCCTCGCATACCGGGCAGCGGAGATACCGCCGGGTCTTCACCACCCGGAATTCCACAAGGCTGCCCTGCTCACAAACCGGACAAAGATTCATGCCACTACCCCGGATCAAGCCGCGGCCGGGCTTCAGTCAGAGTTTAAAACGTTATACCATAACATTTTAGTCACCGGGACGCTCCTTCTTCAGGAAAACGCTGACCGCTTTATCCGACATCAGCGCATGGGCGAGTGCCGGATACGGCAGATAGTGAAGAAACAGTGTGGCGAGGGTTACTGCATCCATTCCTCCATCAAGGAACATCCAGGCGCCGAAAGCAAGAAACAGCGCACCCAGAAAACCGCCATAAAGCCACAGAGCCCGTGAACGCTCCCCGGCCATAGGCAGCCGCTCCAGGGTGCGCGCCACTGAAAAGCTCATGTAGACCGCAATCAGTGCTGCAATCACCAGGGAGGCAATCAAACCCGTAAATCCGATCAGGTACCGGAACAGATAGTTGGCGAGAAAGAACAGGGCAATGCAGGTTACAGCAACGATGGTTATGCGTGTCTTTTCCATGGCGGCTCTGAATTGGTTGGATTTATGGGTAGCCCCGCAAAGAATGGCAGAGACGCCCTGAAAGAACCACCCCCTGCTGCGACCCGTGTTCCAGCCTGATATGATGCCTCCCATTCTAACCGGCAACCGGAAAACCGATGACCACTGGCAAGTCCACCCGTCTCAATAAATACATCAGCGAAAGCGGCATGTGCTCCCGCAGGGAAGCCGATCGTTATATTGATCAGGGCAACGTATACATCAATGGCACGCGTGCCACGGTAGGGGATCAGGTGCTGCCCGGGGATACGGTCAGGGTTAATGGCCAGGTGATTGAACCGCGGTCCGAAGAGGATCTGGTCTTTATTGCCCTGAACAAGCCCGTGGGCATCGTCAGCACCACCGACAGCGCCGAGAAACACAACATTCAGCGGTTTGTCGGCCACAGCGAACGCATCTTTCCGATCGGGCGGCTGGACAAGGACTCCCAGGGGCTGATCTTCATGACCAGCAATGGTGATCTGGTCAACAAGATCCTGCGGGCCGGAAACAACCATGAAAAGGAATACCTGGTTACGGTCGACAAGCCGGTGACCCGGGAGTTCGTTGAGGGTATGGCCAACGGGGTGCCGATCCTGGGAACTGTCACAAAAAAGTGCCAGGTGTCCAGTGAATCCCGGTTCGTATTCCGCATTACCCTGGTTCAGGGCCTCAACCGCCAGATTCGCCGCATGTGCGAGCACTTCGGTTATGAGGTAACCAGGCTGGAGCGCATCCGGATCATGAACGTCAGCCTGAAGGGGCTGGCTGTGGGCCAGTGGCGCAATCTGACGGAGAAAGAACTGGCCGGACTGTTTGATGCCATCCGGGACTCCTCCTCAGAGGCCCCGCCCCAGCCCGGAAAACCTGCGAAAAAGAAGCCTGCTGCAAAGCCAAAGCATCGTCCCAAAGCCAAACCGGGTGGGCCCGGCGGTTCCCAAAGGCCGGGACCGAAAGGTAAGCCTGCGTCGGGCAAACGCCCCAAGGCCGGAAAACCCCGGCAAAAGAGTGTTAAACGGTAATTCTGGCCCGGCACTCAGAGCGCAAGGCTACTTTTTCACCCACTTGCCATTAACCTGAATGTACTGGCCACCCGGCGTTTTATCGATGGCCTTCTTCCCGGCAACGGTTTCAACCTGGGTGACCGGGATACTGTGCTTCTCGGCAATGCGCTTGTACTCATCCCGGCGGGCACTGTTGATCGCCTCAACCACCTCCCTGGCCTGGCCTTCGGCACGAACCACCTCCAGGTAGCCCGTCGGCGTTTCTCCAACCAGTCCCTGCTGCTTGACGGTATCCAGTTTCTGTTTGGCCTCATCCAGCCCCATGGCGAACACGGACAGACTGACACCAACCGCCAGAACCAAGGCACACATCTGTATGAATCGTTTCATCTTCAACCCCTTAAGCTATCCGGATCCGGTCAGAACAACCCTTTTTCGCTGAACAGGTCATCCACTTCCTTGTCTACTTTTATATAGATTTCGTGCTCGATTTTCACGTTCAGGTTCACCGTAATCGGTTCTTTGGGTGCCGCCATCTGCACCGTTGGCGTGCAGGCAATCATTGCCAGCGGCAACGTCAATATCATCAGTACTCTTGCCAAAACCGACCCTGTTGGCCGCAACGATTTTTTCATGGCACTGCCTCCTTGCCGGACTCTTGCAACAGCTTCCGGACCCGTTCTGTAACGGCTTCGTTTACCCTGCCACTCAACTGCAGGCTGGTCAGCAGCGCGGGAATGTCTTCCTCAAGGTTCACGTTAAGTACAACCGGCTGCCCACCCCTGAGTTCCGGATTCTTTCCCTCGAGGCGAAGATCCAGCGTCAACTTCCCCCTTTCATCGTAGTCTATCGTGCTGTCCAGCACCGAATAGTGAAAGTTTTGCAAGGCTTGAACGACCACATCCATGGCCTGGTTGCCACCCAGCATGGCCTGCAGTTTCTCGCCGGGCAGCCGCAACCGACCGCCCGGCGCCTCCGCTGAAATGCGACCTTTCGCCACCTGAACACCGTCGCTACTGAAGCCTATGGGAATACGGCCACTGAGCAAACCACTGCCCTCAAGGCCCTCTGCAGGGTAAGCCTTCATCAATCTGTCCAGAGAAATATCCTGAACCTCCACGGGTATCCCGCCAGAGCTGTCTTCCAGATCATAGACGCCCGGAGGTATTCTGAGTGCCCCCTCGAGGAACCGGGCCCTCGCCTGCTGTACCTCCAGCTGGCCTTCCAGCCTATTGGTAACTGGCGCAATGTAGTCACCGGTAAAGCGAATGGAGGTTACCGGGATACCAGGATTCACCTGCTCAACGGTGAGATCCCGGAACCCGGCGGTCAACCGGTCATCTTCCAGGGAGGCAAGTACCCGTCCGCTCAGCCCGGAGAAAGCGGTTCGGTTGAACACCCCGGTGACATTCTCCAGGTTGGAGCTGCCGCTCGCTTCCAGTTCACCATCCGGGTTCAGACGAACCTGTGCCGACACCCCGGCAATGCCTGAATCCACTGCCAGCAGCTCCGGCCAGCCGGCAAAAGTTCCGGCCAGGGCGCGAACCCCCTGTTGCCCCTCGATAACGGAATCGACCAAAACCGAGACCCCGCCACCCGGATTGAGCTGAATCGTGAGGTCGGCCTTCAGCCCCGCGCTGGATGAAAGCGTGCCCTGAATCCGGAGGTCAGCCAGACGGCCCTGCACCCTGCCCTGGAAACTCCACGCCTGCGGCACCATGAATGGGTGTTCAATCCGGGTTGCCTCGATCTTCACCTCGCCTTTGATGGCGATCCGCTCGGTCCAGGCACTCGATGCGCCATAATCGAGCGTAAGCGTGACATTGCTGATATCGGTTCGGAGATCCTGTAGCAGCAGGGGCTGCTCCGAACCGGTGTACGCCAGCCGTTCGGTAAGAACCAGGGATGGGGGGGTGAACTGGATAACCGCCGACCCACCACTGGCGTTGACCGAGGGCATGATATGGGCCTGACTCCCTGCCACTTCCCAGCCGCCATGGTGGATATCCGGCAACGCCATGCCGACCTTTCCCTGCCCGACCACCAGCGACCAGCCCGCGGCAACGGCTGGCAAGGCCAACGCGATCCAGCCGACCAGACGGACCCGCCGGATCCTGCGGCTCGGCTTTCCAGACCCTTCAGCGTGCAAAACGACACTCCTGTCTACTCGGTCTACTCACCACGCCAGGTCACGCTGTAGAGGTCGTGACGACGATCCTGAAGATTTTTCACGGTTCCACTGTTTCGGGCCGTGATCAGCACCTCCGGCCGGAGATCGGCGAAGGCCACTGTTTCAACATTGGGTTCCGTGTCTGCGGCGATACCGTCCCGGGCAAACGGAAAATCACAGGGGGTAAGAATACAGCTCTGGCCATACTGGATTTCCATATTCGGCACCTTGGGCAGGTTGCCAACGTTACCGGACATCACCACGTACACCTGGTTTTCCACCGCCCTGGCCTGACAGCAGTAACGCACCCTCAGGTAGCTCTGGCGTTCGTCGGTACAGAAGGGCACAAAGATGATATGAACGCCCTGATCCACCAGATGGCGGGTCAGTTCCGGAAACTCCGCGTCATAACAGATCAGAACTCCGATGGTACCGCAGTCGGTCTCGATGGCGCTGACCCGGTTGCCACCCTGCACGTTCCACCAGAAGGCCTCGTTCGGGGTCGGGTGAATCTTGGGCTGGGTAAAAACCTGGCCATCCCTGAGGAACACATGGGCCATGTTCCGAATGGTGCCGTCTTCCTCACGCACCGGAGTGGAGCCGGCCACAATGTTGATGTTGTATCGCAGGGCCAGGTCCCGCATCAGTTCCCGGTAGCGCTCTGCGTAATGGGTGACCGCCGCGAAGGTTTCCGCCGGGCTGCCCTTGCGGGCCTCAATCGATAGCAACTGGAGAGTAAACAGTTCCGGAAACACCACAAAATCGCCCTTGTAGGTGGATACAACATCGACGAAATAACGGACAATCTCGCTGAATTCGTCAAATGATCCCACCGGCCGTTGCTGATACTGAACCGTGCCAATACGCACTGTATCCCGCATTCGGTGGCCATAGCGTTTGCGCCGCTCGCTGTTTTCGATCCGCGGTACTTTCGGGTTGCGCCAGACCAGATGAATGCCGTAGCCCATGGAATCGTGATCGGCGTCCAGATAATGGGGAATGATGTCGTGCACTTCGAAGCCCTGATGGAGCTGAAAGGACAGCACCGGGTCCTTCTGCTCCTTACCCTTGATGGCCTCGACGTAGGCCTCAACACTGCCGAACTTTTTCAGGCGCTGGCGCAGGCTTGGCAGGCGCCCGGCAAATACCACACCCTGCAGGTTCAAGGCCTGGCACAGTTGCTTGCGCTCGTTGTACAGCCGCTCGCCGATGCGATATCCCCGACACTCCGGGTCAACACACACCTCCATGCCGTACAGCCAATCACCCTCGGGATCATGCCGTGAGGCGTAACCATTGCCGGTTATGGAGGTCCAGTCATGAGGCGCCAGCGCCACTTCTTCGGCAATACGGAACGTGGCGCAGTAACCCACCACGGTGTCACCCAGCATGGCAACGAACTGGCCGTCCGGGAAGGTGTTGATCTGACCGGTCAGCGGCCCCTTGGTGTAACCATACATACCGGTGCCTTCGTAGACACGGTGACTGAGCTCAATGATGCCCGGAATATCCGCCAGCGTGGCATTGCGGACGTACAGGCGCTGATCCGGGTCGGAAAATGGCGGGCACATAGACACCTCGAAAAAGGCGTTGATTTGCCCTCATCTTTGGTGGCCTAACGGGATTTCGTCAAGGGAAATCGGTTAATCGGAGCCCTGAAGGGGAAAGCGTTCGACCACGCTGTACATGGAACCGGCCGAGCCCTGTTTGCTTTCAAACAGCGCGAACTGGTTAACCGGAAACTGCCCGAAAACCGATTCACCATGCTGCGCCAGCAAGTTCCCGACAGACCCGGGCGGCCGTTTAAACCTAGCCAGCGTGATGTGGGGACGAAATGCCCGGCTCTCCGCTGTGAATCCAAGGCTCTCCATTCGGCCTTTGAGCGCATCATGCAGCCCGGCGACGGGGGCCGCGGGCTGCACCCCCACCCAGAGGTTTCGCGGGCTGCGAGGTTGACCGAAGCAGCCAAGACCGACGACATCCAGCTCAAAAGCTGCCACCGGAATATCGCGAGCCGCGGCGCGCACAGCCGCAACGTTTTGCTCTTCCGTGCGCCCCAGGAACAGCAAGGTGATGTGCAATTGCTCAGAACTTTGCCATTTGGCATTTGAGACCGGTGCCTTTACCTCCAGCAACCGCTGCCTGATGGCAGCGGGGACCTCCAGCCCGAAGAAAAGCCGGGGCATGGCTTCACTCCTCATAGATCAGCCTGCGCACCACAACGCCGTCTGCCACAAAGTTCTGGCCGGTAATCAGGGCAACCCGTCCCGATTGACTCATATTAACCTCCGTTTTACCCAGCGTCTGAATTTACTCACCCAGGGGCGTTGGCCTGACCAGAATCTCGTTCACATCAACATGGGCCGGTTGCGCCACGGCGTACATCACTGCGTTGGCAATGTCCTCCGGCTTCAGGGCGTGAGCCGGCGGCTCGTCGAAGAATGGCGTATCCACCATGCCAGGCTCAATGAGCGTGACACGGATGCCAGAGCCACGAAGCTCTTCACGAACGCCGTAGCCGATAGCGGAAACCGCCCACTTGGTGGCACTGTACATGGAACCGGGGATCGTAACACGACCGGCTGCAGAGCCGGTCAGAAGCAGGTGCCCCTTGCTTTCCCGCAGCGCCGGCAGGCAGTGCTGAAGGGTCAGGCCGACCCCGTAGATATTGGTCAGGATCATATCCTTCCACACCTCCGGATCAGCCCGGCTGAATCCTCCGGGTTCGCCGCCACGGCCGGCGTTGGCGAAGACGGCATCAATGCGGCCGAAAGTCTTAAGGGCGTGATCGACCATATTCTTCTGGTCGTCGCCATTCTGCACGTCGCATTGCACCGTTAGCACTTGTGCTTCGCCACCAAGCTCCTGCTGCAGACCTTTCAGTTTGTCTTCGGAGCGGGCCGCCAATACCAGGCGATACCCCTGTTTCGCCGCTGCACGGGCCGTTTCTGCACCAATGCCCGATGAGGCGCCGGTAATCAGCATTACAGGTTGATCTGCCATAGCTTTCTTCTCCTGTCGTTTGAACAGTTTGAGAGGGGCTACGCCGGCAGGCGCCAGCCCGATCATTCAGTAGATTTGAAACAGCAGCAGGCCGACAATGGCCAGGGCCAGCAGGAACCAGCGGGCGTAGTGATCGGGGCGGTCATAATCGTCATCAGTAACCTGACAGGAACTTCCGCCAGCGCTGGCCTCATACTCGGCCACCAACTGACGTGCCTGGTACAAATCGTCGTCGTCAACGTGAACGTTGCTGAAACCGGCGGCGCCGATCTCGCCCATGGCACCCTGGAGATAGTGGCCGCCCACAAAGGCCTCAATGCCGTTGGCTTCCAGCAGGCCAGCCACAATGTGGGCTTCGGTAATGTCTCGCGCCCGATAGGCAATTTGCAACACACGACTCCTTCTGTGACCGTTCCGGGCAGAACCGGGACAAATCTGCGAGTATTATCTCAAGCATAGTTCGCCCCCTCTGGCGGGGCCAATAACCAGCAGCCTGTCGGACTTAAGTGATCGTCACGAGCAAGGTGGGAAAGCGAGCGCAAATTTTTTGGATTTTGAGGCGCATAGTGGTTCTATGTAACGAAAAATCCGGGAAATTTGAGCCACTTTCCCACCGGCACAGTAGATCAGCCTTAAGTCCGACAGGCTGCGAGGGACTGACCATGCTCTGGATTATTCTTGCCATCATTGTGTTTATTGTTGCCGCAACACTGCTGCTGTTCCGCCTTGAGGATCTGTCTCACCTGGACCAGGACGACTACCCGGTCCGGGATGGCAAGCCCAGCGATGCAAACCGGGAGGTTCTGGGGCGCATTCGCGAACTGGGGCAATCATCGAAGGGCCTTCGCGGCAAGGCCCGGCTGATGGCCCTGCGCAAACACATGGACGAACTCAGTCAGGGGCTGGAGTTGGCGTCCGAATTCCGCCACTGCGAGTCTCCCCGCGGTGAGTGGGTCATTGCCCCAGGCTGCGATACCCGCCGCCGGATTCTGTACATCCATGGCGGAGCCTGGGCCGCCGGCAGTCCCCGAAGCCACCGGGCGATTACCGACCGGTTGTCACAGATAACCCGAGCGGCGGTATTTGCCCTGGACTACCGGCTGATGCCGGAAAACCGCTTCATGGATGGTGTCCGGGACTGCCGGGAGGCCTACACCTGGCTTCTGAAACATGGTCCGGAGAGCCCCGAATCTGCCGGTTTCATGGTAGTGGCCGGGGACTCCGCCGGCGGCAGCCACACCCTGGGGCTGATCGCCTGGATACGGGATAACGGGCTAAGGCAGGCGGATGCCGCGATTACCTTCTCGCCCTCAACCGACCTGACCCTGACGGCACCGAGCAATCGCAACAACATCGAGACCGATCCCTTGCTGGGGCCGGCGTTTGGCGGATTATCGAAAATCCCCCTGCCGGTGATCTGGTGGGCCACCCTGGCCGCGTTTCGGGTCTCTCCGGCCAGCCCTGTGGCCTCACCACTGCGGGGCGACCTGAGAGATCTGCCACCAACCCTGATTCAGGCCAGTGATACTGAAATGCTGCTGGATAACGCCCGACGTTACGCTTCCAAGGCACAGGCTGCAGGCTCACCAGTCACCCTGCACACCTGGCCCGGGATGGTGCACGTATGGCAGATCTTCGTGCCTCTGCTTCCCGAGGCGGAAGAGGCGTTTCAGGACATCAAGTCATTTCTGGAGCAGGTTGAATCAGGCAGCAGGATGCACCCGGAAGGTCAAACCTGAACTTTTCCGCGAAGCGCCTTGGTTTTGCCCTTCTTGGTTTTCTTGTCGACGCGCTTGCGCTGGGAGGAGCGAGTCGGTCTGGTTGGCCGCCGGGCCTTTTGGGGTTTCACCGCTTGCTGGATCAGTTCCTTGAGACGCTCAAGGGCGTCCTCCTTATTTAATTCCAGGGTACGAAAGGATTGCGCCTTGATAATCAGTACACCTTCCTTGCTGATTCGCTGGTCATTAAGCGACATCAGCCGTTCCTTGTAAAAAGGCGGCAAGGTGGAGTGCGGAATATCAAAGCGCAGGTGCACTGCGGAAGCCACTTTATTCACGTTCTGGCCACCGGCACCCTGGGCACGAATCTGGGTTATTTCGATTTCCCAGTCAGCAAGTTCAACAGCATTGGATAGTTTCAGCATCTGCTAAGGTTAACAAATCCCCGACACCCGGGCTTCGAAAACACGGTAATCAACCATCATGTGCGGACGATTCACCTTTTATACGCCACCCGACACCCTGATCCTCGAGTATTTTCCGGAGGGCATGGAGGTGAATGGCCATTTTGACCCCAGCTACAACATCACCCCCGGCATTGGCATTCCCATGATCCGGATGAGCATGAACGGTACGCTGATCATGGCACACTCCCATTGGGGGTTCCGCCCGGTGTGGGCCGGCGACAAGGCGCCCTCTCCGATTAATGCCAGGGCGGAAAGTGTGGCCACCTCAAAATACTTCCGGGAGGCGTTCGCCCACCACCGATGTCTGATTCCGGCCAATGGCTGGTACGAGTGGACACAAACAGAGTACGGCAAAGAGCCTCACTACGTGACGCCGGCAGATTCTCAAAGTTACCCCGCGATTTTCTTTGCCGGGCTATGGACAGCCAGAGAGGGAGACGAAACCACGGCCTGCGCCATTATCACAGAGCCAGCCAGCGAACACCTGAAGCACATCCATGACCGCCAGCCGGTGGTTCTTGACCCGACCTGCCTGAGGGACTGGCTGAACCCGGAAATCACGGACCGGAAGCAGGTGCGAACAGTTACCCATCGCCTGGCAGCCGACCAATTGAAAGCGGTGACCGTCTCTGCCGCAGTCAATAACCCAAAGCACAACACCCCGGACCTGATTCACGAGGTGCGAAAACTGTAGTAGTCCGTTAATACCCGCTCCGCCATTACCACTGCTACTGTTTTCGGACCTGGCATGACAATCACAAGGAGACAGCCATGAGCGGGAAGAAGATTCTGATGATCACCGGTGATTTCACCGAAGACTACGAGACCATGGTGCCGTTCCAGGCACTTCAGGCCGTTGGCCATACGGTTCACGCCATCTGCCCGGACAAAAAAGCGGGTGACACTGTCGCCACCGCCATCCATGACTTCGAAGGAGACCAGACCTACACCGAAAAACCCGGACACCGGTTTGCCCTGAATGCGGATTTCGAGGGCCTGGACCCAGCGGATTACGATGCCCTGGTGATTCCCGGTGGCCGTGCTCCGGAATACCTGCGCCTGAACAGGGACGTGCTGAATCTTGTTCGCCACTTCTTCGACACCGACAAGCCGGTGGCGGCAATCTGCCACGGTGCCCAGTTGCTTGCGGCAGCGGGAGTGCTTGAGGGCCGCAAATGCTCTGCCTATCCGGCCTGTCAGCCGGAAGTGGAGCTGGCCGGGGGCAGCTTTGCCGGGATCGAGGTTGATCAGGCCGTAACCGATGCTAATCTGGTAACAGCACCTGCCTGGCCCGCCCATCCGGCCTGGCTGGCGCAGTTCTTAAAGTTGCTGGATAAATAATGACGCGGGGGCCGGCATGCCAGCCCCTCGTTAACCCCAGGGAGACCGCCATGTGCAAGCTCTTTATCAATGCCGATCCGGAGCAATGGGTCAGCAAGACTCACTCCCTGCGTATCGACGGCATGGTTACCAGCGTGCGCATGGAAAACGCCTTCTGGCATGTACTGGCAGAGCTGGCCGAAAGGGACGGCATGAACCTGCCCCAGATGATCACGCGCCTTTACCACGAGTCCATTGATGCGGGCCACGACCTCGGCAACTTCACTTCGTTCCTGCGGGTATGCGCCCTTCGGTATCTGGAGCTCCAGTTAAGTGGCGACGTTCCGAGGGATACCCGGGTGCCTATAGCCTCCCTCGATGCAGACCGCATTCTAAACGCGAAACGTAACGAACCCGTTGTTCCGGATGTGGTCAACAAATCCACACACTGAACCGCGACCACCGGTTCCCTGGGCGCTAACTCTGGCCATACTGTTTTGCTTTGGTATCTCGGGAATCCGAGGTTTCAACAACTTCCTGCAGATTGCGTCTCGGAGCAGCTGGCAGATCGGTCGCCGGATAACCAATTCTTAGCAGGATCTGGGGGAATCCTGAGCTGCCCAGAAGATGCTGAATTTTCGGGCGAAGTACCGCCACCTGAATCGGCTGATTCAGGTAGGAGGCCTGCAGCCCCTGGCCTAAGGAGGTGAGTAGCACCCGCTCCAGTGCCTGCCCCGCTTTCAGCCAGTCTTCGTCGCCGTCTCCAGAAGTTCCCAGCGCTGCAATAACCGGGGATTCATCCGCCAGCTGCCGGTCTTTGGCACCGACACCGTTACCCATATCGAAGGTGCGCACGACCAGCTGTGCCACGGGGGCAACCATGCCCGGTACTGTCAGGCCATCGCCTTTGCGGCGGGGATGCATCCAGGCTGCCAGTTCCCGCCGCCAGCTGGGATTGGACCACTGGGCAGCATCACCTTCGGCAACCAGTTCAGCCACCTGGTGGCGGGCCGACTCAGATTCCAGAACCTGGAACCAGGCCCCTTCGGCCTGTGCCGCTTCGGTCAGTGTATCCAGCACACCGGATGGCACCTGTTTTGGCTCGAAACGCTTGCGGTAGGTGCGGCGCCTGGTGATCGCCCGGAACAGCGCAGTTTCCCGATCTTCTATACCAACTGTTTGAGAAAAGGGCTCAAACGAAACCGTGGCGAGCAGATCCTCATCTTCCGGATCCGGCAGAAGTGCGCAATTTGCGGTAAACCCGGCGTGAGCAGCGGCAACCCGGAGATTTAACAGTGCACAACCACAACTGATGGTGAGCTCCCTGTCATCCGGATCATTCACCGGCAACGCCCGCAGCCGGTCCGCGAACAGTGATACACCGTTCCCGCTGATTTCAAAACGCCAGGGCTGGGTGTTGTGACTGGAAGGGGCCAGAACGGCGCTTTCCAGAATGGTTGCAAGGGTATCCTGCGATATTGAATCCGTGCGGCGTCCTTCGCTCATAGGCGACTCTCCTCGTTGGTCTGAACCCAGACTATTCCGGCCTGCCCGAAAAAGATAGCCAGGGATTGGCGGGGAATTCCACACGCCGTATCAACAAAATCACACGAACCGTAACCTGACATATTCGCGTTCGAATAATACAGTGGGAAGGGAGTGCCCTATGAGTATGGCGGTACCACTTCCGACGGCTTCGATTGCTCCGGGTTCATTCTCACCGCTTATCAGGAAGGCCTTGGCAAACAGTTACCCCGAACCACCTCACAAATGCTGGCCAGCGGTGACGTAGTTCATCCCGGCGAAATCAAACCCGGTGATGTGGTGTTTTTCCGTATCGGCGGCAAGGAACAGCACGCCGGCATCTACATGGGTGGGGACCGATTTATCCACGCCTCCACCTCGGTCGGTGTTACCCAATCCTCGATCAGCGGCTACTACTGGAAGGGCCGACTCACTCAGGCACGGCGTTTCGACTAATCCAGACGGCCCTTTCCGGGATTCGCTTCGGAAAATTCCAATCCTACAGCGCACCACCAACTGCAAGATGCAGCGCGATACTGGCCATCATCAAGCCAATAACGCCATCGATAATCCGCCAGGCTACGGGACGTGAAAGCACTGGCGCCAGCGCCGACCCGCTCCAGGCCAGCAGACCGAACCAGAGGATGGAGGCACTGCTGGCGCCGGCCACAAAGGTGGTGGCATCCTCCTGCTGGGCACCCACTGCCGGGATTAGCAGCAAGGTGTCGAGATACACCTGGGGATTCAGTAGGGTGACTGCCAGCGTGGTAAACACTACGGCTTTCAGACTGCGCTTTGTTACCTCCCCGGCCTCAAGGGCTACCCTGCCCCGGCCGGCACGGGCAAATGCCTGGATGGCCAGCCAGCCAAGGAACGCCACCCCCAGCCAGCGCAGGATTTCCAACGCCTCTGGCATTGCCATCAACGCCGCACTGATGCCGAACATACCCAGGGTAAACAGGGTGACATCGGCCACCATGCACAGCCCCGCCGACCACCAATGGTGCTCCCTGCGGATTGCCTGGCTCAGCAGATAGGCGTTCTGCGCTCCGATGGCAACGATAATGCCGCCGCAGACAATCAATCCAGTCAGGTAACTCTCGAACACGTTGGTTTCTCCCCTATCGATAGCGCAAGGTTACCGGTTTACCTCTATACTGGAAATTCATATTCATAATACTGCATCAGTTTTACTTATGATTGATTACAAGCTTTTGGAAGCGCTGGCGACGGTTATTGAATGTGGAGGATTCGAGCGAGCCGGCCTGGCTCTCGGGCTGAGCCAGTCCGCTATCTCCCAACGGATCCGCACCCTGGAGATCCGGCTCGGGCAACCGGTCTTGGTGCGCAGCCCGGTGCTCAAGGCCACCCCGGCCGGACAACGCCTGCTTAACCATGTTCAGCAGGTGCAGCTCCTGGAAAGAGACCTCACAAAATCCATCCCGGCACTCTCCGAACCCGCTGCGCGGCTGCGCATTGCACTGAATGCAGACAGCCTGGCAACCTGGTGGGCAGCTGCCGTGGGCAATTTCTGCGCCGATGAAGCCCTGCTGCTGGATCTGGTGGTCGAGGACCAGGACATTGGCCTGCGCCGGATGCGCGAAGGTGATGTGGCTGCCTGCGTCTGTAGTAGCCCTCAACCGGTTGCCGGCGCCCGCTGTGTACCGATCGGCACCATGACTTACATGCCACTGGCAACCCCGGACTATGTTCAGCGGTATTTTGGGAAAGGCCTGACCGAAACCAGCCTGAAGAATGCCCCGGCAATCGTCTTCGGACCTAACGACCAACTGCAACACAGGTTCCTGGCCCAGTGCGGGTATCACGGTACCTTTCCCCATCACCTTTGCCCTTCCTCGGAAGGTTTTGTAAAACTGGCACTGGCCGGCACGGGCTACGGGATGATTCCGGAGATGCAGGCGCGCCCGGAAATTGATGCGGGGCGACTGGTGAGCATCGCCCCGGAACAAACCCTGGAAGTGCAGCTATACTGGCACTTCTGGCGCCACGGCGGCGGCGTAATAGACCGCCTGACAAAGGCCCTGCAAACGGCTGGAACTTTCGACTCGCGCTGATCCGCCAACTCAGGCAAATGGACACCGAAGAAGACCACGGATTAATCGCCCGACAGATCGGCATGCTGCGAAAACGGATTGTGCTGACCAAACGGATGCGGGCCAGCTTTGAAAGTGCTGGTGGGGAGGATGTCGATCACTCGTGATGGCAGTTCCGGCCGGGGTCCACGATGGTAACGCCAAACCAGCGCGGAAACCGGAGCAGGCAAAACAGGGCAATCATGTCGTAGACGGCGTGCCAGATCATCACCAGTGCCAGGCTCTCGGAAAACACATAGGCCGCACCCAGTATCAGCCCCAGGCCGGTTGCAACCAGAAAATAGGTGAACGATATATAGTGCGCCAGCCCGAATAACACCGATGCCGCCAGAACCGAGGTCACTGCACCGGTGTGCGCCATCAGCCAGCCCTGGATTGCGCCCCGGAACAGCAGCTCCTCGCCAATACCGGCCAGCAGGGACAGCAGAATCAGCACAGCCGGGGAATAGCGGGATGCAAACTCATACAACCCCTGCATCTGGCGTTCGAGGTTCTCCGGAAACAGCCCTGGCACCCGCGTAAGCAGTAGCAACACGGCATAGGTACCGGCCGCGCCGAAAGCCCCGTAGAAAATGCTCGGCCACAGGCCCGGACCAAGGAGCAGCACCGGAATCCCGAAAACCAGAATGGCAATCAACCCCAGCACACCGATACCACCCTGGAATAACAGGGCGGCATTGGAGGAAATACTGGATTTGCGCCGTTTTCCCAGTGCCATTTACTGCTCGAACAATGGCTTCACCGGAAACAGGGCGTCGTACTGCGGCGCCTGCTTCTGGACCTTGGCCTGGAAGGATTTCTTCATATCCGTCGGCCGGAACATGCCCGCCTGCCAGGTGGCCATGTACTTCAGGCTGTCTTCCACGCTGTGGTCGCGGCTGTAGTTGAGCATTTCCTTGCAGCCGGTGACAGCCAGGGGTGAATTGGCGGCGATCTGCCCGGCAATATCCAAAACTGCCGTGAGCATGGTTTCCTGGTCGGCGTAGACGGAATTCACGAAGCCCAGATTCCGCGCCTCACTGGCGGAAAACCTGCGCCCGGTGTAGGCCAGTTCGCGAACCACGCCTTCCGGCATCAGTTTTGGCAGGCGCTGGAGAGTGCCGACATCGGCTGTCATGCCCAGCCCGGTTTCCTTGATGGTGAAGTAGGCATCTTCCGTGCAGTACCGGCTGTCAGCGGCACAAACCAGATCAAGGGCACCGCCAATACAGCCACCGTGGATGGCCGCCAGCACGGGAAGACGTATTTTCTCCAGGGAAGTCAGGGTGTCCTGCAGCTGCAGCACCACCCTGCGCAGGTTTTCCGCCATCCGGCCGGGGTCGCCATTCATGGGTACGGCTTTGGGGTCGCTGAACACACCCAGATCCATGCCGGCGGAGAAGTGCTTGCCGGTGGAGGAGATGACGATCACACGGGCGTCTGTGTTGGCTTCGATCTCCTGCATGCAGCGGGGTAACTCAAGCCAGAACGCCTTGTTCATGGTGTTCAGGGCCTCGGGGCGGCTGAACTGGACATGGCCAATGAAGCCTTTAACCTCGATCGAAAAACTCTCGTAACTGGACAACTCAGACAAGACAGCACTCCTTATGTAAATTTCGTATTATGGCGAGCATAAAAACCACAAGTTAACCCGAAAAGGCCTGGTATGGAATTCTCCTTCCCCGGAACCTCCGCCGGAACACCCACCAGATCACGCAATGTGACCGGCCTCTACCAGGGAAACCTGTATCTCGCCAGGGACTTTGCAAGCTATACCCTCGGCAAGGATCTGATGCTGAGAGTCAGAAAGAGTCTATAATGCGGTCGTGGATTCAGGGCGCTTTCCGGCTTTAGGTGTGTCGCTTTTGTGGATTCACTTTGCGTTTGGTGAAGATCAAATTACACTGCCCCAAGGGCTAGACTGAAAACCGATTCAACTTTCACTGCTCAGGAAGGCGGTCAATGACCCGGGCCAACACAAAAGAGCTTCATCTGCTGCAACAGCATGAATTCGAAGACTGGCTCGATTTGCAGGCTGTTGCTACCGGTGTCAGCAAGGCAAACACCGGCGCGACCTTCCTGCTTAACCAGTTTCTGAACCAGATCTTCCGGCAGGACGTCAACGATGACAATAACCCGTTGACGCCCAGGGCGCTGTGCGCCTGCCTGCAATATATGGTCGATCATCTGGGCATCGCGCGGGAGCACCGCGTCACCATTTACCGGGCCTGGGAGAGCGCACTCGCCAGGGTCTGGCCCGCCGCAGTCCGGTCCATGATCAATGACTTCCGGCGGGCGGGGCTGGAAGCTCTCGACCTCACCGAATTGCCGGCAAACTGGTCGCTGAGGGAATACGCTTCAAATGACACAGGTTTGACGGCGGAAAACAACGAGGACACACCCGGCCATCATCCGGAAACCGACATACCTGAGCGAACAGCAACGGAGACGCCATCAGCCGGACGCTCCCTGTTCCAGTTGATGGCGCTGGAGGACAACCCGACATCCGAGCTCGCTGGATCGCACGGCCGTGGAGAAGGCCAATCTGGTCGACCGTTTGTTTGCACCGCTGAAGACTCACGAAGAGCTTTCGGGTTCGCTTCGCCATCAACTGCAACAACTGCGGTTACCGGTGTTTGAAACACTCATAGAAACACCGGATTTCCTGAATGCAGACGACCATCCGGCCCGGGACATCATCAACAACCTGATGCATATCTGTCTTGCCGAAAGGGCGTCAAGCAAGAAACTTGAAGCGACGGTTGCCGATATCGTCAAAGAACTCACACAGATCGAGTCATCGAATCCCGACCTGCTGGAAAGTCTTGGCCAGCGACTCAGGCGACTTGTAGAGCGCCAGGATCAGTCATTTATCCGGAACTCGGAACGACTGGCCAAAACCCTGGAGGGGAAGGAGCACCTGCGCAGGACACGTAAGGATGCCCGGCAACGACTGAACGCGCTCCTGGGCGGGAAACAGGTTCCGAAGATTCTGATCCGTCTTCTTCAGGCCGGCTGGGAACAGCTGATTGTTCTCACAATTCTTCGGGAAGGGCCGGAAAGCCGCCACTGCGAAGAACTGTTTGACGTGGTGGCACAACTGCACGCGTGGCTGTCTCCTGCCGGCACTTCCGGTGAGCTGGCGTTTGAGAGAGAGCTTGAGAGCAGCGTCATGCTGCAGTTCATTGAACGCGAGCTTAAAATGGCCGGTGACGTCTCCCGAATCCGCCCGGTCATAGACGAGTTATCCGGAACTCTTCAGGGCCAGGTGGAGGCAGATACCCTCTGGGTGGAGGAATACGGCGAGGCGGATGAGGCGCCCGTGACCATACCCCCGGAGCTCGAAGACAGTCGATGGGTCTCAAGGGCGAAGGGTATTTCGGTTGGCGACTGGGTCGAAATCTGGCTCGACAGCGGCGAGACACGCCGAATGCGCCTCGTGTGGGGAGGAGAGGACTCACTCAGATTTGTCTTCCTCTCGCCCAAAGGCATGACTGAAGTCAGTTACGGGTTCCCGGAGTTTGTTCAGAAACTTGCCGGGGGGGAAGCCTGGCTGGTTGAGGGCGGCGACATCCCGTTCCTTGATCAAAGCCTTTTCAGCATTGTTGAAGACGTCTATCGGAAGCTGAATTTTCAGGCCACCCATGATGCACTGACCGGCTGCATGCATCGTCATGATTTTGAGAAACAGGTATCGCGGCTGATCAACACGCCTCCATCCTTTACCAAGGACGGTAGTGGGGCCCTGATCGTTCTGGATATTGACGAGTTCAGTGTCATCAACGCCTCCTATGGCTCAGAGGCCGGCGATACCCTGTTGCGACACGTCGCCGGCAAACTTCGGGATGAGTGCCAGTCCCGATTCCCTGAGTCACATGTTGGCCGGATAAGTGGCAATGAGTTCGCCGTGCTGATCAATGACATCAGTACAGAAGACTGTCTGGACTTCGCAGAACCCATCCGGCGAAACTTCGAGCAGCAGGTTTTCCAGCATGGTCCGGAGGAATATCAGGCGACGGTGAGCATCAGTATCCGGCCAGTAACAGGCGCTGCAAATTCGCCCGGGGATCTCCTCAACCAGGCGAGCCTCTCTCTCAAGGCTGCCAAGAAGCAGGGCGGTAACCGGATCGAACTGGCCAGAGAAACCCGTGACCCATCACAGATTGGCACTCCGCAATGGGTGACTGAAATTGACCGGACTATCCGTGATGGCAGTCTTTATCTTCGTGCCCAGCCCATTGTTCCGCTGGGCCCGGAAACCGGCGAAGGAAAAATGTACGAGCTCTTGCTGGGGCTCCGGGACAGCTCCGGCAAGGAGATTTCACCTCAGGGGTACATCGAGGCAGCGGAACAGTTCCACCGCAGTACACGGGTCGACTTGTGGGTCGTTTCAGAGGTTATGGCCTGGATGCGCAGCAATCCGGAGACCCTGGACGATATCGCTACCCTGAACGTAAACCTGTCAGGCTCGTCGTTGAGTGATGACAGCTTCATGCTCGGCCTCGAGTCAAACCTCAGGGCAAACCCTGAGCTTGCCCACAAACTCTGCTTCGAGGTGACCGAAACCTCAGCCGTTGCCAACCTGCACTTTGCCTCCGACTTCATGCGGGAGATGAAGCGCCTCAGTTGCCGGTTTGCCCTGGATGACTTCGGTACCGGATTGTCCTCTTATGCTTACCTTCAGAAGCTTCCTGTGGATTTCGTGAAGATCGATGGCATTTTCGTCCGGGACATGGCTACAAACCTGACAAACTACGCCATGGTGCGCTCGATCAATGAACTGTGTCATTTCCTGGACCTGCAGACGATTGCCGAATACGTCGAGGATATGGAAATCATGGACACCCTGAAAGAAATTCAGGTGGACTATGCTCAGGGCTTCGCCATTGCCAAGCCGCGCAGGCTGGATAGCCTCGGTACCGGAAAATCCGACACCCCGGTTTATGCCTACAAGAAATAGCTTTGCATTTCCCGGCAGTAAGAGTACAGTGGGCCTCGTTGGAAAGATTTAGCAAAGCATTTCATCAATAAGACCGCTCTGAGTTGTAACAAGTAGCACGTCCTGTTTTTGATCACGCCAGTTTTTTGTTTCCGCATACCGCTGATCAGGCATCACAAAGATGTTCTGACGGCACATTAAAAGATTGAATTCAGGAAAGTATATTATGTCTACAGTTACCGGTAACGTTAAGTTTTTCAACGAAGCAAAAGGTTTTGGCTTTATCACTCGCGAAAGCGGCCCGGACGTTTTTGTTCACTACAGCGCTATTCAGGGCGGCGGTTTCAAGACTCTGGCTGAAGGCCAGCAGGTCGAGTTCACCGTTACCCAGGGCCAGAAAGGTCCCCAGGCGGAAAACGTAGTCGCTCTGTAAAGAGTCGCTCTATAAAGAGTTGATCTGTGAATAACAGACGACACGTAATGAAAAAGGCAGCTCCGGCTGCCTTTTTTCGTTTGCCCGGCCTTTAGTTGCGGGTTTTTGACATTCACCTGTGTCTGGTGCCAGTCTAAAGTGAAGGATCAGTGGCTTTGAAACCTCAAACGGAAAAGGAAAACTCTCATGTACAGTAAAATCCTCGTTCCGGTCGACCTCGCCCATACCGATAAAATGGTAAAGGCACTCAACACCTCCATCGATATCGCCAAACACTACAAGGCAACCCTCTGCTACGTGACGGTGACCAACAGCACGCCCTCGGCTGCAGCCCATAACCCGAAGGAACTGGCGGAGAAACTCAGCGTCTTCGCTGAGGAACAGGGAAGATTGCACGGCATTAATACCGACAGCATCGTCATGGAGTCCGCCGATACGGCTATTGAGCTGGATGACAAGCTGCTCGAAGCCATTCAAGAAACCGGTGCCGACCTGGTCGTAATGGCCTCACATGCACCTGGCATTGGAGACAGGCTTCACGTTCTCCATTCCAATGGTGCCAACATCGTCAGGCACAGTGACATTTCGGTTTTCGTGGTGCGCTGAGCTGTTCCCGGAGTTGCCCATCTCGCCCAGAGGGTCACCGGCTTCAATCTTCTCACCCATTTTTACCGGGATGCTGCCCTGTCTCAGGTGAGCCATGATCGCGAAGAAATTCAACGCTGCTGACCCTGGCAACAAAAAACGGAAAATACGCCTCCGTGCCAAAGAAATTTCCCGCTTCCACGCGCGTTGGCGGCCTGAAACGCCGCCAACCGCGCCATGGCAGAACGATCAGCGTTGTGGTCAGCCTGGCGCCAGAGCCACAACACCGCCACAACGGCAACAACCAAAATCAACAGGATTAACAGAAAGATTTTCATGTAAGCTATGCTCCGTAGCGGCCATTTTCCCTGCCCTGCTCATACCCGGCCTTGCCCCAGATCAACGAACACGGTCGGCACGCTCACTGTCAGTCTGAAAGGTTTTATGAAAGTACCGAAAAGATTACAACCCCTTGTTGATGATGGCATGGTGGACGAAGTCCTTTACCAGCTCATGAGCGGCAAGGAAGCTCAGGTGTATGTAGTGCGTTGCGGCGACCAGATACGCTGCGCCAAGGTATTCAAGGAAGCCTCAAAGCGAAGCTTCAAGCAGGCAGTGGAATACCAGGAAGGCCGAAAGGTTCGGAACAGCCGGCGGGCCCGGGCCATGAGCAAAAAGACGAAATATGGTCAGAAAGAGCAGGAAGATGCCTGGCTCAATGCCGAGGTCGATGCCCTTTACCGCCTGGCTGCCGCCGGCGTCCGGGTTCCGGAGCCACTGGGCTTTGTAGACGGGGTGCTGCTGATGGAGCTGGTAGCCGACAAAGATGGCAAGGCCGCACCACGGCTGGGCGACGTTACCCTTTCTCCCGAGCAGGCCCGGGACTTTCACGGCCAGGTTATCCGGGAGGTGGTCCGAATGCTGAGCGCCGGGCTTGTTCATGGTGATCTGTCTGAGTTCAACGTTCTGGTCGATCCCGACGGACCGGTCATCATTGATCTGCCCCAGGCAGTAAATGCCTCTGGCAACAACAATGCTGAACGGATGCTTGAGCGCGACGTCGACAATATGCGCCGGTATTTCGGCCGCTTCGCACCGGAACTGCTGACCACCGATTATGGCAAGGAGATCTGGGCGCTCTATGAATGCGGGGACCTTCACCCGGACAGTAAGCTCACCGGCTGCTTCCAGCATGATGACACAGCTGCCGATGTCGATGAACTGATGGAGATTATCGACGCCGCCAAGGAAGAGGAATGGGAGCGACAGGAACGTATGAAGGATGCCGAGGAAGACTGAGAGCAACTGGTTATTAGCGGGATACCGATTCCTGCTCGCGAATCATCGCTGACATAACCGCCTGCTCCCCAGGCCCGGGCAACACGCCCGTCAACCAGGCTTCGATCACCGTTTCGCCATACTGGTTAGACAGCACCGCCTCGGCCCGGGCACGGTTCCGTTCATCCACTTCAGTAAGGGTGAATACGCAGGTGATGGTGTCACCAAAATAGACGGGCCTCCGGAAACGGAAATTCATCCCGGACGCCAACCACCCGATTTGCCCACCCACTTCTGTGATCATGCCGCCGACAAGCAGGCCGTGGCAGATTTTAGCCTTGAGATTCTTCGATTCCGCAAAACGGTCATCGTAATGAACCGGATTGTGGTCGCGGCTGATGTCACCAAAAACCCGGGTGTCTTCCTCGGTAAAGGTGCGTGTCACAGTGAAAGTGTCACCTGATATCAGGCCACTGATCGATTTTTTCCGGATGTGCGACATGCCTTCAAATCCTCGCTTTCACCCCTGGCGGTCATTCAAACGGCCTCAAGCTCAACCCGGTTCCGGCCGCTGGCCTTGCTCCGGTAAAGTGCCATATCGGCCCGGCTGACAGCGCTACTGAGGTCGTCACCGGCCCGAAGCTCGCTCACCCCGATGCTGATCGTAACCTCCAGATCCCCTCCGGTGATCGCCCGCCAATCCCTGGCCAGGAAGGCGTTGCGCACCCGTTCCGCGCTCGCCTGGGCCTTTGCGGTATCGGTATCCGGAAGAATGGCAAGGAACTCCTCACCGCCCCATCGCCCGATCAGATCCTGTGCCCGCAACTCCTTTCGGATGACATCGGCAACGCAGACCAGCACCCTGTCACCGGCTTCATGGCCGTAGGCATCATTGATGGACTTGAAGTGATCCACATCCAACAAAAGGAAACCCACCGGATGGCCACTGCGCTGGAACCGGGCCAGCGCTTTTTCAGCCAGGTAAGTCATGTGGCGGCGGTTGGAGAGCCCGGTCAGTGAATCCGTCGTTGCCATCTCCCGGAGTTTGCGCTGGGCAGACACCACCATCCTCAGATAATAGGAGGAAAGATAGCTGAACATGGCAAAGACCACACTCAGATTGAACAGATGGACGATATGCAAGGCAGTCTGGTTGATAGGCTGTAACGGTTCGATAAACCACATCAATACATCCAGCGCGATGTAGTAACCCCAGAGCCCCAGCAATGCATAAACGGCCCACCTTCGTGATGCTGAAACGCAGATCGCCGGTATGAACATCAGCAGGTAATAATGAAAACCGCTCTCCCAACCGATCAGGATGATGCCGAGCGCCGCATGTATCAGCACTTCCGCCCAGATCAATACCACTGCGATTTTATTCCTGTGGTATTTGAGCGCGTAATAGGCGCCCGCATACATGGCCACGCTGACCACATTCACCCACGCAAGAATCGGTGACCCCAGGGCATGGAAAAGAAAGAAAAAGATAACATCGACCGTACCTGCAATCTGGGCACATCGCATGGCCAGGCGCCAGAACTGCGGCCGGCGCTCTCGTGCCGGCTCATAGGTCGCTGTGGTATTGAAGCTTTCCATAAACTGCAGAATTCCTTGGATGTGACACAAGATTACCCTGAAACCCGAAGCCTTGCGTAATGGAAATGTAAACAACGGAAAATTATTTCGTCGTATTGCCAGGCTGAAAAAACACCATGAAGCACGGAGCGGACCTGCTGGCAGTTGCAATTTTTCGGTAAGATACCAGCTCGCTCATTCAAACGGTCGCTGGAAGCAGCATGTCAGCAGCACTCATATTCGCAATCTTCGCAGTAGCCCTGATAGCGGCCGCGGTTTTCTTCCTGTTCTTTTACCGAACATGGCGAAGAGAGTGGGAGCTTAAGGAACCGTTTCCGAAAATCTGGCGCCGGCATCTGAAATCCCAGGTGCCGCTCTACCGAAAACTTCCCGGGCACCTAAAGCAAGCGCTGGAACAGCGGGTACAGCTCTTTCTTGCCGAGAAGGAATTCTATGGCTGCGATGGTTTCGAAGTGGATGACACGGTGAAACTGACCATCGCCGGCCACGCCTGCCTGCTGATACTTGCCCGCTCCTACTCGGATTTCGATGAGGTCCGCAGCATTCTGGTTTACCCGGACGCCTACCATGTGCGAAATATCGAAAGCGATGGCATGGTGGTCAGCGAAAGCAACGAAATCCGGGCGGGCGAAGCGTCGAGCCGGGGCCAGGTCGTGCTGGCCTGGAAGGAATGCGAACAAGCTGCCGGCAACCTGCACAGCAGCCACAACGTCATCCTCCACGAATTCGCCCACCAGCTGGATTATCTGGACGGCACCGCCGATGGCGCACCACCCCTGAGCGGCGAGCAAGCCAGGCACTGGCAGCATACAATGACCGAAGCCTACCAGGACCTCAGGCATTCTCTGGGCCATCATCACAAGCCCTGGCTCGATCCTTACGGCGCAACCGAACCGGCCGAGTTCTTCGCGGTGCTGACCGAAGCTTTTTTCCAGCAGCCGGACCACCTGAAGAAAGAGCAACCGGAAGTGTACAAGGCCCTGCTGGGGTATTACCGGCTGGATCCGATGAACCTGCCTGAGGCATCTGTCGAGCCTTGAGCCCGCCAGCCGTCAGCGTTATTCACCAACAGAACACGCCAGAATCCGGGATAAATGGCTGTAGGGCAGCCCGGTTTCACGATGCCAGGTGTTGAAAGCCTGCTGGGCCTGAACAAGCGCTTTTTTGCTGCCCGGACTCGCATCCAGCAGCGCTTCCCTGCGTAAGCCCGCGATCACGTCCGAGGAGAGAATAAAGCCGTCCCAGCCGACACGGCGAAGAAAATACTGGGCGGTATTTCCGCCAAGGCGAGCCCCATTGCGCTTCAGCCAGAGCAACAGCCCCACCTGATCTTCCGATGGCCACTGTGCCAGAAATCGTCCGAAACTGCCGTAGTCCCGGGCCGCATCCACGATCATCCGGGCGTTCTCCGGCACCGTACGGATCTTCTGCATGTTCCGGACAACTCGCTCATCCCGGGCAAGAGCTTCCAATACGTCCGGCGGCACCTGCTGCCAGTACAGCGGCACAAACCCCTCAAACGCCACCTCGAAATCCGGCCACTTGTTCTCGATCACTCGCCAGACGAATCCGGCCTTGAAGATACAGCGGGTCAGCTCGGACAGATAGCGGTCATCGCCTCTGGCCTCCAGTTCGTCGCGCCCGGCGACAGGAGGCAGCAGGGCGCGTAACGCATCTGCTCCGCCCTTGTGGGTGATCGCCTGGTCGTGGATTCGGGAGAAAGACATCTGGTGGTCTCCGGATATCTGGTTGTCGGCATGCCATCGCGTGGTTCACTATAAAGGAAACCGGATCAATCAGGGAGCCACGCACATGCCGATGATAGGATGGGTCATTCTGTTTCTCGCACTGGCGCTGATAGTGGGCAGCATGATGATACTGCGTAACAGCGCCCACAGCATGAAAATCTCCGACGAGAAAATGAAGAAAATCCAGGCTCGCAAGGCGGAAATCGAGGCTGAGGAAAGCGCAGAAGACAGGGAATCGTGACCACCGTCTCAAGCCTCGCCGATGAATTCTTCATGAAGATTCAAGCCGGGTTGACATGTGTCACCCGGAATGACTGCCCTTCTAGACACACTGCAAGAATAGCCCATCAGGAAAGGAGATCCCTGAATGACCACATCCAACAGCACCGGAAATCTCGGCTCAAAACTCGCCCCTCATGTTGAAGCGCTCAAAAAGCAGGGGGTCGAGGTCACCCCGGACGCCTCATCAAGACACCTGCACAACGGGATCGACACGCCCCTTCCGCCGGCTGACCTGCACGGAAGCTACACCAACAACCGGCCACTTCCGACAGAGGGCATTACGGAGCGTCGGGCGTGGATCATCGGTAGCGGAATAGCCGGCCTGTCTGCTGCCTTTTTTCTCATTCGCGACGGCCACATGCCCGCTGGCAACATCACCTTTCTTGAGGAGCAGGAGATAGAAGGTGGGTCGCTCGATGGCGCCGGTAATGCCGAAGACGGGTATATCGTTCGCGGAGGTCGTGAAATGGAAATGACCTACCAGAACTTCTGGGATGTTTTCTCGGAAATACCTGCGCTCGAGTTACCGGCGCCATTCACCGTGCTGGATGAATACCGCATCGTGAACGATGCCGACAAGAACTGGTCGAAAGCTCGCCTTCTGGAAAACCAGGGCCAGATCAAGGACTTTTCCACCATGGATCTCACCCGGCGCCAGCAGCTGGAAGTCATCAGACTGCTACTGGCACGGAAAGAGGATCTGGACGACATCACTGTCGAGCAATGGTTCAGTGGAGGGTTCCTGAGCACCAGTTTCTACACGTTCTGGCGCACCATGTTTGCCTTTCAGAACTGGCACTCCGTGCTCGAAATGAAGCTCTACATGCATCGTTTCCTGCACCTTATGGACGGACTGAACGACATGACGTCCCTGGTTTTCCCGAAATATAACCAGTATGACAGTTTTGTCCGGCCTCTGATGACCTGGCTAAAAGATCAGGGCGTGAATATCCAGTACGACGTGATCGTTACGGATCTGGACCTGGATCTGGATACCGGGGATGGCACCAGAACTGTCAAAACCATCCAGTGCCATGGCGGAGATGGCGATAAAACCTTCAATGTCGGCGCTCGTGATCTGGTGTTCGTCACCACTGGCTCAATGACCGAAGATACGGCCTACGGCGATGACGATACCGCCCCGCGGTTGAAGGACAGTGATAAGGCAGGCCGGGGATCCGGCTGGCAACTCTGGAGGAATCTGGCCGGGAAATCCGAAGTCTTCGGGCGCCCGGACAAATTCTGCGGAGACATACCCGGCTCAACCTGGGAATCAGTGACTCTTACCTGCAAGCCCTCACCATTGATGGACAAGCTGAAGGACCTGTCTGTGAACGACCCGTATTCGGGCTTCACGGCCACTGGCGGTATTGTCACCTTTACGGATTCCTCCTGGCTGATGAGCTTCACCTGCAATCGCCAGCCACACTTCCCCGACCAGCCCGACGATGTGATTGTGCTGTGGACCTACGCTTTGCTGATGGATAAGCCCGGCGATTACGTCAAGAAGCCGATGCCTGAGTGCACCGGCAAGGAAGTGTTGATCGAGATGTGCTACCACCTCGGGTTGACCGATCAACTCGATGAAGTACTGGCTGCCACAAAAACGCGGATCGCCCTGATGCCCTACATCACAGCCCAATTCATGCCGAGGGCCAGGGGCGACCGCCCTCAGGTGGTCCCCGAGGGCTGCACCAACCTCGCCTGCATGGGGCAGTTCGTTGAAACCCATAACGACGTTGTGTTCACACTGGAAAGCTCGGTTCGCACTGCCCGCATCGGGGTTTACAGCCTTCTTGGCATCGACAAACAGGTGCCCGATATTTATCCGGGGCAATACGATATACGGCGTTTGCTGAGGGCAACCCGCACCCTTAACAACAACGAAGCGTTTCTGGGCGAGGGCATTTTGCGCCGCCTCCTGGGCGGCACTTACTTTGAAAATATTCTGCCACTTGGTCCGGACGAAGACCCGGCGGATCTGCACAAATCCGGGCTGTTCGACAACCAGTTACAGGTTATCCGCCGACTGGTGGAAGAAAACCACACCCTCGACGAGGCTAAAGGGTGGGTTCAGGGCATCCTGGACAGGCTTCGCGGGCGAGGCTGATTCAGCTTTCAGTCGCCGCTGTGGTCCATACCCTGACCGGAATGATCCATCTTCTGGTTGTTCATCATGGTTTGCCCATCCAGCGGCGCAACGTTCAGCTCAACTTCCATATCCGCCGCGCCCTCAAAACTGAGGGTTAGCGGAATGGTTTCATCCTCCCGAAGCGGGCTGTTCAGGTTTTCCAGCATCAGATGGTAACTGTGGGGTTTCAGCTCCACGGTTGCGCCGGCTGGAATGGCCAACCCGCCTTTCACTGGCGCCATGCGCATAACGCCATCCTGCATGCTGCTCCTGTGGATGGAGACCCTTTCTGCCCGGGGGGTTCGGGCACCGGTAAGAACGATCTCGCTGCCGCCAGTGTTTGAAATGCTCATATAGCCCACACCCATGGGCGTACCCGGTGGTGTGGGGCGACTCCACGGGTGATCGATTTTTACATCGCCCTGACTGTAATCCTGGGCCAGGACAGGTGTGGTGATCAGTGCACTGCAGGCAATCAGCAGGCCGGTGGTCAATGCGGTGAGTCTGTTCATGGTGTCTCGCGTCGATCCGTTTTTTGGAAACGTCATTCAATCCTAGTGTTGCCTCTGGATCTCCTGATGACAAGCGAGCAAGGCTGGATGCGGCGAATGGTCGCAGCTGGCCATTGCAATAGCCAGCCAGCAGAAGCTTCGTACCTCCGGGCTAATGCAGCAGTGATCAACGGAACTAACCCGAATTATTCATAAAAAAAGGCGAACCTTGCTCAACCCATTGATATAATGGGAGTTACACCAATAACGCTTCGGAAGAAGCTAAACAAGGTTCGCCCATGTCCAATTCTATCCCAACTCAACTGCGCTTTCCTCCCTTTGCCGGCTTTACCGTGCGAGCTGATTTCGAGGGCGGAGCGTTGTCATCCGACTTTGGCCCCCTGCTGCTGCGTGGGGTGGACCAACAGATTGGCCTGGTTCATCGACTGGCCCAGGCCATCGACGACCGCCGTCACGCCTCTTATATCGACCACTCACTTTCCGATCTATTAACTCAGCGGATCTTCCAGATCGCCTGTGGCTATGCCGATGCCAATGACGCCAACACCCTGCGCCGTGACCCGATGTTCAAGCTCGGCACCGAACGCAAGCCGCTTGAGCCAGAGCAGGATCTGGCCAGCGCACCGACCTTCTCGCGCCTGGAAAATGCCGTTAACACCCGCGACCTTTACCGTCTCGCCGAGGCCTTTGTAGAGCAGTTTGTCGCCAGCTACGCCAAGCCTCCAGAGATGATCGTGCTGGACATGGATCACTCCGAAGACCAGACCCACGGCCAACAGGAACTGGCGTTTTATAACCACCATTACCAGAGTCACTGCTACCTGCCACTGTTTCTGTTTGAAGGTCTGTCGGGCAAGTTCATTACCGCGGCACTGCGCCCCGGCAAACGCCCGACGGGGGCAGAGAACGCAATGATCCTCAAGCGGGTGCTCAAACGGCTGCGCCAGCATTGGCCCGAGACCCGCATCCTGCTGCGTGGTGATGCTCATTTCGCCAACGTGGAATTGATGCAACTGGCGCTCGACGATCCGTACACCGATTTCCTGTTCGGCCTGGCCGGCAACAGCCGTCTGAAAAAACTGGCCGAGCCACACCTGCAATCCACCCGGCGGCTGCACGATACCCGCTGCCATAACGCTCGCCTCGCGGAACAGGCCCCGCCGCAACGCTCGCGCACCTTCCACGAGATCGATTATCAGGCCCGTTCCTGGCCACAGGCGTTTCGCACTGTCCTGAAAGCCGAAACCATGGCCCTCGGCGATAACCCCCGCTTCGTCGTCACCTCCCTGGAAGAGTCAACCCCGGAAATACTGTACGCCGAGCTGTATTGCGCCCGGGGCCAGGACGAGAATTTCATCAAGATGATGAAAAACGACCTGGCCAGCGACCGCACCTCGGATTGCCGCTTTGCGGCCAACCACCTGCGCCTGTTTTTCTCCTGCGCCGCCTATGTGCTGCATCACGCCTTGCGCGCCGAACTGTTGCAAGGCACCGAGTTGTCTCAGGCCCAGCCCTCGACGGTCATCATCAAGCTGTTCAAGCTGGCCGTACGGGTGGTGCAGTACAAAGACCGCATCAAGCTCCACCTGCCAGGTAGCTGCCCGGTCAAGGCCCTTCTGCACACAGTCACCGAACGGTTATATCGCCTGCCTCGGCCCAGGTTAAACACCGGCTGAGCCGCCGTCGGCGCTCACCTCCATCTCGGGCTCGGGAGGCCTTCCCTCGCCCGGACGCTGGAATTGATCAAATAATAAACACTTAAGGCCGGTGACTGGATGACATCAGAGCGACATTGGCGCGCATACTACTAATAATTCTCATATCTGGGCGTAATGGGCTAACCGAGAAAATTTCGTGGCTGCTGCTTGGGGTGTTTATGAAATGTTCGGGCTAAATGCCCTGATTCATGACAACAGATTAATCTCGGCCTCATGACCCGGGAGCCCGGCGGACATAGAATGACCGCAGAAGCCAACCAGTGACCCGATTAGCAGGAGCTGAATATGAACGTGATGTCGGTGTTGAACCAGGTAATGAAACAGGCCCAGGGAGGCCAGTCCCGCAGTGGAGGAATGGACATCAACAGGATGATGGACAGCCTTGGCAGCCAACTCAAAGGCGGACAAGGCTCGGGTTCAGGCATCGACGTCAAAAGTCTTTTGGGCGGCGGCGCCCTCGGCATGATGCTCGGCTCAAAACGCGGCCGGAAGATGGGCGGCAAAGCCCTGAAGTACGGCGCCCTGGCTGGCGTGGGTGTACTGGCCTGGAAGGCGTACCAGAACTACCAGTCCAGCAACCAGGGCACATCGCAGCCTGCATTGGCCCAGCAAGGTCAGCCTCTGGAACAGCTGCAGGGCCAGGCGCAGGAACAACGAGGCCTGGAGATACTGCAAGCCATGATCATGGCAGCCCGCGCCGATGGCCACATCGACGCTAACGAACGCGCCCTGCTGACCCAGGAAATCGAGAAACTGGGTCCCGATGACGAACTCCACGCCTGGATACAACAACAGTTTGACGCCCCACTGGACGCAAAAGCCCTCGCCCGGAACGCAGACTCACCCCAGGCAAGCCGGGAAATCTACATCGTCAGCGCGGTGATGATCGACGAACAAAACCCCATGGAGCGGGCATGGCTGGACCAGCTGGCCTCGGCTCTGAACCTTGATACCGGAATGGCCCGAGAGCTGGAGCAACAAATCCAGGTTGCCACAAACGCCTGATCAACCAGCCTCTGAGGCAGCAAGCGATCAGTCATCCCATTCATGGTACTGATTGCCCTGCCTCAGCAACCAGTAGGTAACCCCGAGCGCCAGCGTGGTTGCGGCAATCCCGATCAGATACATGGGTGTCAGTGTCTCGAAATCGAGCACGATCACTTTCCGGGCGATAGCCATAAGAGCCGTGGCCACAACCAGCTGCACCGGGAAGACATTGGTGCCGAGATAAAGCCTGATATTGATGAAGATCTCCACCGCAATCAGAACCGCCATGAACGCACCAAAGGTATAAAAAATATCGTTGATGTTCAGAAGCAGGAAGGGCGGCGTGATGAGCCTGTCGTAGATGATGTAAATGACATCGCCGACACCCCAGAGGATAACAGCGACCATCAACACGGCAAGCACCCGGATTGCGAAACGAATAACCCGGTGCAGGCCGCGAAAAAACGGATCGGGGAAATCGACCGGCAGTTCCTGATGGAGCTCATGCTTGCGCTCTGACGGCGATTGAACCGGCTTGTTTTCATCATCATGATCAACCATTCGATTTCTCCCTGCCGACCCCTAACACCTTTTAGAATCAGGCCTTCTTAACGAATTCCGATTTCAGCTTCATGGCACCAATGCCATCGACCTTGCAGTCGATATCGTGATCGCCCTCCACAAGACGGATATTCTTTACCTTGGTACCCACCTTCACCACAGAGCTGGAGCCCTTGACCTTCAGATCCTTGATCACAGTGACCGTGTCGCCATCCTGAAGTTCATTGCCGTTGGCATCCCGAATCAGCTTCCCGGCCGCATCAGCCGCAGCCTCCGCCTCAGACCATTCATGCCCGCACTCTGGACAAACAAGCTGGACACCGTCCTCGTATGTGTATTCGGAACTGCACTGCGGGCATGGAGGAAGTTGGGACATTATCATTTCCTGTTAATTGAATGAGTGCTGGATTATACCATCAACTCTCGGGTGAAACTCTCGCCAGCACCCTCGGATCATCAGACAAGGGCAGTCCGATAATTACCCCCTCATTGGACGAAGGATACACACCGGTCAGCGCCGTGGTATTCACCTGATGGGACACCAGAATCACCGGCGCCCCGACCTCCAGCCCGTTAACCAGAGAAATGGTTTGCCGAGTCTGCGCCGAACCATCCCCACGATTGCCAAAAAAAGAATTCAGCGACGGCCACTCAGTAACCTCCCCCATGTTCATGCCCCGCGCCGTATCCAGACACCGACACCACTGACTGCTGAACACCCGCGCCTCAGTAATCCCGTGGCTCTCCAGAAACGGCTTCCACGCCCGCGCCTGCTCCCGCCCCATAGCGTTCAGATTCCGCTGGGTGCTGCAGTCGTTGATATCAAAATTTGCCGGATCCCCGGTACCCGGTGCCAGAGCATGACGAAGCATCAATACGGCCTGTCCATCACGAAGGGCTTCCCAGGCGTCTGGTTCATCAGCCTTTGCCGTTCCCGTGGCGATAAGAACCAGGCTCAGAATGAGCGCAAAAAATGCAGTGGGAACAATGTCCGTTTTCATAAATCCCTCAATAAGTCACTTGGAGTGCCCGCCATAATCGCGGACTTAACTCTGCAGCAAGATCGCGCCATTGGGAGGGGGCTTCCAAAAATGTTGGAGGCCATGGATGGCCGGAAACAAGCGCACAGGGATGTGCTTGTAGCGGTTTTTGGAAGCCCCCTCCCAATGGTGCAAGCCTGCCAAATCTGCAAACCCTTAAAACAATACGCGGCAGCATGCTTCCAGGCTCACAACAACAAACGGTAAACTCACCAAAAACCAAGCCAAAAGAAGGAACCAACCATGCCAATCTGGGTCGACGCCGACGCCTGCCCCGTCCCCATCCGGGAGATCCTCTGCCGAGCCGCCACCCGTTGGCAGATCGACACCACTTTCATCGCCAACCACGTCATCACCCTGCCCCCGAGCCCTTATATAAAGCGCCGACAGGTCCCCCAAGGCTTCGATGTCGCCGACAACGAAATCATGGACCAGATGCAAAAAGGCGACCTCGTCATCACCCAGGACATTCCGTTAGCAGCAGAAGCCATCGAAAAAGGCGCCGACGTTTTCAACCCCCGCGGCCAGGCCTTCACCAAAGAGAACATCCGCCAACGCCTCGCCATGCGCAACTTCATGGAAGAAATGCGCAACGCCGGCCAGGTAACCGGCGGACCGGCCCCCTTCAGCCAGACCGACCGCAAGGAATTTGCCGACAAACTGGACCGCTGGCTACAACAAAACACCCGCAAGTGATAATGATTCTGTTTTAAAATCCCAGCGAATCCTGGACCTGCTGGCGCTCCAGGGTTTCAAAAACACTCATCACATGCCTGGCCAGGAGGGCTGGAACTGGACAGCACTCCGGGCAGTACTTAGGCACCAATCGCAGAGCCCAGAGCCAAACCTATGGCCACCAGGCCAATAAACGCGCCGGCACTGGCGGCCAGCTTTAATCCTTCAATCATTTCCTGCTCGGGCGTCATTCCGCTTCCTCCCCATTCATACTCGATAAAGAGGGCGGGAAGGTTTCCCGCCCTCACCTTTCTTCATGGTGGTTGTGGTCGCGCCGCCGGTGTAACTGCCGGTGGATTCAGACGAGACCTCGCCACGTTCGGCAGATACATCCAGCACTTCCAGTGTGGCGGGTCCCGCGTCCTGCGCCGATGCCAAGGCAGGCAGGATCGCACACAGGGTTGCAGTAAACAGCGCCCTGTGGCGGAACAGGGATTCCGGAATTCGGGACATCTTCTTCTCCGTTCTGGGGTGTGATTCAGTGTTGAACTGCTATTCTCACATAATAATACGAATCATTCTTATTTAAAACATCAAAAATAATGATCCGGGAAGTTTTTGACGCCCTATATACCCGCACTGCTATTCTCAACCATCAACCGTTCATTAATTGGCGCCGACGAGGCGGATTTCCAGCTGGAAACCGTGGCGCAGGACCTTGAAAACCCATGGAGTCTCGCCTTTCTGCCGGATGGCTCCAGCCGGAACTTTGCCGGGCGCATGGAATTTAATCGGGAAGGCAACCTGTATGTGGCCGTGGGTGACCGGGGAGAGATGGGCCGCGCCCAGGACACCGCTGACGATAGAAAATAGAGCGGTAGTCGAAGAGAAGAATTTGCTCACCGATCTTGGCAAGCGGATCCGCGATGTGCGCATGGGCCCGGATGGGGCCCTGTGGTTGCTGACGGATTCACCGCGGGGCAAGGTTTACCGGATGGTTCCGGTTTTCAGTGAGGATCGTTGGTTCGCTCGGTCTTCTCGAACTGTGGCAGCTCGTCGGTAATCTCGAACCAGTCGGATTTTGAGCCGACAAAAACATGCCGGGCCGGGCCCTTGCCCAGGGGTTCGTTGACCCACCCGACCCGCAGACGGAGAATCCCGGGAATGGCATCAACGCGGCTGTATAGCTGACTGCCGCAACAGCTGCAGAAGCCCCGGAACTTGCCGGGGCGTGACTCGAACTCGGTAATCCTGTCTTCGCCGGAAATGAAACGGAACCGCACCTTCTGTACCGGCGCACTGGCTGAAAAGGCACTGCCGTGTGCCCGCCGACACTGGCTGCAGTGGCACAGGGCAACGGGGCCAAGGGGGCCATCGTATTCAAAGCTGATGTCGCCACAGAGGCAATGGCCGGTGTACATGGTCTAGGCCTTATCGTTTCGGTTCACAGGTTAGTTCAGGCGCGATGATACCCGGAGGCCACTTGAAGAACCAGTGTGCCGGCACCACCTTAAAAACACACGATTCGCAAAGGAGGACAGCATGTCATTCAGCGCACTTCCAAAGATCGGCATGGGAACTTTCCGGCTCAGGGGCAATGATGCCCGGGACGCCGTCAAGAGTGCCCTGTCCCTGGGCTACCGTCATATAGATACTGCCCAGATGTACGGAAACGAAGCGGAAGTGGGTGATGGCATCACTTCCAGCGGCATTCCGCGCCGCGAGATTTTTGTCACCACCAAGATCTGGCATGACCAGCTGCACGCCAGCGACCTGATCAACAGCCTGCACGACAGTCTCGCGCGGCTGAAAACCGACCATGTCGACCTGGCGCTTATTCACTGGCCATCACCGGGCGATGAAGTGCCCATGAAAGAATATCTTGGCGCCCTCAGGGATGCCCAGCGGGAAGGCCTGGCAGAGCATATCGGCATTTCCAACTTCACCTGCGCCCAAATGGATGAAGCAAAAGAGATTCTCGGCGACACCGTCATCTTTACCAACCAGGTGGAAGTCCACCCCTTCCTGGCGAACCGCAAGGTTGTGGCGCATGCGCAAAAGCTCGGCATTGCTGTAACTGGCTACATGCCATTAGCCGTCGGCAAGGTCATGGAAGACGAAACCCTGCAACGCATTGCCGGCGAACGAAACCTGACCCCGGCCCAAATCGCGATCGCCTGGGTGGCTTCGAGAGGCGTTGTGCCTATTCCCTCCTCCACCCGCCCGGCGCACCAGAAAGCCAATCTGGACGCCCTGGATATTGAGCTGAGCGAAGAGGAAATCCGCGCCATTGATGCGCTGGACCGCAACGAGCGGATCGCTAATCCAGACTTTGCTCCGGCCTGGGACTGAACCAGAACCCGGCGCCAACGAACAGCAGCGTGGCCACTGGGGTAATGAGCAACCACCAGGTTTGCAGCACCCAGAGCGTGGCCGCGCTGAACAGACTCCACAGCACCAGCAGCGGCAGGTAAAGCCACCGCCAGGGCCCGGTCACCAGGGCGAGCACCAATGCGCCAGTGGCTGCCGTGGTACCCGGCGCCACCCCAAACAACGCCAGCGACTGCCAATCGCCGGAATCAGCCACCGCCAACCAGGGCAAACCACACACTGCCGCCAGCCAGAAGACAGCAAGCTGCTTCGGCTGCGGCGTTTGCCCATGGACAGCCCCGAAAAACGCGGCGGCTGCGAGCAGGGCGCCCTGCGCCACAAAGGCCCAGCCAAACCACGCCGCCGGCCAGTTGATGGGGCTAAAGTAGCCCACGAGAAATCCGTAACCACTCCCTGCCCAGGCTACTGCCATCAGCCCGACGGCCAACCGCCGGGCCCGGAGATCCGGTTTCAGAAACAGCACGGGTATACCGATGGCAACCACCACAGCCAGCAATTGCCAGGGCCAGAGATCCTGATTGATCCGGACAAACAGCCGCAGAAACACCTGCGGCCCGAACATCACGAAATCCTGCAACGAGTAGCTCAGCCAGTCAGCGCCCGTCACAGGGACCTCACATAATCCGCCATCCGCCGCCGCTGCTCTGGGTTCGGCAGCGCCCCGTAAAGCGCCCCCATGTTCTCCTTCATGTGCTCGACTTTGCTGGTCGCCGGAATCGCACAAGTCACCGCCGGATGGGAAATGATGTACTTGAGAAAGAACTCCGCCCAGTTGCTGACGCCAGCCTCACCGGCCCAGCCCGGCAACGGCTCTGACTGGAATCGACGGAACAGCGAACCACCCTGGAACGGCCGGTTTACAATCACCCCGATTCCCCGTTCCTCGGCCAGGGGCAGCAACCGATCCTCAACCTCACGATCAAGGACGTTATAGGTCAGTTGCACAAAATCCAGAGGCTCCCGCTTCATGATCTGCTCAAATTCGCGGTGTCGGCGACCGTGGGAAGTCGTGATGCCGATATACCTCACTTCGCTGTCCGCCTTCATCTGTCTCAACGTCTCAAGATGCCCTTGCCAGCCCAGCAGATTATGCACCTGCAACAGATCAAACCGCTCAACACCCCAGCGTCTGCGGGAGCGCGCCGCCTCCTGTCGGGTCTCTGACTCGTCACCGGTCCAGATCTTGGTGGCCGCAAAAACCCGGTCATGGGCATCCAGGGCATCCAGCGCCTCGCCCACCACATCCGAGGCGCTGCCGTACATCGGCGAGCCGTCTACAACCGTCCCACCCTGATCGAAGAAGGTTTTCAGAACCCTGGTGCGCTGTTCAACCAGCTGTGTGTCGCCACCAACATTGAAGGTAATCCAGGTACCCATGCCGATGGATGGAATTACCTCGTCTGTTCCGGGAATTTTTCGGGTGATGGGAGATGAGGCGGGTTTGCTGGTTAGGTTCGCGAACAAGTGAGGGGACGTCAGAGCAAGCCCTACCAGCCCGGAACTGACCAGAAACTGTCTTCGGGTAAACCGATTCGCCATATCTGCTGCCCCACTGTCATAAATTTCAGTGCGAATAGCACAAGGCCCAAAAGCGCGGGTGGGTCATCCCTTGTCCAGACCGTGGAGGGCCATGGATGGCCCGACCGAGCCTACATGGATGTATTTACGGTGTGTCTGGACAAGGGATGACCCACCCGCGCGGCTACTCGATGACTGACAGTCTTACACGCAGGTCAGTTCCCGTAGTGACTATCGAGATAACCCAGAATACGAGCAGATTCGAACAGCCCCTCTCCGGTGTTGGGGTCCTCCAGATAAGGCACTTGAACCCGCTTGTGCACCTGAAAGAACGCATCCCGTTTGCCACCGGGAATCGGCGTATAAGGCCCAGGCTTGATCCGCTGCTTCGCCGGCCCGATTTCCGTCCAGTGCTCCTTGGCCAGATTGTGCAAAGTGTACGGAATCTCCAGCTCGCACAGCCGCTCCCGCACCAGCCGCGAGAACGGGCTACCTTCAAAGCTCCAGAGATGCAAAGGCTGCTCCGGCCGCTTCCCGGGGCTAACCCGAAGCCCCCTCATGGCACTGGCCACCGATGCCACCGAGCCCAGAACCGGCTGCCAGACCCGGTCACGGTAATATTTGGGCACCGGCCGCCCGGTATACTGGCGGAACAGATACTCAATAATCTCCTCGGACTCATACATCACCGCCCCCGTGTTCTGGTCCGCCAGCAACGGGAACTGCTGCCTGCCACCCAGAGCCTCCGCCTGCGCCCGGAACACCGAACCACCCTTCGGACAGGGCCGGATTTCCACATCCAGATTCAGGGCGGTCAGGGCCTCCCGGACCCTGCGGCAATAGGGGCAGCCTTCCATATCATAGAGCACGATCGGCTTTTCCGGCTGAGGTACCTTTTTCACCACCAGGCAACCGCGCCACGCCGTCAGCGACGAAGTGGTGACCGAACCCAGCACGTGAATGTTGCGAAACAGCATATTGGACATAAACAAACCTTCTGTTGGAGATCACGTCATTATCACGCAATCTGACGATTTTCCATTGGCTCCCGGGTGCCATGCATGACATTAGTTAATTTTTGTCCACCTAACTCCATGATTCACAAGGGCACTTACATTGAGTCACAAAAGTTCAATACAAACAACGACACTACTGGCATTTTTTAACGTCATGTAGAGCTTTTCTGCATAGTACAACCAGCAAAGATAGGCTATTGTTTAGCCATAAGAACTCATTGGACGGCAACCATGGAAATTCGGGGAATGCAGCGCTCTGACAGTGCAGGAAAAACGTGTCTTGGATTCCGACGTTCAGCGCTGGTATCGGTGGTGGTTTGTGCCCTGATTGCATCTCCTCTGACTGCAACTGCCGAAACCGATGATACTGGTTTCTCCGGCAACCGTCTCTGGACCAACCAACTCAAGGATTACGCCCAGGAATCGCTCCACAATGAGAATGCCATGAGCATGGCAGCCATCCCCCTGAATGGCCCCGGCATTAACCAGTACATCAATGCCGATACGCTCATGAGTCCCGGTTCCATCATGAAGCTGGTTACAACCTTTGCCGCGCTGGAAGTTCTCGGCCCCAACCATCGCTGGGACACCGATTTCCTGACCGACGGGACCATGGTCGGCGACACCCTGAAAGGCAATCTCTATGTCCGCTTTGGCGGCGACCCCAAGCTCACCATTGAGCGACTCTGGACGACCCTGAGGGATTTGCGGAGCATGGGCATTACCAGAATCGAAGGGGACCTGGTGCTGGATGGCAGCTATTTTGAAGTGGATGGCGGTTTCCCAGGCTTCGAAGACAATGGTGACAATCCCCATGCGCCCTTCCTCGTTGAGCCTTCCGCTTATCTGACCAACCTGAACCTGATGCACCTTCAGGTGCGGGCGGATGAACGGGGCACCCAGGCCTGGAGCACCCCTTCACTGAGTGAGTTAGTGATCGACAACCGCGTCGTTGCGACGGCCGAAGGGCCGTGCCCCTCCCGTCACAGTTTTGAGTGGGAGCCTGTTTTCCATGATGACCAGCGGGTTACCGTGCGAGTAACCGGCGAATTGCCTCAGGGCTGCCGTACCACGACATACATGTCCCTGTTACCCCATGAGCAGTACACCGCATCGTTGATCCGTTCACTTCTGACGGACATGGGCGTGGTCATTTCCGGTGGCAACCTCAATGGCGTTGCCCCGGAAGGCGCAAGGCTGGTGCTGAAAACCACTTCGCCGGATCTGGTGTCCATGGTGCGAGACATCAATAAATGGAGCAGCAACGTTATGGCCCGCCAGCTGTTGCTTACCATTGGTGCCCAAAACCGGCTGGAAGACGAAAACGATGACCGGGTAGCCGGCATTCGGGTGATCTACGAATGGCTGGAAGGCAAAGGCATCAACACTGCCGGCATGGTGATCGATAACGGCGCCGGGCTCAGCCGGCACGGCCGCATCACCGCCCGCCAGGGCGCCCAGATATTGCAACACGCCTGGAACAGCGCCTACTCGGCAGACCTGATGGCCTCGATGCCAATCATTGCCATGGACGGAACCATGGCGCGCCGCCTTCGCAATACCGGCATGGATGGCGAAGGCCGCATCAAAACTGGCTATCTGGAGAATGTAAGATCGATCGCCGGCTTCACTCGCGATGCTAATAACACGACCTGGGCTGTGGTGGGCATGGTCAATAATGACCCGGCGTGGAATGGCCAGGCGGTGCTGGACCGCATTCTGTATTCACTGCATTTCAGGCCGCCGACGGGCACAGCGATTTCACACGCTTCTTCCGGCGCTTCTGAAACCAGCATTCAGTAGGCACCTGTTCGCCAGCCTGAAAGCTGAACACGACCTCCCGTGAAAGAGGGGTCAGATGAACGCTTTCATCTGACCCCGGGCCATTCAGATAGTCAGATAACCGCCGTCTGCGTTGATGCAGGCACCGGTGGTGTAGCTGGACGCCTCAGATACCAGATACAGTACCGTACCCGCCATTTCACTCGGGTCGGCTACCCGCTTCATGGGGATGTGGGCCATGGCCTGTTTCTTGATTGCGTCGTTCGTTGTCAGGGCACTGGCAAACTTTGTGTCTGTCAGGCCGGGGAGCAGAGCGTTCACCCGGATCTTCTGCTGGCCAAGCTCCATCGCGAAGGACTTGGTCATGGAAATGACCGCAGCCTTGGTCACCGAGTAAATGCCCTGGAAGTGCCCCGGGTTCACACCGTTCACCGAGGCCACGTTCACGATGGAGCCGCCACCGGCTTTTTTCATCATCCGGGCACCGCGGGCACACATGAAAAAGTAGCCCCGGATATTCACATCCACGGTCTTGTTGAACGCGCCCAGGTCGGTGTCCTCCACCGGCCCGAAATAGGGATTCGCCGCCGCGTTGTTAACCAGAATGTCCAGCTTGCCGTGGGTTTGCTCGATGTGCGCCCAGATGCTTTCGATCTGATCCATTTCCCCGATATGGCAGGCGTGGGCTTCGGCGCTGCCGCCGGCTTCACGGATGCTGCTGGCGACCGCTTCGCAGCCGTCAATCTTGCGGCTGCTGACGATCACGTGGGCACCGTAATCAGCCAGAGTGCGGGCGATATTCTCGCCGATGCCACGACTGGCGCCGGTAATCAGGGCAACCTTGCCCGTCAGATCAAACAGGTTCTTGCTGCTCATTCGTTCACCTCAATGCATTATCGGAATGTCACCAGGGCGGGGTTGTCCGCTTCCAGGTGGCTGTAGTTGTTAAACACGGCCAGGCTGCGCCGGGGGCCTGAATACAGGACCCGGGTGACGCTGGTGTTGGCGATCACCTCGTTCAGCCCCAGCGCTTTGGCATCGTCCAGCCCGAGCAGGTGCTGGGCAATCACCGAAACCGGACCAGCAGAGGTTGCCACCAGCACATCGCCACCATCGGCGTACTCAATCATCTCCTCGAATGCGATCAGTACCCGTGCCTTGAACTCAGGCCAGCTCTCGTCATACTCATGGTCGAATTCGCCGGATACCCAGCGGCGCACTGCCTGCACGAAGGCCTCCTGGAAGGCTCTGGCCGGCTTCGGGAAGGCCTTGAGATCTCTGGCCATCACCGCACGGTCATTCCACTCCGGGCGATAACGGGCCACTACCGTGATGTGGTCGAATTCGTTGAAACCCGGTACCACCTGCATATCCGGCAACTCGGTCCCGTATCCGGTGGTGATGGCCTCGACCGTTTCACGATGTCGTTCCAGATCGCCACCAAAAACCGCCGCAGGCTCAACCTTTCCGGCAAACCAGCGACCAAGAACCCGGCCCTGCTCCCACCCGCAGGGCGAGAGCTGGTCGTAGTTCTCTTTCCCGAAACTGGCCTGGCCATGGCGCACCAGATAGATGGTTGCCATTACAGGGCGCTCTCCGAAATCAGTCGCTGGCAGCGTTTCTCCAGATAATTGGCGGCATGACCAAAGGCCGCAAAGCGCTTGTCTCTGGTCTGGCCATGATAGAAACGGTAGTAAATCTGCTGGATGATCACCGCCAGGCGGAACAGACCGTAGATCTCATAGAAGTCGAAGTTGTCGGCTTTGAAACCGGACTGCTCCATGTAGTAATCCACCACTTCCTTGCGGGTCAGCATACCCGGGCGATGGGTGGGCTGCCGGCGCAGCATCTGGAACGGCCCCTCGTCATCCGCCTCGATCCAGTAGGCCAGGCTGTTACCCAGGTCCATCAACGGGTCGCCGATGGTGGCCATTTCCCAGTCCAGAACGCCAATCACTTCAAACGGGTTGTCCGGGTTCAGCACCACGTTGTCAAAGCGAAAATCGTTGTGGATCACCACCTGGGCAGTGTCCGCCGGCATCTTGTCGTCAAGCCAGCCCATCACCGCCTCAAAGTCACCGACATCCTCCGTGCGGGCCTTGCGGAAGCGATCACTCCAGCCGCCAATCTGGCGCTGCACATAGCCCTCGCCCTTACCCAGCTTATCCAGGCCCGCCGCCCTGGTGTCCACACAGTGCAGATCCACCAGCTTGCCAATCACGTTCAGGCAGAGCTTGCGGGTGTCCGCCTCACTGAGCTCAAAGTCCTTCGGGAAATCCTGGCGCAGAATGATGCCTTTCAGGCGCTCCATCACGTAGAAATCGCAGCCCAGCACGTCGTGATCATCGCAAATGGCAATGATGTTGGGCACGTAAGGATAGACCGGCTTCAGAGCCTGCATCACCCTTGCCTCACGCAGCATATCGTGGGCCGATTTGGCGATCTTGCCGAACGGGGGCCGACGGAGAACGTAGGAATGGTCGCCGTAATCCACCTGGTAGGTCAGGTTAGAGGCACCGCCTGGGTACTGGCGAATGTCCGGCTCGCCTGCGAGGTCAGGAATGGCCTGTTTCATGAACCGGTCTACAGCGGCTATATCCAGCTCTTCGCCTTCACGGATATCCATCGCCTCATCAATCTGGGTCATTCAGGGCTCTCCTCTTGTTCATGTGTTGGGTTCAGGCCTTGGCCTTACCGCCCATCTTGCTCATCCAGCGCTTGCTTTCCTGATGCATCAGCCAGTCAAAGGCCTTGGGCGCGTGCCGCTTGAGCATCCACATGCGGCGCTCTTTGGCGTGGGGCAGCACCCAGAAACTCTTGTCTTGCACTGACCTTACAACGTCCTCAGCCACATCCCCAGCGGTAATACTGGAACGCTTCATCAGTTTGTTCACATTTTGCTGAATTCCGGGAAGGTCCGAGCGCATGCTGCTGGCCAGATTGGTCTGGAAAAACGCCGGGCAGACACAGCTTACATGGATGCCGTCGTCCCGCAGCTCCTGACTCAGGGTCTCAGACAGCGCAATAACCCCGGCCTTGGAAACGTTGTAGCTATCCATCAGCGGTGCCAGCATCAGGCCCGCCATGGAGGCGATGTTCACAAATGTGCCGGAACCCTGCTTCTTGAACTGGGGCGTGAACGCCTTGCAGCCACGAACGACACCCAGCACGTTAATATTGAGAATCCACTCCCAGTCCGCCATGGCGGTATCTTCGATGGAACCGGCAGACGCCACACCGGCGTTGTTCACCACCACATCAACGCCACCCCATTTCTTCACGAGATCATCGCGGACCTTTTCGAAATCGGTCAGGCGTCGAACATCGCACTCGACGTAGTAGCCCTCGCCTCCGGCTGCGGTAATCTCTTTCTCAACGCCACCCCCCTGCTCCGGGTTAATGTCGCCGATGCAGACTCTGGCGCCTTCTTTGGCGTACCGCAATGCAATCGCCCGACCGAGACCGCTGGCTCCGCCGGTTATGAATACTCTCTGTGTCATCGCTGTTCTTCTCCGTTAGGTTTGGAGTTCGTGTTCTTTTTTTTGGTGCAAGAGCTGCTACCGGGCAGGCCTTTCCAAAACACGCTGTGAATACGTCCATGTACGCTCTGCTCCGCCATCCATGGCTCCGCAAGGTTTTGGAAAGGCCTGCCCGGCACCAGCTCCCGAACTTTCGAGTTAGCTGATCTTCATCTCCAAAACCAGCAGCCCACTCCTAAGATTGAAGGAGCGGGTGGGAGACGGTTTCTGAAACTGTGCGGAGCCATGGATGGCGGAGCCCAAGCGTCACATGGATGTGCCGAAAGGAGCGTGTTTCAGAAACCGTCTCCCACCTGCTCCCGGCACCAAACGATGAGGCTCCGCTGACTCTTGAGTCAGGCTCAGAGCTTGTACTTACGAAGCTCCAACCGGGCCACCATAGCCCGATGCACCTCATCAGGCCCGTCGGCCAGGCGTAACACTCGAGCATAGGCAAACAGCTGCGTCAGCGGGAAGTCGTCATCACTGACCCCGGCACCACCGTGAATCTGAATGGCCTGATCCACAATGGTTTGCAACATGGACGGAATCACCGCCTTGATCATCGAGACCTCCTGCAATGCCCCCATGATGCCCTTGGTATCCAGTGCCCAGGCGCATTTCAACGTCAGCAGACGAGCCTGCTCAATGGCCATGCGGGCATTGGCAATGATATCCGGGTTGCCGCCCAGCTTGGCGATCGGCCGCCCGAAGGCCTCCCGGGTGGTGGCACGCTTGATCAGAATCTCCAGTGTGCGCTCCGCCGCACCGATCGCGCGCATGCAATGGTGCACACGACCTGGCCCCAGACGGCCCTGGGCAATCTCGAAACCGCGGCCCGGGCCGGCGATGAATGCGCTCTTGGGCAATCGGACGTTATCAAACAGCACCTCACCATGGCCGTAGGGCTCGTCGTATTCACCGAATACCGGCAGCATACGCTCGATCTTGACGCCCGGAGTGTCCAGCGGCACCAGCACCATGGAATGGCGGCGATGCTTGTGGGCGTCCGGATCCGTCAGGCCCATGAAGATCGCCACCTTGCAGTCGGGGTGCCCGATACCGGTGCTCCACCACTTGCGGCCGTTCAGAACCACTTCGTCGCCTTCGACTACAGCGGTGGCTTCCATGTTGGTGGCATCGGAAGAGGCAACCGCCGGCTCGGTCATGCAGAAGGCGGAGCGGATCTCACCGCTGAGCAGCCGGGGTAGCCACTCGGCTTTCTGCTCTTCGGAGCCGTAGTGGATCAGCACTTCCATATTGCCGGTATCCGGCGCGTTGCAGTTGAAGATCTCCGGCGCAATAAAGCTGCGCCCGGTTTCCTCGGCAATCAGGGCGTAGTCGGAGTTCAGCAGGCCGCAGCCGTATTTTTCGTCCGGGAAGAACATGTTCCAGAGGCCCTGGGCCCTGGCTTTTTCCTTCAGCTCCCGAATGATCGGCAGCACAACCCAACGGTTATCCAGGGAGGCAAGCTCCTTGTGGTACTGCTCTTCGATTGGAAAAATCTCATCCTTCATGAACTGTTTCACGCGGTTGAGATAATCCTGCCCTTTCTCGGAAATATTGAAATCCATCGCCGTCTCCTCGCTAACGGTTGCACGGTGGCGTGCACGGAATAATCACGTTGAGACCAGTCTAGGGATGACTTAACTATTACGCGACTGAATTATTCTTATCGTTTATTATTAACCAAACTTATTCCAAATTTCGAAAGAACGGACGCGCTCATGGCCCTCAACCGCCTGGACCTGAACCTGCTGCATGTATTCGACACCATCTACAGGGAAGGAAGTCTGACCCGCGCGGCCAGGGCACTGCATCTGACACAGCCTGCGGTCAGTCACTCGCTGTCCCGGCTCCGGGACCATTTTGATGATCCTCTGTTTACCCGCCAGGGCAATCAGATGGTACCAACGCCCCTGGCCCGGCGATTCCTCGAGTCCATGCGACCGGGCCTCACCCAGATCCAGGGCGCGGTAAACCAGTTTCATGCGTTTGATCCGGCCACCCAGCGCAAAACCTATTCACTCGGGTTGCGGGACATCCTGGAATCCACTTTCCTGCCCCGCCTGATGGCGCGTCTGGACGCCTACCCGGAACTGGAGATCGTCAGTCAGCGTATTGCGCGCCGTGATATGGAGACGCAACTGGCGGCGGGCAAGCTGGATTTTGCTGTGGATGTGCTATTGCCCGTGAGCAACCAGACGTCCCACGAACTGCTGCGGCGCGACCGGCTGGTGGTTCTGGCCCGGGAAGGACATCCACTGGCAGACGGCACTCTGGATATGGAAGGGTACCTGTCGGCAAAACACGTACTGGTGTCGTCACGGACCGAGGGGCCCGGGATTGAGGACTTCGAGCTATCGAGGCTGGGGGTTCAGCGCAGCATCCGGCTAAGGTGCCAACATTACTACGCAGCCTGCCGGGTTGTGGAGGAGACCGACCTGCTGCTGACCATGCCAGAGGCTTATGCCCGCATCATTGCCGAGCGAGCCAACATCCGGATCATGGATCCGCCGGCAGACCTGCCGTCCATCGACGTTCACCTCTATTGGCACAGGGCTTACGAGAGAGAGCCAGCACTGCTTTGGTTCCGGGAACAGCTCCGCTCTATCGCCTGAAAAGACTACCAGCCTACTGTCGTTATTTTTCGCTTTAACGACGCTTTCGTTAAAGTTCACGTTCTGCCCCTGGTTTAACGTGATCAGAACGTGGACTTCTGCCGATTACAACTCACAAAAAGAGGGCTCCGCTGTGGAAATCCTTGATTTCATCATGACCAACCTGAACCTGCTGGGCAAACTCACGCTCGAGCACATCAGTCTGGTGGTCGTCGCTGTGGGCCTGGCAACGCTGACGGGCGTTCCGATTGGCATTGCGATCACCCAGAACGAGCGCATTGCCACAGTTGTGCTTTACGTGGCGTCGGTTCTCATCACCATCCCATCCATTGCGTTATTCGGAATCATGATCCCGATTCTCTCAACCATTGGCCACGGGATTGGCTATCTGCCTGCCGTTATTGCTGTGCTGCTGTACTCCCAGCTACCCATCATCCGGAATACATACACTGCCATTAATAACGTCAGCCCCGGTCTTCGCGAGGCAGCCAGGGGTATTGGCATGACCAGTGCCCAGCGGCTAAGGAAAGTGGAAATTCCACTGTCCGTGCCGGTCATCATGGCGGGGGTTCGCACGGCTGTGGTTATGAACATCGGCGTCATGGCGATTGCGGCCTATATCGGTGCCGGTGGCCTGGGCGTGCTGATCAGCCGCGGGATCTCGCAAAGCGATCCACGGCAACTGGTGGTGGGCGCGATTGCCGTCAGCCTTCTGGCCATTGTGGCCGATCGTTCTCTGCTGTCGCTGCAACGCAAATTGACCCCCAGGGGCCTCTGATTCCTCGAGATAACAACAACCGGGATACGGAACATGATTACACTCGACAACCTGACCAAGATTTTTGATACCGACCGTGGTGTAGTGACTGCCGCCGACCATATCAACATGGAGGTACCGCAGGGTGAAATCTGCGTTCTGCTGGGACCCTCCGGTTGCGGCAAGACAACCACCCTGAAAATGGTGAACCGGATTATCAACCCGACCTCCGGCCGTGTCCTGATCAACGGCCAGGACACCACCGACCAGGACACCGTCTCCCTCCGCCGGAACATAGGCTATGTCATCCAGCAGATCGGCCTGTTCCCGAACATGACCATCGAGGAAAACATTTCGATCGTGCCGAAGCTGATCGGCTGGGAGAAAAGCCGCTACCTTAAGCGCGCTTCGGAACTGCTGGAAATGGTCGCCCTGGACCCCGCCATTTTCCTCAAGCGGTACCCGAACGAGCTTTCCGGCGGCCAGCAGCAACGGGTCGGAGTCATCCGCGCCCTGGCTGCAGATCCCCCCGTCATGCTGATGGATGAGCCCTTCGGTGCGATCGATCCTATCAACCGGGAAGTAATTCAGGACGAGTTCCTGAAGCTGCACCGGGAACTGAAGAAGACCATCATGTTCGTCAGTCACGACATTGATGAGGCCGTGAAGATGGCGGACCGCATTGCCATCTTCAAGGACGGCAAGCTGATCCAGTACGACACTCCCGATGACCTGCTTTCGCACCCGATCAACGAATTCGTCAAGGGCTTTGTGGGGCGGGATCGGGCACTGAAACGCCTGCAACTGGTAACCGTCTCCGAGGTGCTGGAAGGTGAATCCAGTGTTGTCACCGCCGAAGACTCGCTCGCCACTGCCCTGCAACGCATGGACGATGCTGGTTACGAACGCGCCATCATCATCGTCGACGGCAGTGACCGGCCCGTGGGTTATGTTTCGCGCAGCGTGGCCACCACAGCCAAGGGCAAATGCGGCCAGCACAGCTACAACCTGCGTACCGTCGTCCGCCCCGAGGACGACCTCCGTACCGTGGCCTCCAAGATGTTTACCCACGACGCCACCTGGCTGCCCTGCGTATCCGAACAGGGCAAGCTGATGGGCGTGGTGACCCAGCGCGGCATTACCCACTATCTGGGTGCGACCTACAAGTCATCCCGCAGTGATGACCAGAACGTGCGGCGTTTCAGGGTGGCCACATGAAAAAGCTCAAACAGTCCCGTTTCTTCCAGTTGCCGGCACTGGTTGTCGTCCTCCTGCTGGGGGTTTACCTCCAGCGCTCGGGTCTGATTGACGGCATGCTGTTCCACTGGGAAGACATTGTTTACCTGACCAAACAGCATATTCAGCTGACTGCCATTTCAGGAACGCTGGCGATTGCCGTAGGTATCCCGCTCGGGGTTATCCTAAGCCGGCCACGCTTCATCAAGGTTTCTGAGTGGGCCATGCAGGGGCTGAACGTGGGCACCACGATCCCAACCCTGGCAATCCTGGCGTTGTCCATGAGTCTTCTTGGCATCGGCTTCATTCCTTCGGTATTCGGTTTGTTCATCGCCTCACTGCTGCCGATCGTGCGCAACACCTACACCGGGTTACTAGGGGTTCCCGCGCACCTCAAGGAGTCTGCCTCGGGCATCGGAATGTCACCGGGACAGATGTTGCTGCGTGTGGAAATTCCAAACGCTACCTACGTCATTTTCGCAGGCATCCGGACGGCGCTGGCGATTAACGTAGGTACCGTGCCCCTGGCGTTCCTGATCGGCGGTGGCGGTCTGGGCGAGCTGATCTTCACCGGCATCGACCTGTTCGATACCGAAATGATGCTGGCCGGAGCCCTCATGACCGCCCTTCTCGCCATCACGGTGGACATACTGGTCGCCGCCTGCGCGTTCCTGATGGTTCCCCGGGGCGTCAATCCATCCCGTGCCTGAGGCCGCATAAAGCGGCCCGGGATTTGAAAACTGGCCACTCCGCGCGGGGTAGCCACAAAACAAGAAGTCACATGGAGCACTGAAACATGAAAACCCTCAAAAAACTGGCATCTGTAGCGACACTCGCCATCTCCATGACCTTCGGTGGCATCGCAACTGCCGAAACGATCGTGGTCGGTGGCAAGAACTTCACCGAACAACAACTGCTCACCTCCATGACTGCGCAGTACCTGCGCGCCAAGGGCTACGACGTGGATACCCGGGCGGGCATGGGCAGTGCCGTTCTGCGATCCGCCCAGGAAAATGGTCAGGTGGACGTGTACTGGGAGTACACCGGCACTGGCCTGATCGTTTACAACGACGTCAAGGAAAAACTCGGCCGTCAGGAAGGTTATGAAAAAGTGCGCGAGCTGGACATGGAAAAAGGCCTCGTCTGGCTAAATCCGTCTGACGCCAACAACACCTATGCCCTGGCAATGCAGTCAGAAGAAGCTAACGCCATGGGCATCAAGACCCTGAGTGACATGGCCGCCGCCATCAACGATGGCAAGGAATTGGTCCTGGCCAGCAACGCCGAGTGGTACGCCCGTGAAGACGGCTTCCGTCCGTTTGCCAAAGCTTACGACTTCAAACTGCCCCGTGACCAGATCAAGCGTATGGACTCAGGGCTGACCTATACTGCGTTGAAAGAAGGTGAAGTGGACCTGGCGTTGGTCTTCGCCACTGACGGACGTATCCCGGCATTTGATTTCGTACTTCTGGAGGACGACCAGAACTTCTTCCCGGACTACGCAATCACGCCGGTGGTGCGACAGGAAGTTCTGGAACAGAATCCGGAACTGGACGACCAGCTCAACAAGCTTTCCGGCTTGCTGGATAACGAGGTAATGTCCCGTCTGAACGCCCAGGTGGACGTCGAGAAAGAAGAAATCGAGAAGGTTGCCCGTAACTTCCTTGAGCAGAACGACCTGATCTGACCCCTGAGTCAGACAACGCCCTGTGCGCCTCGACGGTTCACAGGGCTTTTGCCGTTGTATACCCGTCATTCAATCACCGAGAAGCCGACATGATTACCAACCTCAATGTGGCCGTAGCACAGATCAACAGCCAGTTGCTGGATGTTGAAACCAACCTTGAACGGCACCGCGAATACGCTGAGCAGGCTCGTCAAAGTGGGGCGGAACTACTGCTCTTCCCTGAGCTGTCGCTGACCGGCTACCAGGTCGGGCGTGATGCACCCACCGTTGCCATGCGAAAAGACGATCCGGCCCTGCTCAGCCTCGCCAGGCAGGCAAAAGGCATCACACTTGTGGTCGGCTTTGTAGAGCGGGCACGGGCAGGCGAACTGTACAACGCCATGGCATACCTGCGGGATGGTGAGGTGCTTCATGTTCATCGCAAACTCAATTTGCCCACCTATGGCGGCCTGGAAGAAGGCAAATGGTTCCATTCCGGCAGCCAGATCGGCAACGTGAAAATCCGCGAGCACTGGGAGTCCAGCTGCCTGATCTGTGCGGACCTGTGGAACCCTGCCCTCACCCACTGCGCTTTCCTGAAGCAGCCCGAACTGATGCTGGCACCGATCAATTCTGCTTCCGGTGTTGTCAGTGAGAACTTCTCTAACGAGGACAACTGGAAGACCAATGTCAGCTTTTACGCCATGATCTACGGCACGCCGATGGTGATGGCCAACCGCTATGGTCACGAGAAAGATCTCTGGTTCTGGGGCGGGAGCTGTATCCTCGGTCCAAAGGGAGAAATCCTCGCATCTGCAGAAGACCGGGAGTGTCTTATTCAGGCAGAGCTGAATCAGGAGTCCATCGACCGCGCCCGTTTCGAGATGCCGACGGTGCGGGATTCCAACACCCGCCTGATCCGACGCCTGCTCGACGATCAGTACTGAGTTCAAGGCAATCGGGATAGGGGGGAGCCACTAGACTCCGCCCCTCCCACACCACCCGGCAAGCGGGTCCGCACCGGGCGGTTCGAGACGTTGAGGTATCACGAGAGACGCGGCACGCCCAACCGATCAAAGTAGGCAATCGTCAGCACGTTGTGAATGGCAGACCGACTGTTATGCCACCAGCGACGGCTCAGGGCCGCCACTGATTCCGCAACCCAGGGACTCGCGCCAAGGCGCAGCAGTTCCCGGTAAATGGTCCTGCCCCGCTTCCACTGTTTGAGATGCAAGGCTCTTAGGCGACGGCGTAACCACTCATCCAGCGACCGCCAGATGCGTGGCGTTTGCGCCAGCCGGAAGTACCCTTTCCATCCCAACAGGTAGCTACGGAGTTGCTCTACCACCTGCTCAATACTGCGCCCTCCGTTGCGTCGGGTCAGTTGCCTGATCCTCCACTTGAACGCCTGTAACGCCTTGGCTGATACCGCGCGCCGGACGTCTCCGTCCCTCGTCTGCCATAAGGCATAGCCGAGGAACTTTCGACCGAACGCACTGGCGACTGCGCTTTTGGATTCGTTGATCGTCAAGCGCAATTTGCCGTAACAGCGACGCAACAGTCGCATCACTCGCTCACCGGCTTTCTGACTGCGTACGTAGACGTTGCAGTCATCGGCATAGCGGGCGAAGCAGTGGCCCCGGCGCTCCAGTTCCCGATCCACCTCGTCCAGCAGGACGTTCGCCAATAAAGGCGACAGAGGCCCGCCTTGCGGCGTGCCTTCGTGTCGCTCAATGACGACTCCGCCATCCATAATGCCCGCATTCAGATACGCCCGAACCAGCCGGATGACTCCGGTGTCGTTCACACGCGGCTTCAGACGGTCGATCAGGATGTCGTGGTTGACCCGGTCGAAGAACTTCGACAGGTCGACGTCCACCACGATGTGGTGGCCCTGCTGGGCATAGCGGTGTGCAGCCAAAACCGCATCCTGAGCCCGACGGCCCGGGCGGAAGCCGTGGCTGTGCTCGCTGAAGGTTGGATCGATCAGAGGTTGCAGCACTTGCAACAGTGCCTGTTGAATCAGACGGTCGGTCACGGTGGGGATACCCAGTTCCCGTTCACTTCCGTCCGGTTTCGGGATGCCTACCCGACGGACAGGCTGAGGCCGATAGCGACCTTCCAGCAATTGTTGCCGGAGATCCGGCCAGGCCCATTGCAGGTGTTCGGCTGTCTGGGCAATGTCCAGACCGTCGATACCCGCCGCTCCCTTGTTGGCCTTCACGCGCTTCCATGCCCGTTGCATATTCTCTCGTGCGAATACCTGCTCAAGCAGGCCTCGCCCTGCGCCCTCCGGTTCTCGTCGCGGGAGTCCTGTTTCATCGCTGGTCACATCTGGCAAGGCTTCACCTTCCCGCTCCGTAACCCGCCCCGCTGGCGCGGGCATCTGATGCCGTACAATGCTCATCGACAAGGCGTTTGACGCTCCTTCTCGTTCGGCCCTTCGTTCCATTCCGGAAACTACTATGGCCTCTGCTGACTTCTCGCTCCGTGTTGCCACGTTGCCCTTTCAGGCATAAGGCGAGATATCCCCGGGTAAGAACACACTCCTTCACCGCACAACCGCCGGATTTACGCCGCATCGCCTTGGCCACAAGAGCTTCGCGGCTTCTAGCCCGCTCGCCCTGCTCGGCAGCGCCTTATATCCGATTCTTGTTCATCGGCTCACGGTTTACGCTCCACGCTTCCTCTCCACAGTTGGTCGCCCTTCCGCAGTTGCGCTTCACTTCGTTCGCTGTGGCCAGCTTACGGGAGGACTTGCACCTCCAGGAGTGCGCCCATGCCGGGCGCACTAAAAAAGGGCGGCCATGTCCGCCCGAAGAACATCTTCATCAACGCTTCAATCATCAAATCCATACAGGCGGACGGGATTGGATACCAGGATTCGTTTCCGGGCCTCCTCGTCCGGTACCCAGACGGCCAGGTCTTCCAGCAGGTCGGTATCATCCGGCATCAGCCCCGAGAAATGAGGGTGGGGCCAGTCCGACCCCCAGACACATCGGTTGGCATTGGCAGCCACCAATGCGCGGGCGATTTCTTCGACATCCGGATAGGGATACTCGTCCTGCAAAGTAACCCGATAGCTGCCAGAGAGTTTCACCCAGGCCCTGTTGCCCGCCAACAACCGGAGCAGCTTACGGAAGCCCGATTGGTCGGTGCCCAGGGTCGCGGGCATATGCCCCATATGGTCAAAAACCACAGGAACCGGCAGCTCCGCAACACGATCCATAATGTCGTCACAGTCAGAGACGTTGATCAGGAACTGAAGGTGCCAGCCCAGATCTGCAATTCGATCTGCCAGCCCCAGAACGTCATTCCATTGCAGGCCACCCCGGAACAACAGGTTCATCCGAACACCCCGGAATCCGGCCTCATGGAGTTCCTTAAGCTCAGTGCTGGAGACTTCCGGGGCGACCACACACACGCCGCGATAGTCATATCCCCACTCCCTGAGCTGCCGGAGTGCCTGCAAGTGAAGGCTGTTATCGGTGCCGTAGACACTTGGCTGTACCAAGACACCCCGCTCGATACCAAGCATCTGATGCAGCTCGAGATACTGTTCCAGAGACGCCTCTGGCGGCGTATAGGTGCGGTTAGGGGTAAAGGGGAAGTGCTCGTGTCGGCCAAAGACATGAGCGTGGGTGTCACAGCTCTTCGCCGGAACCGCCACTTCCGGCCGGCGCACCAACGTGCGGGCTGCCTCACAGAAGGGAATTTCAGAACTCATAGTCGGTCACTCGAAGGGAAAACGACGGCCAGTGGCCGCCGCAGGGGAGCTATCAGAATGTGGAAGTGATCCAGTCGGCGATCTTGCCGGCAAAGGTCTGGAACTTCGGATTCTCGTCCAGCATCCACTCTGTATGGCCACCACCCTCAAGCAGGAAGAGCTCCTTCGGACCCGGGTAGCGGGCATAAAGAGAGCGAGCTTCGGTCACCGGGTGCAGGTCGTTCTCGGCGCCGTGGGCTATCAGCAGCGGGATCTGAGCGAAGCGTTCATCAAGATGCGCTTCCGGGCGGAAACTGATCAGCGAATCTGCAAAATCGAACGTGGAAGTCACACCATAACCGGGCGCCTTGACCAGCTCGGTGTATACGTATTCGCGGCTGACCGGATCCAGCGGATAAATCTCGAACGGGTCAATACCCTGGGCCTCTCCGCCCTTAGCCAGGCGCAGACGCTCTTTAGCCATAAAGGCGCGGAACTGCTTCCAGCCATGCTCACCGCGCAGGGCCTTCTGAACACGCACAGCGTCGTAGAAACCGTTCATCGCGATCAGACCGTGAACCTGGTCCTCACAGACGCGGAAGGCGTCCAGCACAAGGCCGCCGCCCATGCCCCAGCCAGCCAGGACAACTTTGCGCTTTTCTTCTTTTGCGCGCTCGGCAACTACTGCCACCGCATTGGCGATATCACGAACTTGCTCTTCAATGAGGACATGCTCACGCTCACCCTCCGACTCGCCAAAGCCGCGGTAGTCAAAGCCGAATACCGTGAAGCCCTTTTGTGTCAGGAACCGAGCATAACGCTCGGGGTGGATGTTTTTCTGGCCGGTGAAGCCGGAGCAAACGATGACGATGGGCAGACGCGGATCGTCATGCTCCTCATTTTTGAAGAAGGCGCCGTCGAGGGTGAGCTTGTCGCTCTGAAATTTCACTTTTTGTTCGATCATGTCGGGTTCCTGCCAATGGGCGTTGTTGTTAACGACTACGGGTCCCATCATCAGAAAATCCGGATCGACAAAAATTTAATAAAACGCCATCATGCGCTAAAAAAGCGACATTCCGTGCAGGCAACCCAATGACAGAACCGGAAACCCGGAAAATCGGCTTTCTCGCCATTCCACAGTTCTCCATGCTTTCGTTCGTCGCGGCCATGGAACCCCTGCGTGCGGCCAATCGCCTGAGCGAGCAGCCGCTGTACGAATGGCACATCTTTTCCCAGGACAACCAGCCCGTGGCCGCCAGCAACGGCTTGCCAATCAGTCCGGACCGGCGGTTTGATGAAACCAGTGATATTGATCTAATGATCGTGGTCGCCGGTATCGGCGCCACCGTTATCAGGGACAAAAAGCTGTTTGAATGGCTGCGTCAGCTCTCACGCCGTGGTGTGGCGCTAGGTGCCACCTCCACCGGTTCTCTCCTGCTAGCCCGCGCCTGGCTCCTTTCCAATCACCGATGCACCATACATTGGGAAAACAAGGAAAGCTTTGAGGAGGAGTTTCCCGAACTCAACATGACCGGGGAACTGTATGAGATCGATGGCAACATCATGACCTGCTCAGGCGGGCTGGCCAGCCTCGATATGATGTGCCACAAGATCGCCCTGGAGCATGGGGCAGATCTCGCCATGGGGTGCGCTGAGCAGTTCATCCATCCCCAGATCCGACCGGCCAATGACAAACAGCGGATGGAACTCCAGTTCCGGCATAACACGAATCATCCGCGCCTGCTCAAGGTCATCCAGCTGATGCAAAACCACACCGAGGAGGTTCTGAATCTCACGGAGATCGGCGAGAAGGTCGGCCTGTCGACACGCCAGATGGAACGGTTGTTCCGAACTCACCTGCGGACCACACCCAACGCCTTTTACATGCAATTGCGCCTGGAGCGGGGGAAACACCTGTTGCTTCAGTCCACCATGAGCATTACCCAAATCTCCACCGCCTGTGGCTTTAACTCGACTTCCTATTTTACCCGTTGCTATACCAAAGGCTTCGGACTGACACCCCGGGAGCAGAGGCAGAAACGGGAGTAGGGCTGAATAGAATTTGTCGGCTTTATTAAAGCCCATGTCGCATTATTTGCAGTCGGCCAGACCGTGAACCTCAATGATGGAGGCACAATAATATCGAGTGCCTTCCATGCCCAACCTGTCAGTACCAAAGAAGATTCTGGAGCTTGATGCCACCGCTCTGCCGACCGAGGTCTATGACCTGGCCCGGACCTGCCTGCTGGACCTGTTGGGCGTGGCAGCAGCTGCAACCAGCACGCCCCTCGCCCGGATAGCCCTTGAGTTTGTAAGCAATCAGTACCCTGGCAGACAGCCGCTACTGTTCGCGGAAGGTCAGGCCTCAAGTGCCGGCGCAGCCCTTTATGGCGGCTGGCTGATTGACGCCCTGGATGCCCATGATGGCCATGTGCTGACCAAGGGTCATGCCGGTGTTGCCATCCTGCCCGCGCTCCTTTCTTTGCCCGAAACACAGGACCTGTCGGGACGACGTTTTTTGGGGGAGCTGGCCATCGGCTATGAGATTGCCATTCGCGCCGGTATCAGCCTTCATGGCTCAGCCTGCGATTACCATACCTCCGGTGCGTGGAACTGCCTGGGCGTGGCCGCTGTGGCGGCCCGGGTAATGGGAGTGACGCCACGGCAACTGGCGGAGGCCCTCGGCGCCGCCGAGTTCTACGGTCCACGCAGCCAGATGATGCGCTGCATAGATCATCCAACCATGCTGAAGGACGGCTCTGGCTGGGGCGCCATGACCGGTATTTCCGCCGCACTGCTGGCCAGGTCTGGCTTTACCGGTGCCCCCGCATTACTTCTCGAGGAAGCCGATCTCTGGCGGGACCTCGGTACCCATTGGCATTTCCTAAATACCTATTTCAAACGGTACCCAGTGTGCTATTGGGCCCAACCTTCTGTGGAAGCCGCGCTATCGCTCCGGGCCTCAATACCCGACATGGAGCAGGTCGAGGAAATTCGAGTCACCAGCTTTCATCAGGCGATTCGACTGCATACGTCCCGGCCTCAAAGTACCGAAGAGGCCCAATACAGCCTGCCCTGGGCGGTGGCTTGTGCTTTGCACCGCGGCACGGTGAACCAGCAGTCGGTAACCAATGATCTGGACCACCCCGAGGTCTTGCGGCTGATCGGAAAAGTCCAGCTGTCCGAATCTGCCGAGTTCACGGCCTGCTTCCCGGCTAATAGATATGCCACTGTTGCAATCCGACTGAACGATGGCCGGGAACTGGTCAGCGACCGGTTCGAGGCGAGAGGCACGCCGGGCAACCCGATTGCCCAAAGCGAACTGGTCACCAAATTTTACGAACTAGCCGAGCCTGCCCTCGGGCCGAAAGCCAATTGCCTGGAGTGGGCCGTTCACGAACTGTCTGACCAACCTGTGACAGAACTCCTGGCACAACTGACCCAGTCCCACCCCCACCAGAACCAACAGGAAAACAGTCTCAACCATGCTACCGCGACTTGAGCAAATAACACCGACCCAGTCCCGCTACCTTGAGTTCCTGGAGACGCTCAAGGGTTCGGGTTTCCGGGGAGAAATGACGCAGGACTACGCAACTAGAACGGTACTGGCGACCGATAACTCTATCTATCAAGTGCTGCCGCAGGCGGTGGTTTTCCCGATGGACAAGGCAGATGTCCAGGCACTGGCTCGCCTCGCGACAACAGCTGATTGGGCGGATATCGTATTCAGTCCCCGTGGCGGAGGTACCGGCACCAACGGTCAGTCATTAACAGACGGAATTGTGGTGGACCTCTCCCGTCATATGAACCGGATCCTGGAAATCAACGCCGCCGAGGGTTGGGCGCGGGTCGAAGCGGGAGTCGTGAAGGATCAGTTGAATGCAGCCGCGAAAACCCACGGTCTGTTTTTTGCGCCGGAGCTGTCCACCAGCAACCGGGCTACCATCGGTGGCATGATCAATACCGATGCCAGTGGCCAGGGGTCGGTCATGTACGGCAAGACCAGGGATCATGTCCTGGAGCTGAAAACCGTCCTGTTGGATGGCAGCCTGCTGCATACCCGTGCCCTCGATGCCGAACAGGAGAAAGCCGCGACCGGACAAGCCTCGCTGGCGGGTGATATTTACCGAACCCTTGCGGGTATCTGGGACCGCCGCCGAGAAGATATCGAGCAGCGTTTTCCCAGGCTGAACCGGTGTCTGACCGGTTATGACCTGGCCCACCTCCGCGATGGACAGGGTCGGCTCAACGCCAACAACGTACTGTGTGGTTCCGAAGGTACGTTGGGCTTCATTGTCGAGGCAAAAATCAATCTGGTGCCGATCCCCGATTACCAGGCTCTGGTGGTGGTCCAGTACGACAGTTTCGACGCATCCTTGCGGGATGCCCGTGCCCTGATGGAAGCCGGCCCGGCCTCAATTGAAACCATCGACAGCAAGGTACTGGAACTTGCTAGGAGTGACATCATCTGGCAAGACGTGGCGCCATTTTTTCCGACCCCACCGGACTCCCCGACCCGGGGCGTGAACCTGGTGGAATTTACCGGAGGCGACGAGCAAGAGGTTCGCCGTGCTGTGAGAACATTGACTGAGCTGCTGGACGATCCAAAACGGACGCCAGCTTACCACTACGCCGTCGCCTTCGGGGAACAGGCGGTCAACCAGGTCTGGAAAATGCGCAAACGGGCCGTGGGACTGCTGGCCAAAACTTCCGGTGAGGCCCGCCCTGTGGCGTTCGTTGAGGACACAGCCGTGCCGCCGGAACATCTCGCGGACTTTATCGGTGAGTTTCGCGAGGTCCTCGACCGCGAGGGGCTGAGCTACGGCATGTTCGGGCACGTGGACGCAGGCGTGCTGCATGTCCGCCCGGCCCTAGACCTTAAGGATCCGGAAACAATCAACATCGTTCGTTCAGTCACCGAGAAAGTGGTCGCACTGGTGCAAAAGTACCATGGCCTGCTGTGGGGCGAGCATGGCAAGGGCTTTCGTTCCGAATTCGCGCCCGGCTTTTTCGGGGACCTCTACCCAGAGTTGCAGGCCGTAAAACGGGCCTTTGACCCCCACAATCAACTCAATCCCGGCAAAATTGCGACACCCGATGCCCGAATCCCGCTGGTAAAACTGGATCAGCCCAGGCAGCGCGGAGCACTGGATCGCACCATTCCGGTTGCCAGCCGAGGCAGCCAGCCGGACGCCATGAACTGTAACGGCAACGGCGCGTGCTACAACTTCGACCCGGACGATGCCATGTGCCCGTCATGGAAAGCGACTCGCGACCGCCGGCACTCTCCAAAGGGTCGCGCCTCCCTCGTTCGGGAATGGCTCAGACTGCTCGGGGAGCAAGGTTTGGACACCGAATCGCTCGCGGCACAGACAGACTCCACCCCGGCGCTTCGGAGCCTGCCCGCCAGGTTTCGGAATACCCGGGCGCGTAACCGGGGGCAGTACGACTTTTCAAATGAAGTCCGGGAAGCGATGGACGGATGCCTATCCTGCAAATCCTGCTCCGGCCAATGCCCTGTCCAAGTCAACATTCCCGAAGCCCGCGCCCGGTTCATGCATCTGTACCACGGCCGCTATCTGCGCCCGTTCAAGGATCATCTGATCGGCAGGCTGGAGCAACTGATTCCCTTCATCGCCAATCCCATCGCCCGCCCCTTTTACAATAGCCTCATGCGCTGGGCACCGGTCAAGGCGCTGGTCCGCAACATTGGCATGGTGGACAGCCCCCTACTTGCAGCACGGACACCCGTCGCGGCCGCCGCAGGGCTGGGCATCGGTGTAGTGAATGACAAAGAGCTGGCAGGCCTGAGCGAGGAGGAACGGGCCCGGTCGCTGATCATCGTGCAGGATGCATTCACCAGCTACTTTGAGACCGATACCTTCGCCGCCATCCTTGAATCGCTTCAATATCTTGGCTTGCGGATCTGGTTGCTGCCCTTCCACCCGAATGGGAAACCGCTTCACGTTCATGGCTTTCTCAGACAGTTTGAGACCATTGCAGGCAGGCATTCCAACCTGTTGAAGTTCCATACAAAGTACGACATCCCTCTGGTTGGCATCGACCCTTCGATGACACTTGCTTTCCGGTCGGAATACCGGAAATACGTTGGCCCGGACGTTCCCAGCGTGATGTTGCTCCAGGAGTTCCTGGCCGCCAAGATCAAACAAATTTCTCTAGGTTTTAAAGCGCCGGCAGGGGCGCAGGTGACCTTGATGGGCCACTGCTCGGAGAAGACAAACGCCGCCGGCAGTATGGACCAGTGGCGGGACGTGTTTGAGGCATTGGGTATCGGAATCGATATTGAAGCTACAGGCTGCTGTGGAATGGCTGGCACTTATGGGCATGAAACCCGGAACCTCGAAACGTCCAGAGCCATTTACGAGCTTTCCTGGGGCCCGAAGGTGAGGAAGGACCTCGAGTACTCCAATGATTTACTTGCCACAGGTTATTCCTGCCGATCACAGGTAAAGCGGTTCGCTCGCGTAAAGGTCAGACACCCGCTAGAGTATCTGCGGGACCAATTCAAAGCCCAAAAACTTACGCGTGAACTTTAATAGGCGCCAACCAGCATCAGGAAACCGAAAAATCCGATAGCCGTGATGCCCAGGGAGGCCACGACGATGCCAAGCCCCCACAAGACAGCAGCGCCATCGGATATTTCAACATCATGGCCCCTGAGGGTTCGGTAGAACGCCCATGGGCCCAGGACGAAAGCACCGACTACTGCAAAAACCAACCCAACGCTGATACCGGCAAAGGTCCAGGTAGCAAGAACTATGGCGCGGTCTTTTACCTGGTCAGTAACGCCGTGGTGCTCCAGAAATTTCTTGCAGAAGAACCAGATCAGGGCGAACAGGATGATGACAAAAACCAGTCCGCCAACAATGGTGATCATTCGGTATAGCAAGATGTCGTTCCTATCGGTTCAGGGGCAGTTTATGCCGGAAACTCGGGCTCCGGTAGGCATTCAAAACCCGGTTTGGCAAACAGGTAGCCCTGGTAGAGATTAATTCCCTGCGACCGCAACCAGAAATATTCCTCCTCGGTTTCGACGCCCTCGGCAATAATCTCACCGCCCAGTTGTTTCATCATCGTGATAATCCCGGCCACCACCGCCTGCTTGTTCGGCTCGGTATGAATATTACGAACCAGTGCCATATCCAGTTTAAGAAGATTGGGCGGACTTGCCATCATGATGTTGTAACGGGAGAAGCCAGCGCCGAAGTCATCAATAGCCGTACTGAACCCCATTTCCTGATAGGCCTCGATGATGGACACAAGGTGATCAACAGAGGTTGAAGTCAGCGCCTCATCCTCGGTCAGCTCGAAGATAATTTTACGAGTATCGAAATTGTAGGTCTTGGCCGCTGCAAGGGTTGTCCGAATACAGTACTCGGCTCGGTACACTGCATTGGGCATGAAGTTAATGCTGAGCATTGGCTCCATTTTCAGCCGGGCCGCAAGCTTGACGGCCTTGACCCGACAGACCTGATCAAATGCATAGCGATTGCGCTCATTCACCTTCGAAAGAACGCTCATGGCGCCCTCACCTTCGGTCCCCCTTACCAGGGCTTCATAGGCGTAGACGGATTTGTTAAGAGCGTCAACGATGGGCTGGAACGCAAAGGTAAAGGAAAAATCCAACCCTTCCCCACAGGCGCATTGCTCACAATGAGACTCATCAAATAATACGGCGGGTTGGTTCACTTCAACTCCTGACTTCACTTCTGGCGGTTTTACACTGTCAATAAGACGTATTTTCAATCCAATATAGCTTCGAACCCCTCCCCGGTAAAACCACTTTATGGTTAAAGCATGTCAAACGGTGGCATCCCCCGTTTACATGACTAAACTGGGGTTTGTCGTTTATACGTGTCTGTCCACAAAAGGAGTTTCCCGAATGGCCCAATCTACCCGTATCGCTGTAACCCCGGGCGACGGCATAGGCCCCGAAGTGGTGGCCGAGGCTGTGCGCTGCCTGGAAACCCTGCGCGCCAAACACGGCCTGGACATCGAGTGGACGCGATTCCCCTGGCCCTCCCACGCCTGGCACGAAGAACATGGAGAGTCCATGCCGGCGGATGCCCTGGCGCAGTTACAGAAGTACGATGCCATTCTGTTGGGCGCCCTCGGCGATCCGGGCCCGATGGACGATCCGGACCGCTACCTGCTACCGGACAGTATCTCCCTGGCGCCCCTGCTGGACATGCGCAAAGGGTTCGACCAGTGGGTCTGCGAGCGCCCGGCCCGGCTTCTTCCCGGTGCCCGCCAGTACCTGGCGGATGAGCGCGCCAAGGACATCGACATGCTGGTGATTCGGGAAAACTCGGAGGGTGAGTACGTCAGCCAGGGTGGTCGGTTACGCAAGGGCATGCCAGACGAGGTAGCCACGCAGATGGAGGTGTTCACGCGTAAGGCAACCGACCGGATCATCCGTTACGGGTTTGAGCAGGCTCGAAACCGTGCTGCAGATCGGGTAAAGGAAGGTCGGACGCGGACATTCCGGACACTGGATGGCCGAACCTGCGAAAGCCAGGTGTGCCTGGTAACCAAGCGCAATGCCCTGCGCTACTGGGGCGATATGTACACCGAGGCCTTTGACGAAATCAGCAAAGAGTACCCGGATGTGGCCACGCATCATGAGCTGGTGGACGCAGCCTGCATGAAGTTCGTGCAAAGCCCCTGGGCATTCGACGTGGTGGTGGCCAGTAACCTGCAGGGCGACATCCTGACAGACCTGGCTGCGGTGCTGTCAGGCGGCATGGGGGTTGCGCCTTCCTGCAACCTGAACCCAACCGATCCGGATATGCCTTCCATGTTCGAACCCACCCACGGCAGCGCTCCGGACATCGCCGGACAGGGCCTGGCGGACCCCACAGCCATGCTATTCACCGCCGCCCGCATGCTCGAATGGCTGGGGCGCAAAGATCCAGCCATTGCCGCCGCGGGCAAAGAACTGTTCGATGCAGTGGCTGCAGATCTTGCCGAAAATTCCGGTAGCCGGCGAGGCACCCACGAAATCGGCTCTGCGATCTGCGAGAGGCTGTCTCAGTAAATAAGGGCTACTGGTCGGCCATGACGAATTCAAGTCGGCCAGGCGCCACCCGCACATCCACGGGCATCATTCCGAACATACGCTGGGCGAAGTCGGTTTCGTCCAGCCGGTACACCGGCATGGTCTCCAGCATCTGGGCCACGAGCCGCATCACCGTATCGGTTACAGGCTTCAGATCCCCTTTGAAGAAGGGAGAGTCGATACTGCTCTCCAGAAGCTGCAACCGTCGTATGAAAATGGCTTTTTCAGCGCTGTCATAAACCGGCGCACCTTCAACCTTCAAGGCAATATCTACGGGCAACTTCGCCATCAACGCATTCAGGGCAACCTGCCCCCTCACATCGATCACTGCCACGTCCCGGCCATCGGGCCCGAGGGTAATGTCTGCATCATCGAGACTCAGACTCAGCGGCGACCCGCTGTTCAACTGGTTGCGATCAAATTCGCTCACCACATCCTGGAGATGCCTCTCCAGCTCACCTTCGGAAATCGAATAGGGCGACAGACTGGCACAGCCGCTGGCGAGCGCCAGCATCAGGACCAGTAGCGCCCGAAAGATATACAGCGGCGTTTTATTCATTTTCAGCACGGGCCTCCACTTGAGGCGTCAGATTGTCGTCAAAAACCACATGCAACAGGATGGGCCTGCAACAGACCTGGCAATCCTCGACATACTCCTGTTCCGGCACTGAGGGGTCGACGCTGATATCCAGCGTCTCCCAGCAATACGGGCACTGAATCAATACCGAGTCCAGGGCTGACATGTCATCACCTCAGAACTGTTGCTTGGCCATCCACGGGATGACGCGATCAAACGCCTCTTCCAGTTTCTCGCAGGTTGTGGAAAAACTGATCCTGACGGCGTTGGTGCACCCTTCGCCGAAGGCATCACCGGGCACCATACAGACGCCGGTTTCTTTCAGCATCCGCAGGGCCAGATCCGAGCCATCCACATGGGGCGGCAGATCGGGAAACGCAAAAAAGGCACCACCAGGCTTGTAGCCAGTCATGTAGGGCGTCTGGTCAACCAGCTCAACCACCTTGTCCCGACGCTCACGATAGATATCGACCATATCGCGAACGCACTGCTGGTCCCCCGTCAGAGCGGCCACGCCGGCAAACTGGGAGGGCGTGTTGGCCACCGACGTGGTGAACATGTGGTAGCGCCGCAGCGACTTGATAGCGGCCTGGCTGGAAATCACCCACCCCACACGCAGCCCCGCCATGCTGTAGGTTTTCGAGAAGCTGCTGATGCACATGATGTTGTCCAGGTCCATCGAACAGTTCAGCACGCTGGCGAAGTCGTCATCGTCGAAGATCAGGTGATCGTATACTTCGTCCGCATAGACCTGGATGCCCCGGTAGGCGCACTCTTCAAGGATGGTTTCAACGGTACTGCGCGGGTAAACCGCCCCGGTCGGATTGTTGGGGTTGTTCAGGATCAGCGCGAAGGTACGGGGCCCCATGGCCCGGATAACCTCATCCGGGTCCAGCTGGTGGTTGTTTTCCGCCCGGGTCTGGACAAACTTCACCTCACCACCGTTCATTCGGATCAGTGGTGCATAGAGCAGGAATGACGGATCCGTCACGATAAACTGCCGACCTGGCGCAGAGGTAGCGGAAATCGCCAGGTACATGGCCTCTGTGGCACCACTGGTAATCAGGATGTTATCCCGGGTCAGCTTGCGGTTGTAACGCTTGCCGTAGTAGTCACGCAGGGCCACCAGCAGTTCCGGCAGACCGGCATCCATGGTGTAGCCGGTCTGCCCCGCATTGAGCGCATCGATATAGGCATCGATTACGTGCTTGGGGGTCGGCAGATCCGGCTGACCGATGGAAAGATGAATGACATCCTTCATGGTGGCCGCCATATTCACCATGCGCCGGATGCCCGGCACCGGGATCGCCTGCATGGCAGGGTTCCAACTGGCCTTGGTTTTCCGGTACTTCACTCTACGCGGTTTGGTCTGGCCGGTTTCTTTGTTGGCGGCTTCTGCCATAAACACCTCCTGCAAACGGGGCAAATAGAATCTACTCCTGCAGGTTAGTCAGTATGAAAGGCCTCTACAAGACAAAACGTCATAAAGATGATGTACGTGAAAGTACCGCCATCACCGCCGTCAGAGCAAAATCTGTTGCCCAGCAAGTTGACCCGACAGTACCTGCCGACCAGACTGTAAATACCCTCATGGGCGATCATCAGTCACACATAGTCATTCATCACAAAAAGCGGAGGCTCAATGACTCAGCACAGCAAACCTGTTGTTACCGTTCTCACCGCGCCAGGGGAGCAGGAACCGCCGGGGATGGACGCAGTCAGGGCCCGCGCGGATGTGCGTTTTGCCTGTGACGAGCCAACCCTTCGCGACACCCTGCCCGGCACCGACATCATGATGGTGACGGACTTTCGCACAGAGGCCCTGGCGGCCGCCTGGCACACGGCAGACAAGCTGAAATGGATCCACGCTACCAGTGCTGGCGTCGATGCGCTGATGTTCCCGGACCTGATCAAGGGTGATGTCACCGTGACCAATGCCCGGGGCATTTTCGACCGCACCATTGCCGAGTATGTGCTCTGCACCATCCTGATGTTCGCCAAGGATTTCCCGAATTCCATCCGGCTGCAGATGAAGCACCAGTGGAAACATCGGGATACTGAGCGGGCTGAGGGCAAGCAGGTTCTGGTTGTTGGTGCCGGCTCTATCGGCCGCCAGATTGGTCGCCTGGTTGGCGCTGCCGGATTAAAAGCACACGGCATTGCCCGCAAACCGAGAAAAGAGGATCCGGATTTTGTAGCGGTGCACGGCAACGACGATATTTATGAGCAGTTGGGTCACGCGGACTTCGTGGTGATTGCGGCACCTCTGACGCCCCAGACCGAAGGCCTGTTTGACGAGAAAGCCTTCAAGGCCATGAAAAACTCCGCCCGCCTGATCAACATCGGACGCGGGCCGATCGTCAAAACCAATGATCTGATTACAGCCCTCAAAAATGGCGAGATTGCCGGCGCCGGACTCGATGTCTTCGAAGAGGAACCGCTGGCAGAAGATCACCCACTCTGGGACATGGAGAACGTCACCATGACCGCCCACATGGCCGGCGACTTCATCGGCTGGAAGCGGGCCCTGACCGACCAATTCCTGGAGAACTTCGACCGCTGGCACAAGGGCGAGGAGCTGTTCAACCTGGTGGATAAAGAACTGGGATACGCTGGCAGCAAATAACCGACTTTATCCCCCAGTCAAAAAAACGGGAGCCCGAAGGCTCCCGTCTCAAATCCAAACCAGTAAAACCAGATCAGCTACCAGACAACGACTGATCCGAAGGATCGATCTCCATCTGCTGAATCGCAATCACCGCCTGAGTGCGGTTTCGCACCCCAAGCTTCCGGAACACCGCCGTGATATGCGCCTTGATGGTAGCCTCCGACACGTCCAGATCATAAGCTATCTGCTTGTTCAGAAGCCCCTCGGCCAGCATTCCCAGCACCCGGAACTGTTGCGGCGTGAGCGACGCCAGCTTCTCGGAAAAGTCGGTGGCATCCGAATGCATCCGCTCGATCTTGTCAGCCACCCCCTCCGGCAACCACACATCCCCTTCCAGAACAGCCTGAATCGCCTCAGTGATGGTGGGCAGCGGCGCCGACTTCGGAATAAAGCCGGAAGCACCGTAGTCAATCGAGCGACGCATCACCTGCAATTCCTCAGAACCTGACACTACCACTACAGGCAGCCCCGGGTACTGCCCGCGCATGAACACGAGCCCGGAGAAGCCGTGGGCACCCGGCATGTTGAGATCCAGCAGAACCAGATCCGCATCCGGGTGCGACTCTACCGCCGCCTGCAGTGCCTTGATGCTGTCGACTTCCACCGTCTCGGCATCGGGCACCGCCTGACTGACCGCCTGCTTCAATGCTGCGCGAAACAGCGGGTGATCATCAGCGACGATAATTGTTTGTGCCATTCAACAGATTCCTTACAGGTACGTGGCCTGGTAACACACAGGCGTTACTGGTTCGCACGACCGCTGATCAGGTCATCGACTACACCCGGGTCTGCCAGCGTAGACGTATCACCCAACTGGTCGTGCTCGTTAGACGCAATCTTACGCAAAATCCGGCGCATAATCTTGCCAGAACGGGTTTTGGGCAGTCCAGGCGCCCACTGGATCACATCCGGGGAGGCAATCGGACCGATTTCCTTGCGCACCCACTGCACCAGTTCCTTCTTCAGCTCGTCAGAGGGCTCCTCGCCATGAACCAGGGTAACGTAGACATAGATGCCCTGCCCCTTGATTTCATGGGGATAGCCAACAACAGCCGCTTCGGCGACTTTATCATGGGCAACGAGCGCGCTTTCAACTTCCGCGGTACCCAGACGGTGACCGGACACGTTCAGAACGTCATCGACGCGGCCGGTGATCCAATAGTAGCCGTCCTCATCACGACGGGCGCCATCACCTGTAAAGTACATGCCCTTATAGGTGCTGAAATAGGTCTGGGCAAAACGCTCATGATCGCCAAAGATTGTGCGCATCTGGCCCGGCCAGCTGTCCAGGATAACCAGGTTACCCTCGGTCTTGCCTTCGAGGATATTGCCGTCGTTATCCACCAGTGCAGGCTGGACACCGAAGAACGGAACGGTTGCGGAACCCGGTTTCAGATCAATGGCGCCCGGCAGCGGAGAGATCAGGATGCCGCCGGTCTCGGTCTGCCACCAGGTATCCACGATGGGGCACTTGTTGTTGCCGATAACCCGGTGGTACCACTCCCAGGCTTCCGGGTTGATCGGCTCGCCCACCGAGCCCAGCAGTTTCAGGCTTTCGCGGGTGGTGCCGCTCATGCAGGACTCACCTTCCGCCATCAGGGCACGGATTGCGGTCGGCGCGGTGTAAAGGATGTTTACCTTGTGTTTGTCGACCACCTGTCCCATGCGCGAGCTGTCAGGATAGTTAGGCACACCTTCGAACAGAACGGTGATGGCACCGTTGGCCAGCGGGCCATACAGGATGTAACTATGGCCGGTCACCCAGCCAAAATCAGCCGTACACCAGTACACGTCACCCGGGTGATAATCGAACACGTACTCGTGGGTCATGGAGGCATAGACCATGTAACCGCCGGTCGTGTGAAGCACACCCTTCGGTGCGCCTGTGGAGCCAGAGGTGTACAGCATGAACAGCGGATCTTCGGCGTTCATGGGCTCTGGTGGGCAGTCTGCAGATGCAGCCTTCATCAGATCCTCGTAACGCTCGTCACGGGCATCATTCCAGGGCACTTCGGAATTGCCGGTACGGGTCACGACCACCACTTTTTCGACATTGGCGGTGTCTTCGTTCTTGAGGGCGGCATCCACGTTCTTTTTCAACGGGATCTTGCGGCCACCACGAACACCTTCATCCGCGGTCACCACAAAGCGGGACTTGCCGTTAACAATCCGGGCGCCCAGGGCTTCCGGCGAGAAACCACCGAAAACCACAGAGTGAATCGCGCCGATACGAGCACAAGCCAGCATGGCGACGGCTGTCTCGACAATCATCGGCATGTAGATCGTAACAACATCACCCTTTTTCACGCCCAGCCCTTTCAGGACGTTGGCGAATTTGCTGGTTTCTTCGTGCAGTTCGCGATAGGTCACGTTACGCGAATCGGCAGGGTCATCACCTTCAAAGATGATGGCGGTCTGGTCGCCACGCTTCTCCAGATGACGGTCCAGACAGTTGGCGGATGCGTTCAGCTGGCCATCTTCAAACCACTTGATGGACAGATTGTTGTAATCGTAGGTCGTGTTTTTCACCTTGGTGTAAGGCTTGATCCACTCAAGGCGTTTGCCGTGCTCACCCCAGAAGGTATCCGGGTCTTCAACTGACTGACGATACATTTCTTCATACTGTTCCCGGTTCAGAAGGGCCCGCTTGGCCACCTCCGGGCTAACCGGATATACCTGTTTATCAGTCATTGTGCTCCCCCTTTGTCAGAGTCTGTTGTCATTGTCGGTTTTGGAATTCTGAGCGCTGGGACCTTTCCGGCCCTCTATAGACGGATAGCCGTAGTTCAACATGTGTGCCACTACACAATGAATTAGACTAACGTCCTAATGCGCCTGAACTTTTGGCCAAAACTGGCCGGTAACTCACAAGAAAACAAGGGTTATTTGTACCGGACAAAAAAGCTTCTTAAAGGATAGTTCTATCGGGACCAATCGCAAACTGGTGAGGAAAACAGGCCAGGCAACGGCCCGGCCCTGGCGACCGGGCTCAGGTTTTTTACGCCGCTTTCTTTCGGGCCTTGGCCGAACGGAGACTGTAGACCTTACGCTCCTTCAGGGCATACCGGTTAAGCCCGGCAAGGTGGATCTTGCGCAGGTAAACTGCCCAGTCGATCTGGCGGGCATCCACCGGGAACAGCACTTTGTCCAGCTCACCCATGCGCGAGGCCAGGGCCAGCAAATCATCATTGCGGAAGATGTAATCCGGTGCCGTGTAGAAACCGAAAATAGTTGCCAGGGAACGGGTGGTATCAAGGTTCCGAAGCACTTTCAATTCCCGGTTCTGGCCCAATAATTTCAACACCTTCCCGGCAATGCCAAGGGGAATGCGCACTCCGCCCACTACCGCATCAAAAAGCCTGCGATTCACGGCAATGAACGGCCTGGTCGGCTGCCGATAGAACAGCTGGTCATATTCCGCGTAATTTGCCCTGGCTTCCGCCATCAGGTGATCAATGAATTCGCCCAGGGAAACCGGGTTGCAGCTGCCACTGCAGCACTGGTAAACCCGGTGACGCGGGGACTCACCCATCGCCTCGGCGGCAGCCAGGATGATGGCGTTGGCCACCAGGTCAACGGGAATGACATCAATGACCCCGGAACGCTTGCCGGGAAACAGGGTGACCTTCTCTCGGGCATAGGCAAGGATAATGGCGTCTGCCACCTTTACACCTTCAATCCAGCCAGGCGCGGGCTCCTCAAGAGCACTCTCAATAATCGACGGGCGCACAATGGTCAACGCCCTTCCCGAAAGGGCTTTCAGCAAAAGCTGCTCACCCAGCCACTTGGTAAAGGTGTAGGTGTCGCTCCAGCCGTAGTGATTGGCTTCACGAATACCCAGGTCCACCAGTTTCTTTTCCAGCGTCTTTCCGGAATACCGTGACCGGACATCGGCAATCTTGTCTTCCAGCAACCGGACCAGCTCTTCAATCTCGTAGTAGCCTTCCGTGCTGCGAGGAATGGATTCGCCCGCGGGCTTGATGACCGATTCGGTAATCTGGCCGGCGTTCATTCCGTTCACGTAGCAGGTGGACACCTGAAGCACCGCCAAGGACTTGTTCTGCCGCGCCAGCTCGGCAACGTTTTCCAGGCACAGAGTGTTGACCGCCAGGGCCTTGTCCAGCTCTTCACGGAAGTTGACGCTGGCGGCCGAGTTGATCACGGCATCAATATCGCCGGCCAGCTTGCGGAAGCGATCGCCCGACAGACCGAATAATGGTTCGGTGACTTCACCGGTAACGCAATACACCCGATCCTCAATGAAGGATTCAAAAGCCTCCTGATCCTCCTGGCGAAGACGGTCAAATACCGACGATGTAGCAATCTCATCGAGAAAACGCCCCCGGGCATCCCGGTGGCGCTTGTTACCACGGATCAGCAGGTGAATGCCGCCGATATCGGGAACGGCGCGAATCAGCTTTTCCAGTACCACCTTGCCAAGAAATCCGGTGGTACCGGTAATCAGTACGTGCTTTCCGCGGAGCTGTTCGAGTGCTTTCGATGATGCCCCGGGATTCAGCTGCTGTGTTGCCATGGGAGAACTCCTTCTCTATTCAAATTCATCGCCGGCGCATACCTGCCGGCAGGGGAAAGTTTGCGAATCAGGTACAAAAGAGCCACTGCATATTGCGGGCCACGATTCAGGTTTATGCTCAATAGATTCAGATTTATGCTCAATACTTGCACAACTTCGGTGACAGAGTGGTGACACACAGCAAAGTTACGCTACAAAAAGCGCTAATAAAATGACGGAAAAGGAGGTAGGTTTTTCTGCGTATCAGGAGCGGCCCTGATCATTGCCCGAGAGTGACCGCAGAAGCCGATCCAGGGAAATATCCGCGGGCTGCTCCTTCAACACGCGCACCAAACGATCCTGCTCTCCAAAGCTGATACGGTCATAAAAGGGCTCGCGCAGAACCGAAGAAGCAGGTTCCGGTTTCCTTGCTTCTCGTGGCGGGGGCGAAATCTGGTCAGCAAGCTCCCGCAGGTGTGTGGCCAGGTGGTTCTTACGCTCCGGATCGAGGTTTTCCCACGGAAAAGACCCCAGTCCAGTCTGGACGATTTCAATCGCATCGCTGTCCAATGCGCTCCCCAGGAGTGCAAAAAGCCGGGTAAATGCTTCATAACGCAGCATCGGGTCGACGGGCGCCTGGGCGAACACCGACTCCAGTTGGCTCACCGCACTCAGGCACTGCGTTTTAGCATCTGGAATTTCCTCTTCCGCCGTTTTTCCGGGCGCGGCAACCGGGGCAGGTGTAACGTCCGCCTCCCTGCGAGACACCTTGTGCCAGTATGCCGCGATACCGGCCTTTCGCCTGGGAAGCTGGGACAGTCGCACATTCAGCATATCCGCGAGGGTATGAAATTGACGGCAGGATGGGTCTGACACCGGCAGCAGTGCAACGGGCTTCTGGTTCAGAACCGACTGACGGAGAGTTTCGTCCCGCCATATTCCGCCCATATAATGCAGGGAAATCCCCAGATGGCGTTGTGCGGCTGCATCAAGGCGCTGAAACACGGAGCGGGCCTGACTGGCCCCCTGGGCCATGTTGACGAGAATACTCGGGATCCGGTTGTAGCCCCTGCGCCGAAGAACCTTGATCAGGGAGAAGGCGTCTGTCAGGGAAGCCGGATCCGGGGTTACCACCATGCAGGCCAGCTCCGTGGCCGCGATCATATGAAGCCCCGCCGCCTGAAGACCCGCCGCCGTATCGGTAATAACATAGTCGTACCGATTTTCGAGGTTGTACAGAGCCCGGAGAACGCGCAGGCTCTCAGCCGGCCCCATGTCCATACATTCCTGAACCCCGGAGGCCCCGGGAACAATGTGGAGACCGTAGTCGGTCTCGAGAATGATGTCCTCCAGCCGGCATTCCCCGGCCATGACGCTGGCAAGGGTTTTCCGGGGATACAGACCCACCATGATGCTGACATTGGCCAGATCCGTGTCACCGTCCAGAAGCAAAACCCGCTTATCCTGCCTCGCGAGGGTGAGAGCCAGATTCAGGGCGACGGAGGTTTTGCCCACCCCACCCTTCCCACCGGCAATGGCGATGGTTCGGGGTTGGTTCGGATTGTGTTTTACAGGTTCTCTGGCAGTCGTCACCGGCAATCTAGGTCCCTGATTTTACGGTTGCAGGCTATTTAACCTGTCAAAATTCTACACATATCACGAATCAGATAATATATTGCTTAAAAAAACAGCAACAAGTATTTAATAACGACGGTTTATTGTCTAAGCTCTTTCCGGACAAGAGTGAACGATTCGTCAAATACCGATTTGTTACGTCGCACGGCAGATAGGCCTATGCAGATTGCGCCTGATTTACAGTTACCGAGCCTTCCGGAAGTGACCTTGCGGGCGCTGGATGCTTGTCATCGGGACGAAAGCTACCGGACCATCAGCGAGATTGTCTCCGCCGACACCGCTCTGGTCGCCCGCATACTCGCGCTAGCCAATTCCGCGCTTTACGGCCCTTCCACACCAATCCGGTCGGTGGATCAGGCGTTGCTGAGGCTGGGTACCCGGCGATTCCATACGCTCGTACTTACCGCTGCCCTGCGCCAGCTGCTGTTCGAACTCGGGGGTGACGAGTGGCAGCAACTCAGGGATTTCTGGCGGCACTCACTGACCACTGCGCTGACCGCACAGGCGCTTGCCACCCTCACCCGTTACCCGGAGCCGGACGAAGCGTTCATGCTGGGCATGCTTCACAACATCGGTGAACTGATCGCTATTAAAACGCCAGCAACCGAAACGAAGCAACACTATCTTGATCATCAATCCGATATTGCCGCCGAGCTTGTCTCTTCCTGGGGGTTGGGACCGATGGCCGCCGATGCCATGCGATACCAGCAGGCCCTCCCTTCGGAGCTGCGGGATGCCGGCCACCTGGTGAAGCTGATCAGCCTGGCTAACCGGCTGGCGCTTTCCGATGCCGCCGGCATTGCGGCGGCAGGTACGGTATTCGGGCTGAATGAGGAGCTCACCCGCGAGATCAATCGCCGGATCGGACATGAAGTATCCGGAATGGCAGCGTCTCTTGGCATTCCCCTTGATGAGGAATACAACGGCGAAAGCGCGTCCAGGCAACTGAAGCAGACCATTCTGCGCCAGGCCATGGCCAGCCAGGCAATCAATCTTGCCGATGTAACCGGTGAAACCGAGGACATCCTTGCCGAAACGGTCAACAGCCTGACCCTGATTACCGGCCTGCCCGCCCTGTGCTTTGGCCATACCGGGGACAACCTGGTGCTTCTGTCCGGAACAATTGGCGATATCCCGGATCTGGCCGTGACCGCCAAACCGGGCGGCAGCGTACTGACCGAGGCCTTTGTTTCGGGAGTGCCCGTCAGCCTCGGTGAGCGTTCACCGACGGTGCTCGACAGGCAGCTGCTATCCTTGTTACACACCCCGTCGCTTTTGGCTGTCCCGGTCGTCAGTGGCGACGACTGTCCGGGAGTCTTTGCCCTGGGCACCGACAACGATCAATTGCCGACCACGCTGGAACTGGCAGACATTTTCACCCGCCAGCTGTCTTCTGTACTCGCAAACCGGCCACTCCCGGACAAAGAGGCCGGGACTGACGGTAAACGGCTGGACCAGGAAATAGCCCGTGACCGGCTACTCAGACAGGTCCATGAGGTCAGCAATCCCCTGACCATCATCCGGCAGTACATTTATCAGCTCAGAGGCCGGCTGGAGGATACCGACGTTCAGCAGGAACTGGACGTGATCCGGGATGAGCTGGACCGGGCCGGAAATCTTTTGCTGCAGATGAGTCACACGGACACTACGGATCACGATGCCGACGTCGTTGAACTGAATGCGGAGCTGGAAAGCCTCGCCCGGATTCTGGAAGACAGTCTGTTCAGCTCCGAAAGCCGTCAACTGACGCTGAAACTTTGCAACCAGCCAACGCTGGTTGCCGCCGGCACCACCCGGATTCGCCAGGTTGTGATCAATCTGATCCGCAATGCAGCCGAGAGTCTTCCGGATGAAGGTGGTATGGTAGAGGTCCGCACGTCTTGCCCGGTGTGGCAGAATCAGCGCACCTGGGTGGAAATGGAGATCACGGACACGGGCACCGGAATACCCGGTGAAATCAGGGACACCCTGTTTTCACCGGCAAGGACCACAAAAGGAGAGGGTCACAGCGGTTTGGGCCTGAGCATTGTGAAACAGCTTGTTGATGACATGGAGGGCATCATTGCTTGTCGCACGGGACAGGAAGGCACCACCTTCAGGATTCTGTTTCCCGCGGCCAGCCATAAAAAAAATGAGACCGACTGACGCAGAAACAACGGACACAGACCGATGGCACCTGAACTCACTGATCAGCCTTTCCGTGACGGGTTAACGGCACGGATACTGGTGGCAGATGACGAACCCCGCCTGCTGGACACCCTGGCTTCGCTGCTGCGCAGTCGTGGTTACGACGTATCGGAAGCCCACGGTGGCAGGAAAGCCTGCGAATTGATCGACCGGCAGGGGTTCGACCTGGCGCTACTGGATCTGCGGATGCCGGAGGTGAACGGGTTTGATGTCATGGCCCACCTTGCCAACGGACAACCGGAATGCGGCGTGATCGTTATCAGCGGCGAAAGTTCCTTCAGCTCAGTCAGCAGGGCGCTCCGGCGGGGCGCCCTGGACTATATCCGCAAGCCCTTTGACCCGGAGGAATTGCTGGCGACTGTCGAAAACGTCATCGGCAAAAAGTCCCTCCTCAAAGCCCACGAACACATCCAGCTCCGACTGGAAAAATCCGAAGCCCTGCACCGGTACATCGTCAACAGCTCCCCGGATATCGTCTTCATGCTCGACCAAAAAGGTCATTTCTGTTTTGTAAACAGCAAGGTGGAGAGTTTGCTGGGATATCAGCCATCGGAACTCTGTGGGCAGCATTTCCGGCATATCCTCGACGACCGGGATGTTACCCGGGGAACCATGGCCCTGAAGGGCCCCAATATCACCGCAGACACCCCGAGAACCCTGGAAGTCCGGCTGAAAACCCGTGGCAGCCGCCGGGCAACCCGCCACTTCGAGATCACTGCCTTCCCCATTGACCCGCAGACCTGGCCCCATTCCGGGACGACCCAGGGCGGTGGCAATGGCAACGGTGCTCAATATTACGGTACCGCCCGGGATGTGACCGAACGGAAAGAAGCTGAGGCGTTTATCAACTTCCAGGCATACCACGACCTGCTAACCCGCCTGCCAAACCGGGCCCTGTTCAAGGACCGCCTTGAACTGGCGATCACCCATGCCAAACGCGACGGCCAGAAACTGGCGGTGATGTTCCTTGACCTGGATCGTTTCAAGGTAATCAACGATACCCTGGGGCACGCCATGGGGGACCGTTTGCTGCAGGCAGTGACCCACAGGCTGGAAAAATGCCTGCGCAAGGGTGATACCCTGTCCCGGTTCGGTGGTGATGAATTCACTCTGTTGCTGCCATCCATCCACAACCATGAGGATGCGAGGCAAATTGCAAAAAAACTGATTGATGCACTGCGCGCGCCTTTCCAGCTGGGCGATCATGAGGTGTTTGTCGGCGTAAGCATTGGTATTTCCATCTTCCCGGAGGCCGGCGAAACCATGGATCACCTGATCCAGAACGCCGATATTGCCATGTACCACGTGAAGGCCAAGGGCAAGGACAGCTATCGCTTCTATTCCGAAAGCATGAGCATCGACACCGCCAACCGTCTGAACCTGGAGAGGGATCTGCGCCAGGCGCTGGAGCGTGACGAATTGCGGGTTTTCTACCAGCCCCAGATGTGCTCGACCAGCAACCGGGTCGTTGGGCTTGAGGCACTGGTGCGTTGGCAGCACCCTGAACGGGGACTGCTCTACCCCCGGGATTTCCTGCCGCTGGCAGAGGAAACCAAGCTCATTGGCCAGCTCAGTGAGCGTGTTCTCGACCAGGCCTGCCAGGACGTCGGGCACTGGATTCGCTCAGGGCGCCCAGATCTCCGCCTGGCAGTCAACCTGTCTCCCATCCAGGTGGAGCACTCCCGGTTTGTGGAGACCCTGATGCAGCAGGTCGAGGCTCACAACTTCCCGGCCGGCAACCTGGAGATTGAAATCACCGAAAACGTGATCATGAATGATCTGGAGCAGATCAGTCAGAAACTCCGGGAACTGGCCTCTTTCGGCGTGCGGATTGCGATTGATGACTTCGGCACTGGCTATTCCTCCCTGAACTACCTGCATCGCCTGCCCATCCATACCCTGAAGGTGGACCAGTCCTTCATAAAGGCCATTCGCAGCGGCGACGACGGCGCCTGCATCGTGAATGCCATAGTCGCCATGGCCCACGGCCTCAAGCTCGAGATTATTGCGGAAGGTGTGGAAACCGACGAACAACTTGAGTACCTCAGAAGTCTTGGCTGTCATCAGGTCCAGGGCTTCTTCTACGGGCCGGCACGGCCCGCGGCCGAGATTTCAAAAATCCTCGGAATCACCAAGGCCCGAGAAGCCTCGTTCGGATAGGCGATTATTTATTGTCGGACACTCCGATATAAAACCGCGATCTGGTTTGCAAAGTATTGCAGTACGTTACTTTGTGTATCCGGAAATGCGCATTACTGCACATATTTCTCCCACCCTGTTCTCTAAGCTCAAATCCATCAGGCGTTGACCACCGAAATGTCCGACAGTCTGTCGGGTCAAAAACGACAACAACGGTGGCGGCATCCAGGGAACAAGAACAGGCAGCAGTCATCATGCGCGACAAGTACAAGTACATTGGCCCCGTCTACGATTTTCTGAGCAACCTCTACAGCGGCAAGAACATACACCACTGCAAAACTGCCATGCTGGACGTTGAAACCGTCAAACCCGGAGACAGGATTCTGTTTGCCGGTGTTGGCCATGGCCGGGACGCCATTCGTGCAGCTGAACTGGGTGCGGACGTTACCGTGGTAGACCTGTCAGAAACCATGTTGCGCAAGTTTGGCGAAGCCCAGCAGAAGGAGGCCCCTCACCTGACTATCCGCCGTATCCACTGCGACATCATGAAGGTGGACGAGTTCGAGCAGTACGACATGGTGGTGGCCAACTTCTTCCTCAACGTGTTTGATGAAGACATGATGGTCCGGGTCCTGGAGCACCTCATTCGTCTTGGCAAGCCAGACGCCAGAGTGGTTGTCGGCGACTTTTGCTACCCCACCGGCAACATCCTCTCCCGGATGTTCAAGAAGCTTTACTGGTACATGGCCGTATTCATCTTCTGGCTGTTTGCCAATAACGCATTCCACAAGATCTACAACTACCCCGAGCACATGCAGCGCCTGGGTCTCCAGGTCACCGAGAAGAAGCATTTCAAGCTTCTGAATATGAACTGTTACTGGTCCATTCTCGGACGCAAGCAGGCCTGAGTAGCGTCGCTCAAGGATCGCCCAACAAAAAAATAATCGGGGAGCAGTAGCATGTCGGATCAGATACTCGCACTGGACAGAATCAGCACACTGGATAGCGGTTCGTTCACCTTCAGCGAACGGGTTGGTTATCTGAAGAAGTTCGGAACCCACTCCCAGTCCTTCTCGACGCTGCAGCCGGGCATGCAGTATTTTGATGTGCCGGGCATTGGCTATATCGCCTACATGCGGAAATGGGGCGGGACATTTGTCCTCTCGGACCCGGTTTGTGCGCCGGGCGATTTCGGTCGGCTGCTGGAGAGCTTTCATCGGCGCTTCCCGAACGCCAGTTACATTCAGGTATCAAAGCCGGTGGTGGATTTTCTGCATCTGCGCTTTGGTCTCTATGGCACCCAGTTCGGCAGCGAATCCCGAATCGATCTTGCCCGGTGGTCCCTCAGCGGGAAAAAGAAACAGGTGCTCAGAACCGCGCTGAACCAGGCGGAAAAAAATGGCATCACCGTCATGGAACGTTTCAGCGACGATCACACCCGGGAGATCTCCGAGGCCTGGATACGCACCCGCAAGTGTAAAAGCAATGAGATCCGCTTTCTGATCCGGCCCATGGAAATGGAATACCGGGAAAATGAACGGCATTTCTATGCCTATCAGGATGGCAAGGCAGTCGGCTTTATCTACTTTGATCCGATTTACCGCAACAACGAGATCATCAGCTATGTGCCCAATATTTCCCGGGCCAATGCCGACTTTCGCCAGGGCATTTTCTACACCCTGATGGCCCATGCCATAGGCGTTTTCAAGACCGAGGGCGTGCCCTATCTGGATCTGGGACTGATTCCCCTGTCGCTTGATCCGGCGACCGAACATCAAGAGAGCCGCCTGCTCAAACGCCTGCTGCACGGGCTCTATGAGAAAGGCAACTTCCTTTACAACTTCAAAGGGCTGGAGTTCACCAAGTCACGCTTTCGGGGCGACAGCTTCAAGACCTATTGCTGCCACAAACGGTCGATTCCGGCGCTGGAATTTCTCGCCATGTTCAAGCTCACCCGGCTTCTATAGCCACCGGGCGCTGGTCGGGCCAGTCTCCGCACACCCGCCGGGGAGACAGGCCCAGCCCGGACATGAAGCCGGCGATTCCTTCCGGGGACGGGCCGGAAAACAGGGCAGCAGTGACCGGCAAGTGTACCGGCTCCGCAATGGATCTCTCGGCGACGGCAAGCTGGTCTGTCTGTTCCAGCAGCCAGGCTACCCGCCGAGCGATCGCCTCTCCTGAATCCACCCAGAACCGAACCGCCGGCAGGCTCCGCTTCAGGCTTTCCAGTAACAGGGGATAGTGGGTACAGCCCAGCACTACCGTATCCACCTCTGCGTCACGAAATGCCTCCATGGCATCTGCCAGTTCGCGGGCCGGCACCACACCGCCGGCAACCAGCTCTTCCGCCCAGCGCACCAGGCCGGGATGCCCGATACGCTCCACCCGGCAATCACCGGCAAATTCCTCGATCAGTCTGTCCAGATAGGGTCTGCGGACTGTGGCCGGCGTTGCAAGGAGCCCGATACGCCGGTTCCGGGTTTTCGCCGCCGCGGGCTTGATCGCTGGCACCACCCCCACAACCGGCACCGATGTTCTCCCACGCAGATGGGGCAATACCACGGTACTGGCCGTGTTACAGGCGACCACGATGACATCGGCGGGGTATTGCTCAAGGGCACGGGCAATCAGGGTGCAGCAGCGTTCAATCACTACCGGTTCCGACTTGTCGCCGTAAGGAAATCCAGCGTTGTCCGCCAGGTAGGTCAGGTCCGCGCCCGGCAGGTACCGGTGAATGCAGGCAGCAACACTCAGACCGCCGACACCGGAATCGAACACCAGAACCCTGGGCGGCGCCTGATCGTTCAAACCGGAATGCCTCCCCGGGAAATTTCCTTCTCCATAGCCCGGATCAGACGGCCTGAAATCGTGGTTTCCGGCGGCACCGGCGGTGTGTCACCCGGTAAAAACCAGTCGGCATCGGCGAGCTCGTCTTCCTGCAACACCAGGTTCCCTCCGGCGTAATCAGCGAAGAATCCAACCATCAACTGGTGCGGGAAGGGCCAGGGCTGCGACGCGTGGTACCGGATATTGGTCACATCCAGGCCGGTCTCCTCTTTCACCTCCCGGCAAACAGCCCCTTCCAGGCTCTCCCCCGGCTCAACAAATCCGGCGATCAGGCTGTAGAAGTGGCGTTTGACCCGTGACGACCTGGCCAGCAACAGGCGGTCATCCCGACGGATAACAACAATAACGCAGGGGGCGAGCCTCGGGTACCAGGGAATCCCGCAGGCTTCACACCATCTGGCACGCTCCCGGGCATGAAAACCGGTTTTCTCACCGCAGCGCCCACAATACTGGTGGTCACGCCACCACTGCCAGACCTGGAAACCGGTACTCAGCATATCCGCGGGGGCATCGTTCATCATCAGCAGGGCCTCCCTCAGGGGAATGATCTCCTGTTGTTCAACCGCGCTTTCCGGCAACTCGGTCACGAATACATCGCGACCGCCGAAGGTTCCCACAGAGACGGCATCGGACAGGACATCCCCGAACAGCGCGCTGTCCCGGGGATGCAGCCAACCGTTACCGGGCTTCACCACGCCCGATCCCGCAAGCGCCAGAATCAGGTCGTTCTGCTCCGGCGGTCTGTTTGTCCAGCCGGGTTTCCACTGAGTCATCGAGACCACCATCTGATGTGCTGCCTGAGTGATTATAAGACCAAACTGAAATGTACCACATTGCCTTGCTGGCCAAGAATGCAACCTCGGCTTTCCGCTCTGTACTCAACCAAGTAAACTTGGCACCTGTCTTTTCAACGGAGTTGCACTTTATGCGTCTTTACCAGGGCATTCGCAGCCTGATCCTGACCCTTTTTCGCAAGATACTGTTTATCTGGGTCCGGACAGATGTCAGCGGCAACAGCGTTGACGCCCTCGCCCTGGATCCGGACACGCCGGTATGTTACGTGCTTCAGTACAGCTCCCTATCCGGCCGGCTGGTTCTGGAGCAGGAAGTGATCCGGGCCGGATTACCCGGAGCGGCAGAAGCCCTGCCGGTTAAAAACGGACCGTCGCATTCTTTCTTCTTTCTGTACCGCCGGATTGGCGGTTTTTTCCGGGGGCGCCAGGCACCGGCGCCTACCAGCGAGTTCCAGGCTCTGGTTCACTACGGCCTCGAACACCCGGATCAGGATGTCCAGATCGTTCCGGTTTCCCTGTTCTGGGGCCGCTCCCCGGACAAGGAGAAATCCCTGGTAAAACTGTTGCTGTCTGACACCTGGTCCATTGCCGGCAGGCTGCAGAAACTTCTGATCATTATGGTCCACGGCCGCAACACCTACGTTCAGTTCAATCAGCCCCTCTCGCTCAAGCAGGTTATTGATGAATACCGGCATAACGAAGAGCGCGCCAACCGGAAACTGGCCCGGATACTCAGAACCCACTTCCGCCGGGTACGCCAGGCTGTACTGGGACCAGACCTGTCACACCGCCGCACCCTTGTCGCAGGCCTGGTGCGGACCCAGTCAGTAAAGGAAGCGATCCGGGAAACGGCCGCCAAAGATGATATCCCGCCGGAAAAGGTTCGCGCCAAAGCCTACAAGTATGCCGACGAAATTGCCGCCAACATGTCCGTCGTCACCATTCGCGTTCTTGAGGTGGTGTTGTCGCGGCTGTGGAACCGGATCTACAAAGGCATCGCCATCAACAACATCCGGGTGGTGAAAGACGTCGCCCAGGACAATGCTGTCGTTTACGTACCCTGCCATCGTTCCCACATCGACTACCTGCTGTTGTCCTACGTGCTCTACAAAAACGGCCTGATGCCGCCGCACATTGCTGCAGGGGTCAACCTCAATATGCCCGTCGTGGGGCCCATTCTGCGTCGGGGCGGCGCCTTTTTCATGCGCCGCAGCTTCAAGGACAACCCGCTGTACGCCACCGTGTTCAACGAATACATGCATGTAATGTTTTCCCGGGGTTACTCGGTGGAGTATTTTGTCGAGGGTGGCCGAAGCCGCACAGGCCGGATGCTGCAACCCCGGCCCGGGATGCTGGCAATGACAGTACGCAGTTTCCTTCGGGATCACCGCAAGCCCATCGTGTTCGTCCCCGTTTACATTGGCTACGAAAAGGTTATGGAGGGCCGCTCGTATCTGGGTGAACTTCGCGGCAAGAAAAAAGAAAAAGAGAGTGTCTTCGGGTTGGCCAAAACGGCGCGTAAACTCAGCAATTCCTTCGGTCGCGTGGCGGTCAACTTCGGTGAGGCCATTCACCTTTCCGACGTTCTGGATGATGTCCATGACAGCTGGCGCGAGGAAGCCTACGACGCCGGGCACCGCCCGGCCTGGCTCAACACTGCCGTATCCGAACTCGCATTCCGGGTAGCCTCCAGCATCAATGCCTCTGTCGCGGTTAATCCGATTGGCATGGCCGCAACGGTTCTGCTCGGGACCGAGCGTCTGGCGATGGACGAAGGCCAGTTGATCCGGCTGATGGATCAGTACGCCGCCCTGCTGAAAGCCTTTCCCTATGCCGCGACGGTCACCCTGCCCGAAGGCAGCGGTAAAGACTGGGTGGCCTACTGTGAGGGCATGGGGCTGATTAACCGCCAGCCCCAGAAGCTGGGCGATATCATCGCCCTGGAAGGCAGCAATGCCATTCTGATGACCTACTACCGCAACAATATCCAGCACCTGTTCGCGCTGCCTTCACTGATTGCCAGCCTCTTTGAGAACAAGGATTCCCTGAGGCGAGAGAAGATCGTGTTCCTGGCCAGCGTGGCCTATCCCTACCTGCAATCCGAGCTGTTCCTGAAGTACCACTCGGATGAGACCGAAACCGTCATCAATCAATGGATCGATGTTCTGATAGCCCAGGATTTGCTCAAGCCTCTGGACGACGACCGGATTGGCCGGCCAGACGAAGGCACCGAGGCCATGCTGAGGTTGCGTGTGCTGTCACGTTTTATCATCCAGACGGTAGAGCGCTACCATATCGCGCTCGGCATCCTCCGGAAATACGGCTCGGGCAAGATCAGTGCGGCAGAACTGGAAGAGCAGAGCGCACTGCTGGCCGAACGCATGTCGATCCTGTTTGGCCTGAATGCACCGGAGTTCTTCGACAAGAGCCTGTTCCGGAACTTCATAGCCAACATGCAGAAGAACGGCGTGATCACCACCGATGATAACGGCTTGCTGTGTTATGGCGAGGGGCTGGATGAGGTGGCAGAGGATGCACGGCTGGTGCTGGGCGTCGAGAAGCGACAGGCGATTCAGCAGGTCACGATGATGGGAGCCTGAGGGGCGCTTCACAGGGTAACCAAGGGCTTTTTACAGGCTAAGGGCTCACTGGGCAGGCAGGGCCTTGATGGCATAGACATCGTAGCGGCTGCTTTTGCCCTCTATCCGTGTGGTTGGGTCCGGCCCGGCAATCGCCGGCGCCTTCCGCGGACGCTTGACCACCACCCGGTAACGGGCGCACTCCAGGGCACCCGCGAGCAGGCGTCCGGAATCGTCATCGTCGCCGACAACTGTCCGGAATACCTGCATTTCCTTTTTAACCAGGGCCGATTTATCCCGGTGCGGAAACATCGGGTCCAGATAGATTACATCGGCAGCCTCACCGCCAGCCCGTTCAAGCCAGTCGATACTGCTGCCTTCCATCAACTGCATGCGTTCAACGATCATCGCACAATCCACGTTCAGAGCGGCACGGGCCAGGCCATCCGCCAGGAGCGCATGGATAACCGGATTGCGCTCAAACAACGTTACCCGGCACCCAAGGCTGGCGAGGATAAACGCATCCTGGCCAAGCCCTGCCGTGGCATCAACAATATGCAGATTGGCGCGGGTTTTCTGCAGGCCGACAGCCCTGGCGACCAGCTGACCGGCCCCGCCGCCGTGTTCACGCCGGTAGCCCATCTTGCCGGTAACGAATTCCGCGCGCACCGGCCCGGGCGCTCCCTTGCCGGTAACTTGCAGGCCCAGGCCCTGCTCATCAAGGAACAACAGAACCGGGACATCGCGAACGTCCCTGGGCAGCACCACCCCTAAATTCTCCAGTAACAGAGACTCGGCCAGAGACTCAGCCTGAAACCTGTCCCCCAGAGGACTTCGGGCAATGGCAATGGTTTGTTGCCAGTCGGCGGGCATTACAGAAGAAGCAGAGGGATCAGACATCAGACCAGAATATCGATTCCGGCCAGGCTGCCGCCGGTGCCGGCGTCCTGACCGGCGGCCGCAACGGAAGCAAACGTGGACAGGGCTCGGGCGGCGGGCAAGGAGATTTCACCAGCCCGGAAACGTTCAAGGCGGATGTCTTCGGAGGCACGCCTGGCCTCGACCCGGCGCTCGAGACTTTCGGTGGGGGTTCGCTCACTGACCACACTCTGGCGGCCATCGGCAAGATCACGGCGAGCGGAATCGCCCGTTTTCTCTGGTGCCGAAGCGGGAGCGCGTGCGACATCACTGCGCTCGCGGACCTGGCTGTTGTTGCCCGTCTGCGAAACGACATTGTTGCCCGGATTAATGCCACCAATCATGTTCAGATACCGCCATGTTCAGATACCGCTGGCCCGATGACAGGAAAACCTGAGCTGGAAGTATGGAAGATTGTCGCCCGGAAGAAAAGGCAGCTGTTCAGTATTTACTCAGGCCTGAGTGATCGGACTGACTACCGACCGGGCAGCTTCTTCCAGGCCACTTCGTCCCGGATATACACCGGTTGGGCCTGTTCCGCCGGAACCGCCTTACCCTGCCGGTATCCGATAGCGGCCAACCGTGCAACCCAGGAGGCACGAAGCACCAGTGCTTCATCGATCGTTTCTACCTGTCCGGTTATTGCGGAGGGCATCCCGGAGCGATACTGCCAGCCCTGGCCAACGCCATACCAGTGATCGGGCCCCGACGGGAGAGCAACGTCTGAGGGAAGACAAACCTGCTCCTCTCCCAGTAAAACCGGAATGCCAGCCCGGCACTCGAAACAGCCCCAGTAGACCTCCCCCATGCGGGCATCAAAGGCCACTGCGATACCACTGTGCCCGGGAATACTGTGCCCGGGAATATCGAGGGTTTCGATCGCGCCAAGGGCAACGGCTTCAAGAGAAGAAACCGGTACCACCGGAATATCCAGACCCCATGCCAGCCCCTGTACCACCCCGGTTGCGATTCGCAGGCCGGTAAAGGAACCGGGGCCACAGGCAAACGCCAGGACATCCAGATCCTCGGGCACCAGGCCCTGCGCCAGGAGCAGCTCCCGCACCATCGGCATCAGCAGCCGGGTATGACCGCGCGGGGCAAGTTCAAAACGTTCAGAGATCTCGCCATCAACAAGAAGGGCTGCGGAGCAGCCCTCTGATGACGTATCCAGTGCCAGCAGTTTCACGTGTGTGAAAACCTCAGGTCAGGATGCCGTGGATTTACGTGAGTTCAGACAGGATCTGGTCGCGAATGCTGTCCAGGCTGCCAACACCTTCTACCCGCACGTATCTGGGTGCCGCGGCCGGCTCTTTTGATGCCCAGTCCTGGTAGTAACCGATCAGCGGTGCAGTCTGGTCGTGGTAGATTTTCAGACGCTTGCGAACCGTTTCTTCCTTGTCATCTTCACGCTGAACCAGTGGCTCACCGGTTTCATTGTCCTTGCCTTCCACCTTGGGTGGATCATATTTTACGTGGTAAATCCGGCCACTACCTTCGTGAACCCGGCGGCCGGACAGACGGCTGACGATTTCGTCGTCGTCGACAGCAATCTCGACAACATAATCAATGGCAATCCCCTGATCTTTCAGGGCCTCTGCCTGTGGAATGGTGCGGGGGAAACCGTCCAGCAGGAAGCCGTTCCTGCAATCCGGCTGCTGGATGCGCTCTTCAATCAGCGCGATGATGATGTCGTCAGACACCAGGCCGCCGGTCGCCATGACTTCCTTCACCTGCTTACCCAGCCCGGACTCGGCCTTAACCGCCGCCCGCAGCATGTCACCGGTGGAGATCTGGGGAATATCGAACCGCTCGGTTATGAACTGGGCCTGAGTTCCCTTACCTGCGCCCGGCGCGCCTAACATGATGATTCGCATAACGCTGTGCTCCCGTTTTAGTCATTATCGTTTGAAAAGCTGTGGCAAAAACCCCTGCCTTTGCGACAGCCTCTCTCATCCGGAACAGGTGTCAGCCGGAATCGGCGAGGGCGCATTATACGAAGTCAGCCACGTCAGAGAAAGTCGACCTCCGTATCATGCACCGGAAGTGCGCATTTCCCCGCAAACAACGCCAGGGTGTCAGGATGACAGGGAGCTGGCCAGGGCGTCCAGATCCGGAGCTACCCGATCCATTTCTGCCGTGAGTTCATCCAGTACATTTGGCTGCAGCCCCAGCCCCTCTACCAGCGCTGGCACATCGTCGGGATTGAATTCATCACCAATCCCACGCTCCTTGAGCAAGGCATTCGACAGCTGCACCATCAACACGTAATTTTCATGCTCTCCGTGATAGCCGGGCTGCTGATGGATACCAGCTGCCTTGATCACGGGGTCCGGCAGTTGCCACAAACGATGGAGAATCCCGCCAATGGCACCATGGCCCACAGCAAGAATTTCCTGTCCGTCCCCCTGGCCGAATACCTGCTGCTCAATGGAATGCATACTGGCTTCAGGGTTGGCTTCACGGAGCTGATTAAGCTCATCAAATTCAGCGGGAAACAGGTGCCCCACCAGCAACAGGCCGAAGTTGTGGAGCAACCCGCAGAGATAGCCAAGGCCTTTTTCAGCACCGCACCTGGGTGCAATACTCTGGCACAGGAACGCGCAATACAGTGAGTGGCGCCAGAAATTGTCCATACCCAGCAGACCCTGACGAGGCACGTCGAACGCCCGGACCGACGCGATGCCCAAGGCGATATGGGCCACGCGGTCGAAACCGAGTACCCGGGTAACGGCCTCCTGTACGGAATTGATCTGGCCCGGGTAGTTGAACAGGGCCGATCGGGCATAGCGCATAACCTGGGCCGTCAGACTCGGGTCAAACTCGATGAGCTCGGCCAGCTCGCGAGCGGTGGCTTCGGTATTTGCGGTCAGCCGGAGAATGCGCAGCGCAAGGGCCGGCATCGGTGGCAGGCGGTAGAGTTTCTGGAGTTTGTCGGCCACTTCCTCCAGGGTCAGCGCCTCACGGTTGCCGTTGCCCGGCCCGCGGATTACCAGATGCCCTTCTCTGGCACCCGCAAGCGCCAACCTGAGGGACCGGCCATCCATCTCCATCAGCGAGTGATCGGTACCGCTGGAGAAAAGCACCCGCTCGGCCTTGGCGACATCTTCATCCACCACCACCGGAAGCTCATAAGCCTGGCCAATGGGCGGTGTGAACCCCGGGTCGCAGTCCCCGAACAGGCGCATGGTCTGGCGGGCGGTCAGGGGCTGCAATCGGCGACCGGTCAACTGGTAGACCGCATCCGGGTCAAGGGAGCTGTCAAATTTGTGAACGGCCATCACCACACCGCTGATATCAATCAGCAGTGTGGCCTGGATAAAATCGGCCTGGGGGAGCCCCGAGGCAATAACCGCTGAATCCAGGCTGGTTACCGGGTCAATCGGCAACTCCTGAAAACCAATACCCTTGCGGGCAAGAAAACGCTCCAATCGTGCAGCCAGTGCCACAGCTTACTCCTGTTATCCAGCGTCAGTGGCCGAGCTACCCGGCCTCTTTCCAGCACTTTTTAGCCGGTGTTGCGCATGCCGGCCGAGATGCCAGCCATCGTGACTTTCAGGGCACGCTCCACCAACTCCGGCACTTCGCCCTTGCCTTCACTTTCCCGGTCACGTCGGAGCAACTCGGCCTGCAGATAATGCAAAGGATCCGTGTAGGGATTACGCACCCGCATGGAATGCGCGAACACCGGCTCACCTTCCAGCAAGTCGTTCTGCTCCTTGAGCTCCAGAAGCCGCTGAATGCAGCCCTGAAGCCGTATTCTCAGGCTTTTCCCGAGGGCCTTGAGTTTGTCATCGTCCAGCAACGTCTGCTCATAATAGCTGGCGATGCGCAAATCTGCCTTGGCCAGCACCATCTCCAGCATATCCACATAGGTGCGGAAGAAAGGCCAGCCATGCATCATATCCCTGAGGACCGGGAGCCGGTTATCCCGTGCCGCCTCTTCCAGCGCCACATCACTGCCCAGCCAGCTGGGCAGCATCAGCCGCATCTGGGTCCAGGCGAAAATCCAGGGAATGGCCCGCAGGCTTTCCACGCCGCCGGTCGCCTTTCTTCGCGCCGGCCGGCTTCCAAGTGCCAGTTTTCCCAACGCCTGCTCCGGCGTTACCTGGCGAAAATAAGGTACAAAGTCCGGATTCTCACGGACCACATCCCGATAGGCCTTCAGGGAGCGCTCCGTGAGCCAGTCCATGGTTTCCCGCCAGCTGTCCTCCGGCTTCGGCGGCGGCGCCAGGGTCGCTTCAATAACCGCCGTGGTGTAGAGCGTCAGGCTCTGCACCGCCAGCCTGGGCAAACCGAACTTGAAACGGATCATTTCACCCTGCTCGGTAATCCGGAAACTGCCGTTTACCGAACCCGGCGGCTGGGACAGGATGGCCCGGTTGGCCGGGCCACCACCTCGGCCCACGGTGCCACCGCGGCCGTGGAACAGAGTGAGATGCACACCATACTGGCTTGCAACGTGGGTGAGCTTTTCCTGGGCCTGATACTGCGCCCAGGCGGCCATGAGCTGACCGGCATCCTTGGAGGAATCGGAGTAACCAATCATGACTTCCTGGCGGCCCTGGCAATACTCCCGATACCACTCCACCTCATACAGCGCAGCCATGCTCTCAGGGGCACCACGCAGGTCGTCCAGGGTTTCAAACAGGGGCACCACACGCATCGGGTACTTCATTCCCGATTCCCGCAGCAGCAGAATGACGCTGAGCACATCGGAAGGCTTGCTGGCCATGGAAATCACATAGGAGCCCAGAGCCTGGGGCGTTTGCTGGGCTACGACTTCGCAGGTGGCAAGTACCTCCCCAACCGACTCCGAGGGTTCCCAGTTGCGGGGTACCAGTGGCCGCCGACCCTGGAGCTCCTGCACCAGAAACGACTGACGCTCCTGTTCAGACCAGGACAGGTAATCCCCCAGACCGACATAATCCACCATTTCTGCAACGGCTTCGGCGTGACGGGCCGCTTCCTGGCGAATATCCAGCCGAATCAGTGGCAGGCCGAAGGTGTGTGCCCGGCGAATGGTGTCCAGCAGCGGGCCGTTGGCAATCGTCTCCAGGCCGCAATCGACCAGAGACCGGTAACAAAGCTCCAGGGGCCCGGTAAAGTCCTCGTTCTCGAACAGAATACCGGTGGCATCTGCCGGTTCGCCGTTAACGCTCGCCTCGGCCCAGTCACGGGTTTTAATCAGCCAGTCACGGAGTTCGGCGAGGACATGGCGATAGGGTTCCCGGGAATCACCGGCAACTGCCTTGAGCTCATCGCTCGCCTGCCACATGGACAGTTCGGCCCGCAGCGCCTGAATATCCCGAAGATAGAGATCCGCTGCCATCCAGCGGCCCAGCAGGAAAACCTTGCGGGTCACTTTATGGGTCACGTTGGGATTGCCATCGCGGTCTCCCCCCATCCAGGACGCAATCCGGATAGGAGACGCCTGCAAGGGCAGCCCTCTATCCGTAGCCTCCTGCAAAGAAGTGTCGAGGCTTCTCAGAAACTGTGGTAACGCCTGCCAGAGGCTGTTCTCGATCACCGCAAAACCCCATTTGGCTTCATCCACGGCCGTTGGCCGCTCATGGCGAATCTCGTCGGTATGCCAGGCTTCCGTAACCAGCTGGGACAGGCGGTTGGCAATTTCCTCGCTCTCCGCGGGCATCAGGTCCTCGTGATCCAGCCTCGCCAGGCAATCCGACATTTCGTCGTATTTCATGATCAGTGTGCGGCGGGCCACTTCGGTGGGGTGAGCGGTCAGCACAAACTCGATCCGCAGATCGGCAACCCGCTGGTGGAGTTCCTCCGGGCTGACACCTCCGGTTTTCAGCCGATCGAAGACCTCACCCAGGGATTCAACCATCAGATCAGACTGATGCCCCCGTTTTCGCCTTATACCATGGTACTGCTCGGCCAGGTTGGCGAGGTTGAGAAACTGGTTGAAGGCCCGGGTAACCGGCAGGAGTTCGTCATCGCGCAGCTTACCCAGCAAGCTCACCAGCCGCTGGCCAGAGCCGCTTTCGTGCAGGCGGTCCGCTTTGGCAGCGGCCCGGATTTCCTCGATCAGCTCATAACAATCCTGCCCGGGGTGTCGTCGTATGCTCTGGCCCAGCAGCTCGCCCAACATTCGCACGTTTTCTCTGAGATCCGGATGTAGCTCAGTCACATTGGCGTCCTTTTGAATTGACGGAGGCAAAGTAAACTTACGATACTAAGGAACAGTCGAGAAAGTCTATTGGCGATTCAAGCCTGTAGCTGCAAGGAGTCATCATGAAGGTTACTGATCTGCCCAAACACTGGGAAAAGCAAAAAGAGCCCGTGGAGCGCACTCACGATTACAATTTGCGCCTTCCACTGGAGGATGCGGCACGGGTGGCTACACTGGCCGAGCTATACCCGGACCGCAGTGAGAGCGATATCCTGAACGATATGATTGGTGCGGCCCTGGACGATCTGGTTCGCCAGAGCCCGCTGAAGGACAGGCTGGAGGGAAAGGAAAAGGAAAAGTAAGTATCGACGGGCAGCGGGCTGCCCGTCAGGCTACTGATTCCAGCTGACGGGCCTTGAGGCGCTGAATGTGCTTCTGGCTCAGGCTGACAAACTTCGGAGTCAGGCCCTGATCTTCGTAGATCTCAAAACCGTCCTCGTCATAAGCCACCACCCGGGTTCCCTGAACATAGGGAAAACTGGTTTCCATCTCGTCCAGTGCTGCGGAAATCAGATCCCGCATCAGGTCCTGGGGCGACTTCATTGGATAAAGCGCTGCGAGCTTTTCGAGGCGCTTGTGATGCTGGTCAGATAACGCCATGAAATAGGCGTCCCGGGTAAGCCGACCACGAGCATGCTTGTCCCAGTAATTGACCAGATCTTTGATTTTCATGGTGCCTTCACTCCTGCATCTTATTGATGGCGCACGGCGCACGAAAACCGTGCATCCGTTTCCGGAAGTGTAGACGAAGCCGTCGGTCCGGGGGCGGGAAAATTGGTAACGGATTGTACTTACCGATCGGCCGGATTCAGCATCCGTTCCCTCCCCGCTCCACGCCTTTAACCGCCTGCCAGACGGCATCCAGCGCCTCCAGTGATTCTTCGCCCATGTCGCGGCCCTCTCGTTCAAGCACACGTTCAATCGCCCGGAAGCGGGCATCGAACTTGTGGTTGGTTCGATTGAGGGCCTGCTCAGGATTGACCCTCATGAACCGTGCCAGGTTCACGCAGACGAAAAGAAGATCACCCAGTTCATCTTCAACGGCGTCTGGATCGCCAGCGCCAGTTTGCGCCGCCTCCCATGCTTCCTTGAGCTCGTCGATTTCCTCGTGGAGCTTGTCGAAGACCGGTCCGGTATCCGGCCAGTCAAAACCGTGCCGGGCCGCCCGCTTCTGGAGCTTTTCAGCCCGGGCCATGGCCGGCAGGGTTCGGGCAATGCCGTCAAGCCGGCTGGATTGCTCGTTAGTCTCCGGGGTGGAGGCCAGTGCCCGCTCTTCCGCTTTGATGCGCTCCCAGCTTTCCCTGATCCAGGCTTCATCCGGCCGGTGATCCGGGTCGATACGGCTTTCCAGGGTGCCCTCGGGAAAGACGTGGGGGTGCCGACGCACCAGTTTCCGAACCAGGTGATCAACCACACCATCAAAGTCGAAATGCCCGTCTTCCCGACCAATCTGGGCGTAGAAGATCACCTGGAACAGCAGGTCACCCAATTCATCCTTCAGATGCGGGTAATTCTCGCGCTCAATGGCATCGGCGACTTCGTAGGCCTCCTCAAGGGTATGAGGCACAATGGTCTTGTAGGTTTGCCAGGTGTCCCATGGGCAGCCGGTCTCCGGGTCCCGGAGCCGGGCCATGAGGGTTTTCAGGTCATCAATAGTGTAGCTCATCCGCGCTTACGCCTTACATCAATGACATTGGGCAGGTTACGGATCTTCGCCAGCAGTCGAGCCAACTGCTCCAGACTGGAAATCTCTACCGTCAACAACATGGTGGCCGTATTTTCATCCTTGTTACTCAGGGTATTCAGCGCCAGCACATCACTCCTGGACGAGGACAGCACCTGGGTGATGTCCCGCAGCAATCCGGACCGGTCGTAGGCTTCAATCTCGATGTCCACCGGATAGACAGCCGCCGGTCGGCCGCCCCAGCTCACCTCGATTATCCGGTTCGGTTCAAACTCCTGCAGATTCAGGAATGTCAGGCAATCCTGACGGTGCACGGTTACCCCCCGACCCACGGTGATGTAGCCGCCAATGGCATCCCCGGGCAAGGGTTTGCAGCATTTTGCCACCTGGGTCTTCAGCTTGCCTACGCCGACAATCTGGATATCGGATTCAGTGTCGTAAGGCCTGCGCCGCTGGGTGCTGAGCTTGAGGTCCAGTTGCCCGGATTTCGGCTCCAGCATCTGCTGGGCCACGTTGGCCACATGAGTCGGGCGCAGGTCGCCGGCACCAACCGCGGCAAACATGTCCTCGGCGCTGTGGTAGTTCACTTTCTCTGCCAGCTCGCCGAGATCCACATCGTAAAGCGACAGGCGCCCGAATTCGTCCTCAAGGATGGCCCGGCCATCAATGATATTGCGGCCGCGATCCTGTTGCTTGAACCAGTGCGTTACCTTGGCCCGGGCCCGGGACGTCTGGATATAGCCGAGGCTCGGGTTCAGCCAGTCACGACTGGGGGCCGGGTTATTGGAGGTCAGGACAAACACCTGATCCCCGGTTTTCAGCGGATAGGTCAGCGGCACGATACGACTGTTCACCCGCGCTCCCCGACAGGCGTGGCCGATTTCAGTATGGACCCGATAGGCGAAATCCACCGGGGTCGCACCCTGGGGCAGATCCACCACATGGCCCTCGGGGGTGAATACATACACCCGGTCCGATGTCACATCGGACTTCAGATGGTCCGCCAGCCCGGACAGGTCGCCAAGCTCTTCCTGCCATTCAAGAACCTGGCGCAGCCAGTTGATCTTGGCATCGTAACCGGTGGACTTGTTGCTTTTGTCCGTGCCCTTGTACAACCAATGGGCGCACACACCCAGCTCCGCTTCCTCGTGCATCTTGTGGGTACGGATCTGGACCTCCATGACCTTGCCTTCCGGCCCGATCACCGCCGTGTGCAGCGACTGGTAACCGTTTTCCTTGGGATTGGCAATATAGTCATCGAACTCGTTGGGGATATGGCGCCACAGGGTATGAACGATCCCGAGCGCGGCATAGCAGTCCCGTACTTCCGGCACCAGGATTCGCACAGCACGGACATCGTACACCTGGGAAAAGTCGATACCCTTGCGCCGCATTTTCCGCCAGATGCTGTAGATGTGCTTGGCCCGGCCCGAAAGTTCGCCCTCAATTCCGAAGGCTTTCAGTTCCGTCTGGAGGGTCTTAATTACCTGCCTTATGTAGCCGTCCCGGTCAAGGCGCTTTTCATCAAGCAGCCTGGCAATCTTTTTGTAGGCGGACCCGTGCAGGTAGCGGAAGGACAGGTCCTCCAGCTCCCATTTGATGTGGCCTATGCCAAGACGATGGGCAAGCGGCGAATAGATGTCGAACACTTCCCGGGCAACGCGCATGCGCTTCTCTTCGGTGCCATTCTTGACGGCCCGGATGGCGCAGGTCCGCTCCGCGAGCTTGATCAGGGCAACGCGCACGTCATCGATCATGGTAACGAGCATCTTGCGAACGTTGTCCAGCTGGCCTTCACTCTGCCCCAGCACATTGCCCTTGAGCGGGTGATGAATGGAGGAAATCGCCGCCATTTGCTGAACGCCATTGATCAGGCCTGCGACCTCATCGCCAAATTCCTTGCGGATGTCTTCAAGCGGAACCCGTTCCTCACGAACGGACCGATACAGAATCGCGGCCACCAGACTGGCCTGGTCCAGATGCAGTTCCGCCAGCACCTGGGCCATTTCAATACCGATACGGAAACTGCTGGAACCGGGCGCCCACAGGCGATCTTCCCGGAACGCCTGCAGATCAATCTCAGCCGCCTTTTCGCAGGCTCGCCGGAACTGGTTAACGTCGTCCAGATGTGTTTGCGAGGCAATCTGGTGTACCCAGCCCTCAATATCCACCTGGCCGTCGCCGGTCATTGCGTAGTCTTCGCGAACTTTTACCATATCAGTCTTGTTGTTCCTGATGGTTCCCGCAGCCATCCCTGACGGCCCACGACATCTTCAGCCGGAATCCCGCTCGAACAGCGCGATGGATTCCACATGGGTGGTGTGGGGAAACATGTCCATCACACCCGCGCGCACCAGACGATAGCCGTTGCGCACCATCACCCCCGCATCCCGCGCCAGGGTGGCCGGATTGCAGGACACATAGACAATCCTCCGGGCCCCGAATGCCGTCAGGTACGTGCAGATTTCTTCGGCACCGGAACGGGGCGGATCAATCAGGATCTTGTCGAACCCTTCCTTTGCCCAACTTTGTCCCGTGAAATCCCCATGCAGATCGGCGCCGTGAAAAGCGACATTATCCAGACCGTTTAGTTCCGCGTTTTCCCGACCACGGACGACCATGGTCTCATCGCCTTCCACGCCAACAACCTGGCCACCCTTCCTGGCCAGCGGCAGGGTGAAGTTGCCAAGGCCGCAAAACAGATCCAGCACCCGCTCCTCTGGCTGCACATCCAGCCACTCGACAGCCCTGTGTACCATCGCCCGGTTGATGCCTGCATTGACCTGGGTAAAGTCCATGGGATGAAATTTCATGGTCAGTTTGAATTCTTCCAGCCGGTAGCTCAGACGTTCGTCATCCCGGCCAGCAGATTCAGGCCAGATCCGGTGCACGGTATCCGGCCCCTTGGGTTGCAGGTAAATATGCAAATCGTGGGCCTGACCAAAGGCAATGAGTTTTTCCCGGTCACCCGCCGAGAGCTCATCCATGTTTCGGAAAACCATCACAGCCACATCATCACCACAGGCCACTTCCACCTGGGCAATCCGGTTGTAGGCGTCCAGGTCGTGGAGCATGTCGCGCAGTGGCAGCACCCGCTCTCCAATGCGCGGATCCAGCACTGCGCAGCGATCAATGTCGGTCAGGAAGCTGTTGCGCTTCTCCCGGAAACCCACCAGAACGGATTCCCGGGCCTTCACGTAACGGACCCCCAGGCGCGCCTTACGGCGATAACCCAGGCTGCTTTCCGAGCGCAGGGGTTCGATCCACTCTTCGGGTTCAATGCCCCCGAAGTGGGCAAAATGTTCACGCAGGGTAGTTTCCTTGAACCGGATCTGGGCATCGCCACTCATGTGCTGAAGGCTGCAGCCCCCGCACAGGTCGGCGAACTCGCAGGGCGGTGCCTGGCGCTCCGGCGCGGCTTCCAACACCTGTTCGGCGCGCAGTTCATCAAATTTGCTGCGGCTGGACACCACTTTGGCGATCACCGTCTCCCCGGGCAGGGCGCCATCCACAAACTGGATTTTGCCGTCCTGACGGGCGATCCCCCGGCCGTCGTGGCTCAGGGATTCAATGTCACAGCGCACAGGCTCTTTGGGAAGAGCCTTCCTGCGTCGTCTGCTCATATTCGGGTCTCTTGGTAAAAACGGATTCAGGCGCCGGGAAACACGCCAGTCGACAGGTAGCGATCACCGCGATCACAGATAATGGCTACGATGATGGCATTTTCAACCTGTTGTGACAGTTTCAGGGCGGCGGCAATGGACCCGCCCGAGGATACCCCGCAAAAGATACCCTCTTCGGAGGCCAGGGCCCGCATGGTGGTCTCGGCTTCTTCCTGCCCGATGTCCAGCACCTGGTCCACCCGAGTGGCATCGTAGATTTTCGGCAGGTAGGCCTCGGGCCAGCGCCGGATTCCGGGGATCGAGGCGCCCTCTTTCGGCTGCAGACCGATAATGCGGATATCAGGGTTGCGCTCCTTGAGATACCGGGAAACGCCCATGATGGTGCCAGTGGTGCCCATCGAGCTGACAAAGTGCGTGACACGCCCTTCGGTCTGCTCCCAGATTTCGGGTCCGGTCGTGCGGTAATGCGCCAGTGGATTATCCTGGTTACTGAACTGGTCCAGCACCTTACCCTTGCCCTCGGCTTCCATCCTGAGGGCCAGGTCCCGGGCGGCTTCCATGCCCTCTTCTTTGGTAACCGTGACAATCTCTGCGCCATAGGCCCGCATGGAGGCCCGGCGCTCCTCACTCATGTTGGCGGGCATAATCAGCACCATACGGTAGCCCTTGATCGCTGCCGCCATCGCAAGGGCTATGCCGGTATTGCCACTGGTCGCCTCAATCAGAGTATCGCCCGGCTTGATTTCACCGCGGCGCTCCGCCTCCTGGATCATGCTGATGGCCGGGCGATCCTTTACCGAGCCGGCGGGGTTGTTACCCTCCAGCTTGGCCAGAATGATGTTGCTGGTCTCACCGGGGAGACGTTGCAGGCGAACCAGAGGGGTGTGCCCGACATAATCTTCAATGGTGGGAAAATGCATATGATAACCCTGTGGTACACTTTTGGCTTCGCATGATACGCGTTATCGCCCCGGTCTCCCAATACAGCTTCTTGCTATATCCATGACCGGTGGCTATATCCGCCACGAGATTTTCCGGGGCTGCCGGGACTGAATTAACACAGTTATCCGCGTCCGGATCATCTATTCTTAACAGGGAAGTTTTCCGCACCTGCGTGCGGACAAAGCAATAATTCAGGAACACAGTATGCGACGTTGGGGCATTCGCAAGAAAGTTTTGGTGGTAACCCTGGTTCCCACCCTTCTGACCACCTTGATGCTGGGGCTGTTTTTCACCTACAGCTGGGTCACCGATATTGAGAGTCTGCTCAGGGACCGGGGTGAATCTCTGTCACGCCAGTTGGCGGCAGGGTCGGAGTACGGTTTGTTCACCGCTAACCGGAGCCTGCTCAGCAATCTCTCCAATGCCCTTCTCGAAGAACAGGATGTCCGCTCAATCACCTTCTTTGGCAGTGACGGCTCACGACTGCTGCATACCGGGCCTGGCAGTTCCGAGACCGTGAACAGCGAAGAGCTGACCGCCGAACGTGCCACACGAATTTCCCGGGAGAACAGCACCCGCTTTATTACCCCCGTCTTCCTTCAGGATCTGATGATCGAGAGCATGATGGACCCGGATGCCCGCCAGTCCATGTCCGGCCTGCGGGAGCCCCTGGGCTGGGTCGTCGTGGAGATGTCCCACATCCGTACCGAGAAGGAGACCTACAAGGCTCTGCTGATCTCCCTGCTGCTGGTTCTGGGCGGCGTCATCCTCAGTATGGCGATTGCCCTGAGGCTCAGCCGGGCCTTCACCAATCCGGTGTTTGAACTGAATGCAGCCGTTGCCAAACTCAAGGAAGGAAGGCTGGACACCCGTATCCATACCGGAGCCGGCCCTGAATTCGAGCAGCTCGAATCCGGGCTCAATGCCATGGCTGAAGAGCTGAGCAAAGCCCAGGCCGAGATGCAGCAGAATGTCGACCAGGCTACCGGGGACCTGCGTGAGACCCTGGAAACCATCGAGATCCAGAATATTGAACTGGACTTCGCACGGAAGGAGGCCCTGGAAGCCAGCCGGATCAAGTCGGAATTTCTGGCCAATATGTCCCACGAAATCCGCACCCCCCTCAATGGCATTATCGGCTTCACCGAACTGTTGCTGAAAAGCCCGCTGCCAAGGCAGCAGAGGGACCATCTGAGCACCATCCGCAAGTCTTCTGAAATACTGCTCACCATCATCAACGACATTCTGGACTTCTCCAAGATCGAGGCCGGCAAACTGATACTCGACCGTGTACCCTTCCAGTTAAGGGACATTGTCGAAGAGGTCATGGTCATGCTCGCGCCCGCGGCCCACGCCAAAAACCTGGACCTGGTGCCTCTGGTCTATAACGATGTGCCGGACAACATCATGGGCGACCCGTTGCGAGTCAAACAGGTCATCACCAACCTGGTGAATAACGCCATCAAGTTTACCCAGACGGGTGAAGTGGTGCTCCGCGCAAGCCTGGAAGAAGAAGAGAAAGACACCAATCGGGTCACCCTCCGCCTGAGCATTTCCGATTCCGGCGTGGGCCTTTCCCGGGCCCAGCAGCAGTCCCTGTTCAATGCCTTCAGCCAGGCAGACGCGTCCACTGCCCGCCAGTATGGCGGTACCGGTCTCGGCCTGGCCATCTCCAAACGGCTGGTGGAGGAGATGGGCGGCAGGATCGGCCTTGAGAGCGAACTGGGCAAGGGCTCAACCTTCTGGTTTACCCTGACATCGGAGCTGGCAACCAGTGGTGAAGCCATCGCGCCGAGGGATGCGCTGCAAGGTGAGCGGGTTATCTACCTTGAACAACAGAAGACCACGGGCCTGGCGGTAGAACACCTGTTACGGGACTGGGGCATGGTGGTTGACCGGGTGGAATCCCCGGGTGCCCTGCAGGAGCAGATTGAGGAAGCCCAGAAAAGCCAGACCGGTTATGCCGCGGCCATCGTTGGTATTACCCGCCATCTGCTCAATTCCAGCCAGTACTGCGGGCTTGTACGCACCCTGGAAATCGAACGGGATTGCCGGACCCTGCTGCTGACACCAACGCTCGAAACCCATGACACCCCGCTCTCCGGGCTGGCCAGTGGCCACCTGACCAAACCGGTGTGCCGGGACGCCCTGTACGACGAGCTATTGCTTCTGGTGCATGGCATCAACTCGGCGGGACGCACCACTGTGGAATATGAAACTGGCGGCCATCGGCTGTCCACTGGCAACGTACCCAGGGTACTCGCCGTGGATGACAACGACGCCAACCTGAAACTGGTCCTTACCCTGCTCGAAGACTGCCAGCTCGAAGCCGAAGGCGCCTCCAGCGGATTTGAAGCCCTCAGCAAGGCCAGACAAAAACCCTTCGACCTGGTATTCATGGACCTTCAGATGCCTGGAATGGATGGCGTGGAGACGACAGCCAGATTACGGGAGATGGATACCGGGAGTCCCCGCACGCCGATCATTGCGCTCACAGCGCATGCTCTTGCCGACGAACAGCAAAGGCTGACCAGGCAGGGATTCGACGGCTATATGCCGAAACCCATCAGCAGCAGCCAGCTCACCGAAATTATTCACGAGTACACCGGCTATGTCTGCCCGGGCATGGCCGGCCCGGGGCGCACCCGGATACCGGAAGTCCGGGACACCCGCCGCGCCCTGCGTCCGTCAACGCGCCAGATGCAACAGGACTGCGTGAGTGTTGATGAGAGCATTCAGTTGGCGGCTGGCAAAGCTGACCTGGCCGAGGAACTGTTCAGTATGCTGCTGGAGCAGGTCCACGTAGATCTGGAGCGGGTATCAGAACTCTGGGTAAATCAGAGCATGGATGAGCTGCTGGAGTGTGTTCACAAGCTCCATGGCGCTACCCGCTACTGCGGTGTTCCGGAACTCCGGGCCGCGGCCAATCGGCTGGAAACAGCCATCAAGTGCTCCGCACCCGATCTGGAACACCGGAAAGACCAGCTGCTTTCCGCCATGGAGCGCCTGCAGATCTGGAGCGAACAGACCGACTGGCAGCAGCTGTTTCGCGAACGGCACCAGGCGGCTGAAACCTCTTGATCAGGCCCGGCTCCGGGCCTGATCAAGAATGGCTTTCATGTCGCGGACAGCCTCTTTCAGGCCGGCAAAGACGGCCCGGGCGATAATGGCATGGCCAATATTCAGCTCGTTGATGCCCTGAATAGCCGCCACCCGCTCGGTGTTGTGATAGTGCAGGCCATGGCCCGCATTCACAATCAGCCCCTTCTTGCGCGCGTAGGCGGCGGCCTCGGCGATAGTCCTGAAGGTGGCATCCTCGGCCTCGGCAGTGCCGGCTTCCGCATATTCGCCCGTATGCAGCTCCACCACCGGGGCGCCACAGCGAACCGCAGCATCAATTTGCACCGGATCTGGAGCAATAAAAAGTGACACCTCGGCGCCGATCCGGGCGAGGCGCTCACAGGCCTTCGCCACCCTGGTTTCCTGGCCATCGACATCGAGGCCGCCCTCGGTGGTCAGCTCTTCCCGCTTTTCAGGCACCAGACAAACACACTCCGGCCGCACCTGCTCGGCAAACGCCAGCATGGCATCGGTAACGGCCATTTCAAGGTTCATCCTGGTCTGCAGTACTTCTTTCAGGAGCAGCACGTCCCGGTCCTGGATATGGCGCCGGTCTTCCCTCGGATGGATGGTGATGCCATCAGCACCCGCCTCCTCGGCCATCAGCGCCGCCTGTACCGGGTCCGGATACCGGGTCCCCCTCGCCTGCCGGAGGGTGGCAACGTGATCAATATTGACGCCAAGCAAAACTCTAGGATTCATGTGATTCTCCCCGAAGGTGAGTGAAAAGGCTGCGACTGTTCAGGGGCCGCCCCTGCAGAAGGTAGTCGGTGAGCACGCGCATAACCCGCTTGGACACCCGGCGGCAGGCGCCGGATTCGAAATCCTCCCGGGCCAGGGCCAATAACACGTCCCCCGGCAGATTTTGCAGGCGTACTCCGGGCGAGCCCCCGGACACAATGCCCTGTTCCGGATCATAACAATACTGCTGGCCGGCCTCGATGGATTGCCCCGTGTCAGTGGCGACATCCCAGGCAAAGTCGTAGCCCAGGGCCGAAGCAAACGCCAGTTCGAACCGACGGAGCACCGGCTCGACGTCGGTTGTGCCGGAGAGCTGGTCGATGGCATCGATATAGGCCGCAAACAGGGTCGGGTGTGGATCAGCAGCCGGAAGAACCCGCTGCAGCAGCTCATTCAGGTAAAGTCCGCTGTACAGGGAAATAGTCCGCCTCAACGCCGGGCCACTGCGCACATCAACCTCGGTAAGCGTTTTCAGGTCGCCCCGACCGACCCAGTTCATAACCAACGGCTGGAACGGCTGGAGCTGGGCTTTCAGGGGACTTTTGGTGCTGTTGGCGCCCCTGGCGATCACGGTCATACGGCCGTGATTCAGGGTGAACACATCAACCATAAGGCTGGTTTCCCGCCATGGGCGGCGGTGAAGGACATAGGCGGGCTCCTGCAACTCAGGCCCTGTCATACCCGCCTCAGAGGTCGTTCATGCCCAGGCTCTTGAGGGCCCGGTCGCTGTCTGCCCAGCCACGCTTTACCTTCACCCAGAGCCGCAGCATGATTTTGCTGTCAAACATACGCTCCATATCGGCACGCGCCTCCTGGCCGATACGGCGCATCCGCTCGCCCCTGTCGCCGATCATGATCTTTTTCTGCCCTTCACGTTCTACCAGAATGAGCGCAGAGATGTGAAGGGTCCTGCCCTCGCGCCTGAACTCCTCAATCTCTACCGCCACCGAGTACGGCAGCTCCGCACCCAGTTGGCGGGTGATCTTTTCCCGGACAATTTCCGAAGCAAGAAAGCGCTCGCTGCGATCGGTGATCTGGTCATCGGGATAGAAATGGATGCTCTCCGGCAGGTAACGCCCGACGGCCTCTTCCAGAGGCTGCAGATTGGTCTCCTTCAGGGCGGAAAGCGGAATGATCTCGGCAAACTCGCGCTTTTTTGAGAGCATGTCCAGGTGAGGCAGCAGGCTTTCCCGCTTTCCGATCTTGTCGACCTTGTTGACCGCCAGGATAACCGGGCATTTCAGCGTGCTGAGTTTCTCCAGCACCAGCTCATCGGCGGTGGTCCAGGCCAGCTGATCCACCACGAACACCACCACATCCACGTCAATCAATGCCGACGTGGCCGCCTTGTTCATATAGCGGTTCAGGGCCCGGGGCTCATCTTCATGCATGCCCGGCGTATCCACATAAATCGCCTGGACCGGCCCGACGGTCTTGATGCCAAGCACCTGATGCCGCGTGGTCTGGGGCTTGCGGGAGGTAATGCTCAGTTTCTGCCCGAGAATGTGATTCAGCAACGTGGATTTACCCACGTTCGGACGACCGACGATGGCCACAAAACCGCAGCGACTGTCCGGGTTCTCAGGACGGGTGATATCGTTCATTACTGGTTCTCCACGCCCAGTTCTTTCAGGGCGTTACGGGCCGCCTGCTGCTCCGCCACGCGGCGGCTGCTGCCGGTCCCGGTGGTTTTTCGGTCCAGCGAAGGCAACGCACAGGATACGTGAAAGGTTTGGTTGTGGGCTTCGCCGTCCACGGAAATCACATCATACAGCGGCAGCGGAAACTGCCGGGACTGAAGGTACTCCTGCAGACGGGTTTTCGGGTCTTTCTGGGTGTCCTGAAGATCCAGTTTTTCCAGGCGGTGTTCGAACCAGCGCAGCACCTGCTCACGGCAGGTGTGGAAATCGCTGTCCAGATAGATGGCACCAATGATGGACTCCACCGCATCGGCCAAAATCGATTCCCGCCGGAACCCCCCGCTTTTCAGTTCCCCGGACCCCAGACGCAGGTAATTACCGAGCTGGAACTCCCGGCCGATTTCCGCCAGTGTGACGCCTTTGACCATGCGGGCACGAAGCCGGCTCAGCTGCCCTTCCCGGGCTTTTTCAAAATGACGGAACAGGTATTCGGCAATGACCATGTTCACAATGGAATCACCGAGGAACTCAAGGCGCTCGTTATTCTGGTTCCCGTAACTCCGGTGGGTAAGCGCCAGCAAAAGCCGCTCAGGCGATTGGAACTGATAGCCGATGCGGCGCTGCAACTGATCCAGATCCGGTTGTGAACTCACTTGCCCTTCATCTCATATTCATGCTTGAAGTGGACGACGGTATCCACGTTACTGAACAGGTTATTGCGCACTTCGTAATCAACATTGATCACAACGAACTCGCCGTTTTTCTCGACGGTGATATTCTTGGCATCAAAGCCCCGGACATTGTTCACACTTAGGCGCTTGTTAATCAGCGTGCGAACCTGAGCAGCCCCCATCTCCGACAGGCCCTCGGTACCATCAAGGCTTTCCAGCGCTTCCTGGATGGTAATGTCGTCCAGGTAAATGGGACCGAGCTTGATCACCAGAGTCAGCAAACCACCAAAAAACAGCACCATGACCATCATCGTCAATGCCGAGGCACCCCTTTGACGGCCCATGCCGGAAAGATTGTTTTTCTTCATTATGCCTGCACTCCAGATAGTCCGAGTTACTCGATTCCGCCCACACGATCAAAGGATGGCAGACTGGTAAGGGATTTCCAGTGCATCCAGATTGCAAAGGCCTTGCCGACTACCAGCTCATCAGGGACCATGCCCCAGTAGCGGCTGTCGTTGCTGTTGTCACGATTATCGCCCATGACAAAGTAGTGGCCCTCGGGCACCTGCCATTCCCCTTCACCACTTCCACCGGGGCGGCCCAGGGTCAGGTAGATGTCGTGTTCAACCTCACCCAGATCTTCCCGGCGCAACTCCACAGGGGGCAGTCTTGCAACAAATCGGCTCTCCACAGGCTCGCCATTGATAAACAGCTGTTTGTCTTTGTAACGAATGCGGTCACCTGGCTCGCCAATGACCCGTTTTATGTAGTTGGTCTCACCATCTTTCGGGTACTTGAACACCATTACATCGCCCCGCCGAGGATCGTCAACGGTAAGGACTTTGGTGCCCGCGACGGGCAACCGAAGCCCGTAAGCGTATTTGTTCACCAGAATAAAATCCCCGACCTCAAGCGTTGGCAGCATGGAGCCGGACGGAATCTGGAATGGTTCCACCAGAAAGGACCGAAGGACCAGTACAATCGCCAGCACCGGGAAAAAGGAGCGGCTGAGATCAACCAGGTAGGGCTCTTTGGGCTCTTCTTCCTCGACGGCTGAGCCGCCTGCGGCATTGCCACTGGCACGGGAACCAGCGAGGCGACGCTCTCGAAGAAACAGCTTGTCCGCCAGCCAGATCAAACCCGTTGCGAAGGTCAGTACTACCAGAACCAGGGGAAAATCGATATCCATCCAGGGGCCTTTTAGTTATCCACTTTCAGTACGGCAAGAAACGCTTCCTGAGGCACCTCGACATTGCCCAGCTGCTTCATACGCTTTTTACCTTCTTTCTGCTTCTGCAGCAGTTTCTTCTTCCGGCTGACGTCGCCACCATAACACTTGGCGGTTACATTCTTGCGCAGCGCCTTCACCGTAACCCGCGATACTACCTGGTTTCCGATGGCGGCCTGAATGGCAATATCAAACATCTGCCGAGGAATCAGTTCCTTCATTTTCTCGATCAGCTGACGCCCCTTACGATGCGCCTGCTCCTTATGAACAATCAGTGCCAGCGCATCCACGCGCTCACCGTTGATCAGCACATCCAGCCGCACCAGACTGGCTTGCTGGAAACGGGTGAAATGGTAATCCAGTGACGCAAAACCACGGCTGGCAGACTTGATCCGGTCGAAAAAATCCATCACCACTTCCGCCATGGGCAGCTCATAGGTCAGCTGAACCTGGGTTGACATGAAGTGCATGTTCTTCTGAACGCCCCGCTTCTCCTCACACAGGGCAATCACGTTACCGAGGTGCTCCTGGGGCACCAGAATGTTCGCTTCCACCATCGGCTCTCGCATTTCTTCAATAGAACCAATATCCGGAAGGCTTGAGGGATTGTCCACCGACAAGATCTCACCCTGTTTGGTAACCACCTCATAGATCACCGTGGGAGCGGTGGTAATCAGGTCGATATCGTATTCCCGTTCCAGCCGATCCTGGATGATTTCCATGTGCAACATACCGAGAAAACCGCACCGGAAACCAAAACCAAGGGCGTCTGAGCTCTCTGGCTCGAAGAACAGGGAGGCGTCATTCAGGGTCAGTTTCTCCAGCGCATCCCGGAAATCGTTGTAGTCGTCCGCGCTCACCGGGAACAGACCGGCGTATACCTGCGGCTTGACCTTCTTGAAACCGGGCAGCATGGGTGTTTCAGCAGCGAACTTCTGGTGCACGATGGTATCGCCGACCGGCGCACCATGAATATCCTTGATACCGGCAACGACAAAGCCGACGTCGCCGGCTTCCAGCACGTCGGTATCGGTTGGCTTGGGATTGAATATCCCGACCTTGTCCGCGTTCCAGGCTTTGCCGGTGGATTTGATGACGATCCTGTCGCCCTTTTTCAGGGTTCCTTCAGTCACCCTGACCAGGGATACAACACCCAGGTAATTATCGAACCACGAATCAATGATCAGCGCTTGCAGAGGCGCGCTGCGATCGCCTTTGGGGGGCGGAATCTTTTTGATCAGGTCTTCCAGCACATCGTCAACGCCCATGCCGCTTTTGGCGCTGCAACGCACTGCCTCAGACGCCTCGATACCAATGATGTCTTCAATTTCCGCAGCCACCCGCTCCGGCTCGGCCTGGGGCAGATCCATTTTGTTCAGGACCGGCACCACTTCCAGTCCCTGTTCAATGGCGGTATAGCAGTTGGCCACCGACTGGGCTTCCACACCCTGCCCGGCGTCCACCACCAGCAACGCCCCTTCGCAGGCGTAAAGCGAGCGTGACACTTCGTAGGAGAAATCCACATGCCCCGGGGTGTCGATAAAATTCAGCTTGTATTCCTGACCATCCCGGGCTGTGTAATTGAGCGTGACACTCTGGGCCTTGATGGTAATCCCTCGCTCACGCTCAAGATCCATGGAGTCCAGGACCTGTTCGGCCATTTCACGGTCGGTCAGGCCACCACAGATCTGGATGAAACGGTCTGCAAGCGTGGATTTACCGTGGTCGATGTGGGCGATAATGGAAAAGTTACGGATTCGGCTCAGTTCAGTCACAGACAATGAATACTCAGTTAAGACGAAGGATTGAGCCCGGAGAGGCCGCTACCCGGTTCCGGGAACGGCGTGATTTTACCGGTTACCGGCCGCCATTGCCATGATCAGGAAATCAGCGGCCTTTCATACTGCCGGACCAGGAAGCCGATCAGGGCATCCTCGTCCAGAGGGTAGCTGAACAGGTTACCCTGACACTGGGCGCAGCCGTGGGATTTCAGGAAACTCAGCTGCTGCGGGGTTTCCACTCCTTCGGCCACCACCGTGAGGTGGAGTTTGCGGGCCAGGGCAATAACCGCGGAGGCAACATCGGTGGCGCTTACGTTGTAGGGGATATCGCGAATAAACCGGTGGTCTATCTTGATCACATCCAGCGGCAGCTGTTGCAACGCAACCAGCGAACAGGAGCCGGTGCCGAAATCGTCGAGAATCAGGCACACGCCCAGATCGTGGAGCGAAACCAGCAGCTCGCGCAGCATTCTCGGGTCTTCATTGAGAAGCCCGGCCGGCATTTCCAGCTCCAGTCGCTCGGGCGACACGCCTGTCTCGGTAATGACCTGCCGGATCATATCCAGAAAGCCGGAGTCAGTCAGCTGGCGCACCGACAGATTCACCGCCATCTTCAGGGACTCAAATCCGGCCCGTTCGAGAGCCTGAACCTGGATACAGGCCTGGCGAAGTGCCATCTCGCCGAGGCGCACAATCAGCCCCGTTTCCTCCGCCAGCGCGATGAACTGCTGGGCCGATACCAGCCCTTTATCCGGATGGTGCCAGCGCAGGAATGCCTCCACCCCGATCACCCGTTCGCTGGCCAGATCAATCTTGGGCTGGTAGTGCAGCACGAAGCGTTCGCCATCCAGAGCCGTTGCCAGCTCCTCCTGCTGGAGCAGCCTCCGGGCAGCCTTGATATTCATCGCGGGCGTGAAGAACTGGAAGGTATTCCGACCCAGTTCCTTGGCCCGGTACATGGCCAGGTCGGCATACTTCATCAGGGTTCCGGCATCCTCACTGTCGTGGGGAACCATGGTAATGCCGATACTGACGGTGATTCCGACCTCATGATCGTTAAGACGGATGCGCTGGCACAGGCTGCGCAAAATGGTCTCTGCCACCTTGCCTGCGGCGTCCGGACCGCTGATCCGGGACAGCAGGACAACAAATTCGTCGCCCCCCAGCCGGGCGACCGAATCCTCTTCGCGAACGCAACCCACCAGCCATTGGGCCACCTGGCACAGCAGCTCGTCACCCGAATCATGCCCGAGGGTATCGTTGATGCGTTTGAATCCGTCCAGATCCAGGAACATCAGGGCGGCCGGCTCCCCGCTCCGGCGACTGCGGCTCACCACATGGTTGAGACGATCCCGAAAAAGCTGCCGGTTTGCCAGCCCTGTCAGCGGGTCGTAGAACGCCAGGCGGTGCAGCTCGGACCGGGCAGCCTTCAGCTGCGTCAGATCACGGAGGCTCAGGACAACGCCGTTAACACCGGGCACAGACAGCATGGCTGTGAACGTGCCTTCCATATCCCGCCACCGGCCCTCGGCATCGCGAATCCGGATACGGATAACCGGCATCTGCTTGCCCGGTGCGCTCACGGAATCGTCAAAGCCCTTTTGCAACTGGGGCCAGTCATCCCCATGAACCAGCTCTTCAAAATTCAGGGCCTGCACCTGGTCCGGCTCAAAACCAAGAATGTCCAGGCTCGACGGACTGGCATAAAGAGCCTGCCCAGTGCGGTCCATTACCAGCGTGACGTTGGCAGCCCCTTCGGTAATGGCCCGGTAGCGTCCGGCACTGATCTGGGCCATCAGCCGTGAGCGGATGAGAGCCAGTACGAACAGGAACAACAGTCCGCTGATAACCAGGCCTGCTCCAAGCACAATGGGCGGCCGCGGATCCGATGCCAGAAAATCGAACGCCGGGGTGGACCGGGTCTGCAGTAACCAGTCACGCCCCCCTTGGCTGATCGTCTGGCTCATCTCGAAACTGAATTCGTTATCAAGCGAACCCAGGTTGGAGCCGTACATCAGATTCTGCCGCTCCGCGACCCCCGCGTCATAGATCCGGACATCAAGAAACGGCGATATCAGACCAACAATCCCGTCAATCAGGTTGTTCATGCGAAACGCACTGAACACATAACCCGCCAGCATCATGCGGCGCTCGGCTCGGATCCCGGGAACTTCGCCGCCCTGAAAAACGGGGTAATACATCAGAAAGCTTGCCTGGTCCTTCCCGAGCTCCTCCTGAACCAGTACGACTTTCGCGGTTATGGTGGGGACGGCGTCATCACGGGCCCGTTCCATGGCCCGGCGATGGACCGGATCACTGAAGGCATCGTAGCCCAGGGCGCGGCGATTCCGCTCGGTTCCCGGTTCCAGATAGACCATGGGGTAGTAATAGGGACCGCTTCCAAGCGGCTTCACCAGGTAGTTGTGAACACCCTCAGCCCGAACGGATGAAATATGATCGGCCATCTGCCGCACGCCAATACGACGGACATAGCCAATACCCTGAATACCGGGGTAATAACGGTTGATATCAACCTTGTCGACGTATTCCCGCCACTGGTCCCGGGACACATCGCCGGCCACGGCGAAAAGCCCGGCGCTTCCGGCCAGTACCTGCTCATAGTTCAGGAGGCGCTCTTCGATGGCCGATTTCAACTGCAGTGACTGGGTGCGGAATCTGGCTTCGGTGCGGTCTTCAACAAGCCTGATTGAGACCTGCCAAAGCAGGATAGTGACGGCTACCGCCACTGCAAAAATCAGCCACGCGACCCAGGCATTACGAAATTCCAGCAGCTTGCGGAGGGAGAGTTCCTGTCTGTTTATCATGGGTTCTGGTCCGTTCCGTGGCCACTCATTTATATTTATGACAGCGAGTATAACAAAAGCCCCCGGGTGTGTCGTTTTCAACACATCCGGGGGCTTTCAGAGACTGCCTGGTGCTCAGTGACTCAGGGTCAGGGCTTCATCACCAGGTACAGCGCGCGACCCTGCCGCACCACTCTCACCGACACTGCCTTGTCGTCAGGCAACGCCCGGACCACCTCACGAAAATCTGCAACGGAGGCAACCTTCTTGCGGTTGATTTCAGTGATTACGTCTCTCGGCCGGATGCCGGCTTCATAAGCGGCGCCACGGGCGACATCGGCAACAATCACCCCACCATCAACACCGAGGGAATCGGCAAGATCCGCCGGCAGAGGCTCCACCCTCATACCCAGAGGTGCAGAGGATGGGCCGCCACTGCCACCCGAAGGAACTACCGCCTGCTCGCTTCCTTCCTCGGGCAGCCGGCCGATTTCGACACCCAGTTCAATGACTTCGCCACCACGGAGCACCCTGAGATTGGCCGTTTCACCGACCGGAGTGCGACCCACCATTGGCGGCAAGTCCGAGGAAAGCTCAACGGGTTCACCGTCGTAATTAAGCACGATATCGCCCGCCTGCAGGCCCGCCTGTTGCGCCGGAGAGTCTGCCATGACTTCGGCAATCAGTGCGCCTCTTGGCCGTTCAAGGCCGAAGGACTCCGCCAGATCACGATTCACTTCCTGAATCAATACACCCAGCCAGCCGCGGGAAACGACGCCCTTGTCGCGCAACTGGCGGAAAACGTTCATGGCATCGTCAATGGGGATGGCAAAAGAGACGCCCATAAAACCACCGGAGCGGGTGTAGATCTGGGAATTGATGCCGACCACTTCACCGTCCAGATTGAACAGAGGGCCACCGGAATTGCCCGGATTAATGGCAACGTCGGTCTGGATGAAGGGAACATAATTCTCAGACGGCAGTGAACGACCCAGGGCGCTGACGATTCCAGCGGTCACCGTATAATCGAAACCGAACGGAGACCCGATTGCAAACACCCATTCACCGACTTTCAACTCGCTCGAGCGGCCTATTTTCACCACGGGCAAATCTTCACCATTCTCGATTTTCAGAACCGCCATGTCGGAACGTGGATCTGTCCCCACCAGTGTTGCCGGCAGCTCCCTCCGGTCATTCAGGCGAACAATGATTTCATCGGCACCTTCAACCACATGGTTGTTGGTGAGTACGTAGCCATCCTCAGACACAATAAAACCGGAGCCCATGGACCGGCGAGGCTGGGAGTTCCCCGGAGCACCACCAAAGGGAGACTGGGGGCCGCGGAAAAAGTCCTGGAAAAATTCAGGCATCTGTTCGAGCTGGCGCTCGTCAAACGGCATACCCCGCGCGTTCCCCGCCTTGGGCGCACTGGTCGTGCTTATATTGACCACAGCGCCCGCGTTATCTTCAACAAGCTCGGTAAAATCGGGCAAACCCTGAGCCAACCCTGCCTGACTCCAACCCGTCAGCACAATGACGGACAGCACCAATAGCAGAATGGCCAGTGCGCCACCGGACTGAAAATTCCGGGACTGCGGGGCAACTTCTGTTGTTCTCGACATGTTGTACTCCCTGGTGTAGCAAAGACCTTGCAGTAGTTTTCGGGTCAAGACACCGAATTTCAACTTAAAAAACGGTAGGATTTATAGACAGTTTTGGGAGAAAATCCGGTTAACCCGAACCAACCGGGGCTCGTAGTCCGTTGTGCCGGGACGCTGCAGTTTGCGTACAACCACAAAACCCAGGGCCAGGCCACCTGCGGCGGCCAGCATGGCGGCACTGTCCTGCCCACCAGACAAATGGTGGCCAAGAACACTCGCCACCACCATCAGAATCAGCGGGATCCCATAGACTACCAGCGAGGCACCAAGCAGCGCCCGCTCATCAATTCCGATGGTGACCTCATCCCCGACCCGGGCGTTAATTGTGTTCGTCACCAGAATCTGATTCGCCCGCCCCCCGGTTGCGGCTGCCAGCACTTTCTGCCCGCAACCATTACGGGCAGCACAGCTCTGACACGCACTGGCGCGGATGGTCCGAACCCAGACACGGTCGCCCTTGAGCGCAACAACTTTCCCCGTTTCCGTAATCATGACCCACCTGCACCAAGTGCCAATGCGTTCTCGATCCGGACGGATTCAGCAACCTGGCGAGCGGTTTGTGGCGGCAATTCACCGACAACAGTGACCAGAAATGCTCTGCCCTCATCCCAGACCTTGCGCATATAGACTGTCGTGGCACCGATCCGGGAGGCGCCGGTGGGCATGTTTACCGCGCCAGCGGGCTCAACAAAGACCGAAAACGCCGCCAGGCCGTCAGAGAAAGCAACCGCCTTCCCCTTGCCAGAACGCGGAGCCGCGGCCGGCACGAAACCGTCCGGTCGCCAGCCAAGCTGCCAGCCATCCATGCGCTGAACAGTCGATGCCTGAGGCGCCGAGCCCTCGAGCGTCCTCGAAATTTCACGGCCACGGGTGCGAATTTCAAACTCACTGTCGGGGATGTTTTCGCCGATCTGCAAACTGGTGAACTGGAAATGCTCCAGAACCTCGCCCTCGGCATTGCGCACATGACTCTTTAACAGAAGCCCCGTGGACTTCTCCAGCCACAACCGGTGACTGTAGCGGTAGGGATCTTTCGCACGAAGGGCCACCGTCACCACATCGTAACCCGCGACCCGATCCTCACCCTTCATTTCAGCACGATACCAGCGGCTCACTGGCACCAACTGGCTGGTAAACGCCTCGGCGAAAGGACCGGATGGGATAACCTGATCAAGTTTGATGCGGCCCCTTTCGGGAAGCACGCAGACCACGTTCATTCCCTTGCGGACAATTTCGCCGCTGCCGCCGTCCTGCAGAACCAACCGCTCCTCGACAACACCGTCATTGTAACGGTGCGCAATCTGCATTGAATGCACGCGGTCACCCCGGGCGTACACGAAAACGCCGCGATAGGAGGTCATGTTCAGAGCCGGACCGAGGCGTTCGAGCCAGGCCGCTGCTTCCTCTTCATCGGCAGCCGCCGCCGGCACTGGGCCGGTAAGCAAGACCACCAGGGCCATCAGCAATGACAGTGACCGATTCCGGGAAACAGCACTCAGGGCTTTGCGTATGATCACACTCACTCCAGGGATCAGTAACCGTTGCCATTGGCGCTGACCAGGCGGGCATAGCCGACGGCTCCCTGACCGGCGCCGACACTGTTGTGCTGCGCGTGTTCCAGCAAATAACGACTCATGTACTCCCACTGCTCATCATCCAGACCCTGCAGTGCAATCTCCCTGACCGGCTGGTCCGGTGCCGGCACCTCTGGCGCAGCAGAAGTCGCTGGCTGGGCAGGCCCGACATCAGAAGAATCCCAACCTGCGCCAGCGCCAAAACCAACGAGCAGCGCCGTGGCAACCATGGCCACGGCAGGCCAGTGCCAGCGGCGAACATTCGTGTTCGGCCGCAGGACCTGGGACCGCGCCGAAGCGGACGTTCGGCCATCGAGCAATTCACGCACAGCAACACTCACATCCACTCCATGGGCCGGTGAGTGGCCGTCATGCAGAAGATCCCGAACGTCCTGCCATCGCTGCCACTGGGCCCGGACCTCATCCTGGCTACCGTGTGACAACAGGCGACGTACCGACAGTTCGTCAGCTTCGTCGTCCATCATGGCGGACAGTGTTTCTCTGAGACGATCATCCATGGGATGCAACCTCAATTACGTGACCGAGTGGTTGAGCAAAGGTCCGAGATGACGATCAACCGCATCCCGGGCCCTGAAAATTCGTGAACGCACGGTACCGATGGGGCACTCCAGTATCCCGGCAATATCTTCATAACTGAGGCCGTCATATTCCCGTAGCAAAAACGCCGAACGCAGTTCTTCCGGCAACTGGGCAATGGCCTTGGTCAACTCCTTCTGGAGCTGTTCCCTCTGCAGCAGCCGTTCCGGTGAAGCGGTATCCCGAAGCCTCGAGCCTTCATCAAAATTCTCCGCTTCAGCCGAATCGGCACTGCCCTGGGGACGCCGCCCCCGGGATTCCAGATAGTTCTTGGCAGTATTCACGGCAATCCGGTAAAGCCAGGTATAGAAGGCGCTGTCACCACGGAAGCGTTCGATCGCCCGGAATACCTTAACGAAGGTTTCCTGGGTCAGATCCATGACTTCCTGGCTATCGTAAACGTAACGGCTGATGATAGACGCAACCCTGGACTGATACTTGACTACCAGCAGGTCGAACGCGGCACGGTCACCGCTCTTGACCTTGCGCACCAACTGCAGGTCTGTCTGGCTGTCGGGGTGCTCACCCTGTTGCTTGTCTTTATCAGGAGTCATGGACTGTTTGCCGGGGTTCCCTGATTTGACGGCCAGCTGTCCGGCCTGTACCAAGTATCGTTGCGTCATTGATGCTATCCGGCGTCCGTTCATGAAACGGGTGCGCCACCTGCCGGGCGGCTCACCCTGTCAGGCCAAATAGACAGCAAGCGTAAAGTTTAGTTCAATACACGTCCACATTATGGCCTGCGATAACGACCCGATGCCACAGTCCTGCGAATACGATGTTCTTATTATCGGCAGTGGTGCTGCCGGCCTGACCGTTGCTCTCAATCTGCCAGAGCACCTGAAAGTATGCGTGGTGAGCAAGGCCGAGATCAGCAGCGGCGCCACCCTCTGGGCCCAGGGAGGTATTGCGGCGGTACTGGATGATCAGGATTCCACAGAACACCACATCACCGACACCCTGAATGCCGGGGCCGGCCTGTGCCATGAGGATGCTGTCCGTTTCACCGTGGAGCACGGCAAGGAAAGCATCGACTGGCTGATTGATTCTGGAGTCGACTTCAGCCGGGACCAGGATGCCCACTATCACCTGACCCGGGAAGGCGGTCACAGCCACCGGCGCATCATTCACGCTGCCGATGCCACCGGTCATGCCGTCTCAACCACCCTCACATCCCAGGCCCAGGCCAGGCCCAACATCGAGCTTATGTCTGGCCGGGTCGCGGTAGACCTGATCACCAACCGGAAACTGTCGCTGCCGGGTAACCGCTGTATCGGCGCCTACATCCTGAACCTTGAGGACAACCATGTGGAGTTGTTCCGGGCCCGGTTTACCGTCATTGCCACCGGGGGCGCCTCCAAGGCCTACCGCTACACCACCAATCCGGACGGGGCATCCGGCGATGGTATCGCCATGGCATGGCGGGCCGGCTGCCGGGTGGCGAACATGGAGTTTAATCAGTTCCACCCGACCTGCCTGTATCACCCCCATGCAAAGTCCTTCCTGATCACCGAAGCAGTGCGCGGTGAAGGCGGCTTGCTGAAACTGCCCGATGGCACTCGATTCATGGACCGCTTCGATGCGCGCGGAGAACTGGCACCCCGGGACATCGTTGCCCGGGCCATTGACCATGAGATGAAACGCCTGGGTGCCGATCACCTGTACCTGGATATCAGCCACAAACCCGAAGACTTTATAAAGCACCACTTCCCGACCATTTACGAGAAGTGCCTGGGCTTTGGCATTGATATCACCAGAGAACCCATTCCCGTGGTCCCGGCCGCCCACTACACCTGCGGCGGCATTGTCAGCGACGAACGCGCCAGAACCGACATCAACCAGCTTTATGTGGTGGGCGAAGCGGCGTTCACCGGGCTCCACGGTGCCAACCGTATGGCCAGCAACTCCCTGCTGGAATGTCTGGTCTATGGGCGGGCGGCGGCGGCAGATATTACCCGGCGTGAGGCAGATATTCCGCCGCCCCCGGAAGCCCCGGACTGGGATGAAAGCCAGGTGCGCGATTCCGATGAAGACGTTGTTATTTCCCACAACTGGGACGAACTGCGCCACTTCATGTGGGACTACGTAGGAATTGTGCGGACCACCAAACGACTGCAGCGGGCCAAGCACCGGGCCGACCTGTTGTCCGCGGAAATCGGCGAGTTCTACAGCAATTACCGGGTCACCAACGACCTGCTAGAGCTGCGAAACCTGGTCACCGTATCAGACCTGATAATCTGTTCTGCACTGCAGCGCAAGGAAAGCCGTGGGCTGCACTACACACTGGATTACCCGGGACTGCTCCATGAGGTCCGTGATACCGTGCTGGTACCAACGACTTATCGCACGCTTGCGCCCTGAATCAACACCGACTTTTACAAACGATTCGATGGTAAAAACTATGTCAGAGACACCTGCATCGTCCGAAAAAGCAGAATTTAACCGCCTGTGGTGGCACAGCCGTCGCGGCATGCTTGAACTGGACAACCTCCTGATCCCCTTTGTAGAGGAGGCCTACCGGGAGCTCAACGCCGACGACCAGGCCCGCTATAAAAAACTGCTCAGCTGCGAGGATAACGACATGTTCGAATGGTTCATGCAGCGCAGCCGCCCGGAAGATCCGGACCTGCAACGGATGGTCGACATAATCCTCAATCGTGTCCAGCCGGATTGAGCTGACGCTCTCACCGTCCTGGCTGGTCGGGGTCATGGCAACTGTGCCCTGGCTGGCGCTGCTGGCATTTCTGATTGTGGCGGCCCTGGCTGGCAAAGCCTGGCTGCTGGCCGCCATTCCGGTCGTTTTGGCGGGCGCGCTGGTGCAATTTCAATGCAACGGCCTGCTCAAAGGCCGTCGCTCCGTCAAAGAATTGCTTGTAGAGCAGGACCAGCTGTATGCGAGAACCGCAGACCATCGGAAGATCCCGGTAGTTGCATCGGCGGCCAGCCGGGTCTGGTCCGGGCAGGCGCTCTTGAAACTTCGCCCTGCAGACACCAGATACCGGCCATACACGATTATCCTTCTGACATCGTCATCCGGCCGGCCCGGCAACGTTGCTGAAGAGGCATTCCGTCGCCTGAGAATGTGGCTCAGACTGGGCCGGTCCAGGCCACCATCCACATGATGCATTGATCTGGAGCACTCCATGACTGACCCAGACACACCTGTACCAGCGGTTGCAGACTTTCCTTTGCCCGGTGATGGCTGGACGGTCCTGAATAACCGGATTGTCGTGCGGATCAGCGGCCCGGGGACAGACAAGTTTCTCCAGGGCCAGTTCAGCCAGAACCTCAATGAAGTAACCGCCGGGCGCTCTCCCCGGGCGGCGGCCTCAACACCCAAAGGCCGCGCCTACTGCCTGACCCGCATGGTCAGGGCCGGAGAGGATATCCTGATGGACTTTTCCACCGATCTCGCTGACGACACCATCAGCCACCTGCGCAAGTACTTGATGCTGTTCCGGGGCACTTCCATGGACGTGATTCCGGCAGCCAGCCTTGTCGGTATTCTCGGTAACCGGGTGGCCGAGACCCTGGCGGGAAATGCCATAAACAATCTGAAGGACCCCGGGGACTCTGTCGAGCTGGATACCGGGTTCCTGGTGAGAACAGAGCCGACCGCCGAGGGCACACCCCGTTTTGAGTTCTGGCAAACCACGGGGGATGAGAACAGCCTCGACACCTCTGACCAGCGGCCCCGGGCAGACTGGTACGCCTCGGAGATCGCTGCCGGCGTCGCATCCCTCACTACCGCCACCCAGGAGTCCTTCGTTCCCCAGATGCTGAACTGGCAACACGTGGGCGGTATCCACTTCAAGAAGGGCTGCTACACCGGTCAGGAGGTTATTGCCCGGATGCACTTCCTCGGCCAACTGAAGAAGAGCCTGTTTCGTTTCCGGATTGAACAGGCCGGTGAACTCCCGGTTCCTGGCAGTGCATTGGTTGCTGGCGAGCGTTCGGTGGGCGAGGTGGTCAACTCAGTGAAATACCGTAACGGCAGTTGTGAGTTGCTGGCCGTTGTACGCCATGATGCGTGTGAAAAAAACCTTCATCCGGAAGGGCAGCCCGACGCTGTCCTTATTCCGATGCCTTTGCCCTACGTTGTACCCGAGAGGGAAAAAAGCCCACAATCAGATACATAAGTTGACAGGCAAACCCCTCGGAATTTGCTATTTTGCTATGCAGTAGCTCACATATCTGATTTTTTTAGGGTAACGACCAACACCCGTGGTCGGTATCCGGAACCAACATGCGGACCGTAACTGACCATGTCGAATATTGTCGAAACCATTAAAGCCGACCTTAATGCCGCCATCGAAAATGACAAGCTTGTGCTGCCTACCCTTCCGGAAGTGGCCCTGCAGGTACGGGACATTGCGCAATCCGAGGATTCGGCCATCGCCGACCTGGTGAAGGTGATCAGCAATGACACCGCCCTTTCCGCACGCATTATCCGGGTGTGCAACAGCCCGTTGTTCCGTGGCAGCCGGGCTATTGAAAACCTGAACATGGCGGTGAGCCGCCTCGGCATGGCCTACACCAGCAATCTGGCGATGGGCCTGGCCATGGAGCAGATGTTCCAGGCCACCTCTGACATGATCGACAAGCGGATGCGCGCCACCTGGCAGACCAGCACCGAAGTTGCCGGTGTCTGCCACGTACTGGCCCAGCACTACACCAGGCTCAAACCGGACCAGGCAACTCTCGCGGGCCTGGTTCATCTGATCGGGGTTCTGCCGATCCTGCGATACGTGGAAGATCAGGATATTCAGATCAGCAGCATCATGCTGGACAACGTGATTGAAGAGCTGCACCCGAAAATCGGGGCGACGATTCTCAAGAAGTGGGACTTCCCGATAGATCTTCAGAATGTTCCGCTGGAATACGCCCGCTTCAATCGTGAGGTTCCGGCGGCAGACTATGCCGACCTGGTGATGGTTGCCAATCTCCAGCTGGTTGCGGGCTCCGAGCACCCCTGGACGGAGATGGACTGGACGAAGGTTTCTGCTTTTGATCGTCTTGGGTTGGATCCGAATATCGACATGAGCGAGGAAGAGGATCTGAACGCCCAGATGGAAGCCGCCATGGCTCTTCTGCAGTAAATCAACCTTGGGGGGCGGCTCCAGCGGGTGGGGCAGTCTCCCAAAACACGCTGTAAATACATCCCTGTACGCTCGGCTCCGCCATCCATGGCTCCGCACGGTTTTGGGAGACTGCCCCACCCGCTGGAGCTCAGGCTTTCCGGTACCGGTCGAGCAAAACTTCCTTTGAAGGCAGCTCCCACTTAACCGTGGGTTTGCCCTGCTGCTCCAACCACTCATTTGCTTTCGAGAAGTGCTTGCAACCGAAGAAGCCTCGGTAGGCGCTCAGTGGTGACGGATGCGGACCGTCCAGCACCAGGTGCTTGCTGCGGTCGATGTGCCGGCCTTTCTTTTTGGCGTAGCTCCCCCCAGAGCAGGAACACCACGCCTTCCCGTTCGCGATTGATCGTTTCGATGACCTTATCGGTGAAGGTTTCCCAGCCTTTGCCCTGGTGGGCGCCGGCCTGGCCCTGGACGACGGTGAGGACGCTGTTGAGCAGTAATACGCCCTGCTCTGCCCAGGGTTGCAGGCAGCCGTGGTCCGGCGGGGTGACGCCCAGGTCGCCCTGGATTTCCTTGAAGATGTTGACCAGCGAGGGTGGGGTTGCCACGTTCGGGCGCACGGAGAAACACAGGCCATGGGCCTGGCCGGGGCCGTGGTAGGGGTCTTGCCCGAGAATGACCACCCTTACGTTATCCAGGGGCGTGCTGTTAAGGGCGTTAAAGCAGTGATGGCTGGCGGGGAACAGGACTTTGCCGGCCTGCTCCTCAGCGGCCAGGAATTCCGCCAGGCTCTGCATGTAGGGCTGGCGGAATTCTTCCGAGAGATGCTCTTTCCAGCCACGGTCGGGCCTGAGCTGGCTGGCCAGTACCTCAACCGGGCTCATGGATCAGCCCTCGTCTTTCCGGCTGTCGGCCTTGTGCTCGGGGCGCATGGCCGGGAACAGGATGACGTCACGGATCGAGGGCGAGTTGGTCAGCAGCATGGCCAGCCGGTCGATGCCAATGCCTTCGCCGGCGGTGGGCGGCAGGCCGTATTCCAGCGCCATGATGTAATCTTCGTCGTAGAACATGGCCTCGTCGTCGCCGGCGTCCTTTTCGGCCACCTGGTCCTGGAAGCGTTCGGCCTGGTCTTCCGCATCGTTCAGCTCCGAGAAGCCGTTGGCAATCTCGCGCCCACCCACGAAGAATTCGAAGCGTTCGGTGACGAACGGGTTGCTGTCCTTGCAGCGGGCCAGGGGCGACACTTCTTTCGGATACTCAGTGATGAACGTAGGCTGGATCAGGCGATGCTCGGCGGTCGCCTCGAAAATCTCGATCTGAACCTTACCCAGGCCCCAGCCGTCCTTGAGGTGAATGCCCAGATCCTTGGCAACCTGGCGGGCACTGGCATTATCCGCCAGCTGCTCGGGCTTGATGTCCGGGTTATGACGCAGGATGGCGTCGACCACGGTCAGGCGTTCGAAGGTTTTGCCAAAATCGTACTCGACGGTTTCCTCGCTGCCATCAGCCAGGGTACGGGAGTTCACAACCGTAGTTGTGCCCAGCACCTTCTGGGTGATGGTGCGGAGCATGTCCTCGGTGAGGTCCATCAGATCATTGTAATCCGCGTAGGCCTGGTAGAACTCCACCATGGTGAACTCCGGATTATGGCGGGTGGAGAGCCCCTCATTACGGAAATTGCGGTTGATCTCAAACACCCGCTCAAAGCCACCCACCACCAGGCGCTTCAGGAACAGCTCTGGCGCGATACGCAGGTACATGTCGATACCCAGGGCGTTATGGTGGGTCACGAATGGGCGCGCGGTGGCACCACCGGGAATCACCTGAAGCATCGGGGTTTCCACTTCCATGAAGTCCCGGTCGGTGAAGTACTGGCGCATGGCACTGATGATCCTGGAGCGTGCGTAGAACACCCGGCGGCTGTCCTCGTTGACCATCAGGTCCACGTAGCGGTGACGGTAACGGGCTTCGGTGTCGGTCAGTCCCTTGTGCTTCTCTGGCAGCGGCCGCAGGGACTTGGTGAGCATCATGTACTCGTCCATGGTGACATACAGGTCGCCCTTGCCGGATTTGGACAGGGTTCCTCGCACGCCCACGATATCCCCGAGATCCCAGTGTTTGGTGTCTTTCTGGACATCCTTGGAGGCATAGATCTGGATGCGGCCGGTCATGTCCTGAACCACCTTGAATGCCTTGCGGTCGAGCATCATGCGGCCGGCAATGGCCACTTTGATGCCCAGGGACTCCAGCTCTTCCTTGGTTTTGTCACCGTATTTCGCCTGAAGCCCGGCGGCGGTGGCGTCACGACGGAAGTCGTTGGGGAAGGCACTGCCCTGATCGCGCATCTCTGACAGTTTGGCGCGACGCTCGGCAATCAGCTTGTTGTCCTCATGCTGTGCGGCATTCTGAGTTTGATCAGTCATTTTGGCTCACTAGGAATCGGGGTTGTCCGGGTTAGCGTGGCAAAGGCACTGGTTACAGCGCCATCTTCAGGCTGGCTTCGATGAACTTGTCAATGTCACCGTCCAGCACCGACTGGGTATTACTGGTTTCGACCTTGGTGCGCAGGTCCTTGATGCGGCTGTCATCCAGAACGTAGGAACGGATCTGGCTGCCCCAACCAATATCGGCCTTGGCGTCCTCGGCCTTCTGTTTCTCGGCGTTACGCTCCTGCATCTCGCGCTCAAACAGCTTCGCCTTCAGCTGCTTCATGGCCTGATCCTTGTTCTGGTGCTGGCTTCGGCCAGCCTGACAGGCCACAACAATGCCGGTGGGGTTATGGGTCAGACGTACCGCTGACTCGGTCCGGTTAACGTGCTGACCACCGGCGCCCGAGGCACGGTAGACATCCACCCGGAGATCCGCCGGGTTGATTTCAATTTCGAAGCTGTCGTCCACTTCCGGCGACACAAACACCGATGAGAAGGAGGTGTGGCGGCGGTTGCCGGAATCAAAAGGCGATTTACGAACCAGCCGGTGAACGCCGGTTTCCGTGCGCAACCAGCCGAACGCGTAGTCACCCTGAACGTGGATCGTGGCACTCTTGATGCCTGCCACATCGCCTTCCATCAGTTCGACGATCTCCGCCTTGAAGCCCCGACGCTCCGCCCAGCGCAGGTACATACGCAGGAGCATGTTGGCCCAGTCCTGGGCTTCGGTGCCGCCAGAGCCGGCCTGGATGTCCAGGTAGGCGTTGTTGGCGTCCATCTCGCCGGAGAACATGCGGCGAAATTCGAGCTTCTCGAGCTCCTTATCAAGACCGTCGAGGTCAGACTCGATCTCGGCGACCGTAGCTTCGTCCTCTTCTTCTGCAGCAATATCCAGCAGACCTTTCGCGTCTTCCAGGCCGGAGGTGAGGTTATCGATGGTCTTTACGATCAATTCAAGATCCGCACGCTCTTTTCCCAGAGCCTGAGCCCGGTCCGGGTCATCCCAGACACTGGGCTGCTCCAGCTCACGCTCAACTTCGATCAGTCGTTCACTGCGCTGATCGTAGTCAAAGATACCCCCTGAGCGCTTCAGTGCGCTCACGAAGCTCTTTAATCTTCGTAACAATCGGATTAATTTCCATGAAACCCTTACTCGCTCTTGAAAATGGAGAGTAAAACAGAGGCGGAATTCTACCGGAAATCGGTTTGTAAATCAGCCGTGGTTATCCTCGACCTGGTAGTAAGCAGGAGGCGGGGAAGTTGCTCCGGGAGACGCTGTGAATACGTCCCTGTACGCTTGACGAAAACATCCCTGTTTTCGACACTCCCGGAGCAACTCCCCCGCCTCCTGCCCAAGCTTGGTCAGTGGTATCGCTTTCCGGGAATCAGGAGAGCGGCTCGAGATAGTCCACCAGGAGCTGCAGATTGGTGCGGCCCCGAAAGGTATTGGCATCCGGTTTGTAAACCACCCGGGCCCCGGTGCGGGTATAGTCAGGCACTTCCGGACCGGTGTTGAAGGCAATGCCATCGATAATGCCGCCACCATCGACCGGCTGCAACACCAGTTTCAGATGGCTTTCCCCGACGATTCGCTGGCTCACCACCCGGAATTCGCCGTCGAACAGCGGCTCAGGGAAATGCTGACCCCAGGGGCCGGCGCGCTTGAGTAGCGCGGCGGTATCGAGAGAAAGTTCGCCCGGGCCCAGAGGCCCGTCAGTGGTGATCGCGGCTTCCAGATCCTCGGCCGAAAGGGTGTCGCGAACGGCGCGGTCGAAGGCTTCGGAGAAAGCGTCCAGGTCTGCTTTGGCGAGGGTCATGCCCGCAGCCATGGCGTGGCCACCAAACTTTTTCATGATCCCAGGGTGGCGGCAATCGACCACCGCCAGTACATCGCGGATGTGCAGCCCGGGGATGGAGCGGGCAGAGCCTTTGATGTCTTCGCCGTTGTCGTCCGGGGCAAAGGCGATGGTGGGTCGGTGGGTCTGCTCTCGAATGCGGGCAGCGAGAATGCCGATGACACCCTGATGCCAGTCGGGATCAAACAGGGCCAGCCCCCAGGGCAAACCTTCAAGGTCCAGTGACATGGAGGCGAGAAGATCCTGGGCCTGGACTTTCATCTCTTTTTCGATGGTCCGGCGTTCCCGGTTGAAGGTATCCAGCTCCCGGGCCAGACGGCGGGCCTCGTCCGGGCTGTCCGCCAGCAGGCAGGCGATGCCGATGCTCATGTCATCCAGACGACCAGCCGCGTTCAGGCGGGGGCCAACGACAAACCCGAGATCGGTTGAGCTGATGGCAGTATGGTCCCGGCCCGCGATTTCCAGCAAGGCCAGAATGCCAGGGCGGGCCTCGCCCTGACGTATCCGGCGCAGGCCCTGCTCTACGAAAATGCGGTTGTTGTGATCCAGGGGTACCACATCCGCAACCGTCCCCAGGGCCACCAGATCGAGCAGGCTTCCGAGGTTCGGCTCCGGGTTGGGCAGACGATTGGTTTCCCGGAGGTGTTTGCGCAACGCCGTAAGTACATAAAACATCACGCCAACGCCGGCGGCGTTCTTGCTCAGGAAGGGGCAGCCTGGCTGATTGGGATTGACGATGGCATCGGCGTCCGGAAGTTCTTCGCCCGCCAGGTGGTGATCGGTGACCACTACCTTCACACCCAGCTCCCTGGCAGCTTTCACGCCCTCAACGGCGGATATCCCGTTATCAACGGTGACCATCAGGTCCGGAAGCTCGCCTTCGTCGCGCAACCGTTCGATGATGCCCGGGGTCAGGCCGTAACCGTCAGCAAACCGGCTGGGAACGCGAAAATCAATACTCTGTAAGCCGAGCATCGAAAGGCCGAGCATAGCCACAGCGGTACTGGTCGCGCCGTCGGCGTCGAAATCCCCGAGCACCAGAACGTGCTGCTGCCGGTCAATGGCCTCGGCAAGAAGCTCGACGGCACGGTCTATGCCCCGAAGGGACATGGGCGAGGCCAGGTGTTTCAGGGTATAGCTCAGCTGCTCATCGGAGGTGACACCGCGGGCCGCGTACAGACGGCGAAGCAAGGGGGGCAGTTTTTGCCCCCAGCCGGTAAGCGATTCCGGCTGGGGGCGACGCAGGATCTTTTTGGGTGCCATACCAGGTCAGGTATTCTTCCAGTTCTTGGCAATGAACTCCTGAACGCCGGCGATGTTGTTATCCAGCACCGTGTAACGTTCTTCCCGCTCGAACAGGTCCGCCATGTGGGCCGGCAGTGGCGGCTGTACACTCAGGCCGGACTCGGCAACGGCATCCGGGAACTTGGCCGGATGGGCGGTTCCCAGGGTAATCATCGGCACTGCCGGGTCCCGGCGGCAGTTGCGGGCCGCGCGAACGCCGATGGCGGTGTGAGGATCCAGCAGATACTCGTTCTGCTGGTAGATCTCGCGGATGGTATCGCAGGTGGCCTTGTCGTCCACCGCGTCGCTGTCAAACAGCTTGCGGGCATGCTTCCAGCGGTAATCCTCAATGCTGACCGGCCCCTTCGCAGCATTTTCCAGCAGCGTTTTCACCGCCAGCCCATCCCGGCCATGGAGGTCGAACAGCAGGCGCTCGAAGTTGCTGGACACCATGATATCCATACTCGGAGACAGGGTGTGCTCAAGCTGATGCTGCTCGTATTTGTTGCCACTCATGAAGCGATGCAGGATATCGTTCCGGTTGGTGGCAATGACCAGTTGGGAAATCGGCAGTCCCATCTTCTTCGCCAGGTAGCCGGCAAAGATATCACCGAAATTGCCGGTGGGTACCGAGAAGGCCATGCTGCGATCCGGACCGCCCAGTGCCAGCGAGGCATGAAAGTAATACACGATCTGGGCCATGATTCGTGCCCAGTTTATGGAATTCACCGCCGCAAGCTGGGTCTTTCCGCCCAGGAAGGACTGATTGCTAAAGCTCTCTTTCACCATCCGCTGGCAGTCATCGAAATTGCCGCGCACCGCAATGTTGTGGATGTTGTCGCCCTGCACCGTGGTCATCTGGCGGCGCTGCACTTCCGACACCCGCTGGTAAGGATGCAGGATGAAGATATCCACGTGTTCACAACGACGGCAGCCCTCGATGGCCGCCGAGCCGGTATCACCTGAGGTAGCCCCCATGATGACCACGTGCTGCTGGCGCTTCTCCAGGACATAATCCAGCAAACGACCCAGTAACTGCAGGGCGAAATCCTTGAACGCCAGAGTCGGGCCACGGAACAGCTCCATCACCCACTCATTGGTGTCCAGCTGCACCAGCGGTGCAACGGCCGGGTGCGCGAACACGGCGTAGGTTTCATTCAACATCTTGCGGAAATCGTCCGCCGGAACGGCGTCGTCCACAAACGGATGCATGACATTGAAGGCGAGTTCACTGTAGGAAAGCCCGCGCCAGCTCCGGATCTCCTCCAGGCTGAAATGCGGCAGCGATTCCGGAACATAAAGGCCACCGTCGGTGGCCAGCCCGGTCAGCAAAACGTCCTCAAAGCCCAGTGCGGGCGCTTCACCCCGCGTACTGATGTATCTCACGTGCGTACCTGTCAGTTAAAGTTTTCAGCGCGGATCCGGACAACCTGACCATCGGTATCAGACAGGGCTTCCAGCTCGTCGATCGCACGGTTGATCTGCCGTTCCTGAACCGTGTGGGTCAGGATAATCACCGGAATACGGCCGTCTTTCAGCTCGGATTCCTTCTGCATGATCGATTCGATGTTGATGCCGTGCTCACTCAGGATAGAGGCAATCTTCGCCAGCACGCCCGGGCGGTCCAGAGCGGTAATGCGCAGGTAATAGGCGGACTGGATATCCTCCATGGAAAGGACATCCAGGTCCTCCATGGCGTCCGGTGAGAAACCAAGGTAAGGCACACGCTGGCTGCTTTCAGTGGCCACGGCACGTGCGACATCCACGATATCGGCAATAACCGCGGACGCTGTTGCTTCATCCCCGGCTCCCGGGCCGTAGTACATGGTCTGGCCAACGGCATCGCCATCCACCAGCACCGCGTTCAGGACGCCGTCTACCTGGGCAATCAGGTGGCTCTGGGGAACCAGAGTGGGATGAACCCGCAGTTCAATGCCATTGTCCCGGCGGCGGGCAATACCCAGATGCTTGATGCGATAGCCCAGCAGTTCGGCATGGGCAATATCGTACGGAGTGATTTTCGAAATCCCTTCGGTATAGCCTTTTTCAAACTGCAGAGGTACACCAAAGCCGGCCGAGGCGAGAATGGTCAGCTTATGGGCTGCATCAATGCCTTCCACGTCAAAGGTCGGATCTGCCTCTGCATAACCCAGGTCCTGGGCTTCCTTGAGCACTTCTGTAAACTCGCGACCTGCACGCATTTCGGTGAGGATGTAATTGCCGGTGCCATTGATAATGCCGGCAATCCAGTCGATACGGTTTGCCGCCATGCCTTCACGCACCGCCTTGATCACCGGAATACCACCGGCTACACCGGCCTCGTAGGCAACCACAACACCGGCCTTCTCGGCGGCCTCGAAGATTTCGTTGCCGTGAACGGCGATCAGGGCCTTGTTGGCCGTCACAACATGCTTGCCATTGCGGATAGCCGCCAGCACGAGTTCACGGGCCGCGTCGTAACCGCCGATGAGCTCCACCACGATATCCACACCTGGATCGTTCACCACGTCGTAAATGTCGGTGCTGAAGGGTACGTCTCCGAGGTCCATGTCCTCGCGAGCCCGGCGACTGGCAATCCGGGTAATCCGGATGTTGCAGCCAGCCCGGCCGGCAATGAGCCTGGCATTCCGGGTCAAGACATTAAAGGTACCGCCGCCGACGGTTCCCAGTCCGCAGATTCCGACACTGACGTCTTTCAAACTCTCACCTCTGATCCCGAAGGGGTGCTGATGAATTGCAATAAGGAGGCATAGTATACCGATTCAGGCCTCACTGAATAAGCCCTGAACCGGAACCAACTCAAATACTGAAAATTTCGGGAAGCCCTGACGACCGAAACTGCAATCAGAGCAGTCCAAGCCCCTCTGCCAGACGCTTCGCCGGGACATAACCACGGACCATATTGCCGTCTTCCAGGACAATGGCGGGCGTGCCGGTTACGCCAATCTGACCACCAAGCCGGTACTGCTCCTGAACCGGGTTTTCACAGCTGGCCTCATCAATGTGCTTGCCTGCCTTGGCTGATGTCATAGCCGCCTGCTGATCCTCGGCACACCAGACCGACTCGTATTTCCTGAAAGAAGCTGTGTTCGGGCCTGAGCGGGGAAACGCGTAGTAATTCACCGTAATGCCATACTCATTGAGCTGTGGCACCTCATCGTGAAGCTTCCGGCAATAGGGGCAATCGATATCGGTAAAGACGCTCACCACGGCTTTTTCATTTTTTGCCGGAAAACGGATTGCACCATCATCGCCAAACCCGGCCATCGCTGCCTTGCGGGCCTCGGCGCGGGCAACTTCGGTGACATTTGCAATGCCCTGGTCGGTAATCTTAAGAAGGTCACCGGTCATCAGGTACTGGCCATCTTCGGTGGTATAGATGGTATCGCCGTTGTTGCTCTGAACCTCATAGAGGCCTTCCGCCTCGGATTTTCGCACCGACATTACCTTCAGCCCCGGCACCGCCTTGGTCAGGCGCCCGGCAATCCGGTCCTCAACTTCGCCGGCACTGACGCTGGCCACTCCCGACAAGCCGGCAACGACACCGAGCACCACGATAAGACTTTTAATATTCATTCTGGCAAACAACCCTTTTTCAGTCATCGGTTAAACAACCCGGGCAGTATTGGCACAGGCCGGGGATCAATTCAATGCGACATCCCCGTGCGGGGAAAGTTCACCTCGAGCCCTGTCACTCCCCGGCCACCGAGCCACTCAGCCACGGGGGTGATGGGCCTGGTGCAGCGAATGAAGACGCTGCCGGGCCACATGGGTGTAGATCTGGGTCGTGGACAGATCCGAGTGACCGAGAAGCATCTGGACAACACGCAAGTCCGCGCCATGATTGAGGAGATGCGTGGCAAACGCATGCCTGAGCGTATGGGGGGACAGGTGTTTCCGGATACCCACTCGCACGGCGTAGTGCTTGATACGGTGCCAGAAAGTCTGACGCGTCATGGCGGCTGCCCGGTTACCGGGGAATAGCGCATCACAGGACCGTCCCCTCAAGAGCTCCGGACGCGCTTGTTTCATATACCGGAGCAACCAGTCCACTGCCTCTTCGCCCAGGGGGACGAGGCGCTCCTTGTCACCCTTGCCGGTAATCCGGACCACGCCCTGGCGCAGATTCACCTGATCAACCCTCAGCTCCGTCAGCTCCGATACCCGCAGACCGCACCCGTAGAGGATCTCCAGCATGGCCTTGTCCCGGAGTTCGATGGCAACACCGGGGTCCGGCTCTGAAAGCAGCGCATCCACTTCCTCTTCTGTCAGGGAATCCGGAAGGCGTCGCGGCAGACTCGGACTGTCTATACGCAGGGTCGGGTCCTCGGCGATCAGACTTTCCCGCAACAAAAACCGGTAAAACCGCCGGAGCCCCGAAAGGCGCCTTGCAGCCGTGGAGCTCTTTATCCCTTCTGCAAGCCCACGGGACATCCAGGCCAGAAGGTCGGCTCTGCGCACCTCCGTCAGTATCGGACGACCCGGCCGGCGCTCCAGCCATTCGGACAACCGTGACAGGTCACTTCGGTATGCCTGCCTTGTCTTCTCACCAAGCCCATCCTCAAGCCAGATCGCATCGACAAACCGACCGATCACTGATTCGTCTTCTGATCTCACGCCCAAGCCCTCAAACTGTGACTAACCCACAGCAAGCCTACCGGGCCACCAGACACAAAAAAGGCAGCCATGGGCTGCCTTTTTTGTGTCTGGCGCTCAGCAATACGCTGATCAGCCCAGCTTTTCCTTGATACGAGCTGCCTTGCCAGACAGGTCCCGCAGGTAATAAAGCTTGGCCTGGCGTACGTCACCGCGACGCTTCACGCTAAGGCTGTCAATCAGCTTAGAGAAGGTCTGGAAGGTACGCTCAACACCAACGCCGTAAGAAATCTTACGCACGGTGAACGAAGAGTTCATGCCACGGTTACGCTTACCGATGACAACACCCTCGAACGCCTGCAGACGCTCACGGTTACCCTCGGTTACGCGAACCTGAACGACCACGGTGTCGCCCGGCGCAAACGCGGGGATTTCCTTGGTCATCTGTTCTGCTTCAAGTTGACTGATGATGTTGTTCTTGCCGCTCATCGTAATGCTCCTGATACCCAATCTGTTAATGCCCTGATCATTCAGAGGCACCCGGTTCGTTCAAAATCTCTTCCAGCAACTGACGCTCTTCGTCCGTAAACACCCGCTTTTCAAGCAGGTCGGGGCGTCGCTGCCGGGTTCGCCTCAGCGACTGCTTGAGTCGCCAACGCCGGATCTGATCATGGTGACCGCCCAATAAAACATCCGGCACCGCCTGACCTTCGTAAACCTCGGGCCGGGTGTAGTGCGGACAATCCAGCAAACCGTCGGCGAAAGAATCCTGCTCTGCCGACTGCGCATGACCCAGCGCTCCGGGGATGAGGCGTGTAACCGCATCAATAACAGCCATTGCTGCCAGCTCGCCACCGGAAAGAACAAAATCACCCAGTGACACTTCCCGATCGACCTCCGTCGCTATCAGGCGCTCATCAACACCCTCGTACCGGCCTGCCACGAGAATCAGCGGCTTTTCTGCTGCAAGCGACTCGACAACGGACTGATTCAACGTCTCGCCCTGGGGCGACAGATAAACCACGCAAGCCTTGCCAGGCGCCGCTTCCCGGGCCGCGTGAATGGCATCCCTGAGGGGCTGAATTTTCATCAGCATACCCGGACCACCACCATAGGGCCGGTCATCCACTGTGCGGTGCCGGTCATGGGTATAGTCACGGGGATTCCAGCTCCGGAAAGTCAGAAGACCGTCCCGGACTGCCCTACCCGTGATCCCGTAATCCGTTACCGCACCGAACATATCCGGGAACAGACTGACTGCGCCAATCCACACCCGTCAGAACTCCGGGTCCCAGTCGACAACCATACGCTGCGAAGCCAGATCAACCTTCCGGACCACCTGGTCCGGAAGGTAAGGAATCAGGCGCTCACGCTGATCGATGGAGCCCGCAGTTGCCTGCACCACCAGAACATCGTTAGACCCGGTTTCTATCAGATGGTGCACTTTACCAAGGCACTCATCCTCAACCGTGAAGACCTCAAGACCTTCCAGCTGAAACCAGTAGTACTCCCCGTCGGGGAGCTCCGGCAACTCTGCCCTGGAAACCCTGACCTCAGCGCCACAGTAAGTGCGCGCCAACTCACGATCATCAATTCCTTTCAGCCTGACAACAATGGCCTGCCCTTGGCGGCGACCTTCTTCAAGCCTGGCCGGAATACGTTTACCGTCCAGATCCAGAGTCCAGTCCGGATAGTTCAGTATTCCTTCTTTGGGGTCAGTGTAGGAGAAGACTTTCAGCCACCCCTTGACCCCAAACACCGACGTAATCCGGCCGATCACAGTCTCCTGCACATTCTGTGTCATGCCACCAACCCCGGTGTCAATACTGGGTTACTCAGCGGCCGCCTTCAGCAGCTGGGCAACGCGATCACTGGCCTGCGCACCCTGGCCAAGCCAGAAGTTGACACGGTCACGATCTACGCGCAGACGCTCTTCCTGGCCACGGGCAACCGGGTTGAAGAAGCCAACACGTTCAATAAAACGACCGTCGCGTGATTTGCGGCTGTCGGTGACTGTCAGATGGTAGAACGGGCGCTTCTTGGAGCCGCCACGAGCCAAACGGATTGTTACCATTTAACCAATATCCTGTTCTGTTGTACGAACTTTGTACGATTCACGCCGACTGAACAACAGCTGGCGCGAAGACCCATACTCGAAAGGGGCGCTATTCTATGCTAAATACACGCCAAAGAAAACAGGCAAACCGGTTGTTTCCCGGTTTTCCATGTAAGGCTTTTTACATACGGCCAAATGGAGGCGCGCCACCACCTCCGCCGCCCGGCGGCATCATGCCACCCAGGCCGCGCATCATATTCGCCATACCACCCTTTTTGCCAAACTTTTTCATCATTTTCTGCATTTGCTTGTGCTGCTTCAGCAGACGATTCACATCCTGGATCTGTGTACCAGACCCGGTGGCAATCCGGCGCTTGCGGGAGTTATTGATGACATCCGGGTAGCGGCGCTCCTTCGGAGTCATCGAGCAAATAATCGCTTCCATCTGCCCCATGGACTTGTCGTTTACCTGCTGCTGGGCCATCTGGGCCATCTGTCCCATACCCGGAAGCTTGTCGAGCAAACCACCAATGCCACCCATATTCTTCATTTGCTGCAACTGGTCGCGGAAGTCTTCAAGATCAAAGCTCTTGCCCTTCTTGATCTTCCTGGTGAGCTTCTGGGCCTTTTTCTGGTCCAGCTTGCGCTCCGCTTCCTCTATAAGGGAGAGCACATCGCCCATACCCAGAATCCGGGAGGCCACCCGGTCCGGGTAAAACGGCTCCAGCGCATCGGACTTCTCGCCCACACCCAGGAATTTGATCGGTTTGCCCGTGATGTGACGGACGGACAGAGCCGCCCCCCCCCTGGCGTCGCCATCGGTTTTGGTCAGCACCACGCCTGTCAGCGGCAAAGCGTCGTTGAATGCCTTGGCGGTGTTGGCCGCATCCTGACCGGTCATGGCGTCAACCACAAACAGGGTTTCTACCGGATTGACGGCTTTGTGCAGCCTGCCGATCTCACCCATCATCTGCTCATCGACATGGAGGCGACCGGCGGTATCAAGAATCACCACATCAATATGCTTCTTCCGTGCGGCAGCAATCGCACCTTCAGCAATATCCACGGGATCCTGGTCAGCGGTGCTCGGAAAAAACTCGACGCCGACCTCGCCCGCCAGGGTTTCCAGTTGCCGGATCGCTGCCGGACGGTAAACGTCGGCACTGACAACCATCACGGATTTCTTCTGGCGTTCCTTGAGGAAGCGGGAAAGCTTGGCAACAGTGGTCGTCTTACCAGCACCCTGCAGGCCGGCCATCATAATCACGGCCGGCGGCTGAACATTCAGGTTGAGGGATTCGTTACCCTCACCCATCACCCGTTCAAGCTCCTGCTGAACGACCTTTACAAATACCTGGCCCGGCGTAAGGCTGCGCTGCACCTCCTGTCCGATAGCACGCGCGCGGACACCTTCGACAAAATCCTTCACTACCGGAAGGGCAACGTCGGCCTCCAGCAGTGCCATCCGCACCTCTCTGAGGGTGTCCTTAATATTGTCATCGGTGAGGCGCGCCTGGCCGGAAATCTTGCGCAGACTGCCGGAAAGTCGGTCTTGGAGGTTCTCAAACATGTTGCTCTTCCGTACCCCGGATAAATTGAGTGCATGAACCACAGAGCCAGCGTCGGCTCCTTGATTCCAGTTGCATAATCGCGACATTATAACCAGACTATCGCCCTGAAACGACCAGCCCGGTCAAATCGGCTGAAACCAATGCCGATCCCCAGTCAGAACAGTGGTTAATAAGGAAGTCATGGGAACGCTGATTCTCGCGGTCACCTCTCTTTTTCTGTACAGCGTAGGTACTGCGCTGCAAGCCCTGCATTTCAGGGGCCGGGTTCAAAGCAACCTCGCCATTACCACTCTGATTGGCGTACTCGCCCTGACCAGTCACGGCCTTCTGATAGCCCAGACCGTTCACCATGACGACGGCTTCGACTTCAGCTTTTTCAAAAGCTCGGTGCTGATTTCCTGGCTTATCGTCTTCCTTTTGCTTGGGCTGAACCTGAAAAAGCCGGTTCAAAGCCTGTTTCTGGGCGTGTACCCGCTGGCCGGACTCACGATTATCCTGGCGCTGATCACCCATGGACCGTCCATACTGGTGTCAGACCAGAGCTATGGCATGCTGTCCCATATCGCATTGTCAGTGACAGCCTACAGCCTCTTTACACTGGCGGCTATCCAGGCTGTGCTCCTCTATTTCCAGAATCGCCAACTGAAGCACAACTATAACAGCCTGCTGGTACGCAACCTGCCACCGCTGCAAACCATGGAGTCGCTGCTGTTCGAGATGGTCTGGGCCGGCGTGGTAATGCTTATTCTGGCGATTGTGACCGGCGCGCTCTTCATAGAGGACCTCTTCGCCCAGAATCTCGCCCACAAAACCCTGTTCTCGATACTTTCCCTGCTGGTCTTCGTGGCGCTTCTGATCGGGCGCTACACCAAAGGCTGGCGCGGCATCACGGCAAGCCGGTGGACACTGGCGGGCTCCGCGCTGCTGATGCTGGCATTCTATGGCAGCAAGTTTGTGCTGGAACTCATTTTCCAGAGAGGCGGTTGAGGCCTGATGCGCCCGGCAATCTCTTGACACAGAGCTCCCCCACACCCTATTTTCGCTACTTGTCGGTAATATAAGGACACCTCTTTTGAACGAAACATCGCTTACCGCGCTGTTTATTCTCCTTGTCGGACTGATCCTGCTCTCCGGATTCTTTTCCAGCTCAGAAACGGGGATGATGTCCCTCAACCGGTATCGCCTCAAACATATGGCCAAGACCGGCCATAAAGGCGCCAAACGTGCCCAGGGCTTGCTGCAACGCACGGACCAGCTGATCGGCGTGATCCTCATTGGCAACAATTTCGTCAATATCTTTGCATCTTCGATTGCCACGGTTATTGCGATACGCGTCTGGGGCGACGCCGGCATTGCGATAGCCACGATCCTGCTCACCATCGTGATCCTGATTTTTGCAGAAGTGACCCCCAAAACCCTGGCCGCGCTGTTTCCGGAGAAAATCGCGTTTCCCGCCAGCTACATACTCGGGCCGCTATTAAAGATCCTCTACCCCATTGTCTGGGCCGTTAACCTGTTTACCGGTGGCATATTGAAACTGCTTGGAGTTTCTGCGGCAGATGCTGCCAATGACCATCTCAGCCGGGAGGAACTCAGGACCCTCGTCAATGAGGCCGGTGCGCTGATTCCCGCCAAGCACAAAGACATGCTGGTCAGCATTCTTGATCTGGAAAAAGTGACAGTGAACGACATCATGGTGCCCCGCAATGAAGTGGTTGGCGTCGACCTGGAGGACGACACCGACACAATCCTGCGCCAGTTACGCAGCAGTCAGCATACCCGGCTGCCGGTATTCAAGGGTGACATCAATAACATTCAGGGAATACTCCACCTCCGGAGTGTCTCCAAGCTGCTCCAGCAGGAAGAAATCAACAAGGCGATGATCATGCAATTGTGCCAGGAGCCCTATTTCATTCCGGAAAGCACACCTCTGAACACCCAACTGATCAACTTCCAGAAAGGCCGGCGCCGGTTTGGCGTGGTGGTCGACGAGTATGGTGACGTCCTTGGCCTTGCAACGCTAGAGGACATACTGGAAGAGATTGTCGGCGACTTTACAACGGACTACGCAGCAACCAGCCCCGATATCATTCCCCAGGACGATGGCACGTTTATCATTGACGGCGCATCTGCAGTGCGCACCATCAACAAGACCCTGGGCTGGAAGCTGCCCACGGACGGACCAAAAACCCTCAACGGCCTGATTACCGAAACCCTGGAAAACATTCCGGACACCAACGTCTGCCTGAAAGTGGACGGGCACCGGGTGGAAGTGCTGCAGATTAAGGACAACGTCGTGAAAGCGGCTATTGTGCACCCTAAAAAACGCAAAAAGCGCTCGCTTTCGCTGACCTGAACCGACCAAACTTTCTCCTTTCCCCTCTCTCCTTTCCCCTCTCTCCTTTCCCCCTTTTTTCCCCTCTCCCCTTTCCCCGCCGCTATAGACTCTTCAGTTATAGCCGCGATCCTTCTTGAAAGATCAAAATTTAATCGCCAGCTTGACCATTATCAATCCCGCACCAAGACTGAAGGTGCGTGCGACAATAAAACAACCACAAGGAATTCGTCCATGAGCCTGGCTCACAGTTTTGGCCTGTTTACCCATCCGGACCAGGAATGGGAAGCGATACGCAAAGAATCCGAGTCTGTTACAAGACTCTATGCCGGCCATATTTTGTTACTGGCCCTGATCCCCGCCGTAGCAGGTTTTTATGGAACCACCCAGGTTGGCTGGCAAATTGGCGACGGCCAGATAACCAGACTCTCCACCGCCAGCGCGCTACAGTTATCGGTGCTGTTCTATGTCGCCATGCTCGCGGGCATATTTGTGCTGGGCAAGTTCATCGATTTTTTTGCCGCCACCTACGATGCGGTTGAGCGGATACCGAGGGGCGTCGCTCTGGCAGCCTACACGGCGACGCCGATTTTCCTGATCGGCGTCATCGCTGCGTATCCCAACATCTGGGTCAATATGCTGGCCGGGCTCGTAGCTGCTGGCTATGCAGTCTATCTGCTCTACAAAGGACTCCCCATACTGATGAAAATCCCGGAAGAGCGAGGCTTCATGTTTGCATCCGCCGTGCTCACAGTCGGACTGGTGATGTTTGTCGCCCTGCTGGCCATCAGCGTGGTCATCTGGAGTATGGGTATAGGTCCTGTTTATGTGAACTGACCCCAATATCCCTGGTAAGTCAGTAACATGCATGAGGGTGTCCTGAAGGGCACCCTATGTTTTTTGAATTCGGTCCCACGTTAGTGTTTAGTCATGTTAACTTTAGCGAAAATGCGGTAGATTTAGCCAATAACGAGAAGACAAGGATCTTGAGCTCGGTCATGTATCCGGTTGAGGCGTAAACAGGAGTCTGCCATGAACAAGCAGTCCGGCATACATTACCTCCGTGAGCATCGGGAAGCAGGGAGTGGCAAACCAGTTCCCGTGGAGGTCACCCGCATCCGGGACACTGTTGTCGCCGGGCTGGGTGATTTGCTGCAGGGTGCTTTCGACGCCGTCGACGATTCACTGTTCGAACTGGCCAATAACGCACGCAGCAATAATGAGCAGAACCGGTATTTCGAGGCTATGCGTGAAATCCGCATCAAGCGGAAGGGGGTGGAGCGACACTTCCAGAACATGGTCGCCCAGTATTTCGAGAACCCGCCCCATACCGGCCCCCTCCAGGAAGAAAACCTGAGCAAGCAGGCCAGTGCCGACACCCTGTCTCTGGTCGGAAATGACGACCTGGAAGAGCAGGTTGCGCTCAACGCTATGATTACCAAAGCGAAAGCCCATTTTCAGGGCCCGCTGCTCCAACTCCAGACCCGCTTCAGTCAGGTTTATCCGGAAGCCAACGACGAATCACCGGTTAACCCGATGGCGCCAGAACATCTTTGCAGCGCCTTTACCGAGGCGATACAGGCACTGGAAATCCAGATCCGGGAACGCCTGATTCTGCTCAAGCAATTTGACCGCTACGTTGTCTCCAACCTCGGGATGCTGCTGGACGAAGCCAACCGCATTCTGATTCAGGCCGGCGTCATCCCGAATTTCCGTTATCACGGCAAAGCGGGACAGCAACATGGTGCTTCAAAGGCACAAGGCGCCAGCAAGGAGGCATCCGAGGCGGCAGACTCCGCAACTCACACAATGGCCGGAGAGTCTGGTAACAGCAGCGCTGTTTTCGACCAGATCAGGGAGATGCTGGCACATCAAAGGGCCAATGCCGGGATTCCGCCCCGATCATCCGACCCCAACGTTCGCGTAGTCGGCGATTCGGAGCTGGCCAGTTTACTGAATTCGCTGCCTCTTGCAGGTGTCAGGCACGACCAGGGCGACCTGAGTAACGGGGAACCCATCAGTATCGATCTGAGACAGTTGATGCAACAGCTGCTTGCCAAGGCAGATGCGGGGGATGGCCGAAAACCGGCACTGAACGAGGTCGACGAAGATCTCATCAATCTGGTGTCCATGTTGTTCGAGTTTATTCTTGATGATTACAACCTGTCTGCTCCGGTCCAGGTTTTGATCAGCCGCCTTCAGATTCCGATACTGAAAGTGGTCATTCGGGACAAGAGCTTCTTCAGCCAGGCCACACACCCGGCCAGACGTTTGCTGAACTCCCTCGCCCGGGCAGGCATCGGGTGGAGCAGCAGCGACGAGAAAACCAAGGATAAGCTGTACGGCCAGATCCACAACATCGTTCAGAGGATTCTCAACGAATTTGATGGCGATATAGCGCTGTTCGAGACACTGAACCAGGAGTTTGAGCAATTCCTGGAACGGGAGAACCGCAAAGCCTCACTGGTTGAGCAGCGGACCCGGGAATCGGAAAGGGGCCGAATCAAATCCCAGACAGCACAGCAAACCGTCGATAACTTACTGAAAGAAAAAGTGTCACGCTACAAACTGCCAGAATCGATCCACGACATTCTGATGAATGGCTGGAGCCGGGTAATGTTTCTCGCCTACCTTCGGGACGACGTTGAGCATCGCTGGAATGCGACGGTGAAGGTGGTCGATGACCTGATCTGGTGCCTGCACCCACATCAGGAAGATGACGAGAGGGACCAATGGGTTCGGGTCGTGCCAGGCCTGTTAAAAGCTCTGAGATCAGGCCTGGAGGAGGTTTCCTACAATTCGTCCAGGCTGGACGAAATGATGAGCCACCTGAAACATGAACTGGCCGAAGCGTTCCGGACCAATGCGGCCATAGAGGCACGGCAGGACTCCCCGCAAGAGATTGAAGAAGAGGAAATCGCTACCGTTCACCAGACCGCGGTCGAGAGACAGCAGGAACTGGAAGAAGCTGCAGTTTCCGAGTACGTCGCCCAGATTGACAGTATTGAAATCGGTAACTGGGTTGAGTTTCGCCTGGTCAATGGCGCCAATTTCCGCTGCAAGCTTTCCGCCATTATCGAGGAAGCCGACTGCTTTGTCTTTGTGAACCGGATGGGGCTGAAGGTCATCGAGAAAACGCGGATCCAGCTGGCCCATGAAATGCGCCGTGGCCGCCTGACCCTGCTGGAACAGGGCGCGTTGATCGACCGGGCTCTGGACGCTGTTGTCGGCACCTTACGGAGTAAAACGGCCTGACATTAATGGTCGAAGAAGGCAGTGCCCGTACCCTTCCGGCAAGATACCGGATCGCCCTTGCACTATCCCTGGCGCTACTGATTCATACCCTGTTGCTCTCTGGTATTCCTTCGCCGGTCAGAGAGCAACAGGAAGCCCATCGCGAAAGCCTGAAATTTGAACTGATTCCTCCGGGTACTGATGAGACTTCCCGACCCGGCCCGCAATCCGATGCAACCAGCCGGCCAATACCTCCCATTCCACGTTTTACGGCGGAGCCTGTCGAACCGATAATAACCCGGCAAAAGCCCGCCCCTTCGGATGCCCCCAGACAGAGTGCCTCCGAGCCGCCTGCACTAAAGCCCGAAACACCGGAGAATACCCGCAAATCAACAGCCAGTAACAGCGCCCGCGCCGGGGAGATTGCGCAGCCAGAAGTGCAAGCCACCGAGGCAACGGTAACCCGCATTACCAAATCCCCGGTCGAGCAGGATCCATACGTGGTAATCCTGGCGACACATCTGGCGCGCGAGCTTGAACAAGCCAGGGTTCCGGCAATGAGGGAACTGTCCCGGACTGTGGCAATGGAAGTGGAGTTACAACTGCTTGGTAATGGTGCCCTGACCCGGGCAAGAGTACTGAAATCGACGGGAATTGAGGGTATCGATGAGGCCGCCTACCGGGCTGCCCTGGCGGCAAGCCCCTACCCCAGGCCACCCGAGGGGGAAAACAGCCAGAATCGTTTCGAGGTTGAACTGGTGTTCACCCCGAAACGGCTCTGACTCAAGACCGCTGTCAGGCTTCTGCCTGCTTCGCAGCCTCTTTGACCATCTTGGCCAATTCACCGCTCTCGGACATTTCGAGAATGATGTCACAACCGCCAACGAGCTCGCCATTGATGTAGAGCTGTGGATAGGTCGGCCAGTTGGAGTATACCTTGAGGGCCTCACGGAGCTCCTGATTGTCCAGGATATTCACGAAGGCAAAACGCTCGCCACAGGCCATCAGAGCCTGCACGGTTTTAGCGGAAAAACCACACTGGGGCGCCTGGGGGCTGCCCTTCATGTATAGGATGACCGGGTTTTCGTCGAGCTGGCTCTTGATGGTTTCATTGATATCCATGAACATTCACCTCTGTTGGAACAGTCTTGCCACACGGCAATTTGATTGCCGCTATTGTACACGGGTGCGCAACCGCTCACCAAACACCGTGATATGACCTCAGACAAGGCCATGGGTTCCCGCCCGGTTGCAGCGTTGTCATAGCTGCCCTGAAGGGCTAGACTTGATGCCCCGTTTTTTCAGGCAACGTTCAGGCAATCCCGCCCGCCGCGGGATTCGTTGAGATAAGGGCCATTTCATGGCGGCAAGACATTTTCTGACACTGAATGACATGACAACCAGTGAACTGGAAAACCTGGTTGATCATGCCACTGCACTGCGCAATGAATGGCGGCAGGGCAAGGTTCGCGACTCCCTTAAAAATCGTGTGCTTGCAATGATCTTCGAGAAGTCATCAACGCGGACCCGGGTTTCCTTTGAAGCCGGCATGGCCCAGCTCGGTGGCTCCGCGATGTTCCTGTCGCCACGGGACACCCAGCTAGGCCGGGGCGAACCCATTGAAGACTCTGCCATCGTTATTTCGAGCATGGTGGATGCGGTGATGATACGCACCTTTGCCCATGGCACGGTCGAGCGTTTTGCCGCTGCTTCCCGGGTTCCGGTTATCAATGCCCTGACGGATGAGTTCCACCCCTGCCAGCTGCTGGCCGATATGCAGACCTATCGGGAACACCGTGGCAGCATTCGCGGCGCCACCGTGGCCTGGATCGGCGATGGCAACAACATGTGCCACTCCTACATCAACGCGGCGGCCCGGTTTGATTTCCACCTGAATGTTGCCTGCCCCGAAGGCTACGAGCCCGCCGAATCCCTGATCAGGGCACACAGCGATCGCGTAACCCTGTTTCGCGAACCGGCAGAAGCAGCGCGCAATGCCAACCTGTTGGTAACGGATGTCTGGGCATCCATGGGTCAGGAAGACGAACAGAAAGCCCGCGAGAAGGCGTTCAGTGGCTACCAGATCAATCCGGAGCTCCTGGCCGTGGCGAATAAAGACGCCTTGTTCATGCACTGCCTGCCGGCACACCGGGGCGAAGAGATTTCCGCAGACATGATGGAACATCCCGCTTCGGTCGTGTGGGACGAGGCTGAAAACCGCCTGCACGCCCAGAAAGCCCTGCTTGAGTTTCTCATTCTGAACCACCTGGACTGACCCCATGAGCACGACCGCGCAATCTCCTGCAGACTGGCTGCTTGAGGTCAACAACCTGTCTTGTGGCTACGGCGGGGATTCCGTGGTCAAGGATGTCAGCTTCGCCTTGAGCCACGGCGACATCGGCTGCCTTCTGGGCCCCAGCGGCTGCGGTAAAAGTACCATCCTGCGGGCCCTGGCCGGCTTCCTGCCATTGACCGGTGGTGAAATCTGCCTCCAGTCTCAGGCCATAAGCCTGCCCGGTCGCACCCTGCCGCCCGAGAAACGTCGGATCGGCATGGTGTTTCAGGACTACGCCCTGTTTCCGCACCTGACAATCGCCGATAACGTTGGCTTTGGCCTGCGCAATCTGGGCAAGGCGGAAAAGCGGCAGAAGGTCATGGAGCTGCTCAATGTCGTTCACCTCCAGGACCTGGCCGATAGCTACCCCCATGAACTTTCCGGCGGCCAGCAGCAACGGGTTGCCCTGGCCCGGGCACTGGCACCCGAGCCGACCCTGATCCTGCTGGACGAGCCGTTTTCCAATCTGGATGCGGACTTGCGCCGGCGCCTGAGCCTGGATGTTCGCGAAATTCTCAAAACCCTGGGGATCAGTGCCATCCTGGTGACCCACGATCAACAGGAAGCCTTCGCCATGTGCGATCAGGTGGCGGTGCTGCGGGACGGCATGATCCAGCAGTGGGACGTGCCGTACAATCTCTATCATGAGCCGGCAAACCGCTTTGTGGCCAGCTTCGTCGGCCAGGGCGGATTCATCCCCGGCAAGGCCCTGGGGCCAGATACCATTGAATCGGAACTGGGCATCATTCACGGCAACCGGGCCTACAGGTGGTCCTCGGGAACCCTTGTAGACGTACTGATCCGACCGGATGACATTGTCCACGATCCGGACTCGGATCTTCGACCGAAGGTTATCGAGAAAACCTTCGCAGGCACCTCAACGCTTTACCGCTTCCGCTGTTCCGAAGACACTGAGTTCGAGGCCCTGTTCCGAAGCCATCTGGACTTTCATCTGGGCGAGCATGTGCCGGTGCGCGTGGAGGCGGATCACCTGATCGCTTTTGAGCGCACCGGCTGAACCATGCTCAGTTGTTACAGACCCGTTCCACGGCATCAATCCAGCCGGCATAGAGGGATTCACGCAGGGCTGGCCGCATGCCGGGGTGGAACTGGCGCTCACAGGCCCAAAGCCCGGATATCTGCTCGAGACTCTCGAACACACCTGTCTGCAGGCCGGCGAGGTAGGCGGCCCCGAGCGCCGTTGTTTCCGTAACCCTTGGCCGGTCAACGGTGACATTCAGGATATCCGCCAGGAACTGCATCACCCAGTCATTCACCACCATGCCGCCATCCACCCGCAGGGACTCAAGCCGGGCACCATCATTCTGGATAGCGCGCACCAGGTCTTTGGTCTGGTAACACACCGATTGCAGGCCCGCCGTGACTATCTCGCCAATCCCCGTGTCCCGGGTCAGCCCCATGATCGCCCCGCGGGCATGAGGATCCCAGTGCGGCGCACCCAGACCAGTAAACGCCGGGACAAGATACACCGGATTATCGACACCCACCGCCTCCGCGTGGGCCGAGGACTCATTGGCGTGGGCAATCAGCTTCAGCCCGTCCCTCAGCCATTGCATGGCCGCACCGGCGACGAAAATGCTGCCCTCCACGGCGTAGCAGGGCTTCCCGTTGAGGCGATAGGCCATGGTCGTTAGCAAACGGTTCTCGGAACGAACGGCCTGGTCCCCGGTATTGAGCATCAGAAAGCATCCGGTGCCGTAGGTACTCTTGGCCATGCCCGGCTTGAAACAGGCCTGCCCCACCAGAGCGGCGTGTTGATCGCCGGCAATGCCTGCAATCATGACCGGGCTTCCCAGCCAATGTGATTCCGAAGTGCCATAATCCGCGGCACTGTCCAGCACGTCCGGTAACAGGGCGCGGGGCACACGGAACAGGGCCAGAAGTTCGTCGTCCCAGCCCTGCTCGTGAATATTGAAAAGCGCTGTGCGCGAGGCATTGGTGGCATCGGTGCAATGTGACTTGCCGCCAGTCAGATTCCAGAGCAACCAGCTGTCCACCGTGCCGAATGCCAGCTCACCGGATTCTGCCCGCTCACGGGCACCCTTCACATTGTCCAGTATCCAGGCGATCTTCGTGGCCGAGAAATAGGGATCGATAAGCAGCCCCGTCCTCTCGGTGACGCTGTCTTCGTGGCCGTCAGACTTGAGCTTGGTACACCAGGAGGCAGTGCGACGATCCTGCCAGACAATGGCATGGTGTATGGGCGTGCCGGTGGCCCGCTCCCAGATCACCGTGGTCTCACGCTGATTGGTGATGCCAATGCCTGCCAGGTCGCCGGCCTCAATGCCGGCCTTCCCCAGGGCACCGCGGCACACTGCCAGAGTACTGTCCCAGATTTCCAGGGCATCATGCTCAACCCAGCCGTCCTTTGGGAAATACTGGTGGAACTCCTGTTGAGCAGTAGCAACGCTGTTGCCCGTCTGGTCGAAAACGATCGCGCGGGAGCTGGTGGTGCCCTGATCAATGGCGAGCAGATAACGGGTCATGGACGGCCTCCTGTTGTTTTTTCCGATTCTAACAGCAGAGGCCCCGGGAAAGAGTGAACAATCCGGAATTTGGCGGACAACAAAAAAAGGGCCGGAAAACCAGCCCTCAAATGACGAATGAAACAAGGAAGTTCGTAAGAACTACAACCTCAAAAGTCATCCCTTACGTTTTCAATTATTGACGCCGAAGCAGGAAACTTCAGTAGCGCTTGTGTAGCAGCTTTGTTACATCAGGTGAGTCAGTGAGGGCTGGTTCACACAATCGAATCCAGTGCTTTCTTTCTGGGCCAGACCAGGCTGAACTTCGCGCCGCCGAGGGTGTCGCTTCTGCTGACGAAAGCCTGGCCGCCATGCCAATACAGAATCCGCCGGACGATGGACAAACCGAGACCGTAGCCGCCGGAAGTACGGGTGCGGCTGTCGTCCAGCCGGGCAAAGGCCGTAAACACTTTTTCCCAGTCCTCCTCCGGAATTCCGGGGCCATCATCCTCCACGTCAATCCGGCAGTTATCCTCGTCAAAATGACAGTTTACGACGACCTTGCCAGCCGCATAGCGACCAGCGTTACCAACCAGATTCTGAATAGCCCGGTGCAGGTAACGAGGCTCGACATCCGACAGTGCCCAGCGTTCGGACATCTCATCAATATTGTCTTGAATACTCAGCTCCGATCGCACCAGTTGCTGCTCCGCAACCACCTGGCGGACGATGTCGGTTACCGAGGTTTCCTGAAGGGAGAAAACCGGGCCGCCCTGCTCCAGCCTGGCGTAGGTGAGAATCTCGTCGATCAGTTCGTCCAGTTCCTGTATATCGCCGTCAATACCGTCCAGCTGTTTCTGGAGCGAGGCCTGATCCTGACAATCCTCGATCATCTGTACACCAAACCGGATCCGGGCCACCGGGGTGCGCAATTCGTGGGACACCGCGTGAATCATTTCCCGCTGCACCTGCACCAGCCGCTGGATATGTTCGGCCATGCCGTTAAAGGAAGCTGCCAACCGGGAAACCAGGGTCCCTTCGCCCGCCTGAACCCTTGCCCCCATTTCGCCGCGGGCTATGCGAACAGCCACCGACTCGACGGTTCTGAGATTGTTATCCACTTCCCGGAGCGCCAGGAACAGGGCCACCGCAAGCACGCCACCCAGCACCATAACCAGCAGGAGAACAACGGGCCAGGACCAGGCGCTGAAGGGAGCCGGCATATCAATCCGGAACAGCTCACCGTCCGAGAGTTGAATAATGACTCTGCCAGAGCCATCAGAGCCCTCTGTGTAGACGGCCAGGCCACGGTCGGCAACCTGGCCCAGAACATCCGAACCCGGCAGCAGGGCTGAGTCATCCAAAGGACGAACCTCGACATTGAGGGCCCGTGCCATTTGGGCAGCAACATCGGGACGATTCTCGGGCGGCGCTGAACCAAGATGCCACCGGAAGATCAGCCCGGTGGTTTCAGCCACATCGTGGTAAGGATTGGTCAGGCGCAGTTGCAAAACCTGTCCGGACAGACCCGCGATGAGTACCCGGTACCCGGCACCACTCTCAATTCCGACCACCTGGCCGTAACCCAGCCTCTCGAGGGCCACCTGGGAAAGGACAAATTCGGAGGCGGCACCCACACGGAAATCAACCGTCGATCTCAGCCAATGATATTGCTGCGCCGGCGCAGGCGCGGCTGCCAGCCACCGTATCACAGGTTCAGGAAAGCGCTCATGCCAGAACTGGGAGCGGACCGAATTGATACCGGCAAACAGAAGAGCACACAAAAGAACAACCAGCGCAGTGAGGCCGGCAAGGCGGGCATAGAGCTTGAGGAAGAACTTCAGGGGCATGATACCAACCCTGGCATGGAACACCGGTGTGCAGGCCGTTTGCACGCCGGTTCCAGCGACTGAATCGTCAGGCTTCCTTTACGAACAGGTAGCCTTTACTGCGAACGGTCTTGATGCGCCGTGGATGGATAGGATCATCACCGATTTTGGGGCGAATCCGCGACACCCGAACATCAATGGAGCGATCCTGGCCGTCGTACTCAATACCGCGCAGCGCCGTAAAGATTTCTTCCCGACTCAGTACCCGGCCCGCATTACTGGCCAGCAGCCAGAGCAGGTCAAATTCGGCGCTGGTCAGATCGATACTCTCGTCGTTCAACCAGGCTTCACGCATGGAGCGATCGACAACCAGGTCATTGAACTGAAGGCGCACCGGCTCTTCGCCGCTCGATTCATCAGCTGAACCCTGCCCCGCCTCGGTTACCCGTCTCAGCATGGCGCGGATACGGGCGAGCAAAACCCTGGGTTTGACCGGCTTGCCAATGTAATCGTCCGCGCCCATCTCCAGACCAAGAACCTGATCCAGATCATCCGTGCGGGCTGTCAGCATGATGATAGGGCCGGAATAGAATGGACGCACCCGGCGACAGATGGACAGGCCATCTTCCCCCGGCAACATCAGATCCAGCACCACCAGGTCGGGCTGCTCGTTGCGGATCCGCTCCACCGCGGGACCACCGTGAGTTTCCAGGGAGACGGTCAACCCGTTGCTTTCAAGATACTCACGGGTTAACTCAGCCAACCGCTCGTCGTCCTCGACAATCAGAATTCGCCAACTTTCGTTTGTCTGTTCCACGCCATCCGTCTCTGGTTTTGTTATTCCGGTTTCAGGTCATTCTGTGTACCTGACAATACAGGCAACCTGCTGTAACAGCAATTATACATGCTATTCAGAAATATACATGGAACCGCTGTTTCGTTACAGCCCGTGACACAGCTCCGGCGAAGTCAGTTTGCCCTGCGATGTCACAGACACATCACCTGCTGGTCACCGATGTGCCACACCGGCTTCATAGGCTTGTCGGGAAATGGAAACAAAAGAGACCCGGGTCATGGGGTGTTTTATTCGCCCGTCAGAACAGCGGGTGGCCCTGAGCTACCTCGTCTTCCGTCGCTTCACGGCGGCCGACAATCTCCAGATCAAAGTACAGGGTAAAGCCCGCCAGCGGGTGGTTGGCATCAACCCTGACCAGATTGCCATCGATACCAACTACCTGCACGATTTGCGCTTCGTCCCCGGTGTTGGTCTGAAACTTCATGCCAACCTGCAGGTTTTCAATGCCTTCAAACAGTGAGCGTGGCACCTTGCGCACCAGCTCCGGCTTATGTTCGCCATAGGCCATCGCGGGCGGCACTGTCACCTCAAGGCAGTCGCCCACGTTGCGGTCCTTCACGGCCTGCTGGATACCCTCAATAATCCCGGGGCTGCCGTAGACAAAATGCAAAGGCTCGCTGCCCTCAGAAGTATCAACCAGCTCGCCGATCTTGTTCTTCAGTACATAGTGAACGGTAAAAACGTCGGGTCTTGCTTGTGAAGCTGTCATCAGGTTTTCGGGTTTCCTGTATCCGGTGGTGACTCGAGCTGCTGCAGGCCATGAATAACCAGGCGCTGGTCGAGCTTGTCCCGCAACCCCGAAGGGGCCGACAGACCCATGCGCTCAAGCAGGGCCCGATAACGGCCTTCGTCGTCCCGGGCCCGGAGGGCCTGCAACAGAGTCGCCAGTTTACCACGGCGAGTGGCGGTTGCGGCCTTCAACCCCTTAAGGGCTTTCCCCAACGCCAGTTCTTCATCGGTAAAATCCCTGCCAAACGGGAACGGAGGGAAAAGGCCACTGTCGCCGGTCACCAACACCGCGCGACGGATGCTTTCCGGGGTGTTGTTGCACCAGTCCGAAGGCAATTTGAAGGCAGCGTCCACCTTGCCAGCCTTCTGGGCTTTATTCAGAAGCTCCTGCTGGAATCGTGAATCGGCAATACGGATCAGCCGCAGGAACACCTGCTCGTCCGACTGCCCCCTCAGGTCGGCAATACCGTATTCGGTGATCACAATATCCCGCAGATGGCGGGGGATGGTGCAGTGACCATAGTTGAACACGATATTGGAGAGCACCTTGCCATGGGATGAGCGCGTGCTGCGCAACGTCAGGATGGATCGGGCACCGGGCAATTCATGGGCCATGGCAACGAAGTTGTACTGGCCACCCACGCCACTGACAACCCGGCCGTCGTCCAGACCGTCCGAAACCCCGGCGCCGTTGAGGGTGTACATCATCGCCGAATTAATGAAGCGGCCATGGACCCGTTGCGCCGCTTTCAGTTTCTGGTCGCCAAACCGGTGATCGTAGAGGTGGTTGATGAAGTTCACGCTGGTCATGCAGACCTTCTCACGCTGCTCGTCGGTCAGCTCTCTGAGACACTGGTAGAACCTCTCGGGGCCGACGTAGAAGCCACCGTGCATGGCAATGCCCCCCGTGAGGCGGTCGCCGAGGATCAGCGTTTCAATGGCTTCCCGGGCTTCCGGGTTGTCCAGATCGCCCTCAACGGACTGATCGCCAGCACGCAGCCGCCCACCCTTGAATTCCACGGTCTCCCTGAAAATCCCGTGCCGGACCAGCCAGTGCACATCCCGGGCCCGCAGCGGACTGTCGATCAGCTTCTCCCGGCGCAGCACATCCAGCGTGGCCAGGGACACCTCGCCGGTAATGTCGCCACGGTTGATCAGCGACTGGAGGCCGGCGTGATCATAAACTTCACGGGTGAGGATGCCTTCCTGCATCAGGTACAAAAAGCCATCGACCATCATCTCACTACAGCCATAAAGCCCCTGCTCGAAAGGCCCGGTTCCGCCCTCCTCGCTGACCACCGGGAAGCGCTGATCAACCCGGAGGTGATCAAACACTTTCCGCCAGGCATCGTTGTGACCGTGCCGGAGTATGGCGCTGTGGACCAGGGCGGCACCCAGTGACCCAATGCCAACCTGGAGGGTGCCTCCGTCCTTCAGCAGAGCGCTGGCATAAAAGCCAATCAAATGATCTTCCGGACTGACAGACATCGGCGGTGCGGAGAAAAGCGGATAGTCGCTGGACGGCTGGTCAAGCACAACATCAAATTTGTCTGCCTCAATGGCGGCATGGTGCCCGAACCAGGGCAGGTTCTGGTTCATCTCAGCCACCACGGCAACCGGTGTGCCCGCGGCTTCCCGCTCCCGAAGCAGAGGGATCAGGTCCAGTGTCAGGTCCGGATTAGAACTCAGACTGACCTGCCCGGGTTGGCCGTGAGCCTCGCCCGGAGCCACCATCTGTGCAACTACATTGACCCCCACCGCCATCAGGTCTCGGACGGCATGCGTGTAGTTGGTGCAAACGTAATGGCGCTGCTGGGAGCGGTTATTGAGGTAACTTCCGGCCTTGAAGAAGAACTCCGAGACCTGGACGTTCTGTGGCAGGCGATTTGACGATACGTCCCGGGCATAGGCCAGTTCCGGTATACCTCCATACAGGCGCTCGACAAACGGGCCCATGAAGCGCTGCTCCAGTGATGAACCGCCTTTGGGCGCCAGCAGCGACAGCGCCGTGACAATATGCAACCGGATTTCCGGGTCATCCTTGGCCCGCTGGTAGAGCGCATTAACAAACCGGACCGGCTTTCCAAGCCCCAGAGGCAATCCCAGCGTAATATTCTTGCCAACCCGGCGAATCACTTCATCAACACTGGCATTCACATCGTTCGAAACCCGCACTTTATCCACTGCCATTACCAAGCTCCTTAGGGGCTAGTCAGGATGTCAACGGGGATAATCACACGAGCTCCAGGCATACACAATGCGCCAGGTCATGATTCGGGGATTTGCATGCAACAACGGCAGAGATGGGACCAGACCGGACGAGCCAACCGAAACAGGCTCAGCAGGAAGAAAGGGGAATTATCAGAAGTTCCACTTCAGGTTCAGGCGGGCGCCCTCGTTCAACAGAGTAATGCCATGATCCGCCTGGGCCGGATCGGAGGCATACTGCTTACCGGTATTCCTGGAACGGGTCAGTGTGAGGCTCAGCAGCCGTGAACCGATTTCGGCGAAAGCCTCGGAGCTGTCGTTATCAAAATTGCCGGACATCCGCTCCTGCAGCTCGTAAATTTCTTCGGTCGTCGGCGCGTTTTCGACTCCTTCAAACACACGCCCGGAAGCTTCGGCGCGAACCACGAAAGCGACGAGATTGAGAGCGAGTAATGCGACAAAGATGCGAATAATCATGACACTGACTGAGACCTTTTCCGAAACGGGAGTCTACGGATACCTATGGCTAAAGTCTAATGATTCAGCGCCAGAAAGATGTGAATTTGCACACAAACACGCCGTCTTTTTGTCACCGGATCAGCGCATTTTCGTCAAAAAATAATCCCCAACATTTCAGACTGTAACTGCAACCCCGCCCGGCCTGGCGGGTGAACAGGGCTGCAGCCCGTCTGACAGAAGAACCTCAGGGGCAGGGGTAGGTGAATTCCTGGTGAATCGCCTCAATCGCCTCCTGCAGCTCGGAGCTCAGGGTGATCCGGGTGGAACCAATGTTCTCACGCAGCTGCTCCATGGACGTCGCACCAATGATGTTACTGGTGACGAAACTGCGGCTGCTAACGTATGCGAGCGCCATCTGAACCGGCGACAGCCCGTGCTGCCGCGCAAGCTCGACATAGGCCCGGGTGGCTTCCATACCACGGTCACTGGTGTACCGGCTGAATCGCTCATACAGGGTCATCCGCGCTTTTTCCGGCCACTTGCCCCCCAGATACTTGCCGGACAACATGCCAAACGCCAGCGGCGAATAGGCCAGCAAACCTGCCTGTTCCCGGTGGGCAATTTCGGCCATACCAACCTCAAACGAACGGTTCAGAAGGTTGTAGGGATTCTGGATGCTGGCCACCCTGGGCCACCCTCGCTCTCGGGCCAGGCGCAGGTATTCCATGGTGCCCCAGGGCGTCTCATTGGAAAGGCCGACATGCCGGATCTTGCCCGCCTTCACCAGCTCATCCAGCGCCTCAAGAGTCTCTTCGATTGGTGTGAATTGCTCATCAGGGTTGTGCTCATAACCGAGCCTGCCAAAGAAGTTGGTGCTGCGGTCCGGCCAGTGCACCTGGTACAGATCAATGTAATCCGTTTGCAGACGCTTCAGGCTGGCGTCGCAGGCTTCAATGATGTGGTTACGGGTCAGGCGCGGACCATTACGGAGGTAGGTCAGGCCATTGCCGGGCCCTGCCACCTTGGACGCAATCACCAGATCATCGCGCCTGCCTCTTCTGGCCAGCCAGTTTCCCAGATAGGTCTCGGTAAGCCCCTGGGTCCCGGCCCTGGGGGGCACCGGATACATCTCCGCCGCATCAATGAAATTAATGCCTTCGGCCACGGCGTAATCCAGCTGTTCGAATGCCTCCTGCTCGGTGTTCTGCTCGCCCCAGGTCATGGTGCCCAGACAGATCAGGGTAACGTCGATATCTGTTTTTCCAAGCTTTCGTGTTTGCATATCGTCTCCGGGTCGGTGCGTTTAACAGGTAAAGGGAATGTCACGGGAGTGTCGCATCACTGTCATGCCAGGTTTTCATAGTAGAGGCATGCCCGAGGAAGCACAGGAAACACCGTGACCGAGACCATGAAGGCCAGCCGGCGCCAACAACACATTACCATTGTTTCGGAGACCTTTCCGCCGGAAATCAATGGTGTGGCAAATACGCTCAGACATTTATGCCAGGGGCTGATGCAGCGTGGACACCGGGTAACCGTTATACGGCCGCGACAGCAGCATGAGCGCAACGGCCATTCCGCCGGCGCTGGCGAGGCGCTGTTTACCCGCGAACATGTGGTTACCGGATTTCCCCTGCCCGGTTATGCGGACCTGCGCTTCGGACTCGTGCGCGGCAGCCGGCTGAAAAGGCTCTGGACGGCTGACCGCCCCGACGCCGTTTATGTGGCAACCCAGGGCCCGCTGGGTGTGGCCGCCACATCTGCGGCACGGCAGCTGGGCGTTCCGGTAAGCTCCGGCTTCCATACCAACTTCCATAGTTACAGCCGTTACTACGGTGTCGGCGTGCTTGAGCGGTTGCTTTGCCTTTATGGTCGGTGGTTCCACAACCGCACCGCCATCACCCTGGTGCCAACCCGGAGAATGCAGCAGAAAACCGGTGCCATGGGCATTCCGGCAACGGGGCTGTGGAGCCGGGGAGTTGACTGTCATCGTTTCACCCCTCACAGGCGGGACAATGCCCTGCGAGAGTCCTGGGGGGTGCAGGCCAACGACCGGGCCATCCTTTATGTGGGCCGGCTGGCACCGGAGAAAAACCTTCGTATGGCGGTTGCCTGTTTCGAGCGCATCCGGGGGCTTCACCCCCAGGTAAAATTTGTATTGGTGGGGGACGGCCCCCTGCGGCGGCAACTGGCCGAGCGCCATCCGGATTACGTTTTTTGCGGCGCCCGACGCGGTGATGACCTCGCCCGGCATTTTGCCTCCGGAGACCTGTTCCTGTTCCCGAGCAAGACCGACACCTTCGGCAACGTTGTTCTCGAAGCCATGGCCAGTGGCCTTGGCGTGGTTGCTTTCGATGATGCCGCGGCGGCCGAGCATATCCGGCACGAAGAAAACGGCATGAAGGTGCCCCTGGATCAGGACGAAGCCTATGTTGACAGCGCGCTCCGCCTGGCCGACCAACCGACACTGCTGAACCGGGTCCGGGCCCAGGCCCGACTGGATGCCCTGGACCAGAGCTGGAATTCGCAGATCGAACAGTTTGAACAACTGGTTTTCAACCAAACCGCAAAGGCCGGATATCATGCCATTAACAAGCAAAGCGTCTCGCTTCTTTGAACTGGCAGACCAGCGGGAAGTCGCTTTCTGCCAGTCCATCAACCGTGTCGTTCATTTCCCGGCAGCCCTGGGCTACTTCCGCCTGGTCAGCCGGCTCGGGGACGGCTGGTTCTGGTACACCCTGATTCTGTCCTTCCCCTTTATCCATCCGGAATCCGGACTCGGCCTGGCCCTGCTCATGGCGCTGACCGGGCTCAGCTGCACTATCAGCTACAAGCTGTTGAAGCGCTGGCTTATTCGGGAACGCCCCTTTATCTCCTTTCCGGCCATCAACTGCGGCACACCACCACTGGACCGCTACAGCTTCCCCTCCGGCCACACCCTCCACGCCGCCTGCTTTCAGGTTATGCTGACCGTGGCCGAACCGGCGCTCGCGCTTCTGGTTCTTCCATTTACCGTCAGCGTTGCCGCCTCTCGGGTGGTTCTCGGGCTACACTACCCCAGCGACGTCGCCGCAGGCGCGCTCATTGGCGGCCTGATGGGTTATGCTGCGATGATCTGGCTGTACCCGGACTTCGCCAGGCTTTTCACAGGATCTGCCTGAGCGCTAGTCGAACAGGCGCAACTGCGTAACAGGGGCGTCATCATTGCGAAAACGCACGCCCAGCCCCAGCAGCCGCACCGGCCTTTCCCGATTGGTGACCAGCTCCGCAAGCAGCGGCAGGTAATCTTCCAGGGCGGGCTCCCGGACCTGCTCCCGGACCCGCTCCAGAGTGTGGGTTGAGAAATCACTGTAGCGGATCTTGATGAAGAGTTTGTGGATCGGTTTCCGACGCGCCTTGCGGGATAGCCGCAGATTGAGGTCGGCTACCAGAGAGGCCATAACAGTCTCGCAGGCCGCCATATCCGGCAAATCCTGGGAAAAGGTTCGCTCCACGCTGACCGACTTGGCAATCCGCGACACCACCACTGCCCGCTCATCCCGGCCATGGGCCATTTCATGGAGACGGTAACCCTGTTTACCGAACCGCTCGATTAACACATCCGCCCCGAGTGCCTGCATATCACCGCAGGTCTGAATACCGAGCGCGTGCAGTTTCGAGGCAGTTACCTGCCCCACCCCGAACAGCTTCTCAACCGGCAGCCCCTGCACGAAGCCCTCGACATCGTCCGGGCGGATAACAAACAGTCCGTCGGGCTTTTCCCAGTCACTGGCAATCTTGGCAAGAAACTTGTTGGGGGCGACGCCGGCGGAAATGGTGATACCGACGTCCCGGAAAACCCGCTCCCGAAGATGGCGGGCCATCAGTGTGGCGCTGCCCTTGTAATCGGATACATCGGAGACATCGAGGAACGCTTCATCCAGCGACAGCGGCTCCACCAGGTCCGTCAGCTCCCGCAGGATAGCCATCACCTGCTGTGATACCGCCCGGTACCGGCCCATATCCGGCGGCACCGTCACCAGCCCAGGGCAAAGCCGCCGCGCCTCGCTACCCGGCATCGCCGAGCGAACCCCGAAGGCACGTGCCCTGTAGTTGCAGGTGGTCACCACGCCCCGGCCCCCATCGCCACCTACTGCCAGCGGCACATCCCGGAGGCTGGGATCGTCCCGCATCTCCACCGCCGCATAGAAGCAGTCACAATCCACATGGATGATCTTGCGTTGTGGCATAATCAGGGCTCGCGTCGACTTTCTGTACATTTATACAGCCTTGTATCTTAAGCTAACATGCAGAGAATGTCAGGAACCCTATCAACCGACGCACCAACCATTGCGAGGCCACCATGAGCAACCCGATTCCTGAAGCAGAACGCACCGAAATTGAAGCAGCCGCCTTTCGCCGACTGGTCAGCCACCTGCGTGAGAACACCGGTGTGCAGAATATCGACATGATGAACCTGGCGGGTTTCTGTCGAAACTGCCTGTCCAAGTGGTATCGGGCGGAGGCGGATGAGCGGGGGTTCGAGATTTCCGATCCGCAAGCCCGGGAAGAAATCTATGGCATGCCCTACGAGGACTGGAAAGCCCTCTACCAAAAAGGCCCCAAGCAGGAACACAAATAATGACCATAAAAGATGCCGTGAGGATCCATCTGGCATCCCTGGACGCTGGCCATGCCAACTTCGAAGATTCCCTGGCCCTGATTGAACAGCACTTTGAGTATCAGCCCTGTGGGTTCCGGAACGGCCCTCTGGTCAACGCGGAAGGCGAAAACGCCGGCTCCTGCCGGATCTTTGCCCTTGGCCAGTACTGCAACCTGAGTGAAGTTGACACACTCAAACTGTTTGCCCAGCACTATCAACAGGTTCTGGACGACCCGGCCGGCGAGGGCCACGGCAACATCCGCCAGTTTATCAGCACCGGATGGTCCGGCATCCGATTCGAAGGCGTGCCACTTCGGCAGCGCCCGAACCCAACCGATAACATGACCAGGGAAGAGACTCCTTCATGAGCGATACCGCCACCTCCGGGGTAAAACAGGGTTTTCAGCTAAAAAGCGCCAGCGTGTCCATGACAGCCCTGGAGCTCTACTACTTTGACGACGGCGAGTTCGAAGAGGTCCTGCGGGACAAGATCAGCCAGGCACCCGGGTTCTTCAAGGATATTCCGCTGATCATCAGCCTGGAAAAGTACCAGGGGCTGGACAGTGAACTCGACTTCTTCAAGATTATTGGCACCTGCCGGCGCAACCACATCCACGTCATCGGCGTCCGGGGCGGTAATGAAGACCAGCGCCGCCTGGCCCGTGGAGCGGCCCTGGCACTCCTGCCCGGCAGCGGCCAGCGGGACCGGAGCCACGAAACCGATCAGCCCGCCGCTCCGGAAGCGGAGACAGCGGCTGCTCAGGCGCCTTCGGCCGGCGCTGGTGATCCGCCCCCTGCCCGCATCATCAGCCAGCCCGTTCGCTCCGGCCAGCAAATCCACGCCCCGGAAGGCGACCTGGTGATTCTGGCGCCGGTCCAGGCCGGGGCCGAAGTGCTTGCGGCAGGCAATATTCATGTCTACGGCCCCTTGAGGGGCCGGGCACTGGCAGGCATCCACGGGGCGGAGTCCGCGCGGATATTCTGTCAATCCCTGGAGGCAGAGCTTGTGTCCATTGCGGGACACTATAAAATCTCTGAAGATCTCCAGGACAATGGCTGGAAAAGCGCTGTGCAGATCCAGCTCAGGGACGACCTGCTGGTGGTGACGCCACTGGACAAGGCCTGATATTGGAGCTGAATACAATAACTTGACCGGATAATTCGGCAGACACGACGAATCCACCGCGAAACAGGAACAGAACCTTGGCTAGAATCATTGTCGTTACCTCAGGAAAGGGCGGCGTTGGCAAAACCACCACCAGCGCCTCAATCAGCACCGGCCTTGCCAGACGAGGCCACAAAACCGTCGTTATTGATTTCGACGTGGGCCTGCGCAACCTTGACCTGATCATGAACTGCGAGCGCCGCGTCGTGTACGATTTTGTCAACGTCATTCAGGGCGAGGCGTCCCTCAATCAGGCACTGATCCGGGATAAACGGGTCAACACGCTATATATCCTCCCGGCGTCCCAGACCCGGGAAAAAGAAGCCCTGACCAAGGAAGGCGTCGAAAAAATCATTAACGAGCTGTCCGAGACGTTTGACTACATCGTCTGTGATTCTCCGGCCGGCATCGAGCACGGCGCCATGATGGCCCTGTACTATGCCGACGAGGCCGTGGTGGTCACCAACCCGGAAGTGTCTTCAGTCCGGGATTCGGATCGCATTCTGGGCATTCTGCAGAGCAAATCCCGACGGGCCGAAATGAGTCAGGACCCGGTGAAAGAACACCTGCTGCTCACCCGCTACAACCCCTCCCGGGTAGAAAGGGGCGAGATGCTGTCGGTGGCCGATGTCGAGGAAATTCTCGCCATCCCGCTACTGGGTGTTATCCCGGAGAGCCAGATTGTACTGAACGCGTCCAACCAGGGCGTGCCGGTTATTCTGGAAGAGGACAGCGACGCGGGCCAGGCCTATGAAGATGCGGTAGCACGCCTGCTGGGTGAGGACCGGGAGCACCGTTTCATGACCGCCCAGAAAAAGGGTTTCTTCTCACGGATGTTCAAGGGAGGCTAAGGGATGAGTTTCCTGGATTACTTCAAAGGCAAAAAAAGCAATAACACGGCCAGTGTGGCCAAAGAACGGCTCCAGATCATCGTCGCCCATGAACGCGGCCAGCGTGACCAGCCGGACTACCTGCCCCAACTGCAACAGGAACTGCTCGCGGTCATCCGCAAGTATGTTCAGATCAGTGACGACATGGTGCAGGTAGAAGTCGACCGCAATGAAAGCTGTTCAGTCCTGGAGCTGAACGTCACACTTCCCGAACGATAACCCCGAACACCTGCCCTGCACAGGGCAGGTTTTTCCTACCACCGGGCAAAATGATCCTCCATCAGTCCCCGTAAGCCCCTCACGGGAATTCGGGTGCCCGCCTCATCGGTCACCGTTCCATTAAACGTGCCAACGTACTGGCGAAAGTTGGATGCCAGCACCAGGGCATTCAGCTTCTCCTTACGCACACCGGCCGGAGCGAAGTGCAGATCTACACTGCCATCCTCCGTGGCCACGCGCCAGTCACTGCCCGGCTGGTAACGGTCGAAACGGAATTGCGCGGCGCCCAGTTTGTGGCACTTGCCATCCAGCCAGAGCGCATTTTCTGTCATACCGGTTTCATTCACGCCAGCGGCCAGATTCAGACCAACGGACCGGCCATCCTGTAAACGGCCGGCCAGGCAAGCCCAGTTCCAGGCGGTTTCCCGGCGCATAAAACCGCAGCTCCAGTCAATCGACCCCCGGGTATCCCTATCACAACGCCAGATCCTGTGATCCCAGCGCACTTCCCCCTCCACCGGTAAACCTGCGGATTTGCGGGTAAACACCCAGCCGTTGTAGCCCGCCGGGCAAACCAGACGGAGAGGGTCCTGGTCCTCCTTCAGGGTCAGTTCGATGCGGATTCCCCCGGGGGCAGACACCGAAACATTGCGACCTCCCGCAAACGGGAGAATACGCATGGCAACGTCGCCCTTGCCAAAAGAGGCCATACCATGCTCAGGAAAGGGCTCGATGCGGGTTTCACGGGCCAGGGGCTGCAGAAACGTCTGCTCCATCATCTGGCCGGTCTCGAAGTCGTAGAGATAGAAAAAGCCGTTTCCAAGCAGCCTCAGATCCACCACCGCCAGGCCAAACACCCACCCGGGACCCATCGCGCTGACAAACTGGAACTGGTTAAACCGCCAGCGCCGGGCCAGGCGGGATCGGGGACGGTCCATCACCGTGCGCAGGTCGTAATCCAGGTAGTTGATCTCGTCTACCGGCTCATCCAGAACACCGGGAACAACCTGCCCCTTACCATTGATCAGTTTTTTTATTGTCATAGTCGCGCCAGATCAGGCCAATGTGTAGGACGTGACCGACAGGTAGTTACCTGGTTCACAATCCACTGTTTCCGTCGCCGTGCCGGTCGGAACCTCATGCTAGACTCGGCCCACCATCGTCAAGGAAGTGTACCTTATGAGAAAGACCAGAGCCCATCGCATTACGGGCTGGGCCTCTGTCATCAGCGGGCTTGTCTGTGCATTACTGGTATCGGCCCTGGCGGCCGCCACTGCCCGGGCAGAACTGCCGGCCGAGGATGACGAGGCATGGACGCTACGCAAGGAAGCAGACCACATCCGTATCTATACCATTGATCAGCCAGACTCCAGCTTCAAGGCCTTCAAGGCCGTTGGCGTACTTGATGCCCCTATCGAAAACCTGATGGCGGTGATGATCAACCCCGGCTCCTGCGTTGAGTGGGTTCACAACTGCACCGAATCCTATGGCTTTGGCAAGGGCGACTTCCACGACCGGTATGCCTATTCAGTAAATGATATGCCCTGGCCCGTCACCGACCGGGACTATGTGCTGCGCATCCGGACCCGGGGTGATGAGACCTCCGGTGAAATTGTCATGGATCTGAACGCCACCCCGAACCAGCGCGCGGAGAGCAGCAGCCGGGTCAGGGTTGACCGCTCTGACACCCTGTACCGGTTTACTCCGGAGGGCGACAAGACCCGGATGGTCTGGGTTCAGCATACCGACCCCAACGGTTCGCTGCCCGGCTGGCTGGTGAATGCTCTGCTGGTGGATATCCCCCTGCGGTCCATGGAGGAACTGGAGCGGGTCGCCAACCTGGATAGGTACCAGAGCTATCGGCTGGTCTACGACGAAAACGGCAAGCTTGCCGGAGTGAGCCGGTCAGAGCCCTGAAGGGATGACGCAACAGGCATCACACGCTAAGCTTTGGGAAAGGACTTCACAAGGCAGGCCCCGTTCAATGACCGTTCTCGCTTTTGAGATAATGACACCCAGCATCAAAGCCGTTCCGCAATCCTGGACCATGGACCGGCTTGCCCGCTTTCTCACCGACAACGAAATAACCGGCAGCCCCGTGACGGACGGCGATGGCGAGATCGTGGGCATTGCCACCCTGAAGGACATCACCGAGTTCCGCTGGAATGCCACGCGCTCCGACGCTGACCGGCACCTGACGCCCGAGGAGCATCAGGAAGCGCGGCGCCTGCGCATGGTTCTCTTTGAAGAAATGGGCAAGGTGCCGGTGGAAGTCCGGGATATCATGACCCCTATCGTTTTATCGGTTGACGAGACGACGCCGGTGCGCGACATTGCGAATATCATGATGCGTGAACACCTGCACCGGATCTTTGTCACCAGGGATGCGAAAATTACCGGCATCATAACCACTTACGATATGCTGAAAGTGATCTCGGATGAGGAACTCACGCAACGCTGCGCCCGTAACGACTGAGCCACCAGAGAGGTAGCGCCACCTATGCCCAGAGCACCGCAAGCTCGCCGGAAGATGTACGTCCTCGACACCAACGTCCTGATTCACGACCCGAACGCCCTCCTGAACTTTGAAGAACACGATGTCATCCTCCCGATGACGGTCCTTGAAGAACTCGACAGCCTCAAATCCGGCAAACAGGCCGTGGCCGCCGACTGCCGCCAGGCCATCCGTAACATCGACAAACTGCTGGGCGATGCCAGCCCGAAGGAGATCGAGAAAGGCGTTCCCATCGTGCGGGGCAAAAAGGCCGAGCCCCTGGGCAGCCTGTCGATCCTGATGAGCACAGAGCACACGGGCAACCACTCCCTCCCGGAGCACCTCAACGACAACAAGATCATCAATACCCTGGCGGCACTGCAGGACCGGCACAAATCCCGGGACATCATCCTGGTGTCCAAGGACATCAATATGCGCCTCAAGGCGCGGGGTTTCGGGGTCGAAGCCCAGGACTACCACAACGACCAGCTTCTGGACGACATTGACCTGCTGCCCAAAGGGTACCGGGAGTTTCCCAACTCGTTCTGGGACACCATCGAAAAGGTGGAAACCGTCCAGCGGGAAGGCACGACGGAACATATCCTGAAGCGGGAAGGGGAACTGGCCAAGCTGAAGATCAACGAGTTTGTGGTGGATGAACTGGGCTTTGTCGGCAAGGTGGTAGACCTCACGGACACCCAGGTCATCATTAAGGACCTGCATCAGCACGATCTTCTGAACGAGGAGGTCTGGGGTCTGGTGCCTCGGGATATCTACCAGGCCATGGCCCTGAACCTGCTCCTGGACCCCGATATCCATCTGGTGAATCTCACCGGCTCCGCCGGTTCCGGTAAAACCATCCTGGCCCTGGCCGCCTGCATCGAGATGACCGTGGCCAGCAAACTGTACAAACGGATTATTGCCACCCGCTCCACCCAGGGGCTGGACGAGGATATCGGCTTCCTGCCCGGCACCGAGGCCGAGAAAATGGAGCCCTGGCTGGGCGCCATCGTCGACAATCTGGAAGCGCTGCACGAAGACGACGAGAACATGACCGCCAGCGTAGATTACATCCTCAGTAAGGTGCCCCTGCACTTCAAGTCGATGAACTACATCCGCGGCCGGAGCTTCCAGCATAGTCTGATCATCATCGACGAATCCCAGAACCTGACGCCGCACCAGATCAAGACCATCATTACCCGCGCCGGCAACGGCTCAAAGGTAATCTGCCTTGGCAACCTGGCACAGATCGACACACCCTACCTCAGCGCCCTGAGCTCTGGCCTCACCTACATGACGGAACGCTTCAAGGATTTCCGCCACGGCGGCCACATTCACCTGCAGGGCGTTCCCCGTTCGGTACTGGCGGAATTTGCCGAATCCAACCTCTGATCCGGGTTTATGAAAAAAGGGGTCAGAACCAAAGTTCTGACCCCGTGTTCAGCCGGCCGGCGTCCCACCCGATAGCGACTCATAAAAAAGGGGTCAGAACTGTGGTTCTGACCCCCTGTTCAGCCGACAGGGCTCATACCCGATAACGGCTCACCTGATCCGACATGTCGGAAGCCAGGTTCCTCAGGCGCTGGGTAGCATCGCCCGCTCGCCGGGTGCCCTGAGAGGTCTGCTCGGTGATCGCAACAATCTCGTGGACATTCTGATTGATGGCTTCAGAAACACTGGTCTGCTCTTCGGCTGCACTGGCAATCTGGGTATTCATATCCGTGATGGTGGCCACCGCCTGGCCGATGCGCTGCAGGGCTTCGTTGACCTGACGGGTTTCCTCAACGGTTGCTTCACTACGTTCGCTGATTGAACCGATCAGTTTCACGGCATTGCCCGCGCCGGACTGGAGACGTTCGATCATGTCCTGAATTTCCTGGGTGCTCTGCTGAGTACGACGGGCCAGGGTGCGCACTTCATCCGCTACAACCGCAAAGCCACGACCGGCATCACCGGCCCGGGCCGCCTCGATGGCGGCATTCAGTGCCAACAGGTTGGTCTGGTCGGCGATTTCGCGGATGACCTCCAGCACGCTGTCAATCCGGCGGGAATCGGCACCCAGTTGTTCAATCACCTGAACACCTTCTTCCACCTGTTCCGAAAGCCCGCCAATAACGCCAATGGCCTGATGCACCAGGCCCTGGGCATCACAGACCTGCCCGTTGGCACGATCAGCAGCCTCGGACGCCTCACTGGCATTATTCGCCACCTCCTGGGCGGCGGCGGTCATTTCGTTCATGGCCGTTGCCACCTGGTCACTCTCGGATTTCTGGCGATCAACGCCCCGCTCGGCTTCGCTCATGACCTGGGTAAGATCAGCCGTGGCTTCGTTCAGTGTCCGGGTTGATGACAGCACGCGCTCAACCAGCCCATGCACCTGGTCAGCGAAGCTGTTGAATGCCGTTGCCAGCTGGCCGAGCTCGTCCTTGCCGGAGACATCGAGGCGACGGGTCAGGTCACCATCACCGCTGGCAATATCGTTCATCGCCGATACGGCGGATTTCAGCGGCCGGATAATGCTGCGCACCACAATCAGGGCCAGAAGCACTATGACCGCCAGGGCAATCAGGGACGTGGTAACCGAACCGATCACGGCGTCGGCAAGGGAATCCCCCACCTGGGCGTCCATCGCGGCCACCTGACTCTCCAGACCGTCGATCCAGAACCCGGTCCCGATCATGATTCCCCACTTCGGAAGCATTTCCGCGTAGCCCAGCTTGGGCGCCACCTCACCGGTGTCACTGTTTTTCCAGCCGTAGGGAACGTAACCGCCACCGCTACGGGCAACCTTTACCAGCTCACGAATCAGGTAGGTGCCATTGGGATCCTGGAAATCCCATAGGTTCCTGCCCTCCAGAGACTGATTGACACCATGCATCACGTTAACGCCGCGGGTGTCGTAGGCAAAGAAATAGCCGGCGCTTCCGGAATCGTCGAAACGGAGCTGGCGCAGGATGTCCCAGGCCTGCTCGCGTACTTCCGGATCATCGGCCGAACCTGGCTGATTGTACAAATGCGCGATGGACGTCCTGGCCAACTCCAGGTAATTCTTCAGCTCCTGGCGCTTGCTTGCTTCCATGTCCGTGGAGAAACCGGCAACGGCTTCTTCGCCAATATCGCTGGCCTGGTTCAGGTTGTAGCTGGTAAGAAACGCGGTGAGCAGGATAACCGGCACAAGAGCCAGTAACAGCACCCGGGTCTGGATAGTCAGGTTTTTCATGACAGGTAGTTTTCTCTTACAGGCAAACGATCCGCCGGAACATCCGGCCCAGAACAAAGGTTGGCAACACTACGAAAAAAAGACCGGCAATGTCATTGATGATACTGCGTATTTTGTTTCTACCCTGTAACGACAACGGTAAAATTTTGTAGCTCAGTCCTTGAACTGCGCCTTATCCAGGCCGTGTTTACGCATTTTGTCGTACAGGGTTTTCCGGGCGATACCGAGCTGCACCATGGTGTCCTTGATACTGCCGTGGCAGGCATTCAGGGCACTGATAATAGCCGAACGCTCGAACCCGTCCATCATCTCGGCGAGGGTCTGCCGGCCTGACACATTGGCGGTAGCCGCGGGCTCGTTCTCATCCAGTGCGGCCGCCCCCAGCAATACATAGCGTTCCGCCAGATTCCTCAGTTCCCGGACGTTGCCGGGCCATGTGTGCTGCATCAGGCGAGCCGCCTGGCCGGCATCCAGAGGAATACTCTCCCGGTCATACCGGGCGGCGGCGATCAGTACGAAGTGGTGAAACAATGTCGGAATATCGTCCTTGCGCTCCCGCAAGGGCGGAATATCCACCTTCACAACATTCAGGCGATAATAAAGATCGGACCGGAAGTCACCTTCCTCACTGAGCGTCTTCAGGTCCGCCTTGGTGGCCGCGATGATACGCACATCCACCTCCTGTACCTGATTGCTGCCCAGGCGCTCCACCCGCTGTTCTTCCAGTACACGCAACAGTTTCACCTGCAGCGGCATGGGCATGCTCTCCACCTCATCCAGGAACAGGGTGCCCTTGTGGGCATGCTCGATTTTACCGATGCGGCGTTTGTCGGCGCCGGTAAAGGCACCGGCCTCGTGGCCGAACAGCTCGCTCTCGATCAGGTTTTCCGGAACCGCGCCACAATTGATGGCGACAAAGTTGTGGGCGCTGCGGGCACTGTTCTCGTGAATATACCGGGCCAGCGCATCCTTGCCGGAGCCGGTTTCGCCGTGCAGCAGGATATTGGCGGAGATATCCAGGATTGGGTCGATGGTTGCCATCACTTTCCGCATTGACGGCGAATCCCCCAGAATCCGGGGTCCCGGCCTCGCCAGATGGCGTAACTGCGCCTTCAGTCGCCGGTTCTCAAGGGCCAGATGGCGTTTTTCCAGAGCGTGCCGCAGGAGCTCAATCAGCTCGTCGTGATCAAAGGGTTTTTCGATAAAATCATAGGCACCCTGCTGCATGGCCGTTACGGCGGTACTGATGTCCCCCTGGCCGGTCAGGATGATCACCGGGATAGTCTCATCCACAGTCCGGATCCGCGCCAGCATCTCCAGGCCGTTCATCTCCGGCATGTTGTAATCACACAAGACAACGCCGTCATAGTCGGCATCGATCTGCCCGAGCGCGGACGGCGCACCTTCATAACAGCTGACCGGCAGGTCTTCCAGTGTCAGAGTCTGGGCAATGGCCTGACGGATATGGGGGTCATCGTCCACAAAGATTACCGAGGGTTCTGTCATTCCGTCGCCTCCCGCTTCCTAAGGGTTAACACAAATTCGGCACCCGGGCCGTCCATACGGTTCCGTCCTGTAAGGGTGCCACCGAGGGCGTCGACAATCTGGCGTGAAATTGACAACCCCAGGCCCAGCCCCTGTTTCACCGATTTGGTGGTGAAAAACGGTTCAAAGATCTGCTCGGTATTGCCCTTAAGGCCGGGACCGTTATCCCGAACCAGGCATTTCCAGCAATCTTCGGCTTCCTCAATATCAATCCCCACCTGCGGATGCCGCGATTCCTCCACCGCCTGCACCGCATTGGCCATCAGGTTCACCATCACTTGCTCAATGCGAATCAGGTCACCGTGGCACATCACCGGGTGGTCCGGCCGGTTCCACCGGATGTCGATATCGGCACTGGATTTCTGAGCCAGGATGATCTTGAGGGACGCATCAACAGACTGTCGCAAGTCTACCACCGCCGGCGGCCCTTCGGATTTGCGGGCAAACACCTTGAACTGCCGCGTCAGCTCCGCCATCTTGTCACACAGCGCGATAATCTCCGACAGGTTGGCGTCGACCATGTCTTCCGCGCCTTTCTCAAGGAAACGGCGGCTGTTTCTGGCGTAAGTCTGTATCGCAGTCAGTGGCTGGTTCATTTCATGGTTCAGGCCCGCCGACATCTGCCCCAGAACGGCCAGCTTGGCGGCCTGGATCAGTTCCTGCTGGGTTTCCCGGAGTTCGTTCTGGGTACGCTCACGCTCGCGGATTTCTTCCAGTAGCTTGCAGTTAGAGCTCTCCAGATCGGCGGTTCGTTCGGCCACCCTCCTCTCCAGCTGCTCTCCCCTCAAGGCCAGTTCAGCCTCCCGGCGATAACGCTCCCGGAGATAGAGCCAGGTCAGCAAGCCTCCGAAAAACAAGGCCGCACCGCCAACAAGAAATGCCAGCCGGGTCCAGATAACGGAGCGGGTGCTCACCATTACCTGCAGTGTCCAGTCCAGCCTGGGCAGATCGGTACGGACACTCAGATAATCCCCGCCAGCATCACTCCCAACCAGATGGATTTTTTCAGACCGGTCAGACACACCCCAGGGACGCCCGAGCCGCTTCATGTTGATGGGCGTCAGGTCCCGGTCCGGATAGCGTTGGTAGGATTCAGCCGCCGGCGTTGTGCCGGTATAGGGTTCGAAGTCCCGGTAAAGCCATCGTGGCTTACTGGCCAGGAAGCTGATGCCGTCCCGGTCCAGCACCACCATTTCCGCCTCACTCAGCGACGCAGGGCGGTGCCACTGGGACTCCAGCTCGTGAACAAGGACCTTGACGGCAATAACGCCCAGCACCGAGCCCTGGCTATCCAGAACGGGGTGCGAAAAATACAGGCCACGCACATTGGACATCAGCCCCAAAGCAAAATAGATGGCCGAATCCCGGGTTGCCAAAGCCTCTGAAAAGTATGGGCGAAAAGCGTAGTTGCTACCCACGAAGCTGTCTTCCTGCTGATAGTTGTTGGCAGCAATGGTCAGGCCGTTCACATCCATCAGATAGACATCAGAGCTGCCCACGATCGTGGCCATCCGCTGCATCTCTTCGTTGGCTTGCAGAATGACCCCCGGGTCGTCCGGAGTTCTCAGGGCTTTCTCGAGCAGGGGATGCTCGGCCATGAGCTCAGGGATGGGGAGATACCGGTTCAGTTCGTTGGCGACAAGCTGACGGTAACGAAACGATTCCTCAAGGCTTTCCTGTTCCACCTGCCGATAGCCAGCCCAGCCTCCGAGTGTCCAGGACACCAGAAGGGTCAGGCCAAAAATAAGGAAAACGCCAATCCGGTAGGACATAAACCCGGTTCCCGAGAAAACCGCTAGCGTAGCGCCCGGAACCAGGCAGGACAACCGTGCGCCGGCACGATTACCCTGCCCTGCACCGGCTCAGACTGCCAAAGGCGCCAGACGTTGCCTGCGCTGGCGCTGAACCAGGAACGAGATTACCGCCAGGGCGACACCCGCCATATCCGTCCACAGGCCGCCTTCGATCATCAGCAGCGCCGCGGCAATCAGCATGATACGGACCACCCAGGCAGCACTGACCTTGCCGAACCAGCCCAGTACGCCACCAGACAACAGGTACACACCAAAGGTTGCGGTCACCAGGGCGCGGGCGATAACAAGCCAGTCCCCATCCATCAACAGTGCACTGTTGTAGAAGAACATGAACGGGACGATAAACGCCGCAATGCCAATCCGGAACGAAGCCACCGACGTTTCCATGGCGTTGGCTCCGGAAATACCGGCCGCCGCGTAGGAGGCCAGCGCAACCGGCGGGGTAATGGCAGAGACCACGGCAAAGTAGAACACAAAGAAGTGTGCTGTCAGCGGCTCAATACCCAGTTGAACCAGGCCCGGCGCCACCACCGACGCAGCCACCGCATAGGCCGCTGTCGTGGGCATTCCCATGCCCAGCAGGATGGAAATGAACATGGCAAATATCAGTGCCAGCAGTTGGCTGGCTTCGGCCACATCCAGCAACAATACCGAGAACCGAGCTCCGACACCGGTGAGAGAAATCACACCCACAATGATACCGGCAGCCGCACAGACCACGATGATCTGGATGGACATCATCGAGGCAATATCCAGGGCCCGAAGGATGGCACGGAGCCCCATCTTGTTCGGGGAGAACCAGCTCACCACCGCCGCCGAGACGGTCGCCAGGGTGCCGGCACGAATCACCGAATAGCCCTCAAAGAGGGCATAGATCAGAATAATGATGGGAATGAACAGGTACACCTGCCTGATCAGCTTGCGAAGCTTCGGCAGCTCGTCCTCACGCATGCCACGCATGCCCAGTTTCGCCGCCTCGAAATCCACCATGAAGTAGACCGATGCAAAATACAGCACCGCAGGAATGATCGCCGCAACAGCGATTTCGGTATAAGGAATACCGGTGATTTCCGCCATGATGAAGGCGCCCGCCCCCATAATCGGCGGCATTATCTGTCCACCTGTAGATGCCGCAGCCTCAACCGCGCCAGCGGATTTCTTGGAGTAACCCACCTTTTTCATCAGCGGGATGGTCAGCGAACCGGTGGAAACCACGTTACCGGCACTGGTGCCATTGATCATACCCATCAGACCAGAGGCAAAGATGGCCACCTTCGCGGGGCCGCCGCGGGAGCGGCCGGCTGCCGCGAAGGCGAAGTTAACGAAGTAATCGCCGACCTTCGACGCCTGAAGGAAAGCGGCAAAGATGATGAACAGAATGATGTAGGTGGAGGACACCGCCGTGGTGGGCCCCAAAATTCCGGCATCGGTATACACCTGACTGAAAAAGCGCTGCACGGACAACCCCGGAAAACCCAGGAAGCCAGGCAGATAAGGACCGGCAAAAACATAAACCAGGAACACCAGACTAATTACCACCAGCGCCAGCCCGGCGACCCGGCGGGTCAGTTCCATGATCAGGGCGGTGCCGGCAACGGCGGCGAAGGAAATGCCCACCGGCGCAAACGAGGTGCCAGTGGTCATACGCATGCTTGTGTTGTAAACCACCAGTAAATAGGCAGCGACGGCAATCGAGCACACAATCAGCACCAGATCGGGCATGCTGAACCGCGAGCGCTCACGCTGATGGAACCAGCCCAGAACAATACCAAGAGCGGTGGCCGCCAGCAGAGGCCAGCCAAAATGCCAGGTTTCCAGCTCGGGCGGAATCCGTATGGTGCCGTTGGCTACCATCTGGCTGAAGGAAAACGTCTGGTAAAGCGCATAAAGGGCAGGCAACAGGGCAACGCCACCAAACCAGGTGGTCCACTTATGGCGCGCGCCACCCTCTTCACGGGATAGAAACCGGGCACCGGCATACAGTATAAAGCCGAGTACCAGCGCACCCGCCACGTGAACGATGCGGTAACTCCAGGTTTCCATCGGGGCAATGTTCAGGGAATAGAGATGGAATGACGAATAGCTGATCGTCAGCACGGTAACAAATTTCAGCAACCAGCCTTCAAACAGGCGACGATTGGCCTCAACCGGCTCCTCGTCAACATCGTGGGCAAGAATATGGTCGTCGTCCGGCAGCGCCGGGGTCGGATCCTTGGGGGAGTGTTCGGTGGTCATGATAAACCCTGCCTACAGGAAAAACTGGGCCAGCATTAAGCCGGCCGGCCGACGGGGGCCAGCATCGGCCCCCTGACACATAACGATAGTTACTTGATCTGGCTTTCAGGAATCTCGTAACCGTTTTCGTTGAACCAGCGAGCCGCACCCGGATGCCAGGGCAGAACGGTGTTCTTGGTATAGTTTTTCGGGATGGACGTCTTTGCCGCCTTGTGGATGGAAACCATCTTGTCGTTGTTCTCCATGGTCAGCTTGGTAATTTCATACACCAGGCTTTCCGGAACGTCGCAGTTGGCGATGGCAAAGTTCCACATGGATACCACACGAGAGTCTTTTTCCAGGGATTGGTAAGTGCTCGCCGGAATGACAAACTCGGAGACCGGGAAGTTATCGGTGATCTTCTTGGCTTCCGCGTCGGTCATGCCGATGATGTTCACGTCGGTCTGAACTTCCAGTTGGCTGACAGCCGGGATGGGGATACCCGCGGCAAAAGCCACCACGTCAATCAGACCATCCTGGAGCTGCCCACCCAGATCAGACCAGCTGCCATTACGGCGCTCGAAATTCACACCCAGGGTTTCCATCATGCGCGGGAAATAGGTATCCGAAGTGGAGCCGGCAGGGCCAAAGCCGATCGTGGCGCCATCAGGAATATCAGAAATGGAGGTAATGCCCGAGCTGGACAGGGCGGTAACAGAGAACGGGGTCTGGTACATCGGGAAGATGGCGCAGACGTTGTCCATCTGTAAACCCGGAGCCAGAGGGCTGTTGCCTTCCATGGATTCCCGGGCCGGACCCATGGTGGTCAGACCAAACTGCAGATCACCGGTGTGCACCAGCGCCATGTTCTGCATCGGGCCGCCAGTAATCTCGGCGCCGCCGGAAATCCCAAGGTTCTCAGCCACAAAGTTGGCCCAACCGGAACCATAGGCGAAATAGGTTCCGCCCTGACTTGCCGTACCCACGGTAAAGTTGTCCGGCCAGCCTTCACGATCCTGAGCAGCAACCGGATTAGCCACGACCAGGGTAGACGCGAACGCTGCCGCCATAACGATTTGGGTTTTCATAAAGAATGCTCCCCGTTTCATTTTGTTTGTTTGTTTGTTTGGGTTCTCGACGTCGCCTCAACCGGGCGGCGTTGGCACATCTGAAGGCAAGGACCAGACCAGGTATGAAACTACCTTATAAAACAGTGCATTCCTGCAATCATCTGAACATCCAAGGTAAGAGAATGGGTGGATCTCCACCCATTCAAATAAGGCAATGGGTGAATACCTACAACTTTGGCCAGACAAAAGTAGAGTTCGTTAGTTTGATATCAACACTCGCTTCTATATATTGAGGATGGCGATATCCACGAGTTCTTCAGGGATTCGGCCCTCCCTTCCCAGGCGCACGTTCACGAAATATTGCAGGTACTGGCACAAAGCAACGGATTATAGATGATATTGTTGATTCAGGCTGGACGCTCACCGTCATCGCAGCTTTGCTACAACAGTCCGGCAGCGGTGTTGTTTACCCGGTTGCACTGGCTTCTTCTTCGGTAAAAGACTCATGAATCTATCCCATACCGCACAGGCCACCTTATTGCTGACCAGCTTCTTTTCCAAAGCCGGGTCGGAACAGGCGCGGCCGCTGACCAACAAGGAGTGGGGTCGGTTTGCGCTCTGGCTGAGAGACCACAACAGCACCCCCGCCGATTTGCTTAAGTCCGACCCGCTAGCCCTGTTGAAGAGCTGGCATGATGCCAAAATCACCCATGACCGGATTGTCAGTTTGCTCAACCGCGGGCACAGCCTGGCGTTGGCGGTCGAGAAGTGGCAACGAGCTGGCCTTTGGGTGGTTACCCGCTCAGACAAAGAATACCCCGTGCGTCTGAAACAAAGGCTCAAAACCGACTCACCTCCAGTGCTGTTCGGCTGTGGTAACAAAGCGCTTCTCAATAGCGGCGGCCTTGCGGTTGTCGGTTCCCGCAGTGCCAATGAAGAGGATCTACAGTTTACCCAGCGGGTCGGTGCCAAGGCTGCCTCAGAGGGTATCGCCATTGTGTCTGGCGGTGCTCGCGGCGTGGATGAAACCGCAATGCTTGGAGCTATCGACCAGAGCGGCCCGGTGATTGGTGTCATGGCAGACAGCCTGCTGAAGGCAGCCACCAGCGCAAAATGGCGTAAAGGCTTGATGGACGGCAATCTTGTTCTGGTTTCCCCATTCTATCCGGAAGCAGGTTTCAGCGCCGGCAACGCCATGGCAAGAAACAAATACATTTATTGCCTGGCCGACAGTTCTCTAGTGGTTCACTCCGGTAAAAAAGGCGGCACCCTCAACGGCGCTCAGGAAAACCTGAAACACGGTTGGGTGCCGCTCTGGGTAAAACCGACTGATGACGATGACCCTGCCGCCGCCAATGCGGACCTGGTAAATCAGGGCGGGTATTGGTGTGAAGGCAACCTGGACAAGCTTTCCGTCAGAGACGTGCTGGAGAGCAGCAGCGTTAATGGCCAGCAAATCAATGAAAGCAATGATCTGTTTGCTGAACAGCAGCAGCCGCCTTTGTTTGCCGCCAGAGAAGATGCTGAAAATTTTTCGGTCAACAAAGCAGAATCGTCTCTAAGCGTGGAGCCTGCAGACTTCTACCAGCTTTTCCTGAGGGAACTGGGCCGCCTGGCCGAAGAACCGGTTACAGCGGAAACCCTTACGGAAAACACGGGGCTGCACAAGACCCAGGTCAATGAGTGGCTGAAGCGCGCGGTTGATGAGGGTCAGGCCAGGAAGCTGAGTCGCCCGGTACGCTATAAATTCATTAAGGCCGAGTAGTTAAGGATGCCGTTGTTACAGCCATGACTGAAGAAACCCTGGTTCAGGAAGTAACAGCCGATTATCTGTTGAATGAACTCCAATGGAATGAATCCGTCATGGGCATGCATGAGCGCCTGGGTAAGGAAGGCGACCTTGGCCGTACCTCTGAACGTGAGGTGGTGCTAACCCGCTATCTGGGGGAAAAGCTGGTCGAACTTAACCCCGGATTGCCGCAGGTGGCCTATCAGGAAGCCCTGCGAATCGTGACCGAGATCCCGGCAACAGCCAACATTCTGGCGGTAAACCGGGGGAAATACGCCCTGCAAAAGAACGGCGTTGAGGTGAGCTTTCTGAACGACAAAGGTGAACGGGTAAAGAAACGGCTGAGACTGTTCGACTTCAACGACTACACCAACAACCACTTTCTGCTGGTGCGCGAGTTCTGGGTAAAGGGTGATATTTACCGCCGCAGGGCGGACCTGGTCGGGTTTGTGAACGGCATTCCCCTGCTATTCATGGAAGTAAAAAACGTCCACAAAGACATCCGTGCGGCCTATGAGCAAAATCTGGCCGATTACAAAGACACGGTGCCCCATCTGTTTTACCACAACGCTTTTATCGTTCTGGGCAACGGCATTGATGCAAGGGTTGGCTCGGTTTCAAGCAAATTCGAGCACTTCAACGACTGGAAGCGCCTGAAAGAAGATGATGCCGGTGTCGTTGATATGGAAACCCTGCTGAAGGGCACCTGCACCCGACACAATCTGATGGACATTTTCGAGAACTTTACCCTGTTCGACCAAAGTTCAGGCCGGCTGGTAAAGATTGTCGCCCGGAACCATCAGTACCTTGGGGTAACCCGAGCCATCGAAGCGGTAAAACACCGGCAGGAACGTTCGGGAAAACTGGGTGTGTTCTGGCACACGCAGGGGTCCGGCAAGTCCTACTCCATTGTGTTCTTCGCCCAGATGGTTCACCGGAAACTCGGCGGCAACTACACCTTCGTGGTGCTGACCGACCGGGAAGATCTCGACACTCAGATCTACAAAACCTTTGCTGGGTGTGGTTTGGTCGACAACGACAGAGACCCCTGCCGAGCCGAAAACGGGAAGGACCTGAAAGCGCTGATCGGGCAACAAAAAGCCTTCATGTTCACGTTGATCCAGAAGTTTAACCAGAAGGTGGACCCGGAGAACCCCTACTCCGGCCGCGATGACATTATCGTGGTGACCGATGAAGCACACCGGACCCAGTACGGCATCCTGTCCCTGAATATGCGGAACGCCCTTCCCAATGCCAGCTTCATCGGTTTCACCGGCACACCGTTGTTCAAGGACGACGAGATCACCAAGAAAGTCTTTGGTGACTATATCTCCACCTATGATTTCCAGCGGGCGGTGGAAGATAAAGCTACAGTGCCTCTGTATTACGATGCCCGGGGTGAGGAATTGCTGTTCACGGACGACGACGGCAACCGGCACAGCGTGGCAGACCCGAAAGGCCTGAATGAGAAGATTGCAGAAAAACTGGATGAGCTCGAGATTGACGATCTGGACGTTCAGCAGCGCCTGGAACGGGAGCTCAAACGGGACTACCACATCATCACCGCCAGCAGCCGGCTTGATCAGATTGCCAGGGATTTTGTAACGCATTACGCCAATGGCTGGGAAACCGGCAAAGCCATGTTCGTGTGCATCGACAAGATAACCTGCGTGCGGATGCACAAACTCATTGTTTTCTACTGGCAGGAAGAAATCCGAGCCAAAGAAAAGTCATTGAAAGAAGCAACGGACGAACAGGATCTGGCCTGGCGCGAACGCCAGTTGGCATGGATGAAAGAAACTCTGATTGCGGTTGTGGTCTCCGAGGAACAGGGAGAAGTTGCCAAGTTCGAGAAATGGGGGCTCGACATCAAACCCCATCGTCAGTTGATGAAAACCGGCTTTGCCCTGGATGACGGCTCGCGGCTTGGTATGGAGGAGGCATTCAAGTCACCGGAGCACCCGTTCCGCGTGGCCATTGTCTGCGCCATGTGGCTGACAGGCTTTGACGTGCCTACTCTAGCAACGTTGTATCTGGACAAGCCATTAAAAGCCCACACCCTGATGCAAGCCATTGCCCGCGCAAACCGCGTTGCCGAGGGCAAGAATAACGGCTTGATTGTTGATTACTGCGGCATCCTGAAAAACCTGCGTAACGCACTGGCCACCTTCGCCGGCACTGGAGATGAAGGCCATGATGGCAAGCAGGACGAGCAGGAACCGGCAAAACCTAATGCGGAACTTCTGGAGAGCCTGAACGAATCCATCAGTTTTGTCGTCGAGTTCTTCCGCCAGCGGGGCTTTGAGCTTGACCGGATTGTGACAGAAACGGGATTCGGGAAGAACGCCACCATCGCCGAGGCCAAGGAAGTCATCAACCAGAACGACGAAACCCGCAAACGGTTCGAAGTGTTGGCCCGGCAAGTGTTCAACAAGTTCAAAGCCTGCATTAACGTGCCCGGCATCAACACCTACCGGGATACCCGTGATGCCATCAACGTTCTTTATAAGAGCCTGCAGGCTGACAAGGAAAAAGCCGATATTTCAGAGGTAATGAAAGACCTTTATGGGATAGTTGATGCCCATATTGGCACCCGGGAGGACGTGACCAAGTCCGATAACGAAGAGAAGCGGTTATATGATATCAGTCAGATCGACTTTGAGCGTTTGCGCCAGGAATTCGCCCGCTCCACCCAGAAAAATACAACAGTGCAATCTTTAAAACATGCTGTTGAGAAGAAGCTGGCGCGACTGATGATGCAAAATCCCCTGCGGACGAATTATCAGCGGCATTACGAAGAGCTAGTGAAAGAGTACAACCAGGAGAAAGACCAGGTTGTCATCGAAAATACCTTCGAAGCTCTATTGAAACTGGACAGAGAACTGTCAGAGGAAGAAAAGCGGGCCGTACGCGAGGGTTTGGATGAGGAGTCTTTGGCTCTGTTTGATCTGTTGAGCAAGCCGGATCTGCCAAAGAAGGATATTTCCAGAATCAAGAAAGTAGCGGCGTCGTTACTCGATACCCTGAAATCAGAAAGATTAAAGATTGCCAACTGGCGGCAAAAAGAATCGACCCGCGATGCCGTCAAACAACAAATTTTTGATTTTCTCTACGATGATAGAACCGGACTTCCTGTCGATGACTACGAAGATGAAGAGATTTCAGTGCTTACCGAAAAAGTGTTTCTCCATGTTTATCGGGCTTACCCTTCCGTACCCTCACCTATCTACAATTAAGTAACGATTACCACCGCCCCTGCAGTGTCGCCACAATCCGGCGGCCATCGGCCCGGTCCCGGTGCTCGCACAGGTAAACCCCCTGCCAGGTACCCAGGGCAAGGCGGCCATGGTTTACAGGCAGCATCAGGGACGGGCCGATGAGGATGCTCTTGATGTGGGCCGGCATATCGTCCGGCCCCTCCATCACATGCTCATAGTATGGCGCATTCTCCGGCACCATCACGTTGAAGTGGCGCTCCAGGTCGCCCCGTACATCCGGATCGGCGTTCTCGTTCACCGCCAGGGACGCGGAGGTGTGCTGGATAAACAGATGCAGCAGCCCAACTTCACAGTTGGTGAGCTCCGGCGCCTGGGCAATGATCTCATTGGTTACCAGGTGAAACCCGCGAGGTAGCGGTGCCAGTTCAATGAAGGTCTGATCCCAGATCATAGCGAACCTCGTGATTATCTCTGTCGGTCGTCCCAGGGATGAACGGGAATCACATCGTCGCCCACATCTCCCTCGTAGCTACTGCGGAAATAATCCATGGCCTTTTCCGCCTCACTGAGTTCATCGAACCGGGCAATGTGGTAGATGGCCTCGCCTTCGTTCACCAGCGGCAGGTTATTGACGCAGATAACGATGCCGGAACAGGGCGAGAGCACGGCGGTTTCGGACTCTCCGAACGGGTCCGCCACCATGGCCAGTTTCTGGCCTTTGCGTACCTTCTGGCCCAGGCTTGCCACCGGGCGCATGATACCGTCTGTGTCCGTTCGCACCCATTGGGAGTTGGCCGCGGTTTCCGAGCGCTTTCTCGGCGCCTTCGGGCCCTTCTTGGCGGGAATCATTTCCAGTTCCCGCATCACCCGGATCACACCTTTTACGCCGCTTGAAATCACCACATCGTCGAACCGCAGGGCTTCACCACCTTCGAAGGTGACCACCGGAATATCCTGGGAATCGGCGTAGGCACGGAGGCTGCCGTCCCGCAAGCCGGCGTTGATAATGATCGGTGCGCCAAAGGCCTCCGCCATGCGGGTGGTCTCCGGGTTTTTCAGTTCCGCCCGGATCTGCGGCAGGTTGAACCGATGGATGGCACCGGTATGGAGGTCAATGATGTGAGTAACCTTTTCCATGATCTGCGTGCGCAGCAAATACGCAATACGACCACCCAGGGAACCGGTTTCACTGCCGGGGAAACACCGGTTCAGGTCTCTCCTGTCCGGCAGGTAACGGGTGCGTTGCACGAACCCGAAAATATTGACGATGGGCACCGCCACCAGGGTGCCTCGCAGATGCCGCAGGGCGGAATTGGTCAGCACGCGGCGGACAATCTCCACACCGTTGATTTCGTCCCCGTGAATGGCACCACACACCATCAGAACGGGCCCACCCCGGCGACCATGTACCACTTCCACCGGAATATGCAGCGGCGTGTGGGTGTAGAGTTTGGCCACCGGCACTTCAACGGTCTGCCGGGTGCCGGCCTTGATCTGGGTACCGGCAATTTCAAAAGGCGCACGGGCCATGTTCTAGCCTCTCCCCTTGGTCCGGGTTTTCCAGGGTTGCTGGTTCTTCTCGGTCCAACTGATGATCATACCCGCCACATTTTTGCCTGTGGCATTCTCAATGCCTTCAAGGCCGGGGGATGAATTCACTTCCATCACCAATGGACCACGACTGGAACGCAGCAGATCGACACCGGCCACATTCAGGCCCATGGACTTCGCCGCGGTAATGGCTGTCCGGCGTTCTTCCGGCGTTATCCGCACCAGAGAGGCACTGCCTCCCCGATGCAGGTTGGACCGGAACTCCCCCTCCGCGCCCTGTCGCTTCATGGCGGCTATTACCTTGTCACCAATCACAAAACACCGGATATCGGCACCACCGGCTTCCTTGATGAACTCCTGCACCAGAATGTCGGCCTTCAGCCCCATAAAGGCTTCGATAACGCTTTCCGCCGCCTTCCGGGTTTCTGCCAGAACCACGCCAATGCCCTGGGTTCCCTGCAGCAGCTTGATGACCACCGGCGCGCCCCCCACCATTTTCAGGAGCTCCGGTACGTTGTCGGGTTTGTTGGCAAAACCGGTCACCGGCATCCCGACACCTTTGCGGGCCAGTAACTGCAGCGAGCGCAACTTATCCCGGGAACGGGTGATGGCAACAGATTCGTTGACCGGAAATACCCCCATCATCTCGAACTGGCGCAATACCGCCGTGCCGTAGAAGGTAACCGATGCACCGATCCGGGGGACCACCACATCGAAATCCTCGAGCACTTCTTCGTGGTAGTGGATCTGCGGCTTGGCTGAGGTGATATTCATGGAACAGTGAAGGCAGTCAATAACCTTTACTTCATGGCCACGGTTAATGCCTTCCTCAACCAGGCGGCGGGTCGAGTAGAGGTGGCGGTTTCGCGACAATACTGCAATTTTCATTTTTCAGTCCTTAGGGGCCGGCTCACCGGCAAGATAGGAAGCTTCGGGATAGATCTCTGAGCGCCCGGCCATGGCGGTCCGGCCCAGCAGCATCCGGAACCGCATGGAATCACGGTTGGTCAATGTCATTTCAATAGGCCAGCTCTGACTACCGACAACCAGCGTGGTTTCAATCACCAGGCGCATCTCCTTGTGCCCTCCCGAATCAGAGACATTTCGTTCATCCAGGACTCTGGCATCGCACGCCACAACATGGTGCAGATCGTTCTGTACTGGGTGCACCCAGAAGCGCACCCGCCGCTCACCGTTTTCGGTGTATGGCTCGGTGCGGAATGTATGAAGGCAGGACGTTCGGGCACCGGTATCAATCTTCGCCTTGATACGGCCGATATCCAGGTCCGGCAACGCCACCCATTCACGCCAGCCGAGGCTGATCTTGTTCCCGGCGGGTGTCTGGGCAACGGTTTTGATGACTTCAGCGGTCTTTCTCGGCATCCAGGAGATCCTTTTCTGTGTTTTTTTCCGGCCCCAACAGCTGAACACGGAAGGGCTCCGAATGGCTACCCGCGTAAACGCTGGTATGGGGGAACGGAATTTCAATGCCTTCACGGTCCAGCGCTTTCTTGATCGCCACCATCATGCCACTCCGGCCTTCGAGCACCTTTTCCTTTGGAACCCAGAAGGAAAACTGCAGATCCACGGAAGACGGACCAAACGCCGTCACGAGCGTAAAAGGCTTGGGCTCCTCAAGGCAGTGCGGGTCTTTCTCAGCCAGCGCCAAAAGCAGTGCCTCCACTCGCTCCACATCTTCAGCGTAGGCAATCCCGACGGTCAGGTCGAGCCGACGGATCGGGAACCGGGAACGGTTGACCACCCGGGTCTTGATCAGGGTTTCGTTGGGAATACGCACATACAGGTTGTCCGGGGTGCGCAGTTTCACGCTGAGCATATCGATACCAATGACTTCACCCAGGGTGGCATCCACTTCAATAAAAATCACCAATTTCAAAGGGCTTCTCAACCAGCAGAAACAGACCGCTGATCATGTTGGACGCAGAGGTCTGTGACGCAAAACCGATGGCCACGGTGAGTATACCGGCGGCGCCCAGCACTACATCCAGAGAGAAACCGGCTTCCCTCAGCGCCGCGATACTGAACACGACAACGATGACGTAAAACACCAGCCGCCGCACCATCACGGTGTGGTGGCGGGAGGACCGCTGCGCCATAAATCTGGAAACGCTTCGGGCGGCCAGCGAGGCGAGAAAGAGCCCGAGCACCAACAAAAAGGCGGAACTGAGCCACTGGCCCCAGGCGATGTCGGTGAACACTTTCAAAACGCCTGTTTCAATTGCCTCTAGCAAAGCATCAACTCCGTCAGATCCGTTTTAACCAAACACCCGATCGAAAGCCCGCACCAGGCGACCACGGGTCAGTTTTTCCCTGGCGTCCGCCACGGGCCGGCAGGTTCCCGCAGCTGCCAACACTGACTCATCGACATGCAGACTGGCGGAATTCATATCCGTCTCCACCTCCACCATTACCCCGGGCGTCCAGAGCTGCCCACGCTCGTTCCGATGCAGCGAAAGCAACGGGGTGGGCAGACTGAAGCGTTCGAGCAATAGAGGTTCGGAGCGCCGGTTGATCAGGGTAACCGGAGTCACCGCCCGCCAGGGTCGTTTGGGGACAGCTTCCAGCACGAGCCGCGCGAAACTCGTTGAGGAATAACAGAGCTCTCCCTCCATGGTGTTCTTCCCCACCCAGGTCAGGGAGGGAAGTGCGAGGGGGATTTCCGTTAACAGGGATTGGTTTTCACCCACACAAACCTTCATCCAGACAGGCGTCCCCACATAAATCGTGCAGCGCCCGCCCGCTGGAATCGTAAGGGGCTGGTAGGGACGTATCACGGTAGGCCGGTTGGCGACGGCCGGCACAAACGTGACCGTCGACGACTCATCCTCCCGGATAAACCGTTGCACGGGGACCGTAGCTGCCGGCAGGGTGTGACCAATGGTTTCCGTCCAGCTGGCGGGATCGGCATCCAGCTCCAGCGCTTCAGAACGGATCTGCCATTCCAGGTCCAGCAAGGTAACCCACAAACGAATGTGGCCCAGCTGGTGATACTGGGTCTGCCCGGAGGCCAGAGAGTATGGCTGGGCCCAGACGCCGTCCCGGCGGCCTTCAGTGTTATTCTCCATTCCCGGCACAAAACTCCCTGAAACGCTGCAGCCTGAAGTGCAGGCGAAATCGTAGGCAAAGGTGACTTTACTATAATCCAATCCGCCACCCCGGGCGAATATCCAAGTCAGTGATTTTATTGAAACACCGGGCTGTAATTACCCCTACACCAATTCCTCAGACGACTATGGACTACGGATGACACAACTGGTCTGGTTCAGAAACGATCTCCGGGTTGCCGACAACCCGGCTCTCACGGCGGCCTGCAAGGGCGCCGAACACGTGCGCGCCTGCTTTATTCTCACCCCGGGCCAGTGGCAGGAACACAACTGGTCACCGGCTCGCGTGCAGTTTGTGATAGCCCACACCAATGCCCTCTCCGGGGAACTGGCCAGACTGGGCATACCGCTCGCCTTTATCCAGGCCGAACGCTTTGAAGACAGCATCCGTAAACTGGAAAGCCACTGCGCTGAACACGGCATTAAAACGCTGCACTTTAACGAAGAGTACGGCGTTAACGAGCGTAAGCGGGACAAGGCCATCAAGCACCGCTTTGATGACCTGAACATCCGCGTGTGCAAATACCGTGACCAGACCGTTGCACCGGTGGGCGAGATCCTCACCCAGCAAAACGAGCCCTACTCGGTGTTTACCCCCTTCTCAAGGCGCTGGCGCAGCTGGATCGACGAAACCCACCCAGGTTTGTTCCCGGCTCCGAAAGCCCGGGGCAATTCAGTGCAGCCTGAAAAAATCGACACCATTCCGGAAGCGTTCCGGAACGCGCCGAAGCCACTGGTGCCAACCGGCGAAGACGCCGCCCACGACCAGCTCGAACGGTTTCTGCAGGAACGCGGCGGCAACTACAAAGCCGAACGGGACTTCCCCGCCATCGAAGGAACCAGCCAGCTCTCCCCTTACCTGGCAAACGGCGTGCTTTCGGGCCGCCAATGCCTGCTGGCCGCAAAACAGGCCCAGGGCATGGGCGGCAACCAGGAAGGCCTGGTTACCTGGATCAACGAAATCGCCTGGCGGGATTTCTACATCAACATCCTGTACCACTACCCCCGGATCAGCATGCACCGCGCCTTCAAACCGGAAACCGAAGCCCTGGCCTGGAATCACCCCGGCGGCAACTTCGACGCCTGGAAAACCGGCAACACCGGCGTGCCTATCGTCGACGCCGCCATGCGCCAGCTCAACCACACCGGCTGGATGCACAACCGCCTGCGCATGATCACCGCCATGTACCTCACCAAAAACCTGTTCATCGACTGGCGCCTGGGCGAGGCCTACTTCATGTCCCGGCTGGCAGACGGATTCCTGGCCTCCAACAACGGCGGCTGGCAATGGAGCGCCTCCACCGGCACCGACGCCGCGCCCTACTTCCGCATCTTCAACCCGGTCACCCAAAGCGAACGCTTCGACCCCAACGGCGAATTCATCCGCCAATGGATTCCTGAACTGGCCAAACTGGACAACAAACGGATTCATGATCCGGGCGCGAAAAGTGGTGTTATTCCGAAAGGGTATCCGAGGCAGATCGTTGATCTGAAAGAAAGCAGGAAAGAAGCAATCGCCAGGTTTCAGGCACTGAAGAACTAAAAAAACAACGAGGCGGACCGCCGCAGAGTGCAGAGCTATGACGCAGGGTCGGGGACGGCCTTCCCAAAACTGTGCGGAGCCATGGATGGCGGAGCCCAAGCGTCACAGGGACGTGCCGCAAGGAGCGTGTTTTGGGAAGGCCGTCCCCGACCCTGCAGCCCGAGAGTTGGACTGCCAGCTCAACTCACAGAGCTACTCCGAGCAAACAGGGCAGGAAGGATCCCGAACCAGCTTCATTTCCCGCCACTGCATCTCCCAGGCATCCAGAATCAACAGCCGGCCAACCAGAGGCGTACCCACACCAGATATCACCTTGATGGCTTCCATGGCCTGGGCTGAACCGATCATCCCCACCAATGGCGCAATCACCCCTGCCTCCGAACAGGTCAGATCCTCATTGCCCTGCTCCGGATACAGGCAGTGATAACAGGGACTGCTCTGCTGACGGCTGTCAAACACCGAAAGCTGCCCTTCACCGCGAATGGCCGCACCCGAAATCAGAGGCACCTTCGCCGCCACACAGGCCCGATTGAGAGCAAAACGGGTGCTGAAGTTATCGCTGCAGTCCACCACCAGGCTCGTTTCCTCAACCTGCCTGGCCAGCTCCTCGCCCTCCAGGCGCTGATTCAGGGCAGTCACCGACACCAGCGGATTGATCCGGCGAATACGGCCAGCCAGGCTTTCCGCCTTGGATTCGCCCAGCTGGTTCTGCTCAAAACCGATCTGGCGCTGGAGATTGGCCAGCTCGATGTTGTCGTCATCCACCAGGCTGAGCTGCCCCACACCGGCTGCGCCCAGGTAGAGGCCAACCGGGCACCCCAGGCCGCCTGCGCCGACCACCAGCACCCGGGCGGATTTCAGCCTTTCCTGGCCGGCAATATCGAACCGCGGCATCAGGATTTGCCGGCTGTAGCGCAATAGTTCGTCGTCACTGAGCATCTGCATCTCCGTTGTTGGAAGCGGAGCCGTTCGCCCCGGCAGCCGAACGCCATTTCCCCAGGGTCATCCGGTCCCGGCGGCCATAGTCCTGCAGGCCTCGCACCTCGGCGAAGCCCCGATCACGGAACAGCGCCGCCACCGGCCCGGCCTGATGAAAACCATGCTCCACCAACAACCAGCCACCTTCAACCAGCCAGTCCGGCGACTGTGTCACAATCAACCGGAGATCATCCAGACCATCAGTACCAGAAACCAGAGCCGAGGCCGGCTCGAAACGCACATCGCCTTCACCCAGATGAGGGTCGCTGCCCGGTATATAGGGTGGATTGGAGACAATCAGGTCAAAACGGGCGGGCTCCAGCTGCGAGAACCAGGAACTGTTAACCACCGAAACCGGCAAAGCCAGCAATCTGCTATTTTCCCGTGCCAGCTCCACCGCCTCGTCCACCTCATCGCACGCCGTTATCCGCCAGCCCGGGTGTTCACTGGCCAGAGCCAATGCAATGGCGCCCGTACCGGTACCAAGATCCAGAACCCGGGCCTGTTCCGGTAACGGTAAACCCAGGGCGGTCTCCACCAGGCATTCGGTATCCGGCCGGGGAATCAGGGTGGAAGCACTTACTTTCAGTGGCAGCGACCAGAACTCCTGGTGTCCCAGCAGGTAGGCCACCGGCGTGCCGGCAACGCGCTCTGCCACCAGCGCTTCGAATGTCTCAGCTTGTGATTCAGTGACTTCGCGCTCCGGCCAGGCCCGGAAGCTGGTCCGGCCAAGCCCGGTGATGTGGCTTAACAGCAGCTCGGCATCCAGCCTTGGAGAATCACTGTTGATGCGATCAGCAGCCTGATTTATAAGTGCTTCACAGGTCAGTGAGGGTTTACTGGTCATCGGCGAGGGAGGCGAGCAGTTCCGCCTGGTGCTCCTGCTGCAACGGCACAATCACCGCATCCAGATCACCGGCAATCACTTCATCGAGTTTGTAGAGCGTCAGATTAATCCGGTGGTCCGTTACCCGGCCCTGAGGGAAGTTGTAGGTACGGATACGCTCTGAGCGGTCCCCGCTGCCAACAAGGCTTTTGCGGGTTTCAGCCATGGTCTTTTGCTGTCGCTCAGTCTCCGCATTCTGCAGCCGGGATGCCAGCAGACTCATGGCCTTGGCCCGGTTTTTGTGCTGCGAACGCTCTTCCTGGCACTCCACCACAATGCCGGTGGGCAGGTGGGTTATCCGGATGGCAGAGTCGGTCTTGTTCACGTGCTGACCACCCGCGCCTGACGAGCGGAAGGTGTCCACCCGCAGATCCGTTTTGTTGATCTGGATGGCCTCGGCCTCATCGGCCTCTGGCATTACCGCCACCGTGCAGGCCGAGGTATGGATACGGCCCTGTGATTCCGTTTCCGGCACCCGCTGCACCCGGTGAGCACCGGACTCAAACTTGAGGGCACCGTAGACTCCGTCGCCGGCGACCCGGGCAATCAGTTCCTTGTACCCGCCGTGCTCGCCCTCACTCTCGTTCAGCACTTCAACCTGCCAGCGGCGACGCTCGGCATAGCGCAGATACATTTTAAACAGATCCCCGGCAAAAATGGCCGCCTCATCTCCGCCGGTGCCAGCGCGGATCTCAAGGAACACGTTCTTTCCGTCATTGGGGTCTTTCGGCAACATCAGGCGCTGGAGTTCCTCGTCCAGCTCCTGGTTTTTCTGCTGCGCGAGTTTCAGCTCTTCCTCGGCCATCTCCCGCATGTCTGCGTCGCCATCTTTCGCCAGCTCTCTGGCAGCCTCGATATCATCGAGCGACTCTTGCCAGGCCTGGAAGCAATGAACAACAGGCTCAATCTCGGCAAACTCCCGGGAAAGCTCCCGGAATTTGTCCTGCTGCGAGATGGTGGAGGAATCGCTGAGCAACGCGCTGACTTCCTCGAAACGTTCTGTAAGCTGCTCGAGGCGGGACTGGATCGATGGCTTCATAGTTTTTCCGGGGTAGTCGTCGCGTCCGCGTCCAGTGCATCCAGCTGGTGCAACTCACGCAGCCACTCTGTCACCTCGGTCCGACCTTCTGTCGTGGCCTTGCGAACCTGAACAGAAGGTTCATGCAGGAGTTTGTTGGTAAGCCCCCGTGCCATGCTGCGCAGCACGGTCTCGGGGTCTGTTCCGTTGCGCAGGGCGCGCAGGGCTTTTTCGGTCTCGGCATCGCGCAGTATTTCAGCGCGCTGACGGAACTGCTTGAGGGTAGACACCGCATCCAGTGCCCTCAGCTGGTTCAGAAAATCCTGAACCCCTGCAGCCACCAGATTCTCCGCTTCCCGGGCAGCGCCCTCACGGGAACGGATGTTTTCTTCGATGACCTGGCGCAGGTCATCGACGGTATACAAATAGACGTCTGCCAGCGAGGCCACTTCCGGTTCGATATCCCGGGGCACCGCAATATCCACCATGAAATAGGGACGGTGCTTGCGCTTCTTCAGGGCACGCTCAACAGCGCCCTTGCCAAGGATCGGCAGCGGACTCGCGGTGGAAGAAATAATAATGTCAACATCGGCCAGGTGGTCCGGAATTTCGGAGAGGACAATCCCCTTGCCGCCACGGGATTCAGCCAGCGCCTGCGCCCGCTCCAGGGTACGGTTGGCCACCAGGAAATCCTTCACTCCGGCATCCGCAAGGTGGCGGGCCACCAGCTCAATGGTCTTGCCGGCGCCAATCAGCAACGCCTTGTTGTGGGACATGTCCGCAAAGATATGGTGAGCCATGCTCACGGCCGCATAGGCCACAGAAACGGGGTTCTCGCCAATGGCCGTCTGGGTACGCACGCGCTTTGCCACAGAAAAGGTGTGCTCGAACAACCGGGAGAGGAAGGAACCACTGGCGCCGTTCTCCCGGGCCAGGGAGTAGGCATCCTTGAGCTGCCCGAGAATCTGCGGCTCGCCCAGCACCATGGAGTCAAGGCCGGCCGCCACACGCATCATATGCCGTACCGCGTCGCCGTCACGATGCACATACAGCACTTCTTCAAGCTCGGCGGCGTCCAGATCATGAAACCCGGCCAGCCAGCGAAGTACCATGGGGGCGCAATCGTCATCACCAGCCAGGTAAAGTTCGGTGCGGTTGCAGGTGGAAAGGATGGCCGCCTCGCTGGCACCGGAGGTCGCCCGGAGTTCCGCAAACGCCTCCGCCATGCGCTCGGGCGTAAACGCCACCCGCTCCCGCAATTCAACAGGGGCCGTGCGATGATTGATTCCCAGCGTTACCAGTGCCATTTCGTGGTTGTACAACCTTTTTGCCGATGAGCGGTGAAATACGCGCAATTACCAGCCATTTTAACGGCCAGAGGCCGGAGCTGCCACCCAAAACCGCTGCAGCTTCGGCAAGTGCGGACAGGTTGGGCAAGATCAGGCGCTTATGCCATTATAGGGGCTCGGCCGAGGCCGGAACCCGATCTACCTCAAAAAAAGGGGCTGGAGAGTGGTTATTTCTGATGCGTTTTCGACAGATCATGGGAAGTTGCATGCACAAATCCGTACCGTTCCTGGTTACCTGCCTGCTTGGCCTGACACTGGCAGGCTGTGCCAGCTTCACCGGCACCGAGGAAATGCCCGCCCCGAAAGAAACAGCTACTGCCGACAAAAAAGCGGATGCACCGCCGCCGGTGGAATACGCAGACTTCGAGCCGGAAACGCTTTATCTGCTTCTGTCCGCCGAAGTTGCAGCCCAGCGCGGCCGCTATGACATTACCCTGGTGAATTACGTCAAGGCCGCCAAACAGTCCCGGGACCCAGGCGTGATCCAACGCGCCATGCGAATTGCCCAGTCCCTGAACGGCGACAACGCCCAGAAACAGCTGGCCGACCTGTGGCTGGAGATTGACCCGGACAGCCTGCAGGCTCACCGGATTTCCGCTATCCAGGCAGTGAAGAGCAATGACCTCCAAACGGCCCTGCACCACATGGAACAAATCATGGACCGGGGCGGCGATGCCGATTTCGACAGCCTGGCGGCCATGGCCACCAACCTGCCGCCGAAACAACAGCAGGAACTGCTCTCTTTATATGAAGATATGTCCCTACGCCGCCCCAACACCCCTGAGCTTGATTACAGCATCGCGCTGCTGCTCAAGATCACGGGGCAACCGGAACAGGCACTGGACCGGCTGGAGCCGCTGCTGGAAGAAAACCCCAACTTCCAGCCGGCGATCATCCTTAGAGCTGATCTGCTCTATCAGACCGGCGAGAAAGGCAGCGCCCTCGACTACCTCCTGGCAAATACCCGGCGCTTTCCCGGCAACCGACAGATGGGCACGCTCTATGGCCGGATGCTGATCAATGAAGGCGAACTGCAGGCCGCCCAGGACGAATTCAGTCGCCTGGTGCAGCAGTACCCGGACACCCCGGGCCTCCGGCTTTCCCACGCACTGGTCGCCCTGGAAAACGGGCAAACGGATCTGGCCAGGCAAGAGCTGACACGGCTGACCGAACAGGGCCAACATGGCAGCGAAGCCAACTATTACCTGGGCCGCATTGAAGACCAGGCCGGCAACACCGAACAGGCCATTGGCTACTACCAGAGCGTTGAACAGGGCAATTACTACTTCCCCGCACTCGCCCGCGCCAGCTCACTGCTTGCCGAAAACGGACAGTTGGATGACGCCGTCGACAGAATCCGGAGACTCCGGGACGCCAACCCCAGACAGGCCGAAAACTTCTGGTTGCTGGAGGTAAACCTGCTCCTCGGCGAAGGACAGCGGCAAGAGGCACTGAGCACAGCAACGGAAGCCCTGGAGGAACACCCCGACAACCTCCAGATCCGCTACGCCCGCGCCATGCTTTACGACACACTTGACCGGGCCGCTGATGCCGAGGCCGATCTGAAGCGGATTGTTGAGCAGGACCCTGAAAACGCCGTTGCCCTGAACGCCCTCGGCTACATCCTGAGCACACGTACCGACCGACTGAGAGAGGCCCGCGGTTACATCGAGAAGGCACTGTCACTGGACCCGGGGAATCCGGCCATTCTCGACAGCATGGGCTGGATCCTGCTCCTTGAGGGGCAGATCAGGCCTGCGCTCGAGCACCTGTCCCGCGCCTGGGCCGCCTATCCGGATCCGGAAGTAGCCGCCCATTACGGTGAGGCCCTGTGGATGAGCGGGGCCGAGGACCAGGCCAGGATCATCTGGCAGAAAGGCCTTGATCAGGACCCCAATCACGAAGTACTCAATGAAACCATAGACCGGCTGACACGTGGTGGTGAGCAGTAATGAAACTTGTCCGAACCCTGGCGGCACTCCTCATGCTCGCCACCCTCGGCGCCTGTACCACCATTCAGCTCGAACCCCTGCCGGAAGGGATGACAGACCAGCCACCTGCGAACTGGACGGCCCGCTCGGCCAGTCTCGGGCAACTGGATCACTGGAAGCTCTCCGGCAAACTGGCGGTCCGCCAGCCATCGGACAGCGGCACCGCCATCATCAACCACTGGATTCAGGACGGCCAGGCCTACGACCTGGCCCTGTCCTCATCGTTTCTGGGCATGGGCAGCACCAGACTCAAAGGCGTCCCCGGCTTTATTGAGCTTACACTCCCCAATGGCGACACCTACCGCTCTGGCGAACCGGAGTCCCTGGTGGAAGCGGCCACCGGCTGGCAGCTGCCCCTGGAGAACCTGACCTGGTGGATCCGCGGCTTGCCCTCACCCGGCAGCGATTACCGCCTGCTGTTTGATGAACAAGGCAGCCTGGCGATCATCCGGCAAGACGGCTGGGAGATCCGCTACGACCGCTGGCGGGACTTTCTTGCCAGCTACCCGGCACTGCCCGCCCGCATCACCGCCCTGAAAGAAGACAAACGGGTGAGGCTGGTGGTCTCCGACTGGCAGGAGCAGGCGCTGTGAGCCTCGGCATCACCCTGCCCTCGCCCGCCAAACTGAACCTGTTTCTGCACATTGTCGGGCGCCGGCCAGACGGCTACCACGAGCTGCAGACCCTGTTCCAGTTTCTCGATTACGGCGACGACCTCACCTTCACCCCTACCCCTGAACGGCCCGGCGCAAGGCTTGAGGAGTCTGTCCCCGGCGTACCCGATGACGACAACCTGGTCATTCGCGCCGCCAAAGCCCTTATGGAGCGCAACCGCGAAGAACTGCCCGGCGTTAACATTCGCATTACCAAACGGCTGCCCATGGGCGGAGGCCTCGGCGGCGGCAGCTCCAACGCTGCGACCACACTGCTCGGACTCAACCACCTCTGGAGCCTGCGCCTCGGCATCGATGAACTGGCCGATATTGGCCTGACCCTGGGCGCCGATGTGCCAGTGTTTGTTCGTGGCCACGCCGCCTTTGGCGAGGGCGTTGGTGAAAAGCTGACCAACGCGAATCCACCGGAAGACTGGTTCGTCGTTATTAAACCTGCCTGTAACATAAACACGGGCAAGATTTTTTCCGAGCAAGGGTTGACAAGGAACACCCCGAGAATCAGAATAGCGCCCGCTTTTGAGGGAGACGCCTCGAGGTACCGAAACGACTGTGAGGATGTAGTTCGCAAACTGTATCCTGAGGTCAACCAGAGCCTGGAATGGCTTTCACAATTCGGACCTGCAAGATTAACCGGAACCGGGGCTTGCATATTTGGACGTTTCCCGACAGAATCCGCAGCCCGGATCATCTGGGAAAGCAAACCCTCCGGCGTCACGGGGTTCGTAGCTAAAGGGGTGAACAGTTCACCTCTGCACAAAAAGCTAACAGAGCTGAAATGATGCCAAAAAAGCACGATACTGGGGTGTCGCCAAGTGGTAAGGCAACGGGTTTTGATCCCGTCATGCGCAGGTTCGAATCCTGCCACCCCAGCCACCTTTCTCCCGCTTCTTCTGAATCAAACCCCGATACTGAGAAGGATGCCGTCGTGTCCAAACTGATGATTTTTGCCGGCAATGCCAACCCCGAGCTTGCCAGAGCCATCGCCCAGAAACTCCACATTCCCATGGGTCAGGCCACGGTAGGCCGCTTCAGCGACGGCGAAACCACCGTCGAGATCAATGAGAATGTCCGCGGCCATGATGTGTTCATCATCCAGCCGACCTGCTACCCCACCAACGATAACCTGATGGAACTGATCGTGATGGCCGACGCACTTCGCCGTGCCTCCGCAACACGTGTCACTGCCGTTATCCCGTACTATGGATACGCCCGCCAGGATCGCCGGGTTCGCTCTACCCGCGTTGCCATCAGCGCCAAGGTGGTAGCCGACATGATCTCCAGCATCGGTGTTGACCGGGTTCTGACCGTCGACCTGCACGCCGACCAGATCCAGGGCTTCTTTGACATCCCGGTAGACAACATCTATGCCACGCCGGTGATGCTTGATGACATCTTCAAGCAGCGTTTCGAGAACTTCGTGGTGGTCTCTCCGGATGTTGGCGGCGTCGTTCGCGCCCGCGCCGTCGCCAAGAAACTGGACGACGCCGATCTGGCCATCATCGACAAACGTCGCCCGAAAGCCAACGTCTCGCAGGTCATGCACATCATCGGTGATGTAAAGGACAAGACCTGCATCCTGGTGGACGACATCATTGATACCGCCGGTACCCTGTGCAAGGCTGCCAACGCCCTGAAAGAGCACGGAGCTGCCAAAGTGGTTGCCTACAGCACCCACCCTGTACTCTCCGGTCCGGCCGTTGATAACATCAATGCGTCCCAACTGGACGAACTGGTGGTCTGCGATACCATCCCGCTGGGTGACAAAGCGAAGAATTGTGATAGAATCCGCGTCCTCGGAATGGCCGGGCTGCTTGCGGAGTCTATTCGCCGCGTAAGCAACGAAGAGTCCATCAGCGCCATGTTCGAGAATGTCTGAACGGTCATCTGGCCATATTTTTCAGGCATAACAGGTAGTTGCCGGGTCGGGAGCCTACACAGGCTCCCGACTCTTTTACTCAGCCGGAAAACCCGGCTTTTCAGAAACATCACCTGATCCAACGCCTGGTCGCGGGCAGTTCAGGTGACGATTGAGGTTAATACCATGTCTCAGGAATTTGTTATCGAAGCATTTCCTCGCGACGATCAGGGGAGAGGTGCGAGCCGCCGCCTGCGTCGTGAGGAGCGTAAAATTCCGGCCATCATCTATGGTGGCGGAAAAGGCGCAACTGCGGTTTCCATCTGGCACAACGAGCTGAAAAAGGCTCTGGAAAACGAAGCATTCTTCTCTCACGTTCTGACCGTCGAACTGAATGGCAAGAAAGAAAGCGTGATCCTGAAGGATCTGCAGCGTCACCCCTACAAGCCACTGCTGACCCACGCTGACTTCCTGCGCGTCGACAAGGATCACGAGATCCACGTAAACGTTCCGCTGCACTTCATCAATGAAGAAAGCGCACCGGCCATCAAGCTTCAGGGCGGCGTAGCGAACCACCAGATCACCGAAGTGGAAGTGATCTGTCTGCCGCAGAACCTGCCCGAGTTCGTCGAAGTGGACATGGCTACCGTGGAAATGGATCAGGTAGTTCACCTGAGCGACCTGAAACTGCCGAAAGACGTCAAGATTGCCGCTCTGCTTCAGGGTGAAGATCACGACCTGCCTGTAGTGGCTATCCACAAGCCGCGCGGCGCCAAGGTTGATGAGGCCGAAGACGGCGAAGAAGGTGAAGAAGGCGAAGACAAGGAGTAATGACTCCTGTACTGACGAGGGCAACGGCGAATGGCGCAGGATATTGTCATGGTGGTTGGCCTGGGAAATCCCGGGGCCGACTACGAGAATACCCGCCATAACGCCGGCGCCCTGTTTGTCGAAGCCCTGGCCCGTTCCGCGGGCCAGGCGCTCCGCCCAGAGAAGAAGTACCACGGGCTTTACGCCCGCATTCAGTGGCAGGGCCTCGACCTGCATCTCCTGAATCCCACCACCTTTATGAATCGTAGCGGCCTGGCCATCAAAGCGCTGGCAGACTTCTTCAAGATTCAGCCCCAACAGATTCTGGTTGCCCACGACGAGCTTGATCTGCCACCAGGCACCGCCAAACTCAAGAAAGGCGGCGGCCACGGCGGGCATAACGGCCTGCGGGACACCATTGCCCACCTGGGCACCAACGAATTCCAGAGATTGCGCATCGGCATTGGCCACCCCGGCGACAGCCGCAAGGTAACCGGTTATGTTCTCGGCCGCCTGGGTAAACAGGAAACCGAGCAACTGAACGCCGTAACGGATGAAATCATGCGGGTACTGCCCGATGCAGCCAACGGCAAACTTGCCGCCGCCATGAACCGCCTGCACGGCTTCAAACCGGCTCCCTGACACACCCCCTTACTCGCTTACACCCCCATACACCGGTATAATCCGGCCAAATTTTCCAGTACCAGCAGAGGCATTCCATGGGATTTAACTGCGGCATCGTCGGCCTTCCCAACGTCGGCAAATCCACCCTGTTCAACGCGCTCACCAAATCCGGCATAGGTGCGGAAAACTTCCCCTTCTGCACCATCGAGCCCAACGCCGGTGTAGTCGCCATGCCGGACCCGCGTCTGAACAAACTGGCCGAGATCGTAAAGCCCGAGCGCGTTGTGCCAACCACCATGGAGTTCGTCGACATCGCCGGCCTGGTAGCAGGCGCGTCCAAAGGTGAAGGTCTGGGCAACCAGTTCCTGGCCAACATCCGCCAGACCGACGCCATTGCCCACGTAGTCCGCTGTTTCGAAGACGGCAACGTTATTCATGTGGCCAACAAAGTCGATCCCGCATCGGATATTGAGGTGATCAACACCGAACTGGCCCTGGCCGATCTGGAAACCGTGGAAAAGGCCATCAAGCGGGTACAGCGTGTGGCCAAGAGCGGAGACAAGGAAGCCAAGGCCCAGCTCGAGATGTTCGAAAAACTCCTGCCGGTGCTGAACGAAGGCAAGCCGGTGCGCAGCATGAACCTGGACAAGGACCAGATGGCGCTGGTTCGCGAGCTGTGCCTGCTTACCGTCAAGCCCACCATGTACATCGCCAACGTGAACGAAGACGGCTTCGAGAACAACCCGCACCTGGATACCGTGCGCAAGATCGCCGAATCCGAGAACGCGGTGGTAGTGCCCATCTGCAACAAGCTGGAAGCCGAGATTTCCGAACTGGAAGACGACGAGAAAGCCATGTTCCTGGATGAAATGGGCATGGAAGAGCCCGGCCTGGACCGGGTGATTCGCGCCGGCTACGGCCTCCTGGGCCTGCAGACCTACTTTACCGCCGGAGTAAAGGAAGTCCGCGCCTGGACCGTCAAAATCGGCGCCACCGCGCCCCAGGCCGCCGGTGTGATCCACACCGATTTTGAGCGCGGTTTTATCCGTGCTGAGGTGGTGAGCTACGACGACTTCGTGAAGTACAACGGCGAAGCCGGCGCCAAGGATGCCGGCAAATGGCGCCTGGAAGGCAAGGAATACATCGTGAAGGACGGCGACGTCATCCACTTCCGCTTCAACGTGTAACTTTTCAGGAAAAACTGGGCCCGAAGCCTTGACAGAAAGAGCCCAAATACTGAAAATACGCGCCTTGTTTGGGGCGATGCCCAAAGCGAAATGGCAAGGTAGCTCAGTTGGTTAGAGCACAGCACTCATAATGCTGGGGTCGGCGGTTCGACTCCGCCCCTTGCTACCAAGATTCAAAGGGCTACGATTTACGTCGTAGCCCTTTTTTTGGTTTTGCCGGCGGTTGTACCACAACGCTCACAAAGCGCCGCCCTTCTCTCGCGCGGCAGCAGCGCTGGCGATCTGTTCTCCCATTCGCGTGATATGGTCAATCGCATCCCCAATATCATTGAGAGACTGCGCTACCTGTTCGCTCAGCACCCGATTGTCTTCCACCTGCTGCAGTCCGGCCTGCATAACCGTTGCCGTTTGCTGGCTTTCACCCACCAGGCTTTCGATAACCTCCCGGATCTCGGAGGTAGACGCTTGTGTTCGTTGCGCCAGAGAACGCACTTCGTCAGCCACGACGGAAAACCCCCGGCCATGCTCCCCCGCCCTGGCGGCTTCTATGGCCGCATTCAGCGCAAGAAGGTTGGTCTGATCCGCAATCTCCGTGATGACATCCACCACGCGCCGTATATCCGTGCTCTTGTTTTCCAGGGAACGGATTTTCTCTGCCACCTGCTGGATTTCGTGGGACAGGCGAATCAGGGATTCCCGCCCCTTCTCGCCCCTGGCTGCCAAGATCCCGGGCTTGCGAGCCGGAAAAACCCTGGAGCAACTGGTCTACCTCAGCGATTGCCGGGTCCGCCTTCCGGAACAGCACCTCCGCTTCGGCCACAAGCTCCTGCTCCCGGGGGGTTAGCTTGGTGGCCGTGTATTTGCGCCACGTGCCCCGGATTCGGTCCTGGGCGTCAGAAACCTGCGTAGGCTGTGCTCCAAGCAGGGAAAATCCGTTTCTTTAGGTTGGGGGGCTAACAATATATGTAAATAAAAAAGTCATTCGTTAGAATGGTCACAATATTTTGCTTTATTTTGACTTCACCCGGCCAGCCACCAGGCCGGCACTGCATTTAGCGCCTGAACCTTCAAACCGTTCCGGGTTCTCGTGCTATGCTTCGCCTGTTGTTGTGGCGCGCAAGGATCCTACCCCGGTGAGAGTTCTTCCGATTGTTCAGATCGTCGGCTTTTTGCTGATTTTGCTCAGTTTTCTGATCACCTTACCCGTTAACCTGCTTGTTCTTGGAGAAACGCCGGATCAGCAAGCATTCGTTACCTCGGCACTGATCTGTTTTGGGGTGGGTTTCCTTTGCTTCATGGTAACCGGCAGAAAACGCCACGGGCTGAAACAGCGGGAGATGTTCCTCCTGACCGTTTCCGCCTGGGTTATCATCCCTTTCTTTTCCAGCCTGCCGCTTCTTTTCAGCGATCTGGGCCTATCGGTCACTGACGCTTTTTTTGAGAGTATTTCCGGCATTACAACCACCGGCTCAACGATACTGACCGGGCTCGACGACATGCCGGCCGACATTCTTCTCTGGCGCTCACTCATGCAGTGGATCGGGGGGATAGGTATCATCGGGATGGCCGTGGCGATTCTGCCTTTCCTGCGTATCGGGGGTATGCGCCTGTTTGCCACCGAATCCTCCGAGTGGACCGAAAAAGCCGTGCCCCGCACCAACCGGCTTGCCCGGGGGCTTGTCTTCAGTTACCTCGCGATCACCCTGAGCTGCATCGGCGTTTACTGGTTGCTGGGTATGGATCTTTTCAATGCCGTCAATCACGCACTCACAACTGTCTCAACCGGAGGCTATTCCACTTCTGACAGCTCCATGGGCCAGTTTGACAACTCCCTGATCTTCCTCGCCTCCTCGCTCTTTATGGCCCTTGGCGGCATTCCGTTCTTCCTTTTTGTCAGGCTGCTGAATGGTCACTACACGCCACTGCTGAGGGACAAACAGGTTCATTTTTTCCTGCAGTTCCTTCTCATTGCCGCGCTCATTATCACGCTTTACCGGGTGGTGACCGCAGGCGCACCGGTGGCGGAGGCCTTTGTTCATGCCCTGTTCAACGTAACCTCTGTGGTCACCACCACCGGCTACGCCAGTGAGGACTATATGCTCTGGGGGCCGCTGGTGATAGTGATCTTTTTCTTCCTGACCTTTGTCGGCGGATGCTCCGGCTCCACCAGTGGCGGCATGAAGATGTTCCGCTTCCAGCTTTCAATGCTTCTGCTCAGGGAGCAGATGATCCGGTTGCTCCACCCCAGAGCCGCCATGGGACGGCGTTATAATGGCCGGGTCATCAGTGACGAGATTATTGCCTCTTCAGTCGCCTTCTCTTTCATCTTTCTCGCGACTCTCGCCCTCGCCTCTGCCGTGCTCGCGGCATTGGGCCTGGATCTGGTCACCAGCCTCACCGGCGCCGCCACTGCACTGGCCAACGTTGGCCCCGGGCTGGGCGATACCATTGGCCCGGCCGGAAATTTCCAGTCGTTGCCGGATGCCGCCAAGTGGGTTCTGATGGTGGTCATGCTGCTTGGGCGGCTGGAGTTGCTGAGCGTTCTGGTGCTGCTTTCTCCTCACTTCTGGCGCGGCTGAAAGCCGTCTTTGGCGCTGTTTTCGGCTCCGGGAACGGTCCTCCCGGCACATTCTCTGTGGCATACTGAAGCCCGGATCCAATAACGCCAACTCCCCGTTCGCAAGGAAGTTACTATGAAATTCGAGACGCTCGCCCTGCATGCCGGCTTCAAGAGCGACCCCACTACCCGGGCCGCCACCACGCCGATCTACCAGACCACGTCCTACACCTTCGATGACACCCAGCACGGTGCCGATCTGTTTGACCTGAAGGTTCAGGGCAACATCTATACCCGCATCATGAACCCCACCAATGCGGTTCTTGAACAGCGGATGGCCGAACTGGAAGGCGGCGTTGGCGCCCTGGCCGTGGCCTCTGGCATGGCCGCCATTACCTACGCCCTGCAAACCATCTGCAAGGTTGGCAACAACATTGTCAGCACCAGCCAACTGTATGGCGGCACCTACAACCTGTTCGCCCATTCCCTGCCCAATCAGGGCATTGAGTGCCGAATGGTACCTCATGATGATTTCGATGCCGTGGAAAAGGCGATTGATGACAACACCCGCGCCCTGTTCTGCGAGTCCATCGGCAACCCGGCTGGCAATGTGGTGGATATCCAGCGCTGGTCCGAGATCGCCCACAAGCACGGCATTCCGCTGATGGTGGACAACACTGTCGCCACGCCGTTCCTGTGTCGCCCCTTTGAGCATGGCGCGGACATAGTGATTCATTCGCTCACCAAGTACATCGGCGGTCACGGCACGACTGTGGCGGGGGTCGTGGTCGACTCCGGCCAATTCGACTGGAAAGCCAGCGCCGCCAAGTTCCCGATGCTGAACGAGCCGGATCCGTCCTACCATGGCGTGGTCTATACCGACGCCCTCGGCGCCGCCGCCTTTATCGGCCGCTGCCGTGTAGTGCCGCTGCGCAACACCGGTGCAGCCCTGGCGCCGTTCAACGCCTTCCTGATCATGCAGGGTCTGGAAACACTGGCGCTGCGCATGGAACGCCACTGCGAGAACGCGGAGAAAGTGGCCAGCTTCCTGCAGAACCATCCATCGGTGGAATGGGTGAACTACGCGACTCTGTCCAACAGCCCCTACAAGGCCACCTGCGACAAGATCTGTGGCGGCAAGGCCTCCGGCATCCTGAGCTTTGGCATCAAGGGTGGCCGGGAAGCCGGTGCCAGATTCATCGATGCGCTGGATCTGATCCTGCGCCTGGTGAACATTGGCGACGCCAAATCCCTGGCCTGTCACCCGGCCACCACAACCCATCGCCAGCTGAACCCGGAGGAACTGAAAAGTGCCGGCGTGAGCGAGGACCTGGTGCGACTGTCGATCGGCATCGAGCATGTCGACGACATCATTGCCGACATCACCCAGGCCCTGGACAAAGCCCAGGCTTGATGACGATCAACCGGGTACGACCAATGTCGTGCCCGGTATCCCCGTGATTGCCCGTACCTGCCTTGTAACTCCCCCGCCAGCCCATTACTCTTTAGTGTTCCCCAAGCCTTTATGAGAGTCCGGTTGCAATGAGCGACAGCGCAAAGCCCCGCATTACCAGTGGTTCCAAATTCCGCAACGAGCATGGTTTTTCAGCCATCAAGGATGGCGTCAAGCGGTCATCAAAGCAGGAAGCCACACCGGTGGAGCGCAAGCCGAAATGGCTGAGGGCACGCATGCCCGGAGGCGAACGCTATGAGGCGGTTCGCAAGAACGTCGGTGAGCATCGCCTGAGCACCGTTTGCCAGGAATCCCATTGCCCCAACATCGGCGAGTGCTGGACCGCCGGGACCGCCACGATCATGGTGATGGGATCGGTATGTACCCGGGCCTGCAAATTCTGCGCAGTGGATACCGGCAACCCGAAGGGCTGGCTGGATGTGGAAGAGCCGGAGAATACCGCCAGGTCGGTGGAGCTGATGGGCCTTCGCTACATCGTGCTCACCTCAGTGGACCGGGACGATCTGGACGACGGTGGTGCCGCGCACTATGCCGCCTGCGTATCCGCCATCAAGCAGCGCACCCCGGAAGTGGCTGTGGAAGCACTGACTCCGGATTTTGACGCGGTGATGTCGGATGTTGAGAAAGTGGTGGATTCCGGGCTGGATGTCTTCGCCCAGAATGTGGAAACCGTGAAACGCCTGACCAGCCACGTGCGGGACCGCCGCGCCGGTTATGAGAAAACCCTGAGCGTACTGGAACACGCCAAGAAGCACCGGCCGGATGTGCTTACCAAGACCAGCCTGATGCTGGGCCTGGGCGAAACCGAGAAAGAAATCCTGGAAACCATGGACGACCTGCGGGCCATTGGCGTGGATATCCTGACCCTGGGCCAGTACCTTCGTCCTACCCCGAACCACCTGCCGGTGGAACGCTACGTCACGCCCGAAGAGTTCAACCGCTACCGCGAGATCGGTCTGGAAAAAGGCTTCATGGAAGTGCCGTCCGGCCCCATGGTCCGCTCCAGTTACCGTGCCGATAGAGTCTTCGATAAAAACAATCTTGGTCTCGCCGTACAGGAAGTCCCCCAGGCCTCCAAAGCCATGCAGATTCCGGTGAAGGCCGTCGACTGAGAACGCCCATGCTGAAACTGCTGCGAAATGCCCGGCTGAAGTACAAATTCTGGTTGCTGAACATTGTCGTTTTTGCAGTGCTTTGCCTGCTGGTGCTCTATGCCATGCACACCATTGCAGGACAAACCGGCAAAGCCCTTAATGACGTGTTTGCCGAAACGGCGCCGGGATTCGCGCTGGTGGTCGCGGTTCTCATGGCGCTCGAAATGGCCGGCTCCCAGTTACTGATCTCCTTTATAGAGCGCCATGTGAATCGCCTGAAAAACACCATGGTGGAGGTACAGGCCTCTGGCAACCTGAGCCAACGGGCCGATGTGGATTCCACTGACGAAATCGGCGAAATGGCCAGCGCCTTCAATGCCATGCAGGACCGTACCGTGGGCGTTGTAAAGAGCATGAAGGAAGCCATTGATCGCCTGCACAGCGAAGTCCGGGAACTGACCGCGGCTGCCGAAGCCCGCCGGGATGATCTGAGCCGCCAGCAGGCAGACGCCGACCGCTCCGCAGACGTCATCGGAACCATGCTGCAGAGCTTCACTGGTATTGCCGAACAGGCCGGGATCGCCAAAACCCTGTCCCACGAGGCCCGGGACACCGCCCGTGACGGCAGCAAGCGTGTCGGCCAGAGTGCAGACAGCATCCGCAAACTGGCCGATGTGGTGCGCGATTCCGCCAGCAGTGTCGAGGCCCTAGCCGAGAACAGTCACGAAATCAGTCATGCCATCACCGAGATCCGGGGTATTGCCGAGCAGACCAACCTGCTGGCTCTGAATGCCGCCATCGAGGCGGCCCGGGCCGGTGAACAGGGCCGCGGGTTCGCGGTAGTGGCAGACGAAGTGCGCAATCTGGCGCAGCGGGTTCAGGACTCCACCGATCAGATTCAGGGCACCATCGATCGGTTGCTCAATGCCATGAGTACCGCCGTGAACCGGATGACCGGCAGCTCCGAGGGTGCCAGCCGCTGCGTCGAGGACTCCGAGGAAGGCCTCCGCGCCCTTGAGGCCATCAACGAGGTGGTCAGCCGGATTGATCAGACTAACCAGGAGATCGCCAATGTGTCCGCTGAACAGACCGCCGGCACCGACGGTGTCCTGGCCAATGTTCAGGGTATCCGCGAAACCACCCAGAACATGGTGATCCAGCTTGCCGAGAGCGCCGAAATGAGCAAGCGCCTGAAGCGGCTGATTGATTCCCTGGAAGAAGCATCCTCAAAGGTCACGGTTCACTGAGGTTTATGGCACACTCTGCACTCGTCTGAACCGGCAGAGCAGTTGTCCATGGACACTTGGTATACCTGCCAGAAAATGGTTCGGGTGTTGAGTCTGGCTTTGGCTCCTGGCCTTCCTGGTTCAGGAGCTGGCGTGACAGGCTACAAATAAAAAAGGCCACACCCAAAGATGCGGCCCTTCTCCAGAACAGCTAGCGGGAAGCTAGATCACTGCATACCCTGGCCCTGCTGCTGCATCATCTGGCGCTGCTGCATTTGTTGCTGCATCTGCTGCATGCGCTTATCGAGCTCGTCACGCTGTTCCTGGGTAAACACATTGTCTACCTTGGCCTGCATCAGCGTGGACAAGGCCGCAATTTCGCCGGTGACATCGCCCAGTTTTTCGGCGTGCTCGCGAATGGCGGCCTCATCAAAATCGGATTTGATCTCACCCTGCATCTGCTGCTGCAGCGCACGGGCTTCCTGACGGAGCTCGCCGATCTCACCCTGCATCTCGTCGATGATGGCGCGGATCTCCGTTTGCTGATCCCCGGACAGGCCCACCATTTGCGCCAGCTGATCAACCTGGTCTGGCTGTCCACCAGCGGCTTGTTGGGCCATGGCGGGAACCGAAAGGCTCAGGGCGACCAGAGCAGTACCAAACAGTTTTACAAGCTTCATAAAGTTCTCCGTTAACAGGGTGGTCACAACGTGAATACCACCGACATACATTGGTTTCGTCGTTCAGGCCCTACACCCTAAAACATCCGCACGCGGTTTTTCACCCCGATCAGCCCTGTTTTTGTACATACTTCTCACTATCCCCCGCCACAAACCGCCACACACGGGCATTCAAACAAATGTGAAAGTTTAGTCATTCCCCTTCATAATGGCGCCGATTACAGACAGCCGGAGCAGAAAAGATGGCAATTAACTGGTTTCCAGGGCACATGCACAAGGCCCGCAAGGAGATCAAACAGGTGATGCCGCAGATGGATCTCATCATTGAGGTGGTGGATGCGCGGATTCCTTTCAGCAGCGAAAACCCGCTGGTGCCGACCCTGCGTGGCGAAACGCCGCTGATCAAGGTATTGAACAAGCGCGACCTGGCAGACCCGGAGATCACCGAGCGGTGGCTGGTCTGGCTCGAGAAAGAGCGTGGGGTGCGTGCCATTACCCTCACTCACAATCAACGCACCGAGACGTTGTCCATCCTCAAGCTTGCCGAGGAAATGACGCCAGATCACGATCGCCAGAAAAGCGCATTGCGGGTGATGATCCTGGGCATTCCCAATGTCGGCAAGTCCACCCTGATCAATACCCTGGCGGGACGGCCCGCAGCCAAAACCGGGAACGAGCCGGCGGTCACAAGGGCGCAGCAGGCCATCAAGCTGCCCGACAACATCCTTCTGTACGACACCCCCGGCTTCCTCTGGCCCAAGCTGTCTCCGGAAGCCTGCGGATACCGCCTGGCGATCACCGGCGCCATTCGAAGCTCGGTGCTGGATTTCGAGGACGTTGCCATGTTCGAGGCGGACTACCTGCTCGAGGCCTACCCGGAGCTGGTCAAGGCCCGCTACGGTTTTGAGGAGCTGCCGAAAGACGGTCTGGGACTGATGGATGGTATTGCCGCAAAACGTCGGTTTTTCGGTCGGGGTGGCGTTCCGGATCTGCACAAGGTGTCAGAGGTTTTACTCAACGAATTCAGGGCCGGAACGCTGGGGCGTATCTCTCTGGAAACACCGGAGATGGTTGAGCGTGAAGCCCGGGAGGCAACCAGCTAACCGCCCCCTTACCAAGGTCAAATATCGCATTCGGCCCAAAGCGCCTAGACTGTTAGATAACGTAATTGATCGCAAGGTCGGCCATTTCGGCCGGCCGGGAAGGAGGAATTTATGAGACGCGTCGTCGTCACCGGTATGGGCATCGTTTCCTGCCTCGGCAACTCACTGGATGAGGTCAGGGACAGCCTGAAAAACGGAAAGTCTGGCATTCGCTTCAACGAAACCTACAAGGAAATGGGCTTCCGCAGCCAGATTGCCGGTTCTGTGGACGTAGACACATCCGTTATCGACCGCAAGATCCGCCGCTTCATGGGCCCTTCCGCCATGTACAGCTATCTCGCCATGGAACAGGCCATTGCCCAGGCGGGCCTTACCGGAGATCTGATCTCCAACGACCGCACCGGCCTGATTGCCGGTTCCGGTGGTGCGTCCTGTTCCAGCCAGGTTGAAGCCACGGATATCATGCGTGCAAAAGGCGTCAAGCGTATTGGGCCTTACATGGTGCCGCGCATCATGACCAGCACGGTGTCAGCCTGCCTGGCCACCGCGTACAGGATCCGGGGCGTAAACTATTCCATGTCGTCTGCCTGTGCCACCAGCGCCCACTGCATTGGCCACGCTATGGAGCAGATCCAGGCCGGCAAGCAGGACATCGTGTTCGCCGGTGGTGGCGAGGAAGAAGACTGGAGCCTGACCATGATGTTCGACGCCATGGGAGCCCTCTCCACCAAATACAACGAAGCGCCGGAAACGGCTTCCCGCCCCTTCGATAACGGCCGGGACGGGTTCGTGATCGCCGGCGGTGGCGGCATGGTGGTTCTGGAAGAACTGGAACATGCGAAGAAACGGGGCGCCAATATTATTGCCGAGCTGACAGGCTATGGCGCCACCTCTGATGGCTACGACATGGTAGCCCCCTCCGGCGAGGGCGCACAGCGCTGTATGAAACAGGCCATGGCCACGATCCGTGGCAAGGTCGACTACATCAACGCCCACGGCACCAGTACCCCGGTAGGCGATGTGGCTGAAATGGGCGCGGTACGTGCCACCTTCGGATCCGACATTCCTGCCATTTCCTCAACCAAGTCACTGTCCGGGCATTCCCTGGGCGCTGCCGGCGCGCAGGAGGCAATTTACTCGCTGCTGATGCTGCAGAATGGTTTCATGGCCGGCACCGCAAACCTGGTCAATGTGGATGAGAAAATCGGCGATATTCCACTGGTGGGCCCTGAAGGCCGCGAGGCAGACCTGGGCACCGTGATGTCCAACAGCTTTGGTTTTGGCGGCACCAACGCCTCGCTGGTCTTTGAGAAACTGTAAATCCTCTCTTGCAAGGGCCCTTGGGCCCTTTTTTAAAAAAAATAAATTCTAAGACCATCCCGCTTGATCATTGGCAAAGACAGTCATCCGTATTAAGGTACATTGTTGATATGAATCAAATCGGACGGATCATTACGTATGGCTCAAGCAATTCCGTTTCGTCAGGCATTTCCCCTGAAGGCGTCCTGCCACCAGTGCAGCCTGAGCAACCTGTGCCTGCCCCTGGCCATTGCAGAGAACGACCTGGACAGACTGGAAGATATCGTCCAGCAGGGGCGGATTTTCAGTCGCGGCGAACACATCTTTGACCAGAGCGCGCCCTTTCGCTCCTGCTTTGCGGTAAAAAGCGGATCGATCAAGACGTCAATCATTACCGAAGGTGGTGAGGAGCAGGTCACCGGGTTCTTCATGCCCGGTGAGCTGGTCGGCCTCGACAGCATGAGTAGCGAGAACTACGCCTGCACAGCCAAAGCTCTGGAGAGAACCAGCGTGTGCGAGTTTCCGGTGGATAAACTGGAGGAGCTGACCGGCAAGCTGCCGGATTTGCAGCACCACATGTTTCACCTGATGAGCCAGGAAATCCAGAACAGCCATCAGCTCGCGATGCTGCTGAGCAAGAACACAGCCGAGGAGCGCATTGCTGCCCTGCTGCTGTCACTGTCCAGCCGATTCCAGCGCCGGCGCATGTCCCCCACCAACTTCAGCTTGCCGATGGCGCGGAACGATATTGCCAACTTCCTCGGGCTGGCTGTAGAAACCGTCAGCCGGGTGTTCACACGATTCCAGAATCAGGGAATTATCAAGGCCCGAGGCCGGGAGGTTGAACTACTGGACGTCGAGGCCCTGCAGTTGGTTACCCGCGAGTTCTCACGGCAGTCTAATCCCTAAGCTCAGGCAAAGCAGAGCCCGCCCGGGAGTTATCCGGCGGGCTCGCCGGTCACTTCCCTGCCATTGGTCTGTTTCAGCATCGACAGCTCATCCACCAACCCGGAGCGCCAGGGCAGCTGCTTGATACCGAAAGTATTTCGGATCTTGGTGCAGATCAGTGTGGTGTTCACTGGCTCAAGATGTCCCCAGCCGGGCACCTCATCGACTACCCGGATACCCTCGGGAATACCCGGAAGCCCGGCGATCGCGAGCCCAAGCTCGTACAGGTTGATTTCCTCGGCACCGGCATACTGATAGGTGCCCCATACTTCGGCACCGCAATCGATCTGAAGCACCATTGCCGTTATCACCCGCGCAAGATCACGAACCGCAACAGGCTGGCCGCGGCACCGCCCGGGCAGTGACAGAGTCTCGCCTGCCGCAGTACTGACCTGCATCTTCCGGATGAACCGCGCCAGGCTCCAGCCGGTTCGCAGAATAATGTGTCTCGGCAGCAGCGTGCGCAACGCCTGCTCGCACTCCCACTGCCAGTTACCCAGTTCGTTGACCGGCTGGCCCGGGTTGGAGGTGATGTAGCCGCTTTGCTTTCGGCCATCGAAGACGTAGCATGAGGACAGCTGGAGCAGCGCCATACCACGACCATGGGCAAACCCGGCCATTGCTACCGGCAATGAAAATGCCGCCATGCGGGCTCCCTCAGGATCCTTTTCGGCGACTTCAGGGTTCGCCATCCAGAGCGCATTTATGATCAGGTCGGTATCCTCGGGAATCCAGTTTTCCAGGGCGTCCAGATCTGCATTGGCGGGGTCACTGACGAGCAACGGACTGACGTGCAGGTGCGTTTCCCGCAGGCGCTCCAGCAAAATCTTCCCCAAAGGGCCGTAATCGTGAACAACAAGTACATGCACGCGGGTTCAATGCCTCCGGATATCACTGATGTGACGGTAGTTCCGAACCGGTCTGGCCAATGGCTTACGATTTCCGGTCCCTACACTATGACGAAGTCTGAATTTAATTCTTTGCTTTCCCTTTCAAGAGCATACAACAACAGGAACTGTCATGCTGAAGCAACAGAGTCACATTGTGGCGCCGATCCCCGATGGGCTGCGAACCCGTGCCCTGTATACCGTCGGCGAACTTCGCGAACGAGGCAGGGCCGACAAGGAAGCGATCGACAAACTCTTCAACCTGATCGTGGAGATGACCGAAGAAGGTCTGGATTTCTTTTTCCTTGAGCCGCTTCGGCGACTGCACGCGAGCAGCATGATGATGGGCATGGCAAAAATGGGCATCGGCAGCATGCTCAAGGGAAGCAAAATGGTCGTTCACAAGGTTCTGAAAAAACTCGACGACCGAAGCCTGGCTGCCATTCTCGACTTCATCGAGGAAATTATTCACGAGCCGGAGCAGGCCTGACGGCCAGCCGGGCAAAATCACCGGTATTGCCGCCCAACCCGTGCAGTGATACCGGTCAGAAGTTCGTAGGATATGGTGCCGGCGCAGGCAGCCACCTCATCAACACCCACGGTTCTGCCCCACAGCTCCACACTGTCCCCTTCTCTGGCCTCCGGTGCTCCGGTCAGATCGACAGCCAGCATGTCCATGGACACCCGGCCAATGAGCCGGATTCGCCGACCATTGATGGCAGCGGGCGTATTCGTCCCGGCGTGTCTTGGGTAGCCATCACCATAACCGACGGCCACCATACCCATCCGGGTGTCCTGGTCAGCCACCCAGCCGGCACCATAGCCGACGGATTCCCCGGCACGCACAACACGGGTGCTGATTAACGGCGCTTCCAGCGACATGACCGGTTCAAGGCCAAGCTCCGGGCCGGTCTTGCCAATCACCGGAGAACCGCCATAAAGCATGATGCCGGGTCGGCTCCAGTCATACAGGGGCTGACCGGCAAGAAAATGGGCGGCCGAGTTACCAACGCTTTTCATTAATCCGGGCCAGGACGCAGTTGCCTGCTCAAAGACCGACGTTTGATCGGCAGTCATGGTGTTTTCGGCATCGTCGGCGCAGGCAAAATGGGTCACAAAACCCAGCAGCCTTTCACTGGCCTTCATGGCTTCCAGCCGAATCATCACCCCGCCCAGCTCGCCTGGATGAAACCCCAGCCGGTTCATACCGCTGTTAACCTTCAGCCAGAACGCCGGCCGTTGATCCGACAGCTCCAGCCACGCCAGTTGCTGGACACTGTGAAGTACCGGCTCGAAATCCTGCTGCGCACAGTCGGCCAGATCCTCACCGGCGTGGACACCCTGAAGCAGCACAACCGGCTGTTCCAGGCCACTCGCACGAATGGCCACAGCCTCTTCCAGACAGGCTACCGCGAATTTCGGTACCAGGCTGTTCAGGGCCGACGCCACCGGACCAATGCCATGACCATAGCCATCAGCCTTTACCACGGCCATCACCTGTGCACCGCCGGCACGCCGGCAGGCAGTCTGGTAATTCCGGCGAAGTGCCTCAAGGTCTATCCGGGCGACCGTGCTCCTCGGCATTAATACTCTCCGCCGTAGTCGCTGTAATCGCCGTGGGCCAGGTCCTCGAATTTGGTGTACTTGCCGATAAACGCCAGGCGAATGGTGCCTATGGGGCCGTTCCTCTGCTTGCCGATGATAATCTCGGCGATACCCTTGTCCGACGTATCCTCGTTGTACACTTCATCCCGGTATACGAACATGATCACGTCGGCATCCTGTTCAATCGCGCCGGATTCACGCAGATCCGAGTTAACCGGGCGTTTGTTGGGCCGCTGCTCAAGACTCCGGTTGAGCTGGGACAGGGCAACCACTGGGCAACTCAGCTCCTTGGCAATCCCCTTCAGGGACCGGGATATTTCTGAAATTTCCGCCGTCCGGCCCTCGGTGTTACCAGGCACCCGCATCAGTTGCAGGTAGTCGACCATGATCAGGCCAATCCTGCCACCGTTCTCCCGGGCGATACGTCGGGCCCGGGAGCGCAGCTCGGTGGGGCTAAGGCCCGGCGTATCATCAATGTAAAGCGGTTTGTCCTTGAGCAGGCTGACCGCGGACGTCAGGCGAGGCCAGTCGTCTTCTTCCAGTTTGCCGCCCCGGACCTTGGTCTGGTCGATACGCCCGAGTGAAGAGAGCATACGCATGGCCAGCGCATCTGCCGGCATCTCCATACTGAACACCAGAACCGGCGTGCCGGTGCTGATCAGCGCATTTTCAACAATGTTCATGGCGAAGGTGGTCTTACCCATCGAAGGACGACCGGCCACAATAATCAGATCCGAAGGCTGCATTCCCGAGGTCTGCTCATCCAGGTCCTTGAATCCGGTGGTCAAACCGGTGGTTTGCTCACCGGATTCAAACAGCTCCTCGATCCGGCTCAGGGTCTTGGCCAGAATCGGGTTGATTGCCTGGGGCCCGGACCCTTCCTTGACCCGCGCTTCGGCAATCTGGAACACGTTCCGTTCGGCCTCATCCAGAATTTCGTTGCTGTTCCGGCCCTGAGGGTTGAACGCGGAATCGGAGATTTTGCCGGAAACCTCCACCAGTTGCCGCAGGACAGAGCGTTCCCGAACAATATTGGCGTAGGCCTGGATGTTGGCCGCTCCCGGCGTCTTTTCCGCCAGTTCGGCCAGATAGGACAGCCCCCCGGCATCTTCAATATCCCCTGCCCGCTCCAGAAACTCGGCGAGGGTCACCACATCCAATGGCTCGCTTTCACTGGCGAGGCGCTCCACGGCGCCAAAGATTAGCCGGTGATCCTGTCGGTAGAAATCGCCAGCCGAGATGATCTCGGAAATCTCATCGAACCGACGGTTGTCCAGCATCAGGCCACCCAATACCGCCTGCTCTGCCTCAACAGAGTGGGGAGGGACCTTGATGCGACTGGTTTCGAGATCGGTACTCGCGGGCTTCAGATTGGGCTTGGCCATGAAAACATCTTCAGTTGGATGTCAAAACCACGACAGTTTAAGCGACCTGCCGCTGCAATGGGAGAGGGTTACCAGACCGTAACAGCATACCAGAAAGCAGCAGGCCCGAAAGCCGCAAGATGCGGTTCGGGCCTGTTGGGCAGGCCGGTCGATGCCTTCGAAAAGACAGCGCCGGCCACCAGCGTATTACCAAGGCCGGGAAACCCCGGCTCCGCTTTCAGGAAAAACGGTTTACTCGGCAACAATCGCCAGCTTGATGGTGACTTCGACGTCTGAGTGCAACTGAAGCTCAATCTCGTATTCGCCGGTCACACGCAGCGGGCCTTCCGGCAGACGAACTTCGCTCTTCTCAACTTCGGTGCCACCGGCAGTGATTGCGTCAGCAATGTCACGCACACCGATAGAGCCGAACAGCTTGCCTTCTTCACCAGCTTTGGAGCTGACGGTGAAGGAAGCACCTTCCAGAGCCTCGGCACGGGCCTGGGCAGCAGACAGCTTCTCGGCAGCTGCTTTCTCAAGCTCGGCACGACGCTCCTCGAACGCCTTCAGGTTTGCTTCCGAGGCAGGTACAGCCTTGCCATACGGAAGCAGGAAATTACGACCGTAACCGGCCTTGACCTTTACCTTGTCACCCAGGGAGCCAAGGTTTGCAACTTTCTCGAGCAGAATAACTTCCATCTCGTTAACCTCTTCGTGCTTTATTCAGCCGGCCCGGCAGGTTTTATACGCCTCCGGATATCCAGCCAGCTATCCACAAAAGCCAGAACCACTAACAGAATCATCAGGCTTGGGCCCAACAGAACCAGTGCTATATAAAACAGCGCCAGCCACTGCCCACTCAGCTTTTTCAAACCAACAATACCGTGAACCAGCGCCAGGCTCGCCAAAAACAGCGGCGTTCCCGCGGCCCAGGCCAGCAGCATGGCGTTCAGACCGAGAAACGGACCCACCACCATGGTTACCGCACACAACACTGCAATCGGCGGAGACAGCCTCAGACCATGGAATTCCTTGCGGAATCCGCCGGGGTTATAAAGCCCCGCCTGCCAGGAGCGCGCCAGCATGGTCATGCCCACACCTGTTGCCAGGTAGGTGCCTGCCATGCTCGCGTTCATGGTGTCCCGAATCACTCTCTCAAGGTCATCCCCGAGACTCTTCGCAATTTCGGCGTTGTACTGTTGGTAAAAGCTCACCCCGGTCTGGACCAGATCATCCAGCAGGCCGGGATAGATCACAGGCAACATCAGGCCTGTGACGATTCCGAGAAAACTCCCTCCGAGAAGGGCCTTCTCCCAGGACTGCGTGGTTCGGATAAGCGCCGCCATCAGCATCACCTGAAGCAGTACCGCCAGAGCCGTCGGGTCTTGCCCGAAAATGCTCCAGCCGAGTGCCGGTAGCAATGCCCAGAGCCCGATGTTGAGCCCCTGACTGATGCCGAGCCTGAGAATAACCAGGCCGACAACGGCTGCGCCAATCCAGAACAGCAGGGGTATGGCAGTGGTTACTGCTGCTACCCCGCCCGCCTGCAGGGGACCGCGCATTACATACTGTGCAAGTGCACGCATGGTCCCAAGTCCCGTGTCTCTGTTACTTAGTTATCGTGGCTGTCCGAGTACGGCAGCAGTGCCAGGTAGCGGGCGCGCTTGATAGCGGTAGCCAGCTGACGCTGATAACGTGCTTTGGTGCCGGTGATGCGGCTGGGCACGATTTTGCCGGTTTCAGTGATGTAGCCTTTCAGGGTGTCCAGATCCTTGTAATCGATCTCTTTAACACCCTCTGCCGTGAAGCGGCAGAACTTACGACGCCTGAAAAAACGAGCCATAACTTAACTCCTCAACTCCGGTTAATTACTCTTCTTCGTCCTGGGTTTCAGCCCGCTGACGTGGCTCGTCAGATTCGGCTGAACGACGCGGGCGATCATCGCCGCCACGACGGTCTTCACGGGACTCGGAAGCTTTCATCGGGGACAGGTCCGTATCAGCACCATCGCGGCGCAGGATCATGTCGCGGATGATGGCATCGTTGAAACGGAAGTTGTGAGTCAGCTCGTCCATCGCTGCCTGTGAACATTCAACGTTCATCAGTACGTAGTGAGCCTTGTGAATCTTGTTGATCGGGTAAGCCAGGTGACGACGGCCCCAATCTTCCAGGCGATGTACCGTACCGCCATCTTCAGTGATGACGCTGGTATAACGCTCGATCATCGCGGGCACCTGCTCGCTCTGATCCGGATGTACCATAAAAACGATTTCGTAGTGACGCATGAGTTCTCCCTACGGTTTAAACAGCTTCCTTTTTACCGGCCAGATTGAAAAATTCGCGACCGGCAAACATGAAAGCAAGGAGTTGACAGCCTGGGCTGCCGGTTTCTTTTTGCTTTATCAATAAGGCTTTGCGAGAAAGGCTTGATCAAAAGCGAGACCTTGCACTGCCATCATTCAGGCAATACAAAACCGCCCCTTCGAAAAGGGGTGACGTATTCTAGGCGGGTGAGCCCCGGTGTGCAAGGGTTAACCAAGTCGCTGGCGCAGAGCTTCGTATAGGCAAACACCCGTAGCCACCGACACGTTGAGGCTGTCCACATGGCCCAGCATTGGAATGTTGATCAGCTGATCGCAGTGCTCACGGGTTAAACGTCGCATTCCCTTGCCTTCAGCACCCATCACCAGCGCCACCGGGCCCTTGAAATCTGCCTGGTACAACGTTGCATCCGCCTCACCGGCGGTGCCAATCAGCCAGACACCCTGCTCCTGAAGGCCCCGCAGGAAACGGGCGAGATTAGTCACCCGCACGAACGGCACCGTCTCTGCGGCACCACACGCAACCTTACGAGCCACCGGAGTCAGTGAGGCAGACTTGTCTTTCGGCACAATCACCGCCTGAATACCCACGGCATCGGCCGTACGCATGCAAGCGCCAAGATTGTGGGGGTCGGTTACCCCGTCAAGCACCAGCAGGAATGGCGCCTTGTCACTGCCAGCCAGCTGCGCCAGAAGATCATCTTCCGTCCACTCCCGGCTTTCACTGACCTCTGCCACAATGCCCTGGTGTACACCGGCAACCCGCTCGTCGAGCTCCCTTCGATGCACCACTTTCCAGCGCACACCCAGCGTATCCAGCGCATCGGTAATGCTCTTGACCCGCTTGTCCTGCCGGCCGGTCTGAATCCAGACCTGCTCCAATCGTTCAGGCTCACGCTTGAGAACTGCCTCAACCGTGTGCCAGCCAAACACAAACTCTCCGGACACTGATTCTGTTCCCTGTTACTTACCTGAATTACGGGGCTTGCGCTGCTTGTTGGCGCCGGAGGACTTACCCGACGCTTTGCCGGACTTTTTCTTTGTCGCCTCTTTTGCCGCTTCCGCGACCAGCTGCTCCCTGGCACTGGAGGGCTTGCCACCTTTTTTGGGGCTCGCACTCTCCGGCTTTTTCTGGCCACGGGAACCTGAAGACGTACCGCCTTTCTTGCGGCCGCCCCGGTCTCCCTTACCCTTTTCACCGCGCTTGCCGCCCTTGCCGGGGCCCTCACGCTTGGAAACGTCCAGAGCATCCCGGTCGGCCTGGCGCCGCTTCGGAGTACTGATCAGTTCCAGATCAATCTTGCGATCCTCCATCCCCACGCGGACAACCCGCACGCGGACTTCATCGCCCAGACGGAAGCTCACCGCGGTGCGCTCGCCAATCAGGCGATGCTTGGCCGCATCGTGATGGAAATAGTCACCACTGAGGGTGGAAACGTGAACCAGCCCCTCGATGTAGATGCCCGACAGATTCACAAAGAAGCCAAACGGCACCACGGCAGCAATAATGCCATCGTACTCTTCGCCTTCATGGTCCTTGAGGAACTCGCACTTCAGCCAGGCCATGACATCCCGGGTGGCATCGTCCGCCCGACGCTCGGTCATGGACACGTGCTCGCCGAGCCGCTCCATGCTGGCATAATCGTAAGGGTATTCAGCGAGCTCGGGATCCGTAACCGGTGGGGTTACGATATCTTTCTTCACTTCAGGATTGTGAATACGGGACTTGATCGCCCGATGCACGATCAGATCCGGATAGCGACGGATCGGCGAGGTAAAATGGGTATAGCTGGCAAACCCGAGGCCGAAGTGACCGCTTTGTTCCGGGCTGTAGACCGCCTGGCTGAGCGAGCGCAACATGACCATCTGGATCACATTGGCATCCGGCCGGTCGGCCACTTCGGCCAGCAGAGCCTGGTAATCGGCAGAGCTTGGCTTGTCTCCACCACCCAGTTGCAAACCCAGCTCACCCAGAAACAGGCGAAGGGCATTCAGTCGCTCTTCAGAGGGCCCGTCATGCACCCGATAAAGTGCCGGCATTTCGTGTTTCTTGAGGAAACGGGCCGTAGCTACATTGGCGCACAGCATGCACTCTTCCACAATCTTGTGCGCATCGTTGCGTTGCACCGGCACGATTTCCTCAATCTTGCGCTCGGCATCAAACACAATTTTCGTTTCGGTGGTCTCAAAATCGATAGCACCACGCTCAGTACGCGCCCGCCGAAGCAACTTATACAAGTCGTACAGGTTATGGAGATGCGGCAGAAGATCCGCGTACTGGGCCGCCAGCCGGAAGCCCTGCTCGGTATCCGGCCGCTCCAGCATGTCGCTGGCCTTGTTGTAGGTCAGCCGGGCGTGGCTGCGCATCACCGCCTGATAAAAGGTATAGCCACTGATGTTGCCGGCCGCACTGATGGTCATGTCGGCCACCATACACAGGCGATCAACATCGGGATTCAGGGAGCACAGGCCATTGGAGAGTTTCTCCGGCAGCATCGGCACCACATGGTCCGGGAAGTACACCGAGTTGCCCCGGCGAATGGCCTCTTCATCGAGCGGAGACTCAGGCCGTACATAGTGGGACACGTCGGCAATCGCCACCACCAGGCGATAACCACCACGGGGACGGGGTTCGCAGTAGATCGCGTCGTCAAAGTCCCGGGCACTCTCATCGTCAATGGTGACCAGCCGCATATTGCGGATGTCCACCCGGTTTGCCTTGTCTTTTTCGGCAACCTCAGCGGGAATCGATGCGGCCTGCTCACCCACTGCAGGCGGCCAGCTGTGGGGAATATCGTAGGAACGGATGGCGACATCAATTTCCATTCCCGGCGCCATGTGCTCGCCGAGAATCTCGATCACCCTGCCGGTTGGCTGGGTGCGAATTGTGGGCTGACGCAGAATTTCCACCACCACGTACTGGCCGTGATATGCCTCGCCAGCATGCTCCTCCGGTATCAATACCTCGTGGTTGATCCGGGCATTTTCCGGTACAACAAAGGCGATACCACTTTCCTTGAAGAATCGACCAACCGTCTGCTCGGTACGATGCTCCAGCACCTCAACAATGACACCCTCCCGGCGACCGCGGTCATCGACCCGGTCAACCCGGGCGGCAACCCGGTCACCATGAAATACCTGGCGCATCTGGCGCGCTGTCAGGAACAGATCGGAGCCACCATCGTCCGGCACCAGAAAGCCGAAGCCATCCTTGTGGCCGATGACCCTGCCCGTTACCAGATCGGCTTCTTCGATAGGGAGGTAGGCGCCACGGCGGTTACAGATCAGCTGGCCATCCCGGCACATGGCAATCAGGCGCCGACGGAGGGCTTCGATACCTTCCGGCGAGTTCTGTCCAAGCTCGGAACACAATGTTTCATGTGTTGCGGGAGCCCCGCGATCCTTAAGATGCGAGAGGATAAATTCCCGGCTTTGAATAGGGTTATCGTATTTTTGGGCCTCACGACTGGCGTGAGGATCCCGGTCTTTCTTATTTCTGGAAACCATTCGGATCCTTGCTTTACTTCTGTACCAAAACGGCACAGTCTGGATTCATTTGCAACGGAGTATAACGTTGGGATGTAGCTCCTGCCTATCAACCTGCCGTGAATAGGCATAAATACCTGCCATTCTTTTTGCAAAAAAACGTTTGACAGCCCCGGCGGGAATTATTAAAGTACGCGCCATCGGTTGAGAGACAAACCTCAACGCTGGCAGAAACGTCTAGTTTTCAATAAGCTAACGATAATTCTGCAAATCACCTGCCGAGGTGGTGAAATTGGTAGACACGCTAGCTTCAGGTGCTAGTGGGGGCAACCCCGTGGAGGTTCAAGTCCTCTCCTCGGCACCATCTCTTCCCTCAAGAGATGCGAATCAATTACCTCCCTGTTAAATTCAGCAACTTCATCGCCACCCTGGCGTTTCTCTGGTTTTACACCCGACGGCATAGCTACTGAAACCACGACACGAGTAGTGCCGATGCAATGAAACCAATTACGGTGCCTGAGAAAGCCCCTGCCAACTGGTGACCACTAATATCACGGCTGCCAGAGCCGGGCTAATGAGGTTTTCCAGGTCATACGCAAGGCGGGAAAGAGACAATTGATGGCCATAGCCGTGCCCAAGACCTGGCCGGCATTATTACCCGCCAGGTCAAACGCCATGAGGCTGAGAGCAACGGTTGACAGGCCCGGTCAGTCCAGCAGCGTTAACAGGTATGCCGACAGCCTCTGGTAACCGTATTCCACTCTCGCATAGGCCGACACTGGCAATCCGTCGAATTCGCGGCCACATTCACCGCCGCCGCTATAACGCTTGAGGTAGGCATTACGGATAAGACCCGGCTGCTCCGGATAGAAGCCGGCAGCGTCCGCCGCGGCATAGTTCATTACCCACTCGAAACCGCGGTCTCCAGTCACCCGGCTGAGATCGGAAAGAGCCGGATCCATAAAGCCATAGCGCAACAGCCGGAGGTTTGAGTTTTCAGCCCCGGAAAGCGCCCGGGTATCGAACTCAAGCATCAGACCTGAAAAGCCGGCAGGCTGGGGCTCATAGCCAGAAAACTCATACGCCTGACGACCCGTCACAACCTGACTGGCTCCTGCCGCGTCGTCCTGAACACGACAACTGTCAATGCCGGAAGCAAAAACAACCGCCTCCCGTTCGCTACCATTCTGCGAAATCCGGTAACCCGGGAACACCTGTGGTGCATTGGCGGTTTCCGGAACGAGCCTGCGGGTCATTCCGCCGGCATACTCGGCAACAAGCTCCACCAGATCCCCACCCTCAATGGTCCAGCTGTAGACAACCTCCGGGTTGCCCCCCAGCTCGGTTGAGCCGGCAGAAACGCCTTCATGGTCATGGCAGGTGGTACCGGCCTCAAAATAAATCCGCTGGTTGTCCCAGTCGAAGGTCAATCGCTCATCGACACCCTCGGCATCATAGTTGATACGGCTCTGCTCTGAGAGCGCGACTGACGGTAACCACTGGCTCTCCAGATCCGCCATCCGGCCGCTTACACTGACCAGCCTTGCCAGTTCCCGCATGGACGGCGCAAGGCATCCGTTCGCCGACACCGACAAAAGCCGCCCGCCCTCACTGTAATCAAAGGTAAGCTCAGCGGAGATCAGGAGACTGGAGCGGCTCGCCGGCAGGTTACCCTGGCTGGCGGGCTCGGCATAGATTTTCTGGCTCGTGAGCAGGACCGGATCACTGAGCTCGACACTGACCTCGGGGAGCTCAAGGGCATCGACGTCAATATTCCCGTAGCCCCCTTGTTCGGCCGCATCGACCACGGCGATGACAGCTTCGGCATTTTGAACCAGTGACAGACCCAGCAGAAACACTGCCTCCTTGCTGAGAAAGCGCTCCGTGCCATCACTGCCCGCCATCGCCAGCAGATCGTTATAGGCGGCGGGGATCTGGCTGGCCATGAACCTTGCCAGGGCGCGGGCGTAGGCGTGGGAGCGGTCATCCCCAACGAGGATGTAATCCCGCACCAGGTTCAGACCCGCCAGACTGGCCGCCGCTCCGGCCGGATTCTCAAGAAAGGAGCCCAGACCCGCCACACCCCGATAGTGCGCCAGGGTCGTCAGTGGCGTGACGTTCCGGACCCCCGGAGGCGCCGACATTATGTAAGCGCTGGCCACCGGGACCTCTCCGTTGCGGGTCTCCTCAAGGGTTTTGTCTGGCAGGGCCACGGCATACAGCGGATAGTTTCGCGGATCGAGATCCGGGCCTACCGCCGGGTCCAGCGCGAGTCCGGAAATATCCATTGTGAACCGGCCACCAGGGCCGCTCATGGCGGTTGGCTCACCGGAATCAAGGGTAACGTCCTGACCGTTCTCCAGCTCTATAACAAGGGGCCCCGGAGTGTACTGGCTGTCACCATCCATATCCAGCCAGACCCGGGCGTTGTTCAGGTAGCCGTCGATAACCTTGCCCGTGTAGGGAACCGGCTCGCTGTACTCCACCCCATCGAAATCCCGACCATCCACGGGCAGCTCGTCGGATTCCTTGCCGCAACCGGCCAGGACGAGGGAGAAAGCAGTAACAGACAGGCAAATGAGGCGTTTCATCGCGGCAACCGTTTATCCTTGTCAGAGGTTGTGCCGCTACTTTAGGGGATGTGCTTGCCGGAGACCTTGACCGGCTTGGCAATTTGTAAAGTTTGGTAACCGACTGGCCCCGGAGGCGCAAACACTCCGGGGCCAGAGATCCGTGTCCTGCTCAGAATGAGCGGGCGACAATTTCCTTCATGATCTCGTTGGTGCCGGCATAGATGCGCTGCACCCGTGAATCGGCCCAGGCGCGGGCAATCGGGTACTCCCACATATAGCCGTAGCCGCCGTGAAGCTGGACACACTCGTCCATCACCTTGCATTGCAGGTCGGTGGTGAGCTGTTTGAGCATCGCCGCCGTCGGAATGTCGAGCTTCTTCTCCAGGTGCAGTTCCAGACAACGATCCGTGAACACCCTGGCCGCGGTGATTTCCGCTTTCATTTCCGCCATCTTGAACCGGGTATTCTGGAACGAGATCACCGGCTTGCCAAAGGCATTCCGCTCTTTGACGTAATCCAGGGTCCACTGCCAGGCCGCCTCGGCTGCCGCAACGGCACTGAGAGCCACCTGCAGACGCTCTGCCGCCAGCTCCTGCATCAGCTGGAAAAAGCCCTGACCTTCGCCCGGGCCGATCAGGTTCTTCGCAGGCACTTTCACATCCTGGAAGAAGAGTTCGGAGGTGTCCTGGGCTTTCATGCCCACCTTGTTGAGGTTCTGGCCTTTCTCGAAACCTTGCCACGCGGTTTCCACCATGAACAGGCTGATGCCCTTGGCGCCTTCCCCGGGATCGGTTTTGGCAACAACAATGACCACATCGGCCAGTTGGCCATTGGTGATGAAGGTTTTCGAGCCGTTCAGGAGGTAGTGATCGCCGTTTTTGACCGCCGTGGTTTTCACGCCCTGCAGATCCGAGCCGGCACCGGGCTCGGTCATGGCAATGGCACCGATCATCTCACCGCTGGCCAGTTTGGGCAGGTAATGGCTTTTCAGCTCGTCGGAGCCGTAGTTCAGCACGTAAGGCGCGACAATGTCGGAGTGCAGGCCCCAGCCAATTCCGGTCAGGCCCGCTCTCGCCACTTCTTCAATCAGCACCGCACTGTACCGGAAGTCCGCGCCCACGCCGCCGAACTCTTCCGGCAGGCACGGGCAGAGGAATCCCAGCTCGCCGGCTTTCTGCCAGAGCTCGCGGCTGACCTGGCCGTCCTTCTCCCACTGGTCATGGTAAGGCACGGCTTCCTGCTCCAGGAACTTGCGGACGGAATCGCGGAAGCCTTCAAGATCGGCGTCGAAGAGAGTGCGTGGAATCATGGTGAACCTCGGTGAATAACCTGTGTTGTGATTGTCGTTCACCAAGTCTCTGCCCGGAGGTCCGTTTGCTCAATGATGAAAAGCATCAATCGGGCTGGCCAAAACCATCGTGGGGAGCTTCGGATTAACTCTGAACCACCTCTGGCCTCAGCTGTTGCGCTTGTCCTCGGCGTGGGCTTCGCCCCAGCGGGGCATCAGGTCCTGGGGAAGGTTCAGATGGTCAAGGATGCGGGCGACAATAAAGTCCACCAGATCCCCGACGGATTGCGGCTTGTGATAGAACCCGGGGCTGGCCGGCATGATCACTGCCCCCATGCGGGTCAGCTTCAGCATGTTCTCCAGGTGCACCTCCGAGAAAGGCGCCTCCCGGGGCACGAGGATGAGGGGGCGCCGCTCTTTCAGGGCAACATCACCGGCCCGCTCTATCAGGTTGTTGCTGGCCCCGGTCGCCAGGGCCGAGAGCGTGCCGGTGCTGCAGGGGCAAATCACCAAAGGGGCCCTTTCACCAGAGCCGGAGGCCGGCGGTGCAAACCAGTCTTCCCGGCCAAACACCAGGACCTGGCCGGGCTCGGCACTGGCGTAGGCAGACAGTGTATCCTGCATGGCGGGCGGCGTTCCCGGCAGCTTCAGGTCGGTTTCCGTGGCAATGACCACCTGGGCAGCACGGCTGATCATCACGTTCACCCGGCAACCGGCCGACACCAGGCACCGCAACAGCCGCAATCCGTACTGGGCGCCCGAAGCACCCGTGAACGCCAGATTAACGGTAGATACCCGGGCTTGGTCATTGGTCATGGATAGCGCCACCAGTCAGTAAAACAGAGTCGCCGGCATTGCCGGATCAGCCACGAATACGCTCAAGTTCGGCAATGAGTTTACCGTGAATGCCGCCAAACCCTCCGTTGCTCATGATCACAATGTGGCAGGGGCTGGGCAGATCTTCCAGTACCCGGGCTATCAGATTCTCCACAGAGACCTCAATCCGGTGCAAATCAGACCCGGCATTGTCTTGCTGCCAACTGGAAATCAGGGCCAGCAGCCAGTCCATGTCATTCAGGTTGGCCCACAAAACCCGGTCGGCCGCCTCGGCGCTGGGCAGCAGTGTCTGCTGATGGACACCCTGCTTCATGGTATTTGAGCGCGGTTCAATCAAAGCCAGAATCGGTTCCTCACCAACCCGGTTGCGCAGGCCCTCAAGGGTGGTGGCAATGGCCGTCGGGTGGTGGGCAAAATCGTCGTAGACGCGCACGCCCCCGATATCCGCCAGCAGCTCCATCCGCCGCCTGACGCCGGAGAACCGGCACAGGGCCGCCACGGCATGATCGGGGGTGACACCGACATGGCGGGCGGCGGCGATGGCAGACAGGGCGTTGCGGACATTGTGGAGACCGGTCTGATCCCATTTCAGAGTCGCCACCGGCTGTTCGTGGTGAATCACCAGAAACCGGCTGCCGTCCTCGGACAGCAGCTCGGCGCGCCAGTCCGACATGCGCGGGGTTTCGCTGCCGATGGCGGTGTCCTGCACCTGGCTCCAGCAGCCCATGGCGAGGGCATTATCCAGATGCGCATCGATGGCCGGCCGGACGATCAGGCCCTGGGAGGGAACGGTTCGGACCAGGTGATGAAACTGTCGCTCAATGGCTTCGACGTTCTCGAAAATATCCGCGTGATCGAACTCCAGGTTGTTCAGGATCAGGGTGTGGGGGCGGTAATGGATGAACTTGGAGCGCTTGTCGAAAAAGGCGCTGTCATATTCATCCGCCTCGATGACAAAGAAATCACTGTTACCCAGACGCGCCGACACCGGAAAGTCCCGGGGCACACCGCCCACCAGATAGCCGGGCTGAAAACCGGCCTGATCCAGTATCCAAAGCAGCATGGCAGTCGTGGTGGTCTTGCCATGAGTACCGGCTACCGCCATGACCCACCGGTGCCTCAGCACCTCACGGGCCAGCCATTCCGGACCGGACATATAGTCGATGTTGCGGTTGAGCACGGCTTCCACTTCGGCGTTACCACGGGACATGGCGTTACCGATCAGCACAAGATCCGGCTTCGGCTCCAGGTGATCCGGGCTGTAACCTTCCATCAGGCTGATGCCCTGGGCCTCCAACTGGGTGCTCATGGGTGGATATACGCCCTGATCGGACCCGGTCACGGTGTGCCCGAGCTCCCGGGCGAGAACAGCCAGGCTGCCCATGAAGGTGCCACAGATTCCGAGGATATGAATGTGCATTCGGCGACTGCCCTCTGTGTTGAAACCCGACAAGCCTCCCGTATCCGCCCCACCCCGTCAAGAGCCACGCTATCCGCAATCCTGCTCATGAAAATTGCCGGCGTTTGGCGTATCATCTGCGCCATTGTCGAACCAGCAGGAGGCTCCAGCCCGAGATGGCCATCAAGAACGCATTTTACGCTCAGTCCGGTGGTGTCACCGCCGTCATCAATGCCAGTGCCTGCGGGGTTATCCAGACCGCCCGCAAGCATCCGGACAAGATCGGCAAGGTATTCGCCGGACGCAACGGCATTATCGGAGCGCTGAGAGAGGAGCTGATTGATACCAGCCTTGAAAGCGATGATGCCATCCAGGCGCTGATTCACACCCCCGGGGGCGCTTTTGGCTCCTGTCGCCACAAGCTCAAGAACATCTCCGAGAACCGTCGCGAATACGAGCGCCTGATCGAAGTATTCCGGGCCCACGATATTGGTTACTTCTTCTACAACGGCGGCGGAGATTCCCAGGACACCGCCTACAAGGTCTCCCAGATCGCCGACAAGATGGGCTACCCCATTACCTGCATCGGGGTTCCGAAAACCGTGGACAATGACCTGCCGTTCACCGACTGCTGCCCGGGCTTCGGTTCGGTAGCCAAGTACATTGCCACCTCAACCCTGGAAGCCAGTCTGGACATCAAGTCCATGTGCGAGACGTCCACCAAGGTGTTCATCCTGGAGGTAATGGGGCGCCATGCCGGCTGGATTGCCGCATCCGGCGGGCTGGCCGGACAGGGCGAGGGCGAGCCGCCGCACATTATCCTGTTCCCGGAAATTCCCTTTGATCGCGAAACCTTCCTGGCCCGCGTGGACCACTGCGTCGGGGAGTATGGCTACTGTGTTGTCGTCGCCTCCGAAGGTGCCCAGTACGAAGACGGCCGATTCCTGGCCGACGCCGGTGCCAAGGATGCCTTTGGTCATACCCAGCTTGGCGGCGTTGCCCCCGCCCTGGCGAATATGGTAAAGCAGGCCCTGGGCCACAAGTACCACTGGGCCGTGGCTGACTACCTCCAGCGCAGCGCCCGCCACATTGCCTCCGCCACCGATGTGGAACAGGCCTATGCCGTCGGCAAGGCCGCGGTGGAAATGGCCCTGGATGGCAAACAGGCACTGATGCCGACCATCGTTCGCGAACAGGCGAAGCCTTACCGCTGGAAGATTGGCGAAGCGCCGCTGAGTGACGTGGCGAACCAGGAAAAGAAGATGCCGATTCACTACATCACGGACGATGGTTTTGGCATCACCCAGGATTGCCGGGACTATCTGGAACCCCTGATTTTCGGGGAGAGCTTCCCGCCGTTCGACAATGGGCTGCCGCGGGTTGCCAGACTGCAGAACACGCTCACCGAGAAGAAGCTGAAAACCGGGTTCCAGCTCTAGACAGCCTGTCGGACTTCATCGTAAGCACCAAAAAGGCCTGGCAGAAATCCTCTGCCAGGCCTTTTTATTCTGCGGGGCAGTATCTGCGGTTAACGGACCAGTTCCGCTTCGTGGTCCCGCACATAGGCATAGAACTGATCGAACCCACCCACATACCGATTGCCCACCTGGATCTGCGGCACGGTGTATACCGGCCGACCAATGCTGTCGGCGATGTCCTGTTTGCTCATGCCTTTTTCGATCATATCGACCCAGACATACGGGATGTTCCTGGCCTCACACAAGTCCTTTGCCCGAACACAGAATCCACAACTTGAACGGCCGTAAATCGTGACCTGCTCCATAAAGACCTCCCAAACGTCTGTAACGATAAATTTTGAGATGGGTAAGACAATGGCTGAATGATGACACGGCAAGCCGGAATTGGAAATTGATGCTTTGAATCGCCGTCATAGTCGCCACAATGCTGGCCCATAGTCAGGAGCAGTGGCACAACAGGCGCTTAGAGCTTGACGAGCGCTTAGAGCTTGAAGAGGAGCGATAACTGTTTCATGGTAAAATCGGACCTGCGGGGTGCTGGAGATTCCGTTCATCACAGATCAAGGAGGGTCCGGTGGCCTACCTGACGCTATTTCTGACTGCATTCGCCGCCGCCACGCTGCTGCCCGCCTACTCGGAAATTCTGCTTGGCACCATGATTAGCCAGGACTACTCCTGGTGGTGGCTCTGGTTCTGGGCAACGCTGGGCAATACGCTTGGCTCGGTCGTTAACGGAGTTATCGGCCGGCAAGTGGACCGCTTCAAGCACAAACGCTGGTTTCCGGTCAGCGAACTGCAGCTGCACAAGGCGCGGAACCGTTTCAATCGTTATGGCCAGTGGTCACTGCTGATGGGCTGGCTGCCCCTGGGGGGCGACGCGCTGACCCTGGTGGGTGGCATTATGCGCGTGCCCTGGCTGAACTTCGTTATTCTGGTGGCTATCGGCAAGGGCACCCGCTACGCCTTCGTGCTCTGGCTGGTGGCGGAAGCATCCGGGGCATCGTCACCCTCACCATAGAGGTATTTGCGCAGCAATGGTTCGCCATTGAACTCGGAGTTCAGAACGGCGATAAACGTGTAGACCCCGATCAGCTTTCGGTTCAGGAATACGAATTCCTTGGGAGGCACCCGGAAATACCGGCTGATGGCGGAACGGGCCGCCTGGCGAGCCACCCTGGAAGGCAGATCACTCTGCTTCCAGCGGTACTGCCCGTGACGGTTGACGGCATAATCCGGCCAGGAATCCTTGTCGCTGGACAGGGGTTCGAGTACCGACATACACACCGTACCAAACTTCTGCAGCACTTCCTGCGGCCATTCCGGGCTCATGAACCGCAGCTTCACGCCACCGTCGATCACCGCTTTCAGATCGTTTTCGTAAGAGGCCCTGATCATCTGGATCACCGGCTTGAGAAACTCGTCCGAGTACACCTGCACAGCCCCGAAATCGAGAAGGACGATGCGGTCATACCCGGGATCTTCGCCCTCTTCGCCGGCGATCCGGATCCGGTAATTGCCAAAGTTGGGGTCGGTCTGGATTTCACCCCAGTCAAACAGCTCCCGGAAAAACAGCTCCAGTGCCGCTTCCCCCAACGCACTGCGGCGTGCCAGAGGCAAGTCTCTGACGGCCTGGGAACTGACCGAGTGGCCGTGCTCAAAGGTCGAGGCGATGATATGGGCGGTTGAGAATTCCGGCAAAACCCTCGGCACGATAAACCGGGGATCTCCGGCAAGCATCTGGCGGAACTTTTCCGTCGTCTTCGCTTCCAGACGGTAGTCCACCTCACGGTGCATCATCTCCCGGACTTCTTCCAGCCAATCGTTAAACTCCGGGCCGAAACTGACCAGTCTGGCGACCCGGAGCAGCTGGGCAACGGCATTCAGGTCACTGTCTACGGCCTCGGCCACGCCGGGGTATTGCACCTTCAGAACCAGCTCGAGTCCGTCGCTGCGGCGCCGGGCGCGATGAACCTGGCCCAGCGAGGCGGCGCCGATGGGCTCAGGGTCCACGTCCAGCCCGGCAAGCCGCTCTGGGTCCAATTCAGCCTTCAGCACCCGTTCAATCGCCGGCCATTCCAGTGAGGTGGTCTGGTCCTCAAGGGTGTGCAGCGCTTCGGTCACTTCCTCGGGCAGAAAATGTTCACCATACAGCGCCATCACCTGGCCAATTTTCACCACACTGCCCTTGAGCTTACCAAGCTCATCCACCAGAAATCGCGCCTGACTGGAAAGCATCGCCCGGTGGCGCTTTTCCCGGTTCTCCCTGCTGCTGAACCAGTTGGTGGCCATGTGCGAGGCCATGCGCGTACCAGCGAACAAACCGGCACGCGTCATGCTCAACCGGCGTTCAAAGCTGCCTGTCTTGATGCGGGAGACCGAATTTCCTGAGCGTCTGGATGACATGGATGACCTGTTCGGATCAGAGAATTTCACCAGGTTTGGCGGCTCACGCCATTATACGGCTAGTCCGGTGAGCCGGCCTAACCGAGTTGCCCGGGTTTAACTGGCCACATGGCCAAGCCCCCGACCAACTGCTCCACCAGGCGTTTCTGGACATCCGCAACCGTCACACCCGGAACGAAATCGCGTACCTGGCACATGACCATGCCAGCGTAACCGCAGGGATTGATGCGTCGGAAGGGTTCCATGTCCATGTCCACATTGAGGGCAAGCCCGTGGAACGAGCAGCCCCGGCGCACGCGCAGGCCGAGCGACGCGATTTTCGAATCGCCCACGTAGACACCCGGGGCATCAGGCCGCGGTGCGGATTCCACACCCAGTCCGGCAAGGGTGCGGACGATGGCCTGTTCAATCTCGTCCACCAGGCCGCGGATACCCAGTTTTTTCCGGGACAGATCGATCATCAGGTAAATCACCAGCTGGCCCGGGCCGTGATAGGTCACCTGGCCGCCGCGGTCTACCTGGATCACCGGGATATCACCGGGCGCCAGAATATGCTCGGCCTTGCCCGCCTGGCCCTGGGTATAGACCCGGGGATGTTCAAGACACCAGAGCTCATCGGCCACGGTGTCATCCCGGTTGGCGGTGAAGGTTTTCATGGCCTCCCAGGCTTCCAGGTAGGGTTGTTCTCCCAGGGACCGGACGATCAGTTCAGCCATCTGGGTCAGAGCACCATGTGCACACGGCCACTGGCCTTGAGCTCTTCAAACAGGGCTTTCAACTGAGCCTCACCGGTGGCCACGATTTTCAGCTGCACCGATGAAAAGCGGCCCTTGCTGCTCTCATTCACCGATATATCGGTTTCGCAGATCCCCGGCGCATGCTGTTCCACGACCTCGACCACGAACTCAGTGAAATCCGGTGCAGAATTACCAATCACCTTGATCACGTAGTCGCATGGAAACTCAATTTTTGGTGCTTTCGGCTGACTCATGCCGCTTTACTCCCGGTGACCAAAGTCACCCTACTGAAATAACTGAACGAAAAAGAGCTTTATGGCATCCCAGATGCGTTTGAAGAAACCGCCCTCGGGAACATCGGTCAGAGCCAGTACCGGCTGGTCAACCAACACTTCACCGTTATACGACACCTTGACCTGTCCCAGCTCATCCCCCACCTTGATGGGTGCTTTGATCACCGAATCAAGGTCTACCGTCGACTCAAGGCTGTCCCTGGAGCCCCGGGGAATGGTGACGTAAACATCGTCCGCCATGCCGATCGAGATCTCATCCGCCTGGCCACCCCAGACCCTGGCTTCGATCAGTTCCTGTCCGGCCCGGAACAGGCGCTCACTCTCGTAATAACGGAAGCCGTAGTTCAGCATCTTCTGAACTTCCTGTGACCGGGATTCAGTGCTGCTTGTCCCCATGACCACGGCAATAAAGCGGGTGTCATTACGCTTGGCCGAAGCCACCAGGCAGTAACCGGCCTCTTCGGTATGGCCGGTCTTCAGGCCATCGACACTCTTGTCCCGCCACAGGAGACTATTCCGGTTCGGCTGACGGATGTTGTTGTAGGTGAAATGCTTTTCTGCGTAGATCGGGTAGTTTTCCGGGTAATCGTTGATGATCGCCCGGGCCAGGATCGCCAGGTCGTAGGCGGTTGAAAAATGATCCGGAGACGGCAGACCCGTAGCGTTCTCGAAATGGGTGTCTTTCATGCCCAACAACTGCGCTTGCTGGTTCATGATATCAACAAAGGCACCTTCACTGCCGGCGACGAATTCGGCCAGTGCCACGGAGGCATCATTACCAGACTGGATAATGACCCCTCTGAGAAGATCCTCGACCGCAACCTGGGTACCTTCCTTGACAAAGGTGCGGGAACCTTCTGTTTTCCAGGCCTTGACGCTGATCGGGACCATGTCGGACATGGAGATTCGCCCCTCGTCCAGCTCCCGCTCGACAATGTAGGCCGTCATCATCTTGGTCAGGCTCGCCGGCGGAAGACGCTCATGGCTGTTCTCTTCCATGATGATCCGCCCGCTTTTCGGGTCCATCAGAACATAGGAGCTGCCGGCAATCTGGGGTGGCGACGGGATCAGCACCGACTGCGACATTACCTTGCCGGTCAGGGCGAGCATCAGTACAAAGACAACAGATAGTGTTCGGAAAGCAGATTTTAAGGCCATGGGTCCATTCGTTCGTCGTTAGGTGTGTGTCTTTTTTCAGCGTCTTTTTTGACTTGTTCAGTGTGAATCCGTCAGCAGGATCGACTGATCAAATCCACGCGCCTCCAGGAGACTCTGGGTCTTCCTGGCGGAATCTTCATCCCGGAATGGTCCCACCTGAACACGGTGAAACCGTCCGGAGGCGGTATCGACAGCTCTGACCCGCATCGGGTTCTCAAGTACTGCCCTTACCTGGCTGAGCAATTTCTCGGCCGGATCACGGCTACTGAAGGAGCCCAGCTGCACGAACAGCGAACGCTTCTCCATTGCCATCTCACCGCTTGCCCTCACCCGGCTTGCGGCGGGTCCGGCCGCATCCTCCGGCGAAAAGGGCTTGCCGGCAAGAAACATGGAGCCGTCCGGCTTCACCGTGATGGCGGCGACTTCAACCCTCGCAGTGCCCCGGGCCTGGTAACCCAGTTTTTTGGCAGCGGCGTAGGAAAGATCGATAATCCGGTCGCCATGGAAAGGCCCGCGATCATTAACCCGGACAATCACCGAGCGACCGTTATCAAGATTCGTTACCCGGGCGTACCCGGGGATCCGCAATGATTTGTGAGCCGCAGACATGGCATACATGTCAAAGGTTTCACCATTGGACGTCTTATGGCCATGAAATTTCTCGCCATACCAGCTCGCCGTGCCCCGGGCTGTATAACCGTTGTTGCTGTCGAGAACACGATACTGCTTGCCCCAGACCGTGTAGGGAGACTTATTCCCTGAACGACGGGGCGCCTCGTAAACCGGAACCGCGTCGTTGAGCCCGGAGGTATCAAAATTGTCCGAAGGTGCCCGGTCATTCGTCAGGGTATAGCGGGATGAATGATCCGTCTCCGGCGCAGAGGCGCAACCACTGAGGATCACTGCCGCGGCAACCGCCAGAACGAACAACAGGGAAGGTTTGCAGTTCACAGTCCGGATTTCCTCTTGATCACCTGGGCCACCGTCATCAAAGTTTCGGCAGCATTACCCTCATTGTAACGGGTTATCCGCGGCCTTCACCATTACCCGACGGCCATGGTTGATGGCTTTCCGGTCAGGCGCCAATCATACGCCGGTGTGTATGGATCGACATCAACACTCCGAATGCGGCCATCAGGGTAACACTGGAGGTTCCACCATAACTGATCAGGGGCAATGGCACACCCACCACGGGCAAAAGTCCACTTACCATCCCGACATTCACAAAGATATAAATAAAGAAGGTCATGGCCAGTGCGCCGGCCAGCAGGCGGCCGAAGGAATCCTGGGCCGTGGCCGCGATGTACAGGCACCGGAGTATGATCAGGAAATACATGGTCATCAGAACCAGCATCCCGATAAAACCGAACTCCTCCGCCAGCACGGCAACGATAAAATCAGTGTGGCTCTCCGGCAAAAACTCGAGATGGGACTGGGTACCCTGCAGCCAGCCCTTGCCTTCAAGCCCTCCGGAACCAATCGCGGTTTTGGACTGGATGATATTCCAGCCGGCACCAAGCGGGTCGCTTTGGGGATCCAGCAGCGTCAAGACCCGCTGCTTCTGGTATTCCCGCATACCAAAAAACCACATCAGTGGCGCAGACACAGACACCATGGCAACAAAAGCGGCGATCAGTTTCCAGCTGATGCCCGCAAAAAACACAACGAAAATGCCCGCCAGCCCCACCAACAGTGAGGTCCCCAGATCCGGTTGCTTCATGATCATGACCATGGGCACCAGAACGATCGCAAGCCCCACTGCCACATGCCGGCCGCGCGGAGGCAGAAAGTGCCTGGAGAGATACCAGGCAGCCATCATGGGCACCACGAGTTTCATCAGCTCGGAAGGTTGAAAGCGGGGCAGTCCCGGCAGAGCCAGCCAGCGCTGCGCACCCTTTGCCCCCACCCCCACCAGAATGACCGCAATCAGCGAAATGACTCCGGCCCCGTAGAGCCAGGGCGCCCAGCGGCGAAACACCGACGGGTCCAGTTGCGCGAACACGAGCATCACCACGAATGCCACACCCATTCGGATTCCCTGTGCCTTGACCACTTCCAGGTTCCTGTCTGCACCGCTGTAAAGTACGAACAGGCCGCCAAAAACCAGCAAGAGCAACAACAACAGCAGGATCGGATCAAGATGCAACGCCATCCAGATGCTCCGGTGCCGGCCCAGGGGATTAGTCGCGGTTGGATCCAGTAACGTCTTGAAAGCCATCAGTTCGACACCTGCGCTTCAACACCGCTGACCAGCGCACCCTCCGGCTGCTCGGCGTAGTCGAGCAACCAGGCATCGAACAGAGCACGGGCAACCGGTGCCGCCGTGCCGCTACCACTGCCACCATTCTCAACAATCACGGCCACCGCAATCTTCGGGTTATCCACGGGCGCAAAGCCGACGAAAAGTGCATGGTCCCTGAGCCGCTCACGGATCTCTTCCGCGTCGTATTTCTCATCCTCTGCCAGGCTGAACACCTGAGCCGTTCCGGTCTTGCCAGCCATCTTGTAGGGAGCGCCGCGGGCTGCGCCCCGGGCGGTTCCCTTCCGGCCATGCATTACCTCGACCATCGATTCCACCACATACTCCCAGTCACCCGAATTTTTCAGCTTGAGCGGCTCGTGGGTTTCCTCAGGCAAATATTCATCGACCGGGTGATCCCCCTTTATGTCCTTGAGCAACCTCGGCGCCACCCACTTGCCCCGATTTGCTATCAGGGCGGTTGCAGTGGCCAGCTGCAGTGGCGTGGCGAGCATGAAACCCTGACCGATACCAAAGTTCACTGAATCCCCCGGGTACCAGGCCTCATTCTTGACCGCCCGCTTCCAGTCCCGCGAGGGAAGCAGGCCACTCAGTGCACCGGAAACATCCAGGGCGGCATCCTCCCCGAAGCCGAAGTGGGACAGGTAGTTGTACATGGTGTCCACGCCCATCTCGACGGCCATTTCGTAAAAGTAGACGTCACAGGACTCTGCCACTGCGTCTTTAAGATCCACCCAGCCATGGCCACCCGGCTTCCAGTCCCGCCAGAGCCGGCCACCTGCATTCAGACGGAAGTATCCAGGATCCCATATGGTGTATTCCCGGGTGGTGGCACCGCTGTCGAGCGCGGCAACAGCAAGCATGGGTTTGATCGTTGAGCCCGGCGGGTACTGCCCACGCAGAGCGCGGTTGAAGAGAGGTTTGTCGTTGCTTTCACTGAGCTCACGATAATCCTTGACACTGATACCGGTGACAAATTTGTTAGCATCGAATCCCGGCACGCTGGCCAGCGCCAGAATGCCTCCGGTGTCAGGTTCAATCGCTACAATAGCGCCCCGGCGGCCATCCAGCAGCTCATGGGCACGTTGTTGCAACCTGAGATCGAGATGCAACTGAAGGTCTTCACCAGGTACCGGGTTTTCACGCTCAAGAACCCTCAGGGTCCGCCCGCGGGCGTTGGTCTCAACATGTTGATAACCGACCTGGCCGTGGAGGATTTCCTCGTAAAACCGTTCGATGCCCGATTTTCCGATGTAGTTGGTGCCCGCGTAGTTCACCGGGTCGATACGCTGCAGTTCATCCCGGTTAATTCGGCCGACAAAGCCAAGCGCATGGGCGGTCAGCTCGCTGTACGGGTAATACCGGACAAGCTCGGCACTCACCTCCACACCGGGGAGTTCGTGGCGATGCACCGCGAGGCGAGCCATCTCCTGCTCATTGAGGTCGTAACGAAGGGGAATTTCCTGGAACGGCCGCCGGGGTTCCTGAAGCCGGCGCCGGAAGCGCTCGAGGTCTTCCCCGGAAATATCCAGAATAGTGCCCAGCTGCCCGAGAGTGTCATCCATGCCGTCAACACGTTCCGGCACAAGTGTCACGCTGAAAACCGGGCGGTTCTCGGCCAGCAGGATGTTGTTGCGGTCGTAGACAAGACCTCTGGGCGGGGGGACTGACTGGACCTGCACGCGGTTCTTGTCAGACAGGGTTGTATAAACGTCGTGCTCCACGACCTGAAGCTGATACATGCGCGCAAGCAGGCCGCCAATTGCCAGCACAACAAGCACCAGCACGACCACAGTCCGGCGCTGGAAAAGCCGGCGTTCCGCCGCCGTATCCTTGAACTCGCCCCACGGCATAGTAGCCCCCTAAGCCCGGTGGTACGGGTGATTGCGGGTGATCGACCAGGCCCGGTAAAGTTGTTCCGCCAGAACTATACGCACCAGAGGGTGAGGCAGGGTAAGCGGCGAGAGGGACCATTGCTGGTCGGCGCGTTTCCGGCAGTCTTCCGCCAGACCGTCAGGGCCGCCAACCAGGAAACTCACATCCCGGCCATCCTGTTGCCAGTTTTCAAGCTGACTGGCCAGTTTTTCGGTCGACCAGGGCCGCCCACCAACCTCCAACGCAATCACCCGGTCTTTCGGGCCCGTCGCTGCGAGAATGGCGTCACTTTCACGCTGCATCAGCCTGGGAATGTCGGGATTCTTGCCCCGGGGAGCCATGGGTATTTCCACCAGTTCCAGGGGCAGCTCCGGCGGCATGCGGCGGGCGTAATCTCCGAATCCGGTACTGACCCAGTCGGGCATTTTCTGCCCCACACAGACCAGGCGTAACCGCATGATTATTCGCTGCCTGCAACACCAAGATCCGGAGCATCGCGCCAGAAACGCTCCAGATCGTAAAACTCCCGCGTGGCAGGCATCATGACATGGACAACCACATCGCCAAGATCTACCAGAATCCAGTCACTGACGCCGGCACCTTCCACGTTGCTCGCGCGAACGCCCTGCTCTTTGGCTTCAACAACCACGGAATCGGCAAGGGATTTCACATGTCGGTTGGACGTTCCTGATGCCAGAACCATGAAGTCGGTGACACTGGTCCGGTCACGGACATCAATCACGCTGATGTCCTGTGCTTTCACATCTTCAAGCGCATTCACTACCAGGTCTTTCAGTTGCTCTGCCTGCATAATCACCCTGTTGGACGGGCGTTTGCCGGAATGGCCGCCCGAAATGTCATATTCAGACGCGATTGTAGCACTAAAAGTTCCCGCCGGGGCATGCGCCGTAAAGCCCCTGGCGGCGAATTTCCCACCAGACCGGATCGGGCACCAGGTAACGGGGCGAGCGGCCGTCACGAATACGCTCCCGGATTCCCGTGGCAGAGATGTCCAGAAGCGGCGGATCCAGCTCAAGAAACCCGCCACAGGGACGGCCATGCAGCACCTGTGGCCCTGTCACAGCCCGCTCCGCCAGCAGTTGCGCCGGCTTGCCCGACGGGTCCAGCGCCGGGCCAGGCCGGCGAACCACAACCACATGGGCAAGGTCCGGGATTTGCTGCCATTGCCGCCAGCGATCGAAGCTGGCAAAGGCATCCGTGCCGACCACCATTACCAGCGGCTCGTCCGGGCCAAGTTCAGCCCGCAACTGGCGAAGCGTATCGGCAGTGTAGGACGCACCCTCCCGAGCCAGCTCCCGGTCGTCAATTCGCAACTGAGGCTCCCCGGCAACCGCCAGCCTGAGCAGGTCCAGACGCTGGTCTGAAGACGCACCGGTCTGCCCCCGATGCGGCGGAATATGACAGGGCACGAGACTGACGCCCCCGACCCCGAGGCGGTCACCGATTTCAAGGGCCAGCCGCAGATGGCCATGGTGCACCGGATCAAAGGTTCCGCCATAAATCACATGCATGGGCATCAGGTCCGGATATGCCCGTCGCCAAATACAACGTACTTCTGGGACGTGAGCCCCTCAAGCCCCACCGGTCCACGGGCATGGATCTTGTCAGTGGAGATACCGATCTCCGCGCCCAGGCCATACTCGAAGCCATCCGCGAAGCGTGTGGAGGCATTGACCATCACCGAACTGGAGTCCACCTCGGTGATAAACCGGCGCGCCCGGGTGTAATTCTCGGTGACGATGCTGTCGGTGTGCTGCGAGCTGTACCGGTTGATGTGGTCAATGGCGCCATCCAGCCCATCAACCACTCGCACCGCCAGAACCGGGGCCAGATATTCGGCTTCCCAGTCTGCCTCGGTCGCCCCGGCAACACCTTCAACAATGGCACGGGTCTGTTCACAACCGCGAAGCTCCACCCCTCTTTCGGCGAAGGCCGGTGCCAGAAGCGGCAGAATGTCCTCCGCAATTTCCTTGTCTACCAACAGTGTTTCCATGGTGTTGCAGGTGCCGTACCGCTGGGTTTTGGCGTTGACCGCCACCTTCAGTGCCTTCTCCGGATCGGCATGGCTGTCGATGTAAACGTGGCATACACCGTCGAGATGCTTGATCACCGGCACCCTGGCATCCCGGCTGATGCGCTCGATCAGACCTTTACCCCCTCTGGGCACGATGACATCCACATACGCGGGCATGGTGATCAGCTCTCCCACGGCGGCGCGGTCCGTTGTTTTGATGACCTGTACGGCTGTTTCTGGCAGGCCAGCCCTTGCCAGTCCCTCCGCGAGACAGCGAGCAATGGCCTGATTGGAATGGATCGATTCGGAACCACCCCGGAGAATGGTGGCGTTTCCGGATTTCAGGCACAGACTGGCCGCTTCAACGGTCACATTGGGGCGGGACTCATAAATTATGCCGATCACACCGAGAGGGACCCGCATCTTGCCGACCTGAATGCCCGAGGGGCGGTACGCCATATCGGTAATGGCGCCAATGGGGTCCGGCAACGATGCCACCTGCTTCAGCCCTTCGATCATGGCGTCGATCCGTGTGGGCGTAAGCTCAAGCCGGTCCAGCATGGCCGCATCGAGGCCGTTTTCCCGGCCCCGTTCCAGATCCTTGCCATTAGCCACAGTCAACTCTTCCCGTGCCGCATCAAGGGCCTCTGCCGTTGCCATCAGGGCGTGATTACGAACGGCGGTGGCCGAGCGCGCGACTTGTGTTGCCGCTGCGCGGGCCTGCTGCCCCACCTCAGCCATGTACGCTGCAATATCCATTCAGTTACCTTTTCGTTTCCAAAGCGCTATTTCAAAGCGAAATCCGGAATAAGTGCCTAACTTTACCTTTCCCGTTTCAAGTACGCATCCCAAACGGATATTATACCGCTGCGGTATGCCATACTCGGAAACCTCGGGAAAGTTTTTTCAGGGAGTTGAGGAAAAGGAAGGACACCATGGCCCAAATGGCCGAAAAATTCCTGTTAAGCAAGTTGTCACGGGCAGGCTTCCTGGCCCTGATTGCGATTGCGGTTCTGTGCGCCACGCTGGGCGAACCCATGGTTGCGGCGGCAGCGGCCGCAGCCGCCGGTGTTGTGATTGCGGGCAAAACATTTCACCCCAGCCGGGCAAACCAACCCTGGCCGCGGGTTCAGCAGGCTTTCTTCCTGGTTCTCCTGCTGATTCTTCTGACCAGTTTCTGGACCGGCCCATGGGTTCTGAGCCACTGGCTGTATGCCATCCCTCTCGTTGCTTTTGCGCTTGTTCCGCCTGCGGCAGCAGCACTCATTACCCTGGTCATCGTTGTTCTGGCCATGGCTGCCACACAGTGGGCAGTCGGCCTGGCAGACCGTCACCAGATGATCAGTGCGTTTCTTCTCACCATACTGCTGTCTGGCCTGCTCGTCTTCCTGCGTGAATACAAAACCCGGCAACTGGCGCCACTGCGCCGGACCGATGAGCTGACCCAGGCCGCCAGCCGGGAATACCTCTCTGCCGATCTGCACAAGGAAATCCAGCGCAGCGAACGGGAAGGTACGGACATGTCCATTATCATGATCGGGCTGGACACCCATCTGAGCGATCATGATCCGGACGAGGATATCCGTTCAATCCTGCCACGCATCGGCCGCTATCTGCATTCCCAGATACGGGATTTCGATACCTACTACCGGGTGGCTGATCTCCAGCTCCTGGTTATCCTCCCGGGCATTTCCACCAGTGACGCCATCGCCCGGGGCGAAACCATTCGCAAGGGGCTGGCAACACTGCTGAACAGTCACGGTATGAATCTCACAGTCAGTACAGGCATTGCCGGGCTCAATATCGGAGACGACGCCAACACGCTTCAGCAAAGTGCGGCCAACGCCCTGCGCCGGGCCCAACAACAGGGGGGTAACCGGAGCCAGGCATACAGCTCCTGGTCGCAGCCGGCGCAACCGAGCCAGCCGCAGGCACAGGGGCCAGCTTCATGACTGAAACCCGCCTCAGAACCTGGACACACGCCTTCGGCTACAGCATCGCCTGCCTGTTTATCTTTACACTGGCCATGCAGAATCTCCGGTATGGCTTTTACGAGCTGTTTTACCTGGCCACAGGCATGGCAGCCCTGACGCTGGCCGGCGCCATTTACACGGTCATCTGCCGCCGGCACCAGCTTTCAGCTCCGGGCCACCTGGTCATTCTCTCGGGCCTGAACAGCGGCATGCTGGCCGCCCTACTGACCCTGGATGCGCCTGGCATTTCCCACTGGGCCATGCCCCTGGTCGCACTGAACCTACTGGTTCTGCCATTGCGCCAGGGCGTGGCACTGTCGCTTCTGCTGCTGATTCCGATGTCGGTCATCCTGTTCCTGCGGCAGGCTCCGGCAGATGCAATCACCGTCATCGGGGGGCTCTTCATTCTGCTCTCAGTCGCCGCACTGTACATCTGGCAATACGATCACATGGCACAGTCTGCCGAGGATCTCGCCATCATCGATCCGGTCACCGGCGCGCACAATTCCCGTTTCCTGGACGAAACCCTGCAAAAGGAAATCAGCCGGGCAATCGCCACCGGGCACCCCCTGTCCGTGATAGACCTGAGCATTGATTACGCGAACGAAGTTGCCGACTTGCACGGCAAGGATCAGGTTCAGGGGCTTTTCCGGCACATGACCGAGCATCTGTTCGGTGTTATTCGTGCCGGCGACACCCTGTATACCCTGAACGAATCCGAGTTTTTCCTGATACTGCCATTCACACCGGAAGAAGGAGTGAGGGTGATTGCTGAACGTATCCGCCGGACCATTGCCGAGCACCACTGGCCGGTGGTCGGGAAAGCAACAGTGAGTCTGGGTTGCACCACCCGTGGCAACGGCGACACCCGGACCGACATGCTCCGGAAGCGGGCGCATCAGGCCATGGAAGAGGCGCGCAAACGAGGCCCGGATTCAGTCTGGTTCAGCCCCGGAGAAACCATCGAAACATGAGCAATGCCTGGCTTAACGAATTGTCGGCCTGGTTGAGCATTCATCCAGGCTGGCTGGCACTGGCTCTTTTTACCACAGCCTTCACCGAATCCCTTGCCATTGCCGGCATCATTGTTCCTGGCGTCGCTATCCTGTTTGCGGTGGCCTTGCTGGCAGGTGAGACCGGGATGCCGTTGCCAGAGGCCCTGCTCTGGGCGGGCCTGGGCGCGATCGCTGGTGACACGGTGAGTTTTGGCCTGGGCCGCCTGATGCAGGGCCGCCTGGCGACTGCCTGGCCGCTAAGCCGCTACCCGGTGATCATCGACAAGGGCGAACGCTTCTTTTGTCGCCACGGAGGCAAGAGTGTCATCATCGGGCGCTTTGTGGGGCCGGTACGGCCAGTGATCCCTCTGATTGCGGGGGCGCTGATGATGCCATGGCATCGTTTTCTGGCATTCAACATCGGCTCGGCGGTCGCCTGGGCGCCGGTGTATATTTTCCCCGGCTTTCTGGTGGGCAGCGCCCTGGCCAGCGGCATACGACCGCCAGCTCACTTTTATGCGGTCACCGGCATCAGCCTTTCGGCGCTGCTCGTCGTCTATTTCGTGCTCTTGCGGTTTCAGCTCGGGCTCGGGGAAGAGGGTCGTTTTTACCAATGGCTGAAACAGTGGATGGGGCAGTACGAGGCCACTCACCGTTTCTGGCGCCTTTACACCAACCAGCGACCAGCCCGGGAGGGGGAATTCCCGCTGGCCTCCTTCATGCTCGCGCTGGGCGCCACCGCCCTGCTGCTGATCTGGGGCCAACTGGCCACGATGACTCATTTGCTGGACGGATTTAATCAGGCGACCCTGCACTGGTTTGAGCAACTGCGCCAGCCGCTGCTGGACGGACCGTTCATTGCCGTCACGCTGCTGGGCGATCCGCCTGTTCTGATGGCCGCCGGAGTCCTGGCCTGCGTGGCACTGCTGTTCAGAGGCTATTATGCCGCCGCAGTTCATGTTCTGATTGCCGCCCTGATGACCGTTTTTCTGGTCTGGGGCCTGAAATCCATGCTCGGAGTCCCCCGGCCGGACGAAGTCCTGAGTCCGCCGGATTCCGGCGCCTTCCCCAGCGGCCACACCGCCGGAATCACCCTTCTGGTCACCCTGCTGGCCAGCTTTGTTGCAGGCGAAACCCGGAACCGCAAGCGCTGGCAATCCTACGTCATCCTGTCACTCCCACTGGTGCCTGTGGCCCTGAGCCGGCTTTACCTGGGGGTTCACTGGTTTACGGATGTTATCGGGGGGCTTCTGCTGGGCCTTGCGGTAACCGGGGCGGTGAGGGCCAGTTACAGCCGGTATGACCGGGTGCCACTGGCACCGGATGTGACTGTTGCGGTTGCATCGGCGTTGTGGCTGCTTTTCGCGGTAACCTACATTTCACTTTCCTGGGATGAGGCAATCACAAACTTTCGCCCGATTGGCCACGGACTCTAGCCCTCCTCCAGCGCTTCCAGCAGCCCCTGCAGGCGACTGAGCCGCTCCAGCGGATCCTGCAACTCCACGAGTTTCTGCTTCTCCTGCTTGTCCAGTGGCAGCAGTTCTGTCAGGCGCCAGCCCACATCCCGGGCATCGCCGTAGTCGATATCCATATTCAGGTCCCGGATTACCGGATGCCGGAACAGCGCCCGGAGCACCGAAGGCAGCTCGCTAAAACCCTGGGGCACCTCGCTTTCCGCCTCTTCGATCAGGCACTCCACATCACCGACATTGAGCCCGTCTTCCTGCTGCCAGCTGCGGACCACCGACACCTTCGACACCCCCTCAACGATAATTCCCAGAAGTCCGTTTTCAAGCTGCTGGAAATCAATGATCCGCACATAGGTGCCAATATCATAGAAAGCGGCAGTGGGCCCGGTTTCCCCACCTTCCCGCAACAGCACAACCACGAAGCCCCGGTCCTCCTTCAGGCAGCGGGTGAGCATATCGATGTAGCGCGGCTCGAACAGCTGCAGGGGAATCCTCCCCCTGGGCAGGACGATGGAATTGAGGGGGAACAGAGGTACATTCATAAGTGCAACAGTCACTGGAAGGCAGATTCCACAGTTTACCAAGCCCGGACAATCATCGGATGGACAGCAATTGCTGAACCTCGTCTACCCGTGCCCTGGCCTCCGTCAGAAGCTGTAAACTGCGGGAGGCGTTGAGTTCAAGCTCGCCCAGACGCCGGTATGCCGGCACTTGGTCGAACGGAGGTAACTCGGCATTCTGGCTGGAACCAATCATCGAGTGCAATTGCGCCACGATGACCACATCCACCAGTTGCGGAGCCGATTCACGGCATTCGTAACCCCAGTCTTCGGCATGCCGAACCGCTTCAGTGAACGCTGGCGGGAATGACCAGTTCTCCAGAACGGCCGTGCCCACGTCCGATCTCAACTCTTTAACAGCATGGTTCAGGTTGGCCTCATCGGCAAAGAGATTCACGTGGTGCTCTGCCTGCACCAATATCGGCACCACTCCGATGTCATGAAGCAGACCCGCCAGCAGCGCCTCCTCCGGGTTGAGGCGAGTGGCATGGTCCGCCAGCACCCAGCACAGGGCCGCCACTTCCCTTGAATGGCGCCAGAGCTTTTCCATTTCTTTCTGCAGCGCAGCCTGGCGGGTCTTGAAAACTTCCCGCATGGAGAACACCGTCACCAGCTGCCGGGTAGTCCGCATGCCAAGCCGGACTACCGCCTCACGGACATTCCGGACGTCACTGAATCCGCGGTACAAGGGACTGTTGCAGGCGCGAACCAGTTTCGCAGCCATGGCCGGATCCGCAGACACCGCAAGTGCTACCTGGTCCGCCGTGGACTCTTCGCGATCGACCGCCCGCCGGACTTTCCAGGCCACATCGGGAACACTCGGAAGCTTGACCTGGTTCGATCGCAGTTCCGAGTAGAACTCCATCAGCAGGTGGTGTTCCTCGCTTTCGATACCATCGGAGCCCTCTCCGGAGTCCATCTCAACCTGCTCTACCGGCGCCGTTCTCAGAAGCTGATTGAGTATCTCCTGCTCTACCACCAGAAATTCGCACGGCTTGACTGCCGTCACGTCGTACATTCGGGGCTGGAGGCGGGCAATGGGGTTATGGGCTTTTTCAGTCTCCGCTTCAATGACCGACTTGCGACCATCCAGCGATTCCAGCTCCACCATGCCTGCAATCAGGAAGAAATCAAGGCCATCCCGGACGCCACGCTCAATAACCCGTTGGCCGGGACCGTGAGTCCTTCGTTCAGCACGGCTGGCAAGCAGCACCAGTTGATCATCGGTCAGCCGGTTAAGCGGCTGAAACTCTTTAAGGCGACGTAGCGGCAGGCTTTCCTGGCCAGCCATAGGCATACTCCTTGTCGGTTCAAACCGGAAAATGTCTGGCAACTCTGTTAACTATTGTAAACAGCGCTTCTGAAAACAACCATGCGCCTGGAGTCTAATCTGGTATCCTCTGTTTTTTGCACAACGTCGTCAGGCAACAACAGAGAGACCAGAACGCCATGCCTCAGTATCGTTCGCGGACATCCACCGCAGGCCGTAACATGGCCGGCGCCCGCGCCCTTTGGCGCGCCACCGGTATGAAAAACGAAGATTTCGGCAAGCCCATCATCGCGGTTGCCAATTCCTTCACCCAGTTTGTACCCGGCCACGTGCACCTCAAGGATCTCGGTCAGCTGGTGTGCCGCGAAATCGAAGCCGCCGGCGGTGTTGCCAAGGAATTCAACACCATCGCCGTGGATGATGGCATTGCCATGGGCCATGACGGCATGCTGTATTCCCTGCCCTCCCGGGAAATCATTGCGGACTCCGTGGAGTACATGGTGAACGCCCACTGCGCCGACGCCCTGGTGTGCATCTCCAACTGCGACAAGATTACCCCGGGCATGCTGATGGCAGCCATGCGTCTGAACATTCCCACCGTCTTTGTCTCCGGCGGCCCCATGGAAGCGGGTAAGACCAGGCTTTCCGAACACAAGCTGGACCTGGTGGATGCCATGGTCATCGCCGCAGACCCGAATGCCAGCGACGAGCAGGTGGAGGAGTATGAGCGCAGCGCCTGCCCAACCTGCGGCTCCTGCTCCGGTATGTTTACCGCCAACTCCATGAACTGCCTCACCGAGGCGATTGGCCTGGCTCTGCCCGGCAACGGCTCAATGCTGGCCACCCACGCAGATCGGGAGCAGTTGTTCCTGAAAGCCGGCAGACAGATTGTGGCGAATGCGCGCCGCTATTACGAGGAAGACGACGCCAGTGTTCTGCCGCTGAGCATTGCCTCCATGGCCGCCTTTGAAAACGCCATGGTCATGGACATCGCCATGGGCGGCTCCACCAACACCATACTTCACCTGCTGGCAGCCGCCCAGGAAGGTGGTGTTCCGTTCACCCTGAACGAAATCGACCAGCTTTCGCGCCGGGTTCCCCAGCTCTGCAAGGTGGCGCCGAACTCACCCAAGTATCATATGGAAGACGTTCACCGCGCCGGCGGCATCATGGGCATTCTCGGCGAACTGGAGCGCGGAGGGCTGATCAATACCGACCTGCCTACCGTGCACAGCAAGACTATGAAGGAAGCCCTCCAGACCTGGGACATCATGCGCTCCCCGACGCCGGAAGTGGTGGAATTCTACAAGGCCGGGCCGGCCGGCATTCCGACCCAGACCGCTTTTTCCCAGAACACCCGCTGGCCAAGCCTGGACGGCGACCGGGAATCCGGTTGTATTCGATCGGTTGAGAACGCCTACAGTTCAGAGGGCGGGCTCGCGGTGCTTTTCGGCAATATCGCTCTGGACGGTTGCGTGGTCAAAACCGCGGGCGTGGACGAAAGCATCTATGTTTTCGAAGGCAAGGCCAGGGTATTCGAAAGTCAGGATTCGGCGGTTGCCGGCATTCTGGCGGATGACGTCAAGCCCGGCGAGGTGGTAATCATCCGCTATGAGGGTCCCCGTGGCGGCCCTGGGATGCAGGAAATGCTCTACCCGACCAGTTATCTGAAATCCAGGGGGCTGGGCAAGGAGTGCGCGCTGCTGACCGACGGGCGTTTCTCTGGCGGCACCTCCGGCCTTTCCATTGGCCACGCCTCGCCCGAGGCTGCTGCCGGTGGTGCGATCGGGCTGATTCAGAACGGCGACGTCATCCGGATCGACATCCCGAACCGGACCATCAACGTCGAGCTGGACCAGCACGAACTGGACCGTCGCCGGGAAGCCCGGGATGCAAAAGGGTGGAAGCCGGAACTGCCGCGGGACAGGAAAGTGTCAGCGGCCCTGAAGGCCTACGCACTGCTGGCAACGAGTGCCGACAAGGGCGCCGTCCGGGACCTCAGCAAACTCGACTGAGAGACTGGATAGCCGGACAACAAAAAGCCCGCGGAAGACCATCCGGCGGGCTTTTTTTATGCGCGAACCAGACTTACCAGAGAGACCAGCCGCCATCGTCCTTTTCTTCGATGGCGCCCTCCTGCTCCGGTTCCGCCGTCGAAGTGGAGGAAGGTGCCGCTTCCTGCGTTGTGGCGGCGGAACCGCCTGCTGACTGTGCGGGTGCCGAGGACGCAACCTTTACCGACATCATGCCCAAGGCTTTTTTCGTTGGCTCGTCCAGAACTCCGCTGGCCTGAAGCCCGTTGTCCTTCTGGAATTTAGTCAGTGCAGCCCGGGTTGTGTCATCCATTTGCGGACTGACATTGTTGATCTCATACCCTGCGCCGTAAAGTGCGTTCTTGAGTGCAACGGTCTCGTCCGCGAAGGCTGCGGGGGCAAAGCCCAGTGTAACCGCCATAACGGCCGCAGCGGCCAGGCGTCCCAGTCGGGTAGTTGCGTTTCTCATGGTGCTCACCTGCTTAACTCCTGATATCTCATCGATACCCGTTTCTTTCTTGTTATGTGGTGCCTATCTCCACAGGCTGGGGCAAACATTTCAGAGACTACCATACTTTTGTCGCATGTCGCCCTACCCGACATCCGGCCCCGTTTCTTCGCTCCGCTCCGGTTCAACAGCTTCTTCGGCCACCGGTTCCGCGACCTGTGCCTCCTCACTGAACTCACGTATGAAGATTCCCCAGAACGCCATGAACAGTGCCGCCACCAGTGGCCCCATCACAAAGCCGTTAATGCCAAACATCACGATGCCACCGAGGGTCGATAGCAACACGATGTAGTCAGGCAGTTTGGTGTCTCGCCCAACGAGGACCGGGCGAAGCAGGTTGTCAGCCAGGCCGATAACCACCACGCCAAATGCCGTCAGTACCGCCGCCTCGATCACATCCCCGACCGCCGCCAGATAGATGGCCGCCGGCACCCAGACCAGCGCGGCGCCCACCGCTGGCAGAAGCGATACAATCGCCATTACCACACCCCAGAGCAACGCCCCGCCGATACCCAGAATCCAGAAAATCAGCCCCCCCAGGGCTCCCTGGATGATGGCAATCAGCAAGTTACCCTTGACGGTAGCGCGGGTGACTTCCGCGAATTTGGCAAACAACAACCGCTCCCGCTCATCCCCGAGTGGCAGCGCTCTAATGATCAGTTCCACCAGCGCACTGCCGTCCCGCAGCAGGAAGAACGCCAGATAAACCATCAACGCCAGCCCCAGGAAAAACTGGAAGGTATTCTGGCCGAGCCCCAAGGCCTGCTTGCCGAGGAACTGGCTGCCTCCCACGAAAATACTCACTGCCCTATCTCTCAATTCGGCAAAACTGATATCAAACTGCGCGAGGAATGCCTGAATAGCCGGGAAAGACTGATTGACGCGGTCTATGTACTCCCCGGGTCGTATGTCTCCACTCTGGATCTGCTGGTAAAGCGCCACGCCCTCGGCAACCAGCGATGTCACCAGAACCAGAACGGGAATCACTACGATAAACATGCAGATGAAGAGCGTAATCAACGCATTCAGATTGGGCCGGTTTCCCAGCTTACGGACCAGCAACTGCTGCACCGGATGGAAAATCAGGGCAATCGCAACGGCCCAGAATATAGGGCCGAAAAAGGGTTTCATGAGAAACACGAAAGCCAGAGAGACCCCCACCAACAAGGCAAGAAAAGTCCGTGTTTCAAGTTTTGCGTACATAGTACTGGCGGTTCCCCGGAAATCGTCCTGAATGATGGCAAGCACTTCTAGCCTACCATGCTGGCGTGGCCACTGTAGTCATCTTCGGGTTATAGTGGACGGTTATTGATCAACCAGTTAACAGGTCATGTTGTTGGAACCGGAAACCTTCACCACAGAAACCGCCCTGGAAGCTGCCACGCAGTTGCGCAAGGTACTGGCCGCACGGACTCACCGACGCAAGGTGATGGGCCAGGACGTGATGGTGCCCGGGCAGTTGGGCGAGGCTCTGCAACTGCCCCGCATTATCAATCGCCTGCAGAGCAAGCAACTGAAACAGCGGGAACTGGGTCTTGAGGGCTTCCAGGAACTCTGGCCTACATTGTCACCGCAGACACGGGAGAGAGTGCTGGACGCCATCGGCTGGTACAACCCCAAGGAGCTCGACTGGGAAGACAAGCGCTCCAACCGCAAACCACTGGTCGATCCGGACAAATGAGCCGTACAAATCCGGCAACAGGACCTTGAACTGCCATACCTGGCCAGATGCCGGGCATCGCCTCCTGATTCAAACCGGCAACGCTCTGTTACGCAACTCAAACACACAAAATTTCCATCTGATTTATCCTGACACTCGACGATTGTATTAGGGAGGTCTGATCGCCAGATGGCTCCCGGCAATCACGCAACCAATCAGTCAGGACAGTCGATGGCATGCGTATTCTGAGAACCGATGAAGCCCGCTTCGCAGGTCTTCCGGACTACCCTTTTGCTCCACACTATGTCGACGTAGAGCCCGGTCTCCGGATGCACTATGTTGACGATGGGCCACGCAATGCCTCTCCGGTACTGATGCTGCATGGCGAGCCATCCTGGTCTTACCTCTACCGGCACATGATTCCGCTGGTGGCAGGCGCCGGCCACCGGGTGCTGGCGCCAGACCTGATTGGCTTCGGAAAATCCGACAAGCCGGACTCGGTTGAGGATTACAGCTATAGCCGTCACCTGACCTGGCTGGCCAACTGGCTGGAGAGCCTGAGCCTTACGAATATAACCCTGGTGTGCCAGAACTGGGGGTCACTGCTGGGTTTGCGACTGGCTGCCGAACATCCGCAGCGATTCAGCCGCATCATTGTCGGTAATGGCATGTTGCCGACGGGAGAAACCCGGATGCCTGCTGTGTTCTCGGTCTGGAAGACGTTTGCCACCCACAGCCCCTGGTTCCCGGTCGGGCGGATTGTTCAACTGGGCACTGAACGCACCCTGAGCAAAGCGGAACTTGCCGCCTATGAGGCGCCATTCCCGTCCGCGGATTTCAAAGCTGGAGCACGAGCTTTCCCCAAGCTGGTACCAACCGAACCGGGGGCTCCGGACAGCGAAGCCAACAAAGCCGCCTGGCAGGTTCTGGAAAAATGGAAGAAACCGTTCATCACCTGCTTCAGTAGCGGCGACCCGATCACCCGCGGCGGCGACCGGTACATGCAGCGCCGGATTCCCGGGGCCCACGGCCAGCCCCACATCACCCTGCGTGGCGGGCACTTCCTCCAGGAAGACTCGCCGGAAGATTTCGCGCGCATCATCATCGACGCCCTGAGATCGGAAATGGCGGCCTGAGCCACCCTTTCTCCCAACCGAAGACCGTCACGGTCTGCCGGCTCGGGACAACGGGCCGGCAAAGCAACGGGACACTCACCGGCAACTACCTACAGGCCCGGCAGGGTTTGGCGTATTAAAGCAGCAAGAAAACCGCTATAATACCCGCACATCATGCATTGCCCGGCAATGCTCTACCTCCCGAATTCCGAGTGAATCAATGTCTGAATTGTCTTTTGCCGAACTGGGGCTTGATCCAGCCGTACTTGAAGCTGTATCCGCCGTTGGCTATGAAACCCCGTCACCGATCCAGGCCCAGGCCATCCCTGCGCTGCTTGCCGGCAAGCATCTGCTGGGTGTCGCCCAGACAGGTACCGGTAAAACCGCGGCCTTTGCACTGCCTCTGCTGAGCCGGATTGACGCCTCTGTAACCGACCCCCAGATTCTGGTGCTGGCGCCGACGCGCGAACTGGCCATCCAGGTGGCCGAAGCGTTTACTACCTACGCCAGCAAGTTCCGTAATTTCCATGTTCTGCCGATTTATGGCGGACAGGATTTCTATCCCCAGATCAAAGGCCTTCGCCGTGGCGCCCAGGTTATCGTGGGTACGCCGGGCCGCATGCTGGACCACCTGCGTAAGGGCACCCTGAAGCTGGATAGTCTGAAAGCACTGGTTCTGGATGAAGCAGACGAAATGCTGCGCATGGGCTTTATTGATGACGTAGAGGCAATTCTGGCGAAAACGCCGGAAAACTGTCAGCGCGCCCTGTTCTCGGCGACCATGCCGCCGCAGATCAAGAAAGTTGCCAAGACCTATCTGAGCGACGCCGTCGAGGTCCGCATCGAGAGCGAAACCCGCACGGTTGAGCGTATCTCCCAGTTTGTTCTGCCGGTATACGCCGAGCGCAAGCTGGATGCCCTGACCCGGATTCTTGAAGTGGAGCCGTTCGACGCCTCCATCATCTTCGTGCGCACCAAGGCGGAAACCACCTTGCTGGCCGAAAAACTCTCTGCCCGCGGCCACGCGGTTGCACCGCTGAATGGCGATCTGAACCAGCGCCAGCGGGAGCAGACCGTTGAAGACCTGAAACGCGGCAAGAAGGACATCATCGTCGCCACGGACGTGGCCGCCCGCGGTCTGGATGTGCCCAGGATCACCCACGTGATCAACTACGATGTACCCTACGATACCGAAGCCTACATCCACCGCACCGGCCGTACCGGCCGCGCCGGACGGGAAGGCAAGGCAATCCTGCTGGTCACACCCCGGGAACGCAGCTGGCTGCGCACCCTGGAGCGTGCCACCAACTCACCCATGCAAGCCTATCAACTGCCTTCGCCGGTTGAGCTGAAAAAAATGCGCGAGCAGCAGTTCGAAACGCAGCTGTTGGGTTTTTCCGAGGATGGCAAACTGGCGAAAGCGATGGCGCTGCTGGATGAGATTGCCGAGCGCAATGACATGGACACGGCGATGGTGGCCGGCGCCCTGGCCTGCTGGCTGGAAGCCTCCCAGCCGGGCTCGCTTCCGCTGGAGCAACCGGAGGCCTTGCCGGAGATTTCAGCCAACGCGCCGCCGCGTCGAGACCGCCAGGGTGGTCGCCCGGGTGGCAAGCCCGGATACAAGCCCGGCTTCAAGAAAGGCCCCAAGGGCCGTGGCGGTCCCGGCCCGAAGGGTAAGCCCCCTGGCAAAGGCGGCAAGCCCGCAGGCAAGCGCCCGCCCCGTCATGCCGACGCCAAGCGCTGATAGACTACGAAGCTATAGTCGTAAGGGTTGTTATCGGACGCGGAGAAATCCTCCCGTCCGATTTCCTCCCACTCATCCCAGTTTACTTCCGGAAAAAATGCATCCCCTTCCACCTCAGCGTGCACCTGGGTGATGTACATGCGATCAACCATCGGCAGCGCCTCGGCATAGATCTGCCCGCCACCGATAATCATCACTTCATCTCCGCCTTCCAGCTCAACCTGAGCCTCGGCTTTCACCAACGCCTCTTGCAGCGACTTTGCCGCCACGGTTCCCGCTGGCGCTTCCCAGGCATCGTTCCGTGAAATAACCACGTTCATCCGCCCCGGCAACGGCCGGCCAATGGAGTCCCAGGTTTTCCGTCCCATGATGATAGGCTTGCCCATGGTGGCCTGCTTGAAGTACCGCAGATCGCCCGGCAGGTACCAAGGCAGATTGTTGTTCCGGCCTATGACCCGGTTTCGGGACATGGCTACTATCAGGGCTTTTCTCACCTTTGCTCTCCCTTTGACTAACGTGTAACTCTGAATCTCATAGTTCGCGGGCTGCAGCAGGGCGGGCACATCCCTCCAAAAAAACGCCTCAAGGCATCCATGCGCGGCTTGGGCTCCGCCATCCATGGCTCCGCACATTTTTTGGAGGGATGTGCCCGCCCTGCTGCGATTCAAGCCATGATGCAGCTGCCCCAAAGGCCTTTTCAACAGCACTTCAAGTGCCTTTGTAACAACCGGAATTCCAACTCGTTCGCGGATTCGGGAGATTCTATCTCCTTCAGCTTGAATGCAGGGGAGCGGGATGGGGCTTTCCGAAAATGTGCGGAGCCAAGCGTACACGGACGTATTCACAGCGTTTTTCGGAAAGCCCCATCCCGCTCCCCTGCCGCCCCCAAACCTATCGGACCAGGCCGTAGACAAAGGGTCAAATAGCAATAGGAGCCTTAATCCCGGGATACGGGTCATAGCCCTCAAACTCAAAATCCTCCAGCTCGTACTCGAATATACTCGCCGGCCTGCGCTTGATAACGAGGTTCGGCAACGCCCGGGGCTCTCTCGTCAGTTGCTCGAAGACAATGTCGTCAGTCAGGTGGTTCTGATACAAGTGGCAGTCGCCGAATGTGTGGACAAACTCACCCACTTCCAGATCACACTGCTGGGCGATCATGTGGGTCAACAACGCATAGGAGGCGATATTGAACGGTACACCCAGGAACAGGTCCGCGCTACGCTGGTAGAGCTGGCAGGAGAGCCTGCCGTCGGCCACGTAGAACTGGAACAGGCAGTGGCAGGGAGCCAGCGCCATGCGGCCCTGGCGGACGTTGTCCTGGGGGCCGATGGATTCGTCCGGCAGTTGCGCCGGGTTCCAGGCGGAGACGATCAGGCGGCGGGAATTGGGCTTGGTGCGGATCTGCCCGATGACCTCGCTGATCTGGTCCACCACCTCCCCGTTCGGGCACTGCCAGCTGCGCCACTGTTTGCCGTAGATGGGGCCGAGGTCTCCATTCGCCAGTGCCCATTCATTCCAGATGGATACCTTGCGTTCTTTCAGCCAGGTGTTGTCGGTGGAGCCGCGGAGGAACCAGAGCAGTTCGTAGATGATGCTGCGCAGATGGACTTTCTTGGTGGTTACCAGAGGAAAGCCATCCTGCAGGTTGAACCGGATCTGGCGGCCGAATACCGAGCGGGTACCAACGCCGGTACGGTCACCCTTGTCGAATCCGTTATCGACAACGTCTTGCATCAGGTCGAGGTAGGCTTTCATTCGGCTTGTTTCCGGTAGGCAATAAACATCAGGGCTGCACCCACAACAATCATCGGGAAGGAAAGTACCTGCCCCATGGTGAGCCAGTCAAAGGCCAGGTAGCCCAGCTGCGGGTCCGGCTGGCGCACGAATTCCACCATAAAGCGGAACACGCCGTAGCCGATCAGGAACAGGCCGGAGACGGCCATTCTGGGCCTTTGCCTGGAGGAGAACCACCACAGGATGACGAACAGGGCGACGCCTTCCAGGGCAAACTGGTAGAGCTGGGAGGGATGACGGGCCAGGGAATCCGGCGCGGTACGGAACACCATGCCCCAGGCAACGTCCGTGGGTTTGCCCCACAACTCCCCGTTAATGAAGTTACCAATCCGGCCGGCGCCAAGCCCTACCGGCACCAGCGGTGCAACGAAATCGGCCATGCGCCAGAAACCACACTCCACTTTGCGCCCGTACCACCACATGGCGAATATCACGCCCAGCAAGCCACCGTGGAAGGACATACCGCCTTCCCAGACCCGCAGAAGCCAGAGCGGATCTGCCAGAAAGGCATCAAAATTGTAGAACAGCACATAACCCACACGGCCCCCGAGAATGACCCCCAGCGCCAGGTAGAACAGCAGATCGCCCATCTGTTCTTCGTTGATGGGAGACCAGGGTTTGCGTGTGCGGATCTTGCCAAGCCACCAGCCGGCGACAAAGCCCACCAGATAGGTCAGGCCGTACCAGTGGATCTTGAGGGGGCCAATGGCAATGGCCACCGGATCAATCTGGGGATGTTGCAGCATCGATTAACCTCTCAGCTCAGGAGAAAACGGAGACCCACCAGCAAAAGCATGATGGAAAAAATACGCTTGAGAACCCGGGGGTTCAGCCGATGGGCCAGGTTGGCACCTATCCGGGCAAAGAAAACGCTGGTGAGGATAATACCGGTCAGCGCAGGCAGATAGATGAAACCGACACTCAGTTCCGGCAGAGCTGGATTCTGCCAGCCGGTCCAGATGTTGCCAAGTGCACCGGCGATGGCAATCGGCAGGCCGCAAGCGGCCGATGTACCCACAGCCTGTTGCATGCGTACATTGCTCCAGCTCAGGTAGGGTACGGTGAGCGTGCCCCCGCCAATCCCGAAGATGGCCGAGGCCCAGCCGATGCCTCCGCCGGCAACCCCCAACCCCGCGATACCCGGAACATCCCGGCCAGGTTTGGGGTCCACCTGAAAAAACATCTTGAGGCCAACGAGGATGACAAAAACGCCAATAACCAGTTCAAGGGCCGGGCCACTCATCAACGACGCTGTCCAGGCACCGATCAGGGCTCCGGCAATAATCCCCATGGTCATGGGCCGGAACAGATCCCAGCGCACAGCGCCATGCCGGTGGTGGGAACGGATGGAACTGGCCGACGTGAACACGATGGTTGCCAGCGACGTACCCACCGCCAAGTGAGGAACAATCTCCGGGCTGATCCCCCGGAGACCGAAACTGAAAATAAGCACCGGCACGATAATCAGCCCACCGCCGATACCAAACAGGCCAGCAACGGTGCCTGCGAGGGCGCCGAGGGCCAGATACGATGCTATTTCGAAGATCAGCGTCATAGTTTGTCACGCACCCGGGAAAACCAAGGCTGGTATGATACACAGCGCAAGAGTCAACTTCATTAACTCCGGGAGCCCGTTCTCCACCATGTGCCTGATTGCCTTTGCCCTTGGCCAGAACCCTCATTTTCCGCTGGTTGTCGCGGCCAACCGGGATGAATTCTTTCGTCGCCCCACGGCCGCCATGGACTGGTGGACAACCGACACAGGCACCCGGGTGCTCGCCGGCCGGGATCTTCAGTCCGGCGGAACCTGGCTTGCGGTCTCTGCCGAAGGGGACGTCAGCGCTGTCACCAACGTACGCGAAGGTACACCGGAAACCGGCCGTATCAGCCGGGGCGAACTTCCCCTGCGGGCGCTCAACGATTCCAGGCGGCACCTTGAAGGCTACCTGCATCGTAATGCCGATCATTTTTCCGGCTTCAACCTCGTTCACCTGACGCCCCGGGACGGCTGGTATTTCAGCAACCGGGACGCTCATCCCGGCCGGCACATCCACCGGGGCGTTTACGGCCTGAGCAACCATCTTCTGCAGACTCCCTGGCCCAAGCTGGTCCGGCTGCGCCAGGCCGTTGGCGATGCCGCCGCCGCCGCCGGTAACGATGCCGGCAAACTGCACGGCGTGTTGGTTGCGCTGCTTCAGGACACCACGCCGGCCCCGGACCGGCTATTACCCGACACCGGGGTGGGGATTGATACCGAACGCTTCCTCTCGTCCCCCTTTATCGCCGGCTCAGACTACGGCACCCGGGCGACTACTGTGGTCAGTGTCTCCGGCACCGGTGACATCCATGTGACCGAACAGAGCTGGGGGCCTGATGCCGAAACCGGTGAACGCCGTCACTTCCACTGGCAGCGATAGCAAGCAAGCTCTGGTATACTCCGCAAAATTCTGACACCTGATCGGAGGGCCCCTGATGGCCGGTGAACAAGGCGCCACATCCATAGCCGATTTCGAAAAATCCCTTGATGAACTGGAAAAGCTGGTTCGCGATCTGGAGCAGGGAGAGCTGTCCCTTGAGCAATCCCTGACGGCGTTCGAGCGCGGCGTCAGACTGACCCGTGAATGCCAGCAGGCCCTTAAGAGCGCGGAGCAGCGCGTCGAGCAGCTGGTTCAGAACAGCGACGGCAGCCTTGAAACCCACCCCTTCTCTCCGGATGATGCTGACTGATGTCCGGACCGAACCAACTCGCAGCGGACTTTCTCGAAACCTGCAGGGCCCGCGTTGACGCGGCACTCGACCGCTGCCTGGAACAGAAGTCCGCATCCGGTCGGCTGCACGAAGCCATGCGTTACAGCGTACTGGGCGGCGGCAAACGAATCCGGCCCGCCCTGTGCCTGGCCGCGGCAAAGGCTCTGGGCCAGCCCGGTGACCAGGCCCTGATTCCCGCCTGTGCCGTGGAACTGATCCACGCCTATTCACTGATCCATGATGACCTCCCCGCCATGGATAACGACGAGCTCCGGCGCGGGCGCCCCACCACCCACATCGCCTTTGATGAAGCGACTGCCATTCTGGCCGGGGATGCCCTCCAGGCGCTGGCGTTTGGCTGGCTGGCAGAGGCCCCCGGGCTCTCCGAGTCCGCGCGCCTGGCCATGGTGCGGGAACTGGCGGGCGCCAGCGGCCACAGGGGTATGGTCGGCGGCCAGGCGATCGATCTTGAATCCGTTGGTAAAACCCTGACTCTGGCCCAACTGGAGACCATGCACCGGCACAAAACCGGGGCACTGATCGAAGCCAGCGTCCGGATTGGCGCCATCACTGCGCCTTCGGTCAGCGAGCAGGCACTGGCGTCGCTGACCCGCTATGCCAAGGCCCTTGGTCTGGCTTTCCAGGTCCAGGACGACCTGCTGGACATCGAAGGGGACACCCGGGTTATTGGCAAACCCCAGGGCTCTGACGCCGCCCGGGCCAAACCCACCTACCCCGCCCTGCTCGGAGTGGCCGGTGCCCGGGAGCATCTGGCGGCCTTGCTTGAGGACGCCCACCAAAGCCTTCGGGCGTTCGGCCCCGAAGCGGACCCGCTGCGGGCAATGGCCGATTACGTGGTGGCAAGAACCCATTGAACCCCGGCGCCCCGAAGGCGCACACTGACCGTAAATATTTTCGTAACAACTGGCCCGGTTTGTGTGAAACAGCGTCCCCTGTTCCCTTATAATGCCCGTCAGTTACTGAACGTACCGGAAAAGACCCGAGCAGATGCAGGACACTTATATTTTCAAGGAAATCCCGTCACAGCGGCCCAACACTCCGCTGCTGGACCGGACTGATGCACCGGCCCAGTTGCGCGAGCTGGCCCCGGAACAGCTGCCCCAGCTGGCCCGGGAACTCAGGGCGTTTCTGTTGTGGTCAGTGGGCCAGACCGGCGGCCATTTCGGGGCCGGTCTTGGTGTGCTCGAGCTTACCGTAGCCCTTCACTATGTTTTCAATACTCCGATCGACCGCCTGGTCTGGGATGTTGGCCACCAGGCCTACCCCCATAAAATTCTGACCGGCCGGCGTGACGCCATGGCCAGCATCCGGCGCAAAGACGGACTTGCCGGCTTTCCGAAAAGGGCAGAAAGCGAATACGACACCTTCGGCGTGGGCCACTCCAGCACGTCCATCAGTGCCGCGCTTGGCATGGCCATTGCCGCTCGCCTGCAACGCACCGGCCGTAAAAGTATCGCAGTCATTGGCGACGGCGCCATGACCGCTGGCATGGCCTTCGAGGCCCTGAACCATGCCGGCCACCTGCACGCCGACATGCTGGTGATACTGAACGACAATGACATGTCGATTTCCCGCAACGTCGGGGGGCTGTCCAACTACTTTGCCAAGCTGCTGTCCAGCCCCACCTACAACCAGGTTCGCGACAGCAGCAAGAAAGTCCTTCAGGGCGCCCCGCACCTGATGGCCCTCGCGAAAAAGACGGAAGAGCATTTCAAGGGCATGATTGCCCCGGGCACCCTGTTTGAGGAGCTGGGATTCAACTACATCGGCCCCATTGATGGCCATGACCTGCCCCTGCTGGTCGAGACCCTCGAGAACATCCGCGAGCTGGAAGGCCCGCAGTTTCTGCATGTGGTGACGACCAAAGGCAAAGGTTTTGCTCCGGCAGAGGCGGACCCGATAGGTTATCACGCCATCAACAAGATCGAGCCGGTGCCGCCGAGCAAGCCCGAGCCGGTGAAACCAAAGCCCGCGAAGCCCAAGTACGCCAATGTCTTTGGCCAGTGGCTGTGTGACTCCGCTGAGCAGGATGAGCGAGTGGTTGGCATAACGCCTGCCATGTGCGAAGGCTCCGACCTGCTGGCCTTTTCACAGCGGTTCCCGGATCGCTATTTCGATGTTGCGATTGCCGAACAGCACGCCGTCACCCTCGCAGCCGGCCTGGCCTGTGATGGCGCAAAGCCGGTGGTTGCCATCTACTCCACCTTCCTGCAGCGTGCCTACGACCAGTTGATCCATGATGTCGCCATCCAGAATCTGGATGTGCTGCTTGCCATCGATCGCGCCGGCCTGGTGGGCGAGGACGGCCCCACACACGCCGGGGCCTTCGATATCAGCTACCTGCGCTGCATACCGAATATGGTGGTCATGACACCGTCCGATGAGAACGAAACCCGTCAGATGCTGCAGACCGGCATGTTATACGAGGGCCCTGCTTCGGTTCGATACCCGAGGGGAACCGGGCCTGGGGCAGAGATCCAGCAGGAGCTTACGCCACTGGAGATCGGTAAGGGCCGGAGAGTGCGCGCAGGCAAGGGGCTCGCCATCCTCAACTTCGGTACCCTGCTGGCACCGGCACTGGAAGCGGCCGAAGTACTGGGAGCGACGGTGGCGGATATGCGATTCGTGAAACCCCTTGATGAAGAACTGGTGCTTGAGCTTGCAGAGCAGCACCAGCTGCTGGTGACTCTGGAAGAGAACGCCGTTGCCGGTGGTGCCGGCAGCGCGGTCACCGAATTCCTGAACAGCCGTCAGGTATCCATGCCCGTGCTCCAGCTTGGGCTGCCGGACACGTTCATGGACCACGGCAAGCATGGGGAGCTGCTGACGGATTGTGGCCTGGATGCGGGAGGCATCGAAGCATCAATTGCCGCGCGAATGGAAACCCTTCGGCACCAGAATCTGAAAGTCGTCAAATAAACAAACCCTGGCTCCTGAAACGCAAAAAGCCCGCCGACTGTCGCGGGCTTTTTGGTTCCGGTTCACGCCTCGGGGTCGTCGTCCTGGTGTGTTTCCAACCAGTGCCCAAGCTTGCTCTGCTTGGTGTTGAGGTAATGCTCGTTGTGAGGGTTACGGCCAACGTGCAGAGGCACCCGTTCAGCAATAACGATACCGTAAGACGAAAGAGCCTTCACCTTGCGTGGATTGTTGGTCATCAGGCGCAGGCTTGTGATGCCCAGATGCTCCAGCATGTCCTTGCACATGCTGTAATCACGCAGATCGGCGGCGAACCCCAGGCGCTCATTGGCCTCCACCGTATCCGCGCCCTGATCCTGCAGGTGATAGGCACGGATCTTGTTCAAAAGCCCGATCCCCCGGCCCTCCTGGCGCAGATACATCAGGATTCCGCGACCTTCACGGGCAATATTGCGCAGAGCCTCCTCAAGCTGGTAGCCACAGTCGCAACGCATGCTGTAGAGGGCATCACCGGTAAGACACTCGGAGTGAGTGCGGGCAAGCATGGGTTCGTCACTGTCCAGTTCGCCCAGGGTCAGGGCAACATGCTCCTTTCCGGTGTCCGGTTCTTCGAAGCCATGCATATCAAACACCCCGAACGGGGTCGGCAACCGGCAGGTCTGGATGTAACGAACAGCCACAGTGGTTCCTCGTGGTTCAGTCATTGGGGCCGCGCATTCTATCACGGGCCCGCCTGCTTGGCGTAGTCCCTGCACTGCAGCGCCTCTGGCATGTGCTCAGCAGCGAACACTTACGAGTTCGACGACTGGCCAGACCAGGACTTGTCGGCCACCCAGTGACCACTCCGGCCACCTTTCTTCTCCAGCAGGCGGACAGAAGCGATTTCCATGCCCCGGTCGACAGCCTTGCACATGTCGTAAAGAGTCAATGCTGCAACGCTTGCGGCGGTCAGCGCTTCCATCTCGACACCGGTCTGGCCGGACAGCTTGCAGCGGGTAAGAATGTGTACCGAAGCACCATCTTCACCAGGCGTCAGCTCTACCTTGACCGAGGTAAGATTGAGGGCGTGACACAGGGGAATCAGATCGTGAGTTTTCTTTGCAGCCATGATCCCGGCAATACGGGCCACGGCCAGGACATCCCCCTTGGGGTGCTCCCCATCCACAATCATGTTCAGGGTCTCCGGCGCCATTCGAATGGTTGCTTCGGCGCGAGCCTCCCGTTCGGTGGCGGCCTTGTCGGTCACATCCACCATTCGGGCTTCGCCCTTGTCGTCAAGATGCGTCAGTTTACTCACAGAATCTCCCGGAACCGGTTGTGCCAGATAATAAAAAATACGGGGGCTGACAGCATAACAGAGATCACAATGGCCGCCGCTGATAATGGTCAGTTTTCCGGCCACCAGAAGCGGATACCGGCGATCCCCTGACCACCCCGTTGCCGGGCCTCGGACAGGTCCGCAAGGCCGAGCCCTCCCAGCCCATAAACGGGAAGCGGCGCCCCGGAGACCAGGGCTCCGAACGCTTCCCAGCCCATGGCCAGCTGTCCTGGATGGCTTCGGGTTGGCTTGACAGGCCCGAGCGTGACGTAGTCCGCGCCAATGGCGACAGCATGGTCAATCTCCATCGCATCATGGCAGGAAACACCCAGCCACGCATCCGCCGGAACCGGCCTCTCCACTTGTTTGATCGCTTCACGCCATGGCAGATGCAGACCACGGGCACCAGGCGTGCCATCAAAGAACCCGGGGGCGCCGTGCACGATCAGACCGGTGCTGGCCGCTTCACACACCGGCACCGCCGCTGCCGCAAGCTGACGATAATCCGGCCCGGTCATGGCCGGAGCACGGAGCACCACCAGCGACTGCGGGACATCAGCCAATCCTGACCGAAGACGCTCGATGGCCTGATCAGCACTGGCGGCTGTTCCGGTAATCGCCAACTGCCGGGGCAACCGCAATGCCCGGATAATAGGCCGGTTGGCAGCCGGGAAATCCTGATCCCGAAGCCGATCGGGGCCAAGCCATTCTACTGGCTGGCCCTCACGGCCCTCAGGTTCGCCTTCAGCGGCTCTGGTCGCCCACACATCGAGGAAAACTTGCTTATCACCATAGTCATGGCGAATACCAATGACCGGCTCCAGAGAGGCCTCAGGCACTCTGAGGCCGGTTTCCTCGGCAATCTCGCGCACCAGTGCCGCCTGAACACTTTCACCCGGCTCCACCTTGCCACCAGGGAACTCAAGCAAGCCCCCCTGATGCACATGGTCTGGCCGGCGGGCAATGAGCACCTGGCCATTGCGGACAATAACCGCCACGGCGACATGGATTTCTTTCACCAGGGGTTTCGCTGATGTCATGTTCAGGTACGGTACTCGGCGTTGATCGTGACATAATCGTGGGAGAAGTCGCAGGTCCAGACGGTTTCCCGCACTTCACCTCGCTTGAGATCAATGGCAATGGTGATCTCTTCCCGGTCCATCACCGCCTGGCCCCGGGCTTCCGAGTAATCCTCTGCCCGACCGCCATTGCGCACCAGACAGACATCCCCGAGGTAAATTTCCAGGGCATTAAGATCCAGCCCTTCAACACCAGCGCGCCCCACCGCCGCCAGAATCCGCCCCCAGTTAGGGTCTGAGGCAAACAGGGCGGTTTTCACCAGCGGGGAATGGGCAACGGTATAGGCCACACCCAGCGCTTCCTGCTGACTGGCCGCCCCAATGACGTCAATTGTGACGAATTTGGTAGCACCTTCGCCGTCACGGACGATGGCATGTGCCAGCTCCAGATACACAGTCTCAAGGGCCTCCCTGAGCTTCGCCAGCGATGGGCTGGATCCGGTAATTTCCGGGCCACCGCACTGGCCACTGGCAATCAGCATGCAGGCGTCGTTGGTGGAGGTGTCGCCATCGATGGTAATGCGGTTGAAGGACATCTCTCCCAGTTCGGAGGCGAGAGTCTGCAGAAGCTCCGGCGCAATTCGGGCATCGGTGGCAATAAAGCCAAGCATCGTTGCCATATTGGGGCGAATCATGCCTGCTCCCTTGCTGATCCCGGAAATGGACACAGTGTAGCCATCCAGCTCCACCTGGCAGGACGCGCCCTTGGGTCGGGTGTCGGTCGTCATAATACCGCTGGCAGCTTCGGCCCAGCGGTCTTCAGCTGCAGTCGCCAGGGCTTCGGGAAGCGCACCGACAATCTTCTGAACCGGCAGCGGCTCACCAATGACCCCCGTGGAAAAAGGCAGGATCTCGGCCTCACTGACGCCGGCCTGAGCTGCCAGAGCCTGGCAACAGGCCTTCGCATCCTGCATGCCCCGCGCCCCCGTGCCAGCATTGGCATTACCGGTATTGATCAGCAGGTACCGGGGCGATGCCTCTGTCAGGTGCCTGCGGCTCAGCGTGACGGGTGCGGCACAGAACTGATTCCTGGTGAAGATCCCGGCAACCCGGCTTTCCGGGGCCAGCTCAAACAGAACCACATCCTTTCGCCCCGGCTTCTTGATACCGGCACTGGCAATGCCAAGCCGGACTCCGGCCACCGGATAAAACTCAGGTAAGGTTCCCGGACCTACCGCCATTCTGTTACTCCTTAATATCTAAACCTGCACGGGGGACCATACGGCCAACTCAAAACGAAAAAACCCGCAGCCCGCCAGTTCTTGCTGGCAGATTGCGGGTTCCGGATTCCCGATCAGCTTACTGAATCAGCTGACCTTGCCATGACACTGCTTGTATTTCTTACCGGACCCGCAGGGGCAGGGCTCATTTCGACCTATCTTGCGCTCCTGACGCACGAAGGTGTCGGGCGTCGACTGCCGGGCATCTTCCGCGTCGCCCTCACCCTGGCTCTGTGCGGTGGCACTGGTCTCATCATGGCGCAGGCGGGCGCGGGCCAATTCCTGCTCCAGCTCCTGTTTGCGACGGCGCTCTACTTCTTCCATTTCTTCCCGGCTCTGAACGCGCACATGGCAGAGCACACGGGTCACATCCCGCTTCATGGTATCGAGCATGGCTTCAAACAGGTTGAACGCCTCGCGCTTGTATTCCTGCTTGGGGTTCTTCTGGGCGTAGCCCCGTAAATGGATACCGCGGCGCAGGTGGTCCATGTTGGAAAGATGTTCCTTCCACAGGGTATCGAGCACCTGCAGGAAGACCTGCTTCTCGAACTTGCGCATGGCCTCGGAGCCGGCAATCTCTTCCTTGGCTTCATACGCAGCGACGATCTCGTCCAGAATTTTCTGACGCAGGTTCTCTTCGTACAGTTTGCTGTCTTCTTCCAGCCACTTCTGAACCGGCAGATCGATCGCCATCTCGGACTGAAGCTGGGATTCCAGCCCCGCCACATCCCATTGCTCCGGCATGCTCTGGGGCGGGATGTATTCGCTGATCAGCGAGTCTACCACGTCTTCCCGGATGGTCCTGACCATGTCCGAGATGTCGTCGGAGGACATGACTTCGTTGCGCTGCTCGTAGATAACCGTACGCTGGTCGTTTGCGACGTCATCGTATTCCAGCAGCGTCTTACGCATGTCGAAGTTGCGCCCTTCCACCTTGCGCTGGGACTTCTCGATGGCGTTGGTGACCATCCGGTGCTCAATGGCCTCACCCTTTTTCATGCCCATGGCCTGCATCAGGCTTTTGACCCGGTCAGGCGCGAAGATACGCATGAGGTTGTCTTCCAGGGACAGGAAGAAGCGGGAAGAACCGGGATCGCCCTGACGACCGGCACGGCCTCGCAGCTGGTTATCAATCCGGCGGGACTCGTGACGCTCGGTACCGACGATGTGCAGGCCGCCGGCTTCAAGAACCTGGTTATGGCGCTCCGTCCACTCCGCCTTGATCCGGGCAACCTCTTCTTCGGAAGGGTTGTCCATGGCAGTCACTTCGTGTTCCCAATTACCGCCCAGCACGATGTCCGTGCCACGACCAGCCATGTTGGTGGCGATGGTAACGGCGCCCGGACGCCCCGCCTGAGCAATGATGTGGGCTTCGGATTCATGCTGCTTGGCGTTCAGAATCTTGTGCTCGATCTGCGCCTTCTTGAGCAGCATTGAAAGCAGTTCGGACGCTTCGATGGACGCCGTGCCCACCAGAATCGGGCGGCCCTCGGCGGTGACATCCTTGATCTCGTCGATAATCGCGTGGAACTTTTCTTCCTGGGTGAGATACACCAGATCGTTGTAATCAATCCGCTGGATGGGTTTATTGGGCGGAATGACCACCACATCCAGGCCGTATATCTGGCGGAATTCGAACGCTTCGGTATCGGCCGTACCGGTCATGCCCGCCAGTTTGTCGTAAAGCCGGAAATAGTTCTGGAAAGTGGTAGACGCCAGAGTCTGGCTCTCAGCCTGGATCCTGACACCTTCTTTTGCCTCAACCGCCTGATGCAGGCCTTCACTCCAGCGGCGGCCCGGCATGGTGCGGCCGGTATGCTCATCTACGATGACCACCTGGTCACCCTGGACAATGTAATCCACATCTTTCTGGAACAGGCGATGGGCACGCAGCGCCGAGTGAACATGATGCAGCAGGCTGAGATTGGCAGCGGAATAAAGGCTCTCACCCTCTTTCAGCAGGCCGCGACTCAGTAACAACTCCTCAACCTTCTCGTGACCGGATTCGGTAAGCTCAACCTGGCGGGACTTTTCGTCAATCGTGAAATCGCCACTAGGCTCACCTTCCTCCTCGCTGACCTCTCCTTCTTCGAGACTGGGAATCAGCTCGTTAATAGCCAGGTAAAGCTTCGAGCTGTCCTCAGCGGCACCGGAAATGATCAGCGGTGTACGGGCCTCATCGATAAGAATCGAATCCACTTCGTCCACGATGGCGTAGTTCAGCCCTCTCTGAACCTTGTCTTCGGTGCTGAAAGCCATATTGTCGCGCAGATAGTCGAAGCCGAATTCGTTATTGGTGCCGTAGGTTATGTCCGCCTGGTAGGCAGCCCGCTTCTCTTCAGGCGGCTGACCGGAAGCCACTACCCCTACCTGCATTCCGAGAAAGCGATAGATCTTACCCATCCAGTCGGCATCACGACGGGCCAGGTAATCGTTCACTGTAACGACATGCACACCCTTACCAGACAGCGCATTAAGATAGACCGAAGCGGTCGCAACCAGGGTCTTGCCTTCACCGGTTTTCATTTCCGCGATTCGGCCTTCGTGCAGGGTGATCGCACCGATCAGCTGAACGTCGTAATGACGCATGCCCATAACCCGGCGGCCAGCCTCCCTTACCGTCGCAAACGCTTCCGGCAACAGGGCATCCAGGGATTCGCCTTCATCGATCCGCCGGCGGAACTCCGCTGTCTTGCCTTGCAACTCGGAGTCAGACAGATTGCCATATTGCTCTTCAAGCTCATTGATACGCAAGACCGGTTTGCGCATTCTCTTGATTTCTCTGGCGTTTTTACTGCCGAACATCTTGGTTGCAAGCTTTGTGAACATAGACCACTGCTTCTTTGATTAAACGGAGGAAGCCGGCATTCTAACCTTATTTTGTAACAGGACAAAAGACAGGGTGCACACGAGCAAAATAAGGCTGCGGCGAAACACCGGATTCCGGGATATAAACCTGGCTGACCACCGAATGGCGGAGGAGAATCAAAAGCTAACGGCGAGCCAGGAAATGACTAACGGCTCGCACGTTTGATGTAAGTTTCCGGATTCTCTGACTTTCCGTTCCGGAGTACTTCAAAATGGACATGCGGGCCAGTGGAGCGCCCGGTACTGCCCATCAGAGCCACAACCTGGCCTTTCTGAACAACATCACCCACCTGAACCTTGACGGTTTTGCAGTGAGCGTACCGGGAAACAAGACCGTCGCCATGGTCAATTTCAACCAGATTGCCATAGCCGTAGCGCTCGCCGGCATAGGTCACGACGCCACCGGCAACCGAAATAATGTTGCTGCCGTCCTTGCCGGCAAGATCAACCCCGGCATGCCATGTACGTTTGCCGGTGAAAGGATCAGAGCGGTAACCATAGCGTGAGGACAGCCAGCCCCACGTGATAGGTCGGCCCTCAAGGTAGAGCTCATCTTCGAGCTTCTGCCGGGAAGCCACCTGATCCAGCAGACGCAGCTGCTGCTCCCGGTCTTCAATCCGCCGCTCCATTTCCTCGATCATGCGAGTGAGCTCGGGCGCAGAGAAAGAATCGCCGGACACCCCATCTTCCGGACCACCTACCGCAGCCGGCTGATCGAAATCGAATTCGTCGCTCGCGACCAGGCCGGACTCCACGAACCGTTGCCCCAGGGCATCCAGTCGCAACAGGCGCCCCTGAATTTCACCCAGGCGAAGTGTCAGCGCGTCCACCTGCTGCTGGACATTTTCCTCGATTCCAGCCAGCTCCGCCTTCTGTTGTGCCAACCTTTGCTGCCAGCCTGCCACCAGCTCCGAGTTACTAGGTTCTCTCGCCTCAGCTCGCTGGACGGCCACCTCATAGCCGGCCCAGCCGGCGACCACGAGCATTGAGAGCACCGAAAAGAGCAGGCCGACGGCAAGAGTACCGTTGATCGCCAACACACGGGACTTTCCGTGGTGTTTGCCAACAAGAATAATATTCATATCATCTTCTGGTTTCATCGTTGAGCCGCAACCGCATCCTGTAGCGTTGCGCCCCGGAAAAATTCCGAGTGGGCCTGCCATCCTCTGGCAACAGCTACATACTGAAAAAATTGCAGCGCCCGGTAGACATACTCATTTACCACAATGTAAAACGAGTGTAATACAGGCACTACGCATAAACCGTGCCGAAGTGTAACCAATCGTAATCAGAGCCGTCGAGTAAAAACGCGCCCATGAAACGAAAAAGTGAGCAAAAAATGACCTTCGACAAGCTCGGCAAGACCCCGGTACTCAAGGATCTTGTGGCACGGGCGGAACTTCACCGTCAGGCCGAGGAGCATGTTCTGGCCGCCGTTCCGGGAGACCTGGTCAAGGGCACACGCTTTATAAGCTGCAAGGAAGGTGAACTGGTTCTTTCTGCGGAGACCGCCGGCAAGGCCAGCCAGATTCGCTTCCGCCAGCACGAAATCATGGAAAAACTGCGAGAGAACGAGCTGTTCCGGTTTGTCTGGAAACTGAAGGTTAAAGTCGCGCCGCCAAGGTTCCGGGAGAAGCCCGCGTTTAAAAAGGCACCCTTAAGTAAGGAAAATGCCCGGCTCCTCAAAGAGGAGGCCGGGCACACGAAGGATAAAGCACTACGCGAGGTTCTCGAAAAACTCGCAAGCCACGTCCGGGATTAAAGCGTCCTGCTTTAAGCCTGGGCTGCCAGCGCGGGCTTCATGTAGGAAATCGGCGCAGTGGCTTCGTCGTCAAACGTAACCACTTCCCATGCATCTTCCTCAGCCCGGAGCTTACGCAGCAACTTGTTGTTCAGATCGTGACCGGACTTTACGCCGCGGAACTCACCAATCAGGCTGTTGCCCAGCAGGTACAGGTCGCCAATTGCGTCCAGCACCTTGTGCTTGACGAACTCGTCATCATAGCGAAGACCGTCTTCGTTCAGAATCTTGTAGTCGTCAACCACAATGGCGTTATCCACGCTGCCACCGAGCGCCAGGTTCATGGCACGCAGCTTCTCGATGTCGCGCATGAAACCAAAGGTCCGTGCGCGGCTGACTTCCTTCACGAAGGACGTGCTCGAGAAGTCGACCGTGGCAGTCTGGGCACGACCCTTGAAGACCGGGTGATCGAAATCGATCCCGAAACTTACCTTGAAGCCTTCGAACGGCAGGAAGGTAGCTTTCTTGTCGCCCTCTTCAATGGTCACTTCACGCTTGATGCGGATAAAGCGCTTGGCAGCCTCCTGCTCGGCAATACCGGCAGATTGCAGCAGAAACACGAAGGGACCGGCAGAGCCGTCCATGATCGGCACTTCTGCAGCACTGAGCTCCACAAAGCAGTTATCAATACCGAGACCAGCCATGGCGGAGAGCAGATGCTCGACAGTCGCCACACGGACACCGTCTTTTACCAGCGTCGTGGACAGCATGGTCTCACCCACATTTTCCGCACAGGCACGGATCTCGACCATCGGGTCCAGATCAGAACGGCGGAAGATGATGCCTGAATCCACCGGGGCAGGCTTCAGGGTCAGATATACTTTCTCACCCGAGTGCAAGCCAACACCGGTGGCACGGATGGTGTTTTTGAGTGTCCGTTGTTTGATCATCGGTACATAATTCCGTCACAAAAAGGCGATATTCTAGGCAAAATTCTGCCCGGAGAATACCAGAAAATAAGACTGAATACCATTTAACCAATCAGTCCCCGCCAAACGTTCATCGGGCGCCGGCCCAAGGCACTCAGCGCACGTATTTACCGGCTTCGAGGTTCCGTTTTTTTCGCACGCAGACCGGAACCGGATCACAATTCCAACAGACTATCAGTCCGCCTGCCGGCGAAGGAATGCGGGAATATCGAGATAGTCAACGCCCTGTTCCGCGCTCTCTTTGCTCTGGTCAATGGCCACATTTCCATGGGAAACGGCCCGACGGCGCAGAACGGCGGGGCGGTCCAACTGGTTGTAATCGGTTTTCCCATCCAGGGTGCGGGTATTGTCCACAACCTTGGCCGGCTTCTCGCGGTCGCCGCCAAGCCCGGTCGCAACGACGGTCACTTTCAGTTCGTCGGTCATTTCCGGATCAATGACGGTACCCACTACGACAGTAGCCGAGTCAGAAGCAAACTCACGCACGATGTCGCCAACCTCGGAGAATTCGCCCAGATTCAGGTCCATACCGGCGGTAATGTTTACCAGGATACCCTTGGCGCCCTGCAGGTTGATGTCTTCCAGCAGCGGGCTGCGGATGGCCGCTTCGGCAGCTTCCCGTGCGCGGTTTTCGCCGGTGGCCCGGGCCGTACCCATCATTGCCATACCCATTTCGGACATGACCGTTTTTACGTCGGCAAAGTCAACGTTGATCATACCGTTGCGGGTGATCAGATCCGCGATCCCCTGAACAGCGCCCAGCAGCACATCATTTGCCGCGGCAAACGCATCCAACAGGCTGGTTTTCTTGCCCATCACCGCCAGCAGCTTTTCGTTGGGGATGGTGATCAGGGAGTCGACGCTCTCCTCAAGCTCCTTCAGGCCGGATTCGGCAACGCTCATGCGCTTGCCACCCTCGAACAGGAATGGCTTGGTAACCACGGCAACGGTAAGGATGCCAAGTTCACGGGCCACTTCCGCCACAATCGGCGCTGCACCGGTGCCGGTACCACCGCCCATGCCAGCGGTGATGAACACCATATCAGCGCCCTTGATCGCCTCGGCAATGCGATCCCTGTCTTCCAGGGCGGATTGACGGCCCACCTCAGGATTGGCGCCGGCACCCAGACCTTTGGTGATGTTGCCCCCCAACTGGATGATCTGGCGAGCGTCCATGTCGGTCAGCGCCTGCGCATCGGTATTGGCGCAGATAAATTCGACACCTTCGATGTCGCTGTTGAGCATGTGGCGCACGGCATTGCCGCCACCTCCGCCAACACCGACGACTTTAATGACAGCGTTCTGCTGGACATTATCGACGAGTTCAAACATTTCCCCTACTCCTTCGTGCTGTTTTCAGCCCTGTTCCGGACTGTTTGTTCGAGATTGTGTTTTCGAGATACCTTCGTGTACTGCCACCCGGCGCCGTCAGAAATGACCGGTGAACCAGGCTTTCATGCGCTCAAACAGCGAGGGTGCATCTTCACCCTTGAGCACCGGCGTCCGCCCCAGATCCATCTGGCGGAAACCATGAATCAACAACCCCACGCCGGTGGCGTAGATCGGATTGTTGACCACTTCCGTCATGCCGGAGACTGCCTGCGGACAGGCCAGCCTTACCGGCATGTGGAAGATCTCTTCGGCCAGCTCCACCACGCCTTCCATGGTGGAAGAACCGCCGGTAATCACGATGCCCGCCGGAATCAGGTCCTCGAACCCGGACCGGCGCAATTCGGACTGCACCAGTGTGAACAGCTCCTCGTAACGGGGCTCCACGACCTCGGCCAGAGCCTGCCGCGAGAGATCCCGCGGAGCGCGATCCCCGACGCTGGGCACCTTGATGGTTTCATCGGCGCCGGCCAGTTGGGTCAGCGCGCAGGCATACTTGATCTTGATTTCTTCGGCATTCTGGGTCGGTGTCCGCAGTGCCATGGCGATATCGTTGGTCACCTGATCGCCGGCGATCGGGATCACCGCGGTATGACGAATCGCACCACCGGTGAACACGGCGATGTCGGTGGTTCCGCCACCGATGTCCACCACACAGACGCCCAGTTCCTTTTCATCTTCGGTGAGAATGGCGTGACTGGACGCCAGCTGCTCCAGGATGATGTCATCCACCTCAAGGCCACAGCGCTTCACGCATTTCTCGATATTCTGGGCGGCGTTAACCGCGCAGGTCACCAGATGAACCTTCGCCTCCAGCCGCACACCGGACATGCCCATCGGCTCCTTGATGCCTTCCTGACTGTCAATCACAAATTCCTGGGGCAGAATGTGCAGGATCTTCTGATCTGCCGGAATCGCAACCGCCTGGGCGGCATCAATTACCCGGTCGATATCGGCCTGGGTGACTTCCCGGTCACGGATGGCAACAATCCCGTGGGAGTTCAGGCTCTTGATGTGGCTACCGGCGATACCTGCGTATACCGAATGAATGCGACACCCTGCCATCAACTCTGCCTCTTCCACGGCGCGCTGAATCGCCTGGACAGTGGTTTCAATGTTTACCACCACCCCGCGCTTGAGACCCCTGGAAGGATGCGAGCCAATGCCCACCACTTCGATGGTGCCGTCCATCTTGCGCTTGCCGACAATCGCAACCACTTTCGAAGTTCCGATGTCGAGGCCGACAATCATGTTTTCCGTTTCAACCGATGACATGTGTTCCACCAAACCGTAGGTCTGTATTAACCGTTGCTATGATTTTGGGCCGGAAGCTGCCACAGCAGCCTTCCACTTGACCGCCACACCATTGGTGTAACGGGCATCCACCCGACTGACTTCGTCCGACCGTGCCGCCAGCCGGTTTTCATAAACCGTGATAAACCGTTCAAATCGCTGTTTCACCTGATCCCGACCAAGCACCACTTCGATGCCGTTGGCCAGCTGCAGGGTCCAGGCGCCCCGATGTTCCAGGGACAAACCCGCAAAACCCAGTCCCCGGGCAACCAGCTTTTCGCTCATGGTCCGCGCCATGTCGATCACATCACGCACCCGTTCATCCGGTCCCGCCAGCCGGGGTAACCTGCCCGCCACTTCCGGGTTGGATGGCGCAAACAGTTCACCGGTCCGGCTTACCAGGCGCCCGTCGGTCCAGTAGGCCAACGGCTTCTTTTCCCGGATATCAATCACCAGGCGATCTGGCCAGACCCGCTGCACGGCAGCGGATTCAACCCAGGGCCGACGCTCCAGGCTGGCCTTGATGTCGGACAGATCCGTGGCGAAATAGCTCTTGCCAATCCAGTTGCCGGCCGCACGCTCGATTGCAATCCGGCTATCGCCGATAAAATCCCCTTTCACATCCACCGCCAGGATCTGCTGATCCATGGCGCCCAATACCTTGCCGGTTCCCCAGGGCACCAGAGCGGCAAGCAGAACAATCACCGCGCCCATACCCACCTGAAGCCAGGGCACCGCTGCCAGAACACCTCTCAACACGCCAAACCGGTCCCGCTCAGTCCCGAGGGAGGTTGCCCCCCGGCGCCGCGGGGGCTCGGACGGTGTAGCCCGGCTCCGGATCAGCAGTGTCTCAAGCATCGGCGACCTCCAGTGTGTCCCTGAGAATCCTTACCACCAGCTCTTCAAAGCTGATGCCCGCCGCCTTGGCCGCCATAGGTACGAGACTGTGATCAGTCATTCCCGGCACGGTATTGACTTCCAGCAGCCAGAACTTGCCGTCGCTGTCCTGCATGATGTCAACCCGGCCCCAGGTCCGGCAGCCGACAACCCGGAACGCATCCAGTGCCAGGTGCTGAAGCCGCACTTCATCCTCAGGTGCCAGACCGCAGGGAATCCGGTAGCGGGTGTCGTCCGCCAGGTACTTGGCGTCGTAGTCGTAGAACACGTGGTCCGTGCTCAGCCCGATCGCCGGAAGCGCCTGGTCCTGCAGCAGACTGACAGTAAACTCCGGCCCTTCAATCCACTCTTCCACCAATACCAGACTGTCCAGCGCCGCAGCCGCTTCGTAGGCTTCGGCCAGCTCGGCTGCGGTGTAAACCTTACGGATACCGATGCTGGAACCTTCCCGGGAAGGCTTCACACTCAACGGAGCCCGCAATTCGCCAATGATCTGGTCGGCCTGGGCAACATCGGACATGGTCCGGAATTTCGGAGTCGGCAGACCGCAGCCCTCGAACACGTACTTGGTTCTCAACTTGTCCATGGCCAGGGCCGAGGCCAGCATTTCGCTACCGGTGTAGGGAATACCCGCCTGAGACAGGATGGCCTGAAGCGTACCGTCCTCACCGCCACGGCCATGCAGGGCAATGAACACCCGGTCAAACTCCGGGCTGTCCACGGTTCTCAACAGGCAGCCCCGGACATCCACTGCGTAGGCATCCACGCCGGCCGACACCAGTGCCGCCAGAACCGCCTTTCCGCTTTTCAGGGATACCTCCCGCTCTGCGGAATCACCGCCCATAAAAACGGCCACGCGTCCGAGAGCCCGCACGAGGTCGGGGTCGGCCTGATAGGCCTGTGGTTCCGCATGATGCATCTCACTCACCTGTGATCACTCCCGCGGCCGCCAACCGCGAAGCCACTCCACCAATATCCCCGGCGCCCTGGGTTATCAACAGGTCGCCATCCTGCAGCACATTGGCCAGCAGGGATTCAATCTCCCGGTTATCCTCAACGAACACCGGCTCTACCTGCCCTCTCTGGCGAATGCTGCGGCACAGGGCGCGGCCATCAGCCCCCGGGATCGCAGGCTCGCCGGCAGAATAGACATCCATCAGCAGCAAACTGTCCACCTCCGACAACACGCGGACGAAATCTTCGTAAAGATCACGGGTCCTGCTATATCGGTGCGGCTGGTACACCATCACCAGACGTCGATCCGGCCAGGCATCGTGGGCGGCACGGATAACCGCCTCAACCTCAGTGGGGTGGTGACCATAATCATCCACCAGGGTGATTGTGCCTTTGGGCGTCTTGTAGTCGCCGTACACCTGGAACCGGCGTCCGACACCGGCAAATCCGGCCAGACCACGGCCAATCGCCTCATCCGCGACACCTTCATCGGTCGCCACGGCAATCGCCGCCAGCGCGTTCGCCACGTTGTGACGACCGGGCATTTTCAGTTCCACCGTCAGATCGCTCCGGCCGGCCGGGCGCTTCACCACAAAGTGGGTCCGCAAGCCATCGGAGGTGATGTTCTCGGCCCGGTAATCCGCCTCCGGGTTGTCGATGCCATAGGTAATGATCGCCCTCGATATCCGGGGAATGATTTCCTGGACATAAGCGTCGTCTACGCACATCACCGCCACGCCATAAAACGGCAGGTTATGAAGGAAATCGACGAAGGTCTGCTTCAGCTTTTCAACATCGCCGCCATAGGTATCCATGTGGTCCGCTTCGATGTTGGTAACCACCGAAATGACCGGCGTCAGATGCAGGAACGACGCATCGCTTTCGTCAGCCTCCGCCACCAGATAGCGGGACCCACCGAGCTGGGCATTGGTGCCGGCACTGTTCAGCTTGCCGCCGATCACGAAAGTCGGATCCAGCCCGGCCTCACCCAGAACCGATGCGATCAGACTGGTTGTGGTGGTTTTACCATGGGTACCAGCCACAGCGATCCCGTGCCGGTAACGCATGATCTCAGCCAGCATTTCGGCCCTGGGCACAATAGGAACACGCCGGTTGCGGGCGGCTGTGACTTCCGGATTGTCAGAAGCCACAGCAGACGAAACCACCACGACATCTGCGCTGGCACTGTTTTCTTCCCTATGACCGATCTGAACCTCGACGCCCATGGCTTTCAGGCGACCGGTAACCGGGCCTTCTTTCAGATCCGAGCCGGAGACGTCATACCCCTGGTTTTTGAGCACCTCGGCTATGCCACTCATACCGGCACCACCAATACCCACGAAATGGATGTGGCGGATCCGGCGCATTTCAGGCACCTGATAGACCAGGGGCGGATTGTTTGCATCAGCCATTAGCGGCCTCCAGACAGTAATTCACGACTCTCTCCGTTGCATCAGGGCGGGCCAATGTTCTGGCAGCCTTCGCCATATCGGTTACCCGGCTGCGGTCCCGGGATAAATCACCCAGGGTTTCTGCCAGTACGACCGGGGTCATCTTTGATTGCGGGATCAATATGGCGGCCTTCTCGGCCACCATTTGCTCACCGTTTTTGGTCTGGTGATCGTCCACTGCATGGGGAAACGGCACCAACACAGCGCCGATGCCCGCGGCACAGAGCTCGGAGACGGTCAGCGCGCCGGAGCGGCACAGAACCAGATCGGCCCATTGGTAGGCATCTGCCATGTCCTTGATAAACGGTTCGACGCTCGCCTCAACCCCGTGTTTTTCATAAGCCGCCCGGGCAACCTCAGCATGGCGTTCACCACACTGGTGGCGAACAACCGGTCGTTGTGTTTCTGGCAGCAGGGCCAGTGCCTCCGGCAACTGCTGGTTGAACACCTGGGCACCAAGACTGCCGCCAATCACCAGCAACCTGAGAGGACCCTCCCGGCCCGCCAACCGCTGCTCTGGTGCGGGTAACGTCGCCAGATCCTCCCGGACCGGATTGCCGGTGCACCGGGTGACGACTTTCGGTCCAAAGCTTCCGGGGAAGGCTTCGAGCACGGTTTCCGCAAACCTCACCAGAATCCGGTTGGTCATTCCCGCAATGGCATTCTGTTCGTGTATCACCAGCGGGGTCCGGGTCAGCCAGGCGGCCACACCACCGGGCCCGGTGACAAAACCGCCCATGCCGACCACACAATCCGGACGAATCTGGCGCAGGACGGTGAATGCCTCACCGAGAGCCCGCATCAGGCGGAACGGTGCGAGCACCAGCGCAAGTCTGCCCTTACCCCGCAAACCGGAAATATGAATCAGCGAAAGCGGAATATCGGTCTCACCGATCAGCCTCTGCTCCATACCGCCGCTGGCGCCAAGCCAGTAGACCTGGTGACCGCGGGCTTCAAGGGCACGTGCCGTGGCCAGAGCCGGGAAAACATGCCCACCGGTACCGCCAGCCATCATCAGAAAGCGGCGCTGGTCAGTCATAAACCGCACCCCCCCGCTTTTTCGGACCGGCCTTTTCACGGGCCAGCTTTTCCTGATCGAGACGCTCCATTTCAACCCTGGCCAGAATGCCGATGCTGACGCAGGTGATTATCAGGCTGGAGCCGCCATAGCTGACCAGCGGCAGGGTCAGTCCCTTGGTGGGCAGCAGACCGGTACTGACCGCCATGTTGATACCGGCCTGCAGGCCAACCAGCAAAGTCAGGCCGTAAGCAAAGCAGGCGGCAAAAGGCATGCCCGCATTCTCGGCCCGGCGGGCGATCACGAAGCCGGTAATCACCAGCAGTGTGAACAGACTGAGCACAAGCAGCGAACCCAGGAGCCCGAACTCCTCGGCAATAATCGCGAAGATGAAATCGGTATGAGCCTCTGGCAGGTAAAACAGCTTCTGGATGGAATTGCCCAGGCCGACACCGCCCCAGTCTCCACGACCAAAGGCAATCAGCGACTGGGTCAGCTGGTAGCCGCTGTCGAACTGGTCTTTCCAGGGGTCGAGATAACTGACGACCCGCTTCAGGCGGTACGGCTGGGTGACGATGAGAATGGCACCCAACACCACCAACGTGCCGATCAACGGCACAAACCGACTCAGCCGCACACCGCTCAGGAAGATCATTCCCGCCGCGGCCGTGACCAGCACCACCGTGGCACCAAAGTCTGGCTGAATAACCAGAAGAACCGATGCGAGCCCCAGAACCACCAAGGGTTTCAGGAAGCCGGCCCAGGTATTGAGCAACTCCTCACGGCGCCGGACAACGTAGCCGGCCAGGTACGCTATCAGGCATAGCTTGGCCACTTCCGATACCTGGACATTAAACAGGCCAAAAGGAATCCATCGGGTCGAGCCGTTCACGGTTCGTCCGAGGGGTGTAAGGACCAGAACGAGCACCAGAAGACCGATACCCAGAAGCAACCAGCCACTGCGTTCCCACCAGGCCACAGGCACATTGACGGCCACCAGTGCCGCAAGAAAACCAAGGCCGGCAAACATCAGTTGGCGAATCACGTAGTGATAGCTGTTACCCAGGGTTTCAGCGGCCATATCCATGGATGCTGACGAAATCATCACAACCCCTACGACCATCAGCGCCACGGAACTGATCACCAGCATGGCCAGCGGCTGGATTTCTCCAAGCCACTGGTTCCGGTCTGGCAATGAAAGATCTGCGTTCATCACAGGCCCTCCACCAGTGAACGGAACTGATCACCACGGTCCAGGTAATCGCGGAACATATCAAAGCTGGCACAGGCCGGGGACAGCAACACCCGGTCCCCCGGGTACGCCAGTTCCGCAGACCTGGAGACCGCGTCTGCCAGACTCTCCGACTGATAAACCGGAACACCACTGCCAAGAACATCAGCAATGGCCGGGGCATCGCGACCGATCAGCACCACCGCCCGGCAGTGCAGGGCAATGGGTGCCTCCAGCGCGGTGAAATCGGCGCCCTTTCCATCACCGCCGGCAATCAGCACAACCTTGCCATTCTCTGGAGCCAGGCTCTCGATGGCCGCCACCGTTGCACCGACATTCGTGCCCTTGGAATCGTTTATGAAATCCACGCTGTTAAACCGGCGAACAAATTCGCACCTGTGCGGCAGGCCCGGAAACTCCCGGGCCACCTTCAGCATCACGTCCATCGGCAGTCCCGTAGCGTGTCCCAGTGCCAGGGCCGCCATGACATTGCTGATATTGTGGCGCCCGAGCAGCCTGAGTTCACTGGCGAGGATCAGGTTGTCGAAACCAAAAGTAATCCAGGTGCCCTGGTCGTCATCCCGGGTACTAAAGGTTTCCGGGTTTACCCTGTGAAAACCAAAACACAGGAACCTGAGGTTGTCCCGCGCCATCGGTGTACTGAGGGCATCGTCCAGATTGACAATGGCATTCCTGCAGCCCCGGTAAATCCGCTGTTTGGCCTGGAAATAGGCCATCCTGTCCGGGTAGCGGTCCATGTGATCGTCACTGACGTTCAGTACCGTGGCCGCAAGGGCGTTCAGCTCTTCCGTGGTCTCCAGCTGGAAACTGGACAACTCGAGCACGTACAGGTCTGCGCCCTGGTTTAACAGGTTCAGGGCCGGAGTACCGATATTGCCCCCCACGGCCACCTTGCGACCGGCCGCTCTGGCCATTTCACCCAACAGGGTGGTCACCGTGGTTTTGCCGTTGGAGCCGGTGATTGCAACGATGGGGGCATCCGCCGCCTCGGCGAACAGGTCAATGTCGCCCCGGATGCGTGCGCCCTGCTTCGCAGCACCCGCGATCGCTGGCTCCGCAATACTGATGCCCGGGCTCACCACCAATTCGTTGAAACCTGCAAACAGGTCGCGGTCGAAAGGCCCGAGATGCACCGGAGTATCCGGCCAGCCTGCTCTGAGCTCATCCAGACCGGGAGGCGCCGTGCGGGTGTCTGCAACCGCTATGTCCCGCCCTTGTTCAGACAGATAGCGCACGCAGGAGAGCCCGGTTTTACCGAGCCCTACGACCAGTGTGCGGCGATCCGAAACAATGACACTCATAGCAGCAGCGTTTTCCTATCTCAGTTTCAGACTGGCAATGCCAATCAGGACCAGAACGACTGTGATGACCCAGAACCGGACAATAACCCGGGGCTCTGGCCAGCCTTTCAATTCAAAGTGATGATGCAGGGGGGCCATGCGGAAGATTCTGCGCCCGGTCAGACGGAACGAGGCAACCTGCAGGATCACTGAGATTGTCTCCATAACGAAGACACCACCCATAATGAAGAGCACAATTTCCTGCCGGACAATAACCGCAACCACCCCGAGAGCCGCACCGAGGGCGAGCGCGCCAACATCCCCCATGAAGACCTGGGCCGGGTAGGTGTTGAACCACAGAAATCCCAGGCCAGCGCCCACCAGGGAACCACAGAACACAATGAGTTCACCGGTTCCGGGCAGGTGCGGAATCAGAAGATAATTGGCGAACTGGGCATGGCCGGACAGGTACGCAAAAATGCCAAGCGCGCCGGCCACCATGACCGTGGGCATGATGGCAAGGCCATCCAGCCCGTCTGTAAGGTTGACAGCGTTGCTGCTACCGACAATGACGAAGTAGCTCAACAGGATGAAGAGCACCGGCCCGAGGGTCAGGGAAACCTGCTTGACGAACGGCACATACAGGGAGGTTTCCTGGGGCAAGGCAGAACTGAAATAGAGCACAATCGCCGCAGTGGCACCGATCAACGACTGCCAGAAGTACTTCCAGCGGGCCGGCAAGCCGCGCGGGTTTCGCTCGACCACTTTGCGATAGTCGTCGACCCAGCCGATGGCACCAAACAGAAGAGTCACCAGAATGGTGACCCAGACATAACGATTTCCCAGATCCGCCCAAAGCAGGGTGCTGACACCGATGGCGACCAGAATCAGCGCACCACCCATGGTGGGCGTACCGGCCTTGCTGAGATGGGTTTGCGGGCCGTCGTCCCGCACCGCCTGGCCAATCTGGTACTGGCTCAGCTTACGGATCATAACCGGGCCGATGATCAGTGAAATGAGCAGGGCCGTGAGTGTTCCCAGAATTCCGCGCAGGGTCAGGTACTGAAACACCGTCAGTGCCGAAAAATATTGTGACAGGACCTCTGTCAGCCAGAGCAGCATGAGTTATTCACCTTTTCTTTAATTCCCTCCACCACGCGATCCATGGCGGAACTACGAGAACCCTTGACCAACACTGTCAACGGTGTGTTTTTTGCCCTGACAACAGATTCGACTGCCTGGTCATGGGTCAGACACGGCTCTGTGCCCTCACCAAACCCATCGGCGTACCCCTCACAGCCAGGCCCCACAGTGATCATTCGGTCAATGCCATGCTCCCTGGCGCACTCTCCCACGTCCTGGTGTAGCGCCCGTGCGTCCGGGCCAAGCTCTGCCATCGCGCCCAGGACTGCAATCTTCTGCCCTGCCCGCTGACCCAGAACACCCAAAGCAGCTTTCATCGAAGCCGGGTTGGCGTTGTAACTGTCATCAATCAACGTCAGTTCCGGCGACAGGTTCAACACCTGTAGCCGCCCCTTAACCGGCGCAACCTGCCCCAGCCCACTGATAATGGCCCGGTCGTCGGCACCCAGCTCCCGGGTTGCGGCAATGGCCAGCAACATGTTGGTGATGTTGTGATCACCCTCAAGCGCCAGCGAAACCCGGCAGCGCCAGTTGTCCGGGCCGTGCACCTGAATGGCTCTGGTGCCGTCGTCATGACTCTCAATCACGGCGTGGTAGTCCGCTGCCGCATCCAGCCGGCTGACACCGACAACCCGGCGACCACCCGCACGTTGCTGCCATTGGCTGAAGGCCGGATCATCCCGGTTCAGCACCACCAGGCCCTCGGCATCAACCCCATCGATAATTTCGCCTTTGGCCAGCACAATATTGTCGTAGCTGCCAAAGCCCTCTAAATGGGCCTGACCCGCGTTGGTCAGAATGGCAACCCCGGGCTTTGCCAATGCAACCGTATGGGCGATTTCGCCCAGCCCACTGGCTCCCAGCTCAATAACGCCAAAACGGTGCTCCGGCGAGAGACCGAACAGCGTCAGCGGCACACCGATGTGGTTGTTCAGGTTGCCCCGGGTCGACAGTGTTGGTCCCATCTGCGACAGAATCGCGGCACACATTTCCTTGACGGTCGTCTTGCCACTGCTGCCGGTGATGGCGAGGATTCTGGCTTCACTCTCTCCGCGATTCCCGGCCGCCAGCTGCGCCAGGGCCATGAGCGTGTCGGCTACCACGAGCTGGGGTAACGACACGGTGCTGTCCGGCACATCGACAACCAGAGCAGCGGCTCCTTGCTCGCGGGCCTGCCGCAAAAAACGGTGGCCATCAAAATTCTCGCCCCGGAGAGCAACGAACAGCTGCCCCTGTTCAAGAGTGCGGGTATCGGTTGAGACTCCACCAAACACCACTGACGACAGATCATCAGACTCGCACTCGGCACCCAGCCAGCTTCGGGCCTCGGCCAGTGAAAAGGCGCGCATCATGCCACACCCCCGTTCAGCTTCAAGATGTGACGAACGTGCTCGGCATCGCTGAAGGGGTACTTCTGGCCGGCGATTTCCTGATAGGCCTCATGGCCTTTTCCGGCGATAAGCACCAGGTCATCCGGGGTTGCCGTGCGGATAGCCGTCTGGATTGCCTCAGCCCTGTCATGAATGACCGCAACCTTCTCCGTATCCGTAAACCCGGCAACAATGTCGCGGACAATGACAGCGGGGTCTTCGCTGCGCGGATTGTCATCGGTCACCACAACGCGGTCCGCCAGCTTTTCAGCCTCCCGCGCCATTTCCGGACGCTTGCCAGCATCGCGGTCGCCGCCGCATCCGAACACACAAATCAGGTCTCCGGCAACATGGGGGCGCAGCGCCGCAAGGGCATTGGCAAGGGCATCCGGTGTGTGGGCGTAGTCAACCACCACCCTGACGCCGCTGGCACCACCAAACCTTTCAAGCCTTCCCGGCGGCGGTGTCAGGCGGGCAGTGGCCTGCTGCACCCGCTCGACCGGAACGCCGAGGGTCAGGACTGTGGCCATGGCCGCCAGCACATTACTGGCATTGAAACTGCCCATCAGGGGAACGGAAATAGCAAACCGGCCCCACTCACCATCCACTTCCGCCTCAAAGCCCTCATCGGTTGGCCGGAATTCGCGCAACCAGAGTTCTGTCTGGGCTTCGTGCAGACTGTAGCGGACGCGATCACATTTGCCCGCCAGCTGATCAAATAGCTGCCGGCCGAAAGGGTCGTCAAAGTTGATGACAGAGAAGTGCAACTCCTCACGCTCAAACAAGCAGGCCTTCGCCTCGCCGTATGCCGCCATCGACCCGTGGTAATCCAGATGATCCCGGGTCAGGTTGGTAAACACGGCGCAGGTCATGGTGAGGTTGTCGATTCGCCCCTGGTCCAGGGCATGGGAGGAGACTTCCATGACAGCTGCGCGACCGTTCTGTTTCAGGATCCGTGACAGAACCCGGTTCACCTGAACCGCGTCTGGCGTGGTATGGGTCGCCGGATGCAGTGCACCGGGCATGCCATAACCGAGGGTGCCGAGGACACCGCAGGGTGTTCCCGTCTCTTTAAGGAGCTGGGCAACGTACTGGCAAACCGACGTCTTGCCGTTGGTTCCGGTGACACCAATCAGGCGCAGGCGTTGCGACGGATGTTCGAAAAACCGATCGGCAATCCTCCCGACCAAACCACGAAGACCGACCACCGGGACCACCAGGGCCCCATGTCGTTCCGAGCATTCGGCGGCCCGATCGGATTCCAGAAGGATAGCCGTAGCACCCGCTTTAATCGCCGCATCGACATAAAAATCAGCGGGCGTACTGGTCCCCGACAGCGCAATAAACGCGTCGCCGGAGGCCACCTCCCGGCTGTCGGTCTTCAGACCATGGATAGTTACGTCGAAGACCGACGGAACCACCATGACTCCTTGCAACAAAGTGCTGAGAGATGTGATGCACATAGGCTTACCCTCGCTCCCCGGGCGCTGGAGAAACAGTTTTTGCCTCCCCAACGTCCAGTTCAGGCTTCACATTCAGTAGTCGCAGTGCGTCACTCATCACCCTGGCGAACACCGGCGCTGCCACTTCCCCGCCGTAATATTCACCGGACTGCGGCGCATCAACGGCCACAACCGTAACCAGTCTCGGATTATCAATAGGTGCGATACCTGCAAAGATGGCTTTGTACTGACTGTCTTCATAGCCCTGATCGCCAACCAGGTGAACCGTTCCGGTCTTGCCCCCGGCAGAATAGAATCCCGGCTGGGCCCGCTTTCCCGTACCACGGGAAACCACCTGCCGGAGCATATTGCGGACCTCATAACTGACCTGCTCGGACAACACCCGATAGCCTTCGGGCTCTTCATCGCGCTTCACAAGGCTCAGGGGGTAATGCACACCACCATTGGCAATCACCATATAGGCCTGTGCCAGCTGAAGAGCATTCACGCTCATACCGTAACCATAGGACAGGGTCGCCTCTTCCACCGGCCGCCACTTCGATGGCGCTGGCAGCACACCGACGGCTTCCCCGGGAAAGCCGATCCCGGTTGGCTGGCCGAGCCCCATTCGCGCATACAGATCCCGGATAACATCACCGCCGAGATCGGTAGCGATCTTGCTGATTCCCACATTGCTGGATTTGACAATAATGTCAGTCACACCCAGCAGGCCATAGTTGCGATGATCGCGGATGGTAAAACGGCCAAAACGCCGGTAACCCGGGTTGGTATCAATGGTGCTATTGACTGAATATTTACCAGATTCCAGCGCTGCCGCCATGGTGATCGGCTTCATGGTTGAACCGGGCTCAAACAGATCAGTGATGGCCTTGTTTCTGAGGTTTTCCGCTGCCAGCTGGCTGCGGTCGTTGGGGTTGTAAGACCCCTGGTTCACCATTGCCAGAACCTCACCGGAATCGACATCCAGCATGACCAGTGTGCCGCCGCGGGCATTGTGGGCGGTTACCACGGCTTTTAGCTCACGGTAAGCCAGGTACTGAAGACGCAGATCAATACTGAGCGCGAGATCACGACCGGGGCGGGCGTCCCTGATCAGCGTCAGGTCCTTGATAATCCTGCCCCGGTTATCCTTGAGAACCCGCTTGCGGCCGGATTCGCCGGACAACCATTGATTGTAGGCCAGCTCGATACCCTCCTGGCCACGCTCGTCGATATTCGTAAAACCGACCACGTGAGCCGTCACTTCGCCTGCGGGGTAGTAACGACGGTATTCCTGGCGCGCATAAACACCCTGAATATCCAGAGCCAGGGCCTGTCTGGCGAGATCAGGCTGAACCTTGCGGCGCAGGTAGATGAACTCACGACCGGAATACTCCTTCAGCCGCTCACGCAGGGAGGCTTCACTGATGTCGAGCAGCCGGGCAAGATTGGTCAGACGCGGCTCAGCGGGATCGGTCTCGGAGGGGTTGGCCCAGATGGTCTGCACCGGCGTACTGACCGCCAGAGGTTCACCATATCGATCGGTAACAACACCTCGGTGGGCGTCGATGGCCTCAACCCGCATGGTCCGGACATCCCCCTGCTTGCGCAGAAATTCGTTGTCGACCACATGCAGGTCGACCAGACGCCAGCCCAGCACCCCGACAACCAGGAGAAAGACGCCCAGCACGGAGCCAAAGCGCCAGGCTGCCAGCCCGGACGCCAAACGCTGCCCCCATGTTGTCTGCTTCCCCTGATCGGACACGTCGATCACCCTGAATGTTGTTATCGTTGGTTACTGACTGGCAACCGGAGACATCAGAGGTACCAGTACAATGTCCTGACGCCCCGGCACCACCATATTGAAACGCTCTGCCGCCAGATTCTCCACCCGGCCATGAGCGCTCAGGGCGCTTTGTTCAAGCAGAAGCTGACTCCATTCACTTTGGTACCGATCCCGCTCCGCCTGAAGCTGCGACAAGGTATTGAAAAGCCCACGGTTCTCATGAGCGCTCACGACAACACCAATGGAGGAAGCAACCAGCACCACCACCAGAGCAAGAGACACCAGGACCTTGCCCTGCCGTGTGGCATCAAAAACCTGCCGTGAAATACGAACAGCCGTTGCCACGCCATCCCGGACTTTCTGCTTGTTCAACTTTGCCGTTTTAACCGGCTCTTCAATGGCTACCGCGCCCATGACTACACGCTCCCCTGCGAGTTTTTTCTGATATCAGTGCGTTCCAGCACCCGCATGACTGCGCTGCGGGCGCGTACATTGTCGCTTACTTCGTCAGCACCGGCCTTATTGGCCTTGCCAACAAGTCGGAAGTCCGACGCTTCCTGGTCTGCGGTCACCGGTACACCTTTGGGCATCTGGGGCCCGCGGGCCAGGTCCCGCATAAATCGTTTAACCAGCCGGTCTTCCAGCGAATGAAAGCTGATGACCACCAGCCGGCCACCCGTTGCCAGCCGATCGACCGCCGCCCGGAGGCCAATTTCGAGATCTTCCAGCTCCCGGTTGATAAAAATCCGGATCGCCTGGAAGGTCCGCGTGGCCGGGTGCTTGTGCTTCTCTTTTTTGGGCACCGCCTCGCTGACCAGTTCCGCCAGTTGGCGAGTCGTCTCAACAGGCACTTCCTGCCGACGCTGAACCAGGAGCCGGGCAATACGGCGGGAGAAGCGTTCCTCCCCATACCGCCAGATCACGTCTGCGATTTCAGCTTCTTCTGCCGTTGCCAGCCATTGCGCGGCAGTCGGTGATTGCCCGGTATCCATCCGCATATCCAATGGGCCATCGCGCATGAAACTGAAACCACGGGACGCGTCATCAAGCTGGGGTGACGAGACACCAAGATCCAGCAACACACCGTTCACCGATTTCCAGCCCTGCCCGGTGACGGCTGTGTCCAGCTCGGCAAAAGAGCCGTGAAAACAGTGGAAGCGGCCGTCCTTCGCTTCGAGTCCCCGGGCCGCCCTGATTGCTTCGGGGTCCTTATCAATACCCAGCAGCTGGCCCGCCTCACCCAGACGCCCAAGAATCAGACGGCTGTGGCCACCCCGCCCAAAGGTGCCATCCACGTAGTATCCGTCGGGGTCGTTGACCAGATAGTCGACCGCCGAATCCAGGAGCACCGAGCGATGCGAATAAGACGCTCCGGCTTCCTGCCTGCGATCGGAGGTCATAGCGACAGCGCCTCCATCTCGGGCGGCATGTCATCGTCATCGGAGGACTCATCCAGCCAGGCAAACCAGCGCTCTTCGCTCCACAACTCGAACTTTTTGCCCTGCCCGATCAGCATCAGCTTTTTCTCCAGATGGGCGTAGCTTCTCAGGGTCGGGGGAATCAGGATGCGCCCGGCTGAGTCCAGCTCCATGGGCGCCGCGTTACCCAGGATCAGACGCTGCAGTCGGCGGGCCGCCTTATTCATATTGGGAAGGGCCTCAATCTTGGGCCTCAGAACTTCCCATTCGGGCTCGGGATAGACCAGCAGACACCGCTCTTCGTCGGCATTCGCCGTCAATACAATGCGCCCACCACAGGCCTGCGCGAGCTGTTCGCGCACCTTGGCAGGGATCGCCAGGCGACCCTTCGCATCCATATTGATGGCATGACTGCCGAGAAAATTACTCATTCACACTGTCTCTGGGTGCCTGAAATCCACAAAAAACCACTAGAAACCACTTTTTCCCACTTCCGCACACTATAGAAACACGCAATACACAATGCAAGCGCCGCAAACAGCGCCACACGCGGGAAAGTTCCTTTTATGACAAGAGGTTACAGAGCCGGATTCAATGAAATGGTGAGATTACGAAAAAGAAAAGAAGTAAAATCAAACACCTGCAAAAAGATCTAAAGAAGACAAGTGAGGTTTAAGATTTTTTGGCTATAAAAGACATCTGTTGAGAATGACAGACTTCACATGAAGGGAATAAAAAAGTGAGCTCGCCGATAAGCCGGGTTCTGTCTTGGACAGTCATTCATCTAGGGCCTGCGTCACCACAGGCCTCAAGCAACCTACCCGAATCCAGCGCGGGCCACGCCATTGGATTCCTATTTGGTCTTGCTCCAGGTGGGGTTTACCATCGCCGTGGACTGTTGCCAGCCACGCGGTGCGCTCTTACCGCACCGTTTCACCCTTACCGTCGCCCGAAGGCGCTTAGGCGGTCTGCTTTCTGTTGCACTTTCCGTCGGCTCGCGCCGCCCAGGCGTTACCTGGCACCTTGCCCTGTGGAGCCCGGACTTTCCTCCCCCGGTGAAACCGGCGGCGACTGTCTGGCGAGCTCGGCCGTGACAATACTCCTGCGCCTACAGCCTTGCAAGAGAAACTGCCACGGGCACTCAACCATCTTTCAGCGCCAGCGCCCGCCGATAAAGCTCGTTCCTTGAAAGCCCGGTCAATTCGGCGGCCATCTTCGCCACCTTCTTTACCGGCAATTCCGCCAGCAGCACCTTCAGCACCCGATCAACATCCAGAGTCGCCGCATCGCTATCGTCAGCGCGAGGTTCGGCACCACGGATCATCACCACAAACTCACCACGGGTGCCATGGGGGTCCTGCTCCAGCTCGGCCAGAACCTCGTGCACCGCGCCTGAATAGAAGGTCTCGAAAGTCTTGGTGATTTCCCGGCCCAGCACCATCTCCCGGTCAGGCCCCAGAACCTCGGCGATATCCCGCACGGATTCGAGGATCCGGTGGGGCGATTCGTAAAAGACGAGGGTCGCAACTTCACTGGAGAGAGACTCAAGACTCGCGCGGCGGCCGGAACGCTTTGCGGGAAGAAATCCCACAAACAGGAACCGGTCTGTGGGCAACCCGGCGGCACTCAACGCGGTCACCAGAGCACAGGCACCCGGAATGGGACTGACCACGAATCCGGCGGCTCTGGCCTCACGGACCAGAACATAGCCCGGATCGGAGATCAGCGGAGTGCCGGCATCGGAAATCAGGGCCACATCCCGCCCCGCTTCAAGTTCCGCCAGCAAGCTGGCAGCACGGTCTTTTTCGTTGTGATCGTGCAGCGCAACCAGCCGCTTCTGAATGCCCAGATGATTCAGCAGCCGGCCACTGTGCCTTGTATCCTCAGCGGCTACCACATCAACACCGGCCAGGACCCTGGTTGCGCGCGGAGACATATCGTCCAGATTACCAATCGGCGTAGCAACAATAAAAAGCGTTCCGCCTGAAGCACCTTCCCGGCTCACCCCAGAGGGGAAATCACTGACCACATTTTTCAAAGTGCCTGCCTCATTGATGGGAACCCCCGGACCGTGACAGTTACGTCATGTGAATTCAGCCCGGAGCTGTTAAACTTGCCACCGTTAGTCTGGCGCCACAAGCCCAATAATCCGGAGTATATCGAGCTTGCCATGATAGAGACCCGCATCCATAAACGAGCCCTGGCCAGCGTTCTTGCCGCCGCCCTTTTTTCCGCCGGTTGTGCCAGCGTCAATCTTGATTCGCACATTGCGCAAACTGCCGATCAGGCCCTTGAAATGGCCAGCAGGGAAGACAACCTCGAGACGGCCCAGGCCTACCTGCTCAGAATTGCCAGCCGGTTCCAGGATCAGGGCGACCACGCGGCAGCCCGAACGCTACTCCAAAGTGAGCGGCTGGCGCAAGCTGCACCGGCACTTGAAAACCAGAAACTGCTCCTGTCCATGGCAAGCGCAACGGCGCTTGCCGATAAATCCTGGGCAAAAGAACTTGCCAGTGGGATGTCACCTTCGGATTTCATCGACTACCCGGCAGACCTGATGGCGCGGGCAGCAAATCTGCAAGCCGACACCTTCGCACTTGCAGAAAACCCGTTGTCCGCGGCCATGACCCTCATATTGCTGGCCCAGACCGACAATACTGCCGATGCACAGCAAATTCATGACCGGGTCTGGTCATTTCTGGAGCAAGTACCTGATGGCCAGCTGGATTCCGCCTCAGCGGATGCAATCGGCTATGAGGCCCAAGGCTGGCTGGAGCTGGCAAGGATTGTACGAGCACCCGATATCGGCATCGATGAACAGGGTCGGATCATACGCGGCTGGCAGAACAACTGGCCGGGCCATCCCGCCGCGCAGGTGCTGCCGTCCGACCTGCGGCTGATCGCGACACTTGCCGACAGCCGACCCGAGAAAATCGCTCTGGCGCTGCCCCTTAAAGGCCCGCTGGCAACAGCAGGGAAAGCGATTCGGGACGGTTTTCTTGCCGCCTACTACCTGGACGACTCCGCTAATCGCAGTAAAACCGATATCCGGATCTTTGACACCTCCGCAACACCGTTCAGCGAACTGTATCGCGAGCTTTCAGAACAGGACATTGATCTGGTGGTCGGCCCTCTTGAGAAAGAGGCCCTCGCCGGACTTGGTTCCATGAACACTCTTCCGATACCGGCTCTGGGACTGAATTACCTGCCATCCGGCACCCAGGCACCGGACGGCCTCTACCAGTTTGGCCTGTCAGCCGAAGATGAAGCGCGCCAGATAGCCGACAGACTGTTGGCCGAAGGGCTGCGTCAGGTGTTGGTACTTATTCCCCAAGGCGAGTGGGGCGACCGCGTGGAACAAGCGCTCCTGCAGCGGATCGCCGCCTCTGATGGTGTTGCCCTGGATATCGAACGCTTCTTCAGGGAAGACAATCTCAGGGCCGTGACAGCCGACCTGCTTGGCATTACCGTATCCCGTGACCGGGCCATCCAGGTCGAACGCACCATTGGTATAAACGTTGAATTCGAGCCCCGCCGTCGTCAGGATGCGGACGCCATCGTCATGGTGGCAGAGGCCACGGTCGCGCGCCAGTTCAAGCCGCTGTTTGCCTTCTATTTCGGGGGCGACCTGCCCGTTTATTCGCCCTCCATCATCTACGAAGGCACCCCATCGCCTTCCCGGGACCGTGACCTGAACGGGGTTATTTTCACCGATATTCCCTGGGTTCTCGGGGACGATAGCGAACTTCGCGCAGGGGCCACGGAGATCATGTCAGGCACCCGAGGCCAGCAAGGCCGACTGTTTGCCATGGGCGCAGACGCCTGGCACCTTAGCAAACGGCTACCACTGCTCAGGCAGGTCGACAGCGCCTCGATTGCGGGGCAGACCGGCGTCCTGACCATGACACCGTACGGCAGCATCCACCGGGAACAGCTATGGGCACAATTCCGGAACGGAACGCCGGAACTTCTGCCGAAGCTCACGCCCGGAGTCTCCGACACCTCTTCCCGAAATGTGGCAATGCCGGTCACCAGACAGAATTAAGGAACAATTCAATCGCCATGGATGGCACAAAAGCCCAGGGAAATCACTTCGAAGGCGTTGCGGCTCGCTACCTTGCCAGTCGCGGTGTCCGGATTGTTGAACGTAACGTTTATAATCGCGGCGGTGAGATAGATCTGATCGGCCGGGATGGCGAAACGCTGGTCTTCTTTGAAGTCCGGTACCGGGGGCCCGGCAGCCTCGTCGACCCCGCAAGCTCCATCAATTACCCAAAACAGAAGCGACTGATAAAGGCGGTTTCGTTTTATCTGCACAGGCATGGGCTCTGGAATAGCGTCTCACGAATTGACGTGGTTGCGATCAGCCCGGGTACCGTCAAAAAATACCGGGTACAATGGATCAGGAATGCAATTCTGGCAGGATGGTGATACTGACGATGACCGATACGGAACACCAGATCAATCAGTGGTTCGCAAGCCACATGGAGCACACGGCTCAGGCGGCAAGCACCGCAGGCCCCGCCATTGAGGATGTTGCAGACGCCTTCGTAGCCACCCTGCTCCAGGACGGAAAAATCATCACCTGCGCCAATGGTAACGCCAATATACTGGCCCAGTACTTCTGCACCTCACTCCTGAACAGATTTGAACAGGACAGGCCCGCGCTACCGGCCATCAACCTCGGGGCAGACGCTACTACCTACTCAGCTATCTGTCGGGACAACCGGTTCAACGACACCTTCTCGCGGCAGGTCAGAGCAATCGGCAAGCCCGGAGACCTGCTTTTTGTGATCGTTGACGATGGCCACAAAGCCAACCTCATTCAGGCCATCCAGGCCGCCCACGACCGGGAAATGAGCGTTGTTGTTCTCAGCGCCAGGGAGAAGTCCGACATTACCTCCCTCATGCATCCCGAAGACCACGAGATCGCGCTCAACAACCTGAGCCCAACCGAGGCAACACCCCTGCTACTGTTAATCATTAATGCGCTGTGCGGGCTGATCGACGGCAAGCTTTTCGGAGGATAAAAAAGCCAGCTTGCGCTGGCTTTCTGGAACGGGAAAAACGGCTACTTAACGACCTTGAGCGTCGGCCTTCCTGAGGGCCGATCCTCCTGCCCGGAAGGAGACTGGTCTCCGTCGCGCTCGCGGGTAGTGCCATCAGGATCCGGTGAGCCCGGCTCACTGCCGAACACCATGCCTTCACCATTCTCCTTCGCGTAGACCGCCATAACCGCCTGCAGAGGTATGAACACCTGCATGGGCACACCGCCGAAGCGGGCACTGAACTCCAGCGCACCATTACCGATGACCAGGCCACGAACGGCGCCCGGGCTTATATTCAGAACAATCTGCCCGTTTGCCACATGCTCGGTCGGCACCTGCACACCCTGAATGCCTGCATCCACCACAATGTAGGGCGTACAGTCATTGTCCAGAATCCACTCATTGAAAGCACGTACCAGGTACGGACGGCTGGACGTCATGGTGTTTTTGCTCTCAGCCACTGCCACTCTCCTGCTCCGGCCAGCGGAACGTTTCCAAATCAGCTGCGAATGTCTTCTTCCAGATCAGACAGGCTTGCTTTGAAACCCTCCCGGCTGAAAATGCTGTCCATGTATTTCTGCAGCGGCTTGGCCTGTTTTTCGTCGAGGTCGATACCTAGTGTCGGGAGACGCCATAGAATCGGCGCAATGCAGCAATCCACAATAGTGAACTCTTCGGACAGAAAGAAAGGCATTTCACCGAACAGCGGTGCCGTTGCCAGCAGGCTTTCCCGCAGCTCTTTACGCGCCGTCTCGGAAGCTTTGGCGTTTGGCTGGGCCAGAATCCGGTCAACCAGACCACACCAGTCTTTCTGGATACGATGGATCATCAGCCGGCTGTTGGCTCGGGCGACCGGATAAACCGGCAATAACGGCGGGTGAGGAAAACGCTCGTCGAGGTACTCCATCATGATATTGGGCTCATAAAGCACCAGATCACGATCCACCAGCGTCGGCAGGGCGTTGTATGGGTTCAGATCGGCCAGTTCGGCCGGCGGATTGTCCGGGTCCACATTAACGATATCAACGGTAACACCCTTCTCTGCCAGAACAATACGCACCCTGTGACTGTAATGACTGGCCGGATCCGAGAAAAACGTCATTGATGACCGCTTGGTCACAACGCCCATAGAACTACCTCACGAGTAAACAAACCGAAATGATCCTGAAAAAACGCAAAAATCCAGCGGGCCGGTTATTGCCCGCTGGAACTCAGGGGACGGGATTATACCCTATTTCTCAGTGTACGTCCTTCCAGTACTCACGATTGAGCAGGTAAGCGAACACAAAGAAGATGGCGACAAAGATCAGGACAAAAATCCCCAGGCGCTCACGCTCCAGCTTGACCGGATCGGCCATGTAGGACATGAAGTTGGTCAGGTCGTACATGGCCTGGTCAAACTCGGCGCCTGTCATGCTGCCCTCAATCGCGTACTCAGGACAGACATCGGCGTTATTGATGCTGCCACTAAGCGGCTCGACACTGGCCTCAACACCGATGTGCGGCTCTACAGCGCAAAGCCCCTGAAGCCCAACCAGCGCATGTGGCATACCCACCAAGGGGAACACGACATTATTTACGCCGAACGGACGCGTCTCGTCCTTATAGAAACCACGCAGGTAGGAATAGACCCAGGCTTCACCACGCAGACGGGTTTCCAGGGTCAGGTCAGGCGGCGGCGCACCAAACCAGTCGGCGGCCATGTCCTTGTTCATGGAGTTTTTCATCAGCTCACCGATTTTGGCGCCAGTGAAGATCAGATTCGCCTCATAAAGCTCAGCCGGGATCTCCAGATCGTCGGCCACTCGCTTGTAGCGGGCGTATTCCATGGAATGACACCCCATGCAGTAGTTGGTGAATGTAGCTACACCACGCTGCAGAGACGCCTTATCAGAGTGATCTGACTCAAACGCGTCGAGAGACGCAGCACCTCCGGCTGCCAGCCCCAAGGCCGGCAGGAATGCGATGAAAAGACCAAAGATCAGCTTTCTCATTATCCTGTCACCCTCTCTGGAACTGGCTTGGTTTTCTCAATGCGCGTGTAGAACGGCATCAGAATGAAATAGAGGAAGTATACCGCCGTCAGAATCTGGGCGACCATCGTGCGCCCCTCGGTCGCCGGCACCAGCCCAAGGTAGCCGAGCACAACGAAGCTCACTGCAAAAGCCGCAAGCGCAATCTTGCTCAGCCAGCCCTTGTAACGGATGGAGCGAACCGGGCTCCTGTCAAGCCACGGCAGGACAAACAGAATCGCAATGGCGCCACCCATCACAACCACACCCCAGAACTTCGCCGGCAAACCGAACAACTCCATGGTGACCGCACGCAGCATGGCGTAGAACGGCGTGAAGTACCACACAGGAGCGATATGCGCAGGAGTCTTGAGCGGATTGGCGGGCTCAAAGTTTGGCTTCTCCAGGAACAGGCCACCCACTTCCGGAAAATAGAAGACTACGACAAAGAAGATGAAGAAGAAGACCGCCACGCCGAGCAGGTCATGGACCGAATAGTAAGGGTGAAACGGAATGCCGTCTTTAGGAATGCCGTTCTCGTCCTTGTTCTTCTTGATTTCGATACCGTCGGGGTTATTCGATCCGACTTCGTGCAGCGCCAGTATATGCAGCACCACAAGAGCCAGCAGTACGATCGGCAAGGCAACCACGTGCAGTGCAAAGAAGCGGTTAAGCGTTATGCCGGAAATCAGGTAATCTCCGCGAACCCACAGGGACAGGTCGTCACCGATCACCGGAATCGCGCCGAACAGGTTAACGATAACCTGAGCGCCCCAGTAGGACATCTGCCCCCAGGGCAGCAGATAACCCATGAAAGCCTCAGCCATCAGCGCCAAATAGATCAGCATGCCAAACAGCCAGATCAATTCACGGGGCTTTTGGTATGAGCCATACATCAGGCCCCGGAACATGTGGAGATACACCACAATGAAGAACGCGGACGCACCGGTGGAGTGCAGATAGCGAAGCAGCCACCCCCACTCAACATCCCGCATGATGTACTCGACGGAGGCGAACGCACCTTCCGAGGTCGGGTTGTAGCTCATGGTCAGCCAGATACCGGTAACCAACTGGTTGACCAGCACCAACATGGCCAGGGAACCAAAGAAGTACCACGCATTAAAGTTTTTCGGCGCGTAATACTTGGCAAGGTGTTTGTTCCAGGCGTCAACAATTGGCAGACGCTCGTCTACCCAACTAATCAGCTTTTGCATTACGCTGCCTCCGGATCAAGACCAATCGTGACGGTCGCGTCATCGTCGAAGCGATAAGGCGGAATCTCGAGGTTAAGGGGGGCAGGCTGCGACAGGTAAACCCGGCCCGCCATGTCGTAGCGGGACCCGTGGCAGGGGCAGAACAGGCCACCCAGCCATTTCTCGCCCAGATCGGCCGGCGCGATTTCCGGACGATACGCTGGAACACAACCGAGATGAGTGCAGATAGCAACCATCACGGCAATTTCCGGCTTCAGGGAGCGGAAAGTGCCATCCGTGATATACTCAGGCTGCTGGGGCTCTTCCGAATTCGGATCCCGCAGCCGGTCGGTCTGCTTTTTGATATTTGTAAGCATTTCCTCTGTTCGGCGGATAACCCAGACCGGCTTACCCCGCCACTCGACGGTAATCTGCTGACCCGGTTCAACCTTATTGACATTGACGGTTACCGGTGCACCTGCTGCTTCCGCTTTGGCACTGGGATTCCAGGATGCCACGAAAGGAACGGCCGCACCGACGACGCCGACACCACCCACCACAGACGTAGCACCGATCAGAAACCGGCGCCGGCCTTGGCTTACGTCGCCATTACTCATTATGGTTTTCTCCCATCAGGCGATGTCACAGCCGGCAATTCCGCCGGCAATGTGCATCTAAAAGGACTTCACAACCCAAAAATATAAGCGAACAAATGGTAATGAAATTACCAGGGGCTTACAAGTCGGAAAGCCACGACTGGCGCCTTATCCCTGCTCCAGATCAATTTGCTGGCAAATCATCCGAACATAAAAAAACCCGACCGAAGGGGCCGGGTTTTTCAGGATCTGCTCCAGCAATATTAACGCTTGGAGTACTGAGGACGCTTACGCGCCTTGCGCAGACCCACTTTCTTACGCTCAACTTCACGGGCGTCACGGGTAACATAACCCGCTTTGCGCAGAGCTGGGCGCAGAGTTTCATCATAATCCATCAGTGCCCGGGTTAGGCCGTGGCGAATCGCGCCAGCCTGGCCACTGATACCACCACCCTTAACGGTGATGTTGAGATCGAAACGATCGGTAGATTCAGCAACCACAAGCGGCTGACGAACGATCATGCGCAGAGTCTCACGACCGAAGAAATCTTCGATAGAGCGACCATTGATGGAAATATTACCGCTTCCCGGCTTGATAAAGACTCGAGCCGTGGATGTCTTGCGGCGACCAGTACCGTAATTTTGTGCTACAGACATATCCGCCTTCCGTTAAATGTCGAGTTCTTTGGGCTGCTGGGCTGCGTGAGGATGCTCAGCGCCGGCATAGATTTTCAGCTTCTTGAACATGGCGCGGCCGAGCGGACCCTTCGGAAGCATGCCTTTGACAGACTTCTGAATAATTTGCTCGGGCGCCTTGTCGACCAGCTTCTCGAAGTTGATGGACTTGATTCCACCCGGAAAGCCGGTGTGACTATAGTACATCTTGTCAAATGCCTTGTTGCCAGTCACCCGCACCTGGCCCGCATTGATCACAACAATGTAATCGCCAGTGTCTACATGGGGGGTGTACTCAGGCTTATGCTTGCCCCGCAGACGACGGGCGATTTCGGTTGACAGACGACCCAGCGTCTTGCCGGCTGCGTCTACAACGTACCAGTCACGCTTTACTGTTTCTGGTTTCGCACTCAGAGTCTTCATTGATTCCGCCTTGAACGCTATATAAGAAACGTTAAAAACCACCACCGGTAAATGCTTTGCATCCGGAGGGGTCTCTATACCTGTTAGTTGGTCGGCAGTGACACTATTCGGGGCTGAGATAGTGACATCGCCTTGAAAAGCCAGGGCGCGAAGTATACTCGAACCACCCGGGAAATCCAACCCTGTCTCGCGCTGTTTCGTTATTCCCCTATACCGGCAGCGGGCCACCCGTATAATCTCGACACATTACCCTTTAGCGCCAGCGCCAGCGCTTCCGGTTCCACCCCCCGGATTTCTGCCAGAATGTCCAGAATTTGCGGCAGATAGACCGGAGAATTCCGCCCCGGCCGGACGCCTTCAGGTGCCATATCCGGTGCGTCTGTCTCGAGCACCAGGGATTCAGTTGGCAGCCTTGCAATGGCATCGCGGGTCTTGCGCGCCCGGGGATGGGTAATCACTCCGCCAACCCCTATGAAACAGCCCAGATCGACCAGCTTTTCCGCCTGCTGAAAGCTTCCGGAAAAACCGTGAATCAAGGCCCGACCACTCCACTGCCTGCGATTGAGCAGGCCGTGCACCTCATCATGGGTTTTAACCGAGTGAATAACCAGCGGCATATTCAGTTCGGACGCCAGACTCACCTGAGCCTCAAACCAGGGCCATTGAGCCTCAAGGCTTCCCCTGAGCCGGTCCAGCCCGCACTCGCCGATTGCGACACAACGCTCGGGCTTACTCGCCAGCAACTGCTCAAGCGCAACGAGGTCTTGCCCGGAATGCTCATCCACAAACCACGGGTGAATCCCCAGACAGTAAAACAGACCCTCATGGGCCAGCGCTGTTCGCCGAACCCTGCCCCAGTCCGGTCGGCGCACACCAGGTATGACCAAACGACTGACACCGCGGGAGCGAGCCCGCTCAAGCTCCGTCTCGCGACGGCCGTCAAACTGTGGAAAATCGAAATGGCAGTGGGCGTCGATCAGTTGCAAAGTCACCTCCGCCCAGGCGCCTTCAGTGCTCCCGGGTCTTGTGGAACTGTATGTCGGGGTACCGTTCTTGGGCCAGATTCAGGTTTACCATGGTCGGGGCAATATAGGCCAGCCGGTCGCTGCCATCGAGCGCCAGGTTGTCGTTGTTCTTGCGCTGGAACTCATCGAGTTTTCGCTCGTCATTGCAGGTCACCCAGCGGGCAGTGGCCACATTAATCGGCTCATAGACGGCCTCGACCTTGTATTCGCTTTTCAGACGACTGACCACCACATCAAACTGCAACACACCTACCGCACCCACAATAAGATCGTTGTTACGGAGCGGCCTGAAGACCTGAACGGCGCCCTCCTCGGACAGCTGTATCAGGCCCTTCTGGAGCTGCTTGGCCTTGAGCGGATCCTTGAGTCGGATACGGCGGAACAGTTCCGGAGCGAAATTCGGAATCCCGGTAAATTTCATGTCTTCGCCGGCGGTGAACGTATCACCCAGCTGAATGGTGCCGTGATTGTGCAGGCCAATAATGTCGCCCGCAAAGGCCTCTTCGGCGTGTTCCCGATCACCGGCCATAAAAGTCAGTGCGTCGGAAAAACGCACCTCTTTGCCGATGCGCACATGACGGGCCTTCATACCCTGACTGTAGTTACCGGATACGATGCGGAGGAACGCCACACGGTCTCGGTGCTGGGGATCCATGTTTGCCTGGATCTTGAACACAAATCCCGAAAACCCGTCTTCGGCCGGCTGCACCAGCCTCTGGTCGGTTTCCCGGGGCTGCGGCTCCGGCGCCCACTCCACCAAACCGTCCAGCATGTGGTCGACGCCGAAGTTGCCCAAAGCGGTACCAAAGAATACCGGTGTCAGCTCACCTGCGAGAAAGGCTTCCTGATCAAATTGATGGGAAGCGCCCTTGACCAGCTCGATTTCATCCCGCAAGTCTTCGGCGTATGCCCCAACCGCCTGTTCCAGCTCCGGGTTATCCAGCCCTGCGATAACCCGTTTTTCCTGAATGGTGTGGCCCTGACCGGATTGATAAAGAATCACCTCATCCCGGAGCAGGTGGTAAACGCCCTTGAAGCTCTTGCCCATTCCGATCGGCCAGGTAATTGGCGCGCAGGCAATTTTCAGAATATCCTCAACTTCGTCCATCAACTCCACCGGATCCCGGGTATCCCGGTCCAGCTTGTTCATGAAGGTAATAATGGGGGTGTCACGCAAACGCGTGACTTCCATCAGCTTGATGGTCCGTTCCTCAACGCCCTTGGCACTGTCGATCACCATCAGGCAGGAATCGACCGCCGTCAGGGTACGATACGTATCTTCGGAAAAATCCTCATGACCCGGCGTATCCAGCAGGTTCACCAGCTTGCCACCATAGGGAAACTGCATGACCGATGTGGTCACGGAAATACCACGCTCTTTCTCCATTTCCATCCAGTCCGACTTGGCATGCTGGCCGGACTTCTTTCCTTTGACGGTACCGGCCTTCTGAATCGCCTGGCCGAATAACAGGACCTTCTCGGTAATGGTGGTTTTACCGGCGTCCGGGTGCGAGATAATCGCGAAGGTGCGGCGCTTGGCCACTTCCTGGGAAAGGTTAGACATAGTCGGAGAGCAACCTGAATCTGATGTTCTGGAAAAGGCCGCTATTATAGGGCCTAACCAGCTGTTACGCGAACACAAGCAATGCCGGTCACTGGCCGAGGCCAAGAACCATCACCCGGGCATCCTCCCGGCCATTGGCTGAAGGGTAGTACCCGGGGCGACGCCCTATTTCCCTGAAACCCTCATCTTCATAGAGCGCTATGGCAGCTTTGTTGCTGGCTCGCACTTCCAGTAAAAGCTGTGACATGCCTTCATGGGACGCGGCAGCGAGCACATGCCTCAGAAGCTGTCGGCCGACTCCCTTGCCACGAACTCGGGGGTGCATGCAAATATTCAGGAGGTGCGCCTCGCCGACCACGTAGGTGACAACCGCGTATCCCACAAGCGATTCGCCCTGACAGGCTGCCCAGAAGCGATAACTGTCCTTGAAACAGTCGAGGAATACCGCTTCGCTCCACGGATAAGAATAACCCTGCAGCTCAATATCCAATACCGCGGTGATGTCCTCTGGCACCAGCGGCCGAAACAGAAGGTCTGCCTCCATCACGCACTGGTAAGGCTCCGGACAGGGCATCAGCGGCCTGCCATAGCCTTGAGCTGATGCCAGAGCGAACGCTTCATAGCGGGATCGCCGGCAAGTTCAGCGAGAGAGTGCTGGAAATTAACCGTTATATCGCGCCCCAGGGCTTCTGCCAGCCAATCTTTTCCGGTCTCGGCCTCGGTTCCCAGCACAACAACTTTCTGGTGATCCAGCCCGGACAGGACATTGCGCATCACCTCAACAAGGTCACCGGTAGAATTTCCGGGAACCAGAAGATTATTGAACACGGGCCAGCGCACGTGGCCCAAAACCCGCCCCCCCTGTTCGCCCAGACTCTTGAGAATGTTCAGCGCCAGGGTTTCCTGGAGCCGGGTACTGGCTTCGGCCGATATGGCTGCTATGAGGGCAACATTATCGCCGGCCAGGAGCATCAGGCTTATATTTCTGACCGGGTTCTCCGGAACTCCTGCGACAACCTCACCTGCAGGCTCTGGTTGCGGCGAATTCTGGTCCGCACCCACCGGAGATTCCTGTTCCGGAGACTCAGACGCAGGCTTCTCCAAAGCCCCGGTACCGCCCTCCATCAACGCCTGCAGATCGGCAATTCGTGCGGCACCCTGATTGCGGTTCCTGACCGACGGCACTGACCGGGCCGTTTTTCCGGAAACCCCGCACGGGCGAGAGGCAGGCTCGGAAATTTCCAGCGGAACCTCCGCAACAGCTGCCTCTTCCGGGAATTCAAATTCCGGACTCGGCGCCGCACCAGGCAGTGGCTGGCGGGCATACCATACACGGATGCCTGCCGCTCCCAGATAGAACTGGCGCTCTGCTTCTGACCTAATCATTGAGCTCGCCTGTGGTTTCCAAGCAGTTGTAAAACTTCAGACATCCGCTACCTGTGGATGTTGCCGAATGCCGCCTTTGCTGATCAGATTAAGGGCTTCAATGTAGGCCTTTGCAGAAGCGATGATGATATCGGTATCGGCCCCAACGCCGTTAACGATCCGACCGCCCCGCTCAAGACGCACCGTTACCTCGCCCTGGGCGTCGGTACCACTGGTGATATTGTTGACGGAATAAAGCTGGAGGTTGCATCCGGAGTCCACCAGGGACTCAATGGCCTTGAACGTGGCATCTACAGGGCCGCTGCCTTCGGCTTCCACCTTGTGCTCTTTGCCATCCATCGTCAGTGTGAGATTTGCCTTGGGAACCACGCCGGTTTCCGAACAGACCTGCATACAGACCAGACCGTAACGGCCATCTTCCTCCTTCTGGCGGGTATCACTGGCGATCGCCTGCAGATCTTCATCGAAAATCTCGTGTTTCAGGTCCGCCAGAGCCTTGAACCGCGTGAACGCCTCATTCAGCTCTGTCTCGGTTTCGAACTGGATACCCAGCTCAAGTAACCGCGTGCGGAAGGCATTTCGGCCGGAATGCTTACCCAATACCAGACTGTTGGTGTGCCAGCCCACATCCTGGGCACGCATGATTTCATAGGTCTCACGATGCTTGAGAACACCATCCTGATGAATGCCGGACTCATGGGCAAAGGCATTGGCGCCGACAATGGCCTTGTTGGGCTGAACGGGGAAACCGGTGATGGTCGAGACCAGGCGCGAAGCCGGGACAATATGTTGTGCCTCGATTCGGGTATCGATATGGAACAGATCCTGACGGGTACGAACGGCCATCACAACCTCTTCCAAAGCAGCGTTACCGGCACGCTCACCCAAACCATTTATGGTGCATTCTACCTGGCGAGCTCCCTGGGAAACAGCGGCCAGCGAGTTGGCCACGGCAAGGCCGAGATCGTTGTGACAATGCACCGAGAAAATCGCCTTATCGGCATTGGGAATGCGATTCAGGAGCTGACGAATGGTTTCGCCAAACTGTTCGGGAATCGCATAGCCCACGGTATCCGGGATGTTAATGGTGCGGGCTCCGGCGTCTATCGCCGCCTCAATGATACGACACAGAAAATCAAGCTCGGAACGGCCGGCGTCTTCGCAGGAAAACTCCACATCGTCCACGTGGCTACGGGCTCTCTTTACTGCCCGCACAGCCTGCCCGACAACATCGTCTGGCTGCATCTGGAGCTTGTGCTTCATGTGGATTGGAGAGGTGGCAATGAAGGTATGAATACGGCCACGCTCGGCCGGTCTGATCGCCTCGGCGGCACGGTCGATGTCATTATCAAGCGCCCGGGCAAGGCTACAGACCGTTGAGTCTTTTATCGACTCGGCGATTGATTTCACCGCCTCGAAATCACCCTGACTGGCAATGGCAAAACCCGCCTCTATAACGTCAACGCGAAGCCTTTCCAGCGCTTTGGCAATACGGAGCTTCTCCGCCTTGTTCATGGTGGCGCCGGGGCTTTGCTCACCATCACGGAGCGTTGTATCGAAGATAACCAAATGCTCAGTTGCAGACATAAGCCCCTCTGTCAGGAACACCAAAGAATAGGAATTAACGGGAGTATATCACTCTGTTCAGGTCAGTTGCCTGCATCGCTCCAGAGGACGCAGCAGTTACGCCCGGCATTCTTGGCCCGGTAGAGGGCCTGGTCCGCCCGGGAAATCAACCAGTCCAAGGCGATCCCGGCGCCCTCGCTGACCGCAAGCCCTACCGAGATTGTCGGCCGGAGCCCGTCGCAAACTTCACCATGATCGATGGAAACCACGGCTTTTCGCAACCGCTCGGCCACCTCAAGCGCCTGCACTGTACCATTTTCCGGAATCAGGGCCGCAAATTCCTCCCCACCCAACCGGCCCAATACGTCGTATTCCCGCAATTCCTTGCTGAGAGCCGCAGTGATGTTACACAGCACACAATCGCCGACCTGATGACCATACTCATCATTTACCAGCTTGAAAAAGTCCACATCGATCACCAACAGGGCACAGTCCCTGCCTGCGCGGCGACAGCGGCTCACTTCCTGCTGGGCAAGGCGCAGAAAGTTGCGGCGGTTATTAATGCCGGTGAGATCATCGGTATTGGCCTGCGTGCTCAGCTTGGCTGTGAGTCTCTCCAACTTGCGCTCTATACGTTTCTGCTCGGTGATATCTGTAAAGAAAGTGAACATCTCGCCGCCTTCGGTAAGCTGCTCGGTAAGCTGCACCCAGCGTCCATCCAACATATCTGTTTGAAAGGAACGGTAGCGATGGCGACGGCGCTTTTGGTGGGCCATGGCCAGCCACTGTTCAATGTCGTCAGTTTCAATATTTATCCCGACATGCTCTCGATAGCAGTGGCGCACCAGCTCTTCAAAGGTTTTACCCTGGGCCTGCTGCGGCGTTAAGCCAAATAATGCGGCGTTGGCGCTGTTGGAGAAGATGAGACGGTCGTCCGGGTCAAAGATGCCAATCCCGTCTGCGGTAATTTCCATGGCCTCGAGCAGCAGCCTGAGAGTTTTCTCTGACAGGCCGGCACTAATACCGCCTGCTTCACAGTCGATACCGCCAGGACCTTTCTTCGGACTGCATGGCATTGACAGCATGCCCTTCAGGATAAAAAGTGGCCAGAATCTTAATCAAGACTCCTCCCAAACTATATAGTATACGATAGCAAATGGCGCGTAACGCTTTGTGTCCCCGGGTTTCCCGGGCCTACCCGAAACTCTGGGGCGAAGAGACAGCGCAGATCACGATGAGGGCATGCGACTGCTCAAGAAGCTCTATCTAAAAGTGCCTTGGCTGACTCCGTGCCTTCGGCCACCACTGTCTCGCAGCTAATAAAAAACCCCAGCACCTTGCGGTACTGGGGTTTTGTATTAGGAGCCTGACGATGACCTACATTGCTCAGGCCTGCGGCGTGCGTGGCACGCCTTGTCACATGGGGGCCGTTGTAGTGCACAGCAGGGCCTCGATCCAAAACAAAAAAGCCCCGGCAGCTATTGCTGTCGGGGCTTGTTTATATTAGGAGCCTGACGATGACCTACTCTCACATGGGCAACGCCACACTACCATCGGCGCTGGTCTGTTTCACTTCTGAGTTCGGGATGGGATCAGGTGGTTCCAGACCGCTATGGTCGTCAGGCAAAACGGTTGATCACTGGGGGACGAGATGGAACGTTCAGGGTGTTTTCTGAGTGATAATCGATTTCGGTTTGCGTTACCCGCAATTGTCTTGGGTGTTATATAGTCAAGCCGCACGAGCAATTAGTATCGGTTAGCTCAACGCCTCGCAGCGCTTACACACCCGACCTATCAACGTCCTGGTCTTGAACGGCTCTTCAGGGCCCTCGAGGGGCCAGGGAGATCTCATCTTGGAAGGGGCTTCCCGCTTAGATGCTTTCAGCGGTTATCCTGTCCGAACATAGCTACCGGGCAATGCCACTGGCGTGACAACCCGAACACCAGAGGTTCGTCCACTCCGGTCCTCTCGTACTAGGAGCAGCTTTCCTCAAATCTCCAACGTCCACGGCAGATAGGGACCGAACTGTCTCACGACGTTCTAAACCCAGCTCGCGTACCACTTTAAATGGCGAACAGCCATACCCTTGGGACCGGCTTCAGCCCCAGGATGTGATGAGCCGACATCGAGGTGCCAAACACCGCCGTCGATGTGAACTCTTGGGCGGTATCAGCCTGTTATCCCCGGAGTACCTTTTATCCGTTGAGCGATGGCCCTTCCATACAGAACCACCGGATCACTATGACCTACTTTCGTACCTGCTCGACGTGTCTGTCTCGCAGTTAAGCGGGCTTGTGCCATTACACTAACCGCATGATGTCCGACCATGCTTAGCCCACCTTTGTGCTCCTCCGTTACGCTTTGGGAGGAGACCGCCCCAGTCAAACTACCCACCACACAGTGTCCTCATCCCCGATCAGGGGACCAAGTTAGAACCTCAAACAGGTCAGGCTGGTATTTCAAGGTTGGCTCCATGAGAACTGGCGTTCCCACTTCAAAGCCTCCCAGCTATCCTACACAAACATGCTCAAAGTTCACTGTGAAGCTATAGTAAAGGTTCACGGGGTCTTTCCGTCTAGCCGCGGATACACCGCATCTTCACGGCGATTTCAATTTCACTGAGTCTCGGGTAGAGACAGCGCCCCCATCGTTACGCCATTCGTGCAGGTCGGAACTTACCCGACAAGGAATTTCGCTACCTTAGGACCGTTATAGTTACGGCCGCCGTTTACCGGGGCTTCGATCAAGAGCTTCGCGCAAGCGCTAACCCCATCAATTAACCTTCCGGCACCGGGCAGGCGTCACACCGTATACGTCCACTTTCGTGTTTGCACAGTGCTGTGTTTTTAATAAACAGTCGCAGGGGCCTGGTATCTTCGACCGGCGTCCGCTCCACCCGCAGGGGCTTCACGTAATACCGGCGTGCCTTCTCCCGAAGTTACGGCACCATTTTGCCTAGTTCCTTTACCCGAGTTCTCTCAAGCGCCTTGGTATTCTCTACCTGACCACCTGTGTCGGTTTGGGGTACGGTCCCGAATAGCCTGAAGCTTAGAAGATTTTCCTGGAAGCAGGGCATCAATGACTTCCCGCTCTATGAGCAGTCGTCGTCGCGTCTCGAGATTGTGGACCCGGATTTGCCTAAGTCCACTCCCTACTCGCTTAAACCGGGACAACCGTCGCCCGGCTCACCTAGCCTTCTCCGTCTCTCCATCGCAGCTATCCAAGGTACGGGAATATTAACCCGTTTCCCATCGACTACACCTTTCGGTCTCGCCTTAGGGGCCGACTCACCCTGCGCCGATTAGCGTTGCGCAGGAACCCTTGGTCTTCCGGCGTGGGGGTTTTTCACCCCCATTGTCGTTACTCATGTCAGCATTCGCACTTCTGATACCTCCAGCATGCTTCTCAACACACCTTCGCAGGCTTACAGAACGCTCCCCTACCCCGTGCACTTGCGTGCACAGCCGCAGCTTCGGTGACCAGTTTGAGCCCCGTTACATCTTCCGCGCAGGCCGACTCGACTAGTGAGCTATTACGCTTTCTTTAAAGGATGGCTGCTTCTAAGCCAACCTCCTAGCTGTCTGAGCCTTCCCACATCGTTTCCCACTTAACTGGTACTTGGGGACCTTAGCTGGCGGTCTGGGTTGTTTCCCTCTTCACGATGGACGTTAGCACCCACCGTGTGTCTCCCGGATAGTACTCACAGGTATTCGGAGTTTGCATCGGGTTGGTAAGTCGGGATGACCCCTAGCCGAAACAGTGCTCTACCCCTGTGGTATTCGTCCGAGGCGCTACCTAAATAGCTTTCGGGGAGAACCAGCTATCTCCGGGCTTGATTAGCCTTTCACTCCGATCCACAAGTCATCCCCTGGCTTTTCAACGACAGTGGGTTCGGTCCTCCAGTTGATGTTACTCAACCTTCAACCTGCTCATGGATAGATCGCCCGGTTTCGGGTCTATGCCCAGCGACTAAATCGCCCTATTCAGACTCGGTTTCCCTACGGCTCCCCTAAACGGTTAACCTCGCCACTGAACATAAGTCGCTGACCCATTATACAAAAGGTACGCCGTCACGGAACACGTCCGCTCCGACTGCTTGTACGCATACGGTTTCAGGATCTATTTCACTCCCCTCACAGGGGTTCTTTTCGCCTTTCCCTCACGGTACTGGTTCACTATCGGTCAGTCAGGAGTATTTAGCCTTGGAGGATGGTCCCCCCATGTTCAGACAGGATATCACGTGTCCCGTCCTACTCGATTTCACTGAACTTAGGTTTCGGATACGGGGCTATCACCCACTATGGCGGCCCTTTCCAGAGCCTTCTCCTACCCGTCGTCCAGCTTAAGGGCTGGTCCCCGTTCGCTCGCCGCTACTGAGGGAATCTCGGTTGATTTCTTTTCCTCGGGGTACTTAGATGTTTCAGTTCCCCCGGTTCGCCCCGCACAGCTATGTATTCACTGTACGGTACCGACCCGAAAGTCGGTGGGTTTCCCCATTCAGAGATGCCCGGATCACAGCTTGTTTGCCAGCTCCCCGAGCCTTATCGCAGGCTTCCACGTCTTTCATCGCCTCTGACTGCCAAGGCATCCACCGTATGCGCTTAGTTGCTTGACTATATAACCCCAAGACAACTGTTCACGAATCAACATCCCTTACCAGGCAAGCCTGACAAAGAACCCTGTTTCGAGACAGTCACTTGAAGCAATATAACAACCACTTCAACGACAACACCGGATAACGCTTGAAATCGCTATCACATTGAACACGTTTTCTCGGAGATAATGAGAAAACGTCTTCGTGTTCTATCTCGTCCAATTTGTTAAAGAGCAAATCTGACCCAGTGATCAGAAAGAAGGCCTTCAGCCATAACCCTTAACTCGGTCATCAAACTGAAAAACTTGTTTCTGTACACTGCCAACTCGCGTTGGTCAGTAAATTTGGTGGAGCTAGGCAGGATCGAACTGCCGACCTCCTGCGTGCAAGGCAGGCGCTCTCCCAGCTGAGCTATAGCCCCGTCTACTTGTCCAGCTTCTGTCACTCGTCGTTGCAGCCTTCATTCGCATCCGTCATGACCCATCGAGGGTCACTCCTTTACTCATTCAAGCTGCGCCTAGATTGACAAAACCTGTCCGGCGCATCCGCGTTCGTCACTCACTTCGGGTTACCCAACCGGCGTGCCCCGCAACTCCAAGGCATGCTCCGAAAATTGGGTTAGCCTAGGCATCGGCGGGTGTAGCGTGCGAGTAGCACGTGAGCCCGGCGATAACGACGGATAACGCAATTTTGGTGGGTCTGGGTGGATTTGAACCACCGACCTCACCCTTATCAGGGGTGCGCTCTAACCAACTGAGCTACAGACCCAAAGGTACGGGCCTGTAAGACCCTTTGCTCTCTTTATTAGCCAACCAAGTAATTCGTGTGGACTCTGACCGAAGCCTTCGGCTTCGTTTAAGGAGGTGATCCAGCCGCAGGTTCCCCTACGGCTACCTTGTTACGACTTCACCCCAGTCATGAACCACACCGTGGTGATCGTCCTCCCGAAGGTTAGACTAACCACTTCTGGTGCAATCCACTCCCATGGTGTGACGGGCGGTGTGTACAAGGCCCGGGAACGTATTCACCGTGACATTCTGATTCACGATTACTAGCGATTCCGACTTCACGCAGTCGAGTTGCAGACTGCGATCCGGACTACGACGCGTTTTGTGAGATTGGCTCCCCCTCGCGGGTTTGCAGCCCTCTGTGCGCGCCATTGTAGCACGTGTGTAGCCCTGGCCGTAAGGGCCATGATGACCTGACGTCATCCCCACCTTCCTCCGGTTTGTCACCGGCAGTCTCCCTAGAGTTCTCAGCCAAACTGCTAGCAACTAGGGATAGGGGTTGCGCTCGTTACGGGACTTAACCCAACATCTCACGACACGAGCTGACGACGGCCATGCAGCACCTGTGTCTGAGTTCCCGAAGGCACCAATCCATCTCTGGAAAGTTCTCAGCATGTCAAGGCCAGGTAAGGTTCTTCGCGTTGCGTCGAATTAAACCACATGCTCCACCGCTTGTGCGGGCCCCCGTCAATTCATTTGAGTTTTAACCTTGCGGCCGTACTCCCCAGGCGGTCAACTTAGTGCGTTAGCTGCGCCACTAAGACTTCAAGAGTCCCAACGGCTAGTTGACATCGTTTACGGCGTGGACTACCAGGGTATCTAATCCTGTTTGCTCCCCACGCTTTCGCACCTCAGTGTCAGTGTTGGTCCAGGGTGCCGCCTTCGCCACTGGTGTTCCTTCCTATATCTACGCATTTCACCGCTACACAGGAAATTCCACACCCCTCTACCACACTCTAGCCTGACAGTTCGAAATGCCGTTCCCAGGTTAAGCCCGGGGCTTTCACATCTCGCTTATCAAACCACCTACGCGCGCTTTACGCCCAGTAATTCCGATTAACGCTTGCACCCTCCGTATTACCGCGGCTGCTGGCACGGAGTTAGCCGGTGCTTCTTCTGTGAGTAACGTCAATCCTCAAGGGTATTAACCTTAAGGCCTTCCTCCTCACTGAAAGTGCTTTACAACCCGAAAGCCTTCTTCACACACGCGGCATGGCTGGATCAGGGTTGCCCCCATTGTCCAATATTCCCCACTGCTGCCTCCCGTAGGAGTTCGGGCCGTGTCTCAGTCCCGATGTGGCTGATCATCCTCTCAGACCAGCTACGGATCGTCGCCTTGGTGGGCCTTTACCCCACCAACTAGCTAATCCGGCTTAGGCTCATCTGATAGCGCAAGGTCCGAAGATCCCCTGCTTTCCCCCGAAGGGCGTACGCGGTATTAATCCGGGTTTCCCCGGGCTATCCCCCACTACCAGGCAGATTCCTAAGCATTACTCACCCGTCCGCCGCTCGTCAGCATCCCGAAGGACCTGTTACCGCTCGACTTGCATGTGTTAAGCCTGCCGCCAGCGTTCAATCTGAGCCATGATCAAACTCTTCAGTTTAAATCATACAAGAATCCGAAGATCCTCTATTCTTGCTCAAGACAAAACTCAATTTCGACGAGTCACTGTCCTGATATTTCATCTCCGAAATACCTCGGCCAGCGCCCACACGAATTACTTGGTTAACTTTTTAAAGAGCGGTTGAGCCGTGGCTCAATCAAGGAGGCGTATTCTACATCGTTCCGCCACCCTGTCAACCGTTTATTTCGAACAATTTAAATATCAAATTTTCGAATACTTTCAAACAGTTGCTATCTTTCGGGAGGTTGCCGTAAGTGGCTTGTCCCTCAGAAGTGGTGCGCATTCTACAGACGTCAGGAAAACTGTCAACGAGGTTTTTGAATTAATTGTTAGCCGTTTCGGTTTCCACCTACCCTATCGATCAGCCACTGATCAACCTGCCGAATAAACAAACAGAAATCAGCCCCTGGCAAACGGAATCATTCCCCGCGAGCCCGCCCACTTCCAGCGAACCGCAAGAAGCACCAGTATGGCCAGACCATAAAACACCATCTCCCCCACATCGCTGCGAGCCTGCCAGATAAAATGAACCCAGGCGACAACAACACTCGGATAAGCCAGTTTGTGCAGCTGCATCCAGTTCTTGCCCAGTCGCCTCATCATTCCCCTGGTTGATGTCAGAGCAAGAGGAACCAGCATCAGGAAAGACAAGGCGCCCGCTACGATGTAAGGCCGTTTGGTAAAAGTTGCCCACAAGTCAGTCCAACCAAGAATAAACTGCAGAAACGCCAGAACATGAAGCGTTGCGTAAAAAAACGCGAACAATCCCAGCATGCGCCGAATCCGGATCCAGCCGCCCCAGCCGGTCCAGCGCTTGAGCGGCGTCATACATAGCGTGGCTATGAGTAGCTGAAAGGCCGCCAGCCCCAGAGACTCGGTTACTTCCTGGCCCGGGTCTGGCCCGAGAGATTGCGCTGCGATACCGGTGATCAGAAACAGAAGGGGCGCACTGGCCAGCAAGGCGGCCAAAAACCGGAAAGCCAGCAGAAATCGGGGGTGTCCGACCCAGCGGGAAATGAGCATTAATAGTACTTCCGCAGATCCATGCCTTTATAGAGATGGGCGACCTGCTCGCCATAGCCGTTAAATCTGACCGTTTCCACCCAGTTGGGAGAAAACAGCCCGGAGGGAAGCCTCCTTTCCTTCTTCTGGCTCCACCTGGGATGATCAACCGCGGGGTTCACGTTGGCGTAAAAGCCGTATTCCTGTGGCGCAATCATTTCCCAGGTCGTTTTTGGCCGCTCCTCCTGGAACCGGATCTTTACGATGGACTTGATGCTTTTGAAACCGTACTTCCAGGGGACAACCAGTCGAATTGGCGCGCCATTCTGTTTAGGCAGAGCCTTACCATAAAGCCCGACTGCCAGAAAGCTCAGTTCGTTCATGGCCTCATCCATCCGCAACCCTTCCTGGTAAGGCCAGTCGATGGTGCTGAAGAGGGAGCGCTGCCCGCGCATCTGGCCCGGATCGTACAGAGTTTCGAAGTACACATACTTCGCGCGGGAGGTGGGCCGCAATCGCTTGAGGATGTCCGCCAGCGGCACACCAATCCAGGGTATCACCATGGACCACGCCTCAACACAACGGAGACGGTAAACACGCTCCTGATACTCGTAAGGCTTGAGCAGCTCCTCAAGCGCGTACTCACCTGGCCGCTCACACTCTCCCTCAACAACCACCGACCAGGGATCGACCGTCATTTCGTCGGCATATTTGGCAGGATCATCCTTCCCCGTTCCAAATTCATAGAAATTATTGTAACGGGCCACATCTTCGAATGGCGTCTTCTTTTCATTCGTGGAGTAGCGGGGCATTGAGATGAAATCCAGGGTTTCACCCTGAACCGGTAACTCTGCGGCAGATAAAAGCCCGGGCATGGAAAGCCCGGCGGCCATGGCAACGGTGCCGGACATGAACTGTCTTCGATTCAGATAGACGGACTCGGGCGTTATTGCGAAGTGGGGCAAAGCCCAGGATGGGCGCTTCTTGATAAACATGAAAAGTCTCCGTCAGGGCGTCAGCCAAGTAAGGCGTTGACCGGAGACTGCGGCTAAAATTCCCCGGGCTTCCGTGAGAAAGACCGGGGGGGGGGAACCGCATTTTAGTCGGTGGCGCCCAGGGTTTTCCGGGGTTTTCCGCGGAACAGGGCACGAATGGGACCGGACAACGCGTAGATAAGGAACCCGGTAAAGAGTACGGTTGCAGGGTCTAGCGCAATCACCACAAATATAAGCACAACAAGAAGAATCGCTGCGAAGGGCACCCGGCCACGCAGATCCAGATCCTTGAAACTGCGATACAGAATATTGCTGACCATCAGAACTCCGGTACCACCCACCACGACCATGGTCAGCAACGTGAGCCAGGTGGCCGGTTCGAAGAGATGGAAACACCAGACCAGCCCGGCGACGCAAGCGGCAGCTGCCGGGCTTGGCAGGCCAACGAAAAATTTCTTGTCGACAGAACCGATCTGGGTATTGAAACGGGCCAGACGCAGCGCGGCGCCAGCGACGTATATGAAGGTAATAGCCCAGCCAACCTTGTCAAAACTGTTCAGTGACCAGAAAAAGGCAACGAGACCCGGTGCAACACCAAAGGCCACCATGTCGGCGAGACTGTCGTATTCCTCACCAAACTTGCTCTGAGTGTTGGTCATCCGGGCCACGCGACCGTCCAGACCATCCAGGATCATCGAAACAAAAATGGCAATGGCGGCGTTATCAAAGACGCCGTTTGCGGCAGAAACAATGGCGTAAAAACCAGAAAACAGGGAGGCCGTCGTCAGCGCATTGGGAAGAAGGTAGATACCTTTACGCCGAACCGGCGCACCTCCAACAAGCTCTTCCTCAACAACTTCTCCGGCTTCAACTTCATAGTCTGGATTCTGCATGTCGTCAGCAGATGTTCTTTCTTCAGTCATTCCCATTACTCCGGAAAGCGTTTGAGCGGATTATATACGAAAAACGCGGCCACCCGGGCCGCGTTTTTCAAACCAGGCGGAATTCCGCTTAGTTTTTGTCCTTATCCACGATCTTGTTCGCGGAGATCCACGGCATCATGCCGCGCAGTTTCTCACCCACAATCTCGATTTCGTGAGCAGCGTTCTGGCGACGACGCGCCGTCATGGACGGGTAGTTCAGCGCACCTTCGGAGATGAACATCTTGGCGTACTCACCGCTCTGGATGCGCTTCAGTGCGTTGCGCATGGCCTCGCGGGACTGCTCGTTGATGATCTCCGGGCCAGTCACATACTCACCATACTCCGCGTTATTGGAGATGGAGTAGTTCATATTGGCGATGCCGCCTTCGTACATCAGATCAACGATCAGCTTCAGCTCGTGCAGACACTCGAAATAAGCCATTTCCGGCTCGTAACCGCCATCCACAAGCGTTTCAAAAGCCGCTTTGACCAGCTCGACAGTACCACCGCACAGAACTGCCTGCTCACCGAACAGATCGGTTTCAGTCTCGTCCTTGAAGGTGGTTTCGATAATGCCGGTACGACCGCCACCGATACCGCTGGCATAGGAAAGGGCCAGGTTCTTGGCGTTGCCGGAAGAGTCCTGGAAGATGGCGATCAGGTCTGGGATACCGCCACCACGGGTGAACTCGGTACGGACCGTGTGGCCCGGGGCTTTCGGGGCAACCATGATGACATCCAGATCCTTGCGTGGAACGATCTGGTTGTAGTGAATGGCAAAGCCATGAGCGAAGGCCAGGGTTGCGCCCTGCTTCAGGTTCGGCTCGATTTCAGCCTGGTACAGCTGAGCCTGGAACTCGTCAGGAGTCAGAACCATAACAACGTCGGCTGCCGCAACGGCAGAGGGAACGTCGCTGGTCTTCAGGCCGTAGGCTTCCGCCTTGGCGATGGAGGAAGAGCCCGGGCGCAGACCAACGGTGACATCAACGCCGGATTCCTTCAGGTTGCACGCGTGGGCGTGGCCCTGCGAACCGAAACCGATGACGGCAACTTTCTTGCCCTGGATGATGGAAAGATCGCAATCCTTATCGTAATAAACCTGCATGAGAAACCTCTGTTATTTGTGATGGCCCCGGAAGGCCATGATGTTCAAACTCTGTTTGAAATTGTTAAAGGCTGAGCACCTTTTCGCCACGGGCAATACCGGATACACCGGTACGCACCACTTCCAGCACACCCGAGGTGCCAATGGCCTGGATAAAACCATCGAGCTTTTCGCTGTCGCCTGCCAGCTGAACGGTGTAAACCGAGCTGGTCACATCCACGATCTGGCCGCGGAAGATGTCCACCGTACGCTTTATCTCGGCACGCTGGGAACCGGTCGCTTTCAGCTTCACCAGCATCAGTTCACGCTCGATGTGGGCGCCCTCGGTCAGATCGACCAGCTTTACTACCTCGATCAGCTTGTTCAACTGCTTGGTAATCTGCTCGATAACCTTGTCCGAACCGGTAGTTGTCACCGTCAGACGGGACAGGGTCTCGTCCTCGGTCGGCGCCACAGTCAGGCTTTCGATATTGTAGTTACGCTGGGAAAACAGGCCTACTACCCGTGACAGTGCGCCCGGTTCGTTTTCAAGCAAAACAGAAATGATTCGACGCATGATCACACCCTCTCCGTCTTGCTGAGCCACATGTCCTTCATGGCGCCACGGGCAACCTGCATCGGATACACATGCTCAAACCGGTCCACATAGATATCCACGAACACCAGCTTGTCCTTCATGGCCAGCACTTCCTTCAGCTTGGTTTCCAGGTCTTCCTTCTTGTCGATCCGGACCCCGACGTGGCCATAGGCCTCCGCCAGCTTGATGAAGTCCGGCAGGGACTCCATGTACGACTGGGAGTGGCGGGACTCGTAGTTCATATCCTGCCACTGCTTAACCATGCCCAAGGCCTGGTTGTTCAGGTTGATGATCTTGACCGGCAGATTGTACTGCTTGCAAGTCGACAGCTCCTGGATGTTCATCTGGATACTGCCTTCACCCGTGATGCAGAGTACTTCGTCGTCCGGATGGGTCAGTTTGACACCCATGGCCGCGGGCAAGCCGAAGCCCATGGTGCCCAGGCCACCGGAATTGATCCAGCGATTGGGCTTGTCGAACTTGTAGTACTGGGCGGCAAACATCTGATGCTGGCCGACGTCGGAAGTGACAAAGGCCTCGCCGTTGGTCAGGCGACACAGCATTTCAATCACTTCCTGGGGCTTGATCACATCCGGGCTGGTCTCATAACGCATGCCATGGAAGGCCCGCCACTCATCAATCTGCTTCCACCAGGAAGCAATCGCCTCGGCATCCGGCTTTTCCTTGCTTTCCTTGACCAGCGACAGCATTTCCCTGAGCACCGCATCCACCGGGCCGACGATTGGCACATCAGCATCAACGGTTTTGGAGATGGAAGCCGGGTCTATGTCAACGTGGATAATGCGCGCACCCGGACAGAACTTCTCGGTGGCATTGGTGACACGGTCATCAAAGCGGGCCCCAACACAGAGAATCAGATCCGAATGGTGCATGGCCATATTGGCTTCGTAAGTGCCGTGCATGCCAAGCCAGCCAAGATGTTGTTTATCGCTGGCTGGGTAACAGCCAATGCCCATCAGCGTATTGGTGATCGGATAGCCCAGCATCCGGACAAGTTCAGTTAGCTGATCCGAGGCCTTGCCAAGAATGACCCCACCGCCCGCGTAGATGATCGGGCGCTTGGCAGCGAGCATCATGTCGACGGCTTTCTTGATCTGGCCGGCATGGCCGCGGATGGCGGGATTGTACGAGCGCAGCTTGACCTTCTTGGGGTAAGCATACTCATAACGCTCGTTCGGCGTGGTCATATCCTTGGGTATATCCACAACAACCGGCCCGGGGCGACCGGTCGCCGCGATGTAATACGCCTTGCGGATAATTTCCGGAATTTCCTCGGGATGACGAACGCTGAAGTTGTGCTTAACCACCGGGCGGGAAACACCCATCATATCGGTTTCCTGGAAGGCGTCTTCTCCAATGAGGGTTGACGCAACCTGGCCGCACAGAACCACCATAGGGATGGAGTCCATGAATGCGGTAGCAATGCCGGTAATGGTGTTGGTGGCTCCAGGACCCGAGGTCACCAGGACAGTACCCGGTTTTCCGGTCGCCCGCGCATAACCGTCGGCCATATGGACCGCCGCCTGCTCGTGCCTTACCAGAATATGTTTGACTTCGTCCTGCCTGAACAGCGCATCATAAATATGAAGGGCCGCACCACCCGGATAGCCATATATGTACTCGATACCTTCATCTTTAAGGGACCGGATCAGCATATCGGCGCCAGACAATAACTCCACGATTTTCTACCCTCTTCTACGAGTGAATGAGCCGGGATTCATCCCGGTTGCCTGGATTCACGGTCTCCATGCTTCTTTTGAAAGCGGAACCGGCTGCTCCTCCACACCTTAAAAAGAGGTTGTCTCCTGGCCAGCCGCCCTCCTGAGGGTTGCGGAGAACGGCCAATCAACGGGTTGCACGTAAGCAACAACCATCCCGCGACCAATGCGCGGCGCGTTCAGTGTGGTGATTAACGGGGGATACTCGCTCGGGATTGCCTGCCGTATTGACCCCAGTCTTCAGGCAATCGGTAATTCTGACAGCGCTAAACTCCCTGTCAATAGCCGCTGCGGGTTTCTGTGCCTACACTGGCCGAAGGTCTGCCATACCTGGCGCAAATCCGGTGCAAAGATTTGAACCAGACAGAAGAAAATCCACAGCACTGGTGGCATGATAGGCCATAATCGAAAGAGAAAAACGGGCCCGGTTTATCCAGGTTGTCTGCCTGCCCGGGAGCAGTGAACATACGTGAGTAGAGCCATGAACCGAAAAACCCTGACGCTGACCTTATTACTGGCCGTTGTACCAGGTGTCGCCATGAGCGCCTCTGTCTATAAATGGACCGACGAAAACGGAGTTACCCACTTTGGTGACCGGCAGCCCAATGGCGCCAAGGCCGAACGCGTCAATGTTCGCTCCGGCACTTCGTCGGATGCTTCCGGAAACAGACCGAGCCCCCAGGAGCGACTGCAGAATCTGCAGGAACACCAGGAAGATGAGGCAAGGCAGCGCCAGGAGACCGCCGTTGAGGAGGCCCGCCGGAAACAGCGCGAGGCAAATTGCGCGACAGCCCGGTCCAACCTGGAGGTAATTGCCAACCACGCCCGCATCCGGATTGAGGAAAACGGCGAACTGCGCTATCTGACTCCGGAAGAGCTTGCCGAGAAACGGGCAGAACTTGAGCGAATGGCGAAAGATAACTGCGAACCAATGTGAACATGGGGTCAGATGAACGCTTTCATCTGACCCCGGTTTAGGCCTCAGGCTTTGGTGAAATCCAGGTGGTGCTCCTTCACCGTGCCACGAATGACATCACCCGACACAAACTCTCCCTTTAGCAGCCTCTGGGCCAGCGGGTTCTCGATCATCCGCTGGATGGCCCGCTTCAGCGGCCGGGCACCGTAGACCGGGTCATAGCCCACTTCCGCCAACAACTCCATGGCAGCATCATCCAGCTCCAGCTTCATATCCTGATCTTTCAGGCGCTTGCTCAGAGACTCTATCTGAATCCGGGCAATGCCCTGGATCTGGCTTTCGGCCAGCGGATGGAACACCACCACCTCATCCACCCGGTTTATGAACTCGGGGCGGAAATGTGTGCCGACAACTTCCATGACCGCATTCTTCATGGATTCGTAATTCTCCTCCCCGGCTTTCTGCTGGATGATGTCCGAGCCAAGGTTTGACGTCATCACGATTACTGTATTCCGGAAATCTACCGTGCGACCCTGGCCGTCTGTCAGCCGCCCGTCTTCAAGCACCTGCAACAGGATGTTGAAGACATCCGGGTGGGCTTTTTCCACCTCATCCAGCAACAGCACCGAATAGGGGCGACGGCGCACGGCTTCGGTCAGGTAGCCGCCTTCCTCATAACCCACATACCCCGGAGGCGCACCGATCAGGCGAGCCACCGAATGCTTCTCCATGAACTCGGACATATCAATGCGAACCATGGCTTCCTCGGTATCAAAGAGAAAGAATGCCAGGGCCTTGCAAAGCTCGGTTTTACCGACACCGGTCGGGCCAAGGAACAGGAATGAACCGTTGGGGCGGCTGGGATCGGACAACCCCGCCCGGGAGCGGCGCACTGCATTGGAAACCGCTTCCACAGCCTCGTCCTGACCAATAACCCGGTCATGGAGCGCCTCTTCCATGCGCATCAGCTTGTCGCGCTCACCCTCAAGCATCTTGGACACCGGAATACCGGTCCACTTGGAGACGATCTCGGCAATCTCCTCGTCCGTTACCCGGTTCCGGAGCAGCTTCATCTCCATCATCTCGGCCTGGCTGGCCATATCCAGCTGGCGCTCAAGCTCGGGAATCTGCCCGTACTGAAGCTCGGACATCTTGCCAAGGTCGCCCGCCCGGCGGGCATTTTCCAGATCGATCCGGGCCTGCTCCAGCCGGCTCTTGATCTTCTGCGAGCCATGAAGAGCCGCCTTCTCTGTATTCCAGACTTCTTCCAGATCAGCGTATTCACGCTCGACGCCGGTGATCACGTCAGACAACTCGGACAGACGTTTTTTCGACGCGGCATCGGTCTCTTTCTTCAGGGCCTCACGCTCGATTTTCAGCTGGATCAATCGACGCTCAAGGCGGTCCAGCGGCTCCGGCTTGGAGTCCATTTCCATGCGAATCTGGGAGGCGGCTTCATCCACCAGGTCAATCGCCTTGTCGGGCAACTGTCGGTCGGCAATGTAACGGTGAGACAGCTTAGCCGCCGCAATGATTGCACCATCGGTAACTTCAACCCCGTGGTGAACCTCATAGCGCTCCTTCAGGCCCCGCAGGATTGCGATGGTGTCTTCCTCACTGGGCTCACTCACCAGTACTTTCTGGAACCGACGCTCAAGGGCCGCGTCTTTCTCGATGTTTTCACGGTATTCATCGAGCGTGGTGGCGCCCACACAGTGAAGTTCGCCCCGGGCCAGGGCCGGCTTGAGCATGTTGCCGGCGTCCATGGAGCCCTCGGCTTTGCCGGCACCAACCATGGTGTGGATTTCGTCGATAAACAGGATAATCTGGCCTTCCTGCTTGGAAAGCTCATTCAGCACTGCCTTCAGCCGCTCTTCGAATTCACCCCGGAATTTGGCACCGGCAATCAGAGACCCCATATCCAGGGACAGGACCTTCTTGTCCTTGAGGCCATCCGGCACCTCGCCGTTCACGATTCGCTGGGCCAGACCTTCAACGATCGCGGTTTTACCCACGCCAGGCTCACCGATGAGTACCGGGTTGTTCTTCCGGCGACGTTGCAGCACCTGGATCGTGCGGCGGATCTCGTCGTCACGACCAATCACCGGGTCCAGCTTGCCGGCCTCGGCGCGCTCGGTCAGGTCGATGGTGTATTTGGACAACGCCTGGCGATTTTCTTCCGCGCCGGCATCGTTTACAGCTTCACCGCCACGAACCTCGTTGATGGCCTTCTCCAGGGCGGCCTTGTCGACACCCTGCTCACGAAGGACCCGACCCAGGGTGCCACGGTCTTCCAGCGCCGCCAGCAACATCAGTTCACTGGAAATGAACTGGTCCTTCCGCTTCTGGGCCAGTTTGTCGGCAATATTGAACAGCCGGCCCATGTCATTGGACATGGAGACATCGCCGGCCGATCCCTGCACTTCCGGCAGGTTCTCGATTTCCCGTGCGATGGCCTGGCGAATGCGTCCGGGCTCGGCACCGGACTGCTTGAGCAACGGCTTAATGGCACTGCCCTCCTGATCAAGCAACGCCTGCATCAGGTGCACTGGTTCGATGAAGTTGTGATCTTTCCCGACCGCGATGGATTGTGCGTCCGCGAGGGCGGTCTGCAGCTTGCTGGTCAGCTTGTCGATTCTCATGTGTAGTTTCCCCAAAATTCTGCGAATACCGTAGTGCCGGTGATGGCGGATATTCGATTGCTTTGACCCTTAATGTAGGGGCAAGTGGGGGGACTTCAAGCGGGACTGCGGTCTATTCGTCAGAAATTTGACGGCCGTCAGTTCTGGCTTCGGTGCAAGCCTGGGTCGGGTAAGGCTCTCCAGATCAGGGTTGCCATGCGCCCTGTCTGACCATCCCTTCGATAGGAAAAAAACCGGTCTTGGTCCTGCACTGTGCACAGACCACCGCCAGTGACGGCGGAAACACCGAGATTGTTCAACCTCAGGGTGGCAAGGGCGTAGATATCTGCCATGAAATGCCCCGACCGGGCACCGTCGGTCCTGAAAGCGCGGGCGGCTTCCGGATCATGCCTCAAAAACGCGTCACGGACTTCCGGGCCGACTTCGAACCTGTCTGGACCGATGGCCGGGCCGAGCCAGGCTTGCAGCGTTTCGGGTGCTACAGCCATGGCGCTCACCAGGTTCTCAATTACGCCACCGCACAGGCTCCGCCAGCCGGCATGGGCGGCGCCGACGACCGTACCTTTGTAATCCGAGAGAATCACCGGCAGGCAATCGGCGGTGAGGATGGCGCAGGCGATGCCGGGGTGTCGGGTGTAGCTGGCGTCAGCATTCGCGATTTGCTGGACGTTGTCCGGTGTGAGTTCGACAACCTTGGTGCCGTGCACCTGGTTAAGCCAACCGATCCGGGCACTATCCAGCCTGATGAATTCGGCAAGTCTCCGCCGGTTCTCTTGCACGTGTTCCGGGTTGTCTCCGACATGGCCGCCGAGATTGAGGCTGTTCCACGGCGATCCGCTGACACCGCCTGCGCGGGTTGTGCTGATGGCCTGCACCCTTCCCGGCCCGGACCAGCCCGGGTTCAGGAGGGTTCCTTCAGTAATCACGGTGTTCCAGCTCCCGGGCGTGTTTGCGCAGGGCTTCTATCAGCGTGACCATGTCTCCCGGCAAGGGTACTTCCCAGCTCAGGATTTCACCGGTCTCCGGATGCTCCAGCGTCAGCTGCCGGGCATGGAGTGCCTGGCGGTTGAACGCGGAGAGCGCCTCGCGCAGCTCTTCAGTGGTTCCCTTGGGAAGCCGCAGGCGACCGCCATACATCGGATCACCAACCAGCGGGTGTTTGACATGGGCCATATGCACCCGGATCTGGTGAGTACGGCCGCTTTCAAGTTTGCAGCGGATGAGCGTGTGGGCGGCAAAACGCTCTACCAGGCGATAATGGGTAACCGCCGGCTTGCCCGAAGCAACCACCGCCATCTTTTTACGCTCCCGAGGGTGCCTGCCGATAGGCGCATCCACCGTTGAACCACCCGTCAGCGTGCCGACCACAACCGCTTCATATTCGCGCCCCATGGTTCGTGTCTGCAACTGGTCCACCAGGGAGGTGTGGGCAATCAGGCTGCGGGCAACGACCATGATGCCCGAGGTATCTTTATCGAGCCGATGCACGATACCTGCCCTTGGAAGATTTTCCACTTCTGGTGCATAGTTCAGCAGCGCATTGACCAGCGTGCCGTCGGCATGGCCGGCCGCCGGATGCACCACAAGCCCGGCGGGCTTGTTGATGACCAGAAGATGCTCGTCCTGGTAGACGATATCCAGGGAGATTTCCTCAGCCTGCCAGCTCACCCGAATTTCCGGCTCGGCATCCAGCTCCAGGCGATCATCGAGCATCACCTTGTCCCGAGGCTTGCGCGCCTCGCCATTCACTGTCAACACACCACTTTTAATCCATGATTGCAGTCGCGAACGGGAGTGCTCGGGCATCAGCTCTGCCGCTGCCTGATCCAGGCGCCGGTCACTCAACGTCGGTGGGACAACAAAGCTGGCGACGATTCGATTTTCAGATGACATTAAGCCCCCAGGGCCTGTGTGTGTTACGTTTCGGTCAGATTCTTTGAAACAGCGGGGCGTTGCTCTTCACATGCCTCTGCACATGGAGCAACTTCCCCGCTACAATGGCTGCCCTTGAATTAATCGACATTATACGGGATTCCGGCATGAGATCAGGTCTTCGTTTACTGCTACTTTCCACACTGGTTGTTCTGATCAGTGCCTGCGCCTCCAATAAGCAGGAAGAAGTGCTTCCGGAGAAGACTTACTATGAGAATGCCCGCCAAGCCATGAGCTCCGGGAATTTCAACGAAGCGGAACAAAACCTGGATTCGCTGGAAACTTACTATCCCTTCGGCCGCTATGCCGAGCAGGCTCAGCTTGATCTCATTTATGCCCGTTACCAGAACCTGGATCTCGAAGGCGCCCGAGCGGCGGCTGACCGCTTTCTGCGGCTGAACCCGCAAAGTGACCACGCGGATTATGCCCTGTATATGCGCGGCCTTGCCTCCTACAACCTGGACCTGGGGCTTGCGGCCCGTTATTTCCCGATCGACGTGGCCGCCCGGGATCCGGGTGAGCAGATGCAATCCTTCCGGGATTTTTCGGAACTGCTCAACCGCTACCCGGACAGCCAGTATGTGGCAGACGCCCGCCAGCGCATGGTTGCGATCCGTAATCGGATGGCCGAACTGGAAATCAACGCAGCCCGCTACTATATCAAGCGCCAGGCCTATGTTGCCGCCAACAACCGTGGCCGATACGTGGTGGAGAACTACCCGTCATCGCCTTCCGTTGAAGAGGCCCTGATCATCATGGTCGAAACCTATCAGTTTCTTGACCTGAAAAAGGGCGCCCAAGACGCCATCGCCCTGCTTCGCACCAACTTTCCAGACAGCGAAGCGTTTAACAGCAATGGCGAGTTCGAGGCAGACCTGCTGAAGGGAGAGAGTCGTTCACTCACCAACGTTGTCACCTTTGGCCTGATGGGCGACGAATAAAAGGCTGAAATTGGGGTCAGATGAAATTGGGGTCAGATGAAGTTTTCATCTGACCCCAATTTCATCTGACCCCTTTTTCATCTGACCCCGGGCAATCGGCTACTTTCCGCTTTTCCAGGCGTTGGTAATGGGATAACGACGGTCCTTGCCAAAACCACGCTCGGTAATCCGTACGCCAATCGGCGCCTGCCGGCGCTTGTATTCGTTGGTGTCCACCAGGCGGATAACCCGCTCCACATCGGCCCGTTCAAAGCCTTCCGCAACGATGGCGTCGGCACTGAAATCCCGCTCCACGTAGAGGTTCAGGATCTGATCCAGCGCATCGTAGCCGGGCAGACTGTCCTCATCTTTCTGGTCCGGCGCCAGTTCGGCGGAGGGCGGCCGGGTGATAACCCGCTCCGGGATTACCTGGGATACCGTGTTGCAGTACCTGGCCAACCGGAACACCAGGGTTTTCGGCACATCCTTGAGAACGTCAAACCCCCCGGCCATATCCCCGTATAACGTTGAATAGCCCACCGCCATCTCGCTCTTGTTACCGGTTGTCAGCACCAGAGAGCGGAACTTGTTGGACAGGGACATCAGCAGAACACCGCGCAGGCGGGCCTGCAAGTTCTCCTCGGTTGTGTCAGGACGGGTACCCTCGAAAGGCCCGGCCAGGGTTTCCATGAAGGCATCGTACATGGGCTCGATAGAGAACACGTCGTACTGAACCCCCAGTGCCACCGCTTCAGCCTCGGCGTCCTCAAGGCTCATGCTGGAGGTATAACGAAAAGGCATCATCACCGCCCGGACACGGTCCTTACCCAGGGCATCAACCGCCACCGCCAGGGTGACCGCCGAGTCGATGCCGCCGGACAACCCCAGAACCACCGATTTAAAGCCATTTTTATTTACATAATCCCGAACGCCCGTCACCAGAGCCTTGTACACATTGGCTTCCAGTGACGGCTCCTCAGGTAAGGGCTGGGAAATCGGCTGGCAGTGGCGCTCACACAAAAAATCGACCGGGTAAAGGCCCTCGCCAAACTGGGGCGCTTCTGCCATCAGCACACCGGAGTGATCGAACACCATGGAGCCACCGTCAAAGACCAGCTCGTCCTGGCCACCAACGAGGTTCACATAAACAATACTGACCAGATTCTCTCTCGCTTTACGCTCCAGCAGGGCCTTCCGGCGGGCCTGTTTATCGATATCGTAGGGGGAGGCGTTCAGGTTCAGGATCAGCCGTGCGCCGGCTGCGGCACAGTCCTCTACCGGCCCTTCCTTCCAGATGTCTTCACAGACGGTGATGCCGACCTGAACACCACGGATATCAAGGGTCAAAACATCCGCACCTTCAGCGAAGTACCGCTTTTCATCAAACACCTGGTAATTGGGCGGGAAACGCTTGAAGTACCGACCGGTGATTTCGCCACCGTCGATAACCACAGCCGCGTTATACAGGAGCGCTCCGTGGCGCAGGGGTGCACCGATAACGATGGCCGGCTCCAGTTGCGCCTCCTGCAGCCGCTCCAGCGCTTCGTTAACACGAACCTCAAGGCTTGGCCGCAACAGCAGGTCCTCCGGCGGATAACCCGTCAGGCAAAGCTCGGGAAAGACCACAACGTCCGCCTGGTGGTCCGATGCCGCCCGCTGGACAGCATCAATGACGAGCTCCGTGTTGCCGGGAATATCACCCACCAGAAAGTCCAGTTGGGCCATCACCACCCGCAGTTTTCTGGCTGTCACCCCGTAGACGGCCTGTTTTCCGGACACGGACATAAATCGGCTCCTGTAACTCATTGCCATGAAAAGGCTATTATAACCCCGCACGCGCGTGGATTTCTTCCGACCAACAGCGGATTCCGGTAAATCATGGCAACAGAGACATCTACAACAACAGCCAACACCATAAGCCCGGCCGTTCCCACCACGCCTTCCGGCCTGCAGCAGGCAAAACTGTTCAGGATCTACAACCACTACCGCCTGGTGGTCAGCCTGATACTGGTGGCGCTGCTGTTCGTCGATCCGGTCAATTTCGACGTGCAATTCCGGATGCTCGACTACTACCAGGCCGGCGTTTCAGCGTATCTGGGGCTGAACGCCTTTATCGCCCTGCTCCTCGTGGCGGGGTTTCATCCTGGCCAGCGGCACATCACGCTCTCGATTCTGCTGGACATTCTGATCATGCACGGGCTGTTGCTCACCAGCACGGGCATTACCAACGGCCTGGCCAACCTTGTTATTGTTTCCGTGGCCGCGGGCAACATCCTGACCCCAAGCCGCATGGGAACGTTTTATGCGGCACTGGCCGCCATCAGTTCGCTGGGCATCTCCGGGTGGGCGGTACTGGCACTGGGTGAATCGGCAGACGATATTGTCCGGGCCGGCTCCCTGGGCATCCTCTACTTTGCGGCGGCCTTCGTGTTGCAGAACATCTCCCGCCGGATGATGCGCAGCGAGGCACTGGCCACCAGCCGGGCCCGCAGCATTGCCGAACTGGAGCAGATCAACCAGCAGATTATCCAGCGCATGCGCACCGGCATACTGGTGCTGGATTGTTTCGGCCAGATTCGCCTGGCCAATGCCGCCGCCGAGGAGCTTTTGTACGGCGCCCCCAAAGCCGCGGCACCCATTCATGAATTCACAACCGTGCTACCCAAACCCTTGAAACAGGGCCTCGAAGCCTGGCTGAAAGACCCCACTCGCCGGATCGAACCCTTCCAGCCCTCGCCTACGTCCCCGTTATTGCAGGCAAACTTTACCCAACTGGACCAGGAACGCGGCGACCAGATACTCGTGTTCATTGAAGATATGAGTAAGGTCACCCAGCAGGCACAACAGATGAAACTGGCTTCTCTCGGGCGACTCACCGCAGGCATTGCTCATGAGATTCGCAACCCTCTGGGTGCGATCAGCCATGCGGCACAGCTGATGGAAGAGGCCCCGAACCTTGAGCCCGGCGACCGCCAGATGCTTGGAATCATCCGGCGCCATTCCCGCAGGGTAAATGGCATCATCGAGAATGTTCTGGACCTCTCCCGGCGCCGGGCCGCCAACGCCGACCTGATCGAGTTGGAGCCCTGGCTAAAGGAATTCAGGGAAGATTTTCTCCAAACCCAGGACCAAGACTGCACCTCCTCAAATATCATCCTGAAGAACGACTCAGACGACCTGCCGCCAGCCCGTTTCGATAAAAGCCAGATCGAGCAGGTGATGGTTAACCTCTGCGATAATGGCTTGCGGTATAGTAAACAGCAGACCGGCGAGCGGCACATCGAACTTCACGCCGGAGCCACAGCAGATGGCGAACGAGCCTACGTGGATGTCCGCGATTTCGGGCCTGGCATTGCCCCTGAAAACCGTAACTCGGTGTTCGAGCCCTTTTTCACCACCGACAAGAGCGGAACCGGGCTCGGGCTTTATCTGGCACGGGAACTGTGCGAGGCTAATCAGGCGCATCTTTCCCTGGTAGACGACGACCAGCCCGGCTGCTGTTTCCGCATTACGTTCGCCCACCCTGGGCGAATGATCTGACCCTACACCGGCGGATATCGGGCGTTTGAACAACGACATGGAACCGACGACACAACATGACCACATACACAGCGCTGATCGTTGACGACGAACCGGACATCCGGGAACTGCTGGAAATCACCCTCACCCGAATGGGCATAACCACCTTCACGGCACCCGACCTGACCAGCGCTCTGGCGCTGCTGGAGCAGAACAAACCGAACCTCTGCCTCACCGACATGAACCTGCCGGACGGCAATGGTATCGAACTGGTTCAGTGGATCCAGCAGCATGCTCCGGCAACACCGGTGGCCGTCATTACCGCCTACGGCAATATGGACACGGCGATTGAATCCCTCAAAGCCGGGGCTTTCGATTTTGTTTCCAAGCCGGTGGAACTGCCCCGCTTAAGAGAGCTGGTAAACAGTGCGCTCAAGCTCTCGGAGCCCAAGGCGGACTCGGAAGATGGAGCCGACGAGCCCGGCCTGCTACTCGGTAAATCTCCGGAGATCCGGAAACTCCGGAACCAGACCCGAAAGCTGGCCAGAAGCCAGGCGCCGGTATTCATCAGTGGTGAGTCCGGCAGTGGTAAGGAACTGGTTGCCCGAATGATTCACCTTCAGGGCCCCCGCCGGGAGGGACCTTTCATTGCCGTGAACTGTGGTGCGATTCCCTCGGAACTCATGGAGAGTGAATTCTTCGGGCACAAGAAAGGCAGCTTTACCGGGGCTGTGGAAAACAAGGACGGCCTGTTCCGCTCTGCCAACGGTGGCACTCTGTTTCTGGATGAAGTCGCAGACCTGCCGCTGGCCATGCAGGTGAAACTGCTCAGGGCCATCCAGGAAAAAGCGGTCCGACCAGTAGGTGACACCAAGGAAGTACCGGTAGATATCCGGGTGCTGAGCGCCACCCATAAAAACCTGCCGGAACTGGTTCAGGAAGGCAGCTTCCGCCAGGACCTGTTCTACCGGATTAACGTGATCGAACTGGCTGTTCCGCCTTTGCGGGAGCGGCTCGATGATATCCCCATACTCGCCGGCCACATTCTTGAACGTATTGCCGGAGAGTACGAATGCGATCCGGCCACGTTAACTCCCGCTGCGATAGAGCGCCTCAAGAGCTACGATTTTCCCGGAAACGTGCGGGAATTGGAGAATGTTCTGGAACGCGCGTTTACCCTGTGCGATGCCGACCAGATTGACGCTGACGATCTGCATCTCGGGAATGGTGTACAGCATGCCGCATCGCCCTCACAGATTATTGCCGAGGGCCAGGCCGGCGAAGGTGAGAATTTTACCGTGCCGGATGGTGAAATCGATCTGGAAGGATACCTGGAAAGCATCGAACGGCAAGCGATTGAGAAGGCTCTGGAGGCGACCCGCTGGAACAAGACGGCGGCGGCGAAGCGGTTGGGGATCAGTTTTCGGGCGTTGCGGTATCGATTGAAGAAGTTGGGGATGGAGTAAAGTTAGCAGACATTTAAAGGGACTGGTTCACAGAATATAAATTCCATCCTTTTAAAATAATCTTACCGGATATCGCAGGACGTGAATCCGGCACTTCCCAAAAAGATAGAACATGGATGTTAACGATGAGTACCGCCAAATCACCTGCAGGTTTTACACTGCCGGAGCTTGTTATTACGGTCGCCGTGCTGGCCATTGCCACCGGTTTTGCTGTTCAGTCGTTCGGAGGTTGGATCGAGCGATCAAATCACAGAACTCTTATTGAACACTATCACTCAATCTTCGCATTCGCCCGCTGGTCGGCGGCAAGTCAGCGTCAGCTGATCACGGTCTGCCCCCTCTCGTCACAGAACAAATGCATAGACGACTGGCAAAACACCATTTCGGTATTTGTTGATTCAGACAATAACAAACAACCTGACGAAGACACGGTAATCCGGGAATTCACGCCAGACTTCGGGGGTTTCCGGATACGCTCTCGCACAGCCGGGCGAGGCTACTTTCAGTTTAATCCCAGGGGTATGGCTCATGGCGCAATGGGAAGCCTGATACTTTGTCCTTCGAATCCGGCAAGCGGCAACATGAGCTACATGGCGGTCAACATTGCCGGTCGTTTCCGGGCCGAGCACGACAAGGACGCGGATGGCATGATTAAGCTTTCATGGGGAGCGAAGGTTTTCTGCCCTGGTTAATTGTCGGACATAGACGAAAAGGCCGACCCTGAAGGCCGGCGTTTCAATCATTGCTGCAAGGATTACCGGAAGTTAGTTTTCCCAGGTATTATCACCAGCGCCAAAGCCATCATTGTCGCGATCCCAGCGTCGCGCACCGGTAGAGTCAAGCTCCAGGTTTCCATCTCCCGCTTGCACGCCTTTCGGAGTTGCCCGCAAGGTGTAGGAGTTTGCATCCGCAGCCTCGATGGTCAGATCGTAATACTTCTGCCCACCGTCGAGCGGCGCCTCATCCGGGTATATAGCCGGAGCACCGGTATCCGCACCACCGGCCGCTGCACTCTCATAAGTGTTGTTAGAAGCATAATATCGCTCCATAGCACCCGAGAGCCCGGTTAACGCTCCTTGAGCATCAGAACGGCGAGTACGATCCGTGTACTCTACGTAACTGGGATAAGCAATGGCGGCGATGATCCCAATAATCGCCACCACGATCATCAGTTCAATAAGCGTAAAACCTGACTGGGAACTCCTTGCCTTAACCAAGACTTACTCCTCGTACCAATAGGTTTCAACGACGCCCTTGAGAGAGTCTACCGTCACACATTCCGCGCCAACACACACCACATCCGTATCATCAACACGCATGCGCTGAGGGTCGGCAGGCAGACCGATCGTATTGAGTTCCACCTCCCGGTCAGGGCGGGTCAGCTCGTCGGCTGCGCCCACTCCGTCGTAGTTGACGACAGCACGCCCATCAAGCACCGACAGGTGATACAGGCGCGATGTACCGGCCGACGGAATACAGATGTTTGTACTTGGAGTTGGCTCGTAAGTAGTGACAAACACCTCATTATTGATGGTCTGGCTTGTCGAGAGCACCTTTTCACCGCTGTTCGTCAGGCGGATATACCAGCCATCCGCCAAGCCAATCGCCGCAGCAGCGTCGTTCTGCTCTTGCGATGTTCCCTGTTGAACCAGGTTGTCAGTGGCATCGTAAAGATCTGTCTCAGTAATGGGCGTGTACAGCACGTTGCCTTGGTCGTCGACCGGCGGCGCGCTGATCTCAGGAATTCGCATCATGTAAATGCGGTCATCAATATTTTCGTCCAGAGGGTGAGCCTGAAAGCCCGACCCGATGACCAGACCAAGGAACCGCGTTCCGCCAAACTTCAAACCGAACAGGTCCGGCGCATGGTAGAAACGCCGATTGTTCGCGGTACTGTTATCCTCCGCCAGATCTGCGATTACACCACCGGTAACCAGGTCATCGGCAGCGTTGGAATTGGTAACATCAAACCGGAAAATCTGTCCGCCCATATCACCCACGTATATCTGGTTAATCTTACCATCACCGGTCAGGTCTAGAGCCTTGGGGGCAGAGGGGATACTGTATTTCAGATCAGCAAGCTCAAGGTTCGCGCCACTGCCTGTGGGGCCAGCCCACCAGAGACGGTCACCGGTTTCAGCATCCACGATGTACAAAGCCCGGCCGATATCGTCAACGGTGCGCGTTGTTGCATCGTCCTGGTCAGCATCGTATCCGCCGCCGAAGATCAACACGTCGTGGATCTGGTTGCCAATTTCCACCTTGGTCTTGGAAGGTCTCGACCAGGTTTGGCCCAGCTCAGCGAAATCGGTATTGGCTTGCCCACCCTGAATCGACCAGAGAAAGTCTGGCTGATCAGGGTTGGTTACATCCAGTGCGTAGTAGTTGGAACCACCACGGCGCATACCCGAGTAGATATAAGCGAAATCGCCGTCGCCAGCAATGATACTGCCGTCATTGTTGTCATCATTAACCCAGCTGAGGATAGACGAGTCCATGCCATACACTTTATTCGCGGTCTCGCTGTTTTCTTTTAAACCTGCCTGATTTTTCAGAAGGTCTCTGGGCATGAATGAGAAGTGCGTTTCCCCGGTCTCACCATCGATACCGTGGATAAAGCCCTGATTATCCCCAAAGAACACTGCGGTATCCGGTGAAGACTCACTGCCACCATAGACGATCAGGTGCGGTACGGAGTGGAGCGGGTCCGCGATAAACTTCCGTGAGTCGGTTGTTGATGCATCACCGTCCGAATCATCGAGATCCTGACCCCGGGTCCAGTTAACCAGGGCGGAGAAATCTGCATCGGACATGTTTGTGTCCCCGAAGAGAGCCTTGGTCAGATTATTATTACCTGTTGCGAGCGCATTGGCGCTATTCGTCAGCCCCCTGTTTGTGGCGAGATTCGAATAGACCTTGCGATCGGAGTTGGGATCTGCATGCTGTGACGAGGCTCCTCCGTCGGTAACAACCTTGCCATCCTGGATATTGCTCCACCAGCTCTGGGCACTATCCTTGAAGAAACCGCTGTTCGGGTCGACGGCTGGCTGCCCGTCCTCGCCGACAATGACGGCCTCACTTTGCCCGGTAGTGGAATTCTCCTGGATAGCGAGTTTGTAGCGCTTAAGATTACCCGGCCAACGGGCTCCTTTCGCCGGCTGGAACAGAGCAAAATAGAGCGCATCGAGGTGATTCAGGCGGTCAAAAGTGTTGACCGCAATGCCTGGAGCCACATAGGTTGCAGAGGTCGCAAGGATGTCGTTGAAGGCTGTCTCAAACGCGGTTGCCAATGAAGCGGCGTCGTTAGCCTGAAAGTACTGTCCGCCGCCATTGGAAGCGGCGTCAGAAAGCAGCGTCTGATTGCTCTGGAAGCCCACAGTGTATGTGCGGATGGACTGCGGACCGTCCTGTTCCGTGCTCATGTCGTTATCAAACATGTACTCCGCAATTTCGTCGAGGCAGTTGCCGGAACACGAGCCGACGGTGCTCTCCATGGTGCTTTGATAGTTGGTATCCTGAGTGGGCTGGCCGTCCGTTAACAAAATGATGTTGTTTGGCTGGCACTGGTACTCGATCGGGCTGTCGTATTTGTTTCCATCCATCACATCGGCAACGCTGGAATCACGGATGAACGTATCACCTCCCTGAAAATACCTCATTGCCTCAAAAGTTGTCTCGGAAAGCGGCGTATTTCCGCCCGGCGAGAGCCCATTGATTGCGGTTTTCAATGGTGACCTGACGTCAGCAATCGGTTTGATTGCCGAGAGGAAATAACCACCATCGTTGCCACCAAAATACATGGCCCCGACATTGACGTCTTCCATATCATCCAGAAGATTGCCCATTACCGCCTGAACAACCTCCAGGCGATTGGACGTTCCTTCCGCGATATTGCTCATGCTTCCGGACTTATCGAGAATAAACAGAATGTTGGGCTTGACGATCTTGTCAGCGTCTGTAAAGAAAATCTCGGTATCGTCAGCAACCGCTGTAGAGGTGCCAACCGTCAGGGACATGGAAAGCAGGCCCCACGCGAATCGTTTTATGAAGACCTTCATTGCAGCTCTCCTTCTTGCTGGATAGGATAAATGACCATCAACGCCATCCCACTATCCGAATCCACGAGTACGGTACCGGCTTGGCCAGAAACGCGCCGGTATCCATCTGCACCTACGTCACGCTTGCCAACCTGAACCTTGAATCCACGAGCTGGAAGCAGGCGTGGTTCAGGGCAAAGCTCGCAGCCTTCGGTAACCACACTGAATACCCGTGACGATGAATCTACCATCAACTCGACGGAAGCGGCTTCATAGGCCTCAATCGGGCTATCAATTAACCGCGCATCCTCAAGACTCGCCGCACTGACCGGAGTGATCGCCCAAACGAACATTACCAGTGGTAAACAAAGCATTTTCTTGATCATCTTTTCCTCCAGAGCTGGTCCCAAAACCAACAATCAGTAATATTCGATTCCCTTGAAGACCGTTGAAGTCGCACCGGTCCCTGCCATGGTTGCAGTGCCACTTAACTCATATCGATAACCATCCAGTGCCGTGGAGCTCTCGTTAGCATCCAGTGAGCTGCCGCTACCGGCTATTATTTCGCCGAGGTACCGGGCCTGGTAGGTACCGGCAACGCCGTTCCCGGCGTCAACCGTGAAGTTAACCGAACTGCTCATATTGTCCGCAGATTGCATCGACTCTCTTAGCAAGCTCAAATCATTCCCGATTAACCGCTCCGTCAAGGCACTGGCGGAACTCTCGGCAGCCTGAAATGTCCGATTGGAGTTCTGGGCATTCACGGCCATACGCTCCTGCATCACTGACGTATTCATCCCCGCGACACCGATGAGCGTCAAGACCAACAAAACCACAAGGCTTACGATCAGAACTGCGCCACGCTCCTGGCGACCTGTCTTCAATTCAGTCATAGCTTCTATCCTCTGGCGTTCTATGCACCTATGCTTAATCCCTGTTTCTCAAGGTCACCGTACTGATGAAAGTCCGCCTCAAGCGGGTGTCTTCCGGGTGCGTCACCGGGCCGGCACCACTTGCTTCAGTAATCACTTCGCCTGGCAGCGCATAGCTCGATGTATCGTCCGTGTCCCGAACCTGGTCAGCGTCACTGATCAGCAAGCCGATTCTCAGCGCGACCACGCGAGACATATCGGTGACGTTGTCAGCGGTTTCGTAACGGATATTGTTGGTGGGCAGTATCTCCCCATACTGGATTTGCATGCTCTCGACCCCCTCCACCAGCTCGTCAACCTGGAAGCTTGGCCCGCCGGCAGCGAGCATGTTATTGGCGCCCCTATAGAGAGCAATTATGTCGTTACCCTGAATGTCATCACGCCCGGTATCGGCGACAAAATAAACGTTGGATGAGAACCTCATAATCCGGGCGCTTTCGTTGTACGCCTGCCCCAGATTGTTGCTGGAGTTCACGTTTTGGGCGTGCGCCCAGGTGCCGCTACTTGGGTCGCTCGATATTCGAAAAAGATCCGCGTTCTCGCAATCGGAAATCAGAACAATGTCATTCTGGGTAAACGAATTAATCGCAGTGCCTGCCACCTGAATGTTGGCGTTTACCACGTTCATGTTTCCGGTCACCTCGACGTCAATGGTCTGGCCGCGCTGTATCGAAATCACATCGCTTCCAACGAGGGCATTGGCCTCAATCGGGGTCCCGTCAAACTCGGTGCCATTGGCCCAGTTGCCGTCGGCGACTTCCCAGCCTCTAAGGGTGGTGGAGAAGAAATCTGCCGTAGGGGCGTTATCCGCGATAATCCTCATGGTCACGTCTGCAGGGTCCGCACATCCCTGAAAACCAATCATCCGCATGTCTCGCCCGACGATATCCGTCGCGATCCGACCGGATTCCTGAATCCGCGCAAGAGACGTACTGAGGCGAGCGGTCTGGCTTGAATCCACATAGACCGTGAAAATGCCAAGAATCAGCGTTGCACTCAGGGCAAGCGCGACCATCAATTCAACCAGCGATAAACCGGCCTGCCCTTTTGGGCTATGGGTAATGAACCCCTGAACTTTTTTGGCTCCCATCAAGCACCTCATAATGAGAAATTCAGGAAAAAGGAATTATCACCGGCGATTTGTTCGTTAGCATCGCCTTCTCTGACAACTTCATCCCACTGGACAGAGATCGTAAACATCTCGGTGCCGGCATCGAACTGAATCGAGCCTTGCCCGCCAGGCAAGAGCGTCATGTCGCTTCCGACTCCCTGAATCTGGCGCGCCCACTGAGCCAAATCCACCGTTACCTGTTGCGCCGGCGAACATCCGCCGTTCTGCGTCGCACAAACCGGGAGGTTTGTGGATGCGCCAACGGTCGTGAAGCCGTCATAGGCTCCACCGCCTACAGCCTGGGCCCGATTGGCCCGTATGCGGTCAGCCATGTCATAGGCCAGAATGCTCGCCTGGGTCCGCAAATACGCACCCTGATTGTTTCGCATTCCGTCGACCAGCAAACCGGCGAGGCCCAGAAGCCCTATCGCCAGGATGAACACGGTCACCAGAATTTCAATCAGCGTAAAGCCCTGACTTTTCATGCCTTTCATTTCGCTTCTGTTGGCACCGCGCTTCGGAATAAACGACGTTTTCATCATTGCGCCACTCTCACGGACAGGTGATATTTGCGTTGTTGTGATCGTTCAGTACGCCGTTACCCGAGGTATCTCGCGCCAGACGTGTCTGACCGGACACGCTGACAACAATTGCCCGAGCTGCCGCCGCACCACGGGAATCACATACTGTAATCGTGCCTGCAGCCGATAGACCAATTCCCGGAGGAATCGGGAAGCCATTGCCTGAAAACTGCACAAATGAGCCTCCACCACTGGTAAGGCCAGCGATTCTCATGGTGTTGCCACCTTCTAGGGCCTGGCTGATCCGGAGGAGCTGGTCGTCTCCGGCATCGAGCACGCGATCACCGTCAAGGTCGCGCATCACAATCCAGCCGGTCTCCCACGTGTTTGCACCACTGCATGAAGCGCTGTCAGCACTGGCGCAGACAGTAATCACGCCATCCTGCATTTTGGATGCTTCACTGCGGGCATAGCTCATAAGGCTGGACGCTTCATTTATTTGAGACGTCAGCCGATTATTAAGTACGGTCTCGCGAAAAGACGGAACTGCAAACGATGCAACGATTGCCAGAATGACGATCGTTATAATCAGTTCAAGCAACGTAAAGCCAGAGCTTCGCTGGAATCCGGACATAATTCTTCCCTATTTCTGATTGGTTACAGATTATTTTGAGTCAGGGTGCGAAACCACCCACCTGCGATAAGCGGGAGTCTTAGCATGATAAACGGTCGCTACTTAAGAAGTGAGGTGTAACGGTTCACAAAAAAAAGGGGGGGGGAAATAGGGCAGGATATTGAAAGTCTGGGAAGCTTCCCGAATGAAGCAAGGCCCCATCCGGCAAAGCTCACCTGCCATACGAGGGCAAAAGTCAGGAAACCTCTACCACATCAATCCTGAGCTCTTTGGGCATCGAAAACACAATATTCTCCTCACGCCCGGCAACTTCCTCCGGAACACCACCCCCCAATTCCCTGAGGCGATTGATCACATCGTTCACCAATACTTCGGGCGCAGAGGCACCAGCGGTTACGCCAACTGAGGTCTTTCCCTCAAGCCAGGCAGGATCAATCTGAGATGCCTCATCGATCAGGTAGGCCGGCGTACCCATCCGCTCAGCCAATTCTCGCAACCGGTTGGAATTGGAACTGTTCGGGGAGCCAACCACCAGCATCAGGTCACAGTCTCCGGCGAGCTGCTTCACGGCGTCCTGGCGGTTCTGGGTGGCGTAGCAGATGTCGTCTTTGCGGGGTCCCTGGATTTCGGGGAATTTGGCGCGCAGGGCGTCGATGACTCGGGCGGTGTCGTCCATGGACAGCGTGGTCTGGGTGACATACGAGAGCTTTGTGGGATCAGTCACTTCCAGCTTTGCCACATCTTCCTCGTTTTCCACGAGGTAGATGTCACCGCCATTGCGGTGGTCATATTGCCCCATAGTGCCTTCCACTTCCGGGTGGCCATGGTGGCCGATCAGGATGCATTCCCGGCCGTCGCGGCTGTAGCGCATCACTTCCAGGTGGACCTTGGTGACCAGCGGGCAGGTGGCGTCGAAGACTTTCAGGCCGCGGCGGGCAGCTTCGTTCTGCACCGCCTGGGAGACGCCGTGGGCGCTGAAGATGACGAGCTTGTCGTCCGGGACTTCGTCCAGTTCGTCAACGAAGATGGCGCCGCGGTTGCGGAGGTTGTCCACCACGAATTTGTTATGCACGACTTCGTGACGCACGTAGATCGGAGCGCCAAAGACATCCAGGGCGCGATTGACGATTTCGATGGCACGGTCAACACCGGCACAGAAGCCACGGGGGTTTGCGAGTCTGATTTGCATTATCTTGCCACTATTTCCGGACGAAGGACTTTGGAGCATTGCGACCGCGGGCTACGGGGAAGAACCTGCCGGGACACGCTGTGAATACGTCCCTGTACGCTTGACTGCAGCATCCATGCTGCAGACAGTCCCGGCAGGTTCTTCCCCGCACCCCGCTAGTTCAGAGTATGACGCTCAGCTATTTCTTTTTAATGGGTCGCCCCTGCGGGCTCCACATCAATAATCTGTACTTCGAAGGTCAGTGTACGCCCTGCCAGGGGGTGATTGAAATCCACCTCCACTTCATCGCCTTCCACCCGGCTGACAACGCCCGGCAGTTCGCTCTGGCGGGCATCCGCGAAGGAGATCATCACGCCCGGCTCCAGCACCATATCTGGGCTGAACTCGTGGCGCTTGAACGTCTGCACGTTGTTGGGGTTGTGCTGACCAAAGGCTTTTTCCGGGGGCACTTGATAGCTTTCCCGGTCGCCGGCCTTCATGCCCATCAGGTAGGCTTCGAAATTCTCCGGCAGGTTTTCATCGCCGATTTCGAGGGTGGCCGGCTCTTTCTCAAAGGTGGAATCGATCACTTCACCATCCGGAAACTTCAGGGCGAAATGCAGTTTGACCCGGGTACCCTTGTCGACAGGCAGTTCATTCATAAGAGTTACTCGCTCCTTTCAGCATCCCCACCAGAATCGGTGGGTTTGCGGAACATATCGAGAATCATCATGGCAGCACCGATGGTGATGGCGGTGTCGGCCAGGTTAAAGGCGGGAAAGTGCCAGTCCTGCCAGTACAAATGCAGGAAGTCGACGACATAGCCGTGCACCACCCGGTCGTAGACATTACCCAGGGCGCCACCGAGTATGAGCACGATGGCAACGGCGGTCCAGGTTTCATGGCGCTTCAGGTTTTTCAGCCAGTAGATCAGCACAACACTGACCACCAGGGCCAGGGTTACGAAAAACCAGCGTTGCCAGCCCGCGGCTTCGGCCAGGAAGCTGAACGCGGCGCCGGTATTGTGGAGCAGGGTCAGGTTGAACATGGGGATGACCGGAACCGGATCGCCGTAGGTCAGCATGGCCGTGGCCATGGCCTTGGTGCCGAGATCGAGGATGATCACAAGCACCGCCAGCCACAGCCACTTGAGTTTGCTTCCGGCGACCTGTTCAGGCATGGCAGCGTCCATCAGGCGTAAGCGCGGGCTTCACCGGGCCCTTCCACGTTGGTCACGCAACGACCACAGAGGTCCTCGTACCTGGCGTTACGGCCGACATCTTCCCGGTGATGCCAGCAACGCTCGCACTTGGTGTGGGTAGCCGGAGTCACCTTCACCCGGAGGCCTTCGTGGGAAGTCATCTCGGCGTCGCCCGCCTCGGAGACCGGCTTCACGGTGGCCTCAGACGTGATCAGGACGAAACGCAGTTCCTCACCAAGGTGTTTGAGCTCTGCCGCCAGATCACCTTCGCAGTAAAGGGTGACTTCCGCACTCAGGGAGCCCTTGATCTCTCCACGCGCCCGGGCCTCCTCCAGCCGTTTGTTGACGGCTTCCTTGACGCTGTAGATCTCGCGCCAGTAGTCGCGACCAAGCTCGGCGTTTTCCGGCAGTGCGGTCAGGCCTTCGTACCAGGTTTCGTAGAATACGGTATCGCCCCGCTTGCCCGGCAGGTGCTGCCAGATTTCATCGGCGGTGAAGCTCAGGATCGGGGCAATCCAGCGAACCAGGGCCTCGGCTACGTGATAGAGAGCCGTCTGGCAGGAGCGACGGGCCAGGCTGTCGGCCTGGGTGGTGTACTGGCGGTCCTTGATGATATCGAGGTAAAAGCCGCCCAGGGTCGCCTCGCAGAAGTTGTAGACCTTCTGGTAGATCCGCAGGAAGGCATAGTTGCCGTAATCCTCATGGAGCTCTTCTTGCAACTGCAGGGCACGATCCACCATCCAGCGGTCCAGGGCGATCATGTCCTCCGGTGCCACCATGTGCTGTTCCGGATCGAAACCGGTCAGGTTGCTCAGCAGGAAGCGGGAGGTGTTCCGGATCCGGCGGTAACCATCGGCGGTCTGGCGCAGGATGTCCTTCGAGACGGTCATTTCACCGCTGTAGTCCGTCGCCGCCACCCACAGCCGCAGGATGTCAGCACCCAGCTCGTTCATGACTTCCTGGGGCGCGATCACGTTACCCAGGGATTTGGACATCTTGTGGCCCTTACCATCGACGGTAAAGCCGTGGGTCAGAACCTGCTTGTAAGGCGCCACACCGTTCATGGCGATGGAGGTTTTCAGGGACGACTGGAACCAGCCACGGTGCTGATCTGAACCTTCCAGGTACATATCCGCCGGGAACTGGCCCAGTTCCTCGCGAACCCGCAGCACCGATTCGTGGGTCACGCCGGAGTCGAACCAGACATCGAGGGTATCGGTCACCTTCTCGTACTGCTCGGCATCGCTGCCCAGCAGCGCGGACGCATCCAGCTCGTACCAGGCGTCGATACCGCCCTCCTCAATCTGCTGGGCCACCTTCTCGATCAGGTTCTGGGTGTCCGGATGCAGTTCCTGTGTCTCCTTGTGGATAAACAGGGTGATGGGTACGCCCCAGGTGCGCTGCCGGGAGATGCACCAGTCCGGAGACTGGTTGAACATGGCTTCGATGCGATTCTTGCCCCAGGAGGGCACCCAGCGCACGCCCTTGATCGCTTCCAGAGCGTCGGCGCGGAGGTGTTCCTTGTCCATGCTGATAAACCACTGGGGAGTCGCCCGGTAGATCAGCGGGGTCTTGGTGCGCCAGCAGTGCGGGTAGCTGTGACGGAACTTCTCCGAACGGACCAGCTTGCCTTCGCGCTCAAGCGCGCCGCAAACCGGCTCATCGGCCTTGTAAACGTGCACGCCAGCCAGTTCACCGGCCGCCGAGGTGTAGGTGCCGTCGGCCTGAACCAGGTTGATGGTGCCGATGTTGTAGGCCTTGCCTACTTCAAAGTCTTCCATACCGTGATCCGGCGCGGTATGGACAGCACCGGTACCGGCGTCGGTGGATACGTGCTCCCCCAGGATGACCGGCACCTGCTTGTCGTAAATCGGATGCTGGAGCACCAGGTGCTCCAGTGCGGCGCCGGAACAGGTCGCCAGCACTTCATAGTCTTCCACCTGCCAGCGGGCCATGACGCCTTCCACCATCTCGGCAGCCAGGATCATGCGCTCCGGCCCCTGCCCGACGTCGGTCTGGACCAGCGTATAGTCCAGCTCGGCATTCACGGACACGGCCTGGTTGGCCGGAATGGTCCAGGGGGTGGTGGTCCAGATGACGACAGACACATCGCCTTCGCCCCTATCAGTGCCAAACAGTGAGAGCGCTTTTGGCTGATCAACGGCGGTGAAGCGGACGTCAATCTGGGTAGAGGTTTTGTCCTGGTACTCAACTTCGGCCTCTGCCAGTGCGGACTGACCCACCACACTCCAGTAAACCGGCTTATAGCCACGAACCAGGTGACCTTTGGCTACGATCTTGCCCAGGGCGCGAACGATCCCGGCTTCCACCTTGGGATCCATGGTCAGATAGGGCTTGTCCCACTCACCCATCACACCCAGGCGAATGAAGTCTTCCTTCTGACCGGCGATCTGTTTGGTGGCATAGTCACGGCAGGCTTGGCGGAAGGTCTTGTAATCCACCTTCACGCCTGCCTTGCCGATCTCCTGCTCCACCTTGTGTTCGATGGGCAGGCCATGGCAGTCCCAACCCGGCACATAGGGCGCGTCGTAGCCCATGAAGCCTTGAGACTTGACGATCATGTCCTTGAGAATCTTGTTGACCGCATGACCTATGTGAATGCTGCCGTTGGCGTAGGGAGGACCATCGTGGAGAATGAACTTGTTCCGCCCCTCACGCTGCTTGCGCAGGTTGCCGTAGACGTCGAGATCCTGCCAGCGCTTGAGCATTTCCGGCTCGCGCCTGGCCAGGTTACCGCGCATGGGAAAGGCGGTTTCCGGCAGATTCAGGGTGTGCTTGTAGTCGCTCATGTTTGTGTGCGTACTCTTTTGGTCTTGGTCAGTGTTGGTCAGTCTTTTATTCGTTGGGGCGCAGCCGGGCGTTTCAATGCGCGCTTTTTACAGTGCCGTGCTCCGAAATCCACGCACGGGCGTGCTCGAAATCCCGGGTAATCTGTTCTTTCAGTTCATCCACGGAAGCGAACTTTTCCTCGTCCCGCAGGCCGTGGCGGAACACGACTTCCAGGTGCTGGCCATAAAGTGTGCCAGCAAAGTCAAACAGGTGCACTTCCAGGGACGGCTGCTTGCCATCCACGGTCGGCCGCAGGCCTATGTTGGCAACGCCATCGTACACGGCGCCATCGTCCAGTGTGGCCGCCACCACATACACCCCTTGCAGCGCTGGTAGCCGGTGCAACAGGATGTTCGCCGTTGGCGCCCCGATCTGGCGCCCCAGTTGCCTGCCATATACCACCCTGCCCCGGATGCGGTATGGATGTCCGAGCAGCGCCTCTGCCTGCTCCAGGCCGTTCACCGTGAGCAGTTCCCGCACACGGGTGCTGCTCACCCGCTCGCCATCAACCGTTACCGTGCGGGTATTCTCAACCGTGAACCCTGCATCCTTGCCTACTTTCTTTAGAAGGGCGAAATCCCCGGCCCGGTCGCAGCCAAAGCGGAAATCGTCCCCCACCACCAGGTGCCGGACGGCCAGCCCCTGAATCAGGATGTCTTCGATAAAGCCCATGGCAGAGTAACTGCGGAAGGCCTGATTGAAGCGCAGGCACAGCACGATATCGATGCCCTCGGCCAACAGGGCCTCAAATTTCTGCCGGAACCCCATCAACCTTGGCGGCGCCTCGCTACCCTGGAAAAACTCCCGGGGCTGGGGCTCGAAAATCATGACCATGGAAGGCACGCCAAGGGCTTCGGCCTTGCTCCTGACCTGATCAATAATGGTCTTGTGGCCCAGATGCACACCGTCAAAATTACCGATGGTGGCGACACACCCGTTGGCGAGTGGAGAATCCTCCCGCCGGGACAGCTTTTTCAGGTTGGTCAGGCCCCGGATCAGACGCATGTAATGCGAACCTTCAATTGCCAGCTAGCTTTCAGCGCTACCCTTGTTACCGCAACGCTGGTGAGAAAACGCGCGATTATACCTTACCTCTGGCGGAAATGTCTTACCCGAACCCCGGCCAGCGCCAGGGCAACAAAGTAAATGGCCACACCGGCACCCACCAATATCGCCATATCCGCCGCCCGCTGATAACCGCCGTTTGCCAGCCACACTGCCACCGGCGCCTTGAGCCACAAAATAACGGCAGCCAACGCACCATTGGCGAATAGAACCTGCAGCAGGAAACGGGGCCAGCCGGGCTGGCTCTGCCAGGCTCCTTCCTTGCGCAACCCTCGCCACAGCAGATATCCATTCAGCCAGGCCGACAGGGAGGTTGCCAATGCCAGTCCGGCATGCGCCAGCGGAAAAATCAGTATCAGGTTGAACACCATGTTCGCCACCATGGCGATAACACCGATCTTGACCGGCGTTTTAGTGTCCTCGCGGGCAAAGAAACCCGGAGCCAGCACTTTAATTAGCATGAACGCAAGCAACCCCGCGGAATAGGCCCGCAGGCTCTGGGCCGACATGGCCACATCCCGGTCGGCCACTTCGCCGTAGTGAAACAGGGTGGCAATCAGCGGCTCCGCCAGCAAGACGAGGGCCAGCGCCGCCGGCAAACCAATCAACAGGACCGCACGGACTGCCCAGTCCAGGGTGGCCGCAAACTGGTCAGCCGATGCCGCCGCATGCTTGCGGGACAGGCTTGGAAGAATCACCGTGGCAATGGCAATGCCAAAAACACCAAGAGGCAGTTCCGCAAGCCGGTCGGAGTAATACAACCAGGAGACACTGCCGGTCTGAAGAAAGGAAGCCAGCACGGTATCAAGCAGCAGATTGATCTGGCTGACCGATACCCCGAACAGGGCGGGCGCCATCAATTTAAGAATCCGGCTGACACCTTCGTGGCGATAATCGACTCGAGGCCTGGGCAACAGGCCGAGGCGCATCAGAAAAGGCAGCTGGAAGAACAACTGCAGGGCACCGGCAATGAACACCCCCCAGGCCAGCGCCATCACCGGCTCGTCCATCAGCGGCGTCAGCCAGATCGCCGCCGCAATCATGGCCAGGTTCAGAAGAACCGGGGTAAACGCCGGCACAGCGAACCGGTCGTAGCTGTTCAGTATGCCGCCGGCAAAGGCGGTCAGGGAGATCAGCAATAAATAGGGGAAGGTGATGCGCAGCATCTCGCTGGTCAGGGCAAACTTCACGTCATCATCAAGAAACCCCGGCGCAAAAACTGCCGTCAACACCGGCGCTCCCAGGATCGCCACCAGTGTTACACCCAGCAACACCAGACCCAGTGAACCGGCCACAGCATTGACCAGCCGCTGCACGTCGGAGTGGGACTGATTTTCCCGGTAGGACGACAACACTGGAACGAAGGCCTGGGAAAAAGCGCCCTCGGCAAACAGCCGGCGCAGAAAGTTGGGAATCTTGAAGGCGACAAAAAAAGCATCCGCCCCGGCACCGGCGCCAAAATAGCGGGCAATCACCATGTCCCGGACCAGGCCAAGCACCCGGGACAGCATGGTCATAATGCCCACAAGTCCCGACGACCTGAGCAGGCCAGGCGCTTTAGGCAATTGCTTTTGCTCAGGAGATGATTCAGGTTCCGAAGACATGCGGGCTCTGGTCTGGCATTGTGGAAATAGACAAGTGGCCGCGAGTTTACCACAGGCCTTCTGTGTCAGGGCATGAAATGGGTTTTGGCCTTGACATTTCGAGGTTTGAGCGGCATAGTTCCGCGTCATTTATTTCGACGCGCTGGTTTTGGCGCGCCCGCGATGTAACGAATCATTCAGCAACGAATTTGAGATTTTCAGGAGTTTTACGGTGGCAAATACCCCGCAAGCCAAGAAGCGCGCACGTCAGAACGAGAAGAACCGCAAGCACAATGCAAGCCTGCGTTCCATGGCTCGTACTTACATGAAGAAGATCCAGTCCAAGATTGAGGCCGGCAACTACGAAGAAGCCCAGGCTGCTTTCCAGCAGGCCCAGCCGATTCTGGACAGCATGGTCAACAAGGGTATCTTCGCGAAGAACAAGGTTGCTCGTCACAAGAGCCGCCTGAGCGCCAAGATCAAGTCTCTGAAGAGCGCGTAAGTCGCCCGACTTCAGAAGCATAAAAAAACCGGCCAGTTGGCCGGTTTTTTTATGCTTCAGTTATCAGAAACAAGCATTACACTATAACGAGGTTATCCCGGTGTATCATTTCCTCGCCGGAACTGTAGCCCAGAACCTCGGCAATCCGGTCACTGGATCGACCGGCGATCGCCCTGGCCTCGTCGGCATCGTAATTCACAAGCCCCCGGGCAATCTCCTTGCCAGCCTGATCAACGCAGGACACCATTTCGCCACGGCGAAACTGCCCGACCACACCCTTTACGCCCACCGGAAGCAGGCTGCGCCCGCCGAGACACACCACCTTCACCGCACCGTCATCCAGGGTCAACTTGCCCCGGGTCTGTAAATGGCTGGCCAGCCACTGCTTGCGGGCAGCGATCCGGCCCTGCTCCGGGAGCAGCAGGGTGCCAATCACGTCGCCTTGGCGCAGCCGGCCGATCACCCCCTCGATACGACCACCAACAATAACGGTAAACGCACCAGACCGGGCGGCCAGGCGAGCCGCACGCAATTTGGTCATCATGCCACCCCGCCCCAGCACACCGGCCCCGCCTCCGGCCATGGCATCCAGCTCATGATCACCAGCCTTGCGCTCAGTGACCAGCCGGGCATTGGCGTTCTTCCTGGGATCCTTGTCAAACAGACCAAGCTGATCAGTCAGGATAATCAGGCCGTCCGCCTCAATCAGGTTAGCGACCAGTGCGCCAAGGGTATCGTTGTCACCGAACCGAATCTCGTCGGTCACCACCGTGTCGTTTTCGTTGACGATCGGCACTACGCCAAAGTCGAGCAGCGCCCTGAGCGTGCTTCGGCCGTTGAGGTATCGCTTGCGGTCCGAGAGGTCATCGTGAGTGAGGAGAATCTGGGCAGTGTGGATATCATGCCGCTTGAACTGGGCCTCCCAGGTCTGAACCAATCCCATTTGCCCAACCGCGGCGGCGGCCTGGAGTTCGTGCAACTGCTCCGGCCTCACTGTCCAGCCAAGACGGCTCATCCCCTCAGCCACCGAACCGGAGGAGACCACGACCACTTCCACCCCTTCTTCGACCAGCTCTGCAATCTGATCCACCCACAAGCCCAGAGCAGCCACATCCAGCCCCCTGCCATCGTTGGTCAGCAGGGCGCTTCCGATCTTGATAACCAGGCGGCGGGCCTGGCGCAACTGTAGGCGTTCAGTCATGGTGCTTGAGCGGTCTCCCTGGTGTTAATCCTGCTTTACTCGGGCGCGTAAACCACTTCGACGTCGTAGTCATCATCGTCGAAGTCATCGTCATCGTCGTCCTCGCGGGCAGCACGGCGAGCCTGACGCTCCGCCTCGATACGGACCCGGGCCTCTTCATCCATCTGTCGACGGCGACGGGCTTCCCGCTCAGCGACCTCGGGATTCTGGGCCTCTTCTTCGGCCTGCTCTTCAATCCAGCGCATAACCGCCTGAACCAGCGGCCTGGTGCCCTCACCACTAAGCGCGGAAATCCGGAACACCGGCCCTTCCCAGCCAAGCTCATCAACGATGGCCTGGCAATGGGCATCGCGGTCTTCCTCAGCCACCATATCCACCTTGTTCAGCACCAGCCATCTGGGCCGATTGGCAAGAGTCTCACTGAACTTCTCAAGCTCATGCTCAATCGCCCGGACGGCATCCGCCGGCGAAGATCCGTCGTAAGGCGCAACATCCACAAGGTGCAGCAAAAGCCGGGTGCGGACCAGGTGCTTGAGGAACCGGATACCGAGCCCGGCGCCCTCGGCTGCGCCCTCGATCAGGCCGGGGATGTCGGCAATGACAAAACTCTGATGCGCCTGCACACTGACGACCCCGAGGTTAGGCACCAGTGTGGTAAAGGGGTAATCCGCCACTTTCGGGCGGGCCGCCGACACCGAACGGATAAAGGTGGACTTACCGGCATTGGGCATACCCAGCAGCCCGACATCCGCCAACACCTTCAGCTCCAGCCGAAGGTTGCGCAGCTCGCCTTCAGAGCCTTTGGTGGTCTGCCGGGGCGCACGGTTAACCGAGGACTTGAAGCGGGTATTGCCAAGGCCATGAAAACCGCACTGGGCAACCTTCAGACGCTGCCCTGCATGGGTCAGGTCCCCGAGCACCTCATGGGTGTCCATATCCACAACCGTGGTGCCCACCGGCACTGGCAGGACAAGATCCTCACCCTTGGTACCGGTGCAGTTGCGGCCGGAGCCTGGCTCACCATTCCGGGCTTTGTGTTTACGCTGGAAACGGTAGTCAATCAATGTATTGAGCGACTCGTCTGCTTCCAGATACACGGAACCACCATCGCCCCCGTCGCCACCGTCGGGGCCGCCCTTGGGAACGTATTTTTCACGCCGGAAGCTCAGGCAGCCGTGACCGCCCTTGCCGGCTTCCACAATGATGGTGGCTTCGTCTACGAATTTCATGAATCAACCCTTTGCGCGATGCGCATAAACTAAAAAGCCCCGCAGCCTCAAGGAAGCTTTGCGGGGCTCCGGATGGCTCTGAACACCTGATGATATCAGGATATCAGCGCCACCCAAGGTTCGACAGAACCGGATCGCCGCTGCTTACGCAGCCGGAACGATACTCACGAACTTACGGCTCTGCGGGCCTTTGACTTCGAACTTCACCTGGCCGTCTGCTTTCGCAAACAGGGTGTGATCCTTGCCAATGCCAACGTTGCTACCAGCGTGGAAACGGGTGCCACGCTGACGAATGATGATGCTGCCTGCAGAAACAGTCTCACCGCCAAAGCGCTTCACACCAAGTCGTTTCGACTCGGAATCGCGACCGTTACGGGTACTACCTGCTGCTTTTTTATGAGCCATTACCAGCCTCCTTCTCTAGGGGGTAATTCGAGAGCCTCAGCCCTGGATACCCGTGATCTTTACTTCAGTAAACCACTGACGGTGGCCCTGACGCTTCATGGAATGCTTACGACGACGGAACTTGATGATCTGAATCTTGTCGTGACGGCCGTGGCTAACCACTTCCGCAGTCACTTTGGCACCATCAACAACCGGCGCACCAACCTGAACCTTGTCACCATCGGCGATCAGCAGAACGCGATCAAACTCAACGTTACCGCCGGTTTCAACTTCCAGCTTTTCCAGCTTCAGGGTTTCGCCTTCTTTTACACGGTGCTGCTTACCACCGCTGACAATAACTGCGTACATTTACTCGTTCTCCGCGATTGACCCATCCCTGCTCTTATCCACCTGGTTCTAAGGGAAGCGCTCTGGCGACCCTATAGCAGGGAGCGCAGGTTGGGATGAGTTGGGCGCGTGATTGTACGAGAAGACGCCATGCTAAGCAAGTTGAACATAGGGTCAGAAGAAAGCTTTCTTCTGACCCCGACTTCGCCGACTTAACGTTGACACCTCAACCTGCAATACCTAGCATTGCCGCGACCTGCCTTTATTATCAGCGAACGCAACGACGACAACACCAGCAAGGGATCCACAAGCCGCATGACAGCCCAGCGCATTCACGACACCGTGGCCGACGACTTCAGCCGCGTCAATGACCTGATCATCCAGCGGCTTTCCTCAGACGTTCCCCTGGTGGAAAAAATCGCCCAGTACATCATCGAAAGCGGCGGTAAGCGGCTGAGACCCTTACTGGTTTTGCTTTCCAGCCAGGCTGCGGGCTACGACAAAAGCGACCACCTGAAACTGGCGGCTGTCATCGAATTCCTGCACACCGCCACCCTACTCCATGACGATGTGGTGGACACCTCCGACATGCGGCGGGGCCGGAGCACGGCCAATGCACGCTGGGGTAATGCCCCGAGCGTGCTGGTAGGTGATTTCCTCTACGCCCGGGCCTTCGAGATGATGGTGGAGCTCAAAAGCCTGCCTATCATGGAGGTTTTGTCCCACGCCACGGCCGTGATCGCCGAAGGCGAAGTCATGCAACTGATGAACGTGAAAAATCCGGACCTGACCGAAGACCAGTACATGAAGGTCATTCACAACAAGACCGCCATGCTGTTTGAAGCCGCGTCCCACACCGGCGCCCTGCTCGCCGGGGCCGGTGACGACCAGGAACGGGGCCTGAAGGACTACGGCAAGCATCTGGGCCTGGCGTTCCAGCTGGTGGACGATGTCCTGGATTACCGGGGCGATGCCGAAGCCATGGGCAAAAATGTGGGCGACGACCTTGCCGAAGGCAAGACCACCCTGCCCCTGATTTACGCCATGGCACACGGCACGGAAAATGAGCGCCAGTTGATCCGCCAGGCCATTCGCAAAGGCGGGCTGGACGACCTGCCCAGGATTCTCGAAATTGTTGAGCGCTCAGGCGCCATTGAATACACCATGACCAAGGCCCGGGAACAGGCGGACCTGGCCAAAGCCTGCCTGACAACCCTGCCGGCCTCAGACCACAAAGAAGCCATGGAGCTGCTGACCGACGTCGCGGTGGCCCGGGTGAGTTGACGTAAAAATGGGGTCTGAAAATGGGGTCAGATGAAAATTTCATCTGACCCCGATTTCAACTCAGGCGCTCGCGCCCATGAGGCTCGTCAAAGTTCAACGCCGGCCCCACCGGCACAATCTGGGTCGGGTTGATGGTCCGCTGGCTCACGTAGTAATGACGTTTGATCTGCCCGATATCCACGGTTTCGGCCACGCCGGGCTCCTGATACAAATCCCGCACGTAGGCAGAAAGCGCCGGAAAATCACTGATCCGCTGGCGATTGCATTTGAAATGGCTGTAATACACCGCATCAAATCTAATCAGCGTGGTAAACAGCCGCCAGTCCGCCTCAGTTAACTGGCTACCCACCAGATACCGCTGGCCAGACAACCGATCCTCCAGCCAGTCCAGCGACTCGAAAAGAGCGTCGTAGGCTTGCTCGTATTTATCCTGAGCGGTAGCAAAACCCGCCTTGTAGACACCGTTATTGACTGTGTCATAGACCCGGGCATTGACCTCATCAATTTCCCCCTGCAGTTCCTCGGGATAGAAGTTCCGGTCCGAGCGAACACCCTCCAGCCCATCGAAGGCCGAATTGAACATCCGGATAATCTCGGCGGATTCGTTACTCGCAATCGTCTGTTTTTCTTTATCCCACAGCGTCGGCACCGTCACCCGCCCGGAATACTCAGGCGCAGCTCTGGTGTAGACCTCATGCATGAAACGGAAGCCATGCAAGTAATCCCGGTGCTGCTCACTGTCAGGCCGGAACTCCCAGCCATTCTCTACCATATCCGGGTGCACAACAGACACTGAAATATGCTTCTCCAGCCCCTTCAGCTTCCGGAAAATCAGCGTCCGATGCGCCCACGGGCACGCCATGGACACATAAAGATGGTAGCGACCGGACTCAGCCTTGAAACCACCTTCACCATCCGGCCCCGGCAAGCCGTCTGCGGTCACCCAGTTCCGAAACCGCGCCGCCTCCCGCTCAAACTTGCCACCGGTCTTATCGGTGTCATACCACTGGTCATGCCATTTGCCGTCAATCAAAAGCCCCATAAACCCTCCGATGAAAAACCTTGAAAGTGTGGCCCCTGTAACAAGGGGGCGCCGGCAAAAAGTCTGCCAAGGGTATTGGAGAAGGCCTTTGCAAACCGTGCATTGCCAAGGATGGCAATGCCGAGCCCCCAGGGAAGGGTTCACGGCGTGTTTGCAAAGGCCTTCTCCAATACCCGCTGCCCCCAAAACTGACAGCGGCCCTGTTACCTGCCCTCCAAAGCCTGATAATTTGAAGGAAGAATACCGGCGACCCTGCTACCCTCTCAAACAAGCATTTCTGGCCAACAACCTCAGATAATTCGAACATGCACACAGCCATCACCATAGACGCCCTCAAAGTCCTTGACGCCATTGACCGCAAAGGCAGTTTTGCCGGCGCCGCCGGCGAACTCTTCCGGGTACCCTCGGCCATAAGCTACACCGTGCAAAAACTGGAAGAAGACCTGAACGTTGCCATCTACGACCGCACCGGCCACCGCGCCAGGCTGACCCCGGCGGGTCATTACCTCCTGGAAGAAGGCCGCACCCTGCTGGAGGCGGCAGAAAACCTTGCCCACACAACCCGTCAGGTGGCCCAGGGCTGGGAAACCAGATTAAAGATCGGATTCAACTCATTGCTGCCGGCACAATGCCTGTTCCCGGCCATCCGGGAATTCCATGAACTCGGAGTGCCGGTCGATGTGCAAATCGTGGAAGAAGTGTTTGCCGGCACCTGGGACGCCCTGCAAAGTCGCCGGGTCGACCTGATCATCGGCGCGGACAATTTCAGCAAACCGTCGGGAAACTTCACAACCAGAGCCCTTGGTGAAATGCCTTTCGTGTTTGCTGTCGGCCCCGATCACCCGCTGGCAAGTGCCGAAGAGCCTCTCTCAGAGGAGGATATCTCCCGGTACCCGGCAGCCGTGGCGGCTGATACCTCGCGTTCGCTGCCACCGGGACATGCCGGCATTTTTCGCCGGCAACGAACCCTGACCGTCGCCAACATCGACCAGAAAATTGCGATTCAGGCCGCAGGTCTCGGCGTCGGGTGGCTACCCAGGGCAAGAATCAGCCAACAGCTGAAAGACGGTAGCCTGATCTCCAAGCAGGTGCACGAGCCCCGGCAGCCCATCATGCTGCATCTTGCCAGACATGCTGAAGACCAGGGCAAGGCCCTTATGTGGTTCTGGGACCGGCTCAGCCGGGAAGAAGTTGTAAAACCAACGCCCAAGGGAGTTCTCTGATGCGGCAGCTGTCGGAACTGGATGCCTCGTTCCTGTACCTGGAATCGGAAACGACCCCGATGCATATTGGCGGGATCTATCTCTTTGATGCCAGCGAACGAGAAACACCACTGGCCTTCAGTACATTTGTTGCCTACCTTCGCAGCCGGCTCCACGTGGTGCCGGTGTTCCGTCAGCGTCTCAAGGAAATCCCCCTGCGCCTGGGCCGCCCCTACTGGATCGACGACCCGGACTTCAGTATCGAGCGCCACCTCGCCTACGTCAATCTCGGCGAACATGGTCGCAAAGCCAGCCTTATGAAACTGGCCTCCAAGATTCTGGAGGAACCCCTGAAAAGAGACCGTCCTCTTTGGCACATAACGTTCGTGGACGGTTTCAAGCTGGATGAGGAGGATGCCGGCAGTGCGGGCTTTGCGCTGATCGTGAAGTTACACCATGCGGCTATCGATGCCTTCAGCGGCGAAGAAATCATCGGAAAGTTACTCGAGTACACTCCGGAGCCTCGCTCGATTACACCACCCCGGCCCTGGCACCCCCGACCAGAACCTTCGGAAGAGCGGGTCATGTTGCAGGCAGGCGCAAATATCCTTCGAACACCACTGCAATTCACCTCGCTCGCCGTCAATGCCGCCGAAGCCACCGCACGGGGGTTGATTCAGAAGCAGTTACGCAAACTGCCTCTGCCACTGCCGCTGTTCTCTGCCCCCCATAGCCCGTTTAACCGGCAGATAACCGCGAACCGGCAAATTATCGCGGCCAGTGTTGAGCTGTCTCGCCTGAAAACGGTGAAGGCGTCCCTTGGGGACGTCACCCTGAATGACGTGGTTCTCGGTTTGTGCGCCGAGGCCCTAAGACGGTACCTGATCAGCGAGGGCTCGGACGCCGGCAAATCCCTGGTGGCAATGACTCCAATTTCTGTTCGCTCAAACAGCTTGCGCAGGGCGACCGGAAACCAGATGTCCGCCATGCTGCTGGATCTCGCCACCAACGAGCCAAACCCTGCGCAACGGATTCGCCGGATTCATTGGAACGCAGTCGCCTCGGAGCCCTACCGTGAGGCCATAGCCGCCGACCGGCTAACGGAACTTTTACCGTCAACCATGCTGGCCCTGTCCGCCAGACTTTACTCGGAGTTGCAGATTGCCCAGCGTTATCAGCCGGTATTCAATCTGCCGATCACCAACGTTCCGGGCCCCCAGGTACCGCTATATCTGCAGGGAGCGCGTCTGGTTCAGCAGTACAACACGGCGCCGCTGTTCGACAGCATGGGGCTGGTGATAGTGGCGGTAAGCTATGAAGGCAGGCTGACACTGAACTTCACCACCTGTCCGGACGTGGTCGCAAACGGGGATTCATTGCAGGCCCATGTCGCCGAAAGCCTTGATGCGATTGAGGAGGCGATACACCGGCTCGGGGCAGACGACGGCCACGGGCCAATTCCCGCAAGTTCAACCCAGACCCTGGCGGACGATGCGATGACGGCGCTGGAGGGACTTCTGAAGAAAGCCTTGAGCCGTTTCCGGGGCTGAACACGGCCCGGAAACGGCGGGCGCAGGATCAGAGATTATTCAAACGCCCAACGGAGAAACGCTTTTTTCTCCTCGTCGCTTGCCGTTGCCCAAACCGCCTTAAGCTGGTCGAGGGCATTAACATCATTCGCGGAAGCGCCCTCAGACGGGGATTCAGGGATGGGAGTCCGGGCTACCCTGCTTGCTTCAGCGGGATTCCATTCGGTCGAGCTTGCCACTGAATCCCCCGCCGAGGACACAATCGTTGCAGAAAACTCCGGCATCATCCGTTCTGCTTCCTGCCGGGAATCCGGTTGCTTGAATTCAAAGCGGTAAGTCTCGCCAGCGATGGCTTCGAAGCGGGCCTCCTGAGGCTTGCTTTCGATAACGTGAACTTTCGATTCCTCGTTTCTGACCACCCCGCTCTTTGCCCAAATGGTTTTGTAGACGAAAACAACCTCGTTTTCACCGGGCAGCAAAGCATAGTCCAGCGCCAGGTCGTTCATTAGGAAGTTGCCCGTGGTGCGGCCATTCACCCGGGTAACCCGAATTTCACCCGGTGTTTTCAGTGTCGCGGCGTTCGTCGCTGCCTCTGGATTGCCGTCCCAGGTCTCTACCCTACTTACCGGGGAGGCACAGCCCACCAATGACAACGCAAGCAATGCTGCCAGCCCGGCGCGAAGGCTAACGGCGTGTTTATGCCAGCCTTTCATCGCCGATTTGAAACCACGGTTAACGTGACAAATGCTCATTTAATCTCCTTGGCTATGAGGAACAAAACAGATTCAGGCTCGCGCCGGACCCGTAGCATTTTGACCAGTGCATCTGACAAGGGCAAGGCAATGGCATAGCTTTGCCGGCCTGTCCCGAGCCGCGGTCTCTGATCCCGTTTGAGACGCACCCCGTAAAAATGTAAAAAAATGTTGAATTCGTCCTGAATTGGATTAATTTTAAACAGATCGGCAGACATTAACGCGGCGCCCGAAAAAGCAGAACAGAAAAGCGGGCACAGGAGACACCATGGATACCCAATGCAGAACCGGAGAACAAGGGCCGGTTCCCTTTCGCAGCAGTCGATTCTTTTGTGTGGGGAGCAAATGGTACTTCACTACCCGGGAAGGGTTTGACAGTGGCCCGTTTGCGTCACGGGAACGAGCCGAGACTGGCTTAAAGCGATTTTTACATGTTGTCCGGTTGTTACCCGAAGAACAGCAACTTCATTAACAGGGAGCCTCATTGAGGCCCCCCTAAATCATTACCGGGATCAGCCAGCGGTCAACTGCCCAAAGGCAGACCAGAGCCATAACCCCCGCCAGCACATCGTCCACCATGATACCAAGCCCACCGGGCATTCGTTCGTCCAGCCACCCGATGGGCCATGGTTTTGCGATGTCAAAAAGACGGAAAAGCAGAAAAGCGCCCAATACGCCGTAAATGGTATCCGGAAACAGTCCCAGGGCGATCCACATCCCGACAAATTCATCCCAGACAATGCCCCCGTGATCGTGGACCTTGAGGTCCTCAGCGGTTTTTCCGCACAGCCAGATACCCACGACAAAAGCCAGCAACACCACCAGCCAGTAGGCTATCGGTGGTAACCAGGCGAAGCCATACCAGAGAGGAATTGCCGCGAGACTTCCCCATGTTCCGGGAGCCCGTGCCGTTGCACCGCTACCAAAACCGAAGGCCAGCAAATGGACCGGATTACGCAGGAATCCCGGAGGCAGGAGAACTTCGGGAATTTCCGGTTCGGACGCCTCATCTTTCTGGCTCATGGTCTGCTCCTGAAATGATCGAACCCGGCATCTGCACCACACGGCTTACCATCGAGAATCAACCCGGGCGGGGATTCAACCGTACCAATCACCGACAGTTTTTTCCGGACCGCGTCCGGGGCGTTTCTCCAGCACTCTGCGGGGATGGTCAGGCACAACTCATAGTCATCCCCGGACCGCAGCGCATAATCCAGCGCTGCATCGCCTTTCAGGCGCTTCAGATGCGGTGATACCGGCAGTCGGGCACTGTCGATGCTCGCCCCGACGTCAGAGGCCTCAAGAATATGCCCAAGGTCCGCAAGCAGGCCGTCAGAAATATCAACAGCGGCACTCGCAATGCCACGGACAGCGCTGCCAAGTGCCAGCCTGGGCCGCGGTGAATGATAACGATCCAGCAGGGCTGTAACGTCTGGCGAAGGGCTCGCCTCGTCAAGGTAGTCCAGCGCCGCACCGGCGTCTCCAAGCGTTCCGGAGACCGCGACAAGGTCACCAGGCCGGGCACCCGCGCGCCGAATGGCGGCTCCATGCTCAACGGTTCCGTGCACCTGAAGAGTCAGAGTAAGCGGACCGGAGGTTGTATCACCGCCGGCCAGCGCCATCCCGAACGCATTGCTGGCACTTCTGAGCCCGCCGGCAAAACCTGCAAGCCATTGTTCGTCTGCAGCAGGCATGGTCAGTGCAAGGGTAAAGCACTCCGGATCGGCCCCCATGGCGGCCAAATCACTTGCCGCTACGGCCAAAGCACGCCAGCCAAGGTAATCCGGGCGATAATTCCTGGGAAAGTGGACACCCTCAACCAGGGTATCCATGGAGAAGACGAGATCCCGGCCCGCGGGAATATGCTGAATTGCGCAGTCATCCCCCGGCCCCAGAATCAGGGACCGGGCTGTCTGCTGCCTGGCGAGCGGCAAAAAATAACGCCGAATCAGCTCGAACTCGCCCATCAGCTAGCGGGCACGGGAGCGTGTCTCGGCAAGCCGGAGTCGGCCGCTCAGCTTGTCGAGGATGCTGTTGACGAATTTATGGCCCTCGGTGCCACCAAAGCGCTTGGCCATTTCAATGCCTTCGTTAATAACCACCTTGTAGGGCACATCAAGACGATGTTTCAGTTCATAGGCACCAAGCCGGACAATGGCCAGCTCCACCGGATCCACCTCATTGATCGGGCGATCCAGGAACGGCTCAATCAGCTTGTCCAGTTCGCCCTGCTCCCGGTGTACACCACGGAGCAGGTCGCGGAAGTACAGCAGATCAACCTTGCTCGTGTCATTGTCAACCATGAACTCGGCCTCAATGTCGGAAATGGCCGTCTTGCTGAAGTGGCGCTGATAAAGCCCCTGCATGGCCAGAGCCCTGGCGCGGCGTCGATCACCGGCTTTCGGCTGGCCGGCCGGTGCCGGCTGCGGTGATGTACCTTCAGTTTCGCTCATTACTCACCCAGTTTCCTGAACAGGCTGACCATTTCAAGGGCCGTGATGGCCGCTTCGGCGCCCTTGTTACCAGCCTTGGTGCCCGAACGCTCGATAGCCTGTTCGATGGAATCCACCGTCAGCACACCAAAGGTCACCGGTACGTCTGTATCAAGGCTTACCGCGCCGATACCGCTTGACGCTTCACCGGCAACGTATTCGAAATGCGGGGTGCCGCCACGAATGACGGCACCCAGCGCAATGATGGCATCGTACTCGCCGGTTTCGGCAACACGCTTGACGGCCAGTGGCATCTCATAGGCGCCAGGCACCCGCACAATGGTGACATCATCATCGGAGATCCCGTGGCGGCGCAGGGTATCCAGCGCGCCTTCAACCAGGCTTTCAACAACAAAACCGTTAAAACGGCCTACCACCAGCGCATAACGCCCGGTGCACTCGGTAAAATCACCTTCAATTACTCTGATATCCGCCATCGATGGCTCCTTCACGTGTCGCGGCACCAATGCCACGACCGGGTTTATCATTCAGGGGTATAGGGAACGTACTCAACAACTTCCAGATCAAAACCGGAAATGGCCGAGAACTTGATCGGCGGGCTCAGCAGACGCATCTTGCCCACACCGATGTCCCGGAGAATCTGGGAACCGGTGCCCACGGTGAAATAAACACCGGAGCTGCCCTTGCCGGAGGACCCTTGCCCTTCATCAAAAAATTCGTGGATGCGGTCTTCCAGGTTATAGCTGTCTTCGGCGCTGTTCAGCAGAACAACCACACCCCTGCCCTCGGTTGCCACTTTTTCAAGGGCGTGGTGCAGAGGCCAGCTTCGTGAATCCTTGCGGCGGGCACCCAGAAGGTCCCGCAAGGTGTCGGTGATGTGTACACGTACAAGAGCCGGCTCTTCCTGGGAAATACTCCCCTTCACCATAGCCAGGTGAGTCGCACCCTGGATATTGTCACGGTAAGTACGAAGGCTGAAGACACCGTATTCGGTGTCCAGGTCGTTCTCTTCCACACACTCAACGGTGCGCTCGTTCATGGTGCGGTAGTGAATCAGGTCGGCAATGGTACCAATCTTGAGATCATGTTCTTCGGCAAATCGTTCCAGGTCTTCCCTGCGGGCCATGGAGCCATCGTCGTTCATGATCTCGCAGATCACACCCGCCGGCTCGCAACCAGCCAGTCCGGCAAGATCGCAGGACGCTTCGGTATGGCCGGCGCGACTCAGAACACCACCCGGATCGGACATCAGCGGAAAGATATGGCCGGGCTGAACCAGGTCACTCGCCTTCGCGTTGCGGTCTACCGCCGCCTGAACCGTGCGGGCACGGTCTGCGGCAGAAATACCGGTAGTCACGCCCACGGCCGCTTCAATGGACAGAGTAAACTTGGTACCGAAACCGGACGCGTTCTGCTGGACCATCAACGGAAGACCTAACTGCTCACAGCGATCCCGGGTCATGGGCATGCAGATGAGGCCGCGGCCAAAACGGGCCATGAAGTTGATGGCTTCAGCCGTGCAATGCTCGGCGGCCATCACGAGATCGCCCTCATTCTCGCGATCCTCGTCATCCATCAGTATGACCATCTTGCCCTGACGGATATCTTCAATGATGTCTTCAATGCTGTTCAGTGCCATATGGTTTTGCACCCTTGCGGAGTTCCGGCAGCCATCTGCTGATGAAACCTCCTGAATGTATGGATTACCGGCGAGCGAGAATCAGGCGCTGATCCTCCCCTAGCTGACGTCGGTCCAGCACCTTCCATTGTACTTTATCTGCCATGGTTTCCAGCAGCAGGCGCGCGGTCGGACGTCCCGTACTACCGAGGAAAACCGGCGCCTGATAGAGCCAGAGTTCGTCTACCAGGCCTTCGCTGATGAACGTGCCTGCCAGTGTGGGGCCCGCTTCGACCAGCAGCTCATTGATGCCGAGTTCCCCGAGAGAATCCAGCAGTTCGGCCAGATCAATGCCGTTGTCCTTCCAGGCCACCCCGGTGAGACTGATGCCCAGTGCCGCCAGATCCTGGGCCGGTGTCGTCGCCAGAGTTGACGACGCACAGAACACCTGCACATTGCCACCCTGCAGGATCTTCGCCGAACAGGGCGTCCGCGCATCCCGGTCGGCGATCACTCTCAGGGGCTGCCTCGATGGCTCCGTGGCGTCACCGATATCGCCCAGCTCTTCACGGCGAACAGTCAACGATGGATCGTCCACCAGAACGGTACCGACACCCGTGAGGATGGCATCGCTGATGGCCCTGAGACGCTGCACATCCCGGCGGGCATCGCTGCCGGTTATCCACTGGCTCTCGCCGGAGGCCATTGCCGTGCGGCCATCCAGACTGGCCGCCATTTTCAGACGCACCCAGGGACGACCGGTGTTCATGCGCTTCATGAAACCCGGATTCAGGCGGATGGCTTCATCCGCCAGCAGGCCTTCAGTAACCCGGACCCCGGCTTTCCGAAGCATATCCAGTCCACGCCCGGACACCGAAGGATTCGGGTCCTTTGTCGCCGCATAGACATGGGCCACTCCGGCGTCGATCAGAGCCCTGGCGCAGGGCGGTGTGCGGCCGAAATGGCTGCAGGGCTCCAGAGTCACATAAGCCGTGGCACCCCGGGCATCCGGGCCAGCCTGGCTCAGCGCACGGATTTCGGCATGGGCTTCGCCGGCACGCTCATGCCAGCCCTCCCCGAGCACCAGATCGCCCCGGGCGATGACGCAGCCCACCCTGGGGTTGGGGTGCGTCGAGTACCGACCGCGCCAGGCAAGCTGGACAGCCCGGGCCATCATGGCCCTGTCGCGGTTTTCGATCATGCTTTTCCTTCTGCAGAGCGGTTATCTGCCAGTGCCTTGGCAACATCAACGGCTGTATCTCCATTGCTGGCAGACAGGCGCTCGATTTCTTCCTTAAACTCGTTGATATCCTGGAAGCTGCGATACACCGACGCGAAACGGACATAGGCCACTTTGTCCAGTTGCCGCAACTCGGTCATTACCTCCTCACCCAGCTGCATCGATTTCACTTCCCTTTCACCGGTCGCCCGCAAACGGTACTTGATGCGGTTCAGGGCGGCATCGATCTGCTCAATGCTGACTGGCCGCTTCTCCAGTGCCTTCATCAACCCCGAGCGCAGCTTTTCCTCATCAAAAGGTTGCCGGGTGCCGTCCTGCTTCACCACCCGCGGCATCACCAGCTCGGCAGACTCAAAAGTGGTGAAACGCTCACGGCACGACAGGCATTCCCTGCGGCGACGCACCTGATCGCCCTCGGCCACCAGCCGGGAATCAATCACCTTGGTATCTGCTTCACCACAGAAGGGACAATGCATAGTCAGGAGCTCCGGAGAGGAAGCCGGGCCGACTGATCGGCCCGGCGGGTCATGCCTGTAGTCTAGCTATAAAACGATCAGCCGTAGACAGGGAAACGGGCGCACAGAGCACTCACCTGCTCACGAACCCGACTGTTTACCGCCTCATCCTCCAGGTTATCCAGGATGTCGCAGATCCAGCCAGCAAGGTCACGGCACTCAGACTCACCGAAACCACGGGTGGTAATCGCCGGAGTACCAAGGCGCAGACCGGAAGTGACAAACGGAGAGCGAGGATCGTTGGGGACCGCGTTCTTGTTCACGGTGATGTGTGCCCGCCCCAGCGCCGCATCTGCGTCTTTGCCAGTGATGTCCTGCTTGATCAGGCTAACCAGGAACAAATGGTTCTTTGTGCCACCGGACACCACGTCATAGCCACGATCCACAAACACCTGGGCCATGGCAGAGGCGTTCTTGACCACCTGCTGCTGATAGGTCTTGAACTCGTCGCTCATAGCTTCCTTGAAGCAGACGGCCTTGGCGGCAATCACGTGCATCAACGGGCCACCCTGGCTGCCCGGGAACACCGCAGAGTTCAGCTTCTTCTGCAGATCAGCGTCGTCACAGGCCAGGATCAGGCCGCCACGGGGACCACGCAGGGTCTTGTGGGTGGTGGTCGCAACCACGTGGGCGTGGGGAATCGGATCCGGGTACACACCGGCGGCTACCAGGCCGGCAACGTGCGCCATGTCGACAAACAGAAAGGCGCCAACCTTATCCGCGATTTCACGGAATCGGGCAAAGTCCAGTTCCTGGGAATAGGCGGAGAAGCCGGCAATGATCATTTTCGGCTTGTGCTCAGCCGCCAGCGCTTCCACTTCGTCGTAATCGATCAGGCCGGTTTCCGGGTTCAGGCCATACTGCACGGCATGGTAGATCTTGCCGGAGAAGTTGACGCTGGCACCGTGGGTAAGATGACCACCGTGCGCCAGACTCATACCGAGAACGGTATCACCGGGTTTCAGCAGCGCCATAAACACAGCAGAGTTTGCCTGGGAGCCGGAATGCGGCTGCACGTTCGCGTAGGCGGCACCGAATAGCTCTTTGGCGCGTTCAATCGCCAGATCTTCGGCAATATCCACAAACTCGCACCCGCCGTAATAGCGCTTGCCCGGGTAGCCCTCAGCATATTTATTGGTCAGCATGCTGCCCTGGGCTTCCATCACCCGGGGGCTGGTGTAATTCTCGGACGCGATCAGCTCGATATGAGCTTCCTGGCGCTTCTCTTCCGCCTGCATGGCGTTCCAGAGTTCGTCGTCAAAGCCGGCGATTTTCATTTCACGATTAAACATGGATGCGCTGCCTCTGTGTGCTTGGCTGGCCCGGAGAGCTTTGGCAATCTCCGGAGGCTCCCTGAAAAATTGGGCCGCTATTCTATCTTACAAACGGGTGAAAAATCATCCTTTATACCGTCCGCAGATACCGGCATGCGGCCAACGCCGGTTTCTGCTCAATTGCTATCACTGGTAGGTTTCGATACCTTACCGGGTCAATAGCACTAGCTCGGATCAAGGGCGGCGGGGCTGGCCTTCCGGGATCGTCAAAATCAGGGATGATTTTGTCGAGCGTACATGGACGTATTCACAGCGTATCCCGGAAGGCCAGCCCCGCCGCCCGAACCATCAGATTGCGAATTCACGAACCTGTCTTACCAAGAGGTTTACGCCAACATGGCCCAATCTGCTTATCTATCCCATTAGTTTTTCGTTATGTTTTATCGGTACACAACCACTCCCTGTACCAGCTGGCCTTCCACCCCTTCCTAGTACCTCCACCCTGTCATCTTCACGAAAAACCAGTCGTTTTAGTTAACTTTTACCGATTTCGGACCAAATTGGACTCAAAAACTTAACTTTTTTGTACGCGCCCACTGATCAAACCTTGCCAGAAGTAAACAGCCGCGCTCCAGCTCTGAGACAACAAACCGCAGATCGCACTAACCTTCCTAGTGGACAGCTTGGCCAGCACATATCTCCTTTAGACACATTTCTCCTGTACGCTCAGCTTTACCACCAGGATCAGACTCATCGTGGATGGCGCGAGGATCAGTGAATGACGAGCAGCCACCATCGAGACTGTCAAAGGTCGGCACCCCCGACCCTATACACAGCTTCTAGACATTTCACATGCCGCAATATTTAGGTATATCGAAACTCTTCTCATTGAAGAGCCAAATGCAATCATCGAAGCACACCTTGATGAGCACCTCTGGGCCGAATAGATTCGATGTGCAAACCTTGTCGCGGTCTATTTAGCGGAAGCGCCGGGCATCCTGACTCAGCCTACGGGCCAAGATGAAATTGCAGAGCATCAAATGCGACAGAGAGGGATTTCCTGGTCACACGCCAGGCGGATGCTCAAATCGCTGAGCCAAGCCAGCAGCTCCGCCTGACAGATCGACTGATCGCTGACGCCACCATCAAGTCACCGCACTTGCGTGCTGCACATCCACTACAATATTCAGCGGAACCTAATTGAAACGGTCCGCCGTCGACATCGACAGACGGTTGCCAACAACACTTTTCTGTTAAACATAGATGACAAGCTTATTCTTTCAATCGAGGCTGATCGAGCAATAGCTCTGAAGGGTGACATCTCAGGCATTCGGCGAGTAAGTAGAGCTTCTCAATAGTGACGTTGACTTCCCCCCGCTCAATTTTGCCTACATAGCTCCTGTCTATTCCCGCCTCGTAAGCAAGACGCTCTTGCGAAAACCCTTTGGATTTTCGAATCGCACGCAAATTCCGGCCAAAAGCCTCGCAAACCAGTGAGCCCATTTCTCGCCCTCACAAAAGGCAAGACTATGGTTTCTTGAGGCATCACAGGCCACGGCATATAATACCCATTTTTTTAAGATCGACTTGTTCGATCAAAAGACCAATTGGGCCGCCGAATGGAAAAGACACAGTCACTGCAAGTCGATAAGATACTGATCGAACTGTTGCGAAAGCAGTTAGACACTCCTTTTTCCACCACCAGTATTCGGGATCTGTACGTCCTTCAAATACCTGAAGGTCAGCGACCGGGTCGCAACCAACTCCGCAAGCACATCTATAGAGAACTGCTGCGACTTGAATCGGCCAAGGTGATTGAACGACATGGCGGCTCCACGGGCCGCGGGTGCAAATTTATCTTCCGTCCAGAACATTCAAGCGTCGAGCTCGAAGCCAGGCCCTCGCCGTTCGAAACCAGTGATCCTCATGTTGAGTCACCGATGGACGTTAAAACACAGAGAGCGCTGCAAGAAGAGCTCTCCCAAAGGAGGATCGAGCTTGTCGCCAGCATTGGTGAAGCGGAAGAATACCAGCGCCTATATAACAAATACCCAGCGCTTCGAGGGGCCGTGAAGGAGCAATATCTGGAGTCTCGAGAGAAGAGCACGAAACTCCTGGGCCAGCTGCGCGCTGTCGAGTCCGTGATCACGAAAGTTGGCTTTCCCTCATGATGCAGTTGCGCGCGTGGCAGAGTGAGTGTATTGCTCAGGCTCTGAAATCTTTTGAACGCCAGTCCCACTTTCTATGTCATGCGACACCCGCGGCCGGGAAAACTGTCATGGTTGCGTCTGTCGCTAAGGCCCTTTTTGAACGGGGCAACATCGATTTTGTCGTATGTTTTTCACCTTCGCGAGCAGTAGCACAAAGTGTCGCCACAACTTTTAGCCAGATTCTCGGGAGAAGCTTTAATGGCCAAATCGGTGCTGCAGGTGGGTCTTATACCTATCAGTCGATGAGTACGCTCCCCAGTGAGCTTTGGCGAGTGCTGAGCGACCATCGAGTCCTCGTAGTATTGGATGAGGTCCATCACTGCTCTGGTAGTAGCTGGGACGAATTCTCTATGGGCAACAGTTGGGGGAGAATCATTCTCGATAGAATTCAGGGAAAGGCATCCTTCACAATCGCTTTATCCGGAACGCCATGGAGAACGGACGACAACCCTATTGTTCTCGCTCGATATTCTCAACCGGACGGCGAGCTGCATTGTGACTACGAATATGGCCTACAACGGGCTGTTCTCGACGGAGTGTGCCGAGCTCCAAATATCGTGCTCACTGACAATCGAGAGATCCATCTGAAGTCATCTGAACTCGGCCTTAAAACCTATTCCAGTATCCGTGACACTATCAAGCAGGGTCATATTTCTTATCCCGACTTTCTTTACCGGAACGAGGTGATCGACCACACGCTTTCTGAGGCATCAAAAAGGCTATCAAAGATTCGGCGGCGCGTTCCTACTGCGGCCGGGTTGGTCGTAGCAGCCACCGTGGTTCACGCAGAACAAATAGCGACCAGGTTTTCAGCCTTGGGTGAGAAACCCGTTGTTGTGACGAGCCGGACTCCGGAAGCTCATGAGGTCATCAATAACTTCAGAACCTCCTCTGATCGATGGATCATTTCTGTAGGGATGATCAGTGAAGGAACCGACATTCCTCGACTCCAAGTATGCTGTCACCTTAGTAGAATTCGAACAGAGCTCCATTTCCGGCAGGTTCTCGGCAGAATCCTCCGTTGCCAGGCAGGCGAACCTTCTGACATAGGAGGCTGGCTCTACGTACTCGCGGAACCCAGCCTGACAGAGTTTGCGCGTCGAATTGGCGAAGATCTCCCAGAGCAAAACGTGGTTTCATTTTCACCCAGGGCTTCAAGGCAAAACGCGGATGGCACTATGGAGCGAGCAGTTGTACCCGAAGACAGTGACGCATCCGAGTGGGACTTCAGTGTCAATGGGACGGATACCCGGACAGCAAGGCCTGACCAAACATGGCAAAAGGAAACAACTGAACTCTCCATGAGCAATCATTACTGGAAAGAAGTTCTGTCTTTATTCGGGGATAGGATGCTGTGACGGCTTCCCCGAAAATTTTTTCTGAGTTCCATTATCGGAATATTCCCGCGGACTTTTCTCAGACAATGAGTGGACGAATCCTCAGAACTTGATGGTTCGTTTATGCACGCTTGTGGAGCCCAGTTTAATGGCGTTTGCCCACAAATTTGGGGACAATTTCTCTCTAAAACAAGCAATTTGTTCCAATAAACTTCACGGTCGGCTCCACTTTGGTGCAATTAGTCAGTTTTTGGAGCCGTGCAGGCCTGAAAAGCCAGAGGCTGGTATTTTTAACGATCTGAAAATATTAGCGGTATGGCACTTTTCATACTGAGAGGAATGTAACGGGTTATCATTTTTGCTCTTTGTTATCCGGTTGATCTCGATTTTCCATAAAATCCTCCGTTACGCCCTCAGCCTCAAAGCACTCATCCCACACGGGATCAGTTGGCCGTTCGTAGCGAAGGACGGAACCTTTTAAACGTTCCAGAGCTGTCGGCTCATTACCCTGCGGCTCGGCAAGCTCATCCGCATGGGCCGCATAGGGATCCAGGCCGTCAAGCAGCTCTTCTTCAGTGAACCTTTTCTTTTTCATACCGCCTCTTTTGAGAGCGAATCATTACACCCTTAGTATAGCAATTGGTCAGGTGCGACACCTATTGAGGAAAGACTTGGTCCAACTGGCTTCCGCCGGAGACAGCTGAAGATCATATTGTTTTACGATTCGGCGAAATCGCGCCACGTATCCGCACTTTCCAGATGGTGGCAACCACTCGTCCGGGCCCTGGGCGCCCTTACTTCTTAGTGGAATAGAAAAAATATCCTAAAAAGCATCAAAAACCTATGCCAGAAATCGAAATCTGGTTTTTCTTGAGCATACATGCATATATAGTGGAATTACGAACATACTATTTTACCAATTGGAAATTGCGTGCTGAACAGCGTCTGCATAGAGGCAAATATCAAAGTAGACAACACGGGGACGAAGATAAGTCTTCCGGTGATCGTCACCCAAGATGGTTTGCTGAAAAGTTATTTGGATTATTTGATCGTTCATCGATACAAATCTCGGAGCTGGAAAGACAGGAGCGCGTTTGCGGTTCGACTCCTCATCGATTACACGAATCAGAATAAAGACTGCTTTGAAACTCCTCACCAACTGTTTCAGGAGTTTTCAAACAGCCTCTACACCGGAACGATTGGCGAGGACGGTAGCGATCCGAGTTGGCTGCGGTGGAAACCACGCGAGGATAAGGACGCGAACTTTCTAATCAGCCTGATAACACAATACACAGACTGGCTCTCTGAGCAGTATGAAGAGAAAAAGCTTCAGATAAACCCAACGGTGAAACCGACTCGTTACGAGGAGTGGATGGGCCTCGCAGCCTTCTACCAAAAGAAACGGCGGGCTTTTCTTTCCCACCTTTGGGCTAACAAACCAGCCCCTGCTTATTTCCGGAAGGTTATGCCCAGGACGGTGTCGCGTTCTAACGGCAATGAGGGTAAGAAAAGCTTTCCTCCTGGACGAATTGACGACCTCTTGTGGAATGGCCTTACGCGATATGGCTTTGAAACGAGCGACGTAGTTTATGAGCGCCTGGACCTGAAGAATGTGCTCATTACCATGCTGATGCATTACGGCGGACTCAGGCTCAGCGAGTGCTTTCACCTTTGGGTAGAAGATGTCGTGCCGTGGGAGGACGGAACCGCACTGGTCAAAATTTTTCATCCCGATAAAGGGCGGCCCCGTCCAAACGGCCCCAGCAGGCGCGAAGAGTTGCTCAACAAGTATGGGATGCAACCGCGATTTGAATATTCGAAATCCCATACGCTGCATGCAGGTTGGAAAGCGCCCAAAGAGGACAATGAAAGTCGCCACTTTCTTCAGGTTTGGTGGTTTCCAAGAAGTGCTGGTGAAACCTTTAACGACCTTTGGCGGCTTTACCTGACCTACCAGCGATACCCCGATGGCGGTAAACATCCGTTTGCATTCACGACGCAATCAGGCGCTCCGCACTCAATCAAAGGCTATAACCAATCGCTTAAAAGAGCCGTTGAGAGAATTGGTTTACCGTTTTCAAAAGAAGCGGGAACGACAGCACACGCCCACCGACACTCGTATGGGCAAGCTCTGGCTGATGCAAACGCTGATTCTCTGATCATTAAAAACGCCCTACACCATAAATCGATAGAAAGTCAGCAGGTCTACACCGAACTCACTGATAAGCAGATGCGTGCGCATTTGAGCAGATTGTCGCCCGAGCACGGCTTAATTTCTCCAATCAAGAAAGGACTCACTCATGGCAACTAAGTACGCCACGCTCGCCGAAGCCTCAGAAGCCGCTCAGCGCTTGGAATTCAAAACGCAGCCGGAATACAAGAAGGGCTACAAACAAGATCCGAAGCTGCCAGCAAATCCCAACCAACTCTATGCCGGAGATTGGGATGATTGGTATAGCTTCCTTGGCACTGAACACCCCGGTGAGAAGTACGCCACTGTCGCCGAGGCGTCCGAGGCCGCTCAACGCTTGGGATTCGAAATAAGAGATGAATACAACAAGGGCTACAAAAAAGACCTGAAGCTGCCAGCAGCTCCCGACAAACACTATGCCGAAGATTGGGCTGATTGGCCCAACTTCCTTCGCAATGAGCGCCCTAGAGAAAAATACGTGACGCTCGCCGAGGCGTCCGAAGTCGCTCAGCGATTGGGCTTCAAAACACGCACCGAATACCATGAGGGCTACCAAAAAGACCCGAAGTTGCCATCGAATCCCCAACGAAGTTATGCCGGAGAGTGGGATGATTGGTATAGCTTTCTTGGCGTTGAGCGCCCCGAGAGGTACGCGGCGCTTGCCGAGGCGTCCGAAGCCGCTCAGCGTCTGGGGTTCAAAACGCAGCAGGAATACTATGAGGACTACCAAAAAGACCCGAAGCTGCCATCACAACCCTCTGTTTTCTATGCCGAAGATTGGGATGATTGGTATAGCTTCCTTGGCACTGAACGCCCCAGTGAGAAGCACGCCACTGTCGCCGAGGCGTCCGAAGCCGCTCAACGCTTGGGGTTAAAAACACAGGCGGAATACTATGAGGACTACCAAAAAGACCCGAAGCTGCCAGGTTCTCCCAACGACTTTTATGCCGAAGATTGGAGTAGTTGGTACAACTTCCTTGGCACTGGACGCCCCGATGGGAAGTACGCAACGCTCGCCGAGGCGTCCGAAGCCGCTCAGCGCTTGGGATTCAAAACGTCCACAGAATACTTTAAGGGCTACAAACAAGACCCGAAGCTGCCACGCCATCCCGACGGAATGTATCGCAGAAATTGGGCTGATTGGTACAGTTTTCTTGGCAATGAGCGTCCCAAAGAAAAGTACGCGACGCTCGCCGAGGCGTCCGAAGCAGCCCAGCGCTTGGGATTCAAAACACAGAAGGAATTCTACGAGGGCTACAAACAAGACCCGAAGCTGACAGTAAGTCCCTTCGACTTCTATGCCGAAGATTGGGATGATTGGTACAGCTACCTTGGCATTGAGCGCCCCGTTAAGAGGTACGCGACGCTCGCCGAGGCGTCCGAAGCCGCTCAATGCTTGGGGTTAAAAACAGGTGCGGAATACTTCAGGGGCTACGAAAAAGACCCGAAGTTGCCATCGCAGCCGAATAAAACTTATTCCGAACATTGGATATCTTGGCCTCACTTCCTGGGCAACGAAAACGCCATTAATCGAGAACTGACCAGCAAATACCCCGAGTTTTGGAAAGCCATTCAGTGTTATGTAGAGGCTGGTACAGGCCAATCCAACAAATACTCACATTTGAGAGCACTCCTTAGATTTTACGTGGACAAGCTGGGCTTGGTTGACGACCCGGGAGCCATGCTGTCAAGGGATATCCCGTTTGATGAGCGAGCGTACGAAAACTTCATAAATGTCACCGCAGATACTGTAAAAAAACCACGGCATAACGCCTGTTCCGCTTTTTTCGAGTGGATTTTGGAGACTTATTGCTCTGACGAGGACGAGAACGGTGAGTTGATAGTTCTGCCCGGCTACCGCAATCCTCTTAGAACCGTTCTCAAGGGTTTGTTAGATCAGTTACCCAGTTACAAGCGCAGTGAATCAGACAAGCCTCCATTGCCCATGGATGCCATTGTACGAGCCAAGCAGCATCTGATTCCGCTAGAGGCGACGTCGTTTCGCGATCTCTATCAATTGCATCCCTTCCTCGAAGACTGCTGGTTCGGGGTTGATCCACAGTTAATTGATGACAATGACCCAAACTGCATTTATCGAGTGGTCAAAAAAGAGCGGAAGCGAGGTCGCAAGCGCTATTTTGAAGAGATGCACGAGTTATGGTCGCCCGTAAAAATTGTCGCAAACTACACATTGCTATCCATTCCGTTGCGAGGACAGCAAATCTGTTGGCTCGACAGCGGAGAGGGAGATGAATTCGTTCCGTTATGGCGTGATGGGAAGGTTCACTGGATCGAAAATCCAAGTCCGCTTGCGACCCGAAAGCGGAATAAGGGCTTTATTCAGAAAGGGAACAATGACGGTGAGTTGAGCGCCTACATCACGACGAACAAAACCGGAAAGAAATTGGGCGGCTACGATATTCCGTTCATGCCGGAAGATCTGGCGTATTGGATTATCCAGCTTCGGGAGTGGCAATCCAAATACAACCCAATCGAAGAACTGACACTGTGGACGCAAATCAACCCGCAGCAAAGGATACACAAAGACATCCTCAAAAGGCGCGGTAAACAATCGTTCCTGTTCCGCGACCCGGCCTCACACGCCTGTGATGAGAAGGCGTCGCCCATGCGTACGACAACCGCGTTTACACGAACCCTGCCTGCTCTGTTGTTCCATAGTCAGAGGCCAGGCGCGGACCTCGCTGAGAAAATCGAAAAAAAGAGCAGCGTGGATTACAAGAGCCAATTTACACCTCATGCTCTCCGCGTCAGCCTTATCACTGCCTACATTGTCGACGGCAGAGCGCCCATAGCCGTGATTTCAAAGCTGGTTGGTCATTCCTCTCTGGTGATGACGATTTACTACACAAAGGTAGGAGCCAGCAAAATGCGGCTGGAGATGGCGGCGGCTGAAAAACGGGCACTTGAGCAGAGTCATTATCGTTACGAAGACCTCATCCTCCAGAAGAAAATCGAAGAGGCGCGTCCGGAATTAATCGCCACAGACCGAAGCATCATGGATCAGTGTCTGACACCTAATTGGCCCTCTGGAGCCTTCCAACTTATGAGTTTCGGAATCTGCCCCATGAGCGGCAACAAGTGTGACGAAGGTGGCATGGCACTGGTTGAGCGGAAGGTTGAAGCACAGTACGCGCCCGTGCCCAATGGCTACCTTGGGACTCGAAATTGTCCCCAGTGCCGCTTCTTCATTACCGGCCCGGCGTTTCTGGGCGGTTTGTCGGCCATTGCCAACGAAATCATTCTGGAAATCAATGTCACCCGCAATGAATACCACGAACTCGAAGAAAAAAGGCAGACGCTCGATGACGAGCGGTACGATGCCGAGTCTTCGGGACAGTTTTTTGGTAAAGAGCGAACGCTGAAAAAGATCACCTCGGCGTATGAGGAAAAAGCCAAAAAGCTCGACATGCTTCTCACGGATCTCCAGCACTTATACCGCCTGATTTCTCAATCTACCGAACTGCTGAAGACCTCCGAGACAGGCCAGCACCAGCTGATCGTCAGCGGCAATTACGTGGAAATGGAGATGCATTTGGAGGAGCAAAGCAGCGAATTTCGGTTGCTCGCTGAGGTCTGTGCCAACGCTGAGATTTACGAGAGCGCCAGTGCCTCCAGAGCACGCCCCCTGCTCAGTCAGATGCTCGACAAATTGGCGGACACCAATGGGATTGCACCCGCGATATTTCGGTTGACCGAGGATCAGCAGCTCAAAGCTGCCAATCAGGTCGTCCGGCTGATTATGCAAGTGACACAGAATAACTGGCACGTCGCTGACCAGTTGATCAATGGGCAAATCACCTTGGAAGATCTCGCCGAACCACTACAGCTAGGTGATGTGCGCCAAGAGATCGAGTCAGCCATGAACGGGTCTTTGAAATTCCCGCTAGAAATCGAGAGCTGCAATGAGTGAACCGAACGAAGTCTACGAGGCCATACTGGGCCAACTGAAAAATTCTCGTTCCAGGAAGTCCCTGGAGGCCCTTCACGCCGTTTGCAAGGAACATCATGAGTCAGGCTCGGTTGATTTCAGAATCTCAACGATTGCGAAGCTTGGGGCCAGTCGTGGCGCTCCTAGCGAGCAGACCATCCGAAACAAAACCGGAGAACATTATAGAGCGGTCATTGAGGCTTGGCAGGCGCTTGGAGACCAGAAAAAGAAAGCGATCAAAGCACAGACCACGCCCTCGGGCGAGTACGATTGGGTTGATGAGGTAAGCAATAAAACTCACCGCTTCCTCATACTCGACCTGATTTCGAAGGTCCGTAAATTGAGGGCCGAAAATAAAAGGTTTGCATCGATCAAGAAATTGGAAATTGACTACCGAGCGGGTGCTGAAGACAAATCTGAATCGAGGTTACCGAGCCTGTTGAGTCACGAGATTGATGCATTGAGAGACGCCATCTCTGAGGAGTCCCTTAAATTAAAGGGCTGGACTAAAACAGAACGCGGCAGCATCAAGGACCAAAACGGCAAGGTTGTCCTCAGAAACGGTTTTGTGGATGCCCTTGAAAAAGCGTTGAGTATCGGGAATGACTAACGGACAAGAAAAAGCTCGCGAAAACCTTGTTGCCTTTCAGCGTTGGGCCGCTACGAAAACCGATGACGATTTAAAGCAAATCGTCTTTCGGGGCCAGCTAAACCGTGGCGAAGTCGCCAACGCTATCGGTATCGGAGAGAGCGCCGTGCGCCAGAATCCGGCGATAAAATCGCTGGTCCTTAAATACCTCGGGCGAATCGCCGCTTGCGGCGAGAGGGCAGAGCCCTCAATTGAAATCGAGGCTACGTCCGTTTTTTGATAAGAAGCGGACCTTTTTTGTCGCCGAGATTCCGGGAGATTAAGCACGCTGAGGTCGCAAAGCGAACATTCAGATCCAAGCCCGAATGCCTCATTTTGAGTGTCTTCTGTATCATCCCTAATGGGACAATTTTGAAACGGACTGGAACTACTGGTTAGCTTTGGTTTGCGAATTAGCTAACGGCCAAACCTTTCCCCGCTCAAAATTCTTTGCGCTTAGCGATTGCCCTGTTTGGTCATCTTCGTATGCTACTGCCCCCAGAAACCCTTCTTCAAACCTACGAACTATATGATTTTCAAGGGTATATTTTGGATCACTTATTACATAAGGATACGCCGGCCACACGTTACGTAGCGACAATATCGGCATGGTTGCGAAAGTGCTTGGAAAACGCTCGCTCTCGTATGAGATATACAATAATAGCCTATGGGCATATTCAACCTTCAGCTCAAACAGACGGCGTCCAAGCTTCAGCTTGAAAGAGCTAAGCAGAAAAATAATGCAGAAGACGAAGTCTCTAAAAGAATCGCCATCTATTTCAAACTCGCTTTCAGTTATTCCCGCTAACTCAAAGACTTTATGGAGATCGTCACTCAATTCTTTATGAGTTCCGAGACCTTTGACAACGGGAGGGTAAAATTCTCGATTACTGAAGTATTCAACTAGTCCATGTTCAAAATCGCCACTAGCCTCTTTGACGCTCTTCAGAACAATGCCACGATCTTTTCCCTTTGGGTGAGCTAAGAAATCACCTAGTTCCCGCAAGATACTCCCCGATTGAGCATAATCGCGTGTCAGAACGACAAAAAGAGCAACGTCGTCCTGATCAAAACTACAGCGTTGAAAGGATTCATGAAACTGACTGACCTTGTGTCTACAGTAAGTGTTCAAGAAACAACCTCTCGAAGCTACCACCAGCCAGCATGCGTGCTACAGAATGGAGGCGAAGCCGCAATGTAGTAAAAATCCCCGTGACTGGCCTTTTTAGCGATAAACGCTAGTCATCAATATCTTCGCCTCTATACAACCTGTCTTCTCGTATTTCTTCGAGGTCATCTTCAGATAACTGTCGTTCGGAAAGCGGTATAATTATCTCCGCCTGCTCAATGACAGCCTCTATTGCCGCCTTAAATCCCGGTCTTTCCGTTTCGCTTAATTGAGACTGGAGAAACTCATCAGGCAGCTCATTCTTTAGCCCTAAGTGATCGTCGTGGCGTGCAAACACTTTATGGGTATTTCCAAGATCTACCAGAGCGTCGACAAGCTCTTCAACTGTCTGATATTCAGTATCTGGGCTGAAGGGGCCGCCATTTCCCAAAACCTGAGCAACGTCTTCTAAGCTTTCAAATTTCTTCATACAGGGTGATTTCCTATGTTTAGTTGAGTTAGAGCATGTCTCTTTGAAGCATCGCTAACGCCAGCCAGCATGCGCGGCTACGGAATGCAGGCGAAGCCGCAATGAGTAGCCGTCGCGGTGACTGGCCTTGTTACATAGCTCGTTAGTTTAGGTCAAAATCGCAATTAAAATTCGTAGTCCGGGCCTTTATGATTTGAGTGCGTGGATCGAAGTTTCCAGCGGCATTTACTTGCGAGGCGACGATTTTTTTCATGCCAAGGTGTATAGCGTACGTCCACACGCCGGCGGAATTACTATTTGCGGCCGGTGCTTCAGCGGCAATGATAACCCCTGTGCTCTGCGCCAAGATATAAGCGGGTTTTCCATCAATAAATAACTTGTCAGGAGGAGTGAAGCTGAACTGCCAAGTTGAATTGAATTTCTCGCTCGTTGTCCAACCACCAGGCATGCTGTTCCCCTGAAGGTCGTTTGCAGCGCGATACCCATGGGTATTGAGATCTTTGCATGTGGCGTTAAAACCCGGGTTGGAACTCTGGGCGTGGATTGGTATTACAAAGAGCATTAACAACGAAATGCCAATAATCCTTTTGGTCATCCTTTCCTCCTGACTATCAATGGTGAAGCGCCATGTAACACCTAAGCATTTAATGGTCGTGCGCAGCATGACCTTTAAATGTCTGTTGGACTAAGCCGCCGGCACCGAAGCTGCCGGGCGACGCATAAGGGTAAAGTAATCGGGAGGCAAGGCTCGGAACGGTGAGGCTGGCTGCCGACGGACCTCAGCACCAGTGAACATTAGCCGTGTTATATACATCATTGGCCGATTCCTTACGGTGATTTAACTCAGACTACCCCGCAGATGCCGCATTTTCCAGTCTCAAGCCGCACACGGGCCCAGCTCACAAGGAACTGTAAGCGATCACCCGCCAGATCAAGAGCCGCGTGCGGGCTAGCCGGTTGGCACGGCTACTATTCTGAAGCGCGGGATCTGACGAACCATGTGAACCAGACCCTCATCGCAGCGCGGGCAAGGCCAACAACGATGGGGTTCCTGGTTCACTCGGTTTGTCTCTGGTTGGGGTGGCTGCAACAGACACTGCCGGATAACAGCCAACTTTTGTCGTCGCGTTCGGTTACTCAGGTAACCAAAGTGGCGGATGCGCATGAACCCTTTTGGCAGAATGTGCATCAGGAACCGCCTGACGAACTCCCGCCCTTCCAGCCACTGGGTCTTTAGTCGTCCTTGATCCCGGTAATCCTTGTATCGGAACGAGACCCGGTCACCTTCCATCGACAACAACCGCCCGTTGCTGATGGCAATCCGGTGAGTGTAACGAGCCAGATAATCCACTACGGACTCAGCCTGGTTCAGGCAATGCCGGGTGTAGACAACCCACTCTTGTCGCATCAGGCCGTTGAGCACGTCATCAACCTCACCGCTGTTGGTCACCCGATGCAACTCACCAGCGTTCGACGACGCTCTGAGCAACGACACCATTCGCCCGCGAAAACGCCGTGATAATGCCCGCACCGGGAACAGGTAGTGGCTCTTTGCTCTGTGCCATTCACCCCTGCCTGTCAGTACACCTCCAGGGATTAGACAATGCACATGAACATGGCGACTCAGGTTCTGCCCCCATGTATGCAGCACCGCCGTCATGCCCAGTTCGCCCTGCAGATGCTGCGTATTGCGGCCGAACTGATTGAGCGTATTCCAGACGGCCTGGAAGAGGCAGCGGTAGAGTACCTCGGGATGCAGTTGAACCCAGCCATTCAGGGTATGGGGCAATGTAAACACCAGATGGAAGTAGGGTACCGGTAACAACAACGCCCTTTGCCGGTCACTCCATCGCTGGCTGGCACGGCCCTGGCACTGCGGACAGTGCCGATCCCGGCAGCCGTAATAACAGACGGAGCGGGCCTTGCAGTGATCACACTGCATCTCCATACCGCCCATGCGGGCCGTCCGGCACCCGGTTAACCGGGCACAGACCTTGCGGCGATGGCCGTCCAGTGGCTCATCGGGGAGGAACTGGTCCAGAATTGTCTGGACGGTTAGTGAACTGGCCATCATCCACCTCCCAGACCTGCAATCAGGTCGACAGGTCCACGGTTTTGGGGTGTCACGCCCGGCAGCCAATGCAGATACCGTTGTGTGCTGCGCAGGTCGCTATGCCCCAGCAGCCGTTGCAACTCATGGAGGGGAACGCCCTGCTCTAACTGATGGGTGGCGTAAGCATGGCGCAAGGCATGAATGCCTCCACGTTTGTGAATGCCACTGGCTCTCTTGGCCTGATGGAACACCTTCTGGGGCGTGGTGATATGAAGGTGCTTGTCTGGCAGCAAATCACTGGGAAATAACCACGGCATGGGACGACGAATCCGCCAATATTGACGAAGCACCTGGAGCAGTCCCGGTGCCAGAGGCACCATCCGGTCCTTGGCTCCCTTGCCCTGGGCAACCCGAAGCAGATGACGTTCCCCATCAAGGTCCTTCACCTGCAATGCCACCGCTTCACTGACTCGCAAGCCACAGCCATAGATGATGGACAGCAACGCCTGATGCTTGGGGTTGGAGACGCCCGCTAGTAGGCGAGAGACTTCCTGACGGGTCAGCAATTCCGGAATGCGCTGGGGGCGCTTGGGTAAGACCAGCGTCACATCGAAATGCGCCCAGTGCAGCACTTGCAGGTACAAAAACCGGATGCCGTGTAGGTAGAGGCGACAACTGGCTGGTGACAGGGCGCGCTCCTGGACCAGGTAGTTGAAATAGACCTGCAGGTCATCGACTTGCAGTTGATCCGGCGAGCGCCGGTAGTATCGAGCCAGCTCGGTTACAACGTACAGATAACTTTGCTGGGTTCGGGGGGAAAAGCCATGTTGGCACATGGCCTGGATCATGGTCTGACGTAACGGTGTCATGACGGATTCTCCTCTTCTGAAAAGCCCACCTGGGCTCATCAAAAGTATCCGTCAATCCACCTGATCTCGCGGGAAACTCCCCGGCTTACTCGCTACCGCGAAGCGGTTTAGTTCAACAGCAAATAGGCAGCGCGCTTTACCATTGCAGAAATTTGACTGCGTCACTATTACTGACTTTGAACCATCAATCGTGTTGCACACGAATCTATAAAACAATAGCTTAGATGAGCACGGCCATCTCTGCCATGTAACCATTCAGTGCCTGCAATTTGCACAGCCGATGAGACTGGATCAAATGGCTGCGATTAGCTCGGAGGCCCTGGAGAAAAGCCCTGACTCAAATGTTCGCTTTTGTTTAGCCATTGGAGGGCCTGATCGGCTCCCGGAGATAATCATCGACTGGCGCTGAAAGCTGCTGCATCACCCAACGATCGCGGATCGGAGGTCCACTTGACACCAATCAGATCTCAATGCTCTCAGCGATCTCCAGAGCATCCTCCACCTCGACACCAAGGTATCGCACGGTACTGGACATATTTGTGTGCCCCAATAGCAACTGGACTGCTCGAAGATTTTTGGTCTTCTTATAGATCAGTGTTGCCTTGCTCCGTCTCATTGAGTGGGTGGCATAGACAGAAGGATCCAGTCCAATGCTGGTTATCCATTTCTTGACGATACGGGCATATTGGGTAGTGATGTGGTCAAACTTTCTGATCCGGCTCGGCCACAGATAATCCATACCCGAAAGTTGGCGAGACTCAATCCATGCTTCGACCGATTCACGCGTCTTTTTAGTTATCTCAAACTGAACAGGCTGGCTGGTTTTCTGCTGGATGACTTGCGCCCGATCCATAACCTCACCGTTTCTGGAAATATCTCGAACCAAGAGCTTTACCATATCGCAGGATCGGAGTTTGCAATCAATCGCCATGTTGAACATCGCAAGCTCGCGGATGTTCTTTGCAATCTCCAACCGAATGCGGATAGCCCATATTTGTTCGAGTTTGAGCGGTAACTTCTGGCCAACGAGCTTCCCCTTGTTCCAGGGAGCTTTGCTGATAGGAAATGTCATGACGCGGCCCTCTTCGGAGGGTAAGGGCCTTTAAGTATGGTTCAGAAGATCGTTCTCTGCTGCCCAACCTGGTCGCAAAGCGAACATTCAGATCGACCATATAGCGGACCTTTTCCCAAGCCGCTTGCCCCGTTACTCCCCCGATTCACTGTAAGACCCGGCGCCATGGGAATATCTGGCGAAAGACCATCGGTCAGAAAAGGTGATTCGACGGTGACTGGCATCAGCAAAATGAATAGTTCAGTATGAAGCTAGTTCATCAAACGCCCGAATCCAAACATAGAACTGAAATCAGTATTGGCGCCCGGTCAAAAGTGGGTAGTTTTTAGTCAGCCTTTCCCGATTTTTCGTTTCTTGACGGTCAGGATAGTTCAGCATCGTATGATAAAAATCATCACCTCCCTAATACGCTGGCTTGCCAATCACCTCCATGGCATAGAGTCTTGGCTGGAAAGCCAACACGGCTCCGCCGACATGCAGTCTAAGTTCGTAGACCTCGCGCCAACCGATGATGCAGACAAGGCTGGCGTATATTCCGAAGCAATTTTGTTCGCGACGAACAATGCGAAGGTTTCCAATATTGCCCTAACTGGTCCGTATGGGTCAGGAAAGAGCAGCATCATTCAGTCCTTCTTAAAAAAGTATCGACGCCCTGCGCTTCATATTTCTCTCGCCGCGTTCGTTCCCGACGCCAATTCCGACGGCGAGAAGGTGAGCCGTCAAGAGATTGAGAGAAGTATCCTCCAGCAGATGTTGTATGGTGCTGACGCAAACAAGCTTCCACTATCGCGGTTCAAAAGAATTCAGTCGCCCGGTGTTTGGTCGATTTTTAAATCTCTCTACATAATGCTTGGCATTCTTGCGCTTTGGTACGTGTTTCATCATCGCGAAGATATCCTCAACGGCTCCTTTTTCGTCCCGCTAGCATTTAGTAATTGGCTCAACCTTGGGAGTTTCTTGCTCGCGGCAACGTTCGTCTGGGCCACACTGCATCATTTTTATGTCGCGAGCTTCGGTCTGTCACTCAAGAGCATTTCGTTGAAGGACGTTGAGATAAAGCCCGCGCAGGATGACCAGGCGTCCATATTGAACCGTCACTTAGACGAAATAGTCTACTTCTTCCAATCAACCGATTACGACCTTGTAGTTATTGAGGATATCGATCGATTTGATAATGCCGAAATTTTCGTCACGCTGCGCGAAATTAATAGTCTTGTAAATGAAAACGCAGGCGTGAAACGCACCATCAGATTCCTCTACGCCCTGCGCGACGACATGTTTGTCAACACCGATCGAACCAAGTTCTTCGAATTCATCATTCCCGTCATACCGATCATCAATACGTCGAATTCCATCGACATGGTATTGAAGCAGGGAAAGAGACTTGAGCTCGACGAGCGCCTAGATCGGCAGTTTCTGCGAGAGGTCTCACGATACTTGAACGACCTGAGGTTGATTCAGAACATCTTTAATGAATACGCCATTTATGTGGCTAATTTGAAAACCGATGACGAGGATTTGCTCGACGCCAACAAGCTCCTCGCAGTACTGATCTATAAAAACGTCTATCCAAGGGACTTTGAGCAACTGCACCGCGGTACGGGGAATCTCGCTGAAATTTTGAACCGCCAAGACGAGATCATTAGGCACGCTGAGGCCACGAAAAGGACCGAAATTGCGGAGCTCGAAAGGAGGCTTGAAGTCGCCGAGCGACAGATACCTTCGGACTTGAGAGAGTTGCGTCAAATCTACGCTATGGCTCTGATTGCTAAGCTCCCAGCAAATTCTGTCAGCGTCAGTCTCGATGGCCGGGCATGGATCAACCTTCAACAGCTGGTTGCGCAGGATGCGTTTGAACAGCTTATAGAGGCTTCCCACATATCCTGTAAACACAACCAGAATCAACGACAACAGGTCAATATTTCCAAGTTGCAAAGCGAGGTCAACCCTCATAAATCCTATCAGCAACGCAAGGAGGAGATAGAAAGCAATGCGGCGGAAAACAGGAAGAGTAGCTTGCGTGAAATACGCGACTTAAGATCAGAGATCGCAGCGCTTCGCACTACTAAGCTCAACAAGCTGTTGCGTTTGAACGCCGATCACGTCCAGGATCTTTTCGAAAACTTTGGGGAAAACGGAGAGCTTGCCCGTTTTCTTATTCTGGAAGGCCATCTCGACGATACCTACTACCAATACACTTCACTCTTTCACTCAGGCCGATTGTCCCCTAATGACAATAAATTTCTGATTCAAATAAGGGCATTCGCCATGCCTGAGCCGAGTTTTCCGATCGACAATCCAAAAGAGGTCATCGCAGCAATGCGAGCTGAAGACTTCCGGCAAAGCTATGTCTTGAACGTTAAGCTTGTCGATAGCCTCCTGAGTGACCGAAGCTATTATCTCGACCAAACGCAGAAGCTTTTCGAGTTTCTCTCGTCAGAATTCGAGAGCTGTGAGGACTTTTTCGATGCCTATTACAGCAGCGGCCACCATGTTGTAGAACTTCTCTCGGGGCTAGTCGAAACGTGGAAAGGCCTAATCCCAACCTTTATTGCCAGCCCTAACAACATCTCCCACGTCAGCCAACTGATCTCGAACCTACCGGTAGCCTCACTCAAAACGCTCGCAGAGGAATTTGATGAGTTACCAGAATTTGTTTCGGTAAACCTTACGGAGATTTTGGTTAATTCACCCGGACTGGAACCGGAGCGCCTCACATGCCTCAACGTTGAGGTAAAAGACCTGGCCGCAATCAAAGAAAACCCTGAAATTGTGCGCGTCATGTTTGAGGAGGGGCTTTTCGATCTCACGATCCCGAACCTGGAGTACGTTTACCAAGAGATTTTGAGAGAGAACGATCTTAAGCCACTACATGAGAGGAACTTCACGACTATACGTTCGACGAATTGTGCACCCTTGATTAATCGAGTCGAGCGCGATTTAAATCGATATCTTCATGAAATTCTCTTGGCGCTTCCGGAAAACTCACAGGAGGACGTCCCCGCAATCCTAGATTTGATCCGCCACGGTGATGTAGATCACGATGATCTTCGCGAGTTTCTTGAGCGGCAGACAACCCTGCTGCCAACTCTAGAAGGTGTTCCCGAGAGATTGCACGCAATGCTATTCGAGCTAAATGCGATCGAACCAACCTGGGTGAACTGTCTTGATTTTATGAAAGGTGAAGAGTTCCATGAAGATAGTCTGGTTGGCTATCTTGATCGGGATGTTGTCCGCTCGGCTATCCTGCAAAACCCCATACCAAGTGACTCAGGTTCAATGCAGCTGCGTCAATTCCTCGTCAGTACAGGTTCGCTATCTGATGCCGCTTATAAAGAATATGCTCACGCCCTGCCGAATTCGTTCAAGCACCCACCCGAAGGGCTCGAACTAACCAAGCTTCGAATCCTTGTAGACGAAGGAAAAATCACCTTCACGAAGGAGAGTCTTGACGCATTCGCTGAGAACAACGATTTGCAGGTACTATTTGTCGCAGCTAACATCGAAACGTATTTGGCGGCCCCAGATAGCTTTGCGCTCGACGATAACTTCCGAGACAAGCTTCTACGTTCTTCAATTGGTAATGAGGCCAAACTAAAGATAATCGACTTGATGGAGCTAGAGGCGCTCGTAGACCTTCCCGAACGTGCAGCACTTATCGGCTCAATTCTGAGCAAAACCGACGCCAGTACATCCAACTTAAACGGCAATGTTGCGCGATCCCTGATAGCGCACTCCGCGCCTATAGAAACGCAGATTTCACTCTTCAACAAATATCACTCTCTCATGACAACCGACGAAGTGCATCAGGTATTGGCCAATTTACCGAAGCCATTTTCTGAAATAAAAACAGGGCGCAAGACGCCGAAACTGAAAAATACTCCTGAGAATGAAGAGTTGGTCAGATGGCTTGATTCAAGAAACATTATTTCGTCATGGAGTCAGAATAGTGTCTTCACTGATGATATAAGAGTTAACCTGTTCTACAGGCCTCGATAAGCGGCTTCACAAATCCCGCACCGTCTCAGCACGGCAAAAAGGTCCGTTTGCCAATGGAAGCGTGGATGTTTTAGCGAAGAGATTACTAATGTTCGCTTTTCGTTTAGAGTTTTGGAGTTTGAGAAGCTCGGCCTGGTCGCAAAGCGGACATTCAGATTAGGGCATAACGCTAGGCTCACGCGCCGGTTTGGAGTCGCTATGCAGCGGAAAATCGGTCGCCGTGTAGCCGACTGTTACGAATTCCTAGCTGGCACCACGATTCCTGCTTTCACCAATTCTTCTACTAGTGAAAATAACAGCTTCGCATCAAACTGACCTGAATCGTAAACAACGCGAAGATTCTCTCGGTCTTCGCCAAAACTTCGGCCTCTTTCTGGGGGTGGATCTAAGGCAAAGTCAACGGATTTATATTTGTGCATTCGGCCATTCAAATCGGACATTGAGAAGCCACAAATATGTAGTTTGGACGACACCTTAAAGTCTTTTGTTAATAATGAGACATCGGTTTCAAAGAATGCATTGAGCCAATGTTTATCAACTGCTTGCGCCTGATACAGAACAGCAATGAGGCTGTTAATCAACTTTTCGTTTATCTTGAGACAAAAAGGATCTAACACGAGGGATACACCAGCACCAAACTCATCACCCTCCTTATACCTGATGATTGCTCCATGTGTGTGTATCGTATTTTTATCCGCAACCCTGAACTCGATATCGTTTTCGACTAACAGTTTTTCAACCCTAACCAATGGATCGTCGACGATAGATATATCTTTCCCGCCGGGCTTAATTTTATTTGGAAATACCATTTTCACATGGTCTATTATATTTAGCACTTCTTCTGATACTTCTTGGTGACCAAAGCTAAAGGCCAATACCCGCTCGAAATCATCCTCTGAGAACGATTCGGGATAGCTGCAGTCAAATTCTCGATTCAAAACAGCAATAATATTATTGAGACCATCAGCACTTGTGATGTTAAATCCCTGAAGTAAGTTTAAGGGTGGCTTTAGGTTTCCTATATCGACCCCATCTATTCCGATAGGAATAACCTTGACCCCCTTCGAATAAGCGAAGCCAGCCTCAAAGTAAATCCAGCTAGACATTGCTGATCTTGGTGATACAAAAACGAGCATTATCTTGGATTTATTAAGATTTTCTTCGACTTGGTGAATCCAATTATTGCCAAAAGGAATGCTTTCGCCGTCGCTTGACTGAAAAAGATCAACGGTTCCCGAGGTGCGCCTGTTGACCAAATCCTTGATTTGGCGAATCAGCTCCTTGTCTAAAGAAGAATGACTAATGAATATTGTCGGTTTCTGCATACTCTCTCTAACCTTCGTAGCACCTTGCTCTGCGGCAATTTTGAAGCGCAGCGGAAAAATTGTCCGGCAGCAGCGCATTATTAGACTTTATATAGAGTCTTTGCGAGCTAGCCATTGAGTGTGCTCTCTAGAAAATGCGTTCTCGCTGTCAGCGACAAACTGCGCCAACTTTTCCCCAGAATCGATTTGCTCTAGCTCCCCCCTTACGACTCCAATTTCATGTGCGGTCAATCCATATGCCGCCGCTAGTTCCTTAAACCGCTTCACCTGGATCCAGGTTAAAGCCGATCCAGCCGCAACGACAAATACATCCGCAGGCCAATACCCCCAATCCGGATATGCAACACGCAAAATTAGGAACAAAACCGCAAAAGTTTGGCAACCAAGCAAGATAGCAAACCACAGCCTTCCTTTTCTGCGATTCCAAGCAGACTTATTTGCATACCAAGAACGCTGCTCATCAATTCTATACGTGCGATAAAAGTCAGCCCTCTGTTCCCAAGATAGATTTCTTACTTCGCACATCTTGTCGGTGATCTGCTCTTGCTCAGATACCGAACCTCCTAGATGCTCCGCCAAGTCCTTATGCTCACTTAAGATACTTTTCAGTCGTGCCCTAAAATGGGACTTCACTACTCTTACATCAGGGGCATCGACATAGGGCTCACACCTCATCATGAAGCGCCAAGAGCTAGTTTTAACCGATTCAGCGACAGATCGAGCCCGATACCAGGTATCTTCATCTCGTCTCAGCAGCATCATTACAGATAGGAATATGGACCCTATAACGAGTAAGGCGGCTACGACTGCAGATGATTTTTCATTTATTCCGTAAACACCCAAACCTGCTGCAGCAATAAGAAGTAGAGAATAAACTTTAACGAATCTTAAGTACTGGTTCTGGGCATCCATTGATGCCTTGTTGGTGGCACAGTACAGCGCTGGATATTGTTCGTCTTTCATCAGAGCCCCAGCTGCCTGTAGACGGAATCGTTGTATAGCCTTGGACCTTTATCGCTTTGACTGCGTCGATGGTACTCTCCTGGAAAATTGTCTAAGGCGTACTGAATTATTTTTAGTTTGAACGGGATATGCACAACATACTCATCACGAATTACTGGAGGACAAAGATTTTCGTCTTGGCTTCTTTGTCCATTTAAATTAACAGCAATGATCGGTATGCCTAGGTTCATGCATGTTTCAAGCTCCCAACGCACAAACCGATACAAATTTTTTGTCTTCTCTCCAATAAGAACTATAGCCTGCTTGGTATCCCCAAGCCTTTCCCTTAGCCGCCTCTTAACCGTATCTTCTCCTGCACGATCTGTAAGTGGCTTCAAATCGTGAGCGTCAAAGAAGTTAAAATCGATATTTTCGTTTGCTTTCCATCCCCGCATATAGCGGTATGCCCACATGTCTTCATCACCATCAAAGATGACGTAAGTTTTATTTCTGTAGCTCACTTTTCACCTCCTGAAGGTCTAAAGCTAATTCAACGACAAATGACATCTAATCCTCATGCGACTATCCGCACCAACCAGAACGTCACCCACCTCATTTATCTCTCTATTTCAGAAGCTTAAAATACCGGCTCCGACCAGCCCTTCGCGAATAAACGCAAAGTCTCCGTTTTACGCGGGCTTCCTGTTCGCTTATCCCGCATCTTATGAAGCTCACTATTCCATAACGTTCAAAGGCTTGTAAGCCCAGGCATTAGGAATTGACTAAGTTTTGTGACATTTTTTGTTGATCTCCAGACTACAGTAAAGCACACCGAGGGGGCTCAGAGGATACTCTGGGTCAGTGTCCGCTTTTGTTTAGGAATTGCCTAGGGTGCCAGCGGTCGCAAAGCGGACATTCAGGTCGACCACAAAGCGGACATTTTTCACCGCCCAAAACATCTCTTTCCAGGGACGGCAACTGCTGTATAGTCGTAACCAAAACTAAGGAAAGTCTGATGAATGCCCAATTTTCTATCGTCAATGCGCCCGCGCTAGCTGCGACGGCGTCTTTGGGAGAGATGAAAAAGGCTTTAGGAAGAGACCTCAAAACGGAAAAAGCAGCGGCGTGAGCCAAATTACCACGCCCATGGCAAGCAGCTGCAGGGGCACCCCTAACTTGGCGAAATCGAGGAAGCGGTAGTTTCCCGGCGCAAGCATCAGGATGTTGACCGGCGAGGCCACGGTCATCAGTACTGGTTCGGGGCTGACCCCCATTCCCACGCAGTGGCAATGGGGGTTACCAGCACGTTGGTAGCAGTATTCGAGATAAACTGATTGAGCACGGATGTCAGCAGAAACAGGCTTACGTAGAGCGCACGGGGCCTGCATCGCCAAAGCCTGCGACAAGCTGGTAGACAATCAGCGCCGGAGCACCGCTTCACTCCATCGCCAGAGGTAATAGTCCGGCAATCAATACAGACTGGTGGAATTGAGGGATCGATAGGCTTCCGGCCGTGTCAGGCAGCCACTGCCGATTATCGCCAGCGCCAGCGGGGCATTTCGTCCATTTCCTCGGGCGTATCCAGCAGAACAAAATCACGCTCCTGCTGCAGCTCACGAACCCGGTTCCAGCCACCGACCAGCAACAGTGTGTCGCTTTCTTCAAGGCGGGAGTTACCAAACCGCGTGGCTTGGGATTGTCCCATCCCTCGGACACCACTACTACTGAGCCGGAATTGTTCACGGAAGCGCCGCTCCTCGGGAGTCTTCGCGATCAGTGAAGATCCGCGTCGCAGTGCCACCTCTGCCACTCCGAACTCCTTAATGACCCGCTCCATTTCGCCCTCAGGAAAACCCAGGGACAACAGGCACTCTGTGAGGCACAAAACTGTTCAACGGCTTCGGGCGAACCATGCATCAGCAGCCAGTCACCCGTCGCCACGCGGGTTTCCACCAACACCAGAGTGGAAAGCAACCTTCCGGCCCGTAGGATGCCAAAAAGCGTGACTTCGTAGTGTTTACGCAGGGCGGCCTAGGCCGCCGTTTTGCCGGCCAGCCCCGAGCCGGCCGGCACCGTCAACAGGGATAGTTATTCCATCACGATCTTTGGCATAATCTGACTGCCGCCATGTGTTACCTTTTCAGTCTCCAGCGCTTCAAGTTCTCGGACGATTCGTGAAGCAATTGCTTGATACGCGGCGGCCAAATCACCCTTGGGGTCGGTTACCAGTACTGGCTGGCCAGAATCGGATCCGGTTCGAATACGGATATCAAGCGGCAGTTCGCCCAGTAGTTCGGTGCCGGCCTCTTCGGCCATTTTCCGGGCACCGCCTTCCCCGAAGATGTGTTCCTCATTTCCGCACTTGCCACAGATGTGGGTGCTCATGTTCTCGATGATGCCCAACACCGGCACATTCACCTTCACGAACATTTTCAGCCCCTTGCGGGCGTCCAGAAGGGCGACGTCCTGGGGCGTGGTGACGATCACCGCCCCGGACACTGGCATTTTCTGGGCCATGGTCAGGTGAATGTCGCCGGTGCCCGGGGGCATGTCCACAATCAGGTAGTCCAGATTGTCCCAGCGGGTTTCATACACCAGCCGTGTCAGAGCCTGGGTGATCATCGGGCCACGCCAGATAATGGGTGATTCCTCATCCACCAGAAAGCCGATGGACATGGTCTGGATTCCGTGGCCGACCATGGGCTCCAGAATCTTGCCGCCGGTCGTGTCTGGCAGGCCACTGAGGTTCAGCATGCGTGGCTGGCTCGGCCCGTAGAGATCGGCATCGACGATGCCGACCCGGGCGCCGGTGCTTGCCAGTGCCATCGCCAGATTGGTTGTGGTAGTGGATTTACCAACGCCTCCTTTTCCGGAGGCGACGGCGATCAGGTGTTTCACTCCGGGAACTGCATTTGACATGGTAATTGCTCCGGTCTGTTGACTTGCTATTGCTCGACGAATGCCCGTTCAATCACGTAATCGCCCCGCACACCCTGTTGGGGAGAGCCTTTGAAGCCCATGCTGTCCAGCATCTTTGTCAGGTCTTTCAGCAACCCGGGGCTGCCGCAGAGCATGGCCCGGTCGGTTTCCGGGTTCAGGGGCGCTAATCCGATGTCATCTGTCAGCTTGCCGGACTCGATGAGGTCAGTAATCCGGCCCTCGTTGCGGAAGGGCTCCCGGGTCACTGTGGGGTAGTAGATCAGTTTGTCACCGATGATTTCCGACAGGAATTCGTGGTTCGGCAGTTGTTGGGTCAGGTAGTCGTGATAGGCCAGTTCGCTGACCTCCCGCACGCAGTGCACCAGAATCACTTTTTCATAGCGCTCGTAGGCTTCCGGGTCCCGGATGATGCTCATGAAAGGGGCCAGGCCGGTGCCTGTGCCGAACAGGTAAAGGTTCTTGCCGTCGTTCAGGTCACCCATCACCAGGGTTCCCACCGGCTTGCGGCCGATGTACAGGGAATCGCCCTCCTGCAGGTGCTGCAGCCGGGACGTCAGCGGGCCGTCCTGAACCTTGATGCTGAGAAATTCCAGGTATTCCTCATGGTTGGCGCTGACAATACTGTAGGCGCGCAGCAGTGGCTTGCCGTCCACCGGCAGGCCGATCATCACAAAGTGGCCATTCTCAAAGCGCAGGCTCTGATCGCGGGTGGTTCTGAAGCTGAACAGGGTGTCGTTCCAGTGGTGAACGCTGATGACGTTTTCGGTTCCGATTGCAGCCATGGGTATGTCCTCCGTGTTGGCTATATCAATAAAGATTCACAGTGAAAAAACAGCCATGGATGTCATGGCAGTTAAAACCAGAAGCGTGCTGAGCATGGCCAGCAGCGCAAACGGCCGCCAGCCCTGGGCAATCAGCGATGACAGACTGGTGCGCATGCCCAGCGCCGCCATGGTGACCAGCAGGCAGGCCTTGGATGCGGTGGTCAGGGCGTCACGCAGATCTTCCGGCAGCCAGCCCAGGCTGTTCATGGCGAACAGCGCGATAAAACCCAGCAGAAACCAGGGGTGTTCGGCTTTGCCGCTGTTGTTCCTGTTAAGTAACGCGCCCAGCAGCAGCACCATCGGCGCTAGCAGGGCAACCCGCAGCAGCTTGGTCAGGGTTGAGATATCACCGGCTGTGTCTGATACCAGGTAGCCGGCACCAGCGGCCTGGGCCACATCGTGAATGCTGGCGCCCAGTAACAGCCCGGTTTGCGTGTCGTTGTAGCCAAGCGATGAAAACACGGGTGGTAACACAAGCATGCTGAGGGTGCCCAGGGCGGTAACGCCCACCACCACGCCCAGCAACCGGCGGTCTTCCAGTTTGCCCTGGGGAATCACGGCAGCAACCGCAATCGCAGCAGAAACGCCGCATATTGCTACTGCCACACCAGCGACCAGGCTTTGCAGGGTGGGCAGCCCCATCCAGCGGCCCAAAAGCAGCGCCGAGCCGATGGTAATGGGCACACAGGCAAGCACCATCAGCAGCGGCAGGCTGCCAACCGTGAGCATCTGTTCCACGCCAATCCGTGCGCCGAGAAATGCGATTCCGATTCTCAGGACCTGGCGGCTGCAAAAGGCCACCCCTGGCTGCAGCCGCGTGTCGGTCGCCTGACTGGCAAAACCGAACCCCAGCAGCAGAACCAGCACCAGTGCCGGCGCACCATAGTGGTTGGCCAGAAAACTGCCGGCCAGGGCCAGTACCACGCACAGGGCGGCGCCCGGATAGCGCAACCGCGCAGGGGCCCACCAACGAGTGTCGATGGCGCGCAACGTCTGGTTCATGACACCTGCTCGCTCAGTTCCCGCAGAAAGCCCCAGGGGTACAGGCCCCGGTAATGGCCATCGCTGAAGAAAAACTGCAGGCCACTGACGCCAGAGAGTTCGACTTTTTTAATGCTGATGTCGGCATCAATCAGGCTCAGCCGCCCCATGCGCTTGGCCTGGGCGCAGTGCGAACAGCCGCAGGAACGGCGCAGTATCAGGCAACTTAGCCGCGAGGTCAGGCCGTCGGGCCAGCTTAGCTCCAATTCATTGAGTTTTCGTTTCAGACGGACTTCTTTGGGTGGTTCTACCAGGGTCTGTACAGACATTGTGGCCTCCATATTCTTGCAACTCGTCATGACAAGTTGGGTGACAACTCAGCGCTCCAGGTACTGCAGTTTGTCGGGTTGGTCCACCCAGGCCTCGGCTTCCGGCATTGGCGCCGAGGTGGAATCAATCACCGGCCAGACCTTCGCCAGATCAGCGTTCAGCTCAATGAAATGTTTCTGGTCCTCCGGCAGATCTTTCTCATCGAAGATGGCATCGGCGGGGCACTCGGCCACGCACAGACTGCAGTCGATACAGGTTTCCGGGTTGATCACCAGGAAGTTGGGCCCCTCGTGAAAGCAGTCAGTGGGGCAAACATCGACACAATCAGTGTATTTGCAGCGGATGCAGTTCTCAGTCACAACAAAAGTCATGGTGGTCTCCTTACTGTTGGCGGTGGCCGCGGGCCGGCCCGGTGCGTAGCGGGCCGGCCGGTGGCTCAGGCCGCCGCGTCCAGTTTCGACATGGCCCAGCGGGCCAGTTTGCGAACGTCCGGGTCGGGGTCGTCCATGGCGATTTCCACAAACGGACGGCAGTCGCTGTGGGCAATAGCCCCGAGTGCGCCGATAGCGGCTTTGCGAAGGTTACTCATGGCATCTTTCGAGCACTCGCCGAGCACCGGAATCGAGTCGGTTGAACCCAGTTTGCCCAGGGCATCCACGGCCTTTTCCCGAACCTGCCAGAGCTCGTCTTTGGTGGCGTCCATCAGGGGCTGAATAGCGGCCTGGTGGTCCAGCTTGCCAATGCTGTTGGCGGCTTCGCAGCGCACCTGCCAGTGGCCGTCTTTCAACAGGCTGATCAATGCCTGCCCGACTTGTTGCGGGGTGGCGTAAACCAGGGCGCCAGTGGCAGCCCGGCGAACTTCCGGGTCCTTATCGTGCTGGGCGGTTTCAACCAGCGCCGGCAGGTTCTCGGCCTGTTTCAGCCATCCCAATACGGCAACGGCCTCGCGGCGAACTCTTGGGTCGTCATCGCCGAGACGTTTGAGGGCGGGGCTCTGGGCAGCGGGCAGGCGCAGCGGCTTGAGCGCCCGCAGAATGCCGGACACCACGAAGCCGTCCGAACTGTTGTCCAGGGCCTTCAGCAGCGGTTCACCGGCAGCCGGGTCTTTCAGGTCAGCCAGTGCATGGGCAGCGCTGTTGCGCACTACCTCGTCGTCGTCGCCGAGCGCGGCTATCAGGGCATCGGCCATGTCGGCCGCCTCGAATTCGTCGACTACCTTGGCGGCTTCCTGGCGTACGTTGGTGTCAGGGTCATTCAGGGCGTGGATGACCAGTTCCACGGCTTCCGGCTCACCGGAATCGACCAGGTCCATGACCGCCACCCTGCGAATTCCGGGGTCGTCGGACGTGAGTTTGACGGCAATGGCCTGTAATTCGGGATCGTCGTATATTTTCATGGCTTACCTCAGCTCAACAGGTATGGAATGTTGACGGTGACTGCATCTGTGGGGCAGTCAGCCTCACAGGGCATGCAGTACCAGCACTCGTCGTATTTCATGTGAGCCTTGCCGGTGGCTTCGTTGATCCACAGCACGTCCAGCGGGCAGACGTCGATGCAGACCGTACAACCTTTGTCGGCGATGCATTTATCCTCGTCGACAATGACAGGAACGCTTGAATGATGGTTTGCGATAGGCATGTGTTTGTCCTCTCTCGATCAATCTGTTTTATGGGATATCAGCCGTTAGCCGCTTTCTGGACCCGCATCTTGCGATAGGCGTCTTTTTCTTCACCCAGGGATACCAGGTAATCCGCAATGGGCCGCTTGCCGCTGGCCATTTGTCCGTTTTCGTCCTTGAACAGGCGGCTGTGGTAGAACCATTCGGCGTCGTTCTGATCCGGGTAGTCCACGCGGTAGTGGTACAGGCCCCAGCGGGATTCCTTGCGGTACAGCGAGGCGCGGGCGGCCATTTCGGCGCAGTCGATGATGGACTGGACTTCCATGGCCCTGAGCAGTTCGTGGGGATCGCGAGCGCAGAGCCGTGGCACGTCTTCACGGACGGCCAGAATCCGCTCCAGCCCGATTTCCATTTTCTTGGTAACCTTGGGGGGTTGCAGGTAATCGTTTACCAGGCGACGGACTTTGTATTCCATCTGTTCCGGCGGAATGCCGTCGGCTACTTTCATGGGCGCCTGGATGCGATCAAGTTCGGCCTTGATGAAATCTTCGTCGAGCTTTGGCTCACCCCGGTCTTTAATGAACTCGACCGCGCTTTCGCCGCAGATCTGGCCGTACACGAAGGCGCCCAGCATGTAGTTGTGGGCCACGCTGGCCATGTCGCCTGCACAGTAGAGACCGGGGACAGTGGTGGCGCCGGTTTCGTCGGTCCAGACGCCGGAAGCCGAATGCCCGGAGCAGAAGCCTACTTCCGAGATATGCATTTCAACCATGCGCTCGCGGTAGTTCACATCGCGGCCCTCATGGAAGCGGCCCCGGGACGGGCGCTCGTTGGTGTGCAGTACCGTCTCGATTTCCTCGATAGTCTCTTCAGCAAGGTGGTCCAGCTTGAGGAACACCGGGCCGGTGCCCGATTCCAGCTCCTTGAAGAACTCCAGCATCATCTGGCCGGACCAGTAGTCGCACTCGATGAAACGCTCACCGAACGCGTTGGAGGTGAAACCGCCCAGCGGGCCGGTCACATAAGCGCAGGCCGGGCCGTTGTAGTCTTTCAGCAGCGGGTTCACCTGGAAGCACTCCAGGTTCGCCAGGTCGGCGCCGGCGTGGTAGGCCATGGCATGGCCGTCGCCGTTGTTGGCCGGATTTTCATAGGTTCCGAACAGGTAGCCCGAAGTGGGCAGGCCCAGACGGCCGGCGGCACCGGTGGCCATGATCACCGCTTTGGCGCGGATGATGATGGGCTCGGCGGTGCGGGTGTTAACACCGATCATGCCGGCGATCTTGCCGTCCGGATCCTTGAGCAGGCGGGTCGCAGTGAAGCGGTTTTCAATCTGCACCCGGTTGCGGCGCAGGCGGCGGTAAAGGATCTTTTTAACGTTATGGCCCTCCGGCATGGGCAGCACATAGGTGCCCAGGTGGTGGACCTTCTTCATGTCGTAATCGCCGGTCTCGTCTTTCTGGAAGTGCACTCCCCAGGAATCCAGCTTTTCAATCATCGGAAAAGATCTTGTGGCGTAAGCCATAAGTGCAGGCTGGTGCACCACGCCATCGTTGGCGATGGTTATTTCCTTTACGTACTGCTCGGGTGTGGCATGGCCCGGTACTACAGCGTTGTTCAGGCCATCCATGCCCATGGAAATGGCGCCGGAACGTTTAACGTTGGCTTTTTCCAGCAGCATGACGTTCAGGCTTGGGTCCTGCTCCTTGGCGGTCACAGCGGCCATCGGGCCGGCGGTGCCTCCGCCAATCACCAGGACGTCGGTGTCGATCACAGGGATGTCATTGATTTTCATGGTGCGCTCCTATTTCCGGTCAATCCGGAACTGGTATTTGAATGAATCGCCGCGATAGCAGAGATATTCGAAATCGATGGGGCGGCCATCCTGGTTGTGGGTCAGTCGTTCCACGCGCAAAATGGCTTCGCCGGGTTTCAGGTTCAGGTGTTGTTGGGTTTCTGCATCAGCCAGGACAGCGTCCAGGCCAATGTCGGCACCACCGAGAGGAATGCCGAACAGGTTTTCAAGCATCGGGAAGATGTCGCCTGACAGATCCAGGCCGAACATCTGGTTGCCGATGTCCATGGGAAAGTAGCTGTTGTCGATGCAGACGGGTGATCGGTTCAGGTACCGGACCCGCTTCACTTCGACGCATTCGTCAGCCGACTCCAGGTCCAACGCTGCAGCCACTGCTTTTGGTGCTTTCATCTGTTGGATGCTAAGCACCCGTGCAGACGCCTCATAGCCTTGGGCAGCCATGGCTTCGCCAAAACCTTCCAAGCGCTGCACGTTCTGCACAGCCTTGGGTTTGCTGACGAAAGTGCCCTTGCCCTGGGCGCTGAATACCAGGCCTTCGTTATGAAGGTCCCGCAGGGCCTGGCGGATGGTGATCCGGCTCACCCCATAGGTATTCATCATTTCGTTTTCCGACGGCAGTCGCTCGTGTACCTGGTAACTGCCATCCAGAATCTGCCGGCGCAGGCTGTCGCGAATCTGGACGTACAATGGCAGGGGCGATTGCCCGGCCATTATTTGGGTCACGTTATTCATCACGCATCCCTCTGCTTGTCATGACAGGTCATGGCGAGTCGGGGCGAGTTCAGGCCTGAATAGCGCATGGCTTCACCCCTTTCCGTTCTGCTGTTTAAAGGCATTGAGGGTTTCCTTGCGGATCAGGTCTAGACACTGGCGCTTGAGGGCCATGAATTCCGGGCTGGTCAGCAGGGACTGCTCCCTGGGCCTTGGCAGGTCAACATCAATATCGGCGATGATTTTTCCGGGGCTTGCGCTCATCACCACAATACGGTCGGACAGGAACACGGCCTCGTCGATGTCGTGAGTTACAAACACCACGGTGTTGCGGAATTCCCGCCAGATCTCTAGCAGGTTTTCCTGCATCATGACGCGGGTCTGGGCGTCCAGGGCACCGAAAGGTTCGTCCATCAGTAACACGCTGGGGTAGTTGGCCAGGGCGCGGGCAATCCCCACCCTTTGCTGCATACCGCCCGATAAGGTGTTGGGATAAGCATTTTCGAAAGCCGCAAGGCCGACCAGCGACAGAAAAGTGCGGGCAACGCTACTAGCTTCCTGGCTGCCGACACCGGACATCAGCGGGCCGAATGCCACGTTTTCCTTGACGGTTTTCCAGGGAAATAGTGAGTGCTGTTGAAACACCATGCCGCGATCCGGGCCGGGCTCAGTCACAGCTTCACCGTCCACTTTCACTTCGCCGCTGGTCGGTTTCACGAAGCCCGCTATGGTATTCATCAGCGTTGATTTGCCGCAGCCGGACGGGCCAAGCAGGCAGATGAATTCGCCGGGGCGAATTGTCAGGCTGGCATCCTGAACGGCGACATGGGGGCCGCTGGCGGTATCGAAGACGATATCCACGTCCCGGACGGAAATTCTGCCGCGTTCGGCTCCGGGCTTGCCGGATTTTGCCTGCAGCCGACTGTGGTCCAGCACCGCAAGGCGGTTGTCGTTTGCAAGAGCCTCGTTCATGACCGGCCTCCTTTGGCTTGCCACTTCAGCAGCGGATTGCAGCCCTTACGCACCAGCAGGGTACAGAGGGTTCCCAGGCCGCCGATGGTGAGCATGCCGATGATGATCTGCGGGTACTGGATCAGGGTGTAGGAATTCCAGGTGTAGTAGCCGATGCCGTACTGGCCGCTGATGATTTCGCCGGCCAGCAGCGAGAACCAGGCCACGCCCATGCCAATGGCCAGACCGGCCACGATTGATGGCATGGCGCCCGGCAGTATCACGTGCCAGAGGATGGCTGTCCTGCTTGCACCCAGACTCCGGGCGGCGCGAACCAGTACACCGTTGGTTTGCTCAACACCATGAACTGTATTCAGAATCACCGGGAACAGAGCTCCCAGGAAGGTGATAAAGATGATGCTGGACTGTTCGGTTGGCAGCATCAGAATCGCCAGGGGAATCCATGCAACCGCCGGAATCGGCCTTAGCAGCTCGATGTAGGGCATGATGATGTCTTCTGCCCAGCGGGAGCGCCCCATGGCCACACCCAGCAGTATTCCCAGGACGACCGCCAGCACATAGGCGATAGCCACACGTTCAAGGCTGTGCAGAATATGCAGGTAGAATTCCGTGCCTGTCAGCTCCGCGATCAGCGCAGTGCCCACAACAGAGGGGGCCGGAATATTGTCAAAATTGATGTAAAAGTCGAAACCCTTTGTTGACGCCAGTTCCCAGAGCAGAACGGCAACGATCAAGGCTGCGATTCTCACCAGGTAACGGGGGCCAATTGCCTTCAGCCAGGTGGCGGAAACGCCGGGCACGGTCGCGGTTTGCTGCTCCAAATGCGAGGCCGCGGGTACTGACTCTTTTGCGACCTTTCCGCCCAAAGCAGGGGGCTCGACTGCCTTTGCCGGCGGCTCGGCGGTGCGTATTGCCGCGCTGGTTTTGCTATCCATCGTTCTTGCTCCTCAGATCATTACCGGGCGGGCGCTTGTGGCGGCCGCCCGGCAAAACATCAGTTCGCCATTGCTAAGGCTCGTAAAGGGGTAACCGGGGTGCCGCCGTTATCAGCAATGTATTGTTCTGAATCCGCTTTTTTGAGGAAGGCCACAACTTCACCGTCGTCACCGCGCACCATGAAGGACGCCTTACCGAAGAGCTTTAGACCGGTCAGGTTGTCGTAGACGTAGGTGGCGTTGATTTTTTCGCTCGACGCTTCCATGGCTGCCAGCATGTCGGCTATGGAGTCGTAGGTAACGATGCCTTTGTCGGCAAACCAGATTTCGGCAGGCGCAAATTCAGGATTGTTGGGCTGGGTTTCCACAACCGAATTCACCAGGGCGTCGTAGTCCATGTCCATGGTCTTGTAAGCGGCGCGCAGATGGGTGTCGTCAAGCCAGCGGTCGAAATCCAGGTTCGGGATGCCCACTTCGCGCTGCAGCAGGGCGTGGTCGTACTCCAGAGCGTCTACCCATTCCGGCTTGATGCTGGCCTCAAAGGTGGTGATGCCGCCCTCACTGAAGTAGAGATAGAGCACCTCTTTTTCCACTCCGGTCCATTCGGAGACTTTCATTGCGGCTTGCATAGGGTCATCCTGGATCCATTTCTGGGCTTCCAGAGTAGCGGTCAGATAGCCTTCCACTACTTCCGGATATTCATTGGCGAATTCCTGGCGTACCACGGTGCCGTGAAAGGTGGGGATTCCGGCTTCACTGCCGTCGTAGATTTTCCGGCCAGTCTCGCGGAACTCCATGATTTCAGACCAAGGGCAGAAATCGGCATGAGCATCAATCCGGCCAGCCTGTATATTGGCGGCACCAACGGCGGGGCTTTGGTTTACGATCTGGACCTTGTCGCTCAGGCCTGCTTCGCTCAGTGCCTTGAGTGTCATGCCCCAGGCTGCACTGCCAACGGGTACCGAGAGGGTTTTGCCTTCCAGGTCCGCGAGGGTCTGCGTGTCGGAGTCGATGGGCACCACGATGCCGTTGCCGGTGCCGCGCAGGTTGTAACCGGTCACCCCGATAAAGCGTGTTTCCTGCTTGCCGGTCTCCTGGAACTTGGCGCCATTCACGATCAGGGGATAATCACCCATGACGCCGAAATCCAGCTTGCCAGCCAGCATCTGGTTGGTGATGGGTGGCCCGGAATCATAATCACGGTAGATAATTTCGTACTCTACGTCTTCGTACTTGCCGGTGGTGGGCAGGTGTTTTTCGAGCAGCTCCAGTTTTTCAAGGATGATGCCGCCAGGAATGGTATTGGTCACCATGCTCTGGTGGCCAATACCGATACGGATGGTTTCTGCGGAAAGAGCGCTGGTAAATAGCGCTAATGATCCGCAGAGCGTAATCGCCGTAAATGTTCTTGAAACTCTCATCGTCTGTTCCTTCCCGTTTTGATTTCACTTGTACTAACAAGTCATGACCCGTAGTGAGGGTGTTGCACCTGCTGTGCCAAAATCAGGAAGTCGGTTTGAAAGTGATTGTTTTTATTGGCTTTTTGGAAGCAGATCTGCAAGAAACGACTAAAAAGTGAACGATAGTTCAGCGCTCGTGTTTGGTGCGGGTGGGTCTGGTCGGTGCAAGGAAAGCGCAAAGCGATTTGCGGCTGCTATAACAAGTAGTGCAAGTTCGTTGTGCGGAAAATTGAAGGGAGAATTACCATATCGGAATTTAACGATGAGTTACCTGCACCGTCAGTGATTATGTTCTGCTAACAGCAGCGCCTGGTAGGCACGACGCCCTGTTAAGCACCATGGAAGAGATGCGGTCGCAACTGGAAGCGTTGGGTCTGGCAGAACGACCTATGCCAGAAGACAAATACCGATGTGCTGATTGGTTTCAGCTTAAATTTCGGCTGGCCTGCCTCATTCATCCGCTCCATCGCCTGCTGGCGTCTGCCTCGGCCGAAGCGCTACCACTGGCGGAAACGCCGTTGCGGATACTGGCCTGTGCTCTTATATTGGCTTTGGGATTGGCCGAACTTTCAGCGGCAAACGCGCCGCTTAAAAAGATTGGACTCTTTTTTGCGGACTTCGAAGCCATGCCTTTCAGCTTCACGGCCACGCACAAGGCGACCTTCTCTTCCTCGCCAGCCGGAATATCCGGATCCAGCGGGTTGGTTGAGGAAGACTAACCGATGGCCACGATTTCCGTGATCATGTTGATCCAGTCCAGCTCGTTGATCCGGTTGATAAGAGCTGTCTGAAGGGGCTAGCTGAGATTCACCATCATCGTGTTTTCTTCGGTCTGTCAGAAATAGCTGTTTATAATTTTGAGGCCCAGCACCAATAGGGTTGAGAGCATCAGCAGCGTCGTCATCACATCAAAGAAAAGATCGGGCAGCCGGTTGGAGATCAGCTGGCCCAGCACTACGCCTGCCAAAGTGGGCAGTAGGTAAACGGTGATCCCGGCAAGCACCTCGTCGGACAGCCCGCTGAGGGCCACTGAAATCACCAGCATCCCGCTGTAGGAGCCCACCATCAGTGCGAACACCGTGGCGCGGACTCGGGCCGGATTCAAGCCACGGGATCGCAGGAACACCAGCGCCAGGGGGCCGGGCATGGCCAGAGTGGCGCTCATCACCCCGGATGCCATGCCGTAGAACAGGCTGGCCCGTTCCACTACCGGCTCCGCAGGTTCTATCACCGCCGGGCTGACGTCCCGTATCAGCACCGTAACGTACCGCACCAGGCTGTAGGCCAGCGCCATCAGTGCTGCCACGCGGATGGCATTGATTGATGCCACCAACAGCAAGGCACTGCCCACCACCAGGCCCGCCAGGGTACCAATGGCCAGGCGGGTCAGCTCGTAGGGCATAATCCTCCGGCGCACAAAAGGGGCAATACCCGCCACAATCAGCAACGTCAGCGCGCCTGTCATCTGGATGGCATCCACGGGCTCATAGTAGGCCAGAAGCAATGGCGCAACAATCAGACCGAAGCCCAAGCCAGTCGTGATCTGCACCAGGGCGCCGAGAAAACAGACAACCAGAATCAGGGGTTCCATGGACATAGTCGGGCCTAGAACATCCGCACGCTTTCAACACGGATGAATTCCATGCATTCACGTTTGATTTCCAGAAAATCAGTCTCAGAGGAGATCATTTGATCCGGTGGCCAGGGCAAGGAATTGGCATTGCCCTTCACGATGCGCCTAGGCGCAGCGCTCGTTAGTAGAATGAGTTCAGACAGGAAGATCGACTCGTCCACGTCGAGAGTCACAAACACAATCGTGGTGTTGAATTCCTCCCACAAGTTCACCAGGATGTCTTGCATCATCAGACTGGTCTGGTAATCCAGCGGGGCAAAGGGTTCGTCCATCAATAGAATCCGTGGGTAGATTGCCAGCGCGTGGGCAATGTCCACCCGCTGCTGCATACCACCGGAGAGCTGGTCCAGATAGTGATGCTCGTACTTCTGCAACCCACCATTTCTAGGAAAAGATCCACGGTACGCAAGACTACCAAGTCACCGAACGCAAGCTTGCCACGGTCAATGAACTTTATAGCAATGGTTTCCAGGTCCTGTTTTGCAGTGTTCATAAACAATGGCGTTTCGCTGAATTAACCCAGATGGGCTCGCTCGATTTCCATGCCGAAGCGGGAGCAGTCGCCCCGGTAGTAAAGGTTCTTGTAAAGCAGGGACTGGCCGGCGCCGTCCAGAATTTTTTGCCAGATGCCCTGCTTCACCTTCTGAAAAAACGCCATTGGCATTACGTCTGTATCACTCGGTAGCCTTTCCATACCTGCCTCATCACAACCTGTTATAACCAGTTATATTCGCTACAGCATAGGCTGTGCCAAGCCTAAAATAACGCTTTATTTCAGGAGGTTGTGAGTTTTCGTATTTGTGGAGGTTGTGAAAAATGCGCTGCTCTGAGACAGAAAACCGGGCAAAGCACTCTTTATGTGCGAAGTTTGGCATCCGGTTTCTTCGGGAAGGCAGGCGTGTCTTAATACGGAATCGGAAATTGTCGTCGTCTATTGGCCCAGGGGCAGGCGAACTCAAAGGCTGTAAGGATAAAAAGCTATCACGGGTGTTTTCGAAATCAGACTGGGTCATGTTGGCCAGTTGGAGCCCCGCCACCAGGTAATAGGGGCTTTGCTGAGCAATTGCGTGGTCCAAAAGCTTAATGTATTCATGTTCTTCAATACTTATAAAAACCTAGTCGATTGGAGCATGAAAGCCCTTGATTTGGGCTGCGGCGAACGTTCGCTTTTGTTTAAAAGAGCTTGAGCTTAACTGAACGTCCAGAAAGGTCCGCTTTGAAAACCGAGTGGACGCAAAAGTGGGGTGATTTTTTTGCGTGCTACTACATGAACAGAAGTCACGCCATGGTTTCTTTCAGCTAACTTTTAGGATTTTAGATTAGTATGTTTACTAAACCTAAAAACGCTCATTCACTCACTCATACGATCATTTGGGATATTTTATATTGTTATAGTGCTACTATTTAGGCTTAGCTCGACAGGCCAGAGATTGACCATATCGTTTGCAAACCGTTCTCTTTTCGCTTGGGGCCAAAGCTGTGCGCCACGCTTCCAGGCCCAATTAAGAGGGACCACGTGGTCAATGTCGATCTCGCTACTGTTCTGGATGACGTTGCCCGTGAAGGGACTTATCCAGCGACCGGTGACGACTCGACACTCTTTGTCTGTAGCGAATCGCACCGTAGTGCTGGAAGTTTCGATTAGTGCCTCGGCCCGACTGTTCTGGCAATCGCCATCTGCGTCATCCCACCCATTGCCAAATGCTGATCTCGCGTAGGACGTTGAGCTGGCCTCCGTCGGCTGAGTTGATTGGTTTTGCACCAATGTCTTTGGTAAGCGTCCGCCACTTGTTACGCAAGCGTCAACGGAGTCAAAAGGCTCAAAATCCCGGGTTCGTTCGTAATAAGGGCTTGCGGGTGGATGGCAAATGCCAGACGACGTCTTCTTGACCACGGCTGCACTGGCAACTCCGGACGCGATAAGCAGCATTACAGCCAACAGAGAATGCTGGAAATACTTCACTGACTTCCCCTATATCTCAAAAGCACAGACCCGAACGTCATGTTAAAGACAATGGTCACCGGTATTCTCTGTAGGATAAATCCCACCCGCCTTTCGGATTTATCCGCTTTAGGCGGTCGGCTGAAAACCAGACAATGCGGTCGAGCCGTTTGATCAGGATGATCAGGGCTCAACGCCGGCAAGGATGCCTGGCAAACGCGACACCTGCCAAGTGGTGTGACTCGCCGGGGAGAGGCCTGGTGTCCACTTCTGTTGTTGATTCCTTTCCACTTCGGCCGAGACGACGCGCATTTTAAATAGCCTGCTGTGCCGACGAAAGACCCGTCAAAGAAAATATTTCCAAATGATCGGCTCAACTAATTTAGCCGCCGTTTCACACAGTTGTGGGGCCGGTGTCGGGTCCAACTTCTTCGCTATGACCACAAAGCGGACCTTTTCAGATAGGGGCCTGCCTAATCCGCTATTCGGAAATAAAGCGCGCTGAGGTCGCAAAGCGGACATTAAGATTTTGGAATAACGCCTTGGCTTTGCGGCGTGCCGGAGCGACAGCGTAGGAGCGTTCGCCAACAGCCACAGGTTAGTTGATAGATGGTTATGCAACGAGGTTCCAGTAGCGATTCTTAAGGCAATCCAAGAACCAGCGAAGGTCAGGCTTATGCAATGATCTGGCCCTTATGACAGCACCCTTGGTAAACCTGGCCCGTATAAGAGAACAACAACTGCCCATCATGCTTCATCAAACAGTTCAGACTATAGTATGCATTCCTGCCTGCACATCTCTGTCGTGCCGGCATAGAGGATAGGCCTGGCTGCCGGTCTGTATCAACCGATCCGTCCGGGTACTAGCACTCTGGCAGTCGGCCGCCACAGTATCTCTCTGCTCCCTTACCAAGCCAATGTGTCCCCGCAGCGCCTCGATGCACATCCCTAACCCGTCGGGCAGCCTTTGAACGCAGCATCCCTCACACTGGTCCTCCGCATTTCACTTCAATGATTTTCGCCCTCCCTTCGCATCCAACCATAGTATGTAGCCCAGACAGGTTCGCTGAAACTCCCTAGCAGTCATCCCGGTTTTGTGATCCACGCTGATAAGAGGTTTCTAAATCCGAAAAATAGTCGCTATTACAACTTCATCAGCCACCTCACACACACCGCGACCTCGGATTTTACCTCGCGCAGCTGCACCCAGCTGCGCCAGGATTCTGTGCCACACTTTCCCGATTGCTAAATTGGCTCACGGTTTGAAGATCACACGCTCTACTAGCAAAGCACAGGTCTAACTGAGTAACGGGTGTCGCGCATTTCTGCACACCTACCCTCCCGGGCTTCAGAAACAGGTCCACTTGCCTTATGTACCGTTACCGTCCTAAGGATTCTTCAAGACCCACGTAAGCCAGCGACGCCACTGCCAGTAGAATTGTTCTCTGCTATTACCACTGAGTTTCAGATGGCCGGGATTGCCGGCTTCGCAAGCATCGGGATAGGGGGGAACCAATAGGTTCCGCCCCTCCCACACCACCCGGCATGCGGGTCCGCACCGGGCGGTTCGAGACGTTGAGGGTTCACGAGAGTCTCGGCACTCCCAACCGGTCGAAGTAGGCAATCGTCAGGACATTGTGGATGGCAGAGCGACTGTTGTGCCACCAGCGGCGACTCAGAGCCGCCACAGATTCAGCCACCCAGGAACTGGCACCCAACCGGACCAGCTCCCGGTAGATCGTCTTACCCCGCCGCCACTGCCGGAGGTGGAGCATTCTCAGACGACGACGTATCCACTCATCCAGTGATCGCCAGATGCGTGGCGTTTGCGCCAGCCTGAAGTACCCTTTCCAGCCGAGCAGGTATCGGCGGAGTTGCTCTACCACCTGTTCAATACTGCGACCCCCTGATCCCCGGGTCAGTTGCCGGATCCGGAGCTTGAACGCCTGTAACGCCCTGGTGGATACCGCGCGTCGAACCTCAGCGCTCCTCCCTTGCCACAGGGCATAGCCGAGGAACTTGCGCCCGAACACGCTGGTCACCGCGCTCTTGGCTTCGTTAATCACCAGACGCAACTTTCCATAACAGCGGCGGAGTAACTGCATGACCCGTTCTCCCGCCTTGTGGCTGCGAACGTAGACGTTGCAGTCATCGGCGTAACGGGCGAAGCAGTGCCCCCGGCGTTCCAGCACTTTATCCACCTCGTCCAGCAGAACGTTGGCCAACAACGGCGACAATGGCCCGCCTTGCGGCGTGCCCTCGTGCCGATCCATGACCACACCACCGTCCATGATGCCCGCGTTCAGGTACGCACGAACCAGCCGGATAACGCCGGGGTCGTTTATGCGTTTCTTCAGGCGGTCGATCAGGATGTCGTGGTTGACCCGGTCGAAGAACTTCGACAGGTCGACGTCCACCACGATATGGCGGCCCTGTTGGGCGTAACGCTGCGCAGCCAACACGGCGTCGTGGGCCCGACGGCCCGGGCGGAAGCCGTAGCTGTGCTCGCTGAAGGTGGGATCAATCAGAGGTTGCAGCACTTGCAACAGTGCCTGTTGAATCAGACGATCAGTGACGGTGGGGATGCCCAGTTCCCGCTCACTGCCGTCCGGCTTCGGGATGCCTACCCGACGGACGGGCTGTGGTTGGTAGGCGCCGCTCAGCAGGTGCTGGCGAAGCTCAGGCCACGCCCATCGCAGGTGTTCCGCGGTTTGGGCAATATCCAGCCCATCCACACCTGCCGATCCTTTGTTGGCCTTCACGCGCTTCCATGCCCGCTGCATATTCTCTCGTGCGAACGCCTGCGCAAGCAGGTTTCGCCCTGCGCCCTCCGGTTCTCGTCGCGGGAGTTCTGTTTCATCGCTGGTCACGTCCGGCAAGGCTTCACCTTCCCTTGTGGCGACCCGCCCCGCTGACGCGGGCATCTGATGCGTTACAGCGCTCATCGACAAGGCGTTTGACGCTCCTTCTCGTTCGGCCCTTCGCCCCATATTAGCGGCTACTATGGCCTCTGCTGACTTCTCGCTCCGTGTTGCCACGTCGCCCTTTCAGGCATAAGGCGAGATCTCCCCGGGTAAGAACACACTCCTTCACCGCACAACCGCCGGATATACACCACCTCGCTTTGGCCACAAGAGCTTCGCGGCTTCTTGCCCGCTCGCCCTGCTTGGCAGTGCCTCGTATCCGATTCTTGTTCATCGGCTCACGGTTTACGATCCACGCTTCCTCCCCACGGTCGGTCGCCCTTCCGCAGTTGCGCTTCACTTCGTTCGCTGTGGCCAGCTCACGGGAGGACTTGCACCTCCAGGAGTGCGCCCGTGCCGGGCGCACAAAAAAATGGCCCCACAAGGGGCCAAAAGGATCGCAACACAATGCAATGGGAATCTCTAATTATGAATAATATCTGGAAGCCAGGTAGCCAAATCATCTAAAACAAAAACCGCAAAAAGAACCAACAACTGAATAATAATGAACGGAAAAACGCCAGTATAAATATCCCTGGTTTTAATAGCGGTCGGACATACGCCTTTAATGTAAAAAAGAGCAGGTCCTACTGGAGGAGTCAAAAAAGATGTTTGAAGACACAAAGCGAATAAAACCGCAAACCAAACAGGGTCAACACCTAAACTAAAAACAGTTGGGGCAACCAGGGGAAGAACTATAAGCGTTATCTCAATCCAATCAAGAAAAAAACCCAAGACAAATGTTAACAGCAAAATACAAATTACGACACCCGTCGCACCAAACGGAAGATCAATTATTAAATTTCTAATTACGTCGTCCCCACCAACACCACGTAAAACTGATGCAAATACGGTTGCTCCTAGAAAAATACCAAATATAAATGCAATCGTTCGGCTCGTTTGATGAAGCGCTGCAGATACAACCATTATATTCAACTGCTTGTTAAGCCCTGCGAGAACTAGAGCTCCAGCAGCTCCAATAGCCGATGCCTCGGTTGTAGTGGCAATACCGGAGACAATTGAACCAAGAACGCCAAATATTAAAGCGAGGGCTGGTAAAGCGGCCCGTAAAAAACCAATTAAATAACGAATTGAAAAATTTCTAACGGTGTCTTGCGATGGGGCAAAGCTAGGTCTTAAATATGCAGAGGTTACAATATAGAGTATATATCCAAAAGCCAGAAGTAACCCCGGGACAACTGCAGCCATAAAAAGCCGTCCAACAGAGGCCTCGGGTGTACCGAGTCTATCAGCAAGCAACACCAACATAATACTCGGTGGAATGATTACCCCTAAAACACCGACAGCTGAAGCCGTCCCTACCGCCAAACCCTTATTATAACTTTGAGAAAGCATAGGGCCGATAGAAAGCATTCCTAATAGCACCACAGAAGCGCCTACGATCCCGGTCGAAGCCGCCAAAAGAATTCCTACGATGACAACTGATACCGCATATCCTCCCTTCAGAGTGGAAAATAGGCCAGTAAGCGAGTGCATCAATTTCTCAGCAACTCCTGATCGATCAAGCATGATCCCCATAAAAATGAACATTGGCAACGCAACCAGCAATTCATTTGCAACCAACCCGTAAATTCTCGCATCTAAGGAACCAATAGTTCCTTGCCACGTAAACCAAATATCCGAATTGAAATACTCAACTAACAAGAATCCTATGATCGCAAACAAAAAACCGGCTGCAGATAGCGCCCACGCTACCGGTAAACCCATCAGCAGAAATAGGAAGAAGCATCCAAACATCGAACTTACAAGAACTTGCTCACTAATCATATAGTTAACCGATAAATCTGCAATAATATTACTATTTTTTTGGTTTTCCGAGCACTAAAGCGATATCTTTTATAAGTCGAGAAACCAATGAGAGCATCAACAACAGGATAGAGAATGGAATAATACTTTTAAGAATAAACCTATATGGCAACCCATCGGGAGCCATAGACGATTCACCTTTAACAAATGAATTCCAAGCGTACTGTACAAGAGTTTCAGTCATAAAAACTAAAAGAGGAATTACCAAAACGCTAATTAATAAAAATTCAATTAAAGCTACGCATCTAACGGGGAGCTTCTCTGACAAAAAATCTACGCGCACATGATCGTCTGTAACAACAGCGTATGATAAAACTATCAACATGGTCGCTCCAAACAGGTGCCAAGATAACTCCAACATGGCAGCTGACCCGCTATTAAACAAATAACGACTAAAAACATTAAATAATACGACGAGCAGAACCACTAACCAAATCCATGACACCGCCTTCCCTATCAATACAACAAAACTATCTATATAGAAACTTATATACTCTAATTTTAACCCGCCTTTTAAATGGCCTTCCTTTTTTTTAACCACCCTGCCCCCAGATGTTTTAATAAAATATATAACCCTCACCAATATTAGGGAGAGCTCACCTACTCTCCCTAATACCTCAGATGTCAATATTTGTTAGGAAGATAACCTTGCTGAGACCATTTTTTATAGGACTCTGAGAACTCAACCTGACTTCGTAAAACACGCGCAAACGCCGCACTGTTTTCACTATTCTTCGACAGTACTTGGTCTGTTATCTCTTTCAATTTAGTCAAGTCATTTTCAGAAAGCTGAATTGGCGAAGCCCCAGCTTCATTTATGGCCTTAATTGCCTTACCTTGCAAAAATTCGGTTTCAGAAAGGGTATAAAGTGTTGCTGCCTTACAAGACATTTCAATCAATCTTCTAGTGGGTACCGCCAACTCATTCCATTTGCCCTTATTTATCATGAGGTGAGTTGCAGTGCTCGGCTGGGCCCAATCTGGAACCATGTAGTATCTCGCAATCTCTGGAAAGCCAAACTTTAAGCCCACAAGAGGTTGGCCTAGTTTTGCAGCGTCCACCACACCACGTTCCAACGCCTGATAAGTCTCCGCTGCAGAAATTGAAGATACATTTACTCCAAGTTCAGAAAGAACATCTGCGCCAAAGCCTGCAATTCTGAAGTTCAGGTCCTTAAGATCCTCGATAGAACTGACAGGTGATGTAAACCACCCACCCAATTGAGGTCCGGTAACACCACAAAGAATTGGGTGTATATTTCTCTTACTATAAGCATCAACTAGCAGTTCTTCACCGCCGCCGCTATAATGCCAGGCGATATAGTCTATTGGCCCCAAATAAAAAGGGATATATGAGAAAAGTGAAGCTTCAGGCATAGAACCCTGATCATATGCTGTATAAGTGAACCCTGCTGGATACGTTCCTTTTTCAACAGCACTGCTTACCTCAAATCCCGGTATGAGCTCACCCGGCTCATAGGTTCTCAAGGTAACGTGGCCATTCGAAATTTCGCTGAGCCATTTTGAAGCATGAACTATTGCATCAAGACCGGGAACTGTAGTGGGTGCGCCAGTAGGAACTTGCCACCGCACACGCTCAATCTCTTGAGATGACACGGGCGCTGCACCGCTACAAAAACCACTCAACAGTACTAACCTTAATGCCAACTTTTTGGCAGTCCCAGACTTAATTCTTTTTTGTATGTATTTTATGTTAATCATTTCTTTAACTCCTTTATTAGTTTTGTTAATTCAGCTTCTACCAAAAAAATTATAGGATTTCTGAAAGCCTTATCTCGTTCTTTCATATAATGTAACTACAGCTGCGCTACCAAGCCCTAAGTTATGCTGTAATCCAAATCGGGCATTGTCGACCTGACGAGCTCCAGCGTTCCCGCGCAATTGTTGAGTCAACTCAAAACACTGAGCCAGCCCAGTTGCGCCCAAAGGATGTCCTTTTGAAAGAAGACCACCGGAAGGATTTGTAACGAACGTTCCACCGTATGTGTTATCACCATCTTCAACTAAACGCTCACCCTCTCCTGGAGAACAAAGACCAAGAGCCTCATAGGTGATAAGTTCGTTTTGAGCAAAGCAATCGTGCAACTCAATTACGTCAATATCTTCAGGTGCCACTCCAGCTTGCTCATATACTTTTTCGGCCGCCAACTCCGTTAGGCCGGCTCCAACCAACTTAATCATGTCTGGACCTTCGAAAGTATCTTGCAAATCGGAAACCATCGCCTGCGACCTGATTCGAACAGTTGCATCTAACCCATGCTTCAACGCAAATCTTTCCGAAACCACGACAGCAGCTGAAGCTCCACAGGTTGGCGGACATGCCATCATTTTCGTCATTACGCCTGGCCAAATTGATTGAGCATGAAGCACTTCTTCTGTAGAAACTTTTTTCCGAAAAAGCGCCTGAGGATTGTTGAAAGCATGATCACTGGCTTTTGCGCGAATTCGAGCGAACGTTTCGAGCTTTGTTCCGTAAAGATCCATATGAGCCTTCCCTGCCCCGCCAAACAACTTTAACGTTACCGGCAAATCACGCTTATCGAAAAAGGCTTCATCAGCAATCATTTCAAATTTTTCTAAAGGAGAGGGTCGATCACTAAAGACTTGCTCAAGTGCGCCAGGTTTCATCTGTTCAAAGCCTAAAGCTAAGACACAGTCGGCAACACCGCTTTCTACAGCCTGTCGCGCTAAAAACAGGGCGGTTGATCCACTCGCACAGTTGTTATTTACATTGATAATGGGAATTCCGGTCATTCCAACACGGTAAACGGCTCGTTGCCCTGAAGTGCTGTCGCCGTAGACATACCCAACATAAGCCTGATCTAGATGCTTGAGTGAGAGTCCAGCGTCGTTTAATGCCAGCAAAAGTGCATCGGAGCCCATTCTGTCATACATTTCAGAGAAGCCCGGTTTCGCAAACGGCACAAGACTTGTACCAGCGATGAACGCCGCCATTTGAAAGCCTCCTATCAAAATAAATATTTCAAACTTATACCTGAATCAGTGACTTCGCTCGCCAATATACCCGTCAAGCCCACCTCTGCGCCAACAAGAGGCGATAACTGGGTGAGATTCTGACTTTGAGGTCAGGAAGCAAAGAGCGGGAGCAACCGATGGTTCGAGATTGGTTGATAAATAACCAGCATGCAGTGTTTAGGCAATAGCGGGCTGTCCCGGCAGAGGATTCCGGGAGGATTGTTTTTTGCCAGTGGTTGAGTTGGCCTATCCGGCGGAAGCAAGGCCCCGATAAAGATCGCGGTAAACCGCAAAGCCTGGGCAGTGTCGGCCAAATCGCAGGATCCACTGCCGGCCACTGTGCACCAGGCGGCAGGCCATGGTCATGATCTCCTGCATCACGGTTCTCAGGCGGCGACGCCTGGCCGGGTGGCGAACCGGTGCATCCGGGCCGGTCAGTCGCAGACCCATCCAGCGCAACACGTTGTAACCCATCGTCGCGAAGGCCATGACCAGGTTGTTGGTGTCGAATTTCCCGGACGGAAGTCGTTCCAGGTCCAGGTCGGTCTTGAACTCGCTGTGGAACTGCTCACTGGTGGCGTGATCGCTGTACAGCGCCATGATGTGTTGCTCGTCGGCTACTTCGGCCGGCAACGAGGTCACCCAGCCTTCGAGGCTGACTTCCGGTTCGAGATACAGCTGGCCTTCGGCATCGCTGGTACGAACGGTGACCTTCACGATGCGACGTAGACCGGGCTCGTCCGGAATCGCTTCCGACAGAACCGCTTCCATCTTGCCATCGCGCTCCAGTGACCAGGCTTTCCGGGCCTGGACCTTGTCCGCCCAGACGAGCGGATCCTCTTTACGAGGGTTCCACTTGATCAGGAAGTCGACCTGGTCCTGCTCGCGCAGGAAATCGCGATTGGCACGGGCATCGTGTGCGCTGTCCAGGCGCAACAAAATGGGCTTATCCGTCAGTGATCGAGCCCGGGGTAACACCCGTTTGAGGGTATCGAGAAATCCCTTGTTGGCGTGCTGGCTGCCAGGGCGCAGCTCGCAACCCAGGCACCAGCCTTCCTGCCCAAGGTAGGCGGCCATCGGCGCATAGCCGTCATAACCCTTGTAGGTGTAGCTGACACCCTCTTTGCGGGTCTGGCTGTTGTCCATGGGAAAGACATCCATATCCAGCGCAACGTGGCCCATCGCCAGAGGTGACACCGGAGCTTCGACGGACTGAAGAAACTCGACGCTGGCATCGTCCAGCAGGGGTGTCAGGCCTTGAGCGTCTTCATCAAATCGCTGGCGCAACCGGGCCGACGATGGCGATTGCTTGATGCCCAGGGCAGACTTGAAAAATGGGTCCGTTCGAACCGGCTCGACCGCCTCGAAGTCACTCTTGCCCAGCGTGATCAGGCCAAGATAGGTCCGGATCAGTTCAATGTTCGGAATACCGTGCCGCTTGACGACGGTGCGGGCGGTTTTGGTGAGCGATGTATGCCGGTTCAGGCAATGACCGACCAGGGCCAGCCCGCCATTGGGTGTATAGACTTCGGTTCGGGATTGCTGGAGAGTGAAGGTACGCATGAGCCGAAAGCACTAACTGGGTGAATGGGTGTCAGATGCTATTATATCGCTCTAAGCCTTATTATTGCAGGCTTTGGGCGTGAGTTCAGCTCGTTGAAGTCACGGATTCAGGTTATAAAAATACCGATCCTTAGTTATTAGCTAGCTACACTTTCCGCACTCAACCAATGCGAAAGCCGGTAAATTGTATTAGCTCTATCGAAGACATCTGACTCACCAAAGGCACCGATATCAAACCATTCTTTTAGCCACAAACGGATATTAGTTTCCTATTTCCAAATCATCCCCCCTCAAAAGGCAATGGTATCAACTTAAGGAAAAACCACAGCGCCGGCAAGCCAGGTTCCTGCCACATCGAGCCAGCATGAAGTTGGCCAACTGACAGAAACACCCCTTTATTGCCGTGTTGAGGGGACACGGAGGTGCGGATTGGAGAAGAATTGCAGGTCAAGGCGACCTTTGAGGCGAGCGAAAGCCGACCAGCGCCAAACGCAGTCTTTGAGTCGGATTCAATACGCTCGTGACCGGAGCCTTCGGGTTCAGCGAGTGCGCTTGTAGCCTTCGCACCCGCGGGTTGCTTTTCGTCGGCGCTGGCGCGGAAAACTTCGCCCGGGCCGGATGGCGGTCAGGCTGTTACGGATCAGGGTCAACAGGCACTCCATGGCGTGGGCGCATGGCTCGACCAGGAGCGTCACCAGGGTGTTTTTCAGGCGCGACACGCCCTGAGTGAAGTTCGCCTTCCAACCCCTTTTGCGGTGTCGGGTTTGTTGCTCAATCCGGGGCTGCTGCAGTACCTGCATCAGCATGGCCAGGTTTTTCAACAGCAGCTTGGCGTGGAAGTCCTGAAGCGCCGCGGTCGCGGTGCGACCGCTGAAGTTGTCCAGGGTCAGGGTCTGCTTGAGCCGCCGGTAATCGGTTTCGATCCCCCAACGGCGGTGGTAGAGCCCCGCAAATTCGGTGGCCGGGAAGGCCTGGGTATCCAGCAGTGACGTGGCCAGCACTTCCACCTCACCGCCTGGCAGGAGCACCCGGATCAGGCGCAGGGTGACCTCGGTATCCGGATCGACGCCGGCCTGCTCGCAGACTTTTCGGGACAGCCAGCCCTTGCAGGCGAAACAGAGGGTCTGTTCGCTGTTGCCGGAAGCCACGAAGTCCCTCACGGCCGGGTTGTGCTTGAGAGTCAGGCGCATGAGGAAATGCTGGTTCCGCTGCAACAGGGCGGCAAAGAGCCAATGAGCAGGGTAGCCCCGGTCAAACACCAGGAGGCTGTTGTCCGGCGCATACTCCAGGTGCATGGCGGCACAGCCCCGCTCATCCACATCCGGAGTAATCAGCAGACCATGCAGGGTCTGTTGGTCGCACAGATCATAGAGCATGGACAGCCGCGCCACGGGCAGCTCACTGTGACTGCCGAAGAAGTTTTCCAGGGGCTGCTCCAGCGGCAGGTGTACACCGGAGCCGTCCACGCCCAGCAGCCGCAGCCCGCACCATGTGCTGCGCAGGCCCAGTTCATCCAGCTGGTTTTGAAGCACATCGTTCAGCGCCACCAGAGCGGAGGGCTTGAGCTTGCGGCGGGCTTTGCTGAAAGCCTGCGCGGTGACGACCTGTTTTTCGAAAGGCGTGTTGTTGAGCACACGGAAAAATTGATCCAGCTCGGTCTGAAGCGCACTGCCAGGCTGGTTAAGCAGAAAAAGGATCAGATTACGGAAGGTGAGATAGCGTTTTCGGGTGAAATCGCACGCATTTTGGCGATGAGTAGCAATGAATTCCGGGCTATCCAGCAAACTGGTTAATTTATGTACAATTTTTAAGCAGGATCTCGCTGGTGGGGTCAACCGTTGGATTGGATTTATGGCTCAATTCAGTGACTCCTGAGTTGGTTTGTGGACCCTAATTATATGATATTTTTAGTGAAATGTCTTAAGTTGATGGCATTGCCTCAAAAGGGGGGGGGCACGCTTCGCAAGGTAAATTCAATTAAGTCAATAAATTCGATCTTGCCAATTTCAAACTTAATTGTTATTTAGAGAAATTTATTCTCATCGTGAATTTACACTTTTACTTATTTATTATTATCAAAAACACTAGCACAATATATTATTTAAATATTAAAATTCATACTTTGACTTTCCAATAGATTTGCTAAACTCTACACTCCACCAAGTAAAATCCCCCGTTGGCAAGATACTAACGGGGGCAAAATGTCGATTTATATTCGGGATAAGACTTTATTCTATCCAAACATTTTCATATACGGCACGTCAGAAAACATACTGCACCATTCCTTGTAAACGAACTGCATCACCCTCCTCACCACTTTGTGTTCTACGACTGTGATAACCGGCCTCAACGCCATAGTTGATACGCTTAGCAGGCGACCAAATATAATTTAGGTAGATGCTTTCCGCTCTGTCGGTCGCTAGCGAAGACATTGCACCCTGGCCAACTGCATCATCCAAGTCCACCTTTGCAATTCCATAAGCAACATTCACGTTTCCGGTACCAACCGAAATCGTCATACCAACAGTGCCGCCAACACCCTTAATTCCCTCTACAGACCCGCTAGCGTCAATAAATCCGGCACCACTAGGTGACCCGTAAAGATAGCCCCCCAATCCATCACCATGAGTAAATGCGCCCCTAAGGCTAAATCTATCCGTCACCTTCGAAGCAGCCTCAAAATTTACCCCCCAGCCCAGAATACTTTCATCGCTATTACTAGCCCGGATTTCTCATGAGAGGGTAGCGTAAGGAGGAAGGGAGCGGCTGAAAGTGCTATGGTTTCAGGACCTTACACCATCACCACTGAACCAACAGCCGCTATCCAAAATGTTACCTGAAAAACTGACCTTCTCGCCACTCTCTCGCCGCCAAATTGAAGCCGATTTCTCCGGTGGTCATATCACCTCCGATGCAGGGTTGCTCCTGCTTCGGGAAGTCGACAAACAGCACCGTCTGACTCAGCGCCTGGCCTCGGTGCTTAACGATTCACGGAATCCAGTGCTGGTTCGCCACAAGCTGGAAACCATGACTCGGCAACGGGTCTTCGGCGTGGCTGCAGGATACGAAGATCTGAACGATCATGAAGCGCTGCGTTTTGATCAGGCTCTGCAAACCGCGGTCGGCAAAGAGCGCGACTTGGCCGGCAAGTCCACGCTCTGCCGAATGGAGCAGCAAGTAACCCGTCAGTCGGTGGTCAAGGCCCACGAATTGCTGTGGCAGCATTTCATCGAACAGCACGAGACACCGCCGAAGGAAATCGTGCTGGATTTTGACGGTACCGATATCCCCGTTCATGGCGACCAGCCCGGCAAGTTCTTTAACGCTTATTACGACCACCACTGCTACTTTCCGCTGTACGTGTTCTGCGGCCGTCACCTGCTGGTGAGCTACCTGCGCACCAGCAGCCGCAGTGACAGCCGCCACAGCTGGGCCATTCTGGCCCTGCTGGTAAAGTTCATCCGGCAATATTGGCCCGATACACGCATCGTGTTCCGAGGTGACAGTGGCTTCTATCGGCCTCGCCTATTGAGCTGGTGCGACCGGAATAATGTGGATTACCTGGTCGGCATCAGCAAGAACAGCCGGTTGCTCAAGGATGTGGAAGCGCCTTCACGACTGGTCCGGGACACGCACCAGAAAGTCGGTGAAAAAGTCTCTGCCGTTTACCGATTCCGCTATCAGGCGCGTTCCTGGAAGTTCCCTCGCTGGGTGGTGGCCCGCCTGGAAGAAGGCGAGCTGGGTTCCAACCCTCGCTTCGTCATCAGCTCCCGCTACGATGACGGCTTCAAGCTCTACTACGAGCAGTACTGCGCCCGAGGCGATATGGAAAACCGGATCAAGGATCAGCAGTTGTACCTGTTCGCGGATCGAACATCGAGCGTCCGGTGGTGGACCAATCAATGGCGGCTGATCTTGTCCGGCTTCGCTTACACCCTGTTCGAGCGATTACGAGCGCACCTGAAAAAGACACCCTTCGAACGAATGAGTGCTGGCAATCTGCGACTGAAGCTGATCAAGGTTGGCGCAGTCATCATCCGCAATACCCGTCGAGTCCGGGTGCTGATGAGTGACGCCTATCCTTACAAGCACGAACTCACGGATCTGGTAAGTCGCCTGGTTCCGGGATAGATGCTCGGGCTCCCCCGGCCCGACGCAATGGGGGAAAGGGGGCAGTATGTCCGGACAACAGAAATTGATCAATTATCAGGCTGTGATGGCTTCATCTGAGCGGTCATGGCGGTAAACCGCTCAGTCTGCGAGACTGGCTGAGTAGCTATGAGAAATCCGGGCTAAACCCTAATCGACTTTGAAAGGCGTGAAGATTAGCATGCCCCTCCGCCCCCTCCTGACTGTCGAGGGAAATTAAACGGTGGGTAACGGTAGGTCCAATATACCCGTCAACGTCATAAATCATGTCGAGCTTCGCATATCCATAAATGCTAGCCTTCATATCAGCCACATCTAGTTCAAAGGCAGATACCGAACATGTAGAAAACATAGTAATTGCTGCAAGGGCACTTAGTTTATAGATATTGGTTTTGTTATAGTGCATTAATTATTTCCCTTTTGAAATTATTGAAACCTTCTTGCATCTCAAACTTAATTTGCGATGCTCAATCAATCGTAATGCACCCCTTTGATGGGCTCCCCTCTCAAAAGGAGGGGGGAGAGGGTTGATGCATATATTCGGTCTTCAACGTATATGTCTAACATTTAGAAAATATAGATCCGTACACTAATTTTTCAGGGCACCAAAAATTAATGCCCACTGCCGGAATAAATCGAATACCCACGAATTTAATTTCAACTTCAGAATATCAGTAGAACTGAGATAATGTCTTTTAGTCACGTAGCTTTTACTTATAGAAATACTGTCTTTATGGATTTTTGCAGGAAGCTAAAAATTTCGTTATTTAGAATGACTAGAAGCTCGATTCGCCAAAATAAAACCAGCCACATTCTGTTTAAATCACCCCAGGTTCTTTTTTATGACTTTTTGGATTTCACCCACAATCCCGCTGCGGAAGGCCAGTACCGTCAACACAAAGATGCCGCCAAGGATCGGGTCTACCCAGTCGCGCAGCGGCCCCTGGGACAGCTGGTATTCAATGTTCACCACAAAGGTGGCGCCCACCACCGGTCCAAGCAGCGTACCCATGCCGCCCACCAGGGTCATCAGGATGACCTCGCCCGACATATGCCAGTGGGCATCATTGAGAGACGCCAACTGGAACACCACAGATTTCATGGAGCCGGCCAGGCCCGCCAGCGCCGCGGAGATCACAAAGGCCAGGACCTTGTAGCGGTCCACGTTGTAACCCAGCGAGACCGCCCGCGGTTCGTTCTGCTTGATGGCTTTCAGGATCTGCCCGTACGGGCTGCTGACAATGCGCTGCACCAGCAGGTAACAGGCGATAAACACCACCAGCACGAAGTAATACATATTGAGGTTGTCTTCGAGGTTAATCAGACCAAACAGCTCGCCCCGGGGGATGCCGTGCATGCCGTCTTCGCCGCCGGTGAATTCCGACTGCACAAAGAAGAAGAACACCAGCTGTGACAGCGCCAGGGTCACCATGGCAAAGTAGATGCCTTGCCGGCGGATCGACAGTAACGCAAAGGCCAGCCCCAACAGGGTGGCCGTGGCGGTACCGGCAATGATGCCCACCTCGGTGGTCAGGCCGGAGAAATGACTGAGCAGGTAGCCGGTGGTGTAACCCCCGGTGGCCAGGAAGGCGGCATGGCCGAAGGACAGCAAACCGGTAAAGCCGAACAGCAGGTTGAAGGCCACCGCAAACAGGGCAAAACACAGGATCTTCATCAGGAAGACCGGGTACATCACGAAGGGCGCGGCCAGCAGCAACAGCAGCAGCACGCCGTTCACCATCAGTTTCTTGCGGTCCTGGATCTTTTGCTGCTCGACAATGGCTTTGTGGATATCGGCAGGATTAACAGGCTGGTTCATGATTATGCCTCCTTACCGAACAGGCCGGTGGGTCGGATCATCAGCACCAGGACCATCACCAGGAAGATAACGGCCGAAGACGCCGGCGGGTAAAACGTTTTGGTGAGGCCTTCGATCACGCCCATCAGGATGCCCGTGATTATGGCCCCGCCAATGGAGCCCATGCCTCCAATCACCACCACCGCAAAGACCACGATGAGAATGTTGGACCCCATCACCGGAGTTACCGAATATATGGGTGCCGCCAGCACACCGGCGAAAGCCGCCAGCATGACGCCGAATCCGTAGGTCAGGCTCACCAGCAAGGGTACGTTAATGCCGAAGCCCTGCATCAGCTGCGAGTCTTCTGTGCCCGCCCTCAAGTAGGAACCCAGCTTGGTTTTCTCGATGATGAACCAGGTGCCGAAACACACCAGCAGGGCCACCACGATCACCCAGGCCCGGTAGTACGGCAGGAACATGAAACCCAAGTTGATGCCCCCTTTGAACATATCCGGCATGGAATAGCGCAACCCGGACACTCCGTAGATGTTGGTGAGGACGCCCTGGATGATCAGGGCCGCCCCGAAGGTGAGCAGCAGGCTGTAGATGTGATCCTGACCAGCAATGCGCCGGAGCAGGAAGTATTCAATCAACAAGCCGAAAGCGCCAACTAGGACTGGGGCCACAAACAGAGCTACCCAGTAATTGACGCCCAACAGGTCAAACAGAACCACGGTGACCAGGGCACCGAGCATATACATGGCGCCATGGGCGAAGTTGATGATTTTCAACAGACCGAAGATAACCGCAAGGCCGAGGCTTAACAGGGCGTAAAAGGCACCGTTAATAATCCCGATCAGGAGCTGGCCGGACAGCACAGCAAGAGGAACGCCGAACACCATTGACATGCAACGGACTCCAAATTAGCTAATAAAAATGTATAGTCAAAAGTTATTCGAACCGACCGGCAAGGGCTCTTCAATCTCAATATTCAAGAGCCCATGTCGAAAAATTACCTGTTGTCGGTGACTAGAGGACAAACACTATTTGAAAGGGGACGGAACGCTTCTTCGGCAGGAATTGTGCGGACAATCTTATATAGATCCCATTCCCCTTGGGATTCCTCCGGGGTCTTAACCTGAGCCAAATACATATCATGGACCATACGACCGTCCTGACGAATCCTTCCGTTAGTTGCGAACATGTCGTTGATTGGGGTATTAATCATCTGAGTGCGAACGATCTGAGAGTCGTCGGAGCCCGTAGCTTCGACAGCATTAAGATAATGTATTGTGCTGGAGTAGATACCGGCATGAACCATTGTCGGACGCACACCTGTTTTTTCAAAGAATCGGTCTGCCCAAGCGCGAGCTTCCGGATTCATATCCCAATACCAACCTGTTGTGAGTTGGATCCCCTGAGCAGTCTCAACTCCAAGCGAGTGCACTTCTGTAAGAAAGAGCAGCAATGCTGCGAGTTTCTGGCCGGATTGAGTCAAGCCAAATTCGCCAGCGGTATTGATAGCGTTAATCGCGTCAGCTCCGGCGTTGGCTAGAGCGACCACATCTGCTCCTGAGGCCTGGGCTTGAAGGATGAATGAAGAAAAGTCTGGTGTAGGAAACGGATGGCGAAGGGTCTTTATAACTTCACCTCCACTCGCCTCGACAACACTTGAAACCGCCGCTTCAAGTTCATGGCCTCCACTATAGTCGACAGCCAAAATGAACCATGACTCTCCTCCTTCCTCTACGACAGCACGGGCAGTTCCAACAGCTAACGGATATGTATCGTATACATAATGAATATGGTTCAGAGAGCAATGCTCATTCGTGATACTTGATGCGATTGAGCCCGACACGATGCCTAACTTATTATTCTCTTTTATAACTTCAATGGCCGCTAGAGATACAGAAGAGGCTACAAATCCCGCTACCATATCCACGTCTTCATTCTCTAACCACCGGCGCACTGTGCTTGAAGCCACGTCGGGGCTATTACGATCATCAGCGCTAACGATTTGGATATCGGCCATGCCAACCTTGCCGCCGAAATCATCCACCGCCATCTCCAGTGCAGCAAGGCCATTTGGCCCAACCAAATCTCGGTAGGTACCGGACATATCAGCTAGATAGCCAATTTTCACAATATCGTCAGAAATTTCTGCTTTCGCATCGCTAACGATCACTGCGGACAAAATCATCGCCAAGAAAGACTTTTTCATATTTATCATTTTTATATCTCCAACTAGGTCGCTAATTGTATTGTGGTTTAAAACTAGTGAGTTACTGCACGCCAATATTCCAAACTTCTTTTCCTATTGTTGGCTTTCGCTATACACAGAGATAATGATCCAGCAATGCCCTTTTAGAACTCAGCTCATGTGAGCTAATCTCTTCCACAATCTGGCCGTACTCCAAAACGTAATGGCGATCTGCGAGGGACGCTGCAAAGTGAAAGTTCTGCTCAGCTAGAACGATTGTCAGGCCCTTTTTCTTCAAGGCCACCAACACCTCACCCAACGTTTCCACGATGACAGGCGCCAGCCCCTCGGTAATTTCGTCGAGCAACAGCATATTGGCACCGGTGCGCAGGATGCGCGCCATGGCCAGCATCTGCTGCTCACCGCCAGAGAGCTTCGTCCCCTGACTGAATCGGCGTTCGTAGAGGTTGGGGAACATGGTGTAGATTTCTTCCAGGCTCATGCCGCCGCTGCGCACCACCGGTGGCAGGGTCAGGTTTTCCTGGACGTTGAGTGACGAAAAAATGCCCCGATGTTCGGGGCAATACCCGACACCCAACCTGGCAATATGATGGGGAGCGCAGGACATGGTCTCCTCCCCGTTGATCATGATGGAGCCGGTGCGGCGGCCCACCATGTTCATGATCGCTTTGAGGGTCGTGGTGCGGCCGGCGCCATTGCGCCCCAGCAGGGTTACCAGTTCACCCCGGTGCACCACCATGTCGATGCCATGCAGGATATGGGACTCGCCGTAGAAGGCGTGCAGTCCGGAAACCCGCAGCTGTTCGTATTCCTTGTCCGGTCCGTGACTCATTGGGCGGCCTCCGCACTGGCGGGATTGGTCTCGGTCGCGCCTCGCTCGCCACTACCGTCGGATCCCATGTAAACCTCGCGCACACGGGGATCGGCAGACACGGTTTCGTAGTCGCCTTCAGTCAGAACGGCCCCCTGGGCCAGCACGGTGATGCGGTCACACAGTTTGCTGACCACGCTCAGGTTATGCTCCACCATCAGCACGGTACGGCCCTTGGCCGCGCTGCGCACCAGTTCCACCACGCGATCCACATCCTCGCTGCCCATACCCTGGGTGGGTTCGTCGAGCAGCAGGATTTCCGGCTCCATCGCCAGCGTGGTCGCCAGCTCCAATGCCCGTTTGCGGCCGTAGGCCAGCTCCACGGTGGTGGTATTGGCAAAACTGGTCAGTCCCACCGCATCCAGCAATTCCATAGCGCGCTCATTGAGCTTGTTCAGACGGGCTCCGGATTGCCAGAAGCTGAAAGAGTTGCCCTCGAACGTCTGCAATGCGACGCGGATATTCTCGAGGGCAGTCATGTGCGGGAACACAGCGGAAATCTGGAAGGACCGAACCACACCCCTACGGGCGATGGCGGCGGATTTCAGAGAGGTGATGTCCTCTCCCTTATAAAGGATCTGCCCCCTGGTCGGGATCAGGAACTTGGTCAGGAGATTGAAAACCGTGGTCTTGCCGGCACCGTTAGGGCCAATTAAGGCATGAATATCGCCCTGCCGAATTTGTAGATCGACATGATCAACGGCCTGAAATCCCCTAAACTTCTTTACGAGGCCTCGGGTTTGCAATACATATGGATTACTCATTTCTTGCCTACTATTTTTGTTTTTGAACTTTGTCCAAAGTATCTTCATAAATCATATGACTCCCCCCCCAAAAGAAGGGGCCGCGTAAAGATTTTCCAATGGCCATCTACTTTGCCCGCTCTTCATCGTGAATCTTGTAGCTTTCTGCCTCAGTCGAGAGTTTCGCCTCCCAACACAAGAAGTGTGAGTGGCTGTATCGTCCTGTCGATGATCGGCACCTCCACGTTGTCGTCGCGGAAGAACTCGCCCCAACTGATGAGGTTCTTGGTGGTGGTCAGGATGATCGACCGGTATTCGTAAAGGCTATCGATCAACTGGAGCAAGTTGTAGCGGGCCTGCTGGGTTGACCTGCCCACACCTGACGGGCTGATAAACACCAGGTTTTCCGTTCGTCGTGGAACTGCTAATCCAGCAAGGAAAGTAGCTGGCTCTGTGGCCTGGGGGCTACAGCCACTCCGAGGCGGATGGGTTCTACCCCGTTACTGCGGACATTCCTAAAAAGAGGCACACTGTGCCAAAGGAGTGTTCATATTCAGACGCAGAAGATATAGCCCAGAGTTCAAACGCGAAGCCATCGCTTTAACCCGTCAGCCCGGTGTGAGCTGTCGCCAGATTGCCCTGGAGGTTGGTATTAATCCCAACCTGCTGTCTCGGTGGCGCAGAGAAGCGGATGAGGAGACAGACAAGGCCTTCAAGGGCTCTGGTTCTCCCAGAGACGAGGAGGTTGCCCGTCTCAAACGAGAATTGGTTCGCGTGAAGAAGGAGCGTGATTTTTTGCGCGAAGCGGCGGTGTTCTTCGCAAAGGAGTCGCCCTGAGGTATCAGGCGATTCAACGTTGTCGCAGCCATTTCCCAATACGTATTATGTGCCCACGCAGGAAGGAAAGCTCTTTCTGTGCGTGGTTCTCGACCTATACAGCAAGCTGATCGTTGGTTGGCCCATGCATTACCGGCAGGATCGGCATATGGTGATCAGAGCCGTTGAGATGGCCGTTTGGCAGCGCCAGGGGAAAGTCCCGGTGGTATTGCATTCAGATCGAGGCAGTCAATTTACCAGTGGTGACTACCAGCGATATCTTGGTAGCAACCGTTTGGTAAGCAGCATGAGTGCGGTCGGTCATTGTGGCGATAATGCTGCCTGCGAGGGATTCTTCGGTAAGCGGCCGGTGATCACACCTTGTCAGGTGTAGCCGGCTTCCAGTGGTGGGGCAACAGCTCGTCGATGGCGTTGTTCTTCTGCGTTGGCAGCCGGGTCAGCACATCCTTCAGGTAGGCATAAGGATCATGCCCGTTCAGCTTGGCGGACTGGATCAGGGTCATCACCGCAGCCGCCCGTTGACCACTGCGTAGTGATCCCGCGAACAGCCAGTTGCTGCGGCCTAATGCCCAGGGCCGGATCTGGTTTTCCACCCAGTTGTTGTCGATGGGCACCGCACCATCGTCCAGGTAGCGCGTCAGCGCTGCCCAACGTTTGAGACTGTAATCCAGTGCTTTGGCCGTGCCGGAGCCATCCGGCACTTTCTGACGATGCGCCTGCATCCATTGCTGTAGTGCATCAGCAAGCGGTTTGGCTTTGGTTTGTCGGATTTCCAGCCGCTTATCCGGCGGCAGGTCTTTGGTTTCCCGTTCGATCTCGTAGAGGCCGCCGATGTATTCCAAGGCCTTGGCCGCCAGTTCGCTCTTGTTGGCCTCGTGCAGGTCGTAGAACTTGCGTCGGGCGTGTGCCATACAGCCAATTTCGGTGATGCCGTTGCCGAACCCGGCCTTGTAGCCGGCGTAATCGTCACAGACCAGCTTGCCCTGCCAGTCACCCAGGAAGGTGCGGGCGTGTTCACCCGCCCGGCTTGGGGCGAAGTCGTAAACGGTGGCTTTCAGGTCCGAGAACGGTGTGGTGCAGTAAGCCCAGACGTAGGCCTTATGGGTTTTCTTCTTACCCGGAGCCAACATGCTGACCGGCGTTTCATCGGCGTGCAGAACGTTGTGTTCCAGCAAGGCGTTTCTCAACGCATCTGCCAGGGGCTGCAACTGCACACCGCAGGCACCGACCCATTCGGCGAGTGTGGAACGGGGTATTTCCAGGCCGGCACGGCCGAAGATGCGTTCCTGACGGTACAGTGGCAGGTGGTCCGCGTACTTGGCCACCAACACCTGAGCCAGCAGGCCGGCGGTGGGGATGCCCTTGTCGATCACCTGCGGTGGTACCGGTGCCTGGATCAAGGTCTCGCACTGCTCGCAGGCCCACTTGCCCCGGATGTGCCGCTCCACGGTGAACTCGCCCGGGACGTAATCCAGCTTTTCGCTCACGTCCTCGCCAATACGCTTGAGCTGGCAGCCGCAATGGCACTGGGTATTGACCGGTTCATGGTGGATCAGGGTACGGGGCAGCTCCGGTGGCAGCGGGGTGCGCTTAGGCTTCTGCTTGGGTCGAGCGGCCTTCTGCTCCTCAGTCATCGCCTGGTCCAGCTCGGCTTCGATGGCGGCCAGGTCACTGTCGATCAGCTCGTCCAGGAGCTTGCCCTGAACGGCATCGAGTTGCTCACTGCGGCGGGCGAACTTGTGACGTTTGAGGATGGCGACTTCGTGGGTCAGCTTCTCGATGATGGCATTGCGGCGCACCAACTCCCGCTCCTTCCGGCCCAAGGCTTGATCCTTGGCGTCCAGGGAGTCCATCAGTTCCGTCGCCAGAGCACGGAGCTGATCGGCTGAGAGTTGGTTGATATCGGGGCGCTGAGTCATGCCGCCTAGCCCGGATTTCTCATAGCTACTCAGCCAGTCTCGCAGACTGAGCGGTTTACCGCCATGACCGCTCAGATGAAGCCATCACAGCCTGATAATTGATCAATTTCTGTTGTCCGGACATACTGCCCCCTTTCCCCCATTGCGTCGGGCCGGGGGAGCCCGAGCATCTATCCCGGAACCAGGCGACTTACCAGATCCGTGAGTTCGTGCTTGTAAGGATAGGCGTCACTCATCAGCACCCGGACTCGACGGGTATTGCGGATGATGACTGCGCCAACCTTGATCAGCTTCAGTCGCAGATTGCCAGCACTCATTCGTTCGAAGGGTGTCTTTTTCAGGTGCGCTCGTAATCGCTCGAACAGGGTGTAAGCGAAGCCGGACAAGATCAGCCGCCATTGATTGGTCCACCACCGGACGCTCGATGTTCGATCCGCGAACAGGTACAACTGCTGATCCTTGATCCGGTTTTCCATATCGCCTCGGGCGCAGTACTGCTCGTAGTAGAGCTTGAAGCCGTCATCGTAGCGGGAGCTGATGACGAAGCGAGGGTTGGAACCCAGCTCGCCTTCTTCCAGGCGGGCCACCACCCAGCGAGGGAACTTCCAGGAACGCGCCTGATAGCGGAATCGGTAAACGGCAGAGACTTTTTCACCGACTTTCTGGTGCGTGTCCCGGACCAGTCGTGAAGGCGCTTCCACATCCTTGAGCAACCGGCTGTTCTTGCTGATGCCGACCAGGTAATCCACATTATTCCGGTCGCACCAGCTCAATAGGCGAGGCCGATAGAAGCCACTGTCACCTCGGAACACGATGCGTGTATCGGGCCAATATTGCCGGATGAACTTTACCAGCAGGGCCAGAATGGCCCAGCTGTGGCGGCTGTCACTGCGGCTGCTGGTGCGCAGGTAGCTCACCAGCAGGTGACGGCCGCAGAACACGTACAGCGGAAAGTAGCAGTGGTGGTCGTAATAAGCGTTAAAGAACTTGCCGGGCTGGTCGCCATGAACGGGGATATCGGTACCGTCAAAATCCAGCACGATTTCCTTCGGCGGTGTCTCGTGCTGTTCGATGAAATGCTGCCACAGCAATTCGTGGGCCTTGACCACCGACTGACGGGTTACTTGCTGCTCCATTCGGCAGAGCGTGGACTTGCCGGCCAAGTCGCGCTCTTTGCCGACCGCGGTTTGCAGAGCCTGATCAAAACGCAGCGCTTCATGATCGTTCAGATCTTCGTATCCTGCAGCCACGCCGAAGACCCGTTGCCGAGTCATGGTTTCCAGCTTGTGGCGAACCAGCACTGGATTCCGTGAATCGTTAAGCACCGAGGCCAGGCGCTGAGTCAGACGGTGCTGTTTGTCGACTTCCCGAAGCAGGAGCAACCCTGCATCGGAGGTGATATGACCACCGGAGAAATCGGCTTCAATTTGGCGGCGAGAGAGTGGCGAGAAGGTCAGTTTTTCAGGTAACATTTTGGATAGCGGCTGTTGGTTCAGTGGTGATGGTGTAAGGTCCTGAAACCATAGCACTTTCAGCCGCTCCCTTCCTCCTTACGCTACCCTCTCATGAGAAATCCGGGCTAGTATGCCAAGTCCCTGCTCGGCAGGCGATTCGCGGTTCTGGCTATAGCGGCATCACAGCACTTGTGATTACAGGATGCAGATGACGCCCTCCGCGCCAATGCGCTGCCAGGGCAGGCCCTGAACCAAGGCAGACAACTGTTCCTCGGTCAGGCGCAGTTGGTCACCGCGCCAGGTTTCGCCCCAGTGGAATTTACCCCGGTTCAGCCGGCGGGCGCACAACTAGATGCCCAGGCCATCATGGATCAGCACCTTCATCCGATTGCCTCGCTTGTTGGCGAACAGTAAGCGTTCATTCCAGGACGTCCTGCCACCCGGCTGAAAATCGCCCTACAGTAACCTCACATTTTTCAACACGAGGTTACCCCCATGAGAAAGCACCGTACCCCAGAACAGTGGCAGGCCCTGGTTGATCAGCAGCGCGTCAGCGGCTTGTCAGCGCCGCAGTTCTGTAAGCAGGAAAATATTGGTTACGCCAGCTTCTGCAACTGGCGCAAGCGGCTGTCCGATCCGTCGACCGATGATTCGGCAGGTTCCGGTGAAGCCAGTTTTCTGGATCTCTCGTCATTAATGGGCACGTCGCCATCCTCCGGTCCGGGCTGGAACATTGTGCTCAGCCTGGGTAACGGCGTCGAGCTGCGGCTGAGTCAGCACGGATGATTGGGCTCGATAGCCAGGCGCGCATCTGGCTGTGCACCGAGCCCACCGACATGCGCAAATCGTTCCGGGGCCTGAGCGCCCTGGTCCGGAATCAGTTGAAGCACGACCCGCTCAGCGGCCAGTATTTCGTCTTCGTCAATCGCCGCAAGACCCAGATGAAGATGCTGTACTTTACCGCCACCGGTTATTGCCTGTGGGCCAAGCGCCTGGAGCAGGGGCAGTTCCGGGTGCCGTTATCCGCCTCCGGTCAGCGAGCCCTGACCCTGACGGATCTGCAACTGCTGATCGATGGCATCGAAGTGCAGAAATACCGCCAGTTCAAGCGTTTTCGAGGGGTATAGAAGACGGACTTCCGGTATAATATCGGCCATGAATTCAACGGCTTCCGCCCCTTCTTCCAACGCACCTTCCTACTCGGCTCTGGCCGAGGAGAATGCCGTGTTGCGGGAGCAGTTGGGAGCCCAGGCAGAAGCGATTCGTCAGCTGACGCATCAACTGGACTGGTTCAAGAAACAGCTGTTCGGCCCCAAATCCGAGAAGCAGGTTTATGATGTTCCGCAACAGGACAACCTGTTCCAGCCAGATGAAGCACCGCTGCCGGAGCAGCCTGCGGATGAAGATAAACGCACCATTAAGGCCTATCAGCGCGGCACCGGCAAGAAACAGCGGGACGACGACTGCCTGAACGATACTGGCCTTCGCTTTAGTGCCGATGTGCCGGTGGAAGTCATTGAACACCTGCCACCGGAACTGACCGGCGCGGAGGCCGACCAGTACGAAGTGATCGGCAGCAAGACCACCTACCGGCTGGCCCAGCGGGCCTCCAGCTATGTGGTACTCAAGTGTGAACGCCCGGTGTTCCGGCGCAAGGGAACCGAGAAGCCGGTGACGACTCCGGCTCCGTTTAACGTACTGGACAACAGCCTGGCCGACGTCAGCCTGCTGGCCGGGCTGCTGGTGGACAAGTTCCAGTTCCATCTGCCGTTGTATCGCCAGCACCAGCGCATCCAGCAGGCCGGTATCACCGTCAGCCGCAGCACCCTGACCAATCTGGTCAAGCGCGCCATCGACCTGCTTCGGCCCATTGTGGATGCCCAGACAGACAACGTGCTGCGCAGCCGGGTGCTGGCCATGGATGAAACGCCCATCAAGGCCGGTCACCAGGGCCGGGCGGGCCCGCAAAAAGGCAAGATGAAATCCGGATGGTTCTGGCCGCTGTATGGCGATGCCGACGAAGTGGTGTTCACCTACTCGAACAGCCGGGGCCGGGCCCATATCGAGGAGGTGCTGAACGAACAGTTCAGCGGCACTCTGATCAGTGACGGCTATGCGGCCTATGCCCGCTACGCTGCCGCCCAAGAGAACGTCACCCATGCCCAATGCTGGGTGCACAGTCGCCGTTACTTTATCGAGGCACAGAAGGATCATCCTGAGACAGTCACCGAGGCCCTGCAACGGATCGCAACGCTGTACCGGAATGAAGAGACCCTCAAAGCTCAAGGGCTGACCGGCGAGAAGAAACGCCAGTACCGGTTGGATCACTCGAAGCCGGTGGTCAGCGGCTTCTTCCAGTGGTGCCGGGATCAGTTGGAGCAAGGCGGTCTGCTGCCCAGCGACTCACTGACCAAGGCCCTGAACTACGTGCTCAGCCGCGAAGCGAGCCTGACCGTGTTCCTGGAAGATCCCGACGTACAGCCAGACACCAACCACCTGGAACGGGCCCTACGACCCATCCCCATGGGCAAGAAAAACTGGATGTTCTGCTGGACCGAACTGGGCGCGGAACACCTGGGCATCATCCAGAGCCTGGTCAGCACCTGCAAGCTGCACAATATTAACCCCTACACCTACCTGGTGGACGTGTTGCAACGCATCAGCCAGCACCCGGCCAGTGAAGTCAGCGACCTGACGCCGCGACTCTGGAAAACCCGGTTCGCCGACAACCCGTTACGGGCGCTGATCGACCCACGCCATCCTGACCGACAGAACAAACAGCCGGAGGCCGTTCATGCGCATTGAAGACATGAGCATCGACCAGTTGCTGGAACTGAATCAAACCATCTGCCGGCGCATCGACGAACTGCGGGATCAGGAAAATCTCCAGGCGCTGAGCCAGTTGCGGGTGGGCCTGAAAGTGACCTTCGAGGGCCGGGAAGGCCCCGTATTGGGGATCGTCACCAAGATCAACCGCAAGAGCGTGATCGTGCTGGGTGACGATGGCAGGAAGCAGTACAAGGTCTCGCCGGAGTTACTGAGACCTCTCCGGGACGTGAAGTAGGTCAACTACGTCTTGGAATGAACGCTTACGGCGAACAGGTAGGCGCAATGGGGTTTAGCCGAACCGAATACCTGAATAACCCGCGCCAGGGCCTTGTCGGGTCCGGCCCGCATATCCAGCGGTTCGGTGGCCAGCCAGATCTCATCAATGCGGATCATCCCAACAGATCCCGAAGCAAAGCCGCACACTGATGGGCCTGCTCCGCAGGCCACTCCACCACAACCGCACCACCGGCGCGGGGAATCTCGATGCGGATGGTGCTACGCTTGTCTGAAACGGATTGGTTGCTCGGTGCAGAGGCCACTGCTGGCAGACGGACCGGAACGAATCCAGGTGTTTCCGGTGTTTTAGCCGCCCTTCGCGCTTCGCTCATCCAGCGCCGGACCATGTTGGCGTTGAGACCGTTATCCAGCGAAATCCGGGAAACAGACGCCCCGGGCTTCAAACATTCGGCGACGATACGAGCCTTCAGCTCTTTAGAGTAACGACGACGTTTTTGGTAGGGCTTGGTTACGCTTATGTTGGTCATGTTAAGTGTCCACTTAAAAATAAGTGGACACTATCCTGACGGCCGCAGCACCTGGCTCAAGATGGGTTTACCGGACGGTTACATTCTTCGGGATGCTCAAGCGGGAGCGAATTCACCACCGGCATTACCGCACTCAGAACGAAGCGCGAGCTGATGTATTCGACTACATTGAGCGGTTCCATAATCCCAGGATGCGACGTAGAGTTGCCGTTCAGGATCGGAAGTTGTCAGCCGTTTTAAAACCGTCCGTGGAAATGGGGTAGAACCCCTCTGACCTTTCGCGTCTAAGATTCTGATATCAATCAGAGAGATTGGATTTGTTATACAAACCTAGCGGTCCCAAAATATTGTCATTGTGCTCACCCAAATCAGGTATACTACCAACCACCTGCTTAGTGAGACTAAACTTAGGTGCGGGTGCAGGCTGCAGCACTCCGTCAATACGAATGAAGCTTTCACGCGCCTGATTATGAGGATGATTTGCAGCCTCAGAAAAATTCAAAATCGGAGCGAAACAAGCGTCTGTTCCCTCCAAAAGCGAACAACATTCAGCCTGCGTACGGGAGCCAAAAAACGCTGACATCTTCGTCTTCGCTATCTGCCAGCAACTCTTATCGTATTGGTCTACAAAGTCTGGATCATCGCTAAAACCACAAATAGAAACTAGCTTTTGGTAAAAATTAGGCTCTAATGCTTGAACGGTAACAAAGCGATCATCGGCACACCGATAAGTGCTGCACCACGGAGCCGCACCACTGAAAAAGTCATTACGGTCGCCATCACTAATGACTCCTTGTTCCCTCAAACTGGCCAGAAGCATCATGTTATAAATTACACCATCAGAAATAGCCGCATCAATCACTTGACCTTGGCCAGTTTTATTGACATGAAACAGTGCAGATAGGATACCGAGCGCCAAAGACATGCTCCCTCCCCCCACATCACCCTGCAAAGTTGGCGTCGGGAACGGAATATCCCCTGGCAAACCGCCGTAAAAAAGAGCTCCTGTGATGGCAGAAAAGTTCAGGTCATGACCGGCCGAAGGCGCTAGCGGTCCCGTCTGTCCCCATCCAGTCATCCGACCGTAGATTAGTTTTGGATTTTTTTCGAGGCATACCTCTGGTCCAATCCCCAATCTCTCCATAACGCCAGGGCGGAAACCCTCCACGAGCACATCAGCCTTTGCAACTAAACTCAAAGCAGCCTCAACATCACTACATTTGCTGAGGTTTAGTGTGATTGACTTCTTACCTCGTTTAAAAAATGCAGCCTTTCCCATCAAAGTGGGATCAACTGTTGCAGCGTTTGAATTCATCACTTTGCGTTCAATTAGCACAACTTGGGCTCCCAAGTCAGCTAACAGCATACCCACTATCGGCGCTGGACCAATCCCTGCAAACTCTACAACTTTGACTCCCTCAAGAGGCCCCATAAAAACTCCTAATATTCCGAGATGCTTTCGATCGAAATGGCATTTAATTCAGCAGTATTACTTTACTCTCGCGGCCCAAAATACTAACCAAAAATAAACAACCTTCCCCCCCTCGAAAGGGCGGGACAGGGAGGGAAGGTTAATTTATCAGTTTTAGACTATGCGCCCTTTTTAAGGCTTGAGTTCGGCTGGAAACGCCCAATTTACTGTATAGGTTTTTTAGGTGCCATTTGACAGTACCCTCGGATATTCCTAATAGGTTCGCAACTTCCTTATTAAATAGACCATCCCCGATTAGTTCCAGAATCTCACGCTCCCTTTCAGTAACCTCTGATGCACTCAAGAGTTCGAGATCAGAAATGTCAGATGGTAACGAGTCAGATTCAAGGTCTTTTTCAAAATTGCCTAACAATTTTGGTGCAGGTTCCATATTGTTTACTAAGCCTTCAATATAAGGCATCAACCGCATTTCGTGTGCGTCTAAACTTGAAGCAATATTTTTTAGAAGACACTGCCCACCTTGAAGTTCATCTGCAAAGGTTCTAAACATGCCTTGCGCTTGACCTAGTGCGAGTGCTGGAATTAAGCTTTTCTTAGCCGCCTTGGTTTGGCCAATTTTCCACTCTCCAAGCGCAGCCAGCATTCTGAATTTAGCACTACGATAAAACGCACCCTGACGGTCTAGAACAGTAATACGCTCATGCAACTCCTTTATAAAACCCTTGGATGGTTGATTAAGGAGTTCAATTCGTGCCTTCGATATTAGCCAATCATCATGTAGGAGTTCTTTAGCAATAACATCCGGATTCACGGTCTCAAGATACTGTTCAAAACGCCCTAGCTCTCTCGTTGCTGATACCCCATCACCCTCCCAAATATCAGACTGAATACGCTCTGCATAGCAGTGGCCCTCCAGTCGGACCCACCCTCTTTTCATGGCAACCTTTTCGAGCTTATCCAGTAATATCCAAGATTCTGCTTTTTCTCCGCGCAGCTTACTTATTCGAGCAAGAAGCGAATAAATGGTTTGTGCTGTTATCAATAGGCAGGCGTCCAAAGAGCCCGTCATTGCAGATGCCAATAATTCCTCCGCCTCCTCTATTTTGTTACGCTCATAGCAAAGCTCGGCCAAGCTCGCGATGGCTGTCACAGAAGCCATCGAACGCCGACCGGCGATTTTTTCAGAAATCGCTAAAGACTCTCCCAGCAATGCTTTAGCTCTATCTAAGCGTCCACGCCAGAACCAGGCCAAGCCTTCAAAACTTTTTCGGTATCCCTCACCGAAGTGAAGCTTATTGGTCATTCGAGCTGCTTGCCGCTGTACCTCAACTATCTCATCAAAACGCATTTGATGGAGATAAATATAGCCTAGGACATTGAAGACCACTTCGTACTCAAATCTATTGAGCTCACTAGGCGCTTCCATCCATGGCTCCGCAGAGCGCCTAGCGTCTTCCAATCGGTCCTCAAGTAGTGCAAGTAGCAATGACGTTGTCTGTATTTGTTTTTGCAAATCCTCTCTTCTTTCCATCAAATCAACATCATCACTTTTCTGCAAGTCAGACTCTATCTCATGAAGCAAGCCATGAATGGGAGGAAGCTCCATCATTAGCATCTGAGCCCGGACGATTGCCAAGCGTATGTCAATATTCTTGCTCAACTCATGCTCTGGTATTTGCTTCCCCCAATTGACCAGTGTGGCCGTTCGGCTTTTTTCTAGCATTTCCGATGCACAGCGTTCGATGAACGTTTTAGCAAGATCTGAATAACCAATGGCTAAAGCGTGACTCACTGCTTCAGACCACAACTCATGAGCGACGAACCAGTTGCAAGCAAGACGATGAAGGGCTAACACCTCCTTTTTACCTAACTGACCCAAACGTTCTCGAAGAAAATCAGAAAATAACCGATGAAACCGGAACCACTCATTATTGTCATCAAGCGAAAATATAAACAAATTCAACCGAGACAATTTCTCTAAAAAGGCATTCCCATCGCTTACCCCACCAACCACCTCGCATAGCGATACGTTGAAGCGCTCTAAAATTGAGCAGCGTACAAGGGCTTCCTCACAATCTGAAGGTAATAGTTCCACTAATACCTCATGGAGGTAGTTTTTAAGATCCTTCGATCCGCTTGCAAATTCATTAAGGAATTGTTTTGGTTCTTTGCGAAGCCTTGGTGACAAAGCCGCCATTTGCACGCCGGCAACCCATCCCTCGCTAACCTCGTAAAGCAATCTCGCGACGTTCTTAGGTAGATCCAACTCAACAACTTCGTTTAGAAACATCTCAAGCTCACTAAAATCCATTCGAAGATCAGAGACACCCAAGATTAACAATTGGTTTTCCAACTTCAGCTTAGATAGCCGTATGGGAATTTCGGATCTGGTTGCAATGATAATATGGAGATTTTCGGGTCGATTCTTTATCAGACGCAACATTAGCGAGTGAATTTCAGGATTAGTAATGCAGTGGTAGTCGTCTAATGTAAGTAGGATTTCCTCTCGAGAGGCCTCTAACTCGGCGAGCAAAATCGATTCAACAACTTCAATCGATGAAGATAGTTCAGAGTTAATCGCTAAAATAGATTCATTGCAGAAATTCGACTTCGTTATTGACAGTGAGGCGATGAGATATGATAAGAATCGTTTTTCTGAGTTGTCTTCTTCTGAGAGACTTAACCAAGCTATAAGCTTATCTTCACCTCGATACATGTCCGCCCATTGGCCAACGATTGTAGTCTTTCCATACCCTGCAGGCGCCTGGACTAGTGTCAAAGCATGCTTCATGATTGCCGGGGCAAGACTCTCCAGCCGTTTTCGGGAAAAGAGAGGCTGAGACCTCCTTGGCGGTGAAAGTTTGGTCGGAATCAACGGCAGGCGCCAATTCGAACTCAGATGATGTCGCATGCCTCTTAGATCTTGTTTTTGCCTCATTCCAGCCCACCAAATATAGCGCCTATTAAATTTACACGCTTATTATCGATTAAGCGCAAAATTGCCATGCCAATGATACAATCGTGTCCAGTAGTTTTATTCCACCGGAAGGGCTTGGCCAGTTTTTCGTTGTGAACCTTAATACACTTCTTAATCCCTGACTTCGATTCACCAACGCTAATTGAATTTCCTCGATAAAGTGCGCGCCGTTCCAGTTGACCAAACCACTTCTCAACCTCATTCAACCACGACGCGCTGGTTGGGGTGAAATGCACCTTGAACCTAGGATTCTTGGCGAGCCAGGCTTTGACCTCCAAGGTGTTGTGAGAAGAGTTGCTATCTAAGATGATACACAGCTGCAGATCCTGCGGAGCTTCCCAATCAATCTGTCTTAAAACATCTATAAATTCCAAGGCGTGATGACTCTGGGCGACACGGCCAATAACTTCGCCCGTCAAAATGTTGAAGTCCGCGTAAAGGCTTGTCGTGCTATGTTGCTTGTAATCGTACGGATGACGCTCAACTTGGCCTGGCTTGAGCTGTAGATTTGGGTGTGTTCGATCGAACGTCTGAATTTGGGTCTTTTCATCAACAATGAGGACCAGCGCATTGTCCGTCGGATTCAGATAAAGGCCGACAATGTCGCAAACTTTCTCGAGAAAATACGGATTATTCGTGATTTTAACGTAGTGAGCCGTTGCGGCTTCAAATTTAACGCATTCTTCAGCTAATGCACTTGCCAACACGCGCCCCCGGCATGTTCGTATGAGGCTGATACTCCAGTGCAAGGCTTGTATCGGACCCTGATGAACCGTGTGCTCATAAATTTTGACGTCTCCACGGTTCAGTTTTCGGTGCTGGCTCAGGCGCGGTGAATCATAAAACCCTTTAAAATCTCGCACACGGTAGCGCTTGCGCCACTTGAATACCATTTGAGTGTTAACCTGAAGCAAGCTGGATATCCCTGGGACCGTCTCGCATGCATTCCCTATGAAATGAAGACTGACACGATGAACTAGGCGTTTGATCAAAGTGCTGGCTCGGCACCTGCCATGGAGTTTCAATTGATCGTTTAGGGTCAGATTAAATGGAGCTATCGGCATGGGCACAATTGAATACTTCTCTTACTGACAGAAAAACTTCAATCATAGATGATATTGATCAGACGGCGCACTAAATCACCCTTTAGGGTTGAGGAACGACAATACAAAATTTTCAGTCTCAAATAATCCAATTGATCCATTGAGTCAACAGGTCGAAAAGCTTGAGTTGCCATGGCGGGACACTCTATATGCGCCCCGACATGGCCCATGCTAACCTTGTACTATTTAGAAAAAATATTTACTACAGCTGTAGCTTCCTCAACTCCGTAAATGCCGCCGCCATTTTCTTGAATGGCGATTTGAGCATTTTCGACTTGCCTTTTTCCAGCTTCGCCTCTCAATTGAGTCACTAGCTCATAAACTTGCCCTATTCCGGTTGCGCCAATCGGGTGCCCTTTGGATTCCAGACCGCCCGATGGATTGATGGGAATTCGGCCTCCTACAGTGAACTCGCCAGCTTCAGCAGCCCACCCAGCCCCACCATATGGCGCTAGCTGGAGATTCTCTGCCTGTATTATTTCCCCCATCGCAGTCGCATCGTGAACCTCGGCTACGTCAATATCGGTTGGAGCAACGCCAGACTTTTCATAAGCATCTTTAGCAGCTAAAGCAGTTAGGTGATTTTCAAAATCATCGAAACTTCGATCTGAGCTCGATCGCACAACACTGGCAAGCAGCCTAATGGCTCTTGAGCTGTCTCCCTTAAGCCTCTTTAGCCCCGCAGCGCTACACAAAACCGCAGCCGCCGCGCCATCCGAAATAGGAGCGCACATCGGCAATGTAAGTGGGTAAGTAATAGGCGGTGCGGCCAAAACCTCCTCGATAGTATACGCAACCTGATACTGCGAGAGAGGATTATGAACAGAGTGTCGATGGTTTTTTGCGGATACGGCAGCGATTTGTCTTTGGGTCGTTCCGAATGTTTTCATATGGAACCGGGAGAACGCTGCATACACATCCATAAACATGGAATATGGTCTAGGGGACTGAGAGCCCTCCGGGCATTCGACTCCCTCCCCCATCTTTAAGAGGATGTCCCGGTTATCACTCACGGTTTCAACATCCCAAGCAGAGTCAAACGCCGAAAACATTTTTGCCTTATCAGGGCTGTTCATTTTCTCTACGCCCACAGCAATTGCGATGTCACAAGACCCGCTCCTAATAGCGTTCTCTGCCAAATGAAGGGCTGTGCTAGCAGATGCGCAAGCCCCCTCAAGGTTAAAGATAGGAATGCCCTCAAATCCCATCGACCGCAAAGCAACGTGACCAGGAATCATATGTTGATCATGCATTAAACCGATAACGCAAGAGGCGAAAAATGCTTGCTTTACATCAGCCTTGCTAGCTCCAGCATCAGTAAGCGCCTGCTCGATAGCCTCTCTCGCCAGTTCCTTATAACTATGATCAAAATGACGACCAAATTTTGTCATACCAACGCCGGCGACAAAAATATCTTCCATTATATTTCTCCGAGATTAGAACTTTTAAATCACAAATTTGACATTTGTTGTCACTATGATTTATGACTTTTTTACCTTGCTATTACGAAATTTTCCGTTCACCTTTCCAGTATTTTTCACGCACTTTCCTGCGTAAAACCTTACCAACCACACTAGTAGGAAGCTGATCGACAATCATTAGAGATTTTGGCGCTTTGTATCCACCGATCAGACCTTTAACATGCGCAACTAATTCATCTTCGCCTACATCACAACCTTCGCGTAAAGTAACCTCAGCATGAACCGCCTCGCCCCACTCTTCATGCGGGATACCAACAACTGCCGACATTAAAATTGAAGGGTGGCTATTAAGTGCCGCTTCGACTTCATTAGCATAAACGTTAAAGCCACCTGAAATAATCATATCTTTTTTCCGGTCAACCAAGTAAATAAATCCTTCATCATCCATATAACCAAGGTCGCCCGACTTCCAAAATCCGTCCTTAAACTCAGCCCCAGTTTGCTCAGGAGCATTTAAATATCCGAGACATATACTTCGGGAACGTACCCAAATCTCACCGGTTTCTCCCTTCTGGACCTTCTCACCTTTTTCGTTCACGATTATGCATTCAACGCCAGGGGTCGGCTGCCCAGCTGAACTAAGCCTAACCTCATCTTCTTCTCTATTAATCAAATGCTGACTCGTCCCCATGTTCGACGCAAAACCAAAATGTTCGGTAGAGCCATAACACTGAACAAAAATATTCCCAAGTTTTTCTTGCAACTTTTTAAGCTTTCCGGGACTCATAGGCGCAGCGCCATAGATCACGAACCTCAGAGAACTCAAATCTGAATCGATCTCAAGCATACGATAAAGTATCGTGGGAACAAGAAACGTGAGCGTCGCTTTTTCTTTTTCAATGTTTTTGCAGTATAGATTCAAGTCAGGTTCATTTTGTGTAATGGTGCAACCACCAGAATACAACGTTGGCAAAAATAACATACCACTTCCGTGACTTATTGGTGCAATATGAATGCATCTGGGATTTCTGATCCATGCATCCTTATCTTGCAAGGCAAATGCCGTGTCACGGCAGCTAAGCCAGTTATCAATGCTGTACATTGCTGGTTTGCCCTTACCTGTTGTACCTCCTGTAAACCGAATTATTGCGCAATGTTCTCTGTCATCAACGACTATATCTGGATTATGATCCGACGCCTTGTTGACCAAATCCCAGAAATAGAAAACACCATCAAGACTTTCTTTAGGCTCATCCATTACAATCACAGTAACGTTTCTATCCCGTAGCATCTTGTAATGAGAGTCGAGGAGCTCATTTTCAATAAATGCCACTTTGGCACCAGAAGCTTCAACTTGCCAAGTATGTTCTTCCAAGGAATCTCTAAAGTTTGTAAAAGCTCCGGTCACACAACCTTTAAAAATAGTAGGAGCATGAAGTAACGAAAGATTGTCGTTATCCAAAATATTAACAAACCTATCACCAGCACCGAGCCCTAAAGACGTCATCATGTTTACAATTCTGTTAGTCAGTGCATGAAACTCTGCGAAGCTGTAGCGCCTATTACGCTCAATATTTACAATAGCTTCACATTCACCATATCGATTTGCCAAATTTTCCATGTGATTACTGAAATTAATTTTCATAAATTCCTCGCTTGTTAGGACTTATTTTTATATAAGCTATGGTCTCAGGTCATTATTTAATCGAAAACAGTAAAATAACTATTTTTCAACTAAAATTGAGCGAAACTCTATAGCGTCAGAAGACTCGTTTTTCTGAATCTTTACTTCTCCCGAATTGACCAGAAAAATTAAGTGCGCAAATGTTTCCTCAAGTGCGAGGCAGCGACCGAAGCCTTTCACCGCGCCCCAACCTACAAAAGATAACAATTCATCTGTAGTTAACCATTGATCAAGCTTTCGAATTAACGTTCTTAACAGGTTGTGATGATGCTCTAAAATCTCGTCAACCCTAGCTATTGCATTGAAAAATATCCTTTCATGCGCTGGTAAAACTAAATAATCTGGGTTAACCCATGACTTTAGATCAGTTAAGCTTTCGAGCCAATTTTTGATAGGATTGTCATTTAAGCTTATTATATCCGTACCTACATGAGGCGTTATGCCTGGAAGCACTTGGTCCCCAGAGATAAATATTCCTAGCTTGTCGTTTTTAAGACATATATGCTCAACGGAATGACCAGATCCGGACCAAATATCCCAATCATTTTCTCCTATAATTATAGATTCGCCTTTTTCAATTATTTTTACTTTCTCTGGGAGAGGACCATAAAGGTTATCCATTACTCTTGCGTATTTCTTTAACTCAGGTATTTCTGTATTCGAAACCCCCAAAGTTCTATAGAAAAAGTCATCCTTTTCATGGTCACTGGATAACCTGCTAAACTCGTCACGCCTGGCTTTGGAAATTTCATTCTCGGAGGCATAGACTGGTACTTGGAAATGTTGCTGAATCCAGCCGGAGAGGCCAATATGGTCAGGATGACAGTGTGTAACCAACAATCCAGTGAGCTTTTTTGGCTCAGGTAGTTTTTGTACTATTTCTTCCCAAATTTCCCGATTAGCATCCGAACTTGGGCCACTATCAATGGCAAACCAACCGCCTTTATCTTTAATCAGATAGATATTTATATGGTCAAGCTTTGAGGGAATTGTAAGCCTCGTCCAGAGCAGACCAGCACTGATAGAAACCAGCTCTCCAAATTTAGGAGGAGCTATATTTATTATGTTTCCCTGAGCAACGCTTCTATTGGTGGTATGCACAATTTATCCCTCAACGAACTGTTAAATTTTATTTAATTAATTTAAAAAGAGCCCCCCATTTTGGAGGGCTAAAGGGACACATCCTTTTACCGCTATTTCGCCTGCATAACTGTTGCAGCATCAAGACGGATATAGCGACCATTCATATATCCGTTTTCAACTAGAAATACGCATGCTGAAGCAAACTCATCAACATTACCCATCCGTTTGGGTGCTTCGCACATTTCGATCAAGGCATTTTTCACCTTTGAATCCAGCGCATCTACCATCGGAGTTGCGAATAACCCTGGGGCAATTGAATTGACGCGAACACCGATTGAACCTAGTTCACGTGCTGCTGGAATATTGATTCCGTTAACCCCGGACTTGGAAGCGCCATAAGCGCACTGTCCAAGCTGTCCCTCCCAAGCAGCGCCCGATGAAACGTTAATAATGACGCCCCGTTCACCATTTTGATCCGGTTCATTCAGTGCCATCTTTTCTGCACACTTAGCCATTACTGTATATAGGCCCACTAGATTGACGTTTATTACATTTCTAAAATTATTGATCGAGCCCGCAATTCCATTTTTATCGAGAATCTTTTTTGGGGCTACAATCCCCGCCGCATTTATGTCCACATGGATTGCGCCAAATTTTTGGATCGTTGCGCTAATCGCGGCATCCACATCGTTCTCTTCGGTGACATCAGTGGCTATAAAAATCGCGTTTTCATCACCGAGCTCTTCTACAGCACTCAGTCCGGCTTCTCGGTTCATATCTAGTAAAGCGACCTTTGCCTTTTTCTTTTTCACAAGATAGCGCGCAGTTGCTAGCCCTAGACCAGATGCACCTCCGCTAATCACAACTACTTTATTTTCCAAATTCATGATCTACTCCTGTTTGAATATTTGAGACCTAAATGTGACTTAGTAACCTTTGAATTGAGGCCTTCGCTTTTCACTAAATGCATTAAGGCCTTCCATAGCGTCATATGAACGCATGTGGCGTCGGAAGAGTACCTGTTCATGCTCCAAGGCATCGTGAAGAGCCTTGCTGCCTGTTTCATTCGCCACAGTTTTCATACGTTGAAGCGCAATTGGGCTTTTCTCTGCGATTAACTCTGCAATCCTTTGTGTTTCAGCTCGCAGGGAATTAAGATCCACCACTTGATTCACAAATCCGTAAATTTTCATTTCTTCTGCAGAAAGCGTGCTACCGGTGAAAAGCAGAAATTTCGCTACGTTAAGAGGAATGATTCTTGGTAAAACTGCTGCGCCGCCAGCTCCAGGGTATACGCCGTAGTTGGCGTGCGCGTCTCCGATTCTTGCGCTATCAGCCGCAACCACGATGTCCGCACACATGGCGGTTTCAAGGCCTCCAGCCATCGTGATGCCGTTCAAGGCCGCGATTACCGGCTTAGGGAAGTCACGAAGTACATTCAAAACGCGCCCAGTCAATCGATCGATAAAATCCGCTTCTCCGGGTTGTAAGCGAGCAGAATTAAGGATCTCTTTCAGATCTGCTCCGGCGCAAAAGGCTCTCCCCTTTCCAGTCAAAACAATGACTTTTACGGCATCATCATTAGCGATCCTGGGCAAAATCTCTTCAAACTCATCCAGCATCTGCAGATTGATCGCATTCATTTCATTCGGGCGGTTTAGATTAATCCACCCAACGGGTCCAGATTGCTCATAAAGTAAGGCACTGTTCGTCATTTGATTACCTCGCCAAGTCATCTTGTTTTGGTGGCTTTTTAACTGAAGGCCGGTACACCAGTTAGTGATCGGGCGATTAACAGCTTTTGGATTTCAGTCGTTCCATCTGGAATAGGGCCAATTATTGCCTCCCTCGCTAGTCGCTCTACGATGAACTCTTTAGTAACACCATTACCGCCGTGGATCTGAACCGCATCTCGACAGGCTTTTACCGCGATTTCTGTGCTAAACCACTTTGCCATCGCACACTCCTTGTCACACCGCAAACCTTGATCAATCATTTCTGCTGCCCTGAGCGTAAGTAATCGAGCGGCATCAATCTGCGTAGCCATGTTGGCAATTTTCTCTGCAATCAGCTGATGACCTGCAATCAATTTCCCATGTTGAGATCGGGTTTGACTGTATTTAATTGACTCTTCCATCGCCCGTCTTGCAATCGAATAGCCCCACGCGGCCATGTGACACCGGGCACGCTCAAAGGTTACTAGCGTGTTCTTTAATCCCTGCCCGATCTCCCCGACAGTGTTCTCGACGGGTACGCGTACATCCGCGAGGAAAATTTGAGAGGTTGATTGTCCGTTCAACGCCATTTTAGGAATGCCACGCACTTCGAGGCCCGGTGTATCTGCCTCGATAAGGATGTGTGTCAATTCGCCTTCGCCGGTCTTACAGGTGCATACGAAGATATCCATATGCTCTCCATTGGAAATCCACGTTTTCTCTCCATTAATGACCCAATAATCCCCATCACGGACTGCACGCGTCTTTGCAGCAGCAACGTCCGAACCGACGTCAGGCTCAGATATCCCCATGCTTATGAAAACTTCACCAGAGAGCAGTCCAGGGACATATTTTTCCTTCACGGAATCAGAAGCATTTCTGATTAACATGTCTGCGCCGGAAACATTGATAAGGATTGGTAGCGCCAGATCGATTGCACTGACACCAACCTCCTCCCACAAGCGCAAATGTGTGACCCAATCCATCTCTAAGCCCCCCCACTGTTCTGGGAACGGCGCTCTGATCAGACCATATTCTGTCAACGTTTTGATGAAGCCCTTCATCATCTCTTTGGGAATAAACTTTTCACCGTGGGCTCTCAATTTTGGCTCAATCTCAGCGTCGAGAACCTTCCTCAAGCCGTCCGTGGCCATTCTTTGTTCTTCTGTCATCTGCATGGTCATAAAATCGCCTTTCTAACTAAGGGAGAGCTATCGTTGGCAGCTCGGGTTTGTTGGATATTTCTAACCGTATCTCAATCGTTTTGGCTTCACCCCCCTCAAAAGCGGGGGTAGGGCCAATGATCAATTTTCTAGATACTTAGTTTTCTAAGAGGCCTGTTATCAACAACGGTCGATTAGCCAGCTCGTGGGCGTTCCCAGGACATCCGGGGGTGCAGTAACTCTGCTACGGCAAGACAAAACTAGCAGAGGGCGCGGGAATTCCAGGCCTTATCAGCTTTGACAATCCCAATTGCTAGATAGCGTCATTTTTTGGTAGGCGTTTCTGGAACATATGAAACGACCGGAAGGGGCGGTCCCTGGCTTGGCCAGTGCAGGTATTCAGATGGTCACTAACCGTCAAACCATCGCGTTTATCGGCAGATCAGTGTCTTACACCTCAATTTTCATAACTTGCTTTTTGGCGGCCCTGGACTTGGCTATTATCAGGCTGGGAAGAGATCATCCGAGAAATTTTCCAGTGCCCTGCTGATCAACCTCGTTTTCGCCACAGGATTATTCGGTATTGGTCTCTCCTACCCGTTCTTCAGCTGGTATGTTCTGACGGTGACGGACCTCACTGCGGTAATCCCGGTACTCAGCAATGCTCTAACCCACCTGCTAGCCCGGATTTCTCATGAAGAAGGTAGCATGAGGAAGGAAGAAGCGGCTTAAAGTGTTAGAATTCAAGTTCCTACACAAAAACCCACACTAAAAGCCGCTATCCAAAATGGTACCTCAAAAACTGACCTTCTCGCCACTCTCCCGCCGCCAGATTGAAGCCGATTTCTCCGGAGGCCATATCACCTCGGATGCCGGTGTGTTGTTACTGCGCGAAGTCGATAAACAACACCGGCTAACCCAGCGACTGGCCGAGACGCTGACCGACCAGCGGGATGCCCGCATGATTCGTCATGGGCTCAACACCATGATCCGGCAGCGCGTCTACGGCGTGGCCAGCGGCTACGAAGATCTGAATGATCATGAAGCGCTTCGCTTTGATCAGGCACTACAAACCGCCACGGGGAATGCCTCGACTCTGGCCGGCAAGTCCACGCTTTGTCGAATGGAGCAGGCGATGGATCGGCAAACCATTGTCAAAGCGCATGAGTTGCTCTGGCACCACTTTATCGAGCAGCATGAGAAGCCGCCCAAGGAAATCGTGCTGGATTTTGACGGCACCGATATTCCGGTGCACGGCGACCAGCCGGGTAAGTTCTTTAACCGGTATTACGACCATCACTGCTACTTCCCGCTTTACGTCTTCTGCGGTAGGCACTTGCTGGTGAGCTATCTGCGCACCAGCAATCGAGGTGATGCCCGGCACAGCTGGGCCATTCTGGCGCTGCTGGTGCGATTTATTCGCGAGTATTGGCCACAGACCCGGATCGTGTTCCGGGGCGACTCCCACTTCAGCAAGCCCCGACTGCTGGCCTGGTGCGATCGCAACCAGGTGGATTACATCGTAGGCATGGCCCGCAACCAGCGGCTGGAGGCGCTTGCCGCCCCAGCCATGGACAAAGTCCGGACCTACTACGAGGCTCATGGCCATAAGCTCGCCAGCACCTTCCGCTTCCGCTACAAAGCCCGAAGCTGGCATAAGCCACGCTGGGTGGTTGCGCGCCTGGAATATGGCCCTCAAGGCCCGAACCCCCGGTTCGTTATCAGCTCCCGCTACGATGACGGATTCAAGCTCTACTACGAACAGTATTGCGCACGGGGTGATATGGAGAACCGGATCAAGGATCAACAACTGGATCTGTTTGCCGGTCGCACCTCCAGCACACACTGGTGGACCAACCAGTGGCGGCTGATCTTATCCGGCTTCGCCTACACCCTGTTCGAGCGTTTGCGGGTGCATCTGAAAAACACGCCCTTCGAACGTATGAGTGCCGGCACCTTGCGCTTGAAGCTGATCAAGGTTGGCGCAGTCATCATCCGCAACACCCGCCGAATACGGGTGTTGATGAGTGATAGCTATCCACACAAGAACGATCTCTCAGCACTGGTTCAGCGCTTGGTGCCCCAGTAGATAATCGGGCTCCCCCGGCCCGATACCAATGGGGGAAAGGGGGAGTTGTGCCTGAATGCCGGAAACTGGCTAAATAATCGCCAACTTCGACCATGACCACTCGGATCTGGCACTACCAGGCTTGGTCTGCGAAGGTTGTTGGAGCACTATGAGAAATCCGGGCTAGCCTTCTGTCCGACTATCATGGCACGGCTAATATTCTTTCTTGGCCAGACCGTGCCATTGCTACTTAACGCGGCAGACCAGAATACGAGAAAAAGCGAAGCCGCCGGTAGTGCTACAGCCTTGAGCACAATCGGCAATGTTGTTGGCTGCCTGCTGACGTCTTCGGTGCTGATGTACTTTCTTGGTGTGGGCTACTCCATCTTCTTTAATTGCGCAATTCTGGCCATCTGCGCTCTGTTGGTGATCAGTCCCGATCGATCTCCCATGAATTCCGCCCTGATTGGCGTTGCTGCTGAGGTGAATCACAAGAAGGTTTATCGGCTTTACCGGGAGGCAGGCCTGGCCGTCCGAAAACGCAAGCGCCGTAAAGGTGTGATGGTGGAACGACAGCCCCTGGTGTTGCCCGATGCACCGAATCATACGTGGTCCATGGACTTCGTGATGGATTCCTTGGCCAACGGGCGCAGGATCAAATGCCTGACTATCGTGAATGACTTCACCAAGGAATGCCTCGACATTCCCGTGGCCATGGGCATCTCGGGTGAACAGGTAGCCCGTACCCTGGATGGCATTGCGGCCTTCCGAGGCTACCCGAAAGCCGTTAGAACCGACCAAGGGCCGAAATTCACTGGCAAAGCACTCGATCAATGGGCCTATCGTCATGGCGTTGAACTGAAGCTGATTCAGCCCGGAAAGCCGATGCAGAATGGTTACGTCGAGAGCTTTAACGGAAAATTCCGGGATGAGTGTCTGAATGAACACTGGTTCCGAGATCTCGCACACGCCCGGGAGAAGATCAGCAATTGGCGCTTGGACTACAGTGAGCAGCGTCCGCACTCATCCCTAGTGTATCAGACACCCCTGGAGTTTGCCTCCGCTCTCCGACTTGGCAAAACTGATTCAGCAGTAACGGACATTACTAGGAAGCAGTTGGATTAAAGACTGGGGGCAGGTCAGGCATTATCTATTCCCGCCCCCAACAAGATGCGTTCACCTCATCGCTGCCTATATTTGCTGACATCACTCTCATCACTCTACACACGCGAGGCAATTAAGGCAGGCTGTGCAAACGAGCGGAATTACCAATCGGGTGACGGCGCATACTTTTCGCCACGCTTTTGGTACTGAGATCCCGAAGTGATATCCGAACGGTTCAGGAGATCCGCGGCCACAGCGATATTCGCACGACTGAAATCTACACCCACGTTATTGGCGATCGACGAGCTGGAACAGTTAGTCCATTTGACCGTTTGCTAGGTTCTTGAAGAATGACCAAGCGCTCAACTAGGCAGACAGCCCCGAGGATTACAGGCGCCATGAATGTTCGCTTTTGTTTAAAAGAAAACATTTTGGGCGGCCACCAGCAGCTTCCCAGTCCTAAGGCAACAATTCCCGGGCCTGACTAGCCCCTTACATGGACAGCCAGGCCAGGGGCAAGACCAAGGCCACCTCAACTCAGCATGACTTGGGTAAGAAAGACTTCCGGCCCTATACTGTATGGTTAATCCATGGTCCAAGAGCCCCCAAGAATATGGACGAATTAATCGAGTACGCCTCGCAGGTCTTTGAATCTCGCCAGCTAGCTTGCGACTGGCTAAACGGTCCTGTTGCCGCACTTGGCCATCGGCGACCTATTGAACTATGCGAGACGTCCGAAGGTCGTCGAGAGGTTACGGGGGTTCTCAGGAAAATCGAATGTGGCGAGTTTTCCTAGAGATCGCGCCCTGGTTCGTGGCTGACCCACTATTCTGCACATCCACGAATCGGTTATCTTTGAGACAGGAGTCACCTATGGAAAAAGCGCTGCTCCTAACGATGGGTATCGGGATCTTTGGCAGCGCACTGCTGACTGCCTGGTGTTTGTATTCGCGCTACTTGGAGATTAACGACAAAGAAAAATAACCTGAGTCAGCGATGTGCAAACCATCGACACCAGTGTGCAAACCACCTCTCATTTTGTCCGCACACTCCCCTTTAGAAAGCAACTTCTCAAACGCCGATGCGAGATCTCGCACAGCTTAAGGTTTCTCGAGTGGTATTATTTGTCCGGGATTTCAGTCAATAGGACCGAAACTCAGCGCCCGCACGGATGCCAGGCAAACGCGACACCTGCCCAGTGGTGTGACGCGCCAGGGAGACGCCTAGTTCCCATTTCCTCAAAGTCGGTTCACCATAACCCCAGATTATGCGCAGTGTAATTGGAAGACCACCAGAGCCTGAAGCGGGTTCCAGGGCACGTCCTTGTGCCGGTTTCGTTATTTTTTCTTCCGAGGCGATTTACTCTTTTCACCGACGGTTTCCCGTGGGTGTTTCTTGGCAAAGGTCTCGGTTACATAACGGCCCGTTACAGCGCTTCGGTATTTTTTGGACATGCGTCACCTCACATCAATGAAAAGATTCTAGCGATGCCGAGGGATGCCCTCGGCATCGTCCTCATTTAGCGGTTTGGCCAACCCCGGAAATGGGCGCAAACACGCGAAAGCGGTGCTGGGAAAGGGACTGGGTGCTGGAGTATGACATCCGTGGCTTGTTTGATCATATTGATCATGAGCTATTGCTCAAGGCTCTTGACCACCATTGCTCTGAATCCTGGGTGCTGCTGTATGTGAGGCGCTGGCTAACGGCACCGATGCAGACGAAAGATGGTAAGCAGGAACGACGGAACGTTGGCACACCACAAGGTGGCCCGTTATCGCCAGTTCTGGCAAACCTGTTTCTGCATTATGCATTGGATCGTTGGCTGACCGTTCGTCATCCGGATATCCCATTCTGCCGATATGCAGATGACGGAATACTGCGTTGTCGAAGTGAGCGTGAGGCTCAGTATCTGCATTCCCAGCTAGATATGCGTGAGGTGGACCCAATAGCTATTCACAGAGATGCCCAACAAACGAGTATACTGGCCTGTGTTTGTCCAGGCTGCTCGGATAAATCACCATCAGCTCCTTGCTAAGGCCAGGCTCACTCACGGGAATAGCCACCAGACTTCCATTTTGGACCTCCTCCCGTACAGAACTTTCAAGCACCAACGATGCGCCAAGTCCGACCTTAACCGCTTGCTTGACGGCTTCGGTGCTACCCAGCTGCATAGATACCGTCGGAAATGGCCCATGCTCACCGAAGTAGGTCGCCAAAAGCCGGCCAGTGCCGGTGCCGGGTTCGCCGCCGATCAGAGCCATGTTAGACAGCGTATCGCGGTCGATATCGGTTCGACGGGCTAACGGGTGACCAGGCGGAACGATTAGAACAACGGGCTCGTTACGCCACGCCTGAGCATGGAATCCGGGTAGATCATGCCACCACTCCATAATCGCCACGTCCAGCTCACCGTCCGATAAATGCCGTGCAATAGTCGGATTGGAATCTATTACCACATCCACCTCGGGCCCTACGCCCAGCTCCTTGTAACGACGGATGTAGGGCTGGAGCATATAAATCCCAATATTGGAGCTCGCCCCAACGCGAAGTCGAGCCTCCATAATGGAAGATCTCGCCTGCTCCTCCAGCCGGAGCAGACTTCGGGCAAAAGGCAACAAGGTTAAGGCAGCCCGGGTTGGCTCACAGCCAGAGCGCCCCCTGTGGACCAATAAAACGCCAAGTTGGTTTTCGAGTTTTTGAAGGTGCTGGGACAGTGTGGGTTGTGCGATGTCCAACTGGCGGGCTGCGGCCTGAAACCCGTTGTGGTCCAGCACCGCCACGAAACTCTTCAGCCAGACAAGATTCAGCATGGGCCGCTCTCGCGGCCACTGGGATCATTGATCGCATCACCCGGCCGCTCACCCCGAAGCACTTGCAGAATGTTCCGAGCAGCGCGTTGCTCGATAGCCAGACGCACCTGGCTGACTGCCGATCCGATGTGAGCAGTAAACAGCGTGTTGGGGTGGGCCCTGAGCCCCTGGGCGATCTCCCTCGGACGATCTTCTCTCGCCCAATCTTCCATCTCAAACACATCAGCGGCGTACCCCCCCAACTGACCGGATTGAAGCGCTTGCAGAACACTACCCTCATCCACCACAGATCCACGGCAGGGATTGATAAGGAATGCGCCCGGTTTCATTCCTGTTAGCGTTTCGCGATTAATGGTGTGGAGGGTTTGCTCATTGAGCGCCAGTGCCAGGATCACAATATCTGACTGGGCCAGCAGCATCTTGAGGGGAGTATGGGACAAACCCAGTGCCTGCTCATGCTGCACGGGTAAACGTTCCGGCTGGGAATAGATTAAATCCGCTCCCCATCCGTTCAGGCGCTGCGCCACCGCTTGGCCGATGGCCCCCATACCCACAATACCAATCCGTGAGCCTTCGATCCCCTGCCCATAGAAGCGTGGTGTCCAGCCAGTAAATTCACCGGATCGAACGAAGTGGTCCGCCGCCTTGACTTGTCGGGTGAGACTGATCGTCAGCCCGACCGTTAGCTCTGCAGTAGGCACGGTTAGCAAATCCGGTACAAATGTCAGCCAAACCCCATGACGCGTGCAGGCATCCACATCAAAGTTGTCATAGCCTTTCAGGGCTGCACCAATCACCTTCAAGCGCGGACACCCCTGTAGGAAGTCCACTCCAACTCGGTCTGGCATGAACGCCATCATCGCATCAGCGTCTGCAACGCGCGCAGCCACTTCCTCCTGGGGCAACGTGGCGCCGGATTGGTTGGTGACCAGCTCGCAATCTTGGGCAAGTTCATCCAGAACACTGTCATGGACCTTATGGGTTATCACAACCTTGGGTTTCATCGACGCTCCTTATTTGAATTTCTTACGAAGGCGGCCACTGAGACTGTCCACGACGGTGACCATCAACAAGATGACAATGAGAATGGCGCTGACTTCCTGATACTGCATGATTCTCAGCGAGCCCATCAATTCGAAGCCAATACCACCGGCACCCACCATGCCCATTACGGTCGAGGCACGGAAATTGTATTCCCAGCGATAAATGGACACGTCCGCGAACTGAGGAAGTACTTGTGGCAGCACGGCGTGATAGAGCACCTGCAAGCGAGTAGCGCCGGCAGCATCGGCCGCTTCCACTGGCGCCTCATCTACATGCTCAATCGCTTCGGCAAAAAACTTTCCAACCATGCCAATGGAGTGAAGACCGAGCGCCAGTACGCCAGGCAACGCCCCAAAACCAACAGCAGCCACGAAGATGATGCCCATGATTAGTTCCGGGACTGAACGCAAACCGTTTAAAAGGGTTCGAGTTACTTGGAACACCACCGGATGTGGAGAGGTGTTGCGCGCAGCCAGGAATGCCAGTGGCACAGACAAGGTTACTGCAATGGCAGTACCGGCAATGCTCATCGCAAGCGTGTCGATTAACGGCGACACCCAGCTGGCCACATTGGTGAAGTCAGGTGGAAGAGATTCGCCAATGAGTGTGCCTATGGCTGGCACGCCATTGGCAAGTGTATTGAAATTGAGCAGCCCTACGTACCAACTTGCGACAAAAATGATGAGCAGCACTAACAGCGACTGTCCGAGTTTTTTCCGCCAGCCTTTCGCGTGCTCATCCAGCACGGAGGCCGACGGGGCCGGCGACAGAGTCGCCGGTTCCGTCGTTGTATAGCTCATGGGGCACTCCTCACATTTTTGCGAAATCAAGATTGAGCAGGCCACCCATAGCGCGGATGACATCGTAATCTTCGTCGGTAATTGCCGCGAATCCCTCAGCCTTCAGGTTGTCGAGAATCTCCGGGTCATCGATCTGCAGAAAGGCTTTCTGAATGTTGCTCTTCAGCTCAGGGGCCAGGTTCGAACGCAGGGCCCAGGGGTATTGAGGAAAGTCACCGCTGTAGCCCAGCACCTTGACCTTGCTCCGATCAATCAAGCCGCGGTCCATCACATGCTCGAAGATAACTTCGGACAACCCTCCGGCGTCGGCATTGCCATTGGCGACGTTAACCGCAACAGCGTCATGGCTACCGACGAAATGAGCCTCATAGTCCTTTCCGGCTTCGAGCTCTGCCTTCTCAAGGAGTACGGTCTTGGGGATCAGGTGGCTGGAAGTGGATGCGCGGTCACCGTAGGCCATTTTCTTGCCTTTGATATCCGCGAAGGAGCCAACGCCAGAGTCTGCATTGGCAATAATGATGGAGCGATAAGTCGGCTTCCCGTCTACCACCATGGCGGCAAAGGGTTCAATGTCACTCTTACTCTTGGCCATCACATAGGACAACGGACCAAAGTAAGCCAGGTCAATTCGGCCAAAACGCATGGCTTCGATCATGGAGGAGTAATCGGTGGTAACAATCAGTTCTACTTCCTTACCAAGAGTGGTTTCCAGGTAATCCTTCAAAGGTTGGTTTCGCTTGATCAGTTCTGACGCGTTCTCATCCGGCAGCAAGGCAACTTTCAAAAGATCAGGGTCTGTATCTGCGGCATGGGCTGACCAATGGATGCCGAGCATCATTATCAGAGCCAGCAAAGAGTGAATCATTGTCTTCATTGTGCTATCTCCAGTACGTCTGTCGTTATCAGGGTGGTCTTAGGTTTATGGATGGCTGGTTTGCCTTCCGCAGCTACCACGCTGGGTGAACGGTGGTAAATCTCGTCCAGGTGTTTCGATTTCAGGTTTTCAGGAGCATCGTCAAAAACGATATGAGCGTTCGAAAGGCCGATGATCCGGTCTGCAAAACGCTGGGCGTATTCCAATTGGTGCAAGGAAATAACCGCGGTGATTCCATCTTCCTGACAAATATCGCGCAGTAGGCCGAGTACCTTTTCAGAAGTGGCCGGATCCAGGCTGGCAACGGGCTCATCGGCAAGAATCATGGATGGTTGCTGCACCAATGCTCTGGCGATTCCAACCCGCTGCTGCTGGCCGCCGGACAACTGATCTACTCGGGAAAGCGCTTTGTCAGCCAGACCTACGCGGTCGAGGCATTGCAGAGCCAACTCCAGGTCCTGCCGGGGCAGGGGAAGCAGGCTTCGCCAAGTACCGTGATACGCAAGTCTGCCTGTCAGCACATTCTGTAACGCGGTGTATCGTTCGATCAGCTGGTGATGCTGGAACACCATGGCGGTGCGGCTGCGGTGCTGTCGCAGGATTCTACGGTTGGTCAGTTCACCAAACTCGCCAGACACAACCTTCCCGGTTGTGGGCTTAACCAGGTGATTCAGTGAACGAAGCAGAGTGGATTTACCCGCGCCTGAAAGTCCCAGTAGCACGGTGAATTCGCCCTTGTGAAAGTGAACGTTGGTGGGTTTGAGCGCGAGGACGTTTCCCGGGTAGGTTACGCCCATACTCTCGACTCGAAGCATCACATTGGTTGATTGAGTTGGGGCCACAGGATCACCTTTTGCAATAAATAAGCTCGCCGTATTGCGAGTTACAATTGAACGGTAAAGCTGAGGGATGACACTGTCGTGTCACTGACGTGACAGGTTGATGAAGTGCTTTTGGTTCGCAAGGATTTTCCGAAGGGCTCTGTGAAATACATGGAGCTCAGCCAAAGTGGAACGAGCCACCCAGGAGCTTAAGCAACAAAAATTGCGTTCCACCGTCAGTCGGCGAATCTCACGGTACAGTTCGTCCGTGCTGAGTTCATCGAATTGCTTACCGACTATTGCGTATTCCGGCGAACGTGACCGGTCATTCCGGGGATCGTGACCGATTTGCACACGGCCATCACGCTGGAGTCGATTTTGTACTCTGAGCGGTCACGATGGGTCAACAGATTCCGTCTTTTGTGTTTTTGCTTTTCGCAGTGATTCCCCCTTCAGATTGAGCCGGTGAGCGCCGTGCAGGAGCCGGTCCAGGATGGCGTCGGCGAGCGTGGCGGAGCCGATGTAATCGTGCCAATGCTCCGTGGGTAACTGGCTGGCAATGAGAGTTGAACCCCTGCCGTGCCGGTCTTCGATCACTTCCATCAGGTCCTGTCGCTGTTGCGCGGTTACCTTCTGCATGCCCCAGTCATCCAGGATCAGCAGGTCGGTTTTTAGCAACTGGTTCATCAGCCGGGCATAGCTGCCATCGCCATGGGCGATGCGTAGTTGTTCGAACAGACGCGGTACCCGCAGGTAGCGAACTGAGAGGCCTTGCCGGCAGGCCTGGTTGCCCAGGGCGCATGCCAGCCAGGTCTTACCGCACCCGGTGGGCCCGGTGATGCACAGGTTCAGGGATTGGCGGATCCAGTCACAGCTGGCCAGTCCGGCCATGCGGGAGCGCTCCAGCCCTCTCGGGTGATGGTAGTCGATATCTTCAATGCAGGCCGGCACACGCAACCGGGCGGCCTTGAGCAGCCGCTCCAGTCGCCGGTTTTCGCGGTGCAGCACTTCGCGATCTACCAGCAGGGCAAGACGCTCCTCGAACGCCAGGTCGTGGGTGTCAGGCTGCGCCCGCTGTTGTTCCAGGGCATCGCACATGCCGGTCAGCTTGAGCTGGCGCAGGGTGTCGAGAGTGTTTTGAGTCAACATCAGTGTCTCCGGGATCAGTGGTAGTAGTGGGGGCCACGAACGTTGGTGTGAACGGGCAGATCGGCCAGTTCCGGTTCTTCCTCGGTCAGTGTCAGGGGAAGCTGATCCAGGCCCTGCTTCAGGATCGAGGTGATGCTCTGGTAGCTGGCCGAGTTGATGGACAGCGCCCGGGCACAGGCTTGCTCCAGCCGGTCACGGCTGTAACGTCGACTCAGGTTCAACAGCCCCAGGCAGGCCCGGTAGCCATGTTCGGGATGGGGGCGATCCTTGAGCTGTCGCTGCACCACGTCGAGCGTGGCGGGGCCGATGTCCGCGGCCCAGTTCAGGAACCGTCCGGGAGACCAGTTCTGATGGGCCTGGTGGGATTTGGGCATGTGCTCGGTCAGGGTGACGAAGCGGCTCTTGCCGTGGCGGGGATGCAACGCCACCCGCTGGCCCTTGTGCATGACTTCCACGGCGGTGTCGGTCACCCGTACATCCAGCTTCACGCCCACGAGAGCGTGAGGCACGCTGTACAGCCGTTTGTCGATCTCAATGTGGTAGTCGATGCCCGGTCGTGCCTTACGCCACTCGGCATAAACGTAGGGCGTTGCCGGCAGTGGCTTCAGTGCGGGTCGGTCCAGCGTTTCGAACAGACTCTGGCGGCTCTCGGAACGCCCCTGGAACCGGCGCTGGTTCAGCGCCGGTAGCAGTCCGGCGATGGCTGCGTTCAGCTCGGCCAGTGAGAAGAACGTTCGGTGCCGCAACCGGGCCAGGATCCAGCGTTCAACCAGCAGCACAGCGGCTTCGGCCTTCGCTTTGTCCTTGGGCTTGTAGGGGCGTGCCGGTAAGACTGCCGTCTGGTAATGGGCGGCCAGTTCCGCATAGGTCTCGTTGATCTGGGGCGTGTATCGGTCTGCCTTGGTGACCGCTGCCTTGAGATTGTCCGGAACCAGCAGTTCCGGCACGCCACCGTAGAACGCCAGCATGCGCTGATGGGAGGCGACCCAGTCCGGGAGGCTCTGGCTCCAGGTGGCCTCGGCGAAGGTATAGCTGGACGCACCCAGCACGGCCACAAAGACCTGGGCCTTGCGCATCTCGCCAGTGCTGCGGTCCACCACCGGCACGGTGGGGCCGCAGTAATCGATAAAGATCTTTTCACCGGCCCGGTGGACCTGACGCATGCTGCGTCGCTGCCGGCCGCGCCAGAGCCGGTAGTGATGGCAGAACTGGCTGTACCGGCGAGCCTTGTCGCCGTGGCGCTCTACGTACTCAGCCCAGAGCAGTTGCAGGGTCACGCCCTTGGTCTTCAGTTCCTGATGGACCTGGAAGTAGTCGGGCTCGGCAAAGCGTTCGCGCGGCGTCTTGGCCGGGAACAGCTGGGCCTCTAACCGTGCTTCATCCGTGCCTTCCGGCAACGGCCAGGTGATGCCCTGCGCGGTGGCCAGGCTGACGTACTTGCCGACCACGCCCTTGGAGAGCCCGCAGGCACGGGCAATGCGTTCGTGGCTCAGGCCCGCTTCGTACTTGAGGCGCAAGACCTCGATGATTTGTCGCATGGAAATCCTCGCTGCCGGCATCTGCCCTTCCTCGTGATGAAAAAGGAAGGGGTATGCCGGATAAAGTTGAAGAATTCCAGCGTGTTGGCAGGGATTCCGGAGGAACGTGACCGGTGATTCCGGCATCGTGACCGGCGATTCCGGAAAACTACCCGAAATCGGTCACGATAAAACGGAATGAGCGGTCACGATCGCCCGGAACAGGCGGTCACGTTCAAACGGAATGGGCGGTCACGATGGGCCGGAATATGCAACTATACTCTTGCCTTCGAGGAGGTCGGACGCGCTCTCCAATAGGTCGCGCTTCCAGGTGCTGACTATGGTGGGGTGGATCTGGAAACGGGCAGCAATTCAAGGTGTGGCCTTAAGCGTGGGCAAAAAACTTCACCATTGGCCACGAGCTTGGCCATTATTGCCTACACAAAGACCGTAAAGAAATACGCTGTTCCGCAGAAGATATAGAGAATCTGGGCGGTCCGCCCCACGGGATAGATATTGAGCGAGAGGCGAATGTTTTTGCCTCAAACTTGTTAATGCCAACTTCGGATATTCGGGGACAGGTGGTTAACGCGAAAATTTTCAACCTTGAGCTGGCCGCTAGTCTCGCTGCCCGATATCACACTAGTTTGACAGCAACTGCTTGCAGACTTGTGGAGGTATCATTTAAACCATGTGCTATTGTGATGGTAGACAGTTGTAATCGTATTCTCTGGGGCTGGAGTAACCCCCACTTCCACAGTTTTTTTGCGGCTCGAGGGACCAAATTAAATCCAGTGCGGCTGTCATACGAAGGAGTCACATTAACATCTCAGGATCAACCCACCCTTTGTCCATCAGGGTGGGAAATTACCCTGTCAGCAGTGTCCTTAACAGCTTATGCTAAAACCCTCTTGTTCATTCAAGGAGAGTTCTTTGGAGATATGCCCTAAAGGTGCCAAGCTTACGCATTAAATCGTTTCTTCAATATTAAGGATCAGGGGTTACCCAGCTCATAATCTCTCGGCGCTGTTCCGTTAACAGCCTCAGTATCAAAAGTGCGAAAGCTTTTTGATTATCTTCATTATCCAAAATTTCCATCGACAGCTTTTCGTGATCCGTCATCGAATCCAGAACCAAATCGGTAAGCCGCTTCGGAAACAGCCCATGCATCACTTGATCCGTTGAATGGCTGTTTACCTGTGCCATCACTGCTTCATCCCGGCGAACCCGATCAGCAATGCCATTGGCAAAGTGCAGCTGGTCTTCATCACTGACTTCAGCACCGAAGATGTCATTTAACTTTTCGATGATTTCGGAGAGGCGCTTCATCTCTATATCATGAGGTTTTCCGGTGCCAACACCTGTAATCGGATCCAAGCCGTCCGGGTCATCCTCCCCCTCTAATCGCAGCTCATGCTCCTTTCGCTTGGTGATTCGGTAATGACTCAGTGCTAGCTCTGAGATATCAATTTCATCATCGTCCAAAACCTCCTGGCGCAGCAGTGGTAACAGGTGTTTTGAAAAAACACACAACTGCTCGAGCTCTGAATCCTCAAAAAATACGATCTGGGACAGGAACTCGTAGGTCCGAACAAAACTTCCAAGGTTTTTCTTGAACAGATCGAGCTGATCCAGACCTTCGTCAATCTCCTTCAAAGATGCGTCGGCCTGCTTCAGACCAATGGTATTCCCATCAGCCTCAGCCTGTTTCCGGGCCGCTCGGACCTGTGCTCGCTCGTCGTGAAGCAGCTTGTACCGCTTGTTGAAGCGCTCCCGGGCCGGTTGGCAGTAATAGCTGAGCTTGGAGGATTCTGCTTTGGGATCGAAGAACGCCCGCGCAAAGGCTTCTACTTCGTCCCAGTGGTACACCTGCTCGGCATCCAGAGCTTCCTGGATGTCATAAACCACCTGGGCGTCAGAAACCCCGGTCAGTTCAGCCTTGTTGTAGTACGGCAGGAAGGAGTCGAGGATGTCCTGAGCATCGTTGATGAAATCCAGGATGAAGGTTTCTTTGCCCGGGAACAGCCGGTTCAGCCGTGAGAGTGTCTGAACGCACTCCACACCCTTGAGCTTCTTGTCCACGTACATGGCGCACAGCTTCGGCTGGTCAAAGCCCGTCTGGTATTTATTGGCCACCAGCATCACGTTGTACTCGTCCGTCTCGAACGCCTTGGCGTGATCGCGGCCATTCAAGCCTGGGTTCAAAAGGCTGCTGGTTTCGGTGACTTCTTCCGGGATCACGTCATCGGGTGGCAGACTTCCGGAGAAGGCCACCAGGGGGTGAACGTCCTGATAGCCCTTGTCCTGGATATACTGCTGCAAGGCCAGCTGGTAACGCACGGCCTCCTGCCGACTGCTGGTCACCACCATGGCCTTGGCCTGGCCATCCAGCAGGTGCCGGACATTCTCGCGGAAGTGCTCTACGATCACCTCAACCTTCTGGCTGATGTTATAAGGGTGCAGGCGCACCCACTTGGCCAGTGTGGTTCGGGCCTTCTTGGAGTCGACCTCATCGTCCTCTGCGTCCGGGTGAGCCAGCTTCCAGGCGACGGCATAGGTGGTGTAGCGCCGTAGTACATCGATAATGAAACCCTCTTCGATGGCCTGTCTCATGGAGTACACATGGAAAGGCTCAGGCTTATTGGACTCACTTCGAGGCTGTGACGGATCCGGCTCACGGCCAAACAGCTCAATGGTTTTGGCCTTAGGCGTCGCGGTAAAAGCGTAGTAGCTGATGTCCTGACTAGGCTTTCGCGCAGAGACGGCAGCATCCAGCAGCTCTTCTGCACTGATTTCCTCTCCTTCAGGTAAATCACCACCCAGGATGGCCTTCAGCTTGGTTGCGGAAGAGCCAGTTTGCGAAGAGTGAGCCTCGTCCGCAATGACGGCGTACCGTCCGGACGCCAGTTTGGGATACTTCTCCAGCGCATCGAACAACGCCGGGAAGGTCTGGATGGTCACAATGATGATACGGGTCTGCTCGGCCAGAGCTTCAGCCAGCTGCTCCGATTTACTCTGGTTGCCCAAATCACGATTGATGGGTCGAACCACGCCCTGAGCGTGCTCAAACTGGTAGATGGTGTCCTGAAGCTGGCTATCCAGCACCGTTCGGTCGGTCACGACGATGACCGAGCTGAACAGCTTATTGCCCTCGTTATCGTAGAGCTGCGCCAGCTGATGGGCCGCCCAGGCAATGGAGTTGGATTTGCCGGAGCCCGCACTGTGCTGGATGAGGTAGCGCTTGCCGGCACCTTCTTCGCGGGTCGTCTGAATCAGATGGTTGACCACGTCCCACTGGTGGTACCGGGGGAAAATCAGGGTTTCCTTGGTCTTCCGGTTGCCATGGAAATCTTCTTCGGTTTTCTTTTCCAGGTGCAGAAAACGGCCAAGGACCTTAAGCCAGGCGTCTTTCTGGAACAGCTGCTCCCATAGGTAAGCCGTGGCGTAGCTACCCTCATCCTCGGCGCGGGGATTCCCGGCACCACCATCAGCCGTGCCTCGGTTAAACGGCAGGAAGAACGTGTCCTTTCCATTCAGCCGGGTGGTCATCGCCACCTCGTCCTGGCTGACCGCGAAATGGACCAATGCCCCACGCTTGAACGTCAACAATGGCTCCGGCTTACGTGTAACCGGATCCTTTACCGGGCGATCCTTTTTGTACTGGCGCTTGGCGTGTTCCACGGTCTGCTTGAACTCGCTTTTGAGCTCCAGTGTCGCCGTCGGAATCCCGTTCACGAAGAGCACCAGGTCGAGACGGGGATTGTAGTCACCGGTGCGGGCATGAGGCGAATAGGAGACTTCCTCGACCACACGTAACCGGTTGGCGTTGTATCGGCGCTCCGTGTCTGGGTTCATGCCGTGATCCGGCTTGAAGCTGCAGAGATCGACCTTTACACCCGGTACTTTGAAGCCATGGCGCAGCACATCGAGCGTGCCTTTCTTTTCCAGCTCCCGAACCGTTTTCTGGATGAGCACTTGTTCCGGGTTCTGCGGGTTGCCCTTACAGAACTTTTCCCAACGATCTGGCCAAGCCTTCTGGAAGTAACCGATCAGGTCTTCCGGATACAGAGCTTGCACCTTGTCGTAGTCCGACGCCTTGCCTACCAGCCAGCCCTGGTCGCTCAGGGTCGTAATGATGTCGTTTTGGAATGCTCTCTCTCGGCTGTCAGCCATGACTACTCCTTGTATCCTTCAAACCTTTCGGCCCGCCGCAGTCTCCTCGACCCCTAGCTCGCTCGCCCCTTCGTTCAAAACCATACTATCTGCCGGCGGTTGCCAATTCCGAATATCAATCTTCCCTGTAACGGCAGCAGAAATTAAAGAAGAACGACGTTCTTTCATTAACAAAACAGCGCTCTCCGCTTCCTTAATTAACGTGTTCATTGGATCAATTTGACGCCCAATCCACTCGTTAATCTCAATTTGCTCTTTAATCGGAGGAACAGGAATTTTAAATGAAGCCAATGTGCCGAGATAAATACCTGGTTGGGCTGAAAAACCCGCATATTCCCACAAGAGGCTCTGAAAGCCTGCACTTTGAAAAACCCAGTGCAGCCAGTGTGGGTTTAGCTTCGATGCGTCCGCGCGAAATAATGCCAAGCTACGCTGGATGTGAAAGTGTCCCATAGCATCAGAAATTATTGCCGTTTTACCAAGCGTTGCACCAACAATAGCTAGCAAAACGTCTCTTTGCTGTGGCGTGAAAGATCGACAAAGAGCGACGTAATCGTTTTCAGAAATCTTCGAATCATCCGAGCGCCTAACGAATTCTCCGCCCACAATATTCCGGACGCTGAGCAGAGGTATTCCTTCCGAAACGCGCGGAGGAGGTAAATGCGTACCATCTTTAACGAGGGAGCAGAACCGCTTGATTGAGCTGCTCGTCCAATGCGCCGGCACACGCCCAAGCCACTCCACCCCGGAGTCCTTCATCGGCACATCCGGCTTCAGGCCCTTGGTTACCGCGTGAGAAATTACCGCCTGGCGCTTTTCCTGAAGCAGCCCTATCAGGCGTTCCTGCTCGCGGATCAGGCCGTCGATTTTGGCGGTTTCGTGGTCTAGAAAGCGGGCGATTTGGGTTTGTTCGTTGAGAGGAGGCACAATAGCCGTAAGTCGACCAAATACCTCGGGATACAGCCTCAGGCGAGAATCAATAACGCCAGATGAGAAGGTTTTGAAGTAACCGATGTATTCATTGCTGCGTAGCAAGTAATGGTAATAAAAGGGAAAATCATCTCTTACGAGCCGGAACACGGCATAAGCAGGGCTGACGATCCCCCGATAGTTTGTCACGCCAAGTCCGCGCTTCCACGCAAGCATAATGTTCATTACCAAGTCACCCTCGTCGCAAAGCTTATAGCCCTCCAACGATTCGGCTCTGCTAAGGTGTTCGCCCTCATCAATCTTTTGTGATCGTGGCTTCACTCCGTAATACTCCGAAACCGAGAGCAACTCCTCTTCACCTGTTGTTGAGCGTTCGTTTACCTCCCCAAACACCTGTTTAAATCGCAGAACGTCCCAGTGTGACGGCACTTGGTCAAGCCCCACGAAGCCAGCATCCTTGTAACTCGAATACATCTGAAAAGTCATGCAGACAACTCCTCGATCATCTGCTTGATCCGGTCCGTACATTGCTTCAGATCAGCATCGATATCTTCCAGCGGACGCGGCGGCGTGAACTCATAGAAGTGCCGGTTAAACGGAATCTCGAAGCCCACGATGCCTACTTCACCATCTCTGTCGTCCCGCTTCGACTCGTCGATCCAAGCATCCGGCACATGGGGTTTCACTTCCCGCTCAAAGTAGTCATACACAGACTCTGCTAGGGGCACGTTCTCATAGTCCCGGAGACCCGTGTCGGCTTCTGGATTGCCTTTGCTGTCCGTGCAAATATCCGCCTCTGGGTCGCGCTCACTCAAGGCATTGAGCAGGGCTTTCAGTTGAGGCGCACTCAGGTACACCTGATGATCGGTGAGCGAAGCCTTCAGGGCCTTCTGGAACTGCTTGCGATTCCGGTAGACCGTCTTGGCATCCATAGCACGACAGGCAGCGTGGATATTGCCCTGGTCTTCCTGATCCATTTTCAGGATGGCTTTTTCATCCGCAATCCGAGCGATGCGCTCTTCTGAAGTCTGGAAGTTCAGCTGCAGCGGACGCTCCACCGTGATACGTCGGTAACCGAAGGCTTCGATGGGGAAGGTTTTACTTTTCTTGGTTTCCTGGAAGTCCCCATACATCCGCACGATCTCGTCCTGGTCGGACTCGCTGACAAACTGGCGCTTACTGCCAAGGGACTTACGCATTTTGGTCGCCCGGTCAGTTGCATCGATCAGTTGGACCTTGCCTCTGCGTTCGGCCGGTTTGTTGTTGGAGAGCACCCACACATAGGTGGAGATGCCGGTGTTGTAGAACATATCCGTGGGCAGGGCCACGATGGCCTCGACCATGTCGTTCTGCAGCAGATAGCGCCGGATTTCAGATTCGCCACTGCCAGCACCACCCGTAAACAGCGGGCTACCATTGAGAATGATGCCGATCCGGGCCCCGCCATCACGCGCATCTCGCATCTTGCTGACCAGGTGCATCAGGAACAGCAGGGAGCCATCTGAAACGCGGGGTAAACCAGGTCCGAAACGACCATCGAAACCACGGTGTTTGTGCTCGTCGGTGACCTGCTTCTGAACCTTTTTCCACTCCACACCAAATGGCGGGTTACTGAGCATCAGGTCAAACTTGTTGGCAGCCAGCTGGTCATCAGACAAGGTATTCCCCAGCTTGATATTGCTGACTTCCTGCCCCTTGATCAGCATATCTGCCTTACAGATTGCGTAAGACTCAGGGTTCAGCTCCTGGCCGTGCAGGGAGACGGTGACATTCTCGCTGATCTGCTGAATGTACTCGTCGCCTTCGGACAAGAACCCACCGGTACCCGCCGTGGGATCATAGATGGTCACAATGCTGTTGGGCGAGAGTCGGTTCTCCTGTCCGGTGAGGACAAGAGAAGTGGTCAAGTGAACGATGTCCCGGGGGGTGAAGTGCTCCCCGGCAGTTTCGTTGGAGCTCTCGGCGAACTTACGGATCAATTCTTCGAAGATGATCCCCATACCGAAGTTGCTGATGGTTGCCGGGCTCAGATCGATACTGGCAAACCGCTGAACGACTTGATAGAGCAAGTTGTTGGAGCTGAGCTGCTGAACGAAGTCCTCGAAATGGAAATGTTCGAAGATCTCCCGGGCGTCCTGGCTGAACGACTGAACATAGCTCATCAGATCGTCGGCCGTCTGGCTGTCAGATAGGGTAGCCAGACTCAAGGGGGAGGCATTGAAGAATTGCTGATCGGCAGCCCGGAGCAAAAGCTTCTCGCGAACTGCATCCGGTTTGGTCTGGTGTTCCTGGGCCGCGGAGAGTACCTGAGCCTTCGTTGGCTCCAGCACACACTCCAGACGACGCAGCAGAGTAAACGGCAGAATGACGCGCCCATATTGGCTCTGCTTGAAATCACCGCGCAGGAGATCGGCAACCGACCATATAAAAGCGGCGGTTTGGGAGTGGTTGGTTTTGTCGTCAGTCATCCGTGGAGCTCCAATACAGCATGTTGTCGGGCGGCGCTTATCTCAGGCAGCCAATCCAATTCTTTTTAGTGATGCGTTCAACGTCGTTCGAGTTACACCGAAGTGAGCCGCAACTTCTGTTTTCGTGATTTGAGGGTCAGAGAGCATGGCCGCTGCTTTACGGATATCTGAGTCGGACATTGATGGTTTACGCCCACCTTTACGTCCCCTCGCCCTGGCTGCCTGAAGACCAGCCTTTGTGCGCTCTCTAATCAGATCATGCTCGAACTCAGCCAATGCGCCGAAGATATGGAACACCAGGCGTCCGCCTGAGTTGGTTGTGTCGATTGCCTCGGTAAGTGATTTGAAGCCAACTTCTCGATCATTCAGATCCTGGACGATCTCAACCAGGTCTTTCAGTGAGCGTGCCAGCCGATCCAGCTTCCAGACGACGAGAACGTCCCCTTTCCGGAGGGTACGAAGGCACTGCGACAGCTCGGGTCGCTCGCGAAGTTTGCCGGTAACCTTTTCCTGGAAGATCTGCTCGCACCCAGCTTTTTCCAAAGCGTCCACCTGAAACTCAGAGTTCTGATCCTGAGTACTGACACGCGCATAGCCTATGATCATTAAACGCACCTTTTCTAATCATAGTTTTTTGTACGTGATTTATGGACAGAAAACAACGGAAAATTGCAGGTTTTCAAGGGAGAGCTCTAGGCGTCCAACAAACGACCGTTTTCTGTAGTGAATAATTGTTTCGCTTTGAGGGTTAAATGAAAACGGACTCATCGAGTTTCAGAGGATAAGCACAACGCACCATTGAGCTTTTACGCCTGCTTAACGAGACGGACATGGGACCACTGCACGTGCCCAAATATTGCACAACAATTCTGCCTTTGAACTCCCTATGAATGCTATTTTGTGCACTCGATCAGGTTCTTTTCCGAAGCTGCGAAACTGGTTGATCAAGCATCGACTGGGTCAACCCATGCATATCAGCGTTTGCCTGCCAAATGAGGAAGCGTTCAACGAGCTTCTGATTGATAGCCTTGAGCTTTTGATTGGTTTCGGTCAGCTCTTCGATGCGCTTATTCGCCTTGTGAATGTCACTTATCCATCCCGGTTTTTCCATCGGGGCCTTCAATGCGGCTTTGCGGTTCTTCATCGCCATATCGACGGCGGGCAGTTTCATTAGGGACTGCCGAGCGCGACTGATACCCAGTTTTTCTTTGCACGCGTCTACGAGTAACGGCCACGTTAACTTTGGCTCCTGCCATTCCTCAATTAATTTGATGATGCGCTTTACATCCCTCTCCGTTAAGTGCCCCATCGCTATACCTTGATCTCATCTAGCATTGCCGACAACTCATCCAACGATGGCAACGCCTGTTGTTCAGTTTCTGCCTCAATGACTTTGGCATCGATCAACCCTGCCATTGATGCGGCATTGTTTGTCAGTGTCCAACCGTTATCGACATTCCACACGATGTCGCCGTTTTCGAGATCAGGGTTCTCCAGGGTTTGGATCAGCGCGTCACACTTATAGAGATCCATACCCACTTTTTTAGCCCATTCTGAGGCCCCAAAAATGTCGCGAGACTGCGCATCAAGCGCCTTGTTGTAGCGGCGTTTAAGGTCCTCACCCTCTTCTTTGAGATTGGCAAGTTTCACATCATCACCTTTTACACAACCGAGCTTTCCGCAGGTCAAGCACGCCCCCATTTTCGGACAGGGTTCGGCGGCAAAGTTGTGTACACAGATTCCAACGTGGGTCTGATGGATGACCCGGTCCTGATCATCCTCATGCAGATCTCTCACATCACTGAGGCTCAAAGGTTGATTTGTTTTGACCTTCTCCAACCGCTGAGCGGCATTGCTATGCTTCGTTTTGGGGTGATAGGCCGCAACAGTCTGGGTGCGCTCCTCGACGGTCTCATGGTTGTATACAGACCCCATAGTCGTGCGCCCTGAAAATGCGTCGATCAGCAACTGTGACAGGCCTGCTCTGTGCATCTCCGTGTTCAACTGGTGACGGAAGGCGTGCGTCCTCACCTTCACACCGTGGTAGCCATGGCGCTCAAAGATGCTGAGCACGGGGCCGCCTCCCAACTGGACCCTCATACGGTCTGCGTTGGCGGCGATCTCTACGCCGAGACCTTTTACCCTAGCGGGGTTGCCCGCCGTTTCATCTGCCAGAATGCCTGTGCGCACAGTGAACAGCGCATCACGGTACTTCACCCGCTCTTTGCCCTCGGTATAGGGTGTTGTGTACGGGAAGTGTTTAGGCAAGTATTTTTCACGCATCAGGACATTAAGTTTGCGCAGCGTAATTTCGCCCCTGTCGTTAAACTTATAACCCTGAACTCCAATCTTGCCCTTCATGTAGATTGATTTTCTCTTACCTGTGTCCCAACCCTCGCGTATCTCGTCCAATATCGCTTTAGCGGCTGGGCTGATCGCCCGTCGCTTCTCGACGCCCCTCAAAATGTGTTGTTTGAAAACCCCTCGCGGGCTGGCGTTTTTGGTGGACAATGCAAAAGCTGCACATGCTTCTGCATAGGTGAGCAGGTCATCGGCGCCCTTTTTTGGCACTCCTTCATGGGGTGGAAATTCATCGGGATGATCTTCCAGCCATGCGGCGTAGGCCCGCCCGTCATCGGTAACCGGTTTCAACAACGTAATGGCACGCTCTAAGACCGACTCCATCTCAGGTTTAACGACAGGTTTCAGCATTGGCTTGTTTATCTTTTCGGCGTACCAACGCAAGAACATGCGCCGATGGCCTTTATCATCCTCTTTGAACACCACGCAATCGCGCTCAACATCGGCCAACTCGCCAATGCGACTGGGCACACTGAGCAAAAAAGCGCTCGCCGATGTCACGACAATATCCATAGGAGTGATCAAATCGTTATTAAACACCTCCCCCAAAGCCTTTATCGCTTCGGTACTGGGAAGTTTCTGCTCACGATTCGCTTTTTGCTGCTTCAGCGTACCAACGGGTCTAACTTTGAGCGAAGAAGTCCACCGAAAATTAGTCTTGAGCAGCTGTTTGTCCTTCATCAGGGTGATGATCTTCTCAAGAGCCTTGCTGGTGACGTACGCCGTATTGCCTTTTACCCAATGGGTTTGCATGTATTCGCAGGCTCGATTACATACAGCCGCTGAAACTCTCGTCACATCCCGCGTACAGGTCAATTCGACCAGTGCGGCCTCAAGGGCCTTGACGGCATCTAACCAAGCCTTCATCGACTTCTTTGTCTGATAGACACGGCGGTACACCATCAATGCCTTGGCGAAGTCCGAGAAGGGGGGCGGCATCGTCACTTGAGTCGACCTAGTCGATGTAATCGCCGTGAAGGCACAACCCTCAAAACCGTGAGCATGCCAACTCTTGTCTTCCCAGCGAATACTCCTGTAAACCCGATCCGGAATTCCCTTTGGAAGGATTGCTTTTGCCCATTGAATAAACGCATTTAATTGTGCTTCGGCATCCAGGTGAATCTTCGGCTTAAAGTCGACGAAGTTAGTCATGCGCCACATCCCTCTGACTGGATTACTTGGCGCATGTCCCGACAATCGAGAATAACTTTGCGGCAGGCTAAAATGGCACGATCCCAGAGCACTCCCGTGGTTTTATCCATGGCAATTGCTTGCGCTCGACGACGCTCCAACCGCTCAAGTGCGGCAGCGTGATCCGCCTCCAAAAGTGGTTGGAATTTACCGCATCCGTAACAGGTAAAGGGCGCGTCCAGATGGCAGGCAGCATCGGCACCACAGACCGCAAGATCCTCAATCTGCCGATCCACTAGGTTCCCGTTCTTCGCTGAGGCACGATCCGTCACAATAGTGCCGGTAAACGCACCAACAACGATCGCGAGATGATCACTCATCTTCGCATCAATTAAATTCATCAACTCAACGGAGACCGCTCGGTACTTCCGGGCTGTACGAGTATCTTTGTGCATCAGTGCATTTGCCATCGACCACTCGTCCAGCCCTGCATTGGATAGGTCCGTGCCGAGGGTGTGTCTGAACCGATGGCCTCGACTGATTTTCAGCGGCTGATGTGTGCGGTGCGAAATCGGAAAATCAGCCATACGCTCTATGCGATAAAGCCAAAATCTTACCCCGCTTGCTCGGACATGAAACTCAGGTTTCGGCGCGTCTTCCAGTGCTTTTTGATTGGGGAGACCAATCAAAACTGGTGGGTTAAAAGATCCGACGCCCACCTCTTGTAACTTACGTCGAAAAAGAGGCACGTGTTTGATCGCCTTATCCCAATCGGCGCCGCTTGGATATTCTTGCCAGAGTCTGGCGAGGATTATCGCCTTATAGGCCTGCACGGTGTTGTAGAGGTCTTCATCCAGGCTAAACGTCTCTGCCTTTGCTCGCCAGCCCGCATCGTCGTCTCTTTGTTTCGCCCAAAAGAGCCTGATCTTGTAGCCCTCATCGGTTTTGATGAAATCATCAAAAACCAGCATGCGCAGCTGTACGCTGCGCTGCCCGTAAATCATCAGCAAGCGCAAATAGAGGTATTGCTCAGGGTCTAACTTAGCGTGGCAAAATTGCTCATGCGCCCACTGGTGTAGGGCGTCCTGCTCCGCCTGCGTAAAAGGGCCTTGCTCAGGGTCCAAGCTCAGGATGACATCCTTCTGGACACACTTTTTCCTCGGCAGCCCCTTGTACGCATCTATTAGGGATTGCCAAGGACGCTGTCTAACAGACTCACAGGTGTGCCAGAACTCCATGAAACTGGCCAGAGTAGCAAACTCCCCGGTGTTAAAGCGTTCCCGCAGTTCGGTCAGGTGATCTTCATTGAGGGGATTAAACCCTGCTTCCGCAGACCTCGACAGCACACTGGCAACGCCTGAAATAGTTGCCTGTGACACATCTGCCATGCGGTATGCCAAGGCGGCGTGTAACCAGCGTTGCCATTCGGACGCGACACAGACTATTGCGGCTTGCCAGTTAACAGCCCAATTACTTGCTCTGTCAGGCCACCACATCGGTTCAGAGGGCGTGAAAAACTTTCCACATTTAGCGAGGCGAGGCGCGCTCAACCACGCATCGAGGGTATCCTGCGTTGGCGCTTGGAGTGCACTGACGGGAATATTCACTTCGTAGCTCCTTTTCGCACTTTATCCTCAACATTTTCACGGATCGCCTTAAGCCTCCCGGAGCGCTTCTTCATCGCTTTATCTGCTTCTTCCTTCCAAAATTTCGCTCCGTATAGACCCGGCATGTGCGATTCAGGACTCCACCCGAACATCCAAGTAAGCGTCTTTTGAACTTGAGTTGTGCGGTCCTCTGGCGTGAGCGTTTCAAGCTCCTCGCGCATGCTTTCGAGCATCGTGTAGACCGAGTCATGCCTCAAAATGTGAGGGTGGATGTGAGCCAGCTCAGGCACTACTTCTCCGACTCGGGCAAAAACGCCATCCAGCGCTTTAATGCTCATCGCCTCGCCTTCATTTTTTCTATGAGAAACAAGCAAAAAAGGATGCTTTCTCGCCTGCGATGAACCTTGACGGGGCTTTGTGCGCCGATACTTCGACTCATATTCAATGATCGCGTCGTAGACTTCATCGGTCATGACCAGCATGCGTTCGTGGGTTTTAAATTGCGGGGCCACCCTACGCGGGTCCATGCTTTCATCTTCGATATTGACCACCGCGAGCTGACGATTGTGCCAGTGAATATCGCTAGTCTTAATCAAGAGCATTTCAGAACGGCGCAACCCCATATCGAGACCGAGCAACAAAATGATGAAGTTACGCAGCTTAATAGCTTCATTTGCAAATGGATTTGCGGGACTTTCCGGATGCATGACCTCCAACAATTGATCTCGTTCCCCATCTGTCAGCCCTTTCACCTCACCGATTCGCGTCTTTTTCCACCCTGGACTAGCAGCTTTAATCTTGCGGTTGAATCGCTTCCTAACATCGTCAACCGCTTCGTATCGCGTCAGGTCATCACCCAGCTTTTCGTATAAAAAAGCTAGGTAATCGCGCACTGCTTCAAGGCGCTGCTTCGCATGGACCTTACCAACCGATTTGTATGCAGTTGGATGCAAGCGCATACCCGCATACTTCTTAGCCAAGGTTTCCTTGTGGAACCCTGCGTCTGATACAAACCGAGAAATTTCGCTGTCCGTCAGGTAGTTTGACTTGGGACGCTGTTCTAGGCGGGAAATCAAATCGATGGATGAGAAAGCGAGAAAGCCCTCAAAAACGGCCAAGTGCTCAAGATACTTTTTCGTGGTTTCGAGGGCCTTGCCTGACAGTTCAAAGGTTGCGTACAGATTTGGGTAGTAGAGGGGAATGAGGTCTTGCACAAGCAGCTTTCTTCGCGCAGCATTCACCACTTGCTCGATAACTTGATGACCCATATTGTTCTTCCTTAAAACGTGACTTTTTTAAGTATAGTAACGAACAGGGACTTGCACAAGAAAAACTTAACTTTTTGTTTTTCTGCTTTGAGCGCTTATCATCTCCCTCAAAGCCTCATGATAACTGACTTAAAGGCGAAACAGATTATGTCGAAAAGTGACAAAATCGGGAAAACAGGCTCTTACGTATACACCATGAACCGCGTGGGCAAGGTGGTACCGCCCAAGCGAGAGATTCTGAAAGACATCTCACTGAGCTTCTTCCCCGGCGCCAAGATCGGCGTTCTTGGCCTTAACGGTGCTGGTAAATCCACCCTGCTTCGCATTATGGCCGGCGTGGACCAGGATTACATCGGCGAAGCCCGCCCCCAACCGGGCATTAACGTGGGCTACCTGCCCCAGGAGCCGGAGCTGGACGAAGAGAAAACCGTCAAGGAAATCGTCGACGAGGCGGTCTCCGGTGTTCATGACGCCCTGGCGGAACTGGACCAAGTTTACGCAGCCTACGCCGAACCGGATGCGGATTTTGACGCCCTCGCCAAGAAACAGGGCGAACTGGAAGCCTACATCCAGGCCACCGACGGCCACGACATTGAACGCAAGATGGAAGTCGCCGCCGACGCGTTGCGCCTCCCGCCCTGGGATCAGAAAGTGCAAATCCTGTCCGGTGGTGAGCGCCGCCGTGTTGCCTTGTGCCGCCTGCTGCTGTCCGGCCCAGACATGTTGCTGCTGGACGAGCCCACCAACCATCTGGATGCCGAATCCGTGGCCTGGCTTGAGCGCTTCCTGCACGATTATGAAGGCACCGTGGTTGCCATCACCCACGACCGGTATTTCCTCGACAACGTCGCCGGCTGGATCCTGGAACTGGACCGTGGCCATGGCATTCCCTTCGAGGGCAACTACAGCCAGTGGCTGGAGAACAAGGAAAAGCGCCTGGAGATGGAGTCCAAGCAGGAGGCCTCTCACCAGAAAGCCATCAAGCAGGAGCTGGAATGGGTTCGCAGCAACGCCAAGGGCCGTCAGTCCAAGAGCAAGGCCCGCCTGGCCCGCTTTGAGGAGATGAGTTCCCAGGAGTTTCAGAAGCGCAATGAAACCAACGAGCTGTACATTCCGCCTGGACCTCGCCTCGGCAACAAGGTGATCGAAGTGGACGGTATCAGCAAGTCCTTCGGTGACCGCCTGCTGTACGAAGACGTGTCCTTGAGCGTACCACCCGGTGCCATCGTGGGCATTATCGGCGGCAACGGTGCCGGCAAATCGACCCTGTTCAGGATGATCGCGGGTTACGACCAGCCTGACTCCGGCACCATTACCGTCGGTGAAACCGTGGAACTGGCCTACGTGGACCAGATGCGCGACCTGGACGGCAGTAAAACCGTCTGGGAAGAACTCTCCGACGGCAACGATATTATCAAGGTAGGCAACTACGAGACCCCGTCCCGGGCCTATGTGGGGCGCTTCAACTTCAAGGGCAGCGACCAGCAGAAACGGGTTGGCGACCTGTCCGGGGGTGAGCGTAACCGCCTGCACCTGGCCAAACTGCTCAAGGAAGGCGGCAACGTCCTGCTGCTGGACGAACCGACCAACGATCTGGACGTGGAAACCCTGCGCGCCCTTGAAGAAGCCCTGCTCAACTTCCCGGGCTCCGCCCTGGTGATCTCACACGATCGCTGGTTCCTGGACCGGGTAGCCAGCCATATCCTGGCGTTCGAGGATGACGGCGAAGTGGTGTACTTCGAGGGCAACTTCACGGAATACGACGAAGACTTCAAGAAGCGCAAGGGCGATTCTGCCATGCAGCCCAAGCGTATGAAGTACAAGAAGCTGGCCTGATGTTAGTAAAAGAGGGGTCATGAAAGAGGGTGCTAAAAGAGGGGTCAGATGAAAGCTTTCATCTGACCCCGTTTTCATGAACCCGTTTTCAACCCCGTTTTCACATCTGCCCCCGCTTTCATCCATTATCCCCCGAGATCGCCATGGCCAAAGCAAAAACCGCCTATGTCTGCACCGAATGCGGTGCCGACTACTCCAAATGGCAGGGCCAGTGCACCGCCTGCCAGGCCTGGAATACCATCAGCGAAGTCCGCGGTGTCAGCAGCAACACCAAAGGCGCTCGTGGCGCCCGCTTCGAGGGCTTTGCCGGCAGCCTGTCGGAAGTCCAGAGCCTGGACGACGTCAGCCTGGCTGAACAGCCTCGCATCAGCTCGGGCATGCAGGAGTTCGACCGGGTTCTCGGTGGCGGCCTGGTGGAGGGGTCGGCCGTGCTGATGGGCGGCCATCCCGGCGCCGGCAAGAGCACCCTGCTGCTTCAGGCGGTATGCCACCTCGCCGCCAGCGTCCCTGCGCTTTATGTCACCGGTGAAGAATCCCTGCAGCAGGTCGCCATGCGTGCCAAGCGGCTGGGATTGCCCACCAAAGATCTGAAGATGCTGTCTGAAACCAGTGTTGAGCGGGTGATGCAGGTAACGGAAGCAGAAAAGCCGCGGATTCTGGTGGTGGACAGTATCCAGGTGATGCACGTGGCAGAGATTGAATCAGCCCCCGGCAGTGTGTCCCAGGTACGCGAAAGCGCCGCCTTCCTGACCCGCTTTGCCAAGCAGACCGGCACCATCCTGTTCCTTGTCGGGCACGTTACCAAAGACGGCAGCCTGGCCGGCCCGAAAGTTCTGGAGCACATGATCGACTGTTCCATCCTGCTGGAAGGTTCCAGCGACAGCCGCTACCGCACACTTCGCGGCATCAAGAACCGGTTTGGCGCGGTGAATGAACTGGGCGTATTCGCCATGCTGGAACAGGGCCTTAAGGAAGTGAAGAACCCCAGCGCGATATTCCTCAACCGTGGCGAGGAAGCGGCGCCCGGCAGCGTGGTGATGGTGGTCTGGGAAGGCACCCGGCCCATGCTGGTGGAGATCCAGGCACTGGTGGACATGGCCCAGGGCGGCTATCCGAGACGCGTGGCGGTTGGCCTGGACCAGAACCGGCTGGCGATGCTTCTCGCCGTATTGCACCGTCACGGCGGCATGCATGTATCTGATCAGGATGTGTTCGTGAACGTGGTCGGCGGTGTGAAGGTGAATGAAACCAGCGCCGACCTGGCATTGTTGGCCGCGATTGTCTCCTCCTTCCGCGACCGCGCCCTGCCCCAGGATCTGGTGATTTTTGGCGAAGTCGGCCTTTCCGGCGAAATCCGACCGGTCCCCAGCGGCCAGGAGCGCATTTACGAAGCCGCCAAGCACGGCTTTACCCGGGCACTGGTGCCCAAATCCAATGCCCCCCGCAAGGCCATCGAGGGCATGAAAGTGATTCCGGTGACCAAGCTCAGTGACGCGCTCTCGGCTCTGGAAGATCTCTGAGTATCTTGTCTTGGGAGTTGACGGACAGGATGGCTTTTCTATTTCCAAAAACCGCTACGAGCACATCCATGTGGGCTTGTTTCCGGCCATCCCTGGCCTCCAACATTTTTGGAAATAGAAAAGCCATCCTGTCCTGCATGCTTGGCAGTAATAGTCCCACCCTCATATCTCTTAGCTTTTGACCCGCAACGTAGGTCAGATTAGGCGAAGACGTAATCCGACAAAACCCGCCTAATCAATGAGATGAGCAAACTCCCTCTCCAACAGCGTCTGATCACCAAGGTTAAGCTCAACAAGACGTTTGAGGTGGGTAGCGCTATCAAGGTCAATGTACCGACATTTGAAGCCAAGCCTGTGCGGCTCCACGTGCCTGAGCTCAACCGCCATAACAATACCTGCTTCATGATCATCCAGGTGAATAATCACCTCACACGGCTGATTCAAAGGCACATCCCACCCCTCCGGCCGTTTTACCAGAACGCCTTTCAAGGAAATATCCAGCACCTCGGTGGTCCAGACAGTCTCCAGACAGTGGAGTTCGCAGGGCGCGTCGAATTCAATCCGGTGAAACCGGCGTTTTTCGGGAGTTTTGGTGGGCAAGTGACTACTCCTGTTTACCGATCTTGGTTTACCTGACTATAGACCGGACAGAAGGATGCATCCAGAGGATTTTGGAGTGGTCGATTGTTAGGAAGATATATCGCCGCTGTGAGATAGAGGCCGTTGTGGGGCCCTTTCCAAAAATGTTGGAGGCCATGGATGGCCGGAAACAAGCGCACAGGGAAGTGCTTGTAGCGTTTTTTTGGAAAGGGCCCCACAACGGCCTCACCTGCAAAGCCCTCAGGCTAGGGGGAAAAAGAACCCCAATGCTCAGCGGTGATACTCCGGACTCAATTCAACGACCGCCTCGATGAACGCCTTGGCATGCTCCGGATCCACGTCCGGTGTAATTCCGTGGCCAAGGTTGAAGATGTGCCCTGTGCCGGAACCATAACGGCGCAGGATATCCGCCACTTCTTGGCGAATCCGCTCAGGCGGCGCGTACAGCATGGCCGGATCCATGTTGCCCTGAAGGGCTACGTGATCGCCAATGCGGGCGCGGGCGTTGCCGATGTCCGTGGTCCAATCGAGACCAACGGCGTCGGCGCCAGAGTCCGCGATGGACTCCAGCCACTGACCGCCATTCTTGGTGAACAGGATTACCGGTACTCTGCGGCCGTCATTCTCGCGAATCAGGCCGTCGACGATTTTCTTCATGTAGCGCAGCGAGAACTCTTCATAGGCCCAACTGCTGAGCACGCCGCCCCAGGTATCAAAAATCTGCACCGCCTGGGCGCCGGCCCTGATCTGGCCATTCAGGTAATCGATAACCGCATCCGCCAGATGGTCCAGCAACCGGTGCATCACCTCCGGCTGGCCGTACATCAGCTTCTTGGCTTCCCGGAAATCCTTGGAGGAACCACCTTCGATCATATACGTGGCCAGGGTCCATGGGCTGCCGGAGAAACCAATCAGAGGCACGCTGCCGTTCAGGGCGCCGCGAATGGTAGAGACCGCGTTCATGACGTAGTCCAGATCCACCCTGGCGTTGATTTTCGGCAGTGCAGCCACGTCGGCTTCAGAACGAATGGTGTTCCGGAACTTGGGGCCTTCCCCGGTTTCAAAGTAAAGGCCCAGCCCCAGTGCATCCGGAATGGTCAGGATGTCCGAGAACAGAATGGCGGCGTCCAGGGGGTAACGTTCAAGCGGCTGAAGGGTGACCTCGCACGCCAGCGGAGTATTCTTGCACAAGCTGAGAAAATCCCCGGCCTTCGCCCGTGTGGCGCGGTATTCCGGCAGGTATCGCCCTGCCTGTCGCATCATCCATACCGGAGTACGGTCCACGGGCTGGCGCATCAGTGCGCGCAGGAAACGGTCATTTTTCAGCTCGGTCATGGCAACTCCTGGTCTGGGAAACGAATTTTCTGGAAGGTAATGATACGCGGTTTAGGTCAATTGGAAAGGTGTCGGATCAATTGGAAAGGCGTTAGAGAGAAGCCAGGTGAACCAGGGGTCAGATGAAGGCTTTCATCTGACCCCATGTCCGGGACAATCAGGCATCCAGGTAGTCCATGATGCCTTCGGCCGCCTGGCGGCCTTCCCAGATAGCGGTTACGACCAGATCCGAGCCGCGGACCATGTCGCCGCCAGCGAAAATCTTCGGATTACTGGTCTGGAACATGAACTCGGATTCCTCCGGTGCCGTTACCCGGCCTGAGTCGTCGGTGCTCACCTTCAGCTCATCGAACCACTCGGCAGGGCTGGGACGGAATCCGAAAGCAACCAGAACGGCATCCGCCGGAATCACTTCCTCACTGCCCGGCACCACTTCCGGGCGGCGGCGGCCGTTGTCATCGGGCTCGCCCAGTCGCGTCTGGATCACTTTAACACCTTCAACCCGATCTTCACCCAGGATGGCGATTGGCTGCCGGTTGAAGAGGAACTTCACGCCCTCCTCCTTGGCATTGGCCACTTCCTTACGGGAGCCCGGCATGTTTTCCTCGTCCCGACGGTAGGCGCAGGTCACGCTCTCAGCCTGCTGACGGATGGAGGTGCGATTGCAGTCCATGGCGGTGTCACCACCACCCAGAACAACGACACGCTTGCCTTTCATGTCGATGAAGTCGGCCTTGTCTTTTTCAAAGCCCAGGCGACGGTTAACGTTGGAGACCAGGAACGGCAGCGCGTCGTAGACTCCGGGCAGGTCTTCACCCGGAAAACCACCCTTCATGTAGGTGTAGGTGCCCATGCCCATGAAGACGGCATCGTATTCGTCGATAATGTCCTGCAACTGGACGTCCTTGCCAACCTCGGTGGACAGGCGAAATTCCACACCCATCTCCTCGAACACCTGACGGCGCCGAGTCATGACTGACTTCTCCAGCTTGAACTCGGGGATTCCGAAGGTCAGCAGGCCGCCAATTTCCGGATAGATGTCGAACACAACCGGCTTTACACCGTTGCGAACCAGGACATCGGCGCAACCCAGACCGGCAGGGCCAGCACCAATGACTGCAACCTTCTTGTCTGTCCACTTGACTGCGGACATATCCGGCTTCCAGCCCAGAGCAAAGGCGGTGTCCGTGATGTATTTCTCCACCGAGCCGATGGTGACCGCGCCATAGCCGTCATTCAGGGTACAGGCGCCTTCACACAGGCGGTCTTGGGGACACACACGGCCACAGACCTCGGGCAATGAATTGGTCTGGTGACACAGCTCCACCGCGCGCATGATATTTCCTTCGGACACCAGCTTGAGCCAGTTCGGGATGTAGTTGTGTACCGGGCACTTCCACTCGCAGTAGGGGTTACCACACTCCAGGCAACGGTGGGCCTGGGAGGCGGCATGGTCCGCCGTAAACGGGTGGTAAATCTCACCAAACTCTTTCTTTCGCTTCCTGGCCGGCACCTTCTTCGGGTCAATCCGCCCAACTTCGACAAACTGGAAGTCGTTACTCAGTCGTTCTTTCATTTCGATGCTCTCATCAACTCGATTTCGACGAGGGGTGGCAGTCAGGCTGCGCACCCCGAACCCTGTTCTGCCCGTCGCCTTATTCCGGACGCGCCCGGGTGCTGGCCAGCAGGCTGCGGAGGTTGGCAGCCTTGGGTTTCACCAACCAGAAACGGCCGATGTAGTCGTCGAAATCCTCAAGAATGTGCTCAGCCCATTCACTGCCGGTTTCCGAGATGTGCTCCCGGATAACACCTCGCAGGTGATTGCGGTATGACTCCATGTCTTCACTGGAAATCCGCTGAATCTCCACCAGCTCGTGGTTGTACTTGTCCACGAAGGTGTTGTTGATATCCATCACATAGGCAAAGCCACCGGTCATGCCGGCACCGAAGTTGTGCCCGGTAGAACCGAGAACGGTGACCAGGCCGCCTGTCATGTACTCACAACAGTGGTCCCCGGTACCTTCCACAACAGCGTGAGCGCCAGAGTTACGAACCGCGAAACGTTCGCCCGCCGTTCCCGCCGCAAACAGTTTGCCGCCGGTGGCGCCATACAGGCAGGTGTTGCCGACAATCGAGGTTTCCTGGGTCTTGAAGGCACTGCCACGGGGCGGTTTCACCACCAGCTTGCCGCCGGTCATGCCCTTGCCGACATAGTCGTTGGCATCGCCTTCGAGCACCAGATTGAGACCACCCACGTTCCAGACACCGAAGCTCTGGCCAGCAGTGCCGGTAAGATCGAGGGTAATCGGCGCATCGACCATGCCCTGGTTGCCGTGCAGCGCGGCAATTTCACCGGACAGGCGAGCACCGATGGACCGGTCGCAGTTGGTCACCCTGTAGGGCCAGACACCACCACTCTTTTCCTTGATCGCCGTGGCGGTATCCTGAACCATCTGCTCCGCAAGCGTACCTTTGTCGAACGGATGATTCCGCTCCACCTGGCAGGTCTGTGGCTTGTCCGCCGGAATGTGGTCATTAGACAACAGACGAGTGAGATCCAGCTTCTTCTGGCGCTCGGTGTCGCCCGGCAGCCGCTCCAGCAGATCCACACGTCCGACCAGCTCTTCGAGAGTGCGCACACCAAGCTTCGCCATCCATTCACGGGTTTCCTCAGCAACAAAGCGGAAGAAATTCATCGCCATTTCCACCGTGCCATTGAAGTGTTCTTCACGCAGGTAGTCATTCTGGGTGGCAATACCGGTCGCACAGTTATTCAGGTGACAGATGCGCAGGTATTTACAGCCCAGCGCAACCATGGGCGTGGTTCCAAAGCCAAAGCTCTCGGCGCCAAGGATTGCACCTTTCACAACATCCAGGCCGGTCTTGATGCCACCATCGGTCTGCAGGCGAATCTTACCCCGAAGATCGTTGGCCCGAAGCGCCTGTTGGGTTTCCGTCAGTCCCAGCTCCCACGGAGAGCCCGCATAGCGGATCGACGTCAGCGGGCTTGCCGCCGTGCCGCCGTCATAGCCGGAAACCGTAATCAGGTCTGCGTATGCCTTGGCAACACCGGCCGCGATGGTGCCGACACCCGGCTCGGACACCAGCTTCACAGACACCAGAGCCTGCGGGTTGACCTGTTTGAGGTCAAAGATCAACTGGGCCAGATCCTCAATGGAGTAAATATCGTGATGCGGTGGCGGCGAAATCAGCGTTACGCCGGGCACTGAGTAGCGCAGGCGTGCGATCAGGTCATTGACCTTGCCACCCGGCAACTGGCCGCCCTCACCCGGCTTGGCACCCTGAGCCACCTTGATCTGCATAACATCGGCACTGCGCAGGTATTCCGCGGTGACACCAAAACGACCGGAGGCAACCTGCTTGATCTTGGAGCGCTTTTCGGTGCCATAACGGGCAGGGTCTTCCCCACCCTCGCCGGAGTTGGAACGGCCGCCAAGCGTGTTCATGGCAACAGCCAAAGCCTCATGAGCCTCCGGCGACAGTGCGCCCAGAGACATGGCCGCGGAGTCAAAGCGGGGGAAGATATTCTCGACCGGCTCCACCTCGGAAAGGGCGATCTGCCTGAGATCCTTGCGGAACCCCAACAGGTCACGCAGAGTCGCCACCGGGCGCTCGTTCACCAGTCCGGCGTATTCTTTGTAATGGCCGTAATCGCCTGTGGTAACCGCTTCCTGCAGCTTGCCCACCACGTCCGGGTTGAAGGCATGGTACTCCTGGCCATGAATGTATTTCAGCAGGCCGCCCGGGGAGATGGGCTTGCGAGGCTTCCAGGCAACGGCGGCCAACTGCTCCTGGTCCTGCTGAAAATCATAGAACCCGGCACCCTGGATACGGCTGGGCACCCCAAGGAAACACAGATCAACCACTTCATCGGCCAGACCAATGGCTTCGAAAAGCTGGGCACCACGGTAGGAAGTGATGGTAGAGATACCCATCTTGGACAGGATCTTCAACAGGCCCTTGTTAATGCCCTTGCGGTAGTTGTTCTTCGCATCAATCGGATCAATCAGCAACTCGCCGGTGCGGATCAGATCATTCAGAACCTGATAGGCAAGGTACGGATAGACCGCCGTGGCGCCAAAGCCAAAGAGCACCGCAAAATGATGGGGATCCCGGGCCCAGCCGGTTTCCACGATGATGTTGGAATCGCAGCGCAAACCCTGCCGGACCAGATGGTGGTGAACAGCGCCGGTCGCCATCATGGCGTTTACCGGCAACTCACCTTCCTTCAGATCCTTGTCCGTCAGCACCAGCAACACCTTGCCATCACGGACTGCCTGTTCGGCGTGCTCGCAAACCTGACGGATAGCCTGCTCAAGACCCTGCTCCGGGCGGTAGCTCATGGCGATGCGCGCCACCTCGAAGCCCTGTCGGTCATTGTTGGCAATCTTGAGAAATTTCGCAGGCGACAGAACCGGGGTGGTCAGGATGATCCGGTCCGCGTGATCCGAGGTTTCCTCGAATACGTTTCGCTCGGCACCCAGACAGGTTTCCAGTGACATAACGATCGCCTCCCGCAGAGGATCGATCGCCGGGTTGGTGACCTGGGCGAATTTCTGGCGGAAGTAATCCGCCACGTGGCGGACCCTGCTCGACAGAACCGCCATCGGGGTGTCGTCACCCATGGAGCCGACGGCCTCCTGGCCATTCTCGGCCAGCGGACGCAGAACCTGGTCACGCTCCTCAAAAGACACCATGAACATCTTCTGATGAACCAGCAGCTCGTCAGCATCCATCAGCCTGAAGTCAGGTGTGTCCTGATTCAGAGTGGTTTCAACGCGCAGCGCATTCTCACGGAGCCAGCGTTTGTAGGGCTGCGCGGCCTTGAGGCGCTGATCAATGTCCCGGGTATGCAGGACTTCGCCGGATTCGGTGTCAATGGCCAGCATCTGGCCCGGGCCGACCCGCCCCTTGGCTACAACATCATCAGGCTGGTAGCCATAGGTTCCGATTTCAGAGGCCAGGGTAATAAAGTCGTCCCTGGTAATGACCCAGCGAGCGGGCCGCAGGCCATTACGATCCAGCATGCAGACGGCGTAGCGGCCGTCAGACATAACCAGGCCAGCCGGACCATCCCAGGGCTCCATATGCATGGAGTTGTATTCATAGAACGCCCGGAGTTCCGAATCCATACTGTCGACGTTCTGCCACGCCGGGGGAATCATCATCCGGGCCGCGCGGAACAGGTCTACACCACCAGCGAGCAGCACTTCCAGCATGTTGTCCATGCTGGAAGAATCAGACCCGGTAAGGTTTACCAGCGGCTGCAGGGTCTGCAGGTCCGGAAGCTCCGGCGAGCTGAACTTGGCAGCGCGGGCGATGGCCCAGTTTCGGTTGCCATCAATGGTGTTGATCTCACCGTTATGGGCCAGATACCGGAACGGCTGGGCCAGCGGCCACTTGGGCATGGTGTTGGTGGAGAAACGCTGGTGAAAAACACAGATCGCCGTCTCCAGGTCAGGATCGCCCAGATCCTTGTAAAAATTGGCAAGATCCGCCGGCATCATCAGGCCCTTGTAGGCCAGGGTTCGATGGGAAAGGCTGCAGATGTAGAACTCGGGATCATCCGCCATGTCGCCCTCGGCGTGGCGACGGCCCACGAACAGGCTGATCGCAAACTCACGCTCTTCCTTGCCGGCAGGAACCACGAACACCTGTTCAATCCGGGGCAGGCAATCAAGAGCCATGGGCCCAAGGCAGCTGTCATCCACCGGCACTTCACGCCAGCCGAGGATCTCCAGACCCTGTTCGGTCAGCCGCTTTTCAAGTGCGTCCCGACCAGCGGCGGCCTTGGCTTCATCCGGGTTCAGGAATACCTGACCCACGGCAAAAAGGTCACCTGGCTCCTTGCCAAAAGCTGACTTGGCGGCTTTCTTCAGGAAGCCGTCCGGGCTCTGGATCAGCAGGCCACAACCATCGCCGGTCTTTCCGTCTGCAGCGATACCACCCCGGTGGGTCATGCAGGTCAGAGACTCGATCGCAGTTTGCAACAACTTGTGGCTGGCGTCGCCCTTCATATGGGCAATCAGGCCGAACCCGCAGTTGTCCCTGAATTCGTCGGGATGATACAAACCTGTCATCATAAGCGTTCTCTCGCGTAGAAATACTTTTCAATCAAAGAGTTACTTGGCACGCAGCCATACAACCACTCTTTGACACTGAAAATGGGGGCTGGCTATTTTACACACGTAGAAATACGTACTCAAATCGGAGTTGAGTTATTGTGGGAAGCCGAAAACGGAATTACCAACTGACAGGTTATGGAACAACGAGTTAGCGCCAGACAAGGCGCTACTGCAAACTGTCGATTGATCGAACCCACGGCGACCGGGAAACCAGTTCCTGGGGTAAATTGGATACAGCCTCATTCGCCGCCTCTCGGGTGGGGAACTCACCATAGAATACCATAAACCAGGGCTGACCCTGTCTTTCGCCAAGGGTGTAAACAATCTCACCAAGCTGTGAGTGGCGCTCTATGATGTTAAGTGCCGTTTGCTCCAGGTTGCCGGCCACGAGCTGAATCGTCCACCCTTCGCGGGCCCTCACCTGCTCAAGCGGTACAAAATACTCCGGGGTTTCAGGTGTAAATGCTGGCTCTGGCTCTGGCTCTGGCTCTGGCTCTGGCTCTGGCTCTGGCTCTGGCTCTGGCTGAGCAGCTTCCGGCTCTGTTGCAACCTCTGTCAACAGGGTTTCAGTCTCCGGGAGAGGCTCCTCCGATGGAGGCTCAACAGCCTCGGTTTGAGGGCCGATGGTGATGCTCTTGCGGACTGGCTCAGGCACCTTCACTGACTCCTCAGCCATCGACTCATCGTACTGACGGGAAACAAACCACCACGAGCCCGCGAGCAGTAACAGGGCCAGCGCCGGCCAGCCGATGCGCTTCCAGGGCAGCCCCTGAGAACGCATCGCAGGCGATGTGGCTACCATATCCAGCCAGACCCCGGGCGTTACCCGCTTGAGTCTCGCAAAGCTGCCCTGGCTCAGAGCGTGAATTTTCGACACCCGTACGGGACCCAGCAGCTCACTGGCCTTCCCGCCGGCCGCATGAACTCTCGGCTCAAGATAGGCAGCGACTTCGTCTTTCGTCAGCGGGCGCAGATGAATCTGGTGAACGGATGTAGAAGCATCATCAAGTGCTAACATCTCGACCAGATTATCGCTTCCCGAGAAAACAGGAACCGCTGAAGACCCGCGCTCCGACGCCAGATAGGCAGAAAGAATGAGCCTGAGTAATTCCACCGGCGCCCGGTCGGCATCGTCAATCAACAACACCATCCGCTGGCCTTTGCGAACCCGGGATTCGGACCATTTGAAGAAACGGTAAATAAGATCCCGGGGATTCCCATCCGACCCCATTCCCGACCGCGCAAACGTTTTCAGGTCTCTGGCAAGGGCCTGGGCACTGGTTAACGCTGAAGCGGGAATCCGGTGAAAGTCGACTCGGGATGACTCGCTTCGCACCAGCTCCGCCAGTATTCGGCTCTTGCCGGACCCTGCGGCACCGGTGAGTAAAAGCGCCATGTCGCCGAACCCACAGAGGTGGCGCAAGGCTTCCAGCGCATGATGACGCATGGCATCCGGAAAAAACGGCGCCTCCATTTCCAGAGGGTTGGCGCGCAGACCATACCGTTGCTGCAGCCTGGGAAACAGGCCGCCGCCATCAAGACTGTTCAAGCTTTCCTCGGTCACGGGTCTTCCTTGTCTGCTATTCCTTTACCGCAAGCCACGCGAAATCATCGAAGCCATTAGCCTGACTTCATTCCAGGCTGCAGAAGCGGGCAAAGGTCAATGCCAGGTTTTCCGGGCCAGCCTCGGAGGTTACAACGGCATCACCAACTGAGCGGAGCAAAACAAGCCTGAGTTGCCCGTCGACATTCTTTTTGTCTACCGCCATCAGACTCATGAAATCGTCCGCCGTCATCCCGACTGGAGGTTTGCCGGGCAACCCGGCACTCAGAATAAGACGGGTTATCCGGTCGCAGTCGGCCCGGGAAATCATACTTTCGAGGGCAGAAAGCTCCGCCGCCATGATCATGCCCGTTCCAACCGCCTCTCCGTGGAGCCAGTTGCCATAGCCTGCAAAGGTCTCTATGGCATGGCCAAAGGTGTGACCAAGATTCAGTATCGCCCTCAGACCACCTTCGCGCTCATCCAGCGCAACAACCTCCGCCTTGCAGGCACAGGACCGGTAGATGGCTTCTGCAAGCGCATCGGGATCGAGGGCAACAAGAGCGCCCACCTTGTCTTCAAGCCAGGCAAGAAAATCCAGATCCCGGATGAGCCCGTACTTGATCACCTCAGCCAGGCCGGCCGACACTTCCCTTGGAGGCAAGGTCTGCAGGCTTCCGGTATCAATCAGAACGGCCTGTGGCTGGTGGAAAGCACCGATCATGTTCTTACCCAACGGGTGATTGATTCCCGTTTTGCCACCTACGGAGGAGTCCACTTGTGACAATAGCGTGGTCGGTATCTGGATAAACGGAACTCCCCGTTGATAGCAAGCCGCGGCGAAGCCTGCCATGTCGCCGACAACCCCTCCTCCAAGTGCGACCAACGTGGTTTTCCGGGTATGCCGCTGCTCCAGCAGACCATCAAAGATCCGGTTCAGAGTCTGCCAGTCCTTGAATTTTTCGCCATCGGGTAGAACGACTGTATCAATACGCTTCCCGGGAAAGCAGCCTTTCGCACTCTCGAGATACAGGGGCGCGACGGTTTCATTGGTCACAATCATGACCTGGGAGCCGCCAACAAAACGCGACAGATCCCAGGTGCCAAGAAGGTCCTCGCCAATAAAAATGGGGTAGCTGCGATCCCCCAGCTCAACCGAAAGTTCACGAAGCAGGTTAGACATGATTACGACCTTCCTTCCGGATCTGCCTTTTGTGACGTGGAGTTCTCGGATTCAGCCGGTTAACCAGCTGCCGAACCACAAGCCTGGGGCTTTTGCGATCTGTGTACATGATGATGTCGGCCAGGCCTGTATACAGCGGATCCCGGATCGAGAAAAGATTTCTCAGGACGGCTTCCGGATCATCGTTCTGCAGTAATGGTCGGTTACGGTCTTTCCGCGTGCGCTCTACCTGCTGCTCAATCGACGTTTTCAGGTAGATCACCATCGCATCCTTTTTAAGCAGGGGGTGGTTCTCAGGCCGCATCACCGCGCCACCCCCAGTGGCGAGCACGGTGTTGTTTTCATTCGACAATTCGTCAAGCATCGCAGTTTCCCGCTGACGGAATCCACCCTCACCTTCAACATCAAAAATCCACGGTATGTTCGCCCCGCAACGCTGTTCAATGATGCGATCCGAATCGAGAAAACGATAGCCCAGCTCCTTGGCGAGCATCCGACCAATCGTGCTTTTCCCGGCCCCCATGGGGCCAACGAGGACAACGCGTTTTGGCAAAGACATAACTTCCGCTCAGTTTTGATCAGGCGGGTGAGAATATCACAGGGCCGGTACTTGCATAAGCTCCGTACCCGGCCTGTGGGGAATTCAGGCACAAAAAAGCCGCCGGGTTCCAGGCGGCGGCTTTTTTTCGGGATCCCGGTTACCGGACAAGATCGCTCTTGATGATCTTGGGCGTTATGAAAATTAACAGCTCACTGCGCTCATCAATTTTCTCGGTACGCTTGAAAAGACGACCCAGGTAGGGAATATCCCCAAGGAACGGGGTCTTCGTAGTTTGGGTCGCAACTTGCGACTGGAAGATACCACCCAGCACCACCGTCTCACCGTTGCCAACCAGAACCTGGGTGGTCACCTGGTTGGTATTGATCGAAGGAATACCGGCGGTAACTTCACCACGGGAGTCCTGGTTGACCACCAGATCCATAATAATCTTGTCATCCGGGGTGATTTGCGGCGTCACCTCGAGAGAAAGCACGGCTTCCTTGAACGAAACCGCTGTCGCACCGCTGGAAGCAGCTTGCTGGTACGGAATTTCCTCACCGGATTTGATAGACGCTGTCTGGCGATCCGCGGTCACAACGCGAGGCTGTGAAACCACTTCGGCCTGGCCGTCGCTCTCCAGCGCAGACAGCTCCAGGTCAACCAGGAAGTCATCGCTGCCCCAGCCAATGGCAAACGAGGAAGTGCCTTCACCGCTCACACCGAGATCGACCGCCAGCGCACCCGGGAAGGTGATTGTACTGCTGTTTCCGGCTGCAGCATCACGCGCCTCCTGCAAGGACTGCTGCGAGCCACCGACAGTGAATACATTATCGCCACTCACATCGTAAGCGGCACCACCCCAGCGAATACCGAGATCTTCAGCCACATTGGTCTGGGCCCGGACAATTCGCGCCTCAATGGATACCTGCCGCACCGGCACATCCCATGTGGAGACAAGCCGACGGATTTCCTCGAGCTTTTGCGCAGTCTCACGAATACTGATGGTGTTGGTGCGAACATCCGAGGAGACAAATCCACGGTCTGAAATCAGCTCCTCATCTTCCTTGATCAAGGCAACAATGTCGGCAGCCTTGGCGTAGTTGACCTGAACAATATCCAGCCGTACCGGCGCCAGCTCTGCAATCTGTTTATTGGTTTCCAGCTCCAGCTTTTCCCGGGCAGCAATCTCATCTGCCGGAGCCACCAGCAACACGTTACCGATCTGCCGCTTGTCGAGCCCCTTGGTCTTCAGAATCAGATCCAGAGCCTGGTCCCAGGGAACATTTTGCAAACGAAGCGTGATGCTGCCACCCACCGTGTCACTGGCGACCAGGTTCAGGCCTGTGAAATCCGCAATCAGCTGGAGAACCGAACGAACCTCAATGTCCTGAAAGTTCAGGGAGAGCTTCTCGCCGGTATACGGGAACTTCTCTTCACGGCGTGACTCTGCCTCCTGTTCAGTAAGCTTTTCCACACTAACCGTGAACTGGCTGCCGGACTGATAGGCAATATAATCGTAATTCCCTGCCGGGCTGATCTCGACCACCGCATTGCCATCTTCAACAAAGGTATCGATGCGGGTAACCGGCGTTGCAAAATCAGTAACGTCCAGCCGGCGACGCAGATTGGCAGGAACGGTAATGCCATCCATGGTCAGCCGGATTTTGCCAGCCCGTTCCGACAAGTCCACTGGCGTGCCGGAGCTGCCCAGATCGACAAGAACCCGGCCTTCCCCCTCTTTGCCACGACGGAAATCCACACCGCCAAGGGCGTTGGCCGAAGAAGAACCCGATGCTCCCGGGCTACTCTGGGAGGACGAAGCAGGCGCGCCAGCCACGGCACCCTGAGCCTCGCCCCCAGCCTCGCCACCAATAGTCAGAACCAGTGAATCGCCACTGCGAACCGTGGCGTAAGGAACCAGCTCAACGAGGTTGAAGATCAGCCGCGTTCGGTCCCTGGTTTCCACCACCGTCATACTCTGGGCGTTACCAGACCCCAGAGGAATGCTGCGACTGTCCAGACCGCTGATCGTGTCCCTCAGGTCGACAGCGATGCGAGCAGGGCGCTCAATGGTGTAACCGGTGGGTTCCGGCGGCGGCCCATCAAATTCCAGTGTCACTTCAAGCCGTTCGCCCGGTAGCGACGAAAACGACACGTCTTCCAGCGTGACCGCGTTGGCCAGGCCGGAGAACAACCCAAAAGCAATCACGCTGACGTATACATTGAGTTTTCTGAACATCGCTAGCCTCGACCCTAAACTTTTTTGTACGTGCATGTTTCTTTCAACTTTCATCCAGCCGCTCCCTAGCCTGCGCCTTCTTCGAGGGTCAGCGAGCGAGGACGCTCGACCCAGCCACCCCGGCCATTGGGAACGATTTCAATCAGCTCAATACGGGTTTCACTGACGCCCACGATACGACCGTAGTTCTGCCCCATATAGTTTCCGGTGCGCACCCTGTGGATGCCACCCGTGTCGTCTTCGACAAGAGCGAACAGGCTGCCTGAGGCGCCCTGAAGCGTACCGACCATCCGAAGCGCCTTGAGATCAAAGTTCTCAAGCACCTCTCTTGGCCGGTCCAGATCCGGCTCAACATCACTGACCGGCTTCTCATCCACCATGGTCAGTTGAACGTCGATCGGCGGCTCAAACGGTGCCCGTCTGTCTGCGGCTGAGTAACTGAAGGCTTCATAGGCCTTGAACTCGGGCAGAGGCTCCACGTATCCCCGCGGCTTCGCCCTCGTTTCGGCCATGAACTTGTCAAGATCTGAAAATCCGCTGCCCTGGGAACAGGCTGTCAGGAGAGACACCAGACACACACCCAGCCAGGCTTTTACCGCATGCTTTGCTGTCATGCTCATTCTCCAGCCCGGTAGCGGTAGGTACGGGCCACAACCTGCATATCAAGCCGCTCTCCGTCTCCGCCAGTTGGTTTGATGGTCAAGTCGTGCAGGGTCACGATCCGAGGAAGGCTTGCGACACTGCTGACAAAGGACGCCAGCTCATGGTAGGAACCGGACACCCGGATATTGATCGGCAATTCGGAATAGAAGTCCCGGCGCTGCTCCGGCTGCAGCTTCACTTCCTGGAGCGCAAGACCACTACCCAGGGCGGTATTGGTAATATCCTCCAGCAAACCTGGCACTTCGGTCTCGCTGGGAAGCTGCCTTACCAGCGCGCCAAACGTTTCTTCCATCTCCGCCATCTGAGCCTTGAAGACTTCAAGATTCGCCACTTGGTACGCTTTTTCTTCGTACTTCTTGCGAAGCTCCTGCTCCGTTTTTTCAACGCGTTCAAGCTGGGCGGACTGATCCTTGATAAAGAACCAGTACCCACCCCCGATAATGAGCCCGAAGATGATCAGAACCACAATGGCCTTGATCGGTGCTGGCCAGATACCTGCGTTGTTGACGTCGAGGTCGTTGATATCAAATTCATTAAGGCTTTTAAGTGAGTCCGCGAGGCTCATTACTTATCCTCCCCTTCGGGCTCAGGTGTTTTTTGTTGTACCGAGAGTTGAAACTGACTGTACCCGGCCCGGCGGCTGTCAGCTGCCGACACGTTTGATAGGTTGGGATCAGCAAACCAATAGGACTCCTCGAACTGACGCATCAACGTGGAAACGCGGCTGTTGGATTCCGCCATGCCCACGATATCCAGCCGGTCTCCTGTGCGCTTGAGGTCAGTATAGAAAAGACCATCGGGCAGCGTTCTGACCAGCTCGTCAAAAACCCGGACAATAACCGGGCGTTTACCCTGAAGGTCCTGGATAACATGCATCCGGGCAAGCAGCTCATCCCGTTTGCGTTTGAGATTCTCGATTTCCTTGATCTGCTGATCCAGCTTCTTGGCCGCCGTTTCAATATAAGCGTTCCGCGATTGCTGGTAAGCGATCCGGCTGTCCATATCGGACTTCCAGAGGAATACCAGGCCACCGGCAATGATCGCCGCACCAAGAATCATCACGACGAACTGTTTCTGCTTTTCGGCACGAAGTTCTTCGCGCCAGGGTCGGAGGTTAATCTTTGCCATCAGTCGAAGCTCCTCATTGCCAGGCCGCAGGCAATCATCAGAGAGGGAGCATCATTACTCAGCGCCGATGCATTGACCCGTGACCCCACTGCCATATCTGCAAACGGGTTTGCCACCAGTGCCGGTGTTCCTGTTTTTTCTTCGACCATTTCAGTCAGCCCCTGGATAGAGGCAGTACCGCCTGCCAGAACCACATAGTCGACAGCATTATACTGGCTGGCACCAAAGAAGAACTGAAGCGCCCGCGCCACCTGCTGCACGACAGCTTCACGGAACGGCGTCAGAACCTCTGACTCATAGTCATCGGGCAATCCACCCTGCTTCTTGGCGAGCCCGGCCTCTTCAAGAGACAATCCGTACCGGCGCTGGATTTCCTCAGTCAGCTGTTTGCCGCCAAAAATCTGCTCCCGGGTGTACACTGTCTTTCCGCCGGCCAGGACACTGAGTGTTGTCATGGTTGCGCCAATGTCGACAATAGCAACCACCAGCTCTTCACCCTGTGAGTCAAGCTGCGGCTCTATCAGCGCATATGCCCGTTCCAGTGAGTAGGCTTCGACATCAACAACTTTGGTTGTCAGTGAGGCAATCTCGAGGGCGTCTTCCCGTATGTCGACATTTTCTTTCCGGCACGCGGCCAGAAGCACATCAACCTGATCAGGATTGCTTTCGGAGGGACCCTGTACCTCAAAGTCGATGGCCACCTCATCCAGCGGGTATGGAATGTACTGATCTGCCTCGAGGGCGATCTGATCTTCCATCTCGAACTCGTTGAGGCCACCATCCATCTGGATGACCTTGGTGATAACCGCGGAGCCGGAGACCGCGACCGCAACCTGCTTCACGCTGGTGCGGGACTTGGAGGCAACGCGCTTCAGCACTTCGCCCACCGCCTCGACATCCGTGATATTTTTTTCGACCACAGCGTTCGCCGGTAACGGCTCCACTGCGTAGCTTTCGACCTTGTACCGGTCACCCTGCTTCGACAGCTCCAGAAGTTTGACCGAGCTGGAGCTTATATCCACGCCCAGCACTGCACTGGATTTCTTTCCTAACAATCCGAACACGCGCTCACCCTATACCTGGTTAGATGCACCGGGTTACGTAACTTATGTGTTTTTTATTTAAGAGAATTTCTTCAGTATTCCGTCTACAATGCCTGTTCTTCTTTAACCGAGAACCATTGCAGCGGTGAAGCGACTCGTCCTTCCTAAAGCAATTTCTCAAATGATAGACCTATATCCAATAGTTGTCAGAAAAAAATGTCTCATTTGTTGCGCACATCTCGCCTTTTTGCCTGGGTGTTTCTTACCGGACTGAGTGTCGCCGTTATCGTAACCTCAGGCTTTTATCTCTATCTTCGCCCCGGGCTTCCACCGGTTGCTCAACTGCTGGAAATAAAACTCCAGACACCGCTGCGGGTATATAGCAAAGACAAGAGATTAATAGCAGAATTCGGTGAAAAGAGAAGGGCACCGATCACAATCGAACAGATCCCAACAATTCAGTTACAAGCCTTTATGGCCGCTGAAGACTCGCGTTTTTACGAGCATTTCGGGGTCGACATCAAAGGCCTGGCGCGGGCTGCCATCGAACTGGTCTCAACCGGGGAGATCCAGTCCGGGGGCAGCACCATCACGATGCAGGTTGCAAAAAATTACTTTTTGTCACGGGACAGAACCTTTATACGGAAGTTCAACGAGATACTTCTGGCTCTTCAGATAGAACGTGAACTGGACAAGAACCGGATTCTTGAGCTCTACCTGAACAAGATTTATCTCGGCAACCGGGCTTACGGGATTGCCGCCGCAGCCCAGGTCTATTACAACAAGCCCGTCTCCCAGCTTTCGCTCGCTCAAATGGCCATGCTCGCGGGCCTTCCAAAAGCGCCGTCCGCCTACAACCCGCTGGCCAACCCGGAGCGCGCGATGATTCGCCGGAACTGGATTCTGGGCCGGATGCAGGAACTGGGCTACATCACCCCGGACGCCTATGGGCTTGCGCTTGCAGCCCCACTCACAGCCAGTTACAACAGTACTGACAGCGAAGTTGACGCTGATTATGTCGCAGAGATGGCCCGCTCCGAACTGGTTCGGCGCTACGGCGAAGACGCCTACACCGATGGCTATACAGTTACGCTCACCGTTGACAGCACGAAGCAGCAGGCTGCCACGAAAGCCCTCAGAGATGGCCTGGAGGCCTACGACCGGCGCCATGGATTCCGGGGCCCTATCGGCCAGATTGATCCGGAGACTCTGGCCGACGGCGACCTGTCGGAGATTGTGCAGAATTATCCCCGGGTCGAGTCCCTGATCCCTGCCATTGTTACCAACGTTGACGACAAAGCCCAAAATGTCCGGGTACACGCTCGAATGCCAGGCCCCGCTATCATGCCTTTCGAAACCATGACATGGGCTAGACGTTATAAAACCGAAGACCTCACTGGCCCGGAACCCGAAAAGCCCTCGGATGTGGTTGCAGTGGGCGACGTTGTCTACGTGCGCGTTCAGGCGCCAAAGCCGGCGGGGACAACTCCCGAAAAGGAAGACCAAGACCGCAACGGGACTAACGGGACTGCGGAGCCGGCCAGGCCGGCCATTGTATCACTCGCACAGATTCCCCGCGTTGAAGGTGCCCTGATCTCTCTGGAAGCCCAAACAGGTGCCATTCAGGCTCTCACAGGCGGTTACAGCTTCGGCCAGAGCAAATACAACCGGGCCGTCCAGGCGCAAAGACAACCCGGCTCCACCTTCAAGCCCTTCCTTTACCTCAGCGCACTCGAAAGCGGCATGACACCCGCAACCATCTATAACGATGCGCCGATAGTGTTTAATGACTCCGAACTCGAGTCCGCATGGCGGCCACAGAATTCATCCGGGCAATTTTATGGTCCGACCCGACTTCGCGAAGCCCTCTATCGCTCGCGAAACCTGGTTTCCATCCGACTACTACGCGATCTTGGCATCCAGAAAACGATTGACTACCTGGCGCAACTGGAAATTCCGGTCGAGAAAATGCCGGACAACCTGTCACTGTCCCTTGGGAGCGGCCTGCTTACCCCCATGGAGCTTGCCAGAGGCATGGCGGTGATTGCCAACGGCGGGTATGACGTTGAACCCTATCTGATCGAGACCATCAAGAACGTCCGCGGCGAGATTGTCTATCAGGCTCCGAAAACCGTTCTGTGCGACCAGGAGTGCAAGGAGATCGCAGAAGAGAACGGAACAGACACCGAAAACAGCGAAACGAGCACGGAAGCAGAACCTGCGGAAAGCACCGATAATACACAGCAGGTGCGAGTGATGCGCCGGCTCGCAGATGAACGCTCAGTATTCATTCTTCATTCCATGATGCGGGACGTCATCCGCCTGGGCACAGGTCGTCGGGCCCTGGCACTGGGGCGTGAGGATATTGCGGGCAAGACAGGCACCACCAACGAGCAGAAAGACACCTGGTTTGCGGGGTTCAATCATGAACTGGCCACAACAACCTGGGTTGGGTTCGATCAGCCGGCACCACTGGGCAGGGGTGAATTTGGCGCGAGCACTGCATTGCCCGTCTGGCTGGATTATATGAAAGTCGCCCTCGAGGGCGAGCCTCCTTCCTTCATGCCCCGCCCTAACGGCATCGTGAACATCCGGATCAACCCGGAGACCGGACAGCGGGCAAGACCGGGCGAAGACGGTGTGTTTGAGGTCTTTCGGGAAGATGATGCACCACCGCCACTGCTGTCCGAAGAAGAGAGCGATCGCAACGGGAGCTCCGGAGAAGACGACCTTTCACGCAGGATTTTCTGACACAAACGGAACAGACATAAAAAAACCGGCGGGGATCACCCGCCGGTTTTTTTATTGCCCTGAACAACGTATCAGATGATGTCGTCCATGGACTTGAGCGGGTAATGCGCAGGGTACGGGTTACGGGCAACCCCGGAATCCACAGCAGCCCGGGCAACCGCCGCCGGCACCACCTCAAGCAAGCGGACATCCATCGGCTTGGGAATAATATACTCCTTACCGAACTCGAAGCTTTCAACACCGTAAGCCTCACAGATCTCCTGCGGCACCGGCTCCTTGGCCAGCTCGCGAATTGCGTTTACGGCGGCCACTTTCATCTCTTCATTGATCACCGTGGCGCGAACGTCCAGCGCTCCACGGAAGATGAACGGGAAGCCCAACACGTTGTTGACCTGGTTCGGGTAATCGGAACGGCCGGTCGCCATGATCAGATCATTGCGAACTGCCCGGGCAACTTCCGGGTTAATTTCCGGGTCCGGATTGGAGCATGCGAATACGATCGGGTTCGGAGCCATTTTCTTGAGCTGATCGCCGGTTAGCAGGTCCGGACCGGAAAGGCCAAGGAACACATCGGCACCGTCGATAGCGTCATCCAGCGTGCGCTTGTCAGTCTCATTGGCAAACATCGCCTTGTACTGGTTCAGATCATCACGACCAGAGTGGATCACACCCTTACGGTCGAGCATGAAGATGTTCTCAGAGCGAATACCGCAGCTGATCAGCAGCTTCATACACGCGATGGCAGCCGCGCCGGCGCCCAGACAAACCACCTTCGCCTCTTCAATCTTTTTGCCCTGCAGTTCGAGGGCATTTATCATGCCGGCTGCAGTGACGATGGCAGTACCGTGCTGGTCATCATGAAAGACGGGCACGTTGCATTTTTCGATCAGAGCGCGCTCAATCTCAAAGCACTCCGGCGCTTTGATGTCTTCAAGGTTGATCCCACCGAAGGTATCGGCAATACGCTCGACCGTTTCAATAAACGCCTGCGGGCTCTCGGAATTGACTTCGATGTCGAAGACATCAATTCCGGCAAAGCGCTTGAACAGTACGCCCTTGCCTTCCATAACCGGCTTGCTTGCCAGCGGACCCAGGTTGCCCAGGCCAAGAATCGCGGTCCCATCAGAGATGACAGCCACCAGGTTGCCCTTGGCGGTGTACTTGTATGCATTCTCCGGGTCCTTTGCGATCTCTCGGACCGGCTCGGCAACCCCGGGGCTATACGCCAGGGAAAGGTCGCGGGAAGTCCGGGTTGGCTTTGTGATTTCAACACTCAGCTTACCAGGCCGCGGCTTGGCGTGATATTCAAGGGCTGCTTCTTTCAGATCTTGAGACATTGCCACTGTTCCGTTTGTCACGTTTAAAGGTAATAAACCGCCGGAGCTTGCCCAGCGGAGCGCGCCATTATGGCCCGCCAGACCGAAAACGACAAGTGGCACGCGAACATTTTGTGAACAGTCAATAGGGCTAACTGCGTATGTATTTGCCGGCTACGTACCGCATTACAGATCAAAAAAAAGCGCCCGGAGGCGCCTTCTCGAATCCGCAGCAATCAGTCTTTCTTGCCACCGATACGGCCGCCGAAACGCTTCTGGAAACGGTCGATACGACCACCGGTGTCCATGACTTTCTGCTTGCCAGTGTAGAATGGGTGACACTGTGAACACACATCCAGCTGCAGATCGTTCGTGTAGGTAGAACGTGTCTTGAAGGTGTTACCGCAGGAACAGGTAACGGCAATCTCTTCGTACTTGGGGTGGATACCTTCTTTCATGGCGAACCTCGTTAGGTCATGCCGCTACCTGATCACGGGGCATCTGAACTACCCAGGCGCCAGGCACCGCATGTTTGAATCAATTGAGAAGACGGGGCACAATCATGCCCTGCCGGAAACAGACCGCGAATCTTACTTGCAATTACCGCATCAGGCAAGCGCCGCCCTGATTTCCGGACCCGCCCATCAGAGATTTCGCGGCAGGCCGCCGACTGAAACAGGATAAGGAAAAACCGTGAAACCCGTCATCCAGTGGAGCACTCAGTGCCATTGATTGCACGCATCGCCCTGAATCGTCCTCTGCGTCGACTCTTTGATTACATTGTTCCAGAAGACCTTGAATTGACGCCGGGTCAGAGAGTGCGAATCCCCTTTGGCCGGCAGCAGGCAACGGGTCTCGTTGTGGAAGTGGGCGTTGAGCCGCCACCGGGAATAAAGCTCAAGCCGCTGTCATCGGTTATGGAGGACTGGCCCGCATTACCGCAAGAAACGTTCAAACTTCTCAGCTGGGCGAGCGACTACTATCAACACCCCTTGGGCGAATGCCTGTTCACTGCCCTGCCCCCGGCTCTCAGACGAGGGCGAATCGCCGAAGAAAAAACGGAACAGTGGTGGCGTGCACTCGACGACGCAGCAACACTTCCTGCAAATGCCCATAAACAGAAGGCACTTATCGATTGGCTAAGCCAGCACTCCAGGGGTGCCCCGACAAAGGATATTCTGCAGGCTGGTTTCGCCCGGGCACAGCTCAACGCACTGCGCGAGAAGCAACTGATTGAGGCCGTTTCGCCGCCCCGGCCGAATTCAGGCGGTGAGGACCCTGAGCTTCTTGCTCGCAGACCGGAATTGTCCATGGCCCAGGCTTCAGCCGCAGAAGGGCTGGCTGCTCCGGGCGAAGGGTTTGGTGCCTTTCTCTTATACGGCATCACCGGCAGCGGAAAAACCGAGATCTACCTGCACTATCTGAAACAACACCTCGGCGCCCAGGATCAGGCCCTGGTACTGGTTCCGGAGATCAATCTTACGCCGCAAACGGTTGCCCGATTCCAACACTACTTCGGCAGCCGGATTGTAGTATGGCACTCAGCCCTTAACGACGGTGAGCGCCTTACAACCTGGCTGAAAGTCCGCAACGGTGAACCGGTTATCCTGGTAGGCACCCGATCGGCTGTTTTACTGCCCTTCACCAACCTGCGCACCATCATCGTCGACGAGGAACACGACAGCTCATACAAACAGGGCGAAGGTTTCCGGTATTCCGGCCGCGACCTGGCCGTCTATCGAGCCCACCTGAACAACTGCCCCGTCATCCTCGGATCAGCGACTCCATCACTGGAATCCGTGCACAACGCCGAGCAGGCCAAATACCACCTGGTTAAACTCGAAGAACGTGCCGGCAACGCGGCACCACCGGTCATCAGTCTGCTGGATATCCGAAGCCGCCCACTGGAAGGCGGCTTGTCACGGCCCGCCCTGAATGCCATCGAGCAAACCCTGGCCAGAGGTGAGCAGGCACTGGTCTTTGTCAATCGACGTGGATTTGCCCCGGTCATGATGTGCTTCGACTGCGGCCACATGGTTGAGTGCCCCCGTTGCGACACGCGGCTGACCTACCACCGCCGGGACCGGGCAATGCGATGCCACCACTGCGACTACCAGACGGCAGCTACAGAACACTGCCCGAAGTGCCAAAGCGAGGCCTTCAAACCTGTTGGACACGGCACAGAAAGAACAGAAGATATTCTCGCCAACGCTTTCCCGGACACGCCGGTTGTGCGAGTGGATCGCGACAGCACACAGCGCAAAGGCAGCATCCAAGGCATTCTGAAGCAGGTGAACAGCGGAAAGCCGTGCGTGCTCGTCGGCACCCAGATGCTGGCCAAGGGACACGACTTCCCCAACGTTACCCTCGTAGTGGTGGTCAACGCCGACGGCGGACTGTTCAGCGTGGACTTCCGGGCACCCGAACAACTGATTCAGACCCTTCTGCAGGTCAGCGGCCGTGCCGGCCGCGGCACAAAACCCGGCAAAGTTCTGGTGCAAACCTGCCACAGTGACCACCCGTTACTGAAGACGCTCTGCGAAGGCCAGTATCTCGATATCGCCGATCAACTTCTCAGAGAACGGGAAGAAGGACAATTCCCGCCATTCCGCGCCATGGCCATCTTCAGGGCTGAGGCCGACACCATGGAAAAGAGCCTGCAGGTGCTGGATACGATAAAGCCCCTTACCAATACCACAGGCATCGAAACTTGGGGCCCCCTGCCCGCCATGATTGCCCGACGCGCCGACAAGCACCGGGCACAACTCATCCTCAACGCCCGCAACCGGAAAAAGCTGAACAGTTTGCTGACAGGAATTTGTCAGGAGCTGGACCAGATAAAGCTGCCTGCGGGGGTGAAATGGATGATTGATGTTGATCCGCAGGAGACGGGCTAACCATCAGTAGTTGTGTATGCTCCTGCAGGTTACAAAGTTTTTCATAAATGAATACTAATCATCATTGCACGGCAAGATCCTGTGCTATGATTTTCAGCAAACTAAGTACCAATCTTGTGAAAATACCTGAGCTTGCCGTCCTTATTTAGGAACGAGCATAAAAGCTTTCGCTGTAAACGGAAACTGGAGAAAAAATAATGTCAGGGAAACTATTTGTACGAGTTACAGCTCTGCTGCTGACCCTCGTACTTGTTGCGTGCGGAGGAGATAGTGGATCGGGCTCCCTATCAGGTGTAGGTGGAAATAGTGGTGGCACAGGCGAATCAGGCGATGTCACCGAAACGGCCGCCGTGGGCACGATTCAATTGATTAATGAATCACCTCAGATCGCTACCGACGGATCAGACAGTTCATCGATTACTGCAATAGTAAAGGATACTGATGGTCGAGTAATGTCGGACATCAACGTTGGCTTTGCCGCAGATAACAACGGCACTGTCTTGGTCCAAACCGAGGTAACCGGTGCTAATGGCCAAGCGTCAGCTCAGGTTTCCGCTGGCGGCGATCCAAGGAATCGGACAATTAACGTAACCGTGACTGCCGGCGACGTATCGAGAACAACATCGATCTCTGCTACTGGAACTTCGATTTCAATAACGGGACCCTCTTCCATCGTTGCCGGCGCATCGGCTACTTACGTTGCTCGCCTCGTAGATGCGGATAACGATCCCATTGTCGGAGAATCGATTGAAGTATCAACCGAACTCGGAAATCAAATTTCAAATGTTGCGAGCTTTGCAACCGCACTTGATGGAACTGTAAAGTTCGACCTAGTTGCTCAGTCGGGAGGCTCAGAATCAATTACCGTCACAGCTTATGGTGGAGCGAGTCTTGTATCCGCTGAAAGAGTGGTCACCATCTCACCAGATCAATTCAGCTTTACTACTCCGGTTCCAGATACTGAAATTGAGCTGAATGCCACGCAAAGCCTGGAAGTAGAGTGGCTTTCCAACGGGGAGGCCGTTGCTGATGGTTCAAGCGTAGTTTTCGAGACAACTCGAGGAGTGTTCACTCAGAGCGGTTCCAGCACAGCCACAGTGACAACAATTGGAGGCACCGCCACAGTCGAAATTTCCTCAACTAACGTCGGCCCGGCATCAGTCACCGCGCGCAGCAACACGGCAAACGGTCCTTCAGCACAGCGAACCTTTGAGTTTGTTTCCACAACGCCTACACAGCTAAATCTTCAAGCTGACAAGACCCAAATCGGCCAAAATGAGTCTGCAGTAATTCTGGCTACAGTGCGTGACGCAAATAACAATCTCGTCAAGAACGCTACGGTAAATTTCGCCTTAGACGACGTAACGGGCGGCTCTCTCTCCGCGGGATCAGGCGAAACAAATAGCCAAGGGCAGACCCAGATAACCTATACATCGAGCTCGGTTTCCAGCTCCCTGGATGGCATAACAGTCTCCGCCACAGTCCCGAACACGGCAATATCGGAGAGCCTTTCGTTAACCGTGGGAGGGCAGGCCCTGAGGATAAACATTGGCACTGGAAACGAGATCGTTGAGTCCGGGCTAACCCTATACAAGCAGCCGTGGACTGCAATTGTTACCGATGCAAACGGCAACGCCTCCACCAACCGGTCAGTGCAGGTCAGCGTCGTCCCTGTTCGCTATTTCAAGGGTGCCTACGTAAAGCCAAGTGAGAACGCCCCTTGGGTCGCATCATATTCGGTCGCCGATGGCTGTGCCTCGGAAGACATTAACAACAATGGCATACTTGATGAAGCTGATGTTGATGAAAATGGGAATGGAACACTAGAACCAGACCCTTCAGCAACAGTACCTCTGAGCCTGACAACTGGCCCAGATGGCACAGTCACCTTCGATTTAACTTATTTAAAAAGCGAATGCTCTTGGATAGAAGTTGATCTTGTCGCGACGACAAGCGTTCAAGGAACTGAATCACAAGCGAAGCGACGCTTTACTCTCAGCTGCACTGCAGAGGACCTAGAGGCTTCTTCGCCCCCAGGCGGGGGCAACAGTCCTTACGGAACAGCTTCATCTTGCGCCAACCCCAATTAACAAAGACCACATAAAGATGGAGGGTTACCCTCCATCTTTATGTGTTTGAGTCTCTGATACCTTTCCGCGATAATACCTGCCTTCTGTTTTCAGTGGGCTTCCTGCCCCGAATCCAATTCTCCTGTAAACCGAGTCATCTGACAGCATGAAAGAGACCGTTTCCGATCTGCTCCAGTCTGCACTGGCAGCACTCCAAGCCGATGGCACTCTGCCTGCGGACCAGTCCTTCACTCCACAGGTGGGCAATACCAAGGACAAGTCCCACGGCGACTATGCCTGCAACATTGCCCTGGTTGCCTCAAAAGCTGCCGGTTGCCCGCCTCGCAAACTGGCAGAGGCGCTTATCGAGAAGCTGGCGCAGAGCATAGCAGTGGAGAAAGTGGAGATTGCCGGGCCCGGTTTCATCAACTTCTTCATGAGCACGGCCAGTGCTTTTGAAGTGGTCAACACCATATTGGATGAAGGCGATCGTTTCGGCCGCAACAACCAGGGCCAGGGCGAAAAAGTTCAGGTGGAGTTTGTTTCGGCCAATCCCACAGGCCCCCTTCACGTTGGTCACGGCCGTGGCGCGGCGATCGGTGACTGCCTTTGCCGGCTGCTGGAAGCAAACGGCTACGATGTGACCCGGGAGTTCTACTACAACGACGCCGGGGCGCAGATTGATAACCTGGCACTCTCAGTTCAGTCGCGGGTAAAAGGCCTGACGCCGGACGACGAGAGCTGGCCGGCGGACGGCTACCGGGGCGATTACATTGTTGATGTTGCCAAGGCCTACCTTGCCGGCGACACCGTTACTGCAGACGATCGGGAAGTGACCGCCAAGGCGGACCCGGAAGACCGCGACGCCATCCGCGAATTCGCCGTCGCCTACCTGCGCCGGGAGCAGGACCTGGATCTGAAAGCCTTCGGCGTTCAGTTCGATGTCTATTTCCTGGAATCCTCCCTGTACGAGGACGGCAAGGTTGAAGCCACGGTCAAACGCCTGCAGGAAAATGGCTACACCTACGAGCAGGATGGTGCCATGTGGCTGAAAACCACCGAGTTCGGCGATGACAAAGACCGCGTCATGCGCAAGAAGGACGGCGGCTACACCTACTTCCTGCCGGATGTGGCCTATCACTTCGACAAATGGCAGCGGGGCTTTACCACCGTTATCAACGAACAGGGTGCCGATCACCATTCTACCGTTACCCGCGTTCGTGCCGGCTTGCAGGCGCTGAACGCCGGAATCCCTGAAGGCTGGCCAGACTATGTTCTGCACCAGATGGTCATGGTCACCCGCTCCGGCCAGGAGGTAAAAATCTCCAAACGGGCCGGCAGCTATGTCACCGTCCGGGACCTGATCGATGAAGTTGGCCGCGACGCCACCCGGTTCTTCCTGGCCGCCCGGCGCGTCGACTCCCAACTGACCTTCGATATCGATCTTGCCCGCTCTCAGACCAATGAAAACCCGGTGTACTACATTCAGTATGCCCATGCGCGCATCTGCAGCGTGCTTCGTAAACTGGCGGAGGAAGGTGTGGAGCGCGGTCGGAACGAATGTGTAGGGGATTTGGAACTGCTGACTCTGGACGAGGAAAAAGAACTCGCCAACCAGTTGGCAAAGTACCCCGAGCTGATTATCAACTCCGCTGCCCAGCGTGAGCCGCATCACCTGACCCACTACCTGCGAGAACTCGCAGGGCAGTTCCACACATACTACAACGCTCACAAGGTGTTAATCGAAGACACAGCCACCCGCGATGCCCGTGTCAGTCTTTACCTTGCAATCAGGCAGGTTATCGAAAACGGCCTGGACCTGCTGGGCGTCAGCGCCCCGGAAGAGATGTAAAACCCAATGTCCCGAGATTACGCCCGTAAAGACAGGTCATCAACCAAGGCTTCAGCCACTGTGCGCCGCAAACCTGTGAAACAGGCCAAGGCGAAGGCTACCCGGCCAAAACCGGCAGCCACTGCCCGCTCGCAGCGCGGGGGGTTGTCGCTGAAGTGGATTTTGTCTCTGGCGGCCGTCGGCGGGTTCATCGGTTTTATTGTCTACCTGAACTCCCTGCCGCCCGGTCCAGGCGGCAACGTTCAGCCAGCGACTAAAAAACCGGCCCAACAAGCAGCCAAAAAGCCAGCGGAAACAGCCCGCCAGGAAGACCAGAAACCGGCATTCCGCTTTTATGACATGCTGCCGGAATCCGAGGTCGTACCCCCCAAAGTTGACGAGTACACTCCTGGCCCAACCCAACAGGACTTCGACTACCTGGTGCAGTCAGGCTCGTTCCGCAACAAGGAAGACGCTGAACGTCAGCGGGCCCAGATTGCCTTCCAGGGCCTGCGAGCGAGTATCCAGCGGATTAATCTGGACAATGGTTCCATCTGGTACCGAGTCAACGTGGGGCCGTTCACATCCCGCAGCCAGATGAACTCTGCGATCGACAAGCTGGTTTCCCTCAGCATCCAGCCTTTGGTCCGGAAGATTCCCAAGGAAGGTTGATCTTCGTTTTCTGGTCCTTAGTTTTGGTGGAAGCGCCTTTAAAGCGAGGCCTTGTGGAAGAGTCTGGGCCCGGATTGGGTTTTTGCTTTACAAAACTGTGCGGAGCCATGGATGGCGGAGCCCAAGCGTCACATGGATGTGCCGCAAGGAGCGTGTTTTGGAAAGCAAAAACCCAACCCGGGCCTTCTCCCAAACCAGAGCGCTCTTGAATTCCAGTCAGAAGCCTCCATAACTTGCGGATACCAAGTTCAATCAGGCAATTGGAGCCCAAATGACTACCATTCTCTCCGTCAGGCGCGATGACGAAGTTGCCATGGGTGGCGACGGCCAGGTTTCCCTGGGCAACACCGTAATGAAAGGCAATGCCCGAAAGGTTCGCCGCCTATATAACGGCCAGGTGATCGCCGGGTTTGCCGGTGGCACGGCCGATGCCTTCACCCTGTTTGAACGATTCGAGGCCCAGCTGGAGAAACACCAGGGCAACCTCACCAGGGCCGCCGTGGAACTGGCGAAAGACTGGCGAATGGACAGGGCGCTGCGCCGGCTGGAAGCCTTGCTGGCCGTGGCTGACAAGACCGCCTCGCTGATTATTACCGGCAACGGCGATGTCATTGAGCCGGAACAGGGTCTGATTGCCATTGGCTCAGGCGGTCCTTTTGCCCAGGCCTCGGCCCGGGCTCTGCTCGAGAACACCGATCTTTCCGCCCACGAGATTGTCGAGAAGGGCCTGGATATCGCCGCTGACATTTGCATCTACACCAATCACAATCGCACCCTTGAAGTGCTCTCCAAAAACGACTGATCCGGAGCAACCATGCCTGCAATGACTCCCCGTGAGATTGTCCACGAACTCAACAAACACATCGTGGGCCAGCAAGAAGCCAAGCGGGCGGTAGCCATCGCCCTGAGAAATCGCTGGCGCCGGATGCAGCTGGACAGCAGCCTGCGTGACGAGATCACACCGAAGAACATTCTGATGATTGGCCCCACCGGTGTCGGTAAAACCGAGATTGCCCGGCGTCTGGCCAGGCTGGCCGATGCTCCGTTCCTGAAAGTGGAAGCCACCAAGTTCACCGAGGTGGGTTATGTTGGCCGCGATGTCGAATCCATTATCCGGGATCTGGCGGACATGGCCGTAAAAATGCTGCGTGAAGCCGAGATGAAGCGCCATGAAAGCCAGGCACTCGATGCGGCGGAAGACCGGATTCTGGATGCACTCATTCCGCCACCCAGGGATTTCGGCGAAGACAGCCAGCGCAGCTCAGACTCATCCACCCGCCAGCTGTTCCGGAAAAAGCTCCGGGAAGGCGAGCTGGACGACAAGGAAATTGAAATCGACCTGCGCAACTCCGGTGCCGGCGTGGAAATCATGGCGCCTCCGGGCATGGAGGAGATGACCAATCAGCTGCAAAGCATGTTTTCCAATCTCTCCTCCGACAAGCGCAAGACCCGCAAGATGAAGGTTTCGGATGCCCTGAAGCGGGTCAAGGAGGAAGAGGCCGCCAAGCTTGTCAACGAGGAAGAGATCAAGCAGAAGGCCATCCAGGCAGTGGAACAGAACGGAATCGTGTTCATTGATGAAATCGACAAGGTCGCCAAGCGCTCGGAAAACACCTCATCCGATGTATCCCGCGAAGGCGTTCAGCGTGATCTGTTACCGCTGATCGAAGGCAGCACGGTAAGCACCAAGTACGGTGCGGTACGCACCGACCACATCCTGTTTATCGCCTCCGGGGCGTTCCACCTGTCCAAGCCTTCGGACCTCATTCCGGAACTCCAGGGCCGCCTGCCAATCCGGGTGGAGCTGCAGGCACTCACCCCAGAGGACTTCAAGCGCATTCTGACCGAACCGGATGCGTCCCTGGTTCAGCAGTATGAGGCGCTGATGTTAACCGAAGGCGTAAAACTGACTTTCCGCGAAGACGCCATCGCCCGTATCGCGGAGGTTGCCTGGAAGGTTAACGAAAGCACCGAAAACATTGGTGCCCGGCGGCTTCATACCGTACTTGAACGGTTGCTCGAGACCCTGTCCTTCGATGCCGGCGACGAGGTTACCGATGGCTTTGAGGTCACGTCCGAGTATGTGGATGAAAAACTTGGAGAGCTGGCAGAAGACGAGGATCTGAGCCGGTTTATCCTCTAAACGTAAAATTGGGGTCAGATGAAATTGGGGTCAGATGAAAATTTCATCTGACCCCAATTTCATCTGACCCCGGCTTACTCTGCTTTCGAAAAGAGGTGGGTGACATTCTCGAGGCCGGTTGCCAGCTTCCCCTTGTCTGCCCTTTTCTTTCTGCCCTTGGCCACATACAGGGGCAGCATTTCCCCGTAAAGGCTGGTACTGATCGTGCGCTGTTCGTCTTCCAGGCGATCCCGCCGCAGTTTGATGCCGTATTTCGCCAGCTTGGGCTCCAACTGGTCTGCGCGGTTCAGGAGATCCCGCCGGGTCATCTGGTAGGCATGTTCGCAGACCATGCGCCGGGACTGGAAACTGAACACATTGGAGAAGAACAGCTTGGCGTCGTCGCGGGTTGGTTCGAACAGCAGAATGTCCTTGTCCGGGTAGTCCCGGGCGTACTGGGCAATACCGGACTGCATCCGTGAGTAGACGATGGTCCGGAACATCTGGGACAGCAGGTTCGGCATACCGGACCGGGTCAGCTCACCTGGCTTCATGGACCCGGCACGGACCGCAGCGCTGGCATCAATGGGCACCTGGGGATTCACGGCGAATACGAGATCCGCGCCATCTTCGAAGGCAACGGAGGCGTGCAACCCCTTGCGCAGGGTGCCGTCCACGTAATAGCGGCCATCAATATTCACGGGCACATACAGGCCCGGCGACGAGGTGCTTGCCTGAATCGCCTTTGAAATGGGCACGTGGTCAAAGCCCGGGGCACCAAAACAGACTGCCTCCGTACTCTCGACATCGGCTGCCACTATGTAGAGGCTACGCTTCAGCTGGCGGAAATCGTTGGTCCGCCCCAGCATGGTAAAGGCACGCTTGAGATAGTCATGCAGACCTTCGTTATCAAACAGTCCCGCTGGAGCTGCCTGCGCCAGTATGGTCATGGCTTCCAGCAGGCTCTGATCGTAGGGGTTATTGACAAACCGGCGCACCGCGGTTGAAACCAGCCCCGGCACCGCCAGCAACCGACTGCCGATTTCCCGGAATGCCGGCCGATAGAAGACTTCCGGGTGAAAGGGGTGAACCTCGGCCTCATTGCGCACGAAAATCCGGCACAGCTGTGCGGTGGTCATCTGGTTTGCCAGATTCGCCGCCACAAAAGAACCGGCATTTACCCCGACATAAACATCGATATTGTTGAAGTCGAGGCCGTCCAGCACTTCGTCCAGGGCACGCAATGCTCCGATCTCGTATATTCCGCCCAAAGGACCACCACCGCCCAGGGCAAGCCCGATGCGGGGAGCGGATTTAAGATCAGTTGGTGCCTTCATAGCCTTTCCTTTTCCGGACAAAAAGTGCGATTCCGTGTTCTGAACCACCGGATACTGCAGATACCAAGGTAACAACCCGCTTTAGAGTACACACCCTATATTCGCCGAGTCAGGAAACGGCCGCCTCCGAAACCGCCATGGCGCTTGACTTGCCGGGCCTCAGGTAGCGGCCAAAACCGGCGTTTCGGAGAGCCAGATCCACACAGCTCTTGATGACGTGCGGAGAATCCAGCAGCAACACATCTTCCAGCAACTGGACGGCCCACTCCCGGCTGATACTCCGAATGACCGATTTGACCTTTGGTAAGCTGGCCGCGTTCATGGACAGGGAATCATACCCCATGGCCATGAGGAGCAACGCGCCACCGGGATCGCCGGCCAGTTCCCCGCAAATGCCCACCGGCTTCCCGACCGAATGGGCATCCTGGGCAATCCGGACCAGTGCCTGAAGCACTGCCGGGTGGTAGGAATGATAGAGCTGGGCAACCCTCGGGTTGTTGCGATCCACCGCCAGCAGGTACTGCGTCAGATCGTTGGAACCCACCGACAGGAAATCCACCCGGTCGGCCAGCTCGCGGATCTGGTAGACCGCTGCGGGAATCTCGACCATCACGCCGACTTTCGGCATGTGAATGTCGTAGCCCTCTTCCCGGACCTCGTGATACACCCGGTAGATCAGGTGCAGGGATTCCTCCACCTCCGAGATATTGGAGATCATCGGCAGCATGATCTGCAGGTTGTTCAGGCCCTCGCTGGCCTTGAGCATTGCCCGCACCTGAACCAGGAAAATCTCCGGATGGTCCAGGGTTACCCGGATGCCGCGCCAGCCCAGGAACGGGTTTTCCTCGTGGATCGGGAAGTAGGTCAACGCCTTGTCGCCGCCGATATCCAGCGTGCGCATGGTGACCGGACTGGGCGCAAAGGCCTCGAGCTGCTCCCGGTAATATTCGCGTTGCTCCTGCTCGGAGGGGAACTGGTCCTTGACCATGAAGGGGACTTCCGTCCGGTACAGACCAATGCCCTCGGCACCGTGGGACAGCGAGCGAACGACATCGGTCATCAGCCCGGTGTTTACCAGCAGCGAAACCCGGTGATGATCGGTGGTTTCACAGGGCTTGTCCTTGAGCACTTCCAGGCCCCGGATCAGTTCATCTTCTTCCTCACAGATCGCCTGGTAATACGAGCGAAGATCCGCAGACGGTGACGCGAATATCTGGCCCTCAAAACCGTCAACAATCAGGTCCTTGCCATCGAGCTGGTTAACGGGAATATCCACCAGCCCCATTACCGTGGGCACACCCATGGCACGGGCAAGAATCGCCACATGTGAGTTGCTGGAGCCCTTCACCGACACCAGACCTACCAGCTGCCCCTTGGGCACCTCACCCAGCATGGCGGGCGTAAGCTCCTCGCTCACCAGAACAGTACGTTCCGGATAATTCAGATGTTTCTGCTCACCCTCCTGGAGATGGGACAGCAGACGGCGGCCCAGATCCCGGATATCAACAGCGCGCTCCTGGAGGTAGTGGTCGTCCATCATCTCGAAGTGGCGGATGTACTGCTGGACCACCTGCTTCAGAGCACCCTGGGCCCAGATCCCTTCCCGGATCTTGTTTGCGACCTCACCGGGCATGGCATCGTCGCCCAGCATTCTCAGGTAGACATCGAACAACGCCTGCTCTTCCGGACGCAACTGCGAGGCGAGCCGTTTGGCTACGCGTTCGATATCTTCCCGGACCGCCTTCACCGAAGCCCGGAACAGCTCCAGTTCCTGGTCAATGTCGTCGGTGGGCTTTTCAGGAACCACATCCAGATCGGCGGACGGGTAAACCACAACGCCACTCCCGATCGCCACACCCGGAGCGCCGGGGACGCCACTGAAGCTGACATCGTGAGCCTCTTCTCCGGTCAGGGACAGACCACTGATAGCCCCGGTCGCTTCACTGTGGGCAATAACACCCGCCAGCTGTGCCGATACGGTTACCAGGAAAGCTTCTTCACCCTCGTCGAAACACCGGGAGCTTTCCCGCTGCTGAACAACGAGTACGCCAAGGACACGGCGATGGTGAATGATCGGGACGCCCAGGAAGGAGCGGAATCGCTCCTCCCCGGTTTCCGGGAAGTAGCGATAGCGTGGATGGGACGGCGCATCTTCCAGGTTGATGGGTTCTTCACGGGCGCCCACCAGACCGACAAGGCCCTCGGAATACGCGAGACTCACCTGCCCCACTGCTTTCCGATAGAGGCCTTCGGTGGCCATCAGGATATAGCGGTTGGTAGCGGGATCGAGCAGGTAGACGGAACAGACTTCCGTTCCCATGGCCTTCTGCACCCGCGATACGATGATATCCAGCGCCTCCTGCAAATCGCGGGCGCTGTTTACCTCTTGTACTAGACTTCGCAGAATGCTCAGCATGGCGGTGTCAGTCCGTCATTTCTGTTGTTCCTTTAAACGCCGGTTCTGCTCCGCCCGATGCCACTGTTCCATGTTGTAGAACAGCCGCGGCGCAAGCTCTCTCAGCGCACGTCGATACACTTCACGCTTGAATGAAACTACCTGGCCCAGTGGATACCAGTAGCTTACCCACTGCCAGCCGTCGAACTCCGGTGAATTCGTGCCGTCCACGCAAACCTGCGCATCCGGCGATAACATCCTCAGCAGGAACCATTTCTGTTTTTGACCCACACAAACGGGAAGCGAGTTGTGGCGTACCATCCTCCTCGGGAGTCGATACCTCAGCCAGCCCCGGGTGCAACTGATGATTTCCACATCGTTCGCACACAGGCCGATTTCCTCTCCAAGCTCCCGGTACAGTGCTTCCTCGGGTGATTCATCATGCTTGATACCACCCTGTGGAAACTGCCAGGAATCCTGCCCTATTCGCCTTGCCCAGAGAACTTCTCCCCTGTGGTTGGCCAGAATGATTCCGACGTTGGGTCTGAAACCGTCTGAATCGATCACGGCACAGTCCTCTTAAAAGTCGGTAGACCAGTACAAAAATTCACCGGTCAGATTTGCCCAAGTTGCTCTCATTCTTACAGAATCCCAAGGGTTCGGCAAACGGAGCCGTTGAGGACAGGTCGTGTTAGACTTCGCGCTTTCCCGCAGGCCCTGTGATCACTGGAGGTAACAGCTTGACGCTCGCAATTTTTGATCTGGACAACACCCTTCTGGCCGGCGACAGCGACCATGCCTGGGGTGAATTTCTGGTAGAGGAAGGCATTGTGGATGCCGAGGAATATCGCCTTGCCAATGACCGCTTCTATCAGGAATACCTGAACGGCGAGCTGGATATCCTGCATTACCTCGGTTTTGCCCTTCAGCCCCTGGCCAGCCATAACATGGGCGAGCTGCTGGCCTGGCGGGAGGCGTTTATGGCGAAGAAAGTACGCCCCATGATGCAGGCCAGCGCGGAAGACCTCCTGAACAGCCACCGGGAGCGGGGCCACACCCTGATGATCATTACCGCCACCAACCGCTTTGTGACTGAACCCATTGCCGAAACCCTCGGCATTGAGCATCTTATTGCCACCGAACCCGAACTGGTGAACGGCCGCTACACCGGCGAAGTGGCGGGAACCCCGAGCTTCCAGGATGGCAAGGTCAAACGCCTGAACGACTGGCTGGAAGCCCATGACAGGACACTTGAAGGCGCCTGGTTCTACAGCGACTCCCACAACGACCTGCCGCTGCTGAAGAAAGTGGACAACCCGGTAGCCGTCGACCCGGATCCCACCCTGGAGAAGTTTGCCCGGGACAGCGGCTGGCCCGTTATCTCGCTGCGCAACTGAAGTAAATTTGGGGTCAGATGAAAATGGGGTCAGATGAAAATGGGGTCAGATGAAATTTTCATCTGACCCCATTTTCATCTGACCCCGACTTCACCGACTTCACTGGCTTCAGAAGAACCCGGTAAGCGAGCGGACAAAGCAGGACTTGATGTAATCGGTCTCGGGAATGCCCGGAATTACCGGGTGGTCCGGGGCCTGATGCCCCTGCTCCAGCAACTGGACAAAGCGGTCAATCTTCCGGCCGCTGCCCCGGATGATATCTACCAGTTTCTCCTGCGACAGATGCATCGAACAGGACGCCGAAACCAGCACCCCGTCCCGCTCCAGCAAACGCAGGCCAAGCTGGTTCAACCGCGCATAGGCCTCTTCCCCCGCCTTCTGGTCCCTGCGCCGGGGAATCAGTGCCGGAGGGTCCAGCACCACGATGTCGTACTTTTCCTTCTCATCCGCCAGCGCCTTGAGCGCCTCAAAGGCATCGCCTTCAATCGTTTCCACATTGTCCAGACCATTGAGCCGGGCATTGTGGTGAACCGAATCAATCGCACCGGCCGAACTGTCCACACAGGTCACCTGAGTGGCCCCGGCACAGGCCGCCTGAAGACCCCAGCCACCGACGTAACTGAACACATCCAGAACCCGCTTGCCCGGCGCATAGGCCTGAAGACGCTGCCGATTCATCCGGTGATCATAGAACCAGCCGGTTTTCTGGCCACCCTCCAGCGGAACCTCAAAACGGACGCCGTTCTCCTCAACCTGCAGCAGACTGACCTCCGGGCCATGTGCCTGCTCCACATAGGTCTCCAGCCCCTCGACCTTGCGCATCTTGCCATCGTTCTTGAGGATGATCGCCTCCGGATGAACCAGACGCTGAACAGCCCGGACAACCGCTTCCTTCATCAACTCCATACCGGCCGTGGAAATCTGCACAACGACGGTGGAACCAAACCGGTCAATCACCAGCCCCGAAAGCCCGTCACTGTCGCCAAACACCCAACGGTAAAACGGCTTGTCGAAAAGCCGTTCTCTGAGCGCAAGCGCAGCCTCCATCCGCTGGGTCAACCGCTGGGGCGTCATACCGTGGCCCGGATCCCGACTGATCAGCCGGCCACAAATCAGCGCATGGGGATTAACGAACACTGTACCCAGAGGCTTGTCGTTCGACGCCCGAAGCTCCGCCTGAACACCGGCCTCGAATTCCGTCAGCGGACTGCGGCGGGTGTCCACCTCATTGCTGTAAACCCATAGATGGCCAGCACGGAGACGGCGCTCTGCGCCTTTTCGAAGATACAGAACCGGAAAATTCATAAAGACCACCTGGAAAGGAAAGACAGGGATTATACAAGATGAGTTGAAACTGATACCGATGTATGACGGGCTGACGGGGCGGGCCTTCCAAAACTGTGCGGAGCCAGGGATGGCGGAGCCAAGCGTACAGGGACGTATTCACAGCGTGTTTTGGAAGGCCCGCCCCGTCAGGCCAGCCTCCCAAATGGAAGCATTATTCCTCGGCAGCCACATGCTCCGCGTAAGCCGCAGAGTCCATCAGACCATCCAGCTCACCAGCATCCTCAAGCCGAACCTTGTATAGCCAGCCGTCGCCATAAGGATCTTCGTTGACCTTCTCCGGCTCATCCTCGAGGCTCTCATTCACCTCGATAACCTCACCCGTCACCGGGCTGAACACATCCGAAGCCGACTTCACAGACTCCGCCACACCGGCTTCCTCACCACCGTTAACCGTCGCGCCCACATCCGGAACGCCGATATAAACCACATCACCCAACTGCTCCTGGGCAAAATCCGTAATGCCGACCGTCGCCGTGCCATCGTCAGACACGCGAACCCACTGGTGGGTCTCAATGTATTTCAGGTCTGCGGGTATCTCACTCATAGTCTGGTTTCCTGATCAAATTTTTGCGCAGTTTAACCGAAGACACTAGCTCCAGCGAACCTCTCTTGCCAACGTCATGAACGAATTCAGATAATCCACCTCCCGATCCCGCTCGCGAAGCCCCAGAAAGATCTGTTTGGGAATACCTGTCTTACCAAGCTGAACAGCCCTTACCGGGATCCGCCCCCCGTAATCTTCCACCAGCCATCGCGGCAAGGCTGCCACACCGCGCCCTGCTGCGACCATCTGCAGCATGATGTCGGTGGTTTCAATGGTTTTATGCCGCGCCGGGCTGGCATGGGCCGGCAGTAGAAAACGCGTGTAGATATCCAGCCGCTCAATCTCTACCGGGTAGGTAATCAGAGTCTCGTTTTCCAGATCCTCCGGTTCTGCCCAGAGTTTGCCAGCCAGCGGATGATCCGCCCCCACCACCAGTACCTGCTCGTAATCAAACACCGGCTCAAAGACCAGACCAGGACGGTGCAATGGGTCTGGCGTTACCAGCATGTCGATATCGTGGCCAAACAGGGCGCCAATGCCGCCGAACTGGAATTTCTGTTTCACATCCACATCCACCCCCGGCCACTGCTCCAGGTAGGGCCCCACTACTTTCAGCAGCCACTGATAACAGGGGTGGCATTCCATCCCGATGCGGAGGGTTCCCCGCTGACCCTTGGCAAACTGACCAATCAGCATCTCGGCGTGCTCAATCTGCGGCAACAGCCTGTTGGCCAGGGCAAGTAAATACTCACCTGACTGGGTCAGCCGCAGCTGCCGCCCCTCCCGCACCCAAATGTCCGTACCAAGCTGTCGCTCCAGCTTTCGGACCGAATGGCTCAGAGCAGACTGGGTCAGGTGTAGCCGCTCGGCGGCCGCCGTCAGGGACCCCTGCTGATCCACCGCCCTGAGAATTTCCAGATGGCCACGCTCAATCATTCCGCCTCCAAACATGAGCTAAATTCATTGATACCTGAAATTTTACCATTATTTTTCATCTCGCAAGGGCGATAACCTGACCCCTCCTGCAAACAACACGATTGAACAAAGGACAACACCATGGTGACCACACACAATCTCGGCTTCCCGCGCATTGGCGCCCGCCGGGAGCTGAAATTTGCCCAGGAAGCCTTCTGGAAAGGGCAAATCACCGAAGAAGAACTGCAGATCACAGGTACTGACCTGCGCCGAAAGCACTGGCATAGCCAGCGGAAGCTGGACCGGGTTCCGGTGGGCGATTTCTCGTTTTACGATCAGGTTCTGGATATGAGCTTTACCCTGGGCAACCTGCCCGAACGGGTGAGCGAGACCGGAGGCAGCGCGCTCGATCAGTATTTCCGGGTAGCCCGGGGCCGCTCCGGGCAGGAGCCGTCCTGCTGTGGCGTGCAGGCAGGAGAAATGACCAAGTGGTTCGACACCAACTATCACTACATCGTGCCGGAATTCCAGCAGGACACCCGTTTCCAGCTCAATGCCGACCGGCTGATTGAACAGATCAACGAAGCCAGGGCCCAGGGGCTGATTCCTAAACCGGTGATTATCGGCCCGGTGACCTATCTCTGGCTGGGAAAATCCAAAGACGACAGTGACCGGCTGACCCTGCTGGACTCCCTTTTGCCTGTGTACTCGGAACTTCTGGATCTGATGTCGAATCATGGAATCGACTGGGTTCAGGTGGACGAGCCCGCCTTGGTCGCCGATCTTGATGCAGACTGGCGCCACGCCTTCAGCCTGGCCTACCACCATCTCAAGACCAGCCGCCTCAAGCTGTTGGTAACCACTTACTTCGGTGAGTTGCGGGAAAACCTGCAAATGGCCTGCGAACTGCCGGTTGCCGGCCTACACCTCGACGCCATCAGCGCGCCACAGGAAGTAGCGCGGATGGTGGACTGGCTGCCACCCCACAAACAACTTTCCTTGGGTGTTATCAACGGCCGGAATATCTGGCGAACAGATCTCGGCAAGACCCTGGACTGGCTGGAGCAGGTCCATGAAAAACTGGGTGATCGCCTGTGGCTGGCGCCGTCCTGCTCTTTGCTGCATGTTCCGGTAGATCTCAACAGCGAAGAAAAGCTGGACCCGGAAATCCGCGGCTGGCTGGCGTTTGCCCTTCAGAAACTGGACGAGTTGGCCATTCTCGCCACCGCCCTGAATCAGGGCAGAAACGCAGTCCGTAAGGAACTGGCTGAATCCGCTCTAGCGACGGAAAACCGGAAAACGTCCGGAAGGGTTCATAACCCCTCGATAGAGACCCGAATCCAGGCAATCAGGCCGGACCTCGGTCAGCGGCAAAGCCCCTACTCAGCGCGCATCACAGCCCAGCAACAGAAACTTGACCTGCCCCTGTTTCCAACCACGACCATTGGGTCCTTCCCCCAGACACGGGACATCCGCCAGGCTCGCCTGCAATTCCGTAAGGGCACACTGACAGAAGCCGCCTACAGGCAACGGATTCGTGAGGAAGTAAGCCGTTGCATTGACGAGCAGGAAATACTGGGCCTGGATGTTCTGGTGCATGGCGAGGCGGAGCGCAATGACATGGTTGAATACTTCGGCGAACAGCTTGAGGGTTATGCCTTCAGCCAGTTCGGCTGGGTCCAGTCTTACGGCTCCCGTTGCGTGAAACCGCCCATTCTGTTCGGCGACATTTCCCGCCCGAGAGCCATGACCCTGGAGTGGACTCGCTACGCCCAGTCACTGACCGAAAAACCTGTAAAAGGCATGCTGACCGGTCCCGTGACGATTCTTAACTGGTCCTTCGTACGGGACGACCAGCCCCGCAGGGATACCTGCCTGCAGCTGGCGCTGGCGATTCGGGAGGAAGTGCTTGATCTGGAAGCCGCCGGCGTTGGCATTATCCAGATTGATGAGGCGGCCCTGAGGGAAGGCCTTCCGCTGCGGAAATCAGACTGGAGCGACTACCTGGACTGGGCGATAGAGGCATTTCGGATTGCCGCCAACGGCGTTCGAGATGAAACCCAAATCCATACTCACATGTGTTACTCGGAATTCAACGACATAATCGAAGCCATCGCTCGCATGGACGCAGATGTCATCACCATCGAAACATCCCGTTCGGACATGGAGCTGCTCGATGCATTCCGGGGCTTCCGGTATCCGAACGACATCGGCCCCGGCGTCTACGACATTCACTCCCCCAACATACCGGACAGCGAGCAGATCAAGTCGCTTATGGTGAAGGCTGCAGAGCAGATACCAGCGGAGCGGCTATGGGTTAACCCGGACTGCGGCCTGAAGACCCGTCAATGGGAGGAAGTCATTCCGGCGCTCAAGAACATGGTGGCTGCAGCCCGTGAGCTGCGAGAGCGGATTCAGTAACCGGTGCTGTTCTGATCCAGCTCGAACTGGAAATCTGTGGCCCGGCGGACTTCCGTCATGAAGTCCCCGGTGTCATGGAACTCAAACCAGCGGTAGCCAGGTGGCAAGTCCTCAACGGCGAACTTGCTGGAACCGGAGGTGAACTGAATGCAGGTAGACGGCGTGGCCATCAGCTGCACACCATGGCGCTCGCGTTCGTGTTCCTGATGGATATGTCCCCACAACACAATTTTTACCTGAGGGAACCGGTCCACAACCCGCCAGAAGGCATCCCGGTTGGTGAGGCCAATCTTTTCCATCCAGTCAGATCCGATGTCTACGGGATGGTGGTGCAATGCAACGACGGCTGGCAGATCCGGATGCTGCTCCAGGGCTTGGGCCAGGAACTCCAGCTCTGAATCGGCCAGGGCACCAAAGACCTTGCCGGGCACGGAGGAGTCCAGCATCACGAACTGCCACCCGCCCTGGATCACATGGCGCTGGTTCGCATCGAACTCTGCGGCAACTCTTTCCAGGTTTTCGATACGGTCGTGATTGCCCGCAATCCACGTGGAGGGGCAGGAAAACACCTCAAGGCTCTCTCCAAACACGCGATAGGCGTCCACCGAACCATCCTGGGCCAGATCCCCGGTGGCCAGTATCAGGTCAGGCTGGCCGTGTACCTTCAGCACTTCTGCGATGACTGCCTGCAGGCTTTCGCGGGTCTTAACGCCCAGCAGGTCCCCGTCGGCACGCGCCATCAGGTGCGGATCGGTCAGTTGCAATACCCGGAGCGGCCGGGTTTCTTCCTTAATGGTCATGGCGTTCTGGATCTACTCGCTGCGCAACACTTGGTCTGGACACAAGTGTACGACGTCAGTTTGCGGATTTATCACTCGCGAATCGAACTGGAGTCACATTCTGGCCAGGCTCGGACGATATATTGCAATTTTTGACAACTATGGCACATCAGGGGGCCATGGCCACACCACTTTAGTACTGCCTGCCGCCCTTTAAAACGTCGTTTCAGTCGACGCCTTCACCGGCAGACCAGGCGGCATGTTCCATGGGAAGGTGGCCAAACCGCAGACAATAATCCAGCCAGTCGGCCAGAAAGCCGTTGACCTGGACCTTCTCGTCCGGGTGGTGCATAAAACGGTTGGGGTAGTCATTCACAGGGGCAATCTGGCGATCCCGGTAACAGCTGATGACCTCGGCCATGGAAGCATCGTGGTAGACCCGGACGGTCATTTGCGGATTATTGAGCCAGCGCCCCGGGTTGTGCACCTGCTCAAGCAGCAGGGTTTCGGTAAACCTTGCAGTCTGCAGCACCTGGATACGGACACGCCCGAGGTAATGATTCTCCCGGTGCAACTCAAACTCGCACACGGGCTTACCGTCCACTTCCAGCTGACGCAGCTTCTGCAGTCTCCGGTAGTTGCCATCACACAGGGCACCGAGCTGACGCAGGTCCGGAACATACCGCTTGGGTTTCATGGTCCACTCACCCATTACTGCCACCCTCTCCTCAAACGGGCCCGATTCAGTTCAAGCCACTGGAGGGCAATAATGGCGGCAGCATTGTTGATGCGGCCATCGTGGATCATCGCTATGGCATCTTCCGAGGAAACGACGTGGGCGCGAATATCCTCGTGTTCGTGTTCCATGCCATAAAGACCGCCTGCATCTTCCGTGCTGATGCGGCCACAGTAAAGGTGGATCATCTCGGTGCTGCCACCGGGAGAAACCAGGTAATCGCAGATCTTGTCGAGCCGCTGAAAAGTAAGCCCGGCCTCTTCCTGCCCTTCCCGCCGGGCAACCTCTTCCGGGCTTTCGCCATCTTCGTTCATGCCGGCGACCAGTTCCAGCAACCAGGGCGATTGCGTGCGGCCCAAGGCGCCGAGGCGAAACTGTTCAAGGAGTACGACTTGATCCCGTTCAGCGTCGTAGGGCAGCACGCAGGTGGCATCGCCCCGGATAAAGAGTTCCCGGGTAAACACGGGCATGTCCCCGCCATCAAAACGCGGGTGTGTCAGCCAGAGCTTGTCCATACGGAAGAAGCCCTGGAAGACGGTTTCGCGTTTTTCGACTTTGACGTCGCTGGCTTTAAACTGGAACGGTTTGGTCATCTTTCATCCGGTTGTTGAATCGACTTTGAACGATAGCCTTTACTTGGGTCTTACTTCAAGCTCTAGCTCCGGCCCCAGCTTGTTGTTTTCGGGGGAGGGTGTGTCGGGACCGGGTTCCCAAAACACGCTCCTTGCGGCACGTCCATGTGACGCTTGAGCTCCGCCATCCATGGCTCCGCACAGTTTTGGGAACCCGGTCCCGACACACCCTATCGGACAATGTGCTTTCGCCTATAAGACCCTCCAAACCAAACTTTGAATATGATGTCTTTAATTACAGGCAAAACCACTCATACGAATTACTCACGCCCAGACAGAGCCACCAGGAAAACTCAAAGTACGGCTTTAGACCTTGTCGTAGAGCTTGCTCCCAGACTCCACGAACTCCCGGGATTTCTCCTGCATGCCCGCATCCACTGCGGATACCTCATCGAGGCCATGCTCCTTCGCGTAATCCCGAACCTCCTGGGAGATCTGCATGGAGCAGAACTTCGGGCCGCACATGGAGCAGAAGTGGGCCACCTTGGCGGATTCCTTCGGCAGGGTTTCGTCGTGGTAGGCGCGGGCCGTGTCCGGGTCCAGGCCGAGGTTGAACTGGTCTTCCCAGCGGAACTCGAAACGGGCCTTGGAGAGGGCGTTGTCGCGGATCTGGGCGCCCGGGTGGCCCTTGGCCAGGTCGGCGGCGTGGGCGGCGATCTTGTAGGTGATGATGCCGGTTTTTACGTCGTCCTTGTTGGGCAGGCCCAAGTGCTCTTTGGGGGTCACATAGCAGAGCATGGCGCAGCCATACCACCCGATCATCGCCGCGCCGATGCCGGAGGTAATGTGATCATAGCCCGGGGCGATGTCGGTGATCAGCGGGCCGAGGGTGTAGAACGGGGCTTCGTCGCAGCATTCCAGTTGCTTGTCCATGTTCTCTTTTACCAGATGCATGGGCACGTGGCCGGGGCCTTCGATCATGCACTGGACGTCGTGTTTCCAGGCAATTTTGGTCAGCTCACCCAGGGTTTCCAGTTCGCCGAACTGGGCTGCGTCGTTGGCGTCGGCGATGGAGCCGGGGCGCAGGCCGTCGCCAAGGCTGAAAGAGACATCGTAGGCTTTCATGATTTCGCAGATGTCTTCGAAGTGCTCGTACAGGAAGCTTTCCTTGTGGTGAGCCAGGCACCATTTGGCCATGATCGAACCACCCCGGGAGACGATGCCTGTGGTGCGCTTGGCAGTCATAGGCACATGGTGCAGGCGGACGCCGGCGTGGATGGTAAAGTAATCCACCCCCTGCTCGGCCTGCTCAATCAGGGTGTCCCGGAAGATTTCCCAGGTCAGGTCTTCGGCCACGCCGCCGACTTTTTCCAGGGCCTGGTAAATCGGCACGGTGCCGATGGGTACCGGGGAGTTGCGGATGATCCATTCCCGGGTCTCGTGGATGTTCTTGCCGGTAGACAGGTCCATGATGGTATCGGCGCCCCAGCGGATGCCCCAGGTCAGTTTCTCGACTTCTTCCTCAATGGAGGAGCTGACCGCTGAGTTGCCAATGTTGCCGTTAATCTTCACCAGAAAGTTACGGCCAATGATCATCGGCTCGGATTCCGGGTGATTGATGTTCGCGGGGATGATGGCGCGGCCGCGAGCCACTTCGTCCCGGACGAATTCGGGGGTAATCTGGTCCGGCAGGCCCGCACCGAAGGACTGTCCGGGATGCTGGTCTTTCAGCAGACCCTGTTCCCGGGCCTCCTGCAGCTTCATGTTTTCACGGATGGCGATGTACTCCATCTCCGGGGTCACGATACCCTGCCGGGCGTAGTGCATCTGGGAAACGTTTTGGCCAGGTTTGGCCCGTAGCGGTTTTCGCTCGTCCATGAACCTCAGCGGGTCAAGCTGGGGGTCTTTCATGCGGCGGCGGGTGAACCCGGAAGAGTAGTCCGGAAGCTGTTCCACATCACCGCGTTCGGCGATCCAGGCGGCGCGGACTGGTTTGAGACCTTTACGAAGATCAATAGCAGCTTCAGGATCTGTGTACGGGCCGGACGTATCGTACACAACCACCGGAGGGTTCGGCTCGCCGCCCATCTCCGTGGGCGTGTCCTGCACGGTAATTTCCCGCATAGGTACCCGCAGATCGGATCGGCTACCCTGCACGTATACTTTTCGTGAGCCTGATAATGGTTTGATGGCGGCGGAATCCGCCGCTGCGGATTCACTGAGATAGGCTGGCAAGTCCGTCATGGTCTGCTCCCGGTATTGGAGGGTTGTCGGGTCGCGTATGACGGGCCTTCCGGTACGGAAGAGGCTGGAACCAGCACGTTTTGAATGGTCTTAATCCCTACGCCGGTATTATCCGGATCAGGTTGCGGGTTCCGCACTGCAATCTCAGCCAACCACCGGTTTTCGGTGTATCAGCACCCCGTCAAGACGCGAACTGCTCACAAAATGAGTGAACTCTGCAAGTGTAGATGCGGAGGCGTTTATTGTCCATAATGAGCAACCAATACCTTTGGGTCACCGTCGGCACCGGCCCATACCTTGAATACAGGCCTTCCGAACCCCCTATCCAGATCAGGGATACCCGGAGATAGTTTGTCAGGAGAAGCAATGAATAAGCGTTTACTTCCAGGATTGATCAGCCTGCTCGCAGCCCAGCCTGCGTTCTCTCTGGATCTGATGGAAACCTATGAAAAGGCACTGTCCTATGACTCCGGCATTGCCTCGTCCCTGGCGCAGTTCCAGGCACAGCAGGCAACCAGCGATGTCAGCAAGAGCGCCCTGCTGCCCAAAATCTCGGCGGTTGGGTCAGCAAGCTACACAAGTTTCGAGCCCAGGAATATACCCGGGGGGGCAAACGCCGATGAGCTGACGCGGCAACTCTTCTCGGGAGACAGTTATCGAACCTACCGCTACGGCGTCGAGCTGACTCAGCCACTGTTCCGGGCTCAAGACTGGTTCAGCTACGAAGCCAGCCAGTTCCAGACCGAGGCGGCCGAGGCCCAGTACAACCTGGCCCAGCAACAGCTGATTCTCGACGTGGCAACCGCCTACTTCGGTGTCTTGCGCGCCAGGGACACCGTCACAACCGCGAAAGCGACTGAAACGGCCATCCAGCGCCAGTACGAACAGGCCCGGGAACGGTTTGACGTGGGGCTCATTGCCATCACCGAAGTCTATGAAGCGCGTGCCAGCTACGACGATGCCAGGAGCCAGCGCATCGCCGCCGACAACGACCTGAATGTGGCCAGGGAACAACTGGCCCGGTTAACCGGCGAATATCCCGAGGTCATGGAAAACCTCAGGCAGAATTTTCCGCTCGGGCGCCCGGAGCCCATGGATCCGACTTCCTGGGAAACAACCGCCGTGGAGCAGAACTGGTCCATTCAGGCAGCCCTGAGGCAGTTCAATGCCAGCGAAGCCACCCTGAAAGCGGCAAAGTCCGGTCATTTGCCGACCCTTGACCTGAGCGCCTCATACCAGGAGACCAGTCTGGAGAACGCCCTTTTTACTCAGCAGGAGGGCAACCAGTCCATTGCCTCACTGTCACTGACCATCCCGCTCTACACGGGCGGCGGCACCCAGGCCGGCGTCCGGGAACAGCGCTCGCTGCTCACCGCCGCCGAACAGGACCTGAATACGGTGCGCCGGGACGTACGCGTGAATACCCGGAGCCTGTTCCTGACGGTCAACAACAATATAGAGACCGCTTCGGCGCTGGAACAGACCATCATCTCCCGCCGCAGCGCCCTGGACGCCACCCGCGCCGGCTATGAGGTTGGGACGCGCAATATTGTGGAAGTGCTGGATGCGGAACGGGCCTATTACGTAGCCCTGAGGGATTACGCCAACGCCCGCTATGATTATGTGATCAACTCGCTTCAGCTCAAACAGGCCGCCGGAATCCTGACCCCTCGGGATCTGATCGACCTGAACAACTGGCTGAGCGCCGCTGCCCCCGGGATCGAGGCTCTGGCAAACGAGGAAGAAACGCTGGACGATCCTACCCAGTAACCGCAAAGGCGGGTGAATCGGTTTACCCGCCTTTGCGGCCAGCCAGGCCTCAGACTCGTTCAATGATCCCGTCGACCACCTTATCCAGGGCTCCCCGGTTTTTATTGACCACCTCCAGGGCCCTGCGGCCGATGGCCTGGCGTTCTTCGTCATCACCGAACAGCAATGACACGTGAGCCGCCAGCTCATCTGCATCGGCGACCAGCTTGACACCCTTGTCATCAAGCAGTCGCTGGTAGATGGTTTCAAAATTGAAGATGTAGGGCCCTGAAAACACGGGAATACCCCAGCCAGCAGGCTCCAGGGGGTTATGCCCGCCGCGCTCGATTAACGATCCACCGACAAAGGCCAGATCACTGGCTCCGTACAGCATCATCAACTCGCCCATGGTGTCCCCGAGATAGACCTGCGCCTTGCAGGGGTCGTCCCCCAGTGACCGGCGGGCGAGTGCGAGCCCCTTCCGTACAGCTTTTTCGGCCACCGACTCAAAGCGATCCGGATGCCTCGGAACCAGAATCAGCAGGGCGTCTGGATGTTTTTCCAATACCTTAAGATGTGCCAGCAACAGCTGCTCATCCTCGCTGCCATGGGTGCTACCGGCAATCCAGACCGGCCGGCCGGCCAGGCTCTGCCTGAGGGCAATGGCCGCTGCCCGCACCTCATCCGGAATATCAACATCGAACTTGACGCTCCCCGTGACGGCCACCTTCGATGGCGCAACACCGATTCTCCGGAACCGGTCGGCATCCTTCTCTGCCTGGGCGGCGACCCAGCTGATGCTTTGCATGATAGGTGCCACAAGGCCCCGGATGCGCTCATACCCGCGCGCAGAGCGCTCGGAGAGGCGGGCGTTGATCAGAAACACCGGAACCCGACGAGCCCGGCACTGACGAATCATGTTCGGCCAGATTTCAGTTTCCATAATAACCAGTATCCGGGGCTTGACCCGGTCCAGGAACCGCCGGATGGCACCCGGCGTATCATAGGGCGCGTAGGCATACCGCACCTGATCACCAAACATCTTGCGTGCCTGGGCCAGCCCGGTATCGGTCATGGCGGTCATCAGGATGGTGATGTCGGGGTTCCGTGCCAACAGGCGCCGGACCATCGGGGCTGCGGCAATGGTTTCGCCCACCGAGACCGCGTGCACCCAGACCACGGATCCGGAGGCCGCCGGCACCAGCCCGAGGCGCTGGTGCCAGTTTCGTCGCAGCTCCGGCGCGCGCCGGCCGTGCCACCACAGACGCAGCAGAATAAACGGCAGAAGCAGCCTTATCAGCTGGGAATAGATAAATTGCAGCACACAGGACTCCGGGCAAAACAGTGCGCTATCATAGCGCAAAACCCATTGATTTGCTTCCGATTGATCGGCCACCCGGTGGGGTTAGGACGATCAGGACACGGCCTGGCAGGAACCGCTTTACGTGAACAGGAAATACCGCAAACTACCGCGAAACACCAACTACTCCGCATACCTTCATCCCCGGTGGTGGCCTACCTGGCTGGGCATCGTGGTGATGTGGTCTGTTTCCCGGCTGCCGATCCGCGTCCAGTGGTGGCTTGGCAAGGTCGCCGGACTGCTGGCACTCCGCCTCGCGCGCAGCCGCCGCCACATTGCCGAGGTTAACATCCGGCTGTGCTTTCCGGAGCTCACCACTGCCCAGCAGTCCGCCCTTGTGCGCAAAGCCTTTATCGCCAATGGCATCGGCTTGCTGGAGCTGGGCATTGCCTGGTTCCGCAACCCGGCCAGGCTGACGGGCATTACCCGGGTTCATGGCCTGGAGCATTTTGAAAAGGCCCTGTCCGAAGGCAGGGGCATTCTGCTGCTCGGCGGCCACTACAGCACGTTGGATCTGGGTGGCAGCCTGGTAACGGAATTCATCGAGGCCGACGTGATGCAGCGCGATCACAATAACCCGCTGATGAACGCCGTTATGACCCGCGCCCGTGAGCGCCGGTATGGCCAGGCTCTGAGCGCCAGGGACCTTCGGGGCCTGTTCCGCAGCCTGAAGAAAAACCGCGCGGTTTGGTACGCCACGGACCAGGATTACGGTCGCAAGGACATCGTATTCGCGCCATTTTTTGGTGTCCCTGCCGGCACGATTACCGCAACCTCACGCATTGCCGAACGCAGTGGGTGCAAGGTAGTGCCTTTCAGTCACTTCCGCCGGGAAGACGGCCCCGGGTACGACATCTATTTCCACCCGGCTCTGGAGGACTTTCCCAGCGGGGATGACCTCCAGGATGCAACATTGATCAACCAGACTATCGAAAGAGAAGTCCGGCGCGCACCGGATCAGTACCTGTGGATGCACCGGCGCTTCAAGACTCGTCCGGACCCGGACGATCCCGGCTTTTATGGCCGCCGCTGAACCCTATAACCCCGGGGCAACAAGGAGGTGGGCATTCAGTGCCTGACAACCATGCCGAAGCCCAGTGAACAGGACTCAGCCGCACCGGTGGTGTGGCTTCTGACCGACAACAAACCGGGCCACCGGAACCAGCTGAAAGGTCTTGGTAATCGACTTCGCGTGCTCGCCGGAGCAAGCCTGTACTGGGTCGACGCCTCCGCAATAAAGGTCCCGATCTGGCGAACCCTGCTGGCCATTGCGCCACGCATGGAACCGGCACTGCCCCACCCCGATCTTGTGATCGCAGCCGGGTCCGGCACGCACCGGCTATTACTTTCCCTGCGGAAACTCAGGGGAACCAGAACACTGGTCATCATGAAGCCCGGCTTCCCGCTATCACTGGTCAGCGGTGCCCTGATTCCAGCCCATGACCGTGTCCAGCCCGATTCCCGGATATTCATTACCGAGGGTGTTGTGAATACCATAACGCCTCTGGCAAAAATCACCGGAAAGCGGGAAGCGCTTTTGCTGGTTGGCGGCCCTTCACCTCATTTTGACTGGGAGGATGATGTCATCCTCGGGCAGGTGTCTCATCTGATCGGGCAATATCCGGACTGGCGATGGACCATCAGCAGTTCCCGGCGAACCCCGGAAGCACTTCAGGACCGACTCGATGAACTCGCCGGGCTGCGGACTACCGTCGTTCACCCGCAGCAGACTCATGCGGACTGGCTCAACCATCAGCTTTCTGCCTCACGGGCAGTCTGGGTGACACCGGACAGTATGTCGATGGTGTGCGAAGCGGCAACTTCGGGTGTTCCGACCGGGATCTTCGAGTTATCGGCCAGGCCCGGCAGCCGGGTGGCCGGGGGCGTAGACCGGCTGGTCCGGGAGGGTTACATTGGCCAGTGGCGCGACCATGCCAGCGTTATGGCCGGCAATGTCAGCCATGATCACGCCCTCTGGGAAGCCAATCGTGCCGCCCGCTGGGTACTGGAACAGGGACTTCTGCCACAGAATCACAAAGCCAACCAACGCCAGCTCAAGGGGACCAAGCGTTGAAAATTCTCCAGGCACTGCCGGCGCTTTACAGCGGTGGGGTGGAAAGAGGAACCGTGGAGTTCGCCGCGGACCTCGTCAAACGTGGCCATGAATCGTTTGTGGTCTCAAAAGGCGGCCCCATGGCCGAGCAGCTCCGCGGCCAGGGCTCGAAACACATATTCATGCCCATACACCGGAAGACCCCAGCGTCTTTCGGGCAGATTCTGCCCATGCGAAAACTGCTGCTGGCGTTGAAACCGGATATTGTGCATGTCCGCTCCCGCATGCCGGCCTGGATCATTTTTCTGGCCCTGAAAAGCATTCCGGCCCACAAGCGCCCCGCGGTTGTGTCCACCTTTCATGGCATGTACTCGGTCAATCCCTACAGCGCCATCATGACCCGTGCTGACCACATAATCGCCGTTTCCCGGTGCGTGCAGGACTATGTTCTGAATAACTATCCCGTGCCGGAAGAAAAACTGACGGTCATCCAGCGAGGTGTGGATGTGGATGCCTTCCGCCAGCGGGAGCTCACTTCACAATGGCTGGACCGCTGGTTCCGGCAATACCCCCAGCTAGTCGACCAGAAAATCATCATGATGCCCGGTCGCATCTCACGCTGGAAAGGCCAGCTGGATTTCCTGACCATGATGGCACAGCTGGTGCGTGAACGGCCGGATTGCCATGGCATCATCGTGGGCGGCGCCGAACCCGGCAAGGAGCATTTCCTGGAAGAGCTGGAGAAAGAACGCGCCCGTCTGGACCTGGCCGACAAGGTCAGCTTCCTTGGCCAGCGCAATGACATGACCAACCTGTATCTGCTTGCGGATGTGGTCTGCCACATGAGCACCAAACCCGAGCCCTTTGGCAGGACAGTGACCGAGGCTCTGGCTTCCGGAACGCCCGTCGTCGCCTATAACCGGGGCGGCGCAGCGGAAACCTTGCAAGCCTGCTTCAGGGAAGGACTGGTGCCACCGGACAATATCGGGGACTTCGCCCAGACCGTATCCCGGCTTTTGGATTCCGAACCGCCGGCGATCGAGATTCCCTACCGGTTCCGTCTTGAGGCGCAAACAGAGGCGACGTTGCAGGTTTACGAGAAAATACTAAAGCAGCCCGCCTACCGAACATGAATCCGTCCAGACGATTAACCATCGCATTTCTCCTCGCAACGCCCGGCACAACCTGGGGCGGCATGGAGCAACACACGGCCGATCTGGCGGGAGCTCTGGCCGACCGCGGCCACAGGGTCCATGTCCTTGGCCACCGGGCTTACCGTGACAAATTTCCGGCCAATGTCGGATTTCATCCGCTACCCGTCCATCTGGGGCGCCGTAACCTGTGGCTGCAACTGGCCCTTCGCCGATGCCTGCGCCGATTGTCGCCGGATATTCTTCACGCCCAGGGCAACAAGGCCGCGCAACTTGCCGGCAAAACCGGAAAACTGGCACGCGTGCGGGTGGGCACGGTTCATGGCACCAAATCCAGCCACAAGGCCTTTGATCGTCTTGACCGGGTTATTGCGGTCAGCCCACAGATTTTCAGGGCTCTGCAGCACCCCCAAAAGCACCTGATCTACAACGGTGTCGACATCACCAGGCAACTGAAGAATCGGGACGACGGACCAGCCCTGCCAAAAGGCAATATCAATGTCATTGCCGTCGGGCGACTGGAGCCCGTAAAAGGCTTTGACGTCCTCATCCGGGCCTGGTCGATGCTAGGCAAGTCTGCAGAAGGCTGCCAACTGACCATTTTTGGTGAGGGCAGCGAGCGGAAGCCGCTTGAAGGCCTCATCCGCCAATCAGGACTGGAACAACACATCGCCCTGGCGGGGTTCCGCCAAAACCTGGCACCGGTTTACAGGCAGGCACAACTGGCGGTAATCAGCTCGGAACGGGAGGGTTTTCCCTATGTGCTGGTAGAGTCGCTGCTGCATGGCTGTCCGGTTGTGTCAACGCCGGTATCCGGGCCCCGGGATATTCTTCCCGCCACAGCTCTCAGTCCGGGGCACAGCGATCAGGATCTCGCGGACCTGCTGTCCAGATCGTTAGCCGACCTGGATGCCCTGAACCAGGCTGAACAACCGGCAATGGCCTTTGCCCGGGAAACGCTGACCCTGGAGGCCATGGTGGCTCAGACCGAAACCCTGTACCTCTCGGCAACGGCCAGGCATTCCGGAAGCTGAGAAAACGTCAGGGCTGCTTCTGCCTACCACCTTTCTCAAGGGCCGCCAGCATCTGCAATTCCCTGGCCTTGGCCAGCCGCATGAAATTCCGGTTGGCGGCCGTGATTGCCACGCTAAGGCCAAACCAGCCATTCAGTATTTGCCGGTGTACCAGGTAATATTTCAGAAACTTCAAAGGGAACTCGGCAAAAAGCCGGGGGCTCGAAATCTTCCTTCCCTTTTCTGCCAGAAAGCGGGCCTGCTCTGTCGACAACTGACAGTACTTGCGCTCCATCTGCTCCAGCGAAATCAGGGTGCGATGCAGGACATCGCCTTTCAGATCCAGTACGCGACCATGTTTTACCTGTGGCCGGTCATTGTTGCTGTCTTTTTCCGCCTCGATAACGGCTTTGTTACGGTTGTAGAGCCTCAGGATCTTTTTTGATTTGTCGTGCCGGAATGGATGCCTGGGGTCCGGCTGGGAGAGTACCCAGCGCATTCTGAAGCCTGCGATGTCAGCATCCACAGGCTTTGAAAACAGGCCCTTGATATTGCTCACCAGCTCGTCAGAAAGCACTTCATCCGCATCCAGGTCCAGCACCCAGTCGTTCCGGCACAAACTGGCGGCAAAGGCCTTCTGGCAGGCAAATCCCTGCCAGTCATTGTGAACAAACCGGGCGCCGGCGGCTTCTGCAATTTCACGGGTTCGGTCAGTACTCCCGGAATCGACTACGATGATCTCATCCACCCAGCCGGAAACCTTTGCCAGCGACTCCGGTAGTCGCAGTTCTTCATCCTGAGTGATGTAATAAACGGATAACGGTAGCTTCATCACAATTCCTGGTGGCTTGGTAATCAGTTTACGGTTTGGTCAGAACAATATCATGGATGCCTTATGGTAAGATGACGCGCCTGATTTTGATGTTTTTTCACGACATTCTCCAACTCAAGCCCGGAGTGTACAGATGATTCACCCCGTCATTATGGCTGGCGGCACCGGCTCACGGCTCTGGCCGATGTCCCGGCAGCTGAACCCGAAACAGTTCCTGAAACTGGCCAACGGCCCCCTGTCGATGCTGCAGGCCACCGTGGCGCGGCTTGAGGGCATGGACGCAGCGAACCCGCTTCTGATCTGCAACGAAGAGCACCGGTTTCTGGCGGCAGAACAGATGCGCCAATCCGGCCACGAAGATACCCGCATTATTCTTGAGCCGTGCGGACGCAATACCGCCCCGGCTATTGCACTGGCCGCCCTCCAGTTGTCTGAATCCGTGGAAAACGGCGCCGATGATCCCCTGATGCTGGTACTGGCGGCTGATCATCTGATCAAGGACGTCACAGCCTTTCAGGAGGGCGTCAAAAAGGCCATCCCCCTGGCCCGGGAAGGTAAACTGGTTACCTTCGGCATTGTCCCCCACCATCCGGAAACCGGTTATGGCTACATACACCGAGGCACCGAACTGGGCCCGGACAGCTATGCGGTTGACAAATTTGTCGAAAAACCGGACCAGGCAACCGCGAACAGCTACCTCGATTCCGGAGAATACCTCTGGAACAGCGGCATGTTCCTGTTCGGTGCCCGCCGGTATCTTGAAGAACTCGAAGCATACCGTCCCGATATCCTCACCGCCTGCCGCGCCGCCATCGCCGATACTGCCGATGACCTGCACTTTACCCGGGTCAATGCCCAGCGCTTTGCCGAATGCCCCTCCGAATCCGTTGACTACGCGGTGATGGAGAAGACCGGCAAGGCCGCCGTGGTTGCCCTGGATGCCGGCTGGAGCGATATCGGCTCCTGGTCGGCGCTTTGGGCCGTCAGCGACAAAGACCCGAACGGCAACAGTCTGACCGGGGATGTGATTACCCACCAAACGTCCAACACCCTCGTGCGCGCAGACAGCCGTCTGGTGGCGACCGTTGGCGTGGACAACCTGGTTGTCATTGAAACCAAGGACGCGCTGCTGGTGGCCCACAAGGACAGCGTTCAGGACGTGAAAACGGTCGTTGAGCAGATAAAAAATGATGGCCGACACGAACACATGAACCATCGGGAAGTCTACCGGCCCTGGGGGGTTTATGACTCCATCGATAACGGTGCCCGGTATCAGGTCAAACGGATTACGGTGAAACCCGGAGCCAAACTGTCGGTGCAAATGCATCACCATCGCGCCGAACACTGGATTGTGGTCAGCGGTACAGCCCGCGTCACCAATGGCGAAAAAACCTATCTGGTCACGGAAAATCAGTCTACCTTCATCCCCGTTGGGCAAGTACATTCCCTTGAAAATCCTGGGGTCATCGATCTGGAGCTGATTGAGGTGCAGTCTGGCTCCTATCTGGGCGAAGATGACATCGTAAGGTACGAGGACCGGTACGGCCGAAAATGAGCAAGTTCAAGTATTTCGTAATCGCCGGTCTGCTCAGGATTGCCGGCTGGTTTTCTCTTGCCGGCGCCCAGCGGGCTGGCCGATTCGTTGGCTACCTGGTGTGGAGGCTGCCAACCCAGTCCCGCCAGGTGACCGACATCAACCTCTCGATCTGCCTGCCCGAGTTCTCCGGGCCCGAGCGCGCAGCCATGTCAAAAGCATCCCTGGCCCAGACCGGCATGACCATGCTGGAAGTTCCTCTGATGTGGGAATGGCCGGTGGAGAAATGCCTTGGCCTGATCCGGGAAACCGAGGGCCTGGAACTGATTGACCAGGCCATGGCCGGCAACAGGGGGCTGATCCTGCTCGCGCCCCATCTCGGAAACTGGGAACTGGCCGGCCTCTTTTTTTCCTCACGCTACAAAATGGCGGCACTTTACAGCCCTCCCAATATGCCCGAATTAGAAGACTACATGATCAAGGTCCGGGGGCGCGTCGGTTCCGAGCTCGTACGGGGCGACCGGCGCGGGCTGGCCCGACTGGCCTCCATCCTGCGGGAAGGTGGCGTTGCCGGCATCCTGCCGGACCAGTCACCCCGGGGCAAAGGTAATGCCTTTGCACCCTTCTTTGGCATGGACGTCAAAACCATGACCCTGGTTTCAAAACTGATCCAGCGCACCGGAGCCAATGTCCTGATCACCTATGCCGAACGGCTTGCCGATGCCCGGGGCTTTCGAATCGTTGTCCGCGAAACGGAACCAGGGCTGGGTGACAAGGACCCCACAACCGCCACAACCGCCCTGAACCTCTCAATTGAACACTGCGTCAGAGAGATTCCGGAACAGTACCAGTGGGAGTATAAACGAATGAGACATCGCCCCCCCCGGAGAAATAAACCCCTACAATCCGGACCGGGTATGCTAGTGTCCCGTCTGGCTAATTCGCTAACCTACTGCGAATTAGCCAGACGGGACACCAGGCCTTCCGGAGATCAGCGACGCCACTGCCCACCAGATACCACACGGACTTCGCGCACATGACCTTTTCCACCCGGACGTTTCTTCCACTATTACTGATGATTGGCCTCGGGGGCGCTCTTCTATCGTCGACTATCCTGGCGGCAGCCACATTGCTGCTGGCCATCGCCGGTATGATCACAGGCCATAGGAAATCACTTTATAGAACCGGCTGGGACAAACCCAAAGAGCTGCGGCTGATGCACTTTGCGTTCTGGTTTTTTTGTGCTGGTGAGCTTTTACTCCTGGTCGCTTGAAGGATTCGACTACGAGGGCGGGAAAACCCTCGGCACCCATGCCCGCTTCATTCTGTTCTGGCCATTGATCGTTGCCCTGAGTTACGCCCAGGTTCGTGCCAATGCGGCTTTTGCCGCCGCCGGGCTCATTGCGGCATCAGTGATTGTGAGTTTCTTTACGGCCCTTGCGGCCCGCCACGGGGGGCTGGACCAGTTGCTGAACACCCGTCTTGGTGGCGGCATTAACCCAATCAGTTTCGGCAATATCGCTCTGCTCGGCGGCATGCTGACGATAACAGGCGGACTTTTCTTCGCTCGCGAAAAACGCTACATTCTGGCTCTGCTGTTCCTGATCACCGGGGTTGCAGCAGTGACCATCTCCATGCTCTCCGAGACCCGGAGCAACCTGGTTGCCCTGCCTTTCCTCCTGTTGGCACTTGTGCCGTTACTCGGCAAAAAACTCCGCCTGGCCGGCCTTATCCTGATTCCCGTCCTGGTGCTTGCGGCAGTGGCAGGCAGCGATCGCATGTCACGATCCGTTGAAGGCGCGTTTGAGAACGGCAACCTGGATACGGAAATGGAGATTCGCCTCGAGGTCTGGGGGCTTGCGTGGGCAATGTTTCGTGATAATCCGTGGACCGGCATTGGCCTCGGCGGGTACACCCATAGCATAGAAACTTCTGTGGAGAGTGGGGACGCATCCGCCATCCTGTTCGACTGTTGCACGGGTCACGCCCATAACGATCTGCTTAACAATGCCGCTACCAGTGGCATTCCCGGCATTTTGAGCTGGCTTTTCCTTATTTTCATACCGCTCACCATCTTTGCGCGACACCTGTTCAGCAAGCATGCGCCTACGGCGCACCTCGCCGCGGCCGGCACCATGGTTACTGCAGGTTACTTTTTCTTTGGCCTGACAGAAGCAACCTTTAACCGAACCCTGTTTCTGACGTTCTACCTGCTCGCAGTCGCCGGTCTGGGCTCGGCGTTGTTTAATGAATTGAGCGCATCTTACACGCGTAAACGGAAGCAGAAAGTCTCCGCCACCATCATCACCAAGAACGAGGAAGACCATATTGCTGATTGTCTCCAGTCCGCACGGTTGGTGTCAGACGAAATTATTGTGCTTGATAGCGGCAGCTCGGACAGAACGGTGGAGATTGCGAAGCAGTATGCGGATATCGTCGAAGTCACCGATTGGCCGGGATTCGGAATACAGAAACAGAGGGCACTGGAAAAAGCGACGGGAGACTGGGTGCTGTCGCTGGACGCGGATGAACGCATCACCCCTGAGCTGGCGCGCGAAATCAACCATCACCTGGCGGATCCGGATGCCGATGCCTATAAGCTGCCCTGGGCCGTTACTATCTATGGCAAGCGCCTCGACTTCGGCCGTAGCGGCCGGGCACCACTGCGCCTCTTCCTCCGGGAGGGCGTGCGCTTTTCTGATGCGCTGGTCCATGAACGCATCCTGCTCCCCGAGGGCAGGAAAACCAAAACGCTGCGCGGCCGGCTGACTCATTACACGCACCGGGATTTTGGTCATTCTCTGGAGAAAAGTGCAAAATACGCATGGCTTGGTTCACTGGAAAAACACCGCAGGGGTAAGAAAGCCCGCACCATGATTTATCCAACGTTGCGGGGGATACTGACCTTCGTTCAGGTGTATTTCATACGCTTTGGCTTTCTGGACGGCGCCGTGGGTTACTTGACGGCCGTTACCTACGCACAAGTGACATTTAACAAATACGCAGGCTTGTGGACATTAAGCTCAAAGAAAACCTTTCCCAGTCAGTCAAAGAATAACAGAAGGGACTGAATAACCTGATTCTGCTCCTCCTCTGATAAGCCGTACCAGAGGGGCAGACGAATCAGGCGCTCACTCTCCTGCACCGTAAACCGGTCCTCGCCATCAAACCTTGCCACTCTCTGACCAAACGGTGTGGCGTGCAGAGGGACATAGTGAAATACCGCCATCACACCGGACTGCTTGAGGTGGTCAATTAATGCCGACCGCTCTTCCAAATTCTGGACTTTCAGAAAGTACATATGGGCATTGTGATCAACATCCTCCGGGATAACGGGCCCCTGAACAATTCCCTGTGAAATGATAGGCTTGAACGCGTCGTGATACCGTTGCCAGATAGCCCGGCGATTTTCTCGGATCTGTTCTGCCTGGTTTAGCTGACCCCAGAGATAAGCGGCCTGAAGCTCACCTGGCAGGTAACTACTGCCCAGACCTACCCACGTGTATTTGTCCACCATGCCCCTGAAAAACTGGCTGCGATTGGTGCCCTTTTCCCGAATGATTTCTGCCTGAGCAACGAAACTGGCGTCGTTCACAATGAGCAAGCCACCCTCGCCACCACTGGTGTAGTTTTTCGTCTCGTGAAAACTGAATGCCCCAAAATGCCCGATGGTACCCAGGGGACGACCACGATATTGAGACATCATTCCTTGGGCAGCGTCTTCGATGACATAGAGGTCATAGCGATGGGCCAGCCGCATGATCGAGTCCATGTCGCATCCGACACCGGCATAATGCACGGGAACAATCGCCCGTGTCCTTTCGGTAATGGCATGCTCGATCAGGGTTGCGTCAATATTCATCGTGTCCGGACGGATATCCACGAAAACAATCCGCGCACCTCGAAGTACAAACGCGTTTGCGGTACTGACAAAGGTGTAGCTCGGCATGATGATTTCATCACCGGGCTTTACATCGATCAGCAACGCCGCCATCTCCAGAGCCTGCGTGCAGGAGGGCGTCAGAAATGCCCGAGCACAACCCAACTGACTCTCAAACCACGTCCTGCAACGCTCAGTGAACGGCCCATCGCCAGACAGCTTTCCCTGACTCAACGCTTCTTCAAGGTATTGCAACTCATCTCCCGTTGCGGGAGGACGGTTAAAAGGGATCACACACCGGTCTCCCTCAGAAACCTTTTTTCGAGTTCGTTGAGATCTCTCTTTCTCGCCTTCAGCCATCTGGCCGGACTCCCGATATAAACCCCCCAGGGGTCGGTGCTTGTGACAACGAGAGTCATCGCGCCAATTGCGCAGCCTTCGGCCACCGTCACGCCGGGGAAAACAACCGAGTTTGTACCAATGATCACCTGCCGCTCCAAAACAACCGCAGCAAAACGCTCACGCTTGTATTCTGGTGGAATCAGAGAGTTGACCATGGATTCCCCGGAATAGTCATCGGATTGCGCGAAAAGCTTTACGCCATAAGCCAAAGTGCAAAAATCGTTGAGCTCCACACCGGGTTGCCCTCCGGCGATCAGGCACATGGGGGTCACGTGACAATATCGACCAATGGACACCTTTCCTGACAGAATGCAGAAGTCATCGACCCGGGAATAATCACCAATCTCCATCAGTTCCGAACCGTAAATACTTGCCTTGCTGCTTATCTTTACATCGCGCCCAAGGCTCTTGAAATTCATTTTCCTCAGCTCGGTTTCCGAGAGGTAGCCCATAACTCACCCTGTGAAGATCTCATCCAGTTGCGCGATTAGATTAGCCTTTGAGTAGGCTTGCCGGACTTTCCTTACATTATGTGCTTTTGAAAGCTCCCCGATCGGAGAGAGATCAAGCTTGCTGACGTCGAACCACTCGATACCGAGGGAATTCAACAAACTGGCTGTTGAAATATCAGGCCGAAGAAACACCTTTTTTCCCATTCCCAGGAGAGATATCAGGTTGCCGAGACCCTGCTGGCGATTGTGATTGAAAACGGCAACATCGATAGCGGCAAGAAACTCCTGATAGTTATCCGGGGGCAAGAAATCAACCAGCGGAACAAACCGATCACCAAACAGTCTTTTACCTTCGTCAATCACTCGCCTGGCATGCCGCTTATCTCCGTAGGAGAGAGGAACAAACACGCGGAAGTTGTCTGTTGGAAGGCTTGCAAGCTGATCGAAAACTTCCAGGTGATTATTGCTGGGATCCGCCGAGTTGCCCACCTGTACCGCCACGACGTCCCTGGAAAGCTCGTCGACTTGCAGCTCAGGCACCAGATTAGAGGTGTACATCAGGCATTGGTGTGCTGTTCCGCTGGCACCATACCAGATGCGGGCCAGCTCGATATCGCCCGGCACATGCGTCACCAGGTGTCCCATATTCCTGATAACAAATCGCCTGGAAAAATCCTTAAGCCCAGGTTTTGAGTCTACCCGCTCCCTTTTTCCATAGAGATCCTTGCCCCAGATAAACCAGTAGGTCTTCCTCAGCAGCCATGGCATCAGAAATAACATCTTGATGACAGAGCGAGTAAACAGTCCGTGTAGAATGATTCGGTCTGCGCGATGCATTTGCGCGATAAGCCGGGCTTTCCCCGCCGTTTTTCTGAGAAAGCCGTTCTCTATCCGGTATGCACCGACGCGATCCTCAATGCTGAATTTCTGGTGGTCACCGAAAATGACAAATTGGTGCAGGCCCGGGTCAAAGTTTGTGTAAACCAGATCAATAAACGGCGGAATGAACTTCTCCGCCCGACAAATATGCAGGATCCTTGGCCTACTCACCAAACACACCATTTTTGTCTAGTGAATCCCTTTCTTCGACGAGCTCCTGTATATAAGATCCGTAACCGCTTTTTTCGTAGAACGCTGCCGCGCTGCGCATACCCTCATTGCCCAGCCAGCCATTTCGCCATGCAATTTCCTCGAGACAAGCAATCTTGAACCCCTGACGTTTTTCAATGGTTTCAACGAACTGCGCAGCCTCAAGGAGTGTTCCATGAGTCCCTGTATCCAGCCAGGCGAATCCGCGTCCAAGAAGCTGAACATTAAGCTGGGCACGTTCAAGGTAGGCATTATTTATGGCTGTTATTTCAAGCTCACCCCTTGCGGATGGTGCTATTTTTCTAGCTATATCAACAACCTGGTTGTCATAAAAATATAGACCTGTCACTGCGAAATTTGATTTGGGACGCTGGGGCTTCTCCTCCAGCGACACCGCTTGCATATCACTATTGAACTCGATTACACCAAAATACTGCGGTTTTTTGACCTGATAGCCGAAAACCATCGCACCTCGTTTCTGCTGAATCTGGTGCACTGCACTCCTCAGCATTGGCGTAAAACCCTGACCGTAAAAAATGTTGTCACCGAGAACCAGGCAAACATCTGAGGTGCCGATAAACGTTTCCCCAATAAGGAACGCCTGAGCAAGACCGTCCGGATTTTTCTGGATTTCGTAACCCAGCTGAATACCAAATCGCTTGCCGTCTCCCAGCAATCGCTTGAATGCAGGAGCATCATCGGGCGTCGTAATGACAAGAATGTCTCTGATACCCGCCAACATCAGGACCGAGAGCGGATAGTAGATCATGGGTTTGTCATAAATTGGCAGGAGCTGTTTTGAAACGCCCATCGTGATTGGAAACAGACGGGAACCAGTGCCACCGGCAAGAACAATGCCCTTCATAATCGTCCAACCCTTCAGACTATCTGTTTCCATTTGTCGGATCTGGCAAGAATACGACGACACCAGTCAAGATTATCCAGATACCAGCTCACCGTTTTACGCATACCGGAATCAAAGGTTTCACCAGGCAGCCATCCGAGCTCACGGCTGATTTTAGTGATATCAACCGCATAGCGCCGATCATGGCCCGGCCTATCCGTCACATGAGAAATCAGCTCGCCAAAGGTTGAAAGCCCCGCAGGTTTGTTTTCAACCAGATCATCGAGACATCGGCAGAGGCAATGCACGACTTCAAGATTGGTTTTCTCGCTTTGCCCGCCAATGTTATAGGTTTCACCAGGCTTACCACGACACAAAATCGTGTGAAGCGCACGGGCATGATCCTCCACAAAAAGCCAGTCACGAATCTGGAGACCGTCCCCGTAAACCGGCAGAGGCTTACCCTCCAATGCATTCAGAATCATCAATGGAATCAGCTTTTCCGGGAACTGATAAGGGCCATAGTTGTTTGAGCAATTGCTCACAATCACAGGCAGGCCATAGGTACGATACCAGGCCCGAACCAGATGATCAGAACTCGCTTTGCTGGCTGAATAGGGGGAGCTGGGTGCGTATCGCGTGATCTCACTGAATGGCTCATCAGAGGCGTCGAGGTCACCATACACCTCGTCCGTGCTAACATGCTGAAATATAAATACTTTTTTTAGATTGTCCGGCAGGGCCAGCCAATACTTGCGCACAACCTCCAGCAGTGTATAGGTTCCGATGATATTGGTCCGAATGAAGGCAGCAGGCCCGTCTATGGAACGGTCGACGTGACTCTCAGCGGCCAGATGCATTACGGCATCTGGCTGATGCGCCTCAAAGATGGTCCACAAAGCATTCTGATCACAGATATCCACTTGCTCGAAACGATATCTTTCACTGGCTGCAGACTGGCCCAGTGACTCAAGGCTGCCCGCGTAGGTCAGCAGATCGACGTTTACGACCTCCACACTGGTTTCTGCGAGAAAGTACCGAATCAGCGCTGAGCCAATAAAGCCGGCACCACCAGTCACCAGAACTTTCATGCGACAACAACCAACAGGGAATGTTCGACACTACAGTGCGACACTGCCTCCGCACAGCTCATAGGCTGAAACGGCGTACTGGCAAGAAATGCATCAATACCTGACATGGCTGGTCCGTTTGCGGATGGTTGGCTCTCTGTTCTCAAACTTGAAGAGTCCATGGGCTAAGTGGGCATGTTGGCCAACTCTCGGCGCAGCCGTCGCTTCACCTTCAGCTTTCTGAGGAGGTTCCGTGGCTTGGGCTTCAGGGTGGACTTTGTTTCCGTCAGGAACTGATCGGTCGCTTCCAGAACCCGTGCGCTTGATCGCCCATCGGTGAATTCGTGAAGATCTCGACACAGTTTCTTTTGCGCGTCCAGTAGTTCAGCGGGGCGCTGCAACGCCCGCATCAGCCCGGCCTCCAGCTGATCAACAGCCTGAACGTCGATGAGATAGGGGCCGGGCATTTTTGTACAAAAGGTAACCACAGGTCTGTGAAGGAACATGAACTCAAACATGATCGATGACGTGTCACACAACATCAGGTCCGCTTCAGGTAACAACGGGACCAGGTCCTCATCGCTTTCAATGAACCGCAGGTTGGTGCCCTTCATGGACCGATAACGTGCAACTGTAGCTGGATCCATTTTGGGGTGAAGCGTCACAATAAAACGCCATTTTCCGCTATTCGAAAGCTCTTCTATTTTATCCGCAAGCTGAGGCGCGCAAGTTACTGAGCGACTGAATGTTGAGGCAAAAAAGACCGTGGGTGGCTCCCCCTCGTCACGGCCCCGCTCACCGGGACTCGCGTCCCTGAGCAAGGGATCAATCTTGGGCCAGCCGGTCTTGGCCACCGCAAAATGGCCCAACTCCCGAGCCAAAGCCTGGAACTTCTCAGTATCTTTTTCCGCATGAGTGCAGTAAAGATCGAACCAGCCCCGAACCCGATAATGGTCGCTCTCATCCTCACTTTTGTGACCACGTTTATTTCGAGCTAAACCGTGAAACACCTCAACCTTTATACCGGGAAAAAAATAGGGCACCCAATCGCCGGGTACAAACGTCGCCTCGGCACCGAAAGCCTCGACTTCTTTGACCGTCTTCAGCCTTTTTTCATCAGGCTTCAGGGGAGCCGCCGTGCACCCTGCAACGAACCAGGCAACCTCGTCACCCCGACGCCGTATTTCAGCCTGCAGAGGGCGCAGAATTGAATAGGAATAGGGTTGATTAACAAAAAAAAGGTAACGGCGCATTCAGTTCTGACCCATTAGCTTGCAGTAAATCATGCCCATTTGCTCCACCGTTTGGGAGGTATGGAAATTCGTTTCTATCCGGCGACGTGCATTCTGCCCCATCTGCTTCAGGCGCCCCCGATCGTGGTAAAGCTCGAGAAGCGCGGCACTGAGCGCCTGCGAATCTGCGGGCGGCACAACGAGTCCACTGACCCCGCTTTCAACAAGCTCCGGCATGCCACCCACATCCGTAACAATGGGCGCAACGCCGTACGACATGGCCTCTATAACGGCCCGGGGCAAGCCTTCACGTTCTTTGGATGGCAAGACGAAAACATCACTTGCGGCAGCCAGCGCAGGCGCATCTCGCCGGAACCCGGTGAAGTGCACACGTTCAGGATGGGATAGCGTCTGGACCTGTTGCCTAACCGCCTCATTGCGATCGAGATCCCCAACCAACAACAAGTGAATGACAACGTCCGGTGGAAGTCTTGCCAGCGCGTCAATCAGTACGTCAAACCCCTTCCTCGGCACATCCCGGCCGGTGCAGCAAACGGTGAAGGCGTCCGCCGGAATATCGAATTCCCGAAGATCCGCTGGCGTATCACGATACCAACTCAGGTCATGGCCTTTGTAGACGGTGACCAGCTTGGAAGGCCGCAGGCGCATCCAGAGGAAACGCAGAGAGGCAAGATAGTCACGAATCGCGTCCGCCACGGAAACGATCAGATCCACTCTGGGATGAAGAAAGGTAATCCAGGATTCCGGGTTGAGGTAGCTGATATTGCCAATCACCCCCCTGTAAGCAACGATCTTGACCGAAACTCCCCGGCTCGCCCGCAATGCACACGCCAGTGCACGGGGATTGAACGCATGCACAACATCATACCGGCCGGTTTCCAGCTCCTTGCGAATAGCCGCGGTTCCCTCTTTATCAAACCGATTCCGCAACGCCATGGGACCCGCAATCAGGCCGGCGCGATGCAATCTCTCATAGTTGGCCCCATCCGGATTTGCCAGAACAGCTAGGGGAAACCCCTTCTTCTTAAGGCCGATAAACAGCTCGCTTTCGGGCCGATCACATTTGTCCGTCAAGCAGAGTATGCCAGGGAGTTTTGGTGTGGATTGCGCTTCACTCAAACCCGATTCCTTCTACGCGATTCATGATGTCACATTGCACTGGCGGCACGGCATAGCACCCTTCAGGTCACAGTCTACTGTTTGGCAAAGAGAAAGTCGCGGCAGTAACAGCACAACGCATTCCTGCCAGCCCATTAACTTCTGCGCGGAAATCGTCTCGACTGCACTCTCAGAAATGGCGGTCAGGATGTTGTGTTTAATCAATGGACCGAGTTTGGGCAGTGGCCGGATTACTGCCGCCGACATGGCATCACTATCCGTCATGCCCTACCCTGGTAGCCGAGCTCAAGCTCCGCCCAGCGGCTCGCCAGATCGCCGGCTCCGCGAGGCCAGTTCAGACGCTGAAGGGAACGATGAAGCCTGGATAAGTTTGCAGATTTCCAGCGCGCGTCGGGGCGCGCGTCCTGCCGGATCACGCCTTTGTCGAAATCAATCAGGTAGAAGTCGTCTTCCGACACGAGGATATTGAAGCAGTTCAGATCAGCATGGAATACACCGGCATCGTGAAACTGCCTTAGCGTTTTCCCGAGGACACTCCACTGACCAGATGAGAGATGACCGATGCAACCTGCCAGTGGCACAGTCCCGTTCAGTCGTTCAACGAGGATAGCGCCGTGATACCATGCAAAGGCTGCCCGTTGATAACCGGCAGCTATTGGCTTGGGCACCGGAAATCCTCTGGCATGAAGCGACGACAACAACCGGAATTCCGAAAATGGACGTACCCGGTTTTCGCCCAGATAAAGATAGGCTGACATGCATACACGCGCAACAAGGCCGCCCCTGAGATATTTTCTCAACACGGCTGAAAGGGAGCCAGACTCAACAAACCAGGCACCGCCACGCCCCCCACTGGAAACAGGCTCTGCAGCGGGGCCCCAGGCACCCGGATCAAAGCAGCGGGGAGTCACCAAGCCTTCATAGTCTTTATGAGTCATGTAGACAAAGTCACCCTCTCGCGAAATAGAATCTGCGTCGACCATCCTGAATCCCGTGGCAAATATAATGGGCTCCAACCGTCCCCAAGGACCTGAGACGATTGACGCTGAGTAAGATAAACTACGCCCAAGTTTATCAATGATTGCCAGCAAAGCTCTATGGAAGGTCGGCGCGACTTTATGAAACCTTGCAGGATTTTGGTTATTAGATGAGATCAGTCTGTATTCTCCGCCTGTCCGCCATTGGCGATGTCACGCACGTCGTGCCGGTTGTCCTCAGCCTTCAGGAGCAATGTCCAGGCGTTCATATCACCTGGATTATTGGAAAGATGGAAGCGCAACTGGTTGGCGATCTTCCCGGCGTCGAATTTATTGTGTTTGACAAAAAGAGCGGATGGCGCGGTTACCGGGACCTCTGGGAAGCTCTCAGGAGTCGCAGATTTGACGCACTGCTGCACATGCAGGTTGCCTTCAGGGCAAACCTTGCCGCTGCCTGCGTCCGCGCCAGCACCCGCATCGGATACGACAAAGCGCGAAGCAAAGATCTACACGGACTGTTTATCAATCGTCGGATTCCTCAAGCCGATCGACAACACGTCCGGGATTGCCTCGCCAGCTTTCTGATACCTCTGGGTCTCAAGCCTGCACCGGCCAAGTGGATCATTCCGGTTGCAGACGCCGATCGGAAGTTCTCATCCAGTTACCTGGCAAGTGGTCAACAAAATCTGATTATCAGCCCTTGTGCAAGCCATACGTTGCGCAACTGGTCAGCCGACCGCTACGCCAGACTGGCGGATTATGCCATCAGCGAATATGGAATGAATGTCATTCTGGTGGGAAGCCCCGCTCCTTTCGAAACAGACTTCTGCCAATCCATCGCCAGCCAGATGCACCAGCCGGTTACCAATATCTGCGGTAAGGACACCCTCAAACAACTGGCTGCAATGATGGCTGCAGCAGACCTCGTGGTCGCACCTGACACCGGGCCCACCCACATTGCCAGCGCCATGGGCACCGATGTGATCGGCCTTTATGCCGCCAGCAATCCGAACCGCTCAGGCCCCTACAATTCGCTGACATGGTGTGTCGATCGTTACAGTGAAGCACTCTCAAAATATACCGGCAAGAGCGTGGAATCAGCACGCTGGGGAGCGAAAGCGGAATTCGAGGGTGCTATGGACTTGATCACGGTGAAGGACGTCTGTGCGAAACTCGACGAGTGGGTTGCAATCCGGAACGGACAACCCTCAGATGAGTAGCAAAGCCTCCATGCCACAGATCAGAACATGGTTGTCTGAAAAGAGCCACGCTGAAAAGCTGTTTGTTGCCGCTCTGGCCGCCTATATTTTTTTCTACCTCCCATCCCTTGCCGCCTACCGAGGCGCAGAGAGCCTCATGCTTCTGGCATTTTTCTGGCTGGTCTTTGTTTCCGGGAGAAAAAACGGCATACGGTATCTTGTCCTTCGCGACCCGTTTCTGCTGACGTGCGTTGCCATGCTGGGATTCCTGCTTCTCGCAAGACTGTGGTACGCCTATAGCCTACCTCCGGGCATTGATCCGGAAACTCGCGAAACGCGCTATGTGCTCAAGCCATTTATCGTATTTATCATCGCTTTCGGCATGGGGATAGTTGCCCGTCCCTATCGCTGGGCTCTTCTTTTGCTGGGTGCACTCGGACTGCTGATCTATCTGCTGACAACCATCGGAGATGGCTATTGGACAATGGCTCTGAATGGTAGACGGGAGGATTTCGGCATCCACAATGCCCAGCACACTGCCATGTTCACCGGAACAGCTCTGATTGCTTCGGTCTGCTTCATGGCCCGTGCTGTCAGAATCAGCACACCATTCCTGCGTCGGGCCGTCATGACCTTTGTCGCCATTACGTTCACCACCTCAGCTTGTGTGTTCATCGCTGCTCAAACCCGTGCCGCCTGGCTTGGTATCTTCATGGCCAGCACTATTGGACTGGTAACCATCGCCTGCCTGGCACGGACGAAGAGGGGCAAACCGCAACGCAGAACTATGCTCGTGCCGGCGATACTTATTCTGTCAGGCATTATGATTGCCGGAATCAATGCACCTGAGCGGGTTATAGCCTCCTTCAGCGATCAGGAGATTTCTCTTGAACAATACGCCAGCCTGCCGGAATACAACGCCAACCCTCGAAGCAGCCATGGCGTTCGGCTTCTCTCCTGGCGGATGGCTCTCGAATGGCTAAAAGAGCGTCCTTTGCTGGGCTGGGGACCGGGCAGCGCCGAAGACCTTATCGATCAGTCCGAGTATTTCTCTGATCAATTCAAGAAAACCTTTGGCCACCTGCACAGTTCGTTGGTGGAGTCCCTCGTGGCCAATGGTCTGATTGGAACGGCCATTCTGTTGGTCATGGTCATTTGGGTGGGAAGTGCGACCTTTATTGCCCATCGAAACAGAGAAATGCCCGACGATGTGTTCGTGTTCGCACTCAGCTTTTTCGGATTCTGGGTTGCCATCAATTTCTTCGAGTCATACACACTTTACACAACCGGGCACTATATTAATGCTGTTGTCGCAGGGTTTATCTACTCGTTCTATCTACAATCGCACCGCGAGGATGTAAGTTCATGACCCACCGAATTCACGTCGCCGCCTGTTGTGATGAGAATTATATCCCGTATGTTTCCGTGATGATGTTATCTGCGATGAAAGCGACACCGGACACCCCGATGACGTTTCATCTGATCAATTGCAGCATTTCTCCTGAAAGCATTCGCAAGCTTCAGGATCTGATTGACCGGGCCGGCGGCCAACTTGCGGTTTATCAACCCGATGACGAACTGTACCGGGGATTGCCAACGTTGCGGTATGGAGAGGCCGTCTACCAGCGCATCAATCTTCCGGAGTACATTCCCTCCGACATAGGAAGGGTTCTGTATATAGACGCCGACACACTCGTTCTTGGGAACCTGAACAAATTGTGGGAAGTCGACCTGAACGCCAACCTCGTTGCAGCGGTTGAAAACCTTTCACCAAGAGCCTGCCAGGACATTGGTTTTCCACGCAGGGAATACTTCAACTCCGGTGTCTTGCTGATAGATCTCAATGGCTGGAGGAAGGAAGGTATCCACCAACAGGTAACGGATTATGCCCGGGAGCACGCTCATCGCCTGCAGTACGTTGACCAATGCAGCCTGAATGCCGTGCTAAAAGGACGTTGGTTGCGGTTGCCGCCCGGATGGAATCAGCAATCCGACATCTATAAAGTGGTCGAAAAATACCACGAGGGCAGCTCCTATACCCGGCAAAGCATGCAAGAGGCGATTCTCGATCCCCAGATCGTCCACTTCACGGGTAAAAAGAAACCCTGGAAGGTCTACTGTTTTCATCCTTTCAAACCACAATATCGGGCGGTTCTGGCGACAACTCCCTGGGCGGATCTCCCCCCACCGGATGCTGCACTCAACGTCTATCTCAAGTATTTTTTCGCACTGAGGCAACGCTGGAAGTCCTACAAACGGCAATCAGCTCTCAGAGAATTTCAACGGAGCCAAATTACCCATGAGTCATAATCAACTTCGAAGTCTGCCCGCTGACGCTGTCGGTGTTGTTGCCAGCTCAGACGATAATTACGCACCTCACCTTACCGTTCTGTTTTACTCGCTGCTTGCAAATTGCTCAGCACCCGAGCGTCTGTCCCTGTTTTGCCTGGATGGCGGTATATCCAGCGAGAACAAGTCGAGGATGAACCGGGAAGTGAAAAAACTGGGAGCTTCCGGTGTCGACTTTGTCTCTTTCGACCGACAACGTTTCGACGACTTGCCTACCATCAAACACATAACTTCGTCGGCCTATTATCGTATTTCCATCCCCGAACTCTTTGATAACTCTGTTCACAAGGTGATCTACCTTGACTGCGACATGATAGTCAAAGGTGACATCATTGAACTCTGGGAGACGGATATTACTGAGTTCCATGTTGGCGCCGTTGAAAACCTGTCAGGTCACACCTACAAGAAACTGGGAATACCACAGAACCAGTACTTTAATTCCGGCATGCTGCTTATCAATCTGGATTTATGGCGACGTGACCAGATTCCCGAGAAGGTATTCAGATTCAAAAAAGAAAATCCCGACCGAATAAGTACAAACGATCAATGTGCGCTAAATGGGGTTCTGCACGAGAAATGGAAACACCTGCACCTCAAGTGGAATCATCAAACGGGGCTCTATCGGCCCAGTGAGCAAACAGAAGCTTTTCCGAAAGACGAAATTGAAGATGCCATCCTGTCACCCGGAATCATTCATTACATTGGCTGGGATAAGCCGTGGCGCAAAGTGAGATTCCACCCTCTGGCAGGTGAGTATGATCGCTATGCCGACAGACTCGATCAATCACCGAGATCGAAGCCAGGTTTTATTGATTACCTGCTGGCATACGCGTCCGTCTCCCGCCTGAAGAAGCTGAGACGGCAGTTGAAGTGGCAGGCCTGGTACCAAAAAAACGGTTATAACCTTTACCAATGCCATAACCGGACCCAATGAGCCTGTATAAGGCTGATTTAGTGGCCCTTTTATACCAACCATCCAAAAAAATAACCGCGAAACCAGTCGCGGTTATTTTTGGAGCCTATAAGGCTGTTTTCGCGCAGCCTGAGGGTCGCTTACTGCCTCCGTCTATTTAGTTTTCGTTGTGTAGTCCTGGTAGGACTTTTCTTCCACGAAACGAGACCCCAGGGCGAGGTTGACGTCTTTCTTGATAGCCGCGCGCTTATCATTGGTGACGTACACCGCACGCGCCAGCTCAATGAATCTCGGCCCGAAATCCCGGGCGGCTTCCTGGTCTCGGATGTCGTCTTCGATCACCCAAAGTTCTTCGTTAACAGCCTTCAGCTGCTTGCGCAGGCCGGCGATTTCGGACGCCTTGTCCTTTACCGCGTCATCCCAGGTGGCATTCAGTTCGCCCAGTTCAAGCCGAACATTCCTGAGCTTCGCCTCATCCTTGATGCGCTCGGACTTGATTTCGAGAATGGTGATCTTGTCCAGCACTTCGCCAAACGATACCGGCACCTTGATTACATCTGCCATTTGCTCGTCCCGCCAATGAATAGGGTTTACAAAAAAACAAAACCGCCGGGCTGAAACAGTCAGCGGCGGCTTGCGAACCTTCTGAAATCAGCCTTTAACGTGAGTCAGCCAGCGGCTGTGCTCGGCCAGCTTGCCCTTCACCGCATCAAAGTACATCGACTGGAGCTTCTCGGTTACCGGACCACGCTTGCCGGCGCCAATGATCCGGCCGTCCAGCTCACGGATCGGAAGCACTTCAGCAGCGGTGCCGGTAAAGAAAGCCTCGTCGGCGATGTAAACCTCATCACGGGTAATCCGGCGCTCTTTAACCGGAATATTCAGGTCCCGGGCAAAATCGAGGATCGTCGCACGGGTGATACCCTCAAGGCAGGAGGTCAGTTCCGGTGTATGCAGCACGCCGTCGCGCAGGATGAAGATATTCTCACCGGAGCCTTCGGCAACATAACCTTCGTTGTCCAGCAGCAGGGCTTCCTCGGCACCACCGGAGATGGCTTCGTTCAGAGCCAGCATCGAGTTGATGTAGTTGCCGTTGGCTTTGGCCTTGCACATGGTAATGTTGACATGGTGGCGGGTGTAGGAAGAGGTGCGCACCTTGATCCCCATTTCTCTCGCCTCCGGAGACATGTAGGAGGGCCAGCTCCAGGCCGCAACCATCACGTGCACCTTCAGGTTATCGGCGCGCAGCCCCATACCTTCGGAACCGAGAAACGCCATCGGGCGCATATAGGCTTCATCCAGATTGTTTTCACGTACTGCCGCGCACTGGGCTGCGTTCAACTCATCTTTGCTGAACGGCATCTTCATGTTCAGGATGTGAGCGGAGCGGAACAGGCGGTCGGTATGTTCTTTCAGGCGGAAAATAGCCGGACCGTTCGCGGTGTTGTAGGCCCGCACACCTTCAAAACAGCCCAGGCCGTAATGCAGGGTGTGAGTCAGGACGTGGGTTTTGGCTTCGCGCCAGGGAACCATTTCACCATCCAGCCAGATAACGCCATCGCGATCAGCCATCGACATGCTTCGTTGCTCCTAAAAAAGCAGTTTTCGGGGAACCGGCATTCTAGCAGGAAATTCTGCCGGAATTGAATTTGCCTCAAGCATCAATCATCACTTTTTTCCACATCGCACGGATGTACTCACGCTCCTCCAGAAAGGCGTCACCTTCTATCTGGCTGTTGAGGTTCTGGAGCGCCCGACGGTGAATAGTGGAACGCAAGGCTATGAAGGTTTTCCGTAATTTTTCAGCGTCTTCAACGGTCATCACGCCGGCTCTGCCCAACTCTTCCATCTGACGGATGTTATCGGACCACTGGGTCAGCTCGGGATGCTCGGCACACCAGGCCAGCATCAGGTACTGGACCATGAACTCGATATCAATGATGCCGCCGGCATCATGCTTGATATGGAATACCTCGGCCTGCCGGCTCTCCGGTGTGCCCAGGCTGGCCCGCATTTTCTCTCGCATCTCGACCACATCCGCGCGAAGCTTGTCGCGATCCCTTTGCTGGCAGAGGATGTCGTGCCGGATAGATTCAAACGCTTCCAGGGTTTCCGTGCAGCCGGCGACGCCCCGGGCGCGGGCCAGGGCCTGGTGTTCCCAGGTCCAGGCATCTTCGCGCTGATATTTTTCGAAGGCTTGCAGTGTACTGACCAGCAGGCCGGAATTGCCGGAGGGCCGCAGGCGCATATCCACTTCGTAGAGTTGGCCGGACGGCGTCTGGGTATTGAGGATATGAACAATCCGCTGCCCCAGTCGGGTATAGAAAACCGCATTGTCTATCGGCTTCTCACCGTCGGTGGCCAGCTCTGGATCGGCGTTGTGCACGAAGACCAGGTCAAGATCGGAGGTATAACCCAGCTCGATCCCGCCGAGCTTGCCGTAACCGATGATCGCGAAATCCGTCTCGCAGGCCGAGCCATCGGCTTTTCCCGGGTAGCCGTGGCGGCTGACCAGATTGGCGAAGGCCACATCCACCACATGGTCCAGGACCACCTCGGCGATCCAGGTCAGATAATCGCTGACTTTCATCAGCGGCAGTGTACCTTTCAGCTCGGAAGCTGCGACCCGCAGAATATGGGCCTTTTTGAAGTGGCGCAGGGATTCCATCTGCTCTTCAAGATCCTCAAAGGGAATCCGCAACATCTGCTGTCGAAGGTCGTCCTGCAGCTCTGCTTTTGCCGGAGGGTTGTAAAGGCTCTCGGCGTTAAGCAACTCATCCAGCAGCAATGGCGTTTCCGCCAGCTGGCGGGCGATCCAGGGGCTTTCACTGCACAGGCCGACCAACTGCGTGCGTGCGCCCGGGTTTTCGAGCAACAACACCATATAAGCAGTACGCCGCAAAATCGCCTCTACCAGCTGCAAGACCCGGGACAGGGTCTCCGAGGGGTTATCAACCCGGGTGAGCGCTTCCAGAAGAACGGGCATGAACTGATTAAGCCGTTTCCGGCCCTGGGTCTGCAGTGTCTGAACCGTGCGGTTTTCGCGTAGCTCGGCAAGCTCGGCAGAACTTGCCTCCGGATTCTCATAGCCCCGCGACTTCAGCCACTCGATGGCGGTGTTTCCATCCATTTCCGCCAGCCAGAGCTCGAACCAGCCTTCATCCAGAGATGCCGGGCCTTCCTCTTCGTTCTCTTCAGTGGCAATGATATTTGAGAAGTGGGTGGCAACGCGCTCCCGATGCTCCCTGAGCGCTTCCTCACAGGCTTGCCAGCGTTCAAACCCCATGATCATGGCAACACGGGCCCGGGACAAATCGTCCTCCGGCAAAAGCTGGGTCTGCTTGTCCTCCACGCCCTGAAGGGCATGCTCAAGGTTACGCAGGAACACGTAGGCGTCACGGAGCTCCCGGACCACCGGCGACGGCAATAACTCCAGGGCTTCGAGCTCCTGCAGAATCACCAGCAACTCCCGCTGCTGGAGCTCCCGGTCACGGCCGCCACGAATCAACTGAAACGCCTGGACCACAAACTCGATCTCACGGATACCGCCGCTGCCCAGCTTGATGTTATTTTCCAGCCCTTTGCGCCGCACTTCCCGGCTGATCATGGCCTTCATACTGCGCAGGGACTCAAAGGCACTGAAATCGATGTATTTGCGGTACACGAACGGCCGCAGGCTTTCCATCAGCACCTGCCCCGCCCGCTGATCCCCGGCCACCACCCGGGCCTTGACCATGGCGTAACGCTCCCAGTCGCGCCCCTGGTCCTGATAGTAGGTTTCCAGGGCAGCAAAACTCAGAGCCAGGGCGCCGCTCTGGCCATAGGGCCGCAGGCGCATATCCACGCGGAACACGAACCCGTCTGCCGTGATCTGGTCCAGGGCCTGTATCAGCCGCTGGCCCAGGCGGACGAAAAACTGCTGATTGTCGAGGGAGCGCGGCCCTCCCTGGGTCTCGCCCTTGCCCGGAAAGGCAAAGATCAGGTCAATATCCGACGACACGTTCAGCTCACGACCGCCCAGCTTCCCCATCCCGAGAACAACCATTTTCTGGTCTGCCTCTTCGCCCGTCACCGGGTCCGCTCCCCTGGGCGTGCCATACTGTTCACAGGAATCCCGGTAGAGCCAGTCCAGTGCGCCATCAATGCAGATCTCGGCGAAGGCGCTGGTGGCTGCCATGGTCTCGGCCAGATCAGCCCAGCGCATCAGGTCCCGCCAGATCATCCGGAACTGGGATTCCCGGCGGAACCGGCGCAAGGCGGAATGCAGCGCCGGCTCACCGTCCACTTCGTTCAGATACTCCTGCCATCGCCGGTCCAGATACTCAGGGGTTGTCGGCTCCGTCAGCAGCCTCGACTCGAGCAGGGTCTGCACCTGCTCAGGGTGCCGTTCAAGGGCCTGGCGCAGGAACAGACTCCGGGACAGCGCATCGGCCACCGCAGCCTCGCTGATTTCGTCATCCGAAATCAGCCATCCCGGAACTCCGCCCGGAAACACCGAATGCCAGCACGCGGCGACATCGTCGGCCAGCGGTTCCGGAAGGCTGTGCCATGGCTCGGACATAATGCAAACCCCTGCCTCTCTGTTATATTTCGAGTACTGTATAACGAACCCGTCCGCAACTGAACAGGCCGCCGACACGGATGCTACGAAACCGCCGCCCGCTAAACCCCGAGCATCAAGCAACACACCTCCCTATGGGGGGCTTGATCCGCCATCGGATGAAGCGCCTGTTCCTGATACTCGCCGGCCTGCTGGTGCTGCAGATCCTGGTTATCTGGACTGTCGAGGACCTGACCCTGTTTGAATCGGTCTGGATCACCATGACAACGATATCCACGGTGGGCTATGGCGATTTCGCACCGAAAACCTACGCAGGCCGCATCAGCACCATACTGATCATGTTTGTTGGCGCAATCACCATGCTGACGCTAATCATAAGTGATTACATCGAGTACCGGTTCTATCGCCGGGAACGCATTCTGATGGGAAAATGGATCTACAAAATGAACGACCATATCGTGATCATTAACACCCCCAAGCACGGCGGCGAACAGTACTTCATACGGTTTGCCTCCCAGATTCGCGGGATACCAGACTATGAAACCATTCCAATCATGATCCTGACGCGGCAGTTTCCCACGGGCCTGCCAACCGAATTATCCGACATCGGGGTAGTGCACTATCACGGTGCCGGTTTTGAAGCGGAGTCTCTGAAAGCGGTTCACGCAGGCAGCGCGAGACACATTATCGTGCTGGCCGCCGATGAAGCCGATCCCTATTCGGACAGCCTGACGTTCGACATCGCCCATCGATTGGCAGAGCTGAATCTCGGAAATCACACCATCGTTGAATGTGTAAACGACGACAACCGGGCGCGCTTCAAGGCACTGGGAATACGAACAACCATCCGCCCGGTGCGGACCTACCCTGAGATCATGGTGCGTTCAGTGGTAGCGCCGGGTTCGGAAAAGGTTCTGGAAGACCTGTTCAACTACGAACACGACCACCCCCACCGATACGACCTGAAACTGGACGACCTGAACTGGGCCGATATCGTCAGTGCCCTGGTACGCCATGGCATCGGCACCGCCCTGGCCTTTATTGATGCGGACAACGAAGTGGTCTGCCACCCGTCAACCGACCAGGTGGTTGAGGGTAAGGGGTTGATCGTACTGGTCAACTCCAGTGAAACGCCCGATGTGCAGCTGGTGGAGGAGGCCCTTGCGCGCTACCGCGAATTCATTAATAAGTGGCACGATCTGCAGGAACAGGCTGCGAAGGAAGAAAATTCAGCAACCCAGTGTCCTTGACAAATATTTGACGGATTTTTGTCAAGGATACTAGCCTGCGGCAATCGCCAACTGAAGCTGCCCCAGCTCCTTGCCTGAAACCAGATCACTGACCGCCGGGCCGTCGGCCAGGGCAGTCACCACCTTTTCGTACAGTTCCCCGACGCCGCGCTCACCGGCCAGCCGGCCAATCGCATCCAGACGTTCCCTGCCAAAGCAAAGGGGCTGACCGGTCAGCCATGAACCACTCAGAAGGAACAGAAAATCATTCACTGCCAGATCAGATTTCCCCCCCGGCTCCGGAGCCGGATGATAAAGCCCCGCAAGATGGTACCCCTGCTCTGCCTTGCTGACCAGGTTCAGGAACACCGGCACTTCGTCCGCCAGCCTACGCGCCCATGGGAGCAGTGCCGACGAATCCCCCGACTTGAGCTCAAATTCAATCTCATTAAGCGGAAGCGACTGGCCTCCGGCCACAATCGCACCGGAATCGATGGCCACCTCGATCACACTGTCCTCTTGGTCAATCACAAGCACGCGACGCTCAAAGTTGGTCTCGAACACCGGCTGCAGTTCGGCAAGATTCACGCCCTGGCCCACCGGCGTATCCGCAATCAGGCCCAGTTTGAGTTCTGGGCCAACGAGCGGCCACTCCCATTCCTGGCGCCGGTGGGCACCATCCACGAACTCGCCCCGGGCTTTCAGGGTCTGGATGAACTGGTCACCGGCCTGACGAATCCGCAGGGCCACCTTCCGGCGATTGAGGTCTCCGGCAGGCGTGTCGAAGTAACGGTTGACCAGCGTCTTCCCGGTGCCCGCCCTGACGCCTTTCTGGGCCGAGAGCCATTCTCCGGCCTGGTTCAGGGCGTCCGGGGTGAGAGTTAACTTGATTTCCAGTTCTTCCGCCATGGATTTTCCACCGGTATTGAGGGGGGGGGGGGAGTATTGCCCGGCCCTTAAAAGTGATTTTTTGTTCAAGCTTGATTAAAGAAGCTGACCTACCATAGGGCACTGCTGACCAAACCAATCCACTGATCGGATAAGAAGACATGGTATACGTCCCCACCTGCCCTCACCAGCGACAAAACCCATTACCAGGGAGGCCCTGATCCCATGAGTCACGAACATGTTCATCTGGAACCCGAATCCAAGGACAAGCGAGTTGCTATCGCAATCTGGGCAAACGGCATCCTGACTCTGGCACAGATCGGGGGCGGTATCTTTGCCGGCAGCCTGGCGCTGATCGCCGACGCTTTGCACAACTTTTCGGATATGGCATCGCTTGTCATCGCCTTTGCAGCCCGGAAAATTGCCCGCCGTCCGGCCGACTCACAAATGACCTTTGGCTACGGACGGGTTGAGATTGTCGCAGCCCTCATCAACTACACCTCACTGATCATTATCGGGCTCTATCTGGTTTACGAGGGCGGCATGAGGATCATCGATCCTCCGGAAATCAAGGGGTGGTGGGTTGTCTGGCTTGGCGGTATCGCCCTGGTGGTCGATACCTTGACGGCATTGCTGACCTACTCGATGCAGAAAGACAGCGTCAACATCCGCGCCCTCTTTCTTCACAACCTTTCCGATGCACTGGCGTCGGTCGCCGTAGTCGTTGGCGGGGCCCTCATTCTGCTTTACGACATGCGGTGGGTGGATCCTGCCATCACCATTGGTATTGCCGGATACATTCTCTACCTTGGCCTGACGGAAATCGGCGGGACCATCAAAACGCTCATGCTGGCCAGCCCGGCGGATATCGACACGGACGCAGTCATTCAGGCCCTGTCGGACATTGACGGCGTTATCGGTCTGCATCATGTGCATTTCTGGCAGATGGGAGAGCACGAGGCGTCGCTGGATGCTCACGTGGTTATTGAGGAAAACGCGTGGGGTCAGCTTGAGAACACCAAGTACAGGATAAAACAGGCGCTGGAGCAGGATTTCAACATACATCATTCGACGTTGGAGTTCGAACATCCCGATCACCTTCACAAGAATGCCCGGACCTATGGCCATGGATGAGTAAAAAGGTTCCGGGCGACCCGGACAAGCCCCCGTTTGCGGACTCAGGGGCTTGTCCGCGGCAATCAAACCACGGATTCAGGTAACAGCTAAAACCGGCTTCCTGTTCAAGCTCGTTTAAGAAGGGGGAGCTACCCTAGCTTGCCGCTAACCGAACCAATCCACGAACGGGATAAGCAGATATGGGAAATATACCGAGACGGCTTTGTCGATTACTGGTCGTGTCTGTTGTGGGCGCCGCTCCGGCCTGGACCCTCGCAGGCGCAAGCGTATCTCTGAGCGATTACCAGGAGATGAGGGCGGAGCAGGCCCTTTCGTTGGACGAAGCGCTGACCACGGCCTTTGACAACAACCCGGCTTTAGCACTGCAAAAATCGCGGGTTGCCGGGCAGCGTGGGCAGGTTGTGCACTCCGGCCGGCTGACACCAAGCAATCCGGTGATTGAGGTCCAGGGAGAAAAATACCCCTCGCGAATTCCGGATAATGTCAACTACCAAATCCGGCTTAGCCAGGAAATCTGGATGGGTAACAGGAGGGACCTGGGAAGAGATCGGGCGACAAGCGAGCTGACTGCCACCGAGCAGGATCTTGAGTTTTTACGAATCGCGACGGCGGCCCGCGTACGCTCCGCATTTTTCAACGTGGTTTTGGCCAGGGAAGAGCTGGCGACCGCAAAACGGGCGGTCGACCTCATGGAGCAGACCAGTGAATTGATTGAGGCTTCGTACCGCCGGGGCAAAATGACAAAAATGGACGTCAATACCGCTGTGATCGGACTGGCAAGGGCAAAAAGTCAGAAAGCAGCCGCGGGCCGGATGCTTGAGGACCGGCGACTGGAACTGGCGGAAGTGCTTGGGGTGGATCCCCGGCTCCCACTTGATGTCAGGGGCGACTTCAGTCCGACATTGACCGATCTCCCGGAGGAGGATCGGTTGATAGAGGTGGCCCTGCAACAGCGAGCGGACCTTCAGGCAGCCGCGAAACGAATTGCCGCCAACGAGTCAGCACTGGACATCGCCGAAAGCCTGACAATACCCAACCTGGAGGTGTTTGGCTTTTATCAGCGCGATCTGGGAGACAACGTGGTGGGTGGCGGAGTATCGATTCCGCTGGCCATCACGCACCGTTACAGGGGGGAGCGCATGGATGCCGCCGCCGGACTGCAAACCGCCGAGATTGAAGCGGAAAGCCTGAAGTTATCGATAAAGCGCAGCGTGTTGTCGGCAATCGCTCAGTACAAGGCGGCAAGAACTCAGCTTGAGCAGATGAGCGAATCGATCCTGAGGCGCTCCGAAGAGACCTTGCAACTGATGCAGCAAGCGCTTGCCGCCGGCAAGGTCGGCGCGGCAAGCCTGTTGTCTGCCCAGGATAACCTCCTCGCGGTACGCAACGAATACATCCAGGTTCAAAAAGATTACATCCGGGCAACGCAAGCTCTGGAGATCGGCACTGGCGGGGCGGTTTCCATGGGCGTATCACCTTAGCGGGCCCTTGTCGTTTACCCATCTCAAGTTCCAACTTTTCCCAAGGGATAATCTTATGCTGCAGAAAAAAATCGTTACCTGTCTGACGGCCGTCCTGCTGGCTCTGGGTTTGCCGGCGACAGGATATGCACAAGAAAGCAATCATCAGGATGCAAAAAGCGAGCAACACGAGCCCGCTGGCGCAGACGAACATGCGGGTGAGGAAGCCCAGGACAAAAGGCGCGTCCACCTGACCTCTGAACAGGCTGCGCTGCTTGATATTGAAACCATGCCGGCGCCCTCCGGCCGCGCCGAGTCTCTGGTTTCAGCTCCGGTTGAAGTTCAGTTTGTTCCCAGCCAGGTCGCAACCGTTGGTCCGCTACTGGAGTCCAAAGTGGCCGAAATCAAAGTCGATCTCGGCGATAAGGTCCGTAGCGGGGATGTGCTGGCGATCCTATCAAGTGTCGAACTCGCGGATATTCGTTCCAGGCTCAAGTCGCTGGAAGCCCGCAAAGTGACAGCCGAAGCCGAATTCAAACGGGAAAAAGAACTTGAGGAACGGGGAATCTCCAGTGAAGAGGACTACCTCTCGGCAAGAGCGTCGTACCTGACTACCGTTGCGGAACTTGAAGCAACCCGGGAAAAGCTGAAGATCTTCGGAGACAGTGCCGCGGGCAATGGCGGGCTTGCCGGCTACGCTCTCAGGTCTCCGATATCCGGCGTCGTTGAAAAGCTGGATGTCAGTATCGGCCAGACACTGACACCAACCGATACACCCTTCATGGTAGTGAATACCTCCTCTGTCTGGGCGATGATCAAAGTCAGCGAGACCGACATTGGCCAGGTGAGCCCCGGAGACGAAGTACGGGTTACGATCAGTGGCAGGTCGGAATCCCATCACCCCGGAAAGGTGACGTGGATTTCAAGCGTTCTGGATCGCGAGTCTCGCACCATAGCTGTCCGCGCCGAAATCAAAACCCCGGACTCCAGGCTACGGCCCTACAGCTTTGCAACGGCCGAAATCATGACACAGCCGGAAAGCACGGTCCCGCTGGTTCCCCGGGATGCCGTGCAGACCATTGATCAGCAGGACGTTGTTTTTGTGCCGGGAAAAGAGCGGGGAGAGTATGAAGCCGTCCCGGTCACGCTTGGCGATGAAGCCAATGGCTGGATAGAAATCCGCTCGGGAATTGAACCGGAAACACCGGTTGTATCCTCGGGTGCTTTCGATCTTATGTCCGCCATAACGTCCAGCGGTCGCAGCGCAAGCCATGGCCACTAAGCCGGAGAACCTATGATCAACGCTATTGTAAACTACGCACTGAACAACCGGCTGATGACAATCGTGGCTGCTTTGGCAGTTATCGTGGCCGGCTATTTTTCATTCAATAAATTACCGGTGGATGCGTTTCCAGATGCCACGCCAACCATGGTGCAAGTCTTCACAACCAGCCCGGGGCTGTCTCCGGTTGATGTCGAAACACTGATTTCCTACCCGATTGAAATCAGCATGTATGGCATTCCCAAACTGGAAAAGGTGCAGAGTACCTCTATCTTCGGCCTGTCCCGGGTGACCATCTATTTTGAGGATGGTACTGACATCTATTTTGCCCGCCGGCTCGTTATGGAACGCCTGGCGGAAGCAAAAAGACAGATACCCGAAGGGATGGGTGAGCCTGAGTTAGGGCCTATCACCACCGGGCTTGGCCGGATTCTGATGTATTCGCTTGTTGAAGAAGAAGGGAAAAACTTCAGCCTGCAGGAGATGCGCACGATTCAGGACTGGATTATCAAGCCCCAGTTACGGACGGTGCCGGGTGTGACTGGCGTACTGTCGATTGGCGGTGACGTCAAGCAGTATCAGGTCAATATCGATGCCAGGGCCCTGCAGGCACGAGACCTGACAGTCGCGGATGTGCGCCAGGCGCTGGCGGGCAACAACCGGAACGTCGGCGCCTCATTCATAACCCGGGGTGGCGAAGAATATATCGTTCGTGGCTACGGGTGGATCAGTCCCGGAAAGGAAAACCTCGACGACATCCGGAATATTATCGTATCGAGGCCTGATGACACGCCCATCTATATAAAGGATGTTGCCTCAGTCGCCCTGGGGCCGGCCATCCGCCGGGGCGCTCAGGTTTCCGGCGGAAAGGAGTCGGTTGGCGGCTATGTCATGAAGCTGATTGGAACCAACACGAGCAAGGTGCTGGAAGACGTCGACAAGAAGATTGCCGAACTGAACGAGTCGTTGCCCGAGGGCCTGTCCATAAAGCCTTACTACTCGCAGGCAACGCTGGTCGAAAAAGCTATTGGTACCGTCGAAAAGGCACTGCTCGAAGGCGCTATTTTTGTTCTGGCATTTCTCTATCTTTTCCTTGGCAACATCCGCTCCACGCTGATTGTTGTGCTGACACTTCCGCTCTCGGTACTGATCGCATTCATAGCAATGAGTTTTACCGGCTTGTCCGCAAACCTGATGAGCCTGGGTGGGCTCGCCATCGGTATCGGCATGATGGTCGATGGCGCCGTGGTAATGATCGAGAATATATTCCGGCACCTTGAGGAGCGATCAACCGAGCAGATCAGCATCGCACGCCTTGTGGGTGAAGCTGCACGGGAGGTAGCGCGGCCTATCGTTTTTGCCATTGGCATCATCATCATTGTCTTCCTGCCTCTGTTTACCCTGCAGGGTGTGGAAGGGAAGCTGTTTTCCCCGATGGCCTATACCATCAGTTTTGCCCTGATCGGCGCCCTGATCCTGGCGCTTACACTGGTGCCCGCGCTGGCGTCGCTTGCGTTCAAAATGGGTGTCGTACACAAGGAGCCACGTTTGGTGCAGGCCCTGGGCCGGCTCTATGAACCGGTGGTCAACACCGTGGTAAAGGCCCCCAAGCTGGTGATGGGCATTGCTGTTCTTGCTTTCGCCGGGAGCCTGTTTCTCTTTCCGTTCCTGGGCAGCGAGTTTGTACCAACCCTTCGCGAGGGCACGTTTCAGTTGCGCTCCACCCTGCCGCCAGGTGCCAGCCTGGACTCAGCCATCAGTTATGGGAAACGCATTCAGGAAGTTCTCGAGGATTTCCCCGAGGTAACGGAGAGCTACGCACGCGTGGGTCGGGCAGAAGTTGGTGGTGACCCGGAGCCGGTAAATGTTGTGGCAACCCTCATAACCCTTAAGCCCCTGGATCAATGGCCGGACGGTTTGAGCTATGAGGAGTTACAAGGCCGAATAGCGGAAGCGTTAAATGAGAAAATACCTGGCCTCGCGAATAACATGTCGCAGCCCATTCAGCTCAGGACAGACGAACTTTTGTCCGGTGTGCAGGCGCAATTGGTCGCGAGTATTTTTGGCGACGATCTCAATGAACTGTCCCGAATCGGCAAAGAAGTCGAGGCCCTGGCCAAGGAAGTACCTGGCGCAACCGATGTTCGATCTCAGCAGATGGCGGGGAAAAAGCAGATTGTAATCCGTCCGGATCGTAATGCCCTGGCGCAATACGGCATCAGCGTTGATCATGTGATGGAAACCGTCGAACTGGGTATCGGTGGCGGAACCTCCGGGCTGGTGTTTGACGGGGTTCGCCGGTTCGAGATCTATGCGCGCCTGCAGGAACAGTTCCGGGGTTCACTTGATGAGATTCGCGAGCTGCCTCTGCGGGGCGCCAGCGGCGAAATGATTCCGCTGAAACGTGTTGCAGACGTGACCACCTACGCGGGGCCGAAGAAAATCTCGCGCTCAAACGCCAGCCGCCGGCTTTATGTTCAGATGAATGTGCGCGGCCGTGATATGGGCGGGGTTGTTGAAGAATTGCGTGCCCGGATCAAACAGCAGGTTGAAATGCCCCCGGGCTATTTCGTGGAGTTCGGTGGCCAGTTCGAAAATCAGCAGCGGGCGATGGCGCGCCTCCAGGTTGTGGTGCCAATTACCCTGGCGCTGATATTCCTGCTGTTATACTCGGCCTTCGGCAGCCTGCGCTATGCCACGCTTATTTTTCTCAACGTACCATTCGCCGTCACTGGCGGAATCGTTGCCCTGTTTGTGACCGGACTGTACTTGTCGGTGCCGGCGGCGGTCGGCTTCATCGCCGTATTCGGTGTCGCCGTACTGAATGGCGTGGTGATGGTGAGTTACATCAACCAGTTGAGAGACCAGGGCTACGAAGTGATGGAAGCCGTGAAGCTGGGAGCCAAGCGCCGCCTGCGCCCCGTTCTGATGACGGCATCCGTCGCGATTCTCGGCCTGGTGCCGCTTCTGCTGGCGGACGGAATAGGCTCAAACGTCCAGCGCCCTCTTGCGACAGTCGTGGTCGGAGGGTTGATTACGTCGACCTTGCTGACGCTTGTCGTGTTGCCAAGTATCTACCAGTGGTTTGCAATGAAGCGTGAGGAAGTCGACCTTTAACGGCAAGGAGTGATTCAGATGTACGAAATAAAAGCTTATGTTCGTAAAGCCATGAGCGAACTTGTCATAGATGAAGTGGCTAAACTGGCCGGGGTTGCCAGTATAGCCGTTGTGTCACTGAGCGAGTTTGGCCACACTGTCAATGACGGCAGCGAAATGGCGAAAGTCGAGATGGTCAAGCTGGAAGTGGATGTTGATAGCGAGTCAGCCGCCGATACGGTGGCTGATACCATTGTTCGGGCTGGCCGCACTCAGGAAGGCCACCCCGGAGATGGCAAGGTCCTGATTTCCAGGCTGGCAAAAGCAATACGCATCGATGACGGTGTATCAGGGCCGGAAGCTCTCCGGGCCCGGTCAGTGTAGAAGCAGGACAGGGACTGAAGGCTGAAAACCTTCAGTCCCTGTATTTTAGATAGTTTCCGGTATTAATCCGCTTCCCTCCGTATTCATATGCAACACTCCTGAAACCCCATGCGGTGCTCTCCAATGAAACCCCCGAAAACTTATAAGCGCCTACAAGATAACATAAGCACTTTTCGTAACTGGTGGGGGCGCCGCTCAATCAGAAAAACGCTTTTTTCCTACCTTTTTCCAATGGGCCTTGCATTTATGCTTGTGGTATGGATCTCCCATCAGCTTCTCATTGGTTATTTACATGAAGAATTGCATCGAAGCAGGCTGGAAGCTCAACTCTCTCAGTTCACAGAGCTACTGGCTGGCTCGGGCCAGCTGACTGACAATAAAATAAAGCAGATCGTCAATTCGGGAGACCAGGGGAGTTATATTTTTTCAGTAAACTCCGGAGAGAGTATTGTTGTCTCTGAGAAGACATTCCTGGATGTTGTAAAAAACATCCTGTCAGGTGATGAGCGTGGAATAATACATTATAACGATAAAGACCATACATTGCTGGGGATCGCATCGGAAATCGACATAGGCGGCAAAAAAATACAAATTTTGGTTCTGGAAAAAGAAAATTATAAGCCAGCTATTTCGGATGATGTGCATTTAGTCATTGGGGTTGTCGCACTCGCATTGTTTTTTTCCATTATTTTTTTCATATATCTGAGCGTAAATACCGCCCTGAAACCACTGGGGGATTTGAGTGTTCAGTTGTCTGAGTTAAAGAATGGTCGCCGGACACGCCTGGCGGAGGATTCACCCGTGGAGTTCAGAGAGGTTGTAGTTGATTTCAATCATCTTCTTGAGGTTCTGGACAGGCGTCTGAAGCGCTCCAGAAGATCAATGTCCGATCTCTCGCACAGTATCAAGACGCCTTTAACCGTTGCTATCGCGATCACAGGCGATCAGGAAACCCCCATCGAACACGATGACCGGGAATTTCTTCATGCCAAATTATCCGAACTTCGGAAAATCATTGACGCCCAGATGAGAAGAGCCGAGATGTCGGGGCAATATTCAGGAAAGCCCATAAAGGTTGTGGAAAAGGTTGAGGCAATCATTGATGTTGTGCGGAGAATCTACCCACGGAAAAGCTATTTATTGAAAAAAGACTTGCCTGATGATTTTTTCTGGCCAATCGATGAGCATGACTTTAATGAAGTAGTTGGCAATATTCTTGATAATGCAGCAAAGTGGAGCGATGGCAGGATCGATATAACATTGGCCCAGGAAAAAAATATGTTTAAAATAATGATAGAAGACGACGGGCCGGGCGTTGCGCAGGATAATCTGGACCAGTTAACAAAGAGAAAACGGCGGCTTGATGAGCAAACACCTGGCTATGGCCTTGGGTTGTCCATCGTAGATGAAATCGTGGACAATTACTCCGGTAAACTGATTTTTTCAAAGTCGAAAATGGCAGGGCTTAGAGTGGAGGTAATATTTTCCGCCAGCAAGCTCAATCCGGCTTTCTCATAAGGGGGTAGAAATAACGCCCATGTTCTGGCGTATTACCATGAGGCATTGGCACCCCTCAACGGATGAACATTTAAGGAGCTTCTGGTTAAGGCTCATCCGGATCGAAATAATAGCCTTGTCCGCGAAGGGTTTTTATTTTCGATTTCCCAAGCAGTCTTCTAAGCCGCGTTATGTAGACCTGAATCACATTATTCCCCGGGGACCTGTCGATATTGTATAAAAGATCCACAAGGTCATCCTGGGAGAACACTCTTCCGGGCGAACGCAAAAAACACTGAAGCAGGCGGAACTCAGTGGCCGTCAACCGATGGTCCTCACCTGTTGGGGTCGATAATGTCCTGCAGTCGTTATTCAACTGGTATCCACCAACCCCAATCTCGTTTGTAGAGCGCCCTTCTTTTCTTCGGATGATGGCGTTCAGTCTGGCCTGCAACTCTTCGAACTCAAAGGGCTTTGGCAGATAATCGTCAGCACCGGCATTTAAACCCTGAACTCTTTCCGACCAGTTTGACCTGGCCGTCAGGATAAGTATCGCATCATCTCGTCCGGTTTTGCGCCACTCCCGCATAAGCGACAGGCCATCTTTATCGGGCAATCCGATGTCGAGGACTATTCCCTCATACAAACTTGTACCGACAAAAAAGTCGGCTTCTTCGGCGTTCCTCGCAATATCAACAGCATAATCAGATCTTTCAAGCCAGTTTGAGATTCTTTCTGCCAAAAAGGCATTATCTTCGACAATCAGAATTTTCATCTCGATCTCTCAAAGCCGGTATTTGGCCACGGCGGTTACTTTATATGCACCCAGGATAATTCATCAGGCTCCATTGTCCGATTTTACCAGTCACGGCCCATACTTATCAGTCGACAAGCGAAATTGATACAAATTATTTGCCAGGAAACCTCCGGGGAACCACTGATCACCACTCAGCCGTCCGGACTATGTCGGCGTTGAGGCATTGCTCAGCGACACGGAGGCGGGCCGACAGGCTTTCGGATTTAACGGTTACAGGCAGGAATCAGTGTGGGAGACCCGGAATCAAGGGACAGGTGCGGATCTGTGGGCGCTTACCCTGAATGATTTGGGGGGCCTTCGCAGGATTGGAAAACAAAATCCGGAGCCATCGGCTTTTCTGGCGTCAGGCTCCAGTGTGCAGGCTACTCACTCCCGGGGCACGGAAAAACGGCCCTAAAAATCAGAAGAGGTACGCGCCGCCTATATTGAGCTCATTATAGTCGGAATCGTAAGTGTTCCCCTCTTTGTCGTTACGACGGAGGGCTTCGACATACACATAAAGGTTGTCAGAAACGCTATGCAATGCCTGGGCAGTGATGTTGGTGGATTCCCGCTTGCCATCACCGGCTCCGTCCACATCGTCTTTTTCCATCTCGTAAGACAGGGTGAAGCGCGATGCACCAATAGCGTAGATACCCTGGACACCAAACAGGTTCTCACCCAGGCCGGTACTGCCTGCCACTGTCCCATACGACTCGAAAGACGTAACAGGGTTGTCCCTGACCCCTTCTCCGACAGCTGCCACGGCCTCGTCGCCTTTCTGGGTTGAATAGAAGGCGTTCAGCGACAATGCGCTGTTGACAGTGTAATCCACCCGGGCGCCATAGGTGTTCTCGTTGTTCGCGGCACCGTCATTGGAGTCCATGGCAAGCACGAGGGCAAAGCGGTCGCGCTGATATTTTACCCCAAGCTGATACGGATACCTGTTCTGGCCATCACCGCGCTCGGTGCTCCCGTCAATCTGTACAACACCATGAAGGGTAAGCCCCCCGAAGCTCGGTGACACGTACTGAATCAGATCATCTTCACCGGTCGTCCAGTTGGCATAAAAATTGGACTGAGCCACTTCGTAATACCAGTTGCCGTAATCTCCAATTAACACCTCGTACTGAGAGTCATCCGAGCCGACCCATACCTCGCCGAAATCTCCCCGGATGCCGAAATACGCCTCATCGACTTGAATGGACGTATTCGAAGACTTTTCCGTCCCTTCCGTCGGCGAAAAACGTTGCAGCTCCAGCTTCCCAAAAGCCTCAACACCAGGCAGAATTTCGTGGCTGTGCCGGACCCCGAGCGTCGAGTATCCGTAGTCCGTCAACTGGCTTCTGCCACCCCCGAACCCTTCTTGATCGGCATTGGTATACATCATCTGGACATTGCCATAGATTTCCGGCAGCGCATCCATGCGGGCAGTCAGCCTGGAAACTTCCGATCCGGTCTCCGGCACGACGTTGGCAGCCGATGCCAATGCCGGAGCAACCGCCATTGATGCGGCAATGGCCGATGCAAGAGCTGTTTTTTTCATGTTGCGTCTTCCTTTTTTTGAGTTAACTCAGGTTTTAGCGACGGGTTCTTATCCCGATTTTATAAGGCCTCATCCCGCCAGGCGGGTCAATGCCATCAACTTAAGACATTTCACTAAAAATATCATATAATTAGGGTCCACAAACCAACTCAGGAGTCACTGAATTGAGCCATAAATCCAATCCAACGGTTGACCCCACCAGCGAGATCCTGCTTAAAAATTGTACATAAATTAACCAGTTTGCTGGATAGCCCGGAATTCATTGCTACTCATCGCCAAAATGCGTGCGATTTCACCCGAAAACGCTATCTCACCTTCCGTAATCTGATCCTTTTTCTGCTTAACCAGCCTGGCAGTGCGCTTCAGACCGAGCTGGATCAATTTTTCCGTGTGCTCAACAACACGCCTTTCGAAAAACAGGTCGTCACCGCGCAGGCTTTCAGCAAAGCCCGCCGCAAGCTCAAGCCCTCCGCTCTGGTGGCGCTGAACGATGTGCTTCAAAACCAGCTGGATGAACTGGGCCTGCGCAGCACATGGTGCGGGCTGCGGCTGCTGGGCGTGGACGGCTCCGGTGTACACCTGCCGCTGGAGCAGCCCCTGGAAAACTTCTTCGGCAGTCACAGTGAGCTGCCCGTGGCGCGGCTGTCCATGCTCTATGATCTGTGCGACCAACAGACCCTGCATGGTCTGCTGATTACTCCGGATGTGGATGAGCGGGGCTGTGCCGCCATGCACCTGGAGTATGCGCCGGACAACAGCCTCCTGGTGTTTGACCGGGGCTACCCTGCTCATTGGCTCTTTGCCGCCCTGTTGCAGCGGAACCAGCATTTCCTCATGCGCCTGACTCTCAAGCACAACCCGGCCGTGAGGGACTTCGTGGCTTCCGGCAACAGCGAACAGACCCTCTGTTTCGCCTGCAAGGGCTGGCTGTCCCGAAAAGTCTGCGAGCAGGCCGGCGTCGATCCGGATACCGAGGTCACCCTGCGCCTGATCCGGGTGCTCCTGCCAGGCGGTGAGGTGGAAGTGCTGGCCACGTCACTGCTGGATACCCAGGCCTTCCCGGCCACCGAATTTGCGGGGCTCTACCACCGCCGTTGGGGGATCGAAACCGATTACCGGCGGCTCAAGCAGACCCTGACCCTGGACAACTTCAGCGGTCGCACCGCGACCGCGGCGCTTCAGGACTTCCACGCCAAGCTGCTGTTGAAAAACCTGGCCATGCTGATGCAGGTACTGCAGCAGCCCCGGATTGAGCAACAAACCCGACACCGCAAAAGGGGTTGGAAGGCGAACTTCACTCAGGGCGTGTCGCGCCTGAAAAACACCCTGGTGACGCTCCTGGTCGAGCCATGCGCCCACGCCATGGAGTGCCTGTTGACCCTGATCCGTAACAGCCTGACCGCCATCCGGCCCGGGCGAAGTTTTCCGCGCCAGCGCCGACGAAAAGCAACCCGCGGGTGCGAAGGCTACAAGCGCACTCGCTGAACCCGAAGGCTCCGGTCACGAGCGTATTGAATCCGACTCAAAGACTGCGTTTGGCGCTGGTCGGCTTTCGCTCGCCTCAAAGGTCGCCTTGACCTGCAATTCTTCTCCAATCCGCACCTCCGTGTCCCCTCAACACGGCAATAAAGGGGTGTTTCTGTCAGTTGGCCAACTTCATGCTGGCTCGATGTGGCAGGAACCTGGCTTGCCGGCGCTGTGGTTTTTCCTTAAGTTGATACCATTGCCAGGCGGGTGAGGCCGGTTCTGCATTACCCCTATGTCATTTTTTTTGACACAGAGACAACTTTTCTTCTTTTTTTGAGAAAAACCATTCGCAATCGGATCTTTGCGGTTCAATCAGTTACAGAGCATTCTTAAAGCCCTGAATGATGAAGCAGTTTTAATACAACGATTCTCACTTTGTAAATTATTGGAGGTGTATTTTTAGTGCTTATGGCCCCAGAAACGCAGGTGTTTACGCTTTAAGGCGCTCACGGGCTCCGTGGCAGTTGCACATCAATTCCAAGGCCAGATTTACATTAACTCTTTATTATCAGATTGTTAAAGCCTCGGGGAAACAGACTCCTGTTTACACCCGCCGGTATTCGCCGGCATCTTTGCACCAGCAGGAATCGGGCGCGGAGCAGACGCCCAATACCAGTGCAAGCACTTATTCTGTTCCCTGCCCGCTCTCGAGCAGGAACGTCACCGGGCCGTCATTCACCAGACCGACTTTCATATCGGCACCGAATTTTCCCTCACCCACGTTTTCCGGCCCCAGCGCGGAAACAGCCTCTGCCACAAAGAGCCGGTATAGGGCGTTCGCCTCTTCAGGCCCGGCGGCAAGCGAAAACCCCGGTCGCGTACCGGATGAGGTATCGGCAGCCAGCGTAAACTGTGGAACAACAAGGAGGGAGCCCCCGACATCGAACAGACTTCGGTTCATCCGGCCGGCGGCATCGGGAAAAACACGATACGTGAGAATTTTTCGGCACAGCTTCCGTGCTTCTCGCTCGCCATCGCCCTTCACAACACCCAGCAACAGCAGCAGGCCGGTTTCTATCGAGGCTATCTGCTCACCATCCACCGCAACACTGGCTTTCGAAACTCGCTGGATCAGTCCTTTCATTCAATTCTCTGAGGACGCATAAACAGGAGGAAATTAAATCCGGGCGAGAGTTTATCCACGGTAATGGCACGCCGCAACCCTCAAAAAGGATTCAGCCAGCACTTTTCTCAGTTTTCGCGATCACGGATTCAACGCCACGAATCAGCGCATCGACAATCGCCGGTTCAGAGGCGGAATGGCCAGCATCCCGAATGATCTGCAGCTCCGCCTCCGGCCAGGCCCTGCTGAGTGCGAGCGCATTTTCCAGCGGGCAGACCATATCGTAGCGACCATGGACAATAATGCCCGGAATCTCCGACAGTCTGCCCGCATCCCGCAGGATCTGATCAGGCTCCAGGAACGAGGAATTCATGAAATAGTGGCATTCGATACGGGCCAGGGCGATGGCAACATGGGGATGACCAAAATGCTCAACCACCCTCGGATTCGGATGCAGGGTTGCGCACCTCCCCTCCCACACAGACCAGGCCTTGGCGGCCTGAATCTGCTCCAGCTCGTTGCTGCTGGTGAGCCGCTGATAATAAGCGGCGACCAAGTCGCCACGCTCCGCCCCGGGAATCTGTGCCTCAAAGTCTGCCCAGTAGTCCGGGAACACCCGGCTTGCGCCATCCTGGTAAAACCAATGAATATCCCGGGGGCGACAGAGAAAGATGCCTCGCAAAACCAGCCCCAACACCCGCTCAGGGTGGGCCTGGGCATAGACCAGGCTCAGGGTCGAGCCCCAACTGCCACCGAACAGAAGCCATTTGTCGACACCAAGGAAGGAGCGCACAGCCTCCATATCTTCAACCAGCTTTCCCGTGCTGTTGCCTTCAAGTTCCGCCAGGGGCGTCGACCGGCCGGCACCACGCTGGTCCATCAGAATGATCCGGAAACGCTCGGCATCGAAGAAGCGCCGGTGGTAATCCTCACAGCCTCCGCCAGGCCCGCCGTGGACCACAAGAACCGGGATGCCATCCGGGTTGCCGCTTTCTTCAACATAGAGCTCGTGCGGCGCATCAACCGCAATACGGTGCTGGGCGTTGGGTTTGATTTCAGGGTAAAGGGTAAGCATGGGGCGCTCCGGAACAGGGTTATCCCGGAATTCTGGATGAAGATGGGGTCAGATGAAAGCTTTCATCTGACCCCACGGGAGGCTTCGAGCCGAGAGGTAAAATCGGGGGTCAGATGAACTTTTAGGCCCCGGGGTCAGAAGAAAGCTTTCTTCTGACCCCTTTTTCACTTTTCCAAGCGCCGGCTTACTTCTTATTCGCACGCTTGCGATCATTTTCGGTCAGAAATTTCTTCCGCAGGCGAATCGATTTCGGGGTCACTTCAACCAGTTCGTCGTCATCGATGAACTCCAGCGCCTGCTCAAGGGTGAACTTGATGGGCGGCACCAGCCCGATGACTTCATCCTTGCCGGAAGCTCGCATGTTGTCGAGCTTCTTGCCCTTGGTGGGGTTAACCACCAGATCATTGTCACGGCTGTGAATACCGCAAAGCTGGCCTTCGTAGATTTCCTGGCCCGGGTCCAGGAACAGCTTGCCACGGCTCTGCAGGGTTTCCAGAGAATAGGTCAGCGCTGTTCCGGTTGCCATGGAAACGAGGACACCATTCTGGCGACTGGTGACATCGCCAACCTTGATGGGGCCGTAATGACTGAAGGTCGAGGTCAGAATACCGGTACCCGAGGTCATGGTCAGGAAGGTATTGCGGAAACCGATCAGGCCCCGTGCCGGAATGGTGTACTCAAGACGCATCCGCCCCTTGCCATCCGGCACCATGTTGGTCAGGTCGCCTTTACGCAGCCCCATCTGCTCCATGATCGGGCCCTGGTGCTGCTCTTCAATGTCGACGATGACATTTTCATAGGGCTCCTGCTTGACGCCATCCACTTCACGAATGACAACTTCAGGCCGCCCGACCGCCAGCTCGAAGTTCTCGCGGCGCATATTCTCAATCAGCACTGACAGATGCAGTTCACCACGGCCGGATACCTTGAACTTGTCCGCCGAATCGCCTTCTTCAACGCGCAGCGCCACGTTGTGCAGCAACTCCTTTTCCAGACGCTCCTTGATGTTCCGGCTGGTAACGTACTTGCCTTCCCGGCCGGCGAAAGGCGAATCGTTTACCTGGAAGGTCATCGACACGGTCGGCTCATCCACCGTCAGTGCCGGCAGGGCCTCAACGTTGGCCTGGTCACACAGGGTATCGGAGATAAACAGCTCATCCATACCGCTCACGCAGACGATATCGCCAGCCTGTGCCTCATCCACTTCAACGCGCTGCAGGCCTGAGTGCCCCATGATCTTGAGGATTCGACCATTGCGCTTCTTGCCACTGGCACCAATCGCGGTCACCGGCGAATTGGTTTTGATCTTGCCGCGTGCGATGCGGCCAATACCGATCACGCCCAGGAAGCTGTTGTAGTCCAACTGGGAGATCTGCATCTGGAACGGACCGTCCATATCGACGTTTGGTGCCGGCACATGATCAACGATCGCCTGGAACACGGCATCCATGTTGTCGTCCAGGTTTTCATGGTCCATGCCGGCAATGCCGTTGAGGGCACTGGCAAAAACAATGGGGAAGTCCAGTTGCTCGTCGGTCGCACCCAGGTTGTCGAACAGATCAAACACCTGGTCTACAACCCAGTCGGGCCGTGCACCGGGACGGTCAATCTTGTTGACCACGACAATCGGGCGCAGGCCGGCGGCAAACGCCTTCTGGGTCACAAAACGTGTTTGCGGCATCGGGCCATCAATGGAATCAACCACCAGCAACACACAATCAACCATGCTCATCACTCGCTCAACTTCGCCACCGAAGTCAGCGTGGCCCGGAGTATCAACGATGTTGATGTCGTAACCGTTCCATTTCAGGGCCGTGTTCTTGGCCAGAATGGTAATGCCACGCTCTTTTTCCTGGTCATTGGAATCCATGACCCGCTCGTTCTCCAGCTCTTTACGATCCAGCGTGCCGGACTGACGCAGCAGCTTGTCTACGAGCGTGGTTTTACCATGGTCAACGTGGGCGATAATGGCGATATTACGAAGTTTTTCAATCACAAAAATAATCCTGCGGCATGCACTCAATGACCTGAGAGGGTCGTTCGCAGGGAAATCCCCACACATGCCGTCTCAAATCCGTAAAATGAACTCATTTACCGGAACTGGCTGCCCGGCACCCTGCATGGAGCTTTTCGATCCGGGATCTGAAAATGGCAGGGTGAAAATGAAGCGGCGCGTAGTATAGCGAAAAGTCTGTGTCGTTAATATGAAGAAAAACGCCTACCCTATTTAGTTTCCGTCCATAAACGGCTTGTTTTCAGGGCTAATCGCCCAGCCGGTTGGGTCAAATTGTTTCTCTTGGCCAACCTTATCCCGGCCACATCGCAGCCTGTGGTCTTCCGTCGCCATTTTGACCGCGAATCGGCATTTTTCAGGCACAGGCCAGCCCCGGCCAGAGTGCCGATAAGGCTTTTTGTTGATACTCTTGGGTGACTCGGGTTAAGGCGTTATCTGGCGAGCAGCAGTCGCGAGAACACAGCCAGGTTGTGTGCTACCACAGCCGACCACACATACGATTTAAAGTGCTCCAGTCCCTTCCAGGTGCAACGCGACAAACCGTAGGACCGCTTCAGGCAGGAGATGCCCGCTTCGATCCCCGCCCGGAAGTTGCGCAGCTTGCGATAAACCCAGTCACTCTTCACCATCTGATCGACCTTCAGGCCCTTCTTTTTGTGGAAGGCCACATCCTTCACGCCTTTGTCTTTGGCTTGCTGCACGTTGTCTTTGCTGGCGTAACCCCCGTCCGCTGCTATTTGCCGAGGCGCACGGCCATAGATCTCGATCTGCCGTTCCAACAGCGGCATAAAACGTTCGCTATCGGCCGGATTACCCTCCTCGATGACGGCGTCAAGAATCAGCCCGCTACGACCACTCGTCAGGTTCAGCTTGTGCCCGTACTGAATGTCACGGCTGCCCTTGATAATGATGTCGGTATGCTCCTCGAACAGGCTGAAGACCTTCTCGGCGGCAGGAACCTGTTCGCCGTTGATTACCCGTCGTTGCGACTGATCGATCACTCCCTCGATCAGTCCCCGGTAGTGCTTTACCTGCGCTTCCCAGGCGGCGAACGCGGCCTCATCGATGGTCAGTTGGGTTAACGTACACCAGGCCTTATCCAGGTAATTGAGGCCCTTGCGAGTGACCTTGATCAGATCCCGATACCAGTTGGCCTTCTTTTCCTTCCCCCGGGAATACTGGATCTGATAGGCACGCTTCTTGGCCACGCGCCGGTGGTTGCACCACTTCAGTCGCACCGGCCCAGCCAGCTCTTGTGCTTGCTCCATCAGCCGCACCTGGGTGCGGACCGCATCCCAAAGCAACGTGCTGTCTGTTGGTTCGTGAACCGGTGTCTCCGTGACCGTGCTATCGACCCGGACCATGCGCCCGCGCTCTATTTTTTGGACACTGGCGTCCCGGATCATCAAGCGGTGGATCCGCTCCCAGCTGGCATCGCTAATGGCGCTGACCCCTTTCTGTAAAACCGACTTCTTCGGCCTTAACCCGAGAGGCAGCCGTGCAAAGGCTTGAAAGGAATGGGAGTCCTCCAGATAAAAGGCCAGTGCCTCGTAGCTGAGCTGACGGTGCTGTTTAAGGATGGCGCAGCGCAGGATCGACTCGACTGACAACCCTTCACGCCCGGTCTCTTTGATTTCGGCCCGGCACAGTTCTGGGGCCATCCAATCCAGAATCTCGGGATGCCCGTCCAGCCAATCGGACATCGCCTTGAGTTCACGTCCGATCTCGTGCTCTGCGTAAAGATCAAATATACTGCCTTGGACGGTGCGTTTTTGACGCATTGTTACCTCCGCGGATTTTTGGTTTTTCTTTTGTTTCAATGGCTTGCGACAAAGAATACCATTTTCCGCTGGAGGTTTCTCTCTTTGTTTCCTGATTTTCCTGTTTAATATCAGTCCTTTATGTTTATGGATAGAAACTATTTAGGTTTAGGCGATGCTTTGCACTTATTTAGCGCACCCAGTCAATTAACGCACCAATTGTGTGCGCCAACAAAGCGCAAGAACCAGCCTGGTAAAAATGCCTTTGCCCTGAACATGCCCCAAACCCTGGCAGTTGCGCCGTTCTGGAGCATGCCCTGAAAATTGGCAAGCGCCTTGCTTTATCGAAAGCAGCCGAAATTTGCAGGTAAGACGCACTGGCATTTGCTAAGCTGCGCAGACCTGAGAAACAGATCGGAACTCAGTACTCTGAGCGATCCGGCACCACGAACATGAATACAGCCGCCTGTGCGGTATAACTTACGGAGCATGCACAATGTCCAAGACAGTTGATTTGATCAAAGAACACGAAGTCAAATGGGTTGACCTGCGCTTTACTGACAGCCGCGGTAAAGAGCAGCACGTGACGCTGCCCGCCACCGAAGTAGATGAAGACTTTTTCGCAGACGGCAAAATGTTTGACGGCTCCTCCATTGCCGGCTGGAAAGGCATCAACGAATCCGACATGATCCTGATGCCGGACGACGCGACCTCTGTACTCGATCCGTTCACTGAAGAAACCACCGTTAACATCACCTGCAACATCGTAGAGCCTTCTACCATGCAGGGTTATGAGCGCGATCCGCGCTCCGTTGCCCGTCGTGCCGAGGAATACCTGAAGTCCACCGGCATCGCCGATGGCGCCCTGTTCGGCCCGGAGCCGGAGTTCTTTGTCTTTGATTCCGTTAAATGGAGCGTCGACATGCAAGGCTCTTCATACCACATTCATTCTGAAGAGGCCGCCTGGGTATCCGGCGAAGACTTCGACCGCAACAACATCGGCCACCGCCCGGGGGTCAAAGGCGGCTATTTCCCGGTTCCGCCGGTTGACAGCCTGCATGATCTGCGTGGCGCCATGTGTGCGGCCATGGAATCCATGGGTCTGGAAATTGAAGTTCACCACCACGAAGTGGGCACTGCTGGCCAGTGTGAAATCGGCGTTGGCGCCAACACCCTGACCCGCAAGGCTGACGAAGTTCAAATCCTCAAGTACTGCGTACACAATGTGGCGCACGCTTATGGCAAAACAGCCACCTTCATGCCCAAGCCGGTAGTTGGTGATAACGGTTCCGGCATGCACGTACACATGTCACTGAGCAAAGACGGCAAAAACCTGTTCGCAGGCGACAGCTATGCCGGCCTGAGCGAAGCCGCCCTGTACTACGTTGGTGGTGTTATCAAGCACGCCAAGGCCATCAACGCCTTCACCAACCCGGCAACCAACAGCTACAAGCGCCTGGTTCCGGGCTACGAAGCACCGGTCATGCTGGCATACTCCGCCCGTAACCGTTCGGCCTCCATCCGAATCCCTTACGTGAACAGCCCGAAAGCGCGTCGTATTGAAGTTCGCTTCCCTGATCCGGCTGCCAACCCGTACCTGGCTTTCGCTGCCCTGATGATGGCCGGCCTGGACGGCATCCAGAACAAGATCCACCCTGGCGATGCCATGGACAAGGATCTGTACGATCTGCCCAAAGAAGAGGCCCTGAGCATTCCGAAGGTTGCCGAAACCCTGTCTGAAGCTCTGGATTGCCTGGAAGCGGACCACGAGTTCCTGACCCGCGGAGGCGTGTTCACTGAAGACATGATTGCCGGCTATATTGATCTGAAGCGCGGTGAAGTTGAGAAGCTGAACATGACCACTCATCCGGTTGAGTTCGAGCTGTACTACTCCTGCTAAAACCTCTCTCCAGAGAGTTAAAGAGCAGCAAAGCCCCGCCCCGTGCGGGGCTTTTTTTTGTGCGCAAAAGCACATTGCCTGCAGCCCTTAACGATATGTAACCAACATCCCGCCCCACAGGCGTTGAAATGCCCCCGGGCGCCGCCGATAATCGGGAAAACCCAATGACAGGTGAGCTTATGAATCCGAAGTCTGGATTGGTTGCCGGCCTACTGTTTGCTCTGGCGGTCCCGACCGCCGCCGAGGTCTACCGCAACGTCGATGCCTACGGCAACGTTACGTTCTCCGATGAGCCGAGCGAAGGCGCTGAAGCCGTAGAGGTCAAACCGGTTACTACGATCACTCTGCCGAAGCCCGAGGTGGTTCAGGAAACCAAGAAGCTTCGTGAAGAGGTTCAGAGGGAGGGTGCAGCGTACGAGAGCGTCTCCTTTGTGTATCCGGATAACGACCAGGCCTTCTACAGTGGTAGCGGTGATATCCAGTTCGAGGTTCGCAGCACGCCGGGCCTGCGGCCTGGTCACAAGTATGAAGTAACCCTTGATGGCCAGCCGGTTGGCCAGAGCACTTCCGGTTCGGTTACCGTCAGCAACGTCTATCGTGGCACCCACCAGGCCCGAGTGCACATCGTGGATGAAAACGGCGTACAGGTAAAAACCGGTACGTCCATTTCCTTCACCGTTCACCGCCCCTCCGTGGCAAACTAGCCAAACCACCCAACTATCCAGCTGCCCAAACTGCCCGCACCAGTTTGGTGCGGGCGCACCAGAAAAAAGCCATACTCTGACCAGCAACGGGGCGAATTTTCCGGGCTGGTCAAGGGCTTGTCCCCGTTTGCACCAGCTTACGGCACATTTCAACGCCGATACGGCCCTATGCCCGTACTTTGCCCACTCATTTCTGAACCTGGCGCAAAGTGGTTCGCTTTTTGCAAAACTCCAGAGGTCAAACTATGTCGAACCAACGGAAATCACGCATGGCACTGCCTTTGGCCCACGCAATCGGATACAGAAGCATTCTCGACAGCCTCACCACGGCTGTCCTGGTGCTGGAAGATAACCTGAACATACGATATCTCAATCCGTCCGCCGAAAGCCTGTTCGAAACCAGCATGACACGCAGCCACGGTCAGCCTTTCCGCGACATCCTTGTCGATTCCGAAGATGCCCTGAAAACATTGTTTGCCGCCGTGGACAACGGCCAGTCCTACACCCGCCGTGAGGCCGAATTCCTGTTAACCAGCGGCTTACGCCTCACCGTGGATTACTCAGTCACCCCAATCAGTCTGGATCCGACCGAATTACTGATCGAAATCCAGCCAAGGGACCGGCTACTGAGGATCAGCCGTGAAGAGGACATCATCTCCCAGCAGGAAACCACCCGCATTCTGGTCCGGGGTATGGCCCACGAGATCAAGAATCCGCTTGGGGGAATCCGTGGCGCCGCCCAGCTTCTGGACCGTGAGCTCAACAGCGAGGATCAGCGCGAGTACACCCGGGTAATCATTGATGAGGCTGACCGCCTGAGAAGCCTCGTAGACCGGATGCTAGGCCCGAACAAGGCACTCAAACTGGCACCGACGAACATCCATGAGGTGCTGGAACGGGTAGGCACCCTCCTGGAAGCCGAGAGCAAAGGCCGCCTCCATTTCAGCCGGGACTACGACCCCAGCATTCCCGAGTTCCGGGGCGACAAGGAGCAGCTGATTCAGGCGTTCCTGAACATTGCCCGCAATGCCATGGAGGCCGCCTTTGAAAACCAGGGCGGCCAAAGCCGCGAAGAGCCGCCAACCATTACCTTCCGGACCCGCACTCTGCGGCAGTTTACGATTGGCCATCGGCGCCATCGCCTGGTGTGCCGGATAGACGTTATAGATAACGGCCCGGGCATTCCGCCGGAGCTGCTGCAGAACATTTTCTATCCGATGATCAGCGGTCGTGCCAGCGGCACAGGCCTGGGCCTTTCCATTACCCAGAGCATCATCGGGCAACACCATGGACTGGTTGAATGCGAGAGCGAACCAGGACGAACCGACTTCATCATCTTCCTGCCCCTGGAGGACACCCCATGAGCCAACCGGCAAACGTCTGGATCATCGACGACGACCGCAGTATTCGCTGGGTGCTGGAGCGCGCCCTTAACCAGGCCGGTATGCAGCCCCGCGTTTTCGACAGTGGCGAAAGCATCATGATGCGGCTGGAACACGAGCAGCCGGATGCCATCGTCAGCGATATCCGGATGCCCGGCGTTGACGGCATCACCCTGCTTTCCCAGATCGTGGATGTCCATCCGGACGTGCCCGTGATCATCATGACCGCCCACTCTGACCTGGAAAGCGCCGTCACCAGTTACCAGACCGGGGCCTTTGAATATCTTCCCAAGCCGTTCGATGTGGACGATGCCGTGGCACTGGTCAAACGTGCTGTTGCCCACAGCCACGAAAAACGTGCCAGCGCCGAACCGCCGGCGGAAAGCGCCCAGCGCGCCGCCGAAATCATCGGTGAAGCGCCAGCGATGCAGGAAGTTTTCCGGGCCGTTGGCCGGCTGTCCCATTCCAACATCACCGTACTGATCAATGGCGAAAGCGGCACCGGCAAGGAACTGGTGGCCCAGGCGCTGCACAACCACAGCCCCCGAGCCAAACACCCGTTCATTGCCCTGAACATGGCCGCCATCCCGAAGGACCTGATTGAATCCGAACTGTTCGGCCACGAGAAAGGTGCTTTTACCGGCGCCGGTGCCGCCCGCCAGGGCCGCTTTGAACAAGCCAATGGCGGCACCCTGTTCCTGGATGAAATCGGGGACATGCCCGCCGATACCCAGACCCGCCTGCTGCGGGTACTGGCCGATGGCGAGTTCTATCGGGTTGGCGGCACCACCCCGATCAAGGTGGATGTCCGGATCATCGCCGCCACGCATCAGGACCTGGAAAAGCTGGTTCAGGCCGGCAGCTTCCGGGAAGACCTTTTCCACCGCCTCAACGTTATCCGCGTGCATCTGCCAAAACTCGCGGAACGGCGGGAAGACATCCCCCGGTTGATGCAGCACTTCCTGAAAAGGGCCGCCAAGGAACTGGCCGTGGAGCCGAAAATCCTGCGCCCCGAAGCGGAGGAATACCTCACCACCCTGCCCTGGCCCGGTAACGTCCGCCAGTTGGAGAACACCTGTCGGTGGCTGACTGTCATGGCCAGCGGCCGGGAAATCCACATTGATGACCTGCCCCCGGAACTGCTGCACCAGGCAGAGGCACCCGCCACCGGGGCTACCTGGCAGGAGGGCCTGAAAAACTGGGCGGAACAGGAGCTTAAACGGGGCAAGAAAGGCATTCTCGACAGCGCTGTTCCGGAGTTCGAGAGAATCATGATCGAAACCGCGCTGAAGCACACCGGCGGCCGGCGCCGGGATGCGTCAATCCTGCTGGGTTGGGGCCGGAATACGCTGACCCGGAAGATCAATGAACTGGGGATGGATCACCCGGAGCATGAGGACGATTGACGATTGGGGTCCTGAAAATGGGGTCAGATGAACTTTCATCTGACCCCATTTTTACCTTTTGATTCAGCGAACCTCCCGCCAATAGATGACCCGGTCGTGGCCCCGGTAGACGCCGAAGGTGGCGAGAGCGGATGGCGCTTCCAGTGTGCCGTCACCGTCGAAATCGCCGGTCAGCCAGAGCGGCACCGAGAATGTGACCGGGACGTTGCCTCTGTTTCCCTCGCCCGGTGCCGACAGCACCAGCCCACTTCCCGCCGGGGGCGCCCCTGCCGTCAACGAATCCGACACGCCCACTACGGAGGTGCTGCCTCCGGTTAGCGCCGTCTGGTCCAGCGCAACGTCTGTCCCGGTGGCATAGGTCCAGCAGCTGTCCGCGATGTTCGGAATGAAGCCGGCCACCGTGAAGTAGTAGGCCCCGAAGGGTATTTCCAGACCCGATGTCTCCGGCCCGTAGGCATTCTCCAGCTGCAACCGGCCATATCGCATTTCGAGTGGGAAAACCGGATCAATGGCAACCGGCAGCTGTGGCGAGCTGACGCCATCGGCATCAACCAGTTGCGACAATTCGATTCGGTAGTCCGGCGAAAACGGCGGTATCCGGCTTTGGACGTTTTTTTCATACACCAACTGATCGGACGAGGAAAACAGGTACTGCAACTGCCCCGGGGCGACAATCGTCAACGCAGGAGGCGTGCTCAGACTGGCGGAAACAGACAACGGGTTGCCATCGGTATCCAGTGCGGAACGATCAGAACTACCCGGTAGACGGGACAGGCCACCGACTGACAGACGCTGGAAATCACCCAGGGTGTAATTCTGTGTTACCTCACCGTTGGAGTTTAACGGCTCTAGCGTAAGCAGCGGTTCCAGGCCAGACCGCCAGCTCAGGCTCTGGCCGGTGTAGGCAAAGGCCGTGGAGGACTCACAGAAAGGCTTCACTTCCCCCCGCTCTGATACGGTCACCCTGAAGCGGTCCGGAATAAAGCGACCAACGTAGCTGAGAGGATCGCCGACGACATCGGCCGTGCCAAGGTAATTGCCGCTGGTAAGGGACGGCGTGATGCGGATGATGCCGACTTCGGGCCACTGGAACCGGCCGCAGGCGGTTCCACCGGGAGCAGAGGCGCCAGAGCAATCCTCGCCGAACGAACCCAGGGCCCCGGATAGTGCCGGAGAATCCCCTCCCGCCGGCGCGACCAGCGAGGCATCGAGCTCAACCGCCTCCGCCGGTGTTTCTCTGCCAAAATTCGGCGTGACATTGCCACTGGCATTGACTGACGATACCCAGATCTCAAAATCGGTACCGGCGGCAACAAAGGTATTGCCATCCTGAACCGAGGTCGCCGCCGGGTTGCCCGGTACGTGCAACTCGAAGTGGTCCGGCCGTACAACGAATGTTCCATCTCCGGACATGACCAGACCGGCATCGTCGCCGGAGCCCTGGTAACGGGCATTCAGACGCAGGCGCCCCACGTCGGGGTAACGGATGTCCGCTGTCGCCACGCCATTTGCATCAAACCCCAGAGAGGAGGTCGCGCCCGGTGACCCCGGGACCGGATTTCCTTCGACAAACAGATCCAGGGTACCCGAGGCCGGATTGACGTAACTGGACCAGAGGGCAACCGCTTTGGTTTCGTTCGAAAAGGCGGGCACGCACTGCTCGGAAACATTATCTTTGCGAACCGCTGCAATACTGGCGGAAACCACGGTGTCGGAAACATGGTCGGGTACCGAAATATCGAAGCCCGTGTCGAAGAACGTCAGGTCACATTTGTCCGGTGCCAGACCGCCGGTTCCGTTGTCACACAATGTCTGGGAGAAGGCGATGGTGCCTGGATCGGAGCCGGGCACCCCAAGCGTCACGGTTGCCGGGCTGGTAACCCGCAGGGCGCGGGTGGCTGCACCATTGAGGGTAAAGGTATCGCCGCCGACCCAAGCTGACGGGGCCATGGTCACCTCAACGGGATCGGGAAACAGTTGGCTGCAATCGGCATTGCCGCAGGCGCGGATGGTAACCTCCGCGGGTTGACAGGTCAGTCCGCTGCCGCTGTGCTCCAGTTCGAAATGATCGACAAGCGCCTGCACCGCTCCGATTTTATCGGCACAGACCTGCAGGTTATCGAGTTCGTGAATATTGGTGGAACCGCCGGTGGACCCGGTCAGCGAGAGAAACAGGTTTTCCGGAATCTCCGGCTGACCACTCAGGGTTTCCTGAATCAGGGTCTGGAAGGTGTTTCCGGTACCTCGCCCGTTTCTCTCAACGGTAAGTTCAGGGGTCTTTCCGCCCCTCGAGTCAATCGTTATTCTGTATCGGTAGGGGTTATTATCATTGTTCGAATCGATCCCGGGAGACAACCCGCCCGAATCCGCGATGTAGGCATAGTCCGGTGCCGAACCACGCACAGCGACAGAATCGAGGGTGCGGCCAGTGTTGCCCCCTACCCGGCCTTCATTATTGTTGGAGAAGTTTCCGTACTCATCCAGACCAATTCCCAGCCAGCCGCCAGAGAACCCTCCACTGCCATCGGGCTCCTGGGCGTAGCCGAGTGATCCGCCGTAACCCCCGGCCTGGGGAGTGACCGAGGCATCGGAAAAAACCACGGCAAGGCCATCAGCGCCCGTTCCTCCGTACGCATAATAGTCGAACTCGATCTGAATCAGGTTGTCCGCTCCGGGAAACAGTCTCTGGTAGGTTGCGGCAGTCGCCTGATTGCCCACGGCCTCGGTCAGACGCAAGCGGCCACTGACAATTTGAGGTGTGAAGTTGCCGCTTGATCGGGTAGTCACCCAGTCGGGACCAAGACCTGAGCGGTTGAACTGGTCAGGCTCACAGGTAAAAGAGAGCGCTCTCAACACCACGTCGTCAATATGCCAGAAATCGTAGCCGTCTCCGCTTCCCCGCTGCTGCTGAAACCGAAACTGGAAAGCCGAATGGAAGGCACCGGAAGGTAACTCAAACTGCGTTGCCCCGCTTTGTCCTGGCGTCCCATCGCCCGCCAGGGACTCAATTTCGATCCACCGATTCCGATCATCCAGAAATTCAACAACCAGGTCTTCGTTTCTGTCCGGGTTTTCACTGAAGGCGTCATCACCACGCCGCCACCAATACTCAAGACTGCCCGAGGTTGAGCCGGAGAGATCAAAACTGGGTGAGGTCACCGAGACACCGCCACTACTGGTGAACAACGACAGGTTTCCACTGTTACTGGTTTGCCCGCCAATCCCCGCTTGGCCACCTCTGAACGGATCAACATCCCAGCCATCGCCGGCAAGCGTTCCGGAATCGAAGTCATCGCAGAACAACGCCGTGACGCCGCTGCAAAATGTCGTTGGCCGGATCAGGCGGCCGCTGCTATTCGCCTCAAAGGCGAACCAGCTCACAGCTTCCTCCAGACCGGTTCGCTCCGAATCGTTGACCTGATCCTCGTCGATGTGAACGGAAAAACCGGAAGGTGATAACTCACCACCACAAAAGCGAACCCAGCCACCATTGCGCCCCGCCATGGTATTGTGACTGACCACCACATCAGGGCCCGCAGCAAAGCCGCTCAGAGGATAGCCCTGACACTCATCCTCATGGCGGTCAACGTCCCGCCCGGCTGACTGTCCGGCGACATAAGGACGCCCGTTATTGACACCAACCGCAGGCTCAACGGCAACCCAGCCAATCACCTCTGCGCCATGGCCGGATGCAACCTCTGCTCCTTCAAGCGCCAGACTCATTGCCGATGCCCCCGGTCTCAAGCGAGTATCGTTCCCACTTCCCCAGGAGGACGATGTAATCCAGCCGGAGTCATTGAAGGTGTTGACAGCGTGAAGCACAACGGGTGACGAAGAAAAAGCCTGCTGGAAGGTTACCGTGTCAACCGCTCCCGAGTACCCTGCCGCCGACCGGACGGTTGAGGTGGACAGCCGGCCGGCTTCCAGAAGCGTACCATCGGGAAACTCCCAGACGCCCTCTTCCACCACCCAATACCGGATGGCCTCGGCCTGCCAGCCCCCAGGCGGCGGGCATTGGGCTCCTCCGGGCGCACTCGCACCAGCGCTCTCACAGGGACTCTGAACGCCGACCTGGAATCCCGCAGGGGACACATTCCGGACCCTGGCACTCAGGGAAAGGTCATTGTCATGGGATACCGGACCAACGATCACGACCGGGTTGGAATAGGTTTCCCGGAGCGTAACAGTCTCCCAGTTGCCCGCATCAATCGAACCGGAAACGATAACGGAACCTGTTTCGAAATAAGCGTCCTCACCCAGAGCTGCCGGCGCGAAAACCAGCGCCGTCATTGCAACGATGAGTCTGCAAACACTGTTCAAGGTTGTTGAGCTGCCCCTCTGCCTGCTACCCACGCGTCACCTCGGATTTGAGCTCGGCGTTTATCGACGATCCGGTCAGTCTCATCGCACACGTACCTCTACCGAGCGATTGGCCAGATCACTTCCGGAGCCACATTGCCCGTCGCTGCGCACCGTAAACACCGTCTCCTCAGCGGGCCCGCCATCAATGTCGGCAGACACCGAATTACAGAACATAGCGGACTCGCAGCCGCTCAGCCCGTTCGCCGAAAAGGTCACAGACCCCGTGACAGCACTGCAATCGCCCGCGGCGAGCACCTCGGCGACGGCGACCTGCGCGCCACTTTCCGCTGCGAAAAACGCCCGTTGGGACTGGATCTGGAGGCTTACGGATTCACTGCCTGCCTGCTGCAACTGCGCCATGCCAGCCACCAGCAGGGTCAGAACGGTAATGATGAAGAGCGCGATCGGCAGTCCCGCGCCTTGCTGCAACCTTGCCATGGAAGTTTCATGGAACATTTCGGACCTGCACCTCCTGGCTGATGGATGTTGTTTCACCCGAATCCGGGCTCTCGAGATCGAAACGGAATGAAACGACCGCACCCCGTTGAAGGCTCGGCGGGGTAACCCGGAACACCAGAGAATTACTGACCAGCTGTGCAGCCATCACCTCGCGCCCCGGAAAACCACCAGGCAAACCGGACGCGGGCGAACTATTGATACCATAGTTCCGGTAACGGTAGAGAAAGCGCCCTTGCTGACACACTGATACCGGGTCTCCGACAATGTAGAACCGGCGCGCAGGGGATTTCGCCGCAAAGCGGTGAGTCGCCCCGCCGTTGAATGTTACCGTAACCGGCGGAGCTCCGGCAGGCATGCTCGCGGGCGGGGAGAGTGGCCCCGGGCTTCCCGGGCTATAGACATCGGATCCGTAGCCGTAAACCACAACCCTTCCCGTTGCCGAAGCTCCGCCAGGCAGTGGCACCGCTTCAAATGAGCCGGGCGATGGCCCCTGGGGAAGGCTCAGATAATTCGATGCCGCCTCAATCGGCATCCACTCCAGGCAGGTTCCTGAAGCATTGGTCCGAATGGACGTTGGCAGTGCCTCCCGGAGTTCCCGACTGATCTGTTCACTGATAACGACGCCGGCCAGGGATCGCTGCTGGCGGGCACCGACATCCAATGCTCCCCGCGTGGACAAACCAACAAACCGGACCGAGATCGTGGCCACGATGGCCAGCAGCACAATCACTATCAACAGTTCAACGAGGGTGAATCCACCGGCCCTGCGCATCAGAAATTCGCCCTGTAGGCCGCGAATGAAAACGACTGGTTTCCGGGCGCGGTGATGTCAAGATCAATCCGTTTGGCTTCGGCCGCAGGCAAGCCCACCTCGGTGCCCGCACAGGAAACGGTGATCGAAACCGAGAACCCGGAATAGCCACTGAGCGCGGCGCCGGTGGCGGTTGAGGGCGCACCACTCAGACCGTCATAATCATCGACATCGTCAAACGCAGTCCGCCCCTCCCCCTCCGCACCAATGGAGCAGGGACCAGAGTACTTGGGAAATCCGCCCTGGGGGGTCAGTTCATCGTACTTCCGGGTCAGGATTTCATCCATATAGAGCTGTGCGAGCTTGACAGCGCGGGTCTGATTGAGCGGATCGGCACTTCGCCCCGCAATCAGTGAAAATGCGCCAACAACCCCTGCAATGGCAACACTGATGATCACAATCGTGATCACCAGTTCCACCAGGGTTGCACCGGATTGATTGACTCTCACGACTGGCAACTCCCGGCGTATACCGCGCCCAGGGAACTGAGGCAGGTTCGAAACGTGCTGTCACCGGAAAAGGTGAATTGCAGGCTGGCGCCGGTTGCGGGTGCGCCTTTTGCGTCAAATGTCAGGGTAAGGGGAAGACCGCCGGCAACCGAGAGACTGGCGCCTTCGCGCGATATTTCAAACGTGCGTGGAGTGCCACTGCCGCCACCCACGATGAACCGGAACCGGTCGGCATTCTGCTCAATGGTAAGTGTGTTGGCCGGATTCCCCGCCAGCGCTGCCTGCTGGGCAAGCAGCGTGGCGGAGGCGAGTTGCTGGGTGGCCAGCAGGGGGGAGAAGGCCGAGCGGCTGGCGAACAGGCCAACACCCACCGCGGAGAGCACTCCGATCAGGATGATAACCATGACCAGTTCCACGAGAGTGAACCCCGATGACCCCGGAGTGGCTATCACTTTCATATCCCCTCCCGACAGCCAGAAAAAGCAGGCCGGCTTGGCAAAGCCTCACCCGACGCACGCCCAGTACTCGTACCTTTGTCGGATGATGCTTCGCTAGCCCAATCTACAACTCTTTTACAAATCCGACCTTGAACACCAGAGCTTCTTAATCAGCATCCAGAATCGTCAAGGGCAATGTCAGGAGCATCGGTAGCGCCAGTCGCTTCTACAAACGTTACTTCACAAGTACCAGGCGCATTGTTTGCTGCAATAGTTCCGGCAGTAGTTGTATCGAAATCGTTCGCATCAATCTGCGCAGCGGTCAGAATACTGGCCTGTGTTGGATAGCCATAGGCCAGGGCAACAGCTTGTCCTTCCAGTGTCACGGATTCGCCGGTACTTGCTGTCTGGTCACAGCCCGAGTCCGCAAGGCAGGCGGAACGGACTATGGCATTGGCTGAACGCACAGCTCCATAAACGCCCTGAATGCTTGCGGCACGAGCATCTCCACCCAAATCCGCAAACCGCGGCAAAGCAAACGCCGCCAGAATGCCCAGAATGACAATCACCATAACCAGTTCGATCAGGGTGAAACCTTGCTCTTTTCTTGTTGCAATCGCTGTCATCGCTTTCATGGTAGTACTCCGTTCTTGGTTGCCGGTTGGCTTTTGGGTTTATCAGTTAATGACTGTGGTTATTTCGCCGGTATCAGCATCGTAGGCGATGGTGCTGCCCTGGTCGTCCGGTTGATAGGTGAACAGGCAATCGCCGCTGATGATTGAAGTGGTGTACTCTGTCTGCGCGGATGTACTCACCGTCGGCGCGTTTGACTGCAGGACGCCGTACCAGACTTCCTCGCATTTGGTTGCGTTCATGGCCGTGCCTGTGTCGTTTGAGAGAACCGAGGTCGGCCAGCCGTCGGCGCTGACATCCACGTCGTCGTTGCCAAAGCCGACCACATTTGTCTGCGCCGTGGTGAATCCGTTGGAAACCCACTGGGTTTTGGCAAGGGCGACGCCCGCCGCCAGGGCACCGGCCGTGGCGCGGATACTGGACTGATGCGCCTGCTCGGAAAGCTGGGCAAATCGCGGCAGTGCAAAGGCAGCCAGAATCGCCAGGATGGCAATAACGACCACCAGCTCTATCAGGGTGAACCCCTGCTGTTTATTGGTACTGTTGTTCCCCGTCATAGGTCAGCCTCGCTACGGTTTCTTTCTTCCGTCTGATCAGCGTTGCGCATCCTGCGTTTGCGCTGCTTCTTCTGTCAACGACACCGGGGACAATCGGAGCCCCGTCAGTCGCTCTTCCTGCTCCCGCATGCCATTCCCGTTGCGGTCCGCAAATTCCGTTGTCACTTCCCAGGCCAGAGGCTGCGCCTCATAAGCTTGCCGGCGGTCTACAGTTATCGGCTGCCTTGGGTTATAAATTAACCAACCTTTGGGCCCGTTTACTGTTTCTTTTTGTTGTTCGCTTTGTTGTTCAATAGCCTGGAAGCACCAGCCCCCCGGCTCCGGCCGAGAATTCTCACAGCGGCCCTGGTAGTTCCCCCACTGATGCTCAATCAGCTCAAAGGGGTTGATACCACGGTGCTCAGCCAGGCTGCCATAACGGCTCAGCATCACCTCGGCCCCCTTGATCACCAAAGCCGACCTGAGCTGACCGATCACCATATTGGCGGCCCGCTCCTCGGCATTTCGCGTCTCCCGCTCCAGCACTCCGAGCAGGAACCACCAGAGCACTCCCAGCACAACCAGCACCACGGCCAGCCGAAACTTCCGGGTCTGGCCCAGCCCGTTGGCATCCGTCGGCCATGCCGGTGGCACTCAGCCCCGCCCCATGGCGGCGGCCCCCAGATCCCAGATCGGCAGGAACACGCCCAGCGCCAGGATCAGAACCAGGATGCCCATGGCCACAATGAGTATCGGCTCGATGGATTCTGCCAGTCGCTTGAGCCCGTAATCCACGTCCTCATCGTAAAAATCCGCCACGTTGTTGAGCATGTCATCCACGGAACCGGTTTCCTCGCCAACCGCAATCATCTGCAGAATCAGCGGCGTGAACATCTCACTGTGCCGGGCGGTTCTGAGCAGGCTCTCGCCGCGCTCAATGCCAGTGCGCATGTCCTTGATATGGATCGCTATCCAGGCGTTGTCGGTGGCATCCGCCACCACCGTCAGGGCCTGGGTCACGGGCATGCCCGCGGCCAGCATGGTAGCAAAGTTTCTCGCAAACCGACTGAGCGTGATCAATTCCAACAGCGGCCCGATAACCGGCATCCGGAGCTTGTAGCGGTCCCAGGTCAGCCGGCCCTGTTCCGTCTGCTTCCACTGCCGAAGCAGCAGCCCGCCGGCTGCCGCCGCAAACAGCATCACGTACCAGTAGCCCAGAAGGAAGTTTGAGGTACCCACCAGAACCTGGGTCAGCAACGGCAGATCCGCACCCAGCTTGTTGAACACCGCGGCAAACTTCGGGATTACCAGGAAGTTCACCACCATCAATGCCGCCAGCAACGCAATCATCACGAACATCGGATAACGCATGGCCTGCTTGAGCCGCCGCTTGGTATCCCGCTCCAACTCCAGAATTTCCGACAGCCGCTTGAACGCATCGTCCAGCATCCCGGTGTTCTCACCCACGTGGATCATGGCAATGAACAGTTCCGAGAAGACCTTCGGATGCGCCTGCATGGCCGTGGCCATGGTGGTGCCGCCCTCAAGCCGCGTGGTCACATCCTCGAGCACTTCCGCGAGCACCGGCGATCGCGAGGTTTCCGCCAGCCCTCGCATGGTCCGGATCAACGGAATCCCGGCCTTGGTCAGTGCGTGCATCTGGCGGCAGAATACAATGAGTTCATCCAGTGTCACTTTTTTCCGGAATATCGGGAGCCGGTTAAGCCGGTCAATCACCGGGTCGGTCTGCTCCTTCTCGCGGATCATCAGAGGCGTAATGCCCCGGCGCATCAGTTCCGCGGCGGCCGCATCCACATTCGGGGCGCCAAGTGAGCCCTGCTGCACACTGCCGCGATTGTCCTTGCCCCGGTAACTGAACTGCATCAGGCGCCTCCCCCAACCGGCTCATCCGGGACAGGGATTTCATCGTCGGGGGAGAGATCACCCTCGGATGTCGCCGCCACCCGGGCCACTTCTTCCAGCGCTGTCACACCCTGAAGTGCGTAATCCATTGCGCACTGCCCGAGCGGCCGGTAAAACTCGCTTTTGCGGGCTGCCCGGGTAAAGCCGGAGACATCCTGCCGGCGCAATGCATCCAGCATCGCCTCGTTCATTTCAAGCATTTCGTAGACGCCGACCCGCCCCTTGTAGCCGGTATTGCTGCATTGGTAACAACCGCGGCCGTGAACAAATCCGGCTTCGATATCGAGTGGATCAAGATCAAAGGTGGCCAGCCACACCCGCTCCTGATCCGTTGGCTGATAGGGTTCCGAGCAGTTGTCGCAAACCCGGCGCACCAGGCGCTGGGCGACCACGCCCAGCAGCGAGCTGGCCACCAGAAACGGCTCCGCGCCCATATCAATCAGGCGCATGGCGCTGCTGATGGAATCGTTGGTGTGCAGGGTGGAAAGCACCAGGTGGCCGGTCATCGCCGCCCGAAGGCCGATTTCAACAGTCTCACGATCCCGCATCTCACCGACCAGGATCACATCGGGATCCTGGCGGAGGGCCGCCCTCAGCACATTGGCGAACTCCAGCCCTATTTTAGGGTTCACCTGTACCTGGGTAATCCGGGGCAGGCGGTATTCCACAGGGTCCTCGGCGGTGATAATTTTCACCTCCGGGCGGTTCAGTTCCGACAGCGCTCCATACAGCGTTGTGGTTTTACCGCTACCGGTAGGGCCGGTCACAAGGATCATCCCGTGAGGTTTTTTGATCATCCGCCGGAACTGCTCGAGCAGTTGTGCGGGCATGCCGGTAACATCCAGGTTCAGCATGCCCTGGCTCTGATCCAACAGCCGCATGACCACCGATTCGCCATACTGAACCGGCATGGTCGATACCCGGACATCGATGCTTCGGCCCTTGACCCGGATGTTAAAACGCCCGTCCTGGGGCATCCGCTTCTCGGAAATATTAAGGCCGGCCATCAGTTTCAGGCGAAGAACCAGTGCGGCATTCACCCGCTTCTCTTTCATCACCTGTTCCTGAAGCACGCCATCCACCCGTTGCCGGATACGAACGACCGTCTCGTCCGGCTCGATGTGAATGTCCGAACTGCGGGCCTGCATGGCGTCTTCAAACAGGGTCTGAAGCAGTTTGACAACCGGCGCCTCGGCGCTCTCGGATTCCGCAGAAAGGTCGGCCAGATCAAAGGCATCGTCACCCAGTTCGTCTTCCAGCTCTTCCGCCAGGGAGGCAATTTCATCGGTGCGCCGGTACACCAGGTCCAGCGTGCTCAGCAGCTCGCTTTCCCGAACGACCGCTTGCCTGATGGGCTGCCGGAGGATGCGCACCAATTCGTCGTAGGCAAAGATATCGAGCGGATCGGCCATGCCCACCAGCAGTTCACCACTCTTCTCGGCCAGAACAATACTGCGGAACCGTCGTGCCATCGCCTCGGGCAGCTTTTTTACCAGCTCGTTATTGAACTGATAATGACGCAACTGCACAAAGGGCACATCCAGCTGCCGGGACAGGATATTGAGCAGGCTGTCCTCGTCGACATAGCCAAGATCGGTCAGGGTCTTACCCAGTTTCCGCCCGGTGCTTTTCTGTTCACGCAGGGCCGTCATCAGCTGCTGTTCAGTAATGACATCATTCTGAACCAGCAGGTCACCTAACCGGACTTTCTTTTTCGGCTCTGTCGTCATCATCCTGCCTGCAGCGTTTTCAGTCGTTCTCGAACATAGTCCGCCAGGGACGGCGAAAGGCCGGGCAACCGGGCGGCCTGACCATAGGCTCGAACTGCGCCCTTAACCTCACCACCGGTTTCCAGGGCAATGGCCAGCCCCACCCACCATGTGGCACGGCTGTCGTCCCGGGCAATGAGGACCGACCAGTGCCGTGCGGCTTCGGTGCTGCGGCCGGCCTGCTGCAGCAAGGTGGCCAGCGTCACCCGGTATTCTGTGTGCTGCCCATCGGTGGGCACTTGCCGCTCAAGCGTGGCAACGGCTCCGGACAGATCACCCCTGGCATGAAGGGCTCTTGCCCGGAGTAGACGCAACCCGGCATGGGCGTCAGCGACTGGTTCCGGCAACCATGCCAGGGCCCGGTCCGGCATGCCCTGAACCAGCATCCGACGGGCGAACACTTCCCGGCTGGCCATTGCGGGCTGAGACGCTGCCAATTCCCGCAACCTCTGTTCGGCTTCGCGGGTTTTACCAGACCGGAGCAGTGACGTTAATTCCCGGCTGACCCTGAGATCAATGGCTTCCGGCGTCTCACGAACCTGCTTCACCTTTGCTGCCGGCTTTGCTGCCGGCGTACCGCTCGACAGGATCGCGGCAGTTTCCGCAGTACGTTCTCCAACCCCGGCCCCGGCCTCTGGCTGCCCGATGCCTGCCACCGGCTGCCCGGGGGGCGCTTGTTTTGCCGGCGTTGGCGTTGATGGCTCAGACGCTTCGGCAATGTCTGCCCCTGGCTCAGGTTCGGGCTCAGGCTCAGGCTCAGGTTCGGGTTCGGGTTCGGGTTCGGATTGAGCTTCAGGTTCAACAGGTGGCACTGGTTCTCTGGGCAGCCCGCTCTCACCTTTCGCAAGAGCGGGCTCTGCGGTAACGTCCGGGGCCTCCGGCGCCGGCTCGACGACTGGAGCGGCGCTGACCACGGCGGGTGCTGCCTCGCCCCTGCCCTGAGCCTGAAACCAATAACCGAAACCGGCGACCACACCGCCCACCAACAAGAGCACAACGGCCCACAGCCAGAAGTTTACCCGCCCTCCGGCCGGAACCTGCCCGGTGTAGGCACCCGCCACGCCTGGCCGGTTCTGCCGTTGCTCGGCGGCACGCAAGGCATCATTGAGCAAGCTCATAGCCACCTCGCAATCAGGCCGGGAGAGCGGACGCTTTCGGTATCACGTACCGCCTGCAGGGCATGGCCACGCTGAACCAGACGATCACCCTTGCCCCAGGCCGCCAGCATGGACTTGTGGGCAAGAATATTGACCAGCCGGGGAATGCCACCGGAAGCCCGGGTAATCAGGCGTAAGGCACCGGGAGCGAACAGATCCGCTCCGTTGTAACCGGCCTGCGCCAGTCGATGACGCAGGTACTGCGCAACCGAGTTTTTGTCCAGGGGTGTCAGGCGATAATGGAAAGTGATGCGCTGGTTCAACTGCCGGAGGCTCTGTTTCTGCAACAGCACATCCAGCTCCGGCTGGCCGAACAACACCACCTGCAACAACCGGACACTTTCCGTTTCCAGATTTGTAAGCAGCCGCAATGCCTCAATGGTTTCCTCGGGCATGGCCTGGGCCTCGTCGATCACCAGAACCACCGGCGTCTGCGCCGTGGCGTGGGCAATAAGCCGCTCGTTGATGGCTTTCAGAACCTGGTGAGGATTGGCACAACCGGACACATCGACACCCAACTCCTCGGCCACCGCCTGGTAGAGCGTATCAGGTGTCAGACGGGGGTTGGGTAAATACGCGGTGCACGCCCGCGGCTCCAGTTCGTTGAGCAGCAACCGGCACAGCAGGGTCTTGCCGGTGCCCACTTCACCGGAGATCTTGATGAAACCCTCACGCTCCTTCAGGGCCACCAGCAGCAATTCCAGCGCATCGCCATGGCTGGGTGCCCGCAGGAAGTAACGGGTATTTGGCGTCAATGCGAACGGTGCTTCCTGCAGTCCGAAATGGGATTCGTACATGCTAGCGAACGGCTTTCTCCGGCTCAGGGGTAACGGATTCGGACGACTCCAGCAGCTCCCGGAGTACACTTATGCGCTCGCGGCTGGCCGCGACATCGGCATCCATCTGGGTCGACCCCGCCATCACCGGGCGCAACAGGATCACCAGTTCGCTCTTGCGGGACTGGAATTTTCGCTGCTTGAACAACTCCCCGACCAGAGGAATGTCGCTGAAGAAGGGAACGGCCGAGTTGTTGTCCTCACTGCTGTTCTGAATAAGACCACCGATCACGACAATCTGCCCGCTCTCGGCGCGAATCACGCTGTCGGTCTCACGCACGGTGCTGCTGGCCAGGGGCAGGGTTACATCCTGCTCACCAATGGTAACGACCTTTTCCTGATCGGTCACCTCACTCACCGACGGATGAACGTGTAAGGTGATAACGCCACTCTCGGAAATCTGCGGGGTTACATCCAGGGAAATGCCTGAGAAAAACGGCGTAAGCTCAACGGATGTCGAATTCGTGTCCGTTACCGTCAGGGCGGAGTTGTTGTTATAAAAATCGATATCCGTCACAAAGAACTCATCGGTACCGACCTTGATGACCGCCTTCTGATTATTCACCGTGGAGATGCGCGGGCTTGAGAGAATCTGCACATTGCCCTGCCCTCCAAGCAACTCGATCAGGGCGGTAAAACTGCCTTCCCTGATAGTGGCCGAAAACAGTCCACCAATATCGGAGGTCTGGATAGCCTGACCTGCCAGGGCCTGCGCGGTAAACTCCGCTGGCAAGCCATCACTGGCCACCACCGATGACGCACTATGGATATCTGACCAGTTAATGCCCTGCTGATAGCTTTCGTTCAGGGCAATTTCCAGAATCTTGGCTTCCAGGATCACCTGACGCTGCATGATCAGCTCGGTACGGCGCAGGTACTCTTCCACCAGTTCCAGGTCTCTTGCGCCGGCGCGCACCATGACCAGCCCGGCACCGGGGTTAACGATCACCTGCTCACCATCACCGTCAACAATCATGCTCAGCGCGTTTTGAATGTCCTGCCAGAAATCGGAAGCCGTTTCCGTGGAAATGGTTGTTCCCACCAGACTGCGGGTCTCCCTGGAACTGTTATTGCTGCTGTCGCCGGCACGGTCGTAGTTTCCGCTACGGGTACCGGTTGAGCGACCGGAGTTGTCGCGGGAACTGGTGACCTGACCGGAGCTGACCCGGGTCTCGGAGCCGCCCCGGCGCTTGAAGTGCAGATAATCAATGGGGAACAGGCGGGTCTGAATCTGGTCAGCCTGTACCCGGAACAAGCGGCCGGTGCGCCGGATATCCAGCCCGTAAAGGTCTCCGGCGATGTCCATGACCTCTGGCACGGTGACATCGTCCAAGCGCAGATCAATACTCGCATTCACCCCGGGATGAACCACAACGTTGTAGCGGGTGCCCGCTACGAGCGCTTCAAAAAAGCTGCCTGCGGGAATGCCACGGGCATTGACATCAAAACGCTCATCAAGATCCGCGGGCCCGGACAGAGGAGGCAGCAACGCCGCACTGACATCCGCGGGCAGAGGGGCGGCTTCCTTCTGCGCCCCGGGTTCCGCCGGAGAGTTTTGCCGGGCGTCTTCCAGCGCCTGATCAATAGCGTCCGCCGCATCAGTCGAGGTCGCCGTCGCAGAGCGCATCAGCGGGTTGTTGCTACACGCCGCCAGCACAAGGCTCAGGGCCAGCAAGCCCGTTATCCTGATTTTTGTCATGAGTATCCGGTTATCTGTCATTGAGTTCCCCGGACCTGCGGGAGCCTCTCCAGGTATAACACCCGTTCGCGGCCGCTATCCGTTACCAGAACACGATTGTCGTAAATCCGGATAACCCGCAGGCTGTCAACAGCCTGGCCTTCCCTGAGGGCCTCGCCATCAATAATGGCGACACGTCGGTCCTTGCTGTAAAGAATTGAGTCCAGCAACAAGTCTCTCTCCGGCACTGGTGTCACAACCGCCACTTCAAAGCCCGGTGGCCGGGTCGGATCCTGCAACGCAGAGACCGCCCCTGGAAACAAAGTCAGCGCGCCCGCGGCCAGGCAGGTCCATGGACAGAACAATATACGCAAGCGTTTACTCATGTCATACTCCTAGCCAGGCCTGATCCACACTCAGTGTTCGCACCCGAATGACGGCTTCACCGGAAGGCCAGTCACCGGCGCTGTACTCCAGCATGATCCATCCCAGACGTTCGTCCATTGCCTCAAGTCGCTCTAGGTAGTTCAACACGTCGAGGTAACTGCCCTCAATGTGCAACTCAGCATCATGGGCATAAAGCAGGGGCTCTTCCGCCGCCTTCGGCTCTTCCGGAGGTTGTGAGCCTGGCTTTGGCGCAAAGACCGGCGTTGGCGTTTTCAGCTCCATGCCCTGCAGCACCAGCGAATCCTGGGCGGCCAGTATATCCCGCAACAGCGTCACCATCGCCCTGGGTGCAATCAGTTGCCCGGTGGTATCCGCAATCTGCCGGTTCAGCCTGTCCAGCCTCTGTTGCCGGGCGCTCAATTGGTTTTGCAATACCCGGGACGGGTCGGTGGCCAGTTGCTCATCAAGCAACTGCTGCTGCGCCAGCAGGTCGTCCCGACTGGCGGACAATGCCTGAATCCGGCTCGCCAGTCTCTGCTGCTCCTGTTGCAGCGGAGAAACTGCAAGCTCCCAACCGACAAAGATCACAAGCACCAGAGCCGTGAACAGAATCAGTGTCCGCTCGCGGATCGGACGCTGGTTGTACCAGTTCGCGGCCCGGGCAAACGAGTTTTCCGGGGAGCCCGCCATCAGCTGTCCTCCCCTGTCCGCCGGGTCGACACCCGGAAATCAATCCAGTGGCCTTGTTCTGGCCGCGACAACCGGAACGCTCCAAAGGTTCTTCCGGTAAACGCCGCTTCCTCACCAAGGTTCTCAAGGTACAGGGGCACCAACGCACCCGAACGACTGCGCCCTTCGATGGTTACCTGGCTGGGCTCTGATTGCAGGGTAACCCCCGTCAACCAGACATTTTCGGGAATCTGCCTGGCCAGCGCAGCCATCTGGGGCGAGAAACGGCCACCCTCGGAAACCACAAGGCTCTCCACTTTATCCAGCAAACGCCGACGCCGGGAAAGGGCCTCGGTGACCCGGGCCAACGCTGCCTCTACCTCTGCATCTGGTTGTCTGGACCGAACGGCCTCCGAAAGCTCAGCCACCACCTGCTCCAGACGCGTATTCTGTTGCTCCAGAGTTGCGGCCTGCTTTGCCATCCCGGCATTCTGGTAGCCAACGACGCCAGCCAACAGCGCCACCAGAACCACGCCGAGGGCCAGGACTGCGAGCGCACCCCCCGCCTGAAGCCGCTCCTGGCTCGGCCGCAATTCCAGGGTGTAAAGGTTGACCTGCTGGATCATGTGTGACCATCCTCCGGCAAGGGCAGGCCAGCACTCCAGGCCGGCAGGCAGCGACTGTCCAGATCCGCTTCGAGGCCGACCGAGCCCCAGCCCAGGGTTTCAATGCCTGCGGAAACATAGGAAGACAGCATTGAGGCCAGAGGCAGGACACTGTCCCGGGCAACCAGACGAATCATTGCAGGCGGCACCTGGCCCAGTTGGCTCTCGTAATAATCCAGTGAGCGCTGCATTTCCAGAGCCAGGGACTGAACCGCCGATTCCTGCCGGGCCGCGTCACGCAGGTCTTCAGACGTCACCTCAAGGCGACGGGACAGGTATAGCATGTTGTCTTTGCAGATGACCATCTGGCCGTAGCTCTCTTTCAGGTGAACCAGAGCGGCACCGCGCCTGTTGTCGTCCAGCCGGCATACCAGATTGCGCAGGGCCAGTTCGGCGATATCGATACGATCCAGCTCCAGGCCGGATTCCTGAACCAGCGTCACAAGCTCGGAAACCAGTGATTTCCTGGCGGCGACGACGTTCACCAGTTCTCCGCGGCCACGGGAAGCATCCTCTGGAAACGGGAAAACATCGGAAACGGCCTCTGAAGGGCTGAAACCAAGAAAATCCTTGAGCTTCCATTTTAGTGCATCGCCCAGCTCCGATTCCTCGATGCCCTCCGGGCGATCCATCTGGAAAACCTGGTACTGGTCCAGGGGCAAAACCAGCGTTGTTGCGGCGCCCGCCCAGCCATGCTCGTCAACCAGTTCCTGGAGAACTGACTGGCGCTTTGCCGGCAGGCATTCAGCGAACCCGAAGCCATCCGCACCGGGGGTTCCCCCGACGGCCCAGGCAACGCCATCAGGGCGCACCTCCAGACAGACGCGCGAACGCGCTCCGGAGCGCCTGAACATCCCGGTCAGCTTATTCAGTAAGGAAATCTTAGTCATCGGGCCCGTTAATTAAACTGGAATCGGAGGCACTCGCAGGCCTCAGGTTTTTGTTATGCTGCCTGAAATCACAGACTCTTTTGACAATCGCCAACATGATAGATGAGAAAGTGAACGTAACTCCACGCTTTTTTCGCTGATTTTACATCGTTTTTTCAAGTCCGTAACAAAAGCCCCCGCAAAGCGGGGACTTTCTCACATCGGATATCCGTTACCCCCCGAAAAACGGCGTACCTAGAACGGAATGTCATCATCGAAATCGTCCACCGGCTCCGGCATACTACCCTGAGACGGCTGGCTGCCATAGCCGCCCGACTGCTGCTTCGGTGGCGGATTGTTCTGCTGCCCGCCCTGGGCGTTATAGTCAGACTGCTGCGGCCGCCCCGCGGGGGCGCCCTGGTTCGCGCCACCTTCGGCACCACGGCTGTCGAGCATCTGCATCTGGCCATTGATATCCACCACCACCTCGGTGGTGTAAACGTCCTGGCCTTCCTTGTTCTGCCATTTACGCGTCTGCAGCTTGCCCTCAATGTAGACCTTTGAGCCCTTACGCAGGTACTGGCCGGCAACTTCGGCAACCTTGCCGAACATCACGATCCGGTGCCACTCGGTTTTCGGCACCAGCTGGCCGGTTTGACGATCCTTGTAGCTCTCGTCTGTCGCAAGATTCAGATTCACCACGGCATTGCCGTTGGGGGTGTAGCGGGTATCCGGGTCCTGCCCCAGATTGCCGATAAGAATTACCTTGTTTACGCCTCGTGCCATGTTCTGCTCCTGACTCTGTTTTCAGGGACAACCCGCACTCCCTGCGGGCTTCCGGATTTCAACAATTGCTAGCCTGCCGGACAAAGGAAAAGTCCGCAAGTAACGCTTCATCAAATTGCTGACGATCCACCTTAAGATAGGCGGTAGCAGCGTCTTCAACAATGACCACATCCTGCACACCCGGCAGGCGACGGAGGTGGCCATCAATATCGTCGTACTGGTTACCCATAACCTTGTGCAACTGTACCACGAAACTGGTGGTATAGCCGGGCGAAGGCATGGTCAGGGCAACCAGCAACCAAAGACCAAGCACGACAACCATAAACCAGAGGACACCCTCAGTACCGGACTGTTCTAACAGGAAGCCGCCCAGCGAACCGCCAAGAAACGCGCCCATGAACTGGGACGTGGAATAGACACCCATCGCCGTCCCCTTGCTGGCCGCTGGCGCCTCCTTGCTGATCAGCGAGGGCAGGCTGGCTTCCAGCAGGTTGAACGCCATGAAAAAGAAAAACAGCCCAACCCACGCAGCCACCAGGCTGGCGGACACCCCTGTCAACCCGGCGGTGGCCAGGGTCAGCAGGGTGATGGCCCCACACAGAACCGGTTTCATCTTGCGTTTTTTCTCGCCGATAATGATGAACGGCACCATGGCAAAAAAAGACGTTACCATCACGCTCAGGTAAAACCACCAGTGCGAACTGCTGGCAAGCCCCAGGGTATCCCGCAACATCGAAGGAAATACCAGAAACAAAGCAGTCAGCACCAGGTGCAGGGCAAAGATCCCGAAGTCCAGCCTGAGCAGGCGGCCATCGGAAACCACACGGCCCAGCATATCCCTGGCCGGATGAGTATCGGCACTGGTTTTGTGCTGATGGGGGGTAGGTACCAGACGATTTACAATCACCAGCGCCACAACGGCCAACGCCGCGGTGACATAGAAAATACCGGACAACCCCCACCAGGCACCAAGAAGGGGCCCCAGAACCAGAGAAACCGAGAACGACAAACCAATGGTGATCCCCACCGTGGCCATGGCCTTGGTTCGCTCCTCTTCCCGGGTCAGGTCACTGAGCAAGGCCATCAGCACACTGGCAATCGCCCCCGCCCCCTGAAGAATCCGCCCGGCAATCACAACGTATATGGAATCCGTGGCGCCAGCCAGAAGGCTACCCGCAGCAAACAGCACGAGACCGATATAGATCATGCGCTTTCGCCCGACCCGGTCAGAGAGCATGCCAAAAGGAATCTGTAACAAGGCTTGGCTGAGGCCATAGGCGCCCATGGCAAAACCGAGCAAGGCGGGCGTGGCGCCTTCAAGCTCGCTACCGAGCAGCATGAACACCGGCATCACCATGAACAGTCCGAGCATGCGCATGGCGTAGACTGACGCCAGGGCCGATACGGAGCGTTTTTCCAGCGTGTTCATGGCAGTTATGTACCTCAGCCGGGGGTTGAAAGCAGTCAGATTGAGGGCACATATCCCTCGCAGGCGGCGCATTGTAACAGAAGGCGCCGCAACGGGGGACCGGTCACTGCGCCTTGCCCCCTACACCCTTTTCGCCGTGGGGGACCCAACGCGGTATAATTTTCGTTTTTATCCGAGCGAGGTGTTATGGACCATATCCAGATCAAAGGGGCACGAACCCACAACCTGAAGAACATCGACCTGGATATGCCTAGGGACAAGCTGATTGTGATAACCGGCCTTTCCGGTTCGGGCAAGTCATCCCTGGCGTTTGACACGCTCTATGCCGAAGGCCAGCGACGTTACGTGGAATCCCTGTCCACCTATGCCCGCCAGTTCCTGTCCATGATGGAAAAACCGGATGTGGACCACATCGAGGGCCTGTCACCGGCGATTTCCATCGAACAGAAATCCACCTCCCACAACCCTCGCTCCACCGTGGGCACCATCACCGAGATTTACGATTACCTCCGGCTGCTCTTCGCCCGGGCCGGAGAGCCCCGCTGTCCGGACCACGGCCAGCCCCTGGAGGCGCAGACCATCAGTCAGATGGTCGACCAGGTACTGGCGATGCCGGAGGACAGCAAACTGATAATCCTGGCACCGGTCATTCGTGACCGGAAAGGCGAGCACCTCCAGGTGGTCGAAACCATGCGCAGCCAGGGGTTTATTCGCCTTCGGATCGATGGCACGGTTTACGACATCGACGACGCCCCCGCCCTGGACAAGAAACGCAAACACCAGATTGATGTAGTGGTCGACCGCTTCAAGGTCAAGCCGGGTCTGGAGCAGCGCCTTGCCGAGAGCTTTGAAACCGCTCTGGAGCTGTCGGATGGCATTGCCCTGGTTGCTCCGATGAGCGGTGAAGGTGAAGAACATACCTTCTCCGCCCGCTACGCATGCACCCAGTGTGGCTATGCCCTCAGTGAACTGGAACCCCGTCTGTTCTCGTTCAATAACCCGGCCGGCGCCTGCCCGACCTGCGACGGTCTGGGTGTAAAACAGTTCTTCGATCCGGAAAAGATTGTCCAGCACCCGGAAGCAACGCTGGCCGCCGGTGCCATCAAGGGCTGGGACCGGAGAGCTGTCTACTACTTCCAGATGCTCGGCAGCGTAGCAGAGCATTATGGTATCGATCTGGAAACGCCCTGGGCGGAGCTGTCTGAGGAATTTCGCAACGTGTTGCTGTTCGGCTCCGGCAACGAAGACATTCCGTTTCGTTATGTGAATTCCCGGGGCCATATCATGGAAAAGGCTCATCCGTTCGAGGGCATTCTGCCAAACCTGGAGCGCCGCTACCGGGAGACCGACTCCCAGAGTATGCGGGAGGAACTTGCCCGCAACCTGAGCACCCAGCCGTGCAAGGATTGCCACGGCTCACGTCTGCGCCGCAGTGCCCGCCATGTATTTATCGAAGATCACAACATTTCAGACGTAACCCGGCTGCCCGTGGGCGACGCGCACAACTATTTCGAGACCCTGGCCCTGCCCGGGCAAAAAGGGGAAATCGCTGAGAAAATCCTGAAGGAGGTGCGGCAACGCCTGCAGTTTCTGGTGAATGTCGGCCTGGAATACCTGACTCTTGAGCGTAGTGCGGACACCCTGTCCGGCGGGGAAGCCCAGCGGATCCGTTTGGCCAGCCAGATTGGCGCGGGGCTGGTGGGCGTCATGTACATCCTGGACGAGCCCTCCATCGGCCTGCACCAGCGGGATAACGACAGGCTGCTGGCCACCCTCACCCACCTCAGGGATCTGGGCAACACCGTTATTGTGGTTGAACACGACGAGGACGCCATCCGTGCCGCCGATCACGTGATCGACATCGGCCCGGGTGCCGGCATCCACGGGGGGAAAGTCATCGGACAGGGCACTCCTCAGCAGATCATCGACAATCCTGACTCGCTCACTGGCCAGTACCTTAATGGCACCCGGGAAATTGCGATTCCCAAAGAACGACACAAGGGCAACGGTCAAACACTGACCCTGTCCGGTGCAACAGGAAATAATCTCAGGGATGTCACCCTTACCCTGCCCCTCGGGCTGATGACCTGCATCACCGGTGTATCAGGTTCGGGCAAGTCAACCCTGATCAACAGCACCCTGTATCCGGTGGCTGCCACCAAGCTGAACAAGGCCTCAAGCCTGAACCATTCGCCCTATCAGTCCCTGAAGGGCCTGGACCAGCTAGACAAGGTCATCGATATTGACCAGAGCCCCATCGGCCGAACTCCACGCTCCAACCCCGCCACCTATACCGGCCTGTTTACTCCTATTCGGGAACTCTTCGCCGGCACCCAGGAGTCTCGCTCCCGGGGGTACAAACCCGGGCGCTTCTCTTTCAACGTCAAAGGCGGCCGCTGCGAGGCCTGCCAGGGTGATGGCGTAATAAAGGTAGAGATGCACTTCCTGCCAGATGTGTATGTTCCCTGCGACGTCTGCAAGGGCAAACGCTACAACCGTGAAACCCTGGAAGTCCGCTACAAGGGCAAGAACATCAACGAAGTCCTGCAAATGACCGTTGAGGAGGGCCGGGAATTCTTCGATGCCGTGCCGTTCCTCGCCCGCAAACTCCAGACCCTGATGGACGTGGGCCTGTCCTACATTCGCCTGGGCCAAAGCGCCGTCACCCTCTCCGGCGGCGAAGCCCAGCGGGTAAAACTTGCCAAGGAACTGTCCAAGCGGGATACCGGCAAAACCCTGTACATCCTGGACGAACCGACCACCGGCCTGCACTTCTATGACATCCAGCAGCTGCTCAATGTACTGGAACGCCTGCGGGATCACGGCAACACCATTGTCGTGATCGAACACAATCTGGACGTGATCAAGACCGCCGACTGGATCATCGACCTGGGCCCGGAAGGCGGTTCCGGTGGCGGACAGATTATCGCAGAGGGTACACCCGAAGAAGTTGCAGATAGCCCGGCTTCCCACACGGGTCGTTACCTGAAACCGATGCTGGGGAGATGAACATGGGGTCAGATGAAAGCTTTCATCTGACCCCGCTGTCACGGGCAAACACGGGGTCAGATGAAAGCTTTCATCTGACCCCTTTTTCATTCCAGGCACAAAAAAACCGGAAGACTTGACCCTTCCGGTTTTTTCGAACCAAGCCGAGGCGATTAATCCTCGTCTTCGTCCACTTCTTCCGCCTCAATATCCAGTGGGCGACCAACCAGCTCAACAAATGCCATGGGGGCATTGTCGCCGGCACGGAAACCGCACTTCAGGATACGAAGGTATCCACCCGGACGCTCGCTGTAACGGGGACCAAGCTCACCAAACAGCTTGGCAACCGCTGCATCGTCGCGCAGGCGTGAGAACGCCAGACGACGATTCGCGACCGAATCATTCTTGGAAAGCGTGATCAAAGGCTCAGCTACCCGGCGAAGCTCTTTGGCTTTCGGCAGCGTTGTTTTGATCAGCTCGTGTTCAACCAGTGACGCAGTCATGTTACGGAACATGGCCTTGCGATGCGCACTGGTCCTGCTGAACTTACGACCACTCTTACGATGACGCATTGCTCTGATTCCTTACCTTAAACCAATCGGCGATTAACCGCCCAGAACCCGGTCGTCGCCACGAAGGCTAGCCGGTGGCCAGTTATCAAGACGCATACCCAATGACAGACCACGGGACGCCAGAACGTCCTTGATCTCGGTCAGCGACTTTTTACCAAGGTTAGGCGTCTTCAACAGCTCAACTTCTGTGCGCTGGATAAGATCGCCGATGTAGTAAATGTTCTCAGCCTTCAAGCAGTTAGCTGAACGCACTGTCAACTCCAGATCATCAACCGGGCGCAGCAGAATCGGATCGATTTCTTCCTCTTCTTCAACGCGCTCGGGTTCTTTCTCATGATCGAAATCGACGAACACCGCCAGTTGCTGCTGGAGAATGGTAGCCGCCCGGCGAATTGCTTCTTCCGGGTCGATGGTGCCATTGGTCTCCAGGTCAATAACCAGCTTGTCCAGATCGGTCCGCTGCTCTACCCGTGCACTTTCCACGGCATAAGCCACACGACGAACCGGGCTGAACGTTGCATCCAGCTGCAGGCGTCCGATGGCACGAGTTTCGTCCTCGTCAAGACCACGCTGGTCTGCCGGCTCATAGCCGCGACCACGGGCAACGCGGAGCCGCATGTTCACTTCACCTTTCTCGCTAAGGTGACAGATCACGTGCTCCGGGTTAGCAATCTCGACATCATGATCCAGCTTGATATCACCGGCTGTCACAACGCCCGGGCCTTTCTTGCTGAGCGTAAGCTCGGCATCGTCCCGACCGTGCATTTTTACGGCGACGCCCTTGAGATTCAGAAGAATCTCAATCACGTCTTCCTGGACACCCTCAATGGCACTGTACTCGTGCAGGACACCGCCGATCTGCGCTTCAGTCACGGCGCAGCCCGGCATCGAAGACAAGAGAATCCGGCGCAGTGCACTACCCAGGGTATGACCAAAGCCCCTTTCCAGAGGCTCAAGCGTAACCTTGGCACGTGTGGCGCTTGATTCCTTCACGTCAATGGTACGAGGTGTCAATAACTCATGTACTGAACGCTGCATAGACGCCCCTATCTGCTATCGTTGCTACTTACGTTGCAAATCAGGCTTTACTTGGAGTAAAGCTCGACGATGAGGTTCTCGTTGATGTCGGCCGGCAATTCAGTACGCTCGGGTACTGACCTGTAAACGCCGGACATCTTGTTGGCGTCGACCTCTACCCAGCTCACCGGTGCACGACTTGCAGACAGATCCAGTGCGCCTTTGACACGCAGCTGGTTTCTGGCCTTCTCACGCACACTCACAACATCACCCGGCTTGACCTGATAGGAAGCGATATTCACTACCTTGTCGTTTACCAGGATGGCTTTGTGAGAAACGAGCTGACGGGACTCTGCACGGGTAGAACCAAAGCCCATGCGGTATACAACGTTATCCAGGCGGCCTTCCAGAAGCTGCAGCAGGTTTTCACCGGTTGCACCTTTGATTCGGGCTGCCTCTTTATAGTAGTTGCGGAACTGCTTCTCCAGTACGCCGTAGATACGACGAACTTTCTGCTTTTCACGAAGCTGTACGCCGTACTCGGACAGACGACCGCGACGCGCGCCGTGCATACCCGGCGGAGTCTCGATGTTACACTTTGAATCGAGCGCGCGAACACCGCTCTTCAGAAAAAGATCTGTCCCTTCACGACGAGACAGCTTGCACTTCGGGCCTATATAACGAGCCATAATTCACTGTCTCCTGTGTTAGACGCGGCGCTTTTTGGGCGGACGACAGCCGTTATGGGGAATCGGCGTCACATCTGTGATGTTGGTGATCTTGTAGCCACACGCGTTCAGCGCGCGAACTGCAGATTCACGTCCGGGCCCAGGACCCTTAACCTCTACGTCCAGGTTTTTAAGGCCGTATTCAGCAGCCGCATTACCGGCTCTTTCAGCTGCTACCTGCGCAGCAAAAGGTGTACTCTTGCGTGACCCACGGAAACCGGAACCACCGGAGGTGGCCCAGGACAGGACGTTGCCCTGACGGTCAGAAATGGTCACGATAGTGTTGTTGAAGGACGCGTGAATGTGCGCGACGCCATCAACAACCGTCTTTTTCACCTTTTTACGGGTACGTGTACCTGGCTTTGCCATGATTGCCTACCTGTTACTTACGAATAGGTTTGCGAGGACCTTTACGGGTGCGTGCGTTGGTCTTGGTGCGCTGGCCACGGACCGGAAGGCCATGACGATGACGCAGACCACGGTGACATCCGAGATCCTTCAAACGCTTAATGTTCATCTGTACTTCACGACGCAGATCGCCTTCGACAGACACCTTGCCCACTTCAGTACGAAGTGCTTCAAGCTGCTCGTCGCTCAGGTCCTTGACCTTGACGTCCGGCTTGACACCGGTTGCGTCGCAAAGCTTCTGGGCTGTTGTCTTGCCAACACCAAAGATGTAGGTCAGCGAGATAACAGCATGTTTGTGATCGGGTATATTGACACCGGCTATACGTGCCATCCAAATTACTCCGCGTTCAAAGCTTTGCTGTGTGAATTTTCCGCCACTATAAAAGGGCGCGAAATAATAGCGCCTGACCCCGGCTGGGGTCAAGCGCTATTATTCGTACCCTCTACAATGTCAGTTCCGGATCCGATGCGGATCAGCCCTGGCGTTGCTTGTGACGAGGCTCCGAGCAAATGACCCGTACCGAGCCATTGCGACGAATTACTTTGCAGTTACGGCAAATTTTCTTTACCGAAGCGCGTACTTTCATTGTCGACTCCAGTTTTCAAGGGGAACGGGATTAACCGTTCCGACCATAGCCCTTGAGATTGGATTTCTTCATCAGCGATTCATACTGATGGGACATCAGGTGCGACTGAACCTGCGCCATGAAATCCATCACCACGACTACAACAATCAGCAGTGAGGTACCACCCAGATAGAACGGTACATTCCCGGCCACCATCAGGAACTGAGGAAACAGGGACACTGCTGCAATGTACATTGCACCGAACAACGTCAGGCGGGTCAGCACACCATCAATATACTTGGCGGTCTGATCACCAGGACGGATGCCCGGAATAAATGCGCCAGAGCGCTTGAGGTTATCCGCAACTTCTTTCGGGTTATACATCAGGGCTGTGTAGAAGAAGCAGAAAAAGACCACTGCTGCTGCAAACAGAATAATGTACAACGGCTGGCTGGGAGCAAGCGCCTGCGACACATCGCTGAGCCATTCCATGCCCTCGCCCTGACCAAACCACTGGCCGATCGACGCCGGGAACAGCAGGATGGAAGACGCAAAGATGGGCGGAATAACACCGGCCATGTTCACCTTGAGCGGCAAGTGACTGGATTGCTGGGCGAACACCCGACGACCCTGTTGCCGCTTGGCATAGTTAATGGTCAGCCGACGCTGCCCACGCTCCATAAAGACCACAAAGCCAATCACAGCAATCGCCAGAACGCCAATACCAAGAACCACCAGCAGGCTCATCTCACCGTTCCGCGCCTGTTCCAACGTCTGACCGATTGCTCCGGGCAGGCCGGCCACGATTCCTGCGAAAATCAACAGTGAAATGCCGTTGCCTACGCCGCGCTCGGTGATCTGCTCACCCAGCCACATCATGAACACCGCGCCACTGACAAAGGACACAACTGCCACAAAGTGGAAGCTGAAGCTATCATTGAAAGTGACACCCTGCGATGCCAGACCGACAGAGATACCAGCGCCCTGAACCAGGGCGAGGATAACCGTACCATACCGCGTGTACTGGCTGATCTTGCGCCGACCAGCTTCGCCCTCTTTCTTCAGCTGCTCAAGCTGCGGACTGACCGCAGTCATGAGCTGCATGATAATCGAGGCCGAGATATACGGCATGATACCGAGAGCGAAGATACTCATGCGCTCAAGCGCACCACCGGAAAACATGTTGAACATACTCAGGATTGTGCCCTGATTCTGCTCAAACAATGCCGCCAGACGGTCCGGGTTGATACCCGGCACCGGAATGTGGGCACCGATCCGGTACACCAGCAATGCCAGGAAGACAAACCAGAGCCGCGATCGCAGCTCTGCCAGTCCTTTACCCGCGCCCGCAGGCAATGATGCGTTCTTGGCCATTTAGTCCTCGACTCGCCTTAGTCTTCGACTTTACCACCCGCGGCAGAAATTGCCTCGCGCGCGCCTTTGGTTACCCGAAGTCCCTTGACGGTTACCGCACGGCTCAGTTCACCGGACAGGATAACCTTGGCTTCGCGAATTTCTTCACGAATGATATCTGCCTTCTTCAGGGCTTCGAGATCAACCACATCGCCTTCGACCTTCGCCAGTTCGTTCAGGCGAATTTCGGCAACATAACGCTGCTGGCGAGACGTGAAGCCGAACTTCGGCAGACGACGGGCCAACGGCTGCTGACCGCCCTCAAAACCAGGTGCTACGCTGCCGCCGGACCGGGCCTTCAGACCCTTGTGACCGCGACCACCGGTTTTACCGAGACCACTACCGATACCACGACCAACGCGCCTGGCGGCCGGACGTGAACCGGGTTCTGGACTAAGTTCGTTCAGACGCATCTTAGTTCTCCTCAACCCGAACCAGGTAATCAACCCGGTTGATCATGCCGCGGATGGAAGGTGTATCTTCCACTTCCACGGTGTGACCGATTTTACGAAGACCCAGGCCCTTCACACACAGTTTGTGCTTGGGCTGGCAGCCGATGGGGCTGCGGGTCAGAGTTACTTTGATCGTTTTTGCGTTCGCCATGACTTCAACCCAGAATCTCTTCCACGGTCTTACCGCGCTTGGCTGCAATATCTTCAGGCGCCTGTGTCGCCTGGAGACCCTTGATGGTGGAACGTACAACGTTCACCGGGTTGGTAGACCCGTAACACTTGGACAGTACGTTCTGAACACCCGCAACTTCCAGTACCGCACGCATCGCACCGCCGGCGATGATACCAGTACCTTCGGACGCCGGCTGCATGTAGACCTTGGAGCCGCCATGCTGAGCCTTGACCGGGTATTGCAGAGTGGTGCCGTCCAGCGGAACCTCTACCATGTTTTTGCGTGCAGCTTCCATGGCCTTCTGGATAGCAACCGGCACTTCACGCGCCTTGCCACGACCGAAACCAACGCGACCTTTACCATCACCCACTACAGTCAGTGCGGTGAAGGCGAAAATACGGCCGCCTTTAACCACCTTGGCGACGCGATTGACCTGAACCAGCTTCTCCTGGAGCTCAGGCGCCTTCTGTTCGTTAACGCTCATCTTCTCCACCTCTTAGAATTGCAAGCCAGCTTCACGGGCTGCGTCGGCCAACGCCTGGACACGGCCGTGATAACGGTAACCGGAGCGGTCAAAAGCAACCTGCTCAACACCTGCCGCCTTGGCACGCTCAGCAATCAACTGACCGACCTTCTTGGCAGCGTCCACGTTACCGGTTGCACCCTGGCGCAGTTCCTTATCCAACGTGGAGGCAGTGGCAATAACCTTGCTGCCATCTGCAGTCGTGACCTGGGCGTACATGTGACGCGGTGTGCGATGCACGCACAGGCGATTGGTACCCAGCTCACGGATCTTCATGCGCACTTTGCGTGCGCGACGCAATCTTTCGTTATTCGCGCTCATAGTCCCGCCTTATTTCTTCTTGGCTTCTTTGCGTCTGACCTGCTCATCCGCATAACGAACACCCTTGCCCTTATAAGGCTCGGGCGGACGGAACGCGCGGACTTCCGCAGCGACCTGGCCAACCTGTTGCTTGTCGATACCGCGAATCACAACTTCCGTATTGGACGGAGTTTCTGCGGTAATCCCCTCGGGCAGCTCATACTCGACCGGGTGCGAAAAACCCAGTGTCAGGTTGAGCTTCTTACCTTGCGCCTGGGCACGGTAACCTACGCCCGTCAGCTGAAGTTTACGTTCCCAGCCTGTGGAGACACCGGTCACCATGTTGTTGACCAGTGCACGAGTAGTACCAGCAAGAGCGCGGGACTGTTTAGCACCATCGCGAGCCGCAAAGCGCAGAACATTTTCTTCCTGCTTTACTTCAACCGCCTGGTGAATGGTGATTTGAAGCGCTCCCTTGGAGCCCTTCACATTGATTTCCTGTCCGTTCAGCTTAACCTCAACACCGGAAGGCAGCACGACAGGATTATTGGCAACCCTGGACATGTGGTTCTCCTAGAATACGGTGCAGATGACTTCGCCACCCACGCCAGCAGCACGTGCGGCGCGGTCTGTCATAACGCCCTTGGACGTTGAGACAATCGCGACTCCCAGACCACCGGATACTTTCGGCAGTTCCCCAGCGCCTTTGTACTGGCGCAGACTCGGACGGCTGACCCGCTTGATCTCTTCAATAACCGGCTTGCCACCGAAGTACTTCAGAGTGATCGTCAGCTCGGGCTTCGCGTCGGCTGAAACGGAAAAATCGTCAACGTAACCTTCATCCTTAAGGACCTGGGCTACGGAGATCTTCATCTTTGAAGACGGCATCGCAACGTCTGCTTTTGATGCCATCTGTGCATTACGGATACGAGTGAACATATCCGCAAGCGTGTCTTGCATACTCATTGGTATGAGGCTCCTGATCTTTTTAGTTGTGCAGCGGCGTGCCGCACCGCTTACCAACAGGCACCTGACCGGAGTCAGGGTACCTATCTTACCAGCTTGCCTTGGTCAGGCCCGGAACGTCACCACGCATGCCGTATTCACGGAGTTTGATCCGTGAAAGCTCGAACTTGCGCAGAACGCCGTGCGGCCGACCAGTCACCTGGCAACGATTACGAAGACGCGAAGGGGACGCATCGCGAGGAAGCTGCTGAAGCTTCATCTGTGCATTCCAACGGTCATCATCGCTGGTATTCGGGTTCTTGATAATCGCCTTGAGTTCAGCACGCTTTGCTGCAAATTTCGCAACAGTCTGCTCGCGCTTGAGCTCACGGTTCTTCATGGAAACCTTAGCCATTACACTCGTTCCTTATTTCTTGAACGGAAAGCCAAAGGCTTTCAACAGTTCGCGACCTTCATCGTCGGTACCGGCAGTGGTGGTAATGGTGATGTCCAGACCACGGATCTTGTCGACTCTGTCGTACTCGATCTCGGGGAAAATGATCTGCTCACGCACACCCATGCTGTAGTTACCACGACCGTCGAACGACTTGGGATTCAGACCCCGGAAGTCACGAATGCGGGGAACCGCAATGTGAACCAGGCGATCAAAGAAATCCCACATACGTTCGCCACGCAGGGTAACTTTACAACCGATAGGCCAACCTTCGCGGATCTTGAAACCCGCAACGGATTTACGTGCCTTGGTAACAACCACTTTCTGACCTGCCAGGCGCTCAAGATCCGCCACGGCATTTTCAATCAGTTTTTTGTCACCAACCGCTTCGCCGACACCCATGTTAAGGGTGATCTTTTCGATACGCGGCACCTGCATCACGTTCTTGTAGCCGAACTCTTTCTGCAGGGCGGGTACCACTTCCTTACTGTACTGCTCTTTACTGTTAAGCATCGTAACCACCACCGCTTACTGGTTATCGACAGCTTCGTTCGTGGACTTAAAGATCCGCACTTTCGCGCCGTCTTCCCTGGTCTGGAAGCCTACACGATCGGCTTTGCCGGTCTGCGGATTAAAAATAGCCACGTTGGAAGCCTGGATAGGTGCTTCTTTTTCGACGATGCCACCTGGGGAGCCCAGCATCGGGTTTGGCTTGGTGTGCTTCTTCATCATATTGATGCCAGAAACAACCATACGGCCATCATCCTGAACCTTCAGGACTTTACCACGTTTGCCTTTATCTTTCCCCGTAGTGACGATTACTTCGTCATCTCGTTTGATCTTTTTCATAACCGGCCTCTGGTCCTTTAAAGTACTTCGGGTGCCAGTGAGATAATTTTCATGAACTTCTCATTACGCAGTTCACGGGTAACCGGTCCGAAGATACGGGTACCAATAGGAGCGTCCTGATTGTTCAGAAGTACTGCCGCGTTTCCGTCGAAACGGATCAGCGAACCGTCGGGACGGCGAACACCCTTGCGGGTGCGCACCACGACAGCTTTCAGGACCTGGCCTTTCTTCACTTTACCGCGGGGGATGGCTTCCTTGACGGTCACCTTGATGATATCCCCTACGCTGGCATAACGCCGGTGTGAACCGCCCAGGACCTTGATGCACATCACCTGACGCGCACCGCTGTTATCCGCGACTTCAAGCATTGTTTGAGTCTGAATCATGGTTGTTCTCCGGGCGAATTACACCTTGGATGCACGTTCGGTGACTTCCACCAGGGCCCAGCTCTTGGTCTTGGAGACCGGACGGGTTTCCTGAATGGTCACAGTGTCGCCGATGTTGCACTGATTGCTCTCATCATGAGCATGGATCTTGGTTGAACGCTTCATGTACTTACCGTACAGCGGGTGTTTCACCTGACGTTCGACCAGCACCACAATGGATTTCTCCATCTTGTTGCTCACGACCTTGCCGCTCAGAGTTCTGGCAGTTTGGGTAGCTTCAGTCATGTCACTGTCCTGCCTTGTCATTCAATACTGTTTTCACGCGAGCGATGTCGCGCTTCACCTTAGCGAGAAGATGAGACTGATTCAGCTGACCTGTCGCCTTACGCATGCGCAGGTTGAACTGCTCCTTCAGGAGGTCGATCAACTCTTTGTTCAGCTCCTCGACGGATTTTTCACGCAGCTCTGTTGCTTTCATCACATCACCGTCCTCGTTACAAAGGTGGTCTGTACCGGCAATTTGGCCGCAGCGAGCGTGAAAGCTTCGCGTGCCACGTCTTCGGCGACACCTTCCATCTCGTAGAGCATGCGGCCTGGCTGGATTTCAGCCACCCAATACTCGACAGAACCCTTACCTTTACCCATTCGAACTTCAAGCGGCTTTCCGGTGATCGGCTTGTCCGGGAAGACCCGGATCCAGATCTTACCGCCCCGCTTGATGCGACGAGTCATGGTACGACGCGCTGCCTCAATCTGGCGCGCAGTTATACGCCCACGGCTGGTCGCCTTCAATCCGTATTCACCGAAGCTCACCTTGTTGGCGCGGTGAGCAAGACCGGTATTACGGCCTTTCATTACCTTGCGAAATTTGGTGCGTTTTGGTTGCAGCATAAGAGTGCCCCTTTACTTAGAACCTTTCTTCCCAGAGGCTTTCTTGTCAGCACGGACCTGCTCCATACCACCAAGAATCTCACCTTTGAAGATCCATACCTTGACGCCGATTACGCCGTAAGTGGTATGCGCTTCGTAGGTTGCGTAATCAATATCTGCACGCAGAGTGTGCAGAGGTACACGACCTTCGCGATACCACTCGGAACGCGCGATTTCAGCACCCCCGAGACGACCGCCTACCTGGATCTTGATACCCTTGGCTCCCTGGCGCATGGCGTTCTGTACCGCACGCTTCATAGCGCGACGGAACATCACACGACGCTCCAGCTGGCCGGCAACGTTTTGCGCTACCAGGCGGGCATCCAGGTCCGGCTTGCGGACTTCTTCGATGTTGATATGCACAGGCACACCCATCATGTCGCTTACTTCGCGACGCAGACGATCAACATCTTCACCCTTCTTACCGATAACAATACCGGGACGGGCAGTATGGATCGTGATACGGGCGTTCTGAGCAGGGCGCTCGATCACAATCTTGCTGACAGACGCCTTCACCAGGCGCTTGTCGAGGAATTCGCGAACCTGAATATCATTCAACAGGTTTTTCGCGTATTCCTTTTTGTCGGCATACCAGACTGAGTTGTGCTCTTTGATCACACCCAGGCGCATACCGGTTGGATTTACTTTATGACCCATCTGAGCATCTCCTACTTGTCGGCGACCTTGACGGTGATATGGCAGGTGCGCTTGAAAATCCGGTCAGCGCGCCCCTTGGCTCGAGCTTTGATTCGCTTGAGCGTCGGACCCTCATCCACCATCACGGTGGAAACCCGCAGTTCGTCAACGTCCAGACCTTCGTTGTGCTCAGCGTTGGCGATGGCAGACTCAAGAGCTTTCTTGATGACTGTTGCCGCCTTTTTCGGGCTGAAAGTCAGAATGTTCAGGGCGTCCTCAACAGCCTTGCCGCGTACTTGGTCAGCGACAAGACGTGCTTTCTGAGCTGAGAGGCGAGCGCCCTTGTACTTGGCTGCTACTTCCATTTCTATTACCTCACAATCAGCGTTTAGCTTTCTTGTCGGCCGCATGACCACGATAAGTACGCGTTGCCGCGAACTCACCCAGTTTATGCCCAACCATATCTTCGGTGACATAAACCGGCACGTGCTGCTTGCCGTTGTGGACTGCAATGGTCAGGCCTACCATCTCCGGAAAAACTGTTGACCGACGCGACCAGGTTTTGATCGGCCGCTTGTCATTAGCTTCCAGAGCTGCCTCGACCTTCTTCAACAGATGCAGGTCTATAAAAGGACCTTTCTTCAAAGAACGTGGCACAGCAATTACCTCTATGTAGTCGTTTACTTGGCCGAACGACGACGTACTATCATCTTGTCAGTACGCTTGTTCTTACGAGTCTTATGCCCTTTGGTCGGAACACCCCACGGAGTAACCGGGTGACGCCCGCCAGAGGTACGCCCTTCACCACCACCATGTGGGTGGTCAACTGGGTTCATAGCAACACCACGTACGGTTGGCCGTTTGCCGCGCCAGCGTGATGCACCCGCTTTACCAAGCTGCTTGAGGCTGTGCTCGCTGTTGGATACTTCACCCAGCGTGGCACGGCAATCTACAAGCACCTTTCGCATTTCACCTGAGCGCAGGCGGATGGTGGCATAAGCACCTTCCCGGGCAACCAGCTGTACGGATGCGCCCGCGGAACGGGCCAGCTGTGCACCTTTGCCAGGTTTGAGTTCGACGCAGTGGACCACGGAACCGACCGGAATATTCCGGAGCGGCAGCGTGCTGCCCACTTTAATCGGCGCGTCGATACCGGAGCGCACAGGATCACCGATCTGCATACCCTTGGGAGCGACAATGTAACGACGCTCGCCATCGGCGTACTTCAGCAGTGCAATGTGCGCAGAGCGGTTAGGATCGTATTCCAGGCGCTCAATGACCGCCGGGACACCATCTTTGGTCCGCTTGAAATCGATAACACGGTAGTGCTTCTTGTGACCACCACCCATGTGACGGGTTGTAATGCGGCCTACATTGTTACGACCACCCGTCTTGTTCTTTCTTTCTACCAACGGCTCGTAAGGGCGCCCAGTGTACAGATCCGGGTTGTAAAGCTTTACAACGTGACGGCGTCCGGCAGATGTTGGTTTGGTTTTGACGATCGGCATATTACGACCCCTTTACCTTATTCCACATCCAGAAAATCGATGTCCTGACCTTCAGCCAGCTTTACGTAAGCCTTACGAATGTCATTACGCTTGCCGAACCCGCGGGTGGTGCGCTTGAGCTTACCCTTTCGGTTCAGAACCTGAACACCTTCTACGGTGACGTTGAACAGCTGCTCAACGGCCTTCTTGATCTCGGGCTTGGTGGCATCCGGGGCAACCCGGAAAACAACCTGGCCGTGCTCGGCCACCAGAGAAGCTTTTTCCGATACGTGCGGCCCAAGCAGGACCTGATAAATGCGTTCCTGATTCATCCCAGCATCTCCTCGATCTTCTTCAGAGCGGGAACAGTCACAACGACTTTCTCGAAGGAAACCAGGCTAACCGGATCCAGGCCAGCAATGTCGCGCACGTCAATGTGCGGGATGTTGCGTGCTGCCAGGTGCAGATTCTGCTCGACATTGTCGGACAGAATCAGTGCGTTGGTCACACCGATATCCTTCAGCTTGGCGTTGAATGCCTTGGTCTTGGGGCTGTCAACGTTCATGTCGTCAACAACAACCAGACGCTCCTGGCGAACCAGCTCGGAAAAAATGGAGCGCATCGCTGCGCGGTACATCTTGCGGTTAACCTTCTGCTCAAAACTACGGGGCTTTGCTGCGAAGGTAACGCCACCGGAGCGCCAGATCGGGCTACGGATAGTACCGGCACGGGCACGACCGGTGCCCTTCTGACGCCATGGCTTTTTACCGCCACCGCTGACTTCGGAACGCGTCTTCTGAGCCTTGGTACCCTGGCGGCCAGCTGCCATGTAAGCAGTAACAACCTGGTGAACCAGCGACTCGTTAAAATCTTTGGCGAATGCGGCCTCGGAAACAGAGATTCCCTTGCCGCTACCCGTAATAGTCAATTCCATCGCACCGCTCCTCAGGCTTTAACTGCAGGCTTGATGACAACATCGCCGCCAGTTGCGCCGGGTACGGCACCACTTACCAGCAGCAGGTTGCGCTCGGCGTCGACACGGACAATTTTCAGGTTCTGCACGGTAACCTGTGCGTTACCCATCTGGCCCGCCATCTTTTTGCCCTTGAATACCTTACCCGGAGTCTGGTTCTGACCAATGGAGCCCGGAGCACGGTGAGAGAGGGAGTTACCGTGGGTAGCGTCCTGCATGGAGAAGTTCCAGCGCTTAACGCCGCCCTGAAAACCCTTACCTTTGGACTGTCCGATGGCATCAACCACCTGACCGTCTTCAAAGACGGAGGCCGTAATCTCGCCGCCGGCAGCCAGGTCTTCACCTTCGCCATCAGCCAGGCGGAATTCCCACATACCACGACCGGCTTCAACGCCCGCCTTGGCAAAGTGACCAGCCTCACTCTTGGTTACACGGGAGGAACGACGGGTACCCACAGTAACCTGAACGGCACGGTAGCCATCGCTTTCAAGAGTCTTAAGTTGGGTAATCCGGTTGGGCTCAACCTCGATTACCGTTACGGGCAGCGCCTGCCCGTCTTCCGTAAAAATACGGGTCATACCGGCCTTACGACCGACAACACCAATTGCCATGTTTCACCTCTTAAGTGTACGGGGCTCTCACCCTCTATGGCCTTATGACAGTTACACAGACTGATACCGGGCAGGTATTAGCCGAGGCTGATCTGAACGTCTACACCTGCTGCCAGGTCCAGCTTCATCAAAGCATCTACTGTCTTCTCCGTCGGCTCGACGATGTCGAGCAGACGCTTGTGAGTACGAATTTCATATTGATCGCGCGCGTCCTTATTGACGTGCGGAGAGACCAATATTGTGTACTTTTCCTTCCGCGTCGGCAGAGGAATAGGCCCACGCACCTGAGCGCCGGTCCGCTTGGCGGTATCGACAATCTCCTGCGTGGACTGGTCGATAAGGCGATAATCAAACGCCTTCAACCGGATTCGAATTTTTTGGCTTTGCATGATGCACCAAACTCCACTCGTAGCAGCTACTAGTTAGCCGACCTTCAAAAAAAGGAGCCGCATTGTATGCATAATACCCAACCGTGTCAACTGCCATGCAGATTGACACGGTTGGGTAACATATGCGGCTTTAACAGAAAAAGGGGCTGATACTTCAGCCCCTTTTTCCCGGACCAAACGAGCGAATTACTCGATGATCTTGGAGACCACGCCGGCACCAACGGTACGGCCGCCTTCGCGAATCGCGAAGCGCAGACCATCTTCCATGGCGATCGGAGCAATCAGGGTAACACTCATCTTCACGTTGTCACCCGGCATAACCATTTCCACGCCTTCCGGCAGTTCACAGGAACCCGTTACGTCGGTAGTACGGAAGTAGAACTGCGGACGGTAGCCCTTGAAGAACGGCGTATGACGACCACCCTCTTCCTTGGACAGCACGTACACTTCGCACTCGAACTTGGTGTGCGGCTTGATGGAGCCCGGCACACACAGAACCTGACCACGCTCAACGTCGTCACGCTTGGTTCCACGCAGCAGAACACCCACGTTCTCACCAGCACGGCCTTCGTCCAGCAGCTTGCGGAACATTTCAACGCCGGTACACGTGGTCTTCACGGTATCCTTGATACCCACGATTTCCACTTCGTCACCAACCTTGATGATGCCACGCTCAACACGACCGGTTACCACCGTACCACGACCGGAGATGGAGAATACGTCCTCAATCGGCATCAGGAACGGCTGATCAATCGCACGCTCCGGCTCAGGGATGTAGTCGTCCAGGGCCTCTACCAGCTTCTTGACCGCCGAAGTACCCATCTCGTTGTCATCTTTGCCTTCCAGCGCCATCAGCGCAGAACCGGTAATGATCGGCGTGTCGTCACCCGGGAAGTCGTACTGGCTCAGCAGGTCACGAACTTCCATCTCTACCAGCTCAAGCAACTCTTCATCGTCTACCATGTCCGCCTTGTTCAGGAACACAACGATGTAAGGTACGCCCACCTGACGGGACAGCAGGATGTGCTCACGAGTCTGCGGCATGGGGCCGTCCGCTGCGGAGCAAACCAGAATAGCGCCGTCCATCTGGGCCGCACCCGTGATCATGTTCTTCACATAATCCGCGTGGCCCGGGCAGTCTACGTGAGCGTAGTGACGGGTCGGGGAATCGTACTCAACGTGAGAGGTCGCAATGGTAATACCACGCGCACGCTCTTCCGGGGCGTTATCAATCTGGTCAAACGCACGGCTCTCACCCGTACCCCAGACTTCGTGACACACGCGAGTCAGGGCTGCTGTCAAAGTGGTCTTGCCATGGTCAACGTGACCAATGGTGCCCACGTTCAAGTGCGGCTTATTACGCTCAAATTTAGATTTAGACACGGTTACACCTCTTCCTGTTTCTTAAGTCCTGGGGATCAACCCTTTTTAATGATCGCTTCGGCAATGTTCGAAGGAGCTTCCATATAGCGAGAGAACTCCATCGCATAAGACGCCCGACCCTGAGTCGCTGAACGCAGGTCAGTGGCGTAACCGAACATCTCCGACAACGGAACTTCTGCGCGGATGACTTTACCCGAGGGGCCTTCATCCATACCCTGAATCAGGCCGCGACGACGGTTCAAATCACCGACGACGTCACCCATATATTCCTCAGGGCTGACAACCTCAACTCTCATGATAGGCTCGAGAAGCGCAGGATTGGCTTCCAGAGCACCTTTCTTCATCGCCATGGAGCCGGCGACTTTGAAAGCCATCTCGTTGGAGTCAACATCGTGATAGGAGCCGTCATACAGGGTCGCCTTGATGCGCAGCAGCGGATAGCCGGCCAGACAGCCGTTCTGCATCTGCTCGGAAATACCCTGCTGGACTGCCGGGATGTATTCCTTCGGAACCACACCACCAACAATCTCATTCACGAAGATAAAGTTTTCGCCATCTTCATCATCCAGTGGCAGCGGCTCAAGCTTGATCTTGACGTGACCGTACTGACCGCGACCACCGGACTGACGAACAAACTTGCCTTCGACGTCTACCGGCTTGCGGATGCACTCACGATAAGCCACCTGCGGCTTGCCAATGTTGGCTTCAACCTTGAACTCGCGACGCATACGGTCAACGATGATATCCAGATGAAGCTCACCCATACCGGAGATAATGGTCTGCCCGGATTCCTCGTCGGTACGCACCCGGAATGACGGATCTTCCTGGGCCAGCTTGCCCAAAGCAACACCCATCTTCTCCTGGTCCGCCTTGGACTTCGGCTCAACCGCTACGGAAATTACCGGCTCCGGGAATTCCATACGCTCAAGGATGATCTTGTGGTTTTCGTCGCACAGGGTGTCACCAGTGGTCACACTCTTCAGGCCGATGGCCGCAGCGATATCACCCGCCAGAACCTCTTTGATCTCCTGGCGATCTTTGGAGTGCATCTGAACCATACGGCCGACACGCTCCTTCTTGCCCTTCACGGAGTTGTAGACGGCATTGCCGGATTCCAGCTTGCCAGAGTACACCCGGAAAAAGGTCAGGGTACCAACGAACGGATCAGTCGCGATCTTGAAGGCAAGCGCTGAAAATGGTGCGTCATCATCGGCCTGACGGGTCTCTTCGGTACCGTCTTCGTCCACCTCACCACGGATGGCCTTAACTTCATCCGGAGCCGGCAGGAATTCGATGACGGAGTCCAGCACCGCCTGAACACCCTTGTTCTTGAACGCGGAGCCGCAAGTAGCAACAACGATTTCGTTGGCCAGGGTGCGCAGGCGCAGCCCTTTCTTGATGTCGTCAATGTTGAGCTCGCCCTCTTCGAGGTAACGCTCCATCAACTCTTCGTTCGCTTCCGCCGCGGCTTCCATCATCTGCTCGCGATACATGGCGACTTCTTCGACCATATCCTCAGGAACGTCTCTCTGATCGTAAGTAGCGCCGGAATCGTCTTCATTCCAGTAGATCGCCTTGTTACGGATCAGGTCGACGATGCCGGCGAACTTGTCTTCGGAACCGATCGGCAACTGAATGGGAACCGCGTTTGCGCCCAGACGGTTCTTGATCTGGTCAACAACCCGCAGGAAGTTGGCACCGGCACGGTCCATCTTGTTGACGAACACCATGCGGGGAACTTCGTACTTGTTGGCCTGACGCCACACAGTCTCGGACTGGGGCTCAACACCGGAGGAGCCGCAGAACACAACAACAGCACCGTCGAGTACGCGCAATGAACGCTCTACCTCGATGGTAAAGTCAACGTGCCCCGGGGTGTCGATGATATTGATCCGGTGCTCCGGATACTGCTTGTCCATGCCCTGCCAGAAACAGGTCGTCGCAGCTGAGGTAATGGTAATACCACGCTCCTGCTCCTGCTCCATCCAGTCCATGGTAGCCGCACCATCATGAACCTCACCGATTTTGTGGGAAATACCTGTATAGAACAGGACCCGCTCGGTGGTTGTGGTTTTGCCCGCATCAACGTGCGCACAAATACCAATGTTTCTGTAACGCTTGATAGGAGTCTTGCGTGCCACTGTATAAACCTCGGCTGATTAGAAACGGAAGTGAGAGAACGCCTTGTTGGCTTCTGCCATGCGGTGAACATCTTCACGCTTCTTAACAGCGGAGCCTTTGCTGTCAGCGGCGTCCAGGATTTCACCAGCCAGACGCTGTGCCATGGATTTCTCACCGCGCTTCCGTGAAAATTCTACGAGCCAGCGCATCGCCAGCGCGTTCTGACGGGAAGGCCGTACTTCTACGGGCACCTGGTAGGTAGCACCACCCACACGACGGGACTTGACCTCAACCATCGGCTGGATGTTTTCCAGGGCCTTCTCGAACATGTCGATCGGCTCTTCTTTTGATTTCTCGGCAACAATGTCCAGCGCGCCGTAAACAATGCGCTCTGCAACGGACTTCTTGCCACTTTCCATCACGTGGTTGATGAACTTGGCAAGACGTGCACTGCCGAATTTGGGATCCGGGATAATTTCCCGTTTTGCTGCAACTCTTCTTCTAGGCATCGATAAGCCCTTATATATCCAAAAGGTCTTCAGGAACCCCTGAGATAGCAAATGCTACTCAGCCTTACTCTTACCGTTCTGACAAGCAACGATAAAAGGCACCCGTCCGGGAGATCAGGACTTGGGTCGTTTTGCACCGTACTTGGAGCGGCCCTGCTTACGGTTCTGCACACCCTGGGTGTCCAGTGTTCCGCGAACAGTGTGATAGCGCACACCCGGAAGGTCTTTTACTCGACCGCCACGGATCAGCACAACACTGTGCTCCTGAAGGTTGTGACCTTCACCACCAATGTAAGAGGAAACCTCGTAGCCGTTGGTCAGGCGAACACGGCACACTTTACGCAGTGCTGAGTTCGGCTTCTTCGGCGTTGTGGTGTACACACGAGTGCACACACCACGGCGCTGAGGGCAGGCCTGGAGAGCAGGAACATCGCTCTTGGCTACCTTGCGCTTACGAGGCTTACGCACCAACTGATTAATCGTTGCCATGTAAGCAAACTCCAAAAAACCATATCAATGAAACTTACCCCCTGTGCAGGGGGTAAAATTTAAGGGACGCAAGTGTAAGCCTGCGCCCCCGGACAGTCAAGACGACTGGTCTCTTTTTGACCACCTCGCGGGTAGGTAACTACCCGGAGGCGGCGCACCGGCCCAACTCAGCTTTCGCGATTGAGCTCGGCGCTCAGAGCTTCTTCCACGTCTGCCGCAGTAACGCCCTGTTCTTCCAGTTCGCGCTTGCGACGACGCTCGGCGTGGTAAGCCAGACCGGTACCTGCCGGAATCAGCCGGCCAACCACAACGTTTTCTTTCAGGCCGCGGAGGTAATCCCGTTTACCGGTAACCGCACCTTCGGTGAGTACCCGGGTGGTTTCCTGGAACGAAGCCGCGGAAATGAACGACTCCGTGGCCAGGGACGCCTTGGTGATACCCAGCAGCAGACGCTCGAACCGCGCCGGCTCCTTGTCTGCCACATCGGCCTTTTCGTTTTCTTCCAGCACCTGGGTGATTTCCACCTGATCACCGGACAGCAGGGTCGTATCACCCGGATCGGTAATTTCGACCTTGCGCAGCATCTGCCGAACGATAACCTCAATGTGTTTATCGTTGATGACAACGCCCTGCAGACGGTACACGTCCTGGATCTCGTTGGTGATGTACTTGGCAAGCGCGACAACACCCAGCAGGCGCAGGATGTCATGCGGGTTGGACGGGCCATCGGAAATCACTTCACCCTTTTCAACCGTCTCGCCTTCGAACACGTTCATCTGACGATGCTTCGGAATAAGTACTTCGTAGGCATCGCCATCCTTCGGCGTGATCACCAGACGCTTCTTACCCTTGGTTTCCTTACCGAAGGACACCATGCCGCTAATCTCGGCAAGGATAGAAGACTCTTTCGGGCGACGGGCCTCGAACAGATCGGCAACCCTTGGCAGACCACCGGTGATATCCCGTGTCTTGGAGCTTTCCTGCGGAATCCGGGCAACCACGTCGCCGAGCTCGATCTTGGCGCCGTTCGCCATGGTAACCAGGGCGTTCGCGGGCAGGAAGAAGATTGCAGTGCCGCCACCTGGCAGCTCCACCTCTTCTCCTGTCGCATCGATCAGCTGGATGGCCGGACGGATATCCTTACCCGCCGCAGGACGCTCTTTCGGATCGATGACCTCCATGGTGGACAGGCCGGTCAGTTCGTCGGTCTGGGTGCGGACGGTAATGCCCTGATCCATGTTGACGAACTTGGCGGTGCCTTCCGCTTCGGCGATGATCGGGTGAGTGTGTGGATCCCACTTGGCCACCGCAACACCAGCTTCAACCGTATCACCGTGCTTCACGGACAGCACGGCACCGTAGGGCAGCTTGTACCACTCACGTTCACGCCCCTGATCATCCGCGATGGCCAGGGCAGAGGAACGGGATACTACAACAAGAGAACCGTCGCTCTTTTCAATCGATTTCAGGTTGTGCAGGCGTACTTTACCGCCATGCTTGACCTGGATGTTGTCAACGGCCGATGCCCGGCTCGCAGCACCACCAATGTGGAAAGTCCGCATGGTCAGCTGGGTACCCGGTTCACCGATGGACTGGGCAGCAATAACACCCACGGCCTCGCCAACGTTCACCCGGTGACCACGGGCCAGATCGCGGCCATAGCACTTCGAGCAGATGCCGTGACGGGTCTCACAGGTAATTGCGGAACGAACCCAGACTTCGTCGACACCGGCTTGCTCAAGGGCTTCAACCGCTTTCTCGTCCAGCAGGGTGCCCGCCGAAACAACGGCGTTGTCCTTGTCTGTCGGAGTAAACGCATCACGGGCTGTAACACGCCCCAGCACGCGGTCACCCAGAGGCACAACAACGTCGCCGCCTTCGATATGCGGCGTCATCAGCAGGCCTTCGTCAGTACCGCAATCGTCCTCGGTAACAACCAGATCCTGGGAAACGTCAACCAGACGACGGGTCAGGTAACCAGAGTTCGCCGTCTTCAGTGCGGTATCCGCCAGACCTTTCCGGGCGCCGTGAGTTGAGATGAAGTACTGGAGTACGTTCAGACCCTCACGGAAGTTCGCGGTGATCGGTGTTTCGATGATGGAGCCGTCGGGCTTGGCCATCAGGCCACGCATACCGGCCAACTGACGAATCTGGGCGGCTGAACCCCGGGCGCCGGAATCGGCCATCATGTACACGGAGTTGAAAGACTCCTGCATCTCGAACTCGCCATCTTCACCCTTGACAGGCTGCCCGTCAGGACCGATCACCTGCTCCTTGGAAAGACGCTCCATCATGGCCTTGGACACTTTGTCGTTGGCACGGGACCAGATATCGATAACCTTGTTGTACTTCTCGCCCTGGGTCAGCAGACCGGACGCGTACTGGGTTTCGATATCCTTCACCTCGGCGGATGCCGCATCAACCAGCTCGTACTTCTCCGGGGGAATCTCGAAATCGTTGAAACCGATTGAGATACCGGACACGGTGGCGTAGTGATAGCCCATGTACATCAGCTGGTCCGCGAAGATAACCGTGTCTTTCAGACCGGCATCACGGTAGCAGGTGTTGATCAGGTTGGAGATAGCCTTCTTGACCATGGGCTTGTTCACCAGGTCGTAAGACAGGCCGTCCGGCACGATATCAAACAGCAGGGCGCGACCGACCGTGGTATCAACGATCTTGTACTCTTCGGTGCGCGAACCGTCCTCGGCAATCGCAACTTCTTTCACCCGAACCTTCACAATAGCCTGAAGATCGACCTTGCCGGCACCGTAGGCCCGGTGCGCCTCTTTGACGTCGGCGAACACCATACCTTCACCGAGGGCGCTCTTGCGCTCACGGGTCATGTAGTACAGACCAAGTACCACGTCCTGGGACGGTACAATGATCGGCTCGCCGTTGGCCGGCGACAGTACGTTGTTGGTGGACATCATCAACGCACGGGCTTCGAGCTGGGCTTCCAGGGTCAGCGGTACGTGCACCGCCATCTGGTCACCGTCAAAGTCGGCGTTGTAAGCCGCACATACCAGCGGGTGCAGCTGGATCGCCTTGCCTTCGATCAGCACCGGCTCGAACGCCTGGATACCCAGACGGTGCAGGGTCGGGGCGCGGTTCAGCATGATCGGATGCTCGCGGATGACTTCGTCCAGGATATCCCAGACCACGCCTTCCTCACGCTCAACCATCTTCTTGGCGGCCTTGATGGTGGTCGCCAGGCCGCGGTGCTCCAGCTTGGAGAAAATAAACGGCTTGAACAGCTCCAGGGCCATCTTCTTCGGAAGACCACACTGGTGCAGACGCAGGTAGGGGCCGACCACGATCACCGAACGACCGGAGTAGTCCACCCGCTTACCCAGCAGGTTCTGACGGAAACGACCCTGCTTACCCTTAATCATGTCAGCCAGGGACTTCAGCGGGCGCTTGTTGGTGCCGGTGATGGCACGGCCACGACGGCCGTTGTCCAGCAGCGCGTCCACGGCTTCCTGCAGCATCCGTTTCTCGTTGCGCACGATAATGTCCGGAGCATTCAGCTCCAGCAGGCGCTTGAGCCGGTTGTTCCGGTTAATTACCCGGCGGTACAGGTCGTTCAGGTCTGACGTCGCAAACCGACCGCCGTCCAGCGGCACCAGCGGACGCAGATCCGGCGGAAGAACCGGCAGCACGGTCATGACCATGTCGCCCGGCTTGTTGCCGGAGTACAGGAACGCCTCGAGAATCTTCAGGCGCTTGCTGAATTTCTTGATCTTGGTTTCAGAGTTGGTCTGCGGGATCTCTTCACGCAGCGCATCAACCTCTTCCTGCAGGTCGATACCTTCCAGCAGCTCCTTGACCGCTTCGGCACCCATACGGGCGTCGAACTCGTCACCGAATTCTTCCAGGGCTTCGTAGTACTGCTCGTCATTCAGCAGTTGCCCTTTCTCCAGGGTGGTCATCCCCGGATCGATCACAATAAAGGATTCGAAGTACAGGACCCGCTCGATGTCGCGCAGGGTCATGTCCAGCATCAGGCCAATGCGGGACGGCAGTGACTTCAGGAACCAGATGTGTGCCACCGGGCTTGCCAGCTCGATGTGGCCCATGCGCTCACGACGCACACTGGCCAGCGCAACCTCAACGCCACACTTCTCGCAGATGACACCGCGGTGCTTCAGACGCTTGTACTTGCCACACAGGCACTCATAGTCCTTGATCGGGCCGAAGATCTTGGCACAGAAAAGACCGTCGCGCTCCGGCTTGAAGGTACGGTAGTTAATGGTCTCAGGCTTCTTCACTTCGCCAAAGGACCAGGAACGGATCATATCAGGCGACGCCAGGCCAATTCGGATGGCGTCAAATTCCTTGCTTTGGTTCTGGCTCTTGAGAAGATTCAGCAAATCTTTCATCAGTAAAAGCTCCGGATGGCGTTAATCTCGGGCGGGCACAGGTCGTGCCCGCTCACGCTGCCAAAAACAATTCGGCTCACTCGGATTCCAGCTCGATGTCGATACCCAGCGAGCGGATTTCCTTGACAAGAACGTTGAAGGATTCGGGCATGCCCGGCTCCATCCGATGATCGCCATCGACAATGTTCTTGTACATCTTGGTCCGACCGTTCACGTCATCAGACTTGACGGTGAGCATCTCCTGCAGCGTATAGGCTGCACCGTAGGCCTCAAGGGCCCACACTTCCATCTCACCGAAGCGCTGGCCACCGAACTGGGCCTTACCACCCAGCGGCTGCTGGGTAACCAGGCTGTAAGAGCCGGTGGAACGAGCGTGCATCTTGTCATCGATCAGGTGGTTCAGCTTCAGGATGTACATGTAACCAACCGTCACCGGGCGATCGAAGGCATCACCGGTGCGACCATCGTACAGCCTGGTCTGGCCGGTAGTGCTCATCCCCGCCAGCTCAAGCATACGCTTGACCTCGGCCTCCTTGGCACCGTCGAACACCGGCGTTGCCATGGGAACACCGCCACGGAGGTTATGGCACATCTCCAGGGTTTCCTTGTCAGACAGGGAATCCAGATCCACCTTGAACACTTCGTCCGAATGATTGTAGATCTCATCCAGCAGCTTGCGTAATTCCGCGACCTTGCGCTGCTCGTCCAGCATCTGGCTGATTCGCTCACCCAGACCTTTGGCCGCCGCGCCCAGATGGGTCTCAAGCACCTGACCTACGTTCATCCGCGAGGGCACACCCAGCGGGTTCAGAACCACGTCAACCGTATTGCCGTGTTCGTCGTAAGGCATGTCTTCGATCGGCATAACCGAGGAAATAACACCCTTGTTACCGTGACGACCGGCCATCTTGTCACCCGGCTGGATGCGACGCTTGATCGCCAGGTATACCTTGACGATTTTCAGTACGCCCGGGGCAAGGTCATCACCCTGCTGAAGCTTGCCTTTCTTATCATCAAAGCGCGCTTCGTGCTCCTTCTTGCGATCCTCCAGACCCTGCTCGGATTTCTCCAGCAGCTCGTTCAGGCTCTCGTCTTTCATCCGGAGCTTGAACCAGTCGGAACGCGGCAGGTCGGCCAGGTAGCCTTCCTCAAGAGTTGCGCCTTTTTTCAGGCCCGGACCACTGATCACTACCTGGCCTTTGAGGGCGCTCATGAGACGCTCAAAAGTAGCCCCTTCAACAATGCGGTATTCGTCCTTCAGATCCTTGCGGTACTGATCCAACTGCTCTTTCTCGATGGACTGGGCACGCTGGTCCTTCTCGATACCGTCGCGGGTAAATACCTGAACATCAATGACCGTACCGCGGGTACCGGTCGGCACCCGTGAGGAGGTGTCCTTAACATCGGACGCCTTCTCACCGAAGATGGCACGCAGCAACTTCTCCTCTGGTGTCAGCTGGGTTTCACCCTTCGGGGTCACCTTGCCAACCAGGATATCGCCCGGCCCCACTTCCGCACCGATGTACACAATGCCGGACTCATCCAGCTTGGACAGCGCACTTTCACCAACGTTCGGAATATCCGCGGTGATTTCTTCGCTGCCCAGCTTGGTGTCCCGGGCCACACAGGTCAGTTCCTGAATGTGAATGGTAGTCAGACGGTCTTCCTGAACCACTTTCTCGGAGATGAGGATGGAGTCCTCGAAGTTGTAACCGTTCCAGGGCATGAACGCGATGCGCATGTTCTGCCCCAGCGCCAGTTCACCCAGGTCCACGGACGGGCCATCAGCCAACACGTCACCGCGGGCGATGACATCACCCTGACGCACGATGGAGCGCTGGTTAATGCAGGTGTTCTGGTTCGAACGGGTGTACTTGGTGAGGTTGTAGATATCCACACCGGCATCACCCGCTTCGGTTTCCTCGTTGTTAACACGGACCACGATACGGGCCGCATCAACACTCTCGATGACGCCACCGCGACGGGCCGTTACACAAACACCGGAGTCCTGGGCCACCGTGCGCTCAACACCAGTACCGACCAGCGGCACCTGTGAACGAAGCGTCGGAACCGCCTGACGCTGCATGTTTGCACCCATCAGTGCGCGGTTGGCGTCGTCGTGTTCCAGGAACGGAATCAGTGACGCAGCCACCGACACCACCTGGCGCGGAGACACGTCCATGAAGTTGACGCTTTCCGGCGGGGTGACGGTGAACTCGTTCTGGTGACGCACGGTAACCAGCTCATCGGTCAGGCGCTTGGACTTTTCGTCCATCGCGGCACTGGCCTGGGCGATCACATAATTGCTTTCTTCAATGGCAGACAGGTACACCACTTCGTCGGTGACCACACCTTCAACCACTTTCCGGTACGGACTTTCAAGGAAGCCGTAGGAATTGGAGCGGGCATAGGTCGCCAACGAGTTGATCAGACCGATGTTCGGGCCTTCCGGTGTCTCGATCGGGCACACACGTCCGTAATGGGTCGGGTGTACGTCGCGAACCTCAAAGCCGGCACGCTCACGGGTCAGACCACCGGGACCAAGAGCCGAGATACGACGCTTGTGAGTCACTTCGGACAGTGGGTTGTTCTGATCCATGAACTGGGACAACTGGCTGGAACCAAAAAACTCTTTAACCGCTGCGGCTACGGGCTTGGCGTTGATCAGGTCCTGAGGCATCAGGCCTTCACTTTCCGCCAGGCTCAGACGCTCACGAACCGCGCGCTCAACCCGCACGAGACCCACACGGAACTGGTTCTCGGCCATTTCACCAACGCAGCGAACACGACGGTTACCCAGGTTATCGATGTCATCCACATTGCCCTGGCCGTTACGGATATCGATCAGGGTCTTGAGAACATCGATGATGTCTTCGTGGGTCAGCGTGCCTTCACCGGTGCTTTCCTCACGGCGAAGACGACGGTTGAGCTTCATCCGGCCAACCGCTGACAGGTCATAGCGCTCTTCGGAGAAGAACAGGTTATTGAACAGGTTCTCAGCCGACTCTTTGGTGGGCGGCTCGCCCGGGCGCATCATCCGGTAAATCTCAACCAGCGCTTCCAGCGGGGTGCGGGTCGGATCGATGCGCAGGGTATCGGACATGAACGGACCGCAGTCCAGATCGTTGGTGTAAAGGGTTTCGATCTCCTTTACGCCCGCATCCAGAATCTTGGTGACCAGCTCTTCGGTGAGCTCGGAGTTACACTCAACCAGAACTTCACCGCTGGCCTGATCGATCATGTCCTTGGCCAGGACGCGGCCGTACAGGTACTCGGTCGGTACCTCAAGCTCATTGATGCCGGCTTTTTCCAGCTGCTTGATGTGACGGGCGGTAATCCGGCGACCTTCCTCGACAATCACATTGCCGTCATTGTCCTTGATATCGAAGGTGGCGATGTCACCCCGCAGACGGCTCGGCACCAGCTCCAGCTTGCACACTTCCGCGCCCAGGCTGAATTTACTGGTTTCAAAGAACATCTCAAGCATCTGCTCGGAGGTGTAGCCAAGTGACCGCAGCAGAATAGACGCCGGCAGCTTGCGGCGACGGTCGATCCGAACGAACACGGAGTCCTTCGGATCAAACTCGAAGTCCAGCCAGGAACCACGATAAGGAATCACCCGGGCCGAATACAGCAGCTTGCCGGAGGAATGGGTCTTACCCTTGTCGTGGTCGAAGAACACACCCGGCGACCGGTGGAGCTGGGAAACAATAACGCGCTCGGTACCGTTGATAACGAAGGTACCGTTCTCGGTCATCAGGGGCATTTCGCCCATGTACACTTCCTGCTCTTTAATGTCCTTGATCGCCTTGTTGGACGATTCCTTATCGTAAATGATAAGGCGGACTTTCACCCGCAGCGGTGCTGCGTAGGTTACGCCCCTCAGCTGGCATTCCTTGACATCAAAAACCGGCTCGCCAATACGGTAACTCACGTATTCGAGTGCGGCATTGCCAGAGTAACTGACAATCGGGAATACGGATTTGAATGCTGCGTGAAGACCGGTTTCCCGGCGGTCTTCAGGAGCGGCTTCCATTTGGAGGAAGTCCCTGAACGAATCCAGCTGAATAGACAGCAAATAGGGGACGTCCATCACGGAAGGCAATTTACTAAAATCTTTGCGAATCCGCTTTTTCTCAGTGTAGGAGTAAGTCATCTGCATTCCCCAGCTTTAGACCTGATACCTGGTATCAAGAAGCAACCATTGTTCTGCTTCGGGGCCGAATTGCTCGGCTTATCGCGCCGTCTTGAACAAGACTCTGGCTGTAGGTTTTGAATCGAACATCAACCTGCAATTGCTCGCCAGACTCTATAGCATATACAACAGAAAAAGGCCGGTGGCCCAAAGCCACCAGCCTGTCCATGCTTATCGCACGGTTTCGATCAACAGCCGACTCTTACTTAAGCTCAACGGAAGCGCCTGCTTCCTCAAGCTTCTTCTTGGCTGCCTCAGCGTCGTCTTTGCTGGCAGCTTCCTTGATTGCGGAAGGTGCGCTGTCGACCATTTCCTTAGCTTCTTTCAGACCCAGGCCGGTCAGTTCACGAACGGCCTTGATTACGTTGACCTTCTTCTCACCGGGACCGGTAAGAATTACGTCAAATTCGGTCTGCTCTTCAGCAGCGGCGGCTTCGCCACCAGCGGCGGCAGGCGCAGCAGCAACAGCTGCAGCGGCAGACACACCGAACTTCTCTTCCATTGCTTCAACAAGCGAAACTACGTCCATTACGCTCATTTCTGCGATTGCATTCAAAATGTCTTCGTTAGACAGAGCCATGACTTTCTCCCAAAAATATAAAAAATGGTGTTCAACAGAATCAAGCAGCTTCTTGCTTCTGGTCGCGAACTGCCGCTACAGCACGAGTCACTTTCGAAGGAACTTCGTTCAGTGTCCGTGCCAGCTTGGTGATCGGTGCCTGTGTAACTGCGGCCAGCATTGTCAACGCTTCGTGACGTGTTGGCAGCTTGGCAAGACGGTCGATCTGGTTTGCACCCATCAGCTCTCCGCCGACGGCCAATCCCTTGATCTCGAACGCCTCTTTCTCTTTGGCGAAATCCTTCAGCAGACGCGCTGCCGCGCCCGGATCTTCCATAGAGAATGCCAGAATGGTCGGACCAACCAGCGCTTCATCAATGCACTCGAACTCGGTACCGCGAATCGCGATCTTTGCCAGGTTGTTACGAACAACCTTCAGACGCACGTTTTCGGCACGAGCCTTGGCGCGAAGCGCCGTCATGTCACCAGAGGTCACACCACGGTAGTCAGCCAGAACCACAGACAGAGCACCACCGGCAGTCTCGTTGACTTCAGCGACGATCGCTTTCTTGTCTTCGAGTCTAATTGCCACTGGATTTCTCCTCGATTTCGCCGGGGATATCCCGGCAAACCCACATATACCCCTCACGGGGCTCCCAACGGTGTTTGGGTTCAGAGAGAACGTCTTCACACCGTCTGCGCAGGCGTTGCTTTAACCCTTGTGGCGCTTCCGGTAAACCCGAAGCGCTTCGGGGGCCTGCGGTCTTTGACAGCCTTGGCTTCCGCCCAGACTACAAAGTAACTACCGCTCAGAGAATCAGATGTTCAGACCGCTCTGATCGATAGTCAGGCCAGGACCCATAGTCGAGGAAACGGTGATCTTCTTGAGATACACGCCTTTCGCCGACGAGGGTTTGGCCTTTTTCAGATCTGCCACCAGAGCCTCAAGGTTCTCCTTGATGTTCTCGGCAGAAAACTCAACGTTACCCAGCGGGGCATGGATAATGCCGTTCTTGTCGGTGCGGTAACGAACCTGCCCTGCCTTGGCGTTTTTGACCGCAGTCTCAACGTCAGGAGTCACAGTACCCACCTTCGGGTTCGGCATCAGGCCACGGGGACCCAGAATCTGGCCCAGCTGACCAACAACACGCATGGCATCGGGAGTGGCGATAACCACGTCGAAATCCATGTTGCCTTTTTTAACTTCGTCTGCCAGATCGTCCATACCGACGATATCTGCACCGGCCGCTGTCGCTTTCTCGGCATTGGCGCCCTGGGTAAAGACGGCCACCCGGACAGTCTTACCGGTGCCATGTGGCAGAACAGTACTGCTACGAACCACCTGATCGGATTTACGTGCATCAACGCCCAGGTTTACAGCCACGTCTACTGACTCTTTAAACTTCACGCTCTGACCCAGCTCGACCAGCAGCGAAACTGCCTCGTCAACAGAGTAGGAACGGGTAGAGTCTACCTTTTCACGAATAAGCTTCTGACGCTTGCTCAGCTTTGCCATGTTACAGGCCCTCCACGTTCAGACCCATACTGCGGGCTGTTCCTGCAATGGTACGTACCGCTGCGTCCATATCGGCAGCGGTCAGATCCGGCTCTTTGGTCTTGGCAATTTCTTCAAGTTGCTCACGGGTCACGGTACCAACCTTGTCGGTATTCGGACGACCGGAGCCACTCTTGATGCCGGCGGCCTTCTTGAGAAGAACCGGTGCAGGCGGAGTCTTGGTGATAAAGGTAAAGCTGCGATCACTGTAAACCGTGATAACAGTAGGAATCGGCAGGCCTGGCTCCATATCCTGGGTCTGTGCGTTAAACGCCTTACAGAACTCCATAATGTTTACGCCGCGCTGACCCAGTGCAGGACCAACGGGGGGACTTGGATTGGCCTTACCGGCAGCAACCTGAAGCTTGATATAGGCTTCGATCTTCTTAGCCATGATACATCTCCTGTGGGTTCAGACGCCTTTCGGCTCCCCTTTAGTTACAGCTGCAAAAAGCAGACACAAAAAGCCCGCGTCGCCATAGCGCGCGAGCTTCCAGCTTTCGTATTGCCGGTCAGTCTTTCTCGACCTGCCCAAACTCCAGCTCTACCGGAGTTGAACGGCCGAAGATCAAAACGGCAACCTTGACACGACTCTTGTCGTAGTCAACTTCTTCTACAACGCCGTTGAAGTCAGCGAAAGGCCCTTCAACAACACGAACAACTTCACCTGGCTCAAACAGGGTCTTGGGCTTGGGCTTGTCCGCACCACTCTCGACACGACGCAGAATTGCTTCTGCCTCTTTCTCGGTGATGGGTGCCGGCTTATCCTTGGTGCCACCGATAAAACCCAGAACCCGTGGCGTGTTCTTTACAAGGTGCCACGTTGCGTCATCCATTTCCATCTGGACCAGTACGTACCCTGGATAGAATTTGCGCTCACTCTTGCGCTTCTTCCCTTCACGCATCTCGACGACTTCCTCGGTCGGAACCAGGATTTCGCCGAACCTGTCTTCCATGCCATCAAGAGCAACACGCTCTTTCAGAGTGCGCATTACCTGCTTTTCGAAGCCAGAATACGCATGAACGACGTACCAGCGCTTAGCCATTGCCCACTCCTGTTAACCGATAAACCCGGCGACCAGCAAGCTGATCAGCGAATCCATACCCCACAACAACAGCGCAACGACCAGCACAAACACCACAACAATCGCAGTTGTCTGCACCAATTCGGGCCTGGTGGGCCATACCACTTTCCGGATCTCCACCCTCGCTTCCTTCAGCAGCGTCGCAAAACGACGACCACGATCGGTTTGAAGGGCGACAAGCGCCGCAACAATCGCGAGACCTACAAGAGCCAGAACCCGATACAGCAGAGACTCGGCACTATAATACTGATTCCCCACCACACCGATGGCGATCAGAACGAAAACAACCAGCCACTTCACGAAATCGAAACGGCTGGTCGACTGAACGGCTTTTGACTCCATAGGAATCAACTTATGTATCCGGATGTTAAAAAATGGCAGGCCAGGAGGGAATCGAACCCCCAACCTGCGGTTTTGGAGACCGCTGCTCTGCCAATTGAGCTACTGGCCTGCACCGAAACAACTCAGCGCACTTACTCTCGAGTAACCTACTCGATGATCTTGGAGACCACGCCGGCACCAACGGTACGGCCGCCTTCGCGAATCGCGAAGCGCAGACCATCTTCCATGGCGATCGGAGCAATCAGGGTAACACTCATCTTCACGTTGTCACCCGGCATAACCATTTCCACGCCTTCCGGCAGTTCACAGGAACCCGTTACGTCGGTAGTACGGAAGTAGAACTGCGGACGGTAGCCCTTGAAGAACGGCGTATGACGACCACCCTCTTCCTTGGACAGCACGTACACTTCGCACTCGAACTTGGTGTGCGGCTTGATGGAGCCCGGCACACACAGAACCTGACCACGCTCAACGTCGTCACGCTTGGTTCCACGCAGCAGAACACCCACGTTCTCACCAGCACGGCCTTCGTCCAGCAGCTTGCGGAACATTTCAACGCCGGTACACGTGGTCTTCACGGTATCCTTGATACCCACGATTTCCACTTCGTCACCAACCTTGATGATGCCACGCTCAACACGACCGGTTACCACCGTACCACGACCGGAGATGGAGAATACGTCCTCAATCGGCATCAGGAACGGCTGATCAATCGCACGCTCCGGCTCAGGGATGTAGTCGTCCAGGGCCTCTACCAGCTTCTTGACCGCGGAAGTACCCATCTCGTTGTCATCTTTGCCTTCCAGCGCCATCAACGCAGAACCGGTAATGATCGGCGTGTCGTCACCCGGGAAGTCGTACTGGCTCAGCAGGTCACGAACTTCCATCTCTACCAGCTCAAGCAACTCTTCATCGTCTACCATGTCCGCCTTGTTCAGGAACACAACGATGTAAGGTACGCCCACCTGACGGGACAGCAGGATGTGCTCACGAGTCTGCGGCATGGGGCCGTCCGCTGCGGAGCAAACCAGAATAGCGCCGTCCATCTGGGCCGCACCCGTGATCATGTTCTTCACATAATCCGCGTGGCCCGGGCAGTCTACGTGAGCGTAGTGACGGGTCGGGGAATCGTACTCAACGTGAGAGGTCGCAATGGTAATACCACGCGCACGCTCTTCCGGGGCGTTATCAATCTGGTCAAACGCACGGCTCTCACCCGTACCCCAGACTTCGTGACACACGCGAGTCAGGGCTGCTGTCAAAGTGGTCTTGCCATGGTCAACGTGACCAATGGTGCCCACGTTCAAGTGCGGCTTATTACGTTCAAACTTAGACTTAGACATTCGACCAATCTCCCTAATCAACCAGGATCGTAACGTTGACCGGATAAATAATGGAGCTCATGACCGGAATTGAACCGGTGACCTCATCCTTACCAAGGATGTGCTCTACCGACTGAGCTACATGAGCACTGCAAGCAAATTGGAGCGGGCAGCGGGAATCGAACCCGCGTCATCAGCTTGGAAGGCTGAGGTAATAGCCACTATACGATGCCCGCGAGCAATTAGTGGTGGAGGGGGCAGGATTCGAACCTGCGAAGGCGATGCCGTCAGATTTACAGTCTGATCCCTTTGGCCACTCGGGAACCCCTCCGAGTCGGATTCACTTATGCAAATCCGTCAAAACTTAAAAATGGAGCTGGCGGACGGAATCGAACCCCCGACCTGCTGATTACAAGTCAGCTGCTCTACCAACTGAGCTACGCCAGCCCACAATCGCCTCTTCAGCGAGGGCGGTATACTACGGATTTTTTTCTGGCGTTGCAACACCTTCACAAGGCCTGAACTCGACGAAATCAAAATCGTTGCCGTAATCCGCTTTCACCGCCTGAACCAGTTCCTCCGCGAGGTCCGGCTCAGCCTCAAAAGTGAGGGCGTAGCTTATCTGATTTCGGGGGAAGTTGACCAGTACCGCATTAAGATTCTGATGTTTTTTTTCTTCCAGCATGGATATTGCAGATTTCCGATGCTCGAACAGGCCGAGGGAAATGGCGTTGCGGTTCTCCCCCCCGGTTACCAGGTAGGAATCGATACCCTGTCGCTGAATATCCCGAAACTGGCGCAAAGCCACCTCCCGGGGCTGAGGCGGGATGAGCACCCAGTATAAGGGAGGGAGCGCCCGGCCTTCCTCTTCAACGGCAAAACCCGCCTCGCTGACAAGAGGCTGGCTATTGATCAGTTCCCGGGCACGCTCAGCGGTGTCTATCCAGCCAAGGCGTACGCAGGACAACACAGGCGCTTCTTGAGACGGAACCACTTTGACCGGCCCCCCCTCCGGATCCGGTGACTTCAGACTGACTACCCTCGGGAGACTTCCACTGGCGACTTTGGCCATGCCACCGGAGGGCCCAAGATAATCAGGAAGATAATAAAGCCCCAGACTCAAAAGCAGCAGGAGTAGCGCCATCCATCGCATCAGGACGCTTCCTCATCAGCAATGGCACGGAGGCCCGCCAAGACCAGATCAGGACGATGGATTCCGGACAGGCCAAGCCCGATGAGTCGATCCGCATCGCCACCGGTAACCAGAACATCCGCAAGACCAAACGCCTGCGCATCCCAAAGGATACGGACAATCATGGCGTCCGACAGCCACGCAACCCCATGGTTAACGCATTCGCCGGTGCTTTTGCCAGGACCGGTTTCCAAAACCTGCCCAGGATCGAATCCGATACGCGCCGCATCGGTTTTGAGGCTCCGGAACATCATCTGCAGGCCCGGGAGAATATACCCCCCGAGGTGCCGGCCGTACTGATCCACAAAATCCACGGTGACCGCACTACCCGCGTCCACAACAACAAAGCCCTGCTTGTGGCCAATCCACGCACCATACATCGCATGCCAGCGATCAGCGCCCATCCTGTCGTAGTCGGAATAGGCATTTTGAAGCCCACCCCGCTCCGGTTCCGACCAATAACAACGGGCAGGCACGTTGCTCAGCCCCGCCAGATAACCGAGCAGTCGCTCGCGCTTCTCCTCTGAGGCAACCGTTGAAACCGCAATCCGGCTAATGCGGGATGCAAAGCCTGCAATGCCCGGTAACGGATTTTCCTCATCCAGCACGCCGGCACCGCTGGCTACTGTCTCGCCGGCTTCCTCGAGACACCATTTGAGCCGGGTATTACCGGCGTCAACGTAGAGCTTCATTGCATTACCCGCAAGCTGATCTCTCCGGCTCGTACCGGAACGATTCCGTCAGCGGTCCGTATCTGGTAATTACCATTGTCATCAATACCGCAACCAACGCCTTCAACATCGCCACCTCGCGCCTGAAGCGGCTTCCCCATAAAAATATCGCGCCGCTGCCAGGGCTCACGAAAGTCCCCGAAACCCAGGTCCGAAAAAATCGGAACCGCATCCAGTACTGCTTCAATAATGGCGCCAGCGATCTGATTCCGTGACCACACAATCTCCGGACACGTCCTGGCGAGGCTGCTCCACGGCTGATCAACACCTTCTGCCCGGGACATGTGAACATTGAGCCCGATACCAGCGATCACCTGAACAACCCCTTCCTCAAGCTCGCCCTGCAACTCTACAAGAATACCGCCCAGCTTGCCGTCTGGAAGAAAGATGTCATTGGGCCATTTGAGCCCAACCTCTGGCACGCCAAGCTGCTCAAGCGCGTTGGCGACGGCAACACCCAACACCAGGCTCAAACCATCAAGAACGCCAAACCCACCATGGAAAGTTAGCCCCATGCTCAAGTAGAGATTTTCTCCCCGTGGGCTCTGCCAGACGCGACCTCTACGTCCGCGTCCCGCAGTCTGACAATCAGCGATGGCTACCGGCATTTTCCCGGCCCCTGCCGCGACCTGCCTGATCACTTCGGCATTGGTTGAATCCACTTCATCGAGCACATTCAAAGATAGCGCTTCCCTGCGCCACGGATCGAGACACTGGAGCACTGAATCCCGGTCAAGAAGGTCAACCCGGGAAACCAGCTGATACCCGCGCCCGCGAATTGTGGCAATCTCAATGCCCTCGTCCATGGCGCGACGAATCTGTTTCCAGATCGCGGTGCGACTAACGCCAAGGCGAGCGGCCAGGAACTCGCCCGAGTGAACCTGGCCGTCACTGAGAAGCTCTAAAAGTGCCTTGGATTTCATAAGACGTATCCAGCCATAAAATTGGGTAAGGCCGGATTAAACACCAGGGAGGCGAAAAAAACAAAGTCGGCGGTCAGGCTTTGCGAATTCGCCGCCGACAGATCAGGGAATGGGCGTTGCAGTCAGGTTTACATTGATATCGAGCACGCCTTGTCACATGGGGGCCGTTGTAGTGCACAGCAGGGCCTCGATCCAAAACAAAAAAGCCCCGGCAGCATACGCTGTCGGGGCTGTTTTATTTAGGAGCCTGACGATGACCTACTCTCACATGGGCAACGCCACACTACCATCGGCGCTGGTCTGTTTCACTTCTGAGTTCGGGATGGGATCAGGTGGTTCCAGACCGCTATGGTCGTCAGGCAAAACGGTTGATCACTGGGGGACGAGATGGAACGTTCAGGGTGTTTTCTGAGTGATAATCGATTTCGGTTTGCGTTACCCGCAATTGTCTTGGGTGTTATATAGTCAAGCCGCACGAGCAATTAGTATCGGTTAGCTCAACGCCTCGCAGCGCTTACACACCCGACCTATCAACGTCCTGGTCTTGAACGGCTCTTCAGGGCCCTCGAGGGGCCAGGGAGATCTCATCTTGGAAGGGGCTTCCCGCTTAGATGCTTTCAGCGGTTATCCTGTCCGAACATAGCTACCGGGCAATGCCACTGGCGTGACAACCCGAACACCAGAGGTTCGTCCACTCCGGTCCTCTCGTACTAGGAGCAGCTTTCCTCAAATCTCCAACGTCCACGGCAGATAGGGACCGAACTGTCTCACGACGTTCTAAACCCAGCTCGCGTACCACTTTAAATGGCGAACAGCCATACCCTTGGGACCGGCTTCAGCCCCAGGATGTGATGAGCCGACATCGAGGTGCCAAACACCGCCGTCGATGTGAACTCTTGGGCGGTATCAGCCTGTTATCCCCGGAGTACCTTTTATCCGTTGAGCGATGGCCCTTCCATACAGAACCACCGGATCACTATGACCTACTTTCGTACCTGCTCGACGTGTCTGTCTCGCAGTTAAGCGGGCTTGTGCCATTACACTAACCGCATGATGTCCGACCATGCTTAGCCCACCTTTGTGCTCCTCCGTTACGCTTTGGGAGGAGACCGCCCCAGTCAAACTACCCACCACACAGTGTCCTCATCCCCGATCAGGGGACCAAGTTAGAACCTCAAACAGGTCAGGCTGGTATTTCAAGGTTGGCTCCATGAGAACTGGCGTTCCCACTTCAAAGCCTCCCAGCTATCCTACACAAACATGCTCAAAGTTCACTGTGAAGCTATAGTAAAGGTTCACGGGGTCTTTCCGTCTAGCCGCGGATACACCGCATCTTCACGGCGATTTCAATTTCACTGAGTCTCGGGTAGAGACAGCGCCCCCATCGTTACGCCATTCGTGCAGGTCGGAACTTACCCGACAAGGAATTTCGCTACCTTAGGACCGTTATAGTTACGGCCGCCGTTTACCGGGGCTTCGATCAAGAGCTTCGCGCAAGCGCTAACCCCATCAATTAACCTTCCGGCACCGGGCAGGCGTCACACCGTATACGTCCACTTTCGTGTTTGCACAGTGCTGTGTTTTTAATAAACAGTCGCAGGGGCCTGGTATCTTCGACCGGCGTCCGCTCCACCCGCAGGGGCTTCACGTAATACCGGCGTGCCTTCTCCCGAAGTTACGGCACCATTTTGCCTAGTTCCTTTACCCGAGTTCTCTCAAGCGCCTTGGTATTCTCTACCTGACCACCTGTGTCGGTTTGGGGTACGGTCCCGAATAGCCTGAAGCTTAGAAGATTTTCCTGGAAGCAGGGCATCAATGACTTCCCGCTCTATGAGCAGTCGTCGTCGCGTCTCGAGATTGTGGACCCGGATTTGCCTAAGTCCACTCCCTACTCGCTTAAACCGGGACAACCGTCGCCCGGCTCACCTAGCCTTCTCCGTCTCTCCATCGCAGCTATCCAAGGTACGGGAATATTAACCCGTTTCCCATCGACTACACCTTTCGGTCTCGCCTTAGGGGCCGACTCACCCTGCGCCGATTAGCGTTGCGCAGGAACCCTTGGTCTTCCGGCGTGGGGGTTTTTCACCCCCATTGTCGTTACTCATGTCAGCATTCGCACTTCTGATACCTCCAGCATGCTTCTCAACACACCTTCGCAGGCTTACAGAACGCTCCCCTACCCCGTGCACTTGCGTGCACAGCCGCAGCTTCGGTGACCAGTTTGAGCCCCGTTACATCTTCCGCGCAGGCCGACTCGACTAGTGAGCTATTACGCTTTCTTTAAAGGATGGCTGCTTCTAAGCCAACCTCCTAGCTGTCTGAGCCTTCCCACATCGTTTCCCACTTAACTGGTACTTGGGGACCTTAGCTGGCGGTCTGGGTTGTTTCCCTCTTCACGATGGACGTTAGCACCCACCGTGTGTCTCCCGGATAGTACTCACAGGTATTCGGAGTTTGCATCGGGTTGGTAAGTCGGGATGACCCCCTAGCCGAAACAGTGCTCTACCCCCTGTGGTATTCGTCCGAGGCGCTACCTAAATAGCTTTCGGGGAGAACCAGCTATCTCCGGGCTTGATTAGCCTTTCACTCCGATCCACAAGTCATCCCCTGGCTTTTCAACGACAGTGGGTTCGGTCCTCCAGTTGATGTTACTCAACCTTCAACCTGCTCATGGATAGATCGCCCGGTTTCGGGTCTATGCCCAGCGACTAAATCGCCCTATTCAGACTCGGTTTCCCTACGGCTCCCCTAAACGGTTAACCTCGCCACTGAACATAAGTCGCTGACCCATTATACAAAAGGTACGCCGTCACGGAACACGTCCGCTCCGACTGCTTGTACGCATACGGTTTCAGGATCTATTTCACTCCCCTCACAGGGGTTCTTTTCGCCTTTCCCTCACGGTACTGGTTCACTATCGGTCAGTCAGGAGTATTTAGCCTTGGAGGATGGTCCCCCCATGTTCAGACAGGATATCACGTGTCCCGTCCTACTCGATTTCACTGAACTTGGGTTTCGGATACGGGGCTATCACCCACTATGGCGGCCCTTTCCAGAGCCTTCTCCTACCCGTCGTCCAGCTTAAGGGCTGGTCCCCGTTCGCTCGCCGCTACTGAGGGAATCTCGGTTGATTTCTTTTCCTCGGGGTACTTAGATGTTTCAGTTCCCCCGGTTCGCCCCGCACAGCTATGTATTCACTGTACGGTACCGACCCGAAAGTCGGTGGGTTTCCCCATTCAGAGATGCCCGGATCACAGCTTGTTTGCCAGCTCCCCGAGCCTTATCGCAGGCTTCCACGTCTTTCATCGCCTCTGACTGCCAAGGCATCCACCGTATGCGCTTAGTTGCTTGACTATATAACCCCAAGACAACTGTTCACGAATCAACATCCCTTACCAGGCAAGCCTGACAAAGAACCCTGTTTCGAGACAGTCACTTGAAGCAATATAACAACCACTTCAACGACAACACCGGATAACGCTTGAAATCGCTATCACATTGAACACGTTTTCTCGGAGATAATGAGAAAACGTCTTCGTGTTCTATCTCGTCCAATTTGTTAAAGAGCAAATCTGACCCAGTGATCAGAAAGAAGGTCTTCAGCCATAACCCTTAACTCGGTCATCAAACTGAAAAACTTGTTTCTGTACACTGCCAACTCGCGTTGGTCAGTAAACTTGGTGGAGCTAGGCAGGATCGAACTGCCGACCTCCTGCGTGCAAGGCAGGCGCTCTCCCAGCTGAGCTATAGCCCCGTCTACTTGTCCAGCTTCTGTCACTCGTCGTTGCAGCCTTCGTTCGCATCCGTCATGACCCATCGAGGGTCACTCCTTCACTCACTCACGCTGCGCCTGGATTGACAAAACCTGTCCGGCGCATCCGCGTTCGTCACTCACTTCGGGTTACCCAACCGGCGTGCCCCGCAACTCCAAGGCATGCTCCGAAAATTGGGTTAGCCTAGGCATCGGCGGGTGTAGCGTGCGAGTAGCACGTGAGCCCGGCGATAACGACGGATAACGCAATTTTGGTGGGTCTGGGTGGATTTGAACCACCGACCTCACCCTTATCAGGGGTGCGCTCTAACCAACTGAGCTACAGACCCAAAGGTACGGGCCTGTAAGACCCTTTGCTCTCTTTATTAGCCAACCAAGTAATTCGTGTGGACTCTGACCGAAGCCTTCGGCTTCGTTTAAGGAGGTGATCCAGCCGCAGGTTCCCCTACGGCTACCTTGTTACGACTTCACCCCAGTCATGAACCACACCGTGGTGATCGTCCTCCCGAAGGTTAGACTAACCACTTCTGGTGCAATCCACTCCCATGGTGTGACGGGCGGTGTGTACAAGGCCCGGGAACGTATTCACCGTGACATTCTGATTCACGATTACTAGCGATTCCGACTTCACGCAGTCGAGTTGCAGACTGCGATCCGGACTACGACGCGTTTTGTGAGATTGGCTCCCCTCGCGGGTTTGCAGCCCTCTGTGCGCGCCATTGTAGCACGTGTGTAGCCCTGGCCGTAAGGGCCATGATGACCTGACGTCATCCCCACCTTCCTCCGGTTTGTCACCGGCAGTCTCCCTAGAGTTCTCAGCCAAACTGCTAGCAACTAGGGATAGGGGTTGCGCTCGTTACGGGACTTAACCCAACATCTCACGACACGAGCTGACGACGGCCATGCAGCACCTGTGTCTGAGCTCCCGAAGGCACCAATCCATCTCTGGAAAGTTCTCAGCATGTCAAGGCCAGGTAAGGTTCTTCGCGTTGCGTCGAATTAAACCACATGCTCCACCGCTTGTGCGGGCCCCCGTCAATTCATTTGAGTTTTAACCTTGCGGCCGTACTCCCCAGGCGGTCAACTTAGTGCGTTAGCTGCGCCACTAAGACTTCAAGAGTCCCAACGGCTAGTTGACATCGTTTACGGCGTGGACTACCAGGGTATCTAATCCTGTTTGCTCCCCACGCTTTCGCACCTCAGTGTCAGTGTTGGTCCAGGGTGCCGCCTTCGCCACTGGTGTTCCTTCCTATATCTACGCATTTCACCGCTACACAGGAAATTCCACACCCCTCTACCACACTCTAGCCTGACAGTTCGAAATGCCGTTCCCAGGTTAAGCCCGGGGCTTTCACATCTCGCTTATCAAACCACCTACGCGCGCTTTACGCCCAGTAATTCCGATTAACGCTTGCACCCTCCGTATTACCGCGGCTGCTGGCACGGAGTTAGCCGGTGCTTCTTCTGTGAGTAACGTCAATCCTCAAGGGTATTAACCTTAAGGCCTTCCTCCTCACTGAAAGTGCTTTACAACCCGAAAGCCTTCTTCACACACGCGGCATGGCTGGATCAGGGTTGCCCCCATTGTCCAATATTCCCCACTGCTGCCTCCCGTAGGAGTTCGGGCCGTGTCTCAGTCCCGATGTGGCTGATCATCCTCTCAGACCAGCTACGGATCGTCGCCTTGGTGGGCCTTTACCCCACCAACTAGCTAATCCGGCTTAGGCTCATCTGATAGCGCAAGGTCCACTCTCCGAAAAGAACAGATCCCCTGCTTTCCCCCGAAGGGCGTACGCGGTATTAATCCGGGTTTCCCCGGGCTATCCCCCACTACCAGGCAGATTCCTAAGCATTACTCACCCGTCCGCCGCTCGTCAGCATCCCGAAGGACCTGTTACCGCTCGACTTGCATGTGTTAAGCCTGCCGCCAGCGTTCAATCTGAGCCATGATCAAACTCTTCAGTTTAAATCATACAAGAATCCGAAGATCCTCTATTCTTGCTCAAGACAAAACTCAATTTCGACGAGTCACTGTCCTGATATTTCATCTCCGAAATACCTCGGCCAGCGCCCACACGAATTACTTGGTTAACTTTTTAAAGAGCGGTTGAGCCGTGGCTCAATCAAGGAGGCGTATTCTACATCGTTCCGCCACCCTGTCAACCGTTTATTTCGAACAATTTAAATATCAAATTTTCGAATACTTTCAAACAGTTGTCTTTCGAATCCAGAGCCTCCCAACTGGCCTGCCCCTCGAAAGAGATGCGCATTCTACAGACCTGCGCCAAGGTGTCAACGGCGATCCTGAAAAAAATTTCAAAATCGCCGAAACCCGGTTACGCAGTGACCAAAACCCGGGCTATCTTCTTCTTTCCCGCCTGTATGACGCAGTCGTCACCTTTCACGAACACCCGGTCGCCCTCGAATTTCCGGCCATCGACGAAAACCGCCCCACGCCCCAGCACATCGCGGGCGGCAGCACCGTTCTTTACCAGGCCTGCCAAACGCAATACCGAAGCCATTGGCATCCCGGACTGACCTTCAAGTGAAACCTCAATGGTCGGCAGGTTCTCGGGAATCTCCCCAAGAGAAACACGGTTCCCAGCTGACTTGTGCGCCGTCTTTGCAGCCTCTTCACCATGGAAGCGGGTAATAATCTCTTCCGCCAGCAACTTTTTATAATCCTGGGGATTGCCCCCCACCGACACTTCCTTCCGGAACGTCTCCACCTCTGCAAGCGGACGGAAGCTCAGCAGCTCAAAGTAACGCCAGAGAAGATCATCCGGCATCGACAACAGCTTGGTGTACATCTCACCCGGAGAATCATTAACGCCCACATAGTTCCCAAGGGACTTGGACATCTTCTGAACGCCATCAAGCCCCTCCAGAATAGGCATGGTGAGAATCGCCTGGGGAGACTGACCATAATGCTTCTGAAGAATCCGTCCCATCAGCAAGTTGAACTTCTGATCGGTCCCACCCAATTCAACGTCTGCCTCAAGGGCGACCGAATCGTACCCCTGCACCAGGGGATAGAGAAACTCATGGATCGCAATGGCCTGCTCCGCCCGGTAGCGCTTGGTAAAATCATCGCGCTCAAGCATACGGGCAACGGTATACTGTCCCGCCAGCTTGACCATATCGGCCGCGGTCATTTTGCCCATCCATTCGGAGTTGAAAACCACACGGGTTTTCGATGGATCGAGAATCTTGAACACCTGCTCTTTATAGCTGACCGCGTTATCGGCTACCTGTTGCTCTGTCAGAGGGGGCCGGGTGGCACTCTTTCCGGTCGGATCACCAATCATCCCAGTAAAGTCACCGATCAGGAAGATGACCTCGTGACCCAGATCCTGAAACTGACGAAGCTTGTTAATAAGGACGGTGTGTCCAAGGTGAAGATCGGGCGCAGTGGGATCGAAGCCGGCCTTAATCCTGAGAGGACGGCCCTTCCTTAGTTTTTCTACCAACTCACCTTCCGGAATGAGTTCGTCTACTCCGCGCTTGATAATCGCCAACGCTTCATCAGTGCATGCCATGACCAACACGTCCCCAATCTTGATCTTGAAAGATTTCATCGGTTACAGACTTCAACAAAAGAAATCTGTGAGTTACCCGCTCTCCTGCTAGAGTGGTTTGACCAGATTTTGACCAACACCGAAACAAAAGGGCGGCGCATTATAACAACGCTGCCAAAAGAAATCCGGAGGATGGGGCAGTAACCGTAATATTTCACGCTGTCCCGCATGCATTTTATACGGTAATCTGTTGGACTATACTTGAACAGCAGCTTTAATTAGATAGTACAAGCTGCCGGAATACCGATTAAAACGGGTGTGACACGTGCTGAAAATGTTTCCAAAAACACACATTACCATTGCTGCAGCGGCGACTGTGATTGTTACCGCCACTGTTCTGATGAGCCCCAGCAGCAATGTCGAAGCCAAGCGGATGTCCTATTCACTGGATCTGGAGCAGGGAACCGTCGCAAAGACGAACGCTGAACCGGAGCCGTCAGCGCAACCGGGTTCGCTCTCAGTGGACGAACAGCCTGCATCGCCTACGGCAGATTCCACAGAGCAGTCTTCCCAGCAAGTCAGCGTTACCGAGCCTGCAGCCCCGGCCGCGCCGGAACAACCGGAACTGGAGTGGCAAACCTTCGCCATCAAGTCGGGCGACACCCTGTCCTCACTATTCAAGAAAGCTGGATTCAATGACGGCATCATGCTCTCGGTGATCCACGGCGACGGAGAAGCCGAAAAGTTGCAGCGCCTCTACGCCGGTGAAACGATCCGTTTCGCCACAGCTGGTGACGGCGCTCTGGCTTTCGTTGAGCTGCAGCGCAACCTCCTGGAAACCCTGAAAATCAGCAGGGAAGGCGAAAGCTTCACCGGCGAGACGGAAGTTCGCAAACCTGAAGCACGGCCGGCGTTCGCTTCCGGAACAATCGACGGCTCACTTTATCTTGCCGCTCGCGAAGCTGGACTTAATGACCAACTCACTATGGAGTTGGCCGGTATCTTCGGCTGGGAAATCGACTTTGTGTACGACGTCCGCAAGGGCGACCAGTTTGAAGTGGTCTATGAAGAACTTTACCTTGATGGCGAGAAGTTCGATACCGGTCGCATCCTATCTGCCCGATTTGTGAACCGTGGCGAGGAGAACACTGCCCTACTCTACACCGACAGCAATGGCGACAGCGATTATTACAACCCCAACGGCAAAAGCATGCGCAAGGCATTCCTGCGCACGCCGATTAATGCGCGGGTATCCTCGCCGTTCAATCTTCAAAGGCGCCACCCTGTTCTGGATGTGGTTCGTCCTCACGAGGGCACCGACTATGGCGCCCCCCCAGGAACCCCCATCAAGGCAGCCGGCGCAGGTCGTGTGAAGTTTGCAGGATGGAAAGGCGGTTACGGCCGCACGGTTATCCTGAAGCATGGCGACAACATCACCACGCTTTACGCCCATATGAGTCGCCTTGGAAAGGGCATTAAGAATGGCACCCGGGTAAAGCAGGGCGAAACCATCGGCTATGTCGGTTCCTCCGGCATGGTAACCGGGCCACATCTACACTATGAGTTCCGGCTGAACGGCGCTCCGCGCAACTCACGCACTGTGAAATTGCCGGACGCAAAACCTGTACCGTCTTCCGAGATGGCCCGCTTCAAGCAGGTCACCGAACAACGAATCGCACAATTTGATGTTTTCCGCGAGAGCTACCGGCAACTCGCACTGGCTTCAGACGACTGAGCGCTATGGACACCTGGATCGGTTTGATGTCCGGCACCAGCATGGATGGCATTGATGCCGTGCTGGTGTCGTTCCAGGGACAGTCCGCACGAATCCACGCATCTCACACCGCACCCTACCCCGATCAGATCCGGCACAGACTCCTGGCCGCCAGCCAGAATCAGGCAACCCCGGATGAAATCGGCGAACTGGACACTCTCACCGGCACGCTGTTTGCGCAGGCCGCGACAGAGGTGATACGGCACTCCGGCCTCTGTGCATCAGCTATTCGCGCCATTGGCAGTCACGGTCAGACGCTTCGCCATCAACCTTTAGGTGCGGCGCCCTTTACCATCCAGATTGGCAATCCGTCTGTTATTTCTGAAGCCACCGGCATTACCACCGTCGCCGACTTCCGCAGAAGGGACATGGCTGCCGGAGGCCAGGGAGCACCTTTGGTCCCTGCGTTTCACAAGGCCTTTTTCAGTTCAGACACAGAGGATCGCTGCATCCTTAATCTGGGGGGCATTGCGAACATAACCTGGATCCCGGCCGACAGAGGCAGCCCGGTAACCGGTTTCGACACCGGTCCAGCCAACGCGCTGATGGATGCCTGGTGCCTGGCTCAGACCGGGCTTCCTTTTGACAGCGATGGCCACTGGGCCAGGGAAGGCAAAGTGAATCAGGAACTGCTCAGCGATATGCTCTCGGATGCCTATTTTTCGCGGACACCCCCGAAAAGCACCGGCAAGGAGAGGTTCAATCTGGACTGGGTAAAAACGCAGGTAAGTCGCCATCCGGACATCCCGGCCGAGGATATTCAGCGAACCCTGCTGCAACTGACAGTGGAAAGCGTGGCGAATCAATTACCCGAAGCCCGCGATCTCCGGATTTATGTCTGCGGCGGCGGTGCGCGGAATTCGCTACTGATGGCGGAGCTTGAGAAAGCTTTGCCTGAAAGCCGGCTCACGCTGACATCAGACCTGGGGCTGGACCCGCAAATGGTGGAACCGGTGGCATTTGCCTGGCTGGCAAAACAGGCCCTGGAGGGATTACCAGGTAACCTACCTGAGGTGACCGGAGCGTCAGGCCCGCGAATCCTGGGGGCCATCTACCCGGCCTGAGGCCTTCCTGAGTTCAGATGGAGAAGGAACTGCCACACCCGCAGGTTGAGCTGGCATTCGGATTCTGGACGACAAACTGGGAACCCTGAAGACCTTCCTGATAATCGATGGTGGCTCCGACAAGATACTGATAGCTCATCGGATCAACCAACAGATAAACGCCGTCACGCTCGATAACGGTATCTTCTTCATCCTGGCTTTCATCGAACGAGAAACCATACTGAAACCCGGAACAGCCGCCCCCGGTCACGAAGACGCGGAGTTTGAGTTCGGCGTTACCCTCTTCCTCGATTAACTCACGCACCTTGGCAACGGCGCTGTCACTGAAGAACAGCGGTGTGGCCATTTGTTGCTGGACTGCACTCAAGTTCGCCTCCGGATTATTGCTAACAACTCAGGCGATTATGGTATTCCTGACTAAAACAATCAACTATTCGGACTTTCCACCATCGACCGATGCTTCATCAGCCTCGTCCGGCTGGTCAGCACCGTGGGCCTGTTCCTGCTTCTGCCGGGTGGCGGAACCATCCTGTGCAAGCAACCCGACCGGTTCCCGCTGATGGACCAGATTACCGTTAACCGAAGCTCCCATCGCCATTTCGATAAGGTTGTAAAAAACACTCCCATTGATGGACGCTTTTTCCGCCAGTTCAAGATGGGCCGAGGCGTAGACATCACCATTCACCGTACCATTGATGATCACGTGAGGGGCGTTGATATCGCCGGTGACCTCTCCGACCTCCGAGACCCTGAGCACGGCATCGGTCCCTTCATCAGCAACCACCTTGCCGCGAATACGCCCGTCCACATGCAGGCCACCGGAGAAGTGAACATCCCCCTCGATGGTTGTACGGGAGGAAACCAGGGTATCAAAATGGCCGGTAGGCCGGCGTGGCTTCTGCTTTTTCTTGCCAAGCATGTCAGTTCTCCGTTAAATCATCCCAGTTAAAGGTACGCTCGGCCTGCGAGGACTTCCGTCCCTCCGCCTGGGCTACCACCTGAATCTCGATTGGCTCAAATTCTTCCGGCAACGCCAGGGTACCTTCAACATCCTGGAAATACCGGAAACGGAACTTCACCCCGAGATCCTCGATATCCTCAGAAAGATCACGCAGGGCAATCACCTCTTTTTCCTGGTCACGCAGCCCGATGACGTTCACCGCCACCACGCCGGAGATGTAACTTTTGTTATTACCGACCTGGGTCAGTACCAACTTGAAATCGTAGGCACCCTGACTGCGGCTGGGTGTCAGCGTGACGCTGTCGACCTGTAACCCTTTGCTAGTTTCCGAGGGTGCCATGATGTTTTTATAGAAAGTCAGGTCCGATTGCAGTGACGCAATCCGGGTTTCAAGATCAACTATGGTTTTCCGGGCCCGGTTCAGGGCCTGCTCATCAATGGCTCGCCCGCGCTCCAGATTGATCAACTGCTGCCGGGCCTCCCGGTAATCCTTCCGAAGCTTTTCGACTTCGCTCTCCAGCACCTGGTTCGATTCTTCCGCACTGGAGAACCGGAACCCGCCCTGCGCCAGGCCAGTTGCATACCCGGCGATCGCAGCGACTAGGGTGAACACCAGCAGGATTGCTGTTCTGCGCAGGCGGTAACCCGGGCGATGCCGGATTACAACATACTCTTCGGCCGGCTTTCTCTGCTCGCTCACGGTTTGTCCTTCGGCATTACGGCAGAAGCGCCGGAGCCTCAAGCCCCATGGTTTCTTTCAGCCCGAACATGATGTTCATGTTCTGAACCGCCTGCCCGGCGGCGCCTTTCACCAGGTTATCGATGACCGAAGACACAATAACAATGTTGCTTTGCTCCTGCCGATGCAGCGCCATACGGCACTGGTTTGCGCCCCTCACACTCCGGGTTTCCGGATGACTGCCAAAGGGCATGACATCGACAAACGGTTCCGCCTTGTACCGCTCTTCAAACAACGCCTGAAGCCGGTCGAAGTCTGCTGGATCTTTCAGCTCAGCATAGAGAGTTGCTTCGATACCGCGAATCATCGGAATCAGGTGCGGAACAAACGTCACCCCCACGTCACCACCAGCCGCGCCAGACAGCCCCTGACGAATTTCGGGCAGATGGCGATGACCGGAAGCGCCATAGGCCTTGAAGCTCTCGCCAACCTCCCCGTGCAACATGCCGATCTTGCCCTGCCGGCCAGCCCCGCTGGCTCCCGATTTCGCATCTGCGATCAGGCGGGCGGGATCGACCAGGCCCTGCTCAAGCAGTGGCAGAAAGCCCAGCTGAACGGCAGTCGGGTAACAGCCCGGGTTCGCCACCAGTTGCGCTTCGCGGATTTCCTCACGGACCACTTCCGGCAGCCCGTAGACTGCCTTCTCAGCCCATTCCGGGCTTTCGTGGCGCATGCCGTACCAGCTTGCCCAGACATCCAGATCTTTCAGGCGGAAGTCCGCAGAGAGATCAACCACACGCACACCGGCCGCCATCAGTTCCGGCACCATCCTCATGGCGACACCGTGGGGCGTGGCAAAGAACACCAGATCGCATGCTGCCAGTATGCCTGCATCCGGCTCAGAGAACGCGAGGTCATAGTGCCCGCGCAAGTTCGGATACATATCCGCCACAGGCAGGCCGGCTTCCGAGCGGGATGTAATGCAACTGACCGAAACTTCAGGGTGAACCGCGAGGATTCTCAGCAGCTCCACACCGGTATACCCGGTGCCACCAACGATGCCTACTTTAATCACCTTTCTCTCCAGCGACGTCGTATCAGGATTTTGAGGTTTGACGGCGTAGTCTACCATGATAAACCAATGACTTATTGCAGCCCTCAGGGCGACCGTTACAATGTTGTCAGAAACGTTGCCAGAAACCTTCTGGCGGTCCGCCTAAATTCACCGGAACTCCGGCCTCATGCAGAAAATCTGGTACCAGATTACCGAGCACCTGATCCCTGTTTTCCGGCGCAGGCTTTCCGGTGTCGACGCGCTGCCGCAACTGGCCGTTCTTGGCCTGTTATCGGGGCTTATCACTGGCGGTGTCATCCTGGTTTTCCGCCTGGCCATCGAATGGCCCCTGGAGCGCTTTCTTCCGGGAGAGGGCTCTGAGTCGTTTGAGAACCTCGATCTGCTGACCCGCGGCCTGCTTCCTCTTGCAGGGGCTCTCAGCCTCGGTTTGCTGCTCCACCGGCTGTCCACCCATGACCGCAAGGTGGGGGTTGTCCATGTCATGGAGCGCCTGAACTACCACCAGGGCTACATATCCATCCGCAGCGCCATCGTGCAATTCATCTCGGGCGTCGCCACGGTTGTCAGTGGCCAGTCCGCAGGCCGGGAGGGACCGGCGGTGCATCTGGGGGCCGCGTTCTCCAGCCTGATGGGGCAGTGGATGCGGTTGCCGAACAACAGCATCCGGACCCTGGTTGCCTGCGGCTGCGCAGCGGCGATTTCAGCCTCGTTCAATACGCCGATATCCGGTGTCATTTTCGCCATGGAAGTCGTGATGATGGAATACACCATTGCCGGCTTCACTCCTATCATCCTGGCAGCGGTCAGTGCCGCCGTTGTCACCCAGGCGGTGTATGGCTCAGAGCCAGCCTTCAACGTGCCTGCTCTGACGATGAATTCCCTGCTTGAGATTCCCTGGATTCTCGCTATTGCCGTCATTATCGGCATTGCCGCTGCGTTGTTTATTCAGTTAGTGGACACCATGGGCAAACATCACCACCGGCCAGTCCTGTTGCGGATTGTCACCGCAGGTTTGCTGATGGTGCCTTTCGCCATTCTGGTTCCGGAAACCATGGGTATCGGGTACGACACTGTTAACGAAACCATTAATGGTCAGCTGGGATTCTGGCTGCTATTGGGCGCAGGTGTTGCCAAACTGATCATTACATCGTTGTCCATCGGGCTGGGCATGCCAAGTGGCGTCATCGGCCCGACTCTGTTTATGGGTGCAACACTGGGGGGAGCAATGGGGCTGATCGGGGCCCAGATCATGCCGGAGCACGCTTCCTCCGTAGGGGTCTACGCCATACTGGGCATGGGAGCCATGATGGGGGCAGTGCTTCAGGCGCCGCTGGCCGCCCTGATGGCCCTGATGGAACTGACCCATAACGCCAACATCATCCTTCCGGGCATGCTCATCATTACCACCTCAAGCCTGGTGACCAGTGAAGCGTTCGGCAAGAAATCACTGTTCCTTACCATCCTCAAGAATCAGGGCCTGAGCTACCAGAATTCTCCGGTTATCCAGGCCCTGCGCCGGGTATCGGTAGGAGCCATCATGGACCGCAGCATTCTGCGCACAGGGCGACACCTTACTGTCGGGGACGCCCGGAAGGTCCTGAAATCCGAACCCAAGTGGCTGGTTGTTGAGGGCAGTAACGGGCCGACCGCCCTGCTGCCAGCGGTCGACCTCGCCCGCTATCTCGAAGACACCGAAAAGCTGGTTTCCGAAGAAGAAATCGAGCCCCCGGAGTCCATCGATCTGATGGATATTCCCGCCAATCGTCGTGATGTCGCTCCGGTACAATACCAGGCCACCCTTGAGGAGGCCCTGGACGAATTCGAGTCAACCAACGCCGAGGCCCTGTACGTACAACGTCACGTAGCGCCCATGATCCAGCGGGTTTACGGTGTGGTGCTCAAATCCGATATCGAAAGTTATTACCAATACCGACGGAGCTGACGAATGCTGTGGGTCAAAGCCTTCCATATTATTTCACTGGTGTGCTGGTTTGCCGGCATCTTCTATCTGCCCAGGCTGTTCGTCTACCACGCCGCCTGCGAGGATGAACCGGGGCGCGAACGATTCAAGATCATGGAGCGCAAGCTCTATCGGGGCATCACCACGCCCTCAATGATTGCCACGATTGTCTTCGGTGTGTGGCTGATCAGTTACAATGTTTCTGGCTACTTCAGTCAGGGCTGGCTGCATGTGAAGCTGCTTCTGGTCGCTGTGCTGATCGTTTACCATTTCTACTGCGGACATCTTGTCAAAGTCTTCCGGGACGACCGGAACACCCGCAGCCACGTATTCTATCGCTGGTTCAATGAACTGCCGGTCTTTATCCTTCTGGCCGTTGTTATCCTGGCTGTCGTCAAACCCTTCTAAGGAGGTGGGTCATCAAACGCTATAATCGTCCCCAGGTATTGATACTCTCCGGTCTGGACCCCTCTGGCGGCGCCGGTATTCAGGCTGACATCCAGGCGATTACATCACTGGGTTGCCACCCTCTGCCCGTACTAACCTGCCTCACCGTTCAGGACACCCGGAACGTGTACGGCGCTGAAGCCGTCTCTGCTGAGCTGATTCGCAAGCAGCTTCAGTGCATTGCAGACGATGCTCCGATTCATGCGGTGAAAACCGGGGCACTGGGTAACGCTGCGGTGGTGGACGTACTGGTGGAGTTTATGGCCGAACGCCCGGGCCTGCCGCTCATCACCGACCCGGTGATCAAGGCCGCGGGTGGCGGCGATCTGGCCGACGACGAACTGATTGCCGCCATGAAGGAGCGGTTGTTTCCGCTGGCCGAGATGATTACCCCGAACGGGGTCGAACTGGCGTTGCTGGGAGGCAGCGATAATCCCGGCGAGGCAGCCGAACACCTGCTGCAAGGCGGGTGTGAATCGGTTCTTGCAACCGGGGGCCATGGCACCGGCATCCACATCACCAACACGCTTTACAACCATGGCCCGGAGCCCATGCGCTGGGAGATTGAGCGTATTGGCGGAGAGTACCACGGTACCGGCTGCACGCTGGCGGCAGCTATTGCAGCAGGCCGGGCGTCGGGCCTGTCGCCCCGCGCCGCCATCTCCCAGGCCCAGAACTACGTAAACCACGCCATACTGCATGCGCTTGAGGTTGGCAAAGGCCAGCCAGTACCGGACCGGGGCATTCTGTGGGAACGATGAGCAAGGGGCTTCGCCCGGGGCTCTATGCCATTACCGACAGCCAGCTCACCCCGCGTGCCATTCTCATTGAATCCGTTGAAGCGGCACTGCGGGGTGGCGCGGTAATGGTACAATACCGGGAAAAATCCGCGCCCCTGGCCGAGAGAGTCGCTCAGGCCAGAAACCTTCAGGCTGTTTGCCGCAACGCCGGTGTGCCGCTGCTGATCAATGACGATCCGGAACTGGCAAAACGGGTCGGAGCTGCCGGCGTTCACCTGGGACAGACCGACGGCTCACTGGCCGCTGCCCGCCGGTTACTCGGGGAGCAGGCCATCATTGGAGTAACCTGCCATGCCGACCTTGCACTGGCACAGGCCGGGCTGGAGGAAGGTGCCGACTATCTTGCATTCGGGCGCTTTTTCACATCCTCGACCAAACCGGGGGCACCGGCGGCATCGCCGGAGGTGCTCACCGAGGCGAAACGTTTCCGTCGCCCCCTGGCTGCCATTGGCGGAGTAACCACAGAAAACGGCGAATCTCTGATTCGTGCCGGTGCTGACATGCTTGCCGTGGTTGGCGGCCTGTTCGGGGGCAGCCCTGATGACATTGAGCAACGGGCAAAAGCCTTTGAACGACTGTTCGCAAACCATCATCCACTTTTTCACTTCCATGATAACAGGAGCCAAGACACATGACGCACTCCGAAACCCTTTTCGAGCAGGCTCAGAAATACATTCCCGGTGGCGTAAATTCCCCGGTCCGGGCCTTTCGCGGTGTCGGGGGAACACCCATCTTCTTCAACCATGCCCAGGGCGCCTACCTGTATGACGAGGACGGCCAACGCTATATCGACTACATCGGCTCCTGGGGGCCGATGATTCTTGGCCACTCGGACAAGCGCATCAAGGATGCCCTCCATGCCCAGGTTGATCTCGGCATCGGCTATGGCGCGCCAACGGCGCTTGAGACGGAGATGGCCAGGAAGGTCTGCGAACTGGTGCCCTCAATCGATCTGGTCCGCATGGTGAACTCCGGCACCGAGGCAACCATGAGCGCAATCCGACTGGCCCGGGGTTACACCGGCCGGGACAAGATTGTGAAGTTTGAAGGCTGCTACCACGGACACGTGGATTCCCTTCTGGTAAAGGCGGGCTCCGGCGCACTGACCCTCGGCGTGCCGAATTCACCGGGCATCCCGGCCAGCCTGGCCGAACTCACCCTGACGCTGACCTACAACGACATCGATAGTGTCAGAGAGACCTTCAGCAAGATGGGCGACCAGATCGCGGCAATCATCGTGGAGCCGGTTGCCGGCAACATGAATTGCATCCCGCCGGTGCCCGGATTCCTCGAAGGGCTGCGTGAGGTATGCGACGAGCATGGCACGGTGCTGATTTTTGACGAGGTAATGACCGGCTTCCGCGTGTCCCTCGGCGGTGCCCAGGGGCTATATGGCGTGACGCCTGATCTCACGGCCCTGGGCAAGGTGATTGGCGGTGGGCTTCCGGTTGGCGCCTTTGGCGGCAAACGTGAAATCATGGAGCATATCTCACCGCTGGGCCCGGTCTACCAGGCCGGTACCCTGAGCGGAAACCCGCTCGCCATGTGTGCAGGCCTGGCGACTCTGAACGCGATTTCCGAGCCCGGTTTTCACGACCGCCTGACCGAGAAAACCAACGCCGTTTGCCGAGGCCTCAGGGAGGCCGCCGATGCCACCGGCATTCCCCTGACCGTTCAGGGTTCCGGTGCCATGTTTGGTTTCTTCTTCACAGAAGAGCCTTCGGTTACCCGCTTCGACCAGGTGATGGCCTGCGATGTCGAGCGATTCAAGAAGTTCTTCCAAGGCATGCTGAAGGAGGGTGTCTACCTGGCCCCCTCCGCCTTCGAGGCTGGCTTCACCAGCGCTGCGTTGTCAGAACAAGATATTGCCCATACTACCGCGGCGGCCAAGAAGGTCATGGCCACGCTCTGATCCCTGAGACTGCGCTCGCCAGTCAACACACCCCGCAGGTCAGCCCGAGGCTTGTCCTGCGGGGCCATCCATGTGATATGCCTCACACTTCCAGAGTGAACACACCCGGCTTGCCTCCTCTGCCGTTGACTTACCCATGTCACTGATCAAATTATGGGCACATCTCTACCGAGATGCTCTGACGGCATCAACCTAACAAACACAAGAACCAAGTCAGCGCACGGAAGCACTCGATCTGCCTTGAGGCAGATGCAGTATGAGAAAGGAGTCTCTGGAGCAACCCGTTAGGTTGAGCCGCAGTTTGGATAACAAACACAACATCAAACTGTAGGAACGACAATGAAAGCCTGGATTAAAGCAATGGCCCTGGCCCTGACTGTGGCCTGGTCTGCGCCCTCCGCCGCCTGGTGGTGGGACTCTACCCCTTCAGATTACACCGATACCCGTTACCCGGTTGTGCTGGTGCACGGTATGTTCGGTTTTGATTCCATTGCCGGTGTGGATTACTGGTACGGCGTGGCTGAAGATCTCCGCAAATATGGCGCCGATGTTTACACCACCCAGGTTCCGGCTCTTGATAGCACTATTGCCCGTGGTGAAGCCCTGCTGCCTCAGGTTCAGGCGATTGCCGCTGTGCATGGTAAGGTGAACCTGATTGGCCACAGCCATGGCGGGCCAACCGCCCGCTACATCGCCCGGATCCGGCCTGATCTGGTGGCTTCGGTAACCTCGGTGGGCTCCCCCCACAAGGGCTCTCCGGTCGCTGATCTGATCTACGGATCGCCCGCCGAAAGTCTGGCAGCGAGCCTGGGCAATGCCCTTGGTGGCCTTATCGATCTGCTTTCGAGCGGCGGCTACAACCAGGACCTGCGCTCCAGCCTTTACTCCCTGACGACCCAGGGAAGTGCCGAGTTCAACAGCTTCGCCCCTGCCGGTGTTCCGGCGACGGCGTGTGGAGAAGGGGCTTACTCGGCGAACGGCGTTCGCTTCTATTCCTGGGGAGGCACCGGCGTTCTCACCAACGTGCTGGACCCGTCTGACGCCCTGCTCGGCACCACCAGTCTGACCTTCGGTTTCAGCCAGAACGATGGTCTGGTCGGGCGCTGCAGCAATCGGTTCGGCAAGGTTATCCGGGACAACTACTTCATGAACCATCTTGATGAGATTAACCAGGCGCTCGGACTGCACAGCCTGTTCGAAACTGACCCGAAATCCGTTTACAAGCAGCACGCCAACCGGCTGAGGAATGCCGGTCTGTAATCCGCAACCAACCTTCTGGCTCCGCATGAAAGGGGCTGATCACGCTGGTAGCCGGGGTCATTCACCAACTGGGCAAACAATACCGCCCGCGCCGCCGCCAAGGGGCGTCGGGCCCATCATAAGTGCAGAGTGCTGGGGTGGCCATGGCAGATGGATTTCTAACGCGCGGCGGTGGTGTTGATATCATCCAGTGGCAGGGCGACTTCGATGAGTTTTCTGGGGATTTGATCAATTGCATCAAGACACCTGAATTCCGGCATGACTGGCTACACGCTGGGCTGTTCATCCAGCACAGCCTCCCGGTAGACAAAAGGGATGCGGTCCATCCATCGCATGTAGGCCTTTACGGGACGACTGTCCCTTATGCCGTGCTGCATGACTACGTAACCGGTCGGCATCATCTTGCCTGAGGGCACAGAAATGCTTGCGGAGTTGGGTAGCTCGCCCAAGCGCTTCTCCCAACCCTTGCGCCAATCACGCAGAGTGGGACCAAGGTTTTTCAAACCCTGCAGTGAGAACAGGTCTGGGGCCAAGGGCAGCACAACTTGTTCCGAGGCGATCAATGCCGAACGGTTGATGGCACCCAGGTTGGGCCCTACGTCAATTAGCACGAGATCTGCGGAATGCGCGCGCGGCCTGTTCAATGATTCGGTGAAACGCGGTAATCACCCGGAAGGCGGCTTCCTGACCGTCAAGGCACTTAGGCCAGTTTTCGGATAAGAGGTCCTCAAACCGCGAGAGCGCCAAGTTTCCACACACCAGCCCCAGTCGTTCTGCCACCTGTTCAACGTGGGGTGGCGCAATATCACCGGTACGATTCATCAAAGGCAACCGGCTTTCATAGACCGTGGCCTGGCCGTTGTCCTCCCAGAGCCCTGCCAGACGCTCCTCATCCAGAAACATCGCGCTGAGGTTGGCTTGCGGATCCAAGTCGACGGCTAAGGTACGGAGCCCTCGATCAGCGTACATCCATGCCAAATGGTAAACCAATGAGGTTTTGCCGACTCCGCCCTTGTTGTTGAAAAAGGCTATGGTTTTCATGTCGCTCTCCCCGGCAAAGTTGCCAAAAAGGTTCGGTCATCCAGTTCAAACTTGATGGGTGGATTTCCGCTTTTCTCCATAGCCGCTTTTGCGCGCTGAATGCCATAACCGTATCGGTTGACGTAGCCCAGGGCCCTCATGGCCTCGGCCAGCACGGGGTTGCGGTAGCTGCTGCGCTTTTCCAGGGTTTCGGGAGTCACTTCACCATAGAGACCGCCGGGGCTGTGTATTTCGATTCGGTCCGAAAACCAGTAAAGCTTGACCGGGGTATTGGACTGATAGTCCCTGTGCATGATGGCATTGAGCAGAATTTCTCGAATGGCCACGTCCGGGTAGTCAGAGACACTGGTTTCTCGCAAAGCAGAGGTTTGTCTGGGACGCTTCTGATATCAGGAGGCATTGAGGATATCCTGAACCAGTTTGTTATCCTGACTGTCGATGTGCAACAAGTGGGCTGCCTGTCGGACTTAAGGCTGATCTACTGTGCCGCTGCCCGGGCCTCCGCCTGATCCGCCCCAGCCACATTACCTCTTGCCCGACGGATATCCGCCAGCAGCAACCAGCCCGCCCGCTGCAGCCGGGTATCGCTTCCGGCCAGGGACAGCCCCTTAAGGGTGAACTGCTCAGCGGGGCCCAACCGGTTGCTGGCCACGTAGGCCTCCGAAAGCTTAAAGTAGACTTCCGCCGAGCGGGGCGCAATTCGCTGGGCCCGTTCGAGCCGTGCAATCGCCCCGGCGGCGTCACCCTGTTTGAGTAATCCGTCAGCTTCACGCACCAGGCTGAGCGCAGCCGGCGAGAGCCCATCCCCTGTTTCACGGTAGCTCGGAGAACTGCTGCGAGGCGGTTCCTGCTCTGACGGCGCCGCCGCGGGCTGCTCGCTTTTTCGCCAGACCGGCGCCTCATCCTCACCGGCACTGGTTCGTGGGGGCTCTGGTGCCTTGGCGGGCTCACCACCCACCGGCACATAAATTCCGCCACCCGGGCCGGAGGCGCAGCCCGCCAGGGCGAGCAGTGTCATGATGAGCCCTGTTCTGAACGTCGTTTTGATCTTCATTGGAACAATCCTTCAAACCAGCCCCGGATACGCCGTTCAAGGGTTCCGGAGCATGAAACTGTCTGCGCCGGTTCGCTGCCGGCGATGAAAGGCAGCAAACGGGCAGTGTCGCAGTACTTATCTGTCAGCGCCTGGCGCTCCGTATTAACCCAGTGGTAGTTGACCCCATCAGGCACCACCGGCGAAAAGCCATGCTGCGGCACCTGCGCCATAAAACGGGACCAGACCGGCAGCGCCCCACTGGCACCTGTCAACGCTGTTGCTCCGTTATCATCACGACCGACCCAGGCTACTGCCAGTAGATCGCCGCTGAACCCGGCAAACCAGGAATCCCGACCATCGTCGGTGGTCCCCGTCTTGCCGGCCAGGGTCAATTGCCGTGGCAAGATGTTGTAGGTGGAACGCCCGGTGCCTTCCTGCATAGTTTCCTGCATCGCGTACTGTACCAGATGCACGGCCGCAGGATCGGCAACCTGCTCCACCTCAAGGCTGTATCGGGAAAGCGCTTCGCCACTGGCATCGGTGACTTCCCGAATCGTTCTTAACGGGGTATTGAAGCCGGAAGTCGCCAGTCCCTGATAGATCTGGGCGACGGTAATCGGGCTCATGGAAACCGATCCCAGCAACATGGACGGATACTGCGAAATCGGCGTATCGACACCAAAAGCAGTCAACGTGTCACTGACCACATCCACACCGATATCCAGCCCGACCCGCACCGCAGGCAAGTTGTAGGAGTGGGAAAGCGCCTTGTGCAACGGTACCTCCCCTCGCTCTTCGCCATCGTAATTTTTCGGTTGCCAGCGCCGGCCGTCATCAAATTCCAGAGTAAAGGACTTATCCAGTACCGGTGTCATCAAGGTATAACGCTCGGACCGCTGCAACGCCGACAAATATATAAACGGCTTGACTAACGAGCCAATCTGGCGATTAGCGTCCAGAGCCCGGTTAAAACCGGCAAACCGGGGGTCTTTCCCGCCGACCAGGGCCAGGACTTCCCCGGAATCCTTGGCTGTCACCACCAGGGTCGCCTCCAGCGATTCCGCCAGCTTCGCACCACCGAGCCTTGGCAAGGTGTCAGTCACGGCGAATTCTGCGGCGTACTGGATAGCCGGGTCCAGAGTGGTAAAAATCCGCAGACCTTCACTGCGAAGATCTTCTTCCTTGTAGTCACGGGCCAGGTGCCTTCGCACAAGATCAATGTAGGCCGGGTAGCGGTTCTCGGAATAGGAGGGGCGCTCGCTGACCCCGAGCGGAAGGCCCCTGGCCCTTGCGGCACGCTCGGGTTCGATCAGGCCAGCCTGCTCCATTTCCGAAATCACGAGATTCCGGCGCTCTGTTGCCCGCTCGCGGTTTCGCCGGGGATTGTAGTAGCTCGCGCCCTTGACCATCCCAACCAGAAGGGCAATCTGGTGCAGGTCGAGATCGCCCAGGGATTGGCCGAAGTAAAACTGACTGGCCAGGCCGAAACCATGAATGCTGCGCGTGCCTGCCTGCCCCATATAGACTTCGTTCAGGTAGGTTTCAAGGATGTCGTCTTTTTCATAATGGAGCTCCAGCAAAACCGACATGATGGCCTCATTACCCTTGCGGAGCAGTGTCTGGTCACGGGTCAGGAAGAGATTCTTGACCAGTTGCTGGGTCAGGGTGCTGCCACCCTGGACGACACGACCGGCCCGGATATTCGCAAGCATTGCCCGGCCAATGGACAAGGGGGCAATCCCGAAATGATCATAGAAATTGCGATCCTCCACGGCCATCAATGTCGCCGGCAGCAAGGCAGGGACCTGACTCAGCTCAACCAGCACCCGGTCCTCCTTGTGAGCCGGATAAATTCCGCCGATCCGGGCGGGTTCAAGGCGAATGATCGGTGCGGCCTCGCCCCGAATCACCGAAAAGCTCTGGACTCGGTCAGCCGAGATCGTCAATGAAATCCTGCGCGCGGGTTCATCACCATCCGGGAAGGAAAAGCCACGGGTACTGATGACGAACCGGCGGCCATTGCGCTGATAACTGCCGGGCTTATCGCCTGCGCCCTTGTGAAAACCGGATAGCTGGAGCTCCCGTTCGAGGGCACCGGCGCTGATACTGGCGCCCTCAAAGAGCTCAAGGGGGCGGGCATACACCCGCGACGGCACTTCAAACCGGCGCCCCTCGAAGCGGGACGTTACAACCGCATCGAGATAGACCGTCCAGCCTGCGAGCAACACGAGGCCAATGGCACAAAACCGGAACATGAAACGCCAGAACCATGGCCGGCGACCACTATTCGAGGACTTTCGGGAGGGCTTTCGCCTGGACGGGGAAGATGAGCTGGATTTTTTCATGGCCGGATTATAACGAAGGGACCGGCCAGGAAGGCAGGCCAACTGTGTGTTATTTCTGTAATCTGCCCGTTATGATAGGGCAATAAAAATCAATGGGTTCAGGGAACGCGAGGAGAGCACCGTGAGTGAGACATCCCCAGGCAATCTGATTCTGGCACTGCAGAATCCAGAGCTGTACGACCACCCGGTCAAAGACTTCCAGGTCATTGAAACTCATATCTCCCAGGTTATCCTGACCGGCGATTACGCCTACAAGATCAAGAAACCAATGGATTTCGGCTTTCTGAACTTCTCCACCCTGGAACGCAGAAAGCATTTCTGCGCGGAAGAGCTCCGGCTCAATCGAAGACTGGCCGAAGCGCTGTACCTTGAGGTCCTTCCGATTTCCGGGACCCCGGATCACCCCGTTCTCGGTGGTGACGGCGAGGCCTTCGAATACGCCATCAAAATGCGCCAGTTCGATCAGGACCAGCTGTTCGACCGCCTTCAGGAACAAGGTGAGCTGGCACCGGAACTTCTGACCAGCCTTGCCCGGCAGGTCGCCGCCTTCCACGAGCGATTGCCACCGGTCCCTGACGAAAAGCCGCTTGGGACCCCTGAAGCGGTCTTTGCGGCGATGCAGGAAAATTTTGACCAGATACGCCCGCTGATTGACGACGCCGATCTGCTCCTGCAACTGGACAACCTCCAGGCCTGGACCGAGTCTACCTACGAACGCCATCGGGAGCTGATTGCCAGTCGCCGGGCCAACGGCATGGTCCGTGAGTGCCACGGCGACCTGCACCTGGCCAATATCACCCGCTTTGAAGGCGACGTTACGGTTTTCGATTGCATCGAATTCAGCGAGCCTTTCCGCTGGATTGATGTGATCAACGATCTGGCGTTCCTGCTGATGGACCTGGAATTCCGGCGGGAAGGCGCGCTGGCCAATCTGGTGCTCAACACCTATCTGGAATACCGGGACGACTTCGAAGCCCTGCCCCTGCTGCCGCTCTACAAGGCGTACCGGGCCATGGTCCGGGCCAAGATTGCGCTGTTCACCATGGGCAATCCGTCCCTCAGCGGGGGCGAAAAAGCCGACCTGATGCAGCGCTATCGTGATTACGCCCAGCTGGCCGAGGATTACAGCACCATCCCCAATCACTATCTGCTGGCAACCACTGGCCTGTCCGCCAGCGGAAAAACCTGCGTCAGCGCTGCCATGGCCGGCGAACTGGGCCTGATCCGCCTGCGCTCAGATGTTGAGCGCAAGCGTCTGCACGGGCTTGCACCACTGGAAAGTTCGCGTTCCCCCACGGGCGGCAACCTCTACACTGCGCAAGCAACGGCGAAAACCTACCAACGGCTGGCAGGGCTCGCCGGACAGGTTCTGGCAGCCGGCTTACCGGTTATCGTGGATGCCGCCAGCCTGAAAGAAAGCGAGCGGTCGCTGCTGGCCTCCGTGGCGGAAGCCCAGGGCGTGCCGTTTGCGCTGATACACTGCGAAGCGCCGGAGACATTGCGCCGGGAATGGATCCGCAACCGCAAGGGAGACGCCTCAGAGGCAACCGAGGAACTCCTGGACACCCAGCAAACCTGGTTTGAACCGCTGACGGCGGAAGAAAAGACCCACACCATCCATCTGCACACGGATCAGGAACATGTAGCAGAGGCGGTGGCCGACCGGATTCGGCAGCATCTGGGCATTTCCATCACTAAAACAGGAAATTAAAACAATGGGTTACCACTGGCCAGCATGAGGCATGAGATGGACGACAACCGCGAACACGAAGTACATCAGATCAGCCACCCCCTGTATGCCCTCCTTCGCAGTGAGGACATGCAGGCCTTCAACGCCGAGAAGGCAAAACTCACAGAGCTGCCCAGTTTCGCCCACGGCGATTTCCGGGGTCTGGACCTGCGCGGGATGAATGCCAAGGGATTGGATTTCCGCCATGCCTACTTTCGCGGCACGGACCTGCGCGGGATAGATTTTTCGAAATCCAGAATGGAAGGCGCAAGCATTGCCAGCGCCAAGATTTCCGGCTGCTATTTCCCGCACCGGCTGGAGGCCGATGAGATTGTCATGTCCCTGAATCACGGGACCCGCATGCGTTACGCCATACTGCCAAAATGACCAGCGACAAGCGGGGCTAGCAACCAGTTTGCGCAGTGTCCGACCCGGCTCCGGGCAAATTTATCGAGTTCCGGCTCCGGGAAAAGGCCCGGGAGCGGGACGGTCAGTTCAAAATCAGACTTCCAGAATAACCGGCACCGAGTCGGTGAGGGTCAGGAGGCCCGTTGGATTGCCATTGCCCCGACTCAGGTCAGCGCGGTAGGCGATCACTTCCACGCCCGCATCGCAGGCCTCGCGCAGCAGCTCGCCGTATTTCCGGTCAATGTGGTCCGCCGGACGAACCGTTTCGATACCGGTGTGATTGACGACGAAAAACAGGACAGCGCGATCGCCCTGCTGTACCTGTGCCATGAGCTCGCGAAGGTGTTTCTGGCCGCGCTCGGTGACCGCATCCGGGAAAAAGCCCTGGCCGTTTTCCGCCAGCGTGACATTTTTCACCTCCACCCATGCATCGGCCGCCTTCCCATGACCGGAAAGCAACAGATCGATCCGGCTTTTCTCCGAGCCGTATTTTACTTCGGCCCGGCACTCCGGGTAGCCGGACAATTCCACCACCGTTCCGGCCTGTACGGCCGTCCGGGCCTGAGCATTGGGCCGGGCAGTGTTCACGCAGGCCAGCTGCCCGGGCGAGGTTTCCACCAATTCCCAGGTGTATGGAAGTTTGCGCCTGGGGTTGTCGCTGCGACTGAGCCACACCCGGGCGTTGTCAGGCTGGCAGCCCAGCATGGAGCCGGTGTTCGGGCAGTGGGCGGTGACCTCGGTGCCGTCCGGGAGCCGTACATCCGCCAGAAAGCGTTTGTAGCGGCGGATAAGACGGCCTTCAAACAAAGGTTCTGGAAACTTCATGTGATCTCCGTACAAAAGTAGATGTCACAAGGCTGGCACCCCCGAGACTAATCTGCTATTTTCCGCAAATTCCCGTTTCAGGACGAATGCTTCATCCAGGATACAACCGCGCAGCCACGGGGGCTCACGCGGAGTGAAGCAAAGCGTTCTTGTGAAGTACAAACAAGAGGCCGGGTGCAATGGCAAATACTGCACAACAACCACGCGAACGTTTTACCAACTTCACCCCCTACGAAATGAAGAAGGGTGAAGAGTACATGAGTGCTGAGATGCTTCAGCACTTCAAGGATCTGCTGCTGCAGTGGAAGCAGGAACTGATGGAAGAAGTTGACCGCACCATGCATCACATGCAGGAAGACGCGGCAAACTACGCGGATCCGAGTGATCGCGCAACCCAGGAAGAGGAATTCAGCCTGGAACTGCGTACCCGTGACCGCGAGCGGAAACTGATCAAGAAAATTGACCAGACCATCGACCGCATCGACAAGGACGACTACGGTTTCTGTGACCAGTGTGGCGTGGAAATTGGCATCCGCCGACTGGAGGCCCGCCCGACGGCCACCTTGTGCATCGACTGCAAAACCCTGGCCGAGATTCGCGAACGCCAGACCGGTATCTGAACCAGCCATTCGACAGCCGCCGGCTTTGTGCCCCTTACAGCAAGGCCGGCTGACTGACTGCCATGACCAATCCCCGGTACCGCGGCCGGTTCGCACCTTCTCCGACCGGCCCATTGCACTTCGGCTCGCTGGTAACCGCACTCGCCAGCTTCCTGGAAGCCCGAAGCCAGGGTGGCCAGTGGCTTATCCGCGTTGAAGACCTTGACCCCCTGCGGGAACCTCCGGAAGCAACCGGCCAGATCCTCTCCAGTCTCGACGCCCACGGCCTGCTCCCCGATGAACCGGTCCGGTTCCAGTCCCGACGATACAGCGCCTACCAGACCGCCATTGCCCGGCTAATGGAACAGGGGGACGGCTACCGTTGCCCGTGCTCACGAAAGGAACTCCTGGCCAATGAGGGGCGCCACCCCAATCATTGCCGCAGCGGCAGGGCCGTAACCGGCGACCGCCCTTTTGCCATTCGCTTTGCCCTGACAGACCAGGCCTGCCACTGGCAGGATCTGCTGCTGGGCCCACAACACCAGATCGTAAGAGCAGAACTGGATGACCCGGTCATTCTCCGCAAGGAAGGGTTCTACGCCTACCAGCTTGCGGTGGTGGTTGATGACATTGACCAGGGCATTTCAGATGTGGTCCGCGGCTCGGACCTGCTGGAAATGACCGCCCAGCAACAACAGATTTACCGGGCGCTTGGTGCCAGGCCACCGCGCTGGCTGCACATTCCGGTCGTTCTCAACGAAGCGGGCCAGAAACTCAGCAAGCAGACCCATGCGCCGGCCCTGGACGACAACACCCCCGGACAGAACCTGTTCAGGGCACTGGTCGCCCTCGGCCAGAACCCACCGGAAGCGCTGGCAAAAGGCCCACCGGAAACCCTGCTGGACTGGGGCCAGGCGAACTGGCAACGGGGCGCCATCCACCTGACATCCCGGTGAGGGACATGGTATAAAGCCCTTCTCACACCTCAGCGCGGATAGCATGCCTGATGTATATCTACCGTCTGGTCTTCCTGTTGGTACTGGCCATCTATATTTTTTCGCCCAACATCCTCGACTGGTGGACTTCGCCGGGAAACGCCTGGTATAGCCCGTATGTTATCTGGGCCGGGCTGATTGCCATCGGTTTCTGGCTGGAATGGCGGCGGGATCCCAATGAGTTTTAGTACCTCTGGCCTGCTGCTCGCCAGCCTGCTCTACCTGGTCCTGCTATTCGGTATTGCCTGGGTGACCGAGCGTGGCATGCTGCCGCGCCAATGGGTCCGCCATCCCCTGGTCTACATCCTCAGCCTGGGCGTGTACGCAGGTATCTGGGCGGTTTACGGGGCCGTTGGCATGGCGGCGGAATCCGGCTATGGCTTCCTGGCCTATTATCTGGGCATCAGTGGCGCCTTCCTGCTGGCACCCGTGCTCCTGAACCCTGTCATGCGGATCGGTCGCGCCTACCAGCTTACTTCCCTCGCAGACCTGTTTGCCTACCGGTACCGCAGCCAGTGGGCGGGCACCCTGGTAACCCTGTGCTCCGGCGGCGCCATTCTGGCACTGCTGAGCATGCAGATTCAGGCTGTGGTCACATCGGCCAGCATCCTGGCACCGGATACCTCACCCAAGCTGATCAGTGTGATGTTCAGCCTCATCGTGGTGTTGTTCGCCATGCTGTTCGGAGCTCGCCGGGACCAGAACTCCGAGAATCATCAAGGCCTGGTTCTGGCCATCGCTTTCGATTCGCTGATCAAACTGGTGGCGTTACTGGTGCTCGGCGGTGTCATTCTGTTCGGGGTCTTCAATGGCATGGACGGCCTGGAACACTGGCTCGACAACAGATCCTCCGCGGCCGCCACCATGACGCTCAGCATTGACGACGGTAGCTGGCGGGCACTGATGCTGATGTCGTTTGCCGGGGCGCTGGTGCTTCCGCACATGTACCACATGACCTTCAGCGAAAACCCCTCCCCCAAAGCCCTGGCGAAGGCCAGTTGGGGCCTGCCACTTTACCTGTTGCTGCTTGGCCTGCCAGTCCCCCTTATTCTGTGGGGCGGTCAGGAACTGGCGGTGACAACGGGGCCAGGGTTCTTCGCCATTGGTGCCCCTCAGGCCCTGGACAGCCCCACGCTCACACTGCTGATGTACATTGCCGGCCTGTCAGCGGCCAGCGGCCTGATGATCGTCAGCACACTGGCACTGGCGGGCATGGCCCTGAACCACGTGGTGCTGCCACTGAAAACCCCGAAAGACCAGGGCGACATCTATCGCTGGCTGCAGTGGATCAAACGGCTGCTCATCGCGGTGATTATTCTCCTGGCGTTGCTGTTCCACGAGACCATAGGCAAAAATCTTGACCTGTCCATTCTCGGTGCCATTTCGCTGTCCGGCACCCTCCAATTGCTGCCCGGCGCCCTTGGCGTGATTTACTGGCCAGAGGGCAACCGGCGAGGACTCATCGCCGGTCTGCTTGTCGGGCTGGCAATCTGGGTCGTCACCCTGGTCCTGCCCTTCTCTCATACCGCCAATTTACTGGCCTGGTTCGACGCCCCGCTGATTCCGGATTACAGCAACTGGCACATCTTCACCTTCGTGAGTCTGACGGCCAATATCACCGTCTTTGCCCTCATCTCGGTACTCAGCACCAGCACCAGCGAGGAGGCCAGTGCCGCCCAGGCATGCTCGCTGGGCGCCCTCTCCCGCCCCCAACGACGGGAACTGCTGGCCACCTCTTCCAGCGATTTCGTCCGGCAACTGGCGGAGCCCCTGGGCTATGGGGTGGCCCGACGGGAAGTGGAGCGGGCGCTCGCCCAGCTGAAGCTGCCGAACATAGAGTACCGGCCCTACCAGCTCCGAAGGCTCCGGGATCAGGTTGAGATCAACCTGTCCGGCCTGCTCGGGCCCGCCGTTGCCCGGGACATGGTCAAGCGTCATCTGGGCTTCAAACCCATGGCCCAGGGCGGTACCGCCCAGGACATCCGGTATGTCGAACGCGCCCTCGGCGATTACCAGAACCGGCTGACCGGGCTGGCCGGAGAACTCGACAACCTGCGCCGGCATTACCGGCAAACCTTGCAGAACCTGCCCATTCCCGCCTGCTCGGTGGGCGAAGATGGCGAGATCCTGATGTGGAACCACACCATGGAGGAACTCACCGGCATCACAGCCGACGACGTGGTCGGTGCCCGGCTGATGGCACTGCCCGAACATTGGCACCTGTTGCTGGAGGGGTTCAATCGGGGTGAAGATCTGCACCGTTACAAACACCGACTGGACCTCCGTGGCAAACCACACTGGCTGAACCTGCACAAGGCCGCCCTGAGCGGGCCGGATCACACCGAAGGTGGCAGTATCATCCTGGTGGAAGACCAGACTGAGACCCGCCTGCTGGAGGACGAGCTCATGCACAGTGAGCGGCTGGCCTCGGTGGGCAGGCTCGCAGCAGGCGTTGCCCATGAGATCGGGAATCCGGTTACCGGCATTTCCTCGCTGGCCCAGAACCTGAAGCTGGAAACAGACAACCCGGATATTCTGGACACGGCTGAACAGATCCAGCAACAGACCCGGCGCATTTCTGCCATCCTGCAATCGCTGATGAACTTCGCCCGGACCGGCAATCACGCCCAGGCGAACCGGTACGAGCCCGTAACGATACATCGGTGTGTCGAGGAATCGATCAATCTGCTGTCACTCAGCGACAAGGGGCTGGGCATCCATTACATCAATGACTGCCCACCGTCGCTGCAGATCCTCGGGGATGAACAACGCCTGGTTCAGGTGTTCGTCAACCTGTTGGCCAACGCCCGGGACGCATCCCCTGAAGGTGGCACCGTCCTGATCAGTGGAAAGGGTGACGGCTACTCCGCTATTATCGAGGTCGCCGATGAGGGCCCGGGCATCCCCGGAGACCAGCTTGATCATATCTTTGAGCCGTTTTACACCACCAAGGCACCGAATAAAGGTACCGGCCTTGGCTTATCGCTGGTGTACAGCATTATTGAAGAACACTACGGCAACATTCAGGTTGAGAGCCCCGCCAATGCAGAAACAGGCAGGGGCACCTGCGTACGGCTGAGATTGCCAGCCTACGAATCCGAAACCGAAACCGAAACCGAAACCGGCAACACTACCATCAGCCAGAACCAAAGGTCTTGAGACTGTTATGCCTCGAATTCTGATCGTGGAAGACGAAGACATTATTCGCTCAGCAGTACGCAAGCTGCTGCAGCATGCCGGCTATGAAGTCGCCGATGCCTCATCTGTCGAAGAAGCCGAGCAGAACCACGAACCGGACCAGTTTGACCTGATCATCTCCGATCTTCGCCTGCCCGGTGCTGCCGGCACCGAGCTGATCAACCGGGCGCCGAACACCCCGGTGCTGATCATGACCAGCTACGCCAGCCTTCGCTCGGCCGTGGATTCCATGAAAATGGGCGCCGTTGAATACATCGCCAAACCGTTCGACCACGACGAAATGCTGGCTGCCGTAGAGAACATTCTGGCTCGAAAACCGTCTGGCCAGAACACTGGCGGTGAACCCGCCGCCACCGCCGAAATACCCGAAAGCAGCGACCCCGCCAACATCATGTTCGGCGATTGCGACCCCATGCAGCGCGTGTTTACCCTGATCCGCAAGGTTGCGCCCACAGAAACCACCGTGCTGATTCAGGGGCAATCCGGTACCGGCAAGGAGCTGGCCGCCCGCGCCCTTCACCTGATGAGCCCGCGCGCCACCAAGCCGTTAATTTCGGTGAATTGTGCGGCGATTCCGGAAAGCCTGATTGAATCGGAACTGTTCGGCCATGAGAAGGGTGCCTTTACCGGTGCGGTTTCAGCGAGGACGGGCCTGATCGAAGCGGCCGATGGCGGCAGCCTGTTCCTGGATGAAATCGGTGAATTACCCGCAGAAGCCCAGGCCCGTCTGCTACGGGTGCTGCAGGAGAGCGAGATCCGCAAGGTTGGCTCCACTCAGAGCCGAAAGGTAAACGTGCGGATGATTGCGGCTACCCACCGGAACCTGAAAGCCATGACACGCACGGGCGAGTTCCGGGAAGACCTTTATTACCGGCTGAATGTCATGCAGATCCGGATTCCGCCGTTACGGGAACGTCAGAGCGACATTCTCGGCCTGGCCCGCCGCTTCCTGAAGCGCCAGGGTGAGAAAATGGGCAAACCCAACCTCAATCTCAGCCCTGAGGCCATGCGGGCTCTCGAACGCCACCGCTGGCCAGGTAACGTGCGGGAACTGGAAAATGCCATTGAGCGGGCCACCATCCTCTGTGATGGCGATGTTATTACTCCGGCACTACTGGACCTCGACAGTGAAGGTGGCGACGAGTACATCCCGGAAACGCTGGTGGAAGGCAACAATGAGCAAACCCGGACCCGGGAAGCAGATTCAGCCAACGACCTTTCCCTGGAAGACTACTTCCAGCACTTTGTTCTCGAGAACCAGGACCGCATGAGCGAGACCGAGCTGGCCCAGAAACTGGGGATCAGCCGGAAATCCCTGTGGGAACGTCGCCAGCGCCTTGGGATCCCGCGGAAAAAACCCTCAGGAAACTGAAACCGGAATAGTGTGAACGGAAACTCAGTTGTTACTCTTTGTTCCTCTCGGTAACACTCCCCCTCAGGAGTAACGTGATCTCAGTAACACTTAGGTCAGATACGGGGTAACACTTATAGCCTACAAAATCGTAAGGCATTGTTAATAAAAGAAATAAAAAAACTGGCACACGGACTGCAGACTATTAAGCGCACAACAACAAAAACAAGAGTGACAAAGCAGCGCCACAACAAAAACAAAAAGCTGCGGAAAAACGTTCGGTAACAAAAACAAAAACAGGACGTGAGCGAACTGAGTGTTTTGGGTACTTTGCTTTTTAGTGGCCCCACGGCACGTGCGAGTTGTAGATGCAGAGAAGAATTGCCTTACAGGTGACGCTGCAGCTACTCCAAACCCGCCCGATGTCTCTGGCTGCTCTGTGTATTCAAAGCTTTCCGTTTGCACTGTTGATATGCCCCAGATTTGGGGATAGACAGTGGGGTACAAAAACGAAGAAAAATCCCGGCAAAAACAAAAACAATGCAGATCGTCAACGCTTTCAGGGCGGATTCGTGTAAACGGATCCGCCTTTTGATTTTCTGGGCACCGGAACTGTAATCCACGGCAGACGTGTGCAAATCCTGCTCAAACCGTTAAACTCTCGGTTTTTGCTCATCGCGGCCACGGATTTCAATGCCTAAATCAATTTTCACACTCGTCGAGCAATCGGTCGGTAAATTCCGTTCATTCATGTCCGGCAACGGAAAAAAGAAAGCCCTCATCTACCAGCGGCGGGAAATCCCCCGGGACCAGCACAACGTCTCCCGCTCGGTAATCAGTGAGCCCGCCAAGAAGGTCCTGCATCGCCTGAACAAGTCAGGCTATGAAGCCTACCTGGTCGGTGGCGGCGTCAGAGACATCCTGCTGGGTGGAAAACCCAAGGATTTCGACATCGCCACCAACGCCACGCCGGAAGAAGTACACGATCTGTTCCGCAACTCCCGGCTGATCGGCCGCAGGTTCCGAATTGTTCACGTGGTGTTTGGCCGGGAAGTCATCGAGGTAACCACCTTCCGGGGCAACGCCACAGAAGCCGATACCGACGCCGATGATGACGATCGCAGAACCAGCGAACATGGGCTACTGCTCCGGGACAATGTCTACGGCAATCAGGAAGAGGACGCCCTGCGCCGGGACTTTACAGTAAACGCCCTGTACTACTGCATTCGCGACTTCACCATCATTGATTTCGCCAACGGCATAGAAGATTTGCGTAACCGGCAACTGCGCCTGATTGGCGACCCGGAAACCCGTTACCGGGAAGATCCGGTTCGTATGCTCCGGGCCATCCGGTTTGCCGCCAAGCTCGGGTTTGATATCGAACCGGAAACCGAAGCTCCGATAAAAGAGCTGGCTCCGTTACTGAGTCATATCCCTTCTGCCCGGCTGTTTGATGAAGTGCTCAAGCTGTTTTCCGCTGGTCACGGCGAGGCCACCTACGATCTGTTAACCCGTTACAACCTGCTCGAGCCACTGTTTCCTGAAACCGTCAGGGCCATAGAGGCCGGCGAACCGGATGAACTGATCCGCCAGGCTCTACGGAATACCGACGCCCGTATTGCCCAGGGCAAATCGGTCACCCCCTACTTCCTGTTTGCCGCCATGCTCTGGCCGGCGCTCCAGGCGGAATGGCATCGCAGACAGGACAACGGCGACCCGGTTCAACCCGCACTGCATGGCGCCATCGGCAAGGTGATCGGCCGGCAGGTGCAGGCAACCTCAATTCCCAAACGCTTCTCGGGGCCCATGAAGGAAATCTGGGAACTCCAGATGCGCCTGCCTCGCCGCCAGGGCAAGCGGGCCTTTGTCACCATGACGCATCCCCGGTTCCGGGCTGCCTACGATTTCCTGCTGGTCCGGGAGGATTCTGGCGAGATTGAGCCAGGTCTGGGCCAATGGTGGACCGAGTTCCAGCAAGCGGATGAGCGGCGCCAGGAGCGGATGCTATCCGAACTGGCCAGCGACGCGCCGAAAAAGCGCAAACGCCGCCGCAAACCGGTTCAAAGACCGCCACAGCAATGATGACCGATGCGTTCATCGGGCTGGGCAGCAATCTCGAAGCGCCTGTCGTCCAGCTCGCCCGGGCCGTTTCCGAACTGGCTGCCCTGCCGGACACCACCCTCGTGGCCCAATCAGCCTTTTATGCGAGCCGGCCCGTCGGCCCGCAGGACCAGCCAGACTTTGTCAACGGCGCTGTGTGGCTGAAAACATCGCTGGCCCCCCATCAATTGCTGGACCAGCTACAGTCAATCGAGCAGGCCCACGGCCGGGAACGGCTCCGGCACTGGGGGCCCCGAACCCTCGACCTGGATCTGCTGCTGTTTGGGAACCGAGCACTGGATGATGAACGGCTTACCGTACCCCACAGGGAACTGCCAAACCGCGACTTTGCCCTCCAGCCCTTACTGGACCTGAACCCAGGCCTGACATTGCCGGACGGAACACCCGTTGCCGCTCTGCGCCGCCAATGCCCGGACAACCGCTTGCGCAAGCTTCCACCCGCGGATTACCCTTAACACTTCAGCGCCGGTACCCCGGCCCGGTCTAGGCCCATCCACCCAAAAGGCAAGGATTCTATGGCTGTTACCATCAATACCCTGCGTGAATTCAAGCAGAAGGGCAAAGCCTTCGCAGCCCTTACCTCCTACGACGCCACCTTCTCCCAGGTCGTCAGCGAAGCGGGCGTTCACGTTATTCTGATTGGCGATTCCCTTGGCATGGTGCTGCAGGGCCACGACAGCACTCTGCCGGTGACCATGGACCAGATGGTGTACCACGTCAGCTGTGTCGCCAAGGGTAACCGCGGTTCCCTGATCATGGCGGACATGCCGTTCATGAGTTACGGAACCGTTGAGGCCGCCCTGGAGAACGCCGCGGAACTGATGCGCGCCGGCGCCCACATGGTGAAACTCGAAGGCACCGACTGGATGAAAGACACCATCGCCGCCCTGAGCGAACGCGGCGTGCCCGTGTGTGCACACCTGGGCCTGACACCGCAGTTCGTCAACAAGTTTGGCGGCTACAAGGTACAGGGCCGTGACGAAAAGGCAGCGGAGATGATGATCGAACATGCCTGCGAACTGGAGTCAGCCGGCGCCGACCTCATTCTGCTGGAATGTGTTCCGGCGCCGCTGGCCGCACGAATCTCCCAGGCCGTCAGGGCTCCGGTAATTGGCATTGGTGCGGGCTCGGATACCGACGGCCAGGTCCTGGTACTGCATGACATGCTCGGCATCACCACCGGCCGCAAACCGAGGTTCGTGAAAAACTTCCTGGCCGAGACGCATTCGGTACAGGAGGCGATTGAGGCCTATGTGAACGCCGTCGGCGAGCGCACATTCCCCGCTGAGGAGCATACGTTCAAGGCATGAGAACCATACATTCCCTGAAAGAACTGAGGACCATCCTTCGCGGCTACCGCGGGCGGGGTAAAACCATCGGCCTGGTGCCAACCATGGGAAATCTGCACGAGGGCCACGTTTCCCTGGTCCGAAAAGCTGCCGAGATGGCCGATGTTGTGGTTACCAGCATCTTTGTCAATCCAATGCAGTTCGGAGCCAGCGAAGATCTGGACAAGTACCCGAGAACCCTGGCTGAAGATCAGGATAAGCTCGCTTCGGCCGGCAACACTCTGGTATTCGCCCCTACTCTGGACGAAGTGTATCCGGAAGGGCTGGCAAAACAGACCCAGGTGGTTGTACCGGATGTCAGCGATGGCCACTGCGGCGCCAGCCGGCCCGGTCACTTTGAAGGCGTTGCAACGGTGGTGACCATGCTGTTCAACATGGTTCAGCCGGACCTTGCGGTGTTTGGCGAGAAGGACTTCCAGCAACTCGCCGTCATCCGGAAAATGGTCCGCGATCTGATGATGCCTGTCGATGTCGTTGGGGCGCCCACCGTTCGGGAGGACGATGGTCTGGCGAAAAGCTCCCGAAATGGCTACCTCACACCTGATGAACGGAAAATCGCTCCGGTTGTGTACCAGACCCTGCAGGCCACGGCCGGAAAAATCGCCGATGGTCGTACAGACTTCCAGGCTCTGGAAAGCGAAGCTGAGCAAAGCCTGGGCAAGGCCGGGCTGCGTCCGGATTATTTCAACATCGTGAATAGCCAGACCCTTAAGCCGGCCACCCCGGATGATCAGGAGATCACTCTCCTGGCGGCGGCCTTCCTCGGCACGACCCGTTTGATTGATAACCTGTCCGTAACCCGATAGGCCCACAGAAAAGGAGACTCTGATGTCCGCAAATCCGGCAGTACTGACCTCGAAACCCGAATGGCAGACACTGAAGGAACACAGGGAACGTCTGGACGGCATTGCCATGACGGATCTCTTCAGACAGGATCCCGAGCGGGCAAAGCGCTACTTTATCGAGGCGGCGGGACTGTCCCTGGATTTCTCCAAGAACCGGCTCACCGACGAGGTGCTTGAGGCACTGCTGGCACTGGCAAGCAGCTGCAACCTGGAAGCCCGGCGCGAGGCACTGCTGCGGGGTGACCGCGTGAACGTCACCGAGGACCGCCCCGCCCTGCATACGGCGCTTCGCAATCCGGGCACGGAGGCCATCATGGTGAACGGCCAGGACGTCGTTGCCGAGGTACAGCGCACCCTGGCACGGATGGAAACGCTGGTAGACGGCGTGCTGAGCGGCAGCCGCACCGGATACACCGGCAAACCCTTTACTGACGTCGTAAGCATCGGTATCGGCGGCTCCTATCTCGGGCCCAAGCTGGTGGGCGAGGCACTCCAGCCCTACGGACAGTCTGGCGTACCGTGCCATTACGTGGCCAACATCGACGGCACCGAGATCTGTGAAACCCTCCGGCAGGTGAATCCGGAAACCACTCTGTTTCTGATCCAGTCCAAATCCTTCCGGACCCAGGAAACCCTGGAAAACAGCAAGGTGGCGCGCCAGTGGTTGCTCGACCACTGCGGCGACGAACAGGCGATTTCCAGGCACTTCATGGCCGTTACGGCCAACGTGCCGGCAGCACAGAATTTCGGAATCGATCCGGACAACGTCTTTCCCATGTGGGACTGGGTCGGAGGCCGTTACTCCCTCTGGTCCGCCATCGGATTGCCCATCGCCTTCACCGTCGGCATGGCCAACTTCCGGGCTCTGTTGGCCGGCGCCCACGCTATGGACCAGCACTTCCGGGAGGCGCCACTGCACCAGAACCTGCCGGTAGTCATGGCGATGCTCGGGGTCTGGTACAACAATTTCTGGGGCGCCGAAACCCACGCCATCCTGCCCTACGATCACTACCTGCGCAGCCTGCCGGACCATCTCCAGCAGTTGGATATGGAGAGCAACGGCAAGAGCGTGACCCAGGGCGGCGAGGCTCTGGCCTGGCAGTCCGGGCCGGTCATCTGGGGCGGGGTTGGCGCCAACGGCCAGCACGCTTACCATCAGCTGATTCACCAGGGCACCCGCCTGATTCCGGCGGACTTCATCATTCCCCTGACCACTCACAATCCCGTTGCCACCCATCATGCGGACCTGTTTGCCAATTGCCTCAGCCAGTCCAGAGCCATGATGGCCGGCAAATCCCTGGAAGAAGCCAGGGCAGAACTGGCGGCGGAAAAGCACTCCGACGCAGAGATTGAGCAGCTTGCCCCCCACAAAGTGATTGCGGGCAACAAACCGAGCAACACCCTGACGATGGAGAAGGCAACCCCGGAAACCGTCGGCGCACTCATCGCGCTCTACGAACACCGGACCTTCGTGCAAGGAGTGATCTGGGATGTGGATTCGTTTGATCAGTGGGGGGTGGAACTGGGCAAACAGCTCGGCAAAAGCATTCTGCCTCGCTTGCTTGGCCAGGACACCGGCGACCAGGACAGCGACAGCTCCACCGACCACCTCATCGAGCTGTTTCGCTCAGCCAGCGACCGCTCTTGATATCTGCCGCCCCTGCCAGCTGAAATCCACCGGCCAGAGTTTCTGGCCGGTGTTGTATTGACGCCACAGTTGGCCATAGGCTTTACCGCACACCGGATGCACGGCTTCCGGCGCAATGTCTGCCAGGGGTCGAAGAACAAAGGCATTCTTGAGGATTTCGCCCCGTGGCAGCTCAACACCATCAACCCGCCCGACAACGTCGCCGTAGGTCAGAATGTCCAGATCCAGGGTTCGGGCACTGAACTTCGGGACATCCCTGCGCCGGCCATTGTCCGCCTCAAGTTGCTTGAAGCGCCGGGACAGCTCGGCAACCGGCAGTACCGTGTCGACACCCACGACCAGATTCAGGAACGGGGAGCCATCAAACCCTACGGCCTCACTGTCATACACCGGTGAGACACTCAGTTCACCAAACCATTCATGCAGGGCATCAAGCGCGGCGATAACGTATCGCTCCCGGTCTACATTGCTGCCAATACTGAGGTAGACCCGGACGGGCCCCGACATTACCGCGACCCCCTTTCGATGCACACGCCCACGGCCTTCGCGCCGGGCACGGCACCCGGTTTACGTATGGCCAGCCTGAGCCAGATTACGCCAAATTCTGCCTGCAGAACCCCGGCCAGGACCTCGGCGCCGTGTTCAAGCAGCTTTGGCCTGAGTTCTTTCAGACAGGTCCCGATCCGACGACTGACTGTGGCGTAATCCAGAGCGTCGGCAACATCATCGGAACGGCCAGGCACCCGATTATCCCAGGCCATCTCCAGGTCGATGACCAGGCTCTGGGTGACTTCCCGTTCCCAGTCGTAGACACCGACCACTGTCTCCACAACCAGGCCTTCGATAAATACGCTGTCTGCCAAGGGGGCTCCCGGACTCTTCCACTCGTTCGTGATTGAATAACGCACAACCAGGGGATATTGTGAGCAAGCTGGCCGGCGTTTTCAGGGCCGGCATTTTCGCACACAATGACCAGATACGTCTTCGCTTCCGAGCCCACAGCATGATTCCCAGTGACCCGGTATTAACCGTTCTGCTCTATGCCGCCGCTTATATGGCCGGCTCAGTGCTGTTCGCACTGCCAGTGTGCCGGCTCTGGAAGCTACCGGATCCCAGGACCCAGGGCTCCGGCAATCCGGGCGCAACCAACGTTTACCGCACCGGAGGCTGGCCGCCAGCCCTGATGACGCTCGCACTCGACGCCGCCAAGGGTTGGCTCCCGGTCTGGCTGGCTCACGCTGCCGGCCTCTCGGTGATGGTTCAGGCTATCGTGGCGCTGTGCGCAGTGACCGGCCACATGATCCCGGTGTTCTACCGGTTTCAGGGCGGCAAAGGCGTGGCAACCGCGCTCGGTGCCGGTCTTGCCCTGGCGCCGGTAACCACGCTGGTGATGGCTGCCATCTGGACGCCGGTGATCTGGCGCTGGCGAATTTCAGCCCTCGCCTCGCTGCTGGCCATCATCAGCGGGCCGCTTATCAGCGCGTTTATCGAGCCGGAAACCCTGCCCCTGTTTGGCCTGCTGGCTATCCTGATCGTGGTTCGCCACCGCAACAACCTGATCCGGCTCACACAGGGCCGGGAGGCTGGCCTCTAAAGCTCCGTCGAGAGATCAGTCAACCAGCCCTGCAGACCTAGGCTCACTGATCGGCGGTAACCTATTCATCGGCCACCGGGGCACCGCAAGGATCCGCTCGCCATCCTGCTGGCCCGCCTTGAGGCGTTGGGCGCCGGCGTAGGCAATCATGGCACCGTTATCGGTACAGAACTCCGGGCGGGCATAAAAGACATCCGCTTTCAGTTTGGCCGCCATTTTTTCCAGGCCGGCACGCAAACGCCGGTTGGCACTGACGCCCCCTGCGATAACCAGGCGCTTGCAGCCGGTCTGCTCCAGAGCCCGGCGGCATTTGATGGTCAGGGTGTCCACCACAGCCGCCTCAAAAGCCAGAGCAATATCCGCCCGGGTCTGGTCATCCAGCCCACCGGAATCCCGGGCAGCATTCACGGTATTGAGGGTAAAGGTTTTCAGGCCACTGAAACTGAAATCCAGCCCGGGCCGGTCGGTCATTGGCCTTGGAAACCGGTAGCGCCCTTCAGTGCCTTTCTCGGCGAGTGCCGCCACCCGGGGGCCACCCGGATAATCCAGGCCGAGCATCTTGGCGGTTTTATCGAAGGCTTCACCGGCGGCATCGTCCACCGACTCACCCAGCATTTCATACGCACCTATGCCATCGACCCGCACCAACTGCGTGTGCCCGCCGGAAACCAGCAAGGCCACAAAAGGAAATGCGGGCGGATTGTCCTCTAACATGGGCGCCAGCAGATGCCCCTCCATGTGATGCACACCCAGCACGGGAATGCCCAGGGCAAAGCCCAGCGCATGAGCCACAGCGCCACCCACCATAAGCGCGCCCACCAGCCCGGGGCCCGCGGTGTAGGCAATGCCCTCTATATCGGTGCGGCTTCGCCCGGCATCCGCCAGCACCTGATCACACAGTGGCAGGAGCTTGCGGACGTGGTCCCGGGAAGCCAGCTCGGGCACCACACCGCCGTAATCCGCATGCATGGCTATCTGGCTGAACAGTGCGTGGCCCAGCAGGCCCTGCTCGGTGTCGTACAGTGCAACGCCGGTTTCATCACAGGAGGTTTCAATACCAAGTATCAGCATAGTGTCTGGCCACATTGGTTGGCAGAAATGGATTGGCAGAATTGAAAACGAGGCGCATTTTAGCAGAAACCCGAAACCCACTGGCAGATTCATCGAACAAACATTGACCTCGCCATAAGCCAGGCGCTATCATTGCCGCCCTAAATTATGCACTGGTCGAGTTTTAGCCAATCTGACCAGGGATCGAGAACCGATCTGGCCATGCCAGGCGGACAAAATTGAAACCGAATCTATCAGGTAGGTGATTTTCGAATGCCAGCTGTTAAAGTGAAAGAGAATGAACCGTTTGACGTAGCACTGCGTCGCTTCAAGCGTTCCTGCGAAAAAGCAGGTGTACTTTCTGAAGTGCGTCGTCGTGAGCACTACGAGAAGCCGACCGCTGTTCGTAAGCGCAAAGCAGCCGCTGCCGTTAAGCGTCATCTCAAGAAGCTTCAGCGGGAACAGCGCAAGTTCGAGCGTCTGTACTAAGTTTTCCGACGCCGCTTGACTGCAAAGCACTGATTGCCTGTACAGCCGCAGGCTGCACAGAGCGACTCAAAAATGCCGCCGAGGCTTGGCTTCGGCGGCATTTTTGGCTATTGGCCAATTCCGATGACGGCCTGATGTGGAGCCTCCATGAGCGGACTGATCCCTCAACAGTTTGTTGAAAACCTGCTGGACCGCATAGATCTGGCGGAACTGATCGGTTCACGCATTACACTCAAGAAAGCCGGCGCCAATTACAAGGCCTGCTGCCCGTTCCACGACGAGAAAACACCCTCGTTCAATGTCCGGCCGGATAAGGGCTTTTACCACTGCTTCGGGTGCGGAGCTCATGGCGACGCCATCAGTTTTGTCAGGGAGTTCGACGGACTGGGTTTTACCGAAGCAGTTGAAGAACTGGCCAAACGGGTCGGACTGGAAGTGCCCTATGACCGGGCTGCGAAACAGGAAATCCAGCAGGCCCGAACACTGACAGACGCTCTGGATTTTGCCAGCCGCTTCTATCACTCAGCGCTGCAGGGCCAGCAGGGCGCCTATGCCCGGGACTACCTGAAGCAGCGAGGCCTGGACAGCACCATCGTAGAGCAATACCAGGTGGGTTACGCACCCTCAACCGGTACCGCCCTGTACGATGCGGCGAACAGAGACCTCCAGGGCCCGCTGATCGAGACCGGCACGGTTTCCGACAAATACGGCCGGCCCAGGGACCTGTTCCGGAACCGGGTCATGTTCCCGATCCGCAACAGCCGGGGCAAAACAGTCGCCTTTGGCGGTCGTACACTGGGTGACGACAAGGCGAAATACATCAACTCCCCGGAGTCGGATGTCTTTCATAAGAGCCGCGAGATATACGGACTGTTTGAGGCCAGGCAGGCAATCCGGCAGCTCGACAAATTACTCGTGGTTGAAGGCTATATGGACGTTATCGCCCTCGCCCAGCACGGCATTCATTATGCCGTTGCAACCCTGGGCACGGCGACGAATCAGGACAGCCTGACGGCCCTGCTGAGACAGGTCAGACACATTGTGTTCTGCTTCGACGGAGACCAGGCCGGCTTCCGGGCCGCTGACCGGGCCATGGAAAATGCGCTGGAACTGATGGCCGACGGCCTCCACCTGCAGTTTCTGATGCTGCCACAGGGTGAGGACCCGGACACACTGGTGCGAAAGGAAGGCCCCGAGGCCTTCCAGAAGCGCATTGACGGCGCCACACCCATGTCCCGGTACCTGTTTGACCGGCAGAGCGAAGGCCTGGATCTGCAGTTGCCAGAACACCGGGGCGAACTGAGGGCCCGGGTTGAGCCAATGCTCAACAAGATGCCAAGAAGCACCCTCCGGGATGCCATGTGGCATGAAATGCTCCGCCTCTGCGGCGGGCGCAATCCGTGGCAAAACCGGCAGCACGGACAACAAAAAGGCAGGTGGAACGGCGAGCGAAGGGACCGGGTTACCGAAGAGCGCATCGACGTAAAACTCAGCAAGGACAGCATTCTCTGCCTTGCCCTGCTGGAGGCGCCGGATCTGGCCACCGAAGTAACAGAGCTGGCCAGCGGCTCCAGACAGTTTAACCAGGCCCGTAATTTTGCAAGCTGGATTCTGGAGAAGGCCGTCCGGGATCGAAAAGCACTGGTTCGCGGACTGGCACTGGACAACACAGCCCGGGAGCGGTTTTACCACCTGTTTGACGGGATCGAGCACATTCCGGCGCGGGAAAGCACGCTGGCCGCCGCGAGGGAGCTTCTAAGCCCGAACGAGGAAGCATCGCGCCAGCTGCGACTGGCAACACTGTTACGAAACCTGTCAAGCCTCACAACCGAGGAGCGGCAGGAGCTGAGAGCCCTGAGTGGTGGAACCCGGGACTAACAGCACTTGAAACTTGATGCACTGATCACCATCTAACCATGAAGCCGCGGCTCCTTGGTGGCAGAGCAACCGAGCGACAGCTATAATGGCTGTTTCACTTTTTTCCTTCTGAAAAGCGAGTTCACAGGGTGTCTATGTCAGGCAATTCGCAAAAATCACGTTTGAAAGACCTCATTGCACGAGGCAAGGAACAAGGTTACCTGACTTACGCCGAGGTAAACGACCACCTCCCGGAAGACATCGCTGACCCGGATCAGGTCGAAGACATCATTCGCATGATCAACGACATGGGCATTCAGGTGTCTGAAGTTGCACCGGACGCAGACACGCTTCTGATGACCGATGGCGATTCCACGGCCGACGAAGCCGCTGCCGCCGAAGCCGCCGCCGCGCTGGCTGCCGTAGAATCCGACGCCGGCCGAACCACAGACCCGGTCCGCATGTACATGCGGGAAATGGGCACTGTGGAACTGCTGACCCGTGAAGGCGAAATCGTCATCGCCAAGCGTATCGAGGAAGGTATCCGCGATGTCATGGCTGCCGTCGCCCACTTTCCCGGCATCACCGGCACCGTTAGCCAGGCCTACGACCGCATTATCGAGAACGAAGGCCGCATCAGCGACGTGGTAACCGGTTTTCTGGACCCGGACGATGCCGAGCCGTTCATGGGCGAGGACACCACCACCGATAGCTCGGACGATTCCGGCTCATCCTCCGACGATGACGACGATTCCTCAAACGAGGAAGAAACCGATAACGGACCCGATCCGGAAGAAACCCGTCTCCGGTTCGAACTGCTCAACGAAAAGCTGAATGCCGCCAACAAGGCACTGGCCAAGCACGGCCGTTCCGACAAGAAAACCCAGCAAGCCCTGAACGAGCTGGGCCAGGTGTTCGCGCCGTTCAAGCTGGCCAACAAGGCATTCGATGAACTGGTCAACGTGGTTCGCTCCACCAATGATCTCGTGCGCGAGAACGAGCGGGCGATCATGCAGATCTGCGTGCGTGACTGCAAAATGCCGCGCAAGGATTTCATCAAATCCTTCCCTGGCAACGAGGTCAACCTGGACTGGGCCGACAAGATCGCCAAAAGCAAGAAGCCTTACGCAGCGCCGATTTCGGAGCGCATTGACGAGATTGTTCGCCTCCAGAAGCGGATCCAGAACGTGCAGAACGAAGTGGATCTGGATGTCGCCGACATCAAGGAAATCAACCGCCGCGTCTCCATTGGCGAAGCCAAGGCCCGCCGTGCCAAGAAGGAAATGGTCGAGGCCAACCTGCGACTGGTTATTTCCATCGCCAAGAAGTACACCAACCGCGGCCTGCAGTTCCTGGACCTGATCCAGGAAGGCAATATCGGCCTGATGAAGGCCGTAGACAAGTTTGAGTACCGCCGCGGCTACAAGTTCTCCACCTACGCCACCTGGTGGATTCGCCAGGCCATCACCCGCTCCATCGCGGACCAGGCCCGCACCATTCGTATTCCGGTGCACATGATTGAGACCATCAACAAGCTCAACCGCATCTCCCGCCAGATGCTGCAGGAGATGGGCCGGGAGCCCACGCCGGAAGAGCTTGGCGAACGCATGGAAATGCCCGAGGACAAGATCCGCAAGGTGCTGAAGATTGCGAAAGAGCCGATCTCCATGGAAACTCCGATCGGCGATGACGAAGACAGCCACCTGGGCGACTTCATCGAAGATATCCAGGCCCTCTCCCCGGTGGATTCCGCTACCGCCGAAGGCCTGCGCGAGGCCACCCGCTCCGTACTGGCCGGGCTCACAGCCCGCGAGTCCAAGGTATTGCGGATGCGCTTTGGCATCGAGATGAACACTGACCACACCCTGGAAGAAGTCGGCAAACAGTTCGACGTTACCCGGGAACGTATCCGTCAGATCGAAGCCAAGGCTCTGCGCAAACTGCGTCACCCGTCACGCTCCGATCACCTGCGTGGCTTTATCGACGACCAGGGTAATCAGGGATAATTCCCGCAAACAGTAGCGGGCGCCACACCTCACCGGTATAATGGCGCCCGCTTTGTTTCCCCCCTCCGGAAACACCTTTCCAAACAGCGTTCGCTGAATGGGCCTATAGCTCAGTTGGTTAGAGCAGGGGACTCATAATCCCTTGGTCGCAGGTTCGAGTCCTGCTGGGCCCACCATTTGCCAGCCTCCTTACCACTCATTGGTCATGTCAGCATAAATTGGCCGGAACGGCCACATTATGGTGACTTACGTTAGCAGTTTTGGCCGCCTCATTTTGAAACCATAATTCGGGTCATGTCGCCACAACGTGACCGGAGACTGACACCGTAGATTGACAGATAGGTCGCAAAGCGAACGTTCAGGCGGATAGACCAACACTTTCCCCCGGGAGAAATTCCGCCTCTTTTTAGAGAGATCCGCAGTAACGGGGCAGAACCCGACTACCGTCCACTTGTCTGTGAGAGTTCGACTGCTTCGAGACATTGTTCAAAAGGTAGCCAAAGAGCTAAAGAGTCACCCTCAACGGCATCAATAGCAACGAACCCAAACTTTTCGTAGAATCTTTTTGAGTCGTCGTCTTTGGCATCTACCGCACAGCCTATACCTCCAACTGAAATCGACGCATCAACAACCCGCCTCAGGCACTCGATCAGCAGGTATGCTCCTAATCCGTATCCTTTCACGGAGTTATCAACCGCAAGCCGTGCCAGCCGGTAAACCGGCGGATCCGACGGAAACCGCTTTTGCAGGGGATACCCCTGGGGGAAGACAACGGTGCTGGGAAGAAGAGTGTAATAACCGAGGATCTCCGTCGGGTCGACCTCATCTTCAATCAGTACATAAGTCCGTGTCGCCATCTTCTGGCTGCTTTGCCGGGCAATTTTCTTTAAGAACTCGTTGAGTGCAGGTTTACCGCAGTCAAACTTTCGCCGATTGTGTTTTTTACTGATTTCTTCGGTTCTTAAAGTCACCAGCCAACTTCCTGTGGTTGAGTGCAGCTTCTCGAAGCTTTGGGTTAATCGGCTCAGGGTTATCCAGTAGCTCCAGCATAAGATCAGCACTTTGCCGGGAAACCTGAATTTGTAGCGCCTGACGCTCGGCCTCTTGTGCTTCTTTCTTTGCAGCGTAGATCAGGAACTGACTCAAGCTGCGGCCCGTTAACTCTGCTGCATGAGCAATAAGTCTCTGCGTTTCTTCATCGACACGGGCGACCAAGCGAGTGTCTTTACCTTGTGTGTTCATCATATTCTTCACCGATGGTGGGATAGGCTCGACTGGAACCCAAGAAAACCCTCTTCCTTGATAAAAAGTGATTCGACGGACCCAATCTACGTGTGCCATGTTGGCATACTTAATTGCCTTAATCAACTTGGGTGTGCCAATTTGGCACATGCAATTTATAAGGTGCTCAGCTGCACAAAGGTCGCAAAGCGAACATTCAGATTTTGGAATAACGCGAGAGCGCACAAGCGTACTCTCATGCGTCCGTGTGGCGTAAATTGTTAGGTGTGATCACTTCAATGCCCCCGCATAGCTAAAAACTAGCTTTTTCAACTCCAGGTTAGCGAACTGCATTTTCCACATACTGCCCCTAGATCTGACTAAAGGACAGCGTGGCAATGAGCACCAAGGACCGGTTCCATCTCGAGGAATTTTCCTATCACGGCCGAGTCTCGGTCGTCGGGTTCTACCCCGTTTGCTCTGCGCCGCATGGAGAGGTCCTAGGATGGTTCTACGGTCTTTTCATCCACGTGACACGTCCAAGACGAAGACGTCGATGCGCCCTTTAAGTCCGTGATCGAGAAGCTCTTCAATGGCTGCTTTTAGTTGACTGGCTGTCTCCAGGCCATGCCGTTTCCGACCCTCGACTTTCTCCCAGGATCCAAACCAGAAGATTAAGTAAATGCCCTGGCCCTGAGCTGCCGGATGAATAGCATAGAGCTGATCGAGTTGCATCGACGCGGCGGTATACAGATCCTCGTGCCACTGTCCTTTTGCCTCGATGGGAAGCATTAATTCCTTGCCAGAAAACATTTTGATTGCTGAGATGTCGCAGCGATTTGCGCTCTTAACCTGGTCTTCGATTTCAATCTTAATGCCTTTGGATTGAAGTTTGATGGAGAGGCGATCCGCAACTCGTTTAGAAGCCTCAACTTCTCCGACCCTCCTATCGCCGTTGTAAAAGAGATTGCCTGTATCAAATTCACCGCCTGATATTTCACCCTGAAGTGATTCGAGCTCTTCCAGCACCAGTTGCCTGAGGCCTTCAACCGTAACTACTTCATCTCGGTGAAGCACATTGAAAATGTCGGAGGGGGACGGCGGACTATAGTTTCTAAGCGCGATCGTGCGATAAGCGCCACTTTTCATCGTTTTGAGCTTCTCCCGAAAACATTCGAAGCGCCCGTCAGCTTGGAGCTGGTCCAAGACCAACAAGCTGCTCTCCGGGTGGTCATTTGCTATCTGCCACACCAGATCATTCAAAAGCCTATAGGCTCGCTCTTCTCTCGGACTATCAGAACCCCAATGGGTGGGTAAGTGCACCGCTGGCCAATCGTCAATGAACGATTCCAGAATCAAACGTATTTTTTGGGCGCTTAGGCGTGGCCAGGACGGAGTCCCGGTTCTCATTAGCCCGCCGAACAGCGACTCAAACTCGAAAATAAGGTCCTGGTCGCTTGAAAGCCAATCTGACATCAGCGGATGGAGGTCAGGTACAAAGTAAAGATGCCGTAAGCACCAAAAAACAAGTTCTGGCTCGCGTGGAGTCCTGTCGCACGCACTCGACCATGCCTCCAGACAGTCATGCGTTCGCTGTTGAACCCGCCCGACTAGCTCATCCATACGACCAGCCTTCAAAGCAGCGTCAAAGAGGCATTCCAACACCCAAGTATTATTGCCGCGATAGTCGTCGAGCCACTCAAGAGCAAGCGGACCGGCAATGGACGAAAACATCGGATCATCACGAAGCAAATGAACTCCTTCCGGCCTCGAATCGGGACCATGGCTATCCAGCTGTGTTTTGACGAACCGAATCAAATAGCTGCGCTTGTCTGCATCGTTTTGGAACAGGCGAGCATCCGCTTCTTGACGGATTTGAGCCCACTCGTCTTCTTGGACGCTATCGAATCTTAGATCGATATTCGCCCTAAGTATTTCGAGGGCTTGCTGATCGAGCGTTTCGAGTGAACCGGTCTCCCGGAATATTTCAACACTTGATGCCATCAAGATCCTTTCCGCTGGCAAAAACCGACCTGTGCAATGAAGGTTTGCTGTTTCCGCTAGGGAAGGCAGATGAGGTTGAAGATGGAGACGACAATTGATAAATGACCGGCGAATTGCTTCGAGATTCCCGAAGCGCCTTTCTATCTCCTCAGGATTGTGAAGGTAGAGGGTAGCAATATTCCCCAGGAAACCGAGATTTTTCCCGGATTCAACTAAATCGCGATCACGCTCCATAGCCGCCCTATTCCGCGCCAACCGCTTTTCTTGTTTTGCTTGGGACTTGCGGCTTTTCCTCTCCCACCTTAGTTGGTTTTCTTCCCACCATGCCTTGGATTCACGCTCCAACTTATACCAATGGCGCATGAATTCACTGGCCTCAGCCGCTTGTTGGCGCATTAGATGTCTAAGCTTTGATACTTCCTGAAAATTGCCGCGTGTTTTAGGAAGCGCTCTCATGTGGAGAGCACGCCACAAGCGCATATTGCCCACGGTAAAGGCATGGCGAGCCAAGACGACCGAGTCCTGAGCTTGTAGCTTAATACCAGAGTGGATGTGAGGATGGAACAAAAACGGGTTGAGAAAAGGCTCTTCGGTTTCGGAAGCAGTTCGATCATCACAGGCTATTTTCAATAGTTCCTGTCGAAGCGAATGGTTCTTCTGAAGTACGTCCGTCGCCTTACTACGCTGTCCATCGATATCGTTGTGGAAATTGAGGTTTCGGATCCAATGATAAATTCTGGGCGCCTCGATATCGGCATGCTCGCTTTCAAAAAATTGATCGAGCAAATGCCCGATAATCTTGCTGATACCGTCCCTGCAATGGCACTCAAACCGGTTTTCGGCACCGCACGTGCATTGTAGCCCTTTGCTCAGCTCGTCTAGGAGCCAAGCAACCTCTTTACCGTCGAGAGAGTGGATATATCGTGTGATGAAAAGTCGAGAACCTACGTTGTCATCCGCTCTCAGTGCATCATCGTTTGAATAAAGAACGGCGGAGCTCAATAGAAGCGCCTTCTGTGATTCTCGGCCAAACTGTTGGCTGCCGAGTTCCCTGAAAAACATGGCGCCTAGTTCGAGAGAAACCGCGTCGCCTCTGGCTATCAAATCACCTAGGTTCGGCTTGTGATCACGGTTGTGAATAGCGACGAGGCAGTTAGCAGCGAGACGGCGCAATCCGGCCGGCTCCGAAACATCAAGCATCAGGTTGGTAAGATCCCGGTCCAGTTCAGTTGCAGCAGGCGCTCCTTCCAAAAGATCCAGCACCAGGGCTCTGACTTGGATACCAGCATTTATATCGAACAATAACTCGCGAACTGGCTCCTTGAGATCGGCCGAGAAAAAACCCGAAATGTTGAGCGATCGCCATACATCACCACCACGGAAGTAGGGATCATCATCCGCTTGCTTTCGCAGCGCATGAAGTAAGTATATTTTTGAGCGCGTAGTCAATCGGGAAGGGTCCCCGTTTGCTAACACTGCGTACGGAGCGAGCTGTATCGCTCCCCGCTGTATGCTTTCTCCGCCAACGGCAGCGAGCCAACCTAAGAGGCCTCGCAATTCTTCGCGCACAACGGAATTGGGGGCTATGAGGGCAAAACACTGTCGTAGTGATAATGGATCACATGGATCATCGATTCGTTGAGCAAGATACTCGGCCGCACAATATTCCTCGACAACCCGGTGTACTGGACGGTGAGAGTTCTGATCGTCAGTTGGGACAAACAATCTTGAGTCCAGGACACAGTTAGGGTTGTGCCTGGTAGAAGACACAATACTTTGCAGACGGGGGAACAGATCCGTCTTTAGCGTATCCGCAATGCTGATGCCGACGGCGCCCGAAAGTAGAAGTACAGTAAAAGCTTCTTTAGATATCTCGATTTTTACATCAGACGAAAAGCTGTTTCTCTGGGGACGTTGCTTATTTGCCTCAAAGGCGAGCCTCTCAACCGCGTCATGAAAGACCTGCCTCTTATCCACAAAATTGCCTTGGCTTTCCACAAAGGCTTCAGAGAACAGACTAAGAAAGAGCGGGTTGCCAAGAAGTGGAGCAAGATCGAAGGCATCTACAGCTTGTAGGAACTTCGAAAAATCTTGTTCGGGGAAGAGATGTCCAAAAAATGCCTGCTGCTCATTCTCTGAAAGAGCATTCAGATAGGTAACATAAGGATCTGTCGCGAAGCATTCTTTGACAAGGTGGGTGTTTGACTCTTCCCACTCGCTAGATCGACTGGCGAAGATAACCTTCTTAGGTTGGTTTTTTCTGGCCTTGAAAATAAGCTCATCAAGGCCTGACTCGTTGAGCCTTGCAACTTCGTCAAGCCCATCAAGGACTAGGAAATCACATTGACGTGGTTCAGTCTCAAGCTTGAATAATCTGGCAGATTCCGATTTTACCCCCAATTGAAGTCCTAAGCTTTTCAGAAGTTCGGACTTTCCCGCACCGGGCTCTGCGAGAACGATAATGACAGAACTGCTCTTAAGCAGCTGTTCCTCGGTGAGGCAGTCACCCTCATGGTTCAGTGTTCGGGGTAAATAAAATTCTTCACTCATTTTAACGCCAAGCCTGATCTACCGCCTTTGAATTAGGCCCATTTTGGCTGACATATAGCCCCTATGAACAGACTCGAAATCTGCCCAAAGAGAAATCTTCCGATTATCCCCTCTTGAGCCGAGCGCTATTGTTGAATGGATGGGGGGAAATGTTCGCTTTTGTTTAGAAATTTTGGGGTGGCCTGGACGGTCGCAAAGTGAATATCCCCCTCTGTCAAGGTAGTTGGAACCCCACCCGATGTTAGACTCTCTCAATAAAGTGGGGCGAGAGACAGAGGTTTTCATGAAATATTCACCGGAGCGTCGCGAAGCCATTCTTAAAAAGTTACTGCCACCTAATAACCGGCCAGTTGCCGTAGTGGCAGAGGAAGAAGGTATTTCCGATGCCACTCTTTACAACTGGCGAAACGAAGCTCGGAAAAATGGACAGTTACTGCCAGATCACGGTTCAGATCCGGAAGGTTGGAGTTCTCGCGATAAGTTCAATGCCGTGCTTGAGACCGCCGCACTGAGCGAGTCCGAGTTGAATGAGTATTGTCGCAAACGGGGCGTTTATCCCGAGCAGATTCGACGCTGGCGCCAGAGTTGTGAAATCGCCAATGATCGCGATGAAAAGGTCGAAAAACGCTCTCGTGAAGCGGTCAAGCAGGAGAAAAAACGCACCCGGCAACTTGAACGCGAACTGAAGCGTAAAGACGCCGCCCTGGCTGAAACAGCCGCGCTGTTGGCCCTGCGAAAAAAGGCCCAGGCGATCTGGGGGGACGAGGACGACTGACCAGCACCCGAGATCGCCAGCATGCCTTAGAGCTGGTTGATGAGGCCCGTGTGGATGGCGCGCGCCTGAAAAGCGCTTGTGCCGAGCTGGGCATTGGCACCAACACCTATCGCCGCTGGAAAGCCGGTGATGAGGATGGCCGGCCAAGCGCACCAAAACACACACCGCCTCATGCACTGACCGCAATGGAGAAAGCCATGATCCTGGCCGTTTGCCACCAGTCCGATTACGCCAGTCTGCCACCGTCTCAGGTCGTGCCGCTGTTGCTGGATGACCATGGCTGGTACATCGCCTCAGAATCGTCATTTTATCGCGTTCTGACCGAACACAATGAGAACCATCGCCGGGGCACACGATCATCCGGACGAGTGGGCCCGCCACGCCGGCACGAGGCGACCAGACCGAATCAGGTCTGGTGCTGGGACGTGACTTACTTAAAGTCTATGGTTCGGGGTCAATTCTTTTATCTGTACTTCATGCTCGACGTCTACAGCCGCAAGATCGTGGGTGCCGAAGTCTTCGATGCAGAAAGCGCCGCCAATAGTGAAATCGTGCTGCGCAAAGCGCTGCTCCGTGAAGGCTGTATCAACAACCCACCGGTGGTGCATTCGGACAATGGCAGTGCCATGAAAGGTGGCACGTTACCGGCGACGTTCGAGAAACTGGGTGTCACGCCGTCCTACAGCCGGCCGCGTGTGTCTAACGACAACGCCTATATCGAATCGCTGTTCGGCACCACCAAGCAGCGTCCGGGATACCCGCCTGAAGGCTTTGAGAACCTGGAGCTGGCACGTGACTGGGTAAGGAAGTTCATCGGCTGGTATAACGAAGAACACCGTCACAGCGCTATCCGCTATGTGACACCGGCAGACCGCCATGCAGGCAAAGACGCTGACATACTGGCACGCCGAAAGATCACCTTGCTAAAGGCCAGAGAAAAGAACCCTGGCCGCTGGTCAACCAGCATCCGGAACTGTGAGCCGATCGGAGCTGTGTGGTTGAATCCATTACCAGAAGAGCAAACTGTTAAAGAACAATGCGTGGCTCATTAGAGCCCAACTGAATCAGGTGCCAACTACCTTGACAGACGACGTCTGCCTCCGAAGACCGATTTGCCGGTGAAACCACCTACACCGCCAAAACAGCCTACGATCAGGTCGTCGGATACACCGACCAGGTGGGCTTTTACGAAACTGAGTATATGAGCCTTGGCCTTCGCTGCGACGTAACCGACGGAGTGGTAAAAAACGTACTTCTGCGCTTCTCCTTCGAAATGCCACTGGCTTATTACAGCGCCCCTGTAGACTTCATGGTGATGGTGGACGCTGACGGAAAGGTTTTCCGATTCGATGGCAATATGTTTGCCAATTCAATGTCCAGTGGGTTCGCCTCGATCAAAGATCACGATGACTTGCCCGAGCTGCTCGACGAACTATCCAGAGGCAAAGGCGTTACCTTCAAGATTGACCCCCGCGGAAAAGGCGAAGACAGGGAAGAGTCGCTAACACTGAAAGGATCCGCAAACGCCATCGCGCAGTGGAAGCAGTACTGCCTCTGAGCTGGATGGCGGAATTAACACGGAGGATAAATTAACATAGAGGTTAAACGGTGGGGGCGTAACCGCCGCAGTCGTTCAGTAACGGAGTGACCCGGGCGCCCTTACCGGCTTTCGTTGAGCCTTCTCGGAATTAGCCGCCTTGATGATGGCGCCTTTACTGACATTCCACCAGAACCCTTCGGCCACCCGCACCGTTACGTCGATAGGCCCTTGCCCCTGCGAAACTGGGGTTTTGAGATCGGCGAATGTTCGCTTTTGTTTAAAAGGCTTAATACCACAATATCTGGTCATTCTATTATTGGCTGGAAAACCCGGCCAATTTATGGTGACAAACACCGGCCACGTTATGGTGTCATGACCACTCATCAAAGCTCAGATTCTTGTCGGCATATTTTACACACAGCACCTACCAAGCAATTACCTTGTAAAGTCAGGCCGTTGAAACTCCGTTACTTCTAGTTTCTGGTCATGCTTTTGCATGTATTCCACAGGACACCCGCCATTGACTGGTTGGGACATGCATATGAAATTTTGGAGGATTGTCGCTATGAGAACGGGAACTTTAGCGGCCTTGGTTACAGGGATGCTGGGAGCGGGCTCTGCGCTTGCCATACCAACACTACAACTGGATATTGATGGCGGCACCTATGTAGGCGGTACAGAAGAGAGCACCGTGACTACAACTTCATCATTTGATCTATGGGCCTTGGGCAAGACAACCGAAGTAGATACAGCTATTGACTATTACCTTTCGGTCGCGCTACTGCCCAAGACCCAGAATATCGGGGATCCGGCTAACCTTGGCAGTGTCACCGTAAATGGGTAAGCGCATTTAAATCGACCCACTTGCATCACCCGCACTGAGATGTCAGACCCGAACCAGCTCCACGTTCCAGGGCAGCAATGCTTCCAGTTTCTCCGCCGTATCCGCCTCGGCAATATGCGTGAGCAGGTGGTGTATGTAGGCTGAGGGTTCGAGTTGGTTGGCCTTGGCCGTTTCAACCAGGGAGAAGCAGGTAGCGCTGGCATTTGCGCCTTGGGTGGTGTCGGCAAATAACCATGCGCGGCGGCCAAGCGCAAAGGGGCGAATGGCATTTTCGGCCAGGGCGTTACTGATCTTCAGGTCACCACGTTCGCAGTAGCCCACCAGATAGTCCCACTGGTTGAGGGTGTAGTCCATGGCCTTGCGAGTGAGCGAGCCTTTCAGCACCTTGCTGACGTTGGCTTCCAGCCAGGCTTTGAAGGTCGCCAGCAATGGCAGACTCTTTTCCTGACGCATCCGGTAGCGTTCAGCATCACTCAGATCGCGAGCGGCCTTTTCAATCGCATACAGTTTCCGGATGTGGCTCAGAGCCACATCGGCTTTCGAGGGCTGCCCCTTCTTGCCCTTGGCCGGTGCCGCCCGTGAAGCCTCCACGTACTTGCGTCTTGCGTGATCTAAACATCCGATCCGGGTCAGATTGTTGTCACGGCACACCTTACCATAGCCGGAGTAGCCATCGGCTTGCAATATGCCCTGGAAGTCATCAAGCAGGCGCACCGGTACCTTACCGCCACGAGAGGGGTCATACTCGAACAGCACCGAGGGATGCCCCGGTGGGCCGCCCCGGGTGACCCACATCCATTTGTCGGATTGGGCGGTTTTGCCATCCTCCTTGAGCACCTGGATCCGGGTTTCGTCGGCCTGGAGGTAATCGCTGCTGTTCTGCACTTCCCGCATCAGGTTGATCAATGGTTTGAACACATCATCCAGCCGGATGATCCAGTGAGCCATGCTGGTACGGCTGACCTCATGGCCCAGGCGCTTGAGCATCTGCTCCAGCCGGTACAGCGGCAGGCCATCGGCGTACTTGGAGGTGATGAGGTAAGCCAGCAGTGACGGCGTGGCGGTGCACTTACCCAGCGGATGAACCGGACGGAAGGCAGCGACGATGCGCTCGTCACCGTCCTGTTCGAACACTGCCTTTTCCTGCCAGTACTCCAGCACCTTCAACTGAGCGGGGATGAACTCCAGCTCTTCCTTCACCTTGGTGAAGAAGGTCTTACTGGCACCGGCCTTCTCTTCGTCACTGAGGGTCAGCTCAATACGCTCGCGCAGAAGCTTGTCGGAGAAGCCGCGCTGACGACGTTTCCGGGAGGTGCGTGGCGGTGCGTCTTTTTCCTCCACGTCATCCGGCAGCTGATCACGCAGTTCATCGATCTCGACTTCCAGTTCTGCTTCATCAAACAGCAGGATCTGATTGGGCTGCTTTTCACTACTGGCTGCGAACTGTTGGATCTTCTTGTGTCGCAGTAACTCTTCGAGGATCTCGATGCGGGCGTCCCGGCTCTGGATGGCCTGATCGCGCTGTTCCAGTGCTGATGCCTGGGATTTCAGCTTGGCCTCCTGGTTCAGAAAGGCTTCCTCTTTCGAGGCGAGTTGCTGCTGAAGACCGCTGATAACCGCCACCATTTCAGCGGCAGAGAGACCGCTGAAATCGGGGTTTGAAGTGGCGTTATCAGGTGTTGTTTTCATGGCTAAATTATAGCAAAAACAACGCCCTGGCACACGTAAAAAGTGCTATCCGACGCTCTCATAATGCAGGGTTTTATGCCCCCGCAACAGGCTGATATCGTACCCGTCCAACAGCCAGTTAATCTGCTCGCCGGTCAGCGGCATCAGCTCGTCAGATGGGCCCGGCCACTTGAATTTCTCCTCGGCCAGGGCCTTGTAATAGAGCACAAAACCGTTGTCTTCCCACATCAGGCACTTGATTTTGTTCCGCTGCCGGTTGGTGAAGGCGTAGAGTGCACCGGAGAACGGACTATGGCCAAGCTCCTGCTCCACCAGCAGTGCCAGGCTATTGGCCTGCTTGCGGAAGTCGATTGGTGCCCGGTACAGATAGATCTCTGGCAGATCCCACGACGGGCGCAGATACCGGTTTCGCATCACAGCTGCCTCAGGACCACGCCCAGCAACTCGATGTTACCCGCGTGTAAACCGGTGATCGAAACGCCGCCGGGCAACGAGACGGTAAGGCCATCTGTCGCCTGATCCTTCGGAACCGGAGCGACGCGAGCAAATCCGGACGGGGAAGCCTTTTTGTCATCCGTGCTGCCGTTCAGCTTTCGACGCCAGTAGACAAATCGGTGGTAGCTGAGTGACTGTTGCTTGCAGAAAGCAGCACCGGACATGCCCGATTCTTGCCAGTTTGAGAGCGTCTGTTGCCATGATGCGTGCAGGTCAGAATTGACCATAGGATTCCTCCTCGATTTAAAGAAAGGAATCAATGTGACAAATCCTGGGTTTATGGAACAGGTGCCGATTTATGGGCGCTTACGTAAATGGCACGGCGCTTTCCACCCTGTTTGGCGCCTCCGAATATGGCACTCCGCCTGTCGCATCAGTCTCCAACGGCGGAGAACTTGCCCCACACGGAATCTTCGATACCTACTATTACCAACTCGCATTCAGTTTTGCCGGCCTGCCCACAATTGCCTCCTACAACGTCCAGGACGATACGGCTGGACCTGCCGGTGAGGAGTTGTTCAAGCAGGTATTTCAGATCGATGCGTCATCACTGGCAGGGGGCTACGGTCTTCATTTTGATCTCTATACCTACGGCGAAACTAATGGCCAAAGGACGGCAATCACCGACTTTGCTCCCTTCTCTCATGATGCCGCCTACTGCGTCGATCGTGATTGTGGGCCGGTAAAGGTACCTGAACCCTCAACCCTGGCGCTGTTCAGCATAGGGCTAATGGGACTCGTTGCAATACGGCGACGTATAAGAACCAATTAGTGTCGGGTTAATTGACACATTAAAGCTCACAAATTTCAAAGGCCCTGCACTTGGGACCTTTTCTTTCAAGTGTACTTCCGCACTCCGTTTCGGGCGGTTTGGGGCCTCCTTTCCTGTGCCAGCACCTGAGCTCAGCCGCGACTAATCCCCTTAACAACATTGTAAGCTGAATATCTTCTCCCAGAACTACACGCACTTACGTCTTCCCTCTTGCAGTGCTGGTTCTAAAGACGTTGTTCGATGTCAAAAAAGCCAACGTCCTGAAAAGACAAGCCACATACACTATTACCCGAACCACCTGCGTACCAGCCGTGCGTCAGGGGCCGGGCCTTGGCCCGAGCATAAAAACAACGAAGTAATGGAGTGTATCAATGGCTATTTCCTCCCGGCTCTCAGTACGGGCCCTGTCCGTCGCCATCGCCTCTCTGTCAGCAGGTCTCTCTCTCCCGGCAAATGCCAGCATGGGCAACCTCGGCACCACCTACGGCGTCATGCCGGTGGATGTGGCAACCGCCCAGTCGCTGTCCATGTTCAACGATCAGGTATCCGCCACCTACTACAACCCGGCCTACCTGACCAAAGACGAGCGAGGCGAGCTGACGGCCGGCATCCTGCACTCAGAGCAGGAACTGCGTTCGGCCAACCCGAACGCCAATGGCGATGTGCTTTCCAGCTCACCCAGCCAGCATGTGCTGATTGGTATGAAGACCAACCTTGGCTCGCTGACCCGCTTCAAACATCCGATTTATCTGGGCTTCATCGCCGGTGTCGAGAAGTACGGCAAGGAGATGCTGGCGTTCGATTCGCAGACCACGGAAAGCGGCCAATTCCTGCAATATGGCAAGGAGCCATTGTTCCTGAATATCGGTGGCGCAACGCCTCTCTGGCGCGGGATTTCCGCCGGTGCGTCGGTGAGGGTAACGCTTGATGCCACGGCGAACCTGGATGCTGTATCCACTCTGGGTGGCGAAACCACTCGCGAGCGACTTGCAGTCAATGCCGAACCTTCCCTGAAGACCATTCTGGGCACCAGCATTGATCTTGGCAGCACCTTTTGCCCGGAAAGCGATTGTTTCTTTCAGGGATGGGAGACGGCTTTTACCTACCGGACCAAATCCTCTGCCTCAACCACGGTCGACTCCAACATTATCGTGACCCAGACCATCCCGGACCCGGGCCTGAGTCTTGCGGTCTCTACCATCGATTCTTTCCAGCCGGAGACCTTCGGTTTTGGCGCCCAGTACAGGGGCGACAGCTGGCGTATCGGCGGCAGTATCGAAAAGCAGAACTGGTCGGAGCTTGAGCAGCAGTTCGCTGGCGACACCATTAAGGATCAGGGCTCCGTGGCACCTGGTGACCGGATTCAGTTTGATGACATCCTGATTCCCAGAGTGGGCGCCGAGTACGCACTCAACAAAAACTTCTCCCTGCGCGCCGGCCTTGCCTATGAGGAGTCACCGCTCAAATCCACCCGCAACCCGGAGATCAACTATCTCGATACCGACAAAATTGTCGTTGGCCTCGGTCTGAGTGCCACCTATGACCGCACCCGCCTGTTGGCCTATCCGGTACGCCTGGACATCGGCTACCAGTACCAGCAATTGCAGGAGCGGGATTTCACGCTGGTGGATTTTGACGACAACGAAACTTCCGTAACGGCGGACGGCGACGTTCATGTTGTCAGCGGCTCTGTCACCCTGAAGTTTTAAGGAGGGTTTGCCATGAATTACAACAAGACACTGGCACTGATTCCCGCGTTGCTGCTCGCGGCCTGCGGCGGGGATGAACAGACCATGAACGAGAAAACCACTCCGGGCCTGGTGGTTTACTCCTATCCGGCAGATGGTCAGACAAACGTCAGCCCGAAAACAGATATCGTGCTCCGTTTTAACCGCCGTATTACCGATGAAGATGCGGACTTGCAGACCAAAATCCGCCTGGCCTCCGGCGGGCAGTCCATACCTTTCTCCGTAAGCCGGATTGACGAAGGCAGGAGCCTGAAGTTATCACCAGCCAGCACTCTTGACGCCCTTCAATCCTACACTGTGGTTTTTGACCAACCACTGGCGGCCGAAGGTGGCAGGCAGATAGCCACGCCAAACGCGGTTGGTGAACCCGGCATCCAGTTCGGTACCCGTAACGCCTTTTCCGGAATCGCCGGCCTGGCCAACTCCGCCGAAGGCTTTGACGTGGCCTGGCAGGTGCCAGCCAGCGGAACGCCGTTTGAAGCGATGAATTTCTCGACCTTCCGGCTCGCAATGACCCACCCTGTTCATCCTGACTGGAAGAGTCTGGGCGGTTCAATCGAGTTGCTGGACGAAAGTGGCGAGGCCGTTCCAGCAACCGTTCTGGTCAAAGGCAACCGGATAACCGTCGATCCGTGCGTGGCCGAAGATCCCCGGGAGTGCGGCAGCAAGAATGATGTTCTCGACACAGGCCAGACTTACACCCTCCGGCTCAACAACCTCGCCAGTCAGATCCGGCCCGAGGGTGAGCGACTCAATCGCGAGTTCAGCTTCACACCACGGGATACCGGCCCGACCGTGGTCCTCCAGCAATCGGCAGTGGACTCCGGCCTGGCGGCAGGAGAAACCGAAGAGACCGCGACCCGGTCTGCACTGAACGGCCAGATCATCAATGGCGTTACCCTGAACTCCGTTCTTCAGGGTAATGCCGGGCCGTCCCAGCAAACCGGGGACCTGTTCGCCGAGTTGGCTTATGCGCCGGCTTTCGACGCCGATGAAGCACTGCCGTTGCGCATTGCCCGGGGAAGCGTTCTGAACAGCACCAGCCTGGATGTTCGGGTCGGCGGCAAGGTTCCGGTTCTGGATGCGGCCACCGGTGAGCTCCAGACCACCGGCAACATCAAGGTCACCATGTTGTCAGACGCCTCCGGCTACCTCAGCCCCAACCCCTACACTGATGATATCAATGCCCCCCGGCACATCACGCTGTTTATGGATGTTTCCATGAACACTGAAAATGCACAGCCCAACGCGGCTCTGTCCCAGGACCTGATGGGCGTGGAATTGCGCGGTATTGCCCTGGTGCAGGATGGCGTTCTCACTATCGATGCCATTGGCATGGTGGAACCGAACCTCCTGGGCCAGGAATACACTGACTCAACCATCGCGTTCCACCTCGAAGCCGCCACCGATGCCGACTCAGTGCTTGATGCCGAGCTGCTCCGGGAGCTGGACAGCACATCGCCAAGCCTGGTGAGCTGGATGCCCGGCGGTGAGACCGCCATTCCGGATACTCGCCAGTCCATGCAGCGCCCCGGCGACCCTGTCATTCTGTTCTTTGACGAGCCACTGGCCCCGGATTCCATTGAGACAGGCGTCTCGCTGTTTGCAGATGGCATTCCTGTAGATGCCCTTGAGACACGCCTGGACGGAACCGCCGTCATTCTCAATCCGAAAGATGGCCTGAGCCATGGCGTTGACTACGAAGTGGTGATTGATGGTCTGACCGATCTGGCCGGCAATCCGGCCACCACAGTGCCACTGCAGTTTTCACTGGATGACATTGGCGGCTCATCTGTGACCCGACGCCCTGCCCTGGCCCTGACAACCTATCCGGGCTATCCCTGCGAGACCGACCACAGCCTGCTGGATCTCTCCGCTGGCGTATTGGGACAGTGTTATTCGGATGGGGGTGTCGGTGACGTGCTGCCAGTCAGCACCATGCCGTCAGATCGCCCCATTACGGTGGTGTTCTCAAAGTCTATGGACCTGGAGTCGATTATTCCGGGCGACACCTTCGTCGTTGAAAAGGTGAGCCAGGCGTCAAATGGTTCCATCACGGTTCTGGAAAGCAACCTACCCGGCCGGCTCGAGAAGAGCCTCCAGCGAATCCGCTTCTATCCGGATCAACCCTGGGAGGCCGGCGCCCACTACCGTTACACCCTGAAGTCATCGGAAGACGCCGGCACCTGCACCAACGGAGCCTACACCTCAATTTGCGATTCCGATGGCCTGGCCCTGAAAACCGACCTGCTCGAAGGGTTGAATGACGGCGGCAACAACAACGGTCCGGACCACATGGTGATTTACTTCACCGGAGCCGAGCCATTGGACAGCGTGTTCGCGCCTCTGCGGAACCTGCCTGTTCGGGACACCAACGCCAACTTCCTGGTGGACTGCGACTCCAACACCAATCCGGACTGTCTTGAGCCTTTCGCCCATGAGGGCAGCGACAACGACGGATGGGCAGCCTCAGCCAACTCAACCAAACTGAGAGTGCGGAACAATCAGGCCTCAGCATCCCCTCCTGTGATCGTGGCCAGTACCGCCGATGCACGGGTTGGCTGCGAGACCGGTGAGCGGTGCCCGAAGAACAAGTTTATCTATCAGACCTACGCCCTGAATACCGAAGTTGTCGGCCCCGGTGTGTATGAGCCGACAGGCGATGAGGGGATTCTGGTGAATCTCTACCCCACCCAGCTTGCGACCACATCAATCAGTGTGTTCACAGAGCTGCGGGTTTTCGGGTTCATCCCGCTACAGGAAGAGTCCATCACCAATACCCAAGTCCTTCGTATGCGCTACACTAAGGACGACCCGGCCTGTTCCGGGCCCTCCTGCAGCCGCTCGGGCCTGATCCCCGGGGTAATTACCGAAGGCGACAATGGCCAGCCGGTGTTCAAGACCCGCGCCGAACTGATGCTCGATGCACCGGACATGGAAATACCGCTGGGCGGCCGCCACGATCTGTACGGCCGGGAATTCGTGCTCGAACTCGAGGGGAACATTACCTTCTTCGACGACGGCCGGATGCAGATTGAGCAACGAAACTCGAACCTGGTCGACATCAATGTCCGCGCGCGGGCCCTGGGAGTCCCTGGCGGAGAAATTGTGACGATAGATCTGCCCCTTCAGATCCCCGAACAGGGCGTCTACCTCAACTTCATCTCCAATCCGGTGAAGGAGATCCCAGCTGAGCAATAGAAGGCTCTGAGACCTGTGCACGAAGGGCCGGCCTGCGAGCTGGCCCTTTTTGCCTCTGAAACGACCGATCCTTATTTCCCCCTCCCGTCCATTTCCTGCTAATCTGGTTGCAAAATGAAACCTCAGCAGCCATGGCAACAGTCTCCGGGAGACCCCCTTCATGGAAAACGGCACCCACTACCGTACCTGTCACCTTTGCGAGGCCATGTGCGGTGTCGCTATTGAAATGAAAGACGGTCACATTGACTCCATCAAGGGTGATGAAAATGATCCGCTCAGCCGGGGGCACATCTGTCCAAAGGCGGTTGCGCTGCAGGATCTCCACGAGGATCCGGACCGTTTGCGGAAGCCGATCCGGAAAACCACGACCGGCTGGCAGGAAATGGACTGGGACCAGGCCTTCGATCTGGTTGCAGAAAAGCTCCACCAGACCCGTCAGGACCATGGCCGCAACAGTATCGGCGTTTACCTGGGCAACCCCAATGTCCACAACCATGGCTCCCTGGTTGCTACCATGCCGTTTTTGCGGGCGATCGGCAGCCAGAACCGCTTCTCGGCAACCTCTAACGATCAGTTGCCGCACATGCTGGCCAGCCTGGAAATGTTCGGGCACCAGATCCTGTTTCCGATTCCGGACATCGACCACACCGATTTGTTTATCTGCATCGGTGCCAATCCGATGGCGTCCAATGGCAGTCTGATGACCGTGCCCGATTTCAGGGGCCGGCTCAAAGCCCTGAAACAGCGGGGCGGGAAAATGATTGTGGTAGACCCCCGCCGGACCGAAACCGCAAAGCTGGCGGACCAATTCCATTTCATCCGTCCCGGTAGCGATGCCCTGCTGCTGATGGCCATGGTGCATACCCTGTTTAAAGAGAACCTGGTGGACCCGGGGCCTGCCGAGCGACTGGTGAAGGATGTTGATCTGCTGCGCCTGGCTTCCCTCGCCTTCACGCCGGAAGCGGTGAGCGCCCGTACCGGCGTTGCCACGAAGGATATCCGGGCACTCGCCCGACAGCTGGCCACGACCCGAAAGGCCGCCCTGTACACCCGCATCGGCACCAGCACCCAACGGTTTGGCGGCGTCGCCACCTGGCTCGCATACTGCCTCAACATTCTTACCGGCAAACTGGATATTTCCGGGGGTGTTCTGTTTACCCAGCCGGCCATCGATCTGGTGGAGCTCGGCGCCATGTCTGGCCAGAACGGTCACTTTGGCAAACGCCACAGCCGCGTGAAGGGATTGCCGGAGTTTGCCGGAGAATACCCTGCCAGCACCATGGCCGATGAAATGCTGACACCGGGCGAGGGGCAGATCCGTTCCTTTGTTACTGTAGCGGGCAATCCGGTCCTCTCAAGTCCCAACGGACGACGGCTTGAAGAGGCTCTCGGCGGGCTCGACTTCATGGTCTCGGTGGATTACTACCTGAATGAAACCACCCGCCACGCCGACATCATTTTGCCCCCGACCGCAGCCCTTGAGCGCAGTCATTACGACCTGATTTTCAACATGCTTGCCGTGCGCAACGTCGCCAAGTACAGCGAGCCCTTGTTTGATGCGGGCCCGGATACCCGCCATGACTGGCAGATCCTGCTGGAACTTGCCCACTGTCTTGAAAGACGCCAAAAAGGCGGGCGGTTGCCGCTGCGCTCAGAGCTGGGCTGGCGCACCTTCAAACAGATCGGCCCGGATCCGATTCTGGATCTGCTGCTGCGCGCCGGCCCCTATGGCGCAGACGTCGGCCGGGCACGCGGGGTGTTGCAACCGGCCGTTGATCTGATCATGGATATTCTCCCGCAGCGGCATCCGCTCAGGGGTCTGGCAAAACTGAGCCCCCTGAACCGCCACTGGCAGGGCCTGCCCAAGGGCCTCTCGCTGCACGCGCTCAGGGAATGCCCGAGCGGGGTTGATCTCGGACCGCTTCAGCCTTCGCTTCCGGATCGACTCTTTACCCGGGATGGCCGAATCAATCTGGCGCCCAGGCGGTATCTGGACGATCTCGGGCGTTTACACGACATACTGGCAACACCCGCTGACGACGACCTGCTCCTGATCGGCAGGCGCCATGTTCGCAGCAACAATTCCTGGATGCACAACAGCCAGCGCCTGGTGAAAGGTAAAGACCGCTGCACCCTGATGATTCACCCCAAAGATGCCAGCCGCTTGGGACTGCAGGCGACCGACTCGGCCAAAATCAGTGCAGAAACCCGGCAGATTGTTCTACCTGTAGAAATCACCGAAGATGTCATGCCCGGCGTCGTTTCAATCCCCCATGGCTGGGGTCACGACCGCGAGGGCACCGGCCAGTCAGTGGCGGCAGCCCATGCCGGAGCGAGCATAAACGATGTGCTCAGCGACGGTGACATTGATCCGCTCTCTGGCACGTCCGTATTGAATGGTCAGTCCGTTACTGTCAAAGTCTGGCGCCCCGGGCGACAACGGAAACGGGCCTGATCCATAAAAGGAGTTGATAATGCCTCAGTGGCTGCAGTGGAGTCTGATCATCACCGGCGTGATCGCCATCGTTCTGATGCTGGTGTTTATCCGCCGGCAGATGACTTTGCTCTCGGAAAACCGTAAACGACAGGCCAAAGCCAAGGAGTTCCAGGCAAACCGCAGAAAAGACATGATCCGCAGTGTTCATGTCATCGCGATGGCGATTGAAGAGGATCAGATCGAATATTCCGAAGCCTGCCTGCGGCTCAAGGGCCTGCTGGACCACATTGCACCAGACTTGCTGGAGCGGTCCCCTTTTCGGGTATTTCAGGAAGTGCACGATCAGTTGCAGCACATGCCCACCCATCGGGCTCGGCAGGCCACTGAGACAAAGTTTATCGAAAAGATGGACAAGGAACGGTTTGAAGTTGAGCAGAAACACGCTGACGAGATACGCCGGGCAGCAACCGCCCTTCGACACCATTCGTTTTCGCCCGACACCCCTTGAATGCTTCCAGCCACAACTGGTCAGACCTTATTTTTGTTATATTTTGTAACAGGACTCCCAGGACTCACCAGAATTTAGCCAAGAAAATCAATAAGTCCGGGAACCTTCAAAAACTGACGGCATGCTCATTCCTTTAAGGCGCATACGGTTGACTTTTCTTTTCCCTGGCAGAGTCTAAATTAAAGACAGGGCGGTCACCATCATCTGCGGTGGGAGCCGCCTCACATTGTTTTCTCCTGATAAGTTTGGACGACTCTGCAACAAGCGGGTGAACTTGCCGGCCTCGGGGCCGGCTTTTTTTGAGGCAGATTCCCGGGAACAGCGACCCGCTACTGGCTCATCATGCCGGCCATGGCCATTATGCTGTCCTTACTGTTGACCAGCTCATCAAACTGCTCCTCAACCTGCTCACGGTTAAGGCCCAGTTCCTGATAGAACGACTGACTGACCGCTTCCCCGGCACCCAGTTCCACGCCCCGGGCGGTTAACAACTGACGCCCCAGCCAAAGCAGCCTGGCGTATACGCTTTGGCCGCCATCGTAGGCCGGATTTTTCTGGTAACGGATCGCCAGGGTCACTTCCTCCGGCATGCCCCAGTTTTCCATCAGTTGCGCGGCAATCTGCTCCCGGGTAATACCGAGTAGATAGTGCTCGGTAACCGAGGAGTCAATATCCGGATTCACTTCCAGCGAACGACAGGCGAGCCTGAAATGCGGCGGAAATACCTGGGCAAGAACCAGGTGACCAAAATTGTGCAACAGACCGGCAAGGTATGCGAGTCCGAATACCGGCCGCTCTCCCCGGGGCATCATGCTGGCGAGAATGCCGGCAGACTGCGCCTGCCAGATGGCCTGCTGCCAGTAATCCACATAGCCGTCGGGATGATCCTGGGGCTGCTTGAGGGCCCGCCCGAGGGAAAGGCCCATGGCCAGGTTCATCACCAGATCAAATCCGAGTACCCGGGAAACGGCATCATGCACTGACTTTACCTGACCTGCGGCCGCATAAAACGAGGACGAAGCCCAGCTCACCACTTGGGCCGCAAGGCTGGGATCACTCTCTACGATGTCTACCAGGTCTCCCATGACAGCATTGGGATTAACCCGCAGGTGGATAATCCTCTGGGCGGTTTCAGGCAGCGGCGGCAATTCTAGCGTGTCTTCCAGGCGTTGCTGTATACGCCGGCCGGTAAATTTCTTGATAGCAGAATGCAGCTGATCCCTGTCCTTGCCATGGTCACTCAGGTTGACGGAGATGGACTCCGGCGCCACGGCGAACGAACGACGGTCGGCCTTGGCTGTCAGTGTCCGGAAGTCTTCCGCAGGCATAACCATCGCAAGGTTTTGCTCGCCCAGCTCAAGAGCGACTGCTGGCAAGGAACTAACGCGCTGGTCAACAACGGTCGGCCACCCGGTCAGAGACGGCAATGCTGGTAATGCCTTAAGTCCGGCTCTTTCCCGGACCCGGACCTGCTCCCGGCGCTTCATCAGCCGGAAATCACGGCCAAGTTGCTTGTTCAACTGCTCCAGATCGATCATATCCTCCTTGCGGCAGATAACCTGAAGGTTTCCCTGGCCATCACTGAGCAAAACCATGCGCAGCAGTTCGTTCTGGCTGGCCTGGGCAGCATCCCTGAGGGACACGCCCGCAGCGGAATCGCCCAGAGCCTGCTGCACCGCGACAGGTAATTCCATAAAGTCCTCCCGAATGTTGCTATTTTTTCTCGGATCGTCCGGATCTGTTATCACTGTAAATTCAGTATAGGGCAAGGAAATAACCCTGATGTTGACTGAACTCTATTTCCTGACCGCTTCCATACGCTGTCGGTCAGAGAACGGACTTTTCTACACGTCGCCATAGCGAATTTTATCGCCAAGCCAACGTCGTACCAGTGCCTGAACTATATCCGGGCGCGCCATGAGCCCTGGTGCCATCTCCCGTACTGGCTCAATCCAGCTCTTATCGCGCTCAAAATCCGCCAGGCGGAACTGCATCATGCCGGTCTGGCGGGTACCCAACACCTCGCCTGGCCCGCGAATCTCCAGATCCTTCTCCGCAATAAAAAAGCCATCCTGGCTATCCCGAAGCGCCTGGAGCCGGGCCTTACCATTAGCGGACAATGGCGGGTGGTACATCAGTACGCAAAAACTCGCCTGCTCACCCCGGCCGACACGACCACGAAGCTGATGCAACTGGGCCAGCCCGAGGCGCTCGGGATTTTCAATGATAATCAACGAAGCATTGGGAACATCAACCCCAACCTCAATCACCGTGGTGGCTACCAGCAAATCAAGCTCGCCCACCTTGAACTGTTCCATAACCGCCGCTTTTTCCTGGGCCCTGAGCCGGCCATGGACCAGGTCCACTTTGAGATCAGGCAGCCTCTCTGCCAGCTCCTGAGCCGTTACTTCTGCTGCCTGGCACTGCAATGCTTCGGATTCCTCGATCAGTGTACACACCCAGTAAGCCTGCCGTCCTTCCCGGCACGCACCGCGCACACGCTCAATCACGTCTTCACGCCGGCTGTCAGGAATCACAATGGTTTCAATCGGTTTCCGGCCCGGTGGCAATTCATCAATAACCGAGGTGTCCAGGTCGGCATAAGCGCTCATGGCCAAAGTGCGGGGAATGGGCGTTGCTGTCATGATCAGTTGATGGGGTGCCAACGCCCCACCCACGCCTTTCTCGCGCAGGGCCAGGCGCTGGTGAACGCCAAACCGGTGTTGCTCATCGACGATTACCAGCGCGAGCCGGTGAAACTCAACCTCATTCTGGAACAGGGCATGGGTTCCGATCACCACCCCGGCCTCACCGGACCGGACAACTTCCAGCGCCTCTTGCCGCGCCTTGCCTTTGACTTTGCCAGACAGCCAGGCAAGCCGGATGCCCAACGGCTCCAACCATGCCCGGAAGTTCTGCAAGTGCTGTTCTGCCAGGATTTCAGTGGGCGCCATAAGGGCGACCTGGGTGCCCGCCCCAATAGCCTGCAGGGCCGCCAGGGCCGCCACCACGGTTTTCCCGGAACCAACGTCACCCTGGACAAGCCTGAGCATCGGCAAAGGCTGACTGAGATCCTGCCGGATATCCGCGAGCACATGGCGCTGCGCGCCGGTGAGTGAAAACGGCAGGGAATCGAGGAAACGTTTCGTAAGGTCTCCCGTTGGCAGAAGCGGCAATGCCTCCCGGGCCTGGATCTGCTCACGCACCTGAAGCAGACTCAACTGATGCGCCAGCAATTCCTCCATCACCAGTCTCTGCTGTGCCGGGTGGCGCCCTTCCATTAACAGGTGCACAGGCGCATTGGCGGGAGGGGAATGCACCACCTGGAGCGCCTCGGTAATACCCGGCAGCTGATACTCGGCCAACAGCCCCTGCGGCAGCCAGTCCCGAATCGGGAATCTCTGCAGATAGCCCAGAGCCTGCTGGCAGAGGGACCGCACCCGGGGTTGCTGAATGCCCTCGGTCAGGGGATACACCGGGGTGAGGGTTGCCTGACCTTCCCCAGGCATGGGTGGCGGATTGACCTGATACTCCGGGTGATAGAATTCGTAGCCGGCCCGCCCCGGCCGGACCTCCCCAAAGCATCGAACCCGGGCCCCTTCACCCAGCTGGTTTTTCTGGGCCGCATTGAAATGAAAAAAACGCATCACCAGAAAGCCACTGTTGTCCCGGAGAGTCACCTGCAGGCTGCGCCTGCGCCCCATAACCAGGTCGGCTTTCATCACCTCCCCTTCGACCACCGCCACATCGCCGATTCGCAGGTTGCCCATCGGCACAATGCGGGTCCGGTCCTCGTAGCGGTGCGGGAGGTGGAACAACAGGTCTTGCAAGGAAGCAATCCCCAGCCTGGCAAGCTTCTCTGCCAGGGCGTTTCCTACGCCCTTGAGCTGGGTGACCGAAATGTCATCCAGTGATGTCATAGCAGGTCTCAGGCGCTTTCGGCCACGACGGGTGTATCAGTTCTCGCCTTCTCGATTACCCGGCACTGGCTCGCTGCCAGCGACAGAACGTCAATCGCCTTGGGCCGCGGGAAGGTAACCCGCCAGGCCAGCGCAACGGTCCGGAACGGCACCGGCGGCGCGAATGGACGCACGGCCAGAATGTCTTCATGGTACTGCATGGCCGTTGCCGCGGAGAGCGGCAGCACAGTAATACCCAGCCCGGACGCAACCATGTGGCGAATCGTTTCCAGAGAGCTGCCCTCGGTGACCAGCGAAGGGGAGGCCGCGTCTGCACGCCGGGTCACCGCATCGACCAGCGGCGGACAGGATTCCAGCACCTGATCCCGGAAACAGTGGCCGGGACCAAGAAGCAACAGCTGTTCCCGGGCGAGTTCATCGGCAGTCAGTTGCTCCTTCTCTGCCAGCGGATGCCTGGCGGGCAACAGCACCACAAAAGGCTCATCGTAGAGCGGCAGCGTCACAACTTCCGGCTCTTCAAAAGGCAGGGCGATGATGATGGCATCCAGCTCCGAGTGCCGGAGTTTCTGGCGCAGGTTTGCAGTATAATTCTCTTCGATGTAAAGCGGCATTTCAGACGCCGCACGGCGCAACTCCGGCAGCAAGTGGGGGAAAAGGTACGGGCCAATCGTGTAAATCGCGCCGACTTTCAAAGGCGAGTTGAGCTGGTTCTTGCCGTCCTGGGCCATATCCCTGATGACGCCCACCTGGTCAAGCACCCGTTGCGCCTGCTCAATAATACGCTGACCGGTTTCGGTGACGCGGATGCTGCTCTTGCTGCGCTCGAACAACGGGATGCCAAGCTCATCTTCCAGCTTTTTCACAGCAACGCTGAGTGTCGGCTGGCTTACATGGCAACGCTCTGCAGCCCGGCCAAAATGCCTTTCGCGGGCCAGCGTAACGACGTATCGTAACTCGGTGAGAGTCATGGTGAGCTCCGGTCAGATGGATGCGGGTCGAAGTTCCACTTAACTTTATGAGCTAAAGCATAAGGATTGAAATTGTCTATGGCAATCACTGAAAGCACTAACCCGCCGGGAATCCTGGTTGCCGGCTGTGGCAAACTCGGTGGCGCCATCGCCAGCCGGCTGAAAGCCTCGGCAACGGTATTCGGGCTGCGCCGGAATCCGGACCAGGTGCCGAAAGGCGTACACGGCATCAGAGCTGACCTGACCCGGCCTGCAACCCTGGCCGGCCAGTTGCCAGATAACCTGGACATCGTCATTTATTGCCTGACACCCTCCAGTTACGACCAGCAGGGCTACCAGGATGCATACGTTACCGGCCTCGAAAACCTGCTACGGGAACTGGGCGAACATTCCCTGAAACATCTCTTCTTTGTCAGCAGTACCAGCGTTTACGCTCAGGATGACGACAGCTGGGTAGACGAGTCCAGCCCTGTCAACCCGGCCAGATTCAGCGGCGAACAGATTCTGGCGGGGGAGCGAACAGCGCTGGACAGCGGTCACCCTGCAACCATCATACGATTCAGTGGCATTTATGGTCCGTCCAGGGCACGTTTTCTTGAGGAGGTTCAGCAAGGCCGTATGAGCCCGCAGCCACCGGCACCGTTCAGCAACCGGATCCATGAAGAAGATGCTGCGGAAGCAGCCGCTCATCTGGTCCGGCTTGCCGTCTCCGGAGCGCTGCTGGAGCCCTGCTATATCGCCAGCGATTGCGAGCCGGTACGGCTCGATGAAGTGGTGGACTGGGTACGGCAACAAACTCCCTGCGCCGATCCTTTACCAGACGCCCGTCAAGGGGGCCGGGCCGGGAGTAAACGCTGCAATAACCAGCGACTGCTGGCCACCGGATTCCAGTTCCGGTACCCGGACTTCCGGGCCGGCTATCGGGCGATGATTCACCAAAACTGAGTCCGCGAAACGGGAAAAAGCGACCGTAGCCGCCTTTTCCACGAAATTGGAACCTGCCCCGGCTTCAGCTCAGCACCATGACTGCTTCCATTTCAATGGGTACGCCCTTGGGCAGCGCAGCGACGCCAACTGCCGCGCGGGCAGGATACGGCTCCTGGAAATAGGTAGCCATGATCTCGTTTACCGTGGCGAAGTTTGCCAGGTCGGTCATATAGATATTGAGCTTGACAATATCCTTGAGCTCACCGCCGGCGGCTTCACACACGGCCTTGAGGTTATCAAATACCTGACGGGTCTTGGCAGCAAAATCCCCTGCCACCACTTCCATGGTCTCCGGCACCAGCGGAATCTGGCCAGACAGATATACCGTGTCTCCGGCTTTCACCGCCTGGGAGTATGTGCCAATGGCCTGAGGCGCATTCTCGGTCTGAATTACGGATTTGTTGGTCATGACCCTTATTTTCCTCTCTTCCAAAACGCCAATCCTCACCCCTCTGTGGCGCGCCTGTCAACCGGGCTTTGGTCTGGTTCAGTGCCGTACGCGGCTGATGTGGGTAATTGCCCGAATATTGCGGATGCGCCGCATAACCCGGGCCAGATGCCGGCGCCCTTGCACATGCACCACCAGGCTGACGACACCGAAGCGGGCATTCTGCTCCTCCACATTGATGCGCTCGATGTTACCGTCAGCCATGGCCACGGCGTTTGCCATCTCGGCAATCACACCGCGCTGACGCTCAAGCTCTACCCGCAACTCCACAGAAAATTCATCGGTAATGTCCTTGGCCCACTTGAGATGGGTCAGGCGGGCCCGGCCTTCGTCGTCTTCCGGCAAGCGAGAGCAGGTATCGGAATGAATTACCATGCCTTTGCCGGAATCCATAACACCCACCACCGGGTCACCGGGAATCGGCTTGCAACAGCTGGCAAACCGGACCAGCAGTCCCTCGGTACCACGAATCGTCACCGGGCTTTGATTGCCACCCTCGATATCCCGGGCGCCCTCACCGGAGTCCGGTCCTTCGGCACCGCTTACGAGCTGACGGGCAACCAGATAGGCCATCCGGTTTCCAAGACCAATGTCACCGATCAGGTCGTCAAAACTGTTCACCTGGTTGTGATTCACCACCGCCTGTTTCTGGGCATCGCTGATATCCGACAGTTTGGCACCAAAGCCTTTCAGCGACTTCTTCAGCAAGGCCCGTCCCAGCTCCAGCGATTCCGCCCGCTTCTGGCTCTTCAGGACATGACGGATACTGCTTCTTGCCTTGCCGGTAACCACGAAACTGAGCCAGGCCGGATTGGGCCGGGCACCGGGTGCGGTAATGATTTCGACGGTCTGACCGCTTTGAAGGGGCTGACTCAGGGAACCGAGATTACGGTTGATCCGGCAGGCCACGGTGGCATTACCGATATCGGTGTGGATCGCGTAGGCGAAATCTACCGGTGTTGCCCCGCTGGGCAGCTCCATGATGCGGCCCTTGGGCGTGAACACGTAGATCTCGTCCGGGAACAGATCCACTTTCACGTGCTCAATGAATTCCATGGAATCATCGGCCCGCTCCCGCATTTCCATCAGACCCTTCACCCAGCGATCAACCCTTGCCTGGTTCGCACTGGTAACGCTGCTGGGCTCGTTCTTGTACATCCAGTGGGCCGCAATACCGTTGTTGGCGATGTGTTCCATTTCCTCAGTGCGGATCTGGATTTCAATGTTCACGTGCATGCCGAACAGGGTGGTATGGATAGACTGGTAGCCATTGGCCTTGGGCATGGCAATGTAGTCCTTGAACCGGCCCGGCAGGGGCTTGTACAGGCTGTGAACGGCACCGAGGATGCGATAACAGTCATCCTCGGTGTCGGTAATAATCCGGAAGGCGTACACATCCATGATTTCATGGAAGGATTTCTGCTTGAACTTCATCTTGTTGTAGATGCTGTTCAGGTGTTTCTCCCGGCCAAGAATCCGCCCGGGCAGGCCGCGCTCTTCCAGCTTTTCCTGCAACTTGCCACGGATGTCTTCGATGATTTCCCGGTGGCTGCCCCGAAGCTTCTCCACCGCTTTCGAGATGTACTTCGATCGCATCGGATACAGGGAGGAGAAACCCAGATCCTCAAGTTCGGTGCAGATCGAGTGCATACCAAGGCGGTTGGCGATCGGGGCGTAGATATCGAGGGTTTCGGTGGCAATGCGCTGGCGTTTCTCGTAAGGCATGGGACCGAGGGTGCGCATGTTGTGCAGCCGGTCAGCCAGCTTCACCAGGATGACCCGTATATCCCGGGCCATGGCGAGAGTCATCTTCTGGAAGTTCTCAGCCTGGGCTTCCGCCCGGGAGCGGAACTCAATCTGGGTCAGCTTGCTGACGCCATCCACCAGCTCGGCCACATCCTCACCGAACTGCTCCGACAGGGCATCCTTCGGGATACCGGTGTCTTCAATGACATCGTGAAGCATCGCGGCCATCAGGCTCTGGTGGTCCAGCCGGAGATCGGCGAGGATATGGGCAACGGCCAGGGGATGGGTAATGTAGCGGTCGCCGCTTTTGCGCATCTGGCCCTCATGGGCCTGTTCGGCATAGTAGTAGGCCCGTCGCACCTGATTGATGCGATGGGTATCCAGATAGGAGCTGAGCTCTCTCGCCAGCCCTTCAACCGTAGCCTCTGCCGACACCGCGCCTCCACAACCTCATGAAATTCAGGGACAAAAAAACCCGAATGCACGCATCCGGGTCCTTCCTTAGTCCTTCCAGCAACGTTCTATAGACACACTATAAAACCGCGGGGACGGATTTCAATGCTTCTCACTCACGGACAGGTACTTATGCCCAATATCCGCAGACAGCTCACTCGTCGTCGTCTTCCTTAAGCAGATCACGAGTAATCTTGCCTTCGGCGATTTCGCGCAGGGCAATCACCGTCGGCTTATCATTTTCTTCCGGCACCATCGGCTCGGCCCCCTTGGTAGCGAGCTGACGCGCACGCTTGGTAGCCAGCATTACCAGCTGGAAGCGGTTATCAACGTTTTCCAGACAATCTTCAACGGTAACTCGTGCCATAACTTCCCCGACAAATAAAATGACTGATTCAGCAGACCGGATAGTTTACTGCGACCGGTTCAATTTGTATACAGGAAAAGCCCGTATCAGGCCAGGCCAGACAACCCTGCCAGAAGCTTCTGGTGCCGTGGCTGCTGCACCTCCATGCGCAGGCGCTGGGCCCGGACGATGGCCAGCAGGTCCGCCAGGGCGATATCGAAGTCGTCATTGACCACCAGAAAGTCGAACTCAACGGCGTGGCGGCACTCTTCCTTGGCCTCCGCCAACCGGCGCTCCACCACCTCGGGCGTGTCGGTACCACGACCCACCAGTCGCTCGCGCAATACTGCCGGCGACGGCGGCACAATAAAAATACCGACGCATTCGGGAATCAGCCGGCGCACCTGACTGGCACCCTGCCAATCAATCTCCAGGATGACATCCTGGCCCCTGGCCAGCGTCTCCCGCACCCAGGCCTGAGAGGTGCCGTAGTAGTTACCAAAGACATCCGCGTGTTCCAGAAAATCACCCTTGGCAATCATTGCCTCAAATTCTTCGCGGCCGACAAAGTGGTAGTTAACACCGTTCTGCTCCCCTTCGCGCATGGAGCGGGTGGTGTGGGACACGGAGACGCCAAGCTTGTGGTCATCGCGAAGCATGCCCGCCACAAGGCTTGTCTTACCGGCACCGGATGGCGCAGATATAACGTACAGGGTACCCTGCTCAACTGACTGACTCATAACCCGAGAACTCCAAACCTGAACGCGGCGGCCACCTGTTCCGACCGATAAAAGCCGGAATTATACGGACTTTGGCAAAACACCGCACCCCGACAGGGCGCCACCTGATACCATTTGCGTAATTGTCCCTTTTATCAACTGATATACCCCATGCGAACGACCATAGACATTACTCTTCAGAAACCCCGGAAAGCCATTGACGCACTGAGTGAGGCATCGGAGCTCTCACGCCAGAAAATCAAGGATGCCATGACCAAGGGCGCCTGCTGGTGGACGCACAAGGGCAAACAATTAAGACTGCGAAGGGCGACGAAGGAGCTCAGAGCCGGCGTGCACCTGCAGCTGTACTATGACGAGAAGGTACTGGCCAGAAAACCTGAAGACCCGGTTCTGCTGGAGGACAAAGGGCGTTACACCGTCTGGTTCAAACCTCACGGCATGCTCGCCCAAGGCTCCCAGTGGGGCGACCATTGCAGCCTGCTGCGGCTGGCAGAAGTGCTTCTCGAGCGGCCGTGTCACCTGATCCACCGCCTCGATGCCGACGCCGCCGGGCTGATGCTGATCGCCCACGACCCGAAAGCTGCGAGCGCCCTGTCCCAGTGCTTTTCAGCCCGAACCATCACCAAATACTACCGGGCCAGAGTAACCGGGGTGGTCAGCGCCCAGGACCGGATCGTTGACGCTCCGGTGGAGGGCAAACCGGCAACCAGCCGGGTGACGACACTAAGTGCCAGCGAGGCCAACCAGACCTCCCTGGTACAGGTGAGCATTGAAACCGGACGGAAACACCAGATCCGCCGCCACCTGGCTGGCCTTGGGCACCCGATCGTCGGCGACCGCCTGTACGGACGACCTGCCCCGGCTCCCCTGCAGCTGCTGGCTTATTATCTGGAATTCGACTGCCCGCTGAGCAAACAAAAGGTCACGTTCCGGTTACCGGACAACCTGGACAGCCTGAAACAGTCCTGAACCCCAAAAAGCCCTGCCCCGGGATCACTCCAGGTTCTGCACCTGCTCCCGAATCTGTTCGATCAGCACTTTCAGATCCACAGCAATGCGGGTTACTCCGGCGTCGATACTCTTGCTGCTCAGGGTATTGGCCTCGCGGTTCAGCTCCTGCATCAGAAAATCCAGCCGGCGACCGATGGCCCCCTCACTTTTCAGGGTATCCGCCACCTCGCCAATGTGGGCGTCCAGCCGGTCCAGCTCCTCGGCCACATCACTTTTCTGGGCCAGCATCACCATCTCCTGGGTAACCCGATCGGGATCCAGCTCCACCTTCGCTTTCTCGAACCGCTCCCGAAGCGCCTTCTCCTGGGCGTCAAGCAGCTCCGGCATGCGAGCGCGCACGTCCGAGACCAACTCACCCATGATTTTAAGGCGATCTTCGAACAACGGCCGCAACCGCTCTCCCTCGCGCTCCCGCACTGATGCCAGCTCAGCAACGGTCTGCTCAAACAAACCGGTCGCTGCCTCTTTCGCCGGACCATAGTCCTGCTCCGGCACCGAAAGAACGCCAGGCCAGCGAAGAATATCCAGGGCGTTGATGTGGGCCGGGTTATCCAGCATCCGATTGATGTGATTCGCGGCCTCATTGACGGCCTGCGCCATCTCTTCGCTAATCTCGAAGCTCTGGGTCACATTTTCGGCGGACTGAAGCCGCATGGACACATCCACCTTGCCTCGCTTCAGCTGATTCCGAAGCTCCTCACGGAACCGGCCCTCAAGCTCCCGGAAAGCCTCCGGCAGACGGAAAGACGGTTCCAGGTAGCGGTGATTCACCGTCCGGATCTCACAGGTCAGCGCCCCCCAGTCTCCCTGGACATCCTTCCGGGCAAATGCGGTCATACTTCGGATCATGTCGGCTCCGCTCATGGTTGGTGGAAACAATCCGAGTTTAACAGGCTCTTAACGCCCACGGCGAACCAAACAAAAGGCCAGTGCCAACGTGTTATACTTTTCCGCCTTTTCGACACACGATCGACCGGGACACGCGCCCGGACATTCATTACTGACTTCAGGAAATACTATGCGTCCAAGCGGCAGAACGCCCGAGCAACCGAGAGATGCTCGAATTACCCGCAACTACACCCGCCACGCCGAAGGCTCCGTGCTGGTGGAATTCGGAGACACCAAAGTTATCTGCACCGCCTCCGTCGAAAACAAGGTTCCCCCATTTATGAGGGGCGAAGGTAAAGGCTGGATCACCGCCGAATACGGCATGCTGCCCCGCTCCACCGGCAGCCGAATGGGCCGGGAAGCCGCCCGCGGCAAACAGGGCGGACGCACCGTCGAAATCCAGCGCCTGATCGGCCGCTCCCTGCGCGCCGCCGTCGACCTCTCCGCTCTGGGCGAGCACACCATCACCGTGGACTGCGACGTTATCCAGGCCGACGGCGGCACCCGCACCGCAGCCATCACCGGCGGTTGCGTGGCACTGGTCGATGCCCTGAACCACCTGGTGGCCGAAAAGCGCCTGAAAAAATCACCACTCAAACAGATGGTCGCCGCGCTGTCCGTTGGCGTTTACAAGGGTACCCCGGTGGTGGATCTGGACTATCCGGAAGATTCCGAAGCGGAAACCGACATGAACGTCATCATGACCGACCAGGGCGGCTTTATCGAGATTCAGGGAACGGCGGAAGGTGCGCCGTTTGTTCAGGAAGAGCTGGACAACATGCTGGTATTGGCCAGGCAGGGCATTGAGCAGTTGTTCGAAATCCAGAAAACAGCTTTGGAAGGCTAACTCACAAGTCTGAGGCGCCTGTGTGGCGACGTTTCCCCAGACTGTTGAGGGCCATGGACGGCCCGAAACAAGCGCACAGGGATGTGCTCGTAGCGTGTCTGGGGAAACGTCGCCACACAGGCGCCTTCCCCAGACTCAAAAACCGATTTCGATATCGTAATCCATGATCACCGGTGCGTGATCGGAAAACCGGGTTGAGTCGTCAATCCAGCCATCCTCGATGGTCTTGCGGATCCCAGGGGTCAGCAACTGGTAATCCACCCGGATACCGGCATTCCTGCGGGAACCTTCCGCCTGCTCCGGCCACCAGGTAAACTGATTACTCTGCCTGTTCACTTCCCGGAACCCGTCAACACAGCCCATTTCATCAAACAGGCGGTCAAGCCAGGCACGCTCATGGGGCAGGAAACCGGAAAAGTCCAGCTTGTGATAAAGCGGGCTGGCATCCGTTACATGGTGGGCCGTCTGAAGATTGGCGCAGAAAATAAACTGCCGGCGCTTACGCAGCGTCTTCTGCATGTGCAGACCAAAAGACTCCATGAACTCGTCCTTATGGTCCAGCACTGTCAGGTCGTCCTCGCCGATCAGTTCTTCTTCCCGGCCAAGGGCACAGGGCGCGAGCACACAGGCCACGGAAACCTTGTCAAAATCGGCCTGAATAAACCGGCCCTCACGATCCGCCTGCTCGTTGGCGAAACCGTACATGATGGCCTTCGGAAAGTGGCGGGTGTAAATGCCCACGCCACCATCCTCATTGTTCTCGCCATCAATAAAATAGGCCTCATAACCTTCCGGAATCAGGTTGTAGTCCTCAATCTCGTAGGCCCGCATGCGATGGTCCTGAACGCAGACCACGTCGGCATCCTGCTGCGCCAGCCAGTCGAAAAAGCCCTTCTCAACAGCCTGGGCGAGGCCATTGACGCTGATTGATACTACCCGCATACGTGTTCCCTGATTCGGTTTGTGTGTATGATACCGTTTTTACGTGTTAATTAAAGATCAACACCCGCCAGAAGCCTTGTCATGCACGACTATCAGCAAAAATTTATTGAGTTTGCCATCCGCCGGAACGTACTGCGCTTTGGCGAGTTTACGCTCAAGTCGGGTCGAACCAGCCCGTACTTCTTCAACGCAGGCTTGTTCAATACCGGGGATGACCTGCTTCAGTTAAGCAAGGCCTATGCCGCTGCGATAGCACGCAGCGGGCTGGATTATGACATTATTTTCGGGCCTGCCTATAAGGGCATTCCGTTGGCCACCGTAACAGCAATGGCCCTGGCTACAGACGGTAACAGCAAACCTTTTGCGTTTAACCGCAAGGAAAAGAAGGATCATGGTGAGGGCGGCAACATTGTTGGCGCACCACTGCAGGGCAGAGTACTGATTGTCGATGATGTTATTACTGCGGGCACTGCGATCCGTGAGTCCATCGACATTATTCGGGCCGCCGGTGCCGAACCAGCCGGTGTGCTTATAGCGCTGGACCGGCAGGAAAAAGGCAATGGCGAACTGTCGGCCATTCAGGAAGTGGAAAAGGAGTTCGGTATCCCGGTGGTGAGCATCATTCGCCTCGAACAAATCCTGGACTACCTCAAGGCCAACCCGGACTTCGCCGGGCATGCCGGGAAGGTCGCCAGTTACCGGGATCGTTACGGAGTCTGATTAATGGCTAATCGTCTGACCGCATTTTCAGCCAGGGCTTGTACATGTGCGCTTATGCTGGGCATAGCGCCCCACGCCGCAGCCAACATGTACCGATACACGGATGCGAACGGCCAGGTTGTGATCAGCAGCACTATTCCCCAGGAAGCCACCAAACGGGGCTACGATATTCTGGGCAACAATGGTCGTGTGATCGAGACCATTCCTCCCGCGCCCACGGAAGAGGAAATTGCCGCCCGGGAAGCGGAAAAACAACGCCAGCAAGAGCTCGCCGAACAACGTGAGAAAGACAGGCAGTTGCTGAAGCGCTTCAGCCACCCGGATCAGGCGGTGAAAGCAATGCATCGAAAGATCCGGGAACTCGAGGGCCTGATCCAGCTCAAGCGAGGCAACATCTCGGTAATATCCAGCCAGCTGGACAGCGAACAAAGCCGCGCGGCCGATATGGAACGGACCGGACGCGACATACCTGAATCCATCCTTGAGAAAATCCGGAGGCTGGAGTCACAGATTCGGGACATTGAGCGGGAGATTGCCTCGCAAACCCAGGAAATTGAGGCACTGCAGAAGGCCTTCGAAGCCGATATAGAACGCCTGGAAGAAGTCACCGACGAGGCCCGGACACTGCCGCTGGAGCCCGCCGGGGAAACCAACTGATCGCCGCAGCCGGGCCGCACCGGAGCGCGGAATAAAAAGAAGGGCCAGCGGTGAACCGAAGGCCCTTCTTTCATTTCACTGACTGATCAAGTGAGATGCCTCACCGCTTTCAGGCGGAAGCAGCAGTGCTCTTCTTGGTAGTAGCGGTAGTCTTGTGCGCGGTGGTTTTGCGCGCAGCCGGCTTCTTGGCCTCAACGGACTTCTTGGCGTCCTGAGCGGCTTCGGAAACATCCTCGGCAGCTTCAGATACCGCGTCAGCGCCTTCAGCGGCCTCTTTTTCCAGCTTGGCGACCAGATCACCCGCGAAGCTGCCAAAGCGGCTGTTCAGGCTGCGCAGCTGGCCAAACAGGCTATCGCTGTAACCGTTGTAACGCTTGCGCAGGGTCTTGACGCTGTACTCACGCGCCTCGGCCTCCAGCTTTTCCGCGTAATCAAACGGCTTGGAGGCAAGCTTCTTCTGCTGCTCTTCAGCGGCATTGATGCCTTTATCGACGATTTCCTGAAGCTGTTCCTGATATGACTTGAGTTTACCCATGTCTGTTCTCCTATTGGTTTCCTGAAAGTTCCAAGGCGCTGCTAAAACTTCTTGGGAGCAGGCCTTGCTTCAAGCTCAGGATCCAAGTTACGCCGAAAAATTAGAATGTTCATACTAAAAGCGGGAAATAGACGAATCAGGGTTACCAGCGGAAAATAACCCAACGGGGCAGCAGCGTGTCGGACTCGGACTGCCGGACCCAACCACCACCGCCATCGGCAGGTACCAGGTAATATTCCGGCCCGACTTCCGGCACAACCTTGATTTCCATAAGCTGACCATTAACCCGGTACTCATAAAAGACCTCGTTCTCGCCGGGGCGGATAACAATTTGCGGGCCCTCGCCAGCAGGCTGATAATCGGAAACCACAACGGGCTCTTTCGGCGTTTCCACCGGCGTCTCGTTCAGCGCCCCTTTTTCCTGGGCCAGAGCAGCCAACGGCAAACAGACGAGTAGCAATGCCGGGCAGGCGATTCGTTTCATTTTCGTGATACCCTTTCGTCCATCGATTTCAGTACAGAGTTGCATAAGCCAACCCATGCTTCAATCAGAATCCGGACTTGTTTTGACATGACCAGCGAAAACACACCACCAGTGGTTCTTGTGGACGGATCGTCCTATCTTTTCCGTGCTTATCATGCACTTCCACCGCTGACCACCAGCAAGGACCACCCCACCGGTGCGATCAAGGGTGTGATCAGCATGATCCGGCGCCTGGAGCAGGATTTCCCCGGCTCAAAGATGGTGGTGGTCTTTGACGCCAAGGGCAAAACCTTCCGGCATGACCTGTACGAAGAGTACAAGGCCAACCGGCCGCCGATGCCTGAGGATCTGGCCTGCCAGATCGAACCCATCCACGAAATCGTGAAGGCCATGGGCCTGCCCCTGCTGACCGTAACCGGCGTAGAAGCGGACGACGTGATCGGTACACTGGCCGAAGAAGCCACCAGCAAGGGCATTGATGTGGTGGTTTCAACCGGCGACAAGGACATGGCGCAGCTGGTCAGCGACCACGTAACGCTGATCAACACCATGACCGAAACCCGGATGGACCGGGAGGGCGTGGTGGAAAAGTTCGGTGTTACCCCCGAGCAGATCGTTGACTACCTGGCCCTGGTGGGCGACAAGGTGGACAACATCCCGGGAGTTAACAAGTGCGGACCGAAAACCGCGGTGAAATGGCTGCAGACCTACGAAGATCTGGACAATCTGATTGAGCATGCCGATGAGATCAGAGGCAAGATTGGTGAGTACCTCCGGGAAGCCACTGAAACCCTCCCCCTGAGCCGCGAACTGGCCACCATCCGCACCGATGTGGAGCTGGACTTTGGCCTGGAAGATCTGGAGCTGCGTGAACAGGATGACCAGCAGCTGCTGGAACTGTTCCGGGAGTACGAATTCCGGAGCTGGATTGCTGAACTGGAGAGCAATAAAGACTCGCAAACACCGGCCGGTAAAAACTACAGCGAAAACCCGGCGCCCGAGGCCGGTAAAAACTACAGCGTTATTACCGATCAGAGCGATCTTGACCGCTGGTTGCAGCGCCTCAAATCCGCCGACCTTTTCGCCTTTGATACCGAAACCACGAGCCTTCGTTATATGGACGCCGAGATAGTTGGCGTCTCCTTTGCCATCACCCCGGGCGAAGCGGCTTATGTGCCCCTGGCTCACGACTACATGGGGGCTCCGGATCAGCTGGACCGTGAGGCGGTACTGGAACAGCTCAAGCCACTGCTTGAAGATCCGGGCCAGGCCAAAGTCGGACAGAACCTGAAGTACGACAAAAATGTGCTGGCCAATCACGGCATTTGCCTCGAGGGGATTGCCGAGGACACCATGCTTGAGTCCTATGTCCTGAATTCCGTGGCCACCCGCCACGATATGGACAGCCTCGCCATGCACTACCTGGGCGAAAAGACCATCAGCTTCGAGTCCATCGCCGGCAAGGGCGCCAGGCAGCTTACTTTCAACCAGATCGAGCTGGAGAAAGCCGCTCCCTACGCCGCCGAGGATGCGGACATCACCCTGCGCCTGCACCAGACCCTGAGATCAAGGCTGAAGCAAACCGGCAAACTGGCATCCGTTTACAAGGAAATCGACCTGCCCCTGGTACCAGTGCTCTCGCGTATGGAACAGCGGGGAACCCTGATCAGCGCGAGTACACTGCGCCGGCACAGCCAGGAGCTGGCCGAACGTCTGGCCGAACTGGAAAAGGAAGCCCACGACGTCGCAGGCGAGACCTTTAATCTGGGCTCCACCAAGCAACTCCAGGTCATTTTCTACGAAAGAATGGGCTTACCGGTCGTCAAGAAAACCCCCAAGGGCGCACCGTCAACCGCTGAGCCGGTGTTGCAGGAACTCGCTCATGACTATGAACTGCCGCGGCTGATCCTCGAACACCGGAGCCTGAGCAAGCTCAAGTCCACCTACACCGATACTCTGCCCGAGCTGATTCACCACCGGACGGGCCGTGTGCACACCTCTTACCATCAAGCCGTCACAGCGACCGGACGATTATCCTCCTCCGAGCCCAACCTGCAGAATATCCCTATCCGCAGCGAGCAGGGACGACGGATACGTCAGGCGTTTATCGCTCAGGAAGGGTACAAACTGGTCGCGGCGGATTATTCCCAGATCGAACTGCGGATCATGGCTCACCTGTCCGGCGACAAGGGACTGCTCACTGCCTTTGAACACGGGGAAGACATTCACAAGGCAACCGCGGCCGAAGTTTTCGGTGTAAACCTGGACGAGGTATCGGCGGACCAGCGCCGGAGCGCCAAGGCCATCAACTTTGGCCTGATCTACGGCATGTCCGCCTTTGGTCTCTCCCGGCAGCTGGATGTGGAACGCAAGCTGGCCCAGCAATACATCGACCGCTATTTCGAGCGTTACCCGGGGGTACTGAAATACATGGACAACATCCGCAAACAGGCCCACGAGGACGGTTTTGTGGAAACCCTGTTTGGTCGCCGCCTGTATCTGCCCGAAATCAACGCCCGAAACAAACAGCTGCAACAGGCTGCCGAGCGCACGGCCATCAACGCGCCCATGCAGGGCACCGCAGCGGACATTATCAAACGGGCCATGGTGGATGTGGAGAACTGGCTGCTCACCGAGCACGCCGACGAAGCCCGGATGACCATGCAGGTTCACGATGAACTGATTCTGGAAGTGAAGGAATCGGCCCTGGATAAAATCCGTAAAGGACTGGTGAAACGCATGTCGGCAGCCGCAGAACTGGATGTACCGCTGCTTGTGGAGGCCGGGGCCGGCGACAACTGGGACGAAGCCCACTGACCCACCCCAAAACAGGGCATGGACGCCCGCCAATGCACTGAAATGCGCCAGAGATTCAGAGCACAAAGGCGCCTGTTCCTGCCAGGGTTTCACGCCAGGGCGCGGCGGACACCGCCCCACCCGGATACGGCATGAAATTCGCTTCCGGCCCCAGGGTCGGCGCCTTGCCCATGCCGGATGTTCCGGGGCAACGCCATGTTGTGACACACTTTCCCGAGGCTCAAACCATGACTTCTCTGGCATCTGAACGTAGCTGGCTGCTGGACCCCGGCCTGCTGAAACTGGTTCACCAGTGCCGGCGCCTGATTCACTCAGAATTCGGCGTCAAACTGCATCTCACGGAAGAGCATCTGGAACAGCAACTGGCGGATTACGCCCGAAAAACCCGCTCAAGCCATCTGATCCGGACCTGGGAAACCCTGAAGCAACAGGTTCCGCAACTGAACATTGAACCCGAGGAAGAGGACAACGGCCTGAAGCGCACCTACCGCGGCCAGGTGATCGCCGACGCGCCACCTGTCACGGCCAATGAAAACGGCGAGGGAGAAAGCCACCCGCCACGGAAGAAAAAGGTCATCTACCGTGGCCAGGTGGTTGGCTGATCAGTGCGGGCTAGAAGGCTTTGCTAACCTGCAGAGCCGCACTCCAGGCACTCAGATCATAGGTGCCCTGGTAGTTGGCAGGCGTGGCGGGTTGAGTCGGGTTGTCATGACCATACTCACGATCATTCACCTTGGCGTCTCCGGAGAACAACAGCGTTCCCATGGCTGCGTCAACGGTCCAGCCGCCAGCAATCTCCTTCCACTGGGCACCCAGTGTCAGCCAGTGGCGGCCCTGGGAAGGTATGCGGGCAGTCACATATTGCTTGTTCACGGGTGACTCATCCCAGGCGTAGCCGGCCTTCAGTGCCCAGTCGGGCGTGACCTGCCATATGCCGCCAAGGTTAAGTTGCCAGGTATCCTGCCACTTTTCGGTGATGTGCGTGATCGGCTGGCCGGGCTGACGTCCGGTTGCCTGGGATACCTCACCACTCTGCCCCTCCCGGCTGTAGATATCGAGTTCTTCGAACCGGCTCCACCTGGCATAGGTAGCACCCGCCAGCAGGGTAAACGAGTCGTTAAAGCGATGCCGCAGACCAAGCGTTGCACTCCCGGGAATGGCCAGCGGAACCCGGACCTTTTCTGTCAGTGTTGTGGTCTGACCGGGCGAGGAAAGTACCGGGAAATCGGAGATGGTCGCGTCGCCGTCCAGATCGAGATCGGTGCCCGTCTGGACACTCAGGCCGATCTGGGTCATCCCGGACAGCTCATAAAGGACACCAACCCGGAATGTAGCGGCTATATCATCGCCTTCGATATCGGCATAAGGTTCATCCAGAGCCAGGGCAGCCGGGCCGGCAACAGCGCTCAGGTCCTGATACCGGCTGAGACGGCCCTCCGCGTAAATCAGGTTGATGCCGGCGCCCACGGACAGGCCATTACCGTTGTTCACGGAGATCGACGGAGTGAAGGCAATGGCCGTCAGCTCGGTCTTATCGGCAAAGAAGCGACCCGCAAAGTCGTCCTCGTAATCCGCTGCCAGCCCGTAGGGCGCATGGATACCGAAGCCAACGTCAACGCGGTCACTGACTTCATGAGTCAGGTAAAAGTTAGGCAGAACAGCCGGATCAGCGATATCACCACCCCCAGTCGCCGGCTGAACGGGAACTGCCGGGTTCCGACGAACCGCTGAGAGAGATGACTGCCGCGCCTCGGCATCAATATCCAGAACCGCCGCACCAAAAGATATATTGGTGCCGGACAACTGGCTCATACCGGCGGGATTAAACAGAGCCGTGGTGGCGTTCTCGGGATTGGCGGCGGCACCGGCATTGGCTGTGCCCATGGCACTGGCGCTCTGCTCGTTCAGGGAAAAGCCCCCCGCCAGGGCGCCCGCAGGTGCGGCAATTGCCGCAAGAGTGGTCAGCTGTATTGCTCGCGCAAGCATTGAGGAATTGTTGTGCATGGTCTCTCCTTGTTCTGTCGCGCGAAGTATACGCGGCGGAACCGACCAGCTTCAAATGCCATCCCTAACGGTTCAGCCCCCAACTACCTACGACCAAAGTCTGAGAGGGCAGCGAGTTCTAGTCGTCCTGAATCGAGAGCCTGTCCACCGAAGACGACAATTTATCCGCCCCCTGGGCATCGGCACCCAGTTTAATCATCAGGCGCAGATCATTGGCGGAGTCGGCATGAGCCAGAGCGTCTTCGTAGGTAATCGACCCTTCGGAGTATAGCTGGTAAAGCGCCTGATCGAAGGTTTGCATACCGGATTCGTTGGACTTGGCCATCAGCTCCTTCAGGCGATGCACCTCGCCCTTACGGATCAGGTCCGCCACCAGCGGGGTATTGATCAGCACCTCGATAACCGCCTTACGCCCTTTACCATCGGGTGTGGGAATGAGCTGTTGTGCCACAATGGCCCTGAGGTTCAGGGACAGGTCCATCCAGATCTGGTTATGCTGTTCCGGCGGGAAAAACTGAATGATCCGGTCCAGCGCCTGGTTGGCGTTGTTGGCGTGCAATGTTGCCAGGCACAGGTGGCCGGTTTCGGCAAACTGCACCGAGTATTCCATGGTCTGGCGGGTACGCACCTCACCAATCAGAATAACGTCCGGCGCCTGACGCAGGGTATTCTTCAGAGCCACTTCGAAGCTTTCGGTATCAATCCCCACTTCCCGCTGGGTCACGATACAGCCCTGGTGCTGGTGTACGAATTCGATCGGATCCTCGATGGAGATAATGTGGCCACGGCTGTTGCGGTTACGGTGCCCCAGCATGGCCGCCAGCGAGGTGGACTTGCCGGTACCGGTGGCACCCACAAACATGATCAGGCCCCGCTTGGTCATGGCCAGATCCTTGATCACCCCCGGCAGGGCAAGGTCGTCAATCTGGGGGATCTTCACCTCAATCCGGCGCAATACCATGCCGCACAGGTTACGCTGGAAGAAGGCGCTGACCCGGAAACGGCCAATGCCCCGGGCGCTGATCGCAAAGTTACATTCGTGGGTTTCCTCAAACTCGGCGCGCTGTTTCTCGTTCATCGAGCCGTAGACAAATTCCCTCGTCTGCTCCGGCGTCAGCGCGTTCTTGGTGACCGGCAGCACTTTCCCGTTCACCTTCATGCTCGGCGGCACACCCGCGGTAATAAACAGGTCCGAACCGCCCTTTTCCACCATCAGCCGTAACAGTTTTTCGAATTCCATTTTTCTACCCAGTCTTCATTATTTGGTGCCTGGGTGGGGCGGGTACTGCTTCCCGGGACACGCTGTGAATACATCCATGTAAGCTTGACTGCAGCATCCATGCTGCAGACAGTCCCGGGAAGCAGTACCCGCCCCACCCCTCAAACTCAATTCGGGGAGTCCGGCTGGATTACCCCGCGGCTCCCGGCACCCAAACTCCAGCCCCGGGAGCACCATTGTTAAAAGTTATCCGGCATCTTCGCCTTGGCCCGCGCCGCTTCGCGGGATATCAGCCCTTTCTGCAACAACCGCTCCAGACACTGATCCAGTGTCTGCATGCCCAGGGAACCACCGGTCTGGATCGAGGAATACATCTGGGCGATTTTGTCCTCACGGATCAGGTTACGGATTGCCGACGTACCAATCATGATCTCGTGTGCCGCAATCCGGCCGCCACCCATCTTTTTCATCAGGGTCTGGGAAATAACCGCCTGCAGGGATTCCGACAACATCGAACGCACCATGGACTTTTCCTCGGCCGGGAACACATCCACCACCCGGTCGATGGTCTTGGCTGCAGAGGTGGTGTGCAGGGTGCCGAACACCAGGTGGCCGGTTTCCGCGGCGGTGAGGGCCAGGCGAATGGTCTCCAGATCCCGGAGCTCACCTACCAGGATAATGTCCGGGTCTTCCCGCAGTGCCGAACGCAGCGCTTCGTTGAAGCCCAGGGTATCCCGGTGCACTTCCCGCTGGTTCACCAGACATTTCTTGGAGTCATGCACGAATTCGATAGGGTCCTCAATGGTGAGGACGTGCTCGTAACGGGTATCGTTGATGTAGTCGATCATTGCGGCCAGCGTGGTGGACTTACCGGAACCGGTCGGGCCGGTCACCAGCACAAGCCCGCGGGGCACCGAAGACACATCCTTGAAGACCTGGCCCATGCCCAGATCTTCCATGGTCAGAACCTTGGAGGGGATAGTCCGGAACACCGCACCGGCACCGCGGTTCTGGTTGAAGGCGTTGACACGGAAACGGGCCACACCCGGCACTTCAAAGGAAAAGTCGGTTTCCAGGAATTCTTCGTAGTCCTTGCGCTGCTTGTCGTTCATGATGTCGTAGATCAGCCCGTGGACTTCTTTGTGCTCCATGGGCGGCAGGTTGATGCGGCGAACGTCCCCATCAACACGAATCATCGGTGGCAGGCCGGCAGACAGGTGCAAGTCAGACGCACCCTGTTTGGCCGAAAAGGCAAGCAGTTCAGTAATATCCATAGGAATCCTCGGAAGGCTTTTTCTTTTATCCCGGTCGCATGCGCCCGGCGAGGCCCCGGCGTGGTTCACTTGGCATTTCAGTGACCTGCGGGTAACGTGTCATCGTACAAGTGACAGACCGGACATGGCATTTTCACACTATGAGCAGCATAGCAGACAACATCGGGAGCGTAACCCGACGCATACAAAAAGCAACATTGCAGGCGGGCCGCGAGCCGGGAGCCGTGCAGCTGCTCGCCGTGAGCAAGGCGCGACCGCCTGACGATCTGCATGAGGCCTACGCCGCGGGGCAGCGCGCGTTCGGTGAGAGTTACCTTCAGGAAGCCCTGGCGAAGATCGAAGCGCTGGCGGATCTCGACGGCATCGAGTGGCATTTCATCGGCCCGGTACAATCCAACAAGACCCGACAAATTGCGTCTGCCTTTTCCTGGGTCCACAGTGTCGATCGCCTCAAGATTGCCCGTCGACTCAGTGAGCAACGAGACCCGGGTATGCCACCATTGAATATCTGCCTTCAGGTCAATATTAATGAGGAAGACAGCAAATCAGGTAGCAGAATTACGGAGCTTCCGGAACTGGTGGCCGCCATCGGCGAGTTACCGAACCTGAAATTGAGAGGCCTGATGGCCATTCCGGACCCGGACCAGCCCGAGGCAGAGCTGAGGACCAGCTTCCGGAAACTGGCCAACACCCTGAAGCAACTGAAAACGGATTATCCAGACGCAGGCCCCCTGGACACACTGTCCATGGGCATGTCCGGCGACCTGGACATTGCCATTGCCGAAGGGGCCACCTGGGTGAGAGTGGGCACTGCACTGTTTGGCAAGCGGCCAGCAAAGAGCTGAAGCGGCCGGTTCCTGCTATCATCAGGTCCAGACGTTTAACCGATCAACCGGGGAGTGAACCTTGAGCACATCACCAACCATTTCTTTTATTGGCGCCGGCAACATGGCCAGCGCCATCATTGGCGGTATGCTGGACAACGGCTACAAGGCCGGCGACATCTGGGTCAGCGCACCGGATGACGCGCACCTGCAATCCATCCGCAAGCGTTTCGGCGTGAGCGTCACCACCGACAATCGCTACTGCGCCCAACAGGCTGACATGGTGGTACTCGCGGTCAAACCCCAGGTGATGGCCGATGTCTGTCGCGATATTGCTCCGGTGGTGCAGAACACCCGACCACTGATGGTTTCCATTGCCGCCGGCCTGACTGTTGACACGCTGGATGGCTGGCTCGGTGGCGGGTTGCCCCTGGTCAGGGTGATGCCCAACACGCCGTCTCTGGTCGGCAAAGGGGCTGCCGGCCTCTTTGCCAACAAGGACGTAAAAGACAACCAGAAGAAGATGGTGGAGTCGGTGTTCGAGAGCATCGGGTCAGCGCTGTGGGTCGACGACGAAAACCTTCTGCATGGCGTTACCGCCCTTTCCGGCAGCGGGCCGGCCTATTTCTTCCTGATGCTCGAAGCACTCGAGGAAGTGGCGACGGAAGCCGGCATCGCCGCTGGCACCGCCCGGGAACTGGCCATCCAGACCATGGCAGGGGCTGCCGAGATGGCCGCCCGCAGTGAACACGATCCCGGCCAGCTCAAGCGTAATGTGATGTCGCCCGGAGGCACCACGGAGCAGGCCATCAATACCTTTGAAGCGGGCGGTATGCGGGATCTGGTCCGCAAGGCCTACAACGCGGCGTTCAAGCGCTCGGAAGAAATGGCCAAAGAACTGGCTGGCAAACAGTAACCGATAACGGAGACACGGCTTCATGCTGGCAGACATTCTGATTACCATCCTGCTGATCGCATCCACCTTTTATCTGACCATTGTCCTGTTGCGGTTCCTGCTTCAGCTGGCCAGGGCGGATTTCTACAACCCGATCACCCAGTTTGCGGTCAAGGCCACCAACCCCCTGCTACGGCCACTCCGGCGCTTTATCCCAGGGTGGGGCGGAATTGACGGTGCCGCTTTGGTTCTGGCGGTCATTATCCAGGCCATCACCCTCTTCCTGATTCTGATCGCCCTGAACGGCGGTATTCCCGCCATGAACCCGCTCACCCTGTTGGTCTGGGCGGTACTGAACGTGCTGGATCTGATCGTGAAGATCTACTTCTGGTCAGTCATTGCCGTCGTGGTTGTCAGTTGGATAGCGCCCGGCAGCGGCCATCCGGCGATTCAGCTGGTTGCCCAGATCACCGAACCGGTGATGCGCCCGGTGCGTAGCATCATACCCTCCATGGGCGGCCTGGATCTGTCACCGATCATTGTCTTCCTGATTCTGAATGTCATTTCGGTGGTCATTGGACATATGAAAGTGGCAGCAGGGCTGGGATCCATCGGACTCGGACTGTAAACCGCGTCTCAAATATACATTTTGTAACACTTAGCGACGAAAACGATTATTGCTTGGCTGCAGGCTCAGGATTCTGATTTTGCAGCCTTTTTTATGATTACTCTTTCAACTCACCCAATTTGACCCCCGCAGCCCAGCCGCAAACATTACCGGGACAGGATAGTATTACCGGTAATTAATCCGTCACCCGTGAGCACCCCGTTTTGCCCGGGATACCCGGAAGTCGCGCAGAAGGAAAATCCGATGAACCCACAGGGAACTCTGTCGCAGCAGGTAGAGGCTTACCACAACTGGAAAAAAGAGCTGATCCGCCAGATTGGCCGCTACCGGTTATGGCTGCAGGATAACAATCTGTTTTCCGACGATATCAGCATCCGCATTCGCCACGGGCTCGAATTGCTTATTGAGGACGAACTGACCATTGCGTTTGTCGGAGAGTACTCCCGCGGCAAGACCGAGCTGATTAACGCCCTGTTCTTCTCGGAATACGGCCAACGTATGCTGCCGTCCCAGGCCGGGCGCACCACCATGTGTCCCACCGAGCTGTTTTTCGATCGTAGCGCCAACGAGAATTATCTGCTTCTGTTGCCGATTGAAACCCGAAACGGCGATCTGTCCCTGCAACAACTGCGCAAACAGCCGGAACGTTGGGTCAAGCACGAACTGGACGAGCGCGACCCCGAAATCATGCGCGAAGTACTGGCCGAGGTGGCCCGGGTCAAGAGCGTGCCGCCGGAAGAGGCCCGAAGCCTTGGGTTTGACGAGAATATGCTGGAGCATGACCGCAACAACCCGGGCAATGTTCAGGTGCCGGCATGGCGTAACGCCCAGATCAGCATCCGACACCCGCTGTTCGAGCGCGGGCTCCGCATACTCGACACCCCGGGGCTGAACGCCCTGGGTTCCGAGCCCGAACTGACCATCAGCATGCTGCCCCGGGCCCATGCCATAATCTTCGTGCTCAGCGCCGACACCGGCGTAACCGCCAGTGACATGACCATCTGGAAAGAGCATATCGACACCCAGCACGCAGACCATCGTGCCGGCCGCTTTGCCGTTCTGAACAAAATCGATGTGCTCTGGGACGACCTGCAGGGTGAGCGCCACACTCAGGAAGCCATCGGGCGGGTGCGCAGCTATACCGCCGACCATCTGGGCATGCGCCAGCATGACGTCATCCCCGTCTCCGCCAAACAGGGCCTGATGGCAAGAGTCAGGCGGAACAGTGAACTTTTCGACCGCTCCAATATTGGTCAGCTCGAACAACTGATTATACAGCGCATCCTGATGCACAAGGAGCAGCTGATCACCCAAAGCCTGATCAACGATCTTATGGGCATGCTGCAGAACAGTCAGGCAGCCATGCAATATCGCCTGGAATCCCTGGAAGAGGAACTCCAGGCCTGTGCCGGCGCGACCATGGACAAAGCGGCATTGGGCCGGCTGGCCGAGCGGGCCCAGAAAGACTACGACTACTACTACAAGAAGCTGATCACCCTGCGCTCCAGCCGGCGCCTGATGGACTCCCAGGGTAACCTGCTGAAAAAGCTGGTTAGCGAGGAGCGCCTTGAGGGCCACGCCGAGCGAGTCCGCGATAACATGTCGAAAAGCTGGACCACAGCCGGCATGAACCGCGCCATGGATCAGTTCTTTGAGCTGCTTGAGAGTGATCTGACCAACCTGCTGAGCGAAGGTCATCTGGCCGAGAAAATGGTGGGCGCCATATACCGCCGCTACAACGAGGATAACCGTGCCCGCCACCTGGAACCCATACCTCTGCGGGCCGGCCGCCACGTCATTGCCATCCGCGAACTGCGGAAAAAGGCCCGCCGCTTCCGCAGCAGCCCGAAAAACCTGCTGACCGAGCAATCCGTCCTGGTTCGCCGCTTCTTCAATGTCATGGTCGGTGAAGCCCGCACCCTGCACGCCCGGGTGCGCAAAGACGTCGAGCGCTGGCCATCGGAAGCATTGCTGCCCATTATGCAATTCTCAATGGAACAGAAGCAGTTGCTGGAACACCAGATCCGGCGCCTGCGCGACATGGTCCGCAATGACCGGGACAGCCGGGCCGAGCGTCAGCGCCTGAATCACGCCATCACCGACCTCCGCCGACAACTGGAACTGGCCGATGCCATGCAGCGCCAGATCCGCAAGCCGGCCCCTACCCTGATCCAGCAGAAAGTGGTAAACATCTCCGGGGCTGTGTAAGCCCCGCCACAGCGACCATGCAGGCGGTTGCAGCCATCACGCCCCGGCTTTAAACTGCTGGGCTGGCGATGGCTTTGCCGTTGCCGTTCCAGACACTTACGGATCGAACCAGGAACCTCTCGCGCCGATGCCCGATTCCCTGCCTGCGGATTCTGTTGGGATAGTCACCCCGCAGACCTATCATTTCGACGCTCCCATTGATCTGGCCTGTGGCCAGACCCTGGAAAATTATAACCTGGTGGTCGAGACTTACGGCAAACTGAACGCGGATGCGAGCAACGCCGTGCTCATCTGCCACGCATTGAGCGGGCATCACCACGCCGCCGGCTATCATTCCGCCGAAGACCGCAAGCCGGGCTGGTGGGACAGCTGCATCGGGCCGGGAAAACCCATCGATACCGACCGTTTTTTTGTCGTCAGCCTGAACAACCTCGGAGGCTGCCACGGCAGCACCGGCCCGATCAGCACCAACCCCGCGACCGGCAAACCTTACGGGCCGGAGTTTCCGGTCATTACCGTCGGCGACTGGGTAAAAAGCCAGGCCCTGCTGGCGGACCGGCTCGGCATTGATTGCTGGGCCGCCGTGGTCGGGGGGTCCCTGGGCGGCATGCAGGCAATGCAGTGGAGCCTGGACTACCCGGGCCGCCTGCGGCATGCGGTGGTTATTGCCTCCACACCCCGGCTGACGGCCCAGAATATTGCCTTTAACGAGGTGGCGCGCCAGGCCATCACCTCAGACCGGGAATTCCATGACGGCCGCTATTACGACTTCGATACCGTACCCCGCCGGGGCCTTATGCTGGCGCGTATGGTCGGGCACATCACCTATCTGTCCGATGCCTCCATGGGCGAGAAGTTTGGCCGCGAACTGAGGGACCAGGCCTATAAGTTCGGCTACGACGCCGAATTCCAGGTGGAAAGCTACCTGCGTTACCAGGGCGAGCGATTCTCCGAATCCTTCGACGCCAACACCTACCTGTTGATGACCCGGGCACTGGATTACTTTGATCCGGCCTATGAGTTCGGCGGCGATCTGTCCAAGGCCCTCGCTGCCGCCACCTGCGAATACTTGGTCCTTTCCTTCAGTACTGACTGGCGCTTCACTCCGGCCCGCTCGGAAGAGATGGTTAACGCCATGATCGCGGCCAGGCGCAAAGTCAGCTACGCTGAAGTGGACGCACCCTGGGGGCACGATGCCTTTTTGATTCCCACGCCACGGTATACTGATATTTTCAACGCCTACATGGACCGCGTCGCAAGGGAGGTTGGTGCATGAGACCGGATCTCAACATCATCCAGCAATGGGTTCAGCCCGGCCACCATGTGCTTGATCTGGGCTGTGGTGATGGCACCCTGCTCGACTTCCTTCACCGGGAGCGAGGCGCCAGCGGCTTTGGCCTGGAGATCAACCCGGACCACATCACAACCTGCATGGGCAGGGGCGTGGCGGTCATCGAACAGAACCTGGACACCCAGGGGCTGGGCAACTTTGATGACGGAAGCTTCGATATTGTTCTGATGACCCAGGCGCTGCAGGCCGTGCGCAGGCCAGACAAGGTTCTGGATGAAATGCTGCGGGTCGGCAGCGAGGGTATTGTCACCTTTCCGAACTTTGCCCACTGGCGCCTGCGCTGGGGACTGACCCTGAGCGGGCGTATGCCCGAATCCGAGGCACTGCCGTATAAATGGTATAACACGCCCAACATACGGCTGTGCACCTTCAAGGATTTTGAAGCCCTGTGCCGACAGAAAGGCATTAAAATCAAAAGCCGGCGGGTGGTGGACGGCCAGCACCAGAACAGCTGGCTGGCTCGCCTGTGGCCAAACCTGCTGGGCGAGATTGCCATTTACCGAATTACACGGGAGACCGAACAATGATCGAAAAAACCGTTTCCACATGCCGCAGCCTTCTGCGCAACCTCCTGGTTGTCACACTCATTGGCCTGTTCAGCGCTCAGGTCCATGCGGGTTCAAAAAACTTCGGTGACTACACCGTACTCTGGAGCGTTTTTCCCAGCACTTTTCTGGCCCCGGAGATTGCCAAAGCCAACAACCTTCAGCGCAGCAAGGGCATTGGCATCGTCAACATTGCCATCATGGAGGAAAACGAGGACGGCTCCATGTCTCCGGTGAGCGGCCAGGTGGAGGGCAAGGTGGCCAACGATGTCCAGCAGGTGCGATTTCTGGCGTTCCGCCGGATTCAGGAAGGTGATTCCGTCTATTTCATCGCCGAGTACCAGTACCCGTCCGGTGAGCTGATGACCTTCAACATCACCGCTCGCCCCACCGGCCATCAGCAGGATCTGGCGGTACGGTTTGCCCACACACTGTTCAACGATTGAGCCCGTTATGACCGAAAACCTGGTTATCGCCAGTAACAACAAAGGCAAAATTGCCGAACTGGCCGGGATGCTGGCGCCCCTGGGCATGACCCCGGTTGCCCAGGGACAGCTTGGCGTGGATGAGGCCGGGGAACCCGCCGTTACGTTTGTCGAGAATGCGATTCTCAAGGCCCGGCACGCAGCAAGGGCAACCGGACTGCCCGCCCTGGCGGACGATAGCGGATTGGCCGTTGATGCCCTCGGGGGCCAGCCCGGTGTTCGCTCTGCCCGCTTTGCCGGCGAAAACGCCACCGACCAGGACAACATAAACGCGCTGCTCGAAGCCATGGCCGACATCCCGGATGAGCAGCGGGGAGCGCAGTTCCACTGCGTGCTGGTATACCTTCGCCACGCCGATGACCCGACCCCGGTGATTTGCCATGGTCGCTGGCCCGGGTCAATACTCCGGGTACCCAGTGGCGACGGCGGTTTTGGCTATGATCCGGTGTTCCTGGCTCCGGAACAGGGTTGCAGCGCGGCGGAATTGTCCCGCACCGAGAAAAGCCGCATCAGCCATCGGGGCCGGGCCCTGAGAATTCTGGCAGAACAGCTCAGGGCGGAGTCCTTAGCTGGTGCGCAGTCCTGAACCGGTGGATAGCCATGGGCCGGTCGACAGTTACCAACCGGTGGCGGTTTGCCCGCCGCTGAGCCTGTATATCCATGTGCCCTGGTGCGTGCGCAAGTGCCCATACTGCGACTTCAACTCCCACGCCATCCACGCTTCTCACGCCACTTACGCCACTACCACTACAGGAGGCGCCATTCCGGAATCCGCCTACCTTGATGCCCTGGCTGAAGACCTCGACCAGGACCTGGCCTTGGTCTCCGGACGCCCCATAGAAACCATCTTTATCGGCGGTGGCACACCGTCACTGATGAGTGGTGATTTCTATAACCGGCTGCTCGCCCACTTGCGGGCAAGACTCAACATCGCCCCCGATGCGGAAATCACCCTGGAAGCCAATCCGGGAACACTGGAAACCGGCCGCTTCGAGGCCTTTCGGAAAGCCGGTATCAACCGGTTGTCCATCGGGGTTCAGAGTTTCAACTCCAGCCACCTGAAAGCACTGGGGCGAATCCACGACAGCGAAGCCGCCCACTGCGCCATTAGTGCCGCCCGTCAGGCAGGGTTCGACAACGTCAACATAGACCTGATGCACGGATTACCAGGCCAGACGCCGGAGCAGGCACTGGAGGATCTCAGGACCGCTCTCGATTACCAGCCTCCGCATCTGTCCTGGTATCAACTGACCCTGGAGCCGAATACCGAATTCTACAGCCGGCCACCGGATTTGCCGGACGACGATCACCTCTGGGACATCTATCGTCAGGGCGCCCAATTTCTGCAGCAGCAGGGTTTTCGGGATTACGAGGTTTCGGCCTGGAGTCGGGGCGGCAGGGCGTCACGCCACAATCTGAATTACTGGACCTTTGGTGATTACCTGGCGCTTGGTGCCGGAGCCCATGGCAAGATCAGCCTGGCCAATGGCAGCATCCGGCGATACTGGAAAACCCGCCAGCCCGAAGCTTACCTGAACCGGATTGGTAGCCGGACGGCAGGCAGTGACATCATTGCTCCCGAAGACCTGCCCCTGGAATTCCTGATGAACGCCCTGCGGCTCACAGAGGGGGTGAGCGAACGCCTTTTTTGCGAGCGAACGGGTTTACCCCTGTCGTCAGTTGGGGTAAAACTAAAAACAGCACGCGATGAGAAACTGCTGGTTGAAGACCGGCTGCAGGCCACAACCCTGGGCCAGAGATACCTTAACAGCCTGTTGGAGCGTTTTCTGTAATGGACCCTGCACACGGATTGGCAGCCTTTCCAAAAGACCTGAAAGTCAGCCTGGCCGTGGCTGCGGTGTTGCTGTTTGCCCTGTTGCTGATCAATCAGCCGTTGCAGTCCGCTTCCGCCCCCCAGGGTATCGTCAGTTACCAGCTCGCCGGCACGGCGGATCAGGCGCACGCCATCATTCGCAGCTGGCGCAGTGAGGGCGTAGTCTGGGCCAAAGTTTCCTTGTGGCTGGATTTCCTGTTTATTCCCGCCTACACCATCGCCCTCATCCTCCTGACCCATCACTTCACCCGGGACCGCCCCGGAATCCGTGAGCGCATGGTGGCCAGATGGGTCCGGGCACTATTCGTAACGGCCGGCCTCAGTGATGTCGCCGAGAACATCCTGCTGCTGAACAATTTCAGTCCGCCCACCGATGCGATGAGCCTTTCGGCAACCCTCTGCGCCCTGGTCAAATTTACCGCGCTGACCCTGGGTATGGCCGGGCTGGTCATTCTCCGGGCCTCGCGGCGCCATCCGCTGGCGCACCACTGAAGCCCGCCCCCGAACATTCCCGCAGGGGATCACCGACTACTAGTTGGTTCGATAAAACAACAGATCCCATACTCCGTGCCCAAGATTTTCGCCCCGCTTTTCAAACTTGGTAATCGGACGATCTTCCGGTCGTGGTGAATATCCTCCGGATTCCTGGGCGTTGGCAAACCCTTCGGATTCATTCATTACTTCCATCATGTGTTCCGCGTAGTTCTCCCAGTCTGTCGCCAGATGGAGAATACCGCCCACGCGGAGTTTGTGACGAACGCGCTGGACAAACTCATGCTGGATCAGCCGGCGCTTGTGATGCTTTTTCTTGTGCCAGGGATCCGGGAAGAACACCATCACCCGATCCAGACAGGCATCCGGCAGGCACAGATCAATCACGTCATTGGCGTCGATACTGTAGATCCGGACATTTTTCAGGCCGCGATCCTCAATCTCCTTGAGCAGAGCACCCACACCTGGCTGGTGCACCTCGACACCGATGAAGTCCTGCTCCGGGGCAGCTTCCGCCATCTCCGCCAGTGACTTGCCCATGCCAAACCCGATTTCCAGGTTCAGCATGGCATCCCGGCCAAACACCTGGCGCGGATCGATCATTCCGTCTTCCCGGGTGAGACCATATTTCAGCCAGCTGCGCTCAAACGCCTTTTTCTGACCTTCGGTCATGCGGCCCTGGCGCAGGACAAAGCTACGCACACCACGGCGGGTTGTTACCGGTGATTCCGTGGCAGTGTCTTTCGGATCTTGCGGCTCTTTCTGGTTAGTCATCTGCAATCCTTAACCGCGGGCAGCGGGTCTTGTTTAATGGGCTTTGGCTACAGTTTACCAGAGTGACAAGGTTCAGGCGGATACCACCGAATTGCGCCCCTGTTGACGATCCAGTTGCCGGTAGCCGAGCGCTTCAACCAGGTGGCCCTGGTGGAGCTCGTCACAGCCCTCAAGGTCTGCGAGAGTGCGAGCCACCCGCAATATCCGGTGCAATGCCCGGGCCGATAGCCCCAGCTTCTCCATGGCGCCGGAGAGCAACTGCTCACCCTGGCGGTCCAGTTGGCAAGCGGAATGCAGTTCGCGCCCTGCCAGCGCAGCATTCACGCAACCCCGTTCCGATTGTTTCATCCTGGCAGCGATAACCCGTTCCCGGACAGTGGCACTGGTCTCGCCATCGCCGCCCTGTTGCATCAGTACGCCGCCACCCTGAACCGGAACTTCGACATGGAGATCGAACCGGTCCAGCAGAGGCCCGGAGATCTTCGACCGATACCGTATTACCTGCTGCGGTGTGCACTGACACTCAATGGTCGGGTGACCACTGTAACCGCAGGGGCATGGGTTCATTGCACCGACGACTTGAAAGCGAGCCGGAAAATTCACCTGACGCGCGGCCCGACTGATCGTGATGTGCCCCGTTTCCATGGGTTCCCGAAGCACTTCCAGAACCCGACGCTCAAACTCTGGCAATTCATCCAGAAAAAGTACGCCGCGATGGGCGAGGGAGATTTCCCCAGGCCGCGGGCTGCTCCCGCCACCGACCAGGGCCACCGCGGATGCTGTGTGGTGGGGCGCCCGGAACGGCGGTTGGCGCCACCCGCCCTCTCTCATGGCAAGCCCGGCAACCGAGTGAACGCTGGCAACTTCCATGGCCGCATCGTCGGTCAGTGCCGGAAGAATACCCGGCAGACGGCTGGCCAGCATGCTCTTGCCGGTGCCAGGCGGCCCGAAGAATAACAGGTTGTGGCCGCCGGCGGCGGCAACTTCGAGCGCCCTGCGAGGGACCCGTTGGCCGCGGACATCGGACAGGTCCGGTATCTCACTGTTGTTGCCGGGCACCCGTTCCAATGGTGATTTCGGCACCGGAACCAGCCTGGCCCGGCCGCTGAGGTGTTCACACACGGTCAACAGGTGGCCGGCCGCCAGCACGTCACCCTGGCTGGCCAGGGCCGCCTCGCCGGCATTGCCATGGGGAACCAGCAAGGCTCGCTGGTCCTGCCGGGCAGCAAGCACAGCCGGAAGCACGCCCTTGAGAGGCCTCAGCGCACCATCGAGGGACAGCTCCCCGAGAAACTCGCAATCGGCGAGACTCTCCGCCGGAATCTGGCCCGAGGCCGCCAGAATCCCAAGGGCAATGGGCAGGTCAAACCGGCCGCCTTCCTTGGGCAGATCAGCGGGGGCAAGGTTGATCGTAATGCGGCGGGCGGGGAAGTCGAACCCCGCATTCAGAAGGGCGCTGCGAACCCGCTCCTTACTCTCGCGAACGCCGGTTTCAGGGAGGCCGACAATCGAGAGTGCGGGCAATCCCCCGGAGAGGTGGACTTCAACCGTAACGGGGGGAGCAGACACGCCGATTATGGCGCGGGAATGAACGATAGCTAGCATGACAACCTTCCATGGTGACCGGAAAACCATGCCCGGCGTCCTGCCGGGCTAATCCGGAGTTTATTGTTCCTGCAGGGATTTTTCCAGCTCGGCGACCCGTTTTTCGAGCGCCTCCACCTTTTCACGAGTCTTCAGCAGCACCGCCTGTTGGGCATCAAACTCTTCCCGGGTTACCAGCTCCAGACGGGAAAGGACCGACATCACTGTTGCCCGGGCCTGGGTTTCAAAATCCTCCCGGGCGGCGCGGGCCATATCGGGAACGAACTGACCAAACTGACCCTGTAACTGGGCGAAAATATCCTGGGGACCCTTCACATATCACCTCACTGATTCCAGAAATGTCCGGCTTCGACTAAAAGAGAGGGGCTCTCACCGGTTTGCGGGAGTGTATCACACCGCAGCCCCTGCCATACTGTGCCCGGTCGGCCTTATAATAATGGACGAACGGCCAGTGAGTCCGCTCCAATTTGACTCATCGGCTGGCTACCCGCTCCATTTTGGTGCAGATCTTTGCGCCATTCTGGTACGCGCATATTGTAGATTATTGTTTTAAATGTATTTTTTTGCGTTGGCATACCCGATGCTAAAGCCCTCGTACGCAATCCGCACAATTGGTGTGCGAGGTGGCAGCATCCCGACCTCAACAACTGGCCGACGGGCCCTCACTGTTGGGACGGCTTTACCAAGGAGAAAGCAATGAAACTTGTGACAGCGATCATCAAGCCTTTCAAACTGGATGATGTCCGTGAGGCACTATCCGAGATTGGCGTGCAAGGCGTAACCGTCACTGAAGTCAAAGGCTTCGGTCGGCAGAAAGGCCACACTGAACTTTACCGTGGCGCGGAATACGTGGTGGATTTCCTGCCCAAGGTCAAAGTGGAAGTTGCCATTGGCGACAATCTGCTGGACCAGGTCATCGAATCCATTACCAAGGCAGCCAACACCGGCAAGATCGGTGACGGCAAGATCTTCGTGACCGAACTGCAACAGGCCATCCGGATCCGGACCGGCGAAACCGGCGAAGAAGCGGTCTGAACCAGCTCTGATTTTTTCGATCAGCCAACGCAAAAAAATTTATAACCTGAAAAGCCTCGTGCGGAGGGCTTCATATGGAAAGCAATCTTTTTCACCTGCAGTATGCTATAGACACCTTTTATTTCCTGGTGTGCGGTGCATTAGTGATGTGGATGGCAGCGGGCTTCGCCATGCTGGAATCCGGCCTGGTGCGTGCCAAGAACACCACGGAAATCCTGACCAAGAACGTGGCTCTGTTTGCCATTGCCTGCATCATGTACCTGGTTAGTGGTTACGCCATCATGTACGGCGGTAACATTTTCCTTTCCGGAATCGCAGACGTTGACACTGCGGCTGTTCTGGGTGACTTCGCCAGCCGGGACGGCGGCTTCGAGGGTGGCTCCATCTACTCCGGCGCGTCTGACTTCTTCTTCCAGGTTGTGTTTGTCGCAACAGCCATGTCCATCGTCTCCGGTGCTGTGGCCGAACGCATGAAACTCTGGGCCTTCCTGGTCTTTGCAGTGTTCATGACCGGCTTTATCTACCCGATGGAAGGCGCCTGGACCTGGGGCGGCGCGTCTGTCTTCGGCATGTATACCCTGGGCGATCTCGGTTTCAGCGATTTCGCCGGCTCCGGCATCGTTCACATGGCGGGTGCAGCAGCCGCATTGGCTGGTGTAATCCTTCTCGGTGCCCGTAAAGGCAAATACGGCCCGAACGGTGAAATCCGCGCCTTCCCGGGTGCCAACCTGCCGATGGCGACCCTCGGTACCTTCATCCTGTGGATGGGCTGGTTCGGCTTCAACGGCGGTTCGGTTCTCAAGCTGGGCGATATCGCCAGCGCCAACTCCGTGGCCATGGTGTTCCTGAATACCAATACCGCCGCTGCCGGCGGTGCAATTGCTGCCCTGATCACCGCCCGCCTGATGTTTGGCAAGGCTGATCTGACCATGCTGCTGAACGGCGCGCTGGCTGGCCTGGTAGTGATCACGGCTGAGCCATCCACTCCGAGCGCCCTGACTGCGACCCTCTTCGGTGCCTTCGGCGGTATCCTGGTGGTCCTGAGCATCGTGACCATGGACAAGCTGCGCATCGACGATCCGGTGGGCGCCATCTCGGTTCACGGTACCTGTGGCTTGCTGGGTCTGCTTCTGGTGCCAGTCACCAACGGTGATGTCAGCTTCAGCGGCCAGATCATCGGCGCCATCACCATATTCGTCTGGGTATTCGTCGCCAGCCTGATTGTCTGGGGCATCCTCAAGGCTGTCATGGGTATTCGGGTGAGCGAAGAGGACGAGTACGAAGGCGTGGATCTGTCCGAGTGTGGCATGGAAGCCTATCCGGAGTTTGTCAGCAGCAAGTAACAATCTCTGGCAACGCAAAACCAAAGAGGGGTGCCATCTGGCACCCCTCTTTGGTTTTGCCGGCTTAACCCTCCTCTGGCCTGACCTCATCCTCCAGCGCATCCACCATGAACTGGGGCATCGCCAACGCACCATGGTGCACTCCGGCATTGTAGTAGCGGGTCACGAACGGCCGGTTGTTGGCGTCTTCCTCACGGAAATATTTTACCGGGTTCTCCTTGCTGGCCATGGTGCAACTCCACCAGCCCGTGGGATAGACCGGTTGCGGGAATGGCAGGGTCTGCACGTGTTCGAACCCGGCCTTGCGCATGTCATTGTGAATGTCCTTGATGATGCTATGGGTGTGCAGCAGCGGTGATTCACTCTGCTGGACAATAATGCCGCCCTCGCGCAATGCCAGCATGGCGTCTCGGTAGAAATCCAGGGCAAACAGGCCTTCCGCCGGGCCGACCGGATCCGTGCTGTCGATAATGATGAGGTCTACACTGCCCGGCGCCATGTCGCGGATCCACTGGATGCCGTCACCGAAGAAAAAATTGGCGCGCGGATCACCGTTGGCTTCGCACAATTCCGGGAAGTACTTTTCCGACATACGGGTGACCCGCTCATCAATTTCCACCTGCCAGGCTTCTTCCACACCCGGGTGTTTGAGCACTTCCTTAAGAGTGCCGCAGTCGCCGCCACCGATAATCACCACCTTTTTCGGGTCCCGGTGGGTAAACAGGGCCGGGTGGGTCATCATCTCGTGGTACAGGAAATTATCGCGGGTGGTCAGCATCACGCAGCCATCCAGAACCATCAGGTTGCCGAAGGTCTCGGTCTCGTATATTTCCAGCTTCTGGAACGGGGTCTGCTCCTCGTGGAGCTTCTTTTTCACCTGCAGGGAGAACGCCGTTCCCTGGTCCTGGAATACCTCGGTAAACCAGCCATCATTCAGTGCTGTCATGTTTTGCCTCCCGCTGTGGGCCATGGGCTGTGTTAAAAGGGCGTATTGTAGGGGTGCCCCACCGTGAGCTAAAGCGATAATCGTGGCTACCGGCCACATATTTTCCACACCCGGTTCTTTTAGCCGGGGGTGGGAATCCATACAATGGCGGCCATAGGCCGGCCCCTGACCGAACAACCGCCGGCTCCGGTTTCCTGACAGGATAGCAAGCATGAGCGAAGCCAGCGCCACCCCGGCTCACAAGGTTTACAACATTGCCCACTGGAGTGATGGCTACATCGGCGTCAACGCCGAGGGCCAGGTAATGATCCGGCCGGACCGGGGCCACACCCCGGCTCAGATCAATCTGCCACAGCTGACCCGTACACTGACCGAATCCGGGCTCCAGCTTCCGGTTCTCATCCGCTTTGTCGATATCCTGCACGACCGGGTCAATAAACTGTGCAATGCCTTCAACAAGGTCGCGGATGAGCAGGCGTACCGGGGCTGCTACACAGCGGTTTACCCCATCAAGGTGAACCAGCAGCGCCGGGTGGTTGAAGAACTGCTGGCTGCGGAGCCCGCCGCCTCGAAGGGACAGATCGGCCTTGAAGCAGGCAGCAAGCCCGAGCTGATGGCGGTACTGGCGATGTCCCGGCAACCGGGCTCGGTGATCGTCTGCAACGGTTACAAGGACCGGGAATACATTCGCCTGGCCCTGATTGGCCAGACCCTGGGCCATCGGGTATTTATTGTGGTGGAGAAACAGTCCGAGCTGCCGCTGATTCTGGAGGAAGCCACTAACCTGGGCGTTGCACCGCTGATTGGCGTTCGGGCCCGGTTGGCGACCATTGGCAAGGGCAACTGGCAGAATACCGGCGGTGAAAAATCCAAGTTTGGTCTGTCCGCCAGCCAGGTACTGGATGTGGCAAACACCCTGCGCGAGGCCGATGCACTGGATACCCTGCAACTGCTGCATTTCCATCTCGGCTCCCAGATTGCCAATATCCGGGACATCCAGACCGGCCTCAGGGAATGCGCCCGGTTTTACAGTGAGCTACGCCAGATGGGCGCCCCGATCGGTACGGTCGATATCGGCGGTGGTCTGGGCGTCGATTATGAGGGTACCCGCTCCCGCAGCAGCTGTTCCATGAACTACAGCGTTTATGAATACGCCTACAACGTGGTGCATGTCCTGCAGGCGGAGTGTGACCGCCACGGCATTCCCCACCCGGATCTGGTCAGCGAATCCGGGCGCGCCCTGACCGCCCACCACTCGGTGCTGGTGACCAACGTGATTGATCGCGAAGCGCCGGAAAATCGCGCGCCGAAGCGGCCGGAACCTGAGGCACCGGCCCCGCTGCACGATCTCTGGCGCGACCTGGAGAGTCTGGAAGATACCGGCTCCCCGCGCTCACTGGCGGAGATCTACCACGATGTGCTGCATGCCATGGCTGATGTTCATGGCCAGTTTGCCCACGGCCTGCTTTCACTGCAGGAGCGGGCGGAGGCTGAAACGCTGTATACCCGCTGCTGCCGCCTGCTGCGAAACCAGCTGGACAGCAGCAACCGGGCCCACCGGGAAATCATCGACGAGCTCAACGAAAAACTGGCGGAAAAGCTGTTCGTGAATTTCTCCCTGTTCCAGTCACTGCCGGATGTCTGGGGCATTGACCAGATTTTCCCGGTCATGCCGGTCAACGGCCTGAATCGCCCCCTGAATCGCCGCGCCGTGATCCAGGACATCACCTGTGATTCCGATGGCCGCATCGACCGGTACGTGGATGGCCAGGGCACTGAAACCACCCTGCCTTTACCGGAAGACCAGCCCGGAGAACCACTACTCATGGGTTTTTTCATGACCGGGGCCTACCAGGAAATTCTGGGGGACATGCACAATCTGTTCGGCGACACCCATTCCGTGGATGTCCGCCTGACACCGGAGGGCGGGTACGAGATCGGCGCGCCCATCACCGGAGATACCGTGGCCAAGGTCCTTCGTTACGTAAACTTTGAACCGGACGCCCTGTTGGAAGCGTATCGGCGAAAGTTCATGGCATCCGGGCTGACACCGGAAACCCAGTCGGCACTGCTGGCCGAGCTCTCCGCCGGGCTGGAGGGCTACACCTATCTGGAAGAATAGTTAAAACGGCTGGCCGTCTTCAGGTCTCGGTCGGTGGTTTTGCGGATTCACAGATCCACAGGACAAAACGGCCCGTAAACACTCAGACTGACAAACCCGGGATGAGTGCATAGAATGATGACCAGAACAAGCTCAAATCATGCGACTGTCAAGGAGCGTCCGGTGACTACACTGGATCAGAAGCCAACCAGTTCCGAGGGGCGTAAAGACCCCTGGAGCCAGATGCTGCAGAAAGTGGGCAAGGACCAGGATCGTGAGGCCTATCATGCGCTCTTCCAGCATTTCGGTCCGCAGATCAAGTACTACGCCATGGCCAATGGTCTGGCAAGCCACGCGGAAGAACTGGTTCAGGAAGTGTTTGTGTCTATCTGGAGGCGCTCCTGCCTCTATGACTGGCGCAAAGCGGCTGCGTCCACATGGATCTTCACTATTGCCCGGAACCAGCGCATTGATATGTTGAGAAAGATGCAACGCACCAGTGCCGAGATGCCGGTTGAAACCGAAGATCTCTGGCAAATCCCTGGCGAAAACGAGAATGAGCCAGTCACCTCGCTGCACCGTTTGATGTCGGAGCGGCGGATTCGCGAATCCCTGAGTCATCTTCCGGAAGAACAGACTACGGTGATTGCCAAGGTTTACATGGAAAACAAGTCTCACCAGATGGTGGCCGATGAGTTGAACATTCCCCTTGGCACCGTGAAAAGCCGGGTGCGCCTGGCACTGAACAAACTGAAAGTGATTTTGCAGGATCAGAACGTATGACACGGCATCATCCCGACAGCCTGAGCCTGATGGAGTACAGCGCAGGCAACCTGAGCGAGCCCCATGCCCTTTGCATCCGACTCCACCTGGATAAGTGCTCGCATTGCCGCAGCCATGTGGACACCCTGGACAGTCTTGGCGCTGTGATGATGGAGCAACAGCCGAAGGTGACCGTCTCGGAAAGCATGTTCGACAGCCTACTTGCCAGGATCGACAGCGCACCCGCTGACCAACCGGCAATGCCACCGGCCCCAAGGATCGGCGCCCTTCAGAAGCTGTTTGGCGAAGACCTCAACAGCCTGCCCTGGAAGCGGCAACTGGGCGATGTCAGCGTGCTGGATATTACCGATCGGTTCCCTGGCCAGAAAGACCAGGTGGTGCTGCAGAAGCTGGCGGCTGGCGGCAAGGCTCCGGCCCACACCCACCGGGGTGAGGAAACGACCATCGTTCTGCAAGGCGCCTTTGCCGATCAGAAAGGGGTGTTCAACCAGTGGGACTTCGTGGTACTGACCGATCAGGATGAGCACAAGCCAGTCGCGGTTGGCTGTGAAGACTGCATTACCTTGTCTGTGCTGAGCGCGCCAGTCAAGCTTACGGGCACTTTTACCCGGATGCTCAATCCGTTCATCCGCTGAACCAGTCCTGCCCGGCTCCCGGTCGGACCGGGTAGTTATTGCAAGCCACGCTTCGCGTGGCTTTTTTATGGTCGCTTTTTTGTCTGCGCCACCACTGGGTTACAATTGCGTTCTTTGATTCCGTCCGGCTTCCAGCAGGACCAGCACGGGGACACCATGAACGCCGACGATTACGCTTTCCGCTTTGGCGGCATTGAACGATTGCACGGGCGCCGCGCCCTGGAGGCCTTTCGCCACGCCCACATTGCCGTGATCGGACTCGGCGGCGTCGGCTCCTGGGCCGCCGAGGCCCTGGCCCGCAGTGGCATTGGCACCATTACCCTGATCGACATGGACGATGTCTGTGTCTCCAACACCAACCGCCAGCTCCATGCCCTGGAGGGCCAGTACGGGCGCACCAAAACCGATGCCATGGCTGATCGGCTGCGGGCGATCAATCCTCAAGCAGACATCCGTGTGCACTTCGGTTTCCTGACCACCAAAAACGTCGGTGAGCTGATCATGGCCGACATGACCGGCGTGGTCGATGCCATCGACAGCGTCAAGGCCAAGGCGGCCCTGATTGCCCACTGCCAGCGCCGGAAAATCCCGCTGATCTGCGCCGGCGGTGCCGGCGGACAGATCGACCCGACGCAGATTCAGGTAGCCGATCTGAGCAAAACCACTCAGGATCCGTTGTTGGCCAAGGTGCGCAACCTGCTGCGCCGGGAATACGGCTTTTCCCGTAACCCGAAACGGCGCTTTGGCATTGAGGCCGTATACTCCCTCGAGCAGCTGACGTATCCTGCCGGAGACGGGGAAGTCTGCCTGCATAAGCCCGCCACTGATGGCCCGGTCCGGCTCGACTGCGCCTCCGGTTTTGGCGCCGCCAGCCCGGTGACTGCCAGCTTCGGATTCTTTGCAGCGTCCCGGCTGCTGAACCGCATTGCTCGACGCGCCAACCAATAACTCAACGGACCTGAAACCAGTATGCCTGTCAGCACTGTCCTGCTTCTTGCCAGCATTGGCGTTCTCTCACTGTTCTGCCAGTGGCTCGCGTGGCGTGTCCGCATGCCGGCCATTGTTTTCCTTCTGGCGGGCGGCATCGCTGCGGGGCCGGTACTGGGGTTCCTGGTACCCGAGGCCGTGTTCGGCGATCTGCTGTTTCCGGTTATTTCACTGGCCGTCGCCATTATTCTGTTTGAAGGCAGCCTGACCCTGCGCTTTGCGGAAATACGCGGCCACGGCAAGATGGTCCGCAACCTGATTCCGGTGGGCTCCATTGTCACTTGCATCATCGGCACGCTGGCAGCACGCTGGGTACTCGATGTTTCCTGGGCCGTAGCGCTGCTTTTTGGCGCCATTTCAATTGTCACCGGTCCCACCGTGATCGCCCCCTTACTACGATCCGTGCGGCCGGATTCAAAGCTGGCCAACATCCTGCGCTGGGAAGGCATCATTATTGACCCCGTCGGCGCCCTGCTCGCGGTTCTGGTGTTCGAGGGTATTGTTTCCTGGGGCCAGGGCAATGTGTTCGGACACTCCCTGTACATTTTCGGCAAGACCCTGGCGGTGGGCTTCCTGATTGGCGCCGTAGCCGGCCACCTCAATGGCATGGTACTGCGCAAGCACTGGATCCCCCAATACCTTCATAATGCCGGCACCCTGACCTTCATGCTCGGCGTGTATGCCATTTCCAACGAACTGGCCCACGAGTCCGGTCTGCTGACGGTGACCGTAATGGGCATCTGGATGGCCAATATGAAGCAGGTGCCAATTGACAGTATCCTCGAATTCAAGGAATCCCTCAGTGTTCTGCTGATCTCGGCATTGTTCATCATTCTGGCGGCACGGGTGGAGTTTTCCGCCATCGCCGAGCTCGGCTGGGGCCTGGTGGTAGTGCTGGCGCTACTGATGCTGGTCGCCCGCCCCCTGAGCATCTTCCTTTCGGCCATCGGCACCAACCTGAACTGGCGGGAGAAGCTTTTCCTCAGCTGGATTGCCCCCCGGGGCATTGTTGCTGCGGCGGTTTCTGCCCTGTTTGCCTTCCAGCTTCAGAAGCTCGGCTATGAGAGCGCCGGCGCTCTGGTGCCGCTGATATTCATACTGATTATTGCCACTGTCACCCTGCAAAGCATGACAGCAAGGCCGGTGGCTCGACTGCTGAAGGTCGCTGAGCCGGCAGAATACGGCTTCCTGATTCTCGGAGCCAATCCGGTGGCCCGGATGATAGCAAAGGCTCTGAAAAAATATGAGGTACCGGTGACCCTGGCAGACACCAACTGGGAAAACGTTCGCCAGGCACGCATGGAAAACCTTCAGGCTTACTTCGGCAACCCGGTTTCAGAACACGCCTCCACACACCTGGACCTGACTGGAATTGGCAAGCTTCTGGTGATTTCCCCCTACAAGCACATGAACTCCCTGGCCATCTACCACTTCCTTGACTGGTTTGGAAACAAATGTGTATACAGCCTTGCCGAGGGTGATCAGGACCAGAAGGCCCGGCACCAGACCGCCGAAAAGATCCAGATGACACGGGGACTCTTTGACGGCGTCAGCTACGCTAAACTGGCCAGCCTGGTGAGCCAGGGCTACACCATAAAGACCACCCAGCTGAGCGAATCGTTCGGCTACGAGGATTTCCTGAAGAAGTACCAGAACCAGGCCCTGGTACTGTTCACCTTCGACAGCAAGGAACACGTCGCCCCGGTTTGCAGTATGGAAGACCTGAAACCGGATGACGACTGGATCCTGATCAGCCTGGTGCCCCCGCAGCCAAGAAAAGAACGCAAGGAGAAAGATGGCGGGGAAGAAACCGGCAAGGAGCCTTCCGCCAGTAAAGAGCCTTCAGCCAGTAAAGAGCCTTCAGCCAGTAAAGAGCCTTCAACGGACGGCTGAGGAAGCGCCTCAGCGGCAGTCCAGCACCAACTTACCACGCACGTGCCCACCTTCCAGAAGCTCGTGGGCCTGCGCGACCTCTTCCAGCGGGAAAGCCTTGTCAATGTGCACCTTCACGTCGCCATCTTCGATCAGTTCGGCAATCTCGTCCAGGTGAAAAACATCCGGGCGGACGGTCATGCCGTGGGCACGTAAGCCCAGCTCTTCAGCTGCGCTGATGATCTCATCGGCGGTGACAGTCGGAATTGTCACCAGAACACCATGTTCGCCGAGGGTGTGCAGTGAACGCTTGCCGGTGTCGCCACCAACCAGATCCAGTACCACATCCAGGCCATAGCATTCCTCAGCAATATCCGTGGTGCGGTAATCGATCACTTCATGGACCCCAAGTTCCGCCAGAAAGTCCCGGTTGCCGGCAGAGGCCGTGGCAATCACATGAGCCCCCCGTTCCAGCGCAAACTGCACCGCAAAATGCCCAACACCACCGGCGCCCGCGTGGATCAGGATTTTCTGGCCCGAGTCCAGCTTGGCGACCTCAAACAGGGCCCGCCAGGCAGTCAGCGCCGCCAGTGGCAAAGCGCCGGCAGACACCAGATCCAGCTCCTCCGGTACGATAGCCAGTTCATCCGCCGCCGCCAACGCGTATTCCGAGTAGCCGCCACCTCCGGCGGGAAAGCCGACCATACCCATCACCCGGTCGCCCGGGGCCAGCGTAGTGACAGCATCGCCAACAGCCACTACCTCGCCAGCGACATCGTATCCCGGTGTCCAGGGCAGGGAATTTTCGATCTGCCGGGCCGCAAAGCCCAGGCCCTTACGGGTTTTCCAATCGATGGGATTAAGGCCCGCACCATGCACCCTGACCAGCACCTGCCCCGCCGCGGGCGCCGGCACGTCGGATTGAGCCACCTGCAGCACATCGCGTGCACCAAAGCGATCGTAGACCACATGGCGCATCTTGGATTCAGTATTCTGATCAGCAGTCGTTTCCATGAGGATCTCCGGACAACAGGTTAAACGGGGTTGGCTTTGCTTCAGACTAGCAGAAGTTAAGCACAAAAGGGCTCAGGAAACCTACAGCCCCTTGCCGCCTGCAACAACAGCAGGTCTGAGAATCCCGGCAAACTCTTTTGGTGCCCCGCACGGTGATCTCGATGGTGAACGGATCCGGCAGGTCCCAGGCAATGTCTTGGTAAGGCATTATTGGTTATCTCCGAGGCCCGGAATGGCCTGAAACGCCAGCCGGCCAATGCGATCGTTGTGAAGTGACCCGAGGTACAGGTAATCATCCTGGGGGTTCACTGATGTGATCTCCTGAAGATGCGTGCCCCGGGTGTCGTGGAGGCTGGTAATGACCTGCCCTTTTCGGTCAAAGGCTATCACCAGACCATACTCCTGGGGCGCCGGCTTCAGACTGTCCGGCAGCTTGGCCACCAGATCCTTGAGCCAGGGGTGCCGATGCATGGTGTCCACCTGGGGATTGCGCAGGGTCGGAAACGCGACCCAGTAGCGGCCCTCATCATCCACCGCCAGATTGTCGGGGAAGCCCGGCAGATTGTCGGCAAACACTTCCGCCTGTCCCGCCCTGGGGCCGCGGATCCAGTAACGCAGGATCCGGTATTTCCAGGTTTCATTAACCAGCACGGAATCGCCGTCGGGAGATACCGCGACACCATTGGCAAAGTGCAGGTTACCCAGCAGAACCTCGGCCTTGCCGGTCTTCCGGGAGTAACGAAGCAGACGGCCGTGGGGCCGCATTTCAAGCAGATCCAGCCGGTAGTCCGGCTGTTCAAAGCGGGAACTGGCATCGGTGAAGTAGATACGTCCGTCATCGGCAATATCGACATCGTCCGTGAACCGGAACGGTGTGCCTTCCGCTTCCCGGGCCAGCACCGTAATCTCACCATCGGGGCTAATGGATAGCAGGCCTTTCCAGGCATCCGCCACGATCAGATTGCCCTGGTGGTCAAACACCATGCCCAGAGGCCGGCCACCGGTGGACAGCCAGTTTTCCACCCGGCCATCCGGGAACACCCGCACGATATACCCATCCTGGGTTCCTGTGTAAAGCACGCCATCCGGGCCAATGGTGGTGTCTTCCGGGCCGTAAACCTGGCCCCGGGCCAACAGATCGGCAAGCCGCAAACGCTCGTTCGGTGCCAACAGCCCGGTCAGGGGCGGCGGAGCGGGAGGGTCCCAGGCCTTGCTGTCAACGGGTGAGGGCGTCAGCAGGAAACTGCCAAGCAGCAGGAAAACAACCAGCAACCCCACCATCAGCCATTTCATACACTCTGCCCGCCTGTTGTTATGTACATTCCGTATATCAGCGATTGCCTAACCTTAGCAGACAGGCCGGTGAGCATGAAAATGCCGGTCTTCGAAGCCGCTCAGCTATCGGCGCTGAGGAAACGGACGCACAACGCCGCGAAGGTATCGGCTTTTTCGGCGTGCAGCCAGTGACCGGTGTCCTGAATAATCCGCAACTGAGCCTGGGGGAACAGGCGTTGGATATCGTCCCGGTGCTTTTCCTGGATGTAGGCGGAATCCGCACCCTTGAGAAACAGCACCGGGCCGGTGAACGGCCCCTCGCCCTCCGGTGCCCTGGCGAGGTTCTCGTAGCAGGCGTCAATGACAGGAAGGTTCAGGCGCCAGCGAAACATCGCCCCCCCCTCTTCCTGCTGTTCCCGGGGGATACGCTCAAGGTTTTTCAACAGGAATTGCCGGACGCCCGGGATGTCAACAAACCCGGCCATCAGCTTGTCTGCGTCCTGACGGGATCGCACACCGTTCAGGTCGATGCCATTCAGGCCCTCCAGGATGGCGTCGTGGTGGGGCTTGTAGCTGATTGGCGCAATATCGGCCACGATCAGTTTATCCACCCGTTCCGGCGCCTGAAGGGCAACCTGCATCGCTACCTTGCCGCCCATGGAGTGGCCCAGAAGGCTGGCCTTTGCGATCCCCTGAGCGTCCATATAGGCAATCACGTCCTCAGCCATCGTCGGATAATCCATGGCTTCAGTGTGAGGAGAGCCACCATGATTGCGCTCGTCCAGTGCGTGGACCTGCCACTGATCCTCAAGGCGCCGGGCGATACCACCAAGGTTTTCCAGGGATCCGAACAAGCCGTGTAACAGGATCAGGGGCGGGCCTTCGCCGGTAATGCGGTGATTCAGCGCAACACTCATGGGCAGTCAGTCTCCGGATAGGTCTGCATTCTCAAAACGAATACATTACCACTGCCAGTCTCGCGAGCAAGTGCCGGTATTGGCGGTCATTTTCTGAAGTCGAAAAAAAGCCGGGCAAAGCCCGACATCAAGGTCATAGACAATACGCCTGAAAGATCAGCAGTAAAAGATGCTGTTCAGGTACTCGGCGAGCTCAATCACGTTTTTGCGCTCAACCTCGGTATGGGGTACGAAGATCTGCTGTTCCATAATACACCTCCTGATTGTCTTTCCATTGCTTCAACCTGTCAGGTTAATGCTATCGTTAAGCACAGGAGTAACCGTTGACAGGCGGTTGCAGACACTTGACATTTTGTATCAGCAATCATGACGGGTTGTTAACTATCAGGCCGGACAATGTGACATCAGCTCAGCCAGACACCGCTAGCGCACCGCTGGTTGCGGCGTCCAGCACCCTCGCACTGGTGCACTACCTTGAGCGCCAGGGCGTGCTGAACCCGTCCCGTGTTGAGCAGCTCACCGGTCTGGCCATGTCGGAACTCAGGGATCCGGACCGGCGGGTACCGGCCGATGCTCATTACCGCCTGTGGGAACATGCCGAACAGGTAACAGGCGACCCGGGCGTCGGGCTACATGCCGGCCAGATGGTGGATCCGGAACGGATGGGGCTGGTGGGGCATGTGTTTTTCAATTGCGACACCCTGGGAGAAGCGGTTACCCAATACGTGCGCCTGCACCGGCTGATCAATGAGTCGGTATTGCTGAGCTTTGAGCAGGCCGGAGACCAGGCCATCCTGTGCTGGCAACCGGACATGGCCGAGCATTATTGCCGGCAGGATATGGACCGGACACTGGCCGCCGCCATCACCCGGACCCGGCACTTCATCCATCCGGGCATTCGTGCCGACTGGGCGGAAATCGCCCACCTTGCCCCCGCTTACGCCGATGAGTACGAGAAGCTTCTGGGCGGCCCGGTCCGGTTTGACTGTGGCATAACCCGGCTGGCCTTCAGCAGCCGACATCTGGGGCACCCGATTCCGCGCCGAAATCCTTATGTCTATTCGGCCGTGCTGAAACAGGTCAACTCACTCCTGGCCAGGCTGCAGACCCGCCGCTCATTCGGCCGCAGGATTCGCCGTTTGATTTCAAGGCAGATGGCAACCGAAAAAATCGACGCCGATACCCTGGCCCGGCAGTGCCACATGAGCCGCCAGACCCTGTACCGTAAACTGAAAAAGGAAGGACTCAGTTTCCATGGCCTGGTGGAGCAGGTTCGCCAGGACAAGGCCCTGCGCTATGTTGCCGCCGACCACTACGCCCTCGGCGAAATTGCCTTTTTACTCGGATTCTCCGAACTCAGTGCTTTCAGTCGGGCATTCAAACGCTGGACCGGCACGTCCCCGGCGGAGTACCGCGCCAGGCATCTCGCACCGCCAGGAACAGCCGACCAGGCGCCGGCTGACGCTAGTGGAGAACGATGATGGGAGAGTTGCCGCTGGTTGCCATCGCGTTAGGCGCCATCTATCTTGGCGCACTGGTGTGCATCTACCGCATACTTCTGACCTATCGCACCACCCAGGGCGCCATCGCCTGGATCATTGGGCTTCTCGGCCTGCCCTATGTCGCCGTACCCATGTTCGTGCTGTTCGGGCGATACCGGTTCGGCGGCTACGTCAAGGCCCGCCGGCTGGGCGACGAATCCCTGACTGATCTGCTCAACCGGTTTGAACAACAGACCACGTCCATCCCGACACCCACCAGTGACCGGTCCACCGAAGAGCTTCAGGTATTGTGCAGGCTGGGTCGCCAGCCGTTTACCAACGGCAACCGGTGCACACTGTTACGGGACGGAGAAGCCACCTTCGAGGCTCTGTTTGAAGCCATGGAGGACGCCACGCGCTATATCCTCCTTGAGTTCTATATTGTCCGCTCGGACCGGGTCGGGCGACGGATCAAGTCCATCCTTGAGCGCAAACTGGCCCAGGGTGTGGAAGTCTGGTTCCTGTACGACGATATCGGCAGCGTCTGGCTGCCGCGCACCTATCTGAACCAGCTCGCCACAGCGGGCGCCCGGGTGGCCTCGTTCGGCAACGGCAATATTCGCAGGCGGCGTTTCCAGATCAATTTCCGGAACCACCGGAAGCTGCTGGTGTGTGACGGCAGGATCGGCTTTGTCGGCGGCATTAACCTCGGGGATGAGTATCTGGGCACTGTCATGGATCAGGAACCCTGGCGCGACACCCACTGCCGCATCGAGGGTCCGGCGGTTACCGGCCTTCAACTGGCCTGGCTGGAAGACTGGAACTGGGCCAGTAGCGATTTTCCTGATCTGGACTGGACCCCGGTGGAGAACCAGGCCGGCGACGACGAGGTGCTGATGCTGCCAACCGGGCCTGCGGATACCTGGGAAACCTGCACTCTGTTTTTCCTCAACTGCATCAATAATGCCCGCACCCGGCTCTGGATTGCCTCGCCCTATTTTGTCCCGGATTTCCAGATAATGAACGCCCTTCAGCTGGCGGCACTGCGGGGCGTGGATGTACGAATCCTTATTCCGGAAAAATCCGACAGCCGCCTGATCGGTTTAGCGGCCTACTCCTACCTGGTCCAGGCCTGCAAGACCGGCATAGGCATCTACCGGTACCAGCCGGGCTTCATGCACCAGAAAGTGATTCTGGTGGATAACCGCTACGCGGCGGTCGGAACCGCTAACATGGACAACCGTTCCATGCGCCTCAACTTCGAAATTACCGCCATTACCACAGCATGCCATTTTGTCCGAAGCGTCGAGTCCATGCTGGAGGAGGATCTGGACAGCTCACGCCTGATGACCGAAGGCGACTACCAGGATCGCTCCCTCCTGTTCCGCCTGGGCTGTCGGGCGGTCCGGCTGCTGGCGCCCCTGCTCTGACCTTCTGCGGCTACTGGCTCCGGCATGCACGAATGTGCGACTATGCCAGCACGAATCAGCCAGCATGCAGTAGCGACAGATCATCATGAACGTGTTCAAACCCAGAGAAACATTGACCGAGCAGGTCGCCCGCCACATAGAAAATCTCATTGCCTTTGGTCAGCTCCGGTCCGGAGAACGGATCTACGAGGGCGCCATGGCCAAAGAGATGGACGTCAGCCATGGCTCGATACGAGAGGGGCTCTTGTTGCTGGAGAAGCGGCACCTGGTCCGCAATGTTCCCCGCAAGGGCGCGTTTGTCACGCCGCTGGACGACTACTTCGTTCGCAGCCTCTATGAGACTCTGGAACTTTACCTCACCCACACCGGCCGCAAGCTGGTCCGCAACTGGCAAGCGGATGATATGGCCCGGCTAGAATCGCTGTACGATCAGATGAAAGCCTGCTTCGAAAAGAACGATCTGATGGCCTTTCTGGAGCTGGGCATCGAATACACCAAGGCATCGCTGGCTTACGCCGATAACTATTTTATTGTCTCCGCCATTGACGACCTCTGGCCGTCGGCGAAGCGCTGCGCCTTCGTCGCTTTCCAGCGGGGTGGCAACCAGGTGCTGGAAGACAACCTCGCCCACATGCAGGAATCCATCAGCGCCATCAAGGACCGGGATGAAGAGCGCCTGGCGGACATTCTGCACCGCTATGCCCTGCAGCAATGCCATCAGGTTCTGGACGCGATTGACAATACCAGCGGCAAACTCGGGTAACGGTTCTCAGTAGAAGAGCTGGGTGAACGAGAAGCCGATATTCAGGTAGGCGGTCCAGTTATCCTCGTTGTTATAGGCCGCCGCCAGTTGCACCGGGCCCAGGAAGGTATCCAGGCCGGCAAACACACTTGAGGATTTCACCGAGCTGTCCCAGCTCGCCGAATCCAGCGACGGCCACGCGTTCCCCGCCTCAAAACCCATACCAACAAACCAGGGCAAAAGCGGCCCACCGAAGGTCTGGCTGGCATAGACAGAGGCCATCAGGGCATTGTCACCGGTAATTTCACCCGGCGCATAGGCCGACAACCGCCGGAACCCGCCAAGACGGACCGCGTTTTCAATCCCCGGCGTGCCTCGGGTCACCGCATGGGCGTAGACCAACCCCGTCAGGGTCAGTGTCTTCCAGCTCCCCGTCCCCAGCGCCATGCCGGTCACCGAATCAAACCGGCGGTCGGAACCCAGGCCCTCGCGCTCAAAGCGCCCCCGAAGTCCTACGAAGCCTCCTTTGCGCGGGAAAAACGTGTCGTCCAGCGAGTCATGAACCAGCTGCAGGGCAAGGCCACCCTGATGCACGGAATCCTCCGGCGCCACCGGCTGGCCGATCTGTTCATCCACCGTGGCATAGCCCCGCGAATACGTCAGACGGACTTCGGCGCTGCCTCCGACCTCCATACCAAGAGCAAGGTCTGCTTTGCGGAAAGTCACATTCAGTTCAGCAATGCGCGTGCCAGTGGAATCAAACAGGCTGAGGGTGTCCCGGGAATACTCACCGCCCAAGACCAGGAATCGCTTATAGCCGTAGTCCAGCGGCTGATACCACTGGCTGCGGACCCAGGGTTCGGTACCCAGCTGGACGCCGGTCTGCCACTCGGCACCCAGCGCGTTAAGCTCGGTCATACGAAGCAAGGACGCAATATTGAAGTGGGTTTCGCCGTCGAAATTGTCTTCGTAGTTGAGACCAAACGACAGGTAATTCGGTCCCCAACTCTTTTCCTGAACCCGTATGGTCAGGATCGTACCTTCCGGGGACCGGGACGTGGAATAGGACACGATCTCGTAGTAGCCCAGGCCATAGATGCGCTTGAGATCCACTTCGAGCTGTCCGGTATCCAATGGCTCCCCGGGCTTTTGCCGGATTCGCTCTTTCAGAAAGTCGCTGGCCAGCCGTCGGCTGTCCTCGATCTCGATCCGGGCAACGGGTTCAGACTCCGATGCCCGTGCGCCAATCCTTGCTCGCCAGGTGTTCCAGTCTGCCTGCGACACCGAGAGCGGACGAAGCTCCACACCGTGCTCCCGGGCGGTGCTGGCACCGAGTTCAAACAGGATGGGCGCATCGTAGAAATCAGCGGAGGTGTAGCCTTCCAGGTCGGGACGTATCAAAACATCCCTACCCTTTAGTAACTCCAGTTGCTGATCGGTATTTCGTCGGGTCATGATGGTGGTGAGCTGGCCAACAACGGAGAAGGCCTCCCGCAATTCATCCGTTTCCATCAGGTTGTCGGTAATATCAACCGCAATAACAATGTCGGCGCCCAGATCCCGGGCGACACTGATCGGCAGGTTATTGGCCACGCCACCATCCACCAACAGCCGGCCCTGCCATTCCACCGGCGCGTAGACACCGGGAATGCTCATGCTGGCACGAATAGCTTCGGACAGGTTGCCATTGTCGATGATCACCTGCTCACCGCTCTCAAGATCCGTGGCAACGGCGCGGAAGGGAATCGGAAGGCGGTCGAAGTCTTCAACCAGGGCGGCGTTTCTGGTCAGCTCGTTGAGGATGAAGCCCAGGTTCTGGCCGGCAATAAGCCCACCACCAACATGCAATCCATCGGCGCGGACCCCGATGCCCGGAACCACCGGAAACCGCCAGTCATCCCGCTTTCGGCGCACCGGCTTATAGGCCCGGCCAGGGTCATCCAGAAAGCTTGAGAGCCAGTCCATCCGAATAAAACGACGTTCAATCTCGGTAACCGGCATCCCGCTGGCGTAGAGGGCGCCAACGGCAGAACCGGCACTGGTGCCAACCACCAGATCCACCGGAATCCGCATTTCTTCCAGAACCCGCAGAACGCCAACATGGGCCATGCCTTTGGCGCCACCGCCGCTGAGAACCAGACCTATACGGGGTCGTTCTTCGGCCAGGGCCGGGGGTGCGAAAAGGGGTGCGAAAAACAGCAGGACCGAGGTCAGCAGCCATGGGACTCGCAGCGCCCAGAAGTTCCGCAAACTCACAGCCGCATCATTTTCTGTCAGAGGAATTGTCGTCCGCCAGCGACAAATGGGACACATCCGGCACCACCGGCGGAGGAAGGTTGCGCTCAACGCCAAGATCACTGCCGGCCGGCGCCAGGCTCCATTCGTCCAGATGCTGGAACATCGGTGGTTCTACCTCCGATCGCTCTGCCAGCGTTTCTCCAACCGGGGCCAGGCTCAGGCCGGAGCCAGAGAGAATGTCGTCTACCTTTTCACCCGCCACCGGCAGACGATCGCCAGGCTCGGTTTGAGGAACCGTGCCCTTCTTCTCTGCGACAGCGGCGGGAGTTGCCGGCGCAGCAGGTTGCTGACTCGCCTGCCCTGCCGGCGCCTCCGGCTTCGGCTGAGGCGGATGCGGAGGGCTGGCGGCGGGCCGGGCATCGGCCATGGGCTGTACATAAGCGACCATGCCGTGTTTTTTCAGCACAGCACGGTACTTTTCGGCCTGCACCTCCTCAAGCTTGTTGCGAATAACCACCGGCTGGCCGCTGAACATACGGTCGACCTGCTCGAGCGAAGCCTTGAACAAGGTGCGGGCATTGTTGCGCGCAGCTTCCAGATCCGTTCCGGGAACGCATTCCCCTTTAAAGACAAGCTGAAACATGCGTCTTCCTCTTGGCGTCCGTCTTTCTCACATCATAGTTGATCGCGTGGCGCTCCGGGAGTCCGCGAAACATGCTGCCTCTGTGTCCAGACTGCAAACAATTGAAAAATCGATGTCACATATCACGCAAATTGCGACAGACTCTGCAATAATCAACGGTAACCAAATTTTACAATTGGTTACATATTGACCGGAACATCACCAGGGAGTGGTCTCCAATGACGATCACACAATCACTTCGCATCACCGCCGTAACGCTTTTGTTGTCGGCACCGCTTGCCCATGGTGAAAACCTGGACGTACTGATGAGCCAGGTTTTCCCGCAGGCACAGGCAACCTACATCGGTTATGAAAGCGTCGAGCGGGAGGATATCCCGGCCAGCGCCCCGGTAGAGCGAAAATACCTGATTGTAGATTTTCGCCTGGCCTCCAGTCAGCTGGCCTCAGAACAGCTTCAGGCCAGTGTTCACAAAGTCTGCATGACGCTGCTAAAAGACCGCGAGCTGATCCGGCAGCTGTCGGATTCCGGTTACGACATGGTATCAGTCGCCTTCGACCGCCGCTCCCAGTTTGACTGCCTGTAGCACCGCTGCCGGGTTGGTCAGTCATCGCGGCCCAGCAGTTTCGGAAACGCCTCGAGCGCGCTGTTGACGGCGTCGAGGTTGAACGCCTCCACATCGGCAAGCAGTTTTTCCCCGTAACCAGTCACCGAACGGGACCGGAATCGCTGGCCCCAGGCAAGCACCCGCCGGGCAAAATGTTTCATCTGCTCCGGATCGCCGCTTTCCCTGACCGTTTTCCACTCGTCACCAAAATCTGCCGCGAGCTGTTCTCTCAGCCAGCCCCGTTCCTGCATGCTGAGGGTCTGGGCCAGCAGCCGCTCGGATTCTTTCGGGGCACCTTCGTCTTCCGCCTTTTCCACGGTCGCTTCAACCCGCGGCAAGGTCACGGTGAACACTGAGCCGGTGCCTGATTCACTCTCAACTTCCAGTTCTCCGCCCATCATCCGCGCCAGCTTTCGGCTGATGGCAAGGCCGAGGCCGGTCCCCCCATAGCGCCGGGTGTTCTGGCCCTCCTGCTGCTCAAAGGCATCAAAAATCCGGTCAATCTGATCCTGAGGGATACCGATACCGGTATCCCTGACGGTCACCACCAGCTTGTAAAACTGGCGTTCCGGTGTCTCGGAGCCCGGGCTGCCGCCCTCTCCCCGGACCCTCAGGGGCTTCGCTGTAGCGCGGACAGTAACGCCACCCTCATGGGTGAATTTGATGGCATTGCCTACCAGGTTGAACAGAACCTGCCTCAGGCGGGTTTCATCCAGCATCATGGCCGCCGGCATCTTGGAATCAACACTCACCTCCAGGGTGATGCCCTGTTCCCGGGCCCGGAGATCGAAAATGTGGCGGACATCATCGAGCAGTCGCCGCACCGACACGGCGGAATAGTCCAGCCGCATTTTCCCCGCTTCAATGCGGGACAGATCCAGAATGTCGTTAATCAGCATTAGCAGGCTGCGGCTACCAGCCCGGATGGCGTCCAGATAGTTTCGCTGCTGGGGATCGGTCACGGTGTTGCTGAGCAGATCACTGTAGCCGATCACGGCGTTCATCGGTGTCCGTATTTCGTGGGACATGTTTGCCAGGAACTCGCTTTTCGCGAGGCTGGCGGCCTCTGCCTCCCGGGCGAGACGCTCGGCTTCAAGCTTGGCCGCCCGCAACTCGTCCTCACTGCGGCGAAGGGCATTTTCAGAACGGATCCGTTCATCCACTTCCCGGGACAGTTTCCGGTTCCAGTACAGGAAAATCAGAACGACGACAATGGCAATGAGCACCACCCGGCGCACCACGGTGTAATCGGCTTCCTGTTCAATATCGAGGTGAATCCAGCGATTGTAGATGGACTCGGTCTCGCTTGCCTCGAGGCTGCCCAGGGCCTTGTTCAGCACCCGCTGCAGTTCCGGACTGTCCTTCCGGACCGCCAGCCTGAGGTCGTACTGGTAAGGGGTGATACTGGTGATCCGGAGGTTCGACAAGCCCAGCCGGGCCACGGTGTAGCTGACCGCCGGGATGTGGGTAACCATAACGTCCAGATCCCCATTGGAGAGCGCCAGAAGCCCTTCCTCCACGGTGGCCACGGGGTAAAGGTCCAGATTCGGGTGGTTAATCAGCAGGTAGTCGTGGGCCGCGTGCCGGTTCACCACCCCCACCCGTTCACTGCGAAGCTCCCGGAGATCGCCGATAAAGCGCCCGTCATCCCGGATGGCAAGGGCTATAGGTACGGTCAGGTAGGCCCGGGTAAACAGAAAGTCGTCTTCGGTACGCGGCGTCCGGGATAATCCGGGAAGTATGTCGACCTCGCCGGACCGGAGCTGGTCTTCGGCGTCCATCCGGCTCCCGGCCAACTTACGGGTGAACCGGATGTTCAGTTGCTCTTCGAGGCGGGTCAGCAGATCCGGAACCAGGCCAGTGGGCCGGCCGTCCTGGGAATATTCAAACGGCGGCCAATCCGAGCGAAAGGCCACCTTGAGATCAGGATGCCGTTTCAGCCAGTCATGGTCGGAAGCAGATAGCTCGGTCCCGGTTCGCTCCAGCACAGGCTGCCCCGATTGCAGCCAGGACTGGCGGATCACCCGATGTTCGTTGTGGCTGATCGCCGAAACGGCCTTGTTCAGTACCTGAAAAAGACGATCATTGCCGGCGTCCACCTGCAACACCACATCCACCGGATTGTCATCGAGCAGATCCGACAAGCCGATGCCGTTCACCATGGCCGACTGCAGGTAATCCGAAACCACAGGCACCGGTGCCAGAAATGCATCGGCCTTGCCAGAGAGAACCTGCCCCACGGCTTCGCTGACACTGGCGACCGGAACCGGTGTGAACGCCTCCACCGGGTCGAGCATGGGGTATTGATTCGGGTCACCGTCGATGACAGCAATCCGGCTGCCCTCCAGATCCGCCAGGGTTCGAATGGCGGCATCGCCGGCACTGACAAACAGGCCGTAGGTCAGGGACATCAGCGGATCGGTGAACCGTTTCCCCGGCACCACCGGCATGCCCGGCATCCGGGTGGTCAGAATGGCATCGGTCTCAGACTCGCGCTGAACCGGGCCACGGTCTTTCTCCGACCGAAGGATCACGGGTTCGATGGCCACATCCAGCTTTTCCGATAACCGGGCCAGATAATCGATGTAGATTCCGGCCAGAGCACCTTCGCCGGTATCAAAAGCCAGCGGAACCTGAGCACTACGCAGACCTATCCGGAAGCGTTCCTGCTCCGCCAGCCAGGTCAGCTCCTTTATACCGAGTACCGGCGCCGGCGACGTTTGCGGCGGGTCCGCCCATACCGGGGATTGAAACAGTGCCAGCAGGCAGCATAGTAGGAGGGGAAGGTTAACCTTCACTGGAAATCCTCAAGGGTTCCGCTACATTTCAGGGAACAATACCTGCAATCGCCGGCGATTTCATTCAGGCAAGCCGCCAACAGGAGATGAATGGACATGGACACCAGCAAACACAACCTCAGCACTTTATTTGAGCAGCTTGGCCTTGCCTCCGACACCAGGAGCATCGAGGATTTTGTCGCCAGGTACTCCCCCCTGCCAAGCGAGGTCGCTATCCAGGATGCCCCTTTCTGGTCAGAGAGCCAGTCCCATTTCCTGGAAGAAGGATTGGAGGAAGACAGTGACTGGGCGGAGATTATCGATGAACTGGATGCCCGGATGCGCCACTAGGACTCGGCGCCCTCACTGATAACAACCCGATCGCGACCCCCGTCCTTGGCCTGGTAAAGGGCGCGGTCGGCCCGATCAAATACCGACTCTTCAGTGTCCCCCGAAACAAAACCCGCCAAGCCAGCAGAAAAGGTAATGGTTACCGGCTCGCCCCGGAAATGAAATGGCAGCTTGCCGACGTGCTCCCGCACCTTGTCGACGACGGTACGGGCATCGGCGGGCCCGGTTTCCGGGAACAGCACCACAAACTCCTCGCCCCCGAAGCGAGCCACGAAATCGGTGGTGCGCAGCCGCTCCCTGAATTCCCTGGCAACCAGCTGAAGCACCCTGTCCCCGGCCTTGTGGCCGTATGAGTCATTGATTCGCTTAAAAAGGTCGATATCGAGAACGCCGATGGTCAGTGGATGACGGTAACGCTGCCAGCGGTTGCATTCGAAAGACAGCCGCTCCTGCCAGGCTTCCCGGTTCGGCAGCTCTGTGAGCAGGTCGGTCATGGCTCGCAGACGTTCCTTGCGAACCTGTTCCTGCATCTGCTCTGAATGCGCCTCCATGGCGGCCACTTTCTCCTGCATCGCCTCCAGTTGCTCGGAAAGCACCTGCTCACGCTCTGACTCCTGGGTGCGGAACCGGCCAACCGCCTGAACAATGGATTCCAGATGGCCACTGACAGACTGTTTGAGGTCCCGGAGGTTGTCGCTGGCCTGCAACTGCAGCCCGACCCGCTCGACTTCCTCGCGGATCTCCCGGTCAAGATGTTCTGACGCATCAAGGCGACCGGTCTGGGCCGAGGACTGGGCCGAGAAATGTTCCCGCAGGATCTCGAGTCGCTCATCCAGACGCTTGAGAAAGGCCTCAAACTCACGCTTGCTCCGGGTAACCGCGGCAATGACCAGTTCCGCGACATGATTCAGGCCTTCCCGCAACTCGTCCCAGTCGTTACTTGCCAGCAGGGATTGCTGAAGGGCCCGGGCCCGGGCCTCGGCGGCGGGTTCCAGAGAGACCTGAGTAAGCATCTGGCCCAGCAACTGACCAACCCGGCGGGCAATGCGCAGTCGTTGGGCATTGTCTTCAATATCCTGGCCATTGCCCGGTGCATGAGCGGCTTCTGAGGCGATTTCAGGCTCTGGTTGCGGCTCCGGACCGTTTTTTGGCTCTGGCTCCCGCTCTTTGCGCGAAAAAAACGACCGCTTCTTGTCACCGGAGGCCTGGTGTTCATCCAACAGGGCTACCTGGCGGTCAATCTGGTCCTGCAGTTCCTTCCAGGCATCCACATCCACCCTGCTTTTCCGTAGGTCCTTGCGGATACGGACCAGCAACCGGTCAAGCTCTGGAGTCTGACCCTCGGATGCGAGGCTGGTGCGCACCAGCATACGCTCAAGGGTATTCCGCTCCGCCTTCCACTGCTTTTCCCGGTTATCAGCAGATTCGAGTTTCTGAAGGTATTTCTCCTTCCAGGAAGGATCGGATGCCATGGAGCGCTCCCGTTTACGCTGGCTGTGCCGTTATTGAGTGGAAGTGACCGGCATGCCGGTCACTGACCTGAGGTGTTTTCGCCATGGGTCCTGCCATGATACTTATCCCGGCGAGCTCTGGGGTGACTCTGGTCATAAACCCGGGCCAAATGCTGAAAATCAAGATGAGTATAGACCTGGGTTGTGGCGATGTCGGCGTGTCCCAGCAGTTCCTGTACGGCGCGAAGGTCTCCACTGGATTCAAGCATGTGGCTGGCAAAGGAATGCCGCAGAAGATGGGGATGAAGTTTCTGGTCAGCCCCCCTGGTGATCCCCCAGCGACCAAGCCGGGCCTGAATGCTCCGGTGACTGAGCCGGCCACCGCGCTGGCTGACAAACAGGGCGTCTTCACCCTCATTGGCCAGCGCCGTCCTCTGAGTCAGCCAGGCCCGGATCGCTTCCACCGCTTTTTTCCCGACTGGCAACAGCCGCTCTTTACCGCCTTTGCCGACTACCCGGACCTCGCCACTTCGCAGGTCAACGGTTCCCGTATCCAGGCTCGCCAGTTCCGCCAGCCGCAGCCCGGAGGAATACATCAGCTCAAACATACACAGATCACGAACTTCGAGGGGGTCGTCCGGCTGGCTGTCCAGCAGGTGACTCAGCTGGTCGACGTCGGCCACCCGGGGCAGGCGCCGGCCACCCTTCGGCGCGCGGATGTCCAGGGCCGGGTTGTCGGACGCCAGCTTTTCCCTGAGCAGAAACTGGAAAAAGCGGCGAGTTGCCGAAAGGTGCCGGGCAATACTGCGGCCTGAGAGGCCTTCCCGGCTGAGAGTAGCCACATAGCGGCGAAGATCATGGTTGGTGACCCGCCGCCACGCAGGCACCTCTCTGCCAGCCAGCCACCGGGCAAGGCGCAGGAGGTCCCGCTGATAGCTGTCGCAGGTTCTGGGTGAATGCCGCGTCTCGAACGCCAGATGCCGGATGAAATCGGTTAATGGCCCGCACAGCTCATCGGGCAGGTCCGACGCCGCCGGAATCTCTGACACCTCAGCGCGACTCCGTCGCCATATCGGTAACCGGGGCGGCCATGGTGTGGCGCTGAACCATGGGCGGCAGCAGCCGGCTCAGGGTGTCGCTGATGTAGCTGAGAAACAGCGAGCCCATGCTCTGGTCAAAATAACCCGGCTGGCAGCTGCCAACGGCAAACACGCCCACCAGTTCATCATGACGCAGGGGCACCAGGGCGACAGAAGCAATCGCCTCTTCCCGGTCCGGAAACAGGAACTCCCGTTCGCTCTCGCGGAACTGGCCACACACCGCCCGCTCGCCTTCAAGCAGGCTGCCCAGTCGTTCACGGGCCACCGAAGGGCTCACCACATGGAGGGCACCCTGGGAGGCCTCCGGTAGCTCAGCGTCGGTAAACAGGAGCACCGAGGCCGCGTCGAGGCCGAAATCGCCACGGATACTGTCATCAATGGCTGAGGCCATATCGTTGAGGGTCCGCGCTTCAATCACCTGCATCAACAGGCGCTTGCTCTTTTCAAACAGGCGATCGTTGTGGCGGGCAATGGACACCAGCTCCACCAGCTCCCTGCGCAGCGTGTCCCGCTGCTCGCGGAACAGGTGCACCTGGCGTTCGACCAGGGAAATGGCGCGACCGCTGTCGTGGGGCAGAGTCAGACTGCGCAGCAGTTCGTCCTGGTCGACAAAGAAATCGGGGTTGGCCCGCAAGTACTCCGCCACCTCTTTCCGGGTGAGGTCACCGGCCTTCTGGCGGGCCGTTTGTTCTGTCATGGTGAACTCCTGGCTGTCAGGATCGTTGTTTGTGGGGGCGGCCACTGCCCTTTCGGCGGCGACTGCCAGAATCAGCTGGCAGCCTTAACTGCCCTTCAAATACGCTGGTTGCAGGCCCTTCCATCATAACAGGGGTCCCGTCACCCTGCCATTCAATGACCAGTTTGCCGCCGCGCAACTCCACTTCAACCCGATAATCCAGCAGGCCACGCAAACAGCCAGCGACCACGGCGGCACAGGCTCCGCTGCCGCAGGCCAGGGTTTCGCCGGCGCCTCGTTCGAACACCCGGAGGCGGGCGTGGCTGCGATCCAGTATCTGCAGGAAGCCGATGTTGGCCCGGGCCGGGAAGCGGGGGTGGCGCTCCAGCTTCGGCCCCAGGGTGTCCACGGGCGCTGTGTCTACGTCCTCCACCACCAGCACGCCGTGGGGATTGCCCATGGACACAGCGCTGAGCTCCACGGTCTGGCCGTCCACATCCACGGTGTACACGTCCTTGCGACGGTCTGCAGCAAACGGAATGGCCGGCGGATTCAGCTCAGGCACCCCCATATTGACCATGACCATGCCATCCCGGCCAACGCGCAGCTCGATCACACCCTTGGCGGTCTGGACCCGTATCACCTTTTTATTGGTCAGGTGCTGGTCCCGGACAAACCGGGCGAAACAACGGGCGCCATTGCCGCACTGTTCCACCTCGGAACCGTCCGCGTTGAAAATACGGTAGCGGAAATCCACGTCGGGCAAACCCGGCGGCTCCACCACCAGCAACTGGTCAAACCCGATACCGAAATTCCGGTTGGCCAGATCCCGGATCGTGTCCGGGCGCAGCCGGAACGGCTGGCTGATGGCATCCACAACCATGAAATCGTTACCCAGCCCGTGCATCTTGGTGAACCGAAGTAAGGGGCCCTGGCTCCGGCGCTGCTGGTTCATCTCCTCGCCTCCGCTCATTCCGGAAGGCAGCTCTCGGGCGCGAGCTGGTCTTCAAGGGTTTCGCGGCGCCGGACCACATGCACCTGCTCGCCATCGACCATCAGTTCCGGGGGCCGGTTGCGGGTGTTGTAGTTGGAGCTCATGACAAAGCCGTAGGCGCCGGCAGAGCGAACCGCCAGCAGGTCCCCGGACCGAAGGCGAAGGTGACGGTCCTTACCCAGGAAGTCCCCGGTTTCGCAGACTGGCCCAACCAGATCCCAGGCTTTTTCCTCGCCGTCCTGATGCGGCGTGACCGGGATGATCGCCTGCCAGGCACTGTAAAGGGCCGGACGGATCAGATCGTTCATGGCGGCATCGATGATGGCAAAGTTCCGGTGCCCGGTGCATTTCAGGAACTCGACCCTGGTAACCAGGATACCGGCATTGGCGGCAATGGAACGGCCGGGCTCGAGAATCAGCTCCAGCTTCCGGTCACCCAGACGCTCCGCCAGCGCCCGGACATAATCCGACGGCTGCGGTGGCTGCTCCTGATTGTAGGTAACGCCCAGACCGCCCCCCATATCCAGGTGATGGATATGAATACTTCGGTCGGCCAGGGTGTCGATCAGGGCCAGCACCCGGTCCAGGGCATCCAGGAACGGGGAGACGGTGGTGAGCTGGGAGCCAATATGGCAGTCCACGCCCTTGATCTCCAGGTTTGGCAGGCTCGCAGCGCGGGTGTATACGTCCGGCGCTTCGGCGATATCGATTCCGAACTTGTTCTCTTTCAGACCCGTGGAAATGTAGGGATGGGTGCCGGCATCAACATCCGGGTTCACCCGCAGGGAAACCGGCGCCCTGACGCCAAGCTCGCCAGCCACGGCATTCAGTCGGTCCAGCTCGGTATCGGACTCAACGTTGAAACAGCGCACACCCACCTCGAGCGCCCGCTTCATTTCCCATTCCTGCTTGCCAACGCCTGAAAACACCACCTTTGCCGGGTCGCCGCCGGCCCGCAGCACCCGCTCCAGCTCGCCCGCCGAGACAATATCAAAGCCGGCGCCCAGCCGGGCCAGAACATTCAGCACAGCCAGGTTGCTGTTGGCTTTTACCGCATAGCACACCAGATGGGGATGGTCTTTGAGGGCTTCGTCGTAGGCGCGATAATGGCGCTCGAGGGTCGCCCGGGAATAGACGTACGCTGGCGTGCCGAAGCGCCCGGCAATGGCAGAGACAGCCACACCCTCGGCGTAAAGCTCGCCGTTGCGATAGTTGAAATGATCCATGAGTTTCCTGATTCGTTTAACGGGGCGGAAAGGCCGGAGCGTTAGTCACGATTATCTTCATCAGATGCCTCGGCCGCAGCCCGGGCCGAAATATCCTGATTGTCCCGGTACAACGGTCCTTTCTGACCGCATCCACTCGTTGCGATCGCCAGCAACAGCACCATGATCGGAAGAGTCCACGCACGCATACCTGCTACCCCTGAGTTCACTATGGCCGCAGTATACCTGACACCCGCACCGCGCGGCGAGGTCAGCGCCCTCTGGCAAGCTGTCGATTCAGGGAATCCTCAAGCACAGACCGGTAATACAGGTACTGGCTGGTCTGGATATCCTGCTGATAGACCCTGGGGTCAATATCGTGGGGCAGATGGACATCGGTCAGGTACACCGGGTAAACCTCGCCGCTCTGGCGCAGGGAACGGATGTAGTGGGCCACGGCGGGAATCAGCTGGTCGCCGTATTCCTGCACGGTAAATTCCTGCTCGCCACAAAAAATATCAAAGCGCAGCCGGCTGTCCCCTTCGTGAATTCCGACAGCCTGCACCTCAAGCCCGGGCAAGGGCGCACCCGAATCCGATTCCGGCCGGCATTCGGCACGCCAGGCACCGTCGCGCCGGACAATCTCGTAGCATTGCACCCCGGCAACAACGCCGGGCGAATCGGTATGGCGGAGCAATCGCCGTTCAATCAGGTTGTCCAGAAACCGCAACACCGGCACCAGCAGGTGCCGACGGCTGTTCACAGCCTGGTCCCAGCTGAACACCGAGCCAAGTTCATCAACGACCCAGAGCCGCGCCTGTTCCCCCAGAACCCGGAAAAAAACCTGGATATTATCCGGTTCACTGGCCTGACTAACGGCCCGCAGGGCCGGTTCGTCCTGAAGCGCGTAACGATCGAACACCACCGGCAGATAGCGCTCCTGGGGCAGCGCCAGGTGCTCCATCAGGGCATCGAAGCTCTCCAGCGCCACGAAGCCCGGCTCCAGGCCATTGAACTGCAGCAGGAAATAACGGCGATCCATTTCGATGACGTAGCGCAACGGGTGGGGCCCTGCACCGCCGGCGAAGAAGGGCCTCAGGACATCGGCAAACAACTCCTGGACACGGCGGGCAATGGCAGAGCCGTGCCCCCGGTTATGGCAATGCACCAGAATGCCGGGCAATTCGGCTGGGTTGGCCGCCACCGATGCCAGAACGTTTTTCAGGCACTGGATGAGCGTGTCGCCAGCAGCGTAGTGCTGCAGGCTGACTTCGTGCCAGCTGTTGAAGGTGATCTGATCGATGCTGATCACCAGGTTTTCCCGGCCGCCACTGAAGCCGAGGGAATCGTGCCGGGCGCTGAGCTTGTGAAGCCCCTTGTCCGTAAGATGGGCCTGTGGGTCCACGCCAACATTGACCAGCAACAGATTTCTCAGGGGCCGGACACCCCGGGACAGGCTCTCCCGTGGTGCAGGCGCAACCGGGAATGACAGGAACCCGGACAGGGCATCCAGCATCTCCCGCAGCTCGCTCACCGAGGCAATGCTCGTCCCCGCCCGGACATTCAGCCGGGTCGAGCGGGTCAGCAGACCATTGCAGTAACACCAGACCATCAGCTCGGCCAGATTGCCGGAGCGGCGGATAACCGGCTGCCAGAAGGCATCGGCCGGATCTTCCAGGTCCCGGTAAAGCAACCAGCCTTCACCATTGCCACCCTGCTCCGACTGGTGGTGGAAAGCGAGATTCTCCTCCGCCAGCGACGGCGCGAGGCCCGGATTGATCTGTTCAATCTTGCCGGCTTTACGCTGAAACGCCGCGTACAGCTTACGGCCCAACAGGTTGATATCGCTGTCACTGATGGCGGCCCGCTGGCCGTGATCTCTGGCCATTTTTGAGAGCAAGCGGTAGCTGTGGGTAAGCTCGTTCACGATCGTCCGGCGCAGGGTGGTGACATCCTCAGCCCGCCAGCGCTGGCGCTCATCCAGCTCCGCCAGCGTGCTCTCCGGCCAGTCCCAGCGTTCAACCAGCTGCCTCAGCAGACGGGTTCGCCACTGCTCAGAGGACACCTCAGAACGGGTCAGCGGCAGGCCGGCTTTCAGGTACAGGCTGCGGCGAACCAGGTCCAGCCTAGACGCCACCTCCGGCCCGGAGAGCCAGCCCTCCAGTCGGTCATAAAGCATGACATAGGGGTCGAGACTGTCGGCGTCGGTTTCACCCCGGAAGACGGCCCGCTTGAACTCACCGGACAGCAACGCCTGCCCGGCGGTCCGGGCATAGCATTCGATCAACAGCAGCTTGAGAATGGACTTCCAGGGGGCATCAATGCCCTTGTACAGCTGCCAGACCCCGGCACCCAGAAATTCTGCTTCCGGTATCGAGGGGACCGGGCCGAAATCAATGTGCTCCTCGGCCCGTACAAACCGACAATCCACCAGCTTTCGCATACACTGGTCATAACGGGTTTCCTGGTCGGCCGGTATCAGCCACCACATCGGCCAGGCGCCGCCCAGGTGGATGCTGGTCCGGTAGAACTCGTCCAGCAACAGGAAGTGCTGGGCACTGCCACAGTTCTCCCCCGTCACCTCTGCCCGCTGGCGCCCGGCCCGCCAGTCCGATGCACAGAAAACAAACACATGGAGCTCCACGCCGAAGGATTCGGCCCACCCGGCCAGCTTCTGCGCCTTGCGCTCGAGACAGCGAATACCCCGCTCCGGCAAATCGTTGCGGTGGCAGAGCCAGACATCAAGATCACTGGCAACGGAATGCCCCAAAGTACCGGGGCTCCCCATCAGGAACATGGCGTCCAGATCCGGTTTGCGCTTGCCTTCATCCTTCAGGGAAAAGGTACGGGTCAGCCGCTTCGCCGCATTGATGGTAGCGTCTGGCGGTTTGTAGTGACTCAGGCCGTAAGGGCAGTCGCTATCCAGGTACCCCGGCAAGGCGGGATGATTGAGGTGGAACACCAGTGGCAGAACCTCCAGAACCATCTGCTGGCGGTAGGACAACGCCGAATGGGCACGGTCCCAGCGCTGCTGGTTGACCACGAGAAACCGGTCCCTCAGCCGACGGAGAGTCTTGCGGTCTATACCCTCCTCAAAATCGAGGGCAATCGGGGCAACGTGGGTGCTCAAGGCGGCTCCGGGGAGAGGTTCTTTTCAATGCCAGTATGAGTATGATGGACGCATCGTGGCAAAACCGACAAAAAAATAAAAGCTATAGAACCCCCGAGGCTCACCCGTCGTGAAAGAATTCATCATTCGCCGCTACCGCTCGGAGCAGTCCCCGACACCGGAGCGCCATACGATTGTGCGCATTGACGATGAAGGCAAAGTGCTGCTTGCCGATCATCAGGCCGAAGCCATCCTTGGTTACGACAGCAGTGAACTGGAAGGCCAGCCGGTACACCGGATTCTGGCATCCCGCCAGGACGACCCCTTCGCGCCGGCCAACCGACACCGGATTGAACGTGGCCAGAGCGTTCTGGTGACATTCAGGCACAAGGAAGGTTTCTTTTACACAGCCTGCCTGAGCCTGCGCGTCGACATGCGTGATTCCGACAAGGCCGCCAGCGCCACCATAACCCTTTGCGACAGTTCAACCAGGGACTCACGGCTGCTGCGCTCGGCGGAGAGCAGTGCCAGTTTCGGGGTCTGGGAGCTCCACACCAGAACCAACGAGATGACCTGGACGGAGGGTATGTTCCGGCTCCTTGAGCTCAGACCCGGCAGTGAGATCACCCCGGAACAGGCCCTGTTCTACTGCCAGACCGGACAGGCACGGGTCAGGGCCATGTTCCGGCGCTGCATACGGACCGGCGAACGCTTTTCCCTCGATCTCGACATTCTTACCTCCAGGCAGAACCCGCGCCGGGTCACCCTGAATTGCCAAGCACTCAAGCAGGGGGGCCGGATTCACAGGCTCGGCGGAACGCTGGTGGACCGGACTGCCGAAATGCAGCGCGAAAGCGCCCGCCAGAATGCGCGACAGCTGCTGGCAGCGACTACCCGGGCCACTCCGGATCTTGTGGTTGCAGTGGACGCATCGTTCAACCTGCTGCATTTCAATGACGCCTGGGCCAGCCAGTTCGCGGAAACGTTTGGCGTGAATCCCGGGCACGGCGATAACCTGAGCGAACTTCTGCAGGAATTTCCGAATGAACGCAGGCTGATGGAGCGCCTCTGGCATCGTGCCTTTGAGCGGGACGGCTTCGTTGTTGAGATGCCCATGGCCCAGCAGTCCCGGGAGCTGCCGGTGCATGAGTTCCACTACCAGCGCCTGACCAACGAACTTGGCGAAGTGACCGGCGCTGTCCATGTGGCAAGGCGCATCGGGAACCGCATCAACCACGCCTCAAATGGCGACCACCGGATCCGGCACGATCCGGTCACCGGCCTGATGAACCGCAAGGAATTCATCGCCCGGATGCTCCGGACTCTGGAACAGAAAGCCCACCGGAATTCCTGTGACAGCCTGCTGTATCTGGATCTTGATGACTTTGAACGCTTCAACGATTTGGCCGGCAGCGGTACCTGTGACCGCTACCTGCGGGAGCTGGCCGGCAATCTCGGCGTGCGGGTGCATCAGCGTGACGCCCTGGCACGACTGGCCGGAGACACTTTCGCCCTGCTGATCGAGAACTGCCCGGAGGCCCGGGCCCGGAAAATTGCCCAGGAAACCCTGGACCTGATCGGGGAACTGGTCTTCGAATGGCAGGGCCACAAGCTTCAGACCACAGCCTCCGGCGGCCTCCTGATCATGGACAGCGACATACCGGGCGATCCGGAACAACTGCTCAGCCAGGCCGCGGACCTTTGCCACACCGCCAAAACCTCGGGCCGAAACCGGGTCCATGCCGCCAGAGCAATCACCCAACAGACCGACGATTCAACCGCCAGCCGACGAGTGGAGCAGATACGCGAGGCGTTGGACGGCGGTCACCTGATTCTCGAATATCAAGCCATGCGACCGGTGGCCAGCCCCACCTGGGGCGATCATATTGAAATCCTGTGCCGGATCCCGGCAACATCGGATGGCGGGACCATGCTCAGGCCCGACAACTTCCTGCCTGTCGCGGAACGTTTTGATCTGGCCAAACGCCTGGACCGCCAGGTGATTTGCCAAACCCTGGACTGGTTAGGCAACCAGCCGCTGCTGGAACCCCGACTGAAATACTGCGGCTTTAACCTGTCGCTGGCCAGTGTACTGGATGACACCTTCCCGGATTTTATGGCCCGGGCTGTGAGCGAATCGCCGTTTGCCCCCAACTGCTTTTGCCTGGAAATTCGCGAAGCTCATGCAACCCAATACCCGGACGATGTGGCCGTGCTTTGCGACGCCCTGCATCGGGCGGGCTGTCGGGTGGCTCTGGACGGCGCCGGCGCTTCGGTGGAAAGTTACAGCCTGGCGGCGAAATTGCCCGTGGACATTATCAAGCTGGATCGGCGGATGGTGCAGCAGCTGGAAGAGGATCCGGTGCAGCAGGTGATGCTCGAAGCCCTGCACCGGATTGCCGAGGCCGCCGGCAAGGTCACCGTGGCCACATTTATCGAGAGCGACGATGCCCTCCGGAAAGTCAGGACCCTCGGCATCCATTATGGCCAGGGCTACCGCCTGTTCCGCCCGCAACCTCTGGAACAGCTAACGCCGGCAGCGGTTGATCTGGCCACGGGACGGATTGGCGGCTAGGCTAACGGCCCCACCCGTGGCCGGCAGGTGCGGCTCAGCCCAGTTGGCTGCGCGCCCGGCCAACGGCCGCACGAACCTGATCCGGCGCCGTACCGCCCAGGTGATTGCGGGCCTGAACCGACCCTTCCAGGGTAAGCACATCAAACACATCGGCCCCGATACGGTCGGAGAACTGCTGCAGTTCTTCCAGGGTCATGTCAGACAGGTCACGGCCTTCAGCCACGCCGAACGCCACCGACTTACCCACGATTTCGTGAGCGTCCCGGAAAGGCACACCTTTTTTCACCAGGTAATCCGCCAGGTCGGTGGCGGTGGAGAAACCGCGCTTGGCCGCCACCCGCATGTTATCGGCCTTGGAACGAATGGCCGGAATCATGTCGGCGTAGGCCTTCAGACAACCCTTGATGGTATCCACGGTGTCGAACAGAGGCTCCTTGTCTTCCTGATTATCCTTGTTGTAGGCCAACGGCTGGCTTTTCATCAGGGTCAGCAGGCTGATCAGGTGGCCATTGACGCGGCCGGTCTTGCCCCGGACCAGCTCCGGAACGTCCGGATTTTTCTTCTGGGGCATGATGGACGAGCCGGTACAGAACCGGTCCGGCAGATCAATGAAATCGAACTGGGCGGAGGTCCAGAGCACCAGCTCCTCGCTGAACCGAGAAAGATGGGTCATCAGCAAGGCGGCAAAACTGCAGAATTCGATGGCGAAATCCCGGTCGCTGACCGAATCCAGGGAGTTTTCCGTCGGCCGGTCAAAACCCAGCAGCGTCGCGGTCAGGGTACGGTCAATGGGGTAGGTGGTACCGGCCAGAGCCGCCGCGCCCAGGGGCATCACGTTAACCCGCTTACGACAATCCTGGAGGCGCTCGGCATCCCGCACCAGCATTTCGTACCAGGCCAGCAGATGGTGCCCGAAGGTCACCGGCTGGGCAGTCTGCAAATGGGTGAAACCGGGCATGATGGTATCCGCCTCGCGCTCGGCCAGGTCGAGCAATCCCGATTGCAGGCGCCGTAATTCCTCGGCAATCACATCGATCTCGTCCCGCAGGTACAGACGGATATCGGTGGCCACCTGGTCGTTTCGGCTTCGGCCGGTATGGAGCTTCTTGCCAGTGATGCCGATACGGTCGGTCAGGCGCGCTTCGATATTCATGTGCACGTCTTCAAGACTGACCGACCACTGGAAATTGCCGGCCTCGATATCCGCCTTGACGCCCTTCAGGCCCTCAATGATCTGGTCCCGCTCTTCGTTGGTGAGCACGCCAACTTCCGCCAGCATGGTGGCGTGGGCAATGGAACCGGTAATGTCATGGTGGTACAGGCGCTGGTCAAAACCCACGGATGCGGTAAATTTCTCGACAAAGGCATCGGTAGGTTCACTGAAGCGTCCGCCCCAGGGTTTTTCGGAACTTGTGGTCTGGTCAGACTTTTTCTGATCCGTCATGGATTTAGTACTCCAGTTGCATGTGAATAGTCGGCGACCGCTTGATATTATTAGAAATTATGAAAATGACAGTTTACGCGACTTTTAGCGTGTGCTTGTCTACATTGTAACGTTTCAGGATTCCAGAATCGCTCTAAATATCAGTGCACTCCTGGGCCTCAACATCACTTCGGCTGCTCTTTGTACTTTGCCGGATAAATGGTGACCTTTTTTCTGGCCCAGATATGGAAAATGGCCTGATGCCAAGAGTTATCCGAGCCATGGTTGCGATTCCGAAACTGCAAAAGCCAGGGGTAAATGCCTGCCAGGAGTCTGCGCTGCAGGAGCCACTTTCTGGCACAATGAACGGAAATTCTTCAGCAGCCGGAAGTCTGATGGGAACCACCTTCCGCCCCTATTCGCCCGACCAGGAATTGCTTCTCCCCCCGGCTTGAACGAATAGCGGCCTGAGGGTCAGCTGGCGACTTTGCTTTGCCCCCCCGCTCTCTGGAAAGGTGTACGAACGCTTACTCTACCGTGACTTTGGGAAGGTTGTGGGCTATGCCCTGGTGACAGTCGATGCAGGTTTTATCGGTAGCCTCGCGATATTCCCGGGAGTGCCTGCGCTGGGCATAGCGGTCCTGCATGCTCAGTGCCATGGCCTCGTAGCTATGGCAGTTGCGGCAGGTGGCCGAGTTGCTTGCTCGCATTCCCGCCCAAACCGATTCCGCCATTTCCCTGCGATGGGCCTCGAACTTTTCAGGCGAGTCAATCTTCCCGGTAATCCATGCGGGGATTTCATTTAACGTCGCTTCTGTCTTGCGAACGACCTTACCCCACCAGTCCTTCGGCACATGGCAGTCGGAGCAGACCGCGCGAACACCACTCTGGTTAGAGAAATGGGCGCTTTGCTTATACTCCGGAAAAACAAACGCGCTCATTTCATGACATGAAGTACAGAATTCCAGGGAGCTCGTTTTCTCCATGGTGACATTGAGCCCGCCAAGCAGAATCGCTCCCGTGACCAGCATCAAAAAACCACCCGCAGGAATCCAGAGGAGGTATTTCGTTTTCGGCCACTGCCAGAGACGATGCCACCAGCCCTTTTTTTCCGAACCCTGATCTTCCCCCGCTCCCATCGCCCTGCTCCTGTAGACTGATGCTCTCCGTCGTGGCCCGGAACACGTTCCTGTCCGCCTATTTCTTACCCTCTCTGGCGTAGTATTCTGCTAACGCCTGAATATCTTTTTCGCTCAGGGCAGTGGTTGCAGGTTGCATCTTCTCCGGCTGCCAGCGGTCACCGTTCTTGTAATCCTGCAGGGTACTGATCAGATAGCCCTTCCATTGACCTGCCAGAATGCCCGCATCATCCAGCACCAGGCTGCCGCCGTCGGAATGGCACTTTTCGCAGCTCTGTTGGTGGATTTGCGCCCCCATGCTCGCGAGATCTTCATCGACTTTCTGATCCGCACTCTCGAAAGGCTGATCGGCGAAATAGGTTGCAAGCTCAGTGAACTCTTTCTCGGTTAACTGTTTTGCCAGGTCACAATGACTCTCGGCAATACCTTTATGCGCCTCCTCTGCAAATTCTTCCGTGCCACAGGGACGGGCCCCCTCCTTGAAAATAAACATCTGATTTTCGAGAAAGAAGGCAGAAGCACCGGCAATGATGGGAACGTCTTCGTCATCGCTGATGCCATTTTTGTTATGGCAGCTGGCACAGTCTTCGGCTGCTGACGGAACCCCGGCAAAAACACCAGCGCTCACCGCAAGGGCGGCCAGGGTAGCAGGGATAAGAGAAGTGGTAGAACGCATGGCGAGCTCCTTTTTCGGGTGGGTTCCGTCGTGCCTTAAGGTCGTGCCTTTAGCCTGCTCGCTCGTCCCGAGCAATTCGATTACTACCATTTTAAATCAATTACTACCATCTTAGGTGTTAAACCAACTTTGACACAGATCAATTAATAGCCAGATTTTGAGAAAACACTGTGCAACTATCCGATCGGATGAACTATTTTTAATCACGCAGACTGCAATCAACCAATCAACGAAAAGTTAAGGGATCGACCGGGCAGCATTCGTCTTATTTTATAAGAATGAAATTGACCATTGGGCCCGGTGGCATTTCGGACAGGGAGGCAATGAGCATGGACAAGGTAACAAAAACTCATAAACCTTGCGTGCCGATCAACCAGTCGTTCCGCACCATCGCACGGACCGGGGGATTGACCTGGGGTTTCATCGTTCTTCTCGTCCTCGCTGGTTGCGAGGGGGATACCGGCGATCGGGGCCCGTCAGGACCTCCCGGCCCCTCCGGCCCCCCCGGATCCTTTAATCAGGTTCCCGAAGAACTCCAGATCCGTATAACAGATGTCACCATCAATAGCGCCCCTGTCGTAAAATTTGAAGCCACAGACCAGTTCGGATTTCCGTTTGACCAGTTAACCCAGGGACAACCGTCTTTTACAATTGCCAAGCTTGTCCCGGGCACGGAGGGCGACAGCGACCGCTGGCAAAGCTATCTGAATGAAATAGAACCAGCCGGTGCTGGCCCGGGAACCCAGGACGCCGTTCAGGCCCGAACAGAAAATGACGGCACCCTGGTCAACAATGGCGACGGCACCTACGAATATACATTTGCCGCTGACCTGGATTCCATTACTGATCCTGTCACAGTACCTTTTGAACCGGATTTGACGCACCGCGTAGGGCTCGAAATCCGGGGAAGCTTTCTCGGTGAATCCCTGCCATTAACCAATGCGGTTTTCACATTTCAGCCATCCAGCGGGCTGACTGACAACATACCCATGCGGAAAATTGTCGCTCAGGCGTCCTGTAATTCCTGCCACGGAGAATTGAGCATCCACGGTAATGGCCGCCAGGACGTGGATCTTTGTGTGACCTGCCATAATCCGGGAAGCACGGACGCCAACAGTGGCAACAACCTGGATTTTCGGGTCCTGATCCACAAAATCCACATGGGTGAGCAGTTGCCAAGTGTTGAAAGCGGCGGGGAATATGTCATTTACGGGTTCCGTGATTCCAGAAATGACTTTTCCGATGTCGCTTTCCCCCAAAGCCCGCAGACCTGCGTGAAATGCCATGACCCTGCCAGTAACGAAACACCGGACGCCACCAATATCGTCACCCGCCCGACCATTGCCTCCTGTGGCTCCTGCCATGACGACGTGGACTTCAGCGCGGGCATGGCGGGTGGCCATCCCGGAGGCATCGTCACAGACAACAGCGAGTGCTCGGTTTGCCACGCAGAGAACAAGATTGCCGGATCGGTACTGGACTCTCACACCATTCCAGCCAGCCTTGCTGCCGGGCAATTCAGCTACAACATTATCGAAGTCAGCAATACAGGGCCGGCTGAGCAGCCAGACATCCGTTTTTCAGTGACAGACCCAACCAACAACGACCAGCCTTTTGATCTGAAGAATGATCCGGAATTCACCAGCAGCGAGAGCCGGCTGGCAGTGATTCTTGCATGGGACACCAGTGACTACACCAACTCGGGAAGCGGAGTTGCGCCCGCCAAGGTCGTTTCAATCGATGCTCTTGCTGGCTCTACAGCCAACGGCGATGGCACATTCAGTGTGGTCTCTCCCGTTGCCATACCGGCAAACGTGAGCGGTTCAGGCGCGGTGGGCATTGAAGGCCACCCGGCCGCGGACCCCGATGGTGACGGCACCTTTGACGTGGCGGTCAAGGTGACCGGTGCCGTGGCCTTTTTTCCGATCACGGATAGCCAGGCCCAGGCTCGCCGGGACGTTGTTGAGTTGGCCAGGTGCCAGAACTGTCACGGTGAGAATGATGGGCTCTCGCTGCACGGCTCGAACCGGACAGATAATGTCCAACTGTGCGTCATGTGCCATAACCCTCGCGCCACCGACCTTGCGCAGCGCCCGGCAGACCCGGATGGCACTGACGACGAGATCAACCAGAATGCGGTGGATAACGCAGAAGAGGCGCCAATTGATTTCAAGTGGATGATCCATGCCATTCATGGTGCTGACAAACGCTCCGGGGATCTGCTTGTCTACGGTTTCGGCAATACCCCCCATGATTTCAGTGAAATACGTTACCCTCGCGAGCCCGGCGACTGCATGGCGTGCCACGCCGATGGCACCTTCGAGTTACCCTTGCCAGAGGGGGTGCTCGGAACAACCATCGATACTCAGGCAACGGTCGCCAACGCCTCTCCTTTTGGAACCGATGATTTCATCACACTTGCAGCCGCGCTCAATCAGGGTGACGACCAGGTCATAACGGCGACGGCAGCGGGCTGCTCTTCCTGTCACGACGATGAGCCTGCACAAAACCACATGGAGCAGAATGGCGGCGGCTTTGGTGTTCCGGCAGGTACAGCCAATCAGGAGAGCTGTTCGGTGTGCCATGGTCCGGGCAGCATTGCCGACGTTCGCGAGGCTCATAATCCCGGCGACTGATCACTGCACTGAAATATCAGCTCTGCAAATAACAACTCTAAAGAGGAACCAAAAGTGATCAGGATCGGCGACCAGAAACAGGGCTACCGTCCGCGCTTGATACTCGCTGGGGTGATTGTGCTGTTTGGCTGGTTTTCCGGTGGCATTGAGGGGATGGCGCAAGACGAAGCGGATTCGACCCCGGAATATACCGAGAAAGGCGCTGAGACTTGCCTGGCCTGCCATGATGAAAGCGGCGAAGTCCCCGTTATGGACATTTTCAAGACCCCTCATGCAGTGCCTGGAGATGCCCGGACCCCTTTTGCAAAAAATCAGTGTGAGTCCTGTCATGGGCCAGGTGCTGATCATGCGAAAAGGCTCCGCTTTAATCAGGAACGCCCTCCGATACCTGCATTTGGCGACAGTGCTCTCTGGTCGGGAGAAAAACAGAATGGCATTTGTCTCGACTGTCACCAGCGAAATCAGCGCATGCACTGGGATGGCGGGCCTCATCAGCGACAGGGCGTGGCTTGCGTCGACTGCCACCAGGTGCATGTCAGTGAGGACCCGGTAACAGTGAGTCGGCAAGAAGCCAATGTCTGCGCTGACTGTCACAGGAATGTCCAGGTTCAGTCCCACCAAATGTCATCGCATCCAATACGTTTCGGTGACATGGCGTGCTCCGACTGCCACCAGCCCCACGGCTCTCTCAATCCGGCCATACTGAAAGAGCCCACACTGAATGACAGTTGCTACAGCTGTCATGCTGAGAAGCGCGGCCCCTTTCTCTGGGAGCATGCGCCTGTTCCCGACGACTGCACAAACTGTCATAGCCCACACGGCTCCAACCACCCTGCACTCTTGAAGCAAAGGCCTCCCCTGTTGTGTCAGAGTTGCCATTCCCGGGCAGGTCACCCCAGCATTTCCCGCACCTCCAACGACTTGCCCGGCGGACGAGCCTCGCCGTTCCTGATTGGTGGAAGTTGTGTGAATTGTCATTCGAAAGTGCATGGTTCCAACCATCCTTCTGGAGCCAACCTGAGCCGTTGACACAGCGGCGGGATATAAGGAGGACAAAGCCATGGTGGCGCCAAGATTACACTGGATCCTGCCTTTTGGGGCCGCACTGATTGTAAGCCCTGCCAGTGTGATGGCTGAAAGCGACAATACGGCTGAAGAATGCGAAGCCTGTGCCTTCGAATGGGAACCAAGAGGTTATGTGGAGGCTGGCATTCTGTGGCTCGAGGAAGATGAACCTGAGTTTACCGACTATCGGGGATTTGATCGGGACGGTCTTTTCCTCAACGGCGCCATAGATGTTATCGATCGCGACGAGGATGGCACCTATTGGTCCCTGCAGGGCCGAAATCTGGGTCTTGGGTCACGGAGCGCGGCAATCCACGCCGGCAAGCAGGGAACAGTAAATTACTTCCTGGACTACCAGGAGTTAAATCACAACTTGTACGACTCTACGAAAACAGCATTTTCCGGGGTCGGCAGCGAGCGTCTGGAACTCTCCGCCAACTGGGTCCGGGGGGATACCACAAAAGACCTGCCCGATCTCGACCTCGCTTTACGGGAGATTGATATTGAGCTGGAGCGACGGACCCTTTCGACCGGCTTACAGTTTTTCCAGGGCGAGAACTGGGATTACGACTTCCAGTATACCGTGGATGAACGTGATGGTACCCGGCTCATGGGTGGGAGCTTCCTGTTACGATCAGCCATTTTGCCAGAGCCGGTGGATGATATTACCCACCGATTCGACCTCTCGGTCGGTTACCTGGCAAAACTCTGGCAACTGCGTCTGGCCTATCACGGCTCGTTTTTTGATAACGATAACAAGTCCCTGACCTGGGACAACCCCTTTGTTGTTCCCGGCGACGCCCCGAGAGGCCGGTCAGCGGCAGCGCCGGACAATCGCTTCAATCGCCTGATGCTTTCCGGGGCGTTCCGTCCCACTCGCTGGTTCAGTGGTTCGGGGCACATTGCGGTGGGCCGTCTTGAGCAGGATGAATCCTTCATTCCCGCAACGATAAATCCAAGCCTGGGCCCTGTCGGGCTCCCACGGCAGGATCTGGATGCCGAAGTGAATACCCTGAATGCTCGCCTTCGGCTGACCGGAAACGCTACCCGTCGGCTGACCCTCAAGGCAGAAGGGTTCTTTGATGAACGGGACAACGACACTCCAGTGGACAGCTATCGGCAGGTTGGCACCGATCTTTTCCTGGCTGAGCTTCGGGAAAACCGCCCTTACAGTTTTGACAAAAGTGGTGGTGAGCTCAGTGCGGATTATCGGCTGACCAACACCACCGACATAAGCGCAGGTTATGGACGGGAGCGGTCCGAGTTTACTTTCCAGGAGGTGGACGCCACAGACACGGATTCCTATTTTGGCGAACTACAAACCCGACCCGGGGAAAGAATCGAGCTCCGAGTGCGCCTGGGGTGGGAAGATCGCGACATAGATGGTGGCTACGATCCGCTCACGATAGCGCCGCCGGAGAATCCACTCTTGCGGAAATTCAATCTTGCTGACCGTGATCGACGTGAAATCAAAATATCGGGCAATTACTACGCGAGTGCGCAGCTCAGCTTCGGACTGAACTCCGTATACGCCAATGATGACTACCGTAACTCCTCCATTGGTCTGACCGAGGCACGCGACACAATGGTGACGCTGGACGCTTCGTATTCTCCCGACCAAAGCCTCAACGCCTATGTCTATTTCACCCACCAGAGCATTGTGTCAGACATAGCCGGAAGTGAAAGCTTTGGACGGCCGGACTGGTTTGCAGAGAATGATGACACGATCAATGCGTTCGGCGGTGGCGTCCAGGCCAGGGAGGTGGTTCCCCACCTCGAACTGGGCGTGGACCTATCCTATACACGGTCAAGGGGGACTATATCGATCAACTCCCGAACACCAGATCAGGAGCTTCCGAAACTGGAAGCTGATCGATTTAGCACTCGAATCTATGGCGAGTATAGCCTTTCCGACCGATGGAGTTATCGCCTTGATTACTGGCTTGAATATTACGACCAGGAGGACTTTTTCATAGACGGCTTAGCTCCAGACACCAGTGATAATGTTCTGACTGCCAACCGGGAAAGCCCGGACTACCTCATCCATGCCGTGGGGATATCCGCAAGATACCGCTTCTGAGCCCGCGAGTTGTTCCGTGTTTTTTCTCAGCTGAGCATCCTGCCAGAGGGGGGGAGTCGTAATGCCTGCAGCATGCGCGCCCACGTAATGGAGCCAAAGGCGCAATGTAGTGGGCGTCGCCGTGCCTGCCCTGTAATACCTGGGTGCCACAACACCGATACTCCGATAGGTAGAGTTAGGGCCTGGCTTTGACCCTTCTGAGGCCGTTTGCTCCGAGCACCCTAACAGCATCAGAACGCATAAACTGAGCACAAGGTCTTTCATCTTCATGGCATTTCCCATTGGCTCACTGGCTCTTGTTTGGATGGACAACGCGTCGACCATATTTGGCCGGCTGGAACGGGTAAATCGGCCAGGCATCCTTCACGTACATTTTCAGGTAATGATCGGAATGATGGATATACCGTTGCTTCAGTAGTGCTTTGGACTCTGGGGACATCAGCAATTCATTGCCATGCCACACATGGACAGCAAGGTTCCTGGCGATAGTCATTAATTCCGGTGGCAACACCAGTTGAGGGTTGTCTGTGGGTATAGGGTCAAATGGTACACCGGCATCCACCGCCAACTTGTGCATCAGGTAAAGCGGAATACGCGAATACTCGCCCCGGACTTCTCGATCCAGCCACAGGCGAAGCGTGACATCACCGCCCGGCAAGCCGCGCGGGCGTTCCTGTTCAATCTCCAGCGTGGCAAGCGGGTTCAGTGGCCCAATCCAACCTTCGTTTTTGATCAGCGCACGCTCCTGCAACATGCGGGAAAATTCAAAACTGGCTTCGGGATTACGGCGATCTTTTCCTTTGACGACCAGGGGCGGACGAACTTCGATACGCTCATGAAAACGATCCGGGTAACCACCGCCAATATCTGAATGGGCGCCCGGTAGCACCCACTCGTTGAAATGTTCAGGTAAGTCGCCAGATTCGTTTCGGAGGCTGTTCAGTGAAAAGTTGTGCCTGCACTCATCCCGGGCAACAAATTGCACGGCTCGCTCAACATGCCCCGATTTTACATTAACGCTGATGCGCCCCGCATCGGCATCGTGGGCGGAAAAATCGAGATTATCCAGATCAGCAACCGCAGCAACGGTGTCGAACAACCCCAGAAAACGAACGGTGACCTTGTCCGGCCAGGGAAGCCCCTCCCGCTCGAAGGCCTTGCTCGCCAAGGCCAAGCCCCATACTCGGGCCGTCATCAGGCTCACCAAATTTGGTACCGACACCAGGCACATAGGTCGACAGCCTGACTATGGCCTCACCATTCTCACCTTGGGCACCAGCTCGCTGATACAAGTTCTCAAGCTTGGACACATTGGTTTCGGCATTGAGGTAGCTACCCTCCATAATCTGCGACAGTTCGCTGCTGCATTCATCTTCCGAGATGGCCCCGGCAGCATTGGCCGTGAGGCACCCATCCATTTGCTGCTGGTAGGTTTGAGTGTTATTGCGGTTGTTACCGGTGCCATCGAAAAAGATGCCAGCCTCAACCCGGACTTTGGGGCGGCTTTCTTCTTCGGACGAATCATCCGGCGATTCGTCTGGCATGCCTTCATCAATCAATGCGCCTTTCTGAGCGGCACGGCCTTGAGACCTCGTAAGCTGAACTGGCGGAAGCCCGGAATATTCTTGATCCAAGGCATTGCCCAGCACCGGCTGATTGGTAACGTTATCTCTGGCACTAAACATGGTCTATCTTTCCTGCTGACAGCCCGGCATCATCTGGCGGGAACTGGGTACATTCAACGTGGCGGGGGTATACCATTCTGACCCGGGCAAAGGAGACACCCCGTAACGGGGACAAAGGTGTGACAACGAGCGAGTTTTTCGTTCCGGACCTGTGCCGGGTAAGAGCCGTGTTCCTGCTGCTGGTGACCAGCGAACTGCTGGTTCTGGTCCTCGCCATCGTCCAGGCGAACCAGGGCTGGATTGACTGGAACTACTTCGGGCTGCTGTCCCTGTTTGTCCAGTGGACCACCCTCACCAGCGCCGCACTGATCTGCCTCCTACGAACCAGACTCGCCCGGATGTCCGTTCCCGGTGCCACGGCCATTATTGTCGCCATCGTGCTGCTGGATGTACTGGCGTTCAGCCTGTTTGCCGACAGCATCGTGCACCCCCAGGCCGGTGTGGCCGTCTGGCAGGGCATCGCCAAAAAGATGTTGCTGGCTCTGCTGATTGTACTGATGGTACTGCGCTACTTTTATCTGCAACACCAGTGGCAGCAGCAGCGGGAAGCGGAAATGCAGGCCCACCTGGCGTCCCTTCAGGCCCGCATCCAGCCCCACTTCCTGTTTAACAGCATGAACACCATCGCGAGCCTGATCGCCATCAATCCAGACAAAGCCGAAGAAGCGGTGCTGGATCTGTCGGAACTGTTCCGCGCCAGCCTTCGCACCGGCGACCAACTGATTCCCCTGTCCAGGGAGCTGGAACTGTGCCAGCGCTACCTGACCATCGAGGCACTCCGTCTGGGTGACCGGCTGAAGCTCGAATGGCAGATTCAAGCGGGTCTGGAGCAACAGGCGATCCCCCCCCTCACCCTGCAGCCCCTGGTAGAAAACGCCATCTACCACGGTATCCAACCCAGGCCCGAGGGTGGCACAGTGCGAATTGAGGCCGAGGCCAAAGGCGACTTCGTCTACTTGCTGGTGCAGAATCCGAAACCAGGGCAGAGCACCCATCAGCATGACGGTAACCGCATGGCGCTGGCCAACATCAAGTCCCGGCTCCAGGCGCTGTTCGGGGAACCGGCCGTGCTCAAACACAGCCATCATAACGATGTGTATACCGTGACACTGCGACTGCCTCGCCAGAACGCCAGCGAACAGAAAATCCCCGGAAAGGGAACCGAGATCCGCCATGAGTGATACCCGCAGCGTCCTGATTGCCGATGACGAACCCCTGGCCCGGGAACGTATCCGCCGCCTGGTGGAGGCGCTTTCGGGTTACCGGGTCTGTGGTGAAGCCGCAGACGGCGACGAAACCCTGAAACAGGTTGCACAACTGGATCCGGACATTCTGCTGCTGGACATCCGCATGCCCGGCATGGACGGCATGGAAGCGGCCGACCGCCTGAGCCAGTTGTCCAACCCGCCGGCTCTGATTTTCTGCACCGCCTACGACCATTACGCCATACAGGCGTTCGACGTGCAGGCCATTGCCTACCTGCTCAAGCCCGTGCGCAAGGAGACACTGGCTGACGCACTGGCAAGGGCCGGCAGGGTCAACCGGGTGCAACTGCAAACCCTGAATGGCCAGGCCAGCCAGAGTCCTGAACAGCTGGCGGTGCGCACTCACCGCGGTACCGAGCTGATTGACCTGTCTGAAATCCTCTACTGTGAGGCCGACCAGAAATACGTCACCATCCACCATAGCCGGGGTGAAACCGTCTGCGACTATACCCTCAAGGATCTGGAAAACAGCTACTCCCGCGTGTTGCTCCGGACCCACCGGCACACTCTTGTGGGCGTGCGTTTCATCCAGGGGCTGAAACGAACATCCGACGGTCAGAACCTGGTTGTACTCCGGGACGGCCAAGGCGAACTCCCGGTCAGCCGCAGGCATGCCGGCAACGTGCGCCAGTGGCTCCAGGAGCACCAGCCGGGCTGAGGTGGCGCCTATTTTAAAGGTGGTACCTACGGGACTTTTTTGTCGTCACAAGGTACCCTTGGCGGACATTTTCCAAACCGACAGTGAGTGTCATGTCCAAACGTACCCTTCGCATTGCAACCCGCAGCAGCGCACTGGCGCTGTGGCAGGCGGAATTTATCAAGGCAGAACTGGAAAGGCTGCACGACAACATCGCCGTGGAGCTGGTCAAGATCAAGACCCAGGGCGACAAGATTCTGGATGTGCCCCTGGCCAAAATCGGCGGCAAGGGCCTGTTTGTCAAAGAACTGGAAGAGGCCATGCTGGACGGCCGCGCAGACCTGGCGGTGCACTCCATGAAAGATGTACCCATGGAATTCCCGGAAGGACTGGGGCTGGTGGCCATCTGTGAGCGGGAAGACCCCACCGACGCCTTTGTCAGCAACCAGTACGAGAACGTTGACGCCCTGCCCGATGGCGCCGTGGTTGGCACCGCCAGCCTGCGCCGGGAATCCCAGCTGCGGGCCTACCGCCCGGACTTGAAGATTCACGTTCTGCGCGGCAACGTCAATACCCGGCTGGCCAAGCTGGATGCCGGTGAGTACGACGCCATCGTATTGGCCAGCTCCGGCCTGAAACGCCTGGGTTTCCATGAGCGCATCCGCTACAGCCTGCCAGACACCGTCTCCCTGCCGGCGGTCGGCCAGGGCGCCCTCGGCATTGAATGCCGGGTTGATGATAACGAGCTGCTGGCCATGCTTGAGCCGCTGAATCACCAGGACACTTCCGATCGCGTCAGGGCCGAGCGGGCCCTGAACCGTCGCCTCGAGGGCGGTTGCCAGGTGCCGATTGCCGCCTACGCACTGCTTGAAGACCAGGACACTCTCTGGCTGCGGGGGCTGGTGGGTGCCGTTGACGGAACCCAGATCTTCCGCGTTGAGGGCCGGGCTCCCCGGGCCGAGGGAGAGCGTCTTGGCCGTGAACTGGCGGAAGATCTGCTGGCCCTGGGTGCCGACAAGGTGCTGGCTGAAATCTATGGCCATAAACCAACCTGAGCCTGATCTGAGCGGCCGGCGGATCCTGGTCTGCCGGCCCGAACCGGAAGCGTCCCGGCTCGCCGGCCGTTTTCGTGCGGCGGGTGCCGATGTGCGCATCCTGCCAGTGATTGACCGGCAACCTCTGCCGGAAACCCCGGAGCGTCGCACCCTCATTCTCAGCCTGGACGAGTACGCCCACATCATTGCGGTCAGCCCTTTCGCCGCCCGTCTTCTGCTGGATGAGGTAGACACCTGGTGGCCTCAGATCCCCATGGGTATCCGCTGGTATGGTGTCGGCGCTGGCACGGCAGCGGTGCTCGCAGAACACGGACTTAACCCCCGAATGCCTCCGGAAGGCTGGACCAGCGAAGCGCTTCTTGCCCTGCCGTCGCTGAACAATCTTCAGGGCGAACGGGTGTTGCTGGCCCGGGGTGAAACCGGCCGCGAGCTGATCCGGGAAACCCTGGAATCCCGGGGCGCCAGGGTCACCCCCCTGCCCCTGTATCGGCGTTTCTGCCCGGACTATACGCCGGAACAGATTCAGGCGACGCTTGAGACCTTCGCTCCGGAGGCCATCATCGTGCTCTCCGGAGAAACCTTGAACAATCTCATCGCACTCAGTGCGAATAGCAGCCATAATCTATACGATAGGTTATTGATTGTTCCCGCAGATCGGGTTGCCGAACAGGCCCGTGAGGCGGGGTTCCGAAATCCGTGTATACCAGGAAGCCTTGCCGATAACGACATCGTGGCTACGGTTGCAACGCAACTCGCCGGCCGGGACGGTGGCTCCGGAAAAGCCAAGTAAGGACGCCCGTGACAGACACAACGAATCAACTACCCGCACCCATTGCCAAGGAACCACCTGAGCGCCAGACACTGTGGCCGGTCTGGCTGGTAGCCCTCATTGCCCTGATTCTTGCTGTTGCCCTGGCACTCTGGAGCTGGCAGCAGTGGAACAACCATCAGGCCGTCATGCAGTCACTGCAGGCCTTGCAGCAGGACACCGCCCAGCTCGAAGATCTTTATGGCGACCGGGGCAGCCAGCAGAGTCAGCGCCTGCAATCCCTTGAAGAAAAACTGGCGAGCCAGCGCGAGCTGATTGCCACCCAGCAGCGCCAGATCGATCACAACGCCAGGGAGCTTCTGGAAGCCGGTAACCGGAGCCGTACCGACTGGTTGCTGGCCGAGGCGGAATACCTGCTGCGGATCGCCAACCAGCGGCTGATGATCGAAAAAGACATCCGTGGTGCCCTGTCGGCACTGGAAGCGGCCGACGAAGTGCTGAACGAGTCTGACGATATCGGCGTCTATCCGGTGCGCCAGCAGCTTGCCCGTGAGGTCCTGGCGCTCAAGGGGCTGACCGGTGTCGACCGGACCGGTCTCTACCTGAAGCTCGAAGCCGCCATCGGCAGCATTAGTCAACTGACCGACCAGGCCCTGATCAGCGAGAGCGCACCAGGCTTCTTCACCGGTTCAGATACCTCAGTGGAGGCCGACACCGGCGGCGAACCCGGCCCGATGCTTCAGGCCTGGAACAAGGTCAAAGCAACCCTGATGCAGGTCGTCGTTGTCCGCCGCCTGGACGAGCCGGTGAAACCCCTTCTCTCGCCCGACCAGAGCGCCTACGCCCGGCTCAATCTCCAGCTGATGCTGGAAGAAGCGGAAATGGCGGTCCTGCGGGGCAACCAGTCTCTGTACGAGCGGGCACTGACCAAGGCCCGCACAACCATCGACGACTGGTACGATGCCAGCAATCCCCGGATCACCGCACTCACCGACACCCTGGCCGAGCTGGCCCAGAGAAACGTGGATCCCGAACTGCCGGATATCAGCCAGTCCCTGGCCCTGCTCAAGGAACGGCTGGCCGGCCGCCTCAATGCCAGCAATGGTGATGGCGGGGACAACGCCAGCCAGGCTGATGGGGGCGGTGATTCATGATTCGCCTGCTACTGATTATCCTGCTTGCGCTATTGATTGGCACCGGGCTTTCCCTGGGACTACAGTATGATCTGGGCTATATCAGGATCAGCCTGGGTCACTACCTGGTCGAAACCAACTTCTGGGTGGGGCTGGGCCTTCTGGTAGCCGTTGTTGTCCTGACCGTATTGATCATCAACGTCGCCCGCCGGCTCGGGAAAAGTACCGGACTGGTCGCCGGCTGGATTGCCCGGAGCAATGAACGCAGGGCACGCCGCCGGACGACCCAGGGCCTGCTGGCTCTGGCGGAGGGTAACTGGCCCAGGGCCCGCAAATTACTGACCGCCTCGGCCGGCCATGCGGACACCCCGCTGATCAATTATCTGGCGGCCGCCCAGGCGGCGTTCGAATCCGGTGATCATGAAGCGGTGGATAACCTGCTGCGCCAGGCGTTCGACAGCACCCCGGGGTCGGATATGGCCGTCGGCATCACCCAGGCCCAGTTGCAGCTGGCCGGCAACCGCCTTGAGCAGGCCCTGGCCACGCTGGTTCGCCTTCGCAAACAGTCACCTCATCATCCCTTTGTGCTGAAACTGCTGAAAAACACCTACCTGCGCCTGGAAGACTGGCGGGAGCTGTCGAAGCTGGTACCGGAGCTGCGCAAGCGCAGCGTGTTGCCGGAAACGGAACTGAATGATCTGGAACGTCAGGTCTGGCACAACCTCCTGGAGCGTGCCGCGGAAGATTGCCGCCGCCAGCAGAAACAGGACCCGGAGGCATCTCTGGAACCGCTAACCCGGCTTTGGGATGAATTACCCGGCTTCCTCCGTCGCGACGAATATACCATCCGGGATTACGCCCGCCTGCTGGCAGGCCTTGGCGACGAAGTACAGACAGAAACCCTGTTACGCAAGGTGCTGCGCAATCACTGGAGCGACGAGCTGATCAACCTCTACGGCCGGGTGAAGGGTCAGAAGCCCGACGAGCAGTTGTTGTTGGCAGAACAGTGGCTCAAAGACCGGCCGAACAACGCCGAGCTTCTGCTGGCCCTGGGCCGCCTTAGCCTGCGCAATGAGCTGTGGGGCAAGGCCCGGGAATACTTCGAAACCAGCCTGCGGCTGAAACGGAGCCGGGAAGCGCTCGCGGAGCTGAGTCGACTGAATGCCCACATGGGCGAGGAAGAGGTCAGCGTCAAACTGCTGATGCAGGGGCTGGAGAAAGATAACGGACTACCGGATCTGCCGATGCCAAGGGCGTAAACATGGGGTCAGATGAAAATTTCATCTGACCCCATTTTCATCTGACCCCGATTTCACGCTCTGGGTGCGTATTCGAGCACGTCCGAGAAGAAGGCGCCCTCAGGCAGGCCGGCCTCCACAAGCGCATCCATCAGCGTGTACACCATGGTCGGCGAGCCACTGGCGTGCACTTCCACCTTCTTCCAGTTCGCCCCCGATGCCAGAACCGCGCGCACCAGCTGGGCGTGGTGACCGCTCCAGTCATTGTCTTCATCATCACCCACCACCGGCAGGAAGGTGAAGGGTGGCCACTCCTCCTGCCATTGCTGGGCCAGGGAACGAAGGTACATGTCTTCATGCCGGCGCACCCCCCAGTATAGTTTCACCGGATGCTCGTATGAGGTTTCCCGGAGATAATCCACCAGGCTTTTCATCTGCGCAAAACCGGTACCGGCCGCCACCAGCAGCAGGGGTTTTTCCGGTGTTGACGCCAGGCAGGCCTTGCCGTGGGGTAGTTCCACGGTCACCTCGCCGCCTGAGGTCAGGGCATCAATGACTTTCTGTGCCGACACCCACTCCGGCGTCGCCTGGATATGCAGCTCGATGTTCTGGGCCGAAGGGCTGCTGGCGATGGAAAAGTAACAGGGCTCTGCATCCGGCAGGTTGACTGAGAGATACTGCCCGGCGTGAAACGAAAGTTCCCGACGCCGCGGAAGCTGTAGCTCAACACGATAGACATCGTGACTGATGGAACGAACGTCCACGACTTTCGCCTGGTACTTGCCAGGCTGCTTGTTTCCGGCGGCCATAACGGCGGATATCTCCAAGTCCAGGTCCGTGAGCGCTGTGGTTCTGCACATCATCAGCTGCTCGCCGGCCTCAATAGTCTGTTGGTTTCGGGTGTTAAGCGCGAGGCCGGCCATTAGCCGCGCCTCACAGATTTCACACACCCCGTTTCGACAGGCCGCAGGCACCTCAATGCCTGCGCTGGCAGCGGCACTGAGTAAGTCGCTCTCCCGGGCAGCGTTAAAGGCAATACCGGAGGGCGAAAGCACCACGCGCCGATGGTCATTGGCCATATCAGTCGGGTCGGGACAGCGAACTTTCAATGCCCAGGCTGTCCCAGAGATCGTCCACCCGCTGTTTGACCTCGTCGGTCATGGTGATGGGCTCGCCCCATTCCCGGCTGGTTTCACCCGGCCATTTGTTGGTGGCGTCCATTCCCATCTTGGAACCGAGCCCCGACACCGGCGAGGCAAAATCCAGATAATCGATAGGCGTGTTCTCCACCAGGGTGGTGTCACGCACCGGATCCATCCGGGTGGTGATCGCCCAGATCACGTCTTCCCAGTTGCGGGCGTTCACATCATCGTCGGTGACAATCACAAACTTGGTGTACATGAACTGTCGCAGGAAAGACCATACCCCCATCATCACCCGTTTGGCATGGCCGGGGTACTGTTTCTTCATGGTCACGATAGCAAGCCGATAGGAACAGCCTTCCGGTGGCAGGTAGAAATCGACGATCTCCGGAAACTGCTTCTGCAGAATTGGAATGAACACCTCGTTCAGCGCCACCCCCAGAATTGCCGGCTCATCGGGCGGACGACCGGTGTAGGTGCTGTGATAGATCGGGTCCTTGCGATGGGTCATCCGTTCTACGGTAAACACCGGGAACTGGTCCACTTCGTTGTAGTAGCCGGTGTGATCGCCAAACGGCCCTTCCGGGGCCATATCGTCGGGATAAATAAACCCTTCCAACACAATCTCGGCGCTGGCCGGCACCTGCAGGTCGCTCAGGCCACACTGCACCAGCTCGGTACGCCCACCTCGCAACAAGCCGGCGAATGCGTATTCAGACAGTGTATCCGGCACCGGCGTCACCGCTCCCAGAATGGTCGCGGGGTCCGCACCCAGAGCCACGGCCACCGGATAAGGCTTGCCCGGGTTGATCTTCTGAAACTCCTGAAAGTCCAGCGCACCACCGCGATGGCTGAGCCAGCGCATGATCAGCCGGTTACGCCCAATCACCTGCTGCCGGTAGATGCCCAGATTCTGGCGCTCCTTGTGCGGCCCGCGGGTAATCACCAGCGGCCAGGTTACCAGCGGCCCGGCATCCCCGGGCCAGCAGTGCTGGACCGGAATCTGGTACAGATCCACCTGATCTTTCTCGACCACCACGTCCTGACAGGGGGCAGATCGCAACACCTTCGGGCTCATGCGCATCACCTGCCGGAACAGCGGCAGCTTTTCAATGGCATCCCGGAAACCCTTGGGGGGATCCGGTTCTTTCAGAAACGCCAGCAACTTGCCGATGTCACGGAGCGCGGTCACGTTATCCTGCCCCATACCCAGCGCGACCCGCTTCGGGGTCCCGAACAGGTTGGCCAGTACCGGTATGTCGTAGCCTTTGGGATTCTCAAACAACAACGCAGGACCACCTGCCCGCAACGTGCGGTCGCAGATTTCGGTCATTTCCAGATGGGGGTCGACTTCAACGCTGATCCGCTTCAGCTCGCCCAGCTTCTCCAACTGGTCAATGAAGTCCCGCAGGTCGTTGTATTTCATCGGTTGCTCCGTTCATTTATGCCAGTATTACGGAGGTCGGTGGACTGCTTTTTCCGGAGTCGGAACAAGGTGGGGACCTGCTTTCCCAGACACGCCGTGAACCCATCCCTGGGGGCTTGGTCTTGCCATCCATGGCAAGACACAGTCTGGGAAAGCAGGTCCCCACCTCGTTCTTCAGATCACCAGTTATCCGCAACACAATGATCGTCCCTGCGGTTTTCCGAAACTCTCATTCTGAGACAATCAGAGCGCGCACCGGGCTTGAACGGCGGAGCCGGGGTGAGCCTCCCCGGACCGTGCATTGCCAAGGACGGCAATGCCGAGCCCCCGGGGATGGGTTCACGGCGTGCCCGGGGAGGCTCATCCCGGCTCTGCCCGCCCCACAGCCAGAGGCGCTCTTATTAAAAGGGCATCAGACCAGAAATCAACGACGCTTCATCGACTGGAAGAATTCGTCGTTGGTCTTGGTATCCCGCAGCTTGTCCAGCAGGAACTCCAGCGCCGCTGTGTCGTCATCCATGGAGTGCAGCAGTTTGCGCAGGATCCACACACGCTGGATATCCGCCTCGGACATCAGAAGATCTTCACGGCGGGTACCGGACCGGCGGATGTTGATGGCCGGGTAGACACGCTTCTCGGCGATCTTGCGGTCCAGGTGAATTTCCATGTTACCGGTGCCCTTGAACTCCTCGTAAATCACCTCGTCCATCTTGGAACCGGTATCCACCAGTGCCGTCGCCAGGATGGTCAGGCTTCCGCCCTCTTCCACGTTACGGGCCGCACCGAAGAAACGCTTCGGTTTTTCCAGGGCGTGGGCGTCGACACCACCGGTCAGTACCTTGCCGGAGGACGGAATCACCGTGTTGTAGGCGCGAGCCAGACGGGTGATGGAATCCAGCAGGATAACCACATCTTTCTTGTGCTCGACCAGGCGCTTGGCCTTCTCGATCACCATCTCAGCCACCTGAACGTGACGGGCCGGGGGCTCGTCGAAGGTGGAGGCGATGACTTCGCCGCGCACGGTGCGCTGCATCTCGGTCACTTCCTCAGGCCGCTCGTCAATCAGCAGTACCATCACATGGCACTCGGGATTGTTTCGGGTGATGGACTGGGCAATGCTCTGCATCAGCAGCGTTTTACCCGCTTTGGGCGGGGAAACAATCAGGCCGCGCTGTCCCTTGCCGATGGGCGCCACCAGGTCCAGAACGCGGGAGGAGAGGTCCTCTGTGCTGCCATTGCCTGCTTCGAGCCTGAGGCGTTCGTCGGGAAACAGCGGCGTGAGGTTCTCGAACAGGATCTTATTACGGGCGTTATCCGGCTTGTCGAAATTGATCTCGCTGACTTTCAACAGGGCGAAATAGCGCTCGCCGTCTTTCGGCGGGCGGATCTTGCCGGCAACCGTGTCGCCAGTCCGCAGGTTGAACCGGCGAATCTGGCTAGGGGAGACGTAGATGTCGTCAGGTCCTGCCAGATAGGAGGCATCAGCAGAACGGAGGAAACCGAAACCGTCCTGCAGAATTTCCAGTACGCCGTCACCGTAGATGTCTTCGCCGCTCTTGGCATGCTTCTTCAGGATTGTGAAGATCACATCCTGTTTGCGCGAACGGGCCAGGTTATCGAGGCCCATCTCTTGCGCAATATCGAGCAATTCGGGCATGGAATTCTGCTTGAGTTCAGTAAGATTCATAGTTTATTGGATTTTCAGGAATGGAAGTAAACGAATATTGGAATGACAGGGGTGCCACTGAACGTATTGATCAAATAAACGCTGAACTGATGCTGGCCAGATGGAGCAACCGGTGTAGATGGAGTCCGGGATTAAGGTACTGAAGCCAGAGAGTGGGAACAACCGTTCGCCGGGCAAGGAGGATCATCGGCTACCTGACTGGCGAATGTCAAGTGCACTGCATAATTTAACGCCAATTTCACGCTAAACTGGCCTTAATGGCGGCTGGCCGCCTCCCCCTGATGGGTTACTCCCTTCCATTAAGAGCCTGTGATGACGATACTGGAAGAGCCTGTGATGACGATACTGGCGTATATAATTTTTCAGCGATTTGCGGAGCCCCGTCCATGAGCAGTGAACCCAGTACCGAACTGAAACCCCTGAACATCGCCATACTGACTGTTTCCGATACCCGCGGGCCTGACGAAGACACCTCCGGCCAGTTTCTGGAGGACAGCGTCGTTGACGCGGGGCACCGCCTGGTCGCCCGTCGCATCCTGCCCGATGACGTCTACCTGGTGCGGGCGTTAATGTCCGGCTGGGTCGCCGATCCCGAAGTGCATGTGGTGATCATTACCGGTGGTACCGGCTTCAACGAGCGTGACAGTACCCCGGAAGCAGTCGGCCCCCTGCTGGATAAAACCGTTGAAGGTTTCGGCGAGGAGTTCCGGCGCCTGTCCGCCTCTGAAATCGGCTCTTCGACCATCCAGTCCCGTGCATTCGGAGGTATGGCAAACCATACGGTGATTTTCTGCCTGCCCGGTTCTACCAGTGCCTGTCGTACCGGCTGGAACGGTATTCTCAGCAGCCAGCTGGACAGCCGCCACACGCCGTGCAACTTCTCGGCCCTGGTCTTGCGCAAACCCGAAAAGCCGATGCAGCGGCTTGATGAAGTCATTGGACAGCGCGCCGAGCGCTGAGGGCAACAGTAATCCGGATCGGAGTTCAGAACTGATGGCTAACCCAAACCTCATGTCACTGGAAGACGCCCTGTCTCACCTGCTATCGGAAGCGCCCGTGGTCACCCGGGTCGAAACCGTGGGGCTCGCCGACTCCCTGGGCCGGGTGCTGGCCGAGAACCATTATGTCCCGGCCGACGTGCCGCCGGCGGACAACAGTGCGGTGGACGGATACGCCCTGCGCAAACAGGATCTTCACCAGGATCAGGCGATACCGGTCTCGGCCCGGATTCCCGCCGGTGAAGCGCCGAACGCTCTGGCGCCAGGCACCGCCGCGCGCATTTTCACCGGCTCGGAGATCCCCGAAGGCGCAGACTCGGTGGTGATGCAGGAGCGAGTGGAGGTGACCGACGCGGGCATCCTTGTCCAGGCAGAGGTGACCGAGGGGCAGAACATTCGTCGCCGGGGCCAGGATCTGACCAGGGGCGACCTTGCCCTTGTGAAGGGCACGCAGGTGCGCCCGCACGAAATGGGTCTGCTGGCGTCCATGGGTGTGGCCCGGGTCGCCGTTCTGGCACGGCTGAAGGTCGCCATCCTCTCCACCGGCGACGAGCTGGTGGATCCCGGAACGCCCCTGGCCCCGGGGCAGATCTACAACAGCAATCGCTTCACCCTGATCGGCCTGCTCACCCAGGCCGGCTGCGAGGTGGCGCTGTGCGAGACGCTGCGGGACAAACGTGAGGCGACCCGGGAAACACTGCTCCGCGCGGCGGAGTCGTCGGATCTGATCATCACCAGCGGCGGTGTTTCCGTGGGTGAAGAGGACCACGTGCGTGCGGTGTTGGAGGAATCCGGCAGTCTGTCGCTCTGGCGCATGGCCATCAAACCCGGAAAGCCTGTGGCCTTTGGCGCCATCGGCGGCACACCGGTGCTGGGATTGCCCGGTAACCCGGGGTCTGTGCTGGTCACTTTTCTGGTGGTGGGCATGCCCTATATCCGAAAATGCCAGGGGCGGAACCATGAAGATCCCGCCGGAGAGCGGATACCGGCAGACTTTTCCGTAGCTTCGACGTCGCTGCGGAGGGAGTTTGTCAGGGCACGGAAAGAACCCCGGGGATCGGAGCTTGTGGTTACCGCCTTTCCCAACCAGAGTTCCGGTATCCTGAGCTCTGCCTGCTGGGCAAATGGTTTGGCGGTGATTCCGGAGAACACCACGGTCAGCCCCGGCGACCTGCTAACCTATTATTCGTTTGCGGAATTGTTGAGCTAACCATGAGTGATAACACGATTACGGTGCGTTTCTTTGCCCGTCTGCGAGAAGAGCTGGATACGGAACAGCTGGTCATCGAGGCCAGGCCGGGGCTTACCGCCGGCGATGTGCTGGCGGACCTGGCAAGCCAGGGCGGGCCCTGGGGCCAGCTACAGGGAGACCAGCCAGTGATGATTGCGGTCAATCAGGCCATGGCGAAGCCCGGCTCTGCAGTGGAGGCCGGCGATGAGCTGGCATTCTTCCCCCCGGTAACCGGAGGTTGAGATGATTTCGATTCAGCCCGGAGATTTTGATGCTGCCGCCGAATATGCCGCGTTACGGGCCAGTGGTGCCGGGACCGGCGCCATTGCCACGTTTACCGGTCTGGTCCGGGACAGCGGCGATTTGCAGGGGGTCACGGGACTTTACCTGGAGCACTATCCGGGGATGACGCAGCAGGTGATTCAGGAGCTGGTTGATGAGGCCTCAAAACGCTGGGATGTGCGCAAGGCCCGGGTGATTCATCGGGTGGGGCGGCTGGCGCTGCAGGATCAGATTGTGTTTGTGGGGGTGTGCAGTGCCCATCGGGGAGATGCGTTTGCGGCCTGCGAGTTCATTATGGACGCCTTGAAGACCTCGGCACCGTTCTGGAAGAAGGAGATCACCTCAGGCGGTGAGCACTGGGTGGAACAGAAGGATTCGGATCTGGAGCGGTCTCAGGGCTGGGAGTGAATGGCAATAGAAAACCGCCCGTGAACCTGTGCTCAGGGGCGGTTTTTAGCGGCCTGGCTGCAATCAGAGATTGCTGTCCAGAAAGGCCGCCAGTTGGGATTTGGAGAGTGCGCCGACTTTGGTGGCGTCCACGTTGCCGTTCTTGAACAGCATCAGGGTCGGGATACCACGGATGTTGAACTTCGGCGGGGTCTGCTCGTTTTCGTCAATGTTAAGCTTGCAGACCTTCAGTTTGCCGTCGTATTCGTCGGCAATCTCTTCAAGCACCGGCGCGATCATCTTGCACGGGCCGCACCATTCCGCCCAGTAGTCCACCAGCACGGGGACGTCGGACTGCAGTACATCCTGCTCAAAAGACGCGTCAGTTACATTTACGATATTTCCGCTCATTACATTTTCCTGATTCATGCACGACTGCTAATCGCCGGTACGGGGTTTCGAAAAAGGATCCGGTACCGTCACAGGTGCTGTTGACTGTCGCTGAAGGCTGCCGTGGCTTGCAAGGCAACCCTTCACCCTCATCACGGTATGTCATACTTTACGCGATTGATCAGCCGGATGTGAAGCAGTAGATCCACCTCTATCAATCGATCCGGGGCTGACCCCGGTCAAATGCCGCGTCTGCCGGTTACTGACAGGCCTGAGGGATTTCGCTTATAGTACCCCGCAAGTTCATACCAAAAGGATTTCGACCACGTGACGGCCGCCTCCACCGCCGAAAACGCTGCCTCCTCGCCAGGGGTGCTTGCAGCCATCGACATGGGCTCGAACAGCTTCCACATGGTGGTTGCCCGACTCGTGCACGGGGAAATCCGGACCCTCGAGAAGATGGGGGAAAAAGTCCAGCTAGGCGCAGGTCTGGATCAGTACAACCGGCTGACTGAAGAGACCCAGGAGCGCGCCCTGAGCTGCCTGGGCCGGTTTGCTCAGCGCCTTCAGGGGATGCCACCGGAGGCTGTACAGATTGTCGGCACCAACGCCCTCAGAGTGGCTCGTAACGCCCATCAGTTCATGGCCCGCGCGGAGGAGGTTCTCGGCTATCCGGTGGAGATCATTGCCGGGCGCGAGGAAGCGCGCCTGATTTATCTGGGCGTCTCCCATACCCTTTCTGACGATATCGGGCGCCGGCTGGTGATCGATATCGGTGGCGGCAGTACCGAGTTCATTATCGGCCAGCGTTTTGAGCCCCAGGAGCTGGAAAGCCTGCACATGGGCTGTGTTTCCTTCCGGAACCGGTACTTCCCGGACGGAAAGATTACCCGGCGGCAGATGGACAAGGCAGTGACCCACGCCGAACAGGAACTGCTGAATATCCGCCAGCATTACCGCTCCGTGGGGTGGCAGAGTGCCGTCGGTTCATCCGGCTCGATCAAAGCGATTGCCAGTGTCTTGTCATCCCTGAAGATTACCGATGGCACCATTACCCTCCCCGCCATGCAGGAGCTGCGCAAGCGCCTGGTGGGTATGGGTAAAACGGAAAAGCTGGCTGATCTGGGTGTGCGCTCGGACCGTCAGAGTATTTTCCCTGCCGGCTTTGCCATTCTGATGGGAGCGTTCCAGTCCCTCGGTATCACTGAAATGTCGTTTGCCGACGGCGCCCTTCGGGAAGGCCTGCTCTACGACATCGTCGGGCGGATCCGGCACGAGGATGTGCGGGAGCGGACAATTTCCGCCCTGCAGGAGCGTTATCATGTTGATCCGGAGCACGGTGCGGCAGTCGAAGCGACCGCCGTTGCAGCCTGGGAACAGGTGGCGGATGCCTGGGGGCTGCATACCGCGGTCGACGAAGAAGTGCTGCGCTGGGCCTGCCGTCTGCATGAAATCGGCCTGACCATTTCCCACAGCCAGTATCATAAACACGGAGCCTACCTGCTGCGGTACTCGGACCTTCCCGGCTTCAGCCAGCAATTCCAGCGGGACCTCGCCACGCTGGTTCGCGGGCACCGGCGCAAGTTCTCCCCGGCCATCTTCGAGGGGCTGGACCCGGATGATACCATCCGGCTTCGCTATCTCTGCGTCCTGGTGCGTCTGGCCGTCCTGCTTCAGCACCCCCGCAACATGGAGCCACCGCCGGAGTTCACCCTGAATGCCCGCAAGGACAAGCTGGTACTGACGTTTCCATCCGGCTGGCTGGATGATCGGCCGCTGACCCTGGCCGATCTCGATAACGAACGTGATTACCTCGCCAGACAGGATTTCACCCTGGAGTTGAACGGAGGCTGAGGGCAGTCAATCCGCCAGCTCCGCCTCCAGCGATTCCACAGCTTCACTGACTTCCAGCCACTGCGCCTCAACCTCTTCGAGGCGGCTTTTTGAAATGGCCTGCTCGCCGAGCAACTCTTTCATCCGGACCTTATGGCTTTCTTCATACAGCCCCGGGTCCGCGAGCTCTTCCTCCAGCACCGACAGTCTCCGGTGCAACTGCTCCATTTCCTTTTCCAGGGAGGTCTGCTGCTTGCGATAGGGGCTGAGCTTTTGCCGGAGGGCTGCCTCCGCGCGCTTGCGGGCCTTTCGGTCATCGGCGCTTTCGCCGGTTCCAACCGCGGGTTCCACCGGGTCTTGCTGGCCAGTCTGCAATCGCTTTGGTGCTTCGGTTTCGTCCTTGCGACGGTCTGCCAGCCAGCGCTCGTAGTCTTCAAGGTCACCCTGATACTCAACAACCCGGCCATCGTTCACCAGCCAGAATTCGTCCACGGTGTTTCTCAGCAAGTGCCGGTCGTGGGAAACCACCACAATGGCACCCTCAAAGTTTTGCAGGGCCATGGTCAGGGCCTGGCGCATTTCCAGATCCAGGTGGTTGGTCGGCTCGTCCAGAAGGAGCAGGTTCGGTTTCTGCCAGGCGATCACCGCCAGTGCCACCCTGGCCTTTTCGCCACCGGAGAACGAACGGACAGGGCTCAGGGCCTCATCACCATGAAAATCAAAGCCGCCGAGGAAGTTCCGGATACCCTGTTCCGAGGCCTTTGGTGCCAGCCGCTGCAGATGCAGGAACGGGCTGGCATCCAGGTCCAGGGATTCCAGCTGATGCTGGGCAAAATAGCCAATGGCCAGATGCTCGCCACAGGTACGTTCTCCGGACAACAGGGTGCCTTCGCCCCTCAGCGTATCCATCAGGGTGGATTTACCCGCACCGTTGGGGCCCAGCAGACCAATCCGGCTGCCGGGTAACAGGGTCAGGTTAATACCGTCGAGGATTGTGGTATTGCCGTGTCCGGCCCTGCCATTGCGTATCGACAACAGGGGGTTGGAGACCTTTTCAGCCACCGGAAATTCAAAGCTGAAGGGCGAATCAATATGGGCCGGTGCAATGCGCTCCATACGTTCCAGGGCCTTCACCCGGCTCTGGGCCTGACGGGCCTTGGTAGCCTGCGCCTTGAAGCGGTCGATGAAGCGCTGAATCTCGGCAATCCTGGCCTGCTGGCGCTCGAACCCAGCCTGCTGCTGGGCCAGACGTTCGCTGCGCTGGCCTTCAAAGGCAGAGTAATTACCCGTATAAAGCTCCAGCTTCCGGCGGTCGAAATGCACCACATGGGTGGCGACCCGATCCATGAAATCACGGTCGTGGGAAATGAACAGCAAGGTACCCTGATACCGGCGCAGCCAGTTTTCCAGCCACAGACAGGCATCCAGATCCAGATGGTTGGTGGGTTCATCGAGCAGCAGCAGGTCTGACGGTCGCATCAGGGCCTGGGCCAGGTTCAGGCGGATCCGCCAGCCACCGGAAAACGCCGATACCGGCCGGTCCGCGTCCTCGTCCGAGAAACCCAGCCCCCTTATCAGCGCCTCGGCGCGACGGGCCGCGGACCAGGCCTCGTGCACGTCCAGCTCACCGTGTATGCGGGCAATGGCATGGTCATCACCGGCGGCTTCAGCCTGAGCCAGCTCCCGCTCCAGGCGGCGCAGATCGAGATCGCCATCAAGAACAAAATCCCGGGCGCTGCGCCCTGAGGCTTCGACTTCCTGGGCCATGTGGGCAATGCGGCAGCCCCCGGGCAGCGAAACCGCGCCCTGTTCCGGTGACAACTGGCCCAGCAACAGCTGGAAAAGGCTGGATTTGCCGGCACCGTTGGCGCCGACGATGGCCACTCGCTGGCCGGGCTGGACCGTGAGGCTGACGGATTCTAGCAACCAGACGCCGCCCCGTTGTAAACTGAGATCGGTTATCGTTAACATGTTTTCATTTTATCAACGTAAAGTGTTCAGGGAAGGCACAGCGCCTATGTCGCTCCGCTCGGCAACCATCCCGGATTTATCGACACCGCCGTTGGAATTGCCGGCAGATCTGGAACCGGAGAATCCACTCTGGTGTTTTGCACTGGCGTTCTGGAAGCTTCCGGACGTTCAGGACAGCTGCCTGGCGCTTCAGAACCAGGGCTGGAGCGTGACGCGGATTCTGACTGCAGCCTGGCTCGCACTGTCTGACAGGGCCTTCGCCGGGGTCGAGGACGCTACGGTAACAGAGTGGCGCGACCGTGTAACCGGTGCGCTGCGTAGCGCGAGAAAATCCCTGCCGGGCATGGCCGGCAGGTATCACCAGCTTCGCACCGGCATCGCCGGCCTGGAACTCGAAGCCGAACAGATAGAGCTGGCCCTGGCCTGGCGGACGCTAATGACCAACAACCCGGAACAATCTGACATGCAAGGACTCGATACGCTGATCAGAACCAACCTTGCCGCGGCTGCACCGGCATCGCGAATCGATGACCGTGCCGGGCCCCTGCTGAATGCACTGGGCACAGCCCTGGCCAACTTCCCAAAGGGAGACCACCAGCCATGATAATGAAATGGCTCATAAGGCTCTCGTTTCCCGCCCTCGGGTTACTGTTGTTGCTGATTATCTTCGGACTCAACGATCCGGAGCAGGTATCCGAACCGGTTGCAGACGAGGAACAGCCGGAAATCCCGGCCTTTGAAGGCCTGGTACCGTCCCCGATTCCAACCGAGGGTCCGGAAATTGTGTTCAAATGGAAGGACACGGACGGCAGTTGGCATTATGCAGACCAGCCCCCGAAACAGGGGCCCTGGTACACGCTGGCCATCGAGCGGCGGGACAAGGCTTCGCCACTCAACCGCACTCCGGAATCGGAGCCCGACTGGCAGTCCCCCTACACCGCGCCATTTTCTCTGGGCCCTTCAGCAGCCGACAACAACGACAGTTGATCTGACCCGTCCGGATTCTTAACACATGTTCAGTGGCATCTCGCGCCGGAACCCGTTACCTTCTCCGTTCTGACAAACACAACACGGGGCTCAGCCCCATGCACAGACGTTATAAAGGATGAAGCAATGAAAAAGACGCTCCTCGCACTGGCAGTGACCGGCCTCGTCGCTGGCTGCTCAACACCACCCGAGGCTCCGGAACAACCCAAACTGGAGTCAACCGACCAGAAGGTCAGCTATGGCATGGGTCTGGTTCTCGGTGAGCGCATGAGCAACGATCTGCCGAATCTGCAGATGGACCAGTTCCTTCAGGGCATTCAGCATGGCCAGGCCGGCGATGAAGAAGCCAGGCGCATGAGCCGTGAGGAAATCCAGCAGGCCCTGATGGCCTATCAGCAGCAGCTTCAGGAAGAGCAGACCAAGCAGACGGAAGAGCTGGCCAGCAAGAATCTTGAGGCTGGCAAGGCTTTCCTGGCGGAGAATGCCGAACGCGACGGTGTAAAGACCACTGAATCCGGCCTGCAATACGAAGTGCTGGAGAAAGGCGACGGCGAAAAGCCTGCGGAAACCGATACCGTCCAGGTACACTACACTGGCGAACTCCTGTCCGGCGAAGTCTTTGACAGCTCCCGCGAGCGTGGCGAGCCAGTAACCTTTGCCCTGAACCAGGTTATCCCGGGCTGGACCGAAGGTCTGCAGCTGATGAGCGAGGGCGCCCGCTACAAGCTCTATATTCCATCTGACCTGGCCTACGGCCCGGGCGGCAACCGTGCCATCGGCCCGAACGAGACCCTGGTATTCGATGTCGAGCTTCTGGACGTCAATCCGGAATCCGGAGAGTAAAGTACCGATCAGATCAGGCCGCAGTTTGTGAAATTGCGGCCATAAAAAAGCCCCGGTCGGCAACACCGAACCGGGGCTTTTTTTATATCAGACATTTCTCAGGCAGGCGCTACTTTACCCGCATGGGCATTGTGAAGGTGCTCAATCAGGAAATCTTCCATCTCGAACCGGGTCTCGAGGGTTTCGCCGAGCTTCGACAGTTCGCCAAACAGCGCTTTCACGTCCTCCTCAGACAGCTCCCTGTCGTCCAGGCGGTCATTGAAGTTAAGGGCGACCTCTGTCGTCTGCTCAATCCGGGGATAAACCTTCGCAGCCAGTTCCAGGCCACCATCGTTAAATTCACGGGCCTCGCTGACCAGTTGCTCATAGATTTCGAAATGGCCCGTGGAGACATAATCCACAAGCACTTCGCACAGGCGCACGAATTTCTCTCTCAGCGCTTCTGTCTGTGAAAAGTCGCTCTCTCCGGACAGATCACAGTAATGAACCAACAGCTCCTGACGTTCCTTGAGCCAGCGATCAATCAGTTCGCTGACGCCACCCCAACGCTCCCTGGCATTTCGGCAATTTTCCAACATGACGCCTGTTCTCCGCTTGGTATTCCGGCACTTCTGTTTCGGTTTTGATGTTTCTCAGGTTTCGGTCAAGTTACCCCATGCCAGCGGTCCCCCGCAACCGTTTCAGCTCCGAATCCACTCCCCGGACTTTCGCCGGCGAAACACCAGAATCAGCCCGATAATCACCAGCAGTGAAAAGAACACCGCTGTCCAGCCGGGAATACTCAGCCCCAGGAACCGCCACACTACCTGGGCGCAATCCCCGGTGCCTCTCAGGGCGGTGGAGAGCACCTCAAACCAGGGCAGCACCTCCAGCATATAGTCGACCGAAGGGCCACAGGCGGGCACCTGATCCGCCGGCAGGCTCTGCAGCCACAACTGCCGGCTGGCCACGCCAAGCCCGGCACCGGCGGTCAGTACCAGCAGGAAGCCATAAATACGAACCCCGAATCCGGTAGGCCCCTGCAGCAGGGCCAGAAAGCTGACCAGGCCAGCCCCCATGAATCCGAAACGCTGCAGCCAGCATAGCGGGCAGGGCTCAAGCCCCATCACATGTTCCATATAAAACGCGACGCCCAGAAGTGCGGCACACACAAGGAAAATAAGCCCGAAAACCCATCTGCTGGTCAAAAGAACACCTCGATTCGTGAATTGAAACTGCAACCTCGCACCGGGCCTGCTATTCTCGGTGCTACCGGCGATATCGCCTCCGACTCGTCACTAAACCCTAAACCACGATCAACTTCAAGCCTATGACACACCAGCCAAAACCTGTTCTCACTATGATCTTCCTGCTGCTTTCACTGGTCTCCCTGCCGGCGGTTTCCCAAGATGAGGAAACCTCAGAAGAGGAGGTAGTGCAGGAAGACAGTGGCTTCACCGACTACATCAGCATGGATCCGGCGTTTGTCACCCACGTGGGCGCTGCAGACAACAAGCCGACCTATCTGAAGGCAGCGGTCAGTCTCCGGGCCCGGAGCGCGAGCACCCGGCCGGCTCTGGAGGCTCACATGCCGCGATTGCGACATGAGCTGGTGATGCTTTTTGGCGAGCAAACGGATATCGAACGCCTGACTTCCATGGAAGGTCAGCAGGCGCTCCGTGAGGAAGCAAAACAACGGATAAATGCCGTACTGGAAGAGCAACAGACCGGCGAAAGCATCGCCGGCGTACTGTTTACGGAATTCGTCGTGCAGAAATAGTGCGAGACGCGGCCAGAGGCGAGGACTCAGGCGATTTGTGAAAACAGGTCGTCGCCTTTGTCCCGGTTTTCACAGGCAACCAGATCGGCATCATCCCATCCGGCCTCCCAGGCCGCGATGACGACATCGCCCCGGTAGGGGCAGCGTGTCTTGTCCATATTCATCGTGGCCGCCATGTAACCCTGGCGGTAAGCCTTGTTCAGAGCTTCCACATCCCAGCCAAGTTTGATATCCCTTGCCATGCCGACTCCTCCGATCCTGATGTTACAAAAATTAACAGGCTGACCGGAGGGTGACAAATCTTTGTTCAGTTTCTGTGCGTCAGGTCCGCAGACAAATGAGAAGGCGGACCTGGCCACCGGTTCAGGAGCGCAGGTAGTGCTCCAGAAACTCGCCAAACGCCAGGGTATCGGCCCGCTCCATTTGCTGCTGGTCCGACAGGGAGTCCGCGGTCATGGTTTCAAAGGCTTTGCGTACGTCGGCATCCAGGCCTTCCTGCCTCAGGGTTTGCTGATGCTGGCGCGCCATTTCCATACCCCACTCCCGGTGCCCCAGGCCAGACGAACGCATGGCGTCAAGCACCCGGGCCGAGGGCGCGGCCCCCTCGCCACACATCACCTCTCGCTGGGCGGCCAGGGCCTTGCGGTAGGTATCGCCCCCTTGCCAGCCATCCAGCAGCTCCGCCAGGGGTTCCAGTTGCTCAAGCAGACCAGTCGCGGCCTCTGGTACCGGCGTGCGCTGCCCTCCACGGCAAAGGGTCAGTTCCCGATAGCGTCCACGGGCCACCACATCCTTGTAGTTATCGTCCAGCCGCTCGCACTCGGCGTCGCCAATACGGGGAGAGGCTGACAGCAGGCAATCCAAAAGAAACAGATCCAGGAAATCGATCTGGGCTTCGTTCACGCCGACCGGAGAGAACGGATCCAGATCCAGGCAACGCACCTCAATATATTCCACACCCCGGGCTTCAAGGGCCTGAATGGGTTTTTCTTCCCGTTCTGTGGTTCGCTTGGGCCGCACGGCACTGTAATACTCGTTTTCAATCTGCAGGACACTGGTGTTGATCTGAATGAATTGGTCGCCCCGGCGGGTACCGATCTCCTCGTAAGCCGGCCAGGCAGTATGGATGGCCCGGTCCAGGGTCCCGGTGTAGGTGCTGAGCTCATTGAAACAGATGTTCAGGGAAGCCTGGGCATTGTTGTGGTAACCCAGATCACCCATACGCAGGGAAGTGGCGTATTCGCCGTACCAGGTGCGCTCATCAAACCGACTCAGATCATGGCTGACATCGGCAACAAAGCTCGCATCCAGTGCCGGAGAAGCACCAAACAGCAGCATCAGCAGCCAGCTCCGGCGCCGGAAATTCCGGATCAGCCAGAAATACTGGTCCGATTTGAAGTCCTTCAGGCTTTGCTGATCACCCAGAGCCTCCTGCCATTTCCGCCAGAAACTGTCCGGCAATGACAGGTTGTAGTGAGCGCCGGCGATGCTCTGCATCATCCGGCCATAGCGAACCGCCAGCCCCTGGCGGTAAACGTGCTTGAGACGGCCAATGTTGGAGCTGCCGTATTCTGCAATGGGAATACTCGGATCTCCATCCAGCTCACAGGGCATGCTGGCTGCCCAGAACACTTCGTCGCCGAGATTCTCCTGAACAAACGTATGAGTATCCCTCAGGGAGTTGAGCATCCCGCCAGTGCTGTCAAACACAGGCGTGATCAGCTCCAGCAGGGCTTCGGAATAATCGGTGGTAATTCGCGGATGGGTCAGCGCTGAACCCAGGGCTTCCGGATGCGGCGTCTGGGCGATGAACCCGTTGCGGTCCACCCGCAGCCCTTCTTTCTCGACACCCTTGAGGAAACCGTGCCAGTCGCTGGCTGCGAACTGGCGAAATACGGAATGGCGGGATTCAGCCATGGTCGACTCCTGCTGCGACCGGTCCCTCCTCGTGAGCGGGACCGACCGGTGAAAAGATTAAAAGCCTGTTAACGGCTGTCCTTGCGGGCCGAAGCCAGTGCCTGGGCAAGTGCGCCCGCCATGGCACCCTGCCGGGATTTCTCGCCGGAGCCAGAGCTACGGCTGTTTCGATGACCGGCTTTCTGGCTGGCACCGGCGCGGTTTCCACCCGTCGGTTTGCCCTCATTTTTCTCGCCAGGCTGATCGTCCATGCGCATGGTCAGGGCGATCCGTTTGCGCGGGATGTCCACCTCCAGCACCTTCACCTTAACGATATCCCCGGCTTTGACCACTTCCCGCGGGTCCTTGACAAACGTGTGGGACAGCGCCGAAATATGCACCAGCCCATCCTGATGGACGCCGATGTCCACAAAGGCGCCGAAGTTGGTCACGTTGGTGACGGAACCCTCCAGTACCATGCCCGGCTTCAGGTCATTGAGGGTTTCAACGCCCTCCTCGAAGCTGGCAAAACGGAATTCCGGGCGCGGATCCCTGCCCGGCTTCTCCAGCTCGGAGATGATGTCCTTGATGGTGGGCAATCCGAACCGTTCAGTTACGTAATCCTGGGGGTTCAGACCACGTAAAAATGCAGAATCCCCGACAATATCGTCGACCTTGCGGTTGTTGCGCGCGGCGATAGCCTCCACCACCCCATAGGCTTCCGGGTGAACAGAAGACCGGTCCAGCGGATTCTCGCCACCGGCGATCCGCAGAAAGCCCGCCGCCTGCTCAAACGTCCGGTCCCCGAGCCGGGTGACCTTCAGCAGTTGCTTGCGGTTACGGAACATGCCGTTCTGGTTGCGGAATTCAATGATGTTCTGGGCGATGGTCTGATTCAGACCAGACACCCGTGCCAGCAGAGGCGCCGAAGCGGTGTTCAGATCCACGCCCACGCCGTTTACACAGTCTTCCACCACCGCATCCAGGCTGCGGGATAACTGCACCTGGGACACATCGTGCTGGTACTGCCCCACCCCGATGGATTTCGGCTCGATCTTCACCAGTTCCGCCAGCGGATCCTGCAGGCGGCGGGCAATGGACACGGCACCACGAATGGTCACATCCAGATCCGGCAGCTCTTTGGAGGCAAATTCGGAGGCCGAATATATGGAAGCACCGGATTCGCTAACCACGATTCGGGCCAGTTTGAGTTCCGGATAACGTTTGCTCAGGTCGCCCACCAGCTTCTCGGTTTCCCGGGACGCAGTACCGTTGCCGATAGCCACCAGCTCGATCTTATACTCCCGACACCAGGCCGCCAGCTGCTCGATGGAGCGGTCCCACTGGTTCTTGGGTGCGTGGGGGTATATGGCTCCGTGGCCCACCACCTGCCCGGTACCGTCGATAACGGCCACCTTCACACCGGTACGCAGCCCCGGGTCCAGCCCTAGTGTCGGGCGCGGGCCGGCCGGGGCTAGCAGCAGAAGATCTTTGAGGTTGGCGGCGAAAACATTAATGGCTTCGGTCTCGGCGGCTTCACGCACCTGGGCCATGAGATCGGTTTCAATCTGGGTTGAGAGCTTGACCCGCCAGGTCCAGCGCACCACTTCCGACAGCCACTTGTCAGCGGCACGGTCGTTATCCCGGATGTTCCAGCGGGCAGCAATCCGCTGCTCCGCCGGATGGGGCGTGCGGCGATCAGCATCAGCATCGCCAACCACGATACTGTAGGCCAGGATGCCTTCGTTGCGGCCACGCAGGATGGCCAGAGCACGGTGGGACGGCACCTTTTTCAACGGCTCGACATGATCAAAATAGTCCCGGAACTTGGCCCCTTCGTTTTCCTTGCCTTCCACCACGGTCACTTTCAACTGGCCTTCCTGCCAGATCAAATCCCGCAGGCTGCCCAGCAACTCGGCGTCCTCGGCAAAGCGCTCCATCAGAATGTAACGGGCTCCATCCAGGGCGGCCTTGGTGTCTTCCACACCTGCCTCTTTGTTCAGGTAGGACTGCGCGGTAATTTCCGGATCCTGTGTCGGGTCGTCATACAAGGCATCCGCCAGGGCCTCCAGGCCGGCTTCCCGGGCAATCTGGGCCTTGGTCCGGCGCTTGGGCTTATACGGCAGGTAGAGATCTTCCAGGCGGTTCTTGGCATCCGCCTCGTTAATGCTGGCCTTGAGCTCATCGGTCAGTTTGCCCTGCTCCTCAATACTCTTGAGGATGGTGGCGCGACGGTCTTCCAGTTCCCGCAGATAGCGCAGACGCTCCTCCAGGTTCCTCAGCTGGCTGTCGTCCAGCGAACCGGTCACCTCTTTCCGGTAACGTGCGATAAACGGAACGGTGGAACCCTCGTCGAGCAGGGCGACGGTGGCATTAACCTGTTGCTCGCGGACACCGAGCTCGTCGGCGATGCGCCTGGAGATACTGTTCATGCAACCTCTGTCTCATGCTTTGCCAATAAAGCAGCAAAGGTACAGCGGCTTACTGTTGCAGGCAAGCGGCCTGGCCACGCTTGTTCAGGAATTGCACAAGATCGGCCCAGGGCATGGGGCGGGCGTAATAGTAACCCTGGATTTCATCGCAATGCTGCTGACGCAGGAACTCCAGTTGCCCTTCGGTTTCCACGCCTTCGGCGACCACGCTGATCTGCAGACTGTGGGCCAGGCTGATAATGGCCCGGATGATGTGCTCCGCGTCGGCCGAGTGGCCGAGCTCCTGCACGAAGGACTTGTCGATCTTGACCAGGGAAATGGGCAGATGCTGCAGATTGCTCAGGGAGGAGAAACCGGTCCCGAAGTCATCAAGGGCAAAGCTGATACCCAGTTGGTTCAGCTCTCGCAGGCAACGCTGGGCATACTCGGGGTCGTGCATCATGGCACTTTCCGTAAGCTCCAGCTCCAGCAGACTGGTATCCACATTGGCGTTGAAAATAATCCGGAAAATGGTTTCGGTCATCTTGCGATCGTGGAACTGCCGGAACGACAGGTTGACGGCGAACACCAGCCCCGGAAATCCGAGCTCGGCAGACTCCTGCAGGCGTTTACAGGCCTGTTCGATAACCCAGTACCCGATCGGCACGATCAGGCCGCTGCGCTCGGCGACCGGAATGAATTCGTCCGGCCCCACCAGCCCCCGCTCCGGGTGGTTCCAGCGCAACAGGCACTCGACACCACGAACTTCTTCAGTGGCCAGATCAATCCGGGGCTGATAGTAAAGCTCCAGTTCCTTGCCCCTCAGGGCATTGCGCAGGTCGGCCTCGAGCCGAAGCTGATAGCCGGCAGAGATATGCAACTGCCGGTCGTAGAAGCGATAACTGGTGCCAGGATCCCGCTTGGCCTCGAACATGGCCCGGTTGGCCCGGCGCAACAGATTTTCGGCACTGTCACCGGCTTCCGGGTAAGTGGCAACGCCGAGGCTGACGCTGACCACCACATTCTGGCCGTCGATCGCGACCGGCTCATCCAACGCATTGACCACCTTGCGGATGATCTGGGTGATGTCGAGGGAGTCTTCGACCTTCTCGATGATGATGGCCAGCTCATCGCCGCCAATGCGCATCAGGGAATCCACCCGCCTCAGGGAGTGCCGGAGACGCTCCGCCAGTTTCATCATCAACTGATCGCTTTTCTGGTAACCGAAGGATTCATTGATACTGCGGAAATCGTCGACATTGAGGTGCAGAAGTGCCAGCCGGTGGCTGGCCCGCTCAGCCCGCAGCAGCGCCTGCTGGAGACGATCAAAGAACAGATCCCGGTTTATAAAACCGGTGGCGACCTCCCGCCCCAGCTGGCCGTAGGCCGACTCGGACAACTGTTCCCGGTACCAGAGGCACTTCACAGCCCGGCGGAAATTCCATTGGTCGAGATTCTGGCGGCAGAGATAATCGGCGGCGCCGGCGGCGAGCAGTTCGGGAGCCCGCAGTTCCGGCAACTCCGCACTGAGGGCAAGGACAGGCTTCTCATTGCTGCCAACCGCCAGGTATTGAAGAAAGGAGGCCTCAGAACCGCCATGGAAAATACAGTCCCAGACAATGACATCGAAACTGGCGTTGCGGATCAGGTCGTCACAATCCACCAGATCCGGGCACCAGGTAGCGTCCGCACTGATTTCGACGTCACCCGCCAGAAGATCATTCAGCCAGAGAAAATCAGCATAATCCGGTGTCAGAACCAGGAGGCGTAACTGTCCGGGCCTCATGGTTTCCAGTGGCAGAGTCATTAAGCAGAATCCATTTATGCGTGAACAACCGAGTCCGTTTTATCAATCATAGCCGATAGATCGTCAAGGTACAGGAACGCTGATTGGTGTAGAATAGCCTCACGCCTGTTTCCCCCATTTCGTTCCATTCTGGCAACTTATTTGTGAACAAACTCAACCCGAGACAAAGCGAGGCAGTCCGCTATTCAGACGGTCCCCTGCTGGTACTTGCTGGTGCCGGCAGCGGCAAAACCAGCGTGATTACCCGCAAGATTGCCTACCTGATCGAGCACCTCGGTATTCCGGGGCGCCATATTGCCGCAGTGACCTTCACCAACAAGGCCGCCCGGGAAATGAAGGAGCGGGTTGGCCGGATCGTTGACCGAAAGCTGACCCGGGGACTGATTGTATCCACTTTTCATAACCTTGGCCTCAATATGATCCGGGAAGAGCACGCTCATCTGGGCTACCACCCGGGCTTTTCGATTTTCGACGCCGAGGATGCCAAGGCCCTGTTACAGGATCTGATGCTCCGGGAGGCCAGTGCCGAGGCCGGGGACGAACTCAGCGATGTCCAGATGACCATCTCGTCCTGGAAAAACGCCATGCGCGGGCCGGCCGAGGCCCTGAGCAAGGCGGCGGATGAGCGGGAACAGCGCATCGCCATCATTTACAACAAGTACAACGAATACCTCAAGGCTTACAACGCCGTGGATTTCGATGACCTGATCCTGCTGCCGGTGATGCTGTTTCGCTCGCACCCGGACGTGCTCGCGAAATGGCGCCGGAAAATCCGCTACATGCTGGTGGACGAGTACCAGGACACCAACGTGTGCCAGTACGAACTGGTCAAGCTTCTGGTGGCCGAACGGGCCGCATTCACCGTGGTCGGGGATGATGACCAGTCAATCTACGCCTGGCGCGGTGCCCGACCGGAGAATCTGGAGCAGCTCAAGGAAGACTTTCCCAGCCTGAAGATTGTCAAGCTGGAGCAGAATTACCGCTCCACAGCCCGGATCCTGCGCAGCGCAAACATGGTGATTGCCAACAACCCCCATGTGTTTGAAAAGGCGCTCTGGAGTGACCACACCATTGGCGAGGAGATCCGGGTTGTCCGGTGCCGCAACGAGGACGCGGAAACCGAGCGGGTTGCCACCGAGATCCTCGACCAGAAGCTGAAAAAAGGCCTGGATTTCCGGGACTTTGCCGTGCTTTACCGGGGTAATCACCAGGCCCGCCTGCTGGAGATGAAGCTCCAGGGCTACCAGATTCCCTACCGCATCTCCGGTGGCCAGTCGTTCTTCTCCAAGAACGAGATCAAGGATGCAATGTCGTACCTGCGCCTGCTGATCAATCCCGATGACGACGCCGCTTTCCTGCGGGTCGTGAACGTACCCCGCCGGGAGATCGGGCCCCGTACCCTTGAACAACTGAGCCACTATTCCCGCTCCCGGAACGTCAGCCTGTTCAAGGCCCTGGGCGACATGGGAGCGGAAACCCATGTGACCGAGAAGGGCCTGGATCGCCTGCGACGTTTTGCCCACTGGGTAGATGCCACTTGCGAGCGCTTGCACAGCGAAAATCCGGTCCCCGTGATCAAGCAGCTTTTTACCGACATCGAATATGAAGAATGGCTGCACCAGCACTCCGGCACCCCGAAACAGGCCGAGCGCAGGATGGAGAACATCTGGTATCTGGTGGAGTCCATTCAGCGCATGCTGGATGATGGCAAGGGCACCGCTGACGAACTGGGTATTGAGGATGCCATCACCAGGCTGATCCTCCGGGACATGATGGAGCAGCGTGAGGAAGAGGACGACAGTGACAAGGTTCAGTTGCTGACTCTCCACGCCTCCAAGGGCCTGGAGTTTCCCCATGTATTTATTATGGGCCTGGAGGAGGAGATTCTTCCCCACCGGAGCAGCATTGAAGAAGGCAACATCGAGGAAGAACGGCGACTGATGTACGTGGGCATCACCCGGGCCCGTGAAACGCTGACCCTGACCTACGCGGCGGCCCGGAAACAGTACGGCGAAAAGCTGGAAACCATCCCCAGCCGGTTCCTGGATGAACTGCCTGAAGAAGACCTGAAGTGGGAAGGCCTGGGCGATCTTGATGTGGAAGCCAACCAGAAAAAAGGCAAGGCAACCCTCAGTGCCCTGCTGGGAGACCTTGGCCTTTAGCTGCGCCAGGAAGGCAAAAAGCCCCGCAAGGGGGCTTTAAAGGTAACAGGCAGAATTTCCCCGGTTACTGGCTTTGCTCAACAATATACTCAACGGCCGCCTGAATTTCCTCGTCGGGGCAGTTTGCGCAGCCACCTTTTGCAGGCATGGCATTGAAGCCGTTGATCGCGTGGCTGACCAGGGTTTCCAGTCCCTTGTCGATCCGGGGAGCCCAGGCATCGGTATTACCCTTGACCGGGGCGCCGGCAGCACCGGTGGTATGACAGGCCATGCACACGGCATCGTACACTTCGCTGCCCGAGCGAGGACCGGAGCTGGCTGTCTCGGTCGGAGCAGCTGCGCTACCACACGCTTCACCCTGCAGACATACTTCGCCAACGGGCTGAATACGTGCACGAATTTCATCTTCAACACTTGCCATTACGGCGCCGGCTGTCAGGCCAAGAACGACCAGTACAGCAACCAGGACTCTCTTCATCTTCACAATGCACCTCGCATTTGAGCGTTATAATCTTCGGTCGCCGCATTATAGCGACTGAAACCAGGCAAAAAAACCAAACAGCAAAATCATTAATTGATTTCAACCATTTTAATTGCGATTTCGTAAGTCGGAGGGTGTTTTACGGACAATCCGGTTACCATGGTGTTCGCCGATGTTTAACCTTTCAGGACCTGTTTCCATGACCACTACGGAACCAACTTCACCCCACCCGTTGCGCAAACCGCTGCTGATTACTGAATTTACAGCACTGGCCGTTTTGCTGACTTCCATGGGGTGGTTCTCCAGCCAGACCGGCGACGGCCAGGCCATCAGTGCGGCCTGGCTGCTGATCCCCGCTCTGGCAAGCCTGGCCGTCTTCCTGAGTTTCATCGGGCTGATGTACCTGCGCTGGGTGGCATCCGCCGACAGCGCCAACCGGTTTCGCCACAAGGTCATTTTCTCGCTTCTGGCGGTTACCCTGATCGGCGTCTGGGTCTATGGCATAGCGAATACCTGGTTCAGCCTGAACGCCAGTTAGGAGACACCCCGACCATGACACCCTCACGTGTGTTGCCTGCCTCACCCCGGTTCATTGTGCTTTGCACGCTGGCAGCGGGCCCTGCCGAAGCCCAGACCGATACTGCACCACTGATGACTTCGATCAACTCACCCGAGCAATGTGCGCTGATTGCGGACGGTATCCAGAGGCTCGCCTGCTTCGACAGCCTCTACAAACCGGAGGAACGGCAGGCGCAGGCCTCGGAAGAAGAAAAACAGCAGGCGGAGGCCAGCGTGGGGAAACTGGCGCCGGACGAGGAAGACCTCGACGACGTCGCAGGAAATGCCCTGGAAGACGATTCGGACACCGGCGTAATGTCTGCGCTCGTGGATCGATATGTCGCTGCCGAAAAAGCGATATTTTCATTTTCCGGCAGTTTTGTCGGGCACAGGCCCACTTATATCCTGCCGGTGACCTGGGTGGCGAAACCGAACTCGACACCGTCCAGCCCACGACTGGGTGCCGTCGGATACGATTACGAGCTGGCGCGGGAAGAAGCAAAGTATCAGATCAGTTTCAAAGTTCCCCTGCTGACGGGACTTCTGGATAATCGCACCACAATGTGGTTTGGCTACACCCAGCAGTCCTACTGGCAGGTCTATAACCAGGACGATTCTGCGCCTTTCCGGGAAACCAACTACGAGCCGGAGATCTTTGTGCGTTATCAGGCCGATTGGGACATCGGCCCTGGCAGGTTAAATGGAGTGACACTCGGCTTCAATCACCAGTCAAACGGGCAGTCTGAGCCGCGGTCACGGAGCTGGAACCGGATTATGGCCAATGCAGCCTACAGCTATGGTCGTTGGCTTTTCATGGTGCAGCCCTGGTACCGGATTCCGGAGAACGGCGACGATGATAATGCGGACATTGAGCGGTATCTGGGCCATGCCAACTATCAGGCGGTTTACAAGCTGACGGCGGATCGTACGTTTTCACTGCGGCTGATGAATAATCTGCGGTCGGATGACAACAAGACGTCGGTGGAGTTTGGGTACAGTTTTCCGATGGGGGATACGGTTAAGGGGTTTTTCCAGTACTACAACGGGTATGGGGAGAGTCTGATTGACTATAACCACCGGATTCAGAGGTTTGGTATCGGGATTATGCTGAACGACTGGCTCTAACCGCGCTCTGATAATTCGGTGCAAGACCGCTCGTCGCGGCTCCCTCTCCTGAAACACGCTCCTTGCGGCACATCCCTGTGGCGCTTGGGCTCCGCCATCCATGGCTCCGCACAGTTTCAGGAGAGGGAGCCGCGCCGATCGGCCCCGTGCCGTCAGGCTAGCCCTTTTCATTCAGCCTTCGCATTTCAGCCAGTAATTCCTCTGTTTTTTTCTTCCATCAGCGGGATATTCGCCCTCGATTCCACGTTCAGGCGCACAACCGGTTCGGTGTTGGACATCCGGAGGTTGAAGCGCCAGTCGTCGAATTCGATGCTTACGCCGTCCACATGGCTGACGTTTTTGGCGCCGACACTGTATTTGGCTTCAATCGCGGCGATGACTTTGGGGGGGATCGTCGATGGTGCGGTTGATTTCACCGCTGGCCGGGTAGGTTTCGATTCGGGCGTCGATCAGGGAAGAGAAAAGCTGGCCGGACTGGCAGAGGCGTTCGGCGATCAACAGCCAGGGGATCATGCCGCTGTCGCAGTAGGCGAAGTCCCGGAAATAGTGGTGGGCGCTCATTTCGCCGCCGTAGACGGCGTCTTCGTCGCGCATTCTCTGTTTGATGAAGGCGTGGCCGGTTTTGCTTTCGACGGCTTCACCGCCGGCGGCTTTGACCAGATCCAGGGTATTCCAGGTGAGGCGGGGGTCGTGGATGACTTTGCCGCCGCCGGTTTTGCGCAGGAACTGGTCGGCCAGTAATCCGACGATGTAGTAGCCCTCGATAAAGCGGCCGTTTTCGTCGAAGAAGAAGCAGCGGTCGTAGTCGCCGTCCCAGGCAATGCCCATGGCGGCGCCCTGTTCGATAACGGCATCGGCGGTGACTGCGCGGTTTTCCGGGAGGATCGGGTTGGGCACGCCGTTCGGGAAATGGCCATCCGGTTCGTGATGCACTTTTACGAATTCGAACGGAAGATGCTGTTCGAGTTCGTCGATCACCAGGCCGGCGCCGCCGTTGCCGGCGTTGACCACGATGGTCATGGGGCTGAGGGAGGCGGCATCGACGTAACCCAGCAGGTGATCGATGTAGGCGCTCATCACTTCCAGCGGTTCGTAGCGGCCCTGCTGCGGTGCATCCGCAAAGGGCTCCAGTACCCGGTCACGGATGTCGTTCAGGCCGTTGTCGGAGCTGATGGGCCGGGATTCGGGGCCGACCATTTTCATGCCGTTGTGGTTTTTGGGGTTATGGCTGGCGGTGACCATAATACCGCCGTCCATCTTGTAGTGGCTGGTGGCAAAATACACTTGTTCGGTGCCGCACAGGCCAATATCAAACACATCCGCGCCGGCAGCCATCAGGCCAGAGCTCAGGGCCTCGGCGATGTCCGGGCTGGACAGGCGGATGTCGTAGCCGACGATCACTTTTTTTGCGCCAGTAATGTCCACGTAGGCGTGCCCGATTTTCTCGGCCAGCGCCGGATTCAGTTGATCCGGCACTCGGCCGCGCAGGTCGTAAGCTTTAAAACAGGACAGATCCATTGTCTGATTTTACTCCGAGGCGGATGACTGAAGCTGGATGTAGTTCTGTATACCCATCTGGGAAATCATTTCCAGCTGGGTTTCCAGCCAGTCGATGTGATCTTCTTCGCTGTCCAGAATGCTGCGGAAGAGCTCACGGCTGGTGAAGTCCTGAACCTGCTCACAATAGAGAATGGCTTCTTTCAGGTCGGTATGGGCGATCTGCTCCAGCTTGAGGTCGCAGGAGATCATTTCCTCGACGTTCTCGCCGACCAGCAGTTTGTTAAGGTCCTGGAGGTTGGGCAATCCTTCGAGAAACAGGATCCGCTCGATGAGCTGGTCCGCGTGCTTCATTTCGTCGATGGATTCTTCGTATTCCTTGGCGGCCAGCTTGGTGATGCCCCAATCCTTGTACATGCGGGAATGGAGAAAATACTGGTTGATGGCGGTCAGCTCGTTGGCGAGGACCTTATTGAGATACTGAATGACTTTCTTGTCGCCTTTCATAATGTGGCTCCCTGATGGCCGGGTGTATCAGCCTTTTAGGATAGCCCCTTATCGGACAGGAGAAAAATAGAGTCAGACAATCAGGAAGGTCAGGCCGGCTGGGCGAGCATATTGGCCATTGCCAGGTAATCAGGTGAACGGCTCTCCCGCAGTATTTCACGGGCGGTGCAGGCGCAGCGCCCGCACTGGGTACCAACACCCAGTTCCTTGCCAAGCTGGCGCATGGAAGAAACACCGTTATCGGCAGCTTCGCGAATTTCCCGGTCGGTTACGCTGTGACAAAGGCATACGTACATAGCAGTGACTCACCAATGACAATAAAGGTTAGTGATAATTATTGTCATTAGCATCACAGATTGCAACCCCATTGGCTTAATTTTGTGCAATGGTTTGTTGCCCCGGAAAACACCTACGGCAATCGAAACTGCGATATGGAGGCATGCGCCAGGGGAATGGCCTGATTTGGCGCAGCCCTACAGGCGGAAAACCAGCGGCAGGATCAGCGCGGTGAACACGCCAGTGAGGCCCATGCCCAGCGAGGCAAAGGCACCGGCAGTATGGCTGATCTCAAACGCCCGGGCCGTACCGACGGCATGGCCGTTCAGACCCAGGGCGAAGCCCAGGATTCGTTCGTCCTTTACCGGCAACAGGCGGGCGAGAAGGTCAACAAAGAGGGTTGCGACCACGCCGGTAATCAGCAGGCCACCCATCATCAGGGGAACAGAACCACCCAGCTGTTCGGTGATACCGATGGCAATCGGTGCCGTGACCGACTTGGGCGCCAGCGACGCCAGCACCTCCGGCGTGGCACCCAGGGCCCAGCCAATCACCACCGCATAAACCGCCGCCAGAGTGGCGGCAATTGGCAGCGTCACCAGGATGGGGCGCCACATGGCACGGATATGGTGCATCTGCTGATACAGGGGAATACCCAGGGCCACGGTGGCGGGGCCAAGCAGCACGGTGAGCCAACGAGCACCCTGCTGATAGTTCTGGTAACCCACCGCCAGAACAGCGATCACACCGGACAGTAGAAATGCTGATAACACCACAGGAGGCAGCCATAAAGGCCTGCCCATGCGAGCAAACAGCCAGTTGCCGGCAAAGAAAGCGCCCAGGGTTAAACCAATGGCGAGAATCGGCGTGGCTGCGAGGATATCCGGCAGCGCCTGGAATCGGGCGAAGAATTCACTCACGATCGCCATCCCCGCCGGCCGTCACCAGTTTCATCAACAGTAACGTAGTGAGAACACTCAGGAAGGTGCCAACAAGCAAAGCTGCCGCAACTGCCAGCCACTGCCCGGAGAACTGATCCGCCATGAAGAACACGCCGACAACACCCGGCATGATCAGCAGCACCAGTACCGAGATCAACCCCTGACTGGCCGAGGCCAGTTCATCGCTTACACTGCCTTTCACCATCAAGGTGAAGGTGATGACGACCATACCCAGAACACCGCCACTGACCGGCAAAGCGAAGAGCACCCGTATGGACTCGCCAAGAATGAAGAACAGCACCAGGACCAGAAAACCACGCAACATCGACATGCGTTCCCACTCAGCCACGGAAGAATTGCACTACACTAGCCCAAACCGACACCCCGATACCAATGCAGGAAGCTCATGGCGCTCAAAGCAACCATCTTCAAGGCAACTCTCAACATCGCCGATATGGACCGGCACTATTATGCCGACCACCACCTGACCATCGCCCGGCACCCGTCGGAAACCGATGAGCGGATGATGATCCGGCTGCTCGCATTTGTCCTGAATGCCAGCGAACATCTCGAATTCTCACGAGGCCTCAGCACCGACGACGAGCCGGAGCTCTGGCAAAAGAGCCTGAGCGGTGAAATCGAACTCTGGGTCGAACTGGGCCTGCCGGACGAAAGCCGCCTGCGCAAAGCCTGCAACCGGGCCGACCGGGTTATTCTGTACACCTACGGCAGCCGCGCAGTGCCTCTGTGGTGGGAGAAAAATCAGGGCAAACTGACCCGCTTCAACAACCTCACCATCATCAACCTGCCACCGGAAGGCACCGAGCCACTTGCCGGCCTGGCGGCACGCGGTATGAATCTGCAGTGCACCATCCAGGACGGAACCGTGAATATCGGCAACGAGGAAACCCTTGTCAGCCTGACACCTGAACCACTGCACCCCGATTAAAAAATCTGCGCTCCGGACCTACCAGAGAATCGCAGTTTACGTTAAGGTAAACTCTAGCCGACAGTGACGTGGGCCACACCAGGCCCGCTCAGCTTGGCTATACTAAAACCAACGACACCCTCACAAGGGGTGTTTTGTTCCTCAGGCCACCACCCCAGGAAGAGGATTATGACAACAACAAAAGCCAAAGTTGTTTACTCCCCGGTCTTTACCGACGGTGCGGAATTCCGTATTCCCACCTTCAAGTTACTGAAGCAGGACGGCTCCCTTTATAAGGGCGCCAAAGCACCTGATCTGGATAAAGAAAAGGCCCTGCGCATTTATCGTGCGATGGTCACCACCCGAATTCTCGATGAGCGCATGCTCGCCGCCCAACGCCAGGGGCGACTGAGTTTCTACATGCAGTGCACCGGCGAGGAAGCCGCCGTGATCGGCAGCGCCGCGGCACTGGACGACGCCGACATGATCATGGCGCAGTATCGGGAACAGGGCGCCCTGACTTATCGTGGCTTTTCCATCGATGAATTCATGAACCAGCTGTTCGGCAACGAACTGGACTATGGCAAAGGTCGCCAGATGCCCGTTCACTATGGTTCCAGCAAGCTGAACTACATGACCATCTCATCGCCCCTGGCCACGCAGATTCCCCAGGCCACCGGTTATGCCTACGGCCAGAAACTGGCGGGCGACGGCCACTGCACCATCACGTATTTCGGCGAAGGTGCCGCGTCGGAAGGCGACTTCCACGCCGCCCTGAACATGGCCACCGTTCATCGCGTCCCGGTGATCTTCCTGTGCCGCAACAACGGCTACGCCATTTCCACCCCGTCCACCGAGCAGTTCGCCGCCGACGGTGTGGCACCCCGGGCCTATGGCTACAAGATGGATGTAATCCGTGTCGACGGCAATGACATCCTGGCCGTCCACGAAGCCACCAAAGCGGCACGCCGCCTGGCGGTGGAGCACAACCGCCCGGTGTTGATCGAAGCCATGACTTATCGCCTGGCCGCGCACTCGTCTTCCGATGACCCGTCCGGCTACCGCAGCAAGGACGAGGAAGCCGTATGGCGTGACAAAGACCCGATCCTGCGGATGCGTCTCTGGCTCGAGGGCAGGAAATGGTGGAGCGAAAACGACGAGAAACAGCTTCAGGAGAGCATGCGCCGCGAGGTTCTCGAAACCATGAAGCGCGCGCAGAAACGGCCACCCCCGGCGCTTGATACCCTGGTGAGCGATGTCTACGACGAAGTGCCGCCTGCCCTGGCTGAACAGTTCGACAAGCTCAAGGCGCACATCCGCCGGTATCCGGACGAGTATCCGAAGAGTGCCGAACACGTAAAGAGGGAGGCCTGAGATGACCAAGATGAACATGCTCCAGGCCATCAACAACGCCCTCGACACCGCCATGGCCGCCGACGAGCGGGTACTGTGCTTCGGTGAGGATGTGGGCGTCTTCGGTGGGGTTTTCCGGGCCACCAGCAACCTGCAACAGAAATACGGCAAGGCCCGCTGCTTCAACACGCCGCTGGTGGAGCAAGGCATCATCGGCTTCGCCAATGGTCTGGCGGCGCAGGGTTCCGTGCCGGTAGCCGAGATACAGTTTGCCGACTACATCTTCCCGGCCTTTGACCAGATCGTTAACGAGTCGGCCAAGTTCCGGTACCGCTCCGGCAACCTGTTCAACGTGGGCGGGCTGACCATTCGCGCACCCTACGGCGGCGGGATTGCCGGCGGGCTCTATCACTCGCAGTCGCCGGAAGCGTATTTCGCCCACACACCAGGCCTGAAAATTGTGGTGCCGCGCAACCCCCATCAAGCCAAGGGCCTGCTGCTGGGGGCGATCCACGACCCCAACCCAACCCTGTTCTTCGAGCCCAAAAGACTCTACCGCGCCTCCGTGGGCGACGTGCCGGAAGAAGATTACCGGCTGCCGCTGGGCGAAGCCGAGGTTCTCAAGGAAGGTACGGATGTCACCGTGCTGGGCTGGGGCGCACAGATGGAAGTGATTGAACAGGCCGTCGAGAAGGCGGAGAAAGAAGGTATTTCCTGTGAAGTCATCGACCTGAGAACCATCCTGCCGTGGGATGTGGAAACCGTCGCCAACTCGGTGTTCAAAACCGGGCGCCTGGTGGTTACCCACGAAGCCCCGCTGACCGGCGGTTTCGCCGGCGAAATTGCGGCGACGATACAGGAGCGTTGCTTCCTGTACCTGGAGTCCCCGATTGCTCGGGTGACCGGGATGGACACCCCCTTCCCGCTGGTGCTGGAAAAAGAGCACCTGCCCAATCACCTGAAGGTCTGTGAGGCCATCAGGTCGAGCGTGGAATTCTAGGTTGATATCAGGACAGGAGAGCAATCATGAGTGATTTTATACTGCCCGATATCGGCGAAGGTATCGTGGAGTGCGAACTGGTCAAATGGCTGGTCAGCGAAGGGGACATCATCGAAGAAGACCAGCCGGTCGCCGAGGTGATGACCGACAAGGCTCTGGTGGAAATTCCGGCGCCATACAAGGGCCGGGTGACCCGCCTGTACTACAAGGAAGGCGACATCGCGAAGGTTCACGCCCCGCTGTTCGAACTGGTGGAAGAAGGTGGCGACGGTGAACAAACTGCGGAGTCTCAGACAACACCCGCCGAAGCCGGGATTACCACCAGCGAAGCTAAAGCTGCGCAGGAACCCCCTGGCAATACCACGGCCAGTGACGATGTGACCGAGGACTTTATCCTGCCGGATATTGGCGAAGGCATCGTTGAATGTGAAGTGGTGGAATGGCGCGTGGCCGAAGGTGACGAGATCGAAGAAGACCAGCCGGTGGTCGATGTCATGACCGACAAGGCCATGGTCGAGATTACCGCGCCCAAGGCTGGCCGCGTCACCAAGCTATACCATCAGCAGCAGGCCATGGCCCGGGTGCATTCCCCGCTGTTCGCGTTTATTCCCCGCGACCGTGACGAGCCCGCCGAGACAAAAGCACAACCAAGGCCGGCGCCGGAACCCACACCCACAACGGCAAAACCGGTCGCAATGGGAAACCGGCAGCGGATTCCCGCCAGCCCTGCCGTGCGCCGACTGGTGCGGGAGCACAACCTGGAGCTCACGGACATCGCCGGTTCCGGCAAGGACGGACGGGTACTGAAGGCCGATATACTGGCCCACCTCGACAAGCCCGCCGCGCCGGCCCAAAGGCAGGCACGCGCAGGCGACTCGCAGCCCGCAAGTTCAGGCCGTGAACGCAGGGCGCCGGATCGTGAGCAGGAACTACGGATCGAGCCAATAAGGGGCATGAAAGCGGCGATGGCCCGCAGCATGGTGGCGTCGGCAACCACCATCCCTCACTTTATCTACAGTGAGGACATTGATGTTACCGACCTGCTGAAACTGCGGGAGCAGCTCAAACCGGAAGCCGAAGCCAGGGGCGCGCGGCTGACCCTGATGCCCTTCTTCATGAAGGCCATGGCCCTGGCGGCTCAGGAATTCCCGGTACTCAACAGCCGTGTCAACGACGATGTTACGGAGATTCACTACCTGCCCAACTGCAATATCGGCATGGCCGTAGACGGCAAAGCGGGACTGATGGTCCCCAACGTCAAGGGCGTCGAAAGCCTCACACTGCTGGGCATTGCCAACGAAGTGGCCCGCCTGACTGAGGCCGCCCGTTCGGGCCGGGTCAGTCAGGACGACCTCAAGGGCGGCACCATCACCATCTCCAACATTGGCGCACTGGGCGGTACCTATGCCTCCCCCATCATCAATGCCCCGGAAGTGGCGATTGTTGCCCTGGGTCGAACCCAGAAACTGCCTCGCTTTGACACCAACGGCCAGGTGGTGGAACGGGCCATCATGACCGTGAGCTGGGCGGGAGACCATCGCATCATTGATGGTGGCACCATTGCGCGCTTCTGCAATCGCTGGAAAGGCTACCTGGAATCGCCGCAATCGATGCTGTTGCATCTGGGCTAACGGGGCATCATGGCGCAGAAGACGCAACTGCAGCAGTTCTACATACCTGAAGAGCAGTCGATCTACCTGCTCAGCCATGACGATGCGAAAAAGCTCAAAGACTGGGTGGCGCTTTGCGCCACCCAGCTCCGCCAATTGGGTTACCAGGACATCGAACTTATCGGCAAGGGCGCCTACGGCTTCGTATTCGCAGGCCGCCTGCCACGCCAGGGCGAGACCGGCCCGGAGCACGTTTTCAAGTTTACCCGCATCAATCTGCCCCAACACCTGCAGGACCGCCTGGAGGATGAAGCCTACATACTCGAGCAGGTACGCCACCCGAGGGTACCCCGGCTGATCGCCTACCAAAGGGCGCACAACCAGCCTATCCTGGTGATGGAACGGGCGGCCGGCCTTAACCTGGAGGAAGTCTCCCTGCGCGAGGGCTGCCTCAAACCACGGGTGGTGATGCGGATTGCCGACCAGCTTGCGGACATCCTGCGCAACCTACGCCGGGAGAACGGCCCCGCCGGCCGACCCATCGTGCACGGCGACATCAAACCATCGAACCTGGTATTCGACGCCAGCACGGAGAACATAGCCCTGATCGACTGGGGCTCCTCGGTGTTCGCCCAGCTCGACGCCAACCAGCAGTTCCTCGCCACCAATGTCATGGAGCTGATGTCCGACAACCTGCAGCAGACCAACGCACGACTGGGGGACGTCTACTTCATAGGCGAGGAACAGCTTAACGGCGGCCTGTCGTCTCCCCGTTTCGATGAACAGGGTGCCGCAGGAACACTCTACGCGCTGGCTTCCGGCCAGTCGTGCCGGTTCGGGCACCAGGCGATTCCCGCCACCTCCCTGGGGCTTCCCATGGAGTTCGCCCGCATGCTCGACGGCATGCTGGCCCCAGATCCGAAGACTCGCCTGCGGGCCGGCGATTACTATCTGAATGAAATGCCAAGAATGGCGCGCACGGTGATGGTTGACCTGCCGGAGCCCCCGGCAAACCCACTGGTACCGGTCTGGACACGGCCCTCGGACCACGAGATCGACACCGTGGTGTACAGTTCCCGCAAATCCTTCCTTCGGCAGGAAGGCGCCCCGGAAACCCTCAACGATGTTAACGACGTACAGCTTGACCGCTACTACAAGAACTTCATGCAGGGCATGGGGGAAACGGAAAAGGCATTCCTGGCCGCCGTCAGCCGTCTGGGGCGATACCCTGTCGAGGGGGGGCTGGCCGTGCGCTGGGAGACCGACGGTGTCTACATCGATACCTCGCTGAACCTGCACGACCCCAACCTCAAGACCGCCTTCATCAGGGCCGTCAACAATATGGTCTACCTGGCCCAGGCCATTTATCGCCAGGGTATCTTCAAAAGCTGCCTGTTCAACGCCCGCAACACCCTGCACATCGACCGTGCCGAACCGGACCAGCCGTTCCTGACCGAACCCGGCATGCAACTGCGCTACGAGGTCAGTGCGGCACCGGAAGTTGAAGACGAATCCCGGGTGCATTCCTATTTCGAGGACGGCCCCGACCCGGAGGAATTCCTGGTGCTGCCGCAAACCATCATCACCGCGCTGGAGTCCCTGAACGATATCCACCACACCGGCATGATCATCTTCGAAGCCCTGCCCCGCCACCTCAAGATCCACAGCCACTACCGGCTGCTGGCCCCGGACCGGGAGGGTGAGTTTTCCCGCCTGCTCGACGAGATCCTCTCCGCCGTGGACCAGATCACCGGGCTAGGCGTCTCCGGCTTCATGAAAATGCCCTACAAGGACACCCGCTTCTTCCCCCACATCGAACGCCTGCCCGAACGCTACTACCCAAGAAACCCCAGAGCGGAGGCCGATTCCGCCTGAACGTTATAACTGGCCAAACCGGCGCCAACAGGACTAGACAGAGCACTCCATCACACGTAAGATTGCGCACTCGAAATTGACGCGAAGGCGTTAATGACGACACCCGCCCGTAGCTCAGCTGGATAGAGCGCCGCCCTCCGGAGGCGGAGGTCAGAGGTTCGAATCCTCTCGGGCGGGCCATTAACTTGGCAGATCAATGAGCTATCATCAAGACAACCTCCTCACCTGTGTTACTCGCACCTGAGCAATCCGAAAACCTCTGATTCGATCGGTGACCTTTGCACGGCAAGATTAAAAGCAGGAATTTTTCTCTATCATTGCGCCTGTGCCCAAATGGTGCCTTGGCAGTGCCCAGTCAATTTAGGTCGATGCATCACCACCCATTAACGTGACCTTTGCACGGTTTCGAGCCCACCATCTCTGTGGCACAGTCGTTCTACGATAGTTAAGCAAACATATTCGCTTGGTAATGTTAACTTTGGTCGCAGAGCGAACATTCAGGCGGATAGACCTAGACTTCCCCTTGGTGAAATTTCCGCCTTGGACCTCACTCGTCGGCATAAAGTATAGAAGTGATAATTGCCAGTTTGCGGGCTTCAAGTTTTCATCGTATAACCTTGTAAACTGACTGCTGGTATTTCTTCAGTTCGTTCTGCTTTAAACCCTTGGCTGGCAATGTTAAACCCGTTCCCGATTCCTCTTGTGATTTACAATAATATGTTTCCGCGTAGACGTTTATCGAACTAAAAAAGGAGCCTGCATAATGGCAAGACGAATGATTTTTGGTTTGGTACTTTTGCTCAGCTCTGCAATTTGCTTCGGCGGAACTCTTTAATCTCAACTTCAGGCTGCCATTGTTTTTCTTGCCTTTGTAACTCGTAGCAAAGAACAGCCATATGATGAGAGCCACCTGCACTGGACCAGTAGAAACGTCGATGCCAATTATCAGTGGTTAATCTGATCCCTTCATGAAGTCGGAGTTCAGGCCAGGCTAGACATGCAGAAACAATATCTCCCCCGCTCTTTCCCTCCAGGTCTTTCAAGTCATTAATCAGCTTTCCCAGTTCTGCCATGGTGGCACATCCCGCTCGATCGGGCCTATACCGAGCTTTACTCGCAGAACATCCATGCAGCGTGGCCATCGGGAAAGATGCTGTGTACAACCGGTCAGTGACCAATGCTTTCAGGCTTCGCTCGACAAGAACCCGAACGTTTTCGCTCAGTCCCGGCAAGTAGCCTGAAAACTCAACATCTCTGAGTCTTTCCAGCTCACACCGGGTATCTTCAAGAATGGTCGGAATTGGCACCTCAGATGGGTGCAACAGGGGGTGGCCAGCGAGCCGCAGCTCAATTTCCAACTGTGCACGCTCGCTTAGCAGATTCCAAATCAGCCATCTAAGGCATCTGCCTACCCAGTGTATTGCTCCTGCTAAATGCGTCGACAACCTAATCATTAAACTGGATCAGTTGAGAGAGCTCCTCAGCCGTCCAGTTTCGTGGAATCGGAAACACCGGGCCAGAAGGATGATTTACCACTTGGGTTTTGAGCTTCGCCGGAAGATTGTTGGGATTAATCCAAATCATAAGTGAACGCCCACCGTCAGGCGCCTCTCCCGTATGGTCGATCAATAACTGCTGGGATGTTTTATCACCCTTCCGAAACCTAGCCAGGGCCTTTACATCAAATCTACCCTCAACTTCATAGCTACCTTTAAGCCCTGAACTCTTCTCTATTTCGGACAGCAAAGGCTCAACAACTGTGATGTAAAATGGATCTTTACCCCCTTGGAAAACATGTTTTCCGTGGCTATCACAAAGCGCGCCAATCGTTTTCATACGAATGTAATTTCTTAAGTCTGAGAAAATGGAAATAGCCGTATCAGAGCACCGATACGGCTATTTGAAGCCAGTGTCATCCTCAAGATGGAGGATCAATCAGCTGACCAATTGTGCCCATAGGTAAGTAGAGAGACTGTAGCTCTCCGAATTGCCTTCCCATTGGCAGGAAACCGTACCGCTTAAAAAAGCGGTCACTTTCCTGGGTAAGCGGATCCGTTACCACCGCTATTCCCATACCACTGTACTGAACAATTCGGTACGCCTCTTCCAGAGCTTCAAGAAGAATCGTTTCACCGAGTCGGCGCTCTGAGCTGTGTAGCCCGCTATCAACACCTAGCCACGCCAGCTTGATCACTGGAATGGGATAGGCAGGATACCGACTACGGGTTTCCTGATCTGGTAGCTCGTCACGCACCACGGTCGCGCTGGTCAGGGTGAAATAACCCAGGACCGGAGCCGGCAACACATTGGCGGGCTCATCGTCCACCAACACCCAGGTACGATTAATTTTCTTGTCCATCTGATTGCGTGCTTCGCGCCAAAGGAACTCATTTACCCGTTCCAATCCACAATCAAACGATTTCCTGTCATGGGACTTCTTATCTAGTTTCTATCCATAAACATAAAGGACTGATATTAAACAGGAAAATCAGGAAACAAAGAGAGAAACCTCCAGCGGAAAATGGTATTCTTTGTCGCAAGCCATTGAAACAAAAGAAAAACCAAAAATCCGCGGAGGTAACAATGCGTCAAAAACGCACCGTCCAAGGCAGTATATTTGATCTTTACGCAGAGCACGAGATCGGACGTGAACTCAAGGCGATGTCCGATTGGCTGGACGGGCATCCCGAGATTCTGGATTGGATGGCCCCAGAACTGTGCCGGGCCGAAATCAAAGAGACCGGGCGTGAAGGGTTGTCAGTCGAGTCGATCCTGCGCTGCGCCATCCTTAAACAGCACCGTCAGCTCAGCTACGAGGCACTGGCCTTTTATCTGGAGGACTCCCATTCCTTTCAAGCCTTTGCACGGCTGCCTCTCGGGTTAAGGCCGAAGAAGTCGGTTTTACAGAAAGGGGTCAGCGCCATTAGCGATGCCAGCTGGGAGCGGATCCACCGCTTGATGATCCGGGACGCCAGTGTCCAAAAAATAGAGCGCGGGCGCATGGTCCGGGTCGATAGCACGGTCACGGAGACACCGGTTCACGAACCAACAGACAGCACGTTGCTTTGGGATGCGGTCCGCACCCAGGTGCGGCTGATGGAGCAAGCACAAGAGCTGGCTGGGCCGGTGCGACTGAAGTGGTGCAACCACCGGCGCGTGGCCAAGAAGCGTGCCTATCAGATCCAGTATTCCCGGGGGAAGGAAAAGAAGGCCAACTGGTATCGGGATCTGATCAAGGTCACTCGCAAGGGCCTCAATTACCTGGATAAGGCCTGGTGTACGTTAACCCAACTGACCATCGATGAGGCCGCGTTCGCCGCCTGGGAAGCGCAGGTAAAGCACTACCGGGGACTGATCGAGGGAGTGATCGATCAGTCGCAACGACGGGTAATCAACGGCGAACAGGTTCCTGCCGCCGAGAAGGTCTTCAGCCTGTTCGAGGAGCATACCGACATCATTATCAAGGGCAGCCGTGACATTCAGTACGGGCACAAGCTGAACCTGACGAGTGGTCGTAGCGGGCTGATTCTTGACGCCGTCATCGAGGAGGGTAATCCGGCCGATAGCGAACGTTTTATGCCGCTGTTGGAACGGCAGATCGAGATCTATGGCCGTGCGCCTCGGCAAATAGCAGCGGACGGGGGTTACGCCAGCAAAGACAACGTGCAGCAAGCCAAAGACAAAGGCGTGAAGGATGTGGCCTTCCACAAAAAGAAGGGCCTGAAGGTCGATCAGATGGTGAAGAGTGACTGGGTTTATCGCAAGCTGCGCAACTTCCGGGCGGGGATCGAAGCGGGCATCTCCTGCCTGAAGCGGTCCTACGGTTTGTCGCGTTGCACCTGGAAGGGACTGGAGCACTTTAAATCGTATGTGTGGTCGGCTGTGGTAGCACACAACCTGGCTGTGTTCTCGCGACTGCTGCTCGCCAGATAACGCCTTAACCCGAGTCACCCAAGAGTATCAACAAAAAGCCTTATCGGCACTCTGGCCGGGGCTGGCCTGTGCCTGAAAAATGCCGATTCGCGGTCAAAATGGCGACGGAAGACCACAGGCTGCGATGTGGCCGGGATAAGGTTGGCCAAGAGAAACAATTTGACCCAACCGGCTGGGCGATTAGCCCTGAAAACAAGCCGTTTATGGACGGAAACTATCTAATGGTTCTAACCTCAAGGTCACCGTTTTCTATCCTTTTGTTACGGCGACGTTTCGCGCTCAGCAAAGCCTCGTTCGGTGCTGGAGCTGCCTCGCAGGCTGCTACAAAAGCATCAAACGACTGACTATTCAGCCGATACACTTCGGCCTCCTCGATCACGCGAGCCGACTTCTCTCGGATTGCTTGAATGACAAACTCCGACAGACTGTGACTCCCGGTCAGAGCTGAAGCGCGCGCCGCCAATTCTTTGATCGCTGGATCAATTCTTAAATCCAGCCGCGCGCTTGTCTTTGACATGCGATATCCCTCTTTCAACGGGCTGGCCAATCGACCAAACCCTCTGTTTTAGTGTTTTCGGTTTTTGCTGTTTGACTGACAACTAACAATGTTAGCACGTACGGCAATTCACCGTACGTGTACTATCGGCCAGTCAAATCCGGATGTCAATTGGAAGGTCTACCAAGCTTCACTCAAACCTGACGTCTGCCTCACGGAGAGCCTCTCCGTGCCTAGGAGATGGCCGGCTTCGCTATTCCAAAGGTGCCCTTAGTATGCTTTAGTATTTTATACTACTAATATAGTATAATGTTTACTAAACATGACTATTGGCCGCCGAGACACTTTATGAATGCACATGTGGACTGGCACTTTCCCCGCCACGAGCTGACCGATCAGTTTCTGTCGACCTTCGCCAGCGGTGTCTCCAACACTCTGACGCTCTTTGCGCCCCGGCGCATGGGCAAGACGGAATTCATCCTCTTTGACCTTATCCCTGAAGCGCATGAGCAGGGGTACCGTCCCATCTATGTGAGCTTCTGGGACAACCCCAGGAACCCGGTTACCTGTCTCAAAAAAGGCCTTGAACGGGGTATCGGGGAAATGACCTGGCTGGAACGCCGGCGCTGGGCTAACTCCCACCTCGGGGCTCTTAAGCTAGGTGGAGAGGTCGGCATTGACGGGACAGTGAAGGCCTCCGCCGAGGTCTCCGGACAGAACATCCCGCCACAAGAGGATGACTTGAGCCAGCTTCGCAGCCGGTTCGAGACGTTACTCAGCGGAAAAAAGAAAATTCTACTGTGCCTGGATGAAGTCCAGCATCTTGCCACCGACCGGGCCTTCGAACCCCTGGTGTTTTTCCTTCGGACCCTGCTGGATGAAAACAGGGACAAGCTTTATGTCGTCTATACCGGATCTTCCCGGGACGGCCTGTATCGTCTGTTCAATCGCAGAAAGGCACCGCTGTTTCGCTCGTCCTCCCAGATCGACCTGCCAGAGCTGGGCTCGGGCTTTGTCAAGCACATGCTTGATGCTTTTGATCAGGCCACAGCCCGGACTCTGAGCTACAACAACGCCTTGAACGCCTTCCTTCTACTGAATCGGGTTCCACGGGACTTTCGAGCCGTCATCGAAGGCATGGTGCTCTCCGGCGAAACGGACATCACCTCCGCAACCGAGCGGTACCGGCAATTCACCAGTGATACGGATGAGTACGAGAAAACCTGGTCCCAGCTCAAGCCTATTGAGCAGGCCATCCTCGCTGTCATCGCCCAGGACATCGCCGGGCCCTACCATGAGGAGGCCCGTCGATTCATTGCCACCTGGCTGGGGATGACAGAGTCCAATGTGGCAACGCACACGATCCAGAATGCGTTGAATCGGCTGCGTGGCGAGTTCCTGGCGCCGGTCGAGAAAGGGGTCTGGGTATTCGAGGACATGGATTTCAAAGTTTGGGTTGCCGAGGCTTTCGCACAAGACCCCACTGAGCGCTAGGTCTACGGTCGTCGATACCGAGGCCAATTCTTTGCTCCTGGTCAAGAAGGCATTTTTCGAATTCCTCCTCGCTCATCCCTTCCTTGATTCGCCTCAAGACCTCGGCACTGACATTATTGTCAGAAAAAGTAGTATTTTTTCTGACAACTCTCAAGGTTTAACCAAGCAGCTTTCGGTAACTAACCACGGTGTTGGCGCAAATGTTCGGCGAAAGCCTGCAGTTGGGGCTCGGGCTGAAAAATACCAACCATCCCTGTTTGCCACGGCGGGACTTCAACGCCTAAGGCGCTTAGTCCAAATGCCCAGGCTCGCAGTGCAGACTGTGCTTCCTCGCAAGCACACTCCGTATCGACCTGCCGTTGTCGTGCGTACCACTGAGCAAAATTGTTTACGCCGGCCTGGGTCAGTTGCTCATCGGGACTAAGGGCTTCCACCATGCAGTAACGATGAAAACGGCGTATCCAGTAAAGATACTGAACAATCGTAGCCTGCTTGAGGCTGCGGTTATCCCGCCATACGTCTTGAACCTTGGCTAATCGAGTCTCAAAATCGGGTAACACCTGCTTGCTGTGCACCGTTCATCTCCGGCGGTTGCCTCAATGCTCCGGTGACAACATTAATGCCGATCGGTGGGCGGGTCTGCCCCAGAGTTGTGTTGGATGCATTGAAAGTGCTGGCCTCGTTCGGCGAACCCCAGGGGCGCTGGTAGCATTGGTAGAATCAAAGCTGTAAAGGTGGCTCAAGTCACGAAAACCAGCGCCTTCAACGAATCGATGGTCGTCACCGGGCGTCTACTCATACACAGATCGATCCACTGGCATCAAACGTCCGTCTTCCGGACATCAAATCCTTATCAGGCTTGTGCCCAAATAGAGAAACTGCTTAATAGCTGATCACTGCCGCAAAAGCCCATTAAGCCAGGAGATAGCCTCAGGATAACCCGAAGCGTCAAGAACGAACTCCTGACCTCTGGAAGCGCTCATCAGATGACAGTACTTTCCAGCCCTGGACCAGCGAGCCGGGTTGCTATGGAAACTCAATGTAAAACCAGAGCTATTGGGATAGAAAAAACCGGGCAAGCGCCAATGTGTTGGGGAAGTTACCCCTGGTGCGGTCAGCCTATACTGGTCATGCATTTGTCTGAATGTTCCCGCCCCCGGTAACCCAATATCCAGTCCATCCAGGCGCAAGGTTTCAGAAGCAAGATAAAGTGTGTTGCTTGCATCAATTTGACCGTGAAAGTGAGGGTGATAACGGGCCCAGGCCAACTCTTTTTCTGCTAATTGGTCAACCTTACGAATCTCTCCGATCTGGAGCCAGCCCCACAGGGCATGAAATGCGGGTGCCGACTTAATGAACCTCCAGTTCTCACCACTTTTCTCAACTGGTCTGAATAGTCCGAAAAACATGAAGACGTCACCCACGCCTACTTCTTGCTTACGCAAATGCCCTTGAGCACTACCCGACTGCCCAAGCAGAGGTCGCCAGTCAGTATGTCGCGGGTAAACATGATCAATGAGATCAGGATCGAGGTGAGCGTAATGCGCAATGCGTCGGGGATCGCCCGTTAAATCTGCAACGAGCTTACCGATATTTATACCCTGATAGTTCAGCTCTTGATAGGTAATGCGTGATTTCTTGTCCGGGATAGGTAGTGCGTAAAAGGAGTTGTCGGGAAATACCGGGCTGGGACATCCACCGGCGGATGAATCGAATCCTTTTCGGCTCAAGATCAGCTTCACCGTTGCGCTCCACAGGAAGACCTATTTGCAGTTAATTTGGACGGCCATTTATGTGGCGCTCCATTCCTATCAGGTGCAGTAGACAACGGCCTTCGTACCAACATGGTCTGGAGCCAGACTTGCACGCTTGGGTACTGCCTTCTCTAAAGATCTGCAGCGGGCACCAGGGACAACTGGTAACCCAGTGGCTGCACGGCCTTCTTGACAGATTCGAGCAGGACCCGGGGGTCGTCACGCTCAATATTCATAAGGGTGGTCTTCGACAGTCCACACAGCCGAGCGTAGTCTTCCAGCGTGATACCGACAAAGCGCTGGCGGATCTCACGCACTGCGGCCCCCACCGAGATCTTGCCCTGCTTCATGCGCTTTTCCAGATCAGCCTGGGCCGCCTCGCGCTCATCATCTTCAACCTTTGGTGGCATTCTGGGCATCATCGCCTCCCGCCTCGGTCTTCAGGGTCTCCAAGAACCTCTCCGGGCGCTCAAAGACGATGTTCTTATGTTCCAGGACCCGCCCGGGTGCACCCAGGTCCACCACCTTTTTCTTCAGGCCCGCCAGCTTTTCCAGCTCAGCAATGAATCGGGCCCGGGTGATGTCCGGGTTTTCGGCAAAGTCCCGGATGATCTTGTGGTAGTTCGGTTCATAGACCGAATGCTGGTATTCCTGCGGCCAGACTGTCGTCCGGGCAATGGCCTCCTTGTCCAGCACCATGGGCGCCAGGTCGTAAGCCGGGGACAGGCTGATCCGGCCGTCGCGCTTGATCAGGGCGGTATTGCGCCCGTGATTGTCGCTGTTGCCGAAGGTGTAGTTGATGACGTCGCGCACCAGGTACTCGCACAGGGTTGTATCGAACTCCGGTGGGTGCGTGATCGCCTCGCGCAGCCGGACTATAACATCAGGGTGTTCCATCCTGGCGCCGTCGCCAATCATCTTGTTGAGGCTGTACATCGACTCGACCCCGTACCGCCGGACCCCGCCCGGGGCTACCTCCCGATCAAATCGCGGCAGCCACAATGCCGGGACCCTGCCTTCTACCACATGGGCACCCCGAATAGTGTTTTGGCCCAGCTGATCTAAGGCCTCGTAGAAGATTCCCTCTGCTCGCAGGATGTCCTGATCCTCTGGCATCATCCGGCCCCGGGGAAACTTCACCAGCCAGTGATTGGCGATTTCCAGCTCCGGGAGGGTCCCCTCCAGGTAGAATCGACCGTCCCGGTCCTCGACGACCAGCAGCTTTGGCGCATCGCCGCCGGCGCCGGTGGCGCCACCGATGACCACACCCAGCTGATTGGCGTACTCCAGCAGGTACTCATCCCGATCGCTGATGTCATCCTGAGTGAACGAGATCACTTTGGTGTCTTTTACCTGCGCCTCGAAAGCCTCCGCGGCCTCCTTGATGCGCAGGTTGCCGATCGGTGCGATGCACCCTTCGCTGAGCAATTTGAAGTCAACGGACGGACCCGGATCCCCGGTCACGTCCCAATGACGGAGCAGATACCGTCGCCCGGCACCCTGGGGGATGATGTCCCGGAGTACCGGGGCAACCGGTTCCCGGGGGTACCTCTTCATCAGGTGTCCGGGGACATGGTGGCCAATGGCCCGCTCATCCCTGAACGACAGGCCTTCCTTCGCCGTGGTGACCGCATTCACATACTTGCCGTTGTAGGTGAACGCCATATCACCAGTGAGGCCGGTCTTGGGGTTCGGGAACCGGACGGTGCCGGCGTCGTGCCACTGATAGTTCCAGTAGACCTGTAGGGTCAGGATCTTTTGCTCGCTCTGCATAGCCATATCTAAATATCAGCATAGTAGACTTTACCATAGCTATTAACGACCTTAAATACCAGCATACTGATATATAATGCCGCTAAGCCGGTATCTATAGTCTATCGTGATGGTATATAGAACCAAACCGGAGACAGCTCGCGGAATAAATGCCGCTCAACGTTAACGGACACTGCAACTTCGGAGTTAAGATAGAGAAACGCCTGCTCAGCCATGGGCTCGCCCTGCCTCGTATTCTCTGAACGCCTCGCTCATCCAGTCCGGCATTCTTGAGGACCGAAGTTTAGTGCCTTACCGACAGCAGCACGCGACCCCAGCCGCAGGAAACGGCTGTTGGTCAAGGGCTCACCTTGGGGGAGTTTCGCAATCTGGTGCTGAACAAAGAAGAAATCCAGCACATTCACATCAAGGATGATGATGCTAGCTGGACAGTCCGAACGCTTCAGGCAAGCGTTTTAATGCCTTTTGGGCTTTCGCTCTCGGTTCCTTGCAGTCCATGGATTTTCTGGCCGCTCTCGGTTTATAGCGGCAATTTCCAGCCTTCCCTTTCTGCTTGTCTTGTCTCCAGCTCATAATGCAGATCATCCACAGTATTCCGTATGACCGGTTTGTCCGACCAAAACGCTCCTGGTATCAAATCATCCCGATCGACGCTCACATCCGCGGTTGTATCCAGGCTAGTTAAGCGCTTGTAGTTGGCGTACATGGAGGTTAGCGGTTAGCAGTTCCCAGCCAGCAGCCATCCTCTTACCGTGAGGTGCTCCTGCATTACCGCCAGCTCGGCTTCTCCCATGGCGACCACGACAGACTCCCAGTCCGTGCCTTTCGCCAACGCTTTGAGCCGAGTCATGGCTCTGGATTGACGACGGTGGGCATCGCGCTGACTGATTTCCTCGCGTAAGTCCTCGTCCTCGATGAGGCGCCCCCAGTCGGCGGGAATCAAGACCGTGCCTTTCCCGGTGCCTTACGCTCTGCATCCTTGACCAGGCATTCCCGTATGGCCGACTCTTCCCGCTCAAATGCCTCAAGGCTGCGGATATCGTTGACCAGATCGCGCTCATGCAGGATGGTTGGTCGCTTGTTGATGTGAATCGAATCGAACATGGTCTCGCAGATCATGCCCTTGAAGCTGGAAAGCAGCCGATTCTTGTTCAGGACGACATGGGTCAGGCGATCAATATGGCTCATCTTACTGTCAGGGCCACCCAGACCATAATCGCCCGCCAGCGCGACTCACGATCCGATCCGGTTCTTCTCCGTAGAAGGCAGGAATCAAATGCAAGATGGAGGTTTTTCCAGCTCCGTTGGTACCGCCAGCATGTGTCCGCTCTCTGCACTGGATCCGAACGGTGCGTCCAGTCCAGCAAACTTTTTGAACGAATGGTGCAGGACGATGTTCTCAAGTCCATAACTTTCAGCGGGTGATTCCATGCGGTTCTCCATACATCGGGGCGAAGTGACACGGCGGCCATTCCAGACAATCCAGAGGCCTGCCACTCCGTGATATGCTGCTGCCAAAGTTGTTCTCGTTCGCGGGTCATGCTGATTCCTCCTGGAGTTGAAGAGGGAATCAGTGTGTTCAATCTCAGGACTGGAATGTAGGTGCTGATTTAGTGGCGTGTATGGACTCCTCTAACAGCCCGGACCTGCAGACCGAATTGCTCATCTACCAGGCTTGGTACAACCGCTTGCGGCCACACCAGAATCTTGATGGCCTCACGCCAAAAGAAGTCTTCCGAGGCAAACGGCACAAGGATACCGAGCCTCTCTGGGCCAGCGCCTGGGATGGGGTGCTGACGGGGTATTATTTTCCGGATTGATGGATACAAGGCGCCATCTAACAGAATGAAACAGCAGACATAGACCGCGTTCGCATCGAACGAGGGTTATACCTGCCCGGAACACGAAAAGTCAGGCTGTTAAAGAGCGGAAGCCGTCAAAATCTGGCTGACATTGCCAACTTTTTAGGCTTACCTGGCCGAACCTTGACCAGAAATTGATCAAAATTCGGCCTTTCCCAACCGCTCCCATCATGCGAACGGTGTGAACGGGACTGTGGCTCAAACTGTCGATATTGGGCGCTCTCAGAGCAGGATATGATCAAATTCCTGCCGATCCCAACCACTCCAGTGGGAACGGGACAAAAATGCCCGCGAAGATGGCTCCGCAGGCTTGGGGGTTAGACCAGTGCGTCCAGTCCCTTCTTATCCACCAGGTTCAGCAGTTTCAACGAGGGACCGTTCGGCTTTTTGCCGCCAATCTCCCACTTCTGTACTGTGGAGAGGCTGGTATTCAGATAGGCGGCGAATACCGCCTGGCTGGCCCTGGCTTTCTGCCGGATGCGCTTGATCTGGGCAGGGGTGTAGACTTTCACCGGCGGCAGGCACAGGGCATCAAACTCGCGCAAGGTAACATCGCCCATCACACCGGCGTCGTGCAACTCTTTGGCACCTTCGTGGATGGTGTCCAGGATTGATTTATCCATCGCTAATGACCTCAATCAATGCGCCGCTTTTCACGGCTTTTCTCAACTCGGCCTTGCTGTAGTGCAGCAAGGTATCCGCATATAACTTTAGGGCCTTCAGTTCCTTGTCGCTGATATTGGCTCGCACGTTCTTGGCGAAGCCGTAGACAAAGAAGGCCTTGTCACCCGCCCGATAGGCCAGCAGGGTTCTGCCCCCCCCCCCCCCGCTCTTACCCCCTCCTTGGGGGCCCACCTGCCGAAAGCCTTGTTCTTAAATACCTGCATTCCTCGTCCTTATTATTGACAGCAGGTATAGCACTTAGTGATACAACCGCAATCCCTTCTTTCAACTGTGTTGGCTGCTGTTGGGCAGGCGGCACAAGGATACTGAACCTCTTTGGACCAGGGCAGGCTTCCCAGCGCATGCCATTCCTTGCGGATCGCGTGGCTCGACAGGGAACACCAGGAGCGCTAGGTTATTTGCATTGAATAACACCTTTCAGACTAGGGATTCGGCTTGCCGGAGGTGGCTTTGCCAAAACTGGAGAAGAGAGGGCCATAACCCGGCCTGATCTGGAGAGTCTTAATGGAACAGATTGCCAACCTGCATATCGAAAAGCTGCCCGAAGGCGTCTATCTGGCGACGTCGGATGATATTCCCGGCCTGATCGCCCAAGGGCGTACCATTACCGAAACCCTCGAGATTGCCCGCGATGTCGCCAAGAAACTGCTGGAAGCGCAAGCGGAACGCCATCAGCAAGTCCACTTGGCCACCACCCAAGATTCCTTTGATTACCCACTGATCCTGGGCCTCTAACCTCTAATGGGTAGATTGGCAGGCTTCAAGTACCGGCAGATCATCAAGAAGCTCAAGAAATTGGGATTTGTATTTGACCGGTAAGCAGCCGGCTCCCATGAAATCTGGTATAACTCCAGCACCGACCGCTACACCACTATCCCCAGCCACCCCGGCGACATGCCAGAGGGCGCTGAAAGCCATTCTGAAACAGTCTGGCGTCGACGTGAACGAATTTTTGAACGCCTAATGACCAGGCCCCGCAACACGGGACCTTAACCCACTCGACAACTTGACGTGCCACTGCGGCGGGTTAGCCTGCCCCTTTTCCGCAATCGAACTGTAAATGAACCTGTGGCGATCACACCATTAAATGGGGACCACGCCGTCGCCGCCATCTTCACACTGGAACTATGATTGAAACGGAAGATCTTGTCAGCGGCGCGGAGACCGATCACGCTGTCTGCTGAGTGTTCCTGTTTCCGGAAGCTGATGCCCCAAGTTCCTTAACCGCCGTTCCGGAGATCAACGAGCCCGCGAATTTGCACCAAAGCAAAGAGTGTCGGCGCTCTTTACCAGGCGGCCTGCCCTCTTTAAGGGGAGCGGACAAGACAGTAAAGGCCAGTTTTATCGTTATCTGATGATAAAAATGAGGTTGCCATGAAACCCAGATTCAGTCTGGTGGGCCGTTACACTTTTCTCTCGCTGACACTGATGGTTGGTTCGGTTGCGTTGCTCAGCGCGCTTTACGCCGCAGTCTCGGACTTGCTGACTGAGCGTCTCGCCGGGGAGCGCCTTGAGGCCCAGGTCGCCGGCAATGTCAATCGTTTGGCCAATTTTATCGAGAACCGGATCTACCAGCTTGAAACCCTGTCCACCCACCCCTCTACCCCCCTGTATCTTTCATACAACGATGCGGTGCCCGAAGGTGTCAAAGAGCTGGTACGGGTGGAGGCGGATTCACCGGACCTCTACGGCGTTCTGTTTTTCGACGGCAATGGGGAACTGACCGATGTTATTCCGGGTCAGGCCGCTTCCGGCAGCCCCTACTGGAACCGTAAGAACTGGTCACTGAAGGGCCTGCCCACCGTCACTTTTGGCAGCAGTAAGATCATCGGCCCCTACCTGCCCGATGGCGATGGCGACGGCCCCGCTTGGCTGTTAATCCGTCAACCTTTGCGGAACAGTGCCAATCAGGCTATTGAGGGCTCCATTGGTCTGCATGTGCGGTTAGCGTCTCTCACCGAATTGATGCGCACTGAAAACCTGGCCGGCGTTCTGAAATCCTTTTTGCGCACCCCCGCAGGCGACCTGCTCGATGCCACGGGCAACCTGCAGACAACCGCGCCGGAGGCTCTGCGTACCGGGCCGGAAGTGCTGCCCGGCTGGCGTATTGATTACGTGGTGTCCGCGAGTGAAATCCTGAGCCCGTTGCGAGATGCCCAGCTCGGACTCTATGCTTTGGCCAGCGTAATGGTCCTGGGCACGGTGGCCTTATTCTGGGCACTGGCGAGGAGTCTGCGTCGGCGGGTCGCCCGGCTGACCGAAGGCGCCGAAGCCTTTGCCTCCGGTGACCTGAAATTTCGCCTGCAGGCACCAAAAAACGATAAGGATGAGATCGATGTGCTAGCACATGCCTTCAACGCCATGGCAGACCGCCTGCAAGAGATGATCCAGCGCACGGTTCAGGCGGAAAAGCTCGCTGTGCTGGGGGAGTTCGCCACAGGGGTCGCCCATGAGGTGCGCAATCCGCTGGCTACCATCAAGCTGACGGTTCAGGCACTGGAAAAAGGTGAAACCGATGACCAGCGACGGGATCTGCTGACCTCCGTGGAGGATGAAATTGATCGTCTCAACCGCGTGGTCGGTAACTTGCTCGATTACGCCCGTCCGGTCGCTGGGGCACCCCAGCAAGTCGATATCAGACGGATATTCCGCCATACCTCCGTGCTCACCACCGGGCTGGCAGAAACCCACGAGGTGACGGTGAGCGCCAGCGGCGATGCACGACAGTCCATTTACGCCAGCCCCGACCAGGTGATCCAGTGCCTGGTCAATCTGGTAGCCAATGCCATTCAGGCCTGCGAACCCGGGGGCGTCGTTCAGCTGCGGGCATTCCGCCGCGGAGATCGGATCACCATAGATATCAACGATAATGGCTGCGGCATGCATGAAAGCGTCCTGCAACGGGTCACGGAACCCTTCTTCACAACCCGGCAGGAAGGTACCGGCCTCGGGCTGAGCATCACTCGCCAATTGATTGAGCTTAATGAGGGTGATTTGCTGATCCAGAGCACCGAGGGAGAGGGCACCACGGTTTCCGTCACCCTGCCGGCAGCAAACAGTGATAACCTTTTACTACAGCAGAAAACACAAAAACAACGACCCACCGACAACCAACATGCGCTCACAGATTCTGATCGTTGATGACGAAAAACGTTTTGTCCGTTCACTCACCTTCGCCCTGAACCAGGCCGGCATCCAAAGCCAGTGCGCCTATACCGGTGAAGCGGGCCTGGCAGCTCTGGAAGAAAATCCGCCGGACTTGATGCTGCTCGATTTGCGGCTTCCGGAAATGAGCGGCATGGATGTCCTGTACGAAGCGGTCCGACTGTATCCTGAACTACCTGTGGTCATGATATCCGCCCATGGCGATACCCGGGCGGCGGTACAGGCAGTAAAGGCCGGCGCTACCGACTACCTCACCAAACCCTTTGCACTTGACGAACTACTTCACCTGATCCAGAACATCACTGAGCGCACCCGCATGCAGGAAGAGCTCACCTACCATCGCACCCGGGGGGCCTCCTCGTCGGGCCTGGTAGGCTCAAGTGAGGCCATGACCCATCTTTGGCAGACGATCCAGCGCGTCGCCGGCAGCAGTGCAGGCAGAATTCTGTTGCTGGGCGAGTCTGGCACCGGCAAGGCCGTCGTGGCCCGGGCCATCCATGAGCAAAGCACGCGATCCTCCGAAGCCTTTGTTGAGATCAACTGCGCCGCACTGCCAGAACAGCTCATCGAAGCGGAACTGTTTGGCGCTGAAAAAGGGGCCTACACCGGCGCTCACCAAAAGCGCTCGGGCTTGGTGGCTATGGCCCACCGGGGCACCCTGTTTCTGGATGAAATCGGAGAATTGCCTCTCCCATTACAGGCAAAGTTTCTACACTTTCTGGAAAACGGTGACTACCGGCCGGTTGGCGGCGGCAGCAACCATATCGCAGATGTACGGGTCATTGCGGCCACCAATCGATCCCTTGAAGATGAAGTCCGCCAGGGCCACTTCCGGGAGGATCTCTATTTCCGGCTGAATGTCATTGCAATGACGATCCCGCCACTTCGCGAGCGAGGCGAAGACCTTCGTGAATTGCTGGACGCCTTCATTGACTCACAGGCCCGGGAAGAAAGTTGCCGTCCTATCAAGATACCCCTGGAGGCCCTGAATTTAATGCTGGCCTATAGCTGGCCGGGCAATGTTCGTGAGTTACGCAATCTGGTGGAGCGCCTGACCATTCTCTACCCCGGCCAGTTGATCCGGCCGCAGCACCTCCCCGCCGAATTCCACGCAGCCAGCGCGCCTAAGGGAGACAACAAGCAGTTGAGGGAATCCTCCCTTGACCAGCACCTTCAGCGTGCGGAGCGTCAGCTGGTGCTGGAGGCCCTGGAAAAAACCGACGGCCACAAGGGTAAGGCGGCCGAACAGCTGGGGCTTTCCCGGCATGCCTTCAAACGCCGCCTGCAACGCCTGGGGATTACCTGAGCAATTGAGCGAAAAGCGCTCACTCCAGCCGCCCGATCTGAGCGCTTTGCGCTCACAATGCCGCCTGGTGTAGCGACAGGGAAGCCTCATTCGACTTGCGTCCGGCCTGAAAGCGTCTTTCACGTACATTGGCACCCGTTTTGCCTTTTGTCCTGCCAGTTGGTTCACAATAAAAACACATAACCACACGCCGGATACGTTCGGCCCGGGAGGCTGAGTTGCCGGGACTGCTGGCCCGCTTACGCCAAGCTCCATTCATTGATTGCACAACGACCTGCCTGGGTAGCTTGCCAGTCTATACGGGTTTGGCTGCCGTTATACTGCTCGGCGTGAGCTCGAGCCAGGCCGCAGTCCGGGTGCCGGCCACACCACCAGTGGGGCGGGTCGAGTTAGGTGCCGCTATACATGCAGCCGATGCTACGGTCGCCTGCATGTATCCCATGACCGGTCGCTCCGCCAGCTATGGCCGGGACAGCATTGTCGCCATAAAACTCGCCCTTGAAGAACTCAGCGCTGATCCTGCTGCGCCCAGGCTGCGGGTGATCGTCGACGACTCCCGCTCCAAGTCTTCCTTTGCCGTTCGCATGGCGGAAGACTTTATTCGCCAGGATAACGCCAACATCCTCTGCGGCATGGTTAGTTCGGGTGTGGGCATGGCCGTCAGCCGTCTGGCGAAACAACGAAAAATCATTCTGATCGGCACCGACCACGCCTCCTCAAGAGCAACTCTTGAGGAGGGCCACGAATACTACTTCCGGGTCTCCAGCGACACCTGGTATTCCCATGCCGCTGGCGCCCGTTACCTGCAAGAACTGCAAAAGAAAACCGGTTGGAAGAAGCTGGCTTTTCTGGGTCCGGATTATGAGTACGGCCGGGTCGCCTGGCGCGACCTGCAGCAGGCGCTGGAACTGCTCGGGGTGGACTATGAGGTGACAGGTACATACTGGCCCAAGCTCTATGAGCCGGACTACTCACTTTACATCCAGGCTCTGCTTGAGTCACAACCGGATGTACTCGTGGTGTCTCTGTGGGGTGGCGATTTTACGGCCTTTATCGCTCAGGCCCGCACAACACGACTGTTCCCGCAGATGCGCGTGGCCAACTTTGATGCCGGCGGCGACTACGAAACCCTGGTCAGTCTGGGCCCGGAAGCCCCAGAAGGGCTCATTCTGTCCGCCCGACACCACGTGAACTGGCCCGACACCAAACTGAACCGCCAATTCGTCAACCGGTTCCACGCCCTGTCGGGACGCTATCCCAGTTACTCCGCGCAAGGGGCCTACGCAGGCATGCTCATCATAGCCAGCGCGATTCGCCAGGCCGGCAAGGTCACCGACACAGACGCCATGATTGCGGCACTGGAGGGATTGCACATTCGTCTGCCCAAGGATCCCGACGGTTATGTCTCCTATATTGACCCGGACACTCACCAAATCGTCCAGGCGCAAGCCGTCGGCATACCGGTACCCAACACACAATATCCGCCAGCCCGGGTCATGCTGGCCAACTGGCACATTTACGATGCTGAATCCCTGAAACCGTCCCCCGCTCTCGTCAAGAAGCGACGCGGTGAATCCGGCAACTGACCTCTGGTCAGCTGCTTTTTCACAAAAACAATGAAGGAGAAGACAATGGGACACTCCCTGCAACCCAAACCATGGCAGCGGAAGCTCCTGGGCACCGCCACCTCGCTGGCCATAGCCTCTGTCGGTGTCATGGGCTTCGCGGGCTCCGCCAGCGCCCAGGAAGGCACCTTCAAGGTCGGACTTGTGACGTTCCTGTCCGGCGGTGCGTCCGGTCCATTCGGGGTCCCGGCGGCGCAGGCCGCTGAGACAGTGATCAAGGCAATTAACGAGGGCACCCTGCCGGCGCCTTACAACACCAAGGGTATCAACGGACTGCGGCTGGAGTCGGTCGTCATCGACGAAGCCGGTGGCCCCACCAAACAGGTTGAGGAATACCGGAACCTGGTCCAGCGTCAGAACGTTGATGCGGTGATCGGCTATATCTCCAGTGGTGATTGCCTGGCGGTCAGCCCGGCCGCCGAAGAACTGAAGACGTTCACCATCGCCTTTGACTGCGGCACGCCGCGCCTTTTCCCGGAACTGGACAACCCGCAGTACTTTTTCCGGACCGGCCTTGATGCCACTGCGGATAACGTTGGCGCCGCCCACTACCTGAAAGAAACCCGCCCGGACATCACGCGTGTGGCCGGTATCCAGCAGAACTACGCCTGGGGTCAGGATTCCTGGAATGACTTCCAGGAATCCATGAAGCAGTTGATGCCAGATACCGAGTTTGTGGATAACCAGACGCCCCAGATTTTCCAGGGCAGTTACGGCACTGAAATTTCCGCCCTCCAGACCCGCCGTCCTGAAATCATTCATTCCAGTATGTGGGGTGGCGACATGGAGGCGTTCGTAGCACAGGCCAATGTGCGCGGCCTTCTCGAACAGGCAACCGCTGTGCTGACTACTGGCGAATCCGGTTTTAACCGGTTTAAAAACCAGGCACCTAACGGCACTGTCATCGGTGGCCGTGGCCCCTTCGGTGCCTTCATGCCAGACAACGACCTGAGTGAATGGTTCTCGAAAGCCTATGAAGCGGAGCACGGTGTACCGCCCAGCTATCCTTCGTCGAAGATGGCCCAGGCGCTGCTGGCACTGAAGTACGCAGCTGACAATTCCGGGGCCAAGGGCAAGCCGTCGGACGAGCAGCTTGCGTCTACTCTTAAAGGCGCAACCTTCGAATCCGTGAGTGGCACGGTTCGTATGGCACTGGCCAATGGCCATCAGGCGTTGCAACCGATGTACTACGGCGAGTACTACTATTCACCGGATTCCGGACCGGAGCTGCGTAACGTTCGCTCCTATGCCGGTGAGTGTGTCTCTCCGCCCGATAATCACAATGCCCAGGAGTGGATCAAGGCAGGCTTCCCTGGAGCCAGGTGCGACTGATCCATCACTCTGGTTCCGGTGACTCTTGTGAGGTACCGGAACCCTTCCAACAGGAGTAGACGCAGATGTTAACCATCTGGGCGATTCTGATAGACGGCCTTATCTACGCGTCCTGGCTGTTTCTTGTTGCAGCCGGGCTGACCGTCATTTATGGCGTTATGCGAATCCTGAACATGGCGCACGGCAGCCTCTACGCTCTCGGGGCATACGCGGCGGCTTCATCCATAGGCTGGTATTACGCCAGTGGCGGGGATCAACTGTGGATTGCCTTCGCGCTCCTTGCCGGTTGTGCCATCGCCATCGGAGCAGTGGCCGGCCTCATCATGGAGCGGGGAATCCTCCGACTGATGTATGGGCGTGACGAAGTACTGATGCTGATCGTTACCTTTGCCCTGCTGTTAATCCTGGAAGACCTTATGAAGCTCGTCTGGGGAACGACACCCTATTTCGCCTATCAGCCTTACACCGCCCTGGGCCGCTTCAATATTGGCGTGCTGACGGTATCCGGCTATCAGATCATGGTGATCGGCGTATCCGTGGTTGTTGGCGCCATCATGTGGTTCTGGCTGGAGCGTACGCGTACCGGGAAGATTCTGCGCTCCATTATTCACGATCGCGAAGTGTCCGAGGCCATGGGTGTGAATGTCCGCCGCATGTTTACCATGACCTTCGTAATCGGTGCAGTCCTCGGCACGATTGCCGGTGGCTTTACCGCACCCATTATTTCGGTGGTTCCCGGCATCGGCGTTGAGGTCATTGTCGTGGCCTTCGCGGTCGTTGTTACCGGTGGGCTGGGCAGCATTACCGGTGCCGCCATCGGGGCGCTGATCGTCGGTCTGGCCCGGGCGGCCTCGATCCATACCATGCCGCAACTGGAACTGTTCATCATTTATGCCGTGATGGCTGCGGTACTGATCTTCCGTCCCCACGGACTGTTTGGTCAGGCCACGGCGAGGAAAATATGATGCGTCTGCAAAAAACAGAAATGTTGCTGATAGTAGCGGCCCTGTTGCTTGGGCTTTCACCGTTCATCAGCCCTGACTGGCTGGTCTTCACATCGACCCTGGCGATTGCCGCCGCCCTCGTCGTCATGGGTGTGGTCATGCTAATGCGGGCAGGCCTGATTTCCTTTGGCCAGGGGCTGTTCTACTGCATGGGTGGATATGCGGTCGGTCTCGGTGGACGCTTCCTCGGTGTGACCGATGCGCTGGCCCTCATTGGCATGGGCATCATCGCAACAGTTGCCCTGGCCATGGTGTTGGGGCTTTTGTTGACGCGATACCGGGAAATCTTTTTCGCCATGCTCACGCTGGCTTTTTCCATGATTCTCTACGGTATCCTCGTGAAGAGCCAGGGGCTCGGCAGCACGGACGGCTTTGGCGTGGTGAAGTGGTCAATCCTGGGTTATCAGCCCGGCCAGGGCCTGGAAAGCGCCACGACCCTCTGGCTGGCGGTCGTCCTGGCCCTTGCTGCGGCACTGTTCCTGAACCGCTACTTCCAGTCCAGTATCGGGCTGGCTTGCGAGGCGATCCGTGAGAATGAGGTGCGCGTTGAATACATGGGTATCTCGCGGCGCCAGGTGCTGTACATCAATTACGTCATTGCTGCCGCCCTGGGGTCCGTTGGCGGTTCACTGACGGCCCTGACGGCAGGGCATGTCGACCCCACCATGGCTTACTGGACAATTTCCGGTGAGTTTGTGTTCATTGCACTGCTTGGCGGGACGGGCCACGTTGCCGCGCCGTTTGTTGCCGCGTTCATCTTTATCCTGGTGAGGACCTACGCGGTCGAGCTGTTTCCCAACTCCTGGCAACTCATTCTTGGCATAGTTCTGCTACTGATTATCCTGTTCCTGCCCAAAGGTATCTGGAGCCTGTTCACCCGTAAGCGGAGCGCTGCAGCATGACCGACATACTGAAGACGGAAAACCTGTCCCGCTATTTTGGGGCCGTGGTTGCCGCAGAGGATATCAACGTCACCATCACGGACGGGGAAATCGTCGGAGTCATCGGCTCGAACGGGGCGGGTAAGACCACCTTTATCAATATGGTAACCGGTTATCTGCCGCCCTCCTCCGGTGTCATCAACTTTGATGGCCAGCCCATCAGGAATCTCGGCCCCCGGAAACTTATGCGCCGTGGCCTGGCTCGCTCGTTCCAGGTTCCACAACTTTTCCTGGAACTTTCCGTTCTGGACAATCTCGCGATCGCCCTGTCCGCCGCTGAAGGCCGGCAACTGAACATGACGCGCCCAGTGCGCACGCCGGAACGTATTTCGGCAGCAGACGAGATTCTGGAGCAGATGAATATCACCCAGTACCGGGATGGAATGGTCACGGCCATGCCCCAGGGTGCCCGAAAACTGCTGGATATTGCGATTGCCATGCTGGGCGAGCCGAAGATGCTGCTGCTGGATGAGCCCACCAGCGGCGTCAGCACGGAAGAGAAGTACACTCTGATGGACACCGTAATGGAGGTGGTTCGCCGGCGGGGCCTGACCGTGCTTTTTGTCGAGCATGACATGGAGATTGTCCAGCGCTATGTTACCCGGGTTCTGGCCTTCGCCAGCGGCGTTGTCATCAAGGATGGAGCCGTCGACGAGGTCCTTGCGGATGAACAGGTCCAGGAGTTGGTGACCGGTAAACGCCACCAGCCACAACCCGAGCAGGGAGACGTCTGACATGAGTCTTAACATTACCCAGCTTGACGTCTCGATCGAGAAAATCGGTATTCTGCGGGATATAAACCTGACCATTCCCGGCGGCGAGATGGCGAGTCTGATCGGCCATAACGGTGCCGGCAAGACGACGCTGATCAAGGCCATCATGGGCCTGCTGCCGGCGACCGCCGGCAAGATCGAGTTCAAGGGAGAGAACCTGACCCGCCATGCGTCCTATAGCCGTGCCCGTATGGGCATCAGCTATATGCCGGAGGACCGCCGTCTGATCCCGGAACTGACCGTTACCGAAAATATGCTGATGCCGGCCTGGGCGAACAAAATCAAAGACGGTGAAGAGCGACTGAAGTGGATTTATTCCCTGATGCCGGAGATCGCCGATTTCGGAGAGCGCAAGGCCCTGCAGCTCTCCGGTGGTCAACAAAAACTGGTCGCCCTGGGCCGCGCCCTGATACCGGGTCGGGAGCTGATCCTGCTGGACGAGCCATTCGAAGGCGTGGCGCCGGTACTGGCCAAGCGACTGACGTCTGTCATTGCAGACCTGCGCGGGGAAGGCCTGACGGTATTGATCGCAGAGTCGGACGACACCCACTCTGCGGATCTGGTAGACGCCACCTGGCGCATCGAACGCGGCTCCGTTTCGGCGGGTCGTGAACACGCATCGGCGTCAATGGACTGAGCCCGAACAACGATTGACCGAGGAGAGATTCAATGAAAATTCGTGCCGCCGTTCTGCAAGCCATTGGTGCCGAACGCCCTTATCAAGACACCAAACCGCTCGTCATTGAAGAACTGGAACTGGACCCGCCTGGCGATAATGAGGTGCTGGTGCAGATCAAAGCCGCCGGCCTGTGCCACTCCGACCTGTCGGTGATCGACGGTAACCGGCCGCGCCCGGTGCCCATGGCCCTGGGCCACGAAGCCGCGGGTATTGTGAAATCAGTCGGCCGCGGAGTCCGTGACCTGAAAGAAGGTGATCATGTGGTCGCCGTATTTGTACCCAGCTGTGGCCACTGCGCCCCCTGTGCGGAAGGCCGGCCGGCCTTGTGCGAGCCTGCAGCGAAAACCAATAACGCCGGCACACTGGTCAGCGGCGAACACCGCCTGCACCGGGCGGATGGCACCGCCATCAATCACCATCTGGGGGTTTCCGCCTTTGCCGATCACGCGGTGGTATCGAGGGATTCCCTGGTCAAGGTCGATCCAGCGCTACCCCTGCATCACGCCGCACTGTTCGGTTGTGCGGTACTGACCGGCGTCGGTGCCGCCATCAACTCCGCGAACATCAAGGCGGGGCAGACCGTGGCCGTCATTGGTCTCGGCGGGGTCGGCCTCAACAGCGTACTGGGCGCCCTGGTAGCCGGAGCCGGCGAGGTGATTGCGATTGATCTGGACAACGACAAGCTCACGCTGGCGAAGGAACTGGGTGCGACCCACACCTTCAACTCCGGTGAAGATGGTTGCGTGGACAAGATCAAGGCCCTGACCAGCGGCGGCGTGGACTGCGCAATTGAAATGGCCGGCTCCGAAAAAGCGCTGGAATTCGCCTACCAGATCACCCGCCGCGGTGGCACCACCGTCACCGGCGGTCTGGCCCATCCGGAAAAGAAAGTCGCCATCCAGCAAGTCAGCCTGGTTGCCGAGGAACGGACCCTCAAAGGCAGCTATGTCGGCAGTTGCGTGCCGGTACGTGATGTCGCCCGCTACGTCACCCTGTTTCGTCAGGGCAAGCTGCCGGTGGACAAACTGCTCAGCGGCACGCTAACGCTGGACCAGATTAACGAGGGATTTGAAAAGCTGGCCTCGGGCAAGGCAGTCCGCCAGGTTGTCCTGTTTGATTAGTCGGAGCGGTCGGGCCCTGTTTCCCGGAACGATTTCCGGACCGGTTCTCTTTATGTGAGAACATTATGTCCTTACAGTTGAACAATCCGGCCTAACGCAGATTCAGGAGCCCGACATTGGAACGAGAAGACTTCACCGTTTTTTATCCCGTCACCACGCGATGGATGGACAACGATGTGTATGGGCACATCAATAACGTCACCTACTATTCCTACTTCGACACGGCCATAAACCGGTATCTGATTGATGAGGGAGGCCTGGATATCCACAATGCCCCCGTCGTCGGATATATCGTCAGTTCAAACTGTCAGTTCCGAAAACCGGTAGCCTATCCTGAGGCCATCGAGTCAGGACTCCGCGTGGCAAAAATCGGCGGAAGCTCGGTGACTTACGAGGTTGGCGTTTTCAGGGAAGGCGATCCGGAAGCGGCCGCATTCGGTCAGGTTGTGCACGTGTTCGTGGACCGCAGGAAACATGCATCGGCCCCCATCCCCGGCGAAATCCGGGCGGCACTTGAGCGGATACTGGCGGACTGAAACATAAGCCCGCTCAAAATCCTTGCGAATCTGGGGCAAAGAGGCTTGAATCCTCAATGTACTAATTCAGGACTATCCTTATAAATGGATGCATTGGCTGAAGCCTTCCGACTGATTATCACACTGGACGCGGATTTATTTGAAATTCTCTGGCTGTCCATCCAGGTCAGCCTGAGTGCGCTGGTCGTATCCGCCGTCATTGGTTTGCCTCTCGGGACCTGGCTGGCGATTACCAGATTCCCGGGACGCAAATTCTGCATCCTTTTGCTGAACGCCCTGATGGGCATGCCCCCCGTGGTGGTGGGGCTGATTGTGTATTTGCTGCTGTCACGGTCCGGGCCGCTGGGTTGGCTGGGCCTGCTGTACACACCCTCTGCCATGATCATCGCGCAAGTGGTGCTGATCACCCCGATTATCGCGGCTCTTTCGAATCAGGTGATTGAGCACCTTCATCAGGAGTACAGGGATACATTCTACTCGATGGGTATCACCGGGCGCCGCGCGGTGGGGGCCTATCTGGTGGATGCCCGCTATGCGCTGACCACCTGCATTCTGGCGGGCTTCGGCCGGGCCATCGCCGAAGTAGGCGCCGTTATCATCGTCGGCGGCAATATTGATCACCTGACCCGTGTCATGACCACCGCCATCGCACTGGAAACCTCGAAGGGCAACCTGACCCTTGCCCTGGGCCTGGGTGCGGTGTTGCTGACTCTGTCATTGCTGGTCAACGCACTGGTGATCGGCGTCCGTGAATACGCTGCAAAGCGCCAATATGCCTAACCTGCTCCTGCCTATCATTATCAGTGACCTGCGCCTTATTAAAGGTGATCGTGCCGTGTTGCAGGGTGTAAACCTGCGGATTGATGAACCCGGCATCACGGTGATTATGGGCCCGAACGGCGCGGGAAAAACCATGCTCCTTCGCTGTTTGCATGGACTGATCACTCCGGATGAAGGATTGATTACTCTGGGCTCCCTGACGGTGGCCGCCAGTCGCGATGAACAGGCTATGGTCTTTCAGCACCCGGTACTGCTGCGCCGAACGGCGCTACAGAATCTGGCCTTTGCGGCCCCCAGGATCGCCAAGACCGCCCCCCGGCGTTTGATTCAGGCTCTGGAGTCTGTCAACTTGGCTGACCGGGCCGATCAACCGGCCCGGATGCTGTCCGGTGGAGAACAACAGCGACTGGCCCTGGCTCGGGCCCTGTTGAGTGAGCCTGCGTTATTGCTGTTGGATGAGGCGACGGCTAGCCTGGATCCGGCATCGGTGCTATTAATTGAATCGTTGGTCAAAGCCCAGAGCGCCCGGGGCACCAAGGTTATTCTGGTCAGTCATGACCAAAGTCAGGCTAGACGTTTAGCCGATGAAATCGTATTTATTTCCAATGGGCAGATAGCCGAGCAGAGCCCGGCTGGTCAGTTTTTTACCGCGCCCAAAACCCCGATGGCTAAAGCGTATTTAGCCGGCGAAATCCTGTTTTAGAGGACGGCTATGAAGCACCTGATCATCTGCGTTGCGTTGGCTTTCAGCGCTCACACTCTGGCGGATACCATCATCGTTCAGTCCACCACCTCAACCCAGAACAGTGGCCTATATGACTACCTGTTACCGCTATTGGAAAAGGACACCGGCATAAAGGTGAATGTCGTCGCCGTAGGCACGGGACAGGCGATCAAAAATGCCAGGCGCTGTGATGGCGATGTGCTTCTGGTTCACGCCAGGCCGGCCGAGGAAAAATTGGTTGCTGATGGCTATGGCGACTATCGCCGCGACCTGATGTACAACGACTTTGTCATCATTGGACCCAAAGCCGATCCGGCAAATCTGGCAGACGCCCGCGACGTCATTGACGCTCTGCAGAGAATCAAGCAAGCCGGCGCTAAATTTGCCTCACGCGGTGATGATTCGGGGACACACAAAAAAGAACGCTCATTGTGGCAGGCGGCCGCTATCGACCCTGACGCCGGATCCGGTCAATGGTACCTTGAAACCGGCAGCGGCATGGGCGCAACCCTGAATACCGGTGTGAGCCTGGGCGCCTATGTGTTAACGGACAGAGCCACCTGGATCGCCTTTGCCAACAAACAGGACGCCGCCATTCTATTCGAGGGAAACCCCGCCCTTTTCAACCAGTACGGTGTTATTCCCGTCAGTGCGAAAAAATGCCCGAACGTTAATCGAGAGGCGGCGGAGACCTTTGCACAGTGGTTGCTGTCTGACACCGGACAAGCCGCGATTGGTGCCTATCAGGTTGACGGCAAGCAGCTGTTTTTCCCGAACGCCGACTAGGCCAGCCAGATTCGAGCACGTGTATTTCCTGAGCGGACTAAAGCGATAATGACGAGTGCACCCCTTCTACCTAACCCGACCGACCCCCGGCTGTCCCGCACCGTCGAGGGCGTTGATGAAGCCGGCCAACCGAAGTCGATCAGCGTGATCGAAGAGCGTCCCCTGACCATCTATCTGAACAGCCAGGAGATCGTCACGGCAATGACTATCGGCGATCACCCGGAGTATCTGGCGCTCGGTTTTCTCCTGAACCAGGGTATGCTGAAAGAGACCGATCAGGTCACGAAGATTGATTTCGACGAAGAGCTGGAAGTCGCTGTGGTCCGTACCGCAGGTGTTACCGATGTAGAGACCAAGCTGAAAAAGAAAACCCGCACCTCCGGCTGTGCCGTGGGCACTGTGTTTGGTGATATGATGGCCGGGCTTGACGGGCTGTCATTGCCGGATACACCGGTGCACACCAGTACCTTTTACGATCTCTCGTATCAGATTAACCACACGCCCAGCCTGTATATGGAAACCGGTGCCATTCATGGCACTGCCCTGTGTCAGGGACGCCAGATCCTGGCCTACATGGAGGATGTCGGGCGTCACAATGCGGTCGACAAGATCGCAGGCTGGATGCACTTAAACGGCATCCCGGCGGCCGACAAAGTCCTATACACCACTGGCCGTCTGACCTCCGAAATGGTGATCAAGACGGCCCTGATGGGCATCCCGACCCTGATCAGCCGATCAGGCTTTACCGCCTGGGGTGTCGATATTGCCCGGCAGGTCGGGTTAACGCTGATCGGAAGGATGCGAGGCAGGAAATTCACCTGCCTCGGCGGCCAGCATCGCCTGGTGTTCGATCAGGATTTGTCGCAGGTTCCCGATGAAGACAAAAAGCTGCGGCGCAAAGGCGCGCAGCATGATTGACGGAGGCACAGCATGACTGAGTGTGCGGTCATTCTGGCCGGTGGCCAGGCAAACCGAATGGGCGGTGGTGACAAAGGACGATTGATGCTGGGCGATCAGTCATTGATCCATCGTGTCATCGACCGAATCACGCCGCAGGTCGACGCCGTGGTGTTAAACGCCAACGGGGATCTGAGCCGGTTTGATGATCTGGGTCTGCCGGTGGTGGCCGACTCGATTGGTGATTTTCCGGGCCCGCTGGCGGGTGTGCTCGCGGGCATGGATTGGGCTGCCGAACAGGGCCATGAGTGGCTGATCAGCGTCGCCGCGGATACCCCGTCGTTCCCTCTGGACCTGGCAGCACGATTGGCCGAATGCGATACCCCGGTGGTGCTGGCGGCCACGCCGGATCCGGAACGCGGCCGACTGCCCCAGCCAACCTTTGGCCGTTGGCAGGTCGCGTTGCGGCATAATCTGAGAGCCGCCCTGAACGACGGTGTCCGCAAGATTCGTCAGTGGACCCAGGCCCAGGGTGAGACGCTGGTGATTTTTGGTGAGGACGACTTTTTCAACATTAATACGCCGGAAGACCTGGCCTGGGCGGAGAAACACCTGAAGTGAACGTTATCGGCATCGTGGGCTGGAAAAACTGCGGAAAGACCACCCTGGCCGCCGCTCTGATTCGTGAGCTGTCCGGCAGGGGCTTAACGGTTAACTCGATCAAGCATGCCCATCACACGGTGGATGTGGACCAGCCCGGCACCGACAGCTACCAACACCGTGATGCCGGGGCGCGAGAGGTCATCCTGGCGGGTGGCCAGCGTTTCGCCATCATGCACGAGCTGCGGGGCGCCAGGGAGCCGACGCTGGATGAATTGCTGGCCCGGCTGGGCCCCTGCGATTGGGTCGTGGTCGAGGGGTTCAAGACCCATTCACACCCCAAAATTGAGGTGCACAGGCGGGAAAGCTCCCGTGCGCCCCTTCACCCGGAAGACGCCAGTATTATTGCCGTGGCGACGGACTATGCCTCGGAGTTTGCGGGCCCCTGCTTTGATTTGAACGATGTGCCCGGAATCGCTGACTTTATTCTGACCCCTGGAAAACCATGAACGGGAGAGCTATGAACCCGCTTCGTAACGACTGTTTTGCCCTGCCCCCCGGGGTGGACTGGACGCCGGTAGACGAGGCCCTGGAGCGGCTACGTTCACGCTTGCATCCTGTGGTGGGTGTGGATCGCGCTGTCCCGCTGTCACAGGTGAATGGCCGGATACTGGCGAGCGACGTCCATGCGCCTCGCGCTCACCCTCCAAGCAACAACTCGGCGGTCGATGGCTATGCCTTTGCAGGACCGCTAACCGAGGTGCCCTGCGCCCTGCCTCTGGTTGATGGCCGCAGTGCCGCCGGAGAGCCGTACATGGGGCATGTACCCGGGGGCCATGCTATCCGGATTCTGACCGGTGCGGTGATTCCGGCCGGCACGGATACGGTGGTGCTGGAAGAGGACTGCGAGGTCACAGAGGGAAAGCTGCACCTGAACGGCACATTAAAAGCCGGCGCCAACACACGCAAAGCCGGAGAGGACATCAAGGTGCAGGATCGGATTCTTGCCGCGGGTACCCGCCTGTCGCCGACTCAGATTTCGGTCCTCGCCAGCGTCGGTGTCGGGTCGGTGGATGTGTATCAGCGGCTGCGCGTCGGCGTCCTGTCCACGGGGGATGAAGTGAAGCCGGTTGGTTCAGCGGTCACCGACTGGCAGATCTATGACGCGAACCGCCCGATGCTGAGTGCTCTGGTGGCGCAGCTTGGCTATCAACTGGTGGACCTGGGCCATGCGCTGGACCGGGCCGAGGATGTGAAGGCGGCGCTGGAGCGCGGCGCTGAACAGTGCGACCTGATCCTGACCAGCGGCGGCGTTTCTGCCGGGGACGAGGACCATGTGTCGAAAACGCTGAAGGCCCATGGTGACATCAGCAACTGGCGCATCGCGATCAAACCGGGCCGGCCCCTGGCACTGGCCATGTTCCAGGGCACACCCGTGGTGGGCTTGCCGGGTAATCCGGTTGCCGCCTGGGTCTGCGCGCTGCGCTTTGGCGCTCCGGCGATGGCGCTGTTGGCAGGGGGTGAGTGGTTCGAACCTCAGGGCTATGCCGTGCCCGCCAACTTTACCAAGAACAAGAAGCCCGGGCGCAGCGAGATGTTGCGCGCCCGGGTCCGCAACGGGCAGGTTGAGGTCTTCGGCTCTGAGGGATCGGGCAGGGTGACCGGTCTGGCCTGGTCCGAGGGCCTGGTGGAACTGGATGAGGGCGCCGGGCAGATAGAGCCGGGAACCCCTGTGCGGTTTATTCCCTACGGCAGCTTCGGGTTGTGATTACTCGTAGCTGCCGTGGACGGCAAAGGCTTCCAACGAAGCATCCTGCGGCGCCCGGCTCTGGTAGGTTTCCTCAACACCCAACTCGGTCAGCCGGCGGCTGACCATCAGCAGGGTGTTGTCCTCAAAATCCTCACACATGCTGCGCATCTGGTCGATTTCGTCGCAGGCGACAGGATAGGCGGCGTCGATATCCGGCGCACCGTACACCTCCACAAAGGTTTGAGCCAGGGTCTGACGCAGCCGCTCCAGTTCGGCCCCGGTAATGTCGCACACGCCCACAAAACTGGCGCGGCCACCGGATTCGATGCTGTACCAACCGTTACTGAAGGCCTGCCGAGCCTTGCCCTTCAGATCCGCTTCGGTCCAGTTGGAGAATTCAAATCCGCCCGAGATGGCCCATTCGCCGCTGGCGGCCGGCACTTCAAACACATTGTCATCGGAGATATCCAGTCGCAGGGTTCGGGCCAGTTTCATAGGTGCTCCGCGAATTCAATCAGACTCACTGTCTCGGTCATAACACCCTGACGCAACAGCATCCGGCCTTTTTCATCCAGGCCGACAAACACACCGGACCGGGGCTGGCTGATCGTCTCGCCCAGGGTGTCGCAGCGTGGCCGCCACTCGTTGTGTACGCGCGCGAATCCGCTGTCCATAAAGTAGGTCAGCCACAGCAGGGTGTGTCTGGACCAGCTTTCCAGCAGCGCCATGGGGGTGATATCGACGCAACCTTCCTCATACAGACAGGTTTGATTCGGGTTTTCGCCCGGCTCGCCGCCCAGATGCATGAAGGGCACCTCAATGCCAATGACCAGCCAGTCAGGATGGGCTTTCGGATCCGACACATCCGCTGCAAAGCGAACGCCGCCGCAGACCGCGCCATTGACCTTGATCCGGTCAGGCCATGCAAAGTGAACGGGCACTTCGGGCGGGGCCAGCGCGCCCAGACTTTCGGCCAGGCCTATCTGGGCAACGTAGACGGCCTGAATAGCCTCCTCCAGAGGCGTTTCCGGCGCCAGCACCAGGGCCGCGCGCAAGGTATCAACCGCCTCGGAGTAAAAAATCGTGCCTGAATCGACCCCTGCGATGGCCCGGCTGACGGCCTTATCAAAGGGATCCGTGTGTTTGGGCAGCGCTTTGCCCGTGAATAGCGGCGGAAATTGAGGTGACTCGCTCATTCGGTAGCCCTGGCGTAGACATCAGAGGCGACAAGCTCATCGGCGATGCGCTGGAAGGCCTTGGCCTGGGGGCTATCCGGCTTTGACACCACAATCGGAACGCCACCGTCCGAACCGACACGGATATCCAGATCGAGTGGGATTTCACCGAGGAAGGGCGCTCCAAGCTTTTGCGCCTCAGCCCGGGCGCCGCCGGATCCAAAGGGGTGGTGTTCTTTGCCGCAGCCATCACAGACAAAAGATGCCATGTTTTCGATCAAGCCAAATAGCGGCACGTCCATCCGGTTGAACATGTCAATGCCTTTGCGCGCGTCCATCAGGGCAATGTCCTGGGGTGTCGAGACCACAACCGCGCCTGCCACAAAGAATTTCTGGCTCAGGGTCATCTGGACGTCACCGGTGCCCGGGGGCAGGTCCACCAGCAGCACGTCCAGCCTGCCCCAGTCCACCTGGTTCATCATCTGTTGCAGGGCGCCCATCAGCATGGGGCCACGCCAGACGATGGCTTCGTCATCCGGGGCCATCAGGCCCAGGGACATCAGGGTTACGCCATGATTGCGCAGGGGCAGGATGGTATGTCCGTCGGGGCTGGACGGGCGACCTGAAACACCCAGCATACGGGGCTGGCTGGGCCCGTAGACGTCGGCGTCCAACAGACCCACCTTAAGACCTTTCGAGGCCAGCGCGACAGCCAGATTGGACGCCACCGTGGACTTGCCCACGCCGCCTTTGCCCGAGGCGATGGCGATGATGCGATCAATGCCCTTCGGGTTTCTGTCCTGTGGCCGGGGCGCGTCGGTACCGATCAGGTTTGGTCGCGCTGCGTCTGTGTATTGAACCATGTTGTGTCCTGTTTAATGTTTAGCTGTCCAGGTAGTCGTCACTGGTGCGAACCCGGGGACGCTCGCCCCCCGCCATGGGCGCGTTCTCGCCGTGGAACTGGGCTTTGACCCGACAGTCGTCACACATCTTGATGAGCTGAACGTTGTCAGAGTTCTTGTACATCCAGTGCTGGTTTTCCAGTTTTTCAACGATTCGGTTAATGGTGCTCGCGACGCCAAACGGAGTGCCGCATTTGATGCATTCGAAGGGGTCCTCGCCATGCAATGTCCGGGCACTCAGGGCGTCCTTCGACAAGTCCAGCCGGGGTTTGAGGGTAATGGCCGTCTCAGGGCAGGTGCTTTTGCAGACGCCGCATTGAACGCAGGCGTTTTCCGTGAACCGAACCTCAGGCCGGTCCGGATGGTCGCCAAGGGCACCGGTGGGACACAGCGATACGCAGGCCAGACAAAGCGTGCATTTGTCGGAATTGATTTCGATCGCGCCGTAAGGTGCGCCCGCTGGCAGGGGGATCGGCGCTTCGAGCTTGTCCGCCATCGCGCCGACGGTCACCCGCGTGATGTCACGGCGGCCTCCGACCAGCAGTACCGGTTCGCTCACTCGCCCGGCGTTGTCGCCGGCGTTGCAGAGTTCGATGGCGGAAATAATCCGCACCCGGCTGGGGGAGTTATGAGTACCTTTGAGCATGGCCTGGGCCAGTTCAACTTCCGGAGCCACCGCCCGGCGGTCTATCTCGTTGTCGGCAAGGATCAACACTTCGGCGTAGCCCGCGCCCAACGCGGCCATTATCTCGGCATGGCCGACCCGGTCTGTATTCTCCAGCCCCAGCGGAATCAGATCATCCGCCAGCCCATCGTCATATCGAGCCAGGTAGGCGATGGCATCACCACCCGTTTTCAACGTGTGAAAAACCAGACGCGGGGCTTCATTGGCATGTTCGCGATAAACCCTCGCCATGACATCCATGGCTTTGACCAGAGCCTCGAACGGGGTTTCGTTCATGGTCACCGCAGACGTGGGGCAGACCGCCGCACAGGACCCGCAACCAGCGCAAATATCCGAATCGATCTGGATATGGTCCCCGGCGGAAAAAATAGCCTCGGTGCAGCAGGCGTCCAGGCAACGGGTACAACCGGTCCTGTTCGCCCGGGAGTGGGCGCAGAGCGAGGTTTCCAGCTTGAAATAGACCGTTTTCTCAAACTCACCCACCCGGTCCCGGGCAGTCAGGGCAATGCGCTCCAGCTCTCCGGTTTTGGTCGGATCAGCCCAGAAGTAGCCGTTGCGTTTTTGATGACTGGGAAACGCGGGACCAACACCGCGCAGGTCGATAAACACGTCGCACTCGCTCCGGGCGGTGGCCTTAACCTCGCCATAACCCAGTGCACCGCGACCGGCGGGATTCAGGGTCTGCAACTGGGCAAATTCCAGTTTGAAGTTGCCCAGCGCGCCATAAGCCCCCGTCAGTTGCCCCCTGGCCACATCGTAAGCAGCGGAGGGTAGCTGTATCGGGCCTGCATCATTAACGATACAGGTGACGCCCAGCTCGTCCTGGACCAGCTCGGCCATCCTGATGGCCTGCTCGGTGGGGCCGACAATGCAGCATACACCGCTGGACTGAATGGTTTTTGCGGGTGCCATGGGAGCGGGCAGCTGGGCCGCGGCGATCAAGGCCGCCTGCTTGGCATGTAAACGCCCGGGCTTCGCGCTGGCGGCACTCCAGCCGGCGCGATCCCGAATGTCGATGGTACTGAACGGCGCGCAGTGCTGAATCCCAGCGTATACGTCCTCACCCAGGCGCTCGAATAAAGCGGCCTGCTGGCCACAGGCTATGAGCAATTCGTTACTGGCGCCCAGATGATCAGCGGCAGTCTTCATATCGTTGCCGCACAGTTGATCCACCGCGATCACCTGCCCAGCTGCCGCGGCCGTCCGCAGTGCCTCTGGATCAAAGGACTGTGTTTTGTCGCAGGTACATAACAGTAGGGTCTTGTGTGCCGTCATCAGGAATTCGACTCTTTTCGTTGTTGTTATGCGTATACGTATCGGTTCGCTTTTTGAGCATGCCACAGCTATTTACTTTTGGACAATTGGATAATCGTTCGGGCCCTGCTAGTTTTAAGCTATAACAGAAGAGACATGCCATGAGTAGTCGTACAGATCATTGGAAACGCGAATTACAAGTCGGCGCCGTCGTTCGCCGGTCACCCGGCGTAACCCGGTGGGCGCGGGACATCTGGAAGCCAGTAGCCCTTATACCGGGGGCTCCGGAGGCATTCTGGAAAGAGCTGGTCCGCGAGGGCGAGGTGGTCGATTACCACGCAGGCACCGTGGCAATGGAATTATTTCGCGCCGATGTAGAGGGTTACCTTGTATCTTTGAATATGATCGTTCCCTCCGTCTGGGTCATATTGGATAAGGACCAGTCCAATCGGTCTCCTTCAGGGTGGGTTGTCAGCACCATTACCGCCAGTGCCCATGAGGCGCTGGATGCCCTGGATAGTGGCGAGAGCATCGTCGAAGCGGTTCCGATTCCCGAGTCCCTGGCGGCCTGGATCAAAGAGTTTATCGACATGCACTATATCGAGGAGCCTTTCAAAAAGCGTCGTCGTGACGAGATCCGTGTCGATGGTATCGAGGACGCCAAAGGCGATCCGCGTATTCGTCAGCAAAGCGATGTTTATCGTGCCCCTTCCAACATTAAGAAGCCGAGAGTCCAGTGATGACTGAGTCACGTCTACAGCGCTGGTCGCGCAGAAAAACCGAAGCCGGCAGAAAAACTGAGCCCGCACCTCCTTCGACTGCCGAGTCCGGGCCGTCTCCCGAAGCACAGGAGCTCGCTCGGAATGAAGCCCTGCCGGAGCAAGAGGTGCTGGAGAAGTACGGCTTGCCGGATCCGGATACCATCGGGCTGGGTACCGACATCGCTGGATTCATGGGCAAGGAGATTCCTGACTACTTGCGCCGCAAGGCCCTGCGCGCGCTCTGGAAATCCAACCCCGTGCTGGCGGTGCTGGATGGCCTTAATGACTATGACGAAGATTTCACCGACGCCGGAACCGCGGTCAGTGGCGCTAAGACCCTTTACAAGGTGGGCCAGGGCCTGATCGATAAAACCAAAAAGCTTGATGAGCAACTCGAAAACCGGATCAAGGCGCAGGCCGAAGACCCGGAACCGATTGAGTCTGAAGGGGCTATGGAAGAGCCGGAGCCCGGGGTTGCTGTTGAGCTGCCGCCCGGTCCCGGCAGCCTTGAACCGGTCGTTGGCGAAGCTGAGCCAGAACCCGAACCTGAACCGCGCTATCGCCCCCGGATGCGTTTTGAATAGCCATGTTCGGGAGCAGGTTGCGCCCGGGTCCGATCAGAGCTATAAAGGTTGATAGCGCAAAAATCAAACAATAATACTAAGGACTGAGACTTGGTCAACACTGCTGAAGTTCAGTGCCCTCGCTCGATCAGCGACGAAGATCGCGCGCGAGCCCAAATTTACCAATTGCTGGGCGTCTTGCTGGGTGACCCACCTTCGAGAGAGCTGCTTCAGGGACTGGCATCCTTGCAGGGTGACAGTACCGCTCTGGGCGTCGCCGCGAAAAACCTGGCTGCGCTTGCCGAGCGCACCACGCCTTATGATGCCGAGCGGGAGTATAACAACCTGTTCGTTGGAGTCGGCCGCGGGGAACTGCTGCCGTACGCCAGTTATTACCTGACCGGTTTTCTGAACGAGAAGCCCCTTGCGGACTTGCGTACCGATCTGATGGCCCGGGGTGTCACGGCCAGTGACGACGTTAAAGAGCCTGAGGATCATATAGGCACGCTGTGTGAAATCATGGCGGGCATCATCACCGGCGAGTTCGTGTGTGACAGTGATTTGTCGTCACAGAAAGCTTTTTTTGACGCGCACTTGGCAAAGTGGGCGGCGTTGTTTTTTACCGATTTAGAAGAAGCGCAATCCGCGATCTTCTACGCGCCTGTGGGCTCGCTGGGGCGGGCTTTCATGATCGTAGAGGCCGAGGCATTTGCGATTCAATAACCGGGATCTGCCCGATCCCTTTAACTCAGGTGGAGGTGTCCTGTGGATAACCCAAAGTGTGAAAACAGCCGTCGCCGTTTCCTGCGGATGGCAGCCGCGGCAGCTCCGGCTGCCGTCGCAGTGGCAGTTGCACCGAACGCCGCAGCCGAGGTCGTCAAAAAAGACGCCCCTGAAAGCCGCGGTCTCCGTGACACTGAGCACACACGTAAATATTTCGAATCGGCTCGCTTTTGAGGAAGCGTGAATCATTCAAGGTTGCGTGATGCTCTTGGATGATCACACCTCCGGGAAAACGAGAATAAAAAAAGAGAGAGGTATGTGACATGTTACGAAAGAAGACCAACGGGGTAGCGAAAGGCCCCCGTGCGGGATCTTTACTTTCATCCCTCGCTGCCAGCACGATGGACCGTCGTGGGTTTCTGACGGCCTCCGGTGTCGCAGTGGGTGGCCTGGCGGCGTTGTCGCTGACATCTACCCGCGTCAAGGCCGCGGCCCCGTCGACGGCGGGTGGCGAAGTCGTTCGCAAAAAGTCAGTGTGCCCGCACTGCGCGGTAGGCTGTACGGTCGAGGCTGAAGTCCAGAATGGCGTATGGACGGGCCAGGAACCTGGCTGGGACAGCCCCATTAACCTGGGTGCCCACTGCGCCAAGGGCGCATCGGTGCGCGAGAGTGCGCACAACGAGCGCCGCCTGAAGTACCCGATGAAAATGGTCGGCGGCCAGTGGCAGAAGATCTCCTGGGACCAGGCGATCAACGAAATCGGCGACAAGATGTTGCAAATCCGCGAAGAGAGCGGCCCCGATTCGGTCTATTGGCTAGGCAGTGCGAAGTTCAACAACGAACAGGCGTATCTGTACCGTAAATTTGCCGCCTACTGGGGCACCAACAACGTCGATCACCAGGCCCGGATCTGTCACTCAACCACGGTCGCCGGCGTAGCGAATACCTGGGGCTACGGTGCGATGACCAACTCGTTCAACGACATCCACAACTCCAAGGCCATCTTCATAATCGGGGGCAACCCCGCCGAAGCGCACCCGGTGTCGCTGCTGCATGTCCTGAAAGCCAAGGAAGAAAACAACGCGCCGCTCATCGTCTGCGATCCGCGCTTCACGCGCACCGCGGCCCATGCCGATGAGTTTGTTCGCCTCCGGCCGGGTACCGATGTCGCACTGATCTGGGGCCTCCTGTGGCACATCTTTGAAAACGGCTGGGAAGACAAAGAATACATCCGCACCAGAGTGTGGGGGATGGACGACATCCGTAAAGAGGTGAAGCGCTGGAACCCGGCAGAGGTTGAGCGTGTAACCGGTGCGCCCGGAGGGCAGCTTGAGCGCGTTGCGCGTACCCTGGTTAACAACCGCCCGGGCACTGTTATCTGGTGTATGGGTGGTACCCAGCACTCCAATGGCAACAACAATACCCGCGCATACTGCATACTGCAGCTGGCGCTGGGGAACATCGGTGTTTCCGGCGGCGGTACCAACATCTTCCGCGGACACGACAACGTGCAGGGTGCCACTGATCTGGGCGTCCTGGCCGATACCCTGCCCGGCTACTACGGCCTGACTGCAGGCTCATGGGCCCACTGGGCACGGGTCTGGGAGGAAGATCTGGACTGGCTCAAGGGTCGGTTTGCCGTGTGGGACAAAAACGGCAAGTCCAAAGCCATGATGAACGAGAAGGGGATTCCGGTGTCGCGCTGGATCGACGGTGTTCTGGAAGCCAAGGAAAACCTGGGGCAGCCCGATAATACCCGAGCCATGGTTCTGTGGGGCCACGCGCCCAACTCGCAGACCCGCATGCTTGAAATGAAAGACGCCATGGAAAAGCTGGACATGCTGGTCGTCGTGGACCCCTTCCCAACCGTTTCAGCGGTGCTGCATGATCGCAAGGATGGCGCCTACCTGCTGCCAACGACCACCCAGTTCGAGACCTATGGCTCAGTAACCGCTTCGAACCGGTCGCTTCAATGGCGCGAAAAGGTTGTCGAGCCACTGTTCGACTCGAAAGTCGATCACGAGATCATGAAGCTGTTTGCCGACAAGTTCGGTTTCACCGATCGCATGTTCCGCAATATTGCGATTGAAGGCGACGAGCCGTTGATTGAGGACATCACTCGCGAATTCAACCGCGGTATGTGGACCATCGGCTACACCGGCCAATCGCCCGAACGCCTGAAGAAACACATGCAGTACCAGCACCACTTCGACAAGACCAGCCTGCGTGCGGTAGGTGGACCCTGTGATGGTGATTTCTACGGTCTGCCGTGGCCATCCTGGGGCACGCCGGAAATGAACCATCCGGGAACGGCGAACCTGTACGATATGTCCCTGCCGGTGTCCCAGGGCGGCCTCACCTTCCGTGCCCGGTTTGGCGTCGAGCGCAACGGCGAGAGCCTGCTTGCTGACGGCGTTTACTCGAAAAACTCCGAGATCAAGGACGGGTATCCGGAGTTTACCATGCAGATGCTGATGGACCTGGGCTGGGACAAGGACCTGACGGCCGAGGAGCGTGCCACTATTGATGCGATTGCGGGTCCCGAGACCAACTGGAAGACCGATCTTTCAGGCGGAATCCAGCGTGTCGCCATCAAGCACGAGTGTGCCCCCTTTGGTAACGCCAAGGCGCGCACGGTGGTCTGGAACTTCCCGGACCCGGTGCCAATTCACCGTGAACCGCTCTACACCCCGCGTCGGGACCTGGTCAAGGACTACCCCACTTATGAGGATAAGCATTTCTGGCGCGTGCCAACCTTGTACGAGTCCATTCAGAAGAAGGACTTCAGCAAGGACTTCCCCATCATTCTGACCTCAGGCCGACTGGTTGAGTATGAGGGTGGTGGTGATGAATCCCGTTCAAACGCCTGGCTGGCGGAACTGCAGCAGGACATGTTCATCGAGGTGAATCCGCGCGACGCGAACAACCTGAACATTCGTGACGGCAGGGACGTCTGGGTTTCCGGCCCCGAAGGCGGGCGCATCCGGGTGAAGGCAATGGTCACCGAGCGCGTTGGCGAAGGCGTGGCCTTTATGCCCTTCCACTTTGGCGGACATCTGGAAGGCAAAGACCTGAGGGACAAGTACCCCAAAGGTGCCGACCCCATAGTCCTCGGCGAATCCACTAACACGATTCAGACATATGGGTATGACTCGGTCACGCAGATGCAAGAGACCAAGGCCACCCTGTGCGCGATTATGCCGGCATAACAAGAGGTGTAGATCATGGCACTTGAAGGAAAAGCACGCGCAAAATTCCTGGTCGATGCCGAACGCTGCATCGAATGTAATGCTTGCGTAACGGCCTGTAAGAATGAGAATGAAGTCCCCTGGGGTATCAACCGCCGGCGCGTGGTGACCATCGGAGATGGTAAGCCTGGCGAACGCTCGATCTCGGTAGCTTGCATGCACTGTTCAGACGCGCCTTGTATGGCCGTTTGCCCTGTGGATGTCTTCTACCAGACCGAAGACGGTATCGTGTTGCACTCCAAGGATCTGTGTATTGGTTGTGGGTATTGTTTTTATGCCTGCCCCTTCGGTGCGCCTCAGTTCCCCCAGGCGGGCAACTTTGGCAGCCGGGGCAAGATGGACAAATGCACGTTCTGTGCAGGCGGCCCTGAAGAAGACAATTCAACAGCCGAGTTCACCAAGTACGGCCGCAACCGCATTGCCGAGGGCAAGCTGCCAATCTGCGCGGAGATGTGCTCAACCAAGGCGCTGCTGGCCGGTGATGGCAGCGAGGTGGCGGACATCTATCGCCAGCGTGTGGTGAGCCGTGGTTTCGGTTCCGGCGCCTGGGGATGGGGCACGGCCTATGGGAAGAAGGTCCCTTAAGCCCGCCATGAGTTTCGGGCCCCCCCGGGCCCCGCAAAACTCATGGCGGCAACGAACTCTTCTTCTTGATTCTTTTGGGGTGCTCGCATGAAGCGTAAGTTGTTAGGTGCTGTCGTCCTTGCACTGGCGACACTGGTGTTTAATCCTGTCTGGGCGCAAGAGGCCCCCGCGGTTGATCGCACGTCTACCGGGGGTGCTCAAACCCTGGAAGACATCCTGGCTCGTCAAAAACAGTTGGAAATTGACGAGTCTTTTCGCTCGGAAAACCTGGGTAATCCTGCCAATGCGGCACCGATCAGTGGTCGACTCGGCACCCTGGGAGGGCGCTCGGATTCCGACATCTATCGTGCCATTCGATACAACAAGATTGACCCCAGTACCCAGGCCCGGGGGCCTGCCGCTGACGTCCTGATCCAGGACGGAGGCATACCCTGGTACAAGTTACGAGAGGGGCCGGTCATCACTTACGGTGGCAGTGCAATCCTGGCTATCATTGCGCTACTGGCAGTGTTCTATTTTGTGCGCGGAAGAATCAAAATCACAGGCGGCCCTGCGGGCACCACGGTTGAACGATTCAAAGCCATCGAACGATTTGGTCACTGGCTGTTGGCGGGCTCGTTTGTCGCATTAGCTATAACGGGGTTAATCACCTTGATGGGTCGCAGTTTCCTCATTCCGGTTATGGGGCCCGAGGCCTTTGCCACTCTGGCTGCCGGCTCCAAATGGCTTCACAACAACATTGCGTGGGCCTTTATGTTGGGGCTGGTGATGACCTTCTTCATGTGGGTGGCGCACAACATCCCCAACAAGCTCGATTGGCAGTGGCTCAAAGTGGGCGGCGGCATCTTCACCAACGCCCATCCGTCAGCGAGGAAGTTCAACGCCGGTCAGAAAATTGTTTTCTGGACCGTGATGTTGCTGGGTTTTTCAGTCTCGTTGTCGGGCCTGTCATTGTTGTTTCCGTTTGAAATTCCAATGTTTGCCAAGACGTTTGGCGTCGTGAACACTGTTTTGGGAACGGATTTGCCGACAGTGCTGACGCCGCACGAAGAGATGCAGTATGCCAACATCTGGCACTCTATCGTGGCGTTCGTGATGATGCTGGCCATCATTGCCCACATCTACATCGGCTCGGTCGGCATGGAAGGTGCCTTCGACGCTATGGGTAACGGCCAGGTTGATCTCGAATGGGCTCGTCAACACCACGACCTGTGGGTGGCCGAGGTCGAAGCCAAACAGGGCAAGGGAGGTTCATCATGAAGGTTATGATTTCCGCATTTATCGCAGCCCTGGTAATTGCCTCTCTCGCGCCACCAGTGCTGAACCAGTTCGGCTGGTCCTCCGCCGAGCAAACCAGCAGTGAGAGCGTCCGTCTTGACTGATCAGTCAACAGTACACCAGATCGATGCCGTCGGCCTGGTGTGCCCGCTCCCTATCTTACGTTTCAAAAAACGGACTCAGGGTTTGCCTAGCGGGACGCAGGTCGAGTTCCTGGCCGATGACCCCAGCGGCCGTCGGGATTTACAGGCCCTGTGCGAGATAACTGGTCACAGGATTGAATGGATCCGGGAGGAAGACTCGGGCGTCCTGCGTTATCGTATCTGTTTAGCATAATTGACGCTCGGGAAAGCTAAGGCGATGGAGGAGCAGGCGCCGATTTCACAACGCAGGGCCTGTTCACCAAGAGTCGGAGTTTGGAAGGTAGCCGGACGATCAGTTGCCGGGCCCGAATGGTCTCTTCTTTCCGATACAGTTTGGCGACCTGCCGAAGGGCCTTGATGGCCTGTTCCGGATGGTCCTTCTGGGCATCGATAAAGTAACGGCGGCTGTGCACCTTATCTGGTGTTCTTGATAAGGTGCACAGCCGCCGCAAGTACATCGAAGCGGCCAAGGCGGCGCCAGCCAGTAAAAAGGCAAAGACGCTGCTGGTTACCTCGCCCATTTGAGCTTGCGTACTTCACCTTTCCAGAACTTTTGCTTCTCCTCGGGCGTCACCAAACGACAAACACCGTGCTCTAGTTCCGCACTGACCAATAATACCTTGGGCCATTTTATCTGAGAGGTTGCAGTGCTCGCGGGCAAATTTTTTCATCGTTGTACGGTTTGGAAAGTCTTTAGTCTTAGAGAGCTTCAAGGCAAGGGAATCTCCCTCTTGATAAACCCTAGTATTCACGATGTCATACGCTGGCGACAACCATCCCTTACCTGTACTGGGGTCTTTATACAGCATGGCGAAGTTTTCAGATGAGCGCCCCGTTCCCTAACAGCACTGAGACGGATAAAGAGCGAAGGTAGCAGCCTTACTCCGGCCCGGGTGGCAGGCCGCACGTGGAATGGGGAGGCAACCTTCAGCGGTTTACGCAAAAATTGCCAACTGGGCAACTGGCTGACAGAGGGGGATGGTATAACAATGGATTGGTCAAACGGCGCCGTTGCGGCGAAACACAGCCGTCCATGCCTTTTACCTCATTCTACAGTGGCACCAGGCAGCCATTCGTTCAAACTCAGGGGGAGGAGCATTTCCTGGTCGGGCGGATATAGGCGGAAGATGGTTCCCGTCAGATTTCCTGCTGCTGGAGAATTTCCGTTCATTATGCCAGAAGGTGGCTCTTGCCGCGCAGACTCCAAGACACCTCGGAATTGATATTCTCTTTCCCAGGATGCCAAAGCATGGAAAGGGCAACGCCAATTCTATTATTTACTGCCGGTTTTGCCATTCAATACCATGTAGCAGCCGTAACCAATGACTACGCCCCAGAACGCGGATGACAGCCCGAATAAAGACATGCCCGACGCGGTAACGACAAATGTGATCAGCGACGCTTCCCGATGACTGGGCTCCTCCAGTGCGGAAAAAAGGTTACCCGCAATGGCGCCAAGTAACGCCAGTCCAGCAAGCACGGCAACAAATGCCGCCGGCAGTGACGTGAACAGACTGACGATAGTGCCGGCAAACAGGCCTCCCACCAAGTAGAAAACGCCATTAAACACGCCTGCAACGTAACGACGAGAAGGATCGTCATGGGCGTCCTTGCCGGTGCAGATGGCGGCCGTAATCGCAGCGACCACCGTAGTGATACCACCGAAAAACGCCATCGGTAGCGACACGATGCTGGTTACTCCGATGACCGGTTTGGCTTTGACCGGATAACCCGCACCTTGAAGGATGGCCATGCCAGGCAGGAACTGACCGGTCAGACTCACAAGCACCAGCGGAATGGCAAGGCTTAGGGTTGATCCCAATGTCCACTCCGGCTGGATGAATTGCGGAACCGCGATACTCCAGCGCACACCTGACAAGGACGCACCCTCCAAGACAACCGCAAGAGCCACACCGGAAATCAATAACAGTACCAGAGTGTATTTGGGGAACAGGCGGCGGAATACCACATAGGAAACCAGCATCCCGATGGCCAGAGTGGGTGTGGTTTCAATGGCGGTGAAAGCGCCCACACCAAACTGAAAGAGAATGCCCGCCATCATGCCGGCGGCAATGCCCTTGGGAATAGCACGAACAAATGTGTCGAAGCTGCCGGACACACCAATAATAAAGATGATGATCGCTGCCGTGATGTAAGCTCCTATGGCCTCGTTCAGGGACAGCTCCGGGAACAGTGCAACCAGCAACGCGGTGCCTGGCGCGGACCAGGCGGTCACCACCGGCGCTTTAAGCCATATCGAAAGTACAATTCCGGAGATCGCCGCGCCCATGGAGATCGCCCAGACCCAGGAGGTCATCATCTCCGTGGAGATGCCCGCGCTCGCTCCAGCCTGAAAAAAGATAGCCAGTGGCCCCGAGTAAGACACCAGCACAGCCAAAAAGCCGGCAACAACCGCCGGCAGGGAAAGGTCTTTCAGAAGTCTCGGCATAAGCGTGAATCCGGTATTGATTGTTGTAGATTCGGTTTATGATAAAGGCCCCGCGCGCAGGACCACCGGGGCCAAAGAGGGTATGACTGGCTATCTACCCTGGGTTACACCTTATATCCGGCTTATCCCAGGTCGCCCCCCGCAACGGGGACCACCGTTCCGGTAATATAACTGGCAGCATCCGATGCCAAGAACAGGATCGGTTCGGCCTGTTCATCCAGGGTTCCGTAACGATGCATAAAGCTGTTTTCTATCGTCTGGTCAATCAGCGTCTGGTACCAGGCCTTTTCCTGCTCACTCTGTTCTTCAGCATTGCGTGGAGTCAGTCGCGGAGGCGCTTCGGTACCGCCGGCCGCAGCGGCATTCACCCGGATATTGTGCGGTGCGTATTCATACGCCATGTTTACAGTCAAAGCGTTAACGCCACCCTTGGCCGCACCATAGGGAACCCTCATTAGAGCCCGCGTTGCAATGGACGACACGTTGACAATCACACCCCCCTTTTGCTCCAGCATGTAGGGCAGTACCGCGCGACAGCACCACAAGGTCGTAAACAGCGAACGGTGAATCTCCTTTTCGATCTGATCAGGCGTGTAATGCTGAAAGGGCTGAGCCCAGATGGTACCGCCAACATTGTTGATCAGGATGTCGATGCGACGAAAATGCTTATGGGCCTCCGCCATTATTGTCTCAGCACCGGCCCAGGTTTCGAGATTGGCCTGCACCGCAATAGCGTCGGCACCTTGGTCACGCAATTCAGCAGCAATGCCGTGAATGTAATCCGCAATATCGACCAGCAGAAGCCTGGCGCCCTCGGCAGCCGCCAGCTCGGCAACACGTTTGCCGATTCCCTGGGCAGCTCCGGTGATCACCATTACCTTATTGGTGAAGCGGGCTTTCATGCGACTTTCTCCTTATTTGCGGGCGCGCTAGGTGCGAATTTTTCATAATGGAACGATTTCGGTTTAATCCCCTGCTCGCGAAAGAAACCAAGCACAGAATCCACCATGGGAGGCGGGCCACACAGATAGACATCCACATCTCCATCGTTTAACGGCGCTTCATCCATGTGCTGGGTAACATACCCTTTGCGCGAATAGTTGCTGTCGTCACCAGACACACAGGTGACGTAACTGAAGTGATCTAATTCCTCAGTAAAGCGGTCCAGAATGTCCAGGCACACCAGGTCATCGTCATTGCTAACGCCGTAAATCAGGTGCGTTGGCAGATCGCATCCATTGGCTTTCATGTATTCCAGTTTTGCCAGGAAAGGCGCCAGGCCTGTGCCACCCGCCAGCATAAGGACTGGGCGCTTGATCGGGCGCAGATAGAAACTACCCATTGGCCCGGTCAGAGTCACTTTGTCGCCGGTGCGGGCCTTGCCCACCAGCCAGGAACTCATCAGCCCACCAGGCACGTTGCGGATCAGGAAACTGAGATCACGACTGCCGGGCCTGGAACTGAAGGAGTAGGCGCGGGTCTCCTCGGTGCCCGGCACCTGAATGTTCACGTACTGCCCCGGAAGGAAGGCAATGTCATCGTCCGCGGTGATCTTCAGTTCGATCGATGTCGGTGAGATCAGGTTAACCTCCGCCACGGTACCGCCGACTTCGGCATTGCCGGTCTTGCACATGGTGGAAGCGACAGGCACTTCCACCACGCAATCGCTGGATGGCACCATCTGGCAGGTCAGTACCATGCCCTGTTCGGCTTCCTCGTCAGACAGCGCTTCGTCAATGTATTCCTCACCCATGTCGAACTCTCCCTGGCGGCAGGCACCCTTACAGGTGCCGCAGACGCCATCGGAACAATCCATGGGCAGATTGATCTGCGCACGGTAGGCGGCATCGAGAACCGTTTCGCCTTCGTTGCAGGACACAAAACGGGTAACGCCGTCTTCGAAGTTAAGCGCGATGTTGTAACTCATGATGATGCTCTCCCCATCAATTACAGGTGGTAAACGTCCAGTACCTGATTGATGCAATCGTTGTTCAGAACGAGTCGCTTCTCCCGAATCAGCGGCTGCTCGCCAGTGATGTCCAGGGTGTAGAAGGACGTTCCGAAAAATTCCGCCGTTTTCTTGTAGCGGTAGGCCTTGGTCAGCCAGTTGAACCGAAGCTTCACTTCACTCTCATCCTGGGACAGGATCTCCAGGTTGCTGGTGAAGTGCGTGGTGCGCGGCTCGGGCATGGAGCTGGCACCGGATCGCTCTGTCTTGATGCGATAGATCCGGTCTTCCAGGCCTTCCTTGTTGGGGTAATAGATGAGCGAGATCTCGCTTTGCGGGTCCTCGGTCAGCTCATCGTCATCGTCCCAGGCCGGCATCCAGTAGGTGACATCCTCGTGATAGCAGGCCAGCCATTTATCCCACTCGCGGTCGTCAAGGAAACGGGCTTCGCGGATGATGAATTGCTCGATGTCGTGATAGCTCAGGCTCATGCCGACGCCTCCTCTGAAGTCACTGGAATGAAACGGGCACGCTCTGCCTCGATGGCACGGGTCATTTCCACCTGCCAATGCTGGTGGTGATTAACGTACAGTCCTTCGTCGTCGGGCCGCGCGCCACTCATGGTGGGCTTCATGTCGATCTGGTTGGCGTGCTCATCAGGGCCGTCGATCCAGTGCGCGGCACCACGGCTCATGTCGTTCCAGCGCATGTCGCGGGCTTCATAGCCGTTCTGGCAGGCGCGGAATTCCTCCAGGTCGTCCGGTGTACCCATGCCGGTCACATTGAAGAAGTCTTCATACTGGCGGATACGCTTGGCACGCAACTCCGAAGGCTCGTTCTTCGGACCAAAGGCATAGATGGTCACTTCCGTCTTGTTGACGTCGATGGGCCGGGTCACACGGATCTGTGTCGAGAACTGATCCATCAAGTAAACGTTCGGGTAAAGACACAGATTCTTGGTGGTCCTTACTATGGAGTCCGCACGAGCCGCTCCGTAGGTTTCCTTCAGGCGCTCCAGCTGGCTGAAGATCGGACGCACTTCTGGGTTCAGCAGTCGAGTCCACAGCATCATGTGACCGTTCTCGAAGGAGTAAAAACCGCCTTCCGCAGACCAGCTCTTGGCGTCGACCGCCTCAGTGCCGCCTTTTTCATAATTACGCTGGCCCATGGTGGACAGGTAGTTCCAATGCACGGTGCCCACGTGATACCCATCGGCTCCGTTCTCGGCGGTCAACTTCCAGTTACCCTCGTAGGTGTAGGTCGAGCTTCCGCGCAGGATTTCCAGGCCGTCTTCGGACTGATCCACGATGTTGTCAATGATCTTGGTGGTCTCGCCCAGATACTCTTCGAGAGAGACCACGTCGGCATTGAGGCTGCCGAACAGGAAGCCACGGTAGTTGCCGAACTTTGGCATTTGCTTCAGATCGTGGGAGCCGTCGGTGTTGAACTGCTCTGGGTAGCCGCCTTTCTTCTGGTCTTTCGCCTTCAACAGCTGACCGTCATTACGGAAGGTCCAGCCGTGGAACGGGCAAGTAAAGGAGGTCTTGTTGCCCCGTTTTTTACGGCAAAGGGTGGCACCACGGTGCGAGCAAGTGTTGAGGATGGCTTTCAGCTCGCCATCCTTGGTACGGGTGATGATCACCGGCTGGCGACCGACAGTTACTGTAAAGTAATCACCCGGCTCCGGGATCTGGCTCTCGTGGGCCAGGTAAACCCAGTTGCCCTCGAAAATATACTTCATCTCCAGATCGAACAGTTCCTGATCGGTGAAGATGCTGCGATCACACTGGTAGCGTCCAGTTTTCGGATCAGCTATTACCGCGTCACGTACCTTTTCGGCGAGTTTTTCAAGCTTGCTGGTCATGTCGTTCACTCCGTCTTGTTCTTGGGTGGCGCTTACGCAGCGTCGGTTTCCAGGGCGCGCGGACGTGCGTGACGTTCCTGGAGCTCGGGCTTGTCAGTGGCAACCAGCGCGACGTTGAACTCGACTTCGGTAATCGGTCCTGTTACGCCGTGCTTGGTCCCTTCATTGGACTGGTCTACGCGCTTGGCTTCGACCACCAGCTCTTCACGGGTAGCAAAAGCAAAGTCGCTGTAGGTGTATTCGTCACCGGCGATGTTGATCTGAGTGGTCAGGTGCTTGTAACCCGGTTTGGACACGAAGTAATGAATATGCGCCGGACGCTGGCCGTGACGGCCCAGATGGTTGAGCAACTGCTGGGTTGAACCCTCAGGCGGGCAACCGTAACCGGACGGCATAATGCTCTGGGCAGCATAACGACCTTCAGAATCTGTCTTGATGCGGCGGCGCAGGTTGTACTCGCTCTGCGACTGGTCGAAGTAGGAATAGGCGCCCTTGGAGTCGGCGTGCCAGATATCCACGATAGCGTTGGCCAGCGGCGCCCCGTTTTCGTCGGTGATCTGACCCTTGATCAGAATCGCCTCGGCGTCTTTATCGGAGCCGTCGTCCATGCGGGCAAAGCCTTCGCTGAGTGGGGCACCGGCCACGTAAAGCGGGCCTTCGATGGTACGCGGCGTGCCGCCGGTCAGACCAGCCTGCTCGTCCTCGGCGTCCTGGCGGATGTCCAGGTAACGGTCCATGCCCAGGCCCGGGGCCAGCAGCGCGGCTTCGCCGTTTGCACCCAGTTCGCCAACGTAATAGACGGCGCTCCAGAACTCTTCCGGCGTAACATCAAAATCTTCCACAATCTGGAAAATATCGTGCATCACGCGGTGGACAATCTTTTTAATCCGCTCGTCACCGCCTTGCTGGTCAAAGCCGGCGACTTTTTCAAGCAGGTCTTTCACTTCGGCGGTTTGCATGGTTTTAACAGTCATTGTTGGTCTCCTCGGTCTTTTGTTGTTGTTGCTCAAGACATCCCAATCGGTTGGCAACATCATCTTTGAAGCCCCTTTCACCACAGAACGGGGCCGGATCTCGTGAACAGTCCTGCTTAGCGATCGTCCTCGTGAATGGAGGACGGATGGCGGCACAGGGGTGCAACGGTAATGTCCATATAAGGGAACAGCGGAAGATTGCTGATCAGGCCCTGTAATTCGGCGTTATCCTCAACGTCGAAAATGCTGACGTTCGCGTAGCTGCCCGCCACACGCCACAGATGGCGCCACTTGCCTTTTTCCTGAAGGCCTTGGGCGTAGGCCTTTTCCCGGGCCTTGATCTCGCCAGCAACCTCAGCCGGCATATCGGTGGGCAGATTGACCTTCATTTCAACTTTGAACAGCATGTGCGCTCCTCCGTTATTTATCTTTGCGGCTGTATTCAGCGAGCTTGTCTTCGTTAAGCGTGACGCCCAGTCCAGGGCCTTGTGGTAGTTCCACTCCGTTGTCGTGGAAGCTCAGGGGCTTGTCCACAATGTCATCCTTCATCAGTAGCGGGCCGAACATTTCCGTGCCCCAGTGCAGGGTTTCCAGAGTGGACCAGGCATGCAGTGCAGCGACGGTGCCGATCGTGCCTTCCAGCAAGGTACCTCCATACAGGCCGATACCCGCCGCCTGGGCAACCGCGGCCTGCTTTAGGGCCTGCGCCGGGCCGCCAGCCTTGGCGATCTTAAGGGCGACGGCCCCCGAAAAGCCGGCGGCAGCAAGGTTGTACATATCGCTGGCATCGGCGACGGCTTCGTCGGCCAGGATAGGCAGGTGGAATTTCTGCGACAGGCGCACCAGAGCGGCGTGGTCCTTCATAGGTGTAGGCTGCTCGACCAGGTCAATACCGGCGGCTTGCAGCTCCGCCATGCCTCTGGCAGCCGTTGATTCATCCCAGGCCTGGTTCACATCCACGCGCACGCTGGCGGATTCACCCACAGCATCCTTGATGGCAGCCACATGGCGGACATCGTCCATCAACGCCCGAGAGCCGATCTTGAGCTTGAAATCACAGTGGCGCCGGGTTTCGATCAGGCCGAGGGCCTCCTCGATATCCCGTGCGGTGTCACCACTGGCCAGAGTCCAGAGCACCGGAATATGCTGATGTACGGCACCACCGAACAGGTCAGATACTGGGCAGTTCAAACGCTTGCCCTGCAGATCCAGCAGGGCAGTTTCAATCGCGGACTTGGCCAGGTTGTTTCCGCGGGTCGCACGGTTTAGCCTTACCCTTAGGGTATTGATTGCGTCAACCGGCTGGCCAATCAGTTGTGGCCTGAAATAGGTGTCGATGGTAAGTTTCACGCTTTCGGGGCTTTCCGGGCCGTAGGCCAGGCCACCGATGGTGGTCGCTTCACCCAACCCTTCAAGGCCATCGGAATCCTTCACCCGCACAATCACCATGGTCTGAACCCCCATGGTTGTCATAGCTAGCTTGTGCGGCCGGATGGTCGGGATGTCGACCAGGATGGCTTCGATGGACTGAATGGTTGCGGACATGTGCTCTCCGAATCGCAAGTTATAATACCTGTGACTCGAACAGTACGAAGTTTCACGGATGTGAACCAATATTGATTAAGTATCTAGCGATACCTAGGAGGTATGGATGGAACTCAGACACCTGCGATATTTCGTCGCCGTTGCAGAGGAAGGCAACCTCACCCGGGCAGCAGAAAAACTGTTTATTGCACAACCACCACTAACCCGGGCAATGAAGCAGCTTGAGGAAGAAATAGGTGTAGAGCTTTTTATCCGCAAGCCCAGGGGCCTTGAGCTGACCAATGGAGGGGAATATTTTCTGGAACAGGCCCGACAGATACTGGACAAAGTAACTGCGACAGTTGATGACACTCGCAGGATCGCACAGCATCGAAAGACTATTTTTTCCATCGGGTTTGTCCCATCCGTTTTTTATGGCCAGCTACCTCTCATGGTTCGGCGTCTGCGCCGAAACAAGAACTTGGAGATAGTCCTGCATGAACTGAAAACACGGGAACAGGTCGAAGCACTTAAGACTGGCAAGATCGACATTGGCTTTGGAAGGGTGAGCATAGAAGACCCCGACGTGGAGCAGGAGCTACTGTTCGACGAGCCCATCATCGCTGCCATACCCATGGGTCACCCGCTCAGCAAACACCCTCCGTCTATGAAAGAGCTTTCTGCCCACCCCATGGTCGCCTTCCCTTCCGGGCCGGGCCCAAACTTTGCAGATATCACCCAGGGGCTTTTTCACAGACGCGGCCTGAAAATTCATGTCAGCCAGCATGTCAACGATCTTCAAACGGCCCTATCGCTGGTCGCCTCCGACATGGGGTTCACGCTGGTGCCAGAACAGGTCCGAAAACTTAATCGTGAGGGGGTGGAGTTCATGCCGCTGGAGGATAACAACATCACCACGCCCGTTATCGCCTCACGTCGTCGGGGCGAAAACCCGAACGCCGTAATGCGGCTGGCTAACACTATCCTGGATGAACTCGTGGAGAACCGGCTCACCGGTCGTTATCCATGAGGCTTATCGAGCCGCTTGGCGAATCCGATCAGCCACAATTTGCAGCCTCGGCAAATACACGTTCAACAAAGTATCCATGTCCACCCGGGCAGCATTTGTGCTGATATTAAGCGCCCCCAAAAGCTCGCCACTCGCAGAATAGGCGGGCACCGCCACAGATCGCAAACCAAGATCAAGTTCCTGATCTAAGACGGCGTATCCGAGATTTCGTGCCTTGTCGATCTCCTCCCGCAAAACGTTTTTTTCTGTGATGGAAGACAACGTATGACGCTCAAGCTGAATCCTATCCATATAAGTCTCAAGCTCGTTCTGCGGCAACTGCGCAAGCAGCACCCGCCCCATGGAGGTATAGGCCGCAGGCAAGCGGGTACCCACCGACAGCGTAATCGCCATCAGTCGATGCCGGGCGGCCGAGCGCACCACGTACACCACATCGTCACCATCCAGAACCGCCAGCGATGAGGATTCACCAAGCTCGGCGGTAATGTCTTCCAGATACTGTTGAATGACTGCCCGATACTGGTTTGATGCCTGATAGGCATAACCCAGCTGCAGTACCCGGGGAGTCAGCTCGAACTGACGACCGGTGCGCTTCACAAACCCCAACGCGTGCAGGGTCAACAGAAATCGCCGTGCCTTGGCCCGGTCCATATCAGTGCGGGCCGCCACTTCGCTCAGGGTCATACGAGGGTGATCGGCACCAAATGCCTGCAGAACCTCTAGACCCGACGCCAGTGCGCCCACGTAATCCCGGTCTCCCGGCTTGAGAATCTGTTCGTCCATTCCAGCTCCTATAACAGGCTTATTTAGCCTACCGCACATCAGTGTCAGCGCATGGTATCAGTTAGTTCGCATTACGAACATCCGTGCATTTTTACCAATTGGTGAAAATTTGTCCTTGACGACCCAAAACCAATCACGCCATTATGTTCGCATATTAAACTTATGTTCGTATATCGAACTTACTTTGCCAACACATGATGGAGACACTGCGATGGCTGAATTCCTCTCTCTCCAGGAAGCGGTAAGCAAACACATCAGCAACGGCGACACCGTAGCGATGGAAGGCTTTACCCACCTGATTCCGTTTGCCGCTGGCCACGAAATCATCCGCCAGGAAAAACGTGACCTGACCTTGATCCGCATGACCCCGGACCTGGTGTATGACCAGATGATCGGTGCCGGCTGCGCTAAAAAGCTGATCTTCTCCTGGGGTGGCAACCCCGGCGTGGGCTCCCTGCACCGTCTGCGGGATGCCGTTGAGAAAGGCTGGCCGAACAAGCTGGAGATCCTGGAACACAGCCACGCAGCCATGGCCTGCGCCTATGAAGCGGGCGCCGCCGGGCTGCCGCTAGCAGTTCTGCGTGGTTACGTCGGCAGCGACCTGCCCAAGGTCAATGACCAGATCAAATTCATCGAGTGCCCCTTTACCGGTGAGCGCCTGGCGGCAGTACCCTCTGTTCGTCCAGATGTAGCCGTGATTCATGCCCAGCGGGCGGACCGAAAGGGCAATGTGCTGATAGAAGGCATCGTCGGTATCCAGAAGGAAGTGGTGCTGGCCGCTAAGCGAAGCATTGTGACCGTTGAGGAGATCGTGGATGACCTCGGCGCCTCCGTGAACGCCTGCGTGCTGCCCTCCTGGGCCATCACCGCCATCGCCGAGGCCCCGAAAGGCGCCAAACCCTCTTACGCCCTCGGCTACTACGACCGTGACAACGCCTTCTACAAAGAGTGGGACGGCATCGCCCGTGACCGGGAAACTTTCCAGACCTGGCTGAAAGACAACGTGTTTGAAAAAGGAGCTGCGTGATGAGCCTTGAATTTACCTCCTCTGAAATGATGAGCGTCACTGCCGCCCGCGCACTGACCAGCGACATGACCTGCTTCGTGGGCATTGGACTGCCCAGCGAGGCTGCCAACCTGGCGCGACTGACCCACGCACCGGACGTGACTCTGATTTATGAATCCGGCACCCTGCAAACCAAACCGGACGTGCTGCCTCTGTCCATCGGCGACGGCGAGCTATGTGAATCCGCCCTGACCACCGTGGCAGTACCGGAGATGTTCCGGTACTGGCTGCAGGGTGGACACATCAGCGTCGGCTTCCTGGGTACCGCTCAGATTGACCGTTACGCCAACCTGAACACCACGCTGATTGGCGACTACCGCGAACCGAAAGTCCGCCTGCCTGGGGGTGGTGGCGCCCCGGAAATTGCCACCAATGCAAAGGAAGTGTTCATTACCGTCAAGCATTCCAAGCGTACCTTCGTGAGGGACGTCGACTTTGTTACGACCGTTGGCTTTGGACGCGACGGCAAGGCACGGGATAATGTCCCCAACATTGGACGTGGTCCCACCGTGGTAATTACCGACCTGTGCATTCTCAAGCCTGACCCTGATAGCAAAGAACTGGTAGTCACATCTCTGCATCCCAATGTGACTCGGGAAGAAGTGATTGATGCCACTGGGTGGGAAATCCGGTTTGCGGACAAGTTGGAGACCACGCCAGAGCCAAGTGCCAAAGAGCTGGAAGTTCTGCGTGATCTGAAAGCACGCACAAATGCACATCATGCCGGTCAACAGTGAGAAATATCATGACTGACGTTTATCTCTGCCATCCCCGTCGTTCGGCGATTGGCCGTTTCGGTGGCACCCTTGCCAGCATTCGCCCTGACGACCTCGCCGCTCACATTTTTAAAGCGGTACTGGAGCAGGCTTCGGAACTCGACCCGGCCGCTATCGACGAAGTGATGATGGGCTCCGCTAACCAGGCCGGTGAAGACAACCGCAACGTGGCGAGGATGTCTGCCCTGCTGGCCGGCTTGCCTACGTCTGTTCCCGGCACCACTCTCAATCGCCTGTGTGGCTCCGGCATGGATGCTGTTGGCACGGCGTTCCGCGCCATTCGTGCAGGTGAAATGGACCTAGTGTTAGCAGGGGGCGTGGAATCCATGTCTCGTGCCCCCTATGTTATGGGCAAGGCTGACAGCGCCTTTTCACGAGGCCAGAAGATTGAGGACACCACCATCGGCTGGCGCTTTGTGAACCCGCTGATGAAAAAGCAGTATGGCATCGATTCCATGCCTGAAACGGCGGAGAACGTGGCCGAACAATACAAGGTGTCGCGGGAGGATCAGGACCTGTTCGCCTTCCGTTCCCAGGAAAAAACCGCCCGAGCCCAGAAGGAAGGACGCTTTGCCGAAGAAATTGTGCCTGTGTTCATTCCGCGCCGGAAACAAGACCCGCTGGTGTTCGATACCGACGAGCATCCCCGCGAAAGTACGCTGGAGAAGCTCGCATCCCTGCCCACGCCATTCCGCGAAAACGGCAGCGTGACGGCAGGCAACGCCTCAGGCGTGAACGATGGCGCCGCTGCGATGCTGGTTGCCAGTGAGACCGCCGTCAAAACCCACGGACTAAACCCCATGGCCCGCATACTGGGCATGGCCACGGCCGGCGTGGAACCGCGCATCATGGGCATCGGCCCTGTGCCGGCGGTTCGCAAGCTGCTGGAGAAACAAGGCATCGGCATTGAAGACATTGACGTGATCGAACTGAACGAAGCCTTTGCCGCCCAGGGGTTGGCGGTACTGCGGGAATTGGGCGTTGCCGATGGTGATTCACGCGTGAACCCCAACGGCGGCGCCATCGCCCTGGGCCATCCTTTGGGGATGTCTGGTGCCCGACTGCTAATGACCGCCGCCCACCAACTGCAGAGCACCGGTGGCCGCTATGCCTTGTGCACCATGTGCGTAGGTGTCGGCCAGGGTATTGCAACACTCATCGAACGGGTCTGAGGTAAGGAGCCAAGATGGCATTTCTCAAGCACAACGATCACACAGTTTGTTATCGCCTGCTCGGTGATAGAAAAAAGCCGCTGATGGTCCTGGCCCACCCCCTGGGCATGACACAGGCGGTATGGGACGACATGCTACCGGCACTACTCGAAGGCTTTCGGGTACTGACCTGGGATTTACCGGGACACGGCGCCAGCGCCGCCTGGCCGGAAGAATCTGACGAAATCACACCGGAAGACCTGGCGCAGGAAGCCATCGCGCTCACAGAACTGGCAGGTGTCGACCAATTCCACTTTGTCGGGACATCGATTGGCGGAGCCATTGGTCAGCAAATGCTCAGCAAGCATTCTGACAGGCTGCTTTCCGCAACGCTCACCAACACCGGAGCGATGATCGGCACACCCGATGCCTGGAATACACGCTCGGCCAATGTTCTGGAACTCGGCCTGCCTGCCGTGGCGGTGGATATCGTGCCACGCTGGTTCAGCCCCACCGCCTGCAATCAGCAACCGGCTCTGATCGAAGGCTGGCGTGTGATCATGGGGCGCGGGGATGACCGCAGTTATGCGCTGCTGTGTGAGATGCTGGGACGGGTCGACTTTCGTGATCAGCTCCGGGAGTCATCAGTCCCACTGCAACTGATTGGCGGCTCAGACGATCTGGCCACGCCGCCGGACACACTCAGGGCCCTGGCTGAGGTCAGCAGCGCAGCGGAGCCGATCATTCTGGACCAGATTGGCCACGTGCCCTCGGTGGAATGTCCGGACATACTCACCGAAATTCTGTTTCGCACCCTGAGCTGAATACCTACCGCCTGTATACCAGGGCCCCTTTTTCCGGGCCCTGGATCTCCCCGCCAAGCCGGTCGTTCAGTATGCGGATAACACTCTGCAAAGTCCGGATAGGTTCATTCCGCAAAACAGCCTAGCGTTACTCCATGATGCGAACCCCTGCCCGGCGGACAAAGAACCATGAGCAACACTCTTTCTTTAGAACAAACAACCACGGAATCCGGCTCTTCCAAAGCCCCGGTATACGGTGCACTAATTCCGGCCGTCGCCAGTGCCGCGTTAATACTCGTCATGGCCGACGCTGCATTCCCGGCCACGCTCGCCGCCCTGAGCCTGGGACTGACCGCTACCGCCCTCACCCTGTGCGCGCGAATGCAGCCAACCATCGTTACCATCCGTGAACAGGTGCCAGCGTCGGAGCCTCTGCCCGAACCAATACAAGAGGCGCAAGTGCCAGAACCGGAACCGGCATCACCAGATCCCGTTCTGATCGGTCACCTGGACGACCTGCGCAACAATGTGGACATGATCCTCGCGGAAATGGATGAAGCTGGCAAACTGGCCAAAGCGTCCGGAGCGAAGGTGGCCCAGAGCGCCAACAGCATTTCCGGGTCCGAGGCCTCAATTCGAGAACTGGCCGAATTCATGGGCCGCATCGATGGCGTGTTCACCCAGTTGGGCAAACAGTCCGAGGAAATCGGAAGCATCGTCGGCAACATTCAGGACATCGCCAAACAGACCAACCTGTTGGCTCTAAACGCCTCCATTGAGGCCGCACGGGCGGGAGAACACGGTCGTGGCTTTTCGGTGGTAGCCGACGAAGTACGCAACCTGTCCGTGCGCGCCAACGAATCCAGCGAGAGTATCCGTGACATCGCCAACAACCTGAATTCGACTTCGGTGGAGGCGGGTAGTGGTATGGACAAAATCCGCCAGTCGTGTGCTCACTGCCTGAACCAGTCGGGCGAAGCCCTTCAGGCCATGAAAGACATTCAGGCCGGTGCCGTGGCCCGTATGGAGGTTGTGCAGGGAATAACCGACCGGTTGCAGGAACAACGCACGCTCACCCGGCAACTCTACACGGACCTCAGAGCGAATGACTGATTTTCAGGCATCGTTGTACGTCGAGGCATCATATTTTCGCCGGCCAACTAACTGAAATACAACGTGCTAACAATACCCCTGCAACCACAGGACATGCCTGTGCAGAAAATGGATATTCCCCGGCCCCCTTCACGCCTCTAATGACAGAACCCACAACAACAATCTGAGGTGTTGAAATGAGCAGGATCAAAACGCTTGCCGGTGCTGTACTGGCAACCACCCTTACCGCCGGGCTTTCAACCTCCGCCCTGGCGGCCGCCGGTGACCCGGTGAAAATTGGTGTCATGCTGCCGTTCAGCGGCATTTACGCACAACTTGGTGAAGCCGGCCGAGATGGCCTGAAGCTCGCTCTGAAAGAGCATGCCGAAAAACTTCACGGATCAAAAGTTGAATTCATCGAGCTTGATACTGAAGCCAAGCCCTCACGCGCCCCGGAGCTAGCATCTTCGCTGTTGAACCAGCACGAAGCAGATTTCGTGATTGGTCCGGTTCATTCCGGCGTTGCCATGGGCATGATCAAGATGCTGCGCGGTAAAGATACCATTATGATTATCCCCAACGCGGGTTCTGCCGCGGCGACCGGTCCTCTTTGCTCTCCCAACGTATTCCGCACTTCCTTCTCATCTTGGCAGCCGTCCTACCCCATGGGCGAAGTGGCGCTTGAAAAAGGCTACAAGAAGGTTTATGCGATCAGTTGGAACTACGGCATGGGCCGCGAGAGTCTCGACGCCTTCGAAGAGTCCTTCACCGCCGGTGGGGGCGAGATTGTCGAGAAGGTACTGCTGCCTTTCCCGTCCACCAATTTCCAGTCCCACGTCAGCGACATAGCTGACGAGAATCCTGATGCGGTGTTCACATTCTTCGCCGGTGGTGGCGCCATCAAGTTTGTGAAGGATTACGACGCCATGGGCCTGCGCGGCAAGATTCCGCTGATGGGGTCCGGCTTCCTCACCGAAGGTACACTGCAGGCACAAGGTGATGCTGCCGAAGGCGTGATGACTGGGCTGCACTACGCAGAACAGTTGGACGTTCCGAAAAACCGGGAGTTCCGGGAAGCCTTCAACACCGAGTATGGCCACTACCCGGATATCTACGCCGTTCAGGGGTATGACGCGGGGCAGGCCATCGCCAACACCATCGACCAGCTTGAAGGTGATATTTCCGACAAGCAGGCCGTGATTAGCACCATGGAAAAGCTGACCATCGACAGCCCGCGTGGGGAATTCACCTTCTCCAAGGCACACAACCCGATTCAGAACATCTATCTGCGGGAAGTGAAAGACGGCGTGAACGTGGTGCAGAGTATCGCCGCCGAAGCGCTGGAAGATCCCGCCCGTGGCTGCAAACTCTGAGCACGGGCTTTGTCTACCCCCGGCAACAGCCGGGGGCTTACCCGAAGATCCCTGCCCGCACCTGAATTGACTTCTCCGTAAAACCGTTGGGTATCTCTATGTCTACCGAACTTTTCTTCGTGCAACTTATTAACGGCCTCCAGTATGGGTTGCTTCTGTTTTTGATCGCCTCCGGCCTGACCCTGGTGTTCGGCGTGATGGGCATCCTCAATCTGGCCCATGGTTCCATGTACATGGTGGGCGCGTATCTGGTGTGGTATTTCGTCACCGTGACCGGCAGCTTCACGGTATCTGCGATCCTCTCGGCCATCATTGCGCTTGGCCTGGGCATCATAATTGAGCGGATGCTGATACAGCGATTGTACAACCGCAATCACTTGGATCAGGTGTTGCTGACCATTGGTATGATCTTTGTGTTCAATTCCCTGCAAAGCATTCTGTGGGGCAACGACCCTTACGGGGTTGCTGTTCCCGACGCGCTTGGCGGTTCTGTGCCGTTCACCGAGAACTCCAGCTACCCGGTTTACCGTATCTTCGCGGCACTGATCTGTATCGCCATTGCCGCCGCGCTCTATTTTGTCGTGAGCAAAACCCGCTTGGGCATGCTGATCCGCGCCGGTGAATCCAACCGGGAAATGGTGGAAGCCCTGGGCGTGAACATCAAAAACCTCTACACCATCGTGTTTGCCATTGGCGTCATGCTGGCCGCGGTGTCCGGCATTATCGCCGCGCCTATGCGATCCATCGTTCCGGGTATGGGGGAAAGTGTTCTGATTACCTCTTTCGTGGTGGTGGTCATCGGCGGCATGGGCTCCATCAAGGGCGCCTTCGTGGGTGCTTTGCTGGTCGGTGTTATCAGTACGTTTGCAGCAGTGCTGATGCCCACTATGTCCAACATGATTATCTATATCTTTATGATCCTGGTGCTGCTGGTGAAGCCCCAGGGCCTGTTCGCCAAGTAAGCGGGAGCCGAACATGATTTTCGAGAAACGCACCGAGCGCATCTTTCTGGCAATCTTCTTTGTCATCACCCTCTGTATCCCCCTGTTCCTGGAGGACAACCCCTTCTTCGTGGGGAAAGCCACCACCATCCTGATCCTGGCAGTGTTCGTGATGTCCCTGGACTTCCTGGTGGGGCGTGTTGGCCTGGTCACCCTGGGGCACGCGCTTTTCTACGGGCTGGGTGGCTACCTGTTTGTGATCGTTACTCCCGAATATGAGGCGGTCAACTTCTGGATCTACGCCCTGTATATCATGGGGATCAGCGCCCTGGTTGCATTGGTTGTTGGAATTGTCGTTCTACGGACCTCCGGCATCTACTTCATCATGATTACCCTGGCGATATCGCAGATGGCCTACTATTTCTTCTTCGACTCCCTGGAATTCGGGGGCAACGACGGCCTGTTCATCTTCATGAAACCCGAAACCAGCATTTTTGGCCTGAACTTTCTGAACCTGGACAACCCAACGCACTTCTATTATCTGTCGCTGCTGGCCGTACTGATCACTCTGTTGACCATCAAGATTATCCTGCGTTCGCGGTTTGGCCGCATTGTGGAAGCCAGCCGTCTGAACCCGGAGCGTACCGAGGCACTGGGCTACAACATCTTCGCGTTCCGACTGATTAGTTACATCATCGGCAGCACCCTGGCGGCCTACGCCGGTTTGCTGTTCGCCCTGCAGTACGGTTACGTGAACCCACAGTTCATGACTTGGGAAATGTCCGGGACCGCGCTGGTAATGTCCATCCTCGGCGGCATGGGCACTATCTACGGAGCCATTCTCGGCACCATCACTTACGAGGGTCTGCAGTATGGCTTCGAGCACGTGAGCGAAGACTGGATGCTGTTTATGGGCGGCGCGATCATCCTGATGGTCCTGCTGCTGCGCAAAGGCCTCGCCGGGTACCTTGAAAAGCTGCTGGAGAAATAATCATGGCCAACGACATCATTCTGGAAACCGAATCCCTCAGCAAACACTGGGGTGGTATCAAGGCACTCAATGATATCTCGCTGCAGTTCCGGGATCGACAGCTGCACGGCGTGGTCGGCCCCAATGGGGCAGGTAAAAGTACGCTTTTGAATATGTTGTGTGGAACGCTGAAACCTACTAGCGGCTGCATTTTCCACAAGGGCGAACAGATAGAGGGCATGAAACCCTGGAAATTCGTGCGCCGTGGTATCGGCCGCAGTTTCCAGAAAACCAATATCTACGCCGATGTCACCTGCCTGGAAAACTGTGCAGTCGCAGCCCAACGCCGTTTCACCGGCAGTTTCAACCTGTTTGCGTCGCGTCACTCCAACAAACTGGTCCGGGAAGCTGCCGAAAAGGCGCTGTGTCAGGTGGGGCTTGATAGCCGCACGCACACCGTAGCAGCGGAAATCTCCTACGGTGAGCAGCGCCAACTCGAACTGGCGATGGTGCTGGCAACCGATCCCTGCATTCTGCTACTGGATGAGCCCATGGCCGGCATGGGCCACGAGGAATCCCAGCGCATTATCGAGCTGCTGAACGAGCTCAAGCAAACCTACAGCATTGTGCTGGTGGAGCACGATATGGATGCCATTTTCGAACTCTCGGACCAACTGACCGTGCTCGATAACGGCACCCATCTGATCACCGGTACCGTCAACGAAGTACGCAACGAACCTCGGGTAAAAGAGGCCTACCTGGGGAAGGAAGATGAGGAGGAAGCCGCATGACCAACTGCCTTCTGGAAGTAAAGAATCTCAACACCCTCTATGGCCGAAGCCACATCCTCCACGATCTGTCCTTCCGGCTTGAGAAGGGGCAATCCATGAGCCTGATGGGACGCAATGGCATGGGCAAGACCACCACGCTCAAGTCCATTCTTGGCATCGTGCCGCCCCGCAGTGGTCATGTGTATTTCGACGGACAGGACATCAGCAACCTGCCGACCTGGAAGCGGATGCGCCGCGACATAGCCTATGTTCCCGAAGGCCGGGGCATGTTCCACAATCTGACGGTGAAGGAACACCTGCAAATGGCCGCCCGCCCCGACAGCAACGGCAACACCGGCTGGAATTTCGATCGGGTCATGGATACCTTTCCGCGCCTTCAGGAGCGCCTGTCAAACCTGGGTACGGAGTTGTCCGGGGGCGAGCAGCAGATGCTGGCGATCGGTCGCGCGTTGGTCACCAATCCCCGACTGATGATTCTGGACGAGGCAACCGAAGGTCTGGCGCCGCTGATCCGCCAGGACATCTGGAACGTGATTGCCACCATTCGTGAGTCGGGCATTTCCACACTGATCGTGGACAAGAACATCAAGGCGCTGAAAAAGCTCTGTGACCGTCATGTGGTGGTGGTGAAAGGACAGGTTCACTTTGATGGCAGCTCCGAAGAACTGGACCAGAATCTGGAAAAGGTCGAAACCGCACTTAGTGTTTAGATGTACCCCAAACAGCCTGCTGCAGAATCCGATCTAAGGTGGTAGCCGCTCAATTGGTTTGAACCATTGTTCCGCGGACATTCTCAAATGCCCGCGGAACAATGGATAACCCGGACATATTTCCGCCTGCGTTCTTAACGAATCATCGAAGCAGATAGCAATGTTTAAACTGAGACCGCCCCAGGCAGCGCAGAGAAACTCGGTACTTTAAATGCCTTATTACTAGTGTTCCGTTCGGTTAATTCGCTGTCTCATAAAGGTTATAATGGGAACTCATCGATCAGCAAGCATAGGTTTCCATTGTGCCCAAGCCCGCAGCCCCATTTAATCTGACCGTAAACGATCAACTGGAACTCGAAGGCTGGTGCCGAACCAATACTCTGAGCCAGCATCTGGCTCAACGTGCCAGGATTCTTTTGTTACTGAATGAAGGCGAGACGCCTCAAGGGATCTCGGACTCGCTTCAGGTTAGCACTCAAACGGTATTCAAGTGGCGCAAGCGCTACCGTGAACAAGGTCTTGAGGGGCTTTATGATGCGCCGCGACCGGGGCAGCCCCGAAAACTGGACAACAAAACCGTCAAGTAACTATTCAGTTGCCTCCCCGTAAAAAGCCCTGTTAGCCCCGTTCCGGTGCCGACATAAAAGCCGGCTCACGCCCGGTAAACAGCTGCGTCAATACCTCGGAGGCACCCAGGTTCTGTTTCCGCGCCGTGGACAGAAGACTGCGCACACGACAGAAGATCAGGGCCCCCTCGAATGAGCGGAAGCAGCCGGAGATTTTCTGCTGCACCTTGAGCATGCGGATATCACGTTCGCCTTGGTTGTTCGTAAACGGAACCGTCGGATCGTCCAGGAAGCGAAGGACATCCGTCTCGTAGTCGCGCAGCCGCTCCAGCAGGTTGCGGGCCCGTGTGCGTTTGAGCCGACCGCGTTTGCCCTGCCGTTGGCTTTCATCCGGGGGCGGACACTCTTCTTCTGCTTTCTTGAGGCATTGCCGGTATGCCTTGCGCCAACCCTCCGCCTTGTCCGGCGGCAGGCTGCCACCGGCATTCTTGACCGCATCATTCATGGTGCGCAGCAGGGTCTGCATGCGCTGCGCCCAGGCCTGCTTGTCCTGTTCCCAGGCGCGCTGCAGTTCCCGCAGATGGTGGGCATTGCAGAGCGCATGCCCGCACTCATAGCGGTAGTACGGTTTCCAGTGGTCGTGACAGAGCACGCCGTGAAAGCGTGGCAGGATACCGATCTCCTCCATGGCCTCGTGGCCTCGCTGCGCATGGGGTGCCAACCAGGTCAGGCCGTCGTTGGAGGCACAGTGCAGCCAGTGGCGTTGACCACCGATGTTGATGCCGGTTTCATCGGCATGGATCAACTCCGACTCGGCCAGACGGTCCTTGACCCAGTGCTCGAAGCCCTCAGCTTTGTCGAAGGCTTCCTGATTGAAGTTGAACAGCGACCCCGCGCTCAGCGCAAGGCCGACCTGATCCTCGAAGTACTCGCGGATGCGTTCGTAGGGCAAGAGCTGGTACTGCGACAGATAAACCGCATGCGCCTTCAACCGGGGCCCATACTGCACCGGGCGGTCGACACCGGCCGGGAACGGCGCCACTATGCGCTGTCCCTGTTCGTTCTCCAGGATCTCGGCCTGGTACTCGGTGACGAAGCGGCTGATGTCCAGGTCGAAGACCTGGCGCTTCTCGTAGCCGACCACTCGGAATTGGTTGCCCTGGGGCAGGGTGCGCCGGTCCACTTTCACGGTTCTGATCGCATCCGGCTCCTCGACCGGTTGCAGTGTCTTGCCAATACGACCAGGCTGCCCGCCCGGTTTGCGCTCGCCCTTGCTGCGGCTCTCCTTGGGCCGGTTCGGATCCTGGGAGGGCGGCTTGCTGCTGTTGCTACTATTGGCGCTGACCCGGCCGAGCAAGATCTGGATCAGCACCATCAGCAGCTCAATGGCCGCGCGCAGCGAAGGCGAGACCGCTGAATCGTCCTTGAGCTGTTGCCTGACATTCGCCAGGGCGGCGTCGACATCAATGTTGCTGATCTTCATGAACCGGGATTCCGTCGCTGGATGCCCCATTATCGCACGACTTTTTCAGGCCGGATTTTCCCTCCTGAGCAGGTTTGTGCGGGACTTTCCCTGTTGGCGACCTGCCCGGGGATGTCTGTCCGCTTAAAACACCACTGACGGGTTGACAGGCGACTTGAGCGCCCCTTTACCGCAACGTCCCGGGCGCGGCCGAAATTCCCGGGATTTGAGAAAAAACCCTGTCAAGCACTTTTTGAGAAAAAGTGAGCTGAATAGTTACAACAAAAATAAGGGCTTTCTTTACTCAGTGGCGGGCGAGAGATTTTTCGGTATAGTATTTGAAGGTACTACCTTTAAATACCGAGGTGACAAAATGGCAACATCCGTAAAACTTGACGATGATATGAAAAGCCGGATCCAGCACTTGGCTGAAGCGCGACATCGTTCATCGCATTGGATCATGCGCGAAGCGATCCGTGACTATGTTGAGCGTGAGGAAAAGCGAGAATCTTTCAAACAGGATGCATTATGCGCTTGGGAGGCGTACCAGAAAAACGGCCTGCATCTGACGCTTGAAGAAGCTGACGCCTGGCTGGAGAAGCTTGAAGCGGGTGAAGATGTGGAGCTGCCTAAGTGCCACGTCTGAACTGGTCGCCGCCAGCTCTCGATGACGTACAGCGACTCTATCGCTTCCTTGCTATAAAAGATGAAGATGCCGCGCGCCGTGCCATCAAAACAATACGGGCAGGCGTAAAAATACTCGCACACCAACCGGAGGCAGGACGTCCTGTTGAAGATATGGATCCGGTGTTTCGGGAATGGCTGATTGATTTCGGAAGTAGCGGCTATATTGCCTTGTATCGCTTCGATGGTGAAACAGCAACCATCCTTGCTGTGCGACATCAAAAAGAAGCCGGATACTAAGACAAGAAAGAGTAATGACAGATGGTCCAGCAATACTTCAATCTCACTGGGCCGACCGCAGAACTGGCCATGCGCAGCATGACTGAACCCAGACCCAGGGGTGCCGCTGAGAAAACGGCGGTTGCGGTTCGAGCCTCGGGGCTGAGGCTGCTATCTTTCAACAGGATCTGACCAAAGCTGACAATGTCGAAAAGTTGTTCGCGGATACCGAGGCCCCACTTGGCAAAGCTCTGTCTGGTCTCACAGGCAATGCCGATTTTACCTCGACCCCCGTTAACCGAACCGCTGGCAAACCACTTTAACTTGCTGCAACACAAGGGCATGGTCATCCAGCTGATTCTGCTGGCCGGGCTCGGCACCTATGCGCTCGTTGATTATACCCTGCTCACCAACTACCTTGTTTCCGGTGACTTGCCACTCTGGCCCTTTGTGTCGGCGGGACTGCTGGCAGGTGCCCTCGGTTTTCAACTTGGGAAAGGTGCTCCGGGAGCAGAGCGCCTGGGCCTCGCCGCCCTGCTCGGTGTCATTGCGATGGTGGCCGCCTACCCTGGCCTTCAACGGTACACACTGATGAATTCTCCCGAACCAGTGGCCGTAGCTTTCAAGATGACTCAACCCGGCTACTTTGAGCACTCTGACTATCCGGCTATCAACCAACAGGAAAGCAGCATCCCGGAATACTGGCAGAGTCTGCCTTCAGGAAAGGCGCGCACGGCGGGAGTGAAGTTCAAGCGCAGGCGCATCACGAACGGGAGCTGCCGTTGCATCAGATCGGCGAACAGCCAGTGGGCGGGATAGCCGCGATCAAACAGGATCAGGCTGCCGGACGGGGCGTCATCGAGATGGCGTTGGGCGCAGCCGCGTTCACAGGTATCAGGGGAGACGAGGCTACCCTGCCCAGAGCCGAACCCGGAATCGGTTCTTTCGCCACAGCAACGCCAACCAGAGAGCGTGGGCGTTGATCAGCAATGCGAGAATCCATTCAAAGGCATCATCCTTACGGCTGTAGAACTCGGGCGCGACGCCGTTGAGGACCACCGAGAGAATGCCGACACCCAGAATCAGCTGGCACAGGTTCAGCAGTCTCATGCCGGTGTGTTTCCAGAGCGGATGGCCTCGCAATCCGGCACTGACGAGCAGCTCGCAGATAAACGTGAGCGAAAAGTACAAAACCACACCAATCCGGCGGATCAGATTAAAACCATCCCCGGCATGGCCCAGCGCCAGCGTATAAGCGCCCAGGGATAGGCTGGCCACCAGCCCCAACCAGGGAACCCAGGCAACGCCGGCCGAATGAACGCCCAGCTGGCGCAGCCAGCGGCTATTCAGCCACCAGAACAGAATCCCCAGCAAAGCCGCGGGCAACATGGTGCCCTTGAAGATGAAATAAGAGGTGCCATGGCGGCCGGTTCGGCTGATGCTGGTGCAGCTGTCCCAGTAGGGCATGCACAGCTCGACGTACCCTTCCAGCACCGAGACCACAAAGGTGGTGTGGATAGTAAGCAACGGCACAAGCCCGGCGGCAAGTGCCAGCCACCAGAGATGGAATGAACGATGGTCTGCCATGGCAGAAGGTCCTCAGCGCATCCCCGCCAAAGGGAGATCAACCTACAAAAACCGGTCGCTAACATCTTGAATGAACATTATTTGACCAAATTTTGCAATCGAGTCCATGCTGTCAGGGTGCTTTTGCCTCAAAATAGGGTCTCAGGGAGTCAGGATCGGTTTATGAGTACACCGCATCAGGAAATTGTTGAGAGCCAGATCGATGTGTCGGAACTCGCCATCGGCATGCATGTCATCCGTCTGGACCGGCCCTGGGAAGACACCGACTTCCTGCTTCAGGGGTTTGTGATTCGTGATCAGTCCGAGATCGATGCGCTGCGCGCCCAGTGTGATTTTGTCGTTATTGAAGGACGAGTCAGCGGCGCCCCCTTGCCAAGGCCTGAAAAAAGCGGCCTGAAGCCATCAGGCCTGATGCGCCTATTCAGGCGAAATACGGCTCCGGAGGTCTCCAGCAACACGGCCAAAGCAGTGCCACCACGCAAACGTGTCACGTACATTAACAAGGTCGAAGCCGGGCGGGAGATGAAAACGGCGGTTATCCGCTTTGAGGAGGCCCAGAAGACGGCCAAGTCGATCATGTCTGGCCTCAGGGTAGGCCGCACGCTGGACCTGAACAATGCCCGCACCGTGGTCAACAGCTGTGTTGAGAGCGTGCTTCGCAATGAAAACGCGCTTCTACTGCTCACCAAAATCAAACATCAGGACGAGTATACCGCCGAGCATTGCATCAACGTGTCCATTCTGGCGGCTGCGTTTGGCAAGCACCTCGGCTTGCTGGAAGGCGAGATCCGTAATCTGGCACTGTGCGGTTTGCTGCACGATGTGGGCAAGACACGGATTTCCGATGAGATCCTCAACAAGCCGGGGGCTCTCACCCCCCAGGAGTTTGACGTGATGCGCCTGCACACGACTCACGGGCGCACCATTCTGATGGGTACCAGCAACTCCCTGAATACTGCCGTGGATGTGGCATTCAGCCACCATGAGCGCATGGACGGTTCCGGTTACCCCCGGGGCCTGCAGGCACAACAGATCCCCTACTTTGCCAAGATGATCGGGCTGGTGGACACCTACGACGCCATTACCAGTAACCGGGTGTACGACAAGGGGCGAGCCTCCATGCAGGCACTGGAAATCATTCACAAGCACCGTGGCACCCAGTTTGATGAGGAGTTGGCCGACGCCTTTATCCAGATGATTGGGGTGTATCCGCCGGGCTCGATTGTTGAAATGGTGAATGGGGAGGTGGGTATCGTTGTCGAGAGCTACCCCAGCCACAAACTCAAGCCCAGAGTGCTATTGGTAAGAGACATCGACAAAAGCCCGCTTATGCCTTTCCGCACCCTCGATCTGAAAGCCTCGCCCGAAGATGCCGCCGGCGACATCTACCGCATTGCCCGTGAAGTCCCGGATGGTACCTACGATATCGTTCTACAGGACTTCGTGGACGAAGGCCTGATCGTAGTCAAATCACAGGAGGACTCGAACCAGGCTTGATCTGAGCGGCTGAGCCAGGCTACGGGCGCCTGGTTACCGCCATGGTCAGCCGGGAAATGCAGGTGGTTTTCCCTCCTTCGTTCTCAAGCCGGATTTCCCACACCTGGGTCGTACCGCCGATATGAATGGGCTTTGCAGTGCCGTACACCCAGCCTTTGGTAACCGGGCGGATGTGGTTCGCGTTGATACCCAGCCCCACAGCGACAGTCTCCGGGTCTTTCAGGCAACAGTTGGCGGCCATGCTGCCGAGGGTTTCTGCCAGCAATACCGAGGAGCCACCGTGGAGAATGCCAAACGGTTGAACGGTACGTTCATCAACGGGCATGCGGCCTTTTATGTAATCATCGCCGATTTCAAGGTACTCAATACCCATGTAGCTGACAGCCGTGCTTTCGCTGGCTTCGGCGAGGTGTTCGAGGTTCGGGGTCTGGGTCCAGATTGCCATACAGATGCAGCTCTCATTTATCAGGAACAGGGTTAGAAACAGGGCATTCAGTTTATACAGATAGGATGCGAACTACCAAGATCTCTTTAACCTGTGCTCAAGACGAGTATGTGCGAAGGTTTTCTTCGGCGTAGTGGTCGAAATTCCGCCCGAAACTGTTATTGATCGGGGTGCTTCCTCCGATAACCCATATCGGTTTACTCAACTCTGACAAGTACCCCTTTTCCCAGCTCGGGCAACCGGTTTCTGCCATCTGGCGCCGGATACCGATACCCGGCACCGGCCGTATCATGAAAAGGTCACCGTTTCGGCCAACCATGGCCCGGGGGACGCCCTTCGCCTTGGTAATGTCTGCCGGGAATCATCGGGGGGCTCTGCCCAGGTATTTCAACACCAGGTCCTCGTGTATACCTTCCATTTCGATCAGTTTGAGTGCCGCCCTGATATCATCAGCGTATTGGAGCACTGGCGAGTTTTTCGCCACCGCGATGTAGGACCGCTCACCAGGCACGAAAAATGGGGAGATATCGGCTTTAATGTCCAGTTTGTCAATCACATAGAGTCCTGCAAGTTCCGGAGCAATCACCACATCCACCCGGCCTTTCTGCATCATCCGCATCAGGTTTTCGTAGCGCGGCGCAGGCTCTTTCAGCAAATTTTCATCCGTGTCGAACCGCCGGAAATAGGAAGCACCCTCAAGAACACCAATGGCCCGGCCATAGAGATCCGAGTAGCGTTCGATCCTGTGCTCCTTATGCAGGTAAAAGAAGAGGCGGCGTTCAGGTGGAAAAGCCGGGGTCACCAACTCCATCAGCTCCGCCCGCTCCTCGGTCTCCAGAGGGCCGAGCATTACATCCACCGCCCCCTGCTGAACCATCCTCAAAACCCGGCGGAAAGGCGCCTCCCGGTAATGCACTTTCCAGCCCAGGCGGTCTGCGATTTCCTCGAATATTTCTACGTAGAGGCCAGTTCTCTCACCATTTTCGATAATCCTGTACGGAGGTGCATGGCTGGCGCCCACGGTTACTGTCAGGGCTTCCACGGTTTCCGTGCCCTGCTGGGCCGTGGCGGGAAGCGCCAGCGCCATCACGAAGGCGGCTATGAATACTCGCATTCCTGTCGTCCTTGCCTGTGTGCTTTTTGCGTTTTTTCAGGATCTGGCCATATATGTCCAGAGTATAGACGGTTCAAGATCTGCGGGGGCCGGATTTACGTAACGGTGGTTGAATTCAGCCACCGACGGCACAAGGTTGTTTCACAGACCAGTCAAGAAGTGCCATTCATTCGTTAACGTTAAGGACAGACACCATGAAGATTCTGATGGTTCTCACCTCACATGACCAGATGGGCGATACCGGCCACAAGACCGGCTTCTGGCTCGAGGAGTTCACCGCACCCTACTACGTTTTCCGGGATGCCGGCGCGGATATCACCATTGCCTCGCCGAAAGGCGGCCAGCCACCGGTGGATCCCAACAGCGAGACGGAAGAAGCCCTGACCGAAACCACCCGGCGCTTCCAGGAAGATCCCCACGCCAAGGAGTCCCTGGCCAGCACCAGGAAGCTGAGCGACGTGGACATGAACGAGTACGACGCCATCTTCTACCCGGGCGGCCACGGCCCGCTGTGGGACCTGGTCAACGACGACAAATCCGTCGCCCTGATCAAGACTGCGTACGAGCAGGGCAAGGTCATCGGTGCCGTATGCCACGCGCCGGCCGTGTTCAAGAACGTGGAAATCAAGCCCGGCCAGAACATTGTTGGCGGCCGGGAAGTGACCGGCTTCAGCAACAGTGAGGAAGAGGCGGTGGGCCTGAGCGGCATTGTGCCTTTCCTGCTGGAAGACATGCTGAAGGAAAACACCGCCACCTACACCCGGGGTGACGACTGGGCACCGCATATTGTGGTGGATGGCAAGCTGATTACCGGTCAGAACCCGGCGTCTTCCGAAGGGGCGGCGAAGGCCGTCGTGCAGGCCCTGCAGGAAAGCTGACCGGTTGAAATCGGGGTCAGATGAAAATGGGGTCAGATGAAATTTTCATCTGACCCCATTTTCATCTGACCCCATTTTCAGTCCCTCTCTCCGGCGTGGCTGATCAATCCGCCGGGCGCACCCGCCTCCAGCAACTGCCGTATGTGGTCCGGTATTGTCACCTTCCCCATAACCGAAGGCTGAATCACTACATAGGTGATGTCGGCGTCGGCTATAAAGGCCTCATCTCCGTACCGTAAAAACTCCAGATGCAACGTGAAGGACGTGTTGCCGATTCGCCCAGTGCGAATCCGGGCCTCAAGAACCTCATCGAATTTTGCCGGAGCTTTCCAGTTCACCGTGAGACTCACCACCTGGATGTCCAGATCCTGGTCCAGCAGATTCTGGTAATCCCCGAACAGCATGCGGATGTATTCGTTGACCGAAATATCAACAAAATCCGCATAACGGGCATTAAACACCACACCCTGGGCATCACATTCGCCGTAGCGGACGCGGAAGCGAAAGTGGAAAGGCAGATCACCAGCCATGAAGCTCCCCGATTAAAGTTCAGTTACCGATCCCAACAGCATCTCATATCTGTGCTAACGTGTTGAGGAATATCTCAAAAGGCTGGCCCTCTCCATGAGCAATCCCAAACACACCCTTTTCTGGATGACGATTTTCCTCGGCGTGGTCGTGGTTGTCGGCGCCCTGATCCACAAACCCCTGATCTCCGCCTTTATGGCCAACTGGGTCTTCAACCTCCTGATTCTGGGCGTACTGATTGTCGGCATTGCCCTGACCTACCGACAGGTGTTTGTGTTATTCCCGGAGCTGAAGTGGATCGCCCAGTTCCGCACCGGCCACGCCGGGCTCTCGGTAGTCCAGGAACCGCGGCTGCTGAAGCCACTGGCCCGGCAGCTGGGGGAGGACGCCAAGCGCGATCGTTTTACCCTGTCTACCATGTCCCTGCGCACGGTGCTCGATGGCATTCATTCGCGTATGGACGAACAGCGGGAAATTACCCGATATTTCATCAGCCTGCTGGTATTCCTCGGTCTGCTTGGCACCTTCTGGGGGCTGCTTGGCACCATCAATTCGGTCGGTCAGGTGATCACCGGCCTGGACATGAGCCAGGAGGACTTCGGCAAGGTGTTTGCCGAGCTTCAGGAGGGCCTTTTGACACCTCTTGAAGGCATGGGCACGGCCTTCAGTTCATCCCTGCTGGGTCTGGGCGGATCGCTGATTCTCGGCTTCCTCGACATCCAGGCCGGCCATGCCCAGAACCGGTTCTATGACGGGCTTGAGGAGTGGCTGACCGGCGTGACCAACCTGGTGGACCGGGTGGATGACAGGAAAGACCTGTCATGATCGGATCCAGACGCCGCAGCCGAAGCACCACCAACGTCTGGCCGGGTTACGTCGATGCCCTCTCGGCGCTGCTGATGCTCGTGATCTTCATGCTGCTGGTCTATGTGGTGAGCCAGCTTTATCTTTCCCAGACCCTGTCTGACCGCGACACCCAGTTGGCCCGCCTCAATGCCCAGTTGAACGAATTGTCGGAGCTTCTGGGCCTGGAGCAGAACAAGACCGATGCCCTGGAAGACCAGATGGCCAGCTTTCAGGACGATTACAGCGCCAGCCTGACCCGAAACGACAAACTGGTGAACCAGCTCGAGTCCACCCGCGAGCAACTGATGCAGCAGACCGCCATGGCCGAAGCCCGGGCCGAGCGGCTGGCAAGCATGGAGCAATCCATTGATGAGAAAGAGGAGATGTCCGCCAGCCAGCAGGCGATGATCCTGCGGCTGTCCAATCAGATTGCGTCGCTGCGGGAGCAACTGAGGCAGATCGCCTCCGCGCTGAAGTTGCAGGAGCAGATGACGGCGGAAAAAGAGCAGGAACTGGAACAGGTCAGCCGGCGGCTGAATACCTTGCTGGCCGAGCGGGTAAACCAGCTCGAACAGTACCAGTCGGAATTCTTTGCCCGACTACGGGACATCCTCGCCAGCAACGAGAACATCCGGGTGGTGGGCGACCGTTTCCTGCTGCCCTCGGAGTTGTTGTTTGCCTCGGGTTCGGCAGAACTTGGTGAGGATGGCATGCGCGAACTGGACAAGCTGGCAAAGGTGTTGCTCGCTGTCGCCGACAAGATTCCGGAGGATGTCGACTGGATTCTTCGAATTGATGGCCATACCGACGTTGTGCCCATCAACACCCCCAAATTCCCCTCCAACTGGGAGCTTTCCACCGCCCGCGCCGTGGCCGTGGTCCGCTATCTGGCAGCACAGGGGGTGCCCGAGCGACGCATGGTGGCCGCCGGCTTCGGCGAATTCTTCCCGGTGGCAGAAGGCACCTCGCCGGAAGCGCTACAGAAGAACCGGCGGATTGAGCTCAAGCTGACGGATCGCTGACCGGGCGCGGCCCACGCCGCCAGCCCCGACCAGCGGCCCATCAGAAATGAATAACCGTCCGGATGCTCTTACCCTCATGCATCAGATCAAATGCCTTGTTGATATCCTCCAAAGGCATTTCATGAGTAATAAACACATCCAGCGGAATCTCGCCTTTCTCGGCCTTTTCCACGTAGCCCGGTAGCTCGGTACGGCCCTTTACGCCACCGAAGGCTGAACCACGCCAGACCCGGCCGGTCACCAACTGGAACGGACGGGTGCTGATTTCCTCGCCGGCGCCGGCAACGCCGATGATGGTGGATTCGCCCCAGCCCTTGTGACAGGCCTCGAGTGCCGCGCGCATCAGTTTCACGTTACCCACACACTCGAAGGTGTAGTCCGCGCCGCCGTCGGTCATCTCGACGATCACTTCCTGAATCGGCTTGCCGTAATCGTTGGGATTGACCACATCGGTGGCACCCAGCTGTCTGGCGATGTCGAACTTGCCCGGGTTGATGTCCACACCAATGATCCGGCCGGCTTTCGCCATCTTGGCACCGATGATGGCGGCCAGGCCGATGCCGCCGAGACCGAAGATCGCGACGGTCGCGCCTTCTTCAACTTTGGCGGTGTTCAGAACCGCGCCGATACCGGTGGTCACGCCACAGCCCAGCAGGCAGACCTTGTCCAGGGGTGCTTCCCTGGGAATCTTCGCCAGGGAGATTTCCGGCAGCACAGTGTACTCGGAGAACGTGGAGCACCCCATGTAGTGGTACAGCGGCTGGCCCTTGTAGGAGAAGCGGGAGGTGCCGTCCGGCATCACGCCCTTGCCCTGGGTCGCCCGCACGGCACCACACAGGTTGGTCTTGCCGGAGGTACAGAACTTACACTCTCCGCATTCGGCGGTGTACAGGGGAATCACATGGTCGCCGACTTCCAGGTTCTTCACGCCAGGGCCTACGGCCTCGACAATACCACCGCCTTCATGGCCGAGGATCGTCGGGAACAGTCCCTCGGGATCAGCCCCTGAGAGGGTGTAGGCATCAGTGTGACAAACACCGGTGGCAACGATACGCACCAGGACCTCGCCCTCCTGCGGCGGGGCAACATCAACTTCAACGATTTCCAGCGGTTTGTTGGCTTCAAACGCCACCGCGGCACGGGATTTAATCACTGGCAGGCTCCTCTGGATCGATCGGGAATCTCGGCTATTGCGGATCCCGGTTATTTGACGGACTCTAGACGACCGGTCTAATATAGCAAACATGACAACAAACGACACCCGCACTCACATTATTCACACCGGCGCCGACCTGATCGGCCAGAAAGGTTTTGGCGCAACCGGCATTAATGCCGTGCTGACGGCCGCCGGCGTGCCCAAGGGGTCGTTCTACCACTACTTTAGCAGCAAGCACGATTTCGGCCTGGCGGTCATTGATACCTTCGCGGAGGAATACGACGCCAAACTGGATCGGATTCTCAACGACACCAGTCGCACCTGCGTGGACCGCTTGCGCGCCTACTTCGACACCGGCTTTGAGACCATGACCAGTTGCGAGTACACCCGGGGCTGTCTGATCGGCAATCTGGGCCAGGAACTGGCGGGGCAGAACGAAGCCTTCCGGCAACGGCTGGACACGGTCTTTGCCAGTTGGGAAAAACGGTTCGAACAGTGCCTTGGTGACGCCCAACGGGCCGGGGACATCAGCGCCGGCATAGACCCGGCCGACGCCGCCAGCTTTCTGCTATCCGGCTGGGAGGGCGCCATCCTGCGCTCCAAGGTTCTCAAGTCCACGGAACCCATGGAGCGGTTCGTGCGGGTCTTTTTCAAGCAGTGCCTGAACATCGACTGAACTTTTTTTCGATCACTGACTAGTAGACTGGTCTAATTAATAGCATTTAATCTTAAGAGTATTTCATCTGAAGGAGGATGCCCGATGAGCAACCAGAACGATCCACTGTTTCAACCGTGCCACCTGGGCCAACTGGCCCTGCCCAACCGGGTTCTGATGTCGCCACTGACACGCTCCCGCTCAAGCCAGCCCGGGGACGTTCCCAACGACATGAACGCCCGCTACTACCAGCAACGGGCCAGCGCCGGCCTGATCATCAGTGAAGCCACCCAGGTGTCACCACAGGGCAAGGGCTATGCCTTTACCCCCGGCATTCATTCGCCCGAGCAGGTTGAAGGCTGGAAGAAGATAACCGGTGCGGTGCACATGGCCGGTGGCCGGATCCACATGCAGCTGTGGCACGTGGGCCGGATTTCCCATCCGGATCTGCAGCCGAATGGTGAGCAGCCCGTTGCGCCGTCCGCCATCAGGCCCGAAGGCGCCAAAACCTTCATCAGCGCCGACTCCGGCATGGTGGATATTCCGGAGCCACGGGCCCTGGAAACCGGGGAAATGGCCGATATCATCGAGCAATACCGCCAGGGCGCACTGAATGCAAGGGAAGCCGGCTTTGATGGCGTTGAAGTCCATGCCGCCAACGGCTATCTGCTGGACCAGTTCATCAAAAGCGGCAGCAACCAGCGCACCGACGAATACGGCGGCCCGGTGGAAAACCGCCTGCGCCTGCCGCTGATGGTGGTCGAGGCCGTTATCGACGTCTGGGGCAAGGACAAAGTCGGGGTTCGCGTCAGTCCCACCGGCAGCTTCAACGCCATGGACGACGACAACCCGGTTGAGACCTTCGGCACCTTCGCCCGGCACCTGAACGACCTGGGCATTGCCTACATCGAAGTGGTGGAGGACTCCTTCCAGGGCAATCATGCCAACGGACGCCCGGAAGAGGTGATCGATGCCATCCGTGCCGGCTTCAAAGGCACCTATATCGCCAATGGTGCCTACACAGCCGATGAGGCCCGGAAGCGTATCAGCGAAGGTCGCTGCGATCTGGTCAGCTTCGGTCGACCGTTTATCGCCAACCCGGACCTGCCGGAGCGCTTCCGCCAGGGTGCGCCGCTGAACGAATGGGACGACAGTACCTTTTACGGCGGCGACGAGCGCGGATACACCGATTACCCAACGCTACAGGAACTCGAAAAGAGCGCCTGAACAAGGCTTTCATTTCCAAAGGAGACAAACCATGAGCAATACCAACGACCCGATCAACAGCAAAGTCGTCATTATCACCGGTGCCAGCAGTGGTCTCGGTGAAGCCACTGCCCGCCGTCTGGCCGACAGGGGCGCCAGGCTGGTACTCGCCGCCCGCCGTGAAGATCGCCTGAAAGCCCTGGCGGAGGACCTGAAATCCAGGGGCGCCGAGGCAATCTGGCAGGTCACCGACGTGACCGACCGCGCCCAGGTGGAATCCCTGGCCGCCGCCGCAAAAGAGGCCTTCGGCCGGATCGATGTGCTGGTCAATAACGCCGGCCTGATGCCTCTGGCGCCGCTGGACGCCCTGAAGGTAGACGAATGGGAACAGATGGTGGACGTCAACATCAAGGGCGTGATGTATGGAATCGCGGCGGTGTTGCCAACCATGAGGGAACAACACAGCGGACACGTCATCAACCTGTCGTCCGTCGCCGGCCACAAACTGTTTCCGGGGGCCGCTGTCTACTGCGCCACCAAATACGCCGTCCGGGCCCTGTCTGAAGGGCTGCGCATGGAAGCGGGTGACGAAATCCGCAGCACCAACATCTCGCCGGGGGCGGTGGCGACCGAGCTCACCAGCACCATCACCGATCCGGACGCCAAACAGGCGGCGGATGAGCTCTACAAGGTGGCGATTGATTCCGACGCCGTGGCCCGGGCCATTGTTTATGCCATCGAACAGCCCGCGGACGTCGATATCAACGAAATCATCCTGCGGCCCACCGCCCAGGAGTTGTAACACCAACCAGCAGCCTGTCGGACTTAAGTGATCGTCACGAGCCGCTTTCCCACCGGCACAGTAGATCAGCCTTAAGTCCGACAGGCTGCTGGTCCTTCAAATCCGTCGCAACGCCGCCGTATTCCATCTGGCGGCGTTGGCGGATGTTATTCACCACGCATTCGTAATTGCCCGTCACACCACCAGCGCCCGGGACAGTGGGAACTCCTCCAAGTGCTCATCCTGGCTGGCCATTCGCTGCCTGCCGGGGCGGGCGCTGCAGCAACCATCAGTGAATACGAAGCCGGTGAGACCGGAGACGAGCCTGCCTATCGGTGGCCCTGGCCCGAGTTGCCGTATCAATGAGCCGGATCTGGACTGGCGTTACGGCGCGGCATGGCCTGAGGAGCAACTGATCGACTATGATGTGGGGAGCAACTACGGCAACTGGCAATACCTCGCCGGCGTGGGAGCCGACCCCAGAGGCCTGAGGCAGTTCAGCCTCGATAAGCAGACGCAACAGTACGATCCCACGGGCACCTTCGTGGATCACTGGGGTGGACAAGCGGAACAGCCCGTGGGATTACACACAGTGGATGCAGCAGACTGGCCTCTGTTGTGACAGGCGTGGCAGCTATGACAAATTCCGGAAATACCAGCACAGCGCGGGACACCCTGGCCCGCATTATCGACACCACTGCACCGGGCACACTGCTAAGCTGCGGAGCTCTGGCCACAGAGGTATCCCGGTTCTGGCAACAGCATCGGGAAGACACTCACCTGCACACCCTGGACACCAGTGACCCCAACGCCAGCCTGCCAATGGACCGTGTTGCGGATCTCGCACTGATCAGCGACACCCTGGAACATCTGCCCCACGGCGAAGGGGCGCTGCTGCTGGGCCAGCTCAGGAACTACGGCACCCATCAGATAGCCGTGCTGGTGGGCGAAGCGCCGGGCTGGGCCTTTACCGATTTCATCGGCCTGGGCTTCCGGCGCCATGCCGAGCTGGAAAGTGAGAACGGCGTACTCACGCTGTACACCTACAACCTGGATACTTACAACCATAAACGGACCTGGAACAATCCAGAGAACTGGGCCAATCCGGAAATGTGGGGAAAAGCATGGTGGTGAACAGCCCGTCTTCAGGAAAACTCAAACCCAGCACCATCCGAATCGGCACCCGGTACCGGGCCAACCGTCTGAAAGGTCCCTACGATGCCATCGTGATCGGCTCCGGCATTGGCGGCCTGACCACGGCAGCGTGTCTGGCGAAGGCCGGCAAGAAGGTTCTGGTGCTGGAACAGCATTACACCGCCGGTGGCTATACCCACAGCTATGCCCGCAACGGTTACGAGTGGGATGTGGGTGTGCACTATATTGGTGACATGGGCTCACCCCATACCCTCGGCCGCCGGCTGTTCGACTACATCACCAACGGCAAGCTGGAATGGGCCCCCATGGACGAGAACTACGACCGGTTCTTTCTGGGCGACAAGGTGGTCAACCTGCGCGCCGGCAAGGAAGGCTTGCGGCACTCGCTGCTCAGCGCTTTCCCCGATGAACAGAACGCCATCGACCAGTACCTGAAGCTGCTGGGCAAGGTAGCCGACGGCATGCAGTGGTACACCCTCTCCAAGCTGACCCCCGGCATTCTCAGCCCACTGGTCCACAGGGGCCTGGATGTGGCACTGCCGGAGTGCTTTAACAAGACCACCTGGGAGGTACTGAGCGAGCTGACCGACAACCAGGAACTGATTGGCGCCATCACCGGCCAGTGGGGCGATTGCGGGGTTACGCCGAAACAGTCCAGCTTCATGGTCCATGCGCTGATTGCCAAACACTACCTGTATGGCGGTTTTTACCCTGTCGGCGGCGCCTCGGAAATCGCCAAAACCATTATTCCGGTGATTCAGGAGCCCGGCGGAGAGGTATTCACCTACGCCGATGTTACCGACATCCTGGTCGAAAAAGGCAAGGCGACGGGTGTACGCATGGCCGATGGCGAAGAGATCCGCGCGCCCCTGGTGATCAGTAATGCCGGTGTCATCAATACCTTCGAGAAGCTGCTGCCGGCCGCTGTAGCCGAAAGAACCGGCTATCAGGGCAAACGCCAGCACATCACCCCGTCCATGCCTCACATTGGCCTGTACATTGGTTTGAAAGGCACGCCGGATCAGCTCGGGCTGCCCCGCACCAATTTCTGGATATACCCAGGTGCCGATCACGATGGCAACGTGCAGCAGTTCCTTGATGACCCCGAGCACGCGGATTTCCCGGTGGTGTACATCTCCTTCCCGGCCGCCAAGGATCCGGATTACCAGAACCGCTGGCCGGGCACCTCCACCATCGAGATAGTCGCCCCCACCACCTGGGAGATTTTCGAGCCCTGGCAGGACACCCTCTGGGGCAAACGTGGCGAGGACTATGAAGCCCTGAAGCAGAAGATCACCGACCAGTTACTGGAGGTAATGTACGAAAAGCTGCCGCAGTTGCGGGGCAAGGTGGATTACGTGGAAACCTCCACCCCGCTTTCCACCGCCTGGTTCTGCCGTTATGGCCGGGGCGAACTGTATGGCCTGGATCACAACCCGGAACGGTTTGAACAGGACTGGCTGAAACCCAAAACCGACATTCCGGGCCTTTACCTTACCGGCCAGGACATCCTCACTTGCGGGGTGGTGGGCGCCATGATCGGTGGCCTGGTCACCACCCTGGCCATTCAGGGCTGGCGCGGTACCGGACTGGCGAAGCGAATCTTCGTGGGTTAATGCCATTGGCAATGCCTCCGGGGTTGCGCGATCATGGCTGCCCAACATCTCAGGTAATAAAGGGAACCTGTTCATGGCCCTGTTCAGCCAGAAAAACGCCGAGAAACAGTTAAACGCGGAAGCCAGCAAGGTCCATCGGGAAGACCTTGAAACACTGCTGGACCGGCAACACGCCATCGAGGAAAAAGTGAAAGGCAGCGGCAAACTGAAGCGTTTCAGTGCGGATATCCAGCTGATGTTCTCGATGATCCGGGACTACTGGTACGGCAATTACCGCAGCGTTCCCTGGAAGACAATCGCAGCGGTGGCGGGAGCGCTGCTGTATGTCATGAACCCGCTGGATGTTATCCCGGATCTGATTCTGGGTTTCGGTTTTCTCGACGATGCCGGCGTGGTCGCCCTGTGTCTGAAGCTGGTGGAATCCGACCTGCACCGTTACGCGGCCTGGAAAGAGCAGCAGGAAGAAGTGAAAAGTGTCCCTCAGACGAATTGATTAAACTCTGAACTGAAGGTAACCTCACCCCCCCAGTTCTGTCGGCACGTCAATCAAATCTGGAGTTCCCGTGGATTTCGCCACTCTTATTGGTCTTGCTGGCGCCATAATACTTATCGCCTCCGCAGTGATTCTCGGCGTATCGCCTTTGGTTTTTATCAATCCTGCGTCACTCTTGATCGTTGTTGGCGGCACGTTGCTGGTGGTACTTGCCAAGTTCAGCATTGCCCAGTTTTTCGGCGCCTTCAAGGCCGCTGCCAGGGCATTCAAGTTCAAGTTACCGGAAACCCAGGCCAGCATTGAAGAACTGGTGGAAATCGCCAATGTCGCCAGAAAAGAGGGCGTACTCGGCCTTGAGGGCCGGGAAGTAAGCAGCCCGTTTCTGGGGCAGGGCATCCAGATGCTGGTTGACGGACAGGGCGGCAATACCATCAAGCAGCTTCTGAGCAAGGAACGCCTGATGACACTGGAGCACAATCGCTCCGGCGCCAAGGTTTTTACCGCCATGGCGGACGTCGCTCCGGCCATGGGCATGATCGGCACCCTCATCGGTCTGGTTCAGATGCTTTCCAACATGGAAGACCCGAAATCCATCGGCCCTGCCATGGCCGTTGCGCTTCTGACCACACTCTATGGCGCCATGATCGCCACCATGATCGCTACGCCCATCGCAGACAAGCTGTCTCTGCGAATGACAGAAGAAGCCCGGATGCAGTCTCTTTACACAGACGCTCTTGTGGCCATTCAGGAAGGCACCAATCCGCGGATTATAGAACAGATGCTGTCAAGCTACCTGCCACCGAAGGAGCGTGAGAAACTGGTCGAAGCCGAGGGCACATAGGCATGGATGAGCTGCCGGAAGAGGAAAAACCGGGCATCCCCGCCTGGGTAGTCACCTTTGCAGACCTGATGTCTCTGCTGATGTGTTTCTTTGTTCTGCTGCTTTCGTTCTCGGAAATCGACGCCCAGAAGTTCAAACAGATTGCCGGCGAACTTTCCAAGGCCTTCGGGGTCCAGCGCGACGTACCGGTGCTGGAAATACCCAAGGGCACCAGCCCCGTTTTTGACACCTTCTCGCCCGCCCCTCCGGAGCCCACGGTAGTAAATGAAGTAAAGCAAACCACCACGGATGAACAGCCGGAGCTACAGACCCTGAAAAGCCCCGCAGACCTGGCCGTGGAGGCCGCGATCCAGGACCAGATAAAGGAAACCATGGGCGATCTTCTGCAGGTGCTGGAGCCGGCCATCGCCGACGGACGCATCAACGTCAGCCAGGACCAGCGGCGCATCGTGATCCGCGTCGAGGAAAAAGGCTCGTTTCCATCAGGCTCCGCACAGCTGACCTGGGAGTTCGAGGGCCTCCTGCTGGAAATGGCGAAAGTTCTGGCCACGATTCCCGGCAACCTGACCATTGAAGGCCATACCGACAACGTGCCCATCCGCACAGAACGCTTCTACAGCAACTGGGACCTGTCCGCGGCCCGGGCGGCGGCTGTGGCCAATGTATTGCTGGCCCGGGATTACGTGCAGCCCACCAGGCTTGCGGTAACCGGGCTGGCGGATACCGAGCCGAGAGTGTCGAACACTTCCCCCGAGAACCGCGCAAAAAACCGCCGGGTGGAGATCATCATTGATCTTTCCGAGCCCATGCAGGAACAGGAAATTCGCCTGCGGGAGCTTATTGAGTCCGAATCCGTGGATCAGGAAACGATCATTGGGATCGAGTCCGGCACCCTCTCTTCCGGCGAAATTAGCTGGTAAAAACACGCCAGATTGGTGCATTCACCCTGAAAACGCACAACTATAGTGCGGTAAGCGCCAACCATACCCCGCCAGCCGCTTTCAATATTGCCGCAACCCCCGTCCCACTCTCGAAATGCATTGTTTTGGAACAGCTCTTGCTTATCCTGCACCTCATCAATGCACAATTCCATGCCCTTTCCATGCACAACGGCCCGGAAGAGGCCCGATACCCAACATCAGGAGCGAAAACCCGTGGACATCACGAGTGCAGTAAACACCCTGACTGAAAGCGCCAACACACTGTTCATCCTGATCGGTGCCGTTATGGTGCTGGCCATGCACGCCGGCTTTGCCTTTCTGGAAGTCGGTACCGTCCGCCACAAGAACCAGGTAAACGCGCTGGTCAAGATCATGACCGACTTCGGCATCTCCGCCGTGGCCTACTTCTTCATCGGCTATTACATCGCCTACGGCACTCATTTCATGAGTGGGGCCGCCGAGCTCACCGCCGCCAACGGCTATGATCTGGTGAAGTTTTTCTTCCTGATGACCTTTGCCGCGGCCATTCCCGCCATCGTATCCGGCGGCATTGCCGAGCGGGCAAAGTTCTACCCCATGCTGATCGCTTCGGGCCTGATCGTGGCGTTCGTCTACCCCTTCTTCGAAGGGCTGGTCTGGAACGGCAACTACGGTTTCCAGAGCTGGCTTGAGAACCAGTTTGGTGCATCCTTTCACGACTTTGCCGGCTCCGTTGTGGTGCATACGGTCGGCGGCTGGATTGCGCTGGCGGCTGTGCTGGTACTCGGCGCCCGTAAAGGCCGGTATCGCCACGGCAAGGTCGTGGCGTTTGCCCCTTCCAATATTCCGTTCCTGGCCCTCGGTTCCTGGATTCTCACGGTTGGCTGGTTTGGCTTTAACGTCATGTCCGCCCAGACCCTCGATGGCATCAGCGGCCTGGTGGCGGTCAACAGCCTGATGGCCATGGTCGGCGGCATCCTGGTGTCGATGCTGCTGGGCCGCAAAGACCCGGGCTTTATTCACAACGGCCCGCTGGCCGGACTGGTGGCCGTGTGTGCCGGTTCAGACCTGATGCACCCGGTCGGGGCACTGATTACCGGGGGTGTGGCCGGCGCCATCTTTGTGTACCTGTTTGAATGGGCCCAGGCCAGGATTGTACGCCTGGACGATGTGCTGGGCGTCTGGCCCCTGCACGGTGTCTGCGGTGTCTGGGGCGCCATCGCCTGCGGCATCTTCGGCCAGGAGGCTCTGGGTGGCCTCGGCGGCATCAGCCTGATGTCCCAGATCATCGGCTCGGTGACCGGTGTCGCTGTCGGCTTTGTCGGCGGTCTGATCGTCTATAGTGTTATTAATGCGATCTCCGGCCTGCGGCTGACCGAAGAGGAAGAGTTCAACGGTGCGGACGTAAGCATTCACCGCATTGGCGCAACGGCTATCGAATAATCTTGTCGGTGGCCCGTCTTTTGCAGCCGGTTTTTTCATTCCGCGCCGTTATGTACGGCGCGATTGACGGAGACGAACCGAACCATGCTGATCCAGACGCCGGCCGAAGGCCTCTACGACGAGCTGTTTGATGAAGATAACCGGGTACGCCCCCAGTGCCGGATGCTGGAGCATTGGCTGATCAACTCAAACGAGGAGTTGATCGCCGAAAAACGTCGGGAAGCAGATGTACTGTTCCAGCGACTCGGCATCACTTTCAATGTATATGGTGAGGACCAGGGGGCGGACCGGCTTATCCCCTTCGACCTGATCCCCCGCGTAATTTCCGCCAGCGACTGGCAGAAACTCCAAAGCGGACTGCGGCAGCGGGTCCAGGCCCTGAACCGGTTTCTCTTCGACATCTACCACGACTACGACATCGTCAAGGCCGGCGTGATCAGTGCCGAACAGGTGTTTTCCAACCCTCAGTACCAGCCGGGGATGCAGAACCTGAAGCTGCCCCGCAACCTGTATTCCCACATCGCCGGCATCGACCTGATTCGTCATAACGACGGCGATTTCTACGTGCTGGAAGACAACCTCCGCTGCCCCAGTGGTGTGTCCTACATGCTGGAAAACCGGCGGATGATGATGCGGCTGTTCCCGGAGCTATTCACTCACTCCGCGGTGGCGCCGGTGGAACATTACCCCAACCTGTTGGGCGAAACCCTGCGGGCGGCCTCACTCAGAGCCGACCCAACGGTGGTTGTGCTCACCCCGGGCCGGTTCAACAGTGCCTATTTCGAACATGCCTTCCTGGCCAGGCAGATGGGTATCGAACTGGTGGAGGGCGCAGACCTGTTCGTGGCCCACAACAAGGTGTACATGAAGACCACCATCGGCCCGCAGCAGGTAGACGTCATCTACCGGCGCATCGATGACGACTTCCTGGATCCTCTGGCCGGCAACCCGGATTCCATGCTGGGGGTACCCGGCCTCTATGCGGCTTACCGGACCGGCAACGTGGTTCTCACCAACGCCATGGGGACCGGGGTTGCGGATGACAAATCCATCTACCCCTACGTCCCGGACATGATCCGCTTCTATCTGGACGAGGAACCCATCCTGAAAAACGTCCCGACCTGGCAGTGCCGCAAACCGACAGACCTTCAGTATGTACTGGATCACTTGCCGGAACTGGTGGTCAAGGAAGCCCAGGGCGCCGGGGGCTACGGCATGCTGATAGGCCCGAAGGCGGGCAAGAAGGAACTGGCCACTTTCCGCGACCTGCTCAAGGCCAGGCCCCAGAACTATATCGCCCAGCCAACACTGAGCCTCTCCACCTGTCCGACCTTTGTCGATGAAGGCGTCGCTCCCAGACACCTGGACCTGCGACCTTTCGTGCTATCCGGAAAGAAGATCCAGATGGTACCGGGCGGACTGACACGGGTGGCCCTGAAAGAAGGGTCGCTGGTCGTTAACTCTTCCCAGGGTGGTGGCACCAAAGACACCTGGGTACTGGAGGGCGACCCATGCTGAGCCGCGCCGCCTCAAGCCTGTTCTGGATGGCCCGTTACCTGGAGCGGGCGGAAAGCCAGGCCCGACTTCTCGATGTCAGCCTGACGATGGCCCTGATTGATGTGCCGGAAGACCGCACGGAGCAGTTATCCGTGCCCTTGCTGGTTTCCGGCACCCGCGAAGTTTTCCTCGACTACCATGATGAGATCACGCCCCAGAATCTCATCGATTTTCTGTTGCTCGACAACCGGCACCCCGCCAGCGTGTTCAGCATCATACAAAGTGCCCGGGACAACGCCCTCCACGTGCGCGGCAACCTGTCCTCGGATGTCTGGGAAAGCATCAACCAGGCCTGGCTGGAGATGCAGGAATTGCAGCGCAGGGGCGTTACCGAATCCAATGCCAGCACTGTGTTCGACTGGGTCCGGGAACGCTCCCACATGTTCCGGGGCGCGGCGTATGGCACCCTGCTGAGAAACGATGCCTTTCATTTCCTGAGATTGGGCACCTTCATTGAACGGGCCGATACCACCGCCCGGGTGCTCGACATTCGCCATGTCATGGCCATGAAAGCCATGGAGGACCATGCCACCCAGGCCTTTTTCGAGTGGACAGCCGTGCTGCATTCCCTGGCAGCCTTCGAGGCCTACCAGAATACCTACGGCCATAACCTCGATGCCATGAGCGTTGCCGAACTCCTGATCCTGGAGCCGGACGTGCCTCGTTCACTGCATGGCTGCCTGCAGGAAATCGCCAGCCTTTTGGAGCAGGTGGAAAGCGGGGATGCCCAGCGTTCACGGCGCCTGGCCTCCAGCCTTTACGCCAATATCCGGTACGGTGACCGGGATTACATAGCCGAACGGGGCCTGCACGAATACCTGGTTGATTTCCTCGACCGAATTCAGGGGATCGCCGCTCAGATCCAGAGAGACTACATGGGGTGGCAGGGATGAGACTTCATATCCGGCACGAAACGCGTTACACCTACGAAGCACCAGTGAGTGACAGCATCCAATACATCCGGCTGACACCCCGCAACACCCCTCAGCAACGCATCCACGACTGGCACCTGGAGGCACCCGGTGAAACCAGCCAGATGGTGGATGGCTTCGGCAACCTGGTGACGGTAATGACCCTCGATAAGGCGGTAAACGAGATTGTGCTGACCGCCGAAGGTATTGTCGACCTAACGGGAAAACCACTGACCCGGGATGATTCTCCCTTCCCGCCGGAGGTCTTCCTGCGCCAGACCCCGCTCACTGAAGCAGACGAAGCGCTGAAAACCCTGGCCGTTCAACACCCCCCCAATAAGCGGGGCCTGGTACGGCTGATGAAACACCTGCGGGAGCACGTGGCGTTCATGCCGGGTGCCACCACGGTGACCCATACTGCCAGCGAAGCCTTCAAACAGAAAGCCGGTGTATGCCAGGACCACACCCACATGTTCCTGGCCTGTTGCCGGCACATCGGCGTTCCCGCCCGTTATGTCAGTGGCTACATACACTCGTCGAACGACGCCCATGTTGCCACCCACGCCTGGGCCGAAGCCTGGATCGGGCGAAACTGGCAAACCTTCGATGTGGTGAACACCCTGAACGTGGCCGAGAGCCACATCAAGCTGGCGGTGGGACTGGATTACCGGGATGCAGCTCCGGTTCGCGGCGTTCGGGCCGGTGGGGGAATGGAGCATATGGAAACTCGGGCCTGGGTGACCAACCCGGCGGGCAGTCAGTAACAAAAAGCCGGCAAACGCCACAATAAAGCGCTCACACCTAACCGGAGGAGTTGATTAGACTACGCGCAACAGAGCAAGCCTTACAGGAGGGCTTCATGACCTATTGCGTAGCGATGCGGCTGGCCGATGGTCTGGTGTTCGCATCGGACTCCCGGACCAACGCCGGCTTTGATCAGATCTCCACCTTTCGCAAGATGCACGTGTTTGAAAAACCGGGCGAGCGCGAACTGGTCCTGCTGTCTGCCGGCAATCTGGCCACCAGCCAGAGTGTGATCAGCCTCCTGGAGCGACAGGCCGGGACCGATGTGCACAATGTCCTGAATACCGGCTCCATGTTCGAGACGGCGGAAATCGTTGGCCAGACCATGCGGGAAGTGATCCGGCGGGACAACCCGGACGGCAGACTCAGCCATGTGGACTTCAGCTGTTCACTGATTCTGGGGGGCCAGATTCGGGGCGAGGAGCCCCGGCTGTTCAATATCTACCCGGAAGGGAATTTCATTGAAGCCACGGAAGAAACGCCGTTCTTCCAGATCGGCGAGTCCAAGTACGGCAAGCCGATTCTGGATCGGGTCATCAGCTACAAGACGCCGCTGAACCGTGCCTATCAGTGTGCCCTGATCTCCTTCGACTCCACCATGAAGAGCAATCTCTCGGTCGGCATGCCCATCGATGTCGCCATCTACCAGCGGGATGCCCTCAAGCCCTGCTTTACCGAACGCGTTGAGGAGAACAGCAACTACTTCGATGAGCTACGGCAGCAATGGCACGAAGGCATTCAGGGGCTGTTCAATCAGCTTGAACCGCCGGTGCTTGCCAGCCGCTAATTGCCATACCCCGTCAGTTCCATGTAGCCCACACCGGAGTGACTGCCCGAGACCGTGACCGGGCTCTCCCAGTATCGATAGAGCCCGTCGTTACGGTAGTCTCCGGCCGGCGCGGACACTTCCAGGTGAACCCCGTAGCCGGGAACCTCCAGGCGCCACCGGCGCGGATATCCGCCCTGGCCGGCAATGGGTGCCATACGGATCTGGTCCGGCGTGAGCGCCACGGGCCCTTCCCCTGCCGGAATCCAGGTGCCGGACCGGAAGGCACCGTCGTCCTCCCTCAGTTGAAAGGCCATCAGCCTGTCGCCCGAATCCAGGTGCAGGGCGAACCAGTCCCAGCCCTGCTGCCCGGCCTTGAGAAACTGGCTGCTCCATTCCCGGTCAAACCAGCCCTGGCCCGAGACTTCCAGTGTCTCACCGGCCAGGGTAACCGTGCCTTCAATCTGCAGGTCCACCAGGCTGAAGTACATGGAACCCTCGCCACTGGCGGATTTGGCGCTGAAGCCCTGATTGCCATGGGCGACGGGGCCACGGTTGATGCTCAGAAACAGATCGTAGGACCAGCCATCCGCTGACACCTGCAACCGCCAGGGGCCGTCACCGGACGGGCCGCTGAGTTGCCAGTCATCCAGCCACACCGCCAGTGGCTCCGCAGTCGCGCCGGCATGGCCAACATCGCCGCGGGCCAGTTTCTCCGCAAAATGGTGTCGGCCCTTGAAACTGACCGCGCCATGGGCCATCCAGGCGGCCTCCAGAGGCCATTCGCTGGCGGGAGGCGGTTCGGCATCCACCGGCCTGGGCTTGATGGCCTGACGGAACTGGGTCCATTGCAGACCCAGAGGGTCGCCCCCGGCGGTTTCCAGATTGGCGGTCAGATACCACCATTCAACCCGGTACTGGGGGTGGGCTCCGAAGTCGGCCGGGAAGCTAAGCCGGTTACCGGGACCGGGTTGCAGATACGGCACTTGCGTTTGCGAATCCCGGTCCCCGACCAGCCCAGCAAAGCCGGTTGTTTCCGGTCGATCCGAACAGCCGCTCAGGAAAAGCATGAACACCAGCCAAGCGCTCTTTGTCATCGCTCACCCCCCGACAGGGCACTGGCACTCTCCGGTGCCGGGACTGGGCTCGTGAGCTGCCGGCGCATCAGCAAGGCAATGCCGAGGCCCACCAGCAGGCTCAGCACGCCAAGCTCCAGCCAGAACCGCGGATACACTGCCATGGGCAGGGACCAGCCAAAGGCCAGCGGGTTGATGCGATGCACCAGAACCCAGGTCAGCCAGATACCCAGAGGCAGTGCCAGCAACGCGATCGCACTGGTCAGGGAAAGCGACAGCCGGGTCAGCTGAACCGCGGCCTGACGGGGCGAAAGTCCCCAGACCACCAGCAGCCGGAAGTACCAGGCCCGGGTGGAAAAAAACATCCAGCCCATCATCATCAGCGCAATGGTGGCCAGTATCAGGGTCAGTATCGTCATCGCCCGGGTCAGCAGGAAGGTCTGGTCGAAAATCGCGGAGGCCAGGGCTTCGATCGCCCGGTTGTCCCTGACAGTCAGTTGCTCCACAGCCCAGACCTGCTTCAGGCCACAGGCAATCGTATCGATCGGCAGGTTTCCCGGCGATACCGACAAACTCTGGAAACCCGCTTCGAAATCCGTGGGAAGCATGGACACATTAATCAGAACCTCGCCGGCAGGCCGGCCATAATCCGGGTAAACCGCCAGAATCGGGAAATCGCCAACCTGATTGCCGAGTTTGAGCGACAGGAGATCGCCAACCGCCAGTCCCCGCCGGCGGGCCAGCTGTTCATTCACCATCAGCCCCTGTCCCGCTGCCAGCTTTTGCCAGGGCGCGCCGGTGGATTCAAACAGTTGCCACCCGGTAACCAGGGGGCCAATCGGTCCCAGCGCGAACACATCCACGACCGGGCCCGGTTCACCGCCAGGCTCCATAACCGTGGCCTGGCCCCGAACCACACGATGCCACACCCCGGACGATACGAGTTCCGGCTGTTCCGCCAGCCAGTCCACAGCCAGGCCCGCATCCACTCCTTCCGGTACCTCGATGTAGAAGTCCGCCTCCAGGCGCTGGGCCAGCCAGCGATCAAAGGTGCTTTCAAAGGTCGTGACCAGGGCCTGCACCGCCAACACCATGGCCATGGCGAATTGCAGAGCCACCAGAGGTAAGGCCAGGCGCCGGGCCAGTACCGACAGTTCCCGGTGGCGCCAGCGCGATAGCGGGTCAGCCTCCCGGCTGGCACGCCAGTCCGCCAGCCGGGCAATCAGCAATGGGGCCAGAATGCCGGAGGCCACGAATACCACGGCCACCGCCACGAACAGCCAGACAAGGGCGGGCGCCCAGACAGACAGGCCAATACCCGCGAGCAAACACAGCATCAGGAAACCGCCTTGCCAGCGGCTGCCCATGGACAGCCCACGGGCCAATGGCCGGAGAAAATCCGCCAGGCACGCCACCAGAACGACCACCAGCATGGTGACCACCGGCACCAGCCAGCCACCCTTCTGCCCGGCGTACAGCGGCCTATCGAAAAGCCCTTCCAGCGCCTGACCGAATCCGGTGCCAAGGCCGTCCGCCAGCCACCGGCCGAGCCAGACCCCGGGCACAATACATACCAGCGCCAGCAGCATTATCTCGAGCATTAGCAGGCGGTTGATGCGGCCTCCGGGGACCCCGAAACGATGAAGCAGGGCGAAGCTCTCGCGTCGTTGGGCTAGTCCGAGGAGATAGACGCTGCGTAGCAACAGCGCGGTGATCAGCAACACAAGTACGCCTAACGCATCCATATTCAGGAGGAAGCTCTCTCCCAGTTCTCCGGAATCCGGCCCTACCGTGAAAGGTTCAACCCGGTAACCGGATGGCAAACCTGCATCGCTGTCGGCCCCGGACACCAGTAACGACAACTCGCTCCAATGCTGTTTCGCCAACCCGGCGGCTTCACGGATATCCACAAACGGTGCGCCATCCAGTTCACCGCGCCAGGGCCGGTCTTCCCCGGGGGAGCTCTCAAAGCACCCGGCCGCCAGCGGGTCCAGACCCACAACCCGCCCGGTTTCCGGCGTTGCCACCTCAAGCCAGGGCATGACGCACAGACCCGCCCGCCTGAGTTCAACAAAATCCTGCACCGAAACCGGCTTACCATCCGCCCGTGTCACCTGCCGGCGCTCGGCCACCGCCAACTCACTCCGGTCCAGACTGGCCCGGGCCTGGCTGGTCAGGTGATGAACACCGGTCCAGAGCATGGTGGCCAGCACAATCAGGGCGGCCAGCGCCAGCAGCTGCATGGGGTGGCGGCGGTAGTGGCTGAATAAGGCGGCCAAAAGGGTCATGGCGGGTTCAGGTTCCGGGCTGGTGCCCAAGGTCCAGGCGGTGGCTGCAACGGGTGGCTAATTCGGTATCGTGGGTGGCAAGGATCAGGCCACAGCCGTGGCGGGCCTGAAGATCAAAGAGCTGCCGGGTAACATCTTCAGCCGTGTGGCGGTCGAGGCTGCCCGTAGGTTCATCGGCAAGGATCAGGGCCGGCTTCATGGCAAACACCATGGCCAGGGCGGCGCGCTGGCGCTGGCCGCCAGACACCTGATCCGGATAGCGTTCGGCGAGTTCGCCAATATCCAGGCGTTCGAGCCAGTCCTGGCAGTCAGCCTCACTCTGCCCGGCCAGCCGGGCGCGCAGGCGAACATTGTCCAGCAAAGACAGGGCGGGCATCAGGTTCGCGTCCTGGAATACCACACCGATCCGCTGCCGACGAAGGCTTGCCCAGCGGGCTTCCGCCTGGCTGCCGGCTTCAGGGGCCCGGCTGTCGAAGACTTCACCCAGCACCTGCAACCGGCCGGCGTCCGGCTTTTCGAGGCCGCAAAGGATATTGAGCAAGGTAGTCTTGCCGGAGCCGGAGCGGCCTGTCAGCGCCAGAGATTCACCCCGTTCCAGATGCAGTGCGAGATTACTGAGCACGGCAACCGGTTGATTGGCACTGCGGAACTGCTTGTTCAGGCCGCGGGCTGTAAGTAAAGAATCCACCATAGCTACCCATTCAGATTATTCCGGAGCGCCCAGGGGTTCGGCAGCCGTACCGTGGCGACTCGCCCGCCATTCCCGGAACTGCTCCAGCCATGACAGCAGCGCCGGAACCACCAGCAACACCAGCAATGTTGATAACCCCAGCCCAAAAGCGATAGACGTGGCCATGGGAATCAGAAACTGTGCCTGCAGGGACGTCTCGAACAGCAAGGGCAAAAGTCCGCCGATGGTCGTCAGAGATGTCAGCATCACAGCTCGCACCCGCTGAACCACCGCTTCGTTGAGCGCATCGGTAATGCCGAGCCCTTTTTTCCGCTGCTGGTTGTAGAAAGCTACGAGGATAATGGCGTTATTGACCACAATACCGGACAGGCCGAACAAACCAAACAGCGACAATATGGTCAGTTGCAGTCCCATCAGCCAGTGGCCGAGCAACGCCCCCACCAGGGCAAACGGAATAATGGCCATGACGATCAGCGGCAGACTCCAGGAAGCAAACACCCAGGCCAGAACCACATACATCAGCGCCAGGCCGATCACCAACCCGGTCTGCATATCGGACATGGTTTCCCGCTGATCCGCGGCCCGTCCCTCAAAGCTGTAACGCACGTTATAGCGGCTGGCAATTTCTGGCAGCGCCACGGCCTGAAGGCTTGCCAGAATCTGGTCTGTGGTGCTGACCCGGGTATTCAGGCCAGAGGTTACCTCAACCGCCAACCTGCCCTCGGCATGGCGCAGAGCCTGGAATCCCTGGCGGTGGTCCAGGTTCATCACCTGAGTCAGCGGAACAAAGCGCCCGTCCGGAACCCGAACCGTCATCCGGGACAGGGTGGACAGACGCTCACGCTGATCCCGGGGCAGTTGTACGCGAACTTCCACTTCGTCCCGGCCATCCTGGTAGATCTGGGCAATCCGGCCATCAAAGGCCGCCCTGAGCTGCCGGCCAAGATCTGAAGTGCTCAGCCCCAGGGCCTCGCCGTAGGCGCTGACCTGATAGATCAGCTGTTCCCGCCCCCAGGGCATGTCGTCTTCCACGTCCAGCACCCCGGGCAGAGTAGCAAGCGCCTGAATCAACTCGTCCGCTGCCTGTTTCAGGTTCTCGGCATTGTCGCCGGTCAGGCGGACGTTCACATCCCGACCCGGCGGCCCCGCCTGCCGTTCGGATATGGTCAGGCTATCCAGCCCGGCCGGTGTCTCCAGCCGGCTGCGCCACTCGGTTATGAATTCGGGGTTACGGACTGAACGCTGGTCCGAGGGCACCAGCTCGATCATCATTGAGCCCAGCTCATCGCCACTTCGTGAGTTGCCTTCGGCGCCCTGGGTTGCCCCCCGGGTAGTGACCGCATGGAGGATGAAATCGCCCCCCAGGGCCTCTTCGGTATCGTTGAGGGTTTGTTGCATCTGCTCAAGGAAGCCGTCCACCGTTCCCCGGGAAGTTCCGGCCACGAAACTGGCATTGGCGTAGAACACCGACGGCTCCGGCGTCGGGAAAAAGTTGAAACCGAGTCGGCCGCCAGCCAGTAGCCCGACGGTCACAATTGCCAGGGCAACCGCACCGGCAACCGTCGCGCCCCGGTGCTCGAGGCTGTAGCGGGAAAACCGGCGAAACCGGCCCTCCCGGAACTGGTCAAAACGTTGCTCAAAGCCGCGCCGAAACCGCTCGATCGGGCCCGGTTTTTTCGATTCGGGTGCCTCAGATCCTGTTGTTTGCTTTCGACGGGGAACAAAGGCGTGGCGCAGGTGCGCCGGAAGAACGATAAAGCACTCCAGAAGAGAGGCGACCAGTACGCAAATCATCACCAGCGGAATATCACCCAGGATATTGCCGATCACACCACCGACCACCAGCAGGGGCATGAAAGCTGCGACGGTAGTCAGGGAAGACGCCAGCACCGGCCAGACCATCCGCCTGGCGGCACCCTCGGACGCATAAATGGATTCCTCCCCCATTCGGGCGTGGGCATCGGCGTCTTCACCGACCACAATGGCATCATCCACGATGACCCCCAACGCCATGATCAGGGCAAACAGGGAAATCATGTTGATGGAGCCACCGATCAGCCAGAGTACCGCCATCGCCGCCAGGAACGCCGTCGGGATGCCAATAGCCACCCACATGGCCACCCGCCCCGGCAGGAACAGGTATAACAGACAGACCACCAGCACCAGACCGCCCAGGCCGTTTTTCACCAACAGGGAAATACGATCGTCCAGCAACTGCCAGGTTTCATCGTAGACTTCCAGTGCCACCGTCGGCGGCAGCGCCGGCCGGGTGTCCGCCAGCCAGGTTTCCAGCACCTTGGCGGCCGCCAGTGAGTTACCGTTTTCTGACCGCTGCAACTGGAGCTCCACCGCCGGCTTGCCGTCTTTTTCCAGGGTTATCTGGCTTTCCCGGGCTTCCTGCCGGATGCGCGCAACATCTCCGAGGTTCAGTTGGATGCGCTCACCACTGAGTAACGGAATAGTTTCGAATTCCTGGGGGCTACGGCGCTGCTCCACGGCCCGAAGTTCCCGGGTCGCATCCTGTTGCGCCATCATGCCCGCTGGCAGATCCCGTGAAATGGCGGCAACTCGCTCAGCGACCTGCTCCAGCGACAGCCCCAGCGTCTCCAGCCGCTCCACCGGCACATCGATGCTGATTTGCTGCTCCGGCAAGCCCCGAATGGACACCCGGTCAATGCCCCGCTGCAGCAATTCGTCCTCGAACCGATAAGCCAGCTGTCGCAACTCACTACGGTCCACATCACCAATAACCAGCAGCCGGGCGACGGGCTCATACCGTTCTATCCGGGTTACCTGGGGTTCCTCCGCCTCGGCGGGGAAGTTGGTGAATTCGTCCACCTGTTGGCGAACGTCGTCCAGGGCCAGAATCGGATCGGTGCCCTCCTCGAATTCCAGGGTGATGGACGACACGCCCTGGGCCGATGTCGAGGTCATTTTTTTCAGGCCGTCGACACTGCGCAGGCGCTGCTCCAGCGGGTTGGTAATGCCCTGCTCCACGTCTTCGGCGGAAGCGCCGCTCCAGACCACGCGAACGCTGACCACATCCAGGGCAAAGGTGGGAAAAAACTGGATGTTCATCCGGGTCAGGGCCAGCACGCCACCGAGCAACATCACCAGCATCACCAGGTTGGCAGCAACCCGGTGATGAACGAAAAAGCCGATTACCCCCTTTTTGCGCCTCATTGGGCCGCTGCTCCGGAATCTGCCACGTCCACCCTGAGGCCGGCAATGGCATTGGGCAGATGTGTGGTGATCAGGCGCGCCCCGGAGACAAGCGCCTCACCGGACACCAGCAGGCGACGCTCGCCATTGCTGCCACGGGCTTCGCCGACCCGCTCGATCCTGGCCCGCTCCATCCGGTTATCCGGGGTCATCAGGTAGACGCTGTCGGCACCATAGAGTGCACTGAAAGGAATCGCGACAGTATTGTCCCGGGCAGCGCGTTCGAGGATCACCGGCGTCAGATCTCCCGGGCGAAGCCCCCCGGGTTCGCCCTCAAGTTCCAGGATGGCCTCGGTACCGGAGGGATCGCTGGTACCGGCGAATCGAACCAGCCGGAACCGGTGTTGACCACCCGTGCTGGTCGCCATCAGGGTTTCTCCCCGCTCCAGGGCATCCAGCAATTCGCCACGAAACATCTCCGGCACCCGCGCCCTGAGTTCGAGACCGTCGACGGGATACAGCGACAGCAGGGACTCGCCGCGGCTGACCTGGTCACCCTCGGCCACCTGAATGTCGGTGACGATACCATCGAAGGGCGCGATCATCCGGGCCCGCCCGGCATCCCGGCGGGTGCTGTCGAGGTTGGCTTCGGCCTGGGCCAGCTTCGCCTCCAGGCTCTGCAGGCGGGCCGGATGTTCCTCAATCGCCCGCTGCCGGGTAGTCACGGTCAGTTCTGCCCGGGCGGCGGCGTCAGTGGCCGCTTCCAGCCCCTCCCGGGACGCCAGGTTGCGGTTCACCAGTGACCGCGTACGCTCAAGCTGGCGACGGGCGTTGTCGAGAATGGCCTGCTCACTGGCCAGCGCCACCTGATCATTCCGGTAGCGCACCTGTTCCGAGCGGATCTGGGCCTCCAGGTCCGCCACCTGCGCTTCCGCCTGGGCAAGCGCCGGCCGGATGTCGGCATCCTCCAGAGCCACCAGCAGGTCGCCCTCCCTCACCCTCCAACCCTCGGTCACGGGGCGTTCCCCGATACGCCCGGCGAGCGTTGCAATAACCGTCAGTTGCTCCGGGGCGGTGACCTCCCCATACAGCGGCAACACCGGAGTGTGGGTGCCCGGTTCAATCCGCTGTACCTGAACACGCCAGCTACGCTCGGTGGCGCTCACTTCGGCGGGCTCCGGGCGAGTCATCTTGAGAAACAGGAAACCGGCAATGCCGATGGCGAGAATCAATACAGGAGTGAGTCTTTTGGACATTACGTGCTGGCCAGCTATGGTAAATAAGGCCCGTCGGGCTGTTAGGTTCAGGCTACTATACAGTCAACCACCGTTTTCGGATCGGCGAGCCAGAGTGTAGTACAGCAGGGGAACCACCAGAACCGTCAGCAGCGTGGACATGGCCAGACCAAAGATCAGCGAGATTGCCAGGCCGTTGAATATCGGATCATTCAGAATGAAGTAAGCACCTACCATCGCCGAAATGGCGGTCAGGACAATGGGCTTGATCCGAACCGCACCGGCCAGAACCACCGCTTCGTCCAGTTCCACCCCTTCCTCGATCAGTTGCCGGATAAACACCACCAGCAAAATGGAATTACGCACGATGATACCGGCCAGGGCTATCATGCCGATCATACTGGTTGCGGTGAACTCTCGCCCCAGCAGGGCATGGCCGGGCATGATCCCGATCAGCGTCAGCGGAATGGGGGCCATGATGACCAGTGGCAGGATATACGAGCGGAACTGCGCCACCAGCAGAACAAAGATCATGAACACACCCACGCTGTAAGCGGCCCCCATATCCCGGAAGGTTTCATAGGTAATCTGCCATTCACCGTCCCATTTGAGCGCGCCTTTTTCCGGGAGCGTCGGCTGGCCGATAAAGTATTGTTCCGGGGCGCCTTCCAGCTGCTTCAGGCGCTCCACCATGGCAAACATGCCATACAGCGGTGAATCAGTCTCGCCAGCCATATCCGCCGTCACATAGGTCAGCGGCAGCAGGTCCTTGTGATAGATCGCACCCATCCAGTCCGCTTCACGAATGTCGGCAATGCTCGCCAGCGGGACCAGATTGCCGTTACGGCTGCGCACCTGCAGGGAGAGAAGCACCGACGGCTGAGCCTTGTCGCCCTCGGCAAGAATCACCCGGATCGGAACGGGATACTTGGCGTGATCGTCATGCAGGAAGCTGACACTGGTCCCGCCAAGCGCTGTCTGCAGGGCACCGACGACCTGGGCCTGAGAAACGCCAAGCCGCGCCGCCCGTTCACGGTCCACCACAACTTCCCACTGCCGGGTCGGAGCTTCGAGGGTGGTGTCGATATCCACCAGTCCATCGACTTCCGTCATACCCTCTGCCACGCCGCGGGCCAGTTCCGCCCGACGGGATTCATCCACCGCGTAGATTTCGGCCACCACCGGAGACAGAACCGGGGGCCCCGGGGGCACCTCCACGACCTTCACGCTGGCACCGTATTTGTCGGCAACCGCCTTCAGTGGCGCCCGCAAGGACTGGGCAATGTCGTGGGACTGTCGATCCCGGTTTTCCTCGCTGCTCAGGTTGATCTGGATATCGCCCTGGTAGGGATCATTGCGCAGGTAATACTGGCGTACGAGGCCATTAAAGTTGATAGGGGATGCCGTGCCGGCGTAGGTCTGCCAGGTGGCGACTTCGTCTACCGATTCAAGGTACCCGCCCATTTCCATCAGTACCCGCTGGGTCTGCTCCATCGGGGTGTATTCAGGCATGTCGACCACGACCTGCAGCTCGGACTTGTTGTCGAAGGGCAGCATTTTCAGGATAACCGCCATAAAGACCGGCAACGACGCAGCCGCAATGGTTAGTCCAACCACACCCAGCCCAAGCAGTCGGCGACGCCAGGGATGATCACCGAGAAACGGGCCCAGGACCGTCCGGAAAATGCGCAGGGACAAGGGGCTGACGCCGTCAGCGGAACTGGAAGCCTCGTCCGCTTCGGAGGCCATTTCTCCTTGCTTGTGTTTCAGCAACCGGAAGGCCAGCCAGGGCACGACAACAAAGGCCACGATCTGGGACAGCACCATCCCCGCCGAGGCATTGATCGGGATGGGACTCATGTACGGCCCCATGAGGCCACTGACAAAGGCCATCGGGATCAGCGCCGCCATGACGGTCAGGCTGGCCATGATGGTGGGCGTTCCCACTTCGTCGACGGCGACGGGAATGATGTCCTTCACCGCCTGGCGGGAGTTCCGGATCCGACGATTGATGTTCTCGGTGATCACGATACCGTCATCCACCAGTATGCCGATGGAGAAAATCAGCGCGAACAGGGACACACGATTGAGGGTAAAACCCCAGGCCCAGGAAAACACCAGGGTCAGCAACAGGGTAATCAGGACCGCAACACCGACGATCAGGGCCTGGCGCCAGCCCATGGCCGCCAGCACCAGCAGCACCACGCTCAGGGTGGCGGAGATCAGATCGGTGATCAGCTTGCGGGCCTTCCGGGACGCCGTCACGCCGTAGTCCCGGGTAACCAGCACTTCCACGCCCTCGGGTAATGCCCGGTTTCGCAACTGCTCCAGACGCTCTTCAATGGCCGTGGTGATATTGACGGCGTTTTCTCCCGGTTTCTTGGCGATCGCCAGGGTTACCGCGGGGTACATTTCGCCGGGCCGACCGGCGATTCCGTTTTCATGTGCCGGCCCGAAGCCCGTCATTACGCTCTGATCGGCCACCGTGCCACCCCGGCTGATTTCGGCCACATCCGCCAGGTAAACCGCTGAGCCATTCTGCATACCCACCACCAGACGGCGAACATCGTCGACCGATTCCAGCAGGGTTCCGGCCTGAACCGGGATGGAGACGTTATCCCTTGTAATCCGGGCCTCCTGGCTGCTGGCATTGGCGGCAGACAGCGCATTTCGTAGATCGTCAATGGTCAGGTTGAAGCCTGCCAGCAGTGCCGGATCAAACCGGATATCGACCCGGTCGGGGATGCCCCCGGTGGTGTAGACGTCCCGGGTGCCCGGAACCCGCTTCAGGACGACCTCCAGCATATGGGCAAGGCGGGTAAGCTCTTCCCCGGTGTGCCCGTGAACCGGATCGTAAAGGGTCAGGGTCATCACCGGAACATCGTCAATCCCCTTGGGCTTGATGACCGGCTGGCTGGCTCCGAGGTTGGCTGGCAGCCAGTCCTGATTCGAATACACCTGGTTGTAGAGCCGCACCAGCGCCTCCTGGCGCGGCACGCCCACTTCAAACTGGACGGTAATCACTGCCTGGCCCTGCCGCGACACCGAGTAGACATGCTCCACGCCCTGAATCTCGCTCATCACCTGTTCGGCGGGCGTGGCTATGGCGTTTTCCACCTCGCGGGTGCTGGCTCCGGGAAACGCCACCATGATGTCGGCCATGGTGACATCGATCTGGGGCTCTTCCTCCTTGGGTGTGACCACCACGGCCAGGATACCGAGAATAATCGCCAGAATAGCAAGCAATGGCGTGAGATGATTGTTCTGAAACACCCGGGCAATGGCCCCGGATGGCCCCACAGGCGGCAGCTCCCGGCTCACGGATTCGCCTCCGGGCCCGACTCTGTACCTAACTCCGTGACAAGGTTCAGCCGATCACTGCCAACCTGCTCCGATGGGTTGGTAACCACCCGTTCGCCTTCACTCAGGCCCGCCAGGATTTCGAGCCGGCCATTATCGCGGACCCCGGTGCGCACCTGGCGGAGCCGGGGCCGGCCCTGATCATCCAGCACAAAAACCGCTCTCAGTTCGCTGCGCTGAATCAGGCTGCTGGCCGGCACCCAGAGGGCCTCACGACTGGCGACGGGCACGCCGACTTTGACCAGCATGCCGGGAAACAGGGAGCCGTTGGGCTCACTCAGGCGCATTCTCAGGCGGAAGGTGTGGGTTTCCGGATTCGCGTAGGGGTAAAAGGTCATCTCACCGGTCTCCAGCACCCGGCCATCGGCAAGAGTGACCTTTGCCTGGCGCTCGGTCCGCGCGAGTTCCGCGTATTTCTGTGGCAGTTCAACCACGACCCGGAGCTGCTCCAGGGAGAGCCCGCTGAGCAGTGGCTGGCCGGGATTTACGGACTCTCCTACTTCCACATGCCGCTCGGTGAGGATGCCGCCATAGGGCGCCAGCACCCGGGTGTAGGACAGCTGCTCCCGGGCCTCGGCAACCGTGGCGCTGGCACGCTCCACCCTGGCCCGGGCGGCCGCCAGATTGTTGCGAGCCTGATCAAACTCCTGGCGGGACACCAGTCCCCGTTCATGAACCGCCTCGATACGCTCAAAGCGTTGGCGCGCATCCGAGAGTGCCGCTTCGGCTTCCTCCAGTCCCGCCTGGGCCTGGCGCAGCCGGGACCGTTGTTCACTGTCCTCGAGCTGAACGATAAGGTCTCCGGCGGCGACAGAATCGTCAACATCATAGGGCAGGCTCTGGACGGTACCACTGGTCTGGGCAGAGACAGTGCTCTGCTGAACAGCCTCAATAACACCATCAAGATGGACGGTCTCATGAAACTCGCTGCGCTCCGTGACCGCTGTCATCAGCGCCCGGGCGCCGTCCTGCCCCTGGACCGCAGAGGCCAGCAGCCCCAGAGTGACGATAAAGCCCGCAGCAGCTAACCGCCCCATTGAGCACCTCCTGGATGACACATTTGGTTATTAGTTAATAAGCCAATGTTATCAGCAATCCTCCCCTGAAAACATGCGGGGGCTGCTCATAACGCTGGTGATTCCTTTTTCAGTGCCTCAAAACCGATAATGATGTCCATGAGCTCATTGGTAATCTCATCCTGACGCACCAGCCTGAATTGCCCTCCAACCTCCTCAAGCCGTTCATCAACCGCCTGTTCCGCCTGCTGCATCAACGCAAGCCTGGCCGCGTTCTCGGTGACCATTGCTTCCGCCGATGCCTGAAAAACGCTGGCAAAGATATGGTTACGAAGCAGCGCTGCAAGCAGCGGCGTCGCCTGCATCGTGTAGTCGGGGAGGGACCGGGACTGCCAGCCCACCTTGCCCGGATCCGACAGCAGCGAGGGTGGCAAGGGCAACAACGGGCTTACTGCCGGTTCACGCTGCCCCTTTCCTGCCCGCCGGGTGAACACCAGGGTTACGGCAATCCGGTTATGTACGTCGCCACCCCCGATCTCGTCCAGCCGGGTCACGATGTCACTGGCAAGGCGCCCGATGCCATCGGCCGACGCCGGCGGCAGGAAGGTGACTTCCGGGCCAAGCCCCTGATCGCTGAGGGCGTCATTCATGCGGGCGCCGACGCACAATACCCGGGTACCGCCCTCGCTCCGGGAAGCCTCGATCAATGCCCTCGCGGCAAGCACCTCGTTGTAATTGCCACACAGGCCATGATCAGAGCCGAACACCACCAGAATCCGTTCAGCCCGCGCAGCGACAGGCATCGCAATGGGGCCGGTTTTGGCAACAAATGCCCGGATGCCGGTCAGCACCGTCTGGTGGTAGGACTCAACAGACCTCGCCGCATGCTCATACGGTACCGCGTTGATCGCGGACATGGTTTTCATGGTGTGAACAATGCCGCGAATACTGGTCAGCGTGGCGGTGAGGCGGGACAGGGTTTCAAGTGTCTGGGTCATGGCCATCGCCTCCAGGCAACTTTAACACCTCACGGGCCACCCGCAGGAGGGTTGCCTTTTCGTCGTCGTCCAGAGAACGGTTTTGCCCGATGCTCCCGGCAACGCCTTTCAGGGTGTCGCCGACACCTTCCCGCATCCTGGCCATGGCCTCGGCAACGGCGGTTTCGGACAGTCCGTCGAGCAGCCCTTCCATCGCGGCCATCAGCACCAGAAGCTGTTCCACTGCCGGAACCGGGTCCCGCTCGGGCTGACGCAACGCGGCACGCACGGCAGCCCCGCGGCTCAGGCGGGCCCGGGTGTTATCATCCAGGCGGGTACCAAAACGGGCAAAATCCTCCAGTTCCTCAAACTGGGACAGGGTGACGCGCAGGTTGCCCGCCACATCCCGGAACGCCCGATGCTGGGCCTTGCCCCCTACCCGCGATACGGATAACCCGATATCCACCGCAGGAAACTGGTTTTTTCGCACCAGCCGGGGCGACAGATAGATCTGGCCATCGGTAATCGAAATCAGATTGGTCGGAATGTACGCGGACAGATTTTCCGCCTGCGTTTCGACAATGGGCAGCGCGGTGATGGACCCCCCCCCAGCTTCCGGCGTGAACTGTCCCGCCCGTTCGAGGAGTCGTGCGTGCACATAGAATATGTCACCCGGGAAGGCTTCCCGACCCGGCGGGCGACGCAGTAGCAGGGACAGCTCGCGATAGGAACGGGCATGGTGTGTCAGGTCGTCGAGAACAACCAGCACATCCCTGCCATGGTTTGAAAAGTATTCGGCCATGGTCATCGCCGCATACGGTGCGATGTAGGCGAGGCCCGGCGTGTCCTCATCGCCGGCAGCAACCACGATGGTGTTCGCGATCTGACCACTTTGCCGAAGGGTTTCAATCACACGGGCAACCGCGTCACCGCGCTGGCCGATCGCGCAATAAATGCTGAGAACATTCGAACGGGCCTGGTTGAGAATGGTATCGACAGCAATGGACGTTTTTCCGGTTTGCCGGTCGCCGATAATCAACTCCCGCTGGCCCAGCCCAACGGGCACCGCGCCATCAATCGCCTTGATGCCGGTGGCGAGGGGGCGGGTGACCGGCGCACGGCTCAGTATACCCGGGGCGCTGGCCTCCACCGGCCTTTCCGCGGTCGAGGCCACCCTGCCTTTCCCGTCCCGGGGCTCGCCGGTGGCATCGACAACACGGCCGATGAGGCCAGGCCCCACCGGCACACTGAACACTTTATGAGTCCGCCAGACATCCTCCCCGAACATCACCCGCTCCGAGGGCCCAAGCAGGATAACGCCCAGCCGGCCTGGCTCCAGATCAAGCACCACACCCCGGACACCCGAGGCAAAGACCAGCAGCTCATCCGCCAGGGCCCTCGCCAGGCCAGACACCACGGCAATACCGTCACCCACCTCCGTAACCATGCCCACTTCGGTCAGTGCCAGTGAAGGACTCGGGATGTCCATCAGGGTATCAATGAACCTCTTTGTTGCGGTCATCGCCGGTTCTTCAGCCATGATTGTTTACCCTGCCGGATCCACCGGCGGCCAGCCGGTCTGCCAATAACCCGGTCAGCTCGTCGGTATAACTATCGACTGTCCAGGCCACCTGAACACTGCCAATCCGCAGAATCAGACCAGGAGCCTGACGGGCATCCGTGGTAAAACTCAAGGAAAGACCGGGAGCCAGACGTTCCAGCGCGGCCCTGATCTTTTCCTGCGTGTTCTCCGGAAGCGGCGTATGGGTAGTGGCAATGGCCTGTTCCGAACGGCCAGCAGCGGAGGTAAGCTCCCGTACCAAAGGTTTCAGCTTGCCGATCACATTCAGGGCAATGTGTTCCTCCAGATCCTCATCCGCCAGATCATGCAGTGCCCGGCGAACCAGTCGGTAGAGGGTTTCGGCGCTGGCCAGGTGCAACTCCCTGGTGAACCTTTCCCGCTCTGCCTCCAGATGCGACTGCCAGTCCTGTTTTTCGCGTTCCAGGTTCTTGCGAGTGTCGGCCAGCAGGGCATCTTTCTCTTGTTCCGCCTGCTCGCGAATCCGCTCCGCATTAACGGAGTTATCTGCCAGCAATTTCTGCTTCTGTTCCAGAAACGCGGCTTCGGCTGCGGCGGCTTTTTTCCGGGCGACCTCCGCCTCACCCATGCGTGTTGCGATCTCCGCCTCACGGGCATCAATCCCATTCAGGATGGGCTTGTACAGAAAGCGCTTGAGCAGCCAGACCAGCACAAGAAAGTTGCCAACCTGGGCAAGGATCGTGACCCAGTCAACAGACATGGTTCAACCCGCGGCCGACTGGGCGGACTGCAGAGCCTGATCCCAGAAGGGATTGGCAAACAGGACGATCATCGCCACGACAAAACAGTAAATTGCCGTGGACTCAATCATTGCCAGGCTGACGAACAGGGTCCGCGAAAGTGTCGATGCCGAATCCGGCTGCTGGGCAATGGCGGCAAGGGCCGCGGCTGCAGCCCTGCCTTCTCCCAGAGCAGGGCCGATTGCACCAAAAGACACGGACAGGCCAGCGGTCAGAATCGAGACCGCAGCAATAAGCGCAAAGTCAGTCATTTGTCGTTCTCCTTGCTCAGGGACTTTCCAGTGGTGGCTGTCGCCGATGAGATATAAACCGTCGCCAGGATGGCGAATATGTAGGCCTGGATCAGGCCCGTCAGCAAACCGAGTACATCCATAACCACGGGAAAAAAGAATGGGGCGACACCCAGCAGGATGCCCGCGATGACCGCGCCGCTCATAACGTTGCCATACAGACGGATGGCCAGGGAGATACCGCGCGAGAACTCGCTGATGATATTGAACGGCAACATGATGACGGATGGCTGGATGTAGGTTTTGAGATAGCCACCGATGCCCTGCCGGGTAATCCCGAACAGCGGCACAGCAATCAGTACCGACAACGCCAGGGCAGCGGTGGTGGAGAGCGAGGCAGTCGGCGGGGAAAAGCCCGGCACCACCAGCAGCAGATTCGACAACGCGATGAACAGGAACAGCGTTCCGGAAAAATAGAGCACATGGCGCGAGGCGTGCGGCGAGATTTCCTCGATCTGGCTCTGGATGACCGTCACAATCACTTCCAGGGCGGTGCGCCAGCGGTTTGGTGGCACATCCGGCCGTAAATTGCGGGTAATGAGAATTGAGGCAACGGTCAGTATGATCATGACGATCCACGTATTAACGACCGTTTCGTTAATGCCCATGCCCCAGATCGTGAACACTATGGTCTCATCGGGTGTCAGTTCCATCAGATATCCTCCGGACGTGGCAGGCGGGCAAGCGTGGTAGCAAACAAGCGCACGAGGAAAAAGGCCAGTCCATAACCGGCAAAGGCCCAAGGCAGGGTTACACCGGCAGTCACCAGCCAACCAACGGATAGCAGCAGCCCGATCCGAACCAGAGCGCTGGGCAGAAGCACCGAACTGGGACGGGAGGCACCCAGTGCCACACGCACAGTCACTGCCAGACCCGCAAAATACAGAATGCTCACCACCACACCGGCACCAAAGCCCATCAGCGCGCCCGGCCAGTCAATGATCACCATTGTCATCCTCCTCTTCCCTGCTTTCCCTGCTGATCCAGGCCCAGGCAATGAAACCACCCAGGGCGACACCGCCCAGAATCAGCGCAATAACCCACGGAAATTCCTGGGGCAGGTTGCGATCAAGCCACATCCCCAGGAAAGCGCCACCCACGGTCGGGACGGCAATGGACCAGCCAATCATACCGAAGGCCCCCAAACCGCGCAGCGGGCTGACCCCGGGGTTATCCCTGGTTTTTTTCAGACGTCGGGCCCGACGGCCAATATCGTCCTCCGGGGATCCGCGCCGCCGGGTCATGGCTTGGGCCGCTGCAGGTCGGCAAACCGGCGCACCATGCCGGCCTCCAGCCTGGACAGTGCGGATCGGGCCACGCGTTCGTCTTCGTCCACCTCGATAAAATTCTTCTTGACGCTTGCCTGCAGGGAGTCGAGGTTCTCGCCGAGGACACCTCGCCGGATGGCGATATCCACCTGATGGCCTTTTTTCACCAGAATGCCCTCGTCGATGCCGAAGATCTGCTCATTGCCATCCGCCAGGGTCAGAATCAACACCGACGGTTCCAGCGCGGTGACGAAATCAATGTGATTGGGCAATAGCCCGAAGGCTCCGTTTTCCGCCACGGCGAACAGCTTGCAGGCCATGCCCTGATAGAGAACCCGGGTCGGCAGCCTGAGGCACACCTCCATCTCCGTCGCCATTGTCATGCCACCACCTCCGGCAATGCGCCAATCATGTAGTACTCACTTTCGCTCTGCCCGAACTCAGTCTGCTCCAGAATGGTTTCACAGCCATCAAGTGTCTCAGCGATGGTCACACGCTTGCCTTCGGCACCGGTAAAGGCCGCGGTGGTAAAAAACGGCTGGGTCAGGAATCTTTCCAGCCGGCGGGCACGGGCAACGGTTGACCGGTCCGCCGCCGACAGCTCCTCAATGCCCAGCATGGCGATGATATCCCGCAGTTCCTCGTATTCAGCCAGGGTTCGGCGCACCGCCCGGGCAATATCGTAATGTCGCTGCCCGACCACAGAGGGCGTAAGCATGACCGAGGACGATGCCAGGGGATCTATCGCCGGGTACAAACCTTCGCTCGCACGTTTTCGTGACAGCACCACGGAACCGGACAAATGGGAGAAAATATGGGCGGCAGCAGGGTCGGTGAAATCGTCGGCCGGCACGTAAACGGCCTGAACCGACGTGATTGCGGCGCTGCGCGTTGAGGTGATTCTCTCCTCCAGCTCGGCCAGCTCGGTCGCCAGTGTCGGCTGATAGCCAACCCGCGAAGGCATCCGCCCCAGTAGCCCGGACACTTCCGAGCCCGCCTGGACAAAGCGGAAAATGTTGTCGATCAGCAACAGCACATCCCGGTGCTGTTCGTCGCGGAAATATTCCGCCATGGTCAGCGCGGTCTTGCCGATCAGGAACCGGACACCCGGAGCCTCGTTCATTTGCCCGAACAGCATGACGGTGTTATCAAGTACACCGGCCTCGCCCATTTCCCGGTAAAGCTCTTCCGCCTCCCGGGACCGTTCGCCAATACCGCAAAACAGGCTGACGCCCTTGTGTTGCTGAACCGTGTTATGGATCAGTTCGGTAATCAGAACCGTCTTTCCCACCCCGGCGCCACCGAACAGGCCGGTTTTTCCACCCCGCTCAATGGGAGACAGCAGATCAATGGCCTTGATGCCGGTTTCCAGAATCTGGCTTCGGACCACACGGTCTTCCAGCAACGGCGGGAGCTGATGGATAGCGCGGCGCTCACTGGTAGCCGGGACCGGTTTGTTATCCACAGGCGCACCAAATACGTTGAGCATACGCCCCAGTATGGCATCACCCACCGGCACGGTGATCGACGAACCGGTCGCCCGAACCGGCATCCCCAAGCCCAGCCCCTTCACCGGGGCCAATGCCATGCAACGGACCACGCCCTTGTCCTCAAGTGCGGCCACCTCGAGGGCAATCTTGCCAGCGTACAGGAGCTCGCGAATGTGGGGTACCGGCTCAGGAAACCGGACACTCACAACACCCCCCCTGATACCAACGATGATGCCGGTGCCAGGCCCCGGCGACGCGTCCAGCGTATCCTGACTCATAACAGGAACCTGTTACCCGGCAGACACACGAGTGCCTGCCGCCCCCTGAAGTATGGCAATGGCATCCCGCAGCCGGCCGATGCCGCTGAATCCGCCGGCTTCCGCAAATTCACAGGCGGCGGCCAGCTTCGGCCCCATCGAGCCGGCGGGCATATCCAGTGCTCGCGCCTCGGCCACCGTCAGTGTGGAAACCGGCGTCGACTGATCGGTGCCAAAATCCCGGTAGACGGCATCAACATCGGTCAGCAGGAGCAGCGCATCCGCGCCCAGTTGTCTGGCCAGCAGCGCGCTGGCGGCGTCCTTGTCGATGACCGCTTCAATGCCCACCAGACTGCCGTCTTCCCGGCGCAGCACCGGTATTCCGCCACCACCGGTGCAGACCACGACCACACCCTGCTCCAGCAACAGTTGCAACACTCGCAAATCCGGTATTTCCAGGGGTTTGGGGGAGGGCACCACCCGTCGCCACTTGTCACCGTCCGGCGCAATACTCCAGCCCGCGCCTGCTGCCCGGCGCTCGGCCTCAGCGCGTTCGTACACCGGCCCGACAAACTTGGCCGGTTTCGCAAAGGCGGGATCTTTCGGGTCCACCACCACCTGTGTCAGTAAGGTGGCGACCGGACGGTCATGTTCCAGGGCGTTTTCCAGCTCCTGTTCGATCATATAACCGATCATGCCCTCGGTTTCCGCACCCAAAACATCCAGCGGATAAGCCTCATCCGGCTTGTAGGACGCGCCCTGAAGTGCCAGCAACCCCACCTGCGGACCGTTGCCGTGGGTCACTACCAGATCGTGTCCGGCACGGACAATCTGTGCCAGCGATTTGGCCGCGACCTGCACATTACGGCGCTGAGCCTCTGCCGTCAGCGGCTCTCCGCGCTTCAGAAGGGCGTTACCACCCAAAGCTGCGACCACCAGCATGTCAGCCTCCCAGGGTCGCCACGAGGACGGCCTTGATGGTATGCATGCGGTTTTCTGCCTGATCGAAGACGACGGACGCCGGGCTTTCAAACACCTCCTCGGTCACTTCCATGGCGTCGATGCCAAATTCGTCCCGCATTTCCTTACCCACCGTGGTCTCGGTGTTATGGAACGCCGGCAGGCAATGCATGAAGCGCACGCGGGGATTGCCGGCTTTCTCCATCAGCGCGGCGTTGACCTGATAGGGCATCAGCAGCTTGATGCGCTCAGCCCACTTCTCCCTGGGTTCCCCCATGGAGACCCAGACATCGGTATAGACGAAGTCGACACCGGCCACGGCCGCGTCTGTGTCATCGGTGATGGTGATCCGGGCGCCGGTTTCGGCCGCGATTGCCTTCGCCTCATCCTGAACGGCCTGTTTCGGCCAGCAGGCTTGCGGGGCGCACAAACGCACATCCATCCCCATCTTGGCGCCACCGATCAGCAGGCTGTCGCCCATGTTGTTGGCGGCATCGCCGATAAATACATAGGCCACTTCGCGCAGGGGCTTCTCCACATGCTCCTGCATGGTCAGGAAATCCGCCAGTATCTGGGTCGGATGGAACTCGTTGGTCAGCCCGTTGTAGACCGGCACGCCCGCGTATTGCGCCAGCTCTTCCACAATGGTCTGCCCGAAGCCCCGGTACTCGATGGCATCGTAGACCCGGCCCAGCACCCGGGCGGTATCCTTGACCGATTCCTTGTGCCCTATGTGGGTACCGGTCGGCCCCAGGTAGGTCACCCGAGCACCCTGGTCGAAGGCGGCAACTTCGAACCCGACCCGGGTTCGCGTGGAGTTTTTCTCGAAGATCAGCGCGATGTCCTTGCCCTGCAGCCGTGGCACCTCGGTGCCGGCATACTTGGCGGTTTTCAGATCCGCCGCCAGCTTGAGCAGGAAACTGATTTCGCGCGGGGTGTAATCGCGCAGGGTCAGAAAATGCCGGTTCTTGAGGTTAAAAGCCATTACACGTCTCCTTCGCTGTCAGACAGCATCCCTGATGGTTGGGCAACTCATGCAGCGGCCACCGCCGCGGCCCCGGCCCAGCTCGGCACCGGGTATTGCCAGGACCTCGATGCCCGCCGCGGACAGGGCGGCATTGGTATCGTCATTTCGGTCATAACCGACAACCACGCCAGGGCTCAGCGCCAGCACGTTGTTACCGTCGTTCCATTGTTCACGCTCCCGCTCTTCCGGACTGTCGCCACCCGTGGGCACAACCTCCAGGGCCGGGTACCCGAGAATCTCCGCAACCACCTCGAACAAGTGTCGCGATTCCTGCCGGAAGGACAGCGTTTTTGCGCCCTCGCCCGGCCTCAGGTCAAAGCAGATCACGGCATCGGCCACCTCCTTGAAGGCAGTGACCACGTTGCCGCCACAAAACGTAAATACGGTATCCAGATGCATCGCTGAACGGGCTTTCGGCAACTGGCAGGCAACAACCCGATCCACCATGCCACCGTCAAACAGTGCTTTTGACAGCTGGCCAATGGCCTGTGGCGAGGACCTCTCGCCCATCCCGACCAACACTGTACGATTGCCCACCGGCATGACGTCCCCGCCCTCCAGAGTGGCCAGGCCATGGTCCGCCAGAGGATCGCCCCAATGCACCTCTACCTTGCCCGCGAACCTTGGATGAAACTTATAGATAGCTGCCATCAGAAGGGTTTCGGGCCGGCGGGCGGACCAGTACATCGGGTTCAGGGTCACGCCACCATAGATCCAGGCACTGTTGTCCCGGGTGAACAGGAAATTGGGCAGCGGAGGCAGCACGAATCCCAGACGTCCGAGATGGTTACCAAAAAGCCCCACCGGATCAAAGGGCAGATCCGCCACCTCCAGGCCGCCAATCAGGAAATCGGCCAGGGCTTTTCCGGGCAGCTCGTCCATCCAGGCCCGCAGGTCCGACACCATGCCGACACCAATGTGGTTCCAGTTGATCCGGTGGTCCAGCACCCAGGCCCGGCCTTCAGCAATATCCAGGGTTTCCGCCAACAGCTCGTTGACATCCAGGACCTCCGCACCCCGGCTCCGGATGACACTGGCAAACACATCGTGGTCTTTCTGTGCCTGCTTTACCCAGAACACATCGTCAAACAGCAGGGCATCGCAGTTCGACGGCGTCAACCGCCGGTGGGCCAGGCCAGGTCGGCAGACAACGACCTGTCGCAGGGTTCCTGTTTCAGAATGCACTCCAAGGCTTGGTTCAGACATGGCGAAACTCCTTTTTCAGAAAATTCACAGCATGGTGCCGATGCTGATTATCACGCTGATAAACACAGTCAGAATGAGCAGCAAGGGCCAGATAAAGGCGATCCAGCGATCGTAGGAGACCCGGCCGATGGCGAGACCGCCAACCACAACCGCGAAGGTGGGATTGATCAGGTTTACCAGACCGTTGGCAGACTGGTAGGCGGTAACCACCAGATCCCGCCCCACATTCGCGAAGTCCGCCAGCGGTGCCAGAATTGGCATGGACAGGACGGCTAGCCCCGAGGACGAAGGCACAAAGAAGCTCATGCCTACCTCGATCCAGAACATGAGGTTGATAAAAGCCAGCTCCGGCAGACCACCCAGCGAGGTTTCCGCGCTGTGCAGAATGGTGTCGGCGATCATGCCCTGCTCCATGATCACCACGATGCCACGGGCAAGGCCGACCACCAGGGCGACACCTAGAAGATCCCGGGCGCCATCCACAAAGCTGCCGGTCAGTTTCTTTTCGCCCAGGCGGGCAATAAGGCCAATCACAATCGCGGCGCCGAAGAACAGGGCCCCCATTCGTGCCATCCACCAACCCTGGGAGGACACGCCCCAGATCATCACCGCAAAGGTCAGCCCGAAGATAATCAGGGAAATGATCTGAATGGTGGTGAGGCTTGCGCTGTGAATCTCTTCATCATGCCCCTGCAGGAACAGCTTACGGTGGGCTGCCCACTGCTTTGACACCACCGAACGTGACGGGTCTGCCTTGACCCGGTGGGCATACCGCATGACATAGGCAATGCAGATCAGCAGGCCACCGATCAGCAGAATGAAACGCAGCACGATGCCGTCGGTAAACGGTATGCCGGCTGCATTGGCGGCGATCACGGTGGCGAAGGGATTGATGGTGGAGCCAAGCACGCCAACCCCGGCACCGACCAGGATAATGGCAACACCGGTCACTGCGTCGTAGCCGGCCGCGAGTATGACGGGAACCAGAATCGCGTAGAAGGCCAGGGTTTCCTCGGCCATCCCGTAGGTGGTGCCACCCAGGGCAAACAGGGTCATCAGGATAGGAATCATCCAGATTTCATGGCCTTCCAGGTGTCGCATGGCGCTGCGAATGCCGGTATCTATGGCACCGGTTGCATTCATCACCCCGAGAAAGCCCCCGAGAAACAGCACGAACAGGGCAACATCAATGGCGTTGGCCGCGTAACTGTCGGGATCGTAGAACCCGGCAGTCGGTGCCAGCATGACATCAACAAAGCCCTGGGGGTTGGGGTCCACCGTTTGGTAGGTGCCAGGCACAGCAACCTCTCGCCCGACCTCTTCATTCATCGCCCGTTCATATTGCCCTGCCGGGATAATCCAGGTCAGAGCAGCGACCAGGGCAATCAGACAGAACAGAATGGTGTAAGCTGTGGGGAATCGCGAAGCAAGATCGTTTTCGGCATTTTCGGGCGGCGTTTCGTCTTCAGTCACGATGCGGTCTCCTGTCCTTAATCGCATTGTGCAGACAGCTCCTTTCCGGGAACCTCGGGGAGGGGCTGAACACATCCTCACGTGGCTGCGCGCCACTGGTTCAGATCTGCATGGCAACAGCATAGTTCATCAAGTCATATCTGAAGTTGAGGTAGAGCAAATTTTTAACAGACCCCGAAAAGCCCCGGTGGCCCAGCTGGCAACCGTGAACACCGACAACAATCTGGCAAAAAACTGACACCCATCAATTCCCTTCGACCAACAACCAATAGTTTTCCAGCGCCGTTCCGGCATCCTATCCTGCCCTATTGGACCCTGATTGGAGAATCCAGACACAGCCAGCCCCATACCCCGACCCGTTGCCTAAACTATGGACGTTGAATGTTTGCTCAACTGCTACACTTACAAAAGTGTCTCAAAGGCAAGGGAGTTCGTAACATTTACCAGCCCAGAAACCGGAATCCGCTCTTATGGCCAGACGCCCGACTGCGATCAATCCGCCCTCAGACATCGACCCCGGTCGGCTCGCCCTGATTGCCTCGGTAACGCCCAACTTTCTGGTCATGCTGGACAACGCGGGGCGTATCGAGTGGGTCAATCCCAGCTTTGAAAAGCACACGGGTTACCGCCTTCATGAGGTTAAGGGGCGCTTCCCGGGAGACGTGTTGTACGGGCCCGGCACGAACCCGGAGACCGCGAAACGCATCAGCCAGAAGCTCCAGCAGGCGGAAGTTATTGAAGAGGATATCCTCCACTACACCAAGGCCGGCTCGCCCTACTGGGTGCATACCTATTGTGTTCCGATCAGTGCCGATCAGGACGTTGGCCAGGGCTTTATCGCTATCCACAACAACATTTCAGACCGCAAACACAGTGAACGCAGCCTGCGTATTGCCGCCAGCGTTTTTGACCACAGCCACGAAGCCATTCTGATTACCGATCAGTCGAACCAGATTCTGGATGTGAATCCCGCGTTTTCCCGGATCACGGGCTACAGCCGCAACGAGGTTCTGGGGCTCAACCCCGCCATTCTCAGTTCCGGGCGCCATTCGGCGGGCTACTACCAGTCCATGTGGCGATCCATCGAGCAAACCGGCCACTGGTGTGGTGAAATCTGGAATCGCCGGAAAAACGGCGAAGAATACATTGAGCTGCTCGCCATCAGCCGCGTACACCTGGACGAACCCGCCCAGCACTACCATGTTGCGGCGTTTTCAGATATCACCGCAATCAAGAACCACGCCAGGGAACTGGAGCGGGCGGCCAACTACGATGACCTGACCGGCTTGCCGAATCGCCAGCTGCTTGAGGCGCGGCTGCGCACCGCCCGGGATCACGCTGACCGGCAAGGCCGCAGCCTGTCGGTCTGCTATCTCGACCTGGACGGGTTCAAGGCCATCAACGACCGCCTGGGACTAGCAGCCGGCGACCAGACGCTGCGAACCCTTTCCGAGCGACTGACCCGGGCATTGCGCAGTGGCGACACCGTGGCCAGGATCGGCGGCGACGAATTTGTTCTGCTGCTGCAGGGCGACGACAACCACGACGCGGTCTATCAGCGCATTCTTGCCACCGTTGGCAAGCCCGTTCCGGTGGGCGACCAGAGCGTTGCCCTGACAGCAAGCCTGGGCATTGCCCGCTACCCGGAAGACGAGGCAGACGCCGAAGGTCTGATCCGCCACGCCGACCAGGCCATGTATTCAGCAAAAGAAAAGGGCCGTAACCAGTATCACTTCTTCGACCCCGGCCTGGATGAGCATCGCCGGAACCGTCGCAACCAGCTGATGGAAATCAGCCGGGCGCTCGAAAATGAGGAATTCGAGCTCTTTTTCCAGCCCCAGGTCCAGGTTACCGACTGCCAGTTGCTTGGCTTCGAGGCGCTGATCCGCTGGAACCACCCGGAAAAGGGCCTGGTTTCTCCGGGTGAGTTTCTGCCCGTTATGGAAAACAGCCACCTGGAGGCTCCCCTGGGCCAGTGGGTGCTGAAAGAGGCCATTTACCGGATGAACGTCTGGAGGGAAGCCGGCGAGAACCTCGCCGTCAGTATCAACATCAGCGCACCACACCTGATGGACAGAAGCTTTATCGACTATCTGAAAAGCTACCTTCACAGCCACCCTGATCTCGATCCGGCGCAGATTACCCTGGAAGTACTGGAAACAACGGCCCTTGAGGATACCAAACGAGCCAGCAATGTCCTCACTCGGTGCCGGAAACTCGGCCTGCAGGTGGCCCTGGATGACTTCGGCACGGGATTTTCATCGCTCACCTACCTGCGCACGCTGCCGGTGGACATCATCAAGATTGACCAGAGTTTCGTGCGGAACATGCTCGAGGATGCCAGCGACCGCGCCATTGTGGAGAGCGTGATCTTCCTGGCCCAGCGGTTTGCCCACCCGGTACTCGCTGAAGGGGTGGAAACCGCGGAACACGCCCGGGCGCTGCGGCAGATGGGCTGTAACTTTGTTCAGGGTTATGGTATCGCCCGCCCGATGCCCGCAGGGGAGGTTCTGGACTGGGCACGCCAGTGGCAGGAACGGGTGGCGTCTGGCAAACACGGGGATGCGTTCAATCCGGTTCTGGCTTCCGGCGAAGGCCTCTGAGCCGGGATGGGCTTATCGGTAACGCCTCTGATCGAGTGTTGTCAGCCGGTCCGGGTGAAACACCATCAGCCCGGTCACCAGGGTGCCATTCACAAAGCCCTCCGGAATCATGAACAGAGGCAGATAGCGCAGGTATTCATGCACCAGCTCATCAAAGGTATAGACGCCGCTGGTCCATAGCATCAGGCACATGACGGTGCCGGCAGCGGCCACCGAAATGCCCGCGCCGAAAAAGCCGCAGAAAAAGATGTAGGCGAAAAAATTCCGGAAATCCCGCCGACGCTCCCAGAGCATGATCCAGTGACTGACAAGTGCCGGCGCCATCACCGTAACCAGGCCGTTGGCGGCAAACATCAGCAACGGCTCGCGGCCGGTAATCACGGTAATCACCAGGGCCAGCAGCCCCGAAAGAACCGCCAGAGCCCAACCCAGCATCAACGTTAAAGCTGTGATACCGAAAATATGGATGGCCAGGCCCGGAGAAATCCCCGCCCGCAACTGCCAGACAAACCCCAGCACCACGGCTGCCCCGAAAAACGAATGCTGGAGTGCGCTATCCTTTCGGAACGCCTGCCAGTCAATCGAACGCACTGCCCGGACCAGAATGACCAGGAAAAGCAGAAGGGTGGTGATCCACTGGCTGGTCGATAGCAGGTTTTCAGTCATGCCCATAGCGAAAATACCGCAGAAACCAGGTCGGGAATGACATCATAACGGCCGGCCCCACCCCCGGCGCAAGCGGATCCTGATTAATCAGGCGACCTGTTTTTCGAGCTTGCCAGGGTCGGTCAGGCGCTGCCAGGCTTCGTAGGTGCTCAAATACACCTCGCCGCCCAGGTGGGAAAGCAGTTCCGTACCCTTCAGCCTGTCCATCACCGGCCCTTTCACCTCGGAAAGATGCAACCGGACCCCGGCATCCTTCAGGCGCTCGTTGATAGTTTCAAGGCTTTCCAGCGCAGAGGCATCCACCAGGTTGACCGCCGGACACACCAGCACCAGGTCTTTCAGTTCCGGTTCCCGGGTCAACAGATCCATCACGGTTTCCTCGAGGAAACGGGCGTTGGCGAAGTAGAGGCTTTCATCCACTCTCAGGAAGGTGACCTTGGGGCACAGCTCCACGTCGTGGCGGAGCACATTGCGGAAGTGCTCAGTGCCGGGCACCCGGCCAACCACCGCGCTGTGAGGACGGCTGGTACGATACAGGAACAGCCCGATGGACAAGGCCACACCCGCGATGAGGCCCGCCTCCACACTGTGCACCAGTGTCAGCACGATAGTGGCGAGCATGGCACCGAAATCCGTCCGGGAATAACGCCAGGTGCGGCCCAGGGCCGGAAAGTCGATCAGGGTGGCGACGGCAACAATGATGGTTGCCGCCAGAGTCGCCTGGGGCAGATACGCAATCGCCGGCGTCAGGAACAGCGTTGCCAGGGCAATGCCCACCGCCGCATAGGCGCCCGCGGCCGGCGTTTCGGCACCGGCATCAAAGTTGACCACCGAGCGGGAGAAACCGCCGGTTACCGGCATACCGCCGGAAAAGCCGGCGCCCAGGTTGGCGGTACCCAGGCCAATCAGTTCCTGGTCCGGATCGATTCGCTGGCGCCGCTTGGCGGCCAGAGTCTGGCCGACGGATACCGATTCCACGAAACCGACCACGCTGATCAGCAGGGCGCTAACCGCCAGTTGCTGCCACAGCCCCATATCCAGACTGGGCAAAGCCAGCTCCGGCAATCCCCGGGGAACATCGCCCACCAGGCGCACACCCCGGGCATCAAGCTGGAACTGCCAGGCCACCAGGGTGGTGGCCAGAACCGCCAGAATGGGAGCGGTTTTGGTCAGGATATCCGCCCTTCCCGGCGCCAGCCCCACAGCCATCAGAAGCGGCTTCAGGCGCTTGCGTGCCAGCACCAGAAACAGCAGCGCGCCGATGCCAACGGCCAGGGTCGCCGGATTGGTATCGCCGATCGACCGGATCAGGGACTGGCCAATCGCCAACAGGTTGTGGCCGGAGGCCTGAATCCCGAAAATATGCTTGAGCTGGCTGGCCGCAATGACAATACCGGAGGCGGTAATAAAGCCGGAAATGACCGGGTGACTGAGGAAATTGGCGAGGAAGCCAAGCCTGAAAATACCCATTAGGGTCAGCATCAGGCCTGACATGACCGCCAGCAGAATCGCTCCGGAAACGTATTCCGGAGTACCCGCTTCCGCCAGCGGCGCCAGCGCGGCCGCGGTCATCAGGGAAGCCACCGCCACCGGTCCTACGGACAAGGTGCGGCTGGTACCGAACACGGCATAGATCACCAGCGGCAGGATACTGGCGTACAGCCCCACCTGGGCGGGCAGGCCTGCCAGCAAGGCGTAAGCCAGGGACTGGGGAATCAGCATCACGGTCACGATAACCGCGGCCACCAGATCACTGGTGGCCTGATTGCGCCTGTACTGTGGCGCCCAGTCAAGAATGGGCAGATAGCGTTTAAGATTCATCGTGAATCTCAGAACAGGTTAACTGGCACTTTCAGGTAAACCTGCCCATTGTCTTCGGCAGGCGGCATGTGCCCTGCCCGCATATTGACCTGCACCGACGGCAGAATCAGCTGCGGCATATCCAGTGTCGCGTCCCGTTCGGTCCGCATCTTCACAAACTCTTCCTCGGAAACACCCTCATGAACATGAATGTTCGCTTTACGTTGTTCAGCCACAGTGGTCATGTGCTGGTATTCATCACGCCCCGGCGCCTTGTAATCGTGACAGAGGAAGATGCGGGTTTCCGCCGGCAGGGCCAGCACCTTCTGGATGGACCGGTACAGGGTGCGGGCATCTCCCCCGGGAAAATCACAGCGGGCAGTGCCGTAATCCGGCATGAACAGGGTATCGCCGACAAAGGCGGCGTCGCCGATGACATAGGTCAGGCAGGCAGGTGTATGACCAGGCGTATGCAATACCCGCCCTTCAAGGCCGCCAATGGCAAAGGTGTCCCCTTCGCGGAAAAGCTGGTCAAACTGGCTGCCGTCGCGCAGGAATTCAGTACCGGCGTTGAACGCCTTGCCGAAAATCTCCTGAACGTCACGGATGTGCGCGCCAATGCCGGTTTTACCACCCAGCTTCTCGTGCAGGTAGGGCGCGGCAGACAAGTGGTCTGCGTGCACGTGGGTTTCCAGAACCCACTCAACGTTCAGGTCGTTACTGCGAATATACTCAATGATCTGGTCGGCAGACCGAACGTCGGTGGTACCGGCGGCATAATCAAAATCCAGGACAGAATCGAGAATGGCGCAGGCCTGGCTTTCCGGGTCCCGCACTACATAACTGAAGGTGTTGGTGGGTTCATCAAAAAAATGCTGAACGGTCGGGTTGCTCATGACTGTCACCTCTATCGGAGTTGATATCTAGAGATTTAATTCTAAAGATATACTATCTAGTAATATGAGGTGAAATGATCTCTCCTTATATGCGCAATGTCCCTGATGCATCGACAAGGCAGCCCCTGCCCGACTGCTTGGCAAGATACAGCCGGTCATCTGCCCGGGCAATGAGGGCATCCGGGCTCGCCGGGATCTCGGCCAGCTCTTCAATACCAGCCACACCGGCGCTGACCGTGACGGGAACGATCTGGTCATCAAACACAAACGTCTCGTCATACACCGCTTCCAGAATCCGGAGAACGAGCTGACGCACATCGTTGACTTCAACAGCGTTGAAGACAACGATGAACTCCTCCCCTCCAAAGCGGGCCACAACATCCATGGACCGGGTCTGCTGGTTCAGGATCTCGGCAAACCGCTGGAGGATATAGTCTCCCCCCAGATGTCCGACGGAATCGTTTATCCGCTTGAAATGGTCAATATCGAACATTGCCAGGGCAAACCCCTCACCACGCCGGTTACTCCGGCTCAGCATCTCGTTCAACCTTGGCATCAGGTAGCGACGGTTGTGCAGGCCGGTAAGAGGGTCCCGGATTGACTGATTCAGCAACTCCTCTTCCAGGCGGTGACGTTCCAGCGCCCCCGACAGCAGCCCGGAAACGATGATAAGCAGATCAGCCTGATCCTGGCGCCATTCACGACGCCGTAATGAGTCCACGCCAAAGAAACCGGTGACCCGGCCACGGACCCGGATGGGCATACAGAACATGGAAGAAACACCCTGCGCCTGAAGCAGTGCACGTTCCGGCGCGGCTTCGTGCGGAAGACTGTCTACATCTTCAATGAAAACCGCCCGATTGCCGGCCACCATGCCGTCGATTTTTTCCTGCCACCAGTAAAAGTCCTCAATCGAAACCTCCTGCTGGGAGTCGATCAGCGCCTGAACGCCATCACGACACCATTCATGGGTGTTGGTCATGAGCGCATAGTTGTCTGAGAACCGGTACAAGTAAGCCCGGTCTACGTCGAAGAATTCACCGATCGACCTGAGCAGTTCGTCAATGCACTCATCAATGGTGCCAAAACCAAGGTTGATAAACTCGGTGGACAGACGGGCAATCAGTTTCTGAAAGCCCGCCTGGAAGGAAAACTCGGACTCGCTTTCCCGGAGGCTACGCTCCAGGTTTTTGTAATGCTGAATGTTGTGAAACTGACCGTACCAGACAGTACTGCCGTCAGGCTGGCGTTCCGGTGCCGAATACGCCTCGAACCATTCGTATTCCCCATGACTGAGCCTCAGGCGGGCGCAATAACACCAGGGCTCCAGTTTGAGTGCCGATTCCTGAATGCTTGCCATGACGGCGGAGGCGTCGTCCGGATGAATCACAGAGAACACGGCATCGGCGTTTTCATTGAGTACCGAAGGATCGATACCAAAAAGCGTCTGCACCTGATTGCTGACAAAAGGGTAGTGGTGGGACTGTCCGTCAGCACTCAGCCAGTAGGTAAAGAGCACACCAGGAACGCCCGAAGCCAGCTTCTGAAAAAACCGGGCAGACATGGGGAATTTCTGCCCGTTATTGGACCTGGTTGCCATGGACAATACGTCTCCCTGACAGAGGCTTTGCCCCTTCTCATAAAAGAGTGTAGTTCACCATGACAGGGGCAGCGAACCCATGGGAGTCTGATACCGTCCGGATTAATGGCCAGTGCTCTCTGCAGGTAGTTCCGGGCTTTGTCGTCGTCACCGAATCCCAGTGGCCAACCGGGTACCCGATAGTAGAGACTGCCGAGGGAGGAGCACCCAGGCCATCATCAGAACCATCCACTTCATGACAATACCCCTGAATTGAGAAAACGCCGGATGATCGGCAGTTGCTTGAGCATGGCTTTATCGACGAGGCGCGGGAGCACTCCGTTGATGACCACGAACAGTTTCTCCGGCCAGCCAAGGAACCGGCGGCGGTCATCATTCACCATGGCTTCCAGAATCTGGGATGCCACCGCCTCCGGTGTGTCGACGCTGTTGCCGAGGGCCCGGTTAAGCTCATTCACTTCTTCCGGATTCATTTCCGTGGCGGTGGCCCGGGGCGCCACGTAAACCACCTGAACGGCGGTATCCGCCAATTCCCGGCGCAGTGCCTCGGTGAAACCGCGAAGGCCGAATTTTGTGGCGCAGTAGGCGGTATAGCCGGGGAAACCGATGCTGCCGAAGGTGGACCCCACAAACACCAGAGCACCGCTCCCGGACTTCTCGAATCTGGGTGCAAAATGCCTGGCCACCAGCATGGCAGAGCGAAGGTTCACGGTGAGCTGGGTGTCCAGTTCACCAACGGCCATGGCCGGGAGCCCGGCGAAGCGATTCTGGCCGGCACAGTGGATCACCCCGTCAATATCCGGATAGGCTTCACTCAAGCGCAGCAACTGCTGGTCGAGATCGGCGGCAGCCAGATCCAGGTGCACCACGGACACCCCTTCCCGGTGTCCGATCTTTTCCGGATGCCGGGAAGCAACAATCACTCTCGCTCCGGCGCGCACCAGCGGATCCACCAGCGCCTTGCCAATACCACCGGTGCCACCGAGCAGGAGGAATACCCGGTCATGCAGCCTCATGATTCTGCCCCTTTCGGCTGGCCGGCAGCGGTATACTGTGCAACATGTCGCCATAGAGCCTGTACACCACCCGGGCGGCATCAATAATGGCCTGCTGGTCGTCCGGGGCTGTGACGTCATTCATCAGGTTGCGGAAAAACTCAAAGTGTTCCTGGTCCAGGGCACCATGGGAATACAGGTAGCTGAATGCCTCATCAGCAAGGCCCAAAAGCTTCTGGATCTGCTCACCCAGTGGTGTCGCCAGTTCGATGGAAGTGCCTTCAAGCACCTGAACCATCCCGAAGAACACCGCAGGGTTGCCCCGGTTAATCTGGTCGTACAGATACGAAACCATGAGCTCGATGGACAGGTCCGGCTTGCCGTTGCGAACCTGTTCCTTGTCGGCACCGCAGGCTTCCAGATCATTCAGGATCCACTCGTGGTGGCCATATTCCTCGTCGATGTATTCAACCAGCGCCTTGCGGACGAACTCCATCCGTTCGGGCAATCGGGCACCGCAGGCCATCATCAGAGGGACCGTGTGCTTGACGTGGTGGTAGGCCTGGGTCAGAAACCAGGTGTAGGCCTCAAGACTGAAACGCCCCTCGGCAATCGCCTTGACCACAGGCGCGCCGGTGACGTGCACCCGGGCCCCTGCTGTTTCCTGCTGCAATCTGTCAAAAAATGCCATGTGAGATTCTCCTGGCGTGTTGGATGAGGCTGAACAAGCAACCGTTACGTTCATGAAAATCTGAAAACTGTCGGAAATCAGCGTCGGCAGGTCGGCCTGGATTCTGTGGCGTACCGGCCTGCCGTTTGTGGTTAGATGGCCGCTAGCCTGTGTCAGGAGCTGCCGGCGAATGTAGAGTGCTTCCAGCCGGGCATAGTCCGGCAAGCCGGCATTGAGCGCAGTCAGCGCTGAACGCAACTGCTCCGGCGAGCGGCCATCCCGGATAACCACCAGCGCGCCCGGGTTCGGATCGCCGTCTCCAAATACCACCGCCTGCTGGGCACCGAGGGCCTGGATCAGTTCGCTCTCCAGCCATTCGGGGCTGATGTTGCGGCCGAAACTGGTAATCAGAAGATTCTTGGCACGGCCATTCACCATCAGAAATCCGTCAGGACTGAGGCGCCCCAGATCCCCGGTATCCAGCCACTCGTCACCTTCGGGTTCATCGCCCAGATAGCCCAGGTGGGTATTGCCACGGACCAGAATGTGGTGGTCCGAATCCACCATCACTTCAACGTGGGGAAGCGGCTTGCCAACGGTGCCTTCGCATTCATCACCGGGTACGTTGAGGGCAACCACAGAACTGCATTCCGACAGGCCATAGCCCTCGTAGAGGGGCAGTCCGACGGCACGGCCACGGGCCAGCAACTCCGGAGACACCCGGCCACCGCCAACGGCGAGAAACCGGAACCACCGGTTGTCCAGCTGTCCCTGTTCGGCGGCCGCCACCAGCGCCATGGCCAGCTCCGGCACCAGAATCAGTGACTGCGGCTTGCTCTGGTTGATGCCCGCCACCAGCCGACCAAGGTCCAGACCGCTGCTGCCGGTCATCCCCAGGCTCAGCAGGGGTTCCACGGTGACGGTGGCGCCCATCAGCAGGGGCAGGTACACACCCGCAATATTCTCCAGCAGCGTGGCCAGTGGCAGGATGCACAGGTGCTGTTGCAGCTGTACGCCTGCCAGTCGGTCTTTCAGGGCCAGCGTGGTTGACGTCATCTGTGCTGAGGACAGGCACACACCTTTGGGCGTGCCAGTGCTGCCGGAGGTGAACGTAATCTTGGCGGTGGTTTCCGGCATCCAGGCCCCGGCTGCGGTCACCGGCAGGTGCTGGAGCCAGACACCATGGCCCAGATGCTCACTGCCGGTACCCTGCTCACCGGACAGCAGGCAGTCGAGGCCCGCCCGTTCGATCAGGTGCGACGCCTGGAATTTCGAGAAAAAAACCGGCACCGGGACGCACACGACCTCTGCCAGCAGGCAGGCAAGATCGGCCAGAATCCAGGCCAGGGAATTGTCCCCGCACAGGCCAACACGGTTTACTCCCAACAGCCGCAACTGATCGGCCAGAGCTTCGGCCGCCTGCATCATCTGGCTATAACTGATTGCCGAATCCAGCCCCTGCAGGGCAGTGCGTGAGGGGTGAGCCAGTGCCTGGCGCTGGAGCAATTCAGGCAAGGCGGCCATAAGCACCCTCCTGAGCCGCGCCTCCGGCATCAATGACCGGAGCAACCGACTGAGTTACCCGTAAAAGGCCCGCCTGGCGAAGGGCGGCAAGCCCGTCCGAGACCCTGATAGCCATCACCACCGGGTGGTGATCGTAGTACCGGCCCCAACCGGCGCCGCCGCCCGGAAGCCGGGCAGGGTCCGCATCACCCAGAACCTGCGTGGCGATCCCCAGGCGATGGAAGCTATTGCGGAGCTGGTCAGTGCCGGTGCACACCACCCAGTCGTAACCGGCGCCATCCAGCCAGACCGACAGAGAGGCAAACAGAAAACGGCTGACACCGGCCTCGACACCGGCCAGGTGGGCAATCTCGGCGATCCTGTGGCGCTCGATACCCGGAACCGGCATCATCGTTTCCACCGGAACCGACAGATAATCCTCCAGAAACAGCTTCTCCAGCGCCGCATTGCGCACACCCACTGCCGCCAGCAAGGTTCCCTGAGCCGTCGTCAGGGCCAGAAGAGCCGGCAGGCGTAGACAAGGTTCGGCGCCATAAGCATGAAGAAAGCGGCGGCGTATAAAACCCGCGACTGTCTCAGCCATCGGGGTATCCGGGCGGATTTCGTTAAACCAGCGACCGGCACAACGGATGACAGGCACCACGTCCCCGGAATCCGGTGGGCAACAGGTCGACATTGTCAGCGGGTCTGTCATGGGTATTCTCCGGTCACACGGCCTTGTGGCCCCTTCCATCACGACCGCCAGATTAGAAAGGCAGCCTTAAACGGGCCTTAAGACATCACCGCAAAAACCTTAAGACCGCCTTAAGGTTTTGCCGGGAGGTTTTTCAGGTTTGTTTAAGAATGGCTGTGTAAAGTGCCGGGCCATTATCCGGATTCCCCCCGGATGGGCTCGGGTGCTGAAGCGAGGCTGCATGAAACTTCCGGATTTGCTGACAAACGAATGGGGCAGACTGCCCCGCTTCCTGCTGGCCGGAGGATTCGCCACCCTGCTCCATTGGCTGACCATGCTGGCACTGATTGGGTTCGGCATGAGCGCGGTGGTCGCAACCACCATCGGCGCAACTATTGGCCTGTTGATGAACTACCTCGCCCAGCACCGCTATGCTTTTTGCTCTGGCCTGCCACACCGGATCGCCTTCCCTCGTTATCTCACCGGAGCCAGTTTAGGCTGGATTCTGAACCTGCTCAGTTTTTCCCTGCTACTGGCGGCGGGGATCAGCGTTGCGCTTTCCCAACTCATTGCGACCGGCCTGGTGGCATTCGCCAACTATCTCTTTGCCGAGAGGTTTGTTTTTCATGAAGAACCGACAACCGACATTCAGTGACCCAGTGCTCAGCGTCATCATTCCGGTTCACAACGAGGCGGATGTCATCCCAACCCTTCTGACTCGGCTGGACCTGGTGAGCCGGCAACTGGAGGGCACGGTGGAACTGCTGTTCGTGGACGACGGCAGCCATGACAATTCCGTCGCCCAGTTGATGCGGGCCAGAGATCGCCAGCCCGGCATACGGGTAGTACAGCTGTCACGGAACTTCGGTAAGGAAGCGGCGGTGACCGCGGGCCTGGAGCATGCTCGCGGAGACGCGGTCGTGCTGATGGACGCTGATTTACAGGATCCCCCCGAGCTGATCCCGAGAATGGTTGCCGAATGGCGTAAGGGGGCAGACGTGGTGTTGATGAAGCGCCGGTCCCGGGCCGGCGAGAGCTGGCTGAAACGGACAACGGCCAGCATCTTTTACCGTTTAATCAACCGGATCAGCGATGCGGCGATACCGGTCGATACCGGCGATTTCCGACTGATGAGCCGGCGCACGGTCGATGCCCTGAACCGGTTACCCGAACGCAACCGCTACCTGAAAGGGATGTTTGCCTGGGTCGGTATGCCTACCGTCATCCTGGAATTTGACCGTGACCCGCGAGCGGCGGGCAAGACCAAGTGGAACTATCTCAAACTGATGCACCTGGCAATGGAGGGGATCACCTCGTTCTCCACCCGGCCCCTGCGTCTTGCGCTGGTTCTCGGCCTGCTCGCCGCCGGAGCGGGAGGCCTGTTCGGAACCTGGGAAGTATTGAGGGCGCTGATTTTTGGCATTTCCACGCCGGGCTACGCGTCCATGATTGCCATGATCACGTTTTTGTCCGGCGTTCAACTGCTCTGTGTGGGCCTGCTGGGGGAATACGTCGGACGCATATACATGGAAACCAAACAACGCCCGGTCTTCATTGTTGCCGAAGACAGCGAGGACCTCGCCCAGCCGGTTGTGCCCCAACTGAGAGTTGCCGGTAATGACCAGAAACATTAACACCCTGCTATGGCTGTTGTTTTCGGTTCTGGCTATCCGGCTTGGCCTGACCGCAATCCTCCCGCTGGCCGACACAACTGAACCCCGTTATGCCGAGATTGCCCGCATCATGGCCGAGACCGGCGACTGGATCACGCCCTGGTTCGATGACGGCGTGCCATTCTGGGGCAAGCCACCCCTGTCTTTCTGGGCGCAGGCAGTGTCGTTCAATGTATTCGGTGTGAGTGAATTTTCCGGCAGACTACCCTCCTGGCTGGCCAATGCCGTCATCGTCTATCTGGTCTTTACCCTGCGCCGTTTCCTGCACCCTGATCGCACTGGCGATGCAGCAAAAGCAGCCGGCCTCTGGGCTGCTCTCATTTACGCCACCACTGCCCTGGGCTTCCTGTCGGCGGGCACGGTGATGACCGACTCCTTCCTCGCCCTGGGCTCAACGCTGGTACTGACCAGCCTGATTGTCCGTCTTCAGGGCGGCCCGGCGCCGTGGGGCTGGCTGTTCTTCGTCGGTCTCGCCATCGGCTTGCTGGCCAAGGGCCCGTTGATTCTGGTTCTGACCGGATTACCGGTGTTTCTGTGGGTCGCCGTTACCCGGCGCTGGCGTACCCTCTGGCAGTGCCTGCCCTGGATCCGTGGTTCCATGCTGATGCTGGCCATCGCATTACCCTGGTATGTCCTGGCCGAGCTCAAGACCCCCGGTTTTCTTGATTACTTTATTGTGGGCGAGCACCTCAAGCGGTTCCTGGTCAGCAGTTGGCAGGGTGATCTGTATGGCAACGCCCACGAATTTCCCCGTGGCACCATCTGGCTGTACCTGGTTGTGGCCAGCCTCCCCTGGGGTCTGGTGGCACTGGCGGCATTTCTGCTCAATCGCTGGCGTGGGCACGACACCGTGCATGAATGGCAGGCCCGTGAAAAAGGCATTGGCGGACTGGTGCTGGCATGTACCCTGAGTCCGGCGCTCTTTTTCACCTTGTCGGGCAATATCCTCTGGACTTATGTTCTTCCCGGCTTGCCGTTTCTCGCAGTACTGGCATCAAGCCTCTGGCCACAGAGTCCCGCCAGGCCAATGCAACACTCCGCACTGGCTGCGATTCTTTTGATACCAATGCTCGGCACAGTGGCCGTGAGTTGGCTTGCCTTTCATCCGGAACAACTGAAAACCGAACGTGAACTGATCGCTCGGGTTGACCGCCTGCCCGACATGAGCGCCAACGAACTGGTCTATGTCGGCAAGGCACCATTTTCAGCCCGCTTCTACAGCCTGGGAAAAGTGCGTGCCGTAACCCCGGAGACACTAAAGCGCCAACTGGAGCAGGGAGCGCTTTCCAGACCGATGTTGCTGGCTGTGGAGAAAGGCAACACAGCGATGCTGCATCGGCTTGAAACGCTTGCCGATCCCATTGATGAGAACCGGCGTTACCGCGTATTCCTGTTGGATACCCGGCTCCGGAATACAGCGCACAACGGCGACCGGGAAAGCAAAAGCAGCAGAATCGATTACACTGCAACCAACGAACACCCGCTGAGCTGAAAACCAACCGGATTCCTGCTACATGCGAATACTGCTGATAGAGGACGATCACCTCCTGGCCAAAACCATGCTCGGGATGCTGCGTGACGACCAGAACACCGTCGACTGGCTGGATGACGGCCAGCAGGCCCTGAACGCCCTGCTCAACGACAGTTTCGATCTGGCCATCCTGGACCTGACCCTGCCGCGAGTGGATGGTCTGGATATCATTAAGAAGGTCCGCAACGAGGGCATCGAGACACCGGTGATTATCCTCACTGCCCGGGGTGATCTGGATGAGAAATTGCGGGGCTTGAATGCAGGAGCGGACGACTACCTGACCAAACCCTTTGCCATGGCAGAACTGAAAGCCCGAATCCGGGCGGTTACCCGGCGTGGCTCCGGCGTCCGAACCGCCGGCCTGAAGGTGGGTCGGCTAACTCTGGCCCCGGACTCCGGCCAGTTAGCGGTTGGCACCGAGACGTCGATTCTCCCGCGCAGCGAGTTCCAGATCCTGCACTACCTGATGCGACATCCGGACCAGGTCGCAACACGACGGCGCCTGGAAGAACAGCTCTATGGTTGGGAACAGGGCGCCGAAAGCAATGCCCTGGAGGTGCACGTTCACCATCTCCGCCGCCGTGTCGGCAAGAAAACCATTCGAACCGTTCGGGGAGTGGGCTACCTTCTGGACAGTGAGGCTGCGGCGCTTGGGGAACCCGAATGAGCCTGACCCGCAAACTCACGGTCCTGGTTACCAGTACCGTCTTTTTCATCACTCTGATCGCCGCCGGGTGGGGTTTCTACGTCACTGACCATCAGCTTGAGGAGTTGTTCGACGCGGAACTGGCACAGAGCACTCGCATCGTCCAGGGATTGGTGGACCACTTATCAACGACCCAGCCGGCTGATCAGCTCTCCCACACCCTGTCGAAAACGCTGAAACTGCCCGAGAGTGCATACCGTGGCGAGGAGGAAGAAGACGAGATCCTTCCCGGCGGAGCGGGCCACAAGTACGAACGCAAGATTGCCTTTGAAGTCTGGTCGCCGGACAAAGAACCGATTCTCGATACACTCCGCGCCAACGATTCCCATGGGCTCGATCCGGGTTTCGCCTGGCAGGAGGTAGCAGGCTATCAATGGCGCACATTTACCTTGAGGGATCCGTCTACCGGCTACTGGATTCGCACCGCCCAGCGTGAAGATGTCCGGGACGAACTCAGTCAGGAGATCGCAATGGGAAATGTATTGCCCTTCCTGGTTGCCCTCCCGTTGCTTGCACTGGCCGTGCTTGTGTCGATCCAGGTCGGCTTCCAGCCCCTCAGGAAACTTGAGAAACCGGTGCGCAATATGGCACCGGAAAGTATTCATCCGCTGGACGACCGCCAGGCTCCCAAAGAAGTGGCCGGACTGGTGCAGGCGGTGAACGGCCTGTTGCGACGACTTAACCAGGCTCTGGAACGAGAGCGCAGATTCTCCGCGGATGCCGCCCATGAACTGAGAACGCCGCTGACGGCACTTCGACTGAATCTGGAGAAAGCCTGCGAGGACCACCCGGAGCAGTATCAGGATCTGATCCGGTCGGTTGACCGTATGGTGCACCTTGTTGAGCAAATGTTGTTGCTGAGTCGGGTCGATGCAGGTACCGATTTTGCTCCGGCGTACCACAACCTGTCAGCGATTATTGAACAAAGCATTGCCGATGTGGCACCCCTGGCCATGAAGAAGAATATTGAGCCGGTGCTGGAAGACGATGCGGGCCAGGCCCTGGTGTGCTGCCATAGCGCTCTGATCAATACACTGATGCGCTCCCTGCTTGCCAATGCTATTCAGTACAGCCCCGAACAGACCGTTATTACCACCCACCTCACGCCTTCCGGCGACGGTTACCACATTACCGTCTGTGATCAGGGCCCCGGCATCCCAACCGAAGAACGGGAACGGGCTCTCAGCCGTTTTATCAGGCTTGATCAGCGACTTGGCGGCGGCGCCGGGCTCGGGCTCGCCATCGCCCGCCGTATCGCAGAGCTCCACCGGGGCCAGCTTACCCTCGCCGGAAGGACAGACGGGCAGCCCGGACTGTGCGTCAGCATCTGGCTGCCCGCACGACCTTCCTTTCAAAACAGCCGTTCTTAAGGTTGAATTAAGGTTAAGGGTATATACTGTCTGGTCTTATTAATGGGGAGCATTCAATGAACCCCATTGATGTTCTGCTTTCGAGGATGTTCTGAAATGGGCAAGAAAAGAACCCTGTCGCTGATTATTCCGGCCAAGGATGAACAGGAAAACATTGCTGACCTTCTGACAGAAGCCTTCGGTGTCATGCGGGATTACCCCGGCTTCGAAGTCGTTCTGGTGGACGATGGCAGCCGCGACCAGACACTGGACACCGCTATTCGGACGGCCCGGTCCCTTGGTGGCCGCCTCATCACGGTTCGTCATGAGCAGAGCATCGGCCAGAGTGGTGCGCTGGCCACAGGCATCAGGCACGCCCGAAGTCGTCTTATCGTGACGATGGATGGTGACGGCCAGAATGACCCCGCTGACATTCCGGCACTGCTGCAAAAAGCAAACACGATCCGGGCCCTGGATTTCTGCATTGCGGGCTATCGGAAAAACCGCAAGGACACCGCCTGGAAACGGTTCCAGTCCCGGCTGGCCAACCGCGTCCGCGATGCCCTGCTGCATGATGGCGTGCCGGACACCGGGTGTGGCCTCAAGCTGTTCCCCCGCTCCACGTTTCTCAAACTGCCCTGGTTTGACCACGGCCACCGCTTTATACCGGCGCTGGTGCGGGGTATTGGTGGTGAGATTGCGGTCGTAGAAGTAAACCACCGGCCACGTACCGCGGGAACCTCCAAATACAACGCGTGGAATCGGACCTGGGCCGGCATACTCGACCTGTTCGGCGTTTTATGGCTGCTACACCGCATCCGTACTCCCGTCATTGTCAACCCCGTCGATTCCGACACGCCGGTATCAGTAACGGAGCAGTCCTGACATGTTCAACTGGTCCCGCTGGCTGGCGTTTGCTGTGCTGGCGCTGGTCGGCTATCTGGCAATCCAGAATGGCTGGCTCGATTTTATTGCGGACAGGGCCCAGGTAGCCAGTTACCTGCACAGCCACGGAGTTGAGGGCCTGCTGGCTATTACCCTGGCAGGCGCGATCTTCACCGGCATCGGCGCCCCCCGCCAGTTGCTGGCGTTTGTGCTCGGTTTTGCCCTGGGCGGGATCAGCGGTACCCTGGTCTCAACACTGGCAGCCACTATTGGCGCCACAGGGTGCTTCTTCACCGCAAGATGGCTGCTGCGAACATCCCTGACCCGCCGGTTCAGCCGGCGCATGCGCCAGTTTGACGAACTGTTTCGGGAGCAGACCCTGCTGAAGGTACTTATGGTCCGCCTGCTACCTGTCGGTAGTAACCTGGCCACCAACCTCGTTGCCGGTTGTTCCGGCATCCGTTTTCTGCCCTTCCTGGCCGGCAGCACGCTCGGATACCTTCCGCAAATGCTGGTATTTGCTTTGGCCGGCGCCGGCATTGGCACTGCTGACGAATATCAACTGACCCTGAGCGTTGCCCTGTTCATTCTGGCCTCCATGCTTGGCGCGCTGCTCTACCACAATCAAAGAGCCAGAACCCTGGCCAATTCCGTTTCCGATCATCCCTGAGACCGACCATGCCCGCATCGCCTTTCGTTCGCCATCTCCCTGAATACCTTTTCAACCTTTCGCGGAACCGGCTACTGCTCGTGCTGCTGGCATTTGCCACAGTGATGATCTTCACCGGTATCGGCCTGCGCTCACCCTGGCCGGCCGATGAACCCCGCTTTGCCGAAGTTGCCCGGGAAATGGTGGCTTCCGGACAGTGGCTGATTCCCATGAGAGGTGGCGAGTTCTATCCGGACAAGCCTCCGGTCTTCATGTGGAGCATTGCCCTGTTCTATTGGTTAACTGGCAGCCTGAAAGTCGCCTTCCTGTTGCCAAATGCGCTTAGCAGCCTGCTAACCCTGGGACTGGTTTTTGATCTAGGCACGCGGCTATGGAACCAGCGTACCGGCACGATTGCCGTATTGCTGTTGTTGCTGGCACCGCAGTTCCTGATTCAGGCCCAGAAGGCCCAGATAGATGCCATGGTTGCGGCCTGGATTACCGTCGCCTCCTATGGCCTGATCCGGCATTTTTTCACCGGACCGGCCTGGGGCTGGTACTTCGTGGCCTGGGCATTCATGGGCCTTGGAATCATTACCAAAGGTGTCGGCTTCCTGCCCGCATTCATGTTTATCCCGATCCTGATACTCGGGCTCCGGAACCGCCAGCTTTTTTCCGACACACTTACCTGGCGCTGTGCGCTCGGTCCGCTGGCCATGATAGCCGTCGTTGCGGCCTGGCTGATCCCAATGGTGCTCTACGTGAACAACCTGGGTACAGAAGAAGCCCTTGCCTACAGGAATAACATTCTGTTCAAGCAAACCGGCGAACGATATGCCGACTCCTGGGGCCATATCCAGCCCTGGTATTACTACCTGACCAATGCTATCCCCTCGCTGTGGTTTCCTCTGCCGTTACTGTTGCTTGCATTAGTACGCCCCCTTGCGGGAGCCATCCGGCGAAACCCGGTCCTTCCCGTTCTGTTGGTCTGGGTCGCCCTGGTTGTGGTGTTTTTCAGCATCAGCCCCGGCAAGCGGGGGGTCTATATTCTGCCGGCATTGCCCATGTTCGCCCTGTGTCTTGCGCCGGTGTTGAGCACTCAGCAACCAGCCCGCTGGTTTCCGGCCGTTCTCACGGGACTGCATTTTCTGTTGGCCACAGCCCTGGTCGTCGTCGGAGTCATGGCCTGGAACGATCATCCCAGGCTGGTCGAAAAAGTGGCGGACTACAGCCGAGACCCGGCGCGGCTGCATGAGGCCGGGACACTGGTTTTCAGCGTTGGCCTGGCATGGTTGGTCAGCCTTGCGGTGTTCTGGCGCTCTAATGCGCTGGGGCGCCTATTCGTGGCCATGATGATCAGCTGGCTGCTATACACAACCTGGGGTTACCGGGTTCTGGAACCTTTGCGCACGCCTCGCAATATCCTCGCGGCTGCGGAACGGAGCATTCCCGCCGATGCGCAACTCGGCATGATCGATTTCCGGGAACAATTTATCCTGTTCTCCAGGCTCGATTTCACCCACTTCAGCTATTTCACCGGCCTTGAACAGGAAAATCGCAACGCATGGCTGTGGATGAACGAAACCGCAGATAGCTATCTCATCGTGGCGGATCAGATTGAGTTGCAGTGCTTCACCAAAGAAGGTGCTATCCCTCTGGGAACAGCTCACCGGGAAAACTATCTTTTACTGGGTGATCAACAAATGAAGCCCAGCTGCGCGCCGCCAGACAAGGTTAAACGGTTTACCACGCGCACTCCCGGTAGTTGGCAAGACTGAGCCGGATGCGCCGGGATTTGCACGGGCGGACGTTCTGTTTTAATCGGATCTACCCGGTTTTTGGCAGCGTCACCGAAACCTGCAAACCCTGGTCTTCCGAGCCGGTATCGAGCCGAATGTCTCCTCCCATGCCACGAATCAGGGTGCGTGCGATGGCCAGCCCCAGGCCGGCGCCGCCAGTTTCACGACTGCGGGATTGTTCCAGGCGGTAGAAGGGCTGGAATACCCGTTCGCGTTCGGCTTCCGGGATGCCCGGGCCCTGGTCGGTGATGGTGATGACAGCCTCTTTTTCTGTGGCGTCGAGTTTCACCACGGCCCGCTGCCCGTAGTTCACCGCGTTCTCGATCAGGTTGCGCAGGGCGCGTTTGACGGCTTCCGGCTGCCCCTGAAGGACGCATCGTGGGCTGTCCTCGTACTCTACGGCCATCCCCATCTCCTGCAGATCACCACAGAGACTGTCCAGCAGGGTGGCCAAATCATAACGCCGGTGTTGTTCAGTAGTGCTGCCACGAATGAAATCCAGGGTGGCTTCGGCCAGGTGCTGCATCTCCTGCAGGGTCTCGAGCAGGCGGTCCCGGTCCTCGCCTTCAGGCAGCATTTCCACCCGCAGCCGCATGGAGGTAATAGGTGTACGCAGATCGTGGGCGAGGGCCGCCAGCAGGCGCCCCCTGTCTTCCTGCGCGCGGCTGACCTGATGCTGCATCTGATTGAAGGCGCGCGTTACTTCGCGAATATCTTCAGGACCACGCTCCGGAATCCGGACCTTTTCACCACGCCCGAAGGCATGGGCGGCATTACTCAGTTCGTTAACGGGGCGCAGAATGTGGCGGATAGCCAGCAGGAGCGTGAGTATCAGCAGTATGGCAGTAATGCCTACACTGGTGAGCGTTGCCTTGAGCCAGAGCCACGAGGGTGCAGGCGGCTGAGCCCGGGCGTTGACCCACTGCCCCGTGGGCAATGCCAGGGACACGCTCAGAATGGGCGGGCACTCTTGTCGTTTCTCTTGCCGCTCCTCTTCTCTTTCCTTGCGGTGTTCCCGGCGCTCTTCATCCTCTAGATGCTGCTCATGGTCATCGTGTTTCGCGCGTTCGTCATGTTCATCCTGCTCCGATTCGTGCCATGACAAACATTCCTGTTTATCGGCTTCCATTGCGGCTCTCACCTGCTCCCGGGGCAGACCCAACTCTATAGCCAGTTGCTCAGTCATTGTTGGGGACAGGTCATTGGTGAGATGCGCTGACGGATCGATGGAAAGCTGCAGGGAGGGGCTGGAAAGTGCCCGTAATATGCGTTCCTGCCGCTCCGGGTCGGTAGTGTCTAGCAGGGTGTAGGCATCCGTAACCCGTTGCAGCACATGTTCGAGGCTGGCGCTGCGCAGAGCGCCCTGTCGCTCTCCGGCCAGAATCGCGATGGTGATGATCTGTGCCACCAGCAGCACCAGGATCAGCAAGAGTGCCAGCTGCCCGCCGGCACGCCGGGGCCACAACTTCATTGCCCTGCGCCTCCCACGCTGGCAATCCATTGGTACCCGCCCCCCCAGATGGTCTTGATCAGCCGGGGGTTGCGGGGGTCCGGATCGATTTTCCGGCGTAGCCGGCTGACATGATTATCGATACTGCGATCGAAGGCGTCTGCTTCCCTGCCGAGGGTCAGGTCCATGAGCTGATCCCGGGACAACACCCGACCGGCGTGCTCCAGAAAGGCCAGCAGCAACTTGTATTCGGCGGTGCTGAGAGACACTTCGACGCCTTCGGGATCGATCAGTTGATGGCGATCGACGTCCAGGGTCCAGCCCTCGAATGACAGGCACTGCCCGGCCATCGGGCTGCGTTGGGGTGGTAGCGCGATGGTGCGGCGCAGAACCGCCTTAATGCGGGCCAGAAGCTCCCGCGGATTGAAGGGTTTGGTCAGGTAGTCGTCGGCGCCCATTTCCAGGCCGACGATGCGATCGGTCTCCTCGCTCATGGCGGTCAGCAGAATAACGGGCAACCCGGTGTGTTCGCGCAGGTAGCGGCAGAGAGTCAGGCCATCCTCTCCCGGCATCATGATGTCCAGCACGACCAGGTCCACAGAGTGGTCTCTCAGCTGGCGCTTCAAGGCATCCCCACCATCGGCCAGGAGCACGCGCAGCCCGTGTTCCTGCAGATAACGGCCTACCAGGTCGCGAATGTCTCGGTGGTCGTCGACCACCAGAATCGTGGGAGAAGTGCTCACTCATTACTCCGTCTGTGTACTCACTGTCCCGATTATAGGGGAGTCATCGCGGGGCATGGGCATGAGGTTGTCAAAAATCATCCCAATTCAGGCTGTTGAGACAATTTGCGACAAATTCGGCTGCCACCCGAGACAATTCTGCGACGTTTTTCTGGTGCAATAGCTCGCACCGGGACTGATACGCCGTAATTAGCGCGAGAGCCCTGGAGGGGGAGTTCGCCAACATTCTGAAGGAGATCGACGATGACAATGATGGACGCTGGAAGCCGTTACGGTGCCGTTTCCCGTGCCTTGCACTGGATTATGGCAGTCCTGCTGCTGGCCATGCTCGGCAGCGAGGTGTGGTTCGAGGCTCTGGAGGATAGCCTCTCGGAGGCCTCCTTGATGGCCTGGCATCAGAGTGTGGGGCTGGCATTGTTCGCGCTGGTGGTATTTCGTGGTTTGTGGCGATGGCTGAACCGGTCGCGCCTTACAGCGCCTGCACACTGGGCGACCATGGCAAAGTGGGGGCATTTCGCTCTGTATGCACTGATGATTCTGATGCCTCTGTCAGGGCTGGCGACGGCCCTTGGGGAGGGAGACACTGTCACTTTCTTCGGGTGGACGGTTTTTGCTTCCGGCCCGGAAGTGGCGTGGCTGGAAGACAGTGGCGAAGACATCCATGAGGTCCTGGCAAACGTGCTCTGGCTGATGATCGGATTGCATGTGACTGCAGCGCTGGCACACCAGTACCTGCTCGGTGACCGGATCATGAAGCGTATGGCCGGATCGTAGGCCACAGCCACCAACATTTCTGTGGCACCTTTTTGAAACCGGTAGCCAACAGGCTGCAACGAGACAACAGGAAAGACGCGGACCTCGGACGCAACTCTGCACAGCTCCCGCATATGGGTTATGTTTCGTTTTCTGGTAATTCGAGTTGTCTCTCACTCCGCCAGATTCGAATAAGCACAACTTCGGTGGCTTGCCTCAGGTAAACAACTCGAAAAGGCGAGTGAATCAACTCTCGAATATGATCCAGACTGAATTCAGGAACAGCTCGGCCAGCCTCAGGATGATGCTTCAGCATTCCCGAGTGCTCCAAAATAGCAGTCACATACCCGTCACCAATATGCGGCACATCCTGCTCTGTGTAGTACTCCTGAATAGCCTGCAAATCTTCAAGGGCAGACTGTGCGATGCGTAATTCCATTTACTTGATGCCTAGCGTTTTCCTGGCTTCCTCCAAAGATACAGTGTTGCCCTCACGAACGTCCATGAGCCCTTGCGCCACCGCCTTTACGAACCGTAGTTCCTCTGCGGTTCGCTCGTAATCCTCAAGCCCCTGAACAACAGCGACACCACGGCCACGGCTAGTAAGCAGGATTGGACGATGCGTATCCTGAGCTCGACCAACCACCTTTCCGGGATTAATCTTCAGGTCTGAAAGAGGAATAACATCCTCAGAAAATTTCACTTGCATGGCAGTCACCAAATCGACAGAACTGGTATAACTACTAGCACCAGTTAACAGGTGCGGTCAAGAAACGCCAACAGCACGCGCGGCTGCGGAATGGAGGCGAAGCCGCAATGTAGTAATAGCCTTCGCCGTGCCTGTGTTATGCATTCCTGGGACCCTGCTCATGATACTGAGTCGCTGTATCGGGCAGTATTTCCCACGTAAGCAATGGGATGGACTCCTCCTCACCTCACCGCAAAAACACTCGCCGGTTATTGGCACTTCACTCTCCTTGGTGCATGGCGCCGAAGCGCACCTGGTTAGCTACTCCCAAGTATGTATGCACGAAGCTGCCGCTCCTCTCTCATAACACAGAGTATGAGAACCCGTTTCTTATCTTCACGAAAAAAAATTCGACAAGGGGGCACCACTACTTCTCTGTATACCGAATTGGGGAGCTCCGGAGGAATCCGTCCGGATTGGGGAAAATCCTGCAAACGCTCGGTTTTATCGAAGACTTCTTCGACCAAATGGCTTGCGGCAGCAGGATTATCCAGATCAACGTACTCGGCAATAGCGTCCAGTTCCTGAAGCGCGGGCTCCGTCCAGATTACTTCAGCCATTTACTCATTTTCGCCCTGGCCTCACTTTGGCTGCATGTTCTTCCCTCAAGTACCGCACGCTCTCCCCGTGAGAGCCCCTCAAGCAGCTCAAGCCGGCGCTGCATAAACTCGTAATCCTGAACATCGACAAGATAGGCCGATGGCTGACCATGCTCCGTGATCAGTATCGGCTCCTTTGACAAATGCAGGTCCGCCAGAATCTTCGTGGCCTGGCGCTTGAGGTTCGTAACAAGCTCAACTTTCATCGGCTCTCCCTGAATCAGACTATTAGTGACACTATAGTATCACTATTCGGGTGGGGCAATCACAGCTAACGCCCGCCATCACCGGTGACAAAACCGGAGCGAAGCGGAGATTTTGGCATCCGGTGCATGGCCTTGATGCAATATCAGTTTGACTCAACTATTTCTCTGATAACGCTTCCAAGCTCAGCTATCGCTGCATTTCTTTCGTCAAAGGATGCTGTGGTTTCAGCTATATAAAATGCAACAATGATTGGCTCGCCCTCTGATTTTACGCGGATTTCCAGCAAGTACGGAACTTTCCACAGCCTTTGGGTGGCCTCGAAATTAATTCCGTGCTTTTCCAGATTGACCTGGCGTTGGCACTGGCATGCAGAAGTTAGCATCGACTCTTTTCATGGTGTGCTCCACCGAAGGACTGCCTATACAGTATTGTTGAAGCGTACCATCAGAAGAAGCCAACATAGACATGGATGTACAGCCTTAAGAGAGTCGGGATGGGGTCTTGAGATAGGTGACCAGCGCATCAAATGGCAGAGGTTTTGTGAACAGAAATCCCTGGCCGAGCGGGCACTGAAGCTCCGCCAGCATTTGCAGTTGGTCGTCTGTTTCGATGCCTTCCGCCACCAGATTCAAACGCAGGTTGTCCGCCATTTGCACGATGGTGGTCACCAGTTGGCGAGCCATGTCGCTCTTGTGCATGTCATCCAGGAAGGACTTGTCCAGCTTCAGGGTGTTGACCGGAAGGAAGGCAAGTCTGGCGAGGGACGAGTAGCCGGTTCCGAAGTCGTCGATGGCGACGGTAAATCCGTGATCGTGAAATTCGTGCAGCATCCTTTCCATGCGGGGAACATCGCTCATCATTGACGATTCGGTGACTTCCAGTTCCAGTGCGCCGGGCGGTAACCCTTCATCCTGGATGGTCTGCTGGATCTGTTGGGTCAAGGTCGGTTGCCATAGCTGGCGCACAGACAGGTTCACGGCCATGCGTAGATTGGGAGCAAATTCCCGTGCTTTGCGAAGATCGCGACAGGCCTGCTTGATGATCCAGGTTCCCAGGCGCACGATGAGCCCGCTTTCCTCCAGCATTGGAATGAAGTGGGCGGGGCTCAGCAGGGTGCCATCTTCCTGTGGCCAGCGAAGCAGTCGCCTGCTTCGTGACCCAGGCCATCGTTGACTCTCTTGAAGCCGTCCAGGTCAATAAAGAGCACAGCGGCGTGGGCCTGCTCCCGCTCTGATTTCGCTTCCAGCGAGCCCAGCTCTTCCAGCACCCACTGACGGTTCGGCAATTTGGTTAGGGCATCCCGGTAGGCCCGCTCTTCGGCGCGCTCCTTTTCCGCATCCAGGGCCTGATGACTGCGCAGCGCGCTTAGCCCAAGGGCGATGTTTTTGGCCAGGCGCCACATCAGTTCTATTTCCGATTCTCCGAAGGCGTTCGGTTTTTCGGAATAAAGTGCCAGTACACCGACCGTGTTCTCTGAGATCAGCAGAGGTAACGCCAGCACTGAGTTCATGCCGTGTTGGGCGGCGCTGCCCCGCCAGGGGTCAAAAAGGGGGTCGGTGTGCAAGTTCTGCGAGACTTCCGGCTGGCAGCGGCGTATGGCGCTGCCAGCAGGGCCTTGCCCCTGGGCGTTGTCGCCCCAGGAGAGTTGCATGTTTTCCAGGTACTCCGCCGCGCCGCCACAGTGAGCAATCACCTCAACGGACTTCTGTTCATCGTGTTGCGCTATGCCGAACCATGCGAACCGATAACCGTGATCGCCCACCAATTGCCCAAGCATCTCATCCAGAAGCTCCGTTTCGGTCTTGGCCCGAATCACCAGCTCATTGCAGGCTGAGAAAATACGGAAAGCCCGGTCCATATTCTCCAGCGCGCTTTCGCTCTCATTGGCCCGCTGGCTCAGTTCCACGGTGGACTGCCGCAGCCGGAGCATGTTTGCGATTCGGGCGATCAGCTCGGGCGCACGCAGAGGGGACACCACGACATCCTCGAACTGGCCGTCCAGCGTACTTCTCGCCCGGCTTAGCTGGCTTTCCCTGACCACAAGCAGAACAGGAATCAAGGCGGGCGCCTGCGCTTCACGATGCGCTGCCAGCGTGTCCCGCCACTTTACAAGCGCCCCCAGATCCGCAATAACCATGTCAAAGTTTCGGTCCGGAATGAGGCCATTTTGGGGGCCAAGCAACTCGTGGTTCTCCAGAATCTGGGACAACAAGCGCTTGTTACCGGAATGCCCAAGTAAAACAAGAATCTGCGCCATTAGGTATTTCGCTTATATGGTTTTTTCTTCGGGCGCTGTCTGGTTTCGGTGGGTATCCACAAAATGAGGCTGCCCGTGCAGAATGCCCTGGAGGCCTTTTAGCGGCTCGCCGACATTCAGGCCATTGGGGGTGATTTCGAATGCCCGCAACGATCTTTCGAAATCACTGGTGCGCTTTTTAAGGACGCCAATGGTTTTGCGAAGTTCGCTGTTGAATTCCACATAGCGCAGCATGACGATGGTATCGGCCAGATAGCTGATGCCGGAGTCGGTGGCTCGCACCTCATTGCCGGCAATTGATGCAATTTCGTTAAGAATCAGCACGGTTACGCCACGGCTGACCAGATACCGACACAGCGCGTGGAGTCGTTCAACCACGTCATCCCCCGCCACCGAGAGGCGACCCACGGACAGTTTATAGCCGGAAAGGCTGTCCAGCATGACCAGGCGGGTATTGTTGATTTCAACTTCTTCACGAACCGAATGCGAAAGCTCATCCGGGGAATAGCTCACCGCCTCAACGGTCTCGATATGCAGCTGATCCTGTTCCAGAAGATCGTCCAGCGGCATGCTGAGGCTGCGGCAACGGTGCTTGAGAATACGGGGCTGTTCCTCAAAGCTGTACACCACGGCCCGCTCGCCTCGCAACGCCGCTGTGCGCATGATCTGCATACCCAGAGTTGTTTTCCCTACGCCTGTCGGCCCGGAAAGAACCGACACAGTGCCACGCTCAATTCCCCCGCCCAGAAGCGCGTCGATTTCCTCGACGCCGGTACTTAAAGTGACCGGGTCACAGGGAGCCTGCCTGTTATCGGGGATGAGTCGGGGGAATACCTGCATGCCACGGTCGGTCAACCGCATGAAATGCACGCCATCGGCAAACTGAATTTTGCCATCGGGGATCTTTAACTGCTGGCTCTGAGCGCGGACCTGGCCACCGTTTTCGCCCAGACTTACATAGAGCCCGGTGCCTTCGGTTTCCGCGGCCAAAAAATGCAGGGACAAGGTCGTCTTTCCGCCACCCGGTCCCCCTCTGACCAGATACGCTCGCTGTGGAAGGAGGCCGCCGTAGGCGATTTCATCCAGACCTTGAACACCGGTGGAAATGCGCTGTTCTGGTGACGTCACTGAGATTAACCTCGATAAATGTCAGAACATTGAGCGACCAACATAGCCATTGAGCCCACAGCATACAATAACCGTGCGGAAGAAAATCACGGTTATTGTGTTGCTATCTGGCGGGGCCCTGTGGTGCGATTCTGGCCAGCGCTGCACGGATCGCCTGGGGAACTGGTGCTGCCGGGCGCATCTTCCACTACTATCAAGGTACGTTCGCGCTAGAGACGACGTTACCGTGGGACTGTCGATCAAAAAATCGGAATTTACGGCGGAAGAGTTTGAACGTTTTGCTGCCAAGGTCCGGACGGACCTTACAGCACTCACTCGCCTTCTGAACCGGCCCGGCTTTGGTGAGGGAGAGAGTTCCATTGGAGCCGAGGTCGAGTTCTACATCGTAAACCCTGACCTGCGAGTTCAACCCATCAACACAGAAATCGCCGCCAGCGTTCAGGATCCCCAACTGACGGTTGAGCTCAATCGCTTCAATCTTGAATACAACCTCAGCCCCCAGGCTTTCAAGGGAACTCCGTTTGCCAGAACAGAGCAAGAGCTGCTCGCTGCCATCAAACGAATCGACCAGCACGCCGCACCACTGGATGGGGAACTGGTACCAATCGGCATTCTGCCCACACTCCGGCAGTCCGATATGGGCGCGAAGGCGATGACAGACGAACCCCGCTACCATGCGCTATCCAACGCGCTGATCAAGCAACGGGGCGAGCCATTCAGCATCCATATCGGCGGCAACGATGTCATAGATCTGGTGGCCGACGACGTCACCATGGAAGGCGCCAATACCTCGTTCCAGCTGCACTGGCGTGTCCCCGCCCACCGTTTCGCCGACTATTTCAATGCAGTCCAACTGGTCATGCCGATTGTTCTCGCTCTGGCCAGCAATTCGCCCAGCCTGTTTGGCCACCACCTCTGGGACGAAACCCGTATTGCCCTGTTCAAGCAATCCATCGACAGCCGACCCCCCAATCATAAAACCTGGCGCCACCCGCCAAGGGTCTATTACGGAAACGGCTGGGCACGCGGCGCCTGGGAACTGTTTGCGGCCTCCGCATCGCTGTATCCCCCCATCATTCCACTGATGTCAGATGAAGATCCGATGGCCGTGATTGATCGTGGCGAAGTACCGGAACTGGCCGAGCTGCGCCTGCACCAGGGAACCACCTGGCCCTGGAACCGGGCCATCTTTGATCCCTCAGACGGTGGTCATCTACGCATCGAGATTCGTTCTATGCCTGCAGGTCCGACTGCAGTGGATATGTGTGCGAACGGACTGTTCGTGATCGGCGCTGCGTTGGCAGTGCTCGATGACATCCGTCATCTGACGTCGATACTCCCCTTCCATTACACCGAACACAATTTCTACCGCGCCGCCAAATATGGCATCGGCGCAGAAATCATCTGGCCGCACAAGGATCAGGTTCAGTTGCAGGATATGCCCCTGTTGGCCGTGGCCCGTGAGCTGCTGCCCCGCGCCCGGGAAGCACTGCAACGAACCGCCGTGGACGAGACAGAAATCCACCACTTGCTGGGCATCATCGAAGGCCGCATTGAAACCAACATGTCCGGCGCCCGGTGGCAGCGCCACATCACCGAGTCTTTTTTCAGGTCCCTGAGCCCCGATGAGGCGTTCCGGAGTATGCTGTCTCTGTACATGGCCAACCAGAAGAAAAACATTCCGCTCCATGAATGGACACTGTCACCGTGAGTAACTCGAACGTTCTTGATTGTCTGAATCACCCGTCACCCCAGACGCTGGGCCGCTCACCCCTTGAGTGGCTGGACCGACTGCACAAGCCCACGGTTGTTCGTGTTGCCGGTCGTGATCGCTCCCGCACCCGAGCCATGGCAACGCTTCTTCACGGTAATGAACCTTCGGGTCTGTTTGCGCTTCACCGGTGGCTACTTGAGCAGCACACGCCCGAGGTCAACATGCTGTTTCTGCTGGGAGGCGTCTATCCGGCGAAGATCCCACCCAGGCTTTCACTGCGCCAACTGCCCGAAGGACGTGACCTGAACCGGTGTTTCAAAGAGCCCTTTGCAGGGGAAGAAGGTGCGATTGCCGAGGCCATGCTGGACGAGCTTCGCAAAGCGAAACCCGAATGCCTGCTGGACGTGCACAACACCTCAGGCACAGGCCCGGCCTTCGCTGTGACCATCACCAATGACGCCGCCCATCAGGCGCTGACCTCTCTCTACACCGACCGCCTCATAATGACGGATCTTCGTCTGGGTGCGCTGATGGAATATTCTGAACAGGAGGTGCCCACGGTAACCATCGAGTGTGGTGGGTCCCAGGATGATCAAGCTCATCAACTGGCGTACGAGGGACTCGTTCGGTATGCCTCAAGACCAGACGTGTTGTCACTGGAAAAAGCGGAGTGGGACGTCGCCGTACTGCGAAATCCGATTCGGGTGGAACTGGCGCCTGAAGCGACCATAGAATACCGCCTTGAGCCCACCGGTCAGGCTGACCTCACGTTTCCGCCAGACATCGAACACCGCAATTTCGGGATTGTTTCCCCAGATGAGCCGCTGGGATGGATTGGAAAAAAAGGCCTCGGCATACTCACAGCGATCGGCCACAACCGGACCGAAAACATGGAGCAGGTTCTTCGAGTCAAGGATGGGCAGATCTACCCCGCACAGGCCATCAGAGCCTTTATGATTACCACCAACCCGGTTATTGCGAAGAGCGATTGCCTGTTCTATGCGGTCAAAGCAACAGGCGAACCCATTTTTTAGAATCCAAAGAGTCCCAGAGCGACGCTGCGGGCTTCAGGCACCCGGCATTTCCACTCCCTGGCAATCATTACTACGCACTGACCCTGACCCCGGATTAGGTCCAGCCAGCAGCCTGTCGGACTTAAGTCCGACAGGCTGCTGGAGTGGGGAAAGTCCACGGATACGCAATGGCCAAGGTTAAACCCGATCTGACAGACGACGATCAAAATCGGTAGCTGAACTCAATCATGTGAAAATCCGCCCCTATCGTGTCAGATCCATTAACGCCGGCATCTGAATAATGAAGGAACCGATATCCCAGCCCCAGATTTCTATAAAGCGGAACAGCGACACCCGAGGTCAGGGCAAACTGGAAAGGCCCGCCATAATCCTGGGTGCCGAAGCCCCACCTGCTGAACAAAGCGCCACCCATGCCCAAATCCAGGACAAAGCGCCCGTCCTCACTACCCAGCGTCAATTCCGGGATGAGCGAAACGACGAGCGCATTTTTACCCGCTCCCCGCAAAAGTCCGCCACTCGCCATTAAACGGCTGCCGATACCCCAGCCTGAAGTGGAGTAGTTATTCCAGGGCAAATGGAAGTTCGCCGACACATCGTATTCCTTAAAATCCTCCGGAGCCTCTTCTCCAAGCAAGGTCTTCTCTGAAATCCGTGCGCGTATGCTGAGACTCTGTAATTCCAGGTCTTCGGAGTACGAGTAGCTCGGGCCAGGAATGAGAAGGCCGCAGAGGATGATCGGCAGCAGTCCGAAATGAAAGAAATGGCGAGAAAAAACCATTGCTGGCAGCCCATGCTTATTATGAGGAAGGCTTTCGCTGCTACGCTTGTGAGCGGTGAAGAGCCTTATAACGTTCCTCTAACTCAACTCGAATCGCACGACGTTCCTGGCCGTTAGCAAAGCGCCTGATTTGCTCATCAGTGCGTGGTTCCAGTTTAGGCACTGCAACGGCTTTTCCGTTTTCATCAACAGCTACCATAGTGAAAAAGCAACTGTTGGTATGTCTGACCAGCTTTTCACGGATGTTTTCCGTGATCACTTTAATGCCCACCTCCATTGAGGTGCGCCCTGTGTAGTTGACGCTGGCCAGAAAGGTAACCAATTCACCGACATGAACGGGTTGAAGAAACATTACCTGGTCTACGGACAGGGTAACCACATACGTACCTGCGTAACGGCTGGCGCACGCATAGGCCACTTCATCAAGACACTTAAGCAAGGTGCCACCGTGCACGTTGCCAGAAAAGTTGGACTTATCCGGCGTCATCAAAATGGTCATGGTGAGTGTTGTAGATTCGAGTTCCATAATGCGCTCGTTGTTATCTGACAATTCAGTATATGCGCAGTTCCTGTCCGCCACCCCCCAATTTTGCGTTGGGCTTACTTCCGGCCGGCGCTCCGGAGACATCCCCTCGCGGGTTTGCCCTTCCCCCTTTCGCTAACCTTCGGCTCTGCGAATACCTGGTATCGGGACTTTCACCCGACGAGTCTGGTGCCATGCCTGCCAGAGAGCGGTCCGCCTTGCGGCACGCCCTAGCAGCCTTAAGTCCGACAGGCTGCTGGCAGAAAATCCCTTCAGGTCAATAACTTCCCATTACTTTCCCTTTTCGTTTTCCAGACAAAAATGGTCAGTAAGACTACTATCCTCGCCCAATGGGTCCAGGGCATGCCACTGATTCAAAAAGAATTTATGAGTTCGTTCAAATTCCGCCAGGTTCATGGTCGCAACGACCATTTCCCATACCTTCCACAGCTTCGCCGCCAACTTGCTCAAAGGGGGTACAGACATTCGCAGTATTCAGGAGTTGCCGGGCCACAATGATATCTCCACAACACAGATTTATACCCACGTTGTTGGAACACACCAGTGTGGCATCAGCAGCCCGCCGGATGCTTGAGAGGCATTTTTTACGCTAACCCGGAACAAACACCGGAAAGCCGTCCAGTTCGGCAGAAAGCAGGCGCTGGCCAAACAGCTTTTCCAGCGCCGGGGCAACCAGCATGTCCCGGGCCGGTCCCCAGCATGCCTGGCCGTCAGGAAACATCAGCAGGATCTGGTCACACCAGCGGGCGGCCAGATTGAGGTCGTGCAGGCACAGGAATACCGCCCGGCCGGATGCGGCCTGATTGCGCAGCAGCTTCATCACCGAGGTCTGGTGCCGCAAGTCCAGATGGTTGGTGGGCTCGTCCAGCAGCCAGATTCCCGGCGCCTGGGTCATCAGCGTGGCAATGGCCACCCGTTGCCGCTCGCCCCCGGAAAGCGTGTTGACCAGCCGGTCCCTCAGGTGGCTTACATCCAGCGCTTCCAGTGCCTGCTCTGCAATTGCCAGGTCTTCGCCACGCTCCATCTGCCAGGGTGACAACCAGGGATGGCGCCCGATCAGGGCGGTTTCCAGCACCGTGGCCGGGAAACCGTCCTGCCGGTCCTGGAACACCAGGCCCATCTGTTGCGAAACCAGTTTGCGCCGGATTTCCGTCAGCGGTTTGTCATCCAGAGAGAGTTCGCCGCTGCGGGGCTCCCGGAGACCCGCCAGTGTATGCAGCAGTGTGGTTTTGCCCACGCCGTTGGGGCCAAGAACGCCCCAGACCTGGCCCGGCTGCAAGGACAGATTCAGGGGCACACCCGGGGCGCGTCCGGGAATGTCGATGATCAATTCTTCGGTGGTCAATATTGCCATTATCGACTCCGGTAGAGCAGGTACAGGAAGGTCGGCACCCCAATCAGCGCCGTGATCACGCCCACCGGCAACTGTTCCGGCGCGATCACCACCCGGGCCAGCGTGTCCGCCAAAACCAGCAACGTACCGCCCGCCAGCGCGCAGGCGGGCAGAATCAGCCGCTGATCATTGCCCAACGCCAGCCGGAGCATATGGGGCACCACCAGGCCGACAAAACCAACGGCCCCTGCCATGGTCACGGCGGTCGCCGTCAGCAGACTGGCCATCAGATAAATCAACCACTCCAGTGGCCGGACCGAAACCCCCAGAGCCGCGGCCTGCAATGAGCCCCGGGCCAGAACATTCAGTGCCCGCCCGAGCGGAAACACCAGCAGGCAGACCAGAACCAGAATAACCAGACCCGGCCAGGCCGTGGTGGCGTGGGAAAGGTCCCCCATCAGCCAGTAAAGCATGCCGGGCAGCCGGCTGGCCGGTGTCATGGACAGGATCAGGGTAATGACAGCACCCCAGCCGGCGGCCACCACCACACCGGTAAGCAGGAGACGGGAGGGTGTCCAGCTTCCGCTGCCATGGGCGAGACCAAAGACCAGCAGGGTCGCCAGCATGGCACCGGCAAAGGCCGAACCGGAAACCAGGTAACCGGCGGCTCCGGCCAGCATGGCCAGCAAGGCACCGACGGCAGCACCCCCGGACAATCCGAGCACATAGGGGTCTGCAAGCGGATTGCGCAGCAGTACCTGCATCAACGCTCCGGCCACTGCCAGTAAACCTCCGGTGGCGAACGCGCTCAGCGTACGGGGCAGCCTCAGATCAAGAATCAGGGTTTGCTGCAGTTCACTGCCGCTGCCGGCCAGCACCCGCAAGGTGTCCTCAATACCGATGGCGCTGCTGCCAATGCTGACCGACAAAAAGCCCGCCACCAGGCTCGCCAGCACCAGGACCAGCATGGGTTTCAGGGGACTAGAGATTGGCACGGGCCTGCTCCAGGGTCTGGCACAGGTGTCTGGCGCCTTCTGCCATGCGAAGCGTGGGTCGCGCCAGCAGATCGGGCGGTTCCAGGAACAGGTTGCCGGCTGCCGCCGCCGCAAGGCCCGGGAACTGGCGCCATGCTGCCAGCCACCCTTCGTTCTCCGCCGACCCGGCGGTGACAATCGCCTCCGGATTGGCCTCCAGAACCGCCTCCCGGCTGACCCGGGGCACCAGTCTCGGCAACTGGCCGAATACATTGGTTCCCCCACACAGCGTGATGGCCTTGCTGATCAACTCCTCCTGGTTCACGGTCATCAGTGGCTGGTCCCATATCTGGTAAAACACCCTGACGGGCCTGGCACCGGCAAAACGGTCCTCCAGTGTCGCGATTTCCTTTCGGAAGGATTCCGCGCGGGCCTCACCAACAGCCGGTGAGCCGGTCAGTAACGCGAGCGCCTCAACCGCCGTGGCGATATCATCGAACGCCCGCGGGGCAAGCCAGAATACGGAAACGCCAAGCTCTGACAGCCGTTCCAGCTGGCTGCGGGAGTTGCCATCCACCCAGGCCACCACCAGGTCCGGTGCCATCGAGACGATGGCCTCCAGATCCAGCCGGCTACTGTCGCCTACCTGCGGTAACTGCACCGCTTCTGCCGGATAGTCGCTCCAGGCACTCACCGCCACCACCTTCCCGCCGGCACCGGCGGAGAACAGCAGTTCGGTGGCGCCCGGTGACAGCGAGACAACCCGCCGGGCGGGATCAGCCAGGCACACCTCATGGCCGAGCGCGTCGCGAGCACACGGGCCGCCTGCCTGCGCCGACAAGGACGCAGGCAGAACCAGGACAAACAGTGCGGCGAGCCCGAGATGCCTCATCAAGACAGAAAGCCTTTCCGATCAATAAAGTTACTGCTGAAAATCATAGCGCACCGAGGCCATGAAGGTCCGGCCAGCGGCCAGATAGTCGAAAGGTTCGAAGGTCACGCTGTCATTGCCCCGACTGGTGGCATAGCGGCGGTCCAGCAGATTGTCGACCTTGAGTGACGCCGACCAGCCCGGCTGAAAGTTCCAGGCTGTTCTTATATCGACTGTGCCGTACCCGGGCAGAAGGCTGGTGTTGGCTGCATCATTATAGCGGTCACTCTCGGCGATGAAGCTGGCACCGACAGACCATTGCGCAAACAGGCGATCAACGTCGAGACGCACATTCTTTTCGGCACGGCGCGGCAGGCGGGCACCGCTATCCCGATTTTCGGTGTCCGCGTAGGTTACGGCTGCTGCCAGGTTCCAGTCCGCGGTTTCAATACCCGAGGAAACTTCGATACCGCGGATCCGGGCCGTCTCTACGTTTTCCATTGTGCCCTCAAACGTTACCGGGTCAGAGACAAAGGTAATGAGGTCTTTCACATCGTTCTGATAGAGCGCAATGTCCCAGTACCAGTGGTCATAACGCCCCGTAAAACCGGCCTCGATCATCTGGCCTTCTTCCGCATCAAGGTCGGGATTACCGGTGTAGAATGGTACTGTCAGATAAAGATCATTGAAGGTTGGAGCCCGGAACGAAGTGGCATAGCTGAGGCGCAAACGATGGGCCCGGTCCAGTTGGTGGCCAAGGGCCACACCCCCCGTCTCATCCTTGCCGTAGGCTTCGTTGTCATCAAGGCGAAGGCTGAGCATCAGGTCTGTCGCATCGAAGTTCAGGCGTCCCTGACCAAATACCGCGCTGTTCGACCGGCTGTTTTCGAGGAAGTCGCTACTGCCGTCCACTTCGTCGATCACCACCTCCGAGCCAAGAACCAGTTCGTGGACGCCGGCAGTCAACGTGTTTTCCCAGCGCGCAGAGCGGGACAGGGTGTCGAAGGTGCTCGGAAAACTCCCGAAGGTGTCCTGTTCATCCCTGGCCTCTGAGAACTGAATCCGGGTGCGCCAGTAGTCACTGGCAACCGCCTCCAGATACAGCCCCATGGCACGGATCAGGAAATCGGTATCACCACCTTCAAACTCGGTATTGCCCTCGGACTGGAACACCGTCAGCCCGGCACCGCCGCCCTGGCGAAACTCGTGGCTGATCTTTGCCAGCCCGCCGGCATTGCGAAACCCCTTATCCTCGCCACCGGCCCGCAAGCTAGTGCCCTCGGTATCGGAATAAACCCCGCCGGCCAGAAACGCCGACTGCCCTTCCCTTCCGGCCACGCCGGCCGTGGTTTCAAGCGTCTCGTGGGAGCCACCGGACAGTTCCGCCCAGCCCTGGCGGCCCGCTTCTGGCTCGAGGGTAAACGCCTGGATAACACCGCCCACCGCATCCGCCCCATACAGGGAGCTTTTCGCACCGCGTACAAGCTCGACCCGCTCCATCAGCTCCGGCGGCAGGAACTGCCAGGGCGGGATGCCGGCGGTGGCTGAGCGCAGGCGGATACCGTCCAGCAGCAGAACCGTACCGGAACTGCCGGCACCGCGCAGGAATACGCTGGTGGTCTTGCCATAGCTGCCATCGGAAACCACATTAACACCTGGCTGGGCGTCCAGCAGATCCCGGAATTCGGCTGGTTGCTGGCGACGGATGTCGTCTTTTTCGATGACCGTCACCGACGACAGGCTTTCACCCACGGTTTTCGGACCAAGGGTTGCCGTGACGATGATCGGATCAAGGGCTTCGGTGTCATTGTCATTCTGGCCCAACGCAAGGACAGGCAGGGTTAACAGTGACGTTGCCGTCACCAGGGCAGGGAAGGAAGGTTTCACAGTCATTATTCGTGGCTCCGCACCGCGCGCACCCGCGCAGGAATCTGGGTTTTGTTGCGGAACGGGAAAGCAGGGGGCGGGCGGTCATCGGGTGGCAGGAAAGCGGAACCGGACTATCACCCACCCAGGTCGCCCACCGCAACATCGGGTGTTTTTCCAGGCCGGTCTCCGGGCTGGCAGGCGGAACCGAGGTTCCCGGGCAATCACCTTCCCATGCCATGACGACACAGTGGCGCATCAGATTGCCGTTATCCTGCTTACCGTTGCGGGGGCAGCATCGGACTTGCGCTGGCAATGCCAGGCTCACCGATTTCCCGTTTCACCCGTCGCGCTGTGCGACGGACACCTGAAAAAAGTACCGGAAGGCTAGCAACACCGACGAAAGCGGTCAATGAGATCCGTCAAATGTCGACATGGCCGCTGCTTCCTACCACTGCTATATTGCTTATCTCAGATTGATTTTCCTCCGTCAAAACAGGGAGTTTTATGCAGGCCGAGCTTATCGACATCCGCAATCACATGGCGCAGTACCCGCCGTTTGACGAGCTGCCCGAGGAGCTGCTCGACAGGGTGGTTGGCGGCATTGAGGTGGTGTATTTCAAGGCCGGCACCCAGATCCTGGAGTTCGGTGAGCAGAACACCTGGCTTTGCTATGTGCGCAGCGGGGCCGTGGAGATCTATCGGCGCACCGGCGAGCTGTATAACCGGATCGGCGAAGGAGAGATATTCGGCCAGTTTGGCCTGCTGATGCGCAAGAAGGTGCGGTTTCCGGCGAAGGCCCTCGAAGACACGCTGATCTACAAGATCCCCGGTGAAACCTTCCACTACCTGTGGGAAAACGATGAGAATTTTGCCGATTTCGTGGAAATCGAGGACCGCAGCCGCCTGCGATCCGCCCTTTCCCGGCGGGAAAAGTCGAACCAACTGATGACCTCAAAAGTCACCCGCCTGATTGCCCGGGAACCGGTCTCGGCGCCCTGCACGGTCCGGCTCCAGGAAGCCGCCCGGATCATGACGGACAATGGCGTTTCCGCCCTGCTACTGATGGACGAGGAAGGTGAAAAGCCGTTGCTAAAGGGCATTATTACCGACCGCGACCTTCGCACCCGTGCGCTCAGCGAAGCCCTGCCCTCGGAGACACCCATCAGTGACATCATGTCGGAGGACCTGATCACCATCCGCTCGAACGCCTTCATCTTCGAAGCCATGCTCACCATGCTTCACAACAATGTGCACCACCTCCCCGTGATGGATCGGGACGAGGTGCGGGGCGTGATCGCCCTGTCCGACATTGTGAAATACGAGAGCCAGAGCAGCCTTTACCTGGTCAGCAATATCTACCATCAGCAGGATGTTAAAGGCCTGAGGAAGATCAGCCGGGATGTGCGCGACAGTTTCGTGCGGATGGTAAACGAAGACGCCAATTCCCACATGATCGGCAGTGCCATGGCCGGAATCGGGCGCAGCTTTACCCAGAGGCTGCTTGAGCTGGGCGAGGAAAAACTCGGCCCGCCCCCGGTTCCCTACTGTTTCATGGCCCTGGGTTCCATGGCCCGTGATGAGCAACTGGTAGTGACGGACCAGGACAACGCCATGATCCTGGACGACGGGTTTGTTCCCGAACAGCACGATGAGTATTTCCTGGCGCTGGCGAAATTTGTCAGTGACGGACTGGCCGAATGCGGATACACCTACTGCACCGGCGATATCATGGCCACCAACCAGAAGTGGCGGCAGCCGCTGCGGGTGTGGAAAGGCTACTTCACCGACTGGATTGACAACCCGAAGGCCCAGGCCCTGCTCAACAGCAACATCTTCTTCGATCTGGACGGCATCTATGGCCAGACCGAATTTGCCGAGCAGCTGAAAACCCTGGTGGCCGACAAGGCCAGCAACAGCCAGCGGTTCCTGTCACTCCTGGCCCGCAACGCCCTGAACCGGACACCGCCCATCGGCTTTTTCCGCACATTTGTGCTGGAAGAGGACGGCAAACAGCAGAAAACCTTCAACCTCAAACGCCGGGGCACCGCTCCGCTGTCGGACCTGATCCGGGTCCACGCCCTGGCCTGCGGCTCCCGGGCCCAGAATTCCTTCGAGCGGCTGAAAGCCATCGGCAATACCAAGCTGCTGCTGGACGATGATCTCGGCAACCTTCGGGACGCCCTGGAATTCATTTCGATTGTCCGGATACGACACCAGGCCCTGGCCATTGAGGCGGGGCGGGAGCCGGACAACAATGTCCGGCCGGAAGACCTGTCACCCTTTGAGCGCAGCCACCTCAAGGATGCCTTCCAGGTGGTCAGTAATGCCCAGAAATTCCTGAAATTCCGGTACAACACCCAGGTGACCCGCAATGTCTGATGACTCGCGGGCTGAACACTCCCTCACCAGCCTGCCATGGCCGGAGCAGTATCAGGCCATGGCCGACCAGAGTAAGTCACCGCTTCTGAAAGCTTTTTACGAGAGCGGATGCGTATCGCCCGATACGCCGCTGTCAGAGGTTCCGTTGGTGGCTGTCGACTTTGAGACCACAGGCCTCGATGCCAACCAGAACTCGATTGTCAGTATCGGTCTGGTGCCCTTCACGCTGGACGGGATCCGGTTGGCCGAGGCCAGGCACTGGATCGTGCGCCCGAAACTGCCCCTGCACCAGACCTCCATTGCCATCCACGGCATCACCCACAGCGATATCGACAAGGCACCGGATCTGGAAGACATTCTTGAGGATCTGTTTGCCTGCCTGAGTGGCCGTGTCCCTGTTGTCCACTACCGGAATATCGAACGACCGTTCCTGGATGTGGCGCTGAAGTGGCGGCTTGGTGAAGGCATCCGCTTTCCGGTCCTCGACACCATGGCCATTGAGGCCCACCTGCACCCGAACCGCCAACCTACCATGTGGCAGCGATTCCTGGGGAAAAGTCCGGTATCGATCAGGTTAGCGGACAGCAGGCTGCGTTATGGGCTGCCCCATTACGCGGCCCACAACGCGCTGATCGATGCCATTGCCACGGCGGAGTTGTTGCAGGCCCAGGTGTTACATCACTTCAGCCGGCAAACGGCGATTGGCGATCTCTGGCTGTAGCCTTATTGTCGGATTACGCTGCGCCAATCCAACCTTCCCAGATGCCCCAATCCCGCCGCCTGGGCGTCCGGCCCGGCTACTGACTGGCCATATCGGCCTTGGGTTGGACCTCGTTGATCCATTCGCCATAACCCGCCGAAGCCATGTCCTCCAGGGGAATGAACTTCATGGCAGCGGAATTCATGCAATAGCGCAGTCCCGTGGGGGCCGGGCCATCGTTGAACACATGGCCCAGGTGGGAGTCCGCGTAGCGGCTGCGAATTTCCGTCCGGCTCGTGAAGAATGAGCTGTCATCCCGCTCAACCACCGCATCCGGCGTGATGGGACGGGTAAAGCTGGGCCAGCCGGTGCCGGATGTGTATTTGTCCCGGGAGGAGAACAGGGGCTCACCTGAGACAATATCCACATACAGGCCCGCCCGCTTGTTGTCCCAGTACGGGTTATTGAATGCCGGTTCGGTGCCGTCTTCCTGGGTGACCTCATACTGCCTATCGGTCAGCCGCTGTTTCAGGGTTTTCTGATCAGGCTTCACAAAGCTCTGGCGATCAAAGCCCGGGTCCGCCTCGCCGGTCGCCATGGCTGCCGGCCTGAATCGGGAAAAGTCCAGTTCGTAGTCTTCACCATACACCTTCTCGATAAACTGATAACGGCCTGAATTGAAGGTGTAGAAGTTATAGCGAATCGGATTTTTCTTGTAATAGTCCTGGTGGTACTTCTCTGCCGGATAAAAGGTTTTCAACGGCACAATTTCAATCAGCACCGGGTTGTCGTAGATACCTGATGCCTCAAGCGCCTGCCTGGCCGCCTCCGCCAGGCGCTTCTGCTCATCGTTGTGGTAGAAGATCGCCGGGCGGTACTGCCGACCCCGGTCCACAAACTGACCCTTGATGTCGGTCGGATTCATCATCCGCCACAGCCCGGCCAGCAGACCTTCGTAGGTCATTTTCTCCGGGTCGTAATACACCTGGACTGCTTCGGTGTGGCCAGTGCGGCCAGACGAGACCTGCTGGTAGGTGGGATTCTGTTCATCGCCACCGGCGTAACCCGAGACCGCCTCGACCACGCCGGGGATCTTTTCGTAACCGGCCTCGACACACCAGAAACAGCCGCCGGCAAAGGTGGCCACCGCCAGCCCGGGATCATCCGGTGCGAATTCTGTGTCTTTGCGATCCTGCTTGTCAGCGGTCGCGTAAGCCGCAAACAGGCCACCGAAAGACACCAGCGCCAAGGCGGCCAACATACCCGTAATCGTGCGTTTCATGATAACTCTCCTCTACGTGATTCCATGCCGACAGCGTACCGCCCCGGATTCACGAAAGCGTTCGGTAGTTGTCACGAATCCATAACATCGTGGATTATTTACCGGCGGCACCCTCTGGCTCATCCGCCAGCGGAAGCCAGACAGAGAAAACAGCGCCGGTGTCACTGCGGACCGAGAGCCGGCCCTGCTGCAGGGATACCATCCGCTGGGCAATGGCCAGGCCGAGCCCGGCGTGGCCGATGCGAGAGGAGCCAGGGGCCTGATAGAAAGGTTCGAACAGGTGATCCATATCGGCCGCGTCAATACCGGGGCCGGCATCAGCCACGGTAATCTCCGCGCCATGCTCCCCGGCGGCGACGCCAAGGGTGATCTCGCTGGCCCTGGGCGAATGGTTGATGGCATTTCCTATCAGGTTATCCAGTACCCGCTCGGTCATGGCGATGTCGGCCAGAACCCGCACAGGAGCAACCTCGACAATGGACAGGGACACGCCGGCGTGTTCGGCTTCGGGCCGGTGTTTCTGCACCACATCGTGCAGCAGTTCGGCAACCACGAACGGCTCGGGTGTGGGCTGCTTTTCCCGGGCATCCAGGGCTGCCAGCTCAAACAGTTCTTCCACCAGGCGTCCGAGCCGGTGAGTTTCCGCCAGTGCCACATCGAGAAACCGGGCGCGCTCATCGCCACTCAGGGTATCCTGCTTAAGGCGTAACGCCTCAATGTAGCCCTGGATCGACGCCAGGGGGGTGCGCAGGTCGTGAGACACCTGGGCTACCAGTTGGCGGCGCTGGGCGTCCTTGTCTTTCAACTGGTCCAGTTGCGCGGCAATGCGCCCCGCCATCTGGTCAAACCTGGCGGTCAGGTAATCGATATCGTCGCCTTTACCGTCGACTGCGGGCGTTCGTTCAGGAGACATGCCGCTCTCAAAGGCCTCAACCCGCTCGGTCAGTCGGGACAACCGACGGGTCAGCAGGCGGAAAAACACCAGGCCCGCAAGCAGTCCGACAACCAGGCTCACCGCCAGAGCTCCGGCCCCCATCTGCAGTAACCGGTCGCTGTGCACCATGCTTTCGGCCAGATCGTATTCCTCTCCCCGAAGCACCACATACAGGTAGCCGGTGGGATCCTCTGCGGAAGGGACAGGCGTTACCGAGAACACCTTGTGCCGGTCATGGCTGCGGGGGTCGTCACCGGGCAGCGGGTAGGCCTCCGGATTTTCCAAAAGGGTCCGGATCGGTTCCAGGGAAACCCGGTTACGCTTGATCTTGTCCGGGTCGGCGGAATAGGAAAGGATCTGCCCCTCCCTGTCCAACAGGTAAATCTCAATGCTTGGATTGATGGTCATGTACAGTTCGAACAACTGCCTGAGGGCATCCCGGTTGAGCTTGCCGTCGGTAACCAGGTTGCGATCTGACACCAGGTTACGGGCCAGATCGCGATTGAGCTGATGGCTCACCGCCGCGGAATACTCCCGGACCGAGGCCAGGCTCAGGAAGGTAAACAGCCCCCCCACCACCAACAGCAGAAGGAACAGGCCAATTGCCAGCCGGGCATAGAGCGTTCGGAACACCGACAGAGCCATGATTAATCCATGAACCGGTACCCAACGCCCCAAACGGTCTGCACATACCGGGGGGCGGCGGGATCAGTTTCAATCTTGTTGCGCAGGCGGTTGATATGGGTATTCACGGTATGCTCGTAGCCTTCGTGGTTGTAGCCCCAGACCGCATCCAGCAGTTGCGCCCGGCTGAACACCCGGCCCCGATGGCTGGCAAAGTGCCAGAGCAGATCGAACTCCCGGGCGGTGAGTTCCACTTCCACCGCCTGCATAAAGACCCGTCTGCGGACAGGGTCGATACGCAGCCCGTCGACTTCGATTTCTCGGGCGTCATTGTCGGAAGCACGATGGGAGGAAAGGGCGTCCACACGCCGAAAGAGCGCCTTGATGCGGGCCGACAGCTCAGCCACGCTGAACGGCTTGGTGAGGTAATCATCCGCCCCCATTTCAAGCCCCAGAACACGGTCGAGCTCGGTACTTTTGGCCGTCAGCATCAGCACCGGCACGTAGCCACCTTCGGCCCGGATCTCCCGGCACACCGCCAGACCATCCAGCCCGGGCAGCATCAGATCCAGAATCACCAGATCGATGCCGCCCTCACGGAAACGCTCCAGACCGGTGTCGCCCCGATCCATCAGGACCGCCTTCATACCCAGGTCCGATACCTGCATGCGGACCAGCTCTCCGATGCCGGGGTTGTCCTCAATAATCAGTACGGTTCTTGTCATGATCTCCGGACTCGTTGTAACCACCGGTGGCTTTCACTGCTATTCAAAGGGGAGTGTAGGCTGAAAAGTTCACAAAACCATCACAGCCCCGTTTCCGGGCCTGCATAGCGGCCTCCATGTTTAGTCGTTAGAATGAATCGAAATTACGGCACGAGGTTCCAGTGGCAGACAAAACCATAAGCAGGGCGACACCCGCGGATGCGTTCAAGCGGGCACGGCGCATGTGGCTCAAGGGTGAGCGCATTCACCTGGCATCTCTGTCTGACGAACTCGGAATTGGCCGGGCCACCCTGTTCCGCTGGGTCGGCAACAAGGACCTGCTGATCGGAGAGGTTCTCTGGTCCCTCTACGATCCTCTGCGGTTGGAAGCGCTGGAAAAAACACCCGGTGACGGCGTGGATTTTATTGTCGGCGTTTACCGCCGCACCAACTCCACCATCCTGCACTTTGAGCCGCTTCGGCGCTTCATCAATCAGGACCCTGAGTACGCCCTGAAAATCCTGACATCTTCCCAGTCTGTCCTGCACACCCGCACGGTGGAAGCCAACACCCGGATGCTGAAGGAGCAGGTGGCGGCCGGGCATATCAACCCGCCGATGAATATCGACAGCCTGTCCTACTTCATGGTGCGGCTGGCGGAATCCTGCTTGTACAGCGACATAATCGGCGGCCGCGACCCCCGGGATGAGGAGCTGGAGGATGCCTGTACGGCTGTGCGGATTTTGCTTGGAGGGAAGGCCTGACGTCGGGAGCTGGTCGTGAAGGCGGGGTCAGATGAAAGCTTTCATCTGACCCCATGTTCGGACCCCATGTTCGCGTGAATTTGCAGGCTGGTCGGCTGAGGGCGGGGTCAGATGAAGGCTTTCATCTGACCCCATGTTCGTACTATAGCTGCAGCGACCGAACTTCCAGGAACTCTTCAAGCCCCCACTTACCAAACTCGCGGCCGATGCCCGAATGCCCGAAGCCGCCAAACGGCGCCATGGTGTTGAACGCGCCACCGTTGACGAATACCTGGCCGGTGCGCAGTTTGCCGGCAATTGTCTTCGCCTTGCCGGCATCCGCGGACCATACGGCTCCGGAGAGACCATAGCGGGTACCATTGGCGATTCTAATGGCGTCCGTCTCATCCTTGTAGGGAATGACGCACAACACCGGCCCGAAGATTTCCTCCTGGGCAATGCGGCTGTCAGGTTTCACGTCGCCGAAGACCGTGGCCTTCACAAAGTAGCCTTTATCACACCCTTCCGGGGCTTCCGGACCGCCGGCAATCAGTGTGGCGCCGTCCTCGATGCCCAACTTGATGTAATCGATCACCTTGTCACGCTGCTGCGCGGAAGCCAGTGGGCCAAGACGGGTGGTTTCTTCCAGCGGGTTGCCGGGGGTCATTTTCGCCACAGCAGCAGCGGCCAGTTCGCAGGCTTCGTCGTGCTTGTCGGCCGGCACCAGCATGCGGGTCAGTGCGGTGCAGGTCTGACCCGAATTCAGCAGGCAGTTGTTCACGGTGCCCTTGACCGCTGCGGCCAGGTCGGCGTCCGGAAGGATGACCGAGGCGGACTTACCCCCCATCTCCAGGGCAATCCGCTTGAAATCCTCCGCGGCAGCGTGGCCTATCTGATGCCCGGTCCGGGTGGAGCCGGTGAAGGACACCATGCGCACATCCGGATGCTTTATCAGAGTGTCGCCGACGGTCTGTCCCAGACCACACACCATGTTGAAGACACCCTTGGGCAGGTCGGTACCGTCCAGGATCTCGGCGAGAATATAAGCGGTCTGGGGTGCAACTTCCGACGGCTTGAGCACCACCGTGCAACCGGCCGCAATTGCAGGTACGACTTTCAGGATCACCTGGTGCAGGGGATAGTTCCAGGGGGTGATACAGCCCACCACACCCACCGGCGCGTACTGCACTTCGGAGTTGCCGGACTGTTCGGTAAACGGGAAGTCCGGCAGCATCTTCAGGTAGCTCTTGGTCACAGCGGCCGGCATGCCCGCCTGGATCGGGGCAGCCAGTTTGATCGGCATGCCCACTTCCCGGCAGACGGTTTCGGCAATTTCGGGAGCGCGTTCTTTGAGGCCCGCGTGCAGCTGCTCCAGCACCTTAATACGCTGCTCAAGCGTGCTCTCGGACCAGTTGCCAAAAGCAGCGTCCGCCGCCGCAACCGCCTGTTCCATTTCTCCAGGGCCGGACGCGGGCACCCGGGCAATGACCTCGCCGGTGCCGGCTTCGTGAACATCGATCATCTCGCCGGTCCAGGAAACCCACTGGCCGTTGATGTAGTTCTTGCTCAGTTCTCTCATATTCTTCCCCTTACTCAAATACGATTACGCCCCGGCCGTTCTTACCTGCCACCATATCATCGAAAGCCTGGGCGGCCGCCTCAATAGGGTAGGTCCGGGTAACCAGCTCAAGTAGAAAGTGGGGTCAGATGAAAGCTTTCATCTGACCCCCTGTTCATGACCCCGTGTTAAAATCAAAGGTCACCGAATTTCCTGCCCTCGCTGACCAGCTTCTCCAGCAGGGCTGAAGGCTCCCACTGCTCACCGCCGACGGTATCCCGGTATTTCTTCACCGCACAGAGAATGGTGTCCAGACCTTCCTGGTCGGCCCAGAACATGGGGCCGCCGCGGTGGGCCGGGAAGCCGTAACCGTAGATCCAGACAATGTCGATATCCAGCGGACGGTCGGCGATACCCTCCTCCAGGATCCTGGCACCTTCGTTGATCATCGCATACATACAGCGCTCGAGGATCTCCTGGTCGGTAATCGCCCGCGGCGTAATTCCCTGCTCCTTGCGGAACTGCTCGATCAGCTGCTCCACTTTCGGGTCCGGAACCGGCTTGCGGCTGCCTTCTTCATACTTGTATACACCTGCCAGGGTCTTCTGGCCAAGACGGCCCTGCTCCGCCAGCTTGTCCATCCAGCTGGCCGGAATGTCCTCACCCGCCTTGCGGCGCTCTTCCCGGATACGGTAACCCACATCAATCCCGGCCAGATCGGACATCGCAAACTGGCCCATCGGGAAACCCAGATCAGTCAGCACCTTGTCTACCTGCTGCGGGGTTGCCCCCTCGTCCACCAGTGACATGGCTTCGGTGCCGCGCTTGTGCAGCATCCGGTTACCGACAAAGCCATAACCGTTGCCAACCATGACACCGACCTTCCTGATCTTCTTGGCCACCGCCATCACGGTGGCTTTTACCTCATCGGAGGTCTTGCTGCCGCGCACGTTTTCCAGCAGCTTCATGACGTTGGCGGGGCTGAAGAAGTGCATGCCCACAACGTCTTCCGGACGCTTGGTGGCAGAAGCGATCTCGTCGATATCCAGGGTCGACGTGTTGGACGCCAGGATGGCCCCGGGCTTGCAGACCTCATCCAGCCTGGCAAAGATTTCTTTCTTGATGGCCATGTTCTCGAACACCGCCTCGATCACCAGGTCGACATCCCGGAAATCGTCGTAGGTCAGGCTCGGGGTTATCAGCGCCATGCGCTGTTCCACCTGCGCCTGGGTCAATTTGCCCTTCTTCGCGGAGTTCTCGTAGTTACGGCGAATGATGGCCAGGCCTTTGTCCAGGGCTTCCTGCTTTACCTCGACGATGGTGACCGGAATCCCCACGTTCACGAAGTTCATGGCAATACCGCCACCCATGGTGCCGGCACCGATGATGCCGACACTCTTCACGTCACGGACCGGGGTGTCCTTGGCCAGCCCCTTCACCCTGGAGACCTCACGCTCACCAAAGAACGAATGGATCAGACCCCCGCGCTGGGGCGATTCCATGCATTCCATGAACAGTTCCCGCTCGCGCTTCATGCCTTCATCGAAGGGCAGGCTGAACGCGGCTTCCACGGCATCGACGCACTTGAACGGAGAGAACAGACCCCTGGCCCGCTTCTTCAGCTCGTCGCGGAACTGATCGAAAACATCGCTGCCCTTATCCGCTTCAATTTTGTCGGTAATGTCCCGAACCCGACGCACAGGTTTGCCCTCATCGGCCACCTTTTGCGCATAAGCCAGGCCCGCCGCGCGGATATCATCGCCATCGTCCACTGCATCCAGAATACCCAGAGCCAGGGCATCCCTGGCACCGACAAATTCACCGGTGGTGATCATATCCAGCGCTTTCCTGGCGCCGGTCAGGCGCGGCAGTCGCTGGGTACCGCCCGCGCCGGGCAGCAGCCCCAGTTTCACCTCCGGCAGTCCCACCTTGGCACTGCTGACCGCAACGCGATAATGGCAACTCAGCGCCGTTTCCAGGCCACCACCCAGGGCCGTGCCGTGGATTGCGGCAACCAGCGGTTTGTCACTGTTCTCAAAGGTATTCACCAGCGCCGGCAGGGTCGGCTCCTGCATCGGCTTGCCGAATTCCCGGATATCGGCACCGGCAATAAAGGTGCGCCCTTCACAAACCAGCAGCAGCACCTTGGCGTCTGCGTCCTTCTGACCTTGCTCCAGGGCTGCGAGCAGACCGGAGCGGACAGCCTGGCCGAGGGCGTTCACCGGCGGGTAGTTCACGGTAATAACGCCGATCTTGCCTTCCCGGTTATAGCTAACGACCTCAGACATATTTTCTCCTCGCATTCTTTCTGGAATATGATTTTAACTAGCGAAACATGCGTACGATTTAATACAAGTTCCGTGACGGTTTCAACCACCCATTAAACTACAGGTATAAAAAAACCGCAGAGGTTTCTTCTGCGGTTTTTTTTCGAACCTGGAGTCTGGGAGTCTACGGGTAGGGTCTTCCGAAACACGCTGTGAATACGTCCCTGTACGCTCTGCTCCGCCATCCATGGCTCCGCAAGGTTTCGGAAGACCCTACCCGCAGCCTCCCGTTCAGCTTTGGCATTTAAACGCTACACACCCAGCGACTCTATATCTCCTGCCAGCATCGCCAACTGGTGAGCAATGGAACCACGAAGCTTTTCAGCGGGCACCAAATAGGACGGCGCGGCACAGGTCAGGGCCATGATGGTGCCATCCTGCAGGTGGATGGGAACGCCGGCGGAATTGATATTCCGGTCCCACTCGCCAATGGACAGGCAGAAACCGTGCTCCTTGTAGTCCTTCATGGCCTGATCGAGGCTCTCTTTCTTTTCTGGCCAGGCATCGCTGTATTTCACGGCCATGGCGTCGTCGATGACCAGGCGGGCCTTGTCGCTGATGGCGCAGTAATAGGCGCGGCCAGCCGAGGTGGTGGCCATGGGCAGTTTCAGACCGATGTCCATGCGCAACAGGGAGGCCTCAGGCGGCAACCGGTTTTCCACATAGATCATGTGCAACCGGTCCCGGCAGGTGAGGCCAACCGACATATTGGTCTGGCGGGCGAACTCGTCCATGTAGGGTTTGGCCAGCTGGCGTACCTTGAGGTTGGAAACATAGGCATAGCCCAGCGCCAGCACTCCGGAACTCAGCTGGTATTTCTCCAACTGGGTGTTGTAGCTCAGGTAACCGAGTTTGGTGAGGGTGTAGGTCATCCGGGAAACGGTCGGTTTGGGCAGCCCGGTGATGCGGGCAATGTCCTGGTTGCCCAGAATGACCGGGCCCTGGCTGAACGCACGGAGCACATCCAGGCCGCGGGACAGGGCCTCGACAAACTTGCGGTCTTTCTCCGGCTTCACGGGTTCACCGTCACTGGATGCCACTTTCAGTTCTGGTGAACTCTGCTTTGTTCTTGCCATAATGGGACGCCCTCCAACCGCGTCGCCTGCTCCGGTGTCCGGGCGCGGATTGTCCGGCAGCGCCATCGGTCGGGCTTGAACACGCTTGCATTTGCCCAACACCCGGATTAGTCTTTCGATTCTCAATTACAAAACTGTATTTCGCTAATCGAAACTATGTTAGTGCATATTGCCAGGAAATCCCAATGAAAGGGTTTTCCGATTGTTGCTTTCAGGAGAATACACATGGCTTCCGCACCCTGGGATGACCTGCTGCAATTTGACAAACAACTTGAAGAAACCGAGCGTCAGGTCCGCGACAGCATCCGCAACTTCTGCGATCAGCAACTGATGCCCGGCATCGTCGAGGCCAACCGGCATGAGAAGTTCGACCGGAACATCTTCAACGAGATGGGCGAGCTGGGCATGCTGGGCGCCACCCTGCCGGAAGAGTATGGCGGCCCGGGTCTGAATCACGTGTGCTACGGCCTGATTGCCCGGGAAGTGGAGCGGGTGGATTCCGCCTACCGTTCGGCTCTGAGCGTACAGTCCTCTCTGGTTATGCACCCCATCCATGCCTTCGGCCAGGAAGCCCTGAAAAAACGCATCCTGCCAAAACTGGCTTCCGGCGAATACGTGGGCTGCTTCGGCCTGACCGAGCCCAACCATGGCTCCGATCCCGGTGGCATGGAAACCCGCGCCAAAAAGGTTGACGGCGGGTACCTGCTGAGCGGCTCGAAAACCTGGATCACCAACTCCCCGATCGCGGACATCTGCGTGGTCTGGGCCAAGCTTGACGGCAAGGTAAACGGCTTCGTGATCGAGCGTGAAGGCGCAGAGGGTCTGGACACGCCGAAGATCGAGGGCAAATTCTCCCTGCGGGCGTCCGAGACCGGTTCCATCTTTATGGACGAAGTGTTTGTGCCGGACGAAAACAGGCTGGAGGTTGAAGGTCTGAAGGGTCCGTTCAGCTGCCTGAACAAGGCCCGTTTTGGCATTAGCTGGGGCTCACTGGGTGCGGCCGAGTTCTGCTGGCACGCCGCCCGCAACTACACCCTGGAGCGCAAGCAGTTTGGCAGGCCCCTGGCCGCCAATCAGTTGATCCAGAAAAAGCTGGTGGATATGCAAACCGAGATCACCCTCGGCCTGCAAGCGGTACTGCAGCTCGGCCGCATGATGGATGACGGAACCGCCACTGCGGATGCAATCTCGCTGCTAAAACGTAACAACTGCGGCAAGGCTCTGGACATCGCCCGGGTTGCCCGGGACATGCACGGCGGCAACGGCATTGCCGATGAGTACCACGTGATCCGCCATGTCATGAACCTGGAGGCGGTGAACACCTACGAGGGCACCCACGATGTGCACGCCCTGATTCTTGGCCGGGGCCAGACCGGGATCCAGGCATTCAACTGATACCCACGGAGACGCCCGAAAACGAAACAGCCCCTCACGATGAGGGGCTGTTTCGCGTCAGGCGATAGCGCTTTTATTCAATCTCCATCAGCACCTCGCCGGGAACCACCCGGTCACCCTTGGCAATGAACACGCCTTTCACCGACCCGGCGATGGTCGCCTTAACTTCGGTTTCCATCTTCATCGCCTCGATGATCAGCACCGGATCGCCGGCCTGGACATCGTCACCTTCCTTGACCAGGACATCCACGATATTGCCCGGCATACTTGTAGTGACATGGCCTTCTTTGGTAGCACTCGCGCGGCCACCGCCCTTGCCGCCAGCCTGGTTTTCATCACCTTCCGAGGCCAGGTGGATTTCCTCGGGCACGCCATCCACAGTCATGTAGAAGCGCCGCTCATTGTCGCTGACCGGGTTGGCACCGGTCACATGAATGTCGTAGCTCTCACCATGCACCGTAATCTTGAAGCGGGTCGCCACCGGCCCGCCGCTGCCTTTCGCTGCTATCGGCTCCAGCGGCTCTGGCTGCAGGTTGCCATCGCGGCGCTGCTCCAGGTAGCCCCGGGCCTGATCCGGGAACATGGCGTAGGTGAGCACATCCTCTTCACTGGTCGCCAGCTCTCCCACCTGTTTTCGCAACTCGTCGAGCTCACGGGGGATCAGGTTGGCCGGGCGCTCATCCACCAGCTCTTCCTTACCCACGGCCCGGCGCTGAAGCTCCTGATCTACGTTGGCGGGCGCCTTGCCGTACCAGCCCTGCAGGTATTTTTTCACCTCATTGGTGATGGACTCGTAGCGCTTGCCCCCCAGCACATTGATCACCGCCTGGGTGCCAACAATCTGGGACGTGGGGGTCACCAGCGGTGGATAGCCCAGATCCTTGCGGACACGGGGGATCTCCTCGAACACCTCCTGGATACGATCCAGGGCGCCCTGCTCCTTCAGCTGGTTGGCCAGGTTGGACATCATGCCGCCGGGCACCTGGGACAGCAGTACCGAGGTGTCCACGCCGTTGTAGTCGCTTTCAAACTGGTGGTACTTTTTTCGCACCTCCCGGAAGTGGCGCGTGGCCTTGTCCAGCAGCTCCAGGTTCAGACCCGTTTCGAAACCAGCATCGTGCAATGCCGCCACCAGAGACTCGGTGGGCGGATGACTGGTACCACCGGCAAAGGCCGACAGGGCGGTGTCAATGTGGTCGACGCCCGCTTCCATCGCGGCCCACTGGCACATGGGCGCCATGCCCGAGGTGGCATGGGAGTGCAGGAACACCGGGAGGTTCAGCGTCTGCTTCAGCTTGCCGACCAGCTCGGCGGTCACCGCCGGCGTCAGCAAACCGGCCATGTCCTTGATGGCGATGCTGTCAGCGCCCATATCAGCCATGGCTTTGGCCTGCTCCAGATAGGCATCGCTGCCGTGTACCGGGCTCACGGTGTAACAGAGGGTGCCCTGGGCATGCTTGCCGGCCTTCTTCACAGCCTTGATGCTGGTTTCCAGGTTGCGCACGTCGTTCAGGGCGTCAAAAATGCGGAACACGTCTATTCCGTTTTCGGCGGCCTTGGCCACGAAGGCCTCGACCACGTCATCGCCGTAATGGCGGTAGCCCAGCAGGTTCTGGCCACGCAGCAACATCTGCAGACGGGTGTTGGGCAGGGCCTTGCGCAGGGTACGCAGGCGCTCCCACGGATCTTCCTTCAGGAAACGCACGCAGGCGTCGAAGGTGGCACCGCCCCAGCATTCCAGCGACCAGTAGCCAGCCTGGTCCAGCCATTCACAGGCCGGCAGCATGTCTTCGGTACGCAGTCGGGTGGCTATCAGTGACTGGTGGGCGTCCCGCAGGATAACGTCGGTAATATGGATCTTGCGCTTGGTCATGGGATCTCTCCGATATTCTTTTAAAGGCCCGCCTGGGCCGCGATGGCAGCGGCAATGGCTGTGGCAATGGATTCGGGGCGGGTCTTGGCGCTGTACTCGAGCAACTGCGGATTACGCTCTACGAAGCCGGTATTGAATTCAGCGGCCTGAAAATCCGGATGCTCCAGAATCTGTTTGTAATACGGAATGGTGGTCTGGACACCGTAGATGCCCATGTCGCCCAGCGCACGGCGGGAGCGGGCAATCAGCTCCGGCCAGTCCATGGCCCAGACAATCAGCTTGGCGCACATGGAGTCGTAGTAAGGTGGAATCTCGTAGCCGGTGTACATATTGGCATCGGTACGGACACCGGGGCCGCCGGCCGAATAGTAACGGCTGATCCGGCCAAAGCTGGGCAGGAAACCGTTCTTCGGGTCCTCGGCGTTGATCCGGAACTGGGCTGCGAACCCCCGATAGGAGATATCCTCCTGCTTCAGCCCAAGAGGCTCACCCGCGGCTATTCGAATCTGGGCCTTAATGATGTCCACACCGGTAATCTCCTCAGTGATGGTGTGTTCCACCTGAACCCGGGTGTTCATTTCCATGAAGTAAAAGCTGCCATCGTGGTCCAGAAGGAATTCCACGGTGCCGGCATTAACGTAGCCACACTGTTTTGCGACCCGCCTGGCGAGATCACCGATATACTCCCGCTGGCTCTCCTCCAGCTGGGGGGACGGTGCCAGCTCGATCAGCTTCTGGTTGCGGCGCTGGATCGAGCAGTCCCGTTCATAGAGATGAACGACGTTGCCATGAGTGTCCGCAAGAATCTGAACCTCAATGTGACGGGGCTCGATGATGCACTTTTCCAGGAATACCTCGGCGCTGCCGAAGGCCTTGGTGGCCTCGGAAATCACCCGCTCGTAATTCTGCCGCAGCTCCTTCTCGTTATCGCATCGTCGGATGCCGCGCCCGCCACCACCGGAGGTGGCTTTCAGCATCACCGGGTAACCAATGTCGGCAGCCTGGGCCACAGCGTCTTCCACGTCGTTGAGATTACCTTTGGAGCCGGGGGTTACCGGCACACCAGCGGCTAAAGCCGTTTGCCGGGCCTGGGTTTTGTCCCCCATCGACGCGATGGCGTCGGCCGTGGGTCCCACAAAAGTAATGCCACGCCGCTCACAAATAGCCGCAAGCTCGGCGTTTTCCGACAGGAAACCGTAGCCGGGATGCAAGGCATCGCAGCCGGTTTCCACCGCCATGTTCACGATGTGGTGCGGATTCAGATACCCCGACAGGGGATCCTTGCTGATCTGATAGGCTTCGTCGGCTTTCTTGACGTGCAGGGAGTACTCGTCAGCCTCCGAATGAATGGCGACTGAGCGGATACCCAGTTCGCTGCAGGCCCGGGCAATCCTGACCGCAATCTCTCCGCGATTGGCAATCAGCAGCTTCCGTATAGCCATGGAAAATCCTCCAGGTGATGGAAGTCGTTTGAATCGAAAGGTCGGTTGGAGTGGCACGAGTGCCGCTCACACAGATGGCCGTCAGGCCAGGGGCGGTGCCTGTGGCAGCACCGGGAAACTGGCGCAGGGCACCAATCCGGAAAAGCTCCGGATCTCGCAAAGGATACCGCCGGGCGTCAGAGTGAAATCCCGGAGACGGTCGCTGCCGGGCACGTCTCCTTCCTGAGCACCATCGCCCATCGCATCTGAGCACAACAGGCAGGAGACCGGCTCACAGCCCGGGAGCACCGGCGTATTTTCAGCAGAATAGGCGAGCAATGAATCCAGACCCAGTGCCAGAATGATAACGAGGCGTAGCATCTGAATCCGGCAATTTTGGTGGGCGTCCTGCATGGGCGTCCTTTAAGGTGACTAAAGTCTTAGTCAGTGTCACGTGATTATCACATCGGTTCAATACGGTTTTTTGGGTGAGAAGCATCGACTTTTTCGATTGATGAAAGCTTCGGCGCCGTATGGGCACCGAAGCCGTTGCCCGATCTAGAAGCCTCCTTTTACCACATGGACAATTTCATAGAACTTGGTTGCCCGGTGCTCCAGATCGATGGCCAGGTCAAGCCGCTGCAACAACTCCCGGGCATATACCAGGCCTCTGAGATAGGAACGGGATTGCTGGTGCCGATCATCATCCAGCACCAACAGATACTCCTCACGGACCTCACGGAAAGTGCTGACCAGATCCCCGACAGTTGCCGCCCGCAAATCACGGTAATGAATGGCCGGCAAATCGCTGATGGGGCGCATGATGTCTCGCACCCGCAAGTCTTTCAGGGCCACACCCTGCCGGCTGGCCACACTCATCGGCTTCTCGCCGTTCACATCCTCGATGGCCAGAATACCGAGGCAGTCACCCGCCTGGTTTTCCACTACCTTGAAGGAGTTGTCGGCAAGCTTCATCCAGAGTCTCGCCTCGGAGACGGACATATCGGAATTCAGCTCCGACAGTTTCTGCTCGGCAAAATCGGTGAGCAGGTGAACGGCCGAATCTTCTCTACCAATGTGCGACAGCGGCTTGGCGGTCGGTAACGCACCGGTGCGCGCCAGATCCCGCACTGGCAATGCATTGAATACACTGTTCATGATAAACCTCGTGAATCTGAATTCAGGTTGGAACAGCCCTGCGCAGGCATGAGCAATCCCGTTGTTGTCAGAATCAGGCGAGGCGGGGCGGCCCTTGAGGCAGTACCGGGTAGCTCAGCAACCTCAATGGCGGCCGAATAAAATCAAGGCTGGCGGAGAAGACGGGCCGAAAATCCCCTTCCGGGAACAGAAGGGACGACGTGATGAAGACGGAAGCATCCGGCGACGAGGAATCCCCCGCACCATCAACCGAAATCAGTGTCGGGGTAAAGTGGTCATCAATCTGGGGATCAATTGCCGGGTGGGACGGTCCGTTGAGGAACAACACAAACAGACCGGTGACCAGCAGTGCCAGGAGGCTGAGCTTCACGCTGCTTCTGTTAATGGAGCAACTCGGCATATGGAGGGTCTGCTGTCGTTATTTGAACGTCTCGTCTATTACAAACATATAGCCTTTTGGGTCCAATGCAAACTCTCGACCACGTTAAAAGTGCGCAATGTGCTCAAGTGATCTGGCTCGCCGGGCCATTGGCCCCTATGCCATTCCGTTCGTGGAAGAGGAACTGGAAATGGACTACGACGGCGACTTCCTCTCTGACTAGAACGCGGCGCCGCTGGCTGCCCAGTACTTCAACAACCGCAAGCTGTCGATTTTCGGCGGATCCAACGAGATCCAGAAAAACATCGTGTCGAAAATGATTCTCGGGCTTTAAGGAGGCGACCATGGATTTCCGACTCAACGAAGAGCAGCAGATGCTGCCGGACACCGTGGTCACCTCACACTTACCGTTCACCCCGAAGGACCTTTCTGTTTGCGCTCCGACAAAACTGAAACAAATCAAAACAAATAATACACAACTCGCAATATGCGATTTGCCTTTAAGGCAAATGAAAACTTATTTTTTGCGCTCGATGAATATAACTTCCCCCCCTGAATAATCGAATTAGACATTCCATTATCAAGACTATATTTTACTATACAGCCCAGTCATTAAAGAGTATTCACAATAAAACCTGTTATCCTAATTTCACATAAAAATCAGAAGCATAATTTTTAATACGCTGCAATTATTCACTTTAAATATTAGGTTCTGAGAATGAATAATGTTTTATTAAACATGCCTGTGAAGCTCAAACTTTTAACAGCCTTCGGTTTGTTACTACTACTAACCGTGGGCGCCTCCCTGGCCTCTTATTCGGCGTTCGACAACCTCACCGATGGAAATAAAAAGGTCAAAGACGTCGCTTCTATCAACAATCTTGTTAAAGACGCCCGGTTTAATGAAAAAAACTTCTTCATGCGCAACGATCAGCGCTATGTCGAGAACACTCTAAGCGCCATCAAAGCCGCCGGCGAGACCGCCGAACTCGCCGCCCAGACCCTCGAAAGCCCCGAGCAAAAAACAGCCATGGAGAAAGTGCAGAAGGATCTCGTCGGGTACCAGGCAGCACTTCTACGCATGGTGGAGCAACGCGCCCAAAGCGGAGCGGCCCTGAAAGCCATGGAGGCGAGCGCCCGGGAAGCGGTCGAAGGCTTCACGCACCTGGAACAGTTTTTCCAGGCTCGATTGCTGGAACAACTGGCAGCGGGCCAGGACAATGATGCACAGGAAACGTTGCGGCTCGTTCGGCTGGCAGGTGAGCTGGCACGAGACGTACTGGATGCCCGCCGTATTGAAAAAAACTTCGTGATTTCGGAGAACCCTGAAGCGGCCGCTGAACTGAACCAGCGGATCGACTCCGTCGAGGACGGTCTGTCAGAGCTTGCCGGCTTTGCCGACACAACGGCAGCCCAAACACGCATTGAGCAGCTCGAAACCGCCCTCGAATCCTACGGACAGCAATTCGTCAGGCTGACCCGCAACGTTGAAGACATGAATCAGGATGAAGCCCGCGTCACCGAGCTGGCAAGGGACACGATAGCGCAGGCCGGGGCGGCCCTGGCCGAAGAACGGATGATCATGGACGAAGTCAGGGACAATGCACTGCTGATTCTCTTTGGCGCAACCATTACGGCTCTGGTTTTCGGTATCGGGGCGGCCCTGCTGGTTACCCGAACGATTGTCGGGCCACTTGATGAGCTTGTCTCTCATGCCGGGAAGGTCGCCGATGGCGATCTGTCCAACAACATCCATACAGACCGAAAAGACGATCTGGGCCGACTGATGATGGCCATGCAGGTTATGACGGAAAACCTGAGACACATGGTGAAGGAGGTCTCGGACGGCATCTCGCAGATCGCCAGTTCCGCGGAAGAACTTTCTTCCGTGACCGAACAAACCAGCGCCGGTGCCAACCAGCAGCGCGACGAGACCGACCAGGTTGCCACGGCCATGAACGAGATGACCGCGACCATCCAGGAGGTGGCACAGAACGCGGAATCCGCGGCCAGCTCCGCCTCCGAATCGGACACGGAAGCAAAAGAAGGCCATGAGGTCGTGTCTTCAGCCATGGCGAAAATTGAAACCCTGACGGAGGACATCAACAGCAGTGCCAAACTTATTTCCAAGCTGAGAGATGACAGCGCAAATATCGGAACCGTTCTTGACGTCATCCGCAGCATCGCCGAGCAAACCAACCTGCTGGCACTCAACGCCGCAATCGAAGCCGCCCGGGCGGGAGAACAGGGCCGGGGCTTTGCGGTCGTTGCGGATGAGGTCCGTGCGCTGGCCCTCCGGACCCACGAATCCACAGGCGAGATTGAAACGCTGGTGCAGACGCTTCAGCAAGGCGCGAATGAAGCGGTTGAAAGCATGCACGGCAACAGTGAGAGCGCGGAATCAGCCGTTCGCGTAACACGCAGCGCCGGAGAGGCCCTGTCCAGCATCGCAGGTTCAGTGTCCACGATCCAGGCAATGAACCAGCAGATCGCGACCGCCGTGGAAGAACAGACATCGGTTGCCGAGGACATCAGCCAGAGCGTGGTCAACATTCGTGAAGTGACCGACCAGACCGCTACCGCCAACAGCCAGATTGCGATCTCATCCAACGATCTGGCGCGCCTGGGCAGCGATCTTCAGCGGGTATCCGAACGTTTCAAGGTTTCGTAAGTAACAGTAATTAAAAATTTTACTGGACGCCTATGCATGAATCCCATACCACAACCACTGACCAATAAACCGCCTCGGACACCATCACCGTTAGTCGCGGTGATGGTGGACCAGAAAACCGGCTTGTCGTTTCTGGAGCAACTGGCCGGCTATAGCTGCATCGAGCCCGACCTTCAGGCCCTGAGAACGACGCCCTTTACCCTTGCTATCTTTGACATTGCCACACTGGCGAAGTGTGAAGACGAAGTTCGCGGTATCAGGCACAGCGCGCGGCCTTTTCCGGTGCCGATCCTGTTGCTTGTTTCCGATGATGATCTGCCACAGGCAGGTCATTTCATCGGAGACCTTGCTGACGATGTGATTCGTGTTCCGGTCTCAGCCGTTGAGCTGACGGCACGGATCGAATGCCTGATTCGCCTGACCCGCCTTGCTGGCGGCTGCAGGCCGAATACTGAGCCAGTCACGGGGGAGCCAGCCGGAGATTCGAGGGTATTGCAGGCGCTTATAGCCTGCAATGATCGTGTCATTCATGCTTGCAACGAACAGGAAATTCTGTCGGATGTCTGCAAGAGCCTGACCCGTGAAGGAGGCTACCCATTTGCATGGGTTGGCACGACTCATGGCGAAAGAGGCGGTACCATCAAGCCAGTCGCCGTTTCCGGCGTGGTCCTCAGCCAGCAGGGTGCTTCAGCGGTGGGTGCTCTTGACACCCGTCCGATGGAACACACCTTCGGGAGCGGCCGCCGTTTTCTGAAGACCCCCAACGCAGACGCCGGGTAGAGGCATTCACGCAATGCCCTCTCAGGCCGGAATGCGGTCACTGTCTTTCCGCTGACCAGCAAAGATGGCAGTCCCGAAACCTGTCTGGCCGTTTACACGGACTCGCCGGGCGGATTTCATGAACCTGAAATCCACCTGTTGCAACAGATGGTCGATTACACGATTTACGCCATTGAGGCCCTGCGCGAGAAATCCCGTCGTATACAGAGCGAACAGGAAGCCCGCAGACTGGCCTACCTGGACGGGTTGACCGGCCTGGCAAACCGCACAGCCGCGATCGAAGTCCTGGATCAGCACCTTCGTTCAAGCGGCCCCCACTCACCGGCCACCGGCCTGCTGTACCTCGATCTGGATGGCTTCAAGCTGATCAATGATGCCCTGGGCCACGACGCCGGAGACCAGGTTCTGAGCCAAGTCAGCCGGCGACTCCAGTCGTCCGTAAGGGATACGGACCTGGTCGCGCGCCAGGGCGGCGATGAGTTCATAGTTATCGCCTTTCATGACACGGGCATCGGCGAACCGGCCCAACTGAGATCAACAATGACCACGCTGGCCCAGCGGTTACTTGACTCGGTGGAAGCGCCGGTTCAGGTCCGTGGCCGGGATTATCACATCGAAGCGAGCGTAGGCATCAGTCTTTGCCCCCTGCACGGCAAGGACGCATTGTCGTTGCTGATGAAGGCAGACAGCGCCATGCACGAGGCCAAGAAACTCGGAGGTAACAGCTTTCAGGTTTTCTCTTGTGAGCATTCCGAGCGACAGCAGCATCGTCTCGAACTGGCAAACCGTTTGTACCGGGCCAGCGAAGACAACGCCTTCCAGCTTGCTTTCCAGCCTGTCATTGATCTGGCCGATGGACACATTTCGGGCGCCGAGGCCCTGCTACGTTGGCCACAGCCCGATGGATCCAGCATTTCGCCCGCCGAATTCGTGCCCGCTGCTGAAGAGAACGGTCTTATCCTGGGCATTGGCGAGTGGGTCATCGAAGAGTCACTGAAAACCATCAAGCGGTTGCGGGAGGCGGGCTTTCCCGACCTCCAGATCGCGGTCAACCTGGCCATCAGCCAACTGTGGCAGGCGGAGCTGGTCAATAACATCGTTGCTCGCCTGAACGACCTGGAGCTGCCTCCGTGCTCACTCATCGTGGAACTGACCGAAGGCTCACTGATGACCGATGTCGATCGGATGGAAGGGATTGTAAAAGAGTTTCGAAGTGTCGGAATCGGGGTGGCTATCGACGACTTCGGCACCGGCTTCTCATCCCTGGCCCGACTGAAGTCACTGCCTATTTCAACTCTCAAGATTGACAGAAGTTTCCTTATGGGAACCCCGGAAGACGAAAATGCGGTCAAGATGGTGCGGGCAATTGCCCATATGGCAGAGAGCCTTGGCATCCAGTCCGTGGCTGAAGGCATTGAGACCGAGGCGCAATGGCGCATGCTGAGTGGTCTGGGTTGCCAGTTCGGGCAAGGTTTCTATTTCGCCAGGCCCATGCCGGAACCCGACCTTCTGGCATTGCTCGCCAAGCGGGGAAAGGCATAGCGGAACAAGTGCTGAACTGAGATAACAAAGCGGGAGTACTGCCGCGAGCCCGAAAGCGGGTTACAACCAGGCGCTTTGGGAATAGGATGGTTGAAAGCTAGGCACATGAATCACCAGAGATGATTTAATGCTCTGAAGGCTTTTTTTGGCCCGGTTTATATGCATTTTGCAACTTTGTCTGTCCCGGATTTTAGCTGTAAAATCATCGTCTTGGAAACCGAGGCACAAGATGAGTTTAGGTCAGGCAATCAGGCGTTTAAGAAAACAGCGGGGAATGACACTGGCAGACCTGGCAGCGCGTTGTAACTCTCATGTGGGCAATCTGTCGCGCATTGAGAGGGAACAGGCAAAACCGAGCCTGGAGCTGCTCTACCGCCTGGCGCAAGCCCTGAGCCTATCTCTCACCGACATTTTCTCGGTTGCCGAGAAAAAACAACTGGATTCCGGGCAGGTCGCATTAAACGCAACCTTCATTTCCCTCCTTGAGGAAGACCGTCAGCTTCTCCTGGAGTTTGCGCAGCTTCTTCAGCGCCGGGCGTCACACCCCATGGATTCAGTGAGTGTGGGCCAGGACTCCCTGCCCGCCGATGCAACGGACGCTGACGCCCCAAACAACGACACGGAAAAATCGCCGGATTGACACAGGGCCTCATGGTGGCACCAACCGGGTAACCCATGCAACGGGGACAAAGCGGGGCAAGTTCACAGTGCAGGTAATGCGCCTGCAGCCGATGTCGAAGCTGTTCGTCCCCGCATCAATGCCCTGAGAGCCATCGCTGAGGAAAAGGCCCCTTAGACAAAACAGAGAAAAAGCCCGGCCATAAAACACGCCGGGCTTTTTCTGTACTGCCGGTCAGCTAACCGATCAGGATGGTTTTCACGCCACCAGGTTGTAGACGAATACGACAGCAACCGCGATGGGTGTGACAAACCGGATCAGGTTGTACCACAGCGTGAAGGCACCGCCTTTCAGGGCCAGGTCGGTTTTAAGTGACTCCTTCGCCACAAACCAACCGACGAATACCGCCGTCAGCAGGCCGGAAAGCGGCAGCAACACATTGGCGGTAAAGAAGTCCAGCAGGTCGAAGATGGTCTTGCCCTCAAAGCGCTCGAACATGGCCAGCGGAGCAACATCGGCCCAGACGTTGAGGGACAGAATCGAGGCAATACCCAGGGCCCAGCAGAGCACACCTACCAGGATGGCACTGCCAGTTCGGGCCAGGCTGGTCTTTTCTTCCACCCACTCAACCACCGGCTCCAGCAGGGAAATGCCGGAAGTCCAGGCCGCGAACAGCAGCAGAATGAAGAACAGGGTACCGAACAGGCCACCCATGGGCATGTTGCCGAACGCCAGCGGCAGGGTCTGGAAGATCAGTCCGGGCCCGGCGCCGGCTTCCAGACCATTGGCAAACACCACCGGAAAGATAGCCAGGCCAGCCAGCAGTGCCACCACGGTATCCATAAGGGCGACACTGACCGCTGTGCGACCGATGGAGATATCGCGGCCAAGATAGGACCCGTAGGCCATCATGATGGCCATACCCAGACTGAGGGTAAAGAAGGCATGGCCGAGGGCAATAAGAACCCCATTGATCGTGAGAGCTCCGAAATCCGGTGTGAACAGGAAGCTGACAGCCTCGCCAAAGTGACCGGTTGTTGCGGCATAGCCGACCACCAGCAGCAGCAGGATAAACAGGGCCGGCATCAGGATGGTCACAGCCCGCTCCAGGCCACCTTTGAGGCCCCGGGAAACCACCAGAATCACCAGCGCCATGAAGAGGGTGTGCCACAGCAGCAACTGGCCGGGGCTGGCCAGCAGATTACCGAACAGGTCACCAATGGACTCCGCAGTGCCGCCGGTAAAATCACCCATGGCAGCGTGGCCGACATAGGAAGCAGACCAGCCACCAATCACGGAATAGAAAGAGAGGATAACAAACGCGGCAATCATCCCGATGATCGCCGAGATCCGCCAGCCCGGGGAACTGAGGTTGCGTTCGGCGACCAGGCGCATGCTGGTAATGGGATTGTGCCGGCCATTCCGGCCGATAAACACTTCCGCCATCATGATGGGAATACCGATAACCGCGATACACAGCAGGTAAACCAGCACAAAGGCGCCACCACCGTTTTCACCGGTGATATACGGGAATTTCCAGATGTTACCAAGACCAACGGCAGAACCGGTTGCCGCCAGAATAAACGCCAACCGGGAGGACCAGAGACCACGAGCGGCCCCTGTACCGTTACCCGAAACCGAGTTGGACTGAGTCATGTTGTGTTCCTGTGCGTTTGGCTGAGAAAGGTCTTTAAAAAGACACAGCCACGGTGCTGCCGGGGCAATTGCTGCAAGATTTTGCCAGCACTGGCGCTGCGATGCCAGTGCTGGCGGCAAGGACGATGAACAGGATAAACCCCGATGCCCTGATAGGGACCAAATCGGGTAGGATGCTTGGTCTGTGCGGCGCTGCCGGCGCGCATTCAGGAATCTGAAGGAACACGGGACCCCACGCCCTATGGATGAACGACACCAGCCATTACCGGAAGCACGTCAGACGCTGTTCGCCCGAACACTCACGGAATGGCGGACTCTGGCCATTCTCGGTGGGCCAATCCTGATCGCCCAGGTTGCCCAGATGGCCAATGGCGTGATTGATACGGTGATGGCCGGGCACGCCAGTGCCAAAGATCTGGCGGCCGTTGGCATCGGCAGCAGCCTGTGGATGCCGCTGTTCCTGTTTTTCATGGGAATGCTTGGCGCACTGCAACCCATTATTTCCGGCTACAACGGTGCCCGGGCCGTCGGGAAGATCATGCCGGCCACCTGGCAGGGCCTGTACCTGGCGGGGGCCGGGTCCGTCATCATGATCCTGTTGCTCACCAACGTGCACCCGGTGCTGGCGATTCTGAACCTGGAAGCCAGCACGGCACGCATTACCCAGGGCTACCTGGACGCCTTCGCCTGGGGTGTACCGGCGTTGCTGCTGATCACAGCACTGAGGGGACTCACCGATGGCCTGGGCCATACCCGGGTAATCATGGCGTTCTCCGTGCTCAGCACACTCATCAACCTGCCCATGAATTACATTTTTATTTACGGCAAGCTCGGGCTGCCAGCCATGGGCGGCGTCGGCTGCGGCTGGGCCACCGCCATCTCCAACGGCGTCGCGGCCATTGCGTTGCTGGTGTATCTGAACCGAAGCCGTGTCTATCAGCATTTCCATCTGATTTCAGACTGGGTGAAGCCGGATTTGCCGGGCATTCGGTACATTCTGGCAATCGGTGTACCCATCGGCTTCACTATTTTTGTCGAGGCCAGCATGTTTTCGGTGATCGCCCTGTTTCTGGCCCCCCTCGGCCCGGTGGTCGTGGCGGGGCATCAGATTGCCCTGAACGTTGTGTCGCTGTTATTCATGCTGCCGCTTAGTATCGGTATGGCACTGACGCTCAGGGTCAGTTTTCTGGTGGGTGCCGGGGCGCCGGAGACAGCGCGCCTGATCTCCCGCAGTTCCCTGATTCTGGCTGCGGCAACGGCGCTGGTCTTCGCGCTGATGCTATTGGCTCTGTCCCGCGAGATCTCGGCACTCTATACCGGTGATACCGACGTTCGGGACGTGACCGTCAGACTGCTGATGTTCGCGGCGATATTCCAGATTGCCGACGTCATTCAGGTGACCTGCATCAGCGCATTGCGGGGTTACAAGGATACCCGGGTTCCAATGTTCATCATGCTGTTTTCATTCTGGGGGCTGGGCCTCCCACTGGGCTACCTGCTGACCTTCACGGACTGGCTGGTACCGGCGATGGGGGCGGCCGGCTTCTGGGTCGGGCTGACCGGCGGGTTGGCCTCTGCCGGCATCCTGCTTGGCTGGAGACTCTTTCTCTATGCGCCCGGCGGTGGTCAGGCCGTGGCCGTTACCAGTTCCGGTGGTGAGTGACTATCCGCAAATACGATCCGGTCACGGCCGGTTTCCTTGGCCTCATAAAGCGCGGCATCCGCCCGGGCCAGCCAGCTGTCTACGCTTTCACCTTGTTCGAGCAGCGCGACGCCAAATGAGACAGTGACCATACCTCCCGGATGTTTCATATACTTGCGCAAGACCTGCTGAAGATTGCTCATCACCGCGTTCAGACTCACGCCATCGACCCCGGATAACAACAGCACAAACTCCTCACCACCATAGCGGAACAGCTGGTCCGACTTGCGGGTGTTCTGCTGCAGCAAGGCGACGAGATCAATAAGCACATTATCGCCCACCCCATGACCGTGCTCGTCGTTGATTTTCTTGAAATGATCGATATCCAGCAGCGCCAGGGCATAGGGCAGGCCGGTGCGTTCAGAGTTTGCCACCGCCAGGTCCAGCTCCTGATCCATGGAGCGGCGGTTCTTGATTCCGGTCAGCGGATCAATCGTCGCCAGATGCTCCAGGCGCTGTCGCTGATCGTGGTTCCGGTGCGCAAACACATAGGCACAGGCGCTGACCACAAACGCTGTTGAGGCAAAAGACCACATCTGGACATCCGACCGGAAGGCGCCGCCATGCACCATCAGGGCCACCACGGAGGCAACGTTAAGGGCAACGGCCATCCTGGGATTGACGAGAAAGAAGGTAGTGACCAGAGCGGGGTACAGCCAGAAAAGTCCGGGCTCTCCCACCACGATTCCCACAACCACTGCACCACTGCAGGCAGTGCTCGCCACTACCAGCCCGCTTCTGCGCGTATCACCCGTTACCCAGGCGTAGACCAGCGCTGAACCGATAGCGAGGAGGATGGCCGTGTCGACCAGCCCCGCCAGCAGATTGCCCTGCAGAAAACGCATCACGGCGAACGGCGTGACCCCCAGAAATGCGCTTACGCCGAGCAGGGTAATGATCGACAACCGGAAATCGGTCTTGAGGCGCTGGAGCATACAGAGTGATCGTCCGACAATAAGAGTTTTTCAGGGCTCCAGAATAGCGCAAGTCATGTGAGCGGTCGTTGTTCCGCTACGATTCTTTACATATTCTCTATCTATTTCCACAAATTGTGGATGAACGCCCAGCTTCCATGGCCCCAAACCCTGCACACTTGTCAAATCAGGTAAAACCCGGGAACAGAGCAAAAACCGATACCTTCCCCGAGTGGAGGGAGACTGTTATTCAGGGTTACACTTGACACATCATGAACCTGTACCCGAGACACCTGTTTTGACCAATCTCGTCCGGATCGCTCCCGGCGCCCTCACCATTGGCCGGCCGTTACCGTGGAACGTCTACGACGCCGACGGCAATGTGCTGTTGCGCCAGGGCTATGTGATTCAGACCAACTCCCAGTTGGAGCAGCTGTTCGAGCGGGGCCGATTCAAGCCCCGTAAGATTGAACGTCCACAGGAGGAAATCTTCGAGGATAACCGGGAACGCAACCCCTTCGCGGACTACCCGGACCTGCTGCATACCCTGGAAGCCACGCTGAACGCCATTACCGGAGCCGACCCTTCGGCACATAAGCGTCTGCTTGGTCTGGCACGAATGATTGAACGCACCTGTACCGAGTCACCTGACGCAAGTCTGGCGCTGATCCATCTATACTCCATCGGTCCGGTCATTCATGAACAGATTCTGTTTCACGCCATCCTTTGCCAGTTCATTGGCCGGCAGTTCGGGCTGGAAGAAAAGCGCATCAGTGTTCTCACAACCGCGGCACTCACCGCAAACCTTGCGCTCGTTCCGATAGCAGACAAACTTAACGCGTCAAACAAGGTACTCAGCAATGAGCAGCGAGGTGTCATCCGCAAGCACGCGGAGCGCAGCATTCAGGCCCTCCGATCGGCGGGCATCAATAACAAACTGATGCTTACCATCATTGCCCAGCACCATGAACAGGCCGACGGCAGTGGCTATCCGAGAGGCCTGAGCGGCACCGACATCCGACCGGAGGCGGAAATTCTGGCCCTGGCCGAGCGCTATATCGCCATGATTACCAAACGCGCCTACCGCGACCGGATGGATGTGGCAAACGCCCGAAAACTCATTGCCAATCTGGCCGATGGGAAATTCCGGCCGGCGATACCAAAAGCTCTGTTGCAGGTTCTTGGCGAATTTCCGCCGGGCATTCTGGTGCGCCTGGAAAACAATGAGGTGGGCGTAGTCACCGGGCGGCCGGTGAGGGCAAGAGGGCCTTTCGTCAAGGCGATCTTCGGCCCCCGGGGCAACCGTTATGCCGGAACCTTTGAACGCGATACCAGCCTTCCGGAATTCAACGTCCGGGCTCTTGAGGAGCCCGAAATCATGCCATCCATAGACTTCGGCCTGGTCTGGGGACTGAATTCATAATCCCAGCGCGTCGGCATGATGGTCCAGATGATCATCAATAAACGAGGCAATAAAAAAGTAACTGTGGTCGTAACCCCGATGCATGCGCAAATTGATGTGGTGGTGAAACTTCTCACAGGCATCAGCCAGGGCGTCCGGGTTAAGCTGACTATCGAGGAACTCGTCCGCGGTGCCCTGATCCACCAGTAACGGCAGGCGCTCCCGGGCCGTCGGGATCAGCAGGGTCGCATCCCACTCTTCCCAGTTGCGGGTATTGTCACCGAGGTACCCGGTGAAGGCTTTCCGCCCCCAGGGGCATTCGGTCGGGTTGGCGATGGGCGCGAAGGCCGACACCGAGGCATAGCGGCCCGGGTTTTTCAGGGCACAGACCAACGCGCCGTGACCTCCCATGGAATGGCCACTGATCGCCCGGTTGTCCGTTACCGGCAACTCGCTCTCGATCAACTGCGGCAATTCCTTAACTACGTAGTCGTACATCCGGTAATGGGGTGCCCAGGGTTGCTGGGTGGCGTTGATGTAGAACCCGGCGCCTGAGCCAAAGTCGTAACTGTCGTCTTCGCCGGGCAGGTTCAGTCCGCGGGGACTGGTATCGGGGCACACGATCGCCATGCCCAGTTTCGCGGCCCGTTTCTGGGCGCCGGCTTTCTGCATAAAGTTCTGGTCGGTGCAGGTCAGCCCGGAGAGCCAGTACAGAACCGGCACTTTTTTCGGGTTCAGGCCCATCGCCGCTGGCGGCAGATACACCGCAAATTCCATGTTGCATTCGAGGGTAGCGGAGGTATGCCGGTAACGGCGATGCTCTCCTTCGAAACTGACGTTCGTGGATAAGAGTTCCATAGTGTCCTCGATCTTTGAGAGGGATGTGGATCAGTCCTCCGCGCTGGCGTATTTGGGCAGCTCAAGCCCGAAACCGGTACGCGCCAGTTCTGCCAGGATGGCACTGCGCGTCACAATGCCGATCAGTTTGCCGTGATCCACGACAGGATACACCTTTGGCTTGCCGGCACCGAGGTTCTGGGCGAGATCCACAACCGCCATCTCCGGCGAAATGGTCAGCGGCTTCCGGAACATGACATCGTCGACGATCGGGTCCCCCTCGCAGTGATAGCTGCTCACCAGCAGGGCATGGATGCAATCGTGCTCGGACACGAACCCAAGCACATGGCGGTGCTCATCAACCACCGGCAAACCGGTCACATGGTTGTGCAGCAGGATTTTCACGACCCTGGTGAGCGGCACACCACACCGGATCGGCTCAATGTGATTCCACATAACATCTGAAACTTTGAGTGAACGCATGGACACAATCCCTCCTGTTTGTGGATGCTCGCCTCTGCTATGAGCATAGGCAATCACACCCGAATCCACCACTTTTACCGGCCTATCAGTTTACACGGGAATATAACCGACTAAACTCAGTCGGTTATACCCTCTTTGGGTCAAACAGTGAATCCAATACATGGCACGCACAGGGAGAACCCATGGAAGCCATTGAACAATTTGTCAAAGATGTAAACGGACTGGTCTGGGGCCCCCCCATGCTGGTCCTGATTCTGGGTGTCGGGCTGTTCCTCAGCCTGGGCCTCAAATTGATGCCGGTCCTCAAACTTGGCGCCGGTTTCAAACTGATGTGGAGTGGCCGCACCGCGGCGGGTGCTGAATCCGAAGGCGAAATCCCTCCTTTCCAGGCCCTGATGACGGCTCTGTCCGCCACTGTCGGCACCGGTAACATCGCCGGTGTTGCCACGGCCGTGTTCCTCGGTGGCCCGGGCGCCCTGTTCTGGATGTGGCTCACGGCCCTGGTTGGCATGGCCACAAAATATTCCGAGGCGGTCCTCGCGGTCCGTTTCCGGGAGGTAGACGAACGCGGCGCCCACGTCGGCGGCCCCATGTACTACATCCGCAACGGGCTGGGTAGCAAATGGGCCTGGCTCGGCATCCTGTTTGCCATTTTTGCCGCCATTGCCGGATTCGGTATCGGTAATACTGTCCAGGCCAACTCGGTGGCCGATGTGATGCAGACGAGTTTTGGTCTGCCGCACTGGGTAACCGGCCTGATCCTGATGGTTCTCGTCGGCATGGTGCTGATCGGCGGTATCCGCCGGATCGGCCACGTCGCCAGCACCCTGGTGCCATTGATGGCGGTTTCCTACCTGATCGCGGGGCTGGTGGTTCTGGCCATCAATGCCGCGGACATTCCCGCGGCGTTGGCCCAGGTGCTCGGGCATGCCTTCAGCCCCATTGCCGCCGAAGGCGGCTTTGCCGGTGCTGCCGTCTGGGCAGCGATCCGGTTCGGTGTTGCCCGGGGCATTTTCTCCAACGAAGCGGGGCTGGGTTCCGCGCCCATTGCCCACGCTGCCGCGCAAACCAGGAATCCCATCAATCAGGGCATGGTGGCCATGCTCGGCACCTTCATCGACACCATCATTATCTGCTCCATTACCGGCCTGGTGATCATCACCTCCGGCACCTGGACTTCCGGGGAGTCCGGCGCAGCCCTCACTTCCATGGCTTTCGAGGGCGCGCTGCCCGGTATTGGCAACTACCTTGTGGCCATTACGCTTGCGGTCTTCGCCTTCACCACCATTCTCGGCTGGTCGTTCTATGGTGAGCGCAGTGTCGAATTCCTGTTCGGCGTGAAAGCCATCGTGCCCTACCGGGTCGCCTGGATTCTCGCCATACCGGTGGGGGCCACCATGAACCTGGGTTTTGTGTGGCTGCTGGCAGACACGCTGAATGCCATGATGGCACTGCCAAACCTGATCGCCCTGTTGTTGCTCAGCCCTGTGGTATTCAAGCTGACCCGGGAGCACTTTGAAAAAGAGAAGGCAATGGGGCTCTGAGCCCCTTGTAATTGCCTCACCCGGCACCAAGGTCTGTCTTATACATTCGGAATGTAACCCCGGTCACTGTTGAGCCGGAATGACAAACGAAATCGTCACAACCATGATCACAGGAGAGTAAACATGACTTTACGTCTCGGAGACACCGCACCGGATTTTGAGCAGGAGTCCAGTGAAGGGAAAATTTCGTTTTATGACTGGCTGGGCGACAGCTGGGGCGTTCTGTTCTCGCACCCGGCTGACTTTACGCCCGTGTGCACCACTGAGCTGGGCCTGACCGCCAAGCTCAAGAACGAGTTTGCCAAACGCAATGTCAAAGCCATCGCCCTGAGCGTGGATCCGGTGGACTCCCACAAGGAGTGGATCAAGGACATCAACGAAACCCAGGGCTGCGCAGTAAACTTCCCGATCATCGCAGACCAGGATCGCAAAGTGTCCGAGCTGTACGACATGATTCATCCCAACGCCGACAGCAGCCTGACTGTACGCTCCCTGTTCGTGATTGATCCGAACAAGAAGGTTCGGCTGATGATCACCTACCCCGCCAGCACCGGCCGTAACTTTAACGAAGTGCTGCGGGTTATCGACTCGCTGCAGCTGACCGATGAACACAAGGTTGCCACCCCGGGTAACTGGGAGCATGGCGGCGATGTGGTCATCGTGCCGTCCCTGCAGGATGAGGAAGAGATCAAAGAGCGCTTCCCGAAAGGCTACAAGGCCGTGAAGTCCTACCTGCGGATGACACCGGATCCGAAATCCAACTGGAGCGGTGATTGATTGGATAACTGAAATTGGGGTCATGAAATTGGGGTCAGATGAAAGCTTTCATCTGACCCCGGGCTTCCGGGCTTCTCCGACCTTCTCGGTTATCAGAATGCCGGAACCACGGCACCTTCATACTTCTCCATGATGAATTCGCGAACGGCATCAGAGTTCAGCGCGGCCGCAAGCTTCCGCATCGCGTCACTGTCCCTGTTGTCCGGACGGGCAACCAGGATGTTCACGTAGGGTGATTCGGAACCCTCAATCACCAGCGCATCGTCAGATGGGTTCAGGCCCGCTTCCAGTGCGTAGTTGGTGTTGATCAGTGCGAGGTCAACCTGGTTCAGGATGCGCGGCAGAGTGGCGGCCTCAAGCTCTTTGAACTCGAGACCTTTCGGGTTCTCGGCAATATCACGAGGTGTCGCTGTGATCTTGCTGGCATCCTCAAGCCTGATCAGACCGGCCTTCTGCAGAAGCAGCAGTGCACGGCCACCGTTGGTGGGGTCGTTCGGAATAGCGACCACAGCGCCCTCTTTGAGGTCATCCAGCGAATCAATCTTGCTGGAGTAGGCGCCGAACGGCTCAACGTGAACGCCGGTCACGGTCACCAGACTGGTACCACGGCCGTCATTGAACTCATCCAGATACGGCTGGTGCTGGAAGAAGTTCGCATCCATCCGCTTCTGGTCCACCTGGATGTTCGGCTGGATGTAGTCGGTGAATACCTTAACGTCCAGTTCCACACCCTGTTCAGCCAGCTGCGGCTTCACAAATTCCAGGATCTCCGCGTGGGGTACGGGAGTTGCGGCTACAGACAGCTCCCCGGCAGCAACTGCGCCAGAGAAAGTAGCGGCCGCAGCCAGTGCTGCGAATGTTTTCTTCAGATTCATACGTCTGTTCTCCTTTGAGAAATTACGAACAATGAAATCAGTCCGGGAGTACGGCCCACGGCCGGAAACCCCTTCCGAAAAACGCCCGTAAATACATCCATGTAGGGCTCGGTCGCGCCATCCCTGGCGCTCCACGTTTTCGGAAGGGGTTTCCGACCGCGTGCCTATATCTGGCTGTACCTATTTGCGGCTGAAATACAAAACCAGACGGTCGCCGGCCATCTGCAGGACCTGGACGAAAATGACCAATAGGGCCACAGTAATGACCATAACATCGGTCTGGAACCGTTGATAACCGAAGCGGATGGCCAGATCGCCGAGGCCGCCGCCACCGATGACACCGGACATGGCGGCGTAAGATACCAACGTGATGGCTGTCACCGTAATGCCAGCGATAATGCCAGGAAGCGCCTCTGGCAGCAGGGCACCGAAGATGATCTGGCGCACGTTGGCGCCCATGGCCTGGGTGGCTTCGATGATGCCCCGGTCCACCTCCCGAAGGGACGTTTCCACCAGCCGGGCAAAGAACGGCGCACCACCGGCCACCAGCGGCGGAATCGCACCGGCAACGCCGAGAGACGTTCCGATCAGCATTACGGTGAAGGGAATCATCACGATCAACAGGATGATAAAAGGCACTGAGCGCAGCACGTTCACCACGAACGACAGCACCGCGTAGGCAACGGGCTGCTCCAGCAACTGGCGCTTGCCAAACAGGAACAACAGCACACCGGTGGGCAGGCCAATCAGCACGCTGAACAACAGCGACAGGCCGACCATGACCAGGGTATCCCAGCTGGCCCAGCCGATCTCACTCCAGTCTACATTGCTCAACAGGGCTTCCATCAGCGCAGCACCTCCACATGAACGTCGGCGGCATCCAGCGCCTGCATGGCAACGCGCAGGTCACCGCCCACCAGGGACAGTGTAAGCTGGCCATAAGGGGTGTCCTTGATGTGGTCAATACGCCCGGACAGAATGCTGAAATCCACGCCGGATTCCCGGGCCACGCTGCCCAGTAATGGCTTGTAGGTTGATTCACCCTTGAACGTCAGCCGCAGGATCCGGCCATCGGCCTTGCTCAGGTCCTGCCGCAGTTCGTCCCGGTCAACACTTTCACTCTCGAACACAAAATCCCGGGTGGTCGGGTGCCTGGGATGCAGGAATACCTCGCTGACCGGTCCCATTTCCACCACCTGGCCGGCGTCCATTACCGCCACCCGGTCGCAGACACGGCGGACCACGTCCATTTCGTGGGTGATCAGTACAATGGTCAGGCCCAGTTCCCGGTTGATGTCCGCCAGCAGCTTCAGGACCGACTGGGTGGTTTGCGGGTCCAGGGCGCTGGTAGCTTCGTCGCAGAGCAGGATCGTGGGCCGGCAAGCCAGAGCCCGGGCAATGCCTACCCGCTGTTTCTGGCCACCGGAGAGCTGTGACGGGTATTTGCTGGCATGGTCAGTGAGGCTGACGCGGGCCAGCAATTCCCGGACCCGCTCCCGGATTTCCGTTTTCGGGTAGATGCCCGCCAGCTTCATGGGGAAGGCAATGTTGTCGGCCACGGTTTTCGAAGACAGCAGGTTAAAATGCTGGAAAATCATTCCGACTTTACGGCGGAAGGCCCGCAGTTCGGCGGCGTCATAATCGGTAATATTCTCATCGTCGATCAGAATGCGGCCGCCGGTGGGTGGTTCCAGCAGGTTGATCAGACGCACCAGCGTCGATTTGCCCGCGCCGGAGTGGCCAACGATGCCGAATACCTCGCCGGTTTCTATGGTCATATCGGTGGGGTGTAGCGCGGGGATCGCCCGGCCGCCTACCTGATACGACTTCTGTACCTGGTCAAATACAATCACGGTCAGCGCCTTGTGGGTGCAGCGTTAAAACCGGCGATTATAGCCGATACGGCGGGCAAACCCGAATTCCGGCAGAATTCGCCGGGTGGGTAGATATCCCTACACAAACGGTTACCTGACACCGGACACCCGCCTGAACTAGACTGTGGGCCACAGAATAACCTTCCATTTCCCAGAGGCGCGCTGCCCAGAGACTCACTAACGTGACCAACGAAAAACAATCAACGCCCCCAAGGATGAACTCCACCCAGGCATGGGTCACCTATCTCAGCAAAGTCGAGCTACCGGTACTGGCAAATACGCTCCGGCGCATCAGCGAACTGACGGACAGCCGGAACAGCACCGTCAACGAACTGGCCAACGTTATCCTCAATGATGCCCAGTTGACCTCCCAGGTGTTGCGGCTGTCCAATACCGTATTCTACAACCAGACCCGCACCCAGGTGAGCACCGTCAGCCGGGCCATTACCCTGATCGGTTTCGACGCCGTGAAATCCATGGCGATTTCCTCACTGATCGTGGACACGCTACTGCAACGCAATGACCGCCCCCACTTGCTGCGCTGCCTGGCCCGGGCAATCCATGCGGCCGTGCAGGCCCGGAGCCTGATGCCCAAAAGGAACGAAACCGCGCTGGAGGAAGTGTTCATCGGGGCGCTGCTGATGAACATTGGCGAGCTGGCATTCTGGTCCTGCGAAACTCAGCAGGCCACCGAACTGGAGGAACGACTTCGACTGGATGAGCCCCCGGCGGAGGCGCAAAAGTCCGTACTGCATACAACGTTTACCGAAATTACCCGCGGTCTGGTAGAGGCCTGGTCGTTGGGGCCGTTCATCCGGGACGTCGTTTCCCCGGGCCAGGCCAATTCCGTGGCGTCCAGCCTGGTGCGCAACTCCGTAGAGATGGCCAGGCTGTCGGAACAGGGCTGGAGCGGCCCGGAGATGAACAAGGTTCTGGAGCGGCTTGGCAGGAATATCGGCGAAAGCCCGGCCGTGGTCCGGGATCAGCTCAAGGTAAACGCCTCGGAAGCAACTCGCGTCGCGGTCTCCCTGGGCATTCCCCAGGTCACGGCCATGATGCCGGGCGCGGAGCGAGACTCAGGTGATGCCGCACGGGCACCGGACATGGACGCCGAACTGCAGTTGGAAATCCTGCGTGAGTTAAGCCAATGCCTCACGGAAAAGCCGGACATCAACGAGGTGTGCCAGCTTGTGATCGAAGGCATCCACAGGTCAATCGGCATGCAGCGGGTGGCCCTTTTGATGAGCGACCGGACCGGTAACGAACTGGTGCCGCGGAAACTGGGCGGGCGCGGAACTGAGGAATGGCGCGAGAACCTGGTCATTCAGAAAGATGGAACGGGGCCTTTGGGCTCGCTTCTGCCTCCTGCCCACTGCACCATTTATGAACCCGAACCGGCATCGGAAGGCGTGCCTTACGACCGGTGGCTTGGCAAGGTGCCCGCCCTGACCGGCCCGATCACGGCAAACGGTCGGCTGGTAGGCTTGTTCTACGCGGACAACGCAGCCTGCGCCTATGTGCCCTCGAAGGAGCAGCTGTCAGCGTTCGGGCATTTTATCCGGAACGCCCAGCTTTGCCTTACATTGCTCTCCAGCCGCTGATATCCGGGGCTTTTGCCCCGGGTAAAGGGTGTGCCTGTCAATGCAGAGCCCGCAACTGCCTTGGGTAGAGTGCAGCACTCACTTCGGGCTCCTCCAGAAGATCCGCCAGTTCGCGGTCCACATCGGTCTCCGCACCGTCTTCAGGCAGCGGCTCAAACAGCGTACTCAGCCACGAGGCAACCGAAGGCGCTTCATCACGCTTGTAGTCGGTGGACAGCGCCTTGATCCGGCGAAAGCCGATAATGCGCTGGTGTTTGGGATCCCGAATCTGTTCAAAACCCCGCCAGTAGACATGATCCCGGGTGTGCAGCTGCACAAACAGGGTATCGATGGGCCCGTCTGAGTCGTCAAAGTCATCGGACTCGTCCGGCACATCCTCGGAGGCCGCTTCGGCTTCCAGGTCCGGTTTCTTATGGCGGATGGTAGTCCAGGCCGGATAGAGCACGGCCACGGCATCCGCTTCAACATGCTCGCGGGCGGCGCGGAGGATTAACCCCCAGCGGGCCTTGTCGGCATCGGTTTCAAGGGAATTGATGGGCAAGTCATAGCTTTGTTCGCTGGACAGGACAATGGCCATCATCGGGGCGTCAAGCTCCCCCATGGCCTCGGCCTGTGCTACTGATACCAGTTCGTCGATTGCCATCGGTTGGTTCATAATACGCTCGCCTCCTCGATGCCATCAGGATCTGTCAGGAAGAAGGGCCTTCCTGTCTGACAGCATAGCCTGTTCCGCCTGCAAAGATAAACGTGGAGTTTCACCAGCCGGATCACAACCCCTGCTGTCTCAAAACGCGTCCTCAAGCTTTTCGTAGTTGCTGAACCAGGGGTTCGCCTCTTCCAGCTGGGCCGCCAGCTGAAGCAAAACCGCTTCGGCCCCGTGGCGCGCACCGAACTGGACACCAACCGGCAAACCTCCGGAAGTCCAGTGCATGGGGACAGACATGGCCGGTGTTCCGGTGAGGTTCGCCAACTGAGTGAATGGCGTACGGGCCAGACTTTCCAGGGCCATCTGGTCTACCTGGCCGGATCGGTGCACCAGTTTGCCTGCATTGAGCTTGAGCATCAGCCGGGCCGCCAGTTTCAGATGGGGCGGTGTCTCCAGCTCCCCGATCACCGCCGGCAGTTGCCCGGTGGTGGGACTGAGATAGAGATCATAGCTGCCAAAAAAGGCCCCCAGGGCCCGGGCAAATTCATTCCACTGCTGGCGACGGCGGACATACTCCGACAGCGGCATGGTTTGGCCCAGCATGCCGATCAGGCGGGTATCCAGCTCAAAATCACGGTCACTGGCGCCGAATTGCTCTTTCGCCTTCGCCATCAGCGCCGACACTTCGCCGAAGTACAGGGCCAGATAACAGCGCGCCAGGGCCATGCCGTCGAATTCCGGCGCAGCGTACTCGACCTTGTGGCCCAGGTTCTCCAGGACCCGCGCCGTTTCTTCAACCGCCGCAACGCACTCGGGGGCCACCTCGGTGTTGTAGGGAGAGGAGGTGAACACGCCGATTCGCAGGCTGCCCGGCGACTTCTGCATCAGATCAGCATAGGCCGAGGCCGGCGACGGAATCGCAAAAGGATCACCCGGAGCAGGGCCACTGAGTACATCCAGCATGGCCGCGCTGTCTCTCACCGTCCGGCTGACCACATGATCGGTGGACGCGCCGGTCCAGGCTTCCCCCATGAAGGGGCCCACGGAAATGCGGCCACGGGACGGCTTCAGGCCGAACAGGCCGTTGTAGGCAGCCGGTATCCGGATGGAACCGCCGCCATCGTTGGCGCCGGCCATGGGCACGATACCGGCCGCGACGGCGGCACCTGAGCCGCCACTTGAACCGCCAGGCGTCAGTTCCGTGTTCCAGGGATTGCGGGTCGGGCCCCACAGCTCGGACTCTGTCACCGCTTTTAAACCAAACTCGGGGGTTGCGGTTCGTCCCAGAAAGACCAGCCCGCCATTGCGGGCCCTGCGGACAAATTCCGAGTCCTGGGGCGCGACGTTCCTTTTCAATCCCCGGCTGCCATAGGTACACGGGTGCCCCGCCTGCTCCTGGGCCAGGTCCTTGAGCAACAGGGGCACGCCGGCAAAAACGGCCTGCCCGGGAAAGTTCTGGCCAAGCGCCTCGGAGAACTGAGGGTAACAAATGGCGTTGAGCGTACCGTTCACCTGGGTTGCCCGTTCCACAGCCGCCTCGCATACTTCCCTGGAGCTTACCTCGCCCCGGCGGACCAGATCAGCCAGTGCAGTTGCGTCGTAACGAAGGTATTCGGATTGCTTCATGGCAGGTTCCATTTGTTATTGTATTTTGGGGAAGGTCACGGACAAAACACTTATGATCAGATTTCTCAAGAGCTTACGCCAACTGGCCTGGTTTTTCATCCTGACCGCAACAACAGCCGCCCTGGCTCAGGAGGGTGAGGAGATCTCGGCCGGCGACAGTGACTGGACCCGAATTGTCCGGACATCGCCCTATTGGGTCAGCCAGGGGGTATTCGAAAACATTCTGACCATCCGGCGCTGGGTGCTGAAGGAATCCGGCTACTGTTCAAGCCCCGACCGCCACATCATATTCGACATGCGTGGCCAGTTTCTGGCCTGGATCAGTGACGGGGATGACCGCGAAGCGACCCAGCGCCGTCTCAACGAAGCCCGGCAATCCCTGTACGACAAGGGCCGTGTGGAAACCTGGGTGCCGGGCGATGCCGGACAAACCGGCTATCCCTTTGCCCTGTCCTGTGACCAGCCACACGTGAACATCAATGAGGCGGTTGCCCGCTACCTCGGAACGCTGCCCGGCGACCGTATCTGGGGCGCCTGGGATGATCTTTCCTTCGCCACCAGTGGGGCGCCGGGCGCGCTTCATGATGCCCTGCTTTATGTTTCACAATACCGGAACAGCCAGAACCGCCTCTCTCTGCCCAAAACCCTGCCCCGGTATCTGGCCGGCCAGATTCTGATCGAAAGCGGGGCACAGGCCCGGGCCCATTCCCGGGCTGATGCCCGAGGCATACTGCAATTGTCGCCCGCCGCCCTGGGTGACTGCGAAATCGCGCCGAGAAACACCTGGCACCGGCTGGCCCAGATTGACTGCGCCCTGCGCCTGATGAACCAGAACGCTCGCAACCTTGAGCCGGTATTCCAGCAACGTTTCGGCGATCTGCCCGACAGCAAACGGAACCGCTTGTTCAGCCTCTTGCTGATTCAGGCTTATCACGGCGGCGTTGGGCGGGTTCAGGCTCTGCTCGAAGACCCTGTTCTGTCACAGCCGTCAGAGTACTTTGCCGACAACCATGAACGTTTTACCGCAGGCGACATTGCCTTCGGCCTGATCTTCCACAACCTGGGCCGCGATAGACTGGGGCTGGCTTCACTTTACTATGTTGCCGATGTGCAGCTGGCTACCGAAGCGCTGTGCCGCACGCCGCGCCTGAAACCAACGGAATTCTGTGAATGGAAGTAGCGTTTATTCCCGACTACCTGATTCCCGAAAGCCTGAGCCTTCCCGTGGCGCTTTTCCTGCTTGCCAGCTCCACCATCACTTCCATGATTACCGCCAGCCTGGGCGCCGGGGGAGGCGTACTGTTGCTGGTACTGATGGCTACCTGGATGCCGCCAGCGGCGATTATTCCCGTGCACGGCATGATTCAGCTGGGTTCCAATTTTGGCCGGGCCACACTGACCTGGCGCCATGTGGACTGGCGGGTCATCGCCGCCTTCGCCCCCGGAGTTCTCGTTGGCGCGGCTCTGGGCGCCTGGTTGCTGGTAAATCTTCCGGCCCATATCTGGCAGCTCACAATCGCCCTGTTTGTGCTTTACCTTTGCTGGGGCCCGGCTTTGCCCAAGGGCGCTTTCGGAGCACCAGGGGTTTTCCTGGCCTCGGCGCTGACCAGCTTCGTGAGCTTATTCGTGGGCGCCACCGGGCCACTGGTTGCCGCCTTCATCAAGCAGATTCACGCCGACCGATTCAAAACCGTTGCCACCTTTGCCACTGCCATGACGTTACAGCATGCACCCAAGGCACTGGTGTTTGGAATTGCAGGGTTTGTGTTCCTGGAATGGCTGCCGTTCATTCTCGCCATGATCGCCTGCGGGTTTGCCGGCACCTGGCTCGGATTGCGTGTGCTGAAATCCCTGAGCAACCGCTGGTTCAGCCTGATCTTCAACCTCGTGTTAACCGCCCTGGCGGTTCGCCTGCTCTGGCAGGCCAGCGCCTCAGCCGGCTGGTGGTGACGGCACCACAACAACCGCGTTACGGCCGCGGGACTTGGCAAGATAGCAACCCTCATCGGCCCGGCCCATGGACTCCCTGGGGCTGCTGTCATCCGGCGCCAGCTCGGTCAGACCGATACAAGTAGTGACACCAAACGACCGACCGTCGTGTTCTATGCGAAGGTCTTCAACATTCGCCCGTATCTTCTCGGCAAGCGCCTCGGCTCTGGCAAGCCCACAGGCCGGCAGAATAATGCCGAATTCATCTCCACCCAGCCTCGCTACCGTATCAGACTGGCGGACGGATTCCTTGAACAGGTCCGCGAGCCGGCGTAACAGCTCATCCCCGAGCAGGTGCCCACCCTCATCGTTTACCGGTTTGAAGTGATCCAGGTCTATCAGCATCAGCACTGAGCGCACCTCCTGGCGGCCGGCCTCGCCCATGCACCTGACCAGGGCGGCATTGAATGCCCGGCGATTAAGCAGCTGGGTGAGACTGTCGTGGGTCGCCTCCCAGGAGAGCCGCTCCTCTTGCCGGCGGCGATCACTGTCGTCACGCAACACGAAGACCAGACGTTCATCCTCGAGGCCCCGGCGGATGTGGAGCAGGGTCAGGTCGATATCGAAGGTTTCACTGGCCGTGTTCAACAGCGTTACATACAGGCTGCCCAGATCCTCGCCAGTGAGAAACTCCTGCCGTGTCAATTCGCGGTCGTGGTCCTTGATTGTTACCAACTGGAAAAAATTGCGAAGCAGGCATTCGCCTTCCGCACCCAGAAAACGGCAGGCTGCGTCGTTGGCGTAACGAATGGCACCCTCGGTATCGACCATCAGAACCCCTTCCTGAAGCACACCGAGGAGTGTCTCGGCCCGCTGTTGCTCATCCCGAAGAGCCTCTTCCACCTCCAGTTCATGAGAAATGTCCCTGACAACGGTAACCGTACCCAGTGCTTTCTCCGGCGTTTGAATAGGTGCGGTCATCACGTCTCCCCAGATCAGCCGGTCAGGCTCGCGGGGCGCGAGACGAAACCGCCCCCGGAACACACTCTGGTTACGGATCGCATGTTTCCAGCCGGCAATGGCAGCGTCACGGTCTGCCTCGTGCACGCGACCTGCAAGCCAGGTTTGAGTAAGGTCCTCCGAGGGACGGCCGATAATGGCTTCAAAGGCAGGATTGGCAAATTCGATGCGACCCAGAACGTCGGTCTGCACAATGCCGATAGGCGCACTCTGAGTAAGTGAACGAAAGAACGCTTCGCGCTCAGCGAGCGAGACCAGCACTTCATCCCGCTCATCCATGACGGTATTGAAAATCTCCGCCACTTGTCGGATCTCGGTACCCCCAGATACATCGACCGGGTCAGACCGCATCCCGAGATGACGCTCACGAATCTGATTGCCCAGCATCTCCAGCGGCGCCATCAGCCGGCGGAACCGCCACAGGGCGATGGGTGCTATCAATACAATCACCAACAACAGCACCCAGATAAAGGCATCTGCGGTGCGGGTTATCGGCGCGTAGGCTTCACGGGATGGCCAGACTGCAGACACGAACCAGGGTACCTGGGTCAGTTGCCGTACCGACATAATCGTGGCCTCCCCCTCACCATTGCGGGTTTGCAGCGTACCCTCAAAACCTTCCATCGCATCCCGCAAAACCGGATTGGCGACCCGCACCGGTGCCATTGGCCGGCCAGAACGACCGTGAGCAACCGTCACCCCGCTTCGGGTAGCAACGCCAAGGTAGCCGGTTTCACCGATCCGGAGGTTAATGAACTCTTTCATAAAGTTATCGCCATCCAGCAGGATGGCACCGCCAATCATTCCGACAAAACGCTGGCGATGATCAAAGACCGGCGTCGCCACCATAACGGCGGGTTTATCCTGATAGTTTGATATATATGGCTCACTGATCACCGGTGTCAGGGTGGAGGCGACCCGCCGGAAATACTCTCGGTCACTGACATTCAGCCCGGTTTGCTGGAAGGATTCCGGGTACTCCGCCAGTACCTGGCCTGACTCATTGATCAGGTAAATGCCATCAAACAGATGCTGCAGTGCCGTCTGGCGCCGAACCAGCAAGCGGGCGCGGGCATCCAGAGCGTGTATGGACATGGTAAGGCTCCGGGCGACATGGCTCAGGGTTTCAAGCCTCAGCACCAGCTTGTCATTCAGTTCCCCCGCCACCAGTTCGGCAATGGTCTCAACCTGGCTACGGGCCTGTTGCTCCAGCTCTGCCCGGCTGAGAAGGGCGCCAGCAACGGTGACCAACAGTGCCGAGAGAACAATTACCACAACCACCAGGGCAACCGCCCGGTTAACCAGACTGCCCAACCAACGCTTGATCAACACAACAGCCACATTTTCGGGTAAGCCCGACCAACAGTGATGATCTTTACCTCCGATTCCAATCGCATACCTTTGCTTCTTATTTCTGACCGAATTCTAACAGAGGCATCACCGGTATCAGGTTACACTCTTGCATATTAAATAATAATCTTTATTATTTAGATCCAACTTCATTGCGCCTGAGGGTCATGCCATGACAGACATTTCCGCGCCTTTTAGCAACGGCCTGCTGGCTCAACTGACCGAGATGGGCGGGCCGGTGATGGTCGTGCTCCTGGTGATCGCCGTGCTTGGCGTCGTTACCTTTATCTACCTGATGTTGCTGGGGACACTATACGCACCCCGCTTGCCGGGTAGTCTTAAAAAAACCGTAATCAGCTGGCAACAAAACCCCGGCTCTGTGTCGCCCGCCGCCATTCGTGAACAGGCTGGTCGCTGGGGCAGGCTGAATCCGTTGCTGCACCTGGTTACCAACACCTTTGAAGCACTGAACAGCCAGCAGGATGAGCGGCAGATTCGTGAAACCGCGGCACGGGACGCGCAGCAGTCACTGGAGCCGTTCGAAGCGCCCCTTAAAATCATTGAAGTGATTGCGGCCCTGGCACCCTTGCTGGGACTTCTGGGAACCGTGCTGGGCATGATGGAAGCCTTCAGCGCCATGGCAGCCACCGAAGGACGCGCCAACGCCACCCAGTTGAGTGGCGGTATTTATGAGGCCCTGACCACCACTGCAGCCGGCCTGGTTGTTGCCATACCCTTTGCAGCACTGGCAGCCTGGGTGGAATTCCGTTTACGCCGCATTCACAAAACCATCAACAGCACCCTGGTTTCGATCCTGAACGTAACCGTTGACCCCGATGCCAAAGCGCAGGCTGATGCCCGGCAGGCCGTGGCAACCCGGGAGTGTGCGTCAACCCAGCCCGGGGCCGATCTCTCATACGACAGCGCCAGCGATCGACGATTCGCCCATGCAACTGGTTGAACCCCGGCCGAATCGCCCGATACCAATCCGCATCACGCCGTTGATTGATGTGGTGTTCATTCTACTGGTGTTTTTTATGCTCACCAGCCGCCTGCAGCCGGTGGATCACCTGGAACTGGCCAACAACCCGTCCGCCCGGAGTCCGGCGACTGGTGAACCGCTTCCGGAGCTGACCGTTATCGCAAACGGTCAGATTCAGTGGCAGGACATGACAATGCCACTGGAGCATCTCCTCCCTGAACTTGCACAGGCCGGGATAACCGAGGTCAACCTCGCCACGACGAACGACGCCAGCCTTGGCGCCTTCACCCTGGCACTCAGCCAACTGACCGACAGTGGCATCGACACTCACTGGAAACGGGAAAACGACAAAGCACCATGACCGACCTGGTTCCACCCCCGTTTTCTTCTGGCAAATCCCTGATGGAGCGAGTGGAAGATGCCCTTCTGCCGCTGATCAACCTGGTGTTCCTGCTGCTGATGTTTTTCATTGTGGCAGGCCAGCTTGCCGACGACCCGCTGCCCGAGCTCCCCGCCACAACGCAGACCCGGGAGCAGCGGCCACCCGATGCCGATCTGACAGTGGATGCCGGGGGCAATTGGCGGATTGCCGGAGAGACACTTGATGAAGAGTCCCTTCTATCAACTCTGCCTGCCCCGAATGAGCTGCACCCCCTGAGAATCGCTGCAGCACAAACGATCACCATGGCGGATCTGGAAACCCTGTTCCGGGTGCTTGAGAAGGGTGGCCACACGGATATTCTGTTGCTGACGGAGCCGGGTGAATGACTCTGCAACCCCAACCCTCACGCTTCGTTTTGCTGATGCTTGCAGCGGCAATTACAGCCGGCGCTCTGGTCTTGACCGCACCCGGGAAAACCGTGGAGCTCAATTCCCTGGGCGAGGCCGCCATCAACACGGCACCGGCCATCCGCATCAAGCTTGCCGCGGAACCTGGGCCTGAACCGGAAGTTACGCGCGAGCCCAGCCCGCAACCCGAAGCGAAGCCAGAGCCAGAGCCAGAGCCAGAGCCAGAGCCAGAGCCAGAGCCAGAGCCAGAGCCAGAGCCAGAGCCAGAGCCAGAGCCAGAGCCAGAGCCAGAGCCAGAGCCAGAAATGGTGGCGGAGGTACCGGAGCCGGAATCAACCCCCATAGAGCCTGAGCGTACCCAGACTGGGGCAGCGGCAGAATCTTCCACTTCCCAACCGGCGGAAAGTGAGGTGGAGGAAGCCGAGTCCCGCGCCACCATTCCACTGCAAAACGCAGGCGAGCGCTCCGAGGTCGATCACTATCTGAGCCGCCTCAGGCGCCACCTGGCCCGTTTTTACGACTACCCCCGGCGGGCCAGGCGACTAGGGCAGGAAGGCACACCGGTGATCGTCTTCGAATTCCGGCGAGATGGTTCTCTGGTAGCACACAGCCTGCAAACCGGCTCCGGCCACTCGTTGCTGGACGACTCTGCCCTGGCCATGCTGGAACAGGCCGCGCCTCTGCCCGCCGTGCCCAGGGAGATCTCAGGGAATCGCTTCCGCTACGCGCTGCCGGTGCGCTTCAGTTTGCGCTGACAGCTTGCCCCGCTGATTGCGCCAGCCTGCAGCATAAGGGGCCGGCCACGCACCGAACAGGTGCGCAGGCTCGGGTAAGCGCAGTTACCATGACGACCACCACAAACCCGCCACCGACCTTTACCTCATTGAAATCAGTGCTGTTTGGCAAACCATAATCACTCTGGCACGGTCTCTGCAATCTCTCCTGCTAACGGAACCAATGTGGGTTCTGTTCACGGCAACAGCTTCATTCAGACGACGGCGTCTACTTGCACCTGCGAAATGCAGGCGGCGGGTAACGCCGTTTTTTGTGGCCAGTCCATCGGGTTGGTTATCAGGTTAAGGTCAGAGGAACACACTATGTCTTACATCGCGCCTTCAGAGTTCGTCACCAAAATGGTCGACGCGGGCGAATCGAAAATCTATATGTCCACCCGGGACACCCTGATCCGGGCCTTCATGGCCGGGGCCATCCTGGCTCTGGCGGCAGCTTTTGCCATCACCGTTGCGGTCCAGACCGGCGTTTTTCTGATCGGGGCGATCCTGTTCCCCATCGGGTTCTGCATGCTGTACCTGATGGGGTTTGATCTGCTCACCGGCGTGTTCATGCTGACACCGCTGGCGCTGCTCGACAAACGGCCCGGCGTGACCGTGCAAGGCATCCTGCGGAACTGGGGCTGGGTCTTTCTCGGCAACCTCGGTGGTGCGCTGACCGTTGCCTTCATGATGGCGTTTATCTTCACCTATGGTTTCAACACAGACCCTGGCGCGGTTGGCACCAAGATTGCCAGTATTGGTGAAGCCCGTACCCTGGGTTACGCTGAGTACGGCGCTGCCGGTTGGGCCACCATCTTCATCCGCGGCATGCTGTGCAACTGGATGGTTTCCATGGGGGTGGTTGGCGCCATGATCTCCACCAACGTCAGCGGCAAGATCCTGGCCATGTGGATGCCGATCATGCTGTTCTTCTTCATGGGTTTTGAGCATTCCATCGTCAACATGTTCCTGTTCCCGTCTGCGCTCATCATGGGAGGCGAGTTCTCGGTGATGGACTACCTGTGGTGGAACGAAATCCCGACCGTTCTTGGCAACCTGGTCGGGGGGATCGCGTTCACCGGTCTGACCCTTTACACCACCCACGTCCGCACAGCACCGAAACGTCAGGCTCCGGCCGCCCGTAACGCCGCCGCCCTGGCGCGGTCCACCTAAGCCCGGCACTCCCGCAACTCCGGTAGCCGCACCCGCCGGAGTTGCCTTTTCTTTTACAGTGGAAACCCTGCCTGACGATGACAGCTTTCCTTGCCATCTCTGCCGGCCAGCACTCAGAAGCCGGTAAAAAACCGGTCAACCAGGATTTTCACGGACTGCTGGTGCCGGACAATCATCAGTTGGTGACCAAAGGCATTGCCGTTGCCATCGCCGACGGCGTCAGCTCCAGCAATGTCAGCCAGATCGCCAGCGAATCCGCGGTCGCCGGTTTTCTCAGTGATTATTTTTCAACGCCAGACAGCTGGTCCGTCAAGCAGTCTGCCCAACGTGTTTTGCGGGCAACGAATGCCTGGCTGTATGCCCAGACCAGGCAAAGCCAGTACCGCTATGCCCGGGACCGTGGCTATGTCTGCACCCTGAGCGTGATGGTGTTCAAATCCGCCACGGCACACCTGTTTCATATCGGTGATTCCCGCATCTACCGGGTTCACCCGGCTCAGCTTGAGCTCCTGACCACCGACCATCGGCTCTGGCTTTCACGGGAGGACAGCTGCCTGACCCGGGCCATGGGCATCGGGGACCAGCTGGATATCGATTACCAGAGCCTGCCGATCCAGCCGGGCGACACCTTCCTGCTGGCAACGGACGGCATCCATGAGCACATTGATGAGCGCGGCATGGCGGCCATCATCCGTGAATCCGGAGACGATCTCGACGAAGCCGCCCGCCGCCTGTCGGCCGCCGCCCTTGAGCGGGGAAGCGATGACAACCTGACCGCACAGATTATCCGGGTTGACTCGGTGCCCTCGGAGCGCGGGAACGACGAGCTGTTCCGGCAGTTCGCGGGACTGCCCTTCGCACCCGAGCTTCGCCCCGGGCAAAGCCTTGATGGCTATCGGATTCTGAGGCAGATACATGCCAGCAGCCGCAGCCATGTTTACCTCGCTGCGGATGAAGCCACCGAAGCCCGCGTGGTACTGAAGCTGCCATCCATGGAGCAGCGGCATGACCCGGTGTACCTGGAGCAGTTTTTCACCGAGCAGTGGATTGCCCGGCGACTCAACAATGCCCATGTTGTGCGCCCGTTTGCGCCGGACCGGCAACCCGGGTTTCTGTACCTGGCCACGGAATTCGTGGACGGCTGCACACTCCGGCAATGGATGCTGGACAACCCGGCTCCGGACCTGGAAACCGTGCGCAATCTGGTAGAGCAGATCGCCCGGGGCCTGCGAGCCTTCCACCGGCTGGAAATGGTGCACCAGGACCTGAAACCGGACAATGTTCTGGTGGACGCCCACGGCACCATTACCCTGATTGATTTCGGCGCCACCCGGGTCGCCGGCCTGGAGGAGTCCGAAACCCCGGAAGAGCAGCCCGGGCCACGGGGTGCCGCCCTGTTCAGTGCTCCCGAGACCTTCCTCGGAGAACCCGGTGGCCCCGAATCCGACCTGTTCTCCCTCGGGGTGATCACCTACCAGCTGCTTACCGGCCGCTTGCCTTACGGAGCCGAAGTTCCGAAACTGCATAGCCGCAACCAGCTGCGCCGACTCAATTACCAATCGGTCCGGCTGTTCCGGGAGGATGTACCCGGCTGGTTCGATGAGGCCATCGGAAAGGCGGTTCATCCACAGGCCCACAAACGCTACCCGGCACTCTCGGAGTACCTGTACGACCTCCGCCACCCTGCAATGGACTGGCACAGGCGGCAGCGTCCGCCGCTGATCGAGCGGCATCCCATCGCCTTCTGGCAAGGTGTATCCGCCTTGCTATTGTTGGCCTTGCTGACCTCCCTGGCCTTTGACTAACGCAGGGGCCACTCGAGCAATTTCTTGCCTCGCCAGCAATCCGTTGCCCGGCAAGCGGGCGCGGGATTGCCCGCCAGTGTGGAAAGCAATCCCGGAAATCCGGCAACCATCTGTTTTAACTCGTTTTAACTGGCTTTAACTGAATTGGCACAGGCTTTGTAATATCAGTAACCGTCCAGGGAACACCCCGGGGACGTTACTCACTCACCCGTCATGGAGCATGACTATGCCAACTCCTTGTTATATCAGCATCGAAGGCCAGACTCAGGGCAACATCACTGCCGGCGCATTCACGTCCGATTCCGTAGGCAACATCTACGTCGAAGGCCACGAAGACGAAGTGCTGGTCCAGGAATTCAGCCACGTTGTCACCGTACCGACCGACCCCCAGTCCGGTCAGCCCTCCGGCCAGCGTGTGCACAAGCCATTCAAGTTCACCTCGGCACTGAACAAGGCCACCCCGCTGATGTACAACGCCCTGGCTTCCGGCGAAATGCTGCCGAAGGTCGAACTGAAGTGGTACCGCACCTCCGTTGAGGGCAAGCAGGAGCACTTCTTCTCCACCATTCTCGAAGATGCCACCATCATCGACATCAACTGCAACATGCCGCACTGCCAGGATGCCGGCAACGCCGACTTCACCCAACTGGTCACCGTTTCCCTGTCCTACCGCAAGGTCACCTGGGAGCACGCCGTTGCCGGCACTTCCGGTGCCGACGACTGGCGCTCGCCGATCGAGGCGTAAGTCAGACCGCCACTAGCGGAATGGATGCTCCGGAGGCCGAGAGGTGTTCGGAGTATCCGCTTTGGAACTCCAAGGAACGAAGAGCATGAGCGACCCAATTATTCAGAATGATGTTGATATCATTCAAGCAATCATCAGGTCGTTTTATGGGCAAGGCAATGCCCGTCTGTTTACCTCATCCACAATCACGGATGGAACTATTATTAAAGTGGTGGAATTATTGGCAGAAACGGAAGACTGCAGCACTTGGATTGACGCAGTTCCCAGCCCGCAGGATTTGCTTATGCCCGGCAATAAATTAAGAAAGTGGGCTCTGCGAATCATCAGAAAGTCTGGAGAGCCCTTTCTACTGGGAAACGTGCGCATTAACCTAATGTGTAAGCGCTTCCGCGCTGCGCAATTCAAACCTGGTATCATCGACTCTTTAAATTGAACAGGGATCCGTTTAATGAAAGCGTTCATCGCTTGCGGGATTTTTTGGGTCAGCCTGATCTCAGGTTGTGCCTCTCTTAATCAAGAATCCATCGAATTTCACACTTCCAATAACATCAAATTTGAACTCAGTAGTGGACGATTTGATAGTGTCAATGTCCAACCGTTTGAGACTCAGCTCTGGCTCGACACGGAATTGGTGGGCTCTATACTGACGATGGAAACCAACCCAGACTTCTCAACGGCAGTAGAAGAAGTCAGACAGGGTTTTCGGGAAGCGCAGAAATCCTCCGGTAACGTGACGGAACTGGACTTAGGCGAGGGAATCTTTGGCTTCTCTGTGGCCGTAAACCGCTACACCACTGCATTTATAGCAACGTCGCAACACCCTTCATCATGGATTATTATCAGCACTACTGATAGCGTTTCCGACGAAGTGTTATCCACTTTGAAGGTCCACTAAAGGTACGAATTATCTACGCCGTCTATGTCTCGTCTGCACGGGTGGCGGTAAACATGGACGCATCAACAACCGGGGTCAAGTCTTGCCTTTTGCCTCTCGAGGAATTCTACTGACACGGGAATAATGCCGCCCAAAGAAATCACCAATCTCTTTCATGCGGTATGCCCCGCTTGCACAGGATAGAATGATTGCCTCGTTCCGGAAGGAGGCGATGTCAGCATAGCGTTTCAAGGTGCCTTTAAGTCCTGTTGATAACCCACCGTCGCTCGATAACTGCTCCATAGCCAATCAACAGCGGGTCGAACCATGGCAGCGCGAACCGGATTTAGAACAATGTACCGACAAAGCTCCAGAAAATAGCTGTCTTTTTTGACGAGGATGGCTTTGTAGTGCCCTGCCCCGGTACGCTAGTAGTAGTTGGCTTTCCCGAAAATGGCTTCTATTTCCTTCGGCCACTTGTATTTGAAAGGAGAGAATTTCCACCAAATAACGGTTGGCATAAGAAAAATAAAAACCAGATGACCAAAAACTTTGGCTCTTAAAGACTTCCCTTGCATCTCATCCAAATATGAATCGTAGTTAGCCAAAGCAAGATTATCAGAATCTTCAGGAAGTCTGCCTCGATTAAAGAATCTCAATACAAAGTTCCACCTCCGATAAAGATCTTCCTCTTTATAACAAGAAAAAAACTTCTTACGCTCCAGTTGCTTTTTAGGGCGTCTACCACATAAATAATTCTTATCCCGAAGATAGATATGGGCGTAATATTGCTTATCCCACATCACGCCTGAACCAAAATATTGCCAATTGTATGAAAAGGCCACCTCTAGCTCTTGCCAGGGGATCTGGTAACAGGTACCCCGACGGACAACGTAGACACACTTGCCCTCGCGATCTATTCTGACTGGCAGCGTTAGCGGAAAGAAGATCTCGAATAAATAGCACGCAGCCCATACGGGCACAAGGAAAGCCGCTGTTGCCATTAGCGCTTCCGAATAGAAGTTATCCATTAACCACATTAGTAACAGGATGGCCACCATAAATAGATTTACGACAACCAGCATACCTCTTCGGAAAAGGGAAAATGCCGTCCGTAAATCTATAAATCGTTCGCAGATGTAAGCAACGGCCAATTCCATCTCTTCCGACGAATCAGATACACCAACCACTGGCTTCGCCGGTGGACTCGCAAGCCGTGCTCCCCGCGTATGGAATACCCTGGTTTCAAGCAGGTCTTCCAGATCCGTTTCTGGAAAATCACAAATCAAAGGTGAGTCTTTCATCGACACTCAACTCCTCTACGTCATTTCCATTTAAAATGAGGCGGAGTCCGTTTTCGCCCGTGATTTTCCGGCCATCCTTTACGTACTCAATCAGCATTTCAAGCTGCTCCCAATTGTCGTGGTTGTAGTGGGTAAACCGGTAAATCGCCCCATGGGAAGTAGCCTCTACCTTCTTCCTATTATCAAACAGACGGGTAATCTCGTTCGAATCGTCGTCAGAGAACCAGTTTCTATTCGCCTCGAACAGCTTGATGGAAACCGCGCAAGTCCCCTCGATAAAACCCGGGAAATACACTACGAGACTCGTGAATTCCGACAGAACTCGTTGTTCGCCCTGTTGGGTAACGTCCCAATGCTTGGGCATGTACTCGGTTATCTGCACTATGGGGGAGAACAGCATGTAGTAGAACGCATCCAGTTCCGCTTCGAAATAGCGCCTGACTTCAACGCCCTCATCCGGCGAAATTACGGTTCGGCTTTCCTCCAGCAGCTCTCCGCTCAATGGCCTGGACTGTTCATTCCAGTATCGCAGCGTGGGCGCGTTACCCCAGAAACACAGAGATAGAAAATCTTCAATCTGGGATCGGGCAATATAGGCCTGTACCATGCCAATCGCGATGGAAATTATGATCAACGCAACCCCTACGGCCACCCCCACACCTAATGAGAAAACCCCAATCGCAGCCAAGCCGGGTAAAACAAGAAGACTGACACTGAGCCCGAATTGAACGTTTCCTAGGGCTGTGGAGGCGTGGTGTCCAGTTTCCAGGGATCTGTTAATCGTCCTCAACTCCAACCACATCGTTAATATCGGCCCAGCTATTGCAACAGTCTTAACCATTCCTTTTGCAATTATCTTCGTTACAAGCCCCACCACCCTAAGTTCTTTAGATGCGCTAAGGGCCACTGAAGCCTTTGACCCTGTTGCCAATGACATCCTCGATTTCAGAGCATTCACGTGTTCTGACTTTGCCAATAAAGCGCTGCCGTTAATGACACCCTCGGCCACATTGGCCAGACTATCCATAAAAGGCAGCCAACGGTCGAGTACCGAGCGATCCCCCAGCATCACGTCTTCCCGGGTCTCTTTCAAACCCGAGAACAGGTTGGCCATATTGATCGCCTGAAAGAAGGTCACCGCCCCAATAAACTTTCCCCGGTTCTCCTTGATACTCTCAACAAACGGACCAAGGCGTGTGTGAAGCCACCCGAATGGGTTGTCTCTTAGATTCGGATCAAGGTGGAACACGTTCATCAACCCTTCGCGCAGATAACCCCTGATCCTAGCATCGGCCATGCCGGCTGCCAGTGGTGTCATTGAGAATTCAGAAAGGTTGTGACCCAACGCCGCGTCCAGCGATCTGCGATTAACTTCCAGAAGTAATTCTGTTGCGTCATTCAGATTGATTTCACGCTCGTGGAGCTCGATGCCGTAACGTTTCGAGACATGCCTGATCCACTTCTTCCACTGTGGACGGGTTTGTTCGTTTTTCGCCCACTCCCCCATGACGGCAGCGGGGGCGGCAAACTCCAGCATTAGAGTGTCGGTAGAGAGATTTACCGGCACATACGACGGCATGTCATAAATCCGATCCACCACCTTCAGGCTGCCATAATCGAATTCGGGGAGATCTTGCAGTTTTCGAGTAATCTTGTTTGCAGCCGATGTTAGGAACAACACACTTTTGAGCAAGGTTTCTAGAGTACCGGCCCCATCATCTTCTGCGACCATCCATTTCTCTGCATCTTGCCTGCCCTTTTCTGCGCCGACGTAACCGTCGAGGATGTCTGCAAGCTCTTTCTCGATGGCTTCAAACCCAGTTGCACAATATATGTCGTTGAACTCCAGCTTCTTTGCCAGTTGCACAGAGTCGATCCATCTTTTCCAATCATCAAATATGCGGCCACGTGCCTGGTCGTATTCCTCAATTTTCTTATGGTAACCCTCTATGAACGCGTCCTTGTCAGCGGAACGGATGCGTTCCTTGAGTTCCTCTATTGTCTCATTCCGTTCGTCTTCCGTTTCCTTCTTACTGGCCTCACGGGCAATGAGCGCGTCCACCATCTGGGAGGTGGTGTAGGCGTAGGCGTTCTCCTCCGCGTAATTCATGATCAGATTTACATGAAGTGCATGCAGTTGGCCTAATTCGGAGGTGATACCGATTTCATCATCAAGAGCAACGCAGTACGAAAATTCAGTTTCCTTTTTGCACTGCCCCTGCAAATCCGACTCTCCGATTCCCTGTGCAAACTCCGTCAGGCTCCACTCGAAATCCATTGGCTCTGGCCGAAAATCTTCAACCACCCCGCTTATCGCTTCGGTTTCGCTGATATTTACGCCTTCACGCTTTTCCGGGAGTCCGCTCAAGTCGAATGACTGCATGTGTTCTTCACGAACTTGCACGTCCGTTCGCACAAGTTCCTGCAAACGCACAGTCCATCGATGCTGCACGAATTTCAGAAGCACCTCGCCTTCCGCGGGGTGGTGTATGGCGGGCAAAGCACTTTGCGCTTCAATATCTGGCAGCAGTACAGAGTTTACACCAGGCTGCACTTCCGTTATCTGGCCCTGCTCATTGACCCGGTACTCATGCAACGTTCCGAAGGCTTCGGAGAACATGTAGACCCAACCGGCCGTCAGTTTGCGAACGCAGTAATGAGTAGTTCCAAGCGCGACGGAAGGTGGTTGGAAATTGGCGGGCAAAGCAACTTCTTCCTGACTGATCGCCCAGCGCACCGGATACAACGCAACGGTTTTGAGCTGGAGCGGGCAGACCTGTGCCGCCGAGTCGATGTCATCGGCACCCTGCAAAAATGCTGAGCTGTTAGCACTACCCATGAGCCAGTCCCTCCTTTGACTTTTTCTGGGCAAATTCTGCAATTCGCACTATGGCTTTAGCCGGTGATGCGGAATTCTCCCTCCACAGGCTCTGCACATCACTGTCTTCGAATGCATGGTGCCCAAGCCAGCCAATCGTATTGATGTACAGAGCAATATCACGGGTGCTGTATAGACCTCGGCCTCTGGCCTGGCTGACCAGATCAGATATCACTCCCCAAGCCTGACCGGTTGTATCAGGATGGTGAAGCAGATGCGGAAAGTATTTTGCCGTGTGAATTTCCAGCTTGCTTCTGGCTGTCCGCTCTGCGGCGCGTTCCATGGCAACCTGGTGTTCCTTGTGAACGGTGAACACCTCTTGCTGACTTTCATCCGATGGCTGGTGATTGTATAGGCATTCCCACTCGCCCGAACGGCGGTCCTGGATGGCAAAGACACTGCAGGGCCCCATAAACCGCCTGACACCCTTACCTGATGAATCGCGCTTCAACAGGTGCCGCGCGATTTCAGGATCATAGAACCGAAAAATAACCTCTTCTCCCGTCGCCAGCCGGGCTATAAGCAGCCCGCGCAAATGGTCCAGAACATCTTCGAACGGGCAATCGGCCTGCAAAACGATAGCAGCCCCCAGCTGCTTCCACTCCTCAAAACACTTCCGTGCCAGTGCACTGTTCAAGTGTGTTTCGACCAACCAGGGCGATACCTCCAACAAATCGGCGAGTTCAGTTCCCCGGTAAAGCGCATCACAGCGAGGGTTCGCTTCTTCGCGGTAGATGGCCTGTGCCAGGTCTTTCACCTTGGCGCCATCAATTAGCAGGAAAGTTTTACTTTCTTCTGCAAGGCCAGCCAGATTGCCCATCAGGTCGTTCCTCGTGGTTCCGGTGAGCAGACCTGGCAAATCCCCTTGCCCTGATTCGCTGCATTCTTGATGGCCCGTATCTGATCTGGTTTGGCCATCGGCCTTTGGGGGGCCTCTGGCAGTTTTTCAGGCGCGTTACTAACAATCCCTTCCCTGGCCACCGACCCAGGCATCTCCGGCACCTGCACCTTCTGTCCGCTACCCTTCCCTGGCGAACCTCCGGCATTCAGTTGGATCGCCGCCCCGCCCATGGCCACGCCGCTGGGATCGATCATCACAAAGCTGCCACCAGCCTTGAGGGTGATTTCGGCGCCGGCTTCAATCACGGCTTTCTGGCCGGCCTTGATGTGCAGTTCGGTGCCGGATTCACTGAGCCAGGCGGTGCCGGCTTTCAGGTGCAGGGTGCCGGTAACGTTGAAGCTGTGGTCCTTGCCAGTCTGATCACGTTTTTCGCCGTCCACGGTGTGATGGCTGCTGCCTTTGACATGGCTGAAGCGGTTGTTTTCTACCGTCAGGTGGCTGTCGTTCCGAATGACTTCGGTGCGATTATTTTGCGTCAGCAGGTCCAGGTTTTTCTGGGCGTGGATGTAGATCTGTTCCTGGTCTGCTTCGTCTTCGAATCGCAGTTCGTTACTACCCTCGCCCTTGTGTGTCCGGGTCTTGAGGGTGGTACGTGTCTTGTGTTCCGGCAGCGCGTAGGGCGGTGTGTTGGTGGCGTGGTAGGTGTGCCCCGTGATGATGGGCTGGTCCGGGTCGCCGTCCAGGAAAGAAACAATCACTTCGTGGCCGATTCTGGGCAGGGCCATGAAGCCATACTGGCCGCCGGCCCAGCCCTGGCTGACCCTGAGCCAGGCACTGCTGTGTTCGTCATTTTTTGCGTAGCGATCCCAGGGGAACCTTACTTTCACCCGGCCGAACTGGTCGCAATGGATTTCTTCGCCTTCCGGGCCGGTGACCATGGCCATCTGGGGCCCATCCATCAGGGGTTTGTGTTCACACAGTGGCCGCCAGACGCGGTCCGCCGGAATGGCGTTGAAGTGATTGCCGTAGGTTGTCGGTTCGCGGCCAGCCTCTTCTTCAAGGGCCTGGGGCTGTGAGCCGGTATGGGTGATCGCCATGAGCAGCCAGTCCCGGTTCAAGGTTTCGCTGTCATGGTCGGTCAGCAGGACCCTGGCGCCAGGCGCAAAATCCGGGCGATTGCTTTCACCACGGGCGGTGCTGGCGTCGCTGCGCAGGGCCTCCAGCCTCGCTTCGGTGAAAGGCCGGCCGCTGGCGTCCTGTTTGAATCGGCCGGGGTAGTCGTAGTGCTGGTAATCCTCCCGGTGGACGAGCTGGTCGCCGGACGGTTCATGCATCAGGGCGTAGGCCGGGTTTTTGAAGGTGTAATCCTTCATGGCGACCGAAGCAGGACGCACCCGCTCTCGGTACGCGAAACGGAAAATACAAGGCGTTCGGGTATTGCCCCCTGCTTTTCCGTTGTATGGCACAGCCTCCAGCCGTGGCGCGTCACCATGGTGATCGGCAAAAATCAGGGCAGGTGGTTCCTGACCATCCAGGCTGCCGTGTTGGTAGCGATAGTGCCACCCTTCCTCAGCAGCCAGTCGTTCGACAAAGGCCAGATCGCTTTCCCGATGCTGGACGCAGTATTCCCGCTCCTGGGGCCTGCGTTTGAGATCAAAGATAGTGTCGACGATCCCCCGCTCCTCGAGCAGGGTGCGCACGATCACGTCCGTGCCCTGGTTCTGGAAAATGCGGCTGTTGTGCATCAGTTCCAGGCGCCAGAGCGGCGGCAGAATAACCAGTTGGTAGCGGGTGCGCCGGTGGCCGGAATCGCCGCGGGCAAATTCGCTGACCACACCGGTGAAGCGCCGCAGCGGTGCCCCGTCCCGCCAGATCACCAGATCCACCGGTTGCTCCAGCACGTCGGACGCGCCAACGGACGGATCGGTACTGGCCAGGTCAAGGCGGCCCTGGAACAGCTCGGACAGCCGTTCTGTCAGCGCAAAGCCAACAACGGAAAAGTGATCAGAGGGGAATTCGCCAATGGTGGCGGTAAACTGCAGTCCGCTTGCCTGGGGCATGTCTTCGGTCCCTGAAGAGTGAGGATTTTCCTGAGGCCCGGTGACAACATCCTGCCATCACCTGGGCCTGGATAGTCTAATACAGGCTGCGGGGTATACGGTACCCCGCCAGCAGTTGCTGTGTGAACGGGTTGGTGTTGCTGGCGGCATGGAGGCGATAGCGCATCTCGCCGTCGTCGACCCGGAACCGGACATCCACCGCGCTGCTGCTCACGCCGGTAATGTCGGCTTTATCGAGCAGGCGGAACAGCGCCCAGGGGCCGCTCTCCGAGAGGCTGCGGGGCGAACGGTTGACCTGGACCGGAACCAGGGTAATGCGGCTCTCCACAGAGTCCCGGAGGGTATTGGGCCAGACCAGCGGAATACTCTGGCGCGGGCCGTGGCTGAACTCCACCAGCTGTCCATCCACGTTGACCACACTGCGGCGCTTGTTGGATGAGAGATTGAGAGGCTCCAACGCGAACTCCACATCCAGGGCGCCACCGCCGGTGAAGTAGGCCCTGCGGATCCGGTCTGCGTTTTCCAGGGAGGCCAGTACCTCACGGCGCACCAGTCCGGCACGCCGGGCATCGCCCACCTGTTCGGGGTGATCCTCGAGGAACAGTTTCAGGTTGTCCTGATAAAAGGTGTCCAGTGCCCCGCCCGGGGCAAAGAACTGCTCAAAGTCCTGCAGCGCGACATCACGCCCGGAATCAGGGTTGAACGGATAATGGCGTGCCAGGTTCTGCTGGAAGGGCTGGTATACCTCGCGGTACCACTCACGCTCCAGCTGTGCCACGGCCTGGTCCAGAACCACCCGCCAGCTTTCCGTGGCCAGCCGGCTCAGAAGCCGGTTCAGGGGCTCCGGCTGGTTGCCGGCCATGCGCTGCAGGGTGAAGATCGGATCGGCGCCCTGCAGGCCCATTCGGGCCCGGGCAGCGGCGAGGGCGGCCTTGCCCTTGTCTGGCGCTTCCTGGATGTTGCGCATGTATTCGTGCAGCTCACCGACCACCATCATGACCTGTTCGAGCCCGGTTGGCTGATCGCCATTGTTCCGGGTCAACTGGTTGAGGTCCGCAAACTGCCGCTCAATGTCCTGCAACATGCGAAAATGGGGCGACTGCTCCAGAAGCTCCCGGGCCGCAGCATTCTCCCCTTCAGCCGAGGGAACAAGGCGCGTGTTGAGGCGAACCTGCCCAAGCAGGTTTGCCAGGGGTTTGTGGCCGCTGGTCAGGCTCTCAAGAATGCGTACGCCGTGGTTCAGGTCCTCAAACCGCTGAATATTGATGCGGCTGAGTGCCATGCGCCAGGCCTCGGCATAGTGCTCTGCATAGAGGGTCTGCAAACTGGCCAGCAGTTCGGCTTCGTCCGCCTTGCTGAAATCGACGTTGTCCCGGCGGCCCAGCACCCAGGCATCCACCAGGGCCAGATCCGTTACCGAGCCGGACTTGCGCAGGAACCACTTTTCCAGCCCCGCCCGGGTCAGCAACGCGGGGATGATCAGGGGATCGTCATCCACCACTGGCCCGGAGTCGGCCGGCTCGCCATACTCATCCACCCGGGTGAACACCGTGCTGAATGCCGGCCCGGATGCCCGGGCCAGTTCCAGCGGAGCCCGGAATTCCCGTTCCGCTTCGGCTTCCAGATCCCGGTAGACCCGGTCTGGCGTGGCAATCCGGCCAAGCTCGTGTTGTGCCCATTGAACGCTGCTGCGGAACGGCGCCAGGGTCATGTCGGCGACGGCATCGCCCTGGCGGGTCAGCTGTGCCAGGTCGGTATGGGCCATGGCATAGTCCAGGTGACCCAGTAACCGCTGCTGCAATTCACTCTGGCCGGGGAACGCGTGCTGCCAGTAGTCCTGCATGTAGCGGGTCACGATATCGTCCCGGCGACCACTGGCGTCGTAAAGCATGCGCAGCACCCGCAGGTGCTCCAGGCGCTCAGTGCTATTGTCCGGTGCCCGGCCCATTTCAGCCATCACACCAAACATCAGCGCCGGCAAATACTGGTAAGCCAGCATATCCAGGTAGGATGCCTCCACTTCCGGCCCGACCTCGTGGCCACGGTAAAGACCCATGTCGCTGAGCAGCGGCCACTTCCGGCGATGATCACCAAAAGCCAGGGTCGCCTCGCGAAGCTCGTCCAGCGGGCCAAGCAGGTTCCGGCCAGTGTTGTCCGGTTCAAGCCCCACCGGTTGCCAGTTGTCGATGAACCCCCGGATACGGGTTTCAACGGCAGTGGCAGCCTCCGCATTCCTGATAAAGAAATGCTGCCAGCCGGCGGTCAGGCCCGCGCCGGCAAATACTGCCACCACTGCGGCCACGGCCAGCCTGCGTTGCCGGGTCTGAACCACCCTTCGGTTATCACCGGCAAGGCCGGCCTCCGGATAGATGATCTCCGGAAACAGTGCCCGGGTGAACAGGTTGGCTGACTGCCCCGCCCTCTGGGCAGGTTGGATGGGGCCAGCTATCTGGTAGTTGGCAGCAGCCGCTGATACAAACGCATCCTCCGGCACGCCCTCCTGCAACACAGATGTAAAATAGGTGCCGCGAACCATCGCCGGCGTCGAGAACACATCCGCGGACAACAGGTCGGTCAGGAAATGCTCCAGTACCGGCTTCAGTCCGGCCAGTTGGCGGGTAAAGGAGTAAGCCGCCGCCCGTTCCTCGGCGTCCCGGGTATTGGCCAGGACATCCGGCAGGCGATCAGTGAGCCGCTCAACCATGGCTGTGTATCCGTCGCCAAACTGGTTCAGCCAGTCGTCATTAGCCGGCTGACCTCCGAGGCTGAAGGTAAAGCCAAGGGCCTGCTCCTTGTCCTGCTTGCTCAGGGTTCGCACCAGCGGACCAAAGCCATAGAGCAGGTCCATCTTGGTAAAGGTCACATAAACGGGCAGGCGCGAACCGATCTGTTCCATCAGCTCCCGAAGACGCGTGCGCAACAGGATTGCCCGGTCCTGCCTCTGGCCGGGATCTGCCACGCTCAGACTGGCCAGATCAATCGCCAGCACCACCCCGTTCAGGGGGCGTTGTGGGCGATTTCGCTCAAGCCAGGCAATGAAATGATTCCACAGGCGCTGCTGGATCTCCGCGCCAGCGCCCTCGCCTTGACTCTGGCTCAGCAGCTTACCATCCGGATCAATAAGCACGCCCTCATCGCCGATCCACCAGTCGAAGCCGAAGGGGTTGCGATCAACCCGGTTGTTTCGGGTTACGTTGGTGAGCGTGTACGTCTGCCCGGAGCGCTGAATCAGGCTGGTCTTGCCAGCGCCTTCAAGGCCCATCACCAGATACCAGGGCAACCGGTAAATGCCTTTGCGGCCCGGGAGATTGCTTTTCAGGGCCGCCAGCTGGCGATCCAGCAAACGCTGTTGTTTGCGCTCCATCGGCAGAACCGGATCTTCCTGCTCCTTCTGTTCTTCCGCCTGCTTAACGTTCACCTTGCGCAGGCGGCGCGCCAGCATCATGCCCCACACCATGGCGACAACAAGCACAACGCCCAGGGTTACCAGAGCCCGCATCTGCCAGGCCGCCAGAGGGAATTCGCCATTCACTTCCCAGCGTGGTCCCAGCCACCAGGTGGCCACCAGCAATGCAATAACGCCCAGTGTCAGGGTGACCGGGGCTGCGTTTTTAAGGTATGGCAGAAGCCAGCGACCGATGAGTAAAGCTTTTCTCCACATGGTGTCCATTCCTGCTGTGATTCCTTGGTGTGTTCCGGGGATCAGCCCAGCTTTTCAAGCTGCCTGATCAGGGCGGGCTCCCAGTCCTCGAGAGCCAGCCCGCGGACCTGTGCCTGAAGGTCCTGAACCTGCTGCGCGGCGAGGGATTTCAGGCCCGCGTCTTTCATCAATCGTGCGCTGGCAAGACGCCAGTAGAAACGGGCTCTTGGCTCCCTGGCCTCCGCCAGACCGTCTTCCAGAAGCTGCATCGCGGCAGCCAGCCCCTTTTGCGCAACCAGGTCCCGGGCCTTGTCATAGGCCTGTTCCCAGGCATTGGCGCTGCCGGCAGGACCGCCGCTGGCCGGCGCGGACCAGAGCCATTCTTCAGCTTCCGGGGATAGGAACGGGGTGCCGTCGTTGAAGGTAAGCTCCGGCAACTGGGCAAGCCGCTCGACAAAGTCTTTTGCGGCAACACGAATGGCTTCGGCGCAGGCAGCATGGCCGAGAGCAACTGCCGCCCGGGCACTTAACCAGTGCCCATCGAGCCAGAACGGACTGACCGACAGGCTCTGCTCGATCCGCTGCCACAACGCCAGGTCCGGAGATTTTTCCAGCGCTTCCCGGTAATCGGCCACACGATCAGCGCTGACGGCCGCAAGATCGGTCCGCTTGCCGTCCCGTGTCGGCGGCACCGTGGTGATGTTCTGCCAGATAGCGTACCGGCGAAGCTGATACCCCAGAGGTTGGTCCGGTCCCGTTTCGGTAAGCATGTCGGCAACTTTCAGAAGACTCTGCCGGGTTGCCCGCTCGTCGCCCGGGTCCAGAGTGAGCGAACCCAGGGAAGGCGTTGCCTGTGCGGGTTTTGGATCCCGCGTCTCAGTGTCTGAGTCCTGGCTGGCCCGCGATGCTACCGGACGGGTCTCGGGCGCTGCCGTGGCATCATTGACCCTGGGCAGCTTTTCCACGGCCCGCTTGAGATCCAGCAGTGACTCCTCCGGCAATTCCCGGCTTGCCGCCTGGTCCATCAGCCTGGCCAGAACATCAAGACAGAACTCGCGGCCGTCGCCAACACTGCCATCGAACGCCAGGCTATCCACACCCTTGCCGGCGCGCTGGAGCATCTGGGTGAACATCATCTTGCGGGCCCGCTTGCCCTTGTCCCCGGGGTAGGGCCAGGCCTGCTCCCACCATCCGTCCAGAACCCTGTGCAACAGGTACAGGGACAGGGCAAACCGTTCACCGTCGCCACCGCGTTGCAGGGCAATCAGCAGAAAGCCCAGCACCTTCAGATCCTTGCTGCGGTCCGAGAGAATGGTCAGGGCAGCGCTTTCGACTTTGCTCCAGTCGATGTCGGTATGGGCCAGCGAGCCCACCTTCATGATCTCGTTTTCCAGATACTCAAGCGCTGCATCGTCTCCGAGTGCCTCGCCCACATCCGACTCACCGGGCAGTGGCGGGACAACCAGTTCAACGTAGGGATGTTGCTCAATGATCTGCATATTTCTATCCTGACTTTCTGTGTTCAGCCTGCGTTTACCAGCCACAGGTCTCGCGTAACGGTTCGATCGCCTGGCGGTATCCCGTCAGATCAAACAGCAGGCCATGGATGCGACCGTTGGGCGATTCGATGCGAACCTCTGTGCTGGCTATCATGGCCTTCACGGTGCGAATGGCCGGCAGCCCCCGGCCACCGCTGAGTACGAAACCGTTGTCCCGCACCCGCCAGACTGTCTGTGCCCCGCCAAATCCCAGACGCACCCGTTCCTCGTCCAGCGCCTCTGGCAGCATCAGGGTGAGTTCGGTGATGTTGTTGTGGCACTGCAGGGCCAGCAGAGGCCGGGGAGGCTGCACGCCCAGAGCCGGAACCGTGACCAGCTGGCCGGCCGCCCGCCCGGTATTCCGGTAAATCACACCGGAGCCACCGTTTTGCTCATCAAGGCCGGCATAGGCCTGTCGCCAGCGTTCAGACCGCCGGGCATCCGGGGCCGTGCTATCGGCTCCGGGTGCCGCCAGCGGCGTACCGAAAACGTCATCAAAGCAGGCCAGCCGTTCAAGTCGCTGAGGCTCGCCTGTACAAAACCGGGCATCCTCAAGCTGGTCAGCGGAAGCATGCGACAGCAGGGAAAACAGCAGGGAAACCAACGCCAGCGCCGCCGGAACGCGACCGGGAAAACGCACTTTCCGGGACATCATAAATCCGTCACCCGATACTTCAGACATTTGTGGGCCAGGGTCCGCTTTGGCAGCCCGAGGCTTTCCGCCGCCTGGGCGCGGTTGCCACCGTACTGGCGCAGACGCTCACGAATAATCGTCGCTTCGAAGGCCTGGGCTGCAGCTTTCAGGTCCCGGATCTCGTCCAGGGCCGGCCCCTCAACGGACGCGCCACCTCCGGCATCCCAAGGTGCGGTACTCCAGCTATCGGGTTCTTCAAACAGATCATTGAGCCTGAGAACTTCCGGCTGGATATCATCCCCGCCCGGCGTCTGCAGGCAGGCCAGCTCAATGATGTTGCGCAGCTCCCGGACGTTGCCGGGGAAGTCGTAACCGGCCAGCAGGTGCAGGGCGTGGCTGGAAATGCCCATGGGGCCGTTACCCTCACGCTCGGTATATAGCCGGATGAAGTGACGGCTCAGGGCTTCGAGGTCGTCGGGGCGTTCCCGCAAAGGGGTTACCCGCAGCGGAAACTGGCTAAGACGGTAAAACAGGTCCCGCCGGAAGCTGCCGCCTTCAATTCCTGCCTGCAACGGTTGGTGGGTGGCCGCCACCAGGCGGAAGTCCGAACGCTGTTCCTCACGGGCGCCCAGGGGGCGGAACTGGCGGCTTTCCAGCACCCGGAGCAGCTTCGATTGAAGGGCCATGGGCATGTCGCCGATTTCATCAAGGAACAGGGTGCCGCCATTCGCCTGGGCCAGAAGCCCCTGTTTGTCCTGATCGGCACCGGAAAACGCGCCTTTGGTGTGGCCGAAGAGTTCACTTTCCAGCAGGGTGTCCGGGATGGCAGCACAGTTGACCACGACCATGGGGCCTCCGGCCCGGTCGGACAGTTCGTGAATACCGCGGGCAACCACGTCTTTGCCACAACCGGTTTCGCCCTGCACCAGCACCGACAACTGGCTGCTGGCAGCCCGGACGATCTGGGCCCGGAGTCTGGTCATGGCTTCGGAGTTGCCTACCAGGGTTCGGGCCAGCTGTTCGCAGCGGCTGCGGACGGTTTCGGCGTCGTGCAGATGATCCAGGGAGCGTTTGAGCAGGCGGCGCTGCCAGACCTGGTCACGGCTCTGCAACTGGGCAATCCATTGATGGATAAGCAGTTGCCGGAGGCCACAATACAGGGGCTGGCCGGTGATACCGTCCCAGTCGGGCTCGTCCCGGCAGAGCACGAGTATGCCGAGGGTTCGGCCGTCATTGCCGGTCAGGGGCTCGAGCCAGAGGGATCGGGGGCGGTCACTGGCGTCGAACAGTGCCTGGAAGCCGGTGTGGTCGAGGCGGTAGCTGGCAACGCGGGTCAGTTCCCGGGCTTTGCCGGTTTGCAGTACGTGGGCAAAGGGGGTGGCTGAAGTCGCCACAATCGAATTCGCTCGGTTCGGCGAGGTCGCTGCAGTGCAGGGTTCGGCCGCTGAGGTCGAGTTCGAGTGCCCAGCAGCGGGTCAGGCCGAAGGCGTTTTCCAGCTGTCTTGTGGCGGTTTTCAGCAGATCCGGCAGGTTGTCCTGCCGGATCAGTGCCACCGCCAGGTCGATGCCGGTGTGCAGTTCCATCTGCATCCGTCCCATTCTTCTTGTTCCCTTTGTTGAGTCTTCGCCGACCGCGGCCCCTGTGGTTCGGCTTTCCAAAACACGCTGTGAATACGTCCCTGTAAGCTCCGCTCCGCCATCCACGGCTCCGCAGGGTATTTGGAAAGCCGAACCACAGGGGCCGCTACCTCCCCAGTTGCCTCAAACAACGGTCCCCACGAATCGGTCCTCATCTACCCCAAGAGTCACCTTTGTTACCGGTTCCCTGGCCGCCAGTTTCTCAAGCAACGCCAATGAAACCGGTGGTAACAACTCACCCTCTATGATCGACTCCAGCATCCTTGCGCCGTTTTCACTTCGTGTCGCCCGGCTTCGGATGGCTTCGATAAGGCCTTCTTCCAGTTCCACTTCGGCGTGGTAACGGGCTTTAATCTGGTCCGCCAACCGCTGGAGTTTGTCGCCGACGATTCGGTTGAGGGTGTCTTCGCCCAGCGGCAGGAAGGGCACCACTTCCATTCGGGCCAGTAATGCCGGTTTGAAGAAGTTGGCCAGTTCCGAGTAGAGGGCCTGTTCCAGGCTGGCCGGGGACTCGGCGTGGTTGACGATGGTCTGGTAGCCGAGGTTGGAGGTGAGGAAGAAGACGACGTTTTTGCAGTCGATCAGCCGGCCTTCGCCGTCGGCCAGTTCGCCCTTGTCGAAGGCCTGGTAGAACAGGTTGAGGACGTCCGGGTGGGCTTTTTCGACTTCGTCGAGCAGTACCACGGAGTAGGGTTTCTGGCGGATGGCTTCGGTGAGGATGCCGCCTTCGCCGAAGCCGACGTAGCCCGGCGGTGAGCCGATCAGGCGGGAGACGGTGTGCTTTTCCTGGTATTCGGACATGTTGATGGTGGTGAGGAACTGGCGGCCGCCGTAGAGCAGTTCGGCCAGTTGCACCACGGTTTCGGTTTTGCCGACGCCGCTGGGGCCAACCAGCAGGAACGCGCCCATGGGGCGGCCGGGCCGGCGCAGGTCGGCGCGGGCGGTGAGCAGATGCTGGTGCAGGCAGTCGATGGCGGTGTCCTGACCTTTGATGTGGGTCTGGAGGTACGCCGGCAAGTGGGTGATTTTTTCCAGTTCATCGGCGGTCATGCGGTTGACCGGGATGCCGGTCCAGTCGGCGATGACTTCGGCCACCTGGCGGGCATCGACGCGGGCGTGCACCAGAGGTTCGTCGGCCTGGAGTTCGGCCAGTTCCTGCTCAATGGCCCCGGCCTCGCTTTTCAGGTCCGGGCATTGCTCATCGCCCTTTGCCGGCTGATCTCCAGTATCCTGTATTTCAGGCTCTTCACCGGTAAGCAGTTGTTCACGGATCTCCACCAGGCGGGCCACCAGCACGCGTTGGTCGTTCCAGCTCTGTTCCAGGGTTTCCGATTCCGCTGTCAGCTCGGCGATGCGCTGGTCCAGTGTCTGTTCACGCTCGTTATCAACGCTCTGGCCCAGGGCGTGTTCGCGGTTAAGCAGGCCCTGCTCCATGGCCAGTTGGTGCAGCTCGCTGCGCACGTGGCTCAACCGACGCGGAGGCGTGCTGAGGTTCAGGCTGACCCGGGCGCAGGCGGTGTCCAGTACGTCAATGGCTTTGTCCGGGAGCTGCCGGCCGGCCAGGTAGCGGGCAGATAGTTCGGCGGCGGCTTTCAGGGCGCTGTCGGCGACCAGAACCTTGTGGGCCTGTTCGTAGACGCTGCGCAGGCCACGGAGGATGTGAACGGCTTCACCCGGGGTTGGTTCGTCCAGGGCGACCGGCTGGAAACGGCGGCTCAGGGCCGGGTCTTTTTCGAAGTATTTCTTGTACTCGCGCCAGGTGGTGGCGGCGATGGTCCGCAGCTCGCCCCGTGCCAGGGCCGGTTTCAGCAGGTTGGCGGCATCGGAGCCGCCTTCGCTGTTGCCGGCGCCGATCAGGGTGTGGGCTTCGTCGATAAACAGGATGATCGGGGTGGCGGAGCCTTTGACCGCTTCGATCACGCCTTTGAGGCGCTTCTCGAATTCCCCTTTCACCGAAGCACCGGCCTGCAGCGCTCCCATATCGAGGGTCCAGAGCTCCACCTGTTTCAGGCGGTCTGGTACATCGCCGTTAACGATGCGAAGGGCAAGGCCTTCCACCACGGCGCTTTTACCCACACCGGCGTCCCCCACCACGATGGGATTGTTCTTGCGGCGGCGGCAGAGGATGTCGATCATCTGGTCGATCTCGGCGTCCCGGCACACCACCGGGTCCAGTTTTTCTTCCCGGGCCAGTCTGGTGAAGTCGGTGGCGTAGCGTTTGAGCGGGTCCAGATCAGCACTCGCCACCGGTTCTCCGGACTCTTGCACGTTCAGTTCCGGATGCTCCGCGGAGCCCTCGGTGAGCCGGTCAAACTGCTTGCGCAACTGCTCACGATTGATCTCCACCAGGGCCTGGGCCACCCGGGGCATCAGGTAGCGGTCGGCGTTCATCAGCAGGGCCAGGAACACGGCGCCTGAGCGCAGTTCGCTGTGGCCCAGTTCGGTGGAGGCCAGCAGCCATGCGTCCTGCATCAGTTCCACCAGCAGTGGTGAAAACGAAGGATAGGCCTCGGCGGTTTGCGGTTCGCCGTTCAGGCTGTCGCCCACGACTGGCTGCAGTTGCAGATGATCGATACCGGTGTGCTCCAGAATCTGGCGCACATCGGAAAACGGGATTTCCAGCAGTTTGAACAGCAGGTGCGCCGGGGTAATCTCGGCGCCCTGGCGGCTGATGCACAGGGCCGCGGAGGCCTCCAGGGCCTGGCGTGACAGTTCGTTGAGGCGCCCGATCAGCGCCGGCAGTTCTACCCGAATCACAGTGATGTCCTTATTTCGGTAGTTGATCCAATACGCGCAATACGTCCGTGATGCGCTCGTTCAATGCCATGTTATACAGGGAGTAGATCCCGGCCATCGCGGCCACAAACAAACCGGCGATCCCCCAGACCGGCAAACCGCTGCGCAGCCGGTTACGGGTTGGCGTGACGTTGGTGCGGGCATCCGCCAGGGGGGCGTGATCCTGCTGCTCCCGCAACGCTTTCAATTGCTCGTGAAGGCCGCGGACAATCTGGTCGTATTCATCCCGGCCGTTCTCCATCACCTTGTACCGGCCCTCGAAACCGAGACAGAGACACAGGTAGATAAACGACAGCATGTCGCGGTAGCGGGCCGGTTCCTGCTCCATCCGGGCGAGGATGGCAAAGACCTTTTCCCCGCCCCAGGTTTCGTTGTGGAAACGGGACAGCAGGGAATGCTGGGACCAGACACTGTGGGCGCCCCAGTCGGTTCCCAGCACTGCCTCGTCAATGAAGGCGCAGAGAACGTACCGGTAGGCCACAACGACCGGCCGGTCGTAACCCTGCTCCACCAGTTCCCGGTCAATGGCGGCGATCTCATCCACCACCTGCTGATAGAGGGTTTCCACGGCGCGATAATCCACCAGTCTGCGTATCCGGATAACCAGGCCCAGCAATGGCGTGGCGGCATCAATCAGGCGGTTGTGTTCCAGTCCCCTGAGCTGGAACTGTTCATCGACCTGGCCTTCACGGTTGCCCTCAGCGGGGCCCTGGCTGTCGGCAAACATCAGATCACTGAACGCACTGCGGCCGGGATGCGTGCTGCCATCGGGTAAATCCATTACCTGTGCATCTGCCATGGTTTAGCTCCTGATTGCCCAGAACTGCATTTCCATGCCCGGGAAACTGCCGGCCACGTGGAACGCGAATCCGCTGGCGTTGTCGAGCATCTGCCAGGCCTGGCTCTGGTCGTCCAGCCGGAAGTACACAAAACCGGCGTGATACGGCAATTGCCGGGGTGCAACCGGTAGCGCAGAGAGCGGAATCCCCGGGAGCTGCAAGCTGATGAGGTCCCGTATTTTCTCGACCGAGGCCACCTTGCACTGCTGGGTGAACTGCTTGCGCAGATCGTCCAGCGGCATGTCGGCTTTGACCGCAAGAATGAATTCCGCGCCCTGGACCAACTGGGCATCCTGAACCGGCGCCACCGTCAGGCCGTACTGGCGCTGCTGGAGCTGGATGGCCAGAGCCCGTGGTTCCAGCACCGTGCTCAGGGACTGTCGCAGTACCTGCATGAGCGGCGTAAAACAGTCTTCCGGCAGATCGTGATCATAGGCCGGGTACTCCCTCGGCAGGCGCCCCTCATCGGTGAAGGTCACCAGCTCGCCACACAGCTCAAGCAGGGCTTCGAACAGTCGCTCCGGATGCAGCTGACGCAGTCGGGCAAGGTGCATGAACCTGGGATGGGCCCGGTTCAGCATCTGCAGCAACATGAAATCCGCCACATCCGCAACGCCGCCCTGCCCGGGCGCACCGACACGCTCGGCGATAGTGCGTGCGCGCTCCCGCATCAGGCCCGCCATTTCCCCGACAAATCGCTGCAGCCTCGGTGCCGCTCGCACACTCAGCATGGTCGGGATGAAGTTCGGGTCCATCACCAGGCTGCCGTCCGGGCGCTTCTCAAGAATCCGGCCGATGGCCAGGGCCGCATAGGCACTGCGATCGTCCCGCTCCAGCATCAGGCGGGGTGCAACCCGGCCCACATTGATGGTGTGGGCATCACCGTCGACCGAATGCAGATCCCGGATTTCCAGGGAGTCGGCACGGAACCGGCCCGCCACCGGGGCGTCCGGCCATTCCACTTCGGCGAGGCTGTCACTGCCCAGTGGCAGGGCCAGGTACACGATCTGATTGGCCACGGAGGCATCGGTGATTTCCATCGGCTCCGGCATCACATCGTCCTGGGGCAGACTGAAGCGGGTGCCATCGGGAAACAGTCCGGATGCCCGCACCAGACCGACCCGGCCGAAACTCAGATACTCCGCGTTCAGTTCCAGGTCACTGAAGCCGTACAGATAATCGGAGATCGCCAGGGCGCGCTCGTTGATCTGGTGCTCCAGGTACCGCTGCTGTTGCTGGAAGTGTTGAGGCTTGATGAACAGGCCGTCACTCCAGACAACTCGATTGGTTACCGCCATCAGGTGTCATCCGAATGCTTGAGTTGAACTTCCCGCTCCCGAAGGTTCACCAGCAGGTTGTAGCGGCCTCCGATCGGATCCACCTTCACCACCTTTTTCCACTGGGACAGGTTCGGATAGGCGTAGAAGGCGATCACACCGATAAAACGGGTGTCCTTGCCGATTTCAAAGGGCTCAATGAACTTGAACTGGCCCGGCACCAGGGAATAGTCGCTGTGGTCCACATAGTTCTGGCCCAGTGACGACTCAAGATCACTCAGCAACTGGTCGAAATCTCCGGCCATCAACAGGGAGCTGTCGCGCATCTCAATGACCTGAAATGCAATGGGGGTGGGTGCCAGGGATTCATTCGGGTTTACATCCGGCTCGGCGACCATGGTCAGCCCCACCCGGCTGGGCAGATCTTCCGCGTACCCCACTGGGATATCCGGGTCCCAGAGTACTTTCGCGGTTTTGGTGACCGCGTTGTAGGGGGTACTGCATCCTGCCAGCACGAATACGATGGCCAGCAAACTCCATTTGCAGGTCTTCACAACGGGTTCTCCCTCTGTAGTTGGCGCAGGTGTTGGTCGTAAGCCTGTTCGAACACCTCCCGGAACAGGCGCTCGAATCCCTGCTGACGACTGGATTTCAGTTCACGGTAATAGTGCTGGTACATGTCCCAGGCCCAGTGGCCTTCGTCTTCGTTCTCCCGCAGGCCACGACGGTATCCGTGAAAACGGCGTAGCAAGGCCTCCGGCGAAAAGGCATGCAGGATGGCTTCCAGTGCTTCGCTGATCGCTTCCCGGGTGGCCTGCTGGTGATGATTCAGGCTCTGCAGGCTCTCCCGCACCGCCGCCGGCGCCGACAGGTGAACCGGGCTGCGGTGGCTGGCGAACAGGGTCTGTACCGTGTCCTCATAATCCTCACCCAGACGCAGTGGATTGTCTTCAATGGGTTGCAGACGGGTCCTCAGCGCCTGATGCCGGCTGTCTTCGCCCTGGTGCAGGGCCAGCAGGCCTTCCATGGTGGCCTTCAGGGTTTGCCCCGCCTCCTCCAGGAACAGCCGCATCTCGTCGCTGTCGGCAAAGTCCAGCCCGGCTTCCATGCCCCGCAGCAGGGGGGCACCACTGATGTGTTTGCTGCTCTGATCTGACGCATCCCGGCGATCACCCGTCTTTGTGATCTCAGACATCCTGTCTCTCTCTCCTTTGCGAACGGGTAGGCCGACCGCCACGTCGCGGTTTTCCCGGTACTCATCCGACACATTCCTTTCCGCGGCATACCAGGAGGCCTCGCCGGCCATCAGGGCGTCGGTATCCGGCTCTTCTTCACCGGGCTGTCCATTCCAGGGCGCCAATGGGTCCTCACTCATGGCCGCCACGGCTACCGAAGCGAGTTTCTGCAACGGCTCCGGATTCTCGTTCAGGCCCATGGGATCCGACCCCCGGACCAGTTGCCCCTCGCCCACATCAACCAGGTGAGTGGTCTGCTCTGTCTCACCGCTCTCAATGAATGTCTCCGAGACGGCCTCGGCCAGCTCGGCACGAAGCCGGTAGCGCCCGACACTTATCCTGTCGCCATGCTTCAGTCGTGCCCGGCGGCCCCGCCCCACGGGCTGACTGGCGCTGTTGATGTAGGTCCGGCCACTGCGATCAATCAGGCAGAAGCCACCATCCAGAAACCGGATTTCCGCGTGGCCCGGAACCGCGCCCGTTCGCTGGGGCGACAATCGCCAGGTATCGCTGGCGGCCGTGCCGATGGAGCCGCCGCGAACGCTGAAACAGTGCTCGATGGTCGCGCCACCGCCGGCAACGGTCGGATTGGTGATGGTCAGTTTCAGGCCCGCGGCCTGTTGTTCTTCCATGAGTGCCTTCCCTGCCGGATCTACCGGCGTATCTGAATCCGGACCGCCGGCCGGCGCTGGGCCTTGTCGGGGGTGACAAAGGAATTCCAGCCCAGGCACACATCCTCACCCAGTTGCATGGGGCGGATATCCTTCGGACGCATCTGGAGTTCCAGGTCGTAGGCCAGTTGCTCCCGCGTGGCGAACTCCACCAGTTTGACCAGGCGCTGATGATCCTGGCCATTGGGCAGGAAATCCGCGAATCGTTGCCGGCTGAGGTTCCGCAACCGGAGCACGAACTTGCCACTGCGGTCCCGAATGGCCGATCCCACCAGCGTGTCGTTGCCCAGGCAGGCGTTAGCCTGCCCCAGCCGGGTCTGTTGATCGCTGGCGATGGCCACCTTGCGCAAGACCCATTGCTCAATACTGACGTCATCCAGATCAAAGCAGTGGGCCACGATGCCACTCACCACCTCTGGCGAGCGGCTGCGGCCCGCCATCAGACCGGAATACGCCAGCATTCTGGACCAGTTTACCGGCGTGGCCTCCCGCAACCGGCTGTCGCCGAGGCCCACCAGGGCAAAGATCAGTTCCGAAAAACCGTCCGAGGCGCCGGGCTGAAACCGAACGTAGTAGCGGTACTTGCGCCACGCCCGGTGAAACAGGGTGACCAGGCGATGGTTGAAGAAATCGAGAAAATGGCGGCGGATGCCCAGATTCTGGCCCGCCTCCCAGGCCAGATCCTCCAGATAATATCCCGGCAACGGCGACTGGGAACCGTGCAGCCCCAGAAAGCTGACTTCCATCTGATAAGGCCCGTGCTCGTGCTCCGGGGACAGTGCCGATACCACGTCGCTGCCGGGAAAGCCGAGACCCGCGGAGGCGGAAAACCGGATCCGTTCCTGGCGGGGCTGATCGTCGCTGTTTCGCTCGAGATCATCGCCATGATGCCGGTGAATCAGGTCCACCAGCTGGAAAAAGCTGTATCGCCGCGCATTGCCCAGAACGGGTTGCAGCCCGGCTACATCAGCGGCTGCTGACCTTGCTGTAACGTCCATGTGTACCGTTCCTGATTGTCGGTATTCACCACTTCCAGTTGGTGAAATGCGTTGATACTGGCGTAAAGGGCAAAGAACTGGCTGAGAACCGTGCCGAACAGGTAAAGATCACCCTCTGAAGCAAATGCCTGCTGGTCCAGCTTCAGCACCGAGCGGATGCCCCGCACGGGCAGCCCTTTCACCATCCGGTCCACCGGGCTTGTCTCGATGCCGGTGATACCGGCCAGGCGCTTCCGGGACACCCGCTCCGCCTGCCGGTCCACCAGTGCCCGGAAGTCGTAGACCCGCAGCACCGTGCGCAGGGCATCCACATCCAGCATGGACAGATAGTTGAGGGACAGATTCGATATCAGCGTCCACAACAGGCTGCCGTCGAGGGTCGGCCGCAGGGTGGCGGTGGGCCGGGTAATATTACTGAAGGTGGCAAACGCCGGCGTGCTCTCGGTTGCCATGCAGATTTCGCCCACCGCCAGCTGACTTGGCAACTGCCGGTTGGTGCAGGTTAGTGTCAGGGAAATCGCTTCCTGCCGGCTCAGGCACTCGGACTCGTCACCCCGGACGAACGACATGTAATGATCAAAGCCGTCGCCGCGAACACTGTTCCGCGCCCGAACCCGGTAGTACAACGCCGTACGGCCCCGATCCCGCTCCACCTCATGCTGGAAACTCTCGAAGGCGGTGTAGATGCGGGGCTCACCACGCCCGGACCGGCCTTCCAGCCAGCCTTCCACCTGCTCGATGCTGAACACCTCAAAATGGTCCGGCGACCGGCTGGACGGTGAAATCCGGTACTCGGTCTGCCGGCCGTTCAGATCCACCGGTTCGCCTTCGTGGGTAAAGAGGTTCACCGCCGGCGTGCAGTACAGCTGGAAATTGTCTTCCCGAACCTTGGCATCCGGCGGCAGTATCCGGCTGAAATGAAAACGCAGGCTGATTTCGTCCGCCTGCACGGCCGGCAGCCGCCGCCCTAGATCCTGAATGTCCACAAACCGGAACGCCTCGGGGAAGCTCAGATATTCCTGCAGAATGCGGTAGCCTGGGTAGGCATTCTTTGGATACGGCAGCAAGGCTTCGTCATCGCCGAAGCCGACCGGCTGCAACAGCGAGGCGGGCAGGCGGTAGACCGATTCACCCACCACCAGTTCGATCCGCTCCAGATAGTGGTTGAGCCAGAGAAACAGGGTTTCCGCAATGTGGCTCTCGCCGCCCAGGTAAAAGCGCAGGCTGTCCATGCCCAGGGATGACAGCGGCTGATCGGTGTGTAACGCCAGGTCCAGGGTTACCGAGGACACTTCCCGTGAGTGCTCGGCGTGGGCCGCGGCCACGCTCACCGGAAACACGTCCACGGCCCGGCAGGTCCGGAACCGGCACTGGGTCTGGCGGGTAGCGTCGCCCAGGGGCCGGCTCTTGATCTCGGTATGGCGGTCCACCCGCTGGTGTTCGCTGATGGCGTGCAATTGCGGATCAAAGCGCATGATGGTGCAGCTGGGCACCGGCCGCAGGTAGTTCGGCCACAGCATGTTCAGCAGCGAGTGGGTGATTTCCGGAAATTCGTCCTCAACTTTTTCACGGAGCTTGCCGGTCAGGAAGGCGAAGCCTTCCAACAGCCGTTCAACATCCGGATCGGTGCTCTGCTCCGAAAGGAACCTTGTCAGCTGTGGATGGGCATCCGCGAATTCCCGGCCCTGAAGCCTGAGAAAACTTAACTCGTCCCTGTAGAATCGGTTCAACTTCATAACTACTGCACCAGTCTGGCTCCGAGTAGGGGGGTGGGCAGGCTTTCCAAAAGACGCTTCAAGCCCATCCATGGGACGCTTGGGCTCCGCCATCCTTGGCTCCGCACACTTTTGGAAAGCCTGCCCACCCCCCTACTCTCATCCTTGCCTGCAAACTATCTACATCACTCTGTAGTAGCGCTTGTCGTCCAATAACAAATCAATGGTCGTCTTATCATCTTCCGAACCAACGCGAAGATACACCGTCACCTGAAACCTTAGTTGCAGCGGATCAGGCCCTTGGGGAAGATTGACGACGTCTACCCGCTTCACCCTGGGTTCAAACTTCTCGATGCACTGTCGGATCGCGCCGCGGATCTGAACACTCAGATCGTGGGTGCCGAGCGTGGCGTCGTTGAAATCCAGCAACCCCAGATCCGGTACGCTGGCGCTGTTGCCCGGATGGGCGTTCAGCAGGCGGACCAGGTGGCGTTTGATGGATTCAACAACATGGGTGACGTCTCCCATGCTCTGACCGGCCGGCGCGGCGGCCTGTTCCAGTCGTTCGAACAGGCTGCCGCTGCTGGCCTGCGATCCGTCGCTGGCCGGGTGATGGAACACGGACTAATCCTTGTCCAGTCGGCCAACCAGTGACAGTTCGAAGTTGGCGCCCATGTACTTGAAATGCGGACGCACCGCCAGGGAGACCTGGTACCAGCCCGGATCGCCTTCCACGTCGGAGACGGTGACCTGCGCGGCGCGCAGGGGGCGACGGCTGCGGACTTCCGCCGGCGGGTTTTCCTGGTCGGCCACGTACTGGCGGATCCAGGTGTTCAGTTCCCGCTCCAGGTCCTGGCGTTCCTTCCACGAACCGATCTGTTCCCGCTGCAGCACTTTGATGTAGTGGGCCAGGCGGTTGACGATCATCATGTAAGGCAGTTGGGTACCCAGCTTGTAGTTGGTTTCCGCTTCCTTGCCTTCCTTGGTGTTCGGGAACTGCTTGGGTTTCTGCACCGAGTTGGCGGAGAAGAAGGCCGCGTTGTCGCTGCCCTTGCGCATGGTCAGGGCGATGAAGCCTTCGTCGGCCATTTCGTATTCGCGACGGTCGGTGATCAGTACTTCGGTCGGGATCTTGGCTTCGAGCTGGCCGAAGGATTCGAACAGGTGCACCGGCAGGTCTTCCACCGCACCGCCACTTTGCGGGCCAATAATGTTCGGGCACCAGCGATACCTGGCAAAGCTTTCGGTCAGGCGGGTGGCCAGCAGGTAGGCGGTGTTGCCCCACAGGTAATGCTCGTGGTCGGCGGACACGTCTTCCTTGTAGTTGAAGCTGCGCACCGGATTTTCAGTGGGGTCGTAAGGCACCCGCAGCAGGAAGCGCGGCGATGCCAGGCCCAGATAGCGGGCGTCCTCGGACTCACGCAGGGAACGCCACCTGGCGTATTTCGGACCTTCGAAAACCGCCTTCAGCTCCTTGATGGCCGGCAATTCCTGGTAGCTGTCGACACCAAAGAACGAGGGTGCCACGGAGGACAGGAATGGCGCGTGGGCCATGGCGCCTACGGAAGAGACATACTGCAGCAGCTTCATGTCTGGCGTGGACGGGGTGAACGCGTAGTTACCCACCACCGCGCCGACCGGCTCACCGCCGAACTGGCCGTATTCGGTGGAGTAAATATGCTTGTAGAAGCCGGTCTGGGTGACGTCGGGCGCGAACTCGAAGTCTTCCAGCAATTCGGTCTTGGTGGCGTGAAGAATATCCACCTTGATGTTCTCGCGGAAATCGGTGCGATCTACCATCAGCTTCAGGCCACGCCAGGAGGACTCCAGTTCCTGCAGTTTGGGCGCATGCAGGATTTCATCCATCTGGGCGCTGATCTTGCGGTCCAGTTCAACCACCATCTGGTCCACCAGCGCCTTGTTGACCGGCTGGCCTTTCTCATCGCTTTTCAGCAGGTTGGCAATAAACGTTGCCACGCCCTTGCGGGCGACATCGTAACCCTCATCGGCCGGCGCCATTCGGCTGTTGGCCATCACCTGGTCCAGCAACGAGCCCTCAGCCCCTGATTGAATAGCATCTGCGGCGGATTCGGAGGCAGCAGATTGCTGCACGGCAGTATCAGACATACCACATCCCTTCAGTACGTGTTGAAAACAGAGTTTTGTGAACCTGGCGTTACCCGCCGGCTTCGATTACTCGCTGTCGGTGGCCAGTTCCAGTTCGGCCAGCAGTTTGTCCCGGGCGCCATCGTTGTCCAGCAGTTCCTGTAGTTTGGACCGAAACGACGGTACATTACCCAGCGGGCCCTTGAGGGCCACCAGAGCTTCCCGCAGTTCAATCAGCTTGTTCAGCTCGGGCACCTGACGGGCAACGCTGTCCGGGGAGAAGTCGTCGAGAGTCTGGAATTCCAGGTTCACCGGCAATTCGTCGGCGTCCTCCTCCAGCTTGTTGGTAACCGTGGTGGAAAGGGTCAGGCCGGCTTCCTTCATGACCGAACGGAAATTGTTCTTGTCGACGGAAATGGCCTTGCGATCTTCGATGGGGGTTTCTTCGGCGTGTCCCTTGAAATCGCCAACCACGAACATTTTCAGCGGTAGCTCGGTTTCAGCCTGCTGATCGCCGGTGGCGGGGACGTACTTGATATTAATGCGCTCTTTCGGCGCGACGGAACCGTCTTTTGAAGACATGCGCTTGCTCCCTGTGCAAATCATTTGCGATTTTTCAATCCCTTGCACGCACCGTCCTGGCGCGCAACGATCAAAACTCTACACAGATCACTTGCCTTTCTCAAGCAAAAACTGGCCAGTATTCTTCCAGAATGTGCGCCCGGGCAAGCTTTTGCCAGAATACCTCCGTTTCGCCGCCCGTGCAGGGTTGTAGAGCCAATGACGGACCACCTGGCTGTGGCTATACTCGCCCAACTGACAGGAACAAAGTGTAACCAGTAAGGAGATCAACATGAGTGACCTGAAAACCCGCTTCGACGAAGCCGTCAACTACATCCAGACCGCCGAGGGTGACTTCAAACCGTCCAACGAGATGAAACTGGAATTCTACGCGCTCTACAAACAGGCTACCGCCGGTGATGCGTCTGGCAAGCGCCCGGGCATGATGGATTTTGTCGGCCGTGCCAAGTTTGATGCCTGGGAAAAACTCAAGGGCATGTCCGGCGACGATGCCATGCAGAAGTACATCGACAAGCTCGAATCACTAAAGTAAGCCGCACTACCCCGGATCCCGGTCAGGAGCCTGATCGGGATCAATCCCCTCCCAAAAGTTTTGCGACGGTCAAAAGACTGTCATAAGATGCGCGCACTATAACAATACCAATTCATCAGGAAGAGTTTCTCATGGACATCACCGAGGCGCTGGAACAAAGCCAGCCGGGCCTTGTGGGCCGGGTCAAGGACGCCATCCGCAAACATCAGCTCAATCAGCGTTCCGAACAGACATACCTTCACTGGATCACCCGATTCGTGCTGTTCCACGATCCGAAGAACCCGGAAGCCCTGGCCAATGAAGACCGCCAGCTGTTTCTGGATTATCTGAGCGATCGCCTCCGGGTATCCCGGGCACGATTCAACCAGGCCAGTCAGGCACTGGCGTTCTTTTACGAGGATGTGCTTGGCAAGGCGTCGATGGACAGTACCGGCTGTGCCGCTGCCTGAAACCAGCTTCAGCGCCCGGTCATGTTGATGTTCAGGGCGTCGTAGGTGCGGTTCTCGCCCGGGCGGATCACATAGTTGTTGCCATGGGTCTGCCCGGGTATGGACTTGGGATTACTGAACCGGAACTCCACCGGAATCTCGGAGCGGCCCAGGTCGGTGCGGTTGTCGCCCGGGCGAAGGCCCAGACGGTCCAGATAGAAATCATCCTCTACCCAGGGCTTCAGCGGAACAGTCATTGCCGGAACCGTAAGGCCGCCCTCGATCACCGTGTTCGCCAAGGCTTCTTCCTCAATGGAACGAAGCGGAATGGTGTGAATCGTCGACCGCTCTTCAAACTGGAAGGCGCTGACTTCACTCTCAGCGGATGACGCTTCCTCGGCCAGGGCAAAGGCCGGACACATCAACGCTGTCACCAACCCGACAAAAGCCAGCGAATGACTGGCATTCCTTTCCGTTTTCCCGCATTCCGAACGCATACCCATGATGACAATCCCGGCTGGCAGATCCTTGCCAGTAAAAAGCAGTGTGACGATTTTTGATCAGTCTATCGCCAAAACACACCGATTGCCTGGCCAGGCGACGATTCTGTGACGCTTTTCACTTGTCGCCCAAGAGCTCCTGATAGCGGATGCCAACCACAAACACCGATTTCCAGCCCTCCGGGGTGCGGACACTCACCTCATCATCAAGGCGCTTGCCGATCAGGGCCCGGGCCATCGGCGAGTTGATGCTCAGATAGCCTTTATCCAGATCAAATTCATCCGCCCCTACCAACCGATAGGTCTGCTCGTCGCCATCCTCATCTTCCACTGTCACCCAGGCGCCGAAAAATACCTTGTTGCGATCATCCGGCAACCGGTCCACAACGGTGAGCTCTTCCAGTCGCTTGCCCAAAAAGCGAACCCGGCGGTCGATTTCCCGTAACTGCTTCTTGCCGTAGATGTATTCAGCATTCTCGGAACGATCGCCAAGGGCAGCGGCTTCTCTCACTGCCTGGGTCACTTCCGGCCGCTTCACCTTCCACAGGTACTGCAATTCGTCACGCAGTGCCCGCTCACCGTCCGGGGTGATGTATCTGGGGCGCGGAGCACCATTTCCGGGAGCCTCGGTCATCGGTTCACAATGTCCTGTGCCTGTATGAAAAATATGAGGGTATAAAAAAACCCCGTAAAAACGGGGTAAGGCTAGCGCTGTGCTGGAGGGAGAAGCAAGCAACAATTCGTGCATGCTTCCAAAGCTACAGTGTCTATTATGCACAGCGAGCATTACACCGGCGTGGCCGAGGAATTACCTTTTGGTCAGGGAAATGGCCGACCCTCTCCCCCGGGAATTAGGTTGCACACTCTAGGGGCAAGGCATAACTTTGCAAAATAACTTTTTACAGGTTCCAGTGACGGAGATACCGACATGAATACTCAAAAATTGTTGAATATGGCGCTTAATGGCGTAGACGCCGTGGGTTATAGGCTGGACCAGTTCGGCATCACCGGCAAGGTGAACCGCCATAACATTGCGGCCTTTCTGATGGCCGAGCAGAAGCATCTGGAGGGGGAGTGGGACAGTATTCAGGTGCGGGTGAATCGCCGCCGTTCACAGGTTGAAAAGATCACCCACCAGATTGAATGCCGCACAGATGCCCTGGTAAGCCCGGTACTGTCGAGGATTAACCGGTTCCGCGCCAGTCAGTGAGTTTCTGCGCCAGTGGATTCTGTTGCGATTCGGGCTTCCGCTCCCGCTGAGTCCGCTGGCTGTTCTGCCTGCGCTGCCCGGATCCGTTTCCGGGCCTCGGTAAAGGCAGGCATCCGGACGGTCACAGTCAGTCCGGGCGGAGTATCCCCCGGGTGGGTATCGCTCAGAACAATTCGGCCCTGGTGGATTTCCGCAACCGCGCTCACCAGGCTCAGCCCCAGGCCGTTGCCTGGCAATGAGCGGCTCTTGCCAACACGATAGAAGCGCTGGAACACCTGATCTTTCTCGGCGTCGGGAATACCAATACCACTGTCCCGAACCTCGAAGATCGCCTCGGCACCTTCCTTTCGAACGGCAACACCAATAACCCCGTGTTCCGGAGTGTATTTGATCGCGTTATCGATCAGGTTACTTACCATCTGGAACAGCAGATCCCGGTCACCTTCGATCATCACGCCGCTTTCCAGGGACTGCTCAAAGGACTGGTCTTTATCCTCCGACAACGCCTCATAGAGTTCGCAGGCGTCGGTAACCAGTTCATCCAGCGATACCGGTTTCATATCAGCCGCATTGCCCCGGGTTTCAAGCCGGGCAATCCGCAGCAAGGCGTTGAAGGTTGCCAGCAACTGATCGGCCTCGGCCACGGCGCGGCCGGCCTGTTCCCTCGCTTCATCGTTATCTACCGACATCAGGGTATTTTCAAGCTGGTTCCGCAGGCGGGTCAGGGGGGTGCGAAGGTCATGGGCAATGCTGTCGGAAACGTGCCGGATACCTTCCATCAGATAAACAATGCGGTCCAGCATCTGGTTAAGGTTTTCCGCCAGCTGGTCAAAATCGTCGTCCGTTCCACGGGTAGGAATTCTCAGGGACAGGTGGCCATTCATGATCCGGCGGGAGGTGTTGTTGATGATCTCAATGCGGCGGGTGGTGCTCCGGCTCATCAAAAAGCCGCCCAGCAGGGCGAGCCCCAGAGTGATCCCCATCCCCCAGTTGATGGCGGTTTCAATCACCCGCTTCAGATTGGTGAGCTCGTCCACATCCCGCCCCACGAGCAGTCGCAGACCACCCTGCACCTCGAAGATGCGGGCGCGGGCCAGCCGTTCAGGCCCGGTCCAGCCAACCGATTCGTTCAGGGTGAAGTTGATCCAGCCGCTCTCGGAACGGCTGCCTTCCGGCCAGGTCTCGATATTTCCGGCCAACTTCAGGAAGTCGTCTGTGGTCAGCAGGTAAATGGATTTGGCATTGGGATCGCGGGCAACCCGCTCGCGAATAATGGTGATCAGGCCGTTTACCCCACGGCCCCGGTACTGCTCCGCCAGACCGGCGATTTCCGCTTCAATGGTTTCGTCGGTCTGGGCGGTCATGAAGCCCGCTGTACGCCAATAGATAAAGGCCAGTAACAGAAATACCGAGGTGGCAAACACCACCATGTACAGCAGGGCTAACTGAAAAGACGAGGTCCTGAGCTGGCTAAGCAGTTTCACGTAACATGTACCCTGCACCCCGGATGGTTTGCAGTAAGGGGGTATCGAATTCCTTGTCGATCTTGGCTCGCAGCCGGCTGATATGCACGTCTATGACGTTGGTCTGGGGATCGAAGTGATAGTCCCAGACTTTCTCCAGCAGCATGGTCCGGGTGACCACCTGGCCGGCGTTGCGCATCAGATATTCCAGCAACCGGAATTCGCGGGGCTGAACATCAATGTTCTGGCCTGCCCGCTTGACGGTCCGGGCCAGCAGATCCATCTCTAGATCGGCCACCCGCAATACGGTTTCGGTTTCCGCCGTCTGCCGATTGCGTCGGATCAGGGATTCGATGCGGGCCAACAACTCGGTGAAGGAAAACGGCTTGGTCAGGTAGTCATCACCGCCGCCCCGCAGACCCTCAACACGGTCGTCCACATCGCCCAGGGCGCTCAGAATCAGAACCGGCACCTGGTTTCCGGTGGCCCGGACGGTCTTGATGATAGACAGCCCGTCCATCCCCGGCAGCATGCGGTCCACAATCATGATGTCGTAGTCCTCACTGGCCGCCATCATCATGCCTTCCTTGCCGTCGGCCGCATGATCCACCACGAAGTCGGATTCCTTCAGCCCTTTGACAAGATAATTTGCTACGTCCTGATCGTCTTCGATTACCAGCGCTTTCACCGGCTCTCCTCCCGATAGCGGATTACATTGACCACGATTTCATTGACCACATTTCATTGACCACAAGGGTACGAAGAACTTGGTAAGCCGGCCAGTTACCATCTTGTAAGAGGGTGTCGCCTATGGCGACGGTCAACCCTTACCTTTAAACCAGCCCAGACTGTCGCCCGTGGCGCCTGAGGGCCGATACTCGGCACTTACCCAACCTTCATAGTCCATGCTGTCGATGGCCGCAAAAACATTCGAAAAGTTAATCTCCCCGGTGCCCGGTTCATGACGCCCCGGATTATCGGCAAACTGAATGTGGCCAATCCAGGGCAGCAGACACTCCATCGAGCGCACCAGATCCCCCTCCATGATCTGCATATGGTAAAGGTCATACTGCAGGCGAACGTTGTCTGCGTCCACCTCCTCAATCACTGCAAGCACCTTGCCGGAGGTGTCCAGAAAGAAATCCGGCATATCCACCCGTGAGTTAATGGCTTCCAGGCACAGGGTGATGTTGTCCTCTGCCAGCTTTCCGGCCGCCCAGGCCACGTTGTCCACCAGGGTCTGCCATGCGATATCCTCGGGCAGATCGGCCGGCTTCAGCCCTGCCAGGCAATTCAACTGCCTGCAACCCAGCGCCCGGGCATACACGATTGCCTGAGTCACACCAGCTTTGAACTCATCCACCCGGTCTGGCAGGCAGGCAATGCCCCGCTCACCAGCCTCCCAGTCACCCGGCGGCAGATTGAACAGCACCTGCGTCAGCTGATTGTCGTTCAACATCTGACTGAGCATGTCTTTCGGGTAGGCATAGGGGAACAGATACTCCACTCCCTCAAATCCCGCAGCCCGGGCCATGGCAAAACGCTCGGGAAAATCGACTTCTGTGAACAACATGGACAGATTGGCAGCAAAACGGGGCATGGCGTCGTTACTCCTTGGGGCGGCGGCCAAGAGCGCCAAGCAGAGCACCATTCAGGTGCTCCAGCTCAAGCAGCAGACCGCTGTGGTCAACCTCACTGTGACCATTGGCCACCAGCGACAGATATTCATTATGGGTCTGCTGGGCCAGCGGCAGGGTTAAACCTTCCGCGCGAGCCTCATCCAGAATCATGCGCATGTCCTTGAGCTGAATACGGGCCGGAGCGCCGGGCGCGAAATCACGGTCAATCATCCGCTGACCGTGCAATTCCAGAATCCGGCTACCAGCAAAGCCGCCCAACAAGGCTTCCCGAACCGCTGCTGGATCCGCCCCGCCCTTCGCAGCGAGCAACAACGCCTCAGACACCGCACCGATGGTAATCCCCACAACCGCCTGGTTGGCCAGCTTCGCCAGCTGCCCGGATCCCACCGGACCAATCCTCGTACACTTGCCAAGCGCATCAAACACCAGCCGGGCCCGGTCCACATCCGCCTCCGAGCCACCGGCCATAATGCTCAGGCGGGCCTCAGCGGCACCCACCGTGCCCCCGGATACCGGCGCGTCCACATAACCAGCATTGCGCTCCGCGGCCAGCTCGCCATGACGCCGGGCCACAGACGGCTGAACAGAGCTCATATCGATCACCAGCGCACCCGGCTTCAGGGCATCAATCGCCCCTTGTACCACCAGCACCTGCTCCACCACATCACTGTTCTCCAGCATGGTGATCACCACATCGGCACTGGCAACCGCCTCTGCCGGAGACTCGGCAATCGATGCCTCCGAGGCGAACGGCTCACACTTGCTGGCAGTCCGGTTCCACAAAGTCATCGGGAAACCCGCATTCAGAAGATTTCGGGTCATCGGCGCGCCCATCAGGCCGATACCCAGAAAGGCAATATGAAGACGATTTGTAGTCATTTTTCAGGCCTTAACACCAGAAGTTCGAGAAGGGATTGGGTGGGCCTTTCCAAAACCGTGCGGAGCCATGAATGGCGGAGCCGAGCGTACAGGGACGTATTCACAGCGTGTTTTGGAAAGGCCCACCCAATCGCTTCTGCCCCCAAGTTATAATTTCCGATTATACAAACAAAAACGCCACCAACCGGAACCGGTGGTGGCGTTCTTAATTGCGCAGCCCAGAAAGCCTGGCCGATAAATCAGGCAGCCTCAGACATCTGCACGCGGATCTTCTTCATCGCATTCTTCTCAAGCTGCCGAATCCGCTCCGCAGACACGCCATACTTATCAGCCAGCTCATGCAACGTCGACTTGCTTTCAGACAACCAGCGCTCGCGCAGGATGTCCTGGCTACGCTCATCCAGCTGCTCCAGAGCCTCCATCAGGCGGCCATTGGAATCCTCTGACCAGTCGGAGTTCTCCAACTGGGTGGCCGGATTGCTACGGGTATCTTCCAGATAATACGCCGGCGCCTGATAGGCGTTGTCCTCGTCATCGTCCATCGGACCATCGAACGCCGTGTCATGGGAGGCTAGCCGGCCTTCCATTTCCCGAACAACCTTGGGCGCAACACCCAGATCTTCCGCCACCGCGTTCAGCTCATCGTGACTGAGCCAGGCCAGCTTCTTCTTCTGGCTGCGCAGATTGAAGAACAGCTTGCGCTGGGCCTTGGTAGTGGCCACTTTCACAATACGCCAGTTACGCAGAATGAACTCGTGAATCTCGGCCTTGATCCAGTGCACGGCAAAAGACACCAGCCGAACCCCATACTCAGGGTTAAAGCGCTTGACTGCCTTCATCAGGCCAACGTTACCTTCCTGGATCAGGTCTGCCTGCGCCAGGCCATAACCAGAATAGCTCCGGGCAATGTGGATCACGAAACGCAGGTGTGACATAACCAGATAACGGGCTGCGTCCACGTCGCCCTCATAATGGAGCCGCTCGGCCAGCTCCCGCTCTTCATCCGCTGTGAGCACCGGAATGCGACTCGCAGCCTGAATGTACGACTCGAGATTTGCGCCCGGAACCAGTCTGTCAACCAGCTGTAAACTCGTACCCATGCCTTAACCTCCGAACCCGACGATCCTTAAATATACCAACTGCACGTTAGACCGCCAAGAACCTTAAAAGTTCCCGGACTCCCCAGTAAAACGTTATGAATCAACTATCTGGAAAATCCACCCTGAATATGCTGTCCTCGACACTACGTCAGCGGAAGCTGTCTCCACAATACGGTTTTCCCGCTATCCGGATCATTAACCCCCGGTAATATCGCCCGGCTCCATGTCATCCAAATGACGTTTCACCGCGACCCAGGCGCCAAGCCAGCCTAGCAGCATTGCTACAATAATCAACGCCAGCGCACCATCAAAGTTCAGTCCGTTGAGCGAGAAATCACTCCGGTACAGGCCTGCCAGCCGCTCTATGGGCCCACTGAGCCACCATAAGGAGAGCTGCAACAATATCAGTGCTACCACCCCACCACCCAAACCGAACCAGGCGCCGGTATAGAGAAAGGGCCTGCGAACGAAGCTGTCAGTGCCGCCCACCAGCTTGGCGACGAGGATTTCATCCCGCCGGCTCTCGATCGACAGTCGCACAGTATTCCCTATCACCAGCACCACCGCAGCCGCCAGCAGGATAGCCAGCGCCCAGACAGCCCGGGCCAACAGGTCGGTCATGGCATTCAGGCGCTGCAACCAGCCCAGGTCCACCTGAACCCGCTCGACGCCTTCCATCCCCTCCATAAACCGGACCAGAGCTTCCACACCTTCCGCAGAGCGGGCACCTTCCTCGGGCGTCACCAGCAGGGTGTGCGGCAAGGGATTTTCTTCCAGGTAATCCAGGGTATCTTCAAGCCCGGACGATGCCCGGAACTCCTTCAGCGCCTGATCGCGGTCCACCAGTTCGACACTGGCGATCCGGCCGTCCGCCGCCATCTCATCACGGAGCTCGCGAGCCTGTTCCAGGGGCACCTCCAGGTCGATATAGGCGGTCACCCGCGCACTGTTCTCCCAGCCAGCACTCACACCCTGAAGACTGGTCAGCAATAATAGCAACGCGACCGGCAGCGCCAGCGCCACCCCCATCACTGTCCAGGTCATCAGGCTGGCAACCGGGGTGCGCCCCAGACGCCGGGCGCTGTCGCGGGCCACCTTGCGGTGGTGGGTCAGGTAGCTTTCCACCTGCTCGCGCCATGCCGAGCGGACCCTGTTTGCGCCACGGGTCTGCTCCGGCCTTCGTCGGGGGTCAGTAGCCACTCACACCCCCTGCCATTGGCGCGCCACCCGCTGTCAGGCGACCGTGATCAAGCGTCAGGGTCCGCCGCCCCATTTTGTTGATCAGGGCAGTGTCGTGGGTCGCGATCAGCACGGTAACACCCACCTGGCTGAACTGACCAAAGAGGTTCATGATGTCGGCAGACAGCGCCGGATCAAGGTTACCCGTCGGCTCATCCGCCAGCAGGACCGGGGGTTTGTTAACCACAGCCCGGGCAATACCCACGCGCTGCTGCTCACCACCGGAAAGCTGCACCGGGTTCATTTTTTCCTTGTTCAGCAACCCCACCTTGTCCAGGGCGGCCCGAACCCGGCGCCCGGTATCCCTCGGGGATGCCCCCATAACCTCCAGAGGCATGGCCACGTTGTCAAAGACCGTACGGTCAAACAGCAGCTGATGGTTCTGAAATACCACTCCGATGTGACGGCGAATGTAGGGAATCTGGCGACGGGGTAAACGGTTCAGCACTTGCCCGCCCACAATAACCTCGCCGGCACTGGGGCGCTCCATCACCATGATGAGTTTCAGCAGGGTACTTTTACCGGCACCGGAGTGGCCGGTGAGAAACGCCAGCTCACCACGCTCCAGGCCAAAATTGACCTGGCGCAGGGCGGTGTGATCACTGTCGTATCGCTTGGTGACCTGACGGAACTCAATCATGGGCGGCTACCGCTGGACTTAACTCCGGGCTATTCGTCAAACAGTGCACCCACAAAGGTTTCGGCATCGAAACTGCGCAGGTCGTCCACCTGCTCACCAACACCGATAAAGCGGATGGGCAACTGCAACTGACGGGCAATGGCAAACACAATACCGCCTTTGGCGGTACCGTCCAGTTTCGTTAACGTAATGCCGCTCACGCCGACCGCCTGCTGGAAAACCTGGGCCTGGCTCAGGGCATTCTGGCCGGTGCCTGCATCCAGCACCAACATCACCTCATGGGGCGCGGATTCGTCCAGCTTTTTCATCACCCGGACAACCTTCTCAAGCTCGCTCATGAGGTTATCCTTGTTCTGCAGCCGGCCCGCGGTATCCGCAATCACCACGTCCACGCCCCGGGACTTGGCAGACTGGATCGCATCAAAGATGACCGATGCACTGTCAGCGCCGGTGTGTTGCGCCACCACCGGCACGTTATTCCGCTCACCCCAAACCTGAAGCTGCTCAACGGCGGCGGCGCGAAAGGTATCACCTGCCGCCAGCATCACCGACTTGCCCTCATTCAGGAATTTTTTGGTGAGCTTACCAATGGTCGTGGTTTTACCCACCCCGTTAACACCCACCATCAGGATCACATAGGGCGCCTTGCCGGCATCCACCTCCAGGGGCTTGGTGACATCTTTCAGCAGACCGTTCAGCTCATCCCTCAGGGCCTTGCGAAGCGCCTCGCCATCCTTGAGCTGATTACGCTCAAGCTTGTCGGTCAGAGATTCGATAATCTCGGAGGTGGCGGTAACGCCCACGTCTGCCATCAGGAGTGTGGTTTCGATTTCCTCCAGCAGATCCTCGTCAATTTTCTTGCTCAGCGAGAAGATATCCGACAAGCCACCGGTCAGATTCGCCCGGGTTTTGCCCAGGCCCTGCCGGATGCGCTCAAACACACTGACCTGGGGCTCAGGTTCCGGAATGCGCTCCGGTTCGGGGGCTGCCTCGGGCTCCGGTTCCGCCTGAGACGGCGGTACGATGGCGGGCGGTGCTTCGCTCTCGGATGATTCTGGCCCGGGTGCAGGCGCCGGACCCTTCGCGACCTCCGGCTTACGTTGCGGAACCGGCCTGGGCCGTGGTGCGCGGCTTCGGTTGCCGGCGATATCCAGAACAAATACGAGCACAAGAAGGGCCAGAAGGCCGATTGAAATCCACTCTGCCGTCATAAAGTCATACCATCAGTCTGAATGGGCGGGACAAATTAAAGCCGACATTCTAGCAGACTGTCCCGGTGAAGTGAGGACTACGCGGATTATCACGCCGGGCCCGCTTTCCGTTACCATGCACCGGATATTCCGAATCAGACCCGCCTCTGGAGCTGCAAACATGGCGCGCCGAAACCCCGCAAACCGGAGCCAGCCAGGAAAACCAAAACCCCGGCCGGGTGCTTCCTCATCCCGGAAAGAGGTTGGTACCGGCGAGCTGCGCATCATAGGCGGCGACTGGCGCAGTCGGAAACTGCGCTTTCCGGACGCCGGCGGCGTCCGCCCGACACCGGCCCGCGCCAGGGAAACCCTGTTCAACTGGCTCACCTTTCACCTTGCCGGCAGTAGCTGTCTGGATCTGTTTGCCGGCTCGGGCGCATTGGGACTGGAGGCACTTTCCCGGGGCGCTGCCACGGTCACCCTCGTGGACCACACCCCGGCATTGGCCACGGCATTAAGAGACAATCTAAGGCTGTTGAAATCCAACGGCGGTGAAGTGATCTGTGCCGACGTTGAAAGCTACCTGAAACAGAGGAACCGCCCACCGTTTGACATTGTGTTCATGGATCCACCATTCCGTCAGGGCTGGCTGGGAAGACTGTTTCCACTCCTTGACCAACAGGAATGGATCAGGCCCGGGGGCTGGGTTTACGTGGAACACGAAAGCGAGATCCCGACCCCTGCCGTGCCAGGCACCTGGCAGCTGCATCGCCAGAAAAGCGCTGGCCAGGTGACCTATTCCCTGTTTCGGGTGATGGCTGAGGCGGAATGACAAAGGGTAAAGACGGGGTCAGATGAAAGCGTTCATCTGACCCCATATTCAGTCGCCTATCAAACTCCGGCAGAAGGCCGCAGAGAATAAGCCCTAAGGTGCTCGGCAAACTCTTCCAGGTAGCGAATACCACTGGCTTCCGCTTCCCGACACCACTCCATCAGAGCGTTGAGCTTGTCCTGGGGTTTGAGACCACGCTGGCGCCAGAGTGCTTGCAGCTCATGACTTTTCTCATAGATCTGACGCAGCACCGGATTTCGCGCCAATACGGACTCCAGGGTCTCCTTTTCTGTCGGCTGAATCAGTGTGACTTCACGAGACAGCAGCCGTTTGAGCTTCCGGTACCGGGGACGGATTTCATCGTCCATAAGCGCCTTCTGCTGGCGCAGCACGGGCTCCATCACCCGCTTGCGGTACTGACGCATGATATCAAACCGGTTATTGGCAATAGCCTGAACGGTTTCCACGTCAACATCGATCTTGCCGGGCACATGATGGGCAATCGGGCGGAACCCTTTCGGCTTCGCCAGTCCGAACAACTGGAACAGCCGGATGTAGCCCCAGCCAATGTCCACTTCGAACCAGCGACGGGATAGCTTGGAGGAGTTCGGGTAAGTGTGATGGTTATTGTGCAGCTCTTCGCCACCGATCAGCAGCCCCAGGGGCGAGATGTTGCGGGCGTTATCGGCACATTCATAATTGCGGTAACCCATCCAGTGGCCGATACCGTTCACCACGCCAGCGGCCCATACCGGGATCCACATCATTTGCACCGCCCAGATCCAGATTCCGTGAACACCGAACAGCGCCAGATTGATGATCGCCATCAGGGTAATGCCCAGCGTCCTGTGCCGGCTGTAGACGTTGCGCTCGACCCAGTCCTCCGGGGTGCGCTGGCCGTAGCGCTCAAGGGTCTCAGCCGTTGCCGAATCGGCATAAAGTTCGGCGCCCTGGAACAGTACCTTGCGGATACCCAGCACCACCGGGCTGTGAGGATCTTCCTCAGTTTCGCATTTGGCGTGGTGCTTCCGGTGAATAGCGGTCCACTCCTTGGTGTTCTGGGCCGTGGTCAGCCACAGCCAGAACCGGAAAAAGTGTTTCAGAGCCGGATGCAGATCCAGCGAATTGTGCGCCGAATGGCGATGCAGGTAGAGCGTTACACTGACAATCGTGACATGGGTCATTCCGAGCGTAACCAGAATGAGCTGCATCACCGACAGGTCAAGAAGACCATTAAACCACATAGCAAACCCTCAAAATCATAATCCCTGGCGCAAGGCCAACTTCATCACTTTAGCGTACAGCTGTAAGCCACAACAACAGCATTTGGCTGCAAAATTGTTACTGATTACACTTATTCCTTTTCCTGTGGAGACTCCCCTTTGCCCGAACTGCCTGAAGTCGAAACCACCCGCCGCGGTATTGCGCCCCATTGCGAAGGCCAGACCATTGTTGGCGTTACTGTACGAAACAGCGGCCTGCGATGGCCCGTTCCAGCGGATCTGGGCGAGAGACTCAGGGGGCAGATGATAAGAAGTATAGACCGGCGTGCGAAATATTTGTTCCTTAATGTGGACCAGGGAACGGTGATTGTTCACCTGGGCATGTCCGGCAGCCTCCGGATCATTACTGATGACACACCACCTATGGCCCATGACCATATTGACTTGGCACTACAATCCGGTGTCATTCTGCGGTTCAACGATCCCCGGCGCTTTGGCTGCTGGCTCTGGGCCGACTCCGTCACAGATCACCCGCTGATCAGCCACCTTGGACCTGAACCTCTGGCGCCGGAATTCAACGGTGCGATGCTGTTCCGGCGTTCCCGAGGCAAAAACACCCCAGTGAAGTCCTTCATCATGGACAATCATGTGGTGGTGGGCGTTGGCAACATCTACGCCAATGAAGCCCTGTTCAAATCGGGCATACACCCCCGGCGCAAGGCGGGTCGCATCAGCCGGGACCGCTATCACCGGCTGGCTGAGGCCATTCGGGAGACCCTCAGCGCAGCCATCCTGATGGGCGGCACCACCCTGAGAGATTTCGTCAACAGCGACGGCAAACCCGGCTACTTCGCCCAGTCTCTTCTGGTGTATGGCCGTGGCGGAGAACCCTGCAAGAAATGCGAAACCCCGCTAAAAGAAATTCGCATGAACAACCGTGCCACGGTTTACTGCCCCCGCTGCCAGCACTGAACGCTAACGAAAATGCACATTCCGCAACGGAAAATCGTTTGAAAATGCGCAAATATGATTCATAGTTAACAGAGGATTAACGCCCACGGTTTACAATTAGGATTGTATCCACTCGATGCGATTCTGGTGCCATTTTCTCTGGAGACAGCACCTACAAGGGCCAAAAAAGCTCAGGAGACAGTACGATGACCCGCAAGATTTCCCGCACCCTGGTGGCCACTGTGGCGGCCTGCCTGTTGGTATTTTCATCCCTCGGACACGCTCAGGCTGTGGATGAAACCCCGTCAGCGTTAGCGATGACCGGCGACGCCATTTTTGTTCGCCCGGCCCTGCTGGCAACCACCATCGTGGGCAGCGCCGTATACCTCGTATCACTGCCCTTCTCCCTGCTGGGCGGTAACGCAGATGAAGCCGGTGAAGTGCTGGTAATGGGCCCGGCGCGAGCCACCTTTGTACGCTGTCTCGGCTGCACCCGTACCGGCCGCAAGCCGGAAACGGTTAAACAGACCGACAACTGATCCGGACCCAGCGGGACAGCCTCCGTACTATCACGGCTTGCCCCGGCGAGCGATCTCCGGCAGCCTGAAGAAAAATTTTCAGGCTGTTTTTGTATATGGTTGACTGGTCTTCCCTCGAAACGGTGTTCCTTGATATGGACGGAACACTGCTGGATCTGCATTTTGATAACCACTTCTGGCTCGAGCATCTGCCCGCACGCTATGCCGAGCACTATGACCTCCACCCTCAGGAGGCCAAGGACCGGCTGATCCCGATGATCATGGCCGAACGCGGCTCCCTGAACTGGTATTGCACCGACTACTGGAGTGAACGGCTTTCCCTCGACATCACCGGCCTGAAAGCGGAAGTCGGCGACCGGATCGGTTACCGGCCCCACGTGACCGATTTTCTTGACGCCCTTCGGGCATCCGGCCTTCGCTCGGTCATTGTCACCAACTGCCACCCGGCCCCCCTGGCCCTGAAACTCCGGCGTACCGGTCTTGAAGCGCGGGTCGATGACATTGTTTCCAGCCACCAGCTTGGCAAACCCAAGGAAGACCCCGAATTCTGGCAGGATCTTCAGGGGCTGGCGCCTTACCGGGCCGAAACCACCCTGATGGTGGACGACAGCTTTCCGGTGCTGGAGAGCGCTCGAAGTGCGGGCATTGCGCAATGCCTTGCGGTACTGGCACCAGACAGCCAGCAACAGGCCCGGGCCCGGCACCCGGAAATACCCTGCATTCACCACTTTGACGAAATCCTTCCGGCCCTGCGAAAGCGCTCACCCCTGCCATCCGGCCGATGACAGGGTTATAATCAGGTTACAAGCCCATCAGGTGAGGAGATATGACGGCATCAACCCCTGACGACCTACACGTAAGGCTCGACAAATGGCTCTGGGCTGCGCGCTTCTACAAGACCCGATCCCTGGCCAAGGAAGCGATTGAGGGCGGCAAGGTTCACTACAACAGCCAGCGCTGCAAGCCCGGAAGGCTGGTGGAGACCGGTGCCAAACTGACCCTGCGCCTGGGCTGGCAGGAAAAGGTGGTCATTGTTGATGACATCAGCGACCGGCGCCGCGGTGCACCGGAAGCCCAGAAGCTTTACCACGAAACCGAAGACAGCGTAAAAAAACGCGAGGAAATGGCCTGGCAGCGTAAAACCATGCAGGCAGCGCAGCTTCCTCCGGCCAGGCGTCCTTCCAAAAAGGACCGCCGGGATATTCAGCGCTTCCGCGAGCAAAACCGCATCTGAGCCCATTCATGCACCCCCGCACGTATGTCGGGATCATCACTGCCAAGACCGGCATTCAGTTTTCAGGAGACACATAATGGCATCCCGCGACCAGTTCCAGCGTTTTATCTTCGAGCACAGTCAGGTGCGGGGAGCCTGGGTACAGCTGGGAGAAAGCTTTCGCGAAATCGGCAGCCAGGCGCCTTACCCGGACACCGTAAGAGGCCTGATGGGCGAAGCCCTGGCTGCCAGCATTCTGATGAGCAGCACCCTGAAGTTCGAGGGCACCCTGTCGATCCAGGCCCAGGGGGAAGGGCCTCTGCGCACACTGATGGCAGAATGCAGCCATGACCGCTACATCCGGGGGCTGGCACGCTTTGACGAACACGCCGTCAGCGAGGACAGCTTCCACGACCTGTTAGGCGAGGGCCGTATGGCCATCACCATTACTCCGAACAAGGGCAACCGTTATCAGGGTGTGGTGCCACGGGAACAGGGCACCCTCGGCGGCTGCCTGGAAGACTATTTCGAGCGCTCGGAACAGATTCCCACCAGCCTGTTCCTGTTTGCCGATGAAAATGCCGCCGCCGGCCTGATGCTTCAGCGCCTGCCGGGCGCCACCGAAGAGGACGACGACCTTTGGGACCGGGTCAACCATCTCGCCCGGACGGTAGAGGCCTCCGAGCTACTGGAACTGGACAGTGAAACGCTCCTGCACCGCCTGTTCCACGAGGAGACCGTGCGCCTGTTCGATGCCGAACCGGTCGCCTTCCGTTGCAGTTGCTCCAGGGAACGAACCCTCGGTGCACTGGAGGCCATTGGCAGTGAAGAGTGCTACAGCATTCTGGATGAACAGGGCACCATCGATATGGATTGCCAGTTCTGTCATGCTCACTATCGTTTCGATAGAAATGATATCGATCATCTTTTCACCGGTCATACGCTACACTAACAGCTCTTCTGATTCGCCGGGAAGCCACTGATAGCAAGGCTTCCCGGGCAGTCGTTTTTTACCGGCGTGTCTGGCATAATAGCGCGCCTGAATTGACCCGATTGTTCAGATTTCCGTCAATTTTGGGGGCAGCCTGAGCAATCACTAAGACATCCCGAGGGCGAGGTCGAAGTGAGCAACACTTATCATGATCTGAGTACAGCACGACTGGTCGAGGTGGCACTGGCACGTGACGAAGGCCAGCTGGCTTCCAACGGGTCACTGGTGGTAACAACCGGTGATCGCACAGGCCGGTCTCCCATGGACCGTTACATTATCGAGGAGCCAAGCACCTCTGACGACATCCATTGGGGTCCGATCAACCGTCCGTTTGACGCTGAAAAATTCGACGCACTCTGGGACCGTGTTGAAGCCTACATTGCCGAAAAAGACCGTTTTATATCCCACGTTCACGTCGGCTCCGACCCCGAGCACTATCTGCCGGTGAAAATGACCACCGAAACCGCCTGGCAGAACCTGTTCGGCCGCAACCTGTTTATCCGCCCGGACAGTTACAACCCGGCCGACAAGCAGGAATGGCAGATCCTGAACGCCGCCAACTTCGAGTGCGTGCCCGAGCGGGACGGCACCAACAGTGACGGCTGCGTCATGATCAACTTTGCCAGGCGCAAGGTTTTGCTGGCAGGCATGCACTACGCCGGCGAAATGAAAAAAGCCATGTTCTCCGTGCAGAACTTCCTGCTGCCGGAAAAAGACGTGCTGCCGATGCACTGCTCCGCCAACGTGGGCGAGGACGGCGAAACCTGCCTGTTCTTCGGCCTGTCCGGCACTGGCAAGACCACCCTGTCTGCTGACCCGCACCGTTTCCTGATCGGCGATGACGAGCATGGCTGGGGCCCTGGCACCGTATTCAATATTGAGGGCGGCTGCTACGCCAAGTGCATCGACCTCTCCCAGAAGAACGAACCGATCATCTGGAACGCCATCCGTTTTGGTGCCATCGTCGAAAACGTGATGATCGACCCGGAGACCCGCGAACCGGATTACACCGACGTTTCTCTTACCGAAAACTCCCGTTGCGCTTACCCGCTCGAGCACGTCGAGAAACGGGTGATCGAGAACCGTGCCGGTGAACCCTCGCACATTGTGTTCCTGACCTGTGACATGACCGGCGTACTGCCGCCCGTGTCCATCCTGAGCCGTGAAGGTGCCGCCTATCACTTCCTGAGCGGCTATACCGCGCTGGTCGGCTCCACCGAGATGGGATCTTCCTCCAAGCTGAAGTCCACCTTCTCCACCTGCTTCGGCGCACCGTTCTTCCCGCGCCCGGCCGGCGTTTACGCAGAACTGCTGATGAAGCGCATGGACGAGTTTGGCAGCAAGGTCTTCCTGGTCAATACAGGCTGGACCGGTGGTCCCTACGGTGAAGGCGAGCGTTTCAGCATCCCGACGACCCGCGCCATCATCGCCGCGATCCAGAACGGTGATCTTGACGATGTGGCAACCGAGCACCTGCCCACCCTGAATCTGGACGTTCCGAAACGCGTACCCGGCGTGGATACCAAGCTGCTGAACCCGCGCAATACCTGGGTAAGCCCGGACTACTACGACGGCAAGGCCCAGGAGCTGATTGCCCAGTTCGTGGAGAACTTCAAGAAGTTCGATGTGGCAGAGGCGATTGTAGACGCTGGCCCCAAGCTGAGCTGAGGCTAAATACTGAAAGAGGGGTCAGATGAAAGCGTTCATCTGACCCCGGGTTCACGTTTTGCCGTTACCCCGCGTAGAACATCAAAGGCACAAAGGCCACCAACAACAACGAGATGCCCATGACAATCAGCGGCATGATAATGCGCTCGTGGCGCTGATAGAAAGTCCCGGGTTCCTGCTGCGCGGCCAGCACCTCTGCCTCGCCCACCACCTGCCGGGTCAGCAGGTGATTCAGGGCCACCGGCGGGCTCAGGTAACCCAGTTCAAACGCCACCAGAGTGACCATCCAAAAATGAATGGGGTGAATGCCACTGGAGTAAGCAATGGTCGCAACCGTGGCGGTCACCAGGATCACGGCGCCGAAGGCGTCCATGATCATGCCCAGTACCACCAGAATGACCACCATCAGCAGCATCGCCGACCAGGCACTGTCGAAGGACTGCGGGAAGGCCGCCATGATGTGGGAGCGCTCGATAACCCCGCCAATGCTGACCGACAGCCCCAGTAACAGGAGCAGTGCACCGATCTCGGCCGTTGTGTCATTGGTGGCGCCACGCAGGCTTCGCTCCAGTCCCTGATGATTAATCTCCCCGGATGCCCTGCCCCTGCGGTTTTTCAGGCTGACATGCTCAAACACCAGGATTGCGAGCATAATCACCGGCAACAGCCTGGGTGCGGAGAACTCGTCCATGCTCACGTCCAGGGCAAGACGGTAGAACAGCACCACACCGGTGATCACCAGCACATAGGGAATCAGCGGCCAAAGGGCCTGAGTCATGGCCGGGAAGGCCTCGGCGGACGGTGCAAGATTGAACTGGCTCTGGCGGTTTACCGTCAGGGCCACCACCGCAAATAGGGTGGCGGTCAGCACAAACACCCAGATGCCCCAGCCGAACAGCTCGTCGGTGGTCACTTCCCGGTTCAGATAGGCAATCACAACCACCAGCAAGCAGGGCCGCAAGACCACCCCCAGCGAACCGGACATGGCCGTCGCGGCCAGTGCCAGATGGCGGCGGGCGCCGGCGGCTCGCAACTCACTGTAGATCACCGCCCCGGCCGCAATCACAAAGATGCCGGAAGCACCGGTGTAGGCGGTCGGCACCGCCGCAACCAGAACGGCTACGACGGCCAGCATCTCCGGCGGCATGCGCCAGGGCCGAAAGACATTGAACACCAGAGTGGCAAGTCGGGTCTGCTTGAGCATCATACCCACCCACACGTAAAGACCGACATTCAGGAACATATCGGACAGTTCCATCATCTTGCCGAGATAGATGCCGATCCCCGAGGCGTGCCCGATCAGGGCGAAATAGGTACCGGAAATCAGGGTCATAACGGTGTAGAGCGGCACCGCCAGGAAGGCCTTGTTCAGGCTGCCGCCTTCGGGCAGATCATCCGGCACCCGGAACAGCCGGTACAGGCTGGCCAGGGTCAGGCAGGCAAAACCGATAATCCAGAAATTGTGCAGCAGCAGTTCTTCCGATGAAACCGCGGTATCCGAGCCCAGGCTGGATTGCCGGAAGATGGCACTGGAACCCAGCAACATGGCGTTAGCAATGGTTTGCAGCGTATGGGATACCGTGTGGTCCAGCCGGGTCTCCATCGCACGCATGGCGATGTGATGGCGGGTCAACGTGGCGGTCACCGCGCACAACATGACCAAAATCACCAGAATGAAACGCTGGGATTCCAGGCCAAAGGCGATCAGGTCGGCAATGAACAGTTCCACTGTCCGGTAGGCTGTGACACCCGGCGTCAGCTGGTCCCGGAGGTTCTCGAAGCTTCGATGGGCCTGCCTGCAGTCGGCGACAGACCGCTCGATGGCCAGCCGGATGTCTGCCGGGTCCTTTTCCCCGGCGCCCAGCAAGGCGGCCATCGGGTCGTCTGCAGGGGCATCCGCGGCCAGTTCAGCAGCCACTGCCGCCTCAATGTCCCGATCGGGATCACAGGTTGGCTGAACCGGATCCACGCGCAACTTGTAATACCCGCTCCACAGCTGCTCACCTCCGCGCAACATCTGGTTATGGATATCACTGCTGGTGGAGAAGATGACCACTGCCAGCAACAGCAGACACGCGGGCAGCGACGAAAACCACTCCAGCCCGCTACGATGAAAACCGCGCTTCGACATAACTGATCACTCTGGGTATGGAATGGTTACAGCAGATCGTCCAGATCCATGGTTTCAACGGCTTCCTGCTTGTCATCCCAGAAGGTACCAAGCTGGCCAAGCGGTGTACGGTGGCCTGTGTTCTCAACCCAGAGGCGGTCGGAGACTGCCACGATCATGTCCGTTGCCATGGCATCTACAAACCGCCAGTCCTCGTTGGCTGGCGCACTCTCCAGGGACTCGGCATGGTTCCGGATCACCTCGCGGACCATGGCCTCATCACCCCTGTTCAGGGCAGCGATGGCGTGAAATACATGGGGCAGCCGAACACCGGCCGCTTCCCCCTGGGCATCCGCAATTTCCAGTCGCTCGAAGGCGTCTTCACCCTTCGGCTGGGCGCCGGGGATCATGGCCCATACGGTTGCCCGCAAAGCCATAGGTGCGCCCCACCACTTGTCATTTTCAAGACAGCCGGTGGCCCGGGCCACGACCGAACCGATATTCGCCGGAACGCCAATGGATGAGGTGGACTGGGTCTGGGCGTTCAGGGCCTGCAGACCTGAAAGCAGGCCGGCCATGTAGATGAACTCATCCATGTCGTCGTCAAAATCGGGACACTCGCCATTGCCTGGCTCACCGTAATGGGCGTTGTGGTGCTGCCAGCCCTTGAAATAGCGCCGGGCAGCAAGGGCATGGGCCCGCTTCTGACGGATCATCGCATCTTCTGCGGCATTCCCGTTCATGGCGTGCAGGGCGGCAAGGGCCGCCAGCTCATGTTCCCGCGCCTGTTCATCGGCACAACCGCCGGCAGAGAGATAGAGCATGACCGCCAGCTGATCCGGCTCGCTGGTCACCCGGCCGAAAGACATCAGCAACGGTGCCGTCGCCTCACTCATGGCACAACCCATGGCCAGGTCACCGCTCTCCATGAGAAAGGGAACGGTGTGATCGCGGGAGAAGCCTTGCATGACATCCCCGGTGGTCTTGTACATCATGTGATTGACCGCACCGCAGCCGCTCAGGATCGCACTGGCTGTACAGGCTGCCACCAGGTTACGGAAACGGCGCGCCGTAAAAAGCGCCTTGCGGGATGGATTCCGGAAATGGGTCATACCTTCTTCACCTTTTGCGTGTTTTGTTCTGATGCACTCTTATGCGATGCCGGTCACACCGGCTAACCAACCGGTTTGTTACAGAGTGTAATCAGGCACGCATTATGGCGTACGAGATTCTGTTTTTATGCGACCGATGCCGCAAATGACGCCAAATTACACACACCGCCAACGCCCGATCGTTTGCACAACAGGCCGCGAGCCACTATAGATTGAAGCAACCGTGAGTCGTTGTGATTCCGGCCAGGACCCAGACCAAACAGCAGAATTACAAAGCAGAACTACAAAAAAGGAGTATCCGATGCGCAAACCTGAACTCGCCGCGGCCATTGCCGACCGCACAGGCCTGACCCGTGAAAAAGCCAGCGAAGTGATCACCGCCTTTACCGACCAGGTCTCAGCCGCTGCTTCCCGGGGCGAAGATACCACCCTGACCGGCTTTGGCACGTTCAATATCCGCAGCCGCGAGGCGCGGGAAGGGCGAAACCCGAAAACCGGCGAAACCATTCGCATCCCTGCCAGCAAAACGGTCGGATTCAAGGCCGGCAAGGCACTGAAAGACAAGATCCGGTAGGCAGTCGAAGGCCCGCCGACGCGGGCCTGTTTACCCTCTGACCGAATTTCAGGTTCCGGCCACGGACGCACACTCGGAACGGGTGGCATCAACCCGGCAGCGAATCGCTTTCATCAGCTTGATGGCGCGCTCGTCGTAAACCCCGTCTTCCAGCAGAGACAGACGAACCTTGCGCAGCATCTTGTCATACTCCGCCGTGTCTTCCTGTGGCAGAATCATCCAGACATCCTCAGGGATCTCCGCCTCTGCCTGGGCAATGATTTCATAGGCCTCATCAATGCGTTTGATCGCCTGTTCCCGCACCATCTGGCCGGCGGAGTCGGGGAAACGGTCGCGGCGGATGATCACCTGGAAATTCATGTAACCCAAAGCGTACTTCACCACCGCGCCGTTTGGCTGCACACCCTTGTAGAGCTCAAGCGGGGTATAGGCGACCGCCGGTGCGTACGCCAGATCGACACTGCCGTTATTGAATTTGCCGGCAAAGTTGGCCGAGTTCGATCCCACCACCGATGCGCCTACGTGGCGAACCATACGGACGGACGCCTGATCATAGTCCAGGGTAGCGATCCGCTTGCCCTGCAGCTTCTCGACCGAATCGATACTGCGGTCACGGGTGTGCAGATAAATGGCACCGCCCGGGAAGACACCGGCAACCTCATAGGGGCCGTCGATCAGGAACGGCCGGGCCTTGGGCTGGCTCAGGGTGTTGTACAGCAGCCGCATTTCCGCTTCACCGGGCACAGCACCCATGGCCTCCAGGCTGCCTGTGAACTTGTTGAACTCCCGGGCCCGGGTGCCGGTTAGCAGGACGGCATCGCACTGCCCTGCCTTGAAGTCCTCGGCGGCAACTTTCTCATCGGTGTAGGCCCGGAGATCCAGCTTGATGCCACTATTCAGGGCAGCCGGCTGGAAGGTTTTGGTGATGGCGAACAGCGGGCCATTGGCACCAACCGGGTCGAAGACGCAGAAGCTGCGCTCAAGAGGCTCGTTCTGTGCCTGAGCATGACCCAGCGAGGGCAACGCCAGACTGGCACACAGGGCAGCCGCCATGGCTACCCACTGGGGGAGATTTGTTGATTTCACGGGATGACTCCTGATTTTTATTGTCGGGCACCGGCCGGGCCACACGTTCCTTGGTCGACCATAGGACGACGGCTACAAGAATACGTCGGCACGGGTGCCTGCTATCAAGGGTTTTTCAGCAAGAGGGGGTGATTCTGTGATGGTGTCGACAGAGGTTCCGCAACCCCTGCCGCATTTTGGACCGGCGACCGGAAATCAGCCCGCCGGCTGTTGCCAGGCTTTTCGGCCCTCAGCAAGAGTGAGCCGGACCACGCCAGGCAATTCCCGGTCGGTTACCGGCGCATGACGGCCAACCGAGACAAGCGTTTGCGGACCCGGTGCCCAGAACGCTTCCGGATCAAACAGACAAAGATCGGCAGGCTCACCCTCCGCAAGGCGGGCCGTTCGGCCAAGCACGGAGGCGGGACCGGTGGTCAGCGCCCGGACCAGGTCAGGCAAAGCCAGTTCGTTCATTTCCACCAGTTCCAGCCCCAGCGACAACACACTCTCAATGCTGGAGAGCCCCGGTTCGGTGGCCGCCATGGGCGCCTGCTTGGCCGCAGTGTCATGGGGCTGATGCTGGCTCACGATGGCATCAATGACGCCCTCTCGGACTCCTGCAATCAAGGCCTTTCGGTCTTCCTCGCTGCGCAGTGGCGGACGCACATGGAACCGGCTGTCGAATCCGGCCAGGGCGTCGTCGGTGAACACCAACTGGTGCATGGCCACGTCGGCCGTCACGGCAATGCCTCGGCGGCGGGCATCCGCGAGCATCTCAACACTGCGGGCACAGGACAGCTGGCTCAGGTGCAACCGCACGCCGGTTTCCTCTGCCAGCAACAGCATTTCCATCACCGCCGCCGTTTCCGCCACTTCCGGAATACCCAGCAGACCCAGACGGGAGGTTACCAGCCCGTCGTGGGCATAGCCGTCCGCCGCCAGGGCCTGGTTCTCGGGGCTGAACATCACCGTTAAACCGAAGGTCTGGGCGTAGGCCATGCACCGGCGCAATATCCGGGCATTGCGCACACCCCGGGAGCCATTACCGACCGCCACGCAACCGGCAGCGGCCAGCCCAGCCATGTCGCTGAGCAGGTCGCCTTCAAGGCCCCTGGTAATCGCACCTACGGGTAGCACCCGGATAGGCGACCGGCTGGCGGCACCGTCACGAATCAGGTGGGTAACGGCACTGGAATCGTTCACCGGAGAGGTTTCCGGAGAGGCACAGACGGTGGTAAAGCCACCGTGGGCCGCTGCCCGGGTTTCCGAGGCAATATTGCCTTTCTGGCCATTGCCCGGTTCACGGAGGTTGCAGCAAAGATCAACAAAACCCGGGGCAATCACACAGCCTTCAGCGCTGATGGTTTCGTCCGCCCGCTCCCTGGTGGCCGTTTCACCCATAGCGGCGATCCGGCCATCCCGAACCAGCAAGGCGATGTTTTCAGACTCATTTCCTTCGCCATCGTACAGACGTCCGCCAGTGATTTTCAGGCTGTTGCCGCTGGATGTTTCAACACTGCTCATGCCTGCCCCCTCCCACTCAGTTTCTGCTGGCGCTCGGCCACCTGGCCACCCATGGCCATGGACATGACCGCCATCCGGATGGCGATGCCGTTGGTCACCTGATTGAGAATCACGGATTGCGGGCCATCGGCCACCGCCGATTCAATTTCAACGCCCCGGTTGATCGGGCCCGGGTGCATCACAATGCACGCCGGATGAGCCAGAGCCAGCTTTTCCTGATTCAGGCCATAGAGCCGATAAAACTCACGCTCGCTCGGCAGCAGGGCGCCTTCCATCCGTTCGTTCTGCAGGCGCAACATGATCACCACATCCAGATCCTTCATGCCTCGGGTCATATCGTACTCGACCTTACAACCCAGACTTTCCACATCCTTGGGCAGCAAGGTCCCCGGGGCAATCACCCGGACCTCTTCCGCCCCAAGCACATTCAGGGCACGAATCTGGGAGCGGGCCACCCGGGAGTGAAGCACGTCACCCACAATGGCCACCTTCAGGCCCTCAAAATGCCCCTTGTGCTGGCGAATGGTGAGCATGTCGAGCATGGCCTGGGTCGGGTGCGCATGGCGGCCATCACCGGCGTTGATAATGGCCACGCCCGGGGTGACGCTCTCGGCAATAAAGTGCGGCGCGCCACTCTGGGAATGCCGAACCACGAACATGTCGCTGGCCATGGCCTCCAGGTTCAGAAGCGTGTCGGACAGGGATTCGCCCTTGGACGTGGCCGAGGTGCTGATATCAAGGTTAAGCACATCGGCAGACAGACGCTTGGCGGCCAGCTCAAAGGTGCTGCGGGTCCGGGTGCTGGATTCAAAGAACAGGTTCACCACAGTCCGGCCGCGAAGCAGGGGCACTTTCTTGATGGTGCGTTCGCCGACTTCAATAAACGAATCGGCGGTATCCAGGATGTCGGTCAGTAAGGCGCGGTCGAGGCCATCAAGGGTGAGAAAGTGCCGCAACTGACCATCCCGGGTCAGCTGCAAGGGGTGCGGGGAAGCGTCGTTTGCGGTCATGGGTCGCCTGTTATCTGTTTCGGAGGTTTACTGTCTGGCTTCCTGGAACTCGATGCGGAGCGGGTCGGGGCCACGGAGCTTGACGCGCTGATGGGAGTCCAGTGCCAGCGTCTTGCCGGTCACGTCCGGCTGGATCGGCAGTTCCCGGGCTCCGAGGTCTATCAGGGTGGCCAGTATGATACTGGCTGGACGGCCATAATCGAAAATTTCATTCATTGCCGCGCGAATGGTGCGGCCACTCATGATGACATCGTCAATCAGGATGATGTCCCGTCCTTCGGTATCAAAGGGCAGACTGGAAGGCTTGACCCTGGGGTTCAGCCCGATGCGGCTGAAGTCATCACGATAAAAGGAAATATCCAGTTCCCCGAACGGCTCTTCAATATCAAGACGCTTACTAAGCACATCCGCCAGCCAGACCCCACCGGTACGGATACCAATGAGCACTGGGGATTCAGCGCCCCGTTGCTCAAGAACCTGGCGCAATCCGGTTTCCATCTGATCCAGTAACTGGTCGATATCAAGCAATGCGGTCATTAATGCCTCACTGTTATTAAAAGCCGGGGACTATCCTTACTGTCATTCACCGGCAAGGTTGCCCTGCAGGCCAAACCAGGTTTCCAGAATCAGAACCGCCGCCCGGTCATCCACCCCATGGCGGCCAAAGTCGCGATTGCCACCGGCTGCCATTACATCGCCCTTGGCCTCAAAACTGGTCAGGCGCTCGTCCACCATTTCAACCGGCACATGGTAACGGCCGTGGAGGCGCTTGCCGAACTTGCGCGCCCGGGCACACATGTCGTTCTCAGTGTCGTCCATATTCAGCGGCAGACCAACCACCACCAGATCCGGACGCCACTCCTGCAGCAGCATTTCAATCTTTTGCCAGTCCGGAATACCGTCCCGGGCGGCTATCAGCGCCACGGGCTGGCCGGTTCCCAGCATTTCCTGGCCGGTGGCAACCCCGATCCGGCGGGTTCCGAAATCAAACGCCATCACGCGACGGTTACCGGTCTCAGGCATGGCCAATCGATTCGCTGAGCTGGTTAAGATCAATACCAATCACTTCAAGCACGGCCTTGTAACGATCTGCCCAGGGAGTCCGGAACAGGATATCCGTGGTAGCAGGACACGTGAGCCAGGCGTTGCTGCCCAGTTCGTCCTCCAACTGGCCCTCGCCCCAGCCCGAGTATCCGAGCGCCACCAGGTATTCCTCCGGCCCTTCCCCACGGCCAATGCCCGCCAGTACATCACGGGATGTGGTCAGCAGAACGTCTTCGGTCACCTTTGCCGTATTCTGCCAGCTGGTCCCGGGAGAATGCAGGACAAAGCCCCGTTCCGGCTGCACCGGGCCACCACTGAATACCGGCAAATCCAGCTCACCTCCAGGCAAGTCCAGCTGCTCCAGAATCTCGCCCAGATGGATGTCCAACGGGTGATTGATCATTAATCCCAGGGCACCGTCATCGGAATGTTCACAGAGATAGATGACGCCGCCATGGAAACGCGGGTCGGCCAGGTAAGGCGAAGCCACCAGAAAGTGGTGCCGCAGGCTGTGGGGAGAATGTTTTGACGCTGTCATCCGGATGTCAGCCCCCGACGCTGGAAGGACCAGGTGCGTATGATTTCAAGTTCGTCCACCTCTTGCCGCATTTCCTCGGGGAACGGGGCAAAAGGTGCGGCCATTCTGACAATCCGGATGGCGGCATCGTCCAGAACGGTGCTGCCGGAGGACTGCAGAATCGCTACCTCTTTGAGGGTGCCGTCTTGCTTCAGGGACACCAGCATTCTCAGTGTGCCATAGATTCCGGCACGGCGCGCCTCGGTGGGGTAGTTGATATTGCCAACCCGGGTCACCTTGGTCACCCAATTCTGTACGTACCAGGCGTTGGTGGATTTGAGTGTGGAGGCTGCGGTTACGCGCATCACCCTCGGCTTCCGGGCGTAAGCCCTTTGCTGGGCGTCGAAGCGGGCCTCCAGGCTGGCGATCTCAAGACTGCGCTCCATCAGGCTCCTTTTCTTGCGCACCGGCAGTGGCTCTTCTTCCGGTGTCGTCCGCTCCTCCGGCTGCTGCACTGCCTGACTGGACCGGCTTTCGGTCTGCACCACCGTTTTTTCCTGGCGCGGCTGCGGCTCGGTCTGCGCGGGTGGCTCCGGCTGGACCCGGGCCACTTCCGGCTGGCTGACCTCGGCCGGCAGGGGCGTGGTCATTTCCCGGACCTCCTCTTCAGTACCACTGCCCTGCTGGCTGGTCTGGGCAAGAAAGTCCGCTTTCTCCGGTGCTTTCTGGTCATCAAACTGAGAGAGGGTAATTTCCATGGTCTGAGCGGACGACCGGGGTGGTTCAGGCGCAAAGCTGATCCCCAGCACAACAATGGCGTGCACCGCCAATGCCATAAAAAGGGTGAAGGAAAACCGGTCAAAGTCGCTTACCTGAACTGCCATTCCTGATCTTGGTCCTGTCGTTAAACCTGTCCCGCCAGTGTTGCCGGGTTACGCCTGTCCCAGACGCTTTGCAATGGCGTCCATCAGCATGCCCCCGATATCGATCCCGAAGGCCGTATCAAGCTCCCGGATGCAGGTCGGGCTGGTGACATTGATCTCGGTAAGATAATCACCGATCACGTCCAGCCCCACAAAAATCAGGCCTTTCTCCCGGATCACCGGCGCCACACGATCGCAGATCTCACGGTCCCGGGCGGTCAGCTCACGGCCCTCGCCTCGCCCGCCAGCTGCCAGGTTGCCGCGATTCTCTCCCTGGGAGGGAATTCGCGCAAGTGCATAGGGCACCGGCTCACCGTCAATCAGCAGAATGCGTTTGTCGCCATCACTGATTTCCGGGATGTATTTCTGGGCCATGGCCTGATGGCTGCCATAGTTGGTCAGGGTTTCAATGATCACCCCGAGATTGAAGTCGTTTTCCCGGATACGGAAGATGGAGTGACCACCCATGCCATCCACCGGCTTCATGATGACATCGCCGTGCTCGGCGTAGAACTTCCGGAAACGGGTCGCCGACCGGCTGACCAACAGTGGTGGTGTCAGATCCTCGAACTGGGTGGCAAACAGCTTTTCATTGCAATCGCGCAATGTTGAAGCAGGATTGACCACCAGCGCGCCCTGCTGCTCGGCCGATTCCAGTATATAGGTGGCCATCAGGAACTCCCGGTCCACCGGCGGATCCTTGCGCATCAGGATCACATCCAGATCGCCCAGCGCCCGGTCCTGGCTCGGACCAAAGCTGTACCAGTTCTCGGGATCCATGTGCACGGTCAGATCCCGGGTGTGGGCCATTGCCTTGCCGCCATCCAGATACATGTCCGGCAGTTCCATGTACTCGATCTGCCAGCCCCGTTTCTGGGCAGCCAGCAACATGGCCAGTGAACTGTCTTTCCTGAAGTGGATATCTTCAATCGGATCCATCACGATCCCGAGGCGGACGGTCATAGGCTCTCTTGCGCTCCTGAGGATTAAAAACACGAACCGGTCTGCAGAGTGCACCGGGCAAACAGTGCTATGCTGTGAAATCAGATGGTATTGTACCCGAGCCGCGAATGCATCCGGAGAAATCCTCAGTCAGTTACGTGACGTTGCGGGCAGAAGTACATTTGGTCACAAACTAATACTTTTTATCCGGCCATTGATAATCTATAAATGAGCGGGGTTTATAGAAGAACCCTAAGGTTTGTGTTAAAAACCCCGTTTTAAAATAATGACAGTCGCTGAGCGCAAGGCAGTTGGACAATGGATGACAACTTCGAGAACTTGAAGATCATGGTGATCGACGACAGTAAAACCATACGTCGCACCGCGGAAACCCTTCTGAAAAAGGTCGGCTGTGAGGTCATCACCGCAACTGACGGCTTTGACGCTCTCGCCAAGATTGCCGATTCCCAGCCGGACATCATCTTTGTTGATATCATGATGCCCCGCCTGGACGGCTACCAGACCTGCGCACTCATCAAGAACAATTCCTCCTTTAAAAAGACGCCGGTTATTATGCTCTCCAGCAAGGACGGGCTGTTCGACAAGGCCAAAGGCCGGATCGTAGGCTCGGACCAGTACCTGACCAAACCGTTCAGCAAGGATGAGCTTCTTAATACCATCCGCCAGTACGTTCCGCAGGCGGAACAGTAAACCTGCTGACACCAAGAACCATCGAGGAAACCATGGCCCGCATTCTGATTGTTGACGATTCCCCTACCGAGGTTAAGAAAATTTCCACCATTCTGGAAAAGCACAAGCACGAAGTCCTGACCGCCGATAATGGCGCGGACGGCGTTGCCAAGGCCCGTGCTGAAACCCCGGATCTGGTTCTGATGGACGTGGTTATGCCGGGCCTGAACGGCTTCCAGGCAACCCGTCAACTGACCCGCGCGCCGGAGACCGCATCCATCCCCGTGGTTATCGTGACCACCAAGGATCAGGAAACTGATCGTGTGTGGGGCACGCGCCAGGGCGCCAAGGGTTATCTGGTCAAGCCGGTTAACGAAGACGATCTGATCAAAACAATCAACAGCCTGATTGCCTGATCCCCAACCGTGGAGTATGCATGTCCGCCCAGGCCGCCCCTTTCGCCGTTCTGACGGATATCGCCCAGCGCAGCCGGTCCATGGCCGCCGGCCTGCCGGAACAACCGGAAGCCGTTGAACTGTGGAACGGCATCGGCTTCGTTCTTGCAGGTGAACGCTACGTTACCCCAATGGGCGAAGTCACTGAAATCCTCCACGTCCCCCGGTTTACCCATATTCCGGGGGTTCGCCCGTTTCTGCTCGGAGCGGCCAATGTTCGCGGCCGCCTCCTGCCTCTTGTCGATCTCGCCGGCTTTTTTGATATTCCCCGCTCGTCCCGAAGCCAACGGGAGCGCCGGGTACTGGTTGTTGAACAGGGGGACATTTTCAGCGGGCTCGTGGTCGACAGCGTACTGGGCATGCAGTACTTCGCAACAGACAGTTTCAAGGATGCGCCCGAAGGCGTACCTGAAAACGTTCGGCCGTTTGTCTCAGGCGGTTACGAGCGCAACGAAGAAGTCTGGAAAGTGTTTTCGGCCGTCGACCTGCTCGAAGACGAACGCTTCCTGGACGTCGCACAGTGGTAAGGGTGGTGACAATGGCAGGAACATCACCCTGACCGCCTGAAGCCCGATAAAACAAACTTGCCAATTTCTTGAAGAGGCCGGGAGCCAGAAAATGAAGAACAGAGCCGGAAGACTCAGTATGGGACAGGGAGGCAACAAGCTGGTTGCCAGCCTGATCGCCGCACTGATCGCACTCACCGTCCTGCTCGTTGTGGTGCTGTTCATTCTCAATAAAGACAGCCAGCACGATCAGGAATACATCTCCAACACCGCCGAGCTGAGGGTGCTCTCGCAGCAGATCGCGAAGAACGCGACTGAGGCTGCCGGTGGTACCGCCGAAGCGTTCAACCAGCTGCGCAGCTCCCGTGATGATTTCCAGCAGCTCTGGACCAACGTGACCGAGGGCAACCCGAAGACCGACCTGCCACCGAGTGAGCTGGCCCGGCAAAGCGGTGTACAGGAGAACTGGAACACTGTCCGGGAAAACGCCGACAGCATCCTCTCGACCCAGCACGCGGTACTTGGCCTGCACGAAGTAGCCCGGACCCTCAACGAAACCATCCCGCAGCTTCAGGTCGAGTACGACGACATCGTACAGATCCTGCTGGACAACAACGCGCCCGCCGAACAGATCGCACTGGCGCAGCGCCAGTCCCTGCTGGCGGAGCGGATTGTCCGCTCGGTTAACAACGTACTGTCCGGTGACGAGGATGCGGTTATCGCCGCCGACCGTTTCGGCCGGGACGCCAGCCTGTTTGGCCGGGTTCTTGAAGGCCAGCTCAATGGCAATGAAGCCATGGGCATCTCCCGGGTAAACGATGAAGATGCCATTTACGGCCTCGAGGCCGTTGATGAGTTGTTCCAGTTCGTTTCCCAGAACGTAGACGCCATCCTTGAAGCCTCTCCCGACCTCTTCAAGGTGCGTACTGCGGCCAGCGACATCTTCCAGAATTCCGAAATCCTGCTTTCCGAACTCTCTGTACTGGCGGAGAGTTTCCGCAACCAGCCCGGCTCGCGATTGATCAGCCCGACCCTGGCCTTTGCTATCCTGGCCGCCATGGTGGCCATTGTTGTGTTCATCGGCCTCGCCCTTTACCGGGGAGCCCAGGCCCGGCTGGCGGCCACCCAGGAACAGAACGAACAGAACCAGAACGCGATCCTGCGACTGCTGGACGAACTGGCCGACCTGGCCGACGGTGACCTGACCACCGAGGCCACGGTCACCGAAGACTTCACCGGTGCCATCGCCGACTCCATCAACTACGCGATTGACCAGATGCGCGGACTGGTACAGGCGATTCGTGGTACTGCCGTACGGGTAGCCTCAGCCGCCCAGGAAACCCAGGCCACGGCCATGCACCTGGCCGATGCTTCCGAGCACCAGGCCCAGGAAATTGCCGGCGCCTCCGCCGCGGTGAATGAGATGGCGGTGTCCATCGACCAGGTATCTTCGAACGCGGCGGAATCCTCCGCGGTTGCGGAGCGGTCGGTTGCGATCGCGAAGAAAGGCGCGGAAGTGGTGCAGAACACCATCCGCGGCATGGACAACATCCGTGAGCAGATCCAGGAAACCTCCAAGCGGATCAAGCGCCTGGGTGAATCTTCCCAGGAAATCGGTGACATCGTATCCCTGATCAACGACATTGCCGACCAGACCAACATCCTGTCCCTGAACGCCGCAATCCAGGCCTCCATGGCCGGTGACGCGGGCCGGGGCTTCGCGGTGGTTGCGGACGAAGTTCAGCGGCTGGCGGAACGTTCCTCTGCGGCAACCAAGCAGATCGAGGCACTGGTCAAGACGATCCAGTCTGACACCAACGAAGCCGTTATCTCCATGGAACACACCACCGCCGAGGTGGTCCGTGGTGCCCGTCTGGCCCAGGACGCGGGTATCGCCCTCGAGGAAATCGAGAACGTATCCATGTCTCTGGCGGAACTGATCCAGAACATCTCCAACGCGGCACGACAGCAGTCGTCGTCTGCGGCGCACATTTCCAACACCATGAACGTTATCCAGGAAATCACGTCCCAGACTTCCTCCGGCACCAACGCCACTGCGAAGTCTATCGGTAACCTGGCGGAAATGGCGTCCGAGCTGCGGTCCTCCGTTGCCGGCTTCACCCTGCCGGAAGAAGACGAGGCTGATCAGGAAGAAGAGGAAGACAGCGACGTTCCGGTGGTGGGCTGATTTCGGATCCAGGGCTGTTGACGGTTTATGGCGCAAATGCATAACAACCTGTCACCCGCCGAGGGCATCTGGTCACTGCGCCGACTCCCGGATATGGACGAGGCGCAGTTCAGCCAGTGGCAAACCCTGCTGGAACATCGCACCGGCATAACCCTGCCGGCCGGGCGCCGTTCGTTTCTGGAGACCAACCTTGGCATCCGGATGCGGGAAATCGGCTGCAGCAGCTATCAGGCCTATTACGAAAAAATCGTCTCCGGGCCTGATGCGATCAGGGAATGGTCAACGCTGGTAGACAGGCTGACGGTTCAGGAAACCCGGTTCTTCCGGGATCCCGACGCCTTCCGGCTGGTTTCCGACTATGTTCTGACACGGCCCCGGGAACCGTTGAAAAAGCGTCCCCTGGAAGCCTGGAGTGTCGGATGCTCCACCGGAGAGGAGCCGTACACACTGGCCATGGTGCTGAACGAGTGCATGAGCCAGCTGGCGTTGCAGCCGCTGTTTGGTGTCACCGGCTCTGACATCAGCAAGCCCGTGATCGACAAGGCCAGGAACGGCCAGTTCAATCCCCGCAAATTGCTGGGAGTGGACGAGGACATGAAATCCCGGTATTTCCGCCCGGCCGAGCGGAATACTGTAGAAATTGTGAACAGCATCCGCGACAGGGTGTGCTTTACCAGACTGAACGTTCTGGATCTCGACAAGGCACCCATGCACGGGATGAACATTATCTTCTGCCAGAATCTGCTGATTTATTTTCGCCGCTGGCGCCGGCGGGAAATTGTCAGGCGACTTGCAGAGCGGCTGGCGCCCGGGGGGCTGCTGGTTCTGGGCCAGGGGGAACTGACCGATTGGCAGCCTCCAGGGTTACAGAGAGTTCCCTCGGAACATGTGCTGGCGTGGATCAAACGCCAGACTGACGAAGAATAACCGGAGTGGTTATGGGCAATCACCATGACAGCATCGCCCTCGACTGGGTTCGGGGCGAAATACAGGACACGCTGACCCAGGGCCAGCATGCACTGGAAGCGTATGTCGAGAATCGTGACGACACTGCGCGCCTGCGCTTCTGCCTGAATTATCTCCATCAGGTGCATGGCACCCTGCAAATGGTCGAGCTTTACGGTGCGGCGCTGCTCACCGAAGAAATGGAAAAGCTCACCCAGGCGGTACTCAACGACACCGTTGCCAATACGGATGAAGCGGTCGAAGTACTGATGCAGGCAATCCTTCAGTTGCCCCAGTACCTTGAGCACCTGGCCAGCAGCCAGGACGATTTTCCAATGGTGCTGCTGCCGCTGCTGAATGACCTCCGTGCTGCCCGTGGCGAATCCCTGCTGTCTGATACGTCACTGTTCAAACCTGACCTGAGCCCCTCAAAGATCCGGGTCACCGGAAAGGTTTCACAGCGTCTGCAGGACCCGACAGTTCTCGGCCACATCCGCAAACTGCGGCAGATGTACCAGTTCGCTCTGGCCGGCGTCATCCGGGAGGCGGATCTCGGCGCCCACTTCGATTACATGCAGAAGGTCATCCAACGGCTCATCCGGTTATGCCAGAAAACGCCCAGGGGCGAACTCTGGAAGGCCGCAAGCGCATTTGTTGAGACCCTGCAGGCAAACGTCAATCCGGTGAACGCAGCGGTGAAGTCCCTGCTTCGGGAACTCGACAGCGAAGTGCGCCGGCTGACCGATGAGCACGCGGATATTCTTCAGCAACCAGCGCCGGAAGCCCTGCTCAAGCACCTGCTTTACTACGTGGCCCGCGCCCGTGACCTGGACTCACCTCAGGTCAGTGCCCTTCGGGATACCTACCAGCTCAGTCAGGCGCTGCCCTCGGAAGACGACGTGGATGCCGCCCGAAGCCGGGTCTCCGGCCCTGGCCGGGATGCTATTCACTCGGTTGTCGGCGCACTTAACGAAGAGCTGGCCAAGCTAAAAGACCAGCTCGACCTGTATGTACGTTCAGAGCTTCGCCAGAACAGCGAGCTTGACGACCTGCTGCCCGGACTGCGCCAGGTGGCCAATACCCTGGCGGTACTCGGTCTCGGCATACCACGAAAAGTCATTACCGAGCAGGTTGAACTGGTCGAAAAACTCAGCGCCCAGACCGAACCGGTGGATGACGGCACCCTGATGGACATTGCCGGTGCGCTGCTCTATGTCGAAGCCAGTCTGGCCGGCCTGGACGCAGAAGGCCGCCAGGAAACTTCCGGCGATGAAGCCAACGATGCTCCGGTTAACCTGGGCTCTCGTGAGCTTGGAGAGGCCAGCGGCGCCCTGCTGAGAGAATCCCGGAACACCCTGGAACAGGTCAAGTCCGCCATTGTGAACTTCATTGCATCACAATGGGATACCCGGGAAATTGGGCACGTGCCCGGCCTGCTGCACAGCATTCGCGGTGGCCTCAGTCTGATCCCGCTGGATCGCGTTGCCAGCATGCTGGCCTCAGCCGAGCGCTACATTACCGACGTGCTGCTGGGCAGCAAGCAGGTACCGGACTGGCAACAGCTCGACATCCTGGCCGATGCGGTAACCAGCATCGAATATTACCTGGAGCGCCTTGCCGAAGGGATCGGCGAGAACGACTCCATCCTCAGAGTGGCAGAGGACAGCCTGGCCTCCCTCGGCTTCCCGGTTGGTGCCGAGCCCACCTGGTCCGAATCCGCTGCGGAAGAAATTCCCGTGGTTGAGCCGGCTGAAGAGTTTCCGGAAACCGATGCAGCCAGTCCCAAAGAATCCAAGGGCTCGGATTCGGAACTTCTGGACGATGAAATCCTCGGTATTTTTGTTGAGGAAGCCGAGGAAGTTCTCGAAACCATCCATGAGTTCTACCCGCGCCTGCGCCAGAATCATGGTGATCGTGAAGCCCTGACCGAAGTGCGTCGCGCATTCCATACGCTCAAGGGCAGTGGTCGCCTCGTCGGCGCAACCAGCATTGGTGAATTAGCCTGGTCGGTGGAAAACCTGCTCAACCGCGTTATCGACCAGACCATCCGGCCGACCGACGACATGTTTACTCTGGTGGATGAGGTCAATGCCCGCATTCCCTCACTGATTCGGGAATTCAAGACTGGCCAGACGGCCGGTGATGTCGGTGAGCTCATTCAGCGCGCCGAAGCCATGGCTACCACACGCCGCACCGAGGGCGAGGCACCGGCCGAAGCGGATACCCGAAAAGCCGCTGAAGAGCCAATGGTGCAGGCGCCTCCTGTCGAGGAACCTGAGCTCACGCCCGCGGACACCAGCGCCGCAGCTGAAAAGCCCGCCGATGACGACAACCTGATCGACGACGAAATCCTTGAAATCTTTGTCGAGGAAGCCGGCGAGGTACTGGAAACCATCCGCGAATACCTGCCCATGCTCCTGCGGCGGCACGATGACCGCAGTGCGCTATCCGAAGTCCGCCGGGCGTTCCATACCCTGAAGGGCAGTGGCCGGATGGTAGGCGCACTGGTTGTCGGGGAGCTGGCCTGGTCCGTGGAAAACATGCTGAACCGGGTCATCGACGGCAGCATCTTCATGAATGACGACATTGCCAGCCTGCTGGACGATGTCACCACCAATCTGCCGGCACTGGTTGAGGATTTTGAAAAGCGCCGGGCACCCTCACTGGACATTTCCAATCTTGAAGCCCGGGCTAACGCTCTGGCCAATGGAGAAATTCCGGACGCCAGCATAATGCCCGCCGCGGAATCCATGGACGAGGTGGAAACAGAGACCGGAACTGACGCCGGAGAAGCTGAGGAAGACGCCGTTGATCCAGTTTTGCTCGACATCTTTGAGAGCGAAACCGAGACCCACCTGCAAACGCTGAAGGACTTCCTGGCCACAGCCGGTGACAAGACGACCGTTACCTATACCGACGACCTGTCCCGGGCCCTGCACACACTCAAGGGCAGCGCCCATACGGCCGGTATTGCACCGATCGCGGCAGTCATCACGCCGCTGGAACGGTTCGTCAAGGAATCCCGTGCCCAGAACAAACGGGCCAACCGCGAGGTACTCTCGCTGATCGGGTCTGCCTGCGATTTCCTGACCCAGGGACTGGCCCAGATTCGCGAAAACCCGCAGGCCTCCCTGCCAGGCACTGAAGTGTTCCTTGAAAAACTGGATCGCCTCACGGATGAGACCCTGCGCACTCATAGCGAAGACAAGACCGACCAGCATCAGCAGGAAGCCCCCTCTCAGCTGGTTCAACTGTTCCTGAACGAAGGTCTGGATATCGTTCTGGATGCCGACCGGATTCTTGATCACTGGGCCGCTAATCCTCAGGAGACTGGCTCACTGGACCAGCTTCGCTCCGAACTTGAGCAGCTCACCCAGGGTTCTTCCGATGCTGGACTTACAGACCTGGCCGCGCTCTCGGGTGCCCTGAAAGATACCTACGATTCCGCCGCCGAAAACGATGAAGCGCCCGATGACGGTTTCTTTGAGACCGTTCGGGCCGCCCACGAACAATTGATCAACATGATGGATCAGGTCGCCGCCGGACTCGCCACCGAGTCCAGTGACGAGCTGGTTGCCAGTCTCGAAGCCCTGAAGCAGGCCCCAACGGAAGAACACGCCGAGCCGGATGCCTTCGAACAGGAGTTCACCGACGACCTGGAAGAGATCGATCTCAGCTTCGACATGGACGAGACAGAAGCGCCTTCGGAAGCACCATCCCCGGCCGAAGAACAGCCGCCCCTGCCGGAATTGTCGGAATCCGACGATGATATGGACGAGGAACTGGCAGAAATCTTCCTGGAAGAAGCCCAGGACCTCATCGACAGCACCGCGGAAGCCCTCCAGAGCTGGAGCGAGAACACCGGCAACCTCGATATCCTCCGCCTGCTGCAGCGGGACCTGCATACCCTCAAGGGCGGTGCACGACTGGCGGATATTCCAGCCGTTGGCGATCTCTCCCACGAGCTGGAGAACCTGTTCGAAGGACTGACTGAACAACGGCTGTCGGTCAACGATGAGCTGTCAGATCTGCTGTTCCGCTGCCACGATCGCCTGGCCGGCATGGTAGAGAACCTGGAAGCCAGGGAAACACCGCGCCCGGCACCGGACCTTATCGGTGAGATCCAGGCTTATATGGACAGCGCCACCGGGACACGGCCAGTGACTAACGTCAGTGCCCGCGACGATCAGACGGACCTGGAGGACAGCTCCGGGGAGCAGGCTCCACTTCCGGAGCTTGATGAGCCGGAGAAGTTCGAACCGGCAGAGGTTGCCTCCGAACAGGAGCCTGATGCCGGGGACGGCGTAACCGACCTCTCCCACCTGGATCCGGAACTGTTAGGCATCTTCCTGGAAGAAGCCTATGACCTGATCAATTCCACCGGCAGCGCCCTGCACACCTGGACCGAAGATCCCTCGGATCGCCAGGTTGCCGCAGAACTCCAGAGGGACGTGCATACCCTCAAGGGTGGCGCCAGAATGGCCGGCGTCGAAGCCATCGGCGACCTGACTCACGTTCTTGAAGACCTTTTCGAGAAGGTTGCTGAAGGTCAGCTGGACGCCAGCGATACCATGAACGACCTGCTGTTCGCCTGCCATGACCGGCTGGCCCGGATGGTCGAACAGGTCGCCACCCAGAAACCCTGCCCGCCAGCGCACGAACTGGTCGCTCAGGTTCAGGCTCTTCTTCGTGGCGAACCCATGCCGCCTCTGGCCGGCGTGGAAGAGTCCGGCGAGCCGACAGAAGCCGAGCCTGCCGAGGCAATGCCGGAAACAACCAGCCTCAGCGCCACCCTGGCCCAAGCCAGTGATGACGACCTCACTGGTATTTTCCTGGATGAAGGCCTGGAAATCCGCGACGCCATCCGTGAGTGTCTGGACCAGTGGCGCGACGAACCGGAAGAACTGACCGGCGTGACCCAGCTGCAGCAGGAGCTACATACCCTTAAAGGCGGAGCAAGACTCTCCGACATCGACCCGATTGCCGATCTGGCGGAAGCCTGGTCTGATGCCCTGGACCCCCTGATCTCGGGTGCCAACAACCAGAATACCCTGCTTGGCCTCAGCGACCGCGCGCTGGCCAGCCTGAAGGTCATGCTCAACAGCCTGGAAGAAGGCAAAAAGGCGGAACCCGATGGCGGACTCATCGCTGACTTCCGGTCAGCCCACGACATCGCTGCCGGAGAGACTGCCTCGCCTCGGGAAGAAACCGAAGAAACGGGGCAGGAAGCCATTGATCCGGAAGTTATGGAAATCTTCCTCGAGGAAGCCGGTGACATCATGGATCAGCTCGAACAGCTGCTCGATGACTGGCGCAAGGAACCCGCAAACCACCACTTCAACCAGGAAGCCCAGCGGGCCTTGCACACCCTCAAGGGTGGCGCCCGCCTGTCCCGGCTTACCCAGCTTGGCGACAAGGCCCACGCCCTTGAAACCCGGCTGATTGACCTGGGCGGCAATGCCCCCGACGAGCATCAGTGGCAGGCCATTACCGAAGACCACGACGCCATTATTGCCCTGGTCTCCGGTATTCAAAAACGCTTTGAATCCGGTGCGTCTGCGCCGGAACGGGTCCAGGCCGAAGAACCCAGGCCAGCCCCCGTCGCGCCGGAACCGAAACGGCCGGAAGAGCCGGCCGCACCAACGCCAAAGCCCGCGAAGTCTCCCGCCAAGGTTCGCAAACAGGCGGCGGAAGCACAGCGCGCTGCCCAGGAAACCATCCGGGTATCCGCACCGCTGCTGGACGAGCTGGTCAACCTGGCGGGTGAAACCAGTATCACCCGTGGCCGGCTGGAGCAACAGACCAGTGACTTCGGCCAAACCCTGGACGAAATGGCCGCCACCATCGAGCGTCTGCGGGAGCAGCTGCGCCGGATGGAAATCGAAACCGAAGCCCAGATCCTGTTCAGTGCCGAAAAGGAGCACGGGCCGGACTACGGCGACGATTTCGACCCTCTGGAGATGGACCGTTACTCGTCCATTCAGCAGCTGTCACGGGCACTGACCGAGTCCTCCTCTGACCTGGCAGACCTTCGTGAAACCCTGTCTGACCGGGTTCGGGACACAGAAACCCTGCTGGTACAGCAGTCCCGGATCAACACGGAACTCCAGGAAGGTCTGATGAAGACCCGGATGATTCCGTTCGCCTCCATGGTGCCGCGCCTGCGGCGGATCGTCCGCCAGATCAGCGGCGAACTGGGCAAGAAAGTGGACTTCGATGTCCGCAACGCCGAAGGCGAGATGGACCGGAACATCCTTGAGCGCATGATTGCACCGCTGGAGCACATGCTCCGGAACGCGCTTGACCATGGTATCGAGAGCCCCGCCGACCGCAAGAAATCCGGCAAGCCGGAAACCGGCGAAGTCACCCTGTCACTGACCCGCGAAGGTGGTGATGTGGTGCTGCGCATGATTGACGACGGCGCCGGCATTCCCTCCCCGGTCATCCGCGACAAGGCCATCCGCCAGGGCATGCTGCGGGAAGATGAGGATCTGTCCGAACGGGAAATCCTGCAGTTCATCCTGCAGCCGGGCTTCTCGACCGCGCAGCAGGTAACCCAGATTTCCGGCCGTGGTGTGGGCATGGATGTGGTTGCCAGCGAAATCAAGCAGCTCGGTGGCAGCCTGGATATCGATTCTGCGGTCGGTCGTGGTACGACCTTCACGGTGCGCCTGCCGTTTACCGTATCCGTGAACCGGGCCCTGATGGTCTCCACCGGCGAAGACTTCTACGCCATCCCGCTGAACACCATTGAAGGCATTGTCCGGGTCAGCACTTACGAACTCGAAGAGTACTACAAGCCGGACGCGCCGATGTACGAGTATGCCGGCCAGGAATACCGGCTTCAGTACCTCGGCAGCCTGCTGAACAGCGACCACCATCCCAAGCTGCAGGGCCAGGCCCTGCCACTTCCGGTGATTCTGGTTCGTGGTGCCGAACAGCCCATGGCCCTGCAGGTGGATAACCTGATGGGCAGCCGGGAAATTGTTGTTAAATCCCTTGGGCCGCAGTTCAGCACGGTCCGGGGCGTGTCCGGTGCCACCATCCTGGGGGATGGTAACGTGGTGGTGATTCTCGACCTGCCGGCGATGATCCGTTCCGACATCCTGTCCGAACGCCAGCGCCTGGCCAATCTCGAGAAAGCCCGCGAGTCGGCGCGGTATGAGGAGCAGGCCACCGTGGTGATGGTGGTGGACGATTCGGTTACGGTACGGAAGGTTACCTCGCGACTGCTGGAGCGCAATGGCATGGAAGTCATCACTGCGAAAGACGGCCTGGATGCCGTGGCCCAGCTTCAGGACCACAAACCGGACATCATTCTGCTGGATATCGAGATGCCGCGCATGGATGGCTTCGAGGTTGCCAGCTTCGTGCGCCACGACGATAACCTGCGGGAAACCCCGATCTGCATGATCACCTCCCGTACCGGTGAGAAACACCGCGAGCGGGCGCTCGCCATCGGCGTGAATGAGTACCTCGGCAAGCCATTCCAGGAAACCGAGCTGCTCGAGACGATTGAGCGACTGACCGGAAGGCAGTGATGGCCGGCCAGTCTGCCAGGCCGAGGGTCGGGATTGTCTCGGATGTGGTCCTGCAGCGTCATCGCTTGCAGGCCGCCACGGCCAAGTTCGGTCTCGACGTCTGCTTTTCCGGGGATCCGGACCGGCTTCAGGGCTATCCGGAATTTCCGGATGCCAGCCTCTGGCTGGTGACCCTGGAAGACGAGGCGGATCACCCGGTGCTGTTCGATCACCTTCTGGAGAACACCGAAGTGCCGGTGCTGTTCGGTCTGGACGAAGCGCCCAGGCCCGGCAGCACCGAGTATTTTCGCTGGGAACGGCGACTGCTGGGCAAGCTGGAGCAACAGCTTGGGCACCTGGAAGAACTGGATTCAAAGGCAACACTGGAGCAACTGGAGGAGGACGCTCCGGCCGTGCCTTCCTCGCCGGACCTGCCACACTGGATTACGCCGGCGGTTCCCGGATCGGTGGCCGAGGAAGTCTGGATTCTGGGCGCCTCACTGGGTGGCCCGGCGGCGGTCAAGACATTCCTCGATCACCTTCCAGCCGGCCTTCCGGTGGGTTTTATCTACGCCCAGCACATCGATGGCAATTTCACAGATGTGCTGACCCGGGTGCTGGGCCGCCATGCCCATTACGAACTCAAACGGGCAGGCGAAGGCTACCGGGTGAAAAACGGCGATGTGGTACTGATGCCGGTTGAACACGAATGGAAGCTGAATGAGCAGGGTGCGCTGACGGAAACCGGCAACACCTGGCCGGGACCCTACGGCCCTTCCATCGATCAGGTGCTGCTGAATGTTGCGGATCATTATGGCCAGCGCTGCCATGCGATTCTTTTTTCCGGCATGGGCAACGACGGCGCGATTGCAGCACCTTTGCTGAAAGCCTACGGCAGCCGGATCTGGGTGCAGGAAAGCACCAGCTGCGGCAACAGCTCAATGCCGGACTCCGTGGCAGCCACCGGCTGCACCGGATTCTGCGGCTCCCCGGAACAACTGGCCCGGGAACTGGTAAAAATCATTGAAGAATCCTGCCTGCTCAAGAACCGGCAGAAACGTGATTCCGCCTGAGGAAACAAGCAATGAATGACAACAGCCAAACCCTCTCCTGCGTCATGATCCCCATGAGCGGTCGGCAACTGTTGCTGCCCAACGTCTCGATTGCGGAAGTGGTGGATTACGCCAGCACCGAAGCGGGAGCCAATACACCGGAGTGGCTTGTGGGCTACCTGGACTGGCGGGGCCTGCAGCTTCCGGTGATTTCCTACGACGCGGCCAACGGCGGCGCTCTGACCGTGCCCGGCGACAGCCGTGGCCGGATTGTGGTTCTCAACAGCATCGGAGACCACCACAAGGAAGTTCCGTTCATGGCCCTGGTTACCCAGGGTATTCCCAGCCAGGCCCGCCTGACCGGGGAACAGGTCAGGAAGCTGGATGGCGAACCCGGCCCCGCTGACCTGATGCAGGTGGAAGTGGACGGGGAAAACGCCTGGATTCCCAACCTTGAGTTCCTGGAGTCTCTCGTCCGACAGACCCGTCACTGAGCTGTTCTCCCGGACCGCCGCGCCGGCATGGCAGGGATTCTTGCAAATGTTATAATGTTGCAAATTTTGCAGGATTTCCGTCATGTCTGCCCGACCCATTCCCTATCGGCCCCACAATCACGATGCCTGTGTCAGCCAGGCTCTTGCTGACGCCAGGATCATCTGTCAGCAGCACAATGCCCGCCTGACCCCCATCCGGGAGCGCGTTCTGGAACTTATCTGGCAGTCCCACAAGCCCCTGGGGGCCTACGATGTGCTCGGAGAGCTGTCCTCTGATGGCCATAACGCGGCGCCACCCACGGTTTACCGGGCGCTGGATTTCCTGCAGCAAAACGGCCTGGTGCACCGCATTGCCTCCCTCAATGCCTTTATCGGCTGTACCCACGCCGGGGAAAGCCACACCGGTATGTTTCTGATCTGCCGCGCCTGTGGCAATGTCCTGGAGCTGACTGTGCCGGAAGTCTCTTCCGAGGTACGTAAAGCGGCTGCTGACGAGGGTTTCAGAGCCGAAAACACCACCCTCGAGATCGCCGGGCTATGTCCCCGTTGCCAGGCGGAGCCCGGCCATGACTGACCCATTGGTAACCCTCGACAATCTCACCGTCCGGTTTGACAAACGGCCGGTGGTGGACCGGGTCAATCTGAAAGTGCACCGCGGGGATATCATCACCGTTATCGGCCCCAACGGAGCGGGCAAGACCACCCTGATCAAGGCCATTCTTGGCATTCAGAAGGTGTCGGATGGCAAGGTGTCGCTCCGGAAAGGCCTGGTGATCGGCTACGTTCCGCAACATCTCACACTCGAAGCAACGCTTCCCCTGAGCGTAAAGCGGTTCATGTTGCTCAGTGGCATGCCACTGGCGGAATGTGAGTCAGCCCTGGCCCGCACCGGGGTCCGGCAGCTGCTGGACGCTTCCGTCCACCACCTGTCCGGCGGCGAGAAACAGCGGCTCCTGCTGGCACGGGCCCTGGCCCGGAAGCCGGATCTTCTGGTACTCGATGAACCCGCCCAGGGCGTGGATATCAACGGCCAGGCATCGCTGTATGACCTGATTCGCCAGCTCCGGGACGAGCTGAACTGCGGCGTGATCATGATCTCCCACGATCTGCACCTGGTAATGGCGGCAACCGACAAGGTCATCTGCCTGAACCAGCATGTGTGCTGCAGCGGCTCCCCGGCGGATATCTCCCACGACCCGGCCTTTATCGAAACCTTCGGACAGCCGGTGGCTGAGTCCCTCGCGGTTTACCATCACCACCACAATCATCGCCATGATCTGCACGGCGATGTGGTTGCCGCTGGACCGCATCGTGCCCATACCGGCCATGAGGGGTGTGACCATGCCCACCATTGATGCCGTTCTGGACGACTTCTTCTGGCGTGCCCTGATCGGCGGCCTGGGTGTGGCGCTGGTGGCGGGACCGCTGGGCTGTTTTGTGGTCTGGCGCCGCATGGCCTATTTTGGCGACACCCTGGCACACTCTGCCCTGCTCGGCATTGCCCTGAGTTTTCTGATCAGCGTGCCACTGAATGTCGGCGTGATCATCACCTGTGCGGTTCTGGCCATGGCACTGGTGATGTTTTCCCGCACCCAGGCCCTGGCCACCGATACCCTGCTGGGCATTCTCGCCCACAGTGCCCTCGCCATCGGTCTGGTTACCCTGAGCTTCATGCCGGATGTCCGGGTGGATCTCACCGGCCTGCTATTCGGCGACCTGCTCGCCATGAGCCGGAACGACCTGCTGTGGATCTACGGGGGCGCCACGCTCATCCTGATCCTTCTGGCCGTGCTCTGGCGCGGGCTGTTGATGAGCACCATCCACGAGGAGCTGGCCCGGGTCGAAGGCATTGCCGTGGAACGTCTCCGGCTGGTGCTGATGTTGATGTTCTCCCTGGTGATCGCGGTGGCCATGAAAATCGTCGGTGTGCTGCTGATCACCGCCTTGCTGATTATTCCCGCCGCGACCGCCCGGCGACTGGCCCATAACCCGGAAATCATGGCGGCCATGGCGGTGGTGTTCGGATTTGTTGCGGTGACCGGAGGCCTGAGCCTGTCCTGGCACCTGGACACGCCCGCGGGGCCTTCGGTTGTGGTGACGGCCTTTGCGACGTTTCTACTGGTGTACGGCGCGGCCGGAAAGGCCCGGGCCTGAGTATTTCCCTTAGGCAAGATTCTTGTGGCTGCCGTCGCAAAACGGGGCATTGCCGGTCTGCTTGCAGCCGCAAAACCAGACCCACTCCTTCTTCCGGGCCTCATACTTCACCGGTGTTATCCCGGTTCCTTTGTGGGTCCCATCACAGAAGGGCTGGCTTTGACTTCGCCCGCAAGCACACCAGAAGTAGTTCTTGCCGGCTTCCACAAGCACGGAGAAGGGTGTCTTACTGGCCACTACCGGTTTCTCATCTGACATATTCTTCTCCCGGACGGTTCGGTCTGCACTCTTTACCTGTAATCTGTACCAGTATAGACCGTCCGCGACTCAGAGGGGTCTGACAACCTCGGACAGGCTGCCAGGCCCGCTCAATGATCGCACTGTTTGCGTAAATCCCGGTAGGCGCTGAAGACGTCCCAAGGGCATTCGAAATGGGGGTAATGGCCGGTATTCCTCAGGCAGACCACATCGGCATCTGGAATCAGTTCCCGGTAACGTCTGGCCATGCCGGCACCGGACACCGGATCGGCGGTACCGGAAATCAGTCGCATCGGCTGTTTTGCCTTCTGCAAGGCGCCGACCCACCGGTTTCGATGACACCGGCGCTCCTCCATGAACTGGATCAGGTGGTGCAGTATGCCCCGGCCGTTGTTGTAGGTCAGCAGGTGCCAGAAGTCTTCCATATCCTGCCGGTCCGGCGGGTTCTGGCTCCCGAACAGCCGGCGGAAGTTGCGCTCGAAACTGCGCCGGGTCAGACCCCGGCTGATCAGCCCGCCAAAAGGGCTTCGCAACAGCTTCTGGATCAGCAAGGGATTGTGCACTTCCGGAAAAAGGGCACCATTCAGAAAGCACACACTGGCAATCCGGAACGGCAAACCACCTTCCTGCTCACGGGCCAGCAGCTCCTGGGCCACACTGCATCCGTAATCATGGACAAACAGATGTACCGAAGGCAAACCCAGGCCCTCGATCCAGCCCTGGAACAGGTCAGCCTGGTCCTCAATGCTGTAATCGTAGTTCAGAGGCTTGTCGGAAAAACCGAAACCCAACATGTCCAGGGTCAGAACATTGTGCTGCTGCACCAGCATCGGCCAAAGCCGGTTCCAGTCCCAACTGGCAGTGGGAAATCCGTGAATCAGGACCAGCGGCTCTCCCGTGCCCGCCATGCGACTGAAAATGGCATGGCCCTCGTAACTGAACCATTTACCTCCCTGTTGCCACCCCTCAAGGGTGGCGGCATCATGCCCTGCGGCGGTTGCACCACCGACATTGGCTATCACCTGTTCCATGCACTGTCCCCGGCGAACGTTCACAGCCTGAAACTTTAGAACAAACCCGCCCCCTCTGCCATAGCCTTAGCGAACTGCCATAGCCTTACCAAACAGGCGGGCAGCGTTACCGAGAAAGTGGTCTTTTCCCGGCGTGTTGCCGTAAACCGTAGAGATAACGGACGAATTGACTTAAGCTTTTGCCCTCGTAAGACACAGCTAACCGGAAGAGATTATGACCAGACTCCTTGACGACCTCTCGGGCCACTACCGCGCCATTATTGACGGGCTGGGCGAAGACACCAACCGTGAAGGTCTGCAGGACACCCCCATGCGTGCCGCCAAAGCCATGCAGTTCCTGACCCACGGCTATCAGCAGGATCTCGGCGACCTGATCAACAATGCCGTGTTCGAGTCTGCCATGGACGAGATGGTAGTGGTTCAGGACATCGAGCTGTACAGCATGTGCGAGCACCATATCCTGCCGTTCATTGGCAAGTGCCACATCGCCTATCTGCCCCAGGGCAAGGTGCTTGGCCTGTCAAAGTTTGCTCGCATTGTCGATATGTATGCCCGCCGCCTGCAGATCCAGGAAAACCTGACCCGGCAGATTGCCGAGGCCATTGAAAGCGTCACCGACGCCAAGGGGGTGGCCGTGGTCATCGAGGCGCAGCACATGTGCATGATGATGCGGGGCGTGGAGAAACAGAACTCCCGCATGAAAACCTCCATGATGCTGGGGCAGTTCCGAAAATCCCAGGCGACACGTACCGAGTTTCTCAACCTGATAGGCACCAACCGCTGAGAACAGCAACCCGGAGGGCGACGGTATGACAGAGGTTATCGGGAATCACCAGGCCAGGGTCCGTATCAAGGACCTGTTACTGAGAGCCTATATTGGTATCAAGGAAGAAGAGATCAGCAATCAGCAGGACGTGCTGATTAACGTAAGCCTGACTTACGATGCCACCGAGGCGGTCAACCGCAATGAGATTTCGGCGGCCCTGAACTACCGCACGATCACCAAGCAGATCATCCATCATGTGAATGGCAACCGCTTTGTCCTGCTGGAACGGCTGACCCATGAAGTGCTGACTATCGTGATGGAGCACGAGGCGGTCCAATGGGCCCAGGTGGAAATCGACAAGCCACACGCGCTACGCTATGCGGAATCTGTGTCAGTCTGCCTTGAGGCACACCGTTAAATCAGCGAAGGCGTCCATTCTTTATGCCAAGCAACAATCCCGACCAGTTGCGCCATATTCTGGAAACCGTAAAAACCATTGCACTTGTGGGCGCCAGTGAAAAGACCACCCGGCCCTCTCACGAGGTCATGGAATACCTGCAGGCCCACGGCTACCGGATCATTCCGGTGAATCCCCGGCTGGCCGGGCAGCAGGTACTCGGTGAACCCGTCTACGCCGACCTTCATGCCCTGCCGGAACCGGTTGACATGGTTGAGCTCTTCCTCGCGCCTGAGCGCACCGACACAGTGATCGATCAGGCCATCGAACTGAATATTCCGGTGGTCTGGATGCAAATTGGGGTGATTAACGAAGAGGGCGCTGCCCGGGCCGAGGCCGCCGGCCTGACAGTGGTGATGGATCGCTGTCCGAAACAGGAAATCCCACGCCAGGGCATCCCCCCAGTTGCCGGACGCACCTGAAACCTGACCTGAATCAGGAACCACGTCACACTTCTGGCACTCCGCTGTAACAGGCCTGTCAGGTCTGACATAATCGGCACAAATAATCAGAAGTCTGGTAGCGCCATGTGGTTCCGACGTAAATCCAGTAAACCGGCCCTGGAATCAACGAATTCAGCAGGCACGTTTCCTGACAACGCCCGCTCCCGCGTTTCGATCCTTCAGCGGGCAAGGCTACCTGTCGATCTGTTAAAACCGGGGATGCGGATTGTCAGCCTGGACCGGCCATGGACCCAGGTTCCGGTTCTGTTCCAGGGTTTTACCCTCACCGATGATGACGAGGCGCAGATCCTCCGCCAGTATTGCGAATGGGTCCTCGTGGAAGACGAGGAAGATCGGCTGAATCCGGTGCTCGACCAGGTATCGCTGCTCAAGCGGCGCACTACTGAGCCGTTACCGGAAACCCGCACCCTGGCCCAGGAAATCCCCCGGGCACAAGAGACCTGGAACCGGACTCAGGCGTTTGTGGAGGAGGTTACCCGAAAGATCGAGGCGGGCAAGGACCTCAATCTCCAGAGTGCCCGCCCGGTCATTCGGGAGTGTGTTGAGAGCGTGAAAGCCAATGCCAGCGCCATGTTCTGGATGAGCCGGATCAAATCCCGGGACGCCTACACCGCTGAGCACTGTCTGCGGGTGGCCATTTTCTGCGTGGCCTTTGCCCGATTTCTGGGACTGCCGGACGATGATCTGGAGACAGTGGGAATGTGCGGGCTTCTGCACGATCTCGGCAAGCTCAAGGTGCCTGACGAGGTCCTCAACAAGCCCGGAGCACTGACTCCGGACGAACACAGCATCATGCGCCAGCACACCACGCTGGGGTATGAACTGCTCCGGGCCGACTCAAGCCTTGACCCCATCGTCAGCGATGTCACCTGCCACCATCATGAAAGAATGGATGGTCAGGGCTACCCGCAACAACTGGCGGAATGGCAGATCAGCCGGTTTGCCCGGCTCGTCTCCATCGTTGATGCCTTTGATGCCATCACCAGCGACCGTTGCTACCGGGACGGGCTGCCCACTTCCGATGCCATTCGCATTCTCTACCGGAACCGGGGCCAGCAGTTCGATGCCAGTATGGTGGAGGCATTTATCCGAATGGTTGGTGTGTATCCGCCTGGCAGTCTGGTAGAACTGTCTACCGGAGAGGTTGCCATCGTGGTGGCAACACACCCGGGGCGCAAGCTGAGGCCGAGGGTGGAAATTATGTTGGATGCCGGCAAGAAGCCGGTAGAGCCCAGGGTGATTGATCTTGCAGCCACTACCGCTTTCCAGGGCCGGACCTCACCGGAAATTGCACGCCCCCTGCCTGATGGTGCCTTCGGAGTCTCGTTGCATGACCGGATTCAGCAACTGATAGCGGTGCCCGATCAAAATGCCTCATAATCGATTTCGCTCTGCCAACCCGTTCAAAGTCACGGAGTAACCTGTGGAAAAACCTGCATCGCCCCCTGGAGCCGTTATATCGGGTCTTTTAAGCCCGGTGTTTCCGGTGGTGATCTTTCTGGTTTTCCTGGGCCTGGCCACGGGCCTGCGTTACGGACTGGCACAACAGGACAGGAACCAGATCGATACCAGTCTGGCCAATGAAGCCCGGGCCCTGGCCAACCATCTGGAACGGGAGTTTCGGGTCCATTCCGAGGCCATCCGGCGCATGGCGAAACGCCTGCAGGCAAATCCCTCCACGACCGAACGTGAGTGGCGGCAAGACGCCCGCAATTACCTGGACGACTTCGGTGTTTACCAGGCTATCGAGTGGATCGACCGGAACTTTGTTATCCGCTGGCTGGAGCCGGTAACCGACAACGAAGAGGTTATCGGCTACAACGTGGCGTTTAACGATGAACGCCGACAGGCCCTTGAGCTGGCAAGGCAAACCGACAACTGGGACCTGTCCGGCATCGTTGATCTGCGCCAGGGCGGCAAGGGCATGGTGATCTATGCGCCGGTGGGCGCCGGCGCCGACAACAACGGCTTCATTGCCGGCGTGTTCCGGATGGACGTACTGGCCCGCCAGCTCCTGACCAGCCGGGTGCTGGAGTTTGTCCGGATCGAGATCCGCCAGGCCGGCGCAGTGCGCTATGTGCTGAACGACTCGCAATCCGTTAATCCTGACTTCGCGCATACCCACCCGGTTGATCTGCCAACACTGGACTGGACACTGACCCTCTACCCTTCCGAAGAGTGGGTGGAGAACCGGTACAGCGACTGGCCGGGAATGACCTTCACAACCCTCCTGCTGATGGGGCTGCTCACCAGCCTGACCGCATTGCTGGTGCAACTGATCCTGAAACGGAACCGGACCCTGCTGAAGACCCGCAGGGAGCTGGACCGGGAAATCGCGCAACGAGCCGCCATCCAGAAAGACCTGGCCCGGCTGGAATCCACGGATACCCTGACCGGCCTCGCGAACCGTCGTTTCTTCATGGAAGACCTGTCCCATACCCTGAATATTGCCGATCGCCAGATGCGCCAGGTCGCCCTGATCATGCTCGATCTGGACCGCTTCCAGACCCTCAACGACTCCCTTGGCCACCAGTTTGGCGATGAGCTGCTGATCAAGGTTTCCGAGCGGCTGAACCGACTCAGTAATGAGCGGATTCTGGTGGCCTACTCCGGTGGCGATGAGTTTATGCTCTGCCAGCAGCAGGTGGATGATATTGACGATATCATCCACCTGCTGGGCCAGATCAAACAGTGTTTCGACCTGCCTTTTGATGTGCAGGGACAATCCCACAGCATTACCGCCACCGTGGGCGTGGCGGTGTATCCCCAGAGCGGTCTGGATGCGGACACCCTGCTGCGCAATGCCGACGTCGCCCTCTACCGGGCCAAAGAGCAGGGTCGGAACACTTATCAGTTCTACACCGAAGGCATGCAGGACCGGGAGGTCATGCGCCTTGAGCTGGACAAGGACCTGAGCCAGGCCCTGGCCAACAATGAGTTCGTGCTCTATTACCAGCCCCAGCTGAACCTGGACAACGGTGAAATCCAGAGTGTTGAAGCGCTGATTCGCTGGCAGCACCCACGGCGGGGGCTATTGCCGCCGGTGGAGTTCATTCCTCTGGCCGAGGAAAGCGGCCGGATTACCGATATCGGTCGCTGGGTGGTGATGGCGGCGTGTCGCCAGTTGGCAAAATGGCAGGGGACCCCGCAAGAAGGGCTTTGCATTGCAGTGAATCTCTCCGGCCGGGAGCTGGATGACGAAGGCCTGGTGGATCACATCCGGGAAGCTCTGGCCGCGGAAAATGTGCCCGCTGATCGCCTGGAGGTGGAACTCACCGAGGAGATCTTCATCCAGAACATTGAGCACAACCTGAACCAGCTCTCCCGCCTGCATCAACTCGGGGTGCGTCTGGCGATTGATGATTTCGGGGTTGGCTATTCTTCTCTGGGCTATCTGCGCGACTTCCCGGTGGACCTGCTGAAAATTGACCGTTCCTTTATCACGGATGTCACCGAGCGCCATGATGATGCGGTGATCACGCGGGCAGTGATCAATCTGGCCCACAATCTCGGCATTCAGGTGGTCGCGGAAGGTGTCGAAACCGAGGACCAACTGAGTTTCCTGAAGAATCACCGGTGCAACTTTGCCCAGGGGTATCTGATCAGCCGGCCGATTCCAGTGTCCGATCTTGAGCAGGCGCTGGCTTCCGGCATTCTGGTGGCGGGCATTACCGCCGATTCCGGTTTGTAATTGCCGCCGGCCATCGCCATGATACCCGTCAGATACTTCAGGTGAGACTTTATGGCCGAAAAATACCTGACTCCGGAACAGGACGAAAAAATCCGCCAGTGGGAGCGCTGGAACCGGAACTATTTTATTTTTGCCTTTGTGGCGCTGACCATCATCCTGGTGTTCAGCAGTCAGCTTGGGTTGTCCAGTGGTGAGAGCTGGGGGCCTCTTGGGGTTCTGATCGCTGCTCTGATTACGCCGATCATTGTGCTTCAGTTGCGGCTGGCATGCCCGGCCTGTGGCCACAGGATTGGCTGGCAGGCGAAACTGATGGCACCGGACCAGTGCAAGGCCTGCGGTACGTTTCTTCGCTCCAGGGGCCAGTAGCTTTCCTTCCCAAAAAAACCTTTGACCTATGAGTTGCTCACAGGTTTTAAACTGTTGTAAGTTTTCGGTTTCGGTGATTGCCGCGTCGGCGTGGGAGATTCTTCCGAAAATGCTCGGAGCCAAGGATGGCGGAGAGCAAGCGTACAGAGACGTATTCACAGCGGTTTTCGGAAGAATCTCCCACGCCGGCGCTCCGCAAGTTGTATGCTTCCCGTCCGGGTAAATGATCAGAACTGTATCGGAAGATCCGCCATGAAAGTCAAAGACATTGCAGAAGCCGCTGGAGTGAACCCGGATACCGTGCGCTTTTACACCCGGGAAAATCTGCTGAAGCCGGCTCGCAATCCGGACAACAACTACCAGCAGTTTGATGCCGACGATCTACGACGCCTCCGGTTTGCCCGGAAGGCGCGGCAGTTGGGGTTTTCATTGCCGGAGATCCGGCAGATTCTGGATCAGGCGGACGATCACCATTCTCCGTGTCCGATGGTGCGGGATGTGTTTCAGCAGCGGCTTGCGGAGGTTGAGCGGGAAATTCGTGAGTTGCAGCAGCTTCGCCAGCGGATGACCGCGGCCTTGTCCGCGTGGCAGGAGATGCCGGATGGCACGCCGGATGGCCATACCATCTGTCGGTTGATCGAACACTGGGAAGACCCTTCGCCCATTCGTGGGAAAAGCGACCCGGTTGAGGAGCAGTAACGAATGAATGAGGCAGTCGTGTTACACACCACACTCAGTATTTCCGGGGCCTCGTGCCAGGGTTGTGCCAGAAAGATCCGCACGGCCCTGGAGCCGCTGACTGGCGATACGGAGCTGGTAGAAGTGGATCTCGACAAACAGACAGTCGCACTGCCTGAAGGAGTGAATGCGGCCGAGGCGGCGCGGATTGTGACTGAAACGGGTTACCCGGCCGGACCCTTCGAAGACGCCCCGGAGCCTGCCAGTTGCTGCGCATCCAAACACGAGGACAGCAAAGACATCGGTGATCGTCAGGATGATCTGGCTGACGTTACTCCTGAGGCGGTCTCTGACGATACCCGGTCCGGATCTTCTGCCGCCGGGGACGGTCAGGTTCATCTGTCGGTGACAGGCGCCACCTGCGCATCCTGTGTCAATACCATCGAGAAAGCCCTGATGTCGGTGCCCGGTATCCGCCATGCGCACATGAATCTGGCGGACAACACCGCAACGGCCACGGGTGACGCAGATCCCGGGACTCTGGTAAGGGCAGTGGAAAGCGCCGGTTATGGCGCCAGCGTGATTGAGGATGAGGACGAAGCGGACGACCGCAGGCAGGAACAGGACACCAGGCAGTACAAGTCCTTGCTGGTGAAGATGGCAGTGAGCCTCGTGCTGGGGCTCGGTCTGATGGTCTGGGGGATGGGCTTTGGCACCATGGTGGTGACCGAGGCCAACCAGGGCACCTGGCTCGGGCTGGGGGTGCTGACCCTGATTGTGATGGCCGCCACCGGCGGGCATTTCTACACCGGGGCCTGGAAGGCCCTCCGGCATCATAACGCCAACATGGATACCCTGATCGCCCTCGGTACCGGCACCGCCTGGCTCTACTCCATCGTGGTAGCCAGTGTACCCGGCGCGCTGCCGGAGATGGCGCGGCATGTGTATTTTGAGGCCTCGGCCATGATTATTGGCCTGATCAACCTGGGTCAGGCTCTGGAGCTGCGGGCCAAGGGCAAGACTTCCGAAGCAGTGCGCCGGTTGCTGGACCTGAGAGCGAAAACTGCCCGGGTGATCCGTGACGGTGAAGAGCAGGATATCCCGGTGGAAGAGGTCCGGAAGGGCGACCACATCCGGGTCCGGCCCGGGGAGAAACTGCCGGTGGACGGTATTATCGCCGAAGGCTCCACCCGTATTGATGAAAGCATGCTGACCGGCGAGCCCATGCCGGTGAGCAAGTCTCAGGGCGATGAGGTGTCTGCCGGCACCCTGAACACCCATGGCTCCATTGTCTACGAAGCCACAAGAGTGGGCAGCGAAACCGCACTGGCGCAAATCATCAGGCTGGTGAAAAAGGCCCAGGGCTCCAAGCCCGCCATTGGCCGGCTGGCCGACAGGATTTCCTCGGTGTTCGTACCCACGGTCATGCTGATTGCGGTAACGGCGGCATTGGTCTGGTACAACGTCGGGCCGGAGCCGGCAGTGGTCCACATGATGGTAGCCGCCACCACGGTGCTGATCATTGCCTGCCCCTGTGCCCTGGGGCTGGCCACACCCATGTCGGTGATGGTCGGCGTTGGCAAGGCGGCGGAATACGGCGCGCTGATTCGCCAGGGCGATGCCCTGCAGACGGCCGGAAAGCTGGATCTGGTGATTCTGGACAAGACCGGCACCATCACCGAAGGGCATCCGGCGGTAACCCGCGTGCATGCCAGCAATGGCGACAAGCAGCGCCTGCTGACTCTGGCGGCTGGGCTCGAACAGCACTCGGAACACCCTCTCGCCGAAGCCATTCTGGCAAAGGCGAAAGAGGAAGGTGCCGAGGCCGCAAAGGTCAGCGGGTTTGAAGCCCTGAACGGCAAGGGCGTTAGAGGCGAGTTCGACGGCGAGCCCTTGCGCCTGGGCAACCGGCGCTGGCTGGAAGGCGAAGGTATTGCCCTGGGCGACCTGACCGATGCCGCCAGCACGATTGCTGAAGAGGCCGGCACGCCGCTGTTCCTGGCACTGGGCAACAAAGCCCTCGGTGTCATCGGTGTTGCCGACGCCATCAAGGCCGACTCCCGGGCGGCGATACGGCGCCTGCACGACGCCGGAATTCGGGTAATGATGGTCACCGGCGATGTCGACGCCACCGCCAAAGCCATTGCGAACAAAGCGGGGATTGACGACTACCGGGCGGAAGTGCTGCCGGAAGACAAGGCCAAAGTGGTCAGTGAGATGCGCGGCAAGGGCCATACCGTCGCCATGGTCGGCGACGGCATCAATGACGCCCCGGCCCTGGCAGCGGCCGATGTTGGCTTTGCCATCGGCACCGGCACCGATGTTGCCATCGAAAGTGCCGGTATCACGCTGATGCGCGGTTCCCTCCACGGCGTGCCCGATGCCATTGAAATTTCCCGGGCCACGGTGAAAAACATTCACCAGAACCTGTTTGGCGCTTTCGTATACAACACACTGGGTATTCCGGTGGCCGCCGGCCTGCTCTATCCTGTCTGGGGAATCCTGATGAGCCCCATCCTGGCCGGCGCCGCCATGTCCCTGTCGTCCGTGACCGTGGTCTCCAACGCCAACCGCCTGCGGCTGTTCAGAACCGGCTACAGACCGGCACGGGACGACGCGAACAGTGGTCCGAAACAGCAAAAGGAGCGGAACTGATGGAAACACTTCTGGTCAATGCCGGAGGACTTGCCCTGATGGCTGCCATTGTCTGGTGGTTCTGGCTTTCCGGAGCCGGCGAAAAGGGCTCAAACGAACACCAACAGTCACCACTGAGGAAAACGCCATGAAAAAACACACCCTGGCTCTCGGCCTGATGGCCGCCCTGGGCTTCAGCACCACCACGCTGGCGGCGGGTGCCGCCCAGAATATCCATGTTTACAAATCACCGACCTGCGGCTGCTGCACCGCCTGGGTCAAACACCTGGAGGAAAACGGTTTTGAGGTAGACGTCACCGAAACCAGCAACCTCAATCCGATCAAGGCCGATGCCGGTCTCACTCCGGCCCTGGCCAGCTGCCACACCGCATTTATCGGTGACTATGTAATCGAAGGCCATGTGCCGGCCAGCGACATCCAGCGGCTGATAGCGGAAGCGCCGAAAGCCACCGGGCTGAGCGCTCCGGGCATGCCGATCGGCTCACCGGGTATGGAAATGGGCGACCGGAAAGACCATTATAAGGTCATCCTGTTTAACGAGACCGGCCAGACCCGGGTATTTGCACAGTACAATTAACCCAGACATTACGCCAAAACCGGGGCCACTGCGGCCCCGGTTTTGGTGGCGGGCTCAATACAGGTAAGGTGCCAGTGCCAGCTCCAGGCGTGCCTGGGCGGCATACAGATTGGCGACAGGAATGACAGGCTGTTCCGGCGGCACTGCTGTTGGCCAGGCCTTCAGCATCTCATCCAGAGCCTTGCCGGCATCCCGCCAGGCTTCTTTATTCCGCTTCTTGAGAACCACTTGGTGATTATTCAGATATTCCCGGGCAGAGCGGACAAAACCACGGCCGTCCTGGTATTCATGCTCGGCCACGAAACGCCCGTTTTCCAACGCCCCATCATACTCCAGTACCGCTTGCTTGGTCAGCGACAGTACAACTTTGGACACGCTGGCGGCACTGCGGCCCTCAACGGATTTCTCCGCCTTCTGGATGGCCATCCAGGCCGCCTGAAACTCCTGGCTGACATCCCCCCAGTTTTCTACCTGTCCGGCATTTTCAGCCAGTGCCTTCAGATGGTTGCCCAGCTCTTTCTGACCCCGGCTCTCAAGGCCTGCCTCGGCCATCGGATATATCTCAACCCAGGGATGGGTCAGATGGGGCCGGCCGTCGGCGGCTTTCCCCGATTTGATCAGTTCCCGGGCGGCCATCAGGTGCCCCTGCATCATCTGGAGCATGGCAACATAGGCTCCGTCGGAGTCAGCGGCAGACACAGCGCCTCCGGCCTCACCACCTTCGCCACCTTCACCACCGGCAGCAAAATAGCTGAACGCGGCACCGGCTTCGCCATGGTTTTCACCACCTTCACCGCCCTCTCCACCGTGGGAGCCAGAGGTCATCCCATCGTCGTGTTGCCGATCCTTGTGTTCATCGGCCATGGCACCGGAGCTTGCCAGCAAGGTCGCCACACCAATGCCGGTCCACAGTTTCAGTTTCTGATTTGTCATCGTGTTCTCCTCAAACAGGCCGCAGGCGGAGGGCCCTCAACGGCGGGAAGATTAATGGCTGTACCATGGTGGTGCATGATGCTTTAATGCCACACCTGATTGCAAATTATTCGTATTACGGATTGGAGGAACCATGATTCTGTGCATCAGCGAGATCCTGACCACCGGGCAACTGGACCGTATACGCGCTGCGCTGGACAGCGGCCGCTTTGAAGATGGCCGCAACACCGCCGGCTGGCACGCCAGACTGGTCAAGAACAATGAACAGATGCAGATGGCCGACAAAACCGCAAACGAGCTTCGCTCCGAGGTGGAGAAGGCACTGACCGAACACCCGCTCTTCCAGATGGCGGTAAGGCCCGCGAAAATGACGCCCATCCTGTTCAGTCGCTACCGGGATGGCATGACCTACGGTAACCATGTGGACGATCCGGTGATGGGCCGCGGGCCCGGCCGGTTGCGGACCGACATTTCCTTTACCCTGTTCCTGGATGATCCCGACAGCTACGAGGGCGGTGAGCTGGTGACCGATACCACGGCCGGTGAACAGTCCTACAAACTGCCCGCTGGCGCCGCCGTGATCTATCCCTCCTCGACCCTGCACCGGGTTGAGCCGGTGACCTTTGGCCAGCGCCGTGTCGCCATTGGCTGGATTCAGAGTACCATCCGGGATCCGGCTCACAGAGAGGTGCTGTTCGATCTCGACACCGCCCGGCGGCAGCTTTTCGAACGCGAGGGCAAGACCGCCGAGTTCGATCTGCTCACCAAGTCCCTGGCCAATCTCCAGCGATTCTGGGCCGAGATCTGATTCGGGTATTCTGCTATCTGACGCATGAGGCCATAACCGTTATACTCCGCCCCATCATTCATTATTTACCAGCCAGGTTACTTCATGCTTAATGCCGACGCTCTCAGCCAGTTGCGCCAGCTGAAATCCGATATTGAGGAAAACAAGGTGGTCTTCCCCGGTACCGTCAAAGCCACCAATGGCCGCTTCGGGTTCGTTGCGCTTGACGAGGGCCGCGATGTTTTTCTGCCTCCGGAAGAAATGCAGAAAGTCCTGCCGGGAGACCGGGTGAATGTCACCGAACAGGAAGTGGAGAAAGGCAAAACCCAGGGTGTGGTGGACGAACTGCTGGAAACCCGCCTGAACACCTTTGTTGGCCGTTACCTGGTCAAAGGCAAAGGCCATTTCGTAGTGCCCGAGACCCCGGGTATCAATCGCTGGATCTTCATTCCGCCCAAAGAACGGATGAATGCCCAGCCGGATGACTACATCTATTGCCAGATTCACAAGCATCCGATCAAGGATGGCAAGGGCCAGGCCAAGGTGCTGCGGGTCATCGGCAAGGCCGGGGAACCTGGCATTGAACGCGCCTTCACCCTGGCTACATTTGACCTGGCGGACACCTGGCCGGACGCCGTACAGAAGCAGGCCGACAGCCTGAGTGACCGCGATATCGAATCCCGGAAAGCCGGGCGGGAAGACCGCACAGACCGCGCCTATGTCACCATCGACAGCCCGGGCACCCAGGACATGGACGACGCCCTGCTGGCCGAGCCCAATGCCACCGGCTGGGCTCTGTCCATCGCCATTGCCGACCCGACCGCGGTGATTGAACCGGACAGCCCGGCCGAGCAGGAGGCGTTCAACCGGGCCACCGCCATCTACTTCCCCGGCGAGCCATTGCCGATGCTGCCGGACAGTATCAGTACCCGCCTGTGTTCCCTGATGCCGGAGGCGAGACGTCTGGCGCTGGTCTGCGACCTGCAGGTGAATAATGATGGCAGCCTGGGCGACTACAGCTTTCACCAGGCGGTGATTCAGTCCAAAGGCAAGCTCAGTTACGAGCTGGTCTCCAACCTGATCGAAGGCCGGATAGACGATGACATCAAGGCCCTGCCGGATGCCGTAGGCAACAGCCTGGACCAGCTGCATCAGGCGGCTACCGCCCTCAGAAAATGGCGCAGCGAGCATGCACTGCTCAGCGGTGACCGGCCGGAATTCCGGTTACGGCTGGATGAGAACAAACGCATCCGCCTGATTGAGCCGTCCGTGCAGAACGAGGCCCATCGTCTGGTAGAGGAATGCATGGTCGCCGCCAACCGCTGCGCCGCCGATTTCCTCACTCGCCAGACTGACGGCCTGTTCATCCGGCATCCCGGCCTGCGGGATGATCGCGCCGACAACATCCGGGCGCTGATCGACAGCCATGCACCGCACCTTTCCGGAGTGGACGCCCATCAGGCTGACGGCTTCAGGACCCTGATGAAGGAAACCGACGCACTGGAAGCGGAGGTGCCGGTCAAGGCCATCCTTTCAAGGCAGCTGGCGAGGGCCGAGCTGGGCTTCAGGCCCGAGCCCCACCACGGCATGGGACTGGAGGCCTACACCACCTTCACGTCACCGCTGCGCAAGTTCTCCGATTTCTATGTGCACCGGCTGATCAAGGCCGCTCTCTGGGATATACCCATGAAGGCTCTGACCGTGGATCAGCTGGAGGCCCTGCAGGCTGCCCAGATCCGCGCCCGCCAGGCCGCAAACAGCCTGGAAGCCTGGCTCAAGAGCGACTTTGCCAAAACCCTGGGCGACGAGCCCATGGCCGGTGTCATCAGCCGCACCGTGCCAGCCGGATTCTTTGTGCGCCTGGACGCAAACGGACTGGAAGGCTTTGTCAGCTGCAAGGATCTGGAGGGTAAATACGGCTTTGATCCGGTCACCCTCCGCCTGATCCACAACAAGAACGGTCGCATCTTCCAGCTGGAGCAGCCCGTAACCGTGAGTTTTTCCGGCGTGGATGAGGAGCGCAGACAGATCAATTTCAAGCTGGTCGCAGCCGAAGAAATCCCAACCGGGAACGGCTCCGCCAACGGTTGAAAAACCGCAGTGGCAGGCGCATCCGGATGAGATTGAGGAGGACGAAAGCAAGAGCTGACACCCTCCGCCGGTGTTATTATTGGGCCAGCATTCGCTCCAGCCGCTCATCTTTCGCCCGCCACTGATCCCGCAGCCAGTTTTTCACATTCCGGCGGTGCTCGGCATCCGTTGAATAGTCCCGGCCTTTCAGGTGTTCCGGGATGTCGACGGTGTGGATTTCCATTTTGACTTCGCTCACCCGGCCGCAGATAAACTCCCAGAAGGTCGGCGCGCCACCCGGGTAGGCGATGGTGACATCCACCAGGGTCTGGATCGAGTCGCCCATGGCGTCCAGCACGAAGGCGGCACCGCCGGCCTTGGGGGTAAGCAGGTGGGTGTAGTGGGACTTCTGCTTGTCGTGCTTGGCCTGGGTAAACCGGGTGCCTTCCACGAAGTTCATGACGCTGACCGGGGTATGTCGGAACTGCTCACAGGCCCGGCGGGTCGCCTTGAGATCTTCGCCCCGTTTTTCAGGGTGTTTGATCAGATACTCGCGGGTGTATCGCTTCATAAACGGGAAGTCCAGCCCCCACCAGGCCAGGCCGATAACCGGCACCCAGATCAGTTGCTGCTTGAGGAAAAATTTCAGGAATGGCGCCCGGTGATTGAAGACCCGCTGCATGGCGAAGATATCAACCCAGCTCTGGTGATTGGCCAGCACCAGGTACCAGCTTTCCCGTTTGAGGTTTTCGGCGCCTTTCACTTCCCATTTGGTTTTGTGGGTCAGCTTCATCCAGCCCGTGTTACAGGCGACCCAGGCTTCGGCGACCCAGATGATGGCTTTGGTGCACAGGATCCGGAAGCCCTTGGTGGGGATGATCAGTTTCAGGATGGCCGGGATGTAAAGCAGGATGCACCAGAACAGGGTGTTGAGTCCCAGCAGGATGGAGTTAAGTACGCCGATAACGGGGGCGGGGAGGAAGCTGAGCATGGCAGTCCTGTTTTTGGTGGTTGTTTCCAGTGGGGTGTAATCATATCAACCAGAGGCAGGATTGGGCAGTGGCCGGAAGTGACCGGTTTGCCCACCGGATGTGACCGTAATGCCATGGTGCTTTGTTCATCACCATGGATAATCAGCCTGCGAGGCCAGGAGTCCGGCGGTCAGTGGGCAGGCCTTTGCCAGGCACGCCGTGAACCCATCCCTGGGGGCTCGGCACTGCCATCCATGGCTCCGCACAGTTTTGGACAGCCTGACCCAACACCCGCCTCCGCTAGCTTTTAAGGTTTCGTAGCGCTGATGGTAGTTCCAAAAGACTGCTTATCACCGCCGAAGGTTCAATACCCCAATCTTCGAATACTTTATCAGGATCCCTTTTCACCCAGATTGCCAACAAACCAGACGCCCTCGCACCAATGACATCCCATGCGTTACTGGAAACGAGACAGAGAGGTTTCTCCCAAGCTCCGGTCACACGCCGCGCATAAGTATACACAGCGGGGTCGGGTTTAAAGCTTTTGATGTCGTCGACGGAGACAAGGCCTTCAAACTGATCAAGCAGGTTATTGTGCCCTAGCACTTTCTCAAGGGCCGGGTAGCTGCCATTGGAAAACGCAAACAACGGATACTGCCCCTTCAGGCTTTCCAGTGCCGGCAACGAATCGTCAAAAGCGGGCAGTGAGAGATACGCCGCCATCAGGGCGTTCTCACGTTCTTCGGTTAACGGCAATTTGTGGGCCGCCATGGCATAGCGCAGGGCCTGGCGGGTGCACACGCCAAAATCCTCATACACCTTCATCAGGCCCTTCCGGAACGAGAACTCCAGTTGCTTCTCGCGCCAGAGCGCAGCGACTGCTTCGGCTTTGTCTCCGGCATCTTCCGCCAGCAGGCGGGACATGCCCATGGGGTCGACCAGGGTTCCGTAGACATCAAAAGCAAGAGTCATGGTCATCGGTGGGACTCCTCATCCGGACGGGTATTGGGATCGTGTACTGAAACCACAGTATCGGGATTTGAACGATCACTCAACACGAACAGACAGGAACGCAGACCCACCGTGGCACCACCTGCTGGTATCGGGTTACACTGCCATTCATGAATCCAATTGATACATTGAACCTGGACTTCCGTGCCCTGAGCACTTTCCTGGCTGTGCTGGACGAGGGCAGTGTCTCCCGTGCCGCAGTGCGGCTGGGCGTCACCCAGTCCGCGGTGAGCCACACGCTTGAGCGCCTCCGCCACGCCCTCGGCGATCCGCTGTTCGTCAAATCCGGGCGGGGCATCGCCCCGACGCGGTATGCACTCCAGGCCGGCCCCCACGTGCGCCAGATTCTGGACGACCTCCAGTCCCTGTCCGCCGGCCCGCCCTTCAGCCCCGCCACCGCGGAGTTCACCTTCACGATCGCTGCCAACGATTACCAGCGCGACCTGCTGTTGCCGGGCCTCGTGCGCACCCTGCGCCGGGAGGCTCCCGGTATCCGCCTGCAGGTCATTCCGTCGGGTATTCCAAGGGCGGATATGCTCCGGAAGGACGTTTGTGATCTGATCCTCTCGCCCCACGCCCCGGAAGCCACGGACATTATGCAACGGGGCCTGATGGCGGACCGCATGGTGGTGTTCTACGACCCGGCGCACCGGGAGCCTCCGGCGGATCTGGCGGATTACCTGAAGGCCGACCACATCGCCCTGCTGTTCGCCACCGGCGAGAAACCGAGCCTGGAAACATCGCTCGACACCCGGGGCCTGATCCGCCGTAACGTGGTGACGGTCTCCAACTTCTCTGGCCTCCCCGAGTTCCTCCGTGGTACTGACATGCTGGCCACAGCCCCGCAAGGCATGAGCAAACACTTACTCCGCGACTTCGCCTGGGTGCCCCTGCCCTTTGATTTCAAACCCTTTACCCTGCTGATGCTCTGGCACCGCCGCAACCAGAACGACCCTGCCCATAAGTGGCTGCGCAATCAGATCAACGTCGTTGCGGCCGCACTCAACAGCCTGAAGAGTTAATCAATTACTTTTACTCATAGGTTGTATGAGCGTGCAGGCCGTTATCTTTTGGTCGCCCCTCGCCTAGACTGCCAACACTCGGTGGTCGGCCAGGTTGGGGAGGTGGCTTTCCGAAACACGCTCCTTGCGGCACATCCCTGTGACGCTTGGGCTCCGCCATCCATGGCTCCGCACAGTTTCGGAAAGCCACCTCCCCAACCTGACCTGTCGTAACTCCTCGATAACGCACTCAGGAAGCGAATGCTTACTTTGACCAGTGTCTGGACAACTGTACTTCTTGCTGCGGCTGTGGCTCTCGGGCCGCTGGCGACGGATATGTATCTGCCGGCACTGCCACAGATTGGCAGAGACTTCGGTACCGGCACCGATCAGGTACAGCTGACTCTCAGTCTGTACATGGTGGGCTTTGCCATTGCCCAGCTAGTCTGCGGCCCCCTGGCGGACCGTTTTGGTCGCAAACCGATCATGATTGGCGGATTTGTGCTTTTTGCCATCGCCAGTATTGGCTGCGCGCTGGCCACCAATATCGAAACCCTGATCCTGTTCCGCTTCCTGCAAGCCCTGGGTGGCTCCGCAGGCCCGGTACTGGGCCGTGCGGCGATCCGGGACATTTACACGCCCCGTGAAGCCGCCAGGATCCTCGCCATCCTGGCCAGCATCATGGCCCTGGCGCCGGCGATTGCACCAACCATTGGCGGGCTTATGACTGCCAGCCTGGGCTGGTCATCGGTATTCCTGGTACTGGGCGGCTACGCGCTGGTGATGGCTGTCGTGGTTGCCATCGGCCTTCCCGAGCCCATGCGCCCGGAGCATCGCCAATCCCTGAAACTCTGCAGCCTGCTCCGGAACTACCGCACCATCGCACGGGACATCAGCTTCCTCGGCTATACCCTGACCAACGCCCTGATCTTCTCCGGCCTGTTCGCTTTCCTGTCCGGCTCATCGTTCGTGCTCATCGACTTTCTGGGCGTACCCACGGAACAGTTTGGCCTCTACTTCGCCGGCATGGTCGCCGGCTACATTGTCGGCAACCTGACCGCCGTCCGGCTCGGCCGCCGCCTGCTGCCTGACCAGATCCTGGTTCGTGGCCTGGTAATCGCAGTAGGTGGAGGCAGCCTGATGGCCGTGCTGGCCCTGAGCGAAGTCTTCAGCGTCTGGGCCGTCATCCTGCCCCAGGCCCTGTTCATGATCGGCACCGGCATGGTCCTGCCCCAAACCATGGCCGGTGCCCTGGCCAACTTCCCGACCATGGCCGGCTCCGCCTCCGCCCTGTTCGGCTTCACCCAGATGGCCATCGCCGCCTTCGCCGGCATGCTCGTCGGCCACCTGCACGACGGCACCTCCCTGATCATGGCCACCATCATCGCCGCCTGCGCCGCCATTGCCATGGGCTGTTATCTGCTGCTGGTTCAGCGTTATCCTGCAAGGGGTTTCGAAGCACAAAGTGCGACCAGCGGTTAAGATCAGTTGAGCACTAAGGTAGGCCACTCCGAGGCTCGGGGACTGGTGCGGGGCGGTTATCCAAAACTGTGCGGAGCCATGGATGGCGGAGCCCAAGCGCCACAGGGATGTGCCGCAAGGAGCGTGTTTTGGATAACCGCCCCGCACCAGTCCAGCCACCAAAGCTCACATGCAAAATCATCCAAAGTGGTCTACACAGAGTACGTAAGACTCTAAACCAGACGACAAGGAGCAAACCCCATGAACAACGTTACCCTCGACGGCAACCCTATTGAACTGAGCGGCAAATTCCTCGAAACAGGCGACAACGCACCACCCTTCACCCTGACCAACAGCGGCCTGGAAGAAGTCAAACTCGATAACTGGGCCGGCAAACGCAAAATCCTGAACATCATCCCCAGCATCGACACCGGCGTCTGCGCCGCCTCCACCCGGAAATTCAACGAAAAAGCCGGCAACCTCGACAACACCGTGGTACTCGTTATCTCCGCCGACCTGCCCTTTGCCGCCGCCCGATTCTGCGGTGCCGAAGGCCTGAAAAATGTCGAAACCCTCTCCACCTTCCGGAACTACAGCTTCCAGCAGGACTACGGCGTCGCCATCCAGGACGGCCCCCTCGCCGGCCTTTGCGCCCGGGCAGTAGTGGTACTGGATGAGAACAACAAGGTTCTGCACAGCCAGCTGGTCGACGAGATCAAGAACGAGCCGGATTACGACGCAGCACTGAACGCGCTTTAAAACACTGGATCAGTAATCAGGCGCTGGCCGTAACGCCTGAGCTCGAGCAAAGCTGCTGGCGCGGCTTTCCAGGACTGTGCATTGCCAGGGATGGCAATGCCAAGCCCCCATGGATGGGTTCACGGCGTGTCCTGGAAAGCCGTGCCAGCAGCTTTGCTAACACCCAAACCAGAACCTGTTAGAATCCCCGCCCAAAGCCGGAACCCCAACCCAAGGCCCCAAACACCCCGTGCAAACAACCGCCCAACCCCCAAGCCTGGCCCGCCAGCTCTACAGCATGACCTGGCCCATGCTGTTCGGGGTACTCTCCCTGATGACCTTCCAACTGGCCGACAGTGCTTTTATCGGCCAGTTGGGAAAAGACCCGCTGGCGGCGCTCGGCTTCACCCTGCCAATGCAGCAACTGATCATCGGTCTTCAGGTGGGCCTGGGCATTGCCACTACCGCCATCGTTTCCCGCACACTGGGTGCCGGTGACGAACTCCGCGCCTATCGTCTGGGCGGCCTGATCATTACCGTAGGTGGAACCCTGGTTTTCCTGATCTGTGTGACCCTGTGGCTTCTCCAGGGCCACATCATGACCGCACTCGGCGCGGAAGAGACATTGCTGCCGCTGATCAGACGCTACTGGATTCCCTGGCTGATCGCCGCCTGGACCGGCGCGGTTCTCTACTTCGGCTACAGTGTGTGCCGCTCCCACGGCGACACCAGACTGCCGGGGTACATGATGGTGGCCACCAGTCTGACCAACATCGCCCTGGATCCGCTCTATATTTTTACCTTTGGCTGGGGTTTACCCGGCGCCGCCTGGGCCACCGTCACCTCGTTCGGTATCGGCTGCCTGGTGATCTACCCAAAACTTCTGAAGCGGCACTGGGTCCGGTTTGATCTGCGCCAGCTTGCCCTTTGGCAGGCCCTCAAGCAGCTCAACGGCATCATGGCACCGGCCATGGTCAGTCAGCTGATGCCCGCCGTCTCGGCGATGCTGGCAACAGCCCTTGTCGCCGGCTTCGGCTCCGCAGCCGTAGCCGCCTGGGGCCTCGGCACCCGCCTGGAGTTTTTCTCCATTGTCGTGGTGCTGGCACTGACCATGTCGATGCCGCCGATGATTGGCCGGTTGCTGGGTGCCGGAGATATTGAACAGATCCGAAAACTGGTGCGCATCGCGGTCCGGTTCGTGGTGGTCTGGCAGCTTGCCATTGGCCTGACCTGGGTGCTGGCTTCAGGGCTGGTGTCTGAATTGTTCTCAAGCGACAGCGACGTCCGGGAGGTGCTGGCCGCCTATCTGGTGCGGGTGCCGCTCAGTTACAGCGGCCTGGGCGTGTGTATGCTGATGGTGTCGGTGTGCAACGCCCTGGGACTGGCGATGCGGGCGCTGCTGGTATCCACTTTGCGGCTGTTTCTTTGCTACTTGCCGCTACTCTGGCTGGGCAGCCAGATCAGTGGCATCTTTGGCCTCATGAGTGGCGCACTGGTGGGCAATCTCCTCGCTGGCGTTATGGCTTACGGCTTCTATCGGGCCGGCATGAAACGGCTCCGGAACAGCACGAGACAGAATGGGGTCAGATGAAAGGGTTCATCTGACCCCGCCTTCATGTCCAGTGCTGGGTCAGGCAAAGCGTGAGCGGAAGCTTTCCGGCACAGGCACCACTTCCTTGCGCTGGTAGTTGAAGAACACGAATCCGTACTTGGCGAGCGCAACGGGCTGGCCGCTCTCGGCCTTGGTGACCCGGAAGACGAAATCCCCACCGTACCTGTTGAAGTCCATCAGGCCGACTTCGAAGCGCAGCATTTCCGGGAAGAAGGACTCGGACTGGTACATGGTGGCCAGGTCGGTGACGATGATGCCAGTGCCATCCTTGCCCGCTTCCTGGAGGCCGTAACTGACGAGGAACTGGGCCCTGGCTTCGGAGAGCATGGAGATCAGGGCGTCGTTGCCCAGGTGGTTGGCGCCGTTGATGTCGGTGATTCTGACGGGCATTCTGGTTTCGAAGCGGAAGGCGTCGTCCGGGAAGGAGAGTTTGATTCGGGCCACATTGGGTTCCTGTTCTCGCTGGGTCTCTGGGGGCGAATCATACGCTGTTCGACTTTAGTGTTCATCTCAAGACGTTCTGCTTTAAATCGGTTATCTTGCTATTGGACCTTTGCGCTGTAAGCTTTGGTGCAGCGACATCAGGAAAGAGCCTTCCAAAACACGCTCCTTGCGGCACGTCCCTGTGACGCTTGAGTTCCGCCATCCCTGGCTCCACACAGTTTTGGAAGGCTCTTTCCTGATGTTGTTCGTACTCTCTTCGCGCACCGAATAATAAAGATCGCATTTGGAGTTTTATGGATATCCGCCCTGCCGCCACATTGGTTTTAATTCGCGACACTGCCGAAGGCCTTGAAGTCCTGCTGCTGCAACGTACCTGGGATGCGGTGTTCATGCCCGGCTATTTTGTGTTCCCCGGAGGAAGGGTCGAAGAACACGAGCCCAGCGGGCGGGAACACGCCCTTGGGCCCGGAGATGCCGAGGTCAGTCAGACCATGAGTGTCGACGAGGGTGGCGCGGATTACATGCTGGCGGCGGTTCGGGAGTGTTTTGAGGAAGCCGGGATTCTGGTTGCGGTGGATGCGCAGGGGCATCCGGTTTCCGGGGACCATCCGGCCCATGGCGACCGGGAAGCTTTGTTCAGGGGCGATTTGTCGTTGGCCAGTCTGTGCAATAACCATGGGCTGTCGATTCCGCTGGACCGGCTGGCCTACCTGGGCCACTGGGTTACGCCGCCGGGACCGCCCCGGCGGTTTGATACACGGTTCTTTGTGACCACCGCGCCTGAAGGCCAACTGGCCAGTCATGATGGGGTGGAGACCATTGATCATGTCTGGATCCGGCCGGAGAAAGCACTGGAGGATCACCGCGGTGGCCGGCGGTTATTGGGGTTGCCGACGATCCGGACGCTGCGGGTGCTCAGTGATTTCGAAACCACGGATGCGCTAATGCGTTATGCCCACGCCAATCCGCCTGAACCTCATCCAAGCAAACCCTGGCCGGGGCTGAAGAAAGGCAAGCCGGTGACGCTGGAGCCGGGGGCGCCGGCCTATGATGAGGCGGCCAAGCTGGATCCGGAAGGGGAGGGCTCAACCCGGGCAGAGATTATTCCCGGTGAGCCGGTTGAAGTGGCGGCGGGGGTGATCCGGCTGACGGCACCCAACCCCGGGATGATGACCGGGCCGGGCACCAACACCTATGTACTGGGTCATGAGCGGTTTACCGTGATTGACCCCGGCCCCGCGAGCGACAACCATATTGAGCGGATTCTGGAGGTGACCGGTGGGGTGATTGATCAGGTGTTGGTTACCCACACCCATAAGGATCACTCGCCGGCCGTTGCGGCTCTCAAGGAGCGAACCGGTTGCCGTGTTTACGGCTGGCCGGCGCCCGAAGGCGCGAGTCAGGACCAGACGTTCCGTGCGGATGACGAACCGGAGCACGGTGACCTGATTGTTACCGAAGCCGGGATTCTGAAAGTACTGCACACCCCGGGCCATGCCTCGAATCATTTGTGTTATCTGCTGACGGATCAGGAGCTGCTTTTCTCCGGCGACCACATCATGCAGGGGTCCACGGTAGTGATTAATCCGCCGGACGGGGACATGAAGGCCTACATTGAGTCCCTGTACGACCTGTTGGCCGAGTCCATCCGCTACATTGCCCCGGCCCATGGATTCTTAATGGGACAACCGGAAGCGGTCATTGATTTCCTGATTACCCACCGACTGTCTCGGGAGCACAAGGTCGCTCGTGCCCTGGAAGCGCTGACCCCGGTGAATCTCAAAACGCTGACAGCAAAGGCATACGATGATGTGCCGGCGGCGATTCACGGGGTGGCCGAACGGTCAGCACTGGCGCACCTGCTGAAGCTGGAGGCCGAGCACAGGGCGTTCCGCAGGGACGACCTGTGGCAGGTTGTACACGCGAACTAACAGGGCAGTAACAGAAGCACACCGGATGTCGCGATCAACCCCTATTGTTACAGGCCCTGTCGGCGTATAACGATCACCTTCATGCAAACCAATGCATTTGACACTGGCTGGACAGGTACTGCCGCGCCGGGTTTGCCCAGACTTCATGGAAGGGGCATTAAACCTTTGTTACAGCCGTATCCATGACCGCCAGAGACCCTCTATCCTTGGGCGCATACGGACGATCCGTGAGGAATTATGCTGTTTGAGCGGCTTCAAAAACCGAGCCACCTGATATTGCTGACCGGCCTGCTTGCAATCTCGCTGCCGGCGCCCCTGTTCGCCAATCCCGATCCCGCCAAATCCCGCAAGGCATCCGAAGTCCTGGTCGCGGAACTCGCCGAAGACGAGAGCGTGGAGGACGTTGAACAATCGGTGCCACGGACAACCGCGGAACGGGAAAACAAGGCCCTGAAGCCACATCCGTCCCGGACCGGGGCTGGTATCGATACGCCCTCGGCGCCTGCCCGCAAAGTGGCTCCGAATATTGACCTCAAGGAGGTTGCGCCAGCGCCTGAGGCACAGGCGACAGCCCCGGCCGAGAACACTGCGGATACCACCGGATCTGAATTGCCGGACGCTGGCGCCGGGACAGAATCGGAGCCCGGACCCGAGCTTCGGCCAGGAGAAGCTTTCACCCTCCTTGGTAATGATGTCATGCCGGGAACCTCGACCCGTCTGGCCTGGGCGCCGGGCATCCAGATTGCCGGTTTATCCCAGCCGACACCGGTGCTGGTGGTTAATGGCGTCAATGCAGGTCCGACCCTGTGCCTCACCGGTGCCGTTCACGGTGATGAACTCAACGGCATCGAGATTATTCGCCAGACGGTGTATGACCTGAACCCGGAAAAACTCTCTGGCCGGGTCGTAGGCATTCCCATCGTCAACCTGCCGGGGTTCCAACAAGGCAGCCGCTATCTGCCCGACCGGCGGGATCTCAACCGGCATTTCCCCGGCAGCCCGGAGGGCAGCCTGGCCGACCGGATTGCCTATTCGCTGTTCGAAAACGTCATCCGCCGTTGCGACATGCTGGTGGACATTCACACTGGCTCACTGAAACGCACCAACCTGCCCCAGCTCAGGGCCGACATGAACAACCCGGAAGTGGCCGAATTCACCCGGGGCTTTGACCGAATGGCGGTGGTTCACAGCACCGGCTCCCCCGGCATGCTTCGCACCGCCGCGGTTGCTGCCGGCATACGCACCGTGACCATGGAAGCCGGGGAATCCCACCGGATTCAGCAACACCAGATCAGCGCCGGGGTTAACAGCCTGACCAGCCTGATGGAACGCCAGGGCATGATTTCGCGGATGTTCGTGTGGGGGGATCCGGAGCCGGTCTACTACGATTCCGACTGGATCCGCGCTGATCACGGCGGCATTCTGTTCAGCGAGATCGAGCTTGGGGCCCGGGTATCGCAGGGAGAGATTCTCGGTTACGTCTCCGACCCCATCACCAATGCCCAGCATCCCATCCGTTCCTCCAGTGATGGGCGGGTTATCGGTATGGCGGTCGACCAGGTGGTAATGGCTGGTTTCGCAGCCTACCACATTGGTACGGAGGCAGAAGTTCCGGGAGAGTAGTATCCTATGCGTTTTATCGGCCAGTACCCAACCAACAGGAGCGTGTGTGTCTGCGGAAAGCGCCGGAATCTTGCCCCGAACTCCAGGGCTGGCCTACGTTGGTCTGGTCCTGACGCCTCTGTTCTGGGCCGGCAATGCCGTTGTCGCCCGGGGCACGGTTGAGAACATCCCGCCCCTGTCCATGTCCTTCTGGCGCTGGATCATTGCACTCGCCATTCTGTTGCCCTTCGGGTTTCCGGGTGTCTGGCGCCACCGCCAGGTTATTCGCCAGCGTTTCGGGTCCATGCTTGCCCTGGCGACCTTCAGCGTGGCGGCCTTCAACTCGTTACTCTACTTCGCGGCGACCACCACCACGGCCACCAACATCGCCCTGATCAACGCCACCATTCCGATCTTCGTGGCACTGCTGGCCTGGATTCTGCTCGGCGACCGGACCCGCCCCATCCAGGCCCTCGGTATCGCCCTGGCCATCATCGGGATTATCACCGTAGTGGCCCGGGGCGACATTGCGGTACTCACCGGCCTGCAGGCGCAGCCGGGGGACCTGATCATGGTGGCGGCGGTCTTCAGTTGGGGGCTGTTTTCGGTCCTGCTGCGACGCCAGGCGGTGCCGCTGCCGGCCCTGACCTTTCTGACTACCCAGATACTTCTGGGTACCCTGGTGATACTGCCTTTTTACCTGACCGATCTGTTTTTCTTCGCAGGTGGTTTCGATCTGTCGCGGGACACAGCCCTGCCCCTGCTGTATTTCGCCATTTTCCCGGGCATTCTGGCCTACGGTTTCTGGAATCACGGTGTGCATAAAATCGGCCCGGCCCGGGCGGCCATCTTCATGTACCTGACGCCGGTCTTCGCCTCCGTGCTGGCGGGTGTCTTTCTGGGGGAGTCCCTCGGGGTGTTTCATATCATCGGTGGTCTGCTGATTCTCGCCGGACTGCTACTGGCAACTCAGACCGGCAAACGTGCGAACTACCGGATCAAAGAACAGCAAGCAAAAGGAGACAACCATGACTGAATCCATCCGACGCTTTCGCAGCCTTCTCTTTCTGGTGCTGCTGATGCCTGGCCTCTCACTTCCGGCTGCCGCTAAGCCCTGTGATCCGGAGCAGGCCAAGTGGGTGCCTACCCGCTACTACCCGGCAGGCACTGTGGTATTTCATCAGGGAAACTGGTTTGAATCCCGTGAACTGCACGAAGGGCAGGAACCGGGAACGGCATTTAACTGGAAGCGGCTCGATTCGGTTCCGGACTGTGGCGCCAAAAGCGACAACGCCGGCGGCAAGTCCGGCGCCCGCGTCGACACTGATGCAAGCATGTCAGAAACCGGCAACAGTGAGCGGTCGACTGCCCAGAGCCGTAACCCGGCTCAGGAGCCGTGCGAACAACCCGAGCCATGGCTGTTCTCCCGAAGTTACACCGTCGGCAGCCTGACCCGCCACGGAGGCAAGATCTGGGAGGCAATCCGGCCCACCAGTGGCGACCTGCCCGGCATAGCCGAACCACCCCACTGGAAACCGGTGCAAAATCACTGCTCCATGAAGGATCAGTGATCCGGTCCGAGGTTCCCGAGTGCGGTTTCGATTCGATCAAGAACCTCTTCAAGCACGGCTCTGGGGCAGCCGATGTTGAGCCGCATGAAGCCGCTGCCCTGATCACCAAACGATACCCCGGGATTCATGCCGATACCGGCGTCCCGGACAAAAAACCGCTTCAGGCCGGCATCGTCCAGATCCAGCCCGCGGCAATCCAGCCACATCAGGTAGGTTCCCTCGGGAGCCGATACCCGAATGCCCGGCAGCCGTTGGCTGACCGCCTCCACCACATAATCCCGGTTTGCCTGAAGGTATGCCATCAGATCATCCAGCCAGGGACCGCCGTGGCGATAACCGGCTTCGAAGCCGGCGATGCTGAACGGGTTGCACTGGGGCAGATGCATGGACGCGAACACGGCTTTCATGGCGCTGCGCCGGTCCGAATCGGGGATCACCAGCGCGGACAGCCCCAGGCCGGGCATATTGAAAGTCTTGCTGGGTGCCACCGCCATCACCAGGGCATCCTCCGGCCCGGCCAGGTTGGCCAACATGGTGTGGCGGGGCTTGTCCCGATAGGTCAGGTCGCAGTGAATCTCATCCGAGACCACCACCAGCTGGTGCCGTCGGGCAATGGCGAGCACGGCCCTGAGCTCGTCATCAGACCAAACCCGCCCAACCGGGTTGTGGGGTGAACACAGCAACAGGATACGGGCATCCGGTCGCGCGGCGCACTGTTCAAGGTGGTCCAGATCCATCCGGTAATGGCCGGGGTCACCGGTGTCAGGGTCTTCCGGCACCAGGGGGTTCTCGATCACCTTCCGGCCACTGTGCCGGATCGAACTGAAAAACGGCGGATACACCGGTGGCTGGATGATGACACCCTCGCCCGGCCCGGCATAGGCCATGCAAGCCGCGTTCAGGGACGGGACCACACCGGGCGCCATCAGGATCCATTGCCGTTGGATCTGCCAGCCGTGTCGGTCGGCGAACCAGTCGATCATGGACCGATAAAGACTGTCCGGAAACAGGGTATAACCATACACCGGGTGTGTAGCCCGCTCGCTGAGCGCCCGGGTAACAGCCTCAGGAGCGGCAAAATCCATGTCGGCAACCCACACCGGAATAACGTCATCGCGGCCAAACACCGCCCTTCGGGCATCAAATTTGACCGAACAGGTGTGTTCCCGGAAAACAGGCTGATCAAAGGGACTGGACACAGGGACTCTCCGCAGCAGATTAAGAATCTCAGGCCGGTATTCTGGTGGGCCTGGCCGGCCACCGCAACCTGGTCCGCTCACACCATATTGCCTCCGGCTTTGGTCGAACGTTTGCGATTAATGCTTGCCCAACCGGCTCGATACTTGCGAACCTAACGGATTATTCATTCACTATCTCTCTTACGCCTGTCGGAGCCTGTTCAATGATCGGCCAGATTCTGTCCACCATGTTGCCGGTTTTCCTGATCGCCGGTTGCGGTGCCCTTTATGGCCGTTACCGCACCCCGGATATCCAGGGACTCAACGTTCTCAACATGGAGCTGTTCGTGCCCATGCTGGTGTTTGCGGTGCTGGCGGACCAGAAGGCCCCCCTGCAGGACTATGCCCAGCTGGCGCTGGCGGCCACGGTGGTGGTGCTTGGTTCGGGTATCGTGCTGTATCCGCTGGCAAAGGTTCTGAAGCTGAACCTGAAAACCTTCCTGCCTCCCATGATGTTCAACAATTCCGGCAACATGGGCATTCCCCTACTGGTGCTGGCCTTTGGTGACGGGGCCCTGCCAGCGGCAATTGTGCTGTTCATCGTGGAAATGCTGCTGCACTTCTCTGTCGGTCTGTACATACTGGACCACCATGCCTCCATTGTGAAACGCCTGAAACTGCCGATTGTGCTCGCCAGTGTTGCCGGGCTCTCGGTGAATCTTGCTGCCGTTCCTCTACCGGAATGGCTGCTGGAGACACTGAACATGCTTGGTGGTGTCAGCATTCCGCTGATGCTGTTTGCTCTGGGCGTCCGCATGCTGGATGTGGATTTCAGCGACTGGAAACTGGGCATGCTCGGTGCAATCGCCTGCCCGGCCAGTGGCCTGCTGCTGGCCTGGCCCATGATCGCCATCCTCGACCTGCCGGGGATGCAGGTCGCGGCGCTGTGGGTATTCGCCGCCCTGCCGCCGGCGGTACTGAACTACATAGTGGCAGAACAGTATCGCCAGGAGCCACATAAGGTGGCTTCACTGGTATTATTGAGCAATCTTGGTAGTCTCGTTGTGATGCCCGTGGTGCTCGGGCTGGTATTCGCAGCCGGTTACATCTGACCACCGGATCAAGTCAGCCCTGTTTCGTTGAGGAAGGACCCCATGTCTGAAACCGTCGCGGTGGTGCGTGCCGCCCGCCCCAACTTTCTGGTGCTCGCCCCCCTGTGTGCGGGCCTCGGTGTGGCATTGGCCTGGCAACAGGGCGAGCCACCGGCGTTACTGGATACCTTTCTGGTTCTGGTCGGCGCCCTGCTCGCCCACGCGGCGGTCAACCTGCTCAATGAATACGAGGACTTTGTTTCCGGGCTGGACCTGATCACCCGGCGCACGCCCTTTTCCGGCGGCAGCGGGGCGCTTCCGGAGGTTCCCGCCGCCGCAAAACGTGTGTTGCTGGCGGCCCTCGGCACGCTCGCCTTGGTGGTGGCCATCGGCCTGTACTTTCTCTGGCTCCGGGGGCTGCCCATGCTGGTGCTCGGGGCCGCGGGCGTGGTGCTGGTACTGACTTACACCCGCTGGATTACCCGCTCGCCCATCCTCTGCCTGCTGGCCCCGGGGCTTGGATTCGGGCCGGTGATGATACTGGGCAGCCTGATTGCCCTGGGTGCCCGCATCGACGCTGCAGCCATTGCAGTGTCCGCCATCAGCTTGCTGCTGGTCAGCGAGCTACTGCTGATCAATCAGATACCGGATGCCGAAGCAGACCGGAAAGTCGGGCGCCGACACCTGGTGATAACCCTGGGCCAGCCTGCCGCTGCCCGACTGGTGGGCATTCTGCTGCTGGGAAGTTACGGCGTTCTGGGGGCCGGCATACTGGTAGGCTGGTTGCCGGTATGGGCCACCATCGCGCTCGCTCCGGCGCCCGCAGCTCTGTGGGTCAGCCTCAGGCTGCCGGGCGCCCTGGCGGACCCTCCGCGGCTTAATTCTGTTCTTGGAATGAACGTGGCGGTGCTGCTGACCACTCTGGCGTTACTGATTTTTGGCCTCAGCTTTTAAGGCCGATCATACCAACCAAGCCCTGCACCCGCCGGCTCTCCTTGCAACTGCAGGGACTTTGACCGATGGTTAGAAGCACAATCTGGCTGATTGCATTCACGATACGGAGGTCTGCCCCATGAGTGTTCTTTTCCTGCTGATCAGTGCCCTGATACTGATTTATCTGGGTATCGGCGGCACCACAGCTGCTTTGGTGATGTCCATTGCCACAGTTATCGGTCTGTTTCAGGATGACTGGCACATTCTCAGCATCCTTTTCGGTGGCGCTCTGCTGGCCCTGGCCCTGATTCTGGCGATTCCCGGCGATTTACGGCTCGACAAGCTCAGCCGGCCACTGCTTGGCTGGGTTCGCAGCCGCCTGCCGAAACTCTCGGATACCGAGGCCGAAGCCCTGAAATCCGGCTCGGTGGACTGGGACGGTGAACTCTTCTCCGGCAAGCCCAAATGGAACAAACTGCTGGACGCCAAACCGGCACACCTCACCAGCGACGAGCAGGCCTTTCTGGATGGCCCGGTGGAAAAGCTCTGCGCCATGCTGGACGATTGGAAAATTACCCACGAACAGTACGACCTGCCGGACAAGGTCTGGAAATTCATCCGGGAAAAGGGTTTTTTCGGCCTGGTGATCCCGAAAGAGGACGGTGGCCTGGGTTTCTCCAACACCGCCCACTCGGAAATCGTGATGAAAATCTCCACCCGCAGTGTGTCGGCCGCCGTCACCGTGATGGTGCCCAATTCGCTGGGCCCCGGCGAGCTGCTGATGCACTACGGCACCGATGAGCAGAAAAAGCACTACCTGCCAAGACTGGCCGGTGGCGACGAGATTCCGTGCTTTGCCCTGACCTCGCCGGTGGCCGGCTCCGATGCAGGCGCCATTCCCGACAAGGGCATCGTCTGCAAGGGTGAATGGAACGGCAAGGAAGTACTGGGCCTGAAGGTCACCTGGAACAAGCGCTACATTACCCTGGCACCGGTGGCCACACTGATTGGCCTGGCCATCAAGGTTTATGACCCGGACAAGCTGCTCGGCGATAATGATGAGATCGGTGTGACCTGCGTGCTGGTCCCGCGGGAGACCGAGGGCGTCAATGCCGGCGCCCGCCACCTGCCCATGAACACTGTGTTCATGAACGGGCCAACCTGGGGCAGCGATGTCTTCATTCCCATGGACCAGGTCATCGGCGGCCAGGACATGCTCGGCAAGGGCTGGACCATGCTGCTGGAGTGCCTCTCCATCGGCCGGTCCATCTCCCTGCCCGCCCTGGGCACCGGCGCCGGCAAGGTGGCCAGCCTTGCCACCGGGTCCTACGCTTACACCCGGGAGCAGTTCGGCCGTTCCATCAGCCAGTTTGAGGGCGTACAGGAAGCTCTGGAGCCAATTGCCGGCTACACTTACATGATGGACGCGGCCCGGCTGCTCACTTCCGGTATGCTCGACCGGGGGGGCAGGCCCTCCGTGCCCTCGGCCGTGCTGAAGTACCGCAACACTGACCTGATGCGGGAAGTGATCAACCACGCCATGGATGTTGTGGCGGGCCGGGGCGTGATCACCGGCCCGCGCAATTTCCTGGCCCGGGCCTACCAGGCGGTGCCCATTGGCATCACCGTGGAGGGCGCCAACATCCTCACCCGCAGCCTGATGATCTTCGGCCAGGGCTCCATCCGCTGCCATCCCTTTATCGTGGAGGAAATCGAAGCGGCCGGCATGGAGGATGAAGACAAGGCCGCGAAGACATTCGACGGCATTTTCTACCGCCACCTGGCTCATACCACCCGCAACGCCCTGCGGGCCTTGCTGCTGGGCCTGACCCGGGGCTGGATCGAATCGGTGCCTCGCCAGGGTGATATCAAGCCCTGCTACCGGCAACTGGCCCGGTTCTCAGCCGCGTTCGCACTGATGACGGACGTAACCCTGCTGACGGTAGGTGGCGGCCTGAAGGCCCGGCAACGGCTCTCAGGCCGAATGGCGGACTGCCTGGTACACCTGTACTACGCCACTGCCGTGATCAAACAATGGCACGAGGAGGGCTACCCGGATGACCAGCGGCCACTGGTGGAATGGTGCCTGAAAACCTGCCTGCGGGATCTTCAGGGTTCCATGCGCGAAGCCATCATCAACTTTCCGGTAACGGCCCTGCGCTGGCCACTGCGCCTGCTGGTATTCCCGTTGGGCGCCACCGGGCTCAATGGTCCGGACGACAAACTCGGCGCCAGAGTGGCTGAAAGTATTGTGAAGGACACCCCCGTGCGTCAGCGGATCAGCCGTGGCGCCTACACCACCATGGACCCGGAAGATCCCCTGGGGCGGGTACTCAATGCCTACAGACTGGCCAACGAGACCGCAGAGATGCGCAGCCGGCTGCATGAAGCAATCCGCAACCGGAACGAAGACGAACTGGATGGCATCGCCCTGCTGATGGGCCACGAACGCAAGGAACTGGTGGACTGGGCCTGCGCCGAGGGCGTCGTCAAGGCGGACGAATGCGACAAGCTGCTGGAGGCGCTGACCGCACTCTACGACGTTATCCGTGTGGATGCCTTCGATGGTGATGGCCTTAAGGCCCTGTCCCGTTGTGCCAAGGGCAAACGCAAGGTCGTTGAGCGACCCGCCCGGGAGTGAGTCCAGTCTCTGCCCGCCGGGCCGCTCTCACAGCCCGGCCACTTCACTCTGATCTTATCTCCTTGCAGAACTGGCGCAATTCCCCAGCCGGGATTCCCCGTCAGTGTCCTCGAATAGGTAAAAGTGCATAATCCACTTTTATACAACGCTTCGTAGTTATAAAATAGAGATTGTTTATTCTTTTTTAGAATATAAACATATTCTGGCGGGTTATATGGAACTCCATTTCGACCAGGTGACCAAAAGCTTTGGCGACCTGAACGTGATCAAACAGTTCGACACCACCATCCAAACCGGAGAAATAGTGGCGCTCGTTGGCCCGTCCGGCTGCGGCAAGTCCACCCTGCTGCACATGGTCGCGGGCTTGCAGGGTGCCTCTACCGGCACCCTGACGGCCGATGGCAAAAGTGTCTCGAACCCCTCACCGGAGCGGACCCTGGTGTTTCAGGAACACGCTCTCTACCCGTGGATGACGCTGCTCGAGAACGTGGCTCTGGCCCTGGAATTCCAGAACCAGCCAAAGCAGGCCGCCCGGGAAGATGCCCACAAATGGCTGGGCCGGGTAAAACTCACCGGTTTCGAGGACTATTACCCGCACCAGGTGTCCGGTGGCATGCGCCAGCGTTGTGCCCTGGCGCGGGCCTTCATTGCCCGGCCCCAGGTGCTGCTGCTGGATGAACCGTTTGGCGCCCTCGATGCCCTCACACGAATGACCCTGCAAAGCGTGCTGAAAGACCTGATCGAGGAAGAGCGTCCGACGGTGGTCCTGGTCACCCACGATGTCGACGAAGCCCTGTACCTGGCCGACCGGGTGCTGGTGTTCAGCAACCGCCCAGCCGTTGTGCTCAAGGAAATTACCCTGGGCCACATTCCCAAAACCCACGACCTGTCAGCATTCGCCGATATCCGTCGCGACGTTCTGAACCTGCTCGGTATCGACACCGACACAACCTCAACCCCTGTTGAGAAAGGAGAAACTGTATGATTCGCTGGTTAGTTACGGCTGCCCTGGCACTGGTGATCGCCAGTCCGGTTAATGCGGCAGAAGAATTCCGGGTCGGTTACGTCCGGGTTATGGACGATGCCCAGGCCATGCTGGCCTATGAGGCCGGGCTGTATGAGAAGTACGGCCTGGATGCCAGACTGATCGAATTCAGCTCCGGCACCGACCTGATCAAGGGCATCGTGGGCGGCCAGCTCGACATCGGTGTGCTTGGCTTCTCCAACGCCTTTACCTGGGCGTCCCGCGGGGCGGACCTGAAAATCGTTGGTGGCGCCCAGCGCGGCTACCACTCCCTGCTGGTGCGTGACGATTCCGGCATTGAATCGGTGGCGGACCTGAAAGGCAAAAACCTGGCTTCCCAGAAGCAGGGCAGCACCGCCGACATCGTGCTCAAAGGCGTGATGCTCGACAACGCCGGCCTTCAGCCCGGTGATCTGAACATCATGGGTGTGGCACCGGCTGTCGCCGTTCAGTCCCTGGTTGGTGGCCGGGTGGATGCGGCCTTCCTGTTCGAACCCTACGACCGTATCGCCCGGCTGGTGGCGCCGGTCAAGCAGATCTATGAAATCGGCGAAGTCTGGCCGTTCCCGTGCATGGTGGTCATCACCTCCGCCGACACCCTGAAGAACCGGAAAGACGTTCTCTGGGCGGCGCTGGATGCCCAGCGCGAGGCCATTGACATGCTTGAAAGCGAGCCCGCGACAGCGGCCCCGCTGATAACCGAGTATTTCATCAAGGATGAGTTCGTCGAATCACGCAACCAGGGCAAGGTTCCTGCCGTGGACGTCATTACCCAGGCCATCCAGACCAATGATTTCAGCGCGAAACTGACTGAGGATGACATCAACCGGATGAAGGAACTGGCCGGCATCATGCAGGCCCAGGGCATTCTTCCGGCAGACAGCGATTTCGACGTTGACTCGCTGCTCGATCTGTCCTGGCAGAAGGCCCGTGAGCTTTAAGCATGAGTACTAATCAAACCGCCGGCGTCGCCAGCAAACGGGCCTATGTGGTCGCCATCGCCGTCATTCTGTTCTTCTGGCAGGTGGCGGCCTGGTTCCTGCCGGACTTCCTGATGCCTGACGTTCCCGCCGCCTTTGTCCGTCTGTGGGAAGAGTTCAACAACCCGACCTTCTGGGAAGGGCTGGGCAACAGCATGACCCGCCTGGGTGCCGGTTACGGCTCCGCAATCGTGCTCGGCATCCTGATCGGGCTGGTGGGCGGCACCCTGAACGCGGTTCGCAGCCCACTGAAAGCCGCCATCATCATTCTGCAGTCGATTCCCTCCATTGCCTGGGTGCCGCTGTTCCTGATCCTGATGGGATTCGGCAACCTGCCGATCATCGTGGTGGTGGCCATTGGTGCCTTTTTCCCCACCGCTCTGAGCGTGATGAACGCCACCGAGAGCGTGGAAAAAGTGCATATCTCCGCCGCCCGGGTGATGGGCGCTTCGAAGCTGCAGATGCTCAAGCGGGTCTATTTCCCGGCGGTGACACCGGAACTGATCACCGGCGCTCAACTGGCCTTCGGCAACGCCTGGCGGGCATTGATTTCCGCCGAAATGATTGTCGGTTTCAGTGCCGGCCTGGGCAAATCCCTGGCCTACTCCGGCGAAATCGCCGACATGACCGGTGTAATGACCAACATTCTGGTAATCGCGGTGCTGGCTGCGGTGATCGACCAGGTCGTCCTCGAACGCATCAAGCACCGGCTGCTGCGTTACCAGTATCTGTAAAACCGGTTTCCGCTCTCCGGGAGGCGCCCTGCCTCCCCTCTTTTCTTGACAGACTCCACACTCCCCGACTATTACTGAATGTCAGTTCAATTGGCAGTATCTGCAACCTTTTCAGAAAAATTTTGAATAACAAATAATAACGAACCTACGGCGCACCCGTCGCCGACTTGAACCGAAAGGGGTGTATTTCCGTGAACGACCAGGCTGCGGGCGAACAGACAACGCCTTCCCCGATCATCCTCGAAACCCGGAATCTGCAAAAGGATTTCAAGGGCTTTACCGCCATCAACAACGTCAGCGTAAAAGTGGAGACGGGGAGCATCCATGCCCTCATTGGCCCCAACGGTGCCGGCAAAACCACTTTTTTCAACCTGCTGACTCAGTTTCTCAGGCCCAGTGCCGGCCAGATCATCTACGACGGTAAAGACATCACCCACTCCCGGCCCGCCGGCATCGCCCAGCAAGGCATGATTCGCTCGTTCCAGATCTCGGCGGTGTTTCCGCACCTGTCTGCCCGAGAAAATGTACGCATTGCCCTGCAGCGCACACTGGGGGTTTCTTACCAGTTCTGGCGTTCCAAGCGGGTGCTGGACCAACTGAATGAAGAAGCCCAGGCAACCCTGGAGCTGGTCGAGCTTGGCGCCTATGCCGACACCAGGGCGGTCGAGCTGCCTTACGGCCAGAAGCGGGCCCTGGAAATTGCCACCACCATTGCCCTGAAGCCCCGGCTGATGCTGCTGGACGAGCCCACCCAGGGCATGAGTTCCGAGGATGTGGGTACGGTCACCGATCTGATCAGACGAGTGGTCGAGGGCCGGACCATTGTGATGGTAGAGCACAACCTGAATGTGGTCGCCACCCTGGCCGACACCATCACCGTGCTTAACCGGGGCGAGGTACTGGCGGAAGGTGATTACGACACCGTATCCACCAACCCAGCCGTGATGGAAGCGTACATGGGGACCACCGATGCCGCCTGATCAACGCCCGGAGTTACTCCGAATCGAGAACCTGCACGCCTGGTACGGCGAGTCCCACATTCTCCACGGCATGAACCTGACCCTGCACGAAGGCGAGGTGATTACGCTGCTGGGCCGTAACGGGTCCGGGCGCACCACCACCCTGAAGGCCATTCTGGGCCTGGTGGGCCGTCGCACCGGTTCTATCAAGATCCATGGCACTGAAATCATCAACATGCCCACACACCGGATTGCCCATGTCGGCAAGCTCGGCTATTGCCCGGAAGAGCGCGGCATTTTTGCTTCACTCAATGTCGACGAAAACCTGGAACTGCCCCCGATGGTCGCCGAGGGTGGCCTGTCGGTGGATGACATCTACACCATGTTCCCGAACCTCAGGGAGCGGCGGAAAAGCCAGGGCTCCAAGCTCTCCGGGGGTGAGCAGCAGATGCTGGCCATTGCCCGCATCCTGCGCACCGGTGCCAACCTGCTGTTGCTGGACGAAATTACCGAGGGGCTTGCTCCGGTGATCCTGAGAGCCCTGGATGATGTCATTCGCAAACTGAGGGAAAAGGGCTTCACAATCATTTTGGTGGAGCAGAATTTCCGCTTTGCCGCGCCTCTGGCCGATCGACACTATGTGATCGAGCATGGTCAGGTGGTAGAGCAGATTGATGCGGCCGATCTCGAGGCCAAAAAAGAGCAGTTGAACAGACACCTGAGTGTCTGAGCCTGTGGGCCTGGACCGCCTTCGCCGGTCCGACCCGGAATCTAATAACAAAAGGATACCCACTATGTTCAAGCACTGGAAACAAGGACTGGTCGGCGCTGTGACTGCAGCAACACTAACTTTGCCGCTAACCGCAGCCGGAGCTTTGTCTGACGACAAGGTCAAAATCGGTGTACTCAGTGACATGTCCGGGGTCTACAAGTCCCTGGAGGGCCCGGGCGCCGTTATCGCGGCCCAAATGGCCATCGAAGACTTCGGTGGCTCGGTTATGGGCAAACCAATCGAAATCATCTCTGCTGATCACCAGAACAAGCCTGACATCGGCGCCAGTACTGCCCGGGAATGGATCGACGCCAAGGAAGTCGACATGATCACCGCCCTCGACAACTCCTCGGTGGCCCTGTCGGTTCAGGGACTGGCCAAGGACAAGAAGATCATCACCATGAACACCGGCGCCGGCACCACGGCCCTCACCGAGGAGCAGTGCACGCCCTACGGCATTCACTATGTCTACGACACCCACGCGTTACCCGTGGGCACGGCCACGGCCATGGTCAAGAACGGCGGTAAGAGCTGGTTTTTTATCACCGCTGACTATGCCTTCGGCCACTCCCTGCGGGACAACACCGGCGCGGTAGTGGAGAGCCTGGGCGGTGAAGTGGTTGGCAACGTCAACGCGCCGCTGTCCACCAACGACTTCTCCTCCTATCTGCTGCAGGCGCAATCATCCGGTGCCGATGTCATCGGGCTTGCCAACGCGGGCCAGGACACCGTGAACGCCATCAAACAGGCCAACCAGTTCAGGATCGTCCAGAGTGGCCAGAAACTGGCTGGCATGCTGGTATTTCTAACCGATGTGCATAGTATGGGTCTCGACATTGCCCAGGGCCTGCAGTTCACCACCGCGTTTGTCTGGAACCAGAACGACGAAACCAAAGCGTGGTCCAATCGATTCAATGAGCGCCATGGTGCCATGCCAACGATGGTCCAGGCGGGTGTCTATTCGGCGGTGACCAACTACCTGAACGCGGTTAAGGAGACCGGAACGGACGATACCGACACGGTTCGCGCCAAGCTGGGGGAAATGACCCTGAACGACATGTTCGTAAAGGGCGGAAAAATCGCGCCCAACGGCTCCATGCTGCACGACATGTACCTGGTGGAAGTGAAGAAACCGTCGGAATCGAAAAGTGAGTGGGACTTGCTGAACGTGGTCTCGAAGATTCCCGCCGACCAGGCCTACATCTCGATGGCAGACACCAAATGTTCGCTGGTTAACTAACACACGGTTTGACCACCACTTAAAGAGGAGATAGCCAACGTGTCGATGCAGGTCATCCTGGCCCAGGCGCTGCTTGGGCTTAATGTCGGTGTGTTCTACGCCATGTTGAGCCTCGGGCTTGCGGTGATATTCGGACTGCTCAATATCATCAACTTTGCCCATGGCGCCATGTACATGCTCGGTGCCTTCATCGCATTGATTGGCTACTCCTTTCTGGAGCAATGGTTTGGTATCAGCGTTCAGATCGGCTTCTGGGCGTCCCTGATTCTGGTGCCCGTGCTGGTCGGGCTGCTGGGGGTTCTCATTGAACGCCTTCTGCTCCGGCGTCTGTACGCTCTGGATCACATCTACGGGCTGCTGCTGACCTTCGGTATCACGCTGATTCTGCAGGGTCTGTTTTCCAACTATTTCAACGTCTCCGGCACCCCCTACCCGGGCCAGCCGGAGAGCCTCAGTGGCGTGGTCAATCTTGGCTTTATGTACTTCCCCACGTACCGCCTGTTTGCCATTGTGTTTTCCCTGGTGGTCTGTTTCCTCACCTGGTGGGTCATCGAACACACCAAGCTCGGGTCCCGGTTGCGGGCCGGCGTAGAAAACCCCGACCTGACCCAGGCCTTCGGCCTGAATGTTCCCCTCATGGTCACCCTGACCTTCGCCTTCGGTGCTGGCCTGGCTGGCCTGGCCGGGGTTCTGGCCGCTCCCATCTACTCCGTCAGCCCGCTGATGGGGGCCGACCTGATCATCGTGGTGTTTGCCGTGGTGGTCATCGGCGGCATGGGCTCGATCATGGGCGCCATCCTCTCCGGCCTGGCCCTGGGCCTGGTTGAAGGGCTGACCAAGGTGTTCTACCCGCCCGCCGCCAGTACCGTGATTTTCTTCCTCATGGTGCTGGTTCTGCTGTTCCGCCCCGCCGGCCTGTTTGGTAAGGAGAAGTAAGCGCCATGACCAACCGCATCCTCTTTATCCTCATGCTGGTGGCAGGCCTGACAGCGCCACTGTTCGCCTACCCGGTGTTCGTCATGGACCTGCTGTGCTTTGCCCTGTTCGCCTCTGCCTTCAACCTGTTGCTGGGCTATGCCGGCCTGCTCTCGTTCGGCCACGCTGCGTTCTTCGGCGGCGCCGCCTACATCACCGGTTACGTCACCAAGGAATGGGGCTTTACCCCGCTGCTTGGCATACTCGCCGGCGCGGGGTTTGCCATGGTGCTCGGCGCGGCCTTCGGGTTCCTGGCCATACGCCGCCAGGGCATTTACTTCGCCATGGTGACCCTGGCACTGGCCCAGATCATTTACTTCCTGGCCCTGCAGATGCCCTTCACCGGCGGCGAAAACGGCCTGCAAGGCATTCCCCGGGGGCACCTGTTCGGCCTGATCGACCTGAACAACTCCCTCGCCATGTATTACTTCGTGTTCGCCATCTTCCTCGTTGGCTTCGGCATCATCTACCGCACCATCAATTCGCCGTTCGGCGAAGTGCTGCAGGCGATCCGGGAAAACGAATCGCGCGCGCTGTCGCTGGGCTACGATGTCGATCACTTCAAACTGCTGGCCTTCGTGATATCCGCCACCCTGGCCGGGCTGGCCGGCGCCACCAAGGCGATCATTTTCCAGTTCGCCGCGCTCACCAACGCCCACTGGCAAACCTCCGGTGAGGTCATCCTGATGACCCTGGTCGGCGGCCTGGGCACGGTATTCGGCCCGGTGGTGGGTGCCATCACCGTGGGAGCCCTCAGCCACGAGCTGTCCGCCTTTGGCTCCTGGGTACAGGTCATACTCGGCACCATCTTCGTGGTCTGCGTCATGGTATTCCGCCGCGGCATCATCGGTGAAATCCAGCGACTGGCCAGTCGTAAACAGGGTTAAGGTCTATGCGGGTTATTTCTGCACAGGAGGTGGCCGGCGCACTGGCATGGCCGGCACTGATTGAACGTCTCGCCACCACGTTTCGCGAGGGAGTGGAAGCGCCGCCACGACATCATCACGCCATGCACCGCCCGGACGGTGAGGCCACCATGCTCCTGATGCCGGCCTGGGAAAAAACAGGTTACATCGGCATGAAAATGGTCAACGTGTTTCCCCAGAACGCCAACGCCGGCCTGCCCGCCATCTCGGGTCTGTACATCCTGTGCGAAGGCGAACATGGCACTCCGCTCGCGTGTATCGACGGCAGCGCCCTGACCAGCCGACGGACCGCCGCGGCCTCAGCCCTGGCCGCCCGCGAACTGGCACGGCACGATGCCAAATCGTTGCTGGTGGTCGGCACCGGCAAACTGGCGCCAATGCTGGTTGAGGCTCACGCGGCCGTCCGGCCCATCGATACCGTACGGATCTGGGGCCGAAACCCGGACAAGGCAAAAGCCCTGGCCGACACATTCCGCGACCGGTTCGACTGTGAGGCGGTAACCGATCTGGAAACCGCAGTACCCGAGGCAGACATCATCAGCTGCGCCACCCTGTCGACCGAACCGCTGATCCGGGGTGAATGGCTGCAACCTGGCAGCCACCTGGATCTGGTGGGCGCATTCCGGCCCTCCATGCGGGAAACCGACAGTCAGTGCCTGGCCCACAGCCAGGTCTTTGTCGACACCTACGCCGGTGCCCTGGGCGAGGCCGGCGACATTCTCCAGGCCATCGACGAAGGCGCGTTCCGCAAGACCGACCTGCGGGCCGAACTGGCGGAACTGCTGCGGGGCGACAAACCGGGACGCACGAGTGATGACGCCATCACCCTGTTCAAATCCGTGGGCGCCTCGCTGGAAGACCTGGCCGCCGCCATCGAAGTCTGGGAAACCCTGGAACGCGGCTAGTCCGCCTCACCCCGAAGCCCACCCTCGATGGCCTGACTCACCAGCCAGCGTCGCAACAACTGAATACCCCGCTCCTGGCGCCGGCTGGTTTTCCAGGCAAAGTAGAACTGGTCCCCAGTCATCACCGGATGGCACGGCAACCGGACAAAGTCCTCCGAATCCTTACGCGTGCTCAGCATGTAGTCGTTGGTGAGCGCGATACCCTGATGGAACCGGGCCGCTTCCAGCGCCAGCAACATGTGGCTGAAATGCTGAACCCGGGCGTGCCGCGGAATTAGCTGTTCGACGGCCTTATACCAAACCTCCCAGTCACCCGCGGCACGGTCGAAAATGCTGTGGGTCGATAACAACGGGAAACGGGAAATGTCCGCGGGTGTCAGTGAGATATCATCACCATCGACCCCTTCCAGGCCCAGCTCCCGGCGGATTTTCTGCCAGTAATCCTGACTGCACACGGGAAACAGACGCTCCACATACAGCAACTCATAGCTGTAAGCCGGTGAGTCCTTGTGGATGGTTATGAAGCAGTCCGCCACCCGGTCCGACAACACCGGATTCTCACTGCTCATCTCCAGCGCCAGATCCAGCTGCGGATGCAAGCGCTGCAAATCCGGCAACCTTGGCACCAGCCAGCGCACTGCAAACGAACTGAACACCGACAACCGCAACCGCGACTCCTCATGCCCCAGCAACTGTTCACTGGCCCGTTCAATCTGCAACAGGGCCGAACTGACCGCATCCAGGTACTGCCGGCCTTCGTCGGTCAACGAAAGAGTTCGCCCACTGCGCCAGAACAACTGCTCCCCCAGGTAGGTTTCCAGCTGTTTGATCTGATGACTGACCGCACTCTGGCCTACCGCCAGTTCATCGGCAGCGAGTGAAAAGCTGTTGAGGCGGGCAACGGCTTCGAATACGGGCAGGGCTTTCAGGGGTGGCAGCTTCATTATCTATTTTTCTAATACCGGTTAAATAAAGATCATTTTATCGGATATTAAAACCCAAATAGACTCTCACTGCGAGTTAGGGGAGACCAGGCAGGAAATGGCTTCCGAAAATGCTTGGAGCCATGGATGGCGGAAAGCAAGCGTACAGGGACGTATTGACAGCGGTTTTCGGAAGCCATTTCCTGCCTGGGCTCATGCACTCAGGGTTTGAGAACGGAGGAAAAGAATATGTCAGGAAAAACCGTAAACAGTGCCATTGTGCTGCTGATCATCGGCAACGCCATGGCGTTGATTTCTGACGTATTCATAAAACTGCTCGAGCCCGGCGCACCGGTGTTCCAGTTTGCCTTCCTGCGCAGCCTGATCACACTGGCATTCCTGCTGCCCCTGGCAGGACAACTGGACCGGAAGAATCTCTTCGCCGGCCTGAAAATCCACGCTTTCCGGGCCCACATCCACCTGGCCGGGATCATCTGCATGGTCATCGCCCTCGGCAACCTGCCGCTGGCCACCGCCAATGCCGTCTTCTACGCAGCGCCCATTCTGGTTATGGTGCTCTCCGTTTTCCTGTTCCGGGAGAAACTGACGCCGCTGAGTGTGACCGCCGTGTTCAGCGGTTTTGCTGGCATCGTATTGATCCTCCGGCCGGTGGAATTCAACTGGGCCGCCGTCGCAGCTCTGGCGTCCGCGTTTGCCCTGGCCATCAATGCCGTATTGGTCCGCCAGCTCCCGAAACAGCAGACTACCGTCCACAAACTGTTCCTGAACTACCTGCTGATTCTGCCAGCGGCCGGCGCCCTGGCCTGGTGGGAAGGCGCACAATGGAATTCAGGGATGCTCATCAGCGCCATGGGATCTGCCCTGTTCATACTGGGCTACAACATCACTGTGCTGCTGGCCTACCGCCAAGTGGATGCCAACCAGGTCACCAGCGCCGAATACACCGGGCTGATCTGGGCCGTGGGCATTGGCTGGATCTGGTTCGGAGAAGTGCCGGACCTCTGGTTCCTGGCCGGCAGCCTGATGATTGTGGTGCCCTTGCTGCTGATCGGCCTGCAGCAGCGGCGCAGGTCACCGGCCCGGGGTTTCAATCCCGCCCCGGTGCCGCGGCATAGCTCTGGTTCACTCAGCGGCGCGACGATTCAATCAGCACATGAGTGTCGTGAATGATCCGGCCAATCCGCGCCTCTGGCGGAAGACCGAAGATGGGATTCAATGGCAAAGGTGTGGGGACAATCGGCGCCAAGGGCGCGCAGCGATTCCGCCAGCCTCAGAAGATATTCCGCATTGGGGCCGCTGGGGCCAGTCGCCGTGGCAATCTGACGGGCGATATCTGCCTCCGGCGCGTGGCCGAGGAAGGCTTCGTTGTCTTCAGTAGCAATGTAAACCAGACCTCCGGCATGGCTGCCGTCCTCGAACGTGAGGGTAGTGCTGAAGCGGAGGTAACCGTTCTTTTCCCGTACGTCCAGGTGCTCGAAGACATTGGGCGACACCCGGAACGCCATGCCCTTGCAGACGGCACCGGGCTTCTCCACCAGGGTCACCACCCGGCCCGGCGCTTCCGGCGTGCCCCGGTGATCGTGGGAGCCCTGCCAGAACCGCCGATCCCAGCCACGAATCGAGGCCGGGCGCCGCTCCAGGAACGGGAAATCCACCTTGTAGATCAGCGAGCCGTAGCCGAACAGCCAGATCGACTCAACGCCGGAGAAGTTGTACCGGTTGCGGTTATGCTCAATGGTGTTGGCGGACATCACAGACCCCACTGCGGAAAAAAGACCCGCGATACTCTAGGTGGATGCGATGAATCCCGCAATGCCCGTCAGCACAATTTCAGCAGCCATGGCGGAGAGAATCAGCCCACTGATTTTCGAGAGAATGTTGAGGCCGGTCTTGCCCAGAACCTTTTCCAGATAGCCGGAAAGGTGCAAAAGAACCCCGAGGATCAGCAACCCGGACACCAGCCCGAGAAGCCCACCGGACACTTCGGCGACGGTTTTCAGCTCCGCTCCGTACACCAGAATCGCACCAATGGTCGCCGGGCCGATCATCACCGGAATCGCCAGGGGCACCACGGCGATGTCGTCACGGTCTTCATCCGGCAAGCCGGTGGCGTGATTGCGGGTGCCACTGGTGACCAGACTGATGGCGGTCAGGAACAGCAAACTGCCTGCGCCGATCCGGAAGGAGTTGAGGGTGATACCAATGGCGCTGAACAGCAGCGGACCGGCAAAGAACAGAATCACGCCCAGAACAAACGCCGAGACACAGGCACGGCGGATGATCGACGACTTCTCGGGTGCCGGCAATCCTCTGGTCAGTGCCAGGAACATGGTCACCACGAAAAAGGGTGCCAGCAGGAACAAAAAGCGAACAGTACTGCTGATAAAGGTGGAGAAAAACGTCTCAAGCATTCCGGGCAGTCCAAGGTTCAAAGAAAGCCGGCAAGCATAGCGTGCTGCAACGGTTTCTGCCGTAAGGAAGTGGACGTATGAAGCGCTTGCGATACTGTTCCATGGTGCAGCCCACGGTTCGCCTGAACAATTGAGAACCGGCACAGCGGGAAACCGGGCATTTCATCAACCGGCAGTTTCGGGCAGATCTGGCAACCTGCACTAGTATGTAGGTATGTAGGTATCCAGGTAACTGGTTCATCGGGCAATCCGGAGGACATACCAACAATGAAAATCGGTATCCCCAGGGAAATTTTCAAGGATGAGCGGCGGGTGGCAGCCACGCCACCGTCCGTTCACAAACTTATCGGGCTTGGCTACGAGGTGGTCGTTGAAGGCGGCGCCGGCGAGGCCGCGAATTACTCCGATGAGGCCTATGAGAAAGTGGGCGCGGCCATAGCGGTCGATACCACGTCGCTGTGGCAGGACGCGGATTTCATCCTGAAAGTCCGCGCGCCGATGAAAAACCCTTCCCTGAACAGGCATGAAGTGGACCTGATGAAGGAAGGGGCGTTTCTGGTCAGCTATATCTGGCCGGCGCAGAATCCGGAGCTGCTGGAAAAGCTGGCGGCGAAGAAGATTACCTCGTTTGCCATCGACAGCCTGCCCCGCATCAGCCGGGCCCAGAAGATGGATGCACTCAGCGCCATGGCGAACATCGCCGGCTATCGGGCGGTAATCGAGGCGGCCAATCACTTCGGGCGTTTCTTTACCGGCCAGGTGACGGCGGCTGGCAAAGTGCCGCCGGCGAAGATCATGGTGATTGGCGCCGGCGTGGCGGGACTTGCCGCCATTGGTGCCGCCAACAGCATGGGTGCCATCGTGCGGGCATTCGACACCCGGCTGGAGGTGAAGGAACAGGTCGAGAGCATGGGTGCCGAGTTCCTGGTACTGGATTTCGACGATGAGGATGGCAGCGGTTCCGGCGGCTACGCCAAGCAGATGAGCGACGAGTTCATCAAGGCGGAGATGGCGCTGTTTGCGGAGCAGGCTGAGGAGGTGGACATCATCATCACCACCGCGCTGATTCCCGGCAAGCCGGCACCGAAACTGATCACCGCCGATATGGTCAAATCCATGAAACCCGGCAGTGTGATTGTCGACCTGGCATCCGAGCGCGGTGGCAACTGCGAACTCACCGAACCCGGCAAGGTGGCCCATCACCACGGCGTGACGCTGATCGGCCACACCGACCTGCCCAGCCGCATGGCCAAGGTGGCCAGCGATCTCTACGCCACCAACCTGTTGCACCTGCTCACCGAACTGACCCCGGAGAAAGACGGTAAGCCCCTGGTCAATATGGAGGACGACGTCATCCGGGGCCTGACCGTGGTTCGGGACAACAGCATTACCTGGCCGCCACCCCAGCCGGAGGCGCCCGTCAGCTCCGCACCGCCGCCGGGAACAGAGGAACCGTCGGCCGCCGACAAAGCCGCGGCAAAGAAGAACGCCGACCGTCGCAGCCTGATTGGCAAGAGCACGCTTCTGGTGGTAACAGCGCTGGCGCTCTATGGGGTTGGCGCCTACGCGCCGGAAAGCTTCCTGCAACACTTCACGGTGTTTGTGCTGGCCTGCTTTATCGGCTGGCAGGTGATCTGGAACGTGACACCCTCCCTGCACACCCCCCTGATGAGCGTAACCAACGCCATCAGCGGCATCATCGTAATCGGTGCCATGCTGCACCTGGCCCAGGCGGAGAACCTTGCCGTCGGCATCATGGCCTTTGTCGCGGTGCTGATTGCCAGCATCAACGTGGGGGGCGGCTTCCGGGTCACCCATCGCATGCTCAAAATGTTCCGCAGGTAGGAGACGCCCGATATGAGTACAGGACTGGTGAGCGTGGCCTACGTGGTCGCAAGTATCTGCTTTATCCTCAGCCTGGGCGGCCTCAGCCACCAGGAATCGGCACGGCGGGGCAACCTCTACGGGGTCGCCGGCATCATCATCGCGGTGGGGGCCACCCTCGCCAGCGTGGGTGATGGCGGCATCATCGCCATCGTGATTGCGGTGCTGCTGGGCGCCGGCATTGGCATTCCCATCGCCAACAAGGTGGAAATGACCCAGATGCCGCAACTGGTGGCCCTGCTGCACAGTTTTGTCGGGCTGTCGGCGGTGCTGGTGGGCTTCTCCGGCTATATCGAACCGTTGGGCGCAACGTCCGGAGCCGAGCACACCATCAAACTGGTGGAAGTGTTTGTGGGCATCTTTATCGGTGCCGTCACCTTCACCGGGTCACTGGTGGCCTGCGGTAAGCTGGATGGCCGCATCGACAGCAAGGCCCTGACCCTGCCCGGCCGCCACCTGATGAACCTGGCGGCGATCATCGCCTGCGTATTGCTGGGAGTCTGGTTCCTGGGCACCGACAGCATGGCGCTGGGCATCGTTGCCCTGGTGCTGATGACCGCCATCGCCTCGGTACTCGGTATTCACCTGATCATGGCCATCGGCGGAGCCGACATGCCGGTGGTGGTGTCCATGCTCAACAGCTATTCCGGGTGGGCAGCGGCGTCCATCGGCTTCATGCTGGGCAACGATCTGCTGATCGTGACCGGTGCACTGGTGGGCAGCAGCGGCGCCATCCTCAGTTACATCATGTGCAAGGCCATGAACCGCTCGTTCATCAGCGTGATTCTTGGCGGCTTCGGCCAGACCACCAGCAGCGCGGGCGCGACCGATTCGGACCAGACGGTCCATGAATCCAGCGTGGATGATGTCTGTGAAGAACTGCGCAATGCCGACTCGGTGATTATTGTGCCCGGTTACGGCATGGCGGTGGCCCAGGCCCAGAATGGCGTCAGCGAGATGACGAAGATACTCCGGGAGCGGGGCGCGAACGTGCGGTTCGGCATCCACCCGGTGGCCGGCCGGTTGCCCGGGCACATGAACGTGCTGCTGGCTGAAGCCCACGTGCCTTACGACATTGTGCTGGAAATGGACGAGATCAACGCCGATTTCCCGGAAACCGATGTGGTGCTGGTAATTGGCGCCAACGACACGGTGAATCCGGCAGCCGCCGAAGACCCGGGCAGCCCGATTGCCGGCATGCCAGTGCTGGAGGTCTGGAAAGCCCGGCAGGTGGTTGTTCTCAAGCGGGGCATGGCCACAGGCTATTCCGGTGTTGAGAACCCGCTGTTCTTCAGGGACAACACCCGCATGCTGTTCGGCGATGCCAAGGAAAGCATCGATAAACTGGTAGGAGGGTTGCGGGGCTGAGGACAGCCCCACGCCTGTTTTCTACGGAGTTTATTCGGTGGTGTTGTAAACGTAGGAGGACACGGTTCCGTCCTGGTTGAATCGCACCACCAGATCGGTGGTTTCCGCGTCACCGAAGGCCGACCATTTGTACTTGCCGTAGGTCCAGGTCCGTTTGCCGTCCTCGATCCCGGTGCGCCAGGGCTCGCCGAACATCTCCTGGATGTCTGACCTTGTGGTTTCACCAACCTGTATCTGATCGATGTTGTGGGTGGCAAAATCCTTTCCAACGGTCGCACAGCCCACCATCGCCGCCATCACCAGTGCCACAAACAGTACTTTAACCGAACCAATCATCGACATACGGGCCCCTCACTTTTGGGTGAATTTCATCCATCATAACGTGTCTCAGTTCAGACGCGATTACGAAGACGACAGGTTCGCCGGGGGCCACAAAAAAGCCGCAGGCCCGAAAGCGCTGCGGCAGGTTCTGATCGAAGGGGCGATCAGTAAAGCTTGGCGAGGGACTTCCTGGCGAAGGATTCCACCTCGTTCAGGCGGCCTTCCTTCACTTTGACCAGCCACTCCGGGTCCTGCAGAAGCGCACGACCCACGGCAATCAACTCGAACTCATGGTTGTTCATGCGCTCCACCAGCTCATCGACGCCGGCCTTCTCAACGGCTTCCTGCTTGCTGGCAAAGGTTCCGCTGATAAAGTCTTCCGTCAGCCCGACACTGCCAACCGACATGGTCGGTTTACCGGACAGCTTCTGGGTCCAGCCGGCGAGGTTCAGGTTCGAACCTTCGAATTCCGGCTCCCAGAAACGGCGCGTGGAGGCGTGAAAAATGTCCACACCGGCTTCCACCAAGGGCGTTAGGAACTGCTCGAGCTGTTCCGGGGTGTTCACCAGTTTCGCCTCATAATCCTGCTGCTTCCACTGGGAGAAACGCAGCATGATCGGGAAGTCCGGACCTACCCGGTGGCGAACCGCCTCAACAACCTCGACCACGAAACGCAGGCGGTTCTCCATGCCGCCGCCGTATTCGTCGTCACGCTGGTTGGTGCCTTCCCAGAGGAACTGGTCCAGCAGGTAACCATGGGCGCCGTGGATCTCTACACCGTCAAAACCGAGGGCTTTGGCATCCTGCGCCGCATCGGCAAAGGCGGCGACCACATCGTCAATATCCTCTTTGGTCATGGCTTTGCCGTTGGGCTTGCCGGGAGCGAACAGGCCGGACGGGCTGTAGCCGGGCACCGAAGGATCCGGAGGTGTACCTTCCTTGCGCACAGCACCAACGTGCCAGAGCTGTGGGAAAATGGTGCCCCCCGCCTCGTGCACGGCATCAACAACGTTTTTCCAGCCTTGAAGGGCGTCGGACCCATGAAACGCTGGAACATTAGGGTAACCACTGGCCGCCGGGTGATTCACCGTGGTGCCTTCGGTAATGATCAGGCCAATGCCGGCCTCGGCACGCCGACGGTAGTAGGCCACCACGTCCTCGCCCGGAACACCATCAGGCGAGAAGTTGCGGGTCATCGGCGCCATGGCGACCCGGTTACGCAGCTTGAGGTTGTGGAGTTCAAACGGTTCGAAAAGCGGGCCAAGATTTATACTCATGGTAATGTGCAACCTCACTAATTTGGTTTCGTTAAGCAACCCTATTGAATCTGGTTTTAAAATGCAACCCTATTCAGTACACTCCCACCATGGCCAGAAAACGTTTTGATGACTCCAGTTGCTCCGTCGCCCGTGCCCTCAATGAAGTGGGTGACTGGTGGTCCCTGCTGATTGTGCTGCACGCCATGTACGGCACCCGCCGATTCGTGGATTTCCAGCAGGAACTGGGCATTGCCAAGAACATCCTCTGCGATCGCCTGGCCCGGCTGGTGGATAACGAGGTGTTGCGCAAGGTGGATGTCGGCGAACACGGCTCCCGCTTTGAATACCGCCTGACCGAGAAAGGCCGGGATCTGTTCCCGGTGGTGATTGCCCTGCGCCAGTGGGGCGACAAATGGAATCCCGCCCCGGACCAGACACTCCTGGACCTGCGCGACCGTGCCACCGGCCGCCCGATTCAGGCGGTTGAAGTCCAGAATGCCGACGGTAATCCCCTGACTATCCGTGATGTGTTCGTACCAGACGAGAGTCTGCCCGAAGGCAAAAGAACTCAGCCTGACTCTCCGCAGTAATCGCAGCGCCGCCCGATTTCTTGAGCTACGTCAATCTGGCGATCAAACCAGGCCCCCTGCCCGGCCAATCTTGCGCTAAATCAAGTTTCCTTTCTCCGCTGCCACTAATCTGAAGCCATCAACGATTCAGGTTAAGGAGATGGATATGTCCCGCACATTTAAACTTGGTGTTCTGGCTGCAGCGGTTATGGCTGCGGCGCCGGCTGTTCAAGCGTACGAAGCTGGTGATTTTATTGGCCGCGTTGGCGTGGTGACTGTTGCACCAGACGCTTCGAGTGACCCTATTACCAACCTCAGCTCCGACGCGAGAGTTGACGTAGACAACAACACCCAACTAGGTCTGACCCTGAGCTATATGCTTACAGATCAACTGGGTTTGGGCGTGCTCGCAGCAACGCCCTTCAGCCACGATATTAAAGGTGACGGTGATCTGGCTGGTCTTGGCAAGCTGGCCGAGACAAAACAGCTGCCACCAACCATCACACTTCAGTATTTCCCGATGCCGAGCGGCAGCAAGCTGCAACCCTATGTTGGAGCGGGTGTGAACTATACCATCTTTTTTGATGAACAAACCGCTGGCGCTCTTGCAGGCACCGATATTGAACTCGATGACAGCTTCGGCCTGGCTGCGGAGGTTGGCCTGGATTACATGATCACTGAAAACATCGGTGTTAACGCGGCAGTCTGGTGGATAGACATCGACACCGAGGCGAAAATTGAAGCTGTAAACCAGACCGTGGATGTGGAAATTGATCCCCTGGTTTACATGGTCGGCCTGTCCTACAAATTCTGATCCCCGTGCCCTCCGCCAGCCTCCATGATCTGTGGGCTGACGAAAGGTGCGCTCTCCTGTGCGGGGCCCTCCGGCCCCGCCTTTTTTTGTCCGCCAGAAACAGGAAGGCGGAGCATCTGCTCCGCCTTCCTGAACTGTCCTGACCGGCCTCAGGCACTCTGGCGCTGGGCTGAGCGGCTTCGCTGACCGCCGCCATTCTGGCTCCGGCCACCACTGCGGCCACCTGGCTTGTCCCCAAAGCTTTTCGGCTTGCCTCCGGGCCGGCCATTGCCAGCGCCGTTACTACTGCGGGTACGGGCGCGGCTGGGGTCTGCCTTGGCCTTGGGCTTCAGCGGCAGGTTGTTGGTGGGCTCGAAGCCTTCCATGCTCTTGCGCGGCAACTGCTTCTTGATCAGCCGTTCGATACCCGTCAGTAGTTTGCCTTCATCCGCACTCACCAGTGACAACGCATGACCGCTCTCACCAGCACGGCCGGTACGGCCGATACGGTGCACGTAATCTTCCGGTACGTTGGGCAGTTCAAAGTTCACTACCTGGGGCAGTTGCTTGATGTCCAGACCACGGGCTGCGATGTCCGTCGCCACCAGCACACGCACTTCGCCGGCCTTGAAGTCAGCCAGCGCACGGGTGCGGGCACCCTGCGACTTGTTGCCGTGAATGGCGGCGGCGGTAATACCGTCCTTCTCCAGCTTCTGGGTCAGGCGGTTGGCGCCGTGCTTGGTACGGGTAAAGACCAGTACCTGGTCCCAGCTATTGTCACGTACCAGCTTGCTCAGCAGCGCCGTTTTCTGGCTCTGATCCACCGGGTAGACAGACTGCCTGATGTTTTCCGCAGCGGTGTTACGGGCCGCTACTTCCACCTGCACCGGGTTATCCAGCAGGCCTTCCGCAAGAGTACGGATCTCGTTAGAGAAGGTGGCGGAGAACAGCAGGTTCTGGCGCTTGGCCGGCAACAGCGCAAGAATCTTGCGGATGTCGCGGATAAAGCCCATGTCCAGCATTCGGTCGGCTTCGTCCAGCACCAGAATTTCCACTTCGTTGAAGCGCACAGCGTTTTGCTGATACAGGTCCATCAGCCGGCCCGGTGTTGCCACCAATACGTCCAGACCCTTGCGCAGCTTCATCATCTGCGGATTGATTTTCACACCACCGAAAACCACAGCGGCCTTGGTAGGAACGTATTTGCTGTAAAGATTCACGCTGTCGTGAACCTGTGCCGCCAACTCCCGGGTCGGCGTGAGGATCAGGGCACGGGGCCCCTTGCCGGTACGGGAGGTTTCGCCAAGACGCTGCAACAGCGGCAGGGTGAAACCGGCGGTTTTGCCGGTGCCAGTCTGGGCGGCAGCCATCACATCCCGGCCGGAAAGAACGGCGGGGATGGCCTGGGCCTGAATTGGGGACGGTGTTTCATAACCCTGATCGGTGGTGGCACGGACCAGCTGCTCGGACAAACCGAGTGAAGAAAAACTCATATAGAATCAACTCTTGATTGTTCTGCCTCCACGAACACCGGTTTCGGCGAATGCGGGCAGATACCATGAACATTCATGGAATAAAAGACGACTACAGTCACGCGCCGGTATCGGGGTGACGTCCTCTGACAGGTCGTATGGAAAGGTCGCACGGGCTTAAAGCCTTGAACTGCGGAATCCCTAGAGGCAGGATGCGGGCACAGTAACAGAGGACCTTCGAAATAGCCATAGATGCTTTTAGTTAGCAGGCTCTTTATTTTTCAGAGAAAAGCAGAAAGATGGAACTCACGCCTATGTCAGTGGTCACTACTCGCCTTGCTGCAACGAAAATCATCCGATGACCGGAGAAGTCAGGGTGGGCGCCCGCCTTGGCTTTGTAGTCCGTTACTTTGGACGCCAGCCATCTCGAATCATCACCAAAGGAGGCAACAACCCAATGAGCCTTTCCCCATCTCGCCGTGTGCTGCATGGTGCACTGCTATCCACCGCCATCGCTGCAGCCAACGTTCAGGCCGGGGATTTCCCGCCGGTCATTCAGAAACTGGAACAACAGGGTGTGGAGGTTATCGACAGCTTTGAGGCACCCGGTGGCATGACCGGCTATGTGGGTGAAATGAGAGGACGCTCCCTGGCCTTCTATCTGACGCCCGATGGGGATCACGTTATCGTTGGCACCCTGATGGACGAACCGCATGATGGGCCCGCGCCCCTGAGGCCTCCGAATTCACGCCAGCCAAAGCGTGGAGGATGAGACAATCAGGCTCGCCATTATCCAGTCGTAACAATCTAACAATGTAGGGTGCGAAGGATCATTCCGTGGCGGCTTTGGCGAATGCGGCCAGGGCGCCACTCACCTTTTCAAGCACCTCGTCACAACCCTCGATACCGTGGCGGGACTTCAGGTAGTCCAGATCATTGTAAGCCAGCCAGGTATCGCCATTTTCATCTTCCCAGATCAGCGCTTTCTGAGGCAGATCAATGGCCACGCTCTGGGCACACTGCATCAGCGGCGTGCCGACTTTGGGGTTTCCGAAAATCAGCACTTCGGTCGGGCGAAGCTCCAGCCCTGCCTTCTTGGCGCCTTGCTGATGATTCACACGGGCCATTACGGTCATGCCCTTGTCCTTCAATACGGACTCAAGTTTGTCCACCGTGGCCTTGACGTCGTGACTGCTTTTGACGGTTACCAGACCTTCAGCACCCAGGGTCAGGGTGGCAAAAAACAGGGTCGAAACCACCAGAACCGATTTCAGAATGCAGCGCATAGTATCCTCCAAAGCTTGTGATGACAGTTTGAGCATAGGACATCTGGCCGCGGTACGCCGGGAAGTGATTCATTCCGCCGTTGACTGATCAGGCCCCAAACAGAGCCGAGCGGATTGGTCGCAGGCAGCCACTGGATTCACTCGCTCTGGCAGGGGTTCGTGTGCCGTCGAACTCCAGATAGCCGTCTTCAATCGGCTCGAAACGCAGGATTTTCACATCCTCCAGATAATTCTGTGAAGATTTCCAGGGACCATGGGTGCCCTGGCGAGGCAAGCGGTCGGCCGCGCGGCGAATGTAGCCGGAGTTGAGGGAACCAAGGATGGTGTCTTCGGCACGGCTGTTTTCCGTATCCCTGGCAACCACGGTTCGGTAACCCTGTCTGTCCATCAGATTCATCAGGCGGCACAGGTATTCCGCCGCAACATCCACCTTCAGGGTCCAGGAAATATTGGTGTAGCCGAAGATCATGCCGGCGTTGGGGACGCCCTCCACCATCACGTTCTTGTAGATGACCTTGTCTTTCATCACCACTTCCTGGCCATCCACCGTCGGCCGAATGCCTCCCAGCATCTGGATATCAAGGCCGGTGGCCGGGATGATGATGTCTGCCTCAAGCTCTTCACCGGATTTCAGGCGGATCCCGGTTTCGGTGAAACACTCAATGTGATCAGTGGCGATAGATGCCCTGCCGGCTTTCATTGCCTGGAACAGATCCCCGTCCTTCACCACGCACAGGCGCTGGTCCCACGGGTTGTAGTCCGGTGTAAAGTGCCGCATGTCGGCCCTTCCGGCCACCTGCCGCTTGATAATTCCGAGAAACAGGCGCCGCATGAACCGGGGGCTTTTTCTGGAACGCAGGTAAAGAAAACGGGAAATCGCAATATTCCGGGCCCGGGTAAGCCGGTAAGCGGTCTTCTCTGGCAAAAACTTCTGCAGGGCCAGGGTAACCTTGTCGGTCGATGGCAAGGATATCAGGTAGGTGGGCGAGCGCTGAAGCATGGTGACATGGGCGGCCTTCTCCGCCATGGTCGGCACCAGGGTAATGGCGGTTGCACCACTGCCGATTACCACCACCTTCCTGCCGGTGTAATCGAGATCTTCCGGCCAGTGTTGCGGGTGCACAATCCGGCCGCGGAAATCGTTCTCACCCGGAAAATCCGGTTTATAGCCCTGGTCATAGTTGTAATAGCCGGTACAACCGATCAGGAAACTGGCGGTGAAGGTTGCGGTTTCACCGGTAGCTTCATTGCGGGCGGAGAGCTTCCAGCACTTGTCCATACCGGACCAGTCTGCCGTTTTCACCGCCAGTCCGTAGCGGATGTGGCGCTCAACATCATGCTCTCTGGCCGTCTCGCGCACATAATCCTTGATGGAGGCACCGTCCGCCAGCACCTTGCCGCCGGTCCAGGGCCGGAAGTCGTAGCCGAAAGTGAACATGTCCGAATCGGACCGGATACCGGGATAACGGAACAGATCCCAGGTGCCACCCAGGGACTGCCGGCGCTCCAGGATGGCAAACGACTTGCCCGGGCACTCACGCTTCAGGTGACACGCCATGCCAATGCCGGAAACGCCGGCGCCGATGATCAGTACATCGAAATGCTGCTTGCCCATTACCTGCCCTCTCGGATTCCAGTCCGCTTTTGGTAATCAATGGTCTGCAATCAAGATAGCTCAGGCCGGGCTATGCGGAAATTGGCCAAAGTGGTCTCGGACCCTGGTTGTTTCAGTCAGTCGTCTGACCCGGGGACGTAGTGCTCGGAAAGACGTCCGTGATCGATTTCCAGGTAACCCAGGCAACCAGGCCAAAAAAGCTGGCCCAGCCCCTCGGCCAGGGACAGTTCTGCGATCAGATCAGTCATAGCTCGCCGGCGAGCTGCCGGATCAGCTGCCCGGCGGGAATCTCCCGGCAGCCGCTGGCGTTCTGTCCCGACCACAGGGGGGTGAAATCACCGGAGCCTTTGGCTTCAGCCGCCGCCCGGAGCGGAGCGATGGCCGAGGTCGCCAGCGGGAATTCAGGCGCCACCTCTGCGACCGGCCCCAACTCCCGCATCACTCGGTTCATGATGCCCCGCGCCGGGCCGCCGGAAAACAGGTTGGTGATAGCGGTGTGGCGGACTTGCGGGCTTTTCAGTGCCTCCCGGTGAATGGGCCTGGTGGTAGCCTCCGGGCACAGCAGGAAAGCGGTCCCGAGCTGAACGCCTACCGCCCCCAGATCCATGGCCGCACGAATACCACCGGCGTCGGCAATGCCGCCTGCTGCGATTACCGGAACCTTTACTGCGCCCACCACCTGGGGTAACAGGGCAAAGGTGCCCATCTGCGTGGACATGTCCCTGGTCAGGAAAATACCGCGATGGCCACCGGCTTCCAGCCCCTGGGCGATGATGGCGTCTGCCCCTTGCTGCTCCAGCCAAAGCGCTTCTTCAACCGTCGTAGCTGTCGACAATACCTTCGCGCCGGCCGCCTTGACCCGTTGCAGCAATGTGGCATCCGGTAGCCCGAAATGGAAACTCACCACCGCCGGCCGGAACTCCTCTACCAGAGCAGCGGCTTCCGCGCTGAAAGGCGTGCGGCCACCCCCGGCAGGAATGGTCTGGGGGTCAATACCGAACGCGCTGTAGTAAGGGGACAACGCCTCCCGCCAGGCCTGTTCCCGGGCGTCGCTCGGTACTGGCGAGGTATGGGCGAAGAAATTGACGTTGAAGGGTTTGTCGGTACCGGCCCGCAGGGCCTCCAGCTCGGATCTGAGCGCCCCGGGGCCCAGCATGGCACAGGGCAGCGAACCCAGTCCGCCAGCGTTTGATACCGCCAGAGCCAGATCACTTCCCTGAACACCCGCCATGGGTGCCTGAATGATCGGCAACTCGGTACCCAGCAAATCTTGCAGCGTCATAACGGTCATCCCCTCTCCCTGAAAAAGGCTTCAGCCTGCCACAATTATCGCAATTGAGCCACGGAGTGCCGGGTGCACACCGACAACTATGTCGCCTTCCTGGATGCAGGGTTTCGAAAGGGCAACAGGCTGAGTCAGCCCTTGAAGCCCTTGCCCAGGACGTAGACTTCCCGGGAGCGGGCACGGGAGGAGTCGGGCTTGCGTACCACGACCTTGTCGAACACAGCGCGTACTGATTTCAGATACTCGTCATAACCCTCACCCTGAAACACCTTGGCGAGGAAGCTGCCTTTGGGCTTGAGCACCTGACAGGCCATGTCCAGCGCCAGTTCTACCAGATACATGGACGAAGCCTGATCGGCTACGGTGACCCCACTGATGTTGGGTGCCATGTCGGAAATCACCAGGTCCACGGGGTCATTACCCAGGGTGGCCATGATGGCCTCAAACACATCATTCTCGGTGAAGTCCCCCTGAATGAATTCCACACCGGCAATGGCATCCATGGGCAGAATGTCAGAGGCAATCACGCGGCCCTTATGGCCCACCAGATTTGCCGCCACCTGAGACCAGCCGCCCGGTGCCGAGCCGAGGTCCATGATCACCATGCTGGGGCGGATCAGCCGGTCCTTCCTGTTGATTTCAAGGAGCTTGTAACTGGCACGGGAGCGGTAGCCGTCCACCTGCGCCTGCTTCACGAAGGGGTCGTTCACATGTTCTTCAAGCCAGCGGTTACTGCTTTTGGATCGGGCCATAGGGACTCATCAAACGGGAAAGCCTGCGCCAATTGTACGTGCCGGGCCCGCCTGCGGCAAAATCCTGACAACCGGGGCGGGCACACGTACAATTCACCCAACATTCTCCGATTCCTCTTTACCCGGCAACGTCCACTCCATTAGCGGCAAGAGCCGGGCAGGACTGACTATGATCCGCCTTACTGAACTGGCGCTGCCCCTGGACCATCCGGAAAGCGCCCTGCGTGCTGCCATTGTCGAACGGCTGGGCATTCGCGATGCCGATCTGACCGACTTTGTCGTGTTCAAACGCAGCTACGACGCCCGCAAGAAAAACTCCGAAATCAAGTTCGTTTACATCATAGATCTGCGCGCCCGAAACGAAGAAGCCATCCTCGCCCGTTTTGAAAAAGACCAGCACGTACGCCCGGCACCCGATACCGACTATCACCCGGTCGCACAGGCACCCGCCGGTCTCACCGAGCGTCCGATTGTAATCGGTTTCGGGCCCTGTGGTCTGTTTGCCGCGCTGCTTCTGGCCCAGATGGGGTTCCGCCCAATTGTGCTGGAACGTGGCAAGGACGTGCGGCGCCGCACCAGAGACACCTGGGCCCTGTGGCGGAACAAGCAGCTGTCTCCGGAATCCAACGTGCAGTTCGGTGAAGGCGGTGCCGGCCTGTTCTCGGACGGCAAACTGTACAGCCAGATCAAGGACCCGAAGTTCTACGGCCGCAAGGTAATGCATGAGTTTGTCCGGGCCGGCGCACCGGACGAAATCCTGTACCTCAGCAAGCCCCATATCGGCACCTTCCGGCTGACCGGCGTGGTGTCTGCCATGCGCGAGGAAATCATCCGCCTCGGCGGAGAAATCCGTTTTGAAAGCAAGGTTACCGACCTGCGCATCCGCAACGGCCGGGTCGAGGGTGTGGAACTGGCCAGTGGCGAACGCCTCGACAGCCGTTATGTGGTGCTCGCCCTCGGCCACAGCGCTCGGGAGACCTTCCGCATGCTCCAGCGTAATGATGTCTTTATCGAGGCCAAACCCTTCGCAGTCGGCTTTCGCATTGAACACCCGCAATCGCTCATCGACACTGCCCGCCTTGGCAAATACGCCGGCCACCCGGCCCTGGGCGCGGCAGACTACAAACTGGTGTACCACGCCAGCAACGGGCGCGCTGTCTACAGTTTCTGCATGTGCCCGGGCGGCACGGTGGTGGCAGCAACCTCCGAACCGGGCCGAGTGGTCACCAACGGCATGAGCCAGTATTCCCGCAACGAGCGCAACGCCAATGCCGGTATTGTTGTGGCCATTCACCCGGAGGAAGACTTCCCGGGCGGCCCGCTGGCCGGTATCGACCTTCAGGAGGCCCTGGAATCCCGGGCCTACACGCTGGGCGGCAACGATTACTGCGCGCCAGCCCAACTGGTGGGTGATTTCATCAAAGGCAAACCCTCCACCGAACTGGGCGAGGTCGAGCCTTCCTACAAGCCCGGCATCAAACTGGGCGACCTCGCGCCTGCCTTGCCGCCCTACGCCATCGAAGCCATCCGCGAGGCCCTGCCGGCCTTTGGCAAGCAGATCCGGGGCTTTGACCGGCACGACGCCATCCTGACCGGCATTGAAACCCGAACCTCCTCGCCGGTGCGAATCACCCGGGACCGGGTAAGCCTTCAGAGCCTGAATACCCGCGGGCTCTATCCGGCAGGCGAAGGTGCAGGCTATGCCGGAGGTATTCTCTCGGCCGGAGTGGATGGCATCAAGGTCGCCGAGGCGCTGGCTCAGGCCATGCTGGAAGACCTCCAGGACAGTGAGGGAACCCCCGCGTGAATCTGGCTGATATAAGGAAACTGCAACAGAAAAAATACCGCCAGTCACTCGGTCACTACCTGGTCGAGGGGGAGCACCTGGTGCTCGAGCTGCAGGAAGCAGCTACCCGCCAGCCAGCGCTGCGGGCCTCGGAGTTGTATGTGACCGGTGCCTACGGGCACTGGCAAAGCCCGTTCAAAACCCATCTCATCAACGACCGCCAGATGGCACAGCTCGCCGATACCCGCACACCACAGGGAATTCTGGCCGTGGTCCCCATGCCGGACAGCCCTCCTGAGCCGGAACCCGGCGAAAAAGCCATTTACCTGCACGAGGTTCAGGATCCGGGCAACCTGGGCACGATATTGCGGTCCCTCGCCTGGTTTGGCGGTTTCCGGTGCCTGCTGAGCCCGGGCAGTGTGGATCCCTACAACCCGAAAGTGGTTCGCGCCAGCATGGGGGCGCTCTTCCACGTTTCCCTGGAAACCGAGGTTACCCTGGCCAGCCTGTCCGGCCGGTACCAAAGCCTTGCCTGCCTCGACCTGAATGGCGACTCGATGATGTCGGAAGCCTTCCGGCAGCACGACTGTTACCTGTTTGGCAACGAAGCTCGGGGCGTGCCACGGGACGCACTGGCTGAGCTTCAGGCGGCGCCCTATACCATTCACGGTCGGGGCCAGATCGACTCCCTGAACCTGGCCTCGGCGGTAAACATGTGCACCTACGAACTAATGCGCGGCCAGTAAACCGCCAGCACCAGAGCAATGAGCTATTTCGGCAATCGTTCTGGCGGATACCGCCATTGCCTGTCGGCGGGGATTTGGTGACGATCAGGGGCTGATACCGATACCGGACTTTTGATTATGGAACCCTATCTCCAGCCAACCACCTTCTTTGACTACGACCAGCCCCAGCTGAAGGCCTGGATTGAAGCACAGCTGGAGGGAGCGCCTGACGACCCGCTGGCGCAGATCAAGGCACTCTACCTCTCGGTACGGGACAGTATCAGCTACAACCCCTACGTGTTCCAGACCGCTCCGAACACCTTCAGCGCCAGCTACGCCCTGGAAGCCGGCGAATCCTACTGCATTCCCAAGGCGGTTCTGCTGGGTGCCGCTGCCCGCTCCATTGGCATCCCCAGCCGGCTGGGCCTGGCGGATGTGCGCAACCATCTGTCCAGCCCCAGGCTGATCGAATGGCTGCAGTCGGACATTTTCCGCATGCACGGGTTTATCGAGTTATACCTGAACGGTAAATGGTTGAAGGCCACCCCGGCCTTCAACCGGCAACTCTGTGAACTGATGAATGTGGAGCCTCTGGAGTTTGATGGCCTTCACGATTCGATCTTCCAGGAGTACACAGAATCCGGTGAGGCCCACATGGAATACGTCAACGACCACGGCCTGTTCGAGGACGTGCCCCACGCCTTTATCGTGGCGGGTATACGGAACGCCTACCCCCATCTTTTTACGGAATCGGGAGGGGAAGAACCTTCTCTTTCTGAAGCAGGTAGTCTGGAAGCGGATCTGGAGTAGCTATCGGTTGCTAACGACCTGCCCGCCGCCCTTCTCCTCCGAGAGCACCGATGTGAAGCGATCCATAAGCTGATCAGCATTCAGGGATAGTTCGGGCTCTGCCAGACTATGGGCACGGCTGAAACGCCGGAAATCCAACTGCCGCCAGTTTTCCGGATCCAAAATCCGTTCAACCTTGTGAATATTATCCTCAGTGGCCGGCTTAAGCTGGTAGCTCAAAGAAGCGGAAGACACCCCCTTCGCGAAGTCGTAACCATGATGAAAATCGTGCAGTAACAGCAGAGCCAGACCTCCCCCCATGAAGTGGCGCCCCAGACTGGTGGCAAGCTCTCCACGGCGTATTGCATCCAGAGCCCGGGGCTCCCAATCCACCCCACCGACTACAACGTCTTGTCCTGGTTGCTTGCCGTGCATTTTTGCCGCTTCAATGGCCCCCATGGCCATGCCGTCACTGGCACTCCAGATGGAGGCAACCTGTGGGTATCGTTTCAGCAGTACCAACGATTTTTCTTTCGCCAGCCGATCGCTCCAATCGGCATACACCAGTTGCAGAATCTCGCTACTCTTGTCATCTACAGCGGCTTCGAGCCCCCGGTTCCGGTCCTTTGCTGCAGATGAATCCAGGGTTCCGGACAGGGCGATCATTGGCAACGGCTGCCCCGGCTCGCCTAAATCCAGTCGCTCGGCTCGTTGCTCAAGGAGTGCTGTCAGGGTGCGACCGGCACCGACGTTATCTGGCGCCATATGCCCGATCCAGTTTGGCAAGGTCTCTCTGGGCAGGCCGACCGCAACCCTGGTATCGGCAGGCACATCGGTATTGAAGGTGAAAACTTTTACTCCCAGATCATTCGCACGTGTCAGCATTTGGGTGGTGACAAGCTCCCTGCAAATGAACAGCAGGTAGTCTGGCCTGTCCTCACGGCGGAGAACCTGTTCGGCCATTCTCAGGTAACTGAAGCGGTGGCTGTCCTGATCGACCCGGACTTCAAGGTCCATATCCAGATCAGTTGCCACCTCGGCCATGAACTCCGACACCATTTGCCAGAACCGGGAGTCATCCGGCGAGAGGAAAACAACGCTGGGACGAGGCCCGGCATCTGCTACACGAAATCCCGATAGCAAAAGCAGGCTGAGCAGAATCAGGGCTGTACGGAACATCATATAGTTACTCATCCCCTGGATGATCCGGCATGACTGGCGTTCAGGAGGATAAGCTACCTGGCAGCCAGCTCACAGGCAAGCAGGGAAGAGAAACCGACATCTCAGTTTTCGTTTACGCCGCTTCGCTCTCGCTGTCATCCACGGAATTGCGGATCAGGAAGTCGAAGGCGCTCAGAGCTGCCTTGGAACCCTCGCCCATGGAAATCACGATCTGCTTGTAGGGCACAGTGGTGACATCGCCGGCGGCAAAGATCCCCGGAATGGAGGTCTCGTTGCGATCATTGACAATAATCTCGCCATGCTGGCTCAGCTCGATGTCCCCCTTCAGCCACTCGGTGTTCGGAACCAGGCCGATTTGCACGAACACACCTTCCAACGCGACGTGGTGCTGCTCGCCGGAGTTGCGATCCGTATAGTTCAGGCCGTTGACCTTACCGTTCTCACCAGTAATTTCAGTGGTCTGTCCGGAAGTGATGATTTCCACATTCTTCAGGCTGCGCAGTTTCTTCTGCAATACGTCATCCGCGCGCATCCCGGAACCGAACTCGATCAGAGTCACGTGGCCAACGATACCGGCCAGGTCGATGGCTGCCTCTACACCGGAATTACCACCACCGATCACGGCAACACGCTTGCCCTTGAACAGGGGGCCGTCACAGTGCGGGCAATAGGCGACGCCCTTGTTGCGGTATTCCGCTTCGCCCGGCACGCCCATCTGGCGCCAGCGGGCACCGGTGGACAGCACCAGGCTGCGTGCCTTGAGGGTCGCGCCATTTTCCAGTCGAATCTCGTGGGGCATGCCCGGGCGTGAGGCCGGGATCAGCTTCTCGGCGCGCTGCATGTTCATGATATCGACGTCATACTCTTTCACGTGCTGCTCCATGGCCGCCACCAGCTTCGGGCCCTCGGTGTAAGGCACGGAGATCAGGTTTTCGATGCCCATGGTGTCGGCCACCTGGCCACCAAAACGCTCGGCGGCAATACCGGTAGAGATGCCTTTGCGGGCAGCGTAAATGGCGGCAGAGGCACCGGCAGGGCCACCACCAATCACCAGAACCTCAAAGGTGTCTTTCTGATTGATTTTTTCGGCCTCTTTTTCGCTGGAGCTGGTGTCCAGCCTGGCAACGATCTCTTCCAGCGTCATCCGGCCCTGACCCCAGGGCTCACCATTCAGGTAAACGCTGGGCACCGCCATCACTTCCCGCTGCTCCACTTCGTCCTGGAACAGGGCACCGTCGATGGAGGTGTGCTTGATATCCGGGTTCAGCACGCTCATCAGGTTCAGGGCCTGAACCACATCCGGGCAGTTCTGGCAAGACAGGGAGAAATAGGTTTCAAACTCGAACTTGCCTTCCAGTGACTGAATCTGCTCAATCACCTCCTGGGAAGCCTTGGACGGGTGCCCACCCACCTGCAGCAGCGCCAGCACCAGCGAGGTAAACTCGTGGCCCATGGGAATGCCGGCAAAGCGAACGCCAATATCGGTACCTACACGGTTGATGGTGAAGGAAGGACGACGCACACCATCGGATTCTTCGGTGCGCAGGCTGATTTTGGAAGACATCGGTTCCAGCTCTTCCAGCAGCTCCCGAAGTTCCTGGGACTTCTTGCTGTCGTCGTAAGCTGCCACCAGCTCGATCGGCTGCTGCAGTTTGTCCATGTACGCCGTCAGTTGTTCCTTGATATTGGCATCCAACATATTCCTGCTTCTCCTTTAGAGGTTGAAACTAAGCATCTGAATTTAAAACGGGTCGCCAAGCGAAGATGGCGCAACAATACGGCGTGGCAAGCGTACGCTCAAATTAATTGCCACAAACTGTTTGATAGAACTTTGCTATGCTGATTTATTGAAGGTCTCCTGGGGCTTGACCAATAGCGCATATCCACCCGAAGCCTGTCGACGTATCATGTTACAAGGACGTCGCAACATCACTCTCAGGCACCAGAATAGGCAACGCATGTTTCTAGACCGTTTCCACTCCGTCCAGGACGGACACGTAATCATCTCGGCCCTGCAGGCCAGTCAGTTCGCCAAGGAGGTCGCCGGGGACTTCAACCCCATCCACGATCCGGATGCCCGCCGCTTCTGCGTCCCCGGGGACCTGCTCTTCGCCCTTATTCTGGCGCGCTTCGGGCTCTCGGAAAACATGACCTTCCGGTTCCGCAGCCTGCTCGGCGAGGGTGTACCGCTCAAGTTCGTGGAGACCGAGGACGCCATTGAGGTCTGCGATGATGCGGGAAAAGTCTACATTGAAGTGGCCCGCAGTGGCGCCCGGACCCAGGACGAGCAACTGATTAAAGACATCACCCGCGCCTACGTGGCGGCCTCCGGCAAGAACTTCCCCCATACCCTGAAGCCGTTAATGGAGTCTAATGGGGTGATGTTCAATCCCGACCGCCCGATGGTGATGTACGAGAGCATGAGCGTGGCCCTGGACAACCTGGATCTGCCGTCGCCGGGCCTTGAGCTGCACAACGCGACCCTGGATGCAGCCGGAAAGCGGGGCAACGTTCTCCTTGAGTACCAGCTGACCGCAGACGGCAAAACCGTGGGCGAAGTCACCAAACGCCTGGTTCTCAGCGGCCTTCGGCCTTATTGCGCGGAGGCCATGGCCGGCGTCATTGAGGAGTTCTATCGCCTCAAAGCCCGTGGCGCGAACTACTTCAATAACGACAACAACGGAGGTGTGAGCAATGCCGATCCAGCCCGGTGATACCCTGCCAGACATCGAGCTTCAGGTGATGGGTACCAGTGGCCCCGAGAAGATTCGCACCGGTGACCTCTTTGCCGGCAAAAAAGTGGTGCTGTTCGCCGTACCAGGAGCCTTCACGCCCACCTGTTCGGCGGCCCATCTGCCCGGCTTCGTAGTAAACGCCGACAAGCTTCGCACCAAAGGCGTCGACAGCATCATTTGCACGTCCGTCAACGACACCTTCGTGATGGACGCTTGGGGTAAAGCCCATAACGCAGACGACATCACCATGCTGGCCGATGGCCTGGGAGAGTTCGCCAGGGCCATCGGCCTGACCCAGGACCGGACCGCGAGCCAGATGGGCATCCGCAGCCAGCGTTACGCCATGATTGTCAATGATGGCAAGGTGGAACTGCTCAACATCGATGCCCAGGGCCTGGACCAGACCAGCGCCGAAACCATTCTCGACGCGCTCTGAGCAAACCTTTTTCCAGATACAAAAAACCCCGGAAAAATCCGGGGTTTTTTGTCCGTAAGCTTCCCTTGAGGGAGAAACTCAGATCTTGCCAACCAGGTCCAGGGACGGCGCCAGAGTTGCTTCGCCTTCTTTCCACTTGGCCGGGCACACTTCGCCGGGATGGTTGCGAACGTACTGGGCCGCTTTAACCTTGCGCATCAGGTCGTCAGCGTCACGGCCGATACCTTCGGCAGTGATTTCCATGGCCTGGATAACGCCATCCGGGTCGACCAGGAAGGTCGCGCGGTCTGCCAGGCCCTGGCCTTCACGCATCACACCGAAGTTGTTGGTGATGGTGCCGGTCTGGTCGCCCACCATGTAGTAGTTGATCTTGCCGATGGTCTCGGAGCTGTCGTGCCACGCCTTGTGGGTGAAGTGGGTGTCGGTAGACACGGAGAACACTTCAACGCCCAGCTTCTGCAGCTCTTCGTACTTGTCTGCAACGTCGCCCAGCTCGGTCGGGCAAACGAACGTAAAGTCTGCCGGGTAGAAGAAAAATACAGCCCACTTGCCTTTGACGTCTGCTTCACTGATCTCAACAAACTCGCCCTGCTTAAAGGCGGTGGCGTTGAACGGCTTGATCTCGCTGTTAATGATGCCCATTAAAGCTAACTCCTTGTTGATGGATTCATACGTTACTGAATATACGCCGCGAACAATACGGAGATTTGACGACCGAATAAAATTGATAATTTCCAAGCCAAAGATAGGCTGTGCCTATCAGGGTCGTCCTGGCGTAGACACAGTCCCTGCCGGGCGCCAAGGCAGCGGTTCCTATCCGCTGAACCGGCCGCCGCCCCTCTATGGAGTCTTAACAAAGGAAGGGCACCAGAAACTTGGTGATGTGGCGCAAATCACGACGTTAAATATCGGATTCCGGCTTTCTTGCCGGGGAAAGGCGAGTAAGCTGAATTATGCGATAGCAAGAAAAGTCTGACGGCCACCAAACGGGGTTTGCTGTTCGTGATCCTTAACAAAGCTCTGCGTATCTTTATTCCGATTCTGGCTTCCTGCGCCCTGCAACTTGCCAGCGCAAACTCAGGCACGATCACTATTACCCCGGATGCGCCCATCGAAAGCCATTTTCAGTACTGGGAAGACCCAGGCGCCGATGCAGGGATAGACGAAGTCCTGACAATTCCCGAGTCAGAATGGCAGCTCAAACCCTCGGGCAAGGCCTCATTCGGTATTACCGGCTCCGCCTACTGGCTTCGGCTATCGGTACAGAACCAGACCGGCCAGGACCAGCTTCTGATCGCCGAGCTTGCCTACCCCCTACTCGATGACGTCGTGTTCCACGAGTTCTCCGGAAACACCCTGCTCCGCGAATTCCGAACCGGCGATACCCGCCCGTTTTATCCGAGGGATGTCGACCACCCCAATATGCTGCTGCGATTCCAGCTTGCGCAGGACACCACCAAAACCCTCTATATCCGCGTAGCCACTGCGGGCTCCATGGTAGTGCCCCTGCGACTCTGGCGCCAAAAGGACTTCTATGAAGCCGTTGCCATTGAAGAGAAACTGCATTTCTTCTACTACGGCAGCCTGACGGTCATTATCCTGATCAATCTGGCCGTGTTCCTCACACTGCAGGAAAAGCTGTACCTGTTCTACGCTCTGGCCATTTTCGGCTACCTCGTGTTCTTTGCCTCCTTCCGGGGTTTCACCCTTCAGCATCTCTACCCGAACGCCCCATTTCTCCATACCCATGTGCTGTTGCTGTCCATACCCTTCCTGGCCATATTCTCGATTCTCTTCTGCATGGAGTTCCTGAAAATACGCTCCCACAGCCCACGTTTGCGACGGGTGTTACTGGGAATGCTGGCCTTCGAGATTGTGTTTTTCCTGAGCGCGCCCTTGCTCGACTATGAGACTGGAGTCCGAATCGCAGCGGTCTCCGCTTTTATCTTTTTCTCACTGTTGTTGGTGGCCGGGCCCATCGCCTGGGCGGCCGGTGTTCGGGCAGGTGTCTTTTTCACCATCGCCTGGTCGCCACTTGCCTTGGGCGTTTCTGCAACCGCCGGCCTGGCGCTTGGTCTGTTGCCGGAGAATTTCTTCACCGAATACGCCATGCAGATCGGCTCGGGGCTTGAGGCATTCATACTGACCCTCGCACTTGCTGATCGGCTTTACCGTGAGCGGGAACAGAAAATACAGGCCCAGGCCGATAACCTTCAAAAAGAAAAAGCCCGCAGCGAGATCCAGGACCGACTGAATGAGGCACTCACCCATGATCCGGTTACCGGCCTGCCCAACCGGAACCGATTCGAACGGATGGTCGACGAGCAACTGGAACGCAACCCCGATGGGCGCTACATGGTCGGCGTGGCCCGGGTGTCACGGCTGAAGGAAATCAACCGCACGCTCGGCCTGGAGCGAAGTGAGCGCTTGCTAAAGCGCAAGGCGGAGCAAATGACCGAACTGGCCGAAAGCCTGCCGATGGTCCACGCAACCCGTGACAATCAGGGCCGGCAGGAACGCGTGTACCAGCTCTCGGGAGACAGTTTCGGCTTGCTCGTCAATGTCAGCAAAGCCGGTGGCGACTTCCAGACCCTGAACGAGGCACTCAAACGGCTGGCCGACCCGGTGTTACTGGATCATCTTGCCATCGAACCCAACCTGAAATTCGGGGCCGCCAGCTACCCGGAGCATGGCAGAAAGGCCGCAATGCTGATCCGGAATGCCCATGTCGGCATGGAAATGACACCCCACGGCTCCTTCGAAACCGGCGTTTACTCCAGCAAGAACGACATCTACAGTGAGAGCCGGCTGACCCTGATGTCTGATCTTCGGGGCGCCCTTCACCACAACCGGACCCAGTTGCATTATCAGCCCAAACTGGACCTCAAAACCGGGCAGGTCGTGGGTGTGGAAGCCCTGATCCGCTGGCACCACCCTGAAAGGGGCTGGGTACCTCCCATCGAGTTTATTCCACTGGCCGAAAAAACCGGCGTTATCAAACATCTGACCCGATGGGTTGTGGACCAGGCCCTGAACGACCTCAAAACCCTCCACCAGGTTGATCCGGCACTGACCGTGTCAGTCAACGTATCCGCCCGGGATCTGATCTCGTCGGAGCTGAAAGGCCTGTTCGAAACCCGGATGAAGCGTTACCAGCTGCGCCCCGATCAGATTACCGTGGAGCTCACCGAAACCGCAGCCATGGATGACCCCGAGAAAGGGCTCGCGGCGCTGGAAGGGCTGGCCAATACCGGACTGAAAATCTCGATTGATGACTTCGGTGCCGGCTACTCTTCCCTGTCTTACCTTAAACGGCTACCGGCCACGGAAATCAAACTGGACCGGGCATTGGTGCAGGATATCGATTCCAGTGAAAGCTCCCGAATGATTGTGGAAACGGCGATCAATATGGGCCGCGGCCTGGGCTTTCAGGTAGTGGCGGAAGGCGTGGAAACAGAGCAGACGGCCCGTCTGCTACAGGGCATGGGTGCTGGCCTGTTACAAGGCTACTGGCTCTGTCGCCCCATAGCCCTCAGCGAGTTAAGCAACTGGTTGGTGATTGAAAGACAGTCTCCCCGCCTCCAGCACACAGACTAGTCTCTCCCCGCGCTCGCCACCCCCTGTTATAGTCAGAACTCCAACACGGATACGGAAGCGTGACATGTCGCAGAGTATGGAACTGACCGAGCGGATTGAACACATCCGCGAACTCACCCCCCTGGCTGCCGCCGAAGAGCTGTTTCCGCTGCCGGCGGACGATATCCAGTTCATTCTCTCGGGGTTGCCCACGGAACAGGCTCTGACTATCGCCTCTCACCTCGGAGAGGTAGCGGCGCCGAACAACGCGGCCACCCGTGCGGTGCTCTCAGGTATGGAGGACACCATCGGTGAACTGATGACACCGGTTACAGCGACGTTACCGCACAGCTATACCGTCGCAGAAGCGCTGACCTTTATGGTCAAGAGCGCGGATGTTTCCGAGATCAGTTACATCTTTGTGACTGAAAATCACCGCCTGGTCGGTGTCGTGGGCATGCGCGACCTCATTCTTGCCAAGCCCTCCGAAGCCTTGTCCAGCATCATGGTGCGCGAGCCCTTCGCCTTTCAACAGGACACACGGATCGAAGCAGCGATTAGCGAAGTGCTTTACCGGCACTACCGAATGTACCCGGTGGTGGACGACGCACAGCACGTGGTGGGTGAGGTGCGCGGCTGGAAACTGTATGAACGCATGGCCTCGGAACTGAGCGCCCAGGCCGGCTCCCAGTATGGTGTCGCGAAAGAAGAGCAGATAAACACACCCGTGCTTGCCGCCTTTCGCATGCGCCACCCCTGGCTGCAGGTGAATCTGATCACCGCCTTTGCCGCAGCCTTCGTGGTAGGCATGTTTGAGAACACTATCGCCCAGATCGTCGCCCTCGCCGCCTTCCTGCCCGTACTTGCCGGTCAGAGCGGAAATACCGGTTGTCAAGCGCTGGCGATTACCCTGCGTGGTATCACTTTGGGGCAAATAAATGACTATCCGATCAGGCAATTGCTGCGCAAGGAAGTCCTGCTAGGCGCCCTCAATGGCGCCGCCGTGGGCGTGATCGCCGGCGTCGCCATGTTCGCCTACGCCTTCGCCACCGATTCCGCCAACCCCGCCATGCTCGGCCTTGTCATCTTCATTGCCATGATCGGCGCCTGCATTGGCAGCGGCATCTTCGGGGTGGCAGTGCCATTGGTGCTCAAACGCTTCGGCGCCGACCCGGCAACCGCCAGCAGCATCTTTCTGACGACCTTCACAGACATCATCGGTATGGGCCTGATGCTGTTCCTGGCAACGTCATTGGTGCTGTAGCCAACACCGAAGGAAAACCGGGACTGATCTATTTTGAGGCCGCGGAAAAGGTTTCTCGGTTCGGTTTCTCACATCAGGCATCGGGCTTAAACTTCTCGATCTCTGACCACGGTATAATCCGGTTGAACTGGATAGTTTCAAACACTTCCTTTGCGTTGCTTTCGCCACTCATGAGCCATAGCAGCACCAGTGCCCCCTGATAAGACGGAACGCCGCCATTACTGGTGATTCGATTGCGATCAACCACCACGTTTTGATCGACGACCACATCAATCTTCGGGAACTGGTCCTGTAGGTCCGGTTCACCACCCGCCCAGGTTGTTGCTCGATAGCCATCCAGAAGCCCTGCGTGGGCATAAAGGAACGCACCGGAGCAGTTGCTGGCCAGCCACTCGACCTTTTTGGCCTGATCTCTCATGAATTTGGTCAGATCCTCGTTTTCAAAGAGCCAGTCCATATCGTATGCGCTGTTGACGATCAGCACATCCAGATCAAGATCGTCGTAGATCGTGGCATCGACCTGGAGGGTCAGCCCTTCCTCTGTCGTCACCGTTTCGTTTCGCTCTACGTTGATGAGTACAACCTCATAGTCCGAAAACCAGGCCTTTCGCGAGGCAACGCCGAACACTTCGGCGGGGGCGACAGCGTCACTGGTCAGCACTTCGTCATAGACCAGTACACCAATTTTCTTATCGGCGGCTGAGGCTGAAAAGCTGAAGCCGGCCAAAACGAGAAACGCGAGTAACGTGTGAAGGGTATGTCTCAAAAGCATGTCGGAATCTCCTTAGAACTATGCTTACAGATTTAACGGATCTTCATGGACATTGTCCGAAATCGCTGAAAACGACTACTCGAACAACCGGTCAATACATGCGTTGGTGTCCTCAAGCGCATTGTCGGAACAGCCGCTATTCATGGCGGTATATTCCAGGGTGATGGTTTTCACGCTCTGGATACCCAACATACCCAGGACGGCGGTAAGGTACGGTTCCTGAAAGTTCATGGGAGCATATGCCCCGCCCGGTTCGTAGCCGTAGCCGCCTCGCACCAGCATCAGGTAGGTGGGCTTGTCGCTCAAAAGACCGACATAGGGACTCTGCGGGGTATCGGGCACCAGTTTGGTGGTGACGCCGATACGTACGACCTGATCAATGTAGGCTTTTAACGTACTGGGCACGGACAAGTTATGCATAGGGCAACCAATAACGATGGTTGTCGCGTCCTGTAGTTCGGCGACCAGAGCATCGCTGACCTCAAGAGCGGCTCTTTGATTGGGAGTCCTTGCCTCCTCCGGCGTAAACGCGGCGCTTATCCATTGCTGATCCACGTGAGGCACAGGCCAGCGGCCGAGATCGCGCTCAACCACTACGCCGTCCGGATTATTTTCAGCCCATCGACGGGTAAAGCGCGCCGTCATCTGGCGGCTGTGTGACGCCTCGCCCTGAGGGCTGGCATTAATCACGAGCAGGTTTTCCATTGCGGGTCCTTTCTGGCCTGCCATAGCAAGTGTCATTTCCAATAATACCGGGTTAAGGTTCATTAAAAAGAACCATGAATGGCAATTTTCAATGTACCATTCGCAAACCACGCCTGAGTCACCGCACCATGGATGATTTGCGCATAGAACTGAACCGTCAGGCCGGAACGTCTTTGGTCGAACAGATCGTCGAAGCTATCGGAACCTCCATTTCCGAAGGGCGCTTGTACTCCGGGGCTCGCCTGCCCTCGTGGCGTGATCTCAGCGCCCAGCTTGGGGTCGCGCGCGGTACGGTAAAGTCCGCGTACGAGAGGCTGATCGATGAGCAACTGGTGGTCGCCCGCGGCGCTGCGGGTACCTTTGTCGCCGATCGGTTGCCGGTGTCACATCCGGCAGACACCAGTGACTTACGAGGGCCGTTGCCCGAGTTCTACCAGCATCCATTCGGCGACCCGGCCATGGTGTTCCAGGTTGGTATACCTGCCCAGGACGTATTCCCCTACAAGGTATGGTCGCGTATTGCCTCAGGCGCCGCCCGCGAGGCTGCCATGGCGTCGGTCAGCTATCCGGACCCACGTGGTGAGCCAGGCTTGCGGGCTGAAATTGCGGCTTACCTGTCGCTGTCACGGCGTCACCAGTTGCTCGAATGGGCGGCCAGACGCGGGGGTTGGATCATCGAAGACGACTACCTGAGTGAGTTGCAGCTCGCCGGTCGCGCCGCTCCGGCTCTGGCGTCGCAGGACAAATACGGCCGCGTTATTCATATCGGCACCTTCAGCAAAACCATAAGCCCCGGTCTGCGTCTCGGCTTTATTGTGGTGCCGCCGGCGCTGGCAAACCGGGTTGGCGATGTTGCCGCCGCTCTGGCCCCAGCCGCTTCGATAGCGAGCCAGAGAGCGCTCGGCGAGTTCATGCGCAAAGGTCACTATCTGCGCCATTTGCGCAGGATGAAACGGACCTACACCGCCCGGCGCTCTTCACTTCAGCGCGCCTTAAACGCATCCGCTACCGATGAAGCCATGGCGGGCTTGGCGTTATTGCTTCGATTACCCGATGGCACGGACGACAAGGCGATTGCTCTTGAAGCGCTGGAGTTTGGCCTGGCCCCCGCCCCATTGTCTACCTGGTATGCCGATCCGGCGAGGACCCGAAGCGGGTTGCTGCTGGGTATCACCAATATTCCGGAACAGGGGCTGGATGCATGCTGCAACCGCCTGAAACAACTCGCCGGAATCGCCGTCGGTCAAGAATAGGAAGTCTAATTGAGATACCCACCGGTAACCTGAGTAACGCCCAAGTGGGAAAATAGTTCTGTCCCGGTTTCGCGGTTTCGAGTCGAGATCGCCCGAATCGCGGCGCCCTGCTATTTCAAAATCGAGGCCGTACCCGACTAACACCAGCCGCGCAGGTGCATCGCCTCTTCAATCCGTTTGAGCGCATTAATCCAGGCACCCAGCCTGACCGATTTCACCTGGTGGTCAGCCGCAGCATTCGCGGCTTCCCGATAACCCCTTGCCAACCGCTCCTGTCGCAGGCGGTTAATCGTATCGATATCCCAGTAATTATCGGAAAGGCCCTGACTGCGTTCCATCTGGCACAAGTGCACGCTACCGGCATTAGCCAGCACATCCGGCACGATGGTTACGCCCCTTTCCAGCAGCATCACTTCGGCTTTTACGGTCGTCGGCGCATTGGCAGCTTCCACGACCATCCGGGCCTGGATCCGGTCCGCATTGTCCGCGGTAATCACGCCCTGAACCGACGCGGGCACCAGCACGTCGCAGTCACATTCGAGCATCTTTTCACTGGTAATCGGCTCGCTGCCGGCAAAGCCCGAAACTTTACCCGTGGACTTTTTGTGCGCCAGCAGGCCGGGAATATCGAGCCCGTCGTTCGAATAAATGCCGCCGCGGCTATCACTCACCGCCACAACCATACAGCCGGCTTCGTAGAACATACTCGCCGCCACCGAGCCGACCTGGCCGAATCCCTGGATAGCGACACGGGCATTTTCGATGGCAAAGTCGGCCTGCTCCGCGGCCTCCCTGAACACATCGAAAACCCCACTCCCGGTCGCTTCATAGCCCCCCAGCGACCCGCCGAGGATGGGCGGTTTATCGTTGACCGCTGCCGGTTCATGATAGCCGGTGACCGACTCGTATTCGTCCAGCATCCAGCTCATTGTTTGCAGATCCGTGCCGATATCCGCACCGGGGACATCGTACGCCTGCCCTTTCGGGCGCAGGTAGCGAATATAGGCGCGGCAAAGTGACTCGAACTCCCGGTCACTTAATTCACGCGGGTCGGCCACGATGCCCCCTTTGCCGCCACCTGCCGGAATTCGCCCAGCCGCGTGTTTGATCGACATAATCAAGGCGAGGGACTTCACCTCATCAAGGTCGAGATCGGCAGAAATACGCGTCCCATCACGGCTCGGCCCAAGCGCATCGTTATAACGGACACGGTGAGCATCAAACACCCGAAAACTGCCATCGTCCATTTTCATCGGAATGCGAAAAGACACTACGCGCCCGGGTGCCGCGAGAAATTCAATCACATTGGGGTCAATCTTACCGAGACGGCCCGCCTCACGAAGAATTTGCCCGCTTTCGTCCAGAAAATCGTAGTTCATGGAACTCCCCATAAATGCTGTGCACGACATTGCTCCCTGTTTGGCAGGGTGCCCCAACCTGCCACCCCCGGCTGATTGATCCTCGGCTGGATGGTAATCAAGCGGGGCGGGGAGGCTCCTCAACTTAAAACGTAGCAGTTACCGGCATTATTGTGGAATGGATTTGCCCGTCTTTATAGAAAGCTTTTTATGCAATGGGGTTTTTGGGTACGGTGGCGAAGCCGCCCCCAAAGTTCAACGCAGCGGAAGATGTCATTTCGAAAAAATTGTTAAGTGTTTCGGTACCAGGCACCGAACTCATCAGCTACTTTTCAGGTTAATCTGCTTCGAACCTGCAGAGACGATTTGCCCACTTTTACCTTTGCCTACATCCTCAATAGCTCCGACAGGCTTCAAAAAGGCAGCAGTTTGCTCTCAAAAACCGGGACAGATCCATTTTGCGGGAAAATAGTTCTGTCCCCCTTTCGTCCCTGTCCCCGTTTCGTCCCGTTTCGCGCACGCGCGGCCAACCTGCCAGTAGCAAACTGAGAGCCGTTGGCTATACTGGAAAACAGCGTATTTGACATTATTTGACAATATGGCCAGTACCGTCACGCTGCGGATCATGTTGTGAACCCGGGAGTTCCTTTATGAAACCGCACCTTTCAATGACACGCACTCTGACTACCCTCACGTTGGCGACCCTTTTAGTCGCCTGTGCCGGGCCGGGGCCAAAGCCCAACAGCGAGCTGCAGTCTGCGGAATCCGCCATCAAACAGGCCGAGGCCTCGGACGCCCGAAGATTCGAGCCTGTGTTGCTGAATGAAGCGAAAAACAAAGTGGCCGATGCTCGCGGCCTCATGGACAAAGAACAGTACAAGGAAGCCAGGCGCTTGCTGGAGCAGGCCGAGGTTGATGCGCAACTCGCAGGCGCGCGCTCGGAGACCGAAAAGGCTCAGCAAGCGGTTGCCGAGATCAACAGTAACATCGAAAACCTCCGCAAGCAGCTCAATTCAAATCAGCAGTAAGCCCGGCGACAGGAGACACGAAAAATGAACGTTACACTATCTATCGGTTTCGCGGTCGGGCTGTCCGCAATTATGGTTGGCTGTGCAAGCACGCCCAAACAGAATGCCGACATTGACGAAGCCAGAGCCGCATACACGGAAATAGAGCAGGATCCCAACGTCGCGCGCAGTGGTGCGGCACAACTGCGCCAGGCCAAGATCGAACTAGATCGTGCCCAGGCGCTGTTAAATGAAGGCGCTGACGTAAACCGCGTCGAACACGCAGCCTACCTGGCAAAGCGTCACGCCGAGATCGCCATGCAACAGGGAAAGCGTGCCGATCTGGAAGAAGAGATCAGCTCTGCGGAAGAGCGCCGCAAACAGCTAATGTTGCAAATGAAGTCAACTGAGGCGAATGAGGCTCGCATGGAGGCAGAAGCGCTGAGGGCTGAAATGGCCGCTCTCAAAGCGGAGAAAACCGAACGTGGAATGGTGCTTACGTTGGGTGATGTGCTCTTTGACCTCAACAAAGCTGATCTGAAAGCCTCCGGCAAGCGCACCGTGGAACGACTGGCTGACTTTATGAAGCAGTACCAGGAGCGCCGGGTACGCATTGAAGGCTATACGGACAGCACAGGCTCTGCCGAATACAACCAGGGATTGTCAGAGCGACGCGCCATGTCGGTTCAGAGCGAGCTGTTGAATCAGGGAATACCCGGTAACCGGATTGAAGTGGAAGGCTATGGCGAGGCCTATCCCGTTGCCACCAACGATACCAGTGCAGGGAGACAGCAGAATCGCCGAGTGGAGATCGTGATTTCGGATGAATCCGGCATGATCAATGCGCGTTAACTTTTTCAATGAAACTGCCGCCCCCATCGCCGGCGACAAAAACACAGCTGATCCGGGTTCCAAGCACCAGGAAGGCGTGGAACCATTCGAGGACACTGCTGCCGGGGCCGGCGTTCTTTGCCAGTGATTTGGCGATAACGCCATGGTACGACGAAAAATGGTGGTACGACGAAAAACGGTGTTTTTTACCGCAGGCAGAAAGGTGATTTGCCGGGGTTGACCTGGTTTGTGTGACTTACGACGGTCTGTTTTTTTGCCCGGTTGTGCCACACTTCTCGAACCAACAACGACAACACCCAAAACCGAGCCTGTCGACATGAGCGAGACCCAGACCCACTATCGCACCTGCAATATCTGTGAAGCCATGTGTGGCCTCGAAATCAAGCACCGGGGCAACGAGATCCTGTCGATCAAAGGCGACCACGACGACCCGTTCAGCCGAGGCCATATCTGCCCAAAGGCGGTCGCCCTCCAGGACTTCTACAACGACAAGGACCGCCTGAAAACACCCATCAGGCGCACCGCTGACGGCTGGCAAGCGATCAGCTGGGATGAGGCGTTCGAGGAAATCGCAGCCCGTTTTCGTGGCATCCAGGAGGAACATGGCCAGGATGCGGTCGGTGTGTATCTCGGCAACCCCAACGCCCACAACTTCGGCAATGCCATCATGCTGCCGCGGTTCTTCAAGACCCTGGGCACCAACAACCGCTACAGCTCCGCCTCCGCCGATCAGTTGCCCCACCACGTGGCCTCCAACTACATGCTCGGCGCCGGCATGCTCATCCCGATTCCAGACATCGACCACACCGATTTCATGCTGATCATCGGGGCCAACCCGATTGTCTCCAACGGCAGCCTGATGACGGCCCCGGGTGTCGGCAAACGGCTCAAGGCGATTCAGCAACGGGGTGGCAAGGTGGTGGTGGTTGATCCCCGTCGCACCGAGACCGCCAGGAAGGCCGACCAGCACCTGTTTATCCGCCCGGAGACCGACGCCCTGTTCATGCTGGCGCTGGTGCACACCCTGTTTGACGAACAGCTGGTGACTCTTGGCCACCTGGAACCCCGGATTGACGGCCTGGACCAACTGGCGGGTGCGGTTCAACCCTATTCGCCGGAAACCGTGGCGGAGGCCTGCGGCATGTCAGCCACCGCCATTCGTGGGCTGGCGCGGGAAATGGCCGCCGCCAAGAGCGCGGTTTGCTACAGCCGCATGGGTGCCTCGACCCAGTCTTTCGGGGGCCTCTGCCAGTGGCTGAACAACGTGCTGAACCTTCTCACCGGCAATTTTGATCGCCGGGGTGGCGCCATGTTCCCGCAGCCGGCGTTCGATCTGGTACGGGATAAGAAGGGCAAACCCAGCTCCTACGGCCGCTACGAATCCCGGGTGAGAAAACTGCCCTACTTCAACAACGAGTTCCCGGTCGCCACCCTGGCCGATGAAATCCTCATGCCGGGCGACGGCCAGATCCGCGCGATGATCACCATCGCCGGTAACCCGGTGCTCTCCGCGCCCGGCGGCGCCCGGCTGGAAGAGGCTTTCGAGGCGCTGGATTTCATGGTGTCGGTGGATATCTACCTGAACGAAACCACCCGCCACGCGGACATCATCCTGCCGGCGACGACGGGCCTGGAAGTGCCCCATTTCGATGTCTTCTTCAACTCGTTTGCGGTGCGCAACACCGCCAAATTCTCCGAGCCGATGTTCGAGAAAACACCCGACCAGAAACATGACTGGGAGATTCTCCGGGATCTGACCCTGCACCTGACCGGGCTGAAAGACGATGGCGTCACACCCGAGGCGATGCTGGATCTTGGCCTCAGGCACGGCGCCTATGGCAAGCAGGGCATGAGTCTCGAAAAGCTGAAAGCCAACCCCCACGGATTAGACCTGGGGCCTCTTCAGCCCTGCCTGGAACAACGCATCCAGACCGGGGACGGCATGATCCGGATCGCGACCTGGCTGTACCTGGACGACCTGAAACGCCTGGATGCCTCGGGCCTGCTGCAGGTTGATCAGAGCAACGACTATCCCTTCGCCATGATCAGCCGCCGACTGCCACGCAGCCACAACACCTGGACCCAGAATTCCCACCGGCTGGTGAAAGGCAAAAACCCGTGCACGGTGCAGATAAACGACGCCGATGCCCGCAAGCTCGGCCTTCAAGACGGGCAGATGGTGAGTGTCAGCTCAGTCACCGGCACCATCCAACTGCCGGTGGAAATCGACGACGACATGTTCGAGGGGGTGATCAGCATTCCACAGGGCTGGGGCCATAATCGCGACAACACCGGCATGTCCATCGCCGAATCGCAACCTGGGGTCAGCATGAACGACGTGACGGATTCGCAGCGCATCGATGCACTGACAGGGAATGCGGCGTTTAACGGAACGCGGGTGGCGGTGCAGGCAGTCCGCTCATAGGCCCCCAATGGAGGCGAAGCCGGAACGAAAGAGCCGCCGCCGTGCCTGGCCTTAAGCTGCTTCGAAATCCAGGGGATGAATGCCATCCAGGTTCACCGTGCTGCGAGCCACCCAGAGATCGTACATGCCCTGCATCGCCAACCAGCTCTCAGGGCTACGTCCGAGAACCTTGGATAGCCGCAGAGACATTTCCGGGCTAATACCACTATCCCCTTTGAGCAAGCGAGACAAAGTAGAAGGAGAAACGCCCAGACTGGAAGCAAGCTGACGGGAACTGATGCCGAAAGGCTCCAAGTACACCTCCCGAATGAATTCACCAGGATGCGGCGGATTATGCATAGTCATTAGTGATAATCCTCATAATCAAGAATGTCGGCGTTGCCGTCCTGAAATTCGAACGTCGTGCGCCAATTTCCGTTAACCCAAATCGACCACCGCCCTTTGTCTTTTCCCTTCAATGGGTGAAGCCGAAAACCAGGGATGTCCATGTCTTCCACCGAAGTGGCTGTATCCAGAGCAACGAGCTGCATACGCAGCTTCTTGGCGTGATCAGAGACTGTATGCCAGCCATGCTACCGGTCGAGTAGAACCGTTTTAGTCCTTTGTGACGGAATGATTTAATCATGAGGGGAGCCTAGCATGTTGCGCACCACGCAACAATAGTGCTTAGTCGGGTCGGGGTAAGGCTTGCGCAAAACCGTAGTAGCCTTTCCAGCCCCTCAAGTACACCGCTAACTCGTCGATCACCGTTTGCATGGCCCGACCCCCGCGTGAGTTATTGTCAAATCTGGTGTATGACCATCAGGCAGCGTTCCTGTCAGATTGATCTTCCACCTCTATACCATCCCGAAACTGCACGTTATTCACGACCAGCTTCAGTTGGTCAAACCCCTTGATCCGCTTCCAGCGTTTCTGGGCGGACTGGAGCAGTTTGAACACCATCGATAACGTGGTGTCGCGGGAGCCGCAGGATCGGCTCCGTTTGGTTCTCAGCCGTACTGTGGCGAAGGTGGATTCAATCGGATTGGTGGTCCGCAAATGAATCCAGTGAATCGCCGGGAAATCATAGAAAGCCAGCAGCTCATCCCGGTCTTTCTCCAGGTTTTCCATGGCCTTCGGGTACTTGTCCCGGAACCGCCGCAAGGTGCTATCGAACGCTTTGTGGGCGCTATCACGGGTCTCTGCCAGATAGATCTCATGCAGTGCCGACTTGACCTTGGGTTGTACCGATTTGGGCAGCTTGTCCAGCACGTTGGCGGTCTTATGCACCCAGCACCGCTGATGCCGGGTGTCCGGAAATACCTTGCTCAGGGCTTTCCAGAAGCCCAGTGCGCCGTCGCCAACAGCCAGCTTGGGCGAAGGCTCCAGGCCACGTTCCCGCAAGTCCGTGAGCAGCTCTCGCCAACTGGCTTCGGACTCCCGGTGGCCATCCTCGACAGCCACCAGTTCCTTGTGGCCATGCTCAGTCACGCCGATGATCACCAGCAGACAGAGCCGGTCATCCAGGCGAACATTGCTGTACACGCCGTCTGCCCACCAGTACACATAGCGTGTCTGGCTCAGATCCCGGCGCTGCCAGTTCTTGTGCTCGTCCAGCCACTTCACCTTTAGCCGGGACACGGTGTTGGCCGACAAGCCATCAGCCTGTTCGCCGACCAGGGCACTCAGGGCTTCCTGGAAGTCGCCTGAGGAGACGCCGCGCAGATAGAGCCAGGGATAAGCTCCTCAAGACTCCGGGCGCGCTTCAGGTACGGCGGCAGCAACTGGCTATTGAAGCGAATGCCGGAGCCACTGCGATCCCGGATCTTGGGCACCTGGACTTCAACGTCGCCAACGCCGGTCTGGATGGTGCGCTTGGGCAAATGCCCGTTGCGCACCACCGCCTGGCGTCCATCGGGTGTCGTGACATCCGCATACTGGTTCAGCAGGCCTTCCAGTTCCGTTTCAACGGCTCTGGCAATCAGGTCACGGGCACCTTGACGAATCAGCTCGTGCAGTGGGTCATTGGTCGCTGTCTCTGGTTGTGAAAGAGCATGCAGGTTAGACTTGGACATGGCGTATCATTCCTCTGTTGGTTGTGATCGTCGCGGTGATCAACCAACAGGATACGCCACCTCTTCAGCCTGCTTCCATACACCAGAAATCACCATAACTCCCCCCGCGTTCGCCGGGTAGAAGCTTCTGTCCCACTCCGCCTGCAAGACCTGGAGCAGTGCCTGCTGGATCAGGCGGTCAGGTCGTCAACGGTCATGCCGTCTATCCCCGCGCTTCCCTTGTTGCGTTTGACCTGACGGAAGGCACGGCGCAGGTAGTCCCTTTCCAGCACCCCGCTCCATCAGTTGATCGTGAACAACCGGAGTGTCTTCCCTGCCAGATCCAGCCACCACTTCACCCCCTGTTTCCAGAGACAGCGATTGCTGTTTCTCCGGTGCGGTCGGAGCCAATCACTCAGCTCCCAGCGGTTTTCGGCTGCACGCTGCGTCCCAGCGCAGCATCAGGAGATCTCCCAGGGTAAGACACCCGACTTTCATTGCGTAAATGCTGGTTTTATAAAACGCCGGCCAAGTGCAGATGGCGGGCTTAATGGTCACGTGCCCACTGGCCCCACCGATGCCACACCTCTTATCCAGCTCCTGTCCGTCATCCCGCAATTTTGCGTTGGGCTTACTTCCGGCCGGCGCTCCGGAGACTTCCCCTCGTGGGTTTGCCCTTACCCTTTCGCTAACCTTCGGCTCTGCGAATACCTGGTATCGGGACTTTCACCCGACAAGTCTGGGGCCATGCCTGGCACACCGCCCGGCTCACGCGCCGGTTTGGAGCCGCGAGGCGGCGGAAAACCGGTCGCCGTGCAGCCGGTTATGCCCTATGCCCGATTTCTGATACAGCACTCCACGGACGAATATTCTTCAGCTGATCCTCAAGCGCATCTTCCGCAATCTCAGTGTCATAGGCTGCCTGAGCTCGCAACCAGTAGCCATTGGACAAACCAAAGAAGCGACAAAGTCGCAGGTCCGTGTCTGCGGTTATCGAACGCTTCCCAGCAATAATCTGGCCGATCCTCTGAGCAGGCACCCCAATCTCTTTAGCCAAGCGGTATTGAGAAATACCCATCGGCTCAAGGAACTCTTCCTTCAGTAACTCGCCTGGCGTTACAGCTTCAATGTTGCGCATGAGTTACCTCCTAATGGTAATCAACAATTTCGACATCTTCCGCACCAGCCTTGGTCCAGCGGAAGCAAACCCGGAACTGCCCGTTGATTCGAATGCTGTGCTGACCTTGGCGGTCACCGTGCAATGGCTCCAACATATTGCCGGGCGGTACTTTAAGATCATCCAACTGGCTTGCAGCCTGGAGTTGCCGAATTTTTCTCAAGGCAACTCGCTCAAAATTGACGAAGCGTCTGACGCGACGTCCGCTTGCCAGCTTCTCGGTATCCTTACACTTGAACGATATGATCATAGAGAAATGATGACGCAGAGCGTTAATAACGTCAAGCGTTAGTATACGACAAAGTAAGCTGAGAGAGGGGCATAACGAATGAGCTTAGCGGCGCCCTTGTAATGAAGGCGAAGCCGCAATGAAAAGGGCGTCCGGCGGCCATCGGCCGCGTACTACAGCGACTGTTATGCAGGTTCATCTGAGGGCCCGACCCAGAACAGCGGGTTGTGAGCCACTTCCCAGAGATAACCATCTGGATCAGAAAAGTAACCTGCGTAGCCACCCCAATCCGTTTCCTGAGCAGGCTTCGTGACAACGGCACCGGCTGATGCAGCCTGAGTCATAACTTGGTCAACCTCTTGCTCGGAACTAACATTGTGCGCCAAGCTGAACCCTGCAAATCCGCTTGATTCTCCAGACACCGACGCATCTTCCGCCAGAGCTTCACGCCCATATAATCCGAGCCAGGTCCCATTCAGCGTAAAGAATGCCACCCCAGGCGGAGAGTCCATTCGCGGAAGATCTAACCCCTGCTCATAGAACACAATTGAGCGTTGCAGGTCATTTACCCCCAAAGTGATCATACTAATCCGTGGCTTCATTTTGGCCCCCTGCATAACCTCTGTCTCAACGGCAGACAAAATTGGTGCTTAAATTGCGCAAGCAATTTGAGTGACAGTTTTGGCTGTCCGATTTCCGATTGCAGGCACTTGTTAGCAAATGACATCCACATTGGTGATTTAAGATTCCAATGTAGTTTTCACCACAAGACTATTTAAACCATTGGTATTTCAAATTTTGTCATTTTAAAACGGAATTGGTCCATCATCATCTTCCATATATGACATTTCGCTCATCAAACCGAGAAAAACCCCAAGCGATTCGCTTAAGTTTTTAACTATTTCACTGTACATGAGCTTTTCTTCAGCCGTCTTGGCTTTACCCATAGCTTTTAGAGCAACAGACATCTCCTTGGAAATGCCTTCCATCAATTTATCTGGTTCCATTACTTAATATGCCTCATTTTATTTTTCGCTAATCTTTTCTCATTCTAAGAATCAAAGCAATTTCATGCAAACGTATACTCCTGAATCCGTGACTTCGCACGGCTTGATAAGGGCTATGACGGCTATGACCCGAGTACCCGCCTACCTGACTCCACCTGGCGAACGTGATAACGTGATCGGGACAAATCGCGATTGGCGCTCAGTTCAAGAGCTCCCACCCCAAAACATCATGAGTCACTACCAAACCCGGTACGGCCTGCTTAAACTGACTATCTGCCGCGTGTATATTGGTAACGAAGGCACTGATGGTCATCAGAAGCGGTGGCGGCGCAACGAACCGGCCCAACTTGTCCGATAGTAATTTCACCTGACCCATCAATAAGCATTTCAATGTTTTTAAATTTCATGCGCGAGAGTCTGACTCCTTACAAACATAACGCTGAACTAACCGGCGCCGTAGCGAAGCGGAGGGAACCAAAAGCGCCACGCTTTTGGCGTCCGGTTGAGTGACTTGATACTGATTGAGCCTTCTCCCCAGCCCAGCGGTTGCCCGCTAAGCTGGAAGGCGACCAAGCACTACAAGGGAGAAGACTCATGAACTTTTACCATAGCAGTCACAGGCATTATTGTGGAATCGATCTGCACGCCCGCAGCCTGTACGTCTGCATCCTCGACCAGCAGGGGGAGGTGTTGCTGCACAAGGAAATCAAAGCTCGTCTGGAACCGCTGTTGGCACTGCTCGAACCCTTTCGCGATGATCTTGTGGTTGGCGTCGAATGCATGCACTGCTGGTACTGGATCTCGGATCTGTGTGAAGAACACGGCATCAACTTCATCCTGGGGCACGCGCTCTACATGAAGGTCATCCACGGTGGTAAAACCAAGAACGACCGTATCGATTCCTTCAAGATCGCCATGCTCATGAAGGGCGGCAACTTCCCGCTGGCCTACGTTTATCCGAAGGAGATGCGGGCAACCCGGGATCTGCTTCGTCGACGCACCCGCATCGTCCAGCACGGGGCCATGCTCAAAGCTCATGTGGTCAACACGACCAGTGACCTTGTTTGGCAGCCCAGTCCAGCAAAGCTACCAGAATCCACCATCCTCTCAGACCGCTCAGAGTTAATGAGCATGCGACGTGGCTCCAGGCCAGTGGTTAACGACGTACTGAAAAGATGAGAATGGCAACAAAAAAGACAACGCGATCGCTGATGAATGGCGTGCCCTCGGAGACTCACAGGTGTCGTACTCAAGCAGCGTCTTGTGACGCACCTGTGAGTCTCCGAGGGTAGCTGAAAAAGCGTTCAACAACGATCTCCCTTATTTTGTTTCGTGGTTCAGATCTCAACTCGAATAATACTGGTTGAATATGGCTATGTTGGTTTTCACTGTTGGTACGCTCTAATAATACTGTATATACTACTGTATAAACAGTCCTTCAGTGGAGAGTATCATGAAGCGAGCCGACATTAATGCTATTGAAAAGAGCTTAGCCAACCTCCCTGTTGACCTGAAAAAATACCTTGCCGATCAGCTCCTTGGGCAAATCAATGCTCAGGCGCACGCCTTGCTCGAAACGGCCACTTCTCACCGCCTTTGTCCTCATTGCAACGGTGAACATTCCGTAAAGTGGGGCCATTCCGCGGGCCTGCAGCGCTACCGCTGCCAGACCTCGATCTGCCGCAAGACTTTCAATGCTGTTTCACGAACACCACTGGCCAGGTTGCGCCACCGTGATAAGTGGTTTGATTACTTACGATGCATGCGAGACAGTCTGACCCTGCGGGTATCGGCAGCCCGGGTAGGCATTAATTTGAAGACAGCTTTCCGGTGGCGCCATCGTTTTTTACACGCCAGCGCAAACGCCAACGCGAATGCCCTTTCCGGGATTATTGAGGTGGATGAAACCTTCTTTGCTGAGTCCTGCAAGGGGAAGCGAAAACTTGAGCATCGCAGCCCCAGAAAACGGGGTGGCCAAAGTAACCGGAAGTATAAATCCGATAAAATTCCTGTACTTATTGCAAGAGACCGCAACGGCCATGTCAGCGACCTGGTAGATCCGACGTTGAACAAATCGACGGTCCATGAGTTTCTGACGCCGATCATCAATCGTGATTCGATTTTATGTTCAGACGGCCACAGTTGGTATAAATCCTTCTCAAAAGACCGTGGCATTGCGCATCATCGACTGATCACGCTCGACAACCAAAGGGTGATCGGCAAGGAATACCATATTCAAAACGTCAACAGCTATATCAGTCGATTGAAGGGCTGGATGGCTCGCTTTCATGGGGTGGGGACGGCCTATTTGCCGAGCTATCTGGCCTGGCGACGGCTGTTTGAAAATGAGCAACCTTCTGAAGAGGCTTGGCTACTTACCGCGATAAATGCAAAACAACAGTCAATGCCAACATAGCCTTGAATATACAGTTATTTTTATCTAACTTACTGGGTCTTTGGGTTCATTGCACTTACTGAGGCCTGTCCAAACGCCGCTCAGCACGCGCGGCTACGGAATGGAGGCGAAGCTGCAATACAGTAGACGTCGCCGTGACTGGCCTGCTTAGGCGCACTATACCCGTCCTCTCAGCTTAGCAGCGATGTATGGTGCGAGGACCGTTGCCGCAAGAACAACAGGCCAAATGTTGCCACCCTTGAACGTGTAGGCCTCAAGCAACTCGGACCACGACTTGCCTTGCCAAAGCCCGAACGAAAACTCAAAAACGAGAGTAAGAGCGAGCCAGCCCACCCCGACGACACAGAGCCCGACGGGGCGACTAATTTGCAGCCAAGGAAGCGAAAAATACGCCACGCCAATGATTAATGCTGAAAGCAGCAAACCGCTTAGCAAGAGCGCGGCCGGAGTTCCGAGCCCTGGCACAAATACCGATTCACGCAACACTCCATTGGCAACAGCTAGAACTAGGATGCCAACCCAAATTACTAAAGCCTTTAAAGCGACTACCGTCAGCATTGACTGCTCCCATAGCGCCTAACGACCAAGCTGTGCGGCGTGAACGAAGCGCAGCGTAGTGAACGTCCGAACGAGCGCCTTAGGTTCCTCATGATGGGACGGCTTCAAGAGTACGCTGTTTCCATTTCTCGACGCTCACACCCTTGATCAAGAGCCACAACGGAAGCAGTAATTCTCCCCAGAACGTATACATGGCGATCGGTCCAAAACTAGGGAAGAAGAAGAACCTGATCGAGTCCGCCAGATAGCCAACGCCGCCGATAATCAATAGGACGCCTAGAATTTTGGGCAGGAAGTCCGACTTAACGATCAAATACCCCATGGGAAATAACCAGAGACCCCAGAACATGCCGGAGATATGAATTCCATGCTCATGCAAATCAAGGAAGAGGAGTACTTGAGCATTCAGCTGATCCTTTCCGAATACTGTCAAATAGTCAGCGCCGCTTAAGAGTTTCAAGACGGCAAATTGGTTGACCTCATTGAGCATCGTAATGGGAGCGCTGACAAGAAAGAAGACCACCATGAGCAAAGCCTGGTTTCGATTGACTGGCCTCAGCAGCTTGTACAGCACTAGAACTAAGAGGATGTTGACGATCTGGACAACCAAAGCGCTCACGATGCTGAGGTGGAACAGCAATTCAGATGCCTTGATATTGCTGACTGTTGTTGCAGCATCTCCGGGCGCGACAAGGTTGGAGTGACCGAACATTCCGAAAAACCCCAGTGGGACCATCGCCAGGTACAGGATCCCTGCAATTCTAGCGATCCTGTTGGGATTCGTGTTCTCTTCAGCGTGCATGATACTTGGTCCTTGCTGTTCGGAACATAATCGGGATAGGGAGGCGCCTCACGGCGCCCCTCCTCCCACACCACCGGGCATACGGGTCACGTACCACGGCGGTTCGGTTAATTGTTTTGATTCACTACCATGGTGAGCCAACGTCATGAACGTCCATTCAAAACAGTCGAATCGGTAGTGTGCCAACCGGATTCCAATCACTTGCCAAGCCCACCGCCGCTTCACCAGGTCTGGTGCAATACCGCAGTACCAAGGCAAGGCTTCCTCCTCTTAACCGTTCAGGCCTTCCTGCCGCTATTCACTTCACGATGCAACACCGTGCCGAGTAGGCCGCAGTACTATGCCCTCTGCTGACTTCTGCAACGCGATCAGGGGCAATTGCTCACCCCTCAGTTGATCCCTCAACACGCTACAGACCTCCCGGGGTAAGACACCAGACTTTCATGGCGTAGACGCTGGATTTATAAAGCGCACCCCAGTTGCGGATGGAGGGCTTCGCTGTCACGTGCCAGCTCGCCCCGAGTACGCCACACCTCATATCCAGTTTCTGTTCGTCGCCCCGCCAATTTGCGTTGAGCTTCCTTCAGACCCCACCTCGCGATGACGCCCTTGCTCTTTCGCTAACCTTCGGCTCCGCGAATACCTGGTATCGGGACTTTCACCCGACAAGTCTAGTGCCATGCCCGGCACACACGCCTGCATAAACGGCGCCCGACTAGGGCGTCCGGTGGAGGGCCGAAGGCCCGGAACGTACTACAACTACTGGTTGAACGAAGCCGCTACGCGGCAGAGGCATAATTCGTCTGTACTTCCCTGACCCCTTCCACTGTGGAAGGGCCTGTCAGGAGAAGTCTGATGAACACCCACGAACAAACCCGTTTTCAAGCTCTGCAACAACGCTACCTCACCGAACTCACCCTGCGGGGCAAAAGCCCTACAACATCGATCTCTACACCCGCTGCCTACGACAGGTGAGCGACCATTTCGATACCTGTCCCGACCAGCTTAGCACCGATCAGCTGCAGCAGTATGTCATGTACCTGGTCGAACATCGCTCCTGGAGTCTGGTCAAGATTGCCCGCAATGCCCTGCAGCGTTTCTATCAGTATGTCCTCGGCAAGCCCTGGGACTACGTGCCCATCGCCAAGCCACCCAAGGTTCAGACCCGGCAGGATGTGCTTTCCCTGAACGAGATCGGGCGCCTGATCAGCCACACCCGTAAACTCAGCTATCAGGTTTGCTTCCTCACCACCTACAGCCTGGGCCTGCGGCTGAGTGAGTCCCTGAACCTGACCATTGCCGATGTCGACAGTCACTTGATGCGGGTCCACGTGCGCTGTGGCAAGGGCAGGAAGGACCGGTTCGTGCCTTTGCTGCTGATGACGCTCAAGGCCCTGCGACGTTACTGGACCACGCATCGTCACCCGGACCTGTTGTTTCCCGGCGGCCAGCCGCCCTTTGAGGGCGGCGAGTCCCGGATCATGGCCCGGGCCGGTGACCACCGCCCGTTACACCCGAATGACCCATGAGGCCCAGCAGAACAGTGCCTTGATGATCAATGCCCTGGTGGACCGGCTGCAGGTCGACTGGGTGACCGAATGATCACCCTGGCGCAGATTCTGCGCGATCATCAGCTCAACCTGCAGCACCATTTTGGCGAGCGGATGCGACCGGAGCATCACGCGGCCATTCAGTCGATACTCGCCTGTCATACGCCGGACTGTGGCGAGGTCCGCTATCAATGCGTGCCCCGCCAGGGCAAACCAACTGTCGGTTTTACCGACGGCCTCGGGCAACTCTGGCCTGACGAAAGAGCCGCCCCAAAGTCAGGGCGAAATCACCTCTGAGTTCTCCGCCGCTATTTCCTTAATAGAGAAGCACCGGGCTCGTCCAACACCGGATCAGGTCGCGGCTGCGCGCGACCTATCCTTATTTGTTAAGTTTTTATAGGCTCGCTTCTCTATTTAACGCTTCAGATGCCCATTGATTTATACTTTGCCCGCTTAACTCCGCTGCCGTAGCAACAGCTGCGTGAATTTCAGGACGAATGCGTAGCATTAGCTTACCTGAATATGGTTTTTGAGGTGTCTTACCAACTGCATGACATGTTTCTAGGTAATCATTAACAGCTTCTTCAAATGCAGTTTTTAACTCAGAAACTGTTTCTCCATGAAAGCCTACAACGTCTTTTATGCCTGCAATATGCCCGATAAAACACTCATCTTCTGAACTAAACTCTATGCGAGCAGCATAACCCTCATATACCATTGAATTACTCATGGCTCTACTCCTAGTTGTTTGAGAAAGGTTCGTGCATCTCTGACTTGATATGGTTTTGCTTCTTTTTTCGGGTGTGGACGATGAAAACTCGCAATAATTCCATTCTTATGGAACCTTACTCGAGAACCATTGCCTTCTATTACTTCAACTTCCAAAGATACAAAAAGAGATTCAATATCTTTCCACGCTAAAGAGGATGATACCGGATCAGTGTATATAGTTTTCAAAGTGCGCTTTTGTTTTGAATTCATACCGTCATGATATCACATAACGATATCATGGCAATCTATTTCTTGAAACTTAACGCCTGAGTTCAGGGGCGTTTGAGGCGATGACTGTTTTTGCGGCAGCAAAAATGGGCAGCGGGTCAAACGTCCCTTGCAACGATTTGATACTGATTGAGCCTTCTCCCCAGCCCGGCGGTTGCCCGCTAAGCTGGAAGGCGACCAAGCACTACAAGGGAGAAGACTCATGAATTTTTACCATAGCACCCACCGTCATTATTGTGGAATCGATCTGCACGCCCGCAGCCTGTACGTCTGCATCCTCGACCAGCAGGGGGAGGTGTTGCTGCATAAGGAAATCAAAGCCCGCCCGGAACCGCTGTTGGCACTGCTCGAACCCTTTCGCGATGACCTGGTAGTCGGTGTCGAGCGCATGCACTGCTGGTACTGGATCTCGGATCTGTGTGAGGAAATGTTCGGCGACAAATAGGATGACCGGCATGACGTCTAACTGGATCAAACAGGATGATGACTGAAAGCCGGGAGTCCGCTGACTGGTACTCGATACCAAACCGGCCCGGTCTTCTATCACCGCCGTTGAAGCCAGTCGCTTTGATTAGCCACCCCGTGGGCGTGCCTTAATACCATGAGCCAGCGCGCTTACACCGGTCCTGAGCCTGACCCTAACTGGAGCCATGCAGCCCGACACCTTGAATAGTGCCAGTGACCGGTTAACCGATGAATGTCTGGTGCCCCTGACCGACCGAAGGAACGACTGGTCAGGCCGTGGTCCAAAGCCACGTAAGAGAGCCCCTATATGTGTTTGCTGTGAGTGCCTGACAGCCCCCGCGAGACTCGCGAAGCAGGCGTTCTCGCTCATGGGTTTAGGTTGGCCGCTGGTGCGGCCAAAAAAAATGACTATTGCCTATTGATTCCGAGAAGGCTCATATGGGTTATGTGTTTGCACTGCGCCCACCTACAATTGCGAACCAAAAAAACGCTACCCCAGCCAAAACAACCCCCAGCGCGGTGTGATTAGGCTCGATACTCCGAACGTAAAGCAGCGGAGTTGCAGCCATTGCAATCGAAACGAGCACATAGACACCGTAGCGCCACCCTCGGCCGTTACCTAATTTCTTGCGCCATGCATTTAGGAGCAGAGTGCCCGTTGGAATAAAAACAATCATGCCTACTTCGAAAATACCCATGATCCCTCATGACACATAATCGGGATAGGGAGGCGCCTCACGGCGCCCCTCCTCCCACACCACCGGGCATACGGGTCACGTACCACGGCGGTTCGGTTAATTGTTTTGATTCACTACCATGGTGAGCCAACGTCATGAACGTCCATTCAAAACAGCCGAATCGGTAGTGTGCCAACCGGGTTCCAATCACTTGCCAAGCCCACCGCCGCTTCACCAGGTCTGGTGCAATACCGCAGTACCAAGGCAAGGCTTCCTCCTCTTAACCGTTCAGGCCTTCCTGCCGCTATTCACTTCACGATGCAACACCGTGCCGAGTAGGCCGCAGTACTATGCCCTCTGCTGACTTCTGCAACGCGATCAGGGGCAATTGCTCACCCCTCAGTTGATCCCTCAACACGCTACAGACCTCCCGGGGTAAGACACCAGACTTTCATGGCGTAGACGCTGGATTTATAAAGCGCACCCCAGTTGCGGATGGAGGGCTTCGCTGTCACGTGCCAGCTCGCCCCGAGTACGCCACACCTCATATCCAGTTTCTGTTCGTCGCCCCGCCAATTTGCGTTGAGCTTCCTTCAGACCCCACCTCGCGATGACGCCCTTGCTCTTTCGCTAACCTTCGGCTCCGCGAATACCTGGTATCGGGACTTTCACCCGACAAGTCTAGTGCCATGCCCGGCACACACGCCAGCAATAAACGGCGGCCCGACAGGGCCGTCCGGTGGAGGCCGAAGGCCGGAACAAATTTAATGGCCTTGTTACGTGTTTAATGCAAGCGGCTGGCCACCAGCCTATTTAGGCTAACACCAGCCTCCGCAGCTTCTATCGCCAGGTGACGGTGTGTTTCTGGTGGCACACGCACCATAAACTTACCGCTATATTTTTTTGTTGCCATCGGCTCTGGCGCTAACTCCCCATTCTCTTCCATATCGCTGAGGCATTCTTTAACCAGAACTCTAATACCGGATAGCGCTTCTTCCTGAGTTTCAGCAAGCCAGCTAAGGCTAGGGAACTCAGCACACATTGCGACATATTCCTGGTCTTCTTCCGACCAAGTGACGCGGTATGTATAACGATCAACAAACTTAGCCATTTTTCACCTCCAGCCGCTCGGTAGCAGCGAGCACTTGCCGCACCTAATAAGGCTTGGCTTTACCTTTGGCATTTTGGATATTGACTCGTGGATCTCCCTGCCACGGTGTTTTGTAGACACGATGACTGGAACCCGACTGACGAGCTTCTCCAAAGTAGGTCTCGCAGACCTTGCATAAGTCATTGAACCTTATGCTTTTTGGGTTAGCTCGCATTTTAGCGAGGATATCTTCTATATTTGCCATCACTCAATGGTATCAAAAGTGATACTAAACATAAAGAAGATAGTGCTGAGAGGGGGATGAGTTTGACACACCTGGTAGCTAAGGGCCTTGCGGCCCTTCGCCCCATAAGAACTGTACGTGATAGTTTCCCATCATACAGCTCAAGCCCTTTGAAGGCCGCGCAGGCGACCCACCTATTCATATCCAGTAAGGCCTCCCTTCAGGCGGCCAGTTTCTCGTACGACGAACGGTTGAGGAATCGTCGGTCCCGTCGTGCGTTCATCCGCTGCTTTCGGGCTCTCGCTTCGAAGTAGTCTTTGTCCGCCAGGTCATAGGGATTGGCACCACTGCGGATTTTGCTATGATACCGAATCGGCAAGTCCCCGGCCTTGAACAACCGTATGAGCTTCATACCTGACGCGGTCGGGTAATAGCACCCATACTCAATACGACCTTTGAAACGCCCTCGGTAGCGCTTTCTGATCCAATGCCCACGTCTTGGATCGGTGCTCCTGCTGTAACCACTTTTTAACCAGTGGGTAGATCCTGTCATCGACGTAACTCAGGCGTTCTTTCGCTACCACGTGTCGATACGCATAGGCCCAGCCTCTGATGACGGCATTGAGCTTTGCCAGTAAAGCGTGGAAAGGGATGCCACGGTACTTCTTCAGCACACCTCGCACTTTCTCCGGCAACTCCCGGGTTTTGCCGTCTTGCGGCTGGACCAGCAAGGTACTTCGGTATTTCCTGTAGTGAAAGCCCAGGAAGTTGAAGCCTTGCCCAATATGGCGGATGCGATCAAAACAGGCCTTGATATCGGCTTCCAGAATCCACTGTGCAGCGGTTCTTTGGGCCAGTACGATAAAGCCTTGTTTGCAGGCATCGTGCAAGCTACGCCCCTCTCTGAATCCGTAGGAGTGTTGGTCTCCGGTGGTTTCTGCTATGGGTTTGAGCCCCAACGCATAGAGAGCTTGCATCGCCCGGTCGTGAAGGGTGGGTATCCCTAAAGGGCGGCGATCGCCGTTCTTTTTCGGGATGTAGATCCTGCGCAGCGGTTGCGCTTGATAACCGGCTGTCCCTAGTCTTTGCGCCGCGCGCCAGTATTGGCCGGGTGACGTCCAAAGCACCCCGTCAACACCGGCGGTGCGACTTCCTTTATTGGCTATGACTCGTTTGACCGACAGCACTTTCGCGGCAAACGAGCGCGACAACAGATGCTGCAAAGCACGCGCCTTGCCCCACCTTTGTTCGCGAACAGATTGTGCGATACGCACCTGCAGTCGATAAACGCGCTTTTCAACCTCCGGCCAGTCAATCGCCTGCCAGCGTTGTGCATCGCTTGAAGGTGCACTAGCCTGTTCGGCCATCATTTGCCTTCCTTCATAAAATCAATCCCGAAAATTCTCTCGCACCAAAGCACCAAGGGGACGTCTGCACACTTTCGCGTCGGACAAATCCTGAATCCGTATGTCTTCCATTACAGAAGACCCTTCGCTTCTTCCCCCATCTCATCGACGCAGAGTCTCCGGCTCCATCACGGGTTACCTTCTTCCTCCCTGAAGGCTCTACGACATTGCCATGGTTCATTGTCCCCAACGCTTCATACCAAGTCCTTTTCGCATGGTGGGTAGGATACTGGTGGTAGAACACCAGGTTGCACTTCCGACATCCGCTCAGTTACGGAAAAAACATCGGGTTACAACATATATTCATGCAACTTCATGTCGCAAGTAACGCCCGGCTCACGTGCCGGTTTGGAGCCGCGAAGCGGCGGAAAAGCGGTCGCTGTGCAGCCAATTGTTAAATCCTTCTATGTACGGTATTCTGCACAGGAACAACATTCTGTACAGGAGCAGCCTTATGGATGCCATTAGCTACACAGCCGCCAGAACCAATCTAGCAAAAACCATGGAGCAGGTCTGTGAAGACCATTCTCCTGTGGTCATCACCCGAAGCAAGTCGCAATCCGTTGTGATGATCTCCCTTGAGGACTATGAGGCGTTGCAAGAGACCGCATACCTTCTGCGCGCTCCCAAAAACGCCCGTCGTTTGCTGGAATCCGTTGCCGAACTGGAGCAAGGCGGTGGGCAGGAAAAGGAACTTCTTGAATGAAACTTATCTTCTCCGAGAACGCCTGGGAAGACTATCTGTACTGGCAGAAAACCGACAAAAAAATCCTGAACCGAATCAACAAGCTTATCAAGGAGATCAAACGAGAACCATTCGAGGGAGTGGGCAAACCGGAACCCCTCAAACACAGCCTCGCTGGTTACTGGTCCCGCCGAATTAACGAAGAACACCGCATCGTTTACAAGGTCACGGATGACGCTTTGCTCATTGCCCAGCTCCGGTACCACTACTGATTTAATCGGGATAGGGCGAGGCCTCACAGCCCCGCTCCCCCCACACCACCGGGCATACGGATCACGTACCACGGCGGTTCGGTTGATTGAGCTGTTCAGCGATCCACAAGGTCCGGTAACCCCATCGACATAAAATACTGTCGGGGTAAGGCTTGCGCCAATCCCGGACTGCGGCTCAAACGCCACGGACCATGAGCCGACTTAGCCGTATTCCAGGCCAGTCTTACACTCACTCCGCGCTTGCACAACTGGCGGTAGCCGGATCGTCCCCATTGCTTCAGGTGATAGCAACGTAGCTTGCGGCGTACCCACTTTTCCAAGTCCTGGATCGGCGATTTCACTTGCGCAAAACCGTAGTGGCCTTTCCAGCCCCTCAGGTACACCGCCAGCTCGTCGATCACCGTTTGCATGGTTCGGCCCCGCGTTCGCCGGGTGATTTTCCGGACACGATTCTTGAACTGCGTGATCGCATCGTCACTCACCTTACGCCGCTTTTCCCGACCTTGACGGGTGAACGTGAACCCCAGGAACACTCGCTCCCAGGGGCGACCAACCGCGCTCTTGTCCTCGTTTACCGTCAATTTCAATCGGCGACGCATCAGGCGGTCGAGTACAGTCGGAATGCCCAGTTTGCGCACGCCACCTTTGGGCTTCGGTATCTCTACCTGCCGTACCGGCTGAGGCCGGTAGGTGCCTGCCAGTAGCTGAGCGCCAATTCTGGGCCAGTGCTGTTGAACAAAGGCGGCCAGGTCGTAAACGGTCCTGCCGTCTATCCCTGCGCTTCCCTTGTTAGGCGAGAGAATGCACCGCCAGCTAATCATACGGTCACTCCGAAGAGCGCTCCGACCCCAGCCGTCAAAGCCATTGCCAAGGCCCCCCAAAACGTAACCCGAGAGGCTGCCTTAAGAACAGGAGCGCCGCCGACTTTCGCTGCTAATGAGCCTAGTAAGGCAAGGAACACCAGTGAACTGCCGGGGACGACCCACATAAGCAACGATGCCGGAAACAACAGGACGACACATAGGGGAAGGGCCGCACCTACCGAGAATGTGCCTGCCGACGCAAATGCAGCCTGAATTGGACGGGCCGTAGAGACCTCTGAAATTCCAAGTTCATCGCGTGCATGTGCCCCAAGTGCATCCTGCTTCATCAGTTGACTTGCTACGGTGTCTGCGAGCGCCCGGTCTAACCCGCGCCTGACGTAAATCTCGGCAAGCTCCGCATGCTCTTGTTCAGGCGCATCAGCCAGCTCGGCTCTCTCTCTGGCAAGGTCGGCCCCCTCCGTGTCGGCTTGAGAGCTGACTGACACGTACTCACCCGCTGCCATCGACATAGCGCCTGCAACGAGACCAGCAACGCCTGCGACCAATAAAGCCTTGGAGTCCGCCCCGGCTGCTGCCACACCCAGGACCAGGCTCGCAGTAGATACAATCCCGTCGTTTGCACCAAGAACCGCAGCACGAAGCCAGCCGATCCGTTCTGTTTTGTGTCTTTCAGAGTGCCTCACGCGAAGTTCCAAATAAAAAGGTGAGCAGAAGCGCAAACCTGGTAGCTAAGGGCCTTCCGGCCCTTCGCCCCATAAGAACTGTACGTGATAGTTTCCCATCATACAGCTCAAGCCCTTTAAAGGCCGCCCAGGCGACCCACCTATTCACATCCAATAACGCATCCATTCAGGCGGCCAGTTTCTCGTAGGACGAGCTGTTCAAGAAGACTCGGTCCCGGCGCGCGTGCATTCGCTGCCTTGCGGTTCTCGCCTTATAGTAGTCGCTGTCGGCCAGGTCATAAGGATTGGCGTCACTGCGAACTTTGCTGTGATACCGGATCGGTAAGTCTCCAGCCTTGAACAAGCGTATGAGTTTCATGCCCGATGTTGTCGGGTAGTGGCACCCATACTCTATGCGACCCTTGAAGCAACCCCGGTAGCGTTTCCTTATCCATGCCCACGTCTTGGATCGGTGTTCCCGTTGTAGCCACTTTTTCACCAGTGGGTAGATCCTGTCATCGACGTAACTCAGGCGTTGTTTCGCTACCACGTGTCGGTACGCATAGGCCCAGCCCCGGATCACGGCATTGAGTTTGGCCAGCAGAGCATGGAAGGGGATGCCTCGGTATTTCTTTAACACCCTCGCACTTTCGCCAGCACTTCTCCGGTCTTGCCGTCCTCGGGCTGGATCAGCAGGGTTTTCCGGTACTTCTTGAAGTGAAAGCCCAGAAAGTTGAAACCCTGATCAATATGACTTAAACGTGTTTTCTCTACTGACAACTGTAGCCCACGCTCCGCCAGAAAGCGCTCGACCTTGGGCCGGACTTCGTGCTCCAGAATGGCGGGGGTGGTCCCGGTGATGATAAAGTCGTCCGCATATCGAATGATATGCAGTTTGCTGCGCCCCTGACTGCGGGACGCCGGCACAACCAGATCTTCCAGGCCATCCAGTGTCATGTTGCAGAGGGTGGGCGAGATAATGCCACCTTGCGGGGTGCCGTCTTCCGTCTCGTAGCGTGCTTCCTTGTCCAAGTACCCCGATTTAAGCCACTGCCCTAACACCCGCCTGGGCAGCGGGATATGCGTCAACAACCAGTCATGACTGATGCGGTCGAAGCAGGCTTTGATGTCTGCCTCCAGAACCCACTGGGCCGCGGTTTTCTGGGCCAGTATAATGAAGCCCTGTTTGCAAGCATCGTGCAGGCTGCGTTTTTCCCTGAAACCGTAAGAGTGTTTGTCTCCCGTGGTTTCCGCAATGGGGTTAAGCCCAAGAGCATAGAGGGCTTGCATCGCCCGGTCATGAAGGGTGGGTATCCCCAAAGGACGGCGGTCACCGTTCTTTTTCGGGATATAGATCCGGCGCAGTGGTTGCGCCTGATAACCGGCTGTCCTTAGTTGTTGCGCCGCCCGCCAGTATTGCCCGGGAGCGGCCCACCGCTCTCCGTCAACACCTGCCGTGCGGCTTCCTTTGTGGATATGACCCGTCTGACGGCGATCAGCTTTGCCGCAAACGAGCGCGATAGCAGATGTTGCAGGGCTCGCGCCTTACCCCACCGCTGCTCGCGGATAGATTTTGCGATACGCACTTGCAGTCGATACACGCGCTTTTCCATCGCCGGCCAGTCTATGGACTGCCAGCGTTGGGCGTCGGTTGAAGGTGCACTCGCCGTGGCGGCGATCATTTGTCGTTCCTTCATGAAATCGATTCTGTCAGCTCTCTCGCAACAAAGCACCGAGGGGACGTGGGCTCACTTTCGTGCCGGACAAAGTTTGAATCCGTATGCCTCCCATTACAGGAAACCCTTCGCTTTTTCCCCCATCTCATCGACGCAGAGTCACCGGCTCCCTTACGGGTTACCTTCTTCCTCCCTGAAGGCTCTACGACATTGCCATGTTCTGCATAAGCACCTTTACGAGCGACGTAGATGGAATCTGTATCCCGGCAATGCGGTGTCTACGCGCCGCCCACGTTATCAAGGCGACGACCGAGATTGCTTACCTTTTGGTGACTGCCTGTCAGCGCCTTTGGCAGATCTGGCATCTCACGGAACGTCAACGATTCTTCACTTACGTTCATCCTATCGCTCCATCCTAGCCCCCGACCGCCTGGCACTGGCAGTTCCGATTCCCCTCACGGTTCCTCTTAACAGGGTTCATTGTCCCCAACGCTTCATACCAAATCCGTTTCGCATGGTGGGTAGGATACTGGTGGTAGAACACCAGGTTGCGCTTTCGAGTACTTCTCTGTTGGGTGGGCCAATGGTGCGCAGAGCCAACAACTACGAAAATAACTCGAATTACAACATATACTTATGCAACTTCATGTCGCAAATAACGCCCGCAGCATGCGCGCCCATGGAATGGAGCCAAACACGCAATCTAATGGGCGTCGCCGTGCCTGCACTGGTTATGCATTGTTACCCGCAGCACGGATCTTCCGGAATACTTTAGCTATAAAGTCGTTACCTAGAATCAGAGCTACAGACAAAATCAGAACTGCAAACCAACCATAGTTTAGTGAGGCTTGCGAACCCAGCTGAGTCAACAAAACACTCGCAGAGCGAACGAACCAATAAACGCCTATCAAGAACACTCCAGCAGCCACGACACCACTCTCCGGAACTACCGGCCCAGGGACCTCGGGCGAAAGTGCGGCCTTGGCAATTTTTGGGGCTCTAAGCCACAAAATAATGCCGATACCGATGGGCACAGAGACGCCTGCCGCTAAGAACCCAATGTACGGTGAATTTGGCCCGCTGAATGCGTTAGGAACTAAAGCCATGGGGACATAATTCCCCACAGTGCTAAAGACCAAATAGGCCGCAAAAACCTTTATTACGATCTCGATGAGTTCTCTCATAGTCCCTTATGCATAATCGGGATAGGGAGGCACCTCACGATGCCCCTCCCCCCACACCACCGGGCATACGGATCACGTACCACGGCGGTTCGGTTGATTGAGTTGTTCAGCGATCCACAAGGTCCGGTAACCCCATCGACATAAAATACTGTCGGGGTAAGGCTTGCGCCAATCCCGGACTGCGGCTCAAACGCCACGGGCCATGAGCCGACTTGGCCGTATTCCAGGCCAGTCTTACACTCACCCCGCGCTTGCGCAACTGGCGGTAGCCGGATCGTCCCCATTGCTTCAGGTGATAGCAACGTAGCTTGCGGCGTACCCACTTTTCCAAGTCCTGGATCGGCGATTTCACTTGCGCAAAACCGTAGTAGCCTTTCCAGCCCCTCAGGTACACCGCCAGCTCGTCGATCACCGTTTGCATGGTTCGACTCCGCGTTCGCCGGGTGATTTTCCGCACGCGATACTTGAACTGCCGGATCGCGTCTTCGCTCACCTTGCGGCGCTTTTCCCCACCTCTACGAGTGAACGTGAACCCCAGGAACACCCGCTCCCAGGGGCGACCAACAGCACTCTTTTCCTCATTCACCACCAGTTTCAGTCGGCGACGCAAGTAGCCGGTGATGCTCGCCAGTACTCTCTGCCCTGAACGCTGGCTCTTGACGTAGATGTTGCAGTCGTCCGCGTAGCGGACGAACCGGTGGCCACGTCGCTCCAGTTCCTTGTCCAGTTCGTCGAGCAACAGGTTTGCTAATAGCGGTGACAGTGGACCACCCTGTGGGGTGCCTTCCGAAGCCGGAGCCCAGACATCTCCCACCAAAGCGCCTGCCTTGAGGTAGCTGTTGATCAGTTTGAGTACCCGCTCATCCGTGACTCGCCGCTTCACCAACGTCATCAGTTTGTCGTGGTTGACCCGGTCAAAGAACTTTTCCAGATCCATGTCCACGGTCCATCGGTAGCCTTTGTTGATATAACGCTGGGCTTGGTGGATGGCCTGATGGGCGGAACGCCCCGGTCGGAAGCCATAGCTGGAATGGGAGAAGCTTCCGTCCCACTCCGCCTGCAAGACCTGGAGCAACGCCTGTTGGATCAAGCGGTCGAGTACGGTCGGGATGCCCAGTTTGCGCACGCCACCTTTGGGCTTGGGTATCTCTACCTGACGAACCGGCTGGGGCCGGTAGTCGCCCGCCAGTAGCTGTGCCGCGATGCTGGGCCAGTGCTGTTTTACAAAGGCGGTCAGGTCGTCAACGGTCATGCCGTCTATCCCTGCGCTTCCCTTGTTGCGTTTGACCTGACGGAAAGCGCGGCGCAGGTTGTCCCTCTCCAGCACCCGTTCCATCAGTCGATCGTGAACAACCGGAGTGTCTTCCCTGCCGGATCCAGCCACTACTTCACCCCCTGTTTCCAGGGACAGCGTTTGCTCTTTCTCCGGTGCCTTGTGGGGTCTCATCGCGACAGTGACTGCTCTCTTCATTTAAGCCCGGTAAAGGGCACCGTTCGGGCCTTCCCGCCGACATTCACTTCAGGCCATGCCTGCCGAGTAATCCGCGGTACTATGCCTTCTGCTGACTTCTCCTGTGCGGTCGGGGCCAATCACTCAGCCCCCAGCGGTTTTCGGCTGCACGCAGCGTCCCAGCGCAGCTACAGGAGATCTCCCAGGGTAAGACACCAGACTTTCATTGCGTAGATGCTGGATTTATAAAACGCCGGCCACATGCAGATGGAGGGCTTAATGGTCACGTGCCCACTGGCCCCACCGACGTCACACCTCATATCCAGTTCCTGTTCGTCATCCCGCAATTTTGCGTTGGGCTTCCTCCAGACATTCCCTCGCGGGTTTGCCCTTGCCCTTTCGCTAACCTTCGGCTCTGCGAATACCTGGTATCGGGACTTTCACCCGACAAGTCTGGTGCCATGCCTGGCACACACGCGAAGATAAGCGGCGCCCTGTAAAGGGCGTCCGGTGGAGGCCAACGGCCGGAACGAACTTGATCGACTTGTGTACGCCCAGCATGGGCATGAACTAATGGGGTGAAAGTCCCCTGTGGGAAGATCACCGTTTAGCCGGTTTTACCCGATTGAACGCTAACCACTAGCGAATGGCAAGGGCCGATCCGTGAGGGGCGGTCTCCGGAACGCCGGCCGGAAGTAAGCCGCTAGCAAAACTGCGAGCTGATGAACAAGAACATCATATGAGGCGTAGGCTGAAGGCGAGTTGGCACCAGACGACGAAGCCACGTGATCTAACGGCCACCGTAAATGATGCAGCAGTGCAGTGACAGTGCATGCTCTTATCTGGGGCGGTCCGACGCATCGGGATCTGCTCAACGAGCGATCGGTCAATTACCAGTCAGGCCACTGGTCGATCAAGCCTGGGCGCAGCCGTTGCCATCGGCGGTTGCGAGCGAATGAGATGGACACCGATAGCGCCGATGGGGGTAACCCCACCGGTGATTGAGCAGAAGTCAGCAGCGGCCATAGTAGCCAAACGCCCGTCGTAATGGTCGGGACAGGGTGAAGGGCCTAACACCGGAAATAAAGGAGGAGCCTTGACCGACTTGAACGCACGAATGCCGCCCGGCAATGACGTGACTCAGCGTACGGTCACGAAGCCAGCCTTTAGTGAAGATCTACTCGATGCGGTACTGCACCGGGCTAATCTACAACAAGCCTGGAAGCAGGTTCGAGCCAATAAGGGAGCGGCGGGTATCGATGGCATGACCATCGAGGAGTTTCCCGCCTGGGTAAAGGGCGGCCATTGGAGTGTGGCCCAGCAGTCGATTCGCTCGGGCGATTACCAACCAGCGCCGGTGCACCGGGTTGAGATCGACAAACCGGACGGTGGCAAGCGCCAGCTTGGCATCCCGACGGTGACAGACCGGGTGATTCAGCAAGCCATTGCCCAGATCCTGATGCCCCTGTTCGACCCGGGATTCTCAGCGGACAGCTACGGCTTCCGTCCGGGGCGGAACGCGCACCAGGCGGTGCGACGGGTACAAAGCGCTCTCAAGGAAGGGCGACGCTTTACCGTGGATGTGGACCTGTCGAAGTTCTTCGACCGGGTCAATCACGACCTGCTGATGACACACCTGGGCCACAAGGTCCGGGACAAGCGTTTGCTGGGACTGATTGCCCGGTACCTGCGAGCTGGGATTATCGATAACCAGCTCTATCTGGAGAGTCGGGTGGTCAGAACCAATGACAGCAAGTTCCTGGGCTTCACCTTCAAGGGAACCCAGATCCATTGGCACCCGGACACGCTGCGCAAGTTCAAGCAACGTATCCGGGAACTGACGAATCGGAACTGGGGTGTGTCGATGCACTACCAGCTTTTCAAGGTAAGCCAGTACCTTCGGGGCTGGATCAACTACTTCGGCATCGCCACCGGCTACCAACGCTGCTGCGATCTGGATCACTGGATTCGTCGCCGCGTGCGAATGGCCTACTGACGACAGTGGCGCAAACCGCGAACCAAAGTCAGGAGCCTGATGAAGTTGGGTGTGCACGTGCAGGCCGCCGTAGCGTGTGGCATTACCAGTAAAGGTCCCTGGCGTAGCTCCAAGACGCCCGGCATTCAGCAGGAATTATCCAATGACTATCTGAAAGCCGAGGGTCTGGTATCGCTGCGTGATGGATGGATCAAGCTTCACCATTCCCGGTGAAACGCCCTGTGCGGAGCGGCCGGTCCGACGCATCGGTGCAGGGTGTTGTGGGGGCTGGGGGTTAAATACCCCCGGCTACCCGATTATGTAGTGCGCGGCGCAAACATGATGATTGCCATGCCCACTAAAGCGACTGCTGAGCCAACCAAGTCCCAGGCCGTTGGACGGATGCCATCCACTGCCCACAGCCAGAGTATTGCCATGAAAATATAAACGCCACCATACGCAGCATAGACTCTACCCGCAGCGGTCGGATGTAATGACAGCAGCCAAGCAAATGCCGCAAGACTCAGCGCACCTGGTACCAGAAGCCAGATAGTTTTACCTTCGCGAAGCCAGAGATAGGGTAAATAACAGCCAACAATCTCCGCTAAAGCGGTAACGAAGAATAGGCCAATGGTTTTCAACTCAGGCAAAAGAACCTACTCCTTGGCAGTAACACATAACGCCCGCTATCACCGGTGACAAAACCGGAGCGAAGCGGAGGGTTTGGCATCCGGTGCATGGCATTATGTGGGCCTGCCTCGAAGGTCAAAAGCAAACGTTCACCAACCGTCGTATCGTATTCCGTTTTCTTGAAGAAAATCTCCCTGCCTTTCAAGATAACTCTCCGTACGCCTAGTGTAGACCTCGCCTTCTTTTTTGTGATCGTAAGGCGTAGCCTCGTACCGCCCCACTTCAATCGCATTTTCCGCCCCGTTCATGATCCAGACAACCACTGTTCCTCCAGGTGCCAGACCAAATACGAGGTTGTAACGAGGTACCTCAAGAATATTGCCATACCGCTCAAGTTTGGTGATTTGTTTCATTTTATCTTCGATTTCTCGAGCATTCTCTAGTTTGATCAACGCCCGGTAAGATTGCTGTTCTGCAAACGAAAACCACTTGATGAGCACCAGCCCCGGCATTGCCTGCCATTCTGCGTTTTTTCCAGACGGATGTTTCCAACAGCAGGTGATTATGCCGATGGGTGCCCGCCAACCGATTTCACCCGACACAGATTCGAGGATAAAAGTCTCCACCCATGCATCGTAGTGTTGCGGCACCACAACGGAGATACTTCGATAGGAGGGATCCGGGCCATACGTTGGTTCTTCTGATTCAGTGTGATCCGAACACCCCAGAAGCAAAAAAACGCAAAGACTGACGACGAGCGTTTTAATACTCATGGTATTCCCCCTCAATCCATTGCCCTTTATTCGGATGGACGGTTCGGCGGCCATACTCGCCGGGCTTGAAAGGGTATAAGGGGCCAAGAAGCAGGTAATGATCGGAATGGTGAATATATCGCTGTTTCAGTAGTGCTCTGGATTCCGGTGTCATCAACAGCGGACCGCCATGCCAGACATGGGCCGCGAGATTTCTGGCGACGGTTATTAACTCATCAGGAAGAGAAAGTGACGAGTCTTCAGGATCAATCACATCAAAAGGCACACCAGCATCCACCGCCAACTTATGCATCAGGTACAGCGGAATACGGGAGTATTCACCACGAACCTCGCGGTCCAGCCAAAGGCGAAGCGTGATGTCGCCACCAGGCAAACCACGTGAGCGCTCCTGTTCAATTTCAAGTGTGGCGAGTGGGTTAAGTGGCCCAATCCAAGCCTCGTTTTTAATCAGCGCCCGTTCCTGCAACATGCGGGAGAATTCGAAACTGGCTTCGGGATTACGACGGTCCTTTCCTTTGACGACCAGGGGCGGGCGAACTTCAATCCGTTCCCGGAAGCGATCCGGGTAACCGCCGCCAATATCGGAGTGGACACCAGGCAACACCCATTCGCTGAAGTGGTCCGGCAAGCTGCCGGACTCACCCCTGAGGCTGTTGAGTGAGAAGTTGTGCCGACGCTCATCCCTCGCGGCAAACTGAACGACTCGTTCGGCATCCTCCGGCCGTAGGTTGACGTTGATACGTCCGGTTTCTGCATCGTGAGCCGATACGTCCAGATTGCCGAGGTCGGCAATCCCCGCAACAGTATCGAACAGGCCGACAAAACGAACGGTAACTTTCTTGGGCCATGGGATGCCCTGCCGCTCGAATGCTCTGACTAACCTTCCCTTATATTCACCATATAAGGAATCCGTTGTGTCACGAACCTCCCGCCTGACAAAATGCCGCGCAGTCGCCGCGCCACGGCTGAAGCCGAAAACGTCAAGAATCAGTTCATCTATGGGTTCGCTGACATAATCAAAAACGTCAATCGCCAGATTGGCACAGCCTTGATCGATTTTCTTGAGTATCCCTTGTTCGCCAAGGCCGAGTCCCATGCTGGGGCCATCGTCAGCTTCTCCGGACTTTGTACCCACACCGGATACGTAAGATGAAATGCGGTGAACTTGGTCGCGGTCGCCACTCTGGACTTGGCCCTGCTGATACATTCGCTCTAACTTGGAGACATTGGTTTCCGCATTAAGGTAACTGCCCTCCATGATCTGCGACAGTTCGCTGCTGCATTCTTCTTCTGAAATGGCTCCGGCAGCATTGGCCGTCAGACACTCGTCCATCTGCTGCTGATACGTCTGGGTGTTGTCGCGGTTATTGCCAGTGCCGTCGAAAAAGATGCCAGCCTCTACCCGAACCTTGGGGCGATCTTCTTCAGCGGGGGAATCTTCCGGTTCTTCGTCCGGCAAGCCTTCGTCAATCAACGCACCCTTCTGAGCGGCTTTGCGAACAAATTCCTGCGGGTCTTTGTCCAGCAACTTTTTGGCGGCGCGGGTAAGTTGGCCTTTGTCATCCAGTGTGCCAGCCATGGCGAAATCCACAACCGGTGCCGTGTTAGTGGCCACACCCAAAATCACTCGTGGATTACCGCTGACAATGGAACCACCATGATTGGTGGGGCTGCCAAGGTACGCCACAGGCATACCATCAGCCAACGCCAGTGGGTAGCCTTGAGTAATAACGGCACCGCAGCCGGTGACATCGCCCACCCGGGCAATGGGTTTACCTTCAACAAGGATGCTGGAGCCGTTGGGCATGATGGGGGAGGAGCCGTGCCCTTTGATCGGGCAAACGTGTATGTCGCCGACGCAGGCGGCAATCAGATTGCTCATGGTGAGAGTTCCTTTCAGTAAAAAGTAGCTTCCTGGCTACCCGTGATTAAACATTGTCCAAAACCCGTGAGTGTAGCATGGTTGGCACCACATAACGCTTTTGTTCAGCGGCAGCCTTTGCGTAGCGAAGCGGAGAAAAGGCTGTCCGGTGGAGGCCCGCCAGGGCCGTAACGAACTGGAACTATTGGGGTTAGGTGCCAACCATACCCAGTAACCAGTAACCGAAAGCCCAAGCACATAAGAGCCATACAACAATAACTACAGCGGCTGCACCATTGCTGACTGGCTGAGCCGCCACTTCAGCCGCTCTCGTCCGGCTTACCTCTATGACCAATGCTGGCGTCAGCTTGATAACAAGCATGATGCCTAATGGCAACAGAATAACGTCATCCAAATAGCCAAGGACAGGTATAAAGTCTGGAATTAGGTCTATTGGGCTCAAGGCGTATGCTGCGATTGCAAGTGCGAGAAGCTTTACGAATATTGGTGTATCCGGATTCCGCGCAATAAAGTAAACGGTCAACGCATCATGCTTGATGCGTCTTGCGGACTCTTTAAGCTTTCTCATCAACTCCATAAGCACCTAACTCGGCATAATCCGGAATGCGGCATTATGGCGCTTATGCCGAATTCGGCATAACCGGCATACCTTCGCTACCGAATTGCTGAAACGAGGTAACGACATCCGCACGGTGCAGGATTTACTCGGCCATTCGGACTTGCGCACCACGCAAATCTATACCCATGTACTGGGCCAGGGTTTTGCCGGGGTGCGCAGTCCCCTGGGTTAGCCTTTGCGCTAACTCATGGTCAGTGCGTATTCACCACTCCAGTTGTGCCCCGGTCTGGTACTCGATCACCCGAGTCTCGAAGAAGTTCTTCTCCTTGCGCAGGGTGGCCTGTTCATCCAGCCAGGGTGAGACGTTTTGCGCGCCGGGGAACGGCTCTTCCAGGCCCACGGTTCTGGCTCGGCGGTTGGCCACGAAGCGGAACTGCTCGCTGTGGTACTCGGCGGAGTAACCCAGGATGGGGTCGCGCAGGATGTAGTTGGCGTAGGCGGTTTCCGCCGCTTCTGACTCATCCCACATCTCGCGCACGGCTTTGGGATCGAAGGTGATGCTCTCCTCTTCCATAATCTGGTTCACCACTTTCAAGCCGAAGGAGAAGTGCATGGCTTCGTCCCGCAGGATGTACTGCAGCTGCTCACCGGTGCCGCGCATGAGGCCGCGGCGCTGGAGGGCGAAGATGGGACTGAAGCCGTTGTAGAACCAGGTGCCTTCGAACACGGCCGCAAAGAACAGGTAGGACATGATGAATTCCTCCAGGTCATCCTTGTTGCGCAGGTTCATGTCCGGGCGCATGGCGGCGTTCAGCCGGCGGTTGGCAATTTGGATTTTGCCGTTGATGGCGGGCACCACCCGGTAGCGGTTGTAGATCTCGCTCTGGTCCAGGTTCAGGGTTTCGATGCAGTGCTGGTAGGCCCAGGTGTGCATGGCTTCTTCGTACACCTGCCGGGCCTGGTAGATCTGCAGTTCCGGCGCGCTCATCTTTTCCATCACAGCCAGGCCGATGTTGCGCATGGCGAGGATGTCGGAGGTGGTGAGGTAGGCCAGCACGTTCTCGTACACGTGCTTTTCCGGCGCGGTCAGCCGGTGGTGGTAGTCATGGACGTCCTGGGCCATGTTGACGTCCAGCGGCGTCCAGTGGTTCTTGTTGGCGTTCATGAAGTACTCCCAGGCCCAGGGGTACCTGAATGGCGCAAGCTGGTTGATGTCGGTGTTGCCGTTGACGACGCGTTTGTCGTCCACATTCACTGGGGCCGGGGCGTCTGGATTGGCGGCCCTGGTTTCGGTTTTTGGTTCGTCGTCCCAGTTCAGCATTATTCGTTCCTTTTAATTTGATTTGCCACGGACCCACACGGACAAAGACAAAGATGTTTTTTCGTCTGTGTGGGTCCGTGAGTGTCCGTGGCTAAAAAAGTCAGTTACTGACAGGCCTCGCAGTCCGGATTATCGATGCTGCAAACCTGCGGCTGTGGCGCGGATACGGGTGCGATTTTTTCGGCGCCGGTAGCTCCCAGGGAACGCAGGTAGTAGGTGGTTTTCAGGCCCCGTTCCCAGGCCAGTTGGTACAGGGCATCCAGTTTCTTGCCGCTGGGTTCGGCCATGTAGAGGTTCAGGCTCTGAGCCTGGTCCAGCCATTTCTGGCGGCGGGCGGCGGCTTCCACCAGCCAGCGGGCGTCAAGCTCGAACGCAGTGGCGTAGCGGGCTTTCAGTACCGCCGGAATACGGTCGATCTGCTGCACGGAGCCGTCGAAGTATTTCAGGTCGTTGACCATTACGTTGTCCCACAGCCCCTCCGCCTTGAGATCCCGAACCAGTGAGGGATTGACCACCGTGAACTCGCCGGAGAGGTTCGATTTCACGAACAGGTTCTGGTACGCAGGTTCAATAGACTGGGACACGCCCACAATGTTGGAAATGGTCGCCGTAGGGGCAATGGCCATGACGTTGCTGTTGCGCATACCGTGTTGGGCAATCAGTTCCCGCACCGGGGTCCAGTCCAGCCGGGCATTGGTATTAATGGACAGGTCCCCTTCCCTGCGTGCGTTTTTGAGCAGGCTGATGGAGTCGATGGGCAGGATGCCTCGCTGCCAGAGGGAGCCGTCATAGCTGTCGTAAGCGCCGCGCTCACCCGCCAGCGTGGCCGAGGCGCGGATGGCGAAGTAGCTGAGCTGTTCCATGGCGACATCGGCAAACTCCACTGCCTCGGGGCTGGAGTATGGCAGGCCCAGCTGGTAGAGCGCGTCCTGAAAACCCATCAGGCCAAGACCCACCGGGCGGTGCCTGAGGTTGGAATTGCGGGCCTGGGGTACGGCGTAGTAGTTGATGTCGATGACGTTATCGAGCATGCGCACGGCGGTGGTCACGGTGCGCTCCAGTCGCTGCACATCCAGCTCGCCGTTGGCGATGTGGGCGGCCAGGTTCACCGAGCCCAGATTGCACACGGCAATTTCATCAGCGCTGGTGTTCAGGGTGATTTCCGTGCACAGATTGGAGCTATGCACCACGCCCCGGTGCTGCTGGGGTGAACGCAGGTTGCAGGGGTCCTTGAAGGTGATCCAGGGGTGGCCAGTCTCGAACAGTACAGTGAGCATCTTGCGCCACAGTTGTTTGGCCGGGGTCTTCCTGAACAGGTTGATCTTGCCCTGCTCCGCCAGTGCCTCGTAATACTCATAGCGTTCACGGAAAGCATTGCCGTAAAGATCGTGCAGATCGGACACATCGCTGGGGGAGAACAGCGTCCAGTCGCGGTCTTCGCGCATGCGTTCGATCAGCAGGTCCGGTACCCAGTTGGCGGTGTTCATATCGTGGGTGCGGCGGCGTTCATCACCGGTGTTCTTGCGCAGCTCCAGGAATTCCTCAATGTCCAGGTGCCAGCTTTCCAGATAGGCGCACACCGCGCCCTTGCGCTTGCCGCCCTGGTTCACCGCCACGGCGGTGTCGTTCACCACTTTCAGGAAGGGCACCACGCCCTGGCTCTGACCGTTGGTGCCCTTGATGTGAGCGCCCAGCGCCCGCACCGGTGTCCAGTCGTTGCCCAGACCGCCGGCCCATTTGGAGAGCAGGGCGTTGTCGCGGATGGCGCCGTAGATGTCTTCGAGGTCGTCGCCGACAGTCGTCAGGTAGCAGGAAGACAGCTGGGAATGGCGGGTGCCGCTGTTGAACAGCGTCGGTGTGGAAGCCATGTAATCGAAACTGGACAGCAGCTTGTAGAACTCGATGGCGCACGCATTCGGATCGTCTTCACGCAGGGCAAGGCCCATGGCCACCCGCATGAAGAATACCTGCGGCAGCTCAAGCCGGGCCTTGTTCCAGTGCAGGAAATACCGGTCGTACAGGGTTTGCAAACCAAGGAAACCGAACTGCAGGTCCCGCTCCGGTTTCAGGGCCGCGCCCAGGCGCTCCAGATCGTAGGCCGCCAGCGCTTCGTCCAGAAGCTCATAGCGAATACCGGCCTCAATGAATGCCGAGAGTGCCTGCGGGTAGATTTCCGCCAGCGGCCGGCTGATGGGCAGGTTCAGGGCGGCGGCATTCTCCAGTCTCAGCTGTTCCAGCAGCAAACGCGCAGTAACTACGCTGTAATCCGGCTCCTGCTCGATCCGGCTGCGGGCGGTCATGATCAGCGCGGAGAGTACGTCTTCCTCGGCGATGCCGTCATAAAGATTGGTGAGTGCATCGTCCACCAGGGAATCGCCATCAATGCCTTCGAGCCCGGTCGCCGCCTGCTCCACCTGGAGCTTCATCAGGCCAAGATAGAGGGCGGCGATCTCGCCGCTGGTTTTCTTCACGGTCAGGTGCGGGTGGGCCTCCACCGGGGCATGGCGGGCACGCTCGCGGGCGTGCTCTTCCCGATACAGCACATACGCCCTGGCCACTTTCTGTTCCTCGGCCCGCATCAGGGCCAGTTCCACCTGGTCCTGGATGTCTTCGATGTGCACTTTACCGCCGGCTTTCAGGCGCCGGCCAATGGCGTGGATAACCTGTTCGGTGACCCGGTGCACAGCATCGTTAATACGGGCAGAACCGGCGGCTTTGTCCCCTTCCACGGCCAGAAACGCCTTGGTGACGGCGACGCTGATCTTGGACAGATCAAAGCCAACGAGGGTGCCGTTGCGTTTGATGACCTGCAGGGATTGGGTATCGGCGTGTGAGGTTGACCGGGGTTCGGCCGGGGCAGAGGCGGACATGCTTTGTTCTCCTGAATACGCGTTGAGTTCCATAACCTTCGCGTAGGCAGGGGATCTGAGCAGCAGCACCGTAGGATTAGCGAATGCGTAATCCGACCTACGAGCCTGGCCTGGGTCCGATCTGCTCACCTTGAAACGCGAAGGTGCAGTGTTCTCCCAGGCAGGTCTTCGGACTCAGGGGCGTGAATCGTTCGATTCAGCCTTGCGTGGCGACTTCCCGGCTTGCGCCAGTGTCTGTGATGCCACGCTCGTTCCCCAATACCGCTGCGCGTCAGTTCCGGAGTCTCACCGGATTCCCGATACCAGGATGTAGGGATTGATCAGGCGCCAACCATGTTGGTTATGCGATGGTCACTACATATGGTATTTTGCCAAGGATGGAGACACTATATACAGGTAGCTTTTACAGAACAAGGCACTTTCCGGTAAAACATCTGTCTGCCTTCTTACTGTCTGAGCATAGGAAAACCGTCATGCATTTAACCGGGTATTGCAAAACCTGGGCTCTGAGCCTCGTTTGTTTGTTGGCGTTTTCCCAGGCCGGTGCGCAGGAAGCAATCCTGACTCCGTTTTCTGAAATGCAGTCCCTTAACGACGGCTGGGAGCCTCTGGAGTTTCCCAAAATCGACCAGCTCACCCGCTATGAGTTGGTAACAGAGGATGGAGAACAGGTGGTGAAGGCCACCACCAGGGGCGGAGCTTCCGGCCTGATTGCCCGGGTGAATCTGGAACCGTCCGACTCGCTGGTTCTGCAATGGCGCTGGAAAGTCTCAAACGTTTTTGAACAGGGTGATGCCCGGGAAAAGTCGGGGGATGACTACCCCGCCCGAATCTATGTCGCCTTTGAATTTCAGCCTGAGAAGGCCGGCTTTTTCGAACGTGCCAAACGCAAGGCCGTGGAGGTGCTGTTCGGCGAAACCCTGCCGGGCAATGCCCTGAACTACATCTGGGCCAACACCCTGCCGGAGGGGAAGTTCGTACCCAACCCCTACACCGGGAAAACCGTGATGGTCGCCGTCAATTCCGGCTCGGAACAGGTCGGCGAATGGGTCACGATTGAGCGGGATATCGTGGCCGATTATCGAAAGGCCTTTGGCGAGGCACCGCCGCCGGTAGTGGGTATTGCGATCATGTCGGATTCAGACAACACCAACGAAACAGCGACCGCCTGGTACGGTGATATCGTGCTCAATCCCTGATATATCCCTGTGCAAAGGGCCGTTTACCGAAGTTCCTCGGGGAACCCTGGTATCACATAACCTCCGGTAATTTCACGCACCGGGGGCACTTCGCCCTTCTCCACCAGTCGCAGGTAGGCATCATCAAAGTCGTCCCGCAGCAACGCTGCACGGGGATGTGCAAGCGAGAAAATCCACGCGGCATTGCGGGTGCGCACTTCCGATTCCCGGATAACACTATCCGAAGGCTCTGTCAGGATTTCCTGAACCGGTTGCCGGTAATCCAGGAGATAGTCACCCCGCTTGCGCTTCAGCATATCAACGGCCGATCGGTGGTTCGGCGCTTCGGTTACCCGTATGCCACCGTTCTGTTCCAGCCAGGCCAAAAGACCACCGTAGGTGTAGCCGCCAATCACGATCACCCGTTTGCCTTGAAGCAGATCAAAATGATCAAGGGCCGGGGTGCCTTCACGGTACCAGGCACTCAGTTGCACAGCCAACGGGCTGACCCAGCTCTCCAGGACATCGTCCACCAGGCGTGGAACCTCGGTCACACCGGGCCAGACATCGATCCTTCCGTTGCTCAGGTAAAGATACGTGCGACTCAGCGGCAAGTAGACAAATTCCGGCTTGTAGCCCGCCTCAACCGCCACTTTACGGGTAAGTTCGATGAAGCTGCCTGCCGGTGCGCCGTCGTCGGTTTGATAGGTAATGGGCGGAAACTCGACATAAGCCACGCGAAGGGTTTTTGCGCCCGGGCCAGACTGGGCGGTGGCGCTTGTTGATAACAGAGCGGCTACCAACAGGATAACGAGCCGGGCGACATGAAAGAGCCCGGGCGTCAGGAAGACAAACAAGTGAAGTGAAAAGCTGCTGCGCATGGAATCCGGAAATGTCGGGTCTGTTTAAGCAAAGATTAACAGACCCGACCAAATCTACACTGACACTGCCCGCAAAAAAACCGGGAAGATTGTCAAATATAGTTAGTTTCCGTCCATAAACGGCCTGTTTTCAAGGCTACTCGCCCGGCCGGGTCGGTCAAATTGTTTCTCTTGACCCACTTTATCCCGGTCACATCACAACCTGTGGTCTTCCGTCGCCATTTTGACCGCGAATTGGCATTTTTCAGGCACAGGAAAGCCTCGGCCAGAGTGCCGATAAGGCTTTTTGTGAGTGCTCTTGAGTGGCTCGGGCTGAAGCGCTATCTGGCGAGCAGTCGCGAGAACACGGCCAGGTTGTGGGCGACCACAGCCGACCACACGTACGACTTAAAGTGCTCCAGCCCCTTCCAGGTGCAGCGCGACAAACCGTAGGACCGCTTCAGGCAGGAGATGCCCGCTTCGATCCCGGCCCGGAAGTTGCGCAGCTTGCGATAAACCCAGTCGCTCTTCGCCATCTGCTCGACCTTCAGGCCCTTCTTTTTGTGGAAGGCCACATCCTTCACGCCTTTGTCTTTGGCTTGCTGCACGTTGTCTTTGCTGGCATACCCCCCGTCCGCTGCTATTTGCCGGGGCGCACGGCCATAGATCTCGATCTGCCGTTCCAACAGCGGCATAAAGCGTTCGCTATCGGCTGGATTACCTTCCTCGATAACGGCATCAAGAATCAGGCCGCTACGACCGCTCGTCAGGTTCAGCTTGTGCCCATACTGAATATCACGGCTGCCTTTGATAATGATATCGGTGTGCTCCTCGAACAGACTGAAGATCTTCTCGGTGGCAGGAACCTGTTCACCGTTGATGACCCGCCGTTGCGCCTGGTCGATCACTCCCTCGATCAATCCCCGGTAGTGCTTTACCTGCGCTTCCCAGGCGGCGAACGCCGCCTCATCGACGGTCAGTTGGCTTAACCTGCACCAGGCCTTATCCAGGTAAGTGAGACCCTTGCGAGTGACCTTGATCAGATCCCGATACCAATTGGCCTTTTTTTCCTTCCCCCGGGAATACTGGATCTGACAGGCACGCTTTTTGGCCACGCGCCGGTGGTTGCACCAGGTCAGTCGCGTCTGCCCAGCCAGCTCTTGCGCTTGCTCCATCAGCCGCACCTGGGTGCGGACCGAATCCCACAGCAAAGTGCTGTCTGTTGGTTCGTGAACCGGTGTCTCCGTGACCGTGCTATCGACCCGGACCACGCGCCCGCGCTCGATTTTCTGAACGTTGGCATCCCGGACCATCAAACGGTGGATCCGCTCCCAGCTGGCATCGCTAATGGCACTGACCCCTTTCTGTAAAACCGACTTCTTTGGCCTTAACCCGAGAGGCAGCCGTGCAAAGGCCTGAAAGGAATGGGAGTCCTCCAGATGAAAGGCCAGTGCCTCGTAGCTGAGCTGACGATGCTGTTTAAGAATGGCGCTACGCACGATCGACTCGACTGACAACCCTTCACGCCCAGTCTCTTTGATTTCAGCCCGGCACAGCTCTGGCGCAATCCAGTCCAGAATCTCGGGATGCTTATCCAACCAATCGGACATGGCCTTCAGTTCGCGTCCGATCTCGTGCTCTGCGTAAAGATCAAATATACTGCCCTGGACGGTGCGTTTTTGACGCATTGTCACCTCCGCGGATTTTTGGTTGTTCTTTTGTTTCAATGGCTTGCGACAAAGAATACCATTTTCCGCTGGAGGTTTCCCTCTCGGTTACTGAATTTTCCTGTTTAATATCAGCTTTTTATGTTTATGGATGGAAACTAGTTAATTACCATGTACAGGCCGACTCCGCCCATCACCAGTGTGTAGGGAAACGCCATGATGACCATCTTGCCATAGGATAAACGCACCAGCGGAGCAATGGCGGATGTCAGCAGAAACAGGAACGCGGCCTGGCCATTCGGTGTAGCAACACTTGGTAGATTGGTGCCTGTGTTGATGGCAACCGCCAGCTTCTGGAAGTGCTCATAGCTGATAGCACCGGCATCCAGGGCCTGCTTGACCTCACTGATGTAAACCGTCGCTACAAACACGTTATCGCTGATCATCGAGAGAATGCCGTTGGCGATGAAGAACATGCCGGGCTGCTGGTTGGCCGGCAACGAGAGCACGTAATCAATGATCGGCTTGAACAGGTGCTGTTCGTGAATTACAGCCACCACGGCGAAGAAAACCACCAGCAGAGAGGTGAAAGGCAGCGATTCCTGGAACGCCCTGCCGATCTGGTGCTCGTCGGTAACGCCGGTAAACGAGGTAATCAGGATAATCACCAGCAAGCCAATCAGGCCCACCTCGGCCAGATGAAACGCCAGCCCCACCACCAGGATCAGCGCGGCCAGGGCCTGAACCCACAGGGCGGCCTGGTCTGCCTTGGTCCGTTTGGCGCGCTCGTTATCGGCAAACTCCTCCAGCACCCGGCGAACGGGTTTTGGCAGCCGTCCGCCGTAACCAAACCAGCGCAGCTTCTCCAGGGCCCAGCAGGTGAACAGACCCGCCGCCAGTACCGGCAAACTGACCGGCGCCACGCGCAGGAAGAAGGTCGCAAAATCCCAGCCCACCACTTTCGCGATCAGCAGGTTCTGGGGCTCGCCCACCATGGTCGCCACGCCACCCAAGGCGGTGCCGATGGCACCATGCATCAGCAGGCTGCGCAGGAAAGCGCGGAAATTTTCCAGGTCCTCCCGGTGCAGCTCGATCACTTCTTCGTCGCTGTTGGCATTGTGGTCGGCGTGTTGATAGCCCTTGCCGGAAGCCACCTTGTGATAAACAGCATAGAAACCCACGGCGACCGAGATAATAACGGCGGTTACCGTCAAGGCATCCAGAAAAGCCGACAACAACGCGGCCGCACCGCAAAACAGCAGCGACAGCGCCGATTTGGACCGCACACCCACCAGGATCTGGGTGAAGGTCACCAGCAACAGCTCCTTCATGAAATAGATCCCCGCCACCATGAACATCAGCAACAGGATCACCGGGAAGTTGGTCAGCACCTCCAGATACACTGCATCCGGGTTAGTCAGCCCGATCAGCAGGGCCTCCACAGCCAGCAGGCCACCGGGCAACAGCGGATAGCACTTCAGGGCCATGGCCAGAGTGAAGATGAACTCGGCAATCAAAAGCCAGCCCGCCGCTCCGGGCCCAAGCACATACATCACAATCGGGTTGGCAATGAGAAACAGCAGGATCACCTGCTTGTACCAGACAGGCGCCTTGCCAAGGAAGTTGTAGGTAAAGCCGGAGATAACAGTCGTGGGCATTGCGAAAATCTTCTGAGAGAACGGGTTGTCGGTATTGTGTGGCAGAGCGTCGACATCTTCCTTGATATTTATGTACCGGGGTATGGTCCAAAGGTACATTGTTTGACCGTATTTGGTCTTAATAACAACAAGAAGGTGAGGTGGGTCTAACCACTACGGATTTTTTTCGTAATATTACTTAACTAAAGTAATAAGAGCGACCGCATTTTAACCGATTCCCGGCGCAATGCGGTCGCTTTGCGAAAAAAATAACAAAATAACAAAACTGGTGTCAGAAGAACGCCTGGATCCCGGTCTGGGCCCGGCCCAGAATCAGGGCATGGACATCGTGGGTGCCCTCATAGGTGTTCACCACCTCCAGATTCACCAGATGACGTGCCACACCGTATTCATCGCTGATACCGTTGCCACCGAGCATGTCCCGGGCCAGGCGGGCAACATCCAGAGCCTTGCCACAGGAGTTGCGCTTCATGATCGAGGTAATCTCTACGGCAGCGGCGCCCAACGCACCCCAAGAAATACCATAGCGGGCAATCATACCGCCCGGATCGGAACCGTGATCCGGCTCAGTCAGACCGAAACGAGTGTTTTGACGATGTTTCCACAGGGAGGCTTCTCAAGGAATGCTCTGAGGAGGCCGCGGATCTGCCCGACTGACGCGTCGGGAGTTGGCTCCTTGTCAGACGACAATAAAGTTTGATAGAAAACAGTAAATATTCGCGTGCTTTTGTGCCTCAGGGTATTTCAAACTTTGATAAGATTTTTGTCGACCAGCTAGATTTTTGCTGGGAGGGGTGTCAAAAAAGTTTGATAAATTCCGAGCAAGAGCTATGTCCATCCAACATAATTCGAACTCTTTTAGTTTTTGCTGGAGTCTATTCAGGTCTGCTTACCATTAACAACAGATACGATTAATGCACTAGAAATCAAAAGTATTTGGTGTAGTCTCGTTCACAACTCCAGAGCGTACGCGACATCCAGAGATATGATCCTGTCACCCTCGTCAAAATCGTATGCAAGTGCAGTAAAAGGTGAACTCCAGACTACGCCCTGAGTTTCTTGTCCAAGGCGGTCAAGATACCTCTCTCCATTCTCACCCAACATTCGTAGCATTTGCGTCAACCAGTGCAGGCCTTCTGTATACACCGGCAAGCCAACATCAAAACTCTGCTTGATGTAATTCAGGATCTTGGCTCGTCTCGGTCGCCCAAGTGTACAGTGCGCAGCTGCGATAATGTAAATATCCGGAATATCTGGGTGGCAGCGCTCTAAAGCCTTAAGCGAATCCTGCATTAAACTAGACGGTTCAAGCCGTAGCAGCAGATAGAGAGCTAAGATTGTGGAATAGGGATCGGTTTCTCCTGAATGTGGACCAGAAACCGCCAACCTCGCCCAGTCCAACAGAGTTCGAGCGGAAACATAGTCACTTTGGGCAATATAACCGCCTACGGCATCCGCATCAGAGGATACGGTTCCAACACGAACGCTAATCAAGTAATGGTTTGTCCCAACTAAGTCCGAGCGTACGAAAGCAGATTTCACACTACCGGGTATTCTTATTTGAAAACGTCTTCGGCCATCTATAGTTAGCTCGTAGGGCTTATCTTGAGCCTCAGGTGTGAAGTAGACTTCGTCTATGTCTTCATCGACCATCCCAAGTACAGCCGGTTTCCAGCGAACGTTAAAATCGCCTGGAAGCTTTGTCTCTACATCCCCGCTGATTTGTGAACGTCTGTACAATCTTCCATAACGGAGACGAAGAGGATCCAAAACCTCTACAGACCGCATCGTATTGTAGGCTTCAACCTGAGCAATACTGAGCTGTCGCAAACGACTCAGTTGCGTTATGGCATCGGGCCTAATTAAAGAGTCTCGCGAACCATAATATTCAAACGCACTGACACCTCGTTCGATTGAATGAACAGCGTTTGGTGTTGCACTTCTCCGGATCAAGTTGGGAGTAATTAAGTACTGCAAGTCGCCCGCATGGCGCAAATTCACGGTTCGGCCTGTGGGAAGACGCAGGCGGATGAAAGAATCAGAGGAAGGCACTTCGACAATCTTTTCTTCACCCGCAGCTAGCGCACAATGCTCAATGGTACCATGCTTCGGCGTCACAACCTCGAATGCCGTCATCGGCATGTCAAGGTCGAACCGAATATTCATTAGTTCACTCACAGGGGAAACTCCAGGTCGTAGACAGGAGGATCTATCAATTCGTTGATAACCTCGGTCGGAAAATTGCTGAACTTAACGCGGATATCAACATTCCCTGCGACCGCGGGTTGTATCCAAGGCCGAGGATCCCCTGGCGGTGACATTTTTATACCAGTGTCCTGAATGAGCGTTATATCTGCTTCATTATTCATATCTTCTGATTTACATCCCACTTTCACCATTACTCGCCCATTAGGGGGAAAGTGCAACGGCTCGGGCTTCTGCATTCGACACTCGCAACTTAGCGGGAGATTTTCGCGAGCGGCGATCGCCTGGATCACCGAGACCAGTCCACGACTCAAAGTAGCCGCATCTACGCGCCAGTTGCGACCTCCTGCAAGCCGGCTAGCACCCATACCATCAAGGCACATTATTAGCGCTTCACAGAAGAAAGTTTCACCTCCATCACGACCAAAAGCTTGTCTACCATCTGACGCGGCCGAATAGTCAGCAGACAATTCAACAGTATCGCTCAAATCAGCCCCTCCGATCAGACTTGCACCGTGCGGATTTCGCTTCGTTAAAGCATCTACAGGTGCGTCTCGACAAGCATCGAAGAAGTAGTACTGGTGCTGAGCGTTACACTTAAACATTCCCGATCGTAACCCGCTGCCATCAATACAGTTCCTCCAGTCGTCGGCGATATCCGGGTTACCAAAGTCTGCAGGTAGCAAGTAGCTGCCTTTAACGGTGCTAATTCCGTGCCCAACAAAATAAAAGAATACGATATTGTCCTTCGAAGAGTCGCAACGTCGAAACCAACGGTTCGTGGCCGCTTCGATGTTGGCCATGTCAGCTTTTTCAACGGCGACTTTCGAACCGTCTTTGCGAGTGTAATCACCTGCTGGTGCTAAAAGGAGTTCGATTGATCCCAGAGGACAGTTCGGATTTGTATATTTGTTTTCAAGCCATGCAGCTAGTCGGCGAGCAGCTGGTTCAGTCACCGTTAGCGGTTTTAATCCACTCAACAAACGGCTTGGCTTTGGTACGCCCAACCCTAAGTGATCGTATTCACCCACGCCTATGATGAGTGCGTGCAACCTGCCTTGCCCCGACACAACACTTGCCTCATCGGCAGGAAATATTAAGCTCATAAACTGTCAATCCTTGACCGAAGCCGATCATAAAATCGAGCCTGCTTAAAGTACTCTGAGTGCGATTTCACAACATAAGTTCTTGTGTCGTACTCAGCGTCCACATCTACTCTATCGAATACTTCCGAGCAGGCGTACGAAAAAACGTCCACTGTGTCAAATATATTAATCCAGTGCCGAATATTAGTTGGAGTTGGTGCTTTTGCAGGTGATTTTTTAGCTTTGTCACTGACGTGATAAAGCTTAATCTCCTCGAAATGAGCAACTTGGGATCCCACAGACACAAACAAGTCCACATTTAACCCTGGACGGTAATGACTCAAAAGATCGAAAGTAATTACTCCTCCCATACTGTGACCGATAATTATCAATGGCTCATTTTCTACCTTGCTATTAGCTGCGGCAGCGTCAATGTCTTGTAATATACGACCGGGAATTGCTCCAACATTCTCTTGATCCCCACGTCCATCAAAGTAGTGGAAAACGTCGCCGAAAAAACATCCGAGGTTTTCATTGAGCGGTTCTCGCACCCAGCCCAACAGTTTGCTTGAGGCAAAATCACCCGTAGCGTCTACAACCTTGCCGGCCAAGCCTTTAACACAATCTTTGAGTTTTTTTGCAGCGATGGCTACTGCATTGAAGATGTCACCCAAGCCCTGCGCTTGAATATTGCTGTCTTCGTCGACAGCAATTTTTAGGCTTCCGATGAACTGTTCGTCGGTGGAGAGGTTAGTCAACCACCGCGGAGTGGTTTCAACCATCGCATAATTTTGTATAGCAACTACGAAGCGCGCGACTTCGTCCTCTTTCCCCCCCGCTGTATCTTCTATCAAAAGGGAGGTTAACACTTCGACGGCCAACCCGAAGTCCTGTTTGGCCATTGCTAGGAGAGGTTCTTCACCCAGGCCAGACTTACTACCATCCTTGAGTGTGGCGGCAACCGCTTTCAGACTGGCTTCGGCCGCTCCTCCCAAAGCCTGTATGTGGCCACGGGGCAAAGACGCCATATCCCAAGCAAATGAGGTACCCAAATCTCCCCAGTACGGAAAGAATATTTTGTTAGATTGAGTAAGGTCTTGGAGCTTCTTGCCGTTGAGAACTACTCCATTGAGTCGCTGCTGCAAAAAGTTGTTAGTAACAGCTACCTGAGCATCATAGCTCGTTTCCGTCCATAAACGGCCTGTTTTCAAGGCTACTCGCCCGGCCGGGTCGGTCAAATTGTTTCTCTTGACCCACTTTATCCCGGTCACATCACAACCTGTGGTCTTCCGTCGCCATTTTGACCGCGAATTGGCATTTTTCAGGCACAGGAAAGCCTCGGCCAGAGTGCCGATAAGGCTTTTTGTGAGTGCTCTTGAGTGGCTCGGGCTGAAGCGCTATCTGGCGAGCAGTCGCGAGAACACGGCCAGGTTGTGGGCGACCACAGCCGACCACACGTACGACTTAAAGTGCTCCAGCCCCTTCCAGGTGCAGCGCGACAAACCGTAGGACCGCTTCAGGCAGGAGATGCCCGCTTCGATCCCGGCCCGGAAGTTGCGCAGCTTGCGATAAACCCAGTCGCTCTTCGCCATCTGCTCGACCTTCAGGCCCTTCTTTTGTGGAAGGCCACATCCTTCACGCCTTTGTCTTTGGCTTGCTGCACGTTGTCTTTGCTGGCATACCCCCCGTCCGCTGCTATTTGCCGGGGCGCACGGCCATAGATCTCGATCTGCCGTTCCAACAGCGGCATAAAGCGTTCGCTATCGGCTGGATTACCTTCCTCGATAACGGCATCAAGAATCAGGCCGCTACGACCGCTCGTCAGGTTCAGCTTGTGCCCATACTGAATATCACGGCTGCCTTTGATAATGATATCGGTGTGCTCCTCGAACAGACTGAAGATCTTCTCGGTGGCAGGAACCTGTTCACCGTTGATGACCCGCCGTTGCGCCTGGTCGATCACTCCCTCGATCAATCCCCGGTAGTGCTTTACCTGCGCTTCCCAGGCGGCGAACGCCGCCTCATCGACGGTCAGTTGGCTTAACCTGCACCAGGCCTTATCCAGGTAAGTGAGACCCTTGCGAGTGACCTTGATCAGATCCCGATACCAATTGGCCTTTTTTTCCTTCCCCCGGGAATACTGGATCTGACAGGCACGCTTTTTGGCCACGCGCCGGTGGTTGCACCAGGTCAGTCGCGTCTGCCCAGCCAGCTCTTGCGCTTGCTCCATCAGCCGCACCTGGGTGCGGACCGAATCCCACAGCAAAGTGCTGTCTGTTGGTTCGTGAACCGGTGTCTCCGTGACCGTGCTATCGACCCGGACCACGCGCCCGCGCTCGATTTTCTGAACGTTGGCATCCCGGACCATCAAACGGTGGATCCGCTCCCAGCTGGCATCGCTAATGGCACTGACCCCTTTCTGTAAAACCGACTTCTTTGGCCTTAACCCGAGAGGCAGCCGTGCAAAGGCCTGAAAGGAATGGGAGTCCTCCAGATGAAAGGCCAGTGCCTCGTAGCTGAGCTGACGATGCTGTTTAAGAATGGCGCTACGCACGATCGACTCGACTGACAACCCTTCACGCCCAGTCTCTTTGATTTCAGCCCGGCACAGCTCTGGCGCAATCCAGTCCAGAATCTCGGGATGCTTATCCAACCAATCGGACATGGCCTTCAGTTCGCGTCCGATCTCGTGCTCTGCGTAAAGATCAAATATACTGCCCTGGACGGTGCGTTTTTGACGCATTGTCACCTCCGCGGATTTTTGGTTGTTCTTTTGTTTCAATGGCTTGCGACAAAGAATACCATTTTCCGCTGGAGGTTTCCCTCTCGGTTACTGAATTTTCCTGTTTAATATCAGCTTTTTATGTTTATGGATGGAAACTAGCTCGGGCTCTTTCGATTATTTACACCGTGAACGAAAACAATAGGCATGATCATCTCTTCCATGTAGAGGCCACCACCTTTGATCAAAAAATAGCCTACCGAGCCGTGAGTTCAAGTTGCTGGCTCACATAATTCATCTTTTTTGCTTTGATCAGATACAAAAAGGGGGCGAATCCGAACTCCGGATCTATTTCTACGAGGAAGACTTGTGAACAAGTGCGATCCTGGAAAGAGGCATAGTTTTAGGACGCTTATGTGCAGAAAAGCTTGGATTTTCTGGCAATTAGCGGTAATGAAGCGGAAATAGGGCCACCAAAACCCTAACCAAATACAAACGGTTCAATCTCTTCCGGATTCGCTACAACCAAAGGCTGCTCCTCCGGCTTAAACCTTTCCCTGCCCAAGAACACATTCAGCGAGAGCATCAGGTAATGCACCATGGCCGCCCTTACACGGACATTCAGGTATCGCTCATCACCCATACCATAGTCCAAAGCCACCATTCGCTGTTGCGCTTCACTTAGTTCCGGATTGGGAATTAACCTAACCCGAATTATTCATAAAAAAAGGCGAACCTTGCTCAACCCATTGATATAATGGGAGTTACACCAATAACGCTTCGGAAGAAGCTAAACAAGGTTCGCCCATGTCCAATTCTATCCCAACTCAACTGCGCTTTCCTCCCTTTGCCGGCTTTACCGTGCGAGCTGATTTCGAGGGCGGAGCGTTGTCATCCGACTTTGGCCCCCTGCTGCTGCGTGGGGTGGACCAACAGATTGGCCTGGTTCATCGACTGGCCCAGGCCATCGACGACCGCCGTCACGCCTCTTATATCGACCACTCACTTTCCGATCTATTAACTCAGCGGATCTTCCAGATCGCCTGTGGCTATGCCGATGCCAATGACGCCAACACCCTGCGCCGTGACCCGATGTTCAAGCTCGGCACCGAACGCAAGCCGCTTGAGCCAGAGCAGGATCTGGCCAGCGCACCGACCTTCTCGCGCCTGGAAAATGCCGTTAACACCCGCGACCTTTACCGTCTCGCCGAGGCCTTTGTAGAGCAGTTTGTCGCCAGCTACGCCAAGCCTCCAGAGATGATCGTGCTGGACATGGATCACTCCGAAGACCAGACCCACGGCCAACAGGAACTGGCGTTTTATAACCACCATTACCAGAGTCACTGCTACCTGCCACTGTTTCTGTTTGAAGGTCTGTCGGGCAAGTTCATTACCGCGGCACTGCGCCCCGGCAAACGCCCGACGGGGGCAGAGAACGCAATGATCCTCAAGCGGGTGCTCAAACGGCTGCGCCAGCATTGGCCCGAGACCCGCATCCTGCTGCGTGGTGATGCTCATTTCGCCAACGTGGAATTGATGCAACTGGCGCTCGACGATCCGTACACCGATTTCCTGTTCGGCCTGGCCGGCAACAGCCGTCTGAAAAAACTGGCCGAGCCACACCTGCAATCCACCCGGCGGCTGCACGATACCCGCTGCCATAACGCTCGCCTCGCGGAACAGGCCCCGCCGCAACGCTCGCGCACCTTCCACGAGATCGATTATCAGGCCCGTTCCTGGCCACAGGCGTTTCGCACTGTCCTGAAAGCCGAAACCATGGCCCTCGGCGATAACCCCCGCTTCGTCGTCACCTCCCTGGAAGAGTCAACCCCGGAAATACTGTACGCCGAGCTGTATTGCGCCCGGGGCCAGGACGAGAATTTCATCAAGATGATGAAAAACGACCTGGCCAGCGACCGCACCTCGGATTGCCGCTTTGCGGCCAACCACCTGCGCCTGTTTTTCTCCTGCGCCGCCTATGTGCTGCATCACGCCTTGCGCGCCGAACTGTTGCAAGGCACCGAGTTGTCTCAGGCCCAGCCCTCGACGGTCATCATCAAGCTGTTCAAGCTGGCCGTACGGGTGGTGCAGTACAAAGACCGCATCAAGCTCCACCTGCCAGGTAGCTGCCCGGTCAAGGCCCTTCTGCACACAGTCACCGAACGGTTATATCGCCTGCCTCGGCCCAGGTTAAACACCGGCTGAGCCGCCGTCGGCGCTCACCTCCATCTCGGGCTCGGGAGGCCTTCCCTCGCCCGGACGCTGGAATTGATCAAATAATAAACACTTAAGGCCGGTGACTGGATGACATCAGAGCGACATTGGCGCGCATACTACTAATAATTCTCATATCTGGGCGTAATGGGCTAACCGAGAAAATTTCGTGGCTGCTGCTTGGGGTGTTTATGAAATGTTCGGGCTAAGGTCAATCTGGCGATTCCAGTTTTCATCCAATGCTGGATCAGCCTCCGGTAAGGCTTCACCGATCACTTCGGCACCGGGTTCAATACGTGTGAGCACAAAATCCCGAAAGTTTTTATGCTTCTCGCACCATGCACGAGCATGCCAGCGTAGTCCTGAATAGACCAAAGTGTGAGGTGCAATAATGCGATCTTCCCCATCCGGGCTTGAATGTGACCGATAAACTAACTCCAGCCTTGATCTTTGTTGCGTTGCAACAACCACTTGCCTGACAACCGAAGGCGAAACAGCCCTATGGGGAATCGAGATTGCCTCTGTCGGTGCAGGTAGATCTTTGATGCCGGAAAAAGATGGGTTCAGAGTATCGTGTTGGGTCATAAGCGACAGGTACTCGCCCAGATCACCGATGCTGAACTGGAAGTCAAAGCTGTCGCTCGGAACATAACCTCTGTGGCTAGCAGAGTAGCTCAGGTTGCCACGTGTAATGCTGTTATACGCTTGGAATAGTCGAGAGCCGGTAGTGCGACTGTTTATTTTGAAAGCGCGCTTTAAGTGATCGTTCGTCACGCGCCCCTCCCAATAGGCAACTACTTCGATTAGGTGGAATTTACTCTTCTTTTCCCACGCGACATCATCCGCTGACATGGCTCTCCCGATTACACCTGTTCAAAAAGTGGACGCATTGTAGACCTATCCAGTATCGAGATTTCTGGCGAAACCCGGCAACCTGCTATCCATCTTTTCATTAAAAGGAGTTGGGAATGATAACAGAGCGTGGGTTTGCAGGTGATTCCAAACCACCACTCTCGCCATTGGATGAGATCCTGCAACGCGATCTACAAGACGTTCTGGGGGCAGAAAATGATCAAGGCTGCCTGGTGCCGATACCAGCGCCAACGGGTATAGGGAAGACCCACAGCATCAAAGTCGCCATCCTGGAAGAGCTCATCCAATCCCAAAATCTAGACCCAAACCGCCGTCGCACTATCTACTACATTACTAACTCCGTGGACAACGTTCGTCATACCTATGAAGAACTTCTGCAATTGATCGATTCACAAGCCGTCGACGGAAAACCACGCCTATCTGAGTATGAAAAAGAGCAACTAAAGCAACGAATCGTCTATTTAACAGGTCAAGACTCTCAACTGCTCGACGTGAACGAATCCGTTGTTGAGTCGGTTATGGATCGATTTGGCCTGCATTCCGACCCAAGAATTCAAAACTGCTGGAGATCCTTACAAAAACTCAGGCAGTCGGTCGCCGCACACCCTTCGATGCGTCCCGGCGTGCAAGAGGTCATAAAGGAGAAGGCGGCAGAGACCTATCGGCTCATGCTCAACAGAATTCACAGCATCCTGCGAAGCGAAAAAGGGATACAACTATCGGCATCTGATTATCAGAACCTAGATCAATTGGTCCCAGGCGATCGCCTTCAACGGAAGGTGGCCAACGTATGCTTCATGACCACTCGTAAGTTTCTCTCAGGCTATCAAACGCTGAGATCAAGAGTTCATCCCATTCGGGAGCTCGATGGCGCCGTGCTCATTATCGATGAATTTGATCGCCAGAACGAAGTTATCCTTCAGCACATGGCCGAACAAACGGCCTTGGACTTAATCCAAGTGACCCGGACAATACATGCAAATCTTCAACAACATGAGCTGGAACGCTCAGAACGCTACGAAGGCATTGAGGAAATATTCGACGACCTAAAACAAAGCCTCAAAGAATTTGCTGATCGCTGGCATATTCAGTTTGCCTTCAACACTGAAGGAACAACGCTGGAGACGGAAAAGGTCCGGCTATTTTCGGATCGAACCATTACACATGCGCACAGTGCAGAGCACATGCTAAGACTGCGCACAGATAGCGATCGACGCAAAAACTTCATTCACAGTGAGTCCCTTCCCGCCGATGCAATGCATCCAGAGCAGCTCTCAAACCGGCTGAGTCGATTCGTCAATGAAGCGGATTGGCAATTCCGACGCTTCATCTGGACGATGCGGGCGTCAGTTTGGCGTTATCTCAGTAATAACGCCTCTTCTCACTTCGGCGATTCTGGGTCGCAGAGTTCTACCTATCAAGAAGCTGTGATGTCTATTTTGCGGCACTTCAACTTACAGGACCTGAGTCCGGCAGTGTTCGCTGCTTTCGACGCTCAAGTCAGCTTTGCAGGCAGGCGCTCAAAATTCCTGCAATCTCCCACCCGTATGGCCTCTCGAACTTACCATGATAACGGCCTGAAACTCACCGATGTTCGTCGAAACGAAGGCACGAGTGACACGGTTAGCTGTTTCTACACAGGTTTCACAATTACGCCTTCTGGGCTTATGGCACGCTTGGTTGAATCAGGCGCCAAGATCCTCGGTATCAGTGCGACCGCCACCTCCCGAACTGTCATCAAGAACTTCGACCTGGAGTATATGAAAACCAGGCTCGGCTCCAGGTTCATCGAGTTATCCCCAGCGCAGACAAAGAAAATCAGCGACTACTACCATTCTAGGCGGAGATATAGCTCGTGTGGGGTCAGCGTGAATTCAAGCTTTTTGACGGCAGACCGCGGGTTAGTTGCTGAAGAACTATCTGCCCAATCCGGGAAGCCCGTGCGGAAGCCAGCAATGGTCCTTAATACCTGGTTGCAGCTGGATCAAGATGGAGAGTACGTCTTGAACTGGGTATCCAAGCTTCTCAAAGCTCTGGAGCACTTTATGGCTGCTCAACATAATCGATATATGCTCGTAATGTTGAACCGCACGATTGATTCCGCCCGTTACCCAGACTTTGTTCGCTTTCTCCAGCAATTCCTCGATGATAAGAACTTGTCGGGGAAGAAACGAGTTCGGCTATTTCCGGGAATGGATGCGCAGTCGATGAAGCTCGGAGAGTTCAAAGAGGTGCTCACTCAACTGAGTAATACCGATGACAAGGTCATTCTTTTGTCCACTTACGCATCAATGGGCGAGGGCAAGAATCCTGACTACCACGTGGTGCATCCTAACGATCAGGACAATCTTATTTGGGTCGGGGATGGTCCTAGAGCAGAGGAGGTCAAAACTGACATCGATACCCTATATCTAGAGAAGCCATCTCATCAATGGCTTTCGGACACGGACGATTATCAAATCAACCAGTTGCTGCTTTTCCACCAGATTATGGCTTTACAGGAATCAAACTGGATTCCATTTAGAGAGGCCAGGCAATGGATAAAGAGTTCGCTTCTGGGCTCCCGGCACGAGCAAAACCTTAGTCGCTATCATCAGACCGGCGATTACATTTGGCTTGTTCGTAAAATTGTCGAGCAGGCGGTTGGCCGCACCGCCCGAACAGCCTTTAAAAGACCAAATATTGAACTGCTAGCTGATGGAGACCTACGGGAAGCTCTGGCGTCAGACCACCGGCCTGAAGAAGGACTTTCAATTGAATATGTGACTCTTGTAAAGGCAGCACAAGCCCTGGGAACCGACATCTTTAAGGATAGGGAAACGACGCGCCTACACAATCGCGCTGCCTTCTACACTGCAGATACACTTTCACTGATAAAGGAACTGATGTCCGGTTTTCGGGGAAACGATCCCGAAGCGGCCATTCGCGATTGGGAGGCCCTACGAAAACAGCTTTTAACTGAGCCAACACGCGAAACAGCTGCCGGAACCTATCCTCGTGTCTATATTAAATCGCCAACCCAGGATGGATACCTCTTCACCGGAAGCCTTGAGACGAAGACGGAGGCTCTCAGCTCTGAGGGCGAACTCAAGTTTTTCGACCGAGCTGACCGCGGACGCTGGGTAAGCGAGGGCGAGAGTGGCCTGCCAGAACTGATGAGAAATTCAGAGGTACGCAAGCATTTTGAAGAACAAGGCTTTGCGAAAGCATGGCAACCACATCCATACCTTATGAATCCAGCGGCATTTTTTAACTTGTACAAGGGCGCTCTCGGCGAAGAGGGGATCAAAGTCATACTCCGCCATTTCGGCTTTGAGGTCTCCGAACTCCCCAATCATGTTTATGAAACATTTGATTTCCTCATCAGGTCATCACCTGACTCAGCCTGGATTGCTGTAGATGCAAAACATTGGCGCAATGAAGGTATAGTCGAAAATCACTCACGCAAAGCTGCCGCCCTTGAGCAAGCTATCGGAGTCACACGCTTTGCCTACATTAACCTGTTTGACTCCACGGGTAGCGAGCTTCGGTTCTTGGACAAGGAGTTAAAACCGACACATCAGGCAGCGAGCTCTGTCATTGAAATACCAGGAGCAATTGAAAGAAGCTCCGGAACCGTTATCGAGAAGCACTTGGTGACCCTCTTGGAGTGGATAGGGAGCGCCCAATGAAGCCAGTTTTAACGAATTTCATGACGATGACACCATCCGACTTACCTGCCCTGGCCGATCGGTTTTCGGTGGCATCGATTTCGTATCGTGGCTGGAGCGAAAAAGAAAAGGAGTCCGGATTCCCGCATCTAGCGACGAGAATTTACAAATCCGGCTCAGTGCTGGCTTTGATCAAGGAAGGGAAAGAATCACGATTTCTAGTGCTACTCCCGAAATCCGAAACCATCTCGCTGCACGACCACACGTTGAGCGTAAAAGCAGAACCGCTAGAACAGATCCCGCAATGGGCGTTGCGAGCACTCCTGATAAGGGCCATCCCAAGGGTCTTAGACCCGGATGACAAGCCCACACGGTTCGATGCTGACGGTCTTTACTACGTAATAAGGCAGAAAAAATTTGCCGCAAAATGGAACGTCATTACAACGGTTCGGATAGATCCGACCTGGAGCCGGATCGCAAAACGCTGGCGTTTGGATATTCAGACGACGACGTTCACTCCCCTAAAAATGCACGAAAATGAACAAGGGCAGCTTCCACCAAAGATTGCCAAACTACCACGATATGAACTGGATAGCTTAGGGCAGGAGGTTCGTAAAGGTACGTCAGGCGAGTACGTCAAAAGAGCGCCGGCGACAAAAAGGAAAAATCGCGTTTCAGCAATTGATCTACAGGGACAGCCGACACTGGAGTCCTATTACCAGACCCGCCTTGGGGTTCTCTCCATGTTTCTGGATGACCTGAAAAGGGCCTATGGTTCCACCATCGATTTTAGTCAGGAATCAATCTATCCAGACATCCACCAGCGAGTAAAGCACCAGCAAGTAAGCGATGCGTACAAAAAGTTAAATGATCAGATGAGGCAACACCCTATTTGGGTGACAAATTCTAGCAACGATCCGGAAGCTGGTGTTCGACTCACAGCGGAGCTGGACCGTCTTGGAATTCAGTCAGAGTTCACTAACGAAATCGAAGGAAATGGACTGAACATCCTGATCGTCAATGCCAAGGACAGTTATGAAAGCAAGGATATAGATCCCTATCAAATAGCTCGCAGAAAGTACCCAGATACGGTTATACAGTCCTGCTATCCTGAGCGTTTGCACGAGGAGGGAAAATCTCACGTTGCTCAGGTTCTTATAAAAGAGCTATTGATCAAAATGGAGGTAAGAGAGAGAAGATTATTTCTCGACTATCCGGACTTGCCAGCCGACGCCTGGTTCATCACATCTATAAGGCCCTCAACGAAAAACTTACAGCCGAAGGCACCTTGGCCAATGTTTTACGCTCGCCGGGATCACGACCGATTAGTCTTCGAAAGCCTTCCAGATGCTGTAAGGGACGAATTATGGATGGATCTCGATGAAAGCCGACAGAAGCAGGTCTTCGAGGGCTACGATCGCGCCGATCTCATTTATTGGCCGGACACTGGTAAATTCATTATCGCAGCCGATACTGAAGCAGTTTGCCTTCCAAACGAAGCGCAGATACACACCTGGGTCAAAGAAATGGACGCCGCGCTTACAAGCGGCATTCCCGCTCAACTCATCGCGCAGTATTGTGCCGATAATCCCGATAGCACGTTAGTGCCAAAACTGATGGAATTTGTCTCCAGCGCCCGGGGGACTATTTCTGCCCGTAAATTGAGTGACATAGACTATAAGAGCTTGGAAAAACGCCATTTCCATGACTTCCTCGCAGACCATGGATACCGGCTAAAAGCTCCCTTCGCTTCTTGGGAGCTAGGCGTATTTCAAGCCTCAACAGGGACATGGATTAATCGGGAATCGGGCATGTACACAGCGGGTGCAGTTGGATCGCCCGCCCGGAAGCAAGATAACTTCAATCATGTCTATATTGCAGATGCTGGAAATGACACCGTACCCGAGTGGTTTTGGAATAGCCTAGATGTTTGGCATGTCCGCCACAAAGGAATAACAGCATTTCCTTTTATTTTTAAACACTTACGAGAATATGGAGAGCGGAAAGCGCAATTAACGAGCTAATTTTTGATCTTACTGATCCCAGGCGAGAATCGCGGATTCCCCTAAAAGTCCGCTACGACTTATCGGAGATCCATGAACGGCAAAACGATTCTCTGTAAGCGCAGCGAGCGGCTACAGGAAAAGCAAACGTTGAGGCATCAATGAATTTTCCACTCGGAAAATCGTTGTTTAGCGTCCAATGTCACAGATCTCTAACAAGCATAAGTACCGGCTCCGGCTCAAAACCCCTGATCAACCAGTCCCGAGGAGAATAGCACTCCTCATCATTTTCAAGATCAATGCTTTTCATCAGCATGAACCGTGAGAAAACTAACGGACTGACGGACTCTTCAACTACTGACAGCAGGCTATGCAGGTTCGGTATACGGCCTAACTCATAAAATTGCCACTTTGGAAAAAGCCATTGGCCGTTGTCTGCCAGTTTGAAAGCATACAAATCACGAGCCCTGCCACTCGTACAAGCTTTGGTGGCTTCCGGAGAAATCCGAAGCCGTTCTGCAACGACTTCAAGTTCATAGGATTGCTCTACTAGTTCTCGGCACTCATGTAAGTGCTTTAGAGCCATCAAATGCTTCTCAGCTTTCGTGGCATTTGTATTTCCGTCCAATCCAAGGGCGCCCCCGGATCGCAAAACTGCCTTCTCAGTTGGTGATAGTCCTTGAGATTCCGCCTGCTCCGATGGCATCAAATTGTCTGGTATCGGAAGGCCTGCTTCATTCAATAAAATTCGAATGAGTGCAGCAGGGACCCCAAGACGCACCATCAGTTGCACATCATCGGTACCAATCTGAGTATCGTTCGGAGTGCTAATAGTCATGGCAAACCTTGGGGAAACGGCCCGTCGTTGTCATAAGCCTACCACCTTTCATCAGCCCCTGGGCAACGCCATTCCGTACGAAGAGCCCCGAAAATATCGACCCCGCAAAGCCAGCAAGCTGTGCGATACTGATTACCAAGGGCTCGATCCGGCAACGGACTTTCTTGCCCAGTTGGAGGGCCATATATAAGAATTCCGGAGCTCTGAAAAAGGTGCACCGGAATTGGCCGGCTAGAACATGACATCATCTGAATCTGTTAGGAGGCTTTTCTAACCTGTTTAACCAGCGCTTTAATATTACGCTCCAGTATATTCACCCACCTCTCCAGATAATCCTCGGGGCTAACCACCATATTTTTGCCATTTCTCCGGGTTTGGCGGTGAGGGTGCCTGCTATGTTTAGCGACAGCACTCAAGCTTCGGATATGCTCCAAATCCCAATGAACGCCATCGTTCGAGCAACGCCTAAGCAATGATGCAACTCCATCAGCTGCATTTTTGGAGAAGATCACAACCAGTGTGCTCAGCGTGTGCTCTTTCTGAATACTTTCTGTGTCTACCTCAATAATAACGACGGGGATTGACTGATATCTGATTAAAGAAACACAAGCCTGAATTGGCTGTCCCGTTGCTGTCCGTGTGGCTGTCAAATTACCACCCTTTGGCCACGGCAAACGTATCGCTGAAATTTTCTCGAAGCTGAAGTTCTCGCAGTCGCCTAACCGACGAACAACCTCATCGAAAATCGAGAATCTTTCCGTCAGCTCAACCTCAGCAAGCTCCTCCACCGTGAGATCTTCACTCTCTTCGGGTCGGTTAATCCCGTAGTCCAGTTCTTGGCCACTTCCTCGTTCGGTCGCATGCCCCGGACTGGTGGTTTCGGTCGCGGGAGTCGATTCAGGATCCACTATGGGTTTTACCGCGTACCGCGTTTTATTTACCTGTATCCCGACCTTCAGATTATCGTTGAACGAACAGGAAAATCCTGACTCCGACACTTGGTCCAACCGCTTGCCAAGCAACGGTTCAACACTCAGATCCAATTGGGCATCGTCATCACGACGAGGAACGGTCGGCCTCTTTCCATTTGCCGGATCTTTGGCCAAAAGCTCGTTGAGTTTCGGATGATCGAAGACGATCTGTTTGGGGTGGTAGAAAACAGGGTTATGGAAGTGCGTGATCTCGTCGATGGTGAATATGTTACTGGAATCACCTGTCCCGTAATAACCAGACCCTGCTATATGCCAACCTGTTAGACGGGGTGGCTTGAAGCGGAAATTCCACTCCTCGCTATTCGAATTCATCCAGAAATTGAGGATTGATCCAAAACTCTGCCGAGCATCGTTATCCAGAACCACCCATGACAGATGGGTCAAGGCTGCATGCGTTCGCAGATTCGAGGGCGGGTAGTCCACCATCGCAGGAAATTTAATAATGGTCGCATCATTGGTTTCAGACACCTGGGCCAAGCCAGCAAGGCCATTGTGCCGAAACGCTGTTCGGGCTAAATGAAGATTCTGAAGGAACAAACACCTTGCCAACTCCAACTGCCGGACGCGAACGATATCCCCTTTCTTGGTTCTAAACCTAAGCCAATGCACTCCCGAGGACGTCGTTGTCGACTTCGGCTCGCTAACTACGTTTAATCGCACGTCTTTGGCGTTAGGGCGTGGAAATCTTTTCTTGTTTTCGTAAGTGCTCCCTACCGCTAGCATGGGGATCAGCTCTGCCGGGACAGATTGCGGTCCATTCCCTTCAAACCAGACACTTATGAAGGGGCGAGCTTTCATGAAAAACCACTTGCGATGGTGAATTCCATCCACCTTTTTGAGAACACTATCGGAGGGAAATCTCCTTAGAAATGCGCCAGGCTGGGATTGCTTCGGCAAGAATCTTTCGGCCAGCTTCCCGACATTTTCGCTGATCAAGCCCGGCAATTCGTTCAATTTCATAGTTGGGTATGAGCCATTCTTTTTGCAGAACCAAGCGAGTAAATATACTCGCCAGCCGCCGTGCCTGATACTCATCAATCCATTCTGCGTAGCGGATGAAGAATGCTTGGCATAAGGGCAGTTTACTAAGCTTCTTTTCCAAGGTTCTTCGGCTGGCAACTTGTTTGCAGTACCAGCTTTTAGAACGCCTTGGACCCTCCAGAGTTTGCCAGACTGAGCGCTCAATGATTATGAGCTCCCGCACAATAAACCGGTCTCGCTTTGCCCAATCGACTTTTGGCTGTCTTTTAACGCTGATCTTCTTGGGCTTGTGTTCGACGAGCCATTGCGAATCAAAGCGATAAAGCCAGGAGTAGACTCTTGCACCATCCCTATGCCTTCTAACCTCACGTAGTGAACCATAACAGTTCAACAATTCCGCCCAACGTGCACGGTACTGTCTAAAAACCTGGCGGGCGCGTGATGAGTAATAGCCTACTTTCGTTGGGGGCTGTGCTGAAAAATGAACGGCCTCTGTCATTACTTCGTCCAAAGTCGGCGCCATATCATACAAAGCAAGCCAACACGCGAAATGCTGAAGATAAGAAAAGGGGCGACGGTGTTTTCGAAACATTGAGACCAGCCAGTTATCATCGGCGTCGAGCGAGAGACCTTGTCTTTCCAGCCATCCAACTCCCCAGTAGCCCCGCACACGGGTGGCAATCTCCCAGTGCAGCACACCTTTGCCCCTACAAAGACCCTGCTCAGTGGCTAGAGCTCGGTAGAATCTGGTCCATTGGTGGTTATTTGGCGCTTTAGCCACCTCACTCCGAAGCAACTCTTTTACAAGAGAAGATAACAACACACTTTTACCATCTCCCAGTGACGAAACTGCAGGAATCGGTCTCCTGATCGCTTGGGTACCCACAAACCGGTGTCGACTGGATGACTGCAACGGGATGCCTGAATCGACCAGTACGCATTGATGTTCCGGACAAGCGTCGACGCCTGGGCATTGGAAGAGTCGCTGCCAGTAATAATAACCAAGCCTTCTCGATTGATTCTGGCAGCATAGGGGACACACGCGGTAATTCGATGGCCAAACAATATTCGAAGCATTCAGGCCTGTTCTGAGCATGCTATGATTCTTGCCCTCACCGCATAGATCTCGAACAAAGCGATCGTATGAATCTACAGGCACAAAAGGCCGAAAAATCGGAATAAGGGTATGTTGTTCCAACAGATCATGGGCCGAGATATTCCAGAGGTGACCGACCTTTTCGAGGAGCTGGTTCACATGCCCCTGGAGGACTGACGATGGAACGATCTTCCGAGAACCGAAAAGCTGATTCAAGGCCACCTTATCGTCGTTTAGGCCCTGCCTGTGTACAAACCTCGCTATGATGCTACCCAGCAATTCGTCTTCATGGGCGACGGGAAACTGCATCAACATATCCGAGCAACCGAGAACGCATTTGATCAAATAATAGTCGACAGTTTATCCCTCAGCAGATTGGTCAGCCCAACTACTGTTGATACAGTCATAACGAAGTTAGCAAGCGAACCAATAATCCTATTCGAACAACGTGTAGTCAAAGTGATGGATCACCTTTATGCTCAACACGATTTGAGTACGGCCCAGACTGTCTAACTATCCAAATGCTGCCCATCGTCACATTGATCGCAACGACTCCACGGCTAGAGCAGCTGGAGCTTCACGCGCTGCCATCTATCCGAAAACAACTCACCCCCCCGTCTTTGGTGGTGATAGTTTCAGATAGCCGCAGTTTACTCGATTCCGAAAAGCAATCGATTCGAGACCAACTGCCCGGGATCGATGTTCTAGTTTTGGATAACGAGAACAGTCCAGGAGCCGCTGGCTGCTGGAATACAGGTATCAAGGCAATTCTAAAGATCTTCGCTGACTGCTATGTGGCAATCATCGACGATGATGACGATTGGCGGGAAAACCACCTTAAGGTCTGTCTGGACGCCTCAGAGGCTTGCTCCGCGGATGTCGTGATTTCAGGGATCAACCGTGTCATCGATAACCAAGTCGCGGAAACCAACCTGCCATCCAGATTACATCCGGAAGATTTTCTAAGGGGCAATCCCGGCTGGCAGGGATCCAACACTTTTATAAAAGCATCAATGCTTCAACTGGTTGGAGCTTTCACTGATGGGTTGGTCAGCTGCAACGACCGGGATCTTGCCATTCGGGTGCTTTCTCAGCCAATGGCTAATATCCGCTACACAAAAACTGCGACCACATTCTGGAACTGCAACGCTACCCCTCATGCCCTTTCCGCTCCCGGTTCCCTTCAGAAGCTCAGAGGTTGTGCCCAGTTCCTCCAACTCTACGAAAGACGAATGTCGGAGCTCGACCGCATCGCTTTCTTTCATCGGATAGAGGAATTATTCAAGTGGTCAATGCAGGATATAGAGGCAGAGAAACTGAGACTTTCCTTTGAATAAAAAATTCACTCCATCCGCCCCCAAACAATATTCAACCGTCTTGGCCGACAGGAGATTGTGCACTCTTAAAGACTGTTCAAGCCAATACCACAATGCTTCGGTTTTGATCGCCATTGCGCATAGAAACCAGTCAAAAGAGCTCAGAAGAGCTCTATCCAGCGCTCTCAACCAGACGTTGGTCAGGCGAGCAGAGGCGCGGATTGCTATCCTTGATGATCAGTCTGAAGAAGGCTGGGAGTCGGCAGTGGAAGATCTCTTGAACGAATCACCCGTTACGTTGTTAAGCGCAGAGTGTGGCTCTCCAGCCAGAGCACGCAATCAGCTTCTGGACTGGGCGGACAAGCAAGCCGGAATCCAGTGGGTAGCCCGCTTAGATGCAGATGACGAGCTCGCCGAGATCAACAGCCTGGAAACTTTATTCAACGAAGCGAACGGTCACGATACGATTGCCGTGATTGGCAGCAACGCCCTCCGGGTAGGCGAACGAATTCTTCCATGGACGAATCGCGCCGACTCCAATGAGCTTCTCGATCTCACTAATTTGACCGAGTACGTCGAGCGTTTTTCGTCAGGCACACAGGAACGCGAACTACCTTCCTGCAACCTGATGATGAAAACCAGGCTAGGATTGCGCTATCCCAACACTCGGAGCGCAGAGGACCACTGGCTTCTTTGCAACTTGCTTATTAAATTCCCAAAGCATGTTCGTACAGTGTCCGATCCACTTTTTTGCATTTATTCTCTTGGTGGAACTGATACCACACAAAATAAACAGGCTGGGGTTTGGCAAAACCAGCGCCGGCGGCTTGCCTATTTTTTGCAAAGACTGAATCTGTTGAAGAACACGCATCCCGAGATCCTCGGTTATGGCATGGAAGGCATTGTCTGGCGAGAGGGGGATCGGATCATAAAGGAATTCTACCCTTGGGCGATGTCTGATTCGGACGTCGAGCGCCTTGAAGGGCTTCTTGCTGGGCCTCCACCTTCCATTTCGAGAGTTAGCTGGGCGAAGCGACAAGATACTTGGCAGTGCAGTAGCCCTCGGTCCCAAACGAGAGCAATCGAAACCTATATCCCTAGAGACAGCATCTTCAAATTTCTGGTAGAGCTCTATGAATCAGGAATATGTGCCTTAAATATCAAGCGGGACAACCTCCGTCTGGATGACGATGACAATCTGCATTACATCGATATAGGAAAAGACATCTGTCGGCTTTCTAGCAGCGGATTCCTGGATATGGCGGGTAGGCTCTACTCGATCGGCATTCTTGGCAATGACGACGAGGAGCTGGTTCGCAGAATGTCTTGGAGAACGCAGGAGGAGTCACTGCAACAAGTACCGGGCTTTCAGGAATTCTACCAACAGATTATCGAGCATTTGCATGTCCGACCTATCGAGCAAACGCCTCTGTTCCGGCCAGTTAAAGAATACGGGCACGTCACACTTCTGATCAAGGCATGCGCTCAAGATGCCGACGGTTTCTATGAACAGATATCCCACATCGTCTACCAGCTGACGTTCCCGGCCAAGTTCGCCCAAGTATTGGTCCTCATTGACCACTACCCCGGCCCATTCCTTCGGCAATATGCGGAGCCGAATCTCCAATTGCTCATCGAACAAACCCGGCAATTGAAGGAAACGGGGGTGATCGATGGGTGGCTGGCACCACCCACAGACGAATCAACTATCCAGAGAACCTATAAAAAGTGGTTCAACAACGGCGAAATAGTTCAAACCCACACGATTAATAACGCGCCACTCTATCCCCAGATATGGGCCTTTTCTGAGCTCGATACTCGATATGTACTGCAGTGCGATTGCGATGTGCTGGTGGGGCGCAAGGACTGGCATCATGACTATCTGGCGGACATGTTGGAAGCCTTAAATCCGGATAGTGTTCTCGCAGTAGGGTTCAACATACCGAAGCAAACCGATCGTTTTCTGGACTATTTTGGAGAGCCCGGTCAATTTGCTCCCGAAGTACGTTTCGGCTTATTAGATCTACACAGCGTAGAGAGCCATTTACCCATCGAAAATCCAATTGAAGAGGCCCGCTTTAAGCTAACCTGGCACCGAGCAATCCAGAAATATCAGCGCTCAAGCCAGAGCTCCACTTGCGTGCGAGGAGGCGACCCAGCTTCGTTTTACATACACCCTCAAAATAGTGATAAAGCAGCACTTCAGTCTGGCGTAATCAGGGATCTAATTTCACAGGGCGTGGTACCAAACCATCAGCTTGAGCAGTTCGATCTTATCCCTCAACCACAATGGCTTTACCCAGAGCGCAACGAATCAGTCATCTTCCTCCTGAAGGGTCGTCATACTCCAAACGAAAAACTTCGGCGTTGCCTGGATTCCCTTGCACGTCAGTCACAGCAAGGGTTTGGCCTAATCGTAATTGATGACTCAAGTGGTTTTCAGGAAACCTGGCACTACCCAATGATGCTTGCCCAATTCGAGGGCCGTTGCACCTTAGTACGACGAGCAGAGCATCACGGCCGAATGCCAAACTTTCTTCTCGCAATCAATGAAATCTGTGCGCGCGCAGACTCGCTGGTTGTTGTTCTGGATCAGGATGACTTTCTAATGCAGGACGATGTCGTCGCCCAACTTCTCGAAGCGCAGAAGCACGGGTGCGACCTTATACAGATGCCTATGTATCGTCCGGAAAAACCTCTTAAACAGTACCAGCCTGACTACCATCAACCCAGACTAAAGGGTGGAGGTAATACCTGGGCCCATTTGAGGGCATTTCAAAAGTCTCTTTTTCAGAAGGTTCCGGAGTCCTATTTTAAAAGGCCGCAAGGTGGCTGGTTCGATAGTGCAACGGACTACGCGACCATGCTGCCAATGTCAGAACTCGCCAAACAGCCAACTTTCTTGGACACAGGTTATGCGTACTGGCATGAGCGCGCGCCTTACGACCAACGTGAGCTATCTCACCAAGCGCAATTAATTCCTGAAATACTGGCTAAGCCCTCAGCCAGAGAACCTGCTGAGCTCGGGCGAGCTGATGAAGAATGTGAGACATTGCCTTCGAAGCAGCGCGGTCGTACAACCACCAGTTAGGAGTCGTGGTTTCGGATCTTGAGAGGAAGAAAAGCGGCTCCAGTTCCCGAATTGCCTCTTGGGTCGCATGTTCTATCCACTGTTGCGTAGCCACGTGCTCTAGTTCTGCAATCAGCTTCTGCCCTTCTGAGCGCTCAAGATCCGATAGCGCTGTCAGTAAAGAGTAGGGATTGATAGAACCAGCTCCATAACTTTGGTCCTCGGACAGCCAAAAGCCGGGCCAGCGCAATCCGTTCACTATTGGTAACGCGACCCTGCGCTCCCCCAGCCAATTGTGAAAAGTGCATGGAACCGGTACTCGTGCTCCGAGGTTCATTGGCCTGACAATGGAAGGCAACAGATTCATACAACTGAGTCTGACGGTAAGTCCGGCATTATAGAGAGTGAAAAGGGCTGCCAATCCCGACGATGGCCTAGTACCCAGCTCCTCTTTGAGTTTCTCCGCACTGTCCCTTAACAAGGTTGCAAATCCATGCACCGGCTCAACGCCATCTACGGAAAATGATCGGCTTTCACCTGCAAGCTTGCCGTTGCAGATATTGAGATCCCAGCGTTCATCACTATCAGGTCTTCTGTTGAACCGAACGATCTTCTCACCAGCCCGGCACACAACCCCTCCGTCTCCGCTGCCAATTAAGTGCCAGGTGGACATTGTTGGATTTACCCTACGCTATCGACTTCAAGTCTCGGGACCTTCCCGCCAAGAATGATAGATCTTTGCCCACGATTTGGATGTCTTCTGTTCCATCAGAGGTTTTCGCAACTTCTCGGGCACATAATGTCCGTCTCGAAAACGGCCACATAGGCGACATGCCTCAGCCATTAAATCACGCATGTCATCGCCCGTGTGGGGGATGGATTGTCGACCACGTTCAAGACCCAGCACTCTGTCTATACCACCAGCCACCGCACATGGGTAATAGCCTTGGGGTGTAAGTCCAATCCCACAACTCTGAGCAATATCGCAGCCATTCCGATAATCAGCGAAAGCGTATTGCCAGCTATCAATAGGCGCCAGATTGAAGGGGCCGAAGCCTGGCTGAATGTTCTGGCTTTTGGCCGAGTTCTCTACCTGAACACCTTCAGGAATCCTGTCCAGAATCGCATTGACCTTCGCACCAAACCCATTGGTGACCACTTCGATGATCGTTTTCGGTGCAACCTCTTTGAGCCTGATCAGAATCTCCATAATTTGAAGGAACTCAGGGTGTAATGTCGGCTCCCCTCCCAAGATACGAATGCGCCTCCAGTGGCGCTTCTGGGCGATTGAGTCATCAACAAACTGCCTGATTTGAGAGATGCTCATATGGCGAGCTTCTGGGGCCTGCGCGGACGAACGGTTGCAGTTGTTACACCTCAGGTTGCACAGGTATGTTAAGTCAATCTCTATCAGATCCCGGGCTGGAGCATATTGATAGCCCAGAAATCGAGTAACAGGCTTTTGAATCCTGACCCAGCGTTTCACACTCTTAAAAGCGAATTTCAGGCGTACCCAAAAAACAAAACGGGTCGGGTAGTTCCTGGGATATCGAAAACCGCCCTCGCTCTTCTTCCTATTAAAATTCAGAATAACCGGCTTCCTCCAAGTGCTTGAGATGAAACATCCTGAAAGCGGTCATTTAGTCTCAGGCTCCAGTAATGGATTAAAATTGAAAACCCTTTTCTATGGAAATCCATGTTCCAATTTGCCGATGACGCTTCTGAGCATTTGAATGCGTTCGAGGCTATTCATAAAATCGATCGGCCTCTCGTTCCCGAGAACCTTAATCGGTTGGTGTAGCCAGGATTCTGCTAGCTTTGCATCGCCGTCAAACGCCTCAATGACCGCTTCCCTGGCTACCGCTCGCTGTTCTTCCAAGGCATTGATTCGGTCGTTCATGGATGAAGCTCCGATAAGTTCTCGCGAATTTCTATAGGCATGAGCCAAATACTGCCAATAAAACTGGAGCGACCAAACCACAGGGAGTTCCATACAACGAAACTAATCACTCAGAGCAAGAAAAGCAGGCTTTTCCTCACCAAGCTTGGATAAGTGTCTCACGGCAATGAAAACCCGCCCAGTCAGTAATAATAGCCCGGCGACCTTGGTTCCGGGCTATCTAAGATCGCATCGGATACAGCTACCAATGGGTCAATGCAATCTGCTTTTATCCGAGCCCAAGAAATCCAGTCTGCAAGTTCCTCACTTGCCTGGCCATTACTAACCGCTGATTGCTCTACTGCATCGATATATTGTCTTAGTCGTTCCGCTTCCATCCACTGCGCAGCACTCGTCTTCAGCTTCTCAATTTGCTCAAGCTCCTGTTTACGGAGCTCCATTTGACGGTCATACCGGTCTCTTGCCTTTTGCCAGGCCAGACGCCTGCGTTCATGTTCTTCAGTTCGAAGACGTTCCTCTTCAATCAGGTCCAAAGCACCCGCAACAACTTGGTGTAGCCTTTGCTCTAACGAGGTCTTAGGAGTATCACTCCAACTTCTGGAAGGATAGCCGCCGATTGAAATCGTCAGCTTTCCAGTTGGGTGGTAGTCATAGTCAGGTGGGCTTGGGTAATGGTATCCAGTTCCCCAGCGATTTGGAGACCGTCGCCAGCGCTCAATGGCTTTTTGCTCCGCTGCGGTTACCTCATGCTTAGTCCTGGCAACATGCTCGCTGATAGCTATTTGCAGAGAGGTGTCGTCCAGCCCTATCAAAGTACGACTCTTCTCAGGATCCACCCATACTTTTATGTTCTGGCTCTCAAGCGCTTTTATCAGCGTATCGCCGACTAGTAGTGCTCGATTGATCGCGTCGTGAGTCACTTCGAAATCGAATATTTCTGCCGGCGCTGAGCGCAGGCCCTTGTAGTTGTCCCAACCTGTCTTCCGCTTTAATCGCTTGGATGCAGATCGTATTAGTCGATGCGGTGACTCTAACTCGTCTGGTACTGCGATTATCCCTATTCGTTCCTGGGCGGTGATGGCCTTTTTCCGAGAAGCATCGGGGTTGTTGGGATCATAGGTGGGTGATCGGCTGAGCGGCAGGGAATGATTCTCAAATTCCTTGGCAGTGGGAAGCGGGAGTTTTCTGGGTGACTTCCCGGCATTGATTTTTGCCCAGTAGCCCCTGGGCGGCAACGGTATTCTGTACTTACGACACACCTTCCCCAATGCAACATCAGAGATCCCATAGCGAGGTGCGACCCTGGAGACCGGCTCAGCCCAGACCTCCTCGTAAAGCGATTCCCTAGTAATTGTAGCGGAGCTGTTCATTGACCACCTCTTCTAATCCCGAAGTGACATCCAAGTGTCATGCTCATGAGGAACTACAAAGTTACCCAACAGGGCTCCGCCACACCGTTAAGAGACACGATCCATCCTTACAGACGTATCGAATCTGACGGGAGCCACTTTTCCAAAGATTTGCTTTTAATAAGTGCAACAAACAACTACTAATTGGGCTCCACATCTTCTGATTCAGCATCCTGAGCCAGCTCTTCTAGCACTTCAAACACCTTCGGCAAGTCCTCATGATAAAAAGCAATATAACTCGGCGTATAAACTTTTTTGTCACCTCCATCATGAAAATACTGCAGAATAGTTTTGCTGTGCTTGCGCCAATAGCGACCCATCTCGACGGGATCAAGGCCTCCCGGCAAGCCGGCCTTCGTCGGGATATAACCTTCCTCAAAGCTCCCTGACATGAAAGGGCTACTTAGATTTGATAGGCAATGGTTAACGAAGTGAATCACATTGTCGGGATCGATGCTTGGGTCAAAGCAAACATTAAACACGTACTCGTTCATAGCTGCAGCTATGCCTGCACAATCTGCCGATCCGTCTTCGTCATAATATCCACAGCCTACTCCTGAGCCCTTCGGAGGGGATGTGTTGCTCAACTGGTAAATAACAAAGGATCTGAAATAATTCCGATAGGCAGACAGCTTCTCCGACAGGTCTGTCGGCATCTGCTCTGCCTCTCTGGGGTCACCTGAGCCCATTTCCAAAGATGCGAACAATGCATCTCCAAGAAGCTCTTTATCTGAAACAGCGAGAGCTTCTGAATAGAAGTTACGCCGTGGGTCAATGAAGGTTTGTCTAAATAGCGAAAACACTTCTTGAGACAGTCTCCTCATTCCAGTAATGGCAAGTGAACTGACCAAACCCGAAGTCTCCGCATCCATATCCGAATAGACGATGAGTGCTGAATGAAGATTATGCAGTTGCCCTTGTCGATCCGCCGAGCAGTGGAGCCGGAACAACATAAGGTCGTACCACCCCAGAACTCCTCGATCATCGTTTGTAAGCCTCTGCAGTATCCCCTTGTTTTGGTGGGACTGCTCGCCGAAGATTCTCCAAGCAACCTCAACAATATTGTCCCTCGAATTCGGGAGCCGATGCCCCGACGTTCTTCCCCAACCTGCACGATCTAATAACCGCAGTAGCGAATAAATTGACCTCTGTCGTAAACTCAGGTCATCAGACGATATGAAAGAATAGCGCGGTAAATATTCGATTAGCGTGTTAATCGAATCCTCGGCAACGACGTCAGTGAAATCATGAGACCGATTGACCAGGACGCGCCAAAACTGATCATGGGCGTGCTCTCCCTGATCTAAACTGAAATCTGGTGATTCGAGGATTGACGGAACAGAGGTACCACTACGAACCTTCTCTACAGCCTCTTGGTAGAGTACGAAGGTCTCTCTCGGCTCGGGCGTGGCGACTCGGACGATTAATTTTAAATAACCCTCAAGGTTTCTAAACGAATCTTCGTTAAAACACGCGCGAGATCTCAAAACATCCTCTTCAAGTCCGGTTGCAGAGTTCAGGCCCAGTGTTTGTACATCGAAAAGTTGCTTTAGCAAGAAAGCAGCTGTTTCTGGATGCTTATCTAAACCTGCAGAGAACTCCTTACTGTTCTTGAACTCATCCTCTCCGAATTCACGATGCACAGAGAAGATGCCTTTACGCCCCTCTGTTTCTTCTGCATAAATTCGTCGAAATAGCCCAGGGTAGTGCAGATGCAGGAGCATCAAATTAATAAGATCTCGTTCGTAAAAATCCGTCCGCCCCAGATCGCTTTTCTCGATTTGCATCAGTAGCATCGCATTGACAAAGCGCTTTACTTTTCGCAAATCGCCGACGAGCGGCAAATACTTTGCTGCGTTGTCACCATCGAGTATGTTCGAGAGTTCGGTCAGCACGGAGCCGAGTTTCACCATCGTGTCCGAGGGAATGGAACCGAGCTGATTTTCTATTCGTTGCCAGTCCCGTCGCAGAAAGTCCCGAATACGCGAACTGTCCACAAATAGACTCAGTTTCACGGTCACGAACTTCTCCAAAAACTCTCGCGCTCGGGAGCTCTCCTCGTGGTTTTCAGCGAGGACCTCGGTGTCGTAGCATAAAATATAGGTAGCTTGAGATAACTTGAACGTCTGACGGGTTGCAAACAGAACATTATTCACAGTCTTAGCATCAAGGCGATCAAGGTCGTCTACGACAATAATGACACGGCGATTAATCCGACGAAGAACTTCATTGATATCGTCCAGCAGCTCATCGACAGTCTCCTGGGATGGCTCCAATGAGAGCCGGAAGCCAAGGAAGGAAAAATCAGCTTTTCCCTTTATCAGCCTGGAGTACCGTGAGGCTGCAGGACGAAATTCCGGTGCAAACACAGTTCTTTTAATCGCTGCTGACAGATCTCGAATCAACCGCTCTACAAGGTCAGGCTCTGATGCGTACCGGAGCGGTTCGAACCTACAAACAATGGCTTTGTCTTCTGCCTTTGCCCAATGCCTCTCAGCAAGATTGATAAAGCTTGTCTTTCCTATACCCCAAGGTCCGTCTACCCCGAAGATGAGACCTCCGTGAGCACCGCTTGCCAGCACAGTCTCAGCGAAAGACTTAGCTTGGGACTTGCTCTCAAAAAGATCCTCTGCCTCATTATCAATCTCTTCATCTGCAAGGAAGTACAGTTGATGGTCTCGTCTTCGAGATTTCGGCAAATAGTATCGAAACAAAGTAGATAACAGCGTTGCGCTGAGTAGAAGCAAAACCAGAGGGGCCCAGTGTGGATCTGCACTTTGGAAAACACGATGAAACTTGGCAAGCATGGGAGAAACCAAGATATTTATCCACACCCCTACAGCCAGTGCGATAAATAGATCAAGCCGAAAACTACGGATCATCCGCTCGGCTATTACATGGATTCCTCGATTAAACACGTAAACAACGCATAAGGCTGCGACGAGCAGGGTTCCAATAGCTACCAGCCAAGGATTGCTTCTGGATAATGAAGGGGCGAAGTTCTCGCCTAAATAAAACGCAAGGCGCCAACCTTCGGCGAGCACAAAGCCGCTAGTCAGCGGCTTTGTGAATACCAAAAGCTCAGGCATGTTCATTGCTGGCTTGTTATCTACCATTTGTTCAGGTCCCACTCTCCTTGTTAGTTTATTCGCCAGCTAGAATGCTTTTCCCATCAGCTCCGGAAGCAATTCAATCCTCCTCAAACTCCGAAGAGCTGAATCTCAGCACATTACAGTTCTCCTTGATAGTTCGCTGCAATGATTCATCGAAGCCATCCTTCTTCCGGGCTTCGATCTCTACGGAAATGGTTACGTCTACACCCAGCTGCGCAGTGAACTGCTGAACCACTTCATCCATGATGGTGGCGAAATCCATCTTCGCCTTTACGGCGTCCAGCTCGACTGTTCCATAGAAGTGGCTCTTGGCGGTACCCGTTACTGCTGGCGGCGGCGTAGTTGCTCCACCAGGTTGACCGCCGGGTACACCCGGGGGAGTCAATGGACTGTCCGTGTCGCCAGTTGGCGGTGTTGGTCCCCCAGCTCCTGAGGTCGTGCCTCCCGTGGGAGGGGTGGGTTGTTCCGCTGCCCGCAGCTTTTCGGCATAGGCTGCTGCTGTTTCACGCTCGATCAGCAGAGAAGACTCGGCGAGGTCCGCAAGTGAGTTCCTGCCGAACGAGAAACCAAGGTAGCGGTCGCCTTCCTTTCCGGAAGCAAAGCCGAAGTAGTCCTCGGATTCAACGCCTTGCGCAATGGCATTCCGGAACACCTGGTCGTTCACCAGCCGTGGCAGATAGAGGTAATGGCAGCTGTCCTGCCATACCTTAAGCGCGCTGATTTCTGTCACTCCGTCCTTCAGGTACCAGTCTGATAGAACCTTGCGCAAGTGGATGGGGGACCACTCGTATACCAGCCACTCCTCTTCCCTGAGCTTTTCCTCAATGCTCTTGACGAGGTAGGGCGCAGTTGGAGGTACAGTCACTACTTCCCAACTGAGCTCCGGGCGGCCTTTCACAAAGTTCTCGACAGGTGCCATCAGCCATTTCCAGGTTTCCCGGATTAGCTGGCCAAGGCTTTGCCCTGCTGCATCTCGACTCCGCTCTGATTGCTTGAGGTGCGACAAATCCTGATTAAGCGTCCCATTCTCGATATCCGTCACGATGGAGCGCCAGGCAAGGTAGATCCTGGTTTGCTCCTTTAACCGTCCAACAACATCAAAGTCCGGAGCCAGGAACAGCAGGCGGTTTTGCTTCTGGCGGGGTTGTTCACCGCGGTTGCGGAGGATCTTCTCAGCCTGTCCGTAGGCCTGATTGGTCTCGGTGCGGCTATAGCCTGCATCCAGTGGGAGAACTACAAGGCGAGGCCCGGTTCCATAGTCATCCGGAACATCTGCAGACGTCGTAAACACATGGATGCCGGCAAAATGGTGGTTCTGCCCCCTGAAAAACTGACCAACACGATCTTTCAGTAGCGGAATCACGTCGTCCCGCTCACTGATATTCTGCTTGCGGCTCTCCATCTCACGACGCAGGTTCGGCTTGGTGTCCAGCCAGTACCGATCTTGCTCTGCGTACAGGTAATGCAGCCGATCCCTCAGGCGCTTGAGCACATCCTCAAACACACCAATGGTCTGACCAGGCTGAACAGAGCCAAGCAGTATGCGCTCGGTCTGAACACCGCGGATCATTTCTGCCTGGGTCGAAGGAGCACTGCCAAGGAAAATGGTTCTTGCGGTTCGGCGGGCGGCTTGAACACCGCCAAATAGAGTATGGTGGCCGTCGATATCGGCCGGTACCGACCTTGGCCCATCCACTTCCTTCTCAATGACGGGCTCCCAGCCTTGAGGCAGGTAGTGAATGCTCTTGTTACGGACATTCGCGTCATCCAGGGGCAACGAGCCAGGCATGATCAAAGCGTCACGGTTACCATCGTTCCACAGGCGGTGGATGACGATGGCCATGTATTGAAGAACGCCCCGAGTTCGCTGGAATTTGTCGAGTGTAGACCAATCTTCATAGAGCCGGTCGAAGACCTCCGGATGGATCGGGTAGGAGGAGCAGAGGCGTTCATAGTATTCGTTGGACTGGGTTTCTACCGGGAATTTCTCTGCGTGCTGGCGATAGAAGTCTGAGAACTGACGACTGATACCCTCCACCTCGGCACGCTCGCCGGAACTTTCGAACAGCCGGCGTCTTACGATCTCGAAGGCCTCACTGGAGCCGACGGGCTTCCATACAGACTCTACCCGGGCAAAGTATTTCTCCAGGGAGTTCAGGGTGCGCTGGCCCATGGTGCCACCCACTTCCAGCTCGGACTCCGGGAGTGAGGCCAAGAGAATGGCATTGGGTACAGCCTTCAGTGCCTCCGTCAGCGCCTGGATAAAGCTGATGTTGCTGTCGAAAGTACCACCTTTGTACTGCTTGCCCAGTTCCAACTGGCGGATGTAGGCGACCAGCTCGTCCACCAGGATGACGCAGGGCGCGGCGCGAGTGAGCAGCTGTTTCAGGCTGTCTTTACCCGGTGAGGTGCCATCCCGGTCGCTATCCGCCACCAGTGCATAGCCTTCTTCACCCAGCAGTTGCCAGGCCAGCTCGCCCCAAAGCGTGTTCACTGTAGTAGAGCCGTAGGTGCGAACCTGGCTGGGTGACAACTGAATACCATCGATCACAGCCATGCGGGCGGTAGGGAGCTCAGTAATACCGGCTTCATCCAGCACCGGAGGGATGCCCATCAACTTATCGGTACTCACTTTGCGGCTTGCGAGGTGGTAAACAGCCAGCATGGTGTGGGTTTTACCGCCACCAAAAGCAGTTTGCAGCTGAACGACTGGGTCGCCGCCCTGGCCTGCGAGTCGCTGTGCGACAGAGATCAGCAGAAGGCGCATCCCTTCAGTAATGTAGGTTCGGGAGAAGAACTTCTCGGCGTTTTGGTATTCTTCTGGTGCGGTGCCCGTGGCCACTTGGGTGATATCCGCGGCGAACTCCGACTGCTTGAAAGTGCCTTCCAGAACATCTTTGTGGGGGCGTGCTATCTCACTCCAGGGTTTTAAGCTCATAATCCTATCCTGTTACCTGCCACTGCATCTCTGGCCGAAGACTATTCTGATCCACAATGCGGGGATGTGGATCTACTGCTTTAAGGGTCTGTTTTAGCTTCATCAGAAGCTTTGACTTATCAACAGCCTGAGGGAAAAGCTTCGAAGGTTTGTCTGGTTGTTCAAGATGGAGCACGATGGAAAGCCTGTTTCTCTTTAGCGCCTTGCGAGCAAAAGAACGCTCAGACTGATCATTTGCGTTGACTTTTGCTGCGGCTAGACCAGCAAGGGTATCTCTAACTTTGAATGCTAGCTCTTCGCCTAAATCAATCGTTTTCGTGCGCCTGTTGGCACGATAGTCTTTCACCTCGATCAGCCAAGTGCGGTCGTTGTCTACGCATATGAAATCGACGGCTTTCGTGCTGCCAAACGCGCTATTGAACTGATTACGGTAAAAAGCCCAGTCATCGTATTGGCTGGCTTCAGCGCTTGGTTGAAATGTAAACGTTAAACGTCCTTCCATAAGCACTGACATATCAGTTGCCGGCCTCCATGAATCTGTCGGATTGAGAAAGTTCCTCATCCAGAAGCACCAGCGTATTCAGGTCGTCGATGCGCTCACCTTGTTCGACCTCTACACCATGGGTTTCAGGCTTCAAGGCAAAATATCTGTGTTTCACTTTCTTGAACTCTCGCTCCTGAGACAAGACCTCTAGTTCCCTGAGGAGGAAAAGCGAATGTGTGGCTATAAATACCTGAATACCTTGCTGACATAAGTGATAAATGACCTTGGCAACCAACTTAACCAATTTTGGATTGAGGTTTGTTTCTGGCTCATCCCAGAACAAATAACCTTTATCGAGAAGCGAACCGGTACTTATCAGCCGGGCAATCATGGCCAGCTTTCGCAAACCTTCAGCCACGAGAGGCATTTCCATATTTCCCTTGCCTGGTAGCTGAAGGTAGAAACGTCCATTTTTATCAAGAACAACCTTTCCACCCATGGCCTCTTCGAGTGGCTTCAACAACTCTGCAATTTGCTTTTCTCTTGGTCCTCGCAGGGCCAAGGCACCAAGTAACAAACAGGTGTCTCGGTACGTTTCTTCAAATTCCAAATAATGATTTTCATAAACTGAAACAAAATTAGGAAATATAGTCAGCAGCTCGCGAGTAGGGATAAAAACAGGGGATTTTTCATGCCATTTCCCGGGCAACTGGTTTATTTGAACTTCAGACTTGCTGGAGGTGGCAAAACTGAAAGTACAATCAAGTTGGGAATCGTCAAACTTGAACGCCACTTCACAGCGCTTCCTGCCTGGAGCTCGTGCCGCCAAGCGGCCCAGGGTTTCGGGGCGCATCACATGGACGAGCTTGTCAGCTATAGTTTTCTGTAGCGTATTTTTAGTCGGATCACCGGCTGTCGGTTTCTTTCCTTCCTCAGCACTGTTGGCAATAACTGAATAGGCCACTTTTAGAAGGTGAGATTTACCACAGCCATTTTCTCCCACCACCACATTGAGGCCAGGAGCAAAAGACAGCTCGGAGTCAGAGAAAACGGTAAAATCCGTCAGTTTGAGTTTTTTAAGCATGGGAGTCTCTCACTTAACCTGTCTCTATTGGTGTTAGTACCGAAGCAGCGCTATACCAATTAACGAAATCCAATAAATCATCAGCACCCTCAAGCTTCCAAACATAGGCTGGATTCCCGAGGCGTAAAGCAGGGCAGTTCTTTCGGTTAAGATTTGAATTTCGGGGATCCGTGTCGGAATACTCTCGCGCCGGCTCAAACTCCGCCCCGGACAGAGATACCGTTTGCGTCCAAAGGGTAATGTCCCGACCCTTTCTCTCCAATGCAAGCTCTTTGCCGTCTTTTGTTCTGAAGCCTGCAATATATTTTGTCGGCTCAGCTATGCGTTCAAGAAATTTGGCCAGTGTCGCTTCAGGGCCTTTTGCATCCACGCCATCAAGGGAGCTTTCTCGCTCTTCTCCCTCAGCTTCCAAGGAGTTCACCCCATCCGTCAGATCGTCATTGTCCGATGAAACCACAACGTCTTCGACCTCGTCTGGCTCAACATTGTCGATGGCATCGGGCGTACTGGAGAATCGATCTGTTTCAGTATCTGTTATCAGATGTTTCAATTTTTCTACAATCAACGCCCTACGCGCTTCGAGGAAGTCTTCAAAGCGCTCAACCTCCCATAGTGAAGGTCTTTTGGGTATGAGATGCATGTCCAGATATGCATCGGATTTGTCCGCGAACCAGTCCCGAGGGAGCGCATCATTTTTACCCTGAAAGCCGTTTTCATCAGCGGGCAGCAGCATACAGTTTGCCAGTTGGTCTCTGGTCGCTGCGGGATAGCGCATCAGTGATTGCCGGCCGGTTTCAGGGTTTTCATCCTTAATGCTCTTCAGCAATGACTGGGGGAAAATATGGTCCACCTGCGGCAGATTCCCTGCGTACGCAGGTTGGTAGTCGAATTGCCGGTACCACAGATTAAAAATCAGATGAATGGCGCGAGATCCGTAGCTTGCCTGGAGGAGGCTTTCCTCGGAAACATCCAGATTGCGCCCGTCACTGCGGATGACCTCAAAGAGGTTGGCAACTGAGAAGGTTTTATCCTGATTGATACGGCGAATGCATTTATCAATCAAACCGTCCGGTCGTCCGTTAAAGGCACCGCAAAGCAATGTTCTGAGTAGGTATGTGTCCAGCCCGGCCAAAGACTGCCAGTTCTCTGGATAGTGATAGCGGTAGTAGATGACCGGTATCAGTGTCAGATAAGAGGGCAGCGCCTTATCGGAACGAATGTAGGTTTTGGAGAACAAGTAGTCTCTCACATCTCTGATGGCTGCAGAGATCTGGGGCCACTTGTCGATCATCGACTGCTTGGTTTGCTCGTCCCGAAATTTCTTCACATCGTAGGCAGCACCCTTACCCAGCAACACCAGGCAAGTCTTCATTACGAAATCGCGGGTGAACTCATAGCCCGAAACATTCAGCTCAGAAATTAGCTCTTCCATCGCTTCATCGGCATCTTGCCAGGAAGCCGTTAATAGTGAGAACAGGAGATCAGATTTGCCAAGCTTCGTGCCACCGGAGTTGGCGCGAATGAAAATCTCGACCACATCATTTTCGGTGTATGCGTCTGGGTTATCGACGCTATCCAACTCCTGATAACCCACATACTCCTCAGATACAAACACCTTTTGGGCCTGCCAGAGATTCCGGATCAGTCTTCGCTCTTGCTCATCGGTGATAGGCGAAGCGGCTTTGGTTTCCAGCTGTTTGGCCAAGTCATTTGGCATTTCATTACTAAATACAATGTCCTTGAATTTAACCCATGGGAAGCTGGCTCGGTTAGCATCCAGAAAACGGTACTGATACCGCATTTCCTCGGTATGCGTTGGTGCTCCACTGAGAACGTTGAAGTAAAGTTCCTGCTTGCTGTGGCTACCACATAACCCGATAAACAGGCTCTGAAGCCGCTGCTGACCATCCAACACAAGGAGCTTTGTACGACTATCTTCCGGCACCTGGAACTGGGAGAGCTTGATGCCATCGTGGTAGTTGTCGATAAACTTCCGCCGCTTGATCAGGGAATGGGTACGCCAAACCAGCATCGTACTGATCGGGTATTCCCGCATGATGGAGTCAAACAGCTTCTCGATCTGTTCCGGGCTCCACACGAATGGCCGCTGGATGTTTGGCAGCCAGAATCCGCCGTCGTACTCTGGGTTGTTGAGATATTTTACAACCTTACGTATGGCTACATTTTTGTTCTTCACATACGCTCCTTAGAGTTCCAGTCCTTGTTGTTCGCCTTTGTGGCCTGTGTCGTGGGATGCCTCGACAATGGCATGCCAGGAGCCAATCAACTCGTTGTAGGCGCGGGCCTCTTCGGCCCATTTCTTTCGCTCGCACAGAGTGTACAAGTGGTAGGCCAACTGGCGGATGGCTTCGCCTTTCTCTGGCATTTTTGCCAATAACTCACCGGCTGCGGACTCGCCACTGTTATTGAGCCGGCGGATCATCTGGTGACAAGCTTCCCACACCGGGGTGCGATCGTCTTTGGTCGGATCCCAGTCGGATTCGTATTCGGCCCAGCGCAACAATCGCACCTTGCCGCCTCCGGACTCGGCCACACCGGCGGCTTTAACACCATCCACCGTGGTACCTTTGGCCTGAGCCAGCACGTTAGCCTCCCCAAACTGGCCAGCGTTCCATCCATATTGCTCGAACCAGCTTGAGCAGAACTGGGTGTCAGCATCGAAGCTGCCGGAGTCGGGGCTCAGATACTCGGTAATCGCGCGGTTAATCAATACCAGAGCATCGTGCACACTCATGCGACTGCCATCCTGGTTCAGCACCGCTTCGTATTTAGCCCGAATTATTCATAAAAAAAGGCGAACCTTGCTCAACCCATTGATATAATGGGAGTTACACCAATAACGCTTCGGAAGAAGCTAAACAAGGTTCGCCCATGTCCAATTCTATCCCAACTCAACTGCGCTTTCCTCCCTTTGCCGGCTTTACCGTGCGAGCTGATTTCGAGGGCGGAGCGTTGTCATCCGACTTTGGCCCCCTGCTGCTGCGTGGGGTGGACCAACAGATTGGCCTGGTTCATCGACTGGCCCAGGCCATCGACGACCGCCGTCACGCCTCTTATATCGACCACTCACTTTCCGATCTATTAACTCAGCGGATCTTCCAGATCGCCTGTGGCTATGCCGATGCCAATGACGCCAACACCCTGCGCCGTGACCCGATGTTCAAGCTCGGCACCGAACGCAAGCTGCTTGAGCCAGAGCAGGATCTGGCCAGCGCACCGACCTTCTCGCGCCTGGAAAATGCCGTTAACACCCGCGACCTTTACCGTCTCGCCGAGGCCTTTGTAGAGCAGTTTGTCGCCAGCTACGCCAAGCCTCCAGAGATGATCGTGCTGGACATGGATCACTCCGAAGACCAGACCCACGGCCAACAGGAACTGGCGTTTTATAACCACCATTACCAGAGTCACTGCTACCTGCCACTGTTTCTGTTTGAAGGTCTGTCGGGCAAGTTCATTACCGCGGCACTGCGCCCCGGCAAACGCCCGACGGGGGCAGAGAACGCAATGATCCTCAAGCGGGTGCTCAAACGGCTGCGCCAGCATTGGCCCGAGACCCGCATCCTGCTGCGTGGTGATGCTCATTTCGCCAACGTGGAATTGATGCAACTGGCGCTCGACGATCCGTACACCGATTTCCTGTTCGGCCTGGCCGGCAACAGCCGTCTGAAAAAACTGGCCGAGCCACACCTGCAATCCACCCGGCGGCTGCACGATACCCGCTGCCATAACGCTCGCCTCGCGGAACAGGCCCCGCCGCAACGCTCGCGCACCTTCCACGAGATCGATTATCAGGCCCGTTCCTGGCCACAGGCGTTTCGCACTGTCCTGAAAGCCGAAACCATGGCCCTCGGCGATAACCCCCGCTTCGTCGTCACCTCCCTGGAAGAGTCAACCCCGGAAATACTGTACGCCGAGCTGTATTGCGCCCGGGGCCAGGACGAGAATTTCATCAAGATGATGAAAAACGACCTGGCCAGCGACCGCACCTCGGATTGCCGCTTTGCGGCCAACCACCTGCGCCTGTTTTTCTCCTGCGCCGCCTATGTGCTGCATCACGCCTTGCGCGCCGAACTGTTGCAAGGCACCGAGTTGTCTCAGGCCCAGCCCTCGACGGTCATCATCAAGCTGTTCAAGCTGGCCGTACGGGTGGTGCAGTACAAAGACCGCATCAAGCTCCACCTGCCAGGTAGCTGCCCGGTCAAGGCCCTTCTGCACACAGTCACCGAACGGTTATATCGCCTGCCTCGGCCCAGGTTAAACACCGGCTGAGCCGCCGTCGGCGCTCACCTCCATCTCGGGCTCGGGAGGCCTTCCCTCGCCCGGACGCTGGAATTGATCAAATAATAAACACTTAAGGCCGGTGACTGGATGACATCAGAGCGACATTGGCGCGCATACTACTAATAATTCTCATATCTGGGCGTAATGGGCTAACCGAGAAAATTTCGTGGCTGCTGCTTGGGGTGTTTATGAAATGTTCGGGTTAGAGTAAATAGCCATCCCAGGGCCAATGGCGGACTGAGCCAAGTCAACGGGCGCAATGGGAGTTTGGCCTGTCTGACCTCCGATCATGGTTTCCAGAGCCTCGGGCATTTCTTCCCGCAGTTGCCGTTGGAAATCGCGACGGGAGATAGATTCCGCATTGGTTTCGCGTTTGCGGCAGACCAGGACGATGGACGATGCGAGGGCATTAGTGCCGATGCCAATCATCCTAGCACCTCTTTCAGTCCTCAAAGGCCAGGTGCCATCAATTGAAAAGCCCGCTTGGATAACGGCTTCCAAGAAAGTCACCCAGCCGGTGCTGGTGGTGCTGCCTTCTTTGGTCTCTGACTGCTTGAAGGCGTAGTAGATGGAAACTGGAAATCCAGGATGCGCTTGCACAGCCAAGTTATGAATCGCACGGGTCATGCCATCCATAAAAAAAGCTTCGGCTTGGTCTTTATCACCGTGGCGGTAGGGCGTAGCGACCAGTTCTTCGGCTTTCGGTACCGCCATAGTGCTAAACAAGGCAGGATAGATGTTCCGTAACGATCGGCGCATCCACACGTAAAAAAAGTCAGAAAGATCAGCATAGCCGATGTTATCGTAGTAAGGCGGATCAGTTGAAATGACTTTGTCAGAGCTAATACTCTGTGATTGAGCATCAGATTGAAAAGCACTTCCTGACGATGCAGGAGTAAAATTTCGAATTACTCGGATTACCCAGTCCAAACACGTTGATTCCCAATTCCCACTGCCTCCAGAGAATGGATTCGCCTCTGAATAATCCCAAATCATAGGTATCGCTTGACGGGTAAATGCATGAGCAATGAAACCGCCGCCAGACTCCCATGTAGCATTGGAGTTCCAATAATCTGATCCTCGGCCAAGCGTTAAGGCCAGAAATGTTGCCAAAGCGTCCCCGTATGCGGTTGATCCTGCGCCGCCTTGATCCAGGCCTTGGCCGTCATCCGGCCAGCCGGCAGCTCTGGCGTCGGTAATGGCTTTTGTGCGAGCTTCCTGTACCAAATCGGAAAAGGTCGTTAGTGCTACTAGTTGGCGTTGGCTGAAGAGGTCACCGTAAGTTCTCAGCCCATATGGAATGGTCCAAAAGTTTCTTGGGTCATCTGGCAGGCGGGTTTCGGGCCTCCATTCAGGTTTGGCACTCTTCGCAACTGCTTCGGCTTCCTGGGTAGGTGATAAATACAGGCGGCCGCGTTTCCCTTCAACAACGACGGCCATTAAGCGAACGCCTAGCCGGCCTGCTTCACCCTCACCTTTGATATGCGGACCTGATATCGGGGTTCCTGACATCAAACAGGTGAAGTTGGCGCCCCTTGCAGCCTTGGTTCCTTGCTTTGCTTCAACAGGAGGGATTCCTACTTTGATTTCAAACCGATACTGATCACCCTCAATAACCGGCTCTACGTATGCCTCTTTGCCCTTTTTACTGGACAACACGAAGCTGGATGATAGTGGCACTTCTACATGACTGAATGCCGGGTTGGGACTTTTCACGGTTCTGGCCCAAAGCCAGGCAATGACGGTCAGTTCCTCACCTTCATAGGCTTTCAGGTCGGGCCGCTCGGCGGCCATATCTGAAGTGACCTTGATTTTAGGGTACAAATGACCGATGCGCCTAAAGGCCTCGTCGCGCATCCAGTGGCCATAGCGTCGCACGTCTTCGGCAAGGCCTTTAGCACCGGTCCAGTCTTCCATCATGTTCTGCTGCTTTTCACCTTCCGGCAGCGGGCCAACTGGCGCCTGCCCGGCAAACTTAGGCGGAATCTCGATCATCGCTTTGTTGATCATTACCGCCACCGGGTTCAGGTCGCTGGCATAGCTTTCCAGTCCCAACCGCTGGGCTTCCAGCGGAATGGCACCTCCCCCGGCAAAGGGATCGTGGAAGGCTGGCAGCTTGTCTGGATTAAACAGCTCAGCAGCCTGCGGATGATTACGATTAAGGTGGCAGGTTTCACGCCAGCTTTCCCAAATCGCTGCGCGGGCGCGGTTCAGCACCTCTTCGTTGTTGGTATTTTCCCATTTCACCAGATCGCGGATGATCTGGAACAGCTTCTCCCGCTTGATCTCCGCCTCTTTCTTGTTTACCCCATACCCCAGCTCGCGCTGATACCCGGGATCGTTCACTAGCTGGGCAAAGAGTACCGCGCGTGCAGCGGCAAGGGGTCGGCGTGCCCACCAAAGGTGGAGGGTGCTGGGGTGGCCGTGACGAATGGATTTCTCGCGCGCCGCTGCGGTGTTAATGTCATCCAGTGGTAGGGCCACTTCGATGAGTTTTTTGGGCGTTTTAATGCTGATCATGAATATTCCTACTTCCAGGTTGCCGGGCGCTGCAGAGTAACGCCGTCGGCAGTGGTAACGGTCTCAGGCAGCTGGCTAGTCTGTACCTTTTTTCTGCTTATCTGAAAAGCAGTGGTAGCGGCCTGGCTGAGCTGGTTGGAGTTTCTGCCCGGCGGCTGGGCAATCACGATTTTTTTGTTAGGAAAGCGCTCACGTACAAGCTGAACGGGCGTGGTCAGGTCGCTGTCTGCAGAGATGATCAAGGCGGTATCAAAGTTGTCATCGAAGGCGTCGGCGATAAGCTGAACCGCAATATTTACATCGGTCATCTTTTCCTCATAGTCGGGCCAGCTGGCCCCACAGCTCCGACATTGGCGGGTTTTCCTCAAGTAGTGTCCGTGGTGAATCTGCAGGTTGTTGCGCGTGAGCAACGCATCAAGATAGTCGTCTTGCCGCTGTTTATCGGCGTGGTTGTTTCCAACCAGTCTCAGCCGAGCTGTAAAATAGTGGGTGGCTTCCAGCATTTGGCCGGGGATCATGAGTGCCGTTGAGAGCGCCTCAAGATCGAGCCAGTAGTAGCGCTTCCAGCCCTTGTTTTTCAGGCCAAAATACAGGTTGAAGCCGTCGATGTAACTGATAACCCGGCTCATAAAGCGCTCCAGGCTGAGTTGGAAAAGACTTGACAAAGCTGGGTGGGGTAACTAGAGTTTGCCTCGTAAACCCCGCTAGCGAGAGCATCGCTGGCCCGGCGCCACCCTTGAGGTGGCGTTCTTCTTTCTATACCCCCCAAACGAAAGATTCCCAGAATCACTGGCTCGCCCCTTTTTCGGCCTTGCCGAGCAGATACTTCAGTTCATAATTCACAGACGGCACCCCGAAATCTGGCTCGGTCGTAAATGGATTCTTTACGTAGTAAGGGCCTTCGTAATCGTCCCCATCAACCAGCACAATGGCCAGCCAGAATTTGTCTGCCTGGTTGAGGGCATAGAGAATCTCGTTGCGACTCACTGTGATCACTTCCTGGCCCTTCGCTCGGCCTTTTACTTCGATGTGCCGGTCTTGCGGCAATGAGCCATCGGGTAGGGTGGCGGGGCGAGCCGTGATGTCCCAGCCGCATTTCTCCGCAGATACGTCTTTGGTGGCGTGACCAAGGGATTCCTCATGCCGAATGACAGCCTGCATGGCAACTTGCTCAATACGAGCGCGGGCCTGGGCATCAACCGTGACTGTGGTTTCGCCCTTGCGCATAGCTAACAGCCCTTGGGGTATGACGAGCGCACCGCCGATAACGACTGGTGTACTGGAAACAACACTTTTCATGGCTTCCAGCTCTCGCTTTCGCTGGGCAAGGCGTTCGGTAAGTTCATCCACTCGGCGGCGAGCCATTTCGGGCTGCATGCGGGGCTGCTTGCCGGCGGCTACATCATCACTGAGCTTGATGTAGCGATCTGACCAGTAGTTGATTTCCTTAACCAGTCTCTCGTTAACAGCGGCCATAACCTTGTCTGCTTGTCGCTCACGGCGAGTTTTTACTTCCTGATAGTGCTCCGGAACCAGCTTTTGAGATGCATGGTGCAGGGCCAGCGCTTCAAGGTTATCCGTTATCCAAGGGGCATTGAGAATGTCCTGGATCAGTTTGTGGTCGTAGTTATCGATTGGCTGAAGATCCAGGTGTGGCGCCCAGCCTGCATGGTGGGTACCGCCCTTCTCGTCAATTTCAACGAACTGCAAGCGGCGGGATGCAATGACAGGTTTCCCACCGCTACTTTGATGTTCACCCTCGCGGATGCTGTGGTCCACCATAAACAGGACTTTCGGTTCGATCCCGTCGTCATTGGGATCTACCAGCACGGCACCCTGTTTCAGTTTGCTTCGATGGGCGGACAGAACCAAGTCTGTAGTAGCAGCCATTAGCGGGTGGTTGGGGTGAATCAGGTCAGCCATTGGTTTGCCAGACATACGGATCAGCTGCTTTTCAAAGCAGATGCGCTCGTACTTTTTGAGTACGGGTGTGCGGCTTTCCCCGATAATCCTGTCTCGCTCGCGGATGGCTGCGGGCACATGACGTACTTCATAGCGCCCCGACTCTCGTTGGCGCATCTCACCACTTAACGTCTGGAACGCTTCGGTGAAGAAGGCTCGGATGAAGTAGGGCTGGAGCTTGCGCGCCTCAGCCTTTTCCATTTCTTCTTTCACCGCGTAGAGATCCTGCAAGGACATGTGCTGCTCGACCAGCGCATTGCGTTTGAGGATTTCCTTGAGGTGTTCGGTATCCAAGGCACCATCAATGACCTGATTGAGCTTGGCTTTAACCTCGGCGGACTCGCCGTAGCGAATGGCCTCGACCAATAGATCCTTGAGGGACTGGTTCTCGAAGGCTTCGCCAAGAATGTCGAATACCTTGCCACCCAACGCCTGTTTCTCGACCTCCAGTTTGTCGAAGAGCTTTTTGAAAACCTCGCCTTCACGGGTTTCGTTGGCCACCAGGTTCCAAAGATGGCAGACCTCAGTTTGTCCGATTCGGTGAATACGACCAAAGCGCTGTTCCAAGCGGTTGGGGTTCCAGGGAAGGTCGTAGTTGACCATGAGGTTCGCGTTTTGCAGGTTAACGCCCTCCCCTGCGGCATCGGTAGCTACCAACACCAACACCTCGGGGTTATTACGGAACTCTTCCTGGGCCTTGCGGCGGTCATCCCGGTTGGTTCCGCCGTGAATGGTGATCACGGCACCAGGGTCTCCCAGCATGCCGGAGATGCGGTGCACCAAGTAGTTCAGGGTGTCTTTATGCTCGGTGAAGATAATGAGCTTGCGGCGACTGTCACTGGAGGTGTACATCTCGGGACGGTCTTGCAACAGGTGGGAGAGCTCTTCCCATTTCTTGTCGTTGCCAGACTGCACTACCGTCCTTGCCTGATATTCCAGGTCCTTGAGGATCACGATTTCAGCTTCCAGCTCTGGAATGGTCTCGGCAGCTGTGGCCTGATCTACGACCTGCTCAGAGAGGATTTCGTATTCTTCTGCGCTGAGTTCATCGTCTTCCAGTTCGTCGATGTTGTCCGGAATGTCGAGCTTCTTGGTGACCTGGTACTCTCCAAGAGTCTCAGCAATGCCGTTGTTTTTGGCCTGTGAAGCCGACTGGCCCCGGGCAACGAGCTTCATCTCTTCCAGCCGGGATTCCAAACGTTTGCGCCGGCGCTTAAGGGACTGGTAAATGGCTTCAGGGCTGGAGGCCAGCCGACGTTGGAGCTGGGTGAGAGCGAAGCCTACGGTGCCTCTGCGTTTACCATCCAGACTATCCGCCCGGTTCATTTCGTTGCGGACGTAGTCGGTGACCTGTGCGTAGAGCTCTGCCTCAGCATCAGACAGCTGATAGTTGGCAGAATAGGCACGACGTTCCGGGAACAGGGGGGTGCCATCAAACTTGAGCAGCTCTTCCTTGACCATGCGGCGCATCATGTCTGAGACGTCAACTTTGTGTGCACCTTCGCGGAATTTGCCGTAGAAGCGGTCGCCATCCAGCAGCGAGAGCCAAATCTGGAAGTCTTCTTCCTTGCCGTTGTGAGGGGTGGCTGTCATTAGCAGGAAATGGCGGGTGATCGAGCCCAGAAGCTCTCCAAGCTGGAAGCGCTTGGTTTTATTGACCTTGCTGCCATAGTAGTTGGCCGAGAGCTTGTGGGCTTCGTCTACGATGATCAGATCCCACTCAGTGTTCTTGAGCTTCTCCTGGAAGTCTTCGTTGCGGGATAGCTGGTCAAGGCGACAGATAAGCAGGTCAGCTTCGTCGAAGTAGTTGCCAGAGGCGCACTGTTCCTGCTTTTCGCGGCTGAAGATCTCGAACTGAACGCCGAACTTCTCCAGCATTTCGTCTTGCCACTGTTCGGTTAGCCCACCCGGGGAGACTATCAGCACCCGCTTGGCATCAGCTCTCATTAGCAGCTCGCGAATGAGCAGGCCCGCCATGATGGTCTTGCCTGCCCCCGGGTCATCGGCCAACACGAACCGCAGAGGCTGGCGGGGGAGCATTGACTCGTAGACTGCTGAGATCTGGTGTGGCAATGGTTCTACATTGGATGTGTGAACCGCCATCATGGGGTCGAATAGGGCTGCCTGGGTTATTCGGTAGGCTTCCAGGCCGAGCTTAAAGTCTGCCCCGGGCGCATCAAATGCCCAAGGGCGACCAGCCTCTGCCATCTCCAGGCGGGCTTCATCGGAACGGAACAGCATTTGCTCGTTGAGGCGGCCCTGGCTGTCTTTGTAGTAGATGGTCAGAGCATGCTCGCCAACAGGCTCCGTTTGCACGATGCGGACGATCTCTTCGCCCTGGATGCCTCGGATTTGGGCGTCTTTCTTGATGTCTTCCAGTTTGATCATTCAATGTCTCCCCAGTCCCTGGTAGTTTTGCCGGTAGTTCTTCTCTCTCTACTTGCCGGTAGGTTAGTCGCAGATGAGTCATAGCCAGGGGCCAGATTCAGGTTTTCCACACCGTACAATGTTGGTTGATTGCTCAGCCAAAGATGATATTCAGGTCCTTCTAAACTATGTTCTGCCGAGCAATCTACATTCCACCGGCGCAAAACATACCCTGCAACGGCAGCACGAACCTGAACGTTTAGTTGTCCACCCTGCATACCATACTCGTATTCAATCGTTTCCGGGTGCGTCAGTTTTGGGTGGGGAACCAGATGCATGTCCACTATTCGATTCCACTGGATATCAGCGTCTTTCGTCTCCTTGGATCCGAAGTTTGTATCTACCAGTGGGCAGACATCGCTGATTCGGTTGATAACAAAGTCGCTGAATTTGTCACGGAAGCGATCATAAGCGCGAACGTGCCACCTCAAACCATTGTCCACAAGCGCATGAGGAATAATCTCCCGCTGGGTTACTCCGCTACTAAGAGACCGATAGTCAATCTGTAGTGGGATTCTGTGATAAATCGCTCGACTGACGGCAGAAATCTTATCCAGGTGTGGCAGGTTAAGCTGGGTCGGTGTGTCAGTTGGGATTAGAGCCTGATGAGTCCCAAGGTAGTCATCACCCAGACCTTGGCTCAGTGCCGACAATGCCTGGCTTTGTGAACAGGAAAACAACGGAGAGAATTTAGTGGCGGCGGTATAGACCTTAGCCTTCGTATCATATTCGAGATTTCCAGGAGCTACTTCTTTGTAAAGCGATAGATCTCGCGTTGCAGCCGCCGCTTTAATTCCAAACCGATTGACGAGATCAGCGCGGGAAACTTCGCCCAAAAATCTGAGCTTGAAGTCTATGTGAAAAAGCCGCTCTCTTTGAGCCTGGCTGATGTCTTCCAGTCCATCTCGGGGCATTTTTCTTCCGTCTAGGAGTCAATTTGTACCCTTATGGGCAGGACCTCATTGTGCCATATCCGACTTATTTTGGAACTGGGTGGTCATCAAAAAGAGGCGCATTGCTGTAAGGACCACGTAAGGGCATCTAGCCGAGGATCGCCTTGCGGCACTGCTGAAAATCTAAAGAGCGCAGAATCGATCTCGCATCCTCATAGGTATGAGGAAATCTCAATGATCACCCCCCTCGCTTTCAAGGTCTGGTAGCATTCTTCCGAATCATCATCCCTTATCAAACGCAGATCATCTTCCAGATAGACCGGGGCTGATTTCTCCTTTGTTCGCGAACGAACCTTCGGTGATGGTGCGGCCGGCTTTCTCTCTTCCAGGTGTTTTATATGAGCCACCAACTCAAATAAATCATCATTTGGACACTCCGACAGAGCTTGGTCTGCAACAGTAGGAGCGATGTCCTCTCCGATACCCATCTGGACCAATATTGTAACCAGGCTATCCCGCTTGGAGCCTTTAGCTTCAGCGGGGCTTTCCTGATCAAATGACTCAAGATGAGCTGCAGACTGCAACGAGCTTTGAGCCCGGAGAGACTCTCGGGGAACATCGAGATCGGCATACTGGAGAATCGTTGCCTCAAGACCACTCCGCAAAGCGGCAATCATTGGATGAATCATGGCAAGCTCTTCTTGATAGACCTTGTTTACAAGAGTCCGATCAATCACTTCCCTGCCAGCGACGACAGCTCGCGCCTGGCTGAGGTAAAAAAGAGCAACAGCGATGTGCGCAATTCCTTGCGTATACTCCCAGAACAAATCCATTATTTCCTGGCTCAGGGGAGTGGGGCTTTCAAACCACTGAAGCTTCCATAACCGTTTGAAAAATCGCTCCCACTCTCCATCAGCCCCCTCATTCTCAGCCCGTGCAAACCGTCCCCAGTCCAAACTACCAAATTGCGCTGCTCGCCTTGCCGATCTCATGGTTGGCTGGAAAAGCTCCAAAGCCTTTGGCGTTCCGATGAAAAGAACCGGAACCTTGATGACGTTAGTCAGCGTCACGAAGAAATTTAGCATCTTTACCGCCCCGCCAAATCGGGACTTCTCCAAGTGCTGAATTTCATCAATGGCAAGAACACCAACTGAATGTAATGCTGATACTCGGGCGATATCCCCAAGCATGGACTCCGCCGAAGACCGGCTTTTTACGTAGAGCGCCTGGTAATCCGTACCCAGCGCATCATCGACAGCCCGGAAAAAATTGGTACATAGACTCTTGACCGAGCCATCATGAGGGCACTCCACCTTCAGCCAGACCAATTGGGCATGCTGGTATTCTGGATGATAAATCGCTTGCGGGTAGGTTTTCAGGATTGCTTCTACAGCCGTGGATTTGCCGGTGCCGGAACACCCGATAACGGAACTCACGAGGGCCTCATTTCCGGCATTTCGAACGATCGCATTAAAATCGGTATGGCCAACGTCGTCCAGGTTGCGTTGATAGTCCGGAGTCGCAATATTTCGGCTAAGGTAGCCGCGACGAATCATGCCGGAAATCATCTGCTCTAATTGGAGATGGGATTTCGTTGGGTACAGGAATTGATCCAGAATCCTCATCATGGCGTGGCGACGAATGTGGGCTGGCAATGCCTTTTCAGCCTCGTCGACTTTTGGGAAACGAGCCAGCATCCTCGCTGTATCCTGCGGCGAATTAATGGGTGGCAGGGCATTGATTAAGGGCTGTCCTTCGTATTCCCGGATTTCTGCTTCCCGATATTGTGCCAGTGGCAGTTTAATCATCGTCGTCCTCCAAGAAGGCATCCATATCCGGGTAATCGAGACTGTCGTTTGATTGGATCTTATTAGAGCGGAACGGCACTACATCCGCCGGACGGTCACGCTTTGAACGTTTCTTGGATTTGATTCCGCTGCGATTTCGCTCAACCTCTTTTTCTGTGGCTCGGTTCTGCCGTATGCCCCGAAGTCGCTCAGAGTCAGTAAGGGACGGTTCACTGGTTTTCTGCCGCTTCTTCGCGTTCGAAACGATCGCCTCAACCGCGGATAAGGCATCCGGCTTCTGATAATCCTCCTCTTGTTTGGCTGTGGCTTTGGTGCGATTCATCTCTTTCAGTATTCCTGCGGCCTCCACGAAGCTCATGCCTTTATATCGCCTACTTCGGTCCGAAAGCTCGCATACCCAGTAGCTTTCGAATTTGGAATCAGGTCTCAGATAAACAGTGTCAGTCCGTCTCGGGTCAAAAGCGATTTCTACTCTTGAAGGGCGGTTCGGGCGAATGCGATCAAACCAGCCTTGCGCCAGCGCCTCCTGACAGGTGTACACAATTCCTTTGAAGGTGATGCCAACCTGTGACACCGTTCCACTCTCATAGGGCAGGAGATTAATGCGGGCCAAGTCTTCATCACAGGAGCGAAGCTGGCCGGTACGGTTTTGAATTCCCCAGTTCCATAGTTCACGCGGCACTGCGGGCAAGTCCGTTGGCATATCAGGTGCGAAATCATAACCTTCAACAACATGCTGGGTGTTGTAGATGATGACGAGGTTAATCAACATTTTTGTGAACTCAGAGAGGTTAAGTACAGCATCCAGCTCGAAGCGTTTTCCGGTACGCTTTTTCCCATTCACTGGCTCGACTACCCCGCCAACATAGGGCCGAAACTTACTCTGAATAGTGTTGAAAAATCGCTCACAGATCGCTTTGTCATCACCGCGATAGGCGCGTGAATTGCTCAATTGAATGTTGAATCTGTTAACCAGCACATCCGCTTGTTTGTAAAGAAGCTCACCGCGGTCAGCCATGATAGACGCGGGAAGGCCGAAACTTGGCCAGTCTTCTTTACCGATAGCTATCCCATAACCTCGACAATACGTTGTTTTATCGCTGAAAGCGTTACTAAGAGCTAACATTGCTGCAACCCATGAGGGATTCTCAAGACCCACATACATTCCAACAACCATACGGCTGAATACATCTTTAACGAAATACAAAACCGGACGGCCAATGATGAGAGCAGGATCGTCTTCTGCTACTAAATAGAGATCCGCAATGGTCGCGTCTATTTCATACCGGGCTCCCGGGCCGAAGTTGAGATTGCCTGAAGTGCTGGTCAAAGCCCGTTTATCTTTTTGATAAATGCGGCTTGGAGTCCGTGTCCTTACCACATCAGACTTCCGGTAATTCGTTTCATAGAAGTACCGGAATTGTCTCATCGTGGGCATACTTTTCTGTGTTGCCGAGGGATAGCGCGCTTTAAAAAGACCGACTGCCTTGTCTTTTGCGGCAGTCAAAGGAACCTTCTCACTGGTTAGATAAAAACCATCGAGTGCCATCCGAAACAGTTCAGCAATTTCCTCTGTGACTGGCACTCCCACTCCGGGCGTAACTGAACGTTTTGGACCAACCTTTTGCTCCACCTCACGTCTGGGACGCCCTTTGGCCCCGCATTTGTGGTAATCGGGTACCAGGGCATTCGGAGCCATTCCCCTTTGCCAATATCGACGAAGTTGTCTAGTGATATATAACCTTGGCTTATCGGTGGATTTAAGGAGTTCTTTTATCAGCCGATTGCGTTCGTTTTTAACCAAAAGTGATTGATAGTGTTCCAACAATGGACTGATCGTGGCCCAGGCTTCATCACGTCTTTGGGCGCCGATGCTGCCATCCTCGACACTCGGCATCGGATAAGGGTCGGAAATGGAGTCATACCCAACCGAACGTAGCTCGTCTTCTGACATTGGGAAAGGCCAGGCCTTGTCACTGTCGACGTCGATTAGCATCAAATCTGAGAGGTGCTCAAGAACCACACGATATCGCTTGCCTGTCGAGGGATCCTGGAATACTTGATTAAGAAGCATTGTTCACCTCGCTGGCGAACTCTGGCTTTCGTAGAGTCAGGTCTCCGAATTTCCAGCTGTGAAATGCGTTGTTCAGAGGAGCCTTTATGAAACGGTGAGCTACAGCGTATCGAAAGATACTCAAATGGAATCCGCGATCGACGTTATATTGGTCATCAAGCTTCGCACAAAGCCGTGTGATCTTGGTTTGTGGATGCGACTGAAGCCGATGGAAAAGATCCTGCACATCTGAATAATCCACCTCTTGATGTGCCGCCATATCCGGGGATAGATAGGGCTGGATCCACAAAAGGTTTTCTCGCATCCCATCTGTGACTTCTCTCTCTGTGAAAATCTTCCATTCCACATCACGAGTTTCCCAGTAGGTTTTTTCAATCTGGAGCTTCTCCATCACTCTCAGCTTGGATAGCTCCGACGACGATTTCACTGCAATCGCCAACCGATGGCCCGACGAGAAGTCGACTAATAGATCCGTTGAAACCACCGTTAAACTGCCATGCATCTGGGGATGACGGATTCCCAGTCGAGCACAAATGTCGAGGGTATCGTCTATTGGCAGGGGGTATTGTTCACGGATATCGGTCGTTTGCTCGAACTGATCGAATACGAGGAACGCTAGTAGTTCTATACCGGACAGCAGATGATGAATCCGTCCTACCGAGGCACTGCGGATTCTTACGCTCTCACCTGAACTGCTGAGTTCATGAACCTTGATGAAAGGTTCATAGTCTTTGCCTGATCCCAATCCACGAGTTTTCAACAATTTCTCGTGTTTTGGATCAAGCGGTTTGTTGGCATCTGTCATGAAAAAAGCCCCCTGCTATGTTGAGAATAGCAGGGGGCTTTTTTTGATCAAACTTTAATGTAAATTATCAAACATTAATGTTATTTTTCAAACTTTAATGTCCTCTGACACTCCTCTTGCCTGACCAATGGCGGTTTATTCTACCGTCACACTTTTGGCCAGATTTCGAGGCTGGTCCACATCCGTGCCCTTGAGCACCGCCACATGATAGGACAGCAGCTGCAGCGGAACCGTATAAACGATCGGGGCAGTAATCGGATGCACTGAAGGAAGCTGCATCACATGGATGCCCTCTTCCGGCTTCACGTCCGCCTTTTTATCGGCAAACACGAATAACTCACCACCCCGGGCGCGGACTTCTTCCAGGTTGGATTTGAGCTTTTCCACCAGGTCGTTGTTCGGCGCTACGGTGACGACCGGCATCTCACTGTCTACCAGAGCCAGGGGGCCATGCTTGAGCTCACCGGCCGGGTAGGCCTCGGCGTGGATGTAGGAAATTTCCTTCAGCTTCAGGGCACCTTCCAGGGCAACCGGGAACTGGGAACCACGACCCAGGAAAAGGCTGTGGTGTTTGTCCATAAACGCCTTGGACATCTCGGCAATCTCGCCATCCAGGGCCAGCACATCACTCACCTGGCCGGGCAGCAGGTGGATCGCCTCCACGATCTCTGTCTCCTGGTCTTCAGGCAGGCCGTTGTGGCGGGCCAGTGCCAGGGTAAAGATCAGCAATGCCGTCAGCTGGGTGGTGAAGGCCTTGGTGGAGGCAACGCCGATTTCCGGCCCGGCCTGGGTCATGATCACCAGGTCCGATTCCCGCACCAGGGAACTGCCGGGTACGTTGCAGATCGCCAGGGCGGCACGGAAACCGGCTTTCTTGGCCTGACGCAGGGCGGCCAGGGTGTCGGCGGTCTCACCGGACTGGGAAATGCACAGGAATAGGGTGTCCTGCTGGATCACATGCTTGCGGTAGCGGAACTCGGAAGCCACCTCTACAGAGCAGGGCACGCCGGCCAACTCCTCAATCCAGTAGCGGGCCACCATTCCGGCGTGGTAGCTGGTGCCGCAGGCAATGATCTGGACATGACGAACGTTTTCGAGCAGATTCGCCGCATCGGTACCCAGGGCCTGTTCCAGTACCCGGGTGTTGGTTACCCGGCCTTCCATGGTGGCCTTGATGACCCTGGGCTGCTCGTAGATTTCCTTGAGCATGAAGTGGCGGTATTCGCCCTTGTCGGCGGAATCGGCGCCGTGCTCGAATCGGGTAATCTCCCGCTCCACGCTCTGCCCGTCCCGATCAAGGATGGCAATACCATCCTTGCGGATATCAGCAATGTCCCCCTCTTCGAGGAACATGAACCGGTCGGTGACCGGCAGCAGAGCCAGCTGATCGGAGGCAATAAAGTTCTCGCCGATACCGACACCGATCACCAGGGGACTGCCTTCGCGGCATACCACGAGATGATCAGGCTCATCCCCGTGGACCACTGCCAGGGCATAGGCGCCGCGGAGGCGAGCGATGGCCGCCCGGACCGAGTCCTGGAGGTTACCCAGGGAACGGTAGTTCTTTTCGATCAGGTGCGCGATCACTTCGGTATCGGTTTGCGAGGTGAACTCAAAACCCTCGGCACGCAGCTCTTCGCGAAGTTCCTGATAGTTCTCGATAATGCCGTTATGGACGATGGCCAGGCGGTCACCCGACATGTGCGGGTGGGCATTGAGCTGGGACGGCTCGCCATGGGTGGCCCAGCGGGTGTGGGCAATGCCCAGATGGCCCGCGAGGGGGTTGGCTTTCATGGCGTCTGCCAGTGAGGCGACCTTGCCCACTTCCCGAGCGCGCTGGACGCTGTGGTCACCACCGATCACGGCCATACCGGCGGAGTCGTATCCCCGGTATTCCAGGCGGCGCAGACCCTCAAGAAGGATGCCCTGAACGTCCCGTTCCGAAACCGCGCCTACAATTCCACACATACTGTTCTACCTGTCTGTTGATCGTTTGAGTCAGTGTTTCTTCGGCTTTTCCCAGCCGGAGATATTCCGCTGGCGGCCACGGGCCACGGCCAGTTCGCTGTCCGCCACATCCCGGGTAATGGTGGACCCGGCTCCGATGGTGGCGTCTGCCGCGACCGTCACCGGCGCTACCAGGGAGGTATTGGAACCCACAAAAACGCCGTCACCGATCACGGTCCGGTACTTGTTCACACCATCATAATTACAGGTGATGGTTCCTGCACCCACATTCACATTACGGCCCAGTGAGGCATCGCCCACGTAGCTCAAGTGGTTGATCTTGCTGCCCTCGCCGACCACGGCCTTTTTGGTTTCAACGAAATTTCCCACCTTGGTGTTGGCGGCCAGTTCAGTGCCGGGACGAATACGGGCAAATGGCCCGACTTGGGCGTTGGCACCGATCGTGGCACCTTCAATCACGCTGTTGGCCCTGATTTCAGTGCCCTCAGCGATGGTGGCATCCTTGATCACACAGCCGGGCCCGATCGACACGTTGCTGCCCAATGTGACCCTGCCCTCAAAAACCACATTCACATCAATCCACAGATCGTTGCCGATGGTCAGCTCTCCGCGCACATCAACCCGCGCCGGATCAGCCAAAGTGGCGCCTTCGGCCATCAACCGGTCTGCCTCCCTACGCTGGAACCAGCGCTCGAGTTCAGCCAGCTGAAGGCGGTTGTTGACGCCCTGTACCTCGTAGGGGTCCTTGGGCTGGGAAACCGAAACGTTCAGGCCCTGCTCCACCGCCATGGCAATAATATCGGTCAGGTAGTACTCGCCCTGGGCATTGCTGTTGGACAGCGCCGGCAGCCAGGTTTTCAGATGCTTCGCCGAAACCGCAAGAATGCCTGTGTTGACCTCGCGGATCTGTTGCTGTTCCGGCGAAGCGTCTTTCTGCTCCACGATGGACTGCACCGCGCCATTGGCATCGCGGACAATGCGGCCGTAACCGTGGGGATTGTCCATGGTCACCGTCAGAAGCCCAAGGGTGTTGTCATCCAGGGTGCCAACCAGTGCGTCCAGGGTATCGTGACGGGTAAGCGGGACATCGCCATAAAGCACCAGAACCCTGGCCTCGTCCGGAAGATCGGGCAGGGCCTGGGCAACGGCGTGGCCGGTACCCAGCTGCTCACTCTGGGTCACCCAGTTCACCGAGGCCCCGGTGGTGGTTTCCCTAACCCTGTCGGCACCATGCCCGATCACAGTGTGAATCTTTTCGGCGCCCAGCTGTTTGGCCGTGGCAATCACATGATGAAGCATGGGGCGACCGGCCACCGGGTGGAGAACCTTGGGCAGGGCGGATTTCATTCTGGAACCCTGGCCAGCGGCCAGAATGACAACGTGTAACGGGCTCATGGAATGGTCAGGCTCCCGGTGTATGGAATGTCTTGAATCGGAAAATAAAAAAACCGCACCCCTCGGGACCGGAGGCCCAACGCCGGGCGTTGGTCTTCCAGCCGCTCAGGATGCGGCTTCGGTGTTCGGCACACCCGAAACAGAAATGCTTAGCGCATTTTGTTACGCAGCTGCTGGATGGTGCGAAGCTGGGCAACAGCCTCGGCCAGCTCTGCAGCGGCACGGGAGTACTCGAATTCACCGGTCTTGTTGGCAAGTGCTTTCTCGGCTTCTTTCTGAGCCTCAAGTGCGGCTGCTTCGTCCACATCCTTTGCACGAACCGCAGTATCCGCCAACAAAGTGACCAGATTGGGCTGGACCTCCAGATATCCGCCGGACACGTAAAGAATCTCTTCTTCACCGCCCTGCTTGATGATCCGAATGGGACCCGGCTTCAGCTCGGTCAGCAGCGGGGTGTGACCCGGGGCAATACCCAGGTCACCTTCAGAGCCCGCAGCGATCAGCATTTCAACCAATCCGGAATAGATCTTTGTTTCGGCACTTACCACATCACAATGCACGGTCATACCCATGTCAGTTGCCTCTTTGATCGATCCGGAAACAAGTGCTTCGGCTCAGATTAACTCTTTGCCTTGCTCTTCATTTCCTTCGCTTTCTCGACCGCTTCCTCAATAGTACCAACCATGTAGAACGCCTGCTCGGGCAATTCGTCATAGTCGCCATTCAGGATGCCCTTAAAGCTGCTGATGGTTTCCTTGAGGGAAACGTACTTACCAGGCGAACCGGTGAAGACTTCAGCAACGTGGAACGGCTGGGACAGAAAACGCTCGATCTTACGGGCACGGGCAACGGTCAGCTTGTCTTCTTCTGACAGTTCGTCCATACCCAGGATGGCGATGATGTCTTTCAGCTCCTTGTAGCGCTGCAGGTTTGTCTGCACGCCACGGGCCACTTCGTAATGCTCCTGGCCGATCACCAGCGGATCCAGCTGACGGGAGGTGGAATCCAGGGGATCGATCGCCGGGTAGATACCCTTTGAAGCGATGTCGCGGCTCAGTACCACGGTCGCATCGAGGTGCGAGAAGGTGGTCGCAGGCGACGGGTCCGTCAGGTCATCCGCCGGTACGTAGACCGCCTGGATAGAGGTGATAGAGCCGTTCTTGGTGGAGGTAATCCGTTCCTGCAGCTCACCCATTTCCTGGGCCAGCGTCGGCTGATAACCTACCGCGGAAGGCATACGGCCCAGCAGTGCCGATACCTCGGTACCGGCCAGGGTGTAACGGTAGATGTTGTCAACGAACAACAGTACGTCACGACCTTCGTCACGGAACTTCTCAGCGATGGTCAGACCGGTCAGGGCCACACGCAGACGGTTTCCGGGAGGCTCGTTCATCTGACCGTAGACCATGGCAACCTTGTCGAGAACGTTAGACTCCTTCATTTCATAATAGAAGTCGTTACCTTCCCGGGTCCGCTCACCCACACCCGCGAATACGGAGAGACCGGAGTGCTCTTTCGCGATGTTGTTGATCAGCTCCATCATGTTTACGGTTTTACCAACACCGGCACCACCGAACAGGCCAACCTTACCACCCTTGGCGAACGGGCAGATCAGATCGATAACCTTGATACCGGTTTCCAGCAGGTCAGCCGAAGCGGCCTGGTCTGCATAGCTCGGTGCCTTGCGGTGAATGGCCCAGCGTTCGTCTTCGCCGATCTCGCCGGCTTCGTCAATGGGACGACCCAGAACATCCATAATACGACCAAGGGTCTTGGTACCAACCGGTACCGAGATTGCCTTACCGGTGTTTTCTGCTTTCAGGCCACGCTTCAGGCCTTCGGTGCTGCCCATGGCGATGGTACGTACAATGCCGTCACCCAGCTGCTGCTGGACTTCCAGAGTTGTTTCGCCACCTTCAAGCAGCAGTGCGTCATATACTTTGGGTACGGAGTCACGTGGGAATTCCACGTCGATAACCGCGCCAATGATCTGAACGATTTGTCCGCTACTCATGCTCGGTTCCTCGTTATCTTGATAGTCAATAAAACCAGTTGGATTGTGGGCCGGATCAGACCGAAGCGGCGCCGCTCACAATCTCCGATATCTCTTGGGTAATGGCTGCCTGACGCGCCTTGTTATAAGCCAGCTGAAGTTCGTCGATAATGCTACCGGCGTTATCAGTTGCGCTCTTCATGGCGATCATCCGGGCTGCCTGTTCACATGCCAGATTTTCTACCACACCCTGGTACACCTGGGATTCAATAAAACGTGGCAGAAGGCCATCGAGGATCTGCCTGGCATCGGGCTCGTAGAGATAATCCCACTGGTTCTTGATCTCTTCTTCGTCTTCGCTCGGAGGCAGGGGCAGAAGCTGCTGTACCTTCGGGCTTTGGGTCATGGTGTTGACGAATTCGTTGCTCACCACGTACAGGCGATCAATCTTGCCCTCGGAGAACGAATCCAGCATGACCTTGACGTTGCCGATGAGTTTTTCAGAGCTCGGGCTGTCACCCAGGTGGGTCAATGCCGCAATGACATTACCGCCATAGCTCCGGAAAAAGGAAGCCCCTTTCTGCCCGATGGCGCACAGATCGGTTTCCACTCCTTTTTCTTTCCACGCTTTCATTTCACGGACAAGCGCTTTGAACAGGTTGATGTTCAGACCACCGCAGAGGCCACGATCAGTTGACACCACGATATAGCCCACGCGCTTAACGTCGCGCTCGAGCATGAACGGGTGCTTGTACTGAGCGTTCGCCTTGGCAATGTGCCCGATCACCTGACGCATCTTGTCGGCATACGGGCGAGTCGCCTGCATGCGTTCCTGAGCCTTGCGCATCTTACTCGCAGCCACCATTTCCATGGCGCTGGTGATTTTCTGCGTGCTCTTGATGCTTGAAATCTGGTTACGTATTTCTTTGCCGACGGCCATAACTCACTGCCTTCTCAAGTTAGACACTCGTTGCTATGAAAAGCGGCCCGCGACACACGCCGCAGGCCCGTTTTCTTACCAGCTCTGAGTGGTCTTGAATTTCTCAAGTGCAGCTTTGAGGCCGGCAGCGATTTCGTCGTTGTAATCGCCTTTCTCGTTGATCTTGTCGAGGAGGTCTTTCTGCTCGGAGCGCATCCAGTCGAGCATCTGCGCTTCAAACTTCACTACCTTGTCGACATCAACGTCGTCCAGGAAGCCTTCGTTGGCTGCAAACAGAACCGTACCCATTTCAGCCACGGACATCGGGCTGTACTGGTTCTGTTTCATGAGTTCCGTTACCCGCTGACCGTGCTCAAGCTGCTGCCGTGTTGCTTCGTCAAGATCGGAAGCAAACTGGGCGAAAGCGGCCAGTTCACGGTACTGGGCCAGGGCCAGACGGATGTTACCGCCAAGCTTCTTCATGATCTTGGTCTGGGCGGAACCACCTACCCGGGATACGGAGATACCGGCGTTCATCGCCGGACGGATACCGGAGTTGAACAGGTTGGTTTCCAGGAAGATCTGGCCGTCGGTAATGGAGATTACGTTGGTCGGTACGAACGCGGAAACGTCACCGGCCTGGGTTTCGATGATCGGCAGAGCGGTCAGGGAACCGGTTTTGCCTTTCACTTCACCGTTGGTCAGTTGCTCAACGTAATCCGCGTTAACACGGGACGCACGCTCCAGCAGACGCGAGTGCAGGTAGAATACGTCACCCGGGTAGGCTTCACGGCCTGGCGGACGACGCAGCAGCAGGGAAATCTGGCGATAAGCCACGGCCTGCTTGGACAGATCATCATAGATGATCAGGGCGTCTTCGCCACGGTCACGGAAGTATTCACCCATGGACGTACCGGAGTACGGAGCCAGGAACTGCATCGCTGCAGGATCCGCGGCGCCGGCGGCAACCACGATGGTGTGGTCCATGGCACCGTGCTCTTCCAGCTTGCGCACAACCGCGGCGATGGAAGACTGCTTCTGGCCAACGGCAACGTAGATACACTTGATGCCGGTGTCTTTCTGGTTGATGATCGCGTCGATGGCCACCGCGGTCTTACCGATCTGGCGGTCACCGATGATCAGCTCACGCTGGCCGCGGCCGATCGGCACCATGGTGTCGATTGCTTTCAGACCGGTCTGGACCGGCTCGTCAACGGACTGACGTGCGATAACGCCCGGTGCCACCTTTTCAACCGGAGAGGTCAGGTCGGTACCGAGGTCGCCCTTGCCGTCAATCGGGTTACCCAGAGAGTCGACAACGCGGCCCATCAGTTCCGGACCAACCGGTACTTCCAGGATGCGGCCGGTGCAACGAACTTTCTGGCCTTCGGCCAGATCTTCGTAGTCGCCCAGCACAACCGCACCAACGGAATCACGCTCCAGGTTCAGAGCCATACCGAAGGTGCCGTTGGCAAATTCAATCATCTCACCGTACATAACGTCGGCAAGACCGTGGATCAGCACGATACCGTCGGAAACCGACAGGATCGTACCTTCGTTCTTTGCTTCGGAAGAGATGTCGAGTTTCTCGATTCTCTTCTTGATGATGTCACTGATCTCGGATGGATTCAGTTGCTGCATGCCAATATCCTCAAACCTTGTGCTGAAATCAGGAGCCCAGAGCGTCGGCCAGCTTGGTCAGCTTTCCGCGTACAGAAGCGTCAATGACCAGATCACCGGTGCGAATAATCACGCCGCCAATCAGAGACTTGTCCAGTGACGCTGCGAGTGACACTTGCCGCTCGAGTTTCTTCGAGAGTGCCTGGGCGAGCTTCTGTTGCTGTTCGTCCGTCAGCTCGAAAGCCGCGGTAACTTCGATATCAACAGTGCGCTCCAGATCAGCCCGGTACATGTTGAAGAGCGCTGCAATCTCAGGAAGAAGAGTCAGCCGGCGGTTTTCAGCCAGTACAGCGAAAAAGTTCCGGACCTGTTCGGTGACGCCTTCTTCGGCGACCTCCAGAATCAACTCCGCCTTCTTCTGCTCTTCGAGACCCGGATTCGCGAGAAGCTGTCGAATGTCTTTGTTCGCGGTGACCTGTCCGGCAACCGTCAGCACCTGTGACCACTCAGCCAGCTGCTTATGCTCCTGAGCGGCAGAAAATGCTGCCTTTGCGTATGGACGGGCCAGCGTTCTCAGTTCTGCCATGATGAACCTCGTCGTTTAAAGTTCTGCCGCCAGTTTGTCCAACATCTCGTTGTGCTTGGAGGCATCGACAGAGGTTTCCAGGATCTTCTCAGCACCGGCGACAGCAATAGCGGCAACTTCTGCACGCAGCGCGTCACGGGCCTGATTCCGCTCCTGCTCAATTTCGGCCTTGGCCTGCTCAACCAACTTCTGGCCTTCCTTGCGGGCGTCATCCTTGGAGGCTTCCACAATCTGGGCCGCACGCTTGTTGGCCTGTTCAATCAGACCAGCAGCTTGCTGCTTGGCTTCACGCAGTTCCTGAGCTGACTTTTCCTGAGCCAGTTCCAGATCGCGCGAAGCGCGGTCTGAGGCAGCCAGTCCGTCAGCGATCTTCTTTTGACGCTCCTGCAGTGCGGCCATGATAGGCGGCCACACATATTTCATGCAGAAGACGACAAAGATAAAGAACGCGATGGCTTGACCAATCATCGTCAAATTAATGTTCACGTCTTCACCTCTCGCCTGTTTTGTTAAGAATCATCTGACCGGAGTGTAGCCCCCGGCTGGCGACTCGATTAACCGGCGATCTGGCCGACAAACGGGTTGGCGAAAGTGAAGAACAGAGCGATACCAACACCGATCATGGTTACGGCGTCCAGCAGACCTGCAACGATGAACATTTTAACCTGCAGCATCGGGGTCATTTCCGGCTGGCGCGCAGCGCCTTCCAGGAACTTGCCACCGAGGATACCAAAGCCAATCGCAGTACCCAGGGCACCCAGGCCAATCAGCAGTGCAACGGCAATAGCGGTCATTCCAACTACAGTTTCCATGATAACTCCCAGTTTTCAGTTAGGTTTTTCAGTTTAAGGGTTTAGGGTTTAGGGTTTAGAACTACGGCTTAATGGTGTCCGATCAGTGACTGTCCTCATGAGCCATGCTCAGGTACACGATCGTCAACATCATAAAGATGAATGCCTGCAGGGTGATAACCAGAATGTGGAAGATCGCCCAGGGTACAGACAGTGTCCACTGCGCCCAGAGCGGCAGCAGTGCAATCAGGATAAAGATCAGCTCGCCGGCATACAGGTTACCGAACAGACGCAGAGCCAGTGAGATCGGCTTGGCGATCAGGCTCACGCCCTCGAGCAGGAAGTTTACCGGCACCAGCAGGATCTTCAGGAACAGGTTGTCGGAAGAGAAGGGGTGGAGGGTCAGCTCACCGAGGAAGCCACCCACGCCCTTCACCTTCAGGCTGTAGTAGATGATCAGCGCGAATACGGACAGGGACATGCCCAGAGTCACGTTCACGTCTGTGGTCGGAACCACCTTCATGTATTCCAGACCCATCAGGTGGAACAGCTGGGGCAGGAAATCCACCGGCACCAGATCCATGAGGTTCATCAGGAACACCCAGCAAAAAATGGTCAGTGCCAGCGGCGCGATGACCTTGTTCTTGCCGTGGAAGGTTTCCTTAACACTGTTATCGACAAACTCGATCATGACTTCAACGAAGTTCTGCAGCCCACCGGGCTGACCGGATGTGGCGCGTTTGGCCGCCAGACGGAAAATGAACAGGAAAATCGCACCCAGGGCGACGGACCAGCCGAGGGAATCGACGTGCAGTGCCATGAACCCCATATCGGATGCTTCAGCCGCATTGTGGGCCATAGTCCACTGCGCTTCCTGCAGTACCGTGCCGTCGGCACGTTCATAACCCGCAGGCAGCTTGCCATACGTCAGGTTCTGGAGGTGATGCTGGATATATTCGGATGCATTTCCTGCCATAACGGTTTCCCAGGTCCAGTTAGCTTTGCTGCGTATTGCTGCCCGCCAGAAGCGGTGTCAACCAGTTGGTGACCAGCATGATCGCAAATGTTAGAAAAAGTGCCGCTACGTCGAGCGGCTGAATCCATTTGAACACCATCGTGAAAAGGATGGCGCACAGGATGAGCTTGCCGGCCTCACCCTGGTAAAAAGAGCTCATGATCTTTCTGGCAGACCGCGCGCCGGCGTAGCGGAATGCCTTGAACGCAAAATAACCATGGGGGATCAGAAAGATAAGTCCGCCCAGCAGCGCAGAATAACCGGCCACCTGGCCTCGCAAGAGAAACGCCAGGCTGACGACGGCAAGTATCACACTTTCTATTACAAACCATCGTGCGATGGGCGGGCGGCCGATACCCCCCGAAGCTGCCTTCGTCATGTTTGTCCCGAAAGTACGGTGCTTTTCGCCCGGTGCAGTTTAAAAAGTAAGCAAATACACCGATACGAGCGCCGCAGATTATATGTGTTCAATGTGCACGAATCAACAAAACCCGGTGCCAGCTGGCCCGTCAGAAGTGGCGTAATAACTGGGTTTTGGCAATTTTCGTCACAAATAGACGGCCGTTCAGTTTTTCACCACTACATGTTGTGTACATAACCAGATACGAACTTTCGTAGGGGGGTCGGAAGACCCACAAAAGCCCAACGATTTTATTTGATGTGGCCCAGAATGCCGTCGAGTTCGTCCAGGGAACTGTATTCGATCACCAGCTTGCCTTTGCCACGCTGGCCATGGTCAATGGACACTCGGGCTCCAAGCCGTTCGGCCAGATCATCCTGCAACGCCCGAATGTTGGGATCCAGCGCGCCTTTTTTCCGGGATTTACTGTCCGGCGTTTCCTGCTGGACCCGGCGCACCAGGGCCTCGGTCTGGCGAACGGACAGGGATTTCGCCACCACCTGTTTCGCCACCTGCATCTGCAATTCCGGCGCCAGGGTCAGCATCGCCCGGCCGTGGCCCATCTCCAGATCGCCATGCTCCAGCATGATACGGACATCTTCGGAGAGCCCGATCAGGCGCAGCAGGTTGGTAATGGTGGTCCGGGATTTGCCGACGGCTTCGGCAACCTGGGCCTGGGTCAGGCCGAACTCGTCCTGCAAACGCTGCAGGGCAAAGGCTTCTTCAATGGGATTGAGGTTTTCGCGCTGGATGTTCTCGATCAGCGCCATGGCGATGGCGGCTTCGTCCGGAACATACCGGACGATGGCGGGGATGCTGTCCAGACCGGCCATCTGGGTGGCACGCCAGCGACGCTCTCCGGCAATCAGTTCATAGCGGCCTTCGGCGATGGGGCGAACCACCACCGGCTGCATCACCCCTTGCTGACGAATGGAATCGGCCAGTTCCTGCAGGGCGGCCGGATCCATATCGCGCCGGGGCTGGAAGCGGCCACGCTGGATCAGGTCGACCGGGACTTCGCGGAGCTCACCGTCGTGGTCTTTCAGCTCCTGGTCCAGATTGACCCTGGAGCCCGCCAGCAGGGCGCCCAGTCCGCGTTCACCCAATCCTCGTTTCTTAGCCGCCATGGTGTCAGTCATTCTTCCCGTTGAAAATCGTTGTGCTTCAGTGAGTGACAGGGCGGTATGTTACACCGCAACCGGCGCGGATGTCTTTTTCGAGCCATGGCGGCGTACCATCTCGCCGGCCAGGGCCAGATAGGCGATGGCACCCTTGGAGGCCCGGTCGTATTTCAGCGCCGGCATGCCGTAGCTTGGCGCCTCGGCAAGGCGGACATTGCGGGGAATCACCGCACGGTAGACCTTGTCGCCGAAGTACTCGCTGAGCTGGCCGGACACATCCAGGGTCAGGCTGTTCCGCGGATCGTACATGGTCCGAAGGATACCCTCCACCTCGAGATTCGGGTTCACGGTCTCCTGGATCTGGTCGACGGTGTTCATCAGCGCGGCCAGGCCTTCCAGCGCGTAGTACTCACACTGCATCGGAATCAGTACCGCATCCGCAGCGGACAGGGCATTCACCGTCAGCAGACTGAGCGAGGGCGGGCAATCGATCAGGATGTAATCGTAGTTGTCGCGAACGGTATTGAGGGCAAGGCGCAGACGGTGCTCTCGGCCGATTTCGTTCATCAGTTCCACTTCGGCAGCAGTGAGATCGCCGTTGGCCGGCAGGATATCGAAGCCGGAAGCTTCTGCAGGAATGATGACTTCGGCGGCGCTGGCCCGTTTGGTCAGCATGTCGTAACCGGACCGTTCCAGGGCGTTCTTATCCACACCGCTGCCCATGGTGGCATTGCCCTGGGGATCCATATCCACCAGCAACACCCGGCGTTTGGTGGCGGCCAGGGAGGCGGCAAGGTTGACGCAGGTGGTGGTTTTGCCCACACCGCCTTTCTGATTGGTCACTGCAATCACGCGCGCCATGTCTTGCCTCCTTGTTTATGGGTTACCGGTTCAGAAACTCGACTGCCGAACTATCGCCAATTCTCTGCCCGGGCGATCACCAACAGATGGCGTTCGCCGTCGGCGCCGGGGACATCCAGGGAATGGCTGGATCTTACCTGCCAGCCAGCCGGAAGGGCCGCCACTTCATCATCCGGAAACTGACCTTTCATGGCAAGGAACTCACCCTCATTTGCCAGCAAATCGCCGCACCAGTTCACCAGATTCTCCAGCGCGGTGAAGGCGCGGCTGCTGATCCGGGTAAACGGTTCGTCAGGGCTACAATCTTCCGCCCGGCCGTGAATCACCTCGACGTTATCCAGGCCCAGCTCCAGCACACACTGATTAAGGAACCGGGTTTTCTTGCCGTTGCTGTCCAGCAGGGTAAACCGCTTTGCGGGCAGGGCGATGGCCAGGGGAATTCCGGGCAGGCCGCCGCCGGCACCCACGTCCAGCAGATGATCCGTGGTAACCCAGGGCAGGATGCTCAGGCTGTCCAGCAGCTGCCGGGACACCATTTCCCGCTCATCACGAACCGCAGTGAGGTTGTAGGCCCGGTTCCATTTGTTGAGCAGGCCAAGAAAGGCCAGCAGCTGTTGCTGTTGGCCGTCGTTCAGGGAGAGATCCATTGCCGCCAGCCCGTCCCGGAGCTGACCCTGCCAGAGCGTGTTGGTCATGGCCACGGATCAGGCGGACTGCTTGCGCAGCAGGTCGCGCTTTTTCAGATGCACCAGGATCTGGCTCACCGCCGCCGGGGTCACGCCCTGGATGCGGGAGGCCTGGGCCACGGTTTCCGGACGAACGGTCTGGAGTTTCTGCCTGATCTCGTTGGACAAGCCGCCAATCACGTCATAGTTCAGATCCACCGGCAGGGCGGTGTTTTCGTTCCGGCGTAAACGCTCGATCTCATCGGTCTGGCGGGAGATATAGCCTTCGTACTTGATCTCGATTTCCACCTGATCCGCCACCACCGGGTCTTCTGCCTGCTCAGCACCAATCTCGGCAATGTGGCTGTAAACGATTTCCGGGCGACGCAGCAGCTCCGCCAGGGACTGATCCCGGGTCATCGGCTGCTTGAGAAAGCCGTTGGCCCGCGCACCGGCTTCGGTGTTCGGATGAATCCGGGTGGCTTCGAGACGGCTGCGCTCGGTGGCAATGGCCTCACGCTTGCCATTGAATTTCTGCCAGCGTTCATCGTTCACCAGGCCCAGCTTGCGGCCGGTTTCGGTCAGGCGCAGATCGGCGTTGTCTTCCCGCAGGATCAGCCGGTACTCGGCACGGCTGGTGAACATGCGGTAGGGCTCGGAGGTGCCCATGGTGATCAGGTCATCCACCAGCACGCCCAGATAGGCTTCATCCCGGCGCGGGTACCACTCGTCTTTGTCCTGGGACCGCAGGGCGGCGTTGATCCCCGCCAGCAGACCCTGGGCACCGGCTTCTTCATAGCCGGTGGTGCCGTTGATCTGGCCGGCGAAATACAGACCCTGGATGAACTTGGTTTCCAGGGTGTGTCGCAGGTCCTGGGGGTTCAGGTAATCGTATTCGATGGCATAACCCGGCCGGGTTATGTGGGCCTTCTCGAACCCCGGAATCGAACGCACCGCCGCCAGCTGGATATCAAACGGCAGGCTGGTGGAAATGCCATTCGGGTACAGCTCGTTGGTGGTCAGCCCTTCCGGTTCCACAAAAATCTGATGCGAATCCTTGTCGGCAAAGCGGTTCACCTTGTCCTCGATGGAGGGGCAGTAGCGAGGGCCCACACCTTCAATGCTGCCGGCAAACATCGGCGAACGGTCAAAACCGCTGCGAATGATGTCGTGGGTTTCTTCAGTCGTGCGGGTGACGTAACAGCAGACCTGTTCCGGATGCTGACTGCGGCTGCCGATAAACGACATCACCGGAGCCGGGTCATCACCCCACTGCTCCTGCATCACCGAGAAATCCACAGACCGGGCATCAATCCGCGGCGGTGTGCCGGTTTTCAGGCGGCCGACATTGAACGGCAGTTCCCGCAGGCGTTTGGCCAGGGCGTTAGCCGGGGCATCGCCGGCACGGCCGCCGGCATGGTGTTGCATACCGATGTGGATAACCCCGCCGAGGAAGGTCCCTGTGGTCAAGACCACTGTCTTCGCGTTAAATCGGATGCCCGTCTGAGTGACGACACCGGTCACCTGATCGTTTTCCACAATCAGGTCGTCCGCCGCCTGCTGGAACAGGGTCAGGTTCGGCTGGCTCTCCAGGGTATGGCGGATGGCCGCCTTGTACAGTACCCGGTCCGCCTGGGCGCGGGTGGCACGGACCGCCGGTCCCTTGCGGCTGTTCAGCACCCGGAACTGAATGCCAGCCTGGTCCGTGGCTTCTGCCATGGCGCCGCCCAGCGCGTCGATTTCCTTCACCAGATGGCTCTTGCCGATACCACCGATGGCCGGGTTGCAGGACATCTGGCCCAGGGTCTCAATGTTGTGGGTCAGCAGCAGGGTTTGGCAACCCATGCGTGCAGCCGCCAGCGCGGCTTCGGTACCGGCATGGCCACCACCAATGACAATGACATCGAAACGGGTCGGAAAATCCACAGTTCACCTCGGAAATCGGGCTGAAAAAAAGGTATAAAAACAGGGCGGCGAGTATAACGCCTCACCTGGGAAAATGCAGTCGGAATGTGCAAATTTTAACCAGATAAAATCGCCATTGAAAGCCGGCTGGTTGTCACAGGGGGCCGGAAACCGCTTTTTTCACGATTCAGTGGGTAGTGGAAAACCGAAATTTCCGGCTTTTCATAGGCTTGGATTGCTCTTCTCAGAAAAGTTTTCAAGAAAGTTATCCACATGCAAGGCTACTTGTCAACCACCCAAAATAACACCTTAACCTATTGTTTTAATTAATATACATACAGGTAATCCAGAGTTTGTCCGTAGGTTGTCCAACTAATTATCCACAGAATGAGCCGCGGTTTTGCGCCGCAGCTGCCATACCACCACCAGAACCACCCCGTTCAGCACTGACAACAACAGGAAAAAGCCCGGAATGCTCACTTCAAGCAGGCCAAGGACTACAATCCCGGCCAGGGCACTCACCACCATGAACAGGGCGTTGATCACATTCAGTGCAGCGATGATCCGGGCGCGTTTGGTTCGCGGGGTTTCATGCTGGATAAAGGCATACAGGGGCACGATGAACAGACCGCCGCATACCCCGATGCCGGCCAGATCCAGCAGGACTCTCAGGTAAACCGGGTCGGTCACCAGGGTCCACCAGGTGGAGGCAACCGGATCGTCCGGCACCGCGAAGAACAGATCAATCCCCAGCAGACTCAGGCCAAGGGCGCCCCAGGGCACGGGGGCCAGGGTAATCCGGTGTTTGGTGAGCCGTTCGCACAGCATGGAACCGATGGCGATACCGATAGTGAACATGGCCAGCAGCAGCGTCACCACCGTTTCATCGCCCAGCAGACTGGTGCGGGCAAAGTTGGGAAACTGGGTCAGGTAGGCGGCGCCAAGAAACCAGAACCAGGAAATCGCCAGTACCGCCAGCAGAACCTGACGTCGCTCCGCCGCCACGATCATCAGATTCCGGGTTTCCAGCACCGGCCGGAAGCGAACCGTAATGCCGGAAACGTCGGGCCCGGTTGCCGGAACCTGGCGCGCCGCCAGGTACCCCAACACCGCCATCACCACCACGGCAATCGCCGTCAGCCTGGCGGCAGTCTCAAAACCCATCAGCAGGCCCGCGGCAATGGTGCCCAGCAGGATCGCCACGAAGGTGCCCATGCCCACCAGACCGTTGCCACCCACCAGTTCGTCGTCTGCCAGTACCTGGGGCAGGATGGCGTATTTTACCGGGCCGAAAAACGTGGACTGGGCGCCCATCAGGAACAGCAGGACCAGCAGCAGTTCGTACCATCCAAACCAGAGCCCGAGTGCCGCAACCGACATGATCACAATTTCCGCCAGTTTCACATTCCGGATGATCCGGGCTTTTTCATAGCGATCCGCCATTTCCCCGGCGATACCGGAGAACAGGAAGAACGGCAGTATGAACAGGAAGGCCGCGAGATTGACCACGACATTCACCGACAGGCCCATCAGGTCGCCGGCGCTGTAGGTAATCAGCAGCAACAGGGCGTTCTTGTACAGGTTGTCGTTGAAGGCACCGGAGAACTGGGTCAGGTAGAACGGCAGAAACCGGCGCTGACCGAGCAAACGGAACTGACTGTGTGTTGCCATGAAGAATCCTGTTTTGGTGCAGCTTGCAAGGCCGGCGCCCTCAGAAATCGTCAGCACGGTTCCGGGGTGCTGCTGCCAGCCCGGTGCCACCGGCCCGGCCTGCGGCCTGGCGTTCCAGTTCCTTTTCCACGGCGTTGGAGGACTGGGCAAACCGGGCCAGCAAGTTGTACAGCACCGGAATGATGAACAGGGTCAGTGTGGTGGCGAAGGTCAGGCCACCGAGAATCACCATCCCGATGGCCGCCCGGCTCTCGGCCCCGGCACCGGTGGCAATCACCAGGGGAATCGCACCGAACACGGTTGAGATGGTAGTCATCAGCACCGGACGGAACCGCAGGCAGGCACCCTCAAGAATCGCATCCCTCACCTCGTAGCCCCTGTCCCGGAGCTGGTTGGCAAATTCCACAATCAATATGCCGTTCTTGGCCATCAGCCCCAGCAACATGATGATTCCGATCTGGCTGTAGATGTTGAGACTGATCCCCGTCCACCACAACGCCAGCAGGGCACCGGTGACCGCCAGGGGCACCGAGAGCATGATGATCAGCGGATGAATCCAGCTTTCAAACTGCGCCGCCAGCACCAGGAAAACGATGACAAACGCAAGAGCGAAGGTGACATAAATCGCGGCGGAGGACTCCTGGAATTCCCGACTCAGGCCCCTGTAACTGACCCGCGCTTCCGGAGGTAGGTTATCCACAGCCAGGTTGTTCAGATACGTGAGGGCAGAGCCGAGATCGTAGCCGTCAGCCAGAGAGGCACTGATAACTACCGCCGGAAGCCTGTCAATACGGCGCAGGTCCGGATTGGCACCAATCTCTTGCACCGAAACCAGCGCCTGCAGCGGGATCAGGTTGCCACCCTCACGGGGCCGCAAAAAGATTTGCCCGAGGTCTTCCGGCGTCGCACGGTTGGCATCCTCTGCCTGGATGATGACATCGTACTCACGGCCACGGTTGAGGTAAGTGGTGACTTGTCGGGACGCCAACATGGTCTGGAGTGTCAGCCCCACATCCTCAATGGTGATGTCCAGATCGGCGGCCCGTTCGCGGTCAATGGAGACCCTCAGTTCCGGCCGGGTAAGTTCAAAATCCGTGTCGAGGTTCTGAAGATTCGGGTTTTCTCTGGCCCGCTCGACAATCTCGTCACTCCAGGCCTGGACCGATTCGTAGTCCGGGCCGGCAATCACGAACTCAACCGGCTGGCTGAATCCTCGCTGACCCAGACCCGGCGGGTTTACCGCCACAGTCCGGATACCTGAAACGTCAGCCAGCTTCTTTCTTATTTCACTGGCGACCTCTTGCTGCTTGATGTCCCGCTGCTCCCAGGGCACCAGGCCCATAATCAGGAACGCAGCGTCTTCTTCGTCCCGAAACCCGACGATAGCCAGCAGCCGATTGGCGATGCCCTCGTCCAGATAGGGAAGAAGCTGCTGCTCTACCTGGCGGACATAGTGATCAGTGTACTCGACCGTCGCCCCCCTCGGGGCGCTGGTGGGCATGATAATCACGCCACGGTCTTCCGTGGGTGCCAGTTCCTGGGGCAGCTTCGGAAAAACCACCACCGCAATCACCAGTCCGACCATGCCAATCCCCAGCAGCAGTCCGGGCTGGTTCAGGGAAAACTGCAGCAGCCTTCTATAACCGTTGGTAAGCCCGTTCAGGACTTTTTCACTGGCGGCCCAAAGACGGTGCCCCTCGGCCGATTCCGGGCTGTGCCTGAGCCACCTGGAGCACAGCATCGGTGCCAGGGTCAGTGCCACCAGACTGGAGAAAACCACCGCCGCCGCCAGGGTAAAACCGAATTCGGCGAACAACCGGCCGATGTTGCCCCCCATGAACGAGATGGGAACAAACACCGCCACAAGCGTCAGTGTGGTGGCAATGACCGCAAAAGCGACCTGTTTTGCGCCCCGGTACGCGGCGAGCAGAGGCGGCTCCCCCTCATCAATCCGGCGCTGGATGTTCTCCAGCATCACGATGGCATCGTCCACCACCAGGCCAATGGCAAGAATCACTGCCAGCAGGGTAAGAACGTTGATGGAGAATCCGAGAAAGCCCAGACCAATAAAAGCACCAATAACCGCGACCGGAATGGTCACCGCCGGAATCAGGGTGGCCCGCCAGGAACGCAGGAACAGGAAAATCACAAGGATCACCAGAGATACAGCGATCGCCAGGGTGGTGACCACCTCCTTTATGGAGGCCCGGATAAAGATGGATTCGTCGTAGCTTTCGGCAATGGTCACTTCCGGCGGCAGGATTTCCCGGATCTTCTCAAGCTCGGCCCGAACGGCATCGGATACCGCTACGGTATTGGCCTTGGACTGCCGGATAACGCCCATCCCGATGGCGGTCTGGCCGTTGGCACGCAAGCGACTGACATCGGACTCAACGCCCATCTGCACGTTCGCCACCTCACCCAGGCGCAGCAGATCGTTGCCATCCCGGCGAATCACCAGTTCCCGGAACTCCTCAACATTCGACAGACGCCCCTCGGCCCGAACCGTGAAATTGCGGGTGGAGGAATCCACCGAACCGGCTGGCAGCTCAACGTTATTGGCTCGCAACGCCCGCTCCACCTCCGCCACGGTGATTTCACGGGCAGCCAGCCGCTCCCGGTCAAGCCAGACCCGGATGGCATACCGGCGTTCACCGCCAATGCGGACATCGGCGACGCCGTCAAGAACCGACAACCGGTCTGCCAGCACGCGGTCGGCAAAATCACTCAGCTCGGCGCTGTCCCAGACATCACTGCGCAGGGTGACCCACATCATCGGCCGGGCGTCGGAATCTGCCTTTTGCACCACCGGGGGATCCGCTTCGTCCGGTAGCTGGTTGGCAACCCGTGATACCGCATCGCGCACATCGTTGGCGGCGATATCCACATCCCGGGAGGTGGAAAACTCGATACTGGTCCGGGACTCGCCCTGCTCGGTTGAAGATTCAATGGAACGGATGCCTTCAATACCACTGATCGCACCTTCAATCACCTGAGTGATCTGGGTATCCACCACCTCCGCCGCCGCGCCGGTGTAATCGGTGGATATGGACACCACGGGCGGGTCGATATCCGGGTACTCTCGCACCGGCAGACCCAGCAATGCCGCCAGTCCGAACACCACAATCAGCAGGCTGAGTACGGTGGCAAAAACCGGTCGCTTGATGGAAAGGTCTGAGAGAATCACGAATTATGACTCCCTGGCGGTAACAAAACGGTTATCGGGAATGGCCTTGTCATCCTCCAATACCCGAATCCGGTCACCGCTGCTGAGGCGGTCCTGGCCGGTGACAATGACCGGATCGTCTTCCCCAAGCCCACTGGCAATCTCGACCAGGCCCGGCATACGGGAACCCAAAATAACAGAGACCCGCCGGGCCACCCCGTCTTCCGCGACAAAAACATACTGTTCATCACCCCGGACCATCACCGCCTGCTCCGGAATCACCAGGGCCTGCCGTTCCCGAAGGGTGAGCGTGGCCGACATGAACTGACCCGGCCTGAGCAGCCCGTCCGGGTTATCAATCAGCGCGCGTACCGGCAACGACCGGCTCAGCTCACTGACCCGCGACCCAAGTTCAACCAGTTGTCCGGAAAATGGTCGGTCCGGATAGGCTGGGGACGTGCCCTTTACCTGTTGCCCGAGACTTACCTGGCCGAGAAAGCGTTCGGGAATCGAAAAGCCGAGCTCCATCCGATCCGTGGTGTCCAGGGAGGTTACCGTAGTTCCGGAGGTAATATAGGCGCCTACGCTGATATCACTCAGGCCGACCACGCCGGTAAACGGCGCTTCAATACGGTGATTTTCCAGACGGACCCGTGCCGACTGACGCTGGGCCTCGGCCACATCCACCGCTGTCCTCAGTGCATCCACCTGGGACTGGGAAATACTGTTGTTGGAGCGCAACCGCTGCGCCCGCTCATATTGCCGGCGGGCATCCGCCAGCTGGGCTTCGATCACCTGCAGATCGGCCCTGGCCTGGCGATCATCCAGGCGCAACAACACCTCGCCCTGCTCTACCCGGCGACCTGTCCCAAGATTCAGGGCCACGACCCTGCCGCTGAGTTCGGTAGTGAGTTCCACCGCGTTCAGGGCCTTCAGGCTGCCAACAGCCCTCACCACATCCTGAACCGTTTGCAGCCGTGGCAGGATCGTATTGACCGCACTGGCCGGACGCTCACCACCGTCCTGAGCTAGGGTGCCCTCGTCCAGCTTCTGGTAGATAACGGCGCCGCCGACAGCTAAAGCCACCATCACCAACGCAATCAACCACTGTTTCCACATAGAATTTCCAGGCTCTTCCCGGTTACGGTTTATCAGTTATTCGTTATCACATTTACCGGATAACAAGCACCACTTCACCCAGGGTTCCCACCCCGTCGTCATCCCAGGTAGCGGTAATGTCCGCATCAAAGGTGCGAATGACCTCCCCGGAAAAGTTCCTGACCACGCCACGGGCCGAAAGTTCGCCGGTGAAGAAGGCTTCAGGTACCAGTTCAGGGGTCCTGTCCGCGTAATCATCGAGCGATGGACCGGCGCAGCCGCTCAGCAGCAGAGCTGAAGCTACTATCCAGAGTATAGGTGCCGGTAGGCACTTCGAAATCACAGTTAGCAGGCTTTGCATGACTTTTACACTCCCTGATCGGTTTTTGGGATGGCATGGGTGCTGAGAGATACGCCGGCCCGGTCGGTAACGACCATTCCCTGAAACCACCGATGCCGGTTCCGTCAGTTCGGCCAATTGTCCGTTCTGACATTCCTGTCAGTGGTTTTCGTCAATGGCAGTGCCTGGGGAATGGCGTACAACAACAGAAACGGGCGGTTGTCGCCCCAGACTGATTCCGGGACAGATACAGAGGATTCCGCCATGCCGGTTTACAAGGCGCCCCTGCGCGACATGAAGTTTCTGCTGAACGAAGTGTTCGACTACCCGCGCCATTACGCAACTCTGGCCAGCGGTGAAAGCGCCACGCCGGACATCGTGGAAGCCATACTCTCTGAGTGTGGAAAATTCTGCGAGCAGGTACTGAGCCCCCTGTATCTCTCGGGAGATGAAGAAGGCTGCAAGCTTGAGAATGGTCAGGTAACCACACCGGCAGGCTACCGGGAAGCCTATCAGCAATACGCCATGGCTGGCTGGCAGGGGCTCTCGGCCCCGGAGGAATTTGGCGGCCAGGGTCTGCCCGCTTCCATGGGCCTGCTGAAACAGGAAATGATGGGCACCGCCAACTGGCCGTTTTCCATGTATCCCGGTTTGTCCCTGGGCGCCATGAACACGATTTTCCTGCACGGCTCGGACGACCAGAAACAGACCTACTTGCCGCCACTGACGGAAGGACGCTGGGGCGGCACCATGTGCCTGACCGAGCCCCAGTGCGGCACCGATCTCGGACAGGTGAAAACCAAAGCCGAACCCCAGGCCGATGGCAGCTACCGGCTCACCGGCACCAAGATATTCATCTCTTCCGGCGACCACGACCTGACCGGGAATATTGTTCATATCGTGCTGGCCCGACTGCCGGACGCGCCGAAAGGAACACGGGGTATCAGCCTGTTTATCGTTCCCAAGTTCCTGCCAGACAACGAGGGTGGCCCAGGCAAACGCAATTCTGTGGTGTGCGGCAGCCTGGAAAAGAAAATGGGCATAAAGGCCTCCGCCACCTGCGTGATGAATTTCGACGAGGCTACCGGCTTTCTGATTGGGCCGGAGAACGAAGGCCTGAACTGCATGTTCACCTTCATGAACACCGCCCGCATCGGCACCGCGATTCAGGGTGTCGGGCCCGCGGAGCTGTCCTATCAGTGGGCCCTGGCCTACGCGAAGGAGCGCCGCTCCATGCGCGCGCTCTCGGGCAAGAAGGAACCGGACCAGGTAGCCGACCGCCTGATCCACCACGCCGATGTACGCCGGATGCTGCTCACCCAGAAGGCCATTGCCGAGGGCGGACGGGCGATGCTCTACTACGCCGCCCGTCTGGCGGATCATATGGTGGAGGGCTTTACCGATGGGGATCACAAAAAGGCGGAGAAGTACGACGACAAACTCGGTTTCCTCACCCCGATCCTCAAGGGTTTTCTGACCGAACTCGGTTACGAGGCGGCTAACCTGGGCGTGCAGGTGTTCGGCGGCCATGGCTATATCCGTGAACATGGCATGGAGCAGATTGTCCGGGATACCCGCATTGCCACCCTGTACGAAGGCACCACCGGCATCCAGGCCCTGGACCTGCTTGGCCGCAAGGTCTTGCTCATGACCCGGGGCGGCGCGGTGCGTGAATTCACCCTGAACATTGCCAACTTTGCCCGCAAGCACCTGACCGATAAACGGCTGCGGCCCTATGCCCTGGAGCTGCTCAAGCTGACTGGCCAATGGAATCTGCTGACCGTGCGGATCATGCTGGCCGCCCGCAAGGACCGGGATGTGGTCGGCTCCGCCGCCTACGATTTCCTGATGTACAGCGGTTACGTCACCATGGCCTATATCTGGCTACGCCAGGCCGCCGTGGCTGTGGCTAGGCTCGATAGCGGCGGCGAGGAATCGGCCGGGTTCTACCAGGCCAAGCTGGCCACCGCCGAGTTCTATTTCCAGCGGTTGTTGCCCCGGGCCCAGAGCCACGGGGCCAGCATGCTCAGCCCCAGCAAGAACCTGATGCAACTGGATGCCGAGGATCTGGCCTTTACCGGATAAGCTCTCCAGACGAGGGAAGTCGGCTGGCTTCCTTTTTTTGGTACAGGCTCCATAGGCGCCAGTGCCTAATGATTGCTTTGTAAGCTTTGGTCGAACGCGTCACGAATCGGCGCCATCCTGTTTGTCGCCACCTGCTGTTTGGCCAAACAGCAGTTTTTTTCCTTCGTCGGTGACCGTCGGGCGACCAGACCAAGGCGCGCCTTTTTCATAGGCAGCAATCACCGCCGGACGCTCTTGCATCGAGCGGAACCAGCGCTCGAGGTGGGGGAAGTCAGTCAGGGTTTGCTTTTGCCGCTCATGAGGGACGATCCAGGGATAGATGGCGATATCGGCAATGGAGTAATCGCCGGCAACCCAGTCCCGACCACTCAGGCGGCGATCGAGTACACCGTACAGGCGGTTGGTTTCATTGACGTAACGATTGATCGCGTAAGGGATCTGTTCCGGTGCGTACTGCGCGAAGTGATGGTTTTGCCCCGCCATCGGCCCCAGCCCTCCCATCTGCCACATCAGCCATTCCATGACCGTTTTTCTCCCGCGCAGATCAACAGGCAGGAGCCGCCCGGTTTTTTCCGCCAGGTAGAGGAGGATGGCGCCGGATTCGAACACTGTGATCGGTCCATCACCATCGCCGGGGTCGTGGTCGATGATGGCCGGCATGCGATTGTTGGGTGAGAAGGCAAGAAACTCCGGCTTGAACTGGTCTCCAGCGCTGATATCCACCGGATGAATCCGGTAATCCAGGCCGGTCTCCTCCAGAAAAATGGTGATCTTGTGGCCATTGGGCGTCGGCCAATAATAGAGATCGATCATCATTCAGCTCCAGGCATTAATTCCAGAGTCTCGGCCAACAACTCCACCCGATCCTGACCCCAGAACTGCTCGCCATTCAACACATAGGCAGGAGCACCGAGAACGCCCTGCCGGACGGCATCCTCGCTGTTGCGGTCGTACTGGTCCGTAATATTCGTTGACTGGGCGGCCTGGATCAACCCGTCGGCGTCCAGTTCAAGGGCGTTCAGAATGTCACGAATCACCGCTTCATCCGCAATGTTTTTCTCCTCGGCCCAACAGGCTGCCAGCACCCGCTGCACAAACTCGCCAGGATTGTGGCCGGCCTGCTGCAGTGCAATAACACAACGATCTGCCAAGCCGGGGTCTGTCGGAAAATGCGCAGGTTTGAGGTTGACGGCCAAACCGCGTTTCCTGGCCCATCGTTCAATCTCAAGCAGGCGGTACGCCTGACGGCATGCCGGGCGTTCAGGGACGGGTTTCGCGCCGGAGTTGGCAAACACCTCTGCCAGTTTTACTGGCTTGAAGTTGACCTCAGCCCCCGCCTGCCCGGCGGTCTCAAGGAATGCCTGATGTCCAAGGTAGGTGAACGGTGAAATGCTGGTGAAGTAATAATCAATCCTGGGACTCATCGCTTTCGACTCCTGGACAATTGCTGTTGGTTTTTACCTGTCCAGTACTCTATCGGTTATTGAGTGATCGCTCAACAAAAAGTTCAGCGCGTGAAGCCTCACGTGCTGCCGCTGAAGCAGGCCTGAAGAACATCTCGGGCTGACGTGTTTTCCCTGTTCTTCTCAAAATCTACAGTAGCCGGGTTTGCTGCTCGGAATGGCCAAACTGCACGCAGACCGCCATTGATGAAGTCCTCCTGCCAGCAGAGCAGATTTCTCCGGAAAACGTGATGACTGGCAAGAGGTGCGTAATTACATCGAGGCCGTCAACTCTGCGATTACCCAACTTGCCAGTACCCCCCCCCTTTCCAATCGTCTGCTGAAACATACTCATGAACTGTTGCTGCAAGGGGTGCATGGCGAACACAAATTGCCCGGGGAGTTTCGGAGCAGCCAGAACTGGATTGGTGGTTCCAGCCTAGCCGATGCCAGTTTCATCCCACCCCATTATGAAGGTGTGGTGGCAATGATGGGCGATCTGGAATTGTTCTGGCATAACGATCAGATTCAGGTGCCCCAACCGATCCGTATTGGCTTGAGCCACTACCAGTTTGAGACCATTCACCCGTTTCTTGATGGTAATGGCCGTATCGGGCGCTTGCTGATTCCACTTTACCTGGTAAGTCATGGCTTGCTGAATAAGCCATCGCTGTACCTGTCGGACTTTTTTGAGCGCAACCGCGCCAGTTACTACGATGCGCTGATGCAGGTACGAACCAATAATAATGCTGCGGTTTTTCCTGAATGGGGTGTCGGAAACCGCCACTCGTGGGCGTGATCTGTTCCGGGAGATTCTGGCATTGCGTGCTCAAGTGGAGCAGGACGTGCTGGGACAGCAGACACTGATTACACTAGGTGGCTACTACCCTTCGTTATCAATCATATAATAGCTTTCCGGGGTTCGCTCGGGGAATGTGCAGAAAATCGTAAATTTTGCGCCTTTTCGCGTTTCACTTGCCGATAGTTCGACGCACGCACGGCCAAGGGCATCAGTTGGCTCCTAAACCGTCTAAGCTTACACTACGCCCTGATAAATTTTGTTCCGAGCAGCAGTCATGGCCACCACCTACGCCAGAATCAATGCAGATATCCTAACCTGGGCCCGGGAGCGGGCACAGCTTAGTGTGTCTGCTCTGGCATCCAAACTGGGGGTGCCAAACGATAAACTTGACGCCTGGGAGCGAGCGGAGAAACCACCGACCTTCAAGCAGGCTCAAGACTTTGCCGCCAAAACCCATATTCCGTTTGGCTATCTTTATCTGAAGCAGCCGCCGGAAGAGACGTTACCGCTACCAGATCTTCGAACGGTCGGGGGGCATCATCCTAACCGACCTTCTTCCGAGCTTATCGAAATGGCCCAGATCGTTCTGCGACGGCAGGAATGGTACGCGGAGTATCTCCGAGACCAAGGTGTGGAGCGCAACCCATATGTTGGTCGGTTCACTGCTCGTTCCAATATCCTGGATGTGGTTCAGAACATGCGGCAGGTGCTCGGCATACCAGCTCATCCCGAGCGAGGTAACTGGGAAGATTACTGGCGCCTACTCATCCGCAAGATCGAAGAGGCGGGCATCCTGGTCATGCGGCAGGGATTCATCCGTCATCACTCTCGCCCGCTGTCTGTTCAAGAATTTCGCGGCTTTGCGATTTCCGATCCTCTGGCACCGGTGATTTTCGTCAACCAAGCCGACGCCCCGGCCGCACGATTGTTCACCTTGATCCATGAATTGGTGCATATCTGGCTTGGCAAAAGCGGGGTTTCTGACGCAAGTCCCGATACTCACCAAAGAGAAGAGATTTTCTGTAACGCTGTAGCGGCGGAATTTTTGGTTCCTGAGGCGGAATTTGATACCCACTGGCAAGATGCGGAAGATTGGAAAGAAAACCTTCCAGTATTGGAAGCTCATTTCCGCGTCAGCACATGGGTAATCGCAAGGCGGGCACTGACACTCGGGAAAATCTCCCGGGATGAGTACCGGAATTACGTCGACGATCTTCAGGAACGTTACCGGAACCGTGAACGAACTCAAGGTGGCCCTACGTTCTACAGAACTCAACGAGGGCAGATCAGCGAAACCTTCTCTAAGGCTCTGGTCAGTGAAGCTCTCAGTGGGCGCGTTCTTCTTCGGGATGCGGGTAGCTTACTGAATATGAAACCCCACAAAATAACCAACTATGCCAAAGAATTAGGGATCTGATGTATTTGCTGGACGCCAACACCTATATCCAGGCAAAGAATCTCCACTACCAAATGTCATTCTGTCCGGCTTACTGGGCGTGGCTCGACCAACAGTACGCGATGTCAGCGCTGGCGAGCATCCGCACAGTCTATGACGAATTGTCTGATGGAGATGACGAGCTTTCGGATTGGGTAAAGGATAGGAAGGACCAGTTCATCCCGGTTTCAGACGACGATATCCAGAAAAAGTTCGCAGAAGTAGCTCAGCATGTAGCTGAGCTGGAAGGAAAAAAGCAAGAATTTGTAGCGGAGTTCCTCAGCAAGGCTGATCCTTGGCTGATAGCAACTGCGGCTGTTGTCGGTGGTACTGTCGTTACTCACGAAATACCAGTTCCCCAAAACAGTACCAAGGTCAAAATTCCAAATATCTGCGACGTCTTCGGTGTACCCTATATCACCACTTTCCAGCTCTTGAATCAGCTAGAAGCCCAGTTTGTGCTGGGATAGCGAGCATCCATACATCGTCACCACTCTTGAGCCCATAAGCCGTCTTCATCCTGTCTTCGGGCGTCTAGCTCGTAAGATTTCGCAAGGTCTTCGATCATTGCCGCAAGGTTGGGTTTCGAGTCTTTCCAATGGGTAGAAAAACGCCTGAATTCGTCTGAAACCTTGCGTTCCTGCTTCCCGCCATCGTATGGCATGCGAGAAGTAACACCTCGTGAATTGTATAGGCTGATTCCTTCACGGGGAGAACGACGGTTGCCAAGTCGGTTATCGGTGATGACCACCAAGTCAATGCCAGGGTTGGCATCCACAAACTGCCAGCCCTCTTCTGAGGTCACGCAGGCGGCGCGTGGAGAATAGCCTTCTTCAATCAATAGTGCGCATACAAAGGCAACAGCTTCGGACTGGCTGTCTGCCATAATGGAAATCAAAGGTTCGCGCTGCTGAATGCTGTTCTTGAGTGAACCCCTGGATTCCTCTCGCCCGGCAAACAACTTAGAGGCTGTTACGGCCGGTTTGGATTGGTTGCTCCAGTGCGCCCAGTGATTCTCTACAGCCTCTATGCCGTGACCGGCGATACCCAACTGAATGCCCAACCACAAAGCGGTTGCAGGAGAAGTTTCCAGCCAGGCTTCAAGGATTTCCCTCCACCGTTTCTATAACGCCATCCCAGCCTGGTAGGTTCACCGAGTCGCCGCCCGGCATGGCAAGCGCCGTGGTGCGAGCTGTTGCCGAGATCAACCTTCTCACAAATACAGGAAGCGTTCCTTGGGCTTCACGCTTGTCTGACCACTGTGCGAGATGAGTTGCCGTTATACGCATGGTGAAAAATCTCCGCAGTTATTGCCTGCATGCTAAACATCATGGGTAGAACCGAAACTATTTGCCAATACAGAAACTGCTGAAGATCTTGCCGAGCAATTCATCGGGTGTCAGATGCCCGGTAATCTCGCCCAAGGCATCCTGGGCAGCGCGCAGGTCTTCGGCCAGCAATTCACCGGCACCGAAGCCCTCGAGTTGACTCTGGCCCTGAACCAGCAGTTCCAGAGCTCTCTCAAGGGCATCCAGATGCCGGCGGCGGGCCAGGAATCCGCCTTCGGTGGTACTGGCAAACCCCATGCATTGCTTGAGATGGTCCCGGAGAATCTCCAGCCCTCCGGCAGATTTCGCTGCCAGACGGATGACCGGAGCACTCTGGTGAGGCTCCGCGCTGATACCAACCCCTTCACCGGAAAGATCCACCTTGTTGCGGATGACCGTAACCGGAGCGTTCGCTGGCAACCGGTCGATAAAATCCGGCCAGATTTCATGGGGCTCGGTTTTATCGGTGGTGGTCGCATCCACCATCAGCAGGATGCGATCGGCCTGACGGATCTCATCCCACGCCCGGGCGATCCCGATCTGTTCCACTTCATCCGGGCTATCCCTCAGGCCAGCGGTATCAATGATGTGCAGCGGCATGCCATCGATGTGGATATGTTCCCTGAGGACATCCCGGGTGGTACCTTCAATGGCCGTTACAATCGCCGCTTCGCGACCGGCCAGGGCATTGAGCAGACTGGATTTGCCCGCGTTTGGCCGCCCGGCGATCACTACTTTCATGCCGTCCCGTAAAATGGTGCCCTGCTGGGCGTCGGCAAGAATCCGCTCAAGCCGGTCAAGCAGGGCCTGAAGGTCACTGGCCACCTTGCCATCGGCGAGAAAATCGATTTCCTCTTCCGGAAAATCGATGGCCGCCTCAGCGTAGATCCTCAGGTGGGTTACCGCCTCCACCAGGTCCTCAATCTGCCGGGAAAACACCCCCTGCATGGAACGCACGGCACAGCGGGCGGCCTGTTCCGAACTGCTCTCGATCAGATCGGCAATCGCCTCGGCCTGGGCCAGATCCAGCTTGTCGTTCAGGAACGCCCGCTCGGAGAATTCACCGGGCCTCGCCAGTCTTGCGCCCCGGCTACAGACTTCACGGAGCAGGAGATCCAGGATCACCGTGCCACCATGGCCCTGCAACTCGAACACGTCCTCTCCGGTAAAGGAGTGGGGATTGGGGAAAAACAGTCCTATTCCTTCATCGATCAGTTCACCGTCGCTGTCCAGGAAGGGGCCGTAATGGGCATAGCGTGGTTTGGGGCGGAAACCCAACATCTGTCCGGCAATCTCCGAAGCCTTCGGGCCGGATACCCGGACAATGCCAACACCGGCCTGGCCGGGTGCCGTGGCAATGGCGGCGATGGTGTCAGAATTCTGGCTCATGTTGGTTGTTCCTCGGGGCGGAAACAACAGAGGCTCCGCGAAGGAGCCTCTGTTTGGGTCAGATCAATTGCACGGGTCAGTGCTTTTTGGCTGCCGCGTCTGCTTCAATTTTGCGGGTAATGTACCACTGCTGACTGATCGACAGAATGTTGTTTGTCAGCCAGTACAGCACCAGACCTGCCGGGAACCACAGGAAGAACACGGTAAAGACCAGCGGCATCAGCTTCATGATCTTGGCCTGCATCGGATCCGGTGGCGTCGGGTTCAGGTGCATCTGCAGGAACATGCTTGCACCCATCAGGATCGGCAGGATGAAGTACGGGTCCATTTGAGAAAGATCATTTATCCACAGCACGAAGGGGGAATGTCGCAGCTGTACGCTCTCAAACAGAACCCAGTACAGGGATATGAACACCGGCATCTGCACCAGGATTGGCAGGCAGCCACCCAGCGGGTTGATTTTTTCACGCTTGTACAGCGCCATCATTTCCTGGGACATGCGCTGGCGATCATCGCCATAGAGTTCCTTGAGCCGGGTCAGTTGCGGCGCCGCCGCACGCATTTTGGCCATGGACTTGTAGCTGGTGGCGGACAAATGGAAGAACACGGCTTTCACCAGAACGGTCAGCAGGATAATGGAGACACCCCAGTTCCCGACAATGCTGTGAAACCACTCCAGGATGACGAACAGTGGCAGGGAAATAAAGAACAGCCAGCCGAAGTCGACGGTGCGATCCAGATTGGGCGCCATGTTTTCCAGACGATCAATAATTTTAGGCCCAACGTAGGCACGGGCACCGATTTCAGCGGTCTGGCCAGGCTCAACGGTTGTCGCCGGGTAGACAAAGCCCATTACGTAATAGGGCCCGCGACGGGTAGTCTGGAACTGGGCAGCCTGGTCGCGCTCGGGAACCCACGCTGAAATGAAGTAGTGCTGGAGGAAGGCCAGCCAGCCGTTGGTGACGGACCGGTTGAGCTGGTTTTCCTGAAGATCGTCGAATTTGAATTTCTGGTACGGATCCTCCGGAGAACTGACAACCAGACCGAGGAAGGCCTTAATACCCATGCTGGCCTGGGATGTGGGGTCGGGAGACTGGTCACGTACAATTTTTCCGGTGAAATTGGCCTGCCAGTTCTCACTGGACTGGTTTTCAACCAGGTATTTCACAGCAATTTCGTAACTGTTGCGTTCGAACTGATAGCGCTTGGTGATCCGGACGCCCTTGTCGGTTGTGAAGGTCAGGTCGACGGTTAGCTGATTATCACCTTCGGCCAGTTCATAGCTCGACGCTTCGGTCTGGTACAGGGGGGCTGTGCCGTTTTTACGGCTGTCCGGACCGTCACGGCCAATAAGCCCACTCTCAAGAACATACAACCGGTTTTCGGTGTTATTGAGCAGTGTCAGAGGTTCTTTGCTGTGGAGTGATTTGTCGTAATCCAGAAGCTGGGCGCGGACAAGATTGCCACTGACACGGTCAATCGTCAGCTCGTAAACATCAGTCCGAACCTTAACGAACTGATTCGTGACGGTGGTACCAGCTTCGGTCTGGCTGACAACGGACTTTCCGGTTTCGGGAGTGGCAAATTCTTCAGAGCCAGGGTTTGGCACGGATGAGCCAGTACTGTTTTCCGGCAGCACCATATCATCTGGATTGCCCGGGCCAACCGTGGTTTGTGACGGAGCGGATTGAGAAACCTGGGCGGCCTCCGGTTGCTGGTGGTAATCCTCATTCCAGGCAAGCACCATCAGATAACTGACAATAGCCAGGCCGGCAAATAATACGATGCGTTGAATATCCATAGAGTTACTGTCTGGTCTGGGTTGTTGTGTGGGGATGATCAGCGTGCACGCAGGGTGTTCCGGATTCCAGGCCCACGGATTTTTCCGTGCCCGGCACCGGATCATACCCGCCTTCCGCCCAGGGATGACACCTTAACAGACGCCGGATTGCGAGAAATAACCCTTTCAGGGCGCCATGATGAGTAATGGCTTCAACGGCATATTGTGAGCAGGTGGGGTAATGGCGGCAATGGCTGGCCATCATGGGACTGATGGCATACTGGTAGAAGCGGATGGGCAGGAGCAAAAGTTTGCGCATTAACCCGTTCCTCGACCGGCAGTCTCCGATGGTGCTGCCCGGGATGGCTGAGATTGAGTGTATTTTTTCCTGAGCCGTCGCCAGAGGTCGTCCATGGATGCGCGAACGGTTGGGTTGTCCAGGGAAACAAGGCCCTGTCTTCCCAGTACCACAACGTCAAGCCCCGGGAGGTCCGTCTGAAGTCGGAAGCTTTCCCTGACCTGGCGTTTTATCCGGTTTCTCTGGACCGAGAGCTTCAGATTTTTCTTGGAAAAAATCAAACCGATCCTGGCGTGACCGAGATTATTCGGTGTCGCCAGGATCAGAAAATTCCTGTGCGGAACTTTCAGCTGCACGTCATCGAAGACTTTACCGTAATCAGCAGGTCGCAGGAGACGATTTGATTTCGGGAAACCCAAAGCCTTCATTCGGCGGACAAAGCTTACGCGGACAGACGTGCGCGGCCTTTGGCACGACGACGGGAAATAACCTTGCGGCCGTTGGCAGTTGCCATACGGGCACGGAAACCGTGAACGCGCTTACGCTTCAGGACGCTTGGTTGAAACGTTCTTTTCATGGTGATGGTCTCACAATTCGTAAGTTGGAAATTCAGTAACTGGCCGGAAATTGTACAGCCGAAACAGGAGCGGCATTCTATGCAAATAGCGGCGGGAATTCAATGTTTATTGCTACGGGGTTATGCCAATGGCTGAAATCCGGAACAGGTTCGACCAGGTAATAAATTCAGTAAGTCTTTTTAGAATTTCTTTAAGGATTAATTATTACTGTTATTAGAGACGACGTTTTCTGTGGATAAGCAAAACTAAGTCCGAAAAAACAACATGTTGGTTGGTTGACAAGGGTATTGACAATGGGCCCTGAAGTCTGTGGACGACGCAAGGGCGGAATGTGGGTAACACGGTATTGTTGAATCCGATCGAGTTATCCCCGGTTGCGTCCCATGGTTCCTAACAGGGTTCGTCCATGCTTGTACACACAGGGCTGTGTATAACCCTGGAAGCGGAAATTTTCTGTACACAAGGTTGTAGGTAAGTTCGTACAAAATTGAAATATAAGGGAATAAATTTCCACAGGCTGTTCATGAACTGGCTTTAGCACTTTCACTGCGGGCCCTGGCGGGTTAGAATCCGGGGTCATCTCTCTGGACAGGATGTCCTTTATCCGTTCAGCGACATTTCAGGGTTATCGGGAGCAGGCTGTCGTGCCAAATAGTATGTGGCATCAATGTCTTGAAGTACTTCGGGACGAGTTTCCCGCACAACAGTTCAATACCTGGCTCAGGCCCCTGCAATCCGATCACCGGGAGGGGCAGCTGATGTTGTTCGCGCCCAACCGCTTTGTGATGGATTGGGTAAACGAAAAGTACCTTCGGCGCATTGAAGAGGTTCTCAAGGATCTGAACGGTGGTCAGGCGCCCCGGGTTAACATGAAGGTGGGATCGGCGCCCCGGGAAAGTGATCCGGTCAAGCGCTCGGAAATGCCTGCCCGGCTGAACGGCCAGGTGCTGGAGGAAGCCGGGAGTCGGGTCACGGAAGAGGAAAGAGGCGTCGCCGCGACGGTGCCCGGATCAACGTCTGTGCGACCCAAAAGTTATAGTGAGCGCCGGCCGGTTCAGATTGAAGGGGATATCAAGCACCAGAGTTTTCTCAATGAAGGCTTCACCTTTGAAACCTTTGTAGAGGGTAAGTCCAACCAGTTGGCGCGGGCGGCGTCCATGCAGGTGGCTGAAAATCCGGGTGGCGCCTACAATCCTCTTTTCCTCTACGGTGGCGTGGGTCTGGGTAAAACCCACCTGATGCATGCGATTGGGAACGAGATTGTCCGTCGCAATCCCAAGGCAAAAGTGGCATACCTCAGGTCAGAGCGTTTTGTGGCCGATATGGTCAAGGCGTTACAGCTCAATGCCATTAATGAATTCAAGCGCTATTACCGGTCGGTGGATGCCCTGCTCATCGATGATATCCAGTTTTTTGCCCGCAAGGAGCGTTCCCAGGAAGAATTCTTCCATACCTTTAATGCGTTGCTTGAGGGCGGCCAGCAGGTCATTGTGACCTGTGATCGTTTCCCGAAAGAAATCGTCGACATGGAAGAACGGCTTAAATCCCGGTTTGGTTGGGGGTTAACGGTCATGGTGGAGCCTCCGGAGCTTGAAACCCGGGTAGCCATATTGATGAAAAAGGCGGAGCAGGCCAACGTCAAGCTGAGCAGTGAAGCGGCCTTTTTTATTGCCCAGAAAATCCGATCGAATGTTCGGGAGCTTGAAGGAGCGCTGCGTTTGGTGATAGCGAATGCTCACTTCACGGGTTCCGAAATCACTCCCCCGTTTATCCGTGAAAGTCTGAAAGACCTGTTGGCACTTCATGAGAAGCAGGTGAGTATTGATAATATTCAGCGCACCGTCGCGGAATATTACAAGATCAAGGTGGCGGATCTGCTGTCGAAACGGCGGACCCGCATAGTGACCCGGCCACGGCAGGTTGCCATGTCTCTGTCCAAGGAGCTGACCAATCACAGCCTCCCGGAGATTGGTGATGCTTTCGGCGGTCGCGACCACACCACCGTGCTGCATGCATGTAAGAAAATCGTGGAGTTGCAGGAGACTGATCCGGGCATCCGCGAGGATTATCAGAATTTTATGAGACTGCTGACAACCTGATGCCGGGCGTTGGCGAACAACATTCACCCTTCCAACATAAAGAAAGCTGAGTGCCATGAAACTGACGATCAGCCGTGAATCCCTGCTTATCCCGCTGCAAAGCATTGCGGGCGTCGTGGAAAAGAAACAGACCATGCCCGTGCTGTCCAACGTATTGCTGGTGGCGGAAGACAATACCCTGACCCTGACCGGGACCAACATGGAAGTGGAACTGGTTGCCCGGGTAACACCGGTGCATGTGGATCAGCCTGGCCGGATTACTGTTCCGGCCCGCAAGCTGTCCGACATCTGCCGGGCCCTGGGTGATGAGGCACCGATGGAGCTGTCGCTGGAAGGCGATCGTTTGCATCTGCGCTGTGGTGCAAGTCATTTCACTCTGTCCACGTTACCAGCTGAGCACTTCCCCAATGTGGAAGACGAAGCGGAAAGTTTCCGGCTGGAACTGCCCCAAAAAGAGTTGGGTCAAATGCTGGATACAACCGCCTTTGCCATGGCTCAGCAAGACGTTCGTTACTACCTGAACGGGTTGCTGCTGGAAGTGGATAAGGATCATGTGCGGACGGTTGCCACCGATGGTCACCGTCTGGCTATGGCTCACCTGGACCTGCCGACGAATTGTCCGGAACTTCGCCAGGTTATTGTGCCCCGTAAAGGCGTGCTGGAACTGGCACGGTTGCTTGAGGATGTGGAATCACCGGTCACCCTGGTGATTGGCGATAATCACCTGCGCGCGACCGTGGGCGCTTACACCTTCACCTCAAAACTGATTGAGGGCAAATTCCCGGACTATAACCGGGTGATTCCCCGGGGCGGCGACAAAGTGGTACTGGCAGACCGCGCCACGCTCAGGAATACGCTGCAACGGGCGGGGATTCTGTCTCACGAGAATATTCGGGGTGTGCGCCTGAATCTTGCCCCTAACGAACTCCAGGTATTCGCCAATAATCCGGATCAGGAACAGGCCGAAGACGCGCTGCCTGTGGATTATCAGGGCGAATCCCTGCAGATCGGTTTTAATGTAGGCTACCTGGTGGACGTGATGAACGCACTGGATGAGGATCAGGTAAAGATGACCCTGTCCAACCCCAACAGCAGTGCGTTGATCGAAGCGCAGAACGATGCCCGTTGTCTTTACGTGGTTATGCCCATGAGGCTGTAGGAGGATGAGACTGATGAGTGCCGTAACGAATGGAATCAAAGGAGCTTTCCGGATTGGGCAGACTGTGTCGGTACTCGGGCGCACAGGGATCAACTGGGTTCGGGGAGATCGTCCCCCGACACCCCGGCTGCTGAGGCAGACATTTGAATCACTGGGTGCCACCTACATAAAGCTCGGGCAATTTATCGCCAGCTCACCGACGTTCTTCCCCAAGGAGTACGTTGAGGAATTCCAGAACTGCCTGGATAAGACACCCAACCTCCCCTTTGGCGTGATCCGGAAGATCATTACTGAGGAACTGGGGCGTCCGCTGGACGAAGTCTATTTGGACATTGATCCTGTAGCCCTGGCGTCCGCCTCTATTGCGCAGGTACATGCCGCAAGACTGGTGACCGGTGAAGACGTGGTCATCAAGGTACAGAAGCCGGGTGTTGAGAATATCCTGCTGACGGATCTGAACTTTCTGTATCTGTCTGCGCGGATTCTGGAAACACTGGCGCCGAAATTGTCCTGGACCTCCATGTCCGGGATTGTCGAAGAAATCCAGCGGACCATGATGGAGGAATGTGACTTCATCAAGGAAGCCAACAACCTGAAGGTGTTCCGGGAATTTCTGCACGATACTCATAACCAGGATGCGGCCGTCCCCCGGGTTTTCGAACATTGCAGTACCCGTCGAATCCTGACCATGGAACGTTTTCACGGGGTGCCGTTGACCGATCTGGAAAGCATCAGGGGTTATGCCCGGGATCCGGAGCGGACGTTGATCACGGCGATGAACACCTGGTTTGCGAGTCTGACCCAGTGTGAATTTTTCCACGCGGACGTTCATGCCGGAAACCTGATGGTCCTGAAAGATGGGCGAGTCGGGTTTATCGATTTCGGAATCGTGGGCCGGATAAAGCCGGATACCTGGCAGGCGGTCAGTGATTTTATTTCTGCGGTGATGGTTGGAAATTTCGAGGGCATGGCCGACGCCATGATCCGTATTGGAATTACCCATAAGACTGTCCGGGTGGACGAGCTTGCCGGCGATCTTCGCAGGCTCTACCAACAGATGGACAAGATGGTACCCGACGAGGTTCCTTACGAGGCCGATAAGGCCGAAGACGATGTGAATCATATTCTGATGGATATGGTAAAAATCGGGGAAAGCCATGGACTCCACTTCCCCCGGGAATTTGCCTTGTTACTGAAACAGTTTTTGTATTTTGATCGCTATGTGCACATCCTCGCGCCGGAAATGGATGTGTTCATGGATGAGCGGCTGAATATGCTTCATTGAGGCGGTCGCCTTCAGGCATTGGCTTTTGTACACTAAGGCAGCGTTACCGGAAGCGGTAACGCTGCCTTTTTCATTGTGCGGATTCTTTTTTCGGCTCCTTCCTTTCCGCTTCGAGTTCTCTTGTCTATGGCGTTAGTTAAATTCCAGACTGAAAACTTCCGCAATCTGTCGTCGGCGCCCGTGACCTTTTCTCCTTCCTTTAACCTCCTGTATGGAGAGAACGGCAGTGGCAAAACCAGCGTTCTGGAAGCTATTGGTTATCTGGGGTTGGGGAGATCGTTCCGGGTAAATCGGCATCAGGCGGTAGTGCACCATGGTGAGCAGCGATTCACCGTGTTTGGCGGACTCGATCACGGACTGACGGACGATGCCAGGAAAAGCGGTAATGGTCTGGTACATCGGTTGGGTATCTCCCGCGATGTGGTGCAGAAAGAGACTGCGTTGCGGGTCGACGGCGAAGGCGTTCGTAGTTTGTCCTCGCTTGCAATGCATTTACCGGTATCGGTGATTGATCCGGGCGTTTTCGATGTCGTTGCCGGGGGGCCGGGGAAACGACGGCAGTTCCTCGATTGGGCAGTGTTCCACGTGGAACCTTCATTTGCGTCAGTGTGGCAGCAATGTCAGAGAGTGACATCACAGCGGAATCAAACGCTCAGAAATGGTAGACTGGACGAATCCTTATTGCGGGTCTGGGACCGCCAGTACGCTGCCTTGAGTGACCGGATCAATGACGCCCGAATCAATACGTTTGTCCGCTTCAAGGCCGCATTCGAAGCGCTGGTCAGGGAAGTTGAAGTGCAGTGGACCGAAGGGTTGAAGCTCGAATTTTACGCCGGGTGGGATGCCACTCAATCCCTGGTGGACGTACTGGTAGGCCATCGGGAGCAGGAGCGTAAAATGGGGCACACCCTTTATGGGCCCAACCGCGCGGATATCCGGTTGAGGTTTCAGGGACGGCCCGTTGCGGAAACCTTCTCCCGGGGCCAGCAGAAAACCCTGGTAATTTTGATGAAGATTGCCCAAGGCATGGTGTTGAGTGACATGGGCAAACAGGTGACCTTTTTGCTTGACGATATTAATGCCGAGCTGGATGAAGGGCACAGGGCGATGTTGGCCCGCAGGTTACAGGCATTGCGTTGTCAGGTGTTTATTACGTCGATCGAACGGCCTCGGGTTGGTCAGCTTTGGCCGGACGGGAAGGCACCAGAATACAGAATGTTCCACGTGGAACATGGCAAATTGATGGAAGAATAAGACCGGTGCGGAACGCTAAGATGCCCCGGCCTAATCACGCTTCAGGAGTTTCCGAATGAGTGAATCGAACTACAATTCCTCCAGTATCAAAGTCTTGAAGGGACTGGATGCGGTGCGAAAACGGCCCGGCATGTACATCGGTGATACCGATGATGGCACAGGCCTGCACCACATGGTCTTTGAATTGGTGGATAACTCCATCGATGAAGCGCTGGCGGGCCACTGCTCCGAGATCGGCGTTGTTATTCACCCCGATGAATCGGTAACGGTAAAAGACAATGGTCGTGGTATTCCGGTGGACCTGCACGAGGAAGAAGGCGTCTCCGCCGCCGAAGTTATCATGACGGTTCTGCACGCCGGTGGTAAATTTGATGATAATTCCTACAAGGTCTCCGGTGGTCTGCATGGCGTAGGCGTGTCGGTTGTTAATGCCTTGTCCTCTACCCTGACCCTGACCATTCGTCGCGATGGCAAGGTCTACGAGCAAACCTATACCCACGGTGTACCGGACGCCCCTTTGGGCCCCGTTGGTGAAACCGACGCATCCGGTACCAAGGTTCACTTCATTCCGTCACCGGAGACCTTCACCCATATCGAATTCCACTACGACATTCTGGCCAAGCGCCTGCGGGAGCTTGCGTTCCTGAACAGTGGTGTGCGCATTCGTCTCACAGACGAGCGCAGCGGCAGAGAAGAAGTGTTTGAATACGAAGGCGGTTTGCGGGCATTTGTTGAGCATCTGAACACCAACAAGACGCCGATTAACCGGGTGTTCCACTTCAACCGTGAGCGTGAAGACGGCATCGCCGTGGAAGTGGCGATGCAGTGGAACGATGCCTTCCAGGAAAACCTTTACTGTTTCACCAACAACATTCCCCAGCGGGATGGTGGTACTCACCTGGCCGGTTTCCGCGCCGCCCTGACCCGGTCCCTGAACAACTATATCGAGCACGAAGGCCTCGGTAAGAAAGCGAAGGTCGCTACGTCTGGTGATGATGCCCGGGAAGGCCTGACCGCGATTGTCAGCGTCAAGGTCCCAGATCCGAAGTTTTCTTCCCAGACCAAAGACAAGCTGGTGTCGTCGGAAGTGAAAACTGCGGTCGAACAGGAGCTGTATCAGAGCTTCGCCGATTACCTTCAGGAACAGCCCAACGAAGCCAAGCTGATCGTCAACAAGATGATTGAAGCGGCCAGGGCCCGTGAGGCGGCGCGCAAGGCCCGTGATATGACCCGTCGCAAGGGCGCTTTGGATATTGCCGGCCTGCCTGGAAAACTGGCGGATTGTCAGGAGAAGGATCCGGCACTTTCAGAACTGTACATTGTGGAGGGTGACTCGGCCGGTGGCAGTGCCAAACAGGGCCGGGACCGCAAGACCCAGGCGATCCTGCCGTTGAAGGGCAAGATCCTGAACGTGGAGAAAGCCCGGTTCGACAAGATGCTGTCCTCAGCAGAGGTCGGTACCCTGATCACCGCCCTTGGCTGCGGAATCGGCCGGGAGGAATTCAACCCGGACAAACTTCGGTACCATTCCATCATCATCATGACCGATGCGGATGTGGACGGCTCCCACATCCGTACCCTGCTGCTGACTTTCCTGTTCCGCCAGATGCGCGAAATCATCGAACGTGGCCATGTCTTTATTGCCATGCCGCCGCTGTACAAGGTCAAGCGAGGTAAACAGGAACAGTACCTGAAGGATGAGAAAGCCAAGGAGGCCTACCTCACCCAGACGGCTCTGGAAGGCGCACAGCTGTACGTAAACCCTGAAGCACCGGCGATCAAGGACTCCGCGCTGGAAACCATGGTTAAGGACTATCAGGCCGTGATGGCCATGATCGGAAGGCTGTCCCGGGCGTATCCCGCCAAGGTGCTGGAACAGATGCTTCAGAACATCACTCTCAAGTCAGAGCACCTGAAGGATGAAGAAACGGTGACCCGCTGGGTCGCACGCCTGGGCGAGGGGCTGGATCTGGATACCCGTACCGGCACCAAGTACACGTTCTCGGTCACTAAGGATCCCGAGCGGGATCTGTACCTGCCGAAGGTCACCATCTATGTTCACGGGATTCCCCATGAGCACGTCTTCAGCCATGAATTCTTTGAGTCGTCTTCCTACGGCGCTATTGCCCGCATGGGCGAAACCCTGGATGGCCTGATTGAAGAGGGTGCCTATATCCAGCGTGGTGAGCGCAAGCAGCCGGTTCTGTCCTTTGAAGGCGCTCTGGACTGGTTGATGAAGGAAGCCCAGCGTGGCTTGAGTATTCAGCGTTACAAGGGCCTCGGTGAAATGAACCCGGATCAGCTGTGGGAAACCACCATGGATCCGGAAACCCGTCGCATGATGAAAGTGACCATTGAAGATGCCTTCGCGGCCGACCAGATATTCACCACCCTGATGGGTGACGATGTGGAGCCGCGGCGTAACTTTATCCAGACCAACGCTCTGGAAGTCACCAACCTGGACATTTGATTCGTCAACGTTCTGATGAATAAAAAAAGCGGCGAAGGTTACTAACCTTCGCCGCTTTTTTTCGTCCAGGATTTACCGTTATCAGCGTTGTTCTATTTCCTTGATGTCGATTCCGCGGACTTTTCCTTTTCAGCAAGGTGCGGCGCCATAACCTCTTCCAGGGTAAACCCGGTCAGTCGGCGAATGGTGCGCCACAGGTAGTAAAAAATGAGCACCATCATCACCATCGAGGGAACGGCAATCATGGGATAGCTGACCAGCGTCATTTGGCCAAGCTCTTCGTTGAAGGCCTCGGTCCCGGAGGGGCTGACCACGATCCACTTGGCGAGCACGTAATTCATGATCGACGAGAACAGAAACGTGCCTGCAAAAAAGTAGCTGGCCTTCTGTAGCCGTTGTTCGAATTCGTCGACCTGATTGTGTTCTTCCAGAGAGCGCTGGATCTTCTCAACATCCAGTACGTTCGGGTTATACAGCAGGGTCCGGACCAGCGGGTACTTCGTCCATGTGGATATCAGTACGGCCAGACCAATGATGGCAGGAATCGCTGCTTCCTTGATGGCGAGCCAGCCGGCATCCAGCTCCAGTAATCCGATGCCTCCTGTGAGCCCCACACTGATCAGACCCAGCACTGCAATAAAATTCTTCTTGTGGTACTTAACCAGCTCGAACAGCCCCCAGCCCAGGGGAAAGGCGAGCCCGATCAGCAAGGCATTCACACTGCCCAAGTGCTCATCGCCACTGAGTTTCATCAGGATCACGGAAGGAATAATGATACTGACCAGCAGATCGACCCAGGGCCTTGGTTTGTGGTCCGGAATGTTGGAGGAACTCGGAGAGGTCATGGTTTAGCCTGGTTGGTGAAACAACAGCAGGCCGAACGGCACTGCCGGAGAACTCACCGCAGTATACGATGAATCCGAAGGCTTGCGTAGGCGCACAAAAAAGCCGGGCCCTTGAGCCCGGCTTTGATCTTCACAGAAAGTCTAAAGGGTTTTAAGCCCCAACTTCCTTCAGGCTCTCTTCCACAATCGCGAGCCCTTCTTCCAGCACATCGTCCCCAATGGTCACCGGCATCAGGAACCGCAAGGTATTGCCGTACATACCACAACTCAGCAGAATCAGCCCCTTCTCCTTGGCCTTCTTGGTCACCGCAGCCGCCAATTCCGGCTTCGGCGTATGGCTGGATTTGCTTTCTACCAGCTCAAAAGCCGCCATGGGACCGAGGTTGCGGACGTTATCCACATGCTCGAACTGCTCCTGCCACTGGCTGAAACGCTTGTTCAGCTTTTCGCCGAGTGCCTGGGCCTTGCCAAGGATGTCCTCTTCCTTGAACACATCGAATACCGCCAAAGCTGCAGCACAGGCGGTCGGGCTGCCGGTGTAGGTACCGCCCAGAGAGTTTGGTCCGGAAGCATCCATGTGCTTGTCCGTACCCACGATGGCCGAAATTGGCATACCGTCGGCCATACTCTTGGCCATGGTTATCAGGTCCGGCTCAATACCGCTGTGTTCAATGGCAAACATCTTGCCGGTACGGCCAAAGCCGCTCTGAACTTCGTCCACAATCATCAGGATGTCGTTGTCATCGCAGATCTTGCGGATTTCCTTCAGGAAACTGGTCGGTGCGGCGTAAAAACCGCCCTCGCCCAGTACCGGCTCAATCACGATGGCCGCCGTATTGTTGGCCGGTGAGTCCGCTTTCATGGTCATCTTCAAACCACGAAGTGCTTCGTCTTCGCTGACCCCGTGATACGGCACCGGGTATGGTGCGCGGTAAACCGTGCCTGGCATCGGCCCGAAATCGGTCTGGTAGGGCGCCGCTTTACCGTTCATGGCCATGGTGTAGAAGGTACGGCCGTGATAACCACCATCGAAGCAGATCACGTTGGTTTTGCCAGTGGCTGCCCGGGCGATCTTCATTGCGTTTTCCAGGGCTTCCGCACCGGAGTTGGCCAGCATAACCTTGGCGTGGCCCTTGACCGGAGCCACTTCGCTGAGCTTCTGCGCCAGCTTTACGTAGCCCTCATAGGGCATCACCGTCTGGCAGGTGTGCATCAGCTTGTCCAGCTGGGCCTTTACCGCCTCTACCACTTTCGGGTGGCGGTGGCCGATGTTAAGTACGCCGATGCCGCCGGCAAAATCGATCATGCGTTTGCCGTCTGCATCCCACAGCTCCGCATTCGTTGCATGGTCGGCAAACTGTTCATTGGGACTTGCCGCGCCCGCTGCAACGTAGCGTTCTTTGAGTGCCTGCAATTCTTTATTGCTCACTTTGCCATTCTCCCTGGGTTCAGGTTCAGAAGTTTCACCTACCAGTGTAAGTAGTACGGTGACAGGAAACAAACCGACTATTGTCGCTGTCAGGCGGCGTTTTCCCGAAACTGCAGTTTTGCCAGCCGCCGATAGAGACCATTATGGCGCATTAATTCGTCGTGGGTACCCACGGCCAGCAGGCGGCCCTGATCGAGAACCGCGATGCGATCTGCGTCTCTGACGGTCGCCAGTCGATGGGCAATCACCAGCGTGGTGCGCCCGGTTGTGAGTGCTGGCATGGCTTGCTGAATGAGATTTTCACTCTCCGCATCCAGCGCACTGGTGGCTTCGTCCAGCAGGAGAATCGGGGCATCGGCCAACAAGGCCCGGGCGATGGCAAGGCGCTGCTTCTGCCCGCCGGACAATCCCAGGCCGGCATCCCCCAGGGATGTCCCGTAGCCCTTGGGCAGGCTCTGGATAAAGTCATGGGCGTAGGCTATCCGTGCGGCCTGCTCGACATCCCCCTGGCTCGCATCCGGACGGGCATAGCGGATGTTGTCCGCCACCGTGCCATGAAACAGCGCCGGGTTCTGGGGCACCAGGGCAAAACACCGGCGCAAGGATTCCAGAGACAGGTCAGCCGTATTTATCCCGTCAATCAGAATCCGGCCCTGACCGGGCTGGTAAAAATGCAGTAACAGATCGAACAGGGTCGATTTGCCCGCGCCAGACGGGCCCACCAGTGCCAGGGTTTCTCCGGCTTTCACCTCCAGGGTAAAGTCAGAGAGTGCAGGCTGCTCCGGACGCCCAGGGTAACTGAAGCCCAGGTGCTCAATGCGGATCTCGCCTTTGATGGGATCCGGAAGGGCTTTGCCCGCATTCTTTCGAACAAATTCCGGCTCCGTTTGCAGCAGTTCGAACAGCCGCGCCGCCGAGCCTGCTGCTCTCTGAAGTTCACCAATCACCTCACTGATGGCGCCTGCCGCCACCCCCACCAGCAGGCTGTAGAATACAAACGCCGCCAGTTCACCGGGGCTGATGCGGCCATGAATGACATCCAGCCCGCCAATCCAGATGACGATGCCCACGGCCCCCATCACCAGGGAAATGGCCAGAGTGGTCAGCCAGGCGCGCTGACGGATACGCTGCCGGGCAATCTCGAAGGCCTTTTCCGAAACCCCGGCAAAAAAGCGCCGGTCATGGGGCTGGTGATTGAAGGCCTGAACGGTCTTGATCTGGGTCAGGTTCTCGCCCACGTAGCTGCCGACGTCCGCGACCCGGTCCTGACTGAGACGGGACAGCGCCCGCACCCGCCTGCCGAAAAACAGGATCGGTGCGATCACCAGGGGAAACCCCAGCAGAATGATACTGGCCAGTTTGGCGTTGGTAATGAACAGGAGCAGCAAACCCCCAACCAGCATGAGGGCGTTGCGCAGGGCAATGGACACGGTGGAGCCAATCACCGACTGCAGCACCGTGGTATCCGCGGTAAACCGCGACTGGATTTCCAGGGCACGGTTCTGCTCAAAGAAGCCGGGATGAAGATCAATCAGGTGGTTGAATACCTTCTTGCGAATGTCCGCCACCACCCGTTCGCCGATCCACGACACCAGATAGAACCGGGTAAACGAGCCGAATGCCAGGCCCAGCACCAGCACAAAGAACAGACCGATAGCTTTTGCCAGATTCTCAGGGGATTCGGTGGCCAATCCCTGATCCACAAGGATTCGTAAACCCTGACCAAGACCCAGAGTAATTCCCGCAGTGAAAATCAACGCCACCAGAGCACCGGCCACGGCTCGGCGGTAGGGGCTGATAAATCCAATAACCAGTTTCAGGGCCTTGCGGTGACGGGTTCTGATGATGTGCCTCCTGAGTGCCGGCTGCTGTAGACTCTGGCAACCATACGATTTGTTCTCCAACAGGACCTATCATACATCCGGGTAGAGCGCGAGTGGGTGGTAGTGACTTCCGGGACACGCTGTAAATAGGTCCCTGTACGCTCGGCAAAAGCCATCCATGGCTTTTGACGGTCCCGGAAGACACTCTACCACCCACTCGCGCTCCCCAACCTTGGAGTTATTCGCAACAGTGAGAGCCTACGCTGATAACGATTATCCCGCTGACCACAAACCCGACTGGAAAGTGATTGCCGGTCTCTGGCCTTATCTGGCCGAGTTTCGGGGCCGGGTGGCCCTGGCTCTGGCATTGCTGGTCCTGGCTAAACTGGCAACGGTGGCCACTCCGGTGGCGCTGAAGTACATCGTCGACTATCTGGACCAGACCCGTGGCGCGGACATGCTGCTGTGGATTCCGGTGGTACTGGTGGTGGCTTATGGTTCGCTGCGTTTTGGGGCCACCCTGTTCAGCGAATTGCGGGATGCGGTGTTCGCCCGTGTAGCAGAGCGTGCCATGCGTCGGGTGTCGTTGCGGGTCTTCGAGCACCTGCATCACCGGGAACTGGCCTTCCATCTGGATCGAAAAACCGGAGGCCTGGCCAGGGATATCGAACGGGGCACCAACGGCATCAGTTTCCTGCTGCGTTTCACCCTGTTCAATATTGCCCCCACCCTTCTGGAAATCCTGATGGTCGCCGGCATCCTGTTCGTGGCGTTCAATGTGGGATATGTCCTGGCCATTCTGGTGGCTGTGGCCGTTTATGTGGTCTTTTCCATCAAAATTACCGAGTGGCGTACCCGGTTTGTGCGGGAGGCCAATGCCCGGGATAACCAGTCCAACTCCCGGGCGATAGACAGTCTGCTTAACTATGAAACCGTCAAGTACTTCAACAATGAGCGCTATGAATCGCAGTTGTACGACGTGGATCTTGAGGACTGGGAACAGGCACGGCTGAAGAACCGCCTGTCACTGGCGGCCCTGAACTCGGGCCAGGCGCTGATCATCGGCCTGGCGATGATCGTGATTATGGCCATGGCAGTGCGGGAAGTGGCGAGCGGCGCGATTACCCTTGGTGACTTCACCATGATCAACGCCTACCTGTTGCAGCTGTTTATTCCCCTGAATGCATTGGGTTTTGTATATCGGGAAATCCGTCAGGCGCTGGTCAATATCGAGCGGCTGTTCAAACTGCTCGGGGACGAGCCGGCCATTCAGGATGCACCGGAGGCCAGGGAACTGGCTGTGGATAACGCTGAGGTGCGCTTCGACCACATTCACTTTGCCTATCGCCCGGATCGCCCGATTCTGCAGGATGTGAATTTTTCCATTCCGGCCGGCCATACGGTGGCCGTGGTCGGCGCCAGTGGTGCCGGCAAGTCTACCCTCGCCCGCCTGCTGTTCCGTTTCTACGATGTCGATAAAGGGGCCATCCGCATTGATGGTCAGGATATCCGCCAGGTCACCCAGGACAGTCTGAGATCGGCCATCGGTGTGGTGCCCCAGGATACGGTGCTGTTCAACGATACCCTTTACCGGAACCTGGCTTATGGGCGGCCAGAGGCCACGGAAGAAGATGTGTACCGGGCAGCGCGCCTGGCGCATCTGGAAGATTTTATCCACAGCCTGCCGGATGGCTATGAAACCAAAGTGGGTGAGCGCGGTTTGAAACTATCGGGTGGCGAGAAACAACGGGTGGCCATTGCCCGGGTGATTCTCAAGAACCCGCCGTTGCTGATTCTGGATGAGGCTACCTCTTCCCTGGATTCGTTGTCGGAACAGGCGATCCTGGGCGCACTGAAGGAAGTCAGCCAGCAGCGGACGACGCTGGTGATTGCCCACCGCCTTTCCACTATCCGTGATGCCAACACCATCCTGGTGATGGACGGCGGCCGGATCGTCGAGAGTGGCAGCCACAACGCGCTGCTGGCCGCCGGTGGCCACTACGCCCATCTGTGGGCGCAGCAGCACCGGAGTAGCGACGACACAGACACTAGCCCTCGCTGAGTCTCCTGGCTAGCCCGGAGGCGCGGATTACCTGCTGCCCAACGCTGTCTTTCAGAACCTGGGAGTCGCCGGTAATCAGGCTGAACCAGTTTTTCGCCCGGGTGATGCCGGTGTAGATCAGCTCCCTGGTCAGCACCGGGCTGAGGCGGTCCGGCAGTACCAGGCAGGTATGGTTGAACTCGGAGCCCTGGGATTTGTGCACGGTCATGGCGTACACGGTTTCCTGTTGCTGTAGCCGGCTGGGGGAAATCCAGCGGATGGCTCCAGTGCTGTCGCCGCTCGGGAAGGCGACCCGCAGCGTGTCTTTGGGTTCACCGGATTCGGTCCTGTCCCAGGGCACGTTGAAGGTAATGCCGATATCCCCGTTCATCAGGCCCAGGTTGTAGTCGTTGCCGGTGACCAACACCGGCCGGCCAGCGTACCAGCCTTCCGCCCTGGGGATCAGCTTTTCCGCCAACAGATGCCGGGCAACCCGGTCGTTCAGACCTTCCACCCCCCAGGGACCCTTGCGCAGGGCACAGAGGATCTGAAAGTCGTTGAAGGCGTCCAGAACCCGAACCGCCAGGGCATCCCAGTCTTCGCGAGGACTGGTTTCTGTCAGGCCGTGATCCTGCATCCGTTTCAGGTAATGGCAATAACCGACTGGCGGCGGTAACTCCTTGTTATTCAATACCCGACCCTGCCCGGCGTTGCGGAAAGCCTCCGGCGTGCCGGTAATGGCATGGCGGCAAATCAGCGCCTGTGTTTGCTCCGGATCTGGCCTTGCTTTGTCGCCATTCAGCCAGACCACATCCTCGAACTCTGCTTCCCGGATCTGGTGCAGCACAGCGCTATCAAGAGCGTTGGTGTTCACAGCGTCCGAGAGCGCCCGGATACCGCTGTCTTGCTGGAACCGGTAGCTCTTGCGCAGCATGGCCACGGCCTGGTCCAGGGGTTGGCCGCCAGGATCAATCAGGGTCTCCGGAACCTGATTGCCGGTGATGGCGGTAAGCCACCGGGCGGTTTCCGGGGTGTAATGCGCTTTCAGAGCACGCTGGCACAGCTCACCCAATACCGCACCGGCATCCACCGAGGCCAGCTGGTCCTTGTCCCCCAGCAGGATCAGTTGGGCATTGGCGGGCAGGGCGTCGAACACCGAGGCCATCAGGTCCACATCCACCATGGAGGCTTCGTCGATCACCAGAATGTCCACCAGCAACGGGTTGTCGCGGTTGTGGCGGAACCTGCGGGTATCCGGCCGGCTACCAAGCAGGCGGTGCAGGGTGGTGACCCTGGTGGGAATATCCTCCAGCTGTATGTTGCCCGGCAGTTGGTCCAGTGGCAGACGACTGACCGCACCGCCAATGGATTCGTTCAGGCGGGCGGCAGCCTTGCCGGTGGGGGCGGCCAGACGAATGCGGTATTTCCGGCCGGCCCGTTCCGGGGACTCACCTGCTACTGCCTGCAGCGCCGCCAACAGGTTGACCACGGTGGTAGTCTTGCCAGTGCCGGGGCCGCCGGTGATCACCGAAAAGCGGTTACGGGCGGCCAGGGCGCAGGCGAGTTTCTGGTAATCCACCGGTTCCGGTGACTGGAACAGTTGGTCAAGAGTTTTGGACAGGGTTTGGGCCGGGGCGGAATCCGGCTCCGCCAGGGGTGATGGCAGGGCCAGACGCTGCTGAATCCCTTCGGCAATGCGCTGTTCATAGCGCCAGAAACGGCGCAGGTAGAGCCGGGTCTCGTTCACTACCAGGGGAGTAGTCAGTGAGCCATCACTAACCGCTAGAGAACCGTTCAGGGCGGCTTGGCAATCGGCCAGGGTAATCCGCGTAAGCAGATCGCCGGGTTTCAGCTGGCTCAGCCCGGCCGCTTCGGATTCGGTGAGGGTGTCGCGAACTGGCTCCTCCGGCGGCAGCGACAGGGTGTTGCCTGTATCCGCCAGCAGGTTGGCCAGATCAATACAGACATGGCCCCGGCCCACTTGATGGGAGGTCAATGCCGCCAGCAGCAGAACCAGTGGATTGGGGCGTTCGCCCTGCTCTTCCGACAGTTCACAGATCAGCCGGGCAAAACCCACATCCAGGGGGCGTAGCCATTCTGCCTGTTGCCATTGCTGGAGCAGAGCCTCGGTTTTATCCAGGCTGGTGAGCAAACCAGAGGTGTCAACGGCCCTGTTTTCCGGCCCGGGCATGGGGGCGACGTGCGGGGTGGAATCCCCAAAATCCAGCGCGATCTGGTTTTCGGTATTGTGGGTGTGAGTGCGGGTACGGCTCATGCGGCCACCCTCCCTGGCACGGATTCACCATCAAACAGGGCATCCAGCTGTTCAATCAACGCTCTCGGTGGTTTGTCGGTAAAGGCGCCACCGGTGGTGGAATTGACCCCCCGCAGGAACAGGTAGACGGCGCCGCCGATGTGCTGGTCGTAGTCGTAACCGGGCAGCCGGGCTTTCAGCAACCGGTGCAGTGCCAGCAGGTACAGCACATATTGAAGGTCGTAGCGTTTATCCAGAATGGCGTTACCCATGGCCTGATCAGTGTAGGCGCTGTCTTCCTCGCCCAGGGTATTGGATTTGTAGTCCAGCACGTAATACTGCCCGTTGTGTTCAAACACCAGATCGATAAAGCCCTTGAGCATACCGTTAAAGCGGTTCTCCTCCACTCGGGGCCGGTCGGCGCCGTTCAGGGTGTAATGGGTCACCAGCTGGTCGAGCTTGCCGATGCTGACGTTGCGGCTCTCAAACCAGAATTCCAGTTCCGGGCGCAGGGTGGCCAGGTCTGCCAGGCTGACGCTTTCAGTGCCAGAGCGTTGCAGTTGTAGTGGCCGGGTGATCAGCGCCTGCAGCCAGTGTTCCAGCGGGTCCAGCCAGTCATTCCAGCCCCGGGTGCCGCACCGGCGTGTAAGTTGTTCCCGGAGCGTGGACGGATTATCCACAACCCGCTGGAAGCCATGCTGGCTGCACCATTCCAGCAGTTCGTGCAGGAAGGTGCCGGGGCCGGCGCCTTTGGGGAAATTGTGCTGGTTTCGATGAGCCGTCATCGGTGCTGTCTGCTCGCCGTCTTCCTGGGTGCTTTCCTCCAGCAGGTTCTGGGTCTGGGCGTCCTCCACCTCACCGGTGAACGCAACTCCGGTGCCGGCCATGCCGGTGTATTCGATGGCGGAGTAACTGGCAATCCACCAGTCCTCTTTCGCCTCACGGGTGGATTCCAACGCCGGGCCCAGGGCCTCCGGCGCCGGTTCGCTGTATTGAGTCTGTTCCGCTTCCGGCAGCGGGGTTATGGTAATTTCCGGTTGGCCTTCGCCCAGCCGGGTCAGGCAGTCGGTGATCCGACTCCCCGCTTCACCGGCGATCAGATAACCCAGGCCACTTTGCGGCCAGTTATCGAGGGCAGCAGCGCCTACCCAGGTCGCAAACCGGGCCCGGGTCAGGGCCACGTAGAGCTTGCGGATATCCTCGCCCAGACGCTCCCGGTCGGCCTTGGCAACGTCTTCGGCGTTGGGGTCGAAGACAGTGACCAGTTTGCCCTGGTCATCGTGGTAGCGCACAAAGGCCTGCTTTTCGCTCTGGGCCCGGTAAGCGGTGCCAAAGGGCAGGAACACCAGCGGGTATTCCAGCCCCTTGGACTTGTGCACGGTAATCACCTTTACCAGTCCGGCGTCGCTTTCCAGGCGTAAGGTGCGGTGTTCGTCTTCCTCGTCCGCCGCCCGCAGAATCCGGGTGTAGTGATGCACCAGGGCATGCTCGCCGTCCAGTTGCAGGCTGTCCTGCTGCAGCAGTTCGGCGATATGCAGGATGTCGGTCAGCCGCCGCTCGCCATCGGCCCGTTGCAGCAACCGGCCGGGCACCCCGAAATCCATCAGGAAGCTGCGCAGCATCGGCAGTACACCCTGTTTCTGCCATTGCTGCTGGTAGCCCATAAACCGTTCGATTTCCCGCTCCAGGGCAATCTCATCGGTGAGCAACCGGTCCAGGGCCTGCCAGGACTGGCTCAGGGTGGGGGTGGCCAGCGCCGCGCGAATGCAGGCCAGTTGCCGGGGCTCGGCGAAGGCCCGCAGCCAGCACAGCATTTCCTTGGCTTCCTGTGAGGTCAGCACCGAATCCCGGTCCGACAGGTACACGCTCTTGATGCGCCGGCGGCCGAGGGCATCCCGCACTGCGCTGGCTTCGTTGCGGTTGTTGACCAGAATGGCGATGTCTTTGGGGGTTACCGGTTCCAGATCTGCCGGGTTCTCCGGCAGGGCAAAGCCGGCCTGCCCGGCCTGCCCCAGCGTGAGCAGACGGGCGATCTCGCTGGCGCAGGTTTCGGCGACATCGGCGGTGGCGGTGCCTTTGGCCAGGCCCTTCGGGTTGCCGTCTTTGCCCTCTTCCCCGGATTCGTGCGTCCAGAACATCAGGCTGGATTGAACCTCGCCGTTTACCGACCACAGGCGTTTGGTGCCGTTGGCGGCCACACCCTGGAATGGCAAGGGTGAGTTGTCGCCCTTGCCGAACAGGAAAGCGCCATCGCGGCTGTGCTGGTCGCTGTGTTCAAACACCCGGTTCACCGCAGCCACCATGGGTTTGGCGGAGCGGAAGTTCTTGCCCAGCGTGTAGGTGCGCTCTTTTACGCCCTGGCGGGCCAGAAGGTAGGTGTGGATATCGGCGCCCCGGAAACCATAAATGGCCTGCTTAGGATCCCCGATCATCAGCAGGCAGGTGTCCGGATCGCTGCCTTCCACATTGTAGACCCGGTTGAAGATACGGTACTGCACCGGGTCAGTGTCCTGGAATTCGTCGATCAGCGCCACCGGGAACTGGCGGCGGATGGTGGCGGCCAGCTGATCACCCCGGGGCCCGTGCAAGGCTCCGTCCAGGCGGGTGAGCAGATCATCAAAGCCCATCTCCGAGCGTTTCTGCTTTTCCGATTCCAGCCGTTCGGCAATCCAGTGGCTGGCGTGGCGCAAAATGTCGGATTTGGCGCTGGGCTGGTTCTGGCTAAAGTCCATCAATGCTTCTATGGCTTCGAATGCCGGGTGATGGGGAGCGGGCTCCTCGCCTTTGAGAATATTGGCGAGGCCCTCAGGCGTCTGGTTTTTGAACCCGGCGGCATTGTCTATCTTGTCCGGTAACAGGTCGTCGGATTCCGCCCACGTGATCAGAGTGTCCCAGACCTTGACCATGGCGTTCTTGCTGGCGCCATGGAGCCGTTTGCTCTTGTTCAGGTCGTTCAGGAGGTCGATCACCTCTGCCTGCCACCGGTCCCAGGGATGGGCCTTCAGCGTTTGTGATTGCTGTTGACGCAGGCTGACCACCTGATTGATGGCCTGTTGCACGTTTTCCGGCGGGGTGCCCAGGCTGTCCGGATCATCGATCAGGTTGCGCACGGCCCTACGCAGGTCGGCCGGGGTTTTCCAGTGGCTCAGGGCCTCGTCCATCAGCGCCGGCGGCAGCGGGTACACAAAGGTGCGCCAGTAATCCCGGGTGACATCCTCCAGCAGTTCGCTCTGGTCGGTTTCCAGGGTGAGCTTGAACAGGCTGCCGCTGTCGAAGGCGTGCTCGCTGAGCATGCGGTTGCAGAAGCTGTGGATGGTGGACACTGCGGCTTCGTCCATCCATTCGGCGGCCAGCAGCAGCTTCTTGCGGCAGTCTGGCCATGTGGCCGGGTCCGGGTAACCTTCATTCCGAAGCTGGTAAATCAGTGCCGTTTCGGCCGGCGGATCGGACTCGTCGGGGGCATCGGAAAACACCTCGGCGGCCTGGGTCAGCCGGGTGCGGATACGGTCTCGCAGCTCTTTGGTGGCAGCCTCGGTGAAGGTAACCACCAGCAGGTTAGGCGGAAGCAGATTCTGCAGCGGGCTGTCTTCGGTCTGGCCATGGCCCAGCACCAGGCGTACGTAGAGGATGGCGATAGTGAAGGTTTTGCCGGTGCCGGCACTGGCTTCGATCAGGGCGCTGCCTTTCAGGGGCAGGGCGAGGGGGTTCAGACTGCGGCCAAGGGTGTGGTTGTTCATTTTGGGAAAGATACGCCATACCAAAGTTCTGCAGCGAGGAAGACGTAGACGCTCAGAGGTAGTTTGTAGATAGTTCGCATGGTGTGGGTTTTACCGCCAGGTTTTAAATTCATGGTTGTACTCCTGCCAACCGTTTGATGCCACCAATCAACTGATTAAAACTTTGGGACTGGTTCTCATCCAGTGACAACACTGGGCCAATGGCACGTGAGCCAGAGAGCTTCTGATAGGTTTTGGCGATACGTTTCAGTTCCTGGGCGGCGTTGTTGAGGCGATCCGGATCACGGTATTTCGCGTTGTTTTGTTGTTTGGCCAGTTTTTGTGGCCCAATCGTAGCGGCTACGGCATTCAAGTCGCCCAGATAAAAGCTTTCCAGCTCATGACAGGCAATGCGAATCAGTGCATCCGGTCGGCCTGCTCTATCACAAATGCCTGCCAGCTTGCCTTTAATCTCGTAGCAATCACCAGAATCCTGGTCTCGCATCACCAAAAAGCGAGCATGGGGGTTCTGCCAGCCACGTAATCGACGTGGAAGGCGTTTTTCCAAGTCCTGCTTGCCTTCAAATACCACATAACGTACGTTAATGCTGTCATCCAGAAGCCTGGGGACCACACCTTCCAGCATGGCTTTGGCGGATGGCTCCTCAAGAAAAAATACCAGTTCGGTCATCGTGGATCAGCCCCCGGGAAAAAGCCTTCTTTCCACAGGTAGCCCATCTGGTCCCCTTCGTTTATAAAGGCCTTCAACTGTGGGTCATCTTCCGCCCGACGAATGTGGGTATAGCCCTGCTCTTTCACCAGCCAGTACACTTCCTCAAGCTTTACCGCGTTCAGGAAATCGGGCGAGTGGCTGGACACAAATACCTGGCCACCCCGCTCAGCATAGGCACGGAATTCTTCAGCCAGCTCCCAGAGTAAGGTGGGGTAAAGCTGATTTTCCGGCTCTTCGATACACAGCAGCGGATGCGGCTCCGGGTCGTACAACAGCACCAGGTAGGCAAACATTTTGATGGTGCCGTCAGAGACGTACTTATCAATAAAGGGGTCTTTGAACGTGTCGTCCTGGAAGTTCAGGATCAGCCGTCCGTCCTGGGTTAATAAGGGTTCGACCTGACTTACACCGGGAACCCGGTGTTTCATTGCGGTGACGATGTTCTGAAAAATTTCCGGGTGACTTTCATAGATGTTGCGAGCCACCAGTTGTAGGTTATCACCGGAAACCGACAGATGTTCGTACTCACCAATGGCCTCTTTGCTACCTCTGGCGAGGTTGATGTGAAAATCCGACACATGCCAGTTCTCAATAAGCTGCCGAAAAGCATTGGCGGCTTTAAAGCGCTCGAACTGCCCTAAGCCTTTGATGGCAAGCGCATCTTTGCCGACATTCTGTTGTTCCCTCTCGAGCTCCTCATCCTGCTTGTCAAAGTCCTCCTCGTTGGTAATGGCATAGCCGGTTCCTTTGGTAAAATCGAGGAAGTGGTAAGGGGAGCCATAACGCCCGCGTTTGTAACGCAGCACTTCACGAAGTACCACTACCTGGCGGTTATCCATACCAACTTCGATAAGGTAGGTTACCAGTCGCTCGACTCCCGCAATATTCATCCGAAATTTGATTTCCAGCTCAATGGATTTGGTATCGTCTACGCCTCGGCTGAGCACCTCACGAAATCCTCCCCTGACCTGGAGAGCCTGTTTTACGTTGAATGTCAGGCAGTCTTTCAGAAAGCCAAAGACATCGAACAAGTTGGACTTCCCGCTTCCGTTGGCACCAACCACAACGCAAAACCGGGGGAGGTTTTTCATCTGGGCTTGGCGAAAGCTTTTGAAGTTTTTGATGCGAAGGCTTTCTATCAACATGGTTTTTCCCTTAAAAATCTAGCCAGGTTTGCTCGACTTTATCGCAGATGTGGTAAGACGCGGTCACACTGGTATGACAGGAGCCATCATTTCGCAGTAGGCGTGGCTTCCCAGGCCCATTGCATCCCAGGCAGCTACCACTGTGCAACCCTGGCACGCTCGAAATCAGGTGGCCAGACTCACTATGCCACGACAAAACCCGAGGAAGTTGCATCGTTTCCAAAAAAGGTCGCTCATTCCAAACTCCCAATCTGGTCCGCGGCCGACTTGCCCTGCTCCGCTTCCCACAGGGGCACATAGAGTTCATGCAACAAAGCTTCGAACTCGCCACTGGCCAGCAATAACTCCGGGCTTTCAAAGGCCCCGCGCAGGTAGCCGGTATCCCGCTCCAGGGCAGTGCTGTAGGCCTGTTCCGCATCGCTGATGGCCCGTTCGTGGTCACCCAGGAATTTCTTACTCTGGTAGAAGCTGTAAATCCAGGCAAAGCCGGCATCGCAGTGAATGGGCAGTGCCCGGGTGGTGGCATCCATCCAGCGGCTGAGGATGGCATCAAAATGGCGCTTGGCAATCTCCGGCGCCAGCGGCGCGAAACGGAATTTCCGACCCTCTTCCTTGCCCAGAATCAGGGTTTCAAACGGCTGGCCACCGAGCTGGCCGGCCAGGTGAATCACCCAGTCCCGCATCAGGTTGGCGTAGCGCACTTTCCTGCTGCCTCCGGAGCCGGTCAGCAGGCCGGAACTGGCCACCACCAGGCGGCACAGCTGGCCCGCAGGGTTGCAGCGCAGGCTGTCAATCAGATCCGCCACGTCCACGGCACCCATCGAGTTTTCGAACCGGTAGTCGAAGGGCAAGGGTTCAGCCACGGCCTCCGGCCATTCTGCGAGAGCGCTCTGGTAACGTTCGAACAGATCCGGCAAACGCCCGGACAGCTCCGAGCGCAGCCGGTGTTCGGTCACCCCCATGCCCAGATCCCCCCGGCGGGCCATGCGATCCAGAGTGTTTTCCAGCCGCTCGTGCAGCTCCTCTTCGGAGCCGGCTTTCAGTAGGCTGTCCTGAATCAGTTCGTTGTCCAGACGCCAGCGGTCCAGGCCATTCAGATCAAAGTTTTCGTTGTCGGTATCGTCGTCTTCGACATCCTCAAACCGCACCTGCAGGCGACGCTGGTAGAAGGTGTCGATGGGCTTTTTCAGGAAGCCGGCCAGATCGTTCAGGCTGATGGGTTCTTCCGGTGTCTGGTACGGCAGGGCAGTGCCAGTCTGTTCGGACGCTTCAACGCCATGGGCGCCGCGCCATTCCCGTTCGTAGGTGAACAGGTTGCGGGCCTGAAGCACCTCGGCCAGGGGTTTCGGCGGGCTGTGTTCACTATCAGCCCCGCTTTCGCCCATGCCATTGGCTTTCGGGAAATAGGCCCGGCTGAAGGGTTGCAGTGGATGCTGGATCGTCAGGGCTCTGGTGACTTTCGCATCGGGGTCGCCGGCCACTGTCCACAGACTGTCGAGATGATCCTGAAGCTGTCCGACCAATACCGACGGCGGCCGTTCGGAATCGTCCCTGATGCTGCGCCCTACCCAACTGATATAAAGCTGTTCCCGTGCTGACAGCACGGCTTCCAGGAACAGGTAGCGGTCGTCCTCCCGTCGGGAGCGGTCCCCCGGGCGGTAATCCTGGGCCATCAGGTCGAAATCCACCGGTGGCCGGGAGCGGGGGTAGTCGCCATCGTTCATGCCCAGCAGGCAGACCTTGCGGAAGGGGATGGCCCGCATGGGCATCAGGGTGGCGAAATTGACCTTGCCGGCCAGGAAGCGCTGGTTCAGGCCGCCCTCGTCCAGGCCTTCGAGCAGCACATCCTTGACGATGTTCAGGGGGAGTTTCCGCTCCTCAAGTCCCGCGGCCAGGGAATCCTCCAGCCATTGTTCCAGCTGCCGGCGGAAACGGTTGAGCAGTAACAGATCGCTGCCTTCGACCTTGTGGAAAAACTGCCCGAGCATGTCCGAAAACAGGGTTTCCCAGTCGCCCGGGCTTCGGCTGGTTTGCAGTGCCTGCCACAGGGTTTCCAACTGGTGCACGAATTCGCTCAGACGCCCGGCCAGGCTGGCCTGCAGGCCGCCGATTTCGCCATAGGGCTCCACGCCGGCCCAGGGTTCGTCCTCGCCCATGCCATAGCCCAGCAGCATGGCCCGCAGGCCGGACTGCCAGGTGTTGCGTTCCAGCTCTGCCGGCAGGTCCAGGCTTTCCCGGTGGCGGCCGTGCAGGCCCCAGCGGATGTTGGCGCCTTCCACCCAGCGCCGGGCCACGGGAATCTCGTCTTCGCGGATGCCAAAGCGGTCGCGGATGCCGGGCACCTCCAGCAGGCTGATGATTTCACTCACGCCGAAACGGCTTCGGGGCAACGACATCAGGGTTTCCAGGGCGATCAGCACCGGTTCGTGGTGGCGCTGGCCCTGGTCGGAAATGGTAAAGGGAATGTGGCGTTTGCGGCCGGGCTGGTAGCGGCCGAAGACCGCCTGAATGTGGGGCGCGTAGACGTTGATATCCGGCACCATCACGATGATATCCCGGGGCCGAAGGTTCGGGTCGGCATTGAAGGCGGCCAGCAGCTGGTCGTGCAGGATCTCCACTTCCCGCTGGGGGCCGTGGGCCGCGTGGAATGCCAGGGAATGGTCGTGGACCAGATCCAGCTGGCGCTGCTGTTCCCGGATTTCCTGCAGCGGGGTGAGGTTGTGGATATCGTTCTGCAATTGGTACAGCAGGCAGGAGGCTTCGCCGGCGCCATGTTCCGAGAAGATGTCGATCTTCTGGTCCGGGGTCTGGAAGCTGCTGCGGTAGTCGTCCGGGTTGTCGAACTCGTCCAGCAGCCGGATGTAGTCCCGGCCCTGCTTGCCCCAGGCGGCCAGCAACGGGTTGGCGTGCTGGTGCAGCTGGTCCGGATCGGCAATCTGTGACAGCACCGGGTGGGCCACACCCCGTTTGCGTTCGGCTTTCAACAGTTCCCGATCGCTGATGATATCGGCCCAGTAGAACTGGCAGGGGTTGTGGACGCAAAGCACCACCTGGCTGAAGCGGCTGAGTACGTATAAGGCTTCCAGGGCCTGCCGGGGCAGTGACGACACCCCGAATACCACAATGCGCCTGGGCAACCGGGCCGGATTGGCCGGGCTGTTGACCTGTTGGCCCTGTTCCATAAAGCGGGTGTGGATTTGGGAGCGGCTGGTGTCGGCGGCTTCGCCAACGTCTTCCACCAGTTTGCGCCAAAGCAACGGTTGCCAGCGGGTCTCCGTGTCCAGGGCTTTTTCCTGGCCCCGGGCGGTGATGATCGCATCCTTGCCCTGCTCCCAGGCCGCCAGCCAGTCAGCGCGAAAGACCTGGTACTGGTCGAACAGGTCGGCCACTTTCTCGGCCAACTGAAAATTACGCAGATCCGGATCCGTGCCTTCCAGAAACCGTGCCAACGGGGTGAAGGCGTCGTCCTGCCCCACCAGTTCCGGCAGCAACCGGTACAGCCGCCAAACCAGCCGGCGCTTGTCGAAGGGGGACTGCTCCGGTACTTCCCCGTCCGGCAGAACGGCCCGGTAGGCCTGCCAGATAAAACGGGCCGGGAACAGGAAGTCCATGCCGGCGGCAATGCCCAGACCACCCTCTGCACCATCGTCCGTCCGCTTCTCCGCCAGCGCCAGCTTCAGCCACTGGGCAATGCCGTTACTCTGCACCAGGAAGGTTTCGCTCTGCAGCGGCGGCATGGGGCTCTGCCGGCAGATGTACACCACCGCCCGGCGCAGGTCTTCCAGATGGTTGGCGTGGATGGCGTGAAAGCCGGGTTCGATGGTGGTGGGTTTATCGGTGGACGGAGCAGCCATGGGTTTCCTTGTCTGGTGAGCAGTTCAATCCTGATGCCACAGGTTACCGTATGTGACCACAGATTCAGACAGTCTGAAACGCCTGATCGCTGCAGTCATGATCCACAACCGCATCGATATCATAAAGGGAGCACTCCCGGGGCAGCCAGCCCGGGGCATTGTGAATGATGGCCCTGAGGCGGCCGGTTTTCGTCTTGAGGGTTTCAACAAAGGCATCGATACCTTACATTCGTGGCAAAATCCGCATGGGTGTAACCGGCACCGGCTTTGTGCAGGGCGTCGACCGCCGGCCGGTAGGTGCGACAGGTGACGATGACGGGCTGGCCCTCTTCAAGACAGGCTATGGCAGCACGGAGACCGATGGATAACAGACCGGGCACGGCGGATCTCGACAATCCGCTGTATTACCTTGAAAACATGGAAACCGTGATCGGCTGGGTGCTGAGCCATCATGCTGATTTGCTGATCAGGGAGGAGCGGGATCGACTGAGCGCATTCCGGGAGCTTTCAGTGCCTGCCCGGGCACTGCTGACCCGGATGGTCATGCGTACGGGCGAGCTGTTTCGTGCCGATAAACTGCGTTACCCGGAGCTCGGCGTACCGGAATCCGTGGCCCTGGAAGAACTGGTTACTGGCAACTGGGTGGATACCGGCCCCGTGCTCACCATCGATCAACTGTTTCGCCTCTACACGCTGGGTGAGTTACGCCCGGTGTTTGCAGCGGTGCTGCAGGAAGCGGGATGGCCGAAAATACTGCCGAAGGGGCACATGCTGGAGGCTTTGCGGCAATCCTTTCCCGATGCACGCCCGCTGGCGGACTGGCTGGGGACAGCGGTAAATCCTGTTGTCTGCATTAACCACATGGCGCTGTTTGACCGGGTCCGATTGATGTTCTTCGGCAATCTCCGCCAAAGCTGGTCCGATTTCGTTCTGGTGGAGCTGGGCCATCAGCGCTATGAACCGGTGACCTTCACCCCGGATTCCCGGGCTTTTCAGCTTCGTTCGGAGGTGGACCTGTATCTGGCCATGCACCAGTGCCGGGAATGGCTGGATGAGGGCGTGCCCGCTCGTGAGGTCTGGCCAGAGGTGCCGGCGCCGTCGGACAACGCCTGGCTGAGCAGTCGTCGGGACCGGTTGTTGCTGGAGCTGGGCCGCCAGGCTGAACGGCAGGGCGACCGGGAACTGGCCTTGCAGGCGTTTGGTGCCGGTGGCCACCGGGAAGCGCGACTGAAACAGCTCCGGCTACTGGAGCGGATGAAACGCCATCGGGAAGCCTGGGGCATCGCCTCCAGGTGGCAGGCACAGCAACTGAGCGATGCCGAGGCCCAGGGCCTGGCCCGTATTCTGAAACGCCTGGCAAGCAGGCTCGACGAGACGCCCCCACCTGCTTCCATGCAGCCGCCAATCCGGGAATTCACCCTGACTCTGCCAAAACCGGCGCTGGGTTCGGTCGAAGTCGCCGTGCAACAACACCTGTGGCGGGACGATACCCCGGTGTTCTATGTGGAGAACACCCTGGTCAACGGTTTGTTCGGGCTGTTGTGCTGGCAGACCATCTTTGAGCCCGTGCCCGGGGCCTTCTTCCATCCGTTTCACGTGGGGCCGGCGGATCTGACCCGGGAGGATTTCGTGGCCCGTCGCCAGGCGTCGTTCGACCGGTGTTTCGCCTGCCTGCAAGATGGCAGTTACCGGGACCGTATCCTGGCAAATTACCGGGCCAGGCAAGGCACCACCAACCCTTTCGTGATCTGGCCGGTGATTACCGACGAAGTGCTGAATCTGGCGCTGGGTTGCATTCCCCCGGCGGATCTCGAACGCCTGTTCCGGCGCCTGTTGCTGAATATCCGGGAGCATCGCAGCGGCTTTCCGGACCTGATCCGGTTTCACCCCGGCAATACCGCGTCTGGTCGGCGCTATGAGATGATCGAAGTGAAAGGCCCGGGCGATCGGCTTCAGGATCACCAGATTCGGTGGCTCGAATTTTTCGCGGGTGAGGGAATTTCCGCGAGCGTGTGCTATGTGCGCTGGCAGGATAACAGGGTGATGGAATGACCGTGAAGGTTGCCATCCGCACCCTCTGCGAGTTTGCTGCCCGCCGGGGTGATCTGGATTTCCGCTATACGCCGGCACCCAGTGCCGAGGAGGGTATTGCCGGTCACCAGGCGATCCAGTCCCGGCGTGGCTATGGTTATAAAAGTGAGTATTTACTGACTGGAGAGTGCCTGGGACTAGAGCTTTCCGGGCGTGCGGATGTTTATAACCCGCACCGTGGGCGGCTGGAAGAGATCAAGACCCACCGGGGCGACCTGTCCCGCATTCGTGATCATCAGCGGGCGCTCCACCGGGCCCAATTGAGGGCCTACGGTGCCCTGCTGTGCCGGCAGGAGAGCTGGAAAAACCTGGAGCTTGCCCTGATCTACTATGACACCGGCAAGGACAAGGAAACGCCGGTGGTGGAAACCGCCAGTGCAGAGGCGCTCTGGCAGGAACTGGAAACCCTGTGCCGCCAATACAAGGCCTGGGCCGGGCAGGAAGAACACCACCGGGTGCAGCGGGATGCCCTGCTGTCCAATCTGACGTTTCCCTTCCCGGCGTTCCGCCCCAGACAGCGCCAGTTGGCGGAGACCGTGTACAAGAACGCGGTGAAGTCCGGCACCCTGCTGCTTGAGGCCCCGACCGGCCTCGGCAAAACCTTGGGCACCCTGTTCCCGGCGTTAATGGCCATGCCGCCGGCGCAGCAGGACCGGCTGCTCTACCTCACCTGCCGCAACACCGCCCGCCAGTTGGCCATGGATGCGGTGGCGCGCCTGCGTTCGGCTCAGGCCGCTCCGGAATGGCCCCTGAGAACCCTGGAACTGGTGTCGAAAGACGACGCCTGCGAGCACCCGGACAAGGCCTGCCATGGCGACTCCTGCCCCCTGGCGAAAGGCTTTTTCGACCGGCTGCCCGATGCCCGGGCCGAAGCGGCTCAGATCGAAGGTACGCTGGATCAGAACACCCTGGCGAAGATCGCGGCCGGTCACGACATCTGCCCCTATTTTCTGGCCCAGGAAATGGCCCGCTGGAGTGATGTGGTCATCGGCGACGTGAACCGGCTGTTCGATCAGTCCGCCCTGCTCCATGGCCTGATCAGGCAGAACAACTGGAAGGCCAGTGTGCTGGTGGATGAAGCCCATAACCTGGTGGACCGGGGCCGGGGCATGTATTCCGTGCGGCTGGAGCAGCAACGATTGCTGACACTAAAAAAGGTGGCACCGAAGCCGTTGAAGTCGGCGATTGACCGCACGGCCCGGGCCTGGCAGAGCCTGATCCGGGATCATCAGGCTGCCCCTGAAAGCCCGCAGTTCCTGGAAACACTGCCGGCCCAGTTACTTGGTGCCCTGCAGGGCCTGGTCTCCAGCCTGACTGATTACCTGGCCGATAACCCCCCGGACCTGGCCTTGCAGGAACTGCTGTTCGAAAGCGTGGCCTTTATGAAACTGGCGGACCGCTTCGGCGACCACTCCCTGTGTGAATTTCAGCGCGCCGGCCGGGGCCGGGCCAGCCTGACCATCCAGAATCTGATACCGGCGGACTTTTTGCGGGACCGGTTTGAGGCGGCGCACTCGGTGCTGCTGTTTTCCGCCACCCTGAGCCCCGGTGTCTACTACCGGGATCTGCTGGGACTTCCCGAGGACTCGCGGTTTACCTCCCTGCCCAGCCCGTTCAGCGCCGATCAGTTGCAGGTGCATTTCACGCCGGGCATCAGCACTCGCCAGGTTCACCGGGACACGTCGTTGAAGCCGGTTGCCGAACTGATCGCCCGCCAGTTCCGGGAGAGACCGGGGCACTATCTGGCGTTTTTCAGCAGCTTCAAATACGCGAAGCAGGTCTGCGAAGCCCTGGCTGAACAAGCGCCGGATGTTCCCCAGCGGAGCCAGCAGCCGGGCATGTCGCCTCAGCAGCGAGCCGCGTTCCTGGCGGGTTTTAAAGAGCCGGAAGGCAGTGTGGCGTTTGCCGTCCTGGGTGGGGTGTTCAGTGAAGGGATTGATCTGCCCGGGGATCAGCTGATCGGTGCCTTCGTGGCCACCCTCGGTCTGCCGCCCTTCGATGTCTGGCATGAAACCCTGAAGGTCCGCCTTGAGCAGCGCTTTGGCACCGGTTACGACTACACCTATCTGATTCCGGGCCTTCAGAAAGTGGCCCAGGCCGCCGGTCGGGTGATTCGCACGCCGGAGGACCGGGGCGTGATCTGGCTGATTGATGACCGGTTCCTACAGCCGTCGATCAATCGGCTTTTGCCACCTTGGTGGTTCCCGAAAAATCATGCTGAAAAGTGACCTCTGTTGGCAATCGAACAGACCGGTTGCGGGAGCAGCGTTAATCTTGAAGTTGCCCGGTTAGCCAACCGCCGGGGCTTGGTTCCCAGTGGACCTACGGTGTCTGGTGTTGGTGGTCAGAGGAGAACACGATATGGAACGGATAATGCGATCGGTCCCGATGCTGGCGATGGCGATGCTTTTGGCCCTGTTTGTCGGATGCGCCTCTACGGAATCCAGTTCGGGTACTGGTGAGTACATCGACGATACGGTGATCACTACTAAGGTCAAGGCGGCGATTTTTAACGAATCAACACTGAAGAGCGCCGAAATCAATGTTGAGACATACAAAGGTGTCGTTCAGCTGTCAGGTTTTGTTAGCTCGCGGGAGGACATTGATACCGCTGTCAGAGTGGCCCGTGGTGTCAAGGGTGTGAAATCGGTCACGAACGGTATGGAACTGAAATAGCCTCTCGCGGGTTAATCAAGGATGCTGTGGAAAGCCTCCGTTTGGTCCCGCGTCAGAGCTTCGGCTTCTGCCGTAATGACGATTCCAGGTTCTTGGTCTCGGTAATATCCACCAGGGTGATGACCACTCCATCAATCATATTATCCAGCCTCCGGTAAGGTATGATCCTGACCGAAAACCAGCGGTCATCGCTGGTGGTTATCTGTTTTTCGGTGGCTACCAGGCTGTCCAGGGTCTTCCGGGTATCTTCCTGCAGTCCGGGGTAACGGAGGCTGGTGGCCAGGTCGCTGAGTGGGCGACCGATGTCGCTTTCCCGCAGGCTGATGATGGTTGAGGCCCGCTCGGTATAGCGCCGCACATTCAGATCCTGATCGAGAAACAGAACCGCAATTTCGATGCTGTTGAGCACATTCTGCATATCGCTCTGGGCGAGGGCGAGATCATCCAGTTTGGTTTGCAGCTCGGTGTTGATGGTCTGCAACTCTTCGTTCATCGACTGCATTTCTTCCTTGGAGGTTGTCAGTTCCTCATTGGCGGACTGCAACTCTTCGTTGGTGGACTGCAGTTCCTCATTGGAGGCCTGCAATTCCTCCCGTGACAGTCGTGCCTGCTCTTTCAGGTGTTCGATTTCCTGCCGATATTGCTGGATCTGCGCGCCGTTGTCCGCATCGCCGGGTTGCGCGGATTTGCGCCGCCGGGCGCCAACCCTGGCAGGCGCATCGCGGAACACCACCATGGTCATGCCTTTCAGGGCATCGGGCTCACGGAGGGCCTGGACGGTCACATCAACCAACTGGATACCGGAGCCGGTCTGGATCAGCAGCCCGGTAAGCTCCACTGGCTCGGATTGGGAAACCGCCTGTTTCACCGCGGCATACAGTGGCTCCCGCAAACCTTCACGGGCCATGGCGTGGATGTTCCAGTTGGCCTTTCCGGCAGCAGGTTCCAGATACTTGCCGGTACGCCCGCTGATGTACACGATATCAGCCCCGGAATTCAGCACGACGGCGGCTGGTGCATAGACCTGCAGCAACACATGATCCGCGGCGGATTGCAGGCTGTTGAAGGCGTCCTGTGGCGGAACCGGCTTGGTCGGCACGGGTTGCTCCTTGGGCAGGGTGGACATGGGAGGAAAGGATTCTAGCAGGAACTCAGAGTGGCGGACGGATTTGTAGGGCTTGCTCCGGTAAAGGCGCAGTTTTGGCTTCAACGGCGCGAACAGATGGTTCAGCCGGCCAACGGTTTCTGAACTGCCCAGCAGTAACAGCGCGTTCGGACGCAGGCTGTAGTGGAACAGGGGCAGTATCCGGCGTTGCAGTTTCAGATCAAAATAAATCAACAGGTTGCGGCAGGCAATCAGATCCAGCTTGGTGAACGGTGGATCCAGGATGACGTCGTGCTGGGCAAACAGGATCTTGTCCCGTATGGATGGCTTTATCTGGTAATAGCTGTCGTGTTTGGTGAAAAAGCGCGCCAACCGGTCCTCAGAGACAGAGTTTTCAATAGTGAGCGGGTACTGCCCCCGCCTTGCCACGGTAATGGCTTCGGGGCTGATGTCGGAAGCGAAAATCTGCACACTGGGCTCCCGCCCCGGCTGGGTGTGTTCCAGCGCTTCCGTGAATGCCATGGCCAGGGAATAGGCCTCTTCACCGGTTGAGCAACCCACCACCCAGGCTCGTAGCGTGTATTCCGGCGGGAGTCCGGCGAGCAACTCCGGCAGACCGGCCTCAATCAGGTAGGTCCAGGTGTCTGGATCCCGGAAGAAATGGGTAACACCGATCAATAATTCCCGGAACAACAGCTGTACTTCCTGAGTGTTGTCGGCCAGGAAGCGCGAGTAGTCAGCCAGATCCGAAATGCCATGGATGGCCATGCGGCGCTCAATACGGCGATTCAGGGTCGTCGGCTTATACAGGGAAAAGTCATGCCGGGTCTGTTCCTGCAACAAGTGGAGAATCCGGTCGAGCTGCGGCAGTGAGGTTTTAGCCTGGTGGTCAGGCTCAGGGCGATGATCCGTTTCGGGAACGCGCCGGACGTAGTCGAGTATGCGAGCTGGCAATTCAGCAGCAGGCGCCACGATATCGCCACAGCCGGCGGCAATCGCGCTTTTGGGCATGGCATCGAACTGGGCCGATTCGGGGGCCTGCACCACGGTCAGCCCCCCTGTGGCCTTGATGGCCTGCAGGCCCAGGGTGCCATCAGAACCCATGCCCGAGAGCACAACGGCTATGGCCTGCTCGTTCTGTGCGCTGGCCAGGGACGAGAACAGTACGTTGATGGGGAGGCGCAATCCGCGGGGTTCCGCTGGCCGATCCAGCTTCACGGTGTTGTTGAGCACACGCAGTTCCCGGTTCGGCGGGATGACGTAAATGGAATCCGCATGAATGGCCATGTTCTGTTCGGCTTCATACACCGGCATTTCAGTGTAGCGTTGCAGGAGTTCCGGTAACAGAGCCTTCTGGGTCGGATCCAGATGCTGCACCACCAGAAACGCCATGTCGGCATCGCAAGGCGTATTGCGGAAGAAGTCCTCCAGGGAGGCCAGGCCGCCAGCGGAGGCGCCGATACCAACGATACGCATCAGGAACTGGCGGAGGTTGTCGTGGCTTCGGTCAGTATCATCAGAATGCTGTCCCCGGCGGCGGCAGACCGGGCGTTGATCGCCAGCTTCCGGTGATCCGGAAGTTCAACCGAACCGTGTCGGGCGGGCCGAATGCTCGTCTCCTGTTCTCCTGAATTCCCGAGGAGTGCCGCTACGGCGTTTTTCTGGCCAGGCGCCAGAAGCGAGGCAAGGGCTTTGCCGGTCAATGTCATGGCCGATTCCCCGAAAAGCACACCTGCCGCCTGATTACCTTCAATAATTTCACCGTCAGTGGCGACAACCAGGTAGGCCGCGGGAGCCAGTTCGAAGAGTGATCGGTAGTGTGTCAACTCTTCAGTGATTTCATATTCGTTGGCCTGTAGTTGCTCATACAGCAGATCAAGCTCCACCTGATAAGTCTGAAGCTCATGAAGCAGTTTTTGGGCTTCGGCAGCGGATTCGGGTGTGCTCGCTCGCTGGTAAAGCAATTGCAGTGCATCCACGCTGAGAGTGCCGCCACGGTGAGGTGGTGGCACCCCGTGATCAATCAGCTCCCTGGCGCTGCGGCGCAGCCGCTCATGACTTTCGGCATTCGGGTATCCGTGCTTGTCGGCCATAGTCCCTCCAAAGAGTCCCTCCAAAATGCGCCTCGCAAAATCGGCGTCTGAGCTGTGCCATTCAATACTACGCCACCCCGAGACAGGCTAATAGCGCGCGTCAGGTGTTTTTTAACAGGGGGGACCTTCTTTGTGCGTTAGCGAACGGAAGGTCTGCCGGCTGAGGGCCTAATGTGGTTGTCAGGAGTGTGTTAGGACTGCTGAGGTTCGGGCGACTCCGTGGCATAAGGAGCCATGTTATGAATACCGACATAATCCGGTGCGCTTTGAGACGCATCGGTCTTTTCACCGCCCTGATGTTCGCCGCATTGACTCTGGCTGCCTGCGCGTCTGCGCTACTGCCACCAACGGAGTCTCTGAACGCGGCCCGGGATGCCATTGCCAGTGCTGAGCAGGCCGAAGCCCGGCAGTACGCCGGGGCCGAACTGGAAGAGGCGAACCGGCACCTGGCGGCGGCCGTTAAAGCGGTTGAGGCAGAACGCATGGCGGAGGCGGATCGTCTGGCCAAACAGGCCCATATCGCTGCTGAATTGGCCATAGCCCGGACACAAGCCGCAAAGGCGGCTGCCATTAATCGTGAAATGGGGCGCAGTGCCGAGGCTCTGGATGAAGAGATGCAGCGTCGGGGAGACAGGCAATGAATATTCCATCGTTTTTGAGACCGGTTCCGGGCGTGAAGACCATTACCGTGGTATTGCTTTCCTCGTTGCTCCTGACGGCCTGCGCCATGTCGCCGACGAGCCCCGATGGCTCAGAGGATGTGCGCGCGAAGCTGACGATGCTGCAACAGAACCCGGACATGATGAACTATGCCCGTGTGGAATTGCGTGACGCGGAAGCCGCGGTCCAACTGGCCGAGCAGCCACTGGGTAACGACGAAGCCGCGCTGGCAGCTCACAGGATTTACATGGCAGACCGGATGGTCGAAATTGCCCGTGCCAAAGGCGAGACCCGGCTGATGGAAGCGGAGCGGGTACGGTTAGGCGAGCAACGCGACGCGGCCAGGCTTTCGGCCCGCACCCGGGAGGCAGACCGGGCGCACGCCGAGGCGGAGAGTGCGCGCAGCTCGCAAGCACAGGCGGCCGCCATGTCAGCCCGCGAAGCCGAGGAGTTGCAACGGCAGATCGACACTCTTGAGGCCGAAGCGACCGAACGGGGGCTGGTCCTGACTCTGGGCGATGTTCTGTTTGCCACTGGCAGCGCTGCCATCCAGGGCGGTACGAACCGGAACCTGGAGAAACTGGTGAATTTCCTCAATCAGTACCCCGATCGCCAGGTGTTGATTGAAGGCCATACCGATAACGTGGGCAGCGCCGCTTTCAACCAGACACTGTCACGTCAACGGGCTGAGTCGGTCCAACGGTTTCTGGTAAATCGTGGCATTAACAGCCGAAGACTCACGGTGTCCGGGTTCGGCTTCGAACGCCCCGTCGCCAGCAACGACACTGCAACAGGTCGTCAGCAGAATCGCCGTGTTGAGGTCATCATTGAGAACAGGGAGTAAGGGCATGTTGCGCTATCGCGACTTCTTCCCGCTGGCGGCGGATACCCAAGCCAGCGCGGGCCTGGGCAGGGGTATTCCGCTGAGCGATGCTTTGCCCCTGGGCATACTGGTGACGGATAGGGATGGCAAATGCCTCTACAGCAATACCGCCTACCAGAAACTCTGTGGCTGGACCGGCGACGAGCTGATCGGATCGCACTGGAGTTCGGTTATCCACCCACAGGATCTCGACAAGACGCTCCGGCACTGGGATAAAGCAGTGCTGGGGCATGAGGCCTTCCTGTGCGAAGCCCGATTGAAGTGTGCTAACGGCCAGGTCATCTGGACCCGTCGTAACGCGGCCTTGCTGACGGATGGCATGCCCGGGCATGGTTACGTACACACGGTCGAGGACATCAGCACCTACAAAGCCCATGAGAGAGCCCGGAGACAGGCCGAGGAGCAGCTGTTTGATGAAAAGGAACGGGCACAGGTGACGCTCGACTCGATTGGGGATGCGGTTTTGAGCACCGATATCGACGGCCGTGTGTCCTATATGAACGTCGTAGCGGAAACGCTCACCGGCTTCGGTCGCCATGAGGCTATTGGACGACCCCTGAGTGAGATTTTTCATGTGGTGGATGCAAACACGCACAAGCCTACTTCCGATCCGGCACGGCGGGCGATACTGTCGGACAGTATTGTTGCCCTGGAGGCGAATGCCCTGCTGGTGGCCAGAAACGGCGTGGAGTTGGCCATTGAAGACTCTGCAGCGCCCATCCACAACCGCCATGGGGTGGTTGTTGGCGCGGTCATCGTATTCCACGACGCCCGCTTTTCCCGGGAAACCACCGCCCGTATGGCATACCTTGCCCAACATGATGAGCTGACGGGGTTGCACAACCGCAACGCCTTTTACGAGCGCTTCGACCAATCTCGGGCACTGGCACGGCGGCATGGCGTCCAGATGGGCCTCCTGTTCATTGACCTTGATAACTTCAAGAGCGTCAACGACGTTCTTGGCCACAACAGTGGTGACATGATTCTGGAGGTACTGGCTGGCAAACTGAAGAGCTGCGTCAGAGCGGCGGATACGGTTTGCCGGTATGGAGGGGATGAGTTTGTGGTGTTGCTGGCCGAAATCGCCCAGCCGGATCACGCCTACGCCGTTGCCGATAAAATACGCGAAGCCGCCGCCGAGCCTATGGTTATTGGTGGCCATGAGGTGTCGCTTCAGCTCAGTATCGGGGTCAGTGTATACCCGGACAACGGAGAGACTGCCGACGAACTCCTGAAACTCGCGGATAGAGCCATGTATCGGCTAAAGACATTGAATCGGCGCCCCGTCGCCGGGAGCCTGATACCCGTTCCGACGAGTCTGCAGCGGCTGCTCTAAGATAGGGTGTTGGCGTAGGTCAGGCGGTCGGTTTCCCGCTTGACCACAACGTAGCATTCACAGCAGAGCGCTTCGAGTCCTGGCCGGTCAATCACGGTAATGTGCCCGCGGTGGTACTCGATAACTCCCAGTTTCTGCAGCTTGCCCGCAGCCTCCGTGACACCCTCGCGGCGAACCCCCAGCATGTTGGCAATGAGTTCCTGGGTCATGGCCAGCCGGTTGTCCGGGAGGCGATCAAGGGACAACAGCAGCCAGCGCACAGTTGCTGATCGATCGAGTGATGGCGATTACACACGGCAGTCTGGGACATCTGGGTGATCAGCGCCTGGGTGTACCTCAGGGCCAGCACCCTTACCTCGGGGCTATTATTGAACTCAGCCTTGAGTTCCGGGGCGGGCAGCCGGTAAGCGAACCCCCGGCTTTGCACAACCGTTCGGCTGGGGGTGCTGTCGCCGCCCATGAATACGGCGATACCGGCCATACCCTCATTGCCAACCACCGAGATCTCAGCGGATGAGCCGTTGATCATGACGTAAAGCAGCGAAATGATGCAATTGGTCGGGAAATAGACGAATTCGATGGGCTGGCCGGATTCGTAAATCACGTCGCCCAGATTCAGCTCAACCAGTTTGAGCTTTGGAAATATCCGCTCTCTGGCACTTTTCGGCAAGGCGGCCAGTAAATGATTTTGCCCGGGGAAGATTGGTGCGTCAGACATAGTCACCTCCCTGGTGGACCTATCGTTGATGGGCACATTCCCCTTATGCGGGTGACCATTGGCGGGGAATGAGCGATCCCTTTAATCACGACACGAAGCTAACACACATCAGGCACTCTGGCTGCAGCAATAACAATATAAATATCGGGGCAGGAAAATTCCAGACCGGCCGCGTTAACCTGAATGCAGAATGAAAGACAATAAAAGTGGCCCTCCCTTTAGGTAAGGCCATTCATCATTAACCGAAGTGGAAAAACGCCAGCTTGTTGCCGTCCGGGTCTTTCACGTAGGCGCCGTAAAACTGGTTGGGAATTCTCTGGCCGGGTTCGCCGTCGCAGGTAGCACCCAGCTCGATGGCCTTGTGGTAATGGGCATCCACTGCCTGTTTTGAGCCCGGCTGAAGGGCCAGCATATTGCCGTTGCCCGGATGGTTCGGCTCACCGTTGAACGGTTTGCACACCGCCAGCATGGGCGAACTCATGTTCTTGCCGATAAAGGCAATGCGGTCCAGATCCAGCAGTACCTTTGCGTCCAGGTGCTCCAGCAGGTCTGTTCGTCGAACTCGATGCCGCCATGGGCGTTCCTTGCATGGCTTGTCCATGCATGCTTTTGTCAGCTTTCCGAACCAGGCCTGGAGGCTAATCCGGCCCGAGTCGTGCCAGCCGAACCAGTTGTAACTCAGAGCCGAAGCCCAGACAAATGCCTTGAAGCCATCGTGACCTTTCCACATCGCTTTCGCAGCCATATATTTGATTCCTTATTCGGTTTCATGCTTACTTGGGCTCTTTAGTCCCATTAATTTCCAGAGCCGCTTTGTCAAAGGTATACAAAGGAAAAACCGACAAAGTTTTATTGATCCCGTATCGCTGGGATTTGTTCACAATCAATGCATCGGCAAAGTCGGCTTGCTTGGTCTTTCCACTGACCTTTATCGGCTTGGCGTTAACAAAATCATCTAGGGCGCACCAGACTGCATGGCCATCTTCCCACACGACATTCGGTTCTTCGATTAGGCTGTGTATTACCTCTATCAGCGCCTCTTTGGAGAGCGCATAACGCTTACCCCGAAGCGTCCAGATAGTTTCAACCAAGACCACATCGGTGATCAGGATTTTCTCATGCCCCATGAACTGCTTACTTGCTTTTGACGACTGCTTCACATCATCTTGCAGCAGGTAGCGGAGTACCACATTTGTATCAACGGCAATCATCAGCGCATGGCACTCGCAAGGGATTCTTCCTCGTTCACCTGGTCATTGACCGGAATCCCTTTAAGCAGGCCCTTGGCGGCCCCTTTGTGCTTAATAACTATGGAAATTACACCCTTTCGACTGACAAAGCTCTCGTACTCATCGCCGGGCTGAATTCCTGCAATTGAGCATTGTTCGACGGGAAGAGTAACTTGTCTTTTTTGGCTGACAACTGGCATACGGGCCTCTTTACTATTGACTATACGTAAAGAATAACATCCCTTTACAAAAGAAGCAAAGTAAAGCGCTTGGGGTGAGTGGTCTGGGCAGGCTGGTTTTGCTGGCGATTTGTGCCATATCGGTCACTGAACTGAGGCAAGTGGAGGGTAGCGTTTCTCCGTCAGTTAACCCGAATGGCATAGACCGCCATTGGGCTAGATCCTACGTGTTTGCGCTCAATAATCTGGAATTTAAAGCCCCGCCACGGGCACATGAGTATTCGATCAGAATCATTTGCTGCTGGGTAGCCCAGTTTGATGTGAGCCTCGTCGCATTCCCATAGATCAGCGTGAAATCCTGCGGGCTATACCGCGAGGCAATGTTGAATTCTCATCACGGTCAATGATCGCCAGGCACCATTCGCACATTGCTGGCCGATTCTCGCAGAGTGCAGACCGCCTGATTTGATCCTTGCGGAGCAAGCCTGCAGCAGAATAACCACGACTGGCTGCGAATGGATAGGCAAGTCTGGGGAAAGATGTCAGTGGAGAGCGGGAAAGTGGTCGGCGTGGCAGGATTCGAACCTGCGACCCCTTCGTCCCGAACGAAGTGCGCTACCAAGCTGCGCCACACGCCGATCAACGGCCGGTATTATACGGATTCGCTTTGGTTTTACCAGCCCTCGGCGGATAAAAGCGCATCCGTGAATTTGCTGAGATTGTCGTAGATGCTGACATGGGCGCCGGGTATCGGCCTGGCGTCCAGGTGGCGTTCAGTGTCCAGTCCATTGCCGGTTCTCACCAGCACCGGTTGGCAACCTGCGGCGTAGCCTGCCTCCAGATCCTTGCGGCTGTCGCCGACCATGATGGCGCCCTCGAGGCTCGTCAGGTGAAAATGCTGGCGGATCTGTTCGAGTAAGCCGGTTCGCGGTTTTCGGCAGTGACACCGGTCGTTGGGGTGATGGGGGCAGTAGGCGATGAAATCGATGCAGCCGCCCTGGGCTTCCACCAGGTGCTCCAGCTTTTCATGCATGGCATCCAGTTCGTCGATGCCGTAGTAACCGCGGGCGATACCGGACTGGTTGGTGGCGATGGCGATGCGGTGGCCGGCATTACAGAGCCGGGCCATCGCTTCTACGCTGCCGGGAATCGGGTGCCATTCATCCGCTGAGCAGATGTAGTTGCCATCGTACTCGTTGATGACCCCGTCCCGGTCCAGGATAATCAGCATCAGCGCCACGCAGTAGGTCAGCGAATTAGCCGGCGGCGGGCAACAACGAAATATCCGCAACGCGCAGGAACAGGTTGCGCAGCCGGTTCAGCAGTGCCAGGCGATTGTTCCGGATGGCTTCGTCGTCGGCCATCACCATCACTTCATCGAAGAAGTTGTCCACCGGCTCCCGCAGGCTGGCCAGGGAGCTCAGGGCGCTGGCGTAGTCGCCGTTCTCGAACAGAGGCAGGACCTTCGCGGCCTGTTGGTCGACCTGTTCGGCCAGGGCTTTCTCGGCACTGTCCTGCAACAGGCTGGCGTCGACGGTTTCACCGATGCTGTCACCGCCCTGCTTGGTCAGGATGTTGGACACCCGCTTGTTGGCGCCCGCCAGGGCCTGGGCTTCCGGCAGCTGGCGGAAGGCTTCGACGGCCTTCACCCGGCGGTCGAAGTCCAGCGGGCGGGTCGGGCGCCGGGCGTGAACGGCCAGGTAAACCTCGGCGCCGATGCCCTGCTCGTCGTAATGGGCCCGGAAGCGCTCCAGCATGTAGTCCACCACGGTGCTGGCGGTATTTTGCTCGGTCAGCACCGTGAAGTTCTCTTGCGCCCACTCGCAGCAGGTCTGCAGATCCAGCGGTAGCTCACGTTCGATGATGATACGCAGTACCCCGAGGGAAGCACGGCGCAGGGCGAACGGGTCCCGGGTACCGGATGGCGGCTGGTGGATGCCGAACAGGCCGACCAGGGAATCCAGGCGGTCGGCGATGGCAATGGCGCAGCCGGTCAGGGTGGTGGGCAGACTGTCACCGGCGAAACGGGGCATGTACTGCTCGTTCAGCGCCTTGGCCACGTCTTCCGGCTCACCATCGTTGGCGGCGTAGTACTGGCCCATGATGCCCTGAAGGTCGGTGAACTCCAGCACCATCTCGGTGACCAGATCGGTCTTCGCCAGCATGGCGGCACGCTCGGCCAGGGCCGGGTCACTGCCGATGGCACCGGCAATTTTCCGGGCCAGGGCCGCGACGCGGACGGACTTGTCGTAGATGCTGCCGAGCTTTTCCTGGAACACGATAGGCTTGAGGGCGTCAACGCGGTCCTCGAGCCTGGTTTTCCGGTCGGTTTCGTAAAAGAAGGCGGCGTCGGACAGGCGGGGCCGGATCACCTTCTCGTTACCGGAAATCACCTGCGCCGGATCCTTGCTCTGAATGTTGGCGACGGTGATGAACAGGGGCAGCATTTCGCCATCGGCAGCCACCACGTGGAAGTACTTCTGGTGCTCCTTCATGGAGGAAATCAGGGCTTCCGCGGGAACCTCCAGGAACCGCTCCTCGAAGCGGCCCATCAGGGGCACCGGCCACTCGTTCAGGGCGGTTACTTCGTCCAGCAGGTCTTCATCAATTACCGCCTTGCCGCCGGCTTCCTTCTCGGCCAGTTCGGTCACGCCGGCGCGGATCTGTTCCCGGCGCCCGGCGAAATCGGCAATCACATAGCCTTCCTGTCTGAGCACCACTTCGTAATCGCCGGGTGTGGGTACAATCAGGGATTTCGGGCAATGGAAGCGGTGGCCACGGGTCTTGTTGCCCGGAGTCAGGCCCATGATGGGCGTATCAATCACCTTGTTGCCGAACAGCATGATGACCCAATGTACCGGGCGCACAAACTCGGTCCGGTGGGCACCCCAGCGCATGCGCTTGGGAATGGGCAGGCCCGCCAGGGACTGCTCCACCAGTTCCGGCATCAGTTCCACGGTGGGCTTGCCCTGTTCCACGGTTCGGTAAACCACCCAGGCACCCTTGTCGGTCTCCAGGGTGTCGAGCTGGTCCGGGGTTACGCCCAGAGAGGTTGCGAAGCCGGTCAGCGCCCGGGTCGGGTTGCCGGCGTCGTCGAAGGCGGCCTTGACCGCCGGGCCGCGTTTCTCAACAGACTTGTCCGGCTGGGCATCGGCCAGCTTCCGGATACGGACCGCCAGACGGCGCGGTGCCGCGAAGGCCTCAATCTTGCCGAATTCGATGCCGGCCTCATCCAGACCCCGGGCAATGCCCTGGGTGAAGGCGTCAGACAGTGGCTTGAGGGCCTTGGGGGGCAGCTCTTCGGTGCCCAGTTCGACCAGAAAATCCTGTGTTGCCATGATTATGCGTTCCCCTGTTCCTGCTGTGCCTTCTTCGCTTTTTTGCCGTTTTGGCTCTTCGCCTTGTCATCGGCGGCCTCGGCGGCGGCCAGCACTTCCTTGCGCAGAGCCTCGGGCGCCAGCGGGAAGCTCAGTGCCCGGCGGCTGTCGAAGTACGCCTGGGCGACTGAACGCGCCAGGGTACGTACCCGCAGGATAAAGCGCTGGCGCTCGGTCACCGAGATGGCGTGGCGGGCGTCCAGCAGGTTGAAGGTGTGGGAGGCTTTCAGAACCTGCTCATAGGCTGGCAGCGCCAGGCCGGCTTCGATCAGGCGGGCACTCTCCCGCTCGTGGACATCGAAGCTGTGGAACAGGAACTCGGTATCGGCGTGTTCAAAGTTGTAGGTGGACATCTCCACTTCCTGCTGGTGGAACACATCACCATAGGTGACCACACCATCAGGGCCTTCGGTCCAGACCAGATCGTAGACACTGTCGACACCCTGCAGGTACATGGCGATCCGCTCTAGCCCGTAGGTGAGCTCGCCGGTCACCGGGAAGCATTCCAGGCCCCCCACTTGCTGGAAGTAGGTAAACTGGGTGACTTCCATGCCGTTAAGCCAGATTTCCCAGCCCAGACCCCAGGCGCCGAGGGTGGGTGATTCCCAGTTGTCTTCCACAAACCGGATGTCGTGCACCAGCGGGTCCAGGCCCAGAGCCTTCAGGGAATCCAGGTACAGCTCCTGAATGTTGTCCGGCGACGGCTTGAGGACCACCTGGAACTGGTAGTAATGCTGCAGACGGTTGGGGTTCTCGCCGTAGCGGCCATCAGTCGGTCGGCGGCTGGGCTGAACGTAGGCGGCATTCCAGGTTTCCGGCCCGATGGCCCGCAGGAAGGTGGCCGGGTGGAAGGTGCCGGCGCCCACTTCCATATCCAGTGGCTGGAGAACCACGCAGCCATGTTGCGCCCAGAAATTCTGCAGAGCCAGGATCAGGCCCTGGAAGGTCCCGATGTCCGGATTTGTCTGTTTCGTTGCCTTGTCTGTCACGACGGTTGCCTGCTGATCAGTCTGTGTGTGGCACCCCGGTTATCCTTCGGGGCACTCCGAAAAAAGGCGCATTATACGCGTGCTGGATGCGTATTTCTAAATCAGAAGAAGGTGAGACCCACCTGGAACAGTTTTTCCACTTCCCGTATCCGGGTTTTGTCCACCAGGAACAGGATAACGTGGTCATCTGGCTGGATCCGGAGGTGGTCGTGGGCAATCAGTACTTCGCTGCGCCGCACGATGGCACCGATGGTGGTGCCTTCCGGAAGATTGATCTCGTCCAGCCGTTTGCCGACCACCTTCGATGACCGGTGGTCACCATGGGCGATGGCTTCGATGGCCTCGGCGGCCCCTCTGCGCAGTGAGTGAACATTCACAACGTCGCCTCTGCGAACGTGGGTAAGCAGACTGCCGATGGTGGTTTGCTGGGGAGAAATGGCGACATCGATGTCGCCGCCCTGGATCAGATCGACATAATCCGGGTTGTTGATCAGGGTGAGTACTTTCCGGGCGCCCAGGCGCTTGGCCAGCAGCGAGGCCATGATGTTGGCCTCGTCGTCGTTGGTGACCGCGCAGAACACATCGGTATTCTCGATGTTCTCTTCCAGCAGAATATCCTTGTTGGCGGCATTGCCTTCGAGGACCACGGTCTTGCGGAGGTTTTCCGACAGCATCACGCAGCGTTCATGGCTCCGTTCCAGCAGCTTGACCTGGAAACGGTTTTCCAGGGTATGGGCCAGCCGTTGGCCGATGTTGCCGCCACCGCAGATAAAAATGCGTTTGTAGGGCTTCACAAGTGGCTGAAGCTCGCTCATAACCGATTTTATATGATCGCCTGCGGCAATAAAGAAGACCTCGTCGCCATCCTCAATGACGGTGTTGCCCTCGGGCATGATGGCCCGGTCTTTCCGGAAAATGGCGGCCACCCGGGTATCGATTTTGGGCATGTGGGTGCGAAGGTAAGACAGCTCATGGCCGACCAGTGGCCCGCCCCGGGTGGCGCGGAGGGCAACCAGCCGGGTCAGGCCTTTGGAGAATTCCAGAACCTGCAATGCCCCCGGGTTTTCGATCAGCCGGGTGATGTGTTTGGTTACCAGATGTTCCGGGCTGATCAGTACGTCGATGGGAAAGCCACGCAGGCTGTCCAGATCTTTTGTCTGATCCCGCTGGTAAAACAGCTCGGATTTCGCCAGGTAGGCACTGGCCCGCACCCGGCAGATGGTGGTTGGCGTCTTGTACAGGAGCTTGCTGACCTGGCAGGCCACCATGTTGGTTTCGTCGCTGTTGGTGACGGCGATCAGCATGTCGGCGTCTTCGGCGCCGGCTTGTCGCAGTGTCGTCGGATAAGATGCCTCGCCCTGAACGGTGCGGATGTCGAGCCGGTCCTGAAGTTCACGCAACCGGGCACTATCGCTGTCGATAATAGTGATGTCGTTGGCTTCGTTGGCGAGGTTTTCCGCGAGTGTGCCGCCCACCTGGCCAGCACCGAGAATCAGGATTTTCATGGTTCGGGTTTCTCCAGCACGGCGTAGAAGAAGCCGTCATGGCTGAACGGATCCGGGAGCAATTGCCGCCCGGCACCCATGTCACGCCCCCATTGAGCGTTGGGCCCAACAAGGATGGCATCGGTTTGCTGTTTGCAGAACCGCTGAATTATACGGTGGTTTTCCTGGGGGAACACCGAGCAGGTGGCATACACCAGCCGGCCACCGGGTTTCAGGATAGCCCACATGGCGTCCAGCAGACCAAGCTGGATAGCGGCCAGTGGGACAATATCCGATTCCCGGCGCAGTAACTTGATGTCCGGGTGGCGGCGGATGACGCCGCTGGCGCTGCAGGGCACATCCAGAAGAATCCGGTCGAAAGCCTGGCCATCCCACCATTGACCGGTAGCGGCAGCATCCGACTGTTTCAGGGTTGCGTCCAGATCCAGGCGATCGAGGTTTTCCTGTACCCGGGGTAGTCGATCGGCGGACTCATCAATGGCCACAACTTCTGACAGTTCCGCACAACTTTCCAGGATTGCACAGGTTTTACCTCCGGGAGCGGCACAGGCATCCAGAACCCGCTGACCCGGAGCCAAATCCAGTAACGTGGTGCAAAGCTGTGCAGCCTCGTCCTGGACACTGGCAGCGCCGTCGGCGAACCAGGGCAGGCGCTCCACGGGAACCGGGCTGGCCAGTTGAATGCCATGGGGCGCGAAACGGGTCGGGCTGGCCTCAATGCCGGCTTCTTTCAGCAGCGCCAGATACTGGTCCCGGTGAAAACGCAGGGCGTTAACCCGCAGGGTCATGGGCGCCTGAGCGTTGTTGGCTCCCAGAATCCGTTGCCAGTCTTCCGGCCAGTTGTGGCGCAGCTTTTCCACCATCCACACCGGGTGGCTGAAACGGGCAGAGTCATTGGCAGGTTCGGGCGAGCCTTCTCGCTCGGCCGCTCGCAATACGCCATTGACCAGACCGGTGAGGTGCGGCTTGTCCAATGCCCGGCAGGCTTCCACGGTTTCGTTCAGCACGGCGTAGGTAGCCTGCTGGCTGAAGCGCAACTGAAAGAGCGCAACCAGCATCAGGTGATGGACAATCCGGTCCGGTTTGCGCAGAGGTTTCTTCAGTCGGCCATTGAGCTCACTATCAAGCCGGTGGAACCAGCGGCAGGTGCCGTAACACAGGGCCTGGAGTTCCGGGCGCTCATTCGGTGGCAGGCGGTTCAGGGCCGGCGGCAGGCACTGGGACAGGGACTGGCCATGCTCCACCGCCAGCATCACGCCGGCGGCGATGGCACGCATGGGCTGTTGTTGGTCGCCCATGTCAGTGCAACTCCTGGCCGGGCATGAGCAGCTCCTTGCCGCCGTTAATCAGGTCGTTCACGCTCTGGGCCCGGGAACCGGGCAGTTGCAGCCGGCTGATGCGCAGGGTTCCGGTTCCGCAGGCGATGTCGATGCCGTCCCGCTCCCGCCGGAGTACCGTGCCTGCCGGTTTGTCGCCAGTGTCATTGAGGGCTTTGGCTTGGTGAATCCGGATGCGCTGATCGCCCAGATCGGTGTAGGTCCCGGGCCAGGGGTGGAAGGCACGAATCAGCCGTTCAATGGAGATGGCATCTGTGTGCCAGTCGATGTGTCCCTCGTCCTTGCTTAACTTACGGGCATAGCAGGCGAGATCGTCGTTCTGGGGTTCGCCACGGAGTTCACCTTTCTCCAGCAACTCGAGGGCTTTGACAATGGCCTTGCCGCCCATCTCTGCCAGCCGGTCGTGGAGGCTGCCGCCGGTATCGTTTTTTCCGATGATGGTCAGGGATTTGAGGAGCATGGCGCCAGTATCCAGGCCCTCGTCCATCTGCATGATGGTGATTCCGGTTTCCTGGTCGCCGGCGGCAATGGCCCGCTGGACAGGCGCGGCGCCGCGCCAGCGGGGCAGCAGGGAGGCGTGGATGTTCAGGCAGCCGTGGGTCGGGATCTCCAGTACATCTTTCGGCAGGATCAGACCATAGGCGGCGACGATCATGACGTCCGGCCGCAGGTCTGCCAGCTCTTGCCTGGCTTCCGGTGTTTTCAGGCTCTCGGGCTGGAGCACTGGAATGCCGTTATCCAGGGCGACCTGCTTGACCGGGCTGGGTTGCAGCTTCCGGCCACGGCCGGCGGGCCGGTCCGGCTGGGAGTAGACGCCCACGATGCTGTGGTGGGTGCCGATCAGGGTCTGGAGAGCGGTGGCAGCGAAATCCGGAGTGCCGGCAAAAACAAGTCGCACGGTGTTTTGGTCTCTGTTCCGTTGAATACGAAAAGACCGGGTCGTGACCCGGTCCGGAATAGTGCCTGGTTTTTGTTACCCGCCCGCAGGCGGATCAGGCGCTCTTCTTGTGGAGTTTCTCAAGCTTCTTGCGAATGCGGGTACGCTTCAGGGAGCTGAGGTAGTCCACGAACAGCTTGCCGTTCAGGTGATCCATCTCGTGCTGGATACAAACCGCCAGCAGGCCCCGGGCTTCCAGCTCGAATGGTTTGCCGTCACGACCCAGCGCCCGGATCTTGCAGTGTTCGATCCGCTCAACCTCTTCATAGAAGCCGGGTACTGACAGGCAGCCTTCCTGCATGGCTTCTTTTTCGCCATCCAGTACTTCCACCTGCGGGTTGATAAACACCCGGGGCTCGCTCTTGTCTTCCGACAGATCCATAACGATGATCTGTTTGTGAACGTTCACCTGGGTGGCCGCAAGGCCAATGCCAGCCGCATCGTACATGGTCTCCAACATGTCGTCGATCAGCTTGCGGTCGGCGTCTGTCACCTCTTCAACCGGTTTGGCGACGGTGCGCAGACGGGGATCCGGGTATTCGAGAATCTCTAATATCATATATTCATACTTTTAGTCTGAATGACAGGACGCCAGTCGATCCGGCCGACGTCTCTTTTAACTTTGTAACCTTTTAACTTTTGTAACTTTTGTAGCATTGTGAAAGTGATCTCCGAAATGCGACAGCGTACTGCGCAAATTTTCGCCCTGACTTTACCATTATCGGGGCGGGGCCTCAGCTTTCAACGGCTGACGGAGTATCCAACGTTAGGCCCACTATTATCTAACAATTCGGCGATTGAGTACAAACTGATCAGTTAATAGTTAAAATCTTTCACCGGTGGGATAGAATTTACTGGAAGAACAAAAGATAACATCACAATTTTCGAGACTTCTTCTATAGTAACTGGAATACCAACGTAATAAGCTGCAGGTAACTGACTGCATCCCAACAGAATGCAAAAGAATCAAGGCACGCGATCAAGGACTTACACAATGAGGAAACTGCTGTACGCTCTGGCAGCAACTACGCTGCTGTTAACCTCCTGGGCCCATGCGGCACCGGAGTTGCGGTCCGATCATCCCGAGCGTTACACCGTTGTGAAAGGTGATACCCTCTGGGACATTTCGGCCCGTTTTCTGAATAACCCGTGGTATTGGCCGGAGATATGGCATGTGAACCCGCAGGTCGCCAACCCTCACCTGATTTACCCCGGCGATCGCCTTGCCCTGGTTTACATTGATGGCAAGCCCCGTATTACCAAGGTAGCAACCAGCGACGTGGTCAGGCTGTCGCCACAGGTCCGTTCCGAGCCCATCGATACGCCGATCCCCGCAATTCCGCTGGATGCCATCGGCAGCTTCCTGACCGACACCCGCATCGTAAGCCCGGAAGAACTCAATGGTGCTCCTTACGTGCTGGAAGGTGAGGATGGCCGGATTATTACCGGCGCTGGCGACCGGATCTACGCCCGCGGAGAAAAGCCGGCCAACAAGGTTGGAGTCTTCCGTCGCAGCAAGGAATTCAGGGATCCGGGGACGGGCGAATTCCTTGGTCTTGAGGCCCGCAGCATCGCCCGCGGTGACGTGGCCCGTGAAAATGGTGACGTACTGACTGTGAACCTGACCAGCTCCAATGAAGAAGTTCGTATTGGCGACCGGCTGCTGGTAAGCGAAGACCGCCGCCTGACCACCAGCTTTGTGCCCAGCGTACCCAGCGAAAACGTAGAGGGTCAGATGATCTCCGTCGATGGTGGTGTCAGCCAGATCGGCCAGTTTGACGTGGTTGCCATCAACCGCGGTACCCGCGAAGGCCTGGAAGCGGGTAATGTGATGGCGGTGCTGAAGAGTGGCAACCTGGTTCGCGATCCCGTGACGGGTGAAACCATTGAGCTGCCCTCAGAGCGCGCCGGGCTGCTGATGGTTTTCCAGGCCTATGAAAAAATGAGTTATGGCCTGGTGCTTCAGGCCAGTCGTGCCCTGGCAGTTGGTGACAAGGTCACCAACCCCTGATCGACTGATATTGAGTGGCCGGACCAGGAAGGCCGGCCGACGCTTACTGCAAGGATGATGCTGTGTTTTCCTCCCCTTTGGCCCCCTGGCTGCTGCTTACCTGTTTACCAAAATTCGGCCATGCCCGACGCCGCGAATTGCTGGCGGAAATCCCTGAACTGAAGAACCTGCTCACCATGAACCCGGCCACCCTGCGGGCACTTGGCCTGGCCGCAGAAAGCCGTGCGGCCATCCAGGCGTGGCAGCAGCAGGACGAATCGCATCCGGTGGTGCGTGAGGTCCGGACCATTCTGGAAAACTGCCGGCGCCATAACATTGGCATTCTCACCTGGCAGGATGTCGACTATCCGGAGCAGCTAAGGCACATTCACGACGCCCCACTGGTACTCTATACCCTTGGCAACACGGGGCTTCTGGGTCGGGAGCAGATTGGCATTATCGGGAGCCGCAAGGCCACACGGGCCGGTCTGGACCATGCACGCCGGTTCGCGGCTGAACTCAGCGCCCGGGAGTTGCTGGTCACCAGTGGTCTGGCGCTGGGTGTGGACGGCGCCGCTCATGCCGGCGCCCTGGATGCGGGCTTCCCGACCACGGCGGTGATCGGGTGTGGGCTGGATCGTCTTTATCCAAACCAGCACCGCCGCCTTGGCGAGCGGGTGATTGCCGAGGGGCTGATGATTTCCGAATACCCGCCTGGTACCCCGGCCAAAGCGGCCCACTTTCCCCAGCGTAACCGGATTATCAGTGGCCTGAGCCGCGGCGTCCTGGTGGTGGAAGCGGGTCTCCGCAGTGGTTCCCTGATCACCGCGAGGATGGCCCTGGAGCAGGGACGCGAGGTGTTTGCCATCCCGGGGTCGATCCACAGTCCGGTCGCCAGGGGCTGTCACCATCTGATCAGGCAGGGCGCGCGCCTCGTAGAAACAGTGGACGACATTCTTGAGGAACTGGGGTCCTGGTGGTCCGGGTCATTGACGGAAGATGTCGCCACCACGCCGGAGCCGAAGCGGCAGAACCGGTCCAGCCAGTTGCTGGCCGGTCTGGACAGCCGGGAAATCGCGGTATTTGAGGCTTTAGGGTATGATCCACAATCAACCGACGCACTGAGTTCAGCCACCGGTCTCCCCGCTGACCAGCTCATGCAATCCCTGTTGCTACTGGAGTTGCAAGGGTTGGTGAGCTCGGCACCGGGAGGCTTCCAGAAAATCGCCTGAGCCCCGTGTGATCATCCACCCTGATTGATTCTGACAAGAGCAGTATGGCTGTTTCCCACCCGCTTTCTGACTGGCAATTGCATTGTGTTCGCCGCACTGTGATGCACGGGGGTGTGATCGCTTATCCGACCGAAGCGGTCTGGGGCCTGGGCTGTGACCCCTGGGACCAACAGGCGGTGGAACGGATTCTGGAACTGAAGCGTCGTCCCGTCGGAAAAGGGGTGATTCTGGTAGCCTCCTCTGTGGACCAGATTCGTTTCCTGCTGGATCCCCTGCCCCGGTCGCTTCAGGCCGAAGCAGAACGTCACTGGCCCGGGCCGGTGACCTGCCTGTTGCCGGATGTAGAGCAGCAGGTGCCGGAATGGGTGCGTGGCCAGCATCATTCCATTGCGGTTCGGGTAAGTGAGCATCCAGTGGTGCGTGCCCTGTGCGACACGGTTGGCATGCCGCTGGTATCCACTTCCTGCAACCCGGCCGGGCGCCAGCCGGCGCGGAATATCTGGCAGGTCCGGCGGTATTTCGGTAACCAGCTCGACTGGATTGTGCCCGGCTCGCTTGGCGGCAATCGCAAACCCAGCCGGATTATTGATATTGTCAACGGTAAGCAGCTTCGTTAGGAGAATTCATGTCACAGCAGCCCGATAGCCATGCGGTAAAAGAGTACCTGCTGAGTCTGCAGGAAAATATTTGCAGCCGCCTGGAAGTCGTGGATGGCGGCGCTGCCTTTATCCGGGATGCCTGGGACCGCCCGGAAGGTGGCGGCGGTGTCAGCCGGGTAATTACCGAAGGGAAAGTGTTTGAAAAAGGCGGAGTCAACTTCTCCCATGTGATGGGAGAGACCATGCCGGCTTCAGCCACGGCCCACCGACCCCATCTTGCCGGCGCGCCCTGGGAGGCTATGGGCGTTTCCCTGGTGATTCATCCGAACAACCCCTATGTGCCCACCTCGCACGCCAATGTCCGCTTTTTCATTGCCAGGCCCCGGAACAGTGAGCCGGTTTACTGGTTTGGCGGCGGTTACGATCTCACCCCCTATTACGGTTTCGAGGAGGACTGTGTGCATTGGCACAAGACCGCCCGGGCCGCGTGCGAAGCCTTTGGTGAGGGTACCTACCATCGCTTCAAGCACTGGTGCGACAATTATTTCTATCTCAAGCACCGGGACGAGCCCCGGGGTGTGGGTGGTCTTTTCTTTGATGATCACAACACCGGGGGTTTCGAGCAGGACTTCGGCCTGATGAAAGCCGTCGGTGACAGCTATATTGAAGCCTATGAGCCCATTGTCCGGCGCCGGATGGATCACCCTTACGGTGACCGTGAGCGGGATTTCCAGCTCTACCGGCGTGGGCGTTACGTGGAGTTCAATCTGGTGTACGACCGCGGCACCCTGTTTGGGCTGCAATCCGGCGGCCGGACGGAGTCCATCCTGATGTCCCTGCCGCCCCTGGTGCGCTGGGATTACAACCGGACCGTGGAACCGGGGTCTGACGAGGCCCGGCTCACGGAGTTTTTCCTGACCGGCCGGGACTGGCTGGAGGCCAACCATGACTAACGATCTGTACGCCGTTGTTGGCAACCCGGTCAGCCACAGCAAGTCGCCAAGGATTCACAGCCTGTTTGCCAGCCAGACCGGCGAGGCGGTGGAATACACCGCCATCCAGGCGCCCCTGGACGGTTTCCCGGGCACCGTGAGGCAGTTTTTCGAGCGCGGTGGCCAGGGCCTGAATGTGACGGTGCCGTTCAAGGAAGACGCCTGGAAGCTGGCTGAACGCCGGACCGAGCGGGCGGAGAAGGCCGGGGCGGCCAACACCCTTTATCAGGATGGCGCCGGCGTGCTGACCGCCGACAATACCGACGGCTGCGGCATTGTCCGGGATCTGGTCCGGAATCATGGGGTGCGCCTTGAGGGTGCCGATATTCTGGTTCTGGGTGCCGGAGGGGCGGTCCGCGGCGTTCTGGGCCCCCTACTGGCGGAGCGGCCGGCCTCTCTTACCATCGCCAACCGCACGCTTGCCCGGGCGCAAGCCCTGGTTGAGCTGTTTGCACCGGTTGCCGGCTCCACACAGCTGTCTGCCTGCGCTTTTGACGAGCCCCGGGAACCCTATGACCTGATCATCAACGGCACCAGCGCCAGCTTGCAGGGCGATCTGCCACCTCTTTCACCGGAGGTGATTGGTGAGAAAACGGTGGTCTACGACATGATGTATTCCTTGCAGACCACGACCTTCAATCAGTGGGCCCTCGATCAGGGCGCGCAAACCGTTTACGACGGTCTTGGTATGCTGGTGGAGCAGGCGGCGGAATCATTCCGGATCTGGCGTGGTGTGGCCCCGGAAACCGCGCCGGTGATTGATGAATTGCGCGACGACTGAGCCCCTGGCCCCGGATTGGGCTATGCTCAGGGTCAACATTCCGTAAGGATTTTCAATGGATATTCTTACCCTTGTGGGGCTTGTAGCCGGTGTCCTGATTGTCATCCTGGCAATGCTGACCAATGCCTCATTCCTGACATTTCTGAACCTCCCGGGCCTGGCCATTGTGCTGGGCGGAACCTTTGCCGTTACCCTGATCAAGTTCCGCATGGCGTCTGTGATGAGCGCCTTCCGCCTGGCCATGTCGGCGGCGTTCACCGACCGCATGGCCCGGCCCGCGGAGTTGATCCGGGAGGTAGGCTCGCTGGCCGTGGTGGTGCGCAAGGAGGGTATTCTCGGGCTGGAGAATCATCAGACCGGCAACGAGTTCCTGCAGAAAGCCATCAATCTCTGTGTTGATGGCCATTCGCCTGAACTGGTCGAAGAAGCTCTGGCCCAGGAGGCCCAGCAGACCGCCGAACGCTATGAGGTGGCCGAGCGGGTGTTCCGCGGCATCGGGGAATCCGCGCCGGCTATCGGCATGTTGGGTACTCTGGTGGGGCTGGTGCAGATGCTCAATACCCTGGACGACCCCTCGTCCATAGGCCCGGCCATGGCCATTGCCCTGTTGACCACCCTGTATGGTGCCTTCATCGCCCAGCTGATCGCCCTGCCCCTGGCGGACAAACTCCAGCTCAAGGCGGAGGACGAGGCGCGCAACCAGCTACTGATTCTTACCTCGATCAAGAACATCATGCGTGGCGAGAATCCGCGGGTAATGACCGAGCTGTTGTCATCGTTCGTCACTCCGGAGCAGCGTACCGGTCTGGCGCCGGAGCGGGAGGCCTGAGGCTTTGGAGCTGGTCCGGAAGAAAAACAAGCTGCGTCTGAAGAACGACACTCCGGCCTGGATCGTCACCTTTGCCGACCTGGCCACCCTGCTGCTCACCTTTTTTATTTTACTGTTGTCCTTTGCAGAATTGGATGTCGAGAAATACCGGGCCATGGCCAACTCCATGGCGGTCGCTTTCGGGTCCAGCAATGTGCTGGCAGACGATGTCGGCGGCTCGCCCCTGACCCTGATCGAATCGGAGTCCGTTTCGCTTCCTCAGCCATCCGAATCCCAGGCGAGGGTGCCGGAGTTTATTGACGAGCGCACAGATGGCGCCGCCCCTACCAAGATTCCCGGCGGCGTGATTGATCTGGCCAGCCGGATGATCCGGGAGCTGGAACCGGAGGTGGCCTCAGAGGCCCTGAGCGTCAATTACGATGAAAACCAAGTGGTTATCCGGTTCTCCGAGGAAGCCACCTTCCGCTCCGGGGAAGCCGCTATCAAGCCGGAGATGATGCCGATTATCGAACGTGTCGTGAACGTGCTGTCAGCCTGTACCGGTGACGTTCTGGTATCCGGATATACCGATGACCGGCCCATTTCCAGTGACCGTTATCGCTCGAACTGGGATCTTTCAGCGGCCCGGGCGGTTTCCGTGGTCCATGAGCTGGTCATGAACCGCCAGGTTCCGGCGGAGCGGGTGGTTGCGGCCGGTCGCGCCGAGACCAACCCGCTGGTGCCTAACGACTCACTTGAAAACCGGGCGCTGAACCGCCGGGTGGAAATCGCCATTCGCAATCCGGAATGCAATGACGAGGTTGCCACCGGCGATCTTCCGGTCGAAATCCTGCCCTGAGCCTTATATCTGCTGCGCAGCCTCTCATGCGCAATCCATATAACTGACGTGCTTTCAGGGCTTTATACTATGCCCCCGATAATTCACTGGCACAGCGGAATGAGAGAACAACCATGAGTGGACCGGACAAGCCCAAAGTCATTGGCGAGGAATGGAGTGATGAGCGGGTCAGGAGTTTCCTGGACATCCTGCCCTGGGATGCTGCTGAAAACGCCGATTACAACGCCCTGCTGAAGGCCTACCAGGCCATGCGGGCCGGAGATTTCGAGCGCTTTATCGGGTTCTTCGTTGCCGAGGGCCGGGATCTGAACGCCACCAACGGCGAGGGTGAAACCATCCTTGATCTGATTTCCCGGCATCGTCGGAGTGTGGACTACGCCCGGTCGCTGGAAAACGCCGGTGCCAAAAAAACGACCGCAGCCGGGAGCTGATCCCGGTGCGGCCGCGTCTCGCGGTCTGAAGCCGGCGGAAGTTACTGCACGTCGACCTCAATGGCCTTGGGCTCTTTCGGTTCAGTCTTCTGGAGTGTCAGGGTCAGCATGCCGTCCCTGAAGCTGGCCTTCACGCTGTTTTCATCGACATTGTCCGGCAGCGTGAAGCGGCGCAGAAAACTGCCGTAGAAGCGCTCAATCCGGTGGTGCTTCTTGTCTTCGGCTTCTTCCTCGCTCTTGCGTTCGCCCTGAATGCTCAGAACGCCCTCGTGCACGGTGACTTTCACGTCTTCCCTGGACATGCCCGGCAACTCGGCTTCAATGGTAAAGGCTTCCGGCGTCTCCTTGATGTCGACCGCCGGGGCCCAGTCGCTGCGGCTGAACAGATCCCTGCCTTCGCGCTCGCCACCGGAGCGGGTCAGGCCAAACATGCGGTTATAGCGGTTCATCAGGTCTTCAAACTCATTGACCGGATTCCAGCGGGTAATATTGCTCATAAGGATTTCCTCCTTTTCGTCGTGAACGAATCTGAATAAACAGACATCAGCTTCGATCACGGAACAGCTCCATGCCGGTGGCGCCAGCCGGATGGTTATCCGTGAACCTCTGCTAATTTCGAATGTAGGTGCGCACGAAGGGTTTTCAAGGGCTGGGTGTTCGGATTTTGATCGGAATCAATCCCCACCGGACTGTGGCGCCTCAAGGTATTCATCTTTCAGCCGGACATAGTTGGCGGCCGTGTATTTAAAGAACCCCCGCTCCTGGTCGGTCAGCGCCCGGGCCTTTTTACACGGCGAGCCAACGTACAGATGCCCCGATTCCAGCGTCTTCCCCGGCGGCACCAGACACCCGGCAGCGACAATCACCTCGTCTTCCACCACGGCCCCATCCATGATGATACAGCCCATACCCACCAGCACCCGGCTACCAATGGTGCAACCATGCAGCAGCGCCTTGTGGCCGACGGTTACATCATCTCCCAGCGTTAGTGGGTAACCCCCGGGGTTATAATCACTGGCGTGCGTGATGTGCAGCACCGATCCGTCCTGAATGCTGCAGCGATCCCCGATCCGGATTTGGTGCATGTCCCCACGCACGACCGTCATGGGCCAGATGGAGACGTCATCACCGGTCTGGACATCGCCAATCACCGCGGCACTGGGATCAACCCAGGCGCGCTGTCCAAAATGTGGCGTGATACCCTTGTGTGAGCGTACATTTGTCATTACATAGTACCTGTTAATTAAGCGTTTACCCGGTGGCCCGGGGTACCTGTGGGAGAGGCCCTTCCAAAACTGTGCGGAGCCATGGATGGCGGAGCCCAAGCGTCACATGGACGTGCCGCAAGGAGCGTGTTTTGGAAGGGCCTCTCCCACAGGTGCCCGCCCCGGTAGTTGATACACCGAAACTACCTTAGATACAAAGAGCTGAGAAGGGGACTTATGAATAACCCGTTACTGACCGATGACCTGTTGCCGAAGTTTGACCATGTCCGCACGGAACACATGGAAACGGCAATTGACCAGATTCTCAGTGAAAACCGGATGAAGATCAGCCAACTGGCCGGGCAGGAGGACCCCACCTGGGATACCCTGGCGCAGCCGATGCAGGCAATGGAAGACAAACTGAGCAACGCCTGGTCGGTGATTTCACACCTGAACGGGGTGATGAACAGCGACGACCTGCGCAAGGTGTACAAGAACTGCCTGGAGAAGCTGACCGAGTACAGCACCGAAGTCAGCCAGAACGAGGCACTGTGCAACGCCTATAAGAAACTGGCGGCACGGGAGGATTTCAGGGATCTGAGCGAAGCCCAGCGCAAGTCGGTGGACAATACCCTGCGGGATTTCCACCTGGGCGGTGTCGACCTGCCCGAGGACAAGAAAAAGCAGTACGCCGATCTGTCCCGGGAGCTGGCAGAGCTGTCCAACCGCTTCAGCGACAACGTTCTGGATGCGACCCAGCACTGGTTCAAACACATCACCGATGTGGATGAGCTGACCGGCATTCCGGAAACCGCCATCGAAGGCGCCAGGCAGGCGGCCCGGCAGAAGGAGTTGGACGGGTATGTGATTACCCTGGATTTCCCCAGCTTCTTCCCGGTGATGACCTACTGTGACAACCGGGATCTGCGCCGGGAAGTCTACGAGGCGTTTGTTACCCGGGCGTCGGATCAGGGCCCGGATGCCGGCCAGTGGGACAACACGCCGGTGATGGCGGAGATTCTGAAGCGCCGCCATGCTCTCGCCCAACTGCTCGGTTTTGACAACTTCGCCGAGCGCTCCCTGGTCACCAAGATGGCCCGCAGCAGCGACGAGGTGCTGGAGTTCCTGACCCAGTTGGCGGCCAGGTCCAGGCCCCAGGCCGAAAAAGAGTTTGCCGAACTGAAGGCTTTTGCCAAAGACGAGTATGGCGTGGAGGACATGCAGGCCTGGGACATTGGCTACTACAGCGAAAAACTGCGCCAGAAACGTTATGACATTTCCCCGGAAACCCTGCGCCCCTGGTTCCCGGTGAACAATGTAGTGCCCGGCCTGTTCCGGGTGGCGGAGAAGTTGTTTGATGTGCAGATCGAAGCCAGACCCGAGGTGGAGACCTGGCACGAAGACGCCACCGCCTACTGCATCAGCCGTAACGGCGAACCCCTGGCCTGGTTTTACCTGGACCTGTTTGCCCGCCAGGGTAAGCGCGGCGGCGCCTGGATGGCGGATTGCCGGGTTCGCTGGCGCAACCAGCGTGGCCACCTGCAGCTACCGGTCGCTTTCCTGACCTGCAACTTCACGCCCCCGGTGAACGGCCAGCCGTCATTGTTGACCCACGACGAGGTCACCACCTTGTTCCATGAGTTCGGTCACGGCCTGCACCACATGCTGACCCAGGTCGACGTGCTGGACGTATCCGGCATTAACGGCGTGGCCTGGGATGCGGTGGAGCTGCCCAGCCAGTTCCTGGAGAACTGGTGCTGGAACCCGGAATCCCTGGGATTGATCGCTTCGCATCACGAAACCGGCGAACCGCTTCCGGAAGATCTGTTGCAGAAGTTGCTGGCAGCGAAGAACTTCCAGTCCGGAATGGCCATGGTGCGCCAGTTGGAATTCTCCCTGTTTGACTTCCGCCTGCACGCGGAGTTCACCAGAGAGGCGCCCACCAACCCGCTGGATATGCACCGCAAGGTGCGCAGCGAAATTGCGGTGGTGCAAGCCCCGGAATTCAACCGCTTCCCGAACTCGTTCTCGCACATTTTCGCGGGTGGATACGCAGCCGGTTATTACAGCTACAAATGGGCGGAAGTACTGGCGGCCGATGCTTTCTCACTGTTCGAGGAGAAAGGCATCTTCGATCCTGAAACCGGCAAGGCCTTCCTGAACAACATCCTGGAGAAAGGCGGCTCGCAGGAGCCCATGGAGCTGTTCAAAGCGTTCCGCGGCCGGGAACCGCAGGTGGATGCCCTGTTGAGACAATCCGGCATCACGGACGAAGCCGCCTGAGAATAAACGGTGTCGGGTCAGGCCAAAGGCCGTAACCCGACAACCAATACCCATATTGACGGGAGTACTCTTATGGCGAGTCCAAAACGTTTTATCGCCGGGGCCGTCTGCCCTCGCTGTGGTGAGATGGACAAGATCATGATGTTCACCACCGATGACGATGACCAGGTACGCGAGTGCGTGGCCTGTGGCTTCACCGATGCGGTGTCTGACGTCGAACAGCCGACCAGCCCGGAGCTGGAAACCCGGGTGAACAAGCGCAAGAACGAGGACGATCACACCGTCCGGCAGGTGGTGTTTTTCAAGGCCGGGGCAGACGACTGACGCCGGCAGTCAAGGTACGTGATTACCGTCAGGCTTCGTCGAGGCGGGCAAAACGGGGAACCTGCTCGCCGGCCACTTCCACGGTTTCCCGGAACATGGTCAGAGGGCGTACCCAGAGGCTGTAGTCGCCGTACAGGCAGCGGTAAACCACCATCTGCTCTTCGGTTTCACTGTCCCGGGCGATGCCGATCACTTCGTAATCCTTGCCCTTGTAGTGGCGATAGCGGCCGGGCCGTATCGTGTTTTTATGTTCTGTCATCCTGTACCTCGGCGGATTCAGGCCTGTTGAACCCTGCTTTTACGGGGGACGCAGGGGGCGTAACCGTATAAACTTGATCAGGAATGGCAGGGATGCGAAAAGACTCAGCCAGGGCCTGAAGTGTAGAACAACTACCCGGCCCCGGAAACCGGAAACCGCTATGACTTGGCAGGCCTCCTGCGTATTCCTGATTCTATTGTGGCTGACAGGTCTGGCCAGCGCCCCCGTTCAGGCAGCCCCGGTGGCTTTCGAGTGGCTGGAGGCGCCGGCCAATGAGCTGGCGCTGGCTGATGTCCGCGCTGCGCCGTCGGCCAGTTGGCAACGCTTTGGCGCCAGCGAGGTTTTCAATCGCGGTTTCAGCAATGGCAGTTTCTGGCTTAAGATCGAGGTTCCGCCAGAGCCGGCCAACCGGGTGCTTGAGATTGGCTATCCGCTGCTGGACGAGGTTTCTGTGTACTGGGTGCTCAATGGGGAGCTGATCCAGACTCACCAGACTGGCGACACCCTGCCTTTCAGCAGTCGCCCCATCTATCATCGCAATTTCGTGTTCCTGGTGCCCTCGAATACCCAGCCGGTGACCGCCTTCGTGCGGGTGAAAACCCTGGGATCGGTTCAGATTCCCGTGGCGGTCACGCCTTCGGCCGAGTTTCTGGCCAATGAGCAGTTGTCCTATGGCTGGCAAACGGTGTTTCTGGGCATCATCATCGCGATGGCGCTGTACAACCTGTTCCTGTTCGTTATTGTCCGTCATTCAACCTACCTCTGGTACGTGCTGACGGTCGTTGCCACCGGGCTGGTACAACTGAATTTCCATGGCCTGCTGTTCCAGTGGCTGTGGCCGGATTTACCCGTTATCAACCGCTACTTCACGGTGCCGGCCATCAGCCTTGCCCTGTTTTGTGCCGCCATGTTTACCCTTCGGTTCCTGAACGTCCGCCTCTACAGCCATGCCAGTTACCGGTTTCTGCAACTGGCTCTGGCGGGCGCCGGATTTGCGTTTCTGTTCGGCCTGTTCGGCAGCTACCAGGCGGGAATCGTGCTGATCAGTGTGCTTGCCGCTGTGGTAACACCGGCGGCCTGGCTGATTGGCATGCTGGTCTGGCGCAAAGGCCAGATCCTGGGTGGCTTCTATGTGCTTGCCTGGACGCCGCTGCTGATCGGCCATCTGATTCTGGCCTTAAGCAAGCTGGGTGTCATGCCCCGCAGCTTCATGACCGAGTTCGTGCCCCAGGTGGGAATAGCCCTGGAAGTGATCCTGCTTTCATTCGCCATGGCCTATCGCATCAACCTGGAGCGCCGCCGGAGACACCAGGCTCAGGAACAGGCGCTGGTTATTCAGCAGCAGGCCAACCAGACCCTGGAGTCGCGGGTTCAGGAGCGCACCGAAGAGCTGGAGCGGGCCAACGAGCAGCTCAAGGCTATCAGCCTGACGGATGGCCTGACGCACGTTGCGAACCGACGGCGGTTCGATGAAAAGCTTGCTGACGAATGGAGTCGGGCCCAGCGTCACGGTCATCCGCTGAGTCTGTTGATGCTGGATATCGATCGTTTCAAACGGGTAAATGACGAGCTTGGGCACCTGGTGGGTGACGATTGCCTGACGGAAGTCGCAGCCCTGTGTGCCCGTGAAATCCAAAGATCCGGAGATCTGCTGGCCCGTTATGGCGGTGAGGAATTCAGTATTCTGTTACCGGCAACGCCGGAACAAGGCGCGGTTGAGGTGGCCGAGCGGGTTCGCCAGGCGGTGGCCCGCCATCCGGTGCATTCCAGGGAGCGGGTGGCACCGGTCAGCCTGACCATCAGTGTGGGTGTCGCCTCCCTGGTGCCCACTCCGGGCATGGCAGCCCACGAGCTGATCCGGCAGGCCGATGAGGCGCTGTATGCCGCCAAGGAATCGGGCCGCAACCGGGTAATGGTTGCCCGTGGATTCGGGGCGGCGTCGGTCCCCGGCGCCTGACCAGAGCAGTCAGTTTTTCAGCTTGTAACGCCCAGGCCCGAGGAAAATCACTGCCACCGCTGTGAACAGGAAGAACCCCTGGAGTTCCAGCGCCCAGCCTCCGTTGCGGCCCAGGGTCAGTAATTCGTTGGTATGCACAAGCACAATTGCCACCAGCATATTGAACACGATCAGCAGGGCGCCAATGCGGGTCTGGTAGCCCAGAATCACCATTAGCGGGGCAATGATTTCACCCACGAAAACCCCGTAAGCCAGGAAGCTGGGCAGCCCGTGGCTGGCCAGCGCGCCTTCAATGAAACCAACACCGTTGAGCAGTTTGGCAATACCGTGGAACAGTATCAGGCCGCCCAGGGTCAGGCGGATAATCAGTTTTCCCAGATCAGCGTTTTCGAGCAAGGTGTGGGTCTCCAGTGTACTGTTGATGGTCGCCGCATCACGGCAGGCCACGGCAGAGCACTCAAAACCTGTCAGGACAGGCCGGAACCGAGGGAGAATCGAATGTGGTTCCTTACCAGCAGATTTTCCCAGTAATGCCGCATCCAGTCCCAGGCGGCGTTGTTGACCTGTTCGACGAAGGGGTCGAGGTTGAGCTCGTAATAGTCTGGCGTGCCGGCTATCTGCAACACGGTCACGGTTATGGAGTCGTCCAGTTCATTGGCAAAAGGCTCGCCAATCAGCTGGTGAGCGAGCAGGTTAGCACGAGTCGCCTCCATATCCACCAGTTTGCTGGTCCGGGTGCACCGGTTGTTTTCATACATTTCTTCCATCAGCCGGTGGCACAGATAGGCCCGGATCAGCAGGCCATCGAGGCCGTCATAACGCACCAACAGGGCTGAGGGCTGGGTGAAGTAACGGATGGCGGCACTGACAAACGGTTCAAACAGATCGGCTTTGCCGGCCTCACGGGCACAGGCTTCGACGCATTCAATCAGTCTCGGTGCCAACTCTACGTATTCAACCACAAACTGGAACAGACAGGTGGCCGGCTGGTAGCCCTCGATAGTGACGGCAGAGGGCAACGCGGCAACCTTCGCATGCAGCTGCCGGAGGAAGGTGCCGGAGCGGGCTTCCTTGCGCCGAGCCTGATCAATAATTTCGAGGACTACCTGTGGTGTCATTTCAGGAGATGCCAATGTTTGAACGAATTGAGGTCGCAAGGCGCCTCCCGTTGTTAGTAGCAGTTAGCAACGAGTTCCCGGGCAGGTAAAGAGTAGGGCTGGCTACCCCATCGTGCCTGCCTTTTCTGACAAGTGTAGCCGAGATTCGGCCAACTGCTTTTCCGGCATTGTGAAAATACACAGTCGTAATGTTACAGATTGAACTCCGGTCACTGGCTCTCAAACCATCGTCCGTTTCGGGTATGAGAGCGGCACAGCTACCCATACTGAGACTCGGGGCTATCGAGGAGCCCTGGCACGGCGGCGTCCACCAGCCCCGGCAGGGGAACGGTGAGGTTGGTGAGCATCAATGGTCAGGCCAGCACCCAGAGACGCCGGTTGGTTACCGGAAGGTTAAATAACATATTCGTTTTAATTCTTAAAAATTCTCAGTTAGATTTTTTGGGTTTAGCCGATTTTTTAGTCTTTTCTTGATCTGTGTCTATACTCGGAACTGATGTATCCGTAAGTAGGCTTCCACTCTGGTTTTTTCGGTGTATGCGAGCGCCAGTCAGGCCAGAGGGGTAACGCAAAATCCGACAAGAATAACACTCTGTGGAGACACAGTATGCGCGTGCACGCTCAGCGGGCAGGTGCCCTTTTAGGCGGTCTGATGTTCCCCGCCTGGTCCATGGCGGACTGGACACTGAACATGACCCCGGGGGTGACCGGCACCAGTAACGAGATTTTTGACCTTCACATGACCATACTCTGGATCTGCGTCGTCATCGGCGTGGTGGTATTCGGTGTCATGTTCTGGTCCATCTTCGCCCACCGGAAATCCCAGGGCGCAAAACCTGCCAACTTCCACGAAAACACCCTGGTCGAGATTCTCTGGACCATCATACCCTTTGTGATCCTGGTGGTTATGGCGATTCCTGCCACTGCTACGCTGGTGGACATGTACGACTCCACAAAGTCCGAGGTAGACATCAAGGTCACCGGGTACCAGTGGAAGTGGCAGTATGAGTATATCAACGAGGACTTTGGTTACTTCTCGAACCTGTCCACGCCTATGGACCAGATTGAAAACCGGCAGGTCAAAGGCGAGAACTACCTCCTGGAAGTCGATAACCCCCTGGTGATTCCGGTAGGTAAAAAGGTTCGCTTCCTGCTGACGGCCAACGATGTGATCCACTCCTGGTGGGTGCCGGATTTTGGCGTGAAGAAAGATGCCATTCCCGGCTTCATCAACGAAACCTGGACCCGGGTGGACGAGCCGGGCATCTACCGTGGCCAGTGCACCGAACTTTGTGGCAAAAACCACGGCTTCATGCCCGTGGTGGTCAAGGCTGTTCCTCAGGAAGAGTACGCGGCCTGGGTGGCCGAGCAGAAGGAGGCAGCCGAGCAAGAGCGTGAGCTGACCCAGAAAGACTGGACCATGGCCGAGCTGATGGAGCGGGGCGAAAAGACCTATCAAACTGCTTGTGCCGCCTGTCATCAGGCCGATGGCAGTGGTGCACCGCCGGCGTTCCCGGCGTTGAAAGGCAGCAAAATAGCCACGGGAGATATGGCAGCGCACATCGACATCGTTGTGCATGGTAAATCCGGCACCGCGATGCAGGCCTTTGGGAATCAATTGAGCGAGGTGGACCTGGCCGCAGTCATTACCTATGAGCGGAATGCCTGGGGTAACAGTACCGGCGAGATGGTTACACCAAAAGAGATCTTTGATTACAAGAACCAGCAGTAATCAACGCCAGATAACAGATATCACCAGCCACAATAAATGGCGGTAACGGGGGTTTTCATGAGTGCGGTTGCAGATACCCACGCCCAGGATCATCATCACGGCCCGGCTAAAGGCATCAGCCGCTGGCTGCTGACCACAAACCACAAGGATATCGGGACAATGTACCTGATATTCAGCTTCACCATGTTCCTGCTGGGCGGAACCATGGCCATGGTCATTCGCGCCGAACTGTTCCAGCCCGGTCTGCAGATTGTGCAGCCGGAATTCTTCAACCAGATGACCACCATGCACGGTCTGATCATGGTCTTTGGCGCCGTCATGCCGGCCTTTGTGGGGCTGGCGAACTGGATGCTTCCGTTGATGATCGGCGCGCCGGACATGGCGCTGCCACGGATGAACAACTGGAGCTTCTGGCTGCTGCCCTGCGCCTTCCTGATCCTGGTCTCCACCCTGTTCATGGAAGGTGGCGCGCCCAACTTTGGCTGGACTTTCTACGCGCCCCTGTCGACCACTTACGGGCCGCCAAGCACCACCTTCTTCATCTTTGCCGTCCATATCATGGGTATTTCCTCGATCATGGGTGCCATCAATGTGATTGCCACCATCCTGAACCTTCGGGCCCCGGGCATGACCCTGATGAAAATGCCCCTGTTCGTCTGGACCTGGCTGATCACCGCGTTCCTGCTTATTGCAGTAATGCCGGTGCTGGCCGGTGTGGTGACCATGATGCTGATGGACATCAACTTCGGCACCAGCTTCTTTGATGCCTCCGGCGGCGGTGATCCCGTTCTGTTCCAGCATGTGTTCTGGTTCTTCGGCCACCCCGAGGTCTATATCATGATCCTGCCGGCGTTCGGGGCGGTGTCCCACATCATTCCGGCCTTCTCCCGCAAGCCCCTGTTCGGCTATGCCTCCATGGTGTATGCGGTCGGTGCCATTGCCCTGCTGTCGTTCGTGGTCTGGGCGCACCACATGTTTACGGTGGGCATTCCCATTACCGGCCAGGTGTTCTTCATGTACGCCACCATGCTGATCGCCGTCCCCACCGGGGTGAAGGTGTTCAACTGGGTAGCCACCATGTTCCGGGGTTCGCTCAGTTTTGAGGCGCCCATGCTGTTTGCGGTGGCCTTCGTGATCCTGTTCACCATCGGCGGTTTTTCAGGTCTTATGCTGGCGATTGCGCCGGCTGATTTCCAGTATCACGATACTTACTTCGTGGTTGCCCATTTCCACTATGTGCTGGTGCCGGGCGCGATCTTCGGAATCTTCGCCTCTGCGTATTTCTGGCTGCCCAAGTGGACCGGCCACATGTACGACGAAACCCTCGCCAAAACCCATTTCTGGCTGTCATTCATCGGCATGAACCTTGCCTTCTTCCCCATGCACTTCCTTGGGCTGGCGGGCATGCCTCGGCGGATTCCGGATTACGCGTTGCAGTTTGCGGATTTCAACATGGTGTCCAGCATTGGTGCCTTCATGTTTGGCGCTACCCAGATCCTGTTCCTGTTCATTGTGGTCAAGTGTGTCCGGGGCGGTGAGAGAGCGGCTGCCAAGCCCTGGGACGGCGCTCAGGGCCTGGAATGGACGGTGCCGTCGCCTCCGCCCTACCACACCTTCGCGACACCGCCGGAAGTGAAATAGGGATGTGAAGACGCACTCGCTCCAGGACAAAAACAACTAACAACGAATAAGCCATCGGAGACTGTCATGGCGGAAAACCAGAGCTATTACGTTCCGGAACAGAGCAAATGGCCGATCATTGCCACGGTTGGCCTCGGGGTAACCCTCTATGGCGCCGCGTCCATCATGGTCAATGCGCAAAAGGGTGAGAGCTCCACCGGCGCCTGGATCATGTTCCTGATTGGCGCGATGATTATGGCCTACATACTGTTCGGCTGGTTTGGCAACGTGATCCGGGAGAGCCGGGCGGGGCTCTATAGCCCGCAGATGGATCGGTCATTCCGCTGGGGAATGAGTTGGTTTATCTTTTCCGAGGTCATGTTTTTCGCGGCCTTTTTTGGCGCTCTGTTCTATGTGCGGGTGTTCGCCGTGCCGTGGCTGGGCGGTGAGGGGGACCGGGGCAGCTCAAATATGCTCTGGGAGGGATTCCAGGCAACCTGGCCGCTGATTCAGACTCCTAATCCCGAAGCCTATCCGCCGCCAGAGGCCATCATCGGCCCCTGGGGCCTGCCACTGGTAAACACCATTCTGCTGGTGACTTCTTCGTTCACCATCACCGTTGCCCATCATGCGCTGAAAGCAGGCAACCGCACCAAGGTCAAGATCTGGATGATTGCCACGATTCTGCTGGCTATCGGCTTCCTGGTCCTGCAGGCCGAGGAGTACATGCACGCCTACCAGGATCTGAACCTGACTCTGGAGTCTGGCATCTACGGCAGCACCTTCTTCCTATTGACCGGCTTTCACGGTGCCCATGTGACACTGGGAACACTGATGCTTTTCATCATGCTGATGCGTATCAACAAGGGCCATTTCACGGCGGACAGTCACTTCGGTTTCGAGGCCGCGGCCTGGTACTGGCATTTTGTGGATGTGGTGTGGCTGGGTTTGTTCGTGTTTGTCTACATCATTTGATGTACAGGGTCAGGGAGTCGGATTCAATGTCAGGCTCCCTTGCCAGAGCGCAATAAGAATCACCGCCAGGAGCAGTATGCTAAGCGTGACCCGAACCGCCAGGGAATTCACCACCCGATTGGTTTTACCACCATCCTTGATGAGAAAGAACAGGCCACTGAACAGGCTCACGACTACGGCAAGCATCAACACAACGATAACGGCCTTGAGCATGGAACTTCCTGTTTTTATTGGTGTTGTGAATATACAGTCCGGAACGTCTTCCGGGCTCGATGAGGTCACTATAGCAGAGCATGTCTGATTCGCAGCGCCAACGCCGTCACTGGCAATTCGATTGGCGGTTGCTGGTATTCAGTGGGGTCTTCCTGCCGGTTCTGATCAGCTTGGGTGTCTGGCAGCTCAACCGGGCAGCGGAGAAACAGCTACTGCTGGATCAGTGGCAACAGGAGGCTGTAAACCTGGACTGGCCAGACATGGTGGCTCTGGATCTGAGCAATGGCCGGCCTGTGACCCTGACCGGTCTTTACGGAAACCGGAACTGGCTGCTGGATAACCGGACCCGGGATGGTGTGCCAGGGTATGAGGTTCTCACCGTGTTTCGCCCGGTTTCGGGTCCGCCGGTGGTGGTCAATCGCGGCTGGGTGCAAGCGCCCCGGACCCGGGACCAGCTTCCGGAGGTTGACCCGCCGGATGGTGTTTTCACGTTACAGGGGCGGATCAGCGATTACCCGGTGCCGCCGGTTCTTGGTGATCAACCCCCGGCAACCGGCCCCTGGCCCCGGCGCGTGCAAAGCCTCTCCAAAGAGGCGGCCCGAGCCGAAATCCCGGAGCTTCCCGGCAGGATCGTTCGCCTTTCCGGCGACCATCAGCCTGGAGCCTACCGGGCCGACTGGAAGCCGGATCTGATGGGACCGCAAACCCATTACGGATATGCCACGCAATGGTTTGCGCTGGCTGTGGCGCTGACTATATTGACTATAGTGGCAAGTTACCGAAAGACAGGAGCCAATAATGACAATGACGATGGCTAACCGGATATCCGACCAGGAGCAGAATGAAGGCCCCACCCCGGAACAGGCCCGTCGTGGCCGTCGGACCGCACTCCTTCTGTTCGTACTGGGTTTTGGCCCGATCATTGTTGCCACCATCATGTTCTACACCGGCTGGCTGAACCCGGCCGGCCACACCAACAACGGGGTTCTTCTCCAGCCGGTCGTGCCGGTTTCAACCCTTAATGTTGAAACTTCATCCGGGACACCACTGAGCGAACGCTTTGGCCCGGACAAGGCCGATCCTGACTGGATGATGATTGTGGCGGCCGGGCAGTGTGGCAGCCAGTGTGAGGAACTGCTCTACCTTGCCAGGCAGGTCAACATTGCCCTTGGCAAGAATGCCAGCCGGGTATCGCGGGCAACGGTACTGGGCAGCGTACCGGCCGATCTGCAGGCCCGCTGGCCACAGGAATACAGTTCAATGGAGCGGCTGGTTCCAGCCGCCGGCACTCAGCCTGCCTGGCCCGCCGGCATCGATCCGGAAGCGGAGCCCCGTATCCTGTTGGTGGACCCCTTCGGCAACATCTTGATGCATTACGGTTCCGAGCACACGGGTAAGGACATGCTCGAGGATCTCAAACATCTGCTCAAACTGTCGCAGATTGGTTAATGGTCAGAGCCGGAGAGTCAGCCTTGAATCAGTCGTACCTTTCACCATCACCATCACCATCACCATCACCCGCGGCCCGGGTTATGGCCAGATGGGCAACCCTTGCTGTTTTGCTGGCCGTTGTGGTGATCATGCTCGGCGCCTGGACCCGACTGGTGCATGCCGGGCTTGGCTGTCCCGACTGGCCAGGCTGTTATGGGTTTCTGACGGTTCCCCAGAGTGACTCGAGCATCGCCATCGCCAACGCGCGTTTCCCGGAAACGCCGGTGGATGTCGAGAAGGGATGGCCGGAGATGATTCACCGCTATGCCGCCGGTACCCTCGGACTGGTGGTCTTTGGTCTGGCCGCCTGTGCGGTTCGCCACCGGCGTAGCGGCGTGCCGGTGAAACTGCCTTTGTTCATTGCGGGTTTCATTATTCTGCAGGGTGCCTTTGGCATGTGGACGGTGACTCTGAAGCTGTGGCCCCAGGTGGTGGCCTTGCACCTGTTGGGAGGATTTACCACCCTCAGTCTGCTTACTCTCCTTACCTTGCGGCTACGGAAACGGGCGAAAGGCGAGGAGACTCGGGAGCAACCCCGCCACGCCGGAGTGTTAGCAGGTTTCCGCCCCTGGCTTTATGGCGGGCTTGTGCTGGTGGTGATGCAGATTGCCTTCGGTGCCTGGACAGCCGCCAATTACGCCGCCGTGGCCTGTACCGATCTGCCCACCTGCCAGGGCCAGTGGTGGCCCGGGGGTATGGATTTTCGCCACGGCTTTGATGTTACCCAGCATGTCGGCCCCAACTATCTCGGCGGCCAGCTGACTGCCGACGGGCGGGTAGCGATTCACGTGACACATCGTTTGGGAGCCGTGGTCGTGCTGGTTTACTTTGCGACACTATTGACCCTGATGTGGCGCCGACGGGGGAACACCGGCCTGGGCAATGCCATCCGGCTGGTGGCCGTAGTGCTGAGTGTGCAGGTCCTGCTGGGGCTGGCCAACGTCCTGTTCCATATTCCCTTGTCTGTTGCCGTCGCCCATAACGCCATGGGCGCCGGACTGCTCCTGTCAGTCATTCATCTGATCTGGCGGCATCAGCTGTTACCGAAAGCGCACACCGCGGCAGCAACACACACAACAACAATGAACCAGGAGGTTACGGCATGAGCGAGCAAGTGGAAGCACTGCCGGCCCAGGCAATTGCGAGCGAATCCAGAACACCCATTTCGTGGCGTGACTACCTGGAGCTGACCAAGCCCCGGGTGGTTGCGTTGATGATCCTCACATCGGTGATCGGCATGTTGCTGGCTGCGCCGGGGGTGCCTGGCTGGGGCGTTCTGGTGTGGGGTAACCTGGGTATTGCGTTGTTGGCCGGCGCCGCGGCAGTGGTCAACCATGTGGTGGATCAGAAGATTGACACGGTCATGGCCCGTACCCGCAAGCGTCCGGTGGCCACAGGCAAGATCTCACCCCTGGACGCCATCCTGTTCGCGACCATTCTTGCCGGTATTGGCATGGCCGTACTGATGTGGCAGGTCAATCACCTGACCGCCTGGCTGACCCTGGCCTCCCTGGTGGGCTATGCGGGCGTGTATACCCTGTTCCTGAAGCGGGCCACGCCCCAGAATATCACCATTGGCGGCCTGGCCGGCGCCATGCCGCCACTGCTTGGCTGGACCGCGGTTACCGGCCAGGTGGAAGGCCACGCCCTGCTTCTGGTGCTGATCATCTTTGCCTGGACGCCACCGCATTTCTGGGCCCTGGCGATCCACCGCAAGGAGGAATACGCCAAGGCGGGTATTCCCATGCTGCCGGTAACCCATGGCAACAAGTTCACCGAGCTCCACATCCTGTTGTATACCCTGATGCTGCTGGCGGTCAGCCTGCTACCTTTTGTCACAGGCATGTCCGGCGGCATCTACCTGGTTGGCGCCCTGGCCCTTGGCCTGCGCTTCCTGCAGTACGCCGTCCGGCTCCTGAAGGGCGATGACCGGCGGGTCGCCCTGAATACCTTCAAGTATTCCATCACTTACCTGATGGCCCTGTTTGTGGTATTGCTTGTGGATCATTTTGTGTTTTTCTGAAGTAGACACCGTGCGGGCGCAGGCGGGAAGGGTTTTCCGAAACACGCTGTGAATACGTCCGTGTATGCTCGGCTCCGCCATCCCTGGCTCCGCACGGTTTCGGAAAGCCCTTCCCGCCTGCTCGATTGGTCACCGAATTGGATTCAGCATGAACAGCTCTATTCGCCTTACCCTTTTCTGCCTCCTGTTAATTGTGGTTTTGATCTTCGGGCTTGTCGTGGGACGGCAGGTGTTCCTGATCGGCAGCCAGGAACCGATCCCCGCACCGGAACTGACCGAGCTCAATACCTATGTATATGACCAGCCGCGGCAATTGGCCGAGTTCACATTGACCAATGAAAACGGCGAGACGGTGACCCGGGAGAGCCTGAAGGGGCGCTGGACCTTTGCTTTTGTGGGCTATACCAACTGCCCCGATATCTGCCCGGCGGCGATGGCGAATCTGCGGCGTACCGATCAGCTTCTGTCGAATGAGCTGCCTCAGCCCAACTATCTGCTGGTCAGTGCTGACCCGGAACATGACACTCCCGAGAAGCTCCGGGAGTACACCGACTTCTTTGGCGAGCACTTTCATGGCCTGACCGGGGATCTGGAAACCCTGCGTGCGCTGGCCAAAAGCCTGAGCGCGGTGTTCGTGCACCGAGAGGTGGATGGCGAGTTGCTGGTGGACCACAGCGGCCATTTCGCCTTGCTGAACCCGGATGGTGAACTTGCTGCGGTGATTCAGCCGCCTCATAATCCCGAACAGCTGGCCGAAGCCTTCGAGCGTATTTACCAGTGGGCGAAGGCCAATCGTGACCGGGCCCGTTCCTGACGCTGTTCAAACCCTGGTCGCCGCCGTAAAACCGAAGTCCGGAATCCCATGTTCCCTATCGATGCCATCCTTCCAGAGCTGAAAAACGCCCTGGAACAGACCAGTACTGCTCTTTTGCAGGCGCCACCCGGTGCCGGCAAGACCACCCGTGTTCCCCTCGCCCTGCTGGATGCACCCTGGCGGCGTGATGGCAAGATCCTGATGCTGGAACCGCGTCGCCTTGCGGCCAGGTCCGCAGCCCGGTTTATGGCAAAACAGCTGAATGAGAAGCCCGGCCAGACCGTCGGTTACCGAACCCGGCTGGATACAAGGGTGTCGGCGGTCACCCGCATTGAAGTGGTCACCGAGGGTATCCTGACCCGGTTGATCCAGGCCGATCCGATGCTGGAAGATTATGCGGCCGTCATTTTTGACGAGTTTCATGAGCGCTCCCTGCAGGCGGATCTCGGCTTGGCCCTGGTGCGGGAATCCCAGCAGGCGCTGCGCGAGGACTTGCGGCTATTGGTAATGTCGGCCACGCTGGATACCGCCCCGATTGCCAGGGTGCTCGGGGATGTGCCGGTAATCTCCAGTGAAGGCCGGGCCTTCCCAGTGGAGGTGTTGTATCGGCCGCTGGCCCGCAATGCCCGGGTGGTGGATCAGGTGGTGGCAGTCATTCAGGAAGCAGTACTGGCGGATCAGACCGGATCCGTGCTGGTGTTTCTTCCGGGTGCCGGGGAAATCCGGCGTGTGGAGCAACAGCTTCGGGGCACACTGGCGGAGAAGGTGCGTGTCGCGCCCCTCTACGGCAACCTGAAATCGGAGCAACAGGATCAGGCCATCTCGCCGGCGCCGGAAGGCCAGCGTAAAGTCGTGCTGGCCACGGCCATTGCCGAAACCAGTCTGACCATTGAAGGTGTCAGAGTGGTGATTGACACCGGCCAGCAGCGTCGGGCGGTATTTGACCCCAACAGTGGTATGACCCGCTTGGTGACCGGCCGGGTGTCCCGGGCCTCCGCGGAACAGAGAAAAGGACGGGCGGGACGGGTAGAGCCCGGAGTGTGTTACCGGTTGTGGAGTGAATCGGAGCAGTTCGGGCTGGCGGAGTACACGCCGCCAGAGATTCTGGAGGCAGACCTCGCGCCGCTCGTCCTGGAACTCGCCCAGTGGGGTGCCCGTGAGGCCGCCGGCGTTGCGTGGATCGATGAACCGCCGCGGGCCCACTGGCAGCAGGCCGTGGCCCTACTGCAATGGCTGGACATGCTGGATGCGGATGGCGCCATTACCGATCATGGCAAGGCCGCCCGGGAACTGGGTATTCACCCCCGCCTGGCCCATATGGTGTTGCGCGGAAGAGAGCTCGGTCTAGAGGTGCCTGCTGCGGAACTGGCCGCTTTGCTGGGGGAGCGTGATCTGCTTGGCCCCGGCGCCGGGGCGGATATGCACGAGCGTATTCGCGTGCTCCATGGCGAGCATCGCGATCCTTCGTTGGACCCTGCCCGCCTCAAGGCTGTGCGACAGGCGGCAAAGCGGCTGTGTGGTACTGCTAACCCTGGTGGTCGGGAAATGCCCACAGAAACCGACATCGGACGTTTACTGGCCCAGGCCTATCCGGACCGCGTTGCTCGCCGGCGATCAGGCACGGCGCCGAGGTATCAGCTCAGCAATGGCAAAGGGGCGGTCCTGAGAGAGGATGATCCTCTCGCCAGACACGACTGGCTGGTTGCCGCGGAGCTGGATGGCAAGGCCCGGGAAGCGACCATCTATCTGGCGGCGCCGGTGGATATCCCGGATCTGGAGCAGGATCTGGCCAACCACATTCACGACACCGAAGAAGCACTGTGGGACGACGCCAGGGGCAGGGTGGTGGCCCGGCGCCTCAGGAAACTGGGTGAGCTGGTGCTGCAGGAAAAACCGCTGGCGCAGGTGGACCCGGTGCTGGTCCAGCGGGGTCTGCTCAATGCCATCCGGAAGAAGGGGCTGGAAAGCCTGCCCTGGACGGACGACGGCCACCAATGGTGCGCCCGTGTCCGGTTGCTGGCCGAAACCTTCCCCGATGATGACTGGCCTGATACCAGTGAAGGGGCCTTGCTGACGAATCTGGAACAGTGGCTGGGGCCGTTTTTGGCCGGTAAGAGTCGCTGGTCCGATCTGGGCCGTCTGGACCTGTTGAACGCTCTCAACAGCCTTCTGGGTTATCCGGCACAACAACAGCTCCAGGCGCTCGCGCCGGTTGCCCTGACCATCCCCACAGGCCAGCGGGTCCGGCTCGATTATGGCCCGGAGAACGGACCGGTGCTGGCAGCCAAGCTCCAGGCCCTGTTCGGCTGGACTGAAACCCCGCGAGTGGCTGGCGGCCGCGTCCCGGTGGTCATTCATTTACTGTCACCGGCTCAGCGCCCGCTGGCAGTGACCGCCGATCTCGCCAGCTTCTGGCAGAATGTTTACCCGGACGTGCGCAAGGACATGCGTGGTCGTTACCCCAAGCATCCGTGGCCGGACGATCCGTTTACCGCAGAGGCCCAGCAGGGAACGAAAAAACGCCCTGCTCGCTGATCTGCTTCTATGGTAAATAAACACTTTGAAAAACCTGAAGACCGGGCGGCTGTTGCCTTCGTTTGAAGGGTTGGGTTGAGAGTCGGCTGGCAGCGCAGGATTACTCCATATAACGCCCGCCATCTGAAGGCTCATTTGGGTTATGTGGTGACTAACTGCCAAACTGTCAGGCTAAGCACCTACCAGCCATCCAGCTTGATTCCATTTTCCCGGAGATACTCGCCCTCTTTCTCCAGATATTCATCTACCCATTGCGAATAGTCCGACTTTTCGTTGTTGTACGGCTTGGCCTCGTAACGCCCTACCCGCACTGGCCTGGCCGGGCATCAGGAAACGTCGGCCACCGCGTCAGAGGTTTTCGTAGCGGTTGATGTCGAAGATGCCTGCCTGCAACGGCTGGTGTTCCCGATGCCAGGCAGTGATGTCGTGGAGGATGGTCCAGAAGTCCGGATGCGTGCGGCGTACGCCCCAGATGCTGACCAGCTCGTCGAATGCTTCCTGGGTCTTCAGCCGCCGCAATGTGTTGGTGAACAGGGCCACCTGCGCGGCCGGTACATCAAACATGAAATTGGGATAGCTGCCAATGATGCCTGGATAAATGGTCAGTTTGTCGTCATCCGGCTGATACCGGAAATCCTCACCAAACATGAAGGCAACATTACTGTGGGCGCGGTCCCGGATCACCGTGTAAACGGTACGTTCACCCTTTTCGTTACGTACCCGCAGGAAGCTGACCTCCGGCAGGAAAGTAATCGCCGGCAGGAACTCGGCGCGGGTCGACGCCAGTTGGGACAGCGTCTGGTCGGTGCTGCGAATCCACTCAGGCAGATAAGGGCGACCACAGCTGCTACCACCGCAGCGGTTGATCGGATCGTTCCGTTCGGCGTTCAGGTCGCGAAACGTGAGCAGCAACCTGGCCCCGAGCTCCTCATTGTGGGCGCTGGTGACATAGGGTACCTGGGAGGGGGTGCGGTCATCCATGTCAGCATAGCTGTAACCCAGTTTGAGCTTGCCGGCACCCTGGTACCAGCGTTTCAGCACCCGGTTGCGCTCTCCGGCCGGGATCAGGCGCAGGTAATTCTGCTCAGCACCGTTGCGAATCAGGTCAAAATAGAGCCGGGTCTGGGTCTGGTGGGCGACATTGCCGAAGACATCGAAGTTCACCACCAGTTCGTAGTAGGTGCGCTCAAAGAGTGGGTAGTCCATCCACCAGCTTGTTGTCGGCACCTGGCCAATCAGGCCCCGCTGCACGGAGGCGTTGTTGTGATGGCGGAAAATGGTGAGCAGGGCATTGGTGTTGTAACCGTCACCATCCCAGATCTGGTCCAGCCCGGCGCCATCCGGATAGGCAAGGCGATAAGCGGTCGAGCGCAGTCTGCTGTATTCGTTACGCTTGGCCTTATAGGTGCTCCAGTTATCACCAAAGTCCAGCAGGTCGCTGTCCTGGCCGGGTAGGGCCAGCAACGGCGTTACCCGTTGGCGATAACCGGGATCGGTGACATACAGATCGTCGTCGGGGGCCTGGAACACGGCCCAGAACTGGTCGCGGATCACATCGGTGGCAATCTGCCCACGGCACACTGGCCCGCGAATGAAAGTGCGGGTGAAATACTCGGCGTTGTCCAGCATGAACTGGTAGCGGGCGCGTGCCGGGATGGCGGCGAAGGTGGCAAAGGGGTTGGCCCGTTCATCGGCACCATAACCCGGAAGGGTGGCCAGCGGCCAGTCGTGGCCAAAGAATAACTGTTGTGTCCGCTGCCGTTGCTGGGGGCCAAACGCTAAGGTGATGTGGCGTTTGTGGATAATGCTGCCGGCGACCGGGCGCAGACGATAGTAAAGGGCCCCCCCGGGCGCCTCATTGGGACGGCGGGTGGCAATCAGCTCAACGGGCGCGCCGGGCGGTGTGCGCGAGCGAACCAGTTCGAAGAAGCGGGTGTCGGCACCATCGTCCACAAAATACAGGTGGGCCAGGTAGAGATGCTCGTACAACCAGCGGCTGACCAGTTGCTGGTGGTTTTCTGGCTGATTCAGCCATTGTTCCCACTGCTCGATATGCTGCTGTTCCGCCGGGGTCACCTCAACCTGATGAGGGTGGATAGCGCCGCCCTGGTTGAGCCAGCCGGCGAGGGTGGCGTATTCGTCGTCGGTGAGGCCGGTCACCGCCAGGGGCATGCCCTCATAGGGATGGTCGTCGGCGTAATCGCCAAACTCCGCGTTGGTCACACACTGGTTGACACGCCCGATACCCAGTTCGATGTCCCCGGGAAGTTTGCTGTTGGGGGCAAACTCGTGCTGCTTGCCCAGGCGGATCATGTTTTCAAACAGACTACGGGTTTTGTTGCCCTGCGCCAGCACCGAGTAAAAGCCCAGATCCCGCCACTGCTGTTCGGTCTGGGCATCGATACCCAGGCGGGTGGTGGCCTGGGTCTGCAGTCTAGCGCTGTTATAGACCGGCTTTGGATGAGCCCCGCGGATCAGGCCGTCGGCGTATTCCATCTTTAGCTGACAGGGGGCGTCGTAGCAGCTATGGCAGGCCAGGCATTTGCGCTCAAGAATGGGTTGGACATCGGCCTCGAAGGCAATCGGTTGCTGCGACGGGGCCGGCAGTATTCGCTTCCCGGTGGATTCCGAGGTGTTTTCGGCACAACCGGCCAGCAGCAACAGGCATACAGCAACCAGAATGGCGGGCATGACCGGACTCCCTGATAATCGATCTGTGGGTGGGGCGGCAACTATAAGAGTTCAAGAGTAAAACCGCCATAATACCGGAGTCCGGTCGATCCGTTTACCGCCGAGGCCCAGCCGGGGGCGAAAAAACGCCCTGCTCGCTGATCCGCAGGCCGACCAGTTGCTGCGGAACGGTTTCAAAATACACGTTGCGCGGGGTTATCCAGTGCCCCTCCGGGGCCTTGAGCTCACTGGCGGGCATTTCCTCAAGGGTGGCCGAATTGTGGCTGGCATCGCTGTTGCGAAAGCTGTCCGCCAGCACCCAGAATGGCTTACCGGCGGCCTGTGCCGCCAGTGCAAGTGGCCCTGTGCCGACCTTGTTCACAAAATAGCCGTCTGTCAGCCAGGTGTCGCACCCGGTGATGACCACATCCGCGCTGGCGACAAACACGCCCATCTGGGCATCCGTAATCAGGGTGACCGGCACCGCCAGGTCATTCAGCGCGCGGGCCAGGATATGCCCCTCAAACCCGGGGCTGCTCTGGGTGCAGATGACGGAAAAGGGCTCACCGGCGTCGGCCAGCGCCCGAAACAGGGCGAGCACCACCGAGCTGGCGCTGTGGGTCATTAACACGGGATTCTCAGGTAACTGGCTTCGCGCGTGTCGGGTGATCGCCATGCCCGCATTTTCGAGTTGTCGGAGGGTGTCCAGAATCGCCTGCCGGGGTCGGTCCGGGGCCTCTGCCCAGCGTTCCCGGACCATGCCAAGGGCGTTGCCAATGACGATCATGCTGGGACGGGCGGCCCGAAGTTCGGATATCAGGCGAGACAGGGTTTCAGCGTCGGGGTTGACGTCATCCAGGTACCAAAGCAGTTCATTGAGCGTGCGACTGGCCAACTGAGTGGCACCGGACTGGTAATCCTCCCGCACACCGGCCAGCAGAGTCTCCGCCTTTGTATCCAGCTCCTGCATACTGTCTGTCCCGGGCATCGTTCAGCTCAAGGGTAGCAGCGGCTGAAGCATTTGTCCGATGGCCCGGTGGAGCCGGCGCCTTGGTGGCCAGTGGCTGTCAGAGAATTTTCACGCCAACTTTCATGCCATTGGCCTGTCGCTTTTCACGGATTACGCATGGGTAGATATGCTCATATCCGGGCCTGAAAAAAAGCCTGATGATCGCGCCATCTAACGGGTGCTGCAGCGTTGCTGTGGCGCCTTTTTTTATGCCTGTTTGCCCTGTGGAGGGAAACACCATCCATGACCGAGTCAGCCAACGCTAACATCGCCGATTATTACAGCGCCGAGACGTTCAAACGTATCAAAGACTTTGCAGATGGCAGGGAAACCCCGTTCGTGGTGATTGATACCGCCACGGTTGATCGCCAGTACGATGAGCTGGTGGAAGGCTTCCCCTACGCCAGGGTGTACTACGCGGTGAAAGCCAACCCCGCCCCGCAGGTCCTGACCATGCTGCGTGACAAGGGTGCCTGTTTCGACATTGCGTCGGTGTATGAGCTGGACAAGGTGATGGCCCTGGGTGTGACCGGAGAGCGCATCAGCTACGGCAATACCATCAAGAAGGCCAAGGACATCCGCACCTTCTACGAGAAGGGCGTGCGCCTGTTTGCCACCGACTCCGAGGCGGATCTACGCAATATTGCCAAGGCGGCACCGGGCTCAAGGGTGTACGTACGTATCCTGACCGAAGGCACGTTGACAGCGGACTGGCCCTTGTCCCGCAAGTTTGGCTGCCAGACCGATATGGCCATGGATCTGCTGATCCTGGCCCGTGATCTGGGCCTGGTACCTTACGGTGTGTCCTTCCATGTTGGCTCCCAGCAGCGGGAAATCGGCGCCTGGGACGCGGCCCTGAACAAGGTGAAGGTGATTTTCGAGCGCCTGAAGGAAGAAGATGGCATCGAGCTGAAGATGATCAACATGGGCGGCGGCTTTCCGGCCAATTACATCACTCGCACCAATGAACTGAAGGTGTACGCGGAGGAGATTGCCCGGTTCCTGCACGAGGATTTCGGTGCCGAGCTGCCGGAGATCATCATTGAGCCTGGCCGCTCGCTGATTTCCAATGCCGGCGTGCTGGTAAGTGAGGTGGTGCTGATTTCCAGGAAATCGCGAACGGCCCTGCACCGCTGGGTATTTACCGATGTGGGCAAGTTTTCCGGGCTGATCGAGACCCTGGATGAGGCGATCAAGTTTCCGATCTGGACGGAGAAGGTGGGCGAAGGCGAGGACTGCGTGATTGCCGGGCCCACCTGTGACAGTGCCGATATCATGTATGAGCACCACAAGTATCCGCTGCCTTTGAATCTCGCTATTGGGGATCGGATGTATTGGCTCTCTACCGGGGCTTACACGACTACCTATAGCGCTATTGAATTTAACGGGTTTCCCCCGTTGAAGGACTACTACATCTAGGTTTGGGGTCTGGCCAAGGGGTCAGAAGAAAGCTTTCTTCTGACCCCATTTTCACCTGACCCCATTTTCACCTGACCCCATTTTCACCTGACCCCATTTTCAGCTTTTAAAGGATCAGCTTCCGGGCTGTGTTTCAGGTCCAGCGTGAAGGCCCAGGGCAGAACCAGCAGGCTATAGGCGATGATGGTGAGAATGGCGTGTCTGGCGTCGCCGGTCCAGTCGGCGACCAGGCCGCCGAGCATGGGGATGGAGAAGGCCAGGGTGTAACCGACCAGGAAGGTGCCGGCGGAGAGGCGGCCGGTTTCCTGGGAGATTGTGACCAGGGGTGGCACGGCGACCAGGAGGATCAGGAGGATGCCTGAGGTCAGGCTCATCAGGGTCGCGCTGACGATGGACCACCAGCCGGTGACGGTGATGGCGCCGAGGGCGCCCAGGATGCTCAGGGCAGCGGTAACGATGATGGTGGAGCGGCGGCCGACCCAGGCCCGGGCCATTTTGAGCATGATCAGGGACGCGAGGACCTGGGCGAGGTTGAACCAGAACAGGGCGTCGGAGAGTTTGCCGAACTGACCCTGCTGTTCCAGCAGGTTGCCCATATAGGCATTGAGGCCGAAGAACATGGAGCCGGACAGGCCGAGAAGCAGGCCGATTTTCAGGGTAAGCGGGTTGCTCCAGTCCGGAAGCCAGGCGACTTTACCCACGGGTTTTGCCTGTTCTCTTTTGGGCAGGTAGAGGGCAGCAGCCACCAGCAGGGCCGGTAGTGACCAGGCCAGGAGAGTGGCGCGCCAGCTGTTGTCGAACAGGGGCATGAGCACTGGCAGGGTCATACCGGCGCTGATGAACTCGCCCATCAGCATGCCGTTCATGTAGATGGCGGAACCCAGGGCCAGGTGGTGGGGCTCGAGCCATCTCGGCAGAAGTGCCGGCAAGGCCGGTTGCATCATGGCCACACCAAACCCCATGACGGCGCTGGCCAGCATCAGTGTGAGGGTGTCGGGTACCAGGGCGCGGCCAGCGGAGCCGATCACCATGATGACCATGGCCAAAGCCAGGGTGTTCCGGGGACCAATGCGGGCGATGGCCAGGGAGCCAGGCATGGCGCCGATGGCCAGCATCAGAATGGGCAGCGTGGTCAGTGCCCCGGTGAGGGCCTGGGTCAGTGCCAGTTCATTACTGATAAACGGCGCCAGAGGTGGGGCCACCAGCACGGGTATACGCAGATAAATGCCGGCGAGCCAAAGCAACACCGCCACCGGCAGCAGCCTGGCTGACGGTGGCGGCGTGGTTGCGGCCTGGTGTTCAGCCACGGATCAGCGAATCAGCCTTCACTGGTATCCGGCAGGTAGGCGCCGTCTTCGTCGTGCACTTCACGGCCGGTGACCGGCGGGTTGAAGGCACAGATCAGGCGCATGTCCTCGGTGCCACCGCGCAGGGTGTGCTGGTCATGCTTGTCGAGCGCATACAGGGTGCCGTCGGTGATCTGGTGGGTTTCACCAGTGGCCTTGTCCAGAATGCTGCCGTTGCCCGCCACGCAGTAAACCGCTTCGAGGTGGTGCTTGTACCAGAGGTTGAGCTCTGCGCCGGCCGGAATGATGGTTTCGTGGAAGGAGAAACCCATACCGTCCTTCTTAAGCAACATCCGGCGACTGGTCCAGCCCGGACCGGTGACTTCGCGCTCGGTACCAATGATGTCTTGCACTCGTACAATTTTCATTCGCATTCCCCATTGTGTGATGGAACAGCCTTTCAGTATAAACATCCCTGTCAGGTCCGGTTCAACCGCCAGTCGTCGTAGATCGCCATGGATTGCTCGATGGCTGCGGTGAATTTCTCCCTTTGGCGCTGGTCCAGGGGGCGCCGTTTCCGGCACTTGTCGAAGGCCCGCTGGATGTCCTGTCGGCTGCTTTTATCAAGGCTTTCCAGCCAGTGGTGGCCCGCTGGTTCCAGATCCAGCAGGTCCCGGCCGGCGTGGTTCCGGTGGCTGATGTGCCACCAGTGATCAATCGCGCGCCCTAATACAACATAGCCGAACTGGCTGTCCTGTACAGGACCGAAGGTGGCTGTTTTCAGTCCGTCCCGAAGCACCCCGATGTTCAGCGCCGGCAGGGTGAGGCGGTCGCCATAGAAATAACTGCCGGCAGCGCCGATCAGCCCACCCACCAGGGCGCCGGTTCCCAGGGAGGAACCCAGGGTCAGGGCGTCGATGCCGGCTCCGCTCACCGCTCCGGCGCCGAAACCGGCAGTTGCCAGGTAGCGTTTGCTGACCGCCCACGCCTTGCGGCTGTCTTCGGAAAACAGATCGTGCTCGCTATGCCACTCCAGCTCGGCTTCCTGGCGCCGGATGCGCTGGTGCTGGTACAGATGCTCGATATCAACACGCAGGGTCAGTTCCCGCTGGCGTTGATGACGGTACCAGCGCTGGCGGAGCTGTTCGGCCAGTGAGCCGTCGCTGGTTTCGGCGGCCTGGCTGGCGGTCAGGGTGCGTTTTTCCCGGAACGACATCATGTCCTCCAGGGCTCTGGCAACCAGCGCGGCGGCCTGCCGACGGCGGTGCCGCCGCTGCCCGGACAGGAACTCGGTGGCCTGCTCAAGCGGCTTTTCCCAGTCTGGCTCCAGTTGGCCGAATGCCCGCAACAGGCCGAGATGTTGTGCAAACGGGGCGCGAACGGCGTCGAACCTGCGAACAACCTGGAAGAACTGGCCCAGCGCGGCCTGCCAGGTGTCGCTGTAATCGTCCGCACCAATGCTGTTGATCAGCGCCAGGCTCGGGCGGCCCGTCCAGCGCAGGATGGTCATCTCGGCCTCATGTTCGGCGCTGTAGGGTACCGAGCCATCCACCACATAGATAATGCCAGCGCCTTCCAGCAACGGTGTCAGCAGTTCGCATTCATCCGTAAAGCGGCCATTGCCCTGGTGCTGGGTCACAAAGGCCCTGACGGTGTCGGCGTGGTCAGAGGCGGACACACTGTGGGCCTCCAGCCATTCCAGGACCCGTCTCGGGCGTTGAAAGCCGGGGGTGTCCACCAGGGTGTACAGGGTTTGTCCGTCCACTTTCAGCGGATAGGCCTGGCGTTTTCGGGTGGTGCCGGGTTCCAGGGCAATGGCGATGGCATCGTTCTGGGACAGGGTGGCTACCACGCTGGATTTGCCCTTGTTCGGGTGCCCGACCACGGCGAAGGTGGGTATTTGTGTCATGAGGGCTCCCCACTGGTCGTGTAAGGGAACTGCCGCAGGAGCGGTGGCAGTGACACCCTCACGAACTCGTTGCCGACACGCTCAGCGAACCGGAGCCAGGGCTGGATCTGTTGGGCATCCGGCTCGAGGTTTGTGTCAGCCGCCAGGGGTACAAGCGCGACCCGGATTCCACCGGGCCAGAGTCGGCGGGCCGATTCCAGGAAATCCTGAAGCTCGCCGGTTGGCGGCTCCCAGCACCGGGTCAGCAGGATCACGGCGTTGCCACGGGTCTTCAGGCAGTGCTCCGCCACCTGCTTGAGGGTCTGCTCGTCGTCTGTGAGGCTGGCCCTGCCCCCGGCCCGGAGAATCAGGTGCCTGCCTGAGCGCAGGGCTTCGGGCAGTTCCGGTTCGCCGGCTCCGGCCCAGCACAGCAAGGTGTCGCTCTCAGGCAGCGGAAGCAGATTGTCGCGGGCTCTGGTATCCGGCAGGTCGTCGGCATCGTTATGCTCATTGCCTGTGTCCAGGGCCGGCGTTTCCATGCGGTACAACAGCGCATGCATCGCCGGATGGCTGGATAGCAGCCGGCGAGCCCGGTTCCGGATCAAGGCCGAAGTCACAAGCCACATCAGCAGGCGCGGCAGCAGTACCCAGGTTGTCCACAGCATGGTGACAAACGGCCACCACTGGCCCCAGAGGCCGGGATCCGGGCTAGCATTATCTATTCCGGCCCGGAAAAAGCGCGTGGCTTCGACCAGGGCGAGATCCGGAACCGCCGCTGGCCACAACCAGGTCCAGGGTACAGCTATGATTTGCACCAGCCGGTGGTAGTTTGCGGCAGCCGTCTCCAGTGTGGTGCTCCAGCCGAAGGCGAGATCCTGTACCACCACCAGCACCAGTAGTGTGGCCAGTCCCGAGATGGCGAAGCAAAGACCGCCGATGTGGGCGGCCCTGGCCATCAGCAAAGGATGGAGCCTGCTGATCACAATGTTGGCCGGGCTGGTCCGGAAGCGTCGAAGAAGCCAGCGCCAGGGCTGCCATCCGACCAGTGACTGCAGGCTGGTGAACAGGGCGAGTATCAACTGGAGCAACACGAAGCCGAGCAAGACGGTGATATTGATACGCTGGCCACCGTCGTAAAACAGCAGTCCGGCCATGGTAAGCAGTCCTGTGATAAGGCCGACCGCTGCAAAACCCGCATGGACCCGGCGCCAGAAACCCAGGGTCTGGTCCGCTGCTGACGGTGTCGTGTCGGGTCCGCTCAGACGGTTCAGGTGTGCCAGCCAAAGAGCCGCATTCGGGTCAACGCCCTGCTCTTCGCAGATCAGTGCGAACTTGCGGTCCCGGCGATGGAGGAAGGTCAGCGACTGTGACTTGTCCCGCTGGGCCTGGGCATCAAAACCCAGCAGCAGTCGGAGGGGGCTATCGGTCATTCAGTGTCCCGGGTGGTGAATTCGGCCAATCATGCTTTGATGCTAGGATATAGGGATTCCCGCTTCCGATACCAGACAACGAGCCGCCATGCCACACCATCTGATGAACCTGCGCCATGTGCCCGATGACGAAGCCGACGAAATTCGGGCTCTTTTTGAAGCCCATGACGTGGTTTATTACGAGACACCGGCAAGCCGCTGGGGTATCAGTATGGGAGGCTTCTGGGTACACGATGACGACGAGGCAGCCCGCGCCCGGGCGTTGCTCGAGGCCTATCATCGGCAGCGTCAGGAAACCCAGCGGCGGGTTTATGAGGAGAACCTGGCCCGGGGCGAGTCCGGCGGTGTCTGGTTTATGTTCAGACGCCATCCGCTAAGGACCCTGGCCGCCTGCCTGGCGATTTTGGTGGTTATGGGGCTGAGCCTGTTGCCGTTTGTCCGATAATCCATACGGTGTCCAATTTTCCGGACACCTTGGCCCAGGCTCGTATTTACCACTATCTTTACGTCATTTCCCACTCCGGACTGTCCGGATATCCGGATTATTCTTTCTCTCTATCTACCGGATTTCAAATATGGTCATTTAAAATCAATGCCCTGGGTGATTGGCACAGGATCCGCATGGCGTTCCCCGGGGCCTGGCTCAGGGCCTGGCCCGTTCGTTAACAACAACAAACAAGGAACGACCATGAAACGAATGATGCTCTTCGCCCTGATCGGCGCCACGGGGTTTGCGTTGACTGCCTGCAAGGACGGCAAGTCCCCGTTCAATGAAATTCCTGATTTCGTCCAGGGCGATATTCAGCAATCCAGCTACGATGGCATTACCGATGACCTGCTGACGGCAGGACTGGGTGCCACTGGTCTTGGCAGTAGCCCGGCACCGGCGTTCGCTGATCCCCTCAACCCCACTGCCGCCGAACTCCGGCGTCTGGCGATTTACAACAACTACCGGGCTTTGGTCGATACTGCGCCGGGCGGCGGCTACGGCACCTTCTTTGGTCCTCAGGTGGGTAGCGGCGGTGAAGGTCTGATTCCCGGTGAGGAGTTTATTGCCTTTATGTCCGTGCCTGGTACCGATGTACCGGTGACCGTGATGGCCCAGGTGCCAGACAGTTTTGATCCGGATCGCCCGTGCATGGTAACGGCACCGTCCTCCGGTTCCCGTGGCATTTACGGTGCAATTGGCACGGCCGGGGAATGGGGTCTGAAGAAAGGCTGTGCCGTGGTGTATACCGACAAGGGTACGGGAACCGGTGCGCACAACCTTGCCACCAACAGCGCACAACGCATTGATGGCACCCTGAGCGCCACGGACGGGGCCGTTCAGTTCCGGGCAGACCTTACCGACGCAGAGAGGGCCGCGTTCGAGAGCAGCTGGCCGGATCGCTTTGCCTGGAAGCACGCCCATTCCAAGGCCAATCCGGAAGCAGACTGGGGCCGCCATGTGCTGCAGTCCATCGAGTTCGGCTTTTACGTGCTGAATGAAAAATTTGGCCGGGAGCTGGGCAATGGCGAGATTCTGCGGACCATCAAGCCGAAGAACACTCTGGTGATCGCGTCCAGTGTGTCCAACGGCGGCGGTGCTTCAATTCGTGCCGCCGAACAGGATAAGAATGGCCTGATTGATGGCATCGCCGTATCCGAGCCAAACGTCAATCCGGCGGTCGACCGGAGCTTTACCATCCGCCAGGGAGAAGGCCCGGTGATTACCGAGCACAGCCGAAGCCTGCTGGACTACACCACGGCCCTGGCCGTGTACCAGGGTTGCGCCAACCAGGCGCCGGCGATTCGTGACACCGCGCCACTGAACGCGGCGTTCAATCCTCCGGTGATCGGCGAGAACATCTGTAACTCGCTCGCCAATAAGGGGCTGGTGACCGGTGCCACCCTGGACGACCGGGCCACCGATGCCTTGCGCATACTGAACGAGGGGTTCGGGGTTCAGCCTGAGCAGAACCTGCTGGCGCCGGTGCACTTCGGGCTGGCCGTGGCCCAGAGCATTTCGCTGACCTACGCCAATGCCTACGGCCGCGCCGGTGTTGAAGACCGGGTATGTGACCTCAGCCTGGCCGCCACCGATTCAGCCTGGGCGGTGACGCAACTGGCGCCCGCCGCCGAGGCGGCCCTGTTTGCGACCAGTAACGGCATTCCGCCGTCAGCCGGGGTGAATATTGTGTATGACAGCGCTGAGGGCCAGCCCACCAACCTCGCAGCCAGTGCCTCGCCCAGTTCCAGTCAGCCCGATTACGGCCTTGATGCCCTGCTGTGCCTGCGCAGCCTTGCCCAGGGTAGCGACGCGGTGACGGGTGCGGCCCTGACAGGTCCGCAAGCCGAGCTGGCATCGGTCATTGCCGAGGGCATCGCTGAAGTGCGTGCTACCGGTGATCTGCAGGGTAAGCCGGCGGTTTTCGTTACCGGGCGCGCCGATGCCATCCTGCCGATTAATCACACCTCCCGGCCCTACTTTGGTCTGAACCAGCGGGTGGAAGGCAGTAAGGGCAACCTGCGGTACTACGAAATCCTGAACGCCCATCATCTGGACGTGCTCAACGGTTTCCCGGGCGTTGCCGACCGCTATGTTCCGCTGCACCACTACTACTTCCAGGCGCTGGATCTGGTCTGGGCGAATCTGACGGAGAAGCAGCCGTTGCCACCGAGTCAGGTGGTCCGGACCGTGCCCCGGGGTGCCATCACAACACCGTTGGCGGAAGTGAATCTGCCGGCAATCAATCCTGCCCCGGACCAGGGTGACCGCATTGTGTTTGCGGATAACCAGCTCCGGATCCCGGAGTAACCGCGCCGCTCGCCGGCCCGGGCTGGTGTCGGGCCGGCTTTGTTTGCCCCCGCTCCGGGGGCCCCATATACTTCCGTGACTGCATCCGGCGTGCCGGGTGCCGGGGTTTTTACCATGAATGACACCCAACCCATTGGTGCACGGTACATGACAGAGCTGTTTACCGATAAGAACAAGAGTGGCCTGACCCGGGACCTGATTGAAGCCCTGTTTCCGATGTTTGAGGAGGCCAGTGCCGGTGCCATCGCCGTGGACCGGGACGCCCGGATTACCTGGATCAACGCCAGCTATTCCCACCTGCTGGGCCTGGGAGATCCTTCGCGGGTCATTGGCAAGCCGGTACGTCAGGTGATTCCCGAGACCCGGATGCCGGAGGTGGTCGAAACCGGCAAGCCTCTGCTGCTGGATATCATGGAGCACAACCAGCAACAGCTGGTGGTGACCCGGCTCCCCTTTTACGATGAGGAAGGACAGATTGTCGGCGCGGTCGCGTTTGTCCTGTATGACGATCTGCAGCCCTTGACGCCGCTGGTTTCTAAATACCGGCGACTTCATCAGGATCTGGCTGCCGCCCGCAAGGCTTTGGCGAGGAAGGCGCGAGGAACCCGGTACAGCCTGGGCGATTTTGTCGGTGCCAGCCCGACCGCACTTGAAGTCAAGCGGCGGGCTCGCCTGGCTGCCGGACGGGACATGCCGGTGCTGTTGCTTGGGGAAACCGGAACCGGCAAGGAAGTTCTGGCCCAGGCCATCCATTCGGTTTCCGCCCGTGCCGAAAAGCCGTTTGTGGGTGTCAATGTAGCCGCTATTCCAGACAACCTGCTGGAAGCGGAGTTTTTCGGGGTGGCCCCGGGTGCCTATACCGGCGCGGATCGGAGAACCCGGGAAGGCAAGTTTCAGCTTGCCAATGGCGGTACGCTGTTCCTGGACGAGGTGGGTGATATGCCCCTTCCATTGCAGGCCAAACTGCTTCGGGCGTTGCAGGAAGGGGAGATTGAACCTTTGGGCTCCAACAAAGTTGTTCCGGTGAATGTCCGGGTTATTGCCGCTACCAGTCGCAATCTGGAAGTCATGATTTCCGAAGGGGGGTTCCGTTCCGATCTCTATTACCGGCTCAACGTTCTGGAAATTTCGATTCCACCCTTGCGAGACCGGCTGGCGGACCTCGGGGTGCTCTGCGAGGCCTTGCTGGAAGAGGTTTGTGAAGGCCTGGAGCTGCGGGGAGAAATTACGGACGCCGGCGTTTCGGCCCTGGGCAGCTATGACTGGCCCGGCAATATTCGGGAATTGCGGAACGTTCTGGAGCGGGCGCTGACCATGGGTGAGGATGGTGGCCTGCTGGATGCCGATGCGATCTTCAAGGTGCTACCCCGAAATGGCAGTCGTTCAGTCTCCTCATTAACGTCGCAACCGGTCCGGCCCTTATCCCAGACACTTGCTGAAGCCGAGGCCCAGGCCATTGAGGAAGCCCTGGTAGCCAGTCGTGGCAACCGGACCAGGGCCGCCAAGCTTTTAGGTATTTCCCGATCGGTGCTGTATGAAAAGCTCGCCAGATTGTCCTGAAATCCGGACGATTGTCCTGGTGTCCGTACAATCACCTACGACTGATGTCTAAATGTGTCTGGATTATCGGACGATTTGTTTCTGTTGGAGTCTTCTGTATATTTTTAAGTATATGAAATAAAAGGGAAAGTATTTTTTGGCATGATGCCTGCCTTTGTCCGGTGGCAGGACGTCAGAACAATGCAGAGAACAAGACTGACGCCAACCGTTGGACTCCCGATTTTGCCCTGTCCGTCTTTTCCTGCATTTCTATCTATACTCAGACCAGGCCTTTCAGGTTGTACGCCGCCAGGCCAGATACAATAACAACGCTAGGAGACTTGCCAATGAAACTTCTTAAGGTTCTCGCCGGTGTGGCCGGTGCGATCGCCCTTACCACAGGTTCCGCTTTCGCAGAAGATCTGCGCTGGAAAATGCCGGTTGCCTTCGCGACCAACCTTCCCGGTCTCGGCTCTCCCGCCGCCTGGGTTGCCGACAACCTGACCACTGCGTCTGACGGCAGTATCCAGGTTCGTGTTTATGAGCCGGGAAAACTGGTTCCCCCTTTCGACATTCTTCAGTCTGTATCCGACGGCAAAGTTTCGGCAGGTTATACCTGGATCGGTTACGACCAGGGTAAGGTGCCTGCGATTCCGCTGTTTGCTGCTGTACCCTTCGGCATGAAGCCGCCGGCCTACATTGGCTGGTACTACTACGGGGGCGGCCACGAAATGCTGCAGGAAACCTACGCCAACAAGGGCTTCAATGTGTATGCGCAGCTGTGCGGCATTATCGGGCCTGAAACAGCCGGTTGGTATTCCAAGCCCATCAAGACACTGGAAGACTACAAGGGCCTGAAGATTCGCTTCGCCGGTCTGGGTGGCAAGGTGCTCGAAAAGCTGGGCGCTTCCGTGACCATGATGCCCGGCGGCGAGCTATACCAGGCGCTGGAGAAAGGCACCATTGATGCGACCGAATTCTCCATGCCTGCCATTGACCAGATCCTTGGTTTTGATCAGGTGGTCAAGTACAACCTGTTCCCGGGCTGGCACCAGCAATTTACTGCCCAGTACATGCTGATCAACAAGGATGAGTGGAACAAGGCTACAAAGGCGCAGAAGGCGTTGGTTGAGGCCTCCTGTACCGCTGCCACTACCCGTGGCCTGGCCGAGGGTGAGTACAAGAATGGCAAGGTTCTGGCCGAGTTCCAGGACAAGGGCGTTCAGGCCGACCAGATTCCCCGCGACGTTCTGCTCAAGCTGAAAGACGTGACTCGGGAAGTGCTTGAGGAAGAAGCGTCCAAGGATGCCGACTTCAAGCGTGTGTACGAAAGCCAGCAGGAGTTCATGGAAACCTACAAGATCTGGGATACACGCGCCTATGTTCCGGCGGACCTGTAAGGTTCGGGGCTGACCCTGAGCACCGGAAGATAATCCGGTGCTCTCTGATCCAGTCTGGATGGCCCTGCGGGGCCATCCCTGTTTCATGGCATGCTTTCTGAACGAGGAACTGTTGTATGGCAGTGTCTGATAAAGGCTCACCGCCCGATGTGCACGCATCGGCGTCGGACGCCGGTCAATTTATTCATCATCACACGGAGTTTCCTACAACCCGCCTCAGCCAGGTTATGGACGCGGTGATTTCTGCAATAGGCAAGAGTGCCTCCTGGCTTTGGGTTGTGGTTACCGGCGTAATCATCTACGCCGTGGTCGGTCGCTATGCCTTTGGCTCGGGGTCGGTAACCCTGGAGGAAGTTCAGTGGCACCTGGCCGGTGCAGGCTGGTTGCTGGGGCTGGGCTACACCCTGGTGACGGATGATCATGTCAGGGTGGATGTGATCCATGAGCGCCTGTCCCTCAAAGGCCAGGCCTGGATTGAACTGTTCGGCCTGGTATTCCTGCTGTTGCCGTTTCTCGGGCTGGCGGTTTACGAAATGGTCCCCTACGCCTTCAGTTCCTGGCAACAGGGCGAGACCAGCCAGGCACCCGCCGGCCTTCCTTATCGCTGGATTCTCAAGGGCGTTCTGGCACTGTCTTTTGTGCTGCTGATTATCGCTGCCCTGTCCCGTCTGCTGAAAGTCACTGCCCTGCTTTTCGGCTTTCCGAAGCCAATCCGGGTCGAGTCCGGGGATAACAAGAAAGAGGATGCGTCCTGATGGAGCTTGAAACCCTGTTTGTAATCGGCATGTTCCTCACGTTCGGGGCGCTGTTGATGACCGGTTACCCGGTTGCGTGGGTGTTGGGTGGCACCGCGGTTATCTGGACAGTCATCGGTGTAATCGCGGTCGAAAATTTTGGCGCCAATCTATGGTTTGACTATTCCTCCTCCATGGGGCTTGTGCCTGAGCGGATATGGAAGGTCGTAAACAGCGAGACCCTTGTCGCCCTGCCCATGTTTATCTTCATGGGCATCATGCTTGACCAGTCTGGCGTGGCTGAGCGGCTGATGAACAGCATGGTAAAACTGTTTGGCGCCGTTCGCGGAGGTTATGCGGTTACAGTGATTGTCATCGGCGTACTGCTGGCAGCGACCACCGGTATCATCGGTGCGTCCGTGGTGCTGCTGGGCATGCTGTCCCTGCCCGTGATGATGGAGAACAAGTACGACAAGGGGTTTGCCGTGGGCACGGCCTGTGCCACCGGGACCCTGGGTATCCTGATTCCGCCTTCCATCATGCTGGTGCTGATGGCTGACCGGCTGGCGGTTCCCGAAGCGTCGGTCGGCGACCTATTCATGGGGGCGTTCTTCCCCGGCCTGATGCTGGGTGCCATGTACGTGACCTACGCCATTATCCGTCCCATGCTGCAACCGCACATTGCGCCGGTGCCGGAGGGTACGGAGAAAGTGACATGGGGCATCGTCTGGGAAGTGGCGAAGGCCGTTGTACCGACGGCCGCGTTGATTCTGGGTGTGCTGGGCTCCATCTTTGCCGGAATAGCGACACCAACGGAGGCTTCCGGTGTCGGCGCACTGGGCGCTCTGCTGTTGGCCCTGATGTCTGGCCGACTGAACCTGGAAGTGCTCAACTCCTCCATGCAGCAGACAACCCGCACGGCGGCGTTCATCTTTGCCATTTTCCTGGGCGCAACCGCGTTCTCTGTGGTGCTGCGGGGTCTGGGTGGCGACCAGGTGATCGAAGACGCCCTGCTGGGCCTGTCTTTTGGACCCTATGGTGTGGTTCTCACCATCCTGTTTGCTGTCTTCCTGCTCGGCTTCTTCCTGGACTGGGTGGAGATCACCCTGATCATCCTGCCCCTGGTGGCACCGGTAGTGCAGCAGCTCGGTTTTGACCTGGTGTGGTTCACCATCCTGTTTGCCATGTGCCTGCAGACGTCGTTCCTGACCCCGCCGGTGGGCTTTGCGCTGTTCTACATCAAGGGTGTGGCGCCGCCGGAGATCAAGGTAACGGATATCTATCGTGGCGTTGTGCCGTTCATCATTATTCAGCTGGCAGCCCTGGCTATCGTGTTCCTGGTACCGGAAATCGCGACCTGGTTGCCGAGCGTGGCTTACGATTAAGGAGAAAATAACAATGCGTCTGGAAAACAGGATTGCCCTGATTACCGGTGCCGGCCGCGGCATCGGCCGGGCCATCGCCGAACATTATGGCCGGGAGGGTGCCAGGGTTGCGGTTGCCGACCTGACCCTGGAGAGTGCCCGGGAAGCCGTTGATGCCATCGAAAAGGCCGGTGGCACCGCCATGGCCCTGGCCATGGATGTCACCGATGAAAAGGCAGTTGATGATGGTGTCGCCGCCATTGTTGAAAAGTGGGGCGGCCTGGATATCGCCCTGGCCAATGCCGGCATCCAGCATATCGACCCGGTGCACAAACTGGCGTTCTCCGATTGGCAGAAGGTCATGAGCGTGCACCTTGACGGTGCCTTTCTGGTCACCCGGGCTGCGTTGAACCAGATGTACGCCAATGGCGGTGGCACCATGCTCTACATGGGTTCGGTGCATTCCCTGGAGGCGTCTCCACTGAAGTCACCCTATGTCGCCGCCAAGCACGGCATGCTGGGCCTGTGCCGGGCGGTTGCGAAGGAAGGCGCGGAACACGGGGTACGCAGCAATATCATCTGCCCCGGCTTTGTCCGCACACCACTGGTGGACAAACAGATTCCCGAACAGGCAAAGGAACTGGGCATTTCCGAGGAAGAGGTCATCAGCAAGGTGATGCTGAAAAATACGGTGGACGGAGAGTTCACCACGCTGGAGGACGTGTCTGAACTGGCCGTGCACCTGGCGGCCTTCCCGTCTGCGGCGCTGACCGGCCAATCCATCGTGGTCAGCCATGGCTGGCACATGCAGTGAGTAACAGGAGAGACGGATGAGTCACACAGAGCAATCACCGGTAGTCTGGTCTCCCTCGGAAGACACCCTGAAAAATTCCCGCATGGGCCAGTTCAAGGCCTGGCTGGAGCAGCAGGGCTTCGGCCCTTTCGAGGATTACCATGCCCTGCATCAGTGGTCGATTGATGAGCTGGATACCTTCTGGCAGAAGGTATGGGATTACTGCGGCCTGGTGTGCGATACCCCGGCTAACCAGGTCTTGGGCAAGCGCGATATGCCCGGTGCCCAGTGGTTCCCGGGCATGAAACTCAACTTCGCCGCCAACCTGCTCCGGCTGGCGGATGGTGAGCATGCGGACCGCGAGGCCGTGGTGGCCTATTGCGAAACCCGGCCGGTGCTGCGCCGCAGTTATGCCCGGCTCAAGGCAGACGCCGGCGCCCTGGAGGCCTTCCTGCGAAGCAGGGGTATCCGCCAGGGGGATCGCGTCGCGGGTGTCGTGACCAACGGTTATGAAGCCATGGTCGGCATGCTGGCCGCTACCAGCCTTGGTGCGGTGTGGAGTTCCGCCTCGCCCGATTTCGGCGTGGGTGCTATTCTCGACCGGTTTGGCCAGATTGAACCCGCCGCACTGATCGTGGTGAACGGCTACGGCTATGGCGGCAAGGTCTTTGCCCGCCAGCAGGACTTTGCCGGGCTGGTCAACGGCTTGCCGACGCTTAAAACCGTCGTCAGTGTCCAGCAACTGCCGGACGAAGCGCCTGTTTCGGGTGACCTGGTTACCACCTGGGAAGACGCTCTGACCTTCGGTGCTGGCAAGCCGCCCTCGTTCACCCCGCTGCCACCGGACCATCCCGTTTATATCCTGTACTCCTCCGGCACCACTGGTAAACCCAAGTGCATCGTCCATGGCAACGCCGGCCTGCTGGTGAATCATGCCAAGGAACTGATGCTGCACGGCGATGTGGGCCCGGAGGACCGGTTCCTCTACTTCACCACGTGCGGCTGGATGATGTGGAACTGGCAGGCCTCCGCCCTGATGACCGGCGCGGCGGTGATTACCGTCGACGGCTCCCCGGGTTATCCGAGCCTCAGCTTCCTCTGGGACACCGTGGCGGAGGAGAAGGTCACTCACTTCGGCACCAGTGCCCGGTTCATCGCCGGCTGCCGCAAGGCCGAGCTCCAGCCCGCGAAAACCCTGGACCAGAGCAAGCTGCGGGTCGTGTTCTCCACCGGCTCCCCGCTGCTGCCGGAAGATTACGACTGGATGTACACCGATGGCGCCCCCGATGCGCTGCTCGGCTCCATCGCCGGCGGTACCGACATCTGCGGTTGCTTCGTGGGTTCTACCCCGCTGCTGCCGGTGCGCCGCGGTGAGATCCAGTGTCGCTTCCTCGGGGTGGATGCCGTTGCCTATGGCGATGACGGCAAACCGGTCAGTGAAGGTCGGGGCGAACTGGTCTGCCGCCAGCCACTGCCGTCCATGCCGGTGTGCTTCTGGCAGGACCCAGAGGGCGAACGCTACCGCGACGCCTACTTCAATACCTTTCCCGGTGTCTGGGCCCACGGTGACTTCATCGAATTCACCGAACACGGCGGCGCCATCATTTACGGCCGCTCCGACGCCACCCTTAACCCCGGCGGCGTCCGCATCGGCACCGCGGAAATCTACCGTCAGGTAGAGACCGTGGCCGAAGTCAAAGACAGCCTGGTGGTTGGCCGCCAGATCGAAGGCGATGTGGAAGTGGTCCTGCTGGTGGTCCCTGCCGAAGACCAGGCCATCACCGACGACCTGCTGAAACAGCTCAAGAGCCGGATCCGCGAAGGTGCCAGCCCACGCCACGTGCCCAGGCACATCGTGCAGGTGAATGACATTCCGTACACCCGCAGCGGCAAGAAGGTGGAACTGGCGGTGGCGCGGTTGATCAACGGCTCGAAAAAGGCGGACAACCGGGATGCTCTTGGGAATCCCGAGGCCCTGGACCATATTCGGGAGCGGTTGGCTGCGGTCGGGTTGTTGCCGGAATAAGGCTGGTTTTGTTGACAATAAGTCGCTGAAAACGGGCGAGATTCTTCCTGCGGAACTCACCTGAATAGCCCAACAGCGGGACGGGTGGAGCCTCCCAAAACTGTGCGGAGCCATGGATGGCGGAGCCCAAGCGTCACAAGGATGTGCCGCAAGGAGCGTGTTTTGGGAGGCTTTACCCGCCCCGCGTCTACTCCAAGGCAATGTTAGAAAGTTTCGTAAATTCCCGCCATTTCATCGTCTTGTAATCGAAGATCAGGCATTTTTAGTCTGTTCTTATACTAAGATCGTAACCAAAATTTACGAAAAAATGGTATCTTAGTCAGTCTATCAAAAGTTCCTAATCAGTCATTGCTCAGGCCAGGCGTTCAAGAGACGCCTGGCCCCGCCATGACCGTCCTGAACCCACCCATTAGCCTGAGGACGAAAATGACATCATCCAAAGCCAAGATTGTCTACACACTGACCGATGAGGCACCAGTCCTCGCGACGCGGTCACTTCTTCCGATCCTGGAAACCTACGCCAAGCCCGCTGGTATCGAGTTTGAAACCAGCGACATCTCTCTCGCGGCGCGTATTCTGGCGACCTTCCCGGATTATCTGGAAGAAGATCAGCGGGTTCCGGATGCCCTGGCCGAACTGGGCGACTACACCAAAGACCCCGACGCCAACATCATCAAGCTGCCGAACATCTCAGCCTCCATCCCGCAGCTGCGTGCGGCTATCAAGGAGCTGAATGAACAGGGTTACAAGGTTCCCGAGTACAAGGAACACCCCGAGACTGACGAAGAGAAGGAAATCCAGTCCCGCTATGCCAAAGTCCTCGGCAGTGCGGTAAACCCGGTGCTGCGTGAAGGTAACTCTGATCGCCGGGCTCCGGCCGCGGTCAAGGCGTTTGCCCGCAAGTACCCGCACTCCATGGGCGAATGGAGTCCTGCTTCCCGTACCCACGTGTCACACATGCGCGGTGGCGATTTCTACTCCAGTGAACAGTCGGTGACCCTGGACAAGGCCACCAACGCGCGCATTGTGTTCGAGAACAAGAAGGGCGAACAGACCGTTCTGAAGTCTGACCTGCCGCTGCAGGAAGGCGAAGTGCTGGACGGCATGTTCATGAGCAAGAAGGCCCTGGTGAAGTTCTTCGAAGATGCCATCGAAGACTGCGAAAAGACCGGCGTCATGTTCTCCCTGCATGTGAAAGCCACCATGATGAAAATCTCCCACCCGATCGTGTTTGGTCACGCGGTGAAGGTTTTCTACAAGGACCTGTTCGATAAGTACGGCGACCTGTTCGACGAAATCGGCGTTAACCCGAACAACGGGCTTTCCAGCGTGGTCGAGAAGATCAAGCAGCTGCCGGAATCCAAGCAGGAGCAGATCCAGGAAGACCTGCATGCGTGCTACGAGCACCGTCCGGAAATTGCCATGGTCGATTCCGTCAAGGGCATCACCAACCTGCACGTGCCCAGTGATGTGATCGTCGATGCCTCCATGCCGGCGATGATCCGTAACTCAGGCAAGATGTGGGCCCGGGATAACAAGCTCAAGGACACCAAGGCGGTGATGCCCGAGTCCACCTACGCCACCATCTACCAGGAAGTGATCAACTTCTGTAAGACCCACGGTGCCTTTGATCCCACCACCATGGGGACGGTGCCGAACGTCGGCCTGATGGCCCAGAAGGCGGAAGAGTATGGTTCCCACGACAAAACCTTCGAAATCAGGGAAGACGGCATTGTCCGTGTCGTGACCGAAGACGGCACCGTACTGACCGAGCACAACGTTGAGCAGGGTGATATCTGGCGCGCCTGTCAGACCAAGGACCTGCCGATCCGGGACTGGGTCAAGCTGGCCGTCAACCGCGCCCGTGCAACCGGCATGCCGGCCGTGTTCTGGCTGGATGATGAGCGTGCCCATGATGCCCAGTTGATCAGGAAAGTCGAGACTTACCTGAAAGAGCACGACACCGAAGGCCTCGAGATTCACATCATGTCGCCGGTTCGCGCCATCCGCTGGACCATGGAACGCCTGATCCGCGGACTGGATACCATCTCCGTGACCGGCAACGTACTGCGTGACTACCTCACCGACCTGTTCCCGATCCTGGAGCTCGGCACCAGTGCCAAGATGCTGTCCATTGTTCCGCTGCTGAACGGTGGAGGCCTTTACGAGACCGGCGCCGGCGGTTCCGCGCCCAAGCACGTACAGCAATTGCTGCAGGAAAACCACCTGCGCTGGGACTCCCTGGGTGAGTTCCTGGCCATCGCGGTATCCCTGGACGAGCTGGGCGAGAAACAGAAGAACGATCGCGCCTGCCTGCTGGGCCAGACCCTGGACAAGGCCACCGAGCGCCTGCTGGAGAACAACCAGTCGCCGTCCCGTGTTACCGGTGAGCTGGATAACCGTGGTTCCCACTTCCACCTCGCTCGTTACTGGGCGGAAGAGTTGGCCAACCAGGACGAGGACAAGGAGCTGAAGGAGTTCTTCGGTAAGCTGTCCACACAGCTGGAAGAGAACAAAGACAAGATCCTTGAGGAAATGAGTGTGATCCAGGGCCATCCGGCTGATCTCGGTGGTTACTACCATCCGCCGACGGAGGAGGTTTGCAAGGTGATGCAGCCGAGCGAAACCTTCAACAAGATCCTTGCCGATGCGCGAGCGTCTGTGAAATAAGGATACGGAATCACGCCCGGCCCTCCGTCGGGAGCCCGTTAGACTGTGTTGGTCTTACGGGCTTTTTTATGCCGGTGGAGCCGATAACCAGCGGCAAAATGAACATTCGGCGAATACCAGCAGCACGCTGAAGAGAATTGCCCTCCATGCATCGTCGATGGCAACCACCCCGTGGCGTGATTCATCGCTTACTCCTGATGCAACGGGGCAAAGGTGCCTCCGGTCAGCCGGGCCAGGTCGCCCGGTGCCAGTTCGATTTCCAGACCCCGGCGGCCTGCGCTGACAAAAATGGTTTTGAAATTCCGGGCGGACGCATCAATAAAGGTTTTGAGTTTTCTTTTCTGGCCCAGGGGGCTGACTCCGCCCAATACGTAACCGGTGCTGCGCTGTACAGACTGTTTGTCGGCCATGGCGGCCTTTTTGCCGCGGGCTGCCCGGGCAATCAGCTTCATGTTCAGCATGGTGGTCACCGGAACCACGCCGACAGCAAGCTCCTTGCCATCAATGGCGACCACCAGTGTCTTGAACACCCGGGCGGAATCAACGGCCATTTTCTCGGCTGCTTCCGTGCCGTAGCTCTCGCTGGACGGATCATGGTCATACTCGTGAATGGAATGGGCCACGTTGGCCTTGCGTGCGGCGTTGATGCCCGGCGTCATGCTCGGCTCCTTCGGAATGACTGGATTCCGGGATTAGATCAGCTAAGGACGAGAGCGACAACTGCTCGCTGGCGGGCGGAGAGGGACAGGAACCCCGCTGATTTTACCGGTAATGACATTTGGCCCTCGACTTGAAGTCCCCTTATGACTATTTTTCGTACATCATGAAAATCCAAACGCTGGTGACAGTGTGTCCATGGCGCCTTCAGGGGCGAAACATCGGGGAATGAGTACTTTGAGCAGCAATCAGACGCCTCTGCGTCGGGCCGGCTGGGCAGTTACGGTGTACCTGATCGCCGGCTTCGCCTGGATTATGTTTTCCGATGCCCTTGCCGAGGTCTGGTTTCCGGACCCGAAGACCCTGTCTATGGTTCAGACCTGGAAAGGCTTCTTTTTTGTCCTTACGACCGGCCTGGTGCTGTTTTCGGTGCTTTTCCGCCAGCTCACCAGGGACCGGGCGCTGCTGGCCCTGCAGCACGGCCAGCGTCTGGCGCTGCGTAAACGGGAGCGCCAGCTCCAGGTGTTGATGGACAACCTCCCGGGCATGGCCTACCGGTGCCGGTACGATCCCCAATGGACCATGCTGTTTGTCTCCCGGGGTTGTGCCCGGTTGACGGGTTACGAGCCGGAGGAACTGATAGAAAACCGCGTAACCAGTTATGCCAGCCTGATGGACGACGAGGACGGTGAGCGTATCTTCTGCGAAGTGAAGGCGGCACTGGCGAACGACAAATCGTTTTCACTGGAATATGGCCTGACCCGTAAGGACGGCAGCCGGATCTGGGTCTGGGAGCGTGGCCGGGGTGTTGAGGAGGAGGACGGCACGGTCGTGCTCGAGGGCATTGTCCTGGACATCTCCGACCGCAAGGAGTTGGAATCCGAGCTGGAGGAACTGGCGATCCGGGATCCACTGACCGGACTCTTCAACCGGCGGGAAATGTCGAGGGTTCTGGAGGAGGAGCTGGAGCGGGCCAGGCGTTACCAGCGACCGATGGCTTTGCTCTGGATTGATTTTGACCATTTCAAGGACGTTAACGATACCTACGGCCATGCCGCGGGTGATTCGGTGCTCCGTTCTATCAGTCGTCTGCTGTTGGGCAGCGTCCGCAGTGTCGATTCCATCGGTCGGTTCGGGGGCGAAGAATTTGTGATTGTATTGCCGGAAATGGGTCTGGACGAAGCACGTGACACCGCCGAGCGTTTGCGCCGCAAAGTAGCCGGGGCGCCACAGCCACTGGGCGACGGAAAAACCGTGCCACTGACCATCAGCGTCGGTGTCGCGGTCTACCCCGAACACGCCCAGAACGGGGCAGCACTGTGTGCCGCCGCGGACAAGGCAATGTATCTGGCGAAGGGCTGGGGCCGTAACTGTGTGGCCATGGCGCACCTCCACGACCAGGTTCATAATGAGTCCTGAGGCCCTTGCCGGGGGGAGTCGTTGACGCTGGCCCGGACGCCATCCGGCCAATGTCATTTGTGTCGGCTGAATTGAAGATAGAATAAAAACAACCATCTTGATAAAGGTTTGACCAGATGAACCGATTTGCCCGTCGTGCGCTTCACACCTGCCAGATTCCCGGAGATCTCGAGACCGTCACCTTCCGGGACGCTGCGGGTGAAAATCCGGCAGCCGCAGGTGTCAGTGAAGAGACTGTCGAGACGATCTGGCGCAGCGTCCAGGGGCTTTACCGGACAGGAGTGCACCCCGGAATCCAGATTTCTGTTCGCCACCAGGGCGAACAGATCCTGCATCGCGCCATTGGCCACGCCACCGGCAACGGACCGCACGACCCCCCGAATGCGGTCCGGGTTCCGATGACCACCGATACACCGATCTGCTACTTTTCCGCCTCCAAGGCGGTAACTGCCCTGCTGATGCATATTCTGGCGGAACAGGGGCTGGTTAACCTGATGGATCCGGTGTCCTACTATTGCCCGGAGTTTGCCAGTAATGGGAAACGGACCATCACGGTCCATCAAATCCTCTCCCACCGCGGCGGTATTCCGGCCATTCCGAGGGAAACGCCCATTGATGTGTTGTGGGATCGCGACGAGATCTGGCGCCTGTTATGCGCGGCCAGGCCTGTGGAAGTGGACGGTGCCAAGGTTGCCTACCATGCCATCACCGGTGGCTTTGTGTTACAGCGGGTGTTGGAGAGTGTCACCGGGGACACCATCGAAAACTATCTCGACCGGCACCTGCGCCGGCCGATGGGCATGAAATGGTTTACCTATGGCATTGCCCCCGAGCACCTGAATGATCTGGCCAGTAATTACGCCACCGGTCCGACGCCCAGGTTCCCGGTTTCCTGGATAGTAAACCGGGCCCTGGGTGGCGACATCCGGACAGTTGAGAGGGTTGCCAGCGACCCCCGCTTTCAGGAGGCTGTGATCCCGGCAGGGAACCTGTGTGGGACAGCAGAAGAAATGGGGCGTTTTTTCCAGATGATGCTGAACGGGGGCCTCTGGAATGGCCGGCGGGTCTGCAGTGAGCTCACCATTCGTCGTGCCATCCAGCAGTTCGGCTCGCTCCAGATCGACCGGACCATGATGGTGCCCATGCGGTTCAGTGCCGGCATGATGCTGGGCGGAAATCCGGTGGGTCTCTGGGGACAGCAGAGCCGGTTTGCCTTTGGCCATGTTGGTCTGATCAACAAGCTGTGCTGGGCCGATGCTGCCCGGGATATCTCGGTCAGCCTGCTCAACACCGGCTTTCCGATTGTTGGCCATCACCTGCCGGCACTGGGGAAGTTTGTCTACACTGTCTGCAACCGGTTCCCACTGATCCCGGAGCACCGGCGACCGATGATTGCCGCCTGAGGCGGAGGCCTCACATGGTTCGCAGCTGTGCTTCCAGAATGCCCAGCACAGACGACAGTATGTCGCGGAAATCGGTCAGTGTCTGGGTGCGCTGGATCACGTCCTCCCGGTTTTCATCCAGCCGTTCCAGTTTTGGGACAACCCGCCTGATACCTTCCGTAATCACTTCGTAGGGATAGTGGTGATCCTGGATGCTGAGCTTGTTGATCTCGGCCACTTCCTGGCTGAAGATGCTGATGATGTCATACAGCATGTCCTTGTGATGAATGCTGCTGGCTTCCCAGTAGGCATCGTCCAGCAGTTCCAGCAGTGACAGGTATTCACGCAGGGTATCCGCCACGGATGTCTGGGTCATGGTAGCTCCTGTAAGGGTGGGAAATTTCTTGTCTACAGGGAACTATAGCAGGGGTTCTGTTGCCTGAGCCGCATGCGGATTCTGCCAGCCCATAAATAAAAATGGGGTATACGGATTTTCCACTCATCCAGGGCATCGTTGGCCATGCGCACCAGATGGAACTTATCGACGACGATTCGGGCTTGTGGCAGCACGGCTTTGACGGCGGGCGGCCAGCAGATCGGGCAGGGTCCTCTCCTCGATGTTGGTCAGAATGCAGCGGTAGCGCTTGTTCAGGTACAGCTCGTCGATGCCCAAAATGCGGGGCGTCTCGAAGCGGTGCCAGCGACCCAGGAACTCGGCGCGGGCGTTGAATATTTCCCGTACCGTCTTCTCGTCCAGGCCGGTCTGGGCTGCCACGAAGGTGTAGGGGTGGTTGAAAGATTCCTTCTCCACGTATTCATATGGACAACAGGGCATACGGCGAGAGATTTTTGCCAATAATGGACATTATTTAACCCTTGAGCGCCAGAATACGCCTGGCACCGTTAAGCACGACAACCCCCGCGATGGTACCAATTATCAGATCCGGATAATTGGATCCGGTCCACGCGACCAGGGCGCCAGCGGCGATGACGCCCACGTTGATTACCACGTCATTAGCCGAGAATATCCAGCTTGCCTTCATGTGCGCCCCGCCCTCTCGGTGTTTGGATATCAGCAGCAGACAAATGGTATTGGCAATCAATGCGACGAATGCGATAGCCATCATCATCAGCGATTCGGGTTCACTACCGAATAAAAAGCGTCTCACCACCTCTGCGAGTACGCCAACAGCCAAGATCAGTTGGAGTACACCAGCAAGATGCGCGGCACGTACCTGCATTTTCACGCTATGCCCAACGGCATAAAGGGCGAGCCCGTACACTGCCGCATCGGCAAAATTGTCCAGGGACTCGCCAATCAGGCCGGTGGACTGGGCAATCAGACCGGCAGTCATTTCCACCACGAACAGGACTGCATTGATGCCGAGCAACCAACGCAGGGTGCCGGACTCTTGCGTAGCAGAGGCTGCCGAGGACTCGGCGGCCTTGATTGTCTCCGGATCGGCAGCAACAGTTTCCTGAAGCGAGGCTCCTAGCCTCAAGGTCGTCAGTTTCGCGGTGATGGGCTCGACCTCGCCGTCGTGCACGACCTCCAACCGACGGTTCGACAGGTCGAACGACAGCGTCCGAATATCTTCAAAGCCGTTCAGGGCCAGGCGAATCATTCGTTCTTCTGATGGACAGTCCATCTTCGGCACGGCATAAACGCTGACCCATTTCCCCGATGCTTCGGAGGAGTCCCGCATATCGGTATCCGCTGGGGGCGTTGCATCGCAGCCACAGGCGTCTCCACAGGTTTTGCTCATGATACGACTCCACTTGAACATTATTGGGTTATCATTTAAAACCATATAGCCACTATAAGGTCAACAAAGCGGAGAGAATCCGTTGAGGAGGAGTCTGATGCGCATTGGTCAGTTGGCACGGTTAGTAGGGGTCGATACACAGACGATCCGCTTCTATGAACAGCAGGGCTTGTTACCGCCGCCTGATCGGCAGGAAAACGGTTACCGTGTCTATACCGAGAAGCATAGTGAGCGGCTGGCCTTCATCCGTCGCTGCAGAATCCTGGACCTCTCATTGGCTGAGATTCACGAACTACAGAGCTATCAGGACGACCCTCATCAGCCTTGTACTGCCGTCAACGCCTTGCTCGATGATCACATCTCTCATGTGCGGTCGCAGATAACCGCTCTGCAAGCGCTTGAGAAGCAACTCGTTTCACTGAGAGCGAGTTGCAACGATGACCGGGAAGTTGAGGCGTGTGGGGTTCTTGCTGGAATTAGCGAGGGAAGCATGCACCAGCAGTAGGTTGATGTATCAACCAGATAATCCGATCACCCTAAAAATGAAACTCTATTCATTTTCATTGCGCTTTGTCTGACAGTTGTGCAGACTTACGAAATGGGAAAAGGATCTATCACGACTCAATGGACGAGAGGCCGAATGGACAAACCCACACTACCCAGCCACCAGCCTGTCTCCCGCGAGGTCAGGCTGGATCATCATGACAGTGTTCGCAATCATGTGCATCAGCAGGTGCGTTCGGAAGTAGAGCGCCTTGAGCGCCGGATTGAAACGCTTCGTTTAGTTAAAGCCCCGCACGCGGCGATCATGATTTCCACCTATGAGCGGATGATCGACCGGAAAAAGGGTTTTCTGCGGAACTGGGATCTGCGCGAAGAGGGTCACTGACGATCTTCGACGTTGATCGTAGTGTAGATAAAAGCTTCATCTCCACTCCGTTGGTTTCCGCAATGCTGCGGATTGCGCGTTCTTGCGTCTCCCTCTTCCAGCATGGCGGGTTCGTCTTTCGAGGTAAAAACCCGGGCCCGCGTCTCCCCGTAATTTATTATGACTTTCACGCAATCCGGCTCGTCCCCGTTAATGACAATTCCTGAGGCGTTAGTGAGTGTCAGGGTATCGCGTTGGGTTTCCATGAATTCCTGAAGAAGCTCCACATTGCCAAGGGTGCGACCGGTATAACTTGTGGCGGAAAATTCCGGTTGGTTGAATCCGGTGGTGCCAAACGTATTCGAGCTGAATCGGCCGCTCCAGGCCGCGCTGGCTACTTCTGCCGGGCTCTCGTCATCCTCGGCCGGTTGCCTGGCAACAAACTGGCTGGCACGAAATACTTTCTTCATCGCAGGGTTGTAAGTCCAGTCCAGCATCACGTAGATCCAGGTGCTGTCGGCTTGTGAGGCGCTGTCCTCGCTTCCAGTTTCGGTGAACCGGATCAGTGCGTCGTTGGCCGGAGTGTTAAAGCTTGCGGCTTCGTCCCTTTCAATGCTGTCCCGCATCAGGCGACGCCCCTCATTGAAGTTATCCACCTGGCCTGAGCGAATCACCTCATTGATGAGGTCGAGAGGGTTGCGCAAGCTGATGTAATCGGACCCTCCGGAATCCGGCTCTGTACCCAGGAAGTTATCCAGATGATTTCGAATCGCCATGGCGCTTCCGTTATCGTTGCCCTCGGTTGCCGGCTCCATGCCCCGGTAGAGGTCCTGGAAGGTTGTGTATTGCAGAACCGAGTCCAGCCCTTCAGTGTCTCTCAGCCGGAAGGTTTCCAACGGCAGGTCTACGTCGGTTGCAGGGTTCAGATAGCCACCACCGGAGGTGTCCGGGTCGCACCCTGCCAGAACCAGGGTCACAATGGAAGTTGCGGCGAACAGGTAGGAATGTCTCATTTCAGAAGGCCCCGGGATGCGAAAAGCAGTGTAAACCGCTAAAGTGAATGACCGCGGGGCGAATGTCCCTGCGCGGCTGCTGACAATAAAACATAAAACCGGTATCTACCCTCGCGGAGATCACATTTTGCGGCAACGGCTTACATTGGCGCTCCCAGCGGTGACGCGTTCGTTGATGGTCCTGCTGTTCCTGGCCACCATCACGATGCCGGCGTCGGCCGGTGCGGCCGAACCCTGCCGTGATGGCGAGATTATCCTGAGTGCGGGTGTCGAGAGTATCCGGGATCTGGGGGGCTGTATCTGGTACCTGGAGGACCCGGGGCAGACCCTGACCCTGGATGAGGTCCGCAAACTTGAACCTGGCGCGTTCACCCGTCACGACGGCGGCGTGCTGAACTTTGGCTACACGGAATCCGCCTACTGGGTACGCCTTGATCTGCGTCCAGGCAAAAACCCGGACCAGACCGACTGGATTCTGGAACTGGCCCTGCCCCTGGTGGATGAAGTCGCCCTGTTCATGGTTCGCGACGGCACCCTGGTTGAGCAGCGGCGGGCCGGCTATAAAGATAACTGGGCGGAGAGGGACCTGGCGGTGCCCAACCCGACCTTCCGACTGTCCCTGGCGCCCGATACCCTGAACCGGGTTTACCTGCGGGTCATCAACACCAACACCTTCCGGCTGCCCATCAGCCTGTGGCACCCCGACAGCTATATTGAAAAGGTATCGGTGGATGAACTGGTCCGGGGCATCCTGCTGGGAGCGGTGCTGGCGATTCTGGCCTATAACCTTTTTGTCGCCGTTTCGGTCCGTGAGCGCAGTAATATCTATTACGTGCTCTATCTGGTGTCAGCGACCGTCTTTATTTTCACCGAACAGGTCCACGGTATCCAGTTACTAGAGAACCGGCCTGCCCTGTTCAACAAGCAGTTTCTGCACTTCCAGATCACTCTGACCTGGTTCTGGGGCCTGCTGATGGCCCGGTCGCTGCTGGAGACCCGGGAGCGATCAGCGGATCTTGATCAGGTTATCCGGCTTTGTCTCTATGCCGTGGTCACCACGTTTGTACTGTCGCTGTTCCTGCCCTATCACGTGGCAATGGAATGGATTGTTGTCGGCTCGATCCTGCTGAGCCTGATCATGATCGTGGTCAGTTACCTGTCCTGGCGCTATTACAACCCGGCGGCCCGCTCCTACTTCTTTGCCTGGACCCTGGCGCTTGTTGGCTTCGGGATCTATGCCTTTACGGTAATGGGCCTGCTGCCCCTGAACACCTTCACCACCTATTCACCCCAGTTCGGCCTGACGGCCCAGATCATACTCTTCTCGTTTGCGCTGGCGGACCGGATCAAGCAGGTCCAGGGCGAGGCCCTGGGCTGGAGCCAGCGGGCCTTATCGAATCTGCAGCGCTACCAGTCACTGTTTGACAATGCCATTGAGGGGGTGTTCCAGATGTCCCCGGGCCGTCGTTTCGTCACTGCCAACCCGGCGATGGCCAGGTTGCTGGGCTATAACAGCAGCCGGGAGCTGCTCAAGCGCAATCCGGACGTACTGGAAACCTGCATTGCCGATGATCGCCTGCGCCGGTTGGTGGTGGAGCAGTTGGAAGCAAAGGGCACAGTGAAGGGTATCGAGGCCCGGTACCTGACCCGGGACGGCGATGAGCGCTGGGCCACCATTTCACTGCATACGGTGTACGACGCCGATGGCGAACCGACGCACCTGGAGGGAACCTGCATCGATGCCACGGAGAGCCATAACCGGCAGCGCATCGAACGGGAACGAGAGCAGGAGCGCCTGGAGAAGGAGCTGGCCCGCAATTCGGCCGAGGCGAAAAGCCAGTTCCTGGCCAACATGAGCCATGAAATCCGCACGCCGCTGGCAGCGATCATCGGTTATGGCGAAACCCTGCTTGACCCGGACCTGAGCGAGCCGGAGAAACGAAGCAGTGCCGAGACAGTGGTGCGCAGCGGGCGCCATCTGCTGGAACTGGTCAACGATATTCTTGATCACTCGAAAATCGATGCCAACAAACTGGACGTGGATATCGTCTCGGTCAACCTGCCGGAACTGCTGGATGAAATCCGGGCATTTTTTGCGCCCCGGGCCCGGGAAAAGGGCCTCGATTTCAGCATTATCTGTGAATACCCGTTACCGGAACAAATCCAGACGGACCCGACCCGGTTGCGCCAGATCATTATAAATCTGTGTGGAAATGCCCTGAAATTCACTGAAAAAGGCTCGATTTCCCTGGTCGTACGATGCGATCGCGATCAGGAGCTACTGGTGGCCCGGATTGTCGATACCGGTATCGGCATGAAGCCGGAGCAGTTGGGCCGGCTGTTTGATCCCTTCGCCCAGGGTAGTGCCGCCATTTCCAGACAATACGGTGGAACCGGGTTGGGGCTTAGCATCTCCCGACGTCTGGCGGAAATGTTAGGGGGCAGTATCCGGGTAGACAGTACCTATGGCGAGGGCAGTGAGTTTGAGCTTTCGATCCGTACCGGATCACTGGAGCAGGTGCATTTCCTGCGGGATGCCTCGGAGCTGAGTCAGCGTCGCAGAGCCATACCCATGGTGGTGGCGCCGCGACTCTCTGGCCGAATCCTGTGTGCCGAAGACAACGACGTTAACCGGCGCCTGGTGTCCCTGCTGGTGTCTCGCACCGGGGCAGAGCTGGTGCATGTGGCCAATGGCGCCGAAGCACTGGAGCTGGCCATTCGTGAACCTTTCGATCTGATTCTTATGGATATCCAGATGCCGGTCATGAATGGTCGGGATGCGACTGCGGCGTTGCGCGAAGCCGGCGTGAATACGCCGGTTATTGCCCTCACTGCCAATGTGATGTCTGAGGATATTGCCGATTACCGGCTGGCGGGCTGTAATGAGCATCTGGCCAAGCCCATTGACAAACAGCGGTTTTTCGAAACCCTGGCCAAGTATCTTGTGGTCAGCCCGGACAGTGCGCAACGGCCCGCGCGGCGTTATCAGGGCAAGGTGCTGGTGGCGGAAGACAACGAGGAAAACCGCCAGCTGGTGGAGCGTATGCTGCGCCGTGAAGGGGTGGACGTGGTGGCCGTTACCAGTGGGGATGAAGCGGTCCGGACGGCGCTTTCAGACACGATCCATCTGGTCCTGATGGATCGCCATATGCCTGGCATGGATGGCGTTGCCGCCACCGCGCTGCTCCGCCAGGCGGGGTTCCGGCGGCCGGTGATTGCCTTTACCGCCGGCGATCAGCAGGAAACGGATGCTCTGCTTGATGCCGGTTGTGATGGGGTTTTGAACAAGCCTATTGATCAGTCGCATCTCCGATCGTTGCTGGAACGACTGCTGGTTGCCAGCCCGGCCTCCGTTACGGAGGCCGGTGAGGAGGCCGAGGTTGCCGGCCTGGTAGCCCGGTTTCTTGACAGTCTGGCGGATCGCCGGCATAGGATGGAAGAGGCGCTGGCCCATGGCGATCGGGAAGTCTTAAGAACGGAAGCCCATCAGATTAAGGGAACAGCAGGGGCAATGGGCTATCCTCTGATGACCCGCCAGGCGGGCAGGCTTGAAGACCTTCTGAAAGCCACTGACCCGGACTGGGATCGGGTTCGCAGCGAACTGGAAGGGCTCGGTGAAATGATAGACCGCGCCCTGACGGCTTCGGAGGCCCCGGGCTGATTCGACCCGTGAACAACCAACAGGAACAACGCAATGAGTGAACTGCCGGAACGCCGAGAGCACCATTCCCTCAGCATGATGTACGGGACCTATGCAGACATCCTGTTCGTCCTGTTTCCCTTTCTGATCATTGGTATGCAGCGGCTGTGGGAAGGCCGGCTCTACGAAACCCTGCTCCGGCCGGATCTGAGTATTGCGGCGGCCATTCTGGCCGGTCTTGCCATTGGCAAGTTTGTGCTCGGGCTGGTTACCAACCGGGACCTGGGGCGCTACAAGGAACGCATCGTTTTCTTTATCGCGCTGACCCTGTTTGTGGTGCTGGGCCCGGCAATCATTCTGATATTGAGTATACTGGGAAGTTCCGATGTGCCCGGCTTTGTCACCTTTGTTCAGCCGATCCTCCTGATCATCGCCATCTCCCTGTACACCACGGCGGTGAGCATCAGCAATATCCTGACCCGATTTGGTATGGAGGAATCACTGACCGGGCCGCAGGAGGTATCGGCCAGCTCGGATCTCAGGGAGCCGGACCAGCCCCGCCCTGCGCCACTGGATCTGCCCCGGCGCACGGGCAACGACCCAACAGTATGACAGGAGCAACCCATGACAGATCTGAGAGTGTTGGTAGTAGAAGACGAGCCGGTGATGAGAGAGCGGCTGGTGGAAATGCTCTACAAGGCCGGGGCAACGCAGGTAGCCGAATGTATGGATGCGGGCTCAGCCAGGGCGGCTTTTGAAGCCCAGGAGTTTCAGATCATTCTGCTGGATCTGGGCCTGCCTGACGGCGATGGCCACGAGCTGATGTTGGAGTTCAAGCGCAGCCGGGAGCAGCAGCATATCGTGCTGGTGACAGCCGATGATTCCATTGAAAGCATCCAGCGGGCCATCAGTGCTGGCGCCAACGGTTATGTGGTGAAGCCCTACTCCCAGGAAAAGATTCATGATGTGGTGAACAACTACGCCATGGTCCACGGGGGAGACATGGCCATGATGCAGGGCCTGAACCGGCGCCATTGACCGGTTCAGGCCCTGTACGTTCCAACCCTGAAGACGGCGGTCAGGCGACCTGACGCGCAATCCAGGAGTTATAGCGATTAGCCAGTGCCCTGACGTAACGGGCCTCGGCACCGTCCAGATTGCCCAGAACGCCGTTGAAGATCCAGCCACGCTCGTACACACCCAGCACCCGCTGCTCATCATCCAGGTTGACGCGCTGATTCAGTTTTTGGCAGATCGCATCCAGCAGCGGCAGCTTCTCCGGAGGCTTGATCGGCCCCTGGCGATTGTTCATGGGCTGGTTCGCTGCTCGTGTTGTCGGATGTCTTTTCATGATGTTCTCCTTGTCGTTTTGCGGCTGCAAAAACAAAACCCCGGTGCCGAGGGCGACCGGGGTTTTGCGGAGAAGCTGACCCGGTCGCTACAGAGGCTCCCGGGACTGACCGAAAGCCGTCAGATGTCGTTCACCATCGCGCGAACAGACTGCCCTGCATGGCAACCTGCGGCTGTGTAAGCAATGAGTTGTGGAATCATTCTGGTCATACCGGCTCTTGTGTTTCGGTTCGACTATCAGTGTATAGGCTAACGGGCCGTTTGCAATAGGCCGGCATCTTCGGCAAACCCCTACAGACGGCGCCATGGGCGGTTGGCATAATTCCCAGCGTCACGTGTTTTACGTTGTGCAATCCCGGCTGCCTGCCGCGCCAGGCAGTCGATGGATCTCTCCTTTATACGCAGCCTCTATGGCTGCGTTTTTTTTACGTAGTGAAAACGTAGTGGAAACCTCGTAGCCACTACTTCGTACAGATTTCCGACCCATCTCTGGCGATAAAACGATCAGGCCTGGCGGCTGTGGCCGGCCAGTGGCATCGCGGAGTCTTCTGGCAGGGCGATCCGTTCCCAGGTTTTGTGGAGGATCAGGGCGTCATTGGCCGCCCGGTGCACTGGCAAGCCGAGTTCTGAAATCACCTGCTGGCGCATGGCGGACCACTGCCGTAGCTGCTGCGAGTTCAGCAGCGCCGAGATAGATTCAAGCTGGAAAGCGGGCCTGATACGGGCTGCCCTGAATAACCGGTGCAGCCAGAAACTGTCGAAGGTCCAGGCATCGCAAAATACCTGTTCCGGTAGCAGCTCATTCAGGGCCCGAGCCACTTCACTGGCCGCAATGCCCTCTGCCTCAAGCGTCTGGCGGGAAATGCCGTGAATCTGTTCAGCGCTCTCCGACCAGTCTTGCCACAGAACGTAGGGACAGATCAGCCAGCTGTGCAGGGTGCCGTCCGGCATACAGATGCCTACCTCAATCGGGTAGCTTGCGATCAGATCAAGACTGGATGCCTCGAAATCGATAAATGCCGGGCGGATAGTAGTCATGGGATCAGTGTAGATGATGAGTTGTTTTTAGCCGAGTTTACCCGCCCCGAACCCGAGACGCGAACCCAACCTGAGCCTGTACTGTTACAATATGTCCATTCATTGTAAAAGCCCGATGACAGCAACAGGAACGGGCCCGACAGTAAACCAGCCGAACTCGAATCGCACCATACGGGGAGCCCGAATGACTGACACCGTGGTTGTAATCTATTCCGGAGGCATGGACTCCTACACGCTGCTACACCTGGCCAGAAATCGTGGTTACCGGGTTCATGCCCTGTCTTTCAATTACGGGCAGCGACACGTCCGCGAACTGGAGTGTGCCCGTTCAGTGTGTGAAGCCCACGACATTCCCCACAAGGTGATTGATATCCGGGCCATGAGCGAGGTGATGGCCGGCTCGGCGCTGACCTCGGAACTCGAGGTGCCCGAAGGTCACTATCAAGAAGACAGCATGAAGGCCACCGTGGTGCCCAACCGCAACATGATCCTGCTGTCCCTGGCCACCGGATACGCGGTAACGGTGGGTGCCAGGGCTGTATGGTACGGTGCCCATGGTGGTGATCATGCCATCTACCCGGATTGCCGCCCTGAATTTGTGGCAAGGATGGACGCGGTGTGCCGTGTGGCCAACTATGAGCCTGTGGGCATCGAAGCGCCCTTCATGGCTATGGATAAGGGCCGGATCCTGGCCGAAGGCCTCCGTCTGGGGCTGGATTATGCACAGACCTGGACCTGCTACAACGGTCGCGAGCGCGCCTGTGGCCGCTGTGGCTCCTGTGTGGAGCGGCTTGAGGCGTTTGCTGCCAATGGTGTTCCAGATCCAATCGAGTACGAGGATAACTGCTGATGTACCGGGTCAAGGAAGCCTTTTATACCTTGCAGGGTGAAGGCGCCCAGGCCGGCCGGGCCGCTGTCTTCTGCCGGTTCAGCAAGTGCAACCTGTGGACCGGGCGGGAGAAAGACCGCGCCAGTGCGGTCTGTCATTTCTGTGACACGGATTTTGTTGGCACCGATGGCCAGAACGGTGGCCGGTTTGACTCACCGAAAGCCCTGGCCGGGCACATTCGCAGCCTCTGGCCGGATGCGCCCGGTAAACCCTATGTGGTTTGTACCGGCGGCGAACCCTTGTTGCAACTGGACACGGCCGCGATCGAGGCGTTCCACCGGGAGGGTTTCGAAGTCGGTGTGGAAACCAACGGCACCCTGCCGGCCCCCGCTGGCATTGACTGGCTGTGTGTCAGCCCGAAGGCGGATGCGCCGGTGGTTATCGAAACCTGTGACGAGCTGAAACTGGTGTATCCGCAGCCTCTGGCCACGCCGGAGCGGTTCCTGCACATTCGGGCCAGTCACTATTTTCTTTCCCCGATGGCATCGCCGTCAGCGCCGGAAGGTGGTGTTGACGGCGTCAGGCAAAGCAATACCCGCCTTGCCACGGATTACTGTCTGGCCCACCCGCAATGGCGTCTGACCCTGCAAATGCACAAGATCATCGGTATCGACTGACTACCCGGCTGTCAGTATCCGGTCTGTTGGCGCTGGCACGGAGCCAGGTGTCCTCGAAGCGTTTCGGTAATGGCTTGGGCTGGTATTGGTCCAGCGCTTGAAGGCCCGGGTGAAATTGGCGGCATCGGCGTAACCCAAGGCATCGGCAATCTGGCTCAGGTTCATGGTGGTGTTTCGTAGCAGGTCGCCCGCCCGCTCCAGGCGGACCTGATCCACCAGCTGCTGAAAGCTGGCCTCTTCCTCCTGTAACCGGCGCTTGAGTGTCCGTTCGGAGATAAACAGGGTGCCGGCAACCCGGGCGAGTTTCGGTGGAAAGGGATGGCTGGTTTCAATAACCCGCCGTACCCGACAGGCGAATCCGGCGTCCTCGGTCAGCTGCCGTAACGCCTCTTCGCATTGGGCCCGGGAGGAAGCAGCCAGCTGGTCGTCGGTGAACCGCACCGGCAGGCTCAGCCGGGAGACGGGAATCACCAGGGCGTTGTCGGTGGCACCAAACTCCACCGGTACCGGTATCTGTGAGCGAAACCGCTGAAAATAAGCGGGTTCCGGGCACCGTCGAAGGATCCGCAAGCCGTCAACGACCGATCCGGTCAACTGGGCTCCCATGGACACGCAACCGAACAGCATGGCATCCATAATGAAGCCGTGCAGCGGCCCGAGATCGATATCGCAGGTCACGATGTACCAGACGAGGTTGGCGTTTTCGCGTTTGCTGATCTGGAGGTGAGGTACCCGCAGGGTGAGGTACCGGGTCATCAGCTCCATGGCGTCACCCAGGGTGCGACTGCTCATGACGGCGGTACCCAGGGCACCATGGAGCGGAAGCTTCAGTTTCCGGGCGAGCATGATGCCGAGTCCCGGCTCTCCGCTTTCGATGATGGCCCGGGTGACAAACTCGCTGGCTTGGGTCTGGCTGACCCGGAGTTCAGTGGATTTCAGCCTGGCCGGGTCCAGCCCGACCCGGAGCAGAAGGTCCTGCTCATCAACACCAATGGTGTTCAGCAGTTCGGCCAGAAGGTGCAGGTAAATGGCCGGCATGCCAAGATCCTGTGCCGTTGATACTGAGGCGCGCATGGGGTTTCCTCGTCGGGTTCTGTTGTTGTTATTTAGCGGATCGCATAGCGTGTCCGATTATGGCGACTCCCGATGCATTCCCCCATGACTTCGCTGACGGATTAAAATGGCCCGAAAGGCCAACTGCCGGTCTGGTCCGGCGGACGGGCAATCGGTAGCGTTGACCCGGGGGACAGTTCTCAGAGCCTGAGGTCGATAATCACCGGGTTGTGGTCGGAGGATCGCCAGGGCCCTTGCTGATCGGATTGGGAAATGCCCTGATAGCCGAGCGCCCGGGGCTCATCGGCATTGATCAGCCAGGTCTGTGCCTGGAGTACCAGTGGTCGGAGGCTTTTGGAGGCCAGGGCGTAATCCAGGGTGCCTTTCTCACCCTTGTAACGATAGGTGTAGTGGGGGCAGGTCGCGCGAGTGCAGGGGTGGAACTGGTGCACCATGCTGGTAAAGCCGGCCCTGGTTAGAACGGAAAGCGGATGTTCACGGGCGTAACTGTTGAGGTCGCCGACAATCAGGGTTCCGGCGGATCGGGTGTCCCGGGAAAAGGCACCGGGCCAGTTGGCCAGGGCCCTGGCTTCGGCAACCCGCCGGCTGGTATAGCAACCCTGCCCGTCGGATTGATCCTGATCTTCGCCCACGGCGCCCCGGCAGGATTTCGATTTCAGGTGAGGGACAACAACCCTGACTGTCTGCTCACCGTCAACACGGCGAAAATCCTGTGCCAGAGGGGGGCGGCCTCCGGATCGAAAGACACCGTCGGTCAGGCGTTCGGGTAAACCGATTGGTGTTATCCGGTCGCGGCGGTATAGCAAGGCGGTACGGATTTCGTCGCCACCGTCGTTACCCGGGGTGCTGACAAATTCCCATTGACTCCCGAGAAAACGGGCCAGCCCGGCGATTGTGCTGGCGGCGGCATAACCGTCATTTTCCAGTTCGGCAACCGCCAGGATGTCCGGGTCTGGCGCCTGAAGAGTCTGAATCAGACGCTGTCGCTGTTGGCGAAACTCAGCCCTGGTTTCAGCGCCTCGCGGGGTGGGAAAGCCAGCGCCCTGGCCATTTCCGTTGAAGAAGTTTCCGAGATTCAGGGCCATCACCCGCACAGCATCGCCTGGCGGACGTGGGGGCGCCTTTTTGCGCGGGTTGGTCACGACGAATCGGGGCTCAGTCACCGGCTGGATTCGCCAGGCATCAAAGCGGAAATCGAGGATGCCAGCGAGTCGGTCGATCTGATCACCGGCCCGCACGGTGGCTGATGGCGACAGGCCGGTTGGCGGCCAGGGGACCGGCCTGGGGTCCCGTTGGGAGCGGTTGTCATCCAGCAACACCCGGCTTTGCCGATGGCTGGCAGACCGTCGGTGCGCCCGCTGCCCGGGGGCCAGGTATTCGGTGGGCTGGACCTGATCCGATGCCGCCAATGCCAGTTCGCCGTATTTTGTGAGGTTGTAGTTGTCCACCACTGTCAGGGGGTAGCGGAAGGTCACCCTCATGTTTTCCAGACTCTCGGGGTCCCTGGACCAGGGCAGCTCGATGGTGGCCGGCTCTGGCTGCGCTTCCTGGCCGCATATCCGGAGGTTCTGTACGGCGACCAGTTCGGTCAGTCCGTGGAATTCCCTGACCTTGCCGGTTACTCGCAGACGCATGCCGGGTTTTCCGGTATCCCGGTTGGTATAGACGAAAACCGCTTCAGAGGTGGCCGGGTTGTTGTCGGTCTGGTGGTCTGCCTGCTGAAGATAGAAGCCGCCGAACCCGCCTTTTGAGCGGGAGTCCAGGGTAAGAATACCCTCCACCGTCACCGTCTGGCCGGTGAGGGCAGAGGCAGGGCCATCGCCCTGGACAGCAGAAATAGCTGTGGCCGGTTCACCACAGCCTGGTTCTGCCGTTGTTGCCATTGGCAGCAACGGCAGAACCAGAAAACTGAGGAAGGGAAGAAACCGGGTTTTGGAGCTCACACCGGGAGTCTAGCAGAGGCCGGCGACGGCTTTGAGCGCCTGCTCGCGTTTGCTGCCGAAACCAAGCTGATCCGGGTTGGCCAGTTCAAGCTGTTGTACCAGAGGGTCCGGGTGCTGGTTATCGAAGGTAATCCCCAGGCGTGACAGCACGTAGGGTGCGAGCGCAGCGCGGGTATCGATCTCCAGCCGGCCACGTTCCATGCCGTAATCCCTGGCGATAATCTGTTGCTGGGCCTCGGTCAGGCGCTGATCCGGTGTCACCACCAGGGTGACTTCGCGGTTCCAGTCGTCGTCCTGCTCGCGAGTATGTTTTGCCCGTGGTCTCAGAGCTTCCGGGGAAGTGCGGAAGCGGCTCAGGGCGAAGTCGCGGAATTCCCGGTTTGAATCGCACCAGGCCCTCAGGTGCCAGCTGTTGCCGGCACAAACCAGGGTGTGTGGTTCAAGGATGCTTTCCACGGCTTCAGGCCGGCTCAGGGACGCGTAGCTGGCCCGCAATTGTCGGCCTTGCCGCGTTGCCGCGACCACCGTCCGCATGGTTTCAGGCGCAATCACCCGGTTGGGGCCCTGGACAACCGTACTGTCGGGCAGGCCGATGTTCAGGGACTTGAAGGTGCTGCTCAGGCTCTGCTGGCGGGCAAGCAGGTCCAGATACTCGTTCACCAGTCCCCGGGTAACCACCGGCCGAAATTTCGCGGCTGGCACATAGCCCTTCAGATGGCGATCGTAAACCAGATTGCCGGGTGCCAGCTCACGCAGGTAGGTATTGATGTCCTTGGATGCTTGCTGACGACCAATGCCAAAGCTGTGGCAGATGTGGTTGGTGGTCAGGCGACCTTCCCACAGGGCAATGGTTTCAATCAGTCGGTAGCGAAGCAGCAGATCCCAGCGGATGGGCCAGTCCGTTTTTTTCATAACCAGGCGCTCATGATCCAATGAATAGCTTGATTTCATGTTACCCGCTCCGACACGCAGGGTCTGTTACGGCACATTAATGTAAAACTCTGTTAAACAGCAATATAGCGGCCTTTGCGGGTTTTTGTGACGCAGTTAACGGGTTTCGGGAAGTGCTTAGTGGTTTTACTTCAGGCTCCTGATCTAATACGTAGCCGGCAAGGTCCGGTGCTTGCTGCTACTTTGAGTTCCATCACCCCGAAAACATCCTGTAACGCCCGGAGCTGCTGTAATGACCCGAATGGTCGCCTCCCTGTCTGCCCTGATTCTGAGTATCATTCTGCTGGTCAGCGGTAATGCGTTCCTGATGACCCTGTTGGGTATCCGCCTCAGCATTGAGGCCATATCGCCAGATATTATCGGCTGGATTCTGGTCTGTTACTCCATCGGTTTTGTGCTTGGCACCCTATACGTCCACCGGATTATAGGTCGTGTTGGCCACATCCGTGCCTTTGCGGTGCTGGCTGCGATTGCTGCCGTGACTTCCCTGCTCTATCCGATGGCCATTTCCGAGATTTTCTGGGCGGCACTGCGAGTGCTTTCCGGTTTCAGCATTGCCGGGGTTCTGGTTGTTATCGAGAGCTGGTTTTCCAGCCGGGCAACCAACGCCAACCGGGGCGCGCTGTTTGCCGTTTACCAGATAGTATTTTACCTCTCAGCCGCCGGTGGCCAGTTGATCGTCAACATCGGCGACCCGGCCAACTTCATGCCATTCTCGATTGCAGCGATTCTGTTGACGCTGGCCCTGGTTCCGCTGGCGATGACCCGTATGGAAGCACCGGTGATTGAACAGGTTCAGCGTATCTCCATCTTTACTCTGGCCCGTGAGTCCTTTACCGGCGTCGCCGGTGCTTTGGTCTGTGGCATCATGATTGGCGGCTTTTATGCCCTCGGCCCGGTTTACGCCACGCTGGTCGGGCTGGACCTTGCCAGGACATCCACCTTCATGGCCAGTGCCATCGTGGCCGCGATGATACTGGCCTGGCCACTGGGCCGGCTCTGTGACCGGTTTGAACGTCGTCGGGTGATGTTCTGGGTGGCTGTGTTTGCGGCCTCCGCGGCCGGCGGTATCGGGGTTCTGGGGGCGTCTAACCCTTGGTTGCTGACCCTGCTGGTGGGCTTGTTTACCGGCCTGTCTGCCACCCTGTATCCGATTGCGGTGGCCATCACCAATGACCGCATGGAGAGTACCCGCATTGTTGCTGCCAGCGCCACGCTGCTGCTCAGCTACGGTGTTGGCAGTGTCATCGGGCCGGTCGCCATGGCCGAACTGATCAATCTGCTTGGGCCGAAAGGGCTGTTTCTGGGCAATGCCGGCTTCCTTCTGGTGCTGGCGGTTATCACCAGCTATCGGATCAGTCATACCGAGGATGTTGCGGTGAAAGATCAGGAGCACTTTGTGCCGGCCATGCCGGAAACGTCTCCGGTGCTTACCGAGCTGGATCCACGGAATAGCGAGTTCCACCAGTCTCCTGAAGTCGATGAGATGCAGGACGAGCTGCGTCAGGCCGGCTGACGCAGCTCTCGGTTTTCCCCGATTTTGTTTTTACTTCCACATCTGTTTTTATTTCAATGATTAGCATACTATTGGTAACTTTCCGATATGTGGCTTATTGGCTGATTGCCGGTCTTTCCGAAGGCTTGACCTTGTCCCTTTTTGAACGGAGTGACGACAAATGAGAGAGCAGTTTCCTTTTGCGGTAGCCCGGGTTACCCGCCGCTGGAGAAAAATGCTGGATGAGCGCCTGAAGGATCTTGGCGTAACCCAGGCACGGTGGAGCACCATGGTGTATCTGGAGAAGGGCGGTGAAGGCCTGACCCAGCGTGAACTGGCCAGCCTCATGGCTATCGAGAATCCGACCCTGGTTCGGCTGCTGGACAGCCTGGAACAGCAGGGGCTGATTGAACGCCGGCCCTGCCCGAACGATCGCCGGGCCCGCCGCCTGCACCTGACGGACGCCGGCCGTGCCTTTATGGATGAGCTTTCCGGGCGAGCCGAGGTACTTCGGGAGGAAATGCTTGAGGGCATCAGCGACGAAGAGATCGAGTGTACCGTCAAGGTTTTCCACAAGATCCTGGAAAACGCTGAAAAGCAGAAGTAATCCTTGGCTGATAACTCGGTTGAGGGCCTGAAGGCCCGCTACGGGGATCGCTGGCGTTGGCTGGCACTGGCTACGGTGGTTACGGGCACCATGGCCACTGTTCTCAGCGCCACTGTGGTCAACGTGGCGCTTCACGACATCATGGTGGAGTTCGGTATCCGTCAGGGCCAGGTGCACTGGCTGGCAACCGGATTCATCGCCGCCATGACCACCACCATGCTCGCCTCTTCCTGGTTGCTGGATCATTTCGGGGTTCGAAAAACCCTGGCCACGGCCATGTTCCTGTTCACGCTGATTTCCCTTGCCGGTGGGTTCGCCAGCTCGCCGGAGCAATTGATTGTCGCGCGGATTGGTCAGGGCGCCATGGCCGGTCTGATGCAACCCATGGGGATGTACCTGGTGTTCCGTATTTTTCCCCGGAACCGGCGTGGTCAGGCCATGGGCATCTATGGCATGGGCGTGATCCTGGCGCCGGCTCTGGGTCCGGTACTGGGCGGCTTTCTGGTTGATCAGCTGAGCTGGCGATACGTGATGTTTGCCCCGGCTCCGGTGACGCTTGTGGGTGTCCTGATGGCATGGCGCTTTCTGCCTCTGCCAGTGTCGCGGCCGGCTCCCTACCCCTTTGATCTTCCCGGCCTGGCGTTGCTCGGGTTTACCATCGCACTGTCACTCGACACCCTGAACAGGCTGCAGCAGGCGGACGGACAGCAGGCATGGCTCGTGGCTGAGGCACTGTTGGCGATAGCAACCCTGTCGCTCTTCATCTTCCGGGAGCGGCGCATCCGGCACCCGTTGGTGAACATTAGCCTGTTGCGCAAGCCGGCCTTTCTCTATGCCTGTCTGGGTGCTATGGCACTGGGCCTTGCCCTGTTCGGATCCACCTACCTGATTCCCCTGTTTGTACAGACCGCCCTGGGGTTCACGGCGACAGAAGCCGGGTTGCTGATGTTGCCGGCCGGCATTGTCCTGGGCATGATTTTCCCCCTGGCGGGCCGTCTGGCGGACAAGCAGAGCGCCCGCAAGCTGGTTATCTTCGGCATTGCAGTATTTGCCCTGTCGGCGGCGCTGTTCGCCCTTTCGGATCTGGATCTGGCCTTTGGCTGGCTGGCCCTATGGGCAGTGCTGGGCCGGATCGGTATCGGCTTTATGCTTCCGGCACTGTCAACGGGTGCCCTGAATCCGCTGGAACCGCAGGAGCTGGGTGCCGGTTCCAGTACTCTCAATTTCATGCGACAGCTGGGCGGCGCCTTCGGCGTCAACTTGGTGGCGCTGACCATTGAGTTTGGTGAACACAGTGCGGGAATGCCCACGGTCAACGCCTTCCATTCGGCCTGGTGGCTGGTGGCGGTGTTTGTGGCGGTCGCGGCGATACCGGTATGGCGGATGCGGGTTTAGTTGCCATAGCGGAAACCGGTGACAAGGCCCAGGTGGCGACGGTTGTGCTCGCTGCTCGTGTCAGCAAGACCCGCTGGGTTATCCCGGGAGTCACGGTGGGGATGCTGCTGGCCAGCATACCGGTTATTATGACGGGGCGTTGGCTGACGGAACGGTTGCCCCTGGCCACGGCGCGAACTGGTGCGGGCGTTCTGTTTATTGCGCTTGCTGTAGTCACGGTATGGGCGACCTACGTGAACTCCTGACCTACGTGAACTCCTGAAGGTACCTGCTGTCATTACCCGGGTGCCCCTGATGCTTTCGGAACTTTGTTTATGTGGTTGAGATCTCTAGTGGTGTTTTTCCTGGCGCAGTTCCTGATGCTACCGGCACTTCAGGCTGCGGAACCTGCAGAAGGTGTGTCTGCACAGGGTGGAGAGAATGCCGGCGATCCCGAAAGCCCGGAAGCGCCGGACCGAAGCCCCCGTGTTCCGACCTTCCCGGTCCAGGGTGACCTGGCGGGACAGTTGGGAGTCTATGAAACCAGTTACGAGGATACCTTTGCGGCTATTGGTAACCGCTTGGCTATGGGGTATCTGGAGCTGGTGAAGGCCAACCCCGGCGTTGACCCCTGGCTGCCCGGCGAAGGCACCACCATTACCCTGCCGCGCCGGTACGTTTTGCCGGATGCCCGGCGTGAGGGGATTGTCATTAATCTGGCCGAATATCGCCTCTATTATTTTACCGACCAGGGCGTGCAGGTTTACCCGGTCGGAGTTGGTACCGCGGAAAATCCCTCACCCCTGACCGATGCGGAAGTGACCATGCCTCTGGAATCCCCTGCCTGGTATCCGCCGGCCAGTATCCGGGCCGAGTACGAGGCATCTGGTGATTATCTGCCCCGAATGATTCCCCCTGGTCCGGGGAATCCCCTGGGTACTCATGCCCTGTTGCTGAGTGAGAAGGGTTATCTGATTCACGGCACCAACAAAAAGTTTGGTGTGGGTATGCCCGTTAGCCACGGTTGTTTCCGGATGTATAACGAAGACATTTCAAGGTTCGTTTACCAGGTTGAAAAAGGCACGCCGGTTCAGGTAGTGCATGATGCCGTCAAGATCGGGTTTTCCGATGGCGAGGTCTGGCTCGAAGTGCACCGCCCCCATGAGGACTACAATAGTCAGGACCGGGACCGTTTGTGGCAGCAGGTATTTGCCGAAGTTGAGTCTTTCCGGGCAAACCATCCGGGGGTAGAGGTGAAGCGCAGCGCCATTGAGCTTGCCGTGGATCAGGCCGATGGCCTGCCCACCATGATTGGTGAACGGGTTACCCGGATGGCTGCGGACAGGACCGTTGACGAGAAAACGCCCGAATCCGAGAGCGAACCGGAACAGCGGCTTTACTTCTGAGGGGGAGCTTGCGGCCAGTCCAGTTCCCCACAATAATGAAAAACAGGGAGTGTCCATGAGTCAAACCATTCTGATTACCGGCGCCAGTTCCGGCCTGGGGGAAGGCATGGCACGCGAATTCGCGGCCCGCGGCGACAATCTGGCCCTGTGCGCCCGGCGCACCGATCGCCTGGAGAAGCTCAGGGAGGAACTTGGCCGGGAGTACCCAGGCATCACGGTGAGTCTTCGGGCTCTGGATGTGAACGATCATGATCAGGTGTTTTCGGTATTCAGGGCGTTTCGTGACGAGTTCGGTAGCCTGGAGCGGATTATTGTCAACGCCGGAATCGGTAAGGGGCAGCCATTGGGCACCGGCAAGTTCGATGCCAACCGGCAGACGGCGGAGACCAATTTCGTGGCGGCCCTCGCCCAGATGGAAGCGGCCATGGAGCTCTTCCGGGAACAGAACCGGGGCCATCTGGTCACCGTATCTTCAGTAACAGCCGTGCGGGGCCTGCCAGGGAATGTTACCACCTACGCGGCAACCAAGGCTGGTATTGCGGCTCTGTCCGAGGGGTTGCGCGTGGACCTCGCGAAAGCGAAATCCCCGATAAAGGTGACTACACTGTACCCAGGGTATATTCGAACCGAGATCAACGAGAAGGTCCGCAACACGCCCTTTATTGTTGATGCAAAAACAGGATGCAGGGCCATGGTCAAGGCGATTGAGTCGGGTAAGGACGAGTGTTTTGTGCCCACCTGGCCCTGGACTCCGATCGGATTTTTGCTTCGGCGTCTGCCGGTTTCGGTGCTCGCCCGAATATTCTGAATTTCTTCCGCATCCGGGGAGGCGTTATGCAGGTACACCGTGCCATGCGATCACAGAATCCCGCCCGTCTGCGGCTCTGGGCCCTGGTGCTGTTGACCGGTGTGCTTCTGGCACTGGCTTCTCTGGCGCACCAGGTCTTTGCCCAGCAGAAGTCGTCCGGCATCGCCCTGGTACTCACCGTTGAGGGCGCCATCGGCCCCGCGACCATGGACTATGTCACCCGAGGCATCCGCCGGGCTGAGTCCGAAGGCGCCGGCCTCGTTATTATCGAAATGGACACACCCGGCGGCCTGATGAACTCCATGCGGGACATCATCAAGGTCATCCTTGCCTCCGAAGTGCCCGTGGCTACCTATGTTTCTCCCCAGGGCGCCCGGGCAGCCAGCGCCGGCACCTACATTCTGTATGGCAGTCACATCGCCGCCATGGCACCGGCAACCAACCTGGGCTCGGCAACCCCGGTGCAGATGGGCGGCCTGCCGGGAAGTCAGGAGCCGGCCAGTGAACCTGCACCCAAAGACGCTGATGCCAAGGAGGGCGCTGAGTCCGGAGCTGAGTCGCCTGCTGCCGAAGAAAATGCCGGGGAAGAGAGCAACAAACGTCGTGGCACCACCGCCATGGAGCGCAAGGTGCTGGAAGATGCCGTCAGTTACATTCGCGGGCTCGCAGAGCGCCACGGCCGCAATGCCGACTGGGCAGAAGAGGCGGTGCGGGAAGCGGTGAATCTTGGTGCCGCCGAAGCGCTTGAGAAGAACGTCATAGACGTGGTTTCTCCGAATCTCCGGGATCTGCTTCAGCAAGTCGACGGCCGTCAGGTTGGCATGGCGTCGGGAGACATGACGCTGGCAACCGCAAATCTTGAAATTGTCCGCTCCCAGCCAGACTGGCGCACCCGCCTGCTGTCCGTGATCACCGATCCGAACGTCGCCTATTTCCTGATGATTATCGGGTTTTACGGCATTATTTTCGAACTGGCCAATCCCGGTGCCGTGGTGCCCGGCGTGATTGGCGCCATCAGTCTGATTCTTGCACTCTTCGCCTTCCAGGTGCTGTCGGTGAATTACGCCGGTCTGGCGCTGATTCTGCTCGGGTTGGCGTTTATCGTGGGTGAGGCCTTTGTGCCGAGTTTCGGAATACTGGGTGTCGGCGGGATTGTCGCCTTCGTGACCGGATCGGTCATCCTGATGGATGGCAGCCACCGGGATATCTCCCTGCCGACCATTGGCGGCACCGCCGTGGTTGCGGCCGGGTTTATCCTCTGGACGGTCACCCGGTTCATTGGTCTGCGCCGCAGGTCTCCGGTCAGTGGCACCGAGCAGTTAACCCACGAGGAGGGCGTGTCGCTGGACGATTTTTCAGGAGAACATGGTCACTACCGGGGGCACGTCAGACTCAGCGGTGAGCGGTGGAATGCCATAAGCGAGGAGCCCGTCAAAGAGGGCGACCGGGTCCGTGTTGCAGCAATCGAGGGTTTAACGGTAACCGTCAGGGTCATCCCGGAAAACGGCTGATCCGGCAAACAGAGTCTAACGGCAAAACAAGGAGGCCGTATGATTGGCGAACTGATTCCTTACCTTGCACCTATCGTGGTGTTATTACTGATTCTCGGCTCGGCCATCAAGATACTGCCGGAATATCAGCGTGGTGTGGTGTTTTTTCTGGGCCGGTTTCAGGGGGTGAAAGGCCCGGGCCTGATCATCATAATCCCGGGTATACAACAGATGGTGCGGGTTGACCTGCGGGTCATTGTACTGGATGTGCCCAGTCAGGACGTGATTTCCAAGGATAACGTCACGGTTCGGGTAAATGCCGTGCTCTATTATCGGGTAGTGGATCCGGAGCGAGCGATCATCCGGGTTGAGGATTTCGACTCGGCCACCAGCCAGCTGGCGCAAACGACACTGCGTTCGGTGCTGGGCAAGCATGATCTGGATGAAATGCTCTCGGAGCGGGACAAGCTGAATTCGGACATTCAGGAGATCATCGATTCCCAGACGGAGGAGTGGGGCATCAAGGTGGCCAATGTGGAAATCAAGCATGTGGACCTGAACGAATCCATGATTCGTGCTATCGCCCGTCAGGCAGAGGCCGAGCGTGAGCGGCGGGCCAAGGTCATTCACGCCGAAGGCGAATTGCAGGCGTCGAAGAAACTGGTAGAAGCGGCGGATGTGATGTCAGCGAATTCGGGGTCGATGCAGCTCCGGTACTTGCAGACGCTGGCGGACATGAGTAATACCAATACGGCCACCATCGTGTTTCCGCTGCCGATGGAACTGATGACAACGTTCCTGAAGGAGAACAAATCGGTGACTCCGGAAAACCCGGACGCCGAGGCATAAAAAAGGCCGGAAAACCCGGCCTTTTCAGCATCATCGGCGTGAGCCTTACTTCATGCTTGAGCGCTCGAGCATACGCTTGGCACGCTCGTTGGCTTCGTCAGCAGCCCTTTGAGCTGCCTTGGCTGCCGCCAGTGCTTCTTGCGCAGTCTGCTGGGCAGAGCGGGCAGTGCCGGCAGCGCTGTTCGCGGTGCTCAGTGCATTTTTAGCAGTGCTCTCAGCGGAGCTTGCTGTTGCATTTGCTTCGTCGACGGCACCCTGATCCGTCGTGGCACAGCCTGCAGTCAGAACAGTGGCCAGTGCAAGCCCGGCGATCGTCAGTTTACGCATTGTAAATCCCCTTATTGGTCGAGTTATTTCCTGTGATCCGAAAGTCAGTATAGACGACTTCCTGTCAACCTGCCCGATAGGTGCAATAGGCAACGACTACCGGAGTCGTTAAACAGTGTAAAACACTGTAAGGCAAAATGTTAACTCAGGATAGGTAAATATTCTTAGCTTATGACAACAACTTAATGCTGTTGCCAGACTTTCTTCAGGGATGAATGCTGATCGGGGTGCCGTTGGACACGAGTTGCCAGATTTCGTCTATCTCTTCGTTGGTAACGGCGATGCAGCCGTCGGTCCAGTCCAGGCCGCGGTAGGCAAACGCCATGTCTTCCTCGCCGTTCGGCAAGCCGTGAATCATGATGCTGCCACCGGGATCCAGCCCCCAGGCAGAAGCCAGCTCCCGGTCCCGCTCGCTGGGGTAGGAAATGTGGATGGATCTGTAGAAATCGCTTTCGGCGTTGCGCCAGTCCAGGGTGTAGTCGCCCTCCGGGGTCCGTTCGTCACCCTCATACAGCTTATGGCCTTCCGGGTTGTCGCCCAGGGAAATGCGATAACTGCGCACCACCTGATCCCCGCTCATGAGGTAAAGGCGCCGTTCACCCTTGCGAACCACGACCTTGCTGACATCCTGAATATCGACGGGGGTGTATGCGGTTTCTGCAGGCATCCGGGGGTCGGCTTTGGCCAGCAACTCCGTGGCCATAGCCTGAGGTGTCATTGCCAGCCAGAACAGGACCAAGGCGTAGAAAGCAGCGCGAGTAATCAGCATATCGTTAACTTACCAATGATTAATCTTTGTACAGGCGTTTTATACCATAGCCTGTCAGCGATCTGTTAAGGGGTTTTGTTAACTTTTTTAGCTATCCGGGTCGTCCCTCAGCTGTTTTGTGAACTGTCCATTTTAAGACCCACCTTGGTCACCTGGTCGGCACTGGTAGCCCTGGCAACCAGTGTAACCGGCCCAAGGGTTACGATATCCCCAACAACCGGGTGCCCCTTGGTCCGTCTGGTGAAGCACTCGGCCAGGGACAGTTCCGGGGGCAGTTCGTCGAACTCGATGCCGTAGACCTGCTCCACGTCCCCCAGCAGGGCATCGCCATTGAGAACGAAATCACCAAAGAATGCCCGCTCGGCAAGGTATTTGGGGGCATGGCGGCCGCTGAGTGCCTTACCGAGCTCCGGCAACACGCCGGGCGTGGCAAACATCGCCACCATATCGCCACTGGCCACTTCCAGATCCCCTTTTGGTTGCAGGCAGACCCGATTGCGGAAAACACCGGCCACCGCCGTGTTTTCCGGAAATCGCAGCTGGCTCAGACGGCGCGGTGTCTCCCAGCTCTTGCCGCGCAGGGGAAACAGCATCAGTTCGTGATCACCCGCCGCAGGGGCATCCAGGGGCAGCCGGCGATAGGGGTCCTCTCCGGCAGGAACCTCCAGGCGCAGTTTACGGGCCAGGGGCGCCATGGTGGTTCCCTGAACCAGCAGGGAAACAAGGACAATGAAGAAGGCCGCATGGAACACCAGCTGCGCCTCCGGCAGGTCCGCGATGATCGGGAACAGGGCCAGGACGATCGGAACCGCCCCGCGCAGGCCAACCCAGCTGATAAAAATCAGCTCCCGCCGGTTAAAGGCAAACGGCCAGAGCGTGAGCATAACCGTGAGTGGGCGAATGACAAAGATCAGGGCGAGTGCCAGCACCAGGCCACCACCGGCCAGCGGAATCAGATCGGACGGATTGACCAGCAAGCCGAGCATCAGGAACAGGCAAAGCTGTGCCAGCCAGGCGAGGCCATCGTGGACCTGCAGGATCATCGGCATCATCCGTACATGGCGGTTGCCGATCACCACACCTGTCAGGTAAATCGCCAGGAAGCCACTGCCTCCCAGGGCGTTGGTGGCGGAAAATACCGAAATGCCGGCAGCGGCCACCAGCAGCGGATATAAAGAGGGTGTCAGGCGAATGCGGTTGGCCAGCTCCACTACGGCAAAGCCGCCAAGAATGCCCGCTATACCTCCAATTCCGAACTGTTTGACCAGCATGGTCAGCGCTGCCCAGCCGGCCTGGTCGCCGGTATTGCCAATCAGGGTAACCAGCATCAGGGTCAGAAAAATGGCCATTGGATCGTTGCTGCCGGATTCAATTTCCAGGGTGGCGCTGACCCGCTCATTCAGGTGCAGGCCGCGGCCCTGAAGCAGGGAGAAAACGGCGGCGGCATCGGTGGAGGAAATGATGGCACCGATCAGCAACGCAGTCAGCCAGTGCAGGTCAAATACCCACCAGGCGACAACGGCAGCGCCCGCGGCTGTCATGGCCACCCCCAGCGTTGCCAGCACCAGGGCGGGTTTCAGACCTACCCGAAAGGTTTCTGAACGGGTACGCATGCCGCCATCCAGCAGGATGACGCCCAAGGCCAGGTTGGCAATCACGAACGCCAGTTCAAAATCATTGAACTCGATTCCGCCCGGGCCGTCCTCGCCCATCATCATGCCCACGATCAGGAATATCAGCAGCACAGGCATACCCACCCGGCTGGAAAGCGGGCTGAGCACAATGCTGATGACCAGCATCAGGGCACCGAGCAGGGTCAGGGTGGGGTCCATTTATTCTCCAGACAGAATCCTTGCCCATAACCGGGCTGACCGCTTATATTGCTCACGCGGCCATTGTTTTGCGGGTGTAGTTCAATGGTAGAACGGCAGCTTCCCAAGCTGCATACGAGGGTTCGATTCCCTTCACCCGCTCCATTGCCTCTCCGGCCGGTTTCCTTTCTAGTGTAGTTTGAGACGCGGGTGCATGGCACGGCTGATTTTGTCCATCAGCCAGATGATGCCGGTGCGGAGCATGCCGTGCAGCGCCACCTGGTGCATCCGGTAAAGCGACAAATAAAACAGGCGCGCAACCTTGCCTTCAATATACATGCTGCGGCCTGACAGATTGCCCATGAGGTTGCCAACGGTGGTATAGCGGCTGAAGTTGATCAGTGAACCATGATCGTTGTAAACGAATGGCACAGCTTCGCCGTTCTCAAGCCGGTTGCACAGGGTCTTGAACAGGGTGTCGGCTTGCTGGTGGGCAGCCTGGGCCCGGGGCGGTACCGGCCGGTCTGAATCCGGTTGCGGGCAGGCGGCGCAGTCACCGAGGGCGAAGACATCGGTGTCCTGGGTAGTCTGCAGGGTCTGCTCCACCACCAACTGGTTGCTGCGGTTCACCTCCAGGCCGTCCAGCTCGGCCAGGAACGCCGGGGCCTTGATTCCGGCTGCCCAGATGGTCATCTCGGCGGGCAGCTCGGTGCCGTCCTTCATGATAATGCTGGCCTCCCGGACCTCGCTGACCGGCTGGCCGGTGAGTACCTGTACATTCTGGTGCTCCAGCTCTCGCGTGGCCGCGGCCGAGAGCCGGGCTGGCAGTGCCGGCAGGATGCGGTCAGCGGCTTCGATCACACTGATCGAGACGTCGGATGCCTGCAGGTGATTCATTCCGTACACCGGCAGCTCCCGGGACGCCAGGCGAAGTTCTGCCGCCAGTTCCACTCCGGTGGCGCCGGCGCCGATAATACTGATGTTCAGGGTGTGCTCTGCACCTTGCAGTGCCTTGTGATTCTTGCGCAGGAAGGCATTGAGCATGAGCTTGTGGAAGCGCCTGGCCTGTTTCAGGCTGTCGAGGAACAGACAGTTGTCCTGGGCGCCGGGCGTACCGAAATCATTGGCGGTGCTGCCCACGGCGATGACCAGGGTGTCGTAGCTGATGTGGCGCTCGGGCACCACTTCTGCGCCTTCTTCGTCGTGAAACGGAGCAATGACCAGTTTTTTGGCGGTGCGGTCCAGCCCGCTCATGCGCCCGAGCTGGAATTCGTAGTAATGCTTCCTGGCATGGGCGCGGTAGTTGATCTCGTTGGCGTTGGCGTCCAGGGAACCGGAGGCGACTTCGTGAAGGAGGGGTTTCCAGACATGGGTGAGCCCGGCATCCACCAGGGTAATTCTGGCCCTGCGCTTCTTTCCCAGTTTGTCGCCCAGGCTGGTTACCAGCTCAAGACCACCAGCGCCGCCGCCAACCACAACAATATGATGAAGTTTGTCCATAGCAATCAGACCTGTAAGTGAAGAAAGCCAAGCGCTCTGCAGGCAAAACGCTTGGCTGTCCTCACTGGGGAACCGATGAAAGATAGGGTGCTAATGCTACCGCAGTGTCGCTACCTTCAGCCCCGCCCCGCCCCCGGGGCCGGTAAACCTAGTGGTGGGTGCGGTAACAGTCCAGAATAGCTGCCATGTCGTCGCCGAGCTCCTTTATGGTCTGGGCCTCAAGCTTGCGCTCACCCATGGATCGGAGCCCCATAATCTGGGCCTGAAGCAGCCGGGCAAGGCGCCGGCAATCCACCGATTGCACCAGCTCGCCCCTTGCCCTGGCCTGTTCCAGCAGTTCCGTAATGGACTGCTCGATGGCAGCAAGAATGCTGTTGGCCTGGGCGGCCAGGGCCAGGTGAGTGTTGCTGGATTCCAGCAGTGTTTTCACGATCATGCACGCCCGGGAGGGTGGTGTATCTTCACCGCCACAACTGCAGGCGATGCCGCGCAGGTAGTCCTGTAGCCCGTCAACGATGGACTCGTACCCTTTAAGGTGGGCCGCCAGTTCAAGCCCCCCCTGTTCGGCGTAGGCCGCCAGGGCTTCTGAAAACAGGCCATCCTTACTGCCGAACGTAGCGTAAATACTGCCCGGGCGCATATCAAGGGCCTGCTCAATCTGTTTCATGGAGCTGCCGTGGTAGCCTTTCTCCCAGAACAGTCCCACCGCTTTTTCCAGAGCGATTTTTCTGTCGTAGCGTGCATGTCTGGCCATAACAACGAATCACCAATACCGTGTTTTGAATGACTGCTCAATTATAGCTTGAGTAATCAATCAATAACAGTCAGCTGGCGTCGGTTGCCAGAATGTTTTCCTGCCTTGCCCGTTTCCTGTTTTCGAGCCGCTTGTCGACGCAGGCTTCCTCATCCCGCAGGATAACGACGCACTCCAGGCACTGAATGCACTCATCGTAGTCTACCCGGCCGTCCTTGCGGATGGCGTTGATGCCGCAGGCGTTTTTGCAGTGCTGACAGGGATTGCCGCAGAGCTCGACCCGGTCCAGCCAGCTGAACAGCCGGAGACGGCCCAGCACCGCAAGGCCTGCCCCGAGCGGGCACAGGTAGCGGCAGTAGAACTTGTGAATGAACATGCCGGTCACCAGCAGGCCAACGGCGTAAACCACGAATGGCCAATAGCGAACGAAGAGCAGCGTAATGCTGGTTTTGAAGGGCTCCACTTCCGCCAGTTGCCCGGCCAGGGTGAGAGAATAGAACGCAGTACCTACCAGTCCCAGCAGAATCGGGTATTTGATCAGGATCAGGCGCCTGTGCCAGTGCTCGGGTATTCTGGCCTGACGGAATTTCAGTTTTTCCCCGAGCCAGGCGGCCATTTCCTGAAGGGCCCCGAACGGGCACAGCCAGCCGCAGAACAGGCCCCGGCCCCAGATAAACAGGGTGATAAAGGTATAGACCCAGAGAATGAAAATCACCGGGTCGAGCAGGAAAACATTCAGGGAAAAACCGTCCCAGATGGCCAGGAACAGGGTATAGACGTTGACGACCGAAAGCTGGCCCTGTGCATAAAAGCCGATAAAGAACAGAGTAAAAAACAGGAATCCCCAACGGAAACGGTGCACCAGTCTCGGGTGCCGGCTCAGTGTTCTCTGTTTGGCGAAGAACATTGTCAGTAATGCCAGGCTCAGAACCAGCAGCGAGATCTGCCACCAGCGTTCTTTCCAGAGGCCGACCCACACCGGTTCCCGCATATCCCGGGGGTTGGGGGCAACCTCAACGGTTTCAAACAGCGAATCATTGAATTTGACAGGTATTGTCAGTGAGGTGCTATCTACCATCAGATGGTTTCGGGCCAGCGCCACGTTGAGTTTGAGGCTGGCCTGGGCGCCGGGGTTGAAGCCGGCGTTACCGCCGACGCGGAACAGGTGGCGGGCCTCAAACGAGGGGATGCCGGCAGCATGGAAGTCCAGATCCTGATCAAGCAGGTTCAGATCCCGCATTTCAACGGCCAGGTTGTTCTGGATAAGGCCGATCCGGTCCGGTGAGCTGCCTGGGACAAACTCTTCGGACACATGGGGAAACACACCACGGGACATAACAGCGAGCACCTGGGCGTTGTCATCGAGCCTTTGCATTAGTCGCTGGTAGCCTTCGTTACCCAACAGGTTACGCCCGACCATGGGCGAGTTGATATAACCGAAGAACAGCTCGCTGAAGGGCTCACCCCCGGCGGGCTCGATATCCACCGGATAGTCGCTGAGCGGCCGCCCGAGCGCCGCTTCAATGGCCTCTCCTGAGGCCTGCCAGTGGCCGATAAAGCCACGGTCCACCAGCTGCTGCCAGGACAGGGGCTCGAAGAACTCCGGTTTCGCCCGCGTCGGGGCGCTCTGGGCAAAACCTTCGAGTTTGGTGCGGGCGACTTTCAGCGCCGAGGAAAGCACGGTGTCGTTGATGATCAGTACCGACACGGTGGCCTTGCTGACGCCGTCAAAGTGCACCACACTGCCGTCGCTGGTACGCCCGGACCGGCTGGAATTTGAGGTGCTGACAATAATCTGTTCCCGAAGTGAACGGCCTTCGTACTGGTCTACAAAGGCGAACAGGGGTTCTTCACCCAGCCCGTGCAGGAAGACCGGCTCGTGGTGGTTCAGCACCTTTACGCCGGTAAACCGACCCTTGGTGTCCAGGCCAATCAGCAGACTGATGGGTTTGCCGGCGAAGCCCTGGAGACGGCTGTGGTCCACGGACTCGTAGGCATAACCCAGCAGCTCCTGGAGTTGATACACCGGGTACACGGGAAAGTCCGGCAACTTGTCTTGAATCACGGTTGCCGAGGGGAACAGCTCCCGGATCATTGCCCGCTTGCTGTCCGACAATTCCGCGTCGGCTGCGGGCAAGATAAACAGACAGGTGAAAAGGAGCACAATGCGCCCCGCCATGGAGTACTCCTGTGGTTCTTTTTGTCTGATCTTCCATGCTAGAGTTTTCGGCCCCGGGCTCAATGCGACCTCGGAACCAGCTGACTGCTACTTTGTGAGGAGAAATGCCATGACCGACGCTACCTACGCACCACCGAAAGTCTGGAAATGGGACTCCGAGAGCGGGGGTAGATTTGCCAACATCAATCGCCCCATCGCCGGGCCCACCCATGACAAGGAACTGCCGGTTGGCAAACACCCGTTGCAGCTCTATTCGCTGGCGACACCCAACGGCGTGAAGGTCACCGTGATGCTGGAGGAGCTTCTGGCGCAGGGGTTTGAAGGGGCGGACTATGACGCCTGGCCGATCCGGATTACCGAAGGTGAGCAGTTTGGCAGCGGCTTTGTTGAGGTGAATCCCAACTCCAAGATTCCGGCACTCATGGACCACAGCTCCGATCCTGCGATCCGGGTGTTCGAATCCGGCTCGATCCTGCTGTACCTGGCGGAAAAATTCGACGCCTTCCTGCCCAGGGACATTGTCCGGCGCACAGAAACCCTGAACTGGCTGTTCTGGCAGATGGGCAGCGCCCCCATGCTCGGTGGCGGCTTCGGTCACTTCTATGCCTACGCGCCGGAGAAGTACGAATACCCGATCAACCGTTACGCCATGGAGGTCAAGCGCCAGCTGGATGTCCTGGACCGTCAGCTGGCAAATAGCCGCTATATCGCCGGTGATGAGTACACCATTGCCGATATGGCGATCTGGCCCTGGTACGGCGCCCTGGTGAAGAACAAGGTTTATGAGGCTGCCGAGTTCCTGGAAGCTCACACCTATGCCCATGTTCTCCGGTGGACGGACGAGATCGCCCAGCGGCCGGCGGTCAAGCGCGGGCGCATAGTGAACCGCACCTGGGGCGAGCCGAATACACAGCTGCACGAACGGCACGATGCCAGTGATTTCGAGACCCGGACCCAGGACAAAATCGGGGATGGCGAATGAAGATTGCTATCCCTTGCTTTCCTTTGCCTTCTGAATGGCTTCCAGTTTCTCGTGCAACAGGGCTTCCAGCTTGATCAGCTGCGCCCGGTTCTTTTCATTTGGCCGGTTGGTGTACAGGTCAACGTAGGTTTTGGTGACCTCGCTCAGCACCGGGTGGAGCTTCTTGTAGTCTTCCTCGCTCATGGCAGCACTCCCTACAGGTTTCTGTGAGTTCCTTACAACAAACTATGGTGCATCCTCACCAATCCTCAAGGATTGAGATCAAATCCCGGGTAGTTTCCTGCTCACTCGAGGCGACTGACCTTGGCCATAAGGCGGCGCCAGTCGATCGGTAGCCGGGTTTCCAGCTCCGCCAGAATCGGGTCTTTTGAGTGGACTGACTGGAAATGCTGTTTACTGGCGTAAATGACTGTGTTGTTGCTCTTGCTTTTGAACATCAGCAACACGGTGAAGTGTTTCTTCAGTTGCCTGAAATACAGCCCCTCGACATCCGGCGTGCGATGGTAATTCAGCACCAGCCAGCCATTGCTGCCTAGCACCCTGGCGCAGTCATCCACGAAGTGTCTCTGGGCCTGGGCGGGGCTCATACGGTCGGCGTTATAAAGATCAGCCAGGATCATGCCGGTGCTGGCGTCTGGCAGTTTTTCCAGCGCATTGCGGGCATCGGCGATGGTGACTTCAAGGCGATTGCTGACGGGCAGGTCAAAGAATTCCCGGGCGGTATCGAGAACCGCCTGCCGGAGTTCCACGGCGTGAATCCGGCATTCCGGGTAAAGATGATGGAAAGCGCTGGCCATAACGCCCCCGCCGAGGCCGAGGATGGTGACATGGCTGGGAGGGGCAAAAGCCGCTGGTAACAGCATGGCCCGATTGTATTCGTGCACCGGGAGATGCGGATAGCGCCGGTCGATCTTGCTCTGCTCGAACACCGAATTGAAGGTGAGTACCCGGTGCTTGCGGTAGTCGATCACCAGAATACTTCCAAGGGCATCCCGGGTGTGATGAATAATCTCGCCCTTGTTGAACATTGCGGGTTACTGGTTCGAGTCGCTGATCAGGCTCCGGACGCTGTCCGTTTTCGCCAGTGTGAGCGCGGTCTCACCCTCGTTATTCCGGGCCCCGGGATCAGCCCCTTTCTCCAGTAGCAGGCGGACCGTCTCGGAATGACCGTTCCGGCTGGCGAGCATCAGCAGGCTTTCGCCCTCGCTGGTGCGCATGTTAACCGGTACGCCGGCATCCAGCATCACGCTGAGCGGGCCGGCACCGCCATTGCGCGCGAGATCGAAAATACCCTGGGCAAAGGCAACGGCGTCCTCATCCTTCTGGTTGGCGGGCTTTTGCGGCTGGCCGGGTTTCTGGTGGCTCATCAGGGCTCCATGGTCAGGTCAGTTGATTTTGTGTTACAACCTATTATCACAGAACGGGCTCATTCCAGACACCGTCAGAGAGCCAAAGGCCAACGATTAACAGGAGGCAAAGCCGTGAAACTGAAGGTTCAAGGCATTGAAGAAGGCCAGCCGATTCCGGAGAAATTCGCGTTCGGGGTCTACAGCGAAGAGGATCACATGAGCTTCGGGCCCAATCGGAACCCCGAGATGGTCTGGGAAGATACGCCGGAAGGCGCAAAAAGCTTTGTGGTAATGGTGTTTGATCCGGATGTGCCCAGCGTGGCGGATGATGTTAACCAGGAAGGTAAAACCGTCTCCAAAGACATTCCGCGGGTCGACTTTTTCCACTGGCTGCTGGTGGATATCCCGGCCAGTATTACCCGGATTCCGGAGGGCGAGGACAGTGATGGCGTGATCCCCAAGGGCAAGGATCCCGGTCCGGGGCCCATCGGTGTCCGTGGTGTCAACACTTACACCCAGTTCCTGGCCGGCAACCCGGACATGGCAGGCACCTATGCCGGTTATGACGGTCCCTGTCCGCCGTGGAACGATGAAATCATTCACCACTACCATTTTGAAGTGCACGCACTGGATGTGGACAGTCTGGGCCTTGAGGGCGAGTTTGATGGTAACGACGTGCGCGAGGCGATGGCCGGCCACGTACTGGCCAGTACCCGGGTAACCGGTACCTACACATTGAATCCCGACCTCCGTTAACTCCCCGATTTAGCTGTTCCCTGTCAAGGTTATTGCCGGAACCCTTCTGCTTTGGTTCCGGCACCCTCCGATTCCTGATTATCTGAATCCCCGGCGATCAGCGCCTCGAAGGTGGTAATTTCGCCGGGGTTGTCCGGAGCGTAACCGGGCAGCTCCTGCAGACGCCCAATGAACGGTTCGGACCGCATCAGGCCAATAAGGCGAGAGAGGTTTGTCTGATTCAGCCGGTCCTCCCGGCACAGCAGGAGGTAGTGTTCCCGGGCCAGCTCGACAAAGGTCAGGCCGAATTGCCGGGCGGCGGCTTCAACGCCAAAACCGACGTCCGCCATGCCGGCGGCCACAAAGGCGGCAACGGCGGTGTGGGTGAATTCCTGCTGGGGTGACCGGTTAATGGCGTCTTCGGCCAGGCCCTGCTGCTTGAGCAGCAGGTTAAACAGAATTCGGGTGCCGGAATGGCGGTCCCGGCCGATGAAGCGCAACTGAGAATCGGCAAGATCGTGCAGGCTTTGGATCCGGTTTTGTTGGTTCTTCCGGAACATCAGCCCCTCCCGGCGGGTGACGAAGCGGATCAGCTTCAGGTTGTTGCCGGATAAATGATGGCGATAGTGGGCGAGAATTTCCCGGGCCCGTTCCGGGCAAGTGGGGAAATGGAAACTGGCCAGGTCGCATTCACCGTTGTTGAGTGCCGACAGGGCCTCTTCCGGATTGCGGTACTGGAGGTTGATCTCCAGCTGGTCCGGGAACTCCGGTAACAGGGCCACGGCGTATCCGTGGCTGGCATGCAGGCGCAGGACCGGGTGGCTGCCGGCCAGAAGCTGCTGGACCTGGTCATTGAGTTCCGAGGCCATGCTGTCGATCTGAGGCCCCAACCGGGCCTTGACCCGGTGATCGGCCCAGAGCAGCTTTTCGCCGAGGTCCGACAGGCTGGTGCCCTGGCCCTTGCGCATGATGACCAGGGGCAGGCCGAAGACATGGGTGGCACGGTTAAGCAGGTTCCAGGCGTGCCGATAGGAGATGCCGGCCGCCTCGGCGGCGACGGTGAGTTTGCCGGTGTCGCGGATACTTTCGAGCAGGCGGAACAGAACCGGCTCGAACAGTTCACCGTCCTCGGTCCGGAAGACCCAGGCGGGAGATATGTTGAGCTTCTTGGTATGCATTTCAGTTCATATTCCGTGGTCACGAATTGGGTGCTAGCGTAGTGCTAGAACTGTACCAGAACAAAAACAGACAGGAACAGTCATGCATATGTCAGAGCAGATAAATCAACAACCGGGTGGCTCCACCAGGCCCAGCGCCGGCGACTGGACACCTGACATGATCCGGGACGAAGTGGACGCACTGAAGCACAAACCCGGCGCCCTGCTTCCCATTCTTCACGCTGTCCAGAACCGGATCGGCTACATTCCCGAAGGCGCGGTAGCCATCATTGCCGGGATGCTGCAACAGACCCGGGCCGAAGTGCACGGGGTAATCAGCTTCTACCATCATTTCCGCACTCACCCGGTGGGCAGCAAGGTCATCCATGTTTGCCGGGCAGAAGCCTGCCAGGCCATGGGTGGCCGCGCTCTGGAAGACCATATCAAGTCGCGGCTGGGTGTGGATTACCACGGCACCACCGCCGATAACGAATTTACCCTGGAGCCGGTGTATTGCCTGGGCAACTGCGCCTGTGCACCGTCCATTCGCGTGAACGACGATATCCATGGCCGGATTACCCCGCAGAAGTTTGACCGCCTGGCGGACAAGCTCACCACCTCCGCGCTGGACATCCGGTAATCACAGGAGCCTTGATCATGGCGACAAAAATCTTCGTGCCCTGCGATACCACCGCCCTGTCCATGGGCGCGGACGAGGTGGCAAGACTGATCGAGTATCACGCCGGCGCCCGGGGCGTGGACATTGAACTGGTGCGAAACGGTTCCCGCGGATTGTGCTGGCTCGAGCCGCTGGTGGAAATCGGGACCGCCACGGGCAGGATCGGTTACGGCCCTATTGAACCGGACGACGTTCAGGCTCTGGTGGATGCCGGCCTGTTCGATGGCAAATCCGATCACCCGCTGTTTCTCGGCCCGGTGGCGGATATGCCCTACCTCAAACGCCAGCAGCGCCTGACCTTTTCACGGATTGGTATTACCGATCCACTGTCTATTGATGATTATCGGGCCCATGGTGGTTTTGGGGGGCTGGGCAGGGCCGTGGCCATGACGCCCCAGGCGATTGTGGATGAAGTAAAAACTTCGGGCCTGCGTGGCCGGGGTGGTGCGGCGTTCCCCACCGGCATCAAGTGGCAGACAGTTCATGATGAGCCCTGGCAGCAGCAAAAATACATCGTCTGCAATGCCGATGAGGGCGATTCCGGAACCTTCGCCGACCGGCTGGTGATGGAGTGCGACCCGTTCATGCTGATCGAAGGCATGACCATTGCCGGGCTGGCCGTCGGTGCGACCCGGGGCTATATCTACCTGCGCTCGGAATACCCGGTGGCGCATCGCATGCTGGACGAAGCTATCCGCCGCGCCGAGGCGGCCGGCTATCTGGGCGAGGATGTCCGGGGCAGTGGTCGTACTTTCCACCTGGAAGTGCGACTGGCGGCGGGCGCCTACATTTGTGGGGAGGAGACGTCGCTGCTGGAAAGCCTGGAAGGCAAGCGGGGACTGGTGCGCGCCAAGCCGCCCCTGCCCGCCATCAAGGGGCTGTTTGGCCAGCCCACGGTGGTGAACAACGTGCTGTCGTTCGCGGCGGTGCCGTTCATTCTCGATCAGGGCGGCCAGGCCTACGCCGACTACGGCATGGGCAAATCCCGGGGCACGCTGCCGATCCAGCTGGCGGGCAATATCCGCCAGGGCGGCCTGATCGAACTGGCCTTCGGCGTCAGCCTGAAGCAAATCCTGGAAGACTTTGGCGGTGGCACCTTCACCGGTCGGCCCATGAAAGCCGTCCAGGTGGGCGGACCCCTGATGGCGTATATGCCCGAGAGCCAGTGGGACACACCGATGGATTACGAAGCCTTCGCCAAGCTCGGTGCGGGTATTGGCCACGGTGGTGTGGTGGTGTTTGACGACACCGTGGATATGGGGGCGCAGGCCCGTTTTGCCATGGAGTTTTGCACCGTGGAGTCCTGCGGCAAATGCACGCCCTGCCGGATCGGTTCGGTACGGGGAGTGGAAGTGATCGATCGCATCCGCGCCGGCGAGAACCGGGAGGCTAACCTGGCGCTGCTGGAAGATCTGTGCGAGACCATGGTTGATGGTTCCCTCTGCGCCATGGGCGGTATGACACCCTTCCCGGTGCAGAGTGTGATGAAACATTTCCCGGACGACCTGACGGCCTGACCGACGCGAGTGGAGGCAATAACAATGTTGCACTATTACGACCCGAACAAGAGCGACCCCGGTACCCGCGGCCTGAATCCGGACATGGATTACGGCACGCCGCCGAGCACCTCCGCAACCCTGGTCAGCCTGTCCATTGATGGCACCGACATCAGCGTACCGGAAGGCACGTCCGTATTGCGGGCCGCCGCCCTGGCCGGGATTAACATTCCAAAGCTGTGTGCCTCCGACAACCTGGAAGCCTTCGGCTCCTGTCGCCTGTGCGCGGTGGCAATCGAGGGTCGTCGCGGCTATCCGGCGTCCTGCACCACGCCGGTTACCGAAGGCATGGCGGTCACTACCCAGAACGGCAAACTGGCGAAGCTTCGCCGCAACGTCATGGAGCTGTATATCTCCGATCACCCACTGGACTGCCTTACCTGCCCGGCCAATGGCAACTGCGAACTTCAGGATGTCGCCGGTGCCGTGGGCCTGCGGGAAGTGCGCTATGGTTTCGAGGGTGAAAACCATCTGGATGCGGAAGTGGACGACTCCAACCCCTACTTCAGCTTCGACCCCGGCAAGTGCATCGTCTGCTCCCGTTGCGTACGCGCCTGCGAGGAAGTGCAGGGCACCTTTGCCCTGACCATCGACGGCCGTGGCTTCGACTCCAGGGTGTCCGCCGGCCAGAATGACCCGTTCATGGATTCCGAATGCGTATCCTGCGGCGCCTGCGTCCAGGCCTGCCCCACCGCTACGCTGATGGAAAAGAGCGTGATCGACGCCGGCCAGCCCGGGCACAGCGTGGTCACCACCTGTGCCTATTGCGGTGTCGGTTGTTCGTTCAAGGCCGAAATGAAAGGCGGCCAGCTGGTGCGCATGGTTCCCTACAAGGGCGGCGAGGCTAACCATGGCCATTCCTGCGTGAAAGGGCGCTTTGCCTTTGGCTACGCCACCCACAAGGACCGTATCAGGGAGCCGATGATCCGGGACTCCATCAACGATCCCTGGCAAGTGGTGTCCTGGGGCGACGCCATCGGGTTTGCGGCGAAAAAACTCAAGGCCACCCAGGCCAGATACGGCCGGGAAAGTATCGGTGGCATCACCTCCTCCCGCTGCACCAACGAGGAAACCTACCTGGTGCAGAAGCTGGTCCGGGCTGCCTTCGGCAACAACAACACCGACACCTGTGCCCGGGTCTGTCACTCACCGACCGGGTTTGGCCTGAAAACCACTATGGGTGAATCCGCCGGCACCCAGACGTTTGATTCGGTCATGAAAGCCGACACCATCGTGGTGATCGGAGCCAACCCCACCGACGCCCACCCGGTGTTCGCCTCCCAGATGCGCCGGCGTTTGCGCCAGGGCGCCAAGCTGATCGTCATTGATCCGCGCCGCATCGACCTGCTGAAAACGCCCCACGGCAGTACAGGCATTCACCTGCCCCTGCGCCCGGGTACTAACGTGGCCATGGTCAATGCCCTGGCCCATGTGATTGTCACCGAGGGCCTGGAAAACACGGCGTTTATCGAGAGCCGTTGTGAGCCGAAGCAGTACCACGACTGGCGGGAATTCATAGCGGAGGAACGCCATTCGCCGGAAGCCGTGGAGGCGGTCACCGGCGTACCGGCCGAGCGGGTACGCCAGGCCGCCCGTGCCTATGGCGAGGCCGGAAACAGTGCCATCTATTACGGGTTGGGCGTCACCGAGCACAGCCAGGGCTCGACCATGGTGATGGGCATTGCCAACCTGGCCATGGCCACCGGCAACATTGGCCGTGAAGGTGTTGGCGTGAACCCGCTGCGGGGCCAGAACAACGTTCAGGGTTCCTGCGATATGGGCTCCTTCCCCCACGAATTGCCCGGCTACCAGCATGTGGGCGACCCGGCGGTGCGGGCCCGGTTCCAGGAGGTCTGGGGCGTGGCGATTGACGACGAACCCGGCCTGCGGATTCCCAACATGTTCGATGCGGCCATCGCCGGCAGCTTCAAGGCCTTGTACGTTCAGGGCGAGGACATTGCCCAGTCCGATCCCAACACCCAGCATGTGGAAGCGGCACTCAGCGCCCTGGATTGCCTGATCGTGCAGGACATCTTCCTGAATGAAACCGCCAAGCACGCGCACGTGCTGTTGCCAGGCGCCACTTTTCTGGAGAAAAACGGCACCTTCACCAACGCCGAGCGCCGCATCAACCGGGTGCGCAAGGTAATGGCACCGGTGGCAGGCATGGAAGACTGGGAAGTGACCATGGCTTTGTCCAATGCACTCGGTTACCCCATGGACTACAAGCATCCGTCCGAGATCATGGATGAGATCGCCCGGCTGACGCCCACCTTTGCCGGCGTCAGTTACGACAAACTGGAGAAACTGGGCAGCATCCAGTGGCCGTGCGACGAGGAGCATCCGGAAGGCACCCCGACCATGCACACCCTGGATTTCCCGATCGGCAAGGGCAGGTTTGCGGTTACCGAGTATGTCGCCAGCGAGGAGAAATCCAATCGCAAGTTCCCGCTGCTGCTGACCACCGGCCGCATCCTGAGCCAGTACAACGTCGGCGCCCAGACCCGCCGCACCGCGAACAGCCAGTGGCACGACGAGGATGTGCTGGAAATCCATCCCAGCGACGCCGAACTGCGCGGTATCCGGGAAGGCGACTGGCTGGGTATTTCCAGCCGTGTGGGCCAGACGGTTCTGCGGGCGCGGATCAGCGACCGCATGTTGCCGGGCGTGGTCTGGACCACCTTCCACCATCCCGGCAGTGGCGCCAACGTGATCACCACCGACAGCTCGGACTGGGCCACCAACTGTCCGGAATACAAGGTCACCGCGGTGCAGGTGGAGAAAGTCAGCCAGCCGTCGGCCTGGCAGCGCCACTTTGAGCAGTTTGACCAGCGCCAGCACCAGTTGCTGGCGCCCTCGGCCAGCCAGACGGAGCCATCCGATGCTTCGGCCCTCAAGTAATCCGGGCGCCGCTGCCATGGCAGTCACAGGCCTCGATGCTCCCAAGGATGTTTTGGTGGCCTGTGAGACCCCGGTGGAGGTGCGCGGCGGTATTGAAGGTGCGCCTTGCCGGGATCTGGTCGCTGAAGAGGTGCCCGTGGCGATGGTGTACAATGGCGTTTCTCACGCCGTGATGATGGCCTCACCCTGCGATTTGGAGGACTTTGCCTTTGGCTTCAGTCTGACCGAGGGCATTCTGGACCGCCCGGAGCAGCTGTTCCATCTGTATGCTGTGGTCAGTGAACAGGGTATTTCCCTGGAGATGCACATTGCCGGCGACTGCTTCGCCCGGTTGCGTGAACAGCGCCGGAACATGGCCGGACGAACTGGCTGCGGGCTGTGCGGCACCGAATCCCTGGCCCATGCCATCCGGGCCATCCCCAGGGTACCGGCGCGCCCGGCACCGGTTGACAAAGCGGTGCAACGAGCCCTGCGTAATCTCCCGACTTACCAGCCCTTGCAGGAAAAGACCGGAGCCACGCACGGTGCTGCCTGGTGTGATAACCAGGGCCGGATACAGCAGGCCCGGGAAGATGTCGGCCGGCACAATGCCCTGGACAAGCTGATTGGAGCGCGCATTCGCGACCATGGTGCCAGGGCCTTTGACGACGGTTTTGTACTGATTTCCAGCCGGGCCAGTTACGAGATGGTGCAGAAAAGCGCCACCGTCGGCGTCAGCAGCCTGATTGCCGTTTCGGCGGCCACCGCACTGGCCATCCGGGAGGCCCGCAAGGCCGGCATGACCCTGATAGGCTTTGCCCGCCCGGGCCGGCACGTTATTTACGTCCGTGGTGACGAGTAACCCTCTGAGGAGATGCGAGAATGAGCGACCAACAGCTCCAGAACCTGATCAAAATGATCAACCAGATCAGTATCAACAACCTTCACCACGGCGATGAAGATCAGGCCGCCGAGGTGGTGGCAACCCACATCAAGAAATTCTGGGCCCGAAGCATGAAGCAGCAGATCATCGCCTACGCGGAATCTGACGGGCTCGAGCTGTCCCCGGTGTCCCGGCTGGCGGTTAAACGACTGGCGGAGCCCCAGGAAGCCTGATCCCGGTCACTTAACTGTCGCTTGTCTGTCACCTCCCCGTCACCGCCCTTTGCGAGGGTGGCATCGTCCGGATATGTTTGGGAATCCCTGCCCCTGGGTGGTTCTGTTTCTTTTCTTGAATGTTCTATCAACAACTACTAACATCGTGGTTGTTGAGCATTCGTTCAAAAAAGGAGATTGAGTATGGCTGATTTCAAATTGCACGATATCGAATCCGCTCCGGAAGGCGCCAAGCCCTTCCTGGAAAATTCCCGGAAGAATTCCGGCATGATCCCCGGACTGCATGCAGTGATGGCGGAATCGCCACAGGTACTGGAGGCCTACCAGAAGCTGCACCAGCTGGTTCTGGACAACAGCTTCAACAACGACGAGACAACTGTGGTCTGGCAGACCATCAACGTCGAAAATGCCTGCCACTATTGCGTGCCGGCGCACACGGGTATCGCAAAGATGATGAAAGTCTCAGATGACATTGTTAACGCGCTGCGTGACGAGACTCCGCTTCCCAGTGACAAGCTCGAAGCACTGCGCAACTTTACCCTCGCGGTCATGCGCAAGCAGGGCAACGTCAGCGAGGAAGATCTGGCTGCTTTCTTTGAAGCAGGCTATGGCAACCGCCAGGTACTGGAAGTGATTATGACCTTGTCCCAGAAGGTTATGAGTAACTATATCAACCACATTGCTGAGACGCCGGTGGATGAGCCGTTCAAGAAATTTGCATGGAGCAAGGACCAGTAAACGTTCGTCAGGCCGTGCAGACTAATCCGCACGGCCAAGCCATTTTTCCCTCCCCCGATCCCTCAAGCCGGCTAGAATAGCCCGATGAACCATTCACCGTGGCTTTTCCGTCTCTCGTTTCTGGCGATCGTGGTCTTGCTGATGGCCGCCATCTGGCTGTTGCTCCAACAACTGAGCATGCCCGCCAGCCTTGCTCCCTCGGCACTCTCCGACTGGCTGGCCCAGCAGGGGCTCCTTGGCCCTGTGCTCCTGATGCTGATGATGATACTTGCGGTGGTTGTCGGGCCGATTCCCACATTGCCAATCAGTGCCGCCGCCGGACTGGTTTATGGCATGTTTACCGGCACCGCCATTGCCGTTACGGGAGCCCTGGCTGGCTCGATCATCGCGTTTTATCTGGCGCGGGTACTCGGGCGGGAAGCCATCCAGCGCAAGCTGGATCACAACCCGGTATTTTCGGCCCGCGGGTCCCAGCGCTTTCTCTTCATTGCGGTATTTCTGACGCGGCTTATCCCATTGTTTTCCTTTGCCCTCATCAGCTATGCCGCCGGGGTTACCTCCATCCACCTATGGCGCTATGCGCTGGCGACCGCCGTGGGCATGCTGCCCATGACCTTCGTGTTTGCCGGGCTGGGCCACAGCTTTGAGCTCAATCCAATACTTACGGTGATAGCCGCAGCCACTATCCTGGTGGTCATGAGTACCCTGCCGCTGTACCTCAGACGACGCCCCCACTCCCGGCTGTCCCGTTTCCTGCACCTGGATACTGAGGTCTGAAGTCAGGCTTACCGTTGTAACAGAACGCGACTGTCTTGGTCTGTAACTACGGTTCTGAAGTAATACTGAAGACTGACTTGGGAGTGATTATGCGTGGTTATCGATTGGCGTCCGGTTTTGTTGCACTGGTCCTGATGCCCGGACTGGTATGGGCGGATATCAATTCCGGCCTGTACAAGCCATACCAGCGACTGTTGTCCAGCTATCTCATTGAACGGACATTGCCCGGTGACGGGCTGGTCTCCGCTTTTGATTACCAGGCCGCATTGGCGGATACAGACCTGGTGTCGACGCTGGAGCGCCAGCGCAAGGCTTTGTCGGAATTCAACACCGGAGCCCTTGAGGCTAGGCAAGAGTCCGTCGCATTTTGGATTAATGCCTACAATTTTTTCATGCTTGAACAGATTCTTACCGAGCGGCCTGACGGCTATCTCGTCTCATCCGTCTGGGATTACGGTGGCCGGGTGAACCCGTTTGTTGACAGCGTCTTTGAACGGGAGAGCTTTGTGATTGGTGGTGAGCGCTTCAGCCTGAATGAGATCGAAAAAGGCGTGTTGCTGGGTGAAGGCTATCAATCCCGGGGTTGGAAGGATTCCCGCATTCACTTCGCCGTGAACTGTGCTTCTGTGGGCTGCCCGCCATTGCGGGATCAGATCTATACCGCTGCCAATCTCGAGGGCCTGCTGGAAGAAAATACCCGCCGAGCCTTCAATACCCAACATCACCTTCGGGTGACCGGCGACACCCTGTATGGCACCGAACTGTTCAAGTGGTACAAGGAGGATTTTGTCGAGGCGGAGGGCTCGGTTCGGGCCTTTATTCGTCGCTGGGCCAGCGACTCGGTAGCCGAACACGTGGCCAGGACGGCGGAACTGGATTACATCGACTACGACTGGTCCCTCAATCGGCCCGCTAATGTTGGGCTGACCGGATTCGAATGATGTGAACAGCCGAGGCTGGCGTAGTCAGGGAAAAAAGCGGCGGGGATGGCCCCCGCCGCTGATGGTTGATGTGTTTGATTACCGTGCCGAGACCTTTACATGTGCCACCGTGTCAACGGCTTTGGTCGGATAGCTCCTGGCTTCATTGATACGGTCTGCCTGACCGCCCATGGCAAGTGCGATGGTGGCAGCAACTCCAGGTGCGCTGTTGCCGTAACTTCATAGACACTGGCTGCTGTCCGCGTCGTCTGTTACAGAGAAGGCGCCTTTATTAATGGAAATATTCTCCATTTTCATAGACCAAAAAAGAATATTTGGGCGCCTATGCATAACGGATGTAAAGATTCATAATGATCGTTCAAAAATGAACTCCGACTTGGAGGTGGTTCGATGAATCGTTTAACGACAGTGCTTGTCCTGTTGCTGCTTAGCGGGCTGTCCTACGGTGCAGAACCAGGATTGCCTGCCCTGGTCGATGCCCAATGGCTGAATGAGCACCTGGACCAGAAACAGCTGGTGGTGCTGGATGTCCGCTCTGGCATTGATAACGGCGGTGATCGGAGCAGCTTCCAGGAAAGTCATATTGCCGGCTCTGTTTACAGCAGTTACACCAACGATGGCTGGCGGGAAACCCGGGACGGTGTGGCCGGTTTGATGCCCCCGGTCCGCTCTCTGGAGCGTCTGATTGGTAGCCTGGGGATTGCCAACGGTAATACGGTGGTCCTGGTTCCGGCCGGCACCGGCTCGACCGACTTCGGCAGTGCCGCCCGGGTATACTGGACCTTCAAGGTGCTGGGGCACGAGGCCGTGACCATCCTTAATGGCGGCTTTGCCGGCTGGAAAGCCGCAGGATACCAGGTTACCGAGGGTGACGGTGCGCGCCTGCCGGTGACGCAATTCGACGCTGAGCTTCAGGATCACCTGATCGCCAGTCTGGACGAGGTCCAGGCCGCCCGGGAGACCCAGGCTCAGCTGGTGGATGCCCGCCCTGTGGACTATTTTCGGGGCGAAACCAAGTCCCCGGCCGCCAAGGTAGCCGGCACGATTCCCGGATCAAAGAGCCTGCCCCACCACTCTTTTATCAACCAGGAAAACCAGGTGTTCTATCTGAATCGGGACGTCATCACCGAGAAGGTTAACAGCGCTGAGCTGGATCCTCAGGCCCGGACAATCGCCTTTTGCAACACCGGCCACTGGGCAGCCACGGACTGGTTCGTGTTGAGCGAACTGGCGGGTTTCCAGGAGGTTGCGCTTTATGATGGTTCCATGGCGGAGTGGTCCCAGGACAGCAGTCGCCCGATGCAGGTAGCCAGGAAGGGACTTGGTAAACTCCTGGACCTGTTTAACTGAGCCGTTTAGTTGAGTGATCAAATGGCAGATTCTGCAGTTCTCCAGTCCGGGCTTCAGCAGCCCGGGTGGCAGGTGGACCGTTTTATCGTATCCACAGCGCTGGCTGGCTTTGCCCTGCTGGGCGGGCTGATCTGGCTGGAAATCGCTCCGTTCATGGTGGCGCTGTTCGTGGTGGGCACCGTGCTGGGTATGGCCCTGTACCACGGTGCCTTCGGTTTTACCGCCGGTTGGCGCAATCTGGTGGTTAAGAAGCGCGGCGCCGGCATGCGCGCACAGTTACTGCTGTTCGGAGTGACTTCTCTGATCATGGTGCCCATGCTCCACAGCGGGCAGGCCGGTCTGGTGGGGGCAATCGCACCGGTGGGTACTTCCCTGGTGGTGGGCTCTTTCCTGTTCGGGATGGGCATGCAGCTGGGTGGTGGATGCGGCTCCGGCACCCTGTTCAACGTCGGCGCCGGCAATATTCGTATGGTAGTCACGCTGGTGTTCTTTATTGCCGGTACCGTGTTGGGCTCCATTCATCTGCCCTGGTGGCTGGACCGGCCGGGTTTCGATCCGGTGCCGCTGGTCGGCAGCTTCGGTGTCGTCGGTGCTATCCTGGTGCAGTTTGTCGGGCTGGGGCTGATTGCCTGGTGGGTCAACCGCATTGAACGCAAGGCCCACGGCGCCATCGAACGGGACGAACTGCTCTGGAAAAGCCAGGGTCACGGGGTGTTCCGAACCCTGCTCAGCGGTCGCTGGCCGTTTACCTGGGCGATCCTGATCCTGGCGGCCGGTAACGCACTGACCCTGGCCATCGGTGGCGCCCCCTGGAGCATTACCTTCGCGTTCAATGTCTGGGGTGCCAAAGCCCTGGAGGTGGTGGGCGTGAACATGTCCCAGTTCGAGTTCTGGACCTGGGATTACCCCGCCATGGCCCTGAAGGATTCGGTGCTGACCAACATTCCCTCGGTCATGAACTTCGGGTTGCTGCTCGGCGCCATGCTGGCGGCGGGCCTGGCCAATCGCTTTAATGAAGCCAGTCGCAACCGGCCGGAAAGTCGTCAGTTCCTGGCCGCCGTAGTCGGTGGTTTGCTGCTGGGTTATGGCGCCCGGCTGGGTTTTGGCTGCAACATCGGGGCGCTGTTTTCCGGCATTGCCTCGGCCAGCCTGCACGCCTGGATCTGGTTTGCCTGCGCCTTCGCCGGTTCGCTGATCGGCATTCGCCTGCGGCCCTGGTTCCGGCTGCCTAACTGATGCGGGAGGGCGTAATGGAAAGACCGTATAGCCGTACCCGCATTCTGGGTATGCTCGGGATCATTCTGGTACTGATTATGGCCGATCACCTGAACAGCCCGACGTTTGCATTCAATTCCGGTCGGGGCAACGTGGAAACGGCCCTGATGCAGCGGGATCAAACGGCTTGTGCGCCCTGTGGGGCGCCGTGCCCGTCAACACGAGACTGATGAGGTTCTGACACGCTGGCTGATGGTCGCCAGTACTTATCCTGCGCAACACGACAGTTGGCTCACATCTTTGGTGAAAGTCTGGGCACAGAGCTTCAGGCCTTCCACCATGGTCAGGTAGGGAAACAGCTCATCGCCGATTTCCTGCACGGTCAGGCGTGACCGTAGCGCCATCACTGCCGTCTGAATCAGTTCACTGGCCTCCCCGGCTACCGCCTGTACACCCAGCAAGCGCCCTGAATCGCGGTCGGCGACCATCTTGATAAAGCCATGAGTGTCGAAATTCACCAACGCACGCGGCACGTTCTCCAGATCGAGCACGCGGGTGTCCACGTTGAAGCCGTGTTGGAGTGCCTCGGCTTCCGTCAGGCCAACGGTGGCGACCTGAGGGTCGGTGAACATCACTCCCGGCATGGCGCTGAGGTCCAGGGTTGCCTCGCCTCCCGTCATGTTGATGGCGGCGCGGGTGCCCCCGGCGGCGGCGACATAGACAAACTCTGGCTGATCGGTGCAGTCACCGGCGGCATAAATGCCCGGTAACGTGGTTTGCAGGTGCTCATCCACCAGAATCCCACCCCTCGCGGTTTCAACGCCGATGCCGTCGAGACCAAGAGCCTCGGTGTTGGGTGTTCGTCCGGTGGCCACCAGCAGTTGATCGGCCCGCAATGTCCCGGCTTCGGTGTTTAGCACGAACTCGTTGTCAGTGTAGTCCACATGGCTGGCCTGGCTCTGATTGAGCACGTCAATACCTTCTCGTTGAAACGCCGCTTCAATGGCTTTACCTATTGCCGGGTCTTCGCTGGAGACCAAATGACTACGGGCCAGTACCGTGACTCTGCTGCCCAATCTCGAGAACGCCTGGGCCAGTTCCAGGGCGACAAACCCGGCACCGATCACGATCAGCCGTTCGGGGACGCTGTCCAGTGCCAGCGCACTGGTGGAAGTCAGGTAAGGCGTATCGGCCAGCCCCGGCAGCGGCGGTTCCGCCGGCCGGGCGCCCGTGCCGATAAAGGCGCGATCAAAAGGGACAGTCTGCTCCCCGCCCTCGTTCAGCTTAACCACCAGGTTACTGGCATCGACAAACCGGGCCTCACCGCGCAGGACCGTGATGGCCGGGTGGTCGCGCAGTATGCTTGCGTACTTGGTGTCACGCAGTTCCTCGACACGTGCCTGCTGTTGCCGGAGCAGTTTCGCCCGGTCCACCACCGGTGGCTGGGCACTCACCCCCAGATCAAAGGGACTCTCCCTGCGCAGCTGCGCGATGTGCGCGGCGCGAATCATGATCTTCGAGGGCACACAGCCGATATTGACGCAGGTGCCACCGATGGTGCCGCGCTCGATCAGGGTGATGCGGGCACCGCGCTCGGCCGCTTTCAGAGCGGCCGCCATGGCCGCCCCGCCGCTGCCGATCACGGCAATAGGCAGGTCGTTACTCATTCGGGGAATTCCTTATCCATTTTCGAGGGCTTCAGGGTGGAGGGGTACCCGGCGTTGGCCGTGGCTTCGGTCAACGCGTCCACGGACGTTAGCGTGTCGTCGAAGGTAACCACGGCCGTACGATCCGGGTAGCGCACGTCAACTTGCGAAACACCGTCCACCTTATTCAATGCTAGCTTGACAGTGATCGGACACGCGGAACAGGTCATACCAGATACCGAGAGCGTGACAGTCTGCATGGCGGCTGAAGCAGGCATGCTGAGCACGGCGATGAGCAACGTCAGAACAAGGCGCATTCTCATGGGACAATCTCCTTTTCAGTAGAACAGAGGCAGGACATAAGGGAACACCAGAGCAACCAGTACCAGTGCCGCCACCCCCCAGAAGATCACCTTATAGGCGGTTCGCACCCGGGGTACGGCGCAGATGTCTCCCGGCTGGCACTGTTCCGCTGGCCGATAGATTCGGCGCCAGGCAAAGAACATGGCTACCAGTGCCGCGCCAATGAAAAGCGGGCGGTAGGGCTCCAGGGCGGTCAGGTTACCGATCCAGGCGCCGGAAACGCCCAGAGTGATCAATACAAGAGGCCCAAGGCAGCAGGCCGACGCGAGCAAAGCGGCAACGCCTCCGGCAATCAGTGGGCCACGCCCCGATTTCGCATCCGACATAACGCTTGCACCTTTCATGACTTTATTCGCTGGGATAAGGTTACATCCGTAGTCAGCTACGGAGTCAACACGCATGTTTGATAAAACGGGTTCAATAACCATCGGTGGCCTGGCCAGGGCGGCGGGCGTGCACGTCGAGACCATTCGCTATTATCAGCGGCGCGGCCTGTTACCGGAGCCCCAACGCCCTCCCGGCGGGATTCGGCGTTATGGTCCCGCCGACATCGACAGGTTGACGTTCGTGAAAACGGCGCAGCAGTTGGGCTTCAGTCTGGACCAGATCAGCGATCTGCTTCGGCTTGAAGATGGCGCCCACTGCCAGGAAGCCAGTGCGCTCGCCGAAAACAAGTTGCGGGACGTGCGAGCGAAGATCGACAGGCTGGAGAAAATTGAAGAGGTGCTGGGCGAAATGGTTGACCGATGCCACGCCCAAAAAGGCAATATTACCTGCCCGCTCATTGCGGCATTGCATGGAGGGGTTGGGTAAAAAGCTAGCACATAGCCTTTCCAGAACGGGATCTAATCTCCAAGTAAAGCGGGTATGAGACCCGGAAGTACCGCCGCCCGGTGCCGAAAGTACGGATCGGTACCGGCGCGGCGATTACGCATTTAAGTTTCCGGTGGTGGTGTCGGTGCTCCCTTGGGCAGGCCGCGCCCCCGCCATAGCATGAAGATTGCCGGGTACACCACCAGCACTATCAGGAGGGCAGAAATCACGCCGCCGACCATCGGCGCGGCGATGCGCTGCATCACATCCGCGCCTGTGCCGCTTGACAGCAAAATCGGTATCAGCCCCATAAACAGGGCCACCCCAGTCATCAGCATTGGACGGATGCGCTGGCCTGCACCGCTCTGAATCACTTCCGCCATGTCCCCGCCGGTATTGAGTCGGCGCTCCACTTCGCGATCACGCCAGGCGATATCCAGGTACACCATCATCAGCAGACCCAGCTCCACGGCGAGGCCCGCCACGGCGATCATACCCACCCAGACGGCGACGCTGAGCTTGAAACCCAGCCACCACAATAGCCAGACAGCGCCGCTCAACGAGAAAGGCACGCTCAGCATCACCACCAGGGTCTCGGTGAGGGAGCCCCGGTGCATGAACAGCATGAAGAAGATCAAAAACAGCGTGGCTGGCACCAGTAACTGCAGCTTGGCTTTGGCCCGCTCGAAATACTGGAACTGTCCGGCCCAGGCCAGTCGGTAGCCGTCCGGCACCGTGACCTCGTCGGCGACGACCTGCTTCGCCCGTTCGACATAATCGGCAATGCCGATATCGCTTGTGACGTCGACAAAGACAAAGCCCACGAGCAGGCCATCCTCGCTGCGTATCGCCGGCGGACCGGTGCGGAACTCGATATCTGCCACTTGAGTGATGGGAATTTGCGCACCGGTGGGAGTGGGCACCAACACCCGCTCCAATGCCTCGACATTATCGCGGTAATCCCGGGCGTAGCGCACCAGAATGTTGTAGCGTTCCCGACCTTCCACAGTTTGTGATACGACGGTACCGCCCATGGCCGCCATAATCACCCGCTCCACGTCGCCAACGTTCAGCCCGAAGCGTGCGGCCGCCGCTCGATCAACGGTAAAGTCCAGAAAATAGCCACCGGTGCTGCGCTCGGCGAAGGCACTGCGGGTAAAGGGAGCCGTGCGCTCATCCTGCTGTAGCGCATTCTCGATGGCAATGCCGGTTTCCTCGATGGTGGCAAGGTCGGCACCAAAGACCTTGATGCCCAGGGCCGAGCGAATACCGGTGGCAAGCATCTCGGTGCGGGTCTGGATCGGCATCCAGAAGATATTGGGCATACCCGGAAACTTCAGTTTCCCGTCCATCTCCTGAATCAGCCCGTCCCAGGTCATCCCCTCGCGCCACTGGTTTTTAGGTTTCAGGGTGATCACCGTTTCCACCATGGACAGGGGTGCGGGATCTGTGGCGCTGGTGGAGCGGCCCACCTTACCGAAGACATGCTCCACTTCGGGGATATCGGCAATGATCCGGTCCATGGTCTGCATGGTCTGGGTCGCCTCGGTAATGGACATGCCCGGCAGGGCCGTGGGCATAAACAGAATCGAACCCTCGTTGAGGGGCGGCATAAACTCGTTGCCCAATTGCCGGAAGGGTATGACGGTTAACAGCAATACCAGCACGGCTGCTCCGGCCACCGCCCAACGAAAACGCACCGCAAAGGCGACCACCGGCCGGTAGGCGGCCACCAGCCACTGGTTCAACTTGCTGTGATCGGCGCGGATTTTGCCGCGGATCAGCCATACCGCCAGGGCCGGCACCAGGGTGATGGACAACAGCGCCGCAAAAGCCATGGAGTAGGTCTTGGTGAACGCCAGCGGTTTGAACAGCCGCCCTTCCGTGCCCTCCAGGACGAATACCGGCATAAAGGAAATGGTGATGATCGCCAGCGAGAAAAAGATGCTGGGCCCCACCTGCTGCATGGCCTCGATAATCACGTCCCGCCGGGACTTGGCCTGTTCCTCCTGATCGGCGTCGGGACTCTGCCAGCGATGCAGCCGTTTGTGGATGTTGTCGATGATGACGATGGCGGCATCCACCATGGCGCCGATGGCCACGGCGATCCCGCCCAGGGACATGATATTTGCCGTCAACCCCTGAAAATACATCGGGATAAATGCCATCAGCACCGCCACGGGCAGGGTGATCACCGCCACTAGGGTAGAGCGCACGTGCAACAGGAAGATGCCGATAATCAGGGAGACGATGAGCATCTCTTCGATCAGGGTTTTAGCCAGGGTGTCGATGGCGTCCTTGATCAGGGTCGAGCGGTCGTAGACCGGTACGATCTCCACCCCCTCGGGCAACCCCGGTTTGATATCCGCCAGCCGTTGCTTGACCTTGTTGATCACATCCAGGGCGTTTTCACCGTAGCGCATCACCACGATACCACCCACGGCCACGCCCTCGCCGTCCAGTTCCGCCTGGCCCCGCTGCATGGCGGGCCCCAGGGCCACATGGCCGACATTTTTCACGGTAACCGGGACGCCGGCCGAGGTGGTTTTCAGCACCACCTTCTCCAGGTCCGCCACAGACTTCACATAGCCCCGGCCGCGGATAAACTGCTCGTGACCCGCCACCTCCAGGATGCGTCCGCCTACATCCTGGTTGGAGTCGCCCACCGCCTCGGCTACCCGTTTGAGAGGGATGTTGTAAGAGGCGAGTTTGTTCGGGTCGAGACTGATCTGGTATTCCCGCTGGAAGCCGCCAATGGAGGCCACCTCGGCCACGCCTTCCACCGCCTCCAGGGCATAGCGCAGATTGAAATCCTGCAGCGAGCGCAGATCGGCCAAGCTGTTCTTGCCGGAAGTGTCCCGCAGGGCATACTGGTAAACCCAACCGACGCCGGTGGCGTCCGGACCCAGGGTAGGATTGACCCCATCCGGCAAGTCGGCGACAGCACTGTTCAGGTACTCCAGCACCCGGGAACGGGCCCAGTACATGTCCACCCCGTCGTCGAAGATGACGTAAACGAAAGACAAGCCGAAAAAGCTCTGACCGCGTACGTAGTTGACTCCCGGTGCCGCCAACAGTGTGGTGGTCAATGGATAGGTGATTTGATCCTCCACCAGATCCGGACTGCGCCCGGGCCAGTCGGTGAAGACGATCACCTGCACATCGGACAGGTCGGGTATGGCATCCAGGGGGGCACGCATCAGCGCCTGCCAGCCGCCGAAGGTCAGAGCGAGCACCGCCACCAGGGTAATCAGGGGGTTGCGGGCGCAATAGCCAATAGTTCGCTGCAGCCAGCCGATGGCCTGCCCTTCGGCTGGGGGGTGAGCTGGGGGGTGCCTTTGATCGTTATCTACCATTGTTCCATCCCCGCTTTGAGTCGGCTTTCCGAGGCAATGAGGAAGTTACCGGAGGTGACCACCCGGTCGCCGGCCTCGATACCCTCGATGATTTCGATAAAACCGCCGGCCCGCTGCCCGGTTTGCACCTTGCGCGGCGCGAGCCGGCCTTCGCCCAGATCCTCGAATACCACCCGCAATTCACCAGCGATAATGACGGCTGCTTCCGGCACCGCCACGCGTCGACCTAGGTCGGCCTTGAGCTTCACTTCGGCGTACATGTCGGGCTTGAGACGGCCTTCGGGATTGGCGACGGTAAGACGCACCCGCCCGGTGCGGCTGGCACCGTCCAGATAGGGATAGACGTAGTCGACCCGGCCCTCGAACGCTTCCCCGGGCAGGTAAGGCAGGGTCACCGTCACCGGCATTCCCTCCGTTAGCAGCGGCAGTTCGCCCTCGTAGATATCGGCTTCCACCCAGACCTGTGACAGGTCGGCGATGCGCAGCAATGTCATGCCTGCCTTGTGGGCGGTACCTTCCACCACGTTCTTGGCCACCACGGTGCCGCTGATCGGCGCGTGCATGGCGACATAGTCGAAGGGCTCGCCCCGTTTCTCCAGGTTAGCGATTTCCCCGGCGGTCATGTCCCAGAGCTCGAGCCGCTTGCGAGCGGCAGCCACCAGGGTTCTAGAGGCACTGCCACGGCGCTTCAGCTCCAGGTATTCCTGCTGGGTGGCCAGCAGTTCGGGGCCGTACACCGTGAATAGCGGTTCGCCCTTGGCGACGTGAACCCCCACATAATCGGCATAGAGCTCGCCAATCCAGGCATCGAACTTGAGGCTGACGTCTGCCAGGCGGGTCTCGTCGTAGGCGATCCGCCCTTCCGCGCGGATGGTCCGCGTCATGGTCATGGCTTGCGCCTCGGCGGTCTTGACACCGATCAACTGGCGGCGGCGATTGTCAAGGGTCACCATACCCGGCGGTGCCTCTTCGGCCATGTCGCCACCGTCGGTTCGGGCGCCGCCTGCCCCTTGTGTCAGGGCAGTCACGCCACTGGCCGGCTGCAGCCCCTTTCGGCCCGTGGCCAGATCGAAGTTGGCACGTGCGGAGCCAACACCCTCCTTGCTGATCTGCAACGTGAGTGGCCAACTGCCTTCCATTAATGGCTCGAAAGTCCCCCGATAGAGACCGGGTTCGATTTCCTGCATATCGGCCGGGGCCTGCATGGCGGGCATGGTGCCCATGGCGGGCATTTCCGCCACGGCCTTGATGGCAGCGCCACTGACCCGCTCACCTGAGCCATCCAGCAATGCCAGGGTCAGGTCGTTTATACCTACCCGGGGTGTGTCCGGCTCAATATCGATACCCAATTGAAAGGGACCGCTTCGGTAGGAGGCGCTGAGGGGCGGCCCCTCAGCGGGAGCGGCAGTGGTGGCATCCTCACCGGAGAGCCACTGAAGGCCCAATATGCCAGCGATACCTACCAGCAACCCGATAACAAACAGCGAAATAAATGTGGTGCGTTGAGTCATGCCAGTTACTCTTGCTCGAGGCGCTGACCGACGGTATCCGTCGGTGCCTGATTAATCTGGGTTGAGTGCGAACTGTCATTGGCCAGGAGCCGGCCAGCCGTCTGCTCCAAGGTCGCCAGAGCTCGAAGATAATCGGCATGGGTGCGGGCCAAGTTGTCCTCAGTACGCAGTTGTTGCCGCTCGGCATCGATGACCGCGAGGAAACTGCCCTGCCCCGCTCGGTAATCGGCCACGGCGGCATTGAGGCTCTCCTCGGCGAGGGGCAGCAGCCGCTGCCGGTTGATGGCCATGATGTCCCGGGTCTCCTGTACCTGCGCCCGCCCCTGTTCCAGTTGCGCCAGCAGTTGCGCCTCGCGATCCGTCAATTGCCACCGGTAGCGCATGACATCGGTCAAGGTCGCATTCCGAGTGGCACTGCGCTTGCCGGATAGATCGAAGGGCAGGTTGATACTAAGGCCCACCGTCCAGCGTTTGTCGGCGTCATCCCACAGGCTGTTGTAACCGGCGGACAACTTGAAATCGGGGAAATAGTCCTTCTCCGCTAAGCCGTGCCGGGCCCTTGCCTCGTCAATACGCGCCTGGATCCGGCGCAGTTCCGGGTGCTCCTCCAGGGCCGCCTTTTGCAACGCCAGCAACGACGGTGGTTCGGCCGGTGTGGGCAGTGGCGCTGGCGGCGGCAGCCGGCTTTGGGGAGGACGGTTCAGCAAGCCGTTGATCATCGCCTGGACTTCCCGCTGGCGCCGCTGATGAGTGACGATGCCGGTGTCGATAAGGGCCGCTTCCACATCCGCCTGCAGCACATCCTGCTGGCGGGCTCGCCCCGCCGCGTACCGGGTTTCGGCGACGCGGCGCAACTCGGCGAGCAGATCCCTGTGGGCGTGTTTGATTTGCAGGGTACGATGAATATATGCCCACTCGGCGAACAGGCTCTTGGCGGCCGCCATCAGGGCCAGCCGGCCGTCCGCCAGAGATTGTTTGGCACCCTCGGCCCGGGCGCGAGCCGCGTCTTCCCGAAGCCCGAGTTTGCCCGGCCAGGGGAGACTCTGACTCAACTCCACTCGTTCTTGGAAGCCACGGGGTCCGCCGACAGTTTTCGGAGCCCCGGCATAGGTCAGCATGGGGTCGTCCAGAGCGCCGGCGGGCTCAATACGGTAGTTCGCCGCCTTGGCAGCGGCTGTCAGTCCTTGAAGGCCCGGGTTCCGGGTCAGTACTGCGACCACTAGTTGTTCGGCGGTCAGCGCCTTCACATCCTGCAAGGATTGATTGTTTTGTTGTAACGACGGCGCAGCGATGCCCTTCAGCGGTACGATAAGCACCACCATGGCCATCAGGCCACCAATTCGGTTGCGCATGGGAAATACCCTCAATCGGCATAACGAAAAATCCTCGGCTTCCCAACAGGGAAAGCCAGAGTTCATGACAACTCGGGCGGATTAATCAGATACGCAGACGAAGGGTAGAGAAATAGACGGTACGACCACTTTCGGCCTGGGCAAGGAGCCAGCCCGGGGCAGGGGGAGAGGTCGCTGGAGACAGGGTAAACAGCGAATCCAGGTGGGGCCAGTACAGCAAGGCGACCATACCCACCCACGTTAATACCTGATCGGCGCTTGACGAGGCAGGAGCAGCGTCTTCGAATGCGGACTGGTGCTCGACTTCACAGCAGGACGCTGACGACGTGGTCGAGCCAACATGTTCGCAACCATCCTCCGAGGGGGAAGGCGCTTCCTTGTCGCAGCCCGCCATGCCGTCTTCACAACAGCAAACCGGCTGGGGCGGCATTTCCATGGTCTCGCAGGCATAGGTAAACTGCCCCCAAAGCATGAGGAACAGCGGAACCACTAAAAGCCAACGATTACGTTTAATCATCTGTCCTGGGTGCAATCTACTTAGAGTACAGAGTTTAATTTTAGCAGGGCTACCGATCCCTGAAATACTTTTCCCCACTTTTCTCGCTCAAAGTTGCTTGCCTTTCTATCACAGGTAAGAGTCGGGGTGAAGTGGTCTAATACTTCTGGGCACCCTGGATATAAGCGGCAGTGCGCAAGGGTATGGCTTCTCCTCCGCCAGGGTTAAAACAGGTATTCACCTCACGCTCAAAGCGCACCTCGCCCATTTTCGAGGGCTCCAGGGCGGTCAGGCTACCGATCCAGGCGCCGGAAACGCCCAGAGTGATCAATACAGGAGATCCAAGACAGCAGGCCGACGCGAGCAAAGCGGCAACCAGTGGACCAAGCCCCGATTTCGCATCCGACATAACGCCTGCACCTTTCATGATTTTATTCGCTGGGATAAGGTTACATCCGTAGTCAGCTACGGAGTCAGCGCGCATGTCGGATAAAACAGGTTCAATAACCATCGGTGGCCTCGCCAGGGCAGCAAGCGTTCATATTGAGACGATCCGTTATTACCAGCGGCGAGGGTTATTACCGGAACCCGAACGTCCTCCGGGAGGTATTCGGCGCTATGGTGATGCTGATATAGACCGATTGACGTTCGTGAAATCGGCGCAGCAGTTGGGCTTCAGTCTCGACGAGATAAGCGACCTGCTCCGGCTTGAAGACGGCACCCACTGCCAGGAGGCCAGTGCCCTGGCCGAGCATAAGCTGAGAGACGTGCGAGAGAAGATCGGCAGACTGGAAAAAATTGAGAGAGTGCTTGGGGAAATGGTCGACCGATGCCACGCTCAACAAGGCAATATCAACTGTCCGCTCATTGAGTCATTGCATGAGGGGATCAGAGAACAAGATTCTGAGAGGTAGCACCAGCCTCAAACTGGAGTACCGCTTCAGTACGCGCTGGACCGAACACTGGTTAATCACACCGAGCTTCGGTCTTGGTTCTTTTGACAATGGTCTGGATGTAAAGCTTGGAAGTAAACTGGGATTTCGCTCGGGGCTTAAATCGTTTATCGGTTTCACAATAAAATGCGTTTAGGGGTTGAGCTGTTTCATCTTTCGAACGGTGGCATTGCAGATCGTAACCCCGGGACAGAGAGGGTGGCAACGCGTTGACCGGCCTGCGGACGGGTTCTATCTTTAAAGGGTGAGATTCCGTAGTAATCGCTGACACTCACGAATATCACGGACTCATAGGAGACATCCCATGAACATGCCGATGAACGCTCTGCTCTTCCTGACGGCTCTGGTAGCCGGACTTCCCGCAGCCAATGCTGCAGAGCCTGCCAGGGCCACCGTGGCCGAAAAATCGCCTTTCGGCGCCTACCTGACTGATAGTGAAGGCAGAAGCCTCTACCTCTTTGAGGCCGACGAAGCCGGCAAAAGCACTTGTTACGATGCCTGCGCTAATGCATGGCCGCCTTATACTACGAGTGGCGAACCCTGGGCGGGTAAAGGTGTTGACGCCGATGCTCTCGGCACCCTCGAGCGCCGGGACGGTACGATGCAGGTGACCTACGATGGATGGCCGCTTTACTACTTCATCAAGGACAAGGCACCCGGCGATACCAGGGGCCAGGATATCAACGGCTTTGGGGCGGAATGGTACCTGGTCACGCCAGGCGGCCAAAAGGTTCACGCCGAGTGACGGCGTAATTCGGCCCAAACCGAAAGTATAAGGGGAGCTATGAGTCATACACTGGAAATTCAGGATATTCGAGAGGTTACTCACGACGTCAGGCAGATTCGGCTTGAAAAGCCCGAGGGGTACACCTTTACGCCCGGGCAGGCCACAGAGGTGGCCGTTGATCGTGAGGGCTGGACGGATGAGAAACGACCGTTCACCTTCACCTCGCTCAGCACGGATCCCTGGCTGGAGTTCGTCATCAAAACCTACCCGGACCACGAGGGCGTGACCGATCAGATTGGACAGCTTGGCGTGGGCGATAGGCTGATCATCGGCGACCCGTGGGGCACCATCGAATACAAGGGCGAGGGCGTGTTCCTGGCCGGCGGTGCGGGCGTGACGCCATTTATTGCCATTCTTCGCGACCTGCATCGCAGGGGCGAGACCGGAAACAACCGGCTGATTTTCTCCAACAAGACCGAGCGGGACATTATCCTGAAAGTGGAGTTCGAGACGATTCTGGGTGACCGTTTCATGAACGTTATCACCCAGGAGAAACCGACCGGTGATCATATTTTTCTGAATGGCGTTATCGACAAGACTTTTTTGAAATCACACATCGAGGATTTCGGCCAGGCTTTCTACGTGTGCGGACCAAGTCCGTTCAACAAGGGCATTATGGCTGCGCTTGAGGAACTGGGAGCCAGCCCGGACGCGCTGATCTTCGAAAAATAGATTGCCTCGCAAAATGCCCGGATTTCAGAGTAACAGAGGTTGCGTCACCGACAGCGCCGGCCGGGGCAGGGCCTGCCGCGTAGCATTCAGCCAGGCTGCAACCCCTTCTGTTGCAGCCACTGCGGGTTGAACAGCCGCGAGTAGTAGCGTCCGCCGCCGTCGCAGAGGACGGTAACGATGGTATGCCCGGGCCCGAGCTCGCGGGCGACACGGACGGCCGCAGCCACGTTGATACCCGACGAGCTGCCGAGGAACAAGCCCTCCTCGCGCAGCAGCCGATAGACACAAGTCACCGCTTCCTGGTCCTCAATGAGACAGGCATCGTCGATGGGTGTGCCCTCAAGATTGGCAGTGACGCGGCTGGTGCCGATGCCCTCGGTGATAGAGCCATCGCCCATGACCTCCAGGGTACCGGTACGGACGTAATGGTAGAGGGCGCTGCCGCTCGGGTCGGCGAGCACAATGCGCACCCGCCCGGAGCGCTCCTTGAGATAGCGGGCCACACCGGCGAGGGTACCGCCGGTGCCAGTGGCGGCGACGAAGGTGTCCACGCTGCCATTGGTCTGGGTCCACACCTCGGGGCCGGTAGTGGCGTAGTGAGCGTCGCGATTGGCGGTGTTGTCGAATTGGTTGGCCCAGATGGCGTTGTCCATTTCCCCGGCCATGCGCCGGGCCACCTTCTGGTAGTTGTCGGGATCCTTGTAAGGTCTCGCCGGGACGGTATGCACCTCGGCGCCGAGAGTACGCAACAGGTCAATTTTTTCCCGCGACTGGGTCTCGGGGATGACGATAACACAGCGGTAGCCACGGGCGTTGCACAAGTGGGCCAGGCCTATGCCGGTGTTGCCGGCGGTGCCTTCGACCACCGTGCCGCCCGGGCGAAGCTCACCACGCTCCTCGGCGACGCGCAGGATGGAGAGGGCGGCGCGGTCCTTTACTGAACCACCCGGGTTCATGAACTCCGCCTTGCCGAGGATCTCACAGCCGGTCTCTTCGGAAAATCCGCGCAACCGGATGAGCGGCGTATTACCCACCGCGCCGGCGAAGCCGTCAACAATATCCATGGAGAGCCTCCTTCGACACAACACCTCTCCTGACACTAACACACGGATCAGCGACGGAGCTATATTGCGAGCGTTGCCTAACGCCTCCCGGCCATACACGATGCGAGTGCCCGACAGTGCAGAAAATTGGCGACGGGCTGTTTCCCTGTCTCACTATGGTGGAAGGCTTGAAGCTCTGTGCCCAGACCTTCACCAAGGATGTGAAGCAGCTATCGTGTTGGGCGGCGTAAAGGGAAGTAAAGGGCAACTATAACTGACGACCCCACCCACGGCGAATTTTGAAATCCGTAGGGGAAGTGGCCATAAACCTGTTCGCTGGCGGTGCTGGATGCCGCCACGGGAAAGTATAGAAGTGCGCACGCTGGCTTTTTTTGAGTAGTGATCGCGGGTCTGTCTGGCCCTCGCCTTAAGAACCTTGACCCCGTACCACAGTACGGACGTTAATCTGAACTCAGGAATCGCGAAGGTGCGGCCATGACTGAAATGACCATTGGCAAAGTGGCTGATGTGGTGGGTGTCGGGGTCGAGACAATTCGTTTTTACGAACGGCGCAAGCTCATTGAACAGCCGCCACGTCCCAGGGAAAGTGGCTATCGGGTTTATTCGGACGCCACGGTGCGCCGACTGCATTTTATTCGCCGTGCGCAAGAGCTTGGTTTCTCCCTGCGTGAGATCGCCGAGCTGCTTGCGCTGCGTGATGCCGACAGTGACCATGCCGACGCAAGTGATGTGCGGCGACGGGCGATGACAAAACTCCACGATGTAGACCAGAAAATTGACCAGTTGCGGCAAATCCGCCAAGGCCTTGCGGCACTTGTGGACCGTTGTCCGGGGCAGGGGCCGTTGCAATGCTGTTCCATCTTTGAGGCGCTGGAACACAATGCGGGGTCTGCCAGCGGGCCAACAATGAGTGAGGAGATAGACATGCAGACAATCAGGCTTTCAATCGGCGGCATGCACTGCAACGGGTGCGAGGAAATTGTCCGCCATGTGCTCGAACAGCAGACAGGTGTCAAGGGGTGTTCTGTCTCCCATGAACGCGGTGAGGCCCGGGTGGCGGTTGACGAATCACGAATTTCGGACGAACAGCTTGCAGAGGCTGTGCGCGGTGCGGGCTATTCGGCAAGCGTCATGGAGACGAAGTAAACCCCTTGGAGTTTTCAGTTGCCTTGCCACTGGCCGTCGGCCTTGGGTTGCTGGCCTTCGTTGAGCCCTGTTCTGTGGGCAGTCACTTACTGTTCATCCGCTACCTCAAGGGGTTTTCACAGCGGATGAAGGTTGCCCACACGCTGCTTTTTGCCCTGACGCGAGCCTTGTTGATGGCAGTGCTCGGCGTGGTTGCCGTATTCGTTGGCACCGCCTTCACCGGACTGCAGCAAAGCCTCTGGGCTCTGCTTGGGAGTGTTTATGTGGTGGTCGGGCTGCTGTACCTGGGTGGTGGTACGTCCTGGTTTCTTGCGCTCGTGAACCGCTTTCTGCCACGCATAACCCGTATCCCCGGCGGTCCCGGATTGGGCGTGGTGTTTGGTTTGAATGTGCCGGCCTGTGCCGCCCCGCTGCTTGCGGTGCTGCTCGGCGACGCCGCTGCGCGGGGAGCAACGGACGGCGCTGTCATCTTCGGAGCCTCGACCTTGATGGTTTTTGGGCTGGCGTTTTCCGCACCCCTGCTGTTCATTGTGTTTACCGTTCGCGGCCGTCGCTGGCTGGAACACCTTACGCGCCTTGCGGGGCGCATGCCCCGCTGGACCGGCGCCATAATGGTTGTGCTCGGCATCTGGACCTTTTGGCTGGCGCTGGCTTAGCTTCTGATACCAAGCATTCTTCCTGTTCTGACATCCCTCTTGTTCTGATGGGTTTCATGTTCCTCGATCCCTTGACTCCGTATCTTGGTACGGGGCCTACCCTTGAAATGTGATTTCATTTCATCAAGGGGATGCATCATGGACACGGCAGTGACAACCGCTGACGACGATACCAGGCCCTGGAGTCTGGAACCCACGGCGGACCCCGACATTCAACGGGTCAAGGCTCATATCGGTGGACTGCACTGCTCGCTGTGCACCGGCACGATTGAAAGCGCGCTGGGCAAAAAGTCTGGCGTGCGCCGGGTTGCGGTGAGCCTGACTCACGAGCAGGCGCTGGTGGAGTTCGACGCCCGGGAGAACAGCGCCGAGGCCTTGATGGGTACCTTGCAGCAGATCGGCTACACCCTGAGCGACCCGCGCAAGGTGGAACCGTTCGAACGCCAGGAGCGGGCGTTGGCGATTGAGCGCAATCGGTTTGTCGTCGCCCTGGCCATGAGCCTTGCAGCGGTCGGATTGATCGTTGATTTTGCCTCGGCCTGGACCTTCGGGCTTTCCGCGCTGGTTTACGTCAGCTTGGTTCTGTTCGGCTTCGCGGTGTTACGCGGCGAGGGCATGTCAGCCGCACTCACGGGCACGGCCTTGTTGGCGGCAGGCGGATTGGCGTTTCTTGCGCTACGCACCGCCGGCGTTTTGGGCGGCTATGAGCCGTTGGCCGTCGGCGCGCTGGCACTGGGTATGGTGTTTGGCGTGGCGCGGCAAATGCTGAACATGGCCTTTCAGGCGTTGCGCCGTGGCATCCTCAACCAGCACGTACTGGTGGAAATCGGCGCCTTCGCCGGGCTGACCGGGGGCGCCATCGGCCTGATCGCATCGCCCGGAAGCTACCCCACTGCAGCGTTTTTCGCCGTCTCCGTCATGGTACTGACCTATCATCTATTCTCCGAATGGCTGTCGCTGATCGTCAAGACCCGCAGTTCGCAGTCGGTCAAGCGGTTGTTGGACCTGCAGCCGGAAACCGCGTGTGTCGTTACCGAAGACGGTGAGCGTGACATGCTCGCAGACCAGGTTGAGGTTGGTATGCGGGTACGGATTCGGCCCGGAGAACGAATTCCCTTAGACGGAGAGGTGGTTGAAGGCGGCTCGGCCGTGGACGAGTCCCTGATCACGGGCGAGCCGCTACCGGTGGAGAAAATGACCGGGGATACCGTCGTGGGCGGCGCGATCAATGGCTCCGGCACGCTTCTTCTGCAGGTAGCGGCTATCGGCAGCGAAAGCTTCCTCCAGCAAGTGGTCAGCAGCATTGAAGATGCGCGTGCACTCAAGCCAGGATTGCTGCATCTGGTAGATCGCGTGCTGAGGATTTATACGCCGGTCGTATTGATCATATCCGCGCTCGCCTTTGGGTTCTGGTCGGTTGGCCCCGTCCTGATTGGCGGCGAGCCGGCCCTGGAGCGGGCCGTGTTCGCCGCCTTGACCGTGCTGGTGATGGGTTACCCCTGCGCGGTGGGTATCTCCGCGCCCCTGTCCATCGTGCGCGGCGCCGGAGAAGCCGCAGACCGGGGCGTGCTGATGCGCACCGGTGAAGCCTTCCAGGCTCTGCGCAGGGTGAACAAGGTGGTGTTTGACAAAACCGGCACCCTCACGGAGGGGCGCCCCGCGGTGCGTGCCGTATACAGCGTGGATGGCGACGACGATGCGCTGCTGGCGCTGGCTGCGGCCGTCGAAGTGGCCTCCGAGCACCCACTGGGGCGGGCTGTGGTTGAAGCCGCACTTGAGAGGAATGTGGACTTTCCCGAGGTTGCCGACTTTCAGGCCGAATCCGGCCGTGGTGTCACCGCGCACGTGGACGGCAAACAGGTACTGGTAGGCAGCCCGCGCTTCGCCGAAGCGGCCGGCGTGAAAATGGCGTCCGTTGCCGATACCGTGGAAACGGACGAGGCTCAGGGCCATACGGTGATCGTGGTGGCCCGCGACGGATATTTGTTGGGCACCATCGCACTCGGCGACGCTCTGCGCCCCGACGCCGTCGACACCGTAGCCAGGTTGAAGGCGATGGGCATCCGCACCGCCCTATTGACCGGCGACAATGAACGCACTGCCCATCATATCGCGCTACAGGCCGGTATCGACGAAGTACACGCCGGTGTCCTGCCTGAACAGAAGGCAGATCGACTGCGCACAATGCAGCGAGACCAGCGGGTCGCCATGGTCGGCGACGGCATCAACGACGCCCCTGCCCTGATGCAGGCGGACGTCGGTATCGCCATGGGCGGCGGCACCGACATTGCCATTGATGCCGCCGATATCATCATCCTCAACAGCCGGGTGGGCGCCGTGGTGACGGCAATGGACATCAGCCGTTGGGGCTATCGCAAAATGCTCCAGAACGTCAGCCTGGCATTTCTGTTCAACGGCATCGGTATTCCGCTGGCCAGCACTGGTCTGATATATCCGGTCTGGGCGATGGTGGCCATGGCGGCCAGCGTCACCGCCATTTTTGTCAATTCGCTGTGGCAACGCCCGGCGCTGTTTTTCGATACGTTGGCGAGCGTGGGTGATTGAACAGGCCGGCCCGGTCTGGCAGGCAATGATGTTGCCTTGGACGTGGCAACAAACACAGTGGGGCTGACGCTGACCGCCATACGCCCAATGTCAAGAAGGATTCTGTTGATGAAAGACAATCGGCAACCCTTATCACTCACGCGATGGCAGGGCATTGCACTGATCGCATTGCAGCTTCTGTTTGCCGCGTGCGCGACAAGCGTTTTGGTCTACCGCGCCCAGGGCTGGGCGCCCGAGACCATCAACTTTGGCTTGCTGTCGTATCGGGCATTCAATATCTATATCTCACTTGGCCTGGTCATCTATTTTATCTGGGGCATCGTGCGCAAGAATCGTTATGTCGTGCCGTTACTTTCCTTGTTCGCCCTTTTTCACATGGTCGAGGGGATGATCATCGGCTTTTGGGTCAAATCGGCACTGCAATTGGCGACTCTGGTGATCCTTGCGCGGATTGTCTATGCAAGCCGGTCGTAAAACATTACCTCGCCCGGCTCTGAGGTGGAGTCAAATCAAGGTGAAAAGCTGTGATTGTACATCCATGGAGAGAGGATTCGTCATGTTAACAAAACTGTACGTGCTGCTATCGGCTCTGATATTCAGCATTGCCGTGCTGGCCGCCGATAATCAATACGTGCTGGGTGTGGACGGCCTGGCCTGCCCCTTCTGTGCCTACGGCATCGAAAAACGTCTGAACAAGGTCGACGGTGTCACTGATGTGCAGGTCGACGTTGGTGAAAGCCTGGTACGCGTAACCCTGCAAGAGGGCAAGACACTCACTGAGGAGCGGGCCCGTCAGGCAGTCGATGAGGCTGGCTTCACGCTGCGATCCTACTCAGAGGCCGGAGGCGAGACAGGAGGTGGCGATGCGAAATAACAACCATTTACTTAGCGTACCAGTGCTGGTCGGCGCTTTGTTAATGGCCGGTGTGTCTGCAGTACAAGCCGCCCCCAATACTTTCAACACCGCCCTGCCCGTGGCCCAGGGCCAGACTATCTGGCGTGAGCAGTTTGTGTTGCGGGAGCGCTCGGACAATGGGCCTATGGACCGCCAAGTCTCGGTACAGGCCCTGGGCAGTGTGCTGGGTTATGGCGTCACTTCGAAGTTCGCCGTGTTTGGCATGGTCCCCTACTTTTTCAATAAAGAGCTGGACGTTACCACACCCATGGGCCGGGTGGAGCGTGACACCAGCGGTTTTGGCGATATTTCGCTGTTTGGCCGCTACACGCTCTACAAGAAGGATTATACGGGCAGCACCTTTCGCGTGGCACCGGTTGTCGGCCTCACCGCCCCAACCGGCGACGATAACGACAGTGATCGTTTCGGCGAACTGCCACGCCCGCTACAGGCCGGCGATGGCGCATGGGATGTCTTCGGTGCTGTGGTAACTACCTACCAGACGCTGCAGTACCAGGTGGATGGGCAGTTACTCTACCGCGAAAACGGGCGCCACGATGGTTTCGCACGAGGGGATGAGACGCGCTTCGACGCTTCGCTGCAATACCGGATCTGGCCGCGAAGCATGAAGGGTGTGCCTGGCACGCCGAGCTTCGTCTATGCCCTGCTGGAGTCCAATGTAATCCATCGGGAACGCGACGACCTGGGGAGTGGCACCGATGCCGATTCCGGGGGTACCCAGTGGCTGCTGGCACCCGGGCTGCAATACGTTAGCAGAAGCTGGATCGTCGAAGGCACGGTACAACTGCCTGTGGCCGAAGACTCCAACGGTGACGCCATCGAGGACGATTATATTGTGCGCGTCGGCTTTCGCCGCAATTTCTAGGTTTCGGGTGCGGCATGAAAAAAATCGCTAAATGGTCAGGCTACAGTATTCTCGGTCTCGTGGTAGTGCTCACCATACTCGGCTGCGCGGGCGGGGCGATCAACTGGAACCAGGAGCCGCCGTACGCTCTCGTTCATAGCTGGGGTGAAAAAGGCAGCGGCCCGGGGCAACTGAATGACCCTACCGGTATTGCCGTCACGGATACCGAAGTCTTCGTATCCGATGCACGCAACGGACGTATCCAGGTCTTTGACCACGAAGGGCAACTCAAACGGGCATTCGGCACCACCGGCGATGGCATCGGCGAGCTCGGACGGCCGATGAACCTGACGATCCACGACGAAAAACTTTACGTTCCCGAGTACATGAACGACCGGATTCAGGTATTCAGCCTCGCTGGCGAGCCTCTTGCGGTAATCGGCGGCCCCGGTGAGGAGCCGGGGCAGTTCAATGCACCGGGCGGTGTTGCCGTCGCCGGTAATGGCGACCTGTTCGTGGCTGACTTTTACAACCACCGTGTTCAGCACTTACGGGCGGATGGTTCCTTCGTCAAACAGTGGGGAACCACCGGGGAGACGGGAAAGAGTGCAGGGCAATTTACTTATCCTACTGATGTAACATTTGCTGATGACAGAACTCTCTATGTGGCAGATGGCTACGGAAATCGTGTCCAGAGTTTCGATACCGGAGGTGATTTTCTGCACAAGTGGGGTGGGCCGTTTGCCCTGGGCATCTACGGGCCGCTCAAGGGCTGGCTCACCACCGCGACGTCAATTGCGGTCGGCCCTGAAGGCAACATCTTTGTGGCCGATTTTTATAACGATCGTATACAGAAGTTCGCGGCGGATGGGGACTACCTCACCGCATTCGGCAGCGAGCCGGAAAACCCCGGCCACACGGCAATGGCCGTCGCCATCGAGAGTGACGGAACCGTTTGGAGCGTGAACTTTGCCGATAATCGGGTCGAGAAGTGGGAACCCGTGAAGTAAGCTGGCAAAGAGGGGATCAGAAGACAGACGCTTCACTTACGTAGAAGATCGAGGAGATTCACCATGGGTAAAACCTATCAATCAGTTGTGGTCAATGCACCGGCTGAGACGGTCTGGGCAAAGCTTCGCGACTTTCACGACATGAGCTGGGCGCCGGATGTAGTAACCAATGTTGATATTGTCGGGGACAAGAAAGGCGACCAGCCGGGCGCCAAACGGGTGCTGAACGGGGCATTTCACGAGACCCTGCATGCTCTCGACGACGATAACCGAGAGCTCACCTACAGCATCGACGAAGGACCTTCTCCGGTTTCTTCAAATGAAGTCAGTAGCTACGAGGGGCATGTCCGGGTTCGTCCGGTAACGGAAGGTGATGGCGGCACCTTTGTGGAGTGGTACTCCAGTTGGACCGGTAACGATGAGGCAGCGCAGGAATTCTGCCAGGGGATATACACGGCTCTCCTGGGTCAACTGAAAAAAGCGTTGGACCAGTAATTCTTTGACGCAGGTTGGGCGTTCCCTGCTTTTGCGCATATCCTAGGCGTTTAGCGCCCTCAAAAGGGTGATGCGTATTTAAAGGATTCGGCAAACCCGGAGCAAAATGGACGACCATCCGGCCCCGTAATGATACTGGTATGAACCCGAAATACCTGGTTGATCAGGGGCTCGGTAATCACTTCCCCGGGGTTGCCGATGCTTTCGAGCTGGCCACCGGCCAGGACGGCGATCCGGTCAGCAAATTGCGCGGCCTGGTTGAGGTCGTGGAGTGACATCACAACGGTCAATCCGTGCTGGCGATTTAGCGTGGATAACAGTTCCAGCACTTCCAGCTGGTAGCCCCAGTCCAGAAACGTGGTCGGTTCATCCAGCAGAAGAATGTCGGTTTCCTGGGCCAGCGCCATGGCGATCCATACCCGCTGCTGCTGCCCTCCGGAGAGCGCTTCCACCGGTCGCTCCGCCAGGTCCGAAACCCCCGTCATTGCCATTGCATTGAGGGTCGCGCTGTCGTCGGTGGTGAGGTTCCTTTGCCACCATTTCCGGTGTGGGAAACGACCCAGCGCCACCAGATCCCGAACCCTGATGCCATCGGGTACAATCGGTTTCTGGGGCAGCATGGCGAGCCTGAGAGCCAGCCGGCGCCGGTCCCATTGCTCAACCGGCCTGTCGTCCAGGTAAACCTGTCCTGACCGGGCCGGTAGCAGGCCCGCGAAGCTTTTCAGGAGTGTACTTTTACCGGAACCGTTGGGGCCCAGAAGACAGGTGATCCCACCTTCTGGAATGGCCAGCGAGACGTTGTCCACAACTGGCTTGTCACCGTAGGCAAGTGAGAGATGCTCGGTTCGTAACATGGCGGATCCCGGCCTCAGGGTTGACGCGATAACAGGTAAAGAAAAAACGGTACGCCGAGGACGGCGGAAACCACACCCACGGGCACTTCATAGGGTGTGAACAGTGTCCGGCCGAGTAAATCCGCCAGCACCGCCAGTACCGCTCCCAATAGTACACATAACACCAACTGGGCCGGAAGATTGGCACCGGCCAGCCGGCGGCTGATGTGGGGAATCAGTAAGCCAATGAAGCCAACCGGCCCCACCACTCCAACGGCACTGGCGGCCAGCAGGGTGGCAATCAGCAGGGCAAAGGCACGCCAGCGATTCAGGCCCAGACCCAGGGTGCGTGCGTGTTGATCGTCAAGCTGCATGACCTCCAGTGGGCGCACGAGCAGCCCGACACCGGCCAGCCCGATGAGTGTCCATGGCAACAGCGCTCGGAGATGTTGCCATTCTGCGCCGTACAATGAGCCGGCCAGCCATTGGGCAACCAACTCGGTATGGGCGTGGCCCCAGAACGCCAGGGCGCCCGTGGTCAGTGCGTGTAACATGCCGGCAATTACCGCGCCGGTCAGGGTCATCTTGACCGGCGACAGGTGGCCATGTCGCATGCCAAGGAAGTACACCGAAAGGGCCGTCACAAGCCCGCCCGCCATGGCAAACAGGGGTAAATACTGAAGCGCGAACGACGCATTGTTGTAGGGATTCGCGCTGGACACTATCCAGTCTCCGATAATAAAGGCGGCGACGGCCACCAGACTGGCGCCCGCGGAGATACCAAGAATGCCGGCCTCGGCCAACGGGTTGCGGCTCAGCAACTGTAACAGCCATCCTGACAGGGCAAAGTGAATGCCAATCAGGGCGCCGGCCAGGGTGCGGGGCAGCCTTAATTCGAAGACCACTCGTTGCACGTGTTGCGAGCTGTTGCCGGTCAGTCCGGCCCATACCTGGGACCATGTCAGGTCTACCGCCCCCAACTGGACGCCCGCGACGATGACAACAACCAGACTGAGCCCGCCCGCCAGTAGCAGTCTGGCGACAGGGCCGGCGCCTGGAATCTGCATGCCACGGCGGCCTGCCCGAGGAGGTGTCGTTGCCGGATTTGTCACCTTATGCGCTCCGGGGTGAGGTTCGCGAATTGAGCAGATAAACCAGCCAGGGCGCCCCGATAAGGGCCGTCAGCATACCGACGGGTAACTCCTGGGGAAAAGCCAGCTGTCGTGCCAGGATATCGGCTGCCAGTAACAACAGCCCTCCAAACAGGGCGCTCAGGGGCAGCCAATGCTGGATCTGGTTGCCAATCATCCGCCTGGCAATGTGCGGCGCCACCAGGCCAATAAACACGATCGGACCGGTGAAAGCGACCAGTGCTGCAGCCAGCAGTAAAGCCAGCAACAGAAAAATCAGTCGCCAGCGCCCGACGGCCAGCCCCATGGCAAGCGCCAGATCATCATCGAGTTGCAGCAAGCGGAATGGCCGCTGCATGACGAACAAGGTGCCGAGTGGAAGCAGCAGCCAGGGCAGCACCATCTGGAGCTGAAGCCATCCCCGCCCCATCAGACTGCCGGCCAGCCAATAGTAGAGCTCTGCCGCCTCCGCCCCTGACACCAGCAGAAGGCCCGTGGTCAGTGCGGTGGCCAGCGATGTTACCGCTATTCCGGCGAGCACCACGCGCTCTGGCTGAAGTTGTCGCCGACCGGCGATGGCAAACGTCAGTGCACCACCCAACAGGCCTCCGGCAAGGGCCATCAGCGGTAGCCACAGGGCGCCGGGCGTACTCAGGGTATGAAGCGAAACCACTGCCAGGGCGGCCGATGCGATCACGCCGGTCAGGCCAGGCGAGGCCAGGGGGTTTCGGGTGACGCCCTGCATGACGGCACCGGCAACCCCGAGGGCTGCGCCGCCGAGAATGCCGAGCAAGTTGCGCGGCAGCCTCAGCTCCAGCACGGTGATGCGTGTCAGCAGGTCACTGCTGCCGTCCATGGCTGTCAGCAACAGGGTCGGCGACACCCAGCGGGAGCCCGCCATCAGGCCCACGAAGAACAGCAGCATCAGGAGCAACACAGTTGCTCCGTAAATGCTGATGGGGCGGGTGGTTGAATCGTCACTCATCATTTGTCGGTTCTGTCGGCGCTGACGTCAGCAACAGGCGCTGAATGTCGTCAAGGATCCGTTCCCTGGCGATGGGGCCGGCCCCTTCTTTCCAGTATTGCGGAACTTCGTAGACGCCGTTGTTGCGCACTGCCTTCAGGTAAGGCCAGATCGGATTCATTGTGAATGCTCGCTGACGACGGGTGGGCAACAGGAGAATGGTATCCGGGTTAAGCTCCAACAGTGCTTCAAGACTGATTCTGTAACCCAGCGGGATACCGCTGTCGGGATTAGGCGGCTTTCCCCCGACATTGTCGAAGCCCAGGCGCTCCAGCAGCGCTGTCGGCAGAAAGTGGTCGTAATAGACAAAGGGTGTTTCACTGCCGCTGGTCAGGAGCGCCACCGTTTCGGTCCCCTTTCCTTTATTACCCTTGGCGAGGGCCTGAAGGCGGTCCAGAAAGCGAGCGTTGAGTTCCGTGGCTTTTGCTGGTGCCCCCAGCGCTTGTCCCGCTAATTCCACGGCCCGCAGGCTGTCCTGAACCGTGATCAGGTCCAAGGCGAGCAGCGGGGCGATGGCTTCAATCTGATCACCGTCTTTCTCGGTATAACGGCCAATGGCGATGACCAGATCCGGCCGGACCGATGACAGCACTTCCAGGTTTGGCTGATGTCGCGGGCCGAGGCCATGAACACCGGTTAGTTCCGACGCCAGGTAGTCCGGGATCCCCTGGATACCGTAGTCGGTGACCGCAACCGGTGGGGTGCTCAACGCCAGTGCGACATCGGCGCCAAAGGTCGAAATCGCAGCGGGTCGGGTCGCGGGTTCGGATAACCGCAGGGTCTTCCCGCGGTCATCCGTCAGCCGGATGCCGCTGTCGTCAGCCAATCCTGAAGCAGGCGACAGCAGGACAATGATCAGGATCTTCGCGATCCGGTTCCGTAAACAGGCCATCAGATGTCGAGCTGCGCCTCAAGGATAAAGCTTCGGCCGGGCTGGGGCACACGGCCGACCGGACTGACGTCCACGCCCCGGAAGTAATAATCCTCATCCAGCAGATTGTTGACAGCCAGGCCCAGGTTAAGGACGCGATCACCGCCAACAGGGATATCGCGACCGACTCTGGCAGTGACCAGATGGTAGTCCGGCAACTCACCGGCGCTGCCATTACTGGTTTCTTCTTCTGTGTTGTCCGCATCACTGTAGCTGGAACTGACGTACACCCAGTTCAGGCTGGCATCCCAGGCCTGGTAACTGTACACCGCATCGGCGCTGACTTTATGGGTCGGCGCGTTGGGCAGTTCGTTGCCCTCGTTTTCACCCGTCAGTTGCTCCGTGTCCAGGAAGGTGTAACCAAAGCCGAGTTCCCAGTGGTTGTTGACACTCCATTGGTTCGTCAGCTCGACACCCTGGTGGCGGGTCTCTCCAAGGTTCTCGAAACGACTGGTAGTGCGATTGAACTGAATCTGGTCTTCATAGTCAATTCGAAACAGTGTTGCAGATGAGCTCAGACTGGGGGTTACCTGCAATCGTGCGCCAAACTCGTTATTCCAGGCAGTTTCATTGGCGACCGCGCCCTCACGCGTGGTCTGGGCAATCTGGACCGGCACAAGAGAGCGCTGGCTGTTGGCAAAGACAAACAGATCATTGGAAGCCTGATAACCGACAGTCAGGCCCGGCAATAACTCCTCGGCGCGGTTTCCCTCGGTGGTGCTGCTGAGGTTGTCACGGAAATCCATATCCACGTCTTCGTAGCGCAGACCCGGAGTTACGGTCAGGCGGTCATCCAGGAACGACAGGGTATCACTGGCGTAAAAAGCCATGGCCCGGGTGTCCAGGTGCCAGTCGCGCGCCACGGAACGGGTACCGGAGGAAAATTCCAGGCGATTGACGTCGAACTCCACATCCTCACTGACAAATCGGGCACCCAGCGTAATGTCGTGACGGCCATAGTTGATGGCGATTCGTGGCTCAGTGCCGTAAACGGTGAACAGTCTCGGTGAATCAGCGACGTGGGTAGAATCCAGCCCGGGATCCGCCCAGTGGCCGCTACCGCTGAGGTTCTGACCAAAAAAGAAGGTACGGTCGGCATCTTGCACGAAATTGCGCCATTGAAATTCCATGTTGTTGGCCGGCGTGTACGTCCAGGTGAAGGTGGCGCGACTCATATCCGCTTCGTATCCATCATACGGGCGCTGACTCTGGGTACGGTCCTGCTCATAGGCTTCCGGTGTCAGGGCACCGGGAAGTTCGGCATCCACACGGTAGTATTGCAACTGCGAGGCCAGTTCGTGCCGGTCGTTCAGGTAGTAGCGGGCGTCCAGGATCAGGTTATCCACTTCGGTATCGGAGTGATCGCGAAAGCCGTCACCGCGCTGGACGTTGGCCTGGAGCTGCAAGTCGAGTTTGTCGGTGGCGCGTCCGCCGACACGGTAATAGGTATCGGTGAAGACGTTGCCGGTCTCTTCGGCGATGGTGACCCGCTCGCGAAGGGTCTGGGAGGTTTTCGCCGGAATCGGCCTGGTCACGAAATTAACCACGCCGCCCACGTTGTTAGGGCCGTAATGAACGGAGGCACCGCCACGGACAATATCCACGGCTTCCAGGCTCGGAAGCGTGACCGGGAAAAGCGAGACGCCAACGTTACTGTAAGGTCCAATGGCAATCGGGTAGCCATCCACCAGAATCTGAAGCCGTTCACTGCGCAGCGGGTTCAGACCGCGCACCCCGATGTTGGGAAGAATGCCCGTACCTGTCTCATCAAGCACCGTGACGCCGGGTACCGGGCGCAGGGCATCCTCCAGATTCAGCGCCCCGGTATCCTGGAGTTCTTCTTCCTCCACCACCGTGCGGGCGCCGGTGTAGGTTTTCTCGGAGTCTTCGGTCGGCGGCCCCAGCCAGTCGGCGGTAACGTTCAGGCCGGGTAGCAGGGCGGGCGCATCAGCCTGCTTCTGTGCCAGGGCAGGTGCAGTACCAATAGCCAGAAGCGAGACCGGGAGCAGGGCTATTGCCACAGACAGTGGGTGGCGCTTAAGCGGCTTTGAATATTCGGATTTTGGCATTGGATTCTCCAGCACTAGTTCCATATTTTAGTGCGCATTTTACTGATAATGATTCGCATTACAATTAATTTATGGGTAAGGAGGGAAGCCGCGTGCTCGATTTGGAACCACCAAACCTTCACCACCGCGCCTTGCTCTCAAGGCCCTCAGTGGCTCAGTAGATTAGCGAATTAGCCAGACGGGGCACTGGCGGCCTGTCGGACTTAAGGCTGATCTACTGTGCCGCTTTCCCACCTTGCTCGTGACGATCACTTAAGTCCGACAGGCTTCTGGAGCGTGAACTTTGCCGATAACCGGGTCGGGAAATGGCAACCTGCCCTCCGGTAACATTTACCCTGTTCGCGTGTCCTGAACTTCAGGATAGGGAGCAGGGTTTTCATGTTTTCAGTCGCAATCGCACTGACCATTGCCGCGGTGATTGGTTACACCGCCCAGGTAACTGGCCTCTGTATGGTCCGTGGTGTCAACGACTGGATCAGGGGCCGACGTTTGCGCCTGACAGCTATCCTCATGGCTGGATTCTGGATCTATCTGTTCACGCCCCTGATTGAATATCATGACCATTCCTTTCTGGCGGTCTATCCTTTTCACTGGTCTATCCCCCTGGGTGGTTTTGTGTTCGGGGTCGGGGCAGCGATCAATGGCGCCTGTTCCATCTCCACGGCTACACGCCTTTCCAGTGGAGATCTGCGCATGCTGTTAACCATGCTGGGCTGGTTGGCCGGATGGGTATTGCTGATCATTGCAGACCTGAAGCCAGACCTCCGGAGCACGCCATACCAACTAGGGCTGCTGCCCTGGTTTGCGGTGGCAAGCCTGGTGCTGGCCTCGATACTGGTTTACCGGAAGTTTCGCCACCGCTGGCGCATGTGGGGCGGCATCATGCTAGTGGGAGTTTTTGCGGGTGCGCTCTTTCTATATGAGCCGGCCTGGTCGCCCAGTGATTTTGTTCGCGACGCAGGGCTTAACCTGATAGTAGGCACCTCGCCACCGCCGTCGTTCTCCCGGGCACTGATACTGGTCTCCATGTTGCTGGGCATGACCGCGGGCGCCTGGCGCTTCCGCCGTTTCCGATGGGTGGTGCCAGCCTCCGGCGAAACCGGCAAACACCTGGGCAGCGGGTTGTTGATGGGAGCCGGATCAGCTCTGGCGCTGGGGGGTAACGATTTCCAGTTGCTACTGGCCTTGCCCGCCCTGTCCCTGGCCAGCCTGTCTGCCCTGGCCGGTATGCTGGCAGGGATCTGGTTGGGGGTGCGGGAGCTATAAGAATCGCCGGTAGATCTTGTCACAAACGACTGATCACGGGGTTGATGAAAACCTCAACCACGCTATCTTCACCTTTGAACAGCCGTGGACGTGCAGGGACAGGGGGTGTAACAACCGTAAGCCTGTTGTGTCGATAGTACGTGGAATCAACGGGTACGCCAATCAACGGGAGACAGTGCAATGAGGTGGCCGGCTGGGATGGAAGCAGGTTTTGACGGTGCGAGGGAAGGCACTGGTTTCGGTCGGACCAACTGGCAATCGCTGATGAACTGGGCCAGACAACTTGTTGCCTGTCGGCTGTGCCGGAACCTGACCGTGGCCGCCTTTGTGGCGATCCTGGTCATCGAGTTCGTGATTCTGATTCCGTCTTATCGAAATTACGAAGAGAGCCTGTTACGCCAGCATGCCACCGTCGCTGAACAGGCCATCAAAACCTATCTGGCTACAAAGTCAGGCTCGGTAACCGCCGACTCGCTTGAGCATTTGCTCGAAAGCTCACGGTTAACGGGTATCGAGCTGATGGTGGGTGACCAGTGGTTACGCGCTGGTGAGGCGGTCAGGGAGCCGGGCGATGCCCTGGGGCGGCTGCGGGATCTTGAGCGGCCCGAAGGTATCCGGTTGGAGATTGCCTGGCGGGAGGGCCAATGGCTCGGCGACTACCCGGTGCGGGCGCGGGTGGACGTTACCGGTGTCTCGGCGGAGTTGACCGCGTTCGTAGCTCGCATTTCGGGGCTGTCGTTGCTGATTGCCATTTTCGTAACCATTGTCACCATGGCCGTGGTCGATCGCATGATGCTGTCACCTTTACTGAGACTACGCAGCCGTATTATCCAGGCCGGCACCGATGCCGAGCACCCCCTGAGCTACGTCCGGCAGCCGGAACGGTGTGATGAGTTCGGGGAGGTTGAGGGCGCGTTTAACGGCATGTTGAAACAGAATGCGTCTTACCTGAACCGCCTGCAGTCCCTGAACCAGCGCCTCGATCAGTTGCTGATGGAGCGGACCCGTTCACTGAAGCGCACCGAGCAGGAACTGGAGATCCGGAGCCTTTACGATCAACTCACCGGGCTGGCCAATCGTAACCTGTTTGAAGAACGGATTACGCAGTATCTGGCGGAGGCGGGCAAACACGATGCGGCAGCCAGTGCGCTTGTGGTGTTTGGTCTTGATGAGTTTCAGGCACTCAACGGGCTTGCGGGCCACCAGGCGGGTGATCGGGTATTGCAGGAGGTGGCGCGGAGGCTTGGCCGTTTCAGCCGGGAGCCGGGTTTTGTATCCCGGCTGGGCGGTGATGTCTTCGGTTTGTGGTTTACGGCCCGCGAAGACAAGCCAGAGGTACATCTGGAAGCGGATATTGCTGATGTGATCAGTGCCTGTACTGCGCCAGTCCAGGTTGGGGGATTCAGTCATGAATGCCATATCAGCGCTGGTGTTGCCGTTGCTCCGATGGATGGCAGTGACGCCGAGACCCTGCTGAGCCACGCCGAGATCGCCATGCACCGGGCGAAGAAATCGCCGGATCAGAAGGTCCAGTTCTTTGCTTCGGATTTCGGCGAACAGATTCAACGGCATCAGACGTTGGTGAGGGATTTGCGTACCGCTATCGAGCACCGGGAATTCGAGCTCCACTATCAACCCCAGTTTGACCGGCTACGTCGTTGTGTAGGGTATGAGGCCCTGCTGCGCTGGCGCCATCCCGCTGATGGTCTTGTGTCTCCGGCTGACTTTGTTCCGGTTGCGGAGCAGACCGGGTTGATTATCCCTATGGGTTTGTGGGTCGTTGAACAGGCCGTTGTGACCATGAAACGTTGGGTTGAACAGGGATTCGAGGGACGCATGGCCGTCAATATATCCGCCCGCCAGTTGGCAGACCCGTCTCTGGCTGAAACCATCGAAAACATTTTGCAGTCCCACAATCTGGCACCGGACTGTCTGGAACTGGAAATCACCGAAACCGCGCTGATGGAAGATGTCACCATGGCGCTGAAGATTCTTCAGCGCTTCCGGGCACTGGGCGTATTATTGGCGGTCGATGACTTTGGTACCGGTTACTCGTCGCTGGCCTACCTGAAAGCACTGCCGGTCAAACGCATCAAGATCGATCGGGCGTTTGTCATCGGATTGCCGGATAACGAACAGGATGAGGTGCTTTGTCGCACCATGATCTCCATGGCTCACAGCCTTGGCTGCGAGGTCATTGCCGAAGGCGTGGAGACAGAAGCCCAGGCCAGCTGGCTGCTGACCTCAGGGTGTGATGAACTCCAGGGCTTTCTGCTCGGTCGCCCGACACCTGAGGGTTACCGGTCCTCCCAGTCGATTGCCCGGTAATCGAAGTTGCCCTCAATGGTGGGCTTGATAATCCGGAAATAAGGTGAGGCATCAAAGTCCCTCGGTGTGAACAGGGAGGGATGCCGGATCCGGAAGCGCTCGATCTCGCAGTCTTCACAGTCCGGATCGTTGGCGGGAAATGTTTTCACCACTGGCAGGATCGGATAGCGCAGTTGCTGGAAGCCTTCTGCAATAAAGGTGGAACAGATGGCCCGCGTGGGATCGCCGCTTCCGAACGCCAGCAGTCTGTGCCGGTAACGCGTCGGCACCGGCGGTGTCGGCCACAGGTAACGCGCCAGATCAAACACGTTTTTCATGTCGTACTGGTGGCCGAGGCGGCTTAGGGCATAGTCCGTCAACGCGTGAATGTCGTCTTCATCAAGTCCGACCGGACGGCAGATGCGGGTATGGGTATTTCGGTAGAAAGACAGGGGAAGCGGGCGGATACCTGCCTCAAGGTCTGCCTCTATGAGTACGTGGGCTTCACCATCGTCCGAGGTTCCGAGACCGGCATCCGGCCCCAGGTACAGTGCCGCGTGAGACCAGGTGGACTGGGTCAGATACTTGATGGCAACACTGATTCGCGTATTACCCTCTACCAGCAGAACGTCTCCGGGCTCAAGCGTGTTTACCATGGCTTCCCAGGTGGAGGTTCGGGTGGAGTGCCGGGAAACTTCCTTGGAAAGGTAGGCGGCCAGGCGCCTGGAGAGCCAGTTCAACAGCATATTTTACCCCGGTTTTTCTTAAGTTATGCCAATAGAATAGACAAACATCGGGGAACTCTGTTACATCGGCCAGCCGAGGCCGCGGAGCAGAGGGTGCATGAAGAAGCACAAAAAATTCAGTTTCAGAAAGGCGCGTCGTAACACTTCGGTTGTTCAGGGGTCTCTCACCTTGCGGGCCATCAGGCTGGAGCAGTGTCTGATGGAGCTGGGGATATCAGGAGGTGAATCGTGAGCATGGATAACATGATTGGTTCGGTACTGATTGCTCTCTTGCTCTGGGCAACACAGCCGGCCATTGCCGAGAGCAAAAACGGATTTGATGTCAGCAACGCACGGGTGCCGGTTGATGAAATCCTCCGTGGTGGGCCACCTCGTGATGGCATCCCCTCAATAGACGATCCAAAATTTGAGCGCCCCGCCGATAGCCTGCCCTGGCGCGCCGATGACCTGATGCTGACCTTTGATGACGGAGACGCCCGCTTTGCATACCCCATCGGCATTCTGAACTGGCACGAAATCGTCAATCATGACCTTGACGGTACGCCGCTGCTGATTACCTTCTGCCCGTTGTGCGGAACCGGCATGGCGTTCGATCCGGAGGTTGAGGGTCGTCACCTGACCTTTGGTGTGTCGGGTCTGCTGTATAACAGTGATCTGCTGATGTATGACCATCAAACCGAATCCCTATGGTCACAGATTGAAGGGCGGGCAATTTCAGGCCCGCTGGCCGGGACTGAGCTGACGCCTGTCGCCATTCGCCATGAACTCTGGGGAAGGTGGCAGGAACGGGTTGGCTCTGACGGACAGGTGCTCTCAACAGACACCGGCCACAGTCGCAACTACCGGATGTCGCCTTACGGGGATTACGATCATTCTGAGCGGCTTTACTTTCCCGTCACCCACACCAGCCGGAAGTATCACCCGAAAACCTGGGTGCTGGGCTGGACCCATAATGGCGAGAGCAAAGCCTGGCCATTCCCCGAACTGGCGGACCACGGTGCTGTTCTAGAAGACCGGATCGGCGGCAAGGCGGTACGAATCCACTACGATCCGGAGGTGCCGTCGGCGGAGCTGCGGGATGCGTCGGGCAAGCTGCTTCCTGCCACGAGAGCCTTCTGGTTCGCCTGGTACACCTTTCATCCCGACACCCGGATTTATGAGGCCGATTAATTTTGAAAACTGGTGTAATAGTTCCGGAACTCATGTGTCTCCTTCATGACCGCCCCTTGTGCGGTGACGGGCTCCGAGGGCCCAACCCATAACTCCATGATCAGGGAGAGAGACCATGTCCACGATACATCCTCTTAGAAAAGCCATTCGCATTTCCTATGAACATCAGCGCACTGCCTGGTGGTCCGCTGCATTGATGACTGCCATGCTTGGCACCGGCGGGCTGGCGGTTGCCGCCTGCAATCCGTGCTCTCCTTGCAAGAGCAAGTGCAAGGCCGGGCAGCACTGCAAAGCTGGTTGTAAGGCCGGTTGCAATCCGTGCGCGGCCAAAAACCCGTGCGCGACTAAAAATCCCTGTGCCGTGAAGAACCCATGTGCCAACAAGAACCCATGCGCCACCAAGGGCTGTAATCCCTGCGCTGTGAAAGGCTGTAATCCCTGCGCAGCTACGGGCAAGTGTGGCGCCAAACCCAACCCCTGTGCTGCCAAAAAGGTCACTCGACCAGCCAACTATCAACCTTATGAGGGGAATCCCTGCAAGCTGATGGCTCTGGGGGAGAAGCTGTTTAACGATCCTTCCCTCAGCAGCAACGGCCTGTCCTGCGCGACCTGCCACAACGATGGCGCTGGCTACAACGCAACCTTTGCCAATGCCTATCCGCATTCCGTGGCCATGGCCAGGGACATATTTGGCATGGATTCGGTGCATCTGGATGAGATGGTCCAGGTTTGTATGGTTCAGCCCATGGCGGCAGAGCCTCTGGACTGGAGCGGTGAACAGCTGGCGGCGCTCACGGCGTACATGGGCAAGGTTCAGAAGCAGCTTGCAGCTAATCCCTGTGCCCTGAAGGGTGGCAAATGTGGCGCCTGTAACCCTTGCGCCACCAAAAACCCCTGCGCCACGAAAAATCCGTGCGCGACCAAAAATCCCTGTGCAGCGAAGAACCCCTGTTCGGCCAATGCCGGGAAACGATTGGCAGATGCCGCTGCCTGAGGTGAATAGACCAGTCGGACGCGCGCGGCTTCCGGGAACTCCCGGAGCCGCGCGGGTAAGGAGATAAGAGATAATGACGGAACTTGGTATTCCCAAATTGGCGAGTCTCACGGATAACCAGGTGTTGACCAGTCTGGCGGCCATTGACGATATCCGGGAGTGCTACCGGGTGCTGGAGAAAGGCGGGTTAAATGTGGTTGGTGAGGTGCTCAAAGGCCAGGGCCCTTTTTACGAGATGGACCACTACCCGAAAGAGGACGTCTATGACCGGGAAACCGCGTCCCAGTATTACTACCATGCTCACCGGGACGACCACGCCGAGCATGGGCATTTCCACCTGTTTCTTCGTAATGCGGCATTGCCTGAAGGGATAGAGCCGGTGATGGGGCCCACGGGTGAGGACAGGGTGGCGCACCTGGTCGCAGTTTCCATGGACGCCTGGGGTTACCCTACCGACCTGTTTGCCGTAAACCGCTGGGTAACCGATGAGAGCTGGCTGCCTGCGGAGACGATCATTCGAGTGCTGGATCAGTTTGCCATTGATCACGCCTACCCCAGCTGGCCGGTCAATCGCTGGCTGACGGCGATAGTGCGTTGCTTCCGGCCCCAGATCGAGGCGTTGCTGTATCACCGGGACGAGGTTATCTATCAGCGGCAGGCGCAGGGTCTGGAGCAGGTGCTGGAAGATCGTTCCCTGGAGATTACCGGGACTGTTCCGATCGACGTGGACAGTTGGGCGGATAAGCTCAAAGCGGAGCAGATAAAGCGTAATCAGGCCAAGCGAATTCAGCAAAACAGAAGCTCTGAATATACCAGGTAATCACTGACATCAAAAAAACAGGGTTTGACGGGTTATTAACTATCGCTGCCCCGGGATTTCAGTGCGTTAAGTGCCTCGGTCACACGTTCGTCGATCCTGCGCAGCAGCTCCTCGTCCGGCTGGGCCGAGGAGTGAGCCTTCATCAGCTCGGTACTCGCCCGCAGATTGCCGATAAAGGTTCGGCAGTCCTTGCACATCATCAGGTGCATTTTCACGGACAGGCTCTGCCGACCAGCCAGTTCGCCATCAATGTAATCACTGGCAATTACGGCCAGATCCCTGCACATCAGCATTCGCCCGTCTCCTGGAAGGTTTCGACCATCAGAAAGATTTTTTGCCTTGCACGGTGTAAAAGGACACGAAGGTTAGAGGCACTGACATCCAGAATGTTACAGACATCGTCGGATTTGTGCTGGTGAGCCTCGTAAAGCATCAGGGCGGAGCGCTGGGTTTCCGGTAGCGCGGAAAGGTGTTTGTCCAGGCAATCGCTGAGGGCACCATTTTCCATCAGTGTGTCCGCGGATTCGTGAAACTGCAGCTTTGGCGGCAGATCCCAGCGGCCAGTGGAATTAAAACGGCTGGCCAGCTCCGGCTCAAGGCTTTCGGAAAAATCGGTGGCCACTTCCCGTTTGCTGGAACGAAGCCTGTTTTTACAGCGGTTGGCAACAATCCGGTGCAGCCAGGTTTTCAGGCCCGACCGGCCTTCAAACTCTTGAATGGCATCGATCACGGTAACCCAGCAATCCTGGACAATTTCCTCGGCGCTGGAGTGGTCCAGATAGAACCGGGCGACCGCCAGCATCCCGGGTGTGTAAACGCGCACCGCTTCCCGATAGGACTGATTGTCGCCCGCTTTCAGGCTTTGAATCAGTGTTGCTTCCCTGGGGGTGTCTGGATCCGACATCGCTGTTTCCTATTGTGAACAACTGCTCAAGAATAGCAGTAAGTTCTGACAGCTGTCGAAAAGTTCCCTGCGTACACCATGCAAGGGGCCGTGACCAAATTGTTAGATATTCATGAGCAATCGTTGACACAATGCCGGCCTGAACGACGTACAACTTCTTTAAACCTGCGAAAGAAGCAAAGAAGCGAAACAGAAGGGCCGGATGTAACACTTCCGCAACTGGCGTGTCTCTGCGGTACTACATTATTAAGGGTAACAAGGATTATTACATGACATCGAAAAAATGGATTCTGGTCGCGTTGATCGTGGCGGTGATCATCGGTTTTATCGCCAGCGGTGGTAATGAACTGCTGACGCTGCAGAATCTCAAGGATAACCAGCAGCTTCTGGAAAGCTGGATTGGGCAGAATCTGACGACTGCGGTGCTCGGGTTTGTGGCCATCTATGTAGTGGTCACCGCGCTGTCACTGCCCGGAGCGACGATCATGACCCTGGCGGGCGGTGCTTTTTTCGGCAACCTGTACGGCCTGGCGGCGGTGTCGATTGCTTCCACCATCGGTGCCTCTCTGGCGTTTCTGGTGGCCCGCTTCCTGATGCGCGATACCTTGCGCAAGCGCTATGCCGAGACCGTGGCGAAAATGGACCGTGGCATCGAAAAAGACGGTGCCTTCTACCTCGCAACCTTGCGTCTGGTGCCGGTCTTCCCGTTCTTCCTGATCAACCTGGCGATGGGCCTGACTGCCATGAAGTTGCGCACCTATGCCCTGGTGAGCTGGATTGCCATGCTTCCGGGAACCTTCGTCTACGTAAATGCAGGCACCCAGCTCGGGCAGATCCGGTCCACCGGTGACATTGTCTCGGCCGACCTGCTGCTTGCCTTTGCCCTGCTGGGACTTTTCCCGCTGATTGCCAAGTTTGTGGTGGGCTTCATTCGTCGCCGCAAGGTCTATGCCGGCTGGAAGAAGCCCGAAAGCTTCGATTACAACCTGCTGGTGATTGGCGGTGGCTCTGCCGGCCTGGTTTCGGCCTACATCGCAGCGGCGGTGAAGGCGAAAGTGGCCCTGATCGAAAAGCACAAAATGGGTGGCGACTGCCTCAACACCGGCTGCGTGCCCTCCAAGGCGCTGATCCGCAGTGCCAAGGCAGCAGATACCCTGCGCCATGCCAACCGTTACGGGTTGGAGTCAGTGCCGGTGAACGGCTCGTTCAGGAGCATCATGAACCGCGTCCAGGACGTGATCGCCCAGGTGGAGCCTCACGATTCCCCCGAGCGTTATCGCAAACTGGGTGTGGACTGCATCTCTGGCGAGGCCAGCTTCGTATCGCCCTGGGAGCTGGAAGTCAGGCATAACGACGGCCGCACCGAACGGCTGACCGCGCGCAGCATTGTTGTCGCCACCGGTGGGAAGCCAGCCATGCCGCCGATTCCGGGCTTGAAAGACATGCAGCCGCTGACCTCCGATAACCTGTGGGAATTGCAGGAGCAGCCGGGGCGCCTGCTGGTACTGGGCGGTGGTCCGATCGGTTCCGAGCTGGCCCATGCGTTTGCCCGGCTGGGCAGCAAGGTGACTCAGATTGAGATGGGGGAGCGCCTGCTGGCAAAGGAGGATGTCGATGTCTCCGAGTTGGTCCTCAAGCAGTTCCAGGCTGATGGTGTGGATGTCCGTTTGAAACATTCTGCGGTGGAGTTCCGTAAAGAAGAAGACGAGAAGGTCGTCTACTGCGAGCATGAAGGTGAGCGGGTACGCATTCCCTTCGATCAGGTACTGGTGGCCGTTGGCCGTGCGGCAAACACCGCCGGCCTGAATTTGGACAGGATTGGTGTCGATACCTTGCCCAACGGCACCGTACCGGTGGAAGAGGACATGAGCCTGCGCTACCCGAACGTGTTTGCCTGTGGCGATGTGGCTGGCCCGTATCAGTTTACCCACGCTGCCGCCCATCAGGCCTGGTACGCCGCCGTGAATGGCCTCTTTGGGCAGTTCAAACGCTTCCGGGTGGATTACCGGGTGATGCCCTGGGTGACGTTTACTTCACCGGAAGTGGCGCGGGTTGGGCTTAGTGAGGCCGAGGCCAAAGAGAAGGGGGTTGCCTACGAGGTCACCCGCTACGGCCTGGATGACCTGGATCGCGCTATAGCTGAGAGCGAAGACCATGGCTTTATCAAGGTGCTCACACCGCCGGGCAAGGACAAGATTCTTGGAGCGGTTGTGGTTGGTTCTCATGGCGGTGAAATTCTCGCGGAATTCACCCTGGCAATGAAACATGGCCTTGGCCTGAACAAGATCCTGGGTACTATCCATCCGTACCCGACCTGGAACGAATCCGCCAAATACGCTGCCGGTGAATGGAAGCGCGCCCATGCTCCCGCGGGCATCCTGAAGTTGCTGGAAAAGCTGCACGGCTGGCGTCGCGGCAAAGACACAAAAGCACCGAGGAGTCTCTATGTCCCTGACTGAAACCCCCACGGCCCGCAGAAGGCGTATTCCGGCTGTGGAGGTCCTGGAGCCCCGGGCGTTCGACAGCTGGACCCACACCCGCAACGGTGACCCCCGGGGCTACATTGATGCGCACAGGCTGAAGGAGCTGTGGATTCATACCGGCACCGCCTGCAACCTGGCCTGCCCGTTCTGTCTGGAAGGCTCCCATCCCGGTGACGGCCGCATTCCCGGCATGAAGCTCAGCGATGTGAAACCCTTTATCCACGAAGCCATCGATATGGGCGTGGAGCAGTTTTCCTTCACCGGCGGCGAACCCTTCGTGATCCGGGACTTTGTCAACATCCTGGATTACGCCAGCCAGCACCGGCCCTGCTTCGTGCTGACCAATGCCACCGAGCCGCTGCGCAAACGCCGGCACCAGGTGTTGCCGTTGCTGGACAATCCCTACCCGATCCACTTCCGGGTTAGCCTGGATTTCCCGGACCGCGCCCGGCACGACAAGGACCGCGGTGAAGGCAGCTTTGATCTGGCGCTGGAGGGTATCCGCTGGCTGATTGAGCAGGGTTTCAAGGTGTCGATTGCCCGCCAGACCGATCCTGAGGAAATCCCGTCGGATGTGGAAGCGGTTTTCCGGGCGATTTTCCGTGACTGGCATATTCCCGAGAACCTGGCGTTTACCGCGTTTCCGGACCTTGGTACGCCCGGTTCGGAAGACGGCAGCCCGGAGATTACCGAGACCTGTATGGAGAAGTATCCGACCAAGGAGTCGCGGGCGCACTTTATGTGCACCTACACCCGGATGCTGGTGAAGAAGGGTGACCGGGTTCGGGTGTATGCCTGCACGCTGGTGGATGATGATCCGCAGTATGACCTCGGGGGCTCGTTGGCCGAGAGTATGGACGAGCGCATTATGCTGCGGCATCACCGGTGTTTTTCCTGTTACCGGTTTGGGGCCAGTTGTTCGGCTCCTGGTTAGTTTTTTAGGACTGGTCGCGGATATCGCGACCGAGCCCTACAGGGACGTATTCACGGGCGTTTTTTTGAGCCCCTTCCCGGCCAGCGCCGTCACCACCCAAATCAGAAACCCCGGGCAGGGCCCCGGAAATAACGAACCAGGAACAAGACAATGAATTTTACCGAAGCCTCCCTGTTCTGGGGATTCCTGCTGGTGTACGGCGTGGTGATGTACGTGCTGTCGCCAAAGAGCAAGAACGCGAATTCGTTTTACAAGGGCGCGGACGATAACGGCAATCCGGTGGGGCAGTGGTCATTGACGGCCAGTATTTTTATCAGCTGGATCTTCGCCAAGTCGGTCACCAACGCGGCTAACCTCGGTGCGGCCTATGGCGTGACCGGCGGCCTGGCTTACGCGAGTTACTGGCTGTCGATTCCCGTAGCCGGTTACATCATCTACCTGATCCGGACCCAGACCGGTGCCCGTAGCCTTCAGGATTTCCTGACCTCCCGGTTCGGGCGGTTTGCGGCGCTGGCGTTTGCCGCTGCGATTTTGATCCGTTTATACAATGAGGTGTGGAGCAACACCGCCGTGGTCGGTGGCTATTTCGGGTTGCCGGGCGAGTGGGAGTACTACACAGCGGCGATGGTGTTCACGGTATTTACCCTGGCCTACAGCCTGAAAGGCGGGTTGCGGTCCTCGATCTTTACCGACGTGATCCAGGCCTTTGTGTTTGTGTTCTTTGTCGGAGCGGTGCTGTTCCTGATTATTCCGGCCAACGATACCAGTGCCCTGCTGAGCAATGGCGAGTTCAGGCTTGATGCCGGCTTTGATCTGCTGCTGGTGGCCCTGCTGCAGATGTTCAGTTATCCGTTTCATGACCCGGTACTGACCGACCGGGGCTTTGTGAACAAGGAAAAAACCATGCTCAAGAGCTTTGTGGTCGCGGGGCTGCTGGGCTTTGTGGCGGTGTTTATTTTCAGTCTGGTTGGTGTTCATGCCCGTTTGAACGGAATCGAGGCCATGGGTAATGCGCCGGCAGCCGTAGGGCAGTCCCTGGGGCTGGCGGCCTTGTTCTTCATGAGTGTGGTAATGATGACCTCGGCCGGCTCAACACTCGATTCCACCTTCACCTCGCTGGCGAAATCGCTCGCTGTGGATCTGCCGCGGCTCGCGCGGCGGGCGCAGGATCGCCTTCCCGGCATTCGTGTGGGGGCGGTGGTGATGATTATCTTCGCCTTCGCGGGCAACCTGCCGATGTTCGCCGGCACCGATATCCTCAAGGCCACCACCATATCCGGCACCATGGTGATGGGGCTGGCGCCGGTGTTCCTGTTTTATCGCTTTACCCGTTGGTCACCCTGGAGTTTTCATCTGAGTTTCTGGACCGGTCTGAGCCTGGGGGTTCTGCTGGCTGTGGGCCTGATTCCATCAGGCTGGGCCATTGGTGAAGGCAAGTACGCCATGCTGCTGGGCGTAAACGCCTGGGGCTTTCTGATCTGTACGGCCGGGTTCTTTGTTCCGCTGGTACTTCGACGCCTGGCGGGGCGTTCCCTGGCGGCGCGCCAGGCCTGATATTTGGAGGCCTAAAGATTTTTGTGGTGCATGGGGTCCCGAGTCATTGGCAGGCCGGTTCGGCAGCGGGGGTCTTCTATCGGAACCGGATGCCCAGTGGCACGCCCCCGAAGTGGCACGTCCCTGAGTCGCGCGGATATCGTTTTTCCTTCCACTGTTTAATCAATTTGTCACTGGCGAATGGGACAATCCGGGCTATTCTGAAAGAGTGAGCCGGGGCACCCCGTCGGGCAGGTTCAGGGCTTAACTTGAAATATATTTTGTGGTCTATATAATTCAACACTAACTTTTTGACACGAACTGATCACGCTATGACATCAGAAGGATCGAATACCACCGCCATCATGCTTCGCACTCCGGTGAAGGATGATGGCTTCAGGCTCCACCAGCTGGTGGCAGAATGCCCGCCGCTGGACCCCAACTCGATTTACTGCAACCTGTTGCAGTGCAGCCACTTCGCTGAAACCGGCGTGGCCGCGGAGAAGGAAGGCGATCTGGTCGGCTTTATCTCCGGATACATCCCTCCCCAACAGCCCGATACCGTGTTTGTCTGGCAGGTGGCGGTTCACGAGAAAGGTCGTGGACAGGGCCTCGCCAAGCGCATGCTCAAGGAAATCGTCGGTCGTGATGCGTGTAAGGACGTCACCCATATGGAGACGACCATCACCGAAGACAACGAGGCCTCATGGGCGCTGTTCCGGTCATTCGCCCGTGATATGGGAGCCGAGCTCACCTACCACGAGCACTTCGAGAAAGAGACCCACTTTGGCGGGCAGCATGATTCCGAGTTTCTGCTGCGCATCGGGCCCTTCACGAAGCCAGTCTGAGAGCCCGGTCCAGGATCGGTCCTACTACGTGATGGCAGGGCTGTGAACGACTGTAAAGCTGTGATTTGGATTAGCCGGCAGGCCACTGAGGTAGGTCTGCCAACAGGCTTTAACCAACGCCCGGGGCCTATCGCGACCGAATCTGCATTTGTTTGATACGCCACCGCGCACCTACCTCGAACCTGACATGCTAAGAGGCAAGACAATGGAAATTTTCAAGTCGACTGAATCCGAAGTACGTGTATACAGCCGTGCGTTTCCGGTCATCTTCAACCGCGCCAAGAACGCGCACCTGTACACCGAGGACGGCAAGGAATACCTGGATTTTCTGGCCGGTGCCGGTTCCCTGAATTACGGCCACAACAACGACATCCTGAAGCAAGCGCTGATCGAGTACATCGAAGCAGACGGCGTGAGCCAGGGCCTGGACATGTTTACCACGGCCAAGCATGACTTCATGGAATCCTACAAGAAGCACATCCTGGACCCCCGTGGCCTGGACTACAAAATGCAGTTTACCGGCCCTACCGGTACCAACTGTGTGGAAGCGGCCCTGAAGCTGGCCCGTAAGGTAAAAGGCCGCAGCGGCATCATCTCCTTCACCAACGGTTTCCACGGTGTCACCATGGGTGCGGTCGCCACCACTGGTAACAAGCATCACCGCGGTGGTGTCGGCACGCCGCTGGGTAATGTTGATTTCATGTTCTACGACGGCTACCTGGGCGACGACGTGGACAGTCTCGCCATCATGGACAAGTTGCTGAGCGATGGGTCGTCCGGCTTTGAATTGCCGGCAGCGGTGATCGTGGAAGCGGTTCAGGGCGAAGGTGGCCTGAACGCCTGTCGTGCGGAATGGCTCAAGGGTTTGTCCGAGCTGTGCAAGAAGCATGACATCCTGCTGATCCTGGACGATATCCAGGCGGGCAATGGCCGTACCGGTGAGTTCTTCAGCTTTGAGTTTGCCGGCATCAAGCCTGACATTGTCACCGTTTCCAAGTCCCTCAGTGGCTACGGTCTGCCGATGGCGCTGGTACTGTTCAAGCCGGAGCTGGACGTCTGGGATCCGGGCGAGCACAACGGCACTTTCCGTGGTAACAATATGGCCTTTATCACGGCCCGCACCGCCGTGGAGACATACTGGAAAGACGATGCGTTTGCCAATGAGGTAAAGGCCAAGACCAAGGTACTGAGCGACGCCCTGCAGGTGATTTGCGACAAGTACCCCGGTCAGTTCAAAATGAAGGGGCGCGGTTTGATGCGTGGTATCGAAGCAAGCCACGCGGATATCACAGGCCCGATTACCAAACGTGCCTTTGAGCACGGCCTGATCATTGAGACCAGTGGTCCGAATGATGAAGTCATCAAGTGCCTGATGCCGCTGACAACCAGTGAGGATGACCTGAAAAAAGGTGCCGCACTGCTTGCCAAAAGTGTGGACGAAATCATGCAGGAAGGGCTCAGCGAGGCGTCGTAAGACGCCGCGCACCTCCGGACATTCATGCTGCAGGATAGCGAAGGCAAACCTATGACTAGCCAACTACATACCGTTGAAAAAATCGGCGGTACGTCGATGAGTAATTACGAGGCCGTCCGCGATAACATCATTATCGGTAATCGCAGCAAGGACGACCTGTACCAGCGCATTTACGTGGTGTCCGCCTATGGCGGGGTGACCAACGAGCTGTTGGAACACAAGAAAACCGGCGAGCCGGGCGTATATGCCCTGTTTGCGGATGCCGAGTCGGACTGGGCCTGGGGTGACGATCTCACCAAGCTGGTGAAGTTTCTGACCGACATCAACGGCGAGCTGTTTGTCGATCCGATGCTGAAACAACAGGCAGACCAGTTCATCACCGATCGTGTTGAAGGCGTACGGGGCTGCCTGATCGACCTGCAGCGTCTGTGCTCCTACGGCCAGTTCCAGCTGGAAGAACACCTGCTGACGGTGCGTGAGATGCTGGCCGGCATTGGCGAGGCGCACAGCGCCTTTAACACCGCCCTGAAGCTCCAGCAGGAAGGCATCAATGCCCGCTTTGTGGATCTGACCGGGTGGCGTGACAATGAGTTGCTGCCGCTGGACGAAAAGCTGAAACAGGCCTTCGACGCGGTGGATCTGAGTCGTGAGCTACCGATTGTTACCGGCTACGCCCAGTGCAAGGAAGGTCTGATGCGCACCTTCGACCGGGGCTACAGCGAGATGACCTTCAGCCGGGTGGCGGTGATCACAGAGGCCCGGGAAGCGGTTATCCATAAGGAATACCACCTGAGTTCCGCCGATCCCAACATCGTGGGCGCGGACAAGGTGGTGCCCCTGGGTCGCACCAACTACGACGTTGCCGACCAGCTGGCCAACCTGGGTATGGAGGCTATTCATCCCCGCGCCGGTAAGGGTCTGCGCCAGAACGAAATCCCGCTGCGGGTGATGAATACCTTTGAGCCGGAGCACACCGGTACCCTGATCACCGGCGACTATGTCAGTGAAAAACCGCAGGTGGAGATTATCGCCGGCGCCAAGGGCGTGTTTGCTGTGGAAGTATTCGATCAGGACATGCAGGGCGAGCCGGGTTCGGATCGCCGTATTCTGGACGTACTGGGCCGCTTCAAGGTGCGTTTCATGTCCAAGGACACCAACGCCAATACCATCACCCACTACGTGGGCAGCACCCTGAAGCACGTAAAACGTGTGGTTAAGGCCCTGAAGGAAGAGTTCCCCAATGCCGAGATCAACACCCGCAAGGTGGCTGTGGTGTCTGCCATCGGCAGCGACATGAAGGTGCCGGGCATTCTTGCCCGTTCCGTGAAAGCACTGGCGGATGAGGAGATCAGTGTGTTGGCCCTGCACCAGTGCATGCGCCAGGTGGATGTCCAGTTTGTGGTGGATGAGGACGACTACGAGAAGGCGATCGTGGCCTTGCATGGCGTGCTCATTGAGCCCCATAACCACGAATACGCCATTGTTGCAGCCTGAGCTGCACAGGAGGTCAGTGGGCTGGAATAAGGAAGAGCCAGGCTGCTGCGGACAGCTGGCATACCACCACTACCGACGTAAGCACCAGGCGTAGCCGCAGATACCATACCGGCCAGTACGCCCGCATCCATCCTGCATCCACCAGGTAGAGTGCCAGGTAAGCGGTGGTGTACAGGAGGACCTGTCCCGAGGTGGGCAACAGTAAGCCAATACCGGCGGCCACAAAGAATACCTGGCTGAGCAGCATGGTTACCAGTGGCGACACCGGATAGCTGCAATTATCGAGCTGCATGGCAATGGGCCAGTACACCCCTGCCATGAAGGCCAGGACGCCGGCGCTGTAAAGGTAGAAGTAACCAATCAGCGCGACACCGTGTTGGGGCATGAAAAACAGCCCCGCGATCATCGCGATAAACGGGATCAGCCCGGCAATGCCAACGAGAATGGCGAGCCTAGCTACAGCAATCACGTTTTCTGCTTCTGAGTTCGTTGAGGGTGATTCTCATGGTCAAGCTCCGGGGTTTAAAACACTCCAGAACGTACGACCCTCCAGTCCATTGAGATCATTGGCTCAGCAAATAGCATTCCTGATGTTGCGGGCACTGTACCAAGTGGTCGTTGATCATGCCGGTGGCCTGCATAAAGGCATAGACAATGGTAGGGCCGACAAAGGTAAAGCCAGCCCGTTTCAGGGCTTTGGACATGGCCTCGGATTCAGGGGTTGCCGTAGGCACTTCTGCCAGTGAGCGCCAGCGGTTCTGAACCGGCTGGTTTTCGACAAAGGACCAGAGAAAATCGCTGAAGCCAATGCCTTGTTCCCGCAAATCCAGATAGCTCCGGGCATTCTTGATGATCGACCGAACCTTTAGTCGGTTGCGAATGATGCCTGGGTCGGCCAGCAGTTCCTCCACCCGGGCTTCACCGTAATTTACGATTGTTTCCGGATCGAAGTGATCATAGGCCGCGCGGTAACTCTCCTGTTTTCGCAGGATGGTGATCCAGCTCAGGCCGGCCTGCTGGCCATCCAGGCAGAGTTTTTCGAACAGTGCGAGGTCGTCGTATTCGGGGCGCCCCCATACGGTGTCATGATAGTGCACGTAAAGCGGATCATTTCCGCACCAGGGACAGCGTTCGGGATTATCCATATAGAGTGGCCTTTGTTATCTCCGCCTGGTTCAGAACACTAGCAGCCTGTCGGGCGGATGGTACGCTGGAACAGCGGCTCCCAGGAAGCCTCCATCGATACCGCATCCACCAGGCTGAAATCGCCGGGCGGTGGTTCCAGCAGGGTGATGTCAGGCCATTGCGGCCGGCTTCCACGGAATACCAGGGTCACCAGGTAGCCCTCGATATAACAGCAGGAAGCCTGCCAGTCCTCGTCGGGCTGGTCTCCGTAGATTTCGAAATTCTTGCGCACCTCCAGCGTCTGCAGGTTACCGGCAATACCCCGGCCGGTGGCTTTCAGCCAGGCTTCTTTCAGGGTCCAGACCTTCAGGAACGCATTGGGGTCGTCTTCCCGGAACAGCCATTCCTGTTCAACCGGGGTGAACCAGCGCCTGGCCACCTTCTGCCATTGCGGGTGGCGCTGGCAGGGTTCCAGGTCCAGGCCAATGGCAGAGCTGGCACGAGTGGCACAGGCGGACAAACCGTGGCTGTGGCTGAGCGATAGCTGCCAGCCATCGGGGCGGCCTGAAACAGTGGGGCGACCGTCCACGGGACAACATTGATGCGCAGGCAGGCTGGCGGATTTGCCGATTGCCTGGCGAATCAGCCAGCGGCTGGTCAGATATTCCCGTTCACGGGGCCCGCTGAATTTTCCGACCGTATCCCGTTCGTACCCGGTTAGCCAGGCCGGAGGGGGCGCCTCGATTCCATCGGTCTGATGGCACAGCCAGATGGCTGGCCGGGGGTCAGGGCTGTAGCCGTTGGATGAGCCAGCCATCGCCTTCCCTCACATATTCAAAGCGGTCGTGAAGCCGGCTGGGCCGGCCCTGCCAGAACTCAATGCGCTCGGGAACCACCCGGTAACCGCCCCAGAAACCGGGCAGGGGCACTTCACCCTCGGTGAACTTGCGTTTCACCTCGGCAAGCTTCTGCTCAAGCAGCCCCCGTGAGGTGATGGCCTTGCTCTGCTCGGAGACCCAGGCGCCAATCTGGCTGCCTCTTGGCCGGGATGCGAAGTAGCGCAGTGATTCTGATTTGCTGACTTTTTCCACCTGGCCCTGAATCCTGACCTGACGGTTGAGGCCGATCCAGGGAAACAGCAGGGCGGCCTGCGGGTTTTCATCCATCTCCCGGGCCTTGCGGCTGCCGTAGTTGGTATAGAAAACAAAGCCGTGTTCGTCAAAGTATTTCAGCAACACGGTTCGGAGATCCGGCATGCCATCCCGCCCCGTTGTGGCCAGTGACATGGCGTTGGGCTCCAGAATGCCGGCCTCCCGGGCATCCTCGAACCAGGTCTGGAACTGCCTGACCGGGTTGTTGTCCAGGGTGTCGCGATCCAGACCCTCACTTTCGAAATCACGACGCATGTCGCCGATGTTCATAGACCTTCCTCTCGCTCGCTCGTGTTAATGACACGGGATAACCACGACTGCCGAGCATATCGGGTTCAGGGCCGCCTGTCAGCGCTCCGTGTGTCGTACCGGGTTGCAATTCGGCCAGTATCCCTTTGCGCATTGCCATGGGCCCGGGCGAAAGAGCGGGTCCTGCCCGATCAGCACCTGAGGAGCTGACAAAGTGGCGTCAGGCCGACTATCCTTGTGAACAGGCAGGTGGGCAAGATTGCCCCGGGATTCCGCCGCTTATGAGGAGATGTCCGTGGCCCAGAGCCGTCAACGCAGTCGTGTTCCCAGGAATCTGTTGATCGTATTCCTGGTCCTTCTGATTCTGTACACCCTTGCGGGTTTCCTGCTCCTCCCCTGGTGGTTGGAGCGGTCGATACCCGAACAGCTGGACCAGCGGCTGGGGTGGCAGGCGGAAGTAACCGGCATCAGCACCAATCCCTATACGCTGAGTGTCGAAGCGCTCGGGCTTTCGGCCAGGGACAGTAACGGCGAGCCGGTGGTTGGTTTCGACCGGTTGCTGGTTGACATGAATTTCTTTCAGCTGATCCGTGGCGTCGCCGGCTTTGAGTCGATTCAGCTGGAAGAACCCTTTATCCGGGTTGACCTGCTGAAGGATTACAGAGTCAATTTTGCCCGGGACTGGCAAAATGCCAATCCTGAACCTGTCGGGGCAGCGGGACCGCCTGCCGCTGAAGAAAGTACTGGGCTACCCCGCGTCTATTTCCGGCAGATCGTCGTGAATGGCGGCGAATTGCTGTTCCGGGATTTCAGCAAGCGGCAAATGGCTGAATTCCGGGTAACGCCACTGGATCTGACCCTGAACGACCTCGCCACCTGGCGCCGTGAGGGCCAGAATAGCGACTACTCCCTGAACGCCGCACTGGACCGCCAGACCGTTGAGTGGGCGGGGGATCTCAGTATCGCGCCGCTCTATTCCAGCGGTTCCCTGAAGATGTCTTCGGTGGGCTATGAAACCATCGCTCACTTCCTGGGCCCCTACTTTCCCTACGATCTGCGAGGCGGAAGTGTCACCCTCAGTTCCGACTATGAAGTGCAGGCCGGTGAGGTCTTCTACCTGGAGACCAGCAACGGTCAGTTGGCGCTCGAGGACCTTGCCATTGCCCTGAATGAGGAGAGCGAGCAGGTCCGGTTGAGTAACGGAACCCTGTCTGTCGATGCCATCGGATTTGATCTGAACGCGCGTGAAATCAACGTGGGCCAGGTCTCCCTGGAGAACCTGGATCTGGCGCTGGCCCGGAGTGAGACCGGCCAGATTGACTGGCTGGTGCCACTGACTTCAGACCCCCAAGCCAGCGAGCCATCGAATGGTGGGGCAGGGCCGGTAGTCACCGGGCAGCCATTCTGGTGGTCTGTGGCGGGCGTGACCCTGTCTGGCAGCCGGGTTCTCTGGCAGGATAACCAACCGGAGAATCCTGTGGAACTGACGCTGGAGCAGTTATCGGTGTCCACCGGGGCAATCAGTCATCAGTTGGAAGAACCGGTGACGTATAAGATGCAGGGCACCTTGGCCAGTGGCGGACAGTTGTCACTGACGGGTCAGGTAACCCCCTCGCCATTCACCCTGGAAGCCGCCATTTCCGGGGCCGGGGTGCAACTGGCTGCCTTTGAATCCTATGTTCAGGAGGGCGCAAATCTTGCCATTGTCAGTGGAAGCCTCGGAGTAGATGGCAATCTGGACCTGGACGGCCAGCAGGAGCCACTCACCGGCACTTTCAGCGGCACCGCGGAAGTGGCCGGGTTTAGTGTGCGGTTGCCCGACAGTTCCGAGCGGCTGGTGTCCTGGCAAACCCTGCGCCTGGCGCCCATCGAATACAATGTTTATCCCGCTCGTCTGGAAATCGGCACAGTGACCCTGGCACAGCCGGTAATCAATGTGGTTCGTAATGCGGACAGCGTCCATAACGTTGAGCGGATCGTCAGAAGGTCTGCCTCTGGCAACCAGGACGCCCCCTCTTCCGGCCAGCAGAAAGCGGGCGATTCAGAGCCTGAGTTTATCTTCAGGATTGGACAGCTGATGCTTGAGGATGGCGCCCTGGCCTATACGGATCGCACGCTGCAGCCGGCCTTCACGACCTTGGTCGATAAACTGAACGGCAGTGTCACCGGGCTTAGCAATATCGCCCCGCAAGAGGGCAAGGTGTCGATAAACGGCCGCGTCGGCGGCGTCGGGGATCTGGATTTTGAAGGCACTATTGGCACCCTCGGTACTGAGGGCGTCAGCGATCTCCGGCTGATTATGCAGAACCTTTCCCTGCCCACGCTCTCGCCCTATTTCGGCCGATACCTGGGGTACGGAGTAGACAGTGGCAAGCTTGATCTCAACCTCGATTATCAAATCGCCGGTACACGGATCGATGCCTCTAACCTGATGGTCATGGACCGTCTTGAACTGGGGCCTTCGGTGCCGGGTGACCAGGCCGTCAATGCTCCGGTCAAGCTGGGGCTGGCCCTGCTGCGGGATCGGAAAGGCGTTATCGAAGTCAATTTGCCAGTCAGCGGTGACCTTGCCAATCCAGACTTCAGTGTCGGTCAGGTTGTTATGCGGACGTTCGTGAACCTGCTGGCGAAAGCCGCAACGTCTCCATTCAGCATGCTGGGATCCATTGTCGAGCTGGCGGGGTTCAGTGGCGAAGAGCTTGGCCAGGTGGGCTTTGTTCCCGGCAGTACTGAACTGGCAGAGGGTGAAGCGGAAAAACTGTCGGCACTGGCGGACGCCTTGCTGGAACGGCCGAATCTGCTTCTGAACATCCGTGGCAGTGTCGCGCCTCAAGCCGACGGCCTGGCGCTACTGCGTGAAGAGTTGACCGGAGGAGGCCAACAGGAATTGTCCGGGGCGGCGTGGCAGGCGGCCCGGGAGGCATACATTGCAGGAGAGCGGGCGTTGGCTCCGGAGGCCCTGAGTAACCTCGCCTCGGCTCGTGGTGTCGCGCTTCGCAGTATCTTGCAGGACACTCACAAGATCCCGGCTGACCAGGTATTCCTGCTCGACCCCTCCCGCAGTGCGGAGGTTGGTGATGATGGCAGCGTGATCGTTGCGTTTGCCCTGGACGTTCGTTGAGCTCAGGGCGCTTCGGCACCGGTCGGGAAGTCGGCTGGCAGCCGCAGGCCCCACTTTTCAACGAGGCGCTGGTACCGGCCGTTCTTTATCAGCGGTGACAGTAGCTTCAGTATTTCGTCCGCACTCGCGGTGCCGTCCTTGCGGGCAATAATACCGAACTGGTAGCGTTGATCCGGTTTGTCCGAAATCAGCAGTGTGTCGCGGTCCTCCGGATGCTTGGCGAGGTGCATCTGCAGATAGGAGCGACTGATGACGGCCACTTCGGCAACGGAGGGCCTGTCCGCCTTGATCAGTTTAAGATTGCGGCTGTGGCTGTCCGAGAACTCGATACGGAACTTTTGCTCAAGTACTGAACTGTCGGTTTCATAACCGGCAAATCCGTAATGGTAACCGGAGATCACCACGATGGAGTGGTTGGGAAGGCCGTCGAAAAACGAAAGATCCCGGCCTGGTTTTCTCAGCGCCACGTAGAAATCTTCCTCTGCCAGAATGGGGCGGCTGATGCTCACCTCTTTTTTGTCGCGCCAGCCCCAGTCCGGGCATTCGAAGATCATCACGTCATAGAGCTTGGCGTCGAAATCCAGGAACCGGCGCTTCGGAGAGGTGTGGACAACCCTGAAAGAGATATCCTCGTGGGTCTGTTCGAGTTCTTCCAGCAGATCGCCGAGGAGTCCGGTTGGCTTGCCATCGGGACCGACGCTGGCGACCGGTGGGAAGTGATATACGCCGACCGTGATTTCGGTTTCCGCGACTGATATCGGGGACCACGCCAGCATGATGCCGGCGAAAAGTGCCGTCAGACTATTCCGAACGAAGGACACTGGACCGAACACTATGCCCCCGGGTATGTAACAATTGAATGCTTATTCAGAATAGCACGGCGAATTCCCGGATTTGAATAAAAAGATTATCAACTTTTATAAAACAGGACTGTGACTGATGGGTGATGTTGTCAGCCATTTTTTTGCCTATGTCTCCCGCCTGCGCTGGATCAAACGCTGGGGGTTGATGCGAAATGCCATTGAGGAGAACGTCGCTACCCATTCCTGGGAAGTGGCCACCCTCGCCCATGCCCTGGCGATTATCCGCAACCGGCATTTTGGTGGCCATGCAAACGTTGACCGGATTGCGGCAGCGGCGCTCTATCATGACGCAACCGAAGTGATTACCGGGGACATGCCGACACCGGTGAAATACCATTCCCGGGTCATGCGGGAGGCGTTCGGGGATATCGAACACAAGGCGGAAGCCGAGTTGCTGGCTTTGTTGCCGGAGGATCTGAGAGACGATTTTTCGCCCTACATTCGCGAGTCGCAGTTACCGGCGGAGGACAGGGAACTGATCAAGGCCGCCGACCGGCTGTCGGCGTGGCTCAAGTGCCGGGCGGAAATCCGGGCCGGCAACACGGAGTTCGAGCCTGCTGCCCTCCAGATTCGCCGGCGGCTGGATGAGGACGGGCTGCCAGAGGTTGCCTACTTCCTGAAGGTCTTCGCGCCCAGTTACGAGCAACCCCTGGATAACCTGCTGGGTTGAGAGCGCCTTTGCGGGATGCCAGGCCTTAACTGTTACCCGCAGAGCCGACCAGCCCGCCCCGCAGGCCGTCACGCTGGAGGTGCTGGCGAACCGTGTCTTCCGGGCTGCCCGCCAGTTCACGGAACATGCCCATGGAGCCCAGCAGTGCTGAGGATTCATAGGGCACAAACACCCGCTCCCCGTCCTTCGCCATGTTGGGCAGAACCTTGATGTAGCTCTGCCCCAGCAGGTAACCGATAACGGTCTGTTTGTTGTCTTCGGAATCCCCCATGGCACTGAGCACCAGGCGGATGGACTCCTGCTCGCCCTGGGCCCGGAGAATGGCGGATTCCTTGTCGCCCTGGGCATTGAGGATCGCCGATTCGCGCTGGCCCTGTGCCTTGGCAATCGCGGCCGACTTTTCACCCTCGGCTTCGGTCACCGTGGCCCGGCGCTTGCGCTCGGCGGCCATCTGCAAACGCATGGCCTCTTCTACCTCTTCGGGCATGCTGATGTCCTGAACCTCGACCCGGGTAAGCTTTACACCCCACTTGGAGGCCGCTTCTTCCATTTCGGCCTGGATGGCATTGTTCACCTCGCTGCGGGATTCAAACAGCTTGTCCAGTTCCATCTTGCCCACCACCGAACGCAGGGTGGTCTTGGCGAGGACTTCCACCGCCTGGCTCATGTTGGCGACTTCGTACACGGCCCGGCGAGGGTCAATGATCTGGTAGTAGAGGGCACCGTTGATATTAACAGTGACGTTGTCGGTGGTTACCACCGGCTGGCCCGGAAAGTCCATAACGGTTTCCCTTCGGTCAATCCGGATCTCATCGCTCATCACTGGATGATAATCCTCGCCCATGCGCACATAGCGGAGCATGCTGATGGGCCGTGGCCGCTCAATGAAGGGAATAATGATGTTCACGCCGCTCTCGAGGATGCGATTGAATGAGCCCAGGCGCTCAATGACCATAACCTCGGACTGGCGAACGATCACCAGGCCCTTGGCGATGATGAAAATACCGATAACGACAACAACCAGACTGATAATCAGTCCGGGTGAAAGATACGATTCCATGCTTACTGCTCCTTATGTGTGATCGTCTGAACAATGGCGGTAGTGCCGTCAAACTGTCTGAAAATGACGTCGGTTCCTTCCGGAAGGTCGGTGTCTCCGGTGTCACTGACTCGCAGGCGGTAAAAATCGCCATTGACCCTGATGCCGGTGGCGCCATCAAAGTCCCGCTTCAGGGTCTGGTAGCGCCGACCCTGCTCAACGCCGGTTCCTGTCGTGCCGTAGGCCACGCCCCGGGGCGAAAAGCGAGGGCGGATCCAGCGAATCGCAGTCGGTACCAGGATCCCCGAGAAAGCGCCCATGCCAACAAGCTGCCACTCAAATGACACGCCCAGAAATGACAGCAGGGATGTCAGCGCTGCCGCGATTCCCAGGGCGAGAAGCAACAGGACGCCTGATGCCAGTTCGGCGAGGCTGAGCACCAGGGCCAGGATCAGCCAGAAATGCGTAAGACTCCATTCCATAAAGAAATCCACTGATTCGGGGAAAGGTGCGCAGGCCGGTTCGATGAGCCGCCTGCTGGTATCGGATTGTACCCAAAACCCGGGGCCACGTCAGAGGGTGGCCGGATTGCCTTGAGGCAAAGTTCACTAAAGCCATATCTCGCCCTCAGGCAGCTGTTAGAGTACCTGCTTTAATTGCCAGAGCACACAACAAGAGACCTGTGACCATGAAAAATCTGAACAACAAAGTTGCCGTCGTGACCGGAGCCGGCTCGGGTATCGGCCGCGCCCTTGCGATATCCCTGGCTGGCCGCGGTTGCCGGCTGGCGCTTTCGGACGTCAATGAATCAGGCCTGGCCGAGACCGCCGAGGCGCTCACGGGCGTGGAGGTGAAGACCTATCGGCTGGATGTCTCTGACCGCGATGCCCTCTACGCCCACGCAGAAGACGTTGTGAAAGACTTCGGACAGGTTAATCTGGTGATCAATAACGCCGGTGTTGCGTTGTCTGCCACTGTGCGTGAGATGACCGACGAGGACTTCCGGTGGGTCATGGACATTGATTTCTGGGGTGTAGCCCACGGCACCCGTGCCTTTCTTCCCCATCTCATTGCTTCTGGCGATGGCCACGTGGTGAACGTTTCCAGCGTGTTTGGCCTGATCGGTGTGCCCAAACAGAGTGCCTACAACGCCGCCAAATTCGCGGTTCGTGGATTCACTGAAGCCCTGCGCCAGGAAATGAAACTGGAAAATCAGCCGGTAGCGGTGAGCTGTGTGCACCCGGGCGGAATCCGGACCAACATCGCCAATGCTGCACGCATGGGTAAATCGGAAAATGCCGACGCCCAGCGCAAAGGGTTCGACAAGCTGGCCATGACCACGCCGGAGAAGGCAGCCGAAATCATTGTAAAAGGCATTCTGAAGAATGAATCCCGCATACTGGTGGGTCCGGATGCCTGGGGCATCGACGCACTTAACCGTCTGCTGGGTTCTGCTTACCAACCACTGGTAGAGCGTTTCTCCCGTAAGAACCTGTATGTCTGACGTTTGAGGCTAACGGCGGCGGGTCAACGACGCACCGGCTGTACGTTTTACAAACAGGTTTTCAGGGCTATACTCGGAAGCTGGTCCAAGGAAGAGTCAGCATGAATTCACGCCACCATCCTGATCTGGGGGCCACTCTGGAACAGAGCCGCTCAGGTCTGCGCGATAGTCATCGCCGTTCACTGATGCGGCTGCTTTTTCTCAGCACTGGTTCTGCGCTGGTGGTTTTTGCGATCCTGCAGATCCTCAATGGTCACGTCTGGGTGGGTGTCGGTGAACTGGTGGCCAGTGTGGTACTGTATTTTGGCGTGTGGCGGCTGAGGGCCACGCCTCATCTGCAGCAGTGGATTTACGGCTATCTGGTTACTCTGTTTGTCTTCTTTCTGGTTATCATGTTGTTGCCGGAAGCGTCGGTTGCTGCCTTTGTCTGGGTCCTCATGATGCCGGTTCTGGCCTATCTGCTGCTCGGAAAACGTGAGGGCATGATTCTCAGCGTGCCCTTCATGCTGGCGGGAGGTGTGATTTACTTCGTTTACCTTGGCCAGGTGGGCAATCCCGGTGCCCTGATCGACCTCCTTAACATGGTGTTGTGTGGCATTCTGATGCTGGCGTTTATCCACCTGTATGAAATGCGCCGTGAAGAATCCGAGCAGCGCCTGGTGGATATGGCGCAGACCGACTCACTGACCGGCCTGGCCAATCGCAGCAATTTCCAGGGCACCCTTAACCGCACTATCGCGGAAAGCGAACGAAGTGGCTCCGGGTTCGCGCTGGTGGTTATGGATATTGACCATTTCAAGTTGGTCAACGATACCCTTGGTCACGAAGCCGGTGATCTTGTACTGAGAGATATCGCACGCTGTCTGACCGAGCGGCTGCGAAGTACGGACTTTGTCGGCCGGCTCGGTGGAGAAGAGTTTGGCCTGATCCTTCGGGACGTGGAACCCAACGCCGCCTTTGAGTTGATGGACGAACTGCGCCAGCGAATCGCCGACCGGAAACTTGAGTATGGCAAAGCCCGCATTCGTGTTACGGCTTCTTTTGGTATTGCCCAGTGGCCGGATCACGGGCGGCAGGCTGCAACCCTGTTCCGTATTGCCGATGGCTATCTCTACAGCGGAAAGCAGGCGGGCCGGAACCGTGTGGCCCGGGACGAAACCGGGCAAACTTCCTTTGCCAGGACGGTTCTGACTGGCGAGACTGGTTAGTTCTGGTATTCCTGGGAAAATGCCGTTAAGAGGAATAACCTACCCCCATGTGTGAATTGCTGGCCATGAGCGCCAACACGCCGACGGACCTGTGCTTCAGCTTCACCGGGCTGACCCGCCGCGGCGGGGAAACAGGCCCCCACAGGGACGGCTGGGGCGTCGCGTTTTACGAAGGCAAAGGCATCAGAGCCTTCCACGATGCCGACGCCAGCGCCAGCTCCCGCATTGCCGAAGTGGTCCAGACCCATCCGATCAAAAGCGAGGTGGCGGTCTGCCATATTCGCCAGGCCAACGTCGGCGAAATCTGCCTGGCCAACACCCACCCGTTCGTGCGCGAACTCTGGGGCCGATACTGGGTGTTTGCCCATAACGGTCAGCTCTCGGGGTTCCGGTCCTCCCCCGGCTTCTACGAGCCGGTGGGCACCACCGACAGCGAGGCCCTGTTCTGCGATATCCTCAACCACCTGCGCAGCCACTGCGACCGGAACACCAAAACCGATGAGATTGTCGACCGCCTGGTCCGGCTATGCCGGACCTACGCCAGCCAGGGCGTTTTCAACCTGCTCCTTAGCAACGGCGACTGGCTGTTCACCTACTGCACTACAAAAATGGCCAGCATCACCCGCCGGGCACCGTTTGGCCCGGCCCGTTTGAAAGACGCGGACGTTACGGTGGACTTTGAATCGGAAACCACGCCCAACGACATTGTCAGCGTGATCGTTACGGAACCGCTGACCAGCGATGAACAGTGGGATGTGTATCAGCCCGGTGAATGGCGGCTTTGGCGCAAGGGAGAGGTTATCCGTTCAGGCGTCGCTGAGCCGAATGCCTGACCTGGGAGTGGGTAAGCGGGTTGGGGAGGTCTTTCTTCTCGTTTCACCGTTTTCACGGAGTCTATGTGCATTTTTGCTAACTCCATAATTTATATACTAAATAAAGATTTCTTAAACCTGGCAGCCTGTCGGACTTAAGGCTGGTCTACTGTGCCGGTGGGAAAGCGGCTCAAATTTTTTGGATTTTTCGTTACCCTGAAGGGGCTAGTCTTCTGACTGGCAATTTGCGAGGTGGCTGCAGGGCGCCCTAAGAAGTTGCATTTCCTTAACCGACTGAAATTTAGGATCCCGTGTTCCAGAGTCCTTAGGGTGATGCATGCCCCAGATTCTATGAACAAAAATTAAATTGCGACAAATGTGGCAAATGGCGACCATGCACTATAATGTGTCTAAAAAATTGTCTAAGGCGAATTTGAACGGACACGAAAATGCCCGGCCAATACAGAAAACCACCGCTAATTTACGTCACTGCAACCATCCACACGGTTGAAATTCCGGAGCTGGATTCAAACGGTGACCGGGAGCTTCATCACGCGATGGTGCGCGCCGGTCTAACCGAACGCCGCCAAAGCACCACCAGCGGATACAATCTTGAAGAGCTGACTAGAGCCGCCCAAGGCGGTACAAGCCTACAGAACGTGCGGAAAGAGCTGACACGCAAGGGGTTCTTCAACGCCGATCATTCAGAGTGTCTGATTTTAGATCCGAATTATTTGGAATATCGGGTCACCAAGTACGAGAAGTATCAGACGTTCATTGATCGGTTGGCCGAGATTGTTAGGGCGGTCAATTCTGTGGACATTATTGGTTATATCGATGTGCGCGAAATTATTCTGACGTATTGCGACGCGATCATCCCGGTTTATGGAACGGAGTTATCCCAATATTTCAATGCTGATTCATCGGTATTGCCGCTTGATTTCATTAAAAATCACCAGCCAAACGATGTATTTCAGGCAGGACAACTTCAGGTCACTCGTGTGATCAGGCCCAATGAGAAAATTTCCATACACTTGGAACAATTGCCCTACGACAAGAACTCAACCATCTCGAAACCGACAAAATGGTTGACTGGACCTGTGATCGAACCGGACCCGAAGCTCAACATGCAATTACGTCCGCGTGAAGAATGGGTAACGCAGCCACGGAATGACCAGTATTTTGGCCTTTTGACGATACGAGCGAGCAAGATTTATCAGAAGCGAATGGCTGATTTTAATGTCGCCGACGCCTTTGCCAGCGCACACGAAATCACTAAGGAAACTTTCATTCAGGTTATCAATAAGCCAGTTTGCGACCAAGACTGGGAATTCATCGACAATTAAAGGACTGATACAGCATGGATATTCCAGATAACGGTGCCCTGGACCTGATGGCAGCGCTGAATCCCCCTTTTGCAGAAGTCCAGCCGTACAACACTAGACCATTGCCGCTTGATGAAGCTTATGACTGGTACCCATTCAGTGATCGAACACTGCTGACCGATCTGGTTATCTTTTCAGATGGTGGTTATTCCCTGTATGCGCAACCATCCTCAGTTGGCGAATCCAAATCGCCGAATGCAATCATCGGTATTGAAGATATGGTGAAGCATATTAAGGCGATTCTTGGTCTTAACGTCCACCAGATTGCCAAACTGGTTGGCGTTTCGCGAGCCACGCTATATAACCACATCCAGAATGCAAAGTCTGGCGAGGTAGATCGGTACCGGCCACTGTATGCAATCAGCCTAGCCGTGGAAGAAAAAGTGCCCGGTGGCATTAAGCGAGGCCTTAAAAACATCCTTGTGGAGAACAAGACTCTGCTCAGACATTTGCAGGACGATCTCTCAGACCCGGATCGAATGGCCAAACTCGCTGTCGAAGTGGATAGCAAACTGCGGAATCACGGTAATGCTGATGAGCTAACCACAGTCAAGCGCAGAGCCCGGATTCACGCTTATACTCGTGAGGGATGATTCGCAAAGGATACACAGTGCAACCCTCATCTCCGTCCGCCAACGCTACGACTGCCGAACTCATACTTGACCAGCTTCGCAAGGGGCATCTCATCGAGTCGTCCACTCTGGAAGAGAAGGTCAAGGCGCATATTCAAGACTCCCGCGTTATCATGGGTAAACGGGGGAAAGGACTAGGTGACTATCTGGTTGTACTTTCTCAAGATTGCGACATTGGCAATTCCAAGGATAAATGCGTCGAGGTCGTGGTCGGCAGAACCCTAAATGCCAATAAAGCGACCAGGGCAAAAGGCAGTCGCTTTGACAAACCGATCAATTACCAAAAATTGATTGTCCGATTCGGTGATCAGTACCTAGAGCTGCACACCGATTTAATTTCGGTAATCTTTGGATTTGGTTGCTGAAGCGCATGATATTTCTTTACACGACCTGACGTATCTCCGGCGATTCAATACGGCAATGGCCTGTTACCCCGACACCGACGAAGAATAACAGCCATTCATTACTCTGCTACAGCGAAAGTTCGATGGTGTTGCCTTCCTTGACTGAGCTTGAATAAGGCAACTCGCTGCGCTCAGACATCTTTTCCCCTGCAGAAAGACCTCCCCACCCGCTTACCTTCAGGGTCGGGGAGTTGCTGTCACGATCACTGAAGCGTGCGGCGACTACCTTTCTGATACTGGGGAGCAATGTGCGTCTGGATCTCCGCCTTGAAACGGGCAATCAGCTCGCTGTTGTCGTGATCCCAGGGGTGGAAGCCGGGTTTGAAGTACTCCAGCCAGGTCGGGATCAGGCTTGAGAAGGTGCCATTCTTGCCCCACATGCGCCAGAGACCTTTGGCGCCGTCTTTCAAAGAGAAGTTCCTGCGGTCGTTGAGCATCATCCGGCTGGTAAAATAGGTGCTCATCACACCCAGGGCGGCGGTGCTGAACGCGAGATAAAAGGTTCTTTCGGCGTAGGTGCCGCCAGCCTGCTGGAAGACATCGTAGGCAACCGCCTTGTGCTCGGTTTCTTCAATCGCGTGCCAGACCCACAGCGGACGCATGGATTCATCAATGTCTGCGCGCACATCGTCACGGGCCAGCAGCATGTCGGCCATCATTGCAGTGAGGTGCTCCAGGGCGCAGGTGATGGCCAGCTGGTGCCGTTTCGGCAGCTTCCTGGTGATGCCCAGAACTACTGCCAGGTGTTTCTCCAGCTCCTCCACCGGCATGCCCTGATCCCGAACGTGCTGGTTCATGGCGACGTGTTCCAGGGAGTGCATGGCCTCCTGGCCAATGAATCCGCGTATCTCTTCCTTCAGCTTGGGATCGGAGATCTGGTCCCGGAATGCTCTTACCGAATCCACGAAGAACTGCTCGCCCTGCGGAAACAGCACCGAGAGCGCATTCATGATGTGGCTGATGGTGTAGCTGTTGTCGACCCAGTAATGGGGCACCTGCTCGCCGAACTCAAAACCCATGCGCTGGGCGGTGATGGTGACGTTGTCCGGTGTGTTGGAGGCCCGGGTAACCGGAGCCTTCTTCTTTTCCGCGGTTTTGCTGCTCAGCATCTGTGTACTCCTCACTCTGGCTGATGTCATGGCTTCAGTGTGGGCCAGTCAAGGTCGGGCAGGAATGCGCAAAGGGGACGGCCGTCGATCAGGATGGGACACGCACGGGAAATTGATTGGCCAAGTTGACGGCCGGCATGGTGTGCCTGGCCCCACTGTTGCGGCACAGGGCATCTGATAGAGTCAGTTCAAGTGCTTCAGCCAACTCAATAATAAGGAATGCCCATGAGCGCAACCGGACCGGACAAAGAACGGCAGATGCTGGGATTGTTCCTGGTGCCGGGCGTCTACCTGCGGGTTCTGGCCGACACAGTCCGGCAACTGGGCTATAACGACCGGCTACTCTATGAAGGCCTGGACTTCAGTCCGGAGGATCTCAAAACCAATGACAGCCGGGTATTTGTCACCGATGCCATCATCATGGCCAAGCGGGCCGTGAGCCTGGCCGGAAATGACGGCCTCAGCTTCATGCTGGCCCGTGAGTTGCGGCTGACAATTCATGGCACCCTGGGCTTCGCCGCGCTGACCAGCCCCACCTTCGCCGATGCCCTGGATTCTGTTCGCCGGTACCTGCATCTGCGGGTGCCGTTCCTCAGCATGAGCCAGTCCGAAGCCGGCGACCAGGTGCTGGTAAAGCTCTGCGCCGAATTTGAAGTGCCCGGCCTCTATCCGTTTCTGGCGGAGACCGTCAGCGCCACGCTCATCCTGCTGACGGAACAGTTATTGGATCGCGAAGACGCGATCAAGCGCGGCTTCGCCCTGGAGGAAGGCAAACTCACGGGTGTCACAGTTCGTCTGAGCGCGCCGGAGCCGCCCTGGTACCGGCATTTCGCTGACCAGCTACCGGCGCGGTTCGAATACGGTCAGTCAGATGAGATGATGGTGTTCCCTCGGGAACTTCTGAACGTGCGGATGCGCCTGGCCGATGCGGAAGCCTCCCGAATGGCCCGTGACCCACCCACCTCAGGCCCTGCTGAGAGTCGAGATTGCCGTCTTAATTTTTATTGCTCTGTCTTAATTTGCTTTTCGTTTCTTATGCCACAATGTTTGAACGGACAGGGGAACATCCACCGACGAGACCGAAAACAGGACCCAGAAAACATGACCCAACGCCCAGACACCCACAGCAAACTGATCGGCTACCTGCTCTGGATCTTCGGATTCCTGGGCTCGCACCGTTTCTACTACGGCAAACCCATTACCGGAACCATCTGGTTCTTTACCCTGGGGCTGCTGTTCATTGGCTGGATCATCGACCTGTTCCTGATTCCCGCCATGGACCGGGAGGCGGATCTGCGATTCCGGGAAGGTGAAGTCAATTACAGCATTGGCTGGCTGCTGCTGACCTTCCTGGGTGTGTTCGGGCTGCATCGGATGTATATGGGCAAATGGATTACCGGCATCATCTACCTGCTCACCGGCGGGCTGTTCCTGATCGGTGTGCTCTATGACTTCTGGACCCTGAATGACCAGATCTCAGAGCGGAACCGGGAGCAACGCTTCGGCTGATCCCCTTCGGATCAAAGGCCGGCGGCGGATTCCAGTTCAGCCAGCGCGTCTTCGAGGTAGTCGAGCATCCGCTGCAGGCTTGGCAGGGTGCGGCGACAGCCGATCAGGCCGAACTCTACCTGGTCGCCGTAGCTGGTCAGGGTCATGTTCAGGGCCAGGCGATCCATGGCGATGGAGACCGGATACATGCCGTCGAGTTTGGCGCCGTTCCAGTAACAGGTTTTCCGAGGGCCGGGGACGTTGGAGATCACCACGTTGAAGGTCTGCCACTTTGGAGCCATGCCGGTAAGCAGATGAAAGGCTGCCGGCGCCAGGGTCAGGGCGGTGTAGTTGATGATCTCTTCCGGGGACATATTGGCATAGCGGTCCTTGGCGGCTTTTACGTCCTGGTGGATCTGCATCAGCCGTGTTACCGGGCTGGTCACATCGGTGTGCAGGGAGGCGAGGATCACGCCCACCTGGTTGCCGCCGGAGCTGTCATCCTTGCGCAGGGATACCGGCACCATAGCGATCAGGGGCTTCTCCGGCAGGGCGTCCTGGTTCATCAGATAGGTGCGCAGGGCACTCGCGCACATGGCCATTACCACATCATTGATGGTGGTTCCGTAGGCGTTGCACACTCCCTTAATACGGTTCAGGCCATAGGATTCCGCAGCAAAACGCCGGGAGCCGGTTATCTTCTGGTTCAGGGTGCTGCGGGGCGCGTGGAAGATGGACGAGTAGGCCGGATCCTTTCGGGCGTCGTTGATGGTTCGTAGCAGTTCCCGGGCCACGGTGGGCACAGTGCCAAGCTGTTTGCCGGACTTGCCCAGCAAGTGGCCAACGCTGCGCCATAGCGAGGGATTCCCCTCATTACCTTTCCGTGCCGGGCGGAGCGGCATGGCCCAGATCGGCGGCATGTCCCGCTCGCAGGTATCCTGGCACAGCATCTGTGTCACCATCCGCATGGCTGAGACACCGTCCACCAAAGCGTGATGCACCTTGATGTAAACCGCGAACTGCCGCTCCCCGAGCCCTTCAATCAAATGAAATTCCCACAGCGGGCGCTCCCGGTCCATCAAATGCGAATGTTCCGCCGAGACAAAGGACAATAGCTCCCTGACCCGCCCCGGTGTGGGCAGTGCTTCGAACCGAAAGTGATGCTCCAGGTCCAGATGCTCGTCTTCGACCCAGACCGGCTGACCGAAACGGTAATCCAGGCGTTGGTTGAACGGCGGAGTTACATCCGTGTACTGCCTTAACCGGTCGGCCAGCTGGGCAACATAATCGTCCGGTGCGTCGTCGGGAAAGGAGAACAGCTGAAGACCGCCCACGTGCATGGGCTGTTGCCGTTTTTCCAGCCAGAGAAAAAGCTGATCCGTAGGGCTGAGGGGTTTCACGGGAGCGTCCTTGTTGTCGGTATTGTGACAATAGTATCGCAGATAAACGCCTCCGGAATTGACCCCTGTGCAGTTTCAGACCACCGACCAGGCCATAGTTCAAGCGGCTATCGATTCCTGCCTGGTTTCGGAGATTTCCAGACGTATCTGGTTGCCGTCCAGCAGAACCGGATAGGTTTTGACCCGCACGGAATCGTCTTCCAGACAGATACCGGTGCGCAGACTGAAGTGCTGCTTGTACAACGGCGATGCCACCACCGGCTCGCCCTTCAAATCCCCGGTAATCCCCCGCGCCAGCACATTGGCCCCGCTGAACGGGTCAGTGTGACTGATGGCAAACAATGCCGGCAACCGGTGCGGCAGATAAAACACCGCCACCGGCCCGTCCGAAGTCCAGACGGCAATGCCGGACTCCGGCACCAGATCTTCGACGGTACATACCGCATCCCAACGAGTGCGTGCTTTCATGATGTCTCTCCAAATTGATCTGTGTTCATCTCGAACGGTTTTTTCTACCAGCTCTTCACCAAAACCGGAACGCTACGCAGACTCCAAAGCAGGCCGACGCTGCCCCCGCTCAACCGTCCACTCCTGCACCGGATCCGTCTGCGAAGGCGCATTCACAAACTCCCGGAAGCGCTTCCGCTTATCCGGATCCTCCACGGCGGTCTTCCACTCGCACTGGTAGGTACTGACAATGCCCTCCATATGCGCCTCAAGCTCGGCGCAAATGCCCAGGCTGTCCTCAAGCACCACCTGCTTCAGGTATTCCAGACCACCCTCAAGGTTCTCCATCCAGACACTGGTGCGCTGCAGACGGTCGGCGGTGCGCACATAGAACATCACCACCCGGTCGATGGTGCGAATCAGTTCCTCATCGGACAGGTCGGTGGCAAACAGGTCGGCGTGGCGCGGCCGCATGCCGCCATTGCCGCAGACGTAGAGGTTCCAGCCCTTCTCCGTGGCAATCACGCCAAAGTCCTTGCTCTGGGCTTCGGCGCACTCCCGGGTGCAGCCAGAGACCGCCATCTTCACCTTGTGGGGCGCCCTCAGGCCCTTGTAGCGGTCCTCCAGTCGGATCGCCATGCCCACGCTGTCCTGCACACCGTAGCGACACCAGGTGCTGCCGACACAGGATTTCACCGTGCGCAGTGACTTGCCGTAGGCGTGGCCGGTCTCGAAGCCGGCGGCGATCAGCTTTTCCCAGATCTCCGGCAGTTGGCTCAGGGTGGCGCCGAACAGGTCAACGCGCTGGCCGCCGGTGATCTTGGTATACAGATCGTATTCCTTGGCGACCTGACCCAGCACAATCAGTTTGTCCGGGGTGATCTCGCCACCGGGAATACGCGGCACGATGGAGTAGGTGCCGTTCTTCTGCATGTTGGCCATGAAGGTGTCGTTGGTGTCCTGCAGCGGCACATGGTCGGTGGCCAGGATGTGCTCGTTCCAGCAGGTGGCCAGGATGGATCCGACTGCTGGTTTGCAGATATCACAACCCTGGCCCATCCCATGCTGCTTGATAAGCGTTCTGAAGGTGCGAATACCGTTCACCTTCACCAGATGGAACAGCTCCTGACGGCTGTACGGGAAGTGTTCGCAGATGTCTTTACTGACTTCCACGCCGCGCTTCTCCAGCTCACAGTCCACCACGTTTTTAAGCAGGGCGGTGCAGCCGCCGCAGCCGGAACTGGCTTTGGTCTCGGCTTTAACGCTGCCGAAATCCGTGCAGCCAGCATCAATGGCACCGCAGATATCGCCCTTGGTCACGTTGTGGCACGAGCAGATGGCTGCAGTTTCCGGCAGGGCATCCGGGCCGAGGGCTGGTGCGCCGCCCTGGCTTTCCGGCAGGATCAGGGTTTCCGGGTTGTCCGGCAGGGCGATGCCGTTGAGGGCGTACTGCAGCAAGGTGTCGTAGTGGCTGTTGTCGCCCACCAGGATGGCGCCGAGCAGGGTCTTGCCGTCCTCGCTGATCACCATGCGGCGGTAGTGACCGGCCTGTTCATCGTTAAAGCGGATGTTGCGGGCGCCCGGCGTCTGGGCATGGGCGTCGCCGATGGAGCCCACATCCACCCCAAGTAGCTTCAGCTTGGTGCTCATGTCGGCCCCGGTGAACGCGGTCTCACGGTCGCCGTTCAAATTTGCGGATAAAGTACGGGCCATGGTGTAGCCTGGCGCCACCAGGCCGAAAATCTTCTGTTCCCAGAGCGCGCACTCGCCAATGGCATGGACATGGGGGTCCGATGTGGTGCAGTGGTTGTCGATCACGATACCGCCGCGCTCGCCGATTTCCAGGCCGCTGGCCCGGGCCAGGGCGTCCTGGGGGCGGATGCCGGCGGAGAACACAATCAGGTCGGTCTCCAGAAAGGAGTCATCGCTGAAGTTCATGCGCAGGCGGGCATCCTGGCCTTCGGTAATGGCCGTGGTCGCCTTCTCGGTATGCACCTGAACGCCCAGTTCCTCGATTTTTTTGCGCAGCAGGGCGCCGCCGTCGGCATCGAGCTGAACCGGCATCAGCCGGGGCGCGAATTCCACGACGTGGGCGTCTAGCCCGAGGCACTTCAGGGCGTTGGCTGCCTCCAGGCCCAGCAGGCCTCCGCCGACAACCACACCGGTCCGGACGCCGTCCGAGCTGGCGCGAATGGCGTCCAGGTCGTCCAGGGTCCGGTAGACCAGGCAATGGCGGCGATCATTGCCCGCAATCGGCGGCACAAACGGATAGGAGCCGGTGGCCAGTACCAGTTCGTCGTACCGGTAGCTGCCCTGTGGCGTTTCCACGGTTCGGTTTTCCCGGTTGATGCCGGTCACCTGTTCATTCAGGTGCAACTGAATGCCCTGCCCGGTGTACCACTCCAGCGTACCCATGGCCAGATCCGCATGGGTAGAGCCGCCGAAATACTCCGACAGGTGAACCCGGTCGTAGGCCAGTTGCTTTTCCTCGCCAAACACGATGATCTCGAAATCGGCAGCGGCCGGGCTGGCGCAGAATTGCTCCAGGAAATGGTGGCCGACCATGCCATTGCCGACGACTATCAGGGTTTTCTTGCTCATGGGTTTGTCCTCTTTCCGGGCGGATGGCTCTCTATGGGCTGAAGGCTCAGGCCGCCGCCTCGCAGTAGTTTTTGCCGAATGCAATGTGATCCCGGTACCGGGAAATGTCGTCCTGCTGCAGAATGCGCTGGCTGTACCAGGGGCCGTCTCGGGTATCACCCAGCAGCACGGCGCCGGTCAGGCGCTGGTTCTTGATCAGCAGCCGGCAATAGTGATTCTGTTCGTGGTCCTGCCAGACCACCGATTCGGTGTCCGGGCCGGCGCTGACCTGGCCGCAGGAAAAAATGGGGACACCGCTGATTTTCAGCCGTGTTGGTGTGTCCACTGGCCGGTACTCCGCCTCCGGTGTGCTGCCATTGAGCACGCCGGCGAGCACCTCCGCCTGCTGGTACCCCGGCTCCACCAGGCCGAAGGTGGTGTCTCCGAGCTGGCAGCATTCGCCCAGCGCAGAAATTGCCGGGTCTGTGGTCCGCAGCCGGCCATCCACCAGGATGCCGCGGTCGCAAGCCAGACCGGCGTCCCGGGCCAATCCGATCGAGGGTGAGATCCCGGCGGCAATCACCACCAGGTCAGTGCTGATCAGGGTTTCGTCCTCCAACTGCACCGCACGAATCTGATGGCGGCCGAGCAGTGCCCTGGGAGAAGCCTTGGTGCGAATGGAGAGGCCACGATCTTCCATGTGCTGTTGCAGCAGGTGCCCGCCGACCGCGTCCAGTTGCCGGTTCAGCAGGTGGCCACTTCGATGCAGAAGGGTGACGGCCATACCGCGTTGCCGGAGACCTTCGGCGGCCTCCAGGCCGAGAAAGCCTCCGCCGATCACCACCGCCCGGCGGTGGCGCCGGGTGGTCTCAATCAGGACCCGGGTATCGTCCAGATCCCGGAACGTCATGACGCCCGGGAGATCCTCACCCGGCACACCCGGTTTCGCGGGCCGTGAGCCGGTGGCCAGAACCAGGTGCGTGTAGGGCTGGACCCGGCCGGTTGCGGTAGCGACCGTACGGTCCTGCCGGTTGATGGCCGTAACCGGTTCGCCATCGTGTACTTCTATGGCGTTGTCCCGGAACCAGTCGCCGGGCTGCAAGGCAAGGGAGCGTTCGTCGGTTCCGCCGGCGAGCAGCGACGAGAGCTGTATCCGGTTATAGGCAGGCGTTGTTTCGCCATTGAACACGACAATGCGGGTAAACGGCCGCCCCGGCTCACGGCAAAGGGCTTCCAGCAGGCGCTGGGAAACCATTCCATGCCCGCAGATCACCAGGGTCGATTCGCTCTGTTTAGTCATCACCTTCATGCCCGTCCGTTTCGTTTCTGGCAAACAAAAAAAGCCGGAGCATCTATTCCCGAGGGAAGTCGATGGTCCGGCGCCAATGCCAACAACAATGATCTGATGGTCCGGCCTGATCCTTGGCCGGGAGGTTCGTCCTTGCTTAATGCAAAGCGATCTTCGTGCCAGTTTTTATAATTCAATAAAATCAATAAAGTAAGTGTTTTTTGTCTGTGTGTTGACCAGGCTGGCGCAAAAAAACTGCCCTGCCGCGGGGCAGTTTGCACGGCTTTGGGGCCAGAGTGCGGTGGCGCGGTAATTGCTCACATCACAACTGTCCAGAGGTTGGTTCCGTGAGCGATCTGACCTGTCATTGATTGTTGCATTCGAGGCTGCCGTGCCTCCGGAGTCTGTTATGAACACGAAACGCGCCGCCGCTCATAAATCGCCTTCAGCGGGCGATTACCTGATCGCCTCAAAGAGCTGCGAGTTGATGAATCTCCAGTATTTCCTGCAGATGGGCAAACTGGTCCAGTGCATCAGCAACCTGGTGCATGCGCTGCAGTGCGAGCGGGGCGCTTCCAATGTGTTTCTGGGCTCTGCCGGCGAGAAATTTGCCCAGGAGCGACAAACCATGGTCGCGGCATCTGATCGGCTGCGTGGAGAGTTCGATCAGGCCCTGGCGGAGATCCATCGGGAACTGACCGCCCACCCGGTGAGCAGCCGGCTGCTGAACCAGTTGGCCACTGCACTTCATAGCCTGGAGGGGCTGCCGGAACTGCGGCGTTGTGTGGTTGCCCGGAAAGTGACGGCGCCCTCGGCCACAGAGGATTACAGCTGCCTTATACATAACCTGATTGCGGTGGTGTTTGAGGCCGCGGATACCGCTGTTGACCCCACCATTGCCGGGCTCCTGGTGGCCATGGTGCATCTGATGAACGGCAAGGAGTTCTGCGGCCAGGAACGGGCTGTGGGGTCGGCGGGCTTTTCCAGCGGCCGGTTTGATCGTGCACTGTCTGAGCGCATGGCGCACCTGATTGAGGCGCAGGAGCGCTGTTTTGACGTGTTCACCAGCTTTGCGGATGATGGTTCCCTGGACCTGTGGGAAAAACTGCGCGACAACCCTCGCGAGGCCGATATCGAAAAGCTTCGGCAACGGGGTACAGCCATAGGCCGCTACAAAAGCCTCGATCCCGCCCTGGCAGACGACTGGTTCAGGTTGATGTCCGAGCGGATGGATGAACTGAAAAAGGTGGAGGATTCGGTGGAAGGCTGCTTTCACGCCCGCTGCACCGAGCGTTTTGCCGACGCCCGGAACTCCCTGGCCCATCAGGAAACCCTGATCATGTCCCTGGATGCCCAGGAACCGACCTCGCAGCCCATGCTGGTACTGTGCGATTCGGGGAACGAGCGGCAGGTGGGTGAATCCTGGGCCAGCGACGGTGTCGGGCAGCAGTTTGGCCGCTCCATCTTTGATCTGGTTCAGGAGCAGACCCGGCGCCTGCAACAGATGACCGATGAGTTGCGGAGTGCCCGGGAAGCCCTGGAAGACCGGAAAACCCAGGAAAAGGCGGTGCTGCTGCTGATGGACCATCGCAGGATCAGCAACGACGAAGCACACCGGGTGTTACGGAAACTGGCCATGGACCAGGGCCGGAAACTGCCCGAAGTCGCCCGGGCCCTGGTGTCCATGGCGGATGTATTGAAGTGATTGGGCCGGCTCAGGCCCTGGCCGCCCGGGACTCCGATTCTTTGGTCTCGGGCGCTTCGGGCTTTCCGGAACGACGTGGCGAGATGTGCTCCAGCTTGCGTTGCTTCTCGTACAGGAATCGCAAGACTTCCTGCCGGTAGTGCACGTATTCCGGGTTATCTGCCAGGGTCACCCGGTTCCGGGGCCGGGGCAGATCAATGTACAGATCCTCGCCGACGGTCGCCGCCGGTCCGTTGGTCATCATGATGATCCGGTCAGACAGCAACACCGCCTCGTCCACATCGTGGGTAATCATGATCACCGTATTGTTCAACTCCTGCTGAATCTCCATCAATGAGTCCTGCAGGTGAGCCCGGGTCAGGGCATCCAGGGCGCCAAACGGCTCGTCCATCAGCAGCACACTGGGTTTCATGGCCAGGGCCCTGGCAATCCCCACCCGCTGGGCCATGCCACCGGAGACCTCACCCGGCCGCTTGTCGGCCGCATGGGCCATATTCACCAGCTCCAGATTGTGGTGAATCCAGTCGCGCCGTTCCTGTTTGCTCATGGACCTGCGAAACACCTGCTGTACCGCCAGTTCCACGTTCTCGTACACCGTCAGCCAGGGCATCAGCGCATGGTTCTGAAACACCACCGCCCGTTCCGGTCCTGGCGAATTCACCTCATGGCCATCCAGTACGCAGCCACCCTTGGTGGCCTGAAGCAAGCCCGCCACAATGTTGAGGACCGTGGACTTGCCACAGCCGGAGTGCCCGATCAGGGAAACAAACTCTCCCTTTTTTATCTTCAGATTGATGTTGTCCAGGGCCACGAACGGCCCTTTCGGCGTATCGAATGCCATCTCAACGCCGGTTAATTCAAGATGTGATTTGGTCATGGAGAGCACCTCTCTGGTAAACGGAGCGCCGGGTGGGTTACGCCTCCCGAAACCCTCAAAAACATGGATGTTTTGGCGGAGCGTACAGGGATGTACTCGCCGCGTGTTTCGGGAGGCGTAACCCACCCGGTGCGGCTTGCTCCAAAGCGGAGTTCACTCGTTCCACGCAACCCGACGCTGAATCAAAAGCATCACCCGATCCAGTACAAAGCCAATAAACCCGATGGCCAGCACCGCCACCATGATCCGGCTCAGGGACTCACTGCTGCCGTTCTGGAATTCATCCCACACGAACTTGCCAAGCCCCGGGCTCTGGGCCAGCATCTCGGCTGCGATCAGCACCATCCAGGCAATCCCCAGTGACACCCGCAGCCCCGTGAAAATCATCGGGACCGAAGAAGGCAATACCACCTTGCGGACATGGGTCCAGAAGGACAGGCGCAACACCCGGGACACATTCAGCAGGTCCGGGTGTACCGCTGCCACGCCAACACTGGTGTTGATCAGCGTGGGCCAGAGGCTGCACAGGGTGACCGTGATCATGGAGGTCAGGAACGACTTCTCGAACATCGGGTCATCGCTCACGTAGGTGGCAGACACCACCATGGTGACCAGGGGCAGCCAGGCCAGTGGCGATACCGGTTTGAAGATCTGGATCAGCGGATTGACCGCGGCCTGGAAATGCCGGTTCAGGCCCACCACAATGCCCAGCGGCACCGCGATTGCCGTCGCCAGTACAAACCCCGCCAGAACCGTGAACAGACTCGTTACAACCTGGTCCGGAAAGGTGGGCGCGCCGGGGTAGTTGCGGATTTTTACCTCGGCCTCCGGATTGTCCGCCAGAATGCGGGCGTTCCGCTCTTCCTGCATGGCAATGAACCTGTCAGCCCGCTCGCGCTGGCTGACGTGCTCCTGCCAGAGCTGGCCCGACTGTTCCCAGACCTGGGCCGGGCCGGGAAAGCTGCCCAGGGAGGTGTCCACCTGGGGCGCGGCCAGGTGCCAGAAGCCGACAAACACCAGAATGCCCATCAATGGCAGCAACAGTTGCCGGCCGGCAGCAGCCAGCTGATCGGGTGCCAGGGCATCGCCCAGGGCCTTGAGCCTCTGGGCCAGCCAGCGCGGTGACTGAGGGGTGCTGTTGGCCGAAGTGATCGTAGTCATGGTGATAAAACCTCCTTGCAAACCCGGTTACGGGGTTTGCGTGCCTTTCAGGCCAATGTCGAAACTGTCGATATAGGCGTTCGGTGTCCGGGGGGTGAAGGCCACACCGTCAATCAGCTCACCCTGTTGCGGGCGCTGGAAGTTTTCGGCATCGAAATCCGGAAAATCCGATGCTTCCAGGGTTCCGTCCGCAATCAGTGACCGGGCGGCCTGCTCATAGATATCGGCACGGTAGACACGGGCTGCCGTCTCCATGTACCAGTCGTCCGGCCTGGCCTCGGGAATCTGGCCCCAGCGGCGCATCTGGGTGAGATACCAGATGGCATCGGACGGGTAGGGGTAGGTGGCGTGGTAACGGAAGAAGACGTTGAAATCCGGTACCTCACGGACATCGTCCTTTTCATACTCGAAGGTGCCGGTCATGGAGTTGGCGATCACCGCCTCATCGGCACCGACATAGTTGGAGCGCGCGAGGATTTTCACGGCTTCCCCGCGGTTGGCATTGTTGTTCTCATCCAGCCAGTGGGCAGCGCGAATCAGGGCCCGCAGCAGGCGCAGATGGGTGTTGGGGTAGTCCTCGGCCCATTGGCGGGTCACCCCGAAGACCTTTTCCGGGTTGTTCGGCCAGATCTCGTAATCGGTAATTACCGGCACACCGATGCCCATGAACACGGCTTGCTGATTCCACGGCTCGCCCACGCAGTAGCCCTGGATGGTGCCTGCTTCCATGGTGGCGGGCATCTGCGGCGGTGGCGTGACCGAAAGATGCACGTCTGCCTCAAGGGTGCCGCTGGTGTCGCCGCGCTGTGGCGCATAGTAGCCCGGGTTCAGGCCACCGGCGGCAAGCCAGTAGCGCAGCTCATAGTTGTGGGTGGAAACCGGAAACACCATTCCCATGCGAAACCGTTCGCCCCGGTCCCGGGCGGCTTCAACCACTGGCAACAGAGCACTGGCACTGATCGGATGTTCGGGTTTTCCATCTGCATTGTCTGGAATGTGCTGGCTCATGGTGTCCCAGACATCATTGGAGACGGTAATGCCATTGCCGTTCAGGTCCATGCTGAAGGCGGTAATGATATCCGCGCGGGTGCCGTAACCAATGGAAGCACCCAGGGGCTGACCCGCCAGCATATGGGCGCCGTCCAGCTCCCCGGTGATTACCCGGTCCAGCAGAACTTTCCAGTTGGCTTGTGCCTCCAGTTCCACGAACAGGCCTTCGTCCATGAAGAAGCCCTGTTCCCAGGCAACTGCCAGCGGTGCCATGTCCGTCAGTTTGATAAAGCCGAGCTTGAGGTCTGGCTTTTCGGCCGGACCTATTTCATCCTGGGCCAGCGCACTGCTGGCCCAGAAGGTGGCCACCAGTAGCATTCGAGTAAGCCATCGGGCAGGTTGTCGTGTGAGTATCTGCATGGGTGTGCCTCATTCTGTTTGGCCCAGACAAAAAAATGCCTGCTTTCCGTTGCCGGAAAGCAGGCGCCTGTGCCTGGGGATCGGTTTTCTGTTGAGTCGTAAACGCGCGTTCTGTAAAAGGCTCTTGCACGCCCTATGCCATATCTTTAAGGCGTCTTAAAACAGAGAGTTAGAGGTTTATCGCCAATGGGTGCCCGGGAAAGGGAATGGGTATCCGGATGGTTTTAGTGCGCCGACGGTCAGGTTTGCACCAATTTGATACCGGGTTTGGTCGTCGACGCGAGACCGTTTTGCAATCTGGCAGGAATGAAATCCTTCAGAGCCGCCGTATACGGGCGCTGGCAGGGCTTAGAGCCGATTCCGTCCGGAGTGGCCCTGTTATTGCAGCCGCGTACCTATCTGTTCAAGACAACTTAATCCTATTGGCAACGAAGCCCGCCCCTGATGGCCCCCTATGGCATCCGGATTGGCGGGCTTTTTGTTTCTGAAACAAAAGGATGTGCTGTGACCGGAACCAACAATAGACCGGCGACGGTTCAAACCACCTGTCCATACTGCGGCGTGGGTTGTGGTGTGAATGCGTCGCCATCCGCCACCCAGGGGGATGAGACCCATCCCGCGAATCTGGGCCGCCTGTGCGTGAAGGGCTCCGCCTTGCACGAAACCCTGACCCAGGATGGACGACTGTTGAAGCCGAATGTCTTCGGGCGGGAAAGCACCTGGCCCCGGGCAGTAACGGAAGTCGCCCGGGCTATCCGCGAATCGGTGGCCGTTCATGGCCCCGGGTCCGTGGCCTTCTATCTTTCCGGTCAACTGCTGACGGAAGACTATTACGTGGCCAACAAGCTGGCCAAGGGGTTTATCCGCACGCCCCATGTAGACACCAATTCCCGGCTGTGCATGTCTTCTGCTGTCGCCGCCCACAAGCGGGCTTTCGGGGGCGATTTGGTGCCCGCCTGTTACGAGGATCTGGAACTGGCGAATCTGCTGGTACTGGCCGGCAGCAATGCCGCCTGGGCCCATCCGGTGCTCTACCAGAGAATGAAGGCCTCGGGCCGGCCCGGTCGCCGGGTAGTGGTCATTGATCCCCGTAAAACCGCCACCAGCGATCTGGCGGATTTGCACCTGGCCATACGCCCCGGAACAGATACCGTGTTGTTCAATGGCCTGCTGGTTTGGCTGGCGGACCAGGAGGGCCTTGACCGCCGTTACCTGGCGGAGCACTGCGAAGGATTCGAAAACACCCTGAGGGCCGCGAAATCGGCGGCACCCTCGCCTGAGGCGGTGGCCCGACTCTGTGACCTGCCCATTGAGAGCGTCACCACCTTCTACCGTTGGTTCAGGGAGGAGCCGCGCACGGTGACCGCGTTCTCACAGGGAATCAACCAGTCCTCCGCCGGGACCGACAAGGGCAACGCGATTATCAATTGCCACCTGGCAACCGGCCGGGTTGGCAAGCCCGGCGCCAGTCCGTTTTCCCTGACCGGGCAGCCCAATGCCATGGGTGGCCGGGAAGTGGGCGGGCTCGCCAACTCCCTCGCAGCCCACATGGATTATGACAGCCCGGGTGCCCGGGACCGGGTGGCCCGGTTCTGGGGTACGGACGCCGTAGCGGAAGGGCCCGGAATGAAAGCCGTTGACCTGTTCGACGCGGTCGAGCGCGGCGATATCAAGGTGCTGTGGATCATGGCCACCAATCCGGCGGTCAGTTTGCCGGAAACCGATCGTATCCGCCGGGCCCTGGCCCGGTGCCCGACAGTCATCGTTTCGGACTGCGACAAAGATACCGACACCGCCCGCCACGCGGACATCCTGCTGCCGGCGGCCGGCTGGGGCGAGAAGGACGGCACGGTCACCAATTCCGAACGCTGCATTTCCCGCCAGCGCCGCTTCCTGCCGCTGACCGGTGAGGCCCGGCCGGACTGGTGGATCATCAAGGAAGTCGCCCGGGCCCTGGGGTATGAAGCCGGCTTTGACTATGAGGGGCCGGCGGACATTTTCCGGGAACATGCCCGCTTGTCGGGTTTTGAGAATTCCGGTCAGCGTTTCTTTGATATTTCCGGGCTGGCGGAGCTCAGTGATGACCAGTATGACACCCTTGAGCCCCGGCAGTGGCCGGTCACCGGGTCGGCCTCTGATTCGAGGCGTCTGTTTACTGATGGCCGGTTCGCCACCAGCGACGGCCGGGCACGCCTGATTCCGATAGCCTCTCGACTCCCGGCAAGGCCGCCGACGGATGCATTCCCGGTGATTGTGAATACCGGGCGCATCCGCGACCAGTGGCACACCATGACCCGGACCGCCCGGTCCAGCCGTTTGCTGGCGCACCGGCCTGAGCCGTTTATCGAGGTGCATCCCGAGGATATCCAGGCGCTTTCCCTGACGCCGGGGGCATTGGCGACACTCAGTAGCGCCCACGGCCACTTTGTCGGCCGGGTCCGAGCGACACCAGATCAGCGACGTGGCGAGGTGTTTGTGCCGATTCACTGGAACGACCAGTTTACCGGGCAGGGCCTGGCCACCGCACTGACCGACAGCGTGGTGGATCCGGTTTCCGGACAACCGGAGGCCAAGCACGGTCGCGCCACCCTGGCGCACTGGCCGGCCCGCTGGCACGGTCGTTTGCTGGTACGACGGGACCGGCCGAAACGTTGGACAGCAGACTACTGGGCCCGCCAGACGTTGGCTGATTGCGACAACTGGACCGTCGCCGGGCAGTCACCCATGGACTGGAAAACCGCAGTGCCAGACTGGCTGGGCGGCCAGCCGCAACTGGTTATGGAAGATGTCCGTGAGGGCCGCTTCAGAGCGGCCCGGTTGTACAATGGTCAGCTGGAGGCGGTTTTAATGGTGGACCGTGAACCGGACGCCCTGCCATCCATGGACTGGCTGGCCAGCTGCTTCAGCCAGCCGGAGCTCGACGAGACCACCCGGCGCGGCCTGCTGGCGGCAAGGGCAGTTGATGGAGATGATGCCGGCAACCTGGTTTGCAGCTGCTTCCAGGTGGGTGACCGGCAGATACAGCAGGCGATTGAACGGGGTGTGAACAGCGTGGACGCACTGGGTCGGGACCTGCAGTGTGGCACCAACTGCGGATCCTGTTTGCCGGAGATCCGGAGTTTGCTGGTGTCCGTTACCGAGGCGGTGTAAGCGGGCTCAGCATCTGCACCGGCACCCGGTAGCGCACCCCTTTCGAGGACCCGATGCCATCCACGGTACAGGTCTTGCGATTGACCCGGATGATCTGCCCGTGCAGCTCCCGGAGGCCGGCACCGAAACTAACGGTATCTCCCACTTGCCAGCGGTCCAGATGCTGCCGGGTGTCCACTGGCTCAAAGGGTGTGTCCGGTAACGCCAGCGCCTGTTTCCGGGCCTGGTCGGCAAGCGCCTCCCGCGTGGCTCCTGCGGCACCGCTTTCGTGCAACTCATCCAGAATGGTGTAGAAGTGCCGGTTGTGCACCGAACCCCGGCGCCGCTGCCCGGCGCTTTGCTGTAGCAGATGGGCAAACTCGTGGCAGCAGGTATGGGCCAGCAGGTTCAGGGTGCTCAGCTCGCCACCAAAGTAACCCCGTTTCCGGATCTCCCGCCCGGACAGCCAGCCGCTGGCTGTTTCCGGCTGGTGCTTGGCGGCAATCATGCGAACCCCGTAGGTGATCAGATGTTGCCTGTCGCGGGAATCGAAACGGTGGTAGGTCGCCTGGCCCGAACCCACGCGGCAATGCAGGAAACTGCCCGGGCTGCGTTTCCGGACCCATTGCTCGGCCGGTTGCCAGAGGCAGTCCCGGGTCACGGAACACATCAGTTCGCCAAGGCCAACGGCGGTTTCGGTTAATAGGGGCGTTTTCAGCAAACTTCGATACCTTGTCATCATCCGCGATAGGTTTGGTTCTCCAAGCTTAACGCCCGGAATTGCGGTTTGCTATGGTCTGGCTCTTCAGTATTGTTTATAGACGCTGGTGGGCAGATGACGGCTTGCGTTTCGATCTGGATACCCTGAACGCTGGGGCTATTACCGAGGATGCGGATTACCAGGGGCTGAGGGTGACCTTCACCGGTTTCCCCCATCGCTGAGAAGTTCCAGGCGATAGTGAACCTTGGCAAACCGAACAGCCGGATAAAGGACTTTTAATGTTCGCTTGCGTTTGCGCCAATTAGTACATGGCGACGTGGCCCGTTCATGCGTGCTATCCCAACTACATTCCGTGCTGACGGTGATGTCGGAGGTATCTCGCGGGCTCAGCCTCAAAGGCTTCACTACAGGCTTCGGAACAAAAGTAATAGGTCTTGCCCTCGTGAATGAGTTGATCAACTGCGGCGATAGGGCTGACCTCCATGCCACAGACCGGATCCTTGTGGCTGCGTTCGTTTCTTTCCCGTTTCATTTTTACTTCACTCCTCTGCTGCAAGCTCGCAGCAAGTCGGCATTGACGCAGTGTACAAAACTGCTTCATTCGAGCCTATCGCACTGGTCGCGTCCTTCTGTTGATACGCATCAATTGCACATGCCTCCGATTCAAATGACCGGGGGCCGGTCCGACAACGGCCATTGGTTAAATGCTTGAATGCGCATTTATGTGCGCATAAACTGAAGCGATGCATTAAATCGCCACTTGGAGGCTCCTATGGCCGAACTCTACAATGCAGCCGCACCCAAAAAAGCAGCGAACCTCTCAATCAATAGCGATCTGCTGCGGAAAACCCGGGAACTGAACATTAACTTGTCTGCCACCCTGGAACGAGCTCTGAAAGAAGAGCTTTCAAAACGAGAAGCAGCCCAATGGGTCGAGGAAAATCGCGCCGCGATCAAAAGTTATAACGATTTCGTCGAACAACATGGATGCTTCGGCGACGAATTCAGGGAGTTCTGATGGCACAGTTCGATGTGTATCCCAACCCAAGCAAAGTCAGCAAAGCGCACTATCCTTACCTTGTCGATATTCAGAGCAGCCTCCTGAGCGAACTGGCAACCCGCATCGTTATCCCTCTTGGCAAACGTTCCGCCTTTGGTGGAGGAGCCATGCACGGACTAACTCCGGAAATCAGCTTTGCCGACCAGGAACTACTGCTGTTAACCCCGCAAATTTCCTCTGTGCCTGAAAAGCATCTCAAAAGCCCAATTGGCTCCCTCTCGCATTTCAGAGCCCAGATTGTTGGAGCTCTGGATCTTGCTGTCACTGGCTTACCTGGTAGCTAAGGGCCTTGCGGCCCTTCGCCCCATAAGAACTGTACGTGATAGTTTCCCATCATACAGCTCAAGCCCTTTGAAGGCCGCGCAGGCGACCCACCTATTCATATCCAGTAAGGCCTCCCTTCAGGCGGCCAGTTTCTCGTACGACGAACGGTTGAGGAATCGTCGGTCCCGTCGTGCGTTCATCCGCTGCTTTCGGGCTCTCGCTTCGAAGTAGTCTTTGTCCGCCAGGTCATAGGGATTGGCACCACTGCGGATTTTGCTATGATACCGAATCGGCAAGTCCCCGGCCTTGAACAACCGTATGAGCTTCATACCTGACGCGGTCGGGTAATAGCACCCATACTCAATACGACCTTTGAAACGCCCTCGGTAGCGCTTTCTGATCCAATGCCCACGTCTTGGATCGGTGCTCCTGCTGTAACCACTTTTTAACCAGTGGGTAGATCCTGTCATCGACGTAACTCAGGCGTTCTTTCGCTACCACGTGTCGATACGCATAGGCCCAGCCTCTGATGACGGCATTGAGCTTTGCCAGTAAAGCGTGGAAAGGGATGCCACGGTACTTCTTCAGCACACCTCGCACTTTCTCCGGCAACTCCCGGGTTTTGCCGTCTTGCGGCTGGACCAGCAAGGTACTTCGGTATTTCCTGTAGTGAAAGCCCAGGAAGTTGAAGCCTTGCCCAATATGGCGGATGCGATCAAAACAGGCCTTGATATCGGCTTCCAGAATCCACTGTGCAGCGGTTCTTTGGGCCAGTACGATAAAGCCTTGTTTGCAGGCATCGTGCAAGCTACGCCCCTCTCTGAATCCGTAGGAGTGTTGGTCTCCGGTGGTTTCTGCTATGGGTTTGAGCCCCAACGCATAGAGAGCTTGCATCGCCCGGTCGTGAAGGGTGGGTATCCCTAAAGGGCGGCGATCGCCGTTCTTTTTCGGGATGTAGATCCTGCGCAGCGGTTGCGCTTGATAACCGGCTGTCCCTAGTCTTTGCGCCGCGCGCCAGTATTGGCCGGGTGACGTCCAAAGCACCCCGTCAACACCGGCGGTGCGACTTCCTTTATTGGCTATGACTCGTTTGACCGACAGCACTTTCGCGGCAAACGAGCGCGACAACAGATGCTGCAAAGCACGCGCCTTGCCCCACCTTTGTTCGCGAACAGATTGTGCGATACGCACCTGCAGTCGATAAACGCGCTTTTCAACCTCCGGCCAGTCAATCGCCTGCCAGCGTTGTGCATCGCTTGAAGGTGCACTAGCCTGTTCGGCCATCATTTGCCTTCCTTCATAAAATCAATCCCGCAAATTCTCTCGCACCAAAGCACCAAGGGGACGTCTGCACACTTTCGCGTCGGACAAATCCTGAATCCGTATGTCTTCCATTACAGAAGACCCTTCGCTTCTTCCCCCATCTCATCGACGCAGAGTCTCCGGCTCCATCACGGGTTACCTTCTTCCTCCCTGAAGGCTCTACGACATTGCCATGGTTCATTGTCCCCAACGCTTCATACCAAGTCCTTTTCGCATGGTGGGTAGGATACTGGTGGTAGAACACCAGGTTGCACTTCCGACATCCGCTCAGTTACGGAAAAAACATCGGGTTACAACATATATTCATGCAACTTCATGTCGCAAGTAACGCTTGCAGCATGCGCGGCTTTGGAATGGAGCCGAAGGCGCAATGTAATGGGCGTCGCGGTGCCTGCACTTAAAGCCTGCCAAGCCAGTACTGCGGACGTCGCCGATCATGGGCGACCGCCAGAACTTGAAAACCATCAAGTTTCTCTCGGTAAACGATGGATAGCGGAAATCTGTGAAGGGGCGCTCTACGAATATCTGGCGGCAACTCAACTTGCCAGGCTTTTGGTGACTCGCCAATTAAATTGGCCAGGGCCTCAAATTCCTCTATGAAGGCACCACCCAATCCCGGAACTTTTGATTCGTAATAACCAACTGATTCCAGAAATTCGGCTTCCGCTGCCGGGTGAAACGAATAGTTCATTTGATCAGTGCTCTAGCCTTCCTCATGACATCTTCACCGGACACGGCCTGAACTGAGCCATTATCGAGCTCTTCGCCTCTACGGCGGGCCTCAAGCAACCAATCTGACCTGAGTTCTTCTTCTGACGGAGACTCCAGGCTCAGTACCAGTCGCTGGATCAATTGAGCTCGCTCTTCTTTAGAGAGGTGTAGCGCCTCGTCTTCAATTCTCTGGAGATTCATGAAAGAAACCTCTCGTTCGCGTATCGCTCAATTTTGACACGGATAGGTACTGGGTGCCACGACTCGGCTTTTTCGCTTTAACGCCCGCCGGTTTGGAGTGGCAGCGGAAAACCGGTCGGGTGGAGCACTTTGATGCTATAAAGAATAGGTATCAGGATGCCCCTTCTTATATACCTCTAACCATTTTTTTGAAAGATTCGTTATCCAGAAAATCAGAATCCACCTTCAAAAGTTTGCCGTTATCTCCAATTATAAAGATGTATGACTTTTCTTTATCACCGGAGTACACGATAGAATATTCATTTGAAGACCACGTCTCAACTTGCTGACCTTCCACAAAGGACTCTTGCATTAACCTAACATTATCCTGATCACATCCAGATTTATCAGTATCGAAGAAAACATTCTTAAAGAAAACGCTAGCTAGACACCCATAATCAATAGTTTGATCATTCGTCATATCTGAAAAAGCCAAGAACCTCTTGCCCAACTCATCCCCATACCTGAATATTAAAATGTTTTGGTTGTCTCCTGCATCACCCACCACGGAGAAGTTCCCGGGTATTTTAAATCTGAGATCCGAGTAAACCAGCTCAACATCTGTCTTTGAAAATGCGCTAATAGAAAACAATAAAAGAAGAACAGAAAGTCCGAGTTTTAACATTTTAAATTCCTTTTAATGCCATAGTTATTTCAGATTTATAGCTTGCGCTAATTTTGACCTTACAAACATGGTAAACCAAGGTGTTTCCAGATATTATATTCTTACCAATGCTTGCAATCTGTTTAACTATGTATGAGATCCCCGGTTTGCCACTACTGGGTCTTGGAACGAGATCCATTGATGCAGAACACGCCTGCGCTTCAGCGACTGCTTTGTAAATCACCTCTGCAGATCTCTCATTTACTGATTGAGGCGATGCTGTGCCGTCCCCCAAAAATAGTTAATAACTGCAGATATGTATTCTCTATCGTAGTAATCCACGCCCAATCTCCCTTTGGTCTGTTTTAGCGATGATGTCCTCATGGACTGCTCAGAAACTACCAAAAAACGATGGCTCCCGTCAGAGCATAACGCCCACATAAACGGCGGAGCGTCAGCGACGTCCGGCGACCATAGGGAGCGAATTTAATGCACTTGTGTACGCCCAGCATGGGCATGAACTTATGGGGTGAAAGTCCCCTGTGGGAAGATCACCGTTCAGCCGGTTTTACCCGATTGAACGCTAACCACTAGCGAATGGCAAGGGCCAATCCGTGAGGAGCGGTCTGGAGGAAGCCGCTAGCAAAACTGCGAGCTGATGAACAAGAACATCATATGAGGCGTAGGCCGGAGGCGAGTTGGCACCAGACAACGAAGCCATGTGATCTAACGGCCACCGTAAATGATGCAGCAGTGCAGTGACAGTGCATGCTCTTATCTGGGGCGGTCCGACGCATCGGGATCTGCTCAACCAGCGATCGGTCAATTACCAGTCAGGCCCCTGGTCGATCAAGCCTGGGCGCAGCCGCTGCCATCGGTGATTGAGCAGAAGTCAGCAGACGGCATAGTAGCCAAATGCCCAGCGTAATGGCTGGGACACGGTGAAGGCCTGAACCCGGAAATCAATGAGGAGCCTGTGCAGCTCAACTGCTCTATATCCGACCGGACCCAGGAGCGTTGGCGCAAAATCAGAAGCCGTCATTGGGGTAAGAAGGAGGTAATCGGCCATTTTACTTTAAACATTTCCGGGAAACGCCCTGTGCCTGTCCGGTCCCGCATGCAGGGTGTTGTGGGGGCTGAGGGTTAGATACCCTCGGCTACCCGATTATGTTTCGTCATCACCGAGTTCAGACATCCGCAATAACTGGCTACTGCGACGCACAGTCAAAATATCAACCTGATCTTTGACGCTGTAAATAACCCGGTACGCTCCAAATATCAGCTCCCTGATGCGAGGTGACCCCACCTCAGGAACCATGCGTCCACTTTTAGGGAAATCAGCTAACCGCTCTACTGTGGCAAATAAATCATCAACCCACCGTATCGCAGTATCTGGGTTGTCTTCTGCAATATACCGAGCGGTATCCTCGACGCGCTCCAGCGCAAGCGGGGACCAAACAATCTTCATTGGGCCAGCCCGCTTAAAACCCGAGCCTTCGCGTCTTCATGCGCAATACCATCACCGGAAGTTATCTGTTCTTCCGCCTTATACACCTCTTCTAGTATTTCCAGACGTTCTTGCATCTTCTCGTACTCGTGAACATCCACCAGTACGGCAACGCCACGACCTCTTTGTGTCAGCACCATAGGACGACGGTTTTCATGGAGCTGCTTTACAAATGTGGCTACCCCTGCCCGGAATTCAGACAGAGGACGGATATCTTCATCTACACGAACCCTTGACATGGAAACACCTCGGTACGCTTAAGTGTACGTAAAAGAGTACGATACTGCGTGACGCCTGGCAAGGTGTTCAAGGGAAGGAATATAACGCTTTTGTTGAACGAAGCCGCTACGCGGCAGAGGCGTAATTCATCTGTACTTACCTGACCCCCTTCATTCCGGAAGGGCCTGTCAGGAGACGTATCATGAACGCCAACGAACACGCCCGTTTTCAAGCACTGCACCAACGCTACCTCACCGAACTCACCCTGCGGGGGAAGAGCCCCAAGACCATTGATCTGTACACCCGCTGCCTGCGGCAGATAAGCGACTATTTCGAGACCTGTCCCGATCAGCTTAGCACCGATCAGCTCCGACAGTACTTCATGCACCTGGTGGAACACCGGTCCTGGAGTCTGGTCAAGATTGCTCGCAATGCCCTGCAGAGCTTCTATCAATATGTTCTCGCCAAGCCCTGGGAATACGTGCCCATCGTCAAGCCGCCCAAGGTTCAGTCCCTGCAGGATGTGCTCTCCCTGGAGGAGGTCGGGCGGCTGATCAGCCACACCCGTAAACTCAGTTATCAGGTCTATTTCCTCACCACCTACAGCCTGGGCCTGCGCCTGAGTGAGTCCCTGAACCTGACCATCGCCGATGTCGACAGCCACCTGATGCGGGTTCATGTGCGCTGCGGCAAGGGCAAGAAGGACCGGTTTGTGTCCTTGCCGCTGATGACGCTCAAGGCCTTGCGGCGCTACTGGGCCACACACCGTCATCCCGAGCTGCTGTTCCCCGGCGGGCAACCGCCCCACGAGGCAGTCGCCGCTTCCGGTTCTGGTGTATCCCGGGTCATGCCTCGCGAGGGGGTACAGAAGGCCATCAAACTGGTGGCTCTGGAGTGTGGCATTCGCAAACGGGTCCACATCCACAGCTTTGCCACTCATCTTTTGGAGAACGGCGTTAACCTGCGCTCGATTCAGACTCTGCTGGGCCATGCCAGTCCGGTCACCACCGCCCGCTACACTCGGATGACCCACGAGGCCCAGCAGAACAGTGCGCTGATGATCAACGCTCTGGTCGATCGCCTACAGGTAGACTGGGTGGCCTCATGATCACCCTGGCGCAGATTCTGCGCGATCATCAGACTTCTTTGCAGCAACACTATGGGGCGCGGCTGCGCCCGGAGCATCACGCCGCCCTGCAATCCATCCTTGCCTGTCACACACCGGACTGCGGTCAGGTGCGCTATCAATGCTCGCCCTGCCAGCAGACACAGACCGCGTACCCCTCTTGCGGCCATCGCAGTTGCCCCGCCTGTTATGGCTTTTTACGGATTGCATCGAGTAGCTTACGATCATCAAAAGGTCGGTCAAAATAGCCAATGTCTTCTAGCGTCTGCCTAATTTCAGCGGGGACGGACTGATAAATCGCTTGAAATTTCCGAATGTCACCAGAGAATGCCAGCACCTTGATGGCTGAAATAGCTTCTCGTGTATGCTGCTGAAGCTCCTCATTTTCCGTGATCAAGATTGCATAAGCGAGTTCCGTCAACTCGGGTTTTTCGCACTCCTGACGCAACAATGCGGCCTTTGACATCAATAGACGCTCGATATCACGTTGAGTGAAATCGGTCAGTTTGGTGATTATTTCTTTACTAGGTAGATCCCTACTCTCCGCGATTTGATTACAACGATCAAATGCTTGAGTGTACTCCGCGATTTTGCCAGTGATGTAGTAATGATTTCCATCCGGTGCCCCTGCCACGGACAACGACGAAAGTGCAAGCAATAGCCCAGACATAAATAGCTTTGGCATCTCAATAGCCTCCGCACCCGTTGTCTACCGCGTCCCAAAACTGCCGCTGTTCATAGCTGAGACTACCAGTGAGAATTCGGATTTTGGCAACCTGACTAACTCTCGCACGGATCATGTCAGGGAGGGTACTCATGGCGTGGGCAAACAGGACCCAATCGGTAGAGTGGATGTTGTAGGTGGCTTGTGCCGCATTATTACCGAGGAATATGGTCGCCATCACTCCGGCGGGCATTACGACTTCGAGTAGACTCCCCGCACGCTGGGCTCTTCTGATCTCCTCAAGAGCCTCTTCATCGGCCCGGTCTAACTTCAGACTGCTAATATCGGGGCATTCCATGCCAATTTCTCCTTTGGTTTTCGAGGGTTAAATCTTACACTGAATTATCCACTGAGGACCATAACGCCGCGCTTTGCGGCTGCTTTGTAGCGCCAGCGGAAAAGCAGTCCGACAACAGCGCCTTGTTACAACTTGCCTCAATTGTGGCATGCTGCTACAATTGAGGCGAGTCAACACTGGAGGTAAAAATGGCCACGAACAGCATTCGTTTAGATCAGAATCTAATTGAAAAAGCCACTATTATAGCCAAAGCGCTTAATCGAACCCCGCCCAAACAAATTGAACATTGGGCAAAAATCGGCGAGATAATGGAAGATAACCCCGATTTACCCTACGAATTTGTAAGGCAAGCCATAATTGCGCAGGCAGAGCGGGACGCCGGAAAGCTAGAGGCCTACGATTTTGGTTAAAGCCACGAGTGTATTACAGACCCCTACGTTCAAGAAAGCGGTAAAGAAACTCAAGCCCAACCAGAAAAAAGACCTTGATTTGGCTGTTAAGGACTTAATGGCCGACCCCAACATTGGTGAGCAGAAGAAAGGAGATCTGGCCTTTCTGCGAGTCCATAAATTCAAGATGAACAAGCAATTGACTCTGCTGGGTTACAGTTTTGATGATGGTGCCCTTGTCCTTGAACTGATGGCCCTGGGCTCACACGAAAACTTCTACCGCGATATCAAGCGAAACAAGTGACGTTGTAACGCCAATATTCAGCGGCGACCTTTACGCAGCGGAGCGGAGAAAAGGGCGTCCGGTGGAGGCCCTGCAGGGCCGGAACGAACTGGAATGACTTGTTACGCGCTGGCAGATACCAGGGGTGAAATATGCGTTGTCGGGCGACTAGCAGACAGGTCGTAGGTTGACTGCAAGTTGAGCCAAAATTCCGGTGATGTATTGAACGCCTCAGCAAATAACCAAGCGGTATCTGGTGTAATTCCTCTCTTGCCGCGCGCAATCTCGTTGACACGCTGAACTGATACTCCAAGATGATTTGCAAGAGCTTTTTGGGTAAGGCCTATCGGTTCGAGAAATTCTTTAACCAGTATCACACCGGGATGTGTGCTTATTCTGTGAGTAGGAATCATGGAAACACCTCAATGATAATCAACAACTTCGACCTCATGAGCGCCCGAGCCTTCCCACCGAAAAACTATGCGCCATTGAGCATTGATACGAATACTGTGGAAGCCTGTATAGTCACCTTTCAATGCCTCAAGTCGATTGCCTGGCGGCGACCTGAGCTCATCGAGAGTCACTACCGAGTTCAGGACATCAAGCTTATAAAGAGCAGGCTCCTTGATGTTCTGCGGCAACCTTCTCACGCGAGCATTGGTCACACCATTATATAGGTCTTCGGTAATTCGGTTGCCAAAGGACTGAATCATGGATATAGGTTACCGGATACACGGTATCCATGCAATAGAGTGGGAAATGTGCGTAACGCCAGGCTCACACGCCGGTTTGGAGCCGCCAAGCGGCGGAAAAATTGTCCGGCAACAGCGACTGGTTATGCATTATTCGTAGTGGCTCCACAGCCTGAGGACTTTCACCACTTGCTTGTCCTCTAGCACTTGGTAGACCAGACGATGCTGAATATTGATGCGGCGTGAATAGGCCCCCGCAAGATCACCAATGAGCTTCTCAAACGGAGGCGGTTTGCGGTATGGATCTTCCGTTATCAGCGCTAACAGTTCCTGGGCTTTTGGTTTGAGGCCGCTGGAGGCCAACTTCTTTGCGTCTTTCTGGGCTTGCTTGGTGTAAACCAACTTCCATGTCACCAGTCCAGCTCCTCATCGCATTCATCCACGGGGGTATCCATCCCCTCACGAATAGACTCCCGCATACCTGGTACGGAGAGCAGGTAAAGTGTTTCCTGAATTGCAGACCAGTCTTCCTCGGAAACCAGGACGGCTTTGTTCCGCTTCCCCATGATGACGATCGGTTGGTGGGACTCGGCGGTCTCGTCGATCAACCGATATAGGTTGCTGCGCGCCTCAGTTGCTGTGATTCCGGTCATGACGCACCCCTTGTGTGTTCAACTTTTCACCAAGTGTACGCTTTTGGGTACGTACGTCAATACGAACGTCCGCATAACGCCAATATTCAGCGGCGGCCTTTGCGTAGCGAAGCGGAGAAAAGGCCGTCCGGTGGAGGGCCGCCAGGCCCGGAACGAACTGGAATGACTTGTGTACGCCCAGCATGGGCATGAACTAATGGGGTGAAAGTCCCCTGTGGGAAGATCACCGTTCAGCCGGTTTTACCCGATTGAACGCTAACCACTAGCGAATGGCAAGGGCCAACCCGTGAGGGGCGGTCCGACGCATCGGGATCTGCTCAACGAGCGATCGGTCAATTACCAGTCAGGCCACTGGTCGATCAAGCCTGGGCGCAGCCGTTGCCATCGGCGGTTGCGAGCGAACAAGGTGGACACCGATAGCGCCGATGGGGGTAACCCCACCAGTGATTGAGCAGAAGTCAGCAGACGGCATAGTAGCCAAATGCCCAGCGTAATGGTTGGGACACGGTGAAGGCCTGAACCCGGAAATCAATGAGGAGCCTGTGCAGCTCAACTGCTCTATATCCGACCGGACCCAGGAGCGTTGGCGCAAAATCAGAAGCCGTCATTGGGGTAAGAAGGAGGTAATCGGCCATTTTACTTTAAACATTTCCGGGAAACGCCCTGTGCGGACCCGCATGCAGGGTGTTGTGGGGGCTGGGGGCTAGATACCCCCGGCTACCCGATTAACTATCACTGCCACTGCAGTTTGAGATCCCTATGCTGGGTAGCACAGTCTCGAAGATACAAGTTGATCAAGCTCTGATAGGGAATTCCCTTCCGCTCAGACATTTGCTTGAAATACTCTACTGTATCCTCGTCCAACCTAATCGTTACCTGCTTCTTAAGCTTCGCGGCGTATGGATTGGGCTTAGATTCAGTGAAATCGTAGTGATCACGCATGGCGGAACCTCTCATAAATTTTTCTTTCCCGCTTCTCGGCTTTTCTCGCGGAAATGATGCGAATCCTGTCCTCCTGTCTGGTGCAGTGGCATACAACCAGCAGGCGCGAATGGATACTCGTTCCTAACAATAGGAAGCGATCCTCGCTAAGCTCAGAGTGATCTGGATCGCTCATCAACCGACCAAACTCATCAGTAAACACTGTCTTCGCTTCTTCGAACGAGACACCGTGCTTTCGCAAATTCGAGTCGCTTTTTGTGCTATCCCATTCGAAGGTGAAATGATGCATGCATATATTGTACTTACAGTGTAGTTTCTTCGCCAGTCCTACCTGATAGTTAACGCCAATATTCAGCGGCGGCCTTTACGTAGCAAAGCGGAGAAAAGGCCGTCCGGTGGAGGGCCGCCAGGGCCGGAACGAACTGGAATGACTTGTGTACGCCCAGCATGGGCATGAACTAATGGGGTGAAAGTCCCCTGTGGGAAGATCACCGTTTAGCCGGTTTTACCCGATTGAACGCTAACCACTAGCGAATGGCAAGGGCCGATCCGTGAGGGGCGGTCTCCGGAACGCCGGCCGGAAGTAAGCCGCTAGCAAAACTGCGAGCTGATGAACAAGAACATCATATGAGGCGTAGGCTGAAGGCGAGTTGGCACCAGACGACGAAGCCACGTGATCTAACGGCCACCGTAAATGATGCAGTTGTGCAGTGACAGTGCATGCTCTTATCTGGGGCGGTCCGACGCATCGGGATCTGCTCAACGAGCGATCGGTCAATTACCAGTCAGGCCACTGGTCGATCAAGCCTGGGCGCAGCCGTTGCCATCGGCGGTTGCGAGCGAATGAGATGGACACCGATAGCGCCGATGGGGGTAACCCCACCGGTGATTGAGCAGAAGTCAGCAGCGGCCATAGTAGCCAAACGCCCGTCGTAATGGTCGGGACAGGGTGAAGGGCCTAACACCGGAAATAAAGGAGGAGCCTTGACCGACTTGAACGCACGAATGCCGCCCGGCAATGACGTGACTCAGCGTACGGTCACGAAGCCAGCCTTTAGTGAAGATCTACTCGATGCGGTACTGCACCGGGCTAATCTACAACAAGCCTGGAAGCAGGTTCGAGCCAATAAGGGAGCGGCGGGTATCGATGGCATGACCATCGAGGAGTTTCCCGCCTGGGTAAAGGGCGGCCATTGGAGTGTGGCCCAGCAGTCGATTCGCTCGGGCGATTACCAACCAGCGCCGGTGCACCGGGTTGAGATCGACAAACCGGACGGTGGCAAGCGCCAGCTTGGCATCCCGACGGTGACAGACCGGGTGATTCAGCAAGCCATTGCCCAGATCCTGATGCCCCTGTTCGACCCGGGATTCTCAGCGGACAGCTACGGCTTCCGTCCGGGGCGGAACGCGCACCAGGCGGTGCGACGGGTACAAAGCGCTCTCAAGGAAGGGCGACGCTTTACCGTGGATGTGGACCTGTCGAAGTTCTTCGACCGGGTCAATCACGACCTGCTGATGACACACCTGGGCCACAAGGTCCGGGACAAGCGTTTGCTGGGACTGATTGCCCGGTACCTGCGAGCTGGGATTATCGATAACCAGCTCTATCTGGAGAGTCGGGTGGTCAGAACCAATGACAGCAAATTCCTGGGCTTCACCTTCAAGGGAACCCAGATCCATTGGCACCCGGACACGCTGCGCAAGTTCAAGCAACGTATCCGGGAACTGACGAATCGGAACTGGGGTGTGTCGATGCACTACCAGCTTTTCAAGGTAAGCCAGTACCTTCGGGGCTGGATCAACTACTTCGGCATCGCCACCGGCTACCAACGCTGCTGCGATCTGGATCACTGGATTCGTCGCCGCGTGCGAATGGCCTACTGACGACAGTGGCGCAAACCGCGAACCAAAGTCAGGAGCCTGATGAAGTTGGGTGTGCACGTGCAGGCCGCCGTAGCGTGTGGCATTACCAGTAAAGGTCCCTGGCGTAGCTCCAAGACGCCCGGCATTCAGCAGGCATTATCCAATGACTATCTGAAAGCCGAGGGTCTGGTATCGCTGCGTGATGGATGGATCAAGCTTCACCATTCCCGGTGAAACGCCCTGTGCGGAGCGGCCGGTCCGACGCATCGGTGCAGGGTGTTGTGGGGGCTGGGGGTTAAATACCCCCGGCTACCCGATTACACCTCACGCTGATTAGTGAAGCTGATTAAAAACTTCTGGGTGTTGCTCAGCAATGCGCAAAAGAGCAACCGCTGGCCCCTGTGGTTCCCTACGTCCCTGTTCCCAATCCTGAAGGGTTCGCACGCTCACTCCCATAAGACCGGCAAACGCGGATTGCGACATATTCAACTTCAGCCTGATAATTTTAGGTGGGGAGGGCTCTGAAAGCTCATGCGTTCGTAGAGCCAATTTGCCCTTCTTGAACTGCTTGATTTCATTGATACCGTCAAGAATCTCTGCCCCAAGGTTCCTGTCACCCATTTTTGATTGCCTCCGCTACCTGCTTGAGCGTATGGCCAGGAATACTGGCGCGCTCTGATTTACTGTACAGCGTGAGCATCCATATCTCGTGGTCAGACTTCTTCCAGTAGTAAATGGCTCTGATACCACCGCTCTTTCCCGAACCCGCTGGTGCCCATCGAACTTTACGAACGCCACCCGAACCTTTGATCAGATCCCCGGCATCCGGCTTCTGCAAAAGGTAGGTTTGAAGCCCACGGTATTCCTCGTCCGTGAGGTAGTTCGGCAATAGCTTGGTGAACGTTGAGGTTTCGATGAATAGCATTGTCAGAATATACGGCGATGCCGTATAAAATTCAAGGCTGGATCAGGGAGGTGTAACGCCCTGGCTTTGCGGCGTGCCGGAGCGCCAGCGTAGGTGCGTCCGCCAACAGCCACTGGTGTACGCCCAGCATGGGCATGAACTAATGGGGTGAAAGTCCCCTGTGGGAAGATCACCGTTCAGCCGGTTTTACCCGATTGAACGCTAACCACTAGCGAATGGCAAGGGCCAACCCGTGAGGGGCGGTCCGACGCATCGGGATCTGCTCAACGAGCGATCGGTCAATTACCAGTCAGGCCCCTGGTCGATCAAGCCTGGGCGCAGCCGCTGCCATCGGTGATTGAGCAGAAGTCAGCAGACGGCATAGTAGCCAAATGCCCAGCGTAATGGCTGGGACACGGTGAAGGCCTGAACTCGGAAATCAATGAGGAGCCTGTGCAGCTCAACTGCTCTATATCCGACCGGACCCAGGAGCGTTGGCGCAAAATCAGAAGCCGTCATTGGGGTAAGAAGGAGGTAATCGGCCATTTTACTTTAAACATTTCCGGGAAACGCCCTGTGCGGACCCGCATGCAGGGTGTTGTGGGGGCTGGGGGCTAGATACCCCCGGCTACCCGATTAGGCCTCATGTGGTTAACCCCACCCAATCGTTCTTGACGTCGAACCGCAGCCAACTCTGAGCTCTGGCATGAATAAAGAATCCGACAAAATTGTTGTTCAGATCAAATTCAACGAAGACGTTCTGCCGAGCACTCACAGCGACTCCGGTAAATTGACAGCGCGGATCGAACAACAACCAATAGCCCTGAGCTGCCTGTACTGTGAACCCTACTGCATCGAGACCTAGATCAAAGAGATATAGACCAGAAATATTGGATGAGAGGTTCGGGTTGATCGACGAAGTTACCTTGGGATTGATGCTCGACGTAAGACTTGGATTTCTGCTTGATGTGAGCTTGTAGTTGATGGAACTAGTCAGCTTGGGGTTAATATTAGATGTAAGTGCCGGATTGATGCTTGAGGTCAGCTTGGGGTTAATGCTCGACGTCAGCTTTGGATTAATGCTGCTAGTGAGACGCGGATTGATACTGCTCGTCAGGTTCGGGTTGACGCTCGACGTCAGGCTGGGGTTACGACTAGTTGGAATTTGCATTTTGTCTCCCTACGACGATAGTTTTCAGCGCGCACCTGGTAGCTAAGGCCCTTGCGGCCCTTCGCCCCATAAGAACTGTACGTGATAGTTTCCCATCATACAGCTCAAGCCCTTTGAAGGCCGCGCAGGCGACCCACCTATTCATATCCAGTAAGGCCTCCCTTCAGGCGGCCAGTTTCTCGTACGACGAACTGTTGAGGAATCGTCGGTCCCGTCGTGCGTTCATCCGCTGCTTTCGGGCTCTCGCTTCGAAGTAGTCTTTGTCCGCCAGGTCATAGGGATTGGCACCACTGCGGATTTTGCTATGATACCGAATCGGCAAGTCCCCGGCCTTGAACAACCGTATGAGCTTCATACCTGACGCGGTCGGGTAATAGCACCCATACTCAATACGACCTTTGAAACGCCCTCGGTAGCGCTTTCTGATCCATGCCCACGTCTTGGATCGGTGCTCCTGCTGTAACCACTTTTTAACCAGTGGGTAGATCCTGTCATCGACGTAACTCAGGCGTTCTTTCGCTACCACGTGTCGATACGCATAGGCCCAGCCTCTGATGACGGCATTGAGCTTTGCCAGTAAAGCGTGGAAAGGGATGCCACGGTACTTCTTCAGCACACCTCGCACTTTCTCCAGCAACTCCCGGGTTTTGCCGTCTTGCGGCTGGACCAGCAAGGTACTTCGGTATTTCCTGTAGTGAAAGCCCAGGAAGTTGAAGCCTTGCCCAATATGGCGGATGCGATCAAAACAGGCCTTGATATCGGCTTCCAGAATCCACTGTGCAGCGGTTCTTTGGGCCAGTACGATAAAGCCTTGTTTGCAGGCATCGTGCAAGCTACGCCGCTCTCTGAATCCGTAGGAGTGTTGGTCTCCGGTGGTTTCTGCTATGGGTTTGAGTCCCAACGCATAGAGAGCTTGCATCGCCCGGTCGTGAAGGGTGGGTATCCCTAAAGGGCGGCGATCGCCGTTCTTTTTCGGGATGTAGATCCTGCGCAGCGGTTGCGCTTGATAACCGGCTGTCCCTAGTCTTTGCGCCGCGCGCCAGTATTGGCCGGGTGACGTCCAAAGCACCCCGTCAACACCGGCGGTGCGACTTCCTTTATTGGCTATGACTCGTTTGACCGACAGCACTTTCGCGGCAAACGAGCGCGACAACAGATGCTGCAAAGCACGCGCCTTGCCCCACCTTTGTTCGCGAACAGATTGTGCGATACGCACCTGCAGTCGATAAACGCGCTTTTCAACCTCCGGCCAGTCAATCGCCTGCCAGCGTTGTGCATCGCTTGAAGGTGCACTAGCCTGTTCGGCCATCATTTGCCTTCCTTCATAAAATCAATCCCGCAAATTCTCTCGCACCAAAGCACCAAGGGGACGTCTGCACACTTTCGCGTCGGACAAATCCTGAATCCGTATGTCTTCCATTACAGAAGACCCTTCGCTTCTTCCCCCATCTCATCGACGCAGAGTCTCCGGCTCCATCACGGGTTACCTTCTTCCTCCCTGAAGGCTCTACGACATTGCCATGGTTCATTGTCCCCAACGCTTCATACCAAGTCCTTTTCGCATGGTGGGTAGGATACTGGTGGTAGAACACCAGGTTGCACTTCCGACATCCGCTCAGTTACGGAAAAAAAATGTCGGGTTACAACATATATTCATGCAACTTCATGTCGCAATCAACGCTTGCAGCATGCGCGGCTTTGGAATGGAGGCGAAGCCGCAGTGAAAAAGACGTCGCCGTGCCTGCGATGGTTATGTGCTGTGGGCGACATTCGGGAACCTTTCGGGATGCTCAATAATTTCCTCGGTAAGGTCTACGTCCAGATCAGGCCAATAGAAATGGCCAGGGAATTGCTCTTCGACATTTAGAATGGCACTGACTCGCTGCTCCTTGAACCAAGGAAAGCTGTTGTATGGCATGAAAAATTCGCGGTCGTGAGCCAAGAGCCACACACCGTGAGTCGATATATTTGTCACCTCAACTGCTGAAGTGTTGTTCCCAAGCGCTGACAAGCTCATCGCGGTGACCCTCCACCAATGACTCGATTTCTTTCAATTGCTGACGGCTATATCCGTGATTCTTGGCTAGTTCAAGGTCTGGTTCAAGCCAAAATTTGGCCTCGCCATCGCCTGAGACTATATGGACATGCATGCGAGACTCCTCCCGCGAGAAGAAAAAGAAGCGGTACCCCTTCTCCCTGAAAACTGTAGGACTCATCCATACTCCTCACACATAACGCTGGCATAACGGGCCGGTTTGGAGCGGCAGCGGAGAACCGGTCCCGTTGATGCGATGGTGTACGCCCAGCATGGGCATGAACTAATGGGGTGAAAGTCCCCTGTGGGAAGATCACCGTTTAGCCGGTTTTACCCGATTGAACGCTAACCACTAGCGAATGGCAAGGGCCGATCCGCGAGGAAAGGTCTGGAGGAAGCCGCTAGCAAAACTGCGAGCTGATGAACAAGAACATCATATGAGGCGTAGGCTGAAGGCGAGTTGGCACAAGACGACGAAGCCACGTGATCTAACGGCCACCGTAAATGATGCAGCAGTGCAGTGACAGTGCATGCTCTTATCTGGGGCGGTCCGACGCATCGGGATCTGCTCAACGAGCGATCGGTTAATTACCAGTCAGGCCACTGGTCGATCAAGCCTGGGCGCAGCCGTTGCCATCGGCGGTTGCGAGCGAACAAGGTGGACACCGATAGCGCCGCTGGGGGTAACCCCACCAGTGATTGAGCAGAAGTCAGCAGACGGCATAGTAGCCAAATGCCCAGCGTAATGGCTGGGACACGGTGAAGGCCTGAACCCGGAAATCAATGAGGAGCCTGTGCAGCTCAACTGCTCTATATCCGACCGGACCCAGGAGCGTTGGCGCAAAATCAGAAGCCGTCATTGGGGTAAGAAGGAGGTAATCGGCCATTTTACTTTAAACATTTCCGGGAAACGCCCTGTGCGGACCCGCATGCAGGGTGTTGTGGGGGCTGGGGGCTAGATACCCCCGGCTACCCGATTAAAAGATTGCCGGTCATGTGCTCACGAACGCTTGGCAAAAAGCTGCTGAAACAAGCGCTCGGATTCTTCGAGTCCTTTTTCTGTGAACACCACTGACTTTGCCTTGCCCACCGGATTTTGAATGAGACCTTTTTCGTGAAGCCTATTCATAGCTTCCCAGTCAAAGGATTTCCACGCGCGCCCTTCATCGTGCAATGTCAGATGCAGCAAGGCCAAAATGGCCTCATCGACTTTTTCTTCATCTATCTCCATGGCTTAAGCCTCTGATGCTTTACCTTTTAACGCTTTGGCTTTGCTGCGCACCGGAGCGCCAGCTTAGGTGCGTCCGCCAACAGCCACTGGTTATACAGACTTTGCTACCAGCATCTCGGTAGCACCTTTTTGAAATCGGTAGCTCACAGGCTGCAAGGAGACATTAATACCGTCTGCGGATAGTGCCGTCATGACCTGATCCAAATGATTCGAGACCTTTCCATCCAGCGACACAACAGGAAAAACCCGGACCTCGGTCGCAACTCTGCACAGCTCCCGCATTGATGCTAGGTGAGCAGGCCCATCTACATGGTCACTGTAGAGGAAAAGGAAGTGGGAGCAGAGTGCCAGATCGAATCCTGAGTCAGGAAATGGCAATGATGGCAGTGATGCTGATACATACCGCCCTTCTCGAATACCAACATCAAAATCAGAAAGGAACTTTGACATTGCCCTCATCCGGACCTCGCCAAGCTGCTCAACACTGCGCAGTGAGTCCCAGATATAGTTGTCCGCTCCCTGCTGGAGCTTAGTCATGATCTCCGGGTACACGTCATCAATCCGGCGACGTATCTCCTCTGCCTCGAACTGATATATCGGATCACAAGATGTGATTTGGCATCCCCGGCCTGTCGCTTCTGCATTAAAGCTCGCGGGGCCGTCACCGCATCCAAGGACTCGCTTGTTCAAATCATCTTCCGATAACCCGAACATTGCCTGGTATTCTTCAAAAGACCGGCCCCACGGGACTACGCTGGCTAACTCCAAGTTTGACTCTCCCTAGTCTGTACCTGGTAGCTAAGGGCCTTCCGGCCCTTCGCCCCATAAGAACTGTACGTGATAGTTTCCCATCATACAGCTCAAGCCCTTTAAAGGCCGCCCAGGCGACCCACCTATTCACATCCAATAACGCATCCATTCAGGCGGCCAGTTTCTCGTAGGACGAGCTGTTCAAGAAGACTCGGTCCCGGCGCGCGTGCATTCGCTGCCTTGCGGTTCTCGCCTTATAGTAGTCGCTGTCGGCCAGGTCATAAGGATTGGCGTCACTGCGAACTTTGCTGTGATACCGGATCGGTAAGTCTCCAGCCTTGAACAAGCGTATGAGTTTCATGCCCGATGTTGTCGGGTAGTGGCACCCATACTCTATGCGACCCTTGAAGCAACCCCGGTAGCGTTTCCTTATCCATGCCCACGTCTTGGATCGGTGTTCCCGTTGTAGCCACTTTTTCACCAGTGGGTAGATCCTGTCATCGACGTAACTCAGGCGTTGTTTCGCTACCACGTGTCGGTACGCATAGGCCCAGCCCCGGATCACGGCATTGAGTTTGGCCAGCAGAGCATGGAAGGGGATGCCTCGGTATTTCTTTAACACCCTCGCACTTTCGCCAGCACTTCTCCGGTCTTGCCGTCCTCGGGCTGGATCAGCAGGGTTTTCCGGTACTTCTTGAAGTGAAAGCCCAGAAAGTTGAAACCCTGATCAATATGACTTAAACGTGTTTTCTCTACTGACAACTGTAGCCCACGCTCCGCCAGAAAGCGCTCGACCTTGGGCCGGACTTCGTGCTCCAGAATGGCGGGGGTGGTCCCGGTGATGATAAAGTCGTCCGCATATCGAATGATATGCAGTTTGCTGCGCCCCTGACTGCGGGACGCCGGCACAACCAGATCTTCCAGGCCATCCAGTGTCATGTTGCAGAGGGTGGGCGAGATAATGCCACCTTGCGGGGTGCCGTCTTCCGTCTCGTAGCGTGCTTCCTTGTCCAAGTACCCCGATTTAAGCCACTGCCCTAACACCCGCCTGGGCAGCGGGATATGCGTCAACAACCAGTCATGACTGATGCGGTCGAAGCAGGCTTTGATGTCTGCCTCCAGAACCCACTGGGCCGCGGTTTTCTGGGCCAGTATAATGAAGCCCTGTTTGCAAGCATCGTGCAGGCTGCGTTTTTCCCTGAAACCGTAAGAGTGTTTGTCTCCCGTGGTTTCCGCAATGGGGTTAAGCCCAAGAGCATAGAGGGCTTGCATCGCCCGGTCATGAAGGGTGGGTATCCCCAAAGGACGGCGGTCACCGTTCTTTTTCGGGATATAGATCCGGCGCAGTGGTTGCGCCTGATAACCGGCTGTCCTTAGTTGTTGCGCCGCCCGCCAGTATTGCCCGGGAGCGGTCCACCGCTCTCCGTCAACACCTGCCGTGCGGCTTCCTTTATTGGATATGACCCGTCTGACGGCGATCAGCTTTGCCGCAAACGAGCGCGATAGCAGATGTTGCAGGGCTCGCGCCTTACCCCACCGCTGCTCGCGGATAGATTTTGCGATACGCACTTGCAGTCGATACACGCGCTTTTCCATCGCCGGCCAGTCTATGGACTGCCAGCGTTGGGCGTCGGTTGAAGGTGCACTCGCCGTGGCGGCGATCATTTGTCGTTCCTTCATGAAATCGATTCTGTCAGCTCTCTCGCAACAAAGCACCGAGGGGACGTGGGCTCACTTTCGTGCCGGACAAAGTTCGAATCCGTATGCCTCCCATTACAGGAAACCCTTCGCTTTTTCCCCATCTCATCGACGCAGAGTCACCGGCTCCCTTACGGGTTACCTTCTTCCTCCCTGAAGGCTCTACGACATTGCCATGTTCTGCATAAGCACCTTTACGAGCGACGTAGATGGAATCTGTATCCCGGCAATGCGGTGTCTACGCGCCGCCCACGTTATCAAGGCGACGACCGAGATTGCTTACCTTTTGGTGACTGCCTGTCAGCGCCTTTGGCAGATCTGGCATCTCACGGAACGTCAACGATTCTTCACTTACGTTCATCCTATCGCTCCATCCTAGCCCCCGACCGCCTGGCACTGGCAGTTCCGATTCCCCTCACGGTTCCTCTTAACAGGGTTCATTGTCCCCAAGAGTTATTGTCAAATCTGGTGTATGACCATCAGGCAGCGTCTCTGTCAGATTGATCATCCACCTGTTCTCCATCCCGAAACTGAACGTTATTCACGACCAGCTTCAGTTGGTCAAACCCCTTGATCCGCTTCCATCGTTTCTGGGCGGATTGGAGTAATTTGAACACCATCGATAACGTGGTGTCGCGGTTGCCACAGGACCGGCTCCGTTTGGTTCTCAACCGCACTGTGGCGAAGGTGGATTCAATCGGATTGGTGGTCCGCAAGTGAATCCAGTGAACCGCCGGGAAGTCGTAGAAGGCCAGCAATTCATCCCGGTCTTTCTCAAGGTTTTCCATGGCCTTCGGGTACTTGTCCCGGAATCGCTTCAATGTGCTGTCAAAGGCTTTGTGAGCGCCATCCCGGGTCTCCGCCAGATAGATTTCATGCAGGTCTGACTTCACCTTCGGTTGTACGGATTTGGGCAGCTTATCCAGCACATTGGCGGTCTTGTGCACCCAGCACCGTTGGTGCCGGGTTTCCGGAAACACCTTGCTCAGCGCTTTCCAGAAGCCCAGAGCGCCGTCGCCCACGGCCAGTTTGGGCGCGCGGTCCAGACCCCGTTCTCGCAAGCCGGTGAGCAGTTCCCGCCAACTGGCTTCGGACTCCCGGTGACCATCTTCAACAGCGACCAGCTCCTTGTGGCCGTGCTCGGTTACCCCGATGATCACCAGGAGGCAGAGCCGATCATCCAGACGAACATTGCTGTAGACACCGTCCGCCCACCAGTAGACGTAGCGCTTCTGGCCCAGGTCGCGGCGACGCCAATCCTCGTGCTCCTTCAGCCACCGCGCCTTGAGCCGGGACACAGTGTTGGCCGAGAGCCCTTTGCCTGTTCGCCAACCAAGGCACTAAGGGCCTCCTGGAAATCGCCAGAAGAGACACCGCGCAGGTAGAGCCAGGGGATGAGTTCATCCAGACTCTGAGCCCGCTTCAGATACGGCGGCAGGAGCTGGCTGTTGAAGCGAATGCCGGAACCACTGCGGTCCCGGACCTTTGGCACCTGAACGTCAACATCCCCAACGCCTGTCTGGATCGTGCGCTTAGGCAGGTGTCCATTGCGCACCACAGCCTGGCGACCATCGGGTGTCGACACATCGCCATACTGATCCAGTAAACCCTGGAGCTCCGACTCGACTGCCTTGGCAATCAGGTCACGAGCACCTTGTCGGATCAGATCGTGTAAAGGATCGTTGGTGGCTACTTCTGGTTGTGAAAGAGCATGCAGGTTAGACTTGGTCATGGCGTATCGTTCCTCTGTTGGTTGTGATCTTGGCGGTGATCAACCAACAGGATACGCCACCTCTTCAGCCTGCTTCCATACACCAGAAATCACCATAACTCTGTCCCCAACGCTTCATACCAAATCCGTTTCGCATGGTGGGTAGGATACTGGTGGTAGAACACCAGGTTGCGCTTTCGAGTACTTCTCTGTTGGGTGGGCCAATGGTGCGCAGAGCCAACAACTACGAAAATAACTCGAATTACAACATATACTTATGCAACTTCATGTCGCAATTAACGCTGCCAACACGCGCAGCTTTGTAGTGGAGGCGAAGCCGCAATGAAAAAGCTGTCGCTGTGCGTGGCCTGGTTATACGCGGGCATCGGTCCTGTAGCCATCCATGTAATAAATTGAGTTGTGGCTCCACTTATCAATACCGTAGACCTTTGCTTCTTTAGCCACTATGACTGAAATGGAACTAGCTCCATGCAGCGGGGGAATTATCACATCACGGTCAACAAAGTATATGTTGTGGTCCCTAATCTTGACCTCTTTAAGGTAGCTCTCTTTGGCACCATCCTCCCATGCTTTGATTTCTGCAGGCGTTGCTGGCTTAGCGACGGAAAAAAAATGATGCTTTATGGATTCTTGCAGTTGTTGGGCTTGTTCTTGTGCCCTTTGAACATCATGTCCCAAGCTCCATATTTGTGACTGGGTGTGGTTTAGCTGGCTTCTGAGCAAATCCATTTCGCTTGTAGACTCGGTCTTGTCCTTCTGAGATTCGAGTCTTTTAATGACCTGCTTTATTTTTGCACAGCTCCCTGTCACTGCATCCGATAAGTTTTCCTCTTGATCATCGTAAAATGAGGCTGTCACGCCAGCCAAGTCAGTCGGGAGACGAAAGGCCGTTTCTGCAGACTTTGGAACCAAAATAAAGCATCTCTCTAGCCCGAGCGCACCTATCCCGGATGTTTCATAAACGCTCCAAATTGCCACCCAATCCTGCAGCCGAAACGTCCATCTAACCCGAACATGAGATCTGTTCTTATTAACTGGCCGGAGTTCGCCTCCGAGCAGACAAATCACCCGCTCCAATCGATTACTATTTGAACATTTCCGGCGCCCAGGCGCGCGAAAGCCTCCTGAGACCGGGATAGCGGTGAGCGCCGACATCGGCTCAGCTGGTGTTTAACTTGGGCCGAGGCAGGCGATATAACCGTTCGGTGACCGTGTGCAGGAGGGCCTTGACCGGGCAGCTACTGGGCAGGTGGAGCTTGATGCGGTCTTTGTACTGCGCCACCCGCACGGCCAGCTTGAACAGCTTGATGATCACCGTTGAGGGCTGGGCCCGGGACAGCTCGGTGCCTTGCAACAGCTCGGTGCGCAAGGCCTGGTGCAGCACATAGGCGGCGCAGGAGAAAAACAGGCGCATGTGGTTAGCCGCAAAGCGGCAATCCGAGGTGCGGTCGCTGGCCAGATCGTTTTTCATCATCTTGATGAAATTCTCGTCCTGGCCCCGGGCGCAATACAGCTCGGCGTACAGCATCTCCGGGGCCGGCTCCTCCAGGGAGGTGACAACAAAGCGGGGGTTATCGCCGAGTCCCATGACTTCGGCTTTCAGGACGGTGCGAAAGGCCTGCGGCCAGGAGCGGGCCTGATAGTCGATCTCGTGGAAGGTGCGCGAGCGTTGCGGCGGCTCCTGTTCGGCGAGGCGGGCGTTGTGGCAGCAGGTATCGTGCAACCGCCGGGTGGATTGCAGATGTGGCTCGGCCAGTTTTTTCAGGCGGCTGTTGCCGACCAGGCCGAACAGAAAATCAGTGTACGGATCGTCGAGCGCCAACTGCATCAATTCCACGTTGGCAAAATGAGCGTCACCACGCAGCAGGATGCGGGTCTGGGGCCAGTGCTGGCGCAGCCGCTTGAGCACCCGCTTGAGGATCATCGCGTTCTCTGCCCCCTTCGGGCGTTTGCCGGGGCGCAGGGCGGCGGTGATGAACTTGCCCGACAGGCCCTCGAACAGAAACAGCGGCAGGTAGCAGTGACTCTGGTAATGATGATTGTAAAACGCCAGCTCCTGTTGTCCATGGGTCTGGTCTTCGGAATGATCCATGTCGAGCACGATCATCTTTGGAGGTTTGGCGTAGCTGGCGACAAACTGTTCCACAAAGGCCTGGGCCAGGCGGTAAAGGTCGCGATTGTTAGCGGCATTTTCCAGGCGCGAGAAGGTCGGAGCGCTGGCCAGATCCTGCTCAGTCTCAAGCGGCTTGCGCTCGGCGCCGAGCTTGAACATCGGGTCACGGCGCAGGGTGTTGGCGTCGTTGGCATCGGCGTAGCCACAGGCGATCTGGAAGATCCGCTGAGTCAATAGATCACAAAGCGAGTGGTCGATATAGGAGGCATGGCGGCGGTCGTTGATGGCCTGGCTCAACCGATGGATCAGGCCAATCTGTTGGTCGACACCTCGCAGCAGCAGGGGCCCAAAGTCGGATGACAATGCCCCGCCCTCAAAATCAGCTCGTACGGTAAAGCCGGCAAAGGGAGGAAAGCGCAGTTGAGTTGGGATAGAATCAGACATGGGCGAACCTTGTTTAGCTTCTTCCGAAGCGTTATTGGCGTAACTCCCATTATATCAATGGGTTGAGCAAGGTTCGCCTTTTTTTATGAATAATTCGGGCTATGAACATTCCAAGCTCGAGGACGACGTTATCCCTTACTGCACTGTATTCTGTGTTTCGAATAATGCTTTTATCATCCGGATGGAAGACGAAAACACTATAGTCGGCTTCCTTGGTCTTATCTATCAGAGTAGTAATAGTAACCGAGGACAAATCAAAGGCATTTTCCCACAACCTGACTCGCAACTCCTGTTCGAGCTTTATATGTACGGCCTCCGCGACTGATATCGCTTCCGAAGAGGACGCAATGAAAACTGTGGGCTTGTTACTCATGGAGAATTCCTCGACTAGAAAATACCGTATAACGCTTAGCTTAGCGGCGCCCTTGTAATGAAGGCGAAGCCGCAATGAAAAGGGCGTCCGGCGGCCATCGGCCGCGTACTACAGCGACTAGTTAGAAGCCGGTTCACCCGGTAGTTTACGGTCCGCCCCTTAACCCGCATGCGAACTCCAAAGAAGCCCCGCACATGCTCAAGGTCCGGCACCGATACAAAGCACCAAACTACCCGGCCTACTCGGAACTTTCGGCGAACAGCCCCACAACCTGGGCACCCTGCTGATAACCCGATAGAAGCCGAAATTGGCTTCCAGTTTGGACGACGATGTTGCTGGCCTTGGCAACGACGCGAAACCAGAAACTACCCACCAATTTGCCGCCAAGGCCGATGCACCCAACCACCCAAAAACTACCGGAGCCTTAGCTTATAACGCCTTGGCTTTGCGGCGTGCCGGAGCCGCAGCGTAGGTGCGTCCGACAACAGCTATTTGTTAAGCATAGGACCCGTTGATTACCTTCTCATACTCCAAAGGCAGTCGCTCTAAGATTCCCGGAATTTGGTCACAAAAGAAAAAGCGGTTCCGGAAAAACTCAAAGTCATCCTTTGGGTCAGATAGGTGCTTTTTAATCTGATTCCTGGCGAATTTTATGCCGAGCCTTGCCACTTTTGGATCTTGTAGAACTCGACTAACCAGCGCCTCAGTTCTTTTTCTCTTCTGTTTTCCTCGACAGTAATTCCAGTAGTACTTCCGAAAGCTCTCGGCAAAGAATCGCCTCGCGCCAAGGAATATAAACTTCTGAGATGGATCAGAGGCAGCCTGATTTAGCGAACCCAATGCAGCATTAGCATCTCCCGCAGTTTCAAAAAGAGTCCTGTAAAAGCTTTTGAAACGTCGTTCAAGATCTCCACTGGTAATCTCGCCATCAACGCCGATCACGCCGAAGAAGGGCGCGCCGTCCATATGGCTTGCAGTGCCAATCAAATGACCACCGTTACACGCACCAACAACCACCGTTAAATTAAGTTGTGTAGCTCGGTTTAGGGGTATCAGCTCGTTCTTCAATCTGGCCCATGGCAACATGCTTCCGTCTGCCATTTTTAATCCATGTTTGCTTCCATGACACTCAATATGGAGAAGCGGGATCAAATTCTGCTCATTCACCTGATCCGTCAATTGTCTAAGGGCATCAACAAACTCACCACTTGTGTCCACCTGTACAAGCTCTGATTTCAGGATGGGATATTGGGCATTAATATGCATTAGCTGATCATCGTATATTTGTTTACCTGTCTTCATTTCATTCTCAGGTAAGGATTCGAGCACCACCACGAAATTGAAGCTTGATGAAGCCTGCATAGCTTTCCTCGATTGCTTAACGCCAGCCATAAACGGCGCCCTGACAAGGGCGTCCGGTGGAGGCCACGTCTTTTGTGGCCGTAACGAATTTGATGGCCTTGTTAAGTGTATTACCTGCCGATGACATAAGCAGCCACCCCAAAAGTCCCGAAAACCAAGAACATTAACCTGCCCCAGAAGACGAGATTCTTGTGCTCTCGGCTAATACCGTTCTGGCCGTAGGGAAATACTAGCCACCAACCATTCAACATATTGACGCCGCCAAAAAATGATCGATCTATGCGTTTTGAATATGCAGATATGGACAACGCTAGATAAACGAGACCACAAATGACACACGCAATGAAAAGAGCAACTTTGAGCAAGACCATCCGTACCTTTTACACTTAACGCCGAAATAAGCGGCGCCCCGACAGGGGCGTCCGGTGGAGGCCGCAGGCCGGAACGAACTTAATTGACTTGTTAATTGCCAATGGTCACCCCCGGTTCCAGAAGCCAGCAACGGTCACTGTGCGTGTATCCGAGTCGACCATAGTACGAGCTGGCCGCTGGGGCTGCGAGTAGTGTCACTTTGCAACGAGGACCAAGCTGCATCTGAGTCAGTGACTGTAAACGCTTGCCTATGCCTGTTCTCTGGTAATTTTGGTGGACCGCAAGATCGGATAAATAGCAGGCATAGTGAAAATCTGTGACGCTGCGGGCAATACCAACGAGTAGCGAACCATCCCAAGCGCTTACGATGAGATTAGAATGTACCAACATTCCCTCCATACACGACCGGTCCTGTATCGGCCTGCGCTCCCCAAGCGTCGAGCTTTCAAGTAGGCCAATGAACTGGTCAGTTGTGACGGGATGGTTCACTTTGAAGTCGATGGTCATACCTTTCCTTGGCAATTAACGCTAGCCAGCATGCGCGGCTACGGAATGGAGGCGAAGCCGCAATGCAGTAGGCGTCGCCGTGCCTGGCCTTGTTAGATTAGTACTTTCACTCACACGGGTATGCATCCATAAATGCTGCAATTGCCAATACACCTTCGTGTTGATGAAGATCTTGTGGATTATCTTTCAAATACTTTACAACAATCCTTGTAGCTTGGCCGTTATTGATTCCGTCTTCCGGCCCGCAGAATAGAGCTTCATCTTCTAGCCGAATTTCATAAACCGAGTTCAGATTCGTGATCCCTTGCATCATGCCCAAACAAAAACCAATTGAGCCAAAGTCAGGGTTTTCTGGAGGGCTATCCATGAACTGAACAGCTTTATTGCACTTCTGAAGGAGATCGTTTCCATCTGCATTTGCTTGGAAAGAGAAAACTATAAATAACGAGAAAAACCAAGACAACTTTTTATAACTCATGACAGATAATTCCATATTTCTAAATGGGCATGCTATTCATGCTTTATTTCACCTAGCTTTACAGTTATTCCCCTCCCAGCGCCAAGTAACAATGCGTTTAGCATCATTTACCTCGAAGTATGTTCTGCACCGGAAATTTAGAGTTTGACCACCCGTTGTGGTCGAGTTTCCGTAAACGGTATTGCCAATGACGTTATAAGTCGTATTCGTTTGAGTTGGCATCGTGTAACTGCCTGAGCTCGTATAAACGTACACGGTATTTCCGTTCGGTGCTTCAAACGAACCGTCTGGGTACCCCCATGAACTTACCAACCGGTTTGCATCCGCACCAACCCAAGTATCCAAAATCTTTTCATAATTTGCTGTCGTAGCGCATCCTGCCAACACGCTGAGCATTGCAATTGATAGAAAAACTCTCATTTTCATAGCTACTCCTTAAAATCTAACGCGAAGCTTAGCGGCGCCCTTGTAATGGAGGCGAAGCCGCAATGAAAAGGGCGTCCGGCGGCCATCGGCCGCGAACTACAGCGACTGGTTAGCTGGGGGTTCCTGTGAAACCCGATACTCAGCAACCAACAAAACGGCATGCACTTTTGCCCTGGCACCGAAAACCGCCGAAGCACTGTGATTGAAAACACCGCCGATGATGCGGTGGACGAACCTGAACTTCAGACTAGCTGACCCAGACCCAATTTTCGGTGAACAACCCCACAAGGCAAGCACCGACTTTTATACCAACACCGGAACCAGATTGAGCTGCCAATCTGACCACGGATTCTGACGGCCTTGGCGAACCGCCAACCTTACCGGTTTTGCTACCCGCTTTCGGCCAAGGCTACTGGCACCCAGCCGCCAAAAAAGACCAAGGCACTACCAGCTAACGATATAGATAACCGTCCACCTCCCGCCAACTCTCAGGCACACCCGAACTAAGGCAGGCACGCGACCGGGCCCCTGTGGATCGGTTCATCGGCTTGTTGGACTGGTCCGCACTCGAGGTCTCAGGCTAGCCTATGGGGATTTGAAACGCCAGATTTCCGGAAGGGGCTCCGGAACAGCGGAAAGGCTCTGTGATTCCGGGTCAGTTTAAGGGCGTGGGCCTGATCCGGTCGAAACGGGCGAAGGAGAATGGCGTCGATTTTCTGCGATCTCCGGGCAACCGGCAAGACAAGCGCCCCACCGACGGCGCCTGTCATGGTGTGATTCCCTGTTATCCCTGAGTCCCGACAGCTCATGGCGGAGCCCTCGAAGGGGCAATGGGGGCCATCAGTGTCAGTTGCCGCTCACAGACCGAGCAGTGGGTCTGCTTCTGACTGTCGGGAAAACGGCCAAGATAACCTTGCCACCGAACCGGCTTCGGTTGGCGAACCGGCGCTTGCCCCACGTCCGCCCGGGCCTGGTCCAGCTTGCCCCGGCAGGCAACCGCATACAGACCATAACTGCGCACAATGTTCAGCCCCTTGCGGGGCACATGCTGCAGTAACCGCCCGGCAAATTCGCCCGTACTCAGGCGTTCCTTCCGGCACCGTTTACGTCCGCCATCCGGGTTGTCCCGGTGCGCATGGTAGCGGAACAGGACATCGTTCTGGTCGGTCCGGAACCTTGACAACTGACTCGGGCGCATCGGCCCGCCCCGCACGTAGCGGGCCAGGTATTCCACCACGCCTTCCGCGTTGTCATAACGCTCTCGAAGGTTCACATTCCAGGGCTTACGTCCCAATCGGTTAAACAGGTTGTGGCTGCTCGTCGGTGTCTCACCGTCCGGTAGCGACAACTCCCCGCAATCCACGGCGGATTTCAGCTGCGCCAGGAAGTGCCCACGATACTTGAACATGACCGCCCGGATCGGCAGAAAACAGTTCCTGACCGGCAACCGCCACAGCCCCTGATCGTCCAGACCACCCTCGGTAATGGCGCAATGAATATGGGGGTGCAACGTGAGCGACCGCCCCCAGGTGTGCAAAACGCTCAGAATGCCAGGTTGGGCCCCCAGGTACGCCGGATCGCTCAAAAACACATCAGCGTCTCTCGCACGGACTGGAACAACCAGCGAGTCATCCGGTCGGTGTTGCGGCGCCAGTACGGATGCAATTCGTGCGGCAGGGTAAAGATCACATGGCGATGGGGGTGATCAATCAGGCGTGACTTCTGGCCCTCCAGCCAACGCTCAAGCTGAATCCGGTTGCATTGCGGGCAACTGCGGTGGCGGCAGGAGTTGTACCAGACCCGCTGGACATGCCCCTCGGGGCAGCCCTGTATGTGACCGCCCAGTGCCGCCGTGCGGCACAGCACCACCGCCCTGGCCGCGCGATGAACATGCGGTGGCAGAGGCGTCTTCTCCGCCAGGGCCGGATACCCCCGGCCCATCACCTCTTGTAGTATCGTCTTCATCCTTGAAAACCCTACTCAGTAATCGATGATCAACAAAGATCTCAGGCGCGCTCCCCGCGCTTGCGCGGCTAGTTCAACGCCTTGCTCACCGGTAAATTAGGAGCGTAGCGAGTAATTTATCCGAGTGCAGCAAATTGTTATAGGTTTATCGGTCAATCTTCGATGAAGAAGTCAGTATCCACTTTCTTGACTTCGTATATGGCCGCAGAACTGACACCTACCCCATGATCGATCATTAACTGAACAAGGTCGGCGCCATCTATCAGAACGACTTTCGGATCGATCTGGCCAACATAATCCAGCGCCTCTTTTGAGAAACGGCTTGTGGTAATAAACACACCTTTCTTGGCTCGCTGACCATGAAGAGCGCCAACAAATTTCTGAATTTCCGGACGCCCAACCGCTGCTTCCCAGCGTTTTGCTTGAAGATATATCGTCTCCAGCCCGAGACGGTCTTCTTTGATAACGCCGTCAATGCCTTCATCCGCTGTTTTCCGCGTAGCCTTTCCGGCTTCTTTCACCGAACCGCCATACCCCATTGAAACGATAAGGTGAACGACAAGTTTCTCAAAAAACTCTGGTGTATTGCCTTTAATGAGATAAAGAAGCTCATTGGCGACTTCGTCCCGAAGCTGTTGATACGCTTGCTCTAGCGTTTCTTCAGGTGTCGTAGACGAGGTGTCGCCGTCGTCCGCATGGGTCACTTGTTGAGTGCGGTTCTTGTTGCTTGCCTGCCGAAATTCCTGAAATTCTTGGAACCGTTCCAGGTACTTGATACTGATTCGATCAGGGTTTTCTGAAAGGATTTTACTACCGCGGTCAGAAATATAGAATTTTCCCCGCTTGGGAGACTCCAAGACCCCTGCCTGAGTCAGATACACTTTTGCCCATGCCACACGATTTGCGAACGTAGATTGCCGGCCACTTGGCAGTTTTTCTTCGAGATCATCTTGAGACAGCTCCATTTTTGCTGCCAGCCCTTCTCGGGCTTCCTGCATCGTATGCTCTTCGCCATCTGCGGAAAACTTCAGCAGTGGCAACATCAATGATTGAAAGTCAGGTACAGCCAAGTGGTACTCCTATTTTTACCTATAACGCCGGCCATAAACGGCGCCCTGACAAGGGCGTCCGGCGACCGTAGGGAGCGAATTTGATGGCTTTGTTAGCTGCGAACGACCGAACCAGGATGAAACCCGATCTTTGGCAACCAACAGGACAGCCTGCACCGATGCCCCCTTGGCACCGGCAACCGCCGATGCACTGTGATTAAGACTACCGCCCATAATGCGGTGAATGAACCTGAACTTCAGAGTAGCAGGTAAGCAAGGAATCAGGTTTCGGCGGACAGCCCCGCAACGTAAACGCCCACCTTTATACCAACACCAAAACCCCGTTGAGCTACCAGCAAGACGACGAGTTCTGACGGCCTTGGCGACCCCGCAGGGCCTTCAGTTTTGCTGCCTGCTTGCGGCCAAGGCCACTGGCACGAACCACCCAAAAGGAACAACGCACTACACAGCTAACGATATAGATAACCGTCCACCTCCCGCCAACTCTCAGGCACACCCGAACTAAGGCAGGCACGCGACCGGGCCCCTGTGGATCGGTTCATCGGCTTGTTGGACTGGTCCGCACTCGAGGTCTCAGGCTAGCCTATGGGGATTTGAAACGCCAGATTTCCGGAAGGGGCTCCGGAACAGCGGAAAGGCTCTGTGATTCCGGGTCAGTTTAAGGGCGTGGGCCTGATCCGGTCGAAACGGGCGAAGGAGAATGGCGTCGATTTTCTGCGATCTCCGGGCAACCGGCAAGACAAGCGCCCCACCGACGGCGCCTGTCATGGTGTGATTCCCTGTTATCCCTGAGTCCCGACAGCTCATGGCGGAGCCCTCGAAGGGGCAATGGGGGCCATCAGTGTCAGTTGCCGCTCACAGACCGAGCAGTGGGTCTGCTTCTGACTGTCGGGAAAACGGCCAAGATAACCTTGCCACCGAACCGGCTTCGGTTGGCGAACCGGCGCTTGCCCCACGTCCGCCCGGGCCTGGTCCAGCTTGCCCCGGCAGGCAACCGCATACAGACCATAACTGCGCACAATGTTCAGCCCCTTGCGGGGCACATGCTGCAGTAACCGCCCGGCAAATTCGCCCGTACTCAGGCGTTCCTTCCGGCACCGTTTACGTCCGCCATCCGGGTTGTCCCGGTGCGCATGGTAGCGGAACAGGACATCGTTCTGGTCGGTCCGGAACCTTGACAACTGACTCGGGCGCATCGGCCCGCCCCGCACGTAGCGGGCCAGGTATTCCACCACGCCTTCCGCGTTGTCATAACGCTCTCGAAGGTTCACATTCCAGGGCTTACGTCCCAATCGGTTAAACAGGTTGTGGCTGCTCGTCGGTGTCTCACCGTCCGGTAGCGACAACTCCCCGCAATCCACGGCGGATTTCAGCTGCGCCAGGAAGTGCCCACGATACTTGAACATGACCGCCCGGATCGGCAGAAAACAGTTCCTGACCGGCAACCGCCACAGCCCCTGATCGTCCAGACCACCCTCGGTAATGGCGCAATGAATATGGGGGTGCAACGTGAGCGACCGCCCCCAGGTGTGCAAAACGCTCAGAATGCCAGGTTGGGCCCCCAGGTACGCCGGATCGCTCAAAAAACACATCAGCGTCTCTCGCACGGACTGGAACAACCAGCGAGTCATCCGGTCGGTGTTGCGGCGCCAGTACGGATGCAATTCGTGCGGCAGGGTAAAGATCACATGGCGATGGGGGTGATCAATCAGGCGTGACTTCTGGCCCTCCAGCCAACGCTCAAGCTGAATCCGGTTGCATTGCGGGCAACTGCGGTGGCGGCAGGAGTTGTACCAGACCCGCTGGACATGCCCCTCGGGGCAGCCCTGTATGTGACCGCCCAGTGCCGCCGTGCGGCACAGCACCATCGCCCTGGCCGCGCGATGAACATGCGGTGGCAGAGGCGTCTTCTCCGCCAGGGCCGGATACCCCCGGCCCATCACCTCTTGTAGTATCGTCTTCATCCTTGAAAACCCTACTCAGTAATCGATGATCAACAAAGATCTCAGGCGCGCTCCCCGCGCTTGCGCGGCTAGTTCAACAGCTAATTATACGAACGCGTTCGTATATCACCCGTTCGTAAAACTCCACTCAAGATTTCTCAGGAAAACGCCTGATTCTCTCTCAAAAACAGAGTCTTGAGAACCAGTTACCATGGCTACCGCCGGAGTTATACGCTCATTCCTGAGCCACTCCCGCTCTTGGCCATGGGCGTATAACTCCGCCCTTCCTGTTCCAACTTTTCAACCCTATCAGATAGTTACCTTATTTTCACACTCGGTGTTTTGGAGTTTTGCGAACGCGTTCGTATAACTGCGGCAGTCCGTTCATACCTGCAGGGTAGCCTACAAACCTGGAAGTGCCCCAAATGGCGGTTTTTGTTGCGTCGTTCATGGTGTTGGCGGGGGCTGCGGTGATAGAGTTTTCGCCTATCGTGAAAGCCTTTCGTTGGTAAAGGCGCCAAGGAAGCAAATAGTTGAAAAGGATTTCTGTGTGAAAGCATTAGTGGTTTTAATGTTCCTCTGCTCCATCCCCCTCTCCGCAAACGCGGGTGTCTACAAATGGGTGAATGCCAACGGCCAAACCCATTTCGGAGATCGCCCACCGGCCCAGGCGACATCAAGTGAAGTTGCGGTTAATGCCGCTCCGGCCAATGCGGATACGGGTGCCCGGGAACGCCATCAGAAAATGACGGAATTTCTGGAGCAGCAGCAGGCGGAACGCAAGGCGCGGCGGGCGGCTGATGCCAAGGCTAAGGAGAAAGCGGAGAAGCGTGCCGATGTTTGCCGAAAACTTCGGGCGCGTCTCAAGTATCTGGCCAGCGTCTCAACTTTTTATGACCTCAACGATCAGGGTGAGAGGGTCTTCGTGAGTGAGGCTGAGAATACCCGTATTCGTGAGGATTTCCGGGAGAAGGTGAGGAGCACCTGCGGAAACGAATAACGACCTGTTGATCATTATGGCCGGAACGGAATATCTGGTCCAGTAGAGCAAAGGAGCTGCCATGCTTTCCCGATTGTTTTGTACCGTGCTTCTGGTGCTGCCTTCCTTCTTGCCTTCCCCCGTGGCCTGGGCGGAACCACCAAAGCTCACACTCGCCAATGTCTATCAAAAAGGCATGCCGCTTGAGGGCTACTGGGTCAGTGAAAAGCTCGACGGGGTGCGAGCCTACTGGACCGGTGAGCGCTTTCTTTCCCGTGGTGGTCACGAGTATCGGGCGCCCGGGTGGTTTACCAAAGGGTTTCCGGCGCGTCCCCTGGATGGCGAGCTCTGGATGGGGCGTGGCCGTTTTGCGGAATTATCGGGGGCGGTGCGTCAGGTGGTTCCGGTAGCTGCCCAGTGGCGGCAGGTTCGCTTCATGGTATTTGATCTTCCGGATCAGGAGGCTACTTTCGATCAGCGTCTGGCCCGGCTGAGGGCATTGGTCGATAGGGTCGGATCACCCTATATGGTGCTTGTGGAGCAGCAGCGGGCGAGCACCCATGAGAAGTTGATGCGGCGTCTGGAAGAGGTGGTAGACAGCGGGGCAGAGGGGTTAATGCTGCACCTGGGGGCCAGTGGTTACCGAAGCGGTCGCTCGAATGACCTGCTGAAAGTGAAGCCGTACCAGGATGCCGAAGCGGTGGTGGTTCGTCACCTGCCGGGCAGTGGCAAATACGAGGGCATGATGGGGTCACTGCTGGTCGAGCTCGAAAATGGCCGGCAGTTCCGGATTGGTTCCGGGTTCAGCGATACCGAGAGGGCGTCCCCACCAGAGCCCGGAAGCACGATCACATTCAAGTATTATGGTCTTACGGCCACTGGTCTGCCCCGTTTTGCCAGTTTTCTGCGAGTCCGCAATGACGAACCGATGGATTAAGTTACAGTAACGCGCGCTCGAATATACTGTGCTAATTTTGGGGTAGGCGCTTCGCTGTTACGTTGTTGGGTTCAATAACTGGCAGAGGTTGTACTGTATTATGGAAACGCCACATCAGCGGTAAATCGATTGTTCAAGGAGGCAGAAGAAAATGGAAGCAAAATCTACCCAGGACGACTACGACCAGGTAAAGCGGGATCTGCAAGCGCTCCGGGACGATTTGTCCAAACTGACCCGGACTGTTTCGGAAAGCCAGAAAAGCAACATCAGCAGCCTCAGAGATGAAATTCGTCGCGAGAGCCGTGAGGCCTTGGATCAGGTCAAACAGAAAGGCGATGAAGTATTGCATCGCGCAAAGGATGCTGGAGACAAAGCCTTTCATGACGTTGAGCACAAAATTGAAGAACGGCCGTTCCTCAGCATTATTATCATGTTCCTGGCCGGTATTCTGGTGGGCAAACTGCTTGATCGCTGATCATGCTTGATTCTGCTCAGGTTCAGGGTGCGTTGCGCAAGGCTGCCGCTGCCCTCATTGGCTTTGTATTGGCGATGGTCTTGCTCACCACCCTGTTACTTACCGGGTTTTATCTTCTGGTTCAGGCAGTAATCCTGGCACTGTCCCCCTTGCTTGGCGAGGCCGGAGCCATGGGGCTGGTCGGGTTCGTCTGTGTCTTTTTCCTTGCGCTCTTTTTTCTGCGTTTAACTCGCCCAGCTTTTTCGGGCAAACGCCGTAAAGAGGCCAATGGCAAATCGGGTTCCGGTATTGACGTGCTTCGCGACCTGATTAAGGAAAATCCTCTGGAGGCGGCCCTGATGGCTTTTGCTGTGGGGATCGCGGAACAGGGAGACCCCCGACTTAAATCATTGCTGCTGCAAGGTGGCATGGTTCTGATGAAACGGGCGGACTCCGGAGTAACTGATAACAGCGCGGGCACCGGTGAGGCTTCTGCTCAAGATAACAACTCGCCGGCAGATCAAGGGACGGCCCCTTGACTTGATCGCCTTTCTCCTTTTTGGTTAATCCAGGATTACCAATTCTTAGGCCGGTTTTAACCCACTTCAGGCACAACCCCTAGTAGGGTGAGTTCGGGTAATTGAGAGACTGCTTTCGGTTACCCATGGAATGAGAAGGACATCTGAACTCACCAGGAGGAAAGCCTTATGAATTCCGGAATCCGTTTCGCCTGTGCAGCATTTTTCACAGCATCTGCCTTTTCTGTCCCCGCCGCCCTGGCTCAGGGCAGCGAGGAGCGAGATCAGTCAGGCCCATACATCAGCGGTAGCTACGGTGGTTACAAAGCCCACGGTGGAGAGTTTGAGGACGAGAACGACCTGCTTGGCGCAGCCCTTGGCTACCAGTTCAATCCGTTTTTTGCTCTGGAAGCGGAGTACATCGATTTTGGGAACTTCGGCGAAGATGATGTGGAAGGCAAACTCAAAGGAGTTGGCCTGGGCGCGATTGGTCGTCTGCCGTTGACTGACAGCTTTGGTGTATACGGCAAAGCCGGTGTATTTGCCTCGGCCTTTGATGTGGACGCCTTCGACGAGAGCGAGACTTACGATGAGGTGACGCCCTTTGTGGGTGCCGGTGTGGATTTCCGCGTAACGCAGCAGCTGACGGCGTTCGCGGAGTACAACCGCTACAACGTTGACATTGATGAAGAAGATTTCAACGGCCAGGTGACCAACAGCGGGCCGGAGTTTGATACCGGCCGGGTTGGCCTGAAGTACCAGTTCTGATGAGCACAAGGCGCAGCACAAGGCTGCGCCTTTTTTTCCTTACTGCACGTTTTCCAGCTCGCCAAATCGGTCAGCAAACAGGGCTGAGGAAAGATAGCGTTCTGCCGAATCCGGCAATACCACGACGATGTTCTTGCCTTTGTGCTCCGGCTGCTTGCTCACCCGGACCGCCGCGACAACGGCGGCACCGCAGGAAATGCCGCAGAGAATGCCTTCCTCCTGCATCAGCCGGTGGGCCATGTCCATGGACTCCTCGTTGGACACCAGTTCTACCTGGTCAACCAGTTCCAGGTCCAGGTTCTTGGGTACAAAGCCGGCGCCAATGCCCTGAATCTTGTGGGGCGCAGGTTTGGGGTCTTCCCCATTCATCACCTGGGTGATGACCGGTGAATCCGTGGGCTCGACGGCGACGGTGGTGATCTTCTTGCCACGGGTGTCCTTGATGTAGCGGGACACACCGGTCAGCGTGCCGCCGGTACCGACACCGGCCACGAAGATGTCCACCTCACCGTCCGTGTCATTCCAGATCTCCGGGCCCGTAGTGTCTTCGTGAATCCGTGGGTTGGCAGGGTTCTGGAACTGCTGGGGCAGGAAATGGTTGTCCGGATCGGAGGCGAAAATCTCTTCTGCTCTGGCGATGGCGCCCGGCATGCCTTTGGCTGGCTCCGTAAGCACCAGTTCCGCCCCCAGGGCTTTCAGGACCTTCCGGCGTTCCAGGCTCATAGAGGCCGGCATGGTCAGGACCAGTTTGTAGCCGCGGGCAGCAGCCACGAACGCCAGTGCGATGCCGGTGTTGCCGCTGGTGGGCTCCACGATGGTCATGCCCGGTTTGAGGGTGCCCCGTTTTTCGGCGTCCCAGATCATGGCCGAGCCGATCCGGCACTTAACGGAGTAGGCCGGGTTACGGCCCTCAATCTTGGCCCAGATGGTGGCGCCGTCATTGACCCGGTTCAGTTTTACCAGCGGGGTGTTGCCGATGGAGAGTGAGTTGTCCTCGTAAATACGTGCCATGGTTTTCTCCTTATCCTTGTTTTGTGTCAATCTTACCACCACTCAGGAACTGACCGCTCGCGCCTCCAGCCGGTTCCGACCATTTTCTTTGGCCTGGTACAGGGCCTGGTCGGCCTGTCTGAGAAATTCCGCCGGTGAGTCATCCGGCCCCGGAATACCGGTCGCCAGACCAATGCTGATGGTCAGCTTGATATCGTTGCCATCGCAAATACTGCAGGCATTTGCGACAGCCTCCCGGAAACGCTCCAGGCGGTTACGTATTTCATTCCTGTCCTCGTAGCTGGCAAAAATGACGAATTCCTCGCCCCCAAAACGCGAGAGCCTGTCTGTTTCCCGCCGGAAGTGTTCGCGCATGGTGTTTGCCAGAGTTTTCAGGCAAAGATCTCCGGCTTCGTGGCCATAACTGTCGTTGATTTTTTTGAAATGATCCGCGTCTATCATTGCGACCGCAAAGCCTGAATTGTGGCGCTGACACCACTGGAAGCTCTTGCGGAACTCCTGGTCAAAGTAGCTTCGGTTGCCTAATTGCGTCAGGTCGTCCGTTACGCTTAGACGTGCGAGCCTCTCATTGGCATCGGTCAGGTCTTTATTGAGGCGGTTGAGTTTCCGGTTCCAGTGAACCAGCAGAGCGGTAATCAGCACGCCAGCGACCAGCAGTTGCCAGGTCAGGGTGTAGTCCACGGATTGCTTGAGCCGTAAGTTCCGCCACTGCCGTTCAAGGTCTTTCCGCTCCTGGGCGGTGAGGCTGGAAACCAGCTTTTGCATGATGCCCAGAACAACAGGCTCGTCCTTTCTCGTTGCCACGGAGAGTGACCAGTCTGCGGGAACTCTGCCAATTACTTTCAGATCGGCAAGGCCAAGTTCCTGCATGTAGTAGCTGGCAGTTGCCAGCGTTGTGATGTAGCCGTCCAGCTCATTGCTTTGCAGTTTCCTTAGCCCGTCTTGTTCGTTCCCGACTTCGATAAGATTGAGAGAGGGGTAGCGGTTCTGCAAAAGCTCCGCGAACGCGTAATCCTCGACAACGCCAATCCTCTGGCCCCGCAGATCTCCCACGCGCTCGATGAAGGGGGCTTCAATCCGGCCAAGAACAACAGTCGGCACCTCAAGGTACGGCTCGGTAAAATTCAGGAATCGGGACCGTTCAGGGGTCTTCATTGCCATCGTGAAGATATCGCACTTGCCTTGTCTGGCGGCTCTCATGGATTCTTTCCAGCTGTCTGTGCGAACCAGCTCAAACCGCACAGGTGCACGTTTTGAGAACAAGCGGGCCACCTCGGCGGACAATCCGGTATGGTTGCCTTCGGCGTCTATGCCTTCAAGTGGAAACCAGTGTGGATCAACACACATGTTTAACTGACTGTTATGGGCTTCCAGCCAGGCCAGCTCTATTGCATTCAGAGTCACCTCACCCGTTTCAGCTACCTGCCGGTCAACGCTGGCTCCCAGCCAACGGCTCTCGATCGCATGCATCTCTTCAGCGCTGATGGCTGACAGTGCCTGATCAAGAATGTCGGCCAGCGGGGCGAGTCCGGGCCTTACCCCGAAACGGAGATCTTCGCCAGCCTGGCCCTCCAGCATCAGTTCACCCGCGATTCGTACTCCGGGGATACCCAGCTCCCGTATCCAGAAATTGCCATTGGGCAAAGCGGCGAGAACCACATCGACCTCGTCTCTGGCCAGGGCCTGGAACATGGCGTCCTGCGTTGTGAATATCCTCGCATTGTCACCCAATGCAGCTCTGACGGGTTTTTCGTAATAGATGCCGGAACCCAGCGCTACGCGTTGCCCCCTGAGGTCGTCAAGTGTCTCCAGTCTCAGGGACGGGTCATGGGTAAAGGCAACATTGGGAATCGTGTGGTAAGGCTGGGTAAAGCGAGTGAAGGTCTGACGTTCGGGTCTGAAAGACATGTTGGCCAGAAGATCAATTTCGCCGTCACGGAACAACGGTAACAATTCGATCCACTGCCCTTCGACTGGAATCACCTGCAATCCGGTCAGGTCCGATATGCGGTTAAGCACATCAATACTCAAACCGTGAATACGGGTGCCGCTTTCAAAACTGTAAGGGGCATAATCCCGCATTAAACCTACGCGAACCGGACCGGTTTCCGAAATAAACCGGCGCTGTTCCGGGGTCAGGGTAAATTCTGTGACTTTGTTGAGGTTGTTGCCGCCGAATTCCCGCCAGCGCTCAAGCAACTCCTGTATTCGCGGTTGTGGAATCTGTTGCAGGCCACGACTGATCTTTTGAAAGAGGTCCTGGTTGGTTTTCAGAACTCCAATGCGGAAATCCTCGTTAGAGAGCTCTCCGAAGGGGGCCGCACCGGCGATCTCGAGAAAGCCGAATCCAGCTTGGCTAGCGTAGTACTGGAGAGTCAGCCTTGGACCGACAATAACATCCACCCAGCCAAATGCGAGTGCCCGGATAAGGCTGTATAGAGAGTCGTAGGTAGTGATGGAAATACCCTGACCTGCCAGGGCATCGCGATAATAAACGTCACGTACCAAACCTACTCGACTGCCTTTGAGGTCCTCTATTGTGCTGATCTTTCCGATCGGTGTCTGGGTATTGTGCATCAGGAAGGTCTGACGCAGGTGGTACGGCTCAGTAAACAGGACTTTTTCAGCGTGATCCGGATGGAACGAAATTCCGTCGATAACATCAAGCTCTCCGCGCAGGAACGCATCGTAGATCTCCGGCCAACTGCCAGCTCGGAAGACGAAGTTCAGACCGGACTGCCTGGCGACCTCCCGGAGAACATCGACGGAAAAACCGGAGGCCCCCGGACCGTCATCAAAGGAATAGGGTTTGTTATCACCGACAATGCCGACAGTTATCGTTTCGTTCGACTGCTCTGCCGTTGCCAGCGGCGATGCGGGCAGCAGACACAGAACCCAGAAGAGAGCAACGGCCACGCTCAAAAACCGATGTTGGAGGAAAGTGGCATGACTATTCATTGGCGTGCCGGCGGTCCGTTACAGCTACCTTATCAGTGTAGTCATAACCACTGGCCTTGCCTAATGCCTCAGGCGCCGACCGGGCGACCGGTGTAATCGGAGAAATCCGGTTTTTTCGGCTGGTGCTGGTCGTCAGTCATGTAGGCAGAAGTCAGGATGAATTCCGCCGTTGCCCGGTTACAGGCCACGGGAATGTTCCAGAGTGCCGCGATCCTTAGCAGGGCCTTGATGTCGGGGTCATGGGGCTGGGGTTCGAGGGGGTCCCAGAAAAACACCAGCAGATCGATTTCGCCCTCGGCAATCTTGGCGCCGATTTGCTGATCTCCCCCTAACGGGCCACTGAGCAGGCAATGAATGTCGTCCCGCTCCAGATTGTCCCGCAACAGCCGGCCGGTGGTGCCGGTGGCATAGAGTTTCAGCGGAGCAAAGCGGGTGCGGTTGTCCGCGACCCAGTCCACCAGTTCCTTTTTCTTGTTGTCGTGTGCCACCAGGGCAACGGATTTTACGGCCATTTGGGGTAAAGTCTCCTTTTCAACCGGTTATAAACAGAGTGTTCAGTGTTTCACAGGCTGACACGGGACGGAATAGGAAAGAGGTGTATGTCCGGAACTGTATCTATAGACTGGCAAACCACGCCGGCGGCGGTCTGGCGCCGTCACCGCTCCGGTCTGCGGGCGATTCGCCGGCTCGATCCGGTGCAATGGCAGGATCTCGCCGGCATCCGCCGGCAGCAACAGGCACTGGCCCGCAATACTGAGCGTTTTCTCGCCGGTGAGCCTTCCAACAACGCTTTGCTTTGGGGCTCCCGGGGCACGGGCAAGTCGTCTCTGATCAAGGCGCTGCTGAATCGCTACCAGGAGCGCGGGCTGCGGATGATTGAGGTGGACAAGGATGATCTGGTGAATCTGCCGGAAATCGTCGATGACATCTGCGATTTGCCGTTCCGGTTCGTGATCTTTTGCGATGATCTGTCGTTTGATGTCGGCGAGACTGGCTACAAGGCCCTGAAAAGTGTGCTGGAGGGCTCCCTGGAATTGCCGCCGGAGAATGTGCGGGTGTATGCCACCTCCAATCGCCGGCACCTGATGCCGGAGTTCATGTCTGACAACCTCAAAAGCGAGATGCGCGACGGTGAAGTACACCCGGCGGAAGCCATCGAGGAGCAGGTGTCGCTGGCGGATCGCTTCGGCCTGCAGCTGTCGTTCTACGCGTTTTCTCAGGAGATCTACCTGCAAGCGGTGGATGCCCTGTTTCCGGAGGTGGCCGACAGGGAGAGCCTGCACCGGGAGGCCATCCGTTTCGCCACCGCCAAGGGTGTCCGCAATGGCCGCACGGCCCAGCAGTTTTACCGGCAGTTTGCCGGAGAGGCGGGCGCCGGCAGTTAGCAGCCTGTCAGCCTTAAGTCCGACAGGCTGCTGGTGTCGGCTACTGCTGTTTCGCCATTTTGATGAAGTGATGGTGAACCATCCGGACGCCAAGGAACACCAGGGTCATGACCACGGGAATGGCGACGCCGAGAATCAGTGTTTTGTTGACGGCGAAGCCTGCCTCGTAAATCGAATCCAGGCCAAACTTGAGCAGCCCGATCAGGTAGTAGGTAATGGCCACCACCGAGAAACCTTCCACGGTGTGTTGCATCATCAGCTGGATCCTGGAGCGTCGGTCCATGGAACTGAGCAGTTGCTGGTTCTGGCTCTGAATGGCCAGTTCCACCCGGGTCCGCATCATGTCCGAGGCCCGGTCCACCCGGCGTGACAGGTCTTCCAGGCGTTCGCTGACCGCTTCGCAGGTTTTTACCGCCGGTGTCAGCCGGCGGGTCATGAATTCGGTGAGGGTCAGGTGGCCGGACAGTTCGTCTTCCCGCAGCTCCTCCAGTCGGGTCAGCACCAGCCGATGATAGGCGCGGGTAGCGGAGAAACGGAAGGTGGAGTGGGCCCGGAAGGCCTCAATGCGGGCGGCGATATTGGTCAGCTGGGCGAGCAGCTTTTCTTCATCAACTTCCTGATTCTCGGCAAGAGACTGGGTGATCACCGCCAGCTTTTCGTCCATATCATTCAGGGATGGGGTGATTTTCCGGGCTACCGGCAACGCCAGCAGCGACATCAGGCGATAGGTCTCAATCTCCATCAGCCGCTGGGTGAGGCGCCCGATCTGGCTGTCGGACATGTGGTGGTTCATCACCATGAATCGGCCAAACCCGTCGCTGTGCAGCCTGAAGGTGCCCCACACCCGGGCGGCGCCTTCCTGGGGGCTGCTGCCGACCAGGCGCATGCCTTCAAAGTGTTTGCGGACATAGTCCAGATCCCCCTCGGTTCCGTCTGCGGCTGGTCGTATTTCCAGGTGAAAGGCGGCGATCACGGTGCCGGACAACTGCTCCAGCCAGCCTTCCGGAAGCGGTGTAATGCCAGCTTCGGTGAAGGGGGCCTTGTTGCTGGCGGCCAGATTGATGAAGGTGTAGGAGGCAAACTCCATGTGCATTTCACGGCGTACCCGGAGGGAACCGAACGTGTGCTCAAAACAGCCTGTTTCGTGCTCCGGCACCGGCTGGCCCAGCACCCGGTGCAGCTCCTGCAGGTGCCGGAACTGCTGCTGGCGCTGTTCCGGGGTGGTCAGCACCGCCATCTGGGTGACCCGTGCCGGAGTTGGCAGCACCTGGAAGGGACGCGAGTGCAGCTCGTTATAGAGTTCGTTGCGAAGTGGATGAATGTCGAGGGAGTCCAGTCGTGCGCTCACGGCGGTGCAGTCCTGTTTCAAGAATGGATGGCGGGGATAATAACGCGGAAGCATACACCGTCAATGCCACCTTGGGTGTGGTTCTGTGCGTCCACACGGCCACCATGGTAGTCGGCAATCAGGCTGACAATGAGCAGGCCCTGGCCCAGGTGGCCCTGTTCCTGCCCTTCCCGCAGTGATACGAAGGGGCTGAAGATGTCTGTGGCGGGGCTTTCCGGCAGGGCGGAGCCCTCGTTGAAAACCGACAGGCAGAGGCCATCGGTTGTGGCTTCCAGTCCGACTTCAATCAGCCCCCTTTCCGGTGTGAAATCCCGGGCATTGTCCACCAGTTTGTCGAGCAGCTGCACCATCAGCTCCGGCGAACCGGTCATCTGCAGGCCCGCTTCCGGACCGGAATAACGGATTCGATGGCCGCTATCCAGTGCCTGGTAGGCGGCGGTGGCCTGGGTTGCGACCTCGGCCAGGTCAAATGGTTCCTTGTCGGCGTGGTCCAGGCTCTGTTCCAGCCGGGCGGCTTCACTCATGCCATGGAGTATCTGCCGGAGACGTTCGGTGGCCGAGGCTGCCCGCTCAATGTATTGCCTGCGCTCGGCCTCAGAATCGCAATGGCTGAGGTTTTCCAGTGACGAGCGCACCACGGCAACCGGTGTTTTCAGTTCATGGGAGAGGCGCCGGGAAAAACTTTCCAGGTAGCGGTTGTAACCATGGAGGCGATCCACCATCAGGCTGAAATGCCTTTGCAACTGGCCCAGTTCATCCTTCGCACGGGAGTCCGGCACCGTACCCGTTATCCGCCCATCCTCGTCAATACTGGCGCTGACCGCCCGTTGCAGCCGGGTAATGCGCCACGACAGCCAGCTGGCGTAGCCGAGCAGCACCAGTGTCAGGGCCACGATAATGAGGGTGCTGCGGGCAATGACTGAGCCGAGCGTAGAGCCGGACAGCGTCAGGAGCTGATCCAGGGACTGTTCCAGGATCAGTGTGCGGCCACCGAACACCGGCCGGGTGGTCAGTAGCCAGACGCTGTCATCCTCGTGGCGAACCAGGCCTTCGCCGGGGAGTGTGTCGGTGTCTATCCGGTTTCTGCCGGTCTGGATGGCCGTTGGCTCCGGTTGGTAAAAGCGCACCAGCGCCCGGAGTGCGTTGAGACTGATCTGTTCCATCACCTGAAGCGGGCTGAGGGTGTTGAATTTCGGACCTGGCGGGGTAGAAGCGGCACTCTGCCTCGCAATAACCCAGCCTGCCGGTTCCACCAGACGGGCGCGCTGGCCCCGGTTCAGCTGCGGTTCAAGTTGCCGTTCAAGGGCCAGGTTACGGCTGACCAGTACCGGCAGCGGGTCGGTCGGGGTTGAGACCGCCATTTCCCGGTTCCCGCTCCCTCGCTCTCCCCAAAGGGCCGCAAAACCAAGCCGACTGCGGCCCTTGGGCATGGGTAACCTCAGCTCGAGTTGCCAGCCATCGCCCGCACCTTGCCAGAAGCTGGAAACCCGGTAGTCCGGTTTCAGGGTGGCCCCGATCAGGCCATAAACCTGCCCTGGTGCTGGTGTGCGGATCAGCCAGGAAAGTGCTGACTGGTCAGGCGAAACGCTTTGGATGTCGGGCTTCAGCCACAGTCTGAGCCGGTCGTGGGGCTGGTCCGGATTACCGGGGTTGAAGAACACCGGCTGGCGTGGAGTGACACGGACCAGCAGGTACAGGTTTTGCTGGTCGGTGGCGGCCTGCCAATGCAGGGTTGGCAGGCCGGAGCCGGAAGCGTTGCTGCTCTGCCAATTCCGGAGTGGGTTTTCTTCGTCATAGCCCGGCCAGTCGTCGCCATAGCCGTCCAGGTTGATGGTACCGGTGAGAGGTTCAACGTAAATCGCGGGTTCACCAGAGGCCACTGCGGGCATGCCGATCATCAGATCGCCGGCGGTCTCGGCCAGCCGTTCGGCCTGTTCCCGGAGGTGTTGCCGGGCCTGTTGTCGCAGGGCATCGTCCAGCTCCAGGACAAACTGCAGACCTGCCCAGGGAATCAGCAGCATCAGCAGGCTGGCAACGAGCAGCTGGCGCTTCAGGTTCAAGGCTCAGACCTCACGGGCATTCCAGCGATAGCCCATGCCGTAGGCGGTCTGGATGCCATCGAAGGTTTCATCCAGCTGCAGGAACTTGCGCCGGATGCGTTTGATGTGGGAGGTCACGGTATTGTCGTCCAGCACCGTGCTGGCGGCTTCCATCAGCTGTTCCCGGCTGCGGACGTGGCCCGGGTGCTGAACCAGTGAATACAGCATCCAGAATTCGGTCACGGTCAGGTCGATGGGTGCATCGTTCCAGGCGACGGTCATGCGATCCACGTTGAGGGCGAGTTGGCCCCGTTGCAGAACTTCGTCCGGCTTCTGTAGGGCTTCGGCCCAGGCATCGGCCCGGCGCAGCAAGGCGGTAACCCGGGCCAGCAGGTGGTCCAGGCTCATGTCTTTGGTGACGTAATCGTCGGCGCCCAGGCGCAGGCCGTGCACCGAATCGATGTCGCTGTCCCTGGCGGTCAGGAAGATGATGGGCAGGGTTTGCGACAGTGAGCGCAGGTCCTGGCACAGGGCAAAGCCGCCTTCCGGCTCGTCTCCCAGGCCGACATCAATAATGGCCAGATCCGGCAGCGATTGTCGCAGCACCTGCCAGGCCGATGCCCGGTCGCCATGGGCAGATACCCGGTAGCCGCGGCGCTCGAAAGCGGCGCGGTAGTTGTCGCGGATGGCGGGTTCGTCCTCAATCAGAACAAGGTGTTTCTTCATGGTGTCGGCTGTTTCCCCTGGCCGGTGAGTATCTATTTAACCACGGCAGGTATTGATGACAAGGGCGGAGGGCGTTGTTGCCATAATTCATCATTTTTTGTGGCCGGTTTGTCGCATTCTGCCATGGGAGTTCCTTTCCGGATTGCTGAAATGGGGGTGTTTCGCACAGTCATGCAGTCAAAAGGATTCCGCCATGATGCTTTCTAACTCCTTTTTACGGTTTTACTCCCCCGTTTTCGGAAAGAGCCGCGCACTTGCCTCAGTTTTTACGCGCTTTCAGAAACTTAACTCCAGGCGTGTTTGGGAGGGGGTAAGCCTCTGGTTCGCTGTCTTGCTGATGCTGTTTGTGCATCCTCTTTATGCCGAGGCGAATGTAACAGACAACGTCGGCCAGCTTCACTTTGTCGATGGCCAGGGTCAGTGGCAGGAACCGGCGCTGGTGCTGGGCAGTGAGTTTGATATCCGGGTCAGCGGGTTGATTGCCGACACCCGGCTGGTGCGCAGTTTCCGGAACACCAGTGACCAGTGGCGGGAGGGGGTGTTTGTGTTTCCGTTGCCGGAGAAGGCCAGTGTGTATGGCCTGACGATGAAGGTGGGGGAGCGGACGATTGAGGGCAAGGTGCAACCGAAGGAGATGGCCCGGCGAACCTATGAGAAAGCGAAACAGGCCGGGCAGCATGCGGCGAATGTTGAGCAGCAGCGCCCGAATCTGTTCACCGCCCGGGTGGCCAATATTCCGCCGGGGGAGACGGTGTCGGTGGAGCTGAATTATCAGCAGCCGGTGGGGTATCAGGCCGGGGTGTTTGAGCTGAGTCTTCCCACCACGCTGACGCCCCGTTATATGCCCGGAACACCCATCCGGGCTTCAACGGATCAGTGGCAGGGTGGCTGGGCTTTGCCTACGACCGAGGTGGCGGATGCCGATGCCATTAGCCCCTTTACCGTCAAGCCGGCCGATGTGGCAGGGGACAGCCACCGGGCGTCGATTGAGTTGTTGATTGATGCCGGACTGCCGCTGGAGGAGGTTTCCAGTCCGTCCCACCAGTTGACAACCAGCCAGGCCAGCCAGGATGGCCAGACGGTCACGGTGCGGCCCGCTGAGGGCAGTATTCTGATGGATCGGGATTTTGTGGTGCGCTGGCGGCCGCGGGCGGGCCGGGAGCCTTCTGCGGCGGTATTTCATCAGTCATGGCAGGGAGAGGATTATCTGCTGGCTATGCTGGTGCCGGGTCAAATCGGCAAACGCGTTCTGCCCAGGGAGCTGGTGTTCGTGATCGACACGTCCGGGTCCATGGCCGGGGAGTCCATCCGCCAGGCCCGCAGTGCCTTGCAGGCGGGTCTGCAAACCCTGACACCCCGGGACAGGTTCAATGTGATCCGGTTCAACAGCCAGACCCACGCCCTGTTCATGCAGCCGGAGGTCGCCACCGGCAATAACCTTGCCCGTGCCCGTCAGTATGTGGCTCGCCTGAGGGCCGATGGTGGCACCGAAATGGCACCGGCGCTGTCGCTGGCTTTGCAGGATCGCGAGGGCAGGGAAGAGGAGTCACCACGGGTACGCCAGGTGATTTTTATCACCGATGGTGCGGTGGGCGATGAAGCCGGCCTGTTTCGTCAGATCCGTCAGCAGCTGGGTGACCAGCGGTTGTTTACGGTGGGCATCGGTTCGGCCCCGAACCGGCACTTCATGCGGGAAGCCGCTCGCTGGGGCCGGGGTACCTATACCGCGATTCACTCGGCGTCGGATATGAGCGGGCCTCTGCAAGCGCTGTTCTCGGCCATGGAAGCACCGGTTCTGACGGATATCCAGGTGCAGTGGCCTGGCCAGGAGGCGGGTGTTGAGAGTTTTCCCCGACGCGCCGGCGATCTGTTTCAGGGCGAACCGCTGATTCACGTGGCGCGTGGTGTTTCGGCCATGGGAGAACTCAGGGTGTCGGGTCGTTTGCCGGATGGCGAGGACTGGCGGAAAACCCTGGATCTGCAGCAGGCAGCACCGGGAACCGGGCTTTATCGTCATTGGGCCAGAGAGAAAATCGACAGTCTGCAGGATGAGGCCAGGGTATCCGGCCAGGAGCCTGACAAAGCGGCTATTACGAAGCTGGCGGTCGCTCATGGATTGATGTCGGCTTACACCAGTTTTGTGGCAGTGGATACAACCCCGGTCCGGGATGCGGGAACGCCCTTGGCCCCGGACAACCTGCCCACGTTACTGCCGGCGGGGAGCGAGGCGGGAATGCTCCGGTATCCGCAAACCGCAACCGCCGCGCCCGTGCTGATCGCCCTTGGACTTGTCGGGCTGATGTTCGCCGTCGCGATTGTGCTGCTGCAGAGGAGGGCGTTGCCGTGACCAGGCTGCTGCTGTTGCTGTTGACCAGCTCTGCTACCTTGCTGGTATTCGGGTTGTGGATTCCGCTCAAGGCGGTGCTGGCCCAGGAAATGCTTGAGGTTGCCTGGGCAGAGAGCCAGGCCCGGCAGACGGAATCACGGCCCTGGCCCTGGGCGGACACCTGGCCGGTTGCCCGCCTGGCCATACCGGAGCTGAACGATTCGATGATCGTTCTGGCCGACACTCACGGCGAGAGCCTGGCGTTCGGGCCCGGCCGGCTGGCCGGCGACGACGATGGCAACGGGGCGGTGATTATTGCCGGGCACCGGGACACCCATTTTCGTGGCCTCAATGTGCTGGAGACCGGCAACGAAATCAGGCTTCAGGGCCGCAATGGCCGGTGGCGCAGTTACCGTGTCGAAAACACGCGTGTGGTGGACAGCCGTTCAGAGCTGATTGACACCCAGCGGTTACCGGGTGGCACCCTGTTGCTGGTGACCTGCTATCCGTTCAACAGTGTCGATGCGGGTGGCCCCCTCAGGTACGTGGTGCGGGCGCGAGCCGCCGGGATCACGGCCCCCCGGGAACAAATTGACACTGTCACCAGGATATAAGGTTGGCGTACACTTGTGCGCCATAATTTGGTTGCAGAGTTGTGTTACATGGGCGTTATCAGAAAATTCCTGGCGTGGTTGAGCGTGCCGGTCATCTGTCTGTTTGCGATGGTGCTGTATGTTGCCCGGCCATTCAACCCGGACAACAACCGTTTGCTGGGCTGGGCTGTGGCCCGGGTGGGCAGGGCACTTCTTGGCATGGAAAGGCCCCTCGAAGGGCGCGAGAACATACCGACAGGCCGGCCCACCGTGGTCATCGCCAACCACCAGCACAATGACGATCTGTTCGTGATAGGCGATCTGCTGCCACCGCGCACGGTGACTGTTGGCAAATCCGCACTGGTCTGGGTGCCTTTCTTTGGCCAGGTGTTCTGGCTCGGCGGCAACGTTATCCTCAACCGGGGCCGGTCCCACAAAGCCGTTGCCGTCATGCAGGCCACCGCCAGCGCCATCGCGGGAGACCGGAAAAGCCTCTGGGTGTTCCCGGAAGGAACCCGTAGCCGGGGCCGCGGACTCCAGAAATTCAAGAAAGGTGCCTTTCACGCCGCTGTCGCATCCGGGGCCCCCATCACCATGGTATGCATCCAGCAGTACCGTGATAAGGCCATTGGCTGGCGCGGCCGGCGTGAGTCGGTCGCCGTCCGGGTTCTGCCTCCGGTAGAGACGGAAGGCCTGACCATCGGGGATATTCCCGAGCTGACGGCGCGCTGTCACCGGCAAATGGCGGAAGCCATTGCCACCCTCTGATCCGGCCACCGGAAGTGCTTGAAGCACCAGCGGAAACAGGGCAGTCTTTGCGGGAATAATCGTTTCGTTCAACGACCCTCAGGGAGAGGCAAGAGATGAATCTGATTCTGTTTCTGATTATTGGTGGTGTCGCCGGCTGGCTGGCCGGACTTATCATGAAAGGCCGGGGCTTTGGTATTCTGGCCAATATCGGTATTGGTATTGTTGGCTCGTTCCTCGGCGGCTTTGTGTTTCGCCTACTGGGGCTGGCGGCCCAGGGTGCCGTCGGTGAGTTGGTGACGGCAACCGTTGGCGCAATCCTGCTGCTGGCCATCGTTAGCGCAATCAAGAAGGCCTGAGCATGATCGTACCCGTAACCGGAGTGTTTGCCGCAGTTATTGGTATTCTTCTGCTGGTATTGTCGGCCCGGGTTGTCAGGTTCCGCCTGAAATACCGCAAGGGACTTGGCGTTGCTGATGACCGGGATTTCGAGGCCGCGGTGCGGGCTCATGCCAACCTGATTGAGTATGCCCCCCTGGGTTTGATCATGCTGGCTATCGCAGAGCTCAACGGTGTGGCCAGTGGGTTGATCTACTGGACAGGTATGGCGCTGGTCGTCGGCCGCCTTCTCCATGCCTGGGGCATGATCAATGGCCGCGGTGGACTCCATAAGGCCCGGATGATCGGCATTCTGCTGACCTGGTTGGCGATACTGGTTGCTGCGGTATTATTGCTGTGGAATGTCTGGCAGGTTTACGGCTGAAGCTACGGTCACTGGCAGGAACGGCGGAGCGACAGAGGTGGAGTTACAGAGAAGGAGGCGAGGCCCCCTTCTTTTCGTTCGAGAGGCTGCTAGAGAGCCTGCGCCACATCCAGGGTCAGGTATTCCAGTTCAACGCGTCGATTGGCCGCATGGTCTTCCGGGGTTGCCAGTGGGCGACCCGCGCCCCAATGGGCCACCAGAATCCGGTGCTCTGGGACGCCTTCCCGCACCAGGGTTTTTGCCACCGCGTTTGCTCTCAACCGGGACAGGAACCGGTTGTAGTCTTCCGGGCCAAAGTTGTCCGAGTGGCCATGGACCCTGATACTGACTGAAGGATGCTGCCTGAGGTAGGCGGCATGCTGTTTCAGGAACGCCAGGTCTTCACTGTCCAGAGAGTGCTTGTTGAAGCCGTAATGAAACTTCATCCGGTGTGGTCGCCTGCTCCCGGCCTCAAAGGCCGCAGGGGTGAAGCCGGCTGCAATCGCTGCTTTGGCAATCAGCTCCGGGTTGTCCAATACGAGTATGGTCATCTGAAGAATCCTTGTTTCGGGTATCCGGTTTTTCTTGTTATTCCTGTTCACTATTGGCGGGAGCAGGAATAACGGCAATTGGCGAATGGTCGATAAGGGAGTGTGCACATTTCCGGTATTGACCCGGGGCGACCTTTGCACCGGATTCCATTTGAACGCGAAAAGAAGGCGTGGCTGTGGTAAAAAACACACTTTCCGGGACAGATTATGATGAATTGTGACCGCCCATGCTGATTATCCCCGCCGAAAACGCGATCAACTGGAAGCGCCCGCCCTGGGTCACCCTGGGTCTGATGATGGCGAGCCTGCTGGTTTTCCTGTTCTACCAGGGCGGCGACAGCCGCAAGCTTGAACTGGCGGTTGAGCAATATCTGGATGCCGAGCTCCACGTTCTGGAAGCACCGGCGTACGAGGATTATCTGCAACGCCAGATCCGGTTCGAAGGTGAGCAGAGCCGGATTTACGAACTCCAGCGGTTCCAGCAACTCCGGGAGGCAAACGAGAACGTCTGGCTGGCGGCCAACCTGTTGCTGGACCGGGAGTTCCACCAATACTTGCTGCGCAACCAGGATGTGATCTGGGCGCAGGCTGAGCGGGCCTACTGGCAGGAGCAGCGCAGTGCCATTGAGCTGAATTACCTCCAGAAGCTGAGTGCCAACCAGCTCGGGCTGGTACCTGCTGATCTGTCACTCCATACCCTGATTACCTACCAGTTCCTGCATGGGGGCTGGGGCCATATCATCGGTAACCTGGTGTTCCTGTTTCTGCTGGGCTTCACGGTTGAGAAGGCTCTGGGGCCGGGTAAGTTTCTGCTTGCCTACCTGATGTGTGGCGCCCTGTCCGGCCTGGTGTTCACTGCGTTCTCCACCGGCAGCTACGTTCCTCTGGTGGGAGCATCCGGCTCAATATCCGGGCTGATGGGCATGTACGTGGCCATTTACGGCTTGCGGAAAATCCGGTTCTTCTACTTCCTGGGTGTTTATTTCAACTATTTCCGGGCGCCGGCCATCGCCATACTGCCGGTCTGGCTGGGCAAGGAAATCTACGATTACTGGTTTGCCGGTGCCACGGGGATCGCCTACATGGCCCACGCCGGCGGCCTGATCGCCGGCGCGAGCCTGGTCTGGCTGCTGGGCAAAAGCTGGCTGCAGGTGCGTGAGGAATTCTTCGAGCCCAAAGAAGAGGAACAGGACGCCCGCTTCACCACCAGCTATGCCCAGGCCATGGCCAGCCTCGGCCGAATGGAGTTTGATCTGGCCCGCCGCCAGTTCGAAGCCTTGCGTGAGCATTATCCGGAGCGGCCCATCCTGCTGGAACATCTCTACCACCTGGCCAAACTCCGGCCAGACCTGCCGCAATACCGCGACCGTGCCAGGGAGCTGATGAATGATGCCCTTGGCCGTCGCCAGCCGGAGCAGACGATTGCCATCTGGCAGGAGTATCTGGCTAAAGGGGAACCTCACCATCCATTAACGGCGGAAGATCATAACCGGGTGCTGTTCAGCAGCCTGAAACAGCATGATCTCAAAGCAGCGGAGAAAGCCTTTGAACGGCTCAGAAGCACCGGTGACGAACTGCTCACTACTGAAGCCTGCCGGCTACTGGCTGAAGAATTTGAGAAACGCCAGATGACGCCCAAGGCCCGCCACTATCAGCAGATTCTGGAAGCCGCGCATTTTTGAGGACTTATCCGCAGATATTAATCATCACGAGCGATTGAGAGGTTAAAACAAGTACCACCATGTGGGTAGGTTGTTATTATTTATAGGTATTTTGGTCTGTTATATGCCGTTTACCGGGTGGTCAGAGCTCTCGGCTGACTTTCATCAAGGTTGGTACGGTTTGAAGCGCCCTAGACTCGCACAGCTTCATCCGCTTCTGTTTGTCAGCAACCCGTTAGCCAGCACACAAGGTACAATACCGATGAAAAAACGATCACTGCTCTTCAGTTCGCGCGCCCGGAAACTGTCGCTGCCGGTTTTGCCGCTCGGCATTTTATTGGTCTCGACAGCGACTCCGGTGGCGTCGCAAAGCATTACCGATGCGCTGACCTCTGGCACAGCGTCGGCTGATATTCGTTATCGCTACGAGTTTGTCGACCAGGACAACCCGCTTGATAATGCCCAAGCCTCCACCATCCGCACACGCCTGGGTTACCGCACTGCTCAGTATCAGGGGTTCGAGTTATTCATGGAGGCTGAGAACGTCACTGCGGTAGGTGATGAGAACTACAACAGCACCGTCAACGGCACCGTTGACCACTCGGTGGTGGCCGACCCTACAGAAACCGAGGTCAACCAGGCCTACCTGCGCTATCGCGGTCTGGCGGATACGACCTTGACCTACGGCCGTCAGCGTCTTGCGCTGGACAACCATCGCTTTATCGGCAACGTTGGCTGGCGTCAGAATGAGCAGACCTTTGACGGGTTCACCGCCATTAACACCTCGCTTCGGGATACACGGATAACCGCAGGCTATTTGTATAATGCCAATCGAATTTTTTCAGATGCGAGTCCGGTGGGTGATTTCCGCATGCGTGCTCCGGTGCTCAATGTTCAGTATGAGGGGCTGGCAGCAGGCACGGTGACGGGTTACGGCTACCTGCTGGACTTTACCGATTTACCCTCTTTGTCTACGCAGACCCTTGGCTTGCGTTTCGATGGAGGAACGGCCATTACCGAGGGGGCTAAGGCCGTTTACACACTTGAGTATGCGCGCCAGAGCGACTACGGGGACAATCCCCAAAGTTTTGATGTGGACTACTGGCTCCTGGACGCAGGACTAGCAGCCTTGGGAGTGACGTTTAAGGCGGGTGTGGAAACCCTCGGCTCCGATGACGGCAATGCGTTCCAGACACCGTTGGCGACGCTTCACGCCATGAACGGCTGGACCGATCAGTTCCTGGTAACCCCGGTGGACGGCCTGCAGGATATCCATGCGTCCGTTGCGACCTCGGTCAACGGGGTCAAGCTGATGGTGGTCTATCGGGACTTCAGTAGTGATAGGAATAGTGTTGATTATGGCAGCGAACTCGGTCTTCGGGCGACGTATGCCATTGATGAGAACCGCAGTGTGGGCGCCAAGTTCGCCAGTTTCTCGGCCGATGACTTTGGTGTCGATACGGACAAGGCCTGGTTGTGGGCTGGAGTGAAGTTCTGATCCGCCATAATTGGTGTTAACTTCAGGCCAGAAAACGATCCCCAGGGGGCGTTTTCTGGTTTTCCGTTCCCACCCGCTCATTATGGAGCTACGCGGGTTTACCTCTCCGTCAGATACTCAGCCAAAGCCTTAATATCCCCCTCTGACAAAGTCGCGGCGATCCCAATCATGGGCGTGCTTTGCTTCTCGGGATCCATGTCCTGAAACCGCTCCAAGGCAATCTCAAGATACTCCGCCGGCTGCCCCGCAAGCCGCGGCATATCACGAAAGCCCTGAGCGTCTTTTTGATGGCACGCCGCACACCGCCCAGCAAATAGCTTTCCGCCTGTTTCTGCCAGGGCCGGGTCGCTACCGGTCCGGGGTTTGGCAGTCTGCTGGCTGTAGTAAACCGCGATGTTAATCCGCTCTTCCAGCGAAAGCGTCTTCGCCAGTTTCGACATCACATAGTCTTCGCGGGTGCCGGCCCGGAACTTTTCAAACTGGTTGAAGAGGTATAGCGGATGCTGTGCCGCGAGATTCGGAATGTAATCCCGCTTGCTATTGCCATCCTCGCCATGGCAATAACCACAGAATCGAATGCGCTCGTGCCCCGCCTCGTAGCTGGCCTGCCGTTTCTCATCATCCGCCATGATGGCGTTAAGCTGGTCCATTGCATCGTCTGTCGAACCCGCAAGTGCGAGGGAGGAGGTTGTCAGGCCAAGCGCCAACACCAGATTCCTCAGGCGAGAACTACGAATCATAAGCCACCTACTGCTACGGGAAGGGCAAAGGATATTCGACCACTCAGATCTCAGCCTTGCCAAATATCAAAAAAACCAGAATAGCTCATCAGGGCGCGGTTTGTGAAGCAGGTCCGGTGTCTCTCTTGAGCTGTCCGTGGTTCCCCCATCCTGGGGTACCGGTTTCCGTTGATTGTCGCTTCCGAATCCACTCACTCCGACACGCTGAAGCGGGCCTTTGGCCCCTTCAGGGGTTCCCGGTTCTCCGCCTGCCTGAGATAAGTCGCAATCTGCTCCTGTAGTGGGTGACTAGCGCATCGCTTCTGGATAAATGTCAGGAAGGCGGTTGCCTTTTCCCACTGGGATAAACCGTTCGCCAGAGTCTGGGCCACCAGCAGGTACGCCGGCGCCAGCTGTTCGCTGTCCGGGAAGCGCTTATGGAAATCCTGCAGCAGCCTCAAAGCCGGTTTGAACTGGCCCCGGTTATACAAAGACCGGGCACAGCGCACGGACAGTTCGGGATCTTCAACCTTGAGACCCGGTTCTGCCTGCTGCAGGGTGTTCAGCAGGGCCGCAATACTTTCACCGTCGTTGCGGTCAGCCAGCCAGCCCAGAATTCTGGGGTGATAGCGGTACAGCTCCGCGGTATCGTTGCGTGCTGTGAGCAGCTGATACAGCTGGCCGATCCGCAGGGCGTTGTCCCGGTCCCGCTTCAGGGCTTCCTTCAGCATGCTCTGAACCCGGTCGTAGTTGCCGTCTTTCAGGTTCATGTCGATGTCTGCGTCGAAACGTGCGGTACGATCCCGCTGATGGGGATCCTGGCCGGCGGCTTCATCCTGAATGTCCGAGGCAAATCCCAGCTCTTCCTGATACTGGAACAGCAGGTAACCGAGCATGTGGAACAGGATCAGGGTGAAGGTACTGTTCAGGAAGCCGGCCAGGGGCCGGGCCGCCCACACCGGGAAATGACTGACGGCAAAGTCCTGGGCGGCGCCGGAGGCGAGGGTCAGCAGGATCAGGTAACCGTAGAGCAGAAAATACGGTGAGCCAATCCTGGAGATCAGCACCGCCAGATTCATCGGATTCACCGCCGCCCCCACCGAGCGCTCCATGGCCAGCACCATGATGCTGGCCGGCAGCGCCAGGATCACAAAAGCCAGGGCCAGCAGCATCAGGATCGGGCCGCCGAGCATGGCCGCAGCAGTCACCAGTCCGCCCATCAGAACGAAAACCAATAGCTGCAGGATGACAATGTCAAAACCGCTGCCGGTGAACGCGACGGACACCGGGGGTGGTTTCAGGTGGCCTTCCGCGGTGTGATTGATGACCGCATAGGTGTACTTGAACAGGGCAAGCGCGAGCACCAGCCAGATCACAATACCAATCAGGTTGGCCGGCGCGATCACCGGCACCAGGGTGAAAATGGAGACAACGATCAGTGGATCGGTATGAAAGGGATAACGGAAAAACGCACCGAGTCGTTGCCAGAAGGGTACCACTTCAGTAGCCGCCCCCAGGTAACGCATGGCCTTGTTGCAGTGGGGGCAGAGTGCGCGGCGCTGCCGGGTGTCGGCATCGGGCATACAGCGGCTGCAGTAGTGAATCTGGCACTCTCCACAGTGCCATTTGGCGGGGTCGCCCGGGTGGTAGTGGCAATCGTGTTTCACAGGTGCGCGTGTCCCGGTCCATCAGAAAATCGGTAGCTCATGATGACAGATGTCGCGGGTGATCGCAGCAAACCAGTTAACAGGCAGGCTATTGTCAGATTCCGGGCGTATTCAACCCGGCAGGTTGTCCGACATTGGTCTGATATTCACCGTACGCATTCCGAACATTCAGCAGCCAGCGGTTGAACTCTCGCAAATTGCTGCAATAGTTAAAGATGGCTATTCCTTCGGGAGTCCTTCCATCAGTCTGTTGTCCGGTTCCGGGGCGGCTTTCCGGCAGGGACGCTGATGAAAGGGCTTCTCAACAAGCCTTCCGGAGTGCGCGGACAACGACGAAAAAGGAGGCACCACATGTCGAATGAAAGTCTCAGCAAAGACAGCCTGAATACCCTTTCCAGCCTCGATGCTGGCGGTAAGACCTTCCACTACTACAGCCTGCCCAAGGCAGCGGACACCCTAGGCGATCTCAACCGTCTGCCTTTTTCCCTGAAAGTGCTGATGGAGAACCTGCTGCGCAACGAAGACGGTACTACGGTCGACCGGAGCCACATCGATGCCATGGTGCAGTGGCTTAAAGACCACCATTCCGAGACCGAAATCCAGTTCCGGCCGGCCCGTGTCCTGATGCAGGATTTCACCGGCGTGCCCGGGGTTGTCGACCTGGCCGCCATGCGGGAAGCGGTTAAGGCCGCGGGCAAGGACCCGGCCATGATTAACCCGCTGTCGCCGGTGGATCTGGTGATCGACCATTCGGTGATGGTGGACAGGTTTGGTGATGCGTCCTCGTTCAGGGACAACGTGGCCATCGAAATGGAGCGCAACCAGGAACGCTACGAGTTCCTGCGCTGGGGACAGCAGGCCTTTGACAACTTCCGTGTGGTGCCGCCGGGTACGGGTATCTGTCACCAGGTAAACCTGGAATACCTTGGCAAGACCGTGTGGCACAATGAGCAGGGTGGCAAGACCATTGCCTACCCGGATACCCTGGTGGGAACTGACTCGCACACCACCATGATCAACGGCCTCGGCATCCTCGGCTGGGGTGTCGGCGGTATCGAAGCCGAAGCGGCCATGCTGGGCCAGCCGGTCTCCATGCTGATTCCGGAAGTGGTGGGCTTCAAGGTCACCGGCAAGCTGCGTGAAGGCATCACCGCCACCGATCTGGTGCTCACCGTGACTGAAATGCTGCGCAAGAAAGGCGTGGTGGGCAAGTTTGTGGAATTCTACGGCGACGGCCTGAAAGACATGCCGGTGGCAGACCGGGCCACCATTGCCAACATGGCTCCGGAATATGGCGCCACCTGCGGTTTTTTCCCGGTGGATGAGCAAACCATCAAGTACATGCGCCTGACCGGCCGTGAGGACGACCAGCTCGAGTTGGTGGAAGCCTACGCCAAGGCCCAGGGGCTGTGGCGCGAGCCGGGCCATGAGCCGGTGTACACCGACAGCCTGGAGCTCGACATGGGCGAGGTGGAGGCCAGCCTTGCCGGGCCCAAGCGGCCCCAGGACCGGGTCGCCCTGAAGAATATGAAATCGTCTTTCGAGCTGCTGATGGAGACTGCCGAAGGGCCTGCCGAGAACCGTGAGGCCAATCTTGAGTCCGAGGGCGGTGGAACAGCCGTTGGCGCCCAGGACGCTTACTTTGAGCACCCGTCCAGTCAGCCGCTTCACATGAACGGGGAAAAGTTCCGGCTGGACCCGGGCGCGGTGGTGATTGCCGCTATTACCTCCTGTACCAACACGTCCAACCCCAGCGTGATGATGGCCGCGGGCCTCATCGCCCAGAAAGCCGTCGAGAAAGGTCTGAGCACCAAGCCCTGGGTGAAGACCTCACTGGCACCCGGTTCCAAGGTGGTCACCGACTACCTTCGGGTAGGGGGGTTCCAAGACGATCTGGACAAACTGGGGTTCAACCTGGTGGGTTACGGCTGCACCACCTGTATCGGTAACTCGGGGCCTCTGCCCGAGGAAGTGGAGCAGGCGATTGACGATGGCAACCTGACCGTGGCCTCGGTGCTTTCCGGCAACCGCAACTTCGAGGGCCGGGTGCATCCGCTGGTGAAGACCAACTGGCTGGCCTCGCCGCCCCTGGTGGTGGCCTATGCGCTGGCCGGCAACGTCCGTCTGGATCTGTCGAAGGATTCCCTGGGCACGGACAAGGACGGCAATCCGGTGTACCTGAAAGACCTCTGGCCCAGCCAGCAGGAGATTGCCGAGGCCGTGGAGAAGGTGAAAACCGACATGTTCCGCAAGGAGTATGCGGAAGTCTTCGACGGCGACGCCACCTGGAAATCGATCAAGGTGCCGGAAAGCAAAGTGTATGAGTGGTCCGACAAGTCCACCTACATCCAGCATCCGCCGTTCTTCGAAGGCCTGGGTGAAGAGCCGGAAGCCATCGAGGATATCAGGAACGCCAACATCCTGGCGCTGCTGGGCGATTCGGTAACCACCGACCACATCTCGCCGGCCGGTTCCTTCAAGCCGGACACCCCTGCCGGTAAATACCTGCAGGAGCATGGCGTCGAGCCGAAAGACTTCAACTCCTACGGTTCCCGCCGGGGCAACCACGAAGTCATGATGCGTGGCACCTTCGCCAACGTACGGATCCGGAATGAGATGCTCGATGGCGTGGAAGGCGGTTTCACCAAATTCGTGCCCACCGGCGATCAAATGCCGATCTACGACGCTGCCATGAAGTACCTGGAGCAGGGTACGCCGCTGGTGGTGATTGCCGGCAAGGAATACGGCACCGGTTCCAGCCGGGACTGGGCCGCCAAGGGCACTCGCCTGTTGGGCGTGAAAGCCGTAGTGGCCGAATCCTATGAGCGCATCCACCGCTCCAACCTGATCGGGATGGGCGTAATGCCGTTGCAGTTCCCCGAAGGCACGGACCGCAAGAGCCTGAAACTGACCGGTGAGGAGACCATCAGCATCGAAGGCTTGTCGGGCGATATCAAGCCGGGCCAGACCCTGAAGATGACCGTGGAATACAAGGATGGTTCAACCGAGACCTGTGAGCTGAAGTCACGGATCGATACCGCCAACGAGGCGGTATATTACCGGCATGGCGGTATCCTGCACTATGTGGTGCGGGAAATGCTCAAGTCTGCCTGAGCGTAAGCCAGCCTGAAGATTGGCTGGCTTACAAAAAACCGGCAGCGTTCGCCTGGGCAAACTTCTGGAATGCCCGGTCCCGGACATTATTCTCCGGCACACCGGGCCCCTGATGCCTCACCTCCACAGCTTTTCGATATCGGGCAGGTCGTCTATCAGGTGTCTGAGCTGATCGCTGTTGCGCCGGACAATGTCCAGCATCTGGATGGTTTTTTCGGTCAGCGGCCCGGTGACACCGCCCAGAATCAGATCCAGTGATCCTGAAATCGAAGTAAGCGGTGTCCGCAGTTCATGACTCACGGTGGAGATGAACTGGTTTTTCATTTCATCGATCTTGTGGCGCTCGTTAATGTCGGCAATGTAGCCGTGCCAGAGGACGCTGCCGTCGGGCAGCTTTTCGGGCTTGGCCTGATCTTCAACCCAGTGCCAGCCCCCGGTTTTCCAGCGTATGCGGTATTGATGTTGCCAGTTACCGAGGGTTTCAGCGGAGACCCGAATGGATTCTGAAACGCCGGCAAGGTCCTCCGGGTGAATTCGCCCGAATACTGGAGCTGCATCTGTCGCGGCTTCCTCCGCAGTGACGTCATAAATGTCCTGAATGCCGGGGCTGGTGTAGGGAAAGGTGCTGTGGCCGCCGGGCCAGAGCCGGTATTGGTAAAGCATGCCGGGTGTCTGGGTTACCAGCTTGTTCAGGGTTTCCGAATGCTGCTGCTGATAGATGGTATCGGCAACCCAGCGTGCCAGCAGGGTGACGAACATTTTCTCGGTGGTACTGAACGGCCGGCTTCTGGGGTGCCGGGCGGAGAAGTTGATGGTCCCGAAAATTTCGCCGTCAATCCAGACGGGCGCAGCCAGGTAGCTTTCCAGGCCGAAGACCTGATAGCACGTGTGAGCGTGATAAGGCGACTGGCCCATGTTGTCTATGGCGAGAACCTGTCCGGTTTCCAGCATCAGCGAGCAATAAGTGCGCTCCAGGGGAAGCGTGTTGCCATTGGCAAGGGTTCCTTCCAGGCGCGTGAAATGCCAGTGAACGGTGTTAGCGCGGCCGGTAATCCGGCTGACGATCCCGGTCTCAAGGCCTAGGTAGTCGCAGGCAATTTCCAATGCTCTGGTGGCTCTCTGGCCGGCATCGCCCTCCGTATCCAGGGCGACCTCGGTCAGAATGTTCAGGGCCCGATTGCGCTCTTCGTAGTAGTTGCCCAGTTCCCCGAGCCCGAATTCGCGTTCAACCAGATCGGCCAGATCCCGCAGGGTGGCTTTATCGCCCCCGGTGAAGGTCCTCGGTCTGTTATCGATTACGCACAGGGTGCCTACCCGGTGACCGTGCCGGTCGTGCAGCGGAGCACCGGCGTAGAATCGGATGTTCGGATTCCCTGTCACCAATGGGTTATCGGCGAACCGCTCATCGTTCAGGGCGTTTTCGATAACCAGGGGTTCCTCGCGAAGAATGGCATGGCCGCAAAAGGAAATATCCCGGGCGGTTTCCGGGGTTTCCAGTCCATACCGTGACTTGAACCATTGTCGGTTACGGTCGACCAGCGACACCAGGGCGACCGGAACGCCGAAAGTCCGGGCCGCAAGCCGGGTAAGCCGATCAAATCGCTCCTCCGGCGGTGTATCGAGAAGCGCAAGCTCATCAAGGGCTGACAGGCGATGCGCTTCATCGTGCGGCAGATCAGGCGTTTTCATGGTGGCCTCCGCTTTCCGGCGTTTCAGTATCCGTTACGGGCAGCTCCACCCGGAAGTGCGCGCCCTGCTGATAATAGTAGCCCACCTCGCCATCCATCAGCGTGGCCAGCTCCCGGGTAATGGCCAGGCCAAGACCGGTGCCGGCTCCAGTCAGATCCGGGCGGGCACAAACCTGGTTTCATTGGGCGGAGAATAGTGGATTTTGCATGTGTGGCAAAACACCTTCATCAGGAGAATTGATTTGGCTTCGCTTCACAGATAAGCGGCGATGTCTCGGCTCTCTGGTTCGGCGGGCACTTTCGGCTTGCCGGAGCTTGGGGCAGCGGCCAGATCCCAAGCCATTCGACCCCATGACCCTGGCAGAACAGATCGCCGAGATTCTGGCAGATGCGGCAGGGGACAATTTCCGGTAGTCTGGCCGGTCTGAGCCATCGTTTCCATCGTTTGATGAAAGAGGTAATTATGTCATCCTCCCCGTCCCGGGACGAACTGAAAGCGAAACTGAATCTCGAGACCTCCCGCATCCACTGGCATGACCTGCAAACCTATTTTGCCCGGGGCCAGGTGGTGATGGTGGCCCCGGAGCTGGATCTGCTGAAGGTCGCTACCGAACTGGCAGCCGACAACAAGCCCCGTTTTGAACAGTGGATGACTGAGGGCCAGGTTGGCGAGGTTGCGCCTGACATCGCGCAAGCCTGGTACGACCGCAATGCCGAACTATGGGCGGTGGTTGTCGCGCCCTGGGTGCTGGTTCAGGAACGGTCCGGCCATGTTCTGCACTGATCGGCCGGCACCATGAAACTCCACTATTTTCACGGTCGCGGCCCGCTCAGGGAGCTTGTGATGGTCAGGGATGGCCATCGTATAGAGCTGCACATCCGCCCTGTCGGCAACGGTCTCTGGGGGCTGGTGGCTTTGGCAGGGCCAGACCAGGGTCGCCCCGACGGCCAATTCTGCCGTGGCCCCTGGAAAACCCAGGCCCGTGCCGAATCGGTATTGCGCAGTGTCGCGGGCACTATGATGGGCAAGGGTTATGAGCCCCGCCCTGGCGATTATGCCGTCTGGTCCGTTACTGCCCAGCGATTGGCCCGAAGGATCGGGACGGCCGGGGGCGAGCAGGCAGGCAGACCTGACGCCGATTCCGACCAGTTCGATCCCCTGGCCTGATAGCCTCCTTTCCCCCTTTCGAGGACACCATGCTGACCGGAGCATTGCTTATCCTGGCGCCCCTGTTCCTGGGGTTTGCCCTTTCCCTTGAAAATCGCAGGCTCATGACGGTGATTCATTATACGGTCGAGACACTGGTCTGTTTCATCCTGGCGCTGCTCGGCCTTGGCCTCGGCCAGATGGAGGGCCTGGCGGCCCAGCTTGGTGGCATGGCAACACAGGTTTTGGCACTGGTGCTGGTCCTGTTTGTCGCAAACATGGTTGGTCTTTGGCTGTTCCACCGCTGGCAGCCGATGGCGGTTGAGCGTCCGGAGGGCGATGTCAGTCCGGGTTACCGCCGGCTGTTTCTCGCCGGCCTGAAACCCTTGCTGGCGGTGATGGCCGGCCTGCTTGCCGGATATTACCTGTTGCCGGACATGCCGATGGCGGAACAGGTAGCCACCTGGGCTCTGATGCTGCTGCTTTTTCTCATCGGGCTCCAGTTGCGCAACGCCGGCCTGTCACTGCGCAAGCTGCTGATGAACCGCCAGGGTCTGGGTATCGCGCTTACTCTGACGCTAAGCTCACTGGTGGCAGGAGTTGCGCTGATGCCGTGGCTGGGCCTGTCCTGGCACGATACCCTGGCCCTGGTGTCCGGTTTCGGCTGGTATTCGCTGTCCGGTATCGTGATTGGCGATGCCCTGGGTCCGGCCTGGGGCGGTGTTGCTTTCCTGAATGACGTTCTCAGGGAGATTGTCGCACTCGCCATCATTCCCCTGCTGATTGCCGGCCGGCCGGCAATGGCGATTGGCTACGGCGGTGCAACAGCCATGGATTTCACATTACCGGTGATCCGAAGCAGCGGTGGCCTGGCCTGCGTTCCAGTGGCCATTGCCTCCGGCTTTCTGCTCTCGTTTCTGTCGCCAGTGCTGATGGGGGTGTTTCTGGCTCTGGGATAAATTGACACGTTGCAAGGCAAGTTGCGGTTTTGCCGGTAATATGTCACACAGTAAACTACCGTCCATCGACAAAAGTTAACTGTCTCCACTTTGCCCGGAAACCCGATGCTGCGCCGTGACTTTCTTGGTTTATCGATAGCCGCCGGTCTCTTTGCGACCGGACTGTCCGGTTGCCACAGGTCCGATCCCCTGGCCTTCGGGGTCCATCCATGGATTGGGTACGAACCGTTGTATCTGGCCCGGGACTTCGGCTGGATGCCGGGGTCTGTGGTTCTGAGTTCCGGCGCCTCCTCCAAGGATTCCATGGCCGGACTATTGTCAGGCAAGCTCCATGGCGCAGCGCTAACGCTGGATGAGACCATCCGGGTCTGGTCGGAAGGTACCGAGCTGGTTGTTGTTGCCGTAACCGATGTGTCTGCCGGTGCGGATGCCCTGATTACCCGGCCTTCTATTACCGGGCTGGCGGAACTCCGGGGTAAACGGATCGCCGTTGAAGTCAATGGAGTCTCCGGCATCATGTTGCTGAAAATTCTTGAGCTGGCAGGTCTTGGCCGGAGCGATGTCGTCCCGGTCGATTTGCCTGTCAGCGAGCATGCGGAGGCCTGGTCCCGGGGTGATGTCGACGCATCGGTATCTTATGAGCCGACTGCGACCCGACTGAAGCGGGAAGGTGGGATCCGGCTTTTTGACAGCAGTGATATTCCGGAAACCATTTTTGATCTGTTGGTGGTCACCCGGGAAACAGCGGACGGAAACCCGGATGCCGTTCGGGATCTTGTCATGGCCCACTTCAGAGGGTTACGGCATCTGGTTCGTAGCATGCACGATGCGGTGTATCGGGTTGCAGACCATCAGGGTATACGACCGGAGGATGTTCAGAGTGCGCTGGCGACTGTGATGCTGCCGGACCTCGCAGCGAACCAGCGTTATCTTTCCCAGGGAGGGCGGGTGGAAACCATGGCCCGTTCTCTGTCGAAGCTGATGCTCAGAACGGGAATGATCCGGAACGAGCCCGGCTTTGAGCGTTTGAGTGACCCGTCTTTTCTCCCCAGGAGTCTGCCTTGAAGGCTCGCCGCTGTTCGCTGATCCCGATGCTACTGGTTGCCACCGGGTGCCTGACCGCCACCGTTGCCAGTGCCCGGGAAACACTGACATTCGGTATCTTTGCCTATCGGCCCGACAACATTATCCGTGAGCGCTTTGAGCCTCTGGCCCGTTACCTCTCCGGCGAGGTGGGCTCAGAGGTAAGGTTGGAAGTGCTCAGTCAGGGCAATATGAATCGCGCAGTTGCCGCGAACGAGCTGGACTTTTTTCTGACCAATCCGAGTCACTTCCTGTTGATCCGCAGTGAACGCAGCCTGACCGGCGTATTGGCTACTCTCGTCCGACGTTCCGGAAACCGTTCCACTTCCAGCCTTGGCGGCGTCATTTTCACCGGCGCTCGGCACCAGGACATCAACAGCCTTGAGGATCTGCGGAGCAAAAGCATTGCCGCGCCGGGGATGCATTTTCTGGGTGGATACCAGGCTCAGGTTCTGGAATTGCAGGATAACGGCATTGATATCCGCAAGGTGAATCTGGTTCGGTTTCTCGGTACTCACGACAGGGTGGTCCGGGCGGTATTGGCAGGCGATGCGGATGTCGGTTTTGTGCGCACCGGCATTCTGGAGCAAATGGCGAAAGCCAACCCCGATCTTTTTACGCAAATCAAAATCCTGAATCGGCAGGAATTGGCGGGTTTTCCCTACGTTGTCTCCACACGCCTCTACCCGGAGTGGCCGCTGGTGGCTTTGCCCCACGTAGACGAACGAGTTGTCCGCCGGGTTGCATCGGCGCTGTTTGCCATTGAGCCGGAAGACGAAGTTGCGGTGGCGGCCGGCATTACCGGGTTTTCCCCGCCCGCGGATTATCAGTCCGTGGAATACCTGGCCCGAACGCTGCGCGTGGCACCCTACGACCAGATGCCACGGGTCACCTGGCTGGATGTTCTGCACCAGTATCGTCTCTGGGTTTTCACGGTTGCGGTTCTGGTTATTCTGTTGCTTGCCAGCTCCTTATGGCTCGGCAAGAGCAAGCGTCGGCTCGCGTCGGAACAGAAACGTCTGAGACGGCTGATTTCTGGTTGGCCACAGCCGGCGTTGCTTATAAAGGGGGGTGTCTTTGTCGATACCAACCGTGCAGCGGCCGATCTGCTGGGGTACACCACAAGCGTTTCACTGTACGGGAAGGATCTTGCGGTCTTCTCTCCCGAATTTCAGCCTGATGGGCAGATATCCCGGCAGAAAATGGAGCAGATAAATACCCGGGTGGGTGATGGCCATGTAGAGCAGTTTGAGTGGCTGCTCCACCGCTCCGACGGTTCTGAGGTCTGGGTGGATGTCACCATGGCGCCGGTTCACGGTGAGGGTGAGCAGGAAACCTTTATCCTTTGCTCCTGGTACAACATCACAACGAGGAAACAGGCCGAGCAGCGTCAGCGCCTTGCCGCGAGTGTGTTTGAATACGCCCGTGAGGCGATCTTCATTACGGACAGCCACGGTATGGTGATCGATACCAACGATGCCTATCTTGCCATCACAGGTCGCCCACGGAAGCGGACCATTCAGCGTTTACCACCCTTGCCGCTGGATGAGGGCAGTGGCGTTTTTTCCAGTGCCTGTGCACAGGGGTTCTGGTCCGGTGAGTTTGCCGCCAGGCGTCACAGCGGTGAGCCCCTGGTCCTTTCGATGACGATCAGCAGCGTTCGTGACGATCACGGCAAAGTCTCCCATTTTGTCGGAATCTTCAGCGATATTACGCGCCTGAAGGAGCAGGAGCGGAAACTTCGGATCATGGCCCACTACGATGCCCTGACGGGGCTGCCAAACCGGGTGCTGTTTTCCGACCGCCTGCAGCAGGCCATGGCCCTGACTCGCCGGCAGAGTGGCAAACTTGCGGTGATCTATATTGATCTTGACGAGTTCAAGCCGGTCAATGATGCTTTCGGCCACGAGGCAGGCGACCAGTTGCTGGTTGAGATTGCCTCACGAATGCGCGCTGTGCTCAGGGAAGAGGACACCCTGGCCCGATTGGGAGGTGACGAGTTCGCGGCCATCGTCATGAATGTCCAGGATGAGGCAGCGCTACAGGGTTTGCTGGTACGTCTGCTTGGCCGGATAGCGGAGCCCACGTGGGTGATGGATCACAGCGTGGAAGTATCGGGCAGTATTGGCTACACACTATTCTCGCAAGCCGCTGATCTGGAAGGTGACCAGCTTTTGCGCCAGGCGGATCAGGCCATGTACCAGGCCAAACAGAGGGGGCGTAACTGTTACGTCCGGTTTTCCGGTCCCTCTGACTGAAGATCGCCGTTGAGCAGAACGGACGAAGGGCGCCAGGCCTGGGACTTGTACCACTGATCAAAGAGCCGCCGCACCGAGCTCAGATCGTCCAGGGTTCGCTCCCCGGCAATCGCAGGTAATTCCCGTGTCACGATCATGGCAAGCATTCGGGATTTGAGTACGTGGTAGACCTTTTCGGTTTCCCCGAACGTCTCCGCTGATACTGCCTCCGAGGCTACCATATCCCGGAGCAGCCCCATAAAACGTTCCGTTTCTGCCGAGAGCGGGGTTAACTGCGGCAGTTTCCAGGCGCGCCGCAACTGGAGGAGTGCCGGAGCCAGATTCGTGGCCTCGGCGAGATACCGACAGGTGCGAATGGTCTGGGTCAGGGTATCCACGGTTAATGGCAGCATTTTTTCAGCGCGCAGCCGGGAGACATACTCGGTAATCGCGTTGTTAAGACTCAGAACGGCTTCTGACTTGGCGCGGATCTGATCCGGCATCAGATCTTCCCGGTCCAGGCATACCCGCAACAATCCCCGGCTCATGCCCAGCAGACGCTTCATTTCCTGGTCTACCGCGCCAACAGCCAACTCAGGCGTTGTTATCAGGGTATTGTCCAGGAAGCGAGGTTCGGCGCTATCTTCCTCCCGGCTCCGAAACCGGCGGCCAAGAATCCGCGCAAACCTCGGCAACAGCGGAAGCATGATGGCAGCGCCAAGCAGATTGAAAAGGGTGTGAAAAATGGCAAGGGACATGGCGGCGTTGGTGTCGAGTGCCAGCCAGATTGTAACGGTGGTCACCAGCCAAAGCATCAGCGGTAGAATCAGCACCGCAATAGTGCCGGTTACCAGATTGAAAATAACGTGGCCCAGGGCAAGGCGTCTGGCGTTGGCTGTTGCCTTGAGAACGGCAATGGCCGCGGTGGAAGTGGTGCCGAGATTGGCTCCGATGACGGCAGCGGCAGCGTCCTGTAGTGATAAGAGGTCGCTGGCTGCCGCACTGAGTATGATGGCCAGGGCTGCGCTTGAGGATTGCATCAGAACGGTGGCGAGAAACCCGAAGAGAATGAAAAGTGGCAGGCCGAAACCACTGTCGAGGACCTCTGTGCTGTCAAAGCCGAGGGTTAACTGGCCGAGGGATTCCTTGAGTATCGAGAGCCCCAGGAAAAACAGCGCGAACCCCGCCAGTGCTTCCCCCAGGGACCGGTTTCGCTGTTCTCGGCCCAGTAATTTCATCGCCATCCCGGCGGCCAGAAGAGGCATGGCAAAAGCCTCAATCTTGAAGCCAAACCCCACCAGGCTTACCAGCCAGCCGGTCATGGTGGTGCCGACGTTTGCGCCAAAGACAACGCCAAGTGATTGCGCAAGGCTCAGTAAGCCGGCGTTGACAAACCCGATGGTGGCAACCGTGACGGCGCTGGAAGACTGAACGATCCCGGTGATTAGAACGCCTGCCGCGAACCCTCTTAGTGGCGTCTTGGTCCAGTGGCCGAGCATGTGGCGCAACTGCTGTCCCGCAGCGCTTTTCAGGCCGTTGGTCATCATTTCCATGGCCAGCAGGAACAGGGCGAGGCCGCCCAGAATCTGGAAAAGGGTTGCGGTCATTTCCGGGTATTTGCGTTAAAAGTGACGTTGTGCTGAGCTTAGCAGAGCTTCCGTGGATTTAAACGGTGGTCAGACAAGAAATTTCCGGATATCAATCTTATATTCGTCCGGGTCGACAGACCGCAGTATGCGGTCCTGGATACCGGGTTTGGCGAGGTCAATGGTTTCAACGGGGATCGGCATACGGAACCTGGTGTGGAACATAACCCTGACGGTCGGCAGCCTCTGGTCACTTTCGCTGGTTTCCACCACCACGCCCAGACGGCCACTTTCCAGAAGCACCATAGAGCCCACCGGATAGAGACCGATGCAGCGGATGAACTGCTTTACCAGCTCGGGATCCAGGTGGTCGCCGCTCCACTCCAGAAGCTTCTTCATGCCCTGGGTTGGCGTCATGCCCTTATGGTAGACCCGGTCAGCGGTAATGGCGTCATAGACATCGCTGATGGCGACCATTCGACCATATTCCGAGATTTCACTATCCTTCAGTCCTTCGGGATAGCCAGTGCCGTCAATACGTTCATGATGCTGGGCGGCGGTTATGACAGTCAGTTCGCCAATGCCCTCGGTGGCGGCGAGAATATCCCGGGAATGCCGTGCGTGCAGTTTCATGACCTCGAATTCTTCAGGGGTCAGGCGCCCGGGTTTATGCAGTATCTCATCTGGCGTGAGGATCTTGCCCAGGTCGTGGAGCAGCGCGCCAACAATGGTCTGGTGCAGAACGTCGGCTGGCAGGCCACGGTAATTTCCGAACAGTGACATCAGAACACTCAGATTGACCGAGTGTTCCAGGAGGTAATTGTCCTTCTCCCGAATGCGACCGAGACAGCTCAGGGCGTTGGCATTCCGAAAAACCGAACGCTGGAGTTCATCCGCCAACTGGTGGATCGGGGCAATGTCGATGGCGGCGCTCATCTTGACGTTATTCATGAAATCGCCCACCAGCCCCTGGGCCTGGCTGTGAATTTTCCGGGCAATCACAATTTCTTCAGTAAGCGGAACATGCGGACGCAGACCCGGCGCCTGCTCGCCCGCACGCTGGAGGGCGGATTCGTTTCGGCGATCCACTTCGGAGGCGGTTTCGGAGTCCTGGGTGTCGGCACCTTTAGAGGCGTCGATATAGACAAACTGCACCCCCATCCGGCGGATTTTCTCAATGGTTTCCTCCTTTTTGATCACGCCGCGCTTGCGCTGGGTGTTATGAGGAATCCAGTCATTGTTCAGGTCGCTGATGTACATGCCGACCTTCAATGCCGAGATAGGAATGCGTTTGATCATTGTCCGGGGAAAAACGTCTGCAGGCTGTTTTTGTAGGTCCGGGTAATCACGTCATCCAGCGGCAGGTGTTTCACCTCTGCGATTTTTTCCGCGACAAACGGCAGGTAAAAAGGCGCGTTTTCTTTGCCACGGTAAGGGACCGGGGTGAGAAACGGTGAGTCGGTTTCCAGCAGGATCTGATCCAGGGGCGCCATGCGGACAATGTCTCGCACGTTTTCCGCCTTGTTGAAGGTGGTGATGCCGTTGAAACCGAGGCACCAGCCCTGATCCAGCGCGTATCGTGCCAGGCCTGGCCCGGAGGTAAAGCTGTGAATCACGCCACGGCGTTTGAGGCTGGCCTCGAACTCACTGAGGATGGCGATGGTGTCCTCGTCTGCCTCCCGGCTGTGAATGACCACAGGGCGGTCGGTATCGCAGGCAATCTGAAGCTGGCGCCGGAACACCTGGCGCTGAACTTCCCGGTCGGCGTTGTCATAGAAGTAATCCAGTCCGATTTCACCAATCGCCACGATTTTCTCGTCACCGGCATGGGCGCGGATTTCGGCCTCCACCTCATCAGAATAGCTTTCGGCGTCATGGGGATGAATGCCTTGCGTGCCATAGACCCAGGCGGCAATCTGGCTGAGCTCACGAACACGGGCAAGGTTGTCCGGGGACACGGCAATGGTGATCACTTTCTCGATGTTGACCTGTTGCGTCTGCTCCAGGGTCTCCTCCAGGGGGCGTTCCCTGAGATAATCCAGATGGCAGTGGGTCTCGATGATCGGGTGACCAAATACGGGAATCTCACGACGTTTTTTACTCATTACCGGGCACTACACTCCATCACAACCGGTGCTAAGGCTGCTATTCTGAGAATTGGCTCACGCAAGTTTACCAGCTTGTACGATTGCCGGCCTGCATTAGATTGATAGGGAGTTCCACGGAGCATCTTGATGACGTTATCGGCGTTTGCCCGTTCCTTTCTTTTTGACGCCAACAAACCCAGGTTCCGGGATTACCCGACGCTATTGGATGATGGCGAGAACCTTCCCGCGCTGGAAACCAGCCTGGAGCAGATTGGTGAATACCAGCGCCGGTTGTGGGCCAATCGGGCAAGGGCCTTACTACTGGTTGCACACGGCCCCGACACCAGTGGCAAGGACAGCCTGATCCGTACACTGGCAACCTACGCGGATCCTGCCGGTTTTCACGCCTGGTCGTTCAGCCGGCCCCAGGGCGCGGAAACCCGCCATGATTTTCTCTGGCGGGTAATGCCATTTTTACCGGGCTTCGGCGAGATGGTGGCGTTCAATCGTAGCCATCACGAGGCGGTCATCGCCGAAAGGGTGTGGCCGGTTCACGAGCCGGAAAGCTACAACTGGCAGAACCGGTACCACTCCATCCGGAACTTCGAGGGCCACCTGGTGGAGGAGGGCACCACGCTGATCAAAATCTGGCTCAACCTGTCCGAAGACGAGCATCGCCAACGGCTTCTAAAACGTCTCGACAAACCCCGCAAACGCTGGAAGTTCGATAAGTCGGATATCGATGGCTGGGAGAAGCGGGGCCAATACGAGGCCTTTGCCGAAGAAGCCATGGCCGCGACCCACACCGGGAAAGCGCCTTGGTTCATCGTGCCCGGTGACAGGAAACCCCAGGCCCGGGCCGTCGTTGCAGCCGTGCTGGCGGAACAGTTGCAGCGGCTGGCTCCGGAATACCCGAAAGAAGACGAGGGCGTGCTGGACGAATACCGCCGCCTGTTGGCCAAAAACGGCGTGAAGTAAACAAGACGGAGAGGCACATGCACATTGTTGTTGTCGGTGGCGGCGTAGTGGGAATGACCACCGCCTATGAGCTGAATCGCCGGGGTCACAAGGTTACGGTACTGGAGCGCCACAGCATTGCGGGAAACGAAACCAGCAAGGGCAACGCGGCCCAGCGTTCCTACGGTGTGGTCTACCCCTGGGCAGATCCCGCCATGGTATTCAAGGCGCTGCCCTGGCTATTCAAGCAGGATGGCCCCCTGAAACTGCGGGTGCCACCTTCGGTGGAAACACTCAGATTCCTGTTCGCCACCCTTCGTTACGCCTGGTCTCCGGGGCTGTTCGGGCTGAACCGGCGCGCCATGCTACGCCTCGGTATCCACAGCCGTGAACGTTTTCTGACACTGGAGAGGGAGCTCGGTCTGGCGTTCGACGGCGCCCACCAGGGTCTGCTGCACCTGGCCAGTACGCCGGAGGCACTGGAAGGCTACCGGGCCACCCACGATTTGCTGAACGAGCTGGGCATCCCATCCCGTTTGCTTACTCCCGAGCAGGTCCGTGAAGCGGAACCCGGCATGGCCGGCAACGGCCCCCTCTACGGCGCCCTGAGCTACGACACCGATGGCACCGGCGATTGCCACCTGTTCGCCCGGGAGCTGGCGAAAGCCTGTGAGGAAAAGGGGGTGGTCGTTCGCTACAACGTGGAAGCGGAAAAGCTGATCGCCGATGACCACAAGGTCAGTGCAGTTTCAGTCAGGACAAGCGATGGGGGTATGGAAACCCTGGAAGCGGATGCCGTTGTGATCAGCGCCGGATGCTGGTCCAATCATCTGGTTCAGCCCATGGGCCTGGAACTGCCCATCTATCCGGTGAAAGGTTACAGCCTGACGGTTCCGTTGAAAGACCCGGAACGAGGCCCGGCCTCCACCATTCATGACGACAACTACAAAGTGGTGTCCACCCGTCTGGGGAATCGTTTACGCGCCACCGGCTTTGTCGAGCTGGCCGATTTCAACCGGGATATTCCCGAAGCCCGACTGGCAACTATCAGAAAGTCGGTCGAATCCCGGTTCCCCGGCTGCGCCGACCTCGACGCCGCAGAAACCTGGACCGGCTTTCGCCCCATGACGCCGGACGGCCCGGCGATCATTGGACGAGGTCCCCGAGACAACCTCTACCTCAACACCGGCCACGGCACGTTCGGTTGGACCCTGTCCGCCGGCAGTGCAGATGTCATCGCCCAGGTAATCGAGGGCGAGGAACCAGCCATCTGTCTGGATGCCTTCCGCCCAGGAAGATTCCAGGAGTAGTTTCAATAAATCGGTGCGCGCAAAAGGCCCGGGAGGGCTTATCCGGCTGGCTTCTTCTCAGAAGCTGAGCGCGCCTGAGAGCCAAGCGCGCGCTCGACGTTAGAGCACAGCGTATGAACAAACCCGATATCCCGATCGGACAACAACGGCAGCCGTTCGAAAACCCAGTGGGACAGTTTTCCCTCAGGCGGCGTGTCCAGCTTCGGCAGTAACGACTCAAGCCGGCTCCTGAGCGCACCGAGACGGCTTTCTTCGGCGTGTTCGTGCTGGACACCATAGGCCTCGGAAAGCCCCGACATTTCCCAGGCATAGAGCATCACCGACTGGGCGAGGTTCAGGGAGGGGTAGGCCACCTTCATGGGAATGCCGGTCAGCAGGTCGCAGAGCGCCAGTTCCTCATTGGACAGCCCCCGGTCCTCACGGCCAAACACCAGTGCGGCCCGGGCAACAGAGGTGCCCTTGCTGGCCAGAAGCTCCCGCAGTTGCGCGGGCGCGTGCCAGTCCCGCCGCTGGTGCCTTGGCTTGGCGGAGGTGCCCATCAGCAGGTCCACGGAGTTTCTTACCGCGGCCAGATCGGGGAAAATGCGCGCACTGTCCAGGATATGATCGCTGCCATGGGCCAGCCAGTGGGCCTCCGGCCGGGTGTGCAGGTCGGAGTTGACCAGCCAGAGCTCGCCGAAGCCCATGGTGCAAAGGGCCCGGGCGGCCGCTCCGACATTTTCCGGAACCTTGGGTTCAACAAGTACAAAGGCCAGTTGCATGACGTTACCTCCGGCGGCGAGTTTACACCACGGCGTGGCATCTTTTTACCAGCGATGGCAACAGCTGAACGACTGGCTGTTGCAGCACCGCGAGTTCTGGCAACCGGCCCCGTTCATGAATCCGGAACCGGCCTGGACCCGGCGTTATCCGGAACTGGCCGCCATGGTGGCGGGGCTTTCTGATAGCGACTGCGAACATCTGGATGAGGCCCCGGATGAACTGGCGAGGCAGGCATCCCGGTTTGTGCCGTCGCTGACAGGTTATGCCGAACTGGTCCAGGTGCCGCAGCTCTCGCCCTCCGGGGACAAGGTGGCAGAAGCGACTCTTCCGGAAGTCCGGGCAACCGATATGCCGGGTCGAAAGCGGCTCCAGTCCGGCGCCTTTGCAGCCTCACTGGCGCCTCTGGAATATCCGGCCCTTGACTGGTGCTGCGGCAAGGGGCATCTGTCACGGACACTGGCACCGTTTTGCCCTGGGACACAGGGTTACGAATGGAATCCGGAACTGGTCCGCGACGGCAATCGCCTGGCCCGGCAGTTCGGGGACCCGGTGTCGATCTCATGCCAGGATGTCATGGCTTCGGAACTCACGCTTCCAGACAATCTCCACGGCGTTGCCCTGCATGCGTGTGGGGATCTGCACCGGCAGTTACTGCGCCGAGGCAGCGAAATGGGGCTGCCCAGGTTGAGCGTGTCACCCTGCTGCTACCATCTGACCGGCGAAGACCTTTATCGACCGCTTTCGGAGCGAGCGACCGGCCATGACACGCTGCTTCAACCGAGCCGGATTGACTTGCGGCTGGCGGTTCAGGAAACCGTCACGGCTCCGGCACGAGTGCGTGAACAGACCCGGCTGGTGAGCCAGTGGCGCCTGGGTTTTGATGGCTTGCAGCGCCACCTGCGAGGGTGCGACGAATATCTCCCGGTGCCTTCCCATCCGGCCCGGCTGATGAACGAAGGGTTTGCGGCCTTCTGCCGCTGGGCGGCGGACAGGAAACAGCTGGCTTTGCCCGGGAATACGGATTTTGATGCCTGGCTGGACCTTGGTGCGCAGCGCCTGGCGCAGGTTCGCCGCCATGATCTGGTGCGGCATCTGTTCCGGCGCCCGCTGGAACTGTGGGTAGTTCTGGATTACGCGATTTTCCTGGAAGAGCAGGGCTATCGGGTACGGCTGGGCCATTTCTGTGAACGGGCACTGACACCCCGCAACCTGCTGATCGATGCCGTCAGGGTTCCCGGTACTCCACCCGTTCAACACAGCCTTCCCTGAAATACACGTAGGCCCGTTCATGCAGGCGCCTTTTCCATCCACTAAGATTTCGACCGGTACTTAACGGCGAATCTGAATACGCGCCTCTACCCGACGGTTAGCGGCACGGCCATCCACAGTGTCGTTGGAAGCGATCGGGGCCTCTTCACCATAACCTACGGCGTTTACCCGGGACGGATCAACACCCAGAGGTCCGGTCAGGCGGCCGGCAACGGCTTCAGCCCGGCGCTGGGAAAGCGCACGGTTGTAGTCGGCAGTACCGCGGCTGTCGGAATGGCCGGCAATTTCCACGATGGTTTCAGGGTTTGCCTTCAGGAAATCGGCCACCCGGCGGATCTCTGAATCGAAGGCATTACCGATAACAGAGCTGTTGGTCGGGAACTGTACTTCGATGGTGAAGGTCTCGATAGTCTCGACGACACCCTCACAACCGGTCTCGTCAACTTCGGCGCCGGCGGCAGTGTTCGGGCACAGGTCCTGGCTGTTGACGATGCCGTCGTTATCACTGTCCAGTTCGCAACCACGGCTGTCCACCTCGGCACCGGGAGGCGTGTTCGGGCAATCGTCGCGACTATCGACAACGCCATCGCGATCGGCATCCGGTTCACAGCCGGTGCTGTCAACGGTCGTGCCTGCGGGCGTGCCCGGGCACTGATCCCGGGAATCGGGAACACCGTCACCGTCGGAATCCACGGGTTCAGGAGCTGCCTGGGCAATGGTCCGGGTAAAGGCAAAGCTGATCCCCAGAGAAACCTGGGTATCGAAGGTACTTTCATCAATGCCGTGGAACTCACGGAGGTCTCCGCGCAAAGAAACCGTGTCACTGACGTTGTAGCGGAAACCGGTACCCACGTTGACCCGGGTTTCATCGTGATTGCTGCCGGCCGTTCGTACGCCGCTTGTATCAGTGCCGAAATCTGCATAGCCGGCACCGAGGGACACATACGGGTTCCAGGCTTCGTCCGGACCTGCAAAGTAATAGGTGCCATCCACCCGTACTTCCTCAAACTCCGACTCGCCGGGTACGTACTTGCGGTCAGCATCGGCTCTGGAGTACAGCGCTTCCACGGACCAGTGGGGCTGGAAGCGGTATTCCACGCCGACACCCAAAGTGCCGGTTTCGCTCAGATCACGCTTGTCGTCAAACAGCTGAAAGCCGGCAAACGGGTTGATGTAGACGGTTTCCTGGCGATCGGCCAGGGCCGGGGTTGCCAGAACAGTGGCCAGGGCGGCCACGGTAACCGGACGCATGATGTTCATGCAGAACCTCCTGTTCATTGTCGTTGTGGTACCACACTTTCCCATGAAAAGTGCTTGTATACTCGGAATTTAGGCCAGTAGGCCAAAAAAGACAAAATAATGATACAAGTTGTTACGTCAGCAACTGTACCTGGCTGACGTTTACGTGCCGGAAGTCGGTTCAGACCAGAGCAGTGAAATACAGGTGCGCACTTTTCTTGCTGAAATTCAGGGTTTCACCATTGTCGAAATGCACCTCAAACGAGCTTTCATCCTCGGCAACCACGGAGCCGGTGCCAAAAATCGCGTGGCTCAGGCGCCTGTGGTGCCAGAGCGGTTCCGTCGAACTCGCCGATTGTGCGGCCTGACCTTCCAGAGTGACGTTCTCCCGGGTGGCATAGCGCTGGCTGACCGGCGTAAGAGGGGCGGTCAGCCGGATAGTGCCGGTTCCGGCCGGGCTGCGCTCATCGAGCCATCGCCCGAATTCCCCGGCCAGCTCGAAACAGCACTCCCCCACAAACCGGCTGGGGCCCTGATCGCCGTCCAGGTGCGGTTGTGCGCTGGCAGGCCGGGTGATCAGGTGAAGGTGCTGGCGGGTACGGGTCATGGCCACGTACAGCAGTCGCCGCTCACTTTCCAGAAACCCTCGGGCATCGTCCTGGGGCCGCGGGCTGTAGGGCAGGTACTTTTCCTGCAGGCCGGGAATGATCACCGTGGGCCATTCCAGCCCCTTGGTGCGGTGAATGGTAGACAACAGAACACCATCTTGCTGTTTCGCGCCGGCCTGTTGCTTCAGGGCCTTCAGGTGCGCCAGGGTGCCCTCGGCGGTTACGTCCAGACTTTTCAGGTACTGCCGGAAACCCTGGATAGTATCGATCCGTTCCTCGGCACCTTCATGGGTCAGCGCCAGGCTCCGGATACCCTCATAGAGGTCCGTATGTTCGGCGTAGACGCTGATCAGCCCCGCCACCGGCCCGCCGTAACTGCGCAGCTGCGCGAGTACTTCGCCCAGTTTCCGCAGTTTGCGCGCCGCCATCGGCGCCAGGGCGTCAAAATCCATCGCCAGCAACCGCTCGTGCCAGCCGCTGGAAAAGCCCGAAAGAAACCGCGCCAGCTGCTCCAGCTCCGGCTCTTTCAGGCCAATATGGGGAAACCGCAACAACTGCCGGGCCTGCTCCAGCCGGTCTTCGTCCGGAAGGTTTTCGAGCTTCCCGGTCACCACCATCAACAGCGCAGTAATGGCCTGCACCTCCCGGCTGAACAGGGCGCCCTTGCCGGCATCAATCCGGTAGGGAATTCGCTGTGCCAGCAGCTTCAGCTCGATCGGCACACTCTGGCTCCACACCCGGAACAGAATGGCGGAGCCTGCCAAAGCCGGCTCGGTCTGGTTTTGCAGAATCTGCAACACCGTATCGGCATCGCTCTCCACCCGGTGCAGGGTAATCTCCGTCTGAGGCGTGGACGGGTGGGAATGGCACAGCACATCCTTGCGACCGGTGTTGTGACAGATCAGATGATTCGCCAGCAGGGCCACCCGGTGACCGTAGCGGAAGGTGTAACTCAGCGTCTGCTCCAGCGGGCTCTCGAACTCATCGCTGAAGCGCTTGAGAATAAACTCCGGCCTGGCGCCCCGGAACTCGTAAATCGTCTGGTCCGGATCCCCCACCACCGTCACCCGGGCCCGGTCCCCGGCCACATAGCGCAGCAACAGATGCTGGACCTCATTGGTGTCCTGGTACTCATCCACCAGAATCAGATCCATCTTGTTGCCCACCAGCCGCTGCAACGGCGGATTCTGATGGATCGCCATCACCGGCTCATACAGCATATCCGCATAACTGATCCGCCCCTGGCCCTTACGCCACTGCTCGAAGCTGTGGAACAGATCAATCAGATACCGGTGCTTGTCCGAATACCCCAACTCCTCAAACACAACCTCCGCCGGCGACAGCGTCGTCTTCACCAGGTCAATAAAGCCCGTCGCCGTCTCCACAAAATCCTTCTTGCTCCGCCGGATCTCGTCCGCCAGATCCTCCGGCGCCAGCCGCCGCGTCAGCTGCCAAGCCTGAAAACTGATCTCCTGATCCGTCAGGATCTTCTCCGAAAACCCCGGCAGGTACCCCTCCCGGACAAACCGCCTGTACAAACGCAGCCCCATGGCGTGATAGGTCCGGATCTCCGGCAACGCCAGCCCGCTCTGACCGCCCACCTCCTGCAACTTCCGCTCGAAATCCACCCGGGCACTGCGATTGAACATCAACACCAGCATCCGGTCCGGGTCATGCCCCTGTTCAAGCAGATATCGTATCCGCCACGCCAGCGTCGACGTCTTGCCGCTCCCGGCCACGGCGGTGATCACCGCATGTTCATAGCCGGCAGTAATAATCGCCCGCTGCTCATCGGTGAGATAATCCGGAAGGTTGGGGGTATCAGGGATTTGGGATTCGGTCGGCATGGCCGGTATTGTAACGGGCTGCTGGTAGAGCGGATACCGCTACCGCATAATTGACAAAGTTCGAGGTGTGAGGACGTTAACTCCCAGGTATGACAGCCAGTTGGTGAGGGGGCCTTCCAAAACTGTGCGGAGCCATGGATGGCGGAGCCCAAGCGCCACAGGGATGTGCCGCAAGGAGCGTGTTTTGGAAGGCCCCCTCACCAACTGGCTGCCCCCAATGTCCCGCTAACTCCAAAGTTAGAAGGCCCAGATAAAGATGCAAATGTCAGAATCCATAAACGTACTAGGCGAAAAACTGGAAACCTGCGGCAAAGACCCGATCACCGGCTTCTACCGTGATGGCTGCTGCAACGTAGGCCCAGATGACTTCGGCCTCCACGCCGTCTGCGCCGTAGTAACCGACGAATTCCTCGAATTCTCCAAAGCCCGTGGCAACGACCTCAGCACCCCCAGACCCGAATTCGGCTTCGAAGGCCTCAAAGCCGGAGACAGCTGGTGCCTGTGCGCCGCCCGCTGGCAGGAAGCCTTCGACGCCGGCTGCGCACCAAGAGTGCGCCTGCGGGCCACCCACCAGGCCGCCCTGGAAAAGTGCGCCCTCGACGACCTCAAGACCCAGGGCACTGACCTCAGCTGATGAGCCATACCGGCATCAACACCGCGCCGTGCACAAAAGCCTGGCGCAACCTCCAGCAAAGCCTCGCTGCCCGCGGCGAACGCCGGCTTGTTTTGCTGGAAGGCACCCGTGATGCCGCGATCCGGTGGCTGGCCGGCTTGCTGCCAGGCCTGGACTTCCAGACCGGCGTCTGGACCGGTCCGGCTGCGGACACTCCCGACAATCGCCTGCCCCGGCTTGCACCATCAGCGGCCCGGAAATGGCTGGGCCGTGAACTCCCGGTGATTGTCTGGGACGGCTGGCAGGGCAATCCGCCGGATGCCTTCGCCGCGCTTTCCGGAGCACTTACCGCGGGCGGTTTGCTGTTCTGGCTGATGCCGCCCCTTGAGCAGTGGCGCCAATTTGCAGATCCGGACTATTCCAGAACTGGCCTGGACCATGAGGGCGGGCACATCTTTGCTGCCCGCATGGCCAGAATTCTGAGGAATCACGAGGCGGCGATCCGAATCACGCCGGACGGTGCGTCCTCCTCGCTTTTACCCTCTCTAACCATTCCGGAGACTGCCTTTACCATTAAAACCACGCCCGATCAGGAACAACTGATCCAGCGTCTGGTTCGCTTTGGCCTCGGCCGCCGACGCCGACCGGTGATCGTGACTGCGGACCGGGGTCGGGGTAAATCCGCGGCCCTGGGTATGGCAGCGGCGCAACTGCTGCAACACGGCAGACAGGACATCCTTGTTTCTGCCCCGTCGGAACAGAGCGTGGAAACCCTGTTTCGACATGCCCGCGAAGCACTGGGGGATCAACTGGCCAGCGCCAGATCCGGGGAACTGACGACCCGCGGCGGAGGGCGCCTCAGGTACCTCCCGATCCGGGAACTGCTGGCCTCGCGCCCGGAGGCCGAGGTGGTCATGGTGGATGAGGCCGCCGCCATTCCCGCCCCCCTGCTCAAGGCCGTTCTCCTGGGCTGGCCCCGGGTGGCGTTTTCCACCACGGTTCACGGCTATGAGGGGGCAGGAAGGGGGTTTTCCATACGTTTCCGTCAGGTGCTGGAGCAGTCAGCGCCCCACTGGCAATCCCTCAGCCTGACCGAGCCGGTGCGCTGGGCCCAGGGCGATCCGCTGGAAGCCCTGGTCTCAGAATTGTTCATGCTGGCGGCGGACGGTGGTGGTAAATCCCCAGGTCCTGCTGCCAGTTCGGACGAACTGATCATTCAGCCGTGGCAGCCGGCAGAGGCACATGATCCGGAGCTGTCTGATGCCTTCGGCCTGCTGGTGGATGCCCATTACCGGACTGCCCCGGCCGATCTCCGGCAATGGCTGGACGACCCGGCGGCCCGCAGTTGGCGGGCACGAATTGGCGACCAGACGGTGGGCGTGCTCTGGTGTGCACTGGAAGGCGGGCTTGAGCCGGCACTGGCGGAACAGGTCAGCCTCGGTACCCGTCGTATCCGCGGCCATCTGTTGCCCCAGTCACTGGCCAGTCATAGCGGTTATCCGGAAGCAGCCTCTCTGGGGTGTCTCCGGGTGGTCCGTATCGCGGTATCGGACGAGTCGAGGCGGCTGGGTATCGGGAACCGTCTGGTTGAGGCAGCAAAGGCTTTTGCCAGCGAGCAGGGACGGGATTATCTCGGCACCAGTTTTGGTGGTAGCACCGATCTGCTGGCCTTCTGGCAGAGTTGTGGCTTGCAGGTGGTGCGGGCGGGCCTGCAGCAGGAGGCGTCAAGCGGTGAATACCCCTTGCAGATGATCCGGGGTACCAGCCCGGCAGGCTCGGAATTGGCGGAGCGTATCCGTCAGCGGCTGGGAGGGCACTGGCTGACGCTGGTGCCGGCAAACTGGCCGGAGTTTGAACCGCGGTTGCTCGCCGGCATCAGCGCCGATCTGCCACCGGGGCCGCCGCCCGATAACGACGACCTGCGGGATTTGCACAACTTCGCCAACGGTCATCGGGGATTCCAGATGACCGTCCCGGTGTTGCGGAAACTGAGCCGGACACCGGGGATCATGGCGTGGCTGGCAGATCAGGAGCCACTGGCCTTGTGGTGTCGGGCGGTACTCCAGGGCCGGCCATGGTCCTCACTTCAGGCTGAGAAGCTTTGCCGGGGGCAAAAGGATGGCGAAGACCGTTTGCGGCAACTGGTTCACGATCTTATGGAAAACGGGCCGGAGTTGTGAACCGCTCGATTTAATTCCCGGCGTTGGCTGCCCAGAATAGGCGCACCTATCCTTCCACCGAGATTGTTTGTTATGGCCAAGGGAACCGGCTCTCCCCGCTCTTTGCTGATTTTGCTCACGCTGTTCACTTTTTTATCTGCCTGCGCTTCCCAAAGCCAGCCGGTAAATCTCACCCAGCAGGCCCTGGCCGAGGCCGATGTGCTTCTGGTTTCAGCCGCCGGTAATGGCGAAAAAAGGCGTGTACAGTTGTTGCTGTCGGCCGGTGCCAATGTGAACACCAGCGATCGTGAGGGCTATACCCCGGTGATGCGCGCCGCTGAGAACGGGCATCTGTCTGTGGTCAAGGTGTTGCTGTCGGCCGGTGCCAATGTCAATGTCAGCCAGGGTGGAGAATCCCTGCTCATGAAGATTGTCGCCAGGGGTGATTTGCTGACGGCTGAAATGCTGGTGGCCGCCGGCGCCGATGTGAATTACCGGGCTGACAGCGGCAAGACGGCGCTGGACATTGCCCGCGCCACCAACAACCGGGATCTGGAGATGCTGCTGGTACAGGCGGGCGCTACGCTCTAGTCGATGTCCCGCAGGACTATTCCAGCCCCATCGGATCGGTTTCATCGTTCCATTCCGGCATGAAATGGGCCGCAACCACCTCCTCGGGCACATCGGCAATCCGCTCATAGGACCACCGTGGGTTGCGGTCCTTGTCGATGGCCAGGGCCCGGATGCCCTCTTTCAGATCAGGTCTGCGGGTGCACTCCGATGCCATCGCCAGCTCCATCCGGAAAATATCCCTGAGTGACATCTGCTGGGCCTTCTTCAGCTGTGTCCACACCAGCCATGCCGACACCGGGCAGCCAGTCCTGAGGGTTTTCATACAGGTATTCCACCACTCACTGCCGACCTCTGCCGACAACAGCTGATCGACGATCTCCGGCAGTTCGTCGCCGGAACTCAGCCGGGCGATGTATTGCTCATGCTGCTCCAACTGGCTGACCGGCAGCGCCCGGTAATCGGGGGTCTGGACCCGGCTGAGCAGCCGGAACAGGCGGTTGTCATTGGCGGCGGCCTTGCCGGTCCAGCGTTCTTCCTGTAGCCGCGCCATCAGGTTGTCACGGTCCTCCGGCCGGATTGCCAGATCGGCGAGGCCGACGCGGAGGGTGTCCGTGGCATTCAGGCGAGCGCCGGTCAATCCCATGAACAGGCCGAGGCGTCCGGGAAGCCGGTTCAGAAACCAGCTGGCGCCCACGTCCGGGAACAGGCCAATGGCGATTTCCGGCATGGCCAGCGTAATGTCCGGAGTAACCAGACGATAACGGCAGCCGGAAAACAGGCCAAGGCCGCCGCCCATAACCACGCCCTGGGCAATGCCAACCACCGGTTTCGGGAAGCGGTGAAGGCTGTAATCCAGCCGGTATTCGCGGGTAAAGAAGCGGGCCGGCTTTTCGGGATCGGTTGGATCAATGATGGCATCGTAGAGCTGCCGGATATCCCCGCCGGCACAGAACGCCCGGTCACCGGCGCCCTGCAGGACAACAAGGCAGATCCGGTCGTCCCCGGCCCAGCGGTCCAGGGTGCTCTGGGCCTGCTCAATCATGCTGTCGGAAAGCGCATTGAGGGTGCCGGGTGAATTCAGTGTCAGCAGGCCGATGTGGCCTTCGCGACAGGCAAGTTCCTGGGCCTCTACAGACATTGAGGGTATCTCCGGAAAATGAAAATAATCCTTGGCACGGAATCGGTCGTACTGTCACCTAAATAGCCAGGACAGGTAAAGAGGACCAACGTCGGAGGAAGGCCCTTGATCTATCACATTTGAGGTTCCGGGGCTCTGTGCTATAAATGCTAGTCAGTTTACCGTCCGGTTCAAGGTGCCGGTCGAAAATCCGAAAACGATGATGAGAGGGTAATGGCAATGAATCTGAAACACTACGCTATTGTGGGAATCTTTGCGTTCAGCGCTGCAGTTCCTGCTGTAGTTTCTGCGGCAGACGCCGCGGCAGGCAAGGCCAAGGCGGCAGTCTGTGCTGCGTGTCACGGCCAGAACGGCCTGGCACAGATCCCCACCTATCCGAACCTGGCGGGCCAGAACGAGCAGTACCTTGTATCGGCACTGAAGGCCTACAAGAACAAGGAACGCTCCGGTGGCCAGGCGGCCATTATGCAGGGCCAGGCTGCGGCCCTGAGCGATACTGACATCGCAAACCTGGCGGCCTATTATGCCAGCCTGCCGGCGGACGGCGGCAAGTAAGCCATCTGCCGCGTCAGCGGTGCGGCTCAGGCCGCCCCGCTGACAATCCGATAGCTGGGTCGATAGGCCGAAGAGCCCGGCAACTTCATCCGGTTCTGCGCCACGAATTGTTCCAGCATCGCTTCAAGTGGCTTGATCAGGCTCGGGTCGCCGGCAATTTCGAACGGTCCCTTCTCCTGAACCTGACGGATTCCTCCCTCCTTGACGTTCCCGGCAACGATACCGCTGAAGGCCTTGCGCAGATTGGCGGCAATCAGATGTACCGGTTGGTCCCGGTGCAGCTCAAGGGCGCGCATGTTGTCGTGATTCGGCTCGAAGGGTAACTGGAACACCGGATCGATTTTCAGCATCCAGTTGAAGTAATAGGCGTCCTGCATGGCGCGCCGGAAGGTTTCCACCTCCTTCATGCCTGTTTTCATGGTCTGCGCCACACGTACCGGATCGTCAATAATGATTTCATACTTGTTCGCCGCTTCATCGCCCAGGGCGTTGCGGATGAACTTGTCGATCATCTCGAAATATTCGGCATTCTCCTGCTGGCCGGTGAACACCACCGGGAAGGGCAGGTCGGCGTTGTCCGGGTGCAGCAGGATGCCCAGCAGGTAGAGAATTTCCTCGGCGGTGCCGACACCGCCCGGGAACACAATCACTCCGTGGCCACAGCGGACAAACGCCTCCAGACGTTTCTCGATGTCCGGCATGATCACCAGTTCGTTGACGATGGGGTTCGGCGCCTCTGCCCCAATGATCCCGGGCTCGGTGATGCCAATATAGCGGCCGTTTTTTACCCGCTGCTTGGCATGGCCGATGGTGGCACCCTTCATCGGACCCTTCATGGCGCCTGGCCCGCAACCGGTGCAGATGCTCAGGGCTCTCAGGCCCAACTGATGGCCCACTTCCTTGCTGTACTGGTATTCCGCGTGGCTGATGGAGTGGCCGCCCCAGCAAACGACAAGATCCGGCTGCCGCCCCGCCTGCATGACGCGGGCGTTCCGCAGGATGTGGAATACGTAATTGGTGAGGTCTTCAGGATCGTCCCGGCGAAAACCGGCGGCGGACTGGGGGATCGAGTGTGAATAGATAATATCCCTCAGAACGGAAAACAGATGCTCCCGGATTGCCCTGAGCATCTGGCCGTCGACAAAGGCGTGGGCAGGGGCATTGATCAGCTCCAGCTTCAGGCCACGTGGTTGCGGTACCAGCCGGACGTCAAACTCCGCATGGGATTCCATCAGGGCCTTGCAGTCATCGGTTTCTATTCCGGTGTTCAGAACCGCCAGTGCGCACTGGCGGAACAAGCGATACAGGCCGCCTTCGCTGCGGTCCTTGAGCCGGTTGACCTCGTGATTGGAAAGAATTTCAAGGCTGCCCTCGGGGGAGACCAGGGCATTGATGGTCATTTCCTGCATTAACGGTGAAGCTCCTGAATGTTGCGGCAATGCCTGATTTTGAGGCACGGAGTCAAAACGGTACACTAAGCGCTTTCCCTTTCATACGCCACCCGACAAAATTCCGATTTATGAAACTGTTGATTCGTCCCGCCCCGGAAGTAGCCATCAAAAGCAAGCCCGTCCGCCGCCAACAGATGCGTCATCTGAGGCAGAACATACGCAAGCTCCTTGCCCGGGTGGATCCGGAAATCCGGGTGGAAGGCAGCTGGGACCGGGTCGACGTGGAGGTGCCGGATGGTCGCCGTCTGTCCGGCCCGGTAGTTGAAGCGCTTCTGCGCATTCCGGGCATCTCCACCATCCAGGAAATCGGGGCGTTTCCGCTTGTCAGCCTTGAGGATGTTGCCGAAAAGGCCGTTGACGCCTTCTCCGGGCGCCTGAATGGCAAGACCTTCGCAGTCAGGGCCCGTCGCCATGGCGAGCACAGCTTCCGCTCCATTGACCTGGAGCGGATGGTCGGCGCTGCACTCATGCAGGCATCCGGCGCCACCGGGGTTGATTTGAAGTCACCCCAGGTTGAGGTGCGCATCGAAGTTCAGGGCGATCAGTTCCATATTGCCCACCGCAAGCATCGGGGCCTGGGTGGCTACCCGCTGGGCAGTGTCGAGAACGTTCTGACCCTGATCTCGGGTGGTTACGACTCCTCGGTCGCGGCCTACCTGATGATGCGGCGGGGGCTTCGCAATCACTTTCTGTTTTTCAGTCTGGGTGGTACCGCCCACGAAGTTGGCGTGCGCCAGGTGGTGCATTACCTCTGGGACCGCTACGGCGCCTCCCACAGCGCCAAGTTTATCGCCGTGCCGTTTGAGGGTGTGGTGGCCGAGATCATGCGTTCGGTCAGCCAGCGACACTGGGGTGTGGTACTGAAGCGGCAGATGCTGGTGGCCGCAGCCGAGATTGCCCGGAAGAACAATGCCATTGGCCTGGTGACCGGCGATGCCGTGGCCCAGGTGTCCAGTCAGACCCTGAGCAATCTGAATGTAGTGGACCGTGCCACTGACGAAGTGGTCCTGCGCCCGCTGGTGTCCATGGACAAGGAATCCATCATCCGGATTGCCCGGGAAATTGGCACCGAATCCTACGCCCGCACCATGCCGGAATACTGCGGCGTTATCTCCCGGAAGCCTGCAACCCGCGCCAAACTGCACCGGGTGGAAGAAGATGAAGCCCAGATGAACGCGGCCGTTCTGGCGAATGCCATTGACGCCCGGGAGGAAACCCCGGTAAACCGCCTGCTGGAAACGAACGTTACGCCGGAGGAGGTCGAGCTGGTGCAGACGCCGGCAGTGGATGACGTGATTATCGACGTGCGCCATCCCTCAGAGGGGGAGCAGGCACCCCTGGAACTGACCAGCAATGAAATCCTGCAGATTCCGTTCTACGAACTTAACCGGCAGATGGCGGACCTGCCGGGGAATCGACAGTATCTGCTGTACTGCGATCGCGGCACCATGAGCCGCATGCACGCGGGGCACCTGAAAGCCGAAGGGCACGAAAACGTGAAGGTTTACGCGCCCGTCGTCTGAAATTTCAGCCCTCCAGGCCTTTGAAGAACTGCTGGACATTCTCGCTGAGCGTGTCCAGATCATAGCCCCCTTCCTGAACCACCAGCGTCGGCAGCCCCAGCTTTCGCACGTGGGTACTGAGCTTGCAGAAGCCTTCTGACGACACAGATACCTTGGCCTGGGGGTCGTTCTTGTAGATATCAAAGCCAAGGGCGAGGATCAGGGCATCCGGCTGGAACAGTTTGATGGCGGTCAGGGCTTCGTCCAGCTTCGCAAAGAAATCGTCCTCGGATGAACCGTGGGGCATTGGCATATTGATGTTGTAACCGAAGCCTTCGCCTTCGCCCCGCTCGGTCCCGAAGCCGGTGACCACCGGATAGAAATTGGTGGGGTCGCCGTGGATCGAGATATAGAGCACGTCGCTGCGATCGTAGAAGATCTCCTGAATGCCTTGGCCGTGGTGCATGTCGGTATCGAGAATCACGATCTTCGGGAACCGGGTTTTCATGTGCTCGGCGGCAATGGCGGCATTGTTCAGGTAGCAGAAGCCGCCTGCGGCATCCCTCCGCGCGTGATGGCCGGGTGGGCGACACACGGCGTAGGAGGTACGATCACCCGCAATCAGGGCATCGGCCGCTCCGAGGGCACTTTGGGCGGACCAGTAGGCGGCATGCCAGGTATGCTCGCCAATCGGACAGCTGCCATCGGCCTGGTAACGGGCTGCTTCGGCGAGAATGCCGGTCAGGTGATTGGGAGCGCGGACGAATATATTGGAGATGACCTCGTCGCCCCAGTCATCCATCTGTTTCCAGCGACGATGGGCGGATTCCAGAAAGCGGAGGTAACCCAGATCGTGAACCTTCGAGATTGGGCCGGCGCCCTGATCCGCCGGCTGAAGCACTGACACGCCCATCTCCTTCAGGCCATCCAGCATCTGCCCGGTACGATCCGGCACTTCCTGGGGCTGACGCATCTGGCCCCGGGTAAAGTAAGTCTGTGGAATGTGCTGGTCCTGTGCGGGATGGAAAAATGCTTTCATTGTCCGGCCTCCTGAATGTCTGGTTCTCCGAGTATAGGCACAGTCGGAGGATGATCAATAGTCCGCCCTTGACTTTACAGGCTGCGCTACAACACTCACTATGAAAGACCTAAGCTACTGACGCAATGCCGTCCCGTAAGGGACGCCGCCAACTACCGAAAAGGAGCCAAGATGATCGAGTCACCCCTGTTGAAAAAGATGACTGGCTACATTGGCGGTCGCTGGACAGACAACGCCGACGGCAACACCTTTGATGTCTACAATCCCGCCACCGGTAAAGTCATCGCGCAAGTGCCGTCAATGCCGGAGCAGGACATTCTGGCGGCCGTGGCCGCCGGCAAGTCGGCCCTGAAACTGACCAGTCCCTACCCGATCGAAACCCGCCGAAAATGGCTGGAAGACATCCGGGATGCGCTCAAGGCCAATAAGGAAGAGGTTGGTCGGATTCTGTGCATGGAGCACGGCAAACCGCTGCAGGAAGCCCAGGGCGAAGTGGATTACGCCGCAGGCTTCTTCGATTACTGCTCGAAGCACATCCAGGCCCTGGATGCCCACACCATCCCGGAAAAGCCGAAAGACTGCACCTGGACCGTCCACTACCGGCCGATTGGTGTTACCGGCCTGATCACGCCCTGGAACTTTCCCATCGGCATGATCGCCAAGAAACTCTCTGCAGCCCTGGCAGCAGGCTGCCCGTCGGTGATCAAACCGGCCAGCGAAACCCCGCTGACCATGATTGCCCTGTTCACCCTGATGGACAAACACACCGATTTGCCCGATGGCATGGTTAACCTCGTGATGGGCAAGGCCAGCGTGATCGGCAAGGTGCTGTGCGAAAGCCCGGACGTGCCCATGCTCAGCTTCACCGGCTCCACCGAAGTGGGTCGCAAGCTGATCCTCGATACCGCCGATCAGGTCAAGAAGCTGGCTCTGGAACTGGGTGGCAACGCGCCGTTTATTGTCTTTGACGACGCCGATCTGGACGCCGCCGCCGATAACCTGATCGCCAACAAATTTCGTGGCGGCGGCCAGACCTGCGTCTGTGCCAACCGCATCTTCGTGCACGAGAAAGTGGCCGATGCCTTTGGCCAGAAGCTTGCTGAGCGCGTGAACAGGATGACCGTGGGTGATGGCATCAACGGTGATGTCGATCTCGGCCCGCTGATCAACCAGGCCGGCTTCGACAAAGTGAAGCGTCACCTGGAAGATGCTCTCGACAAAGGCGCGAAACTGGTTGCAGGCAAGCAGCCCGGCGAACTCGACGAGAGTCTGTTCTTCCCGCCCACGGTGGTGCATGGCGTGAACCGGGATATGCTTTGCTATCGGGAAGAAACCTTCGGCCCGCTGGTGCCCATGGCCCTGTTCCGCACGGAAGAAGAGGTCATCGAAGCCGGTAACGATACGGAGTTCGGCCTGGCATCCTATGTGTTCACCAGCGATGCCGAGCGCGCCCAGCGTGTTGCCGCCGGCCTCCGTTTCGGCCACTGCGGCTGGAACACCGGCACCGGCCCGACGCCGGAAGCGCCGTTCGGTGGCATGAAGGCGTCCGGCATCGGCCGGGAGGGCGGCCTTGAAGGGCTATTTGAGTTTGTAGAAGCTCAGACGGTCCCCAGAGGTTTCTGATAGAAAAGCTTTCTCCCAAGCAAGATAAGTACGGGGGCGGGCCCCTGTTCAGGACTGTCTGTGGCCATGGATGGCCACAGCCAAGCGCACATGGATGTGCTCGTAGCGTGTCCTGAACAGGGGCCCGCCCTCGTGCTACGCCTCCGAAAGAAGAGGGCTAACCCAAGCCCAACACAAATCCCGCTTTTCTCCTGTTATACTCACAAACCTGTTTATTTAACCAGTAGCGAACCGATTCTTTATGGACGTCTCCCACATCATCGATCCGTTGAACGATGCCCAGCGCGAAGCTGTCACCGCCCAAAACGACCACCTGCTGGTGCTAGCGGGCGCAGGTAGTGGCAAAACCCGGGTCCTGGTCCACAGGATCGCCTGGTTGATGACCGTGGATCGGGTTCCGCCCACCGGCATCCTGGCGGTGACCTTCACCAACAAGGCCGCCAGGGAAATGCGGTATCGCATCGAGCAGATGATGCAGATTCCTGCCCGCGGCCTCTGGTTCGGAACCTTCCATGGTATTGCCCACCGGCTGTTGCGGTCGCACTGGAAAGACGCCGGCCTGCCGGAGAACTTCCAGGTACTGGACAGCGACGACCAGCTGCGGCTGATCAAGCGGGTGATGCGGGAAAACCAGATTGACGAGAGCAAGTGGCCGCCCAAGCAGGCCCAGTGGTTCATCAACAGCCAGAAGGACGAAGGGCTGCGGGCGGATCATATCCAGGAGAATCCGGGTGATCATTTCCTGTCGATCATGCTGAAAATCTACCGCCAGTACGAAAAGCTCTGTCAGCAGGGTGGTCTGGTGGATTTCGGTGAGCTGCTGCTGCGTTCCCACGAGCTCTGGCTGCATCGGCCGGAGCTTCTGGCCCATTACCAGAGCCGATTCCAGCACATCCTGGTGGACGAGTTCCAGGATACCAACACCATTCAATACGCCTGGCTACAGGTGCTCGCCAGCAATCGGGTGCCAATGACGGTGGTGGGGGACGACGATCAGTCCATCTACGGCTGGCGGGGTGCCAAGGTGGAGAACATCCAGCAGTACCAGCGGGACTTTCCCAATGCCCGGCTGGTGCGTCTGGAGCAGAACTACCGGTCCACACAGATGATTCTGAAAGCGGCCAACGCGGTGATCGCCAACAACCAGGGCCGGCTGGGCAAGGAGCTGTGGACCGACGGCCCGGAGGGTGAACCGATCAGCCTGTACGCGGCCTTCAACGAACAGGACGAAGCCAACTACATCGCCGACAGCATCTCCGCCTGGGTACAGGACGGCAACCTGCGCAGTGAATCGGCGATTCTCTATCGCTCCAACGCCCAGTCCCGGGTGCTGGAAGAATCCCTGATGCGCCAGGGCATTCCCTACCGGGTTTACGGCGGCCTGCGGTTCTACGATCGCCAGGAAATCCGCAATGCGCTGGCGTACCTGCGACTGGTGCAGTACCGGCGCGATGACGCGGCCTTCGAGCGGGTGGTCAACGTGCCGCCCCGGGGCATTGGTGCCAAGAGCCTGGCAGAGCTTCGGGAATACGCCACGGAGCAGGGCATTTCCCTGTGGGAGTCCGCCGAACGGTTGCTGGAAGCCGGGCAGGTGAAAGGCCGGGCCAAAACCGGGCTGCAGTCATTCATTGCCATCATCGAAGGGTTGTCTGAGATGGCAGGCGATGCGTCGTTGCATGGCCTGATGAAGCAGACCATTGAAGACAGTGGACTGAAAGACTATCACGCCAGCGAAAAAGGCGAGAAAGGCCAGGCCCGGGTGGAAAACCTGGAGGAACTGGTCAACGCACTGTCTGATTATGAAGTAGAGGATGGCGTTGATCCCCTGGCGGAATTCATCGCCCAGGCGGCGCTGGACGCCGGGGAATCCCAGGCCGAAGACCATGAAGACAGCGTCCAGCTTATGACCCTTCACTCCGCCAAAGGCCTTGAATTTCCGCTGGTGTTCCTGGCCGGTGTGGAGGAAGGCCTGTTCCCCCACGGCATGTCCCTGGAAGAACCCGGCCGCATGGAAGAAGAACGGCGCCTGGCCTATGTGGGTATTACCCGGGCCATGAAAAAACTGGTGCTCACTTACGCTGAATCCCGCCGCCTGTATGGCCAGGAAAAGTTCAACGCCCTGTCCCGGTTCGTACGGGAGATCCCGGGTGGCTGCCTGCAGGAAGTCCGCTTACGCAACACCGTCACCCGCCCGGCCATGGTTGAGCGGCCAAACCAAAGTCTGTTCGCCCAGGACTCGGCGCAGCAGTCCGGCTTCAGCCTGGGGCAGAGGGTGCGCCATCCGAAGTTCGGCGAGGGTATCGTTATGAATTCAGAGGGAACCGGGCACCATACACGGGTGCAGGTGAACTTTGATGACGGCGCCAAATGGCTGGTGCTGGCCTATGCGCCGCTGGAAGTCTGCTGACAGATCGTTACCCGTTACTGCAACTGGAGCTTGAAGAGCATGATTGAAGTGTTGGTGCTGGCCGTGGCACTGAGTATGGATGCGTTCGCCGTGTCGATTGGCTTGGGTTCCAAGCACAAGAAAAAAGCATCATCGCTCGCCGTCATGGCGGGGCTGTATTTTGGGGTGTTTCAGGGGCTGATGCCACTGATCGGCTACCTGGGCGGTCAGGGTGTGCTTGGCTGGGTTGAGGTCTATGCGCCCTGGATTGCGTTCATCCTGCTGGCGCTTGTTGGTGGCAAGATGATTTATGAGGCATTTTCCGAAGGGGTAGAGGAGGACATCGCAATCATCACCCATCGGGTTATGTTGATGCTGGCCATTGCCACCAGCATTGATGCCATGGCGGCCGGATTTGCCCTGACCCTGCTGGATGTTGCGCCTTTACAGGCTTGCCTGGTTATTGGTGTGACCACGTTGCTCTTCAGTGTAGCCGGAGTCTATATCGGTACCCGCAGTGGCACCTTCCTTGAGGGCAAAGCGGAATTTGTCGGCGGCGTGGTGATTGTGCTGATCGGGCTCAAGATTCTGTTCATGTGAGCCCGGGTATCCACCAGCAGTACCTGTCTCTCAACGATCCTGAAAGCCTTGGCATGCGCACACGCCGAACGGTTTTATTGCCTCAGGAGGGCGTTTAGCGCATCAGAACCGCATAGATGACGATGGCCAGAATCACCCGGTAAATCACGTACGGCCACATGCCAACTGTGTTGAGCCACTTCAGGAAGAAATGAATGGCGGTTATGGCCATCAGGAAAGAGGTGATGCCGCCGATCAGGAAACCGCTCCAGTCCACGACAACATCCGAGGTTGCCACTTCCAGCAGCTTCACGGCAGATGCCAGCACGATAATCGGAATGGCCAGCAGGAAGGAGAACCGGGAGGCGGTTTCCCGGGTCATGCCCAGGAACAGGCCGGCGGTGATGGTGACGCCGGAGCGGGAGGTGCCGGGCACCAGGGCCATGGCCTGGGCGATGCCGACCAGAAGTGCGTCTTTCCAGTTGAGCTTGTCGAGGGTGCGCTGGCGTGTGGGTAGCCAGTCGGCAATACCCAGCAAAAGGCCGAAGGACAGGGTGGTGAAGAAGATGACTTCCACGGCCCGCAGCTCGTTGTCGATCATGTCCAGCAAGGCCAGGCCAGCCAGACCCGCGGGGATGGTGCCGATGATAAGGTACCAGGCCAGGGCGCCCTGGCCAACGATCTTGCGCCGGCTAACGGAAATCAGCCCGTCTCGGGCGATGCCGAAGACATCCTGCCGGAAATAGAGCACTACGGCCAGCAGGGTTCCGAAATGGACAGACAGGTCGAAGCCCACGCCCTGATCATCCCAGCCAAAGAAAACCGGCGTCAGGATCAGATGGGCCGAGCTGGATATGGGCAGGAATTCGGTCAGTCCCTGGAGAAGGCCAAGGAAAAGGGCCTGGAAAACGTCCATTCGGTAGGTTCCGTTCGGTTCAGTGCGTCAGAAATGTGGGCGCGATATTAGCAGGGTGGGGGGTGGCTGAACAGATGATGCGTTTGATGCCAGCGCCGACTGAACAAGATTTTCCCGGGTACCCACACACATCCCAACAAGCCGGATGTCGAGACAGAAAGATGCCTTCCAGGCTTGTCTGAGCAGGCAAACCCGAACGCTTACCCCCCCCCTAAAAGCCCCTTGCCTCTGGCCGGTCTGACCAATGTAACCAGGGTGTTGCATTCGTCTTACACTTTGATACCTCTCCCGGAAATGTTCCCGCCTATAGTGAAATTCGCGGTTGGTCCTGGCTGAGAAAGCCGCTGCCATCGTCGGCACACTGCCGCGGATGCTCACTGCAAGCTGCAGTCAAATTACAAAAAAATCTCATAAAAACAAAAGGAGAAGGCATGTTCGAGCAACAACGACTATTTTCACCTGCCTGTGCAATTACTAATGATAATCCCGCACGTCGGCATTGTTTTTCCCCCACGAATCTCGTCACACTGTGTGTCATCCTTGGTCTTGGTTTTGCCGCGCCCGGCCACGCAGAGACATTTCGGGACGCTTTCAAGTCCAGCATTGTCGACGACGCCAGCATATCGGGCAATCTTCGTATCTACGATTTTCGTCGCCGCAACTCCGGTAACGCTCCCTACCCTGTGCCGCAGGGGACAGTGGCGGAGCAAGGTCAGTCTTTTGACCGTCGTGGCACAGCGTATGGCGGCGACATATCCATGTCCACCGGGAGTCTTTATGGCTTCAGTGCCCATACCTCCCTTTTCACGACGCATCCGTTGGTCAGTTACGATGACGGCGTCTATAAAGGGCTCCTCGGGCAGCCTCAGGACCTGAACCAGCTCACCGAAGGTTTTCTGCAGTATCAGGGGCAGGGTCTGCGTGTGCGTGCCGGGAGACAATTGATTAATACTCCCTTTGCCAACACCGATATGTATACCCTCCTGCCAAGATCTTTTTACGGAGTTTCAGGAACTCTCTCGCTGTTCGATTCTTTTCAGAAACACGGTCCGCAGGAGGTCAGAAATTCGCAATATGAAGTGTCGCAATACATGCCGTTTGCTTATGATGCGGGTTCTTCAACTCCCGATATGAAACTGTATTTCGGCCGGTTCACGCGTTCGCTTGGTCGCTTCACGGACGAATGGAGTAATCGCAATACAACTGGCTACCCGGTCGGCGCGCAACCCGGCCTTTTGACAGCCGGGCTGCAGTATCAGCAGCAAACTTCGGCGGGGGGGCTGCTCGGGCAGGCATGGTTCTACAATTTTTTCAATATTGCGAAAATGGGATACGTTGAGGCGGGTTACCAACTTCCACCGCTTGCACGCAATGGACTTCGCCCCTTTGTGCGCTTGCAGGCGCTGCATGAAACGGATTCAGGCTCGGCGGCGCTTGGTCAGATCGACGCTGCTATCTATGGCGGTAAACTCGGTGTGCAGGGGCCGAACTGGAAAGCATCAATACTGGCGCAGTATTCTCCGGTCAATAAGGGCACTTTCCGCAATGGTGGTTTCGTTCACCCCTATTCTGACCTCAGCGGGACCTTATTCGATGATACGATGAACGCGGGCATCGAAAACAGTGGCCCCGGAAGAGCTTATGGTGTCCGATTAAGTGGCTCTGTCACAAACAACCTGTCCATGTTCACCCGTTATGTCTGGCACAAAGCCGCTTATGGATTCAACGGCAATTATTACGATTTCAGTGGCAGCCAGGGTTACCCCGCCAACGCGGTTATCAAGAAGGGACAGATCGGCTACGGTTTCGATGTCGGCTTCACCTACCAGTTGGCGGGAGTGAACCCGAATCTTGAAGGGCTCTCGGTCAGCAACAATCTGGGTGTCGTGGGCTGGAATGGTCAGCCTACCTTTTTCAATAATCGCCTCAGGCTGATTTATCAGTTTTAAGGAGACGGAGGCGTCGCAAGGCAAGGCATTCGCTGTTTTCTATTCCCGGGCGCCCAAACAGGGTTTTTGCTTTACAATTTCAGGGCGTACTCTTGTCGCATGAATAACAAAAAAGTTAAGTCCATGAATGCAAATCCATGAATGATAGTAAGGCATTGATTCTGGTTGTTGACGACGATGTCGCTATCCGGGAGTTGTTGGAGGAGCACCTGACCCGTGTGGGGTACGGAGTGCTGACCGCAGCGGATGGCGAACAGATGCAGTCCCAACTGGATTCCGCCCATGTCGATCTTATTGTGCTTGATGTAATGCTGCCCGGTGACGATGGCTTTACCCTTTGCCGGCGGATACGGGAACAGTCGAGAGTGCCCATCATCATGCTGACAGCAAGTTCCGACGAAACCGACCGGGTGGTAGGTCTTGAGCTGGGCGCTGATGACTATCTCGCCAAACCATTCAGCGCCCGGGAGCTGCAGGCCAGAGTCAAGGCCTTGCTCCGAAGAGCGAGTTTTGCCCGATCTGACAACCCTCGGTTCCTACTCTTTGATTGCTGGCGCCTCGACACACTTGCCCACGAATTGATCTCGGAAGATGGCGAGACGGTCCCCCTTTCCGGAGCCGATTTTGCACTGCTGCAGTTGTTTCTGGCCAACCCCAACGAAGTGCTGGACCGGGACACCATTTCCGATGTAACCCGGGGGCGCGAGTCCATGCCCCTGGATCGGGTTGTGGATGTGGCGGTCAGCCGCTTGCGCCAGCGTCTCGGTGATCATGGGCGAAATCCAAAATTGATAAAAACAGTCCGGGGAGCGGGATATGTTCTGGCCGCTTCGGTAAGACATGCCAGCGAGTAACCGCAGGGGAGAAGGCAAACCACGCCGGTCATGGCGGCTGGTGCCATCGTCCTTGCTGGGGCGGATCCTGCTGCTGACATTGCTGGCCATGGGAGTTGCCCAGGTGGTTTCAAGTCTGGTCTGGGTCGGCACTTTCCGGGCCCATCAGATTGAAGGTCTGGTCAGTACTACCCGTAACCTGGCCTATTCGGCGGCGGCCACCACACAGTTCTTCAAGTCTCTGCCCTTGCAGTACCGACACATTGTTCTCGACCAGTTGCGGGACATGGGAGGCTCCCGGTTTTTCGTTTCGCTCAACGACAGACGCATCGACATGAAAGCCTTGCCCGACAGTGAGCGCAAGCAACTAGTCAGAGAGGAGGTACTTTCGGTTCTCAGGAGTCGGTTGGGTAATAGCGTGAATTTGCATGTTGATTTCGTTCACCCGGATGATCTGCGGATTCTGAATGCCGAGCTGCCACTGGATGCCCTGCCAAGGAGCTGGGCGCACTATGCGCTGACTCTTGAGCCCATCAAACCGCCGGTGTTGGTCACCCAGGTTGAGGTCGCCGACGGGGAGTGGTTATATCTTGCCTCTCTGTTGCCGGCGCCCTATGTCTCGCTGGAGGACGAGAGCATTCCGGGCCAGCAGATTCTGTTCATCCTGGTGATGATTGGCATTCTGTTTCCGGTGCTGGCCTGGCTGGTGCGTCAGCAGACCCGCCCCCTGCGCACGCTTGCCAAAGCAGCGCGAGACTTGCCTCTGGATGAAAAACAGCCGCCGTTGAGTGAGCAGGGTAGTGCTGAAATCGTTGCCGTTACCCGTGGTTTCAACACCATGCGTCGACGCCTGCAGAGCTTCATCGGTGACCGGGACCAGATGTTCCGGGCCATCTCCCACGACCTCCAGACCCCCATCACCCGCCTGCGCCTGCGGGCCGACCTGATCCAGGACGACGCCATGCGGGGCCGGTTGGAGGATGACCTGCTGGAGCTGGAACTGCTGGTGAAGGGCGCGCTGCAGTCCCTCAAGGACACCGACATACACGAGAACGTGGAGCCGGTGGACATTGAACGGTTGGTGGCGCGCATGGCCGAGGCCTACCGGGACGGCGACCAGTCGCTGGTGACGGTGCGGGGCCACAGCCTGCCGTACCGGGGCAAGCCGCTGGCCCTGTCCCGCTGCCTGGGCAACCTGCTGGACAACGCCGTCAAGTACGGCGAGCGGGCGGTGATCACCCTGGAGGACTCCGCCGACCGTCTGTGGATTCGGGTGGACGACCGGGGGCCGGGTATCCCCGAGGCCGCGCTGCCCCGGATCTTTGACCCCTATTACCGGCACGATTGCCAGCACCAGGAGGGCCACGGCCTGGGCCTGGGCATTGCCCGCAACATTGCCCACAATCATGGCGGCGAACTGACCGTGGACAACCGCCCCGGCGGCGGCCTGCGGGTAACCCTGGACCTGCCCCGCCGCTAATCCGCCGTGTCCCGGACCGCCCTACGGGGCCGCGCCCGCTATGTAACAAGCCTGTCACATCGGGTTTTCAGTTTGATACTTAGCCGGCCAGCCCCTTGCCCTATACTCGTTGAGTGATTCTTGACCGATTGGCCCCTGGCTGCCGGTCGTCGCTGACAAAAATAACAAGGAGTCTGTATGAACCGCATGACCCGTACCCTTGGCGCCCTGGCGCTGTCTTCCGCCCTGATGCCCCTGGGTAATGCCCAGGCCGGTGAAGTGGAAGTCCTGCACTGGTGGACCTCCGGTGGCGAAGCGCGCGCGGCCGCCGCCCTCAAGGAAATGATGGTTGCGCAGGGCCACACTTGGAAAGACTTCGCGGTGGCCGGCGGTGGCGGTGAGGCTGCCATGACCGTGCTCAAGACCCGCGCCGTTTCCGGCAACCCGCCCGCCGCCGCCCAGATCAAGGGCCTGGACATCCGGGAGTGGGCAAAGCTGGGCTTCCTGACCAGCCTCGACGACGTTGCCGCTCAGGAAAACTGGAACCAGCTCATTCCCCCACGCATTGCCGACGTGATGAAGTACGAAGGCCATTACGTGGCGGTGCCGGTAAACGTGCACCGGGTCAACTGGCTGTGGGTGAACCCGGAGGTACTGGCCAGGGTGGACGCCAAGGTGCCCACCACCCTCGACGAGTTTTTCACCGTCGCCGACAAGCTCAAGGCCGCCGGCATCATTCCGCTGGCCCACGGTGGCCAGCCCTGGCAGGACGCCACCGTGTTCGAAGCGGTGGCACTGGCGGTACTCGGGCCGAAGGACTACAGCCGGGCGTTCGTGGACAACGACATGGACGTAATCAACAGCGCGAAAATGGAAGAGACCTTCGCCAGGTTCGCTAAGGTGATGAGCTACGTGGACGACAACGCCGCGGGCCGGGACTGGAACACCGCCACCGGCATGGTGATAAAGGGCGAGGCAGCCATGCAGATCATGGGTGACTGGGCCAAGGGTGAATTCACTGCCGCCGGCCTGACGCCAGGCAAGGACTACCTGTGCGCTCCGGCGCCGGCCACCTCGGGTGACTTTACCTTCAACGTGGATTCGTTCGCCATGTTCAAGCTGAATAACGAGGACAACGTGAAGGCCCAGAAGGACCTGGCCCGCACCATCCTGTCGCCGGAGTTCCAGACCGTCTTCACCAAGGCCAAGGGCTCCATCCCGGTGCGCACGGACATGGACATGTCGGATTTCGACGCCTGCGCCCAGGACTCCATGGACGCCTTCAGGGCCACCGCCAAAACCGGCGGGCTGGTGCCCAGCTTCGCCCATGGCCTGGCCAACACCAGCTACGTGCAGGGTCAGATTTTCGATGTGGTGACCAACTTCGCCAACTCGGACAACCCGGACCCGGCCGAGGCCACCGATCAATTGGCGGCTGCCATCCAGGCCGCACTGTGATCTGACCGGGGCCACCGCGTCGGTGGCCCCGTCGCTGCTTCCGGAGAACCCCCATGGAACAGATCCAATATCATCCCGCGCGAGTGGCCAGGGCGCCGTCGCGTCTGCTGGACGGGCTCCAGCGCTGGCTGCCGAAGCTGGTGGTGGCCCCCACCTTTGTTCTGGTAGGCATTGGCGTGTACGCCTTCATGCTGTGGACCGGCGTGCTCTCGTTCACCAGTTCCAGCTTCCTGCCGGTGTACGACTTTGTCGGCTTCGATCAGTACGCCAAGCTGATGGCCAATGACCGCTGGCTGACTGCCTCCGTCAACCTGGGCATCTTCGGCGGCCTGTTCATTCTAAGTTGCCTGGTTATTGGAGTGGTGCTGGCTATTTTTCTGGATCAGCGGATCCGTCAGGAAGGCGCTATCCGCACCATCTACCTCTATCCCATGGCCTTGTCGATGATTGTCACCGGCACCGTGTGGAAGTGGATCCTGAACCCCAGTCTGGGGCTGGAGAAGCTGATGCATGACTGGGGCTGGACGTCATTCAGTTTCGACTGGCTGGTGAGTTCGGATATGGCCATCTACACCATCGTGATGGCTGCTGTCTGGCAGGCCTCCGGGTTCGTTATGGCCCTGTTCCTGGCGGGGCTTCGTGGGGTGGATTCTGCCATTATCCGGGCCGCCCGGGTCGATGGCGCCAGCCTGCCGCTGATCTACTGGAAAATCATCCTGCCCTCCCTGCGGCCGGTGTTCTTCAGTGCGGTGATGGTACTGGCCCACATCGCCATCAAAAGCTTTGATCTGGTCATGGCCATGACCGCCGGTGGTCCGGGCTACTCCACCGATCTGCCGGCGGTGTTCATGTACGCCCATACCTTCACCCGGGGCCAGATGGGCCTGGGGTCGGCCAGTGCCATGCTGATGCTGGGCGCCATACTGGCGCTGATCGTGCCTTACCTGTACTCGGAACTGAGGGAGAAACGCCATGACTGATGTGGTTCGCCCGGGCTTTCGTCCCAGCCGCGTGGCCATCTATGGGCTCCTGCTTCTGGCCGCGCTGGTGTATCTGATCCCGCTCTTCATCATGCTGGTGACCAGCTTCAAGACGCCCATGGACATTCGCACCGGCAACCTGATGGCGCTGCCCACGGACTGGACCACCATCGGCTGGACCAAGGCCTGGTCCGAGGCCTGCACCGGTGTCCAGTGCGAGGGCATACGCGGGTATTTCTGGAACTCGTTCAAGATGACCGTGCCGGCGGTGCTCATTTCCACGCTGCTGGGCGCCTTCAACGGTTATGTGCTGTCCAAGTGGAAGTTCAAGGGCTCCGACCTGTTCTTCGGCATGCTGCTGTTCGGCTGCTTCGTGCCGTTCCAGGTGGTTCTGCTGCCCATGGCCGCAACCCTGGGCAAACTTGGCCTGGCCAATACCACTGCTGGTCTGGTTCTGGTGCATGTGATCTACGGGGTGGCTTTTACCACGCTGTTCTTCAGGAACTACTACGTGGCCATTCCAGATGCCCTGATCAAGGCCGCCCGGCTGGACGGTGCCGGCTTCTTCACCATTTTCTTCCGCATCCTGCTGCCGATGTCCACGCCCATTTTCATGGTGTCGCTGATCTGGCAGTTCACCCAGATCTGGAACGACTTCCTGTTCGGGGTGGTATTTGCCAGTGGCGACAGCCAGCCCATCACCGTGGCGCTTAACAACCTGGTAAACACCAGTACCGGGGTGAAGGAATACAACGTGGATATGGCTGCGGCGATGATTGCGGCGCTACCGACGCTGGTGGTCTATATCGTCGCCGGCAAATACTTCATCCGGGGGCTGACCGCCGGATCTGTCAAAGGCTGACCTGAGAGGACAACAACAATGTCTCAACTGGAACTGCGGAGCATCCGCAAAACCTACCCGGGAGTTGCCGAGGAAACCCTCAAGGGCATCGATATCGACATCGCTTCCGGGGAATTCCTGATACTTGTCGGCCCGTCCGGCTGTGGCAAATCCACCCTGATGAACACCATCGCGGGCCTGGAAACCATCACCGACGGTGCCATCGTGCTCGACGGCAAGGATATCTCCAGCATGGAGCCGAAAGACCGGGACATCGCCATGGTGTTCCAGTCCTACGCCCTGTACCCGACCATGTCGGTGCGCGAGAACATCGCCTTTGGCCTGAAGATCCGCGGCCTGCCGAAGCACGAGATTGATCAGGAAGTGGAAAGGGTGGCCGACCTGCTGCAGATTTCCCAGTTGCTGAACAAGAAGCCGGCGAACCTCTCCGGCGGTCAGCAGCAGCGGGTGGCCATGGGCCGGGCCCTGGCCCGCCGGCCGCGCATTTACCTGTTCGACGAGCCGCTCTCGAATCTTGACGCCAAGCTGCGGGTGGAAATGCGTACCGAGATCAAGAAACTGCACCAGCGCCTGAAAACCACCATTGTGTACGTAACCCACGATCAGATCGAGGCCATGACCCTGGCGGACCGGATTGCCGTGCTCAAGGACGGTGAGTTGCAACAGCTGGGTACACCGAAAGAGGTTTACGACCGGCCGGAGAACCTGTTTGTGGCCGGCTTCATGGGCTCACCGGCCATGAGTTTTGTGCCGGTGACTGTGGAGCAGGGAGAAAGCGGTCTGCAGGCGGAGGTACGTGGTAACGGCGGACGGGCCATCAAACTGCCGGTACCGGAATTTCTAGCCGACCGCGTGGGCCGGGACGTGATTCTGGGCATCCGCCCGGAGCACATCACCCAGCCCCAGGATCAGAAAAACGACCAGACCCTCGTGGCCAGGGGCGAATTCACCATCGAAGTGACCGAACCCACGGGCCCGGACGTCATCGCGCTGATTCAGCTGAACGACACCAACGTGCACTGCCGGATCGACCCGGAGCACCCGGTGGAGTGGGGTGAAACCGCCGAATTGATGTTCGACATGAAGAAGGTGGTGTTCTTCGACCCGGACAGCGGTCGGCGCATCGCCCCGGCGTGAGCGGTGGCCGGCCAGTCAATTGAGAGTGGCCGCGCGCAGGGCGCTCTCCCCGTCCAGCCTGAGGGCAGTTACCCCGAATACCCGGCCGAATCCGATTTACACGGTCAGTGTCGATGAGAAGCCAGGGGTGCAAGCGATTGGTTTGACGGCTCCCGACTTGCCGCCGGTTCCGGGCAAGGCGCCGACTGTGAGCCGGAATTATGAGTATGTTCACACGCCCAAGCATGGTTCCTGGCTCAACCTGATCGAATGTGCCTTCTGATGTTGATCAATTCACGCAGGAAACCTGTCCCGGGTCTTGTTGGCAATGCGCACCAGCATCAGCATCAGCGGCACTTCCACCAGCACGCCAACCACCGTCGCCAGGGCGGCGCCGGATTGCAGGCCGAACAGTGCGATGGCGGCGGCTACGGCCAGTTCGAAGAAGTTGCTGGCGCCGATCATCGCGCCGGGTGCCGCAATGCAGTGGCGCACTTTCCACAGTCTGGCCCAGCCGTAGGCCAGGAAGAAGATCAGGAAGGTCTGTACGATCAGCGGCACGGCAATCAGCACAATGTGAAGGGGGTTGTTCAGAATCACTTCGCCCTGGAAGGCAAACAGCAATACCAGGGTGACGATCAGCGCTGCTGGCGTGACCGGCCCAAGGCGCTTCATGAACACCTCGTCGTACCAGCGCTGGCCGTGGCGGGCAATCAGCGTGCGGCGGGTCAGGTAGCCGGCGGTCAGCGGTATTACAATGTACAGCACCACCGACAGGAACACGGTATCCCAGGGCACCTGAATATCGGAAATGCCAAGCAGGAACACCACAATGGGTGCAAAGGCGAACAGCATGATGAGGTCGTTCAGTGACACCTGCACCAGGGTGTAGGCGGCATCGCCTTTGGTCAGGTAGCTCCAGACGAACACCATCGCGGTGCAGGGCGCGGCACCCAGAAGAATCGCGCCGGCCAGGTATTCGCTGGCCAGTTGCGGGGCAATAAACGGCTCGAACACCACCGTCAGGAAGAACCAGGCGATGGCAAACATGGTGAACGGTTTGATCAGCCAGTTCACGATGGTGGTAATGGCCAATCCTTTGGGCTCTTTGCGCACGCCGACCACGGCACTGAAATCGATCTGCGCCATCATCGGAAAAATCATCGCCCAGATCAGGATGGCGATGGGGATGGACACCTGGGCGTATTCAAAGCGGGACAAGGTCTCTGGTACCGACGGTGTCAGCTGACCCAGGGCCACGCCGGCGATGATCGCCAGGGCCACCCAGACTGACAGGTACCGCCCGAAAAGGTCCATGCCTTCGGAGGACGGCGTCACCCTAACTTCCCTGGTGTTGTCCATTTTAATGTGAGGTCCCCCTTTACTCGGTGCGCTGGAGATTCTATTATGCATTAAAATATATATGTGGCAACTCAAATATACGGAATTGAAGATATGAAGCGCCGCGTTTTGTTCGTCTGCACCGCCAACAGTGCCCGCTCACTGATGGCGGAAGCGTTGCTCCGGGACGTGGCGGGGGACCGGTTTGAGGTGGCCAGTGCCGGTACCGAGCCAACCAGTCCGCACCCTATGGCATTGCAGGTTCTGGAGGAAGCCGGCATCTCCACGGAGGGTCTGCACAGCAAGCGGTTGGCGGATGTGCAGGGGAGCGACTGGGATTACGTCATTACTCTCTGCGAGAAAGCCGCCCACGAATGCGGCACCCTGTGCCAGCCGGCCCAGCCGATTGCCTGGGATTTTGCCGACCCGGTTCCGGCAAACCGCCACGGGACCTTTGCCCTGACGCTCAAGGAAATCAAAGAGCGTATCGCACTTTTTGCCCTCGTCCATCAGAAAGAAACCGGGTCAAAACCGTTCAGTTATGACCCGGTGGCGGTGTTCAAGGCATTGGCCGATGACTTCCGCCTGGCTGCGCTGCTGCTTATCCGGAACCAGGAACAACTCTGCGTCTGCGAGCTGACCGAAGCCTTTGGCGTCTCCCAGCCCAAAGTCAGCCGGCACCTGGCGACCCTGCGGGAGGTTGGCATGCTGACAACGGAGCGCCGGGGGCAGTGGATTTACTATTCGCTGAATCCACAGTTGCCTTCGTGGCTGGTTCGGGTGCTGGACGAAACGGCCACCAGCAATACCGCATTGATTAAGAGCCCGCTGGAGCGGCTGCAGGCCATGGCGGATCGGCCGGCTGTCCAGTGCCTGTAGTCATTACGTTGTTTACTGGATTGACCAGACCCTTCAGGAGCACATCATGAGCAAGATCAGAATCGGAATTAACGGATTTGGCCGCATCGGTCGCCTGGCCTTGCGGGCTGCCTGGGGGTGGCCGGAGATGGAATTTGTCGCCATCAACGATCCGGGTGCGGATGCCGGCACCCTGGCCCACCTGCTCAATTTTGACAGCATCCATGGCCGCTGGCGCCATGACGCCTCTGCCGATGGTACGGAGATTGTTATCGAGGGGCAGCGACTCCGCGTGACCCACAACAAGACCATCGGCGAAACCGATTGGTCCGGCTGCGACCTGGTGATTGAGGCCAGTGGCGTCAACAGGAAAGTCAGCGCCCTGCAGGGGTACCTGGACCAGGGGGTGAAGCGGGTGGTGGTTACCGCACCGGTGAAGGAAGCAGGTGCCAGGAATATCGTGGTCGGCGTAAACGACGACATCTTTGATCCTGCCAACGACCGCATCGTCACGGCCGCCTCCTGCACCACCAACTGCCTGGCGCCGGTGGTAAAGGTGATCCACGAGAAACTGGGCATCAGGCACGGTTCGATCACCACCATTCACAGCCTCACCAACACCCAGACCATCATCGATGCGCCCCACAAGGATCTGCGCCGGGCCAGGGCCTGCGGCAGTTCGTTGATCCCGACCAGCACCGGTTCCGCGACGGCGATTATCGAGATCTTCCCGGAACTGAAAGGGCGGCTGGATGGCCACGCGGTGCGAGTGCCTTTAACCAATGCGTCGCTGACCGATTGCGTGTTTGAAGTGGAAACACCCACGGATCGCGACACCGTGAACCAGCTGTTGAAAGCAGCGGCAGAGGGTGAATTGAAAGACGTTCTGGGATATGAGGAACGCCCGCTGGTGTCCATCGACTACAAGACCGACCCGCGTTCCTCCATCGTTGATGCCCTGTCCACCATGGTGGTCAACGGTACCCAGGTAAAAATCTATGCCTGGTACGACAACGAGTGGGGCTACGCCAACCGCACCGCCGAACTGGCGCGCCGGGTGGGCTCGGCGTGATATGACGGCCGCCATCCGACAGTACCTGATTATCACCGGTAACTACTGGGCTTTCACCCTCACCGATGGTGCCCTGCGGATGCTGGTGGTGCTGCATTTCTACCAGTTGGGCTATTCGCCGCTGGAAATCGCCCTGCTGTTCATCTTCTACGAGTTTTTCGGGGTGGTGACCAACCTGGTGGGCGGCTACCTGGGCGCCCGCGTGGGCCTGAACCGTACCATGAATATCGGGCTGGGCCTGCAGATTGTCGCGCTGGCCATGCTGGCGGTGCCGGCGGCCATGCTCACCGTGCCCTGGGTGATGGCCGCACAGGCACTCTCCGGTATCGCCAAGGACCTGAACAAGATGTCCGCCAAGAGCGGCATCAAGTTGCTGGTGCCGGATGAGCAGCAGGGCACCCTGTACAAGTGGGTGGCGATTCTTACCGGCTCCAAGAATACCCTCAAGGGTGTGGGGTTCTTCCTGGGTGGCGTGTTGCTGGTGGCCGCTGGCTTTAAAGGTGCGGTCGTGATCATGGCAGTGGCGCTGGGCCTTGTGTGGCTGGCGAGCCTGTTCCTGCTCAGGCGGGAGCTGGGCAAGAGCAAGGCGAAGCCGAAGTTCCGTGAAATCCTGTCCAAGAGCCGGGCGATCAACGTACTGTCCGCCGCGCGCATGTTCCTGTTCGGGGCCCGGGATGTCTGGTTTGTGGTGGCCCTGCCGGTGTATCTGCACACGGTATTTGGCTGGGATTTCTGGCAAGTGGGCGGTTTCATGGCCATCTGGATTATCGGCTATGGTTTTATCCAGGCCATCGCGCCCCGGATTACCGGGAATAGGGAAGGCAAGCAGCCGGCCGTGCTCTGGGCGGCTGCCCTGGCGTTGATTCCCGCCGCCATTGCCAGTGGCCTGCTGGCTGGCTGGTCGCCTCAGTTTGTCGTCATCGGCGGTCTGCTGCTGTTCGGGGTGCTGTTTGCCATCAATTCCTCCCTGCACAGCTACCTGATAGTCTCCTACGCCAGGGGTGATGGCGTGTCCCTGGATGTGGGCTTTTACTACATGTCCAACGCCGCCGGACGACTGCTGGGAACGATTTTGTCCGGTTGGGTCTATCAGGCTTATGGCCTGGAAGCATGCTTGTGGATATCCTCAGTGTTGGTGGTAATGGCAGCGATGTTGTCGCTCCTGTTGCCAGATCGTCGCGCCGTGGCTGTCTCGCAAACCGGACGACCAGCGTCGTGACCGGCCTGGAGGCTTGTGAATGGTTCGGAGTTGCCCGGGCGAGCCGGTTTTGAAGGCACTATTGCTGGAAGGCGTCCGTGTCGGCAGCCTGGATGAGGTATCGATGGCTGTGCCCGGAGGGCAAGTGGTCTGCTTGTCCGGGCCTTCCGGCAGCGGTAAAAGCCGGTTGCTGCGTGCCGTTGCAGACCTGGAGCCCCATGGCGGCAGCATCTCGCTCAATGGCACCGATCAGCTTTCCCTGCCAGCGCACCAGTGGCGCAGGCGTGTGGTGATGGTGCCGGCGGACAGCCAATGGTGGTTTGATGATGTGGCTGCTCACTTCCCTGGTACGACTGGTGACCTGCTACCACCGGCGCTGGGTTTTCCTCCAGAGGTGATGGGCTGGTCGGTCAGCCGGCTGTCTTCCGGGGAGCGGCAGCGTCTGGCGCTCTGGCGCGCCCTTGCCATGCAACCGGAAGCGCTGTTGCTGGATGAACCTACTGCCAATCTGGATGGCGAGACCACGGAAACCATTGAAATCTGGCTGCTTGAGGAGATTCGACGGCGGCAGATTGCCACCCTCTGGGTTGCCCACGACCCGGCGCAGATCCACCGCGTCGCCAATGCACACTACCGGATTTACGGAGCCAGACTGGAGCCTGTCCATGGACGTGATTGATCTGGTCTGGTGGAAACTCGGGCTGGCAGCTCTGCTGATTCTGGCCCTGGCGGTGACCGGGTATCTGGCCCGACTGGGCATTACCCGCAACCTGCTGGTTGCCGCTTTGCGCACGGTCATCCAGTTAGCCCTGATCGGACTGGTGCTGGAGGTCCTGTTCGCCTCCTCCGGGTTCTACTGGATTGCCCTGATGGCATTGGTCATGCTGCTGGTCGCGGGCAGGGAAGTGGTAGCGCGCCAGAGCCGGCGGCTGCAGGGAGGGTGGGCCTTTGGTATTGGTACCGGGGCTATGTTCGTGTCCTCCTTTACTGTCACGGTGCTGGCGCTGAGCGTGGTGATCGGCCCAACCCCCTGGTATGCCCCTCAATACGCCATTCCGTTGCTGGGTATGATGCTCGGCAACACCATGACCGGTGTCAGCCTGGCACTGGACCGGCTGAACGAGTCGGTCTGGCGGCAACGGGCGGTCATCGAGAACCGGCTGATGCTGGGGCAAACCTGGCAGCAGGCACTGGAGGATATCCGGCGGGAGGCCATGCGCAGTGGCATGATGCCTTCGATCAACGCTATGGCGGTTGCCGGTATTGTCAGTTTGCCGGGCATGATGACCGGTCAGATTCTGGCGGGCAGTCCGCCTGCGGTGGCGGTGAAATACCAGATTCTGGTGATGCTCATCATCACGGCAGGCACCGGTTTTGGTGCAGTGATGGCGGTCTCCTGGGGTGGCCGCAGACTGTTTGATGATCGAGAACGTTTGCGTCTGGACCGGTTGGTAAAGTCCTGAGCCAGGGAGAAAAGACAACAATAATGATCGACCTGCTAAGACGTTACCCCCTGCCTGTTATCGTGCTGGCCCAGTTGTTCGGTACTTCCCTGTGGTTCAGCGTTAACGGCGTCTGGTTATCGCTCTCCGGCGAGCTGGGCCTCACGGAGACCGATCTGGGCCGGCTGACGCTGGCGGTCCAGGCCGGCTTTATCGTGGGCACTCTGACCATCGCTGTAACCGGGCTGGCGGACCGGTTTGGCGCCAGCCGGATTTTTGCGGTGTCGAGCCTGCTGGGGGCATTGGTGAACGGTGGATTTGTTTTTGCCGCCCATCTGCCACCCCTGGATTTCCTGCTGCGGTTTGCCACAGGCCTGTGCCTGGCCGGTATCTATCCGCTCGGCATGAAAATGGTCATTGCCTGGACACCGAAATACGCCGGCGCGGCCCTGGCGTGGTTGGTGGGCATGCTGACACTTGGCACCGCATTGCCTCATCTTATGCGCGGCGCCACATTCGGCCTGCCCTGGGAGTTGCCGTTACTGGTGGCATCGGTGTTGGCGCTGGCTGGAGGTGCCATGGTGTTCCTGTTGGGTGACGGGCCGCATCTGCCCAAAAGCAGTGGTCCCATACCCCTGAGTCAGGGTCTGGCGGCATTGCGTATACCCAGGTTTCGGGCGGTCGCCGGTGGCTACTTCGGGCACATGTGGGAGCTTTATGCCTTCTGGACGCTGACGCCCTTACTGATTGGCCGGGAGTTGCAGCGTTTGGGTGCGGATGACGGGCTCATCCCCTGGCTGGCTTTTGCCGTAATCGGAATAGGGGCAGCCGGTTGTATCGGTGGCGGCAGACTGAGCCGTACCAAGGGGAGCGAATGGGTTGCCTGGCGGGCCCTGATGCTTTCAGGAACTGTTTGCCTGGTATACCCCTGGTTAAGCGGGCTGTCGCCGGTGCTCCTGATTGCCTTGCTGTTTGTCTGGGGGCTTGCGGTAGTCGCGGATTCGCCGCAGTTCTCCGCCCTGGCGGCGGCCACGGCGCCGCGGGAATCGGTAGGCTCGTCGCTGGCGGTAATGAATGCCGTGGGGTTCGGGCTCACCTTGCCGGCCATCTGGCTGACCAGCGGCTTGTGGGGTGACCTGGGGGTCTGGGTGGCGCTGCTGCTGGTGCCCGGCCCGGTATTCGGGCTCTGGTCGCTGGGCCGGGCCAAGGCGTAGGCCGGTTTACCGGTATTCCGACAGCCCGACAGCCAGAACTCTGCGGATGTGTGAGCGTCTTGCCCTGGCCGGGCTTTTTGACGAATTGCGCAAGCTTGGTTCGGCAAGCTGTCCCACCGCTTGTGGCTGATAGCTGCCCCGCCTAGACTCAAAGCAGTCTGACAGTTTTGACAAGGAGTGGTGTTGATGGCATTCCATACCCTGGATGGCAATGAAGCCGTGGCCTCGGTGGCCTATCGATTGAGTGAAACCATTGCCATCTACCCGATCACCCCGGCTTCGGCGATGGGTGAACACGCGGATGACTGGGCTGCGCTTGGCAAGCCTAACCTTTGGGGCCAGGTGCCGGGCGTGGTGGAAATGCAGTCCGAAGCCGGGGCTGCTGGCGCGATGCACGGAGCGCTGCAGGCGGGTTCGCTGGTGACCACGTTCACCGCCTCCCAGGGACTGCTGCTGATGCTGCCCAATCTGTTCAAGATTGCTGGCGAACTGTCGCCTTTTTGCATGCACGTTGCCGCCCGCAGTGTTGCCACCCATGCCCTGTCTATCTTCTGTGACCACTCCGATGTAATGAGCGCCCGAGGAACGGGTTTTGCGCTACTGGCCTCGGGCTCGGTGCAGGAAGCTCAGGATCTGGCCGCCATTGGCCACGCGGTAACCCTGGAAAGCCGGGTACCGGTGATGCATTTCTTTGACGGCTTCCGCACCTCCCATGAAATCGGCAAGATTGTGGCGCTCAGTGACGAGGACTTGCAGGCACTCGTGTCTCATGAAGGGGTGGAAGAACATCGCAACCGCCGGATGACCCCCGACCGGCCAGTAGTAAGGGGCACTTCCCAGAATCCGGATGCGTTTTTCCAGGCCCGGGAAGCCACCAATCCGTTCTATCGGGCATTTCCGGAACGTCTGGAAGCCGTCATGGGGCGATTTGCTGAAATCACCGGTCGCCAATATCAGCTGTTCGATTACCTTGGCCATCCGGAAGCGGAGCGAGTGGTTATCCTGATGGGGTCCGGCGCCGAGTGCGCCCACGAGACTGTGGAATGGTTGATGGCGCAGGGGGAAAAGGTGGGCGTCCTCAAGGTGCGGCTGTTCCGGCCCTTCGCCACGGACCGTTTCCTGCAGGCGCTGCCCGAGACCGTGAAACACCTGGCGGTACTGGACCGGACCAAGGAGCCCGGTGCCCAGGGCGAGCCTCTTGTGCTGGAAGTCAGCGGCGCGCTGATGGAGGCCTATAGCCGGGGCGACCGGGAGATTTTGCCCCGGGTGATCGGCGGGCGTTACGGCTTGTCCTCCCGGGAATTCACCCCGGCCATGGTCTGCGCGGTCTTTGACCAGTTAAAGGAGACGTCACCGAAAACCCGCTTTACCGTGGGCGTCCGCGACGACGTGACGCACCTGTCGCTCGACGTGGACAGCGAACTGGATATCGAGTCACCGAAAACCCGCCGGGCACTGTTTTTCGGCCTTGGGGCCGATGGCACGGTCAGCAGCAACAAGGCCAGCATCAAGATCCTCGGCGAGGGCACGGATCTGTTTGCCCAGGGCCACTTTGTCTACGATTCCAAAAAATCCGGCGCTACCACCGTGTCGCACCTGCGCTTCGGGCCGCTGCCGATCCGCTCCAGCTATCAAATCCGTCAGGCCCAGTTCGTGGCCGTCCACGCGCCGCAGTTTCTGGAGCGGTTCGATGTGTTGGAACATGCGGCTCCGGGCGCCACGGTGCTGCTCAATGTGCCCTGGGCTCCGGACCAGGCCTGGGATCGGTTATCCGTGGAAGCCCAGCGGGTATTGGTCGAGCGCAAGGCCCATCTGTTCGTGATTGATGCCGCTGAGGTGGCGGAAAAGGCCGGTCTGGAGCGACGTATCAACACCGTCATGCAGGTGTGCTTCTTCGCCCTGGCGGATATCCTGCCCCGTGATGAGGCCATTGCCCAGATCAAGGAATCCATTCGCCAGACCTGGGGCCGTCGTGGGCCGGAGGTGGTGCGTCGCAATGTGGAGGCAGTGGATTCTGCCCTGGCGAACCTGCATGAAGTGTCTGTGCCGGAGGCGGTGACGGCAACCCGCCGTCGTCCGCCAAGGGTTCCGGAAGATGCGCCGGACTTCGTCCGGAAAGTCACCCGTCTGCTGATGGATGGGCAGGGTGAAAAGCTGCCAGTCAGCGCCTTTCCGCCGGACGGTACCTGGCCGACCGGCACCAGCCAGTACGAGAAACGCAGCATTGCCCAGGAGATTCCGGTCTGGGAGTCGGACCTGTGTGTGCAGTGCAACTTCTGCGCGATGATCTGCCCGCACACCGCCATCACCTGCAAAGTCTTCGAGCCGGAGGCCGGCCAGGGGGCCCCGGAAACCTTCGAAGCGGTACCCGAGACCCATACCCCGGAACTGGAGGGCCTCGACTATCGGATTCAGGTGGCGCCGGATGACTGTACCGGCTGCGGTTTGTGTGTAGAGGTCTGCCCCGCCAGGGATCGGACCCAGCCAAAGCGTAAGGCCATCAACATGAGGCCGGCGGAAAAACACCGGGAAGCGGAGGCGGAAAACCTGGCGTTCTTGCGCAACCTTCCGGACGTTCCCCGGGATCGTATCCCCCGGGATTTCAAGTCGCTGCCGCTGTTAATTCCCCTGTTTGAGTATTCCGGCGCCTGCGCCGGCTGTGGCGAGACTCCGTACATTCGCCTGCTCACCCAGTTGCTGGGCGATCGCCTGCTGATTGCCAATGCCACCGGCTGCTCGTCTATTTATGGCGGCAACCTGCCCACGACGCCTTACACGGTGGATGCGGATGGCCGGGGGCCGACCTGGAACAACTCGCTGTTCGAGGATGCCGCTGAACTGGGTCTGGGCATGCGAATGGGACTGAACAAGCTGGTGGCCCGGGCCCGACAGTTGCTGGACGGACTGAAAGAGCGGCTGCCCCCCGAACTCTACGGCGCCCTGACGGGCCCCTGTGCCACTGTCGACGAGACCGCCGTGGCGGCACGGCGGGAAGCGGTGGGCTGGCTGCATGATTGGCTGGCGGATCAGCAAGGCCCGGAGACACAGGAACTGGCCGGCCTGGCGGATGAACTGTGCCCGAAGAGTGTGTGGGTGATTGGCGGAGACGGCTGGGCCTATGATATTGGCTACGGTGGTCTGGACCACGTGCTGGCGTCGGGCCAGAATCTCAAATTGCTGGTGCTGGATACCGAGGTGTACTCCAACACCGGGGGCCAGCAATCCAAGGCTACGCCTATGGGTGCGGTTGCCAAGTTTGCCGCCGCCGGCAAGGAAACCCGCAAGAAAGATCTGGGCCTGCTGGCCATGAGCTATGGCCATGTCTACGTTGCCCAGATTGCCATGCAATCCCATAGCAATCAGACCGCCAAAGCTCTGCAGGAAGCCGAAAGCTTTGATGGCCCGGCACTGATCATTGCCCACAGCCCCTGTATTGCCCACGGCTATGATCTGGTGTATTCCCCAGCCCAGCAGCGCCGGGCGGTGGACAGTTGGGCCTGGCCGATCTATCGCTTCGACCCCCGCCGAATTCACGAGGGCCTGCCACCGTTACAACTGGACTCCGTGCGCCAGAAAGTGCCCATGAAGACCTATATGCAGGAGGAAGCCCGCTTCCGCATGCTGGAACTCAGGGATCCACAGCGGTATGAGCAACTGGTGACCGCGGCCAGCGAAGCGGCGAAGGACCAACGCGAGCTGTACATGCAACTGGCGGGCATTCACTTTGAGCCCCATGAGCCGCCAGCAGACCAGGACAAGGGAGTAGACAATCATGACTGACCTGACAATCCAGTGGCTCGGGCTCGACCTGCGCTCGCCCCTGGTGGTTGGTGCCAGCCCACTGACCGATGATCTGGACGCCCTCAAGGCCTGCGTGGATGCCGGCGCCGGTGCAGTAGTCATGCATTCGCTGTTTGAGGAGCAGTTGGTGGCGGAACAGATGGCCGCCCACCACTTTATCGATTCCCGCATCAACATGGATGCCGAGGCACGCTCGTTCTTCCCCGAATCCGAAGTGTTTGAGATGGGTTCCGGCAGCTACCTGAAACGCCTGGAACTGCTGCAAAGCGCGCTGGATGTTCCAGTGATTGCGTCGCTCAATGGCACTTCCCCCGGGGGCTGGACCCAGCATGCCCGGGAGTTGGAAAACGCCGGCGCCTCCGCCATCGAGCTCAACCTTTATGATCTGGTCACTGACCTGTCCGATACTGCCGCTACCCTGGAACAGCGCCAGACCGATGTGGTGCGCTCGGTGGTGGAGCAGGTCACCATCCCGGTCAGTGTCAAACTGTCGCCCTTCTATTCCGCGCTACCAGCTTTTGTCGCTGGCGTGGAAGCGGCGGGCGCCCGGGGGCTGGTGCTGTTCAACCGCTTCTTTCAGCCGGATATGAATCTGGATGAGCTGGAACTGAGCCGGGAGGTGGTGCTGTCCACCAACGCCGAACTGCCTCTGCGGCTGCACGGCGTTGCCATGCTGTATGGTCGGACAGGCCTTGAGATGGCCGTTTCAGGTGGCGTTCATAGTGGCGACGATGCCGCAAAGGCGATCCTGTCTGGCGCCACTGCTGTACAGGTCGTCTCAGCCTTGCTGGCTGAGGGACCCAAGGCTCTGGCCAGGATCACTGAAGAGATGACGCGCAGACTGTCCGGAATGGGCTACGACTCACTGGCCGAAGCCCGGGGCGTCCTTTCCATGGAAAACGCCCCGAACGCTCAAACCTGGGAGCGATTGAACTACGCCCGCCTGTTACATGGCTGGAGATGAAGTTCAGAGGCTTTGCTCGGGTACTTCCCGGATCCGGCCGTGTTCATCGATCGCTACATAAACGAAAAGGCCTTCGGTTACCTTGCGGGGATTCTTCGCGGTGCGGTCCAGAGTCCAGACCTCGACGTTGATCTTCATGGAGCTGCGACCGATATCGACCAGCTCGCAATAACAGCCCACCTGCGAACCAACCCGTAACGGCGACAGAAACTCCATCCGGTCCATGGCAACGGTGGCGTTGCGGCCCTGGGAAATGCGACCGGCCATGGTGGCAGCGGCGATATCCATCTGTTTGACCAGCCAGCCGGCGAACACATCACCATTGGCGTTGGTATCGACGGGAAGGGGAATTACCTGAAGCGCCAGTTCACCACGAGGTGTGGGTTTGTCATCGTCATACGCGGTCATAGTATTGCCTTTAGCAAGCCTGGAATTGTTGTAACCCGCATGGTAGCGGGCTGAGGCGCCGCTGCAAGCAAATTTGAACATTCCGGACTATATTTCAGATGCTGTAACAAAGTTGTCACAGAGTGCCGTTAGTCTGCATCCATCGGTAAAACACATCCGACACAACGTCCAAACCGAATAATGGAGATTTGATGTGATGAAACTGAACAAAGCACTCGCGACCGTTGCGCTGGCCGGCTCCGTAGCCGCCCTGTCCGCGCCGGCCATGGCCCGTGACACCATCAGCATCGTGGGTTCCTCGACTGTTTATCCGTTCGCTACCGTGGTGGCTGAGCGCTTTGGCACCAAAACCGACTTCAGCACGCCGAAGCTCGAGTCCACTGGCTCCGGTGGCGGTATGAAGCTGTTCTGTCAGGGTATTGGTACCCAGCACCCTGACATCACCAACGCTTCACGCCGAATGAAAACCTCCGAGTTCGAGCTTTGCCAGAAAAATGGCGTCAAGGACATCACCGAGTTCCGCATTGGTTCTGACGGCATCGTTATCGCCAGCTCCAGGAATGCCGAGAACCTCGATATCACCCTTGAGCAGCTGTTCCTGGCTCTGGGTTCCAAGGTTCCCGTTGACGGTAAGTGGGTTGCCAACCCGAACAAAAACTGGAGCGACGTTGACTCCAGCTTGCCGAACAAGCCGATCCGTGTAATGGGCCCCCCTCCGACCTCCGGTACCCGTGACTCCTTCAACGAGTTGGCGCTGGCCGCCGGTTGTGACGCGCTGCCTGAGGCAAAGAGCCTGGGCAAAGACGAGCACAGCTCCATCTGCGAAAGCGTCCGTGAAGACGGTGCTTTCATCGAAGCCGGTGAGAACGACAACCTGATCGTTCAGAAGCTGATTGGCGATACCGCCATGTACGGTGTGTTTGGCTACAGCTTCCTGGAAGAAAACTCGGACCGTCTGCAGGCAGCCACTCTGAACGGCATGGTTCCGACCGCTGAGGCGATTGCTGCCGATGAATACCCGGTTGCGCGTTCACTGTTTTTCTATGTGAAGAAGGCTCACATCGGTGTGGTTCCCGGTATCAAGGAATATGTTGACGAGTTCGTCAGCAACGCAGCCATGGGACAGAACGGCTACCTGAAAGACGTTGGCCTGATCGTACCGCCCCGCGCAGCTCTGATGGACCTGATGGATAAGGCTGAGAACATGCGCAACCTGACCCTGGACGAGCTCAAGTAACCCAGAAGTCTTGTAAAACAGGGGTGCGGGTCTCAACAGGATCCGCACCCTTTTGCACGTTTGGACGACCTGGTGCCAGCGCAGAGCCGAATCTGTAAACTGTGCGCCTATCTGAAGTCGAAGACAGGAATTTTCATGCAACCGGCTAATCTTCTTTTGCTGACCCTGGTGCTGGCAGTCGTCGCCTACGGGCTGGGATATGCGCGGTCCCGGTCATTGGCCATGCCGCTGGGGGGTATTCGCCACCTCAAGTCCCTGCCTTTCTATTATGGGGCCCGTGCGGCACTCTGGAGCGGTATTCCTGCGCTGATTGTTCTGGCCCTTTGGGCGGCTTTTCAGGGAAAAGTCATTCAGTTGATTGTGATTGGCGGGTTGCCGGAAGGCATGATGCCGGCAAATGAAGGTGAGGCCAGCCTTCTGCTCAGTAAGATCAGCAACGTGGCGAGCGGCGCCTTGCCGCCGGGGTTTGCGGAAGCGCCCATCGCGGAAGCGGCGGAGCGTCTGAAGGCCTTGCGCTCCCAAAGTCAGTTTCTGATGTCGGCCCTTGTAATCGCGGTCGCTGTTCTCGCGGGTTTCCTGGGGTGGCTGAGAATCCGGCCGCGCCTGAACGCCCGGACCCAGGTCGAATCCATCCTCAAGTGGCTCTTTTTCTCCTGTGCCGCCCTGGCCATTCTGACCACCGTCGGCATCATCTTTTCGGTCGCACTGGAAACCTTCCGCTTCTTTGAAAAGGTGCCGTTTACCGAGTTTTTCTTCGGTAGCCAGTGGAGTCCGCAGACTGCACTTCGGGCGGATCAGGTAGCTGCAGAGGGTGCCTTCGGGATGATTCCCCTGTTTACCGGTACGCTGCTTATTTCTGCCATTGCCATGGTGGTGGCGGTGCCGGTCGGCTTGCTGTCTGCTATTTACCTGTCTGAATACGCGAACAAGACAGTTCGCGGTGCGGTCAAGCCGCTGCTGGAAATGCTGGCAGGCATTCCCACGGTGGTTTATGGATTCTTCGCTGCCTTGACGGTTGCGCCCTTTATCAGCGATCTGGCCGCTTCCATTGGCATCGAAGCGTCGTCGCAAAGCGCGCTGGCTGCCGGTGCTGTCATGGGTATCATGATCATCCCATTCGTATCCTCCCTGTCAGATGACGTGATCAACGCCGTACCCCAGGCGATGCGTGATGGCTCCCTTGCCCTGGGGGCGACCCAATCGGAGACCATGAAGAAGGTTATTTTCCCCGCAGCGTTGCCGGGAATCATGGGTGGCATCCTGCTGGCGGTTTCCAGGGCCATTGGCGAGACAATGATCGTGGTCATGGCCGCTGGCCTGGCTGCGAATCTGACTGCTAACCCACTGGAAACGGTCACAACCGTAACCGTTCAGATCGTCACCCTGCTCACCGGTGACCAGGAATTCGACAGCGCCAAAACGCTGGCCGCGTTTGCACTCGGTGCCATGCTCTTCCTGGCAACCCTGTTGCTCAACGTAATTGCCCTGAAAATTGTCCGTAAATATCGGGAACAGTATGACTGATCAACGTTCACAGGCGGAGATTGTCCGCCAGTCGCTCAAGCGCCGCTACCGCAAGGAACGCAGGTTCCGCGCCTACGGAGTTCTGGCAATCGCCATTGCCCTGGGTGCTCTGTTAATCCTCTTTACCGATATCATCGGGAAGGGGTACACCGGCTTCGTCAAAACCACCATCACGCTTGAGGTGAATCTCGATCGCGAGATGATGTACCTGGATGACCCCACGGATGAGCGCCAGCTGAAGATGGCGGATTTTGTGGAGCCTCTTATTCAGGCGCTGATCAAGGAAATTCCGGGAGCGACTGAGGATGATCGGAAGCAGGTAAAAGACCTGATCAACCCGTACGCGTCTGTCGACCTTCGTGATGCGCTCAATGAGAATCCCGGTTGGCTCGGTACCACTCAGACCATGAGTTTCCTTACTCATACGGATGTTGACGTCTATGTGAAGCACGCCGGAGATGAGGCCTACTCGATCAAGCTGGATGAACAGCAGATGGCCTGGGTGGATGAGCTACTGGAAAGGGATGTCATCGAGACTTCTTTCAACGATGTGTTCTTCAGTGGTGGCGACTCCCGGGATCCGTCCAAAGCGGGTATTCTCGGTGCCATTGTCGGGTCTCTGCTCACGATGTTCGTGACCCTGATACTTTCCTTCCCGATCGGCGTGGCTGCGGCTATCTATCTGGAAGAGTTTGCCCCGCAAAACAAGTTCACCGATTTTATTGAGGTCAACATCAACAACCTGGCGGCTGTCCCGTCAATTATTTTCGGTCTGCTGGGTCTGGCGGTGTTCATCAACCTTTTCGGCATGCCGCGGTCTGTTCCGGCGGTCGGTGGCCTGGTACTGACCCTGATGACATTGCCAACCATCATCATATCGAGCCGCGCCGCCATCAAAAGTGTGCCGCCTTCCATTCGTGAGGCTGCCGAAGGCATTGGCGCCTCCAAGATGCAGGTGGTTCTGCACCATGTATTGCCTCTGGCCATGCCGGGTATGCTCACCGGCTCAATCATCGGTATGGCCCAGGCACTCGGAGAGACCGCGCCGCTGCTGCTGATTGGTATGGTCGCGTTTATCGTCGACGTGCCGGACGGCTTCTTCGACTCCGCAACCGTATTGCCCGTGCAGGTGTTCCTGTGGGTAGGCAGCCCCGAGCTGGCCTTTATTGAACGTGCATCAGCCGCCATTATGGTGCTGCTGACCTTCCTGATCAGTATGAATGCACTGGCGATCTGGATGCGTAAGCGTCTTGAGCGCCGGTGGTGAGGAGATTCCAATGAATAGCATTAACCCGACGATTACCAGTGAGGCGTCTCAGTCGGAAGAGGCAGCTGTCCCGATTCAGGAAGAGAAACCGGCGGAAACCATCATCGAGGAAGGCAAAACCGTCGGCAAACCGTTCTCTGACGATCCGAAGTTCAAACTTCGGGATGTTGACGTATTCTATGGTGACACCCGTGCGATCAAGAAAATCAGTCTGGATATTTCCCGCAATGAGGTCATCGCCTTTATCGGGCCTTCAGGCTGTGGTAAATCCACTTTCCTACGCTGCCTGAATCGCATGAACGACAGTATTGATATCTGTCGTGTGAAGGGGTCTTTGCAACTGGACGATCATGACATCTACGACCCCAAGCGGGATGTGGTTGAGCTGCGTGCCCGGGTCGGTATGGTGTTTCAGAAACCGAACCCGTTTCCGAAGTCGATCTACGACAACGTGGCCTACGGCCCGCGTATTCACGGCCTTGCCAACCGCAAGTCCGATCTGGACGAGATTGTCGAAAACAGTCTGCGCAAGGCCGGCCTGTGGGATGAAGCAAAGGACCGGCTGGATGCCACCGCAACGGGTATGTCCGGTGGCCAGCAGCAGCGCCTGTGTATCGCCCGGGCCATTGCTGTCAGCCCGGAAGTGATCCTGATGGATGAGCCCTGCTCCGCGCTGGACCCCATCGCGACCGCCAAGGTGGAAGAGCTGATCGCAGAGATGTCGGAGAGCTACACTATTGTTATTGTGACACACTCCATGCAGCAGGCGGCCCGGGTATCCCATCGCACGGCCTACTTCCACCTCGGGCACCTGGTGGAAGTGAACGAGACCAACAAGGTATTTACCTCGCCGGAACATGAACTGACCGAGTCCTACATAACCGGCCGTTTCGGCTGATTCCGGACCTGGGGAATTTTGGAGAACAACAGTATGCCTACGAAGAAGGACGACGTGTACGGAGATCACATCTCCAACAAGTTCAATGACGAACTGATGGCGCTCAAAACCGAGTTTCTGAAAATGGGCGGCATGGTTGAAGTCCAGGTTGAGAATGCCATTCAGGCTCTGGTGGATGGTAATGGTCATATGGCCGATGAAATCCGTGCCAACGACAAGAAAGTCGACCGGATGGAAGTAGAGATCGACGAAGAGGCGACACTGATTATCGCCCGCCGTCAGCCTACCGCCCGGGACCTGCGCCTGGTGATCTCGGTCATCAAGATGGTGGCTGATCTGGAGCGTGTGGGTGATGAGGCCAAGAAGATTGCCAAACTGGCCATCAAGCTGACCGAGGAGGGGCAGGCCCCCCGTGGTTACGTGGAAGTCCGCCATATCGGTGCCCACGTGCTCAGCATGCTCCACGATGCCCTGGATGCCTTCGCACGTCTGGACTCCGAGCAGGCCCTGCGGATCATGAAGGAAGACAAGCGGGTCGATGAGGAGTATCAGGCGGCCGCCCGTACCCTGCTGACCTTCATGATGGAAGATACCCGCAACATCTCACGGTGTATGTCGGTCATGTGGGTGCTTCGTGCCCTGGAGCGGGTCGGTGACCACGCTTGCAACATTGCCGAGAACGTGATCTTCATGGTCAAGGGCGAGGACGTTCGTCATACGCCGGTGGAAGAGGCCGAAAGAGTCGTCGGTCGCTGATCGGTTAAACATCGGAGTTAGGACTTCGTCCAGTCAAAGCTGGGGTCGAAATTGGGGTCAGATGAAAGCTTTCATCTGACCCCGTGTTCATGACCCCGTGTTCATTCAGGCCTGCTTCATCTTGTCGGTATAAGGCGGCCACCCCAGCGGCTTGCCGGCCAGGACGTGAAGGTGGATGTGAAACACCGTCTGCCCGGAATTCTCGCCGCAGTTCATGACCACCCGATAGCCGTCATCCGCAAAACCCTGTTCACTGGCAATCTTCGCTGCCACCAGATACAGGTGCCCGACCAGTTCGCGGTCAGCTTCCGTCAGGTCGTTGATGGTGGCGATGGCCTTTTTCGGGATCACCAGAAAATGCACCGGCGCCTGGGGATTGATGTCATTGAACGCCAGGCTGATGTCGTCCTCGTAAATAATGTCGGCGGGGATTTCCCGGTTGATGATCTTGGTAAAAATCGTCTCAGACATGGTGACTCCTTTCTAGTTGTAATGAGTGTCGGGTTCGGGGTTTAACGCTGGTTCAGGCCCGGAATCCGGGCGGTGACCTGTTTTAGCACGGGCGGCAACTCTTCATCGATACCCATGGCATAGCGGGCAACCCGGTTACGGGCGAAGGGCAGGGCGCGGGCGGCGCCGAGGCCGAGGTTCCGGAGCAGGTGCACCGGCGGAACCTGGTTGCTGAACAGGTGGTAGAACACATCCATGGTCAGCATCATCCGGCGGTTGGCCGGGCGGCGTTGCTGCTCGTACTGATCCAGCCATTTCCGGTCAGCCAGGTCGTCGCCGGCGCGCCTGGCTTCCCTGAGCACGCCTTGCAGTGCCTGGGCGTCCTGGAAACCGAGGTTTACGCCCTGGCCCGCCAATGGATTGATGGTGTGGGCCGAATCACCGGCCAGAACCACCCTGCCTGCGAAATAGTGCCTGGCGTGCTGCCGGGCAATGGGAAAAGAGGCCCGGGCGTCGATGTGGGTCAGCGGTGGCAGGCACGATGGGAAGGCCGACTGGATTTCGGCCATCAGTTCGTCGTCGTCCAGTGCCTTCAGGCGGGCCAGTTCATCGGGCGCATCGTACCAGACCAGCGAGCCCCAGCTCTCACCCGGAAAGTCCAGGCCAGCACTGTGCAGCGGCAGGAACGCCCGGGGACCGGAGGGGTGGAAGCCCTGCCAGGTAATGTCCTCAACCGGGCCCTGGTAGCGCACGGAGATCACCATGGCCTGCTGGCCATACTGGTTCCGGGTGGTGCCGATGCCGGCGAGATCCCGGACCCGGGACCGGGCGCCATCAGCGCCGATCACCAGGGCTGCGGTGAGTTCGCGACCGTCGTCCAGGGTAACGGTGGCCGATTCACTGGACAGGGCCAGCGATGAAATGCCGTGTCCGTGAATCAGGGTCACCCGTGGTTCTGCCTCCGCGGTCTGCCAGAGCGCCTGCTGGGTTACCGGGTTCTCGACGATATGGCCGAGATGGTGGGCGCCCAGTTCCGTTGCGTCGAATTCAACTGCAATCAGTTTCCGGGGCACGAGGTTTTGAAGTGGATACCGGGTTTCATCCCACACCGCAAGCCGCTGGTAGGGCGTTGCCCGCATGTTAAGGATTTTGTTCCAGGCATCGATGCTCCGGAGGTAACGTTCACTACCGGCGCTCAGGGCGGATACCCGGATATCCGGGCTGGCTTGCGGGTCGAAGACGGGTGGGGGAGCACGATCAACCACGGCGACACTGAAGCCACTCTGGCCGAGGCCAGTGGCCAGGGCAGCTCCGACCATGCCGGCGCCAACAACCACAATATCAAAGGCTTGAGTCATATCGGTTTCCTGTCTGATGCCCTCAGTTTACGCGATGACGGCGGTCAGACAAGAGATCGGGATCAAGCCGGCATGAAAAGTGTCAGTACCCTGCCATGCCGAATACCCGCTGTTTCGCGGTGTCGTCAGGCCGGCGGCGGTTTTTGACCAGCCAGGCGGGCTTCTGGGCTCCGGGTTTGGTAAAGCCCTGGTTCAGGACCATTGGCTGAACCAGGGTGAGAAAATCCGGTGTTTTCATGTGAACCGATTCGGTATGGCTGCCAGCAGCGAAAGCGAGTTCGGGCTGTTCGGTCAGGGCCTCGGCGCAGTACACGGTCATGCCGAACAGGTTGCCAAATGGCGGCATGGCGCCCACTTCACAATCCGGAAACCGGTCCTGGAATTCCTGTTCATCGGCAAGATCAAGAAAGTCGGTCTCGAGAATCCGGGACAGCCTGTCCCAGCGGATGCGCCAGGTAGCCGGCATGACCAGCATGGCCATTTTGCCATCCAGCTCAATGATCACGGTTTTGACGACGCGGTCGCCGGCAATCTTTACGTGGTGGGCCAGTTCCTGGGCGGTAAACGCAGGGGGGTGAGAGAGGCACATGTATTCCACATTTGCCTCTTCGAGGAATTCCTTCAACTGCTGTACCGGCATAGTGACCACCTCCTACCAGCAATGACAGCGTTCCGGAGCCTGCGATTGTTGGCCTGCCGGGCCCCGATGGCCTGGCGGGGCCGGAAAACCCCGCCATTAATGGTCAGCTTAGTTGAGGCTACGCAGTTTGCGAGTAACCAGATGTATCAATGCGAACCGGTTCACTCGTTCTTGTAGAGATGAACGTCGCGCTGTGGGAACGGGATCGTGAGGCCTTCCTTGTCAAAGGCTTTCTTCACCCGCTCGTGCATGTCCCAGTAAACCGGCCAGAGATCGTCAGTTCTGGTCCAGGGCCGGACGATGATGTTGACCGAGTTGTCGCCCAGGGAACCCACCGATATTCTCGGCTCAGGCTCCGGCAGTACCCGTTTGTCCTCGTCCAGAAGCTGCTTGATCACGGCCCGGGCCTTGTCGATGTCATCGCCGTAGGCAATGCCAAAGGTCATGTCGCAACGGCGCGTGTCGTAGTAGCTGACGTTCACCAGCGTAGCGTTGGACAGGCTGCCGTTGGGAATGACGATGCGGCGGTTATCGAAGGTGTCGACAATCGTGTAGAGGATGGAAATTTCCCGCACGGCGCCGAGATAGCCCTGAGCATCAATGGTGTCTCCAACCTTGAACGGTTTGAAGATCAGGATCAGCACGCCGCCGGCAAAGTTGCCGAGGCTGCCCTGAAGGGCCAGACCCACCGCCAGGCCGGCAGCACCGATGATGGCAATGAACGAGGTCGTGGCGATGCCGACCATGGACGCAACAGAGATGAACAGCAGAATCTTGAGGATCGCGCCGATCAGGCCACAAAGGAATTTATTAAGTGTCGGATCCTTTTTGCCCAGTTTGTTGTCGAGCACACCGACAAACCGGTTGATCAGCCAGAGGCCGATCACCAGGGTGATGATGGCCAGCACCACTTTCGGTGCATAAGTCATAATCAGGGTCATCGCCTGATTGATCAGCTCTGAAGCGCGTCCATCAGCCCCAAGAAGGTCTTCCATAGTGGACTCCTTGTTCATTGGTGTTTTTTCATAAGTGTCTGATTATCGGAAAAATCCGGCGGCAACCTGATTCGTCTGTACCTCACATGGCAGACAAACCGGACGGGCGTGTATCGCAACCGGCCTTTTCTGGTACATGCTTACGCAACGAAACCGGCTCTGGCCCAGTCCAGAATTGCGTCCGGGCCCCCGCGAACAAGAATTCGACCCTCTTTCCGGCTCAGCTGGTAGTCATACATGGGGTCGTAGTAATCCTGCAGCAATGCCTGGATCCACGCGTTGTGGGCTTCTGTCCGGCCATCGGCTTGCTGTTCTGCAAGCGCCTGCTCCATCAGGCTGCGAAGCTGCTGGTGCCGCTCGCCTCCCAGACGTTTACGAATGCGATCAAGGGCGCTGAGCAGATAGTCCCGGAAATTCAGCCAGCCGGCCTCGGCGCCATCCCGGTTGACGTAATCCGCGACCATACCCTCAACATAGTCTTCGCGAATGATGGTAATGCGCTCTTCCAGCGGCTGCTCCAGGACCATCAGGGGGGATTCGGCCATCCTTGCCCTGAGCGATTCGGGCAGGGCGCAGCGACCGACCAGACGGCTCTCGTCTTCCAGATAAACAGACCCGCCAATGAGATGATGGGCTTTGAGCATGGCCACGGCGAGCCGGTTCTCAAAGTCGATCTGGGAGGGTTGCGCAGTAACCTGCCGCCCGAAACTGGAGCCTCGGTGGTTGGCCAGGCCTTCAAGGTCCACCGGATTGGGGAGCTGCTTCAGAACCCGGGTCTTGCCTGTCCCTGTGCGACCGCTGAGGATGCGGAATTCGCTGGATTCAATCCGGGCTTCCAGGCTGTCGATCAGGAAGCGGCGCAGGGCCTTGTAGCCGCCTTTTACCAGAGGGTAGTCAATGCCGGCCTCGTGGATCCATTGCTGGGTAAGCCGGGAGCGCAGGCCGCCCCGGAAGCAGAACAGGTAGCCCCCGGGGTGGCGGGCGACAAAGTGTTTCCAGGCTTCAATGCGCTGAGCCTTGATATCACCTGAGACCAGTTGGTGTCCCAGTTCAATGGCCTTGTCCTGGCCCTTTTCCTTGTAACAGATGCCGACCCGATGGCGCTCCTCGTCATTCATCAGGGGCGCATTTTCCGCATTCGGAAAGCTGCCCCGGGCGAACTCCACCGGTGCCCGGACGTCCATCAGGGGCACGTCATCCAGGAACAGGGAAAGGTAGTCGTCGGTGTCGGGTCTGCTTGCCATTTCAGCGTTTAACCGGTTGTCGGATGAAGGCCGAAGTATAGCGGAAATGACTGTTTTCCGCTTGCCGGGCCCTGTTTCCGGCCCAGGCCGCTGTACCGGCGTCCGCTTTTATTCAAGCGGAGCTGCGGAGCAGGTGTCAGTTGAACGGCGGAACAAGCCTCCAGGCAAAACCCTCACCGGGGCAGGGTTGCAAGGTCGCCTGCCCACGAAGATCACAAAAAGAAAGGGCAACCCTGGGGTTGCCCTTTCGCGGAACAGGTCGGCGCATCCTTGCGCTTTGGGCAACCGCCGTGTTGCCAGATCCCTGAGCCACTCCGTGGTGCCGGCATCCGAGCCGGCTGTCCGAATAATTATCCCTTAAGCGAGGCGTCCCTGTATCCCTGCCTCTCCCTGCAGTCCATGCCGGGGTGCATCCAGTGCGTCGTCCTTTTCCCTGTCATCCTTGATGTAAAGACTATACCAATTGAATATTGACAATCGTGTGAACGGCGCGCTCGCCGTTAACGGCTTCGGGAGGGTATCCAGCAATAAATTATGATTATCAGTGGGTTAGGTTTTTCATGAGGGTCGGCTAATGCCCCCGCGTACGCGATGTCACTGCAAGATCGCACGTGCTTGTAGGAGATATCTCACAACGATTCGGGTGAATTTCTCAAATCCGGTTTTCCAGTCTTTCGGATGCCGGGCCAGGGGAGGAGCCCGATGGCGATGCCGGCGGCGTCTGCGGCCAGATCGGCCAGGGAAAAGTCCCGGTATGGCAGGTTCGCCTGAATGGCCTCAATACCCAGGCCAAATGCCAGCAGTGCCGGCACAAACCAGATGGCCCGGAGATCCGGCCACGAGAGGCGGGTCAGGATGGTGAGTTCAAGGAAGGCGACCAGGTGGTTCACCTTGTCGCTGGATGACGAGGGCACGGGATAAGGATTATCCGTTGTCGCCAGGAACCCGATGGCCAGCACGGATATCACAAAGGCTACCCGCCACAGTGCGCGATAGTTCAGCAGGCTGGTCAGTCGATGTTTCAGTGTTGCCATCGGGGAAGTCCCTGAGAGTTGCCGGGCTGTGGGAATGTTGCCAACATGATATGCTTTGCGCCCCGTCATTGTCATGGAAGCGGAGGTCCTGCCAGCGATGCTCAAAGGTAATTTTTTTCGTGGACTGGGCTATCTGGGTGAAGGTTTCCGCCTGATTCGTCAGCCCGGCCTGCGGCTATTTGTCATTATTCCACTTGTTATCAATATCCTGCTCTTCGGGTTGCTGTTCATCTTCCTGGGCGAGCTTTTTGCCGGCCTGGTTGCCGCCGCCATGGGTTGGCTGCCGGACTGGGCCTGGCTCCAGGCAATGGACTGGCTGTTCTGGATTCTTTATGGCGCCGTCATTCTGTTAATGCTGGCGTATGGTTTTGTGATTGTTGCCAACCTCATCGGCTCCCCATTCTACGGATACCTTGCCGAACTGACCGAAAAACATCTGACCGGTCAGGAGGTCAACACCGATGACAGCTGGGCAACGATCATCAAAGACATTCCACGCGCGCTCTGGCGCGAGGTACAGAAAATTCTCTACTACCTGCCCCGAGCCATCGGCCTGCTGATCATCGGTCTGATCCCGGTGGTTAACCTGGTTGCAGCCGTTCTGTGGTTTGTTTTCAACAGCTGGATGATGGCGCTGCAGTATGTCGACTATCCCGCAGACAATCATAAGGTCAGTTTCCCGGCATTGCGCCGCCTACTGGGTGATACGCGGTTGTCGGCATTCGGCTTTGGCCTGCCGGTGGCATTGGCGGCCATGGTGCCGGTTCTGAACCTGTTTGTGGTGCCGGCGGCGGTGTGTGGGGCTACGGCTTACTGGGTGCGCGAGAACGGCGCGACCAGAAATTAATCGGTCTGGAGGTTTCTTGGATACATCGGAATTTGTTATCGGTCAGCGTTGGGTCAGCCACAGTGATACTGGCCTGGGGTTGGGGATTGTCACGGACATCTCTGGCCGAAGGGTTACCCTGGGATTCCCTGCTGCCGATGAGGAGCGCACCTATGCAATTGATAACGCACCGCTTTCCCGCATCATTTATCAGGTCGGGGAGGAAATTGAGACCTTTGAGGGTGAGCGTTATATCGTGCGCGCGGTCGAGGATCTCGGTGGCGTGCTGATGTATCACGCGGATGATGGCACTGACCTGCACGAAATCTCCGAAGTGAAGCTGGCCGGATCAGTGAATTTCTCGGCCCCGCACCAGCGGCTGTTTGCGGGTCAGTTCGACCGAAACGGCGCCTTTCGTCTGAGGTTCGCCACACTCCAGCACATGAATCGCCTGCGTGGGTCCCCGGCCCAGGGGCTGATCGGTGCCCGTACCCAGCATCTGCCGCACCAGATCTACATCGCCCATGAGGTGGCAAGGCGCCATGCGCCGAGGGTTATGCTGGCAGACGAGGTGGGTCTCGGCAAAACCATCGAAGCAGGCCTGATCCTGCACTACCAGCTTCACACCGGGCGGGCAAAGCGCGCACTCATCGTAGTGCCGGATTCCCTGACGCATCAGTGGCTGGTGGAAATGCTCCGGCGCTTCAACCTGCGTTTTTCGATCCTGGACCAGAGCCGCTACGACGCCCTGAAAGATGAAGAAAGCGATGTCGATGCGCTGGTAAACCACATCTTCGGCGGCGATGACTCTGTCAATCCCTTCGAAAGCGACCAGTTGGTGCTTTGCAGCCTCGACTTCCTGGTGAACAGCCTGCAGGCCCGTGAGGATGCCCTCCGGGCCGACTGGGACCTGATGATTGTGGACGAGGCCCACCATCTGGCCTGGAGCCCGGGGCAAGTCAGCCCCGAATACCAGGTGGTGGAAGAGCTTTCGGCGATCAGTCGTGGCCTGTTGCTGCTGACAGCGACCCCCGAACAGGTCGGTGTGGCCAGTCACTTTGCCCGGTTGCGGTTACTGGACCCCGCGCGTTTTCACGATCTGGAGGCATTCCGGGAGGAGGAACAGCAGTACGAGGTCATCAACAACGTGGTCCGCAGGCTGCAGGACGAGCGTTCCGACATAAGCGCGGGCGATCGAAAACTGCTGCAGGCCTGGCTGGGTGAGGAGCTGGATCAGTTGCTGGCCGGTGATGCCCCCCGCCAGTCGGTGATTGATGCCTTGCTGGATCGCCATGGCACCGGCCGCGTGCTGTTCCGTAACACCCGGGCGGCGATTCAAGGGTTCCCCGAGCGTCGTCCGGCCCCCGCGCCCTTGCCATGCCCGGATATCTACAAGGGGCAGGTCTCCGGAATGCAGGGACTGGCGCCCGAGCAGTTGGTATCTGAGGAACGATGGTTGGCAGACGATCCCCGGGTGGCCTGGCTGGAGAAAAAACTGGCCAGCCTGCGTCCCGCCAAGGCAGTCGTCATCTGCGCCCGCGCCGAAACCGCTATGGCCCTTGAACACTATCTCCAGCTACGCGCCGGTATCCGCAGTGCCGCATTCCATGAGCACCTTAGCCTTCTTGAGCGCGACCGGGCTGCGGCCTATTTTGCGGATAGTGAACAGGGTGCCCAGGCGCTGATCTGTTCCGAGATCGGCAGTGAGGGCCGGAACTTCCAGTTCGCCCATCACCTGGTGCTGTTTGATCTGCCTGCCAATCCGGATCTGCTCGAGCAGCGCATCGGTCGCCTGGACCGGATCGGCCAGACCGAAGCCATTGATATCCATATTCCTTACCTGCAAGGGACCAGCCAGGAAGTTCAGTTCCGGTGGTTCCACGAAGGTTTGAATGCCTTTGCCGAAAGCTGTGCGGTTGGCGTGGCGGTTCAGGAGGCTGTCCAGAGCCAATGGCAGAAGGCCATCGAGGGTGACACCGATGCTATTGAGCTGGTCAGGGCCACGGCTGAAGAGTCGCAGCGTCTGAAAACGCTGCTCCAGAACGGCCGTGATGCGCTGATTGAACTCAATTCCTGCCGCCGGGATGTGGCTGAAGGTCTGATCGCCGCCATTGAGGAAGAAGAAGGTGAGGTCCGGGTTCGTGACTACATGATGGAGGCCTTCGACATTCTCGGGGTGGATGTGGAAGACCACGCTGATCATTCCGACATTCTCCGCCCCGGTGAGCAATACCAGGCCGGTCACGTGGCCGAGTTGCCGGAAGACGGCATAACGGTGACCTGGGATCGCCGGAATGCCCTGGAACGGGAAGATCTGGCCTTTATGAGCTGGGAGCACCCGATGGTGACCGGGGTGATGGATTCGGTCACCAGTTCCGGCCTGGGCAAGGCGGCCCTGGCCAGTCTGTCTGTGAAAGCGCTGCCGGCGGGTACTTTGCTGATGGAGGCGCTGTTTACTGTGCACTGTCCCGCCCCGGATGCCCTGCAGCTGACCCGCTACCTGCCGGTCTCGCCGTTGCGACTGCTGGTGGATGTGAACGGCAAGGAGTTATCCGGTGCGTTGCCCCATGACCGGTTGAACGACCTGTGCTCAAACATCCGCCGGCGCACGGCCCAGGCCATCGTGCCGCAGATTCGTCCTGAGGTTGAAACCATGGTGGATCATGTGGAGCGTTTGTCCAAGCCTCACCTTGAGCCCCTGAAGGCGCAGGCCCTTGACCAGCTAGCTGCCAGCTTTGAACCGGAGATTCGCAGGCTGGAAGCGCTGCAGAGGGTAAATCCGGCGATTCGTGAAGAGGAAATCGACTATTTCCGGGGCCAGTTCGAGGCGGCCCGGGATGCCATTGGCCATGCCAGTCTCGCCCTGGAAGGCATCCGGGTGATAGTGACTGCGTAAGCCGGGGTGTGACGGCTGTAACTGGCTGACTGTGCGGCATTTGCTGGTCAGCCATCCTCTGATGCGGTACGGTGAACGTAACAAATTGTAGTCTTCAACATTCCTGAACCATGGATGACAGAGAGAACCTATGATGACTTTCATTCTGTTTGTAGTGGCACTGGCCGGCCTGTTGATTGTGATGCGGCGCGAGTCCGGTGCAACGTCCGCCATTGGTGTGATGGCAGGGACCGGTTTGCTGTCCCTGATCTTTGCCTCCGGTTGGCTGGCGCTGGTGCTGTTTATCGGTGCCGCGGCAACAGCGGCCGCAGGCTTGCCAGGTTTCCGCCAGAGCTGGCTGACACCCCGCATTTTTGCGATGTTCAAGAAAGTCGCGCCCAAGGTTTCGGATACCGAGAAAGTCGCTCTGGAAGCGGGCACTGTGGGCTGGGATGGCGAACTGTTTACCGGTCGTCCGGACTGGCACAACCTGCTGGTTAACCGCTATACCGGCCTGAGCGAGGAAGAACAGGCTTTCGTGGACAATCAGTGCACCCAGGCCATCTCCATGTGCAACGCCTGGGACGTGGCGGTTGAGCGTGCGGACCTGCCGAAGGAGCTGTGGGATTTCCTCAAGAAGGAAAAATTCTTCGGCATGATTATCCCGAAGGAATACGGCGGCCTGGAGTTCTCGGCCAAGGCCCAGACAGCGGTTCTGCAGAAACTGGCTGCGAACGAATCACTGATGGTGTCTGTCGGCGTACCCAACTCTCTCGGCCCGGGTGAGTTGCTGGTCAAATACGGAACCGACGACCAGAAGAATCACTACCTGCCACGTCTGGCCGATGGCCGTGAGATCCCCTGTTTCGGCCTGACCGGCCCCCGTGCCGGCTCGGATGCAACCTCACTGCCTGACACCGGCATCGTCTGCAAGCAGACAGTGGATGGCAAGGAAGTGGTGGGAATCCGGCTCAATTTCGAGAAGCGCTGGATTACCCTCGCACCCATCGCCACGGTTGTGGGCCTGGCCTTCCGGATGTTTGATCCGGACGGGGTGCTGGGCGACACCAAGGATTATGGCATTACCTGCGCCCTGATCCCCCGGGACATCAAGGGTATGGAAATCGGCCGCCGCCACTGCCCGATCGGCAGCCCGTTCCTGAACGGACCGATCAAGGGCACGGACGTATTCATTCCGCTGGATTACATCATCGGTGGTGTGGAGATGGCGGGCCAGGGCTGGCGCATGCTGGTTGAATGCCTGTCGGTTGGCCGCTGTATTACCCTGCCTTCCGGTGCCGCCGGTGCGGCTGCCTATTCCGTGGCTACCGCCGGTGGCTTCACCCGGATCCGTCGCCAGTTCAACACGCCGGTTGCGGATATGGAAGGTGTGCAGGAGCCCCTGGCCCGCATTGCCGCCAAGACCTATATCGCTCAGGCGGCGGTTAACCATACCGCCAACATGATCGACAAAGGCGAGAAGCCGGCGGTGCCGTCTGCGATTCTCAAGTATCACCTGACCGAGTTCCAGAGAGGCATCCTCACCGATGCCATGGACGTCCACGGTGGCAAGACGGTGACCCTCGGCCCCCGCAACTATCTGGGTATCAGTTTCAGCGGTGCGGCCGTTTCGATCACCGTTGAGGGTGCCAACATCATGACCCGCAGCCTGATGATCTTCGGGCAGGGAGCGATCCGCTGTCATCCTTACGTGCTCAAGGAACTGGCGGCCAAGGATAACGATGATATCAAGGCGTTCGACGGCGCCATCTTCGGTCATGCCGGTCTGATCTTCGGCAATGCTGCCCGCGCCTTCACCCAGGCACTTGGCCTTGGTCGGGCGGATGTGCCGTTCGACAGTGCCAGCCGGAAATACGCTCAGGCGGTGGTCCGGTTCAGCGCGGCCTTCGGTCTGTGTTCTGATGCCGCCATGACCACCCTGGGCGGCGAGCTGAAAATGCGTGAGCTGATCTCGGCGCGCCTGGGAGATATGCTGTCCAACCTGTACCTCGCATCCATGGTGCTGAAGAACTGGCACGAGACTCAGCCGGTGCAAGGCGAGAAGGAAGTGATGGAGTACAGTCTGGGCCTGCTGATGCATCGCACTGAAAACGCGCTGGATGAGTTCCTGCAGAACCTGCCCAACCGCGCCGTGGCGCTGGTCTTGCGCGCTGTTACCATGCCGTTGGGTCGCCGCTGGGGCAGCCCCGGGGATGATCTGGCCCGTAAACTGGCCCGCGCCATCTCCACCGATACGCCGATTCGCAATAAACTGATCGCCAGCATTTGGACTAGCGATGGCGAAGGCACGGTGGAGAACCCGGTTGCCCGTTACAATGGTCTGCTCAAAGACTATGACAAGGCCGAACAGCTGTACCGGAAGGTCACCAAGGCCTACGCTAGGGGCGAGCTGCCCATGACGGCGCTGCATCCGGAAGAGCGGTTCGAAGCGGCCCTGGAGGCCGGTGTTTACACCAGGGAAGAGACGGACTTCATGCGTCAGTACGAAGCCGTGGTGCTGGAAATGCTGACTGTGGACGACTTCCCGTTTGATGCCTTTGCGCACAACAAGGAGTCTGTGATTGACCACAATCCTGCCTGACCGGAGACATGCTCTGACATGTGGTTGTCTTTTTTTGCAGTAAGTGTTGGCGCCGTGATCGGCGCCAACCTTCGTTGGGCCCTGGGGTTGTGGCTGAATGCCACCTACCATGCAATTCCTTACGGTACGCTGGTCGCCAACCTCAGTGGTGGCTGGCTGATCGGCCTGCTGATCGGTTATTTCAGTCATGGCAGCACCCTGGCGCCGGAGTGGCGGCTGTTTGCCATTACCGGACTGTGCGGCGCGCTGACCACGTTCTCTACCTTTTCTCTGGAGATGTTCGCCGCCATCCAGGAAGGCAAATGGGCCATGGCCATCACCGGTATTCTGGCCCATGTGGTGGGCTCCATCCTGATGACTGCATTGGGAATTTACACCTTCGGCCTGGTGAAGGGCTGATGGGTATCACTACCTATATTTTTTCTTGAAAATACCCTTGGCAAGTCTCGGATTCAGGAGTAGAGTTAAAAATGTAGGAAAGATTCAGTAAAGCATTTCATGAATAAGGCGTACCTCCGCAGTGTGTAGTGACCGTCCTGTTTCTGATTCCGCGAGTTCTGTATTTCCGCAAAACGTCGACCTTGCACCACGAGGGTGTACGGCGGCAGATAATATGATTGATTTCAGGAAGTTTAAGTATGTCTACTACTACCGGTACTGTTAAGTTCTTCAACGAAGCAAAAGGCTTTGGCTTTATCACTCGTGAAGGCGGCCCGGACGTTTTTGTTCACTACAGCGCTATTCAGGGCAGCGGTTTCAAGACTCTGGCAGAAGGCCAGCAGGTTGAGTTCACCGTTACCCAGGGCCAGAAAGGTCCCCAGGCGGAGAACGTTGTTCCGCTGTAATCCCTGAGGGATTCGGGAATAACCGCCAGAAAGGCAGCTTCGGCTGCCTTTTTTTCATCTTGAAATCATCCTTCCGTGGCTATCCGTTTTGTGATTTTCCCCGCGCTGTGTAATCTTTGTTTCCCTGTTGCTCGTTAAAACGGAAGTCGAGACCTACAGGAATCATTTCATGCTCCGAATGCTCAAAGCTGCCTGGATTCTGTTCTGGGCCATATCGCTCACGCTGATCCTGTTTTTGCCGATCGTGATCGCCGCTCTTTCCGGAAAGCGCGGTGATGCGGCGTTTCACGGTACCCGGATCTATGCCTGGGGGATCCTGAAAGTCTGCGGTATCCGGCTGCGGGTCCGTGGCAGGGAAAACATTCAGCCCGGTCAGCGTTATGTGATTCTGAGCAATCACGCCTCCTACTTTGATCCTCCGGCCCTGGTGCTGGCGCTCCGGTTGCAGTACCGCTGGGTAATCAAGAAGGAACTGCGCAAGGTGCCCCTGTTCGGGCTGGCACTGGAGACTTCCCGCAACCTGTTTATCGACAGGTCCAGGGGCAGTGATGCGCTGGAGAGTATCAAGCGGGGTGTTGCCCAACTGCCCAATGGCACTGGCATCCTGATTTTTCCGGAGGGCACACGCTCTCTGGACGGGAAGCTGCTGCCGTTCAAGAAAGGTGGTTTTGTGATCGCCAAGGATGGCCAGCTTCCGATTCTCCCTGTTACCATCCGGGGCTCCCACCAGCGGCTTCCCAAGGGGCATGCTGCCTTCACTCCCGGTGAGATTGAAATCGTGATCCATCCTCCGGTGGCCACCGGGGATTTACCCCTTGATGACTTGATGACGGATGTTCGAAACAGCATCGCTTCGTCACTCTGAGGCATAAAAAACCCGACAACTTTGCCGGGTTTTGAACTCCCGAAGGGATATCGGTGAATTACAGGGCGAAAATCTCCTCGTAAAACGCCATGGTACCTTTCCAGGAGCGGGTAGCGGCCTCTTCGTCATAGCCAATCGGCATGCCGAATTCTTTAGCGAGCTTATCTGCGCCAGGATTGGTGAACGAGTGCAGAACGCCGGGGAAAGTCACCAGCGTGAGGTCGACTTGCGCATCCTGCATTTCCTTGACCAGCCCGGCGACCTGCTCGGAGGGCACCATCCGGTCGGCGCCACCGGTGTATACCTGAACCCGTGCCTTCACCACTCCGGGTTCAGCGCTAATGGGACTGCCAAGAGCGCCGTGAAGGCTGACGACGCCATCCAGATCCACGCCCATCCGGGCCATGTTCAGGACCACAGCGCCGCCAAAGCAATAGCCCTGTGCGGCAATGCGTGAGGCATCAACGCTTTCATGGTTCTGCAAAATCTCCATGGCCTTCATGAAACGGGCTTTGACCTGGTCCATGTCCTTGGTGGCTTCTTGCATGAACTTCTGGGCGGTATCCGGATGGTCCGCCTGTTTGCCGGAGCCATACATGTCCAGGGCAAATGCGGTGTAGCCTGCCGCAGCCAGTTTTTCCGCCTGGTCACGGGCGAACTCGTTGTGGCCCCACCATTCGTGAACCACCAGAACGCCGGGGCGCTTCTGCTCGAACTCATCGTCCCAGGCCATGTAGCCGGTGAAGGTGGTATCACCGACCTTGTATTCGACGGTTTTGGTCTGCATTTCTGCCAGTGCCTGCGTGCTTGCGAGAGTCAGTGACAGGGTTGCGGCTGTGGCCGCTTTTTTCAGAGTAATCATGATGTTTCCTGCTCCTTGTGGGTTGGGGTGGTTTTGTCCGGAATTCTGCGTCCGGAACCGGTAAACCGGTGCAGTCAGTTGCCAAACCAGTATAGGATCTTTTGACTACACTTCATGCAGACACTTGCAAATCGGCGGATGCTTTGGAGGCAGTGCATGAAAATCGGTGTGCCAAAGGAAATCAAGAATCGTGAATACCGGGTAGGCATGACGCCGGCAGCAGTGCATGAGCTATGCGGCCATAACCATGAGGTCTTCGTGGAGACCGGGGCCGGCATTGCAATCGGATTTACCGATGACGATTACCGACAGGTGGGGGCCAGGATTCTGGATACCGGAAAGGAAGTCTTCGATACGGCGGAACTGATCGTCAAGGTCAAGGAACCCCAGGCCGAAGAACGGGCGATGCTACGACCGGATCACACGCTGTTTACCTATCTGCATCTGGCCCCGGACAAGCCTCAGACCGATGATCTGGTGAAATCCGGCGCCACCTGTATTGCCTATGAAACCGTGACCGACCACGCCGGCCGTTTGCCCTTGCTGGCCCCGATGTCGGAAGTGGCGGGCCGGATGTCGATTCAGGCCGGGGCACACTGTCTGGAAAAGGCCATGGGCGGTCGCGGTGTGTTGCTCGGTGGCGTGCCCGGAGTCAGCCCGGCACGGGTTGCCGTCGTAGGTGGTGGCGTGGTCGGCCAGAATGCCGTGGCCATGGCTGTCGGGCTTGGTGCCCAGGTCACGGTGTTGGATCGCGACATGGAGGTACTGCGGCTCCTGGACCACCTCTATGGCAACCGGATTACCACCCTGTTCTCCACCGCCCAGACGCTGGACCAGTCGGTAACGGAATCGGACCTGGTGATCGGCAGCGTCCTCATTCCCGGTGCCTCGGCACCCAAGCTGATTAGCCGCGATATGATCCGGCGTATGCCCGAGGGCAGCGTTATCGTGGATGTCGCCATCGATCAGGGCGGGTGCGCGGAAACGTCCAGGGCAACAACCCACGATGACCCCACGTATATCGTTGATGGTGTGGTACATTACTGCGTGGCTAACATGCCCGGTGCCGTGGCGCGTACGTCGACACTGGCCCTGAATAACGTGACCCTGCCGTTCGTGGCGGCGCTGGCCAACAAGGGCCCGGACCGGGCAATGAAGGAAGATCCGCACCTGAGGGCCGGGCTCAACGTGGCTGCAGGCAAGGTGACCTACAGGGAAGTGGCTGAAGCTACCGGGCACCCATACACAAACCCTGAATCCCTGTTGGGATCCTGAGCGGGAAACACTCGGAGAAACCATGAAACTGATCGGCTCCACCACCTCGCCTTACGTCAGGCGCATCCGGATTCTGCTGGATGAAGAGCGCTATGAATTCCTGAATCTCGACATCTATGGTGAAGACCGGGACGAACTCAGACGCCACAACCCGACCCTGAAAATCCCGGTTCTCGAAGACGGTGGCCAGGAAATCTACGATTCCCGGATCATCGCCCGCTACATCAGTGCCAAGCAGGGCAGGGATCCGCTAACCTGGGATCAGCAGAACCAGCTGACCATGATCGACGGTGCCAATGACTCCGCGGTTACCATGCTTCTGTCTGAACGTTCCGGGATTGATACCAGTCAGGACCTGATGTTCTACAACCTTCAGCGCGAGCGGATCATGACCACGCTTCGCACTCTGGCGGCGATGGTGGAAGACGGTCAGTTCGAGACCTGGAACTACCCGGCGATCTGCCTCCACTGCATGGTGGACTGGCTGGATTTCCGTGATCTTGTGGATTTTACGGGCGTTGAAGGCCTCCTGGCGTTCCGCGACAGCCGCAAGGATTACCCCTGGGTTGCCGAGACCGACCCCCGCAATTCCTGATGTCCGGCGGCCGCTGTCTGCCGGTCGCCCTGACTGACCTGATCATCAGGCCGCTTTTTAGTCAATTCTCCTTTGCACTCTTTCATTCTTGACTATAGTTAAGAACAAGGGACGGTCGCTGGTCCGACCGTTTCCGGTTTTCGTATTTCAAAATACCAACAACAGCAAGGAAAGGGGGTTGTCCATGCTCCTGTCACATGCGTTCGGTCTCTTTACCCATCCTGGTGAAGAATGGGCTTCCATACGAAAAGAACATGAAACACCACGCCGGGTCTATGTTGCCTATGTCCTTATCCTGGCAGCCATTGCGCCCATCAGTGCCTATATATCGACAGCCTATTTCGGCTGGACGGTGGGCAATGAGCGTCTGATCAAGCTGACGGAAATCAGCGCATTGCAACTCAGCGTGCTGACCTATCTGGCCATGCTCGTCGGTGTCTTTGCGCTGGGGTACGCTATCAACTGGATGGCGAAAACCTATGGCGCCAAGGAAGAGTATGTGCCGTCCAACGGCATTGCCCTGGCAGCGTATTCCTGCACGCCACTGTTTCTGGCCGGTTTTGCCCTGCTTTATCCGGTACCCTGGTTCAACGCTATCGTGTTCCTGATTGCTGCGTGTTATGGCGCCTGGCTCATGTACGACGGCCTGCCGATTGTCATGGGCATCGAGAAGGAGCGGGCGGTCATGTACGCCGGCGCCTTGCTCACCGTGGCCCTGGTCATCCTGGTTTCCACCCGGGTTGGTTCCGTGATTCTCTGGAACTTTGGCGTAGGGCCGGTCTTCATCAGCGGATAGATCCGGTGTAATCCGGCCATAACAAGGCAAAAAGGGGAGCGCACTGCTCCCCTTTTTGCTGTGTCTGGCTTTCGCCAGCCTCAGGGGCTTGCGGCCCTTTATCATGCAACATATCTTCAAGCTCCGGCATTCAGGCGATGGCAAATATGTTGGATACGAATCGGATCATACTGTTTTGCAGCGCGAGGCCTAAATCCTCCTCATTGAGTGAGTGCGCCCTTCGGCGCTCTTGCGTTATCAGCTCGGCTTAAACATCGAGAGGGTGTCTTCCTCACCTCTGTTGTCCATCCAGTTTTCTATGATGCTGAGATCCTCAAACAGGCGTCCATTTAGGATCGGGTCATCTTCGTAGGCAGTGGCGTAACGTTCCATCAAATACGCGGGGTCGCAAAGGAAGTTCTCCAGCTGGTCAACGATGTTGGCCGGCAAATCGGCTTCCCAGTTACTGGCAATAAATGCAAGGTCGTGAAGGTCACGTGCGGCTGTGCGGTAGCGGCGTGATTCATCTTCCTGGGCAGCCAGGAGTTTTAGGCGCGCGATCTCGCTTACTGAGTAGACGCTAATGCCGTTGATGGATCGGATGCACTCGGGATTTAGGGCAGAACGAGAGGATATTTCGATTTTGATCGAAATGGGTGGAACATCCTTTCCTGCAGAAAAAATCGGACGACAACGGTGTGTTGTTTCGGTTTTCTTCAGGTCTTTGAAGTCAGTGAGAGTTACCCTGATGCCCTGTCCTGTTAGCTTTTTCAGAGCACTTTTACAGATGCTTTTGACATTCAGATGCCCCTCAAGGGGCATCGTAAGGTCGAAATCCAGGTCTTCACTGAACCGCTGCAGGTCGTATCCCAACAACAAAGCCGTACCGCCTTTAAGAACCAATGGTTTGTTCTCATCATGGATGACTTCACAAATTGCCTGCATGATTTTTTGGTGTATGCCCTGCTGTTTGGTCAGCTTCATCAGTAAACGCCTTCGAGCCAGTCACCTATATTCTCTTCACCCTCCCGGGATAGGAATGCCCTGCAGAGGCCAATCCAGTTGATCACTTGCTCTAGGTCAACAACATCGTCGATGTCAGATGCCTGGATGTTTGGGACCGCTTTGCGTTTAATCTCGCAGTGATGGATTAACAAGTCGAATACCGCACGTTCCGGGCTCGCGGCCCACATACACGGCACAGTCACTCCGTAAAGGGAGATTGCTTTCGTCGCGTTCCACAAACCGATAACGCCGATTAGCTCGCCGGTATGGGTTAGGTGTTTTCCGGCGACCCGCCAATTCTTCGGGTTGCTCAAACTGCTGGAGTACCAGAGAGCTGGCGGTCGACCATCTTCGGGGGGCAATGACAGTGCGGAGGCCCCCGACAAATAGTACCTCGGAAGATGAGGAGAGCTTTTGTTGGCGTCTGTGCAAAAGGCATCCAGAAGCCAGTCGAGATTGAGGCATTGAGCTACTGCCCGGTAACTGCCAAAGGCCACGCTCTCGTCGCCTTGCTCGATCTTGATAATCGTCCTTCGCGATAAACCTGTTGCAGACGCCAGCGCCTCGCCTGACATGCCACGCGCATTTCGGGCGCTGCGAAACGCGGCTCCGATAGCCTCAGCGGGTGAGCCAGGTCTCTGATCAGATTCTGTCGTCTCGAGAGCTAACATTGAGGTGTACTCTTTTTTAAGGGGCTATGCTTTTAAGGGGCTATGCTTTTAAGGGGCTAAGGTGCATTATACGTCGCTGTGCAAGTTTCTGCACACTTTGTCTCCGGTTTTACCTATTCCAGTATATACCCGCCACCTCGTGGTACTTGGCGCACATCCCGGGCAGTTGTCGTGATTTGCCATCCCCCTGTCGTAATTTGGCAATGCGTTCTTAACGCAGCCCGACTAGGTTCTTCTGTTGGAGTAGTAACGGCGCGGACCGCAGGAAGCCGATGCTACAAAGGACGAACGCAGGGGATGACATAGCAATGAAACGACTAACGCGACGGGACTTTCTGAAGGCATCGGCCATGGGCATGGGGGCGGTGGTGGTATCCACCGGTCTGGCCGGCTGTGTGCTGGACAGCTCCGATGAACGGGCCATCAGTTTTACTCACGGTGTGGCAAGTGGTGATCCGCTCGCCGACGGCGTCGTGCTCTGGACCCGCGCGGTGCCAGGGACAGGCCAGGATCGCCCGGTTGGGGTGGCCTGGGAGGTGGCCACGGATGAGGCCTTTGAGGGCCTTGTCCGTTCAGGTGCCGCCGAAGCGGTAAAGGCCAATGACTTTACCATCAAGGTGGATGTCCGCGGACTGGCGCCCGGGCAGACCTACTACTATCGTTTTCAGGCCACTGGCAGCCGTTCCACGGTCGGCATGACCCGGACACTTCCGGAAGGCAGCGTTGAATCCGTCCGCCTTGCGGTGGTGTCCTGTGCCAACTACCCGGCCGGTTACTTCAACGTCTATCGTGAGATCGGCAGGCAGAGTGATCTCGATGCCGTGGTGCATCTGGGTGACTACATCTACGAATACAGCTCCGAGAGCAGCAGTTACGGCGCCGGTGATGCCGAAGCACTGGGCCGAACCTTTCCGGAGAACAACAACCTGGAGCTGATTGAGCTGGAGGATTACCGCCGGCGCTATGCCATCTACCGGGCTGACGAGGACCTTCAGTCCCTGCACGCCAGGGTGCCGTTCATCGCGGTCTGGGATGACCACGAAGTGGCCAACGACACCTGGAAGGAAGGCGCGGAGAATCACAATGACGGGGAAGGGGATTTTGCCGAGCGCAAACTCAGTGCCCTGAAGGCCTATTTTGAATGGATGCCGATCCGCCCGGTGATTGAGGGTAGTGACGAGGCCATTTTCCGTACCTTCCGGTTTGGTAACCTGGTGGATCTGCACATGCTGGATACCCGTATCATCGGCCGTGATCAGCAACTGGACTACATGGATTACTTTACCGGTGAAGGACTGGATGCAGCCCGGTTTACTGCCGATGTCGGCAGCCCGAACCGAACCCTGCTTGGCGCCGAGCAGCTGCTCTGGCTGCAGGCTTCCCTGAGTTATTCCAGTGCCACCTGGCAGGTCCTGGGCCAGCAGGTGCTGATGGGTCGGATGAATCTGCCCGCCGAATTGCTGGTGGCGATTGCCACCGAACAGTTGGAAGGCCTGCCGGAAAATCTGGCGGCGCTGGCTCAGCTCAAGGTCCGCGCGTTGCAGGGTGACCAGAGCCTGACTGATGGTGAGCTGGCCAGAATCAATACGGTTGCGCCCTACAACCTCGATGCCTGGGATGGTTACCAGTACGAGCGGGAAGTGGTGCTGGGTACCGCCAAGGCCCTCGACAAGAACCTTGTTGTGCTGGCCGGTGATACCCACAACGCCTGGGCTAATAACCTGAAGGACAGGAACGGTGATCAGGTTGGCGTCGAATTCGCCACTTCCTCCGTCACCTCGCCAGGGCTTGAGGAGTATCTGGGCATACCCAACGCCATGATTCCGGGCGCGGAACAGGCCATTGGTCTGCTGGTGGATGATCTGGATTACCTGAACGTGAATCAGCGGGGTTATATGGTGGTGACCTTTACCCCGGAAGAGGCGCGGGCGGACTGGTATTTCGTGGATACCATCAAGTCTCGGGATTATCAGGTTGATGCCCCGCGAACCTCATCCCGCAGGGTGTTGCCGGGGCAGGGCAATCGCACCGTCGAGAACGTAGCCGCGGGGTAAGGAATCGGTCCTTGCTGTTAGCTGTCCTGTCCTTGATGCAGCGCAAGCCGCCCCGGGTTGTTCCCGGGGTTTAATGGCGGTATTGCAGGGGCAGGCAGGTGTAAACGGTATGGCAGAATCCGTGGAACGGAAAAATGGCGCGAAGCTTGAGCAGGAGGCTGAATGGCACGTGCTCGAACCCGGGGGCGCCAGAAACCGGCTACAGTCGGCCGGTCCGCTTTCTGCAGAGGAAGCCGGGAGCCGACTGGCCCGGTACGGGCCCAATGCGCTGCCCGAAGCCCGCGCCAAGGGGCCCTGGGCCAGGCTGGGCCGGCAACTCAGGAATTTCCTGATCTACGTGTTGGCATCGGCTGCAGTGATTACCGCCAGCCTCGGCCACTGGGTGGACGCCGGAGTCATTATGGCGGTTGTCGTTATCCAGACCCTGGTGGGCTTTGTTCAGGAAGGCAGGGCCGAACAGGCTTTGTCGGCCATCCGCCACATGCTCGCGCCCAAGGCCCGGGTGGTGCGGGCCGATGGCCAGCATCAGATTGACGCCGCCGGGCTCGTTCCGGGCGATACCGTACTGCTGGAGCCGGGCGACCGGGTGCCCGCCGATCTCCGTCTGGAAAAATCCCACAACCTGAAAATCGATGAAGCCATCCTCACCGGTGAATCCGAGGCTGTCGATAAATCGACGGAGGCGGTTCCTTCGGATGCGGCACTTGGGGACCAGGCCGGAATGGCCTTCTCCGGCACCATGGTAGCGACCGGCACCGGTCGCGGCATCGTGGTTCGTACCGGCGCCAATACTGAAATTGGCCGGATCTCCGGCCTGCTTGCCCAGACCACCACCCTGAAAACCCCACTGCTGGAACAGATGGACAAGTTCGCCCGGGTACTATCCATTATTGTCATTCTTACCGGCATTGCGATTTTCTTTGGCGGGCTGGTGTTCAGCGGCCTGCCATTCCGGGAGCTGTTCATGGCCGTGGTGGGGCTGACGGTTGCCGCAATTCCTGAGGGTTTGCCGGCCATTCTCACCATCACCCTGGCCATCGGCGTGCGCCAGATGGCCCGCCGTAAGGCGGTCGTTCGCCGCATGCCGGTGATCGAGACCCTGGGCGCGGTCTCGGTGATCTGTTCCGACAAAACCGGAACCCTGACCCGTAACGAAATGATGGTAACCCGGGCGGTGTTGTCTGGTGTTCGGCTGGAGGTGACCGGGGAAGGGTATGACCTTGGTGGTGCGGTAAATAGCGAACAGGGACAGCTGGCGAAGTCACCCCTGCTGGATGAACTGGCCCGGGCAGCGGCGCTGTGTAACGATGCCCATGTACACCACGATTCCGGCCGGGTCCGTATCAACGGCGATCCCATGGAAGCCGCGCTCTCGGTGTTTGCCCGTAAAGCCGGGTTTGATGTCGAGAGCGGCGCCACCGACTGGCCCCGGAAAGACGAAATCCCCTTCGATACCCAGAATCGCTTCATGGCCACGCTGAACCACGATCATCATGGCCACAGTGTTATCTACCTCAAAGGCGCGCCGGAGCGCATTCTCGACATGTGTGCCAGCGAGGTTACGGAGTCCGGTGAGACCACGGCCCTGAACCCGGCGCTCTGGGAGCAGGTTATTGACGAGATGGCATCCGGGGGGCTCAGGGTGTTGGCCATCGCCCGTAAACCGGCAGAGCGGGGTATCAGCGAACTGACGATTGAGGATCTGGGCCAGGGGGCAGAACTGCTGGGGCTGGTCGGGCTGCTGGATCCGCCCCGGCAGGAGGCGATCCGGGCCATAGCCGACTGCCACGACGCCGGAATCCGGGTCAAGATGATCACCGGAGACCATGGGGTAACGGCCGGCGCCATTGCCAGGAAGCTGGGCCTGAAAAATACCGATCGTGTGCTGACCGGTAGAGAACTGGACCAGCTCGACGACAACCAGTTACGTGAGCTTGTAGGTGAGGTGGATGTCTTTGCCCGCACCAGCCCCGAGCACAAGCTGAGATTGGTGACAGCGCTTCAGGCTCTGCACGGTGTGGTGGCCATGACCGGTGATGGCGTAAACGATGCGCCGGCCCTGAAACGGGCAGACGTGGGAATTGCCATGGGGGTGAAGGGGTCTGAGGCTGCCAGGGAGGCGTCTTCCGTGGTGTTGCTGGATGACAACTTTGCCAGCATTGCCGCAGCCGTGCGCGAGGGCAGGACCGTTTACACCAACCTGAAAAAAGGCATTGCCTTCATGCTGCCGATCAATGGCGGTGAATCTATCAGCCTGATCACTGCCCTGCTTCTGGGGCTGACCCTGCCGATCTCCGCATTGCAGATTCTCTGGGTCAACATGGTCAGCTCGGTGGTCCTCGCCATGACCCTGGCGTTCGAGCCGGCGGAGCCAGATGTCATGAAACATCCGCCCCGGGCCCGGGATGAATCGCTGCTTCGGGGGTTCGTGGTCTGGCGGGTGGTCTTTGTATCGTTGCTATTCCTGGCAGGCATCTTCGCGGCCTGGTACTGGGCCATGCATCATTATGGCAGCGAAACCACGGCCCGTACCCTGGCGGTCAATACGTTGGTGGCGATGGAAATGTTTTACCTGTTTGCGGTCCGGTATCTCGACAGCGCGTCGATTACCCTGCGCGGTGTACTGGGAACACCGGTCGTGTTGCTGGCGGTTGCAGCCGTTGTCCTGTTACAGCTGTTGTTTACTTACCTGCCCTGGTTCAACAGTACCTTTGGCAGCGAAGCGCTGAGCCCCGACATGCTTGGGTTTGCTGTTGGCTCCGGAGTAGCGCTTCTGGTGATTCTGGAAATCGAGACCGCGTTGAGAAAACGTCTGCTCAGGGCAGGCCCCGGGTAATCATGGTCGGGTCACCCCGGCCTTCCACCGCAGCCAGTTCGGCACTGGACAGCCACTCGCCGGGCGGCTTATCCATAACGCTGGCGCAGGCGGCCAGGGTATGGGCCCAGGAGCAGCCATTGGCGAACAGCATGCCTGCCTCATTCAGGGTGCCGCCCCGGTTGATGTAGCCGAGAACCCGTGCCCGTGAAGGCTCCGGGAACAGCGGATACAGATGCCCGCGGAACACTTCCGGGCGCATGTGGGTGAGGGCAACCCGGCGGTGAATGCGATGGGGGAACAGCCGCTCGCGTTCAAATTCAGACAGGCAGCTTTCGGCCTCCATGGTATCCCGTGGCTGCCGGAAGCGGCCGGGCTCCTGGATATAGACCAGCCGGAACGGCGTGCCGGTTTCCCGAAGGCGTTCGCAGGCCCGTATAGCTTCAGACAACTGGTAGGCGCCGTTGGCCATCAAGAGCAACGGCTCGCCGGCAGACGTGTCTTCGTCCACCACCAGGGCACCGTGTCGTGCCAGCAGTTCGGCTTCCCGGGTGTCAAAGACGCAGGGCCGTTCGCGCTTCGGGATCACCATGCAGCTTATCTTGCCGCGTTCGCTGAACACCGATGGCAGCGAGGCGAGTGTGCTGTTGTAATCGGCCGGAAAGAGAACGCGGGATACATCGTTCATTTCGCCGAGCAGGCTCTCGCAGAAGGTGGTGTCCTGATGGGATTGCTCGTTCTTACCGTTTTCCCAGGTATGGGAAGTGGCAATGACCGGCAGGCCAAGCCAGCATGCCGGCCGGCCCACCTCTTTCTGGTGCCGGGCAAAGATCAGCTCCTGGCGGATGGCGCCGAGCATTTTTACGCAGAAGGCCTCGTAGCTGGCTACCAGGTTAAGCCCGGCCTTGTTGGCCAGACAGGCGGAGACCACGGCTTCCTCGTTAAGGGCGGTGATAATTTTACCGTGGACCGATTCCTGGTCGCTCTCAGGATCGTTCACCCGGTGTTTCAGACTGTCCAGAACCCCACCGAGTCGGTTGCTGGCCAATTCATCCGGGTTGCCCACTCGGGGCCTCAGGCCGGGATTCTCTGCCACGAGTGCCTGGAAAAAGTCATCCACTGCCTTCATGGGCGAGGTTCGGTCCGGATTGGCTGGCAGTTTTGGAATCACCGGATCCGGCGGATTCCGGGTTGCCAACGGGTGATCCCGCTCAAGTGGACGGGCCTGCTTCGCATGCTGATTCAGCGCGGCAATGCAGTTATGGAGCACATCCGGCGCCACCCATAAACGGGCGGAATGTTCGTTGAACAGTTCCCGGGCACGGGCATCCATGCGTGGGTTGCCCGGAAGAGGGAGGTTGTGGGCAGCATTATTGCCGGCCCCGAAAAAACCGTAGCCCTTGACCGTCTCCGCAATACCATAGGGCACCCGCACCGGGTAACGGCTTTCGCCTCTCTGGGCCGCCTCGCCATTGGCGGCAAGTGCCTGCTCCATCTCATACAGGGTACAAACGAAGGCAGACGGATCCCGGCCATCAAAACGGAAGGGTACAAAACCGCGATGCTCCAGATGGGCTTCAAAACGCTCCAGGCCCTCGCGGGTGCCCAGTTCGGTGCGCTGCTCAATGCGACGGCCATTGGCAATCATCACCGGCATCACGGCGCCGCAGTCTTCCGCACGCCACCAGCGGGGAATCCAGTCGCTGCCCCGTTGCTCCTCGGCGGCGCCGTCTGACAGGAAGGCCACTAACGATTCCCCGGGCAATGGCATATGGGCATACTGAAGCTCGGCGAACCCCAGATAGCCGCCTTCCAGTATGCCGCCCGCTGTATGCGGATTGACATGGCTTCCTAGCGGCGCCGCCATGGTTCCGTCCGGCTTCTGGCGGTAACTGTAGAAATCGGACACCAGCGCCGAGAGCCCGTCCGGCCCGCGATAACGCCCGGCTTGTTCTGGATGAAGATTGCCTGTGAGGACATTCAGGGCATCCACCGCCGCCACGCAATGGCCCTGGCCCATCAGCCAGCTCCGGGTCCGACCGGTCAAATTGTTCAGCGCCAGATAACCGGCATAAGCCGGCACCATGTTCAGCGCGCCGCCTGTGTGGCCTTCGGGATTGGTCTTGAAATCCTGGGGTGCCAGCGGCTGTCCCGAGACATCGACCCGGCGGGCATAGGTCATATGAACCACCAGCCAGAGCCCGGCGCTGGTGAGCCGGTCCAGATCCGCAAGCCGGCGATACACTGTTGCCGCATCCGGCTGGTGCCCGGCAGCGACCAGATGCTCCGCCAGAACCCTGACCTGGTGTCTGGTTGCTTCGCTGTGCTGGACAACACCATAGCCGTCGCACCAGCGCCGGTAATCGGGGCAGTCCGAAGCGGTGTTGTCCACCGGTGCTGATTGAGTTGGCGATGGCACGAAAGGCCTCCATGGCGTCAGTATGTCAGGGGATTTTAAGACCACCGCCGGGTAAAGCCATTGATGCAGGTCAGTCGGAAATACATCTTTCCTGTAAAGCTTTTTGCCTCCGGGGGAGCGCAGGTCGGTGGGAAGCCCTGTCCAAAATACGCTGTGAATACGTTCCTGTACGCTCGGCTCCGCCATCCATGGCTCCCACGATTCTGGACAGGGCTTCCCACCGGCCTGCACCAGGCCTGGGAATAGACTTCCCGTTGCCGAATGTCATGGTTTCTGAGAGTCTGGTCAGATAAGGCATCTGAAAAGGAGACTCCCATGACGCAAAACAAGAATCAGGACAAGCGCCGGAAATATTCGGCACCCGTGGTCGATGGCATTGGCAAATCGGCCAGTCGCGCCATGCTTCGGGCGGTCGGGTTTACCGATGAGGATTTCAGGAAGCCCCAGATCGGTATTGCGTCTACGTGGAGTAATCTCACGCCCTGCAACATGCACATCAATCAGCTGGCCGAAGCGTCGGCGGCCGGTGCCGATGAAGCTGGCGGCAAGTCGCTGATCTTTAACACCATCACCGTATCCGATGGCATCGCCAATGGCACCGAGGGCATGAAGTACTCCCTGGTGTCCCGGGAGGTGATTGCCGATTCCATTGAAACCGTGGCCGGCTGTGAAGGGTTTGATGGTCTGGTGGCCATTGGTGGCTGTGACAAGAACATGCCGGGCTGCATGATGGGACTGGCTCGCCTGAACCGGCCGTCGGTGTTTGTGTATGGCGGCACCATCATGCCCGGGGAGAACCACACCGATATTATCTCGGTGTTCGAGGCTGTTGGAGCCTACGCCCGAGGCGATCTGGACCTGATTGAGGTCAAGCAGATCGAGGAAACCGCGATTCCCGGGCCCGGCTCCTGTGGCGGCATGTACACCGCCAACACCATGGCGTCGGCCATTGAAGCCATGGGTATGAGTCTGCCGGGCAGTTCCGCCCAGAATGCCGTGTCGGACACCAAGGCGGCGGATTGCCGGGGTGCCGGGGCGGCGGTGCTGAACCTGCTGGAGAAAGACATCAAACCCGGCGACATCATGACCCGGGAAGCCTTCGAGAATGCCATCACCGTGGTGATTGCCCTGGGCGGTTCCACCAATGCGGTGCTGCATCTTCTGGCCATGGCCAGCACGGTGGGTGTGGATCTGGGACTGGAGGATTTCGTAGAGATCGGCAAGCGGGTGCCGGTGCTGGCGGACCTCCGGCCAAGCGGGCATTACATGATGTCAGAGCTGGTGGCCATTGGCGGTATCCAGCCGCTGATGAAGATGCTGCTGGACCGGGGCCTGCTGCACGGAGATTGCCTGACCGTGACCGGCCAGACCCTGGCGGAGAATCTGGCGGATGTGGCACCCTATCCGGAGGGGCAGGCCATCATCCATGCCTTCGACAACCCGATCAAGGCCGACAGCCATCTGCGCATCCTGTTCGGGAACCTGGCGCCGACCGGCGCGGTGGCCAAGATCACTGGCAAGGAAGGCACCCGTTTCACCGGCCGGGCCCGGGTATTCCATTCCGAAGAAGAGGCCCAGGAGCGGATTCTGGATGGCACGGTAGTTGCCGGCGATGTACTGGTCATCCGTTACGAAGGGCCAAGAGGAGGGCCGGGTATGCGGGAAATGCTCAGTCCCACGTCTGCCATCATGGGCAAGGGTTTGGGCAGCGACGTAGCCCTGATTACCGATGGCCGGTTTTCCGGTGGCAGCCATGGATTTGTGGTTGGCCATATTACGCCAGAAGCGGCCGAGGGCGGTCCGATTGCGCTGGTTGAGGATGGCGACACCATCACCATTGATGCGGTCAGTAACCGGATTGAACTGGGTGTCTCGGATGGAGAACTGGAGCGGCGCCGGCAGGCCTGGCAGGCACCGGTCCCGCGATTCACCCGGGGCGTGCTGGCGAAATATGCCCGCACCGTAAGTTCGGCGTCCAGGGGCGCCATTACCGATCTGCCATGAACTGATGACACCTGACTATCGCTGCTATAATCCGGCGCTGGTGAGGACGTAACTGGCTGGACAGAAGACGACAGAAGGGGCTTTGATGCATGGGTAACCGGAGTATGGCGATTGGTTGGGCGTTTTTTCTGATGTTGGCGCCCTGGCTCTCGCAGGCCCATCAACAGAATTCATCCGCCAACGCTCTGTCATCAGCGAAGGAAGCGGGTCCCAACTTGGCATCGGTGAATGCCGCGGTTGCGGTGGCCGGCGCCGACGAACTGATTTTCGGCAAAAACGCGGATCGATCCGTGCCCATTGCCTCGATCACCAAGGTCATGACGGCGCTGGTTGTGCTGGAATCCGGAGAGCCGCTGGATGAATGGCTGACTTTTCACCAGCGCCACACCCCGGCCGCCGCCAACGCCTACAGCCGGATCCGTATTGACTCGCAGATGCGCCGTGCGGACGTGCTGAGAATCGCGCTGATGTCTTCAGAGAATTTTGCGGCCTACACCCTGGCCCGCAGCCACCCGGGCGGTTTTGATGCGTTCATCGAGTCGATGAACGCCAAGGCCCGGGAGCTGGGCATGACTGGAACCCACTTCGTAGACCCAACGGGGCTGTCATCTGACAATGTCTCCACCGCGTCCGATCTGGTTAAACTGGTGAACGCAGCCACCGCCCATCCCGAGATCGGTAAATATTCCACGACCGACTATTTCCGGGGGCAATTCCGTAATCCCCGGTACAGCCTGTCTTTCGGTAACACCAATGCCCTGGTTCACAGGGACAGCTGGGGCGTGGCTCTGAGCAAGACCGGCTATCTCTCTGAGGCCGGGCGTTGCCTGGTGATGATTTCGCAGATGAACGGCAAGGAAGTGGTTACTGTCTTGCTGGACTCCCTTGGTACCCGCTCTCCCATGGGTGATGCCGGGCGGATCAGGCGCTGGCTGGACACCGGGGCCCGGGGTTCGGTGGCGGCAGCGGCCCGGCGCTACGAACAGCAGAAGAACGCGGCCTATGCGACTGCCGGTAACAGCACGGTCAGCGTGAACTGATCCTGGACCCTGAAAGGAATCCCGTCATGATCCAGATCTTCACCACCGGTGGCACCATCGACAAGGTGTATTTTGACGCCAACAGCGAGTTTGAGGTGGGCCACAGCCTGTTGCCGGAGGTGCTTTCGGAATCCAATATCCACGGTGGTTACCGACTGCGTGAGTTGATGCGCAAGGACAGCCTTGAGATGAACGACGAGGATCGGCGGCAGGTACTGGCGGCAGTCAGCGAATGCGATTGTGACCGAATCGTTATCACCCATGGCACTGATACCATGGCCGATACCGCAGCGGTGTTATCCAGCCTGAAGGACAAGACCATTGTCCTGACCGGTGCCATGCAGCCGGCCCGCATGCGCCGGACCGACGCGGTTTTCAATGTCGGTTTTGCCTGGGCGGCAGTGCAACTGTTGCCGCCCGGTGTCTATATCGCCATGAACGGTGAGGTATTCGAAGCCGGTGCGGTGCGGAAAAACCTCCAGGCCCAGCGTTTCGAACGCACCTGACTTCAGGCCAGGCTGTCTTTTTCCTCGCGGGTCAGTTCCCGGTGTCCGCCGGGGCCCAGCTCCGGGTCCAGCGTGACACCGCCGATCCGCAGGCGGTGTAGTGCCTCGACATGGTTGCCGACCGCCGCCAGCATGCGCTTGACCTGGTGGTAGCGCCCCTCTGAAATCGTCAGCTCGATGATTCTCTCTTCCAGAATGGCCACTTGCGCAGGCCTGGTGGGTTTGGGCTCATTGTGAAGATACACCCCCTGCTGCAGTTTCCGAACCGCCATGGTGGATAGCGGTTCGCTCAGGGTTACCCGGTATGTCTTGGGGCAATCCGTGCGGGGCGAGATGATCCGGTGGGACCACTGGCCATCGGTGGTCAGCAACAGCAAGCCGGTGGTATCCGCATCCAGGCGACCGGCAATGTGGAGGTTACGGGCCAGATTCGCGGGTAGCAGGTCCAGTGCGGTTGGATGGTCGCTGTCGGTGGTGGCGCTTACCACGCCTGCCGGTTTGTTCATCATCAGGTAGCGCTTGCCCGGCAAGGTCAGCGGCGTTCCCGACAACGCCACCCGCTCATGACCGGCCAGCTTCGTGTTGGCACCTGTGCAGGTTTGCTCATTCACCGTCACCTGGCCCTGGCTGATGGCCCGTTTGGCCTCCTTGCGGGAAAGTTCTGTGCTGTTGGCAATAAACTGGTCCAGGCGCATGGTGTTCAGCAGTGTTGTCCCGGTGCCGGTGTGCTAAGGCTGGCCAGGGTAATGGAATCCATATCGGTTCAGTCTCGCCTTAAACAGTAACCTGCAATAGCAGGTTGTTGCTCTGGTGCTAGTGCCCCGTCTGGCTAATTCGCAGTAGGTTAGCGAATTAGCCAGACGGGGCACTAGATCACTGACTGGTCAGGACGCCCAGTTTTGTCAGCACGGTTTCGCCGGGATAACCGTCGGCGATCAGCCCGCTGGATGCCTGGAACTGGCGGATGGCAGAGCGGGTTGCCGGCCCCATAATGCCATCGGGCTTGCCAGGCTCATAACCCCGTTGCTGCAGAGCCTCCTGAAGGCTGATGATGTTGTCACGGGACAGCGCAGGCGCATCCTCCGGCGGCGGGTTCTGGAGCATCCCTGCTCCGGCAATCCGGTCTGCCAGGTAACCAACCGCGATGGCGTAGAATTCCGATCGGTTCCAGCCCATGATCACCCGGAAGTTGTCGTAGGCGAGAAAGGCAGGGCCCCGGTGCCCGGCGGGCACCACCAGGGCCGCATCAATGGGTTCCCGGGCCAGTGCATTGCCGAACGCATCGGTAATGCCCATCTCCCGCCACTGTGCCAGGGGCAGTCGCCGTCCGTCTGCCAGGGAGTAGTCGAAGTTGTCGGGCAGAAGTACTTCCCGGCCCCAACGGTAGTCGCCGTTCCAGTTCATGGATTGCAGGAACCTGCCGGCGGACATCATGGCATCCGGCAGGCTGTTCCAGAGGTCCCGGCGCCCGTCACCATCGGCATCCACTGCGTGCTGCAGAAACACCGTGGGCATGAATTGCACATGGCCCATGGCGCCGGCCCAGGAGCCTTCCATCTGATCTGCCGGTATGGCGCCTTCATCGATGATGCGCAGGGCGGCTATCAGCTGTTCGGTGAAGAAGGTGCTGCGGCGGGGATCGCAGGCCAGGGTGGTCAGGGAGCTTGGCACCGGCATTTTGCCGAAATAGCTGCCAAAGTTGGTTTCCAGTCCCCAGAAGGCAACCAGATAGGGCGCCGGCACGCCGGTTTCCCGGGTCACACGGTCCAGCAGCTCCCGGTGTTCCTCCAGCAATTCACGGCCCTTGCTGACCCGGGCATCGTTAACCCGCCGGTTCAGATAATCGGCAAAGGTGGTAGTGAATTCCGGTTGCCGGCGGTCCAGTTCAATTACCCGGTCCAGGTGTTCAGCCCTGGCCATCACTTCGCTGGCGGTCTTGCTGTTGACTCCGGCGGCAATGGCCTGTTCCTGCAGCCGGGCCTTGCATTCGGAAAAACCGGCCGGTGCTGATGCCGCGCTGTCCTGGGCGATGGTGGGCAGTGACAGAAGTGATAAAAAACCGGAAACCAGTAAGCCGCGGGTAAGGCCGCGAGGGTGCAGAATCCTTGCAGGTGTGGTCAGCACACAGAACCTCTATCAGGGCAATGATGGTGTGAAAATTCCGGACCCCATGGTAGCGCGTTTTCACGCCGGAGAAACATTGTGTGGGGCCAGGAGGGGTGACAATTCTTTAACCTGCCGGTTCCCGGCAAACCGCATTTGTCGTCTTTTTGTTGCAGGCAGGTTTCCGGCGTTGGCCTTTGTTCTATAGTTGGACCATTAACCCGGGCGGTGGAGAGCGGAAGGTCGCAATTATGGTAATGCTGAAAGCGCTGGTGGTGGACGACGCCAGCTTTGTACGTGATTTGGTCAAGCGAACAGTGCGCCAGCGCTTTCCGGTATTCGAGACAATCGATGCCCAGAACGGCCGGCGGGCTCAGTCACTGATGTCCCGGACGGCATTTGATCTGGTGCTATGCGACTGGGAGATGCCGGAAATGTCCGGGCTGGAGCTGTTGCAGTGGATGCGTGAGCAGCCCCAGTACGAGAAAGTGCCGTTTATCATGATCACCAGCCGGGGGGACAAGAATCATGTGATTGAAGCGGTCAAGGGAGGGGTTTCCGAATACCTCGGCAAGCCGTTCAGCCCGGATGGCCTTAGCAGGAAAATTATCAAGGTCATGGGGCGAAAACTGCAGGACGCCATGGATCACAGCGGCAAGTCCATGGCCAGTCCCGCAGACGCATTCAAGGAATCTGCGGCCTTGCTGACCCGCAAGCAGGAGCCGGCCACGGCGCCGGGAACTCCTGAGAAATCGGCCCCGTCGTCGCCCTTGATGCCGGGCAGTCCGGCAACCCCGAGACAGGCCCAGGCCCGGGGTGCGATGAGTCTTGCCTCTATCCGCTTTGCCGGAAGTACCCTGAAATCCGTGGTCAAGGACATCAACCTGACGGAAGTCCGGGTGATCGCCAAACGGGATCAGGTATTTCCCGGTATTCTTGATCAGGCCGTGGTTGATATTGAGACAGGTGAGGGCCAGATGGCCCGGCTGAATGGCTACGTGCATCAGTTACAGGCGGTAGACAAGCGCCAGGACACCGATTTCGTCAGCGTGACCATCCGCTTTGTCGACGAGGACCCGAAAAAGCTGGAAGATCTGTCCCGGTTTGTCGCCCGCTTCCGTGCCGGTAAGCGCTAGTTTCCGGTCTTCTCCGGTACGCGCTCTGCCAGCCTGTCCCTGGGGAAGTGGCAGATGAATTCGCTGCCATCGCCAATGCGGCTGCGTATTTCCAGATTGCCATCGTGATTGAGCAGCACGTGTTTGACGATCGCCAGACCAAGCCCGGTGCCTCCGGTGTCCTTGTGCCGGCTTGGATCAGCCCGGTAAAAGCGTTCCGTCAGACGAGGGATGTGCACCGGATCAATGCCGATTCCGGTGTCTTTGACCGACAGGTGCGCGCCTTCCCGGTTGGTGGACCAGGATACGGTAATTTTTCCCCCGGCTGGCGTGTACTTGACGGCATTGAAGATCAGGTTTGAGAAGGCGCTGCGCAACTGGCTTTCATCACCTTTCAGTAACCGGTGGTCACCGACCTGAACCCTTATCTCGTGCTGCTTGTCGCCACTGAGCGCCCGGGCATCGTGGCTGATCTGGCTGATCAACTGGTCCACGTCCGTGAGGGTGTCATTCACCGTCTGTTCACCGGTTTCAATCTTCGACAGCAGGATCAGATCCGTAATCAGGGCTTCCATCCGGGACGACTGGGCGGCCATGGTGTTAATGGCCCGGCGCCACTTTGGCGGCAGGTCATCGGCGTTGTCGACCAGGGTTTCCAGGTAACCACTGATCACCGTCAGTGGCGTGCGCATCTCATGGGACACGTTTCCGACGAAGTCCCGGCGCATCTGCTCCAGCTGGAACAGACGGGTGACGTCCTTGGCGACGATCAGACGGTCGTCGTCACCGAACAGGCTGATCTGTATCTGCAGGTGAATATGGGGTTTGGCCGGGGAGTGGATCTCCAGCGGCTCCCGGTAGTTCCGGGAATCGAAGTAGGTCTTGAAGGCGGGTGTGCGGATCAGGTTGTGGATGTACTGGCCGCGGTCCGTGTTGCGCCGGAAGCCCAGCAGGTATTCGGCTGATCCGTTCCACCACTCCATGGCACCCCCGGAGTCGGTCATGATCACACCATCGCGCATGGCGTTGGTGGACTCCTGCACCCGGTTTATCTGGGCCCGCAAGCGATCCTGGGTTCTCAGATGAGTCTGGTGCAGTTTGTGGAGATTGTCGAAGATGTCGCCCCACAGCCCGATGCTCTGAGGCGCTTCGTCCGTGGCGCTGGGGTTGGCCAGCCACTGGTACAGGCGCCGGGCCTGAACAAGCGTCCACCAGAGATAGATGACCAGTCCGAAAGTGAGCCCGTAATAAGGCTCGCCGAAGTAGAGGCCGACCAGAGTGGAGCCGAGCAGTCCGCCGAGGATGTAGCGCAGGTACCGAGACCAGTTGTGTTGCATCAAAAACTGCCTTGTGTCCGATCCGGGGCTGACGCTCAGCTGGCCGGAGTTACTTACGCGGCTTTGGTCGAGAAGCGGTAACCGGTTCCCCGAACCGTCTGGATCAGATGGTCGTAGTCGTCGCCAAGGGCCTTGCGCAGCCGGCGGATGTGGACATCAACCGTCCGTTCCTCGACATAGACATTACCGCCCCAGACCTGGTCCAGAAGCTGGGAGCGAGTATATACCCGTTCCTGGTGGGTCATGAAGAACTGCAACAGCCGGTACTCGGTCGGGCCCATGGTGAGGGCGCCCTCGTTGGTGGTGACCCGGTGGCCGATCGGGTCCAGGGTCAGGCCTTCCACTTCAATGGGGTTGTCCACGCCGGGCGGTGTCGCGCGCCGCAGGACCGCTTTCAGGCGGGCAACCAGTTCCCTCGGGCTGAACGGCTTGGTGATGTAGTCATCAGCACCGACTTCCAGACCCTGAATCTTGTTGTCTTCCTCCACCTTGGCGGTGAGCATGATGATGGGAATATCGGCGGTCGCCTCTTCCTTTTTCAGGCGACGGGCCAGCTCCACGCCACTGGTGCCGGGGAGCATCCAGTCCAGGAGCACGAGATCCGGGTGTTTGTCGACAATCAGGGCATGGGCTTCCCGGGCGTCCGCTGCCTCCAGATAGTCATAATCCGCCATTTCGAGGGCCACGGCGATCATCTCGCGGATCGGCGCCTCATCATCGACGATCAGGACAGTTTTTCCAGTCATGAGCTTTAACCTGTGTCAGACCTTGATTTGTTGCTACCCCATTACAACGTCCAAGTGTTACAAGTATATGACAGGATCAGCGCATCAGCAGATCGATGGCCAGGCCAGTAAACACCGCGAACCCGGCCCAGCTGTTATTGAGAAACGCCTTGAAGCAGCCCTCACGCTCCCGTTCCCGGGCCAGGAACTGGTGGTACACGAACAGGCAGGCCATGACCACCACGCCCAGATAATAAAATGTGCCCAGTTCGGCGCGCTGGCCCACGATGACCAGGATCAGCACAACCATACCCTGCAGGGTGGCAATGATCGCTTTATCGGCATCACCGAACAGGATGGCCGTGGACTTGATGCCCACTTTCAGGTCGTCGTCCCGGTCCACCATGGCATAGAGGGTGTCGTAGGCCACCGTCCAGAGTACGTTGGCGGTGAATAGCAGCCAGGTGAGCTGGCTGAGTTCGCCGGCCTCTGCCGCCCAGGCCATGGGAATGGCCCATGAGAAGGCAGCTCCCAGAAAGAGCTGGGGCAGGTGGGTGTACCGCTTCATGAACGGGTAAATGAGCGCCAGCAGCGCACCACCGAAGGACAGGTAAAGGGTCAGGGGGTTGGTGAACAGTACGACCATCAGGAATGAAATCAGGCACAAGCCGGCAAAAAGCGCAACCGCTTCCCAGGGCTTCACCCGGCCGGCCGTGAGCGGGCGGTCCCTGGTCCGTTTTACATGCCGGTCCCAGTCCCGGTCGGCGAAATCGTTGATGGCGCAACCGGCGGCGCGCATGAAGAAAACGCCCAGTGTGAAAATGATGACATTGCCAAATCCGGGGCTGCCTTCTCCGGCCAGCCAGAGAGCCCAGTAGGTAGGCCAGAGCAGGAGCAATGTCCCGATCGGGCGGTCGATTCTGAGCAGGCTGGCGTAGTCGGCCAACCGGCGCTGGATAGGGTCTGGCATGGCATCGGGCAACATGGGGTGCGTCCGTCTGGTGTTCTGCGAATTCAGCAAGTGCAGGGGATTATAGCCAGTGGCAGGCGGTTGGTTAAAGCGTGTTCCGGTGAAGCAGGGCGGGCAGGAAATATTCACCCACCAGCAGGGAGCTGTTATGGCCACTGAACAGGGAGCGCCGGGCCAGCTCTGGCTGGCCGGGAATGACAGGATTGCAGAGGCCGGTTTCCAGCGGGCCCCGTTCCCAATGAGGGCTGGTGAACAAATAGGCCCCCAGTGGCCTGTTGCCCAGGTGCAGCAGGCGGCGCCCTTCACCTTCCAGGCAGTTCAGGGGGATGACGGTCCGTGCCAGCACCCAGGGCTCGCCATCACCGCACAGCCGGACTTCCCGTATCCAGGCGTGTTGCCTGGGGGGAATTGCCAGGCGCCGGGATTCTTCCAGGTTCGGCGAGTCGAAGCCCTCCCGCCGAACCTCGACATGGAATGACCGGGTGCAATGTTTCTGCAGGGCCCGGGTAAACGAGCCTTCCACCTGCAGCCAGTACCGGGCGCGGCCGTGCACCGCGGGATTGCGCAGCCCGGCCGCTGTGAGAGAGCGATACCAGCTCGTCGGGGGGATAGTCAGGTGGCTGTTGATATCGCTCAGTTGGCTTTTGATATCAGAGTCCCTTGACCGCATAGATGCCGGGCGCGTTGCGCCAGTAGCCCTTGTAGTCCATGCCGTAACCGAACAGGAAACGGTCTTCCACGTCCAGGCCGGTAAAATCCGCCTTCAGATCCGGGCGGGCTTTCCGGTCGTGTTTCTTGTCGACCAGTACCGCGGTGAGCACTTCCCTGGCACCGTGGGCCCGGCAGTAATCGGCAATGGCGCACAGGGTTGTGCCTTCATCCAGGATGTCATCCACAATCAGGATGGTGCGGCCGTTGATGTCGGCTTCGGGTTGCAGCTTCCACTCCAGGATGCCGCCGGTGGTTTCCTGGCGGTAACGGGTGGCGTGCAGGTACTCGGCCTGGACCGGGAACCGGAGCCGGGGCAGTAACTGCCCGGTGAGGATCAGCCCGCCATTCATCACGCAGAACAACAGCGGATTGCTGTCTTTCAGGCGGTCGGCAATATCGTCGGCCAGCTTGCCAATTGCAGTCTGTACCTGCTGTTCATCGACCAGGCAGTCGGCTTCGGCCATTACCTGGTTCATCTCGGCGACGGTATCGGTCATATCGGTCGGTCCTGTCGTAAAACGGGCGATTATACCGGAGAGGGGCGCCGGAAGGGAGGGGCGGTCAGTTCTCGCGGGCCGGTATGTGTGGCTACTGGCGGAAAACTCCGGAACCGAGTGTCGGCATTGGCATTGGTCAATTCCGGGGCGATGGGTATGATGGCCTGATTCAACCGTTGTTCGTATCTGTTAACAAGGGTAATACACTTGCGCGAAAGATTGTCGGACAATTATCATTGCGCCCGAAAGACATGGGGAGACGTTCTATGAAGAAGTGGCAGTGCGTGGTTTGCGGTCTGATTTACGATGAGGCGGAAGGCTGGCCCGAGGATGGCATTGAGCCCGGCACCAAGTGGGAAGACGTGCCGGAAGACTGGGTCTGCCCCGACTGCGGTGTCGGCAAGGAAGACTTTGAGATGATCGAGATTGGCTGATACCAGCCGGCGCGGTTGGTTAAACAAGGAACGCGGTTATGACTGAACAGGCCCCCATCGTTATCGTTGGCACCGGGTTGTCCGGCTACTCACTGGCGCGGGAAATCCGCAAGCAGGACAAAGAGACCCCGGTCATCATGGTGACGGCCGATGACGGCGTAAGCTACTCCAAGCCCATGCTTTCCACCGGCTTTACCAAGGGCAAGGATGCCGGGGGGCTGGCTCAGGCTTCAACGGAGGCCATGGCGGAGCAACTGAATGTGCGGGTCAGGACCTTCACCACCGTCACCGGAATTGATACCCAAGGCCACGAACTGGTGCTGGGCGACGAGCGCCTCGTCTACCGCAAGCTGGTTCTGGCCTGGGGCGCCGATGTCATTCGGCTGAGCCTGGAGGGCGATGGTCAGGAGCACGTGTTCTCCATCAATGACCTGATGGACTACCGCGAGTTTCGCAAGGCCCTTGGCGACGGCAAGCGGGTCGCAATTATGGGTGCCGGCCTGATCGGTTGTGAGTTCGCCAATGATCTGCGCAACGGCGGCTACGAGGTGGACGTGATTGCGCCCTCGGAAGTGGTGATGCCTGGCCTGTTGCCGGACGTTGCCGCCAATGCGGTTCAGCAGGAGCTGGAAAACCTGGGCGTCCGCTTCCACCTCGGCACCGTGGTGGACCGGATCGACCGGCAAGGCGGTGGCGTAGCCCTGAGCCTGGCCAATGGCGAGACTCTGGATGCCGATCTGGTGCTGTCTGCCGTGGGCTTGCGGCCCCGGATCGGGCTGGCCGAGGCGGCAGGCATTGCCACCGGTCGTGGCATTACCGTCAACCGTGCTCTGGAAACCTCGGCGCCGGACGTCTATGCCCTCGGGGACTGTGCCGAGGTGGATGGCCACGTTCTGCTCTATGTCCTGCCCCTGATGGCCTGTGCCCGGGCCCTCGCCAAAACGCTGACCGGCGAGCGAACCGAGGTGCGCTATGGCACCATGCCTGTGATGATCAAGACCCCCTGTTGCCCTACTGCCGTCTGCCCGCCGGCTCCGGATGCCCGGGGCAGCTGGGATGTGGAGCAGGACGGCACTGACGTCAAGGCGCTGTTCAAGAGTCCGGATGGTGAGGTCCTCGGGTTTGCAGTAACAGGTCGCTTTGCGTTGGAGAAACAGGCATTGTCCCGGGAAGTGCCGCCGATACACGGGTAACCCTCCGAAATGACTGAACGGCCCCCGGTTTTCTGGGGCCGTTTTTATCTGCCGTTCGCGGCTTTTCATTGCGAAATCTCCCCGCTTGCGGTAGAAAACTCCGTCGTGTGCTAACGAAATCACAGGAGCAGGCATGCTTGAGGTAACCAGGAAGCTGGTGGAATTGCTGGACCTTTCGCCCATTGGCGATGATCACTTTCAGGGCGATAGCGAGGATCTGGGCTTTCCCAACGTGTTCGGCGGACAGGTTATCGGCCAGGCGCTGATGGCTGCCAGCCGCACCGTTGAGGGGCGTCTGTGCCACTCCCTGCATGCCTATTTTCTGCGCCCCGGCAATCACAGCATGCCCATCGATTACGAAGTCCAGCGGGTCCGGGATGGTGGCAGTTTCTCCGTTCGCAGGGTGATTGCTCGCCAGGATGGCAAGGAAATCCTGACCGGCTCCATGTCGTTCCAGGTGGCTGAAGAGGGCTTTGAGCATCAGTTAAAGATGCCTGACGCGCCGGGCCCGGAATCACTTCGTTCGGAACAGGAATGGGGCAAGATCCTGGCACCCCAGGTGCCGGAAAGAGTGCGCGAAACCCTGACCCGTGATCGCCCGATCGAGATCCGGCCCGTTAACCCGGTAAATCCGCTAAAGCCCGAAAAACGTCCGCCCCACAAGCAGAGCTGGTTCCGCGCTCAGGGGCCGTTGCCGGATGATCCGGTGCTGCACCGCTGCCTGCTGACTTACGCGTCCGATTTCCAGTTTCTCGGGACCTCCCTGAACCCCCACGGCCTGACTTTCATGAGCAAAAACCTTCAGGTCGCCAGTCTTGATCACGCCATCTGGTTCCATCGGGATTTCCGGATGGATGAATGGCTGCTGTACGACAAGGACAGCCCCAGCGCCTCGGCGGGTCGTGGTTTTAACCGCGGCAACTTCTTCAGTGAGGAGGGTTTGCTGGTGGCTTCCACCACCCAGGAGGCGCTGATCCGTCAGCGTTGACAGGGTGCTCAGCCGAGTTTTCGCTGGTCCGGTTGGTGGTGGTTTCGGCTCAGCCAGTCCAGCAATTCATCGAAGGGGAGCGGTGGTGTGATCAGGTAACCCTGGATCATGTCACACCCCATCTCCCGCAGCAGATCCGCCGTGCCGTGATCCTCCACGCCTTCTGCAACTACCCGGTAGCCCAGACTGTGGCACATATCGATGGTGGTCTGCACAATGACCCGGTCTTCGGCCTCGGTGGCAAGATCCGTGACCAACGACCGGTCAATCTTGACCTCGCTGGCCGGTAACTGCTTGATGTAGGACAGAGATGAGTAGCCGGACCCGAAGTCGTCGATGGAGATCGGAATGCCGGTGGCGCTCAGGGAGTTGAGGGCTCTCAGGGAATTGCCCGGGTCCTGCATCATGGAGGTCTCGGTGACTTCAAGGATGATGGCGCCCTGGTGGCTGTGAAAACTGCTCATCAGCTTCTGAACGAAGGCCGGAAAATCCGGCTCGCGCAGGTTGTTGGGCGAGATGTTGACGGAGATGGTCAGTGGCCAGCCCTGATCCAGCAGCCGGGAGCGAAGCTTGAGGGACTCCTCGAGAACCCAGCGGGTAAGGGGTTTGATCAGGCCGCTCTGCTCCGCCAGCGTAACCAGTTCGTCGGCCCGGAGAGGCTGGGAGCGTCCCGGCCAGCGAATCAGTGCCTCGAGGCCGACGATCCGGTTGGTCCTCAGCGACTGTTTGGGCTGCATGAAAAGCGCCAGCCCATCATTTTCCAGTGCCTGCCGCAGCTCCGAAACCATGGTAAGCCGGTCAGCGCTGTAGGAATCCCTTGCCGGCTTGTAATAGGCGATGCCCCGTTCCCGGGCCGAGTCCGAGCCCTCGGCGATCACCGCCCGGCGGATCAGCGTGTTCGCATCCAGGCCATGCTCCGGGAAAATCGCCACACCCAGTCGCGGGTCCAGAGGCACCTGCATGCCAAGGTACTCGATAGGGTACCGAATGCCGTCCAGGCCCTTGAGAATCGACCGGGGAACGGAGCCGGTGGCATCGGCATCGACGATAAACGCAAAGGTCTGTGGATCCAGTGAGGCCAGGAAAAAGTTGCGCAGATCGCTCTGTTCCACTGGCATGGCGCCCGGCAGCTCCCGGATAACGGCATTGTAGTGTTTCGACGCCAGCTCCAGGATCCGGTCGCTGTTGCGGTGGCCCAGAGTCTTGGTAACGGACTGCAGGTTGTTCAGGTGAATGATCGCAACGCCATAGCGCTTATCCGGGCCGCGCATCATCAGGTCATTCAGCATCATCTCGAAACTGCTGCGGTTGGGGAGACCGGTCAGCGGGTTATGCAGGGCGTGGTCCATCAGTTTGAGCTCTGCCGAGCGTCGCGCTGCCATGGCTCTGAGTTCGGCCTCCCGGGCTTCCACCTTCTCCTGCCGTTGCTGATACAGCCGCGCCGCCAGAGCCAGTGTGAGCAGGATGGCCTCCAGCGCCGAGCCAATCTGCATCCCGTAGGTGGTCAGGAAGGTAGTGGGTAGCAGCCCGTATTTGTTGGCCGCGGTGACGGCACTGCCGAGCGTCAATGCGCCCCAGGCCAGGGTGTAGTAACTGGCCTGGGGGTTACCCTTGGCCCACTGCAGGGGGCCAAGGGTTGTCAGCAGCAGGAAGCTGGGAATGGCCAGTGCAACGGTCAGACGGCTCCCGGTGCTGTAATCGGCGAAGAACGTGATTGCGGCCGCTACGGCATTCAGGGCGATGGCAATTACGACCAGGCGGTCCAGGGTAGGGCCGGTATCTTGCAGTTTCAGAAACGAGCGGGAGAACAGCAGGGTGAACAGCATGGCGAAGGGCACCGAGAGCAGCATCATCTGGTTCTGTATGGCAGGGTTGTCCGGCCATATAAGCTGAAAGGAGGTGCCATTGAGGCTGCCGATCACCAGCAGATAGCCGAGCGTGGACAGCACATAGAGCAGGTACATCGGTTCCCGCAAGGCGGAAAAAATGAACAGATTAAAGAAGATAACGGTGATCAGGATGCCGTAATAGACTGCGTGCAGCTGATCTTCGATGGATGCGTGCTCGAAGAATGCCTGCGCGTTCCAGAGTCTGAGTGGTATCTGCATGGCTCCCTGAGTGCTCACTTCGAGCAGAATCTGGTACTCACTGGCAATGCTCTGTTCAAAGGGAAACAGGAAATGGCGGTATAATATGGGCCGTTGCGCAAAGGGAGCCCGGTCTCCGGTTTCTACCCGGTTTGCAATGCGACCGTTTTCCAGCAGATAGAAAGTGAGCCTGTCGAGCTGGGAATAGCGGACTTCCAGAAGATTGATCGTTGCCGGGCGGCTAACGGGAAACCGGAGCCAGACCGTGTCCCTGATGTAGCCGAAATTCGGGCTTTCCTCTTTCAGGGTTTGCCAGTCGTCGGACGCCAGCGCTTCAGTGGCGGTGAGGGTGCTGTCCGGGTCAACGCGGAGGTACTCAATCTGCGGGATATACGATGTTTCAGCCCCCTGGGAAGGGGCTGCCAGGCCTGACAACAGAGTCAGTGCTATCAGCAAACGGAGCCATTGTGTCGATGCCACGGTGTACCGCTTTATATCGTTGTCTTTCCGAGTATGGCGTGTCGCCATTAATGGCTCAAGTCGGTGGCAGGACCGGTTACGCAAATTTGTGTAATCCGGTCAGATCTGGCTAAGCCAGTCCCGGGCCCAGGGCAGTGCGTCTGCTTCAGGCTCCATGGTTTCCAGGGAGTCAATGCGCAGGGTATCACCAACCTTGCGGGCCGAAGTCTCGTACAGCGCTTCCTCCATCAGTTCACCGGCGCCGCAGAAGGTGTCGCCGTAGGAGCTGTCGCCCAGAACGATCACGCCGAAGGGTCGGCCCGGTTGCTGTGGCAGCTGATCCCGCAAATCCAGATAGAACGGCAGCAGGTTCGGTGGCAGCTCGCCCTGCCCGGTGGTGGATGTGCAAACCAGAAGCGGGTCATGGTTCGAGGTGATGTCTTCCAGCGCCGCGCTTTCCAGCAAGGTGACCTGATGTCCGTCGGTTTCCAGATCCTTCTTGATTGCCCGGGCTGTCAGTAGCGCGCCGCCGTAGACGCTGCCCACCAGAATACGGATGGCTGTCATTGGTTTACCTGTTCAGTGTACTGGGTTCAGACCATAGGGTCCCGTGGTGGCGCACGATCATAACGGGAGCGTTTGGCGGGCTCAACTCACGGGCTCAACTCACGGGCTTAACTGGTGGGTCAGTCTCCTGACTGCGCACTCGTGGCGCGATTCGGTTGCGGCCGGATTCCTTGGCACTGTACAGGTTTACATCGGCTTGTTTAAGCAGGTCGTCCAGGGATCCGGCCTTGGCAATAGAACAGACGCCGGCACTGATGGTGACCGGCAGGCTCTGCCCCCTGAACCGAAACGGCTGCCTGGCTACCCTGGAGCGAAGCCTTTCTGCCAGGGTCAGTGCCTGGAGCAGGGAAGTGTCGGGGAGGAGTACCAGAAATTCTTCGCCACCCCACCGGGCCGCCACATCGGTTTGCCGGATTACTGTTCTCATCAGCGCAGAAAATTCACGGAGCACTTCGTCACCGGCATCGTGCCCGAACTGATCGTTGATGGTCTTGAACAGGTCAAGATCAATCAGGGCAATGGAGAAGTGGTGCCCGGAGCGCAGGTAGCGGGAAAACTCCATGGCCAGGCGGTTTTGCATGTCCCGGCGGTTGGACAGCCCGGTGAGCTCGTCGGTTCTCGCCGCATACTCGTGGGTTTCGGCAAGCGCCACCAGCTCATTGCGGGCCTTGAGACGGCTGGCTTCAAGGACAAAACAGAAAATTGATTCGAAGGTGAGGGTGGCAAAGAAGCGGATCTTGAAGTCCATGCTGTATTCCGCGGCCACCAGTGGCAGGCCGGGAAACTGGAACACCACAACGGCAATGAGGTAACAAAACAGCAAAACCGCCGTGCCGGTTTTCAGGTCGGTGAGGTAGAACAGCAGGGGCGGAAATACATAGAACCAGAGGGGGCCGGTATTGCTCTCGCCGCCAGAGGCCATCAGATAGGTAAACAGCAGGCCGACAATGACAATCAGCCCGCCTTTCTGCCTTGTCTGGTCGCCGGTGCGGGCAAAATACAGCATGTTCAGGCCGATCAGCCCGATAAACGACCAGAGCACCCAGGCGTGGGTTGTGTGGCCTGCGAACCAGGCCTTGGCGCCGATTCCGACGAGAAAGGCTATGGCAGTGACCGACAGCCAGGTGAGCAGGCGCGAGACCTGGAAGTCTTCCCGTTCGCCGGCGGCGATCTGGCCGGAGGAGGTTGGTTGGGACATGCAAGCCTTATTCTTGGTGTTTTTGTAATTTAGACGCTTTTAGCCCGGATTATGAGTGAAGTTAGTGAAATTTTGCAGTCCCGTCTGTGATGTGTTTAGCCTGATTGAAATATGACCGTTTTATTTCAATTTCATGTCAAAGATTTTATAGTTGCGGCGCGGCAAAGCTCGCTCCCCTTTTTTCACAGACTAAACGAGACCTGATCTGTTATGGCCCGTTCGAGCGGATTCCTGGATACCCTCCTTACCAGCCCTACCACGGAACGATACAGGGTCGGCATCAGCCTGCTTTTCCTGCTTGGAATATGGCTGACTGTCGGATCATTCAGCCAGGGAATGCCGAACAGCATGTTGCTGATGGCCGCCGCGGTTATTGGCGGGTACATGGCGATCAACATCGGCGCCAATGACGTTGCCAACAACGTTGGTCCGGCGGTGGGGTCCGGGGCCCTTTCACTGGGCGCGGCGGTTGTGATTGCTGCTGTTTTTGAAGCGGGCGGTGCGATCATTGCCGGTGGCGATGTGGTCTCTACCATCAAAGGCGGCATTATTGATCCCTCAACCCTGGAAGATGGCCGGGCCTTTGTCTGGCTGATGACAGCGGCCCTGCTGGCCGGCGCGCTCTGGCTGAATCTGGCCACCTGGATGGGCGCGCCGGTATCGACGACCCACTCCATTGTTGGCGGCGTGCTTGGTGCCGGCATTGCTGCCGGCGGCTGGGACATTGCTGACTGGGCGGTGATGGGCAAGATTGCCGCGAGCTGGGTTATCTCACCGGTGCTGGGTGGTGCCCTGGCGGCGCTGTTCCTGTTCGTGATCAAGAAGACGGTGCTGTATCGCAAGGATGTCATCCCGGCGGCGCGCACTTTCGTGCCCTGGCTGGTGGCTATTATGGCCTGGGCGTTCGGTACCTATCTGATGGTCAAAGGGGTGAAGAAAGTCGTCAAGGTAGACTTTCTTGAGGCTACGCTGATCGGTCTTGCGGCAGCGGCTGTGGTGTTCTTCGTGATGCGTGCACTGGTGGGACGACTGGCATCAACCATGGAGAACAGCTCGACCGGAGTGAACACACTGTTTATCTGGCCGCTGATCTTTGCAGCTGCGCTGCTGAGCTTTGCCCATGGTGCCAATGACGTGGCAAACGCCATCGGTCCGCTGGCAGCCATTAACGATGCCCTGTCGACCGGAACGGTGATCACCTCGGCCAGTATTCCGCTATGGGTCATGATGGTAGGTGCTCTCGGCCTTGCCGTTGGCCTGATGCTGTTTGGCCCGCGCCTGATCAAGACGGTTGGCAGCGAAATTACCGAACTGGACAAGACCCGGGCCTTCTGTATCGCGCTGTCTGCCGCACTCACCGTTATTCTCGCTTCCCAGCTGGGCCTGCCGGTCAGTTCCACCCATATCGCGATTGGTGGTGTATTCGGCGTTGGATTCCTGCGGGAATACCTGAAATCCAACTATGTGACTCAGCTGCACAAGATCATGGAGCACCACGATCCTGCCGAGCAGGAGCGCCTCAAGCCGTTCCTCGACGACTTTCGCAACGCCTCTGTCGAGGAAATGGAAAACCTGCTGAAGCAGGCCAAGAAGAAAAAACAGGTGCCGCTGTCCAAATCCGAACGCAAGCGGCTGAAAAAGATTTACCGGGAAGAAATGGTCAAGCGCTCCCACCTGGTGCGGATTGCGGCGGCCTGGATCATCACCGTGCCCGCCTCGGCCATTATGGCGGCCATCCTGTTCTTCACCCTGCGCGGCCTGCTGGTCTGATGCGTCGGGCTGGTTGTAACAGACCAGTTTGGCCATACTATGCAGAAAGTACGGGGGCTATGCCCCCGAGCATCCATTTGTCCGGGGAGTGAAGTATGAGTACATCGAGTGAGAGCCGTCAGGCGAAGATGATTGATGAGCTTCGGGTATTCATCAAGAAGGTGTTGAGCGATCCGACCATTGCGGTCAAATCCATGGAGATTGCCCGCAAGCATCGGGGTGAGCCGAATGCCGAGGAGATCATTGCCCGGGAAATCAGTGCCAACACCACCATCCGGATTCCCGAGAACTGGAGTGAGGCGGACCGCATGTTCCTGGATATCATCCACGATGTTCTGGATGATGAAGAGGCGCTTTACTGACCCGGCCCCGAACTCAGAGCGATTGGGCCAGAGCCCTGGCCCAATTGCGGTCTAGGACTGAACCCACCTCCATGGCTCCGCACAGCTTTTGAAACGTCCCCCAGCCGGCTCACCTGGCATTTACAGTCGCCTTCATGCTTGCCGGGCGTTGGGAGTTACCTGTTTCAATACTGCATCCGCCATCTGATGCAGTATGTTTATTTCGTCCTGGATTCCCTCATCCGCTGACAGTTCCCGTTGTTCAGCCAATATGTCCGCCAGGATGTCCTTTGTGGTCAACGGGTTTGCCAATACCACCCGGAACACGATGCAGGGGAAGTTGAAATAACGGGCGGGTTCCAGTCGGGTCCGTGAGACGAACGCCTTGCCCCGTTCCCGCTGGGTTTTCTGGATGAACTTGGTGATCCGGTTCAGGCAGGTGTTAAGCTTTTCCGCCTGCAATGGATCGGCACATGCCAGTGCTTCCTGAACGTTCCCCGGGCAATAGCGATAAGTCAGGATGTTCAGTTCCGGTCGGGTGACCAGTTCGAAATCCGGCTCTGCTTCGATCATTTCCGCAAAGGTTTTGGCCTTGTCGATGCCCTGGTCGATCAGGATCTCGTAGCCCTCTCTGGCCAGGATTTTCAGGCCGGAGTGGATGAGCATGGACATGCCGGGCCGGGAGCCTTCGAGGGTGGTGCTGCCGAGGTCCCGGGAGCCTTTCCGGATGATGTACTGGGCGTGGTGTTCGACCGCGCTGGCCAGGCTTGGGTCCCGGAACACGACCAGGCCCACGCCCATGGGTACATAGAGCTGTTTGTGGGCGTCGAAGGTGACGGAGTCCGCTTTTTCGATGCCTCGCAGCAGGTGTTTGTAGGTGCGTGAGAACAGGGTCGGCCCGCCCCAGGCGGCGTCTACATGGAAGTGGGCGCCGAATTCCCGGGCGATGTCAGCCATGGCATCCAGTGGGTCGACGTTGCCGGTTTCGGTGGTGCCGGCGACGCCGCAGATGGCCATGACCTTGATCTTCTGACGCTGCAGTTCCAGGCATTTGTCCCGCAGGGCGTCGGTCTGGATTCGGTTTTCGTCGTCAGTATCCACCGAAATCAGGGATTCCCGGCCCAGACCGAGGACGTCGGCGGCCTTGCGCAGGGAGTAATGGCCGCGACGGGAGGTCACGACGGCAGCGCCCTCGTAACCGTAGTATTTCAGGGCCCGGAACAGGCCTTCCTGGTGCAGGCCACGGAAGCTGCCTTCGGCGGGGAAGGCGCGGTTGCGGGCTACCCAGAGGGCGGTCAGGTTGGCTACGGTGCCGCCGGAGCACATGGCGCCCAGGGCATGGCGGGGATCGTGCATCCACTTGCGATAGAAGGCGCCGTCCTCCTGGTAGACCAGTCGGTGAATCATGCCGAGGACCTGGCGCTCCATGGGGGTGAACGCCTTGGAGGTTTCGGTTTTGACCAGGTTCTGGTTCAGGGCAATCATGATCTTGGACAGCGGCAGCATAAAATAGGGCAGCGCTGCGGTCATGTGCCCGATAAAAGCCGGGGAGGCGGTGTGAACGGAGTTGGCGACCAGTTTGTCCAGGAGGAACTGGGCCTGTTCAGACACGAAGACGGGTTTTTCGGGGATGCTGTAATCGGAAAAGTCTTTCTCCACATCCGAAAGGTCCCGCTCAACCGCAACAATGTGCTCCTGCAGGAAGCCTGTAAGGTTGCGGGAGATGTTCTGGTCAATCCGGCTCAGCGTGGATTCCGGCGCCTCGGGCACCGTGAATACGCGATACATGGCCTCAACCGAGGCCTGGGCGGATTTTTTCTTTCCGGTCATAGGCGCCACTCACACTCAGTGGTCATCCGGAGGGCCGGTTCCGGATGCCCTGCGGATACGGCCGGCATTCATGTCCGGCATTGGTTTCTGGTCACCTGCCCCTGGCAGGCGCACTGGCATCCCTGAGGGGCCGTAGTATACGGCCTGGCGACAGGTTACGCCACATATGGCCCCTGCCCGGGGTGTTGTGTTCCGGTCAGAGTATCTCCCGGTGTATGTCCAGTATGGCAGCATCCACCCGTTCCTGGATGGCTTTTTCGACTTGGTCGAGGCGTTGGGTGATCTGCCGGGAGGAGGTGCCCAGGGCGGCGATGGTCCAGGTGGCGCGATCCAGGGCATCCTGATCGGCGGTTTCGGCCACGGCCAGGTCGGGTTCTTTGCCCCAGACGGCCTTCAAGGCGGTGAAGACTTTGCGCTTGGCTTTGAGGTCTTCGCAGCCGTAGAGTTGGAAATGTAGTGTCAGGACGCCTACGTGGGGCGTGATTACTGGCTGTTGGGGCTTTTGGCCTTCCCTCAGGAGTTTTCTCAGGGCTTCTGACATGGTTGGTTCCGACTTTGGTGCCTGAACCGGCGGGGGTTGGCTTTCCAAAACACGCTCCTTACGGCACATCCCTGTGACGCTTGGGCTCCGCCATCCATGGCTCCGCACAGTTTTGGAAAGCCAACCCCCACCGGTTCGCATAGTTCTCAGTAGGCTTCTGTTGCCTTGGCCGTCGTTCGTTATAGCGCCGACAACAAATACATTAGCCTACTACAGGCGTTGCCCGTTTGATAATGGCTGCCGGGTCGGTGCCGGAGGGCAGGTTGCCGTAGTTCATGCCACCGCCGGACTGCAGGCGGGAGGCGCAGAAGGCGTCGGCTACGGCTCTGTCGGAGTGGCGCAGAAGCAGGGACGCCTGCATGACCAGGGCCATCCGGTCGACCAGGTTGCGGGCGCGGTACTGGAAGTCGCTGATGTCGGCGAAGTCGTGTTGCAGTTGCGCCAGGAACTGGTCGAAGCGTCGGTCGGCGCCTTTGGCTTCGGCGGCTTCTTTGAAAAAGGCGTCGAGGGTTTCGGGTTCTTTTTGCAGGGCGCGGAGGGTGTCCAGGCACTGGACGTTGCCGCTGCCTTCCCAGATGGCGTTGACGGGGGATTCCCGGAACAGGCGGGGCATGATGCAGTCTTCCATCACGCCGCTGCCGCCGATGCATTCCATGGCTTCGTAGGCATGGTTCGGGGTGCGTTTGCAGATCCAGTATTTGCCGACCGGTGTCGCCAGGCGGGCCAGGAGGCGTTCGTGTTCCTTGTCCTGGTTGTCCAGGGCGCGGGCGATTCGCATGGTGTAGGTCAGTGCGGCTTCGCTTTCCAGGGCCAGGTCGGCGAGCACGTTCTGCATCAGCGGTTGTTCGATCAGGCGGTTGCCGAAGGCGCTGCGGTGGCGGCAGTGGTGAGTGGCCTGGGCCACCGCCTGGCGCATACCGGCGGAGCTGCCGATCATGCAGTCGAAGCGGGTCATGGCGACCATTTCGATGATGGTGGCTACGCCACGGCCTTCTTCGCCCACCATCCAGGCGAGGGCGCCGCGCAGTTCGGCTTCGCTGGAGGCGTTGGCGATATTGCCCATCTTGTTTTTCAGGCGCTGGACCTGCCAGGGGTTCTTGGTGCCGTCCGGGCGCCAGCGGGGCATCAGGAAGCAGGATAGTCCACCCGATGCCTGGGCCAGCACCAGGAAGGCGTCGCACATGGGGGCGGAGACGAACCATTTATGGCCCACCAGTTCATAGGCCTGGCCGGGGCCTTCGGCACCCACCGGGTAGGCTCTGGTGCTGTTGGCCCGGACATCGCTGCCGCCCTGTTTTTCGGTCATGGCCATGCCGATGGTGACGGAGGTTTTCTGGCTGTCCGGCAGGTTGCGTGGGTCATAGCGGTTGGCGAGGATCCGGGCTTCCCAGTCCGCCGCCAGTTCCGGCTGTTTCCGGATGGACGGGATGGCGGCAAAGGTCATGGTCACCGGGCAGCAATGGGCCGCTTCCACCTGGGAGTGCATGTAGTATTTGGCGGCGCGGGCCACGTGAGCGCCCTGGCCGGGCTGGCTCCAGGGGCTGCTGTGCAGGCCGTTTTCGAAGGCAATCCGCATCAGTTCATGGTAGGCCGGGTGGAAGTCCACTTCGTCTATGCGGTGGCCGAAACGGTCGTGGGTATTGAACACCGGCTTGTTGGCGTTGGCGCGAAAGCCCAGGTCGATGGTTTCGGCGGCGCCGGCCAGGGCGCCGAATGCCTTGAGGTCTTCGGTTGCGCTTCCGGCACCCTCTCGGAGAGCGGCTTCCTGCAAAGCAGTGTCCTGCTCAAACAGGTTATAGTTCTCCAGAGCCGGGGGCTGGTTGAAGACCTCGTGGGTGGTGGCCAGGTAGCGATCCTCCTGGTCGGTTGTTGGCATCTGGGGTCTGGGTTGCCGCGCGTTCATTGCTACCTCCTGGTGCCGGTCAATCCCTGTATGCAGAAGCGGATGATGGAATCGACCAGCGGGTCGTTGTTGTCAGTTGTTGCGCAGGCAGTCTGGCTGGTCTGGGTTGGCGACAGCGGGCCAACCAGGCTTTCTGCAATGGCACCGACCAGGCAGGTACTGCTCTGGCGTGCGTCCTGATCCGGTATGCACTTTTCTGCGATGCCTTCCCGGATCGCTTTCTCAAACAGGCTGGCGTAGGCCTTACGGTACGCCAGCCGCTCCTCTTCAACTTTCGGATCCACCGGCTCGGCAATCAGTGACCAAGCCATCATCGGGCCTTTCAGGGCCCGTTCGGCGAACTGTCTCAGGGCCCGCTCAAGCCGTTCGGCTGCGTTTCCTGTGGTGGCCAGTGCTTCGGCAACCTTGTCCACTTCCCGCTGGGTTGCCAGCCGGAATATTTCCGCAAACAGGTCTTCCCTTGACTCGAAGTGCCGGTAGATGGTTCCCGTGGCGACGCCCGCCAGGTCAGCAATACGGGTAACTCTCGCGCTTCGGAAACCACCCTCGGCAACGCACCGGTAGGTGCATTCCACAATCCGCTTTCGCGCCTCGGCCTTACGCTGGCGCATTTTCTCCGTTTCCCGATAGGCCATTCCGGCTCCCTATAAGTAGTGAATCATCATTCATTCTTTGTGTCAATTCTTCAGGCTCTGGATAGATAATAAATTAAACCTTTTAATTCATTGCCTTATTAATGGTTACAAAAAATTACAAAAAAGTCGTTGCCGGTCAATGGCGTGGTCACAAAAAGCAGATTATAAAGACGCCAAGACGAGGCCGCAGGCGGTCGTTCGTCGATACGGAGTGAGGTTCCCTGCGGGGTCGCAGCACTCGACCATCTGTTTTCGTTGATGGAGAAAAGATGATGAGTGAATTCGACGAAAGCAACCTGGAGCAGTCCGGAAGCTGGACCAGCGACAGTGATGACAACCATTCCATTGCCGGCCGTGCACGGATTCGCGCACAGTTGCAGGCAGACATTGATGCTTTCCTGAGCCAGGGCGGCAGGATACAGGAAGTCGATACAACCTTTCGTTCTGATTGCCCGCGCAAGGTGGAAGTCGGGTTCAACAACCGCTCCCTCTGAACGCCGGTCAGGCAAGCCGGGGCACTGCCCCGGCTCTGTTTTTGATCCCTGTCTCGGTACGACCTGCCAGCCTGGTTTATCCTCGCCCGATACCATCCTGTCCTGTTAAACCGGGGCAAGGCGCCAGTCACCCGATGATTCCGGATCCGCCCTTGGCCATGAAACCCCTTATCCGATTCTGCGTTGCATTGTCAGTGATAATAGCAGTTGTTGTCGCATTCTGGCTGTTCACCACCGATTCACAGGAAACCACCCCACCCGCCAATTCTTTCAATCAGGGTGGGCAAACGGTCGTGGTGGCGGAACAAGGGGCTTCCGGCGGGCAGAATGCCCCCTCGAAGCTGGTTGGCGGGTCGTCGGCAGTTACTGTCCCGGAAACCTTGCCGGCTTCCCTGGCAGGTACATCTGTTCCGGGCGGATGGGCCAGAACGGACCGGTTAGGCAATTTGATACCCACCCCGCATTTGCGCCAGATGTTCGAGTATTTTCTTTCCGCCCTGGGAGAGGAGTCACTGCACCAGCTGGTGGCCCGTATCGAGTCCGCCCTGGCGGCGCTTGAGGAACCAGCGAGATCCCAGGCCCTGGCAACCCTCGGCGCTTATCTCGATTACAAGCTGGCCGTTTCGGAACTTGAGCAGGCCTATGGCGATGCGACTGGCCTTGGCCTGGATGAGACGCTGCGACGGATGTCTGAGGTCCATGCCCTGCGCCGAACCTGGCTGGATGCCGCTACCGCAGAGGCCTTTTTCGCCGATGATGAAGCGGTAGACCGTTTTCAGATGGAGAAACGCCAAATTGCCCGGGACGGGAGCTTGACGGCTGAAGAGAAGGCCGAAGCCCTGCGCAAGGCCGAATCATCGTTGCCGGAACCGCTCCGCGAGGCCCGGGAAGAAACCCGTCAGTTCGCCGAGTATGAACAGGTGCGCCAGCAGCTGGCAGGCGATCCCCGGGCACTGCAGGCCTGGCGGCAGGAGGTGTTCGGCGCGGAAGCGGCGGACCGGCTGGCGCAGCTTGAAAAGGAACAACAGGAGTGGGACCAGCGTTGGCAGGTGTACTCCGTGGAACGGAACCGTCTGATGTCGTCCGGGTTGGCGGCACAGGAGCGGGAAGAGGCGCTGGATCGCCTCAGGGCCCGCCACTTCAATGAAACCGAACGGATCCGTGCCGAGGCGCTGGATTCCATCCGGTAATCGCCCTGTCATCAAATCGGATTAACCTGCTGGGCGAGCCTGCAACCGGCGGCGCTGGCCGTGTATGATGGTGCAGAGGGCGCCGGACCGGCGCCGGGAATATTCATCAGACGTTTTGTTCAGTCATTCAGGAGGTTGTCCGTGCCGATTCCGACTCCCCGTGCTTTCCCCGCTGCCCGCCTGCGCCGCAACCGGGCCAGCGATTTTTCCCGCCGGCTGGTTCGGGAAAACCAGCTGACACCGGGCAACCTCATTTATCCGGTGTTCGTGCTGGAAGGCGAGGGCCAGCGTGAGCCGGTGCCGTCCATGCCGGGGGTTGAGCGCCTGAGTATCGATCTTCTGGTCGATCAGGCAGCGGAGCTGGCAGAGCTGGGAATTCCTGCCGTTGCCCTGTTTCCGGTGGTGCCCGCGGAGAAAAAGAACCTGTCCGGTTCCGGCGCCTGGGATTCTGACGGCCTGGCCCAGCGGGCTGTCAGGGCCCTGAAAAAAGCGCAGCCGGAGTTGGGCGTGATCACCGATGTGGCGCTGGACCCGTTTACCACCCACGGCCAGGACGGCATCATTGATAACGAGGGTTATGTGCTCAACGATGTGACCGTCGAAGCGCTGGTCAATCAGGCGCTTTCCCATGCCGATGCCGGTGCCGATGTGGTCGCCCCCTCGGACATGATGGACGGCCGGGTTGGCGCCATTCGGCAAGCGCTGGAAAATGCCGGCTATGTGAACACCCGAATCCTGGCCTATTCTGCCAAGTATGCATCCAGCTATTACGGCCCTTTCCGTGACGCGGTGGGTTCGGCCGCCAACCTCGGCAAAGGCAACAAGTCCACTTACCAGATGGATCCGGCCAACAGCGACGAGGCATTGCACGAGGTGGCGATGGATCTGTCCGAAGGTGCCGACATGGTGATGATCAAGCCCGGTATGCCGTACCTGGATATTGTGTACCGGGTGAAAACGGAACTGCGGGTGCCCACATTTGTGTACCAGGTCAGCGGTGAATACGCCATGCACATGGCGGCGGCACAGAATGGCTGGCTGGATGAAGAGGCGGTGATGATGGAAAGCCTGATGTCGATGCGTCGGGCTGGCGCCGACGGGATCCTGACCTATTTTGCCGTGCGTGCCGCCCGCCTGATGCGGGACCGGCAACGCTGACAATCGATACAAACCAATCGCCGGCGTGCAACACAGCGGCGGTGAGCAACACTGAAACCGAGGAAACATGACAGCGGAAACGGTCAAGAATCAGACAAAGGGTGGTGAGCTGAGTGTGCCTGCGCCGGTGGAAGTTCCCCCGGTGGGCGAAGAGGTCAACCTGGACGCCAGTGAAAACTACTTCAACCGGGAGCTGAGCCAGCTCCAGTTTAACTACCGGGTGCTCAAACAGGCTCTGGATACTACCCACCCGCTGATCAATCGTCTGATTTTCTGCTGTATTTTCAGCAGCAACATGGATGAATTTTTCGAGATTCGTGTCGCGGGCCTGCGTCAGCAGATGAAGTATGGCCGCGAGACCATTGGCGCCGATGGCATGATGCCGGACCAGGCACTGGCGGAAATCAGCCGCGTTGCCCATGACTATATCCATGAACAGTATGACATTCTCAATAACGTACTCATTCCTGAAATGGAGCAGCAGAACATCCATTTCGTGCGTCGCCGGGAGTGGACCCCGCAGCAGGCCGAATGGGTTCGTAACTATTTTGAGGAGGAAATTCTGCCGGTTGTCAGCCCCATCGGGCTGGACCCCTCGCACCCCTTTCCGCGCCTGGTCAACAAGAGCCTGAACTTTATCGTGGAACTGGACGGCAAGGATGCTTTTGGCCGTGAAACCGGTATGGCGATTGTCCCGGCCCCCCGGTCGCTGCCGCGCCTGGTGCGACTGCCGGATGATGTATGCGACGGCGGAGAAAACCTGGTGTTCCTGTCCTCCATGATCCACGCCCATACCGACGAGCTGTTCCCTGGCATGGAAGTGAAAGGCTGCTACCAGTTCCGGCTCACCCGTAACGCCGACCTTGAGCTTGAGGACGACCTGGAAGACCTGGCTTCGGCCCTGCGAGGGGAGCTGCTCAGCCGGCGTTTTGGTGATGGCGTGCGCCTGGAGGTGGCGGATAACTGCCCGCAGGAACTTGTGCAGTTCCTGCTGACCGAGTTTGGCCTCACCGAACGGGATCTGTACCAGGTCCATGGCCCGGTGAACCTGACTCGGCTGATGGCCGTGGGTGGTCTGGTGGATCGGCCGGACCTGACCTATTCCGGCTTCTCGCCATCGATTCCCAGGCAGATCCGAAGCAAGGACTCGATGTTTGACGCCATCCGCAAGCAGCCGATACTGCTTCTGCATCCCTATGAAAATTTCAGCCCGGTGGTGGATTTGCTGCGCCAGGCGGCCAAGGATCCCCAGGTACTGGCCATTCGCCAGACTCTCTACCGGACCGGGGCGGATTCCGAAATTGTCGAAGCGCTGGCCGATGCCGCCCGGCGCGGCAAGGAAGTGACCGCCGTTATTGAGTTGCGGGCCCGGTTCAGTGAGGCAGAGAACCTTGAACTGGCGAGCCGGCTTCAGGAAGCCGGGGTGATCGTGGTCTATGGCGTTGTCGGCTATAAGACCCACGCCAAGATGATCCTGATTGTTCGCCGGGAGGAAGGACGACTGCGGCGCTATGTGCACCTGGGCACGGGTAACTATCACGCTGGCAACGCCCGCCTGTACACCGATTACAGCTTCATGACCTGTGATGAATCCATCAGCGATGACGTCAACAAGCTGTTTCAGCAGCTGACAGGCATGGGCAAGGCCCTGAAGATCAAGAAGCTGTTTCATTCCCCGTTTACCCTGCACTCGCGTTTGCTTAGCCTGATTGATCGGGAAGCCGGCTATGGCGAGAAGGGCCGGATTATCATCAAGTTCAATGCCCTGACCGAGATCCAGATGATCAAGGCCCTGTACCGGGCGTCCCAGGCGGGCGTGAAAATTGATCTGATCATCCGCGGCATCTGTTGTCTGCGCCCCGAGGTACCGGGCCTTTCCGATAACATTCGGGTAAGATCCATCATTGGTCGCTTCCTCGAACACACCCGGGTCTATTACTTCGGCAACAACGGCCGGCCCGATGTTTACTGCTCAAGTGCGGATGGTATGGAGCGTAACCTGCTGAGCCGCGTGGAAACCGCGTTTCCCCTGGACGACCCGGCCCTGGCGGCCCGTGTTCGCGAAGACCTGGATACCTATCTGGCGGATAACTGCCAGTCCTGGGTGTTGCAATCGGACGGCAGTTACATCCAGAACCAGCCCGCCGAAGGTGAGGAGCGCCTGGCGTCCCAGCTGGTGTTGCTGGAACGGTTGACTGGAAAAAACTGATGTCCCGGACGGAGAGCGCATTTTGAATGCCAAATGGATGATTGCCGGCGCCGGAGTGCTGGTTGTGGCCGGTGGCCTGCCGTGGGTGGTGGGTTATGTCACCGAACAGCAGTGGCAGCGGGCAACGGCAGAGGTCAACAGTACTCAGCCGTTCCTGAAGTTAGAGACAGAAGATTATCGCCGGGGCATTCTCGGTTCAGAGCTGAGCGGCTCAGTCAGCCTGTTGAATCCTGAAACCGGTGAGTCCAATCGGGTGGCTTTCCGGGCGGATGTTACCCATGGGGTGACAGGCAGCCTGATGAACTTTGAGCCGGCCGACGGTTGGTCCGCACCGGGTATGGACTGGTTTCCCGTGGAAGACCCCAGGCTGACCCTGGAGACTCGGCTCTGGGGTACCGCGACCCTTGAGCTCGAAGTGCCGGGTATGTCTGTTACTGACGCCGGGACAGGCGAGTCCCTTGACACCAGCGGCGGGCTGGCGAGGATCGAAATCAGTGACGCGGGCTCCAGTGCAGAGGCACTGGTGGTCTGGCCCGCGCTGAGGTTGTCTGGCCCGGAGATGGATGTCCGTGTCAGCGACTTCCGGATGGAGCAAACCATGAATCACCTTTCCGGTGAGGTCTGGACTGGCTCCGGAGAGGTTGTGGTCGAATCGGTGTCTGTCACGCCCGATCAGGAGCAGCCGGTTGCTCTGAACGGCATCTCTGTTCAGAGCAGCAGTGAGTCGGTCAACAATGGTGGGCGACTGGATTCGCGTGTGGCCTTCGAGGTTGCCGATATTGCGCTTTCCGAGGAAGCTTATGGCCCCCAACGGCTGGTATTCGCCTTGGAGGGGCTGGATGTGGCAGCCTGGAGTACCCTGACAGAAAGTCTGTCGGCGATGCAGGCACTGGCTGTTACTCAGGCTTCGGGCGATCAGGACCGGTTTGACCAGCAGATGGCCGCCATGGAGCAGATGAATGCCGCCGTACGGGATTTGGCCGCGGCCGGCTTTTCCGTGGGTTTTCCGGAGTTGTACATAACAACGCCGGAAGGCGCGGTAACGGGAAGCGCCCGGATTTCCCATCCGGAGCTGACGGCGGATCAGAAAACCGAGATGCTGATGGTGATGCAGCGCCTGACCGGCGACATGAATCTGAGCCTGCCCCTGGCCCTGGCAGAGACGTATCCGGAGCTGCGGCTGCAGCTGGCGCCCCTGATCAAGCAGGGTATACTGGTTCAGGAGGGCGACAGGCTGGTGCTGGATGCGCAGGTTAAGGATCTGATGGTTGATGTGAACGGCGTGGAAATTCCATTACCACCGCTGCTCTGAATCGTGGGTCAGGAACAAAAAAGCCCCGGTGCCGGGGCTTTTTTGTTCCCTCAGGCCCGTTCAAACTTCTGTTTCAGGGCAGCCTCTACCACTGGATCGACGAATTCAGACACATCGCCGCCCAGGGATGCGATTTCCCGGATCAGGGTGGAGGAGATGTAGGACAGGTGGTTCGCGGGAGTCAGGAATACGCTTTCCACCTCCGGGGCAAGCCGACGGTTCATGTCTGCCAGCTGGAATTCATACTCGAAATCGGAGACGGCGCGCAGGCCGCGCAGGATCACGGTGGCGCCCTGCTCACGGACAAAGTCCGCCAGCAGGTTGCTGAAGCCGGTGACGCTGACATTGGGGAGATGCGCGGTTGCCCGGCGGACCAGTTCACAGCGCTCTTCGAGGTTCAGAAGCGGCTGTTTCTTGGGGTTGTAGGCGACGGCAACGACGATTTCGTCAAACATGCGGCCGGCCCGTTCGATCAGGTCGGTGTGGCCGTTGGTGATTGGGTCGAAGGTGCCCGGGTAGACGACTTTAGGCATGCACAGCTCCTTTCTTTGCAAGGGCCTAGGATAGCAGAATTTTTCGCCATCTGTAGGTGGCTTCCAGGGCTTTGGGAGGTGCGTGTTGGTTATGCGGGTATGGCCGGCAGGAAGGGCTTATCCGGGAAACGCTACAAGCACATCCATGTGCGCTTGAGCGAAGCCATCCCTGGCTTCTCACATTCCCGGATAAGCCCTTCCTGCCGACCTGTCGATCTCCGTGCTGGCATCCCCGATGGAAACTAGGCGCTCATTGGCCAGCAATGCCAGCAGCCTGTCGGACTTAAGGCTGATCTACTGTGCCGGTGGGGAAGATCGAGGCGTCGTGGATGCTGAGATTTCTTACGTGGTGGTGTTCGCCAAAGCCGTTGCGGAAGTTGAATTCGTCCGAGTAGACGGATTGGGGCGCGCCGTAGAACGGGTCCACCTGCTGGGGCATCTGGGCGACGGTGGCGTTAACGGGGTGGATGAAGGAACCTTTGCCAATGCGCTGGTGGGGATCCGGGATATAGGACCTCAACAAGAGACCTGGCGAGCCGATGGCACTCGCCGCGACCACGAAGTGCCGGGCCCTGAGGGTCACGTTCACGCCGGTTGGGGTGACCCCATCGGCGGCCAGGGCAGCAGCCTGGAGGTGGCTGATCCGGTCCTGGTTCATCACCAGTTTGTCGGCCCTCAGGCTGTGGAACAGCCGGGCGTTGTTGTCCAGGGCGCCGACCGCACTCAAGCGGCCGGCCGGCCCCGAGGAACGCAGACTAAGGTTTTAGCGGATAAACAACTTATAAACCATCTTGTGTGTCGCCGTGCCATGGGGCGCATAAACAAACTTGCCGCTGTTGAACTTCTGCTTGGTGAAAATGGCCCGGTGATGGGAGAAGGTCAGGAAGCCTTCGCGGCCATGGTAATGGCCCATCCCGGAATCCCCGACGCCACCAAACGGCAGATCATCCTGAGCCACATGCATCAGCGAATCGTTGATGCACATGCCGCCCGAGTGGGTGTTATCCACAACATGCTGCTGCTCGGTCTTGTCATAGCCGAAGAAATACAGCGCCAGCGGCCGCGGCCGGTCATTGATGTAATGGATGGCTTCATCCAGGCTGCCGTAACTGACCACCGGCAGAATCGGGCCGAAAATCTCATCCTGCATTAGTTTCATGTCCGGCGTGGTTTTCAGAGCCAGCGTCAGCGGAATCTTGCGGGTACCGTCCTTCATGTTTTCCCGGGCCGGATTGACCTCCAACAGCTCGGCACCCTTTTCCCGGGCATCATCCAGGTAGCCCTGCAGCCGATCGTACTGGCGTTCATTGATGATGGCCGTGTAATCATCGTTGTCCCGCAGGCTCGGATACATTTCCGAGAAGCGGGCCCGGAATTCATCGACAAAGGCCTGAACCCGGTCTGCCGGGCAGAGCACGTAATCCGGCGCCACGCAGGTCTGCCCTGCGTTGAACGCCTTGCCGAAAGCAATGCGCTGGGCGGCATCTTCCATCGGCACATCCGGTGACACCACAGCCGGCGATTTGCCACCCAGCTCCAGGGTGACCGGGGTCAGATTTTCCGCAGCCGCCCGCATGACCAGCTTGCCCACGGTGGTGGAGCCGGTAAACAGCAGGTGATCAAACGGACGCGACGAGAAGTCCGCCGCCACATCCGCCTCGCCATTGATAACCGAAACCAGGTCCCCGGGGAGGCTGGCCTCAATCAGCTCCCTGAACAGCGCCGAGGTGTGCGGCGTGTATTCCGACATCTTGATCATGGTGCGATTGCCCGCTGCCAGGGAAGCGACCAGAGGCCCCACAGCCAGATACAGTGGATAGTTCCAGGGCACGATCACACCGACAACCCCTTTTGGCTGGTAGTGAACCTTGTTGCTGGCCGGTTGGAACAGCACGGATACGTGTCGTTTGGAGGGTTTCATCCAGCCACTGAGGTGCTTCAGGGTGTAATTGATGCCCTGAATGGAGGGCATGACCTCGGCGATGAGTGATTCGTCCTTTGAGCGGCAGCTGAAGTCGCGGTCGATGGCGTCCAACAAACGGTCCTGGTTGCTCAGCAGTACCCGCTTGAGGCGTTTCAGGTTCTCCTGACGTTCGGTCAGGGAAGGCATGGGATTGTTGCGGAACGCCTTTTTCTGCTCCTCGAACACCCGGTGGGTGTGCTGGATCTGTTTCTTGCTCTCGGTGAGCTGAACGACAGTGGCTCCCATGATGATCTCTCCTCTGTGGTGCCGCCCTGAATCAGTCGGCAGCCGGTTATTCCTGGCATTGCACGATTGGCGAAAAATTGTGCGATTTGCGTCTGGAGCTATTATTAGAGTATATACTCTAGTGAGTCAAGCGAAGGCAGGTGGCGAATCGGGCCATCTGTGAGCTGCACAACAACAAACGCCGACGGGCCTATGAAGACAAGAGACAAGATACTGCTCTCCAGCCTGGAGCTGTTCAACGAGCGAGGTGAGCGCAATATCACCACCAACCATATTGCTGCGCACCTGGCTATTTCGCCGGGCAACCTTTATTACCACTTCCGCAACAAGTCGGACATCATTTACGAGATCTTCCTGGAATACGAAAAGCTGGTGGATTTCTATCTGGATATTCCGGAAGACCGGGCCATGACGCTCGAGGATATGACTTTCTACCTGGAGTCGGTTTTCGACGGCCTCTGGAGTTACCGGTTTTTTCACCGGGACCTGGAGTACTTGCTGGATAGCGATCAGCGCCTGCGAAAGGACTACCGGGAGTTTACCAATCGATGTCTGGTGTCGATCAGTCGGATCTTCGAAAAGCTGGCAGAGGCCGGAATCATTGAGCCTCAGGAAGAAGATCTGCGGTCGGCCATGTCCCTGAACGTGTGGCTGGTGATCACTAACTGGATGGCATTCCTGAAAACGGCCCATGCGGAGGAGGAGTCGGCCAGCCTGACGCTCACTGAACTCAAACAGGGTATCTACCAGGTGCTGACCCTCGAGATTCCTTACCTGACCCCGGCCTACCGGGACCGGGTGATGGCGCTGAGGGAGAAATACCGGCCGGCACTTCACGACAGGGATGATCTGGGTGTGGACGAGGCACTGTGTAAGTGAAACCCGGAGGTCTGGTCAAAAAATGATCTGGCCTGGAACTTTTGTCGAATACCATACTCAAAGAAAAAGACGTTGGGAATTCGGACATTCCTTGCGTCTCCTGAGTGCGATCTCAGGTTTTAGCACGTCGCAAACCCTGACGTTTCACCGGTCTGCTTTCTGGCAGGCCGGTTTTTTTATGTCCTGTTTCAGGCCGTTACATCATCGGTGCCATTATCTTCCAGCCAGTCAGTCAGTGCCTCCTGGCATTCGTCGACGCCTCGTTTTGAGGTTGCCGAGAACATGATCAGGTGTTCCACACACTGAAACCCTGAAAGCTTTTTGGCGATGCCCATCATGCTGGTTTTGGCCTGGCCAAACTTCAGTTTGTCGGCCTTGGTGGCCAGAATCATCAGCGGAAGGTTGTTATGCTCGCACCATTCCACCATCATTTGGTCAAAATCGGTCAGCGGGTGGCGGATGTCCATCACCAAAACCAGCCCACGCAGGCAGCGACGGTCGTTCAGGTAGTGCCCCAGATGCTGTTGCCAGTCATCCTTCATGTCTCTGGAGACCTTGGCATAACCATACCCGGGCAGGTCCACCAGGCGGCACTGCTCCCGGTTGAGGGAGAAGAAGTTGATCAGGCGGGTGCGGCCAGGGGTTTTGCTGGTTCTCGCCAGTTTGCCGTTTACTGTAATGGCGTTGAGTGCGCTGGATTTGCCGGCGTTGGAACGGCCGGCGAAGGCGACTTCCGCACCGATATCCGGTGGGCACTCATCCAGACGGGAGGCGCTGATCAGGAAACGGGCGCTGTTAAAAGAGACGGTTTTTTGAGTCAGATCAGGGTCCACAGTGGTTGGCTTTCCTTTGCATTTCAGTTATCAGGGATTAATGTATAATGCTACACCAATTCCGGGCGGCGCGCTGTGCGTGACCGCTGGCAGCCCCGGTTTTGAGCCTGAGTGCTCAGCGCCTGCTGGCTGCATAGCGAAGAATACCCTTAAAAAGATGAGAGAAGCGGAGCGGGCATGAAAAAACTGATCGCAGGAGTTGTTCTTGGCGTTGGCCTCGTAGCGATGGCGCACGGGGCAGGAGATTCTCAGGCAGGCGAACAAAACGCAGCGGTATGTGCTGGCTGTCATGGCCAGGGCGGTGCCAAACCGATAATGGGTGTTTACCCGAAGCTGTCTGGTCTGGGCGAAAAGTACCTGTATAACCAGTTGGTGGCTATCAAGGAAGGCGAGAGGGTCATTCCTGAGATGACCGGTCTGCTGGGCAGCATGTCCGATCAGGATCTGCAGGACCTGGCGGCGTACTTTAACGAACAGGACATGGTTGTCAGCCAGGCGGACCCCAAGCTGGCTGACAAGGGGGCGGCACTATACCGCGGCGGTAACATGGCCACGGGTGTGCCGGCCTGTGCCGGTTGTCATAATCCTCGGGGCAACGGCAACGAGCCGGCCGGTTATCCGGCTCTGGGTGGCCAGAACGCTGAGTACGTGACGAAGCAGCTCAAGGCCTACCGTGAAGGTGCCCGCAGCACCGGTGCCAATGCGGCCATTATGATGGATGTAGCGTCAAAGCTGACTGATGCTGAAATCGAAGCGGTCTCCAGCTACATTTCCGGTCTTAACTGATCTGTTGGGTTTGCGACAAAAAACCCCGCCTCGTGCGGGGTTTTTTGTCCCTTTCGATTTCGTAACCGCGGGCGTGTGGAACTTATCAGGTTCGCTGGGTCATAATTCTTTTATTGGCGACATTCAAATAACCGGAGATTCCCCATGTTTCGATCTTTCAGAGCGGTTTTCCTGCTGCTATTGGCTATGTCTGTCCCTGGCCTCGCCAGTGCCGCAGAGTGGAAGGAGGGTACGCATTACGAGCGCCTGGATACGCCTGTGGCTACAAACAGTCAGTCAGGGGTCGAGGTGGCGGAGGTGTTCTGGTACGGCTGTCCGCACTGCTACAACTTCAAGCCGCTGATTGAGAACTGGGAGGCCAATGCACCGGAATACGTCAATTTTGTCAAAATTCCGGCCGCCCTCGGACGGAACTGGGAACCCCACGCCTATGCGTTTTATGCCCTGCAGGCCATGGGGGAGCTGGACAAGGTGCACGATGCCCTGTTTGATGCCCTCGCCGGCGAGCGCCGTCCGCTGAATACCCCGGAAGCCCTGGCTGATTTTGTCGCAGGGTACGGTGTGGATCGGGACGAGTTTCTTGCCAATTACAAAAGCTTTGGCGTGAATGCGCTGATGCAGAAGGCCCAGGCCAAAATCCGTGGTGCGCGGGTTACCGGAACACCGACTATGCTGGTAAATGGCAAGTACAGGGTCACTGCGTCCATGGCTGGCAGCCATGAAGCTGTTCTGGAAGTGCTGGACTACCTTGTTGCCAAAGAGCACGACAACGCCGAATAGGTGTCTCATTATTGAGAGTTGAGACTGAAGCCCGAATACCGGGAACAGCTGGCCGGTTGAGACCGCCATTATGTACAAGCATATCCGAAAGCAGTTGAATGGCATTCTGGGGCGGGCCGGCGGCCCCAGGGGTGCCTGCTCCGGAACCGAACATGTGCCGGAATTCGAACCACACCGACACATTCGCCTGCTGACGTTCAATATTCAGGTGGGTATCAATACCTCCTCTTATCGCCATTACCTCACACGGAGCTGGCAGCACTTCCTGCCTCACCGCAACCGTATCGGGAACCTGGATCACATTGCGTCGCTGTTGTGCAACTACGATGTGGTCGCCTTGCAGGAATGCGACGGTGGCAGTTTGCGCAGTGGCTACATCAATCAGGTGCAGTATCTGGCAGAGGCCGCGGGCATTCCCTACTGGTACCAGCAACTGAACCGCAATCTCGGCCAGATCGCCCAGCACAGTAATGGTCTGCTAAGCCGATACCGGCCGCTGGATGTGACCGAGCACAGGCTGCCGGGGCTGATTCCCGGCCGTGGGGCCATCATTGCCCGCTATGGAACCGAACATGACCCGCTGGTACTGGTGTTAATGCACCTTTCCCTGAGTAAGGCAGCCCAGCAGCGACAACTGGGTTATATCCGGGAGCTGATTGCGGACTACCAGCATGTGGTTCTGATGGGGGACATGAACGCCCACGCTGAACAGTTGCTGACCCAGACGCCTCTGAAAGAGACCAATCTGGTGCCTCTGCCGGATACCGCCCACAGTTTTCCCAGTTGGCGACCCGAGAAGGCCCTGGATCATATTCTGGTGAGCCCGTCCCTGGAAATCCGGCGCTCGGAGGTGGTGAGCTATCCGATGTCGGATCACCTGCCTATCGCCATGGACGTGGCGTTACCCGAGGGTTACCTGAAGAAGTTCTGAGCGGGGTTGGTCCACAAAAAAAGCCCGGCACATTGGCCGGGCTTTTCTGGATGCCGGATCAGGAGTTACTTGATCTTGGCTTCCTTGTACGCAACGTGCTTACGGACAACCGGATCGTACTTTTTGATCTCGATTTTTTCCGGCGTGTTACGCTTGTTCTTCTTGGTCGTGTAGAAGTGACCAGTGCCTGCTGAAGATACCAGCTTGATTTTCTCGCGCATGATGCGGCTCCTTAAAATTTCTCGCCGCGGGCGCGAAGATCGGCCAGCACAGCGTCAATGCCTTTTTTGTCGATGATGCGCATGCCCTTGGTGGATACGCGCAGCTTCACGAAGCGCTTCTCGGACTCAACCCAGAAACGATGGTTCTGCAGATTCGGCAGAAAACGACGACGAGTGTGGTTCATCGCGTGGGAAACGTTGTTACCGGACAGCGGACGCTTACCGGTAACCTGACAAACTCTGGACATACTTGCCTCCGACCTGAGCAATGGTCTCAAAAATACGAATTCGTTTTAAATGCGTCTCTGGTTGCTAAGGAGCCGTTACGCTCCCATTCGCGCCTCTAAACTGAACGCTGCTCGCCAGACGCCGCCAGAAAGGGACGCTTTTATACCAGAACTGACCCCCCAACGCAAAAAATTGTTGGGAATTTGGCCGGTTTTCCGGTATTCGCGCTCACTGTTCTTACATCAGCCCCCGTTCAGCCAGTGATATTACCTCACCGTGGCCAACAACCATATGGTCAAGAACCCTGATATCCACCAGGCCGAGGGCCTCCTTCAGGCGACGGGTCAGAGAAATGTCAGCCTGGCTGGGCTCTGCTACGCCGGATGGATGGTTGTGTGCGAAAATAACCGCCGCTGCGTTGTCCTCCAGGGCCTGTCGCACCACCTCTCTGGGATACACGGCAGCGCCGTCGATAGTGCCCCGGAACAGTTCCCGGTATTGGATGACCCGGTGCCGGTTATCCAGGAACAGACCGGCAAATACCTCGTGGGGGTAGGTGCCCAGGCGACTGGTCAGGAACCGGCGGGTGTCTTCCGGTGAGCGCAGGGGGTCCCCCTGGCGAAGTGGCTCGTCCATGACCCGGCGGGCCATTTCCATGGCAGCCTGAACCTGGGCGTATTTGGCGGTTCCCAGGCCTTTTACCTCACAGAACTGGCGGCGGGATGCGGCCAACAGGCCCCGAAGCCCGGAGAATTCATCAACAAGGTGGCGGGCCAGCGCCATAACCGGCATGCCGGTGGTCCCGGTGCGCAAAAAAATAGCGAGCAGTTCGGCGTCGGAGAGGGTTTGCGCGCCATGGGCGAGCAGACGTTCCCTCGGGCGTTCGTCCGTGGGCCAGGTGGGATCTGTCATAGGGGCTTCCTTGCGTTGGGTTTTGTGATCGGGTGCTTCCTGCACCGAGACGGCGGTCTCAGGGTTACAAAGGTTACTTTAAAAAGTAACAATCGGTAAACGTATGTTCATTGTCTGTGGGCTGTCGGTGCCGCCGGAGCATGCTATCTTAGTAAGCCTTTCTTTTTATGTGGAAACGGAGCCTCTATGGCCGCCAGACGAATCCTTCTGGGAGTGACCGGTGGTATTGCCGCCTACAAGAGTGCCGAACTGGTGCGCCTGTTCAGGAAAGCGGGCCATGAGGTCAGGGTGGTGATGACCCGCGGTGCGGAAGCCTTTGTAACACCGCTAACGTTCCAGGCGCTCAGTGGCGAGCCGGTGCGCACCTCCCTGCTGGATCCAGAGGCAGAAGCGGGCATGGGCCATATTGAGCTGGCCAAATGGGCCGATCAGGTGATCATCGCCCCGGCGTCCGCGGATTTCATTGCCCGGTTTGCCCAGGGTATGGCAGATGACCTGCTCACCACCGTGTGTTGCGCAACCGAGGCCCCCATCGCGGTGGTGCCGGCCATGAATCAGGCCATGTGGAGCAATACGCGTACCCAGAGAAATGTCCGGTTGCTCGAGGAGGACCCGCAGGTTGCATTGTGGGGGCCAGACCAGGGGGAACAAGCCTGTGGCGATACCGGTCCCGGGCGGATGCTGGAGCCGGAGGCTATCCTTGGTTTTTTGGATGCCGGTAACGGTACGGCACTGACCGGCAAGCGGGTGGTAATCACTGCAGGCCCCACTCGCGAACCCATTGATCCGGTCCGGTACATCAGTAACCACAGTTCCGGGAAAATGGGCTATGCCCTGGCCAACGCGGCCCGCGCGGCGGGTGCCCATGTGGTCCTGATCAGCGGTCCGGTCACCCTTCCGGCACCTGCCGGAGTTGAGGTGCGCCGTGTGTTAACGGCAGAGGATATGTTGCGGGAAGCCTCCGGGGCGGTGGATGAGGGGTGTGACCTGTTCATTGCCACCGCGGCGGTGGCCGACTACCGGCCGGAAAAGTGCGCCGGTGACAAGATCAAGAAATCCAGTGACACCATGTCGCTCTCGCTGGTGCGCAATCCCGATACCCTGGCGACGATTGCCGGGCGTACCGATGCGCCGTTTACCGTGGGCTTTGCCGCGGAAACAACCGATGTGGAACGCTACGCCACCGATAAAATGCAACGCAAAAAGCTCAATATGATCGTGGCCAATGATGTGGCGGCCCCCGGCCTGGGGTTCAACAGTGAGAATAATGCGGTCACCGTGTTCTGGCCCGACGGTCATGAGTCGATCGGGCCGGACAGCAAAACGAACATTGCCCGGCGTCTGGTGGCGATGATTGGCGACCATCTTAACCAACAGGATCCTTCATGAGCAGGAAAAATCTTCAGGTACGCATTCTGGACGATCGCATCGGCAACCAGATTCCCTTTCCAGAGTATGCAACCGCAGGCTCTGCAGGCCTTGATCTGCGTGCCTGTCTTGATAAACCGCTGACTCTGGAGCCCGGGGATACGCAACTGATAGGAACGGGGCTGTCCATTCATATCGCCGATCCGTCCCTGGCGGCAATGATCCTGCCGCGAAGCGGTCTTGGCCACAAGCACGGTATTGTTCTGGGCAACCTGGTAGGGCTGATTGACTCGGATTACCAGGGCGAGTTGATGGTCTCCTGCTGGAATCGTGGGCACAGTTGTTTCACCGTGGACGTGGGCGAGCGTCTGGCGCAACTGGTGCTCGTGCCAGTGGTTCAGGCGGATTTTGAGGTGGTCACCGAATTTGATGAAAGTGTGCGGGGTGAGGGCGGTTTTGGTTCCACCGGTACGCGGTGACAGGGAGGCCGGCCACGCAGAGTCAGGCGCCGGCGTCTATACTTTGCGGATAATGCCCTGTCCAGGACGAAAAAATCATAATTGCAGGATGGACTATGAAGCTGGGTAAGAAGAAGGCTACCGACGCGTCCGTTGATGAAAAGCCGGCAAGAAAAACGGAGAAAAAGGAGAAAGGCAAGGCTGCGGGGCCGAAACTCAAGCGGCTCAGTTCGGTGGCGGTGACGCAATCAGTTATCGTGGTTCTGGCGGGTGTGATCGCGGCGGCATTGGTTCATTTTCTGGTGGTCCAGCCCTCTGCCACGGATCGCTTTACCTCGCTGAAGACGCTGGAAGCCGACGGGGCAGCCCTGCGCCTGAATCAATACTTCGATCAGTTACAAAAGAGCGTTAATGGCCTCGCCACGCAACCGCATGTGATCCAGGCTGTCATTGGCAGAAACGAAATTGCCGAAACCGAAGTGGCGTTGGCGGATTCCCTGCCCGGAATCGAAGCCGTACATCTGTTTCCCTATCGCATGGTTCCCCGTACCGCAAACGGTGACGGGTTGCTGGGCTTTTCGGGCCTGGAACTTGCCCGGCGAGCCGAGACAGGCCAGAGGTTGTATCCGGATGCGTTCCCCCGGGATAACCGGTGGTTTGTTCAGATGGCGACACCGGTTCGTAACCCCAGGAGCAGTGCCATTGTCGGAAGCCTTCTGATGATCTTCGACATCGGCCAGATTCAGCCGTTGCTGACGGTGGTCAACTCAGATCTCGGTGGCAAGTTGGCCCTGATTCAGACAGTGTCCGGGGCATCCCGCACGCTGGTCAGTAACGGCAGTGGGTCCGGCAATAGCGAATCCCGTACGCTTATTAACCCGGACTGGACGGTGGCCTACACTCCGGCGAAAGCGCCGGCGGCTCCGGTCAGCAGCGTGATGATCGTAACGCTCGTGGGTGTCCCCGTGTTGCTTGCGGCCATAATTGTCTGGGTGCTGCTCGGTGGTGCCCAGAAGGGTCTGCGTCAGGATGTGACGGCCCTGATTCAGTGGGCCCACAAGGTGTTTGGCGGTGAGCGGGTCAAGCTCCCGGCATTTCGCTGGGACATGGTGGCGTCCACGGGTGAAGTGCTTTATCGGCTGTCCCAGGTTGTCGACAAACGGGTCGGAAAGGCCGGCGAAGCCGCGAAGCCCAAGCCCGCCAAAGCTGGAAAATCGGGCTCCGGAGCATCGCACAGTGCCGACGAGCCGTTGTTTCAGGACAAAGATATGCCGGATATCGATATGCTGGACGGCGATGAGGATGTTCTGGGCTTTGGCAGCGGCGACGATACCGCCTTTGGCTCTGACGACACCCCCGAAGTTGAGGAGGTGGCTCTGCCGCAGGTGGACATTTCCCGGGATATTTTCCGTGCCTACGACATACGGGGCATTGTCGGTGACACGCTGACGGCGGATATTGTCCAGGTCATTGGCCGTGCCATTGGTTCGCAAGCCCGGGAGCGTGGCGTCGGTAGCTTGTGTATCGGTTACGACGGCCGCCATTCAAGCCCGGATCTTGCCGATGCGCTTGCCCGGGGCGTCATGGCGGCTGGCTGCGACGTGATTCACGTGGGTGCCGTGCCTACTCCGGTGCTCTATTTTGCCACTCATGAGCTTCAGACCGGCTCGGGCGTGATGGTGACAGGAAGCCACAATCCGGCTAACTACAATGGCCTGAAAATCATGCTGGGCGGGGAAGCCCTGTCTGGTGAGGCGATACAAAAACTGTATCAGCGTATTCAGACCGGCGACTTCGCCAGCGGTCAGGGCAGCCAGTCCTCAGAGGATGTGCGTCGTGCCTACCTGGACCGGATTGTCGGTGACATCGCGGTGGCCGCGCCGCTCAAGGTGGTGGTGGATGCCGGTAACGGCATCGCCGGTGAGCTCGGGCCCATTCTGATTGAAGAGCTGGGCTGCGAGGTGGTTCCGCTGTATTGCGATGTGGACGGGGACTTCCCGAATCACCATCCGGATCCCGGTAAGCCGGCGAACCTGGTGGATCTGATCGCCCGGGTGAAATCGGAAGGGGCCGATATCGGGCTGGCCTTCGACGGTGATGGCGACCGTATCGGTGTGGTGACCAATTCCGGCAAGATCATCTGGCCGGACCGCCTGATGATGCTGTTTGCCCGGGATGTGGTGTCCCGGAATCCCGGTGCCGACGTGCTCTATGACGTGAAGTGCAGCCGCAGGCTGGCGGGTGTGATTTCCGAAGCCGGCGGCCGGCCGATCATGTGGAAATCCGGCCATTCGCTGATGAAAGCCAAAATGAAAGAGACCGGTGCCCTGCTGGCCGGTGAAATGAGCGGCCATATCTTCTTCGGGGAACGCTGGTACGGTTTCGATGACGGCCTCTACTCGGCCGCTCGCCTGCTTGAAATTCTGGGTATCGAAGACCGTCACAGTGATGAAGTCTTCGAGGAATTTCCGGAAGATGTCAGTACCCCCGAGCTGAATGTCGAGGTGACGGAGAGCACCAAGTTCGAGATTATTGCGCGTCTCGGTGAAGCGGGAGACTTTGGTGACGGCAACATCAGTACCATTGACGGCATTCGGGTGGATTACGCCGACGGCTGGGGCTTGTGCCGGGCATCGAATACCACGCCGGTTCTGGTCCTGCGCTTTGAGGCAGAGACCGAGGACGCCCTCGAACGCATCAAGGCTGTCTTCCGGGAACAGCTGCGGAAGGCGGCGCCGGATCTGGTGGCAGACTTCTGAACAACTGCCCCGGCGGGTTTTCGCAGGTCATTTTAACTCAGGATTAGCAAGGCATACACATGACGCTGGATCGTGAAACAGCAATGCAGGTGGCTTCGGTACTCAGCCGGGGCTTGCCCTATATTCAAAGATTTACCGGCAAGACCGTTGTTATCAAGTACGGCGGCAACGCCATGGAGAACGAGGACCTGAAGAGCAGCTTCGCCCGTGACGTGGTGCTGATGAAACTGGTGGGCATCAACCCGATAGTGGTTCACGGTGGCGGCCCCCAGATCGGGGAGCTGCTGGAGCGCCTGAATATTCAATCCCGGTTTGTCAACGGCATGCGGGTTACCGATGCTGAAACCATGGATGTGGTGGAAATGGTGCTCGGGGGGCAGGTGAACAAGGAAATTGTCTCGCTGATTAATGCTCAAGGTGGTACCGCATTGGGCCTCACCGGAAAGGATGCCAACCTGATCCGGGCGCGGAAGCTTGAAGTTGTTAACCGTTCTCCGGAACTGGAACGCCCGGAAATCATCGATATCGGTCATGTGGGCGAGGTTGCCAGTGTCAACGTGGATGTTATCGATATGCTCACCCGCAGCAATGTGATTCCGGTGATCGCGCCCATCGGGGTGGGGCCGGACGGTGCTTCCTACAACATTAACGCGGACCTGGTAGCCGGCAAGGTGGCGGAAGCCATGAAGGCCGAGAAGCTGATATTGCTTACCAATGTGTCCGGGCTGAAGAGCAAGGACGATAAGGTGCTGACCGGGCTGACGGCAAAACAGGTCAATGAGCTCATTGAGGATGGCACCATCCACGGGGGAATGCTGCCGAAGATCCGGTGTGCCCTGAGTGCGGTGGAGAATGGCGTGCGCACGGCCCATATTATCGACGGCAGGGTCGCCCATGCCTGCCTGCTGGAAATCTTCACCGATGAGGGTGTCGGCACCCTGATTTCCCGTAACTGACGGCACCCGGCAAGGAGTTCCCGGATGAGGCGCCTGTTAACGACGCTGGTAATACTGGTCCTGGTCGGCTTTGCCGCGTTCAAGGCGGGCGTCTGGTGGCTGGCAGACCAGCGCATGGCGGACGCACGGCAGGCGCTGGAGCAATACGGCGTACTGCACCGGGGCGGTATCAGTTCCGGTATTGAGGGGCGCCTGGTTCTCAATGGCGCCAGCTGGCAGGATTTTGAACTGACCCAGCCCCTGAACATAGCCCGTGCTGAGTTTGATGCCGGCTCTCCGGTCAACCTGCTGACTGGCCTCGCCGACCCCTCCCGAATGCTGCCGCAGTGGTCTGTGAGACTGGATGGTCTGAGTCTGACCCTGGACCCCACCATGTTGCGCAGCTGGGTGACTGCGGAGGGTGTGAACAGCGAAGGCGAGCAGGCCCTGTTTGTTCTCTCCTGTGCTCCGGATCCCCGTCAGCAGCTTGGAAGCGGGGATCTGATCCGGATGGGGATTACCGGCCTGGCTGGCGAAGCCTTTCTGCAACAGGATCCCGACCGTATCCATGCCGAGCTTAATACCATCAGCACTGGTAGCCTGGAACTGGACTGGCCAGAGGCCAGAGTCCGTTTGCAGGACGGAGAAGTCACGGTATCAAGCGGCACGGAGCCTCTGCAGCTGACCCTGCGGGATGCTGGCCTGATGCGCCGCATCGCCGCCTATTGCGCCCGTGAGGCAGGCGTTAAGCCCGATGAATGGGCCAGGCGTTCACTGGACGCCCTTGTAGCGGGGCTGGAAGCCCGGGGGCTGGAGCCAAGTGGTCAGTTGAAGGCACTGTATCGGCAGTGGTTACTGGAAGGTGGTGAGCTTACGGTGAGTCTCCGGCCCGGCGACGCCTTGTTCGGTATCCCGGTCAGAACTGAAGAGGTGGAGCAGACCGGTCGTGGCTGGCCAGTGCGCTATAATGGCGCGGGGGTCCCTGATGTCTATCTCACGGAAACCCAACCAGTGATGGCGGAAACGTCAGACGTCGCCGTAGCACCTGTCGTGCCGCGGGAAAACACCGGCGTCGAAGGCTGGTATGTGGCTGATATGGCCAATGCGGACCAGTGGATTGATCATAAGGTCAGGGTGACGCTCTCCAACGACAAGGTTGTGGACGGCCGTCTGGTAAGTGTCAGCGAAAAGGAACTTGAGGTGGCCCGGCTGGTTGCGGGCGGAGAAGTCGCCTACCCGATGCTGATCCGGGTCATTACCAACTTTGAAGTGTGGCGGCGCGGCCGTGCACAATGAGTCCATTGGGAATCTGAGAGGAAACTATGTCGCAGTCCGATAGCAATACCTCAGCGGTGCCGGGCATTCGTGACATGCTTGCCCGCCTGGTATCCCTGCCGTCCATCAGCAGTGCCTCAGCGGAGTGGGATCACAGCAACGAACCGGTGGTACGAACCCTGGCTGAGTGGCTGGAAGCTCTTGGGTTTTCCGTGGAGATCCTGCCAGTGCCGGGCACGCCCGGCAAGTTCAACCTGATTGCAACTCTGGGCAGTGGCCCGGGTGGTCTGGTGCTGTCCGGGCACACGGATACGGTGCCCTTCGACGACAAGCGTTGGCAGAGTGATCCCTTCACCCTGACCGAGCGGGACAATCGCTGGTACGGCCTGGGGACCTGTGACATGAAAGGCTTCTTTCCGCTGGCAATCGAAGCAGCCCGGGCCTTTGCCGCTGAGGACCTGAAGCAGCCGCTGATCATTCTGGCGACCGCCGACGAGGAAAGCTCCATGAACGGTGCCCGGGCCCTGGCAGAAGCCGGCAAGCCCAGGGCCCGCTACGCGGTCATCGGCGAACCCACCAGCCTGAGGCCTGTGCGCATGCACAAGGGCATCATGATGGAGCGCCTGAAGTTTGAGGGCCAGTCCGGCCACTCCTCGAATCCGGCCCTGGGCCGAAATGCCCTGGAAGGGATGCACGAAGCCATGACCGAGCTGCTGGCTCTCCGGTCAACATGGCAGGCACAGTACCGGAACCCCAACTTCGAGGTTCAGGTGCCGACTCTGAACCTCGGCTGCATCCACGGCGGTGATAACCCCAACCGCATCTGCGCCCAGTGCGAGCTGCATTTTGATCTGCGTCCGCTGCCGGGCATGAATATGGAAACCCTGCGCCAGGCAATCCTCAGCAAGGTCCAGCCGGTGGCCGAACGCCGTGAATTGTCCATGGTGTTCGAACCCCTGTTCGACGGTGTCCCCCCCGTTTGAGACCCCTGCCGATGCCGCCCTGGTCAAAGCCTGCGAGCAGTTGACCGGCCACACGGCCCATGCCGTTGCCTTTGCCACCGAAGCCCCCTGGCTGCAGAAACTGGGCCTGGAAACCCTGGTTATGGGGCCTGGTTCCATCGATCAGGCGCACCAGCCAGACGAATATATCGAGCTTTCCCAGCTGGCGCCGACGGTGAGAGTACTACAAGGGCTTATCCGGCAGTTTTGCCTTTAGCCCGGAGTCCGGGTCAAATAGGGGGCTGAACACTGTCGGGGGCCCGCTCCAAAACACGCCCGTGAATACGTCCCTGTAGGGCTCGGTCGCGCCATCCCTGGCGCTCCACGGTTCTGGAGCGGGCCCCCGACAGTGTTCGTCAGACTGATCTGCAGGCCGCCCAAAGAAAACGATTGGAGTACTCGCATTGAAATCAAACGACTGGCTGCATGGATTCCGCCACTCATCCCCCCTACATCAATGCTCATCGCGGCCACACGGTGGTGCTGACCATTCCCGGGGATGCCATTGCGCATGAGAATTTCATCAACATTGTTCATGACATCGCTTTGCTGAGCAGCCTCGGCGTTCGGCTGGTCGTTGCCTTCGGCGCCCGTCCGCAGATCCAGGCGCGCCTGGATGGTGCCGGTGTGGAGTCGTCGTTTGCCCGGAGTCTGCGGATTACGCCCGAGAATCATCTGGGCATGGTGATGGAGGCGATCGGTGGCCTGAGGGCCTATCTGGAGAGCCACTTGTCCATGGGGCTGGTGAATTCCCCCATGCATAATGCCCGCATCCGGGTTTCCAGTGGCAATTATGTGGCCGCCAAGCCGGTGGGCGTGCTGGACGGTATTGATTTCGGCCATACCGGCAGGGTTCGCCGGGTCGATGTCGCCGGTATCGAGAAATTGCTGGAGCTGGGGCACATTGTGCTGTTACCGCCGATGGGCTACTCGCCCACCGGGGACACCTTCAACCTCTCCTACGAGGATGTTGGCAGCCAGGTGGCGGCCGCGCTGCAGGCCGAGAAACTGATTGTGTTTATTGATGATCCCGGCTTGCAGGAAGAGGATGGCACCCTGATTCGGGAGCTGTCGGCGCGCCAGGCGTCCGAGCGGCTTGCTGCCGGTGCCGTGACCGGTCACGATGCCGACCTGCTCAGAGCCGCCTGTGATGCCTGTGTGAAGGGCGTGCGACGGGCGCACATTATCAGTTATGTGGACGACGGCGCGCTGCTGGAGGAACTGTTTACCCGGGACGGTTCCGGCACCCTGGTCAGTGGTGATCACTATGAGCAGTTCCGCCAGGCCAGGGTGGAAGACATTGGCGGCATTCTGGAGCTGATCCAGCCGCTGGAAGAACAGGGCATTCTGGTGCGCCGCTCCCGGGAAATGCTGGAAACCGAAATCGACCGGTTTGTGGTGGCCGAGCGCGACGGCACTATCGTGGGCTGTGCTGCCCTCTATAGTTACCCGGATGAGGGCGCCGGTGAGTTGTCCTGCTTTGCGGTAGATCCGACCTACCGCCGGGCCGGGCGGGGCGATGAGATTCTGGCGATGGTTGAGAAACTGGCCAGGGGCCAGGGTATCCGGAAGCTGTTTGTACTCACCACCCAGACCGAGCACTGGTTCCGGGAACGTGGCTTCCAGCCGTCAACCGTGCAGGCGTTGCCCGGGCCCAAGCTGGCTTCCTACAACACCCAGCGGAACTCAAAGGTGTTCTTTAAACCGCTCTGACAAGTCAGTGAGCAGTTCTGACCGTTGAGGCTCGGGTTTCTGTGATAATTCGTCGACTGCGCGGTAGAAACCGGCGAAGTCGTAGCCGGTTTCCCGGAGCAGCTGGCGGAACGCCGGCACATGCTGGTTGTACTGCCGGAACAGAGCGAGGTTGGCATTGTTAAGGGTCACCGGCGCCGGGCCGAATGGACCTGGTTCCGGCCAGTCTTCTGAGATCTGTTGGTAGGCCTGCGCCAGTTGCTCCAGCAAGTCTGCCTTACGGGCCCGTAGCTGGTCATCGGGCACACTTCCCTGCTGTTCGTAGAGCGCTTGCAGTCGGCTACTGAAGGCCTGAACCAGGGCCAGGGTCTGGTTCCGGTGCGAAAGGCGCTCCAGCGCCTGCCGGAATTGGGCGGGTTTGCCCTGTTCGGACAACCAGAGTCTCAGCCCTTCCAGTTCCACGGCAGTGGCGAAGCTTTCGTTAAAGGCCGTGTCACCGGGGATGTACACCACCCGGTGGGCCATTTCATGAAACATCAGGGCGACCATCCGATCCTCCGGTAAATGGGTAAAGCCCGTGTGGAGGGGGTCATCGAACCAGCCCAGGGTGGAATAGGCGGTTACCCCGCCGATGAAGGTGTCGAAACCCCGGGCGTGGAACAGGACCTGCTCCTGTTGCGCATCTTTCAGGCGGAAATACCCCCGGTAGGCCTGGCAGCCGAGGATCGGGTAACACCAGCTATGGGGCTCCAGCGAGAACTCCGGCGCGGCCACGAGGTTGACCACCACCCAGGAGCGTTCAAGGTCCACGTATTCACGGAACGCATCCCCGACAGGCAGGGCAAGCCGCTGGGCAGCAAATTCCCGGGCCTGCCGGGAGACGGCGAGTTTGTCCCGGAGCCCTGCCGGAGTGCTGTCGTCAGCGATAACCGCTTCCACCGGTTCCCCTGAGACCATCAGGGAAATATGACCACTGACCGCCTGGGAATAGTAGCCAATGGCCGTACACCCGTTAAGCAGTGTTACCAGTAGCAAAAGTGGATAGATCTGACTAAGCTGTTTCATGGGTCAGGATGTTATAGTGTGTTGGTTTGCCTGTGGGGGCCAGGTCGCTATAGTACTGTCAGGGTTCCCATAGTAGCAGGTGGCATCCGCCGCCGTTTCAGGGACGTGAGTCGGTGTCGGACCGTGGGTCCGGCGATTACTCCGGCTTAGCGAGATATCAGGTAGTTCATGGATCCAAGAGAACGTCGTAGCAGCCCCCGCCAACCCATCAAGCTTGCTGCCCAGATTGATCTGGGAACCGGTGAGGCCTGGCCGTGTCAGATTTCAGATTTCTGTCCGGAAGGCCTGTTTGTTCGCTATTCCGACGAAACCTCTCGCAAGCTTGACCGGGCCTTTGCGTCCGGTACACCACTGGAGTTGATCGTGCGTTTCCGCGGCCTGGATGGTGCTCGCCGCCATGAGCTGCACGTCGCCATCGTCCGGCGTATTGATGGGGCGATGGGGGTGAACTTTACCCGGCCAAACCCGGAAGCCGTGGATGCCATGCTGCAGCAATGCGGCAGCTCCCGGAATCAGGACCGCTCCTCCCTGCATGCCCCCAGTGACAGGGTCCAGTTTGTTTTGCACCAGTCTGCCAAAGCGGTCATTCAGTTTATTGAGCCGCTGATGGATGCCTGTTTTGTGCAAATGGTCGCGGGGCTCAGGCAGGCTGCCCGGAAAGCCCCGAATGATCAGCAGGCCAATGAATACATGGACGCATCGGGCCAGATCCAGGCCCGTCAGCGCGTCATGTGGCACCAGATGGCGCGTAGCCTGGAATCTCCCCTCAAACCGGCGCCCAGAGGCTTTCCCGGTTCAGAACTGTCAGTGGTAGACAAGGGCGAATTCGAGGACTGGCTGACCATCCGGGTGATGGTCACCAAGGCGGATACCCAGTATCGGGGCGAGCTGCTCCAGCTGAAGCTGCGCCTCGACAACCTGGGTATTGCCAACGCCACCGGGCATCACAACCCCCTCGGGCCGTCACTGGTTTGTGAGGCTTTCCATAGTGGGCTGAACCAGCTCAAGGCCTCCCGTGAGGTAGAAAAAGTCTGCCTGCGGGTTTTTGAACAGGCTGTTCTGCAACAGCTGGGGCCTCTTTACAAGGAACTGAACAATATCCTGATTCGTCACGGAGTCCTGCCGGATCTGGATCTGAGCAAGTACTTGAGCGAACAGGGCGGTGTTAAGTCCGATGAAAAACCGGCGCAGGCCAGGCCGGCACCGCCGCGTGCGGAAGAAAAACCGGCCACTGCCCCGGAGCCGGAACCGGAAAAGGCCGCTGCCTCCGAAAACGCTGCCCGCCGCAAACCCGGTATGCCCGGTGGCGACTTCCGGGGCTACGCCCAGGCGGCGCAAACCGCCTTCGCGACCGTACGGAACCTGCTCAATACGCTGACCGCAAGCCGTGTGGCGCGGGGTGATCCGGAACCTGTGCCATTCCAGCCCAACGCCCGCCCGCTATCGTCCGGAGAACTGCAGCGTGAACTGCAGCAACTGCAGGCACAGCCGCTGGATTCCGGGGACGATATGGCGCCGCTCAGGGAGCGGGTTGTCGAGAAGGTCAGGGAAAGTGGTGATAACCGGCTGAACGAGGAGCAGCAGGGCACACTGGATGTGGTTGACCGGTTTTTCCGTTCAGTGGTGGAAAGCCCCAAACTCAGTGACTATGCCCAGCAGCGTATGCGGCAACTGGAAGTGCCGGTGCTCAAGGTGGTCATGCGGGATCCCGCGTTTTTCGACGACCAGGACAGCCCCGTTCGTGGCGTAATGAATCGTCTGGCCCAGTTGGGGGTCAAGGGGGGGCGGATTAATCCCGTGGTCCAGCGTCGGGTGGATGAGCTTGTTCACCGCATTACCACCGATTTCGAGCAGGACACCGGAGTGTTCGAGCAAACCGTTCAGGAGCTGGATACCCTGATTGACCGCCAGAATCTGGTGTATCGCAGAAATGTCGAGCGGGTGACAGCCGCCGCAGAGGGCGCCCAGAAGGTTGCCGAATCAAAGAAGGCCGTGACCGATGTCCTGAATCAGAAGCTGGGTGGGCGCAAGGTGCCGAAGGCTGTGCTGAGTCTGCTGGACGGTGGCTGGCGGGATTTGCTCTCGCTGACCTGGATTCGTCAGGGCCCGGACAGCCAGCTGTGGCAGGATTACCTGGCAGTGATCGATTCCCTGCTTTCGTTTGCCGCCGATCCCAACAGCGCCATCAATCTGCCAGAGCTGTTGCGGGTGATCCAGGACGGTCTCGCCTCCATTTCCAGCAATCACATGCCGTCCTCCCAGATCCGGGACGAGCTCAAGCAGTTTCTGGTTCGCAGCCCGGATAAATCGCCCGAGCTGGTGGAGATCCCGCCGGCAAAGCCGGACCAGAGCGATACCAGGAAATTATCTGACCGCGAACAACGCAGCCTGCAGCGCTGGATCAACCGTGCCCAGCAACTGCGCACAGGGGACTGGCTCCGGGATCAGGAAAAACCGGAGGAACCGCAGTATATCCGGCTGGTCTGGATTGCCCGCGGATTCAGTCGTTTTGTGTTTGTGAATCACCAGGGTATGCGGGTGGTGGAACTGGAGCTTGACGCTTTGGCCCGGCATATGCGCAAAGGCATCATTGTGCCGGACAGCCAGTATGAGCGGCCCCTGGTGGATGAGACTATCGACCGGATGGTGCGCAAGGTTTATGACCAGCTGTCATGGGCCTCCACCCACGATGAGCTGACGAGGCTTCTGGGCCGCCGTGAATTCGAACGCATGCTGGATCAGCAGCTGGCCAGAAGGGAAGATGAGCGGTCCCTGGTGCGGCTGGATCTTCGCCGTTTCCGTCTGCTTAACGACACGGCGGGCTACCAGGCCGGTGATGAAACCCTGAAACGGGTCGCTGACCTTCTTCGCAGCCATGTGGGCGACGGCATGCCCGTGGCCCGGCTTGCAGGGAACGAGTTTGCCATGCTGGTGCCCTCGGAAAGTGCCAGCGAGGCGGCGGAAAACCTCATTCAGGCTATCGAGGAAGCCGAGTTTACCTTCGGCGGCCGGGTTTACCGGCTTTCCGCCAATATCGGTGTGGTGCCTACGCTGCCGGCGCTGGTGAGTGCCGAACGCTGGTTACGGGCCTCGGAACAGGCGTTGGCCGGGTCCCGGCAGCAGGGCCATGGCAAGGTTTCGGAATATGCCCTGGGCGCCGAAGACCAGGCCCGCCAGGAGCAGATTGCCGCCAAGGTGGCCAGCCTCAGTAATCTGAATGAAGAGCGCATGCTGTTGCGATGCCAGAAAATCATACCCCTGCACGCTAATGCATCCATGGCGGCCCAGTACGAAGTGCTGATCAGCATGTACGATGACGAGGGCAACCTGATTACCGGCCGGGACTTTGTCCGTATGGCCGAGCGTTACGACCGCATGCAGGCGGTGGACCGCTGGGTAGTCGGACACATGCTCGACTGGCTCAGGGAGAAGGCCCCGGACCCGCGGCATTTTGGCGGTGTGTGTATCAACCTTTCCGGCTACTCCCTGAATGATCAGACACTGCTGGAGTTTATCTATGAGAAGCTGAGCGAGAAGGATGCTCCTATCGAGCGGCTCTGGTTTGAGCTCACCGAGGCCTCCGCCATTAACGATGTCCAGTCGGTGGCGGATTTCATCCTGGAAATGAAGGAACTCGGATGCCGGTTCTGCCTCGGTAACTTTGGCAGTGGCCCCAGTTCCTTCGAGTTCATGCGTTCATTGCCGGTGGATTTGATCAAGATTGACAATGCCTTTACCGGCCAGCTGTCGACCAGCGAAACCGACCGCGCGATGGTACGCTCTATGGTGGATATGGCCCATTACATGAAGCGGGAGGTGATCGCTTCCCGGGTCGAATCGCGGGATGTACTGGATATGCTCCGTCAGTTGGGTGTGGATTACGCCCAGGGCTTTGTGGTCGAAAAGCCCCGTTTGCTCGACAGCCTCACCTGATTCCGGCAGGCTGCCCCTATGTCAAAACGCCACCCGATTATCGCTGTTACCGGCTCATCCGGGGCAGGTACCACCACCACCGGCCAGATTTTCAGCCGGATGTTTGCCAGTGAAGGCCTGAATGCGGCCATGGTCAGTGGTGACAGCTTTCACCGCTACAACCGGGAGCAGATGGCCCGGCTGGCGGCCAAGGGGCAGTTTGGCGAGCGGAACCACTTTGCCCTTGCGGCCAATCACATCGACAAGCTGGAAGCGCTGTTCTACGACTACGGTCACACCGGTAATGGTCGTTACCGACAGTATGTGCACGATGAAGACCGCAAACTGGTGGCGGCCGGCCACAAACCCGGAACCTTTACGCCCTGGGGGCCATTACCTGCGGATACGGACCTGTTGTTTTATGAGGGCCTGCATGGCGGCGTGGTCAGCGAAACCTGCAACATTGCCCAGTATGTGGACCTGCTGATCGGGGTGGTGCCCATCGTCAATCTCGAGTGGATCCAGAAGATCCACCGGGACACCCATAAGCGCGGATACAGTCAGGACGCGGTTGTGGAGACCATCATCAACCGCATGGACGATTACGTTCACGACATCGTGCCACAGTTTTCCCACACCCATATCAACTTCCAGCGCATTCCGCTGGTGGATACTTCCAATCCCTTCGTGGTCCGGGACGTACCCACCGAAGATGAGAGCATGTTGGTGATCCGGTTCCGGGATCCCTCGGAAGTTGAGTTTCCGTATCTGCTGCAGGTGATTTCCGGCAGTAGCCTGTCACGCCACGATACTCTGGTGATTCCGGGCACAAAAATGCCGCTGGCCATGGACCTGATTGTCAGGCCTATGGTCCAGCGGCTGATGGCCCGAAAGCCGTTCGCCTGAGCGCCGGCGGCTGTTAAGCGGTCAGGCGGCCATCCCGGTAATCACGAAGCGCCTGCTCAATTTCTTCCCGGGTGTTCATCACGAACGGACCATACTGAACCACTGGCTCACCGATGGGCTTGCCGGCAATCAGTAGCAGGCGTGCACCCGCGGTTCCGGCATGGAGATGGATCCCGTCCCCGTCACCGAGGATGTTGGCGGCACTGCGCTGCAGGTCCGCGTCACCGAGACGGGCGTCCCCCTCGTACAGGTACAGCATGCCGTTGTGAGTCTCCGGAACCGGCAGGGTAAGGCTGCCGCCGGAAGCCAGGTGAATGTCAGCGTACACCGGTTGGGTGCTGCGGTCGGGCATCGCCCCGCGATGGGATTGGCCATCGACCACCATTGCCCCGGCGATCAGCTTCACCGTGCCACCTTCAAAGCCGATCTCCGGGATCTCTTCGGGCTGGATGTCACGGTAACCGGCCTCGGTCATCTTTTCCGCGGCGGGCAGGTTCAGCCAGAGCTGGAAGCCGCGCATCACGCCTTGCTCCTGCTGGGGCATCTCCGAATGAATAATGCCACGGCCAGCGGTCATCCACTGCACGCCGCCGTTGTGCAGATTGCCACGGTTACCGAGATGATCCTCGTGGAGCATGTGCCCCTCAATCATGTAGGTCACGGTCTCAAATCCGCGATGGGGATGGGACGGAAAGCCGGCAATGTAGTCTGCCGCCTCGGCTGAGCCGAACTCGTCCAGCATCAGGAAAGGGTCCAGGCGAACATTTTGCCGCTGGCCAATGGAGCGTTTGATACGCACACCGGCACCGTCGGATGTTTCCAGTGCGGGAATAATCTGTTTCAGGGAGCGCAGGGTCATGGTGTCCTCCTCTCGTTTGCCCTGGTGACTATTTAATCGGGAGGAGAGGCGAGTATAAAACGCAGAAATCTGGCGGGTGACATCAAAAAAACTGAAGGACCGGTGGCGCCCTGTTCAGGACGCTACCGGTGAACACTTATTCCACGTTTCGGGAATAGAAAATCTCCAGCATTTCGCGGCGCAGGCGATCCTCAATGGACTGGGCTTCCCGTGGCTCAAGGTCACTGGCATTGACACCGAACACATAGTTATCAAGGTTGAAATTCTTCAGCATCATCTTGGTGTGGAACAGGTTTTCCTGGTACACATTCACATCGATCATCTGATACGCATTCTGGGTATCTTCGGTCAGATAGTTCTGGATCGAGTTGATGTCGTGATCGATGTAGTGTTTGGTGCCGTCCACGTCGCGGGTGAAGCCGCGGACACGGTAATCCACGGTGACCACATCGGAATCAAAGCTGTGGATCAGGTAGTTCAGCACCTTTAGCGGCGAAATCAGGCCGCAGGTGGACACGTCGATGTCTGCCCGGAACGTGCTTACGCCATCGTGGGGATGGCTTTCCGGGTAGGTGTGAACAGTGACATGGCTCTTGTCCAGGTGCGCCACAATGGTATCCGGCAGCGGGCCCGGAGATTCTTCGTTGTCGGGCTCTTCGCCACCGGTGAGTTCATGCTCGGCGATCAGCATGGTAACCGACGCGCCGTGAGGCTCATAATCCTGGCGTGCAATATTGAGGATATTGGCACCGATGATCTTGACCACGTCAGACAGGATCTGGGTAAGGCGCTCGGCGTTATACATTTCATCGATGTAGTCGATGTACGCTTCACGTTGTTCTTCGGTCTGCGCATAACAGATGTCGTAGATGTTAAAGCTCAGGGATTTGGTCAGGTTGTTAAAACCGTGCAGCTGGAGTTTTGATTCCATGCTCAGCCCCTCCGGATCGTGGAGATGAATGACTGCAGAGCTGCTGTTAGATGCTCTGCCGAGGCCGCCACCGACTACTGACCGGGTTGTTCACCTTTTGCGCAGACCGGCGGAGAGGGTGCGTATTATGCACACCGCAAGTGGCGTTGAATAGTATGTGCAATGACATTTTAGCATCCGTAACTTCCCATGCATCCGGCCTGCGGAGAATGGGCCGTAGAGGACCCTGAGCCGGATTTCCGGGGCTCCGGCCTGCCGGGCTATTGGGCCTCGCGGATTTCGTAACTGTGGGTAATTGCAACACCGGCCTTTTCGAGCATGATGGACGCCGAGCAATACTTCTCGGCCGAGAGGCTGACTGCCCGCTTGACCAGGTTTTCCTTCAACTGGCTACCGGTGACCACGAAGTGCAGGTGAATCCGGGTGAAGACCGCGGGAACTGCATCGGCCCGCTCCGCTTCGAGCTCGGCATGGCAGGCCGTCACGTCCTGTCGGCTTTTGTTGAGAATGCTCATGACATCGAAGGACGAGCAGCCACCCAGCCCCATCAGCAGCATCTCCATCGGGCGGGGGCCCAGATTCTGGCCACCATGATCGGGCGGGCCATCGAGCTGAACACTGTGGCCACTGCCACTGGTAACTTTGAAACTGGCGTTGCCGGTCCAGTCGACAGTTGCTTTCATGGGGTGTTTCTCCGTTGTGATTGCAGTTGGCCGGTGTTACACGCAGCGCTGATGTCGATCCTATGAGGCCGGATGCTAGCACAACCCGCGAGAGGGAGCAGCCGGGCCCGGATACATGTTGTATACTCTTTCCGGTTGCCCGCAACAGGCCTTCTTGTTATAAGTTGCGCAGTTTTGCAAGAAAAAAGAACGAACCGGCACGGAAAGCCGGGTGAATAACAAACAATGGGACCCGCCAGTATCTGAGGAGGCACGACTCGCATTATGGCCACTATCGTCAAGCCGGTTGAGCAGAAAACCAAGCATCTGGATTACTTCCTGTCACAGTGCCATCGTCGGCGCTATCCAGCCAAGAGTACGATCATTTACGCCGGGGACAAGAGTGACTCCCTGTTTTACATCGTCAAAGGCTCGGTAACCGTTATCATTGAAGATGACGACGGCCGCGAGATGATCATGGCCTATCTTAACGCCGGTGATTTTTTCGGTGAGATGGGCTTGTTCGACAACATGGATTCCCGCAGTGCCTGGGTGAAGGCCAAGACCGAATGCGAAGTGGCCGAAATCAGCTATACCAAGTTCCGGGAGATTGCCCAGCAGGATCCCCGGGTACTGTACTTCATTGGCGAGCAGATGGCCTCCCGGCTGCGCCAGACCACTCGCAAGGTGGGTGACCTGGCGTTCCTGGATGTCACCGGCCGTGTGGCGAGGACATTGCTCGACCTGTGCAAGGAACCCGATGCCATGACCCATCCGGATGGCATGCAGATCAAGATCACCCGCCAGGAAATTGGTCGCATTGTTGGCTGTTCCCGGGAGATGGTCGGTCGGGTCCTGAAAACCCTCGAAGATCAGGGGCTGGTGCGGGTCAAGGGCAAGACCATGGTGGTTTACGGAACCCGCTAAGGCAAACAGCGTCTCGTGGTGATTCAGTCGACAATCGCCACGGACTTGATCTGCATCCAGACGCTCCTTCCGGCCTCCAGATCTAACTGATGCAGTGACCGGGTTGTCAGGCGTGCCAGAAAAGGCGTCTGCCCCGCCAGAAGACGAACCATCGACGTGCCCGGTGTTACCTCCCGGGCAATTTCGTCAATGACTGCCGGTACCAGATTCTGAATGCTCTGATCCGGGTGCGCCGCCAGTGCGATACTGATGTCCCGCGCCAGAACCTGCACTCGTACCGGGTTTCCTGGCGATAGCCCGTCATGCAGGCGCAGCCACAACTCACCACCATCGAATCCCGCCCGGCATAGATGCCACTCAGGTTCAACCTGCTCAACGGTTGCGTTGAGAATCACGCCGGCATCCGCTTCAAGGCCGAATGGCTGGTCGGTCCGTGCCAGGGTTTCCTGAAGCGGCCCTTCGGCGATGACCCGGCCGTTGTCCATCATCACGATGTGATCTGCAAGGCGTGCGACTTCCGCGGTTGAATGGGATACATAGATCACCGGAATGGCGAGGCTCCCCCGCAGGTTCTCAAGATAAGGCATGATCTCCTGCTTGCTGGGCTGGTCCAGCGCTGACAGGGGCTCGTCCATCAGCAGCAGCCGGGGGCTGGTCAGCAGGGCCCGGGCAATGGCGACCCGCTGGCGTTCACCGCCGGAAAGTTTTGCCGGCATCCGGTTCAGCAGAGGCGTGAGCCCGAGCCAGTTTACCGCCTGATCGAAATGGATCCGGCGCTCAGCCGGAGGAATACGCCGGTAGCCATAGTTCAGGTTGCCGCGCACAGACAGGTGGGGAAACAGGCTGGTTTCCTGGAACACATAGGCCAGTGGACGCAGGTGCGTGGGCCGGGAGCCCGAGCTGTCCTGCCAGCAGTCGCCCGCGACATTCAGGTAACCCTCTGAGGTCTGTAGCCCGGCAATGCATCGCAACAGGGTGGTCTTGCCGCAGCCGGAGTGGCCAAACAGGGCGGTGACCCCTCCGGCGGGCAAAGACAGATCCACAGACAGCTGAAAGCTCTCCAAACGGCACTGGAAGCGGGCCTGGATGGGGCTCATCGGACCACCCCGGGGTACCGCCGGTTGTTCAGGGAGTAAAGGCTGACCAGTACCACGAAGGAGAACAACAGCATGCCGGCGGACAGCCAGTGAGCCTGGGTGTACTCCAGGGCTTCCACATGGTCGAAAATGGCAACCGAGAGCACTTTGGTTTCACCGGGAATGTTGCCGCCAATCATAAGGACCACGCCAAATTCGCCAATGGTGTGGGCAAAGGTGAGCACGGCCGCCGTCAGAAAGCCCGGGCGCGCCAGCGGTATGACCACCGAGAAGAAGCGATCCCGGGGCGAGGCCCTGAGCGTGGCCGCGACTTCCAGCAGGTTGTCGTTGATGGTCAGGAAGGCATTCTGCAGTGGCTGCACGGTGAAGGGCAGCGAATAGATGACTGAAGCCACCACCAGGCCTTCGAAGGTAAACGGCAGCAGACCAATGCCCAGGCTCTCCGTCAGCTGACCAATAGCGCCGTCGGGGCCCAGCAGTATCAGCAGATAAAAGCCAAGCACCGTCGGCGGCAAAACCAGTGGCAGGGCCACAAGGGCTGCGATCGGCTGGCGCGACCAGTGACGGCTGCGGGCGAGCCACCAGGCAATGGGCGTGCCGATTATGAGCAACAAGGCGGTGGTGATGCCGGCAAGTTTCAGGGTCAGCCAGACGGCCTGCCATTCCGGGCTCATGGATGCTCCGTTCGGTGAATCGGGTGGCCGACTCAGTCTGTCGGCATGGGTTCCGTATCGTAGCCGTCTTTTTCAATAATTGCCCGGGCCTCTTTGCTCTGGAGGAACGCAAGAAAGGCGGCCGCTCCCGCATTGTCTTTGCCACGCTTGAGTAGCTGAGCCTGTTGGGTAATCGGGCTGTGGAGGGACTGAGGCACCAGCCAAACTGACCCTCCCGGCTTGTTCCATGCACGGACCTGCGCCAGCGCCACAAAGCCGGCGCCGGCGTTGCCGGTTGCCACGAACTGAAAGGTCTGTGCGATGGAGTCGCCACTGACCAGCCTGGGCCGGACGGCTTCTGACAGATTCAGGTGATCGAACACTTCCATTGCGGCTATGCCGTAGGGGGCTGTCCTGGGGTTACCAATAGCGATCCGGGGGCCAGATGCCGAGGCCAGGAACGATTCCGGGTCAGAGAAAAGATTGTCTTCCCGGCTCCAGAGCACCAGCCGCCCTCTGGCGTAGGTGAAGCGCGTGCCCGCAACGCCGTCGCCTTCACGTTCCAGGCGTTCCGGCCGGGCCTGGTCGGCAGCAAGGAAAACATCGAACGGCGCGCCGTGACGAACCTGAGCATAAAGCTTGCCGGTTGAGCCATAGCTCGCACGGACCCTGTGCCCGGTCTGTTGCTCAAACCGGGGGATCAGTTTCTCCATGGTGCCGGTAAAATTGGCCGCGACCGCGGCGGTGACCATCGCTGCCTGGCTGCCTGCGGATGCCATTGTGAGCGAGAGGGCGATCAGGCCGGCACAGAGGCCTCTGAGTAGCGGGTGTTGACCGGAGTGCACTGCAAAATATGCTGCCATACTTCCCCTGAGTTGGTTTCATTGAGCATTTCATGACGGCCACCCTCGAACAGCCGGAGTGTGACCGTTTCAACGCCTGCCTCGCGAATGGCCTGAAAGTGGTGCCGGATGCCCTGGCCCATTTCTCCGACCGGATCTTCCGTGCCCGCAAACAGATGAACCGGCAGGTCTTTGCGCCACAGCGCCGGGTTGATGGACAGCATACCCTCAACGAAATCATGCCACAGCCCCGTCGTGCATTCGAACCCGCAAAGCGGATCGGCCAGGTATTTGTCCACTTGCTCCGGGTCGCGGCTCAGCCAGTCGCAGTCCGTGCGGTTGGGGCGGAACTGTTTATTGAACTTACCGAAGGTCATCCTGGCAATGGTCGCGCTGCGATGGCGTCGGCCGCGAAACAGCCTGATCAGGCCGATCAGGAATCCTGAGGCCAGAAGCCCGGGGCGGTGAATGCGGTTGGTGGCGCTGAGGATCAGGGTGTCCACTGCGTCGCCATGGCGCTGGACGCAACTCTGGGCGATGAACGAGCCCATGCTGTGGCCGAACAGGATCAGGGGCTTGCCCGGATATTGGTCCCGGGCAAAGCGGATTATCTGGTGCAGGTCTTCGACGACTTTGGGCCAGCCATTCTGATCGCTGTAATGACCCAGCTGCTCAGGTGTGCAGGTTGGGCCGTGGCCGCGGTGATCAAAGCTAACAACGGCGATGCCGTGATGGCACAGCCACTCGGCGAAACCGGCATATCGGCCGGCATGCTCCGCCATACCGTGGGAGATAACCAGGACTGCCCGGGGATGGCCAGGGGAAAACACAGTGCCGGAAACAATGTGGCCGTCAGCTGCGTTCAGCTTTAGTGGGAGTTTGTTCATCGTGCCTTCCCGGGTCCTTGTTATTCCTGTACGTTGCCGGGCGTTGCCACTCCGGCGGTTTCCATAAATGCTGGAGGTGAGACAATAATCTGCCTGGCTGTGCCATGTCGCGGAACAGGTCCACGTATTCGTGAGTCCAGAGCACAATCAGGTTAGTGGAATGCACCGGTCGGGTAATGCCGTACTCCGGGGCTCTCCGTTCATCCAGTGCCAGTTTGCCTTAACGGTTACCAGCGTAAATTTTCTCCAGTGTCTGGAGTTGAGGTTGCCACTGGTCCAGCCAGGCTTTGATGTCTTTCGGAATACGCCCCGGTTTGGGCCAGGGCACCGGGTATTCCGGGGGCTGGAACAGGGGTGCAAACAGCGCTGCGGCGGTCAGATCGGCCCGGGAAAAACGGTCGCCGACCAGAAACGCCTGTTGGCTGTATATGCCGGCCAGTTCGTTGAGCAGACCCTCCATGACCTGCCGGGACTTCCCAGCGGTTTTCTCGTTGATCTTCATCCATTGGCGCATGACTTCGTCAACCCGGCTGAAGGTCAGGCTCAGCAGTATCCGGTTATAGAACGGTGTACCGGCGGCCAGCATGGGCACAACGATTTTCGGGCGCTGGAGAAAGTGGTGGTAGGAGTAACAGCGAATGGCGGGCCCGGCCTCTTCATCCAGCCGATGCTCCCAGGCCAGCGCCTGCTTCCGCAATTCCGGATCATCCGGCGTTAGCGACCGTTCAGGAAAGGTCTCATCGAGATAGTCCAGAATCCGGGCCGAGCCCTGAACGATCTGCCCATCGTGGTCGAGCACCGGAACTGACGACGCCTTGCCCGTCAGTGTTCGTACGGTTTTTATATGCTGGCCGGGCAGCAGGTTGACGGTTTCATAGTTGAGCCCTTTAAAATCGAGGGCCCAGCGGATTTTCTCGCAGTAATGGGAAATGGCAAATTGGTAGAGTTTCAGCGCCATGGGTTGTCTCCTGAATCCGGCCCTTTAGCATAATGTCGGCGGCGCCGTATAAGAAGCCCTGCCTCGCGATTCCTTGGCGTTGGCCTTCGCGACCGTTGGGTTTTAAACTGTGCGTCTGTATTCATGTCTTCAAGGGAACTGACCATGTACTCAGGACGAGTTTTGATGCTGTCTGTCGTCACTGCCTCCGGACTTGCCGCCACTGCCTGCTCTTCCTTGCCCGAAGGCAGTAAGCGTGCTTCCGGGGTTTACTCGTGCGGGCAGCTCGAGATCGGGGTATCCGGCACTGAGGATAGCAAGCTGATCAGCGTAGACTATCTCGATCGGCGCATTTTGCTGAAGCCAGCGGAGAGTGCATCCGGTGCTCTGTATGTTGCTCCGGGAGATGAAACGACCCGTTTCTGGAACAAGGGTGAGAGAGCAACCCTGACCATACAGGGGCAGACCTATCCCGAATGTCTGCCTCCGGGTGGCCTGGAGATGCCTTTCGAGGCCAGGGGCAACGAACCTTTCTGGCATGTGACGATTGAGGGTCAGGAGCTTTTGCTGACGAGGCCCTACGAAGAGGAAAGGACCCGACGCATTCCGGTGGCGCTGCAGACCGCCAACCGGCACGGCCGGGAATTTGTTGCAACGCTGGATGATCTGTCAATTACTCTGACCGTTGCCCAGCAGCTCTGTGAGGACAGCATGTCGGGCGCCCAGTATCCGGCGCAGGTGCGCCTCGCCGTCAATGGCGGGGAGTTCAGTGGCTGTGGTGGCGATCCGCAACGCCTGTTCAGAGGTGCTGAATGGGTCGTGGAGAATCTCGCGGGCAGCGGAATCATTGATCGTTCGCAAATCACGATCGAGTTTCTTGAGGATAACCGGATTGCCGGCCGGTCCTCGTGTAACCGCTACACAGGCAGCTACAAGCTTGGCGGTGAAGGGATTGCCTTCGGACCGATGGCGATAACCCGGATGGCGTGTGCGCCCGTTCTGATGCGACAGGAGGATCGTTTTCTCAATCTGCTGGGGAGAGTCGCCTCAGCGAAAATCGGGCGAAAAGGGGAGTTGCGTCTGTCCACGCCGGAAGGCGATACGATTCGGGCTTTTCACTCCGGCCATGTAAGCCCGTAGCGGGCCATAATCTGCTCTATCCGCCCGGATTTCTTCAGGGCTCGTGTCCCTTCTGAAAGAAGGTCACTGAGCTCTTCTGAGTCCTGGTTCCCCGGAGAGAACGCGATGTAGATCGGGGCTTGGTGTATCACATCAGTCATCCGCAGGGCTATAGGGTTCCCCTGCTGCTGCAGTGCCAACTCCATGACCTCGCGGTCTTCCGGGAAAACATCCGAACGGTGTTTGTCCAGTAATTCGATTGCCCGGCTGAGGGGAGCCGGTCCGGACAGTATCCAGACCTTTCCGGGATCATCCTGATGTTCTGCAATGTAGGCATCAAGCTCGGGTGAATAGGAATAGCCGTTGATGGCCAGCAGGGTCAGATCGCTGAGAGAGTCTGTGCCTCTGTAATTCCAGGCGTTATCCGGATGGGTATACAGGGCCGTCGCCGTGTGGCCGGTAGCCTCCTCCGGGAAGACAAAATCCGGTACATCGCCGTGTAAGGCCCCGACAACACCATCAATGTACCCGTCACGGGCCTGCTGAATCGCCCGGGCCCAGCTCATATTGACGTACTCGACATCGACTCCGGCCAGCGCAAAGACTTCCCTGGCGATATCAACCATGTAACCCTCACGGTCTGAGCCGGCTTCACAGTTGTGGGGGCACCACGGATCTGCGCCAATAATGATCTTCTGGCGGGGTTGCGTTGCGCGGGCCGCCGGGGAAGTTTCACTCGCCTTTGCAGCCACTTCCGGAACCAGTGTTGATGGGTCCTCTGACTGTGAGCAGGCGACCAGGATGAGCGTAAAACACAGAACCAGGGCTCTTGACATGGTTGGAAAGCCGGTGTGCCGAAGGGGGTCGGCTTTACCTTGATCATAGACCCTGGCAGCGGTTTTGTAACCCTGCGGCGGCGTTCAGGCTGCGCTTTTACTCCGGTCTTCTGAGGCCGGGGTCGGTACCAGTGCAAGGGCGAGGTCTTTCATGTGCAGGGTGCCTACATGCTCCTGGTCCCGCATTACCCGGTAATTCAGAGACATATCGCCGCCGGATTTCAGGAGCACCGACTCCAGATTATCTTTCTCCGAGATGTCGCCAGCATAGGTGGCTTCACGGGAATCTGGCGGGCCCATCACTGAACGTACCCTGAGAACCCGTGCCCGGTTAATATCACTGATGAAGTCGACAATATACGGATCGCCCGGGTTGATCAGTATCTCCTGTGGATCACCTTGCTGGACGATTTCACCGTCCTTGAGAATTACCAGGTGGTCGGCCAGTTTCAGGGCTTCATCCAGATCGTGGGTGATGAACACGATGGTTTTTTTCAGCTCTTCCTGCAGTGCCAGCAGCAGGTCCTGCATGTCTGAACGGATCAGTGGGTCCAGCGCTGAAAAAGCTTCGTCCATCAGCATGATCGGTGCGTCGGAAACCAGCGCCCGGGCAATGCCCACGCGCTGTTGCATGCCGCCAGACAACTGGTGCGGATACTGGTATTCGTTACCTTCAAGGCCAACCCGGGCCAGCCATTTCCTGGCATCGGCTTCGAAGTCCGATGTGGTGTAGCCGCGGATATCCTTGGCCATCCCCGCGTTCTCCAGAACGGTCTTGTGGGGAAGCAGGGCGAATTTCTGGAATACCATGGACATGCGCTCCCGTCGGAGCTGACGAAGCTGTTCTTCGCTAAAGTTCATGATGTCCTCACCGTCGACCCGGATCTCGCCAGCGGTTGGATCAATCAGGCGGTTCAGGTGCCGGATCAGAGTCGATTTCCCGGAACCCGAGAGCCCCATGATCACGGTGATTTCGCCATCGTGCATATCCACATTGATGTCCCTCAGGCCAAGAACGTGTTTCTGCTGCTCCAGCAGATCGGCCTTGTTCATGCCCTGGCGAACATACTCAAGCGCCACATCCGGAGTGGGGCCGAAGATCTTGAACAGGTTTCTTATCGAAATCTTGATGTCTTTTGCCATGGGTCTTTCCTCACTGCTTCTGCGAAACGTTGATACGTGCCAGTGATGCCTTGGTTACCCGGTCGAGAATGACCGCCAGGATCACGATGCCCAGGCCGGATACCAGACCAACGCCCAGTTCCAGATTACGTATGCCACGCAGAACCAGCACCCCAAGCCCGGGCGCGGACACCAGGGAGGCGATAACAACCATGGCAAGGCTCATCATGATGGTCTGGTTCACACCCGCCATGATGTTGGGCAGGGCCAGCGGAATCTGGACCTTGTAGAGCTTTTGCCGGGGTGTCATGCCGAAGGCGTCGGCAGCTTCAATGACGTCCTTATCAACCAGCCGTATACCGAGATTGGTCAGCCGGATCACGGGAACGATGGCGTAGAGGATGATCGCGATGCCGTAGAGTTTTGATTCGGTGACACTGAACAGGAAAATCAGTGGGATCAGGTACACGAATGGCGGCAGCGTCTGCAGCATGTCCAGCACCGGTATGATCAGTCGCTGGAGTGTATTGCTTCGGGCCATGGCAATGCCGACCGGCACCCCGAGCAGCACACAGAGAAAAGCGCTGACAAGAATAATCGCCAGGGTTTGCATGGCGTAGTCGTAATAATCAATAAACGCCAGAAGCACGATGCTGCCCCCGACAAAAAGCATCAACTTCCAGGATTTGGTCACCATATAAACAACCGCCAGCAACAGTGGAATAATAATCCACCAGGGCGTGCTGAGCATGGCGTAAAGCGCGCCATCGAGGAGCCAGCTGAGTGGCTGGGTCAGTGGGTCGAGCACCAGGCTGAGGCTGTCCTTCACCGCCAGAAAACCCTGCTCAAGCCCCTTGGTCAGTTCCCGGGATTGGGGGAAGGCGGAACAGGACTCGTTCATTGCATCCATGGATGGGAACGGCAGTTCCCAAATCGATGTTGGTTCGGCGCTTTCTCCCCTGGTTTTGTTCAGCAAATCGGCCATCGACATGGGGCCGTCGCTTGTGCCTTCCGAGCACCATTTTTTAAGGCCTAATGATGAAAACAGGGAATCGTAGGTTGCCATGGGCGGTCAGTCTCTCCTGCGCGCGTCTGAAATCAGATCGGTTTTCGGGAAACTGCCCGGGACATGTCAGGGAAGATGTCCCGGGCGGGGCAGGTTGATCAGTTGTTGAGAATCTTGGCCAGCCGTTGTCTGGCCGAGTCGTTCAGCCAGGTTGACCATTCGTCACTGTTGTTGCTGAGATAATACACAGCAGCCTCCTCACCAGAGGCATTGTTGGCGTCCATCCATGCCAGAACCGAGCTCATGGTGGAGGTTTTGAACGTCAGCTTGCTGAGCATCTCGGCAACGTCCGGTTCACGCTCTTTGAAATCCTTGGTTACCGACGTCAGGACGGTCGCTGCCGGGAATTCGGAAACGCCCGGATTTTTCGCATTGGCGGTCTGGTTTTTCGTGTGCACTTCGGGCTTGTATTCGCCCAGCTCAACCCGGGTCATGTCGTACTTGCCCAGAGGCACGGTCGGCCCCCAATAGTAGCCGAACCAGGGCTCTTTCTTCTGTACGGCCGACGCCATGGAAGACGCCAGAGTTTCACCAGAACCGTGGTTAAAGACTTTGATGCCGGACCCTTTCAGGTCCAGCGCCCGAATCAGGTTATCGCTGACAACCCGGCAGCCCCAGCCGTCCGGACAGTTGTTGAATGTGCCTCCCACCAGTTCCGGATTGGCCATCACGCCTTCGATGGTGGTGAGTTCGGGGTTCTTTTCCGCGAGGTAGGTCGGAATCCACCAGCCTTCAATGCCGCCTGGATCCAGCACCTTGCCGAGCCGCTCTACCTTGCCCTGTTCTTCCAGGCGCAGGTAGGCTTCGCCCGCCGAGTTCAGCCACAGCTCGGTAACAATGTCCGGTTCGCCATTTTCGGCAACCGAGGTCACCGCGGGCACGGTGTCGGATGGAACAATAGTCACGTCGCAGCCGTAACCCTGCTCCATAATGAATTTGGCCACGTTGGTAACGACCGTATTGGAAGCCCAGCTCATCTCGGTGATGGATACCTCGCCGCAATCGGCCTGGGCCATGGCGGGTATTGAAAGCGCGCAAAGTATTGCAGCAGACGTAAGCTTTCGCATAGTCACTTCTCCTTTTTCAGGGTTTGTGATTCTTTGAGGGTGTTGTCGGTGCTATTTCCGATACAGGTTCCGATATAAGGGGGCCGCGATCCGCAAGGATCGGGAAAACAGCAGTTTTATTGTCGTTGTTATGGTCGAACAAATCAGTGAGTCTCGGTTAATACGTAAATATAAGGATAACGAACCTCAGCTCAGTTACAAGGGCGTATTCTGAATCCGTCTTTACCGGAGACATGTTCTGCCTCCCGGCGGACCGTCAACAAGTTGTAGCAATCATTTGTGGGATTACTTCTACAAATAGGTGAACCGTGAAAATGCCGGCGTTTTCCTGCCACGAAAACTGGTTGCCGGCCCGGGAAGAGGAGTCCATGCTGAGAGAGGCCGCCATCATGCACTGGTATCGGGATTCTCAATAGCATGCACTGGATTCTGTTGCGGGGTCTGACACGGGAGCGGGCGCACTGGGGAGGCTTTCCGGCCTGCCTGCAGGAAACGTTTCCGGACCACCACTTTCACACCGTCGATCTGCCTGGTACGGGTGTGCACTATCGGGATCCCAGTCCGGCCTCCGTGGCCGGTATTCGTGAGAAAGTGCGTGAGCAGGTAAGTCATATTCCCAAGCCATTCAGTCTGCTGGCGCTCTCCATGGGAGGGATGGTTGCTCTGGACTGGGCCCAGAACGTCTCCGAAGGTGAAATTCAGAATCTGATCCTGATCAACACCAGTTCCGGCTTCAGCCCGACGTGGCAACGGATGCGTCCAGGGGCCTGGCTCCGGATTCTAAGGTTGTTGGGCCGCAAGGAACTGTTTGACCGGGAGCGGGACATCCTCAGGCTTACCTGCAATCATGAGGTTCCGTTGTCCCTGGCGAAACAGTGGTATAGCATCCAGCGCCAGCGCCCGGTCAGCACCCGCAATGCCGTGAACCAGCTGGCTGCGGCTGCGCGGTACCTGCCGGGGCAGAAGCGCCCCCTGCCGGATGCCCTGTTGCTGGCCAGCCGTGGTGACCGCATTGTTCACTGGCGTTGCAGTGCTGCCCTGGAAGAACGCTGGCAATGGACATTGAAACTGCACCCCGATGCCGGCCATGACCTGCCACTGGATGAGCCGGAGTGGATCATCCGGCAGGTTCGCAACTGGTTGTACCGATAGCATTGGTTGCTTGACGCAACTCTTCTTTCCGGTCAGTCTTTCGTCTTTCCGGTCAGTCTTTCGCTTTTGACCTTTTACACCGCCAGACATCATCAGGAACGGAGCCGATAACAATGAAAATCTTCGAGACCAAGACCGCCCCCAATCCCCGCCGCGTGCGTATGTTCATGGCCGAAAAAGGCCTGCTCGACAAGGCGGAATTCATCGAGATCGACCTGCAGAAGGGTGAAAACCTGACACCCGAATATGTCGCCCGCAATCCCATGAAAAAAGTGCCGGTGATGGAGCTGGACGATGGCACCTGCATTGCCGAAACCATGGCGATCTGCCGCTACTTCGAAGAGAGCTATCCGGATACGCCCAGCCTGCTGGGCGACACCCCGCTGGAAAAGGCGCAGCTTGAGCAGTGGCTGCGCTGGATCGAATATTACTTTTTCATGCCCACCGCCATGTGTTTCCAGCACACCACCGGCTACTTCAAGGACCGGATGAACCCGGTCAAGGAATGGGGCGAGGAATGCGGCAGGAGCGTGGAGAAGTTCATGCATTTTCTGGATAAGCACCTGGCGGACAAGGAATACATCTGCCTTGGCCGGTTCACGGCTGCGGATATCAACGCCTTCACCGCCCTCGCCTTTGCCCGGGTGGTGAACATTCGTATCAAGCCGGAGCAGGCCAACCTCCAGGCCTGGTATGACCGCATCAAGGCGCGTCCTTCTGCCCAGGCCTGAGCCCCCGGCTTCACAGGGCTCACTGTCGGCGTGCCGAAGCGCTGGTGAAGCACGCCCAACATGGTCACCCGATAAACCGTACAAAGTTCAGGAAGGATAATGACAGGCCAGGATTCACGTCTTCAATGCGCGCTTAAAGCCATCGACCAGGCAAACCAGGCGGACCCGAACCGGGAGCAGTTTGGCGATGAGCGTCTGCCCAAGGAATATGCCTACAGCCTGCACATGACGCGCTGGCTGTTCGAGCTGGAGGCCGAACCCTCCGAGCGCATGCAGATCGCCTGCCGGGCCCAGCACATCGAGCGCTGGACGATGCCCCGCAAGGATTATCCGGAGGGCCGCAAGGCCTACTATCAATGGCGCCAGGCCTGCGGCCGGATGCATGGCCGGCGGGCGGCGGAGATTATGGCGGACTGTGGCTACCCTGCGGATGAATGCGAGCGGGTGGAGACGATTCTCACCAAGCGCGAACTCAGGCAGGATGAGGACACCCAGCTGCTGGAGGATGTTGCCTGCATGGTTTTCCTCGAGCGGTACTTCGCGGATTTCTATGAGGAGAAAGCGGAGTACGACCGGGAGAAGTGGTTACGCATCGTGCGCCGGACCTGGGGCAAGATGTCGCCCCGGGGGCATGAGGCGGCGCTGAAGCTGGCTGAGGGAATGCCTGCCCATCTTCTGGAACTCTTGCAGGAGGCATTGGCGAAGCCTGGGTAATAATGCCTTTTGCATATTTTGGTGCACAGGCCAGCGGGTACGACCTGCCAAAATACGCTGTGAATACGTCCCTGTACGCTCGGCTCCGCCATCCATGGCTCCGCACGATTTTGGCAGGTCGTACCCACTGGCCTGTTCAGGCTTGAGAGTTAGCCTTCTGGAAAAAACAGCTCTCGCAACTTCTGACCAGGCTCTTCAGCCCGCATAAACGATTCGCCGACCAAAAAGCCATAAATGCCTCGTGAGGTCATGGCGCCCACGTCATTTCTGGTCATAATGCCGCTTTCGGTGATGGTCAGCCGGTCCTGAGAGATCCGTTCGTGCAGATCGAAGGTGGTGTCCAGAGACACGTCGAAGGTGTGCAGGTTGCGGTTGTTGATGCCGACCAGGGGTGTTTTCAGGGTCAGCGCATCGTCCAGTTCCTCGCCGTCGTGCACTTCCACCAGCACGTCCAGACCGATGTCGTGGGCGATGCCTTCCAGTTCCTGCATCTGGTCTTTGGTCAGGCAGGCGGCGATCAGCAGGATGCAGTCCGCGCCGATGGCCCGGCTTTCGTAGACCTGGTAGGGCGCGACCATGAAGTCCTTTCGGATCACCGGCAGGCTGCAGGCGTTGCGGGCGGCAACCAAGTAGCCCTCGTGGCCCTGGAAGAAGTCTTTGTCGGTGAGCACGGACAGACAGGCGGCGCCGCCTTTTTCGTAGCTTTCGGCAATGACTTCCGGTTCGAAGGGGTCACGGAGGATGCCCTTGCTGGGGGAGGCTTTCTTGATTTCGGCGATGACCGCAGGGGTTCTGGATTCAATTCGCGTGCGCAGGGCGTTTGCGAAGCCCCTTGCAGACGGCTGGTCTCCAGCCATGGCCTTCAGGTCATCGATGCTGACCTTAGGCTTGCGCTCATCAATTTCTTCCCATTTGCGATCCACAATATTCAGAAGAATCGTGGGTGTCTTGTCCAAATGTCTGTCAGTCATCTCATGCCTGCGGAATTGGGTGCTGGAGCCGGTGCTGGGGGCCTTTCCAAAACACGCCCGCAAGTACGTCCCTGTAGGGCTTGGCGGTAGCCATCCATGGCTACCGACAGTTTTGGAAAGGCCCCCAGCACCGGCTCGTCAAACTTGGTCAGATCCTTTCGGAATTTCTGGCCCTCAAAAACACTGGGAAAAATCAGCCAGCTCCGACATCTTGCCGGCGGCCAGCCCAGAGCCCATGGCGTCGAGGGCCATATCGACGCCTTCTTTAGTTGTACTTGCCAGGCCTGCGACATAGATGGCCGCACCGGCATTCAGGGCAATGAGGTCCCGTGCTTTTTCGGCCATTTCATCATGACCACGTCCGAAAGCGGCCTTGATTAGCTTCAGGGAATCTTCGGCCGTGTCGACCGTCAAACCTACCAGAGACTGGCTCTTGATGCCCAGGTCCTCCGGGGTGGTGTCGTATTCGGTGATCTCGCCGTTTTTCAGTTCCGCCACGTGGGTGGCGCTCGCCAGACTGATTTCGTCCAGGCCATCCTTTGAGTGAACAACCATGATGTGCTCGGCGCCGAGTCGTTGCAGAACTTCAGCCATGGGACGGCACAACTCTTTGGTGAACACGCCGATCAGCTGGCGTTTAACGCCTGCCGGGTTGGTCATCGGGCCGAGGATGTTGAAGATGGTGCGACAGCCCAGCTCCTTACGGGGACCGATGGCGTATTTCATGGCGCCGTGATGGGCCGGGGCGAACATGAAGCCGACGCCGATCTGCTCCACACAGCGGGCCACTTCCTCGGGGTTCATGCTGAGGTTGATACCCACTTTTTCCAGCAGGTCCGCGCTGCCACTTTTCGAGGATACGGCACGGTTACCGTGCTTGGCCACGAAGCCACCAGCGGCCGCCACCACGAAGGATGCGGCAGAGGAGACATTGAACAGGTTGGCGCCATCGCCGCCGGTGCCGACGATGTCCACCAGCGGCTCGGCGTCCACGGTGACCCTGGTGGCCAGCTCGCGCATCACCTCGGTCGCGCCGGTGATTTCATCGATGGTTTCGCTTTTCAGGCGCAAACCCATGAGAAACGCACCGATCTGGGCGTCCGTCGCTTCGCCGTTCATGACGATGCGCATCACGTCCTTCATTTCCTCCCGGGACAGGTCCAGGTTGGAGGCAATGCGGTTGAGAGCTTCTTTCATGTCCATGTGTCGGCCTCTTAGTGTGTTCTCAGAAAGTTGCGCAGCAGTTCGTGACCCTGTTCCGTCATAATAGACTCCGGGTGGAACTGCACGCCCTCGATCGGCAACGTCTTGTGGCGCACCCCCATGATTTCCTCGATGGAGCCGTCGTCGTTGCGGGTCCAGGCGGTCACTTCCAGGCAGTCGGGCAGGGTGGTCTTGTCGATCACCAGGCTGTGGTAACGGGTCGCCTGCAGTGGGTTGCTCAGGCCACGGAACACGCCGGTATCCTTGTGGAACACCGGGGAGACCTTGCCATGCATCACGCGCCCGGCGCGGATAATGTCGCCGCCATAGACCTGGCCAATGGCCTGGTGGCCCAGGCAGATGCCCAGGATCGGCAGCTTGCCGGCAAAGTGCCGGATGGCGTCCATGGAGAGGCCCGCCTCGTTGGGCGTGCAGGGGCCCGGGGAAATCACCAGGCGCTCCGGGTTCAGGGCCTCGATTTCCTCAACGGAGATTTCATCGTTGCGGTGCACCTGAACGTCCGCGCCCAGTTCCGCCAGATACTGCACTACGTTGTAGGTGAAGGAATCGTAGTTATCGATCATCAGCAACATAATCCGTTCCTCCGCCTCAGTGGTCGAAATCGTTGTAGGTCATGGCCACCGCGCGGAAGATCGCACGGCCCTTGTTCATGGTTTCCTTCCACTCAAGACGGGGCACCGAATCGGCCACCACGCCGGCACCGGCCTGGATGTGCAGGGTGTTGTCCTTGATCACGGCGGTACGGATGGCAATCGCCGTATCCATGTTGCCGTTGAAGGACAGGTAACCCACGGCACCGCCGTAAACGCCCCGTTTGACCGGTTCCAGCTCGTCGATGATCTCCATGGCCCGGATTTTGGGTGCGCCGCTGAGAGTGCCGGCGGGCAGGGTGGCCCGTAGCACGTCCAGGCAACTGGTGTTGTCCTTCAGTCGGCCGGTCACGTTGGAGACAATGTGCATGACGTGGGAATAGCGTTCGACAATCATCTTGTCGGTCAGCCGAACGGTGCCGGTTTCCGAGACCCGGCCGGCGTCATTGCGGCCCAGGTCAATCAGCATCAGGTGCTCGGCGATTTCTTTCGGGTCGGCCAGCAGTTCGGCTTCCAGCGCCTTGTCTTCGGCATCGGTGGCGCCGCGCTTGCGGGTGCCGGCGATGGGGCGCACGGTGACTTCCTCGTCTTCCACCCGGGCCAGGATCTCCGGGGATGAGCCGACTATATGAAAGTCTCCCAGATCCAGGAAGTACATGTACGGTGATGGATTCAGCACCCGCAGGGACCGGTACAGGTTCAGGGGTGGCGCCTCGAACGGGATCGACATGCGCTGGGAGATGACGGTCTGCATGACATCGCCGTCGAGCACGTAGCCCTTGATCTTGTCCACGGCGGCTTCGAATCTCTCCCGGCTGAAGCCGGAGATGAAGTCGCTCTCGTCCACGGTCTTGCCGCGCAGGTGTTCCGGGGTGCGGGGGGCATCGGCGGTCTGCCGGTGCAGGCGGTTTTCCAGTTCATCAATGCGGGCCTGGGCCTGGGTAAAGGCCCCGTCAACAGCCGGATCGGCGTGGACAATCAGGTGCAGCTTGCCGCGCAGGTTGTCGAACACCACGATTTCGTTGGACACCATCAGCAGGATGTCCGGCGTACCGATTTGATCGGGCGGACAGCTCTTGCGCAGGCGCTTTTCGATATAGCGCACGGTGTCATAGCCGAAGTAGCCCACCAGGCCGCCGTTAAACCGGGGCAGCTCGTCCAGATCCGGAGCGTGAAAGCGCCTCTGGTAGGCTTCCACGAAGGCCAGCGGATCGTCCACCTCTTTGGCTTCGACAATCTCGCCGCCGCGGCTGATCTCGACCCGGTGGTCAAACACCTTCAGCACCTCATGGCTGGGCAAGCCGATGATGGAGTAACGGCCCCATTTCTCGCCGCCCTGGACGGACTCGAACAGGTAGGAACAGGGCCCGCTGGCGAGTTTGAGATAAGTGCTCAGAGGCGTGTCGAGGTCGGCCAGAACCTCGCGGTACACGGGGATGCGGTTAAAGCCGGCGTCGGCGAGCTCGGCGAATTGATCGGGTGTCATGGTGCGGTTTCCTGAAATCGGATTTGCATCTTTACAAAAGCTCGGCGAGCGAATCAACAACCGCGTCGGCACCCAGGGTGTCTACGGCGGGCCCGAAGTTGTATCCGTAGCGGACCGCCACGCAGGGTATGCCGGCGGCCAGCGCCGCGTTCACATCGGCGGCGGAGTCACCCACCATCACCGTGGTGCCGCGGGTTCCGCCCAGGGCGTCCATGGCGTGAAGCAGGGGCGCCGGGTCCGGTTTCTTTACCGGCAGGGTGTCACCGCCAATGCTCAGTTCAAACCAGTGATCCAGCCCCATCTGTTCCAGCAAAGGCGCCACAAACTGTTCCGGTTTGTTGGTCACCACACCCAGGCGGCAGCCCTGGTTCCTGAGGTGGGTCAGGCAGGCTTCGACGCCTGCGTAGACCACGGAATACTGACCATTGATGGTGCCGTAGGCGTGATAAAAAATCGCCAGGGCATCTTTGAACAGGGCGTCGTCTTTGGGGCATGCCGGCTGCCAGTCTATCTGCCCGGCCAGCGCCCGGCGTACCAGTACGCTCGCGCCGTTGCCCACCCACTGCCGCACCCGGTCAATACCGGCCGGTGAACGGCCCAGGTGCTCCAGCATCTGATCGACAGCCGCCGCCAGATCCGGCGCGCTGTCCACCAGCGTACCGTCCAGATCAAACAGGGCAACGCCAGGCCAGCGCGGACTGAACAGCCCCGCAAGACTCATTGATTGATCACCTTGCGGGCCTGCTCCAGCTCTTCGCGCATGGCGTCGATGGTCGCCCGATAGTCGCCGGTGTTGAAAATGGCCGATCCGGCCACGAAGGTGTCGGCGCCGGCCTCGGCGATTTCCCGGATATTGTCGGTTTTGACGCCCCCGTCGATTTCCAGCCGGATATTGTAGTTGGTGGCATCGATACGCTTGCGGGCTTCCCGCAGCTTGTCGAGGGTGCCGGGAATGAATTTCTGGCCTCCGAAACCGGGGTTCACCGACATCAGCAGTACCATATCCAGCTTGTCCATCACGTAGTCCATGTAGTGCAGGGGCGTGGCGGGGTTAAACACCAGGCCGGCCTGGCAGCCGCCATCGCGGATCAGCTGCAATGAACGGTCAATGTGATTGGTCGCTTCCGGATGAAAGGTGATGTAACTGGCACCGGCGTCAATGAACATGCGGATCAGATCGTCCACCGGTGACACCATCAGGTGCACGTCAATGGGGGCGGTCACCCCGTGCTTTCGCAGCGCCTCACAGACCGTGGGGCCAATCGTGAGGTTGGGTACGTAGTGATTGTCCATCACATCGAAGTGAACGATATCGGCGCCGGCAGCCAGCACGTTATCGACCTCCTCGCCCAGACGGGCAAAATCGGCGGACAGGATGGATGGGGCAATCAGGTAAGGGTTCATGACGGCTCTCTCAAAACAATTGATAATGGCGTAGTCAGCGGTCCCTGCCGCACATTCAAAGTGAATGCTAGTCTAACAGCTCAGTCGCGTTTTTTCGCAGTCAAAGGATCAGGATCTGTGCTCAGAGTCGAGAATTGCCGGCCCCGGTTGTGGTGGTTTGTTGTGATTGCCGTGATCGTAACCGTTGTGTCACCCGCACTTGCCCAGGGTCAAGACCCGCGGACGAACGCCAAGCCAGAGCAGGCGGGCTCAGGCGCCGGTTCCGCCAGTCGGTCCCTGGTCTGGACGGGCATCGGCGAGCGGGGGCTGAGTCAGGCATTTCCCGAGGCTGCCGTCTGGCTGGAGCTTGAAGAGGGCGTGCGCGCGTTGGGGCTGTTTTACCCCGAGACCAGGCTGCCGGCGCAGGGTGCCCTGGTGGTTCTGGCTGATGAAGGTGAAACTGCCGCATCCGGATTGGCGGGAGCGGTGGCCAGGGCATTGGCTGCGAGAGGGTGGGCGGTGCTGACGCTTGGCCTGGAAGCCCCGTCTCCTGCCTTGCAAAGAATGCTGGCGGGACCAGTTGTGAGTGCCCCGGGACCGGAGGCGAATGATGAAGCGCCCACCGAGTCGGTGATGATTGACGTGATGGCACCGGAAAATGCGGATGATCTGGAGGCCCGCTACCGCAACCGGATCAGCCAGGCCCTGGAGGCAGGACTGGCGGAGCTGGTAGAGCGGGGCTACGAGGCGCCGGCACTTATGGGTATTGGCCGGGCGAGCATTCATGTGACCAACCGAATCCTGGAGGGGGCGAGCGTCTCGGCCCTGGTCTGGGTCGCGCCCCAATTTTATCCCTCTGACCGCGCGGACTTGCCGGAGCGCCTCACTTCGCTCGGCACGGCATTGCTGGACCTTCATCCGGCAGGCTCAGGCGGTGGTGAGCCGGGCTGGAGTACCGGTGAGAAGCTGCTTCGGGCAGGGGCTGACGGCTACCAGCGGCAACCGATTCCCGGGTTCGGCCCGCCGTCGGCGGCATTTGGCGATACTATCGCCAGCCGCGTTGCGGCCTGGCTGGAATCCCGGTGAAATCATGGTCGGCTGGCGGCGTGGTGCCGTTTTATCAGTTCCCAGGCCTGCTGATAATTCAGCAGCCGTTCCTTGGCCAGATTTTTTTCGCTGGTACTGACTTGCTGCTGCGCCAGCTTATCCGGATGGCATTCGGACACTTTTTTGCGGTAGGCCCGTTTGATCACTTCCAGTGAATCCCGCCGGGTAACCCCCAGCAGTTCGCACGCCTGCTGGTAACTGGTTGGTTTGGATTGGCTTTCTGTGTAGCGACTCCAGACCTTGCTGGCGTAGCTGTCAAAGATGTCGTCGCTGACACTCACGGGCAGACCAATCTGGTCAATGGCATCCTCGCAGCGGTAGCGCCGGGGTTTACCGGGGCGACCACCAAGCTGGCTGGCATGACACAGGCAGATCGCAGTTTTCAGGGCCGGTGCCGGCCAGAGTCGTCGGGACAGCCTCAGGGCAAGCCCCCGGATAGAGGGCGGTTGTCCGGCGGCCTTGCCCTGCTGAAACCAGTTGATGGCACGCCGGCGCTGGCGTGCCGACAGCCTCATGGCCTTGATCAGCGATTCGGCATAGCCAATGTCGGCTTCGGTGACCCGCCCTTCCGCCCTGGCAATGTAGCCAAGGAAAAAGAACAGGGGGCGCCGGCACCACCGGGGCAAATGGGCCCGCTCGATCAGGGCAGGTGCCTGATGGCCGCACGCTGAGAGTTCCCGCATCAGGCTGGAAAATTCGGCTTCCATTCGGGCCGGCAGCACGGGTTGTTTGTCACCGCTTGCCATGGTTTCCGGGCTCCCCGCTGTGAAGTTGCCGGTCCAGCGCTCTCAGTCGTTCCGGAGTTCCCACATCCACCCATTGGCCCGGATGGTAGAGGCCCTCCACGCGGCCTTCGCCCATGGCTTTGCGCAGGACCGGCCCCAGCTTGCCGGCCTGATCCGTCAGGCCCTCAAACAGGCGACGGTGCAACAGGCTGATGCCGGTGAAGGTCAGCCTGTCAGGGCCGGATTCGGCCAATACACCCTGTGGCGTCAGGCAAAAGTCACCCCCGGGATGGTGCGGTGGATTATCGGTGACCACCAGCAGTGCGTCTGACTGCTCTGGTGGTTTGAGTTTCGCCAGTTCGAAGTCGCTCCAGATGTCGCCGTTGATTACCAGAAACCAGCCGGATTCGCCCTCTGTGATCAGGGGAAGGGCACGGACGATGCCTCCGGCGGTTTCAAGGGGCTCACCCTCCCGGGAGTAACGCAGGGACAGGCCAAACTGCTCGCCCGTGCCCAGGGTTTCTTCAATCTGGTCACCCAGCCAGGCGTGATTGATGATCACCTCGCTGAATCCCGCCCGGCGCAGGTGCTCAAGGTGGTGAACAATTAGCGGCTTGCCCCCGGCGCAAAGCAGGGGTTTGGGGGTGGCCAGGGTCAGCGGCCGCATGCGTTCACCTTTGCCGGCGGCGAGAATCATGGCTTTCACTGCGGCGAATGCTCCTGCGCCGGGCCGATGCTGGCCTCGATGAGGGGCATTACCCGGTCGCTGAGCCACTCGTGAAAATGGCGCAGGGCCGGCTGACGGCTGCTGGCAACAATCAGGTACTGCACCGTGCGGGGAATGTCCTTGAGGTAGGCGTGCTTGCCATCCCGGATGGACAGCCGTGCGAATATTCCGGCTGCCTTCAGGTGGCGCTGCATGCCCATCAGTTCAAACCACTGGCGGAACGTTTCCCGGTCTGCCCGGTGTAGTCCGGCGTCAAGGCCGTTTTGGCGAAATGCCTCCAGCCAGTCGCAGATGCGATCTTCCGGCCACTGGATATAGCAATCCTTGAGCAGTGAGACCACATCGTAGGTTACCGGCCCGGTCACCGCATCCTGAAAGTCGATGACGCCGGGGCGGGCCTTGCCCTGACGCACCAGCAGGTTGCGGGAGTGAAAGTCCCGGTGCACGGTGACTTCCGGCTGGGCCAGGGCGCTTTCACGGAGTATCGAAAATGTGGTGTCCAGCAAGGCTTTTTCGCTGTTTTCGAGCGTCATGCCCAACTGCCGTTCCAGCAGCCAGTCCGGGAACAGGGCCATTTCCCGCTCAAGCAGCGTGGCATCGTAGGGCGGCAGCGGATAGTTGGCGGGCGAGGTCTGCCGGGCAATCAGGGTCAGCTCATCCAGCGCATTCCGGTAGAGCCGGCCGGCAGAGTTATCGTTCAGCTGTCCGAGCATCAGCTGGTCACCAAAATCCTCCAGCAGCACAAAGCCCTGTTTCAGATCCACCTGTACAAGGTCCGGTACCGCCACGCCTTGCCGGTGCCAGTGTCGGGCAATGGCTACAAAGGGCACGCAATCCTCGTGCTCCGGCGGCGCATCCATCACGATAAAAGGTGTGTGCTCATCCTGGCCCACACGCCGCCAGACCCGGAAATAGCGGCGAAAACTGGCGTCGCCGGAAACCGGTTCGGGTTTGCTCTGTTCAAGTCCCGGAAACTGTCTGACCCAGTCGGTCAGCAACTGCTGGCGGGTGTCCATGGCTCGGGTTGCGATCCTTTTAAATTAAGTTGTCGCTGACTGCGAAAGTTAGCAGACCAGTATAAAGAGGGTAAAACGGTTTTGCAGCGGAGTTTCCGTTAACAACCCCGGAGGGCACGTGTAAACTAGGCCGCTGTTAACGTTGCCCGTCCTCACATTCACCCGGAACAGGATTCAGCCACTGTGCCATGTCCAGAACGCCCACCGCAGAGGCCGATAAGCCGGCAGCAGCACCGGTATGGCCTATTGCTGGTGGCTGGCACGCTGGGGCTCGGATGGGCCACTGGCCATGCAGAAACGGCCCCGTCGGCGGCGGAGATTGACTGGCGGCCCAGGGCAGAGTTGCCGGAAAAGACCCGGTTGGCATTGCCCGCGTTCTGTGACGGCGGCTACCTGCCGTCCGGCAATGGTGAAGGCGCAGGCGGTGCATTTGCCGGAGGCGTTGACGTGGAACAGCCCCTGGAAGCCAGAGGCCTGAATGCCCGCTACGAGATAGATCAGGAGCTCTTTCTTCAGGGCGATGTACGCATTCGACAGGGCCAGTTCCAGGTAACGGGTTCTGAAGCAAGATACAACCAGGCCGAGGGGGCGGTGTCGGTTCAGGGGCCTCTGGTAAGCCGAGGCAACGGCTTCCTGCTGACCGGTGACAGCGCGAATTACAACGTCGAGACCGGACGCCTCGACGTCAATACCGCCACTTTTCTGCTCCATGGGCCGGAAATGCGTGGCCGGGCCGGCAGCCTGTCACGGCTCAGCGAGCAACAGGTCGTGATGGAGGACGGGTTACTGACCACCTGTGGCCCGCGGCAGAACGACTGGGCCATTGTCGCCTCGGATATCAGACTGAATCGGGCGGAGGGTTTTGGCACTGCCAGGCACGTTCGCCTTGAGGTTCTGGATGTGCCGGTTTTCTATTGGCCCTGGGCCAATTTTCCTATTGATGACCGCCGGAAATCCGGTTTTCTGTATCCCCAGTTCGGTTCTTCCACTGCCGGTAGCGGAGGCTTTCTCGCGCTACCTTATTATCTGAACCTTGCCCCCCATTATGACGCCACGCTCACGCCTCAGTACATGAATGGCCGGGGCCTGTTCAACGAGGCCGAGGGCCGCTATCTCAGTTCGCTGGGCGAGACGACGCTGCAATTGGGCTACATCGGCAGCGATTCGGAGTTCGCGGCCGAGAATCCCGGCGAATCGGGCGAGCGCTGGGCTCTGGATGCCACCACGAGGGCGGTGTTCGGCGGTGGCTGGTCCGGCTACGGTGATTTTTCCGTAGTGAGTGACGAGGACTATTTCAGCGACCTGAACCGTAACCTGGAGATTAACCAGGCAACCCACCTGCAAAGAAAGGGTGGGGTCACTTACCGGAGCGACCAGCAGTATTTTGATGCCTACCTTAACGATTACCAGACCATCAGTGAAAGTATTGCCAATGAGGATAAGCCCTATGCCCAGCTGCCTGAAATAATCTACGCGGGACAGGCAGGCGCGGGTATTCTGGAAGCGAATCTGGAGAGTCAGTACACCGTTTTTTACCGTGATAACGAAGGACTGACTGGTCTGGACCAGGCCAACGGTCAGCGGTTCCGGGCCCGGCCGGAACTGGCTCTGCCACTGCGGGCGTTGTGGGGCTTCAGTCGCCCCTCGGTGAGTGTGGATTACACCCGCTACGATCTCGATGATTACGATCTCGGCGATGGCGCGTTTGATCGCACGGTGCCGGTTGCCGAGTGGGATAACGGGCTTTATTTCGACCGTCAGGGCAGTCTGTTTGATGTGCCCTACAACCAGACCCTTGAGCCCCGGCTGTACTATGTATGGGCCAATGCGGACGCGGATCAGAATGACATTCCTGACTTTGACACCGACCTCCAGACGTTCCGGTTTGACCAGCTGTTTCAGCCGGATCGCTTTACCGGCGGTGATCGGGTAGGTGACGCCAACCAGTTGACCGTGGCCCTGACCAGCCGTTTCAATGACCTGCTCACCGGTGCCGAGCGGGCCAGGTTCAGTATCGGCCAGGTGCAGTACTTTGACGACCGTGAGGTAACCCTGTTTGGTGAGGGGGGCGGAACCCGGAGCCGTTCTCCGCTGGCGGGTGAGGTGGTGCTCAACCCGCTTGATACTCTGGAGATCCGGTCGTCTGGCCTGTGGGATCCCGACACCGGTGATACCGAGGAAGGTCGAAGTCAGCTGACTTTCCATTCCAGTGATTACCGCTACCTGGCCAGTCTGGGGCACACCTATAGCCGGGATGAACTGGAACAGTCAGACATTGCGACGGTTTTCCCGGTGACGGACCGTGTTAGTCTGATCGGCCGCTGGGTCTACGACTCAAGCCTTGACCGTACGGTGGGATCCCTGGCCGGCATTGAATACAACAACTGCTGCTGGAGCATTCAGGTGGTTCACCAGAATTACCTGACTTACGACCGGGAGCTTCAGGGGCGCATACTGTTTCAGATTCAGCTGAAAGGACTGGGTGGCAGTGGTGGTGCCTCGGCGCGGATTTCCGAGGCGATTTACGGGTTTGACGAAAGGGAGCGTCGCCGGTACGGAACTCCCTGACCAGGAGTGGGACTAAGCCCCGTACTGGCATGCAGGCTCATATTCTATTTGCAGAGGTGATTATGAAGGCGACTCTTCGCCATGGTGTTCAAGCGTTACTGGTTTTTCTCGCCGTCATGGCACCGCTGACCGTGCAGGCAGAGCGAAAACTGCTGGATCAGGTGGTGGCCATCGTGGATGAGGATGTCATTCTTCAGACCGAGCTGGAGGCCCGGATCAACACCATCGCCAGCCGGCTCAGAGCCCAGGGTACCGGACTGCCGCCGAGACAGGTGCTGGAAGAACGGGTTCTTGACCAACTGATCACCGACTCGATCCAGATGCAGATGGCGGACCGGGCCGGCATGCGTATCAGCGATAACGAACTGAACGAAACCATGGCCAATATTGCTGATCGCAACGGCATGGCTTTGTCCGAGTTTGAAGCGCAACTGGAGGCGGAAGGGGTTACCTATAACCAGGCCCGGGAGCAGATCCGCAAGGAAATGCTGACCAGCCGGGTGCAGCAGCGACAGGTGGGTACCCGGGTCCGGGTAACCGACCGGGAGGTTGAGAACTATCTGGAGAGTCAGGAAGCCCGCGGAAACAACGGTGCGGAATATCGGCTGGCCTATATTTTTGTCAGTGTTGACGATCCCTCCGATGAAGCTGAAATGGAAGCCGCCCGGGAAAAGGCTGAGCGTCTGCGCAGCGAGATCGCCCAAGGGCGTGATTTCCGCGAAGTTGCTGTCGCGGAATCCGATGCCAGCAATGCCCTTGAAGGTGGTGACATGGGCTGGCGGGCCGAGGGGCAACTGCCCTCTCTGGTCGCTCCGGTGGTGCCGGATCTGGCGGTGGGAGAGCCATCGCCGGTGTTGGAAAACAACAGTGGCTTCCACCTGGTGATGGTGATGGACAAGCGCGGTGGAGAGCAAAAGCAGGTCATTCAGCAGCATCGCGTTCGTCATATTCTGGTTCGGCCGTCTGAAGCGACAACCGACAGCCAGGCGGAAGCCAGGATCCGGGATCTCTACCAACAGCTTCAGAATGGCGCCGGTTTCAGCGCCCTGGCTAAGGAGTATTCCGACGACCCGGTATCCGGCTCCGACGGCGGCAACCTTGGCTGGGTGAGCCCGGGCCAGATGGTGCCGGCGTTTGAGCAGGCCATGACGGAGGCTGATGTCGGCGAGTTCCGCGGGCCTTTCCGGTCCCAGTTCGGCTGGCACATCCTGCAGGTTCAGGAGCGCCGTCAGAAGGACATCAGTGGTGAAGTACGGGAGTCTGAGGCGCGCCAGGCAATCTACCGCCGCAAGTTCGAGACCGAATTGCAGAACTGGCTCCGGGAAATCCGCGACGAGGCCTTCGTCGAGTTCAAGGGTGAGTACGCCAACGATGCCCCCGCGGAAGAAGAGCCGGTTTCCTGATGACGGATCCCGTGGTGCTGGCACTGACCGCAGGCGAGCCTGCGGGCATTGGTCCGGAGCTGTGTCTTCAGCTTGCGCTGGAGATCCGGACGGCCGGAATTGTGGTGGTTGCAAGCCAGCCGCTGCTGGAAGCCCGTGCGCGGCAAATGGAGTTACCTGTTGTGCTGCACCCCTGGCGCCCGGGCAAGGCACCCCGAATGGAGGCGGGCCATGTGTCCGTGCTGCACGTCGAGGGGTGTGCCAGTCACCAGCCAGGAAGGCTGGACCCTGCCGGCAGCGGCTATGTGCTCAGAACCCTGGAAATCGCCGGTAACGGCTGTCTGAGCGGAGACTTTGATGGCATGGTCACCGCGCCGGTTCATAAAGGCGTGATTAACGAGGCCGGTATCCCGTTCAGTGGCCACACCGAATTTCTGCAGGAGCTGTGCGGGGTCCGGCGGGTGGTGATGATGCTCGCCACTGAGCAGCTGCGTGTGGCGCTGGTAACCACCCACTTGCCACTCAAGGACGTTTCGGCAGCCATCACCCCGGAGCGTTTGTCCCAGGTTACCCGGATTCTCGATGCCGACCTGAAACGGTTCTTCGGAATCGGACACCCGCGGATTCTGGTGGCCGGACTGAACCCCCATGCCGGTGAGGGTGGTCATCTTGGTCGTGAGGAAATTGAAACTATCGAACCAACCCTGGACAAACTCCGGGGTGAGGGTATTTCACTGACCGGGCCACTCCCGGCCGATACCCTGTTCACGCCACACTGGCTCGACCAGGCCGATGCCGTTCTGGCGATGTATCATGATCAGGGGCTGCCAGTGCTGAAATTCCAGGGCTTCGGGCGTGCCGTGAATATCACCCTGGGCCTGCCCATTGTGCGCACTTCCGTGGACCACGGGACGGCCCTGGATCTGGCCGGCACCGGCCGGGCCGATTCCGGCAGCCTGCATAGGGCCATCAGAGTGGGTGAGCAAATGGCCCGCTGTCAAAAATCTTCCAGTCAAGAGACACGTTCGTGAGTAACAAAGCCGGCCACCAGGCCAGAAAGCGGTTTGGTCAGAACTTCCTGCACGACCCGGGCGTTATCGAGCGCATCATCCGCGCCATTAACCCCGGGCCGGATGACTCGATCGTGGAAATCGGCCCTGGCCTGGGCGCCCTGACCGAGGAAATCCTGGCGGTGAACCCCCGGCTCCAGGTGGTGGAGCTTGACCGAGACCTGATTCCGGTACTGCGCACCAAATTCTTCAACTACCCGGAATTCCGGATCCATGAAGCGGATGCGCTCAAGTTCGATTTCAGCCAGCTGATGGTTGACCGGCCCCTGCGGATTATAGGCAACCTGCCGTATAACATATCTACGCCATTGATTTTCCACCTGCTGGGGCAGGCAGGTGTCGTGCAGGACATGCACTTCATGCTCCAGAAAGAGGTGGTGCAGCGGATGGCGGCGGTACCGGGGGACAACAATTACGGGCGTCTGGGCATTATGACCCAGTATTTCTGCAAGGTGCAGCCGTTATTTGAAGTCGGCCCCGGCGCTTTCCGGCCGGCACCGAAAGTGGAGTCGGCCATTGTCCGCCTGGTGCCTCATGGGACCCTGCCACATCCGGCCAGGGATCTGACCACCCTGCAGGCCGTGGTGCGGACCGCCTTCAACGCCCGCCGAAAAACCCTGCGCAAGGCCCTTGGGGGCATGGTGTCAGTGGCACAGCTGCAGAGCCTGGGAATCAGCGACGGCCTGCGCCCTGAGAACCTGGGCCTGGCCGATTATGTGGCCATTGCAGATCTGTTGGCGGATGAAAAAGGCGCGGCTAAAACGGCAAACGAGGTAAGTAATGACTGACTACGCCATTGGCGATATTCAGGGCTGTTACGACCGCCTGAGGGATGTTCTGGCCAAAGTGGACTTCTCACCCTCACGGGACCGCCTCTGGGTAGCGGGGGACCTGATCAACCGGGGCCCTTCCTCACTGGAAACCCTGAGATACATTGAAAGCCTTGGGAGCTCTGCGGTGGTGGTGCTCGGCAATCACGACCTGCACCTGCTGGCGGTTGCCCTGGGTGGCCATGAAACCCGCCGTAAAGACACCCTGGCCGATATTCTGGAAGCGCCCGACCACGACCGGCTGGTGGACTGGCTCCGGCAACAGTATCTCTGTATTCACGATCCGGCCCGCAACCTGGTCATGGCCCACGCGGGGCTGCCCCATATCTGGTCCGTGGAACAGGCCATGCGCTTTGCCCGCGAGGTGGAAGAGGTGATCCGCGGTAATGCCGCAGAAGACTATTTCACCCACATGTATGGCAACCGGCCGGAGTGCTGGGATGAAGGCCTGGCGGGCATGGACCGCTGGCGGGTTATTACCAATTATTTCACCCGTATGCGGTTTATTGCCGGGGATGGCACGCTGGAGCTGACCACCAAGGACTCCGCGGACAGTGCCCCGGAAGGCTTTGCCCCCTGGTTCCGCTACGCTCGTGGTGACGATACTCGTGTGGTATTCGGGCATTGGGCGGCATTGGAAGGCAACACCGGAGATGATCGGTTCATCGGCCTGGATACCGGCTGTGTCTGGGGCGGCGTACTGACCATGATGAATCTGGACTCCGGAGAAAAGATCCACTGTGACTGCTGACTCCGTAAAACAGGGCACCGGGCGCGTTTTGGGGGCTCCCCTTGTCGCCGGCGGCCTTCTGGCACTTCTGGCGGTGCTGGCCGGTGCCTTTGGCGCCCACGGTCTGCGCAGCCTGGTCAGCGAACGGGGTCTTGAAGTTTTCCAGACCGCCGTCACCTATCAGATGTACCACTCCATTGCGCTGGTTCTGGTGGCGGTGTTATCCGGGCTGGGCCTGTCCAGAAGACTTCTGTGCTGGGCCTCCGGGTTTTATCTGGCTGGAATCCTGCTGTTCAGCGGCAGTCTTTACCTGCTGGTTCTGACCGACATCCGCTGGATTGGTCCGGTTACTCCGCTCGGCGGGGGGTGCTTTATGGTTGGTTGGGCACTGTTGGTAATGTCCGCGATACGCCGGAACAAATGACGAATACAGAGGTGCAGCACACATGCAGGTTCAGGTAAATGGCGATGCGATGGAGTTGCCGGCAGGCGCGACCATTGCCACGCTGATTGATAAAATGGCCCTCGGCGGCAAACGGCTGGCCGTCGAGGTTAATGAGGACATCGTCCCCCGGAGCCGGCACCCGGAATTTACCCTAAGCGATGGCGACCGTGTAGAAGTTGTTCACGCCATTGGTGGCGGCTGACGATAGTGCACTTGCCGCTGATTGAGCCACCGTACCGACGGTTTTCATCGTCCCGAATTCAAGCTACCCAGGAACACTATGACAGAGACATCCGAACTGCAGCTTCCCGAAGACAAACCCCTGGAAATCGCCGGCCGGGTTTATCAGTCCCGATTGCTGGTGGGCACCGGCAAATACCGCGACCTCATGGAAACCGGTCATGCCATTGAGACCAGCGGCGCGGAAATCGTCACCGTTGCCGTTCGCCGGACCAACCTGGGCCAGAACCCGGATGAGCCCAACCTGCTGGATGTGATTTCTCCGGAACGCTACACCATCCTGCCTAACACCGCTGGCTGTTACACCGCCAGGGATGCGGTGCGCACCTGCAAACTGGCCCGGGAACTCCTCGATGGCCACGATCTGGTGAAACTGGAGGTCCTGGGTGAGGAAAAGACCCTCTACCCGAACATGACCGAAACACTGGTGGCGGCCGACGAGCTGATCCGGGACGGCTTCAAGGTGATGGTCTACTGCTCCGACGACCCATTGCTGGCAAAGCGCCTTGAAGATATGGGGTGTATTGCAATCATGCCCCTGGGCGCGCCCATTGGCTCCGGGCTTGGCATCCAGAACCGGTACAACATCCGCCTGATTGTCGAGAATGCCAGCGTTCCCGTGCTGGTCGACGCCGGCGTTGGCACTGCATCCGACGCCACTATTGCCATGGAGCTGGGTTGCGACGGGGTGCTTATGAATACCGCGATCGCCCAGGCCAAGGACCCGATTAAAATGGCCAACGCCATGCGCCTGGCTATTGAAGCCGGCCGTGAAGCCTACCTGGCCGGCCGGATGCCCAAGAAACTCTATGCCAGCGCATCGTCGCCGATTGATGGCACCTTCTTTTGATAAGGCTGAAATTGGGGTCAGATGAAAGCGTTCATCTGACCCCGGCTGAAAATGGGATCAGATGAAAGCATTCATCCGATCTCAGGTTCAAAGATAACCGAGGGCCGGCACCCAACGACCGGCCCCGACAACGATAAATCAGAGCGCTGCTGTCCTGCCATGACTGACCAGAAACCCAGTCGCCGCGAGGCGATTCTCCATGCCCTTGTGGAACTCCTGGAGACCGACCCGGGAGCCCGCATCACCACTGCCGGCCTTGCCAAATCCGTGGGCGTCACCGAGGCGGCGCTGTACCGTCATTTTCCGAGCAAGCGGAAAATGTTCGAGGCCCTGATCGAGTTTGCCGAAGACGCGGTTTTCTCACGCTGCCAGGTGATCCTCCAGGAGCAGGAGGATGTGCGGGTTCGCCTGCAACAACTGGTGCATCTGGTACTGGTGTTCGCCGAACGCAATCCGGGCCTGTGCTGCGTGCTGACCGGCGATGCCCTGATGGGCGAGAACGACGCCCTGCGCAGACGCGCGTCGCAGTTTTTCGAACGCCTGGAAACCCAGGTGCGCCAGGCCCTCAAAGAAGGCGAAATCCGCCAGGGCCTGAGGCCCCGAACCAGTGCCGCCCGGGGGGCGGATTATGTCCTGGTGTTCGTGGAAGGCCGAATCCAACGGTTTGTCCGGTCCTCGTTTTCGCGGTTGCCTTCGACCGACTTCGACGAGAGTTGGGGGTTGGTTGCTGAAGGTGTTTGGGGCTAAGCTTCGAGTTGGCTTCTGGTTCGTAGCCTGATGCTTGTGGCGCAGGGGATTGGTGGGATTGCCCTGCACAGAACCGCTACGAGCACATCCATGTGCGCTTGTTTCCGGCCATCCTTGGCCTCCAACATTCTGTGCAGGGCAATCCCACCAATCCCTTCTGAATCATCAGATATATCAGCGGTAGGTCGATTGTCAGATTACGGTTTTGTCTAATCGGACCTACGATGTTGCCTTGTTCGGGTTTCGAATATCACCTAAGTAACGTCGGCATGGGATGGGAGCCTTCTTCCCGGAATGTCGGAGGCCATGGATGGCCGGAGTCAAGCGCACATGGATGTGCTTGTAGCGGTTCCGGGAAGAAGGCTCCCATTCCATGCCTGCCTCTAAAGCCGGCAGGCTGCACAACAGAGGCTGGCTCCGAAACCTCACTCATACCCGGAAGCCGCACGAAGAATCCCGCGAACCGGCTCCCAGACCGCCGGTGCCGAAATCAGGATGTCCCGGCCCCAGAGGTCGGCGGGGTAACCGTCCGGCACTTTGCTGAAATGACCCGCTGTGGCGCCGGCTTCCAGGGCGATCAGGCGGGCAGCGGCGAAGTCCCAGGGGCTGACGTTTTCGTAATAGATGTCCAGGCGTCCGCAGGCCACCCAGCAGATGTCCAGCGCCGCTGAACCAATGCGGCGCAGATCCCGGCACTGGTGAATCATCGCGTCCAGGCGTTTGACCAACGGTTCCAGGTTGTCCTTGGTATACGGAAAACCGGTAGCGAACAGGGAGTCCCGGGGAACCGTGGCGCCACTGTGGCGGATAGGACGATCATTGAGGGTGGCGCCTCCTGAACGGGTCGCCCGGAAGGTTTCGCCGGGAAACGGTGCGTGCACAACCCCGGCCTGGACCCGGCCCTTTTCGGCATAGGCAATCGACACCGCAACCTGGGGGTGGCCGTAGGCGTAGTTCACCGTGCCGTCGATGGGATCCACGATCCACAGCGGCGTCTCAAGCTCCTCGGCCTGGCTCAGGTCCGGCATGGTTTCCTCGGAGAGGATGCGATGGCCAGGGAATCGCTTGCGGATGGCGCCGGTGATGAATTCATCGGCCATCACATCGGCGTGGGTCACCAGCTCGGTCTGGTGTTTGTAGTCGGTACGCAGGGCATTGCCGGCACGCTCGCGACGGATCAGTTCGCCTGCCTCGCGAGCCAGGGTTTCAGCAAAGTCGGTAATCTCGAGCAGGGAAGCAGAATCAGACATGGCGCCCTCGTTGATATCCCGTAGCAGAATGAGGGCGTCAGTCTAACACGGCAGAATCAGAGGCTGTTCAGCCATTGGTCCATCTTGTCCATGGCTTTGACCAGTCTCGGGCCGGCCTGTTTGATGAACTCGTCGCCCAGTTCCTGATCCGCGTAGTCGCCACCCGCCAGCCGTAGGGATTCGGCGCCGTCGAAATCCACAAAGGCCAGGCGGGCCGCCAGGTGATCCGGTACGAATCCGAAGTCGCTGGCCGGCAGGATGGCCACGCCGGTGTTTTCCAGCAGGGCCTGGCAGAAGGCCTGGCTGGTCTTGATGTCCTTCTTCGCCAGTTGATCCCGGAAACCCGAGAAGTCCGGGAACAGATAGAACGCGCCCTCAGGCTTCTGGACCACCGCCCCCATCTCGCTGAGGCGGCGATGCATGTACTCGCCCACCACTTTCAGAATCCGACGGGACTGCTTGAGGTATTCTTCAATGTCGTCGCCGCCGTTGAACGCGGCAATGGCCGCATGCTGAATCGGCGCACTGGTGGCGGTGTAGGTTTCGCTGGCGATGATGGCCATCGCGTCCTGCAGCGGTCGAAGTTCCGGCGGGAAGATAAAGGTACCGAGACGCCAGCCACCGGCACCGGCCCACTTGCTCAGGCCGGTACTGATGATGGTGCCTTCCGGGTAATAGCGGGCGATGGATTTGTGTCTGCCTTCGAAGTGTACTTCGCCGTAGATCTCGTCCGACAGCAGGATCAGCCGGTATTTGCGGGCCACGTTGGCAATGGCCAGCAGCTGATCGTCGGTGTAGGTGCAGCCGGTCGGGTTGGACGGGTAGTTCAGGATCAGGATCCGGGGCCGGGACGGGTCGTCGCGGCAGACGATGTCCAGTTCCTCGGCGGTCAGCTGCCAGTTGTTCTCGGCGTGAGTCGGCAGCCAGTGTACCGAGCGACCGATAATCCGTGCCTGCGGGGCATAGGACACCCAGCTCGGGCGCGGAATCAGCAAATCGCCGTAATAGGCCAGTTGCAGCATGAACAGAAGTTCTTTCGATCCCGGGCCGATGAGAACGTCTTCCCATGTACAGCGCATGCGCTCACTTCGGTTAATGTATCCGGCGATGGCTTCGCGGAGGCCTTTCAGGCCCTTGACTGGCAGGTAGTCTTTTTCGTGGGCGTGCTCCCTGAGCGCCTCCACCACACGATCGGGAACCGGGAAGGGCGATTGCCCCAGCCCGAGTTTGATGATGTCCTTGCCTTGGGACTTGAGCTGGTTGCTCAGCTCGTTGATGCGAAGGGTGGCCGAGGGCTGGATGCCCCGCACATTCAGGTTGATCGCGAAACGGTGGTCGTTTTGGATGTCCATTGTCCCTGTCTGTTGCTTGGAAGTGGCTGTTGATTGAGATTGACCCCGTCAGTATAGAAAACCCAAACATATCTGTGATGGGGGAGCGGATAGGTGATTGCCGTAGTTGCCGGTCGAACGTTGGTCGCTCTCACCCGCGTTCCCCGGCGGGCTGATCAGGGCTGACGCGACTTGATCCAGACTTCCACCCGACCGTTACGGGGGCTGCCGCTGCCGCCGACAGGCATGTATTGGCCGTAGCCGGTATAGGCAACGTCCGGCACATCCGCCTCTTGCAGCGCCTTGCGTACCGACAGGGCGCGCAGTTCCGAGATCATCTGCGCCCGCAACTCATGGCTCTGGGTGTCGGCGAATCCGATCAGTAACAGGTCGCCGGAGGATCGATCATTCCGTGCAAGGTATTGTTGCACCCGCTGCAGGTCCCTGCGGGCCTTGTTGTCGAGTTTGGTCCGGCCCTCGGAGAACCGGAAGTTGACCGTCAGGCGCTGATAGTTTCCGGTCAGACGGCGAAAACTGTCGGGCGTGGAGTCGTCAAATTCCGGCCGGACAGCGATGGGGTTCTGGGAAATGAACCCGGATTCCGCCACCAGGGCCTGACCGTCCTGGCCCAGCGCGAACTCAATCAGACCGGCTGCCAGCGATGGTATCTCGCTACCGGCTGTGTACATGAACAGGCGCCGGGACAGCGGGTAGTCCTCGCTCGCGACGGTCAACTGGTTTGGGCGCAGTGCCGGAGCATTTCCTTCGGAAATCGCCAGCAGTTTGCTGTTGTGTACGGAAGCCAGACCGGAAAAACCGATGCCTGATGGGTCCCTGCTGACGTCATCGGACAGCTGATCGTTCGATTCGTAACGCCTGGCCTCCCCGTCAAGTGTGTAGGTTTTCCCCAGAACCAGGGATTTGAAGGTGTCCCAGGTGCCGGAACGGTCGTCCCTTGCGTACAGGTGGATTGGCAGGTCGGGGCCTCCCAGCTCAGACCAGTTCCGGATCTGCCCGGAGAAAATCCGCCCCAGGGTGTCAATGCTCATCTGACTGACCGGGTTGGACGGGTGAACTAGAACCGCCAGGCCATCAATGGCAATGACGTGTTCGCTCTCCAGGGCCGTCAGGTCGGCACGGGTACGAAACTGCTCCGCCTCCGACGGTTTCACCGGGCGGGATGACGCCCAGATGTCTGCCTGACCGGCAGCCAGTGCCTTGAAACCGGTACTCGAACCATGGGCGGCGACCAGCACCTCCATTGGCCGGTTGTTCAGACGAGTAGAGAGTATCTGTTCGTTTTCCTGCCCAGTGCCTTTCGCTGAAACCCTGCCTTCGCTTCTTTCTTTCAGATAGCCGGTAACCAGCATGGGGGCGAGAGTTGCGCCAACGGTGTTGGAGCCGTGGATCTCCAGCTCATAGGCCTGTGCGGGTAGCGCCTGAATGGTCGCGATAAAAAGTCCGGATAACGTGGCAATATTCCGTGTGAGTCGGGGCATTTTAAGAAAAACCTTTACTAGGCAGATGGTTGAGAAACGAAAAGAATGCTCCGGAAATATGACATCTGTGTTTCAGTTGCAGGGTGCGATGTCTGGCTTTCTGGCCAGCGTGTAAAAAATGTTAAGCAGGCCGCGGAGCCATGGGCCAGCCTGTCCTATAGTGGCGTGTCTGCGGCAACAAAAATAAACAGAGTGGGGGAGGCATAACCATGGAGGCCATCACTTCAGAGCCGGGCCGGAACCGGGTTCGTTCCGAACGTCCGTTGCCCCTGGCGAAGGTGCTCCTGGTCGATGACCACGCCCTGTTCGCCCAGGGCCTGGCGGGGTTGATGCAGCAGGAGGCGTTGGCCGCTTCGGTCACCACTGTCCGGAGCGTGGAGTCCGCCGCCGACCTGCTGGCCCATCAGGATGACTTTGAGCTGGTTCTGCTGGACATCGCCCTGCAGGGCGAAACCGGCCTGGCGCTTTTGCCAAGGCTGGCATCTTACCGGGAGGCTCCGCCGGTGGTGATTATTTCCAGCAGTGAAGACGAAAATACCGTGCGGGCCGCACGGGCGGCCGGGGCAAGCGGATTCCTGGCGAAGTCGGCGGGCCGGTCCGCACTGGTGAGTATGGTCCGGGCGGTGATCCGGGGGGATGGCTATTTCCCCGGTGGCCTTGTGCCACTGCCACCGGACCTGCCATTAACCCCCAGACAGATGGACGTTCTGCTGTTGCTGGCCCAGGGCTTCCCCAACAAGCGAATCTGTCAGAGCCTGAGCCTGACCGAGCACACGGTCAAGACCCACCTCAAGGCGATATTCACCCAGCTTGGTGTTCACAACCGGACTGAATGCGTGAGCCTTGCCCGGGCCCGGGGTTGGCTGTAGCCGCGGCAGGCAGACGTACCCAGAACGCCGAGCCCCCGCTTCGCTCCGTGGCCACACCGCAGGTCCCCTGCATCAGCGCAGAGAACTCCCGGACGATGGTCAGGCCGAGCCCGAGGCCCGGGCAATCGCTTCGGCCGGGTCCCCGTACATAGGGCGAAAACAGGTCGTCCTTAAGGTCTGGTGACAGGCCGGCACCATTATCCGAGACGGTCAGAAGCACATGCTGGCCCTGGCGACTGGCACCAAGCCGAACCCTGGTGCCGCCGCTGTGTTCCGCGGCATTGAACACCAGATTCTGAAGCACCCGGAGTAGGAGACCGGGATCAGCCAGAACTTTTAGGTTGCCGGAATCATGGTCGATCAACAGGTCTATCTTTCGGATGCCCATCGAGTCGGTCATCAGATCACCCACGCCGCGAAAAATCGGTGCCAGCGGTGTTGGCTGGATGTCCGGCCGGATCATGCCTTCATTCAGCCGGGCACTGTCGAACACGGTGCCAAGCAGGCGGCGAAGATGCCGGATGGTGTCCTTTAACTGGGTCGTTACCGGATTTTTGCCAGGCTCCCCGGAACCCGGCGAAAGGCTTTCCAGTGTTATGTCGATCACATTCAGGGGTTGGCGCAGGTCATGACTGGCGGCAGTGATGAGTTCGGTTTTACGCCGGCTCTCGTCCCGGGCCGCCTGGTGCATCAGGTCCAGTAACTGTCGGTCGAGAAAATGGGCCCTGTGGCGGTACTCGCTGGTCCAGGCACCCACCATGCCGATGATGTTGGCCGTCATCAGGAAAAACAGGTTGCTCATGATGACGGGGCTTGGCATGCCACTCCATAGTTCAGTCATGAAATAGCTGAAAACCAGAGCCAGTGAGACCATGGAAGCGCTAATGAACGGCAGCCCCATGGCAAAGTAGCCGAACATCAGCATCAGGATCATACCCTCGTAGGGCAGCGGAAACGCCATGTGCCGGGCTACGCCGATAATTGCAATCACGCTGAGGCCGCCCAGGAAATAAGCCAGTGTATAGAGTCGCTCAAAGGTCCTGTCTGAAGGCGCAGGGCGAAAAGCCAGCCAGACCACGATGGCGATAACCGGGCAGGTGATGGCCAGCCGGATGGACACGGTGACCCGGGCCAGCTCGGCGGGCAAGGTCAGCACATCCATGGCGGCGTAGATCAGGAACAGGATCAGGCCCACGATGGAAACGGGCCGTGCCCGCTGTCGGACCAGCGATGCACGGGTTTTCCGGTAACTCTGTTCAAGATCGGGTGCAAAGCGCAGTCGCGGGAAACCGGTTGCCTGCTGGTGTCTGAGCTGCTCGGTATTCATCACCGTATCCAATGGCGGGCCAGTCCCCGGATTGTAGCGGGCTCAGGCCCGCGCTTTCGCGAGCCTGAGCACATTCCGGTCAGCTGCTATCGAGCATTTTAAGGCGTGCCCAGGTTCGGTCCTGCTCGTTTGGGAAGTGCTGGAGCAGGAGTTCTTCGCGACGGGCTTCCAGATCCTGTGCTGCCAGTCCGTTTGCGCCTTTGCGATTCAGTGCCTCCTGAAAACTCTGGAAGCGCTGATCAAACCGCTCCCGATGTTCCAGGTAGCTCACCACGCCCTCGACGCCCTCGGGGTCAAGGCCAAGATCGGTCAGTTGCTGGCCGGCAGCGTCCGCCGAGCTGGCATTGGTGATGGCGGCGATACGTGCCTGTTGCTGGCGGGTGGTGGCGTAAAGGCGCTCCTCGGTCGTTTTCAGGGCCTCCGGCAACTGGTTCCGATGCCATTCAACCAATGCCTGCTTGCCCTGCTGGCTCAGGTCGTCCCGCTGCTGGATGGCCAGCGTGGCCAGGGTGTATTCGCTGTAGGCTTCCTCGAGCCCGAAGAAGGCCTGGTGAACCTCGGCATCGAAGGTGGATTGGCGAAGCCTCTTCAGTTGTGCCATGGCATCGCCCAGCGCTGCCAACTGGTAGCCGGCGTCGCCTTGCCGGCGGGGATCCAGTCGGGTTTGCATCACGGCCAGCGATGCCTGTTTGTAAGCGAGGTACTGGTCAAGCAGTGCCAGTGCCTGCCCGGAAGCGGGCTCTGGCAGATGCGTCCGGGCCATCTGCTCAATCTGGCGGATGGCTGTTTCCGGCGAAACCTCACCGACGGTACTGAGAAAATAGTCGAAGAAGTCGCGGACCTTCAGGTCAATGACCAGTTGGCCGTCTCCATCTGCCTTCAGGGCGCCGTCGATATCGGTGCCGGCCAGGGACGGCGCAAAAGGCTCTGGGCCTAGTGACCTGGGGGTGGTGTTGGGTGCCGGCGGAACCCCGGCCTCCACTGGCGCGGCTGCGGGAAGGGTCCCGGGCGAGGGCCGCGCGGGCCCGGTTTGCTGCGCACTGGAAAGCGGCGCTTCGGCGGTTGGCAAAGGCGGGTAATCGTTGATGCCGTACCAGAGGCCGCTGCCGGCCAGAATGGCCGACAGGGCAACGGGAAACAGCCATCGACGGTGACCGATGAGGGGCTGTTTCATGATCGCCTCACAACCCGCGGTTTTTCAGGCGGTTGGCCTGGGTACGGTAGAGGGTAACCGGATTGGTCCACAGGGAGCGGGCGCCCAGCAGGTGGTTGATGGCATCCACGTGGTTCATGTCGTATTGGGTACCGATCACGTTACCCATCATGGTCGAACAGACGCCGACCAGCCCGTCGTTCGGCTCGCTGCCGAAGGCCAGGGCGGTAATGCCCAGGAAGGGGTCGGTGATGTCAAAGACGTTGGTCCAGACGCCACGGCCGGTCCAGGAAAAGAATTTGATGCGGTTGCCGTTGATCCACACGTCCTCGCTGGTGCCGGCGCAGGCGTTGCGGTTAACCCCTTTCCAGCCCAGCGCATCGTTCAGGCTGGTGGTTCCGGGCGTTGTCAGGGTCTCCAGCGCGGCCAGTCCGTCTTGTGGGTTATTGGCGCCGGACAGGGCGTTGATCAGATCGCCGAGGGCGTTGGCAATGGCGTCCGCCCCGCCTTCCACATAGCTGCCGGGCGGAAGAATGCCGCGAACCACGTCTGCCACTTTGGAGCCTTTGTTGACGCCGTCGATGGAGGTGATCGAGGCAATCCGCTGGGGAATCAGTGCGGCGGTCACCCGGGAGGTGGGGGCACCCTGGCTGTGGGCCATCAGGTTGACCTTGGCATGGCCCAGGCTGTTGACATAGTTGGCCAGTTGCTGGCCCCGTTGCTCACTGCTGTTGACGAAAGACACGCTGGCGCTATAAACCCGTGCGCCACTGCGCTCCAGGTTCCAGGGAATGGTGTGGAAGTAGTTGACCAGCCCACCGATGGTGTTGAAGCCGGTAACGCCATGGACCAGAACGATGGGGTAGCGGGTCTGGGTGTAACCGGCGTGGCTGAGAAACGAGGCGGACAGCATGGCCAGCCCCAGCATGACTGCTGCGGTAAATCGGATACGCATGGTTGACTCCTGTTGTTTTTGTTGACGGCTGCGTTTTACAGCCGACGGTCGTCGATGCGTTGTCGATTATTCGGGCCAAAGGGGCGGGCGGGAATCGCCCATTTGGGTGAGGGCGTGAAGCCGGGGCATGGCGGAGTGTTCAGGAAAACCGGTGAGGCTCCAGCTCCATGTGCTGGATGCGCTGGCCGAGCATGATGATGCGGCCGGTGTAACGTTCTTCGCCGGTAGACGTGAAATCGAACAGAAATCGGCGCCATACCCGGATCCGGCCCTGATCATCGCGCTTGAACCAGAGGCCCCGAAGGAATACAGCATCGTCCAGAAGCATGACATCCATAGTCTTGCAGTAGCGACGGGCGGCCTGAAGTACAAAATCCTTGATGGCTTTGGCGCGCCACCAGTACCAGACGGCGAATCCGGCCACAAACAGCCAGAACAGGGTTCCAAGAGTCACGGTTTCAGCGATCTTCCATGGTTTTTCAGAGGGTTGATCGCCAGACTACCTTATTGCGTTGGCTCGGGGAATCGTTGCCTTTTCTCCGCCGCCGGCGTCGGCAACAGTCGGTCACACAACATCTGCAGAAAATGGCTGGTCAGCAGCTGCGCCTGGTCGACATTGTTGCCGAGATGCTCCGATTCTTCCCGGGCGTTTTCGCTGCTCCGGACCGACCGGTTGCCGAGTTCCAGAAGCCGCTCTGCCTGCTTCAATGGCGGCGTTCAGTGCCAGCAGGTTGGTCTGTTCGGCGATGTCCGAGATAACGTCCAGAACCATGCCGATGGCATCGCTTTTCTCGGACAGGGTCGTCATGCGTTCATTGGCTGCGGAGAGCTGGTTTTTCAGCCCGGAAAGCGACTGATTCATTGACCGCATCTGGTCACGGCATTGTCCGGCGGACTGGCGTGCATCGTCAGTTGCCTGGTGGCTGCGGGTGGTCAGTTCGCTGACCCGGCGGACACTCTCGGCCAGCTCCTCAAACGCCCGGCTGATATCCTGTATCTCACCCTGTTGACTGCGGATGCTGGCCACCGAGTTGGCAACCCATTCAACCGTCCGCTGCTTGCGGCCGTGGAGTTTGCCAATATTGCCATGCATTCGGGCGGAGACGGCCCTGAGAATGGCGTCCCGCTTTTGCCGGTCGAATTCGATCCAGGCCCCTTCGTCCCGGCGGCCCGTGTAGATCCAGGGCATGGCCGGATGCGCGGCGCAGCAGGCAGAGCGGGCGCCGCGCACCATTGGCAGGGTAAGCCAGAACAGCGCGGCGAATACCAGCAGCAAAAGCCCCTCGATGGCCAGCATAGTGGGCAGGCTGAGCCCGCCCGGAGCCAATCCCGGAATGGCCAGCGCCAGGAGGCCATAAAGGCTGAAAAGCTTGACGGCCAGGGGAGGGCTGGCGGCCAGATAGCGCCGGGGCACCTTGCCCGTGTTCCAGGCCTTGTAGAGTTTTTCGGCCCGCTTGATCTGGTCGGGGTGGGGCCGCGTCCGGACCGACTGGAACTCGACAATGTCGCCGTCTTTGCGAATCGGCGTCACAAACGCGTCAACCCAGTAGTGATCACCATTCCGGCATCGGTTCTTGACAATCCCGCGCCAGGATTCACCGGCCCTGATGGTACGCCACTGATCCTCGAAGGCGCCTGGCGGCATATCCGGGTGGCGTATCAGGTTGTGGGGTTGGCCCATCAGCTCGTCCAGAGGGTAATCGGCCACTTCGGCAAACTCCTCATTGGCGGCGGTGATCTTTCCCCGAAGGTCGGTTGTGGTTATCAGGTGATAGTGTTCCGGGTACACCCGCTCTCGCTGGGTCACAGGTTGGTTAACGCGCATGGAAAATCCTTTCCTGAGTCGCTGTTCGTGTTATTGCCAGTCAACTATCGGCCGCACCCGGACGCTCCGGTATCCGATTATTGCAATAATTGAGCGAACCTTCAGTTTTTCTTGTGCTTTGGTCTGAAGCCGGTGGTTTTTGCAATATATGGCTATGTTGGCGACATATACGGCTTAAGCTGATGCCTGATCCGTCGGGATCGGGTTCAGGTTCAGGGATCGCTGAAAGGAGTAAGCAGCGGATGCAGGTAGTACAGCAACAGGATTTCCGGGCCCTGGTGGATAACCACCCCAGGGCAATCATGCTGTCCACGACAGAACCACGAATCGTCTACGCCAATCGGATGTTTCGCGCTGTCACCGGATACCAGTCAGATGAGGTCCTTGGACAGCCACCGTCGATACTGAGTTCCGGCCTGCACTCGCCCGAGTTCTATCAGGCCATGTGGCAAAGCCTTGAGCGACACGGGCGCTGGGAGGGGCTGATCTGGAACCGCCGAAAGAGCGGCGAGACCTATCCCCAGTGGCTGACAATCTATCCCGTGGAGCATGGAAATCGTCGATTCTGGGCCGGTGTGTTCACGGACGTTGGTGATGTGGCGGCGGGCGACGAGCGCCTGGCCTCGCTGGCTTACTACGACCCCCTCACCGAGCTGCCGAACCGTTCCCTGTTCCAGGAGTTCCTCAAGGCCCGTGTGGCCCGGCGCGCCCGTGACAGTCACCGGTTCGCCGTGCTGTTTGTGGATCTTGATTTCTTCAAATCGGTTAATGACCTCCACGGCCACGAATGCGGTGATCGCGTGCTGCAGCACGCCGCCCACTGCATCCAGAGCGTTCTGAGAAAGGGTGACGTGGTGGCGAGGCTGTCGGGTGATGAGTTTTCGGCCATTATAGAGTTGCAGTCCGGGGAGGATCTGGACGGTGTCTGTCAACGCATGATCCACATTTTCCAGGCCCCGATGGTGGTCGATCATCGTGAGTATTTTCTTTCAGCTTCCGTTGGCGCGGCGGTTTATCCGGAGCACGGCAAAACAGGCAGTGAGTTGCTGCAGAACGCAGACAGGGCCATGTACACGGCAAAGCTCGCTGGCCGGGCCTGTTATCGTCTCTATAGCGAAGTGGACACGGAGCAGGGCCGGCATGAACAACGCCTGTCGGAGGCCCTGATGGCTTCCCTGAAAACCGCTCCGGAAGAATTCAGTGTGGTCTACCAGCCCCAGTATTGGCTTGACAGTGGTCGCATCGCGGGCCTGGAGGCGCTGCTGCGCTGGCGGCATCCGGAGTTTGGCGTTGTCTCGCCCGCCGAGTTTGTCCCTATTGCCGAACAGCGTGGTCATATTCACGAGCTGACGGGGCATTTGGTGCGCTGTATCCTCGCCGACCTCCCGGATTCCCCGGGATTGCTGCCCCGGGACCTTCGGCTGGCGATCAATATCTCCGCCCGTCAGATCACCGATTCACGTCTGGAGGGGCTGCTTGGTCCGCTCTTTTGCCGCATTCGGCGGATAGGCTGGCTGCCGGAAATCGAGATTACCGAAACCCACCTGATGAACCTTTCCCCGCAATGCCTGAACCGGCTGCGGGAATTCGGTCATCAGGGGGTGGGTGTGGCAATTGATGATTTCGGGACCGGTTACTCGTCACTGGCTTACCTTCATACCCTGCCGGTTCAGGTGCTCAAGATTGACCGGCAGTTCACCTGGCGACTTGGCGGCAAGTCCGGGGATTCGCGGATTGTCGCGGCGATTCTGGGGATTGCCGAGGCCCTTGGCCTGGAGGTGGTTGCAGAGGGCATCGAGAGCGAGGATCAGCACAGCCGGTTGCGTGAACTGAAGTGCCACCGGGGACAGGGATTTCTAATGGCCAGACCGTTGCCCTGGCAGGCATTGGGCAGTGCACTGGTTGATTAACATCAATAACAGGCAAAAAAAGCGCCGGTTTCAGGGTGTTTTGCAACATCTGGCTACTGGAAACGCCCGGGTTGCCCTGATAGTGGGTAAAAACCACTTTCCTCCCGAACCTTATGCCAAACAAAGCACCCGATCAAGAACTTGATGCCTATCTGCGACTCAACCGGGCGTTTCCCGGAGAGTGGCTTGTCGCCCTGCGAAAGCTCTCTGGTTGGGATGGTGTGAAGTGTCAGCTGCACTCAGGCAGTGGCACGGCTGGTGCCCTGTCGGCACTGACGTCCAGTCTGGGCAGGGTGGTTTGTATCCAAGCCAGTCAGGCCATGGAGATCACTTGCTGGAGTGCGTCAGATCCGGTGTTTCTGCTGCCGCTGGCCGGCGACCCAGAGATCGCTCTGCAGGGCAAGCCGGGGCAGCCCATGCTGCATTTAACGGCTGCCCGATCCTCAGACCGGTTCAGGCTGCGCCTGCCCCGGAATGGCCGGGTCATGATTCTCCGGCCGGCAGCCGGAATCCCGGACAGCCTGATCAGAGACGAAGGCGACAAACGCCTTGCCGCCTGCCAGAATCTGATCACGGAGTATCTGCATAGCTCGTCCTTTTTCAGGGACGATGCTCACGCAAGAGAGCTGACCGATGACCTCTTCCGGCAACTGGCGGCAATGGAGCGGAATGAGGGGGGCGCCACCTCGCGGGCACCCCGAGCTTGATCGCCGGATAGTCCGGATGATCGAAAAAATCCGGCAGGAACCTGCCTGGGACTTTAACCTGCGGGAGCTGGCCAGCCATTCCGGTGTCAGCGAGCGAAACCTCTATTACCTGATGAAGCGGGAAACCGGGATGACGCCCTACCGGTTTTACCAGCGCAACCGGTTAATCAGGGTGCGGCGCAGGCTGGTGGATTGCCAGTGCAAGGTGCCCCACATTTCCTGGTATGCAGCTGATGAGGGCTTCTCCCACCTTGGCCGGTTCGCGGCCCTCTATCGGGAGCATTTCGGAGAACTGCCCAGTGAGACCGTGCAGTGGCGTCGCAACCTGCAGCACCGGAAGCCAGTCTCTGCCCCGGCCCCGGCGCTGGACTGAATTCCGGAACGGCAATAAAGAACCCGGCTCACTGAATGGTGGCCGGGGTTTTTCCAGTTGCCGGATTTAGTGAGCCGTTGCCGGCTTACCGTTATCGTCACCATCGGACGTGTCCGAGTACTCATCGGCTCCCGAACCATGGTGGTCCCGCCCCAGCAGGATATAGAACGCGGGCAGTACGAAGATGGTAAACAGCGTGCCGATACCCAGGCCGGCACTGATGGTCAGGCCAATGGCAAAGCGGCTTTCCGCGCCCGGGCCGATCGCAATCAACAGGGGCACCATGGCAAAGATCAGCGCCAGGGACGTCATAATGATCGGCCGCAGACGGATCGCGGCGGCTTCCACCACGGCATCAAACTTGTTCAGCCCACGTTCCTTTTGCAGCTGATTGGCAAACTCGACAATCAGGATGCCGTTCTTGGACACCACGCCGATCAGCGTGATCAGCCCGACCTGGGTGTAGATGTTCATGGTGGCGAAGCCGAGCACGATAAACGCCATGGCGCCGGCCACCGACATGGGTACCGAGACCAGAATGATGAACGGATCGCGCCAGCTCTCGAACTGGGCCGCCAGAACCAGGTAGATCACCAGCAGCGACAGGAAGAAGGTCACCATCAGGGCGCTGCCCTGAGTGGCAAGCTGGCGGCTCTGACCGGTGTAGTCATACGTGAAGCCCTGGGGGAAAACCTCTTCCGCCGTACGTTCCATGAAATCCATGGCGCTACCGGCGGCAACGCCGGGCATGACCACACCCTGGAGGGTCAGCGAGTTCTGCTGATTGAACTGGGTCCGGTTTGACGGCTCAACCTGCTGGCTGAAGCTCACGACACTCCCCAGTGGTACCAGTGCACCGTTATCGGCACGGATGTAGTACTCATTGAGCGCCTGGGCGTCCAGACGGAACTGCTGGTCAACCTGCGGAATAACCTGATAGGACCGTCCTTCCATACTGAACCGGTTGATGTAACCGCCTCCCAGCATGCTCGACAGGCTCTGGCCAACGTCCTGCATCGACAGACCCAGATCCGCAACCCGGTCCCGGTCCACATTGATGCGGGTAATCGGGCGGTCGAAGTTGATGGACTTCTGCAGGAACATAAAGTTGCCACTGGCCATGGCCTTACCCAGCATCTCGTCGGCCACCTGGTCCAGTTGCTCGTAACTGCTGCCCGTGGTGATCACGAACTGGAAGGGCAACCCGCCACCGGAGCCAGGCAGGGACGGCCGCGGGAATACGGCGGTCTGCAGACCGGTTACCTTTTTCAGCTCAGCGTCCAGCAGCGGCTGGGCTTCGAACTGGCTGATGTCCCGTTCGCTCCAGGGCGCCATCTTGAAGCCACCGAATACCGCGTTGGGGCCGGTGATGCCGATGATCATGAAGTCTTCGTTGTACCCCGGAACGGCAGACATGCGTTCCTGAATTTCATCACCATGCTCCAGCAGGTAGTCGAGGGTTGAGGTCTGGGGCCCGAGGCCCTGATAGAACAGAATGCCCTGATCCTCGGTGGGTGCCAGTTCGTTCTGGCTCATCGTTACCATGAAGTAGATGGACACAAGTACCACGATTGCAAAGAACACCACCACCGACCTGGTCTGCATCAGTGAACTCAGGGCAGACTTGTAACCCGCCGCCAGGCCGTTGAAGCTGCGCTCGACCAGGCTCTCGAATTTCCCGGAGTTACCGTGAGGCTTCAGCACCTTCCCTGACAGCATGGGCGAGAGTGTCAGGGCGACAATGCCTGAAATGACAACGGTGCCGGCCAGGGTGAAGGCAAACTCCGTGAACAGTGAACCGACCAGGCCACCCATAAAGCCAATGGGGGCATAAACCGCCACCAGCGTTGTGGTCATGGCAATGATCGGCACCGCCATCTCCCGCGCGCCATTGATTGCCGCCTCAAAGCGGGATTCGCCCTGCTCGATGTGGCGGTGCACGTTCTCAACCATGATGATGGCGTCATCCACCACCAGGCCGATGGCCAGCACCAGGGACAGCAGGGTGAGCAGGTTCAGCGAGAAACCGAACATCAGCATGATGAAGGCGCCACCGATCAATGACAGTGGCACGGCGACGGAAGGCACGATGGATGCGCGTACCGAGCCGAGACACAGGAATACCACCACCAGAACGATGATCATGGCCTCCAGCAGCGTCTGGATCACCTCATTGATGGAGTCCTCAATGAAGTCCGAGGCGTCATAGGCCAGTCGCACGTTCAGGCCGGAGGGTAACTGGCTCTCGATATCCGGCAGTTCGCCCTTTACCAGGCCTGCGACGGTCAGCGGGTTGGCGCCGGGGGCCAGTTCAATGGCCACGTAGGTGGCTGGCTGCCCTTTGTACAGGGCCAACTGATCATAGGTTTCCGAGCCCAGCTCGACACGGGCAATATCCTGCAGGCGGATCTGGGTGCCATCGGCCTGTTTGATGACCAGATTCCGGAACTGGTCCGGGTCCGCCACATCGGTGTCGCTGGTCATGCTGATTTCGGTGTAGGTGCCCTTGGTGTTGCCTACGGCGGCCTGATAGTTGTTGGCACGCAGCCTCGCCACCACTTCCGGGGGTGTCATATCCACGGCGGCCAGGCGTTCGGGGTCCAGCCAGACCCGAAGGGCGAATTTCCGGCCCAGCAGCTCGGCTTTACCGACACCGGAGAGCGCCTGAAGCCGGGGCTGGACAACCCGGGTCAGGTAATCGGTGATCTGGGGCACTGCCAGCTCGGTACTGTAGAAGGCAATGTACATCAGCGCCGTGGAATCGCCGGTGGTAGAGGTGATCACCGGGTCCTCGGCTTCGGCAGGCAGCACATTGCGCTGGCTGGCCACTTTGGCCTGAATCTCCGCCAGGGCCGCATTGGCGTCATAGTTCAGCACCATCTTGGCTTCGATGGTGGAGATGCCCTGGGAACTGGTGGAGGTCAGGTAGTCGATACCACTGGCTTCCGCTATCGCCTGTTGCAGGGGGGTGGTGATAAAGCCCTTGATCAGATCTGAGCTGGCACCCGGATAGGCGGTTGTCACCGTCACAGTGGTGCTCTCGAGTTCCGGATACTGCCGGATCTCCATTTCCATGGCGGCCCTTGCGCCAAGGAGCAGAATCAGCAGGCTGACCACCGTCGCCAGTACCGGGCGGTGGATAAAAATGTCAGTGAAGCGCATTACTCAGGTGCCTCCTGCGGCTCTTCGTCCTGAATGGCGACCTTTTGCCCGGCGCGCAGCCGCAGCAGTCCCTTGGCGACAATGGTCTCACCCGCTTCCAGGCCGGAAAGCACGGCGACGCGGGTGTTCCGGGTCTCACCGGTGGTGACGGTGCGTCGGCTGACGACCAGATTACCCTCGTCGTTTTCCTCAACAACAAACACGAAGTCGCCGTAGGTGTTATAGGAGATTGCGGTCCGCGGCACGGTTACCACGTCATTGTCTCCCGGTTGTCGGGTCAGGACCGTTGCAAACATGCCCGGGCGCAGCAGGCTCTCGGGATTATCCAGGGTGGCGCGAACGCGAACGGTCCGGGTCTCCGGGTTGACCGACGTGTTGATGGCGCTGACCGCGCCCTCGAAATCCTGTTCGGGCACCGCCGCCACTTTGGCGACCACCGCATAACCCGGCTTCGCGTTTGGCAGGTTTTTCTCAGACAGGGTGTAATCCACATAGATCGGATCAAGCATGTTGATCTCGACAATAGGGGTGCCGGTGGCAATGTATTCGCCCTGGTCGACCATCCGGATGCCGAGGGTGCCATCGAACGGAGCGCGGATGATTTTCTTGCTGAGCTGGGCCTCGGCTTCGTTAACCCGGGCCCGGGCGGCATCGAAGTTGGCCTTGGATTCATCGTACTGGGACTGGGAAACGGCGCGCCTGGGAAGCAGGTCGGAAACCCGCTTGAACTCCTGCTCCGCCAGTTGTGCCTCGGCGCGGCGTGTGCGCAGGGCAGCCTCATCGATGGCGGCATCGATGCGGATCAATATGTCGCCCTGTTTAACCGCGTCACCGGACTCGAAATTGATGGTCTCAACAACACCGGGCACCTCGTTGGCAACCTCAATGCCGTTAACCGCCTCAATGCTGCCCACCGCCTTGATGGCGGGTGTCCAGCTTTCGGTCTGTGCCTTGGTTGCGGAGATCTGGGCGGGCGGCTGGGGCTGGGACATCTGCTCCTGCATCTGGCCAAACTGGTAGAACTTGTAGCCGAAGATACCTCCGAACACCACGCCGAGGAAAATGATGACGATCAGAAAGCGGGAAGCAGTGCGCATAGTTCAGGTCCTGGAAATCTGAGTCCGGCCGTTGCGATTCAAGTATCGGTGAATATACAGGGAGGCTGGCGATCTGTGCTCCCTTGCCGATCCATTGCCCGACGACGGACTGATTGAATACGTGAATCATTCATGTTTGACAAAGCATAGCATCCTACAAAATTCAGGTCGCCATTGTCACCGGGTTGTAAGTATTTCTAGCTAGATTCCGGGTTTGCCGGTTTTGACGGAAGTCATAGCAGTCTCGGTGCCTGCCGGTTTTCAGCGCAGAGGTGCTGGTAAAGTGACAGGAGACGGTGACAGAATTACGACCGTACTCAAGGTAAGGATCAACCATGCAGTGGATTCTGGGAATCGCGTTGGCAGCCGCCATGTTTGTGATTCTGAAACAGTGGGGCGCGTTGTCCGCCGAGAAGAAAAAGGCCGCTACCTGGAAAGTTGTCCTGGTGGCTGGTGGCGCCCTTCTGGTTTTTATGGTTCTGACGGGACGTATCCATGTGCTGACCGCCGCAGTGGCTGCCGTTATTCCGCTGTTGCGCAAGCTGCCTGCGTTACTGAAATACGCCCCTGCCATAAACCGGATGTTTGCGGACAAGCAGCAGGATGGGGGCACTGGGCAGACAAACCGGCAGTCGGGCCCGGGCAGCGATCTGAGTGGCCAGATGTCGGTGCGCGAAGCCTGTGACGTCCTCGGAGTGAAAGCCGGCTGTTCTGAAGAGGACATCGTGATGGCTCATCGCCGGCTGATGCAAAAGCTTCACCCGGACCGGGGCGGTAACGATTACCTGGCCGCCAAACTCAACGAAGCCAAGCAGGTTTTGCTCGGCAAACGCAAGGCCTGAGGTCAGGGCAGAAGATCGACTCTGACTTCAAAGCTTCGGTTGTCGGAGCGGCTGCTGTTAACCTGATAGGTAATTCCGCTGCGCTCCCGGGCCGAGCTGGTTGCTGTGCTGCCCAGTGACACCCACTGCCCCGGCTCGACCCGTCGGATGGTGACTACGGCTTCGGTTTCATAACCGTCCAGACTCGCCGGATCCTCCTCGAACGAAACAATGCTCAGCTCAACCGCCTGATTGGAAATTACCTGCGGGCTGACCAGGAACCCGCTTCGGGTTTCGACCTGCTCAAGGAAGGCGGCCGGATTTCGGCCACCCCGAACGGCGACCGGAATTGTCCGGATCTGGCCCGAGGTGATGTGGGCGGACTGGCCATCCTGCATAACCAGCGTTCTCTCCCGGGTGCTGCCGGTGCTGGTCACGCGCCGCTGTGCCGAAAGTTCCACCCGGCCCCCGGGCGCAGAAAGGCCGGCTCCCGACCGCTTGCCCCCGGTGTCAGTTCTGGAGCGAACGGTAATCCGGAGCTGAACCGGCGCCACGTCCAGGGTGTCAACCAGCCTGCCAATTTCATCCAGCAACTCTGGCTCGCCGCGAACCACCAGTTGTGCCCCCCGGGCGGTGACAGCCACGGAAGAACCCTGGTAAAGCTGGCGAACCTGTGCCGCCACATCCTCCGCGGACCGGTTGTTGAGCTGGTAGTCCCGGGTCTCCGCCTGGGCCATGGCGTGGCTTGAACACAGGCCGAGGAGTGCGGCCAGCAAGAGATATAGCGGGTATCGCCCAGAATGTGCGGTCATTGCTCGCTCCCAACCTTACTGCCGGAACTGAAAAATTCCGGCACACGGGTTGCCAAGTTGAAAACCGGGGGTATATATTGAAAAGCATGAAGACGACACACGCGATCTGTCAATTGAATGTTCTGCAAGCTTTCGGCGCCAGGCCGGCGGCAGTCGTGGCCGTGTTTTTCTGGTGGTTTGGTTATGGCTTTTATTTTAGCCAGAGCCGGGGCCGCCCATAGCATCTTCACCGAACGAATAACGAGGAAGGCAGCCCGGCAGAAAACCCAGGCTGCCACCGGACTCAAAAAGCCCCGACTGGTAGCCCAGCCGGGGCTTTTTGATTCTGACGCAGGGAAACGGGAACACTGACATGAACATGCCCTTGAACACAGAACTGACAGACCAGACAGCGGAGTCTTTGGCCCTGCACCGGCAGGAAGTCATTCTGCCGACGCCGGCGGAGCTGAAACGGGAGATGCCGGCGAGTGACCTGGTCGTTCGGCAGGTAAGTGAACAGAGGCGGGCTATCCGGCGGATTCTGCGGGGTGCCGATGCCAGAACCCTGATCGTGATGGGTCCCTGTTCCATCCATGATGAGGTAGCCGCCCTGGAATACGGAGAGAAGCTGAAGGCACTGGCTGATGCCGTCAGCGACCGGTTCCTGATTGTCATGCGGGCGTACCTGGAGAAACCTCGGACTACAGTTGGCTGGAAGGGGCTGCTGTACGACCCCGGGCGCACCGGATCGGGAGATCTGAATGAGGGGCTGCGGCGTTCCCGTCGATTGCTGCTGAATCTGTCTGCCATGGGGTTGCCTCTTGCGACCGAAGCGTTGAGCCCGTTCGCCATGGATTACCTGGGCGATCTGGTGAGCTGGACCGCCATTGGGGCTCGTACCACCGAGTCCCAGGTGCATCGGGAAATGGTCAGCGGTCTGCCAATGCCGACTGGCTTCAAGAACGGCACCGATGGCGGTATTGTGGTTGCAACAAACGCCATGAGGTCGGCCAGCCATCCACACCACCACCTGGGAGTGTCCGCAACCGGAGTGCCAGTAATGATCACCACCCGGGGCAATCCCGACACGCACCTGGTGCTGCGGGGTGGACGGGGCATTACCAACTACGATGCCGACAGCATTGACTGGGCAGTCCGTACGCTGGCAGAAGCCGGGCTGTCCACCGCAGTGATGGTGGATTGCAGTCATGACAATGCCTGCAAACAGGCTGAGCGCCAGCTGGATATTGCCCGGGAGGTGATGGCCCGGCGCCGGGCCGGCAACCGCCATATTCGCGGCCTGATGCTGGAGAGTTTCCTGGAACCGGGCCGCCAGGACGATGGCGAGGATCTGCGTTACGGCTGCTCGATTACCGATCCGTGCCTGGGATGGGCCCAGACGGAGGCTCTGATCCGCTCACTGTAGACAACAGCAACTGGCCGGCCAGCACAAGCAGTACGCCACCCATTAACCGGTCCAGCCAGTGGCCAAAGCGATTGAAGCTCCTGCGTACCTGCGGCAGGGTGAAGAAAACGGCTACCATGGCGAACCAGAGCCCGGTGGCCAGTGCCATATAAAGGCCATATCCGGCTTGCAGGGCGATGGGTGTGCCGGGACTGATCACAACGGAAAACAGAGAGACAAAGAACAGCGTTGCCTTGGGGTTGAGGACATTGGTCAGAAACCCCAGGCGCAGGGCGGCCAGACCCGATTGATGGGTCGTTGGCCCCTTCTCCACATGGACGCCGCCGGCCCGGGCCCGCAGACACTGAATGGCAATCCAGGTGAGATACAGCGCGCCCAGCACCTTGAGAATACTGAACAGGACGATGGATTGCTGGATCAGCAGGCCAATACCCAGCAGCGAGTAGCCGACATGCACCAGAATCCCGGCGCCAATACCGATGGCGGTCAGGAGGGCATTCCTCCGGCTCTGACAAAGTGCCTGGCGGAGCGTCACGGCAAAGTCCGGCCCCGGGCTGGCGACAGCCAGCAAGTGAACCAGCGCGACCGTCAGAAATTCCGGCCAGTAATTCTGCATGTTTGCACCCCCGGAGCGTTCGCCGTCGTTTGAAAAGTCTGACAGCATAGGCTGATTCCGCGTTTTTTTCACGGGGCGGATGAAACTTGCCACGGCTTCTATACTGAGGTCACATCCGACCGAACCTTTCCCGGTTCCCGGGCTCCGGAAATGCCCCTCAGGAGACTGTTTTTATGAACAAACGAGAAGCAGACGTTGCCATTATTGGCGTTGGAACCGCCGGTATGGTGGCGTATCAGCGTGTGCGTAAAGTCACCGGCAAGGTGGTGCTGATTGAGGCCGGGCAGTATGGCACCACGTGCGCCCGAGTCGGTTGCATGCCCGGCAGGCTTCACTTCACAAATTTCAGTGATCTGGCGTACGATTGGCCGGTCAATATTTCATTCGCTGTCAAGGAGACACGCTATGGGTAAGAACTTTATTGGTCTGGATACCGAGAAGACCGCAAAACTTGCAGACTCGCTCAACGAGCTGCTGTCCAATTACCAGATTTTTTACATGAACGTGCGCGGATACCACTGGAACATCAAGGGTGACAACTTTTTCGAGCTGCACGTGAAATTTGAAGAGCTCTATGACGATCTGCTATTGAAAATCGACGAGATTGCCGAGCGGGTGCTCACCCTTGGCCATCGTCCTGCCCATGCCTACAGTACCTATATCGAACGCTCCGAAGTGCCCGAGCGCAAGGATGTTTCCGATGGCAAGGACGCCATGGAGAACATCGTAGACAGTTTCGTCAAGCTGATCGGCAAGCAGCGTGCACTGCTCAGCCTTGCGGGCGAAGCAGAAGATGAGGGCACGGTGGCGCTGATGAGCGATTACATTTCCCAGCAGGAGAAAACGGTCTGGATGTACCGTAGCTATCTCGGCCACTGAACCGGGGTGTAAGTGAATCAGTGGCGGCCCTACCCAGGGCCGCCATCTTTTTTTATCTTTTCGTCAGACCCTTGTTCTGCATCCGGTCAGTGGGTGGAGATGGAGCGGGTTGGCGGGATCAGACTGCAATTTGAAGCGGCGGCACTGCCTGATGCAGGAACCACTTCTCCGTCACCACCTTCCGGGTAAACCAGTGTGACCGCATCAGGGTGCTGGCCAGGGGCATCTTGACCCAGTCCGGCACCTGCCAGCCTTGTTCCGTGTCGGCGGCACGGTTGCCAAAGCGTTCTGCAATGGCATCGCCGTACACCTGCAGCGAGGAGGCGGAAGAGTCAGGGGCATGGCGAATCACATCCGCTGCCATCAGGGCTGATTCGATCGCTGGCCGGATGCCTTCACCGCTCTGGGTATAGGCAAGACCGGCCGAGTCACCGATCAGCAGCATGCCATCATCCACCAATGGCCGTTCCGCGTGAGCGTACAGCAGATAGGCGTGGCCCTTGAAGTGCCCGGGAAGATCCGCCGGGATACGTCCGGCTGACTTCATCTCCTCCACGAATGCCTGCAGGTGGCCGGTCAGTTTGTGGTTGTCTTCCCGGCCCAGGCCGATATTCAGGTAATTGCCTTTGCGGAAGACCCAGGCGTAGCCCTTGAGGTCCCGGCAGAACCAGAGTTCCGGTGTGTCGCCCCGGGCCTGGCAGACTGATGCCTGCTCCGGTGTCATCTCGAATTCAACTTCCTTGGCTGCAACCACGGTCTCATGGCTGCCGGGCCCCTCGCCAAGCAGCCGCGCCACCGGGCAGAAGTGGCCGCCCGCACCCACCACCAGGGGCGCTTCCCAGGTCTCGTTAATGACCCAGTTCCCCCCTCTTCGGACAATCGATTTGACGGGCGTGGCAAGCTGCTTCGGGCAGGTAACACGGCTGAGCAGGTACTCGTCAAACTCGAACCGGCGGATGCCATAACTGACCACGTCGCCGTGATCGTTTTCCACGGCGGCTTGCCCCATCATGCCAATGCGGAAACGCCGGATTGGCTGCAGGGTTCGGCCGGTCCCATAGTCTTGCAGGTCGATATTCAGGGTTTCCATTACTGCAGGCGTTACCCAGCCCGCGCAGGTTTTGTCTCTGGGAAAACCCTGTTTGTCGATGATCAGTATTCGTTTGCCGCTGTTCCCCAGGGCGCTGGCCAGGGTGGAGCCGGCGGGGCCGGCACCGACGATGATCAGGTCATAGTAGTCCATCAGGCCTCCTCGGGTGCCGCGGGAAAGTTGTAGAGATCCTGCCGGCTTTGTGGCAGCCGGTTATTGTCACCGTGGCTGAAGACAACCTGGAACAGCTGCAGGGAACCGGCCCGGAAGGCGGCCATGGAGCCGGCCAGGTACATGCGCCAGGCCCGGGTAAAGTGCCCGTCGTACATGGCCGTTACCTTGTCCTCGTTTTCTGTGAAGCGCTCCATCCAGTGGCTGAGGGTCTGGGCATAGTGCAGGCGCAGGTTTTCCACGTCCAGCACCGAGAAATCGCCGTGCTCACAGATCTGCATGAATTCGCCGATGCTCGGAGGATAGGCGCCGGGGAAAATGCGCTTTTCGATCCAGGCATTCATGAGCATCGGGCGGTTACGTCCGATGCTATGGAGCAGGGCAATGCCGTCGGGTTTGAGGCTCCGTTTAATCAACTCGGACAGGGCTGCGTAATTTTCCTTGCCCACATGCTCGAGCATGCCGATGGACACAAAGGCATCGTACTGGCCGCTGATGTTGCGGTAGTCATCCTCGACGTACTCGACCAGATGATCCAGCCCCTGTTTGTGGGCCTCTTCCCGGGCGTAGTCCAGCTGTTCCCGGGAAATGTTGTAGGAGTGGACTTTTACCCCGTAATTACGGGCCATGTAGCGGGCCAGCCCGCCCCAGCCGCAGCCAGCCTCGACAACGGTCATGCCGGGTTTGAGCCGGAGTTTGCGGCAGACGTGCTCCAGCTTGGCCAACTGGGCCTGTTCCAGGCTCAGGTCCGGGGTTTCGTAATAGGCGCAGGTGTACTGCATTTCGGCGTTGTCCAGCCAGAGCCGGTAGAACTCGTTACCGAGATCGTAGTGGTGATGGATGTTCTCCTTGGCTTCGGAGATGCCGGTGGATCGCGGGGTGTGATTGCGCCACAGGGCCTCCAGCCATTTCGGCCATTTCTGGCGGGCCTCATAAACCGCCCGGTAAACGGCCTCCATCAGATCTGGCAAATCGCCTTCCACTTCCAGCCGTCCGGCGCTGTACAGATCGCCAAAGGCCAGATTGGGGTTGGTGACCAGAGCATACAGGGCTTTGGGGTCGGTCAGGTGCAGGGTAAATTCTGCCTTCTGTCCCTCAGGTTCGATAACATCCCCGTTCCAGAGCCGGAACCGGACTGGCGGGGCGCCAGCCATCCGCACAAGCTTGGCGATCAGCCAGCGCTCGTAGGTATGGGGCGACCGGTCTGCCTGGGTGTGATCCAGTGGCAGGGTAAGAACGTGGCTTTTCTGTTCCTGCCCGGTGTCACGGGTTTTCTGGGTCGTACTCTGATTCATGGACTCCGCTCTCCCTTGATAACCTCAACATCAATGTCTTTCGGCGACGTTCGCGCGCCGGGGCTTCCCGAATATAAGCCTGAGAATTGCCGATTGTCTACTCAGTATAGAAAACTGTCGGGTTTTGTCAGGCGGGAATAATACCGAGGAAAACTATCGGGTAAATCGGGAAGGGCAGGTGGGAGCGAGGGAGTCGCGTCAGGTAAAAAAATACCGGGCCCGGGGGCCCGGTATTCGTGCAAGGTCAGTAGGAGGAGTTCATGCCAAACCATTCGGGGAAGACCACGATCAGCGCCAGCACCAGTATCTGGATCAGGATAAAGGGCACGATACCCCGGTAGATATCGATGGTTCGGACTTCCGGTGGAGCCACGCCTTTCAGGTAGAACAGCGAGAACCCGAACGGCGGGGTCAGGAAACTGGTTTGCAGGTTCATGGCGATCAGGATCGCAAACCACAGCATGTTGATGCCCATGGCTTCGGCCACCGGCGCCAGGATCGGCACGATGATGAACGAAATCTCCACGAAATCGATGAAGAAACCGAGGATCAGGATCACCAGCATGGCCAGGATGATGAAGCCCCATTTTTCCCCGGGCAGTTGCAACAGCCACTCTTCCAGCAGATAGTCGCCGCCGGTGTAACTGAACACCATGGAGAAGGCGGTGGCACCGATCAGGATTGCGAAGACCATGGCGGTAACCTTCACTGTGTCCTTGGAGGCGTCCCAGACCATCCTGAAGGAAAACTGCCGGTAGATAATCGCCAGAACCACGGCACCAACACCGCCCAGCGCCGAGGATTCCGTGGGTGTGGCAATACCGGTGAAAATCGAACCCAGTACCACTACGATCAGTGCCAGCGGCGGGATGATGGCCAGCAGCGCGTTGAGGATTTCCTTCTTGCGGGAAACGCCGGGTTCATCCGGCATGGCCGGCGCGGTTTCAGGCCGAAGTCGGGTCAGGAACAGAATATAGCCGATATACAGGCCGATAAGCACCACGCCGGGCCAGACGGCGGCCTTGAACAGGTCGCCCACCGGCAGGCCGAGTACATCCCCGAGAATGATCAGGATAATCGATGGTGGTACGATTTGCCCGAGGGTTCCGGATGCGCAGATGGTGCCGGTGGCCAGTCGCTTGTCGTACTTGTGCGCCAGCATGACCGGCAGGGAAATCAGCCCCATGGCAACCACGCTGGCGCCGACAACGCCGGTGGAGGCGGCCAGCAGGGCGCCAACCAGAATGGTGGAAATGGCCAGGCCACCCGGCAGGCCGCCGAACAGCCTGCCCATGGAGGTCAGCAGTTGCTCCGCCAGCCGGGTGCGCTGCAGCACAACCCCCATGAAGATAAACAGGGGAACCGCCATCAGGACGGTATTCTGCATCACACTCATGATCCGGTAGGGCATAAAGGCAAACAGATCCATGCCTTCGGCGAATATCCCGAAGAACAGGGCAACGCCGCCAAAGGTAAAGGCGACCGGAAAGCCCAGCATCAGCATCAGCAGGGCGGCGCCGAACATAATCATGCCAATCATGCCAGGCCTCCCGCGCTGTGCTCACCTTCGTATTCCTTGTCCCCGGCCATGACACGCAGGGCATAGGTGGCCATGTTCAGGCCGGCAATGCCGATAAAAACCGCGCTGACCGGAATGACGGATTTGATGATCCAGCGATAGGGCAAGCCGCCCGGGTCACCGCTGCCTTCGCCCATGGTGTAGGAATCGAGCGCAAAGTCGTAGCCATAGATACCGATCAGGTAGGCAAAGGGAATAACAAAAATGATCGCACCCACCAGGTTCACCCAGGCCTTGGCCTTGTTGCTCCAGCGGGTGTAAAAAACATCGACCCGAACGTGACCATCCGTGCGTAGCGCGTAAGGAATGCCCAGCAGGAACACCACAGAATAGAGGTGCCACTCCATCTCCTGCATGCCGATTGAAACCTCGTTAAAGGCGTAACGGGCCACCACGTCGTAAAAGACGTTGGCTGCCATCAGTATCATCGCGACACAGGCGACCCAGCCACAGAATGTGGACAAGCGGGCAAGCCCTTCGTCCAGTTTGATAATCCACCGCATTGATAATCCCCCGCCAGGCGGACTGACGCTTTTCCGGTTGCTATAAACGACAAAACCGGGATCACCTCGAGAGCGATCCCGGCTCCGTTAAAACCTCTATCTTACTCGACTTCGGCCATGGTGTTGAGGTATGCGCGCTCGGAAATATCTGTGTAAGCACGGCTCTGTTTCTGGTAGCTGGCCTGGGACTCAATGATCCTGGCTGCCATGTCGCTTTCAGCTGCTGCTTCTTTCAGCAGCTTGTTGTTGGCCGCGTACATGGCCTGGAAGATGTCATCCGGGAACCGCTTGATCTGAACATTCGGGTACTCCTCGCGAATGTTGGCCCAGGCCTCGGCGTTAGCGTGCTGAGACTGTACCAGCATGTCATAGGAAGCTGTGCGCATGGCGACACGCATGATTTCCCGCAGGTCCGCCGGCAGCTTTTCCCAGACCCGCTTGTTGACCAGGAACTGAAGCTCGGTGGCCGGCTCGTGCCAGCCGGTGTAGTAGTAGTCGGCAATCTGCTGGAAGCCAAGGCGCAGATCCAGGGCCGGACCTACCCACTCGACCGCATCGATCGTGTTGCGTTCAAGAGCGGTATAGAGCTCGCCCGGCGCGATGTTGGTCGGGTTGACGCCTACTTCGGCAAACACTTCGCCGGCGAAGCCGGGGATGCGCATTTTCAGGCCCTGCAGATCTTCCAGGGATTTGATCTCCTTGCGGAACCAGCCGCCCATCTGCACGCCGGTGTTACCGCCCGGGAACGACAGCATGTTGTGGGGCTCATACACTTCCTGCATCAGCTCCATGCCGCCGCCGTGGTAGAACCAGGCGTACTGTTCCATGGCATTCATGCCAAATGGCATGCTGGTGAAGAACAGCGTCTCGGGAACCTTGCCCTTCCAGTAGTAGGAGGCGGAGTGGCCCATGTCGTACTGGCCGGCCTTGACCATGTCAAACACGCCCAGCGGGGCTTTGTGTTTATTGGCGGAATCGATACGGACCTTCAGGCGTCCGTCGGACATCTTCTCGACCGTTTCGGCGAATCGCTTGGTGGTATCACCGAAAATCGGGAAGTTCGGCCCCCAGGTTTCTGCGAGGCGGAGGGTGAAAGTCTCTTGGGCGAGCGCCTGCGTGGCGGCAAAGGTCGTTGCCACAGCCAGCACAGCCGCGGAAAGAACAGAACGGATCTTCATTGCTCTTCTATCCTCTTATCGTTTTTGTGAGTCGAGCGTTTCGCCCTTTTTGGGGCTAAACAACTCTTGATGCTAGTTCACGGTAGCAATTATCGTTAGCAAACAAAATCAAAAACCGTCGCTCTTACGACCTTGGTCGTACAGCGGATCAGAGGTCTTCCATCCGGCTGATCTGGCTGGCCAGGCGCATGGCTTCGTGCTCCTCCAGGGCGAGCAAGTCCTCCAGCAGCGACTTGGCCTCGGGGATCTCGGCCTTTCCTATCAGGGACTCATAGAGGTCCATCACCTGGTCATGAAACTGAAAGACCTCCCGTGCGATGTCCGTGAAACTCATACCGGCATAGTGGGTATCCGGAACCTCGCTGGCCTTGATCGGTCTATGGTTCAGGTAATCGTAGAGGCGGGTTTTCATCGCCTTCGGATCGGCCTGCTTTTCGAACTCGCTCACGGCTCTTTCCAGCAGGCTTTCATGGCTGGACAGATAATCCAGGAGGGCGCTGGCTCGCTCGTCCTTGTTCAGGCTGGCTGAATCGTGCAGGCATCTGGCCAGGTACGCGTGTAGCTGGCGGGTCCAGTCGATCAGATCCTCGAAGGTTTTTATTTCCATCGCATTGCTCCTGATTGGAATGATCATGTTTTTTATAGTTGGCAATAATGATCAGTCTAGTCAAAATTGTTGTCTGAGGGGTACATGATTTGAGAACCCGGGAACCAGCTGGAATGGGGTGTATAGCCATGACAACGACATTGGGAGTCATCGAGGGATTCTACGGCCCCGTGTGGACCTGGCAGGAGCGCCGACAGCTGGTCCAGACCCTGGCGCCCCACGGATATGGTTTTTATCTGTACGCCCCGAAAGCCGACGCCTTCCTTCGCCGCAAATGGCAGCAGGCGCATCCGCCCGCCATGGCCTCGGAGCTGGCGGAGTTTGCCCGGTTTTGCCGGCGCGAAGGTGTGCGTTTCGGGGTAGGCCTGAGCCCGCTCGAAATCTTCAACCGGTTTGATGACGATGCCCGCGTGGCCCTGGCGGAAAAGCTTTCGTTGCTGGAGAACATGGGTATCGATGAGCTGGCCATCCTGTTTGATGACATGCGGGCGGATACGCCGAATCTTGCCGGTACCCAGGTGGAGATCGTGCACTGGATTCGCGAGCGCACAACCATCAAGCGTTTGAGCGTCTGCCCCAGTTATTATTCCGACGATCCAGTTCTGGACCGGGTGTTCGGCGAACGCCCGGCGGATTACCTGGAAACCCTGGGTCGCAGGCTGGACCATTCAATCAATATATTCTGGACCGGCGAGGAGGTCTGTTCCCGGGAAATTTCCCCCGGGCACCTGAAACGGGTCGGGGATCTGCTCGGGCGCAAGCCGGTACTCTGGGACAATTACCCGGTCAATGACGGCGACCGGATGTCACAACATTTGCACCTGCGCGCCTTTACCGGAAGACCGGCAGCCAACGCTGCCCACCTGGCCGGCCATGGCATCAATCCGGCCCTGCAACCAACCCTGACCGCCATCCCGGCGATCACGCTCGCGGAGTCCTACCGTCTGGGGCCTTCTTACCAGTATGGTCAGGCGTTTCGCCATGTGGCACGGGAAGTGCTCGGGAGGGAGCTGGCGGCACAGATCCACGCCGATTTACTGGTGCTGCAGGATGCCGGCCTGGGCCGGATCAGTGATGAAAAGCGGCAGAGCCTCCAGCATACCTACGACGCCTTTGATCACCCCGCCGCCACTGAGATCCTGCGCTGGCTGGCCGGGGAGTACCAGGTGACGGACGAAATGGTGGCGACCCAGTAAGCCTGCCCGCTATCCTGAACGCCGGTCGTTCGTCAGTCGCAGGTTTTTCTGGCGGAGCGCTGGAAACGGGCCGTCATGGCTTCGCGTTCGCGCTCCGGGTCCTTGAACTCGTCGGGCAGTGGCTGGATAAAGTAGAGGAAGTCACCTTTTGATCGATTCTGTTCCAGGGGAGGCTTACTGTTCGTTGCCGGCCAGAACACCGGGCTGATAACGGCAACAGAAAGCGCCGGCGCCCTCTGTTTCAGCAATGCTACGGTTCCCAGCCCGCCTTCACTGTGGAAAGTGCCGGTCAGGTGCAGCACCTGATATCCCGGAAATGCGGCCCTGGCCTCAAGAATGCGTGCCGCCATGGCGTTGTCCCGGAGCAACTGGGCTTTGTAGGTGTTCTCCATGCGTTCGTTCATGGTGCTGTTGGCCTGGTGGCTCGCGCCAATGGCGCCGGCAAACTTCTCACGGTAAGCGGGGGTGTCCGTGAATGGATCAGAGGGCAGTGCTTGCCGGATACTCCTGGAAACCTGATCGAGATAGGAAGGCCCCTTGCGGCCGACACAGCGAACAACATCCGCCGGCGCATTCGCAGCAATGACCGGCAGATTCTGCTGGCGCGCAAATTCCACCACGGGGCGGTAGGAGGCCCGGTAATTGTCCCAGGCGCCGGCATCCTCAATCATTTCTGTTTCCCCGGTTTCACCCTTTAAATACCGGTCCAGTTCAGGCTGACGGTCCAGGTTGAACTGCTCCATAGACAGGATCTGCCTGGGCTGTTGTCGAAAGAGTGCCATCTGAAGCCGGGATTGCAGCAAATGCGAGCCATGGTGCCCGTGATATTCGCCTACGATCACGACATCCGTTTCAGCGAGGCGCCGGGCCAGTTGCTCCGGAGTGAGGGCGGCGCCGCTTTCCGGCTCAACGACCCGGGCGTCGTACTGGGTTTGCGGTATGGTCAGACCTTTCGGGCTGCTGGAGGAGGGCATGGCGGTGCATCCGTTCAGAACAAACAGGACGGAGAGTAACAGGGCCGGCGCGAGAGGTTTCATGACAATCAATAGGCTCCGGCTTTCATCAGGATCTGTTTTTGCGATCTTCGCGCCAGTCTGGCCCCAGCCTTTCCTCCACGTATTCCCGGATAAACTGGCGGACTTTTTGGGAGGGCGTTACATCCTCCTGCTTGCAGAGTTCTTCAAAGGCGGCCTTTTTTTCCGGGTCGATCAATAATGTCAGACGGGCAGTGCGGTTTTCCATGGGGTACTCATTTCTCTGTGAAATGCTCGTTATATGTTAATCAGATTAACATTGAATGTGGATGTGGTGAGCATATAATCTAACCCGACGTGTTGCAATAAACGAGACTTTCATGCCCCACCGCGCGCACCTGTTTTCCCTCCGGCTGGCCCATGCCCTTCGCGAATCCTGTCTGGATGAACGCTACAGCGGCCGCCGGTTCCTGCGTGATCTTTTGGCCGGTGTCACGGTGGGGATCATTGCCATCCCACTGGCCATGGCTCTGGCAATCGCCAGTGGTGTTGCGCCCCAGTACGGGCTTTACACCGCCATCATTGCCGGTTTTGTGATTGCCCTGACCGGAGGCAGTCGTTTCAGTATATCCGGCCCCACCGCTGCCTTTGTGGTCATTTTATACCCGATTGCCCAGACCTACGGGCTGGGTGGCTTGCTGCTGGCAACCCTGATGTCGGGGGTGTTGCTGATGATTATGGCTTTGATGCGACTGGGCCGGTTTATTGAGTACATTCCCGAATCGGTAACCCTGGGGTTTACTGGTGGCATTGCGGTGGTGATCGCCACCCTTCAGGTCCGGGACTTTTTTGGCCTGCCGGTTGGCGATATGCCTGAGCACTACTGGGACAAGCTGGCGGTGCTGGCCAGCGCACTGCCGGAACTGGATGGGATGAGTACTCTGGTGGCCGGCGTAACCCTTGCGGTGATGCTGCTCTGGCCGAGACTGAAAACCCCCGTGCCGCCGCACCTCCCGGCTGTCATTGTCGGTAGCTTGCTTGCCCTGTGGTTCAATGCCAGCGGCGCATCCATCGAAACCATCGGCTCAAGGTTCAGCTATCTGATGCCCGATGGCAGTATGGGGGCGGGTATTCCGCCGTTTTTGCCCGAGTTCGCCTGGCCGTGGCGGCAGATGGGCGCTTCCGGCGAACCGATCGGACTGTCCTGGACCCTGGTCCGGGAACTGCTGCCGGCGGCCTTCGCCATCGCCATGCTCGGTGCCATCGAGTCCCTGCTGTGCGCGGTGGTACTCGATGGCATGACCGGTAAGCGCCACAGTGCCAACAGTGAGTTGATGGGGCAGGGTCTGGGGAACATTATTGTCCCGTTTTTCGGCGGCATTACCGCCACGGCTGCCATTGCACGCTCCGCGGCCAACTACCGGGCCGGTGCCGAGTCCCCGGTATCGGCAATGATTCACTCTCTGGTGGTTCTGCTGGCGCTGGTCTCGCTGGCTGGCCTGTTGGCTTTTCTGCCCATGCCGGCCATGGCAGCGCTGCTGGTGATGGTGGCCTGGAATATGAGCGAGGCGCCCAAATCCGTGCATCTTCTGAAAACAGTGCCACGTAGCGATATCCTTGTTTTCCTCACCTGCTTTTGGCTTACGGTGTTGCTGGATATGGTGATCGCGATCACCACCGGGGTTTTGCTGGCGGCGGTTCTCTTCATGCGTGAAATGGCCCAGATGACCAAGGTGACGGACATCACGCTGAACAGACGGGTTGCTGACTCTGGCCTGCCTGACGGCTGGCAGGTGTTCAAAATCAACGGGCCACTGTTCTTTGCGGCCGCCGACAGGATTTTCGGAGAACTGGCGGAACTGTCCCGGGAGGCCCGCGGGTTTATCCTGTATATGGACGGCGTCACTATTCTTGATGCCGGGGGCCTGTCTGCCCTGAACAAGCTGATTGACACCTGCGAGCACGACGGCACGCGGATTGTCATTGCCGATCTCCAGTTCCAGCCGCTGAGGACCCTGGCTCGCGCTGGTGTGACGCCGGTGTCCGGCGTCAGCCGCTATACTTCCTCCCTGGAAGAAGCCTTGCGTCTGATCAGTAACCCCGCTTCTGAATCTGATCAGCCCTCCGGATAAAACGTTGATTCTTAAAGTCCCCGGATAGTTTACCCTTAGGCATTGAAAACGCTCTGGACAAGAGGAATGCCATGCTGCCTTTCCGGCTGATCGACCGCCTGAAATTTATTGTGGAACGCCAACTGGTCAAGGGGGCGGGGTTTCAGCTCCTGGTCGTTGGTGTGTTTATCGGCCTGATCTCTCTGGTCGGCGGCCTGCTGGTGGTGTCTCAGGGCGGGGAATTGGAGGACCCGGGCTCGGCCATCTGGTGGGCGTTCCTGCGACTGACCGATCCCGGTTATCTGGGTGACGATGTGGGTACCTGGCAGCGGTTTGTCTCAACCCTGCTGACCATCAGTGGCTATGTCGTGTTCATGGGTACGCTGGTGGCGATCCTGACTCGGTGGTTGATTGCCAAAATGGCAGAGCTCGAGCGTGGGCTTACCCCGGTAACCCTGAAAAATCATGTGGTGGTACTGGGGTGGACCAGCCAGACCCTGCCGCTGCTGTCGGAATTGCTGGGCTCCAGCGGCCGAGTACGCCGGTTCCTGGAAAAGCACGCTACCCAGAGGCTGAATCTGGTTGTGCTGTCAGAAGAAGCATCGGCACAGCAGGTTCACGAATTGCGAAACGAGCCCGGCATTGGCCGACGAGCCCGGCAGATCATTCTGCGCTCCGGGTCGGCTATCCAGCCGGATGCACTTCATCGGGTGGCTTGTCTGGACGCCGCGGCGGTGATTGTGCCCAGCGCGACCCACGAGGCGGGCAGTCTGGTGACATCGGACGTGGAAACAGTCAAGGCGCTGCTCTCCATCGCCGCGCAGGCAAGGTATCTGCAGGCTTCGTTGCCGTTCGTGGTGGCAGAGATCCAGGATGTACGGAAGCTGCCGGTGATTGAGCGGGCCTATCCAGGGGCGGTGGAAGTGGTTGCCGGCGATGCCACCATTAGCCGGTTGATGGTTCAGAACATCCTTCACCCGGGGCTGTCGGAAATCTTTAACGAGTTGCTTACCGCCGGTGACGGTAATGAAATCTATATCCGGGGTGGCGAGTCGGTGGCTGGGTTGACGCTTGGAGAGCTGGCTTCGGCACGGCCTGAAGTTATTGTGCTGGGATTGCTGAGGCGCGGGGTGGCTGGCTGGGAGGTGTGCTTGCTGGCGCCGTCCGACACGCGGATCGACACGGAAGACCGGGTGGTGATGATGGCCCGGGATTACGTCGAGACCGAACCCGATCCGAAAAAGCCGGCAATGCCGGCAATTGCCAGGGGCGAGGCGGCCCGCGTGGCACGCCCGCCGGATCAGAACAACCACCGTGTGCTGGTCCTTGGCTGGAATCGGCGGGTTCCGAGCCTGGTGGCTGAGTTTGAAAGTTACGGCCATCGCAGCTTCGAGCTGGACCTTGTTTCCGTGGTGCCAAAAGGCGAGCGGGAACAGGCCATTGCCCGGTATGTTGAAGGCCACGGCCGGGTGGCCTGTGGCCATATCGAGGCGGACTACATGGTGGAGGGGGAGCTCCGCCGGGTTCAGCCGGCGGGCTACGACACAATAATCCTGCTCAGTAGCGACCGGCTGGCATCGGGGGAAGAAGCGGATGCCCGGGCCATGGTGGGGTATCTCCAGCTTGAGGACATCCTGGCCGAGTCCCCAAGGCGGCCCCAGTTGATTATGGAACTGAGCGATCCGGACAACCGGCACCTGTTGTACGGGCACCAGAGTGAAATGCTGATCAGCCCGATGATTCTGAGTCACGTCCTGGCCCAGGTCGCCTTGAGGCGGGAACTCCGGGTGGTTCTGGATGAGCTGTTCACCGTCGGCGGGGCCGAAATCCAGTTCCGGGATCCCGCGGATTACCCGTTGCCAGCCAGCGCCACGTTCCAGGTTCTGGAGAAGACGGTGGCGGCGGAAGGTGAGCTGGCTCTGGGTATCTTCCGGCACAAGGAGAATGAGCGTGGACGCCACCTCCAACTGAATCCGCCCCGCAAGGACTATCTTGAGCTACAGCCTGGTGACCGGCTGGTGGTGCTGTGCCTGACCTGAACGGTTTTCAGTCGATGCTTTCGAGCAGGGCGGCCATAATGTCATCCATCACCACAAAGCCTTTCAGGTCATTGTCCGCCAGCACCAGAAGGCGCTTCACTCGATACATACTCATCAGACTTGCCGCATGCCGGACATTCAGGCTCTCACCGACACTGATGACAGGTTTGGCGCAGGCGTCGTAAACATTCAGAAGGTCAATGTCGCCGTCTTCCGCAATCACGGTTTTCAGCACGTTGGTATAGGTGATCAATCCCCAGGCATCGTGTTCGCTCTGTTTCTCCACCACCAGTGATTTCACCGAGTGCCTCTTCATCAGAGAGAGCGCCTCACGGATGGTGGCAAACGGAGTAATGGTGATAATGTCCCGGACCATCACATCTTTAACCAGTTTCATTGTTGTTCTCCGGATACAGTGAACATTTCAGGTGTTGTTCGAATTTCTCGACCTGTGACAAATCGATCCCACCCAGGTGTTCCAGGGGGAGGGTGAACACAAGTCCCTGTGAATCGGTGTGGTCTGGCATGAGAATTTTCTGGATGGATTTCAGAATATCAAGTGAAAGGCCCTTCTCCAGTACCATCAGCAAAACGCTCTGGCTGCCGTCGTAGGTCAGCCCGAAGAACGTCTTCCTGGCGGTGTTACTGATGCCCCGGCCCGACAGCACCGTTATGCCCCCGGCGCCCAGGTCTCTTGCCGCATCAACACAGTTCTGCTCCTGATCCTCGGGAACAATGGCAACCAGTACGGAAAATTTCATGGCTCTGTTTTCCTTTGCTTTGCAAGCATTTCAACAATAATGGCATAGCTCATCACCGTAACAATCGGAAAGATCGACGCGAAGGCAATCAGGCCAAAACCGTCGATCAGTACGTTACGGCCCTCTATGCTGCTCGCCAGGCCGATGCCCAGTGCGGTCACCAGGGGCACGGTGACCTCGGAGGTGGTGACGCCACCGAGATCATAGGCCAGGGGAATGATGTACCTGGGTGCCAGCGCGGTCAGAAAGATGACCAGAATATAGCCGCCGATGATGTAATGGTGAATCGAATCGCCACTGATAATCCGGTGTACTCCGAGGGTTATGCCCACGGCCACCCCGACCGCCACGATGATCCTGATGGCGTTGCCATTGATGGTTCCGGCCGCCGCCTGTTCTGCCTGGTGCCCGATAGCGATCAGCGCAGGTTCGGCCATGGTGGTGGCAAAACCGATCATGAACGCAAAGAGGTAGACGAAGGCGAAACCCTCCATGCTCATCAACTGCTCGGCCATGCTGGTGCCAATGGGAAACAGGCCCAGTTTCAGGCCGACAACGAAGGCATAGAGCCCCAGGACAACCAGTGCAAATCCGGACAGAATCCTGCGGGGATTGGTCAGCCCCCGGCGCAGGACCAGGTACTGGAAGAACAGGATGGTGATAATGATCGGGAGCACATCACGGACCATTTCAGCCAGGTCCAGCAACATCGCGAGCACAAGCGGGGCGTCCTCCACATTTGCATTGGCAACCAGAGCCGGCAAAACGGACGGATCCGCGGTTTCCCCGGAATAGACAACAATCCCGTACAGCTGAACGGTGATCATGGGCACCATGACTGCAAGCGCGACCAGTCCGAACCCGTCCATTAGCGGATTACGCCCGCGGATGGAGGCAGCAAGACCAATGCCCAGGGCTGCAATCAGGGGAACGGTGACGATATTGGTGGTCACACCGCCGGAATCGTAGGCGAGTCCGACAATCTCCGGCGGCGCAAACCCAGTGATGATGACAACCACGATATAGCCGATGATCATGAACCAGTGCAGCGGGTAACCGAAGATGGTTCTGAACACGCCGAGGGCAACCACCAGCCCGACAGAGACGGCTACCAGTATCCTGAGCGTCAGGGCTTTGATCCTGCCTTCGCTGATTTCCTCGGCCTGCTGGGCTACGGCAATCAGCGCGGGTTCTGCCACCACCGCCGAGAAACCCATGGCAAAGCCGAACGAAAGCAGAATGGGCACTGAACCCCGTCGGGCAAACTGATTGGAGAGACTCTTGCCGACCGGAAAAATGCTTAATTCAAGGCCCTGGAGGAACAGGGCAACCCCCACAGCCACGATCAGTAAGCCAACGGCCATCGCCAATGTGTTTTCCGGCACTTGCTGGAGAATGACGAGCTGAAAGAAGGCCACGACAGCGATGATTGGAAACAGGTTCTTCAGGGCGTGCAGAAGGGAATGACTGAAAGCTCGCAGATAGAACACTATTCACGCCTGATGGATTCTGATGGGAAATGATCATTGTTCACAATAACAATAGCTACTGTTTCAGCGTTGATCCATCTCAAAAGCCGATCCTGTTCTTCATTCACCAAAAAAATGCCGAAAATAGATTATATAAATTTCAATTATAAATTTGAAACCACTAAAGTAACCATCAATGTCAGCGCTTCGCTCAAAAAGTGAGCAGGTTGTTGGCTTCGGAAGTTGCTGTACGCTTCTCCGCATCGACTTAGAAAACCAACGTAGAAAGGATTGAGACCATGCCCTACGCACAAGACGTTGACCAGATCGCTTCCCTTTTGAAGCAGCACCCGACCTGGAACGCTATCAACCCGAAGCACGCCGCTCGCATGCGCGCACAGAACAAGTTCAAGACCGGTCTGGATATCGCGAAGTACACCGCCAAGATCATGCGCGAAGACATGGCGAACTACGACAATGACACTTCCCAGTACACCCAGTCCCTGGGCTGCTGGCACGGCTTTATCGGCCAGCAGAAGATGCTGTCCATCAAGAAGCACTTCGGTACCACCAAGCGTCGTTACCTGTACCTCTCGGGCTGGATGGTTGCTGCTCTGCGTTCCGAGTTCGGCCCGCTGCCGGATCAGTCCATGCATGAGAAGACCGCCGTATCCGGCCTGATTGAAGAGCTGTACACCTTCCTGCGCCAAGCCGATGCCTGGGAACTGAACCACCTGTTCCGTGCCCTGGAAGAAGCCGAGAACGCCGGCGACAACGCCAAGGCTGACGAGCTGATCAGGCAGATCGATAACCACGAAACTCATGTTGTGCCGATCATTGCCGACATCGACGCCGGTTTCGGTAACGCCGAAGCGACCTACCTGCTGGCCAAGCAGATGATCGAAGCGGGTGCCTGCTGCATCCAGATCGAGAACCAGGTGTCTGATGAGAAGCAGTGTGGTCACCAGGACGGCAAGGTTACCGTTCCGCACGCCGACTTCCTCTCCAAGATCAACGCCGTGCGTCTGGCGTTCCTCGAGCTCGGTGTTGATGACGGTGTTATCGTTGCCCGTACTGACTCCCTGGGCGCGGGCCTGACCCAGAAAATCGCCGTGACCAACGAGCCGGGCGATCTGGGTGACCAGTACAACAGCTTCATCGACGGTGAGGTTATCGAGAAGGCCGAAGACATCAACAACGGCGACGTTGTGATCAAGCAGGACGGCCAGCTGGTTCGTCCGAAGCGTCTGGCCTCTGGCCTGTTCCAGTTCAAGCCGGGCACCGGCGAAGACCGTGTTGTGCTGGATTGCATCACCAGCCTGCAGAACGGTGCCGACCTGCTGTGGATCGAAACCGAGAAGCCGCACGTTGGCCAGATCGCGGCCATGGTTAACCGCATCAAGGAAGTGGTGCCCGACGCCAAGCTGGTGTACAACAACAGCCCGTCCTTCAACTGGACCCTGAACTTCCGTCAGCAGGTATTCGACGCCTGGAAGGAAGAAGGCAAGGATGTATCGGCCTACGAGCGCGCCAAGCTGATGAACGAAGAGTATGACAACACCGAGCTGGGTCAGCTGGCTGACGAATGGTGCCGTAACTTCCAGCGTGACGGATCACGTGAAGCGGGTATCTTCCACCACCTGATCACGCTGCCGACATACCACACCGCGGCCCTGTCTACCGACAACCTGGCCAAGGGCTATTTCGGTGACGAAGGCATGCTGGCCTACGTTGCCGGTGTACAGCGCAAGGAAATTCGTCAGGGCATCGCCACCGTCAAGCACCAGGATATGGCGGGTTCCAACATCGGTGACGACCACAAGGAATTCTTCGCCGGTGAAGCGGCCCTGAAAGCCGGTGGTAAAGACAACACCATGAACCAGTTCGGTTAATCGAAGGCTCAGGTGTTGCTGAAGCGGGCTTGAATGCTCGCTTCAAGCCCGAAACCCCGCCCGTTGCGGGGTTTTGTTTTTTTGACACTGTCGTTTCGGTGTATGTGTCTGAAACCACGGCATAAACCTCGGTTTCGATGTTTTCCACGCACCCTGCCTGTTTCATCCCTGAAACAGTTCTCCATCCCCGCGAAAGCTTCCCGTTCACGCAATAAAAATAAAAAGCCTTTAGAAATATTGGCTTAGGTATTTTTTTTTAATTCTGGCACGAGAATCGCTCCATTTCTCTGGCGGGTCTGGACCTTGGCTTACCTGAAGGCTAGCGGGTTGGGTCGGATCCCTTAAAAGCCAATAATCGAAAAGGAAGCGATATTATGAATACCAAAAAAAGTTTGCTAGCAGCTGCCATCGCAATGAGTCTGGGTGTTTCCGGTTTTGCCTATGCGGACCAGGGGGGTGACGGAGATCCGAACACCAATGCGGATAATACCTCCACGGCCAATAATGACCAATCCGGCAATACCGACTCTGGCAACGACAACTCCACCAATACCGACAATTCGGATAACTCGGATAACTCGGACAACAGCACCGACGTGGCCGACTCGTTCAAGATCGCTGACAGCGGCAATACCGATAATTCGGATGCCTCCGATAACTCTGATAACTCCGATAACTCGGACAATTCGGATAACAGCACCGACGTGGCCGACTCGTTCAAGATCGCTGACAGTGGCAATACCGATAATTCGGATGCCTCCGATAACTCCGATAACTCCGATAACTCGGACAATTCGGATAACTCGGACAATTCGGATAACAGCACCAGTGTGAACGATGCGTTCAAGATCGCTGACAGTGGCAATACCGATAATTCGGATGCCTCCGATAACTCGGACAATTCGGATAACTCTGATAACTCCGACAACTCGGACAATTCGGATAACAGCACCAGTGTGAACGATTCATTCAAGATCGCTAACAGTGGCAACGATAACTCGGATAACTCGGACAATTCGGACAACTCCGATAACTCCGACAACTCGGATAATTCGGACAACTCCGACAACTCCGACAACTCCGATAACTCCGACAACTCCACCAACGTTGCCGATAGCGGAAATAACAGCTCCGATAACTCCACCAACGTTGCGGACAGCGGAAACACCACCGTGTCTGACAGTGGCAATGACAGTTCCGATAACTCCCTGGCCCTGGATCTGGATGTGTTCCTGAATAGCGCCGATCTGAACGGCACCGTATCGGGTACTGCAACCACATACGGTAGTGCCAACGCTGACGGCTCCTACACCATAGTTCGCAACAGCAACGAAATCTCCGGTGGCTCAGCGAACTTCAACGGCGTCGGGGCATTTGCCCAGAACGCAGGTAATGGCAGCGTTACACAGGCTAATGTCAGTGTAATGTCCAACCTGTCCACCGGTAGCGGTGGCGGCACCCAATAAGGAATCCAGGTCGCACCTGCCTGTAGCGGGTGCGGCCCGGTTATTCCGGGAGAACTGCCATGGGTCGTGTCATCAGATGGAAACTGAAGGCTGCCTTGCTGGCGTTAATGTTCGGGGCAACGGGATTTGTATCGGCCGAGGAGTGGATGGAGGCCACGCCATTGTCGGCAGATCAGTTGGCGGATTCAAGCGGTCGCCAGGGAGTCCCGATGCAGTGGCAGATTAACGATAACCAGCAAAATGCGAATGTGTCCGATAACCTGCTGTCGGGTAATGTTGTCACTGGTAATAACAGTATTTCCGACAACGCGTTCGGTAACATGAGCGGGGTTGCCACGGTTATCCAGAACACCGGTAACCAGGTGGTCATTCAGGACAGTACCCAAATCAACATACTGATTAACCGCTGACGGAGGTGGGCCATGGCCAGAAAGGTTCTTGTTGCGATCTGCGCAAGTGCCGGGCTGCTATGGTCCACTGCCTTCGCCGGCTCGGTCACGGTGCCGGGTATTGGTGGTGATTTCTGGCTAAAGGTAAACAGTTTCGAGAACCGCCGGTTTGACAGCGTCATGCGCCAGCAATACGACTTCAGTTGCGGCTCCGCAGCTGTTGCTTCGTTGTTGTCCTTTCACTACGAAGACCAGGTCACAGAACACGATGTCTTTATCGAAATGCTTGCGTTGGCGGATGAAAAGAAGGTGCGCCGGGAAGGTTTCTCCATGCTCGATATGAAGCACTATCTGGAGTCCAGAGGGTACAAGGCCGATGGTTTCCGTATGCCGTTGACCGGCCTCAGGGAGAAGGTGCGCTTACCCACGATTGTGTTGTTGAACATTGATGGCTTCCGGCATTTTGTTCTGATCAAGGGGATCAGTGACGATGAAGTCCTGGTGGGGGATCCGGCCCGGGGGCTGAAGGTGTATTCCTACGCACAATTCAGCGAATACTGGAACGGCACCGCCTTTGTTATCCGCAGCCATCTCAAAGAAGGGCGAGAGGGCTTTCTCGGCGACGGACATTGGCCTCAAGTGGCGAGGGCGCCGACACAGACAGGTCTGGAAGGTCCTTCTCTCGGGCACACACTGCCCTACTGGCCCTCCTCAAGGGAATGGTGACGATCATGATGGTCCGGATGCCAGTTCTAGCTTTGTTGGTTAGTTCCTTTACCACGTTAACGCCGTCTGTTCATGCAGAACTGACACTTGGTGTTGAGTCCCTGAGCGATCTGGAACTGTCTGAATACCGGGGTGGCTTCCTGATGGACAGCCTGGAAATCAGTATTGGTCTGGAGCAGATCGTCGGAATAAACGGTGACACCCTGGTGATCAATCGTTTGACCATTCCCAATCTTAATCAGACCGTAAACGGCGGTTTGGTGGACAGTCAAATGGAAACAGTAGTCGAGGTTATCAGCGCGAACCGGAGTGGCGGCGCTCGGGTATCCAGTAATATGGCGGGGCCCAACGGCTGGATGACCGTCGTTCAGAACAGCCTTGATAGCACTGTGATACAGAATATGCATCAACTGAACATCGAGCTGAACAATGTCGGTGCCGGAAATCAGTTCCCGGCACGGCTCAGTGATCAGTTGGTCCAGTTGCTTGGCCGCTGACCGGCTATCCAGCTTGTCCGCCTAGCAGCCTTAAGTCCGACAGGCTGCTAGAGACTGATGGGAAGCTTCAGGGTAATTTCGCTGTTGGGCGCATTTTCCGTAACTCCTATACTCACCGTCAGGCTCAGACTTGTGGCGCGCGTCAGGCGCTGGGATAAGCCGAACGATAGTGACCCGATCTGTATACGATCAAAGTTGGCGGCAAACAGATCGTTATTCCTCTCGAACGTTGTTTTCCGGATGATCGAGTGGTCATAGCCCAGGCTAAAGGACGTGCGGTCGTTAAAGGCAAACCCCATTCCGAAGCCGAAACGCACAATGTCGCCGGGGTCGACCGTGCCCCCGTTTTCGAAGCCCTGCTCCTCTTTGAGAGTCCAGACATAACTCAGGTTTCCGAATAGCACGGCTGGGTCCGACGGGTAGATGAATGAGAGACCTGGTTCGAACGCCCAGAAACCGGTGCCCGTGGGGCGATCACCGAGCTCGACGCCGATGGGAGTGCCATCATCGCCCTCGATTACCCGTCGCTCGACGTCATAAGGGCCCTCTCCGGTTGGCGCTTTCACCCGCATTGCGCCAATAATGTATGGCCAGCCGCCCAAGCCATCGGTTAGCTGGTAACGAACCGAGAGTTCAACATCACCGAGGCCTTCGCCTGAGGACTCGCGCAGAGTATCCACCGGTGTGCCCTTGAAAATCTCACGTTCTCTCAAGTCCTCACTGATACTGAGGTAGGGTACACGAACCGCCGCTTCAAGCTTACTGGTGAAGCCGTACTTGAGTGACATCGCGCCGACGAAAATATCGCGCTGGATTTCCGAAATATTGATCAGCCCGATGAGCAGGGCAGGTATCACCGTGTAACCTTCCACCGCAACCGCCGTTGAGTTGCTGTACGCATGGGAGAAGGAGGGCTCGATCGTGAAGCGGCCCGGGCGGGTGACAATGCCCCGGTCAGCAGTTATTGATGCAATATCGGTAGCCGAGTTGTCGTTCGGCTCTGTGTGGCCAGCCGTGCCAGTGGATACCGGTGTGCTATCCCTGTCGACCTGTGCGGCCGCGGCAAGCATGGGAGCAGCCAGGGTGAGTACCGGGATGATCCAGCGTGTTTTTTTATGCATGGGGAATCTCCTTCAGTTATTCTTCGGTGGCCGGGTGTGGGCACCGTGGGGGAACTGGTGTTTGTCCATCAGCCGGTATAACGAAACCCTTGAAATGTTCAGCAGCCTTGCGGCTGCCGACACGTTGTTGTGTGCAAGTGCGAGACTTATCGAGATCGCCTGGCGATCCGCCCGGGATCGGAAAGCGTCGAGGGACAGTTCCTGGCTCCGGTGTTGGTTTTCTGAGGGAGGAACGGCAAAGCCCATATCCTCCGCTTCGATTCGGGGGCCGTCACCCAGCAACAGGGCCTGACGCAACCGGTTTTGCAGTTCCCTGAGATTGCCCGGCCAGGGGTGTTCGGCAAGGCAGATAATGGCGGCGTCACTGAGGTGCCGAGGACCCTCGGCCGAGGGTGTGGCCGAGAGTATCCGGTTGGCTAGCATGGGAATATCTTCCTTCCGCTCCCGCAGCGGCGGCAAAAGCACATGCAGACTTCCAAGCCGGTAAAACACATCACTCCGGAAAGCCCCGGTCTTCACCAGCTGTTCGAGCGGTCTCGTGCTGCTGGCGATGAGCCGTGTGTCGACGCTGATGGAATGACTGGAACCCAGGCGCTCTATCAGGCCCTCCTGGAGGAAACGCAAAATCGCCGATTGCTGTTCCGGGTAGAGCTCATCCACGCCAATAAGTAGCAGGGTGCCGCCATTGGCCGCTTCAAATCTGCCTTTCTGGGCACTCATGGCATGGGTAAACGCGCCTTTTTCATGACCGAAGAGTTCGTTCTGGGTGAGGGAGCGGGGTAAAGCGGCGCAGTTCACGGCGACCAGCGGCTTGTTCCTCCGTAACGAGTGGTCATGAATAAAGCTGGCAGCCGCTTCCTTACCGGTTCCGTTCTCACCATAGATAAGCACCGGTTCTTCGGTGCGGGCGAATTTCTGCAACAACACCCTGACCTGCTGGATCGCCGGGGACTCACCCTCAAGGGCAAATTCTTGATAGCTACCGGATTTCGTCCGTGAGGCCTTCTCCTGCAGTTCCGACATGCCCCACAGGTGGCCGAGGATGGCATTGAGCCGGTCTGGCTGAAGTGGCAGTGTGTGGTAGTCCTTGCAATAGCGATTTATCAGCGCACAGATATCGGGGTTCTGAATCTGGTGAGACTCCAGCGTGGCGACCCAGTGCTGGACGGGGATGGCGTTCAGCCATTCGGGCAGGCGAGCCAGTTGATCCCCTGTCAGTGAACCAAGATCAAACACGCCGACTCTGGCGCCTGAGTCAGGTGTCATTTCCGTGAGCGACCGGCCTGATAGGGAGACATGAATCAGCTGCCAGTCCCTGAACACTGGCTCGCTGGTTGTGAAAACCGGGTACACCGCCGACAACCAAACGAGCGGTCGCTTTTTCTGCATGGCGATTCTCCTGAGAACTTGCCGGGAAAACGAACTGCACAACGTTCAGTAAATGCTGGTAATACCGGAACTGCTCGATCCGGTCACTGCCCTGTGACCGCATACGGCTTGGGGAAACAGGCGAAACTCCTGCTGGCAGACATTCAGGTTGTATGCCAGTTTAAACACTTGCAGTCGTTTCAGCGGGTTAGAAACGGGGGATTTTGTCACAGTACGTTTTCTGTAAAGTCTGCCGACACAGTCTGTAAACCGGGGGAGAGTGCGAGTAAAGGATGTGGGTGCCACAGTGAGTGTCAGGGGCTTGTTAACGGAGGTGTTGTTGACTGGCTGGGATACTGATATGCAGGTACTTGATGAGGTTGAGATGAGTGAGGCGAAACATGACGACGATTGACCGAACGGATCAGGCCAGAGCGGAACTGCTGGATCAGCTTGAGTGGACACGGAAACGTACGGAAAGCCTGGTGTGCTCTCTGCCCGAGAAGCTGCTGGATGTGCCCTGGCATCCGGGGGTGAATCCGCCGCTGTGGGAAATGGGCCATGCCGCTTTTTTCTACGAGGTGTTCGTGTTCAACCTGCTCGATGGCACGCCCAGTTTTGACCCGTCCATGGACGATCTCTGGGATTCCTTCCATGTTGAGCACCGCGACCGCTGGAACCGGGACCTGTTTCCCGGGCGCGAGAAAACCCTTGAATACTTCAACACTGTTTACGATCAGGTGGCTGAGCGAATAAAGGCGCAGCCCCTGACCGACCAGGCGCTGTACCTTTACCGCTACGCGGTCTATCACCAGAACATGCATGTTGAGTCACTGATCTGGTGCCGGCAGACGGTTGGCTATCCGGCACCTCCGGGAACGGATCTGTACCGGCCAGCGCCGGGTGTTCAGCATGATGGCGATGCCTTGATTCCTGCGGGGGAATGGTTAATCGGCATGCCCGGTGATTCGGAGCGCTACGCCCGGGAGGATTTTGCCTTCGATAATGAGAAACCCCGGTTTACTGTAAAACTGGACCCGTTTGCCATTTCAAAGTGTCTGGTCAGTAATCGCCGGTTCCTGGAGTTTGTTGAGGATGGCGGCTACCGGCGGCCCGAACTCTGGTCGTTCGGCGGGCGGAAATGGCTGCAGACCGAATCCGATGTTGCCCTGGTTCATGGCAGTGACGAACCCCTGCTTCGTGTTCCCCGCCACCCGCTGTACTGGCGCTGGCACGATGGCCAGTGGCAGGAGCGGGTGTTTGATCGCTGGCAGCCCCTGAACCCGGATGCACCGGTTACCCATGTGACGTTCTGGGAGGCTGAAGCCTGGTGCCGGTGGGCGGGGCGTCGTTTGCCCACGGAGTTTGAATGGGAGGTGGCCGCCCTTGGTAATCGCCCGGGCAAGCCGTTCCGGCGTTTTCCCTGGGGCAACACGGCGCCGGATGAGCAACGCGCTGATTTGAATGGCCGTGCCATGGCACAGAATCCGGTGTTTGATTTCCCGGCCGGCGACAGCCCCTTTGGCTGCCGCCAGATGACGGGCACGGTCTGGCAGTGGACCAGCAGCCAGTTCTTCCCCTACGACGGCTTCAGGGTGGATATGTACCCGTTCATGTCGACCCTGCAGTTCGGTGATCACAAGGTGACCCGCGGGGGCGGTTGCGCCACCTCCTCCTGCCTGATTCGCGGCACCTATCGCCAGGCTTACCTGCCGGTGCGCAACGACGTCTATACCGGGTTTCGCACCTGCGCGCTTGACGATGAGTCGCCACGTGGCCGCCCTGGGTGTTGAGGCTACACGGATTTGCCGACAATCAGGGAGGGTTTCGCGGGTGTCCTGTCCATCAGGTGGCTGGCCAGGGCGACACCGGTCTCGCTCATGGTCAGGTAGGCCTCGTCGGCGCCGGCTTCCTGAATCTGTCTTGCTTCATCTTGGTACATGGTGTGAGCCACGATAAAGCCCTTGAAACCCATCGTTCTGAGCGTGCGCGCAGCAATCAGTTTGCCCTCGATGTCGCCCATGGCCAGGATCACCGATTCAATGGCGGGCATGTGCAGACCGTTCCAGAAGGAGGCATCCTCGGCGTCCGCGAAGACCACGTTACGTCCTTCCTTCTGATGCTGGGTGACTTTTGCCGGGTCGGAATCCAGGCCCATCAGTTTCGGCTGATCCTCACTCAGCCAGTCATAGGCGGCGGTGCCCGTTCGCCCCATCCCCATGATCAGTACCCGCGTATCGCCCAGCGACAGGGGCTGTTCATCCGGATGGTGTTTGCTGCCCTCAAAACGGCTGAGGCCATGGGCAAAACGCTCGTAAAGCGCATGGGAGAAGCGGTTGAGAGGCGCGGAAAACACAAACGAGAGCGACACCGAAATCGCCAGCGGAACCAGCCATTCGGGCAGCGCAACACTGGCGACAATCAGCCCGAACTCGCTGTAGTTGGCCAGGGCCAGCGAACTCAGGAAGCCGCTTCGGGCACGCAACCGGAACGCCAATAGCAGGAAAAAGAACAGGATACCCTTGAGCGGCAACACCAGGCCAGCGATGATCGCAAACAGAAGGGCGCTCTTATCGGGCAGGCCGCCAATGCCAATCTGCAGGAAGAACCCGACAAGGAAAACCTCCTTGACGCTCCAGAGTGACTTGGAAAGTTCCTGGGATCGCGGGTGGTTCGCCAGCATGGCACCGAATACCAGTGCCCCCAGTTCCGAACTCAGGCCAACGGATTCGAAGCCCAGTCCACCAATAACAAGTGCCAGCAGAAGCCCGAGCAGGATCAGCAGTTCGTCGTGGCCGCTGGCATCCAGCAAGCGGAACAGCACAGGGCGAAGCAGGGGCAGGCCAAAGATAATCAGTGCCCATTGCGACGGTGTCTGCCCGGCGGCCACGCTCATCACGACCAGGGCAATAAGGTCCTGCATGATCAGGATGCCAATAGCGACTCGGCCGTGAAAGGCTCGCAGCTCCCGCTTGGATTCCAGAACCTTGGCGGCCAGTACGGTAGAGGAGAACGAGAGGGCGATGGCCAGCAGAAAGGCTGTCTTCCAGGACAGTTCCATCAACAGATAGAGGCCTGGCGTAAAGATGGCGCAGGTGATCCCGAAATGAAGCAGGCTTCCGCCGATCACTTCCGGGCTGACAATGGACCGGAGTTTCAGTTTGAGCCCGACCGTGAACAGCAGAAGCAAGACACCCAAGTGCGCGATGCGCTCAAGAACGTCAGTCTCTTCGATCACGACGCCGGTTGTTTCGGCAATGCCGCTCAGAACAAAACCCGCGGCCAGGTAACCGACAAGAGGGGGAAGCCCCACAAGCCTGACCAGAAGGCCAAGACCAAAGGCAAAAGTTATCCAGATTGCTTCAGGCATGAGTGGTCAGTTCAGAGATCAAGGGCGCAATGCTTGCTAGGCTACCCTGTTTTTCCATGCCCTTGTAGTCGCTGAGGCCGGAATTCCCCGATTTTACGGAAATCCGGTTTACTCAGCTGTTGGCCCGATAAATTTCCGGAACAGTTGCGCAGACTCCTCGGGGGCTTCCAGCATCGGTGCGTGGCCTATTCCCTCCATCACCTCTAGCCAGGCATCGGGTATCGCCGCCACAAAGATTTCACCGTTACGGTAGTTGATGACCCTGTCCTCCTTGCCCCAGATGACCAGAACCGGCGCCTTGATCCGGGTGATGGCATTGCGGAAGTCCGACTCGAAACCGGCATCGCGAATGGCGGCAAAAATGACCTCGTTGACCTCCCGGTTGGCGATGGCCCGCTCCTCCATCACGCCCAGAATGGGCCAGGGTATGAAGGGTTCTTTCTCCAGGGCAAAGTCCATCAGGCGCTTGAAGTCGCCGGGCTGTTTCGGGATGAGGGGGTTGTCGCCCTCCATGACCAGTTTCACCAGTTCGCTCTCGTATTCCAGGATGCCGGCGGGGCTGAACAGTACCACTGATTTCACCTTGTCCGGATGATTGGCGGCATAGAGGGCGGCAATTGCCCCGCCCATGGAGTTGCCCATGACGTGTGCCTCATCGATGGACAGCGCATCCAGAATGCGTGAGACGTAACCGGCCTGGTCTTCCAGGCGGTAGCCGATGTCGAGAGGCTTGCTGCTGTCACCATGACCTGGAAGGTCGATCGCATAGACATTGAAGTCGTCGGTCAGGTAACCGGCCAGGCGGGTCCAGTTGTCCTTGTTGGCCCCGAAGCCATGAATCATGACAATGGTGTCGCCTGTGTTCGCCTCCTGGTTCCTGAGGTATGCGATGTCAAGGTTGCCCACCTCCACGCTTGCCGCATCCAGGCCCGCCGATGATCGCTCAAAACCAATCGCGGTCTCGTAGATGTCCTGACGTGAGCAGGCAGTGAACAGCAGGGAGGCGGCCAGGATGATCAGCAGCTTTACCGGTGACGGGCGGTGCATCGAAGGGACTCCTTTGGGCGATGTGGTCGGAACTTTGTGTCCGCAGTCTACCTTACTCTAGGGCCGGGAAATGGGAATTGCTTCCCCTGCCCGCACTAAAAAAAGACCCGGCCAACGGGCCGGGTCTCATCAGTGGGCCATTCACAGCGGGTTCGCCCGGAAACCAGGCCAACCCGGTCATTCGTCAGAAATTAACGCTTAACCCCAGTGAAGCGGTGCGCGGCAGGTTCGCCATGGCGCCATCGGGCAAACGTGAGACAATTTGCTGTTCATCGAACAGGTTGTCCACTTTCAGGAAGACATCGGCACTGGCGGTCAGTGCGTAGCGGCTGATGAAATCGACCAGGAACAGGGACTCGGTCTCGTCCAGTTTCGTGGCGGTGTTGTTGCATCCCGCGCTGACACACATCTCATCGACGTAGGTGGCCACAAGGTAGTTGTCCCAGCCACTCGGGTGTTCCATGCCTGTCCGGAAGCTCATCTGGTTTTCAGGTACGTCCTTGAGCTGCTCGCCTTTTTTCAGGCCCGAAGCGGCATTGTCCTTGCTGATTTCCGCCTGGGTAAAGGTGTAGGTAAGGCTGACCGGAAGGTAGAACTCGCCCGCCCGGGTGCCGGTCTGGAGCTGGAACTCAACACCGGAAATTTCAGCCTCGCCGGTTACAAAACTGCCAGAGGTTGCGCCATTGCTGCACGGCGAGCCCACGGAACAGTTTTCGGCCTTGTTGGAGAAGTCGCTGTAGAAGCCGATCATTTCCGCGAAGAACGCATTGCCAAAGTACCGGAGGCCGGCCTCCCAGTTCTTGCTGGTTTCCGGCTCTTCGTTTGCCGTGGCACCACCCCCGAGAGGGGAGAAACCCCGGTGCACGCCACCCAGAACCTGCCAGCTTTGGGACAGGTCATAGGTAAAGGAAGCGCCGGGCAGGAGTTCAGCACTGTCATTGGCGCGGGTGCTGTCGACGGTTGTGCGGCCGGGATCCGCGTATTGGGTGCGACCGGTTTTCACATCCTCGTAGCGCAGGGCGAGGTTAACGCTGAGCTTGTCCGTCGCCTGCCAGGTGTCGAGCGCCCAGAAGCTCAGGGCTTCGCCGGTCTCAAAGCGATTATTGCTGCCCGTGGGGGCGACAGTGTTCTGGAACACCAGAGAGCCGTTGACCTGGTCATAAACATCGACCGGCTGGAAACGATCCATTTCATCTTCGTGGTAGCGGGCGCCGAAATCAAACTGGTGGCTGCCCATGTCGACATCAAAGTTTACCTGCACGCCCTCGGACAGGTAGTCCCTGGCGTTGTTTTTGTAATCCAGGCCGCTGGCGTCAACTGTGCCGTCCAGAATACCCTGGGCATTGGCGTCGCCGCCGTTTGCCGAGTCGATGATGCTTCCGCCGCCGCTGAGCTTGAACCAGTTCCGCTTGAAGTCGTTGCGATAGAGGGTGGCCGTGCTGCTTACGGTATTACTCCAGTCGAACTGATGGGTCAGGCTGATACCGGAGTGGGTATTGTTCATCTGATCGATGCTGGACAACCCGTAACGCCGGTTCGGATCCTGGCTGAAGTCCGCATCGGTCAGGCCGAGGTAACTGGAGTTGGAGGTTTCTTCGGAGTATTGCAGCTTGGCGGTCACGCTCTGGCGCTCTCCCTGCCAGCGCAGCTTGCCGACATAGTCTTCGATATCAAAGCCGGTATCGCGGTTACTGCGGTCAATCTCCTTGAAGCCTTTCGCGGAGCGCTGGACGGTCTCAAGCAGGTAGCCCCAGTCGCCGGCCGTGTCACCATAGGTTACATGAACGTCGGTGGAGCCGCGGTCGTTGGTGACTGTCTCAACATAGCCCTGCCGCTGATCGGGAATGGGTGTGGAAATCAGGTTGATGACACCACCGGTGGTTTGCGGGCCATAGCGCAGCAGCGGGGCACCCTTGAGTACTTCCAGCGAGGACATGCGCTTCAGTGTCGGAAAATAATAGGCGGCCGGATTGGAGTAGGGCGCCGGTGCGATCAGAATGCCATCTTCCATCAGGGTAATATTACTGCTGCGCTCGGCCGTGGCGCCGCGGATGCCGATATTGGGGCGCAGGCCCAGGCCTTCTTCTTCCCGCACATAGACGCCCGGGACGGTTTTCAGTACCTGGTTGATGTCGGTCTCAACCTCGGTTTTCAACTGCTCCTCACCAACGACGTAGCCTGACCCTGGCAAGGTCTGGGCTGCGGACGCATCGCCAATGATTTCCATGGGTTCAAGCATCTGGGGCTGATCATCGCCGACTGCCCAACTGGCGCCCGGGGCAAGGCTGACAGCCACGGCCAGTGATAAGCGGGAAGGTTTAAACATGTGGTTAATCTCCATTACCATTTGTTTTTCGAAATGTAAGTGACAATCATTACCATTACGTTCGGGCGAAACTTTACGGTTCCGTAACTATAAAGTCAATAGTCAGTGCTTATGACGCAGGCAGGTGTCAGGTCAGGCGAAGAAATCCCCGGTCGGCCGGGGATTGAGAATAGGATCGGATCGGTCGGCCAGGCTCAGTGGGTCTCGCGGCCGATGGCGCGGTGGCCGATGTCCTTGCGATAAAACACGCCATCCCACCGGATCCGGGAGGCCAGCTCATACGCACGCTTCTGTGCTTCGGTGACGGTATTGCCCAGAGCCGTGGCACAGAGTACCCGCCCCCCGTTGGTGACCACCCGATCTCCATTGAGCCGGGTTCCGGCGTGGAAGACCTTTTCACCGTCGGTGTCGGTGTCGGGCAGGCCGGAGATGACATCACCCTTGTGGTAGCTGCCCGGGTAGCCGCCGGCCGCCAGAACGATACCGACCGAGGCGCGCTCATCCCACTCGGAGGAACACTGATCGAGCCTGCCATCGATGGCGGCATTGCACAGTTCAGCCAGGTCGGACTTCATCCGCAGCATGATCGGCTGGGTCTCCGGGTCGCCAAAGCGGCAGTTGAACTCGATGACTTTCGGGGCACCGCTGGTATCGATCATCAGGCCGGCATAGAGGAAGCCCTTGTAGCGATGACCTTCGGCCGCCATGCCGCGCACGGTCGGATAGATCACTTCGTCCATGATGCGCTGGTGAACATCGGTGGTCACCACCGGCGCCGGTGAATAGGCGCCCATACCCCCGGTATTGGGACCGGTGTCGCCATCGCCGACGCGCTTGTGATCCTGGGAGGTGGCCATAGCCAGCACATGTTCGCCGTCCACCATCACGATAAAGCTGGCTTCCTCGCCTTCGAGGAATTCCTCAATCACCACACGGCTGCCGGCATCACCAAAGGCATTGCCCGCAAGCATGTCCCGGATCGCGTCTTCGGCTTCTTTCAGGGTCATGGCAACAATCACGCCTTTACCGGCGGCCAGGCCATCAGCCTTGACCACAATCGGGGCACCCTGCTGGCGCACATAGGCCAGGGCTTCGTCGACGTCGGTGAAATTGCCGTAGCCCGCGGTCGGGATGTCGTGGCGCGCCAGAAAATCCTTGGTGAAGGCTTTCGAGCCTTCCAATTGGGCAGCACCTGCGCTCGGGCCGAAGACCCTGAGGCCCCGCTGTTCGAATTTATCCACGATACCCGCTACCAGGGGAGCTTCTGGGCCGACAATGGTGAGCCCTACATTGTTGGTCGCCGCGAAGTTGGCCAGGCCGTCCAAATCCATCACGTCGATGTCGACGTTTTCCAGGCCGGCTTCCCGGGCGGTGCCGGCGTTACCGGGTGCCACAAACACGCGATCCGCTTTTGGGGACTGGGCGGCTTTCCAGGCCAGGGCGTGTTCACGTCCGCCGTTGCCGATTACAAGAATATTCATGAGTTTTCTACCTTGAAGCCGGTTAACCCGGGGTCAGAAGAAGGCTTTCTTCTGACCCCACTTTCCTATGTTCACGAGTCGGTTCGGGGTCAGAATTGTGGTTCTGACCCCATGTTCACGTATTAATGCCTGAAATGGCGCATACCGGTGAAGACCATGGCGATGCCGTGCTCGTTTGCCGCGTCGATCACTTCCTGATCGCGCATGGAACCGCCCGGCTGGATAACAGCGGTAACGCCTGCGGCGGCGGCGGCGTCAATGCCGTCCCGGAACGGGAAGAAGGCATCTGAGGCCATCACGGAGCCTTTCACTTCCAGGCCTTCATCGGCCGCCTTGATGCCGGCAATTTTGGCACTGTAAACGCGGCTCATCTGGCCGGCGCCGACACCGATGGTGCGCCCGGCTTTGGCGTAGACAATGGCGTTGGACTTGACGTATTTCGCCACTTCCCAGGCAAACAGCAGGTCATTGAGCTCCTGCTCGGACGGTTGGCGTTCGGTGACCACCTTGACGTCTTCCATAGCCACCATGCCCAGATCCCGGTCCTGCACCAGCAGGCCGCCGGTCACGCGTTTGAAGTCCATGGCGGGCGCGCGGTCGCCGTCAAACTCGCCACAGGCCAGCAGACGCACGTTCTTCTTGGCAGACACCAGCTCCACGGCCTCGGGGGCGATGGTGGGGGCGATGATCACCTCCACAAACTGGCGGTCGATGATGGCTTTCGCGGTCTCCGCGTCCAGCTCCCGGTTGAAGGCAATGATGCCGCCGAAGGCCGAAGTGGGGTCGGTGGCGAAGGCCAGATCGTAGGCCTGGTGAATGTCGGCGCCGATCGCAACGCCGCAGGGGTTAGCGTGCTTGACGATCACACAGGCCGGGTCCGCGAAGGGTTTCACACATTCCAGGGCGGCATCGGTATCGGCCACGTTGTTGTAGCTCAGTTCTTTGCCCTGCAACTGCCTGGCCGTGGCCACGCAGGCTTCCTTCGGGTTGCGCTCGGCATAGAAAGCCGCGCGCTGGTGCGGGTTTTCACCGTAACGCATGTCCTGGACCTTCACGAACTGGGCGTTGAAGGTGCGCGGGAAATCGGCGTTGTCGTTGTCCGGCGTGCGGCCGCCCAGGTAGTTGGCGATGGCGCCATCGTAACCGGCGGTATGTTCGAACGCCTTGACCGCCAGATCGAAACGGGTGCTGTAGCTCAGTTGGCCATCGTTGGCATCCAGCTCTTTCAGAACCCGGCTGTAATCGGACGCATTCACCACAATGGCGACGTCGTTATGGTTTTTGGCGGCAGCGCGAACCATGGTCGGGCCGCCGATATCAATATTCTCTATGGCCGTTGGCAGATCGCAATCCGGATTCGCCACGGTTTCCTCAAAGGGGTAAAGATTCACCACGACCATATCGATGGGGCTGATGCCATGCTCGGACATAACGACATCGTCGGTGCCCCGCCGGCCAAGGATGCCGCCGTGGATCTTCGGGTGCAGGGTTTTTACCCGGCCATCCATCATCTCCGGGAAACCGGTGTAATCGGAGACTTCCGTTACCGGGATACTGTTTTCTTTCAGAAGCCGGTAGGTGCCACCGGTGGAGAGCAGCTCGACGCCGCGTTCGGTCAGGGCACGTCCGAAATCGACGATGCCGGTTTTATCACTCACGCTGATCAGCGCGCGACGGACGGAGGTGTTAGCCTGATGTGCCATGGGTCACTTTCTTCGCTGGAGATGAACGAATAAGGGCCTCGCGAATGGTGTCCGGGAGGCTCCTTAAGAATGTCTGGATTATAGCAGACCGTACTGCTTCAGCTTCTTGCGCAGGGTCCCTCGGTTCAGCCCAAGCATGGTGGAAGCCTTGGTCTGGTTGTTGCGGGTGTACTTCATCACCTGTTCCAGCAGCGGGGCTTCCACCTCGGAAAGGACCAGTTGATAGACCTCGGTGACCGGAGCGCCATCCAGCTGGGCGAAGTAGTTTTTCAGGGCAACCTCAACGCTGTCACGCAGGGTGACACTGTTGCCGCTGTTGTTCACCGTCTGCAACTGATGGGTGTCATCGTTGGCCGGGGTGCTCAGGTTGTCGTTTGCCAAAGTCTCAGCGCTCATGCTGCGAATACCTCTCCATTTCGTAAGCCTGCAAAATACCGTTGAATCGTGTCTCTCTGCTCCAGCGCATCATTGATGGCGTTGAAGCCTTTACGGAACTGTTTACCCGGATCGTGGGACTGCAGATACCAGCCCACATGTTTTCTGGCAATGCGCACACCCATGGTCTCGCCATAGAAGCTGTGCAGGGCCTGCAGATGTTCGCTCAGGATCTCCTCCACTTCGTCCAGTGCCGGGGCGGGCATATGGCGACCGGTTTCCAGGAAATGCTGAATCTCCCGGAAGATCCAGGGGCTGCCCTGGGCCGCACGGCCGATCAGCAAGCCATCGGCGCCGGTGTGTCGGAGCACATCCCGCGCTTTTTCCGGTGAGGTTATGTCACCGTTGGCAAACACCGGAATGCCAATGCGGGATTTTACCTCGGCGATGGTGTCGTACTCCGCGTTTCCCTCGTATTTATCCGCACGGGTCCGGCCATGGATGGCCACGGCCTGTATGCCAGCGCCCTCGGCCATCCGGGCAACAACCAGAGCATTGCGATTGTCCCGGTCCCAGCCGGTACGCATTTTCAGAGTCACAGGAACATCGACTGCGTTGACCACCGCCTCGAGAATATCGCGGACCAGCACTTCATCTTTCATCAGTGCCGAGCCCGCCGCCTTGTTACAGACTTTCTTGGCTGGGCAACCCATGTTGATGTCGATGATCTGGGCTCCGAACCGGGCGTTCTGTTGCGCGGCGTCGGCCAGCATTTGTGGATCACCGCCGGCAATCTGCACCGAGCGTGGCTCCGGTTCGCCTTCGTGGTTCAGGCGTGTCATGGACTTGCGCGTATGCCAGAGCTTGCTGTCCGCTATAACCATTTCCGACACTGCCAGGCCGGCACCGAGTCTCCGGCACAGCAGCCGGAACGGGCGGTCTGTTACGCCAGCCATGGGCGCAACAATCAATGGATTGGGCAAGGTGTACGGCCCGATTTTTGCCATTGGCAGCATGATCTGAGTCCGTGTCACAGCGGGTTTAGCAAGGCCGGACCTGAGCGGTTGTTCAATTAATGACCGATCCAGCATCCGAAGGGCGCTAATGATACCGCCGGGGGCACTTTGATTGAAGGGGCTTGATGGCGAAAAAACTGATTATTTTTCGCTCTTTCTGGTTGACTTTTGTTCTGCGCGATGGCCGCCGGCAATGCCTGCCGAGTAAATACCTGCCTGCTGCGTCAGGGTGAGTCGGGGCGGAACAGAATGTTATAGTTCACGGCATCGCGGCCAGGATCCCGGATGCTGATGGCGATTCGAACGGGCGTGTCAGTCGGCATGGCGTCCAGTTCTTTGCCTTCCCCGGCCAGGTATTCTCCAGGTGTGAACACGCTTTGGGCAACCACATCGCCGTTCAGGTTGGAGAAAGTCAGGGCAATGACCGGAAACGGCTGTTCAAAGTCGGCGCGATTGATAATTACGGCATCAACAACAAGCTGGGAGCGGTTATCCGGGTCGGTCCTTACCACCAGCTTCCGGCTCTGGATGGCATCGACGTTAATCAGCGGTTTGAGCTCGCAGCCTGCCAGTTCGCAGCCCTTCTCGTAAAACGGTCGCAGCTCCGGGATGGCCGACAGGCGATCAAACTGGAACCAGGTCACCTGGGCGACCAGAACCCCCACCAGTCCCAGAACAATCAGACTCCAGACCAGGGTCCGGATGCCGCCACCCCTGCCCGGGTCAACGCCGACGGGATCTCGTCGGAGGTCCCTGAAGGGTGGCTCGGCATGGAACGAGTCCCCCGGGCGATCTGGCTCATCAAAATCAAAGCCGGACTCGCCAACAAAGTCGTCGAAGGGATCACTGGCGCTGGCGGGTTCGGGGCGGGCCGGTGAGGGTGGCTGGGCCTGTTCGAATACCGGTTCTTCTTCAAGGCTCAGTTCGGGCTCTGGTTCCGGTTTGGGCACCGGCTCAGGCTTCGGTTCGGAGCGGGGGGCAGGTGTCTGTTCCCGGCGCGCTGGTTCGTCGTCTTTCAGGATGGCTTCTGCCCAGCTTTCATCCACATCTTCGTTCGAGGTGTCGGTGTCGGCATCCTTGTAGTCCGTCGCTTCGCGTTCGTCGAAGCTCCGGAAGCTGTCGCTGAGTTCGTCGTCGGAAAAGGTCAGTTTGGTGCCGGCATAACGGCCTTCTGCCGCGTCTTCTTCAGGGTTGTCGGCGAAGACGAACTCTTCCTCGCTGACGCCGGCGGAGTCCGATGGTGGTGACTTGGGTGACGGCTTTTCAGGGGCGGTTGAGGTCCCGGCTCTCTGGCCGGTGGCGGGAATGACCTGGTGCTCGATGGCATTGAATACGCTCATGCAGTTCCCGCAGCGCACCTTGCCCTTGGCAATGCCAAGCTGTTCGTCGGTTACCCGGAAACGGGTCTGGCAATTCGGGCACTGTGTCTGCAGGCTGCTTTGGGTCATGCTTCTTCCTGAAAGCGACTGGGCTACGAGTGTCGGAGTTTAGTCGTTAAGACCGTATTCGTCACCTGTCGTTACGCCGCCCTGTGAGGCGTATCCATTCTTCCCTCTGTTCGGGTTCGTCCATAACGAACCAGGGCTGGTAGGCCGCCATCACTTCCCGGGCCTGATGAGACAGGATGCCGGACAGTACCAGATCTCCGCCCTGTCTGGTCCGTGCCGCGAGATGGGGCGCAAGGCCGATCAGTGGCTGGGCCAGGATGTTTGCCAGCATGACGTCCGCCTGGGTGTCGGGCTCGTCCTCCGGCAGATAGAGGTCCAGCTTGCTGTCGTCGACGCCATTCCGGCGAGCGTTTCCCCGGCTGGCCTCCAGGGCCTGGGGGTCGGTATCGACACCAATCACATGGTCTGCGCCCAGTAACAGGGCAGCCAGGCCAAGAATGCCCGAACCGCAGCCATAATCGATGACCTGCTTGCCCTGCACATCCTGTCCGTCCAGCCACTCCAGGCAGAGGGCAGTCGTCGGGTGGGTGCCGGTCCCAAAGGCGAGGCCGGGGTCCAGCATCAGATTGGCGGCGTCCGGGTCCGGAGCCTCGTGCCAGCTGGGAACAATCCAGAGCCGTTCACCGAATTTCAGGGGCTGGAAATCGCCCATCCAGGCCCGTTCCCAGTCCTTGTCTTCAACCAGTGTCACTTCGATTTCCGGGAGCGCCTGCTGGGTTTGCTGGTGCCAGGCATCGCGGATATCGGCGCAAAGCTGCTCGATATCCCGGTCGGATTCGAATAATCCGGCGACGGTGGTCTGGCTCCAGAGCGGGGTAGTGCCGAGGTCCGGCTCGTACAGGGGCTGGTCGGCGGCATCTTCCATGGAGACGGCGTCACAGCCCATCTCCATGAGCAGATCCTCCAGCTGATCCGCGTTATCCGGATCAGCCGGGATCTGGAGTTGTATCCAGGGCATGATTAATCCCGCATCAGTTTCTCGAGGTAGTGGATGGTGAAGTCTACCTGCTTAAAACCACCATCGCGTACCAGTTTTCGATGCAGGGACTGGTTGGTCTTGATGCCCTCGACCAGCAGTTCGTCCAGCGCGTTCTTCATGCGCCGCCGTGCGATCTCGCGATCGTCACCCCAGGTGATCAGTTTGGCGATCAGTGAATCGTAGAACGGCGGTACCGTGTAGCCACTGTAAAGGTGCGAATCAACCCGCACACCGTTACCGCCAGGCGCGTGGAAGTGTGTGACCTTGCCCGGGCTCGGTACGAAGGTTTTCGGGTCTTCCGCGTTGATCCGACACTCGATGGCGTGCCCGGAAATGCGGATATCATCCTGGGTGTACTGCAGCGGCAGACCGCTGGCAATACGCAGCTGTTCGCGGACAATGTCCACGCCCGTCACCATTTCGGAGACCGGGTGCTCAACCTGAACCCGGGTGTTCATTTCGATGAAATAAAACTCCCCGTCCTGGTACAGGAACTCAAAGGTACCGGCGCCAACGTAGCCAATTTCCTTGCAGGCATCGGTGCAGGCCTTGAGGGTGCGCTCCCGGGATTCCGGATTGACGTCCGGAGCCGGAGCTTCTTCAATGACTTTCTGGTTCCGGCGCTGCATGGAGCAGTCACGGTCGCCCAGATGAATGCAGTTGCCGTGCATGTCGGCCAGCACCTGAACCTCCACGTGCCGGGGTGTTTCCAGGAATTTCTCCAGGTACACCGTCGGATCGCCAAAGGCATTCTTGGCCTCGCTCTGGGTAATCTGGACACCCTTGAGCAGGGCCGCTTCCGAGTGGACCACCTGCATACCGCGACCACCGCCGCCGGACGCGGCCTTGATCATCACTGGGTATCCGATTTCCCGGGCAATACGGAGTGTCCGTTCTTCGTCTTCGTCGAGCGGGCCGTCTGATCCCGGCACGGTTGGAACGCCCGCCTTGATCATGGCGTTGATGGCAGACACCTTGTTACCCATGAGGCGAATGGTCTCGGCCTTGGGCCCGATAAAACGGAATCCGCTTTTCTCGACCTGTTCGGCGAAATCGGCGTTCTCGGCAAGAAAACCATAGCCGGGGTGAATGCCCACGGAGTCGGTGACTTCTGCCGCACTGATAATTGTCGGGATGTTCAGGTAGCTGTCGGTCGGACTGTTGGGGCCAATACAGACAGACTCGTCTGCCAGGCGTACGTGCATCAGATCACGGTCGACCTGGGAGTGCACTGCCACGGTCTTGATGCCCAGCTCCTTGCAGGCGCGCAGAATCCGGAGGGCAATTTCACCCCGGTTTGCGATCAGTACTTTCTCTAACATGGCCATGAGTAACTATTACCCCGTTCAGGAAATGGCGACCAGGGGCTGGTCAAACTCGACCGGCTGGCCATTCTCGACCAGGATCTCCGTGATGGTTCCGCTCTTGTCAGCCTCGATCTGGTTCATCATCTTCATGGCTTCCACGATGCAGACCACATCACCCACGTTGACGGTCTGGCCGACTTCCACAAATGCCTTGGCAGTGGGAGACGGGGAGCGATAGAACGTGCCCACCATCGGGGATTTCAGGGTGTGGCCGGCCGGAGCTGCCGGCGCTGATGGTTCTTCCGCGGCCGGTGCAGAGGCCGCCGGAGTGGGGGCTGCCTGCGGCGCGGGGGCCGGATAATGGCTCATGTAGTGGGTGCCGGCGGCCGGCTCGCGGCGGCGAGAAATGCGCACCGAATCGTCGGCCTCATGAATCTCCAGCTCCTCGACATCAGATTCCTCAAGCAGCTCGATCAGTTTCTTGATTTTGCGAATATCCATAGTCAGTCCAGTCCCGTTTTGTCAGGTCTATCGGTGAATGCGTTTCAGGGCGGCCTGAAGTGCGAGGTCGTACCCCTGGCTGCCCAGCCCACAGATAACGCCTTTGGCGATATCCGAGAAATAGGAGTGATGCCGGAAGGGTTCCCGCGCATGCACGTTGGAAAGATGCACTTCGATAAAGGGGATCCCCGAAGCCAGCATGGCATCCCTGAGGGCAACGCTGGTGTGGGTAAAAGCCGCAGGATTGATAATAATGAAATCCACGCCTTCCGCCCGGGCTTCGTGAACCCGCTCAATCAGTTCGTATTCGGCGTTTGACTGCAGGTGCAGCAGGTGGTGGCCTTGCTCTGCCGCCCGCGACCGCAGCCGGTCGTCAATATCGGCCAGTGTCTCGTAACCATAGACCTCTGGCTCTCGGCTGCCGAGCATGTTGAGGTTGGGGCCATGGAGCACGAGAATTGTCGACATGGTTCTGTCTGCCTTGATGTCTTTTAACAGGATCGCCGAAATTAACGGCAAGTTCCCTCAATGGTGCGTGCTTGTTTCCCTCAGATCAACACTTTTTGACAATCTTCCCTGTTGTCCATTGGTCGTAAAAAGACGGCAAATGAAGCGAAACGGGATCTTTCCGTTGATGACAGTCATTGTCGTGAACGTTGGTAAGAACTTCTATACGACGTTGGTTTCATAAATGGCAGGCGCCGGGCAAGGGCTGAAGCTTGCCCGGCGGGGCAGGGGCGGGGCTGGATGGTCAATCCGCCAGGGTAACGCAGTTGCGGCCATGTTCCTTGGAGGTGTAGAGCGCCCGGTCCGCGCGCTCGCACAGGGCCTGGGAGGTATCTTCATTCCAGTCCGCGATGCCACAACTGAAGGTAACATTGAACTCCCTGTCCCCCGCTGGCCGCTGCAGTTCCGAGAAGCGTTCGCGAATTTCGTTGAGCACGTTCCGCGCATCGCTTGGGCGGGTGTTGGGCAGGATGATGGCAAATTCCTCACCGCCATAGCGGCCAATGTGATCGGTTTTGCGCAGGCGCTGCTTGAGGAACATCGACAGGCTCCGCAGCACGCGGTCTCCAATCGGGTGGCCAAAGGTGTCGTTCACCTTCTTGAAATAGTCGATGTCGATCATCGCAAAGCACAGAGGCTGGCCTTTCTGCCGCGCCCTGACAATTTCCTGGTCCAGCAGGTGCAGGGTGTGAGTGTGGTTGAACAGCCCGGTCAGGCTGTCGCGGATCATCAGCGCCAGCAGTGAACGCGCGCGCCGCCCGCGGTTATGAATGGTCGCAATCAGGTGTTTGGGATCGATCGGTTTGGTGAGGAAGTCGTCACCGCCCAGGCTCATTGCGTGGAGCTGCTTGCTGACATCTTCTTCCGCCGACAGGTAAATGATGGGTACGCTGTGAAAGCGGTCCTGCTGGCGGATTACCCGGGCGATTTCCATGCCGGTGCAGCCTGGCATGTACATATCCAGGATGATGATCTCCGGAGAAAATTCCTCCAGGCCATGAATAATCTGCATCGGGTCGGTGATGATGTGGGCGGTCATGCCCGCTTTTTTCAGCACCGTCTCCATGTATTTGGCCTGGGCCCGGGAGTCGTCCAGTACCAGTACCTTATAGGGCTCCACTGTATTGCCATGGGTGTAGGTTTCGATCTTCTCGATCAGTTGGCCGGGATCAACCGCCGGATAGAAGAATTCCTCGCCGCCACAGCGGGAAGCCTGCAGCCGGGTCTCGATGGAACCGTCCTCGTCGCTCACGAAGATGATCGGGATGGGCGTGTCGTGACGTTCCTGCAGATGTTCAATGGTGGCGATGCCCGCATTGGGCGTGCCGCCAAAGTTAACATCCACCAGAATGGTTTCCGGCTTGTGCAGTGCGCAGGCTTCGGTCAGATCTTCGGGACTGGCAAAGGCTGAGGCCCGGAAGCCGAAAAACTCCAGCTGACGGATGAGGCGGGCTGCCATCTCCTGGTGGGTCAGGGCAATGTAAACCGGAGTGCGACGGAACTGGTGAGGCACTTCGGGATTGTTGCGGTCCGTCCGGCGCAGCGTGCTTTGGGAGAGGGCTTCGATGGCATCCTGGAGTTTCCGTTCCAGAGTCTCGTCCAGCGCTGAACCGGCCTCCCAGTGGTTGATCAGCTCAAGGATGGTCTGGCCCGCTTCGGCGTGGCTGACCATTTCGAAACGTTGTGCGTAACGGACCAGTTTGTCCGTGGCGGCGGCGAACTCCCCGCGATGAGCCGCGGCCTTCTCACCGTCTTCGTGAATCTTTTGCCAGGTATCCAGAACAACCCGGGCCTGGGTTGTTACACGGCGTGCGAAATGCTGCCTGAGTTTTTCTTTCTGGCTTTCGTCGTTCATGCTGCTCCGGCCTGTCTCTTTTTCGTTATTGGTCGTCCTTCCCCGGTGCGGACAATTTTTCAACCTTAGTCCTTTTGCAGAGTCTATAGTGTTTAATGTTGTCGGCGTAGGTTGCGCACTGTAAATGTTTGTCAACTCTGCGGTGCAGGTCACAATCACCTGGCCAGCGGGCGGTATCTGTCGATTCATTATCCGAATCACCGGGATGGGCAGATCGCCGGCCGGGCCATGCTCCCACAGGAGTGGAAACTGCGGCGGAATACTCGGTACTCTGTACGCTGGGTATCGACGGAGCCATGGGTTACCATCCTGGCCGGCCGTTTGCCGCTGACAATCAACAGACAGGGGATTAAAAGTCATATGCCAGGCAAAATCAGACAGTACTTCAGGGGCAGGAAAGACGATGTTCAGGATTATGCCGGGGGCAGCGGTGTTATTGGCAAACTCATTCTGGCTTTGCTGGTGGTGTACCTCCTGGTGTCGGTCGTCCTCGGCATGTACTGGAGCAGCGAGCCCGACGCGTTTTCAGTTCGTGAATATACCCGCTCTGTAGCCAATTCCATGGAGCGTGAACCGGTGACGGGTTTCGCGACCACGGTGACCATGATCCGGATCGCAGAAACCCTGCTTGAAAAGCCCGGCGGCTATATCTCCAACGATATATTCCCGCCTGGCGTTTGGCTGGATAACATGCCCAGTTGGGAGTTCGGCGTGCTGGTGCAGCTCCGGGACCTGTCCCGGGCCATGCGCCGCGATATCGCCCGATCCCAGAGCCAGTCCGCAGAGGATCCGGACCTGATCATTGCCGAGCCGCAGTTTCATTTTGACAGCGGAAGCTGGGCCATCCCGTCTACCGAAGCGGAATACCGTCGCGGTATCGCAGCCCTGAAGCGTTACCTCAACCGGCTGTCGAGTCCGGAGCAGGCCAATGCCCAGTTCTACGCTCGGGCGGACAATCTGGCAAACTGGCTGGCGGACCTTGAAACCAGAATCGGCAGCCTCTCAAGAACACTGGGCGAGAGTGTCGGCAAGGCCTCGGTATCTGATGCAGTGGCCAATATGGATATGGATAACCCACTGCAGGAAGAGGCAGTGGGCATTGATGTGAAGACGCCCTGGACCCAGATTGATGATGTTCTCTACGAAGCCCGGGGAAGTTCCTGGGCCCTGTTGCATATCTTCCGTGCCATTGAGGTGGACTTCCGGAAGGTGCTGCAGGACAAAAATGCCATGTCCAGTATGAAACAGGTGATCATTGAGCTGGAGGGTGCCCAGGGGCCAATGTGGAGCCCGGTGGTACTGAACGGCAGCGGTTTTGGCGTACTCGCCAATCACTCACTGACCATGGCCGCCTATCTCTCCCGGGCCAGCGCGGCAATCAGTGATATGCGAGATCTGCTTTCCCGGGGGTGATTGATGACCTGTCCCGGGTGGGCAAGCATAAAAAAACCGGGCATCGCGTCCCGGTTTTTTGTGCCCTGGAATTACCGGATCAGCCCTTGTAGGCGTTCACGGAATCCACGATGGCTTTTTTGGCAGCTTCGGCGTTGTCCCAGCCCTGAACCTTGACCCACTTGCCCGGCTCAAGTGTCTTGTAGTTCTCGAAGAAGTGCTTGATCTGATCGCGCAGCAGCTCGGGCAGATCGGTGATTTCCCGAACGTTATGGTAGGTGGTGGTCAGTTTGTCGTGGGGCACGGCAACCAGCTTAGCATCACCACCGGCTTCGTCTTCCATGTTCAGCACGCCAACCGGGCGGCAACGGATCACGGAGCCTGCCTGAACCGGGTAGGGGGTTACTACCAACACGTCCAGGGGGTCGCCGTCGTCGGCCAGGGTGTGCGGGATGAAACCGTAGTTGGCCGGGTAGAACATCGGGGTAGCCATGAAGCGGTCGACCAGCAGGGCGCCCATGTCTTTGTCCAGTTCGTACTTGACCGGTGAGCTGTTGGCCGGGATTTCGATAGCAACGTAGATGTCTTCAGGCGGGTTCTTACCTGAGGGGATGTTGTCGAATTGCATGTGCGATCCTTCCTGGTACGTTAAGGTACGTTTAACTGCTAACTGCGGTTAAAAAGTGGACGCAATTATACGGGAGTCTCCTGCAGTTCGAAACTAAACCTTGGTCGGGCCGGACTTTGAAGCGGCTCCTGTCTGGGTATCTGGCATTTGTGCATGCGGCTATCTGCCAGGACCTTCCGAAAAACGCCCGTAAATACGTCCCTGTAGGGCTCGGTCGCGCCATCCTTGGCGCTCCACGTTTTCGGAAGGTCCTGGCAGATAGCCGCCCGAACTTTGGTGATAGGCCGGGAATCGACGCATGCGAATTGTGGGATAAGCATGCTCTGAATCCCGTAGGGGTGTGTCAGGGGCCTCTCCCAAAACTGTGCGGAGCCATGGATGGCGGAGCCCAAGCGTCACAGGGATGTGCCGCAAGGAGCGTGTTTTGGGAGAGGCCCCTGACACACCCCTTCCTCGAAAGTCTCGGGCTACAAGGTTCAAATGCGCCTCCACACCACGAAACCTAGAGCCGGAGCTGCTTGGCAATCAGTTCCTTCATGATTTCGGTCGTGCCGCCGCCGATAGAAAGAATTTTGGCGTCCCGGTAAAGGCGCTCGACGACGGTTTCCCGCATGTAGCCCATGCCGCCGAACAGTTGCACGGCTTCCCGGGTGACCTTTTCGCAGACGTCCACGGAGAAGTTCTTGGCCATGGCTACCTGCTTGATGGGGTTCTTGCCGGCCTGCATCAGGGCAGCGCAGCGGTAGGTGTATTCCCGGGCCACGTCAATCTGGGTGGCCATGTCCACAAGTTTGTGGCGGGTTACCTGGAAGCCGGCGATGCTGCGGCCAAAAGCCAGCCTCTGCTGGGCGTATTCCAGGGCTGCCTCATAGGCGAGTTGGGCGGTCATGTAGGCCATGATGGACAGACTCAGGCGCTCGGCCAGGAAGTTGCTCATGATGGCGATGAAACCGGCGTTTTCGGCGCCGATCAGTCGGTCGACGGGGACACGGCAGTCTTCAAAAAAGAGTTCGGCGGTGTCGCTGGCCCACCAGCCCATTTTCCGCAGCTTCCTGCCGGTGGAGAACCCGGGCATGTCCCGGTCAATGAGCAGCAGGCTGATGCCACCGTGGCCCTCGCCCCCGGTGCGGACGGCGACGGTGTAATGGTCGGCGCGCATGCCGCTGGTGATGAAGGTTTTGCTGCCGTTGACCATGTAGTGGTCACCACTGCGAACGGCCCTGGTTTTGAGGCTGGCCACATCCGAACCGCCACCGGGTTCGGTAACGGCGAGGGCAGAGATTTTCTCGCCCCGGAGTACCGGCGGAACAATCTGCTCGCGGACCTCTTTCTTTGCCCACTTGGCGACCGGGGGCAGGCCGATATCCAGGGAGCCGAGGCCGGCAACGAGTCCGCCAGAGGTGGAGCGCATGAGTTCTTCGGACACGGCCACCTTCAGAAAGATGTCCCCTTCGCCGATGCCGCCCAGGGCTTCCGGGAAGCCGATGCCCAGCAGGCCCGCATCGCCGGCTTTTTTGTAGAGCGCTCGCGGGAATTCGCCGGCTTCTTCCCAGTCATCGATATGGGGCAGCACATGGGTATCGATGAACTTGCGGGCAGTCTGGCGCACCTGTTCGTGAGTTTCGTTGAAGTAATCGGACATGGTCGAGTCCCCCCTGATCGGAATCAATGGCAAGCAGTGTCGCGTAATTCCTGAACCCAAGCAAGCGCTTGGTTTGCCTTCCGTGGGGCAATAAAAAAGCTGGCCCGAAAGGCCAGCTCTGTTGCGTAATCCAGGTAGGGGAGGCTCAGGCGCCCTTGCGGGGAATGCTCTTCACCCCGTCTTTGGTGCCAAGCAGCAACAAATCAGCCGGGCGGCGGGCAAACAGGCCGTTGGTGACCACGCCCACGATGTTGTTGAGCTTTTCCTCGATCTGGATCGGGCGGGAAATGTCCATGTTGTGAACATCGATGATGATGTTGCCGTTATCGGTCACTACGCCTTCCCGGTAAACCGGATCGCCCCCGAGTCTGACGATCTCCCGGCCAACATGGCTGCGGGCCATGGGGATGACTTCCACCGGCAGCGGGAATTTGCCCAGAATACCGACCATCTTGGAGTCGTCTGCGATGCAGATGAAGGTTTTGGCGACCGCCGCCACGATCTTCTCCCGGGTCAGGGCGGCACCGCCACCCTTGATCAGCTCCAGGCGCTCGTTGGTTTCGTCAGCACCGTCAACATAAAACTCCAGTTCGCCGGCACTGTTGAGGTCATAGACCGGAATGCCATGGCTTTTCAGGCGCTCGGCGGTGACTTCGGAGCTGGCGACGGCACCGTCAAATTCAGTTTTCAGCTCGGCCAACAGGTCGATAAAGAAGTTGGCGGTGCTCCCGGTGCCAACGCCGATGATGCTGTCGCTATCCAGACGAGGGGCGATGTAATCAAGGGCGGCTTTGGCGACGGCTTTTTTCAGTTCGTCCTGGGTCATGGGAGGCTCCGGCTGCAAATCAGATGGGATTTGCACGCATTATAGCGCTTAAGAGCGCTCTGCTTATAGACGGCTGGCGTGCAAACTTTCTACACTGTGGGTTTTTCCCAGCCGACCATCAACCGCAAACCAACCAAAAGCCGGAATTGCTATGCCGCAACGCTACATCAAGAAGATTCTCGATGCGCGCGTCTATGACGTGGCCATTGAAACACCCCTCACTGAAGCCCGTAGTCTGTCCAAGCGTTTTGGCAATAATATTCTGCTCAAGCGTGAAGATCTTCAGCCGGTGTTCTCCTTCAAGATTCGCGGCGCCTATAACCGGATTGCCCAGCTTTCCGAAGAGCAGAAGGCCAGGGGCGTGATCTGTGCCTCGGCTGGCAATCATGCGCAGGGTGTGGCTCTGGCGGCGAAAAAGCTTGGCATCAAGGCTGTGATTGTGATGCCCCAGACCACGCCTGAGATCAAGGTGCGCTCAGTGCGGGACCACGGTGCCAGGGTGGTACTGAAGGGCGATGCCTTTGATGAAGCCGCTGCCCATGCCCAGGAACTGGTCCAGAAACACGGCTACACCTACATCCCGCCCTATGACGATCCGGATGTGATCGCCGGCCAGGGCACGGTGGCCATGGAAATCATGTGGCAGTTCAGCAAGCCGATCCATGCCATTTTCATCTGTGTTGGCGGTGGCGGACTGATTGCCGGCATGGCGGCGTACATCAAATATCTGCGTCCCGAGGTCAAAGTAATTGGCGTCGAGCCGGAGGATTCCAACTGTTTGCAGGCGGCCATGAAGGCGGGCAAGCGGGTGGTGCTGGACGAAGTCGGTATTTTCGCCGACGGCGTGGCGGTCAAGCAGATCGGCAAGTACCCATGGGAGATCTGCAAGGACCACGTGGACGAGGTGATCACCGTATCCACCGACGAAATCTGTGCCGCCATCAAGGATGTGTTTGAGGATACCCGTTCTATTGCCGAACCGGCCGGTGCGCTGGGCGTGGCCGGGATCAAGAAGTACATCGAGCGGGAGCAGATTGAGGACGAAAACCTGATTGCCACCCTGAGCGGTGCCAACATGAACTTTGATCGCCTGCGCTACATTTCCGAGCGCACGGAAGTCGGTGAGAAGCGCGAGGCCATCCTGGCCGTGACCATTCCGGAAAAGCCGGGGGCGTTCAAGACCTTTATCAATGCCCTGCACAAACGCAGCATCACCGAGTTCAACTATCGGTATGCCGACGCCACCAATGCCACGATTTTCGTGGGCATCCAGATCGCAGCGGGTGGCCACGGCCGTGAAGACCTGGTTCAGGACCTGCGGGAGAATGGCTATTCCGTGGTCGACCTGACCGACAGCGACCTGGCCAAGCAGCACATTCGCCATATGGTGGGCGGCCACGCGCCGACCATTACCAACGAAAAGGTTTTCCAGTTCGAGTTTCCGGAGCGCCCCGGCGCTTTGCTGAAGTTCCTGATGTCACTGGGCACCCGCTGGAACATCTCCATGTTCCACTACCGAAACCATGGCGCAGCCTACAGCCGTGTTCTGTTGGGGGCTCAGGTGGAAGATGACGAAGTGCAGGATTTCGAGAAAATGCTGGACAAGGTCGGCTTCCGCTATGAAAACATGACGGACAATGAGGCTTACCAGCTGTTTCTTGGGCAAGGAAATGCACGATCGAGCTAACGTAGAGTAGGTCAGGGGCTGGTAGGGCTTTCCAAAACTGTGCGGAGCCATGGATGGCGGAGCCAAGCGTACAGGGACGTATTTACAGCGTGTTTTGGAAAGCCCTACCAGACCCTGGCCGGCCGCCGTGCACAAAGCTTACCTAATTTTAATCTGTCAAAAATTGTAAAAGTGCAGATAGGTGTTAGTCTTTCTTCTGATTCTTGAAGTCAAGAATAGCTCACTGATTTCCCGACACTTTCAAAACTGCATTTTGAGGAACTGAAGCCATGGGCGGCAAGCCTGACATCATCAAAGCCATTGTGCTGATTTTTGCCATCGGCCTTGTGATAACCGGTTTCACATCCATCCACACCTCAGAAGACAAAAATGGCAGGGCCAACAGCCTTGTAGGCTCTGTTCAGGTCATTAGTCAGCCGGTGAATCGGTAACGCCGTTTATCGGTAACCACGCTGTGCAGGGGCACGTCCCAGGGTTCTACTGGCAGCTTTTCTACTTTCTGAAAATCATGGGCCAGACCGATCAGTTTTGGGGCCAGTCGTGGTCGTATCCGGCTGAAGGCAAACGTCCTGTCGTAGAATCCCCCGCCCATTCCCAGCCTTCCGCCGTTCTCATCAAAACCCACTAACGGAAACAGCACCGCATCCAGTGCCCATGCCGGGCGCCGAAGGCCTTTGCTGAACGCCGGTTCGGGAATGCCGAAACGGTTGGCGGTCAGCTCCACGCCGTCGTAATAGGGACTGAACACCAGTCTGCCTTCGTGAATCGGGTGCAGTACGGGCAGATAGAAGCGGATGCCCTTGCGCAGGGCAATGTCCAGGTAGACATGCGGGTCAATCTCGCCGTCGTTGGGCAGATAGATGGCAATGTGGCGGGCGCGGTGCAGGTCGGGATTCTTCAGCAGGTTCAGGGCCAGGTACTCGGCGGCTTGTTGCTGCTGCTCGAAACTAAGCGCGCGCCGGTGCTGCCGAAGGCGTTTGCGAAGGTCACTGCGCGAAAGGGTGTCCGGATGGTATTCAAACGGTTGGGGGGCGATAAACTGGCTCAAAATAAAGCTTCCCGGGCTGCCGTTATCGGATGTTGCCCTTGAACCCAGAGTTCAAGGTCGGTGGCCGCTGTGACATATTAGGCTTTCCCCTGACGGGGACGTGCTCACAATGCCCTGAAGTAGCCACCTGGGTAATGCGCATCGGCTCGAGGACGTATCCGACCATAGCGAACAGCCCAGGAAGTTGATCCCATTATACGGGCAGGGTCGGGGCCGATTGCAACACCTGTCATGCATTCTGTGCGGATTTTAATGGCCCGAGCCGTCACCGAGGGCACCGTCGAGTTTGTTGTCCATGGCCCTGAGCAGTGTGCTGGTGGCGTCGGACATGGTGTCGCGTTCAAGCAATTCATGGGTCATGTTCAGGGCAGCCATGACAGCAATGCGCTCGGTGCCGAATACTTTGCCGCCTGCGCGGATTTCCCGCATTTTGCTATCCAGGTGCCTTGCGGCCCTGATCAGTGCGTCCTGTTCTTCCTCAGGACAGGCGACCAGATATTCCTTGTCGAGGATCTTCACCTCAACGGTGGTGGATTGCCGTGCCATCAGTGATGCTCCAGTGCCCGAAGGCGGCCGATCATGGCTTCGATCTTGTGCTTCGCGTGATCGTTCTTCTGCATCAGCTGGACCCGTTCCCGGTTCCAGTCATCCTGCAGCACCCGCAGTGTGGCGTTGTCCCGCTCCAGTTTCTGGCAGTGCTCTATCAGCCTGTCCAGCTTGTCCGCTAATGCCTGTACTTCGGACTGTTCCATGAGGTGCCCAGCAGTGGTTTGAGGTTATTAAAGCCAACTATAAGTGTGGATGGTAAGTCGGTCAATTTACAGGCTTGTCATTGCAGCCCCTGCGTGATGCAGATCACTGATCAGCCGCCTCTGCGAATCCGGGCGTCTGCTGTCGGGTTCAGGCGTGTTCTCCAGTGGGGTATCATCGGGCCATCCGACGGGAAGTGCCTTGGCATCCCCTGAATGCTAGGATAGGCACTTCATTCAACAACACAGGATCCGCCTGTTTCATGTCAGAATCCGACACTTCCGGTGCTGCCCGCGCCGCTGAATTTGAGCGCTGGGCCAATGTCTTTACCGCCCACAAGGCGTTCAGCCATCCCTCCGAATTGCATGGAGCCCTGTGTGGGCGGCTGGCTGCCGGATCCCGTATTGAAGAACTGGACTGGTTGGCGATGGTGTGCGAGCACATGGGGTTGCCCGAGAGCGCTGCCGAGGAGTCCGGCGACCTCGCCCCGTTCATGAATAAGGCCTACGATCAGGCTCTGGGGCTCTTGAAATCGGCCGACATGAGTTTCCATCCTCTATTGCCTGACGATGATTACGCCATTGAGCAGCGCCTTGAGGCCCTGGTCGCCTGGGTGCGGGGATTTCTGGAAGGAATGGCGCTGGCTGCCGGGGAGGCTTTGGGGCAGGCTCCGGACGAGATTCGCGAGCTGATTGAGGATATGGTAGCAATCAGCCAGCTTTCCGACGACGAGGAAGCGGACGATGAAAGCGAGCAACAGCTACTGGAGATTACCGAATACATCCGGCTGGGGGCGCTGGCGGTGTTTACCGAGTTCAATGCCCCGGAAAAGCCGGCGTCTGAATCGCCGACCCTGCACTGAGCAGGCCAACGACTGCAGGAGAGTGTATGACCTCCATGATACCTCTGAAGGAGTTTGCCGAGCGCCGTCGCAAGCTGATGGAGCGGATGGCGCCGGACAGCATTGCCATTATTCCGGCGGCGCCGGAGCGTGTTCGCAACCGGGACGTGCTGCACCCGTTTCGCCAGGACAGCGATTTTCATTACCTGTCCGGTTTTGGTGAGCCAGAGGCGGTACTGGCCCTGATCCCGGGGCGGGAACATGGCGAGTCGGTCCTGTTCTGCAAGGAGCGGCATCCGGAAAAAGAGCTTTGGGACGGTTTTCTGGTGGGCCCGGAGGGGGCCATTGAGCGTTATGGCCTGGACGATGCGTTTCCGGTCTCCGACATTGATGACATCCTGCCGGGCATGATCGAAGGTCGCAGCCGGGTCTACTACCCGCTGGGCAGGGACGATCATTTCGACGCCCGGGTGATGGACTGGGTGAAGGTGATTCGCAGCAAGGTCCGCAGTGGTGCCCACCCGCCCGGTGAGTTTGTGGCTCTGGAGCATCTGCTTCACGACCTGCGGCTTTTCAAAAGCGCCAATGAAATCAAGGTCATGGCCAAGGCCGGCGAGATCAGCGCCGAGGCTCATTGCCGGGCCATGAAGCGGGCCCGAAAAGGCGGCTTCGAATACAACCTGGAAGCCGAACTGATCCACACCTTCATGGAACACGGTGCCCGATCAACGGCTTACCCTTCGATTGTCGGCGGCGGAGCCAACGGCTGCATCCTCCACTACATCGAGAACAGCGCGCCGCTGAAAGAAGGCGACCTGGTGTTGATTGATGCCGGCTGCGAGTACCAGTGCTACGCCTCGGACATTACCCGGACCTTCCCGGTCAGCGGCAAATTCAGCACCGAGCAGCGTGCCTTGTATGAGGTGGTCCTGGCGGCGCAGTACCAGGCCATTGAGGCGGTTTCTCCGGAAAACCACTGGAACCGGCCCCATGAGGCGGCGCTGGAGGTGCTGACCCGGGGCCTGATCGATCTGGGCCTGTTGTCCGGCACGGTGGAAGACGCCATCGCCAACGAAGCCTATAAGCCCTTCTTCATGCACCGCACCGGCCACTGGCTGGGAATGGATGTGCATGATGTGGGGGATTACAAGGTGGGCGATGCCTGGCGCCAGCTGGAGCCCGGGATGGTGCTGACGGTTGAGCCAGGGCTCTACATCGCGCCGGACAATACCAATGTGGATGAGAAGTGGCGGGGCATTGGCATCCGTATTGAAGACGACGTGGTGGTGACCAAGGGCGGTTGCCGGGTTCTGACCGATGCGGCTCCCAAAACCATCGCCGACATTGAAGCCCTGATGGCGGACTGACAACCTGTGACCAAGCCCGATACCGATCTGATCATTGCCGGCGGTGGCCTTGCCGGGGCAACGCTCGCTCTGGCGGTGGCCCGGATGGTGCCCTCGCTGCGGGTGACCGTGGTGGAGGCGTTCCCGCTCTCGCCTGATGCCCTGCCCGAGAGTTACCAGCCCAGTTACGACGCCCGTTCCACGGCACTGGCCTGGGGCTCCCGGCTGATCTTCGAGGAGCTTGGGCTCTGGCACCGGCTGGCAGAACATGCGACGCCGATCCACCACATTCATGTGTCTGACCGGGGCCATTTCGGGGCGACCCGGTTGCACGCCTCCGAGCACGGGCAGGAAGCCCTGGGTTACGTCGCCGATAACCGCTGGATGGGCCTTTGCCTGATGCGGGAGCTGCTGGAAACCAATGTTCAGTGGCAGGCGCCGGCGGAAGTCACGGATATGACGCCAATGCCCGAGGGCGTTCGGGTGCAACTGACCTCTGATGACAACGGCACCCGTGAGCTGACTGCCCGCTGCCTGGTGGTGGCGGATGGCGGACGCTCCGGATTGCGGGAGAAACTCGGCTTCCAGCCCAGTCACCACAGTTATGGCCAGAATGCCCTGATCGCCAACATCTCCACCAGTGATAATCATGGCTTTACTGCCTTTGAGCGATTCACCGATGCGGGCCCCATGGCGCTGTTGCCCCACGGTTCCCCATCCTGCGCCGGCCATCAGTCTGCGCTGGTATGGACTCTGAACGACGAGGCCCTGGCCGAGGTTCTGGAGCTGCCGGATACCGACAAATGCCGGCGGCTGCAGGAACGGTTCGGCTGGCGCCTGGGGCGGTTTACCCGAATCGGCAGCTGCCATCATTACCCGCTGACGCTGACCACGGTGGACGAACCCGTCCGCCCCGGGGTTGCTCTGGTGGGCAATGCGGCCCACGCGCTTCATCCGGTGGCGGGGCAAGGCTTCAATCTCGCCCTGCGGGGCTTGATGACGTTGGTAGAGCAGTTCCGGCTGGCGACAGAGCAGGGCAAATCCATTGGCGACCTGGATGTGCTCAGGCGGTATCAGGCGCGGCATCGGCAGGACTGGCAGCAGACGGTCCGGTTCTCGGATTCACTGGTGCGGGTGTTTGGGCAGTCGATGCCACCGATCACCGCCGCCCGGGATGCGGGGCTGGTGGGTCTTGATCTTCTGCCTGGAGCAAAACGCTGGTTTGCCCGCAAGGCCATGGGGCTGGGCGGACGCCGGGCGGTGATAAGCCGTCCGGGCAGGTTAAACAGGGGCGGGACGCGCCATGAGTGACTCAACAACCTTCGATATCCTGGTGGCCGGTGGTGGCATGATCGGTTCGGCCCTGGCCCTGGGCCTGTCCCGCCAGGGCTGGCATGTGGGCCTGGTTGAGGGGGCTGAGCATAAAACACTGGTTCAGGCGCCTGGTCCGGCCGAAACCGTGGCGGATTTTGAGCCCCGGGTCAGTGCCATTTCGGTTGCCAGCCAGCAACTGCTGGAGCAACTCGGGGTGTGGTCCGGCATTACCGCCGGCCGCCATTGCCCATACCAGAGCATGACCGTCTGGGATGGTGATGGAACCGGGCGTATAGAGTTCGAGGCGGCGGAACTCCAGGCTCGGGCCCTGGGAACTATCATCGAGAACCGGAGCATTGTGCGGGCTCTGTTCGAAGCCCTGGAAGAAAGCCCGGTTGAGCTGATTGAAGGCGCGATCATGACCGGCTGCCGGCGTGGGTCCGACGACTTGACGGTTGAACTGGAGGATGGCCGTGCGCTGGCTGCCCATCTGGTGGTGGGCTGCGACGGCGCCAACTCCCGCTTGCGTCAGTGGCTGGGCCTGCCAACCCGGGAATGGGACTACGATCAGCAGGCTATTGTATGCACGGTGCGCACCAGCCAGAGCCACCGGTTTACTGCCTGGCAGCGGTTTTCACTGACCGGGCCACTGGCGTTCCTGCCCCTGCTGACCGAATCCGGAGATGAGCATTTCTGTTCCATTGTCTGGTCCCAGGACACCGAGGAGGCCCGTCGGCTGATGGCGCTTGGCGACGCTGATTTCACGGCTGAGCTTGAGCGGGCCATTGAGCGGGAGCTGGGGGCGGTTGAAGCGGTTTCCCGCCGGTTTGCCTTTCCGCTTCGCCAGCGCCACGCCAAGAACTACATTGCCCCCGGTTTCGCCCTGGTGGGGGACGCCGCCCACACCATTCACCCGCTGGCCGGGCAGGGTGCCAACCTGGGTTATGGTGATGTCCGCGCCCTGCTGGACGAGCTGTCACGGGCCCGGAAGGCCGGTCTGAACCCGGCCAACGAGCTGGTTCTGGAGCGCTATCAGCGCCGCCGGAAAGGTGAAAATCTCACCATGATGGCCACGATGGAAGTATTCAGGCTGCTGTTTGGTCGCGACGAACTGCCGGTGCGCTGGTTACGGAACACCGGCATGCGCTGGCTCAATCAGTTGGGGCCGGTCAAGAACCGGATTGCCGCCGAGGCCATGGGCCTAAATGCCTGAAACGCATCAACAAAGGAATGTTTAATGGCAGGAAGCAGTTTACTCGTACTGATCGATGACATCGCCTCCGTGCTGGACGATGTTGCCCTGATGACCAAAGCCGCAACGAAAAAAACGGCGGGTGTTCTGGGTGACGATCTGGCACTCAACGCCCAGCAGGTGACTGGGGTAAAACCGGCCCGGGAACTGCCGGTGGTGTGGGCCGTGGCCTGGGGCTCGATGATCAACAAGGCGATACTGGTGCCGGCGGCCCTGGCGATCAGCTTCTTCATGCCCTGGCTGGTCACGCCCCTGCTGATGCTTGGGGGTGCGTTCCTGTGTTTTGAGGGCTTCGAGAAACTGGTGCACAAGTTCCTGCACCGGGAGGAGGATCAGAAGCGCAAGAAGGAACTGCATGAGGCCCTGAAGAGCCCTGAGGCGGACCTTCGCGCGGTCGAGAAGGACAAAATCAAGGGCGCCATCCGGACCGATTTCATTCTCTCCGCCGAGATTATTGCCATCACTTTGGGCACCGTAACCACCCAGACTATTGGTATGCAGTTCATGGTTCTGGCGGTGGTCGCCATCATGATCACCGTCGCCGTTTATGGCCTGGTGGCAGGTATCGTCAAGCTGGACGACGGAGGACTGTACCTCAGCCAGACAGGCAACCCGATCTTACAGCGGCTGGGTGAGGGGATACTGTGGCTGGCGCCGTATCTGATGAAAACGCTGTCGGTGCTCGGCACTCTGGCCATGTTCCTGGTCGGCGGCGGTATTCTCATCCATGGCTTTTCGCCGGTTTACGATGCCATTCATCGCTTTGCCGAGGGTTTTGGCGGCATGGCCGGGGCACTGATTCCCACCGCTGCCAACGGCCTGTTCGGTGTTCTGGCCGGGGCGGTTCTGGTGGCGCTGATTACTCCGCTGGCCCGGTGGTGGCAGGCACGGTCAGCCTGACCGGCCTCACCTGCAGGCGTCAAACAGTCGGCTGACCAGAACCGTTACAGCGGTTTCCACGCGCAGAATCCGGGGGCCAAGATGGATGCCCTGGCACCCGGCCTCTTCCAGTCTGCCGACTTCATAAGTGGTAAAGCCACCCTCCGGGCCAACGCACAGGGCAGTTGGCTGGTTCAGGTGAACCGGACAGGGCGTGCTGGTTCCGGGGTGAGCCACCAGAGCCTGCCTGCCTTCCAGCAGAGCCGGCAATTCATCTTCCACGAAGGGCTTGAACAGCTTGCGGATCTGCACCCGGGGCATGCGGGTGTCTTTTGCCTGTTCCAGCCCCAGGGTGAGGTTTTCCCTCACCTGTGCTTCAGACAGCCATGGGGTTTGCCAGAAACTTTTTTCCACTTTATAGCTGTTGATCAGCCAGATGTCCTTTACGCCCAGGGTGGCGCAGGTTTGCAGGATCCGCCGGAACATCTTTGGCCGGGGCATGGCCAGGATCAGCGTGAGAGGAAGGGGAGCGGGCGGCGTATGATCCAGTGTCACCCGGAGTTCTGTTTCGGTATCCGTGAGTCTCAGAACCTCGCCGGTCCCCATGTTGCCATCAGCCCGGCCAACGGGCACCGAGTCACCGGCAGCCACCTTGATAACGGACTGCAAATGGGCGAGGCGGCGTCCTCGCAGGATCACCCGGTCAGGGCCGACGAAGTCTTCGTCGAACAGTAACGCCAGGTTCATTCGCTGGCAGGCTCGTCGGTATCCGGTTCCGCCATTTCCCGTTTTGCCAACCGGCCGAACAGGATCCCGATCTCGAACAGGATCCACATGGGCACGGCCAGCAGAGTCTGGGAGATGATATCCGGCGGGGTCAGCAGCATGCCGATGATGAAGCAGCCGACCACGACATAGGGGCGTTTGGCCGCCAAGTCCGCCGGTGTGGTGGCCCCGGTCAGAATCAGCAGGACGGTGGCGATGGGAATCTCGAAGGCCACACCGAAGGCGAAGAACATTTTCAGGACAAAATTCAGGTAGCTGCTGATGTCGGGCAGTTCAACAATGCCTTCCGGGCCGATGGCGGTGAAGAAACCGAACACCAGGGGGAACACCACGTAATAGGCGAAAGCGGCACCCAGGTAAAACAACAGCACCGAGGTAAACAGCAGCGGAAAGGCCAGCCGCTTCTCATGGGCATAAAGCCCCGGGGCTACAAAGCTCCAGAGCTGGTAGAGAATAATGGGGATGGCGGCAAACACCGACAGTACAAGCGCCAGCTTCAGGGGCGCGAAGAAGGGCGAGGTGACGTCGGTTGCGATCATGGTCTGGCCGACCGGCAGCAGCGAACGGATGGGTTCGGACAACCACAGATACAGTTCGTTGGCGAACGGGTAGATCGCTGCAAAGCAGATAACCACCGCCAGAACCATTTTCAGCAGGCGATTGCGAAGTTCCAGCAAGTGCTCAATCAGAGGCATTTCCTGGTGTTCCGGAGGCATCTGATTGCCGTCTGGCTTTGCATTCATGAACGTTTATCCGGCGGACTTTGCGGGGTTTCTGTTTGCGGGGTTTCTGGTTGATCGGTGGTGTTTTCGGCGGCGGCGCTCCCGGGCGTTTTGGTTTCGTTCCCGGGCAGGATCATGTGCTCGTATTTTTTGGCTTCATCCAGGGCGCCGCGCACGGTTTTCTGAACGTCGTCCAGGCCAACATCCCCCGCCTTGCGAAGTTCTTCACGGAGTTCGTCAGCTTTTAGCTGCCGGTCCAGTTCCGAGGTGAACTGGCTGACCATGCGCCGGGCACCACCCACCCAGCGCCCGGCAGCGCGGGCAGCTGAGGGCAGCCGTTCGGGGCCAAGCACCAACAGCGCAATGACGCCGCTGACCAGTAGCTCAAGAAAGCCGATATCGAACATTCAGCCAGGTCTCAGCTGTGGGATTTGTCCCGGGGCTTATCTTCAGCCGCCGGTTGCGGCTGCTCTTCGGTCTTGCCTTCCAGGGAGTCCGGATTCTCGGTCTTGGAGTCCTCGTCGCTCATGGACTTCTTGAAGCCGCGAATGGCGCCACCCAGGTCGCTGCCGATGTTGCGCAGTTTCTTGGTTCCGAACAACAGAATGACAATGCCGAGTACGATAAGTAATTGCCAGATGCTGATACCCATTACGGGGTCCTCGTTTTAATGTTTCTGTTCCGTGACATTGTACGTTACCAGAACCGGTTCGCGGAAATCCCCGTTAGGGGTACTCCCGGTCACTTGTTCCGTGACGCTTTTTCTTCGAGCCCTGACAGGTCGAACCGGCTGGCCAGCTCGTCCAGAATATCCTTTGGGCCGAGTCCGAAGCCGGACAGCATCACCAGGCTATGGAACCACAGGTCTGCGGTTTCATAGACCACATCCCGGGTTTCACCGGTGTGTTCTGCGTCCTTGGCCGCCAACAGGGTTTCCGTGCACTCCTCTCCCACCTTTTCCAGGATCTTGTTCAGACCCTTGGCATGGAGGCTGGCAACGTAGGAGGTTTCCGGGTCCGCTTCCTTTCGGGCTTCCAGAACCCTGGCCAGGTTTTCCAGTACATCACTCACTGTCCGTGCTCCTCAGTTGCTGCCGTAAATGGCGTCCGGGTCTTTGATCACCGGGTCAACGCTGACCCATTGACCGTCTTTCAGGGACCGGTAAAAGCAGCTTCGCCTTCCGGTATGGCAGGCGATACCACCTTTTTGTTCCACTTTCAGCAGGATGACATCCTCGTCGCAGTCCAGCCGGATGTCCCGGATCACCTGTTCATGGCCGGACGTTTCGCCCTTACGCCAGAGTTGGCCCCGGGAACGGGACCAGTAAATCGCATGGCCCTCCTCGGCGGTCAGCCTGAGGGATTCCCGGTTCATCCAGGCCATCATCAGGATGTCGCCGGTTTCGGCGTCCTGGGCAATGGCCGGCACCAGGCCGTCCGGTGTCCAGCGGACGGTGTCCAGCCAGTCAGGGGTCTCGACGTTATCGGAGTAATCTTGCATTTTTGTGAATCCTGAAATCTTTATCGGTTATCGGCCGCCCCGGAGCACCAGCCCGCCGGCAATGGCGAACAGTGCCCAACCCCAGGCGGGCAGCGCTTCAACCCACTGCCGGGACTCGGGTTGGGTGCCGGCCAGTGCTCCGGCAACCAGTAATGCGGCCACAGCGGTTCTGCGCCAGCGCCGCTCGGTACGGACCTGCTGTTCCCGGAGCAGTTCCAGTGTAGCCCGATTCTGCTGCTCTGTGGGGCCGGCATGTCGCAGTTGCAGCAGCGCGTCGTGTACCAGTTGAGGCATTTCCGGCGACTGCTCGAGCCAGGACGGCAAGTGTGATTGCAATGACTTGATCAGTCCGGACGGGCCAATGCGCCTGCGCATCCAGGCTTCCAGGAACGGTTGGGCCGTGCTCCAGAGGTCCAGCTCCGGATAGAGCTGGCGGCCCAGGCCTTCGACGTTCAGCAGGGTTTTCTGCAGCAGTACCAGTTGGGGCTGCACTTCCATGTTGAACCGCCTGGCGGTCTGGAACAGGCGCAGCAGGAAGTGACCGAACGAAATGTCTTTCAGGGGCTTCTCGAAGATGGGCTCGCAAACGGTACGAATGGCAGCCTCGAACTCGTTAACCCGGGTGTCCGGTGGTACCCAGCCGGACTGAATGTGCAGTTGCGCCACCTGGCGGTAGTCCCGGCGGAAAAAGGCCAGCAGGTTGCGGGCCAGGTAGCTCTGGTCATCCGGCGCCAGGGTGCCGACAATGCCGAAATCGATGGCAATATAGCGGGGGTCGGCCGGATTGGAGACATCCACAAAGATGTTGCCGGGGTGCATGTCGGCGTGGAAAAAGCTGTCCCGGAACACCTGGGTAAAAAAGATCTCGACCCCTCTCTCTGCCAGGACTTTCATATCCGCACCGGCCGCCTTGAGGGCGGCGGTATCGGCGATGGGAATGCCGTGAACGCGTTCCATCACCAGCACGGTTTTACGGGTGTAGTCCCAGTCAATGAAAGGGATGTAAATAAGCGGGGAATTTTCGAAATTCCGACGCAACTGGCTGGCATTGGCGGCTTCCCGCTGCAGGTCCAGCTCATCGTGGATGGTGGAGTCGTAGTCTTCCACCACCTCCACCGGGTGCAGGCGTTTGCCTTCGGACCAGTATTTTTCCAGTAGCCCGGCCATCAGGTACATCAGGGCCAGGTCCTGGCGGATGACCTTTTCGATGCCGGGGCGCAATACCTTGACCACGACCTTCTGGCCGTTGCGCAGCGTCGCGGCGTGTACCTGGGCGACCGAGGCCGAGGCCATCGGATCCGGGCTGAATTCGGCAAACAGGTCTGCTACCGGGGCGCCCAGGGAAGTTTCGATGATGCCCCGGGCAACGTCACTGGGAAAGGGCGGAACCCGATCCTGGAGGGTTTTCAGGGACTCGGCCATGTCATCCGGCAGCAGGTCTCGTCGTGTGGAGAGTATCTGGCCAAACTTGACGAATACCGGCCCCAGCTCCTCCAGTGCCAGCCGCAGGCGGTCGCCGCGATCAAGCTTGGGTTGGGGGAACAAGTGCCACGGAGCCAGCAGGAAAAACACCTTCAGAGGCGCCGGCAGTTCGGAAAGGGGCAGGAACGTGTCCAGCCGGTAACGGCAGAATACCCAGGCAATTCGGAACAGGCGTTGCAGGCGGGTCACAGGTTCTCCGGTTCGTCAGTCTTGCCGTGGTTTTCAATCAGGGTCAGCCGGGCCTCCAGCCGCTCCGTGCGCAGGCTGAGTTCATCGATATCCGCAAACGTGGCTTCCAGTTCCCGTCGCCCCGGCAGGCTGCGGCTTTCCTCGTGCACATATTCTTCGATGCTGGCATTGAGGGAATGAAACGCCTGCCGGCTCCAGCGCAGGGCTCCGCGAATGCGCTGGCCGAGAAAATGGGCGGGGACATCGCCGATGTGGCGGGCCATGGCGGCTTCCCAATCCGGCTCAAGCTGGTTCAGGGCGCGCTGTAGCTGGTGGGCCAGCGCGGTGTCGCCGGTCACCTGAAGGCGGCCATCGGCGAAGACGCGGTCGTCGCCGGTTGCCAGGGCGGCAAAGGCGATGGGTTTGCCGGTTATCTCCAGGGCCGGCTGTTCCACCGGCTGGCTGCCAACCCGGACCCGCTTACCGGCCCGGTCCAGGGTATAAGTGAAGGTAATCGGATCGGTGATGTTGAGCTGTACCGGCCCTGCCAATGCCTCCATCAGTGCCTGATGTCCGGCCGGATCCAGCTCCAGTGCCCGGTTCAGGGCACTTTCCAGAATGGCGGTAACGGCAGAAAGGACGGTGGGGCCGGGAAACATCAGGGCTTGATTCCCACATGCAGGGCGACAATGCCGCCGGTCATGTTGTAGTACTTGCAGTTCACCAGGCCGGCATTTTCCATCATGCCTTTCAGCGTTTCCTGATCCGGATGCATGCGGATGGATTCCGCCAGGTATTTGTAGCTTTCGCTGTCACCGGCGATCAGTTGGCCCATCAGCGGCAGTGCGGAGAACGAGTAGGCATCGTAAGCCTTGCTCAATAGCGGATTGGTGGGCTTGGAAAACTCCAGAACCATCAGCTTGCCGCCCGGCTTGAGAGCCCGGGTCATGTCCCGAAGCGCCTGATCCTTGTCGGTGACGTTACGCAGCCCGAACGCGATGGACACCGCGTTGAAGTTGTTGTCCGGGAACGGCAGGTGCTCGGCATCCGCCTGGACATACTCGATGTTGCCGGCGTATCCCCGGTCCGTCAGCCGGCTACGCCCGACCTGCAGCATGGAGGCGTTGATGTCGGCCAGCACAACCTTCCCGGAGGGGCCCACCAGATCCGAGAATTTCATGGTCAGATCGCCGGTGCCGCCGGCGATGTCCAGTACCTGGTGGCCCGGTCGCACGCCGGAAAGCTCAATGGTGAAGCGTTTCCAGAGACGGTGGATACCCATGGACATCAGATCGTTCATGAGGTCGTACTTGCCCGCCACGCTGTGGAATACTTCTGCCACCTGGCTCGCCTTCTGGCTCTTGGGCACGTTGCGGAAGCCGAAGTGGGTAACGTCGTTCTGGCCGTTGCTGTTTCCGGCCTGGCGGGGTGGCGTTTGCTGCTCGCTCATGGGAGGTGTCCTGTCAGAATCTGAACCCCGTATTCTAACCGTTGACGGGGTTGCTACAAGGGTGGCGGTGAGTTTAATCGCACCCTAAACTGTAAATCCGTCCAAAGTTAAGAGAAAACTGATTCATGTCTGTTATTGACGTACACCGCCCGCACGCCCTGGATAAAGAACACGCAAGGCAGGCTGCCGAAGCCCTGGCGCAGGATCTGTCCAGCCAGTTCGACGTACATTACCAGTGGGAGGGCGACCATCTGAAATTCAAGCGCAGTGGCGTCAAGGGGCACCTGAACATCACCCCAACGGATCTGCATATCCATCTGGAGTTGGGCATGATGCTGCGGCCTTTCAAGTCGCGCATTGAGCAGGAAATTCATTCCCAGCTGGACCAGATCATCAAGGCCTGAGGGGACACTGGCTGAGGCTTTTACAGGTCGCCCGGCAAACTGAAAGGCTCGGGGTGACCAGCTAAGATGTTGCGCATCACCTGCTGCTCCCGGGTGACCAGCCGGTCGATCAGTAAATTTACATCATTCATCTTCCGGAACGCCGAGTAGCCACGGTGCAGAAAGCTGTGCAGATCGGTGAGATCGGCCATTTCCGCCGGGCCGCGGCTCATGGACAGCAGCCAGCCCAGAGTGCGGTTGCGGACATAACGGTCAAGTTGCTGGCCGACGTCCGCCACCAGGGTAATCTGCTTTTTCCTTTGATCCAGCCGTTCGCTGGCCCGGTAGGCGGTGCAATAGTACTCGATGGTTAGCGAGTCGGTGGGTATACCTTGTCGATGGAAGAGCTCTGCCAGCTCCAGGTCCAGCTGCTGGGTGATCAGGTTCAGCTCGACCAGGCCGGCAAAGGTGTCCAGAAGGTTATCCGGCAACCACTTCACCATCTTGGGGAACACCCGGTCGATGTTGTCATCCCGGCGGGTCATCCTGGCCGGCGCGTAAAGATCGGTCAGCAGAAACTCCAGGCCGTGGTGGTAACCGGGGTGCTGGTAGAGATCGAGGTGGGTCGCTTTCAGGCGCTCTGCCTGCCAGTCGGCCACCCGGAAGCTATTTTCCAGCAACGGATGTGCCGCTTTCAACTGCCGGAAATCGTGATAGTCCAGCAACAGCTGCTGCAGCTGGCGAGCGCTTTCAGAGCGGGTTTCGGTCGCGACAAGACGCTCACGGTACATGGGGGTTGGCTCCACTAAACCTGATGATAAAGGAGGAAGTGGCGTAGTTTAGCGGAGCTGCTGAGGTCTTGCAGTAAGGTCGGGCAGGGCGCTACCCCTGGGCGGCCGCCGGCAGTGTTTCAAAACCGGGTACCCATTCCTTGCTGTCGAGCGTAATGAAATGGCTCGGAGCTTCGGTTTCCACGATTCTCATGGTGGTCGGGCTCTGGCGGGCACTGGCCAACATGGAGGAGCGATCGAGAATGCGGTCCACCGCCGGAATCAGGAAGGTGCCGTGGCGGACGTGGTTATAGATGCTGGTGTCGGTGCGCGCCATCCAATCCATGATGTTCTCGATATTGCGAACGATGGTCAGATGGTCTTTGGTGGCCGAGAACAGCTTGCTCAGCAGTTGCTTCTTCCGCGGGTTCATCTTGCCGAAGAAGGTCTGGCCGTAGGTCGAGGAAGGCGCGTTGTTGATCAGGCGGATCAGCCAGGGCCACATGCCGTGGCTGACGGGTTCCAGAAGGGTGGTAACCAGAGCATGAAGTTTGCCCTGGGGCAATACCGGCGCTTCCAGTACCACCTCCATATCTTCAAAAAGCTCCGGCCATTGTTTGATGGCCTCCAGAATCACCGCGCCGCCCCGTGAATGGCCGTGCACCCGAATATTCCCGGTGGTGGGCAGGTTGGACAGGGCCTGGTTCAGAATGCAGGCATCGTACTCAATGGTGCCTTCCAGATGCCTGATCGGCACCTCCCAGTCCGGGGCTTCCGGGGTAATGCCGTTGACCGGGATATGGTAGTTGCTGCAGGTCAGCAAAATCAGTTCGGTGGTGGGCGCTTCGTAGGCCTGGGTGAAGTAGCAGTGGTTTTCCAGAAAACCGTGCACGCCGACAACCGTCTGTTCTGCCTTGCCGCTGTGGTTGCGAACGGAAACAGCGCCTTTGCCAACGCGGTAGACCTGCCCCGAAAACATTTCCGAGTAGGCGCTTTCAATCGGTTTTATCAGCTTGCGAACATGGCTCGCTTTCATAACTGCTCTCCCCCCAGCACTGCAACGGCCTGTTATTGGAATTTGAGTGTGCTGGTAACCCTTTTGTACCCTGATTTGTACCCCGATCGGACCCGTGAGTTATTGGCGCTGGGTACCAGTTTTACGGTCTCCCAGAGCCAACCGATGACTGATTCGGGTGTTTAATAACCATTGCATTAAGGCTTATAACCAGTATAGGGCTGAATAGTTACTCACGTGTAATTTTTTGTAACGGCGTGAACCATTGCCTTCTCTGGAGCCTGTGGGGCTTGTCTGGCACAATGCGGGGTTCGGTTTTTATGTAGCCTCTGATTCAGGAGTGAATCAGAGGCTACATACCTTCACCATTCTTCCGGGGACGTTCGGGTTTGAGTCACGAGCAATCGCACCTTCTGCTACCTGCGGATTCGGCTTGGCTGGCCCTGGAGCGCCCGGAAAACCCCATGACCATCACCGTGATGGTGCGGGTTGATGGCCTCACGGCGCCACGCTTCCGGGAATTTCTCAGGGTTTACTGGATGGCCTGGGAGCGTTTCCGGTATCTGCCGGTCAAGCGCTCACCGGCCTGGTGGTGGGAGCCGGACCCGATGTTTGATGTGCGGCATCACCTTGATGTGGTGGTGGACCGCTTTACGCCGGAGACTCTCCGGGAATGGGTATCGGCCCGGCTGAATCAGCCGCTGCCCATGTACCGCCCGCGCTGGAAATTCTGGCTGGCCCCGAATGCCGAGGGCGGCGCCGTGCTGTTGCTGCGCATTCACCATTGCTATGCCGATGGTCTGTCCCTGTTGGGTATCTTTGATCGTCTGTGTCCGCCATCGCCTCAGCAGCATCCTGCTATTTACGGCGCGGCAGAAACCGCCGAATTGGCACGCTGGACATCGGCGGCAAAGGCCTGGTTGGGACAGTTGATGGCAACAGAACCGTCTTCGGAGCAGCCCGGTAGCGGTCCAGGGCCGGATGATGCCAGTGGGAATCAATGGCAGGACGCAGGCCGATTGCTGGAGCGGGTAGCCCGGAAGAGTCTGAATCTGGTGCACGAATTTTCGGAATTCCTGGTGGAGCCGGAAGATACGGTGACGGATCTCAGGCGGCCGCTGCTGGGGCGTCGGCACTGCCGCTGGTCTGATCCGGTACCGCTGGACCGTTTTCGCGCTATTGCCAGAGCCACCAATGTCACCATTAATGACGTGTTGCTCAGCTGCGTGGCAGCGGCGGTCCGGACCCGTCTGGGTATTGAAGGTGAAGATCTGGACGAGGCGATTCTCCATGCCGCGGTACCGGTCGATATCCGCAGCCGGCTACCGGAACAACTGCAGCCGGCGCCCGGCGCGCTGGGCAATTGTTTCGGCACCGTGTTCGTACCCTTGCCGGTGGATGGCGAAAGCCCATTGGAGCGCCTCTACCGCATCAAACACGAAACCCGCCGGCTAAAAAAGAGCTGGCAACCCGGTATTGCCTGGGGGCTGGCGGCCAGTGCCACGGTTATTCCGGAACCCTGGCGGCAGCCGGTTGCCGATGTGTTCTACCGCAAGGCCAGTGCGGTGGTTTCCAACGTGCCCGGTACCGCGGAGGCCCGTTACATTGCCGGCTGCCGGATAACCGAGCAGATGTTCTGGGTACCCCAGGCCGGAAATATTGGCCTGGGCATCAGCATTGTCAGCTACGCCGGGCAGGTGCAGTTTGGCGTGGTTGCCGACGAGGCCGTGATGGCGGATCCCGAGGATTTCCTGAACGATTGCCTGCAGGAGTTGGCACAGTTTCCCGGTGGCCTCTCCGGCGGCTTTTCTGACGGTTTTTCCGACAAGTACTAATCCCAAAGTTTCATTTCAGATGCCTCCCAAATGAGCAGAAAACCTGCTCCCTGGGCGCATTCCCCCCCTCTCCCGCATAACCGACCATGGAATTCAGGCGACAGACCATGCCTGGAGTGTCCGGATAACCCGGAACTCCGATCCCAGATTTCCAAAAACAACCGGGGGAACTATGAAAAACAACAACGTCAGAAAATCAGGGTTAGCCATTGCCATGGCAGCGGCCATGGGTGCCAGTGCCGGCGTCAATGCCGCCGTTGAACTGTACAACCAGGACGGCAACAGCTTTTCCGTTGACGGCTACTTCAATGCTTTCTACGTAAACCGTGACGACAAACTGAACGATGTCCGCGATTCACGCGTCAAGATGGGCTTTCTGCCCAACACCATCGGCTTCAACTTCAGCAAGGACATGGGGGATCTGACCCTCGGCGGACGGTCTTCGTTCTGGACCACCATCAATGACAGCCTGGGCGCAGATGCTGGCACCGCGACAGATACGCAGATTGATGTGCGGCAGTTCTACGCTACCGTAGACGGCGACTTCGGCCAGGTGCTGATCGGCAAGGATTTTGGCCTGTACGCCCGTTCCAATATTTTCCTGGACGAGATCCTGATGGGAGTCGGGTCGCCGGGCCTGGAGGGCGGTGTTTCCTTCGGCAACATTCGCTCCGGCTATCCGTATCCGACACCCTCCGCCCAGATTACCTATCGCTCGCCGGATATGAGTGGCTTCAAGGTGGCAGCCGGTGTCCTGGATCCGGCAGATACGGTGACCGGGGCCAATGACGAGAACTCAGCGCCCCGTTTTGAGTCCGAAGTCACCTACAACGCCAACCTCCAGGACATAGCCCTGGCGGGCTGGGTGAACGGCCGTTACCAGTCGGCTGAAAACGGCGCTACCACCGTTGACAGCACCGGTCTTGGCTACGGCCTGAAGGCATCGGTTGCGGGTCTCACCCTGGCAGCCTCCGGCTTCACTTCCAAAGGTGACAACCCGGTCCTGATCGGTAATGGCGCCGTGACCGAAGACGATGCTGATGGCTTCCTGGTTCAGGGCTCTTACGCATTCGGAGCCAACCGTGTTGTCCTGTCGTATGGCGAGACGGATGCGGAAATCCTGAACCTGGAAACGGAAAGCACAACCCTCGGTTTCTTCCATGACGTCAACAGCAACTTCAAGCTGGTTGCCGAGTACAACAGGTACGAAGACAACAACCGCAGCACGGGTGTAACAACCACTGAGGCGGACACCATCGCCCTCGGCGCCATCGTCATGTTTTAAGGAGCCGCCGGCCCCCGGGGATGGCAGGAGAACCTTCCCAGCAGCGGGTTGCCTAAGACTAAAGTGCCGGTTTGCCCCCGCGGAAACCGGCAGCGCCACCAGGCATTGATTCAGGAGGTAATTTAATCAATGACTTACGAACATTTTGGCGCGCCCATTAAAAACACTGAAGTCGCATTGGCTGCGTTTGCCGATGCCGTAGAATCGGTGGAAAGTCATCCGTTTCCGGGATCCGCGTTTATGAAGCCAGCGACGACCCTGCCCGCGGTCCGGGTAGCGAGCTCCAGTGTTCGCGATCCGATCCTGGCCGCCACCAACCTTGCCAGTCAGCTCAACCACGAACACCTGGGCTGTGTGCTGTTTTTCTGTTCCGCGGAATACGATCTTAGCCGTCTTGGCACCGCCCTCGAGCATGCCTTTCAGGGCGTGCGCGTGTGTGGGTGTACATCCGCCGGTGAGATCACGCCGGAGGGCTATGGCCGTGGATGTATTACCGCCATTGGCTTTGACAATCGCTACTTTGCCATCGACTGCGCGCTGATCCGGGAGTTGGACCGTTTCACCCTGCAGGACGCTCAAGGCGTAATCGACGGACTGTTGTCCACGTGTCGAGACGCGAAGCTGGCGCCGGTCAAGGGCAATACCTTTGCGATAACCCTTCTCGACGGTCTTTCCAGCCGGGAAGAACTGGTTCTGGCCACTCTCAATGCCGCGCTGGGCACCATTCCCCAGTTCGGCGGTTCTGCCGGCGACGATGAGCGCCTGGCCAACACCCATGTGTTTTATGATGGCCAGTTCCACACCGGTGCCGCCACCGTTTTGCTGGTGAACACACCCCTGGATTTCCGGGTGTTTTCCACTCACCACATGGTTGAACGCAGTGAGAAACTGGTGGTGACCCATGCCTGCGCGGAAAGCCGGACCGTATACGAACTCAATGCCGAGCCTGCCGCCGATTCCTATGCCCGAGCCGTGGGTGTGGCTGTCGATGCCCTGGACCGCAAGGTCTTCGCCCTTCGGCCCATGGGGGTGAAGATCGGCGGGCATTACTTTGTACGCTCGGTCCAGCGGGTGAATCCGGACAAGAGCCTGACCTTCTACTGTGCGGTGGAAACCGGAATCGTGATGACCGCTATGGAGCCGGAATCCCTGCTGGACAGTGTGCGCACCCAGATTGAGGCCTCCGAGCGAGTGGTTGGACCGCCCCTGGTGACCATCGGCTGCGATTGCTTCCTGCGGCGACTTGAAGCGGAGCTGACCGGGGAGGTGGAGGCGGTCTCGGAATTCCTGCGCCACCACAAGGTGATCGGCTTCAACACCTATGGCGAGCAGTTTGACGGCATGCACATCAACCAGACCTTTACGGGGGTGGTCATTGGCCAGCCTGATATCCGTTCCGGGCAAGACTGACAGTCCCGCACGGGATGACCGGGACCGGCGCATTGCCGAGCTTGAGGCGGAAAATAAGCGCCTCGGGCGGATTCGTGACGCCCTGATCGTCCGGGTGGAGTCCGGTTCCGCCCACAAGCCCGAGCCCTACGCCGCCTTCGAGCACTCGGTGGTGCTTGCCGAGCAGGTACGGGAGCGCACCGAAGCGCTAAATCAGGCCATGGAAGAGCTGAAGGGCAGTAACAAGGCCCTGAACCGGGCCCGGGAAGAAGCTGAAACCACCCGCCAGCGCCTGAACGATGCCATCGAAAGCATTGCTGACGGGTTTGTCCTGTTTGACAGGCAGCACCGCCTGATCCAGAGCAACAGCCGGTTCCGCAGCTATTGGCGCCAGGCCGGTGTCGAGGTGCCTGAAGCGGGCACACGTATTAACGAGGTCAAGGAGCAGGCCGTCTCCTCCGGACTGATTGTCGAAGAGCACGGTCATCCGGATTCGGAAGGCGTGGTGTTTTTGCTCTCAAACGGTCGCTGGGTTCAGATGACCGAGAGACCCACCCGGGAAGGTGGGCTGGTGGTGCTGTATTCCGACATTACCGACGTCAAGAACAGTGAAATGGCGCGGCGTATCAAGGCGCTGGAGGAAAGCGAGCGCTGGATCCGTGTGGTCACCGACCATGTGCCGGCACTGATTGCCTATGTCGGTGCCGACATGACCATTCAGTTCTGCAACAAGGTCTATGAAGCCTGGTATGGCCGCAAAGGCGAGTCGCCCCTGGGCAAGCGCCTGGATCATGTGCATACGCCCGAGTTGTATCAGCGCCTGCTGCCCCACATTCTGGAGGTTATGGGCGGCCACAACGTGACCTTTGAATTCGAAGAAGCCGGAGAACAGGGCGAGGTGCGCTACATGCTCCGCTCCTATGTGCCCAATTTCGACGAGCAGGGCGACATCATCGGCTTCTTCGTGCTGATCCGGGATATTACCGACCGCCGCAAGACCGCGCTGGCCCTGGAGCAGGCTTATGACAACCTGGAGCGCCGGGTGAAAGAACGCACCGCCGCGCTGACCGGTCTGAACAGCCAGTTGCGCCAGGAAATCAGCGAGCGGGCGGCGGTGGAGGCCCGGCTTCGCGATGCCAAACTGGAGGCGGAGCGGGCCAACCTCTCCAAAACCAAGTTCCTGGCCGCGGTCAGCCACGATTTACTGCAGCCCCTGAACGCCGCCCGACTGTTTACCAGTGCGCTGCTGGAACAGTCATTCGGGCCCAAGGCCGAAGGGTTGGTACGTTCAGTGAGTACATCGCTGGACGACGTTGAAAATCTTCTGGGTACGCTCGTGGACATTTCCAAGCTGGATGCTGGCGTCATCACGCCGGACGTGACGGCCTTTGATCTTCGGGACCTGCTTAACAACCTCGCCCGGGAGTTCCGGCAAATGGCCATGGCCGAGGGCCTGCGGCTGGATTTTGTCGCCAGCTCCGCCACCGTGGAATCCGATTCCCAGCTGCTGGCCCGGATTCTCAGGAATTTTCTGACCAACGCCATTCGCTACACCGGCAATGGCCGAATTCTTCTGGGCTGCCGCCGGCGCAGGGATCATATCCTGCTGCAGGTCTGGGATACCGGCCCGGGTATCCCGGAAGATAGGCTCACCGAGATTTTCCAGGAATTCAAACGCATCCGGCCAGCAGGCTCACAGCCCGACAAGGGTCTCGGTCTTGGGTTGGCCATCGTGGACAAGATCTCCCGGATGCTCGGCCATGAGGTGACGGTAGCGTCCATCGAAGGCAAGGGTTCGGTGTTCAGCGTCAAGGTTCCCCTTGGCCGACTGCAGCCTACGCGACCGGAGCCGGATCAGAACCGCACGGTGTCCTTCGACAGCGGCCTGGGTGGCGCCCGGATCTGGGTGATCGACAATGACCAGTCCATCTGCCAGGGCATGAAAACCCTGCTGGAAGGCTGGGACTGTCAGGTGGTCACGGCGGTATCCCTGGAAGACCTGGAACGCCAGCTCGATCCGGCAAACAGCCCGGTGGACCTGATACTGGCGGACTACCACCTGGACAACGATGAGAACGGCGTGGATGTGGTGGCGGAGATCAACGGCCGCCGCCGCTGCCCGGCGCCGGTGGTGATGATTACCGCCAACTACACCAACGAGCTCAAGCAGCACATCCGTGAGCTGGGTCACCTGCTGATGAACAAGCCGGTGAAGCCGCCGAAGTTGCGCAGTGCGCTAAGCGATCTGCTGGGAAACTGAAAGTGGGGTCAGATGAAAATGGGGTCAGATGAAAGTTCATCTGACCCCATTTTCATCTGACCCCGATTTTACCGCTTCAGATACTGACTGAAATCGACATCACTGGCGGAAAGAATCGCCTGAACCCGGTTATGCACGCCAAGCTTGCGCAGAATGGCCGAGACATGGGCCTTCACCGTGGTTTCGGCGATGTTCAGGTTGTAGGCGATCTGCTTGTTGGACTCTCCCTTGGACATACGTTCCAACACCAGCAACTGCCGGCGGGTGAGGGAGTTCAGCAGTTCCGGCGATATCGGGTTGTCTTCATGCCGGCTGCGGCGGTTACTGCTTTCCTTGCCGGTGCGGATGATGTCGGAGGGCAGATACACATTGCCGTTCAGGATCTGCTGGATGGCTTCGGTCATCTGGGCCCGGGGAGAGGACTTGGTAATGAATCCGCAGGCGCCGTAGGTTATGGCCTGCAACACCACCTGTTTGTCTTCTTCCGCGGAGACAATCACCACCGGAATGGTGGGCGCTTCATTACGTAGCGTGATCAGGCCGGTCAACCCGTGCATGCCGGGCATGTTCAGGTCCAGCAGGATCAGGTCCAGGTCGTCATTTTCACGGGTGATTTCCAGGGCACTGTCCAGATCAGCGGTTTCGATGATCTCGCTGCCCGCAAAGCCGGAAGCAATCACGCTGCTGATGGCTTCGCGGAAGAGCGGGTGGTCGTCGGCAATCAGGATCTTGTAAGCCGGCTCCATGGATGTCTCTACCTGTTTGTTGTCATTGCCGGGGTTGGCTTCCGCATCATGATAGCGGTTTTCGGAAGAGAGTGTGGCATCGAGCTCGTCCAACATGGCGGCCTCCTGTGCAGGGGATCGACGGAGTCGGTGCCGATCCTCTGGTTATTATTGTGATGATTTCATTACACGCGATCTTCGTCCCGGGTTGAATGCGACCATCGCACCAAAAAACAGGCACCAAAGTACTATTCTTGCCCGGCTGCGGGGTTCGTATCGTGGAGGGATGAATCAACAGCCAACAATAAAGTCAGTTCTTCAATCCTTTCCGACTGCGGCCCGTTTTGTCCGGGTGGTCATCGCCGCGCTATTGCTTCTGTCCTTACTGATGAGTCCCGCCCATGGCAGTGACGGTGACCCTGAAGAGCTGCCGGTGCTGTCTGTCAGTGTCCTGCAGTTTGGCACCGCGCACTGGGAACTGGACCATATCCTTCACCGGGGGCTGGACCGCGAGAACGGCTACCAGCTCAAGCTGAAGCTCGTTGCCAATCTACCGGCTTCCCACCTGGCGGTCACCAGCCAGTCGGTGAACGGCGCGGTGGCCGACCTGCTGTGGGCGCAGTCCCGGTTCCAGGCCGGCACGCCCTATCTCTATGTGCCGTTCTCTTCCCGGATTGGCGACATTGTGGTTGCCGGCGACTCTGCTATCGGTTCGGTGGCCGACCTGGCCGGCAAACGCATCGGCGTGGCTGGCGGGCCGGACAGCAAAGGCTGGATACTGTTGCAGAACGTGGCCGCGCTCCAAGGGATCAACCTGGCACAATCCACCGAGGTCCAGTTCGCCGCCCCACCCCTGCTGAGCCAGGCCCTGAAGCGCGGCCAGGTGGATGCGATCGTCACCTACTGGCATTTTTCGGCCCGCCTGAAGGGAGAGGGCGGCTGGCGCTCCGCGTTCGGTATGGCCGACCTGCTCACCGCCATGAATCTGGACCGGAACCTCCCGGTTCTGGGCTATGTGTTCCCGGCGGGCTGGGCTGAAAACCAGGGGCCGTTGCTGGATCGCTTCGCCGGGTCCCTGCAGCAGGCAAAAGCCGAACTGGCGGCGGACAAATCCCACTGGCAGCGGTTGCGGCCCCTGATGGGCAGCCCGCAAGAGGGCGTTTTCACGGCACTGCGCAAAGGTTTTGTCGCCGGCACGCCCGCGCCTCTCACGGACCAGCGAATTACTGACCTATATCGGTTGCTGGCGCTCACCGGTGCGGACCCAGGCAACCTGATGCCGTCGGAGCTGTTCTACCGGAGACAACCGTGAACACCCGCTCCGGCCGCCCGCCGGCCTGGAGTTACTGGGTGGTTCTGCCTTCGTTTGTCCTGCTCTGGGCATGGATTGCCTGGTTTATCCAGTCTCCACTCCTGCCCACGCCCCTGGATGTGCTCGACACCCTGATAAGGGAGTCCGCCTCCGGCGAACTCTGGCACCATCTGGGTGCGACCCTTGGGCGTGTCCTGGTGGCCTTTGTTCTCGCCATGCTTCTTGGCACCGCCATCGGCATCGTGATGGGCCGGTCACGAACCACCAACGCCCTGTTCGATCCCCTGCTGGTGTTGATGCTGAACCTGCCAGCGCTGGTCACCATCATCCTGATGTACGTCTGGTTCGGCCTGGTGGAAGTGGCCGCCGTGATGGCCGTAGTCATCAACAAGGTCCCCAACGTCGCCGTCACCGTCCGGGAAGGGGCTCGCAGTCTGGATTATCGCCTTGAAGAAATGGCCACCGTCTACAACTTCACCCGCTGGCAGCGATTTCGCGAAGTCTGGGTGCCGCAACTGTTTCCCTACCTGATGGCCGCCACCCGCGGTGGCCTGGCCCTGATCTGGAAAATCGTCCTGGTGGTCGAACTGCTCGGCCGTTCCAGCGGCGTTGGCTTCCAGCTGTACATGGCCTTCCAGGTCTTCGACGTTGCCGCCATCCTCGCCTACAGCCTTGCGTTTATTGCCGTGGTGCAGCTCATCGAACTGGCCATCCTCCAGCCCCTGGAACGCCGTTCAAGCCGTTGGCGCCAGCCGGAGGCTGCCCATGCTTGAACTCAGAATCGCCGGCCGGGATTTTGGCCAGCCTGTGCTTGGGGAAGTGTTCACCACCATAGCCCCCGGCGACCGTATCTGCCTGCTCGGCCCTTCCGGTATTGGCAAGACCACGTTGCTGAATGTCATTGCGGGCCTCGACAGATCGATACCGGACGATGCGGTCATCGGACGCGACAGGCTCAGGGTGGGTTATCTGTTCCAGGAACACCGCCTGCTGCCGTGGCGAACCCTGAATGCCAACCTCCGTCTGGTCGGTGCAACCGAGCAGGAAGCCGAAAATTTGCTAAGTCAGGTTGGTCTCTCCGGTTACGGTCACTACTTGCCGGATCAGCTTTCTCTTGGCATGGCCAGAAGGGCTGCCTTGGCACGTTGTCTGGCGGTGAAGCCGGACTTGCTGTTACTGGACGAACCCTTTGCGTCACTGGATCCGGTAATGGCGGGCGGGCTGAAAAAACTGATCGCCGGCATTCTGGATGCTCACCCCGAAATGGCGATGATCTGTGTTACCCACGATGGTGGTGACGCCGAGATATTGGCAAACCGACTTTGGTACCTGGATGGCAAACCGGCGCGCTTGCAGTGGGATGATGCAGTGGGTGAGGCTGGTTTGATTGATGGACTTCTTGGGAGGCTTCGTAACCTTGATTTAGCCTGTCCCCCATAGCCCACTACCGCCCGATCAAGCAGTCTTGGAGGTTCCGAGGATCTTGGTCCGCTGAGGCCGGAACCCGGCCGTGGCAAGCATTACCAGAACCACGGTTACCCCCGCAGTAATGCCATAAGCTACAGGGTTCCACTCCAGATACAGCGAGAAGCGGATCGCCTCCACCGCATGGGTGAACGGATTGAACTGGCTGATCCAGTACAGCCAGGGACTGGCCTCATTCATCCGCCAGAGCGGATACAGGGCCGATGACAGGAAAAACATCGGGAAAATGACAAAATTCATCACCCCGGCAAAGTTTTCCAACTGCTTGATCCAGGTGGCAATCAGTAACCCCATGGCCCCCAGCATAAGACTGGCCAGCACCAGCGCCGGCAACACCGCAAGATACCCCCACAACGGCGGCTCCACGTCCACCAGCAGTGCCAGCAGCAGGAACACATAAACCTGCCCGACCGACACCACCCCCATCGCCAGCAGCTTGGTCACCAGCAAAAATGGCCGGGGCAGCGGGCTCATCAGCAACACCCGCATGCTGCCCAGCTCCCGGTCATACACCATGGATAACGCCCCCTGCATGCTGTTGAACAGGATGATCATGCCGCACAGGCCGGGGGCGATGTAGGTCTGGTAGGTGATGTAGGTCTGGTAGGGCGGGATGATGGAAATCCCCAGTACCGCCCGGAAGCCCGCGGCAAACACCACCAGCCACAGCAGCGGGCGCACCAGGGCACTGGCGAACCGGGTGCGCTGCTGCCAGAACCGCAGCCACTCGCGAGTCTGTATGCCGACAAAACAGTGCCAGTAATGGGCAGCTTTCATGGTTATCCGGCTCCGGTCAGGGAATGGAAGGTTTCCGCCAGATCCCGGGTGCCTTGGGCCCGGCAGATGGCGTGTCCGGTACCGTCGGCCAGCAACCGGCCCTGGTGCAGGATCAGCACCCGGTCGTCCTCGCGAACCTCCTCAATCAGGTGCGTGGCCCAGAGCACGGTCAGGCCGTCCTCGTCACAAAGGGTGCGCACGTGCTCGTTCAGTGCCTTGCGGCTGGCCACATCCAGACCCACGGTCGGTTCATCCAGCAACAGAAGAGAGGGTTCATGGAGCAGCGCCCGGGCAATCTCCACCCGCCGGCGGTGACCGCCATTGAGCTGGCGGACGGCATCGTTGGCCCGGTCCAGCAACCCGAAGCGCGCCAGTTCCCGGTCGCCCCGCGCCCGGGCTTCCTTGCGGGACAGTCCGTGCAAGGCGGCGTGGTACTGCAGGTTCTGGCGCACGGTCAGGTCCAGGTCCAGGGCGTTCTGCTGGAACACCACCCCGATCTTGCGCATGGCCTCGGCCGGCTGCTTTTTCAGGGACTGGCCGGCCAGCAGGATATCCCCCTGCTGCAACGCCAGTAGTCGGGTCAAAAGGCCGAACAGGGTGGACTTGCCAGCGCCGTTGGGCCCGAGCAGGGCATGGAAACGGCCCGAGGTCAGCGCGAAGCTGACCTCTTTGAGCACCGGCTTGTCGCCGTAGCGAAAGCTGAGGTTGCGGGCTTCTATAGTCATGAAGTGGGATCGATCACCACGCCCCAGGGGTAGCGGCCCACCTTGATGGATTTGATCACCTTCAGGTCCTCCACATCGATCACAGACACGTCACCTGAGACACCGTTGGTGGTGTAAAGATGCTTCTCGTCCTTGTCCAGATCCAGCTGCCACACCCGGCTGCCCACCAGCAGGTAGTCCAGTACGTCATAGGTCCTGGCATCCACCACCGCCACATGGTTGGCAGGGCCGAGGGCGACGAAGGCGTATTTGCCATCGGAGGTCAGTTCGATGCCCACCGGCTGCACCCGGTCCTGGTTGACCCCAGGCACCCTGAAGGATAACTCATGGATCTGCTTCAGGGTGTCGACATCGATAATGTGCACGGTGCCGCCGATTTCCGCCGAGGCCCAGGCAATCTTGCTGTCCCTGCTGAACTCCACATGGCGGGGGCGCTGGCCCACCACGATGTTCTTTTCGATCTCGAAAGTCTCGGTGTTGATCCAGTGCAGCATGCTGGTGGTTTCGGAAGTATTGACCGCCCACTTGCCGTCCGGGCTTACCGCCATACCTTCCGGTTCCACGCCTACCTCAATCTGGGCCAGGATCTCTTTGGAGTGGACGTCCAGGACAGTGACGATAGCGTCGTCCTCGTTGGCAATGTAAAGGTGCCTGTTGTTTGGATGCAGGGCGATCTGCTCGGGATCCTCACCGGAGGGCAGGGTATCGATGATCTTGCGGGTGGCCAGGTCCAGCACCTGCACGGTGTCGTCGTCGCTGGCGCAGATGTACAGCCTGGTGTAGTCCCTGGAAAGCAGAATACCCCGGGGTCGGGCGCCCACCCCGATGGTGTCGACGACTTCCATGGACTCGGTATCAATGATCGTGAGGGTGTTGTCCTTTTCGTTGGATACGTAGGCCAGGCTGGCCAGTGCGGCCGGTGTCGAGAGGGCGATCATGGCGGCCAGGGCGGTTTGCTTGAACAGAGATTTCATGGTGGAGCTCCTTGTTGTTTTAAGATGCGGCCGCGGAAGCGATCAGTTGTTAATCCGACACTCGCTCTCTGGCTTGTCAAAACCGAGGGTATCCATCTGGCTGTAGGGATGGAGGAAGCCTTCGAAGGGCGCGCGGGCAACAAGGCCCCGGGGGTGAACCAGTGGGATTGGCTGGCGTAGCTGGCCGTTCCAGTCACGATAGGTGAGCTTTCGGCCCTTGAAGGCGGCCAACTGGAAATTGTCGCTGAACAGGAAATTGCGGATCTCGGTGGGGTTCGCACTGTCGAGATCCGTTACGGCTGTGCCAATGGAGCGAACGGCGGCCCAGGCGGCGTAATCCTCGCTGTTCATGTCACGGCCGGCCAGTTCCCTGAACCGGTTCTGCAACTGCGCGGCTCCCCAGCTTTCCACCACCCGGTGCCAGGCCACCGGCATCATGCCCTGGGTGCCCGCCACCGGCCTTGGCAACCAGGTGTTAAACGGCACGTATTCACCGAAATCACCCCGCACATCCGCCACCACCACGGCATCGTAGTCATCGGCCCGGGTAAACAGCGGCAATTCCCGGGAGGCGGTGCGGCGAAGATCGGCGTCAAAGGTCCAGGGTTTATCCTCGACAATCTCCAGGCCGAAGCGTTTGGCCGAACGGCGAAAGGCATCCGCCCAGCCTTTGTCGGCCCCGGTGGGCCCGGTAATCAGGAACACTTCCTTCCAGCGCCGCTGGCTCAGCCACTGGCCGAGGGCGTCGGTCAGCATGGAATAGCTGGGCATGGTGTGCAGCAGGTTGGTGTGGCATTGCCGTGTGCGCAGGGCGTCATCCCGGGCCCCGGCGTTAAAGATCAGGGTGTTCTGACCGGCCTTGTCGGTGATGGCTTTCAGGGTCTGTGCCGGCGCATTCACGACAAACAGCTCAATCCCGGTCTTGCGCATGGTGGCGAAGGCGGCCATCGCCGCGTCTGCGGAGTTGGCCACCGTGCTCTGGAGCGTGTAGGTCTGGCCCAGAAATCTGCCAGTGGTGCTGTTGTCGTCCATGGCCAGCTCAGCGCCCCGCAGGCCCGCATCTTCTGGCTCGGGAATCACGTTCGAGAGCACCGGGCCCTGATCCGGCACCCACTGGATGTAGCCAATTTTTGTGTCGAGAGGTTCTGCCGGCACGCCCGAGGACATAAGGCTGGCGGCCAGCAACCCCGTCAGAACTGCCAGGTGGCGAAACGGCATGAAGGTACCCCATGTTTTTGTTGTCTTTCGTGTGAGTTTAGAGAAGGCACGTACTGGCGGGAATATTCTGAAAGTAGGAATCAGACAGTACCTAAGGAGGAGTTTTCCGGGCAGACACCTGCCGCCTACTACCAAGGAACTAGGTCAAAAACTCCAAAGTGGCATTCGGATCGGGCGTGGGGGTTCCTAGACTGAAAGTCAGCAAGTTGGCATCCGACAAATCCAATCGCCAACCATGGGGAATCCAATAAGAGAGGTAACACCAATGGCAACGTCCTTTTCACTGAAAGCATTAATGGCTTCGGCCATGCTTGGTCTGGCCGGTCTGGTCTTTGCGCACGGCAACGTCACACCGCAGGAAGTGGATACGGGCAACCTGCCGGAGCTCGGTGACGAAGTGCGGACCGAGAATCCGTTCCGTGAGGGCAATGAATACGGCGAGTTCAATGCCCAGGCCGTTGAAATCGGCGAGAGTGCCTACGCGGGCAACTGCGCCGGCTGTCACGGTATCCGCGCTATGTCGGGTGGCCTGACGCCGGATCTTCGCGAGCTCACCGAATGGGATGACGAGTACTTCATTGGCCGTGTTCGTAATGGAACTGCCCGGGGTATGCCCTCCTGGAAGAAAACCCTCGACCAGAACGCCATGTGGGCCATTCGCAGCTATGTGGAATCACTGCCGAAGCCGGAGTAATGGCAACGCTTTCGTCTTATCCATGCCTGAACCCAGGCCGGCCCTGCGCCGGCCTGTTGTCGTTGGGAGATAACAATGAAACTACTGTCTGGAATTCTGGCTTTGCTGCTTCTCACACAGATTGCTCTGGCCCAGGAGGTTGACGACGGCGACAAGCTCCTGAACCGGCCGGCGCAGAGAACCTACGACATCATCCTCGCGTCCGGCTACCTGAAAGTGGGTGTCTACGAAAACTTCCCCCCCTACTCCTATGACGTTGATGGCGAGCCCAGAGGGATTGATGTCGAGCTCGGGCGACGGATTGCCGGAGCAATGGGTGTCGAATTCAAAGTGCACTGGATCACTCCGGATGAAAATCTGGGGGACGACCTGCGTAACAACGTCTGGAAGGGCCATTACCTGGCCAAACAACGGCTGGCCGATGTCATGCTGCGGGTTCCTTACGATAAGGAGTATGCCTACATGCAGGATTCCACGGGTGAATACATCAACGAGCAGGTGGTTCTGTTCGGTCCCTACCAGCAGGAAACCTGGCAGATCGCCTTTAACCCGGAAAAGCTGGACTCAGTGGAAACCGTAGCTGTTTTCCAGTATCACCCGATCGGCGTGGAGATCGATACCCTTCCGGACTTCTACCTTTCCTCCGGACTGCGCGGGCGAATGCGTGAGCAGGTCCGGCATTACCCCAACGTGCGTGATGCGTTCAGCGCCATGCGGGAGGGCGAGGTCAGCGCCGTGATGGGCATGCGGGCAGAAATCGATCATGAGCTGGCCAGACCCGAAAACGCTGGTTTCAAAGCCGCGGGTAATGGTTTTCCCGGCATAGGCAAACAGGTGTGGGATGTGGGTATGGCCATCAAACACACCCATCGGCAGTTGGGGTATGCCCTGGAAGCCATTGTCGACAAGCTGGTCAAGAGTGGCGAGCTGAACGAACTGTTTGCCAGCCAGGAACTGCGCTACAGCGTGCCCGACTACTACCGGGAGTTTCTGGATCAGCAGGCCATCGCCCGGGCCGAGGGCGAACTCTGATCCCGCAGCCCGCCAACCCCGGCGAGCGATTTCTTTCAGGTAGTACGACCAAGTGATGAGAAAACCTGTTCCGGGGGGCAATTGCTGGCTTTCCCGCCAAGGCGAAGAATCGTACCAGAGGCGGGAAACGTTCCCGGTTCGCCCTGAAACGAACACAAAAGAACCGAAAACAAGAGAATTGGAGAGCGCAACCATGAGATCGAACAAGTTCGGGATTCGCATTGCCGCCAGCACCCTGGCGCTGGCGGTGTCGTACGGGGCCTATGCGGTCACCGACGAAGACATCATCAATGATCATAAAACGCCGGGCGACATTGTCAGTTACGGTATGGGCACCCAGGGCCAGCGCTTCAGCACCCTGGACGATCTGAATACCAGCAACATCCAGTATTTGCAGCCGGTATGGGGTTTCTCGTTCGGCAGCGAGAAAATGCGTGGCCAGGAATCGCAGCCGATGGTCAAGGACGGCGTGATGTACGTAACCGCCTCCTATTCCCGTGTCTACGCCATCGACGCCAGGACCGGGGAGGAAATCTGGCAGTACGACGCCCGCCTGCCGGATGGCATCATGCCCTGTTGTGATGTGGTTAACCGGGGTGTCGCCCTGTATGGCGACAAGGTTATCTTCGGCACTCTGGATGCCAAACTCGTTGCCCTGAACAAGGACACCGGCAAGCCGATGTGGATCAAGAAGGTGGCAGATTACCAGGCCGGCTACGCCATTACCGCCGCCCCCATCGTGGTGAAAGGCAAACTGATCACCGGTGTTTCCGGCGGTGAGTTCGGTATTGTCGGCAAGGTGGAAGCCTACGACCCGAATACCGGTGATTTACTGTGGACTCGTCCGACCGTTGAAGGTCACATGGGCTATGTCTACAAGGATGGCAAGGCCATCGAGAACGGCATTTCCGGCGGTAAGGCCGGCATAACCTGGCCCGGCGATATGTGGAAACACGGCGGCGCGGCCACCTGGCTGGGCGGCACCTACGATCCGGACACCGACTCCCTGTTCTTCGGCACCGGCAACCCGGCGCCCTGGAACTCGCACCTGCGCCCGGGTGACAACCTGTTCTCGTCTTCCCGTCTGGCGATCGATCCGGATGACGGCAGCATCAAGTGGCACTTCCAGACCACGCCCCACGACGGCTGGGACTATGACGGTGTCAACGAGCTGATCTCCTTCGACTACCAGGAAAACGGCAAGACCGTGAAAGCGGCGGCAACCGCGGATCGTAACGGGTTCTTCTATGTATTGAACCGTGAGAACGGCGATTTCATCCGTGGCTTCCCGTTCGTCGACAAGATCACCTGGGCGGAAGGCCTTGATCCGAAGACCGGCCGCCCGATCTATAAAGAGGGAGGACGGCCTGGCGACCCTTCCGCCATGGAAGGAACCAAGGGTGAAGTCGTGGTTGCACAGCCCGCGTTCCTGGGCGGCAAGAACTGGATGCCCATGGCCTACAGCCAGGAGACCGGCCTGTTCTATGTGCCTTCCAACGAGTGGTCCATGGACATCTGGAATGAGCCAGTCTCCTACAAGAGGGGTGCGGCGTTCCTGGGTGCTGGCTTCACCATCAAACCGGCGAATGATGATTACATCGGCGTACTCCGCGCCATGGATCCGAAAACCGGCAGGGAAGTGTGGCGCTACCAGAACACCGCACCTCTGTGGGGTGGTGTCATGACGACCGCTGGCAACCTGGTCTTCACCGGCACCCCGGAGGGTTATCTGAAGGCCTTTGATGCCAGGACTGGCGAGGAGCTGTATAAATTCAATACCGGTTCCGGTGTGGTCGGTACCCCGGTGACCTGGACCATGGACGGCGAGCAGTATGTCTCCGTGGCCTCCGGCTGGGGTGGTGCGGTTCCGCTCTGGGGTGGTGAAGTCGCCAGGGTGGTGAAGCACTTCAACCAGGGCGGTATGGTCTGGACGTTCAAGCTGCCAAAGGATCGCGTTGCCAGCAACTGATCCTGGAAAGCGCCGGTGTTCTGCCGGTCTGAAAGGGGCTGCCCGCGGGCGGCCCCTTTTGTGTTCACACGTTCAGGCCGCCTGATGCCGTGCGGTTTGGATAACCGATTCGTTGATGTCGTCAAACAGTTTGCGGTCGGTCTGACCGATCGGAAGATCATAGGTGATTGTGGCGCCAAACGCCTGCGGGTCGTGGGGGTCGTTGCGGATCTTATCGAACACCAGCAGCCGGGTACCCAGATAGAAGCCTTCCTGAAGATCGTGGGTGACCATGAAAATGGTAGTGCCGGTCTCCCGCCACAACCTCAGCAGCAGGTCGTGCATGTCCCCGCGAATACCGGGGTCCAGGGCACCGAAGGGCTCATCCAGCAACAGCACGCGAGGGCGCATAATCAGGGACTGGGCAATGGCCAGTCGCTGTTGCATGCCGCCAGAGAGTTCGTGAGGCCATTTGTCCGCCGAGGGCGTCAGGCCTACGGATTCCAGCATGGCATCCACTCTTTCAAGAGCCTCACGCCGGGCGCTGCCGAACAGCTTGCCCAGCCAGGGCTTCTGCTCCAGCTCCAGACCCAACAGTACGTTCTGGCGAACGGTCAGGTGCGGGAACACCGAGTAGCGCTGGAACACGATACCCCGGTTGCGGTCCGGCTCTCCCGGGAAGGCCTCACCCTCCAGCAATAGCTCACCCCGGGTCTGGGTTTCCTGGCCCAACAACATTTTCAGGAAGGTGGACTTGCCACAACCGGAGGCGCCTACGAGAGTGCAGAATTCGCCCTGTTTCACGGTCAGGTTCAGGTTTTCCAGGACCACCTGGTCACCATACTCTTTCCAGAGATTGTTGACGGTAATAAAGCTCATCAGTGGCCTCCTGCGTTGTACCAAGGGAACAGCCTGCGGTTGGTTAAACGCAGACACTGATCAATAACAATGGCGAGAATCGTGATCCAGATGACATAGGGCAGGATCACATCCATGGCCAGATAGCGCCGCACCAGGAAGATCCGGTAACCGAGGCCTTCGGTAGACGCAATCGCCTCCGCCGCGATCAGGAACAGCCAGGCCGGGCCAAGGCTAAGGCGCACGGCGTCGATCAGGCGGGGCAATACCTGAGGCAGGGCCATCCGGGTGATCACCTGCCAGGAATTGGCGCCCAGGGTCTGGATCTTGATCCGCTGTTCGCCCGGCAGCTCCCGAACCCGCTGCGCCACATCCCGCATCATGATCGGCGCGGTGCCGATGACAATCAGCATGACTTTCGAGAGTTCTCCGAGGCCGAACACGATAAACAGTATGGGCAGTATGGCCAGAGGCGGCACCATCGAAAGCGCCGAAACCAGAGGGGCGAGGTTGGCCCTTACCAGAGGCAGAACGCCATTGAGAATGCCCACCACCAGGGCCAGCAACGCGGCAATGCCAACGCCGAGCGCCAGCCGTCCGAGGCTGGCGGTGGTGTCCTGCCACATCAGGTAGTCGCCACTGCGGCGATCCTCCTGAAAGGCCATCCGATCCACGGCAGCGGTCATCTGTTCCAGGCCGGGCAGCAGTTTGTCGTTGGGGTTTTCCGCCAGGCGCTCCTGGGAGGCCAGGCTATAGATCAGCATGATCAGCAGGAAGGGCAGCAGGCCCAGCAGGGTGGCCGAGGCCCGTCCGGGATGGCGGTTGATCAGTCGCATAGGTTGTCTCCTCTGGTCACACAACACGGCAAGGTTATCGCGGGCAACAGCATCCCTTGCGATTCGGTCTCCCGGGCTTTTGTCCCGCCGTGTAACCTCCCAGAGGTCGGTAACTCTCGGACCAGCCATCCGGGTAGCTGTTGCGTGCCTGCCCGGACCGGAACCCTAGTCACCCATTTGTCTTTCGTGTTCGCCGCTCTGTCTGCGATGTTGTGCACAGTGCCGTGAACGGATCGGGGTTTTGAAAACCGTCTGTTCTTAACAGTGCAGATGGCGTGCCAGATACATCAAGCGGGCAATAACGGGGGAGTCGGGGCGAATTTGGCAGCAAGTATGCGCCAATATGGTGCGGGGCGGTTCGGGGTGCACTGTCATGAGCCTGCTCGCTCCAGCAGGGACCGGGCCGGCCTCGAAGTCGGCTTTAATCCACTGTAAATCCATAACTTTGTCCTCAGATTCCGTCTTTTCTGGCTCTGTTTGAGCGGCGCATAATCCAACTTACATACATACTGGCATGTAAGTTGAATGGTTAGATCAAAGGAAAAAACGTGCCAGAAGACAAACCGACTGTCCGCGTCGCCGGGCTGAAGAGAGGAAAACGATGACAGAACTGACCAACACCAAGACCCTGAAAGAAAAACTCACCGAGGCGGGCGTGAAGTACGCTATCGCCAGCTACGTTGATATTCATGGTGTCACCAAAGGCAAGTTCGTTCCCGTTGCCCACCTGGGGCAGATGATGGAGGGCTCCGAGCTGTACACCGGTGCGGCTCTGGACGGCGTGCCCCAGGACATCTCCGACGATGAAGTCGCTTCCATGCCGGATCCGAACGGGCTGGCCATCTGCCCATGGAATCGCCGGCTGGCCTGGTTTCCGGGCAATCTGTACCTCAATGGTGAGCCGTTCGAAGCCTGTTCACGCAACATCTTCCGGCGCCAGCTCAGCGCAGCCGCCGATATGGGTTACCGCTTCAACCTTGGGATTGAAACCGAGTTCTTCCTGTTTCGTGACACCGAAGACGGCGGCTTTGCCCCTTTGAGTGACCGGGACAACCTGGGTAAGCCCTGCTACGACCCCCGCGCCCTGATGGACAATCTGCCCATCATCGACGAGTTGGTGGACGCCATGAACGAACTGGGCTGGGACGTGTACTCCTTCGACCATGAGGACGCCAACGGTCAGTTTGAAACTGACTTCAAATACGCCGATGGCCTGACCATGGCGGACCGTCTGGTGTTCTTCCGCATGATGGCCAACGAAATCGCCCGCAAACACGGCGCTTTCGCGAGCTTTATGCCGAAGCCGTTTGCTGACCGCACCGGCAGTGGTGCCCACTACAATATGTCCCTGGCCGACATCAAAACCGGTGAGAACCTGTTCGAGCCCAGGGATGATGACCTGCACAACTGTGGCATCAGTAAGATTGCTTACCATTTCATTGCCGGCGTGTTGAAACACGGCGCGGCTATCAGCGCGGTGATCGCCCCTACGGTGAACAGCTACAAGCGTCTGGTTCGCCAGGGCAGCATGTCCGGCTCCACCTGGGCGCCGGTGTTCATGTGTTATGGCTCCAACAACCGTACCAACATGATTCGCATTCCCAGCATGGGCGGTCGCATTGAATGTCGCGCTGCAGACATTGCCTGCAACCCTTACCTCGGCAGCGCCCTGATCCTGGCGGCCGGGCTGGAAGGACTTCGCGAGGGCCTGGATGCCGGCGAGCCACACCATGAAAACATGTACAACTACAGCGATGCCGACATTGCTGCCCAGGGTATTGAGTACCTGCCTCGTCACCTCGGTGAAGCCGTCGAGGCGTTCGAGGCCGATCCGCTGGCGAAGGACGTCTTCGGCGAAGCCATGTTCAGGAGTTTCGTCGATTACAAGAAAGGCGAATGGGAGAGCTACCAGAACCACGTGTCGTCCTGGGAGGTCGACCGTTACCTGAAGATGTTCTGACCCCCCAGGGCAGCAAGAAACGGATGGCAGCGACCGATGGATAACGGCATAGTGTGGGCGAGTGGAGAGACGGATAAACAGGACCTGAACCATGCCCAGATCACAGCACCATCCGCTGCCCCCTGCTTCTGGAGAACCCGAAGCCGCAACCCCGGTTGCAGACCGGATGGTGGCCCTGGCCAGATACATCGAAAGCCGTCCCGATGAGCCGCTCAGGCTGGCCGATCTCGCTGAGATTGCCGGGCTGTCAGCTTCCCATCTTCAACGGTCGTTCAAGGAGACCTTCGGGTTATCGCCAAAGGCCTATCAGGATGCCCTCCGGATGCGCGCGTTCAAACAGGCGCTGCGAACTGGCCAGGCCGTCACCGATGCCATCTACGATGCCGGCTTTGGCTCGGTCAGCCGGGTGTATGGCGCACCGGACCGGCAGGTGGGCATGCCGCCGTCGCGTTATGGAAAAGGCGGCGAAGGTGAAATGATCGCCTATGCCAGCAGGCAAACTGCACTTGGCCTGCTGATGATGGCCGCCACCGACAAGGGTGTGTGCTTTGCCGAATTTGGCGACGATGAAGAGACCTTGCACGAGCAACTGCAGAAGGAATTCCCGAAAGCCCGGCTCGCCCCGTCAGGGGCCAGTGAGTCTCCGGAACTGGATGCCTGGATGGTCGCGCTTGATGAACACCTCTGCCAAAACAAACCCCGCCCTGACGTGCCTCTCGATATTCGTGGCACTGCCTTCCAGACAAGAGTCTGGAAGCTGTTGTTAAGCGTTCGGGAAGGCGAGGTGGTGAGCTACACAGAACTGGCAAGGCGCCTTGGGGAACCCAAAGCGGTTCGGGCAGTGGCCTCCGCCTGCGGCAGGAATCGCATCGCGATATTGATACCCTGCCACCGGGTGTTGAGAAGCGACGGCTCGCTCGGAGGCTATCGCTGGGGCCTCGACCGCAAACAGCAGTTGCTTGAGAAGGAGCGTTCAGTCACGGCCGAGTAACACCCAGAATTGCCGTCGGAAAAATGCCGCCTCCTGTTTCAATGAAAACAGCTTCGGCGCGAACAGCCAGGTCTGGGTGATACCCATCAGGTAGGTATAACTCAACAGCCCCAGATCTTCCGGATCTTCCTCCGTTTTGATCAGACCAAGCTGAACGGCCTGGCCAACCAGATCCCGAAACATGGCAATAATCGACGCGGTCAATGCCCGCTCCCGTTTCAGAGTGCGGCTCATGGCATCGGTGAGTTCGGTCTTGTTCAGCAGGATTTCAAACGACTGCCGGTACTTTCTGTCGTTAGCCAACAACCCCAGCCAGCGCTCGATAAAATGGTCCATCGCCGCAATGGGGGTATCGCGCATGGCTGAACATTCTGCGACGAGTGCTTCCAGCGGTTCCTGAGAATAGGCCAGCACCGCTTCGTACAGATCGTCCTTGTTCTCAAAATGCCAGTAAATCGGCCCACGACTGCAGCCCGCTTCCTTTGCAATCCGGCTTAATGTGGTCAGTGAGTAGCCATCCCGACTGAACAGTTTTAACGCCGCTTCAAGAACGGTCTGGCGGGTTTTTTCGGCATCTTCCTTGGTACGACGCATAGGTGGTTTTTTCTCCGGTTTACTCGGGTGCTCGGGGTTGGGGGCGGATGGCCTCTCCAAAACTGTGCGGAGCCATGGATGGCGGAGCCCAAGCGCCCCAGGGATGGGCCGAAGGAGCGTGTTTTGGAGAGGCCATCCGCCCCCAACCGTGCTCCCAAGCTCACAAAAAAGGGCACGAGTAATCGTGCCCTCAGCTGTCCATCAAGGCAAGCAATGACCGGACTTAGATCTCGCCGTCGGCTGCCATCTGCATGTAGCTGTCGTTAAACCGCAGTTTCACGTTGGCTTCGTCGCCCATGATTGAACCATCCGGAAATTCGATGCCCACGAAATCCGGGCTCATGGCGCCCTGGCCAAGCAGGCCCTTGTCGAAAGAGAACTGGCGAACGCTGTCCATGGCTTCTCGGGCTTCCTCGCTGTTGATGAAGTCCACCGACATCTGCGGTTCCCAGAACATCTTCATGCCGGCCAGTTGGGCTTCATAGCCGGCTTGGTCGGTACCGGACAATTCACCCAGAAAGGCTCTTGCCTCCTGCCCTTTCTCGGAGTCTGAGGCCAGAATGCTCATGGTTTCATACCAGGCGCCGACAAGGGCCTTACCCAGGTTCGGGTTGTCTTCCAGGGTCTCGGAGTTCACCAGAGTCAGATCCTTGATGTGACCCGGAATCTGGCTGGAATCGAACAGTTTGGTGGCGCCCGGGTAGGCTGCCACCTCTGCCAGCAGCGGGTTCCAGGTGGCGACATGACGAACGTCGTCGGTCTGGAAGGCGGACACCAGGTCGGCATCAGAGATGTTCACCACGCTGATATCGCGCTCCTCCAGCCCAACCGTGTTCAACGCACGGACCAGGAGATAGTGGGAAACGGACAGCTCCACCAGATGCACGGTTTCGCCTTCAAGGTCCTCAATCGACTTGGCGTCCTTCGACACCAGGCCATCGTTGCCGTTGGAATAGTCACCCACGATCAGGGCGGTGGTGTCCACGCCTGAGGCCGCCGGAATCGAGAGGCCGTCCATGCTGGTGGCCACCACGCCGTCAAACTGGCCGGCGGTGTACTGGTTGATGGATTCGATGTAGTCGTTCACCTGCACGATATCCACTTCGATATCGTACTTGTCCGCCCACTTCTTCATGATTCCGTAGTCTTCGGCGTACTGCCAGGGTACCCAGCCGGCGTAGATGGTCCAGGCAATGCTGAAGGAGTCCTTTTCCTCAGCGAGAGCCCCCATGGCCAGGGAAGCGGTCAACACGCCGGCGGCCAGGCGTTTGCTCAGGTCAGTTGTTTTCATGGTGTCTCTCCTCGGGTCTTGCCCGTGTGTGCAGGTTTGGTCTTTTTCAGTTTGTGATGGTTGCTGGCATTACTCGTTTGTCTCTTCCACGATCACCACCGGCGTTCCGGGTGATACTGCCTGGCCGGCTTCCCGGCGCACGTCTACCACGCGACCGCTCACCGGGCTCAGTAGCTCGATTTCCATTTTCATGGATTCGATGACGGCCACCGGTCGCTGGGCCTCGATGGTGTCGCCGGGCTGGACCAGGCATTCCCACAGGTTGCCGGCCACGTGGCTTTCCACGGCGTGTTGGCCGGCTGGCAGGTTGGCGATATCGCCCTCGCCGGTGTCCTCGATGGGCGCCTCGGAGCTGAAATTGATCTGGCCGGATTCGATCCAGCGTTGCAGTTCCTCGTCGAAGGCCTGCTTGCGCTTACCGGTGAAGGTCTGGATCTCGTCGTTGTTGTCGGCCAGAAACTGCTCGTAGTCCTTCAGGTTGAAGCGGGTTTCTTCGACCCGGATCGGGTAGTCGCCGTTGGGGAAGTCCCGGCGGATCTGTTGAAGCTCCTCGGCGCTGACTTCATAGAAGCGCACCTGATCGAAGAACCGGAGCAGCCAGGGTTTGCCGGGCTCGAACAAGTCCGTCGTGCGGTAGCGGTTCCACATCTGCAGGGTGCGACCGACAAACTGGTAGCCACCGGGCCCCTCCATGCCATAGATGCACAGGTAGGCGCCGCCGATGCCCACGGAGTTTTCCGCGGTCCAGGTCCGGGCCGGGTTGTACTTGGTGGTCACCAGCCGGTGCCGTGGGTCCAGCGGCGTAGCCACAGGAGCGCCCAGGTAGACATCACCCAGGCCCATCACCAGGTAGCTCGCATCGAACACGGTCTTTTTCACCTCGTCGATGCTGCCCAGCCCGTTGATACGGCGGATGAACTCCAGGTTGCTCGGGCACCAGGGTGCGTCCTTGCGCACTGACTGCATGTATTTGGCAATGGCGGTCTGGCAGGCCTCGTCATCCCAGGACAGGGGCAGGTGCACGACGCGCGCCGGCACATCCCATTCCGGCTGCTTCTCCAGTTCCTTTTCGGCGCTGATCAGCAGATCCAGCAGAGTACGCTGGTTCAGTTTCTGGCTGTCGTAGTGCACCTGCAGGGAGCGGATGCCCGGTGTCAGCTCCAGGATGGCGTCGTGATTCTGCTCACGCAGCCACAGCATCAGGGCGTGGGCGCGAAATCGCAGGCGGATATCCAGCTCCATGGGGCCGTATTCCACCAACACGTAATTGTCGCCGGCAGCCCGGTACTCCACGCCGGTTTCGTGTTCCTCGGGCGTCAACGCATCGAGGATCGGCGTCTCTGGTTTCATGGGGGTGATATGGGCGGTGGCCGACGTCAGTGTGGCCACGGATTCATCCAGCGCTGCCCGCAGGGCAACCGCCTGATCCTGGCTCACCGGCACAAACTGCACCTTGTCGCCGGCCTTGAGCTGGCCCAGCTTCCAGAGGTCGGCACTGATCACCGTCACCGGGCAGACGAAGCCGCCCAGGCTGGGGCCATCGGGGCCCAGGATTACCGGCATGTCGCCAGTGAAATCCACCGTCCCCACGGCGTAGGCATTGTCGTGGATGTTGGAGGGGTGCATACCCGCCTCACCGCCGTCGCTGCGGGCCCATTCCGGTTTCGGCCCGATCAGGCGGACGCCGGTGCGGCTGGAGTTGTAGTGGATCTCCCATTCGCTGGCGAAGAAGGTGTCGATGTCCGCGCCGGTAAAATAGTCCGGCGCACCATGGGGGCCGTAGGTGACGTGCAGCTTCCAGGTTTTACCGATGGTCGGTTTCAGGTCGGCGGGCAGGGTGGTTCTGGTCGTCGGTTCCGCATCCGGCAGGGCCAGCACATCGCCGGCCCGGAGCGCCCGGCCGCAATGGCCGCCAAACTGCCCGAGCGTAAAGGTGCTGCAGGAGGTCAGGTATTCCGGGCAGTCCAGGCCGCCACGGAACAGCACATAGGCCCGGGCGCCGTCGGCCGTGGTGGCGCCCAGTTTCAGGGTGGCGCCAGCGGGCACGTAAATCACCTGCCAGAAATCCACCGGCTCGTCGTTCAGGGTGGCCTCCAGCGTCGCCCCGGTCAGGGCAATCTGGGTGGCGCGGTTGAACGTGAGTATCGGGCCCTTGAGGGTGATTTCCAGCCCGGGTGCTCCCTCGGGGTTACCCAGCAGCCTGTTGCCCAGACGGAAGGAGTAGCTGTCGAACGGACCGGACGGCGGCACGCCGATTTCCCAGTAGCCGATGCGGCCCGGGTAATCCTGAATGGTGGTCAGGGTGCCGCCGCTGAGGACATCCACCGTGGCTGGCCGGTAATCGAATTCGTTGAGGGTACGGGTGAATAGCCGGCCTTCGGCAAAGCGCGGGTCGTCCAGCACCTGGCGCACGTACTTGAGGTTGGTTTCGATGCCATACAGCTGGCTGGCATCCAGAGCCTGCATCAGCCGCTGGCGGGCCGACTCGCGATCCTGTTCGTGCACGATGACCTTGGCCAGCATGGGATCGAACAGCGCCGAGACTTCTGTACCCGGCTGAATCCAGGTATCGATCCGAAGACCGTCCCCTGCAGGCCAGGTCACGTTGGTGAGCGACCCGGCACCGGGCTGGAAGTCCTTGTTGGGATCTTCCGCATAGATCCGGGCCTGGATGGCGTGGCCGGAGGCGGTGAGGTTACCGCCCAGTTCTGCCAGGTCCGGCAAGGTGCCGGCACCCAGTTCGACCATCCAGCGCACCAGGTCAACACCGTACACCTGCTCGGTGACGCCGTGCTCTACCTGCAGGCGAGTATTCACTTCCAGGAAGTAGAACTCGGTGGTGTCCGGATCGTAGATGAACTCCACGGTGCCGGCACTGCGGTAGGCGATGCTTTCGCCCAACTGGCGGGCGGTAGCGTGCATGCGGTTACGAACGTCGTCGGTCAGTCCCGGGGCCGGGGCCTCCTCAATCACCTTCTGGTTGCGGCGCTGGGCGGAGCAGTCACGCTCACCCAGAGCCAGCACCTGGCCTTCACCGTCGCCAAACAACTGCACTTCGATATGACGGGCGTGTTCCACAAATTTTTCCAGGAACACACCGCTGTTGCTGAAGTTGTTCTGGCTCAGGCGCTGAACCGATTCAAAGCTCTTGCTCAGATCTTCGGCGCTGTAACAGCGGGACATACCAATGCCACCACCGCCGGCGGTGCTCTTGAGCATCACCGGGTAGCCGATGTTGTCGGCAGATTCCAGGGCCGCGTCCAGATCGGTCAGCAATCCGGTGCCCGGAAGCAGGGGTACGCCGGCGTTCTCTGCGAGGGCCCGGGCGGTATGTTTGAGACCGAACTGTTCCATCTGTTCCGGTGTCGGTCCGAGGAATACCACACCTTCGGCGTCACAGCGCCGGGCGAAACCGGCGTTTTCGCTCAGAAACCCGTAGCCCGGATGAATGGCCCCGGCACTGCTCTTGCGGACAACCTCAAACAGCTTGTCCTGGTCCAGATACGTCGCGGCCGCCGAGCCTTCGCCCAGTGAGTAGGCCTCATCCGCCTGGCGCACGTGCAGGGAATCTGCATCCGCTTCGGCGTAGACGGCTACCGAGGTGAGCCCCATGGCACGCAGAGTACGTATCACCCGGCACGCGATGGCGCCACGGTTGGCGATCAGGACCTTGTTGGGGTTGTTGAGGGTGCCGGTCAGCTCCATACCAGCACCTCGATCGGTGTCGGGTTCCAGCCGTTGCAGGGGTTGTTCAGCTGCGGACAGTTGGAAATCATCACCAGCACATCCATCTTGGCTTCCAGTTCCACGTACTTGCCGGCGTCGGAAATGCCGTCGGCAAAGGTCAGGCCGCCGTCTGCGGTCACCGGCACGTTCATAAAGAAATTGATGTTGTGGGTGATATCCCGCTTGGACATGCCCAGTTCCTCGTGTTCGGTGACCGCTACCAGCCAACTGTCCCGGCAGGCGTGCATGCACTTTTTCTCAAGGGCATAGCGGGTGGTGTTGCTTTCCGCCGCGCAGGCGCCGCCGAGGGTGTCATGCCGGCCGCAGGTGTCGGCGGTGATCTCCAGCATCACGTTGTTTTCCGAGGACATCAGCTTCGAGCCGGCGGTCAGGTAGACATTGCCCTGCTCGCGGATGGTGTCCACGGCGCTGTAACGCTCGGTCGGATTGTGGGCGTTGTAGAACAGGGTGTCGGCGGCCTGGTTGCCTTCCAGGTCCAGGATGCGGACGGTTTCGCCGGCCTTCACCACTTTCAGGAAATACTCGCCCGCCGGTACGGTTTCGCGGAAGGCGGCGTTTTCAGGTTTCAATGCGCTTTGCTTGATCATCTCCGGCCTCCGTTACTGGAACAGGTGGTACAGGGCGTTATTGGCGAAGGCCCGGGTGGCCTCCGGTGAGGACGTCTTGCAGGGATCGGCATCGGTGACCGGTGCCGCCCTGAAGAGCTGGTAACGCACGGGATGGCTGGGGTACCCGGTGGCCGGATTCATCGGGTGCGGGCAGGTGTGCAGCACCACGATGGTGTCCATCTCAAAACGCAGGTCGACGGTGGCGCCGGCGTGGGAGTGATCGCTGACAAAGGCCATGTTGCCGTCGTCGTCGGTCTGCACCTTGCTGAACCAGTTCAGGTTGGCGGTCAGGTCCTTCTTGCCCAGACCGTATTTGGCCAGTTCGTTCAGGAAGCTGGTGAAGCCGTTGCGGTGGTAGTGGTTGTGGGCCTGCTGATAGGTCTTCCTGCCCCAGCGCTGTTCCACCAGATCGGCGGTGCAGGTGCCGGTAACGGTGTCGTGCCAGCCCAGGTCGTCTCGGATGATGGAGGCGAACACCCGGCCCATGTCGGAAAGCAGGACATGGCCACTGGTGAGCAGGAAGGTGTGCTGGTTTTTCAGGGTGTCCGGCATGTTGTAGCGCTCGAGCGCGTTCTCGGGGTTGTACATCAACATGCCGACGTTGGCACCGCCGGTTTCGTCAATCAGGCGCAGCACGTGGCCGCGGCGCATGATGAAAGACCAGTGGGATCCGCCGGGAATCAGATCGTCGTAGAGGGGGGTTGCGGTTTGCAACATGGCCTTTTCCTCCTGGTTAGGGCATTTAAAAAGCGAGAGGCGTCAGTAACTGAGCGATCCTCCCGGGCTTTTGTCCCGCCGTGTAACCTTGGAAAAGGTCGTCAACTCTCGGACCAGCCGTCTGCACGGATTGATGGCAGACCGGAACCCTAGTTGACCATTGGTCAGATTGTGGCGCTTTGATTGTGGTTTCAGTAACCGACTTCTCGCTGCGTAATGGATCAACTGCAGAGTCTGTGCCAATCAGTAAGTTTCTGGTTTTAATAAGGTTTTGTTTTTTGAGCTCAACGCAGGTTGCTTCCTGCTTGGGCGTTCGCACTGTTTTTGTGCATCGGTGGGCGCGTCTGCAGTGCGGATTTCTGGCGGGTGTATTGCGCTTCAGGTCGCTGTTGGCATGGCGTTCCGGTCATCTACTACCAAGGGAGGAGTTTTTCGCCTCCATCGCATCATTCAACTTTCCGGGTTTGGCGTCTACATTGAATGGGTAAACGCGAAAGGCCGCGTTGCCTTGCGACAAACACAACAAGAGGTCGAAACCATGATCTACGCACAACCAGGAAAGGATGGCTCCGTCGTTTCTTTCAAATCCCGTTACGAGAACTTCATCGGTGGCGAGTGGGTTGCCCCGCTGAAGGGTCAGTATTTCGAGAACATCACACCGATCACCGGCGACGTTATCTGTGAGATTCCCCGCTCCGGCGCCGAAGACATTGATCTTGCCCTGGACGCGGCACACAAGGCCGCACCAGCCTGGGGCAAGACCTCTACCACCGAACGCTCCAACATTCTGCTGAAAATTGCCGACCGCATTGAGCAGAACATCGAGATGCTGGCGGTTGCCGAAACCTGGGACAACGGCAAGGCAGTGCGTGAAACCATCAACGCCGACCTGCCCCTGGCAGTGGACCACTTCCGTTATTTCGCCGGCTGTATCCGCGCCCAGGAAGACACCTCCAGTGCTATCGACAACAACACCGTGGCCTATCATTATCACGAGCCACTGGGTGTTGTAGGCCAGATTATCCCATGGAATTTTCCGCTGCTGATGGCAGTGTGGAAGCTGGCGCCTTGCCTGGCGGCGGGTAACTGTACCGTGATGAAGCCGGCCGAGCAGACCCCGGCCAGCATCCTGGTGCTGATGGAACTGATTGGCGACCTGCTGCCACCGGGCGTGGTTAATATTGTCAACGGTTACGGCATTGAAGCCGGCGAGGCCCTGGCCACCAGCAAGCGCATCGCCAAAATTGCCTTCACTGGCTCCACGCCGGTGGGCTCGCACATCCTCAAATGTGCCGCCGAGAACATCATTCCCTCTACCGTCGAGCTGGGTGGCAAGTCCCCCAACATCTACTTCTCCGACGTGATGCAGGCTGAGCCGGAATTTATCGACAAGTGTGTGGAAGGCCTGGTGCTGGCATTCTTCAACCAGGGTGAAGTTTGCACCTGTCCCTCCCGTGCCCTGATTCAGGAAGACATGTACGACGAATTCATGGCCAAAGTCATCGAGCGCACGAAGGCCATCAAGCGTGGCAACCCGCTGGATACCGATGTTCAGGTGGGTGCCCAGGCCAGCAAGGAGCAGTTCGACAAGATCATGTCATACCTGGAAATCGGCAAGCAGGAAGGTGCGGAAGTGCTGACCGGTGGTGGCCGTGAGGAAATGGAAGGTCAGTACAACAACGGCTTCTATGTCCAGCCCACGTTGCTGAAAGGCAAGAACGACATGCGTGTGTTCCAGGAAGAAATCTTCGGCCCGGTGGTGGGTGTAACCACCTTCAAGGACGAGGAAGAAGCCCTGGCCATCGCCAACGACACCGAGTTTGGTCTGGGTGCCGGCCTGTGGACCCGCGACATCAACCGTGCTTACCGCATGGGCCGAGCCATCCAGGCAGGCCGTGTGTGGACCAACTGCTACCACCAGTACCCGGCCCACGCCGCCTTCGGTGGTTACAAGAAGTCCGGTGTTGGTCGTGAAAACCACAAGATGGCGCTGGACCACTACCAGCAGACCAAGAACCTGCTGGTCAGCTACGACATCAACCCACTGGGTTTCTTCTGATTCTCTGAGCGGTAGGCGGGCTTCCCCACACGGGCCCGCCTGTGAGTCGGCACATCGGATGTGCACCTTGACCTCTTTTGGCCCTTCCCAGGGCCTTTTTTTCGTTCCAGCAGCCTGTCGGGCTTAAGGCTGCTAGGCAACGGGCAAGTCCGACTGCGGACTTATTACAACTTGGGGAGGCCCAAAAACAGTGCCAAAGTACCATATTGATCTCCTATCCCTGTCAACTAGGATGAGAAGTGGGTTATCGGCAATGTCGTTGATTCACCCGCAATGCGCTAACAATTACGACAACAGAGGTAAGCATTATGTGGACCAAACCAGCCTATGAGGATCTGCGCATCGGTTTCGAAGTTACCATGTACTTCGCCAACCGCTGAGTGCTGAAGCGGCCAGCCTGAGTGGCTGGCCGTTTTACTTCCGGAGTGTCCAATCATGTTCATCCACGTTCTGGGCTCCGCCGCCGGCGGTGGCTTTCCCCAGTGGAACTGCAACTGCGCCAACTGCGACGGCTTCCGTCAGGGCACCCTGAACGCCCGTGCCCGCACCCAGTCTTCCGTTGCCGTCAGTGAAGACGGCGAGCACTGGATCCTGTTCAACGCCTCTCCCGATATTCGCGCCCAGCTGGCTTCTTTTGAAGCCATGCAGCCGGCCAGGGCGCTTCGGGACACCGGCATCGATGCTATCCTGTTGATGGACAGCCAGGTGGATCACACCACCGGTCTGCTATCGCTTCGCGAGGGGCTGCCCATGGACGTCTGGTGTACCGAGCAGGTACACGAGGACCTCAGCGGCGGCTTCCCCCTGTTTACCATGCTCAGGCACTGGAATGGCGGCCTGAACTGGCGCCGGGTGGCGGCCTCTGAACAGTCGCCGTTTACGATTCCCTGCGCACCGTCCATCGAACTGACTGCCATTCCGCTGCTGAGCAACGCGCCGCCGTATTCGCCGCGCCGGGATAACCCGCACCCGGGGGATAACATCGGTATTTTTCTTGAGGACACCCGCACCGGGCAGACAGTGCTCTATGCGCCGGGCCTCGGAGAGCCGGACCCGCGCATCCTGGACTGGATGAAAAAAGCCGATGTGCTGCTAGTGGACGGCACCGTCTGGCACGACGACGAGATGATCCGCCAGGAAGTGGGCACCAAGACCGGGCAGGCCATGGGGCATCTGGCCCAAAGTGGCCCCGGAGGCATGATCGAGGTGCTCGACACCCTGCCGGCCAGCCGCAAGATCCTGATTCACATCAACAACACCAACCCGATCCTGAACGAGGACTCGCCGGAGCGCGCGGAACTGACGCGCCACGGGATTGAGGTGTCCTGGGACGGAATGCATATCGACCTGTCGGGGCCGCCATGAACGCCAAAGCCAACACCGCCATGAACCGCACGGATTTTGAACAGGCCCTCCGGGACAAGGGGCAGTATTACCACATCCACCACCCGTACCATAAAGCCATGTATGGCGGACAATGCACGCCGGAACAGATTCGTGGCTGGGTGGCCAACCGGTATTACTACCAGATCAGGATTCCCCAGAAGGACGCCGCGATCATGGCCAACTGCCCGGACGCCGGCGTGCGCCGGCTCTGGCTGCAGCGGATTCTGGACCACGACGGCCACGACGGCGATGCGGGTGGTATCGAGGCCTGGCTGTCCCTGGCCGAAGCGGTGGGTCTGACCCGGGAAGAAGTGATCGACCAGCGCCATGTGCTGCCCGGTGTCCGGTTTGCGGTGGATGCCTACCTGAACTTTGCCCGCCGGGCCACCTGGCAGGAGGCGGCCTGTTCCTCCCTGACCGAACTGTTCGCGCCGGAGATCCACCAGTCCCGACTGGACAGCTGGCCGGGCCACTATCCGTGGATTGACGAGGGCGGCTACCGCTATTTCCGCAAGCGGCTGTCGGAGGCGCGCCGGGATGTGGAGCACGGCCTGACCATCACCCTGGACCACTTCACCACCGGCGCCGGGCAGACCCGGGCCCTGGAAATTCTGCAGTTCAAGCTGGATATCCTGTGGACCATGCTGGATGCCATGACCATGGCTTACGGCCACCGTACGCCGCCCTACCATACGGTGACCGACCAGCAGGTCTGGCACCGGGGGCTGTAATGGGGGTTGCCATGCACCAGGTTCCGCGTTTTCGCCGTGGCTTCCGCTTCCAGTGGGAACCCGCCCAGGAAAGTTACGTTCTGCTGTATCCGGAAGGTATGGTGAAGCTGAACGGCAGCGCCGGTGCTATTCTCAACGAGGTGGACGGCCAGCGCAGTGTGGCCGACATCGTTGCCACCCTGGAGCAGCAATTCCCGGATGCCGGACCGCTCGGCAAGGACGTGAGTAATTTTCTGCAGGATGCGCAGCAACACCACTGGATCGACCTGTCATGAACACCTCGCACGCACCCACACCGGTCAACCCCCATAAGGCGGGGCCGCCCCTCTGGCTGCTGGCGGAGCTGACCTATCGCTGCCCGCTGCAGTGCCCCTACTGCTCCAACCCGCTGGACTTTGCCCAGACCGAACGGGAGCTAAGCACCGACGAGTGGGTGAGTGTGCTACGCCAGGGCCGGGCCATGGGCGCCGCCCAACTGGGCTTTTCCGGCGGCGAGCCCCTGGTGCGCCAGGACCTGCCGGAGCTGATCGCCGAAGCGCGACAGCTGGGTTACTACACCAACCTCATTACCTCAGGCCTGGGGCTGACCGACGCCAAGGTGGCTGCCTTTGCCGAGGCCGGACTGGATCATATCCAGGTCAGTTTCCAGGCCTCGGACCCCGAGCTGAACAACGCCGTGGCCGGCTCCCGCAAGGCCTTTGACCAGAAGCTGGCCATGGCCCGGGCGGTCAAGGCGGCGGGCTACCCGATGGTGCTCAACTTCGTGATCCACCGCCACAACATCCACCAGATGAACGACATCATGGCCCTGTGTGAGCACCTGGGGGCGGACTACGTGGAACTGGCGACCTGCCAGTATTACGGCTGGGCTTTTGAGAACCGGGAAGGGCTGATGCCCTCGAAAACGCAACTGGTGCAGGCGGAGCAGGAAGTGAACGTGTACCGTAAACGCCTGGACGCCACCGGCTCGGCCATGAAGCTGATCTTCGTCACTCCGGACTACTACGAAGAGCGCCCAAAAGCCTGCATGAACGGCTGGGGCAACCTGTTCCTGACCATAGCCCCGGACGGCACTGCGCTGCCGTGCCACAGCGCCCGCCTGCTGCCCATCGACTTCCCCAATGTCCGGGACCAGGATCTTCAAAGCATCTGGTACGACAGCCCGGGCTTCAACCACTACCGGGGTGACAGCTGGATGCCAGAGCCCTGCCGCTCCTGTGATGAGAAGCAACAAGACTTCGGAGGTTGCCGCTGCCAGGCCTATCTCTTGACCGGCAATGCCGATAACGCCGACCCAGTCTGCAGCAAGTCCCCTCACCATGATCGAATCCTGGCCGCGAGGAACGCTGCCGATCACGCCACGGCCGGCCTTACTGGACTCATCTATCGAAATGCGGACAACTCCCGACTGTTCTTCCGGGGCTGAGCATTGCCTTGAAGCCCGGGGATGTTGCCGATCAATAAGATGAGAGGGAAGTGCTGATGATGTACCACGCTCATGAAAATGCCCGTGCCGCGGTTGGTGATAGTCGTGCCCATGTCTGGCCATTTCCCAATATTACTGTGAGGCACGGTGCAGGAGTCTCACTCTCCATAACCTCGTACAGGTGACCAATGTTTCGAGCAAAGAACAATCCAGGCGCGTGTCGTCATCCAGTCCGACCGAAACAGGTCGTCTTGTGTTTGTTTTGGCCCTTTGCCGCCGAGGCGGAGCTCGCGGTGGATGAAATATACTCCCCCCGGATCACGGCAGGTGATCTCGAGATCGGTGTGGTTGGCGCGTTTCTGGACAGTCAGGGAAGCGAAGACGACAATCTCCGGTTTGATCAGTGGGAAATTGGTTACGGGATAACGGATCGCTTCAGTGCCGAACTCAACTTCAACGCCATTAAGAGCCCCGGGAGTGCCTATTCACTGGACGAATATGAAATTGAATTGGTTGGGAATTTTTTTCAGGACCATGAGAGCGCTGCGGGATTGTTTCTTGAACTATCAAAAGAACACCGGGGAACAGCCAGTGAGATAACCATTGGGCCGCTCTATGAAAGACAGTTAGCCGATCACTACCAGGTTCTGACCAATGTTCTGGTCGGCCGTTCATTTGGTGAAGACGACGAGCAGCTTGAGCTGACCGGCTCGATACAGGCTGCCTATACGAAGTCTGAAACTTTTCAGCCGGCACTGGAGTATTACGGGGCCCGAAACAACCATTTGCTGGGGCCCGCAATCCTGGCTGAGGTCAGGGTGGGCTCCAGCCTCCTGGAACTCCAGGCGGGCGTTGCGTTTGGCTTGAACGCGGAGTCCGACGATGTGATCTATCGCTGGGAACTGGGAATGGAGCTGTAATGACCTGCCCGGGTTCCCTCCCTAACCATTATTGCGGCGACAGCTGGATGCCGGAGCCCTGCCGCTCCTGTATCGAAATGCGGACAACTCCCGGCTGTTCTTCCGGGGCTGACGGCCCCTTCTGTGCATCCACGCCCGCAAGGTCAGCGCCTGACAATACCCCTATGAGCGCCTATGAGGCCTGTGCGGCCCACACTCAAAGAGGCGGGCTCGCGGTTTCTGCGGCCGGTGTTTTCTGGTTACAGAGCGATCCGGCCGAAGGCAACGCTAATCTCTGGTATCTGTCCGAACAGGGGCCCGCTCGCCTGGGCCCGGACGGGTTGGGCATCCGTAGCCGGGTGAACGGTTACGGCGGCGGCGCGCTGGCGGCTTCCGATACCGGTGTGTTCGTGGTCGGTGAGGATCAGCAGATCCGGTTTATCGATCTGGCCGACGGCACCTGCTCCTTGCTTACCGATGATCCCGGGGCCACCTATGGCGGACTGATCGCCGATGCGCCCCGGCAGAGGGTGCTGGCCGTTCGCGAGGCCGGTGGCGAGCAGCAGCTGGTGGCGGTCTCTGTGGACGGTGAGCTTCGGACTCTCCATTCCGGTCAGGACTTCTACAGTGCGCCCGCGCTGTCTGCCGACGGCAGGAAGTTGGCCTGGACAAGCTGGCAACTGCCGGACATGCCCTGGGTTCGCAGCCGGCTCTGGACAGCGGGCGTAGTGCAAGATGGTGGCCTCCGTGAGTGCCGCCACTGGCCGACGCCTTCAGAAGCCTCCGTTCAGCAACCGGTCTTCGATCGCGCCCGGTTGTGGGTGCTATCTGATCACGCCGGCTGGTGGCAGCCTTGGTACCTCGACACCCTGATCGGTGACGGACTCTGGCACTCGGGCCAGTCTGCCGAGCTGGACCATGCTAACGCGCCCTGGCAACTGGGGGAGTGCCATCATTGTCCGCTTGCCAATGGCGGCTGGGCTCGGGTGCAGTATCGCAACGGATCGGGAGAGCTGTGGTTGCTGTCACCGGAAGGCGGTGACGCTTTCCGGGTGGCCCGGGACTACAGCGATTTTCGTTACCTCCGGGCCTCCGGCGGTAGCCTGTATTGCGTTGCCCGATCAGCGACCCATCTGGATGCTGTCCTGCAGATCGAACTGCAAACCGGGCAGGCCAGGATTCTGGCGGGTGGCGAGAACCCCTTGCCGGGTTCAAGGCCTGCGCTGCCGCTGGATATTGAAGTGCCGGCACTTGAGCACGGCGAACAGCCGGTCCATGGTTTCTTCTACACACCGAAACTGGCCTCGCCGGAGTTGCCTCCGCTGATTCTCATGGCCCACGGTGGTCCCACCTCCGCTGCCTACCCGGTGTTCAGTCCCCAGGTGCAGTACTGGTGCCAGCGAGGCTTTGCGGTTGCCGAAGTGAACTATCGCGGCAGCAGTGGTTTTGGCCGTAAATTCAGGCTTGCCCTTGAGGGGCGCTGGGGTGAGGCAGATGTTGAGGATATGGAGCGGACCGCGGATCACCTGGTGTCTGTCGGCCTGGTGGACGGCCGCCGGGTGTTTATCCAGGGGCGGAGCTCCGGTGGTTACACGGCCCTGATGGCCATGATCCAGAGCCGGAAATTCACCGCCGGCGCCAGCATGTTCGGGGTGACAGACCCGCTGCGGCTGAGGGCCATGACCCACCGCTTCGAATCCGGATATCTGGATTGGTTGTTGGGGCCACCAGGAGCTAACCCCGAGCGCTGGCGCGAACGAACGCCGCTTTACCACGCCGACTGTATTGCCGCGCCCATGATCTTTTTTCAGGGTGGGCAGGACAAAGTCGTGGTGCCTGAACAGACCCGCGCCATGGTTGATGCCATGAAGGCAGCAGGACGCACATCGGAATTGCACTGGTTTGAGCAGGAGGGCCACGGTTTCCGGCATCAGGCGAACCAGGCGGACATGCTGGAAAGGATGTTCAGCTTTTATCGGAGGCATGGCCGCAAGGCCAATGAACGGGCGGAGAACATGAGTTAAACTCTCGGCTACGCCTATAACAACAAACGGTCGAGTAGAGTCTGATGAGCCACGACATCTCCGCCCTGCGAAAGTTCGTATCACCGGAAATTGTCTTCGGCGCCGGCTCCCGGAAGTCGGTGGCCAACTTCGCCAGTAACTTCGGTGCCCGGCATGTGTTTCTGGTGTCTGATCCGGGCGTGGCCGCGGCAGGCTGGGTCAACGAGATCGTAACCCTGCTGACCGACGCGGGAATTCGCTCTACCGTATTTACCGGCGTATCACCCAATCCCAGGGTCGACGAGGTGATGACCGGAGCCGAGCTGTACAAATCCAGTGAATGTGATGTCATCGTTGCCATCGGTGGCGGCAGCCCGATGGATTGCGCCAAGGGCATCGGTATTGTTGCCACCCACGGCCGCAATATTCTGGAATTCGAGGGCGTGGACACCATCACCAACCCCTCACCGCCCCTGATCCTGATCCCGACCACCGCGGGCACATCGGCGGATGTTTCCCAGTTTGCGATCATTTCCGACCCGAACCGCCGGTTCAAGTTTTCCATCATCAGCAAAGCCGTGGTGCCAGATGTGTCCCTGATTGATCCCGAAGTCACGGAAACCATGGACGCCTACCTGACCGCCTGTACCGGCGTGGATGCCCTGGTTCACGCCATTGAGGCGTTCGTGTCTACCGGCAGCGGGCCATTGACCGACACCCATGCCCTGGAAGCCATCAGGCTGATCAACCGGAATCTGGAACCCCTGGTGGAAAATATCGCCAATCCTTACCTCAGGGAACAGATCATGCTGGCCTCCATGCAAGCCGGGCTGGCGTTTTCCAACGCAATTCTGGGGGCGGTGCATGCCATGTCCCACAGCCTCGGCGGGTTTCTGGATTTGCCCCACGGGCTGTGCAACGCGCTGTTGCTGGAGCACGTGGTGGCCTACAACTTCCAGTCTGCGGAGGACCGTTTCCGCCGGGTGGCCGAGGCCATGAATATCGATACCCGGGGTATGAGCAAGCCGGAGATCAAGAAACGGCTGATGCAGCGAATCGTTGAGCTGAAACGCAAAGTGGGACTGGAAGCACGCCTGGCCCAGTTGGGAGTCAGCGTTTCGGATATTCCCCACCTGTCCGGCTTTGCCCTTCAGGACCCCTGCATTCTCACCAATCCCCGCAAGTCGTCGCTCAGGGACGTTCAGGTTGTCTATGAAGAAGCGCTCTGACGTTCAGGACGACGAACACGACAGTGGCTACGAAGTTGGCGATCTTCTTGGCCTCGGCAGCCAGTCGGTCCGCAAGAACTATTACCCGGCATTGCAGGAGCGGATTGAGGAGCTGGAGCAGGAGCGCAACCGCTACAAGTGGCTGTTCGAGAACGCCCTGCATGGCATCTTCCAGGCCAACCTGCGGGGTGGCTTCCTGGCCTGCAACCCCGCCATGGCGCGAATTTGCGGTTATGAAAGTGCCGAGGCCCTGACGCAGCGGGTTATCCGGCTGCGGGAACAGCTGTTCTGCAGTGCCAGTGAGTTCGATGCCATTCGCCAGGAACTTCTGAATGAAGGCCGTTTGAGCGCCCGGGAGACACGCTTCCAACGGGCGGACCGCAAGCCGGTCCATGTGGCCGTCACCCTGTTGCGGCGGCCGGATCTCGGGCCAGAAGTGGTGGAAGCCTTTGTGGCCGACATCACCGAGCGGGTGCTGGCCCGGCAAAAACTGGAACAGCTGAATGCGACTCTTGAGCGTCGGGTGGAAGAACGCACCGAGGCGCTTCAGAACGCCAACGTCGGCCTGCGCTACCAGATTGAGGAGCGGGAGAAGGTCGAGCGGGAACTGGTGGTGGCCATGGAGGCAGCCAGGGAAGCCAACCTTGGCAAGGATAAATACCTGGCAGCGGCCAGCCATGACCTGCTGCAACCACTGAACGCCGCCCGGTTGATGGTTTCCGCGCTTCAGGAGAGCAGCTTGCCGGAGCAGGAAACCCGGATGGTGCATCAGGTACACCGGGCGCTCGAGGGCGCTGAAGACCTGCTGGCGGATTTGCTGGACATCTCGAAACTCGACCAGCAGGCTATGAAACCGGATCTGGTGTATACCGATGTGGCCGCCCTCGCCAGGTCGCTGGCTGAGGAGTTTGAGGCGGTCGCCGCCAATAAAGGACTGGCCTTCCGGGTTCGGACCATCCCGGTCGTGGTCAAAACCGACCAGCGCATGCTGACGCGCATTCTCCGCAACCTGCTCAGCAATGCCTTGCGTTACACCCGAAAGGGGGGCGTTGTATTGGCCCTGAGAGCACGGGGTGACCAGTTGCGGATCGAGGTCTGGGATACTGGGGTGGGCATAGCGGAAGACAAACTCCGGGATATCTTCACGGAATTTCACCAGTTACTGCCCCATGACACCGGTGGCCGCCAGGGCGTGGGCCTGGGGCTTGCCATTGTTGAGCGTATGGTCCGGATTCTGGGTTATGACATTGACGTGTCTTCCAGGCCCGGGCGCGGCTCCCGGTTTGTGCTGACTCTGCCGCTGGAGCCGGCGCGAGCCCTGCCGGAAATGCCCCGTGCGGGTGCGCTTCAGGGTTTTTCCGATGGCTTCGGCGGACTCTCCATTCTGGTCATCGACAATGAGCCGGCGGTCCTTGAGAGCATGCAGGTACTGCTGGAACGCTGGGGCTGTGAGGTGCTCACCGCCGGCAGCAAGGTTCAGGCACTGGAAGTGCTGGAGCACGCCGACCGGATTCCGGCCATCATCCTCGCCGATTACCATCTGGACAACGAGCTGACCGGCTACGACGCCGTTCACGGGGTTCGTCGTTACCTTGGCCGGGACATCCCAGCCGCCATCATCACCGCAGACCGCAGTGACGATACCCGTAAACTTTTGCGGGCCCAGTACCTGCCGATCCTGAACAAACCGGTCAAGCCCAACCGGCTCAGGGCCCTGATGACCAGCCTTCTTGCCTCTGCCTGAGAATCTCCCTCCCGTGCCTGACCAGGGAATTGCCGCACAAAGCAGGGCATTACCGCACAAAGCAGGGCATTACCGCACAAAGAAAGATCCGCCGGACTACACTTACCAAAGGCAGACCTGAAGGGAGATTAGCCATGAGTATTCCGGAAAACAGCCTTACCAACCATGAAGTCACTGTATGCCTGGCCGGCGGTGCCGTTCTGGGCCCGTTCAACGCCACCTGGAACCAGGATTCCGGGGGCGACGTGCGGGAGCTGGTACGTGAATACGATGGTTTCCTGCAGGGTGAAAAGCAGCACCGGTACAAGTTTCACCTGCACGATACCTACACCAATACCGTTCATACCCTGATCCTGAATTTTGAGCAGGTAACCGGCATTTGCGACCATGTCCGGTTGAGATCCCAGGGCGGCGGCTGAGACACAGCCGGCAGCGTTACGTAAACGCCGGAGGGGCCAAAGTGCAAACGGACGGACAGGAGGGAGCATGAGCGAATACAGAACGGAAACCGACAGTCTCGGAGACATCCAGGTTCCCACGGACGCGCTCTGGGGCGCGCAGACCCAGCGTGCGGTCGAGAATTTCCAGGTCAGTGGCCAGCCGATGCCCCAGGCGTTCATTGCCGCAGTGGCGCAGATCAAGCGTGCGGCAGCGGAGGCGAATACCAGTCTCGGACTTCTGGACAACGATCTTCGGGACGCGATTGCAGAGGCTTGCCAGAATCTGGTGGACGGCGCGTACGCGGACCAGTTTCCGGTCGACCGGTATCAGACCGGTTCGGGGACCAGCACCAACATGAATGTGAATGAGGTGATTGCCAGCATCGCCCGCAACGCCGGTTACGAGGTGCATCCGAATGATCATGTCAACATGAGCCAGAGCTCCAATGATGTGATCCCAACGGCCATTCACGTCAGCACAGTCGCCGCCGTGAAGGAAAAACTTCTGCCGGCACTCTCGCACCTGCGCGGCGTGATCTATGAGCAGGAGGCGGCTTTCTCAAGCCAGGTAAAAACCGGACGAACCCACCTGATGGACGCCATGCCGGTTACCCTGGGTCAGGAACTGAGAACCTGGCGGGAGCAGCTTCTGGCCGCGGAGAAACGGGTGGAAGCGGCAGCGGACGAACTGTTGGCCGTGCCCCAGGGTGGTACCGCGGTAGGCACCGGTATCAACGCATTACCGGAATTTTCCGGCCAGTTCATCAAGTTCCTGCGTGCCAATACCGGCTACTCTTTTACCTCACTGGAACACAAGTTTACCGGCCAGAGTGCGGTGGATGGTCCGGTGGCGCTTTCTGCCCAGCTGCGCGGTGTGGCGATTGTGCTCACCAAGATCGCCAACGACCTGCGCTGGATGAACAGCGGGCCGATTCATGGCCTGGCCGAAATCAGCCTGCCGGCGCTGCAACCGGGCAGCAGCATTATGCCAGGTAAGGTGAACCCGGTGATTCCGGAATCGGTGGCCATGGTCGCAGCCCAGGTCACGGGCCTGGACAGCGCGGTGGCCATGGCCGGACAGTCCGGAAACTTCCAGCTCAATGTGATGCTGCCCCTGGTGGCCGGTAACCTGCTGGACATGACGGACCTGCTTACCAATGCGTCGATTATGCTGGCGAACAAGGCGATCCGGGATTTCACAGTCAACGCTGACAACCTGAATGCCGGAGTGGGACGGAACCCGGTGCTGGTAACCGCGCTGAATCCCGAAATCGGTTACAGCCTGGCGGCGGATATTGCGAAGGAGGCCTACCGCACCGGGCGACCGGTGATCGATGTTGCCGAGGAGCGCAGCGGTCTGAGCCGCGACAGGCTTGAAGAACTCATGGATCCGCTGAAGCTGACCCGGGGCGGCATCGCCTGACCGGTTATATGACCGACTGTACCAGAGGGAGCCCACGCGCTTGCTGATATCCCTGGAGCTGTTTGTCATGCTGGTGCTTGCCAATGGGGCACCGGTAGTTGCTGCCGGCCTGCTCAAGGGCATTTGGTCGGCGCCGGTTGATGGTGGCCGCCTGTGGAAAGACGGCCGCCCCATCCTGGGTAAAAGCAAGACCTGGCGGGGTGTAGTGTCTGGGGCCCTCGCCTGCGGGCTGTTTTCACTGATCACCGGGTTGGGATTCATTTTCGGGTTTATGTTCGGCGTTTTCGGGCTCATTGGTGACATGCTGAGCAGCTTCGTCAAGCGGCGGTGGGGCCTGGCTTCCAGCGCCAGGGCCCTGGGTCTGGATCAGATCCCCGAATCGCTACTGCCCATGTTGCTGGCAATGTGGTGGTTGCCTGTCAGTGGCTGGGTGGTCATTGGTGTGGTGGTGCTCTTTACCCTGTCGAACATCTTCGCTTCACCGTTGCTCTATCGCATCGGCATCCGCCGGCAGCCCCATTAATCCGGCCCTCGCGTCAGGGTATGGATGGTGACCTCCGGAGGGCAGTTCAACCGGGCGTTCACCACCGAAGTGCCGGAGCCGGGTGAGGTGTAACCCTGCATGCCATTCATCCGCCAGTAACCGCGCCCAAGGCTGCGCGGGCAATTAGAATCCAGGGTGACGGGAATGCCACCGGGCAGGCAGATCTGGCCGCCGTGGGTGTGGCCGCACAGAAATACGTCATAACCGGCGTGGGCGGCTTCGCGCCATATCTCCGGGGTGTGACTGAGCAGAATGCTGGTTCCCCCGGCCGGGATGTTGTCGCCGGCCCGATGCAGGTTGTGCACCTTGAAGAAGTGGGCATCGTCCACGCCCGCCAGGTACAGGGTCTGGCCCTTACGTCCAAGGGGGGCCATTTCGTTCATTAATAGCTGGTAGCCCATGTCTTCCAGTGCCGGCACCATGCGGACACTGTCGTGGTTGCCGAGCACGGCGTAGGCTTTGCCCCGGATGCCATCACGCAGTCGGGACATGCCGTCGAGGGCATCTTCGATGGGCCCGCACGTGAGCTTGCGGTAGTCACCGGTCAGTACACACAGATCGTAGTCCAGGGGCTCGATCTCGCGCAGAACTGCCTGCAGGTTGGCCTCGTCCATGTCCACATGCAGATCCGTCAGGTGCAGAATGCGGTAACCTTCAAAGGCGGCTGGCAGGTTTGGCAGGTGGAATCGATTGTGCACCGTGTTCAGGCGCCGGCTGTTGTTCTGGCCACGACCCCACATCCCCACCATTATCAGGCAGGTACGGATAAAACCGGGAGCCGTGGCCCAGTTTTCCAGATGGAAGGAGCTGTGATCCTGCCCGAAAACCTTCGCTTCGGCTTCCCGTTCAATGCCGAGTCTCTGGCGGGCATGAACGGGGCCAAGTCTCAGGCTCAGGCGGTATTCCAGGAGTTCGTCCTGGTTTTCCGGTGTGCGGGCCCTTGCCGTCATTTTTCTTCCTTTGTATGCCGAGCCGGGCATGGCCGATGTGCAAAGTGGCAAACCCTGTCTGTCATTATGGTTGGCCCTCAATGGTATGCAACCAAAACGACACAATGTTCATGTTTGATGCCAGAGCCGTGTTCAATACCCGATAACGAATATAAACAAGGTACTAATGATAGAGAGCGCAGGTAGTGAAAGGCTGTCTTCCCGGCAGTTGGCAAATCTGCCAATTTCCAGCCACAATCCATTCCTTACAGGCAGACAAACCCGAACGCAGAGGTCACCATGACGACATCGTGCAGTATTACAGGTCTGAGCGTACCCCGAAGCCGTTTTCCGGATCCCGGGCAGGATCTGCCAGCAGCCGGGGGTGAGCAGCGAGTCGTTCTGGCTGGCGGTTGTTTCTGGTGCGTCGAGGCGGTGTTCCTGGCCATTGATGGCGTAACCCGCGTGCAGTCCGGTTATGCCGGTGGGCATTCCAGCTCAGCCAATTACGAGGCAGTGTGCACCGGTACCACCGGGCACGCCGAGGTGGTGGATGTTCACTATGATCCGGCAAAGGTCGGTTTTGGCGAGCTGCTCAAAGTGTTTTTCTCCGTGGCTCATGACCCTACCCAGCTCAACCGTCAGGGCAATGACCGTGGCAGCCAGTACCGTTCTGCCATTTTCTACCAAACACCGGAGCAGAGACGGGTAGCAGAGGCCTATATCCACCAGCTCAATCAGGCCGGCGTCTATCCGGATCCGATTGTGACCACGCTGGAACCGCTGGAAGCGTTTTACCCGGCGGAGGAGTGCCACCAGAACTTTGCCGCCCGGAACCCGCACCAGCCCTACATTATGGCCGTCGCCGCGCCGAAAATGGAAAAACTGGTGGACAGTTATGGTGACCGCCTGAAACCTGAGTACACGGGCAACGGCACAGACAGCATGGCCTGAGGAGGCACATATGGGAGTTTCCGCTGCAGGTTATGACCTGACACCACTGACCAAGGCACAGGTTGAGGAGAAAGCCGCGGACCTGTCGGCTGATGAAAAACGTGTGCTGCTGGACCACGGTACCGAGCACCCGTTCTGCGGCACATTGCTGGACAACAAAAAAGCCGGCGTCTACCACTGTCGGCTCTGTGACCTGCCACTGTTCAGTTCCAGCTCCAAGTTTGATTCAGGGACCGGCTGGCCGAGTTTCTTTCAGCCCCTTGATTCAGACCATATCCGCTATATCGAAGACACCAGCCTGGGCATGAGCCGTACCGAAATCCGGTGTCCACGGTGCGATAGTCATCTGGGGCACGTCTTTCCGGACGGTCCGCCACCGACCGGGCAGCGCTACTGCCTGAACTCGGTCGCGATGGTGTTCAGGGAAAACGTATAAACCTTGCAAACGGGGGCGGTTCCGCCCCCGGAATCTTACTTATCCCCACCTGTGGCCCTGGCGACGTAATGCGCCACGGCCCTGATTTGTTCCGAGGACAGGAATTCACTGAACGCCGGCATGATGCCAACGCCACCGGTGACAGCGTTGATAACCTGTTCTCTGGACGGCTTCAGTTCGTCCAGATTCGGGCCGATAGCGCCAGCAGAGCCTGCGTCTGCAAGGGTGTGACACACAGTGCAGGATGGCTGCGCCTCCTGGGTGAAAACCTGTTTTCCCTTCTCGATATCACCGGCCTGCGCCAGAGGCGAGAGTCCGGTCAGGGGGGCCGCCAACAGTACTGCAAGTACTGCAGTCTTTCTCATGTTCTTGCATTCCGAGAGAGTCGGGGCGGCCGTTTTCCCTGGCCAGCCCCGTGGGTTATTAACTGACGGTGACCGTGACTCCGTGGTCGCCCCAGCCATTGTGGCCGTAGCCACGTTCGTTATCGATCCGGCCCTCCGGTTGACTGTTGCCATGAGTATCTGTTGCCCGGCTGACAATACGATGTTCGCCGGCAGGCAGCTCTGCAGCCATCACAAAGGGTCGCCAGGCATGGGGCCCCAGGTCCGGGCCCAGGAAGCGGGCCTGTTTCCAGGTTTTGCCGCCATCCAGGGACACGTCCACTTTTTCCAGGGCTACGGTGCCGCCAAAGGCCACGCCGTAGATCATGTTCCGGCCACTCCGCGCAGTTTCCAGTGGCGCCGTGACCCAGGATTTGACATTCATCTCCCACATGGACGGCTGGTCCGGTGCGCCTTTCACACCAACGGCGCGTATCCGGTAGCCGGAGGCCTGGATCTTGGCGTCGGTCTGGTTCTCGGTAAAGGCAATGTTTTTCACATACTTGACGTTGTTCACGCCGTAGTAGCCGGGCACTACCATGCGCAGCGGGCCGCCATGGGTGTGGGTCAGTGGTTTGTCGTTCATCTCCCAGGCCAGCAACGCACTTTGCATTGCCCGGGTGGGCACTGAACGCTCCACGATAATCGTCTTGGGATCAAGGCCATCAGGCAGTGTTTCACCGCCGGTGCTGGTGATGTAGCGGGCACCCTCTGCCGGGCCGCCCAGCGCTTCCACCACATCTTTCAGGGGTACGCCGGTCCACATGATGCAGCCTGCGGCACCAACAGACCACTGGGTGCCGCTGGCCCCGTGCGGGAAGAAGGCCCGGTCGTTACCGGAGCATTGCAGTACAGAGGCAACGGTGGTGACGCCCATCTTCTTGAGATCCCCGACCGTCAGGGTGCGAGGATTTTTGACGCCTTCGATACGAACTTCCCAGATGTCAGGATCTTCGGTTACCGAGGCCGGAGGGGCCGGCAGGTTATTGCGAATGAACAGGCGATCGCTGGGCGTGATGACGCCGTTTCCGATAGCGCCCCGCCGGGTTTCCATGGTGTTGGCGCTGTGCACAATCAGGGCGTTGCGTTCTTTCCATGCGGCGTAATCGGGCAGCGATTTCGGCTCCTCGGTCCTGGCCAGCGGCGTGAAGCCAAGCAGGCTCACTGCGGCCATGGCGCCGGCACTGCCGACCAGAAGGCTTCGGCGGGCCGGGTTCTCAGGGTCCGGATTATTCGGGCCTCGTTGTAGGGCTGTTTCGGGTTTCATGATCCGTCTCTCCTTGTTGGGCTTGTCGTTGGACGGCGATGGGCTGCCCGGTTGGCGCGAGCAGGTAATATCCTTATTACTTATAGGGCCTGGCTAATAATTGAGCAATTATTTTGTGCGTTATCCGGGGAGGTTCAGGTGGCTCCGGCGGTGACCACAGTGGAGAGCAGGTAGCCGGTGTACGCCACGTAAACCAGCACCAGGATGGTGCCGTCAACCCGGCTGACCTGTTTGCGCCGGCCGGCCAGGCCAAAGCCCATCAGGAACAGGCCCACCGTTAACGCCAGCATTAATGTCCAGTCCCGGTACAGGACTTCCGGATCAACAGACAGCGGCTGGATCGCGGCAGCCAGACCCACGACGGCCAGGGTGTTGAAAATGCCCGAGCCCAGGATATTGCCAATGATCAGATCGTGCTCGTTCTTTTTTACGGCAGCGAGGGCCGAGGCGAGTTCCGGAAGGGATGTGCCAATGGCAACGATGGTCAGACCGATCACCAGATCGCTGACTCCCAGGCTCTGGGCAATGGTGACGGCGCCCCACACCAGCAGGCGGGAGCTGACGATCAGCAGAATCAGGCCGATAACCAGCCAGATGATGGCGGTTTTCAGGGGCATGGGGTGGGCGATGATTTCGGCACCTGTCTCTCCGGCCAGCGGGTCGGCCTTGCCTTTCATGCCCTGATAGATGGACCAGCCCATTACCGCGGCAAAAACCGCCAGTAATACCCAGCCGTCCAGCCGTGACAGTTCGCCGTCGAGCAATTGGGCGCCGGCAATCAGCGTCAGCACGATCAGCAAGGGCAACTCTTTGCGAATGACCTGAGAGTGCACCGCAATCGGTGCGATGATCGCCGTCAGGCCGACGATCAGGGCGATGTTGGTAATGTTGGAGCCGTAACCATTCCCCAGGGCCAGACCGGGATTGCCGTCCGCGGCGGCCATGGCGGAAACCGCCAGTTCCGGGGCTGAAGTTCCAAAACCGATGATCACCATGCCGATCAGCAGGGTTGGCATACCCAGGTGCTTGGCGGTCGCCGCAGCGCCCTCCACGAACTTGTCAGCACTCCAGACCAGCAGAATCAGGCCGGCGATGATTGCGCCAAATGCCATTAGCATAGAAAAACCTCAGTTGATGAAACGTCCAAGCATGTAAACCCCTGTATAACCTAGGGTGTAAGCTGCGAGAAGATGTGCAAGATACCGCATGTAGGCCGCAAAGGTCAGCCCCGGAATCTTGCTCATGGCAACAATCCCGGCGGCCGAACCGATCACCAGCAATGAGCCGCCCACGCCGACCGCGTAGGTCAGCCCCATCCACTCGCCGGGGCTCATGTTGATGCCCGCCTTCAGCAGTGCTGCGGTCAGCGGTACGTTATCGATGACCGCCGAGAAAATGCCCATCAGGTAGTTGGCGTACAGTGGTGGCAGAATGTCGTATATGGCCACCAGGGAATCGAGCGCATGAATCTCCTTGAGCATGCCCACCAGCAGCAGGATGCCCAGGAAGAACAGCAAGGTCTCGAATTCGATAATACGGATGTATTCCAGAATCGGGTCCAGGTCGGAGTCATCGCTCATCAATCGCGACACCAGAAACATGATCGAGAGGCCAAACAGGAAGGTCAGAACCGGCGGAATGCTGAACAGGGCATTGCCGACAATGGTGCACAGGATTGTTAACAAAAACAGGCCGCTGATGATGGCGTCCACGGGCCGGACCGGGGTGGTGTTGGAGCGAAGTGTGACTGTTCCTGTCAGTCCTCCTGAAAGGAACAGGGCAAGGATGAAAACCGTGATCGAGGCCGGGATGGCCAGCGTCAGCAAGGTCAGTATTTCCACCTTGTCCGCCAGGAAAATCATCAACGTAGTGACGTCCCCGGTGATCAGTGATACGCCTCCGGAGTTGACTGCGAAAACCACCAGGGTGACGAACTGGATTCGCTTTTTCAGCTCAAGATCCAGGGAAAGAATCAGTGAGCATGAGACTAAAGTGGCGGTGATATTGTCTGCCAAAGAGGAGAAAATGAAGCAGAAAAGGCCGGTCAGGAACAGTAGCCGCCGTTCGCTCACCTGCTTCGGCATGATCAGGTAAATCACGTTTTCGATCATACCCTTCTTGTTCAGGTAAGCGACGAATGTCATGGCTGCAACAAGAAACAGCCAGAGCCCCGCGATTTCGGCAATGCTCTCTGAGAGTCCTGCGGAGATGGCTGAGGTCTGTTCGGCGTTATCGCTGAACAGAAACAGAACCACCCAGCTCATGGTGCCAAAGAACAGTGTAACCTTGGCCTTATTGATGTGGATGGCTTCTTCAAAGATGACGCCCAACAGCGCCAGAACTGCGAAAATAATCAGAATCGCTTCAAGGGCAGACATGGGAAATCCCGTCCTGGTTTTCAGAATAAAGGCCGGAGCCGGCCAGACAGATTACGCGGCCGGATTTTAGACCTTTGACCCGTAGCAAACCACTGTTCGTAAGTGGGACATACAGCCTCTGAACCATCGGCGATAGCCTGAAAAGCGCATCGATTGACAATCGCAATTTATTATTTCGGCGAAAATCGGGATAATCGCGCACACATTCAGACCGGAAGCAGACGGCGGCGCTCTTATACCTTGCGCCGGGCCGGCTTCCGACAGGCCTTCTTGCTGATCGTGAGGGGGCAAAAAAGCTCAACACTAGCTAGGGTGAAAACCAATGGCCGTTAGACAGGCAGACGTAGTGCTGGTCGGCGGTGGCGTCATGAGCGCCACTCTCGGCATGATGCTCAGGCAGCTGGATCCGTCCCTGGACATCGTCATGGTGGAGCGTCTCGACCACGTTGCCCATGAAAGCACGGACGGATGGAACAACGCAGGCACCGGCCACGCCGGCTACTGCGAGCTCAACTACACGCCCGAAACCGACGATGGCGATGTGGCCATCGAACGCGCCCTGCAGATCAATGCCCAGTTCGAGGTGTCGCTGCAGCTCTGGTCGTATCTGGTTGAGCAGGGCATTCTGCCAGAGCCCACCAGCTTTATTAATCGTACGCCGCACCAGAGTTTTGTCTGGGGTGAGAAAGACGTTGCCTTCCTGAAACGCCGGTTCGAGCGTCTGAGTGCTCACCACCTGTTCCGTGAAATGGAATACACCGAGTCCCCGAAGGATCTGGAAGAGTGGATGCCCCTGGTGGTCAAGAGCCGGGATCCGATGCAGCGCGTGGCTGCCACCCGGATCAGGCACGGCTCGGACGTGGATTTTGGTTCACTCACCCGCAGTATGGTCAAGTGGCTGGAAACCCAGCCGAACTTCGAGCTGATGACCAACTGCCCCGTGCATTACATCGACCAGCGTGATAACGGCCGCTGGAAAGTGCGTGTCAAAAACCAGAAAACCGGAGAGCTGATCAAGCTGGAGACCGGCTTTGTGTTTCTGGGCGCCGGTGGTGGTGCCCTGCCGCTGCTGCAGAAATCCGGCATTGATGAAGCCCTTGGCTACGGCGGTTTCCCGGTCAGTGGTCAGTGGCTGGTATGTCGCAAGCCGGACATCGTTGAGCAGCATCACTCCAAGGTTTACGGCAAGGCACCAATCGGGGCGCCCCCGATGTCCGTGCCGCACCTGGATACCCGTATCATCAACGGTGAGCCGGCATTGCTGTTCGGACCGTTTGCGGGCTTTACCACCCGGTTCCTCAAGCAGGGCTCCATCTTTGACCTGTTCGGTTCGGTGAAACCCACCAATCTGAGGCCAATGCTCTCGGTCAGCAAGAGCAATATGGACCTGACCCGCTACCTTATTGGTGAGGTGTTCCAGTCGCACCCGGACCGGGTTGAATCGCTGCGCAATTTCTTCCCGGAAGCGAAAGAGGAAGACTGGCAGCTTCGGATGGCCGGCCAGCGGGTACAGATTATCAAGCAGATTGATGGTGGTGGCGGCAAGCTGGAATTCGGCACCGAAATAGTGGCGGCCAAAGACGGCACCCTGGCAGCGTTGCTGGGAGCCTCGCCCGGAGCGTCCACGGCGGCCAATGCGATGATCAACGTTATCGAGCGTTGCTTCCCGGATAAGATCAGGACTCCGCAGTGGCAGGGGCGCATGAAGGAACTGGTGCCGTCCTATGGCCAGTCCCTGGTGAATGATGAAGCGCTGCTGACCAAAGTCCGGGAGCGGGCCCTGTCTACCCTGAAACTGGGCTGATATTCCCAAACGATCTAAGAAACCGGAAAGCACTGTGGTTGCTGGATTCGCTCCAGGCAGTCACAGTGCTTTTTTGGGTTAAGTAGGGCACAAAATTTGCGATTTTGTGCTGTCCGCGTAGGGTTATAAGGCAAACCCTGAGTAAAGGAGTGAGCCTATGACCGAGCAAAACTACAATCCTGAGAAAGGGTATATCGCGCTGTTGGGCTGGAGCCTGAATGCCATTGAAGCGGCTGACAAGTTCGACCGCCGCTATGTGGTCGTCGCGCCCGACTGGGCCGAGGCCTACTGCACAGAGCACGATATTCCTTACGTGCCCTGGAACTTCGAACGCCTGAATGACCGTTCCGTCGAGATTGCCCATATCCTCCAGGACAAGGGAGTGGACGTTGCCATCCCCCTGTTTGAAGAGACCGTAGAGTGGGCCGGAGCCATCAACTCGGTGCTGATGGGCAATCCAAGGCTCTTTGGCCAGGCCATGTTGCTGCGCGACAAGGCACTGATGAAACGCCGCGCCCAGCTGGGCGGTATCCGGGTGGGTATTTTTGAAGAAGCCCATGACCATGATGACGTCATCCGCTTCCTGAAGCGGGTGAACCAGACCCTGCTGAAACTGGACGGGGATCCGAACGACCCCATTCACCTCAAGGCCTTCGACAAGGCCGGCTGCCTGGGGCATCGGGTGATTCGTACCCCGGATGAGGTGGATACCATTCCTGATGAGGAATTTCCGGTACTGATGGAGTCCCACCTGGATGGCTGGGAGTTCGCTGTCGAGGCCTGGATCCACAACGGAAAGATCCGCTTCCTGAACATTTCCGAGTACGTCACTCTTGGTTATTCGGTATTCGTGCCAGCCACGCCGGACCTGGAAAAATACCGTGCCCAGATTACCGCTGAGATCGAAAAGCTGATCAAGACTTTTGATATTGAATTCGGCTTTGTCCATCCGGAGTATTTCGTGACCAGCGATGGCACCATGTACTTTGGTGAGGTGGCGTACCGGCCGCCTGGCTTCAAGGTCTTCGAGCTGCTGGAACGGGCCTACGGTTTCAACGCCTACCAGGGCATGATCCTGGCGTTCGATCCGAAAACCACCGAAGAGGAAATCGCCGCGTTCTTCCCGAAAGAAGTGGTGGATGCCAAAGGTTACGCCGGCTGTTTCGGTGTTTACCCGCGTCGCCGCGTGGTCAGCCGCCTCGAGATTCCGGAAGAAACCGAGAATCACGAGTACTTTGAATCCCATGAACTGACACCGCCGATGGAAGAGACGGTCACCAAGCGCACCGCATTCGGTACCCACTGGGGGCTGGTTTACTTCTTCGGTGAAGATCCCTACGTCATGCGGGATCTGCTCAAACATCAGGAAGAACTCGATTTCTATGTATAATCGAGGCATGCATTAATGAAATGGGTTTGATGCAGGCCCTGAGGAATCTCGTTTGAGTGAAAATCAACCGGTCAGTCATGCACCAGTGGTCAACTTTGACAAGCTGGTGCAAAAACTGGACGACTCCATTGTGGCGATGGAAGAGAGCCGGCCTTTTGCAAAGGCCGGCAAACTTCCCAAACTGTTTGATATTGCCCGGCGTGTGCTTTTGCAGCCGGACGGATGTCAGGCCATCGAGGCGCGAGCACAGCGGCTTGAAGAGGCCGGTGTGTTTGACGGCACCGACTGGGCCGATCCCGCCACCCTTCTGCCTTCACTCACCACCTTCTCGCTGCAGAGCCAGAATGCCGACACCGTGGTGATTGAAGCCTTCAGTGAGCTCCGTCTGTTATTGGTAGCCCGGGGCAGCTACCTGCATCCGAGCGTTTCGGCGGAGCAGGCCCATCATTACCTGACCCAGGTGCTGGCTATTAATCTGGGGCTGCTGTTCGGGATGACCGGCGAAGCGGAGCGGGAGCAGGGTAAGCTGGCGCTGATCAGTCAGTCCCTGGTTCAGTATGTGGCCAGTCATATCGGCTATGAACACGTCATCGATAGCCTGATCGAGGAGATCTGGCGCATTCTCGAGCAACGGCCGATCCGTGTGAGTGACGTGCGCCGGATGATCACCCAGATCGCAATCTGCCGGGCAGATCCGGATGCTGACCTGGGCAGTGCCGGCCGTGGTGCCGACCGGCTGATTTCCAGCCTGTACGGGCCTACGCGGGCCTGCAGCGAAGACCCGGGCACGGCGGTATACCAGCAACGGCTGGAATCCATGGACAGCGCTGCGTTACAGAACGAAGCTACCGGTTTTGCCCGGTCCATGCACGACACCGGCCTGGTGTCGCCTTACCACGCCTGTTTTGTTCGCTTTATCCTCGAGGATCGGAATTCGCTGCTCAGTGATGCTCTGGGGCTTTCAAGCACCGGGCGGGACTGCCTGCTTTGCTACAGCGAACTGGTGCGCACCCTGATTGAGGAATCCATTTTTCCCGAGACAGCCCAGGGCCTTTACGGCCTGGCCCTGCTCCTGGAGCGGGGTATTCTGTACCAGCCTCCGGTGGCGCCGGCGCTCTGGCGCCAGGTGCGGCTGTCGGTTTGCCCCGAGGCCCGGGAGCGTCTGCAGTTTGCCTATGGCTATCAGCCCCAGCCTGCTGCCTGGCTGATACAGGGCGTGCTGAACATGCTGGGGCAGCCACTGGGCGTGGGGCAGGGTAATAACCCCACCTGCCAGTCTGCCCGTGCCCTGTCAATGTGGGCCTACAACGACCCGGATTACCTGTTGCAGATGGTCGCCTGGGCGGCCCGGGACAATGAAATCGTCATGCATTTTGAGGGGCAGCCGGTTTCCTCTGCCCGAAGCGCGGGCGGCGTGGCTTCGGAAGTAACTCTGGACCTCGATCCGGTCTCTCTTGTGGTGGTACCACACCTGGACCGGATCTACGCTGAGATGGGCCGGTTATGCATCGGCCGTGAAGGCGACCCCCATAAATGGGTGAACCCTGAATTCCACGGCTGGTCCGCCGGGCGTGGCTTTGCCATCAATGTGGATGTGGCAACCGGCAAGCTCACTGACCTGGAAGGGTTTATCCGGCATTTTTACGCCAGTTACCATCCCTACTACAACGGCAATCAGCCGCTGATACACCCCCAACCGGCCGGCATCGCGGTTACCGACAGTGCCGCCCGGTTCATTGGCTGGCACGCCATTACCGTTCTTCGGGTGACGCTGGACCCGGAAGGCGAGATGCGGGTGTATTTCTTCAACCCGAACAACGACAGCGGCCAGAACTGGGGTGACGGAGTACAGGTGAGTACCTCCGGTTGCGGCGAGCGCTTCGGGGAATCGTCACTGCCCTTTGAAATGTTCACTTCACGGCTTTACATTTTTCACTATGATCCACTGGAACGGGGTGAGCCGGCAGGAGTGAGCGATGATGAACTTCGCCGCGTAACAGAGGGTGTGTATCGCAGTTGGGGTGCAGACCGGGTGCCCGCGGATGCCCATGCTCTCCAGGCGGAGCCACCCAGAACCGAGTGATTCCGAAATCTGCTGATCACCTGGAGCTCATGATCGAGAGGAAGCGCATGGCCAACGAGCAACATCCGGCCCGTAACGGAGCCGAGCTGTTTATCCGGGCGCTGGAAAATGAAGGCGTCAAATACATTTTCGCGGTGCCTGGTGAAGAAAACCTCGCGTTTCTCGAAGCGCTGAGGACCTCCAGTATCCAACTGGTGCTCAATCGCCATGAACAGGCGGCCGGCTTTATGGCGGCCACCTACGGGCGGCTGACGGGCCGGGTCGGTGTCTGCCTATCTACGCTCGGGCCCGGTGCCACCAATCTCGTTACCGCTGCGGCCTACGCCCAGTTGGGCGGCATGCCCATGATGATGATTTCCGGCCAGAAGCCGATCAAATCCTCCAAACAGGGCCTTTTCCAGATTCTGGATGTGGTGGACCTGATGCGGCCGCTGACCAAGTACACTCGGCAGATCAGTAACGCCAACACCATACCCGCCAAGGTGCGGGAGGCCTTCCGGCTGGCCTCGGAAGAGCGCCCGGGAGCCGTGCATCTTGAGTTGCCAGAAGATATCGCAGCCGAGAAGCCGGAATCTGATACCCACATCTTCAAACCCAGCGATGCCCGCCGGCCCACGGCCAGCCAGAAGAGCCTGGAAATGGCCTGCGACATGTTGCGTGAAGCCCGGTACCCGGTGATCATGATTGGCGCCGGTGCCAACCGGAAGCGAGTGTCCGAGGCACTGCTTCACCTGGTGAATGTAACCAGCATCCCGTTCTTTACGACGCAAATGGGCAAAGGTGTTATCGATGAACGGCATCCCCATTATCTCGGCAATGCCGCGCTCTCTGCCGGCGATTTTGTGCATTGTGCCATCGACCGCGCCGATCTGGTGATCAATGTGGGCCATGATGTGGTGGAAAAACCGCCATTTTTCATGACTCCCGGTGGCAAGAAAGTGATTCATGTGAATTTCAGCGCGGCCGATGTGGACCCTGTCTATTTCCCCCAGCACGAAGTGGTGGGGGATATCGCTAACAGCGTGGAATACATGGCGGAGAATTGTGGCCAGTGTTCCAATCATGATTTCACCCGGTTGATGGAGGTGAAGCAGGCGGTGGACTCTCACCTGCAGGAACGGGCCGAAGACCCCCGCTTCCCGGTGATTCCCCAGAGGATTGTCCATGACGTCCGCCAGGTGATGCCGGAGGACGGCATCATTGCGCTGGACAACGGCATGTACAAACTCTGGTTTGCCCGAAACTATCCAGCCTACGACAACAACACCGTCTTGCTCGATAACGCCCTGGCCTCCATGGGCGCCGGCCTGCCCAGCGGCATGATGGCCTCGATGCTGTACCCGGATCTCAAGGTGATGGCCATCTGTGGCGATGGCGGTTTCATGATGAACAGCCAGGAGCTGGAAACCGCCGTGCGCCTTGAGCTCAACCTGGTGGTGCTGATCATCAGTGATGGCGCCTACGGTATGATCAAGTGGAAGCAGGGGCAGGAAGGCTACACCGATTTTGGCCTGGACTACCGCAACCCTGACTTTGTCACCTACGCTCAATCCTACGGCGCCCACGGGCACCGCATTAACCGCACGGAAGAGCTGCGGCCGACTCTGGAAAGCGCCCTTGCCGGGGGCGGGGTGCATCTGGTCGAAGTGCCGGTGGATTACAGCGAAAACCGCCGGGTCTTTGACGAGGAATTGGCGGAGATGACCTGCAGGCTGTAAGTGGTTAAGTTTTATTGCGGAGTTCGGGGCTCACCGGGCCTGCTCTGCCCCTCTCAGCATCGCCTTAAGCAATTCTTCTGCATCGAACTTGGTGAGCGCCTCATTGGCGCCCACCTGGTTGGCATAGCTCAGGCTCATCTCGCTGTTCAATGACGTGTGCAGAATAATGTAGGGCTGTTTCAACGCCGAGTTATCCCGCACGTTGAACGTCAGCTCGTAACCATCAAGCCCCGGCATTTCAATGTCGCTGACCAGAATGTCCGTGGGTCGGCCCAGCTCGTCATCCCTCAGCAGGATCTGCAGGGCGTCATCGCCGTTGGAGGTTACCTGATAGGGAATGTCCTTGCTGTCCAGCACGTCTGACAACTGCTTACGGGCCACTTGGGAGTCATCCACCATCAGGATGTTCAGGGATTTGAGAGTCTCGCTCTGAACATCCGTCAGCATCACATCCTGCGTGTTCAGTGATTCCGGGTACACCTTGGCCAACAGCAATTCCACGTCCAGCAACTGGATGATATCGCCATCCAGGTCCAGCAGACCGGTAATAAAGGCCTTGCTGCCCAAAGCCTTGGGCGGCGCCATCACCGCTTTCCAGTTGGTTTCGATAATCTGCTGAACGCTGCGTACCAGAAAGCCGATCTCCTGGCGCTGGATGTCGGTGACAATAATCGAGGCCTTTTCCTGCTCTTCCCGGCTCAGCGGCGGATAGCCCACTGCAGCCGCCATATCAATCACCGGAACCGCGGAACCCCGGAAGGTCGCCGTACCGATCACCGCATGATGGCTGTGAGGCAGTTTGGTCAACCGCATGAAAGGCAGGATTTCGCGGATCTTCAGGGTGCCAATGCCGAACAGACGTTCGCCGGAAAGCCGGAACAGCAGAAGTTTCTGGGTCTGCTTCGCTTTGCTGGACATAAAGCCGGATCCTTTCAAATGCAAAAGCCCCCGGCGGCAGGAGCTTTTTCAAGGGGGTTGGTTCAGTGTGGCGCTTGCCGGAGGCTGCATAGCCCAGGGACTAAAGTTCTGTAGCAATAGTAGCAGCTTTATGGTGAAACGGAATTCAGGAGGTTTGTTTCAAATGGTGACAGAATCCTTCTGATACTCAGAATGCACAGTCAGACCCGTCCCAGGATTTAAAGCACCCGGTCCCGGATATCGTGAGCTTGTCAATCTGATTGCGAAGGCCCGGCACGGCTTCTTCCAACGTCAGATCTGCTGAATCGCCTCCCATGTCTGTCGCAACCCAGCCCGGATGGTAGATACCCACCGCTATACCTTCCCTCTCAAGGCTCACCGCCAGATTGCGCCCGAGATTTATGGCCGCGGCCTTGGAAGACCTGTAAATAAACCGGTTACCCGCCGGGGTACTCTGTGAACCCATCTGGCTGGCAATGATCGCAATTTTTGGAGCTTCGCCGGCGTCCCTGCTGGCTCGCAGGTTGGGGAGCAAAGCCTGAACCACCAGAAAGACACCGGTTACATTGACGGCAAACGACTGGGCCCAGAGTTGCGGAGCATATCCCGTTTCCAGATCATCGAATTTATCCAGAGAAACACCGGCATTGCAGATCAAGGTGGAGATTGGACGGCCCTCAAGCCGTTGGGCCAGCGCCTTGATGCTGGTCGGGTCGGCGACATCCAGCGGCTCCATGCCAGGGGAGTTCCGGGCCGTCGGAATAACTTCGGCTCCTGCACTTTGCCACTCCGTGGCCAGTGCGCTGCCAATGCCACGGTTGGCACCCGTAATCAGTATCGACATTCGCGAGTCTCCCTTAAGTTGGTGTTTACTTACCTTTTAGTGTTGAACTGACTACTCTAATTATTGGTAAGGATCCTACGATGCCCGGGCGCAGGGCCCATGCTTGCAAGCGTCGCACAAACGGGCCTGGAGTGCTCTATGAAGCTAAGCCAGCGGCGCAATCGTGCCACGTCTGCCCCGGTTTTCGAAAACCTTCAGGGTGTCTGGCGCTCGCAAGGTTATGGCAAGGTACTGCGGATCGAGAGTGACCGGTATACCTTGTTTGAGGAAACCGCCATCAGTTGCCGGAAGCTTTATGCGGGCAGCCTTGAGGAACTCAGTCATTATTACGAAGACCTTGAGGTCTCCCCTGGCGGACAGGCATTCAGTGCTCACCGTGTCAGTGGCGTGGCACGTATTGGCTTTCGGCGCCTGAAAGCATTACCAACGAGTGCCTCCGAAACCCTCAAGCATGACCCCAAGGACCCGGAGTACAACTTCGAGATCTTTTGGCGAACCTTCGCCGAGCAGTATGCCCTGTTTGAACTCAAAGGCGTGGCCTGGGATGAGGTGTACCGCACCTATCGCCCGCAAATTCACGCGGGCAGCTCACGAGAAACCCTGTTTGCCACCATGGCGGCCATGCTGCGGCCACTGAAGGACGGCCATATACGCCTGCACACACCTTCGGGCCACTACAGCGCCGGTGCCCACCCCGCGCTATACCAGCGGCTGACCCGGGAGCTGGAAGACGCCCGTGATGACCGGGAACTCACCAGTTATCTGGGCGACCTGAAAGAATGGCTGCACGATGTCATCCATGAGGAATATCTGGCGAATGGCGTAAGCCATGGCGGCAACCGGCTGGTGGAGTGGGGGCGGCTCAACGAGGCCATCGGCTACCTCAATATCCGCGCCATGGCTGGCCAGAGTGGCAAGACCGGCCAGCCAGCGGCAGACCTGAACGCCGTGGACGGTATAATGCAAAAGGTGCTCACCGATATTGGCGAGCTTCCCAATCTGGTGGTGGACCTCCGCGGCAACGGCGGCGGCTATGATGGTGTCGCGCTGCGGTTTGCCGCCTACCTGATGGATCGCAAGCGGCTGGCTTTCACCAAGGCAGCCCGCCATGGCAACGGCTTCACCGGTAAACAGAGCATCCATGTCGCGCCTGCCAGCAGGACGTTCCGTGGCAACCTGTTTGTGCTGACCAGCGAGTTGACGGCCAGTGCTGCAGAAATCTTTGTGCTCTCGTTGCTGCAACATCCCCGCCTCACCCTGATTGGCGAGCCCACCCATGGCATCCTCTCCGATACCCTTGAGCGCCACCTGCCTAATGGCTGGCACCTGACCTTATCCAACGAGATCTACCGGGCCTACGACGGCGAGTTGTATGAAGATGTCGGTATCCCGCCCCATATCCGCCTGTATTACCTTGGCCGGAAGGGGCGAGAGGAGGGCAAGGACCCGATGTTGGAGCGGGTGCTTAAGCTGGCCGGGGCGTGACGGGGGTGCTTTGGTGGTGGATATTCCGGACGGTGTAGAACGAAAAAAGCCCCTAAAATCAGGGGCTTTTCGGTTGGTTGGTGGAGACGGCGGGAATTGAACCCGCGTCCGCCAGTACTCAGCCTTGAGGTCTACATGTTTAGCGTCTCTCTATTGATTTAAGTTCGAGCGACCCGAGAGCCAGGGTGCAGGAACCGAGTTCTTTGAATCTTAGCCGCTAGCCAGTGAACTCTGGATAACGGAGCATCCCGTAAGCGATGACGTCCTGAGATGTTGCTTCCGGGCTACGGGCGACCCGGTCAGGACGACTAGCAGCTTACGCTGCTAGTGCGTAGTTTTCGTCGTTTGCGACTATTGCGTTGCAGCTTTGGATTAACGAGATTCGCTGCCATCTCGACATGCACTCAAGGGATCGCCACCAGCGTCGAAGCCATGTCGTCCCCTTACACCCAGTATATGTGTCCGGTTCGCCGGACTTCAAGGTTTGTTTGTTGCAGTTTTGTGCCGCCGGGCCGGTAAATGTACCTACCGGCCTAGCTGGCCTTGCGTTCATGACTGCCATGCCTGCCGGCCAGGGCCGCGTGGCTCAGGGCCTGGAAGCTTTCCCGGAAGTAGTCCATCACGGCATTTGGATCGGCGTGGATGGCCTTGTCGACGGTAATGCCGAACTGAACGGTGCCGGCGTAACTGAGAATGCTCATGCCGATGCCGATGTTGCCGCTCTGGGGTACCCAGAACATAGGCTGGGTCAGCTTACTGCCCGCTAGGTACAGAGCCTCTTTCGGCCCTGGCACGTTGGTCAGTACGGCGGAGGCTTTGTTGCTGAGCAGGTCCAGAGCTCTCCGTTCGATGACATCGGGGCCTCGACCGAATAAATCAAGAAGGCTGTAGGTGACCTGGGCCTGATAGGATCGCTTGAGCCGGTTCATGTTCTCCTGAACCTGTCGGAAGCACATGAGCGGGTCCATCACTTCCACCGGCAGGGTAACCAGCACCAGGCCGAACTTGTTGCCGAGGGTTTCTATGGGTTGATCAAGAGGTCGCAGGTTGAACGGAACGGCCACGCGGATTCCGCACTCGGGGACGGTTTCCTTATGAGCTGCAAAATGCCGCTGTAAAGCCCCGGTGACCGTACAGAGCAATGCATCGTTTATGGTGCCACCCAGAGCCTTGGCGCACGCTTTCACTTCGGCCAGATCCAGAGGGTTTGCCCAGGCTACCTGTTTGCGCCCGGAAAGTGGCTCCTTCAATCCGGTTTTGGGCTCGACGGGGGCCAGGCCGAGTTTGATGAGGTCCAGGGCCACGGCACTGGCGGTGGACGCCAGTTTGAGAGGGTAATTAGGCTCTTCCCGGACGGACTGAATGAACAGCCTGGCCTGATTTGTGGCAGTTTGCGCGTTGTTCACCGCGCGGTGGAGCAATTGCTGGACTGTGGACCTTTGGCGGGGTTTTGAATGACGCGTTGACGCTACTTTACCCAGCTTGGGTTCTGGCGTTTTATCCGTTAGTGACAGCATGACCCGAACCAGGGAGATGCCATCGGCAATACAATGGTGGATGCGGATCAGCAGTGCACCGCCGCTCCCATAATTGTCGATGTAATGCATTTGCCAGAGCGGTTGCCGGAAATCCAGCGAGGTACTGTTCATGTCGCTGACGAGTTTCTGGAGCTCGGCTTTATCGGCCTTTCCCGGCAGGGCGATCTGGTGGAGGTGGTTGTCCAGATCAAACAGGGGGTCATCCTGCCAGTAGGCACGGTCTCCGGTGTCCACAACCCGTTGCCGGAACCGGTTGAAGCACAGGAATCGCTCCTCAAGCGTGTGCCTGAGGCGATTCATGGAAACAGGACGTTCCAGCGTCCACACCCCGCAGATCATCATGGGGTTCTGGGGGGTGTCCATGCGCAGCCACGCCCGATCAACGGCGGACATGGGTATCCGTTTAGGTGACATAAGCTCTCCCTTTGCCATGCACCGGGACTCCCGAGTATAGGCCTGTTGGAAATCTGAACAAAGAGACTGAGTATGCGACACACCGGCCGGTGCTGGCCATGACCGGTGTCAGGTATTTGGTAATCGGTGCGGGGCCGTAATCAGAGGTTGGTATCGCGCAGGATGCGCTGCTTCTGGCGGTTCCAGTCCCGCTCTTTCTCGGTGGCGCGCTTGTCGAACTGTTTCTTGCCTTTTACCAGGGCAATCTCGCACTTTACCCTGTTGTTTTTCCAGTAGAGTGCCAGCGGAATACAGGTGTAACCGGCTTGGTTTACCTTGCCGACGATCTTGGCGATTTCCTTGGCGTGCAGCAGGAGTTTGCGGGTGCGGGTCGGGTCTGCAATGACATGGGTAGACGCGGCGATCAGTGGCGTAATGTGAGAGCCGAGCAGCCAGGCTTCGCCGTCCTTGAGCAGTACATAGGCGTCCACCAGCTGGGCCTTGCCGGCGCGCAGGGATTTCACTTCCCAGCCCAGCAGGGCGAGACCTGCCTCGAAGCGGTCCTCGATGTGATACTCGTGCTTCGCCTTCTTGTTCAGTGCAATAGTACTGCTCGGCGTTCCGGGTTTTTTCTTGCTCATGAATCAATGAATCCGGGGTCGGACGAATGAACGGGCCGGCGTTTGTACAGCCGGAAAAAGGCGCATTGTAGCCCAGGAGTGCCGGACCGGTCACGAAATCAGCGACACGGCGTTTGCCAGTTCGTGCGCGGCCGGATCCTTCGGCTACAATACTGACCCAGACTTATTCAGGGGTCTCAGGGGCGCGAATGCCTACGCCGTATCAGACACATGTCGGGTCCTTCACCCGAAAATCAACTTTCTTCTGGGCTGCGGTGGGTGCGACCGTTGGTCTCGCCAATCTGTGGCAGTTTCCCTATCTGGCCAGCCTGCACGGTGGCGGCCTGTTCATCCTGCTCTACCTGGCGTGCCTGCTGTTGGTCACCCTGCCGCTGATGGTCACGGAGGCCGCCCTTGGTCGTTATGCCCGCCACGGTATTGTGCTGGCGATGGACGGCCTGATTCGTAGTGCCAAACGTTCCCGCGCCTGGATGGCGGTGGGCCGGCTCAGCATTCTTGCGGCCTTCCTGGTGCTGTCGTTTACGGTGGTATTCGGTTCCATCGCTCTGGCTTATGTCTTCTTTGGCGCGTTGGGGCGGTTCTCCGGGGCGGGAGACGCTGAGGCAACGGCGATCCTGGCCGGGTTGGTTTCAGACCCTCGCGAGTACCGGATGTTCATGGGCTGGCATATCTTTTTCCTGCTGCTGGTGATCTGGGTATCGGCGCAGGGGGTTGTCAAAGGCCTTGAACGGACGCTGCGTGTGGTGGTGCCGGGAACTCTGGTGCTGATGCTGATGTTATTCGCTCTGGCGGTCTGGTACGGGCGGATAGATGGTGCCGTCGGCCAGATTCTGGCCATGCACCCGGAAGACCTCAGTTGGGGAAGTCTGAAAGCGGCTTTGTTCCACGCGTTCTATACTCTGGGGCTGGGTATGGGTGTATGGGCGATTCTTGGTTCCTACACCACGCCTCATACCCGCCTCAAGCGTTCGATTCTTGCCGCTGTTCTGATGGATACCCTGGTGGCGATCCTTGCCGGCCTGATGATCTTTGCCATGGCCACGGACGGCAATAGCTTTGATGGCGAACGTGGGTTCAGCCTGTTGTTCGTTTCCATGCCCGTAACGCTGGCCCAGCTGCCGGCAAGTCAGTTCGTGATTGCCACCGTATTTCTTATGGTGGTGCTGATCGTCTGGACCACATCGCTGAACCTGCTTGAACCCATCGTTGGCTGGTTCCGTGAATGGACCGGGGCGCCGCGGGGGATGTCTGTGGTGCTGATCGGCCTGGCGGTATGGCTGGCTGGGCTGGCATCGCTACTGTCGTTCAATCTGTGGGCACAGGAGCGTGTTGGCGGCGCCACCATTTTCCGGTGGCTGGAGCTGGTGACCGGTGGCTTGTTGATTCCTCTGGTCGCCATTTTGATTGCGTTGTTTGCCGGCTGGGGCCTGACCCGGCACCTTTCCCGCACGATGCTGGGTGCGGCACCGGGGTTGTTCGCCGGTATCTGGTTCTGGGTGATGCGGTTGGTGTTGCCACTTGTGGTTGCCTGGATTGGCGTTCAATACACGGCGTTTTCACTGTCGAACCTCTGTGACAGCGACAGCACGGCGGTGTGGTGTGGGCAGCCTGCGACGTTACTGTCCCGTGACAGGGCGGCACCTTTGGAGGAGCCTGTCGATGCCCGGGCATCGGCGGAGCCATCCGGGGCTGAATCCGCGGGCAATGAAACCGTGCCCGCCGCTGGACAGTCGCCGCCGGCGGAAAATGACAAGAACGGAAAGTCGGGGGAAAAAGCCCCAAAAGAGGACGATATCCTTTATCATAGCGTGTGATTGAGACTGTCTTCCTTTTCAGAAGTCCGCCACCCTTTGACAGCGTGTTTGCAAGCAGGACAACCGGTTCCAATGCCCCATCAGATCGACAAAACAGCTTTGGTAATGCACTCGGCCGAGCGCATGTTCCACCTGGTAAACGACATTGCCCGTTACCCCGAATTCCTTCCCTGGTGTGCGGGCGCCGAGATTCATGAGCGGAATCCGGAGCAGATTACCGCTTCCCTGGAAGTTGCCAAGGGTGGCATACGGCATACCCTGACCACCCGGAATCAGCTGTTAATGCCTGATGCGATAGAGATGAACCTGGTGGAGGGTCCGTTTCGGAATTTGACCGGTCGCTGGCTCTTCAAATCGCTGGACGACAACGCCTGCAAGGTGATTCTCTCTCTTGAGTTTGAATTTTCCGGTTCCCTGTCCCGAATCACCTTCGGACCGGTGTTCAGCCAGGCCGCCAATACCATGGTGGATGCGTTCTGCCGCCGTGCGGATGATCTTTATCGGACGGAGGGTGCATGATTCAGGTGGAAGTGGCCTATGCCCGCCCGGACAAACAGGAAATTGTTCCGGTGAAGGCTCCTGAGGGGGTGACCGCGCTGGAGGCAGCGAAACTCTCAGGTATTGCTGATATTTTCCCGGAAATTGATGTGGATGCCACTGACATGGGCGTGTTCGGGAAGGTCATCAAGGATCCTGCGACCCATGAACTCCGCGAGGGAGACCGGGTGGAGCTCTACCGACCGCTCAGGATCGACCCGAAACAGGCGCGCCTGAATCGGGCGAAGAAGAAAGCCTGAGCTCAGTAAGCCGGGGTTTCTTCGAGCAGCTGTGCTTCGTAATGGGCGTATTGATCGCCTTCGTAATAAACGATGATTCGCTGCTCCGTGATATCGCCACCTTCCCGCTGAAACGTATACACATAGTATTCCCGGGAGAGATCGACCGGGTTCAGCATGAGTGGTGTTCCCATCACTGCATGCACCTGGCTGCGGGACATGCCCTCGGACAGTTGCGACAGCTCATCATCGGTTACGATGTTTCCCTGTTGGACGTTGATCTTGTAAACGCCCGGGAAACCACAACCGGATAGAACGAGAGTGAGAATGAGAGCTGTGAGCTTTTGCATCGCCGGGGGAAATCCTCTATCTTGAAATCGCCTGCCCGAGGCAGGTGTGACACGGGTTAACCGTTTACGTTTAATGGCGGCTTCATCATACCGGAAGCCGTGAGGCACACCAAAGAGTGAATAGTAACATGTCATCTGAAAACGCCGAATTACGAAAAGTCGGTCTGAAAGTGACTCTGCCGAGAGTGAAAATCTTCAACATACTGGAGACGGCCGAAGAGCATCATCTCAGCGCCGAGGATGTTTACAAGAAGCTTCTGGATCAGGGGGATGACGTGGGGCTGGCGACGGTCTACCGGGTGCTGACGCAGTTTGAGGCGGCAGGGCTGGTGCTGCGCCACAACTTTGAAGGCGGCCATGCCGTTTTTGAAATGGCCGGTGATGATCACCACGATCATATGGTTTGTACTCAGACCGGTGAGGTTATCGAGTTCTTCGATGAAATGATTGAAGAGCGTCAGAAGAAGATCGCCAAAGAGCGCGGTTACGAAATCGTGGACCACAGTCTGATTCTTTACGTCAAGCCGATCAAATCCTGATTCCGGCCCGCGGAAGCGCCAGGTAGAAGGAAGCGCCAGGCAGAAAAAGGGGGCGGGTGTTCAGGCCCGCCCCAACAGCTCTCAGGATCGAGAGGGGTAGAGGTTTGGTTCTTTCGGGTCAGTGGTGAGTTGCCTGACCCTTTGAAAACATTTCCCTGGCATGAGCGATCGTATGGTCTGTCATGTCCACACCGCCCAGCATTCGTGCCACTTCGCTGATTCTGCCCTGGTCGTCCAGTGTTTCGATTTTTGAGAAGGTGGCATCCTTATCAGTGAACTTGCTGACGAACAGGTGCTGATGGCACTGGGCCGCGACCTGCGGCAGGTGGGTGACACAAAGCACCTGACCATTGCTCCCCAGTGTGCGCAGCAGCCGGCCAACCACTTCGGCAGTGCCGCCGCCGATACCGACATCCACTTCGTCAAAGACCAGGGTCGGTGTGGTTGAGGTCTGGGCGACCACCACCTGAATCGCGAGACTGATACGTGACAGCTCGCCGCCGGAGGCAACCTTGGCCAGTGGTCGTGCCGGTTGCCCGGGGTTGGCGCTGACCAGAAATTCAATCTCCTCCAGACCGTGGGCCGCAGGTTCTTCGCCGGTGTTGCGGTTCAGATGGGTGATGAACTGCATGTTGGGCATGCTCAGCTGGCCGAGCTCTGCGGCTACGCGCTGGTCAAGCTCGGCGCCAGCCTTGGCGCGTGCCTCCGACAGTTGGCCAGCCAGCGCATCGAACCGGCTGCGCTGGCTGGCCAGTTCCGCTTCCAGCTGTTCCAGGCTGCCTTCTCCCCCTTCCAGTTCGGCCAGTTCGGCGCTCAGGCGCTGGTGCAGTTCCGGCAACTCTTCCGGGGTAATCCGGTGCTTCCGCGCCATCTGGTAGATGGCGCTCAGCCGTTCTTCCACTTCTGCCAGCCTGGCAGGATCCGCCTCGTAATCCTCGACAAAGTGGCGCAGGTTGTCGCCGGCTTCGCTGATCTGGATCTGGGCCTCGTTCAGCATCTGGATGGTGTCGGCCAGTGCCGGCACGTCTACCGGAAGCTGTTCCAGCTGCTGCAGGGCCTGGCGGACCAGATCGGCGGCGCTGGTCTCGTCTTCCGTGCACAGCAGGGCAGCCTGATGGCTGTTGTGCAGAACCGTGTCCGCCTGGCTCAGCTGTGCCTGTTCCTGTTCCAGCTGCTCCTGCTCGCCACTTTCCAGTGCCAGGCGGTCCAGTTCTTCCACCTGGTAACGCAGCAACTGAAGCTTGGCTTCCGCTTCATCGGCGTTTTGCTGCCGTTCGATCAGGCGCTGGCGGATCTGGTTCCAGGTTTTCCACGCCTCCCGGGTATCGGCGGCCAGGGCCTCGGCGCCGGCAAACTCATCCACCAGTTTGCGGTGTGTTTCCTTGCGCAGCAGGGACTGGTGCTGGTGCTGGCTGTGGATGTCCATCAGCACGCCGCCAAGTTCCTTGAGGTGATTCAGCGGGCAGGGCTGGCCATTGATATAGGCGCGGGAACGGCCGTCTTTGCTGATAACGCGGCGAAGTATACAGTCATTTTCATCATCCAGCTCATGCTCTGCGAGCCACTCGGTTGCCTCGGGGATGGTGGATACATCAAATGTGGCCGTGATGTCCGCGCGCTTGGCTCCGTGGCGAACTGCGCCGGCATCCGCACGGCCGCCCATGGCCAGGCCCAGGGCATCCAGCACGATGGATTTGCCGGCGCCGGTCTCGCCGGTAAGAGCAGTCATGCCTTTGCTGAACTGGAGTTCCACCCGTTCGGCGATGGCGTAGTTGGAAACCGTGAGCTGGGTAAGCATGCAGATAACCTCCGCGACTTTCTGAAAACCGGTTGAGCAGTCTTATATTACTGTTCGATGCTGTGAATACATACAGTAACTGTGAATATATACAGGGTTTTTCCTGTTTGCAAACCTGTGATGTGATTTTCTTCAGGAATGCAGGCGCCGGTGGTTGAAACCTGAAAGCGGGGCCCCATATCCGTTCGCAACGACATTTTTCCGGCGCGCTGCGGCCGGAGCCCATGTTCAACCGGCCACAGAAAAGAAGGCCGCTGAAGACCAAGCAGGAGTAGCCATGAGCACTGATGAGAACCGCAACGAGCACGAGGAGCTGAACGAAGCCCTTGAGGCTGCCAAAGAGGAAGCCCGGACGGCTGAAGAGGATTCCACCGAAGGCGAAACGTCTGAGGTGGATGCGCTGAAGGCTCAGGTTCAGGAGTTCCAGGAGCAGATGCTGCGCTCCCAGGCCGAGATGCAGAACGTGCGCCGTCGTGCCGAGATCGATGTGGAGAAAGCCCACAAGTTTGCCCTGGAGAAGTTCGTCAAGGAGCTGTTGCCGGTTGCAGACAGCCTGGAAAAGGCGGTTGAGAGCACCGAAGGCCAGGAAGAGTCCGGCGAGCTGGTGGCTTCCATTCGGGAAGGCGTGGAAATGACGCTGAGCCTGTTCATGTCCAGCCTGAAAAAATTCAATGTTGAGCCGGTTAACCCGGTGGGCGAACCGTTCGACCCCCGGCAACACGAGGCCATGTCCATGGTGCCGGCCCCGGACGCCGAACCCAACAGCGTGGTGGCCGTAGTGCAGAAAGGGTATCTGTTGAATGGCCGTGTGGTACGTCCGGCCATGGTGGTCGTCGCCAAAGCAGAAGATGCACCAAAAATTGATGAGCAGGCTTGAAAAGCCGATTAAAGCGCCAATATAGCCATTAAATAGCGACAGCGGAGGCCGGGCCTCCGGGAAAGCATTCAGAAGAATTGGAGTGACTCAATGAGCAAGATTATCGGTATAGATCTGGGAACGACCAACTCCTGTGTAGCCATCATGGATGGCGACAAGGTCAAGGTTATTGAAAACGCCGAGGGTGATCGCACCACCCCGTCCATCATCGCCTACACCGACGATGGTGAAACCCTGGTTGGCCAGTCAGCCAAGCGCCAGGCGGTCACCAACCCGAACAACACCCTGTACGCCATCAAGCGTCTGATCGGTCGTCGTTTTGAAGACGACGTGGTTCAGAAAGACATCAAAATGGTGCCGTACAAGATTGCCAAGGCGGACAATGGTGACGCCTGGGTAGAAGTTAAGGGCGAGAAAATGGCGCCGCCGCAGGTGTCTGCAGAAGTTCTGAAGAAGATGAAGAAGACTGCGGAAGACTACCTGGGCGAGAAGGTAACGGAAGCGGTTATTACCGTTCCGGCGTACTTTAACGACAGCCAGCGCCAGGCCACCAAAGATGCGGGCAAGATTGCCGGTCTGGATGTGAAGCGTATCATTAACGAGCCGACCGCGGCTGCCCTGGCCTATGGCATGGACAAGAAGAGCGGCGATCGCACCATCGCAGTTTACGACCTGGGTGGTGGTACCTTCGATCTGTCCATCATCGAGATCGCGGACGTGGACGGTGAGCACCAGTTTGAGGTTCTTGCCACCAACGGTGACACCTTCCTGGGTGGTGAAGACTTCGACCTGAAAATCATTGAATTCCTGGCAGACCAGTTCAAGAAAGACAGTGGCATCGATCTGCGTGGTGATTCCCTGGCGATGCAGCGTCTGAAGGAGGCTGGCGAGAAGGCCAAGATTGAGCTGTCCAGCAGCCAGCAGACTGACGTTAACCTGCCGTACATCACCGCGGATGCGTCTGGTCCCAAGCACATGAACGTGAAACTGACCCGCGCCAAGCTGGAATCCCTGGTGGAAGACCTGGTTCAGCGCAGCCTTGAGCCCTGTAAAGTGGCTCTGCAGGATGCCGGCATGAAGGCCGCCGAGATCGACGAGGTTATCCTGGTTGGTGGTCAGACCCGTATGCCGCTGGTGCAGGAGAAGGTAAAAGAGTTCTTCGGCAAAGAGGCTCGCAAGGACGTCAATCCGGACGAGGCCGTGGCCATGGGTGCTGCTATTCAGGCAGCCGTGCTGTCCGGTGATGTGAAAGACGTTCTGCTGCTGGACGTAACCCCGCTGACCCTGGGTATCGAAACCATGGGTGGCGTGGCGACTCCGCTGATCGAGAAGAACACGACTATTCCGACCAAGAAGTCGCAGACTTTCTCTACAGCGGAAGACAACCAGACCGCCGTAACCATTCACGTGGTTCAGGGTGAGCGCAAGCAGGCTGCCCAGAACAAGTCCCTGGGCCGTTTCGACCTGGCCGACATTCCGCCGGCCCAGCGCGGTGTGCCGCAGATCGAAGTCACCTTTGACATCGATGCCAACGGTATCCTGAACGTGTCCGCGAAGGACAAGGCCACCGGCAAGGAACAGTCCATCGTGATCAAGGCTTCTTCCGGCCTGAACGATGATGAAATCGAGAAGATGGTTCGTGACGCCGAAGCCAACGCTGACGAGGACCGCAAGTTCGAAGAGCTGGTCCAGGCCCGCAACCAGGGCGACGCGATGGTGCACGCCGTTCGCAAGACTCTGAAAGAGGCAGGCGACAAGGTCAGCGACAGCGAGAAAGAGTCTATCGAAGCTTCCATCAAAGAGCTGGAAGAAGCTCTGGAGGGTTCCAACAAGGAAGACATCGAGGCCAAGACCCAGAAGCTGACCGAAGTCTCTTCCGAGCTGGCCCAGAAGATGTACGCAGATCAGGCCGAGCAGGCACAGCAGGCTGGTGGGCAGGAAGATGCCCAGGCAAAGCAGGCTGACGACGCCGTGGACGCCGAGTTTGAAGAAGTGAAAGACGACGACAAGCGATAAATCTGAAGTACATCAGGCAGTTGGAAAACGCGGGGGCATCTCCGCGTTTTCCGCGTTTAAAAACAGGGTTTTAACAGCATGGCCAAGCGCGATTATTACGAAATTCTCGGGATTTCCCGGGATGCGGACGAGAAGGAAGTCAAGCGAGCCTATCGAAAGCTCGCGATGAAGTACCACCCCGACCGTAACCCGGACGACAGGGAAGCCGAGAACAAGTTCAAAGAGGCCAGCGAAGCCTACGAAATACTGGCGGACCAGTCCAGGCGGGCGGCGTACGACCAGTTCGGTCACGCCGGCGTAGATGGTCAGGCCGGTGGTGGGTTCGGAGGCGGCGGAGCCAGCTTCTCCGACATCTTTGGTGACGTATTCGGCGATATCTTCGGTGGTGGCGGCGGCCGTGGCCGCAGCACCCGTGGCGCCGACCTGCGTTACACCCTGGAGCTGGACCTGGAAGAAGCCGTCAAAGGCAAAACCGTCCAGATCAAGATTCCCGGACATCGCGAATGTGAAGTGTGTGGCGGCAGTGGCGCCGAAAAAGGCTCCCGCCCGGAAACCTGCGGTACCTGTAAGGGTATGGGGCAGGTACGTATGCAGCAGGGCTTCTTTACCGTGCAGCAGGCGTGTCCCACCTGCCGCGGTTCTGGCCAGATCATCAAGAACCCCTGCCAGGCCTGTCATGGCCAGGGTCGGGTTCAGGAAGAAAAGACGCTCTCTGTTAAAGTGCCGCCCGGCGTGGATACCGGCGACCGTATCCGCCTGTCCGGTGAAGGCGAAATGGGGGTCGATGGCGGACCTCCCGGTGACCTGTACGTACAGATCGCCGTGCGCGAGCACTCCCTGTTCACCCGTGATGGCCGCAACCTCTACTGTGAAGTGCCCATCAGCATCGTGGATGCGACCCTCGGCGGTGAGCTGGAAGTGCCGACCCTGGATGGCCGCGTGAAGCTCAAGATTCCGCCCGAAACCCAGACCGGCAAGCTTTTCCGCCTGCGCAACAAAGGCGTTAACCCGGTTCGTGGCGGCCCCGCAGGCGACTTGCTGTGCCGGGTGATTGTGGAAACACCGGTAAACCTGACCAAGCGCCAGAAAGAGCTGCTGAATGAGTTCCAGAAGACCCTCGATGCCAGCAACGGAAGCGATCACGGCCCCAAGAAAACCTCCTGGTTTGAGGGTGTGAAGAGCTTTTTCGACGAAATGAAATTCTGACGGGCCAAGCTCTTAGGGTTCAACAAGGGTTAAAAAGGGAAAGCGAGCATGAGGGTAGCAATCATCGGCGCCGCCGGGCGCATGGGAAAAGTGCTGATCGAGGCCGTTGACGGTACCGAAGGCCTTGAACTCGGTGCCGCCGTCGTAGAGCCGGGCAGCAGTCTGATCGGTGCCGACGCCGGCGAAATGACCGGCCTTGGCAAAACCGGCGTGAAAATGGCCGGCAGCCTGGCCGACGTGAAGGATGATTTCGATGTCCTCATCGATTTCACCTTCCCGGACCTGACCCTGGAAAACGCCGAGTTCTGCAAAGCCAGTGGCAAGATGCTCATCATTGGCACCACTGGCATGTCCGACGCCGAAAAACAGCAACTGGCTCTGACTGCAGAATCCACACCCGTGGTGTTTGCGCCTAATATGAGCGTCGGCGTTAACGTCGTCCTCAATCTGCTGCGCACTGCCGCTGCGACCCTGGGTGACGACTACGACGTCGAAATCATCGAGGCCCATCACCGCCACAAGAAGGACGCTCCTTCTGGCACCGCGCTTCGGATGGGTGAGGTTGTCGCTGATGCCCTTGGTCGCGATCTGAAAGAATGTGCCGTCTATGGCCGCGAAGGTTTTACGGGTGAGCGTACTCGCAGGGAAATCGGTTTTGAAACCATCCGTGCCGGTGATGTGGTGGGCGATCACACTGTGCTGTTCGCTACCGAAGGTGAGCGCATCGAAGTGACCCACAAGGCCAGCAGCCGGATGACCTTTGCGAAGGGCGCCATGAGGGCGGCGCTCTGGCTGAAGGGTAAGCCGGCCGGACTTTATGATATGCAGGATGTTCTGGATTTGAAGTGAGGGCTTTTCCCGTGGACAAAAACCGCCATATTTTTTACAATGAGGCGGTTTAACTGCACCAAGCGTAGCTTTGAAAAACGCCCAGGGAACAAAAACCGTTCCCGGCCTACAAAAAAGCGGGACGGAGTTCTGACTCCCTCTCGCTTTTTTGCGACCTGAATTTGCGCTTGCGTTCCTGTTCGTGACGAACCGATACGCCACTCGATGAGGATACAAGCCTTGAGCACACCAGCAATCCTTGCACTCGCAGACGGAAGCCTGTTCTACGGCAGCGCCATTGGCGCTGACGGAGAAACCAGTGGTGAAGTGGTGTTCAACACCGCCATGACCGGTTACCAGGAAATCCTGACCGACCCGTCCTATTCCCGCCAGATCGTCACCCTGACATACCCGCATATCGGCAACACCGGTGTGAACGAAGAAGACGTCGAGTCAGATCGCATCCAGGCCGCCGGCCTGATCATCCGGGATCTGCCGCTGCTGGCCAGCAACTGGCGCAACAAGGGAAATCTGGACGACTACCTGCGAAGCAACAACATTGTTGGGATCGCCGGCATTGATACCCGCCGCCTGACCCGGATCCTGCGGGACAGGGGCTCCCAGAACGGCGCCATCGTGGCTGGCGAAAACGCGACTGCCGAGCGCGCACTGGAGCTGGCCAAAGCCTTCCCCGGCCTCAAGGGCATGGATCTGGCGAAAGAAGTCACCTCCGACAGGATCCGGTCCTGGAGTGAGACCGAGTGGACCCTGGGCGAGGGCTACGGTGAGCGGAAAGAAGCAAGGTTCAAGGTGGTTGCCTGGGATTACGGTGTAAAGCTGAACATCCTGCGCATGCTCGCGTCCCGTGACTGCGACATCACCGTAGTGCCGGCCCAGACCCCGGCCTCGGAAGTGCTGGCGATGAATCCGGACGGTGTGTTCCTGTCCAATGGCCCGGGGGATCCCGAGCCCTGCGATTACGCCATCACTGCCATTAAAGAAGTGCTGGAAACCGACATCCCGGTCTTTGGTATCTGCCTGGGCCACCAGCTCCTGGCCCTCGCCAGCGGCGCCAAAACCATGAAGATGGGCCACGGCCACCACGGTGCCAACCATCCGGTACAGGACCTGGTCCAAGGCACAGTGATGATCACCAGCCAGAACCACGGCTTTGCCGTGGATGAGGCAACACTGCCTGCCAATCTGGAGGCGACTCACAAGTCCCTGTTCGATGGCACATTGCAGGGCATCCGCCGGACCGATAAGCCGGCCTACAGCTTCCAGGGACACCCGGAAGCCAGCCCCGGTCCTCATGACGTGGCGCCCCTGTTCGACGAGTTTATCCGCCTGATGGAGACGCGATCTGCCTGAGGCTGATCGCCACGGAAAACTCACGGGCGCCGCGTGTTGCGCTGCCAGAATTCAACAGTTGCTGACAGGTATACCAAGACATGCCAAAACGTACCGACATCCAAAGCATCCTGATCCTGGGCGCCGGCCCCATCGTGATCGGGCAGGCGTGCGAGTTTGATTACTCCGGAGCCCAGGCCTGCAAGGCGCTGCGCGAAGAGGGTTACCGGGTGATCCTGGTTAACTCCAACCCGGCGACCATCATGACCGACCCGGTGATGGCCGATGCCACCTACATTGAGCCGATCACCTGGAAAACCGTTGAAAAGATCATCGAGAAAGAGCAGCCGGATGCACTGCTGCCCACCATGGGTGGCCAGACTGCGCTGAACTGCGCGCTGGATCTGGAAAGGCAGGGCATCCTGGAAAAGCACGGCGTGGAAATGATCGGTGCCAACGCCGATACCATCGACAAGGCTGAGGACCGCGATCGCTTTGACAAGGCCATGAAAAAAATCGGCCTGGAGTGTCCGCGCGCGACCATCGCCCACACCATGGCGGAAGCCTGGGAAGTGGCAGACGACATCGGTTTCCCCTGCATTATCCGCCCATCCTTCACCATGGGCGGCTCCGGCGGCGGTATTGCCTACAACCGCGACGAATTCGAGGAAATCTGTACCCGTGGTCTGGACCTGTCCCCGACCAACGAGCTGCTGATCGACGAATCCCTGATCGGCTGGAAAGAGTACGAGATGGAAGTTGTCCGCGACAAGAACGACAACTGCATCATCGTCTGTGCCATCGAGAACTTCGATGCCATGGGCGTGCACACCGGTGATTCCATTACCGTGGCCCCGGCCCAGACCCTGACCGACAAGGAATACCAGATCATGCGGAACGCCTCCCTGGCGGTGCTGCGTGAGATCGGTGTGGAAACCGGTGGCTCCAACGTCCAGTTCGGCATCAACCCGGACACCGGCCGCATGGTGGTGATCGAGATGAACCCGCGGGTGTCCCGTTCTTCCGCCCTGGCCTCCAAGGCCACCGGCTTCCCGATCGCCAAGGTCGCCGCCAAGCTGGCGGTGGGCTACACCCTGGACGAGCTGCGCAACGAAATCACCGGTGGCGTCACCCCGGCCTCGTTCGAGCCCAGCATCGACTACGTGGTCACCAAGATTCCCCGGTTTACCTTCGAGAAATTCCCCCAGGCCGACGCCCGCCTGACCACCCAGATGAAATCCGTGGGTGAGGTTATGGCCATTGGCCGGACCTTCCAGGAATCTCTGCAGAAAGCCCTGCGCGGGCTGGAAGTGGGCTCTGAAGGCTTTGATGAGAAACTTGAGGACCTGGATTCCGAAAACTCCCGGGAAACCCTGACCCGTGAACTGAACGTGCCCGGTGCCGACCGGATCTGGTACATTGGGGATGCCTTCCGCGCCGGCCTGAGCGTAGATGATGTCTTCCAGCACACCCACGTGGACCCCTGGTACCTGGTGCAGATCGAGGACCTGATCAAGGAAGAGCAGGCGCTCAAGAGTGCCGGCAAGGCCGACATCGACCAGGCCACCCTGTTCCGCCTCAAGCGCAAGGGCTTCTCCGACGCTCGCCTGGCCAGGCTGCTGGGCATCTCCGAAGTGAGCCTGCGCAAGCTGCGTCACGAGCTGGACATCCGTCCGGTGTACAAGCGGGTGGACACCTGCGCCGCGGAATTCGCCTCCGACACCGCCTACATGTACTCCACCTATGAGGAAGAGTGCGAGGCGGATGCCAGTGATCGCGAAAAGATCGTGGTGATCGGTGGCGGCCCGAACCGGATCGGTCAGGGTATCGAGTTCGATTACTGCTGTGTTCACGCGGCCCTGGCCATGCGTGAGGACGGCTATGAAACCATCATGATCAACTGCAACCCGGAGACCGTGTCCACCGACTACGACACCTCCGATCGGTTGTACTTCGAGCCGATCACCCTGGAAGACGTGCTGGAAATCATCCACGTTGAAAAACCCAAGGGTGTGATTGTCCAGTACGGCGGCCAGACTCCGCTGAAGCTGGCCCGTGGCCTGGAGGCGGCCGGCGTGCCCATTACTGGCACCAGCCCGGACGCCATCGACCGCGCCGAGGACCGGGAGCGGTTCCAGCAGATGATCACCCGCCTGGGCCTGAAGCAGCCGGAAAACGCCACCGTGCGCAGCCACGAGGAAGGCATTCTGGCGGCCCGTGAAATCGGCTACCCGCTGGTGGTGCGTCCGTCCTACGTGCTGGGCGGCCGGGCCATGGAGATCGTCTACGACGAGGAAGAACTGGTGCGCTACATGCGCAACGCGGTTCTGGTCTCCAACGATAGCCCGGTGCTGCTGGATCACTTCCTGAATGCCGCCATCGAGGTGGACATTGACGCCATCTGCGACGGCAAGGACGTGGTCATCGGTGGCATCATGCAGCACATCGAACAGGCCGGCGTACACTCCGGCGACTCCGCCTGTTCGCTGCCGCCGTACACCCTGTCCCAGCAGGTTCAGGACGAGATGCGCGACGCGGTCAGGAAGATGGCCATCGAGCTGGATGTGGTGGGCCTGATGAATGTCCAGCTGGCCTGGCAGGACGGCGAGATCTACGTGATCGAGGTCAACCCGCGCGCGTCCCGGACTGTGCCCTTTGTGTCCAAGGCCATTGGTGTGTCCCTGGCCAAGGTGGCGGCCCGGGTGATGGCGGGCAGGACCCTGAAGGAACTGGAGTTCACCCAGGAAATCATCCCGCGCTACTACGCGGTGAAGGAATCGGTATTCCCGTTCAACAAGTTCCCGGCGGTGGATCCGATCCTCGGGCCGGAAATGAAGTCGACCGGTGAGGTCATGGGCCTGGGTGACAGCTTTGATGAGGCCTTTGCCAAGGCCGCCCTCGCGATCGGCGATCGCTTGCCGACCAAGGGAACTGCGTTCATGTCGGTGCGCGACGTGGATAAGCCGGGCGCCGCGAAAGTTGCCCGTGATCTGGTTGAGGCCGGTTTCAAGGTGATTGCTACTACCGGTACCGCCAAGGCCCTGAAAGAGGCCGGAATTGAGGTTGACCGGGTGAACAAGGTCCGTGAAGGTCGTCCGCACATCGTGGATGCCATCAAGAACGGTCAGGTTCAGCTGATCATCAATACCACCGAAGGTCGCAAGGCGATTTCCGACTCGGCCCAGATCCGCCAGTCGGCATTGCAGACCAAGGTAACCTACACAACGACACTGGCGGGCGGCGAAGCCTTCTGCCGGGCCATCAAGTTCGGCCCGGAGCGCACTGTACGCCGCCTTCAGGATCTTCACGCAGGAAAGTGAGACTATGGCTGACAGAGTACCGATGACAAAGGAGGGGGAGAGCCGCCTCCGCCAGGAACTTCAGAAGCTGAAGTCCGAAGATCGTCCCCGGGTGATTGCGGCCATTGCCGACGCCCGTGAGCACGGCGACCTGAAAGAAAACGCGGAATACCATGCCGCCCGGGAGCAGCAAAGCTTTATCGAGGGCCGTATCCAGGAAATCGAGGGCAAGCTGTCGGGCGCCCAGGTGATTGATGTCACCGCCATGGAGAACACCGGAAAGGTGATTTTTGGCACCACTGTCCATCTGCTCAACATGGACACGGATGAGCAAGTCATCTACAAAATCGTTGGTGAGGACGAAGCCGACATCAAGGCAGGGAAGTTGTCGATTTCCTCACCCATCGCCCGGGCCCTTGTTGGCAAGAGTGAAGGTGACGTGGTCGCGATTCGCGTGCCCTCTGGTACCGTGGAATACGAGATCGAGGAAGTCGAATACGTCTGATCACCCGGTGCGGTGAACATGGGGTCAGATGAAAGCTTTCATCTGACCCCATGTTCACGTTTCCTGCTTCCCGGGCGTCGGATCAGTGCTTGTGGCGCAGTAGGTTGGACAGCTTGGGGTTGGGTTTCTTCGCGCGGCGCAGGATCACGGCGATTTTGCCGATGGTCTGGACCAGCTCGGCGCCGGAACTCTCGCAAAGTGCCGCGATGGCTTCCTGCCTTGCTTCGCGATCCTGGTTTGCCACCTTGATCTTGATCAGCTCGTGATCATTCAGGGCGCGCTCCAGTTCTTCCTGCAGCCCCTCCGACAGACCTTTGTCGCCAACGATGATGACCGGCTTCAGATTGTGGGCAATGGCCCGGTATTCCCGGCGCTGTTCCGGTGAAAGACTCATGATGTAATCTCTTTATCGATGCAATTAACAAAAGGTCAGCGGCACATGCGCAGACTTGAACGTATAATCGAAGGATTGTAACAGATCGTCTTGCCGTAAAAATGGCCGTTAACATGTATTGAAGTTATTGAAGTGGTCGCTGGCAGGCCGAAGGAACAAATTGATCGACTCTGGGTCAAAAAGTACCAGGAAGTTGGGGGGTGGTCTGGTGTCGCTGTTGTAATTTCAGATATGGCGCCCACTATGAATGGTATGGCCGCTTTTCATCGGAAAATCTGTATGTCCCGTGTGGCCGATACGGATGGGCCGTTTCTGGTGGACGGGCGTACAATTGGTGTAAGGTGTCTGAAAAGGGTGCTTTCGAAAAGCTAACCCTTCAATTCACAGGTGATGATCCTTGAACGATATGGCAAAAAATCTGGTTCTCTGGCTAATTATAGCCGCCGTGCTGCTGATGGTGTTTCAGAATTTCTCTCCCACCACCACCGGCCAACAAGTCAATTATTCCCAGTTTGTGGAGATGGTCCAGCAAGGGCAGGTCCGTCAGGTCACAATCGATGGGCTGGAGGTTCAGGGTACCCGTGGTGACGGCTCCCAGTTCCAGACAATCCGTCCGCAGGTGTCTGACAACAAGCTGATGGACGATCTTCTCGCGAACAACGTTGAGGTTATCGGTAAGCAGCCTGAGCGCCAGAGCCTGTGGACACAGTTGCTGGTGGCTGCGTTCCCGATACTGATCATCATCGCGCTGTTTGTCTTCTTCATGCGCCAGATGCAGGGAGGTGGCGGCGGCAAAGGCCCCATGTCCTTCGGCAAGAGCAAGGCCCGTCTGATGAGTGAAGATCAGATCAAGACAACCTTCGGTGACGTGGCCGGCGTTGATGAGGCCAAGGAAGACGTCAAAGAACTGGTGGACTTCCTGCGGGATCCCAGCAAATTCCAGCGTCTTGGCGGCAGCATTCCCAAAGGCGTTCTGATGGTGGGTCAGCCGGGCACTGGTAAAACCCTGCTCGCCAAAGCCATTGCCGGTGAAGCCAAGGTGCCGTTCTTTTCCATCTCCGGTTCCGACTTCGTGGAAATGTTCGTGGGCGTGGGTGCATCCCGTGTTCGCGACATGTTCGAGCAGGCCAAAAAGCAGAGCCCGTGCATCATCTTTATCGACGAGATTGATGCGGTCGGTCGTCATCGTGGCGCCGGTATGGGTGGTGGTCATGATGAGCGCGAGCAGACCCTGAACCAGTTGCTGGTTGAGATGGACGGCTTTGAAGGCAACGAAGGCGTTATCGTCATCGCCGCCACCAACCGTCCGGACGTTCTGGACCCCGCGCTGTTGCGCCCGGGCCGTTTCGACCGCCAGGTGGTCGTTGGCCTGCCGGATATCATCGGCCGCGAGCAGATCCTCAAGGTGCACATGAAGAAGGTGCCCCTGGCGGATGGCGTAGAACCGGCTCTGATTGCCCGTGGTACACCCGGATTCTCCGGTGCTGACCTGGCCAACCTGGTGAATGAAGCTGCCCTGTTTGCGGCGCGTCGTGACCAGCGCCTGGTTTCCATGGAAGAGTTCGAGCTGGCCAAAGACAAGATCATGATGGGCGCCGAGCGTAAGTCCATGGTCATGAGTGAGAAGGAAAAGCGGAACACGGCTTACCATGAATCTGGCCATGCCATTGTCGGCCGGCTGATGCCGGAGCATGACCCGGTTTACAAGGTCAGCATTATTCCTCGCGGCCGTGCGCTGGGTGTGACCATGTTCCTCCCTGAAGAGGATAAGTACAGCCACAGCAAGCGTTTCCTGATCAGCTCCATCTGCAGTCTTTTCGGTGGCCGTGTTGCCGAAGAGCTGACCCTTGGGTTTGATGGCGTTACCACCGGTGCATCCAATGATATCGAGCGGGCGACCAGCCTGGCCCGCAACATGGTGACCCGCTGGGGGCTGTCCGAAAAGCTTGGGCCGCTTCAGTACGACACTGACAGCGAAGAGCCGTTCCTCGGCATGTCCGCCGGCCAGTCCCAGACGGTGTACTCGCCGGAAACGGCCCAGCGGATTGACGAAGAAGTCCGCAACATCATTGACACCTGCTACGAAAAGGCCAGGCAGATTCTGATCGATAACCGCGACAAGCTCGACATGATGGCCGATGCGCTGATCAAGTACGAAACCATCGATCGTCACCAGATCGACGACATCATGGAGGGCCGAACACCTCGTCCGCCGAAAGGTTGGGGAGACAGTGGTCCCGCAGGTGGTGTGAAAGTCGATGAGCCTGAAGTGGCGCCGGAGCCCAAGGCTTCCGATGACGGTCGTCATCCGGGTGTCGGCCGACCTGCCGGAGAGCATTGACTCTGCCGGCCAGGAAACCCCTGTAGCTCCCAGCGCCGCCCGGATCCCGGGCGGCGTTTGTTTTGGTGCGCCAGGCATGGCGCGTAGCGCCTTGACGGGCGCTGTTCCGGTACAGGTGGTGCTGGCCGGATGACTTGGGGGTGCAAGTCCCCTGTGGGCCCGGTAAGGGGAACCACTAGCCGGACGGCAAGGGTGTCCATCGCGAGGTGGAATCTGAAGGAAGCCGCAGGCAAAACACTGACCTGACGAACAGAAATCGCATACGAGGCGGTCACACCGGGTAAGGCGGCCAATATCGTCAAAGCCCGATACTTGCACAGAAGGTGTGAACGTAGATGCGGCGGGTATAAGTGTGAAGGTCACGCGTCTTACCCTGGGAAGTCTGGTTTTCTGCCACCGTGCTACTCACCTCGTGAGGGGTGGGGATGGGAAGCCAGAACTCAGCAGAGGCCATAGTAGGTGTGTCACCGCACACTGAAGGGCTGAACATGGTTGACCGCAAGTAGGCGATGAGTGCTCGTGGTGTGCTTATGAAGACAGAAGCGGCCCGGATGGGTCAGGGCAATCAGGGAGGCGCCGGACGGAATCCGGCAGAGACTGGTGCCCGTGTCGAGGCAGACGCGGAGGCTCATTCGTGGACGAACGCGGAGCCGAACGCGCGGATGGAACAGGTGCTTGAGCGCCCGAACCTGATGCGTGCGTATCAGCGGGTGGTGTCCAACAAGGGCGCAGCTGGCGTCGATCAGATGCCCACAACGGCCCTGAAAGGCCACCTGCAACAGCATTGGCCAACGGTGCGTGAGCGCTTATTGGCCGGACGCTACCATCCTCAGCCCATACGCCGGGTCAGTATCCCCAAGCCGCAAGGCGGCGAACGGGTACTGGGTATTCCGACGGTACAAGATCGCCTGATTCAACAAGCCCTTCACCAAGTGCTGAGCCCGATGCTGGAACCGACCTTCTCGGATCACAGTTACGGCTTCCGGCCTGGGAGAAGTGCCCATCAGGCGGTCAAGGCGATGCAGCAGCACATCAATGAGGGCCACCGTTGGGTGGTCGATCTGGATCTGGCCCAGTTCTTTGACCGGGTCAACCACGATGTGCTGATGAGCCTGCTGGCTCGTCGCATCACCGACCGCCGGATACTGACCCTGATCCGACGTTATCTGGAAGCCGGCATGCTGGACGGTGGGGTGGTCAGCCCGAGACGGGAAGGGACGCCACAAGGCGGCCCGCTCTCGCCTCTGCTCTCCAATGTTCTTTTGACCGAACTGGACAGGGAGCTGGAGCGCCGGGGCCATCGGTTCTGCCGCTACGCGGACGACTGCAATATCTACGTTCGTAGCAAGCGAGCCGGGCACCGGATCATGGCCAGCCTCACCCACTATCTGGAAACGCACTTGCGCCTGAAGATCAACACGGAGAAAAGCGCCGTGGATCGGCCTTGGCGCCGGAGCTATCTGGGTTACAGCGTAAGCTGGCACAAACAGGTTCGGCTGAGGATTGCGCCCAAGAGCCTGAAAGCTCATCAGGCCAACCTGCGTCAGTTGCTCCGACGATCACGGGGGCGATCGCTGCTGACCACCATCCAACACCTGAATCCAGTGCTGCGAGGGTGGGCGAACTACTACCGCCTGACCGACTCAAAGCGCTCGGTAGAGGCGATGGACGGGTGGGTACGGCGACGACTCCGCCTGATCCTGTGGCGACAATGGAAGCGAGTTCACACTCGAGCTCGCAACCTGATGCGGCTTGGACTGGTGGAGGAACGGGCTTGGAAAAGCGCGACAAACGGGCGCGGGCCTTGGTGGAATAGCGGGGCATCGCATATGAATGCCGCACTCCCCAAGAAGGTCTTTAACCGCCTGTCTCTGGTAAGCTTGTTGGATACGATGACTCGGCTTCAGAGCCAGCCATGAACCGCCGTATACGGAACCGTACGTACGGTGGTGTGAGAGGACGGGGGAGGTAACTCCCCCTCCTACTCGATCCAGTCTGAAAAAGGTTTGCCATGAAAATGAATTTTGCCGGGCGGGAGCTGGATATGTCCCGCTGCCACGTAATGGGGATTTTAAACGTAACGCCGGATTCCTTTTCCGATGGAGGGAAGTTCAACCGGCCTGGCGTGGCTCTCCAGCGGGCCAGGCAAATGGTGGCCGATGGTGCGACATTTATCGATATCGGTGGTGAGTCGACCCGTCCGGGTGCGACGCCGGTGTCGGTTCAGGAAGAGCTGGATCGGGTCTGCCCGGTGGTTGAAGCGGTTGCCCGAGAGCTGGATGCCGTGGTCTCGGTGGACACCAGTGCGCCGGAAGTGATGGCGGAAACGGCGAAACTCGGGGCAGGCCTGATTAACGATGTGCGTGCGCTTCAGCGGGAAGGCGCGCCGGAGGTGGTCGCCCGGGCTGCCATACCGGTGTGTATCATGCATATTCAGGGCGAGCCGGACACCATGCAGGATTGCCCGGAGTACCGGAATGTCCGCCGGGAGGTGAGTTCGTTTCTCTCGGAGCGAATGCGTGTAGCCGAAATGGCCGGCGTTCGTCCGGAGAATATTCTGCTCGACCCGGGCTTCGGTTTTGGCAAGAGTCTCGAGCACAACCTGCAGCTGCTCGCTTCCCTTGAGCAGATGCATATCCTCGGGCACCCGCTGCTGATTGGGGTTTCCCGGAAGTCCATGCTCGGCCATATCACCGGACGCGATGTGAATGAAAGGTTGCCCGCAAGTCTCGCGGCCGCGACAATATCCGCCATGAAAGGTGCCAGCATAATTCGCGTGCACGATGTCAGGGAAACTGTGGACGCCGTCCGTGTGGTGACGGCAGTGAAGGAGGCAGGCTAATGTCCGAAAGAAAATATTTTGGCACCGACGGCATCCGCGGCCGTGTCGGTGAGTTTCCGATTACCCCCGAATTCATGCTCAAGTTGGGCTGGGCCGCCGGTCAGGCGTTCAAGCGCGATGGCCATCGCAACAGTGTATTGATTGGCAAGGACACCCGCCTCTCCGGTTACATGTTTGAATCCGCCCTCGAGGCCGGACTTTCAGCCGCCGGTGTTGATGTAAAACTGCTTGGCCCGATGCCGACACCAGCCATCGCCTATCTCACCCGTACATTCCGGGCCTCGGCCGGTATCGTGATCAGTGCGTCCCATAACCCTCATCACGACAATGGCATCAAGTTTTTCTCGGCTGACGGCACCAAGCTCGATGACGCCCTGGAAGCGGAAATCGAGCGTTGGCTGGACATGCCGATTCAGGTGTGTGAGCCGGCGGAGCTTGGCAAGGCCTCTCGGGTGGACGATGCCCCGGGCCGGTATGTGGAATTCTGCAAAAGTACCGTGCCGAACGAATTCACCCTGGATGGCATGAAAATCGTGCTGGATTGCGCTCACGGTGCCACTTATCACGTTGCCCCTAAGGTATTCAGTGAGCTTGGCGCCAGGGTGTCGGTGATTGGCGCCGATCCCGATGGTCTGAATATCAACCTGAACGTTGGCTCTACCCATCTGGAAGCGCTGAAGGCAGCTGTTGTTGGAAAGGGGGCGGATCTTGGCATCGCTTTTGACGGCGACGGTGACCGGGTGCTGATGGTGGACCGCGACGGCTCCGAAGTGGATGGCGATGAACTTCTCTACGTGATTGCCTCCCAGCGCTTTGCGGAGGGCAGCCTGAAAGGCGGGGTTGTCGGTACCCTGATGACCAACCTTGGTGTCGAGCTGGCACTGAATGAGATTGGCATCGAATTCGAGCGCGCCAATGTCGGCGATCGCTACGTAATGGAGCGCCTGGTGGCCAACAACTGGGTACTCGGCGGTGAAGGCTCGGGTCATATGGTTATTCGTGACTGCACGAGTACCGGAGATGGGATTGTCTCGGCGTTGCAGACCCTGCTGGCGGTCAGAAAATCGGGGAAGACGCTTTCCGACATCCGTCTGGGCATGAGCAAGCTGCCTCAGAAGATGATTAACGTGCGTGTAAGCCAGCGTTTCGATCCGTTCAGCCGAGACGACATTGTTGCTGCGGTGCAAAAGGCCGAATCTGATCTGGGCAGCTCCGGGCGAATCCTGCTCAGAGCCTCTGGAACCGAACCGTTGATCCGGGTTATGGCCGAAGGACAGGACGCAGAGGATATCCTGCGGGTTGTCGAGGAACTGGCGAAAGTGGTGGAGAATTCTGCCGCTTAATTTTGTGTTTTCAGGCGGTTGTCTGCCGGGAGGGAGTGCTGTATAGTTCGCCCTCCCTCACGTTCGGGAACTGTTATGCGTCGTAAGATCGTAGCCGGAAACTGGAAGATGAACGGGTCAAGAGACCTGGCCCAAACGCTGGTAGGCTATGTGCGATCCCAGGTCGAGTCTCTTGATAATGGCGTTGAGGTTGTTATCATTCCTCCCGCAATTTATATCGGAGATGCGGTCGCCCAGGCCGGTGATGCGCTGGCATTGGGTGTTCAGAACGTCGGGCAGTGGGAATCCGGAGCCTATACCGGTGAGATTTCCGCTGGGATGGCAAGAGATCAGGGTTGCCGTTACGGTCTGGTGGGTCACTCTGAACGTCGTCAGATCTTTGCTGAAAGCGACGACATGGTGGCTGCAAAAGTTGAGCGCCTCGTTGGCAATGATCTGGACGCCATCGTCTGTGTCGGTGAAACGCTTGAACAGCGGGAGGCTGGCGAGGCGGAGTCGGTTGTTGCAGGTCAGGTCCGGAAAGGGCTGGCAGCAGTGACGCCGGATCAGTGGTCGCGTGTTGTCGTTGCTTACGAGCCTGTATGGGCTATTGGCACCGGCAAAACAGCCACCGCGCAAGATGCCCAGGCCATGCACGCGTCGATCAGAAAAGTGCTGGCAGGGATGGGTGCCCCGGCGGAAGAGATATCGCTGCTTTACGGGGGCAGTGTAAAAGCGGATAATGCAGCGGCGCTTTTTGCCGAGCCGGATGTTGATGGCGGCTTGATCGGCGGAGCGTCGCTGATAGCAGAAGAATTTGTAAGTATTTGCCGGGCGGTTCCGGCAGATGCCTAAAGTTAAAGGTTCGCGAGAGTCGTTATGGATTGGTTAGAGACACTGGTTGTCGTTGTGCACGTCGTGATCGCGGTGGCGCTGGTGGGTCTTGTGCTGATCCAGCAGGGCAAGGGTGCTGACGCAGGAGCTGCCTTTGGTGGTGGTGCCTCTCAGACAGTATTCGGTAGTCAGGGTAGTGGCAGTTTTCTGACCCGCTTTACGACTCTGCTCGCCATTGTATTTTTTGTGACAAGTTTCTCGCTGGCGGTCTTTGCCAAGCAGCGCGCCGAACTGGCCGGGGAAGCAGGTATTCCTGTAGTCGAGGAATCCGCTGCCACCGCACCGGCTGACAGTGCCGCTGGAAATGGTAAGGCTTCCTCCAGCGAAACCGGGGGCGGGGAGTCTGGTCTCCCTGAACTCGAGTAAGAATGTTGCCCGGGTGGTGAAACTGGTAGACACGCTATCTTGAGGGGGTAGTGGCGAAAGCTGTGCCGGTTCGAGTCCGGCCCCGGGCACCATATAGAAGAAAAGCGGCTTGGACTCTCCAGGCCGTTTTTTTTGGTCAGTCCTTGACCACTCTGCCCGGCGTCTCTATACTCCGGCGGAGATTGGGACCTGCCGCGTGGTGCTGGCGGGTTTCTGGCAGGCCAGGTGTCTGTCAGCAGGAAGCGGTACATCGGTTTGCTTCCTGCGAGTTCTTGCAACAAAAGGCCCCATTGTTCGGGGCTTTTTGATTAAGGGGCCTGGCGCAAAGGGCCCTGGTGCATAAAAAGGGCTGATAAAACAGCCCTTTTTTTGTTTTTGGGGCCGGTAAATCTGATAACGGAGAAGGCGTAACTTGTCAGCCAAGCTTAAACAACTGGAAGACATTCTTCGGCCTGTAATTGAGGGTCTGGGGTATGAGTTCTGGGGCATTGAATTCCGCTCACAGGGCCATCATTCCCTGCTGCGGGTATTTATTGACGATGCCGAGAACGGTATCGGAATCGAGGACTGCGAAAAAGTCAGTCGCCAGATCAGCGGTGTGATGGATGTGGAAGATCCCATCCAGACCGAATACACACTGGAGGTTTCATCCCCGGGGATGGATCGCCCGCTGTTTCGTCTGGAGCAATACGAAGCCTTTGTCGGCCACCAGGTTCAGATTCGTCTCCGGATGGCATTTGAAGGGCGCCGGAAGTTCCAGGGGCTCATCAAGGGTGTCGAAGGTGATGATGTGGTGGTGGTTGATGACCACGAATATCTGTTGCCTTTTGACAGCATCGAAAAGGCCCACATCGTACCGGTATTCGAATGAACGATATGAAAAAGTCAGTGGACGCACAGTTTATGTTGAGGGCAGGGCAATCCAATGAGTAAAGAGATCTTGCTGGTGGTTGAATCCGTCTCGAACGAGAAAGGTGTCGAGAAGGATGTGATTTTCGAAGCGATCGAGCTGGCACTGGCCACCGCGGCCAAAAAACGCTTTGATGACGAAGAGGCGGATATCCGGGTTTCGATCGACCGGAAAACCGGGGAATATGAAACCTTCCGCCGTTGGCTGGTTGTGGACAACGATGCGGTTCCTGCGCTGGGTACAGAGCTCACTCTGCAGGAAGCCGAGGAAATCGACACGGCGCTGAAGCCGGGCGATATTCATGAAGAGAAAATTGAATCCGAGGCCTTCGGTCGGATCGGAGCCCAGGCTGCCAAGCAGATTATCTTCCAGAAGGTCCGTGAAGCTGAGCGCATGAAAATTGTCGACAGCTACCGTGACCGTGTTGGTGAGCTGGTGTCTGGTACGGTCAAAAAAGTGACTCGCGACAATGTCATTGTTGATCTGGGCAGTAACGCCGAGGCGCTGTTGCCCCGGGAGCACCTGATTCCCCGGGAAACCTTCCGTATGGGCGACAGGGTGCGCTCCCTGCTTCTGGAGATCCGTACCGACCATCGCGGCCCCCAACTGATCCTGAGCCGCACCGCAGCGCAGATGCTGATCGAGCTGTTCCGCATTGAGGTGCCGGAAATCGCGGAAGAGCTGATCGAGATCCGTGGTGCCGCAAGGGATCCTGGCTCCCGGGCCAAGATCGCAGTAAAAACCAATGATCGCCGCATTGATCCGGTTGGCGCCTGTGTTGGTATGCGCGGGTCCCGCGTTCAGGCCGTTTCCAACGAGCTCGGTGGTGAGCGTGTCGACATCGTACTCTGGGACGATAACCCGGCCCAGTTGGTGATTAATGCCATGGCCCCGGCGGAGGTTGCCTCCATCGTAATGGATGAAGACCGGCACACCATGGAAGTGGCTGTGGCGGAAGACAATCTGGCCCAGGCGATTGGCCGGAACGGCCAGAATGTTCGCCTGGCTACCGAACTGACAGGCTGGACCCTGAACGTGATGACCGAAGAAGAAGCCGGTGAGCGTCAGGAGCAGGAGTACAATCGACTTGTCGAGCATTTCACTGGCAACCTGGATATTGATGAAGAGTTCGCCGGTGTACTGATTGAGGAAGGGTTTACTTCGATCGAGGAGGTAGCCTATGTGCCAATGGAAGAGATGCTGGCGATCGAAGGTTTTGACGAAGAGACCGTCACTGAACTGCGTCGTCGTGCCAAGGATGTCCTGCTGAACCAGGCCCTGGCAAGCGAGGAGGCACTTGAGGGTGCCGAGCCGGCAGAGGATCTTCTTGGTATGGACGGCATGGACCGTAGCCTGGCCTTCAAGCTGGCTGGCATGGGTGTGCGCACCATGGAAGATCTGGCAGAGCAGTCCGTTGGCGACCTGCTCGATATTGATGGTATGGATGAAGAGCGTGCCGGTCAGCTTATCATGACCGCACGTGCCCCCTGGTTTGAAGACCAGGCCTAATTCGGGAGGAGGACCAGTATGGCTGAAGTAACGGTAAAACAACTGGCCGAAGATGTAGGCGCTCCCGTGGATCGTTTGCTGAAGCAGATTGTGGAGGCTGGCCTGAAGGCCCGCTCCGAGAGTGATTCTGTCTCCAGCGATGAGAAGCAGCAGTTGCTGGCCTATTTGAGAAAGACCCACGGTGAGGCCGGTGCCGAGCCGCGCAAGATTACCCTGAAGCGCAAGACCACCACGACCCTCAAGGCGGGCAAGGCAAAAACCGTCAATGTTGAGGTTCGCAAGCGCCGTACGTACATCAAGCGGGCTGAACTGCAGCCTGAAGCTGAAGCGTCGAAACAGGAAGAGCTGGTCGTAGAGCAGGCGCAAGAGCAGCCGCCGGTGGAAGAAGCGCCAAAGGCGGCAGCCGAGCAGGCTCCACAGGCGGAGGCTGAGAAGCCGTCCCCGGCTGAGGCAGCGACCCCGGAAGAGGCTGCACAGCAGGAACAGGCCGGGAAGGCAGAGCCGAAGAAAGCAGCAGAGCCAGCTCCCGCTCCGGAAGACATTCCCATGCCACCGCCTGAGGGCGAGGGCAAGGATCGCAAGCCGAAGAAGAAGAAAGAAAAGGTTCGCGAACGCAGCGACGAGGTCGAAGAAGGCAAGCCCAAGAAAAAGCAGGCTGGCCATCGCGGTCCTCGCGCTCGTCCGGTGGAAGAGCCGCTGGTGATCTCCGAAGACGAGGAAGATACCACGCTGCGTAAGCCGCTACGTGCGAAAAAGAAACCCAAAGAGAAGCGTCATGGCTTCGAGAGGCCGACCAAACCAATGGTCAGAGAAGTAGAGATTCCGGAAACGATTACTGTAGGAGACCTTGCCCAGCGCATGGCGGTCAAGTCGGCTGACGTAATCAAGACCCTGATGGGTATGGGCGTTATGGCCACCATCAACCAGGCACTGGATCAGGAAACTGCCGTTCTGGTGACCGAAGAACTGGGTCACACGCCCAAGACAGTCAGCGATGACGCGTTCGAAGAGGAGGTTCTGAGCGAATTCTCCTTTGAAGGCGGCGAAAAGACCCAGCGCGCTCCGGTTGTGAGTGTGATGGGTCACGTTGACCATGGCAAAACGTCACTGCTGGACTACATCCGCCGTACCAAGGTGGCCTCCGGTGAATCCGGTGGCATTACCCAGCACATTGGTGCCTACCACGTTGAAACGGATCACGGCATGGTGTCCTTCCTGGATACGCCGGGCCACGCTGCATTTACTGCGATGCGTGCCCGTGGTGCCCAGTGCACCGATATCGTGGTCCTGGTGGTTGCAGCCGATGACGGTGTGATGCCCCAGACCAAGGAAGCTGTCCAGCATGCCCGTTCAGCCGGTGTGCCCATCGTGGTTGCGATGAACAAGATGGATAAGGAAGAAGCCGATCCGGATCGCATCAAGACGGAGCTGGCCGGTATGGAAGTGATTCCGGAAGACTGGGGCGGTGATGTCCAGTTTGTGCCGGTCTCTGCTCACACCGGTGCGGGCATCGACGATCTGTTGGAAGCTCTGCTGCTGCAGGCCGAAGTTCTGGAGCTGCAGGCGGTAACGGACGCCCCGGCCAAAGGGGTTGTGGTCGAGTCCAGTCTTGAGCGTGGACGCGGCTCCGTTGCAACCGTACTGGTTCAGAATGGTACCCTGCGCCAGGGTGACATGGTTGTGGCCGGTGCCTACTTTGGTAAGGTCCGGGCCATGACCGATGAAGCCGGCAAACAGGTCAGGGAAGCTGGCCCCTCCATTCCGGTCGAAATCCTCGGTCTGAACGGAACACCGGATGCCGGTGACGAATTCTTCGCAGTTGCCGACGAGAAGAAGGCCAAAGAGCTGGCCGAGTTCCGCCAGACCCGCGAGCGGGAGCAGCGTCTCCAGCGCCAGCAGGCGGCAAAGCTCGAGAACCTGTTCGAGAATATGGGCAAGGACGAGGTCAAAACCCTCAATGTGGTGCTCAAGACCGACGTTCGTGGTTCTCTGGAAGCCATTACCAAAGCCCTGCAGGACCTTGGTAATGACGAGGTTCAGGTGAAGATTGTATCGTCCGGTGTCGGTGGTATTGCCGAGACCGACGTCAGCCTGGCCATGGCAACCAACGCCGTTATCTTCGGCTTCAACGTTCGTGCCGATACAGCGTCCAAACGCCTGGTTGAGCAGGAAGGTCTGGATCTTCGCTACTACAGCATCATCTACAACCTGATTGATGATGTGAAGGCAGCCCTGACCGGCATGCTGGCACCGGAATTCCGTGAAGACATTGTCGGCATTGCCGATGTTCGCGACGTCTTCCGTTCGCCGAAGTTTGGTCAGGTGGCTGGCTGCATGGTGACCGAAGGTACCGTTTACCGGAATAAACCGATCCGGGTTCTTCGGGACAACGTGGTTATCTTTGAAGGTGAGCTGGAATCCCTGCGCCGCTTCAAGGACGACGTTCCTGAAGTCCGTAATGGCATGGAGTGCGGCATCGGTGTTAAGGGTTACGACGTGAAAGTCGGCGACCAGATCGAAGTATTCGATCGCGTCCGGGTCGAGCGCAAGCTTGAGTCCACCGGCGCATGATGCGCCTGAGGTTAAGGGAAGCCTGATGCCAAGAGAGTTCAGCCGGATTGATCGCATCGGCGATCAGATGCAACGGGAGCTGGCCCAGCTCATCCAGCGGGAAGTCAAAGACCCGCGGGTGGGCATGGTTACGGTAAATGCAGTCAAGGTCAGTCGTGACCTTGGCTACGCCGATATCTACGTGTCCCTGCTTTCCACCGAAGAGCTGACGGAGGAGTCTCCGGAAGTCAAAGAGTCTATCGCTGTTCTCAACAAGGCGTCGGGCTTTCTTCGCGGGCAGGTGGGGCGTGCCATGAAGCTGCGGGTTGTGCCGCAGCTCCGGTTCCATTTTGATGCTTTGCAGGGCTATAGCCGCAAGATGGACAGCCTCATTCGCGAAGCTGTTGGTGACAAGCCCGCCGTGGACCGTGATGAAGGTGAAGGCCAGGACGATCCGGAGCGTAACGCTTGAGCCGCAGACGCAAGGGCCGTGACGTCAACGGCATTCTGGTGATCGACAAGCCGCTGGGTGTCACCTCCAATGGCATTCTGCAACAGGTTAAGCGTCTGTTCGGTGCGGCCAAGGCGGGTCACACCGGTGCGCTGGACCCGCTGGCCTCCGGTGTGTTGCCGCTGTGTTTCGGTGAGGCCACCAAGTTCTCCCAGATGATGCTGGACAGCGACAAAGCCTACATTGCCACCGCACGGCTCGGGATCAGCACCGAAACTGGCGACAGTGAAGGGGCCATCGTTGCCGAGAAGCCGGTACCGGCAGGTCTTTCCTCTGAGGTGCTGGAGCCGGTTCTGGACCGGTTCCGGGGCGATATCCTGCAGGTCCCCTCCATGTATTCGGCGCTTAAGCACAAGGGGCGCCCGCTCTACGAATACGCCCGGGAAGGCATTGAAGTGGAGCGACCGGCCCGGCCAGTCACCATCTACGAACTGACACTTCTGGACATTCGTGAGAATGAGCTGGATATCGCCGTCAGTTGCACCAAGGGTACGTACATTCGCTCACTGGTTGAGGATATTGGCGAAGCCCTCGGTTGTGGCGCCCATGTATCGGCCCTGCGCCGTACCATGGCTTCGGGGTTCACCCTGGCCAATGCCCATGTGGTCAAAGACCTGGAAGACATGCGAGAGCGTGGCGAAAGCCTGGACGGCCTTCTGGTCGCCCCGGATGCCGCGCTGTCCATGTTCCCGGAGCACCATCTGGCGGGGCCGGCGCTGGTATCGATATTGAACGGACAACCGGTTAGAATACCGGGTCAAGCCCATGAAGGCTTCGTGCGTGTCTATGCAAAAGAGAACCGCAGTGAAGGTTTTGTCGGGCTGGCAGAAGCATTCCCGGAAGGTGAGGAGACCAGTCTGGTCCCCCGCCGGCTGGTGAAGAGCAGCGGCAAGCCATAGGCGCAACGCTGTTTAGCCGGGCTGTAGAGATGCGCGGTTCGGCCGGATCTGAAAGCATCGCAACAATGAGGTGAGTTATGGCACTCTCTGCCAATGAGAAAGCACAGATCGTTAATGATTTTCAGCAAGGTGATGGCGATACCGGTTCTCCTGAAGTTCAGGTTGCACTGCTGAGCGCCAACATCAACAAGCTGCAGGATCACTTCAAGGTCAACAAGCAGGATCACCATTCCCGCCGTGGCCTGATCCGGATGGTAAACCAGCGCCGTAAGCTGCTGGACTACCTCAAGCGCAAGAACGCTGACCGTTACCTGGAGCTTATCCAGCGTCTGGGTCTGCGTCGCTGATCCGGGTCTTTACGACCTGAGGGCTGGGCCGGTAACGCCGGTGGCAGTCTTCAACCAGCAGGTCCTTTTGCGGGGCTTGCTGGTTGTGCTTGTCTCGCACTGCAGTTGTATTGTCCGTGGCACCGAAGGATTCCTTGTCGTAATGGAAAGCCGAAATTGATAGCAGGTTGTTGAAAAAACCCGGGCCCGGCGGCCTATGGAATTGCCGCCCGACAGACCGGGGTTTTGCAACAGCCTGTTAGCTTTCAGACGGGTTGCCCTTCGGATCACATCACATCATCTGCAGAACAGCGTGAATTCGGGGTATGAACCCGGGGTCAGATGAAAGCTTTCATCTGACCCCTTATTCGAAGCTTTCGACCCCGTCTTCGCGATCTATCCAATCTATATGAAGAATTAATGCAGGAGTTTTTTGTGGATCTGAAACCTTTCAAGAAATCGTTTGAGCTTGGCGGCAAGACCGTCACTCTGGAAACCGGCCGTATTGCCCGCCAGGCCACCGGTTCGGTGCTGGTAACCGTTGATGATATTTCGGTGCTCGGTACCGTTGTTGGCGCCAAGGAAGCCAAGCCTGGCCAGCCGTTTTTCCCGCTGACCGTGAACTACTTCGAGAAGACCTACGCCGTGGGCAAAATCCCCGGTGGTTTCTTCAAGCGTGAAGGTCGTCCTTCCGAGAAGGAAACCCTGACGTCCCGCCTGATCGACCGTCCGATTCGTCCGCTGTTCCCGAACGGCTTCATGAACGAAGTTCAGGTCATTACCACGGTCATGTCCTCCAGCAAGAATCAGGATCCGGATATTGCCGCGATGCTGGCCGCCTCGGCGGCGCTGTCTATCTCCGGCATCCCGTTCGATGGCCCGATCGGCGCCTCCCGCGTTGGTTACACCAACGAGCGCGGCTACTTCCTGAACCCGACGTTTGAAGAGCTGCAAACCTCCCTGCTGGACATGGTGGTGGCCGGTACCGAAGACGCGGTTCTGATGGTTGAGTCCGAAGCCAAGGGCCTGACGGAAGACCAGATGCTGGGTGGTGTTCTGTACGCCCATCAGGAAATGCAGGTGGCCGTAGCCGCGATCAAGGAATTTGCCGCTGAAATCGGCAAGCCGCGCTGGGACTGGCAGCCAGCGGCAGAGAACACTGAGCTGCTGAATGCCGTCAAGGCCGAGGCCTCCGCAGCCATCGAGGAAGCCTACGGCATTCGCGACAAGATGGAGCGCTACGCGCGTCTGGGCGAAATCAAGACGGCACTGGTTGAAAAACTGGCCGGCGAAGAGGAAGGTCAGCCTTCCGCGGATGAAGTCAAAAAGTATTTTGGCAAGGTGGAGAAAGCCATCGTTCGTCATCAGGTTATCGAGGGCAAGCCCCGCATCGATGGCCGTGACAACAAAACCGTTCGCCCGATCGAAATCGAAGTGGGTGTTCTGCCCAGTGTTCACGGTTCCGCCCTCTTTACCCGTGGCGAGACCCAGGCCATCGTGACCACTACGCTGGGTACCTCCCGCGATGTGCAGATCATTGATGCCCTGGAAGGCGAGCGTAAGGACCCGTTCCTGTTCCACTACAACTTCCCTCCGTATTCGGTTGGTGAAGCAGGCCGTGTTGGCACCCCGGGCCGTCGTGAGGTTGGTCATGGTCGTCTGGCCAAGCGGGGCGTTCTGGCGGTTATGCCGACTCTGGAAGAGTTCCCGTATGCAATCCGTGCGGTTTCCGAGATCACTGAATCCAACGGTTCCAGCTCCATGGCTTCGGTCTGTGGTTCCAGCCTGGCGCTGATGGATGCGGGTGTGCCGATCAAGGCACCGGTTGCCGGTATTGCCATGGGTCTGGTCAAGGAAGACGACAAGTTTGCGATTCTGACCGACATCCTGGGTGACGAAGATCACCTGGGCGACATGGACTTCAAGGTTGCCGGTACCCAAGAGGGCGTGACTGCCCTGCAGATGGATATCAAGATCAACGGCATCACCGACGAGATCATGGAGCTTGCTCTTGAGCAGGCGCACGCAGCCCGTCTGCACATTCTGGGCGAGATGAACAAGGTTATCTCCGCTCCCCGCGCCGAGCTGTCTTCCCGTGCGCCGAGCATCACCACCATCAAGATCAATCCGGAGAAGATCCGTGACGTTATCGGTAAGGGCGGTTCCATGATTCGCTCCATCTGTGACGAAACCGGTGCTTCCATTGATCTGGATGACGACGGTAACGTGAAGATCTACGCGGATAACCAGGAAGCAGCCCAGGCGGCGGTGAACCGGGTGAAGGAAATCACTGCGGAGATCGAGGTTGGCGCTATCTACAAGGGCCGCGTTGAGCGCATTGTGGACTTCGGTGCCTTCGTCAATATCCTGCCTGGCAAGGATGGTCTGGTGCACATTTCCCAGATTTCTGATCGCCGCATCGAGAATGTGACTGACGAGCTGAGCGAAGGTCAGGAAGTTCTGGTTAAGGTTCTGGATGTCGACAACCGTGGCCGCGTCAAGCTGTCCATGAAGGAAATCAAGGAAGGCGACCAGCCGACCGATTTCTCTGCCTGATAGCAAACCCTGAAAACGGGGTCAGATGAACGCGTTCATCTGACCCCAGCTTTACCCGCTGCCAAATTCGGGGTCAGAAGAACGCTTTCTTCTGACCCCATCTTCACCTGTCCCCGCGTTCTGCAATAAACTCCAGCACGGCCTCCTTATACCCCGGAATCACAAACGTCGCCCCATGAGGCGTATCCGTCTGCAAAAACTCTTTCGGTTCCTCTGCGGCCTCATAAAGCGACTCTCCATGATGAAACGGAATGATCCCATCCCGAACACTGTGAATGATCATTACCGGAACCGGGCTGATGCTCGCGATCCGGTCGATGCCTTCGAAATCCGCGGGGATGGTCCAGCTCAGGGGAATCTGGAGCGGCCAGGTGAGCCAGAATGTGTCGAGTTTTTCCCGGGCGATTGCGCGGAACCCTGAAAACGTGCCGTCGAGGATCACACCGTTCAGCCGGGGTTGCTCCTCGCGCCGGGTCCATTCGCCGGCGAGGGCTATGCCCAGTGCGCCGCCGAGGCTTTGGCCGAGGATGTAAACTGGTCGGTCGCCCACCAAGTCGGGTCTTTTGGCCAGCCAGCGCAGGCCGGTTTCGACGTCGTGGAGGGCGCCTTCGATGTCGGGATCGCCGGTGGATTTGCCATAGCCCCGGTAGTCGATGGTGAAGACGTTGTAGCCTTCCTGGGGCAGCCAGGCAACGTTGAGGATGTGGCTGCTGATGTTCTGGGCGTTGCCATGGAGGAAGTAGACGGTGCCCTTGGCATCGTTCTCGGGCGCTTCCGCGGGCAGCCACCAGCCGTGGAGGGTTTCGCCGTCTGCGGTGTCGATGTAGATGTCGTCATAATCGAGGTTCAGGCGGTCCGGGGTGATGTAGGTGACCCGGTCCGGATAAAAGAAGAGGCTGCTGCAACCCGGAAGCAGCAGGAGGGTGAGCGCAAGCCCGGCGAGGCGGGCTGCGCCGGGTATCAGAAATAGGCGTGGAGTCCGGCTTGCCATGCGCTTTGGTACCTGTCGAAGTGGTCTTCACGGGTGAACTCGGCAAACAGGCTGAATTCACGGCCGAAGTGCCAGTTGGCTTTGGCGTACAGCTGGTCCTGGCGATGCTGGCTGCTGACAATCCAGGCCTTGGTTTTGGCACCGGCGAGCACGCTGAAGCGGTTGTTCTGGTGCAGCAGCCCGACATCGGCGCCCGGGGCGGCATCGTAACCACGGCGCAGGTCGTCGTCGATTTCCAAGTCGGCGGTGGCGATGGCAAAGGCCTGGGTCTGGTGGCCAAGACGCCAGCTTCCGCCAGCGCCGCCTTCCAGGTAGGGGGTCAGTACCCTGTCGTTGCCTGTGTCGGTTCGGCGGCCACCAAAGCCGACCTGCCAGGAAAGCGGCGAGAAGAAGGCGTTTCGGGGGCTCAGTGAGCGGATTTCCACGCCGGTGAGCTGTTCCAGCTGGAGCTCATTGTTGTCGGTATAAAGTCGGGCGTCCAGTCTCAGGAATTGCAGTTGGGCTCCGGTGCGGTAGCCGGCTGGCGGGTCCAGCAGGTCATGATAGGCGGGCCTGAACGTGAGCTGGGTGAACTCCCGGTGTGCCTGCTGGCCGGTGCCAACACTCAGGCGGAAGGTGTCGTGGCCCTGATCGTCCCTTACCAGGGGCTCAACAGGCTCCGGTGGCGGTGGCGCATCGTTGATACGGCTACGCTCTCGCAACAAGTCGTGGGACAGGGGCGCGGCGATTTCCCGGGGCCAGCCGTCCGCTTCACTTTTGTAACGGACGTAGTCGTAGGTGGCATCCAGAACCTGGGCCCGTTGCTCCGGTGGCAAGCTGGCCACTTCACGGGCATCCGGGTCGACATAACCATTGGCGATCGCGGCCGCGAGAGTCTGCTGGTCTTCGGCAAGGGTGGCGAGGCTGTAAGCCACCGACGTGGCCGCTGAGGGCCGGTAATACACGTCGCTGACCAGGTTTTTGTCCACCACCCAGCGCACGGTGTCCGAGGGGATTGCGTGAGTGTTCACTTCGCCCAGAAGGTCTGTGCCCGGTCGGGCGATATCAATCAGAGCCAGCAGACGATAAGCGCAATTTTCATCAAAGAAGTAGTAATCGAAATTCCGGTCCCGAATCTCCCAGGCGTGGGCGACCATCATGTCCACTTCGTCCTGGGTGAGGTTCAGTTTGTATTCCCATAGGTCCCGATGTTCGATGTCGGAATACAAGCGGATTTTTTCGTAGTAGGGCTGAACCGTAGTGATGCCGGGGTAGCCGCCGAAGATGCCCTTGTAGGCAAACATTAGTTCGTTGTCGTGGGCGGCAGCGTCGGCGGCATAGGAAATGGTGTTGGCCAGCAGCAGGTTGGTTTCGTCGTCGTCCTGGGGAGGATCCAGTCGCAGGAAGGTGTGGCCGAACATGGAAGACGGGCTGTTCAGGTAAGAGGCGGCGAACACCAGCGTCACAGTTTCCGTGTTCAGGGCCTCGGACCATTCCTGGTAGCCCGGGCAGTCAATATCCGGTAACGACAGGTCAACCTGTTGCCGGAGCCAGGCCTCCCGCGCAGGGAACCGGCAGCGGGCGTGCTTATCGCCTTCCCCGGGTCGCTGGATCGCCTCAAGGGTTGCCTTCAGCTCCGCCTTCGGTGAGTGCTTGCCGTCGTCGCTCAGAAAGAATGCCGGATCGTCTGCCTGGCTGGTGTAGCCGTCGCCAAAAGAGTCCGGCTGATAGTGAACCAGCGCCAGCCAGGCCGGGTCAAAGTGGAGGTCGGGTTTGCTCTCAGGCGTCTCTGCCTGGGTCGGCAGGCTGACTGCGAGCCAGATCAGAACTGGCCCAATACGAAGCATGTTGCCCATGGGTGTGTGCTGTATCCGGGGTTGAACGGTGTTGAGGGTGGAGCGATGCGCCCTCCCTGGCGCACGAACATCCTTTAAATAGATCTGGGTCAGGCCGCCACGTACTTGCTGAGCGACTCATTCTTTTCCAACAGGGCGACGATGGCACCGACGGCTTCGCCGGAGGTGGTGTCAGAACTCGGGAAAATGGTGGCGAAGTTGTCCTGCAGCACCTTTCGGAAGCTGTCACGGTCAGCCTCGTCGACGCCCAGCAGGACTGCCAGGGTATCCAGGTTTTCGCCACCACCGCGAGACATGTCCCGGGCGACCTTGTCGATGTTGCTGTCCATGTACATGGCCATGGACTGGACAGACTGGTTGGTCTGGCAGCCGAGTGTGCCTGTGGTCATGCCAAAGGTCTGGTTACCAAAGGTTGCGTTCGTGGTTGCAGCCAGTACATGGGGGGCAATGCCGGACTGTCCTTTCCAGATCATGGCACCGACACCACAGCCCGGTTGGGCAAAGGCCATGGAGGAGGCACCCAGAAGAATTGCACCTGCGATCAGTTTTTTCATTATCCACTCCTTTGTGTGGTTTAAAGCTGTCGTCGCAATACACAATGCCGCCCCTGACGCAGGGCAGCATTGCGAAAACGGCCCTAACTGGTCTTATGGAGACAGGATGACCGTTGGCTTGAGTATAGTTCAAATCCTGCCAACGCAAGCTTACCGATGGGTGAGTGACTGATTTGGCCTGAAAAAACGGAGAAAACTGATCACGTGGTTATATTCTCCGTGGGTCTTATATGGTCTATCAAAAGTCCATAATGTTAGATGTGGAGTAATTCAGTATCGTGTGTGCGGCCGTGAAGGCCGAAATATAGCTGCATTCAACGCGATTGCCGCGTCAGGAGCTGATGTGATCGGTGCGCAGTGGTACACCGTGAGAAAGAACATTGCGTCGTTTATGGCACCATTAATGTAACCGTTGCGGTCTATAAAGTCGCAATCGAAAGTGTTACGTAGATTTAGATTATTTTTTGAAACCAGAGCTACCGTTCAGGCAGCTCTGGTTTCATTTGAGAGTGCTGGGAATCACGGCTACTGGAGTGACCAGCAGGTGTTAATCCCAGTCAGTATGCAGAGTATTTGTTGTCAATCTCACGCTTTGCGGAAACATATTCTCTATTGTCGATCGTTTCCATCATTAGCTGATCTTCCAGCTGAGTGATTTCTTTGTCTTTCAATTGGTCAATTTTCTGCTTCGTCGCATAATAGTTGATTGACTGTGCGCCTTGGTATCCGCTCATTGGATCCCACAGGATTGAGGCCGGCCATAGCAGGAGATTTACAACGCCAGCGCCGTATTCACGCACATAGAAAGAACCAAAACCGGGCAGGATTCCAAGAGCTGCGGCAGCACCCGGGTTTTTCTCTTCGACGGCCAGACCTTTGGCCTGATAGCCGCGGTACTCCTGTTTTTGCCCTGAGGAGAGCGGTGTTGCGCAGCCAGATATCATCAGGACGCTCAGAACAACACTCAGTACCACGCCTTTTGATCGAGATAGAATCATTTTTATTCCTTAATTAGTTATAACTCCAGGATGACGGAAGCGTACCTATTCCGACCGGCGGAATATTACAGATTGGTTAAACTTGTGTCGCGGCGGTAATTGTTGGATTTCTTAAAAAAATGTAAAAACTGAAGGGGCCACCTCAATCAGCCGCCCAGATAGGCGTTCTGAACATCCGGGTTGGCCAGCAGATTCTTGCCGGTATCGTGCAGGCGAATCTTGCCGGTTTCGAGCACGTAACCACGGTCGGCCAGGTTGAGAGCCTGATGAGCGTTCTGCTCAACCAGGAAAACCGTAATGCCTTCGTCGCGCAGGTGGCCGATGATCTCGAAGATCTGCTTGATGATCAGCGGAGCCAGACCAAGGGAAGGCTCATCCAGGATAATCATGTTCGGCCTGCTCATCAGCGCCCGGCCAATGGCAAGCATCTGCTGCTCGCCACCAGACATGGTGCCGGCGCGCTGGTGCTCACGCTCCCTGAGGCGGGGAAAGAGCTCGTAGACATGGTCCTGGCTCTTGCGGATCTCGGCCCTGGTGTTGAAGAACCCGCCCATATGGAGGTTTTCTTCGACAGTCAGGCCCGAGAAGACCCGCCGCCCCTCGGGGACAATAGCAATGCCGGAGCGCATGATCCGCGCCGTCGGCTCGCGAGTGATGTCCTGTCCTTGCAGAAAAACGCGGCCAGAGGTGGCCTGGGGGTGGCCGCACACAGTCATCAGTAGCGTTGTCTTGCCTGCGCCGTTGGCGCCGATGAGAGAAACTATTTCCCCCTTTTTGACCTCGACAGAAACCCCGTGCAGTGCCTCGATTTTGCCATAGTGGGTATGGACATCTTCTAGTACCAGCATGGTTTCCCCTCAGGCCTCGCCCAGATAGGCTTTGATCACGTCGTCGTTCTGGCGGATTTCATCCGGCGTACCACATGCCAGGGGCCTGCCCTGGTTGATGACATTGATACGGTCGGAAATGTCCATAACCAGGCTCATGTCGTGCTCAATCAGCACTACGGAAACGTTGTAGTCCTCTTTCAGGCTGACGATCAGCTGATTGAGATCCTTGGTCTCTGCCGGGTTGAGGCCGGCTGCCGGCTCGTCGAGCATCAGCAGCTTGGGCTCAGTCACCATGCATCGGGCGATTTCCAGCCGGCGCTGTTGGCCATAGGCCAGGTTGCCTGCTTCCCGGTTGGCCAGGTCCATCAGGCCCACGCGATCCAGCCAATAAGCGGCCCGATCCAGTGACTTCTGTTCCCGGTCCCGGTAATTCGGGGTTTTCATCAAGCCGGCAATCAGGTTCGTGTTCAGATGCCGGTGCTGGGCAACCAGGAGGTTTTCCACCACGGTCATCTGGTTGAACAACCTGACATGCTGGAAGGTTCTTACCATCCCCAGGCGGGAGATCTTGTGATCCGGTCTGCCCTGGACTTCCTGCCCCTCGAACAGGATCTTTCCGCCAGTCGGCTTGTAGAAGCCGCTCATACAGTTGAATACGGTAGTTTTACCGGCGCCGTTAGGGCCGATGATGGACACGATTTCGTGTTCCTGAACGTCCAGAGACACCTGGTCTACTGCCAGCAGGCCGCCAAAGCGCATGGACAGATTCTGTACATCAAGCATCGTCTGTCACTCCTGCTTTTTCAGTTCAATGTGGATTCGGCGCATGGGCATCAGGCCCTGCGGACGCCAGACCATCATCAGCACCATGGCGGCACCGAAGATCAGCATGCGATATTCGGAAAATTCACGGGCCAGCTCCGGCAGGATGGTGACGGCAATGGCCGCCAGAATCACACCGAGTTGGGAGCCCATGCCCCCGAGTACAACGATTGCCAGGATGATGGCCGATTCCAGGAAGACGAACGATTCCGGGCTGATAAAACCCTGTTTGGAAGCGAACACGGTACCGGCAAAGCCGGCGAAGAAGGCACCGATGGTAAAAGCGGTCAGCTTGACGGCGGTGCGGCTGAGGCCGAGGGACCGGGCCGCAATTTCATCCTCCCGCAGGGCTTCCCAGGCGCGGCCCACCGGCATGCGCATGAACCGTCGAATCACCAGGGCAGTGAAAATGGCCAGTATCAGGGATATCAGGTAGAGGAAAATGACCTTGTCTTCACCGCTGTAGGCGATGCCGAAGGTTTCGTGGAAAGAGGTATTGCCCTCTTCCTTGACGCGCCGGCCGAACTCCATGCCAAAGAGCGTTGGTTCCGGAATGCCGCCGATACCGTTGGGGCCACCGGTCAGGCTGGTCCAGTTGTTGAGCAGAATGCGGATGATCTCGCCGAAACCGAGGGTTACGATAGCCAGATAATCCCCCCGGAGCCGCAACACCGGGAAACCCAGTACCAGCCCGAACAGGGCCGCGAGAAGCGCCCCGAGCGGCAGCGACATCCAGAAGGAAATGCCGAAATACTCCGAAAGCAGAGCAAAGGTGTATGCACCTACGGCATAAAAGGCCACATAGCCCAGGTCCAGCAGGCCGGCCAGGCCGACTACCACGTTCAGGCCAAGAGCCAGCATGATGTAAATGAGCACCAGAGTTGCCAGATCCACAGAGCCACGGGATACAAAGAAGGGCCAGAACAGGGCCAGCACAATAATAACGGTGAGTACCCGGGATTCGATTCTTGCCCGCTTGTTTTCAGCCATCGGCTCTTTCTGGGTTTGTGGCAGCGGTCTTGGAATGCTTTTCAGTGTCGCCATCACGCTTTCACGGAACAGCTGGAACAGGAAGACGACCACTGCAGCCAGGAAAACCATCACAATGGTCGAGGTCTCGGCCCCGGTAAGGGTGACATTGATGCCCTGTGCTTCCAGATTAAACCCGAGAATCGGGTAGGAAATAACCAGGGTGATAACGGCGCAGAAAAGCGCGTGTTTCAGATTTTGAGCGGCCATCAGATCTTCTCAACCTCCGGTTTGCCAAGCAGGCCGGTGGGTTTGAACAGCAGAATGAGGATCAGCAGGCCAAAAGAGACCACGTCCTTGTATTCACCGCTGAGGTAGCCGGAGGTCATGCTTTCGGAAACGCCCAGGATAAGCCCCCCCAGCATGGCGCCGGGAATGCTGCCGATACCGCCAAGGACGGCGGCGGTGAACGCCTTGAGCCCAGCGATAAATCCGAATAGCGGATCAATGGAGCCGTAGTACATGCCCAGGAGAAGGCCCGCGACCGCAGCCAGGGCAGCACCGATCACGAAGGTCGCCGAGATGATCCGGTTGGTGTCGATGCCAAGCAGGTTGGCCATGCCCAGATCCTGTGAAACTGCCCGGCATGCGCGACCGGTACGGGACCGCGAAATAAACAGGGACAGCGCGGCCATACAGATTAGAGTGGTAACGAAGATGGTGATCTGCATGTAGGAGAGCGACATCTTGAACGCATCATCCGGGCCGAACTGGAAGCCACCGTCAATCAGGGCGGGAAATCCGATGTTGCGGGAGCCCTGGGCGAGATGGACATAGTTCTGGAGGAAGATCGACATGCCGATGGCGGAGATGAGTGGAATCAGGCGGTGACGTCCGCGGACCGGCCGATAGGCAACCCGCTCCACCGCCCAGCCCATGGCGCAGGAGACGATCATGGCGCAAACCAGTGCAACTATCAGGATCACTGGAAGCCACGCGATACCCAGGGTGGCAAGGCCGGTGATGGCGATCAGGGCTGTATAGGCACCGATCATGTAGATTTCACCATGAGCGAAGTTGATCATGCCAATGATGCCGTAAACCATCGTGTAGCCGATGGCGATCAGGGCGTAGGCGCTCCCGATCGTCAGTCCATTGATGAGCTGCTGGGAAAAATAGAGGAGATCTTGCATTGTTTTGGAGCTCCGAAAGCCTGCTCCCTCCGCTGCCACACCACTGGCGCGGGATGTCCGAACCGCGGGCGGGGGAGGTTCAACAGGAGCCTGGAAAAACACCTTCTCCCGGATCCCGGTGAGAAGGTGTTCTCCGCATTACCGTTTTTTAACGATTTGGCTTAGTTTACCGGAGTTTTACTGCCATCTGAATGCCATTCGTAAACAACGAACTCGAATGACTTCATATCACCGGCCTTATCATACTCAACCTTGCCGATGGGTGTTTCGAAAGAGCCGTTACGCAGGGCTTCCGCCACTTGGAACGGATCCGTGGATTCCGCTTTCTCAATACCTTCGGCTATGAGTTGAACGGCGGTGTAGGACGTGAGCACAAACGGACCGGAGGGGTCTTCACCCTTGGCTTCGAAAGCCTGAACCAGTTCCTGGTTTGCCGCTTTCTGGTCAAACGCCGGCGGCAGGGTAACCAGCAGGCCTTCGGCAGCTTCGCCGGCTATGGTGTTGATGTCCTTGTTGCCCACGCCTTCCGGGCCCATGAAGGTGGTGTCCAGGTCAGCCTGGCGTGCCTGACGCAGGATCAGGCCCAGCTCCGGATGGTAGCCACCGAAGTAGACGTAGTCGACATCGGCCTGCTTCAGCTTGGTCACCAGGGAAGAGAAATCTTTGCTGCCAGCGGTGATACCTTCAAACATGGCGATTTTCACACCCTTGTCTTTGAGGGTGTCACGTACGGCGGTGGCAATGCCCTCACCATACTGCTGTTTGTCGTGAATGATGGCGACGCGCTCGGGGTTGAGGCTGGCCAGATAGTTGCCAGCGACGGGACCCTGCATGCTGTCCAGGCCGATGGTGCGGAACACCAGCTCATAACCACGCTCGGTAATTTCCGGGCTGGTAGAGGCCGGTGTAACCATCAGGATGCCTTCGTCCTCATATATGTCCGAGGCGGGCTGGGTGGAGCTTGAGCACAGATGGCCGACGACAAAGCGGACGCCATCGTTGACCAGGTTGTTGGCAACGCTAACGGCCTGCTTCGGGTCGCAGACATCGTCGTATTCCACGGCTACCAGTTCCTCGCCCATCACGCCACCGTTGGCGTTGATCTGTTCAATCGCCATACGGGCACCGGAAAACTGCATGTCACCGTATTGGGCGACGGGGCCAGTCATGGGGCCGGCGATACCGATCTGGATTTCGGCGGCGGCGTGGCCGGCGCCCATCAGGGCGATGGAAGTGCTGACAGCGGTTACGAGTTTCTTTGCTGAAGTTCTCATGAGTCTGTCCTGTTTTGTTCAGGGTTATTCTTATGTTCTCAGCGAGCTAAAAAACACCACAGCTGGTTGGTTGTCAAGCATCCGTGCCGTCGTCCTGATCCGGGTAGACCAGTGTGCGGAAGCTTTCATGATCGCGCAACTGCTCGAAACTGACATCCACGGAGGCATCGTCCCGGTATGCCTCGGAAATATCAATTGCTTTTTGCAGGGTACTGATAGCGTCCTCCCAGCGGCCGATCTCGGCATAGGCACATGCCAGCTGATAGTGCGCGTGGCCATTATCCGGTGCAAGTTTCAGGGCCCGCTGGCACAGGCTGATGGCCCACAGCGGCTCCTGCATCTCCAGAACGGCGTCGGCTTTATAGCTGAGGGCTTCGACGTCGTCCGGGCGAAGATCCAGAATGGTGTCGTAGGCGGCAATCTTGTTCTGCTGTGAGGTTTCCTGGCTGGCTTTCAGCCACAGGGAGTGCACTTCATTGGTGCGTTCAATCTCCGCCTGGTTCTGCTGGATGATGTCGGATTTCTGCCGGAGCTGGTCCTCAATAAATTCCAGGCGCTTCTCGTACTCAACCACCAGTTCGTTCACCCTTTTTTCCGCCAGGCTGGTGAGCTGGTTGCGCATATCGCGGATGGAGTTCCATCCGATAACCACCAGAATTGAAGTCGCACCGGCGATCAGGTAGAAGAAATAAGTCACCGTGTCGGTCGCGTAGGACATGGTCTTGTCGGCGACCGACAGCTCTTTATCCACCACCTTTTCGATCAGCTCTGCGCGGGTGTTCATCATCTCTTTGCGCAGCGCCTTGCTTTCCTCCAGCAGGTAAAGCTCTATGAATGGCGTGTACATGGGCTTTTCCAGGGTCTTTATGCTTTCTTCCAGGTTTTCCGAGGTTAGCTCTTCTTCCGGGCCGAGCCTGTCCTGGCCATACAGGGTGCCGGTAAATGCCATGGTGAGGAGGAAAAGCAGAAAATACTTGATCATCGGGTTCTGTCCGTCGGTCTGTCGGAAATGGAACAAGTTCGTGACCTTAGCATAGTGGCTGGCGGAAAAAATGCCGGGGACCTCCGTGGCTTGCATTTCCCGGTGCAAAGACCTCTAATAGTTAGTGGTATAAATAAATTATCAATTCCGAATCGGAGTAATGCCGTGAACAGTTACGAAGATGTACTGGTGGCACTGAGGCGTGTGATCCGGGCAACGGATCTGCATTCCAAGCGCCTCAGCAAGCACGCCGGGCTTACGGGCCCGCAGCTGTTGATCATGAGAACGATTCGGGATCTGGGGGAGGTCACCATCGGAACCATTGCCGACAAGGTGAGCCTCAGCCAGGCGACGGTGACGACGATTCTGGATCGCCTGGAGCATCGCAAGCTGGTTTACCGGGTGCGCAGTACCCAGGACAAACGCAAGGTACACGCCCACCTGACGGACGAAGGCGCCGAGCTCCTTGCCCGGGCACCCAATCCGCTGCAGGAGGATTTTATCCAGAAATTCCAGAGCCTGGCGGAGTGGGAACAGACCATGATTCTGGCCTCACTCCAGCGGGTGGCCAACATGATGGATGCCGACGATATTGACGCGTCGCCGGTGCTGACGGTTGGGTCTGTTCTGTGAAAAAGGGGTCAGGCTCAGGAGCCGGAACCGGTATAGGCGATCCGATAGACAGCACCGGCCAGATCATCAGAGACCAGCAGTGAGCCATCTTTCAGCTGGGCCACGTCTACGGGGCGCCCCAGATACTCGCCGTTTTCATCCAGCCAGCCTTCCGCAAAGGGCACGGTTTCCCCGGCAATATTGCCTTCCGAATCCACGGGCGTGAACATCACCCGTGCACCGATGGGCGTGGTCCGGTTCCAGGAGCCGTGCTGCGCGGAGAAAATGCCGCCCTGATACTTTTTCGGGAACATATTGCCGGTGTAGAACACCATCCCCAGGTCTGCGGCGTGGGCTACCGTTTCGGAAACCGGGAAGATCACGTCGACCGGAACTTCGTCACCTTTGTATTCGTTGGTGCGGACATTACCACCGCCATACCAGGGATGGCCAAAATGCTGGCCCATGGCGGTTTGCCGGTTAATCTCACCCGGGGGAATGTCGTCTCCCATTCCGTCCACCTGATTGTCGGTGAACCAGAGCTCTCCCGTGGTGGGGTGGAAATCATGTCCGACAGAGTTCCGGATGCCGCGGGTATAAACTTCGCGCCCGGTGCCATCCTGATTCACCCGGATCATGCCGCCGATACCCCATTCGCTGAATGTGTCCAGGTACTCGCGCGGCGCCACATTGTAGGGCTGGCCCAGCGAGATATAGAGCTTGCCGTCCGGACCAACATCGCAGACCCGCGCGGTGTGGTTGTAACTTACAAACTCCTCGGGAATCAGCTCGCCCTGGGGGATGACTTCGGATGCGACCACATCGCCGCCTTCAAAGAAGAACTCGGCGGCGGGGTACGCCAACACCCGGTTCTGCTCGGCGATGTAGAGCACACCGTCTGGTGAGAAGCAGGGACCATTGGGAACCGCCTTGGCCAGGGAAGGTGCGAAGTTCTTGACCTCGTCGGCCACCCGGTCCTTGTCCCGGTCGGTGACCGCCCAGACTTCTGTTTTCCGGGTGCCGACAAAGGTGACCACACCCTGTGGGCCTACCGCCATGTGGCGGGCATCCGGGACCAGGGCGTAGAGGCTGATTTCAAAGCCCTCGGGAAGCTGGATTTTTTCCAGTGTTTTCCGGATGGCGTCAGCGCTGTCACTTTTCTGGTCGATGACCGTGAACCCGGCCTTTCCCGTGGTCTGGAAATTGCCCAGCTTTTTCAGGGTGTCGTCGGATTGGCTATGAGCGTAAGGAATGACAGCGAGGCCCGAGGCCACGCAGAGAATTGAGGCTTTCCTGTTCATTGTTTTACCACTCTCTTTGCCAACGAGTAGGATGTCGGTAGCCTTGGGACTACCGATCGTTCACTTTTTGATCAAGGTCAAATCGAGTAAAGACAAAGGTCCGGAAAGCGTCAATGTAATTGCTCACTGGTTAGACCAGTTATTTCAATGGACGCTGGATTCTCTGCGGGGTTTGTTGCCGAAGCACACCTGGAATACATCATTGTAGTGCCGGGCAAAATTCACCGTCAGGCCTTCTTTCAGGTACTCCGGCAGCTCCTCATAATCCCCACGGTTTGCCTCTGGCAGAATCAGGTTATTGATTTTCTGCCGTCGCGCGGCAATAACCTTTTCGCGGATACCGCCCACTGGCAGTACTTGCCCGGTCAGGGTCAGCTCTCCGGTCATGGCCAGATTCTGCTGCGGTGCCTCTTTGCGGGCGATGGACAGCAGCGCGGTCGCCATGGTGACGCCAGCGCTGGGGCCATCCTTCGGTGTTGCGCCTTCCGGTACGTGCAGGTGCACGAAGGATTTGTCGAAGAAGGTGGGGTCGCCCCTGAAGCGTTTAAGGTTTGATGAGACGTAGCTGTAGGCGATTTCGGCCGACTCCTTCATCACGTCCCCGAGCTGGCCGGTCAGTTTGAAGCCGCGTTGGGAAGTGTGAATCCGGGATGCCTCAATACTCAGCGTGGCGCCACCCATGGCAGTCCAGGCGAGGCCGGTGACAACGCCGGTGCCCTTGAGCGATTTCTCTTTTCTGAACGACGGCTGGCCGAGGTAGCTTTGCAGATCAGAGACGCCTACTTTTACCGGCTGGTCCGGATTGCCCAGCAATTTCACAATGCCTTTGCGCAGGATCTTGTGCAGCAGCTTTTCGAGATTCCGTACACCGGACTCGCGGGCATAGCCCTCAATTACCTGCCGGATGGCGGCGTCCGTGATATTGAATTGCTTTTTCAGCAGACCGGCCCGCTTGAGCAGTCGTGGCAGCAAGTGATGCTTGGCGATGGCCAGTTTCTCTTCACCAATGTAACCGGACAGGCGAATGACATCCATGCGGTCCAGCAGTGGCCGGGGGATGGTGTCCAGTTGGTTGGCGGTGCAGATGAACAGCACCTTGGAAAGGTCCATGCGGACATCCAGGTAGTGGTCCAGAAACTCGCGGTTCTGTTCCGGATCCAGGGTTTCCAGCAGAGCCGAGGCCGGATCGCCCTGGTAGGAGGCGCCGATCTTGTCGATTTCATCGAGCATGATCACCGGGTTTGCCACTTTTGAATCCTTCAGCGCCTGCACGAATTTGCCGGGCATGGCGCCGATGTAGGTGCGGCGGTGGCCCTTGATTTCAGCTTCGTCGCGCATGCCGCCCACGCTGAAACGGTAGAACTTGCGCCCCAGCGCGTCTGCCACGGAATGGCCGATGGAGGTTTTGCCCACGCCAGGCGGGCCCACCAGCAACAGGATGGAGCCGCTGACCTCTCCCTTGAAAGTGCCTTCGGCCAGAAACTCGACGATGCGGTCTTTCACGTCGTCCAGACCATCGTGGTCCCGGTCCAGAATCCGGCGCGCTTCGGTCAGATCGAAATGATCTTCGGAATGAACGCCCCAGGGCACTTGGGTCAGCCAGTCGAGATAATTGCGGGTAACACCGTATTCCGGCGAACCCTGTTCCAGCACCTGCAGCTTCTGAACTTCATCATTGAATCGCTCGTGGACGGCCTCCGGCGGATTCAGTTGGGCCATCCGTTCCTCGAACCGCTCCACATCGGCGGTCTTGTCGTCCTTGGCCATGCCCAGCTCGCGCTGGATGACCTTCAGCTGTTCTTTCAGGAAGAACTCCCGCTGGTGCTTCTGAACCTTGGCGTTGACCTCTTCGCTGATTTCTGACTGCAGGCGGGCCACTTCCTGTTCCTTGCGCATCAGCAGCAATACCTTCTCCATGCGGCGGAGCAGGGGGACGGTGTCGAGCACATCCTGCAGCTCCCGGCCCGGAGCACTGGTCATGGAAGCGCCGAAGTCGGCCAGGGGCGAGCTGTCGTCCGGCCCGAAGCGGGACAGGTATTGCTTCACCTCCTCACCGTACAGCGGGTTGGTGCGCAGCAATTCCTTGATCGAGCTGATGATGGCCAGGGTGTAGGCCTTGAGTTCATCGGCTTCTTCTTCCGGCTCGGCAGGGTACTCCACTTCCACCAGGTACGGTGGCTTGCGGCGTAACCACTGGGCAATCCGGAACCTCTGCAGACCCTGGGCAATGAACTGGACCTTGCCGCCTTCGTTCTGGGCATGATGAACGCGAACGGCACAGCCGGTGGTTTCCAACTGGTCACTGGCGGGTATGCCGTCTTCAGCTTCCTGCTCGTCCACAAAGCAGATGCCCAGCACCTTGTGGTCGGTCTCACCTACCCGCTTCAGGGTTTCCTGCCACGGGTTCTGGTTAACCACCACAGGCTGCACCTGGGCCGGAAAGAACGGGCGATTTGAAACCGGCAGCACATACATTCGCCGGGGCATCATCTGCTGGGGCAGGGCAAGGCTCTTGCTGTGTTCGTCCTTGCCGATGTATTCCGTCACGTCCTCTTCGAAGTCCTCAAGTGAATCTTTGCGCGCGTCTTCATTCATGCCGTGAAGTATCCATCCGGGAAGGTTGTGAGTCGCCCGGGTGCGTTTTCAAAGTCATTTCCCAAGCGTTGCTTAATAGCCTATGTAACGGCAGATACGGTTATTTCAAGGCGCTGGCTTTTACCGGGTTACGCTTGATTTTCCGGCATCCGGCCCCATGTCCACTGGCAGTTCCCAACGATTCATTCGACTTTTTCAGGTGCCCTGCATGAGCAACTCTCCCTACATCTTTGAAGCCACCATGGAAAACTTCCAGCAGAAGGTCATGGAGGCCTCGGCCAGCACGCCCATTCTGGTGGATGTCTGGGCCGAATGGTGCGCCCCGTGCAAGCAGCTGATGCCGCTGCTGGAGAAGCTGGCCAATGAATACGAGGGCGCCTTCATGCTGGCGAAGGTCAACGCCGACGAACAGGAGCAGCTCACCTCCAGCCTGGGCGTGCGTAGCCTGCCGACGGTAATACTCGTGAAGGATGGCCAGGCCGTGGATGGTTTTAACGGCGCCCTGCCGGAGAGCGAGATCCGCAAGGTCCTCGACAAGCACGTTGAGGCTCCGAAGGAAGACCCTTACGACAAGGCTCACCGCATCTGGGAAGAGGGGGATGTGGAAGGTGCGCTGGCCATCCTCTCGGAGATGAACCAGAAAGACCCCGAAAACCTGAAGGTGCTGATTGATCTGGCTCAGCTGAAGGCGGAAATGGGCGACCTTGAAACGGCTGAGAAAGTGCTCGAGAGCCTGCCGCCGGAAGAGAAAATGCAGCACCAGGCCAAACAGCTGGCGGCCCGGGTGAAGTTCCTGAAGCAGTCAGCGGAGCTGCCGCCGATCAAGGATCTGGAGATGGCACTGGAGCAGGACCCGAAAGACCCGAACGCACTGCACCAGTTGGCCCTTCATCACGTATTACAGGAAAACAACGCTGAGGCCATGGATCTGCTGATTCGCCTGATGCAGGTGGACAGCAAATACAAGGACGAAGTGGCCAAGACAACGCTGATCGAGCTGTTCGACAAGCTGGGTAACAACAACCCGGACGTGCGGGCCTATCGGCGCAAGCTGTATACCCTAATGCACTGATCCGTTCGAGTAGCCAGGAGCGGGTAGAGCCCCAGGCGAAACCCGACTGGTAAACTGTCTGCCAAGGAAACCCTGTCGTTCCAGCGATCACAACAGATGGTTGGAACCAGAGAACTTGCTGCCTGTCCGAATTGCAGGAAGTCGACAGACTGGAGGCAACAGCGATGCGACGGTGGGCAGCGTTCCCGGCTTTTCTGATAGTGGTGGTTGTCGGCATCGGCGGGTGTGCCTCACAGAATTATTCTTCCGCGCCTATCGAAGCTGTCACCTTCGAGTGTGACAAACTGTTCCGTCAGTGGCAGCAGGAGGTGGTTGGTGGCAACCACTTTGATGCTCAGGCCTGGTCTCCGCCTGGCTTTCCCTATTTGCGGGTTGACCGCTTCCTTGCCAGTTTCGAGTTCTCCGGTTTGTCGGCTGCACAGCGCCAGGAATGGCTGCAGCGAGCGCACCTGAAAGCCGTGAATGCCCGGGCTCATGAGGCGGACAGTCTGGGTGGCGTAAGCCCCGGCCGGTTGGCAGCGCTTCGGGAATGTGGGCAAGCGGCGACTGCCCGGCTTCAGCGCGGTGGCAAGGATTGGCATAGGCTGGACGTTGCCAGGTCGGTGCCTGACAGCTATCGCGGCCTGGCACAGGTGGTTGGCCTGTATCCCCTGATGGCGCCCTTGGTTCAGTGGCGTGCCAGGAAGGTGATGGGGGAGTTGATTGAGGATTACCAATTGCCCTATCAACCTGCCTATCCCTGGACGGTTTACGCACCGCCGGAACCCGTCGGCCAGGAGGATTTCGCCGGATTGCTGGAACGGGCCTCGCGTCGCAGCACACTGCGGATTCCGATGTTCAGCGAGGCGGAGTCCCAGGCCCTGTTTGCCCGCTATGCGCCCACCTGGGTGCTGGAGACGCGGGACGGCAATGACGTGCCAGGCCGCCCTGCCCGCCGGAGCGATGGCAAGTTGTTATTCGAGCCCACCCCTGTTGTCTATACTCGACTGTCCTATACCCGGTTCGATGGCCAGGTGCTGCCGCAACTGAACTATCTGATCTGGTTCGCTTCCCGGCCACCGGCGGCGGCCGTGGATATCTATGCTGGTGCGCTGGATGGCTTCTTCTGGAGGGTCACACTCGGCGAGGACGGTTTACCGCTGGTCTACGATTTCGTCCATTCATGCGGCTGCTACCATCAGTGGCTGCTTGTCGAGTCCGGGCTGTTGCCTGTGGATGGGGTTCCCGCTGGTGAGGAGCCCCTTTGGATAGCCGGTGCTGTGCCGCAGACGGATACCGGCATGACGCTTTACCTGTCTGCGGGCGAGCATCAGTTGGTGGCGTCCCGAACGGCGCCGGATCAGGTGGCGGATCATGTCTACCATTTCCTGCCATACGATCACCTGCGCGGGCGTTCACCCGAGGGCGGGCGGCTGTTTGCTTCCGACGGCCTTGTATCCGGGTCCGAGCGGTTGGAGCGGTTCCTGCTCTGGCCCACGGGGGTGGTGTCGGCCGGTGCCATGCGCCAATGGGGCCAGCATGCGGTTGCGTTCACTGGCCGTCGCCATTTTGATGACCCGGACCTATTGCAGCGCTACTTCCTCGACCCGACTGGTCGAGGAAGTAGCGATTAGCCGTTACCCTTCTTCATCTCTTCGTACTCGTCCTCAAAGAAGAACTTTTCCTCCCCAAGGGCTGGCTCCAGCTCATGCAGCCAGGTGGCCGTTTCGCTGTACCTGGCAAAGAACGGGCGCTGCACCCAGTCCGGGTTGCGGGCCTGGATAAAGCGAAGCACAAATACCTTCTCACCGTTGATCTCAGTGATGCCCTGCACCTCAACCTTACCCGGGCCGGCGCTCATTGACGGGCCGCGGGCGGTACGGGCCAGGCCAGACACCTGCTTCATGGCTTCCCGGTAGATATGGAAAGCCTCGGCAAGTGGCACTTCGAAGTAATTCTTGGCGCCGGTGTCCCGCTCGACAAACATGTAGTAGGGGATGATGCCCAGTTGCACTTCCTTGTTCCACAGCTTGGCCCAGTCGTCGGCATTGTCATTCACGTGCTTGATCAGCGGGCCCTGGGCGCGTATTTCGGCACCGGTGGCGCGAAGGCGGCGGATAGCTTCTTCGGCGATGTCGGTGGTGATTTCCTGCCAGTGGTTGTAGTGGGCCATGATGGCCACGTGCTTGCCGGCATCCACCAGACTTGCGAACAGGTCAATCAGCTCATCCGCATCCTTGTCCGTCACAAAACGGTACGGCCAGAAGGTGAGGGCCTTGGTGCCGATCCGGATGGTCTGGATATGATCGAACTCCGGCTGTAGCAGTGGTTCCAGGTACTGCACCAGGTTCTTGGTCTTCATCACCATGGGGTCGCCGCCGGTCACCAGCAGGTCGGTTACCTCGGTGTGCTCCTGCAGGTAGCCGTGCAATTCCCCGGCTTCGGTACTGGCCATCTTCAGGTCCTTGTCACCGACAAACTGCGCCCAGCGGAAGCAAAAGGTGCAGTAGGAGTGGCAGGTCTGGCCCTGGGCAGGGAAGAACAGAACCGTTTCCCGGTACTTGTGCTGAACGCCGTCCAGCACCTCGCCGTCCAGCTCCGGCATGTTCATTTCCATCTGGCCAGCCGGGTGCGGGTTCAGTTCATCCCGAATTTCCCTGGCAACGGCCTGGATCTCTTTCTTGCCGGCACCTTCCCGGTGCATTGTTGCCATGCGCTCGTAATGCTCGTCTTTCAACATGCCTTTTTGAGGGAAGACAAGTTGATAGATCGGGTCGTTCGGTACCCTGTCCCAGTTGATCAGTTCGTTGATCACATATTCGTTAACCCGGAACGGCAGCACGCTGGCTACCACCTTCATTTCAAACAGAGTCTCTTCAGGGAGATTCTGAATGACTTCAATTTTGTCGAGCTGGCGGTCTGTGTAGACCTTGAAACGCCGTTCCTCGAATTCTGTAGTGGGAATCCGGTTCGGAAGGGTGACGATGGAGTTCATAGATCGCCCTCTGATTAGTGCCATGTCATAAAGTGGTTGGACCACTTTTGGGGTGGTTAAAAATCGGTCAGGCAGTATACATAAACCGGAATTTATTTTCAGGTCTAACCAAAAAGTATCGATAAATCAGGCGTGCGTATAAGAAGATCTGATTGAAAATTCAGCAATAAACGTTAAGTGCGCCGAAAATACAGGTAAATCCAGAATTGAGATCTTTTAGCGTGTAATGAAAATGCCGTTTGATAAGAATGCTACGACATTGGTCGCAGTCTGGTTGTCTGCTGGTCCGAAAACGGTCATTCTTCCGTAAGTAACCGCAAGGTGCCTGCCATGAATGGATTTAAAAGCGGCCTGAATTGAATTTGGCAGGCAAAATGTAGTAAAAATACTACGAATCGGGTAGGCGGATCCGCGCACTTCACCAGAATGCCGGTCAACCTGAGGCCAAAAGCCCGTGAATCAGGGGCGATCAGGCAGGAAAAGTGTGAAAGCTGTTCTATGCTTTATACAGGTTCTGTGTGCTGCAAGCCGGTACGCCTGTCAGGCTGGAAATACCCACAACAACACACTGCAATTCATCGCAGCTTATCGACACCGCTGCGCGCCAGGCTGCTGATCGTGGCCGCGCCGCACTTTTTGATGCCAAGGGGAGGGTTTGATGTACCAGGACGATGATCCCATTGAAACCAGTGAATGGCTGGACGCGCTGGAATCTCTGATCGAGAACGAAGGCGTAGACCGGGCCAAATACATACTTGAAAGGCTCTCCGAGCGGGCGAGCCGCGATGGCACCGAGCTGCCTTATTCCATCACCACGCCATTCCGGAACAGTATTCCTGTTTCCCAGCAGGCGCCGATGCCCGGTGATCTGTTTATGGAGCGCCGGATTCGCTCCCTGATCCGCTGGAATGCCATGGCCATGGTCATGCGCGCTAACCAGAGGCCCGGAGATCTGGGTGGGCATGTTTCATCGTTCTCGTCGGCAGCAACGCTGTATGACGTGGGCTTCAACTACTTTTTCCATGGCGGCGACGAAAAACGCGAATCCGATCTGATTTATTTCCAGGGGCATTCTTCGCCGGGCATCTATGCCCGCTCCTACCTGGAAGGCCGTTTCGACGAAACGGATCTGGACAAATACCGGGAGGAAGTGGATGGCACGGGGCTGTCCTCTTACCCGCACCCCTGGCTGATGCCTGAATACTGGCAGTTCCCGACGGTTTCCATGGGTCTGGGTCCCATCCAGGCCATTTACCAGGCACACGTCATGAAGTACCTGGACAGCCGGGAGCTCGTCGAAATGGGTGATCGCAAAGTCTGGTGCTTTGTTGGTGACGGTGAATGTGACGAGCCGGAAACCCTGGGTTCCATTTCCATGGCCGGCCGGGAAAACCTGAGCAATCTCATTTTTGTGGTTAACTGCAACCTTCAGCGTCTGGACGGGCCTGTGCGTGGCAACGGCAAGATTATACAGGAGCTTGAGGGTGTCTTCCGGGGTGCCGGCTGGAATGTGCTGAAAGTGGTCTGGGGTCGTCACTGGGACCCCCTGTTCGAGAGCGACAAGGACGGCAAGATGCAGCGGGTCATGGACGAAGTCTGTGATGGCGAGTTGCAGAACTATAAAAGCAACGGACCTGCTTATACCCGCAAACACTTCTTTGGCAAGTACCCCGAAACAGCGAAGCTGGTTGAAAACCTCTCTGATGAGGAGATCAACAAGCTCAACCGCGGTGGCCATGACCCCTATAAGATCTATGCCGCTTACCATCACGCCATCCACAACAACGGTGGCCGCCCGACCGTCATCCTGGCCCATACCATCAAGGGCTACGGATTTGGCGAGGCCGGTGAGGCACAGAATACCGCGCATTCCCTGAAGAAACTGGACATCGAGCAACTGAAGTCGTTCCGGGACAGGTTTGCGTTGCCGCTGAAGGACGACGAGCTCAAGGACGTTCCCTATTACCGCCCGGCACCGGATAGCCCGGAAATCGTCTACATGAAAAAACGCCGACAGGAATTAGGCGGTTTCTATCCCAAGCGGCGCAAGGACTGCCAGCCATTGCAGATTCCGGAGCTCGACATCTTCAAGGCGGTGCTGGAAGGTTCTGGAGAGCGGAAAATTTCCACCACCATGGCCTTTGTCCGGATACTGACGGCTCTGACCAAAGACAAACGTATCGGAAAGCGGGTGGTGCCGATCGTGCCGGACGAAGCCCGTACCTTCGGTATGGAGGGCATGTTCCGTCAACTGGGCATTTACACGGCCGAGGGGCAGAAGTACGTTCCGGAAGACCGTGACCAGATCATGTACTACCGGGAAGACAAAAAGGGCCAGATCCTTGAGGAAGGGATTAACGAAGATGGCTCCATGGCGGCCTGGATGGCAGCAGCAACTTCCTACAGCACCAATAACTTCCCGCTGATTCCGTTCTATATCTTCTATTCCATGTTCGGTTTCCAGCGGGTGGGCGATCTGGCGTGGGCATCCGGTGATATTCAGGCCCGTGGTTTCCTGATCGGCGGTACCGCCGGCCGGACCACCCTGAACGGCGAAGGCCTGCAGCACCAGGATGGTCACAGCCACGTTCTGGCCAACACCATTCCGAACTGTAAGGCCTACGATCCGGCATACGGGTACGAAATGGCCGTGGTGCTCCGTCATGGTATGAAAGAGATGTTCGAGGACAACAAGAATGTCTATTACTACCTGACTGTCGAGAACGAAAACTACGAACAGCCTGCGATGCCCAAGGATTGCGAGGACGGCATCATCAAGGGCATGTACCTGTTCGAATCTGTTGAAACCAAGGGCCGCAAGAAAGCGCCCCGGGTTCAGCTGCTTGGCGCCGGCGCCATCCTGAACGAGGTGCGCGCTGCGGCCCAGATGCTGAAAGACGACTGGGGCGTGGCTTCCGATGTATGGAGCGTCACCAGCTTTAACGAGCTGGCCCGTGAAGGCCAGCACGTAGAGCGCTGGAATCGTCTGCACCCGGATGACAAACCCAAGAAGGCCTATGTCACCCAGTGCCTGGAGAAGCAGGCTGGGCCGGTGGTGTCTTCCACCGATTACATCAAGCTGCACTCCGAGCAGCTCCGGGCGTTTATTCCCAAAACCTACCTGACCCTCGGTACTGATGGCTTCGGCCGCAGTGACACCCGGGAAAAGCTGCGCAGCTTCTTTGAAGTGGATCGTTACTACGTGACGGTAAGCGCGCTGTCTGCCCTGGCCCAGGATGGTGAGGTGAAGAACGATGTGGTTCTCGAAGCCATGCGCAAATACGGAATCGATCGCAACAAAACGAACCCGGTGCTGAGCTAAGGAGACCGCCATGAGTGAACAGGAAATCAAGATTCCGGATCTCGGCGGTGCGGATGAGGTCGAGGTTATCGAAATCACCGTCAGCGTGGGGGATTCGGTTGAGGAAGAAGATCCGATTCTGACCGTTGAGTCAGACAAAGCCTCGGTTGAGTTGCCGTCACCCGGTGCCGGCAAGATCACCAAGATCACCGTCAAGGTGGGTGACAAGGTCAAGGAAGGCGATGTTGTCGGGATGATGGAAGCCAGCAGCGATGCCGGTGGCTCTGATACCGGCAGTGACGAGCCCGAGGAAAAGGACGACAGCAAACAGGAAGAAAAGTCAGAAGAAAGCAAGCCGGCGCCGAAGAAGGCTTCCGGCGGCTCCCGCAAGGAAACTGTGAAGGTTCCTGCGTTGGATGGCTTCGACAACGTTCCGGTTATCGAAATCAATGTCGCTGAGGGCGATACCATCGAGGCGGACGATCCGCTGGTAACGGTGGAATCCGACAAGGCCACCATGGAGATTCCCTCGCCCTATGCGGGCAAGGTGAGCAAGATCCTGGTGTCCGAGGGCGACAAACTTTCGGAAGGTGACGAACTGCTGGAAATGACCGTTCAGGAAGACGGTGGCGGTGAGGAGGAGGCCTCTGAGGAGTCCGGCAAGGAAGAGTCCGGCAGGGAAGAAAAGCCCGGGCCGGAACCTGAAGAAAAGTCCAGGCAGGCCGCTGAGTCCGCGCCCGAACCCGAACCCCAAGGGGCTACCTATGAGCCGCCCACACCAGGCGCTAAGGTCCACGCTGGCCCCGCCGTGCGCAAACTGGCCCGGGAGCTGGGCGCGGATCTGGCCCGGATCAAGGGCTCTGGCCCGAAGAACCGGGTTGTCAAAGACGACGTTCAGGCTTATGTGAAAAGCAAGCTGAAGCAGGCCCAGCAGGGTGGTGGCGTTGCCACCGGCTCTGGTATCCCCGGCGTCAAGCTGCCGGACTTCAGCCAGTTTGGTGAGGTCAAGCGCGAGGCCATGTCGCGGATAATGTTCGCCACTGCCAACAACATGCAGCGCAGCTGGCTGAACGTGCCCCATGTGACCCAGTTCGAGGATGCGGATATCACCGATATGGAGGAGTTCCGCAAGGCCCAGAAGGCAGCCGGCGAGAAGAAGGGCGTGAAGATGACGCCGCTGCCGTTCCTGCTGAAGGCCTGTGCCACGGCACTGGCGGAGTTGCCTCAGTTCAACGTGTCGCTGGACATGGAGCGCAAGGAGGTGGTTCGCAAGAAGTACATTCACATCGGGATTGCGGTGGATACGCCCAATGGGCTGATGGTGCCGGTGATCCGGGATGTGGATCAGAAGGGCTTATGGGAGCTGGCGGCGGAAAGCGCCGAGCTGGCCCAGAAGGCCCGGGACAAGCAGTTGAAGCCGGCCGAGATGCAGGGTGCCTGCTTTACCATCACCAGTCTGGGTGGTATTGGCGGCACGGCGTTTACGCCGATTGTGAATACGCCGGAGGTGGCGATTCTGGGGGTTTCCAAGGCGGCGATGAAGCCGGTTTGGGATGGCAAGGAGTTCCAGCCCCGGTTGATGCTGCCGTTGTCTCTGTCTTACGATCACCGGGCGGTGAACGGGGCGGATGCGGCGCGGTTTACGTCGCTGCTTAGTCAGCTTCTTGGGGATATTCGGTCCCTGTTGCTTTGATTTGAAGTCTGGCGTCCACCCGGCCCACGGGTTGGGTGGCGCGACGAAGGCTTACCGGCCTTCGTCGTTCGGGCTCCCCGGTATTCGCACTTCTCTTTAGCGCGTTAGTTGCGTCAGGTCGATCAATGATCTGATGCTTTACGCTATGCACCATCCAGGTAGTTGCTATTTTAGCGGCACAGGTAGCCATTGGCTCCGTCCGTACAATCTCGGCCCGCAGCCAGGGAACCGGATGTTCTTACGCCCTGAGTGGCGTATTATGGTGCAAGAGTCCGCACACCTACGTACTTGTCCGGTTCGGTCACTCTACTATTTTTATACGTTTAGCCGCTTTCCCGAGAGAGATCTATGAATAAAGAACCCGTTAGCCGCGAACTGTTCGATGAAGTCATGGTGCCCAATTACGCCCCCGGTTCCGTCATTCCGGTACGGGGCGAGGGTTCCCGGATCTGGGATCAGGAAGGCCGCGAGTTTATTGATCTTCAGGGTGGTATTGCGGTGACCTGCCTCGGGCATTGCCATCCGGGACTCGTAGGCGCGTTGCACGATCAGGCCGAGAAAATCTGGCACCTGTCCAACGTGATGACCAATGAGCCGGCTTTGCGTCTGGCCAAAACCCTGTGTGATCTCACCTTTGCCGAGCGGGTGTTCTTTGCCAACTCCGGCGGTGAGGCGAACGAGGCCGCCTTCAAGCTGGCCCGCCGTTACGCCTGGGAGCACTTCGGCCCGGAAAAAAACGAAATCATCTCGTTCAGGAACTCCTTCCACGGCCGCACCCTGTTTACCGTCAGTGTCGGTGGCCAGCCCAAATATCTGGAAGGTTTTGAGCCGGCTCCGGGTGGTATCCACCACGCTGAGTTCAATGATTTGGAATCGGTTAATAAGCTGATCTCAAAGGAAAAAACCTGCGCCGTGGTGGTAGAGCCCATTCAAGGTGAAGGCGGTGTTATGCCGGGCGACCAGGCTTTCCTTGAAGGTCTGCGCCAGCTGTGTGATGCCAACGATGCCCTGCTGGTGTTCGACGAGGTGCAGTCCGGCGTCGGAAGAACCGGCCACCTGTATGCCTACCAGATGTACAACGTGGTGCCGGATATTCTCTCCAGTGCCAAGGGCCTGGGCGGTGGTTTCCCGATAGCAGCCATGCTGACAACCGCAAAGGTAGCTGCCAGTCTCGGCGTCGGAACCCACGGCAGCACCTATGGCGGTAACGCCCTGGCCTGCGCCGTTGGCCAAAAGGTTGTGGATACTGTCAGCCAGCCGGAGATTCTCAAGGGTGTGAAATCGCGCTCCGAAAGGCTCCGCAAGGGCATGATGGATATTGGTGAGCGTTATGGCGTGTTCAGTGAAGTTCGCGGGGCCGGATTGTTACTCGGTTGTGTGCTCACCGAGCAGTGGCAGGGCAAGGCCAGGGATTTTCTTAATGCAGGTCTGGACGAGGGCGTGATGGTTCTGATGGCTGGTGCTAACGTGATTCGTCTGGCGCCGTCACTGATCATTCCCGAGCAGGATATCGGCGAAGCCCTCGATCGTTTCGAAGCGGCGGTTAAAAAACTGACGGCCTAAGGAGTTCCTATGTGGCTGGTACGTCCGGCGCAGCCGGATGATCTGGACCAGATTCTCGCCATCGCGGGCACCCAGAGTGCCCGCCTTTCCTCCACCCTGCCCAAACAAAACGATGCCCTTGCATACAAGATTGAGCATTCACTGGCGTCTTTTGCCGGCAAGATCAGCACAGAGGATGACCCACCGAGGTTCCTGTTCGTGCTGGAAAACACCGAAACCGGAGAGATCGCGGGCACGGCTGGTATCGATGCCAGGGCCGGCAATGGTCAGCCCTTCTACAGTTACCGGCGCGATGCGCTGATTCACGCATCCCATGAGCTGGGTGTATCAAGGCGGGTAGAAGTCTTGTATCCCTCCCACTTTCTGACCGATGTCACCCTGCTGTGTTCGTTCTCGATCCGGCCGGAACTCCGTGACAGTGAGGCGTTCGAGCTGCTATCCCGTGCACGGATTCTGTTCATCGCCGATCATCGGGAATGGTTTACCCAACGGGTGGCAGTGGAAATCCAGGGTGTGCAACTGGATGACGGCAGCGTGCCGTTCTGGGACAGCCTTGGCCGACATTTCTTTGATATGGATTTTGAAACGGCAGATCAGTATTCCGGGCAGCTGAGTAAAACCTTTATCGCTGAACTGATGCCGCCCAATCCGATCTATGTCACCCTGCTGAGCGAGGCGGCCCAGAAGGCGCTGGGGCGACCGCATGAGATAACCGTACCGAACTTCGAATTGCTCCAGCGGGAGGGATTCCAGCCCGGCTGCTACCTGGACATTTTTGACGCCGGGCCAGTACTGGAGGCGCGCACCGACAGCCTGAGAACCCTGGTGACCAGCCACCCGAAACCCCTGCATGCCGCCAATCATGACCTTGGCGAAACCTGTCTGATTGCGGCAGGGGAGCGGGACCAGTTCCGCTGCACCCTGACACCGGTTGCGGAAACTCTGGAAGACACACTCAAGGTGCCGGTCAACACCTGGAAGGTGCTGAACAAGACCGCGGGTGACCGGGTAAGGATCGCGCCGCTATGACAGCGATTCGGACAGGCATTCCAACGGTTATTCAGTTAAATCGCGGAAACAGAGAGGCGACACCATGCTGGTAATTCGCCCGCTTCAGGAAAACGATCTGGACGATCTTTACACTATGGCGCAGAGCGCCGGCAAGGGGCTCACAACGCTGCCCGCGGACCGGGAGCTTTTGGAGAGGAAGATCAGCCACGCCCGGGAAACCTTCAATCAGCGCTGTGCGCCGGAGGCCGGGCTTTACCTGTTTGCGCTTGAGGATATCCAGCGAAAGAAGACTGTCGGAATCAGTGGAATCCAGGCCCGGGTTGGTCTGGACGAGGTGTTTTACAACTACCGGCTGAGTGTTGCAGTGAACGCCTCGAAGGAGCTCGGCGTGCACGTGCGCACCCCGACGCTGCATCTGTCTAACGACATGACTGATACCAGCGAGATCTGCTCGCTGCTGCTTTCTGACGAGTACAAGGGCGGTGGCAATGGTCTGCTGCTCTCCCGTTGCAGGTTCATGTATCTGGACGAGTTTCGGAAGCACTTTTCGGACAAGGTTTTCGCGGAGATGCGGGGCGTTTCTGACGCGCAGGGGCGCAGCCCGTTATGGGATGCCCTGGGCAGCAAGTTCTTCGACATGGAATTCAGTGAGGCGGACGTGCTTTCGGGGCTTGGCAACAAGTCGTTTATCGCCGAGCTGATGCCGAAATATCCGATTTATCTGCCCATGTTGCCGGATTCGGCCCGGGCAGTGATCAGCCGGGTGCATGGCAACACGGCTCCGGCGCTCAGGATGCTTCAGGAGGAGGGGTTCAATTTCAACGGACTGGTGGACATCTTTGATGGCGGTCCGGTGGTAGAGGCCTTTGTTCACAACATCCGCACCGTAAGAGAAAGCGTCAACCGGCATGCCATGGTCATCCGTAAACCGGTGAACCTGGATGTTCCGGCGGCTGAGAGGGCGATGATATCGAACCGATCATTCAGGGATTTTCGGGTGACCACCGTGCCGATCAGTTGCATCGGGCCGGATACCGTCGGTCTGGCGCCGGAGGTTGCGGACGCGTTACAGGTCGAATCCGGCGATCCAGTCCGGCTGACCCCCTTGAAAGATTCGGCTACGCTGACCAGACATACCTATGGAAGTCCAGTATCGGGAGGTGCATCGAAATGGCAAAGCTGACAGGCGAACTGTTTATCGACGGGCTATGGCTTCAGGGCCATGGTGCTCCCTTCGAATCTGTCCAGCCAGTGACCGGCGAGACAGTCTGGGATGGTGAAAGTGCCAACCTTGAAGACGTTGACGCGGCCGTGCGTGAGGCGCGCACCGCCTTTCTGAAGTGGCGGCGAAGAAGTTTTGTGGAGCGCCAGGCAGTGGTCGAAGCCTTTGGCGAGTTGCTTGAAGCCCACAAGGAGGAACTGGCCTACCAGATCGGACTGGAAACCGGTAAACCCCTGTGGGAGTCCCGGACCGAAGTGGCAGCGATGATTGGCAAGATCGGCATCTCCGTGAAAGCCTATAACGAGCGTACCGGCCACTCTGAATCGGACGTTGCCGGCGGCCATGCGGTGCTCCGGCACCGCCCCCATGGTGTGGTGGCCGTATTCGGCCCCTACAATTTCCCGGGGCATTTGCCGAACGGGCATATTGTGCCTGCACTTTTGGCGGGTAATACCGTGGTGTTCAAACCCAGTGAACTGACCCCCGGGGTCGCGGAAGTGATCGTGAAGCTCTGGGAGAAGGCAGGCATACCAGACGGCGTGATTAACCTGGTGCAGGGCGCTGCCGATACCGGGAAGTCGCTGGCTAGCCACCCGATGATCGATGGCCTGTTCTTTACCGGCAGTTCAACGGTTGGTCACCTTCTGCACAAACAGTTCGGCGGCCAGCCGGAGAAAATCCTGGCCCTGGAAATGGGCGGCAACAACCCGCTGATTGTTCAGGATGTTCATGACGTGGACGGTGCTGTTCACCATGCCCTGCAGTCGGCGTTTCTCTCGGCCGGTCAGCGCTGCACCTGCGCCCGTCGGCTGCTGGTTCCCAGGGGCAAAAAGGGTGCTGCCTTCCTGGACCGGTTGGTGGAGGTCGCCTCCCGGATCAAGGTGGGTGAGTTCGATGCCGATCCTCAGCCGTTCATGGGGGCGGTAATTTCAGCCGAAGCTGCGGATAAGCTCCTGGTGGCCCAGACCGGTATGCTGGAGAAGGGCGGTAAATCCCTGCTGGAGATGACGTCCCTCAAACCCGATACCGGACTGCTGTCGCCGGGTATTATCGACGCGACCGGGCTCGATCTGACCGATGAGGAATTCTTTGGGCCATTGCTCACGGTCCACCGCTACAAGGGCTTTGATGATGCCCTGGAGCTGGCCAACGATACCCGTTACGGGCTCTCGGCCGGTATTCTGACCGATGATCGGAAACTCTATGATCGGCTGGTGGAGGAGGTTCGGGCCGGTATCGTAAACTGGAACCGGCCGCTCACGGGCGCAAGCAGTGCGGCACCCTTCGGCGGTGTTGGCGCCAGCGGCAACCACCGCCCCAGCGCCTATTACGCTGCCGATTACTGCGCCTGGCCCATGGCGTCACTGGAAGGCGGCAAGAGTGAGCTGCCAGACACGCTTGCCCCCGGCCTGAACTTCGATTAACGGAACCGACTGCCATGGCAAAACACGCGGTAGAAGCAAACTTCGACGGCCTGGTTGGCCCCACCCACAATTACGCCGGGCTGTCCTGGGGTAACGTGGCGTCGAAAACCAACGTGCGATCGGCGTCCAACCCGAAGGAGGCGGCGCTCCAGGGGCTGGCCAAGATGAAACGGCTGGCGGACAGGGGCTATGTGCAGGGTATTCTCCCGCCCCATGAGCGGCCGCACATTCCGACGCTGCGGGCTCTTGGCTTTGAGGGTACGGAAGCCCGGGTGCTGGAGCAGGCGGCGAAAGCCAGCCCGTCGATTCTTGCGGCGGTATCCTCAGCCTCGTCCATGTGGACGGCCAATGCCGCCACGGTTTCGCCCAGTGCCGATACCACGGATCACCGGGTGCATTTCACCCCGGCCAACCTGAGCGCCAAGTTCCACCGCTCCATCGAACACAAGGTAACCGGGCGTTCCCTGAAAGCGATCTTTGCCGATGAGAGCTATTTTGCCCATCATCCGGCGCTGCCCTCGGTCAGTCATTTTGGTGACGAGGGCGCCGCCAACCATACCCGGTTGTGTGCCGGCTATGGGGAGCCCGGCGTAGAGTTGTTTGTTTACGGCCAGGTCGCCTTTAACGAACAGGCGTCGGCCCCGGAAAAATATCCGGCCCGACAGACTCTGGAGGCCTCCCAGGCGATTGCACGACTGCATGGCCTGAAGGGTCAGCATGCGGTGTTTGCCCAACAAAACCCGGAAGCCATTGATGCCGGCGTTTTCCATAACGATGTTATCGCGGTAGGCAACGGAAACACCCTGTTCTATCACGAGACGGCGTTCCTGAATGAAGACCAGGTGCTGGCGAATATCCGGGAACGTCTTACCGGTGCCGAACTTGAAGCGATTCGGGTCAGCCGTGCTGAGGTGCCGGTTGAAGACGCGGTGGCCTCTTACCTGTTCAACAGCCAGTTACTGAACACGCCCGACGGCATGCTGCTGGCCGTGCCTGGCGAGTGCCGGGAAGTGGCTTCGGTTAGCCGGTATCTGGATGATCTGGTGAAATCCGGTGGGCCGGTCACCTCGGTGGAAGTGTTCGACGTCAAGCAGTCAATGCGCAATGGCGGTGGCCCGGCCTGTCTGCGGTTGCGTGTGGTTCTGGACGATGACGAACTCAAAGCCACGCACCGGGGGGTCATTGTCACTGACGAACTCTATGAGCGCCTGACCACCTGGGTGGAAGCCCATTACCGGGATGAGCTGAGCCAGGATGACCTGGCAGACCCCATGCTGCTGGAAGAGGTCCGGAAAGCCCTGGACGAACTCACCGGTATTCTCGGGCTCGGCTCAATCTACGATTTCCAGCGTTAGCGTCCGTGTCCCACCGGTACAGTAGATCAGCCTTAAGTCCGACAGGCTGCAATCGACGAGGTCAGCATGTCCATGGTGTGCCGGATCAGCTGTTCGGCCGGGAAGCCGTCGTTGCCCTCGCCCGTTTCTGACTGGCACAGCAGGATCGCACCATGCAGCGCGCCCCGCAGGTACAGGGCGGTCTGTGCCGGATCGCTGATCCGCCGCCGGTTCATGGTGCCGTCCTGAAGCCCCAGTTTGATTGCTGCCACCATCAGTTCCATCAGGTCTGACTTGGAACACAGCATCTCCTCCGCCTGACTTTCGTCGGCCTCGATCATGGCCGTGGAGGCCTTGGTGAGTGCTGAGAAGTAGTCCGGCTCCTCCAGATAAAAACGGTAATAGGATTCGCCCATCGCCCGGATCTGGGCCAGGCCGGTGTCGGCGGTTTGCCGCGCTTCTTCAAAGCGACGGAACAGGCTGTGCCCGGCCCTGAGCATAATGCCCCGCTGTATCGCCGCCTTATCCTTGAAATACACATACAGCAGCGCCCGGCTTAGGCTGGCCGTGCGGGCAATGTCATCCATTGAGGTTCGCTCGTAGCCCTTCTCTGAAAACACCAGTTCGGCGGCGTCCAGAATGGTGTCGTAACGGGCCTGTTTTTCCCGCTCCCGGCGGGTTTTCAGCGGTTCGCTCATTCAATCATCCGGTTAGGTGGCAACAGCTGGCACATGATACCTGAAACTGGATCAAACCCGATTATTGACAAAATGTCAAAGAATGACATGATGTCTTAAACAATCATCGGGGCTGCCACGGACCGGGCCCCGCCAACAACATGAGCATGGACGAAAGGATGAATCATGACGCCACTTCGTATTTCCGTTGCCATAGTTTCCCTCGCGTTCTTTTCACTACTCTTGTCCGGCTGCAAAGCCAGTGACGTGTCATCGGAGCCTGAGCAGCAAAGGGTTTCGGTGCGCGTTTCAGAGGTGGGCGGTGGTGAAAACCGGGATATGCCCCTCAGGTTTTCCGGAATTGTCCGCGCCAGCCAGCGGGCAACCCTGACCTTTCAGGTCAGCGGCACCCTGAAACAGAGGGCGGTTGAGTTGGGCCAGAAGGTGCAGGCTGGTGAGGTTCTGGCCCGGGTTTACAACCCCGCCCTGGAGCCGGTGCGGGATTCCGCCAGAGCCCGGCTGGACGAGCTCACAACCGGGTACCAGCAGGCTAAACGTGAGTGGGAACGTTCCAGCCGGCTGCATCAACGTGGTGTGGTTTCCGAACAGGACCTGGAGCAGATTGCCGCCCGGCGCGATTCCCTGAAAGCCAGTGTTGCCACGGCTCGTGCCTCGCTGGCGGAGGCCACGCAAATGCTGGAAGAAAGTGCCCTGCGGGCACCATTCTCCGGACGTGTGGAAGCCCTGCTGGTGCAGCAGGATGAATTCGTCGCCGCCGGCCAGCCGGTGATGCGCCTGTCTTCGCCGGAAGGCCGGGAAGTGGAAGTGCGAGTGCCCGCCCATCTGCTGAACCACGTGCAACTGCGGCAGGCCCTGCCGGTCTGGTCGGTGCAGGACCGCAGCCAGCCTTCGCAAACCGGTTCTGTCGTGGAGATCGCCCAGGCTGGCGCCATTCGTGGTGAATTGCACCCGGTGCTGGTCAGTCTGCCGGTCAATACCCTGGAGCCAGGCGAACCTGTGGAGGTGGGGATAACCCTGGTACGCGAATCGGCACTCACGGTTCCTTTGCTCTCTGTGGTCCGGAATGCCGAGGGTACCAGTGTTTTCCGGGTCCGTGAGAAGGTCGCCAAACGGGTTCCCGTGGTCGTGGATCGGGTTGTCGGCGAAAGGGTAGTCGTCAAGTCCGGTGATCTGGCTCCCGGTGATCAGGTGGTGTACGCGGGCATGACCCGGCTGGCCGACGGTGATGCCGTGGAGGTGCGCTGATGACTCGCCGGCTTCTGAACTGCCAGCGACTTCTCGGGATGGTTGTTGCCATGCTCTGCCTTCTTGGCATTGCGGCGTACAGCACCATGCCACGTCAGGAAGATCCGTCGTTTCCTTACCGGGCGGGGCTGATCAGTATTAACTACCCGGGCGCCAGCGCCGATGCTGTGGAGCGGCTTGTATTGCAGCCGCTGGTGGACGAGCTTCGCCAAGTGGAAGAGGTCGATTTCTCCCAGGCGACTGCCCGCACCGGGGTGGCCATTGTCCGGCTGCGCCTGAATGACACCATCTATGACACCGACCCAGCCTGGGATCGGGTGCGCCAGGCCATGGAGCGGGCGCGGCAGGACTTTCCGGATGATGTGGGGCAAATGGTGCTTGATGACCGCCTGATCGACAATCCTGCAATCGTCATGGCCGTAGGTGGCTCGCCGTCGGTCACGGAACTAACGGAGGTTGCCGAGCGGCTGAAGCAGAACCTGTCGGATATTCTGGGTGTTTCCCGGATTGCACTGGAAGGGGATGCCGATGAACAGGTCACCCTGGCCCTGGATGATGCCGCGCTCTACCGCCTGGGCATTTCCCCGGCCCGGGTGCTGGACACGCTGGCGCGGCGCAACCAGACCATCCCCGGCGGCTTCGTGGTGGTCAATGGCCGCCGCCTGTCGGTGCTTCCCAACAGCGAATTTGCCGATATTGACGCCATCCGCGCCACGCCTGTAGAACTGCCTGACGGCTCCCAGGTGCCCCTCGCGGCAACGGCGGATGTCTGGCGCGGACCAGCGGAACCCCGGCAGCCGGAAACCTGGTACGACGGCGAGCGGGTTGTGCTGGTTTCCATCATCATGGAAGAGGGCACCACCGATGCAATCCGGTTTGGCCAGCGGGTACGGGAACGGGTGGCCCGGATTCGCGCAGAGTTTGAGCCCTACGAGATCCGGGAAATGTTCTTCCAGCCCGACAAGGTGGAGGAACGGCTGGACAACCTGGCCTGGAGCCTGGTGCTCTCTGTGCTGATCATCGTTGCAGTGGTGTTCACCGGCATGGGTATTCGCATGGGTCTGCTGGTCGCATCCATCCTGCCCATGGTGGCGTTGATCAGTGTCGGGCTCTATGATCTGGGCGGCGGCGTTCTGCATCAGATTGCCGTGATTGGTATGGTAATTTCCCTCGGTATCCTGATTGATAACGCCATCGTGATTGTTGAAAGCATCCAGGGACACCTGGACGAGGGGATGCGTCGCCTCGATGCTTTGCGTAAGGCGGTGACTGAACTGGCCGGACCTCTGGGTGCCTCAACCGGCACCACTCTGGCGGCGTTTACGCCTTTGTTGCTGTCCAAGGGCGGCACCGCCGATTTCACCCGGGGGGTGCCGGTGATGATCATGCTGACCCTGTCGGTCAGCTATCTGCTGGCCATTTCCGCTGTACCCCTGTTGGCTGCGAAGTTCCTGAAGCCAACGCGGAAAAGCAGAGAGGACCGGTTTACGGGTCTGGCCCGTTTTCTGGGCAGCCTGGTTGCCCGGCACCCCGGACGCCTGATTGCCGCCGGCACCATTCTGGTCGCCATCAGTCTGGCCATGACGCCTTTTATGGCACGGCAGTTCTTTCCGAATGCTGATCGCCCCAGAGTCATCGTTGAAGTTCACATGCCCGAGGGTACTGACCAGTCCCGCACCTCGGACGCAACGGCAGTCCTTGAGAGGGCTATCCGGGCCCGGCCCGATGCCCTGGCGGTGCACCGGTTTGTGGGCTACACCGGGCCGTCATTCTATTACAATCTCCAGGAGGCACCTCAGGCTCCGAACCGCGCCAGACTCGTTGTCACCACACCAACCCTTGAAGACACCGCCGATATGACCCGCTGGATACGCGCTCATGTAAACGAGCAGATGCCGGAGCTGGACGTGACCGTGGGTGTGCTCGGGCAGGGGCCACCAAGGGCCGCACCGGTGGAAATTCGGATCTATCACGCCAGCGACAACACCCGGGCCAGGGCAGTGGAACAGGTCTTCAGTATTCTGCGGGGCGTTGAGGGCACGGTTGATGTGCGCCATGATCTGGATATCGGCGTGCCCAGCATCGCGATTAACGTCGACGACGCCACTGCGGCCCGGTACCGCCTGACCCGCGCCGATGTGGCCCAAAGCCTTTATGGCCAGAGTTTTGGTGTGGTGGCCGAGCGCTATCGCCAGGAGGAGGACCCCATTCCCCTGGTGTTGCGGTCCCGGGAAGGCACTGCGCTGTCGCTCTCACGCCTGCTGTCCGTCAACATCTACAATGATCGCGGGGATGCCGTGCCCCTGTCGGCGGTAGCCAGTGTGTCTACCACCTGGGAACCCGCCGCCCGGTACCTGCGCGATGGCGTCAGAATGAACACGGTAACGGCGAACCTGGAAACCGGCTACAGCTTCAGTCAGGCTCTGGAGGGCCTGTACGCAGCCCTTGACAAGACGCCCCTGCCGCCGGGCACGCGCATGGAACTGGGCGGTGATGCCGAAGGTTCGGGTGAGGCCAATACGGCTTTGCTGACAGCGGCACCTATCGGCATGCTGTTGCTGCTGTTTTTCCTGCTGCTGCAGTTCAATTCCTTCCGCCGGGTCGGGATTATCCTGTTGACGGTACCGCTGGCTGCCGTCGGTATCTTCCCGGGTTTGGTGCTTTCCGGTTCCCCCTTCGGTTTCCAGTCCCTGCTGGGGGTTATTGCCCTGGTGGGTATCGTGGTAAACAACGCCATTGTGCTTCTGGATGTCATGGACCGGGAACTGGAGAAAGGAAAGGACATCAGGGGTGCCATGCGCAGCGCAGCAGAACAGCGCACCCGCCCGATTCTGCTGACGACGGCAACCACCGTGGCCGGTCTGCTGCCCCTGGCGTTCTCCAGCTCCACCTTGTGGCCACCGATGGCCTGGGCCATTATCTCAGGTTTGCTGGCTTCCACGGTGCTGACCCTGCTGGTGATCCCGGCGGTATGTACCCAACTGATCAGAGCCAGCGTACCGGAACCTGAAAACGCCCCGGCCTGACCCGCTGAAGTCAGGGTCAAGTCAAAGTTGGGGTCAGATGAAAAAGGGGTCAGATGAAATTTTCATCTGACCCCTTTTTCATCTGACCCCAACTTCGAACCCGTTTTCGGCCTGATCATCAAACCGACACGTTGGCCCACAGGAACCTCAGGGTTGGGAAATACAATGGCCTCCGGCGAATGCCCGACCCGGTAACTGGTTTCATCGTCCTCCCAGATCACCGTGCCGGGTTGGTACTCGGTGAAGTTGGCAACATCATCCGGGATGTGAAACCGGAAATTCTTTCCGGTGTTCAGGATTTCATGCACCACCTCAAACACCGTCAACTGGTCAAACGGTGGCTGCGGTGAAGGCGCAGGTTGCCCCCGGAGCCGCCGCCGCAAGGCATCCCGGATGCCCGAGAAACGCTTCGGATCATTCTGGCCGAAAGGCCGAACCTTACCCAGTTCCACGGTAAAACTCTCAGCCTTCAACAGCGACGCCGAAAACGACGAAAACGTCGTGCCCGCCTTGTGTTGCAGCAGCAACGTCTCCACCTCCGCCTCCAGTAGAAAATCACACTGCCTGACCGGAACCTGTCGCCCGGCCACAAAAGGATACAAGGCAAACCGCTCCCGGTGGGAGGGACGAATGGCGGTGTGCAGATCGTAGTGATAAAGCGCCTGGGGACTTGCCATGGCAAACTGCCGGCAAGCCTCCTCAAGCAACTGCGCCCGCGCCGCCTCCGCCAGACCGTCGTACTCGCTCCGCCCGTGTGCACCATTGAATAACCGGTTCAGGTTCACCTCCGTGAACCGCTCTCCGGCCACCATCGCCGGCGGATTACCCAGAATCAACAAGACCGGGCAGGCAAGTTCCCACTCGCCATCAATCAGCTCAGAAACCAGTTCGTTCAGAACCTCGACAGGTGCGGTTTCATTGCCATGCACACCCGCGGAAACGATGATCGCCTCGGAATTCGGATTGCCCCGGCCAGCGGGCGGAACAATGTCCAGAACCCCAACGGCCTTGCGGCTGATGCGGGTTCCGTCGGGAAGGAAGGTTTTGGTTTCAGGAAGTGAGGCTTTCGAATTGTCGAGGGTGTGGAAAAGCCAGTCAGAGTGAGTTCCGAAAAGGTCGTGTTTTGCCGACATAGAATCCCCGAACCAAGTCTGGGGGCGGGCAGGGTGTTGCCTCCCGGGAGTGTCTGAAGCCATGGATGGCTTCAGTCAAGCGCACATGGATGTGCTCGTAGCGTCTCCCGGGAGGCAACACCCTGCCTGCCCGGGCACTTAAGCCGAAATCAGCAGGCTCAGCCGCTTACCGGCCGCTGATGTCGAAGCAGATGATTCTCAAGTTTGCGAAACGCAAACACCAGAATAAAGGTCAGCGCCATGTAGCAAAACGCTACAAAGATAAACGCATCAAACGGCGCATAAAACCGCGAGTAAATGTTACGCGCCGCCCCGGTAAGATCGACAATAGTGACCACACTGGCAATGGCACTGGCGTGCAGCATGAAAATCACCTCATTGGAATATGCCTGAACCGCACGCCGCGCGGCACTCGGCAGCACGATACGCCGCATACGCATGAGCCAGTTCATGCCATAGGCCTTGGCCGCCTCGATTTCACCATTGGGTGTTGACACAATTGCACCCCGGATAATCTCCGTGGTGTAGGCTGCGGTGTTCAGTGTGAATGCCAGCAGGGCCGGGTAGAACGGCTCCCGGAAGATCTCCCACCAGAAAGTCTCCTGTATCCCCTCAATCTGGGCCAGGCCGTAATAGATAATGTACAGCTGGATCAGCAGCGGTGTACCGCGGAACAGGTAGGTGTACAGCCACACTGGCCCGGACACGAACGGGTTGCGAACCGTTCTGAGAATGGCCAGTGGTACCGCCATCAGTAAGCCGATAACCAATGACAGGAACACCAGATGGACGGTGGTCACCAGACCATCCCAGTATTCCATGATGGTCATGGCGGTAAAAATGTCGTTCTGGTTGAGCCACTCGGCAATGAAATCAGGCATCCGTTAACTCCCCTGAATCACGCCGACGTTAGCGCGCTTGTCGAGCCATTTGATAAACAGCTCGGACCCCGCCGTCAGGGCCAGATAGACGAACGCCACCGGAATGAAAAAGTGGAAAGGCATCCGCTCTGCCTTGGCGGCTTCCTCGGCAACCCGGACCATGTCCGTGAGCCCGATGATCGACACCAGTGCCGTGGTTTTCAGCAGAACCTGCCAGTTATTGCCCAGCCCGGGCAGGGCATGACGAAGCATCTGAGGCAGCATGATTCTGCGGAAGGTATGCAGGCGGGTAAAGCCGTAGGCGCGGGCGGCCTCAATCTGGCCGGTTTCAACCGCCAGAAAGGCACCCCGGAAAGTTTCGGTCATGTAGGCGCCGAAGATCAGCCCGATCGTTACCACGCCAGAGATGAACGGATCGAACTGAAAGAAAAAGTCGATTTCGTAGGCTTCCCAGATGTAGTCTGAGAGCATGTTCACTGCAACCTGGCCGCCGTAATAAAACAGCAGCATCATGACCAGATCCGGCACGCCACGGATCAGCGTGGTGTAGGTGGTGGCGATGCCCCTGGCAACCCGGCTTTGCGACAGTTTGGCAGGCGCGCCAATCAGTCCCAGGACAACCGAGAGGGCCAGAGAGAGGAAGGCCAGCTCAAGGGTAACGATTGCCCCGTCTATCAGGGCCGGGCCATAACCTTTCAGATCGAGCATGGGAACGTCCGGTAAGCAGAGGCAGCCTTAACGGCCGCCCCAGTAAGATTACATCTTGATGTCGTAAGCGAAGTACTTCTGCATGATGGTGTCGTAGGTACCATCTTCCTTCAGGGTGCGAAGGGCTGCATTCACTTTCTCTGCGATATCCGCGTCTCGCTTGCGCATGGCAACGCCAACACCCTCACCCAGCTTTACGGGCTCACCAACTTCCTTGAAGCCTTCCTTGGGCAGTATAGTCTGCTCGCCTACCGGATAGTCTACGAAGACGACATCCAGACGCTGGCCTTCAAGGTCCAGAACCATGTCATCGGCGGTTGTGTAACGCTTGATGGTCACAATGCCGCCCATGTTTTCGGTTACGTGGGTGTCCATGGTGGTGCCACGCTGAACGCCCACGGTCTTGCCCTTCATGGCGTCCATGTCGGTGACGTCGGTGTTGAAGCTCTCAGGGCCGAACCAGCCACCCGGGGTGTTGTAGTACGGTTCGGAGAACAGAACCCGCTCGGCCCGCTCCGGAGTGATGGACATGGAAGACATGATCAGATCAAACTTACGCGCCAGCAGACCCGGGATCATGCCGTCCCATGACTGAATAACGAATTCGCAGTCAGCGTTCATTTCTTCACACATGGCTTCGGCCAGTTCCACTTCGAAACCGGTCAGCTCGCCGTTCTCGTCTTTGTACTCAAACGGCTCGTAGGGCACGTCGAATGCAATGCGGAGGCTACGTTCCTGGGCCTGTGCACCGCCTGCAATCAGGGCGAGGGCGCAGCTTGCTGCAACAATCAGTTTTTTCATGTGTCACTTCTCCAGTGGTTTGCCTTTTGGGCTTTATTTTTAATGGAATTTTTGATTCCAGCTTTTATTTCTTCACCGGCTCAAGATAGCACCGCGTGTCAGAACTTGGGCGCCAGGAACTGTTTCATGCGTTCCGAGTCCGGGTTATCAAACACTTTCCGCGGTGTACCCTGTTCCTCAATCACGCCCTGATGCAAGAACAGGACCTGACTCGACACATCCCTTGCAAACGCCATCTCGTGGGTGACCACGATCATGGTGCGGCCTTCCTCGGCGAGGCTTTGCATAACTTTGAGTACTTCACCCACCAGCTCAGGATCGAGAGCCGACGTGGGCTCATCAAACAGCATGACTTCCGGCTCCATGGCGAGGGCCCGGGCAATGGCGGCCCGCTGCTGCTGACCGCCCGACATCTGGGCCGGATAGTAATCCTTGCGTTCGTAGATGCCCACCTTGTTCAGGTAGGCCTCGGCACGCTCAATCGCTTCCTTCTTGGGCACCTTGAGCACGTGGATGGGCGCTTCAATGATGTTTTCGAGCACGGTCATGTGGGACCAGAGGTTGAAGCTCTGGAACACCATGGAAAGTTTTGCCCGGATCAGTTCAACCTGCTTGTTATCCGCAGGAATGCGTTCGCCTTTCCGGTTGGTGGTGAACCGTATCGGGTCGCCGTGCACGATAATGTCGCCGGATGTGGGCGTTTCCAGCAGGTTAATGCAACGCAGGAAGGTACTCTTTCCGGAGCCGGAGCTGCCGATCAGGGAAACCACGTCGCCTTTGCGGGTCTCCAGTGAAATACCCTTGAGTACTTCAAGCTGATCAAAGGTCTTGTGAATGTCCCTGCAGATCAAAGGCGCTTGGTCCGCCATGGGTGACTCCTGAGGCTGTAATTCAAAGGCGCATGTTTTACGGACTGTGGATGCAGAAATCAATACCTTCAACAGGGCGTTTCACCGTATTTCACCGCCGTTCGCTGCATTTCATTGTGGGCGAATGGGTGATCAATGCAAGCGTTTGCCATCCTCAGGTCGTGGCCTGTGAGTAATGCGCCCCGGCCTCTGCGCCGACCGGCAGGCGGATCAGCGTACTGCCTTCCTTTTCCATCTCCCGCATGGCTTCGCTGACGAACCGCACATGGGCTGTGGCGGCTTTCTGGGCGCTGGCGGCTTTGCCGGAAATTACCGCCTCATAAAGTTGCCTGTGCTGGCGGACAATTTTCTTGCGCATCTCTTCCCTCGGGTTGAGGTTGGCAACGGATGCCTGAACGGTCAACAGCATCATGTTTTTCAGGCTATTGAGCACGTGCACCAGAATCGGATTGTGGGAGGCCTCCACAATGGCCAGGTGAAAGCCGTGGTCGGGTCGGGCGTTGCTGAGCGGATCGGTGTCTTCCAGAGCACGGAACGCCTTGGTGATCCGGTGCCGGTCCAGCCGGGTTGCCCGTTGTGCTGCCAGGTAGGCCGCCTGACCCTCAAGTTGCTCCCGCACTTCCAGCAAATCATAGAGGGTTCGGGGGTGGCCTTCGAAAAGATGCATCAGCGGGCTCTGTTCACCCAGATCGTTGGAGCCGGGAACCATGCTGGCCACAAATGAGCCCTTGCCATGCCGGGTTTCGATAACCCCTCGACCCTGAAGCTCGTGCAGGGCTTCGCGAATGACTGCGCGGGAAACACCCAGCCGCGCCGCCAATTGCCGTTCGGAGGGTATTTTCTGCTCCGGGGCGAGCCCGCCATCAAGGATGAGCCGTTCCAGCCGGTAAGAAATTTCCTGGGAGATTGCCATTTGGGTGCCTGTTTGTGCTCTGTGGTCTGACCAGTCAATGGTTCTGATTGTTGTTGCTTAATCTGCCAACCGATACGCGTCCGAGCCCGTTAAATATGGCTGATTCAGAGTATTTCGTCCATTTTTAATACTTCAAAAACTGGTCTGACCAGTAGTTACGGAACTGGACTAAAGCGGGAATGGCTACGAATATCATGGTAATGCCGGCCTGTGCCGGCGTTGCTATGACGCTCATAACAACAAAGCCAACGGAGACGTTTCGATGAATTCGAAGAATAACATCCGGAATAAATGTGATACGGGCGAGACCCCACCTCGCAGAAGTTTCCTTAAAACTGCCGCTGTAGGCGCCGCCTTCGCCGGCGCGATGCTGATGGGTGCCGGCCAGGCCCAGGCTGCAACAACCTGGAAAATCCAGTCTGTCTGGGATGCGGGCACGGTCGGCTATGACCTGTTTGAGGACTGGTGTAATGGCATGGAAGAGAAGTCCGGCGGGGAACTGATCTTCAAATGTTTCCCTGCCAAGGCTGTCGCCGCCGATAGCAATTCACTGTTCGATTCGGTTCGCAGTGGCGTTCTTCAGGGCATGAACCCGTTCACTCTGTACTGGTCCGGCAAGATTCCCGCTTCGGTTTTCCTGTCATCCTATCCCGGCGGCCCGGATCAGCCTCACCAGTGGGACACCATGTTCTACTCACTGGGCATGCTGGAGAAGACCCGGGAAATCTACAAGAAGTTCGGGCTGTTCTATGTGGGGCCGATCCAGCACGATGCAAATATCATTCACTCCAAGACCCCGGTAAACAGTCTCGAAGACTTTAAAGGCATGAAGCTCCGGGTTCCCGGTGGTATGGTCGCTGAGGTGTTTCAGGCGTTCGGTGCTTCTACCGTGAGTCTGCCGGGCTCTGACATCTTCCCGGCCCTGGAAAAGGGCACCATCGACGCAGCCGATTACGTGGGCCCGGCGGTGAACTGGGAACTGGGCTTTTCCCAGGTGACAGATTACATTCTGTTCGGACCTCCGGGCGTAATGTCGATCTACCAGCCGGTGGACCTGATGGATCTGACCGTCAACCTGCGTGCCTGGAACGCTCTGGATCCGAAACTCCAGCAACTGGTTGAGGATGAAGTGCGCATCTATTCCCAGAAGCACTACCTGACCATTCAGAAGCGCAACGTTGAGGCCATGAAGAAGTTCAAGGATGCGGGTGACACCGTGAGCCGTCTGAGCCAGGAGGATGTGGATGAATGGCGCCGCAGAGCCATCCCGATCTGGTATAAGTGGGCGAACAAAGACGAAGATGCCCGTGCCATCTTCGACATGCAGATCGAGTATATGATGAACGATACCGTCGGCTATATCGATGAGTCTGATCTTGAAGGTGTGCCGGGCCGGTAACGCCTTGTCAAATCAATAAAAAAAGAAACAAGGGGAAGGGCAGGGACAGCTTCGGAAGGGGGGGTCCCACCTTCCCCGTTTTGTGGCTGAGGAAGCAACAACATGTCTGATCTTGAAGGTTTCGGATTCGTAATGCCGCACTGGTTCTACTGGGGCTGGCTTGCGGTCATGCCGCTGATCATGATGGCCTGGGACAGGTGGAGTAGTGGTCACGGAGGCGGGAGTGCCGAGCCGGAATTGACACCGGGGGAATTACAGGCGGAAGAGGATGATCCTCTTATCTATCTCCAGTTCGAAGGGAACTGGTTTACCAAGGTAGTGGACTGGATGTGCGACAAATCCGGTCTGTTTGTGTCGTTTTGGACAATCAATGCCGTTGTGTTCTATTTCTTTGGGGTGGTCATGCGCTATATCTTTAACATGCCCACCATCTGGGTCCATGAAGCCAGCTTCCTGCTGCTGGGTATGCAGTATATGCTGGCGGGCGCATTTGCCATGCTTCATGGCGCCCACGTGCGTGTGGATGTGATGTACAACATGCTGCCGCCGAGGGGAAGAATTGGCCTGGACATCTTTACTTCCATGTTCTTCTTCATTTTTGCCCTGATTCTGCTGGTTACCTCCTGGACCTTCTTCCAGGATTCCTACGCCATGAATGAGACCACGGTTGAGACCTGGGGCATCCAGCATTGGCCGGCCAAAGGCATGATGGTTCTGGGTTCAATACTTCTTTTACTCGCAGGCACATCCAAGCTGATCAAGGATATTGTCCTGTTTGTCCGTCTTGGCCGGGAGCGCACCGCATGACTACAAATACAACAACTGCGCCGGGTAGTAACCTTGTCGGGAAGCTGAGTACCTGGCTGATGATTATCGCCACAGTGGCACTGGCGTTTGTCATCTGTGTCGAAATGATCAACATTCTTTTCTACGATCCGTGGAGCGATGAGCAATTCCTGTTCAAGCTCTCCGGTAGCCTTTCTGACGTCAAGATCGGGCCTTTGACCTATCTGATGTTCGGTTCCCTTGCCGTGGCCCTGATGATGGGGCTGCCGCTGGCTTTCGTGACCGGTGGTCTAGGGGTGATGTTCATCTACCTGGTGGGCGACGCACTGATGCTGAACCTCGTGCCGGGGCGCATCTTCCCGATGATGACCAACTCTGATCTGGCGGCGATACCGCTGTTTATCTTCATGGCTTCGATGCTTGAACGCGCCGGCCTGATTGAGGAAATGTTCAGTGTGGTCTACAAGTGGATGGGTGGCCTGAGCGGCGGTCTGGCGACAGCAACCATCCTGGCCTCCACCCTCCTTGCAGCCATGGTGGGTGTCATTGGAGCCGCAGTTGTCACGATGGGTATCATCGCTCTGCCGGCGATGCTCAAGCGCGGTTACGATCAGAAGATCGCTCTGGGCTCGATCATGGCTGGCGGTACTCTGGGCATACTGATTCCTCCTTCAATCCTGGCAATTCTGTACGCGGTTGTCGCACAGCAATCGGTCGGTGAGTTGTATCTCGGCTCCGTGATCCCGGGCCTGATGCTGTCTTCCATGTATATTGCCTATGTGCTGATCCGCAGCTGGATTAATCCGAAGCTGGGGCCGCCTGTACCGGTGGAAGAGCGGATTTCCCTGAAGGAAAAGCTGCTGCTCACGAAAAACCTGATTGCTCCACTGATTCTGGTATTTCTGGTGCTGGGCCTGCTGTTCGGCGGCATCGCAACGCCCGTGGAAGCGGCCGGTATCGGCTCCTTTGGCGCCATCGTGGTGGCCATGATGCACGGCAGGTTCTCCATTGCCGGACTGCGGGAAGCATCCGTAACCACTACCAAGGCATCCGCAATGGTGCTGTGGATCATGTTCGGTGCCTCGGTCTTTGTTGGCTTCTACATCCTTCAGGGTGGGCAGCAATTTGTCACGGACGCCATCCTGGGTACTGGCATGTCGCCATACGGCATTCTGTTCCTGCTGATGTTCCTGCTGGTGGTTCTGGGTATGTTCCTGGATTGGGTGGGTATTCTGCTGCTGGCAGTTCCTATCTTCATTCCTATTGTTAAAGCGCTGGAGTTCCCGGGGTTGCTGGGCTTCCCGCCTGTGGCAGGTGATGACGTTGTGCTCTGGTTTGGCGTGCTCTATCTGGTCAATATGCAGATGTCGTTCCTCAGTCCGCCATTCGGTTACGCATTGTTCTACCTCCGCGGCGTATGCCCGCCGGAAATATCCATGGCCACGATTTTCCAGTCGTCCCTGGTGTTCCTGGCGATTCAGGCGCTCGGGCTGTTCATGTGTATCCTGATTCCCGGCCTCGTAACCTGGCTGCCAGGGCTGGTCTACGGTTAAATAATTCAAGGAGTAATACGTTATGTTGACAATCAATCGGCTGGATCTGGCTGAAGCACGAATTCTCATTGAAGGCGCCGCGAACAAGGCCCAGGAAATCGGCGTGCCCATGTGCATTGCCATCGTGGATGAATCCGGCAACCTGGTGGCCTTCGAGCGCATGGACGGCGGCAAGATCACCAGTGTGACCATTGCCCAGGACAAGGCGTTCACGGCGGCGGCGGCGAAGAAAGCCACCCACGACTACAACAAGGTGAACGTGCCCGGCAGCCTGGCCTTTGGTATTCACACCGAAGTGGGCGGGCGCATCAGCTCAGTTGGCGGTGGCTTGCCGGTGATCGTTGACGGCGACGTGGTGGGGGGTATCGGAATCAGTTCCGGTACGCCCCAGCAGGACATGGATTGTGCCCAGGCCGGTCTTGACCACTTTGCAACAAAACGCGGTTGATGACTGTCACACTTGATGTAATCCAAACCCAGAGAGTGCTATGACTACCAAGCCGAAAGTTAGCAAAGCCGAGCTGGTGGAGCAGTTCCGGTCGTTTATCGACCCGGACTACGTCATCACCGATGACGAAACCATGAAGCCCTACGAATGCGACGGCATGTCCATGTATTGCGAGATGCCGTTGCTGGTGGTTCTGCCGGAGACCGTTGAACAGGTGCAGCGCGTGATGCGCATCTGCAACGAGAACGCAGTGCCGGTGGTGGCCCGTGGTGCCGGAACCGGGCTCAGTGCCGGTGCCATGCCCAATAAAGAGGGCGTGGTGCTGTCGCTGGCCAAGTTCAACCGCATCATCGGGATTGATCCACTGGGGCGAACGGCACGGCTTCAGCCTGGTGTTCGTAATCTGGCCATCAGTGAAGAGGCGGCCCAGTATGGTCTCTACTACGGCCCGGATCCCTCGTCCCAGATCGCCTGCACCATCGGCGGTAATGTGGCGGAGAATTCCGGTGGCGTGCACTGCCTCAAGTACGGGCTGACCGTTCACAATATTCTTAGCGTGGAGATGGTGACCGCCGAGGGTGATGTGGTCACCGTGGGCAGCGATGGCCTGGACAGCTGTGGCATGGATCTGCTGGCGCTGATGACCGGCTCTGAAGGTCTGCTGGGTGTGGTGACGGAAGTAAAAGTAAAACTGCTGCCGGAGCCGGAAGTGGCCCAGGTGGTTATGGCCGGTTTTGATGATGTGCAGAAGGGCGGCGATGCCGTGGGCGGCATTATTTCCCACGGGATCATTCCCGGCGGCCTGGAAATGATGGATAGCCACGCGATCGTCGCGGCCGACGACTTCGCCCAGGCGGGTTACCCGAGGGATGCCAAAGCCTTGCTGCTGTGCGAAGTAGACGGTACCGAAGAAGAGGTGCATGAGCACATCGCCCAGGCCGAGGACGTGTTCCGCAAGCTGGGGGCTACCTCCGTCCGTACTTCCCAGAGCGAGGAAGAGCGTGCGCTGTTGTGGAAAGGCCGTAAATCCGCGTTCCCGGCAGTCGGCCGGATTTCGCCGGATTACTACTGCATGGACGGTACCATTCCCCGCCGTGAGATCGCCTACGTTCTGACGGAAATGGAGAAGATGTCCGAGGAGTTCGGTCTGCGCGTGGCCAACGTGTTCCACGCCGGCGACGGCAACCTGCACCCGTTGATCCTGTTTGACGCCAACGTGCCCGGCGAGTTTGAGCGCACCGAGGCGTTTGGCTCCCGCATCCTGGAAATGTGTGTGGAAGTGGGTGGCTGCATCACCGGTGAGCATGGCGTTGGCGTGGAAAAAATCCGCCAGATGGCCGTGCAGTTCAACGATGAGGAGCTGCAGCAGTTCCACGATGTGAAAGCGGCCTTCGACCCCGCCGGTATTCTCAACCCGGGCAAGGGCGTGCCGGCACTGCGATTCTGCCAGGAATACCGCTCCCTTGAGCATAAACAACACACGCACGACCATACGGAAGCCGCCCATGGCTGATATTTCCCAACAACTGAAGGAGCAGGTGCTCCAGGCCCGGGACAGCGGGCACAAACTCAATATTGTCGGCGGTGGAACCAAGGCCTTTATGGGCCGGGAAGCCGACCCGGATGCCGGAACCCTCAACGTGGGCGAACATTCCGGCATCGTGGATTACCATCCGGTCGAACTGGTATTGACCGTTCGTGCCGGTACGCCTTTGAGCGAGATCGAGGCCACCCTGGCCGAACAGGGCCAGTGCCTGCATTTCGAACCGCCCAGATTCGGTGCTGCCTCCAGCATCGGCGGCACCCTGGCCTGCAATCTTTCCGGCCCGGGCCGTCCGTGGGCGGGTTCGGTACGGGACCAGGTCCTGGGTATCCGGCTGCTGAACGGCAAGGGTGAGCACCTTCGCTTTGGTGGTCAGGTCATGAAGAACGTGGCCGGCTATGACGTATCACGGCTTCAGGCCGGCGCCCTCGGCACGCTTGGCGTGATTACCGAAATTAGCATGAAAGTGATGCCCAGACCTGCTGCGTCCCTGACCCTGATTCAGGAAATGGGCATGGACGAGGTGATTCACTACATGAACAGCCGCGCCGCCGAGCCCAAGCCGATCACGGCTGCCTGCTGGGTGGACGGCAAGGTCTATCTGCGCCTGTCCGGCGCAAAATCCGGTGTTGAGGCCACGGCCGAAAAATGGTCCGGCGAGGTGATGGAGCAGGGCGATCAGTTCTGGCAGCAGGTGCAGGACATGCAGCACGAGTTCTTCGCCGGTAATGACGTGCCGCTGTGGCGTTTCTCCGTTGGCTCAACCGCAGCCACGCCGGAGCTGGAAGGCAACTGGTTCATCGACTGGGCCGGTTCCCAACGCTGGTTCCGGGGTACCGGTGAACTGAAAGAGCTGGAACCGGTGGCGCGCGCTGCGGGCGGCCAGGTCAGCCTGTTTCGGGGTGGCGACCGCTCCGGTGAAGTGATGCACCATCAGCCGGAGGCCCTGAAAGGCATTCAGCGCCGAATCAAGAATGCGTTTGATCCGGATAACATCTTCAATCCCGGACGCTTATACAGCTGGTTGTAACTATGCAAACTAATCTGGTTCAACAATTTGCCAACACCGCGGAAGGCCAGGAAGCCGAGTCGATACTGCGGGCCTGTGTGCACTGTGGCTTCTGTACCGCAACCTGCCCGACCTACCAGGAACTGAACGACGAACGTGATGGTCCCCGGGGCCGGATCTACCTGATGAAAATGTTCCTGGAAGGTGCGGAAGTTACGGACAAAACCCGGGAACACCTGGACCGCTGCCTCACCTGTCGCAGCTGCGAGACCACCTGCCCCTCTGGCGTAAAGTATGGCCGCCTGGTGGATATCAGCCGTGGCCTGATGGAGAAGGAGCTGCCCCGCGATCCGAAAGACAAATGGCTGCGCTGGGCCATGGCCCGGGTCATTCCCAACCGCCAGTTGTTCGGCATTCTGCTGCGTCTCGGGCAGGTGTTCCGCCCGGTGCTGCCGGAGAAGCTGCGCACCAAGGTACCGCCCAGAAAGCAGGCGAATCCGTGGCCGGCGGCCAGCCACAGCCGGATCGTGCTGGCACTGGCCGGCTGCGTGCAGCCCTCCGCTACACCCAACACCAACGCCGCTGCTGCGCGGGTATTGGACCGGCTTGGTATCACCATGGTTGAGGCACCGGAAGCCGGCTGTTGTGGCGCCGTGAACTATCATCTTTCCGAGCACGAGAAGGGCCTGGAAAGAATGCGCCAGAACATTGATGCCTGGTGGCCCGCCATCGAAGCAGGCGCAGAAGCGATCATCATGACCGCCTCCGGCTGTGGCGCCATGGTTCAGGATTACGGCCATCTTCTGAAAGATGACCCGGTGTATGCCGCCAGGGCGCAGAAGGTCAGTGAACTGTGCATCGATCTCGGCGCCTTCCTGCTGAAACAGGATCTGGAGAAGCTCAAGGTGCGCCAGAATCCCGGAAAGGTGGCGTTCCACTGCCCCTGCACCCTGCAGCACGCCATGAAACAGAGTGGAGTGGTCGAACAGGTGCTGACCCGGGCCGGCGTAAATCTCGCTGCCACCAAAGACAAGCACCTGTGCTGCGGCTCTGCCGGAACCTACTCGGTTACGCAACCGGAGATGAGCCAGAAACTGCTGGGCAACAAGCTCAAGGCGCTGACCATCGATAACCCCGACCGCATCGTTACCGCCAACATCGGTTGCCAGATGCACCTGGAGACCAGGTCGCCGGTTCCCGTGCAACACTGGATTGAGCTTCTGGATCAGTAAAACCTGAAATCGGGGTCAGATGAAAAAGGGGTCAGATGAAATTTTCATCTGACCCCTTTTTCATCTGACCCCATGTTCACGGTTTTTTTCGTTATACTGCCGCGGCAATTTACCGAACCACAGGGAGTGGAACCGTATGCCAAGGATAATGGCGAGTCTTGTTGTGTCTGTTGTATTCGCCGCTGTTGCCCACGCCGAAGTCTATACCTGGATAGACAGCCAGGGCGTGGCGCATTTCTCGGATTACCCGCCAGGGGAAATTCCCCACAAACGGATTCAGGTGCGGGCGCCTGCTACTGTGCCGATGTCTGAAAATCTCAGGCAAGAGGAGCGTATTTCCGGGATTCGAGAAGAGGTGAGCGGTCTGCTGTCCCCCTCTGGTCGCCCCGGTAAACCCGATACCAATGCCCGGGAAAGAGCCAGCGCCAGGCTGGAAAAAACCTGTGGCAAGTACCGGCGTAAGCTGGACCAGATTCAGTCCAGGTTACGGGCCGGCTACAGCAACGACAGGGGGAACAGCCTAAGGCGTCAGCGCCGGACATTAAGTCAGAAACTCAGCCGGGAATGCATCCTGCGTTAATTCACTCGCCTGCTAAGCTCGCTTGAAGCTGGCCAGCGCCACGGCGGCGGTGACGAACAGGCCGCCAAACACCCGGTTCATCTGCTGCTGGCGCCGTGCCGAGGTCATGAAGCGGAACAGCTGGCTGGCCAGCAGGGCATAGCCGAGCATGACCAGGCAATCCACCAGTATCAGAGTGGTTCCCATGGTGATCAGTTGGGGTCCGTGGGGCGCACCGGCCACCAGGAACTGGGGAAACAGGGCAACCAGAAAGACCGTTGCCTTGGGGTTGGTAAGGTTTACAAATGTCGCGTTCCAGAACCTCTTGTGTCCGCTCACCGGCTGGCGGTCATCGTCCATGGATTCCATCACTGGCTCGCGCCATTTGGAAATGCCCAGCCAGACCAGGTAAGCAACACCCAGCCACTTGATCACGGATAGAGCAATGTTCGAGGAGGCAATAATGGCACCCAGCCCGGCACCCACCAACAGAATCTGGATACCGAACCCCAACTGCAGTCCCATGATTGCGGGCAGTGAGCGGCGAACACCGTAGCGCATGCCATTGCTCATGGTATTGATGGCCCCGGCGCCCGGGGAAACGCTGATCAGTACGGCTGCAATCAGGAAAGTGAGCCAGGCTGTGAGTGACATAACTTAAGCTCCTGAAAACGCTAAGAGATACACTGTATAACCCACGAAGGCAAGCAGCAGACCAGAACCCTCGAACCGGTTGATACGACCCGGCCCACGGAAACCATACCCCATGGCAAACAGGGCGAGGGTGAGTGTGGCCATTACCGGGAAATCCCGGGAAAGAACTTCCGGCGCTACCGACATCGGCGCAATCAGTCCGGCAATACCCACAACCGCGAGTGTGTTGAACAGATTGGAACCCAGAATGTTACCCAAGGCGAGATCATGCTCACCCTTGCGAGCGGCAATTATGGATGAGGCCAGTTCAGGCAGTGATGTGCCAACGGCCACAATGGTCAGACCGATGACCAGATCACTGATGCCAAACGTGGTCGCCAGATCCACGGCTCCCCATACCAGGATTCGGGAGCTGACAATCAGAAGCAGCAGACCGATAACCAGCCACAGTATTGCCCTCCGCAAGGGAATGGCGTGGGCTTTGAGCTCATCTGTCATCTCATTGGCCATGGTGTCTCCGGGTTGTTTGATTCCCTGGTAGATACTCCAGCCAAGCAGCGCCACGAACACCACGATCAGGCCAACGGCGTCCTGGCGGGAGAGCTCGCCGTCCCAAAGCTGCCAGCCGGCAAAGGCTGTCACCAGAATCAGAATAGGCAGCTCTTTCCGCAGAACCTGCGAATGCACCGCAATCGGCGCCAGCAATGCCGTGATACCGAGAATCAATGCAATGTTCGTGATGTTCGAGCCATAGGCATTGCCCAGCGCCAGCCCCGGATTGCCCTGGGAAGCCGCCAGAGCGGACACCGCCATCTCTGGTGCGGAAGTGCCAAAGCCGACCACAACCATACCAATCAGCAGGGGCGGCATCCCGAAATGGCGGGCCGTGGTGGCTGAGCCCTCCACGAATTTGTCCGCACTCCACACCAGCAGAACCAGGCCCGCAAGGATTGCCCCAATGGCCATCAGCATTTCAAGAACTCCTTTTAGTCAATTACCGTCTCGGCGGCACAAGAATCTATGGTGCCACAGGTTCCGGCAATAGGTATAAATGCCCTGGTGGCGTGCGTGATATTCCGGATGTCGCCCGCGCGGAAGTAGTACCGGAATCTGCTAAACTGGGTATGGAAAAACAAATCCATGAAAACGCCAAAGGAGGCACAACTGTCATGGCCAAGAAACGGGCAAAGCCCACACAGGAAAGCGCTATCAGGCGCGACCTGAAAACCCCGAAATACCAGATGCGAGTGGTTGAAGGCAAAACGAAATACAAGCGCCGGCGGGGCAAGGCCGTTCGAGCCGAGGATTTCCGCAAGGCCGCCTGATGGGTGGTTTTACGGAAATCCTTGGTGAGAATTTCCCGGGCGGTGCCCTGGAGTGAGCCAACAAGCTTGGAAGAAGTACATTGAAGGATCTTGAACAGCACAAGAAGATCGCCGTTTTAATCGACGCCGACAACGCCCAGTTGTCAAAGCTGCCCCTGATCATCGAAGAGCTGTCCTCCCACGGGCATGTGGTTGTTAAGCGCGCTTACGGTGACTGGTCTGTGGACAGTCTCAAAAACTGGAAGACGGTCCTCAATGAACTGGCTATCCAGCCGATCCAGCAGTTCGCCTACACCAAGGGCAAGAACGCGACCGATGCATCCATGATTATCGACGCTATGGACCTGCTTTACTCTTCCAAGTTCGATGCCTTTGCCCTTGTCTCCAGCGACAGTGATTTCACCAAACTGGCTTCCCGTCTGAGGGAGTCTGAGATCTACGTATTTGGATTCGGCGAGAAAAAGACTCCGGTTTCATTCCGCAGTGCCTGCGACGATTTCCTGTTCACGGAAAACCTTGAGTACCCCGATGAGGCGGCTCCGGGCGAACCGGCAAAAACCGAAACCGAACCCCGGAAAAAGAAACACGAAAAGCTTCCCGAGGAAGTCGCACTGCTCAAACGCGCGTGGGAACAGACCCAGGACGACCAGGGATGGGCGACTTTCTCTGCGGCCGGCTCCTTCCTCAAGCGCACCCGCCCGGACTTCGACCCAAGGACCTACGGTGTGAAGAAGTTCTCTGATTTGCTGGTAGCCAGATCGGAATATTTCACGGTCAAGAAGGGCGCCAACGGGCAGGGGTATCGGGCGTACAAGCCGATAGAACAGAAGTAAGCAGATATCAGAGGCGCCAGAGCCTGCGCCAGGCGGGCTTTGCGCATGGACTTTCGGGCATAGTAATCTAAGCTCATGCCGGGGATTCAAAGGAGTGAATGGTGTCCCTCAGAGCCTGCGGCTCTTAAGGATTCATCCGGGGGTATGACCTGAGTCAACCATCCGGCTTTCGCATCAATGTTATGTTGATTGCACATCCAACATAAAAGGAGAGGGGACCATGGCCAAAGGGACTCCGAGCATTGTGGTTGCTTGTGACGGTTCGGATCATTCGTTACACGCAGCAAAAATGGCAGCCGAACTGGCTAAATCTACCGGCCAACCGCTCAAATTGTTAGCTGTGTTTCCGGGCACAAAGGTGGAGAGACTGGTTGTCAGCGGCGTATGGCCGAGTGATATTGAGGAAGAGGCAAAAAGTTACGGGCGCAAAATATTTGATGCCGCGAGACAGGCCGTGAGCGGGACGGCCGATCCCGTTGAAGAGGTCCTTCTCAAAGGTGATCCTGCCAAGGAAATTATTGAGTACCTGGAAAACAATCCGGGCGCTCACCTGTTTATGGGCAGGCGCGGTCATTCACTGGTGCGCAGTCTTACTCTGGGTAGTATCAGCGAAAAGGTTGTCAGGCATGCCACCGGGCCGGTGACGGTTGTAAGCGAATAACGTCGGCCCTGTTGCCAGAAAAACCGCGATCAGGGTTCGGTTTTTCTGGCAACCAGGCCCATCAGTTAAAAAAGCGAAGAAGAGAAAACAAGTCGGCGACCCATGTCCGGCGTTGCATGCGGCGGGTGGTTTTGCAGGGTTGTGTCTTTATTGTCGATCACCAACACGTCCGATGTTGCCAGCTTGCCCTTCGCAGTGCAGCTTTCCCAGCGGGACCTGAAGATCTTGATGCCCACCTCGCCAAGTATGATGCTGGCCAGAGGGGAAAATGTTCATTTTTTCGAGACTTCATCCTGAAGCAATGAGTACTGCCGGGAAACGTCGACCTGAAGGCGGTGCAGGTCTGTCGTTATGGCGGTAGATTGACAGCTTGGAAGAAAAATTCGGATTTCAGCCCTTGCGCCACTTCGTAAGGCGTTTGTCGCATTCTTCGTCTGGCAAGCGTGCGCCGGAGTAGAGCATCGAAGCTAGAGCACTCGCGAGCTTAGCTGGCGACAGTCCCCGGTGAAACTCCAATTCATCCAGAATCCAGAGTACACCTCGGACATCCAACTCCGCTTGGTGGCCAGATTTTCGCAGGTCACCATCATTCGTTAGCAGGGTCCACCCTCTCTCCCTGGCCACGAAATAGCAGGACACATCCGCCAGCGATGAATTGTTCAGAGACTGCTTGAGGTCGAATAGCTGCAGCGTCTCGCTACGACTGAGCGCCTCAATGGTCAGCCCAAGATCCGTTAATTGCTGTCCCGGAGGCTTGCGCAGCTCCCGCCAGACAAACTCTGTGGTGACAAACTGATGGGGTAGCTCGAATACCGTCTCCAAAAGGTTGCAGCGGTGAAGATCTATCCAGATATTCGTGTCAGAGACGAGAATTTTCGTGGGCATCGGCGCCCTCACCTGCTTGTCCGTTTGCCATCACATCCTCGATCTCTCCCAGACCGACGCCAAGTAACTCAGCCGCTCTGGACGGGGTTACTAGCCCCTCCGCCAATGCCCTGTATACGATCTGACGCAAGCGATAGGAGTTCTCCGGGTCCAGAGGTTCCGGTTCATCCTTCCGGTAGCCCTTGGACGACCAGAAACGAAAAGTACTTTGGTAGAAGCCCTGCTGAACAATGTCCAGATCATAGAGTCGCCGCAGGAGCGCCTGGATAGAGATTCCCCATTCCTCTTTGGCCAGCAAAAACTCCTTGAACAGCACCCGTCGGCGGCTGGTGCCGAAAGTTGCTCTCACCTGGCTGGCGGGAAAAAGGAATGCGCCTGCAAAGCGGTGGCACCAGTTTTCTTCATCACGAGTGCCATGAACCGCTTCTGGTATGTCCATCACAAGGTGGCCCAGTTCGTGGGCCAGATTGAATCGCTGCCGTTCTCCGGGGCGTTCGATATTGCTTACGATCACAGCATCAGCACCATCGTTAACCACAGCACAAAGCCCATCAAATTTTTCATGAGCTTTCAGGCCAACCACCTTGATGCCATTCTCTTCCAGGGTTTCAGTTAGGTTTGCAATGGGGTTGGTGCCAAGATGCCATCCTTTCCGAAGGTCTTCTGCGGCCTTTTCAATATCGTCGACATTAGACACCGAAAAGCACTCCCGCCATTGGGCGAACCCATCGGCAGCGTGCTCGGTTTCAAACAGATCCTCCGCAGCCAGATACCGTTCCAGGTGTTCCCGAACTTGCTCTTTCACCGCTTCCTGCTGCTTTTTGCCGAATGCAGAGTGCTTCCGAAAGTCTACCTCGCCAAGCTTGACGGAATCGGAACGAAAGAAATACTCAGGGTTTACCTCCAGCACGTCCGCGAGCTGTATTAAACGGGTGGAATTGGGCGCATCTTTGCCCTGTTCATATTTCGACAGAGCCTGCTTGGAAATATCTCCCAACTGGTCCGCAACCTGCTGTAGTGACATGTTTTTCAGGACTCGTGCACAACGCAACCGATCATGCAACATGGCTCTATTCCTTTAGGGTGACAACTGCTGGTTGACAATTTTAGGTTAAAGTTAATGGATGTCAACCTTATATGTGGATTTATCACAGCACGACACAAGATGTAGTGTTTTTTGCACAGAACGGGATTTCTTCTCAAAGCTGGAAGTCTGGAAGGGCTTTATTGAGGAAGGGTTCCCGGCTTGGGTGGCTCATACCGGGAGAACGTCATTCAATCCGTAATATCGAATTTGAGTAATCCAAGCTCAGCTATATCCTTATCGCCTTTTGACGGTGAGTAGTAGGCCTGAAAAAAACGAAATTCTGCGCGCCCTTCGGCATGGCACTTTCTTTCAGGCAGTTGTGTTCGGATTAAAGAAGGTGTGAGGATTCCAGGCTGTCCATGGTTAAGGTTCGCCCCACTGGCAGTACGGAAGCCTATTGGACGGGGCTGGAACTGCCGGTTGAGCGATAAAGCCACCGGCACAGTAGATCAGCTTTAAGTCCGACAGGCTGCTGGAAACAACAAAGCCCGCACAAGGCGGGCTTTGTCTGAATTCTTAATGGTGCCCGGAGGCGGAATCGAACCACCGACACGGGGATTTTCGATCTGAAGAATGCTGTTGATGGCAGCAGTAGACAAAAAACGACGGCAATAAAATCAGTCAGGTACGGTTTTTTGGTGTCGCTGAGTGCCGCCCAGATGTAGCGCCCAGGCCGTTCCAGCCAATGGCCACGCAGTTGTTGTCTTTGAAGTTGTCGAAGTAGCGTCCCGTTCTCTTTGAGGGCAAGGCCAGTCTTGAATAATCTAGCACTCGAGCTCGGTGCCTACTTTCTCTCTGAAGGCGCTTCCAAACAGCCTGTGATTTCCCGTTTCGTGTCGAACTCTGCCGGCAATAATCGCTGGCGCAATATTCAGCTCATTTGCGAGCTTTCGGACCGAGGCCGCTAGGGTAATTGATCGGTAGTTAACGCTATCTGGCAGTAATGCGCTTTGCGCAAGAGCGTCGGCTTGCTGCTCCTGGTCGTCTTCGGTTTCGGCATCCAGGTTGTCGATGAACCAGGCTTCATTACCGTCCAGATGCAACGCAACGTGGGCAAGTTCGTGCATGAGAGTGAACCAGAAGTTATCGAGCCGGTTATACCGAAGTGTCAGCGCTATGACCGGGTTGCCATTGGCAGCTACGCAGGCTGCGCCGTCAAGGTAGGTCTTGGGTAAATGCGGTTCAATAACGAGATGGATGCCGGACCTTTCAAGATACTCCCGCGCCAGTTCAGGCCCCTTCCCGGACCAGGATAGCCGAGTGAGATTACGCATCCATTCCAGGGTAACTGTGCCTTTTTTGTATGAGCCAGGTAGTTGTTGCTCTGCGGCTTTCTGTAAAACTCTTGCCTGCCAGGCCCATAAGGCGTAGCGGTCGCTTACCTTGTCGTTGGTGCGAAGGTGAGCGGCCGTGCGCAGCATTGCCGGTTCCAGCTCAAAACCGCCTCGCACACCGCTGAAAAGTCGCGTCAACCACTCTGCTGCGTATTCTTTCAGTTCTTGAAGGGAACCCTCGAAGCCTTCGAAATACCCACGCTTCAGCATGACCGCCAAGGGGAACGCTTGCCAGTCGACGTTTTTTTCGCTGGCAGTCTCCTGAACGGGCTCCTGAATCAGGATGTCTGCCGGTATGCCAAGACCGTGATTCAGCCGGCGAATCATATTCAGGCTGAGCGGGCGGTTTCCATTCAGTACCTCACTGACTTTGGATGCTGAACCGATAAAGGGAATGAGGTCTTTATTCTTCAGGCCCTGCTGGTCCATGCGAAAGCGAATGGCTGTTACAGGGTCAGGAAGGTCGATAGGGAACTGGCGTTGCTCGTATTGCTCAATCAGCATAGCCAACACTTCCAGCTCGTCAGCTTCCGGGGAACCCTCCAGCGGGCCAGCGTCCATCAGTACCATAAGGCGCTCCAGAGCAGCCTCATGCTCTTCCGGAGTTTTAATGATTTTCAGATGGTCCATGATGCTGTTTCCTTAGAGTTTTTGCTTGCTGTAGTCCGCGTGTGTTCCAACCCACTCCACCACGACAATGCCACCCTGGTACCGAACCTTGACCACGAGCCGAAAGTGATTGCCCTTGATGTTGAATATGACCCGGTTATCGGCGAGAAAGTCGGCGCTGGCGAATCGATTCTTGATGTCTTGTGGTGTCTGCCAGTTGCTTCTTTCTGCCTCTGCATACCACGCTTCAAGAGCCTTCTTGGAGGAAGCGTGCTTGCGCATGAAGTCGGTCAGCTTGTTCCGGGCTAAGACCTTCATAGGATGGCGAAGTTCCTTTTTCGGGAATTTTATCAAATGTTCCCTAAATGGGAAAATAACGTCTGGTTATAAGGAGTGAGAAGGTTGGCTGTCAAGGCCACCCTGATTGAGCTAAAGGTGAACTCGGTTTTTCCGCTAGCGGCCGCAGAGGGTTTGCCTTTGCGCGAGTTGCCTCAACTGAGCTCGCTGACCGGAAAGCTAAACGGCGTTAGAGAAGGGGCCCGTAAAAGCCTTACACTGGCTAAAGAGATTGGCTGTTAGTTTTCCGTGGACACTTGGTGGACACCAGAAACAACAAAGCCCGCAAGAAGCGGGCTAAGTCATTGAATTCGTGGTGCCCGGAGGCGGAATCGAACCACCGACACGGGGATTTTCAATCCCCTGCTCTACCAACTGAGCTATCCGGGCATGTTGCGCTACTGCAGTGCAACGGGGCGCTATTAAACCGGTTTCGATGTTTTGAGTCAAGGCTGAGCCGGAAAAATTTCTGAATCTTTTCAGGGTCGCTCAGGCTTTGATCAATCCGGCTTTACTGCTCCGGCGGTACGTAGCCTTCGGCCTTGTCAAAAGGCTCGTTGTTGAAAAAGTGCTGCATCTGCGCCTGCAGGTATTTGCGGGTGTTCTGGTCCATCAGGCTCAGGTGTTTTTCGTTGATCAGCATGGTCTGCTGGGCCTGCCATTCTTCCCAGGCCTGCTTCGATACGTTTTCGAAAATGTCCTGGCCCCTGGCGCCGGGCATCGGGGGGAAATCCAGGCCTTCCAGTTCTTTCTGGTATTTGCGGCAGAACACGGTACGGCTCATGGTGGCTCCTGTTGGTAAGTGTCACTGGCGGTGATGATAACAGATCGTTGCGGGTGAAAGCGCAAGCGGGCCGGCTCAAAGCAGGGCGGTTTGCTCCGGTTTGGTGAGCAGCAAACGAATCGGCGCCGGTAACCCGAGATTCAGGGCTTCATGGCGGTGCAGCCATTTCAGGTGGCCCTGGTCTGCAATGCTTTTAGAGCCGCTGGCCACGTTCAGGCGGGCGGGTTGAATGTGCAGGTGGTAATGGGAGAAGGTGTGGCGGAAGCCGCTGATCAGTTCCGGTTCTCCGCAATCCAGCCCGAGGTTCTGTTCACAGGCTTCCTGGAGTTCGTCTGCCCCGTAGGCCGGGTCCAGTTCCGGCAGGCTCCAGAGGCCACCCCAGACGCCGCTGGGTGGGCGACGCTCCAGCAGGATGCGGCCCTCGCTGTCTTGAAGGATCATCATCCAGGTAGTCTTTTCCGGTTTGGCTTTCCTGGGCTTTGAGCCCGGATAGAGTGATGTTTCGCGCCGGGCATAGGCCTGGCAGCCGTGTTGCAATGGGCAGCTGTCACAGGCCGGGCGGCTACGGGTACACACCATGGCGCCCAGATCCATAATGCCCTGGGTATAATTCCGCACCCGTTGTTCTGGCGTGTGTTCCTCGGCCCGTTGCCAGAGCTGGTTGAGCACGGCGGTCTGGCCGGGCCAGCCGGGGATGGCGTGGTAGCGGGCCAGTACCCGTTTCACGTTGCCGTCCAGTATGGCGGCGCGAATGCCGAAGGCCTGGGCCAGTATGGCCGCTGCGGTCGAGCGGCCGATTCCGGTGAGGGACTCGAGCTCTTCCTGGGTTTGTGGAAACTCACCACCGAAGTCGCGAACGACCGTTTGCGCGGCTTTCTGCAGGTTGCGGGCCCGGGCGTAATAGCCAAGGCCGGACCAGTGGCTGAGCACGTCATCTACGGGTGCTTCGGCCAACGCCTGGACATCCGGGAAGCGTTCCATGAACGCTTCAAAGTAGGGGATAACGGTGGTTACCTGGGTTTGCTGCAGCATGATTTCCGAGACCCACACCCGGTAGGCGTTCCGGTTATGGTGCCACGGCAGGTCATGCCGGCCGTGGCTGTCGTACCATTGCAGCAGTTTTTGGGCGAATCGGTCGGGCATCAGTTGAACAGGCCCTTGAGTTTGTCGCCAAGTTTATCCTGCAGCTTCTCTTTCACCTTTTCCTCGGCTTTTGTCCTGGTCTCGTCAACTTTCTCCTTAACTTTGGCCCTGGCGGCATTTTCAGCGATGGTTTTCAGGGTATCCCGGAAACGTGATCCGTCAAAGGAGCAGAGGCCGGCGGGATCTTCGGCAAAGTTGCCCCGGCATTCCACCGGAATAACCACGTTCTCCACATACTCGGTAACCCGGCAGGCGTTATCCCGATGAATCTCACCCACGATTCGAAGCCCCGCCTCGTAATCCAGCTGGCTCTGTTCCATGTCTATGGTTCCTTTGCCCTCAAGGCGCATGCCGGCCAGTGAGGCCACCAGATCGGTGTTGTTCAGGGTGTTGCCGTTGATGTTCAGGGTCCCGCGCATGTCGTTAAACGGGGTGCTGGTGCCCCAGTCGGTGGTGGTCAGCTGATCCTGGTTAACCAGAGCAATTCCCTGGCAGGCCATGCGGGTCAGGTTCATTCGGCGGAACTGGCCCTCCGCCAGGTTGAAGCTGACCTGGCCATCGGCGTTGCTGCGTAGTGCCGAGATGCGGTTACCGGTGGTGGTGACGTTCACTTTGAGGTTGGCGCCACCGCCGAGCATGTCCACGTCGGCAAGGTCGGTGAGCAGGGGCAGGGTCTGCACATTGGTAACGTCTGAGCCAATGGTCCATTTCGGGTTGTCGCTCCGGGCGTCGATGGTTACGTTGGCGCTAAAGCGGCCCTCATAGAGCTTGCCGCTGAACTCATCCACTTTTAACAGGCCATTTTTCGCTGTGGTACTGGCTTTGATTTCTTTGATGGTCAGGTTGCTGACAATCAGTTGGCCGAGTCCCAGATCAATGTCCAGCAGCAGGCCGCGGATGGTTTCCAGTGGCAACAGATCGCCTTCCGGGCTGGTTGTCGCCTTTTCGGGGGTGGCGGCCTGCTTTGTATCGCCTTCTGCTTGAGGGGGGAGGTAGCGGTCTGCATTCAGCTGGTCGCCCTGAAGGTTGAAGACGATGCCAGTGTCAGCGAGGTTGTAGCTGCCGGAGCCATTGAAGGTGGTGTCATCCAGTTTGATGGTCAGGTCGGACAGCTCCACCTTGCCGGCCGGGCCGCTGATGCTGGTGGAGAAGGCGAGGGCTTCAAGAACGTCTTTGTCACGGGTTTCAACGGCTGGCTGGCCGAGGTTGCTTAGCAGCTTCCTGAGGGAGAAATCTGCGATGGATACCTTGCCGCTCAGGGTCGGTTTGTCACCGAACCCGTTCACGGTGAGTTCCGTGCTGAGGGACAGGTTGGCAAGGCTGGCGGTAAAGTCGCTCAGGGTTGCGGTTTCGTTTTCCAGGTTTGCCTTGGCAGAGCCACCAAGTTCAGCGGTGACCTCTTTGCTGCCGAACGGTTCGCCGGTCATATCGAACACGGCTTTCAGGCCGGATACGGCGAACTCGTTGAGTGCTTCGTTGGCGGCAAGACGGGCACTGATGTTGCCATCCACCTCAAGGGTCGGCTGGGTGGTGGCAACCCGGAATCCGATCTCCAGCGGGAACTCGGAACCCAGGGTGATGTTGCTGGCGTTAACGGTAAAGTTTTCCAGGGTGACCGACTGGCCGGTGCTCTTGTCGGTGTAGTGCACCTGGGCATTGCTGATCTGAACATTCTCCACGTTGAAGTTCAGGGGCTCGCCGCCGGCACCCTGATCTTCCTGTGCCTGCTCCTCCTGGGTCCCGGCTGTTTCCGCGGCTGCCTCTCCGGCGGACTTCCCGGGCATGATGCGGGTCCAGTTGCCGTTGCCCTGTTCGTCTACTTCGAGGCGCGCGTCCAGCCCGTCCAGCACAAAGGTATTCACCCGGGGCGACATGGCAATGAGTGACCAGAAGTCGATTTGGGCAACCAGCTTTTCCAGAGCAACGAAACGATCACCTTCCAGGGTGGCCTCTACGGAATTCAGTTCAAACCCCAGCGGGATGAAAGACCAGCCAATGTCGCCTTTGAGAATCAGGTCGAGGTTGGTCTGCTTCTCAACGGCCTGTTCAATCTGCGGTTTGTAGTCGTTGGGGTCGATCACGGCCATGGCGATGGCAACGGCAGCCACGGCGAGAATGACCAGCGCAACGAGGGTGATCAGCACATAACGGACGGCTTTCATGATTCAGGCTTCCTTCCTAATGTTGGGAGCTTGCAGTATTCGCGGAGAATACCGACGCCAATGACCCAAAGGATAACGCAGGGTTAACAAATTAACAGCGCAGGAGTATGACAATGCCGTAGTGTTGGGCCAAAATACACGTCCTTGATTTTCCGACTACATTGATACCTATAAACACAAGAAGGAGTTGGTTGTGGCTATTACTGTTTCGATTGAGCTGAACCGGGAGCTTGAAATACCGGGTAGTTATGATGAAGTGTTTGACCTGCTGGCGGATGTGCCACGTTCCGCCAGCCATTTTCCCAAGGTCCACAAGCTGACCGACCTTGGCGACAACGCCTACCGGTGGGAAATGGAAAAGGTGGGCGTGGACAAGCACGCGATCCAATCCGTGTATGCCTGCAAATATTACTCAGACAAAGACGCCGGCAAGATTACCTGGGACCCCGTTAAAGGTGAGGGCAACGGGGTGGTGAGCGGCTCCTGGACCATTAAGTCCAGGGGTGACAAGGCCACGGCAGTGAAATTCCAGACCAGCGCTGAGCTTACTTTGCCACTGCCCAGCCTGCTGAAACTGGCGATCAGCCCGGTGATCAAGCACGAGTTCAACAGCCTCGTGGATACCTACATGAATAACCTCAAGAAGGCGTTTTAACCGCGCTTTTCTTTCGGATTAACCGCGCTTTGCTATCGGAGCGATTAAACCGGTTGTGGGACTCAGGCGGACATAAAAGGTATAATCGCCGGATAGATTTTTTCCGGCGCTATGCCGCTCAATTGTCACGGAGTCCCCATGGCCGAACGTAAGGCTCGGGTAGAACGAAATACCCTTGAAACCCAGATCACCGTTGAGATCGATCTCGACGGCACCGGCAAATCCAGTTTCGACACCGGCGTGCCCTTCCTGGAGCACATGATGGACCAGATTGCCCGTCACGGCCTGGTGGATCTGAACATCGTTTCGAAGGGCGACCTGCACATTGATGACCATCACACGGTGGAGGACATCGGTATCACCCTGGGCCAGGCCTTTAAGCAGGCGGTGGGTGACAAAAAAGGCATTCGCCGTTATGGCCACGCCTATGTGCCGCTGGACGAAGCCCTTTCCCGTGTTGTGATTGACCTGTCCGGCCGTCCCGGCCTGATGATGGACGTGCCCTATACCCGGGGTGCCGTTGGTGGCTTCGATGTGGACCTGTTCGAGGAGTTCTTTCACGGTTTCGTGAACCATTCCATGGTGACCCTGCACATTGACAATCTGAAGGGCAAGAACACCCATCACCAGATTGAAACCGTGTTCAAGGCCTTTGGCCGCGCCCTGCGCATGGCTATTGAAATGGACGAGCGCATGGCGGGTATTACTCCGTCCACCAAAGGCTCGCTGTAAAAGGCTCGTCGCAAGAAGACTCGCTGTAACCGGTCACTTTTCACCGGTCAATCAAGGACACCGCAACAACCATGAAAACCGTTGCCATAATCGACTACGGCATGGGCAACCTTCACTCTGCCAAAAAAGCGGTAGAGCACGTCGCCCCGGACACCACCGTACTGGTCACCGACAACGCTGGCAAAATCCGCGAAGCCGACCATGTGATCCTTCCCGGCGTCGGCGCCATCCGCGACTGCATGGCCGAAATCCGCCGCCTGGGCGTCGACACCCTGGTTCGTGAAGTGTCCCAGGACCGACCATTCCTGGGCATCTGCGTTGGCATGCAGGCCCTGATGTCCCGCAGTGAAGAAAACGGCGGCGTCGACTGCATCGGCCTGTTCCCTTCGGAGGTGCGTTATTTTGGTGACCACCTCACGGAAAACGGTGAACGCCTGAAGGTGCCCCACATGGGCTGGAACCAGGTGCACCAGACCATCGATCACCCCCTGTGGCACAACATTCCGGAGGGCGACCGTTTCTACTTCGTGCACAGCTTCTACGCGGAAGCCGAGGGCAATGCCGATATGGCCGGCCGCACGCATTACGGCGTAGACCTTGCAGCAGCGGTGGCCAGAGACAACATTTTTGCAGTGCAGTTCCACCCGGAGAAAAGTGCACGGGCGGGTTTGCAGTTGCTAGAGAATTTCACAAACTGGACTGGAAAGAGCTGACGGACCGGAATGTTTCAGCCCTTCGATGCGGGGAGCTACTGCCGGGACTGCCTGCAGCATGGATGCTGCAGGCAAGCTCACAGGGACGTATTCACAGCGTGTTCCGGCAGTAGCTCCCTGTAGCGGAGGGTGGGCGACTATCTCCGGTATCTGATCGGCCATCTCCGAGGAAGCTAGAAAATATGCTCATTATCCCCGCCATTGATCTGAAAGACGGCAAATGCGTGCGCCTGCGCCAGGGCCGGATGGACGACTCCACCGTATTCGGTGACGACCCGGTAGATATGGCCACCCGCTGGGTGGAAGCCGGCGCCCGCCGCCTGCACCTGGTGGACCTGAACGGTGCCTTCGCCGGCGAGCCGGTAAACGGCGAAATCGTTCAGACCATTGCCCGAAAATACCCGGATCTGCCGATCCAGATCGGCGGCGGCATCCGCTCCGCGGAAACCATCGAAGCCTACCTGAAGGCCGGCGTGCAGTGGGTCATCATCGGCACCAAGGCGGTGAAAGAGCCGGAATTCGTTACCGATATGTGCAAGCGCTTCCCTGGCCACATCATTGTTGGCCTGGACGCCAAAGACGGCCGCGTTGCGACCGACGGCTGGGCGGAAGTCTCCGAAGTGATGGCTACCGACCTGGCGAAGCGGTTCGCCAACGACGGCGTGGACGCCATTGTCTACACCGACATCAGCCGCGACGGCATGATGCAGGGCGTTAACGTGGAAGCCACTGCGGCACTGGCGGAAGAGGGCGGCATTCCCGTGATTGCTTCCGGCGGCGTCACCAACATGGACGACCTCAGGCGCCTGGCTACCGTGGCCGATAAGGGTATCCTCGGTGCCATTACCGGCCGTGCCATCTACGAAGGCACGCTGGATGTGGCTGAAGCCCAGGCCTTCTGTGACAGCCTGAAGGGGTAAGACGACATATGGCTCTGGCGAAACGTATTATTCCCTGTCTGGACGTCGACAAAGGCCGCGTTGTAAAAGGTGTTAACTTCGTGGATATCCGCGACGCCGGCGATCCGGTGGAAGTGGCCCGCCGCTACAACGAGCAGGGTGCCGACGAAATTACCTTTCTCGATATAACGGCCAGCCATGAAAGCCGTGATACCACCTACGAAACTGTCGAACGGATGGCGGCGGAAGTGTTTATTCCGCTCACCGTGGGTGGCGGTGTGCGTACTGTGGACGATATTCGCAAGTTGCTGAATGCCGGCGCCGACAAGGTCTCGATCAACACCGCGGCGGTCTTCAACCCGGAATTTGTGCGTGAAGCAGCGGAGCGTTTTGGCAGCCAGTGCATCGTAGTGGCCATTGATGCCAAGCGGGTCAGTGAGGAAGGCGGGGAGCCTCGCTGGGAAATCTTCACCCACGGTGGCCGCAAGCCAACCGGCCTGGACGCCATAGAGTGGGCCCGCCAGATGGTCGAAATGGGCGCCGGGGAATTGCTGCTGACCAGTATGGACCGGGACGGCACCAAGATCGGTTTCGATCTGGGCCTGACCAAGGCAATTTCAGATGCTGTCATTGTGCCGGTGATCGCCTCCGGCGGTGTCGGGGAGCTGCGGCACCTGGCCGATGGCGTGACCCAGGGTGGTGCCGATGCGGTTCTGGCGGCTTCCATTTTTCACTTTGGCCAGCACACCATTCCCGAGGCCAAAGCTTTTATGAAGGCTCTGGGGATAGAAGTCCGCGATTGAACATGAAAGCCGGCGAATAAGGGGTCAGATGAAAGCTTTCATCTGACCCCTTTTTTACGTGCAAAAGCAGGTCGAATGGCCTGCTTCTCACCCTCTGCAAACATCTTCTGGTTGCTGTTGCGCATGGCCCAGAGGCCACTCACGGTAGCGATGGCAATGCCCTGGGCGTCCAGTTCCGGAAGGTGCTTTTCCAGATAGTCCACGGTGACTTTGTGTGGATGGCCGATGCCGATGGCGCTGCCGTTCTCCCGCGCACGCTGGATCAGCAGCTTGAACTGGCGGTCGACAAACTCCTCGGTTTGTTCGTGGTCGAGAAAGACATCCCGGTTCAGGGTGGGAATCCTGTAAGCGGCAGCCACATCACCGGCGACTGATGCAGCAATGGTGCGGCTGTCTACAAAATAGACCGGGTAGCGAAAGAGCTCCTTCATTACCCAGTCCATGGGCTGGAGCTGCTGGGTTAGCAGGCTACCCATGTGATTATTCACACCCTGTACGTGAGGAATGGAGCGGAGCGCGCGCCGGAGCGTCATTGCCATGCTCAGCTCGTCCATATCGGGCGTCAGCCCGCCAGGGCCAAGGCCGAAGTTTCGTGTGTTGGCCATCGGGGCGTGCAGCATGATTTCCTTGTTTTTCCGGTAGGCAAACCGGGCAAGGGTATCGGTATGCCTGCGGTAGGGCAGGAAGGCGAGGGTCAGCGGTTGATCCAGGTTGGCCAGGCGCTTGCCCTCGTGAAGGCTGTGTCCCATGTCATCAATAATGATGGCAATGGTCGGAGGCAGCGCCTGTTTTGCTGGCTCGGCTGCTACCAGGGTGGGCACAACCGAGAGGGCAAATGCCAGCAGGGAGCCTGCCAATTTCACTGACTGCTTCCTTCTGCCTTGCCTTTGCCTTGCGGATTCAGAATCCGGATGCCCTTGAGCAGATTAAGAGCCGAGCGCAGTTGGTAGTCCCTGTCTGCCAGGGAGGCGGTTTCGTCCTCCGCCAGGGTTTTATTGTCCTGTTGCTTCCTGTTCTCGTCCTGGCCTTCCAGGTGTCCGCTCAGGTCTGCCTCGGTGAAGAAGGGTTTGCTGTCCAGTTCCTTCAGCTCTGCCGGGCGCACTTCAATATCCGGTTTGATGCCGGTTGCCTGGATGGAGCGGCCATTCGGTGTGTAGTAGCGTGCAGTGGTCATCTTGATGGCGTGGGTTTCATCCAGGGGAATGACCGTCTGAACGCTGCCCTTGCCGAAGGACTGGGTGCCCATGATCACAGCGCGTTCATGGTCCTGCAGGGCTCCGGCCAGGATTTCGGAGGCAGAAGCAGAGCCTCCGTTAATCAGTACCACAATCGGAGTGCCTTCCATGACGTCGCCGGCTCCGGCGCTGAAGCGAAGGCGCGAACTCTGGATGCGGCCCTCGGTATAAACAATCAGCCCCTCATCAAGGAGCACGTCCGCGGATTCCACGGCCGCCTGAAGAACACCACCCGGATTGTTACGCAGATCAATGATCAGGCCATCGAGATCGCGGCCCAGTTCGTCCTCGAGTTTGCCGAGGGCATCCCTGAACTGCGAGCCGGTATCCGCCTGGAACTGGGTAATCCGCACATAGCCGTAGCCGTTTTCCAGCATCCGGGACTTCACGCTGGTGACCTTGATGATGTCACGCTCGACTTTGATCTCAATGGGCCCCGTCTCGCCCTCACGCATGATGGTCAACGTGAGGATGGTGCCGGGTTTGCCTCGCATCATTTGGACTGCTTCTTCGAGGCCCATGCCTTTCACCGGCTTCTCATCGAGCTTGATAATCAGGTCTCCGGCCTGAACCCCGGCCTTTTGTGCGGGAGTGTCATCAATCGGTGCGATTACCTTTACGAAGCCATTCTCCATGCCCACTTCAATGCCGAGCCCGCCAAATTCTCCGGAGGTGCTTTCTTCCAGATCCTCATAATCCTTGGGGGCAAGATAGGTGGAGTGGGGGTCCAGGTCTGACAGCATGCCCTTGATGGCGCTTTCAAGCAGCTGTCGATCATCCACTTCCTCTACATAGGCGTCTTTTATCCGACTGAACACCTCGGTAAATTTTCGGAGATCTTCCAGAGGCAGCTGCTTTTCCGGGTCAGGGAGGCGGATTTCAACCCGTTCGCCGTCCCGGATGCCTTCGAGCAGTTGTTCGGTAGCGGAGTTTTTCTCCTGGGCCCAGGCCAGACCGGATGCGGTGGCGAAACAGGTAGCGAGTGCAATGCTGCGTAATGGAAAGGCATGGAGTGTACTTCTGACCCGTTTCATTCACATATCCCGTTTTTATTCCGATAGTTGGACTGGTTTCCCTGACACCCGACAGTATGGCGTTACCCGGGACGTTTGTCAGCCCTCCCGCAGCCTGTCAGTTTGCCAGCCACCGGCCCGGATTGTCAGGTTTGCCATTGTGCCGAACCTCAAAATACAGGGCTGGAGAATCCGTGCCGCCGGTACGCCCGGCCAGGGCGATGGGTTCTCCGGCTGCCACCCAGTCTCCGGGGCTGGTAAACAGGCTGCTGCTGTGGCCATAGAGTGTCATGTAGCCGTCGCCGTGATCAATAATGGTGATCAGGCCAAAGCCCCGAAGCCAGTTGGCAAAAACCACCCGGCCATAATGAATTGCCCGTATCTCCGCTTCTTCTTCGGTGCCGATGAGAAGGCCGGTGCGTCGCAATCTGCCATCGGCGTACCTGTCTCCGTAGCCGCTGAGAACCTTGCCCTGTGCAGGCCAGGGCAGCTTGTCCCGTAGTGAAGCGAAGGGCCGGAATTCGTTGGGCGAAGGAATGTTATTGATCGCCTGCTGAACTTCCTCAAGCAGTTTTTCCAGCCGTTTGCGGTCGGATGCCAGTTCTTCCCGTTCGCCGAGCCGGTTCTTGATGTCGGCGTTGAGCGATGCGAGGGTTTGCTGCCGTTGCTTTCTGGATGCCGCCAATTCCTGCTGGCGCCTGGCCACATCATCTTCCGTTCGGGCCAGTTTCACCCGTGTCGCCTGCGCTGCGGCGCGGGTGTTTTTGAGTTCCTGTAGGCTTTCCCTGAACACCTCAAGGCGGGTGACCGTATCCTTGCTCAGATACTCGTAGTAAGTCATGGTCCGGGCGATCCTGTCCGGATCGATCTCATTCAGCAGAACCTTTACCGCCGGCGCGTCGCCCTCCATCCAGGCAGCCCGGATCTGTTTCTTCAGGCTCTCCCGTTGCCGGTCCAGCGTGCGGGTGAGTTCCTGCTCTTCTTTCTGCAGTTCCTTGAGTCGCTGTTGCTGCTGTTCCACCTGCTGGCGCAGGGAGCGGCGTTCCCGGGTCAGGCGGCTGATGGTGCGTTCAGTCGAAGCGAGCTGCTGCTCCAGGGAGGATCGGTCTTCTTCGGCATCCGCCAGCCAGTCATCTATCTCCTCAATACGTTCCTTGAGTTTCTCGATCTGGGCCGGTGTGACCTCTTGCTGGGAGATCGCCGGCGCCGCACCCAGAACAAGGGTTAGCGCCAGCATTGCAGGCAGTCGCAAGGGGTGGGTCCGCGCCGGGATCAACCGATCTGAACCAGGCTGTGCCCGGTCATTTCTTTCGGCTGGTCCAGTCCCATCAGGGTCAGCAGCGAGGGCGCCACGTCGCTCAGGCTGCCGTCGTTTTTCAGCGTCACCTTGCGGTGGCCGGTGTAGACCAACGGAACCGGGCCAATGGTGTGCGCGGTATGAACCTGCCCTGAATTGGGGTCAGTCATTTGCTCGCAGTTACCATGGTCCGCCGTAATCAGGGCTTCGCCGCCCACTTCATTCAGCGCTTCAACCACTCGCTTTACACACTCGTCGAGACACTCGGCGGCCTTGATGGCGGCAGCCAGCTTGCCGGTGTGGCCAACCATGTCGCCGTTGGCGTAGTTGCAGACAACCAGGTCGTATTTGCCGCTCTTGATGGCTTCTACGAGTTTGTCTGTTACTTCCGGCGCGCTCATTTCCGGTTGCAGGTCGTAGGTGGCGACTTTCGGGGAGGGGACCAGAATCCGGTCTTCACCCTCGAACGGTGTTTCCAGGCCGCCGTTAAAAAAGAACGTGACATGGGCGTATTTCTCCGTTTCAGCAATGCGGAGCTGGGTCTTGCCCTGATTTGCCACATATTCGCCGAGACCGTTGGTTAACTGCTCCGGGGGGTAGGCGCAGGATGCCTTGATGTCCGCCGCGTACTCGGTCAGCGTCACGAAATCCGCCAGTTCGGGGTGTTTGCGGCGCTTAAAACCGTTGAAGTCCGTCTCCACAAAAGTGCGGGTCATTTCCCGGGCACGGTCGGCCCGGAAGTTCATGAACAGAACCGTGTCGCCGTCGTTAATGGTGCCTTCTGGCTCCCCCGGTGCGTGAATACGAGTGGGCATCACGAATTCGTCATTCTCGCCGCGCTCGTAGGCCTGTTCCAGGCCGGAAACCGGGTCGACTGCCGTGAACTCGGCGGCGCCCTGGGTCATCAGGTTGTACGCGGCTTCAACACGATCCCAGCGGTTGTCGCGGTCCATGGCGTAATAACGGCCAACGATGGAGGCGACACGGCCTACACCCAGGCTCTTCAATCTGGCTGCTGCTTTCTCCAGAGAGGGCTTGGCACTGCGAGGCGGCATGTCCCGGCCGTCCAGGAAGGCATGTATGTAAACTTCCTTTGCACCACGAGCGGCAGCCAGTTCGGCAGCGGCCAGAATATGGTCTTCATGGCTATGCACGCCGCCCGGAGACATCAGCCCCATCAGGTGAACAGCGCGACCACTCTGAACGGCTTTATCGATGGCCGAGCAAAGCACTTCGTTGCTCTGGAAGGTGCCTTCTTCCAGATCCTTGTCGATCCGGGTCAGGCTCTGATAGACCACGCGCCCTGCGCCGAGGTTCATGTGGCCGACTTCCGAATTACCCATTTGCCCCTGAGGCAAACCAACAAACATGCCCGACGTGTTGAGCAGGGTCTTTGGCTGATTCTGCCAGAGCTTGTCCCAGAACGGGGTATTGGCGGTGCTGATGGCATTGTCTTCAGCCGGGTCGCGGTGGCCCCAGCCGTCCAGGATAATCAGGGCAGTCGGCTTGCGCATTGCAGTCATCATTCAGTCCGGAAGTAAAATGTTAGTAAATTTACTAAACTAAAAATTCAGTTTGTCTATTCTCGCATTTACAGGCCAGTTTCGTCACCTTCTGTCCGGGGAGCAGGCTGTGTATAATCCCGCCAAACTCATCATCGGGGTAAATTCATGGGCCGGTTGTTTGAATTTGTCGTTAATCACTACATTCTTGTGTCGCTGTTTGTGGCATTTCTGGTCGCGATTCTTATTCTGGAGTCCCGTCGTGGCGGTGCCAAGATCTCGGCCCAGGGCGCAGTTAACCTCATCAACAAGGATGAGGCCATCGTGGTGGACATCCGGGACCGGAAGGAATTCGGTGAAGGGCGCATTACCGGTTCCATCAATATTCCGCTGAACAGCCTCAAGAGCCGGGTTGCCGAGCTGAACAAGTTCAAAGACAAGCAGATTATTGTTGCTGACAAGATGGGCCAGCATTCAGCGATGGCGGTCAAGCAGCTGAACGCCGAAGGCTTCAGCAATGTTGTGCGTCTCAACGGTGGCGTTTCTGACTGGAAGGCCAGCAATCTTCCGCTGGTGAAGAAATAAGGCCACTCTTGATCTGAAGATCAATCTGCCGCACTGTTTCACATAAGCCGGCGTAGCCTCGACGTAAACTGTTCCGGCAGCAAACTCCACAACACTCCATAACAACGGGCCCCGGGCCCATGACCGAGAACGAAAGGACTGAACATGGCTGAGAATCAGCAAGCCGCAGCAGGCAGTGACAACCAGAACCAACCCCAGTTTGCCCTTCAGCGTATTTACGTGAAGGACCTGTCTTTTGAATCACCCAATTCTCCGGTGGTGTTTCAGGAGCAGTGGAAGCCACAGGTTAACCTGGACCTCAATACGTCCCACAACAAGGTGAGCGACAACCAGTACGAAGTTGTGCTTTCGCTGACCGTGACGGCCAAAGTGGGTGAGAAGGTTGCCTACATCGTCGAGATCCAGCAGGGTGGCGTGTTCCTGGTTCAGGGTATTGAAGGCCAGCAACTGGGTCAGATGCTCGGTGCCTACTGCCCGACTATCTTGTTCCCCTATGCCCGCGAAGCCATTGACGGCATCGTGAATAAGGGCAGCTTCCCGGCCCTGATGCTGGCGCCGGTGAATTTTGATGCCATCTACGCCCAGGCTCTGAAACGCAAGCAGGAAGAAGCGGCGGGTGAGGCGAAGGAAGAGCAGCAGACTCACTGAGGCTGGCACTTTCCGAATACGGGGTCAGATGAAAAAGGGGTCAGATGAAAAGTTCATCTGACCCCTTTTTCATCTGACCCCAACTTCACACTGCTCCGTTGAATCCCAGTTGCCGCCAGGCTTCGTAAACCACCAGCGCGGCGGTGTTGGAGAGGTTCAGGCTGCGGCTCTCAGGGCGCATGGGAACCCTGAGGCGATGTTCTGGCGGCAGGCCTTCACGGATACCGGCCGGCAGGCCCCGGGTTTCCGGGCCGAACATCAGATAGTCGCCGCCCTGATAACTCACTTCATGGTAGGGGTGGCTGCCTTTGGTGGTCAGCCCGAACAGGCGTTCCGGCTGCTCGCTGTCCAGAAAGCTCGGGTAGTCCTTGTGGACCTTAACCCGGGCGTACTCACTGTAATCCAGCCCCGCCCGCCGCATCTGTTTGTCTTCCAGGCTAAAGCCCAGGGGTTCGATCAGATGAAGCTGGCAGCCGGTGTTGGCGCACAGCCGGATGATATTGCCGGTATTCGGCGGTATCTCCGGTTCGTACAGCACCACGTGGAGCATGAAGCTTAGCGCTCGACAGCCAGGGCAACGCCCATGCCGCCGCCGATGCACAGGGTGGCCAGTCCCTTGTGGGCATCCCGGCGCACCATCTCATGAAGCAGCGAGACCAGGATGCGGCAACCGGAGGCGCCGATCGGGTGGCCCAGGGCGATGGCGCCGCCGTTGACGTTCACCTTGCTGGTATCCCAGCCCAGATCCCGGTTCACGGAGATGGCCTGGGCCGCGAAGGCTTCGTTGGCTTCCACCAGGTCCAGATCGTCAACGCTCCAGCCGGCCAGCTTCAGGCAGCGCTGGCTGGCCGGAATCGGGCCGGTTCCCATGATGGTGGGATCTACCCCTGCGTTGGCGTGAGCCTTTATGGTGGCCAGCGGCGTCAGCCCCAGTTCTTTGGCTTTTTCCGCGCTGCACACCATCACCGCAGCCGCTCCGTCGTTCAGTGACGAGGCGTTTCCAGCGGTGACAGTGCCGTCTTTTTTGAAAGCCGCACGAAGTTTGCCCAGTCCCTCGGCAGTCACGCCGTCACGGGGGCCTTCGTCCCGGTCAACCACGATCGGATCGCCTTTGCGCTGGGGAATGGAGACCGGAACAATCTGGCCATCGAAGTAGCCGGCTTCGCGAGCGGCAGCGGCTTTCTGCTGGGAAGCGGCGGCAAATTCGTCCTGCTCTTCACGGCTGATACCGTATTTCTCTGCGACGTTCTCGGCGGTAATGCCCATGTGGTAGTCGTTGAACGCGTCCCAGAGGCCATCGTTGATCATGGTATCCACCATGGACCAGTTGCCCATGCGCTGCCCATTGCGGCTGTTGGGCAAGACGTGGGGCGCCTGGCTCATGCTTTCCTGACCGCCGGCGATCATCATCTCGGCATCGCCACAGCGAATGGCCTGTGCCGCCATATGGACCGCTTTGAGGCCAGAGCCGCACACCTTGTTGATGGTCATGGCGGGCACCGATGCCGGAATGCCGGCGTTGATGGCGGACTGGCGGGCCGGGTTCTGGCCGCAGCCGGCAGTAAGGACCTGGCCAAGAACCACTTCGTTGATCTGGTCGCCGGCGACACCGGTTTCCTCCAGGAGCGCCTTGATGACGGCGGTCCCCAGCTGGTCTGCGCGCAGGCTGGAGAGACCTCCGCCAAAGGCTCCGATAGCAGTACGGCGGGCAGCAACAATAACGACATCACGCATGGGAATTCTCCGGGTCAATGGCGCGCGTGGGCCTGAGCCCCAGCGCGTGCAGGATTGAAAACTGCAAGTATTGTATCCGGAAAGCGGCGGTTGGCCAAAGTTAGCGGGCGGGGAACGCCGGGTGGCACTCTACATATTCAGGCTGCGGCCGCCATCGACGGCTAAAATTTGCCCGGTAATGAACGGCGCGTCGCAGATCAGGAAAGCGATGGTCCCGGCGATATCATCCGGGTTGCCGGTGCGCGCCAGCGGCGTTTTCTCGAGAATGGCCTGCTGGTGCTTTTCATCCATCGCGGCTCCCCCCTCCGGCCAGAGAATGGCTCCCGGCGAAACGCCGTTCACCCGCACATCGGGTGCCAGGTCTTTGGCCCATGAACGGGTCAGTGCAGCGAGGCCTGCCTTGCTGGCACAGTAAAGCGGGTGATCGGCAAGAGGCCTTTCGCTGTATATGTCGATCATGTTGACCACACTGCCTCCGTTTTCCCGCAGCGCCGGAAGGCAGGCCTGAAGCAGAAAGAATGGAGCCCGGAGATTGGTGTGCAGGACGGTGTTCCAGTCGTCCTCGGTGGCTACTTCTGTCGGGTTGGGGTAGAACGCCGAGGCATTGTTTACCAGTGCGTCGAGTCGGTCCCACGGGGTAATGGCCTCGCTCGCCAACCGGTTCACATCGCCAGTCAGGCCGAGATCAGCCTGAACCGCATAAGCGGAATCCGGGCGCTCCCGGTTCAGGTCTTCAACCAGCTCCCGGGCCTGCTGTTCCCTGCTCCGGTAGTGAACCACCAGATTCCAGCCCCTTTGATGAAGTGTCTTCGCCGTTTGCGCGCCAAGGCGATGGGCAGCGCCGGTGATCAGTGCAACGGGAGCAGTGGCGGGCATTTCAACTCCTCAGTGACTGGGCGGGGTGACGGCATCGGCAATGCGTTTCAGGCGTTCGGTACGGATCGCCTCCCCGAGTGCCTTGCCTTTATAACCATGGGTCAGAAGAGTCTTGGGGTCAACGCCGGTTGCGGCGTCGGAGGCGGTCCGAAGCAGTTTCAGGCTGTTCCGGCTATCCGGGAGGGCGCATTCCAGTACGTTAAGCAGTTGTGCGAAACGCCCCGGTCGGCGCCAGAAGTCCGCATGGTCGAGCCGATCCAGCAATGATTCACCCTCGGGATTCCGAGAGTTCATTTCCTGTACCTTTGGTATAAACGCCGTCGCCAGGCGTGCCAGATTCTGACAATCATTGGGAGCTTTCAGGACCTTGGCCCGGGCAATGGCTGCTTGCTCATCCAGAGGCGACAGCAGGGCGGCGAAGCGCTCTTCGGAACTGGTATCAGGTTGAGTATGGATGCAGCGAAGTGTCTCCATTGCCAGAGAGAAAACCTCTGACGGATCGAGTTCCGGAATCAGCACGCCAAGAGCCCCGCAGTCACGGAGAACCTCAAAGAACGCCTCTGGCGCCTGTTCGTGCAGAGCCCGCTGTATCTCCTGCCAGACCCGCTCCGGCACAAGGTGGTTTACTTCACCGGCATCCACCATGTTCTGCATCAGGGCCATGGTCTGGTCGCACACAGTAAATCCCAGGGGCCGGAAGCGGGCTGCGAAGCGGGCGGTGCGCAGGATTCGTAACGGGTCTTCGGCGAACGCCTCCGACACATGGCGCAGCTTCCGGTCTGCTAAATCGGCTTGGCCCTGGAAGGGGTCCACCAGATCGCCACCTTCGGTTTTCGCTATGGCGTTGATGGTCAGATCACGTCGCTTCAGGTCCTGTTCCAGGGTGACATCCGGTGCGCTGTATACGGTAAAACCATGGTAGCCACGTCCCTGCTTCCGCTCGGTACGGGCCAGCGCGTATTCCTCCCGGGTTCCCGGGTGCAGGAATACCGGAAAGTCCGCACCAACCTGTTTGAAGCCCTTGGCAAGCATTTCGTCAGGCGTTGCGCCAACCACGACCCAGTCCCGGTCCTTGACCTCAAGGCCGAGTAATTCATCACGAACAGCACCGCCAACCAGATAGGCTTGCATGGAATGCCTGATTCCTTTCGGAAAGTGTGCGTGGATTATCCGGTCTGGGAGGCAGGTTCGCAAATCCGGGAACGGTGAAATTGGGGTCAGATGAAATTTTCATCTGACCCCAATTTCAGTTTTTGATCAGAACGCGGTGCCAAGCTCCAGCGCAGCACCTACATCCGCATCGCTGTACAGGGCGCCGATATCAAGGCGGGCGCCCAGGATGTTCAGGCCGAGACCGGCGGTGAACTGGGTTTTTTCCTCGATGCCGTCGTTGTCTTCGTTGCTGGCCAGGTTATGGCGAACCCCGGCACGCAGCTGGGCATAGCGGAAGGCATCGAATTCAGCGCCCAGCGCCACCCACTGGGTATCGTCCTCAAAACCAAAGGCTTCCTTCCTGGTCAGATCAATTTGCGCGGTAACGACATGGTACTCGCCTTTATGGGCAATGCCGGTGGTGACCATCGGGTTAAGTTCGAGGGTCCGGACTTCCTCGCCCAGTGCCGGACGGCTGGCTGCGGAATCCAGCTCCATGGGGATGAGGTTTTTCACCACGATGCCGGCGTTCCATTGTTGTTCTTCACCGAAGGCATAGGCGGCGCCGATATCCATATTGAAGCCGCTTTTGTCGGTCTGGTATTGATCACCGTCGAAGTCGTTGTCCTCGAAAGCAGAGACACTCTCGGTGTACTGGAATGTTCTCAGTTCCACGTATTTCGGGGACAGTCCCAGTTGAAACTTATTGCCACTGGGGAGTTCAAACTGGCGTGCGAAGGAGATTCCGACTTCCCCGACTGCGGAGGCCAGGATTCTGCCTCGTGAGGTCAGGTCCAGGGTGCCATCCGGGTTGATAAGCTGGTCAATCGCGGTGTCGACATCCTGTGCATTCGCGGCATTGGCAATATCATCGAGCAAGCTTGTGTCCTGGCCAGAAACGTCGCCACGAACAGTCGCCGTCAGGCTGGCATTGGTAAACACACCCACGGCGAATGACTTGCCGGGGACCGCGAAACCCAGCCCCAGCCCTGCGTTTACTCGCATGGTGTCGCTGTCGAAGGCGGTCAGTCTGTCTCGGAGGTCGGCTGCACCATCCTGAATGATTTGCGGATCGTCCGTGTTCGGATCGAATCCAGAGACCAGGGATTCAAGGTCATCAATCACATCCTGAATATCATCAACCTGGTCAACCGTTTCTTCCTCGTCGGCGGCTCGGGCGTTAACTGATGGAAGCATCAATCCGAAGTCATCATTCCAGCTGTGGTGATCCGCAGCCATCATCGCGGGGTTGTCAGTCGGGGCCGTTGAAGGCGTTGCAACAGCAACACCGGTGCCGCCCATGGCAAAGGAGCGGGCAGACATAAAAGACTGGGGGCTGGCCAGTGCCGAGGTGGTGGCAACGGAGAGGCCAATGGCAGCAGAAAGCTTGGTTAGACGGTGTCCGGTCATGAAGAATCCTGTCGGGTAAAAGGCAAAATAAATATTACGTAACTGAAAGGTTAATGCAGAACGTTTTCCAGCACATGACACATGGGGTAACGGTTTGTTTTTGATGTGTAAACAGAGGCAGGTTTTTGCCGCATCGGGTTGACGGGTCGGTGCGCTTTGCGTCTGTTAACCGAAATATCAGGGGCTTAGAAAAACTGGCGTAATTCTTTCATGGCAAACCGGAAATGACGTTTTCTGGAGACAAGCAATGACCCTTCGCTGGATACTGATCCCTCTGCTGGCAACGAGTCTTGCTGCCTGTGCGCCGGTTGGCAGTTATCAGGGTGATGGCGGCAAACAGTCCCGGGAGGATACCAGGCTGGAGCCCATTACTGTTCGGGTGAGTGGTCTGGGGACCTATAAAGATGCCGGATCGGAGCGCTCGGACACCCGCAAGCGTCTGATGGCCCGGCGGGCTTCGCAACTGGATGCCTACCGGAACCTGGTTGAGCGGGTATACGGCACCGTGGTTTACGGCAGCTCCACCGTCAATGACTTCGTTTTGCGCAATGACACGTTCCGAACCTATGTCGACAGCTATCTCCGCGGCGCGAAGTTGGTCGCAGTCAACGAGCACAGCGACGGGGTTTTTGAAACGGTTATGGAGCTGAAGCTGGAACCCCGGTTCCGGGCCTGTGTTGCCAAGGTTGCAGAGGATCAGGTTCGGGACCTGTGCCCGATCCCCGTGCCGCGGGACAATGACAGTATTGGCGATGTGCAGAGCAAGGGCGTCGATTCCCTGTATTACCTTGAGTGATCGAAAATTATGAAGCGTTTGTCATCACTGCGTTTGTCATCACTGCGTTTGTCGTCACTGATAGTGCTGTGCGCCCTGGCCCTGCCGCTGGTGTTTGCCACCGGGGCGCAGGCCGTGGTTCTGGAAGGTGTGGGCCACGCCAGTATCTATAACGGGGATCTTGAGACCGCCCGTGCCGAGGCCCGCAAGGCCGCGATCAGGGATCTCTCGTTGCAGTATGAAGCCCGGGTGAGCACCCACGACACCATGGAAAACGGTGTTATCACCGAATCGCGGATACGCCTGGCTTCCAGTGCGCGGGCACGAAATGTACGGATTATTGACGAGTACCAGAGCGGCAATTTGCTGCGGGTGGTTGTACGGGGTGATATCAGTGAGAGTCGGGTAGGACAATGCAGTGCCGGTGAGTCGAGCCGGCTGAAGAAGCGAGTGGCGGTTACGGGGTTTCCGGTCCTGTATCCGGACCAGGCCAGGGTAGGGCGTATTGATGACGCCGGCGAAATCTTGCCGCACCAGCTGCAACAGCGGTTGATGGAGCAGGGTGGCTTTCAGGTCTTTGGCGCCACCACATCACGGGTGTTTACCGACCTTCTGAACGCACCCACTGTTTGGCAGGGCAACAACCAGCTGACCAATGTGTTACAGGTGGCTCGTGAAATGGAGGTTCAGTTTGTGGTAACGGGCGTTATCCGGGATCTGGGTGTGGCTGATCCCTCCGCCTGGGGCACATCGGTTCTGGACAGAATGCAGCGTGGCATTGGTGCGGTGGATCAGCAACGTCGGTTTGCTGCGGATCTTGTCGTTTATGACGGATTCAGCGGTTCCCCTGTCTATCAGCAGAGGTTCGCGACATCAGCAGATTGGGATGCAGGCCCCGGCAGCTCAGTCGGCTTTGGTTCGGAGGGGTTCCGGAAAACCGCCTATGGCCGGTCTGTAAATGGCGTCATTGAAGAAATGGCGACAGCGGTTACCGAGGCCCTGGCTTGTCAGCCGTTTATTACCCGGATTGCCCGGGTGGATGGGCATTTGGTGACGCTGGGATCCGGCGCAACTGCAGGGCTCAGGCCTGGCGACGAATTGAAGCTGTACCGGAGCACCGCTTACCTGGATTCACCCGGTGCCACGCCGGAACTGAACGATAGCCGGCTTTCTGTAACCCTGGACAGGGTTCAGCCTCAGTCCAGCCGCGGAACCATGCCGCAGCTGGGTGGCATGGTGAATATACAGAGGGATGATATTGCCATCCTGTGGTAGGCGTTGAGCTCATTCAGTCTGCGGCGTCAGCCACCTCGGCGGCGGCAATATCCCGGATCTTGCCGACCATGGCCCGCAGGCCATTGCCTCGGGTGGGGGAGATGTGGCGGAACAGATCCAGCTGCTCGAACAGCTCATCAATGTCGGTTGCCAGCAGGTCCCGTGGGGGTTTCCCGTTCAGTGCTACCAGAATGATGGCGGCCAGGCCACGAACAATCATGGCATCTGAATCAATCAGCAGGTAGAGACGGCCGCTGGCGTCGTCGTAATGGTGAATCAGCCAGACCTGGCTCTGGCAGCCGTGCACATAGTTCTCTTCAATCCGGGCTTCGTCCGGAAAGGCCGGCAGCTGTTTGCCCAGGTCGATAATGTAGGCGTAGCGCTCTTCCCAGTCGTCCAGCAACTCGAAGCCATCCAGAACGTCTTCGAGGGTGGTGTCTCTACCGAGCGGGTTGTTCAGGAAATCGTCTTTAGTGGCGGTCATGTGGTTGCTACTGTTATGAAAACGCGGTCAGATGAAAGCGTTCATCTGACCCCATGTTAGCGGTTTGAAGCCTGCGGGGAAAACGGGGTCAGAAGAAGGCTTTCTTCTGACCCCACCTTCAACCTTCACAGCATCCCCAGTTCAAGCTTGGCTTCATCGGTGAGCATGTCGTTGCTCCAGGGCGGATCGAAGGTCAGTTCCACGGTCACCTTGTCGACGTTCGGCACATGTTCGAGCTTGCGCTTGACGTCTTCGGTGATCACCGGCCCCATGCCACAACCGGCAGCGGTTAGCGTCATTCTGACGTACACGTGGTTGCCGTCTTCGGTGCCGTTCTCGATCTTGCATTCGTAGATCAGGCCGAGGTCCACTACGTTAACCGGAATTTCCGGGTCGTAGCAGTTGCGCATCGCTTCCCACACCTGATTTTCGTTGACGGTGCCGTCTTCCGGTGTGTCGAAGCTGCTTTCCAGTGGCTGCTTGCCAAGGGCGTCGGCGTCATGGCCCTCGATGCGGGCAAGGTTGCCGTTGACTGCAACGGTGAAGGTACCACCCAGTGACTGTGTGATGGTCACGAAGGTGTCCGAAGGAATCATGATCTCTGTCCCGGAAGGAACGAGTCTGGCTTCCACCTCGCGTTTGGTCAGGACCACTTCCCGTTCTTGCATGCCCAGACTTGCCTCGCTGTATCCTGTGTTTATTAGTGTGGGGTCAGATGAACTTTTCATCTGACCCCAATTTCATCTGACCCCAATTTCACGCTACGGTAAAACTCTCGCCGCACCCGCACTCGGCGGTCGCATTCGGATTGCGGAACTGGAACATGGAGTTCACGCCTTCGGTGACAAAATCGATCTCGATGCCGTTCACCAGTGGCAGGTGTTCCTCTTTAACGAAGACGTCAACGCCATCAATATGAAACACCCTGTCGTCGGCTGCGGCTTCTTCCACCCACTGGGTTTCGTACTTGAAGCCGGAGCAACCACTTTTCCTGATGGCCAGCCGGATGCCTTTGGCCTCCGGTTTCTTCTCCAGTTGTTTGCGCACGTGTGTGACCGCGCTGGGCGTCATGGTGACGGCGACGGTCGGGGTGAAGATTTCAGCTGTCATGATTCCATCTCCATCAGGCAAACAGGCGCTGGACTTTCCGCAGGGCGGTAAACAATGCTTCCACCTCGTCCAGGGTATTGTAGAACGCAAAGGAGGCCCGGGCTGTACCGGGAACTCCGTAGAAATCCATCAGCGGCATGGCGCAGTGGTGGCCGGTGCGGATGGCGATACCCTGCTGATCCAGCAGGGTGCCTATATCACTGGGGTGCAGGCCGGCAATTTTAAAGGACATCACCGGCACTTTCCGTTTTGCGGTGCCAATGATTTCCATGCCCGGAACGGTTTCCACCAGTTGGTTGGCCCGCTCGAGCAGCGCCGATTCCGCGGTTTCCATAGCCTGGCGATCCAGACCCTGGAGATAGTCGATGGCCGCCCCCAGGCCCACGGCTTCGGCAATGGCCGGCGTGCCGGCTTCAAACTTGTAGGGCAGGGTGTTCCAGGTGGTGCGCTCGAACGATACCCGCTCAATCATTTCGCCACCGCCCTGGTAGGGAGGCATCTCCTCCAGCAACTGGGCCTTGCCGTAGAGCACACCAATGCCGGTGGGGCCAAACAGTTTGTGGGATGAGAACACGTAAAAGTCGCAACCCAGCGCCCGGACATCCGGCTGGTAATGGGGTACCGCCTGTGCGCCATCCACCAGGGTGATGATGCCGAGGGCCTTGGCCTGCTCGATCAGCGCCGCCACCGGATTGACCGTGCCCAGCACGTTGGAAACATGGGTGATTGCCAGTACCCGGGTCTTCCCGTTCAGCAGGCTGGTGAAGGATTCCAGGTCCAGCTCACCTTCCGGCGTTACCTGGATGGGAACCACTTTCGCGCCGGTACGCTCGGCAATCATCTGCCAGGGCACAATGTTGGCGTGATGCTCCATGTGGCTGACCAGGATCTCGTCGCCGGCCTTCAGTCGCGGGGCCAGGCCGTTGGCGACCAGGTTAATGGCCTCGGTGGTGCCACGGGTCCAGATGATTTCCCGGGTGCTGTCGGCGTTCAGGAACCCGCGAACCGTCTCTCTGGAACCTTCGAAGGCGACCGTGGCCCGATCCCCGAGAGTGTGGGCACCCCGGTGAACGTTGGAGTGCATTTCCCGGTAATAGCGGTCCATGGCGTCCAGCACTGCCTCTGGCTTCTGGGCCGAAGCGGCATTGTCCAGATACACCAGCGGCTTTCCGTTCACCTGCTGTGACAGGATCGGGAAGTCCTGGCGAATGGCCTCCACATCGAAGGTCGGGCGCCTGGTTGTGTTTGCCACGGACAGATCGGTCATAGCCGGTTACGCCTCCTGGAATGTCTGTTCAAAGAACTGGTTCAGCCGGCCCTGGGCCGTTTCCCGAACGGTTTCTACCGGGATCTGCTCCACCAGCTCGTTGATGAAGGCCATGGTGAGCAGGACATTGGCTTCGCGCCGGCCGATACCTCGTGAAACCAGGTAAAACAGCGAGATTTTGTCGAGTTGGCCGATGGTGGCGCCATGGGCACACTTGACGTCGTCTGCGTAAATTTCCAGTTCCGGCTTGGTGTCGATTTCTGCGCCATTGGACAGCAGCAGGTTCTTGTTGTTCATATCCGCGCTGGACTTCTGGGCGTCCTGATGGATATGAATCCGGCCGTTGAAAATCGCGTGGGACTGATCCGCGGCAATGTTGCGATAGGTTTCTTCGCTGTTGCAGCGGGCCGCCACGTGCTCAATGGTGGTGTGGTTGTCGTAGTGCTGTTTGCCCTGGGTTACCACCACGCCGTTGAGCTTGCACTCCGCCCCTTCACCTTCCAGGCGAACCTGCAGGTCGTGCCGGCGCAGGAGGCCGCCGAAGCCGACGCAGTGGCTTTCAAAGCGGGAGCTGCGTTGCTGCAGGACGCCGGTTGCGCCAATATGCTGAACATTCTCGCCTTCCATGTTCAGGCGGATGCTGGTGACGTCGGCACCTTCACCAAGGTTCAGCTCGGTTACCGTATTCACCATGACCGATTCGCTGCCGCCGGAGATGTACTCTTCCACCAGGGTGATCTGGCTGTTAGCGCCGGCGTCCACGTAAATGCGCGGGTAGGCAGAGCCGCTGGCATCAGCACTGGTTTCATGAACAATGAACAGTGGCTGGTCCAGAACCGCGCCGGGCTTCAGACGAATCAGCAGGCCATCTTCAAACCGCGCGGTATTGAGGCGGGAGATCTGCACTGACTGGCTATCCAGGGCGTGATCCAGGCGCCCGGCCAGCCAGGTGGCGGTGTCGCTGTCCAGGTCCTCGAAGCGCTCAATGGTTATGCCATCCAGGTCCGGGTAGTCGCTGGCTTCCGGCATCATGATGCCGTTCAGCAATACTACCTTGTAGCCGGGCACCGCCAGACTGCTGCCGGACTTGCCTTCCGCGGGCAGCGAGATGGCCATATCGTCGGTCAGCTTCAGGTACTTGCTCGAGTACTTCCAGTTCTCTGTTTTCCGGGTGGGCAGCGGCAGATCCACAAGGCTGGAGCCCTGCTGCTTGCGCAGCGCAGCCAGAGGCTCCGGCAATGAGTGCCCGGCCGGATGCAGGAACGCGGTAGAAAGGGTTGGTGCTGGCTTCATTCCGCGACCTCCTTTTTAGTTGCCGGAAACGTTGGCTGTGCTGTCGGCGGTTTCTTCATCCTTGATGCCGAGCCAGCCGTAGCCACGTTCTTCCAGCTCCAGGGCCAGCTCACGGCCGCCGGATTTAACGATCTTGCCCCCGGCCAGCACGTGCACGTAATCCGGCACAATGTGGTTCAGCAGGCGCTGGTAGTGGGTCACCATCAAAATGGCGCGGTCTTTTGCGCGCAGGGCGTTAACGCCGTTGGAGACCACCTGCAGGGCGTCGATGTCCAGCCCGGAATCGGTTTCATCCAGAATGGCCAGCTTCGGCTGCAGCAGGAGCGCCTGCATGATTTCGTTCCGTTTTTTCTCACCGCCGGAGAAGCCTTCATTGACCCCGCGTTTCAGGAAGGCCGGATCCAGATCTACCTGTTTGGAGACCTCCTTGGCCAGCTTCATGAACTCCGCCGCGTTCATCTCGCCTTCGCCCTTGTGGTGACGCATGGCGTTCACGGCGGTGCGAAGGAACTGAAGGTTGCTCACGCCGGGAATCTCCACCGGGTACTGGAATGCCAGGAAAATGCCTTCGCGGGCGCGTTCCTCGGTTTCAAGCTCCAGCAGGTTTTCGCCATTCAGGGTAATTTCCCCCTCGGTGACTTCAAATGCTTCGTTGCCTGCCAGCACCTGCGACAGGGTGCTCTTACCAGAGCCGTTGGGGCCCATGATGGCGTGAACTTCCCCGGCCTTGATCTCCAGGTTGATACCCTTGAGGATTTCTTTGTCCTCAACGGATGCGTGCAGGTTCTTGATGCTCAGCATTTGTCGGCTTCTCTCTGTATTCTGAAATTCTGTATGTAAATTAAACCGTTTCGGTGCCCGCAAAACGTTCGGCGCAGCGAGGCAAAATAGTTAACCAACGGACCCTTCGAGGCTCACTTCGAGCAGCTTGCCGGCCTCGACAGCGAACTCCATCGGCAGTTCCCTGAACACCTCCTTGCAGAAGCCGTTCACGATCATGGACACGGCCTGCTCCGGATCGATACCACGCTGGCGGCAGAGGAACATCTGCTCATCGCTGACCTTGGACGTGGTGGCCTCGTGCTCGACAATGGCGGACTTGTTCTTGCTCTCTATGTACGGGAAGGTGTGCGCGCCGCAGCGGTCGCCAATGAGCAGCGAATCACACTGGGTGAAGTTGCGCGCGCCTTCCGCGCCGGGGCCGAATTTCACCAGCCCGCGATAGGCGTTGGAGCTCTTGCCGGCGGAGATACCCTTGGAGATGATGGTGCTGGAGGTATTCTTGCCCAGGTGGATCATCTTGGTGCCGGTGTCGGCCTGCTGGTAATTATTGGTCAGCGCCACGGAATAGAATTCGCCCACGCTGTTGTCGCCGCGCAGTACGCAGCTCGGGTACTTCCAGGTTACCGCTGAACCGGTCTCGACCTGGGTCCAGGAGATTTTGGAGTTCTTGCCGATGCAGGCGCCGCGCTTGGTCACGAAGTTAAAGATGCCGCCCTTGCCTTCTTCGTCGCCCGGGTACCAGTTCTGCACGGTGGAGTATTTGATCTGGGCATCGTCCAGGGCCACCAGCTCAACCACGGCCGCGTGCAGCTGGTTTTCGTCTCGCATGGGCGCGGTGCAGCCCTCGAGGTAGCTCACGTAGCTGCTGTCTTCGGCGATGATCAGGGTGCGCTCGAACTGGCCGGTGTTGGCTGCGTTGATGCGGAAGTAGGTGGACAGCTCCATGGGGCAGCGCACGCCCTTGGGCACATACACGAAGGTGCCGTCGGAGAAGACCGCCGAATTCAGTGCGGCAAAGAAGTTGTCGCCGTGGGGTACCACGGTGCCCAGATACTTCTGTACCAGCTCCGGATAATCGCGGACGGCCTCGGAGATGGAGCAGAAAATCACGCCGGCTTTGGCGAGGGGCTCCTTGAAAGTGGTCGCGACGGAAACGGAATCGAATACGGCATCGACGGCTACGCCAGCCAGCTTTTCGCGCTCGTGGAGGGGGATGCCCAGCTTTTCGTAGGTTTTCAGCAGTTCCGGATCCACCTCGTCCAGGCTCTGGGGCATGTCTTCGGGGCGCTTGGGCGCGGAATAGTACGAAATCGAGTTGTAATCGATTTTCGGGTAGCCCACGTGGGCCCAGTCCGGCTCGTCCATCTCGAGCCAGCGACGGTAGGCTTTCAGGCGCCACTCCAGCATCCATTCCGGTTCTTTCTTGAGGCCGGAAAGGCGGGCGATAACGTCTTCATTAAGGCCGGGTTCGAACGTGTCGGATTCAATGTCTGTTACGAATCCGTACTCGTATTCCCGTTTGATCAGCTCGTTCACCTCGGTGTCGGTGGTCGCCATGATCGTCGCTCCGTATTCTCTCATCGCGGGCTTGCGCCCTTGGTGTCGCCGGCAGCCTCATAGGCGGGCTGTCGATCGGATGTCATCAGTTTGGGTGTTGCCAGTAGTCGCTCATCCGGTGAGTGCGCCCTGCAATCGCTTTTTTGGATGACGGATTTCTGGTGGCCTGATGCTGAAAAGTAAGCAGAAAAACAGGCTGAATCCGTTGCTTCTGGCTGGCGATTATACAATACCAGAGTAAATTAGTCAGGTATTAATTTGTGCGTGAGGTGATTATACCTTAATCGGCCTTTGGGGCACTAAGGGGGCTGCCAATAGCCTTGATAGTCTGGCCTCGGGCAGGACGGCGTATTATGGAGGGGGGCGTCAGGCGGGTCTGCCTCCCAAAACACGCCGTGAACCCGTCCATGGGGGGCTCGGCATTGCCATCCATGGCAATGCACGGTTTTGGGAGGCAGACCCGCCTGACGCCTCAAACTAATTGCTATTCGCTGGCGGGAAGGATTCTGGTCAGGTAGGTGAAATCCAGAGATTTTGGCAAATGTTCTGGTTTCGGAATTCTCACGATATGGCCACTGCCCGGGGCATACTCCATGGTTTCGCCGTTCCGGTTTTCCATGATATCAGCGGAGAAACGAATATTACCGGCCGGGTTGATCAGTTCCAGTTGGTCGCCTGGGGCGAATTTGTTTTTCACGTCGATGGTCAGCCATCGGTCATCCGCATCCGTTATGGTGCCTACAACCTGCTGGGTGCCGAGGAACGATGAGCCCTGTTCGTAGGTCTGGTATTCCCGGGGTACGTGCCGGCGGAGGAAGCCTTCGGTGTAGCCGCGGTTGGAGAGGGCTTCGAGTTCGTCCATCAGGTTCATGTCAAAGGGCTTGCCGTGTACGGCCTCGTCGATGGCCCGGCGGTACACCTGGGTGGTGCGGGCTACGTAGTAGGTGCTTTTGGTGCGGCCTTCGATTTTCAGGGAGTGGACGCCCATTTTGGTCAGTTCCGCTACGTGCTGGACGGCCCTCAGGTCTTTCGAGTTCATGATGTAGGTGCCGTGTTCGTCCTCGTAGGCGGGGATGAAGCCTCCGGGGCGATTGGGCTCTTCCAGCAGGAGCTCTTTTGGCTCCACGTCTTGCACACCGCCGCTGCAGGTGGCGATCAGGTCGCCGGTCTGGTCATGGCTGTGCTGGACTTCCTTGTAGTTCCAGCGGCAGGCGTTGGTGCAGGCGCCCTGGTTGGCGTCCCGGTGGTTCATGTAGCCGGAGAGCAGGCAGCGGCCGGAGTAGGCCATGCACAGGGCGCCGTGCACGAAGACTTCCAGTTCCATGTCCGGGACCCGGTCGCGGATCTCGCGAATTTCGTCAAGAGCCAGTTCTCTGGAAAGGATTACCCGGCTGATGCCCTGTCTGCGCCAGAACTCCACAGTTGCCCAGTTAACGGCGTTGGCCTGCACCGAGAGGTGTATGGGCTGGTCCGGCCATTTTTCCCGCACCAGCATGATCAGTCCGGGGTCAGACATGATCAGGGCATCGGGTTTTTGTTCCAGTACCGGCTCCAGGTCTTTCAGATAGCTGCGTACCTTGTTGTTGTGAGGTGCTATGTTGGAGACAAGGTAGAACTGTTTGCCAAGTTCATGGGCTCTTGCGATTCCGGAGCCGAGGGCTGCAACATCCTTGAAACTGTTGTTCCTTACTCTCAGGGAGTAGCGGGGCTGGCCGGCGTAGACGGCATCCGCACCGTAGGCGAAGGCGGTTTCGAGGTGTTCAGGGGTGCCTGCGGGGGCAAGCAGTTCCGGGGTGTTCATGTTGGCTCCGGGTGGTCCGTTCAGGTCAGTCTGGTTGGCGGGCCCTGGCAGGGGATGCCGCCATTCTGAAAAGCGGGGTATTTTGCCGTACGTTGGCGGAGGTTCCCTTGACCCTGCTCAAAGGTAGTATTGATTGTTTTCGGCTAACAAGTGTACGCTCACAGCGTCGGCCAATATGGCCACAGAATCGGAAAAGAGGAGTTCCAGATGGGATCAAAGCCTCTGACGCCAGAGGTGGCGCGGGCTTCGCTGAGTCTTAGGGTGAGTTCCCTGATCAGTGTACAGCTTGCCCGTGGCAAGGTTGGTGTGGAAGTCGTGGCGTCGCAGCTGCATATGAGCCGCTACACGCTGCACAAGAAGCTGAAGCGGGAAGGGCTGACGTTTGCCCGCCTGCTTGAGGAGGTTCGCCGTAAACAGGCGCTGACCTACATGCAGGATAAAACCAAGCCACTGGTGGAAATTGCAGAGCAGCTCGGGTTCTCGGAATTGAGCGCATTCAGCCGGGCTTTCAAGCGCTGGATGGGAACATCCCCGGCTGAATATCGTTCTGTCAGGCTGTCCTGATCCGGCTCAGACCTTTTTGAACACCAGCGAGGCGTTGGTGCCGCCAAAGCCGAAGCTGTTGCTCATTACCAGGTCCAGATTCTGGTTGTCCATGCGCTCCCGAACGATCGGGTAGCCTTCGGCCCCTTCATCGAGGGTCTGGATGTTGGCCGACGGAGCAATGAAACCCTCGCGCAGCATGATCAGGCTGTAAATGGCCTCATGCACGCCTGCCGCACCCAGGGCATGGCCGCACAGGGGTTTGGTGGAGCTCAGCGGCGGGATTTTGTCGCCGAAGGTTTCCTTCAGTGCTTTCAGCTCGGTGATATCGCCTGCCGGGGTGCTGGTGCCGTGAGTGTTGACGTAGCTGATCTCGCCGTCCAGATGCTTCATGGCCTGCTTCATGCAGCGCACCGCGCCCTCGCCGCTCGGGGCAACCATATCGGCACCGTCGGAAGTCGCACCGAAGCCGACGATCTCCGCCAGAATGTTTGCGCCGCGTGCTTCTGCGTGTTCCAGCGCTTCAAGGGCCAGAACACCGCCGCCACCGGAAATAACGAAACCGTCCCGGTTTGCGTCATAGGTGCGGGACGCCAGTTCCGGCGTGTCGTTGTACTTGGTGGACAGGGCGCCCATGGCGTCGAACAACAGACTCAGGGTCCAGTGGATGTCCTCGCCGCCGCCGGCAAACATTACATCCTGGCGCCCCAGCGCAATCAGGTCTGCAGCGTGGCCAATGGCGTGTGCACTGGTGGCACAGGCGGAGGTAATGCCGTAGTTGATGCCGCGGATGCCAAAGCCGGTTGAGAGGGAGGCGTTAATGGCGCTGCCCATGGTGCGGGGCACGCGATAGGGGCCCACCCGGCGGATGCCGCGGTCACGGTGCGTGTCGATGGAATCGAGCAGCTCAACGGTGGAGGCGCCCCCCTGGCCGAAAATAATGCCTGTGGTGTCGGCCTTGATGTGCTTGTCGGTCAGGCCGGCCTGTTCGATGGCTTCAAGCATGGCCAGGTAGGTATAGCCTGAGGCCGGGCACATGAAGCGCCAGAGTTTGCGGTCGATCAGTTCCGGAAGGTTCAGGTTTATCTGGCCACAGACGTGGCTGCGGAGGCCCTTGTCCCGTGCTTCTTCGCTGAAGCCGATGCCGGGACGGGAATCCTTGAGGGACTGGGCAACGTCCTTCTGGTTGGTGCCAAGGCTGGAAACAATGCCCATACCAGTAATTACAACACGACGCATCTTGTTAACTCCTAAAAATCATCGGTCGAGGTGAACATGCCAACCCGGAGGTCCTTGGCGGTGTAGATTTCCCGGCCGTCCACTTCCATCCGGCCATCGGCAATTGCCATGGTCAGTTTGCGCCTGATCACGCGCTTGAGATCCAGGCGGTAGGTCACCTTTTTGGCAGTAGGCAGCACCTGGCCGGTAAACTTTACTTCACCGGAACCCAGGGCACGGCCCTTGCCTTCTCCGCCACCCCAGGCCAGAAAGAAGCCGACCAGCTGCCACATGGCGTCCAGCCCCAGGCATCCGGGCATAACGGGATCATCAACAAAGTGCACCTTGAAGAACCAGAGGTCCGGGTTGATGTCGAGTTCCGCCAGGATACTGCCCTTGCCATACAGGCCATCGTTGTCTGCTATATGCGTGACGCGGTCGAACATCAGCATCTCATCAATGGGCAGACGCATGGAGCCAGGGAAGAGTGTGCCGTGGCCACATTTGATCAGGTCTTCTTTATCAAAATGATCCGGGTTCATAGTGCCAGTATCTCAGTTACAAAATGATTTCCTCATACTTTAGCGCGAATTGGGCGTTTCGGTATTGACCTTTAGTGGATGATTGCCTTTTTTGCCGGGGTGAGGGGTTGATGGTCATCAAAGATCTGCCAGCGGCATGGTGGTAACGTGTGAACCGGCCCTTGAACAGAGCCGTTGATACACCGGATACCGTGGGATTCCTTGGGGAATATGCAACTCATGATTCGGTATGTATGGGTTTGCGGCTATGAAAAGTAAGAAATATAAATGTTCAGGGTCTTTTATTTGTCTGCTGGCCCGCAGGTATGGGGCAAGGTGGAATGGTATAAAAGGAGGGCGCATTGATGGCACTGGATGCTGATGACATTCAGGGAAACATCTGGCGTGAGGGAGAGTGGGTTGTCGCCCGGCTGCAACGAAAAATCGGATATGCGCCCGAGGTCGTCTGGAAAATGCTGACGGATTCCGTGTGCCTCAGCCAGTGGCTGGCACCGGGCACTCTGGAACAGGAGCGGGGTGGCAGGGTCAAGCTGGATTTTGGCAACAGTGGCACACCCATCGATTGCCGGATCAGCGCTTGCGAACCCCACTGTCTGCTGGCGTATTCCTGGAGTGCCGGCGATGATCCGGAACGGCCACTGGTCTGGGAGTTGTCCCCGGACGGTGGCGGGACGATCCTTACCCTCACGCTTTTTCTCCCTGACGACGAGTTGATCGCCATTGCCTGTGCGGGCTGGGATGCGCACCTGGAAATGCTGATGGCGGCGATGGAAGGCATCAGAATTTCATTTCCGGCCGCCCGTTTTCACGAGTCGCGGTCCGCATTTGCCGAGTTGGCGCGGAAAAACTGGCAGCCTGAGTGGGCTGAACGGTAAAGGCAGGCTCCCGGGCCTGCCTTTTTTCGTCTGCCTTTATTCGAGTGTTCCGGGCGTTTATCCGTCGCGGCCGTCCGGGCGTGGGCTGGCCAGTACCCGGGTGTAGCGGAACAGGAACATACCAAACGCGAACAACCAGAGCAGCGCGCTGGCGCTGATTCCCGGGTGCCAGCTGATAACCTCGAAGGCTGTCAGCACCCGGATAAGTGCGGCCAGGTGAATGGCGATGAATGCGGTCACCATGCCTGTGGGCAGAACCAGCGGCCGGCCGGTGTGACCGAGGGAGACGCGGGCGATGACGCCGAAAATCAGGCAGGCCACTGCGCCCGTGCCGGCGGCGTGGCTCCAGGCGTTGGATGGCCAGCCGGCAAGCAGTGTGCCGGCCAGCAGGAACAGGGCCACGGGCACCCAGAGGATGGACAGGTGCAGAATCCAGAGCAGTGGTTCCTTACGAACCAGCCAGCCTTTCCAGCCTGCCAGTCGCACCAGCATCAGGGTGCCTGCAACAATGGCCAATACGCCGGTGACGGTTTGCCAGCCAGTGACCAGGGAGACCATCAGCAGAATCAGGCTGAACAATGTGGTCATATCCAGGGCTGGGACAGTTTTCACGGCAGCGCTGTCCAGCCCTCGTTGATGAAGCCAGCCGGTGGTAAAGGCCGGAGTGATGCGCCCACCAATGATGCTGATCAGCGCCATGGCCATGATCAGGGCACCGTAGCTGAAGGTCATATCCAGTTGGGTCACGAATCCTATCTGCATCAGCCAGAGCAGCCCCAGAACCAGCAGGATCAACAGCTGGCGCTTCTGGCGGGCGCGCCAGATCCGCCAGCCGGCATCCAGCATGACCAGGGGCAGAAATGCCAGGTTCACGGTATGCACAAGCCAGTCCGGCAGGCCCGCACCGAAAGCAAGCAGCAGGCGGCCGGCCAGCCAGACGCCCCAGAGCAATACCAGTCTGGTTCCGTAGGTGCGCTCCGTCTGGGTCCACACGCAGACTGCGGTCAGCAGGAAGCCGGCGATGCCTGCCGACAGGAAACCGAACAACATCTCATGCTGATGCCAGAACAGGCCCGGCAGGGCCAGGGGCAGGCTGATCACACCATTGACCTGCATGATCCAGAGGGGGATCGCAAGCAGCGCCAGTACCGTCATGGACAGGAAGAAAATCCGGAACGGATAGCTGAAAAGCTGGCTGACGCTGGCGGCTTCGGTTTGGCTGGTGGTGGGGATCGCCGGCATGGTTGTCTCCGCTTATACATATAATTACAGTACATGTTATACGCGAGCCGATAGAAAGAACATACCCGGTTCGGGGTATCTTTGCGTACAATGCCGCCATCGTTTTGATTCACAACGGGATGATTTATGAGTGCCTACCTAATTCTCAAGCACCTGCACATGACCACGGCCTATCTGACCGTTGTGCTGTTTGCTCTGCGTCTGCTGCTGGATGCGGTTGGCAGGCCCGACTGGCGGAAAACACCGTTGCGCTGGATTCCGCATGCGAATGACACGGTCTTGCTGATAGCGGCCATCAGCCTGTTGTTTGTGACGCCCTGGATGCCATTCGTGAATGGCTGGCTGACGGCCAAGATCTTCCTGCTGGTTGGCTACATCATCGCCGGTCTGTTTGCCCTGAAAACCTCTCTGGGCAGGCCGGCCCGGGTGTTTGCAGCCATTCTGGCGTTCGTCCAGATCGGCGTCATTTTCCACCTGGCCATGACCAAGCCGGTGTTTGGCTGATCAGCGCCGCTCCGAGATCTGCCGGGTCTGCTCCTGCAACTGTGCCTGCACCGACTGGAGCTGCCGGGCGATCTCATCCCGTTCATCGTGGGCTTTCTGGGCCTGTTTGGTATTCTGTTCCTCGCCCATGACCTCCAGGATGGCGCCGATCATCATGTTCAGGAAGACGAAGGCGGTCAGGAAGATGAAGGTCAGGTAGTACAGCCAGCTGAGCGGGTACTGCTCCATGGTGGCGTACATCACAAATACCGATTAGATATATGCAGAAAACGTTTCCTTTGAGACTGTGAGGGAGGAATTACAGGCAGTTAGTGGCATAACTGGTGCCCATCCAGAAACTAATAAACAGCTGATTTTCAAATAATAATTCTGAGAATGGATAAAAAATCCTCTTGGTTCTGGTATGTTTTAAGTGCGAACCAAAAACATCAACAATCAAGAGGATCCCGCATGCGAGAAACCCGCAATGCTCAGGCCAGTATATTCGAACATTACTCGAATGGCTCTGACCACGCTCAAAAGTAAGATCAAATACCGCCTGAGCCGGAGTAAGGATACGGTTTTTACGCCGAAGGACTTTCTTGACCTCTCCGGGAGAGATCAGGTGGGTCGCGTATTGCGTGATCTTATTCTGGAAGGGGTTGTTATTAGGTTTGGCTATGGATTGTACGCCAAAGCTGATAAATCACCGTATTCTGGCAAGGTTGTACCGAAGAAGCCCTTGCCTGCCTTGGCTGAAGAAGCATTGAACAAGTTGGGAGTGAAGGTGGTTGCCTCGACCGCCAAGGAGCTCTATAACAGTGGCAAGTCAACGCAGGTCCCGACTGGACGGGTAATTGGTGTAAAGGGGCGTGTATCACGCAAAATGGGCTATAACGGACAGTCGGTGAAGCTAGAGCATGTCGCTTGATAGAGATGTCGCAGAATATCTAGGGAAGAGGGGGTAGACCCCGCTTTTATCGAAAAAGACTGGCACGCCGTGAGGGTGTTGGAAGCTCTTTCCCGTTACTCCCATGAGGGCATCACGACCATCTTCACAGGTGGCACTAGCCTTTCAAAAGGCCATGGCCTTTTGAAAGGCTTTTCCGAAGACCTTGATTTCAGGGCGCGGATAGACGGGACTTTGGGGGGCAATCAACTCAAAAAGCTAAGAAGTGCCTTTCGGAAAAGTGTTATCAACGTATTACGCGAGATCGAAGACCTCTCATTTGAAGAGGACGACATTGTCGTTGATGGCTTGGGTTTCAAAATTCAGCTTGCTTACCCGAAAGAATTTGAAGCTCCCCAAGGAATCAGGCCCGAGCTTCAGATAGAGTTCAGTTACACACAGCCTCGATTAGACCCCGAGGATCGTCCCATCGCGTCCATGATTGCTCGTTATAAGGGTGATCCAGACGAAACGGGCTTTCTCTGCCTCTCGCCTGTCGAAATAGCGGCGGATAAGTTCAGTAGCCTTATCTGGCGGGTACACAAACGGGACAGAGGCAACGAGAAAGACGATCCGGCCATGCTTCGCCACCTTCATGACTTAAGTGCCCTGAAAGGCATGGTCGAAGCAAATAATGCTCTTTTCACTGATACCACACTGGAATCTTTTGCGACCGACCAGCAAAGACTGAACCGTCAGGTTGGTATGGAGTTGAAAGACGCCGCGCTGAAAGCCTCTACTATCATGCAGAGCGATGCTTTCTATCAGGAGGAGTATCAGCAATTTGTGGATGCTATGTTCTATGTCCGTGACGATGAACGAATCGATTTCGCACAGGCGCTGGATAATTTTCAAAAGCTGGCGAATTTGTTGGACGCCTAACACAGAAACGAATACGGCTGATGTGTCACCTATCTCCTGAATCAGTGACTTCGTTATCAATATACAAGGCAGGTAGTCGGTTTAGACAGGCCGTACCGGGTTTGGTCGTGACTCAGGGTGTTTTGGGGTGGGCGTTCTTGAACTGAGCGCCAATGGCTGCCGAATTTCGATTGCTTTTCAACCAATCCCCCTCAGTCGGGGTGACGCCACCTTCTTTCAGGTGGCCGGGTTTGCCGGCTTCGCCGGGCAAACGAAAAAGCCCCCTAAGACGGGGGCCGTGAGGCGAAATCGCGAATTCCGGTTACGGTTTCTTCCGGTTCAGTGGGTAGAAAAGTTGGGGAGAGGCCAGCTCTGGCAAATCGGTTCGTTCCTCGTTGGCAGCCCACTCAACCCGCTCTGCGGATCGGATCGCATAGTGCATCCACACCAGGGCGGCTGCGACGATCACAAACATCAACATAAAATTGCTCTGCCAGATTCCGGTGAGGTCGTTCAGCACGCCGAAGGCCAGTGGCAGAATGAATCCCCCGAGTCCGCCAATCATCCCGACAACGCCACCCACAGCGCCCACGTGCATCGGATAGTAGACAGGAATGTGCTTGTAGACCGCCGCCTTACCCAGGGACATGAAGAAACCCAGAATAAAGATCAGCGCCACGAACACCGGCAGGCTCATCTCAAGGGTAAAGCGGATATCGCCATCGATGCCCTGCACCACATACTCGGTGGGCGGATAGCTCAGCAGGAAGGTACAGACAACGGAGGCACCGAAGGTCCAGTACATCACCCGGCGGGCACCGAAGTGGTCCGACATCCAACCCCCGAGGACACGGAACAGTGACGCCGGAATGGTGTAGAGCGCGGCGATGATGCCCGCCGTTTTGATGTCCAGGCCGTAAACGCCGATAAGGAAGTGAGGCAACCAGAGCGCCAGGGCGACAAAAGCGCCGAATACGAAGAAATAGTACAAAGCAAACCGCCAGACCCTCAGCTCACGCAGCGGCTCCATCTGCTCCATGAATGATTTGGCCCTGGTGCCGGCCCGCTCTGCGGCCAGAGGGTCCTCCCTGGCCAGCAGGATGAAGACCACACCCATGATTGCCAGCACGGTGGCGTAGATCTGAGCCGTGCTCTGCCAGCCGAACGCGACCAACAGGAACGGGGCCCCGAAGTTGGTTACCGCAGCACCCACATTGCCCGCGCCAAAAATCCCCAGCGCCGTGCCCTGGCGTTCCGGTTCAAACCATGCCGCCGTGTAGGCCACGCCGACGATGAAGGCGCCACCGGCCAGGCCGACACCCAGGGCGCCCACCAGCAGCATCAGGTAAGTGGTTGCGAAGGTCAGCAGGTACACGCAGGCGGCGGTGGTGAGCATCAGGATGCCAAATACCCAGCGGCCACCATAGCGGTCCGTCCAGATACCGAGGAACAGCCGGCTGATGGAGCCGGTGAGAATCGGGGTGGCCATCAGCAGGCCAAGCTGGGTATCCGACAGCCCCAGATCTTCGCTGATGCGGATTCCGATGATGGAGAAAATCGTCCACACCGCAAAGCACAGGGTGAAGGCAAATGTGGATAAACCGAGCGCACGATATTGCTCTGGTTTTGACGGGCTATTGGCCATGCTCCGCTCCCTCCGGACATTCATTAAGCGATGTCTGAAAACATCGCCTAAACCTTACCAAAAACAGGGTTTTCCGATGCGGGGCATTGGAGGTACCTCCTGCTGGGGGCGGTGGTGGTAGGTGATCGGAGCTTTTCGAGGCCGGAGGGATAGACCCTTGATTTCTCTCGTGGGGTACATGCTGCGAACGTTGATTTCCGTCAATTGTGGGGGGCGCCGGAGTGTGGGCTAATGCTGGCAGATACCAATGCCTGCCCCTTACACGGGCGATGAAAAACGCCTTCGGGAGAACCCATAAAATGAACATTATGATTGCCTACGACGGTTCGAGGAACGCCAGGTTGGCTCTGGCTCAGACCATCACCATGTTCCGCGATCTCAAACCCGTGATCACCCTGGTTGCGGTTGCTGAAAACCCACGGGATATCACCTCCGGAAACGAAGACCTGTTCCAGCAGGAAGTGGCCGAACTGAAAGAGCACCTTGCTGAGGCCCTGGGAGTGTGCGAGCAGGAGCAGATTTCCGCCGAAAGCATGCTGCTTGAGGGGGATGCGCGGAAAATGCTGCTGTACGCCGCGGAGAAAAAGATCCATCCCGATATGCTCGTTATTGCGCGCCACAGCAATGAACCGGACGGCGGATTTATCGCCCGCTCGCTGACCTATTTCGTGGACGAATTGGATTACATGACCTTCGGCAGCGTGAGTTCCTTCCTCGCCCGCCGGATCCAGTGTCCGCTCCTTATTTTGCCCAGCCGTTGAGACTGGCGCCTAACCGTTTCTGTATCTGATAGCCCAGGGAGGCTGACATGAAAGTCGCAGACGTTTTCCACGTCAAAAATCCGGAAGTCAGGGCCCTGCACCTGACCTGGATCGCATTCTTTATAACCTTCTACGTGTGGTTCAACATGGCGCCGCTGGCATCCAGTATGCTCAAAAGCGTCAACTGGCTCACCGCGGATGATCTTCGCCTGTTTGCCATCGCCAACGTAGCGCTGACCATACCTGCCCGGATTATCGTGGGCATGGCCCTGGACCGCTTCGGCCCCCGCCGGGTGTTTTCGGTACTGATGGTATTGATGGCCATCCCTGCCCTGGTATTTGCGTTCGGCAACACCATGACCCAGCTCCTGGTCAGCCGCCTGGTGCTCAGCTCCATTGGTGCCAGCTTTGTGGTGGGTATCCACATGACCGCCATGTGGTTCAAACCGAAAGACATCGGCTTTGCCGAAGGCTTCTATGCTGGCTGGGGCAATTTCGGTTCCGCTGCCGCGGCAATCACCTTGCCGACCATCGCCCTGCAAATGTATGGCGGTGAAGATGGCTGGCGCTGGGCCATCGCCCAAAGCGCGATCGTGATGGCGGCTTACGGCGTTTACTACTGGTTCGCGATTACCGACGGCCCTGTTGGCACGGTTCATCGCAAGCCGCGCAAGGCGGTGGCGCTGGAAGTCAGCAACTGGGGCGACATGATCAAGCTGATCCTGTGGACCATTCCGCTGGTGGGTGTGCTTGGTATTCTGGTCTGGCGTATCGAAAACATGGGGTACCTGAGTGCCACCGGAGCGGCCATCTGTTACGCTGTGATTGTCGCCATTGTGGGCTACCAGATTGTCCAGATCCTGAGGGTGAACGTGCCGATCCTTAAAAAAGGCGTGCCCGAGGATGACAAATACCCGTTCAACAGCGTTGCTGCGCTGAACAGCACCTACTTCGCGAACTTTGGTGCCGAGCTGGCGGTGGTTTCCATGCTGCCGATGTTCTTCGAGGAAACCTGGAGCCTGAGCGCCACCGCTGCCGGCCTGATCGCTGCTTCCTTCGCCTTCGTGAACCTGGTGGCACGCCCGATGGGTGGCCTGGTTTCAGACCGTATGGGCAATCGCCGGTTTGTGATGCTCAGCTACATGTTCGGGATCTCGGTGGGCTTCGCGCTGATGGGCCTGATGAACTCCAACTGGCCCCTGATCATCGCCGTGGGGATCACCGTGTTCACATCCTTCTTTGTGCAGGGTGCGGAAGGTGCGACATTCGGAATCATTCCCTCTATCAAGCGTCGCCTCACCGGCCAGATTTCCGGGATGGCGGGTGCCTATGGCAATGTGGGCGCGGTGGTGTACCTCACTATTTTCACCTTTGTAACGCCCTCTCAGTTCTTCTACATCATTGCCGGTGGCGCATTTGTCAGCTGGCTGCTGTGCATGATGTGGCTGAAAGAGCCTGAGAGCGGGTTCTCGGAGGAATACCACGTGTCTTCCGTGGATCTGCAGATTGAAGAGGAAGAGCGTCGCCGGCAGGCTGTTGTTGTCGGATAACCTGATAGCCAGCAGCCGTAAAGCCGCCGGGTCACCCCCCGGCGGCTTTTTTGTTTTTGTCGAATGCCTGTTTCGATACTCAGAAATGGTAATAGCCAAACTTCATATAGGTGATTCCGGGACAGAGGATGAGCCTCCAGGCCAGCTCAACATCGTCGCTGAACTCCGGATCGTAAGCCCTTACGGTGTCGATCAGGCACTCCAGCCATAGGTCGTAGAGGTGCGGTTTGATGTTGAGTTGACGGGCACTGTGCAGGTAGGCCGTCCGACGGAGAACGTCGTCAATAATGCCGCTTGCGTAAAACGAAACCAGGCTGAAAAACGATTTCTTCAGCATATGTCGTTGTTCTGCCATATCCGTATTGCGAAAGAGCATGCGGACTTCCGACGACGACATCAGAAAGCGGCGGTAAAAGGCTTCAAAAAAGTCCGGACTGCCGGGACGGGGTATTACGACACGTTCATAGCTGGCGTCAAAGATATCATCGAAGGACATGACTGGCTCCGGCCGGCGAGAGGGTTGCGCTTCGCCCCTGTTTAAAACCTAGCACTGGTCAGTCTTACTGCCAAATGCAAACCTTAAGACGGAGCTACTGCCTCCGTACCGCAAACAAAAAAACCGACCCCATCGCTGGCGCCGGTTCTGTTACGGGCAGTGTCAGCTCTACGGATTCTTGATGTAGGCATTCTTGCGCAGGTAGAACCACCAGTTAACTACCAGGCAGAGGGCGTAGAACACCGCAAACCCATACATGGCCACTTCCGGTGTGCCGGCCTGGATTTCCTGGCCCATCACCCGTGGCGCGATGAATGCACCGTAGGCAGCAACCGCTGATGTCCAGCCCAGAACCGGGCCTTTCTGCTGCTGGTTAAAGATGAAACCGATGCTGCGGAAGGTTGAGCCGTTGCCGATACCGCTGGCGGCGAACATGATAATGAACAGAATCAGGAAGGGCGCAAAGTAGACGTTCGGATCGGTGGAGTTGTACGCCAGCATCATCACGTAGCCGGTGGCCACAGAGGCGGCAACCATCACAACCGAGATGATCTGGGTAACGATGGAGCCGCCGACCTTATCGGAAATCCAGCCGCCGACCGGGCGAATGAGGGCGCCCACAAACGGCCCCATCCAGGCCCAGGTCAGTGCGCTCGGCGCATCAGGGTTCACCACCCGGGTTACCGTGCCGTCGGCAGCAACGTCCATCATGTTCCCGAAGATAACGCTGATGGACAGCGGCAGGGCGGCGGAGAAGCCGATAAACGAGCCGAAGGTCAGGATGTAGAGCACGGTCATGGACCAGGTGTGCTTGTTGCTGAAGATGGCAAACTGGTTCTGGATGTTGGGCTTGATGTCGCCCGGGATCAGCCGCAGAAGAATCAGCGTGAGCACGATGGTCAGGGGCAGGGCCAGCCACATGTTCAGCACGCCCAGGGCCCAGACGCCTGCAATGGACGTCAGAATGCCGACGCCATAGAGGCCAAGAATCTTGCCAAACGCCGAAAGCGGATTACCGGGATTCGGGGTAACCACTTTCAGGTTGTTCATGCCGAACCAGCCGGCAAACGCCAGCGGAATCAAAAACACCAGCCAGATAAATCCGGCGTTCTGGATCCAGGTGTCGGTACCTGCCTCAATACGGCCGATAAGGGTGCCGCTGGGGCTTTGCAGTTGCATCGGGTCACCGGCCAGGGCGCCGAAGATGCCAACGGTCATCACCAGTGGAATGACGACCTGCATGGTGGTCACGCCGAAATTACCCAGCCCGGCGTTCATGCCCAGGCCGTAGCCCTGTTTGCTTTTCGGGTAGAAGGTGCTGATGTTGCTCATGGAGCAGGCAAAGTTGCCACCACCGATACCGGAGAGCAGCGCCAGGGCCTGGAACACGATAAAGGGTGTATCCGGGTTCATCAGGGCGATGCCGGTACCGGCCGCCGGGATCATCAGCAGGGCGGTGGTCAGGAACACCGTGTTCCGCCCGCCGGCAATCTTGATCATGAATGAGGCCGGTATCCGCAGGGTTGCGCCGGACAGGCCTGCAATCGCAGAGAGGGTAAACAGCTGTTCAATGCTGAAGGGAAAACCCAGGTTTTTCATCTGGGCGGTGATCATTCCCCACATCAGCCAGACGGCAAAGCCCATCAGCAGGCTGGGGATGGAAATCCACAGGTTGCGGGAAGCAATGCGCTTGCCCTCCCGCTCCCAGAATTCTTCATTCTCGACATCCCAGTTTTCGATGTCTGCGTTGGTTTTGGCCATGATTTTGACTCCCTCGGTTAACGTGCCCCTGACCGCAAACCTGGCGGCATCCGGGTTTCTCGACACCATTGTGCAAAGCAGGGCAGGGAGTCATGCTTGATATTTCTCAAGGACAAAACGGCGTGTCAGTTGACCGGTTTCCCGGCGAAAATACCGATGCGTTTTTGTTTCTTAAAATCTAATAAAATCAATTGAGTACGATGGTGATATCTCGAAATGAGTAGGCATTCAGACTGCTGGCGCAGTAGAGGTAGCCAATCATTTCCGGCGGTTCTGGCTATGCCGGAACAGTACAACAAGCTGCAGGGCGACGAGAGCGTAGGTGCCGGACCAGCTCACAGCCGACAACCAGAGTACGTGGGGTTTCGCGAAAGGCGTTACGCCCGCATCAAGCCGAGCGAGCACCGCAATAGCCATACCGACAGCAATACCGATAACCTGCCAGGAGGGTGGCGTGGTCCGTCTGGCGCGCTGCCAGGCCAGCCGGAGCATGACACTGGTGGACAGCGTGCCAAGGGCGCCAATGGTGATCAGATGCATGGCGGGGATTGGGTCAGTTCCCTGCAAAAGACTGAACCCGGTGGCGCCGGCGCCTGCCGCCAGCCACAGATAACCAAGGGCCAGAACCAGCAGGTCCGGCCGGTTTCCGCAATGCCAGAGCTCCCAGCGGATAGCGCGAATCACAATCAGAACTGCCGAGATCAGCAATAAGAGTCCTGCCCCCGCAGCCGCGAATGGCAGAAAGGTCAGAACCAGTGCCAGCGGCAGAATGATCAACAGCATCCCTTCAATCCGTGGTTGCACCCTTGCCTTGAGGGGAATGCCTCTTTTCTCCAGGGTTCCCGCCACTGCCGGCGCGATGATTCTGCCCCCGATAAACGTCATCAGCAGCAGCAGGCCGACAATGGCGGCCATCATTACCGGCCGGGTTCCGGGCATTGGCTGAATACTTCCGGCCAGTATGCTATTGGCAAACCAGAAAACGACCGACAACAGGCAAAGAATCAGAATCAGCGGGCCTGTAATCCGGTTACGCCATTTTTTTGCAGCCTGGAATCTTGGCACGGCGTGGCGGGCGAGCAACAGGGCAAAAGCCGGGCTGAGCAGTTGAGCGGCCAGGTTCTCCGGAGCCAGAAGCCAACTGATCCGGGCGAGGATCCACAGCAGAAATAACAACGCAAGTACGCGCCGTGGTTGGGGGCCAAGGGTGTAGCCTGCAACAAGGGCCAGGGCGAAGCCGAAAATCAGTTCATGGCCATGCCCTGAGCCCAAAAGCCCCGGAGGCCAGCCTGTGCCAGACAGGGCGCTGTATACGGACAGAGGCACCGCCAATGCAGCCAGAAGCGAGGCCGCAGGAAAGAACAGCCAGAACGCATGCATGTTTTTACGGGGCATCCCCGAGTTGTCCGAAGTCATCTCGTGTCCTTGACCCGTTCACGTCCCGGGGCTATCAGTAAAAATAACATGGGGTACATTGTAAAGGTGCATCATGAATATTACACAACTTGCTCGCTTACCGTTTTCCGGCAATGGTGCCTGGTCTGAGCTTCGGCGCCTTAATCTTTCCATTCCATTCCTGGCGTGGGTTGTTGTCGTCCCTATGTCGTTCCTGCCACCGGTGCTGCTTTACTACGCAGGCACGCACTATGGGGATGGTTTTATTCAGGGGTTCGGTGACAAGCAATGGCGGTTTATCACCACCATTCTGTTTCTGGCCGAACTGCTCACGTTTTTTGTCATGGGGTGGCTGATTCACGCCGTGATGAACAGCCATCAATTGAAGATGAGTTACGGGGATGCCTATCTGCTGGCCGCAATTGCTCCGCTGCCGCTTTGGCTGTCGTCACTGGCGTTGCTGGTGCCGGCTCTGGCGGTGAGCGTGGTTGCGGTGTTTGCAGGGTTGTTCCTGTCCTGTGCGCTGGTATATCAGGGCGTTCGTTCCCTGTGTGAGCGAACGGATAATGACGTGGTAGCCATGTCTGCCACCTACATTGTTATGGCGGCGTCCTTGCTTGCCTGGGGCGTACTGATGGCGATGGTGTGGGGGTTCTGATCAGGCTGTGTAGGGCAGGACGCCGAAATAAATGGCGCTGAAATGGCAAGCGCTGCCGCCGATCACGAACAGATGCCAGACGGCGTGCATGTAGGGAATGCGGTCTGCCAGATAAAAGGCGACGCCGGCGGTGTACAAAATGCCGCCGGCGATGGTGAGGTTCAGGGCCGTCTCACTCAGGCTGGCAATCAGATCCGAGGAAGCGAAGGTGATCAGCCAGCCCATGGCCACGTAGATACCGACACGCGCCAGCTTGAAGCGGTTCCTGAAAATAACCTTAAGCACCACGCCTGTTATGGCCAGCGACCAGATTACCGCAAACAGCGTCCAGCCCACGGTTCCCCGCATGTTCACCAGGAGAAAAGGCGTGTAGGTGCCCGCAATCAGCAGGAAGATGGCGCAATGGTCAAGGGTTTTGAAGGCGCTCTTCAATTCCGGACGCCGGGCGCCGTGATAAAGGGCAGAAGCCATATATAGCAGAATGAGAGAAGCACCAAAAATACCGAAGCTGACAATTTTCCAGACGTCACCGAGCTGACTGGCACCCACGATCAGAGCGATGGTCCCGACAACGCTGAGCAGGGCACCCAGACCATGGGTGGCACTGTTAAGCCACTCCTCGATGCGATGGTGGATGTTTTGCGCAGGGGATGGAGCTGTTGTCATCGAAAGGACTTCCGTATTAGTCATGCTCATAAACTACTTGAGCGTACAGGTGTACGCAATAGTCGGGGATGAACATCCTGTGACCCTGTTCAGAAAAACTGAACGACCTGCTGGAAAACTTCCGGTTTTACTGTAATCCGTCGCTGGTTATTCTGAGTTTACCAAATGACAGACAGAGGAGGTTTTTCCGATGGCAAAAGTACTTGTCCTTTACTACTCGATGTACGGCCATATCGAAACGATGGCGAACACAGTCGCTGAAGGTGCCAAAGACGTAGACGGCGCTGAAGTCACCATCAAGCGAGTGCCGGAAACCATGGCTGATCAGGCGTTTCTGAGCGCTGGTGGCAAGGCGGAACAGGAGGCCCCGGTGGCAGATCCGAAAGAGCTGGCGGATTACGACGCCATCATCTTCGGCACTCCGACCCGGTTCGGCAACATGGCCGGCCAGATGCGCACCTTCCTGGACCAGACCGGTGGCCTGTGGGCTGGAGGCAAACTCCACAGCAAGTTGGCCAGTGTATTCACCTCTACCGGAACCGGTGGCGGCCAGGAGCATACGATCAGCTCGTTCTGGACCACGCTGGCCCACCACGGCATGGTGATCGTGCCCTTGGGCTATGGGATTCCGGAGCTTTTCGACATTTCCGAAGCCAACGGCGGAACGCCCTACGGTGCGTCCACCATCGCCGGTGGGGACGGCTCCCGGCAGCCCAGCGAGAAAGAACTGACGATTGCCCGTTATCAGGGCAGGCATGTGGCTGAGCTGGCGGTAAAGCTGCACGGCTAACAGCAAAGTATTGGTCAGGCGTTGAGCGTTTTTCAGGGCAGCAGGTGAGAGCTTGCTGCCCATTTTTTTATGTTGTAGCCGGCCCTGTTCCAGAACTTACGACCGGTTGCCTGCAGCACCGGTTTTCAGTCGGGAGAAGGTGGCAGGAACCACTCCCAGCCAGGACGCCAGCTGATTGTCTGGCACACGCCTGACCAGTTCCGGATATTCTTCAAGCAGCAGCTTATACCGTTCCCGGGCGGGCATCGTGTGCTTCCGGAACTCCCTCATGCTGGTCAGCTCCGCTATCTCCTCGGTCAGGGCAAGGGCGAACTTCGGCCAGAGCCCCTCACCGTGAGACTGGATCGCGGACCGGAAAGCGGAAAAATCAGCCATCCAGGCGGTTACCGGCGTTACCGTGGTCAGGCAGAGTGTGTTTCGTACGGTGCGGCTGCGGCCAAAGACCGGCCAGACCATATCGCCCTCGGAAAAGAAATGGTGTACGGAGACCTTGCCGCTGGGTGCTTCCCGGAAAAGCCGCAGGATGCCGTACTGAACCAGGTAAACGTTCGCCCAGGGGGTGTCGTGCTTCTCCATGGCGGTTTCGGCGTCAACCCTGCACGGATGAAACAGGCGGGCCAGGTCTGCCAGAAACCGTGCGTCCGGATCGTTTTCATGGCCTGCCAGGCGGATACCGAATACCCGGCTCAGGCCATTCAGTAGCGCCGTTGACTCTGGTGCGGTATCTTGCCGGATGATATCCGTATTGTCTTCTCCGAGCATGCAGGGGGGCGAGGATACGTCTGGCCTGAAAATTGAATTCATGGCTTTGACCCTGTTTGGACTGTGGGTCAATTATCGTATCAAAAAAGCATGTTTTGAAATGACTTAAATCATTAAGGCTTTTTCACTGAATCGATTAGAGCGGCGAAGTAGCGGGAGGGCCAGGGATGGCTCGGTGAAGACGGGGTCAGATGAACGTTTTCATCTGACCCCGGGTTCATTCCTGCTGGCCATCAGAGTAAGCCCTCAGTGACTGGTCCCTTCCTCATAATTGATCTTGTTCCAGACATTGTATTTGCCGGAGGGTTTGTTCATCGGAATGCGCTTTTCTTCCTCCAGCGTGTCTGCGTTGTAGACGATGACGGCGCCGTCCTTGTCCCAGATGCTCAGCAGCAGTTTTTTGCCGTATCGGTCAAACTCCACATGGGCAGCAACTTTGCCGGGAGCGGGTTGTAACGTTTTGACGATTTCAAGCGTCTGCTTGTCGATAACGTGGACCTTGTCCTTGTTGGGGCCGAAGAATACGTCCACCCAGGCGTAGCGGGAGTTCTCGTGGCTGCGCATGAAGAATCCGGGACCTTGCGTTTCCAGAGTTTTGATCACCTCCCAGTTGTCCATGTCGATTATGGAAACGGCGCCTGTCCGGAAGTGCGGAGTGGCCATGACCCGTTTGCCCTGGTACTCCCAGGTAATGCCGGAGCCCAGGTGCGGCATGCCGGGGAGAGGGAGTTCGGCGATGGTGTTACCGGTGTCGAGGTTGATCACGTAGCCGTGCTTGCCGTCGCGGGCGGCGCCGATGAGGTGTTCGTAGCCAGGGTCGAAGAAGAAGTCGTCCAGCCAGGTGTCGGTTTGCATCCGGCGGATTTTGGCCTCGCCATCTTCCACATTGATTTCCCAGGCTTCGGGAATGTCCTTCAGGGCGGCGATGAAGCTGTCCCTTGGTGGGGCCGCGTACACGGCGCTGACCCGGGAGCTTTCACCGGCATCGTTTTCCACCGGGATGATGTCCATGAGTTCAAGGTTGTCGGCACCGAACAGCACCAGGGTATGGGGCAGGTAGTTGGCGGCCATTACGTAGTTGCCATCAGCGGAGACGGCGATGTTGCGCATGTTGATGCCGGCACGCACTTCCGCCACCACTTTCAGGTTGTACAGGTCGTATTTGGTGATCCAGCCGTCCCGGGAGCCAAAGTAGACGTAACGGCCGTCCGGGCTGTATTTCGGACCGCCATGCAGAGCGTAGCGGCTTGGGAAACGATGGATGGGCTCCATCTTGTCGCCGTCGAGCAGGGTAACCTGGTGGTCACCGATTTCCACCACCAGGAACAGGTTCATCATATCGGCTTGGTAAACCGGCTGATCGGGTAATGTGCCTTGTGGGTGGGGCAGCAAGTGACTGTCGAGGATGTCTGCCCGTCCCCAGGTGGGTGTGTTGGCGGGCGGGCGGTAAATGTAGTCCGCCAGCGCCGTGATGGATTCGCTGCCAAGAATATCGTTAAAGGCCGGCATCTGGGTTGCGGGCCTGCCGTTGCGGATGGTGTTCTCGGCTTCGGGCTTTTTCAGCCGGGAAAGGTTTTCTGGTAGCAGGGCAGGGCCCATGCCGCCCAGGCGATCGGAGCCGTGGCAGCTGGCGCAGTGTTGCTGATAAAGCGCCCCGGTTTCCGGGGCTGGGCTGGCTTGCAGCGATGCGGGGATCAGCAGGCTGGCGGCCAGAATCAGCAGGGCGTTTTTTCGGTTCATCATGTCAGCCGGCCCCTGCACTGGCTGCAACGGCCTCACTCTGGCCGCAATGCCAGCCTGCTGTGGAGGGTTGCGCCAGTTTGTCTGCAAGACGGACAACCTCACCGACAATGATCAGTGTCGGGGGCTGGAAACCTTCACGGAGAATGGTCGCTTCCAGGTCTGCCAGGGTGGTGACCGCCATGTGTTGTTGTGGCGTGGTTCCCCGCTCCACCAGGGCCACAGGGCAGTCTCCCGGCAGGCCATGGGCAGTGAGTTCCCGGACAATGGTCGGGGCATTGTGGAGCCCCATGTAGAACACCCGGGTCTGGCCCGGCGCTGCCAACACACGCCAGTTCAGTTCCAGGGACTGGTCGGCCTTGCGGTGGCCGGTTACGAAGGTCACGCTCTGGGAGTAATCCCGGTGCGTCAGTGGGATGCCACAGTATGAGGCGCAGCCGGCGGCGGAGGTGATGCCTGGTACCACCTGAAAATCGATGTGGTTGTCCACCAGGAACTCCGCTTCCTCGCCACCACGGCCAAAAATATATGGGTCACCGCCCTTGAGGCGCACAACCCGGCGCTGTTTCACCGCCAGTTGCACCAGCAGTTCATTGGTGTCTTCCTGGGGTACATAGTGGCAACCGCTGGCTTTGCCCACGTGGATGCGTTCGGCAGCCGGGTTCACCAGTTCCATGATCTGGGGCGACACCAGGCGGTCATACACGATGGCATCGGCCTGCTGTATCAGCATCAGCGCCCGCAGGGTCAGCAGGCCGGGGTCTCCCGGGCCGGCTCCCACGATGGCTACCTCTCCGGCCCGTAAGGGTTGTTCCGCCAGTTGGAACTCCACCAGGCACTTCTTCCTTTGACTGGTTGTCATGATGCTTGTCCTTAGAGGTTGTGAACCGGAATCTCGGTAACCGGGGCGGCGACGCGCCGGGGCATATCAAGGACACCGATTTCGTCATTGGTGAGGTAACAGCCGGGATCCTCTTCCCAGAAATCACCGGAAATGTTGTAGGCCCGTACCCGGGTGTTGCCGTTGCAGATGGCCAGGTAACGGCAGTCGGCGCAGCGGCCTTTCACCGGCCTTGGTGTCTGGCGGAAACCCGTCATCAGCGGGTCGCTGGCTTCGGACCAGATCCGGGAAAAAGGTTGGTGCCGGACATTGCCTAGGTTGTAGTCCCACCAGAAGGTATCCGGATGAACCTCGCCGAGGTTGTCGATATTGGAAATATTCACGCCAGAGGCATTGCCACCCCAGTACGTCAATCGTTGTTCCAGGGCCGGAACCTGATCGGGGTAGTGTTCCGCGGCCCACTGCAGCAGGAAGGGGCCGTCGGCATCGTTGTTGCCGGTGACGTATTCCCGTTCGATGCCGCGCCGGAGCTCGTCGTGGCAGTGATCGAACAGCAGGGTCATGGCTTCCCGGGTCATCTCGTACCAGGCATCCCGCTTACGGTTGCGGCCGCCCCGGCCGGAGTAGTTCAGGTGCGACAGGTAGAACTTGTCGATGTCGTGTTCGTCCAGCAGTCTGAGCATGTCTGGCAACTGGGGGAAATTGTCCTGGGTGAGGGTGAAGCGAAGGCCGACCTTGATACCCGCCTGCTTGCACAGTTCAACCGCTTTCATGGAGGCCGCGAAGGCTCCTTTTTTCTGGCGGAACTCGTCGTGGGTCTGTTCCAGTCCGTCGATGCTGATACCCACGTAGTCGTAGCCGGCCTCGGCGATTTGCCGGATATTCTCTTCGGTGATCAGCGTGCCATTGGTGGACAGGCCGACATAGAAACCCATGGCTTTGGCCCGGTGGGAGATGTCGAAGATATCCGGGCGCATCAGCGGCTCGCCGCCGGACAGGATCAGCACGGGCACGCCGAAGGCCTTGAGGTCGTCCATCACGGTGTAGACCTCATCAGTGCTCAGTTCGCCCTTGAAATCCACATCGGCGGAGATGGAATAGCAGTGTTTGCAGGTCAGGTTGCAGCGTCGAATCAGGTTCCAGATTACCACCGGGCCGGCCGGTTTCGGAACCGGGCGCACGGGAGCCGGGTTCATCAGGCTCTTGATGTAGCGGGTCATTCTGAACATGGTGCTTCCTCTCTCATGATTTCCGCAGCCGCAGACCGGTTTTTTTCAGGATGGCCGAGCTGTAAAGAATGGTGTGCCCCCGGCAGGTGTCTCCGAGCACTGACTGAATCTGCGAAGCCTTGGCCTCGACTTCGTCACGGCTGGTGCCGTGAACCATGGCGAACAGGTTGTAGTGCCAGTAGGGCAAGTGGCGCGGGCGCCGGTAACAGTGGCTGACGAAGGGCAACTCGCCCACCTGCCGGCCCATGTCGGTGATGGCGTCGTCGCGGACATCCCAGACCGTCATGCCGTTGAAGCAATAGCCCAGGCGGTAGTGATCGGGGACGGCGGCGACCCGGCGGATAACGCCGGCGTCCTGCATGCGCTGAAAACGGGCCAGAACCTCGTCGGCCGGCAGCCCCAGTTCCTTGCCCAGGGTGCCCCAGGGATCCGGCACCAGGGGCAAACCGCCCTGGGTGGCCAGGATCAGTTTTCGGTCCAGCTCGCAGAGCACGTATTCCTGGTCAGACCGGGAAGTGGAGATGGACATGGAACTCTTCCTCTTTCGGCATGTTGTAGACGGCATAGCCGGTTGCGGATTCGATGGCGGCAATCGCCCGGGCGATGTCTTCCGGGGCTTCCGTGGCCAGAACAAACCACATGTTCAGTTCATGTTCCCGACGGTAATTGTGGGCCACCTCGTCAAAGGCGTTAACCTTTCGGGTGGCGTCTTCAAAGTCCTGCTCCGCGACCCGCATGGCGGCCAACGTGAGGCCGCCGCCCATTTCTCCGGCGTGAAACATGGGACCGAAACGGGTAAGAATTCGACGGTCCAGAAGGTCCTCAAGGGTGTGCAGAAGCGCCTGCTCGGTTATGCCCAGTTCGCCGGCGACCGCGGCATAGGGTCGGTGCACCAGTGGTAGCCCCGTTTGCAAACGGTTAATGACCGCCCGTTCCATCTCTGTGAATTCGGCAGTTGCCTGAGTTTGCTCAGTTGCTGCTGACATAACGGCCTCCCCGTTGCAGATAGGCCCTGGTGCTGAACAGTACGGCATGGGGTGTCTGTTCCAGGCCATGCTCTGCGATCAACATGTTCAGTTGGTCAATGACCCGTTGCCGGTCAACGCCGTGAATCATGCAGAACAGGTTGTAGGGCCAATCCGGGGGTCGGCGAGGGCGCTGATAGCAGAGGGTGATGAAGGATTTTCGGGCCAGTGTGCGGCCCAGATCCTGAACCTGACTGTCCGGGACATCCCAGACCACCATGGCATTGGCGGCGTAACCCAGCGTCCGGTGCCGGACCACCAGCCCGAGTCGTTTGATGAGCCCCTGGGCCTGCCACTGTCTGATGGCTGTCATCACTTCCTGCTCGGAGAGCCCGGTCATCTCAGCCAGTTTCTCATAGGGCCGCGGTGTTAGCGGAAGACCAAGCTCCAGCTGGCGCCGAAGCCGAAGCAATCCCCAGGCACTGACCGGCCCGGCCCCGGCGATTTCCGGCACCACCGCCAGATATTCCGGGGCGTGGCGAAGGTTCACGGTAGTGCCTCCCAGTCAATATCGAAGCCCAGGTCAATGTGGTAGGCCTCCACCATCGGCAGTCGAAGCATGGGGAGCCTGAGCTGGTGTTCCAGTTCATCAAGTCGCTCTTCCAGGGTGTCCTCATCGGGCGCGGTCATGACAAACCAGAGATTGTAGGTGTGCTCCCGGGCGTAGTTGTGATTCACCCCGGGAGCGAGATTCACCCGAGCGGCCACCAGATCGATCTGTTCGTCTGGCACCGCCAGGGCAGCCAGCAGGCTCGCGCCTGCCCGGCTGTGCTCAAAAACCGGTCCGACCCGGCTGAGAACCTGGCTGTCCTGGAGTGACTGAAGTCGTTCAATGACCTCCTCTTCGGCGATGCCCAGCTGTCGGGACATGGCCTGGTAGGGCCTGTCACAGACGGGCAGGTCCCGCTGGTAAAGGTTGATCAGTTGTTTGTCAGTCGTATCCAGTCTCATCAGTGCTCTCCCCCGGGCCGGAACCGATCAGTACACGTCGTGCTGGGTGTTGTAGACGTTGAACTTGCCGGTAGGCGTTACCAGCCGGTCGTCCTTGATCACCTTTTTCAGCCCGCGTGTTTTGTCATCAACAATCACCAGGGCCGAGGTCTGCTCCTTGCCGTTCCAGACCGAGAACCAGACTTCGTCACCGGCAACGTTATACTCCGGCTGAACCACGCGCTTGGGTCCTTCACCCAGATCCGCCCATTCGGCGATCGGCAGCACTTCATAGCCGGCGTCCAGGTTGTCGATGTCATACACTGCGACGCTTTGACTGACCGCCTCGGCCGGATTCAGCGCGGTATCGACCCACAGGTTGTCCGATTTCGGGTGAGTCTTGATGAACAGTGAGCCGCCACCCTGACCATTGAGCGTGCGGACCACTTTCCAGGCCTTGTCAGGATGACCCTCGGGATCGGTGCCGATCAGCTGGATGGTGGGGTCACCCAGATGGCTTGTGGCCCAGACCGGTCCATGCTCCGGATCCACGAAATTGGCGCCACGGCCGGGGTGGGGGATCTTGCCAACGTCGACCAGGGCTTCCAGTTCCCGTTCCCGGGAATCGACCACTGCGATCTTGTTGGACTGGTTGGCGGCGGTCAGGAAGTAGCGCATGCTGCTGTCCCAGCCTCCGTCGTGCAGGAACCGGGCGGCATCAATGGTGGTGATGCTGAGGTTGTCCAGGTCCTCAAAGTTGACCAGCTGGATCTTGCCAGTCTCTTTGACGTTGACAATAAACTCCGGGTGTTCGTGGGAGGCGACGATGGCTGCCACGCGGGGTTCCGGGTGATATTCCTGAGTATCCACAGTCATGCCCCGGGTAGAGACGATTTTTTTCGGCTCCAGGGTCTGGCCGTCCATGATCACAAACTGTGGTGGCCAATAGGTGCCGGCGATGGCGTACTTGTCCTCGTAGCCCTTGTACTTGGAGGTTTCCACGGAGCGGGCTTCCAGACCGACCTTGATCTTGGCGACGGTATCTGGATGTTCCATCCAGAGATCCACCATGTTGATCAGGGCATCACGACCGATAACAAACAGGTAGCGCCCGGAGGCGGACATCCGTGAGATGTGAACGGCGTAGCCGGTATCAATCACCTCGACGATTTCCTTGGATTCGCCATCGATAAGAGCAACCTGGCCGGCGTCCCGCAGGGTCACGCTGAACAGGTTCTTCAGGTCCAGGTCGTTCAGCTGTTTCTTGGGCCGGTCTTCAGGTGGGACGACAACTTCCCAGGTGGCCTTCATGTCGGCCAGGCTGAACTCCGGTGGCTCGGGCGGCTGATGCATCAGATACTTGGCCATGAGCTCGATTTCGGCGTCGGTGAATTCACCGGACGTCCCCCAGTTGGGCATGCCCGCGGGTGAGCCATAGGTGATGAAGGCTTTCAGGTAGTCCAGGCCGCGTTCCTGGGTGATGTCGGGGGTCAGCGGCTTGCCGGTTGCGCCTTTACGCAGGACGCCGTGACAACCGGCGCAACGTTCGAAGAAGATCTTCTTCGCTTTCTCGAATTCGGCCTCGGTCAGTTCCGGGGCACCCGGACTGCGAACGACTTTGGCTGACTCCGAAGCGATGGTGCTTGGAGTGCCCTCATACGCAGTTGCGGCCGGGTCGTCGGGGTGTTTGGCATCATCAGTGGCCGCCAGGGCGCCAAACGACGCAACGGCGACGGCCAGTGTCAGTGGTTGGAAAAACAGGTTGGTGACTCTCATCAGGTTCTCTCCTTGGATTTAAGAGTCCCTCTAGGTTTCGCTTCTTTACCCTAATGAACCTTGATTTATGTCAGATATCTGTTGTTTGACCGCCATCTACCCTAACAGGGGTATGCCATAATAGTGCTGGTGTTAGTGATCTCTTTTAACCAATATCAACAATGGGTTTTATGGGTGTCGTCAGGATGCGGACAACACTCGGGAGGATGCAGCGTGTGAAGGGTTTCTGGCGGGAAGACCAAAGGCGGATTCTGGTTTCGGCTGTCCTGTTGTCCGGTCTGGTCACGGCGCCAGTCGTGACCATGGGTGACGACGCCCGGGGCCGGAATGCGGACGAGGCCCGGCTTGCCAATTTGGTGGTTCAGGATTGCGGCTCCTGCCATGGCCTCACCCTGCGTGGTGGCCTGGGCCCGCCGCTGCGGCCAGAGGATCTCGGAGAGCTTCCGGTGGAGGCCATCGCAGCCATTATCCGCGAAGGTGTTCCGGATACCGCCATGCCACCCTGGAAGCCACTGTTGTCCCCGGAAGAAATTCACTGGATCAGCCAGCAGCTGAAATCCGGTGCACTGGTTTCGCCCTGAGGGCCAATCTGGAGGAATGATCAATCATGGATCCTGCATTCAAGCGGCCCGCACATCTGTTACTGGCACTACTTCTGGCTATTGGCCTGAGTGGTTGCCAGGCGTTCCCCGGATCGGAGGGCTCAGGATCAGAGTCCCGACCGGAACTCATGGGCACCGGCGATCTTGGCCTGATCATTGAGCGGGCCACCGGCTCGGTGCTGGTTATCAACACCTCCCGCCATGAGGTGCTGGGGCGAATTGCGGGTTTGGGGGATCTGTCCCACGCGTCAGTGGTCTACTCCCGGGACGCCCGATACGGCTACGTATTCGGGCGGGATGGCGGCCTCACCAAAGTCGATCTGTTGACCCGAACCATTGTCGACCGTGTTATCCAGTCTGGTAACAGCATTGGCGGCGCTATCTCTCAGGATGGCCGCTATGTGGCTGTCTCCAACTACCAGCCCGGTGGTGTGAAGGTGTTCGACAGCCAGACCCTGGAACTGGTGGCGGATGTCCCGGCCACCTACACCAGCGGGCACGATGAGCCTGGCCAGTCAAAAACAGTCGGGCTGGTGGACGCGCCGGGGAACCTGTTTGTGTTCAGCCTGTTCGACGCGGGAGAGATCTGGACCCTCGACATGAGTAATACGTCGGCCGAAATCACCCGGTTCGAAGCGGGCAAATCACCCTACGACGCACTGATCACCCCGGACGGCCGTTACTACATTGCCGGCCTGTTTGGCGAAGACGGCTTGTCGATGCTGGATCTGTGGAGACCGGGGCAGGGAGTGACTGAAATTCTGCCGGATTATGGCAAGGGCGAGCAGAAGCTGCCGGTGTACAAGATGCCCCACCTGGAGGGCTGGGCCATCGCCGATGGCCAGGCCTTTGTGCCGGCCGTTGGTCACCACCAGGTGCTGGTGGCTGACCTGAGCGACTGGTCCCTGACCGATCGTATCCCGGTGCAGGGCCAGCCCGTGTTCGTGATGGCCAGCCCGGACAATCGCCGGATCTGGGTGAGCTTCGCCCACCCGGACAACGATGTGGTTCAGGTGATCGATTCACAGACCCGGGAAATTATCCGCACCCTGGAGCCCGGCGATGCGGTTCTGCACATGGAATTCACGCCCCGGGGCGAAGAAGTGTGGGTGTCAGCCAGGGACAGTAACCGGGTGACCGTATACAACACCCGTACGCTGGAGCCGGTTGCAACGCTCAGTGCCGAAAAGCCCAGCGGCATCTTCTTCACCAGCCGGGCCCATGCGCTCGGTCTTTGAATTACGGCGGGCGTTGCCTGGCGTCCTACTGGCTGGCTTGTCGTTTACAGCACCTGCCAGTGCCGGGGACGCGCGGATTCTGATTGGGGTTGAGTCCGCGACCAGTGTCACCGAGGTCGCCCGCTATCGGCTGACAGACTATCTGCGAACTCAGGGCTGTGAGGCCGATATCCGGTTTAATACCGAGGCCCCGGGCCTTGCCCTGGCGTTCCTGCCAGCCGTTCCGGAGGGTTCGGTGCCAATTCTGGAAGCGGTTAACCGGGATGGCCGGCTACCGGTTCCTGTCTGGGTAACCCGCAGGACGGCCGGTGTGAGGCATATCCGGGAACTGCGGGGTCGTGACCTGGCAACGGTTGCCGGCAAGGAGCCACTGGGGGCCAGCCTGCCGCTGGCCGCGCTCAGGCAACAAGGCATCATCCCTGAGCCGGGGCGCCTTTACGAAGCCGGTGATTACAGTTCTGCCCTGGGGTTGCTGCTTCACAACAACACCCATGCGGCGGTTTCCGAGCTGGGATTTGTGAAGCCGTTCCTGACCGGGAATAACCTGGTGGTGAGCTGGCGGGGCGAACCGGTGAAGGCCGCAGGCTGGTTCCGGCAGGCCGGCTGGAACCAGGCCGCAGAGGCCTGTGAACAGGCATTGGGCCGGAGGCAGCGGTCAGACGACCCGCAGATGTTTGTGGTCTTCCCCGAATGGGTATACGGCTTTGCCTTGCCCGACAGTCAGTATTCAGAGGATTCAACACAATGACGTTTTACCAACCGGCAGGCAACGAGATCGAACTCTTTCAGGCCGCGGCAAATAACGGCCTGCCTGTGCTTATCAAGGGTCCCACCGGCTGCGGCAAGACCCGTTTTGTCCGGCACATGGCCGAGAAACTGGGGCGGCCGGTGTATACCGTTGCCTGCCACGATGACCTGACCGCCGCTGACCTGGTGGGCCGACACCTGATCGGGCCGGAAGGCACCTACTGGCAAGACGGGCCATTGACCCGGGCAGTGCGTGAAGGCGGCATCTGCTACCTTGATGAGGTGGTGGAGGCGCGCAAGGACACGACCGTGGTCCTGCACCCGCTGGCGGATGACCGGCGGGAACTGCCGATTGAGCGTACCGGCGAGGTGCTGACAGCGGCGCCCGGGTTCATGCTGGTGGTTTCCTACAACCCCGGGTACCAGAGCCTGCTGAAAGGAATGAAGCCGAGCACCCGGCAGCGCTTTGTCTCAATGAGTTTCGATTACCCGGGCGCGGCGGAGGAGCAGACAATCGTGATCGAGGAGTCCGGTTGCGACAGGGAGTTGGCGGAACGATTGGTCAACCTGGCCCGATCAATTCGTAACCTGAAGGATCACGATCTGGAAGAGGCGGCATCGACCCGGCTGCTGATTCACACCGCCCACCTGGTTCGGGCCGGCGTGCCGGTCGGCGAGGCTTGCCGTGCCGGGATGATAGAGCCACTATCAGACGACGAAGCAACGGTCAGCGCACTCATGGAGGTGGTGTATGCGGTATTCGGGAGGTCAGGCGAAGGACAGTAGTGGTGCGGTAGTGCCAGTGATCTGGTATCTGTTGAACCTGCTGGCCCTGCCGGTTATCGGGTTTTCGGTGCTGGTTTGGTTGTTCATCCGTTCCGGGGAGGCACCGGCGTTGCGACAGGCTCATACGCGCGCAGCGTTTTATATGTCGATCATCGGGGCGGTGGTGATTTTCTCCGGTGTGGGGGTACTCTGGCTGCTGTTTGGCAACACCGGTAACTTCTGGACCGGTGCCATTGTCTGGTCGATCACTCTGCACACGTCGTTTGTGCTGTGGGGGATGATCGCACTGGCTCAGGCGATTGGTGACAAGCCGCCTTATTTTCCTCAGAAACATCGGTAACCGCAGAGCTCTGGGCGGCGATCAGGGGAGGCTTTCCAAAACCGTGCGGAGCCATGTGAAGACGGGGTCAGATGAACGCTTTCATCTGACCCCATGTTCAGCTCACGGCATGAAATCCTGCAATTACTGCCACCACTACCGGCGCCCATGCTTGCGCGGCAAAGCGCCAACCAATGGGTGCATGCCGCATTTCCATGAAGTGATCGACCAGAAGAACGGCTTTCACGATCACCAGTGCAAATACCAGCCACACCAGAACGGAAGCATCAGCGCCTGCCTGCATGGCAATCACTGGCGTCATGGTGCAAACCATCAGGGCGATGTAAACCGCTAACATGGGCTCTCCTCCTTACGCCAGAACGTACAGCATCGGAAATAACACCAGCCACACCAGATCCACCATGTGCCAGTAAGACGCGCCGGACTCCATGCCATTCATGTCGTCCCCGTTGTAGTCGCCTCGCTTAACCTTCACCGCCAGTACCACCAGGATAATCTGGCCCAGTACCACGTGCATGAAGTGGAAGAAGGTCAGGAAGAAATAGAACATGAAGAAGGTGTCGGTACCCAGGTTATAGCCGTTACCGTAGAGGTCTGCGTACTCCCAGAGTTTGCCGAAGGTGTAGATGGAGGAGGCGGCGATGGCGCCCCAGAGCAACGGGGTAACGCATGGCTGGCGGTGACGGAGGCGGTGGACGGCGACGGCTACCAGGTAGCTGGCGGTGATCAGGCCGATGGTGTTGATCAGGCCGGTCCAGGGGTGTAATACCTCTCGGCCGGCGGTGAAGGTTGCCGGGTCCAGGCTGCGGGCAACGCCGAAGCCGATGAACAGGATGCCGAAAACGGCCAGTTCCGCAAATATGAAGAACCAGACGGCCAGATCGCCGGGGAGGTGATGGCGTGTCGGGGCAGATGCGTGCATGGGTGTCAGCGGGTCAGGTTCATATAGAGTTTGGGGAGCTGAAGCGGCAACTGCGCTGGGTCTTTGATCACCACGAAATGGTTGCTGCCAAAGATATAGGGCAGGTATTCGCTGGCGTCGTCGTCGATGGTGACGCAGAAGGGGGTCAGGCCAGCCTTGTGGGCTTCCTGAACCGCCATTCGGGTGTCTTCCACGCCGTATCGGCCTTCGTACAGGTCCAGGTCATTGGGTTTGCCATCGGTGAGCAGGAGCAGGATTTTCTGGTGTTCGTGGCGCCCCTGCAGCAAGCGGGTGGCCTGACGGATGGCCGCGCCCATGCGGGTGTAATAGCCCGGCTCCAGTGCCTGGATTCGACCCCGGCTGATGTCGTTGTAGGGCTCGTCGAACGATTTGATGTGATGGAAGCGCACATGGTCCCGGCGGCGTGAGGAGAAGGCAAAAATCGCAAAGGGGTCCCGGCTTGCCTGCAGGGCTTCGCTGAGCAGTTGTAAGCCGTCCCGGGCAATTTCGATCACCCGCTGGCTGTTGTTGATAAAGGTATCCGTGGACATGGAGATGTCCGCCAGAATCAGGCACGCCAGGTCCCGCTGATTCTGTTTGCAGCGGCGAAACAGCTTCTGGTCGATGACGCCGGTGCCCCGGCGGTGCTGGACTTCCCGTTCCATGCAGGCGTCCAGGTCCAGTTCCTCGCCTTCGGTCTGTCGGCGTTGCCATTGCCGGAGTGGCTTCAGGGCACTGAACTGTCGCCGCAGTCTCATGGCCGATCTGGACAGGTGGTCCGGCAGCCTGGTCGGAATAGAATCCTTGCTCAGCATTGGCTGCAGGCAGCAGAAACGTTCCCGGTAACTCTGGCTGCGCCAGTCCCATTCCGGCAGATGGATGCCGGGCCCCAGGTGCAGGTCATCGTTTTCTTCCGAGGGCAGGTCCAGATCAAACTTGATGGCTGAGGAGGCTTCCCGGCGGTCTTCAGAGACAGAAATCATGTCCATGTCGTCAGCCACCGCGTCGGCATCCTCTTCCTCCGTGTCATCACCGGCCCGGTCCACAGGGATAAATTCGCTCCATGAAAACAGGCTTTCCAGCCGGAACAGCATCAACCCCTGATCCTTGTCAAAGGCGTCCACCCGTTCGGCCCGCCGGCGTTTGCGCTTTTTCGCCAGTCCACCCGGTGTCGGGGTCGCTTCATCATCTCCGGTGGTCGGGCCGGTCGCCTTGCCGGGTGTGGTTGTGGGGTAAAGCCAGATGACAACCGGCCAGGGGTCGGACTCCGCACGCGGCAGGCATTCCACGCTGCCAGGATCAATCAGCGCCTGGCGAATGGCCTTTTCACGGCGACCTTCGGCTGGCGGCAGGGTGGTCGGATCCGGGCGCCATTGCAGGGTATGGCGTACCAGGCGCTGGTAAACCGGCTCAAGCCCCGGCCATTTGGCCAGCAGGGTCTGGACCATGGCCTGGTTGCCGGTCAGCCAGTCGGAGTCCGTCAGTTCACCAAGGGAGGCCAGGGCTGCCAGCCAGAGATAGAGATCCCGGTTAACGGCTTTGGAGGGAAACAGGGCCAGGCGTTCCGGCAGCCGAAGGCTTTGCTCATCCCGCCAGGCCAGTTCGAACTTTCTGTGGGTGCCTGCCAGCTTCTGCAGGAAACGGCGCCGGGTACGGAAATGCCGGGGTTCCGCGGTAACCAGGCTGAGGGCCGGGTCGCCGCCCAGGGCCCGGAACAGCACACCCAGGGTTCGCGCCTCGTCTTTCAGATGCACCGCGTGCTCGGGGAACTCTCCCATGGCCTGCCGGGTGATGTACTCGTGCCATTTGAAGCCTACCCACTCTTCCATTTCAACTCCTCAGGCTCCGGCGTGTTGCTTGCGTGGTGACGGATCAACCTGGCGAACCGGAATCAGAACCGTCTGTTTACCGGGCTCACCGGGTTCCCAGCTTAGGAGAGACCCTTCCGGATTGTCCTTCTGCACCTCGCGACAGGCGCTGACACACTGCAGGCACTGGGTACAGGTGAATTTTGCCCGCTTGTGGCTTCGGGTCGGCAATCGCATGGGGCAGGCTTCGTCACAGGCCCTGGTGCAGTCGCGGCAGGCTGCGGCCCGTTTGGTATCAAAAGTGACAACCCTGCCTTTACCGTTGGTCATCCAGGCAATGCTCTGGACCACCCCGAAGGCGCAGCCGTATTTGCAGAACAGATGCCGGGCGAACAGGAAATCCAGGGTGAACAGGGAGGTAGCCACGGCCAGAAAAATGGCCGGATAAAACGTCAGATTACCGGTCACCAGGTCCGTATACAGCGGGATCGGCGGCAACAGGTAAGACAGCATGGCCAGTGCCCAGGAAAAACCAATCAACGCGGACACCAGAACCAGTCCGGCCCAGTGCAGGGCTTTGCCGCGCCGGCCTTTCCGGAGCGCTTCGTAAAGGGTAGGTCGGCCAGTTACCCGGGTCATCAGATGATTGATGGTTTCCACCACCGAAAAATGCGGGCACAACCAGCCACAGTAGATTCGCCCCCACTTCCAGGCAATCCAGAGAACCAGTGGCACCAGCAGGATAAAGGGGAGTATGAACCAGACCAGGATCTGCCCGGCCACTTCGGCCGGTGAGCTCTGGCTGACCCAGGCCAGTTCTAGATTGAATGACAGGGGAAATCCGAAAAGCACAAAGTGGGTTTCGGTAAGATCGTATCGGAAAATATTGAGCACTGGCGCAAGCAGAAACAGCAGAAAGAAACCGGTGCGTGTCAGCAACCGCTTTTTCTGGAGAGTGTCCTTGTTCGGGAGAGTCTGTTCATGCACGGCAAGTGTCCGTTAAGGGTTGGGCGGGCCAGAGCGGTTAGCTCCGGCCCGCATTTCTTACGCCTCCTGGGTGGCAGGCCCGCGGACCTCTTCAGCCGGGGACGCCTGTCCCTTGATGAAGAAGCTGCAGAAGTACACCACCAGGCCAGCCATGAAGAAGCAGCCGGCGATCAGGCGCGCCCAGTAAAACAGGGCAATGTTGTCCTGGGTTGCCATGAACGACAGTGCTTCACCGCTTTCCGGAATCCGCTGCAGCCAGATCTGCAAGATGCCGGCGCCGGTCAGGAACAGCGTGATGAACACCATCGAAATGGTCATCAGCCAGAACCCCCACATCTCGACCACCTGGGCGGTGTTGCTATTGCCGTAGGGGCGGCCCCGCATGATCGGTACTGAATAGGAAATGATGGTCAGCACGATCATTACGTAGGCCCCGTAGAAGGCCATATGGCCATGGGCGGCCGTGATCTGGCTGCCGTGGGTGTAGTAATTCACCGGGGCCAGGGTATGCAGGAAGCCCCATACGCCTGCGCCAAGGAATGCCATCACCGCAGTACCCATGGCCCACAGCATGGCGGCCTTATTGGGGTGGTTGCGGCGGCGCCGGTTGATCATGTTGAAGGCGAAGATCACCATCATGAAGAACGGCAGCGGCTCAAGGGCGGAGAATACAGACCCCAGCCACAACCAGTATTCGGGCGGCCCGATCCAGAAGAAGTGGTGCCCGGTACCAATAATGCCGGTAATCAGCGCCATAGCGATGATCACGTACAGCCATTTTTCGATGACTTCACGGTCAACACCGGTGAGCTTGATCAGCACATAGGCCAGGATGGCACCCATGATAAGCTCCCAGACGCCCTCCACCCACAGGTGCACCACGAACCACCAGAAGTACTTGTCCTGGGTCAGGTTGCCCGGGTTGTAGAAAGAAAACAGCCACAGAACCGCCAGGCCGATCAGGCCGGTAATCAAGACAATATTGACCACGGTTTTGCGACCCTTCAGGGCGGTCATCAGGATGTTGTAGAGGAAACCGACAACTACCAGTGCGATGCCTATCTTGGTGATCGTGGGTTGTTCAAGGAACTCCCGCCCCATGGTTGGCAACAGCTTGTTCATAGTGACATCGGCCAGGGTGGCGTAGTCCACGAACAGGTAGCCAAGGATGGTCAGGGTGCCGGCAACGGCGAAAACCCAGAACAGGATCCAGGCGAGCAGCGGGCTGTGCAACTCGGTTTGTGCCTCTTCCGGAACCAGGTAATAGGTTGCCCCCATAAAGCCGAAGAGCAGCCAGACAATCAGCAGGTTGGTATGAACCATCCGCGCTACGTTGAAGGGGATTTCCGGGAACAGGAAGTCACCCACCACGTACTGGAGTCCCAGGATCAGGCCGAACAGAATCTGGCCGGCAAACAGAACCAGGGCAAAGATGAAGTAGGGCATTGCCACTTTTTGAGATTCGTATTTCATGTCTGCTCCCTCAGCCTTCGATGTTGGGTGGCCAGTTGTTGTCATCAATCTTTGATGTCCATTCCAGGAAGGCGGCGAGATCCTCGATTTCCTGATCGGTCAGATTGAACTGGGGCATCTGGCGGCGGCCGGGCACGTTGGTGGGCATGGCGTTCATCCAGGCATTCATGTATGCCTTGAAGACGTCGCTGTCACTACCACCGCGGCGGTCGAATACATTGGCAAGTTCCGGCGCGAAGTACGCACCTTCACCCATCAGGGAATGACAACCGACACAGTTGTTGTTCTCCCAGACATGTTTGCCACGAACCACCTGGTCGGTGAGTTGGTCTCGGTTGTCCCGCTCGGGCATTGCCCGCAACTGGGTATCAAAAGTCAGCGCCAGAAACAACAGGACGAAGAATGCACTTCCTCCCAGGTATATGTTCCTGGCCATGCTTTTGGTAAAGCGCTCGGCCATGGGTCTCTCTCCTCGGTCTTTGTGAAATACCTGACTGCCCTGCTAGGATATAAAGATGCATCCACAATGCTGTTGATGATTATCAAGCATGGCTGGCTATTTCACCATTGCGCCGGGGAGTTACCTCCGGAGGGGTAGGTGGTAGACTTCGCGCCCTATCTGTCCGGAAATGTTGCCTTTCCCATGGAGAGCCGATGGCTGCCGCTCTTGCCCTTTTCTTCAAGCTGATTCCGCTCTATGTAACCGTCGTCCTCGGCTGGATTGCCGGCCGCTATCTTGAGGCCAGCGGCCGGCATATAGCCGGCATCATGCTGTACATCGTGACCCCGTCGGTGGTGTTTTCCGGCGTTATGGTGGCGCCGCTCTCTCCAGAGGTCATCCTGCTGCCCTTCCTCGTTTTCGGAATCTCATCCGTACTGGGGATCGTTCAGTTGAAGCTGGCGCAAAAGGTTCTTACCGATGGCAGTGCCAACCTCATTCCCCTCTGTGTGGGCTCCGGCAACACCGGCTACTTCGGGGTGCCGGTGGCGCTGTTACTGTTCGGGGAAGAGGGGCTGGGGCTCTACATTGTGTGTATGCTGGGTACCACGCTGTTCGAGAATTCAGTGGGCTTTTACCTCGCCGCGAGAGGCCGGTATGGTTTAAGGGATGCCCTCTGGCGGGTGCTGAGGCTGCCCTCGGTGTACGCCTTTCTGGTCGCGGTGGCCCTGAACCTGGCGGGTGTGAGCATTCCGGAGATTTTTGTGCCGTTGTTCGATAACCTGCGCGGCGCCTACAGCATCCTGGGCATGATGATCATCGGTATGAGTATCACCAGTTTCCGGGGACTGGCGGGCAACGTCCGCTTCACCGCGCTGGCCTTTTTCGGGAAGTTTGTGGTCTGGCCCCTGGTGGCCATCGTGTTCTGGTGGGTCGATGCAACGCTTCTGGGGATCTATGGGCCGGCGGTGCACCAGGCCTTGTTCCTGATTTCGATCACACCGATTGCCGCCAACACGGTGGTCATTGCCACCCTGCTCGATACCTCGCCAAGGCAGGCAGCAGGCACGGTGCTGCTGACCACGCTGTTTGCCCTGGCGTTTATTCCGGTGATGATTTCCCTGGCATTTTAATGGCTGTGTGAGGATGACACTGCCGGCGCCAGTGCCACTGCGGAAGCTTTGGCCCCGGCGATGTCGCTGCGGGCATGGCGCACAACGCTGATGCCGGCGGTCATTGCCAGGGTCCCCATAATGGCGGCAACGATCAGATCCGGCCAGGCCGTGCCGGTGCCGAACACACCCAGGGCAGCGACCATAACGGCGATGTTACTGATGGCATCGTTGCGGCTGCACAGCCACACCGAGCGCATGTCGGAATCGCCTTCACGGAATTTGAACAGCAGCGCCGCAACACTCACGTTGGCGGTCAGGGCCAGCAGGCCGACTGCGCCCATAGTCAGTGGTTCCGGCGTAATGCCGGCCTGCATTACCCAGACCGCCCGGGCCCAGACCACCAGGCCGAACGTGGTCATGACGATGCCCTTGACCATGGCGGCACGGCCGCGCCAGAGCATGCCCATGGAAAGAACCGTCAGGGACAGAATGTAGTTGGCGCTGTCGCCGAAGAAATCGATGGCATCCGCCATCAGTGAGACCGAGCCGGACGAAAGACTGGCCAGACCTTCCACAACAAACATGGCCAGATTGACCCATAAGGCAATCCACAACGCGCGGCGAAAACCTGGCGGCGGGGATTTGGGTTCGGGGGCGGAGCAGTTGCACGCCATAAAGACCTCCTGCGTTCAGATGGCCTTATTGAAAGCCCTGTAGTAACTACAGCGTCAAGCGTTTTGGTGGGGTTCTGGGTCAGGTCTGGCCGGGGCCGTGGGTGCCTGGCACATGGTTGTGCCGGCCCTCAGGTTCCGGAGTCTCGAGTTCAGACTTGAGCCCGCCAAGAATGCCGCATTCCCTGACCGTGCGACGATCCGAACAGGCCTCCTGGAGTTGCACCAGGGTTTCTTCAAGGCTCGCCAGTTCCTTCAGGCGCTCCCGAACGTGGATCAGATGGCGTGCCAGCAGGGCATCCACTTCGCTGCAATCCGCCTCCGGCAGCTCGGCCAGCCGGATCAGCTCACGGATTTCGTCCTGGGCCATATCAAGATTGCGGCAACGCCTGATAAACAGCAGGCGGTCCAGATGGGCGGGGCGGTAGCAGCGGTAGCCGCTGCTGTCCCGGTCCGGTTCCGGCAGCAAACCGATTTTTTCGTAATAACGGATGGTTTCCGAGGGAACACCCGTTGCGTTCGCGAGTTCACCGATCTTCAAACTGTATCCTCTCAGTGATTCCGTTAACCGGGTTCATGAATGTTCCTGACCGATCACTCCGTGTCAGTTCTGGCGAGGGCTATCAGATCCTGGCGAATCTCTTTCGGGCTCAGATCCGCCCTGATCAGAAGACGGGCTTTTCCCTCGCGGTCAAAAACGTAAACTGCACTGCTGTGAGAAACGGCATAATTGCCGTTTTCGTCAGGCTCCTCATAACCGAAGGTCGTTCGATAGCGTTTGGCAAGCTCGCGAAGCTGCGGCTCTTTTCCGGTTAACCCGATGATCCCCTCGCCAAAGAAATTGACGTAGGCCGCCAGGCGTTCCGGCGAATCCCGCTCTGGATCAACGCTGACAAAGAGTGTCAGGACATCGTCCTGCAGCCCCGGTGGCAGGCCTTCAGTGGCCTGGTTGAGTTTTTGCAACGCAGTAGGGCAGACGTCCGGGCACGAGGTAAAGCCAAAAAACAGCAACCTTACCTTGCCGTCAAACTGCTCGGCGGTTACGGATCTGCCCTGGCTGTCTGTTAATTCAAACTCCAGACCGGGCATCAGGCCGCTGATGTCTTTGCCGTTCCAGTTTTCCTCTTCCCCTGAACAGCCGCTGACAACAAGCGTCATCAGAATAAGGGCGAGAAGCGACAGTGTGCCGGTGTGTCGCCGAAAAGGGCTGGTACTCATTAAGTTGTCTCCCCCACTTGGCTGGAACGGCTGGTGAAACTCCCGTCTTCCCGCATGGCGCGTCTCAGGATAATCAGAATGCCGAGGATGCTCATCATCGCGGGTGGTATCCAGGTCAGCATGCCGCCAAGAAGCTGGTCGGTCTCCGGCGCCATGGGCCAGGCCCGGCCACAGACCTCGTAAACGTCGTACACCATACCTCTTGAAAACACGATCATAGCCCCGAGCACCATCTGCGGTATCGCCACCAGGGCCAGGAGCAGTATGCGCTTGCCATAGCCCAGAGAAGGGGTGGTGGCAGGTGGGCGAGGATCAAAAATCAACCACCAGAAGAGTATTCCATCAATCAACATACTCCAGTTCATAACCCAGTAAAGGTTTCGGCTGAGCATGGCATCAAAATGAATTGGCGGCCATAACCAGAAATAGATGAGCCCCACAAACAGGACGGAGGCGATCAGGGGGTGTTGAAGAAATCGATACAGCCATCCCAGGGGGCGAAGCCGGCTCTTCAATCCAGGGCTTATTTGCCGGGACCAGAACCGCATTACCGGCAATGGGTTGGACAGGGCAATCAGTATGGGGCCCAGATGATGAAGAACGAGGTGCTGGCCGCGGTGGACGAAGAACATGTATTGGGAGTAGTAATCGAATCGGGTTTGCATGACCCCATAAGCAATCAGAACGCCCAGAACGAAGACCATAATCCTTACCGACCCGGGCCTGTCTTCTTCCGGCATCCGTAAAAGACCGACGCCATAAAAACCCAGTACCAGCATAAAGCTCAGTACGGTCAGCGGCGAGAAATCGTATGGTGCCAGGTACTCAATCAGAGACATAGGGTTGCCGGGTCAGTTGTTGCCTTTTGTTGTTGGCCTGAGCGCACGTTGCCTGGATATTCAGTGAGAATCTGTTTTACGTAAGGATACATCGCCCGGCGGCGGTGAGGTAGGCCCAGACGCTGATAGCGTTCAGTCGTGTCGCGCACGAGCTCCCCCGTAACCATCTGCATACAGCGTTAACAGTGGGTGGTGTTCGGGCATTCGCTATCACATCGTTCCCACTGAATCGTCGTATGCTGGATGTTGAACTCCTCTGCCAGTATCGCTGAGGCATCATTGATGATCCGGTCATCGCCCAGTGGATCAGGCTTCACCAGGTGGACTGTCAGCGCGTTCTCGGTCGTACTCAGGGCCCAGATATGAAGATGATGGGCAGAGTGCACGCCTGGCAGACTCTCCAGACACTCGCGAACAGCTGCGGGATCGATCCCTTTGGGTACGGCATCTACAGCCAGATTTACGGAGTCCTTTAGCAACTGCCAGGTGCCCAGGAAGATAACAGCGGCAATGACAAGGCTGACTACCGGATCGATCCAGGTCAGGCTGGTGTACATCAGTACTATGCCTGAGATCACGACACCCACCGATACCGCAGTGTCGGCGGCCATGTGCAGGAAGGCACCCCGTATGTTGATATCGCCTTTCTGACCTTTGACAAACAACATCATTGTTGCGCCGTTGATCAGCACCCCGATTCCGGCAACCACGACCACGGTCAAACCGGCAACCCCAGCGGGGTTTGTCAGGCGCTGGATTGCCTCCCAGGTAATCCCGCCAACCGCGGCGATAAGAATGAGTGCGTTGAATAGAGCCGCGAGAATGGTGGTCTTTTTCAGGCCATAGGTTTTGCTATGGGTCGCCGCCCGGCTGGCCAGCCAACTGGCCACCCAGGCCATTATCAGTCCCATGACATCGCTGAGATTATGGCCGGCATCTGCGATGAGTGCGAGAGACCCTGATAAAACGCCATAAACCGCTTCGATAACCACAAACAGGGTATTGAGAATCACCGCGATGGCAAAGGAGCGGTTATGAGTGTCGAAGTGATGGCCGTGGTCGTGGCTGTTAGGTTCGTGGCTGTGCATTCCTGCCTCTATTGAACGGAGCTTGAGTGCATGTTTTAAACCTTATAGTAACTACAGAGTCAATCCCGGACGGTGGCCGGTGTTTGCTCGTCGAGTCCTGATCTCCGTTGACCCGGATTCGCCATTGCTTTGCTCTGACGGGCCGGGGTATTCCCCCGGCCCGTTTCCGTCTACACTTTGATATAGATCACGTTCACCCGGAACTGCCTCCTGTATTCAGTTGCAGTTCAGGTTGGGATGGTGTGATACAGGGAAGGGGGTAACTCAGGCAACGAGGTGCACTCCCATGGCCAAAGCACACAACAGGCAATCATGAGCCATTTTGCTGTTCGAAAATCCCACCCATGAAAAAAACAGGAGGTTGAATGAGCAGGGGGAAAGACAGAACCACCCGCTACAAGGAAGGCAGTCTCACCCTCACGGGAACCGTTATGCTGGGTACCGGCGTCATGATCGGCGCCGGTATCTTTGCCCTTACGGGGCAAATGGCGCAGATGACGGGGGTTCTTTTCCCGTTGGCGTTTCTGGCGGCCGCGGTGATCGTCAGCTTCAGTTCTTATTCCTACGTCAAGATTTCCAATGCCTGGCCGTCAGCAGGGGGCATTGGCATGTACCTTTACAAAGCCTATGGCAATCGGCTGCCGACCGCGTTCAACGCCTTGCTGATGTATTTCTCGATGGTGATCGCCCAGAGCTTCCTCGCGCGCACTTTCGGTTCCTACACCATGCAACTGTTCGGTGGTGATGAAAGTGGTCGCATGGTGTCCATTCTGGGTGTGTCGCTGATCCTGGCGGCGTTTCTGATCAATCTGCTCGGTAATCGGATGATTCAGGGCGTGGCTTCCTTTATTGGTATTCTGAAAATCGGCGGCATACTGATCTTCGGGGTGGTGGGTGTCTGGATTGCCGACAGCCTGGCGGTGGATTTCTCGAACCCGGGAGAAGCCGGAACCGCGGGCAATTTCCTGGGTGCAACGGCGCTCGGAATTCTGGCCTTCAAGGGCTTCACCACCATCGCCAACAGCGGCTCCGAGGTCCAGGACCCTCATCGGAACGTAAGTCGCGCCATTGTCATTTCCATCGCGGCCTGCGTGGTGATCTACACCCTGGTCGGTTTTGCCGTCGCCAGCAACCTGTCCCTGGCGGAAATCATCAAGACGCAGGATTACTCCCTTGCGGCCGCCGCGCGCCCGGCGTTGGGTGATTATGGCCTCTGGTTCACGGTCGCCATTGCCATGATGGCCACCGCGGGTGGCATTCTGGCCAGCATTTTTGCTGTCTCGCGCATGCTTGCCATGCTGACTGAAATGAAACTGGTGCCTCACCGTCATTTTGGCATGCCGGGCAGTATCCAGAAGCACACGCTGGTCTACACTGTGGTTCTGGGGCTGGTTCTGACGGCCTTCTTTGACCTCTCCCGGATTGCCGCCCTGGGTATCGTGTTCTACCTGGTCATGGACATTGCCATCCATTGGGGCGTGCTTCGCTATCTGCGTGACGATGTGAAGGCCAGGGCGTGGGTGCCGGCGACGGCCATCGTTCTGGATTTGCTCGTGCTTGGCGGCTTTGTCTGGGTCAAACTGAATACCGACCCGTTTGTCATTGGCGTGGCGGTTGCCACAATGATCGTGATCGCGGTATCCGGGCAGCTTTTCCTGAAAAGGGCTGCAGCAGCCGAAAAAAACGGCCACGAGGAATCCCATGCTCACGGTCACCAGTAATCAGAATTCAACATGGAGGGCAGTATCACGATGGGGGAAAACATGTTTGGCAACACCATGTGGGCGGGGCACTGGCTGTGGATGCTGGTGATTGCCATCGTAGTCGTCATCCCGGCCTGGCGTATTTGCCAGCGCACGGGCTATCCGGGTTGGATGGGCATTCTGATACTGATACCCATCGTCAACCTCGTTCTGCTCTATTTTATCGCATTCGCGGATTGGCCGGCAGGCAAAGCGGGAAACCATGATGATAGCTGAGCAACGGATTCCCGTCGCTCACAATTCATTTCTTCGAGAGGTGTTTAAAAGGGGCGGCTTGATATCGAAAAAATGACAAGAAGGGATATATTCCAGGTTGAATTCAGTGTTCGTTGATGGAAGTGACAGGAACGGATGAACAATTGTCGAGTTTATTGATGGGAGATCAGATAGTGCGAACGAAAATCTTACAACTGGTGTTGGTTTTCATGGTATTTAAAGCGCCACTGCTACAGGCGAGTGAAATCCTGTCAGGTGAGGACGTTGCTGACATTTTGGTGGGTAACACGGTTCAAATGGTCTTTCGGGATGCAAAGGATGAATTCCGCACCCGGACTTTTCATGAATATTACGATCCCGACGGGTCGATCTATGGCATGACAAAGTACAGGGAACAACAAGGAAATCTCACCCACTATCTCGGTAGCTGGCAGGTTGAAGACGGGAAATTCTGTACCTCTGTCTACGGGCGAGATTACTCCTGCAACAAAATCAAACCCCTCGGTGACGGTAATTATGAGCTTGTAAATGAGGGGGGCACCATCAGAAACGTCAAGTTATTTGAAGGCAAGCATCACGGGCTGGAGTAGGGGCCGCTGTGCGTTGTTAACCCCGACGCTTCCTTGCAGTGGTTTTGCTCAGGGTTAAGGCAGGCCCGGTCGATGGGCCTGCCTCCTGAAGTCTTCCTGCGGAATGCCGTCTTGTTACTGGTTATTGCCGGTGCTGGCAGGTGCCTTGCGGGCGCCTTAAAACCACCACCGGATACCCGCCACAAAACTGGAGGACTCGACATCCTCGCCTTCCCGCTCACGGAGATCCTTTGTGTTGCCCAGGTAGCGTGTATAGGAAACACCAACGTAAGGAGCGAACTCCCGGGAAAAGTGGTATCTCAGCCGGAGCCCCAGGCCAACATTATTGATCCCGCTACCGACTCCCCATTCCTCGACATCACTGAAGGCCACCAGGGTTTCCCCCCGGCCTTGCAGAATGAGCCTTTGGGTCAGTAACCAGTCGTATTCGGCTTCGAAATCATACGACAGGTCGCCGTCTTCAGTAACCCTGAGGTTGGTATCCACCTCAAACCAGTAGGGAGCAAGGCCCTGCAGGCCAATAAGTGCCGAATAACGCTCCTTGTTCTGGCCCGGACCGAAGGTTGCCTGAGCGCCCAGCCCTGTCTGTATGTCCCAGAAGGGGGCCAGACGATAGCTGTACTGAGCATCAAAGTTTTCGATGTCGCCAGCCTCGGTGGCCAGATTCGTCTCACCCTCTGTTTCAATCCAGAGCCGCTTTTGGTCCGTGCCAACCCAGGCCTGGGCGTCCCAGAGCGCGATCTCGTTGTTGCCGTCGCGCTGATATTCCATCCGGTCAAGCAGTAGTTGGGCGAGTACCGGAGTGTCATGAATAGGCAATGTCCAGTCCGGCTCGGCCTGAACGCCGGTACCCGCGGCCCCGGCTCCCGAGGCAATCGTGAAGGCTGACGCGCCCACAACCAGTTTTATGCGATTCATCATAGTGATCATCCCCTATCCCGTTAAACGACCGACACGACGCGAAACATACCTGCGTCCAAGTGGTAGAGCAGGTGGCAGTGGAACGCCCAGTCACCGGGTGCGTCCGCCGTTATCAGCGCGGACACCCGTTCACCGGGTTTGACGGAGATCGTGTGCTTGCGTGGTCGGTACTCACCCGCCCCGGTTTCCAGCTCCATCCACATGCCGTGCAAATGAATGGGGTGGTCCATCATTGAATCGTTGACCAGGATCAGGCGAAGGCGTTCACCATGGTAGAATTTGATCGGGCCATCCACCTCGGAAAATTTCCTGCCATCAAACGACCACATGTAACGCTCCATATTGCCGGTAAGGTGGAGCTCCACTTCCCGTTCCGCCGGGCGCTTGTCGGGCCAGCCATCAATACTCCGTAACTGGGAGTAGGTCAGCACCCTGTGATCCACGGTTTCGAAGCCAACGCCGGGCTCATCCAGCCGTGACTGGGGGCTGGAAGCCACCATTGCTGCTCCGGGGCCGTGATTGTCCGGGCCATGGGATACCGGGCGCCCCGCAGTTGGAACCGGGCTCAGGCCCGGGGTGTCAGGCGAGGCGTCCATGCTCATCCGGGTATGATCCATGTTCATATTCATACCGCCCGAATCCCCCGCCATGTCGCCGTGGGCCATCTCCATGCCGCCGTGCATTGCCTGGCCACCATTCTTGCCCATGGCGCCCATTCCCATGGCCGCCATGCCCCGTTCAGTGCGCGGGTACATGGGAGGCACCGGGGCTTCCAGCCCTTTCCGGCTGGCCAGTGTGCCGCGCACGAACCCGGACCGGTCCTGGGACTGTGCAAACACGGTATGGGCCATGTCCGTTGGCTCCACGATAACGTCGTAGGTTTCGGCCACGCCAATGCGGAACTCGTCGGTCTCGACCGGCTGCACTGGCTGGCCGTCGGCGGAAATAACCGTCATTGGAAGTCCCGGGATACGGACATCAAAGTAGGTCATCGCCGAGGCGTTGATGAATCTCAGGCGGATTTTCTCGCCGGGACGGAACAGCCCGGTCCAGTTGCTGGCGGAGGGCGATCCATTCATCAGGTAGGTGTATTCAGAACCGGTCACATCCAGGATATCCCGGGGGCTCATTCGCATTCTGCCCCACATGCCGGCTTTGCTCCACGCGGCACTCCAACCCATGGTTTCGACATCCTTGAAGAAATCGCCAACGGTGCGCTGGTTATAGTTGTAATAACCTTCAAACACCTTGAGGTTGCGGAAGACGTCGCCGGGAGAATCGAAGGTCCAGTCGGAGAGAACCACAACGTATTCACGGTCATAGGCGACTGGCTCCGGCTCAGCCGGGTCTATAATAATCGGTCCGTAGTGGCCGAGCTGTTCCTGAAGCCCGGAATGGCTGTGATACCAGTAGGTGCCGTGCTGCTCGACCGGAAAACGGTACTCGAAGGTTTCGCCCGGCATGATGCCCGGAAAACTGACGCCTGGAACACCATCCATCTGAAACGGCAGTATCAGGCCGTGCCAGTGAATGGACGTTGCCTCGGCCAGGGTGTTGGTCACACGCATGATCGCTTCGCGGCCCTGCTTGAGCCGAATCAGGGGCGCAGGCAGCGTGCCATTGATGGTAATAGGCTGTTTCGAGAGTCTGGACCCGATCGTGAGAGGCGTTCGTGCGATCGTCAGATCATAGACATCGGCGCCGTCACGCACGGTATGATAAACATTCGAGTTGTCCAGGTTGCCCCTGGCAAACGCCGGCATCAGGCTGTCAAAACCGGCGAGAAGGCCCATTGCGGCAGCCCCCTGGATCAGGCGCCGCCTGGATAATCCCGTATCAGGATGTTTTTCACTCATACACTAATTCTCCTGCCTTTCATGGCACTATTGAATCACTGCGTCATGGCACTATTGAATCACTGCGGGTGCGCTCACGCGCCCTTGGCGCGTGGGATCGGTCTGACCACGGGCGCCCGCTTTCGCACTTCCGGTCTTTACCCTACACACTGTAGCTGAAACGAAGCTGAACCTCCTGGCAGGGCCGTGAATGCAGGATCCTGTCTGATGCTGGCTCATCTTTTAGCGCAAGAAGCTGACCGGCCTGTGGCATTGTCCGGGTGTTTGCCATGCTTCACCTCAGCCGATCGTTGTACTATCTTATACGAAGACGGTCGGAATCAGACCCGGTCAACAATCGTCTCTTACGGAGGCAATTGCATTTTCCAGTTACCCAACGGACGGAGAACACCATGAAAAGACTTACACTTGTTAGCACCGTCATAGCCGCCCTGCTTTCTATGCCGGCTTTGGCAGCGGATCATGATCAGCATCGCGATCAAAAGCACCATGAACAGGATTCCATGCAGATGCAGGAGATGCAGATGCAGGATCAGGACAGGGCGGAGGCGATGCAGAAGAATATGGAAGAAATGCAGGCGCTGATGAGCCGTATCAAGCAGGAGCAGGATCCTGCCAAGCGCCAGGAGCTGATGCAGGACCATATGAAAGCCATGCAGGAAAACATGCAGATGATGCATGGAGACATGAAGGGCTGCATGGGAATGATGAAGGAAATGAAGGGGTCGATGAAGGATCAGCCGATGAAATCGAAAGGGGCGGAGAAATCCGGCCATTGAGGTCATCAAGCCCTTATCCTTCGCGCTGATATTCGATCTGTTGTAAAGGTGACCGTCCAGGCGGTCACCAAAAACGGCCTTAACTCCTTTGTCTCCGACATGTTGCCAGCCCTGTCTAAGACATAAGTCGTAATCCCTCTGGATTTTCAGCTTCGTTTCAGGTTTCATTGGTCTCGGCCTGCCTGCAAGCAGGAGGTTGGTTGCCCTGCTGTATGCGACACGGCGGAATGACCGACCATTAGGTCCGTTTGCTGAGCTCTTCTGACGACTAATAAGACGACTAATAATAGGGATAACAATGAAGCAACTGAAACTTAAGCGCAGCCCGCTTTACCTGGCGATTCTCGGAGCAGCCGCTATGTATGCTCCAAACCCTGTAATGGCGGCCGAATTTGATTTTCATGGAGACATGAACAACCGATTTCAGGCATACACCAATCAGAGGGATTGGTTCAGAACAGGTAATTCCGGTGGCGGAACGCTGAAAGAAAGCGATCCCACCGAGAGTTATGGTGAGATAAAGTACCGGTTTTGGGTCACCGCCACGTCGGACAATGAAATGGTCAAGGGCGTGTTTGCAACCGAAATCGGCGGCGTTCGCTTCGGCGAAAGCTCAAAGGGGGGGGGGTATTCCGGTGACGGTAAAAATATCGAGACTCGCTGGGCTTACGTCGACTTCGTTTTGCCCGATACCGTTGATCAGCACCTGAAGATCGGGTTGCAGCCGGTTTCGGTTAACGCCCATGTCTGGAACGAGACGGCAACCGCAGCCGTGCTGACCGGGAAGCTTCAGTCCGGTATTGACTATCAGCTTCTGTGGGGGCGCGGTGACTCCACCAACGCAGGAGGCTCCGGCGACTCCCCGCAGGATGAAGGATGGGATGGCGCTGATAACTTTGCGCTGAACCTGGATAAACAGTTTTCACCCAACCTGAATGCCGGAATTTTTTATCTTTATCAGATGAACAATCAGGTTGCAAATGGTTTCGGTGTTGTCGAGAGCAGGAAATATGAGCTGAAGCATATCGCCGATAACTCAGAATACTCAGTGTCGAATCTGGGCGCGACCTTCGACTACAACACTGAGACGTCGGCGGGCCGGCTTTTCCTCAAGGGTACAGCCATCGCGCAGACGGGAACGATTGAGGGTGTTAATTTTAAACCTTTAAACGGGGCTCAAAACCCAAACACCAGCTATGACCTGTCCACCTTTTTGGGCCGTGGCGAGCTTGGCCTGCAATTTGGTCCCAATACAGTCACCTACACAATGGTGTATGCATCGGGAGACAGCAATGAGCAGGATTCCAATTTCGATGCGTTCATATCCACGGACGTCGATCTGACGGACAGCATGATTTTCCAGGAAAATATGACGGACGACGACTATTTCGCCGAGACTCCTTATATCCTGGATAAGGGGTATTTCATGAACAAGATCCAGCTCGATCACAAGGTCAGGCCTAACGTAAAGCTCAGTGGAATGCTGGTGTACAACCGGCTGGCGGAAGCCATTACGCTGGCTGACGGGAGTTCATCAAAAGATCTGGGCCTGGAGTTCGGTGGACGGGTGAGCTATCTTCCGTATCCGTCCCTGGAAATTGCGGCGGAAGCGGCTTATCTGCTTGCGGGAGATGCAGTGGATGCACTTGAGGAAGGCGCGCTTCAAAACGGCCAGAGTGATAAGGACATTGTGCATGTTGCCGGCCGCGTCCGGTATAAGTTTTAACTGACCAGAAGGTGCGAAGCCGACGCTTCGCACCTTATTCCTTTCGAAGAGTCCCTGTATGACGAATGTAATCAGCTGTGCCAGCGTCCGGATCTTTCGTTTTGTCGTTTTAATTGTTTTTACAATAACCGGACAGCTCTGTTTCGCAGGTGAGCGCTTCGACCCTTTTGTTTCCGCGATCAGCCGGATCGACAAGGACGAAGGTCTTGTTTACATAGACCGGCACGATAATGTCGTCGAGGTGGGGGATGTTTTCGTTACGGCAAAACCCGTTCAGAACGGCGATGCCAGTATGGTCGGTGACCGCCGGTCCGTAATCGGTATTTTACGGATTAATCCGGAAGAATTCGTTGGCAAGCTGCTGTCCGGGCCCATGCCTGGTGTAAATGCCGTTGTGGAGAGGTTTGGCCCTTTGCCGGCCGTAATTAAAAGTACAACCGAAAAAAGCGGGCCCGTGGAAGAAGAACTGAAATCCATGTTTCCACGCCTGGTCTGGGAAAATGAGGAAAGCAAGGCAGAGCCCTCTCTGACGTTCGAGTTAATAAGCAAGGGCAGGGTAGTTGTCACCTACGACAGAACCTGGCTGGTTGGCGTGGTAGATGTTGCGTCATATCCAAAAGAAGAGAACTTTCATGGCGCGGGAGAGTTAGATGCCGAGCTTGTTCTTGAGTTACCCGGCCGGGCAAGTTCGATTGCAGCCAATGAAATCTCAGGGCGTTATTTAGTGGCACTGGAAGACAAGCAGAAAATCAGGTTTTTTTCGGGTCAGTCCGATGGCCCCGTGAGCGAAATCGCCGATATCGCTATTCCACGTGGCGAGAGAATAATTTATATGGACTGGTATAACAATGCCGGTGATCTTTATCTGCTCGTCAACCAATGGGATGATTACCGGGTGTCAAGTTCCGTTGTCAAGCTTGATAGGGATCGTGCCTTGTTGGTTGGGTTTTCGCCATTGATGATGGGCGTGCATGATACCGACCTGGATGGGCGGAGTGAGACCATTCTGGGTCAGTCTTATACGGCAGAGCACGGTTTCGGATCAAAGATCTACACGGTCGTTCCAGAACATAGGGAGATTGTGGAAACTGCCAATGAAACATTCAGCGCTCTGACGCCCGGTTTCAGGGTTTTGGGTTCCCGGGTTCTGGGCAAAACAGACAGCGGCGCCGGAGGTTTTGTAAGCGCGTTTGACGGTAAAGTCTCTGTGTATTCCGGCAATGGTCCGGAACTGAAGCTCAGCTACGACTACGATATGGACCTTCTTCCCGGCTCGGAAATCCGGTTTGAAGTTAACCCGGAATTGATTTTCAGTCCGACAAGAACCTTATCCCTGGGCAATCCGTTTGTCGGGGGCACTGAAGGCACTGAGGTTTCGCGCCACATTGTCGGTATCGCGCAGCGCCCGACCCCTTCGGAGACCGGAGGCCCCAAAGACGTCGTCGCTATCGATTGGCTGGATGCAAACCCGGATTCGCCGTCCGTTCTGGGGAAAACCAGAGTATCCATACCTCGTTCAGCGAAGGCAGCCTATGGGAGTGGCGGGCTGTTCTTTTTCTCGGCGGAAAGCCGGGGCGGGGACGGAAAGGCCGGGGAAGGGGCAACAAGGCTCTACCGGCTTCCAGCCGACCTGGGACACTAGCCAAGCCCTCCCAGCACTGGAAAGGCCGACAGCATCCAGGATGCAAACCGAGTCATCTGGCCCGTTAACACCATCATGCCCATGATGATCAGCACCAGGCCCGCCAGTGCTCTTAGCGGCCTGCTCCAACGACTGAATCCACGCACTCGCTTGCGAAAATGCTCAATGAACAGCGCTGTTCCAAGAAAGGGGAGTGCCAGACCGAGCGAATACACCGCAAGATACAACATGCCCGTTTCTGCGTTGGCGTGGGTGGAGCTGAGCGCCAGTATGGCTCCGAGTATGGGGCCGATGCAGGGCGTCCAGCCGACGGCAAAGGCAACACCCAACAAAAAGGCGGCTGTGGGGCGCCCTCCCTCGAGCGTTTGCCCCAGGCGCCAGTCGCGTTGCAGCACAGGCATGCTCCACCAGCCCAGCATGAACAGGCCCATCAGCACGATCAGCAGGCCCGCCACCAGATTGGCTTCCTGTCGGTAGGCCATCAGCCATTGCCCCAGAAGACTGGCGCTTGCGCCCAGCGCGACGAAAACCACGCTGAACCCGAGTACGAAGCAGCAGCTCAGCCACAATGCTTTCAGACGATTTGCTGCCTCACTCACGGCTCCGCCGGTAACGACGGACAGGTAGCCGGGTACAAGGGGTAATGTACATGGCGAGAAGAAAGACACCAGTCCGCCCAGGAATGCGGCCAGGATGCCCCAGGTTGCAAGGTCGGGCATAGTCAGAACTCGTATCGTTTTATGGAAGCGGTGGCACGTGCGAGCAAGCCTGCGACAAGTGATTTTCTCATGCTGATCTCCTGACAGGTTGGCCTGGGGGTGGCCAGCCGTCGCCGGCACTGCCTGTGAATATGAACGGACGGACTATAAAACCTCTGAGCTACTCATACGTCAAGCAGTAGGGTATTGAATTTTTACGGAATGATCTGGATTTGATTCCCGTCAAGTTCGGATTGGCTGGCGGAAATTATTCAGTTTTGGTTCAGTGCAGTATGAGTTGCCACCCCCTTGGTGTGGTATTGGATTGATGTAAATCATATTAACCAGTGCCAGGGCCGGAGTTTTACGTTCTTTTGCTGGTTTTCAGGGTGATTTCAGATTACAGAGTTCTACTTGGGTCAGGGAGCGTTGTCCCTGGCTAACGCTCATCAACCCAAACGAAGCGGGGAAAACGAAATGGATATCAAAACCTTTGGTGAATTGATCAGTTGGACGCGGGATCTGCACTCACACCTGGCGAGCTGTCTCTCCCATTGTGCGACAAAGAATGAAGAGGAGCGGGCCCGGGCACTGCTGGACTATCTGGCGGCCCATGAGTCCGAAATGGAGCGGATAGTGAGCGAGTTCGAACGTCAGGGGAATTCCAGGGCGCTAGAAACAAGAGTCTTTGATTACCTTTCGCATAATCCCGTCAAAACTCACCGTACCTGTGATGAGCCGTACGCAAAGCTTGATTTCCAGGGTATTTGCCGGGAGGTATTCGACTTTCATGATCAGATCGCCGACCTCTATAAAGCCATGGCGGACCGGGCGGAGATTCCCGAGGCACGGGAGCTGTTCCAGGCTTTGTTAACCATGGAACAGAACGAATCAATGCGACTGGCCCGTCAGGTCGGACGAATGGAGGACCTCTGATCTTCTGCTGAAACCCGGGCCCTGATCAGTAACAGAATGAAGAGAACTATGGATTCTTCCAGCCAGTTAAAAGCTTACCTGATGGGGATTGACACCCATCAGGAACCTGTTGTGTATATGCGCGACGATTGTCAGGTGTGCCGTTCGGAGGGATTCACCGCCAGTTCAAGGGTGGGCATTTCCACGGAAGAGCAGGCCATTGTGGCAACCCTGAACATTGTCTACGGCGAGACCGTTCCCGAGGGGTACGCGGGCCTTTCCAACATCGCCAGGATTATCGCCGATATTTCCGATCACAAGTACAGCGATGTCGAAATCGCCTGCTTTCTGAGTGTCTGTGCCGGCGGACGACTGAATATTGATGAGATTACCAGCCTGACCCGGGCCATGGTGAACTGCGGGGAGCGCCTGAGCTGGGACAACGTGGATCGGGTGTTTGATAAACATTGCGTCGGAGGCCTCCCCGGCAACCGAACCACACCACTGGTCGTTTCGATTGTCAGCGCGGCGGGACTGGTCATGCCCAAGACGTCGTCCCGCGCAATCACGTCGCCCGCCGGTACCGCGGATACCATGGAGGCGTTGACGACCGTCAACCTGGATCTGGCCGCCATTCAGCGCGTGGTCGGGCAGACCGGTGCCTGCCTCGCCTGGGGAGGTGCGATCAATCTCAGCCCGGCGGATGATCTGCTGATTCGTGTTGAACGGGCACTGGATCTGGATGGTGAAGGGCAACTGGTAGCATCGGTGTTATCGAAGAAGATTGCCGCCGGCTCAACTCACGTGGTGATTGATATTCCGGTTGGCAACACGGCCAAAGTCCGCAGCCACGCGGAAGCCGATCGATTGTCCTCCCTGTTCTCAAACGTAGGGGCCGCCTGCGGCTTCTTGTCAATGTCGGCGACACCGTCACGGCGGGTCAGCCGCTTTACGAGGTGTTGAGTGACAGCGTCGGCGAGCGGGATTACGCACTGGCTTATAGTGCCAGTGAGTTGCCGGTTTTTGCCATTCAAACGGAGGGTTGATTGTGGGCAACACTGGAAGAACCGTTCTTTTTTGCCTGGAACCACACCCTTTGCAGGAAAAACTGTGTGACCAGCTTGGCCTGGCGCCGGGGCATCACGAGTTGCGACGTTTTCCCGATGGTGAGTCCTACCTGCGCGTACTCACGCCGGTGAGCGGTGCTGACTGTATTGTACTGGCGGACTTTTCCCGTCCGGACGCCAAGTACCTGGCTCACCTGTTTCTCTTTGAAACTCTCCGGGAACTCGGTGCCAGGTCGGTGGGGCTGGTGGCTCCCTATCTGTGCTATATGCGCCAGGACCGTCGCTTCGCGGAAGGGGAGGCGGTCACGTCCAGAGTGTTTGCCCGGTCGCTGTCTTCACACATCGACTGGCTGATCACCATCGATCCGCATTTGCACCGGTACCAGTCTCTTGGCGAGATCTACAGCGTACCGGCGCAAGTTGTTCAGGGAGCGCCTGCGCTGGCGGATTGGCTACGGGGGCAGGACGGTCTGTTGCTGGTAGGCCCGGACGCGGAGAGCGAGCAATGGGTATCGAGTATCGCGATGGCCAGTAACCATCCTTATGTCATTGGCACCAAGCAGCGTCTGGGTGACCGGCGCGTTGAGGTCACCTTGCCGGATATCTCGGCGTATCGCGGTCGGAAAGCCGTCATCATTGATGACGTTATTTCCAGCGGCCGCACCGTTGGCGAGTGCGTCAGGGCGCTCAAGGCGCAGGGCATGGAGGCCATCCTTTGTGCGGCGGTGCATGGCATTTTCGCGGAGGCTTCGGACACCTACCTTCTGGGCACCGGCCTGCAGGCGCTGGTGACCACCAACACTGTCCCACACAGCACCAATGGGATTGATGTCAGCGAGTTGCTGGTGTCACCGATCAGGCATTTTCTCAATCAGGCGGAGGATGAGCGCAGATGAACATCACATTCCTGGGTGGAACGGAGACCGTGACCGGCTCCAAGTTCCTGGTTGAAACCGGCCAGACACGTGTATTGGTCGATTGCAGTCTGTGAGGACTCCAAGGCGCTGGAAGCCACGCGGGACCACCTCCGCCGGAACACCCGGTTTGAGGTGGACGTGGCGGGCTACCAGTCGATTTTACGCCTCTGACCACGGCGAGGGTTTGTTGCCGCGGAGGCAGGGGCCTGGGCTTCTTGCTGTCAGGCGAGAATAAAAACTGACGTGAATCAAGGCCGGGGCGAGCAGGCCGAAAAATTCAGTTTCGTTTCAGTTTCAAGGTGTCTAATTGTTCATGTTTTGGATCAGTAGCTTTTCGAAAGCCTTTTCCCGGAACAGCTATATACGTCTCTTCATCTAACCCAGAAGGGTGCACCTATGAAAAAACTCCATTTTATTAAGCTGTCGCTGGCAGCCTCCGTATTCGCAAGCGGGGCCGCGATCGCAAACGAAGACACCGAATCAAAAATTGCTAACCTTGAGTCACAGATGGCGGCTCTGCGGGAGGATGTAAAGAGCAACAACCTCGATACGCTGACCAAGCTGCATATGGCCGGATACAGCAACGTTGATTTCATAGCGGGCTCCGACAACCAGGAGGACGGTTTTACGGCAGCGCGATTTGCGCCGATCTTTCATTTTCAGTTTTCCGACCGAGTGCTGTTTGAAGGTGAGCTTGAATTCGAGACCGATGAAAACGGTGAAACCGAGTTTGGAGTGGAATACACGACAATTGACCTCGTACTGAACGATTACATGGCGCTGGTGGCGGGCAAGTTTTTGAGCCCGATCGGCCAGTTCCGCCAGAATGTCCACCCAAGCTGGATCAACAAGCTGCCTACCGCACCCGTGGGCTTTGGTCACGGGGGCGCGGCCCCGCTCTCCGACCTGGGCGTTCAGTTGCGTGGCGGCATCCCGTTGAGTGGGTCGATGCGCGCCAACTACGCCCTGTTTACGTCGAACGGTCCGACCCTTCTTGTCGATGAGGCTGACGGTGAGGTGGAGTTGGAAACCGAGGCTGCCGCATCCAATGCCGATGGTAATTTTGTATACGGTGGCCGGGTAGGATTCCTGCCGGTGCCTGCGCTGGAGCTGGGCCTTTCGGGCGCCCTGGGCAAGATCGGAGTGGCCGAGGGACACGATGTGTCTGAGCTGGCGGCGGGAGAGCCGGACCGTGACTACACCGTTCTGGGCGCGGACGCCGTTTACAACATTGCCACCCTGCAGCTGCGCGGTGAATTCATCCAGCAAACCGTGGGTAGCGAAGCCAATAGCGCGATTGCCGGTGGCGCGGCGGCCGAAGAACTCGAATACACTGCCTGGTATGCGCAGGCGGCGTACCGGGTGCCGGATACCAAGTGGGAAGGTGTTGTCCGTTTAGGTGACCTAGACACCCCCGATGCCGATGCAAACCGCTCCCAGTGGTCCGCAGGGGTGAATTACCTGTTCGCAAACAATGTTATCGTTAAGGCGGCCTACACCGTGGATGATTACGATGACAACGCTATCGACGATGACAAGCGCTTCAACGTTCAGCTGGCTTACGGATTTTAAGAGGGTATTAACATGAAATTAATGAACCGCAACCTCATCAGTAATGCTACATTGGTGGCCGCGCTTTTCATCGGTGGCGCAGGTTCAGCCGCCGCCCAGGACGACGATCCCATGGCATTCGTCCGGGGCGCCCAGTCATGGGCGGACAACTGCGCACGGTGCCATAACATGCGGGACCCAGCCGAGTTCCGCGACGATGTCTGGGAGCCAACGTTGCTTCACATGCGAATGCGAGCGGGCTTGACCGGGCAGGAAGTGCGGGATATACAAGCCTTTCTTCAGAAAAGCAATGATCCCGCAGGTAACAAGGGGGGGGAATAAATGAAAAGGTCGTCTTTTCTGATCGCCAGTCTGGTCGCCGGGATCGTTGCATACTCAGCCGGAGCCGCAGCTTCGTCTGAAAGCGTGGAAACCGGCGAAAAGCTCTATAACTCCACCTGCGTTGCCTGCCACGGCGCAAACGGAAAGGGCAAGCTGCCAGGCGTTCCGGACTTCACAAAGAGCGATGGCCGGCTGTCCAAGGATAACGAGGTACTGGTTACTCACATCATGGAGGGGTTCAAGAGCCCAGGCTCATCCATGGCGATGCCCGCCAAGGGCGGCATCAGTTCATTAACGAAAGAGCAGGCGGGGGCCATCGTTCAATACATGCGCCAGGCCTTCTCAGGCAAATAGCAGTTGAAGTCGGGGCAACGCGGGCCTGGTGTATGCCCGCGTTGCCCCGCTTTTTTATGAGTCGAAAGCAGGCTGTGCCTGCCCAATCCCCCACACCCTCCTGAGAATCCCCGGGTACGCAGTTCAGTTGCGCCGCGATCTTGCGTTGACCCTGCTCACGATCCCCACAGACGGGCTTTCCCGGTTATCGATGGTAGACTTTCAACCCCACGCGCAGCCGGCTTGTCGTTGAGCCAGAGCTGGCCAATACTTAAACACTATAAATGTACGCCGATCAGGCGTACAATTTAAAAATCTCTGGCGTTGGTGAGGAAATGTCCATGTTGCCATCATCGAATTCTGACAGCGGCCTCAAGGCCAATCAGCGTAATACCGCTCGCTTCAACTTTCGCACGACTGAGCGGATCAAAAAAACGGTTGAGCGGGCGGCGGCGCTCACTGGTCAGGATATGTCATCGTTTGCGATCAACGCGGTATACCAGAGGGCGATAGCAACGATCCAGGCGCATGAAGTGACGCACCTGGAGCCGGAGGATCATCAAGCCTTTTTCGATGCTTTGGATAACCCGCCTGCTCCCACTGAAAAGCTGAGTGCGGCTTTTGCCCGGCATGAGGAACAGGTGGACAACCGCTGATGCCGCCAGCGATTGTTATTGAGCCCCTCGATACAAACAAACATGATCGATCAGCTTTTACATCCGGGGTTGAGCAGGTTGACAACTTTCTTCGCAAAACAGCCTCGAAGCTCATGAAAGGTGGCACAGCGAGGGTATTTGTGGCGTTGAATCCCGATGACAACCCAGAGGACATTCTGGGATTTTATTCGATCAACGCGCACACCGTGAACTACAGTAACCTCCCCAGCCGATATCGGCGTTATTCATTGCCTGACGGCCAAATTCCAGCAGCCTTTATAGGCATGATGGGCGTGACGGCCCATGCTCAGGGAAAGGGACTGGGCAGCCTACTTCTCGCAGATGCGCTCAAGGGGGCCTATCTGGCCTCGCATCGAATAGGCACCGCGCTCGTATTGCTGGACGTTTTAGATTGCGGAACCCCGGAAGCGGTTGAGCGAAGACAGAGACTTTACCTGGCGTTTGGGTTTCAGCCCCTCCCCTCAAACCCTTTGCGAATGTTCCTGCCACTGGCGACGATAGGGCAGATGTACGAGAAGGCGTAAACCAACTTCAGGAAGGGCTCTCACTCGATGAGCGTGATTCGCCAGTGTCCAAAAGATCGGGCGCGGGGTGCGTGGCCCAATCCCTCCGCTTCGCCGGCATCATCAGTTTCTCTTGCGGCCATGGTAAAGGCTTGCTTTTTATAGTGCGTCGGTATCGCAGAACAGCTCATACAGAACTTCTATGATTCGGCGCGCCTCCTCTCCCGCCAGGGAGTAGTGTATGGTCCGCGCTTCGCGGCGCGCTGATACCAGGCCGTCCTTGCGCAGCAGGGCGAGTTGCTGGGAGACGGCCGCCTGGCGCATCTCCAGTGCATCCGCAAGCTCGCTCACCGCCTGCTCGCCGTCGATCAGTTGGCAGAGGATCATCAGCCGGCTCCGTCCGGAGAGGGCCTTTAGCAGATTGGTGGCCTGATCCGCCGCTTCCGACATCTGATTTTTATTCATACATTCATAGCTCTGCAATCGTGAATGTGTTAGGCTTGGTTCAGATGATCGGGTGTTCTTGGTCAGGTAGTCAAGTGTTGCCCGTCGTCGTCTGGCAGGCCCCGGCTTTCCGTGGTCCGGCACGTGGCCATGCCAGGTATTATGTACGGTTGCTTTCAGCGCAGCCAGCGCAGCGCGCAATCTGCTGAAAGTGCCGGAACGCGCTACTATAACAGGAGGGGCATATGTCTATCGACCGCCTTGTACTCGCATTCGCAGGATCTTTCATTCTTGTAAGTCTGGCTCTTTCCCAGCTCCACTCACCTTACTGGTTGTGGTTCACCGCGTTTGTGGGCGCCAACATGCTGCAGGCTGCCTTCAGCGGATTCTGCCCTCTGGCGAAGATCCTCAAGGCCTTGGGCAAGAAGCCCGGCGCCGCCTTCGACTGACTTGCGGAGGCGCTGTAAATGGCTGAAAAGACCGAGGGTTCCTGGCTAGAGTTCGCCACTGACCGTCCTCGCCTGACCGTTTGGACCATGGTGGTCGTCACGCTGATGCTGGTGGTGCTGGCGGCGCTGCCAAGCGTCTGGCCCGAACGGTTTGGTCTGCTTAATCCGCTGACCATCGATACCGACCCGGAGAATATGCTCTCCGCCGACGAACCCGTACGCGTTTTTCACGACGACATGAAGAAGCAGTTCTCGCTTTATGACATGGTCGTGGTGGGTGTGGTCAACGAAAGCAACCCTGACGGCGTATTCAATGTCGGTTCGCTGCGGCGTATTTATGAACTGACGGAGTTTGCCAGTACGCTCAGGTGGCCCGATCCGGACAACCCGGGCCGGCAGGAGGGCGTGGTCGAGGAGGATATGCTCGCGCTCTCGCGGGTTGACAACATTGAGCAAGAGGGGGTCGGCTCGGTTCGTTTCAGCTGGCTCATGCCAGAGCCGCCGGATACTCGCAATCAGGCGCTCGCTATTCTTGAGCGGGCGCAACGCATCCCGCTGTTCGACAATACCCTGGTAAGCGCCGATGGCAAGGCAGTCGCCCTTTACCTGCCGCTGACCAGCAAGGACATGAGTTACCGGGTCCGCGAAGCCCTGCTTGACAAAGTCGCTGGCTGGAAGGATACCGGCGATCAGGTCTACATCACCGGGTTGCCCGTGGCGGAGGACACCTTTGGTGTGCAGATGTTCTACCAGATGGCGATTTCGGCGCCACTGGCAATGCTGGTCATCTTCCTGGCGATGTGGTGGTTCTTCCGCCACGTCCGGCTCATTACCTCGGCGATGATCGTGGCCATGGTGGCGGCCGCGAGCACCATGGCGTTGCTGGTGATCAGCGGCAGCACCGTCCACATCATGAGCTCGATGATCCCCGTATTCATCATGCCCATTGCGGTGCTGGATGCGGTGCATATCCTCTCGGAATTCTTCGACCGCTATCCCCAGCATCGTGACCGCCACCGGGCCATCCGGGAGGTTATGGGGATACTGTTCAAGCCGATGCTGTTCACCACCCTGACGACGATGGCCGGGTTTGGGTCACTGGCACTCACCCCGATCCCGCCGGTTCAGGTGTTCGGCATCTTTATCGCGATCGGTGTGTTCCTGGCCTGGTTGTGCACGGTGACCTTTATTCCGGCTTACATCATGCTGATGCCGGAGCGGCGGCTCACCGGCTTCGGACACGCCGTCGGGGACCCAGATGGGAATACAGTCATGGGGCGCTGGCTGCGTCGCCTCGGCGAGGGCGTGGTCGGCCACGCCAGGGCGGTGCTGGTGGTTACCATGGTCGTGGTGGTGGCTGCGGGTTATGGCATCAGCCAGATCCGTATCAACGATAACCCGGTCAAGTGGTTCGAGCCCGAGCACCCCATCCGGGTGGCGGACCGGGTGCTCAACGAACATTTCGGCGGCACCTACATGGCCTATCTGGCGCTGGTTCCGGAGGCCGATGACGCGGCCCGGCCCGACGAGACCTTCAAGCGCCCCGAGGTCCTGCGCTACATCGCCAGGCTGCAGCAGCGGCTGGGCGAGACTGGTGTGGTCGGCAAGTCCAACTCCGTCGCCGATCTGGTCAAAACCGTCCACCGCGAACTTCTGGGCGGCGATGCCGGGGCCTTTCGCATTCCGGACAGTCCGGCGGCGGTTGCGCAGACCCTGCTCACTTACCAGAATGGCCATCGCCCCCAGGACCTCTGGCACTTCGTTACGCCCGACTACCGCCGTGCCAGCATCTGGGTTCAGCTCACCAGTGGCGATAACCGGGACATGAGCCGGGTGGTTCAGGCGCTCGACGACTTCATTGCGGCCAATCCTCCGCCGGCGTCGATCCAGGCACGCTGGTTTGGTCTTAACTATATCAATGTGGTCTGGCAGGACAAAATGGTCAGCGGCATGGCCATGGCCCTGTTCGGCAGTTTCGTGGTTGTGCTGCTGTTGATGGCTGTGCTGTTCCGTTCGCTGCTCTGGGGGCTGCTGTGCATGATACCTCTGACTGTGACCATCGGGGCCATCTACGGTCTGATCGGTATCATCGGCAAGAACTACGATATGCCGGTCGCCGTGCTTAGCGCCCTGAGTCTGGGGCTCGCCGTGGACTACGCCATCCACTTCCTGGCCCGCGCCCGCGCCATCCAGGCCGAGACAGGTTCCTGGCGTCGCTCGGTGGCACCGATGTTCGGCGAGCCGGCACGGGCAATAACCCGCAACGCCATCGTGCTTGGCGTTGGTTTCCTGCCGCTGCTGGCGGCACCGCTTGTGCCCTACCAGACGGTGGGGGTGTTTATCGCGGCCATTCTGTTGACCGCCGGCCTGAGCACACTGCTGATCCTGCCGGCATTGGTAACCCTGCTGCAACGGTGGCTGTTTCCCGGCGCCCACAGGGCCGTCCCGAATCCGCAAAACCAAGAGGAAGGCGTGCAATGAGTAGATACTGGCTTGTTACCCTGTTCCGAAAGCTGGCCCTGATGGTGATGGCGCTGGGCATCGCGCCCATTGCCCTGGCCCAGGATGCCGGCGCTGCGCCCTCGGTGGAGCGCATTGTCAACCGTGCCAATATGGTCTCCTACTTCCAGGGGCGTGATGGCCGCGCCAGGGTCGCCATGACCATCACTGACCGCCAGGGGCGTACCCGCAGTCGCGAGCTTACCATTTTGCGGCGGGACGGCCCGGAGACAGATGCCATTGAGGGGAGCGCCTACCGTGGCGAGCAGAAGTACTATGTCTATTTCCGGCGACCGGCGGATGTGAGCCAGATGACGCTGCTGGTGTGGAAACACCAGGACCGGGACGACGACCGCTGGCTGTACCTGCCGGCGCTGGATCTGGTTAAGCGAATTGCCGCTTCCGACAAACGCACCAGCTTCGTCGGCTCGGATTTCTTCTACGAGGATATCTCGGGGCGCAGTATTGACGACGACAGCCACGAGCTGATCGAGACCACGGACAACTACTACGTAGTGCGCAACAAACCCAGGCGGCCCGGGGAGGTTGAGTTCGCCTACTACGATGTCTATATCCACAAGCAGTCCTTCCTGCCGGTTCGCACCGAGTATGTCGACGACAGTGGCAACCTCTACCGGCGTTACACCGCGCTGGCGGTGGAGAAGGTGCAGGGTTACCCCACGGTCGTAAAGGCGAGGATGGAGAACCTGCGCAGCGGCGGCACCACGGAGCTGACCTACAGTGGCATTGACTATGACCTGGGTCTGCCGGAAGACGTCTTCTCGGAGCGCTACCTGCGCCGGGCACCAAAGGAGTACTTGCAGTGACCACCGGTGCACTGAGGGCAGGAGGGCGTGGATGAACACCAGAAGCCTGCTCTGGGGCATGTTGCTGGCGGGTATCGGTCTCGGTGTGGCGCCCGGGGCGCTATGGGCGGCCGCGCCCGAGCTGCCGGAGGGGCTGGGCGCGCCAGCCAGCGATACCGAGGAACCGGCCCTGCCGGCAGGCCTCGGGGGTGAGGCCGGGGCAGAACAAACCGCCGACCGACCGGCTGCGGCGGCGCTGCCATTTCGCCTGCGTGGCTTCTGGGAAGCCCGGGGCGGAACCCGGCTGGGCGATGATCCCTACGAGCGCGATCTCTCCATCGCCGAGACCCGGTTGCAGCTTGAGGCGGAGAAGTATTTCCAGGGAGCAACGCTGCGCCTTACCGGCGATTTTCTCTATGATGACCTGGACGACGATCGGGCGATGGACCTGGAATCGGGTGAGGGCGCCTTCGACCTGCGCGAGGCCAGCCTGGTGTTTTCGCCGAGCGCGGATACCGATGTAAAAGTAGGTCGCCAAATATTAACCTGGGGAACCGGCGACCTGGTGTTCATCAACGATCTGTTTCCAAAGGACTGGGTCTCGTTTTTTATCGGCCGCGATGTGGAGTACCTCAAGGCGCCCTCGGACGCGCTGAAGGTTTCGGCTTTTTCCAGCTGGGCCAATCTTGACCTTGTCTACACCCCTCGGTTTGACGCTGATCGCTTCATCGACGGTCGCCGTCTCTCTTTCTTCAACGCAGGACAAGGGCGGCTGACCGGGCGCAATGCGGTTGTACTGGCGGACCGCCCGGCGGACGCCTTCGAAGACGACGAGTGGGCCGCCCGGCTGTACCGCAACCTTGGCGCCTACGAGGTCGCGCTCTACGGCTACGACGGCTTCTGGAAGAGCCCGGCCGGGGCTGATCCGGTCAGCGGCAGGGCCACGTTTCCTCCGCTGTCGGTGCTCGGCGCCAGCCTGCGCGGGCCGGTGGGGCCGGGCATCGGCAACGTCGAACTGGGTTATTACGATTCCCGCACCGACCGCGACGGCGACGATCCCACGGTGCGCAACAGCGAGCTGCGCCTGCTGCTCGGCTATGAGCAGGAAATTGCCCGTAACCTGACCCTGGGCCTGCAGTACTACCTGGAGCGCATGGATGAGTATGAGGCCTACCGGCGAACCTTGCCCCCGGGTGCCCCGGTGCGGGACGAGAATCGCCACGTCCTCACCCAGCGTCTGACCTGGCTGACACACAGCCAGAATCTGGAGTGGTCGTTGTTCCTGTTCTACTCGCCCTCGGACCGGGACGCGTACCTACGCCCCCGGGTGGGCTACCAGGTTGATGATCATCTCTCTGTTGAAGCCGGCGGGAACCTGTTTTTCGGCGCCCAGGAGGAAACCTTCTTCGGTCAGTTTCAGGACAACAATAACCTGTATCTGGGGGTGCGCTATGGGTTCTGAAAAGGTTAGGTGTTGATGCCGAAGTGCCGGTTGAGCTCTTGCCGGGCGGGGCCAGTCCATCTTTTTCCGGACAGTCCACCAGTGACATCACATGACGAATAACATTGAGTCGGGCCTGTTTTTTATTGACTCCTCCGGCCGAATGAAAACCATCACTTGGCGTTCCATACCTCGCGATCAGTGATCTTCTCTCCGTCCCTGGTGGCCGGTTCGCCCAGTCTGTCCCGGCTGGCCAGGTAATCCCGCGTGAGCGGTACCGCGTCCTGTTTTTTGGCAAGCTGGATCTGAAAGACGACAAGACCGTCGTGCCGGAATGCCACTTCGCTGGCAACCAGGTAGAACCGCCACATGCGGCAGAACCGCTCGTCATAGATCGACCGTACCCGGTCCAGGCTGGCCTCGAACCGATTGCGCCATTCCTTCAGAGTCTCGGCGTAATGAAGCCGCCACACCTCGACATCGGTGACATAGAGACCGGATTGCTCGACGACGGCAAGGATTTCCGACAGGGCCGGGCTGTAGCCACCGGGAAATATGTATTTGGTGATCCAGGGGTTGGTTGATCCTGGTCCGTCGGCCCGGCCAATTGTGTGCAGCAGTGCCACACCATCGTCTTTGAGCCGGTCTCGCAGGGTGGCGAAGAACTCCTTGTAGTGTGGCACTCCGACATGCTCAAACATGCCCACTGACACGATCCGGTCAAAAGTGCCGTCGATGTCGCGGTAGTCTTGCAGCCGGAACCGGGCCTGGTCGCCAAGACCCTCGGCCCGGGCACGTTCTTCGGCGATCCTGTGTTGCTCCTGCGACAGGGTTATCCCGGTGACCCGGGCGCCATGGTCACGGGCAAGGTGAAGCCCAAGCCCGCCCCATCCGCAGCCGATGTCGAGAACCCGTTGTTCCGGCGCCAGGAGGAGTTTTCGGGCGATCAGGGATTTCTTGTTTCTTTGGGCGGTCTCCAGGGTGTCGCCCGGTTCGCGGAAATAGGCGCAGGAGTATTGGCGGTCGGGGTCCAGAAACAGGTCATACAGCGTGCCGGACAGGTCGTAATGATGCGCCACGTTGCGCTGAGCCCGCCCGGCCGGGTTGAACTGCGCCAGTCTGCGATGAAGCTGACGGAGGTTTGCCTGCCAGCGAAGGTGCCATGCATCGGACTGGCGCTTCAGGTTGATGACCAGCAACTCAACCAGGCCATAGAGATCGTCCTGGTCGACCGTGAGTGTCCCGTCCATATAGGCCTCGCCCAGTGTGAGCTCGGGATTGATCAGGAGTTTGCGTGGCAGGGAGCGGGCGTGAAAACGCATGGTGGCGGAGGGTGTCGACCCGTCACCGTATTGTATTGATCGTCCGTCAGGATAGACGACAACCAGGCTCCCCTGCCTGATCAGACGCTTCAGAAAAATCGAAAGCAGTTTTATCCACATCGTGTTTTCTCGTTGCTGCGACCTTTGTGTCGTTGAAATGATCACTTCTCCGGATCATTTGATTCCGGGTTGTGCTAGCGAAGCCGGCGTACCGGCACTTCGCTGTTCGAGTAATCACATCAGTAAACTATATACTATGACGGCAAGTCGGCCTGTTCGTTACACGTCCGCGGCTTGCCCCGGATCACCCGGCCCCAAAACAGCTGTAACGGATATCTTTTTTTTGCGTCTGGTTTTCTGGTTTATGGTCTATGTTGTCTCATATCAAAATCAAAAGGATTGATTTATGACAGTCAAGGTTATCGAGGTAGGCGGTCTGACCTCCACACTGAGCGCGAGGGGCGTTGAAAAACAGCTCTCCCGGCTGCCGGGTGTGAGCAAGGTTGAAGTGAATTACGTCGCGGGCAGTGCCACCGTGGTCTATGACGAAACGCGTACCGACCTTGAGGCGATCAAGGCGAAAGTCGTCGAGTGCGGCTATCACTGCGGCGGCGAGCTGGTGCCGAAGCACGTCTGTGCGCCGGAGGCTTCGCAAGGTAAGTCTGGTGCCGCCGCAAAACCGGCCGGTCATCATCACCCGGGCGCGGACAATACCCGCGCCGAAGCCGAGGCAGCGCCGCCCGTGGATCACGCGGCCCATGAGATGGGCCATGGCGGCGGCATGAGCATGGAAGCCATGGCGCGCGATATGCGCAATCGCTTCTGGATTGCGTTCGTCTTCAGCATCCCCATCTTTGCCTATTCGCCCATGGGCGAGGTGTTCATACCCCCGGCGCCGCCATTTGGCCTCCGCCTGGATCTGTGGCTGTTTTTCCTGGCGAGCGCTTCGCAACGGAGTGCTCAACATGGCCGTGCTCGTGGTCCTGTCCGTGGGCACGGGGTATCTGTTCAGCGTCGGCGCGACCTTCTTCTTTCCCAGTGTTCAGTTCTATGAAGCGGTGGCAGTGCTTCTGGTCTTTATCCTGCTCGGCCATTGGCTGGAGATGCGCGCCCGTGCCGGTGCCTCGGACGCCATCCGCTCGCTGATGGATCTCGCGCCGCCCAAGGCCACTGTGTTGCGTGATGGCCAGGAACGGGAGGTTCCCACCGCTGAGGTTCTGAAGGACGACATCGTCGTGATCCGCCCCGGCAATAAGATTCCGGTGGACGGTGAGGTCTTGGAGGGCGAGTCCCTGGTGGATGAGTCCATGCTCACTGGCGAGTCCATGCCGGTGGAAAAAAAGCCCGGCGATAAGGTGATCGGGGCCACCATTAACAAGAGCGGCAGCTTCAGGTATCGCGCCACCAAGGTAGGTTCCGACACCGCGTTAGCGCAGATCGTCAAGCTGGTGCAGGAGGCGCAGAACTCCAAGGCTCCGGCGCAGCTGCTGGCGGACAAAGCGTCACAGTGGCTGGTAGTGATTGCCATCGTAATCGGCCTGCTCACCTTCGCCGTCTGGTTCTGGTGGATTGGCCAAAGCCTGCTGCTTGCCGTGACCCTGACTATCACCGTGTTCGTGATCGCCTGCCCGGACGCCCTGGGCCTTGCAACGCCCATGGCGGTGATGGTGGGCACCGGCCTCGGTGCCAGGAACGGCATCTTGTTCAAGAATGCCTCTGCACTTGAGGATGCCACCCGGCTGGATATTGTGGTCTTCGACAAGACCGGCACCCTGACCATGGGCGAGCCGCAGGTGGTCGAGGTGGTCGTGGTGGCGGGCAGCACCGAGGAGGCGGTCCTCGCACTGGCGGGGACGGTGGAGCAGGGCTCGGACCATCCTCTGGCCCAGGCGATACAAAGTAAGGCCGAAGGCTTGCAGCTCGATCCGCTGACCGGTTTCACCAACATCGAGGGCAAGGGCGCGCGGACGGAGATTGGCAGCAAGACCGTGCTGCTCGGCAACCGCCGGCTGATGGACGAAGAGAAGGTCGACATGGCGAGCCTGAAGGACGAGGCCGCGCGTCTGCAGAGTGCGGGGCAGACCGTGGTGCACGTCGCCCAGGACGGGAAGCTGGTCGGCCTTATCGCCATTGCCGATGCGCCGCGCCCCACCGCTACTGCAATGGTCAAAAAGATGCGTGAACGCGGGGTGGAGGTGGCGATGCTCACCGGCGACAACCAGGCCACCGCCGAGCGCATCGCCCGGGAACTCGGCATTGAGATGGTGATCGCCGATGTCCTTCCGGGGCAGAAAGCAGACAAGATCAAGGAGCTCCAGGCTCAGGGCAAGAAGGTTGGCATGGTGGGCGACGGTGTCAATGACGCCCCGGCACTGACCCAGGCGGAGGTGGGTTTCGCCATCGGTGCCGGCACCGATGTGGCCATTGAGAGCGCTGACGTGGTGCTGATGAAGAGCGACCCCTACGATGTGCTGGGAGCCATCGAGCTGTCGCGCGCTACCCTGCGCAAGATGCACCAGAACCTGTTCTGGGCGGTGGGCTATAACGTCATCGCCTTTCCCGCGGCGGCAGGCGTGTTCTATCCGTTGGTGATAAGCCCAGAAGTAGCGGCGCTCGCAATGTCTGGAAGCTCCGCTCTTGTTGCGGTAAATGCACTCCTGTTAAAGCGCACCCAACTGGACGGCTTAGGGTAGACGAACACTTCCAATTGGAAAAATTGATGTTCATCAAGCCCACGCTATTGGGCGACTCTTTTTGCATCTTTTGTTGGGGTTTTTCAGTGTGAATTCAGGCTTATGAGTTTAAGTGGTAGGTAATTGCTGTTTGCTGACATGATTAATGACAACAAGGGGGAACGGGTAAATGGACATCAAAACCTTTGGAGAACTTATTAGCTGGACACGGGATTTGCATGCTCACCTTGCAAGGTGTATGTCACATTGCGCTACGAAGAATGAAGAGGAGCGAGCACGGGCGCTGCTGGACTATCTGGCGACCCATGAATCGGAAATGGAACGTATCGTGAATGAATTCAAGTCGCAGGGCGATTTCAAAGCATTGGAGACAAGGGTCTACGACTACCTGTCTCACCATCCCATTAAGACCCACAGAACCTGCGATGAGCCATACGCACAGCTGGATTTTGAGGGCATATGCAGAGAAGTATTCGATTTCCATGATCAGATAGAGGACCTTTATCGCACCATGGCCGACAAAGCCGAGATTCCCGAGGCGAAAGAATTACTGCAATCGTTGCTAACCATGGAAGAGAACGAAGCTATGCGATTGGCCAGGCAGATAGGGCGTATGAACGACCTCTGATCAGAACACTGAAATTATTCTTCGACGCAGAAAAGGATGTTGATACATGGTGGCGTCTTCCAGTCAGTTACGGGTTTTCAAGATGGGTATCAATACTCATCAGGAGCCTGTCGTCTACATGCGTGGTGATTGTGATGTGTGCCTTTCAGAAGGATTCGCCGCCAGTTCCAGGGTGGGAATTTCCTCGCAGGGACGTTCCATCATCGCAACTCTCAATATTTCGTCTGATGAAACGGTTCCCAAAGGGTATGCGGGGCTTTCAGATATCGCCATAGAGCGGCTCGGGGTGGCTCAGTCTGACCTGGTTTCAGTACATCATGCGCCCTATATCGAATCCTTGAGTCTGGTTCGTCGGAAAGTATTCGGACACAGCTTGCTTCCGGCTGAGATGGCCCGCATTGTCTCCGATATCTCCGCACACAAATACAGCGATGTCGAAATAGCCTGTTTCCTGAGCGCTTGTGCGGGTGGCAGATTAGGTTTCGATGAGATTGTTGCTTTGACCCAGGCGATGGTGAATTGCGGACAACAGCTCGATTGGCCAGGCGTGGATCGTGTGTTCGACAAACACTGTGTTGGAGGCCTGCCGGGCAACCGGACCACGCCGCTGGTTGTGTCGATCGTCAGCGCAGCAGGCTTAGTAATGCCTAAAACCTCCTCCCGTGCCATCACCTCACCGGCGGGAACAGCGGACACCATGGAAGCGCTGACCAATGTGAGGCTTGGGCTGAACGAGATTCGCCGTGTGGTCAGAGAAACCGGTGCCTGTCTCGCCTGGGGTGGGGCGATGAACCTCAGCCCGGCTGATGACCTGTTGATTCGCATCGAGAGAGCGCTGGACCTTGATGGTGAGGGCCAGCTCGTGGCCTCGGTGCTGTCCAAGAAGATTGCTGCCGGTTCCACCCATGCGGTGATTGATATTCCGGTGGGGGAGACGGCCAAGGTTCGAACGCCCGGCGATGCCGACCGGCTGGCCTCTCTTTTCACAAGCGTTGGGGCGGCCTGTGGGCTGAAGGTACGCTGCATCGCGACAGACGGCAGCAAGCCGGTTGGTGCAGGGATCGGGCCGACAGAGGAGGCCCGTGATGTTTTGGCCGTGTTGCAGGGAAAGCGGGGTGCGCCGGAGGATCTACGGAGCCGCGCCATCATGCTGGCTGGCCATTTGTTCGATCTGGCCGATGGTCTTGGCGTGAAAGAGGGGATGATCAAAGCAGAGCGATTACTTCAAAACGGCTCTGCCTGGGAGCAGTTCAAGCGCATAACAAAGGCTCAGGGGGGACTGAAGAGCTTAGGTGAAGCCCGTTTTCGGCGTCCAGTTCTGTCCTCGGAATCCGGAACAATCGTGTCTATCGACAATCGTCGGCTTGCCCGTGTCGCCAAGCTGGCAGGCGCACCTGCCAGCTCTACCGCAGGGCTGCGGCTACTGGCGACCGTCGGTGATAGAGTCACTAAGGGAGAGCCTCTCTATGAATTGCTCAGTGACAGTCCGGGGCAGCAGGATTATGCGCTGGCGTTTAACGATATGGGGCCGGCAATCTTCACTGTAAAGCGAGAGGAATGATTGTGGACATTATTGAAAAAAATGTGCTGTTTAGCCTCACCCCGCACCCATTACAGGAGAAGCTTTGTGATCAGCTTAACTTGGAGCCGGGAAGTTTGGAGGTGCGGAGGTTCCCTGATGGTGAGTCCTACTTACGTGTGCTCACATCAGTCAAAGGTGCGAACTGCGTAATATTGGCCGACCTAACGCATCCAGACACCAAATACCTTGCTCTCCTGTTTCTCTTTGAAACTCTCCGGGAACTCGGTGCCAGGTCGATTGGGTTGGTGGCGCCCTATCTTTGCTATATGCGCCAGGATCGACGCTTCGAAGAAGGGGAGGCGGTCACTTCCAGGGTGTTTGCCCAGTCTTTGTCTTTACATATCGACTGGCTGATCACCGTTGATCCACATTTGCACAGGTACCAGTCTCTTGACGAAATCTACAGCATACCCACGCAAGTTGTTCAGGGAGCACCGGCGCTGGCGGATTGGCTACGGGGGCAAAACGGTCTGTTGCTGGTAGGTCCGGACGCGGAAAGTGAGCAATGGGTATCAAGTATCGCGCAGGCCAGTAACCATCCTTATGTCATTGGCACCAAGCAGCGTCTGGGTGACCGGCGCGTTGAAGTCACCTTGCCGGATATCTCGGCGTATAACGGCCGGAAAGCCGTCATCATTGATGACGTTATTTCCAGCGGACGCACCATTGGCGAGTGTGTCAGGGCACTTAAGGCGCAAGGCACGGAGGCCATCCTGTGTGCGGCGGTGCATGGCATTTTTGCGGAGGCCTCGGACACCTACCTTCTGGGTACCGGCCTGCAGACGCTGGTGACCACCAACACGGTTCCACACAGCAGCAATGAGATCGATGTCAGCGAGTTGCTGGTGCCGCCGGTCAGGCATTTTCTCAATCAGGTGGAGGATGAGCGCCGATGAACATTACATTTCTGGGTGGCACGGAAACCGTGACCGGCTCCAAGTTCCTGGTTGAAACCGGCCAGACACGTGTATTGGTCGATTGCGGCCTGTTTCAGGGGTACAAGTGGCTGAGAAAGCGCAACCGGCAACCGTTGCCGCTCGATATTGCCTCGCTGGATGCCGTGCTTCTGACCCATGCCCATCTGGATCATTCAGGCTACATCCCCGTGTTGTACAAGCAGGGCTTCCGGGGGGCGGTTTATACCCATCATGCCACCCGAGAGCTATGCAGCATATTGCTGGCCGATAGCGGCCATCTTCAGGAAGAGGAGGCACATTACCTCGGCCGCCATAAGCTGAGCAGGCATGAGAATCCGGAGCCCCTGTATGATCAGGAGGATGCAGAAGCCTGCATGGAGCTGTTTCAGTCGGTGGACTTTCACCAAGTGATCCAGCTCGGTGATATACGCTTTCATCTGCGACCGGTCGGGCACATTCTCGGGGCGGCCTGTGTCATCATCGAGGCGGAAGGTAAACGCGTCGGTTTTTCCGGCGATGTGGGCCGCCTCAATGATATTTTCATGAGGCCACCGGCACCCCTGCCAGCACTCGACATGCTGATGCTGGAATCAACATATGGCGATCGTCGCCACGAAGACGTGGATTTGCTGTCACAACTGGCGGACATCGTTAACGAAACGGTCGACAAAGGGGGCAATATACTGATTCCGGCCTTTGCCGTGGGCAGAGCGCAGGTCTTGCAGCATATGCTCACCGACCTGATGAAGGCGGGACGAATTCCAAGGTTGCCAGTTTATCTGGATAGCCCCATGGCGATTGATGTTTCTGAGATTTACTGCCGCTACGAAGATCAGCATCGGTTGAGCAGTTCAGAATGCCATGAAATGTGCAGCACCGTTCACTATAGCCGCAGCGTCCAAGACTCCAAGGCGCTGGCTGACCAGGCCTACCCGCACGTAATTATTGCAGGCAGCGGTATGGCAACGGGCGGTCGCATTCTTCATCACTTCAAACGTCTCCTCGGCCAGCACCGCACAACCGTTATCTTTGCCGGTTATCAGGCAGGGGGGACACGAGGCGCCAAAATGGTTGATGGAGCGGAAAGGATCAAGATCCACGGCGACTGGATTCCGGTCAAGGCCCGGCTGGAGGTGTTGAGTGGGCTTTCCGGACATGGAGATTTCACAGAGATTGAACAGTGGCTGGCTCAAAGTGACTTAGCCCCCGAAACGCCGATCAACTTGATTCATGGAGACCCTGATGCGCTGGAGGCCATGAAGGATCACTTGCGTCAGAACACCCGGTTTGAGGTGGAGGTGGCAGGCTACCAATCCATTTTGCGTCTTTGACGATGCCCTGACGGCCATCTTCGAGGGCGACCTGAATGAGCCGCTTAAGATCCGGCAACGACCTTGCTCGCGGCGGCTGCCGAGTGCTAGAGTGGGTGATCTCATTGGCTGGAGTGAGAGGCAGTGGCCCTGATCCCGGCTCCAACCTGAACAGTAATGTCATAAGGAGTGTTTGGTGAAATCCCAATCCTGGCTCTGGTCTCTGATAGCGGTGTTGGTGCTCGCCGGCGGTTCTTATGGGGTTTTTGTTCTGTTTGGGGAAGAGCCCTTGCCGCAGGGAATCGTCTATGGCAATGGCCATATCGAGGGGCGGGAAGTGTGGATCGCGGCCGAAGTGGCCGGTCGGGTCATCGAGCACCATCTCGCGGAAGGCAGCAAGGTTTCGGCTGGCGACACGGTAGCCGTGATCGACCCCGCCGATGCCAGAGACCGCCTGCGCTCGGCACAGGCCGAGCTGGCCTCGGCGCGGGAAGTCCGTGACGGCTTCGACAGCCAAATCACCACCTGGCGTCATCATCTCAAGAATGCCGAGAAACAACGGCAGCGGATCCGGGACTTGCGGTCCCGCAATCTGGCCAGCTCGAGTGATCTGGATCAGGCGGAAAATGCCGTCAGTGAGGCCCGGGGCCGACTTGAGTCTCTCCAGCGGCAGAAGGATGCCGCCGAAGAACAGGTGGCTGCAAGGGCGGCGCAGGTGGCACTGGCTGAATCGCAACTGGACAAAGCGGAGGTTGCCGCGCCGCTCTCCGGAACCATCCTGATCCGGGCGGTGGAGACGGGAGAGGTTGTCGATACCGGCCAGCCGCTGGCCACGATGGTGAATCTGCAGCAGCTCGAACTCAAGGTCTATGTCCCCGGTGATATCCTCAACCGGATCAGCTTGGGGGATCCCGCCAGAATCCGCGTGGACGGTTTGCCCGGGGACTTTTCCGCCAAAGTCGGCAGGATTGACGATTTCGCCCAGTTCACCCCCCGCGATGTCCACATGCCCGACGAGAGAGTTCGGATGGTCTATGGCGTTACCCTGGTGCTGGATAATCCGGCCGATGCTCTGAAACCGGGTATGCCGGCAGATGCCTGGATTCGCTGGGATCCGGACGCCGAGTGGCCAGCGACCCTCTCGGTTCCGGCGCGCTGAGCCGTCATGTCTTCCCCGGAACCCATCGTCGCCAAAGGCCTTGGCCGCCAATTCGGAGACAATGTTGTCATCGAGCCACTGGATGTTTCCGTTGATCGCGGCCAACGAGTGGGCATTGTCGGTGCTGATGGCGCTGGCAAGACGACGCTGTTACAGATGTTGGCTGGCATCCTGGACCCCACTGTGGGGGAATGCCGGGTCCTGGGCTTCGATACCCGTCGTGAGGCCAAGCAGGTTGCTGCCAAGATTGGCTATATGTCCCAGGGATTTACGCTTTACGATCGACTCAGCGTCAAGGAAAACCTGAGCTTTGCCGCTCGCATCCGGGATGTGCCCGACGAACTCTATCGGGAGCGTTCAGAAAGGTTGCTATCCATGTCGGGGCTTGGCCGCTTTACTGACAGGCCCGCCGCCAAACTGTCCGGTGGCATGCAGAAAAAGTTGTCGCTATGTACCAATCTGGTCCATGAACCGGAGCTGCTGATCCTTGACGAACCGGGGCTCGGCGTCGACCCCCTGTCCCGGCGCCATCTCTGGACCATGCTCGACCGCTTCCGGTCGCAGGGCCTGACCATGGTTGTGGCTACCTCCTACATGGACGAGGCGGAGCGCTGCGACAGGATACTGCTGCTGGAACAGGGCCGCGTTCTTGCGGATGGGTCGCTGGAAGAGCTGCTGAGGCCCGCCGCCGGAAGGGTGTTCACTGTAAATGCTGGAGATACCGGACGAGGCTTGCGGGAGTTGTCCGGCATCCTGGCTCAAATTGACAGCGTCCATTCAGTGCAGTGGTTGCCGGATCACCTGCGACTGGTGATGAACGCGGACATCGCTGAAAACCAGCTCGCCGAGTTATTGCCCGAGGGAACCCACCTGGCGGCGGCCGAGCCCCGGCTCGAGGATCTGTTTGTGCTGCGGACGGACAGGAGGGCCGGCGAGCAGCAGTTTCCGGAATTGGCCCGGCAAGACAGGGGAAAAGAGGAAGGGCTGGTGGCCACCGGCCTGAGCGTCCGCTTCGGGCATTTCAAGGCCCTTGACCGGGTGAGTTTCGAGGCGCCATCTGGCGAACTGCTTGCGTTGCTGGGGCCCAACGGGGCGGGCAAGACAACCCTGATCAGGGCCTTGTGCGGGCTGGTGGCCATCGATGAGGGCAACGCCCGGGTGGCCGGGGTGAGCTCCGGCGGGGGTAGCACCGCATTGCGCCGGCAAATTGGTTATATGTCACAACGGTTTTCACTCTATCTGGAACTGACCCCCTGGGAGAATCTCCGCTTCTTTGCCAATGCCTACGGCCTGGCCGGAGGCGCGGCGCGGGCTGCGATCGACTGGGCCAGGGAAGTAACGGGGCTGACAGATATTCCCGACAAGCTCACCGGTGATCTTTCAAGTGCCTTGCGCCAGCGTCTGGCGCTGGCCTGCAGCCTGCTTCACCGGCCCCGGGTCTTGTTCCTTGATGAGCCCACCTCGGGTGTCGATCCCGTCGCCCGGTACCGTTTCTGGCGGGTTATCCGTGAGCTGGCCGCCAGCGGTATGACCGTGCTGGTCACTACCCACTACCTGGAGGAAGCGGCCTATTGTGATCGTTTGGCGTTAATGCTGGACGGGCGGCTGCTTGCACACGGTAGCCGATCATCGCTGAATCATTCGCTCGGCCTCGAAGCCGACGCCACGGTGGAGATGCTCTTCACGGCGGCCATAGAACAGGCGGGAACGGCCAATTCCCGGGCGTTGGGACCATGAAGGCTCATCGGCTTGGAGCCCTCATCGTCAAGGAAAGTCGCGAGCTGATTCGCGACCCGGTTACCATTGCGTTGGCCGTGATCATGCCGCTGATCATGCTTTTTCTGTTCGGCTATGCGGTCAATCTGGATGTGGAACAGGTTGCCGTGGGCATTTACGATCTGGACAACACGCCGGCAAGCCGCGACCTGTCAGCCCGTTTCGACAGCTCGCGGTATTTTCAATTAGAGCAGAAAACGACCGATCTCCGCGATCTGGAGTCGGCACTGCAAAGCTCGACCATCAGCATGGGCGTGGTGATTCCAGCCGGCTTGGCCCGGCAACTGCTCAGAGGCGACGAGGCGCCTGTCCAGGTGATCGTGGACGGCGGCTATCCTGTTCTGGGTCGATTGGCATCGGCCTATGCCGAGGCGGTAATCGCAAATTTCCCCGCCCCGCGTCAGAGCGCCGTCCGGGTCCAGGCCAGGGTCTGGTTCAATCCCTCCCTGCGCAGCGTCAATTTCGTCGTCCCCGGGTTATTTGCCGTGATCCTGATGGCGTTCCCACCCCTGCTGACCGCCTTGGCGATCGTGCGTGAGAAAGAGACCGGTACGATTGAGCAGATCTATGCATCGCCGGTCACCTCAACCGAGTTTGTTGTCGGCAAGCTGGTGCCCTACGGTCTGGTGGCTTTCCTGGAGATTCTTATGGTCATGGTGGTGGGGTTTGCCTGGTTTCAGGTCCCCATTGCCGGCAGCCCGATACTGCTGCTGACGTCCGCTTTCGTTTATGTGCTGACCACGGTGGGTATCGGCCTGTTGGTCTCATCCCTGGTCCGTACCCAGTTGGCGGCCATGTTGATAACGCTGATTGTCACCTTGATGCCGTCGTTTTTGTTTTCCGGTTTTCTGTTCCCTCTGTTCACCATGCCTCTTGCCCTGCAACTGTATAGCTGGCTTTTCCCTGCCGGTTATTTTATGGAAATCTCCCGGGGCATCGTACTGAAATCAGCCGGCCTTGAAGCCGTTCTGCCAAATCTGATGATGTTGATCGTCTATACGGTCCTGGTATTTGTCTTCGCGGCCTGGCGAATGAAGCAGAAGGTGGCCTGATGGGAATTGCCTTATTTGGTTTGTTGCGCAAGGAGCTCGTGCAGTTCTTTCGTGACCGGTTGATACTGACCCTGATACTTTGGCTTTACACCATTGAAGTCGTCATTTGTGCCGTTGCGCTCAGTTTTGATGTAAGCCACCTGCCCCTGGCGGTGGTGGACGAGGATCGCAGCGCCTTGAGTCGCTCGTTGATCCAGAAATTTGCGGTGAGCGAAACCTTCGACCTGAAATTTCAGGAAACCCGTGTGGCAACCGCCACTGACCTCCTGGAGAAAGGCGATGCCACCATGGTGTTGGTCGTTCCCGCCGGGTTCGAAGGTGCTCTTCTCGCTGGCAAGAGTGCTCAGCTCCAGTTGCTCCAGGACGGCACCAATTCCAACATTGCCGCCAATGCCGTCAATGATGCTCTGCAGATCGTCCAGCGCCAGGAGCGCGAAGCGCTCCCTGCTGCCGGGAAGAAGGGGGTCGCGGTACCCCTGATCCGTATCTGGTATAACCCCGATCTGACAACATCGGGTTTTATCGTGTTATCGATGATTGCTCTGGCCGGTATGATGGTGGGCGTTATTCACCCGGCCGCCTCTATTGTCCGGGAAAAGGAGCGAGGCACTATCGAGCAGCTGCTGGTGACGCCCATTTCCACCCTGGAACTGTTCCTGGCCAAGGTCACACCCACGCTGATCATGGGCGTACTGTCCATCTTTCCGAGTTTGGTGATTGTCAGAGTCTTTGATGTGCCCCTTCAGGGCAGTCTGCTTTTATTTCTGGTGCTGACCGCCATCTTTTTGCTCAGTGCGATTGCGCTGGGCGTACTGATTGCCGCCTACAGCCGGACCCTTCAGCAGGCGTTGCTGCTCTCCTTTTTCGGACTTTTCCCGCTGATGTTCCTGTCGGGCAGTTTGACGCCGGTAGAAGCCATGCCGCCTTTCCTGCAAAGCCTCTCCCTGCTGAGTCCACTGCGTTATTACATGGATATCATCGTCGGTATTTTCCTCAAAGGCGCCGGCCTGGCGGTTCTCTGGGATGAGGCTCTCGCCTTGCTGGTAATCGGTGTCACGCTGTTTATTTTCTCCCTTTGGGTCTTTCGACGCCGGGTACAATGAGATCGGTTGGGTGAGTGCCTGACGTTTGTCGCTACACGGCCAAGAGGATACGGCGCATAGGCATCAGGATTACCGTGATTATTCATTTTCATCAGTAACCTGAATCAATGGGATGGACTCCTCCTCACCTCACCGGCATCTACGTGCCAAAATGGTGAGTGATTTGGCGAGAGTCAGTGGGGCGATTTCATCCATGAACTCAACCATCATCCCTGTGTTGATTTTGCCGAGCGCAAACCGAACAACCAGCTGCATGTCGTCTACGATGGAACCCATTGGTCTCTTGACGAGTTAATGGAACTGATCAAAACCCACGGAGGCGGGTTGCAGGCCGGGTGGTGGACCCAGCGGAAACTGGCGTGGTGTCGGTTTACAGACGACAATGTTCGGGCCAACGCAAAACATGATCCGTTTTGCTGTTCCAAAATCCCACCTATGAAGCGTAAATAGAAACGACAATAACCGGAGGTTGAATGAGCAGGGAGCAAGACAGAACCACTCGCTATCAGGAAGGCAGTCTCACCCTGCCAGGAACCGTCATGCTGGGTACCGGCGTCATGATAGGCGCTGGTATTTTTGCGTTGACCGGACAGATGGCACAGATGACGGGCGTTCTGTTCCCCCTGGCGTTTCTGGCGGCCGCCGTGATCGTCAGCTTCAGTGCTTATTCCTACATCAAAATTTCCGATGCGTACCCGTCTGCGGGCGGTATCGGCATGTACTTACACAAGGCCTACGGAAACCGGCTGCCGACCGCATTTAACGCCTTGCTGATGTACTTTTCCATGGTGATCGCCCAGAGTTTTCTGGCCCGCACGTTCGGCTCCTACACCATGCAGCTCTTCGGTGGCGACGAAAGCGGGCGAATGGTGCCCATTCTCGGGGTGTCACTGATCCTGGCAGCGTTTCTCATAAATCTGCTGGGTAACCGGATGATTCAGGGTGTGGCTTCCTTTATCGGCGTCCTGAAAATCGGCGGCATACTGATTTTCGGGTTGGTGGGGGTATGGGTCGCCGACTCCATATCGGTTACTGGCTTGTTACCCTGTTCCAAAAGCTGGCCCTGGTGGTGATCGCGCTGGGCATCACGCCCATTGCCCTGGCCCAGGATGCCGGCGCTGCGCCCTCGGTGGAGCGCATTGTCAACCGGGCCAATATGGTCTCCTACTTCCAGGGGCGTGATGGCCGCGCCAGGGTCGCCATGACCATCACCGACCGCCAGGGCCGTACCCGCAGTCGCGAGCTTACCATTTTGCGGCGGGACGGCCCGGAGACAGATGCCATTGAGGGGAGTGCCTACCGTGGCGAGCAGAAGTACTATGTCTATTTCCGGCGACCGGCGGATGTGAGCCAGATGACGCTGCTGGTGTGGAAACACCTGGACCGGGACGACGACCGCTGGCTGTACCTGCCGGCGCTGGATCTGGTTAAGCGAATTGCTGCCTCCGACAAACGCACCAGCTTCGTCGGCTCGGATTTCTTTTACGAGGATATCTCCGGGCGCAGTATTGATGCCGACAGCCATGAGCTGATCGAGACCACAGACAACTACTACGTAGTGCGCAACACACCCAGGCGGCCCGGGGAGGTTGAGTTCGCCTACTACGATGTCTATATCCACAAGCAGTCCTTCCTGCCGGTTCGCACCGAGTATGTCGACGACAGTGGCAACCTCTACCGGCGTTACACCGCGCTGGCGGTGGAGAAGGTGCAGGGTTACCCCACGGTCGTCAAGGCGAGGATGGAGAACCTGCGCAGCGGCGGCACCACGGAGCTGACCTACACTGGCATTGACTATGACCTGGGCCTGCCGGAAGACGTCTTCTCGGAGCGCTACCTGCGCCGGGCGCCAAAGGAGTACTTGCAGTGACCACCGGTGCACTGAGGGCAGGAGGGCGTGGATGAACACCAGAAGCCTGCTCTGGGGCATGTTGCTGGCGGGTATCGGTCTCGGTGTGGCGCCCGGGGCGCTATGGGCGGCCGCGCCCGAGCTGCCGGAGGGGCTGGGCGCGCCAGCCAGTGATACCGAGGAACCGGCCCTGCCGGCAGGCCTCGGGGGTGAGGCCGGGGCAGAACAGACCACCGACCGACCGGCTGCGGCGGCGCTGCCATTTCGTCTGCGCGGCTTCTGGGAGGCCCGCGGCGGAACCCGGCTGGGCGATGATCCCCGCCAGCGCGATCTCTCCATCGCCGAAACCCGGTTGCAGCTCGAGGCGGAGAAGTATTTCCGGGGAGCAACGTTGCGCCTTACCGGCGATTTTCTCTATGACGACCTGGACGATGATCGGTCGGTGGACCTGGAATCGGGTGAGGGCGCCTTCGACCTGCGCGAGGCCAGCCTGGTGTTTTCGCCGAGCGCGGACACCGATGTCAAGCTGGGGCGCCAGATACTAACCTGGGGAACCGGCGACCTGGTGTTCATCAACGATCTGTTTCCCAAGGACTGGGTCTCGTTTTTTATCGGCCGCGATGTGGAGTACCTCAAGGCGCCCTCGGACGCGCTGAAGGTCTCGGCTTTTTCCAGCTGGGCCAATCTTGACCTTGTCTACACCCCCCGGTTTGACGCTGATCGCTTCATCGACGGCCGCCGTCTCTCTTTCTTCAACACAGGGCAAGGGCGGCTGACCGGGCGCAATGCGGTTGTACTGGCGGACCGCCCGGCGGACGCGTTCGAAGACGACGAGTGGGCCGCCCGGCTGTACCGTAACCTTGGCGCCTACGAGGTCGCGCTCTACGGCTACGACGGCTTCTGGAAGAGCCCGGCCGGGGCTGATCCGGCCAGCGGTCGGGCCAGGTTTCCTCCGCTGTCGGTGCTCGGCGCCAGCCTGCGCGGGCCGGTGGGGCCCGGCATCGGCAACGTCGAGCTGGGCTATTACGATTCCCGCGCCGACCGCGATGGCGACGATCCCACGGTGCGCAACAGCGAGCTGCGCCTGCTGCTCGGCTATGAGCAGGAAATTGCCCGTAACCTGACCCTGGGCCTGCAATACTACCTTGAGCGCATGGGCGAGTTTGAGGCCTACCGGCGGGCCTTGCCCCCTGGTGCCCCGGTGCGGGACGAGAATCGCCACGTCCTCACCCAGCGGCTTACCTGGCTGACACACAGCCAGAATCTGGCGTGGTCGTTGTTCCTGTTCTACTCGCCCTCGGACCGGGACGCGTACCTGCGCCCCCGGGTGGGCTATCAGGTTGATGATCATCTCTCTGTTGAAGCCGGCGGGAACCTGTTTTTCGGCGCCCGGGAGGAAACCTTCTTCGGTCAGTTTCAGGACAACAATAACCTGTATCTGGGGGTGCGCTATGGGTTCTGAAAAGGTTAGGTGTTGATGGCCCGAGGTTCCGGTTGTTTTTCTTGCTATTCTGACGCCCGTTTGAGAACTTTGAGGCAGACCGATAGCGGGAGTTGGTATGAAAAACGATAACGACAGGGAAGTGCCGGGCAATGCCGTGCATGCCGTCATGGAGGAAATCCACCGGGATTTTCTGCATTTCCTGACTCGCCGGCTGGGGGATGAGGACGAGGCCGCCGACGTCCTGCACGATTTCTACGTCAAGGTGCTCACACGCATTGGTGACGTGCGCGAGACTGAAAAGCTTCGTGCCTGGATGCGCCGGGTTCTTGAGACCAGCCTGATTGATTATTACCGGGCGCAGAGCAAAAAACGCCAGTCTGAGCAGGCGTACCACGATCTCGAAGCAGCGCTGCTCGATGACGACTTTAAAAACGAACTGGATTTTATTGTCTGCACGTGCCTTTACAAACTCCTGCCGACCCTGAAGCCAGAATACGCTGAAATTCTGTGGCACGCGGAGCTGATCGGCGAATCCCGTGAAACCATCGCAGCGGTGCTCAATATTTCGGCGAGCAATTTGAGGGTGCGTTTGCATCGGGCACGGGAGGCTCTGCGAAAGCGGCTGGAAGAGACATGCGGGAGTTGCCCCATCCATGGCTATCTGGATTGTGGCTGCGATTCCGGCGCTGCTCAGTCCAGTTACGGTGGTGCTGCTGGCTGAGCTCGTGCGGGGATGGGGCCAGTTCCTCAGTGGCTGTCACAGCTGATGATGGCGGTTACGGTGCGATCCGGCCGTTGTCGAGATGCTTCGGGTTAAAGGTAAAGACGATGTCGGGATCCGGGGTGGCGGCGTGTTCGTCTTTTTCCGGGCAGTCCACCAGTGACATCAAATGACGAATAACATTGAGCCGGGCCTGTTTTTTATTGTCGGCCCTGACGACATACCACGGCGTGATCTGGTTGTGCGTGCGCGCGAACATCTGGTTGCGCGCCGCGCTGTAGTCGTTCCAGTGTTTGATCGCGACCTTGTCGACAGGGCTGATTTTCCACTGTTTGAGAGGATCAACGCGACGATCCTTCAGCCGGCGTTTCTGCTCCTCCTTTGAAATATCCAGATAATATTTGAACAGCTGAATCCCCGAATCCACGAGCATGTGCTCGAATGGCAGTACCGAGCGCATAAATTCCTCATATTCCGTGTCTGTACAATAGCCCATGACGCGCTCGACCCCGGCGCGGTTGTACCAGCTCCGGTTCATCAGGACCATTTCCTCGGTCGGGGGCAAGTGTGGGATGTAACGCTGGAAATACCAGGAACGACGGTCCCGGTCAGACGGCTTGCCCAGCGCCACGACTCGCGTTTCCCGCGGGCTCAGGTGCTCCGTGATCCGCTTGATGACGCCGTCCTTGCCGGCGGCATCGCGGCCTTCGAACAGGATGAGAATCTGCAGGTTGTTCTTGATCAGGTGCCTCTGCAATTTGACCAGTTCGATTTGAAGCGTCCGAAGGTTCTTCTTGTAACCCTTGGTCCCGGAAGGTTTATTCTTTGTTTTCTGGCTCATTTTCAGATTCCCTGAATGCTTGGTTGTCGCAGCCTGGCGGTGCCAGGACGGTGGCTATCATATGTCGTAGTTTTTGTGCCTCTTCACAGTGCCCACGCCCGCGGTTCTCGAGCTTTGCGAGCTTCTCCTTGAATATCGGTATGTACATTGTGATCATGCGACCCTGTTTTCGTTCAGTATGTTCTTCGGGCATGCCGTGGCCCCCTCCGGCAACATGAAAACCATCAGTTGGCGTTCCATGCCGGGTGATCAGTGATCTTCTCTCCGTCCCTGGTGGCCGGTTCGCCCAGTCTGTCCCGGCTGGCCAGGTAATCCCGCGTGAGCGGTACCGCGTCCTGTTTTTTGGCAAGCTGGATCTGAAAGACGACAAGACCGTCGTGCCGGAATGCCACTTCGCTGGCAACCAGGTAGAACCGCCACATGCGGCAGAACCGCTCGTCATAGATCGACCGTACCCGGTCCAGGCTGGCCTCGAACCGATTGCGCCATTCCTTCAGAGTCTCGGCGTAATGAAGCCGCCACACCTCGACATCGGTGACATAGAGACCGGATTGCTCGACGACGGCAAGGATTTCCGACAGGGCCGGGCTGTAGCCACCGGGAAATATGTATTTGGTGATCCAGGGGTTGGTTGATCCCGGTCCGTCGGCCCGGCCAATTGTGTGCAGCAGTGCCACACCATCGTCTTTGAGCCGGTCTCGCAGGGTGGCGAAGAACTCCTTGTAGTGTGGCACTCCGACATGCTCAAACATGCCCACCGACACGATCCGGTCAAAAGTGCCGCTGATGTCGCGGTAGTCTTGCAGCCGGAACCGGGCCTGGTCGCCAAGACCCTCGGCCCGGGCACGTTCTTCGGCGATCCTGTGTTGCTCCTGCGACAGGGTTATCCCGGTGACCCGGGCGCCATGGTCACGGGCAAGGTGAAGCCCAAGCCCGCCCCATCCGCAGCCGATGTCGAGAACCCGTTGTTCCGGCGCCAGGAGGAGTTTTCGGGCGATCAGGGATTTCTTGTTTCTTTGGGCGGTCTCCAGGGTGTCGCCCGGTTCGCGGAAATAGGCGCAGGAGTATTGGCGGTCGGGGTCCAGAAACAGGTCATACAGCGTGCCGGACAGGTCGTAATGATGCGCCACGTTGCGCTGAGCCCGCCCGGCCGGGTTGAACTGCGCCAGTCTGCGATGAAGCTGACGGAGGTTTGCCTGCCAGCGAAGGTGCCATGCATCGGACTGGCGCTTCAGGTTGATGACCAGCAACTCAACCAGGCCATAGAGATCGTCCTGGTCGACCGTGAGTGTCCCGTCCATATAGGCCTCGCCCAGTGTGAGCTCGGGATTGATCAGGAGTTTGCGTGGCAGGGAGCGGGCGTGAAAACGCATGGTGGCGGAGGGTGTCGACCCGTCACCGTATTGTATTGATCGTCCGTCAGGATAGACGACAACCAGGCTCCCCTGCCTGATCAGACGCTTCAGAAAAATCGAAAGCAGTTTTATCCACATCGTGTTTTCTCGTTGCTGCGACCTTTGTGTCGTTGAAATGATCACTTCTCCGGATCATTTGATTCCGGGTTGTGCTAGCGAAGCCGGCGTACCGGCACTTCGCTGTTCGAGTAATCACATCAGTAAACTATATACTATGACGGCAAGTCGGCCTGTTCGTTACACGTCCGCGGCTTGCCCCGGATCACCCGGCCCCAAAACAGCTGTAACGGATATCTTTTTTTTTTGCGTCTGGTTTTCTGGTTTATGGTCTATGTTGTCTCATATCAAAATCAAAAGGATTGATTTATGACAGTCAAGGTTATCGAGGTAGGCGGTCTGACCTCCACACTGAGCGCGAGGGGCGTTGAAAAACAGCTCTCCCGGCTGCCGGGTGTGAGCAAGGTTGAAGTGAATTACGTCGCGGGCAGTGCCACCGTGGTCTATGACGAAACGCGTACCGACCTTGAGGCGATCAAGGCGAAAGTCGTCGAGTGCGGCTATCACTGCGGCGGCGAGCTGGTGCCGAAGCACGTCTGTGCGCCGGAGGCTTCGCAAGGTAAGTCTGGTGCCGCCGCAAAACCGGCCGGTCATCATCACCCGGGCGCGGACAATACCCGCGCCGAAGCCGAGGCAGCGCCGCCCGTGGATCACGCGGCCCATGAGATGGGCCATGGCGGCGGCATGAGCATGGAAGCCATGGCGCGCGATATGCGTAATCGCTTCTGGATTGCGTTCGTCTTCAGCATCCCCATCTTTGCCTATTCGCCCATGGGCGAGGTGTTCATACCCCCGGCGCCGCCATTTGGCCTCCGCCTGGATCTGTGGCTGTTTTTCCTGGCGAGCGCCGCCGTACTCTACCCGAGCTGGCCGTTTTTCGTCGCCGCCTGGCGAGCGCTTCGCAACGGAGTGCTCAACATGGCCGTGCTCGTGGTCCTGTCCGTGGGCACGGGGTATCTGTTCAGCGTCGGCGCGACCTTTTTCTTTCCCAGTGTTCAGTTTTACGAAGCGGTGGCGGTGCTTCTGGTCTTTATCCTGCTCGGCCACTGGCTGGAGATGCGTGCCCGTGCCGGGGCCTCAAATGCCATTCGCTCGCTGATGGATCTTGCTCCGCCCATGGCGAATGTACTGCGCGACGGGCGCGAAACCGAGGTTCCCACCTCCGACGTTCTCAAGGACGACGTCGTCGTTATCCGGCCCGGTAATAAGATCCCCGTTGACGGTGAAGTCCTGGAAGGCGAGTCGCAGGTTGATGAATCCATGCTGACCGGGGAATCCATGCCGGTGGCCAAGAAGCCCGGCGATGCGGTGATCGGTGCGACCATCAACAAAAGCGGAAGTTTCAAATACCGCGCAACCAAGGTTGGTGCCGACACAGCGCTTGCGCAGATCGTCAAGCTTGTGCAGGAGGCACAGAACTCCAAGGCCCCGGCGCAGCTGCTTGCCGACAAGGCGTCCCAATGGCTGGTGCTGATCGCGGTCGTCATTGGTCTTGCGACCTTCGCGGCCTGGTTCTGGTGGATAGGTCAGCCGCTGCTTTTCGCCCTGACGCTGACCATCACGGTCTTCGTTATTGCCTGTCCCGACGCGCTCGGGCTTGCCACGCCGATGGCAGTCATGGTGGGTACCGGCCTGGGCGCCATGAACGGGATTCTGTTCAAGAACGCCGGCGCGCTGGAGGAGGCGACGAAGCTCGACATGGTGGTCTTTGACAAGACCGGGACACTGACGATGGGCGAGCCCGAGGTGGTCGAGGTGGTTGCCGCTTCCGATGTGACGGTTGATGAGGTTCTCGCGCTGGCGGCCACTGTGGAACAGGGCTCCGATCATCCGCTGGCGCAGGCGATTTCGAAGCGTGCGGCAGATCTGGAGGTGCAGACATTGTCCGGCTTCCAGAACATCGAAGGCAAAGGTGCGCAGGCCGAAATCGGGGGCCGGGAGGTTCTTCTGGGCAACCGTCGTCTGATGGACGAACGCCAGGTTGCGATGAATGGTCTGGATTCCGAGGCTCAGCGGCTCCAGGGGGCCGGGCAGACGGTCGTGCACATCGCGCACGGGGGCCAGTTGGTTGGCCTGATCGCCATTGCGGATGCCCCGCGACCGACGGCTGCGGCAATGGTAGCCAAGTTGCGTGAACGAGGCGTCGAGGTTGCCATGCTGACCGGGGACAATAAGGCGACCGCCGACCGGATCGCGGCGAGCCTTGGCATCACCACCGTTCTCGCCGATGTCCTGCCGGGGCAAAAAGCAGACAAGGTAAAAGAGCTGCAAGGCCAGGGCAAGCGAGTGGGCATGGTCGGCGACGGCGTCAATGACGCCCCGGCGCTGACACAGGCCGACGTAGGCTTCGCGATTGGCGCCGGCACGGACGTTGCCATCGAAAGTGCCGACGTGGTGCTGATGAAAAGCGACCCTTACGACGTTGTGGGGGCGATTGAGCTGTCACGGGCGACGCTGCGGAAGATGTACCAGAATCTGTTTTGGGCAGTTGCCTACAATGTGATTGCCTTTCCGGTGGCCGCTGGCCTGTTCTACCCCTTTGTCATCAGCCCGGAAGTGGCGGCGCTGGCCATGTCGGGGAGTTCGGTCCTGGTCGCGGTGAATGCCATGCTGCTCAAACGGACGCGGCTGGAGGGTATCCATGCAGCGGTAAGCTAAGCCCCGGTCTACGTGGACTCGTTTAAAGCCACTTGCGTAGCAGCAGGCCAAGCGTGTCATACACACCTTTTATGAATCCGCGGTGTTTCCAGGTGATGCCAGTGATTTCACTGGCATCCTGCAAGTCAGTTATGAACTCGTTTCTTAACTGGTCATTCAAGGCTTCGTTTGTGGAGATCAGCGTCAGTTCATAGTTAATAAACAAACTTCTGTAGTCGAAGTTCGCGGTCCCTATGCTGCCCCAGGCATCGTCAACGAGCAGTACTTTGGAATGCAATAGCCGGGGTGTGTACTCGAATATGCGAACGCCGTGCTCCAACAGTTCTCCGTAAATGGCGCGGGCGGCCCATTGTGCGGGGGTCGAGTCGGTCTTTTCGGTGGTCAGAATCCGCACATCGACCCCCCGGCGGGCCGCGAGAACAAGTAGTTTGCGTAATCCACGATCCGGAACGAAATAGGGCGTCGCCAGCCAGATTTTGTCCGATGCTCCGGCCAGTTGCTCTTTGATGGCACACCGCAACTGGACACGACAGGTGCGTGTTGTATTGGGAATGATCCGGCTGTCGCTGACTGTGTGACTGCCCGGGTTCCATTGCGTGTCACCGCACCAGAAGGCGTTGAACAGAGCGTCAGCCTCTGTGGCCAGAGGCCCGTTGATGCAGACATGCATGTCGCGCCATCGCTGGGGGCCGTAAAAGCGCCTTGAACCCTTGCGGTGAATGTTGAACCCGCCGATATACGCCGTTTCACCATCAATGACCAGCAGTTTACGATGATCGCGACGGTTATAGCGCATCGGTTGCCGCCAGCTCCAGCGGTGAAAGCGCTGCAGGCGGACGCCGGCGGCCCTGAGCTGGCGCCGGTGCTGCCGCGTAAGGACGCCGCTTGAGCCCAGCGCGTCAACGTGAATGCGAACGTCGAGGCCGTGGCGGGACTGCTTCATCAGTTCATCGAGCAGCTCAGCCCCCACCTCGTCCGCCGCCAGGATATACGAAGCGAGAAAGATACGCTGGCTGGCGGTACGGATCGAGCGGGCCATCTCCGCATAGAGTTGGTCTCCCTCACCGAACAGCCTGAACACATCCTTCACGGCCCCGCTCTCGGGTTCACAGGCAGCATCGCCGGGGTTGCCGTTCATATCTATAAGCCAAAAGAGCCGATACCCAGGCTGTCATTGGTGTTTCTGATCGACGTTTCCCCATCGTGTTCGGCCCCGGTAAGTGCGCGTATGGCATCGATGGTTTCCGGAACAACAATCGCCTGGTTGTCGACCATATAGGCATAGAACAGCTCATTGCCCTGCACCTTGAGCATGTCTTCCCAAAGTGCGACTTCATACAGGCTGTCGTGAGGCCGGCCAAGGTCGGCCATCAATTCCTTGACGCTGTTGATCGCGCTGAGCCCGTCACTGATCCGGATAAGGGCGATGCGGGAGGAAGTGCGAAACGCGTCGAGCACTTCGTCCCTGCTCGCATCACGTGTCAGTTGTACCGACCAGTAGTGCAGGTGGGCCAGTGTCTCCGGAACCTTGACCGCCATGGTTACCACATCCAGGTCCGGGTCGACACTTTGGGCATCCGGGCCCTGGTGACTGGGAATCTCCGGCTCTGGCACGACCGTATTCATGATCCCGCCCTGATGGCTCTCCCAGGGATCGGTGGCCCGGCGCAGAAGGGTTCCCCGTGCCCGGTCCAGCAGCCCGTGGCGTTTGAGCGCTGACAGGGTACGAATGATCGACGTCGTGTTGCACGATACAACGCGCGTGCAGTCACGGCCGACAGCGCTGGCGTAGTTGGCCTCGGCAACGAATGAATGGCCCGTGCTTTCATGTTTCTCGCCGCCATGAACGATGTACTTGATGCCGAGCTGCCGGTAGGTTTCGATGTTCTTGCTGGCCAGGTGTTTCGGTGTACAGTCCACCACGATGTCAGCGGCCTCAAGCAGGTCGTCAAGCGTGCCGGAGACATCAAGCCCTGCGGCCCTCATGCCGGTGGCATGCTCCGGAGTGGCGCCGTAAAGCGAGTATCCCTTGTGCAGGGCGGCCCGTGGCCGCCAGTCCGTGGCAATGTCAGCCACGCCGGCCAGGGCCATGTCTTTCTGTACGGCAACGGCGTCAGCTACCCGTTTGCCAATAACGCCATAGCCATTGATGGCGACCCGAATAATTCCCTGAACGGCCATATTTGCCCCCCGGTTTCCTGAAAAAGAGTGAACGATCCTGCCAAATCCCCAGTGTAACCACAGTATAGGCGAAGGCTGAATTTCAACTGAACATCCCTGTGAATATGTATCTTGGTGCACTGGCAGTTGCGAAAAGTTGATGCCAGTCAAAAAAGAAATGGCGCTAAAGTCCTTTTCAGGTTCAGTTCAGTCTGGTGTAGTGGGATGATAAACCAGCATGCGGCAATTCCATTACCGGGAGCCAGGTCGAACACTGTGTGGCTGGCCTGGAACAAACGAAAGGATGAACGGACGATGTCTGCAAAACATAATAGCGCTCGTGACGAGAATGACGAGAATACTGTAGCCGGAGAAGCAGGGGGGAAGTATACCTGCCCGATGCATCCGGAGGTGGTATCCGACGAGCCGGGAGACTGCCCCAAATGCGGAATGCACCTTGTGCCTATGGAGCAGGCCGGAACGAGCTCCCATTCCGGTCATTCGCACCATCATTCCGGTCATTCGCACCAGTGTTCCGGAGAGCATGAAAAACCGTCAGGTGATGACCGGAAATATGATCGCGTGCCGCCTGGATATTCGGGTGTGGTCTACACCTGTCCCATGCACCCTCAGGTGCGCCAGACCAAGCCCGGCGCCTGTCCTATCTGTGGCATGGGGCTGGAAACGGAGTCTGCCGCCGTTGACGATGAGGGTCCTAACCCCGAGCTGGTGGACTTTTCCCACCGTTTCTGGGTTGCCCTGGTCTTTACGGTCCCCCTGCTGATTCTGACCATGACCCCCTATGTTGGCATCATGGCCGTTCGCGAATTCTTTGGTGAGCGGGCCTCGCTCTGGATTGAGCTCGTGATCGCCACGCCCGTGATTCTCTGGTCCGGCTGGCCCTTCTTTGTCCGGGGCTACAATTCGTTTCGCACAATGAACCTGAACATGTTCAGCCTTATTGGCATGGGGGTCGGGGCGGCCTACATCTTCAGCATCGTGGCGGTGCTCCTGCCAGGGATCTTCCCGGAAGGCTTCCGGGACTCCGAGGGTAACGTTGGCGTTTATTTTGAGGCGGCAGCCGTTATTGTCACGCTGGTCCTGCTGGGCCAGGTGATGGAGCTGAAGGCTCGTGAGGGCACCGGCAAAGCCATTCGGGCGCTGCTGGATATGGCCGCGAAAACGGCGCGCGTGATCCGGCCCGATGGCACCGAGGAAGAGGTCGCTCTGGAGGATGTGAAGGTCGGTGATCATCTGCGGGTACGCCCCGGTGACAAGGTGCCGGTGGATGGTGTGGTTGTTGAAGGCCGGTCTTCCATCGATGAATCAATGATTTCCGGGGAGCCGGTTCCGGTGGAGAAGGTCGACGGTGACAAGGTAACCGGGGCCACCATCAACGGCACCGGAAGTCTGGTGATGGAGGCGACCCGGGTGGGGGCGGATACCACGCTTAGCCAGATCGTCGAAATGGTCGCTAATGCCCAGCGCAGCCGTGCGCCTATCCAGAAGTTTGCCGATATGGTGGCTGGCAAGTTCGTACCGGCCGTGATTGCCGTGGCGGCCCTGGCCTTTGTGGCGTGGGCCATCTGGGGGCCGGCGCCGGCTCTGTCTTACGCGCTCGTGTCCGCCGTGGCGGTTCTCATCATTGCCTGTCCCTGCGCACTGGGGCTGGCCACACCCATGTCGATCATGACAGCAACGGGGCGAGGCGCCCAGGTGGGTGTGCTGATCAAGAACGCCGAAGCCCTGGAGCGTTTTGCCAAGGTGGACACCCTGATTGTCGATAAAACCGGCACCCTGACAGAAGGCAAGCCAAAGCTGGTGGCCGTGCTGCCGGAATCGGATCATGACGAGACCGAGGTCCTGAGGCTGGCGGCCACGCTGGAGAAGGGGTCGGAGCACCCGCTTGCCGAAGCCATTGTCTCTGGTGCCGAGGCGCGCAATGTGACACTCGGCAAGGCTGACGACTTTGAGGCGGTCACGGGCAAAGGGGTTAAAGGGGTTGTTGATGGCAAGCCGGTGGCACTGGGCAATGCCAGGCTGCTGGAGGAACTGGGGCTGGACGGCGGCCATCTGATGGAGGTTGCCAATGCCAGGCGCGACGAGGGTGAAACGGTTATGTTTGTGGTGCTTGACGGCGCCGTTGCGGGCCTTGTAAGCGTTGCCGATCCCGTCAAGGAAACAACGCCGGCCGCGCTGAGGGCGCTACATGCCGCGGGATTCCGCGTCATTATGGCAACGGGTGACAATGAGCGCACCGCGAAGGCAGTGGCGGGCAAACTCGGTATTGATGAGATTCGCGCCGATGTGCTGCCAGAAGATAAGGCCAGCATCATTCGCGAGCTTCAGAGCCAGGGACGCAAGGTGGCGATGGCAGGGGATGGGGTCAATGACGCGCCTGCCCTGGCCCAGGCCGATGTTGGTATTGCAATGGGAACCGGTGCGGATGTCGCCATTGAGAGCGCGGGCTTTACCCTGGTCAAGGGCAACCTCGACGGCATTGTCCGGGCCAGGCGGCTGTCCCGGGCGACGATGCGCAATATCAAACAGAACCTGTTTTTCGCGCTGATCTATAATGGTGCGGGCGTACCGATAGCGGCGGGCGTGCTCTATCCATTCTTTGGCATCCTGGTAGGGCCTATCTTTGCCGCCTTCGCAATGAGTGCGTCCTCTTTGTCAGTGGTGATGAACTCCCTGCGTTTGCGTCGCGAGAAAATCTAGGGGGGCTGAAAAGCCCCCCAACCTTATTCTCACTGGGTGAAGACTGACTGAGAGGTAATCTTCACACCTGAAAGACCGGTGCGAACCCACCTCCGGGCGTGCGGAAGTTGGTTGTCTGACCCTGATATATACGTGCAGCGGCAAGCAGACTTTTGCCAGCGTATGTGTACAGGCGAATGTCGACTTTTCTGGTGGCCACGGCATCGTCAATTCTCAGGGTTCGTTCTCCTGCGGGAACCAGGTCCTGTGCGATATAACCGCCATTCAGAATGTTTTCGAAAACGCGCCGGGTCACTTTGTCGCCCCGGTAGACGCCCTTGCTGCCATGGCCCGCAACCGGCTTGAAGAACAGTTGGCGCCTGGCACTCCACAACTCAGCCGCGTCATTCCTCGAAACCTGCCTGGTTCTCGGCACGGCCCTCTCCAGATAGTCTGCATCCGCCTCATTTAGCCCCCAGTCCCGTAGCGACTGGGGAGCGGATAGCAGGGTCAGGTTTCGCTTGTCAGCCAGCACGGCGTGCACATGGGGGTTGGGTGTTACCACCGCCGCGCCGTCCAGATACGCATGCCTGAGCGTCGCATGGGACGGGGCGTCCAGTGCGAAATCCACCAGCCGGTTGTACACCATGTCAATGGGCTTGCCACAGGCTGTCAACGTGCCGCTGGCATACTCAAGCTCCGAGGGATCGAGTATCAACGTCTCAATTCCTTTCGCCTGGAGAAGCTGTTGGGCCAACCGGAACTCGGGGAACATAAACTGGGTCTTCGGGGCATCATCCACAATGGCCAGGCGGCTGGGTACGGAATTGGCATGCTGTCTTTGCCACTCCCGGCTGAACATTGTGAACACCGCGTCCTCGAACCCATCGAGCGCCCGATGGGTTGCGGCGGTCGGTTGAGATGGGTCACAGCATCGGTGCTGGGCCCTCGCCAGCACAACGTTCAGAAACGCACCGCCGGCATTGGTGTTGATCTCGATCAGCCGGGGGCCGTCGGGGCCCAGATGAAAGTCATAGCCCATGAACGCCCCTATGGGGCCGGGATCGAAGCGTGCGATTTCCGGTGCCCAGGACAGTACACGCTCAAGGTACGACGGAAGTTCGGTGGCTGATTCGATCGCCTGAACGATCCGTTCCATCGTCGCTATGTCGGCCCGGGGGACGAAAACCGGTGTGTTTGAAAAAAGATGGTGGAGTTCGGAGACCGTGGATGGTTCGTTTCCAGCGTCCGCCAACTGAGTCAGCAGGCTTTTGTCGAGGGCTTTGCGGTCGAGAGTGACGCAGTAGCACTGTTGGTTAAGTCGATCCGCGTGGGTATTGGCCGTCCGTTGGTAACCGTGGGTCGAGTCTTGCATCTGGAGCCCGTAGCTGAGGTGGGTTGTTCGGCGTGTGGAAGCGGGTGTCAGTTATCATAAACGGTCTGGACTATAGTGTCGGCATTAATCCTCGTCAAACAGATGCCAGACAACGGTTTTTAGGTCTGTTTCAGTTTACAGTTTGAGCTTTCTTTGCTATACCTCTGACAGGCTGGAGAATTCGGCCGTTACCAGATAACAAAATCTCATATAAAAAATCTCGTATAAAGAGACGTCGGAGGAACAATGAAAATAACAGGAAAACGCATCGGTCAGGGGTGTTTGGGCGCGTTGCTCGCCGTAAATGGGGTTCCCGCTGCCATGGCTTTGGAAGTGCCCACGTCATCGGGCGTGAAACTGGACATAATTACCCAGGGCAAGTTTCAGCCAACTTACTTTTCCAACTTTGATATGGACAGCAGTAAGGAGGATGGTGCCACGGGGACGTCTGCCGGTGCTGTTCAGGTGGGCGATGAGCACGTCAGGGCGGAAGTGAGGCTTGGTGTTGTCGCCACCGGTAAGAACTGGACCGGGAAGCTACTCCTTGAAAACGACTTTGCCCTGGACGCCAATTCCGTTGACCGTGCATACCGTGGTGAGCGGTTTGGCCTGGAGCAGGCTTACTTTACCTATACCTTTGATCCGGCCTTCACCGTTCAGGGTGGCTGGACCTTCAAGAATCTCGACATGGCCTCCGGGGGGCTGCTGTACGGCGACGACCACCCGCTGTTCGGCGCCACCGGAAAGACCTCCTGGGGCGGTTACGACATTTACTGGATGCCAATCAACGATGGGTTGATCTCGCGGACAAATCCGACTCCTACCATAGCTCAGGTTAACGGGCAGGAGGACTGGGATGTCTATGCCTCGAAGTTTGATATCGACCTGGGGGGTGGCAGTCGAATCTCGCCAATCCTGACGTTTAGTGATAATCAGCAGCAGAACGCCGTGGCGACCTATTTCGGTGTGGAGTACATTGGCAATATCGGAGCCCTGAAAATCCGCGCCGAAGTGCTAGGGGTAACGGGAAGCTTCAATGGCGGGTCATCCACGCTTGAGAATGGTACAGTGGTTGATAATTCCAACTCTGACATCAGCGCCTTTGCGGGTTACGCGAGCGTCGAGTACCCGGTTAGTGAAGCCTTCAATCCCTTTATCGCACTCCGGGTGGCGAGCGGGGATGACGATCCGACCGACAACGACGTAGAAGGCTGGTTGGGGATTACCGATATTGGCCGGTATTCGCCGCTGATCGGTATCGATGGTCAGTTCATGGGCTGGCAGCCTAACTCCAACCGGGCTATTGCCTCGGGTCTCTTTGGTGTGGCCCTTGATCAGGCCGGTCCTGGAGGAGCGGGTTACGGTGGTATATCCAACGCGGGTACCGGTAACAACCCGGGGCAGATCATGCTGTCGTTCGGAAGCTCCGGCAACCTTGCGGCAATCTCGCCGAAGCTGTCCTACCAGGCGCAGATCTTCCCGATGTGGTACCAGCAGACCGGGGGGCTTGAATCGCTCAGCACCGCCAGTGGCTCGGTGGACAGTTTCGCCGGTACCGAGCTGGACGTAGCCGTGAAATACCAGGCCAATGAGTACTTTGCGCCAAGGCTGGTGCTTTCCAGCTTCCTGCCGGGTAAGGGCGTTGAGGATGCGACCGGTGGAGATGATGCGGCCTATGTCGCAATGCTTGAGCTTAACTGGAATTACTAAAAGCTAGAGAGATTTTGTCAATTTATCGCAAAACGATTGAGGCCCGCCGTAACCGGCGGCCTCAATTTCTTTTTTTAAGGGGCATATTGTGAAACGAGTTCTGGCCTTTCTTGTCTTTTTATTCGTGTTGCCGAATGCCCTGGCCGAGGGCTACGACCTTCCTCTGGATTCACTGTCGGAATGGACTGGAAAAAAAGCCATTAGTGTTGTTTCGAATGTGCCGGATCTGGATAAAGATACAGAATTCCTGGCGCTGTTGGGGCGCCTTAGTGTTAGGGGGTTTGATGTTAATTTCGGTCGTTCCGGATTTTCCGATGAAGGGCTTGTTCTGGAAGTTCTTGAAGTAAATGATAAAATTGCGATCTCCATTAAATCCGCTGACTCACAGAAATACTTGCTTTCAACGTTTGTTGATCAGGCGCAACAGGCAACTTCAGTCACTGATTTCAGTACTTCTCCACAGAGAATTCTACCGTTGCCGGCAGGTTTTAATCCAGAGAGGGTTGAAGCGCTGCCTGGGTCAGCCCGTGCGGATAGCCGACTGATTTTTCTTTCCAATGCAACGCTGGCGTTGGGGTCACTCAAGGACGGTAATATACAGGTAATTGATAAACTCCAATCAGACATCAAAAACTCGAAAGCGATTTACCTTTCCATTGGCCAGTCAGACTCAGATCCGAATCCTGAGATTGCAGTGGTATGGGGGCAGGATCGGGACATCTCAGGCAAGGGGCAATACACGAAGATCTACTCTCAACTTTTCGAGGTCTCTGGGGAGGAGCTGCGGGAAGAAACTGAAAAAACAGAGAATGTTGCCATAAGGTTTATTAATAACCAGTTGCATGTCCAGCGATATGAATTGCTTGCCGGAGACATCGGGAAACTGATGGTTGCCTCTGTGAAGGGTTCAGGGATCGGAGCTGGCGAAGAGAGTTCGTCGCTTTCTGACAGAGAAATCTTTTCAGTTTTCCCCATCGACGACGCTACGAGGATCAGTGTCGCTGAAAGCTATCTTGAACTGCAGTCTCCCGGTGGGAAGCCTTTCCCCAGGCTTGAGTTGGGTAGAGTTTCTTTGCCGAGGGTCGCTATGCCATTAAAGGAGAGGAAAATCGTTACTACTCCCGATTACGCTTATTCCGTCAACGAACAATACCTTTCTATTCCCCGGAAGGTTATGGCTGAGGAGGGGGAGGTTATAACCTTTCTGAGAAAGCGCAGGGGGGCTTTTGCAGGGTTAACGTCCGCTTCAGGATCGGATGTAATGGTTAGCGCAAGTTGGGATAGAAGTTCGCCGGGCGCTGGGTTCTCGATTACTCCAATTCGTGAGATTAATTCCTTTGTGATCGATTTTTCATACGTGATAACTGGAGACGAATCGATATTGGTCGTTCTGGCTAATGAGGAGAGTGACAGTCAGGGAGCTAGCCACATATACATATACAGTGTCCCGTCTGGCTAATTCGTCGACCCTTTAAAAGCGTCAGATAGAGGGTCAATTAGGAATCTCGACAGTCACTTGCAAGCCACCACCAGAAGCTGTTGAGAAGGTAACGTGCCCACCGTAACGCTCAACGATTTCTCTCGCTATGGCGAGCCCAAGGCCGTGCCCCGGTGTTTGTTCGTCCAGACGTAGCCCGCGCTGACCCAGGCTGGTCATTTCGTTTTCGTTGACTCCTGGGCCATCATCGGTCACGACCATGCGAGTTAACCCGTTGTCTTGTGATAAGGAAAGTTCAACGTAACCGTTCGACCATTTTCCCGCGTTATCCAGCAAATTTCCCAGGATCTCGTTCAAATCATGCTCTTCAACCGGCCAGCGGCTTTCCTCGGGAAGGGCGCTGGACAGCTCAAAGGATTTTTCCGGGTACAAACGGCCTAGCATCCAAAGAAGATCCCGGGCCTGCTTCAAGGGGTACGCACTTTTTCCAACCTGCGGGCCGGCGAAACGACTGCGCCGCATTTCCGCTTCAAGCTGTTTGTCGATGTCATTCAGCCGGGCTGCCATCTGGTGTCTCAGATCGTTGTTTAGAGGGTGGCTTTTGTCGTCCAGAATCTGCCGGACAGCTGCGATGGGTGTTTTAACGCTGTGGGACAAGTTTGCCAGGGCGTCTCGTGAGCGCTCCAGTCGCTGATCCAAAGAGTCGAGCAACTGGTTGAGCTGCTCCACAAGGGGCTGAAACTCCTCGGGAGACTGGACGTCAATACGCGAAATTTTGCCATCCTGGAGCCTTTTTAGTGCAGCCTTGAGTGTTACAACAGGGCGCATGGATAGGGTAATGCCGAACCAGATCACGGCGACCAGAAGCAGTATCAGCAAAACGGAGACGATGGCAGTCCAGGCATGCAGTTCTGCCTGACTGCGTTTCAATGCGCCGAGATCCTCGGAGACAATCACAGTGATAGGCGTTTCGCCTACCTGGAAGGATTTTCGATAGGCAAGGATATCCGAGGGTGCGTCAGCTATTTCTGTGTCGTGCACCCGAAGGGTTCCGTCATTGCCGGACTCAATCAAGGGCGTTAAAAGAGGCGCCCAGGCCTCGGGCGAAATGATTGTCCCGGAGGGCGACCGTATGGCAAAGGCGTGATGGAAGACATCCTGGAAGTAATCACCGGTCTGGAGCGTATCCACGCGACCATTCGACGTGCGAATCTGGTGTACAAGGAACGCGACTTCGTCCTTGAGCCTGCTTTCAACGAATTCCCTGGACATCCGTTCCAGCAACAAGCCGTGCACCAGCCACGCAAGAACCATCAGGCCAATGCTGGCCGGCAATAGCAGGGCAAGCAGAGTTCCCTTGACTGACGCTGGTTTCCTATGAAACATCGTTGAACAGATACCCCTGGCCGCGCCGTGTTGAGATGGTTTTGGGGCCTACCAGCTTCCTTAGCCTCCGGATATAGGCCTCGATGACGTTTTCACTCGGGTTGTCATTAAGGTTGTAAAGCTGTTCCATCAGCTGCTCTTTCGAGAAAACCTGGCCAGGCCGGCTCATCAGGCAGCGCAACAGGCGGAACTCGGTGCCTGTCAGGGGGTGTTCCGTGCCTCCCTCCAGTTTCAGGCTCTGGCGATTCTCGTCCAATTCAAAGCGGCCGGCCTTTACCAGGGAATGGACTCTTCCTTCGCTTCGACGCACTATGGCGTTAAGGCGGGCGATCAGCTCTTCGGTCTGGAAGGGCTTGGCCAGGTAGTCGTCTGCCCCGGCCTTTAGACCATTGACCTTATCATGCCAATCGTCCCTTGCAGTCAAAATCAATACAGGAAAGCTGACGCGGTTCGCTCGCCATTTTTTCAGCACATCCAGACCGTTACCATCGGGCAAGCCCAGATCCAGTATGCTTATCCGGTAATCCTCCTGCTCGCCAAGAACGATAGCCTCTTTCGCCGTGTAGGCGGCATCCACACTGAACCCTGATTTCTCTAATTGGCGTGTGAGGCCTTGTGAAAGCAAACGATCATCTTCGACCAATAGTAATCGCATAGTTGTTCCTTTTCAGTGGCAATATGACCGGCGCAGTCTCGCTGAAACGCCTGAACTCAGCCTGAATAATAATTATTTTGGTATTTTCAGCAAGAATTCAGGTTGGTGAGTGATGGTATCAACCGATTCTGGACATTGCTCAATTTTCGGGGCAAGACGCCACATGGCGTTTACTATAAATCACTACAGGAGAAGATGGGATGAAAGCATCAAAGTTCTTGGTTGCGGTAGCCGCGATCTCGATGTCCGCAACGGCGTTTGCAGCGGGTGCTCACGGTGACGGGCATGGCGACAGTCATGGTGGCGGGCACGGCGGTGGACACGGTGCCGGCAACGGCGAACCGGGAAAGGCCTCGGAAGCCTCCCGGACAATCACCGTGGAAATGCATGACAACTACTACGAGCCGGACTCGATTGAAGTGAAGCCCGGGGAAACCGTGCGCTTCGTGGTACAGAACAAGGGTAACCTGGTTCACGAATTCAATATCGGCACGCCCGCCATGCACGAAGCCCATCAGAAGGAAATGATGATGATGGTTGAGCACGGGATTATCCAGGGCGGCACGCTCAATCGCGACATGATGGAAATGGATATGGGGAATGGCAAGGCCATGAAACACGACGATCCGAACAGCGTATTGCTGGAGCCGGGACAGAGCAGGGAAGTGGTCTGGAAGTTTTCCGATAAAGGCGATATCGAGTTTGCCTGCAACGTGCCCGGGCACTATCAGGCCGGCATGTATGGCGAAGTGGATTTCGACTGATCCCTTTCTGATCAATCGTACCCGCCGCGCCGGCGAAATCCTCGGCCTGGCGGGCATTCCTCATAGACTGTTACGTAGTCGGGAAAATCAAAACCATGAACACAACCCTTTTGGCAGGCCTTGCGGCTCTGCTGTTGCCGGTGATCGGCCTGGCAGGGGAATACAGCCTGACAGTAGATCGGGTAAAAATCGATACCGGCGACTTTGTCAAAACGGGTATCGGATACAATGGCAAATCCCCCGGGCCGGTTCTGCGCTTCAGGGAAGGCGAAGAGGTTTCCATCAATGTGACCAATAACCTCGATGAGATGACCTCCATTCACTGGCACGGGCTGATCCTTCCCTTCGATCAGGACGGCGTGCCCGGTATCAGTTTCCCCGGAATCAAGCCGGGAGAAACCTTTACCTACCAGTTTCCCATCCAGCAGACGGGTACCTACTGGTTTCACAGCCACTCCGGCTTCCAGGAGCCTGACGGTGCTTACGGTGCCATTGTCATCGAACCCGAGGGGCGTGAGCCGTTCCGTTACGACCGTGAGTACGTGGTTCAGCTGACCGACAAACACCCGCACTCCGGTGACCGCATCATGCGGAACCTGAAAATGATACCCGATTACTACAACCGCAAGCAGCAAACGGTGGGTGAGTTTTTTTCGGACGTTTCTGAAAATGGCCTGATGAATACGGTCCGGGACCGGATGGCCTGGGGTAACATGCGCATGATGAAAGCGGATGTCGAGGACTTGCAGGGCTTTACCGGTCTGATCAACGGCAAGGGGCCGGAGCAGAACTGGACCGGCCTCTTCGAACCGGGGGAGCGCATCCGGCTGCGTTTCATCAACTCCTCGGCGATGACGTATTTTGACGTTCGGATTCCCGGCCTGGATATGACGGTTGTGCAGGCAGACGGCAATAACGTACAGCCGGTCAATGTCGCCGAATTCCGGATCGGCGTGGCAGAAACCTACGATGTGATTGTCCGCCCCAGGGAGGCGCAGGCCTACACCATCTTCGCTGAGTCCATGGGCCGTTCGGGCTATGCAAGAGCAACGCTGGCTCCGGAAGAAGGAATGGAAGCCGCCGTTCCCCAACTGCGTGAGCCTGCGCGCCTGACCATGGCCGATATGGGCGGCATGCCCGGTATGGACCACGGTAGCATGGCGGGCATGGACCACGGCAGTATGGATATGAGCGGTACCGACGGCATGTCCGGTATGGGCGACCCGTCCATGAAGGGGATGGATCACTCCGGTATGGCCGGTATGGATCATTCGAACATGCAGGAGATGGATCATTCGGGCATGGCGGGCATGGCGGGCATGGACCACGATTCCATGGAGATGCCCAAAGGTGGCGCGAGCGATCCGTTCTACGCGAAGGGCAGTGGCCTTGTGCCCGTGGCGGCGAATGGCGGCAAATTCCTGTCCTATGCAGACCTGAAAGCTCAAAACCCGCTGTATGAAGACCGGGAACCGACCCGGGAAATCGAGCTTCGACTGACCGGCAACATGGAGCGCTATATCTGGAGCATCAACGGCGTTAAGTACGAGGATGCGGATCCGATTCGTCTCCAGTACGGTGAGCGAGTCCGCTTCAAGTTTGTGAACGAAACCATGATGACCCACCCTATGCACCTTCACGGTATGTGGTCCATTCTCGAGGTCGGTGCAGGCCAGTGGAATCCCATCAAGCACACTGTCAGCGTACAGCCCGGAACCACAGTTTATATGGAAACCGAGGTTGATGAACCCGGGCAGTGGGCCTTCCATTGTCACCTGTCCTATCACGCGGCAGCCGGTATGTTCCGCAAGGTGATTGTTGAGGGTGGCCCGGAGTCGGCTCAGGCAAAGGCAGACGCCACGACCGAAGAAGGAGGTGATGCATGAGCCGTATCCGATTCCTGGGTGCCGTGAGCCTGCTTGTTTCGATCGGCTTCCCAACCGCGTTAGCGGCTCAGGAGATGATTTCCGACACCACCGCGCGTAAGCAGCCGCTCACGACCTGGGGTGTGCAGTTGGAGGAGTTTGAATACCGCTACAGTGACGATGATGAGGAGCTGGGAGTCTGGGATGCGGATTCCTTCTACGGCACCGACGATCTGAAACTCCGGTGGATTTCAAAAGGTGAGTACAGCCTGGAGGAGCGGGCCTACGAATCACTGGAAAATCAGCTGGTGGGGCAGGTGCCGATTTCCAGGTTCTTTGATGCCAAAGCCGGCGTCCGGTTCGACACGCCCGAGGGTCCGGACCGGACGTACGCGGTGCTCGGTGTTGTCGGGCTGGCGCCCCAGTGGTTTGAGATCGATGCGAACCTGTACATGAGTGACGAGGGCGACACATCCGCCGACCTGGATGCCGAATACGAGTGGCTGTTGACCAACTACTGGATCCTGTATGCGACTCTGGATGCGACGGTAGCGTTCAGCGAGGACCGGGAAATTGGCGTCGGCAAGGGGTTGGTGTCCACCGAAACCGGCCTCAGGTTGAGTTATGACCTGATTGACCGCACGTTCTCGCCCTATGTGGGTGTGGTGCACGAGCGCAAGTACGGCGATACCGCGGATTTCGCCAAAGCCGGGGGCGGTGGTACGGAAGACTGGTTTGCCGTGATCGGCGCCCGCATCGCGTTCTGATCGTGGGGCTGACGGGCCCGGGATACTCCCCGGGCCCGTTTCTGTCTACACTTTGATCTGGGTCAAGTCCACCTGGAATTTCCACCTGTATTCAGTCGCAGTTCAGGTTGGCATGGTGTGATAGAGGGTAGGTAGCGAGGCAACGAGGTGCACTCCCATGACCAAAGCACACAAAGCAAGTAATCAGGCGCAGTTTCTGTTGCGCCGAAAACTGACCGTCGAAGACCTTGGCGAGAGTGAGTGGGACGATTTTATCCACGAACTCAACCACCATCCCTGCGTCGATTTTGCCGAGCGCAAACCGGGCAACCAGCTGCATGTCACCTTCGATGGGACCCATTGGTCCACCGATGAGCTGCTGGAGCTGATCGAGCTCCATGGAGGCCGGTTGAAAGCGGGCTGGTGGACCCGGCGGAAACTGGCGTGGTATCGCTATACGGACGACAACGTCCGGGCCAATGCCAAGCATGAGCCGTTTTGCTGTTCTAAAATTCCACCCATGAAAAAATAACAGGAGGTTGTATGTCATACACTATCAATCGACTTGTCAGCAATGTGGGTTTCGAGGAGGTGGACAAACGAACGCGTCAGGCGCTTACCGATCACGGCTTCGGGGTGCTGACGGAAATTGACGTCAAGGCCACGATGAAGAAAAAGCTGGACAAGGATATGTCTGCGTACCGGATTCTCGGGGCCTGTAATCCAGGTATGGCCTGGGAAGCCATTGGCGTGGAGCCTCGTGTCGGCGCGATGCTGCCGTGTAACGTCATTCTTCGCGAAGTTGTGGAGGGTATCGAGGTCAGCGCGATAGACCCCGTGGCTTCCATGACCGCTATTGATAACGACGAGCTCAAGCAGGTTGCTGGAAAAGTCAGGGAAATGCTTTTAAAGGTTGTTGAATCGATTTGAGTGACCGAGAGAGATCTGATTCCCGTTGTATCCTGACCTGAGGAGGTGGTTTTATGAAACTCCAGGCGCGTAACCGGTGGCGCTCCTCGCTGGTAGCCACTGTCCTGATGAGCCTATCCCTGACGGCGATGGGAGACAGTGCCCGGGCATTCGTACCCATGGGGACGGCGGATTCCGTGGGCGTTATTGATCTGGAAAGTTACCAGATAACGTCGACGATCAGCGGGACCATCAATACCCATGGCTCGGCACTGACACCCGATGGCCGCTATCTGGTTGCCGGCAGCCTGACCGCTCACGACAGCCAGGAACCGGTCAGTCGCCCGGAGGGCGTGACGGAAGACGAACATGCCGCCCATCATGGGGGCGATGCGCCCGCTGCAACTCCGGAAGACGCCAATACCGGTCGGATCTATGTTGTCGATACCTCCACGAACGCGATTGCCCGCACGCTGGAGGTGCCTGGGCCGGTGCACCATGTCCTGGTGACCCCTGACGGTCGCTACGCTGTTTCCACGCATCCCATGGGCGGCGGTATCAGTGTGGTTGACCTGGAGTCCGGACAGCTGGTTGAAACCGTGGCGACGGGCCCGGCGCCCAACTACTTGGCAGCGACCGACAACGGTCAGTCCCTGCTGGTCAGCAATACCGGCAACGGCACGGTCAGCGAAGTGGATACCCGGCATTGGTTCGTCAAACGCAATCTTCGGGTTGGCGGTAGTCCGGAGCATATGGTGCTCGCCCCCGGCAACGAACGGCTTTATGTCAATGATGTCGACGCGGGCCAGGTTGTTGCCCTGGAGCTTTCCAAAGGCGCCGTGGCGGCAAGGTATGATGTCGGGGCGGAATCTCATGGCGTTGGCCTGAGCGCCGACGGCGGGATACTGTACGCAACCAGTAAGGGCGGCGACCGGGTCGTCCGGATCGATCTTGCCAGCGGGACCCGCCACAGCGTGTCACTGGCGCCGGCCCCCTACCATCTGGCGGTATCTCCCGGCAATGGCCGCCTGCTGGTTACCAGTCGTGCCGAAGGCAGGCTTTGGGTGCTCGATCCGGCATCCCTTGAAATTATTGACGAGATTGCGCTGAATGGCACCGGCCATCAGATTTCGATCCAGTCTCATTGACCGGGCCGGCGCAGGGCCTGAACCGGCGACCCATAACCCGACCATGGCGGGCGGATACCCGGGTATACCCCGCGTGGATTGATGGCAAACAGGCCTGCCGCCACCGGAACGGCAGCAGCAGGCTCAAAGGTTTATTCCCTGTCCTTTAACCTGCCTTTTGAAAACCAGGCAAACAACACCGGCAAGACAAACAGTGTCAAAAACGTGGCTGTCACCAACCCGCCCACGATGACACTGGCCAAAGGCTTTTGTATTTCCGCACCAACGCCATTGGAGAGCAGCATGGGGATTAGCCCCAGCGCCGAGGTGATGGCGGTCATCAACACCGGCCGAAGTCTTGAAACGGCCCCGTCAAACACGGCATCGGCAATGGTCAGACCGTCCGCAATCCGTTGGTTGATGCTTTCCACCATGACGACCCCGTTCAGCACGGCGACACCGAACAGGGTAATGAAGCCCACGGAACTGGGCACTGACAGGTACTGGCCGGAAACCCAGAGTGAAAATACGCCGCCAATCACGGCCAGCGGAACATTCACCAGGATCAGCATGGCCTGGCCAACCGAGCCAAAGGCAAAATAGAGCAGCAAGGCGATCAGTCCCAGCGAAACCGGCACCACCAGTGATAAGCGTTTTTGGGCCCGCTGCTGGTTCTCGAACTGGCCTCCGATATCCACGGAATAGCCGGTTGGCAGATCCACCTGCCCGGCAATCGCCTGACGAATATCTGCGACCACACTGCCCATGTCGCGCCCCTGGACATTGGCCTGTATCACCACCCGGCGCTGTACGTCATCACGACGCACCTGTGGCGGTCCCGATGCGATACCGACCGCGGCCACATCTCCGAGGCGCACCCAGGCACCCGACGGGGCCTGTAAGCGCAGGTCGGCAATGGCTTCGCGGTTCTCGCGAAAACGTTCGGCGAGGCGGACATAGATATCGTAGCGTTCGTTACCATTGATGATCTGGCCGGCACTGGCGCCACCCAGCCCTTCGCGCACCAGCTCCATCACGTCGCCCACAGCCAGGCCGTAACGGGACAAGGCACGGCGATCCGGTTTCACCACCAGTTGCGACTCACCGGCGATTTGTTCCATGGCCACATCGCGGGCACCTGCTATTTCCTTAACCACCGCTTCAATGGCCTGGCCCTTCTCGGCCAGCACGGTGAGATCAGGCCCAAACAGTTTGATGGCAAGCTGTGCTTTGACACCCGACAGCAACTCATCCACGCGGGTTGCGATAGGTTGCGAGAAGTTGAACAGCAAGCCCGGGTGTTGCTCCAGTTTCTGCTCCATCAACGACTGGAGTTCATAGCGGTTGTCGGCGCTGGTCCATTCCGGCACCGGTTTGAGGCCGATATATATCTCAATATTGTTGACGGGTTCAGGATCGCCACCGATTTCAGCCCGGCCAATACGCGACAGGGCATAGGTGACCTCCGGGAACTCCATCAGCATGGCCTCCAGCCTGGGGGCCACTTCCAGCGCGGTGTCCAGGCTGGAGGAGGGGGCGAGTGTCACGCGCAGGTTGATGGTGCCTTCCTCCAGTTCCGGCACGAACTCGGTGCCCAGGCGGGGCAGGACCAGCGCGGCGGACACCACCATGACAACGGCAATACCCACCACCAGTTTGCCGTGCCCCATCGCCCAGGTTAAACCCTTGCGATAGAGCAAATCGAGCGGCCTCAATACGAAGCTCTCGCGTTGCCGGACCCCGCTGCGAAAGAGGTAGGTCGCTAATGCCGGCACGATGATCAGGGCCACCAAAACCGCGGAGAGCATGGCCAGCATGATACTGATGGCCATGGGTTGAAACAGCTTGGCTTCGACACCCTCGAAACTGAACAGCGGCATGAAAACCACCAGAATGATGGCGGTCGCGAAAAAGATGGGGCGGGCCACCTCCTTGCCGGCCTCCTGCAGGCGCAAGGCAATGCCGTGGCGGTCATGGGCTGCATCAGCCGGGTCTTCGTCATCGGAACTCACCAGCGCTTTTCTATGGGTTTCATGCTCTGCATCCGGGTGGGTCAGATGTTTAAACATGTTCTCCACCATCACCACAGAGCCGTCCACCAACATCCCGATGGCCACCGCGATCCCTCCCAGGGACATCAGATTCGCTGACAGGCCAAACCACGACATAACCATCAAGGCGATACCAATTGAGATCGGGATTGAGATCAACACCAGAAAAGTGGCGCGCAGGTTCATCAGGAACAGCGCGAGGATCACCACGATGAAAACGAAAGCCAGCAACAGGGCATTGACGACGGTCCGCACCGCCTGGGTGATTAAATCGGCCTGGTCGTAAAATGCCTCGAAGCGGACACCTTCGGGCAATGCCTGGTTGATACGCCCGATGCGGTCATTGATTCCGTCGATGGTCGCCTTGGTATTGGCCCCCATGCGCTTGAGCACGATTCCGGACACCACCTCGCCGAGATTCTCCACCTCGCCGACGGCATTTTTGCGAGTCATGGTCACCGCGCCCTGGCGGATCTCGCTGCCCAGCGCCACCTGAGCCACGTCGGCTACGGTGATGGTGGTGCCGTCCACGGTTTTCAGCGGCACCTGGCGAATCTGCTCCAGCCCCTGCCCGCCATGATCCAGCCAGCCGGTACCCCGGATCACCAGTTGCTCCTGGCCCCGGTTCATATACCAGCCGCCGACATTGGTGTTGTTGCGCTCCAGCGCCGCCATAATGTCGTCCTGGCTGAGGCCGTAAGCCAATAGCCGGGATGGGTTCAGGTTGACCTGGTACTGGCGCACCTCACCGCCGAAAGAGAGTACATCGGTCACGCCCTCGGCCGGGATCAGCAGCAGCTTTACCACCCAGTCATTGAGGCTGCGCAGGGCCATGGCATCAAAACCTGCGCCCGGTTCGGCCACCAGCAGATACTGATAGACCTGACCGAGGCCGGAGGTATTCGGTCCCATTTCCGGCGTGCCAACCCCATCGGGAATCAGCTCCCTGGCGGCCTGAAGCCGCTCAAACACCAGTTGCCGGGCAAAATAGATGTCCGTGCCGCCCCTGAATACCACGGTGACGCCAGACAAGCCGGTCTTGGAAATGGAGCGCACTTCCTCGACGTCAGGCAGGGCATACATCACTGCTTCGATGGGGTAAGTTATGAGCTGCTCCACCTCTTCGGCGGCGAGCCCTGGCGCCTCGGTATTCACCGACACCTGCACGTTGGTCACATCCGGAAAGGCATCCAGGTTCAGTTTGGGAATAATAAAAACGGCACTGACCGTCAGTGTGATAAGCGCTATTACCACGAGCAACCGGTTGGTGACCGCCCAATCAATGATTCGGTTAAACATGGGGTCTCCTGCTGCTCAGTGGTTATGGGGGTCAAAGCCGCCCTTGGCGATCTGCGAGGCAACAAAGAACGCGCCCCTGGTTACGATACGGGTCCCCGGCCGGACGCCGGTGATTTCACGTAACTGCCCGAGTGCACGGCCCAACTCGACCTCCACCGGCTGGAACTCGCCGGGATGGTCTTCCACGAATACCGTCCAGTCCCCGTCCGCTGAGCGCATCAGCGCGGTTTCCGGTACCGCCAGCACGGGTTTTTGCGTGCGGAACCGGAAATACACCTCGGCAAACTGGCCCGGGTGCAGGCGGTGTTCCGGATTGTCCACCAGCAGGCGCACGGTGCGGGTGCGGGTGATGGGATCGATGGTGTGGGCCTCCTGCGTGACCGCGGCCGTTGCGCGTACATCGCCGGTTACGACGTCGGCCTGTGTTCCGGCACCCAGGGTCAGGGAGAGGTTAGCGGGCAGGTGGGCTTCCACCCAGAGCTGCTCTTCATCCGCCAGCGCAATCAACGGTGCGCCCGCCTCGATACGTTGGCCCTGCTCGAAATCGTCGGAAAGCACTGCGCCATCGATTTCGGCGCGCAGGGTATATTCTCCCAATGCCACGGATTGCGGTGACGCCAGCGATTGCAGATCCGAGTTGGACAGGCCGTAGGCCAGCAGCGTTGCCCGGGCCGCCTCAAGGCTGGCCTTGGCGCTGACATAACGCTGTTCCCCCACGGTTGTACGCCCCAGTTCCCGCACCCTTTGCCACTCGGACCAGGCCGTGCGGTAGCCGGCTTGTGCCTGTGCCACGCTCTCGCTGAACAGGGTGACCAGAGACTGACCTTGCTTGACGTGATCACCGAGTGCGACGTGTCGGCGCAGCACGACTGATGCTACCCGGGGTGATACCCGGTAGCTGGTGTAGCCGTTGGAGAGGACTTCCCCCGGCGCGTAAAGCCGATAATCGACCGGGCTGGCGGCAAGGGCCTCCACTTGGATATCCGCCCGCGTCATCTGCGCGGGATTCAAGGACGTGGAAGCGGCTTCCCCGTGACTTTCCTCGCGGTGATCGTCACCTTCACCCTGATCGCCATGGGCTGCGGCAGGCGTGGTTTTCTCGTACTCGTGGGCATGCCCCGACTCAGATTCCCTGGCAAGGCTTGCGGTTGCTGTCGCAAGACCAGCGACCAGAAGAGCTGTCAGTGTTTTGTTCATATTTGTCATCCTGTTATTCATTCGTTGGCGCTGTTGCGGGCATAGTCGCGCGCATCAGGCGGCCCGATTGCTGGAGCACCTCGGTGAGCGCAAGCCGTGTCTGTGTTGCCAATTCGATGCCTGAACGCAGGCTCTCGGCGCGCTGATTCAAGGCCAGCAGATAATCGGTGGTGGACAGGTCACCGCTGCGCCACTGGCGTTCCAGCAGTTCGGCGCTGTTCTCCACCCGCCCCCGGACGACGTCTTGCCAACGGCGGTATTGCTGTTCATAGCGCTGCCAGGCGGCGTAGGCGGCTTGCCAGTCAAAACGCTGCTTGCGGTAAACGGCCTGGAAGCGGGCTTCCGCCTCCAGCGCGGCGCGTTCGGCGGTGCGGGTCTCAAAGCGAAAGTTGTTGCGCACATTCAGCGGGATGGAGAAGGTCAGCCCGACAACGCTCTCGCCTTCATCACGACCGGCATTGAGCCCAACGGTCGGTTCCGCCCGGGCGCTACGCCGTGTCACCTCGGCTTCCTCCTTCAGCGACTGCCAGCGGGCGTGCGCGCTGGCCACCGCCGGATGCCCCAGCAGCTCCCGATCCGGGACAGGGCCTGGCGTGGACGGCCAGAAATCATCGGGAATGCCGCCCCGCTCCGGGGTCCACCGCGGCAGCAGCTCGCGTACCCTGGTTTCAGCCCTCTGCAAGGTGGCTTCCACCTCGGCGACCTGGGCCAACTGTTGCGACAGGGAAAGGAAGGTGAGTTCGGCATCGATGCTGCCCAGATCACCCGCCTGCTGGCGCTTCTCCACCAGTTCGAGCAGGGTGTTGAGTTGCTCCTGTTGCGCCTGGCTAATGGCCGCGGCGCGACTGGCCGACTGCCACTCAACCAGCGCGGCCACCGCCTCAGCGGTCTTGTCCAGTACTCGTTGCCGGTACAGCGCTTCGGCAGCGCTTCGCAGATAGCCCGCTTGCTGCCGTCTTGCGCCCCGTCTGTCCCACCAGTCGATGGTCTGCTGAACGCCGACGCGGTAGTTGTCGTCGTCGCCATTACGCTCCAGATCGGTGGACAGCTCCGGGTTGTAGATAGGCTGCTCCACCGCATCGGCACTGGCGTTGGAACCCAGCCATTGCTCGCGAGCGGCGAGCACGTCAGGGTGTTGTTGTACCTGGGATGCCAGCCAGGCGTCCCAGCCGGAAGTTTGTGCGTGGGCAAGCAGGGGCAGGACAAGCACGCACGCGCTCAGCAAGGCCTGCCAGGGCCAGTCAAATCGTCTCATAATGATAGTCCTGCGGTTCCATGATGTATCACCCTGGAATAAATGCCATTGTGGTGCTGTAGCCCTGGGCTACAGCGGCTGGTGACGCGCTTTTGCGATGTAATCAGGCGATGGGAGGGCGGAACAGGGAAGGGAAAATGCCGGAGGTGAGGTTGGCCTGATAGTCGGCTTGGCCGTTTCCTGAGAGCAAGACAGCCAGGTGTGAAGCCGCTCCGGTCAGGACCACTGCGCCCTGGACCTGGCCATGGCAATGGCAGCAATGGCGACAATCGTATAAAGACAGGTCGGGTTGGTTGGCGGTCTGCTTGGCGAGCTGGCTGTTGTTCGGGGTATCAGTGGGCGGGTGCGTATGGTCGAATTCCAGGTGTTCCGTCCCCGATTGATGAAACCTATGGGTGTCCGCCATGGCAACCGCCGATTGCAGGGCAATCAGTAAAGCCAGTAAACAGGTCAAATAATGGCGGATCATGAGAACGGAGAAATCCTTAAGCGGGCAGGCTCACTACACGAGTGTCGAAAGACCATCGGATTATAGACGAGATCCCGCTGCCGCTCCAAACAAGATTAAAACATCAACAATGCCAACGGGTTGGCCTGATTTTGGCTATAATTTCCAGCATCGGGTCCGGCCGTTTCGCCTAAAACTGTTAAATTTGTCGGTTCTTCCGCAGCAACCGGACTATTTGCTTGACCTTTGAGCACTCATACCTGCTAGCAGCCTGTCGGACTTAACCAAGCAGTATCGAAGTGAGATAATCAATACAACACGGGCCACAACCGGACTTCAATGATGGGACACTTTGTACTTGCCGATCGGGACACTGACTTTCTGCTTCCCCCTTCCATTCAGGATTGGTTGCCGGAGGATCACCTGGCCCGGTTTGTCGTTGAAGTGGTTGATCAACTCGATCTGTCTGCGCTCACCCGACAATACACGGGGCGCGGTTCGCGGGCCCATCATCCTGCCGTATTGCTCAGCTTGTTGATTTACGGATACGCGACCGGCGTTTTCTCCAGCCGCAAAATTGAACGAGCCACCCACGACTCGATTGCATTCCGTTATCTGGCGGCCAACACGCATCCTGACCATGACACGATTGCCACCTTCCGCCGGCGCTTCCTTCCTCAGATTGAGGCTCTGTTTGTCCAGGTTCTGCTGCTGGCTCGGGAAATGAATCTGGTGAAGCTGGGCCGGATCGCTCTGGATGGCACCAAGGTGAAAGCAAACGCCAGTAAGCACAAAGCATTGTCCTATGCACATGCCAAAAAGATCGAGGCACAACTCAAAGCGGAAGTGAGCGCACTTGCCGCCCAAGCTGAGGCGGCAGATCAGGTGCCGGTGGTTGAGGGTATGGATATCCCCGCTGAGATCGCTCGGCGTGAATCCCGGCTGGAAGCACTGGCTGAAGCGAAGCGGGCGATTGAGGCACGAGCGCAAGAGCGCTTTGAACAGGAGCAGGCTGACTACCAGCAAAAACAGGCCAAACGGCAGGCCCAGAGGGACGCCGGAAAAAAGCCTCGGGGCCGGGCGCCTAAACCACCGCAGCCCGGCCCTCGGGATACCGATCAGGTGAATCTGACTGATGAAGAATCGCGCATCATGCCCGTCTCCGGCGGCGGCTTTGAGCAGTGTTACAACGCTCAGGCCGGGGTGGATACCGAGACGATGCTGGTTATCAGTACGCACATGACCCAGGCGACAAACGACAAACAACAGATCGTTCCAGCCATCACCCGGATAGGAGCGTTGCCGAAGGCTCTCGGCACCGTTACGGATCTGCTGGCCGATACAGGGTACTTCAGCAAAGCCAATGTCCAGGCGTGCAGGGAGAAAAACATCCGGCCGTCACTGGCGGTGGCGCGTGATCAACACCACTTATCCGTGTTTGATCGGTTCGCACCCGATGATCCGGCGCCTGTCACGGACGACCCAGTGACACAGATGAAACACCAGTTAACAACCCAGTCCGGACGAGCACTGTATGCACTGCGAAAACAAACGGTGGAGCCCGTGTTCGGAATTATCAAACAGGTGATGGGCTTGAGACAGTTCTCGATGAGGGGACTGGAGAAGGTTGCGGGCGAGTGGACGTTAGCCACGCTGGCGTGGAATGTGAAGCGGATGAGCGTGTTGAAAATGGCGCAGTGAGGGCCTTTTCACCCGCCCAAAGGCCGATCTGGTGCACCTCAAGGTACCATAGAGGCCAACCTGGACTCTCTGATGACCACTAACGGCCAAACTCGGGAAGCCAAGCGAACAAGACAACTTTAAATAACGCCTGTCAGGTGCAAGTCCGACAGGCTGCTAGAAAGCAACAATAAGCAGAAAATAACGATAACCAGACAATCCGAGAACGCGTATGAGCCACAAATCGTTTACCCTTACTGCACTCATTTTGACCCTGGCGGTCTATTCCTTCCGGGCATTGGCCCAGGCTCCGGATGCTGAACAACTGGTGGCCGGCATGGAGGACACCCTCTGGTCCGACAGCAATCACGGCCGTTTCGCCATGCGGATCGAATCGGAGTACTGGACCCGCACTCTGGAACTGGAAGCCTGGATGGACCGCCCGGAGTACACGCTGATCCGCATTCACGCGCCCAAAAAAGAGGCTGGCATTGGCTCGCTGCGAATCGGCGATGCCATGTGGAATTACCTGCCCAAGGTTGATCGCACCATCAAGATCCCGCCATCGATGATGCTGCAGCCCTGGATGGGTTCAAACTTCAGCAACGACGATCTGGTCAAGGAAAGCTCGTTCGTTGAAGACTACACCCATGAGCTGGTCGAGACCGACGATTCGGGCGAGGTGCCTGTGTACCGGATCGTCTCGACGCCCCGGCCCGACGCGCCGGTGGTGTGGAGCCGTTTGGAATTCAGGATCCGCGCCGATGCTATCCCGGTGTCGGCTGCTTACTATGGCGAGCGCGACCAGGTCGTCAAGCGCATGACCTATGACCAGATCGAAACCATGGGCGGGCGCCGCATTCCCACCCGCTGGACGATGGTGGACGCCGATAACCCCGAGTCCCGCACGGTGATCACGATTGAGTCCATCGAATTCGACCTGCCGCTCGATGAGGCGCTGTTTTCATTGCGCCGCCTGCGCAACCCACAGTGAGGGCCCGGTATGAGCATCGTCAATGTGGAGAAAGCGTCGCGGATCTACCGTCAGGATTCGATTGCCGTCAAGGCGTTGGATGAAGTGTCGGTCGCCATCGACGCCGGTGAGTTCACAACGCTGGTGGGCCCGTCAGGGTCGGGCAAGACCACCCTGCTGAACCAGATTGGAGCCCTGGACGAGCCGGATAGCGGGCGTATCCAGGTGGCGGGTGAGGAAATCACCGGGCTCAGCCGCAAGAAGCGGACCCTTCTGCGGTTGTGGAAGATCGGCTTTGTGTTTCAGGAGTACAACCTGATCGGTGTGCTGTCGGCGCAGGAGAATGTCGAATATGTGCTGATGCTTCGCGGAGTGCCGTTTCGGGAGCGCCGCGCCGAGGCCGGGCGCATTCTGGTGGAGGTCGGTCTGCAGGGACTGGAGCGGCGCCTGCCCCATGAATTGTCCGGCGGCCAGCAACAGCGTGTCGCGGTGGCCCGGGCGATTGTCAGCAAGCCGGCCATTGTCCTGGCAGACGAGCCTACGGCCAATCTCGACTCCACCACCGGCGCGGCCCTTCTGGACCTGATGCGAGGGCTCAATGCCGAGCACGGCATTACCTTTGTGTTCTCCACCCACGACCCGATGGTGATGGAACGCGCACGGCGGATAATCCATCTCCGGGATGGCCGTGTCGAGCGTGAGGAGCGACGGCCATGATGGCGTGGTTACGGCTGGCTTTTGGCAATCTCCGGGTCAATCGCCGGCGCACGGCCATCACACTGTTGTCGGTGGCCGTGGGTGTCGGCGGGCTGGTGTTTATCTGGGCATTCATCGATGGCATCAACGCCCAGATGATCAATAACATGACCGGTTATGTAACCGGCGACCTGAAGGTGCATCAGCGCGGCTTTCATGACGATCGGGAAATGAACATCGCCCTGGCCGAGCGTCGGAATCTTGCCGGGGAGGTGTCGGCTGTAACCGGTGTGGCGGCAACCACGCCCAGGGTGATGGGGCATGCCCTGGCCAGCGGAGCGGACCAGTCACGGGCATTGCAGGTGATGGGCGTCGACAGCGCGACGGAGCCAAGGGTCACCCGGCTCGACCGGTCGATTGTCCGCGGCCGCTATCTGGCCGCCGGCAATGAGATCCTTGTGGGCGTGGACGCCGCCAGTGCCCTCGATGTCTCCCCCGGCGACGAGCTGGTGCTGGTGGTGCAGGCGGCGGACGGCTCCATCGGCGCCGACCGGTTCGAGGTGGTGGGCGTGTTCGAGACCGGCATCAAGCGCATTGATGGCTTCCTGGCCCAGATGCCCCTGGCCTCGGCCCAGGCGCTGTATGCCTTTCAGGGGCGGTTTACCGAGATCGCGGCCCGGGTACAGGATGCCGACCAGCTCGACCAGGTGGTCGGCGCCGTGCGGGATCGGCTGCAGGGCCACGACGTGGAGGTCCTGGGCTGGCCGGCCCTGATGCCATCGCTGGTGCAGATGGTGGCCTTTCACGACGCCGTCGCCTATATCGTGATCTTCGTGGTGTTCGTGGTAGTGGCCGCCGGTATCGTCAACACCATCCTGATGTCGGTACTGGAGCGTAGCCGGGAGTTTGGCGTGATGCTGGCGCTGGGTACACCCGGCAGCCGTGTGGTCTGGCTGGTGCTTCTGGAAACCACGATTCTGGCCGGCCTTGGCTACCTGCTGGGGCTGGTGCTGGGATTGTCGCTGACCGGCTATTTCGGCAGGTATGGGCTGGATTTCAGCGCCTATATCAAGGCCATGGATACCATGCCGGGGCTCAGCGGCATCGTTTATCCCACCATTGAATTCCAGCGTCTGGTGGTGATTGGCGTTGTGGTGGTCTCGGTAGCCTTGCTGGCGGCCGCCCTCCCGGCCTGGAAGGCGAGTCGCAACAGTCCGCTGGAGGCGATGGGAGCCAGGCGCAAGGTGATCAACCGCATCCGCCGGATTCACTGGCAGGTGACGTCCGATCACCGGCTGCTGATTTTCGCGCAAATGGCACTCCGTTCGGTGTTCCGCAACCCGAGACGGTCAGTGATTACCGGCTCCGCCACCGCGTTTGGGCTGGCGGCCTATCTGTTCCTGTACGCCTTCGCCGATGGTTTCTTCGAGCAGATGATCCAGAACTCGACCCAGCAGCTCAGCGGGCACGTGCAGGTGATGGAAGCGGGACACGCCGTCGATCTGTCGCCAGCTCTGCGCATCGCCGACAGCCCGACGCTGCTGAGGCAGTTGCGGGCGCGCCCTGAAGTGGAGGCCGCCGCGCCGCGGGTGGTGCTTCGTGCCATGGTGGCGAATCCGGGGAAAAGTCTGCCAGTGGAACTGGTGGGTATTGCGCCGGAACAGGAGAGGGCCGTCACCGAACTTGCCGGTTATATTGAGCAGGGAGCCTACGTTCAGCCAGGCGACCAGGGGGTCGTGATTGGCCGAAAGCTGGCTGAGGAGCTGGATGCCCGGCTGGGCGACAAACTGGTCATCACGGTACAACAGGCCGGCGGCGACCTGGCCTCCGGCGCTCAGGCGATTCGCGGTATCTACCGTACCGGAAGTGACCTGTTCGACAGTGAGTATGCGTTTGTCGATATCGAGGCCGCCCGTCGCCTGGGCAGCCTGCAGGGGGACGAAGCCTCGCGGATCGCGCTGCGGCTGTCGGACCGCGCCGGGAGCGCCGCGCTGGCGCGCACCCTGAACAAGTCGCTGAGCGGGGACGGACTGGTGGCCCAGGACTGGGAAACCCTGCTGCCGGTGGTGGTCCAGATGGTGGAAATGAGCCAGGTGGATTTCTATCTCATCCTGTCGGTGGTCTTTGTCGTGGTGGCCATCGGGGTCATGAATACCATGGTGATGTCGGTGATGGAGCGGACCCGGGAACTGGGCGTCATGCTGGCACTGGGAACCCGAGGTGCCCAGTTGCTGCTGACGATTGTGTTCGAGGCGTTCTTTCTGGCGGTGCTGGGCATGGTGGCCGGAACCCTGGCGGGCGGTGCGCTGGTCTACTGGCTGAACCAGGCCGGCATTGACCTGTCCTCGATCAGCGGGGCGCTGGAAACCATTCCGGGCATTACCGACCGGGTCTATCCGGTGCTGATGTTTGATCATGTCTGGCTGCCCAGCCTGCTGCTGTTTCTCTGTTCGGTGACGGTGGCGCTGTATCCGGCATGGCGAGCGGCGCGGCTGGATCCGGTCGAGGCCATTCATCATGGCTAGGCGCTGGCAAGTGGCGCCGGGGCTGGTCTGCCTGATGCTGGCTTCAGGTGTTGAGGCCGGGTTCAGCCAGTCCGGATCGCTGAAGAATCTCAGCGTCGGCTCGCGCTCGTTGATCGACGGTGATCGCTACGTTTCGAACCTTACCCGCCTGCGTCTGAACCCCCGATATCGATATCAGGACTGGATTGTGGACGCGGCCTACGACCTGGAACTGGTTTCGGGTAGTTTTCTGGACAGCCCGGAGTTCGCCTTGCTCAGGGATGCTCCGGAACCTCGCTACTGGGATCTGCAGGGGGATATTCACGAGTCGGGGACATTGCTGGCGCGTCACCAGCTCTATCGTGGCACGGTGCAGTGGCGGTCGCCGGCCGGTGATTTCCGCTTCGGGCGCCAGCAGGTGAACTGGTCCACGGCCCTGATCTGGAACCCGATGGACATCCTCAATCCTGTCAGCCCCTTGCAACTGGAGCCGGATGAACGGGTGGGTGTGGACGCAATTCTCTGGGACAAACCCTGGGGAGCCCTGGGACGCATTAGCGCTGTCCATGCCCCGCAACACAATGACGGCGAGGCCAGTACGGCAGCCCGGGTCAAGCGCTATATTGGTGGTGTAGATGCCGGGCTGATGGCAGGTGAGTTTGCCGATGTCACCAGGATAGGCTTTGACGGCAGTGGCTCGGTGATCGGCACCGGTTGGCGCACGGAATTCGTCTGGAGCGACCCGGACGCCAGCGACAGCTACTGGCAGGGAGTGGCGGATCTGAATTGGTCGTTTCGCAATGGGTTCAATCTGGCACTGGAATATTTCTACAATGGCCGGCCCGTACCGTCGGGAAACTCTGGCCTTGGAAACCTGCTGTCCACAGATCCGCTCTATGCCGGGCGCCATTATACCGGGTTGCTCGCATGGCAGGATATCAATCCGTTTTGGCAGTACCGGGTAGTGGCCATCCGCAATGTCGATGATGCAAGCTGGGTACTCTATCCCCGGTCCACCTGGACGCTTCCATTCAACCAGGAAATCTATCTCACAGCCGGAGCCCAATGGTTTGGTGGTAACGACACCAGCGAGTATGGAACGCTTGAGCCTCTGGGATTGGTGGAGATGCAATGGTACTTCTGAATATTCTGTCTGGTCGTATTTTGGCGCCCACAATCAAAGAAGTATCACTCTGCCCAGGCTTTCCTTTATATGTACATTTCAGCAAATGAATCGTGTGGCGGTTTAATGAGCAGTTATTTAGTGTATAGGCCACTCGACGGTCATCTTTTTTTAAGAGGTGTCAGAAATTCAGGTTTGTTTCAGGGTATTGTGTTTTACTTTGCAGTACATCGGGCAGTCATCGTACCTGACACGGTTGTCCTTTGTGTTATCTCAGGTTTGTCCTTGCCGCAGAAGCCTCTGCGGCTTTTTTAGTGCGCCCGGCATGGGCGCACTCCTGGAGGTGCAAGTCCTCCCGTAAGCTGGCCACAGCGAACGAAGTGAAGCGCAACTGCGGAAGGGCGACCAACTGTGGAGAGGAAGCGTGGAGCGTAAACCGTGAGCCGATGAACAAGAATCGGATATAAGGCGCTGCCGAGCAGGGCGAGCGGGCTAGAAGCCGCGAAGCTCTTGTGGCCAAGGCGATGCGGCGTAAATCCGGCGGTTGTGCGGTGAAGGAGTGTGTTCTTACCCGGGGATATCTCGCCTTATGCCTGAAAGGGCAACGTGGCAACACGGAGCGAGAAGTCAGCAGAGGCCATAGTAGTTTCCGGAATGGAACGAAGGGCCGAACGAGAAGGAGCGTCAAACGCCTTGTCGATGAGCATTGTACGGCATCAGATGCCCGCGCCAGCGGGGCGGGTTACGGAGCGGGAAGGTGAAGCCTTGCCAGATGTGACCAGCGATGAAACAGGACTCCCGCGACGAGAACCGGAGGGCGCAGGGCGAGGCCTGCTTGAGCAGGTATTCGCACGAGAGAATATGCAACGGGCATGGAAGCGCGTGAAGGCCAACAAGGGAGCGGCGGGTATCGACGGTCTGGACATTGCCCAGACAGCCGAACACCTGCAATGGGCCTGGCCGGATCTCCGGCAACAATTGCTGGAAGGTCGCTATCGGCCTCAGCCTGTCCGTCGGGTAGGCATCCCGAAACCGGACGGAAGTGAACGGGAACTGGGTATCCCCACCGTGACCGACCGTCTGATTCAACAGGCACTGTTGCAAGTGCTGCAACCTCTGATCGATCCAACCTTCAGCGAGCACAGCCACGGCTTCCGCCCGGGCCGTCGGGCTCAGGATGCGGTTTTGGCTGCACACCGCTATGCCCAGCAGGGCCACCACATCGTGGTGGACGTCGACCTGTCGAAGTTCTTCGACCGGGTCAACCACGACATCCTGATCGACCGTCTGAAGCCGCGTGTGAACGACACCGGAGTCATCCGGCTGGTTCGGGCGTATCTGAATGCGGGCATTATGGATGGCGGAGTCGTCATTGAGCGACACGAAGGCACGCCGCAAGGCGGGCCTCTGTCGCCTTTATTGGCGAACGTCCTGCTGGACGAGGTGGATCGGGAACTGGAGCGCCGGGGCCACTGCTTCGCCCGCTATGCCGATGACTGCAACGTCTACGTACGCAGTCAGAAAGCCGGTGAGCGAGTGATGCGACTGTTGCGTCGCTGTTACGGCAAATTGCGCTTGACGATCAACGAATCCAAAAGCGCAGTCGCCAGTGCGTTCGGTCGAAAGTTCCTCGGCTATGCCTTATGGCAGACGAGGGACGGAGACGTCCGGCGCGCGGTATCAGCCAAGGCGTTACAGGCGTTCAAGTGGAGGATCAGGCAACTGACCCGACGCAACGGAGGGCGCAGTATTGAGCAGGTGGTAGAGCAACTCCGTAGCTACCTGTTGGGATGGAAAGGGTACTTCCGGCTGGCGCAAACGCCACGCATCTGGCGGTCGCTGGATGAGTGGTTACGCCGTCGCCTAAGAGCCTTGCATCTCAAACAGTGGAAGCGGGGCAGGACCATTTACCGGGAACTGCTGCGCCTTGGCGCGAGTCCCTGGGTTGCGGAATCAGTGGCGGCCCTGAGCCGTCGCTGGTGGCATAACAGTCGGTCTGCCATTCACAACGTGCTGACGATTGCCTACTTTGATCGGTTGGGCGTGCCGCGTCTCTCGTGATACCTCAACGCCTCGAACCGCCCGGTGCGGACCCGCTTGCCGGGTGGTGTGGGAGGGGCGGAGTCTAGTGGCTCCCCCCTATCCCGATTGCGCTGCAATGTGCTTGCTCGCCTTTATGTGCCATACCACTGAGACCCTCAGGTATTTCACATTGTTGGGCTGGTGGTAAAGGCTTTATATTCAGAAAATAATTGCCGCTCCTGTCTGATGAGTTTTTTAAAGCATCAGTTTTCGGAGTGATTCTGAATAGTTAATGAAAAACCAAAGATTCTCTCGATTTTTATCACATGAAACACAAATTGAGCCAGATCAAAATATCCTGAAAACCCAGGTAAGTTCAGTTAGAGTTCAGGTTTGAGATTTAGCATCGCGTACCTGAACAGATTAACAGACTTCTGTGGAGACCTACCCTTGGCTATTCCTGCTCGCTATTTCAGATCCGCCATCTTCGGGGCGTTGGTTTTGACCAGCCTGCCCGGTTGGGCGGAGCCCAGACTTCAACTGGCGAATGTGATTGATGCCGCCATTGAATACGATCCATGGCTTCGCCAGAGTGCCCAGATACAGGAGGCATTACTGGAGGAGTCCATTGCCGAGGGGGCCCTGCCGGACCCGCGACTGACACTTGGCGCCGCGAATCTTCCCGTGGATACGTTCGACACCGGGCAGGAAGCGATGACCCAGGCCACGGTCGGACTCATACAGCGGATTCCGCGCGGCGACAGCCTGCAGCTGTCGCGAGACAGGAAGGAAGAGCTGGCGGGGGAGCAACCTTTTCAGAGGGAGAACCGGCGCGCCAGGGTGGTGGAAACGGTGACCCGCCTCTGGCTTGATGTGTGGGAGGCACAACAGAGCATCGGTCTGATTGAGGATAACAGGGATCTATTCGAGCAGCTGTCCGACGTAGCCGAGGCAGGTTACATAACCGCCACCATGATCTCACGGCAGCAGGACGTTGTCCGGGGCACCCTGGAGCTTACGCGCCTGGATGACCGGCTGACCGACCTGAGGCTGAAGCTGCAATCAAGTCAGGAAGCTCTGGGTGAGTGGATCGGGTCGAAAAATGCCTCGCTGGAGGTAACCGAAACGGTGCCCCCCGAACTGCTGACAGCGCTTCGGGACGGCTGGTCGGAAACCAGTGCGGACGCCCTTATCCGTCACCCCCTGATCCGTTCCACGGATCAGCAGATCAAGGCCCGGGCCATTGATGTGGATCTTGCCCGCGAGGCTTACAAGCCCGAATGGACGGTTTCTGCGCAATATGGGTACCGGGATCGCGCGCCCGGCGGGCAGGACCGGGCGGATCTCTTCTCCGTGGGGATTGGTTTTGATCTCCCGCTCTTTACCGGCAATCTCCAGGACCGGAAGCTGAACGCCTCAGCGGCCCGGCTCGAAGCAGAAAAGACAGAGCGAGTTTTGCAGCTTCGCGTGATTCAGGCAAGGGCCCGTTCAGCCCTTGCCCGGGTTAAACGACTTGATGACCGCATCGGGATATACCAGCAGTTCTTGCTGCCGCAAATGGAAGAGCAGGCCGAGGCCGCACTGACCGCCTACAACAACGACGACGGCGATTTCGCCGAAGCCGTACGTGCGCGGATCGACGATCTCAACGCCAAGATTGAGCTGATCGGGATGACGGCGGAGCGGGCCCGGAACTTCGCCAGTTTCCGTTACCTGACCTCAGGCTCTTCCGAAGTACCTTCACTTTCACAGACTCGCTATCAGGACTGACCATCATGGCTAATTTTGTTCGCCCGCTGGGCTTTATACTGCTTGGTGGCATTGCCGGGGCCGGGGCGGCCTATTGGCTGGCCTCCGAAACCGCAACGGCACCAGCTTCCGGGGAAAAGGAGCCCTTGTACTGGGTGTCACCCATGGACGCCAGCTTCAGAAGTGACAAACCGGGCAAGTCGCCCATGGGCATGGATCTGGTTCCGGTTTACGAGGACAGCGGGAGCGCTGACGACTCGCCAGGCACCGTCCGGGTTGCGCCGAACATTGTCAATAACCTGGGCGTTCGCACGGACGAGGCCATCAGGGGGCAGTTGCCCAGCAATATTATTACCGTGGGCTACGTGCAGTATAACGAAGACGAGTTGTACCACATGCACCCCCGTGTTGAAGGGTGGATCGAGAAACTTTATGTAAAGTCCGAGGGCGACCCGGTTGAGAAGGGCAAGCCTGTTTACACCCTCTACTCACCCACCCTGGTGAATGCCCAGGAGGAATTGCTCCTGGCACTGGACCGGAAAAACCCGCGCCTGCTCAGGGCGGCCGAGGAGCGCTTGTCGTCGCTGAATGTCTCGGACCGTTTGATCCGGACACTCCGGAAGACCCGTAACGTACAGCGGACCATAACCTTCTATGCCCCCGCCGCCGGGGTGATTGATACCCTGAATATCCGTGAGGGTGCGTTTGTCAAGCCCGGAGATCCGGTCATGTCCATCGGCTCACTCGACGAGGTCTGGGTGATCGGAGAGGTGTTCGAGAGCCAGCTCTGGGCCATCAGGACTGGCGATCCGGTAGAGATGACCCTGGACTACATGCCCGGGCGCAGCTGGATGGGGCAGGTGGACTATGTGTACCCGGAAATCAATCTCGAGACCCGGACCGCACAGGTCAGGATGCGCTTTGACAATTCCGATGGCATGTTGCAGCCGGGCATGTTCGCCAGTGTCGACATACAGGGCGATCCAAGCGAAAGGCGCACCCTGGTGCCCCGGGAATCCGTTATCCGCACCGGACAGAGTGACCGCGTTGTTCTGGCGCTGGAAGAAGGTGCCTTCAAATCGGTTAACGTTACCACCGGACGTGTAGGGGATAAGTATGCCGAGATTCTCGAAGGCGTCGTTCCTGGCGACAGGGTTGTTACTTCGGCGCAATTCCTGATTGATTCGGAATCCAGCAAGACATCGGATTTCCGGCGGATGTCCGTGCCGTCCGCGGACGCGATGGACCCGGAGATGGACCATTCGGGACACACCATGGAGGCGGGCAAGGCTGATGCCAAGGGCAGTCCTGAAGCCATGAATCATGAGGGGATGGACCCGAGCGCAATGGACCAAAGCAAAATGGATCAGAGCGAAATGGACCATGGCAAGATGGATCATGACGGAGGCGCCTCATGATTGCGTCGGTCATTAACTGGTCTGTCCAAAACCGTTTTCTGGTAATGCTTGCCGCCGTATTGCTGACCGGGTTCGGGCTCTACTCGGTGTCGAAGACGCCGGTGGATGCCCTGCCGGATCTCTCGGATGTCCAGGTTATCGTTAAAACCAGCTACCCCGGCCAGGCTCCGCAGGTGGTAGAGGATCAGGTAACCTATCCGCTGACCACGGCCATGCTCTCGGTGCCCGGTGCGGTGACGGTCCGGGGCTACTCGTTCTTCGGCGACTCCTATGTCTATATCATCTTTGATGAGGATACGGACATGTACTGGGCCCGCTCCCGGGTGCTGGAATACCTTTCCCAGGTAATACCCAGCCTGCCTGAATCGGCCCGGCCTCAACTGGGGCCGGACGCGACCGGGGTTGGCTGGGTTTACCTGTATGCCCTGGTTGACCGGACAGGGAACAACGACCTTAGCCAACTGACCACCCTGCAGAACTGGTTTCTGAAGTACGAGCTGCAGACAGTGCCCGGTGTCTCGGAAGTGTCCACGGTCGGCGGCATGGTCAAGCAGTACCAGGTCAAGGTAAATCCCGAAAAACTCCGGGCATTCGGTATTCCCCTGTCCCACATCCAGAACAGCATCAAGCGGGGCAACAAGGAAATCGGCGCCTCCGTGATCGAGATGGCCGAGGCGGAATACATTGTCCGCTCGACCGGCTATATCCAGTCCCGTGAAGACCTCTTGTCGATTCCACTGGGTCTTGACGTAAACGGTACGCCGGTCCTGCTTAGAGATGTTGCAAGCGTTGAGCTCGGGCCGCAGGCAAGACGGGGCGTTGTGGAACTCAACGGCAACGGGGAGACCATTGGCGGCATTGTGGTGATGCGGTTCGGTGAAAATGCCCAGCAAACCATTAATGGCGTGAAGGCCAAGCTGGAAGAGCTGCAGTCAAGCCTGCCTGAAGGCGTTGAAGTGGTGACGGTTTACGATCGCTCCGGCCTGATCGAGCGCGCGGTCAATAACCTCGGGTTCAAGCTGCTCGAGGAATTTGTGGTGGTGGCGCTGGTGTGTATGATTTTCCTGTTCCACGTCCGCTCGTCTCTGGTGGCGATTGTCAGCCTGCCCGTGGGCATCCTGACCGCCTTTATCGTTATGTACTTTCAGGGTATCAATGCCAATATCATGTCGCTCGGGGGGATCGCCATTGCCATCGGCGCCATGATCGACGGTGCTATCGTGCTCATTGAGAATATGCACAAGCATATGGAGAGAACACCACTGACGCCTGAGAACCGATGGGAGATAGTTGCCAGGTCGGCCTCGGAGGTCGGGCCGGCACTGTTTTTCTCGCTGTTGATCATCACCGTCAGTTTTGTGCCGGTGTTTGCCCTGGAAGCCCAGGAAGGGCGGATGTTCGCGCCCCTGGCGTTCACCAAGACCTACGCCATGGCGGCCAGTGCCGCCCTTGCAGTGACTCTGGTCCCGGTGCTCATGGGTTACTTCATTCGTGGCAAGGTGCTGCCGGAGCACAAGAATCCGCTGAACCGGCTGCTGGTCGCCGCCTATATGCCGGCCCTGAAGCTGGTGCTCCGGTTTCCGGTGTCTACGGTGCTGGCAGCGGTACTGGTTCTGGCTGTCGGCCTGTGGCCGGCAACCAGGATCGGGAGTGAATTCATTCCCAACCTGGATGAGGGGGACCTGATGTACATGCCTACCACCTACCCGGCTATCTCGATTGCCGAGGCCAGGAGGCTGGTGCAGCAGACGGACAAGCTGATCGCCACGGTGCCCGAAGTGAAAACCGTGTTCGGCAAGGTGGGGCGGGCGGATACCGCTACCGACCCGGCGCCGCTGACCATGATTGAGACCTTTATCCAGCTCAAGCCCAAGGATCAGTGGCGGGACGGGATGACCACCGATAAGCTCAAGCAGGAGCTCAATTCGCTGATTCGCTTCCCGGGGGTGACCAATGCCTGGGTCATGCCGATCAAAACCCGCATCGACATGCTGGCAACGGGCATAAAGACCCCCGTGGGCATCAAGGTGGCCGGCCCGGATCTCTCGGTTATCCAGGGCATCGGCAAACGCCTTGAGGAGATCCTGGAGAAGGTTCCCGGCACGAGCTCTGTCTATTCCGAGCGGGTCGCCGGCGGACGTTACATCAAGGTGGATATTGACCGGGAGCGTGCTGCCCGCTATGGCCTGAATATCGATGATGTTCAGCAGGTTGTAGCCTCGGCCATTGGCGGAATCAACGTGGCGCAGACCATCGAGGGGCTTGAGCGCTTCCCGATCAATCTGCGCTATCCGGAGGATTACCGGGACTCACCCGAAAAACTGAAGCAGCTTCCCGTGGTGACCGAATCCGGTCAGCGGATTTCCCTGGCCGACGTGGCCGATATCCGGGTGGAGGACGGGCCGCCCTCCATCAAGAGTGAAAACGCCCGCCTGAATGGCTGGAGCTATGTGGATATCGAAGGTGTGGATATCGGCACCTATGTCCAGCAGGCGCAGGCCGCCGTGAAGGAGGAGCTGGATCTGCCCGCCGGTTACTCCGTCAACTGGTCTGGCCAGTATGAGTACATGCTCCGTGCCAAGCAGAAACTGAGCCTGGTGGTTCCAGTGACACTGGTCGTTATTGTCCTCCTGCTGTTCCTGAACTTCGGGCGCTTTGCGGAGGTGGGTATCATCGTGGCTACCTTGCCCTTTGCCCTGGTTGGCGCCTTCTGGTTGATGTATCTGCTGGGTTACAACTTCTCGGTTGCCGTCGGCGTCGGCTTCATCGCCCTGGCCGGTGTTGCCGTGGAGATTGGTGTGATCATGCTGGTCTATCTCAATCAGTCCTACGAGTCGATGCTGGAAACCTGTGAAAAGAACGGGCTGAAGCCAAGGCGGGAAACCCTTCGCCATGCAGTGCTTCACGGTGCCGGAATGAGGGTGCGGCCGATAATGATGACCGCCGCCGCCATCATCGGCGGTCTCGTACCGGTCATGATGGGCGGCGGAACCGGATCGGAAGTCATGGGGCGGATTGCCGCGCCCATGGTCGGAGGCATGATCAGCGCCGTGATTCTGGCACTGCTGGTGATACCGGTCGGTTACTACCTCTGGAAGCGCGCGGGCGTTGCAGAGTGAGCCGTCGCCGGTTTACTTTTCAGGCTCTTGCCTGGTCCTGGTCCGGAGTCATTCCGGACAGGTTCCCCGGGGGAGGCTGAAGCGGAATTGATCTCTGTCCCGCAATCGGTTCGCGGGTGTGGTAGCGTAAGGCCTTTGGCGGATCCTTTCCCGAAGAAACGGAGGCTTTATGCTGGAACGGCTGCAACGCCGGTTGGGACTGCAGACCATACCAGGGGTGTTTTTCACCTCCGCCGGGGTAGCGGCCTTCTTTGTTGCCCTGGCTGTCCCGTTTGATGAAGCCGTTGCCGAAAGTTTCGGGCTGCTCACCGGCTGGGTGGCCCGTAACCTGGGTTGGTTCTATATTCTCTCTGTCAGCGCCCTGCTGATCTTCCTGCTGGGCCTGGCGGTCAGCCGTTACGGCAATATCCGTCTGGGAGCAGACGACAGCCGCCCGGATTATTCCAACCTGACCTGGTTTACCATGCTGTTTGCCGCTGGCATCGGCACCATACTTATGTTCTGGGGCGTCGCGGAGCCGGTGTCCCACTTTGCCAGTCCCCCGTTTGACGGCGTGCAACCGGGCTCGGAGCGGGCCGCCAGCGATGCCATGACCATCGCGCTGTATCACTTTGGCCTGCATACCTGGACCATTTTTGCGATGCCGGGACTGGCGATCGGCTACTTCGCCTACCGCCACAATCTGCCCATGCGCATCAGCAGCCTGTTCTATCCCATCCTCGGGGAGCGGGCGTTCGGTCCATGGGGCTGGGCGGTGGATGTGATTGCTGTGCTCGGTACCCTGTTTGGTGTGGCAACCTCTCTGGGGCTGGGGACCCTGCAGCTGAACAGTGGTCTGAACTATCTGTTTGGTACACCCTCCACCGGCTTGGTCCAGGTTATTCTGATCGCCACCATTACCAGCATTGCGGCGACTTCTGTGGCCCTGGGACTGGACAAGGGCGTGCGTCGGCTGTCCCAGCTTAACATCGTGCTGGCCATGGTCTTGCTTGCGTTCGTGCTTGCTGTTGGGCCCACCGTGTTTATTGCCGAAGGTATGGTCCAGAGCGTGGGTAATTATTTCGACGCCTTGCCCTGGCTGGCTTTCTGGACCGAGACGTTCAGGGAAACCGACTGGCAGAGGCAGTGGACCCTGTTCTACTGGGCCTGGACCATTTCCTGGGCGCCCTACGTCGGTATCTTCATTGCCCGGATCTCCCGGGGCCGGACCATCCGTGAGTTCGTCGCCGGTGTTTTGTTTGCCCCCACGGCCTTCACGCTGGTGTGGTTCGGGATCTTCGGGTTATCCGCCATTCAGGTAGAGATGAACGGCCAGATAGCGCTGGCGGAGCAGGTACAGCAGGACCCATCCGTGGCGATTTTTGCCTTTCTTGAGGCTTTTCCTCTCGCAGACGTGGCATCGGCCCTGAGTGTGGTCATTATCGTCATTTTCTTCACCACGTCATCCGATTCCGCCTCCCTGGTGATCGACATGCTGACCCGTCGGGATGACCAGCCCTCCCTGGTGCGCCAGCGTATCTTCTGGGCGGCGGCCCAGGGCGTTATTGCCGCCACCCTGTTGCTGGCGGGTGGGCTGGATGCCCTGCAAAACGTGATCACCTCCCTGGGTTTGCCCTTCTGTGTTTTGCTGATCTTCATGGCGGTGGCCCTGCTCAGGGCGCTGCGTGCGGATTACCGGGGCTACAGCATGAACGAACTGGTAAAGGGGCGGGCCTACCCGGAAGTGGAAGCCACCCCCGAAACCAAACAGGAGAACGACTATGTACCGGAAACTGTTGATCGCCATTGACCCGGAAGACGACGGTGAGGGCAAGCGTGCCCTGGAAGCCGCCATGGACCTGCTGGCGGAGGATGGTGAGCTGCACCTGGCCAGCGTCTATAATCCCGGTGGTGGCGGGTTCTTTCCTCACGTCACCGGAGAAGCGCCCGAGCAGAAAGAGGCGCAGGTCCGGGAGGTGCTGGATCTGCTTGCACGCAAATACCTGCCTCTGGACCGTGACGCGCATCTGCATGTGGTGGCGGGAAATGCCGGCGAAAAACTGGTGGGCCTGGCGGGCCAGCTCTGTGCCGACCTGATGTTACTGGTATCCCGTGGCGGCTGTGGTCACTGGTCCCTGCGTCGGGCGACCGTGGAGTATGTCTCGGTGAATGCCCCCTGTCCGGTACTGGTTCTGCCGTCGCTGGAGAAGGCCGAGCCCGGGAAGAGTGAAGAAGGCTGCAACTGACTGGTCGAACAGCGACAACGGATCGGAGCGGCTCACGGATTGCACTTTGGGCCGCTTCTGAAGTTTCAAAGGATTGTTTATGGCCCGGTTCAGTGATCATCTGTCTGCTCCGTCAGTGCTGATCTTCGACTGGCATGGCACGCTTGTCGACACCCACGATGCCATGTTCAGTGCCATGGAAGACATGTTGCCGCAGCTGGAGGATCTGGGGCTGGTGGAGCGGCTGCTGCCGGAGGGTCAGTGCCGCACTGCCGATGATGCCAGGCTGGTTCGTTATATCCGGATTTTTCGCCGCTTGCATCCACGCATACTGGCGGAGCGCAGGGTATCAAGGACTGACATATTCAACGCTATTTTTGGCGAGGATAAAACCGCGAAGCTGATTGCCCACAAGGCCTATAACGAGGCGTACCGTCGGTATTTCGGGCAGGTCAGACCTTTCCAGCCTGGTGCCTATGAGTACCTGTCGGCCCTGAAGGCGATGGGCATCCGGCTGGCGGTATCGACCAACCGGAACCGGGAGTTCCTCGACAAAGAGCTGCGCACGGTGGACGAGGGGCGCTGGCGGGATCTGTTCGATGCCACGGTGTGCGCGGATGATGTGACCGAGTACAAGCCGGATCCCGAAGTCATCCTCAAGGCCCTTGAGAAACTGGGGCTGCCGGCCGATGAGAGGGCGTGGTATATCGGTGACAGTTACGTCGACATGCTGACCGCCAACAAGGCCGGTGTGTCCGGCATTTTCTATAACGGTGCCTGCTGGGAACCGGGCCGGATAGATAGCTGGTTCTCACACCGGGACGCCCCTGCAGCCATTCTTGACAGCTTCGAGGACCTGATGGATCTGCTGGCGCTGCTCGAAAGGAATGAGCCTGAGGCGTTCCGTCAGGCGCCCGCGGAGGTAAGACCGAGACCCTACCCACCCCCTCAGCGCCCCGAACCCCGGATAGAACCGGACTGGCACCCGGCGGCCGTCAAACTGGTCCGGCCGGCGGTCATCCTGTTCGACTGGCACGCGACTCTGGTGGATACCCTGGACGCCATGTACCACGCGGTGGATGACATGTTGCCGGACTTTCACCGGCTCAGGCTGATGGACCGGATGCTGGCCCCTGAGGACAGCAAGACACCGGAGGACGTCAGGCTGGTTGCCTACGTGCGCGAGTTCGCCAGGCTACACCCCAAGGTGAAGGCCGACCGGAAAATCTCCCGGACCGACATTTTTGAAGTGCTGTTCGGGGAGGATCAGGAAGCCAAACAGATTGCCCACAAAGCCTTCAATCACCACTACCGGAAGCACTATGGCACGGTGAAAGCTTTTGAACCCAAGGTGTGTGAAGTGCTGGAGGGATTGCGGCGTCTGGGGATTCAGATCGGGGTGATCACAAACCGGGACCGGGAGTTTTTTGAGCATGAGCTGGCTGCGGTGGAAGACACCGGCTGGACCCATCTTTTCGATGTGGATGTGTGCGGCGACGATACACCAATGCGCAAGCCGCATCCGGATCAGTTGGTATTGGCAGTTCAGAAACTGGATTATCCGCCGGACCCGAGCGTCTGGTATGTGGGTGACAGCACCACCGATGTGATTGCCGCCAAGAGGGCGGGCATGACCTCGGTGTTCTTTAACGGCGCGCAATGGGACCTGCCGTGGCTGAACAAGATTTTTCCGGGCACCCACAAACATCCCGACAAGCCGGATGTCGTAGTCAACGATTTCTCGGAATTCTGGGCGCTGGTGCTGGCCTGCGAAATCGGGCCGCCGTGAGCACCATCGTTATATGTGTTCCAATCGTGCCAGCAAGTTATCGGCGTGCATCACCATGCCCAGCACATTGGGCAGCTCTATCCAGTCATAGGCATCGGCATGGACCGCCAGCCATTCGCCTCCGAACACCAAAACTCCCCAAAAGAGGTAGTAGAAGTACGCCAACAGCCCAAGGGTGGTTCATACAACAAACTGGTAAACTGAAACTCAGCTGACCCGCATCAAAATGCGAGCCGAAGGATTACCGTAAAATCCCTCCAGCTCCCCTGAACATGGGGTCAGATGAACTTTCATCTGACCCCAATTTCATCTGACCCCGAGTTTACTATGACCTCCGACCCTGCACTCAAAACCCAAGACTCCGCATTGCCGGAATTCATCTGGGACGACGCCCTGATCCGCCGCTACGACCTCAGTGGCCCGAGGTACACCTCCTACCCAACGGCCGTTGAGTTCAACCAGAACTACCCGATTGAGGACATGGTCAAGGCCGCCGCCCGCAGCAAGGCCAGCGACCGGCCATTATCACTCTACACCCACCTGCCGTTCTGCGCGCACCTGTGCTACTACTGCGCCTGCAATAAGGTGATCACCAAGAAACGTGACAAGGCCATGCCCTACGTGGAGCGGCTGCTGAAAGAAGCCGCCATCCAGTCAAGGCTGTTCGGTGCGAACCGACCGGTTACCCAGCTGCACTGGGGCGGTGGCACCCCCACGTTTTTGCCGAAGGAGGTGATGGAACATCTGATGGCGGGGTATGGGGAGCTGTTCAATCTGCAAACCGGTGATGACCGGGACTACAGCGTTGAGATCGACCCTCGGGAAGTGGACCAGGACACCCTGCCCACACTCTGGGATCTTGGGTTCAACCGGATCAGCCTGGGTGTCCAGGACGTGAACCCCGAGGTGCAGAAGGCGGTGAACCGCATCCAGCCCCGGGACATGACCGAGGCCGTGCTGAGTGAGGCACGGCGGATTGGCTTCCGCTCCATTAACCTGGATCTGATCTACGGCCTGCCCTACCAGACCCCGGAAAGCTTCGCGGAAACCCTGGAGGCGGTCATCGAAATGTCGCCGGACCGGCTCTCCGTATTCAGCTATGCGCACCTGCCGGACCGCTTTTATCCGCAGACCCGGATCCAGTCCGATACGCTGCCGAGCCCGCAGCAGAAACTGACCATTCTCCACAACACCATCAACCGCCTGCTGGAAGCCGGCTACGAATACATCGGCATGGACCACTTCGCCAAGCCGGATGACAGCCTGGCTGTGGCCCAGCGGGAAGGCCGGCTGCACCGGAACTTCCAGGGTTACACCACCCATTCGGAGTGCGATCTGGTGTCCCTGGGTGTGTCGGCCATTGGTCAGACCGACGATGCCTATTTCCAGAACAACCACGACCTGCCGTCCTGGGAAGCGTCCATTGATGCCGGCCAACTGGCGATCACCAAAGGCGTGAACCTGACCCGTGACGACCGCATTCGCCGTTGGGTGATCGGCCAGCTCATCTGCCAGTTCCGGCTGGATCGCCAGCAGTTCGCGGCGGTGTGGCAGGAAGACCTGGACCGCTACTTCGCGGATGAATTCAGCCGCCTGAAGCCCATGGTGCAGGATGAACTGATTGCCGATGACGGCAGCGTTCTTCAGGTCCAGCCCGCAGGCCGGTTGCTGATCCGGGCCATCTGCCAGATCTTTGATCTCTACCGCAAGGAAGGCGCCAGCCAGCGGTTCTCCCGGATTATCTGACAGGCCTGTCGAAGACGGGGGGCCGAACTCGGGGTCAGAAGAAAGCGTTCTTCTGACCCCATATTCAAAGTCGAGTGAAGTCGGGGTCAGATGAAGGCTTTCATCTGACCCCTTTTTACTTCTGTTGGTTTCAGCTGTACGCCGGCACCTTGAACTCATTGGCAAGGTCCTGAAGTACCCTCGCCAGCCGTGCCTGCTCGCCGGTCACCTGGGTGATTTCCTGGGACCCGGTCAGCGTCAGGATCGCGGCCTCACTGACCGATTCCATGCTGCCTGCCAGTTCCCGGGTTACTGCAACCTGTTCCTCGGAAGTGGCCGACATCTCCTCAGTAGCTGCCGCCACCTGTTCGATCTGTTGCTGCTGGTTTTTCACCTGGCTTGAATTCTGGCCAGCCGTGGAGCTGGTTTCCTCGGTAGCCGTCGCCAGTTGAACGCTGGATTTGTCGATCTGCAACAGGGCGTTGCCGAAGCGCCCGAACAACTCGTTGATCGCTTTGCCAATAGTGCCCACTTCATCCGTGCTGGCGATTTCAATGTCACGGGTCAGGTCCTTGTTGTCCATGGCGAACTGCACGCCTTCAAGCAGGCGCCCGACCTGCAGGTTGATGGCACGGATGATGACGAGCATAAGCACCAGCATCGCCAGAACCGCGCCTGCCGCAATGGCGGATGCAGTGATTAGGTCATTGCGGGCGTCGGCGACCCCGGCGGTGGCCAGAGCCATTACATCAGCCAGCATGTCCTTACGAAACCCGTTGAGCTCGCCAATCCGTTCGGTGGTGTTGTTGAACCAGTCTGCCGCATCCAGGGCATACATGCCGGAAGGACTGCTGAACAGGGTTTCGCGCTTCTCCTCCAGGGACTGACTTGCAGCAGTGCCCGACTGTTTTTCAAGAGTTGCGCGAAGTGCGGTGTCCGAGGCCTGCATCGCCAGTGCTTCGTTGAAGTAGGCTTGCTGCTGCCCGCCGAGTCCGGCGATACGGCGCAGGGTAGGAAGATCAAAGTTTCCGCTGCGAATCAGGAATGCACCAACCGCGCGTTCCCGGCCTGCTCGCTCTGCCAACTCCGCCAGGGCGTAGTAAGCATTAACGTCACGGGTCAGCTCCGGATCGGTGGTCTGTCGGATAATCAGAGCAATCCGGTCAATCAGTTCCATGATCATTGCGGTGTAGCGCGACGCGGAATCGCCCGCGGCAATGCTTCGGTTATCGATTGAACTGCGCAGGGAATTCAGGTTGGCCAGGCCCTGGCTCACTGCCTGTAGGCTGGTTTCAACGCTGCGATCAAAGGAGGCGCCTGCCAGCAGGGCGTCAATTCCGCGGCGATAGTCCGAAATGCGGGTATCGGTTTGCCGCCGTTGCTCCGCCAGCTCACGCTCGGCCTGGCGGGCGGCGTCGGTACGGGGTTGGCTGGCGAAGAGGACTGCGGACCTGCCGCGTTCCTTCTGCAGACTCTCGGTCAGAGGGTCGCCGATTTCAGCGAGTTCCACCATGGAACGCAACTGGCGCATATTGCTCAGCTCGTTGTAGCTCAGAGCAATGCTCTCAGCGGCGAAATAGAGAATAACAAGCAGGGCAGGCACCACCAGAGTGGTCAGCTTGCCCCGCATGGAGAGATTATTGATGAAGTTCATAGCCTTGCCTTGTTTGATCAGGGAATGCGCTCATTATCCCGGTGCCGGTAGGCCGGCTGCTATCGGCGAGACGGGGTAGCTGTGGAGGTAGTTTCAGGCCTGTAAGCTACTGTAAGTGATTGTTAAATAACTGGCATATATAAAGAAAAATATGCATAGGTATAAGTGCGTAGAGCACCACTTTGGAGGTATTCCTCTGTGTGTGCCAGCGAACAGACCCGGGTATGGCGACGAGCTAGCTTGAAACCGAAGTTATAACCAGAGGAGGGTGTGATCATGAGCATGTTTAGTGCAGACGAAATGAAAGGAAAGTGGAAACAACAGGTTGGAAAAGCAAAGCTGGTCTGGGGCAATCTGACAGAGGACGAACTTCTTGCGGCGGAAGGGCGAAAGGACAAGCTTGCAGGCCTGATTCAGGAGCGGTATGCCATAACCCGCGAAGAGGCTGAAAAGCAGGTTAAGGAATTCTTCGGTAAGAATTAAGATCGGTCCGTCCGAACCATGAGTCAAAATGCTCATGGTTTGGTGCTGGGCTCAACAGGGGTGCATAGCCATGCTGGAAACAATTGCCATTGTTCTACTGATTCTTTGGGCTTTGGGTTTGGTGACCTCCTATTCCATGGGCGGCTTTATCCATATTCTGCTGGTGGTCGCGATTGTGGTAATACTGCTTCGGGTAATCCGGGGCCGTAGTCTCTGAACCTTCGAACCTTGCGCTGACAAAGGTCAAGGCAGTTCCTGCGCGAGTAGCGGTAAGGTACCGGCATTCTTGAAGTGGAGAATGCCATGGAACTCGTCTGCCCGGCCGGTAGCCTGCCAGCCCTGAAAACCGCGGTGGATAACGGTGCCAATGCCGTGTATTTGGGTTTTCGGGACAGCACCAACGCCCGCCAGTTTGCCGGCCTGAACTTCAACGACAAACGTGCCGCCGAGGGTATTGACTATGCCCACCTGCGAGGCGCACGGGTGTTCTGTGCCATCAATACCTACCCGCAACCGGATGGCTGGGAGCAGTGGAAGGGCGCGGTAGACCGCGCCGCAAGCCTGGGTGTGGATGCCATTATCCTGGCCGATATGGGCCTTCTGGATTATGCCGCCAACAAGTACCCGGATATTCCCCGGCATCTGTCGGTGCAGGGCTCTGCCACCAGCCACGAGGCGCTCTCGTTCTACAAGGATAACTTCGATATCCGCCGGGCGGTGCTGCCCCGGGTTCTCTCGCTGGACCAGGTTCGTGGTGTGGCTAAACACAGCCCGGTCGAGCTGGAAGTGTTTGCCTTCGGGAGTCTGTGCATCATGGCCGAGGGTCGATGTTATCTCTCTTCCTACCTGACCGATGAGTCCCCCAATACCCGTGGCGCCTGCTCTCCGGCCAAGGCTGTGCGCTGGCAGGAGACACCGCGGGGGCTTGAATCCCGGCTGAACGATGTGCTGATTGACCGATATGGCCAGGGTGAATCCGCCGGCTATCCGACCTTGTGCAAAGGCCGTTTCGAAGTGGAGGGCAGTGTCTACCACGCCATTGAGGAACCGGTCAGCCTGAATACGCTGGACCTTCTCCCGGATCTCCGGGAGCTGGGCATAAGTGCCGTAAAAATCGAGGGTCGTCAGCGCAGCCCCGCCTATATCGCCGATGTTGCCCGCACCTGGCGCCACGCGCTTGATCATCTCGAGTCCGGCTCCGGCATGTTTACGGTTGACCCGCAGTGGCGCAGCACCCTGGCGGGACTTTCCGAAGGCGGCCTGACAACGCTGGGCGCATACCATCGCAAGTGGAAATAAGGTTCTACCGATTATGATGAAGTTATCGCTGGGCCCGATTCTGTGGTTCTGGTCCAGGCAAACCGTTTTCGATTTCTATGCCAACGCCGCCGAGTGGCCGGTGGATACCATCTATCTGGGCGAAGCCGTGTGCAGTCGTCGCCGTGAGCTGAAACCGGATGACTGGTTTGATCTGGCCCGTGATCTGAAAGCCTGCGGGAAGGACGTAGTGCTTTCCACCCAGACGCTGATCGAATCCGACGCGGATCTGCGCCGTCTGCGCCGGATCTGTGACCAAAACGAGTTTGTGGTGGAAGCGAATGACCAGAGCGCTTTGCAGGTGGCTATTCGTAATGACATTCCCTTCATAACCGGCCCGTCCATGAACGTCTACAACGTGGCCACGCTCAAGGTGCTGGCAAAACAGGGCCTCAGGGGCTGGAACCTGCCGGTGGAACTGGGCAAGGGAACCCTGGATCAGCTGATCAAGGGTTTGAAAGAGGAAGGCCTGGACTTACCGGCAGAGGTATTCGCCTGGGGCTTCCTGCCCCTGGCCTGGTCATCCCGTTGCTTCACCGCACGGCATTACAATCTTCCGAAAGATAACTGCGAGTTCCGCTGCATCGAGCATCCCGATGGTATGGAATTGCGCTCCCGGGAATCTCAGGAGCTGTTCCGGATCAACGGTATTTCCACCTTGTCTGGCTCGCGCTATGACCTGATGCGGGAGCTGCCGGAGATGGAGCGGATGGGGGTGTCAACGATCCGACTGAGCCCGGAACATCAGGGTATGGATGAAGTGGTGCACCGCTTTGATCAGGTGCGCCGGGGTGTAACACCGGCAACCGATCCGCTGCAACTGGTGGAAGCGCCACCCTGCAACGGATACTGGTACGGCAAACCGGGAATGGAACTGGTCGGCTAAGGCCGGTCAGTCATTTAAGGATTGAACGCCAGGGAAACGGTCAGACACATACTTGCTGTGGCATTGGATGCAGTTGCCGGTCATTTCGCTGAATAGCTTGTGCTGCTCTTTCGTGCCTTTACCCCTGCCTGCCTCTGCCAGCGATGCAGCAAGCTGGTGGAATTCCTTGTCCAGCTTGATAAAACCGTTGGGTACTGCCGACATCAGGTCTTTGCGATCCTGTTCGGTCAGTGACTGTTGCAGGATGAAGCTGTCGTGAATCTTCTGGGCATTCTCTGCAACACTGTCATGCTGGCCCATGACGATGGCCGAATGAATCTGCCCCATGGTCGACTGAATGGATCGCATCTCTTCGCGCAGCAGACGGTCCAGCTTGTCGGTCAGCTTGGGGGTGACTGGTTCATCCGCCGTGACAGTGAACGGCAGAGCGATGCTCAGTGCCAGGGTGGCCAGAAGTGCGCAGGTTGTTTTTGTCATGGTATAGCCCTCTATTAATGAATGGCGAGCGCCGTTCAGGTTATCACTATCAGATAGTATGCCTGTTGAGATATGCTAATTTCTGACAGCTGTCCCCACTTTCCGGGCTATCCGGAGTTAGCGGAGGCGGCCCATCCCAGATCCTCCAGAATTACGTAAAGCGCCGGCGATGGTCGCCACTTCGCGCAACGGAACCATCTGGCCCTTTGCCGTGGTGATCACGGTATCTTCCAGGAATTGGCGGGTGTTGCGTTCGGCGCTGGCCTGGCGCACCAGGATTTCGATGTGTTGGTCACCGATCTGCACCGTATCCACAATATCGCCCAGAAGGCCGGTGCGGATCTGGCTGGCTACTTCAGCAGTGTTCAGGCCGAGGGGTAGGGCGCTGTCGTTCAGTGTCAGTATCCGCTGGGGCTTGCCGGGGCGAAGATCATCCAGCACGTTGAAGGTACCGTTATAGCTGGCGACTTCTTCGCTCAGATAGCGGGCCGCGGCTTTCAGTTCGTCCAGATCGGTGCCTTGCAGGCGGACTTCGATGGGAACGCCCGCGGGGCCGAAGCCGGGCTCCTGGATGTTCAGGGCAATCAGGCCGGGGATTTCGCCGATCTCCTGGTACCAGCGGTCGGTTAGGGTGACCAGATCCACGGTACGGATTTCGGCGGTCAGCAGGTCTGCCATAACCGTTGCCACGTGGGCGCCTTTCTCGCCAGCCCCCGCGTGCTGGTTGAAGCGGGTCTGGATGTTTCTCACCAGAGCTTGCCGGCCGGGCTGCTCCGGAGCGTATTCCTCGTTGAGTCTTTGCATGGCTTCGGTTATGCGGTTGGTAATGGCCTGTGTCTGATGCAGGGGTGTGCCCTGGGGCATCAGCACCCGGGCTTCCAGTACGTCACCATCAATCTCCGGCATGGCTTCCATCCGTACATGACCGCCGGCCATCAGCCCCACCGAGCCAAGGATAGTCAGCAGCATGGCCGCCAATACGCCGTAACGGAAACGGATGGCGCTGTCGGCCAGTTGTCCCACTTTTTCGCGAACCTTTTCAAAGCCACTGTCGAAAGCAGAGCGGAAGCGGGAAGGCGCTTTCTCGCGCTTCTTGCCCAGGCCGTTTCTGAGGTGGTGGGGCAGTATCCAGAATGCTTCGATCAGTGAGGCGGCCAGGGCGGCAATAAGAACGACCGGCAAGACCTCCAGCACTGACCCCAACTCTCCTGCCAGAAATGCCAGAGGAATGAACACGGCAACCGTGGTCAGGAATGACGACAGCACCCCGGGCAGGATTTCCTGTGTGCCTGTGACCGCCGCTTCCAGCGGGCTGCAACCCTCGGCTGCACGCTGGGCGATGTTGTCGGTGATCACCACCGAGTCATCCATAACAATACCGATAGCCATAAGCAGGGCCACCAGGGTGATCATGTTCAGGGACAGCCCTGTCAGGACCATCATCACAAAGGCTCCGGCAAAGGCGGCAGGGAGGCCGAACAGTGCCCAGAAGGCGAGCCGGGGGCGGAAGAACAGTGCCATTACCAGACCCACCAGCAGTAAGCCGGTGATACCGTTGGCCACCAACATTTGCAGGCGGTCCTTGACGATCGACGTCATATCCTGGGTGATTTCCAGTTCTACAGTGCCAGCCCGGCGGGCTTTTTCCTCATCAACGAACGTTTGCAGCGAGTCCATGACCCTCAGGGCATCGTCATGGCGGTTCTTGTGAACCTCCAGAACGATGGCGCGCTGGCCGTTGAATTCCACCCGTTCCTCTTCCCGTTCATGGGCTTCGGTAATGGTGGCAAGGTCGCCGAGGGTCAGCACGGCACCGGCTTCGCCACCGACGACCGGAAGTTTGGCCAGGGCCTGTAGTGAGCGCCGTTCATCGACAAACCGCAGCTGTATATCCTGGCTGTCGGTTTCAATGTTGCCCAGGGGCATGTCCAGGTTCTGGCTGCTGATGGCGCGGGCAATGTCTCGCACACCGAGGCTATACTGGCGCAGCAGGTCGCGGGAGACTTCGATGTGCCACTGGCGCTGGGACAGACCAACGGGAATGACATCGGCCACGCCTTCCATGGCGAAAAGCCGGTCTTGCAGCTGGTTGGTGTAAGTCTCCAGATGGGCGAAGCTCATGGGTCCGTAAACCGCGATGGCGGCCACCAGGTTGGTGCGGTAGAGCTCGCGGATAATCGGGTCTTCGGCTTCTTCGGGCAGGTCGGTCAGGGCCTCGGTTTCGGTGCGAATATCATCCAGAAACCGGCCCATATCGCCCTCTGGTGACATGCTGGCAATGGTCTGGGCCTGGTTGTCCCGGGCAGTGCAGGAGATTTCCTTCATGTAGTCCACCCGCTGCAGCGCCTCACCCAGGCGCTGGCAGATGGCTTCTTCCACATCCGCCGCAGTGGCCCCCCGGTATTCTATGGTGATGCTGACTTCCGGCGGCAGGTAGTCCGGAAAGGTTTCCCGGGTTAGGTTCGGTGCGGCAAACAAGCCCATCGCCAGCATCAGAATCAGCAGCAGATTGCCGGCGGTGGGGTGGCCGGCGAACCAGCGGATCACCGTTGCTCTCCCATAACTTGGTGCTGCAGAGCTTTAAGGGCCTGATCATCGGTTTGCGGGGCTAACGGTGTGCCTTCAATGGCCGGCACCAGATCATCGAGAATCAGGCGGTCACCCGGCTTCAGACCGTTTGTAACGATAGCAAGGTCACCCTGCTGCCAGGCAACGGTGACTGGCTGGCGTTTCAGGCGGTCATCTCTGTCCGCCAGGTATACCTCGCCCTGGTGAATGGTGCTGGCCGGCACCACCAGCACTGGATTGGGTGTAGGCGCTGTGATAGACGACTGCACAAACATGTTTCGTACCAGCGGTGGCCGGGCTGGCGGGTTGGCATTGCGATAAGGCTCCTCCACCGCTATCACCGCCTGAATGGTGCGGGTGGCCGGATCAAGACTGCTGGTGACCCGGGTCAGCTTGCCGGGCCAGCGACTGTCGGGAGCGCCGGTGGGGTACACCCACACCGTCAGTGAGCCCAGCGGCAGTTGTTGGTGGAAATCGGGAAAACCCTCGGGTGCTTCCCCAGGGGCTGTCGGGGCGGGAGCACCCGGGATCTGGGACAGCACGTTCCGAAGCTCGGACATTTCCAGCTGCACCGTGACTTCTGCGGCAGAAATGTCGTCTGCCACAAACAGGGTCTGGCCGGGGCTCATCTGTTGCCCGGTTTCGATTTCGGACTGGTGAACCCGCATATCCCAGGGGGCTTCAAACCGGGTATCTTTAAGGTCTTCCCGGGCACTGGCCAGGGCCGAATCACTCCGGGCCAGGCGGGCGTTCAGGGTCTCCCGTTTTACCGGAATCAGGTTGAGCTGGTTTTTCAGTGACTGCACAGCCTGTTGTTGCTGCAGGGTGGCCCGCTGTTGTTCATCCAGCCGGGTTTCAGACAGGGCACCACGATCCGTCAGGGTTTTTGCCCGCTCCAGCTCCCGCTGGGCCAGGGCCAGCCGGCGGTTTTCCAGTTTCAGCAGTTCCCGGGCGTTCTGCTCTTCCTGATCCAGTTGCCGAAGCTCTGCCTCAAGGCCGGCGATATCGGCCTTGGCGGAGGCTTCCGCGAGTTCGTAGCGGGTCGGGTCTATCTGTAGCAAGCGGGTGCCTTCGGGGATCAGGTTGCCGCTTTCCAGCTCCGGGCTCCTCCAGATAATGCGACCGCCCACATTGGCCACGGCCTTCCAGCTCCGGGCCGGTAACACCTGACCATAACCACGGGCTTCGGTGCGAACGGTGAGGGGAGTAACTTCAAGGAGCCTGGCTGGTGTCGCTGCCAGCTGTTTAGCTGTGCGCTCCGGTGGTTGCTTCAGTTTCACCATGATCACCACGAAGGCGATGCCGGCAATCAGCGTCAGGGCGAGGATGAGCTTATTTTTTCGGGTCATCGGGAATCTCCTGGAAGCTTGCGCTGAACAACCGGAATATGCGAGGGGCTACCTGTTCCAGGTCGCGGACATCGCCACCCACCATGCCCTGAACTACCAGCCCCTGAATGGCACCCAGATAGAGCACGGCAGCAGCTTCCGTGTCGATGGTCGGGGTTATGCATTGCTGTTCAATACCAAGATTCAGCAGAGAGACTACTTTCTGCCGGTAGGTGGCCAGGGTCTGACGGATAATGCGTTTCGCCCGGTGGTTGCCCGGTTTCTGGAGCTGTCCCAGCATCAACTGAGGAATGCCGGGGTGGCTGGCAACATGCAAGCCCAAAATTGGCCCCGATGCTGAGCTGCCGCTGAAGTAACCTCGCTGGTTGGTTGAAAACGAGGTGCCCGTCAATTTTCCACCCGGCTCATGGAGATGAGACCAAAGACTGGGGTTTGATAAGAATCATTATCATTAGGTTTTTTCTGTTGTAAAGTTGGTGTGGTTCATCAGGGGTAACGCTATGAATGCCATTCCCATAAAAGACATCAGTGAAACCTCAGCGCCAACGCGTTTTGTTGGGGGTTCTGATCGTGCTTCAAAGCATCCCGGTGTAGAACGCATTCTCTCCCGTCTGGGTCCTTGGTTGCCCTGGGTGCATGTGGTCATGTTCCTGGTATTCCTGGCTGTGCTGGTCGTCCCTGTGTATCTGCCGGAGTCAGCAGAACAGGCAACCTTTCTGGATGATGGCCGGGTGCTGGCAAACTATCTGCTGTGGGGTGTGTGGTTCCCTCTGGTGTTTTTCTCGGTGGTGATTACCGGAAGAAGCTGGTGCGGTTTTCTGTGCCCGATGGGGGCCGCGTCGGAACTGGCCAACCGCCATGGACTGAAAATGCAGACACCGGCATGGGTTCGCTGGCCGGGCACGCCCATCCTCAGCTTTATCATTATCACCCTGTTGGGCCAGACCACCGGTGTACGTGACCACCCGGAGGCGACTCTGGAAATCTTCGGCGGCACCTTCGTAATGGCCGTCATCGTCGGTTGGCTCTGGGGGCGCAACAAGCGGGTATGGTGCCGGCACCTGTGCCCCATAGGGTTATTACTGGGGGTATTTGCCCGCCTGGGTGCGGTGCAGCTTTGCCCGCGAAAGTGGAAGTCCGGACCGGACGAACTCACTGACAAAACCATTTGCCCTACCTATATCGACTTGCCCCGTAAACGGGCTACTCGCCATTGCATCGAATGCCTGCGCTGTATTCTGCCCGGCCATACAGCGGGCCTGGCGGTGTCTTTCCGCAGGCCGGGTCAGGAACTGGAATCCATTCGTCATCATGCCCCGGATGGTTGGGAAATCCTGTTTATCTTTCTGGGTGCCGGTGTGGCTCTGGGTGGCTTCTTATGGCTGGTGCTGCCATTTTACAGCGACTGGCGGCAAGTGGCAGGTACCTGGTTTATCGAACAGGGCCAGTACTGGATTGGTAAGCCTGGGCCGGCCTGGCTGATGAGTGTGCATCCGGAGCGCCGGGAAGTCTTTCGCTGGCTCGATTTCTTCATGATCGCCGGCACCATGGTCGCGGTCATGGCATTGTCTGCTCTGGTGCTGAGTGTGGCATGTCTGGCGAGTGCCGGGCTGGCCAGGTTGCAGGGCGGTACCGCAAGCCTGTTTCAGGCCTTCGTCCAGATTGGTTACAGCCAGGCCCCCGTGGCGCTGATGGCTCTGATGATCGGCCTCGCCACCGAGCTGTTCACCCCCTTTCTGCGCCTGGGTATGACCGCCGTGCAGGTCAGTAATGCGAAAGCCGCAATGATTTTTCTCGGCTGGGTCTGGAGTGTTTGGCTGGCCTGGCGAATTCTGCAGGGCCTGGGTGTTGGCCGTGGCCGCTGGCTGGCGCTGTTACCGAGTGCGGCGGGCAGCAGTGCCATGGCTGCCGCCTGGTGGATGGCGGTGCTCTGAGATCTACCGCATTCCGGCAAGTTCCCGATCAAAAAAGAAGATGTGAAACCACCCTAAAAGAGGAGTAAGGCTATGAAAACAAGCACTCGCGCATTCACTGCTGCTGCCATGTTGACCGGCAGCCTGGTGCTTGCCGGCCACGCTATTGCTGGCGAAGTGGTGGTCGGTGAGCCCGTAGAGAAGCATGGCATGGAAATCGGCGCGGTGTACCTGCAGCCGGTGATGATGACACCGGAACTGCCGGGCATGGGTGAAAAGGATATCCATCTGGAAGCGGATATCGCCGCACTGCCTGGTAACAATAACGGTGCCGGTGCCTGGGTTCCTTATCTGGGAATTACCTTCACGCTGACCAAAGATGGTTCGGATTGGTCCAGAACCGGCGCTTTCATGCCGATGGTGGCCTCTGATGGACCGCACTACGGTGCCAACATCAAGCTGGACGGCCCGGGCAAATACCATGTGGTTTATCACATTGATCCGCCCCCCTATCAGGGATTTTATCGCCATAAGGACAAAGAAACCGGTGTCGGCAAATGGTGGGTTCCGTTCGATGTGGAGTGGGATTTTGCCTACGTGGGTACCGGCAAGAAAGGTGGTTACTGATTAATTGAAGGCCTCCAGCCAGCTTGTCCGTTACCGGGCTGGCTGGTGTTGCCGCCGCCTTTCCTCTGTTTCCCAATCCCTCGCTCATTCTCTCCCTTTGTTCGATTTTTAAGAAGTAAACGAGATAAATTTTCTTGGTTGAATTTTTCTGCATTAATATATATAGTAATTGTGTCCTGGTAAGCCACAATATGTTGTGTTTGTGGCAAGGAATCCGGTGAGACTCCGGAACTGACGCGCAGCGGTATTGGGGAACAACCGTGGCATGATGACACTGGCGCAAGCCGGGAAGTCGCCACGCAAGGCCGAACCGGAAGGTTCACGCCCCTGAGTCCGAAGACCTGCCAGGGCAACATGCACTGCACCTTCGCGACTCAGGGTGAACAGTTGGTCAAGCCCCGGGTCTGGTTGCCCGTGTGTGATCTCCTGTATACGCGAAGGTTCTACAGACCTGATGCGATTCCAGGAGGAGCACATGCCCGCCACGACCACCTCAGAAGCTGCCGATCCATCCTTGCTGGATATCTCGGCCACCGTTAGTGAATACCTTCATCGCAGCGACTGGCGGGTAAACGCCAACGCCAATCAGGGCTACTCCCTCGGCGGTCTGATTCTGAATACCGCCGGCAAGGTGATTGCCAACTACTGGCTGAACGAGGTTTACACCCCGGAAATCGGCCAGGCCCACCGTGATGCCGATCTGCACATTCATGACCTCGATATGCTCAGTGGTTACTGTGCCGGCTGGTCCTTGCGAACTCTGCTGCATGAGGGGCTCAACGGTGTGCCGGGCAAAGTGGAAGCCGGGCCTCCCAGGCACTTGTCCAGCGCCATCGGCCAGATGGTGAACTTTCTCGGCACCCTGCAAAACGAATGGGCAGGGGCCCAAGCCTTCAGCTCCTTCGACACCTACCTTGCGCCGTATATCCGTAAGGACAACCTGAGCTATGAAGCGGTTCGCCAGTGTGTCCAGGAGTTTGTCTACAACCTGAACGTACCCTCCCGCTGGGGCACCCAGACTCCCTTCACCAACATCACCCTGGACTGGGTGTGCCCGGAAGACCTGCGTGGACAGATCCCGGTGATTGCCGGTGTGGAAATGCCCTTCAGTTATGGCGACCTGCAGGCCGAAATGGACATTATCAACCAGGCCTATATTGAAGTGATGACCGCTGGTGACAGCATGGGCCGGGTATTCACCTTTCCCATTCCCACTTACAACATCACCCGGGATTTTGACTGGGAGTCGGACAATGCCCTGCGACTGTTTGAAATGACCGCCCGCTACGGCCTGCCGTATTTTCAGAACTTCCTGAATTCAGACCTGGAGCCCAACATGGTCCGTTCCATGTGCTGTCGCCTGCAGCTGGACCTGCGCGAGCTGCTCAAACGCGGTAATGGCCTGTTCGGTTCCGCCGAGCAAACCGGCTCTCTGGGTGTCGTTACCGTAAACTGCGCTCGCCTTGGATATCTCTACAAGGGGCAAAAGAGCGCGCTGCTTGCCCGGTTGGATAAGCTGATGGGCCTGGCCCGGGATAGCCTGGAAACCAAGCGCAGGGTGATTGACCAGTTGATGGCAGAGGGTCTGTTCCCTTACACCAAACGCTACCTGGGGACCCTGAGAAACCACTTCTCCACCATTGGGGTGAATGGATTGAACGAGATGGTCCGCAATTACACGGATGACCGGGAAGACATCACCAGCGAGTCAGGCCGGGCGCTTGCTCTGGACGTTCTTGACCACGTTCGCGAACGCATGAAGGCCTACCAGAAAGAAACCGGCAACCTCTACAACCTGGAGGCCACGCCAGCCGAAGGCACCACCTACCGGTTTGCCAGGGAGGACCAGAAACGTTTTACCGGTATCCTGCAGGCAGGCATACCCGATGCTTCCTACTACACCAATTCCAGTCAGCTCCCAGTGGGTTATACGGATGACCCCTTCGAGGCTCTGGACCTTCAGGATGAGCTGCAAACCCGCTACACCGGTGGCACCGTACTACATCTGTATATGCGCGAGCGCGTCATCGATGCTGCCACCTGCGGTCGGTTTGTACAACGGGTGCTGGAGAATTACCGATTGCCGTATATCACAGTAACGCCCACCTTCTCGGTTTGCCCAGTGCACGGTTACCTCAATGGCGAGCACAAATTCTGTCCGAAATGCGATGAACTGCTGATGGCAGAGCAAGCGTTACCCCAGAAGCCAGAGGCTGTGGCCTGATTTCCGGGGCAGGGCTCCGGTAAAACCGGGGGTGGCTGCTGCAACAGCCACCCCCGGAACTTTCCCAAGACGAGTAAAAGGAGATTAGCATGGAAAACCAGAAGCTTGCCGATGACAGCCAACGCCAGCGTTGTGAAGTATGGACACGGGTAATGGGTTATCACCGCCCGGTGTCTGCCTTCAACAAGGGCAAGCAGTCCGAACACCGTGAACGCACTCACTTCCGGGAGCGTTGAAATGACCGCGGATAACCTGGTGATCGGGGGCATGGCTGCCTTCTCCACCGTCGATTATCCACAACACCTGGCGGCAACCCTGTTTCTTCAGGGTTGCCCCTGGCGTTGCCATTATTGCCATAACCCTCACCTCATACCACTGAAGACCGATGATGAGAAAGTTACCTGGCAGCAGGTAAAGCATCATCTTGAGGGCCGGCAAGGCTTGCTGGATGCGGTGGTGTTCAGCGGTGGCGAACCGACCATCCAGAAAGCCCTGCTGCCCGCCCTTAAGCAGACCCGCGAGATGAGTTTTCGCAACGGCCTGCATACCGGAGCCCCCCACCTTGACCTGCTAAAACCACTCCTGCCCTGGCTGGACTGGGTAGGGCTGGATATCAAAGCCATGCCTTCTGACTACGAAGCAGTAACCACGAGTCGCTACTCCGGCCCGGAAAGCTGGGCCGCTATTGAGGCGTTGCAAAAAGCCAATGTGGATTTTGAGTGCCGGATGACCTGGCATGGCGGGTTGCATGGTCCGGAGCAGATTATGGGGGTGGGTCAGTGCCTGGCTGACCGCGGTGTTGATAGATTTGCCGTACAGGTCGCTCGCAGCGATCAGATGCTGAATGAGCAGATCGGCACTGGGTGCATATCCCGAAATGATAGAGACACGGTCAGGCTGGCCCTCACCCCGATTTTTGCAAGCATGGAACTCCGGGAGTAGGCTCGGGGATATTACGTTCACATAACGAGGGAACAATGGACATCCGGCTGAAACGTGCCTACGAGGCCCCCGCACGCTCAGACGGTCCGCGAGTGCTTGTGGATCGTATTTGGCCTCGAGGGGTTGCCAAAGAAGATGCCGACATTGCCCACTGGTTGAAAGGGCTGGCACCGTCCACCGGGCTACGGAAGTGGTTCGGCCACGATTCGGATAAATGGCCAGAATTCCGGGAACGATACCTCAGGGAGTTGGCCACGGATGAGGCCGGGGAGGAGCTTGAGAAACTCAAAAACCTGCTTGAAGAGCACAACCGCATTACTCTGGTGTTTGCGGCGAAAGATACCGGGCATAACAATGCGGTAGCGCTGCGGGACTTCATTCTGAATAATCAACTTTGAAGCAGGCGCCGCGCCACTGGTCTTGCTGGTGGTTGTTACAAATCCGTACAGTTGCCTCCAAAAAGATGGATATAATATGCATTAAATATGTATTAAATTAAGAAGCTGGAGTTTTTATGACTTTTTGGCCGTCCACAAAGCGCGCAGAGTTGCTTGAAGGGGAGTTGTCGGCATTGAAGGAGGCCTACGGACAGATCAGTGAGCAGAAGAGGGTGCTTGAGAGCCGTCTGGAGGCAGAAACCGATGCTCTGGAGCAAACCCAGGCTGAGCTCAAGCTCAGTCACCGACTGATGTCTGGCCTCGGTCAGTTTGGCTCATCCCTTTCCGAGCTCAAGGGGTCTTTCAGTGAGTTATCGGATCTGCTGGGCTCTCGTAGAAGTGAAGCTTTGAAAACCCGGGATGAATCCAGTCGGGTGCGAGATGGTATGGCGCTATTGATACAGCAACTGGGCGGCGCCCGGGAGCGAGTGCTCAATTCCGCTGGCCAGATTGAGGCGCTGGAATCGGAAACCGGCAGTATTAATACACTAGTGGATGTGATTGATGGAGTCTCTGATCAGACCTCTCTGCTGGCTTTAAACGCCAGTATCGAAGCCGCCCGTGCCGGCGAGCATGGCCGGGGGTTCAGTGTAGTGGCTACCGAAGTGCGTAATCTTGCGTTCCGGGCCGGAGAAGCCACCCGGGAAATTGACGATGCCATCAGCCGGATTCGTGCCAAGACCACCTCGGTTTCAGCCGCCAGTAAGGCCAGCAGTGAAGAAATGGAAAAACTGGCGGCAGAGGCGGAATCGGCACGGGATCGCCTGCTGTCTCTGATCGACCTGGCTGACACGTCGTCAACTGCTTTAGGTAATGCTGCTCTGTTGTCAGAAATTGAACTGGCGAATCTTGAAGAGCTGGAAATCAAACTGACAGTCTACCAGGTTCTGGCCGGGCTTTCGGACAGGCGGGCCGACAGCCTGCCATCCGAAAGCGAATGCCGCCTGGGGCAGTGGTACTATCAGGGGGATGGCAATGAGCAATACGCCGGCCGGATGGATTTCCGGGCTATTGAAGAGCCTCACCGGCTGGTGCATGTTTATGCTATTGAAGCCGTGAAAGCACACCATGAAAACCGGCCCGAAGATGCACTGCAGGCGCTGGAGGCCATGGAGACCAACAATCTTGATGTTATGATGCGGCTGCGCCGGTTGGTGTCGGGTGCAGCCCTTATCGCTTTTCAATGAGCATCGGTAGGTAACTGAAGCCTCCGGTCGGGAAAACGGCCCGCTCAGGCTGCTTGCCGGGGGCAGGTTTCAGGGTGTCGACACTGGAAAGAAATTCCTCCACCAGAACCCTGAGCTCCATCCTTGCCAGAGGTGCCCCCGGGCAAACGTGAACGCCGGCGCCGTAAAGCAGATTCTGGTCGCGGTTCTTCTGTGGGCAAAATGCATCCGGGTCGCCGAAGACCTTTTCGTCACGGTTGGCGGACGCCCACAGGATGGTGATTTTCTCGCCTGCGGGAATCCTTCTTCCGCCAATCTCCACGTCCCGGGTTGTGACCCGGCGGTTAGACATCAGTGGCGCATCCGTACGAAGTATTTCATCAATAGCGTCCGACAACGCGCCGGTATCGTTGGCGAGGCTCTGTCTCAGATCCGGATGTTCAGCCAGGTAACTCAGGAGAATCGATACGCTGGAGCTGATTGTGCCCAGTTCACCGACAGTCCAGTTCCGCAGCAGGCTGGTGAGCTCTCCATCGGTCATGGGGCGACCATTGACGGCTTCTTCCATAAGCGAGGTTGTGACGTCTCTTGGGGCATTGGCTCCGGCCTGGCGCCGGGTTTCCAGCAAGTCGTGAATATAGCCGTCAAACTCATGGGCAACTTCAGCCATTGCCTGCCGGTCACGGGCCAGGGTGGCCCGGTGGTTTTTTAGTACCCATTCGCGGAGTGGTTCATGGAGAGAATCAGGCCAGCCCATAAAAGCGCACTGTATCTGCAGGGCAAAGGCTCTGCTGAACTTTTCCACGACATCGAACGGCTGGCCGTCGGGCAAACTATTGATGAGGTTGCGGGCAATGTTGCGACAGGTTGGCTCGAATTCGCTCATTGCCTGTTGCGAGAAGTAGGGCTCGATTACCTGTCGATAGGGCGTGTGTTCAGGCGGGTCCATGCCATTGGGGACCGAAAGATGGTTAGATGCGGCACTGCTGAAGGTTTGGTGATCTTCCAGCACTCGCATTACATCGCCATGCCTGAATAGCGTCCAGTGCTGGTAATCACTCCAGGCGACCGGGCACTGGGCGCGCATGGCATCGTAGGCCCGTATCTGGTCCCTTAGAACCTCATCCGTTCGGGGGTTCCAGTCAGGCTTGCGGGGATCGTCTGCCATTGCTCATCCTCGGGAAGAAACATGTCCCGTCAGACTATCAGAGGGCCGGGTTTTCTTCTTGAAGATAGATCAATTGGTGTCTGGTTAAATTTCCCGAATCAACCCGTTGTCATGGGTGATCAGACCTGTTCGCGAAGCAGCATGGTCTTGATATGACCGATGGCCTTCATGGGATTGAGCCCCTTGGGACAGTAAGCCGTGCAGTTGCCAATGCCTCGGCAGCGAAACACGCTGAACGGATCTTCGAGCTTTTTCAGTCGCTCACTCGTAGCTGTATCCCGTGAATCCACCAAAAACCGGTACGCCTGCAGTAATCCGGATGGCCCGATGTACTTTTCCGGGTTCCACCACCAGGAGGGGCAGGCGGAGGTGCAGCAGGCACAGAGAATGCACTCGTATAGCCCATCCAGCTTTGCGCGGTCCTCCGGGCTCTGCAGCCTTTCGATTGCAGGATCAGGAGTATCGTTGATCAGCCAGGGCTGAACACGTTCGTACTGTTTGAAGAACAGTGACTGGTCTACCACCAGATCCCGGATAACCGGCATACCCGGTAACGGCCGGACCTCCAGAATATCCTTCTTCCCGAGGGCATCCTCTACCCGGGTTATGCAGCCCAGGCCATTGCGACCATTGATGTTGAGCCCGTCCGAACCGCAAACACCTTCCCGGCAGGAACGACGAAAAGACAGTGTTGGATCACGGGTTTTGAGGTGTTCCAGGACATCGAGAACCATGCGGTTGCGAAATTCACCGTCAACGTCGATGTCCTGATTGTAGGGGGCGTTGTCCTGTTCCGGGTTGTAACGATACAGGCGAACGGTAAAGACCGACATTCTGCTACCCTCCTGGAATTTCATACATTCTCTGTATGGGTTTAAGATTAGGTTAGCAATGGCCAACCCGCCAACACCTTACTTCAGGGGGTTATGGGCAATATCCCGTTCTTTGCCTGGGGGCAGATTTCTCCGGACAGCGGATGAACCGGCTGTACCGTGAGAACATTGATGTCGACACGGTTCTGGCCGAGCTGCGGCCCCTGTTCCGGGCGTACCGGGAGCAGCGTGAAGCCGGGGAACACTTCGGTGATTTTCTGGTGCGCAGCGGGATGGTTGAAGCGGAGCGTACACCGACTATGCTACATGAAGCCCTGAAATAACAATGGGAGGCGGGCCATGGATACGCCGGAAAGCCGGGAGTGGGAGCGACTGGCGTTTGTCGAGGGCCGGGACGGTGTGGCAACCGCCGCGGCTTTTGCAAAGCAGGGTATCGGTCAGTACGAGTCTGCCGTCCGGGAGGCGGACTCCGGTGGCAACCAGTACGGTGCGGCCTACCGGGAAAGTCTGCTGGCATCGATCCGGGTGTATCGGGAGTACCTGCTGCAACATGGGCCCTGATCTGACCGGGGTTCATGTTGCGGGTAGATGTTGATGATGCACGACTAATACATCTCCAGCCGGCCAATATCCCTGGACTGCAGCCGGGCTTCGGCCTGCTGGTTGGCCGCCAACTCCCGGAACAGCTCTGCCTCCCGGGCGTTCTGCGCCAGCTTGGACCGTAACTCGTAGATGTCTGTCAGGGTCTTGTGAGCCTGCAGGGTATTCTTCAGCACCTCGTGAATAGCTGGCCGGGAGATTGTTTACTCATGCGCATTTGCTCCTAACGTATAAATCTACCCTCAGAACTGAAACCTCGGGAATAACACTTCTCTTTCCAGATACATCTGCTCGGACAACCGGAAATCCAGCGCTTTCAACTCCCGGTAAAACCGCTGCCAGGACCGGCAGGCGGACTCCGGAGCCCGGTAGTTCCGGGTCATCTGACGCAGCTTGTCCAGTTGCCGTTTGATGAGGGAGTGCTCTTCGTTCATTTGAGCGATTGGCGTGTCCGGGTTCGGTGGCTGGTCATGCTCCATCCGCTTCAGAACGTAGGCATTCTCCCGCTCAATGTGGTCGGTGAGCGTGTGCTCCAGCTTTTTGATGGCCAGTGTGATGCCCTTTGGGACGTCAGGGTTCGCCCTGTGCACTGCCTCGATCTTGCGGGCGAGCCGGTGAATTTCTGGCAGTTTCGCCATATGCCCGGCATCGTAGCCCCGTAATATGAGCTCCAGCAGCACATCTGTGTCCAGCTCCTCAATCGGTGACTTTTCCATCACCGTATCAAACAGTTCCTGACACAACCGCTTCGGCTCGACATCGGCAATGGATGCGACGATGTCGACGGTTGTCAGGCGGTGGGCCTCAATTTCCGGCACGTACTTTCGGAATACGTCCAGGGTCTGGGGGCACCGGCTGACCAACTGGCCGACGGTGGTTTCACTGCAGCTGCCTAGAATATCCTGATAGTTCATTGCTGATCCTCCTCTCTTACTTTAAGATATATATAGAATACATTTTAATTAGTGTCAAGAATTGTTCTCATTTTCTCGGCGCATCAACAGGGGCATAAGTTTGGAGGGTGAAAATGATTGATGCATTACTGGATATCGCTGTCGATCTGACAAAAGACCTGTCAGCGCAGGATCGTTACCAGCGGCTGCTGGGTACGGTGCGCCGAGTTCTGCCATGTGATGCATCCGTGCTACTCAAGTATGAAAATGACCTCTTGGTGCCGGTAGCGATAGACGGTCTGTCGACCGACACTCTGGGGCGGCGGTTTGATCCTCGCCAGCACCCGCGCTTCCAGCAAATAATCGCATCGGAGCAACCGGTGCGCTTTCCCGCCGATTCCGATTTACCTGACCCCTATGACGGGCTGGTGTTGGGGCACGAAGGCAACCTGGAAGTTCACGCTTGCATGGGTTGTGCCCTTTATGTTGATCAACAGCTGCTTGGCATTCTGACACTGGATGGCCTGACGCCGGGCATGTTCGATGGCGTCGATGACCAGACCATGTCTGCATTTTCTGCCCTGGCGGCGGCTGCCATGCGCTCGGCTCTGCTCATCGAATGGCTGGAGCAGCAGGCCAGACATAAAAACCTGTTGGCGCAGGAACTGGTTAGTGAGGCGCTGAAACGGGATGGCGGGGAGCTCATTGGTAAAAGCGCCGAAATGCAGTACCTCAACAAAGAGCTCGAACTGGTAGCGGCCTCGGATTTGTCTGTCCTGATTGGTGGTGAGACTGGCGTTGGCAAAGAGCTGGTAGCCCGGACGATTCACTTGTTGTCGTCACGGGCGGATCAGCCGCTGGTTCATATCAACTGCGCGGCACTGCCGGAGTCTCTTGCCGAAAGCGAGCTTTTTGGCCACACCAAGGGCTCCTTCACTGGCGCCACCTCGGATCGGGACGGTAAGTTTGAGCTGGCAGACGGCGGCACCCTGTTCCTTGATGAGATCGGTGAGCTGTCTCCGCTCCTGCAGGCCAAAATGTTAAGGGTCCTGCAAAACGGTGAGGTTCAGAGGGTGGGGGCGGATAAAACCCGGCGTGTGGATGTCCGCATTCTGGCGGCTACCAACCGGGACCTGAAAGAGGATGTCGAAAACGGTCATTTCCGCCGCGACCTCTACCATCGACTCAGTGTTTTTCCGGTGGAAGTGCCGCCGCTGCGAGACCGTCATGGAGATATTCCGCTACTGGCCGGTTACTTTGCCGAAAAAATGAGGCTCAAGCTCGGTTTGAAGAGCCTCCGTATCGCTCCGGAGGCACTGAGTCAGATGGCCGCCTATTCCTGGCCGGGTAACGTCCGCGAACTGGAGCATGTCATCAGCCGGGCATCACTCAGGGCGAGGTCAGAGCAGCAGCGGGGCATAGCTACTGTGGAAGCCCGGCATTGTGACCTTATCGATGGTGGCCAGGTTCAACCGATAACTTTCCGGCCTACCCCGGATATCGAGCCAGATGCCTCGCGGGAACCGGAAAAAACTGAGGATACCGCCATGAACGATGCACTGGCGGACTTCCAGAGAAATCTCATTTCCGAGCGGTTGGCGGCAAACAACCAGAACTGGTCGCAGGCTGCAAAATCCCTGGGCATGGATCGGGGCAACCTGCACCGAATGGCCAAGCGGCTTGGTCTCAAAAGCTTGACCAGCAGCCCCTGAAGCAACCCTTTTTGGATCAGATAACCTTGGAAAACTGATGCCTGCTTTCGGTTGGGTGGAGGTATGCATCGAATACCATGGCAATGTTCCGTAGCAGTAATTGCCCGGTCGGTGTGACGGCGACCCGGTGAGCGTTGATAATAACGAGGTTATCCATGGCCATCCCGGCAAGCTGTCGCATCTCCCGGAAAAAATAATCGAAGAAATCGATGCCATAACGTGCGCTGACTGTCTCGTAAACCACCTCGTTCTGACACATCAACGACTGAATCACATCACGCCGGATCCGGTCGTCAAAAGACAGCTGATAACCTCGGGCGATAGCCAGAGAGCCACTGTCGATGGCCGCAAAATAATCGTCCTCCTGTCGCATGTTCTGGCTGAAACTGTGATTCGTTTTACCGATGGAGGTCATGCCAATTCCGATCAGATCCGTGTCTGCGTAGGTGGAATAGCCCTGGAAATTCCTTTGCAGCTGGCCGTTGTGTTTGGCCAGGGTCAGCTCGTCGTCAGGCAGTGCAAAGTGGTCCATGCCAAGATAGACGTAACCGGCCCCCTGGAGCCGCTCCACGGTCATCTCCAGAATGGCCAGCTTGGTTTCGGGCGATGGAAGGTCATCATCATTGATCAGTTTCTGGGCTTTGACCTTGTCAGGCATGTGCGCGTAATTGTAGATAGCCAGGCGCTCTGGCCGTTTCGACAGGATGGTATCCAGGGTCGTACTGAAGCTCTCAACCGTCTGGTATGGCAAGCCGTAGATCAAATCCACATTGGTTGACCGGTAGCCCGCTGCGCGCGCTGCATCGATTACAGCGAACGTCTGTTCGACCGACTGAATTCGGTTCACCGCACTCTGAACCTTGGGGTCAAAATCCTGCACACCCAGACTGATGCGATTGAAGCCCAGCTCATACAGCAATGGGATCGTGGTCTTGCGCACCGCCCGTGGGTCGATCTCTATGGAGAACTCCCGTGATTCGGGGGGCGCCAGGGTGAAGTTCCGGCTGATCTCCCATAGCAGCGCTGAGAGTTGGTCATCGTGCAGAAACGTGGGTGTGCCGCCTCCGAAATGAAGCTGACTGACTTCCCGATTCGGATCGACAAGCTCCGCCTGCCGGGCAATCTCGGTATGAATGCGCTCAAGATAGGGAATACTGCGTTCTTGCTTGTGGGTAATTATCTTTGCGCAGGCGCAGTAGAAACAGAGGGATTTGCAGAAGGGAATGTGAAAGTAGAGGGACAGGGGTGTCTGCAACTGGTTACTTTGCTCAAGCTCACGCCGGTACTCCGCATCTCCAAAACTGTCAGAAAACTCCACGGCAGTCGGGTAGGAGGTATAGCGCGGGCCATAGGTGTCATATTTCACCAGAAGATCCGCATTGAATTCGACCGTCATTGGGCACTCCTCATTTCCCGGGTGTCTGGACTGCTGCCTGTGTTGCCTGATGCAATACAACAGCAATTCCGGGGCCAGCTCTTCAACCAACTGTTTTCTAATGAAAAGATTTCTGCTTGCGGGAATTGCCCGAATACCCGGTGTCACTCTGACACAACCCAATCTGCAGTTTGACAACACCCCTGTGTCATGACGATGCATTGTCAAAGTGACACTCGCTATCGAAACGACCTGAATTCAGCGTTGTCGTTCGTACCACACACTCCCCGTATGCATCGGAAAAAACCAGTTAAAGCAACAAGATAAAACTTTGGCGTGCCAATTGCCTAATCGGTTTGCAGTTTGAACCACCAATGCATAACAGGAGTCAGCTATGGCTGAGAAATTTACCAAAAGTATGGCCAGGAACATTTACTACGGCGGTAGCTTTTTCTTTCTGTTGCTCCTCCTGGGTTTGACCGTTGATACCGTACGGCAACTCCCGGAGCGAAGCCGCAGTGAGAACATTACCCCGGAAGTAGCCCATGGCAAGGAGTTGTGGGAAACCAACAATTGTATCGGGTGCCACAGCCTGATGGGAGAGGGCGCTTACTATGCGCCGGAGTTGGCTAACGTCTTTGATCGCAGAGGTATGGCGAATGAAGAGGCCTTCAAGGGGTACATGCAGTCGTGGCTTGCGGCTCAACCAATGGATAACCCCCGGCGGCGCAAAATGCCCCAGTTCAATCTCACTCAGGAAGAAGTCGATGCACTGGCGGAGTTCCTGATCTGGACGTCCAGAGTCGATGACAACGACTGGCCACCCAATGTTGAAGGTTGAGGCAGGAAGACAATGATGAAGTACACATCTCAACAGGTTGCAAAACCCTATTTTATTTTTGCGCTGGTACTGTTTGCCGCGCAAATTGCCTTTGGCCTTTTGATGGGCATCCAGTATATCAATGGCGATATCGGATTCCCTGCCATCCCCTTTAATGTCGCGCGGATGGTCCACGTAAACCTCTTGATCATCTGGATACTCTTCGGGTTCATGGGGGCCAGTTACTACCTGGTTCCAGAGGAGTCTGAAACCGAGTTGTTCAGCCCTAGGCTGGCCAGAATTACCTTCTGGATTTTTGCTGTGGCCAGTGTTGTAACAGTGCTCGGATACCTCCTCGTCCCCTATGCGGAACTGGCAAGAATCACCAAGAATCATCTGTGGCCAACCATGGGCCGGGAATTCCTGGAACAGCCCACTATCACCAAGATTGGTATTGTGATTGTCTGCCTGTCTTTTGTCTTCAATATCGGAATGACCATTCTTAAAGGACGGAAGACCGTTATAAACATGGTTCTGATCACCGGTCTGGTCGGGCTGGCGGTTTTCTACCTGTTCTCGTTTTACAACCCGGCCAACCTGACGCTCGACAAGTATTTCTGGTGGTTCGTGGTGCACCTTTGGGTGGAAGGTGTGTGGGAATTGATCCTTGGTGCGATTCTGGCCTTTGTACTGATCAAGGTCACCGGCGTCGATCGTGAATACATTGAAAAGTGGCTGTACCTGATCATCGCCATGGCCCTGATCTCCGGATTAATCGGGATGGGCCATCACTACTTCTGGATTGGCGCGCCCGAGTACTGGCTGTGGATGGGTTCGGTATTCTCCGCACTGGAGCCGGTACCTTTCTTCATGATGGTGCTGTTTGCTTTCAAGGTGGTCAAAGAGCGTCGCCGCACGCACCAAAACCAGGTTGCCGTAACCTGGGCTCTGGGCTGCTCGGTGATGGCCTTCCTTGGCGCTGGAGTCTGGGGCTTCCTTCATACTCTGGCTCCGGTCAACTACTACACCCACGGTACGCAGTTAACCGCAGCCCATGGCCACCTGGCGTTCTTTGGTGCCTATGCGATGATCGTGATGTGTATTATTTCCTATGCCATGCCAATCCTCCGGGGCCGCCCTCAGGGAAATCCGCTGGCTGCCCAGAAAGTGGAGAAGTTCGGCTTCTGGGCCATGTCTATCAGCATGGTTGGTATTACCCTGGCGCTGACAGTCGCCGGCGCCTGGCAGGTCGCTCTGCAACGGATACCAGAGTCAGGCGATGCACTCAGCTTCATGGCCACACAAGGCGAACTGATGGGATTTTATTGGGTTCGTCTTGGCTTCGGTGTCATGTTCGCCTTGGGATTGGCCGCCTACTTCGCCAGCTTTTTCGTTGGCCGCGAAGTCGCTCGCGCTGAGGCCGGGGCGGCCCTGCCGCAAACTTCATAGTGACATAATCAGGTAAACGGTTGGCTGCCTCTGCCTGCGACCCGGTTTTTTGGGCGGGTTCGGGCGAGGGGTGGCCCACATACCCGGGGAGCAACTATGGAAGAATTTATCGGCAAGGTCTGGGATCGCTGGGTTACCCGGCAGGTGACCTCTGATTTTACCAGCGCATCGGTCAATCTCGCGGATCTGCAGGCAGAGCTTACGCTCTACTATCGGGCGCTGGGCGGCGCACCGGGCAAAACCCTGGAGCCTGCCGATACCCGAAAGGTCCGGCTCAGGCGAACAGGCATGCAGCGTGTCGCCGGCAGCCATCAGCGTTTTGCACTGCCTTGGCAGGATGACCGCAGTGTGCGTTTGCCGTCGTCACTGGCGGTATTTTCGTCCGCCCGGCTCAATACATCGCTCTATTACTGGCTGGTGGCGGTGGCCGCCCACTTGCCACAGGTACGCGACTGGTTTCGGGACAATCAGCAGGCCGTCCTGGCATTGACATCGTCTTATCCCGGCCTCAACAGGCAGTATAAGGAGCTTGTGGCCGAACTGATGGCATTGAGACCGTCAATTGAGAATCTTCCCGAGGATCTCCGGCGCCAGGAACTGGCGGTTGCCCAAGCATTGCGAAATCCGGGGCTTCGGGCTGATCTGCCATCATCGGCATTTGACTGCTTTCCAGTCTGGCTATGGTTGTACCCCACACCGCCGACCCTGTTCAGCGTACCGGTCAGCACGGCCGGATCCGGGCCGGAATCTGAAGCGGGAGAACGCTCGTCCGAACAACAAACCCTGCAGCAACGCAAACAGGCGCAGCGAATCGATGATGAGCATGAAACGGATGGCTTGCTGGTGTTTCTGCCCGACAGCCTCATGAGCTGGACCGAACAGATCAATCTTGATCGCTGTCAGGATGATGACAGCGATGATGATTTCGAGCAGATCGCCAATGACATCGACCTGATTACGGTTTCACGCCAGCGCAAAGCCAATGCGGCAAAGGTGAAGTTTGATCTGGATCTGCCAGCAGCGGAAAACGACGAACTGTGCCTGGGACCGGGAATCCGCTTACCGGAGTGGCACTACAAACAAGGGCGTTTACGGCTCGATGCCTGCCTCTTGCAACCGCTTCTGGCGGATGAAGCAGAGCCGGTCATGTTACCGGCACATCTCCGGCAGACCAGTGAGGAGGTCAAGCAGAAGTTTTCCCTGCTGGGACTACGGCGCACCCGGCTTCGGGGCCAGCCGGACGGCCAGGACCTCGACCTTGATGCCTGGCTTGATGACTTCAGCAGACCGCTCAGGGATACCGCCAGACAGAATTTTTTTCTCGATCAGCGCCAGACCCATCGTGATTTCTGCTGCCTGATCCTGGCGGACCTGTCCCTGTCGACCGAAGGTTACGTCAATGACGACTGCCAGGTGATTGATGTAATCCGCGACAGTCTGATGGTGCTGGCCGAAGGCCTGAACCAGACACGGGATGAGTTCGCTATCTATGGCTTCTCCTCCGTGCGCAACAGTCATGTCCGCTATCAGCTAATGAAGAACTTTGGTGAGCCGTACAGTGATCGGGTCCGTGGCCGTATTGCCCGAATCAAACCAGGTTTCTATACCCGTATGGGGGCCGCAATCCGGCAGTCCACCCGGATCCTGGAGATGCAGCCCCAGGCTCACCGTGTCCTGTTGTTGGTCAGTGACGGCAAGCCCAACGACCTGGATCAATACGAAGGGCGTTACGGGATTGAAGACACCCGACAGGCGATTATTGAAGCCCAACAACTGGGGATAACACCCTACTGCGTTACGGTGGATGAGCAGGGCAATGATTACCTGCCCTACCTATTTGGCCGCGATGGTTTTGCCGTAGTCAATGATCCCACCCAGCTCCCGAAAGTATTGCCCCGGATTTACCTGAACGTATCAACGCACTGATTTTGAGGTGGTCATGAATAGCCATAGTTATTACCAGGTTCAGAATGATGAATGTGAAATATTTCAATATGCGGTTCAGCATCGTTTGCCAGTGCTGATCAAAGGCCCGACAGGTTGCGGCAAGACACGCTTTGTTGAACATATGGCAGAACAGCTGGAACGCCCTCTTTATACCGTCTCCTGTCACGATGATCTGACCGCTGCGGATCTGTTGGGGCGACACCTCATTGGCCCCGAGGGAACCTATTGGCAGGACGGCCCGCTAACCCGGGCTGCTCGTGAGGGCGGGATCTGTTATCTCGATGAAATTATCGAGGCTCGCAAGGATACAACGGTTGCTTTGCATTCGCTGTCGGACCACCGGCGAACCGTTCACCTTGAACGCACCGGCGAAACCCTGACCGCTCATGACGACTTTATGCTAGTGGTCTCCTACAACCCTTCTTACCAGAATATGGTCAAGGGCCTGAAACCCAGCACCCGGCAACGGTTTGTTGCCATGAGTTTTGATTATCCGGAGCCCTCGGTTGAAGCTTCGATCATTGCCCATGAAGCAGGTATTGATGAGGCCACTGCCGGGCAACTCGTAAAACTGGCGACGGATATTCGCCGGCTGACTGATATCGATCTCACGGCAGCTGTCTCAACCCGCTTACTGATCTACGCCGGAAAGATGCTCAAAAGTGGCTGTCCCGCCCGAAAGGCCTGCCTGTATTGCTTGATCGAGCCACTGACGGATGAACCGACAACTCAGCAACCGCTGCTGAGGTTGGTCGACGCACACTTTTGACGGTTGGCAGAATGACGACATTTGAGCTTTTCAGATCAACCGGCCCTGATGTTGCCCGGACAAAGAGCCACACGCCGGGAAGTATCGCCGTATGGATTTTCATTTATGCGGAGCTGACGGAATTCGCTTTTTTCTTTCTCGCATTTCTGGTTGCCAAGTTTTACTTTCCAGAGGAATTCCGTGAAGGCCCCATACAGCTGAACACCCTGGCTGGCTTTCTTAATACCCTTGTGTTGCTCACGAGCAGCTTTTGTGTTGCCCGGGCGGTTCAGGCAATCAAACGGGGCGCACAACGCCAGACCGTGATTTGGTTACTTTGCACGGTCGGTGCCGGCGTGACCTATTGTCTGGTCAAGGCATGGGAATACCAGTGGAATGAAGCAAGAGGCATCACAGCCCGTACCAACTATTTTTTCGCTACTTATTACTATCTGATGTTCAATCACTTCCTTCATGTTGTCATCGGCACCTGTACCATCCTCGGCACCGCTGTATTGGCCGCCCTGGGTCATTATACCGTCGACTCTCACGACGGCCTGGAAGGGGCCGCCAGCTACTGGCACATGATTGATCTGGTCTGGATTCTCATTTTTCCCTTAATCTACGTCCTGAGATAAGTTCATGCTGCAAACACCACAGAACTACGACGCAGGAAGGAAGAAGTTGGACAGGACAAATCTGGTATGGCTGGGACTGGTCGGACTGACGCTACTTAGTGTTTTGGTTGGCGAGTCCGGCCCCCCTTCTGTCATGGCAACCTTTTTCATCTGCCTGATTGTTCTTCTTAAGGGACGTTGGATCATACGGGACTTTATGGGCCTGCGGCACGCTGCGCCGCTCACTCGCTGGATTATAACGGGTTATTTCTTTGTCATGACATCACTGGTCGGAATTTTCGTGGGCTACCTGCAATTCACAGCCACACAATAACTGCACCGATGATTGCGGGAACCACTATGACATAGCTGAGCAGGAGCCGGCGCCAGACAACTGGTGCGGTATTCAGACCCATAAAAATGTCGACAATACTCCGACCCTTGATGATCACGGCCAAAACGACGAACAGGATCATCATGGCCGGGTTCTCTACCCATTCGGAGACGGCCAGCGATAGAAGTGTCAGGGAGATGAGGATCAGCCAGGAATTGGTTGCCTTGATAGTCAGTGCACTCATTCAGCCACTCCGATGAATTCAACTCTAGTGGATTACGTAAATGATGGGGAAAAGTATGATCCAGACCAGGTCAACCATGTGCCAATATGAGGCTCCGGATTCGAAACCTGAATGTTCCCCCGTTGCATAAGCGCCCTGACGGGTGCGGTGGAGCATGTAACCCAGAATTACCATACCCAGGACAACGTGCATCAGGTGGAAAAACGTTATGAAAAAATAGAGTGTGTAGAACGTATTGGTCGACAGATCGTATCCGGCCTGGATCAGTTGCGAGTACTCCGAGAATTTTGTGATCAGATAGAACGTTGCTGCCATTAGCGCCGCCGCCAGAAACAGGCTACAGCGGGATTCATTTCCCTGCCGCAACCGGATTCCCGCCAGAGCGACAAAATAGCTGCTGGTAATCAGTGCCAGTGTACATATCAGGCCAGCCACTGGATGAAGCGAGGATTTCCCAGTCCCGAACATGGCGGGATAAAGGTTTTGCATGGTCGCGAAACTGATGAAGAAGATAGCAAATACGGTTAATTCCATGAGGATAAATAACCACATCGCAAAATCGCCCGGCAGTTCTTCGCTGACCGGCTCTCTGGTGACATTCGTCAGTAAGTGCTCGTGTACCATTTTGACAACCCGGCTAAGGACCTCAAATATTTCAGTGTTACAAACCAAAAGGGCTTTTCTCGCAGATGTATAAGCATTTTGTGTGCCACTGATTAAGTTGTTGTTAATTAGCCAAAAAAACAAGAGTTTTCGTTTCTCATGCCGGTGCCGTTGTTCTTTGGACACGGTTTTCCTGGTAACTGATGTCATCGCGACACTGTTCGCCAGGACGGAGCGGTTTTTGTGTCCTTATTGCCTCGGTTTTAAAAGCCGAAGGTTGTAATCCCAGTAGTTTTCCGATCTGGCTTAATATTTGCCTTAATGTTTGCTGGAGATCTCACAACGAACATTTCCAGGCAAAGCAACGGTCCATTCGGGTGAGGAAATAACGATGGTTTGCAAAAAACCGGAGCATATTAAAGACGGGGTCTGGGATCAGCACTTGAGGTGGCTGGATCTTATAAGTAATGAGTGTAAATCCAACCAACTAAAGCGGGGACGTGAAAAACGCAGAGAAGGGTCGAGAAGTCGGAACCCAGGTGACAAGAGTTGTTCTCATTTTCCCAGTGCATGAAAGAGTTGGTTCTTTACGTCGAAGACAGCAAGATAGACATTGTTTTTGATCCACCCTGGAGCTACGACAGCCTCGATGAGGAAGCTCGTCTGGAATTGGGGCTGATCTGAGCCGTTAATGGTGGCCAGCGTCGGCCCGGTAATAGTTGCCCTTCTGATATACAGCAAAGCCCGGGGCATTGTTTTGAACTAAACTGTCAGCTGTTGCCCTACTTTTGCAATCGGGAGCGCGTTAAAGGTGACAATGCCCTGGCAGAGCGAGACGGATGTCTTCGAGATCTTTCCCTGGAACCGTAACTTCGAGACGGGCCTGGAGGACATTGATGAGCAGCACCGGGTGCTGGTGAGTATTCTGAATCGTCTGGCGTGGCATTTTGCCTCAGGCAGTTCGGTTCTGGATGGTTTACACCTGCTTGATGAGCTTCTTGCCTATGCCTCCTACCATTTCAGATATGAGGAGGGCGTCTGGGAGAAAACTCTTGGCGGGACGGAGATGGCCCGGAATCACCACGACTCACACCAGATGTTTTTTGCCCGGATCCAGATGCTCCGGCAAAGCAAAGCGCCACAAGAAGATGTCCTGGCCGAGCTGTTTGATTATCTGACTCGCTGGCTTGCCTTTCACATCCTTGAATCAGACCGGCGCATGGCCCTGACTATAAAAGCCATGAAGGCAGGCAAGCCTTTGGAGGAGGCCCGAGAGCGGGTTGATTCTGAACTTAATGGTTCCGTATCCGTTCTTGTAACCGCATTGCTGGAGATTTACGGGAAACTCTCTGCCAGCACCATTCAACTGATGCGGGAAAAAATGGCCAGACACAAAGCTGAGGATGAGTTGCAGCGACTGCAGAGTGAGCGGTTGAACCGGGCTCTGGAGGACCAGGCAAGTGATCATCAGAAACAGGTGGAATTCCTGGCTTACGCAGACCCCCTTACCGGTTTGTGGAACCGTAATGGTATTACCCGGTTTATTCGGGAGCTGCTTGACCGTGGCGATCTGAAAAATGATTCCGCGGCGCTGGTTTCCATGGACCTGGACAACTTTCAAGAGATTAACGCGCGTTTCGGGGAAGAAACGGCCGACCGTATGCTGGGATTACTTGCCCGGCGCTGGCTGGATGCACTACCTCCCGATGCCGCTCTCGCCCGGATCGGTGGGGATGAGTTTGCCCTGCTTCTTCCGGATGCCAGTCAGGTGGAAATCAGGCTCCGTGCTCTGCAACTGACTGCTCGCCAGCCCTTCGATCTGGGAGGCGGCTCGGCGTTGGTGTCGTTTACTGCAGGAATTGTAGTGTTTCCTGATAATGAGCTTGGACATGTCGATGAAGATGCCGACATACTTCTGCGCCAGGCAGACCAGACGCTTTTCCGCGCCAAGCAGGAGCTCAAAGGAAACTGGCTGTTCCTGGATGTCGGGGAAAAGAAAGCGGACCGGTCCCGCCAGCGGCTTCTGTCGGACATCAGGAAGGGGCTTGAATACGGGCAGTTCAGGCTTTTATATCAGCCAAAAGTAAGCCTGAGGACCGGCGAGGTGAAAGGGGTTGAGGCGCTTATTCGCTGGCAGCATCCAGATATCGGTTTTCTATCCCCTGACGGTTTTTTGCCCGCGATTGAACACCATCCTTTGATGGTCGAGATAGGCGAGTGGGTTTTATTTGAAGCATTGACGCAGATGAGTATGTGGGACAGTCGGGGAATTCACATGAACATCAGTGTGAATGTGGCAGCAATCCAGTTGCAGGCACCGGGGTTCGCTGAGAGGCTCCGGGATATTCTGGGAAGGTTTCCCGATCTGGATCCCGCTCGCCTTGACCTGGAAATACTGGAATCGGCGACTCTGGGTGAGCTTGATAAAGTTGTGAGTATTATTGACGATTGCAGGCGACTGGGTGTCACTTTTTCACTGGATGACTTTGGTACCGGATATTCATCGCTTTCTTATCTCAAGCAGTTGCCCGTCCATGCCCTCAAGATAGACCGCGAATTCGTCAGTGGTGTGAACGATACTGAGGAGAATTATTCGATTTTGAGAGGGATCATCGGATTATCCCGGGTTTTTGGTAGAGAATTGATTGCAGAGGGCGTGGAAACCATAGAACAGGGTGAAATACTGCTAAGCCTGGGCTGTGAATTTGCCCAGGGCTACGCAATATCACCACCACTGGCCCGGGAAAAACTGGCGGACTGGCTTGCCGGCTGGAAGCCTTTTCCGCAATGGGCCGAAAGCCTGACGCTATCTCAATAGAAAACAGCCACAAAAGGACCCTGTTTTGTCAACGCGACTTACCGAATTCAGTCACGGAGCCGGCTGCGGCTGTAAAATTGCTCCGGATGTCCTGGACCGCATTCTTCACGCTACGACCCCCGATTATCACGACCCGCGACTTCTGGTCGGCAATGCCAGCCGGGATGATGCTGCCGTCTTGGATGTCGGTAATGGCCTGGGGATTATCAGTACCACGGATTTCTTTATGCCCGTGGTAGACGATGCCTATGATTTTGGCCGGATTGCGGCTGCAAACGCCATCAGTGATGTCTATGCCATGGGCGGAAAGCCATTGATGGCAATCGCGATACTGGGCTGGCCGGTAAACCAGTTGGCGCCGGAGATCGCCGCCCGGGTAATCGAAGGTGGGCAGGCGGTATGTGCGGACGCTGGAATCGCACTGGCCGGGGGGCACAGCATTGATTCGCCGGAACCGATCTTCGGGCTGGCCGTTACCGGTCAGGTGCCGGTGCATCGTGTTGTGCGTAACGATAGCGCCCGGCCCGGCGACCTGCTGTACCTTACCAAGCCACTTGGCGTGGGAATTTTGACCAGCGCGCTGAAAAAGCATCGGATTGACGAAGCCGATCTGGCGGTCGCCGTCGAAACCATGTGTACCCTTAATAAAGTGGGTGAGGTCTTCGCTTCCGTGGACGAGGTACATGCCATGACGGATGTTACCGGTTTTGGTCTTGCTGGCCACTTGCTGGAGGTCTGCCGTGGCAGTGGTGTTGGCGCTACCATTAACCGAAATTCAGTGCCGCAGATACCGAACCTCGCACGCTATATTGATTCGGACTGTATTCCCGGTGGCACCCATCGGAATGCTGCATCGTTGGGCGATGCCTTTGGGGGCCTGACAGAACTGGACAAGACGTTGTTGTTCGATCCCCAGACCAGTGGCGGCCTGCTGGTCTGTGTCGCCGAACGGGGCCGGGTCGGTTTTGAGAAAACGGCGAGGGAACACGGGCTGGCGCTCCATCCGTTCGGCCAGGTGCATGAGCGTGGCTCGGGGGAGTCGCTGGTTCGGGTTATTGACTGAATTTCCAGCCAATGTCAGGCCCTTCGAACACAAGCGCGTTGTGCAGTTGCACCAGATCGGCACCGGCACTGAGCCGGTCCAGATAGTTTTGGCGCGAACACACGCCGCCATTGGTCAGCAGAGCGGAACTTCCGTTGAGATGATGCTGGCAGGCTTCAATGGTCCGGCAGGTGCTCGCCTGAAGTTCAGGGTCCCGCCATTGGCGGTAATGGGCATCGGTGACTGGTTTTCCGAAGTCGAAGCTGATCAGGATGCCATCGACTTCCTGGCAAGCGAGGTAGGGAATGAGGTTGCAGGCCTCTTCATTCCCCGGCTTTACCCGGAGCTTGTAAACAACGGGGCAGAATTTTCGGGTTTGACTTTCCAGTGTCTGCAGAGCCTCCCGCAATCGGAGCAGATTGCGGTGAAGCTGCCGGAAGGGAACTGCCTGCTGAAGCCAGTCAGGAGCTATGGTCAGGTAGTCCGCCGTAAACCAGGCGCTCTCTATCAGATGAAGGAGTTGCGCGGTTTCCTGCTCCGGTGATACAGGGGCGGTTGCCGCCAGCCGAATCCCCAGCCGGGTATTGAGTATTGCTTCAGAGTGCTGGGCGGGTAGGCTTCGGGGCCAGTTTTCCTGGGTCCAGCTGCCCAGCTCAATAGCGCCAAATCCCAGGTTGCCGGCACTTCGACCCAGTTTTCCACATCGATCAAAACCCGCGGCAATCCCCAGGCGATTGGGAAATGACAACCCCATGCAGTTAATGGCAGTGGCGCCCTCCCTCAGGCGCTCCGATGCAAGCGGGAGATTGCTGGCCTGGTTGCAGGCCCTCAGGAAGGCCTGCTCCCGGGTAATGGTCGGTCTGGCAAGCAGGTTAGCCATGGCGCTGGCGGAAATGGGTCATGAAAGAGGCCAGAGCTGCGACTGCGGCATCCGGCTGGGCATTGTAGAGGCTGGCTCGAAGTCCTCCGGCGTGACTGTGCCCCGCCAGGTTCGCCAGCCCCATTGCGTCAGCCTCGCCAAGAAACCGCTGCTGCTGGTTTTCATCACGTGTGCCAAAACACACGTTCATGATGGAACGGTGCTCTGGTATTACCGGGCAGTAAAAGAAGTCGTCTTCGTCAATGATGCGATAAATTGTCTGGCTCTGGGCAATATTGTGGGAATGAAGAGTCTCGACCCCGCCTTGCTCCTCAATCCAGTCGAGCATCAGGTGAACCAGGTAAATGGCGAACATCAGGGGCGTATTGATGCGATTCTGGCGATCAATCAGTAACTGATAATTGAACACAGTCGGGGTTTCCGGTCGTGCCTGTCCCAGCAGATCCTCCCGTATAATGGCAATAACCAGGCCGGTGGGGCCCAGGTTTTTCTGGGTTCCCGCGTAAATCATGCCGTAACGTTCGATATCGACAGGGCGCGACAGGAACTCGGAGGTCATATCCGCGATCAGAGGGATATCGCCACAATCCGGGTCTCCGGGGAACTGGACACCATTTGCGGTCTCGTTGGGGGTTATGTGGCAATAGTGGATACTTTCATTCAGCGCCCATTCAGAAACGGCAGGCACACGGTCAAAACCACTGCCTCGGGTGCTGGCAACTACGTGGCTTCGGCCATACCGGCGTCCCTCCTCAAGTGCCCTTGCCGACCAATGGCCAGTTTCCACATAGCCGGCCATGGCCGTTGGCGGCAACAGGTTCAACGGAACCAGTGAGAATTGCGCCGATGCGCCGCCTTGCAGAAAAACCACCTGATAGCGGTCTGGCACTGCCAGGGCCGCCCTTACCTGGAGCCGGGTGGTGTCCAACAGGGCTTTGAATTCATCGCTGGTGAATGGCGCTTCCAGTAATGAGTAGCCCAGCCCCTGCCAATCGGCCAGGCTTGCCTGGGCCCGCGCCAGCACCTCTGGCGGCAAGGCGGCCGGCCCTGCGGCAAAGTTATAGACGCCTTCCTTGCGGCTCATCAGAACAGCGCCAGCCCGTGACTTCCGGCAGCCATAAAGAAAATCAGCGGGAAAGAGAGGATGGTGTTGGTTCGGGATGATAGAAATGTGATTCGTGAACAGTGGATCCGCTCTGTGGCCGGTGCCGGTACAAAACCCAGTACTTTCTTCTGATGGGGCCAGAGTACGAACCAGAGGTTCAGCACCATGATGATACCGATCCAGGCGCCGACTCCAATAACCGCATGGTGGCCCTGAAGCATCAGTACCTCAGCAAGAATGTCGCGATTCCAGAGCATGAGGGCGCCTGAGGCCAGAACTACCAGGGACGCGTACCGGAAAGTGCCGTGTTCCTGGTGCATGCGTCGGGTCAGATCGGATGATCGTGCGCCCCCCTCATCAGGATCAATGCGTAAGGGAATGAACCTTGGGGTCTTGACCACATTGGCGTAGTTATGGCCAACCCAGATCAACGCAAACACGATGTGGAGCCAGCGCAGGGCGATATCCATCAATGTCCAGGTCATGATAATCCCGCCTGAATATAGGCACCCGTTACCAGATAAAGCACAACGGTCAGGGCAATTCCCGTGGCGACTGTTCCCGCGAATGAATCGTGAGGTAACTTCATATCACACCTTCGTTGGTACCCAGCCCACATCGCGGGCAATAAGCTTTTTGTGGTCCTGCTTTGTTGCAAGTGCTCTGGTTACGGCTTCCTGGACGATGTGATGATGGGGTGATTTGCTGCAGGCTGGGTCTGCGTTGGCGGCATCGCCGGTCAGCAGCATGGCCTGGCAGCGACAACCACCGAAATCCAGCTCTCTTTCCGAGCAACTGTGACAGGGCTCTTTCATCCAATTGTCCCCCCGGTACAGGTTGAAACTCTCGGACTCGTGCCAGATCCAGTTGAGGTCATGATCGCGAACACCGGGAAAGTCGAGGCCGGGCAAGGAGCGCGCTTGTGAACAGGGCAGTACCACACCGTCCGGTGCGATGGTCAGGTGAATACTGCCCCAGCCATTCATGCATGCTTTGGGGCGGCCTTCGTAGTAGTCCGGTATAACAAAGAAAATGGTCATTTTGTCGCCGAGCTGCTTGCGGGCTTCGGCAACCTGGGCCTCTGCTGTCTCCAGCGCTTCTCGGGTGGGCATCAGTTGGTCCCGGTTCACCAGGGCCCAGTTGTAATACTGCACGTTAGCCAGTTCCAGATATTCAACGCCGATGTCGGCGGCCAGATCGATGATGTCCGGTACCTGGTGGATGTTAAGGCTGGATATCGGCATGTTAAGAACCATCGGAAAACCAAGGGCTTTGATCTCCCGGGCCATGTTGACTTTCTTTTCGTAGCAGTCGACACCCGCAAGCCAATGGGCCGTTTGTGGATCGCTCGACTGGAAACCGAGCTGGATATGGCGCAGACCGGCTTTTTTCAGGTTTTCCAGCCGCTTGCGGGTAAGGCCGATGCCGGATGTAATCAGATTGGTGTAATACCCCAGTTCGTTGGCTTCCGCCACCAGCTCTTCCAGATCCTTGCGGAGAGTGGGTTCGCCACCGGAGAAACCAATCTGCATGGCTCCCATCTTGCGGGCATCCTGAATCACGGTTTTCCATTCGGCGGTGGTCAGCTCATCCTGATGGTCATCGAGATCGGTCGGGTTGCTGCAAAATGCGCATTTGAGAGGGCACTTGTAGGTCAGTTCCAGAAGCAGCCACACGGGGTTGCCCTGGCCATCAAGATTGAGGTTGGATCCAGCCTTTGCCATGGCACACCTCCAGAAACTGGTGAACGCGGGGTTCGATGAATTCAGGTTGTTCGGAGAACAGTTTGGACAGTTGATGAACAATGTCGTCGACTGTGTTCGTTCCGTTACAGCGGGTCAGGATTTCGCCGGCCGTGGTGTTCAGCTTGACGATGCCTTCGGGGTACATCAGAACGTAGGCTTGCTGGGACTCTTCCCACCGGAACATGAATACCGGGGCGATGCGGAATCTGGACCGGCTGTTGTGATTGTTTGAATCAGCCACGGGTGCCTCACTGATGAAATGGTGCACATTCGGAAGCTGTTCCCGCAGCAGAGATTACTTACGGGAACAGAGTGGGACAGTTAGCGAACGTAAACGTAGGCTGTTACTTCAAAGCCCAATCTCAGGTCTTTGAAATCCGGGTCGGTCCACTTCATGGCAATCTCCAGTATATGTAATGAATGTTTATGGCCAGTGGTTTTTCTGGCTGCATTCACTTTAGGCTCCACGAAACAGATGGATAAATGGTACCTTTGGCCTAATTACCTGGCGCTTTGGTATTAATTATCCGGCTTCCTGGCGAAACAGCCAGGCGAGCCCGGAAAGCGTTAGTTCGGCCAGTTGTTATAGGTGTATTATTATTGATTGTTATCAAGAGAGGGCGGTGGCATTGCAGGGCTATTGTTGACTGAACAGAAACCGACGGATGGTGAAATTCCACTCCAGACTATCCAGCAGGTTTTTTAGCGCCAGCCCAAGCTCGGTGTCTCCTTCGATTATCAGGCGTCGCTGGAAAAACAGCTGGTCAGGATCTTGCCGACGCTCCGCCAGGGTTTTGAAGGCGGCTAATGAGCCCCGGATCGTCGCCTCGCCCGGACCATCGATCACTCGCAGACGGCCGGCCCAGAAGCCAATGGTGATGCCCGGTTGCCCGCCGCTCACTTCCAGCCGGATACGATGGCCTTCGAAGTCTTCAAATTCTCCGTCATTGATCGCTTGAGCAAACAGCCGATTGAGGGGCGCCTCGGCCGCCAACTGTTTGAGGGGCACCGGGATTCCGCGATCAATAGCGCCAAGCACCGGCGCGGGGGAGGGCAGGTATTCCCGGAGTACTGTCAGGGTCTGGTCAAGCAGTGGCAAGTGTGAGGGGAATGATGGCAACCTGGGCAGCAGCATGATCAGCTCCATGTTTGGTGACTGGAGCAGGGTAGATGAAAACCGGAGCCGGGACTTTGATATAACTCAGAAGTGCCTGGGATCAGATGAAAATGGGGTCAGATGAACTTTCATCTGACCCCATTTTCATCTGACCCCGGTGGAATGCCCCTCAGCGGTGCAGGCCTTCCTCTACCGCCCACACGGCAACTTCCACCCGTGAGCGCAGGTTCAGTTTTTTCAGCAGGTGCTTCACATGGACCTTGACGGTACCATCACTGATGTCCAGCTTGCGACCGATCATCTTGTTGGACAGGCCTTCGGCGATCAGGCGGAGAATGTCCTTTTCCCGGGGGGTCAGGCTGTCGAAATCCGGGCGCGATGCCTGTTGGGGTTTGTTGGAGCGCAGGGCCTCGGCTAACAGCGTAGTCAGGCGGTCACTGATAACCATCTTGCCGACGGCCGCCTGGTGAAGCTGGGCGATCATGTCTTCAGGCTCCATGTCCTTGAGAAGGTAGCCGTCCGCGCCGGCCCGCAGTGCCGCCACCACGTCGTCTTCCTGGTCCGAGACGGTAAACATCACAATACGGGAACTGATGTTCTGCTCACGCAGTTTTTTCAGGGCTTCAATGCCGTCCATTTCCGGCATGTTCAGGTCCATCAGAATCAGGTCCGGCTCCAGTTCAGTGGCCAGTCGAATGCCGTCGGCGGCATTGCTGGCCTCTCCGGCAACGACCATGTCGTCTTCCATTTCGATGAGCTGTTTGATGCCCTGGCGAAGAAGGGGGTGGTCGTCGATCAGCAGAATACTAGCGGGTGATTCAGACATCGGGTTCTCTCTTGTAATCAGGCGTTTGAAGCTTCTGTGGGAATCAGGTTCCGGCTTTTGGGCACAAATAATAGCGTGACTTCCACGCCGCCTTCATCCCGGTTTTGTACCTTGACCTGGCCACCCAGGGTTCTGGCGCGGTCCTGCATGATGATCAGTCCATAGTGATTGACCGGCTGGTCGCCGCCGGGCAAGCCCTTGCCATTGTCCCGGATTTGTACCCGGACCTGGGGGGATTCGAACAGCACATCGACGCTGATGTCGGTGGCATCTGCGTGTTTGACCGCATTGGCCAGGCTTTCCCGGACAATCTGCAGGGTGTGGATTTCCTCGTTCGGTGACAGGGTCTGGGGTGGCAGGTTGTATTGCAACTCCACCGGCTTGCCCAGCCGCACCGAAAATTCCTCGACGGTCTTTCGCAGTGCCGTGGCCAGGTCCGGCGTGTCCAGCTTCAGTCGGAAGGTGGCCAGCAACTCCCGCAGCTGGCGGTAGGCGCTGTTCAGGCCGGTGCTGAGTTCATCCAGAATGGCTTCGTGAACCGATTGCTGCTCGCCGTCGATGTTGAGGCGCCTCAGCCGGGCAACCTGCATTTTCAGGTAGGAGAGTGACTGGGCCAGGGAATCGTGCAGTTCCCGGGCGATCACGGTGCGCTCCTCAGCCAGGGTCTGTTGCTGTTCCTCGGTAATCTGCCGCTCCAGGAAAATGGCGGTGGCCAGTTGGTCGCTGAGGGTTTCCAGAAGCCGGCGGGCGGTTTTCGAGAGGCCTTCGTCGGCGGGGTACCAGACTTCCAGGGTGCCAAGCAGCTGGCCGGGGGTGCGTATCGGCAGCAGCAGCCGGCGCCCGTCGTTGTTTTCCAGGGGAAGTTCGTCATACACCTCAGGCGTGACCAGGCAGGCGTTGCAATGGTGGTCGTTGCAATAGAAGGGCCGCTCCTGGCTGGCCGTGGTGACAGCCTCCACCGGCTCCGAGGATTCCCTGTCATGGAGGTACAGGCGGATGGGCCCGATGCCGAGAAGCTGTTCCAGCTCCTGTAGCATGGGGATGGAGCCATGGCATAAATCGTGGTTGGCAAACAGGTCCCGGCTTGCTGAGTGGAGCAACTGCAGTGCCGCGTGGCTTTTTTCCAGTTCCTCGGTTTTCAGGCGGGCTCTTTCTTCCAGTTCGTAGTAGGTCAGCGCCAGCTCGCTGGTCATCTGGTCAAATGCCTGCCCGAGCTGGGCGAGTTCATCGGAGCCCCTCATATTGGTCTTCCTGGAGAAATCCTGGTCGCCCACGGCGATGGCTACACTGACCAGTTTGCGAAGTGGCCGGAGAATGCGGTTCTTGAGATCGATAAACAGCGCGACAATAATCAGGACGGAAAAGGCCAGGCTGATGATCTGGATCAGATGCAACAGATCGATCCGGGCTTCGGTGCGCTGTTCCAGCATGCTCACCAGCCGATCCACATCGTCAACGTACTTTTCGGTTGCAGTCAGCATGACACCCGTTACCGGGGTGCCCTGGGGGTGATCGTTCAGCGCGGGCCGCAGCACCTCTTCCCACGAATCCAGAATAGCCTGGTACTGGCTGGCCAGAGGGTGGTCCCGGGCCCCCGGAATGGTCCTGGTGATACCTGTGTCGGCCAGTTTTTCCCGGTAACGGTCAAGCATCTGCCCCATTGAGCCCGGTCCGGATTCCGCCGTTACCGGGCCGGCGCTTCGGGCGAGCAACTGGAAAGCCCCCATGCGAAGGGCGCCGGCCAGGTTAATGGCAGTGGCATTGCCCTCAATGCTCTTGGACACGGCAAGTGTGGTGGCCATGCTCACCAGCGCGGTCAGCACCACGGCGCCGACGACAAGGGCAATTCGGTTAACAAGTGGGCTTCTGGATTTCATGAGATCTCGCGCATCGGTGCGTCTGGCACGCCGGGGCGGATTATGCCCGGGCTTTGTGGTCCCTCATACCTCCTTGAGGATAGTCAATTACCCCAATAGTTGGTAACCCATCATAATCTTTGACCCTCCAGGGATCAAAGGATGAAACTGAAAGTCAGGTTTGTTTCACAGAGTGACATTAATGGAGTCAGAGGCGGATCGAGCAGATGACCGGCTGGCGTCACTGGCCGTCGTGCTGCCCTTGGCGGTGGCAGGCTTTGTCATTGCTGCCGGAAGCTGGACCCTGTTTGCGGTAGCTGGCGTGCACCTGCGCTCAGAGCTGAACCTCGGCAATCTCCAGTTCGGCTTCTTGCTGGCAATGCCTATGGCGGTCAGTGCCGCGTTGGCCATTCCTGCCGGGCTGGCAGCGCAGAAATTCGGCGCCCGCCGGATCATGTTGATCTGCCTGTCCGGGCTGGCCGCCTGCATGGCGATACTTCTGATCACCGATACCTTCCCGGGTTACCTCATCGCCGCTGGTGGGCTTGGGCTGGCCGGGGGCTATTACAGTGCCGGGTTGCAGTTCGTGACGCGCCATTGCGAGTCCTCGCGCCTCGGCCTGGTGCTGGGTGTGTTCGGCGCAGGCGTTATCGGTGCCGGCTTCAATTACTATCTGGTGCCGCTGGTCCATGAGGCTTTTTCCTGGCACGCGGTTCCACTGGCTTATCTTGTCGTGCTTGTCCTGGTTCTTGCGCTGCTGATCATGCTGACCGATCCGGAAGATGCGGCGGCGGACTCCGCCGCTGAAACATCTGTCAGGGTATTGTTGCAAAGAATGAGGCGAAAGCGGGCCGGACAACTGTGTGGCTACTTTGGCATTGTGGCTGGCAGCTTCTTTGCGCTGGCTCTCTGGTTGCCGGACTACCTGTCTGGCCAGTTTGAGCTGCCGGTGGACTCTGGCGCACGGCTGGCACAGTGGTTCGTTATTCCGGGTGCCCTGGCCCAGATTGCCGGGGGCGGGTTATCAGACCGGTTCGGCAGCGCCAGGGTTGTCAGCCGGGCGCTGGTGGTCTGTCTCATCGCATTGTTTGTGCTGTCGTACCCACCCATGACGCTGTTTATCCAGGGCGTCGACGCCACAATCCTGGTGAAATTCGCTCTGCCCATGCGGGTCGAGGGCGTGTTTGTGGTAACCCTGGGGCTGGCCATGGGTTGCACCATGGGCAGCCTGCAGAGGCTGGTTATTGTTGAAAATCGCACGGTGGCGGCATTTGTTGCCGGTTTGTTGCTGGTGAGCGCCTACTCCGTGGCCTTTGGCCTGCTGGTGATATTCAGTGGTGTTAACCACTGGCTGGGCATTCGCAGCGCCGTTTTCATGATTCTCTTCCTCCTGCTTGCCGGCTGCCTGTTCCTGTTTGCCCGTGAGAGCCGCCGGCACGAGCGTGAGAGCTTTCTCCACCGGGGGATATAAACCACCTACCACCAGGGTGGTAGAGGCGGGTTATGTGGTAGTAACCACGCAGATTTTGCGGTTTTTCTCACACACAATGGTCTCAAATCGGAGCTGAATCAGAGCAGCGATCCGGCAGACGGGCAGATGGAGAGAGAGACCATGAGTCATTTGATCGACAAACTGAACTACTTCAGGAAGAAGCGCGAGCCGTTCGCGAACGGCCACGGCGAAACCCACGACGTCAGCCGCGAGTGGGAAGACAGCTACCGCCAGCGCTGGCAGCATGACAAGATCGTGCGTTCCACCCACGGCGTTAACTGTACCGGCTCCTGCAGCTGGAAAATCTACGTCAAGAATGGCCTGGTCACCTGGGAGACCCAGCAGACCGACTACCCCCGCACCCGCCCGGATCTGCCCAATCACGAGCCCCGCGGCTGCCCCCGGGGCGCCAGCTACTCCTGGTACATGTACAGCGCCAACCGCCTGAAGTACCCGTTAATGCGCAAGCACCTGATGAAGCTCTGGCGTGCGGCGAAAATGCAACATAACGACCCTGTCGAAGCCTGGGCTTCCATTGTCGAAGACTCGAAAAAAACCGCTGAGTACAAGCCCCGCCGAGGCATGGGCGGCTTTGTGCGTTCGAGCTGGGATGAGGTCAACGAGCTGATTGGCGCCTCCAACGTCTACACCGCCAAAAAGCATGGCCCGGACCGCATCATCGGTTTCTCTCCGATTCCGGCCATGTCCATGGTGTCCTACGCCGCTGGCAGCCGCTACCTGTCCATGATTGGCGGCGTCTGCATGAGCTTCTATGACTGGTACTGCGACCTGCCGCCGGCCTCGCCGCAAACCTGGGGTGAGCAGACCGACGTGCCGGAATCCGCCGACTGGTACAACTCCGGCTACATCATCGCCTGGGGCTCCAACGTGCCCCAGACCCGGACGCCGGATGCCCACTTCTTCACCGAGGTGCGTTACAAGGGCACCAAGACCGTGGCCATCACCCCGGACTACGCCGAGGTCTCCAAGCTGTCCGACGAGTGGATGAACCCCAAGCAGGGCACCGACGCCGCGCTCGGTATGGCCATGGGCCACGTGATCCTGAAGGAATTTCACGTCGACAAGCCAAGCGAATACTTCACCGACTACGTGCGCCGCTACACCGACATGCCTTACCTGGTCATGCTGGACGAGAAGGACGATGGCAGCTTCGTGCCGGGCCGGTTTCTGCGCGCCAGCGATCTGGTGGATGGCCTGGGTGAAGCGAACAACCCCGAGTGGAAAACCATCGCCATTGATGAGGCGTCCGGTGAGCTGACCGCGCCGAATGGCTCGATCGGCTACCGCTGGGGTGAGAAGGGCAAATGGAACCTCAAGCAGACCGCCAACAGCGCCGACGTAAACCTGCAGCTGTCCATGGTGGAGAAACACGACGACGTCGTCGATGTGGCCTTCCCCTACTTCGGCGGCATCGAGCATGACCATTTCCAGCATGTTGAAATCAAGGACATCCTCAAGCACAAGCTGGGTACCCGCAAGGTGCAGCTGGCTGATGGAACCGAGGGTCGCGTGGTCACCGTCTACGACCTGATGGTGGCCAACTACGGCATCAGCCGTGGCCTGGGCGAGGATGACGGCGCCACCTCCTATGACGAAGTGAAGCCCTACACCCCGGCCTGGCAGGAAAAGATCACCGGCGTGCCTGCCGAAAAAGTGATTCGCATTGCCCGTGAGTTCGCCGACAACGCCGACAAGACCAAGGGCCGTTCCATGGTCATCGTCGGTGCCGGTATGAACCACTGGTACCACATGGACATGAACTACCGTGGCCTGATCAACATGCTGATCATGTGTGGCTGTATCGGCCAGAGCGGTGGCGGCTGGGCGCACTATGTTGGCCAGGAGAAACTGCGGCCGCAGACCGGCTGGCAGCCGCTGGCCTTTGGTCTGGACTGGCAGCGCCCGCCCCGGCACATGAACTCCACTTCCTTCTTCTACGCCCACTCCGGTCAGTGGCGTTACGAGAAGCTGGGTGTTGACGAAATCCTGTCGCCGCTGGCCGACAAGTCCAGATTCGGTGGCAGCCTGATCGACTACAACGTGCGCGCCGAGCGCATGGGCTGGCTGCCGTCTGCACCGCAGCTGAACCGCAACCCGCTGGGCATTGCCGCCGAAGCGGAAAAAGCCGGCATGGAAGTGTCGGATTACGTGGCCCAGTCCATGAAGGATGGCTCCCTGGCCTTTGCCAGTGAGGATCCGGAAGCACCCCAGAACCACCCGCGCAACATGTTCATCTGGCGCTCCAACCTGCTGGGCTCCTCCGGCAAGGGCCACGAGTACATGCTGAAGTACCTGCTGGGCACCAAGAGTGGCCTGCAGGGCAAGGATCTCGGCCACGAAGGCGGCGCCAAGCCGAAAGAGGTCAAATGGCATGACGAGGCGCCCGAGGGCAAGCTCGACCTGCTGGTGACCCTGGATTTCAGGATGTCCACCACCTGTCTGTATTCCGACATCGTGCTGCCGACGGCCACCTGGTACGAGAAGAACGACCTGAATACCTCAGACATGCACCCGTTCATTCACCCGCTCACCGCAGCCACTGATCCGGCCTGGGAAGCTCGCAGTGACTGGGAAATCTACAAGGGCATTGCCAAGGCCTTCTCCAAAGCGACCGAAGGTCATCTGGGCGTCGAGAAAGACGTGGTTACCCTGCCGCTGCTGCACGACGCGCCTGCGGAACTGGGCCAGCCCTTTGACGTGAAGGACTGGAAGCGGGGTGAGTGCGATCTGATCCCGGGCAAGACTGCACCCAACTTCATCACCGTTGAGCGGGATTACCCGAACACCTACGCACGCTTTACCTCCCTTGGGCCGTTGATGGACAAGCTGGGTAACGGTGGCAAGGGCATCAACTGGAACACCGAGAAAGAAGTGAAGTTCCTGGGTGACCTGAACTACAAGCATGTGGAAGGTGCCAACGCTGGCCGTCCGAAGATCGAAAGCGCCATTGATGCCGCGGAAGTGATCCTGACCCTGGCGCCGGAAACCAACGGCCAGGTGGCGGTGAAAGCCTGGGCTGCGCTGTCTGAGATGACCGGCCTGGACCACACCCATCTGGCGAAGAACAAGGAAGAGGAAAAAATCCGCTTCCGGGACATCGTGGCGCAGCCGCGCAAGATCATCTCCAGCCCCACCTGGTCTGGCCTGGAAGATGAACACGTGTCCTACAACGCCGGCTACACCAACGTCCACGAGCTGATCCCCTGGCGCACCCTGACCGGTCGCCAGCAGTTCTACCAGGACCACGAGTGGATGCGGGCCTTCGGCGAGAGCCTGTTGGTCTACCGTCCGCCCATTAACACCAAGACGGTCAGCAGTATGTTGAACCAGCGCAGTAACGGCAACGCCGAGAAAGCGCTGAACTGGATCACGCCGCACCAGAAGTGGGGTATCCACAGCACCTACAGCGACAACCTGCTGATGCTGACCCTCTCCCGCGGTGGCCCGATCGTGTGGCTGAGCGAGGACGATGCGAAGGAACTGAACATCGAGGATAACGACTGGATCGAGCTGTTCAACGCCAACGGCGCCATTGCGGCCCGGGCTGTGGTCAGCCAGCGGGTGATGCCGGGCATGGTGATGATGTATCACGCCCAGGAGCGGATTGTGAACATTCCGGGCTCGGAGATCACCGGTACCCGGGGCGGCATCCACAACTCGGTCACCCGGGTGTGTCCGAAGCCGACCCATATGATCGGCGGTTACGCCCAGTACTCCTACGGCTTCAACTACTACGGCACCGTAGGCTCGAACCGCGACGAATTCGTGGTGGTGCGCAAGATGCACAACGTCGACTGGCTCGACGGTGAAGGCAATGACACTGTTCAGGAGGCTGTAAAATGAAAATCCGTTCCCAAGTCGGCATGGTGCTGAACCTGGACAAGTGCATTGGTTGCCACACCTGTTCAGTCACCTGCAAAAACGTATGGACCAGCCGGGAAGGCATGGAGTACGCCTGGTTTAACAACGTCGAAACCAAGCCCGGTATCGGCTACCCGAAAGAGTGGGAGAACCAGGACAAGTGGAAAGGCGGCTGGATGCGCGACAGCTCCGGCAAGATCCGCCCGAAGATCGGTGGCCGCTTCCGGGTGCTGGCAAACATCTTCGCCAATCCGGACCTGCCGGAAATTGACGACTACTACGAGCCGTTCGATTTCGATTACCAGCACCTGCACACCGCGGGCGACAGCAAACACCAGCCGATAGCCCGGCCCCGATCGCTGATCTCCGGTCAGCGCATGCAGAAAATCGAGTGGGGCCCGAACTGGGAAGAAATCCTGGGTACCGAGTTCGCCAAGCGCCGCAAGGACAAGAACTTTGACCAGGTCCAGGCAGACATCTACGGCCAGTTCGAAAACACCTTCATGATGTACCTGCCGCGCCTGTGCGAGCACTGCCTGAACCCGGCCTGTGTTGCCAGCTGCCCAAGTGGTGCCATCTACAAGCGGGAAGAGGACGGCATCGTCCTGATCGACCAGGACAAGTGCCGCGGCTGGCGGATGTGTGTCTCCGGTTGCCCGTACAAGAAGATCTACTTCAACTGGAAAACCGGCAAGTCCGAGAAGTGCATCTTCTGCTACCCGCGTATCGAAGCCGGTATGCCGACCGTGTGTTCCGAGACCTGCGTAGGCCGTATCCGTTACCTGGGCGTGCTGCTGTACGATGCCGACCGCATTGAGGAAGTGGCCAGCGCCCCGGGCGAGCACGAGCTGTACGAAAAGCAGCTGGAAATCTTCCTGGACCCGTTCGATCCGGAAGTGATCAAGCAGGCGAAGAAAGACGGCATTCCCATGAACGTGATCGAAGCGGCCCAGCAGAGCCCGGTCTACAAGATGGCGGTGGACTGGAAGCTGGCCCTGCCGCTGCACCCGGAATACCGCACCCTGCCCATGGTCTGGTACGTGCCGCCCCTGAGCCCGATCCAGTCAGCCGCGGAAGCCGGCAAGGTCGAGTTTGACGGCGTATTACCGAAGATCGAAAGCCTGCGGATTCCGGTTAAGTACCTGGCTAACCTGCTCACCGCCGGTGACGAGAAGCCGATCGTCCGGGCCCTCAAGCGGATCATGGCCATGCGCCTGTACAAGCGGGCAGAAACCGTGGACGGCAAGGAAGACCTGCGCGCCCTGGAGGAAGCGGGACTGACCAAGGCCCAGGCCGATGAAATGTACCGCTACCTGGCGATTGCCAACTACGAGGACCGCTTCGTGATCCCCACCAGCCACCGCGAGCTGGCCAAAGAGGCCTTCCCGGATGCCACCGCCTACGGCGAGCGCAATGGCTGCGGCTTCAGCTTCGGCGACGGCTGCAACGGTGACAGCGAATTCAACATGTTCGGTGGCCGCAAGCAGACCACCAGCATGGTCCAGAAGCTGACAACCGTGAAACAGATCGATCCGAAGCAGCTGCAGGAATAAGGAGGCCGAGATGCAACTTTTAAAAGTAATGGCACGGGTTCTTGAGTACCCCACCGAAGAGCTCCAGGCCTCCAGAGACGCCCTGGTGGCCGCTGTCCTTGAGGACAGCCGGCTGCCCCGGCAGAACAAGGAGCAACTGCTCCGTTGCGTGGAAATGCTGTGCGACGGCGACCTGCTGGATCTGCAGGAGGCCTACGTGGGCACCTTCGACAAGGGGCGGGCAACGTCCCTGCTGCTGTTCGAACACGTGCACGGCGAATCCCGCGACCGTGGCCAGGCCATGGTGGACCTGATGGAGCAATACCGCACCAATGGTCTGGAGATCGACGCCAGGGAACTGCCGGACTACCTGCCGTTGTTCCTGGAGTACCTCTCCACCCGCCCTTGGGATGAAATCCGCAACTGGCTGGAGGACATCCACCACATCCTGGGCTTGCTGGGTGAGCGCCTGTATCAACGTGAGAGCTTCTATCACGTGGTGATGGATTCCCTGCTGATGCTGTCTGGCCGCAAGGCCAACCGCCAGGAGCTGGCCCGGATCGTGGCCTCGGAAGAGCGTGACGACACCCCGGAAGCCCTGGATAAAGTCTGGGAAGAGGAAATGGTGAAGTTCGTCGATGACCAGGGCGGTTCCTGCAGCACTGGCGGCGTTGTAGGCCAGCGCCGCCGCGAACTGGAACAGACCCAGACCATTCACCTGAGTGATCAGCTGATGACGGATGCCATACCCCGTCAGGCAGGGCGCGCCTGAGGGCGCAGGAGGAAACGAAAATGATGTCCTATCTGAATACACTGATTTTCGGGATTTACCCGTACATCGCCCTGGCTGTGCTTGTTATCGGTACCTGGGCGCGTTATGACCAGGGCCAGTTTACTTGGAGAGCCCAGTCCAGCCAGATGCTGCGCAAGAAAAATATGGTAATCGCCAGCGTGCTGTTCCATGTTGGCGTACTGGTGATCTTCTTCGGCCACCTTGTGGGCCTGCTCACCCCGCACTGGGCCTACGAGTGGATCATCACCCCGGGCCAGAAGCAGGTTATGGCCATTGTGGTCGGCGGCATCGCTGGCGTCATGGCCATCATCGGTGGTGGCATGCTGGCCTGGCGCCGGCTGACCGACCCCCGTGTGAAGGCCAGCAGCTCATTCGCGGACAACATGATCATCGTAATCCTGGTCATCCAGCTGGCGCTCGGCCTGCTGACCATCCTGCCCACCCTGGGCCACCTGGATGGCAGCACCATGCTCAAGTTCTCCGCCTGGGCCCAGGGCATCTTCACGCTGCAGGGCGGCGTGGCGGACTACATTGCCGACGTGCACTGGATCTACAAGACCCACATCTTCCTGGGCCTGACCATCTTCGTGCTGTTCCCGTTCACCCGCCTGGTGCACATGCTGAGCGTGCCGGTGGAGTATTTCGGACGCAAGTACCAGGTGGTGCGCAAGCGGGCCTGAAGTACTGAAAACGGGGTCAGATGAAGGCGTTCCAAACCTGGGGTCAGATGAACGCCTTCATCTGACCCCAACTTCACTAGCGGAACGCCTTCATCTGACCCCAACTTCACTGAGGTTAACACCATGCAACTGATCCCCGTCGGCGAAGCCGAAAAACCCAGAAACCAGTTCCCGCCGGTGACCGTGGGTGAAACCCTCATCGGCGAAGACGACATTGCCCGGGAAATGCAGCACCATCCGGCCGAAGACGTCGCCGAAGCCTGGCATGCAGCCGCCAGGAGCCTCGTCATCCGCGAACTCCTGCTGCAACAGGCCGGCCGGCTCAAGCTCGGCGACATCGCCGACGAGGAAGACCGCATCGCCCGCGTGCTGGAACTGGAACTCAACGTCCCGGACCCCACTGAACAGGACTGCGAACGCTTTTACGCCGCCAACCCGGCCCGCTTCTGCAGCCCGACCCTGATGGCCGTCAGCCACATCCTCCTCGCCGCCGCCCCGGACGATGTTCAGGAACGCATCCGCCAGGAAGAAGCCGGCCACCAACTGCTGTCATCACTCATCGACGGCCGTTCCCAGTTCGCCGATCTGGCCAAACAATACTCCGCCTGCGAATCCCGCCACCAGGGCGGCAGCCTCGGCCAGATCAGCAAAGGCCAGACGGTGGAAGAATTCGAACGCCCCGTCCTGTCCCTCCAGGAAGGCCTCAACCCCGAACTGATCGAAACCCGCTACGGCTGGCACATCGTCCGCGTCGACCAACGCATCGACGGCGAGCAACTGCCCTATGAGCACGTGAAGCCCCAGATCCGGCAGTACCTGAGCGAAAGCGTGACCAGAAGAGCGTTCCGCCAGTACCTGCAGGTTCTGGCTGCTGAAACTGGTGTAGAAGGTGTCGATCTGGAACTTCCAGACTCTCCCCTGATGCAGTAGAAGGCGCGCGCCCAAACGCCAAGCTGGCTAAAAATGAAAATCTTTGAGTTAGATCAATTACTCCCGAATAATCCCCCTATTACCCCCATGGGGGGAGCGATTTTTAACCAGTATCCCTCTACTATTAAAAATATAATTTTGGATGCATTAACATGCAGAGGGGATACATCAATGGCACTTTCACAAACTGCCGAAACCCGCCACACTAAACCCGTCCTGGTCGCCGTGAACAAACCCTTTGACGACGAGGGTGGCCTGAAGGTCTTACGCAGTCATCCAATGTTCTCGGAACTCAGTGGCAAGGATCTGCAGCAGCTGATCCAGCAGTCCCGAAGACTACGCCTGGGGCATCATCAGTTACTGTATCGCCAGGACATGCCGGCCCATCACTTTTTCTTCGTCATCTCCGGCCGCCTGCGCCTGTACCGCCTGGACTCCTCGGGGATCGACCGCACCCTCGACAGCATCGCCCCTGGCGACAGCATCGCCGAAGTCATGATCTACGCCGACCCGCCCCGGTACGCCTGTTACGCCGAAGCCCTTAAATCCAGCGAAGTGCTGATGATTCCCATACATGCCTACCAGGACCTGCTTGAGAGCAACCTCCAGTATGCCCGGGCAGCCCTCCGCCATTATGCCAAGCGGGCTGTCTCCCGGTTCCACGACCTGGAAATCATGACGGTCCAGAGCGCCCGTGACCGGCTGATCCGTTACCTGATTGATCTGTTGCCAAACGGCCCGGAAGAGGGCGGTGAGGTAGAGTTGCCATTGCCCAAATGCCTGGTTGCTTCCAGGCTGGCCATGCAGCCGGAGACCTTCTCCCGGATTCTGGCCGATCTGAAATCCAACGGACTGGTGCGGGTTAACCGCAGCCGACTGTTCATTTCAGATCCTCAGCGACTGATCGAAATCAGCCAGTAACCGACCCTGTTCAAGCCTCCCGGCTCTTTGAAAAGGAGGACAAGTGACTGCAAGAAAGCAACGCCCGCTGATTTACTCCTGCTCTGGCTGCTCCGATGTGGCGCAGCTGGCCAACAATGCGGCAGTGCGGCTCGACCACGCCGGCGAATTTGAAATGTCGTGTATTTCCGGAGTGGGCGGCAAGGTGCCCTCGCTGGTGAAAACCGCCAGATCCGGTCGCCCGATCACCGTGATCGACGGTTGCCCGCTGCACTGTGCCCGCGCCTGTCTCGAAAACATCGGCGTTGAACCTGATGAGCATATGCGGCTCTACGAGTTTGGCTTCAAAAAGCACTACGGCCAGAGTTACGGCGACGACGCCGTGGAAGAAGTGTGTGAAGAAGTTCGCAGGCTCGCCTCGTCCGACCAGCTAATTGCCCGCCAGGCGTAAATCGCCGTGGCTCGATACCAGCAAGGATTTTCCAAATGATCAGCAGTTACAGTGATCTGATTCAGGCGTCCCGCAACCAACAGGAGGCCCAGCGCCTGTTATTCGTGTTTTGCCGGGCCGAACTGCCCGACGATGCCTGTGCTGAAGAAAAGTCCGCGTTTGAACGCGGTGAGGGCGGTGCCCTGACACCGGTCATCTGTGTTGACAAGACGCCGGAGGAAGCGCCCGATTTTGGGGCCCTTGCCGAAGAGTCCAGGGCCACTGGCCAGGCCTGGGATGTGGTGTTCATCGCTGCCATGTCTGGCCGTGGCGGCATGGCGCCGTCTACCGACGAAGCACAGCAGCCGCTGACCATGATGGTGGAGTCGATTCGCCTGGGCCATATTGGGAATTACCTTCCCCTCGATCCACGGGGAAACGCTGTCAGCCTGGGCTGACAGCGTGTAACCGCCTATTCCATTGTTTGGCGTATCCAAAAAGAGGTATGTGATTTTCCTCTAATTTGTCTAGGCTTATGTAGTACAGACGTTCTGTGTCATGGAGCCTTCAGTGACCGTTTTTTCCCGCTTTGTTTTTCCTGTGTTCATGTCGATCATGGCTATGGCCCTGAATGCAGCGCCTGTGACTGAGTACGACCCCGTTGCCGGTCGCCAGGTCATCCAGAAGGCGTTTCCGACGGTCACTACCGTGGTCCCGCGGGAGGACAACCGTGCCATCCAGGAACTCTATGCCGGAGACGAGCTGAAAGGCTACGCTTACCAGAGTCTCGACTTCATCCAGACACCGGCCTATTCCGGCAAGCCGCTGAATATTGTGGTGGTCCTGGATACGGACGGGAAAATCGTGAGCTCACGTGTTATCGAGCATCATGAACCGATTCTGCTTGTCGGTATTCCCGAGAGCAAACTCCATGACTTTACCGACCAGTACGTGGGGCTGGCGGCGGACCAGAGGGTGACGGTCGGCGGTACAACTTCAGAGCATAAGGTGGCCGTGGACGGTTTGTCCGGTGCCACGGTAACCGTCATGGTGGTGAATGAGGTCATCATGAAATCGGCCCACCGTGTTGGCGCCGAACTGGGGCTTGTCCAGAGCCTGAGCGATGACCGCCCGCCAGCCGCGAGTGTTCAGACCGACAGCTTTCAGGAAAAAGGCTGGCAGGCACTCACCGACGAAGGTTCCGTGCGCCAGCTGAAGCTGACCCGTGGCCAGGCGGATGACGCCTTCAAGGGCACGGATGCGGAGGGGATCGACACAACACCGCCGAAACAGCGCGGCAAGCCCCTGATTGATCTGTACATCGCCTATCTGGATGTGCCAACCATCGGCCGTAACCTGTTGGGCGAGAGCCAGTTCCAGTGGCTGACTTCGGAGCTTAAGGAGGGCGAACATGCCATCGCCGTGATGGCCAATGGAGAATACTCGTTCAAGGGTTCCGGTTATGTTCGTGGCGGTATCTTCGACCGCATCCAGATCCGCCAGTTCGGTGATACTTTCAACTTCCGTGACCTGGATTTTTACCGGTTGAGCGACGTTTACGCTGAGGGCATGCCGGACTTCAAAGAGATGGCGATCTTCATTATCCGGCAGCAATATAAATTTGATCCGGGCTCTGAATGGACCCTGGAGCTTACCGTCAAACGCCAGACCGGTCCGCTGGACAGCGAGTTCCAGGTATTTCCGCTTACTTACCAGCTGCCGGATCAGTACTACACCCGCCCGGAACCGGTAATGACCGAAGAGGACATGCTGGCGGACCAGCCCATGTGGGTGCAGATGTGGCACCAGCGGGAGTTCCAGATTGTGGTGCTCGGTATTGGCATCGGTGTGCTGCTGTTCATTCTGTTTTTCCAGGACTGGCTGGTGCAGAAGCCGAGGATGCTGCGCTGGATCCGCCATGCCTTCCTGACCTACACCCTGTTCTTCATCGGCTGGTACGCCCTGGGGCAGCTCTCCATCGTGAATGTGCTGACCTTTGTGAACAGCCTGATCAGCGGCTTCAGTTGGGAAACCTTCCTGATCGATCCGATGCTGTTTGTACTCTGGGCGGTGGTGGCCGGCATCATCCTGCTCTGGGGTCGGGCGGTTTACTGTGGCTGGCTGTGCCCGTTCGGGGCCCTGCAGGAGTTACTGAACGAGATTGCCCGCAAGCTCAGGGTGCCCCAGTACAGCGTGCCCTTTGCCTGGCATGAACGGCTGTGGGCCATCAAATACATCATTCTGCTGGTGCTGTTCGGGGTGTCGCTGGACTCCATGGCCACCGCCGAGCGCCTGGCCGAGGTGGAACCCTTCAAAACTGCGATCACCCTCAAGTTCGACCGCAGTTGGCCCTTTGTCACCTACGCCGTCCTGTTGCTGGTGGTCAATCTGTTCACCCGCAAGGCCTTTTGCCGGTATCTGTGCCCCCTGGGCGCGGCGCTGGCATTGCCCACCAAGCTGCGGGTGTTTGACTGGCTAAAGCGGCGCAAGGAATGCGGCAACCCCTGCCGGCTGTGTGATCACGAGTGTGAAGTTCAGGCCATTCACCCGGACGGGCACATTAACTACATGGAATGTCACTACTGCCTGGATTGCCAGATGACCTATTTCGATGACCACAAGTGCCCGCCGCTGATCGTCAAGCGTCGCGGCAAACGCCGGGGTCATAACGCGCCCGGCCATCCGGAGGAAATCCCGGTGGTTCAGGTGACCTGAGCAGTCGAAAAAAAAGAAAGCATGAGAAGTAAAAACCGCCATTATCAATAACGGAGTTGGATGTTATGAAAAAGAAAGATGATCTGACCAAGGCTACACCGGAGCTACCGGAAAGCGGCCAGAGCCGTCGCCGGTTTATGGGCGCAGCGGCACTGGCCGGCGTGGCCGGGGCAACCGGTCTTGGTACTGCAGTGATGAGCCGGGAATCGTTCGCGGCCGCCGCCGAAGAAGCGCGCAATAATTTCATTGTGCACCCGGGCGAACTGGATGAATACTACGGCTTCTGGAGTGGTGGCCACTCCGGTGAGGTGCGCGTACTGGGCGTTCCCTCCATGCGGGAACTCATGCGCATCCCTGTCTTCAACGTGGATTCTGCGACAGGCTGGGGCATCAGCAACGAGAGCAAGGACGTACTGGGCCATGACAATACCCACCTGAACGGTGACGCCCACCACCCGCATATTTCCATGACCGATGGCCGTTACGATGGCAAGTATCTGTTCATCAATGACAAGGCCAATACCCGGGTGGCCCGGATCCGCCTGGACATCATGAAGTGTGACAAGATCACCACCATTCCCAACGTCCAGGCCATTCATGGTCTGCGGTTGCAGAAGGTGCCCAAAACCAGGTACGTGTTCTGCAACGCGGAGTACGTGATCCCGCACCCGAACGACGGCAGCGATACCAGCCTTGAAAACAGCTTTACCATGTTCAATGCGGTGGACGCGGAGACCATGGAAGTGGCCTTCCAGGTGATTGTGGACGGCAACCTGGACAACACCGATGCGGACTACACCGGCAAATACGCCTGCGCTACCTGTTACAACTCCGAGAAAGCCCTGGATCTTGCCGGCACCATGCGTAATGACCGCGACTGGGCAGTAGTATTCAATATTGAGCGTATTGAAAAAGCCGTCAAAAATGGCGACTTCAAGACGCTGGGTGATTCTAAAGTGCCGGTGGTGGATGGTCGCCATGGCTCCGAGCTGACCCGTTACATCCCGGTTCCCAAGAACCCGCATGGCCTGAATACCTCCCCGGACGGCAAGTACTTTATTGCCAATGGCAAGCTGTCGCCAACGGTCACCATTATTTCGATCGAAAAGCTGGATGATCTGTTCGACGGAGCGATTGAGCCCCGTGATACCGTGGTGGGTGAGCCAGAGCTGGGTCTTGGGCCTCTGCACACCACCTACGACGGCCGGGGTAACGCCTACACCACGCTGTTTATCGACAGCCAGGTGTGCAAGTGGAATATTGCCGATGCGATCAAGCATTACAACGGCGAGGATGTGAACTACATCCGTCAGAAGCTGGATGTTCAATATCAGCCGGGCCATAACCACGCCTCACTGACCGAGTCCCGGGATGCGGATGGCAAGTGGCTGGTGGTGTTGTCGAAGTTCTCGAAGGACCGCTTCCTGCCGGTAGGGCCGCTGCACCCTGAAAATGACCAGCTGATTGATATTTCCGGTGAGGAAATGAAGCTGGTGCACGATGGCCCGACTTTTGCTGAGCCCCATGACTGCATCCTGGTGCGCCGTGACCAGATCAAGACGAAGAAGATCTATACCCGTGATGATCCGTTCTTCGCCTCGGCCCGTGAACAGGCAAAGAAGGATGGCATTACCCTGGAAGCCGACAACAAGGTTGTCCGTGACGGCAATAAAGTGCGTGTTTACATGACCTCTATTGCGCCGCAGTACGGGATGACGGAGTTCAAGGTGAAGCAGGGCGATGAGGTGACGGTGTACGTGACCAACCTGGACACCATTGAGGATGTGACGCACGGTTTCTGTATGGTGAACCATGGTGTGAGCATGGAGATCAGTCCGCAGCAGACGTCTTCGGTGACCTTTGTGGCGGATCGGCCGGGGGTTCACTGGTACTATTGCAACTGGTTCTGTCATGCGCTGCATATGGAGATGCGGGGTCGCATGCTTGTTGAGAAGGCCTGATCTTCTCTCCGCCGGGACTCCTTTATGGGGTTCCGGCTTTCCCTTCCACTTGGGAGAAGCAATCCAAGAGGAGGCTGCTTTCCAAAACACGCTCCTTCGGCACGTCCCTGTGACGCTTGGGCTCCGCCATCCATGGCTCCGCACAGTTTTGGAAAGCAGCCTCCTCTCGGATTGCCAGAGTTCTGGCAAGGCCCAAAGAAATTTCATCTCTCAGAGAGACATTGATGTACCAAATTTTGCGTTATGGAGTGGCCCTGACAGTCGCTCTTTTATCGCTGACCGCGAGCGCGGGCCTGCAAGAACAGCTTGATGCCCTGGAACCGGGCGCAACCTTTGAGCTTCCTCCTGAGCATGTTTCCTCTCTGGCTATTCGGGTGCCCGGGGTGACGGTGTCTTGCCATTCCGACACGGTGATTGACGGGGGCGGGCAGGGCAATGCTGTGGATATTGTCGCCGGGGAGGTGACGTTGTCCGGTTGTTCGGTGCGCAACTGGGGCCGGGATCTGAACGAGCTGGATGCGGGGATTTTTGTGGCTCGGGAGGCCCGGGGGGCGGTGGTTGAGAATAACCGTCTGCAGGGGCCGGCGTTTGGGGTGTGGCTGGATGCCACGCCGGATGTGACGGTTCGCAACAATACAATTCGTGGCGATGCCAGCATGCGTCCGAATGACCGGGGCAACGGGGTTCACTTGTTCAATACCACCGGGGCGCTGATTGAGGGGAACGACATCCGTCAGACCCGGGATGCGATCTATATTGAGACGGCGAATAACAATACGATCCGGGGCAATGAGATGTCGGATCTGCGTTATGGCATTCACTACATGTATTCGATGAATAACCTGCTGGAGAACAATGTCACCCGTGGCACGCGGACCGGTTACGCGCTGATGCAGAGCAAACGGCTGAGGGTGATCAATAACCGGTCGGTGAATGATGAGAACTACGGGATTCTGATGAACTTCATTACCCAGTCGGAGCTGCGGGGCAATGTGGTGACCGGGGTTTCCGAGGGCCGGACCGGTGGTGTGGTGATTGATGGCGCCGAGGGCAAGGCGGTGTTTATCTATAACTCCTTGTACAACACCTTTGCGGGCAATCTGTTTGCGAACAGCAACATCGGGATTCATCTGACCGCCGGTTCCGAGGATAACGAGGTGTTCGGGAATGCTTTTGTGAATAACCAGCGGCAGGTGAAGTATGTGGCCACTCGCACTCAGGAGTGGTCGAGGGACGGTAAGGGCAATTACTGGAGTGACTACCTGGGCTGGGATCGCAATCAGGATGGGATCGGGGATGTGGCCTATGAGCCCAATGACAATGTCGACCGGCTGCTGTGGAAGTATCCGGAGGCAAAGATCCTGATGTTCAGCCCGGCGGTGGATACCCTGCGCTGGGTGCAGGATGCCTTCCCGGTGGTGAAAGATGCCGGGGTTGCCGACTCTTTTCCGCTGATGCGACCTCCTGCCGATCTGAAACCGGAGATCCGATGAGCTGTTTTCGTCTTGAGAATGTGAGTTACCGGTACGACAAGAGTCCGGTGCTGAAGGGCATAGACCTGACACTGGAGCCGGGTGAAATCCTGGGGCTGTTTGGCCATAACGGGGCCGGTAAGACCACGTCCATCAAGCTCATTCTTGGGCTGATGCAGCCAACTCAGGGCAGGTTGTCGGTGCTCGGCGGTCACGCCGGTGATCCTCAGGTCACCCAGCACATCGGTTACCTGCCAGAGAATGTGATGTTCTACCCGCAGTTGACCGGTCGGGAGATTCTGAGCCATTTCGCGCGGCTGAAGGGAGCCTCACAGCGGCAGGTGCCTGAGCTGCTCAAACAGGTGGGTCTCGGCGATGCCATGGATGCCCGGACCAAGACCTACTCCAAGGGCATGCGCCAGCGTTTAGGGTTGGCCCAGGCGTTGTTGGGCAAGCCGAAGCTGCTGATGCTGGACGAGCCTACCGTGGGTCTGGATCCGGTGGCCACGGCAGACCTGTACCGGCTGCTCCGGGTGCTGCGGGATGAGGGTACGGGTATTGTGCTGTGTTCCCATGTTCTGCCCGGGGTCGAGCCTTACATCGACCGCGCTGCCATTCTCACGGAAGGTTCCTTGCAAGCGGCCGGAAATCTGGCGGCGCTGAGGCGGCAGGCAAATATGCCTGTGACCCTGTCGCTGGATCCCGCCAACAGTATTTCTGCGCTGGAGCAGGTCATCGACAGCGCTTCCAGCAACAGTGGCCTGATGATCAAGACCGATAACGGACGCCTGCAGGTGGATGTTCAACCGAGGGAGAAGATGGCCTTGCTGAAAGCGGTCATGGCCTCGGGAGAGGTGGCGGATATCAGCATCCATCAACCCAGCCTGGAAGATATTTACGTGCATTTCATCGGCTCTGGTGGCCTGGCCCACCGTGGAGGCAACCAATGAACAGCGTCTGGACCATTGCCCGTAAGGAACTCAGCGACAGCCTGCGAAACCGCTGGCTGATGGCCATTTCCCTGGTCTTTGCCACCCTGGCCCTGGGCATCGCCTGGTTCGGCGCCGCCGCTTCCGGCCACGTGGGCTATGCCTCCACGCCAGCCACCATTGCCAGTCTTGCCAGCCTCGGGATCTTCCTGATTCCCCTGATTGCTCTGCTACTGGCTTACGACGCCATCGTTGGGGAAGAAGAGGGCGGCACCCTGCTGTTACTGATGACCTACCCCCTCAGCCGCAGCCAGCTGTTGCTGGGCAAGTTCCTGGGCCACGGCCTGACCCTGGCCCTGGCCACCCTGATCGGCTTTGGCGTTGCCGGTGTGGCTATCGCCCTGCTGGTGGAGGACGTGGCCATTGCCAGTCTGGCCATCGCAATGGCCCGTTTTATCGCCTCCACCGTCCTGCTGGGCTGGGGCTTCATTGCACTTGCCTACGTGATCAGCGTCCGGGTCAGTGAAAAGTCCATCGCCGCTGGCCTGGCCCTGGCCATCTGGTTCTTCTTCGTGCTGATTTTCGATCTGATGTTGCTCGGCACCCTGGTGGCGAGCGAGGGCAAGTTCAGCGCCGAGCTGCTGCCCTGGCTGCTGATGCTGAACCCCACGGACATCTACCGTCTTCTCAACATTGTGGCCTTCGATGGCGCAGCGCAGCTCAGTGGTGTCCTCAGCCTGGGCGCCGACCTGCCCATCGGTGCTTCCGGCCTCTGGATCGGCCTGGTGCTGTGGTTTGCCATCCCGCTGGCGGGCGCCCTGTTGCTGTTCCGGAATCGTCGTATCTGAACGGAGGTGCCCCTGATGAACCGAATCAAACTGAACTGGCTTCTCGCCGCCCTGGCGGTTTTTACACTGGCTGCCTGCTCAGGCAGCGAAGAACAGACCACTGCCAAGCCTGCCCCGGTGCAGTTTGAAAGCGGCGACGAATGCCATGTCTGTGGCATGATCATCGAGGGCTTCCCCGGCCCCAAAGGCCAGGCTATCACCGAAAAAGACCAGCACGTCCGCAAGTTCTGCTCCACCAGGGACATGTTCGCCTGGATGCTACAGCCGGAAAACATCAACCGCGACCACACCCTCTACGTCCACGATATGGCCCAGACTGGCTGGCAAAGCCCGGACGACACCGCCCTGATCGACGCCAGGGCCGCATTCTACGTAGCCGGCTCCGATCGAACCGGTGCCATGGGCCCAACACTGGCCTCATTCGCTACCGAAAGCTCTGCCCATGAGTTCATGAGGGAATATGGCGGCCAGGTTCTGAAATACAGCGAAATCACCCTGGATCACCTTATAGATGGCGCTTCGACAGGGAAGATGAGTGACATGAAGGATATGTGAACCCGGGGTCAGATGAAAGCCTTCATCTGACCCCTTCTTTATGCTGGCTGCTCAACCCCCGGTCATATTCATGAACCGAAGAATCTGAACATCCCCATTGGTGGAGAAGTGATGCCGCTCCGGCTTCAGGTCCATGGCGTTAATAATGGTCTGGCGGAGCTTGTCGTCGGTCACCGGGTTGCCACGCAGAACGCGGCGAAGGTCCACGGAGTGCTCATTGCCGAGGCAGAGCAGGAGCCGGCCCTCGACGGTGACCCGTACCCGGTTGCAGGTCGAGCAGAAATTATGAGAGTGAGGCGAGATAAAACCCACCTTCGTGGGGCTGCCCGGCATTCGGTAGTAACGGGCGGGGCCGCCGGAATCCTCAGTGGCGGGCACCAGTTCGTAGTGCTGACGGATGATGTCCCGCACTTCCTTGCTGGTACACAGGGCCAAGCCCCGGTCATGCTCGGAAATCTCGCCCAGGGGCATTTCCTCAATGAAACTGATATCCACCTGCTTCTTTCGGGCGAATTCAATCAGCTCGGGGACTTCCTCATCATTGCGCCCCTTCATGACCACGGTATTGAGTTTGATGCCCCGGAAGCCGGCCTCGCGGGCGGCATCGATGCCATCCAGCACCTGGCCGAGATTGCCGGTGCGGGTGATGTTGCGGAATTTTTCGGCGTCCAGGGAATCGAGGCTGATGTTCAGCCGGTGCATTCCGGCTTTGCGCAGGGGCAGGGCCATGGTGGGCAGCTGGCTGCCGTTGGTGGTCATGGCAAAGTCACGCAGCCCATAGGTGCCGATTTCCCTGACCAGCTCCAGGATGTCCTTGCGTACCAGAGGCTCGCCACCGGTCAGGCGGATTTTCTCGGTGCCCAGATCGACGAAATTGCGGGCAACCCGGGCAATCTCCTCCAGAGTCAGAACCTGCTGGCGGGGAAGGAAAGTCATATCCTCGGCCATGCAGTAGACACAGCGGAAGTCACAGCGATCAGTAACGGAGAGCCGCACGTAGTTGACAGTGCGGCCGAAACGGTCTGTGAGCTTGCTCTGGGGCATCGGGTTGATCCTGTTACCGCCTGTTTTTTGATCTGAGTATAGACCAAGTATTGCAGATTGGATCAACGAATCCGATACCCCACGGGAGGTAATTGAACTGCCCAGGCGGGATGCTAAGCCGTCCGGCCGTCTATCCGGGCAAACAGCACGCTGTTTTCCAGGGCGATATGTGCATTCAGGTCTTCCCGGAAAGTGGCGATCTGTTCATAGAGCTTCCGCCAGGTATTGCAGGCATCCTCTGGCAGATCCAAATGGTTGGTGAGTGCGTCAAGCCGGGCAAGCGCGGTACTGTGGTCCTCATGCTCAGCGCGCATCACCGAGATAGGGCCCCGGGCCATGCCGGATATTCCGCGCGCAATCATCGGAAACAGAATCTGCTCCTCCTTGGCCATATGGGTTTCGAGTTCTGCCCGCATCGTCTCAAGGTGGGCACTGAGGCCAGAAGGGCATTCAGGATGACTACCGTGCACCCGCTCGACTCTCTGGGCCAACCGAATCATTTCGGGCAACTGATCCCGGTGGGTGTCGTGATAGCGGTTGAGGATGTGTTCGATCAGTTCTTCCTCTGAGGCTTTTTCAAGCCAGGTTTGTGGGGACATTGATTTTCTCCTTTAGATGCAAAATAAATAAATGTTTTTTGGTTCGGTCATGCTTTTCCGTCTGAATTTTTGGTTAGTGCCTATAAAATAAGGTTGACCCGGGTTGAAATTTCCATAAAAGGAGTTTATAAAATACATGTTAAAGGTGTGTTCAGGAGATTTCAAATGGAAAATCTGCTATTCAGGGCGAACAGTGCGATGGCCTGGTCATTGCTGGGGCTGGTGCTGACAATAGTGGTGGCCTATCCGATGGCGCACTACTTTCCCATGGCCATCCAGATTCTTGCGCACGTTGGAACCCTGCTTTTTGCGGTGGGTATCAAGGTCGCTTACGTTGCCAGGCTGGTATTTCTCAGCCGTTTGGGCAGACCTGTTCACTGAATACCGGTAGAATAGATGCAGTTATGAGCCTTGGTGAGAACCCTGTGATGGGCGGTCGTTTTGGGAAAACCGGATTTCGTATTCTTGCGTATATATCGGTAACGCTGGCTGCGGCGGGTGTGATTTTGCCGTTGTTACCGACGACGCCGTTTGTCTTGTTGGCGGCCTTTTTTGCCAGCAAGGGGTCGCCGGCTTTTGCGCAATGGCTTGAAGACCATCCCAGGTTTGGTCCTGCTATTGATCAGTGGCGCACACGACGGGCTGTCCCCGGGCGGGCAAAGGTGCTGGCCTGCGGCATGATGGCGCTGAGCTGGGGGATGCTGGCTCTTTTCGGGGCATCGGCAATGACTTTGGCGATTTCAGGCGTGTTTCTTAGTGGCACCGCCTGTTACCTGGTGACCCGGCCGTCTTATTGACCCTATTAACGACTGGAGTATTGAATGCACATCACCCGTTACACGGATTACTCACTTCGCGTACTGATTTATCTCGCAGTGCAGGGTGATCAACTGGCAACCATCCAGGAGATTGCCGACAGCTATGATATCTCCAAGAACCATCTTATGAAGGTGGTTCATCAGCTCAACAAGAAAGGCTACATCGAAACCGTTCGCGGCAAGAAGGGTGGTATGCGTCTGCACATGGCGCCGTCCGACATCAATGTCGGTATCCTGGTACGCGAAACCGAGCAGGATCTGAGTATTGTGGAGTGTTTTTCGTCGAAAAATGCTTGCAGGATCACCCCGGTGTGTGGCTTGAAATCGATGTTCGGAGAAGCGTTGAACGCCTTCCTGGAGGTGCTCGATAAATACACCCTGGCCGATATTATCCAGGAGCAGCACAGGCCTCAGTTACTGAGACTGCTCCAGATCGCCTGACGGGGCGATACAGAAACTTACGAATCAAATCCATTTTAAACCGCTGGTGAGCCCGCGGGTCCGATAACATGGAACCGGATTCATAAATAACAACAATCGTTGTCGGGGCCGGTTTGATTCATATTGCCTTGCTGGTGTTGCTGGCGCTGTGTTCGGCAGGCGCGTCCGCAACCGGAACACCGGACAGTTTTCCCGTTGTGCTGGATGAGGACAGCGGAAGGCTCGATATATCCCGCCATTTAACCTACTATGAAGATCCTTCTTCCAGCCTGAATATCTCCCAGATCGTCCGGCGCTGGCCGCAAATTGCATCCGTTGGCATTCCGGATGAAGCTTATAACTTCGGCTTTACCGATTCGACCTACTGGTTCCACACCCGGGTTATCAACAGTTCCAGCCCAAATGATCGCTGGGTGATTGAAGGCCTGTATCCGATCATTGATGAAATGGAAGTTTTCTTTGTCAGGGCGGATGGGAGCGTTGGTCGTCAGATAGCGGGAGACGCGATCCCCTTTCGGCAGCGCCCCAAGGACCACCACAATATCAATTTTTTCCTGAAGCTGCCGACGGGGCAGAGTGTTGACCTGTTTTTCCGTGTCAGGACCTCCGGGGCTGTGCAGATGCGTACCCTGCTGTGGAACTCGGATGACTTCAGTTCGGCGGATCACCAGGAGCGGTTCCTGCTGGGACTCTATTACGGGCTTCTCGTTTCCATGGCAATCTTCAATTTTCTGATCTTCGTGTCGTTCAGGGATACCAACTACCTGTGGTACGTGTCCTATATCCTGTCCTATGGCTTGCTCCAGTTCACCCTGAATGGGCTCGCCTTTGAGCATCTCTGGCCGGAATCGCCCTGGTGGAACAATCGTGCGGTGGCGTTCCTGATTGCTACCGGCATGTTCTGTGTTCTCGGATTCTCCCGTTCGTTCCTGGCTCTCAGGGAGAACGCACCCCGGCTTGAAAAAGTGTTCCTTTCGCTGATGGTGTTCTTTGTTCTCGCCGGGGCGGGGGCACTGTTCTGGCCGGACTATGGCCCGGTAATCCGGGTAAACACCTTTATGGCAGCCGTGTCGGTTGGATTCGTTATCCTGGCAGGTGGGCTTTGCCTGTATCGCAGGTTCCGGCCGGCCCGCTATTTCATGGTGGCCTGGACCGCCTTGTTGTCCGGGATGCTTCTGTACACTCTGAAGACGTTTGCCCTGGTGCCAGCCAACTTTCTCACCGAGTTCGGCATCCAGATCGGCTCGGCTTTCGAAGTCATTCTGCTGTCCATTGCCCTGGCTGACCGCCTGAGGCATATGTCGCTCAAGACCCAGCAAATCCAGCAGGAAATGAACGAAAAGCTGGAATCCCGGGTTGCCGAGCGAACCTCGGAGTTGGAGTCCGCCAACAGGCAACTGGAAGCCCTGAGCTCAACGGATGGATTAACAGGCGTATTCAATCGTCGCTATTTTGATGCCCGCTTGGCGGAAGAAGCTGCCCGTTGCCGGCGTCAGGGTCCTATGGCCCTGATCATGATCGATGTGGATCATTTCAAATCCTTTAACGATAGTCTGGGGCATCAGGCCGGGGATGCGTGCCTGCAGCGGCTCGCTGACACCTTGACGATGGTTGTCCGGCGTGGGACGGATATAGTCGCGCGCTATGGCGGAGAAGAGTTTGCCATTATCCTGCCTTACACTGATGCCACCGGAGCCAGGGCGCTCGCGGAGAAGGTTCGCGCAACGGTTGAGCGTAATCTTCAATTTGAATGGGAAGGGCGCCCGGTTGCGGTGACTGTCAGTCTTGGCGTGGCGATGGCGCCCGGTGGCACTTCCGTGGACCCGTGCGAGCTGATTGCGGCGGCGGACGAGGCTCTCTATGCCTCCAAGCAGGCTGGCCGGAACCGGGTGACGGTCCATTCGCCCGGCAACCTGCATTCCGGAACCTGCGAGCCCGTTATGCCGTAGTGGCAGCCCCTCCTCCAAGACGTTCGGGCAGGGAGTGCCGGAGGATCCGCTTCAATACGGTACCGTACTGCCGGGCGAAACTCCCGGTGTTGTAGTGAATGCCATGCTTCTGGCAGACCGCCTGTACTTTCCCGGAAATCTCCGGGTAACGGTGTGCCGGCAGGTCGGGAAACACATGGTGTTCCACCTGGTAACTCAGATGCCCGCTCAAAATATGCAGCCAGCGGCCCCCGGTAAAGTTTGAGGAGCCGGTTAGCTGGCGAAGGTACCAGTGACCCTTGCTCTCGCCTTCGCATTCCTCCTCGCTGAAGGTCTCGGCGTCCCGGGTAAAGTGGCCGCAGAAAATGACCGTTGATGACCAGAGATTGCGTATCAGGTTGGCGCCAACGTTTCCGGCCAGAACAATGGGGGCCACCGGGAAGGTGACCAACGGAAAGAACACATAGTCCTTGAACGCCTGCCGGCCACCTTTGCGGGCGAATTCTTTCAGGAACGGCAGCTTCTCGCGCCAGCTGATCTCCCTGCGCCGAAGCTTCTCGGTTTCGAGTTCGTGCAGGCCCACACCCCACTGGAAAAACACGCTGAGCAGAACGTAGTTGATGAACTGCAGGGCATGCCAGGGCTTCCAGGGCTCATCATTGCTCAGGCGAAGAACCGCGTACCCGTAGTCCCGGTCCTTGCCGATGATGTTGGTGTAGGTGTGGTGCTCATAGTTGTGGGTGCGGCGCCAGGAATCACCGGTACAGACGGTGTCCCATTCGTAGGTCTGGGAGTGCAGGCTCGGGTCGTTCATCCAGTCGTACTGGCCATGCATCACATTGTGGCCAATCTCCATATTTTCCAGAATCTTACCAGCCCCAAGAGTTGCGGTTGCTGCAACGAAGACCGGTGGGATGAAGCCGAGGGGCATCATCACCCGGCCTCCGACTTCCAGCATCCGGTGGAGGCGCACCATACGACGGATGTGTTGGGCGTCCCGCTCGCCGAGATCGGCAATCACCTCATCCCGGATGACGTTGAGATCCTGTTCGAGTTCCGAGAGCTGTGCTTCGGTCATGTGTTTCATGGTGTTACTCCTTGCGGAGCTTCAAGGCTCCGCGATGAAATCGGGTGTTGGTCATTAAATGTCGATGGAAACCGGACCCTTGGGCACCGAAATGCAAAGCTGGACGTTTTCTTCGCCGTGACCGGAGGCCTGACCGGTCAGACGATTGATTACGGTGCCGGCGGTTTTGCGGCAGCTGCATTGGTGGCAAATGCCCATCCGGCAGCCGTAGCGGGGTGACAGGCCGGCCGCCTCGGCTATTTCCAGCAGGGTGGCATCGCCCTCGGAGCCAACCCCCAGTTTGCTTTCGGAAAACCGGACCTGCCCTCCCAGTGGCTCGTTACCCGGATCGGCCTGTGGCACCGAAAAGAACGTGCTGTGGATGTCTGTGTCGGCAATGCCACGCTGGTGGAGTAGCTCCCGGGCCAGGTCCATCAGCCCTTTCGGGCCGCAAAGGTAAACCTGCCGTGCATTGATCCCGGGTATTGAGCCAAGATCCGCGTCGCACAGGTAGCGGGGTGTGTCTGTCTCGTGGGTTGTGATGATGTGCAGGGTCAGCGCGCCGTAGCGTGCTGCCAGGGCCTGAAGTTTTTCCCGGGCGATTACGTCGTCCTCTATGCGCACAAAATACAGCAACGTCACCGGCGCCCGGTAATTGGTGGCGGCCATGGTTTCAAGCTGGCTCAGCACCGGCGTGATCCCGCTGCCTCCCGCGATGAACAGCACCGGTCGAGCCGGTTCGGGAATCTGAAAGTCACCAAAGGCCTCCCCCATTCCGATCACCGTGCCGGTCTGGAGGTCATCGTGTATCCAGTTGGTCACCCGTCCGCCCGGCAGGCGTTTGATGGTCAGGGTTGCCCGCCCCTGTTCCTGCCAGAGAATCGGGGAGCTGGAGAGACTGAAGCTGCGATTACGGCGAATGCCACCCACATCAATACAGATGTTCACATGCTGACCGGCCCTGAATCCGGACCATCTTCGGGACGGCTGCAGTACCAGGGTTTTGGTGTCCGGGGTTTCCTGGATGATCTGTTCCACCCGTGCCGGTGTGTACTCTTGTACCCACATCGGATTGATGGGCTCAAGCAGCGGGTCGAAAAATGCAGCCGGGTCATTCCGGTTAAATAGCTGCCTGCCAAGCCAGTTCAGCGTTCGGCTCTGGGTCTGTTTGGCTAACATGGTGCTTGTCTCCCGTAAATATTCTGTTCCGATGTGCACACTTGTACACTAATGTGTACGAATGTACACAGGGTTGTGGAGGGAGGCAATGGGTGCCTGGGCATTGGCGCAAAATGACACGCTTTCTGTACTTTTATTTTTCGGGATGTGTACACTTGTCAGCCATTGATCAACGGCAGTCAGTACGGGCAGGCGATGGCGGAAAAACAACGAAGAAAGCCCGGTGAAACCCGCGAGAAACTGATGAATGCGGCGTTAACACTGGTGGGGAAGGGGCGGCATTTCGCCAGTCTGGGTATCCGGGAGGTAACGCGGCAGGCCGGGGTGGTTCCAACCTCGTTCTATCGCCACTTCCGCAATATGGATGACCTGGGCTTGCAGCTGGTGGATGAGCTGGGGCTGGTATTGCGCCGGATGATGCGTGAGGCCCGGGCTAATGTGTTACAGGCGGACAAGCTGATTGAAGAATCCGTGGCTATCTTCATCAGCCATGCCCAGGCCAACCGGAGCTTTTTTATGTTCATGGCCCAAGGGCTTGCCGGCGAGAGCCGGGCAGTGCAGGAGGGCATTCGCAGCGAAATGCGGTTCTTCGCCAGCGAGCTGGCCAACGACCTGCGCAGGTTGAGGCTGGTGGATCACCTTACCGACCAGGATCTGGATATGACCGCTGATCTGGTGGTGCGAAGCGTCGCCTTCAGCCTGACCGACCTGTTGGGTGTTTCACCGGATGATGATTACCAGATTGAGCAGATCCGGAAGCGGACTACCCGCTTCCTTCAGCTGATCTTCGTGGGCGCTGCTAACTGGAAAAGCCCGGGCTGAGTCAGGGCCCGGCCGGGGACACCTTCACTCTTTCGGTGCGGCCTTCTTTCGCGATGCCCGGGGTTTTGCTGCAGTTCCCGTTTTTTTTGTTGCGGCTTCAGGCTTCGACGGCGGCGGCAAAATCAGACTTTCCAGCTCATCCAGTGCCTCTCCGGTATACACCGCCAGTTTTTGCATGCTTGGCAGGGTATCCCGGCAACCGGTATAGCCGAAGTTCAGGGACCCCGCATAACTCAGGCAGGTAATGTTCAGTGCGCCGCCGTGGGTAATCAATGACACCGGGTACATGGCCTCCAGCCTGGCGCCCTCATAGTAGAGCGTTCTCTGGGGGCCGGGTACATTGGAGATGGTGACGTTGAACACCGGGCGCATTCGCCCGCCCAGCCCGGACATCAATTGGAGAATGTAGGGCGACATCAGCAACATGGTGTACTGGGTCAGTGCGCTCTTGGGCAGCTTCTGCAGGTGTTCTTTCGCGCGCCGGCTTGATGTCTTGATATTTTGCAGTCGCGTTAGCGGGTCCGGTTCGTCGGTCGCCAGGGAGGCGATTATAAAGCTGATCTGGGTGCCTGTGCCCTGGTCACCGGCTGGCCGGATATTAACCGGTATACCGGCCGTGAGGGGGGTGTCGGGTAACTCATCCTGCTCAAGCAGAAAGCGCCGGAGGGCGGTCCCGCAGAGGTACAGCACGATATCGTTCAGGGAGCCGCCCGATACCTGGGAGAGCGCTTTGATGCGTTCCAGCTGGTAATGCTGGGTGGCGAACCGGCGCTGGCCGGTTACCCGGTGATTGATCTTCGACACCGGCCCGGTGAAAGGCGCGGTGAGGCCATCCTCCGGGTGGCGGACCGAATGGACCAGCCGGTTCCCCGCCTGCCACAGCCGTGGTGCCATATCGGCCTGCAACTTCAGGGCATCCATGGCCTGTGAAAATGCAGCCGGTACGCTGGCTTCGGAATCGGTTTTGCTGCCCCGGCGGCGCTCTGGCCGAACCGACCAGGGGGGAGGCATGTCCTTTTTGTCCGGGTCTGTGGTCAGCACCCGTTGCATCAGGCGAACACCACTGATGCCATCAATCATTGAATGATGCATCTTGGTGTACAGGGCAAAGCGGTTGTTCTCCAGCCCTTCGATGACATGGCACTCCCAGAGCGGGCGGGCGAAATCGAGGGGGTTGGAGTGCAGCCGCGAAACCAGAATGCCCAGTTCACGTTCACCGCCAGGTCGGGGCAGGGCAGAGTGGCGGACATGGTAATCCAGGTCGATGTCCTTATCGGTTTTCCAGGCCGGTGCCAGTACCCGGCCCAGAAAGCCGGACCAGGCAAGCTTGTAGCACCACGGAGGCGCTACGTCGCCGGTTTCTTTCATGCGGGTGATCATGTCCCGAAGAAAGGTTTCAGGGGCGCCTTCGGGTAGCGAAAAGATCTGCAGATTGCCCACGTGCATCGGGGTGTCTTCGGATTCTACTGCCAGCCAAGAGGCATCCAGGGTTCCCAGGCGTTTCATTCCTTGAGTGTCTCCACGAGTGTCCAGGTATTTTAGTTATCTGTTGCAAGTATACTGATAACTGCTTCAGGACACGATCCTCCCGGCCAGAAAGTTCTCTGGTTTTCGTGGTTTCCCGGTTACAAGCGGTTGCTGTTGAATGCTCCCGCAAGTGAACAGTCTGTGCTACTTTTCACCGGTTGGCTGCGGTAAAAACAAAAACATCCGGAGGCACTGTGGAATCCAGTGCCATGTCCATACCGGCGGCGGTTTATGGGGTGCTGATGTTTCTGATCGGGGTGATTCTGGCCATGTATGGCTGGAGCATCATTCTCAAGGCGTCCATAACTTCGCCGTCGGCCCGACGACGTGTTTTGGGCGTGCCCTACCTGTAAAAGACGGTTACGCATCTTTGCAAGATTTGACTGGTCAGCCTCTCAATAAGCATTACTCTTTATGAATCAATTTTGGGCAAGGCTTAATGAAAGCCTTGTTCCCTGGATTGTAATAAAAAATAAAAACACATCCACCATGCGGCAATACCGGGCAAGCCACCCTGACAGATTCCGTTCGCTAGCCCGGGGTCTGGGGTTACGGTGCGCCTCCGCGGCTGGTGCGACCCGAGAGGCCACAACATGAAAGTCTTATTGCGACCCGGTACGGCACTGTTGAATAACCTGCGGTACCCCCAGAAGTTTCTCCTCATCTCACTCGTTTTCCTGATCCCCCTGTTCGGTCTTGGCTACCTTCTGCAAGCGGAGATGGCCTCTCAGATCCATTTTGTTGACAAAGAGCGGCAGGGGCTGTCGGATATTGACCTGGTCCGCAGGCCTCTGGCCCTCATTCAGCAACACCGTGGGCTTTCCGCTGGCTTTCATGGTGGAAACCGTGACTTTCTTAACGATATCAGAAGCAAAGCTGCAGAAGTGGATCAGACCCTGGAAAATCTGGATCGGCTGGCAAGCGCAGATGCCAGCTCAAAGGAAATTGCCGGGAAAGTGAAGATGATTCAGCGGGACTGGCAACGACTTTCAGGATCGGTCACCGGGATGACTGCTGCGCAGAGCTTTGAATCGCATACTGCCCTGATTGATAAACTGTTTGAGCTCACGGGGTTGCTGGCGGAGGCCTCAAATCTGATCCTGGATCCGGAGGTGGATACCTTCTATCTGATTGATCTTGTAGTCAATAAGTTTCCCTCTTTGACCGAGTCGATGGGGCAGGCCCGTGGGATCGGAGCAGGTGTGGCTGCAGCTGGCACACATCAGGGCCGTTCATGGGCGGATCTTGCAGTTCGTCAGGACAGGATTGTCCAGCAACTCAATGCATTTGAATACAATCTGGAGCGTGTATTTTCCTACAAGCCGGAGTTGGGTGCCAAACTTAAGGAGTTGGGGGATCAGACTAAAAGAAGTATTCGTAACCTCTCTGATTTGGTTCAGACCCAACTGCTTGATCCGGAGACACTGTCCGTGTCCGCAGGAGATGTTGTACGCGTAGGCACTCAGGCCATCAATCAGGTGTTCGATGTCTTTGATCAGACCCTGCCTGTGCTGGATGGGTTGATGGCGGCCAGGAAGGGCCGATTTGCACAGGTCAGAACCATCACTCTGGCGGTCATGGCCCTGGCTCTGCTGGTCGTGCTTTACCTGTTCCTGTCGTTCTATCGCGGTGTGATCGACAGCATTGAAGAGTTTCAGGAAACAACAGGCAAGCTTGGTGAAGGTGATCTGACTGCACGGTTTAACATCCGTGGAAAAGATGAACTGGCGGGTGTGGCCCAATCTCTGAATGTCATGGTCTCAGGTTTTGAGAAAGTGGTTAAGCACGTGATCCAATCGACGGAGCAAGTGGCCCAGGCTGCGGAAGAGCTGTCCGCCGTCACTGAGCAAACGGCCGCAGGCGTTTCTCAGCAGCGGGCTGAAACCCAACAGGTAGCCTCTGCCATGAGTGAACTCAGCGCTACCGTTCGTGAGGTGGCCTGCAATACGGTAGCGGCGGCAGAAGCTGCCAATCAGGCCAATAGCGAAGCCGGTGAAGGCCGGGGGGTGCTTCAGGAAATGGTCGCCAAAGTTAATGTGCTTGCGGAGGCTATGGAAGATGCCGGGCAAGTGATGACTCAGCTGCAGTCACAGAGCAGTGAAATCGGTACGGTACTTGAGGTGATTAACGGAATCGCGGAACAAACCAACCTGCTTGCCCTGAACGCTGCCATTGAAGCGGCCCGGGCGGGAGAAGGTGGCCGTGGATTTGCAGTTGTTGCGGATGAGGTTCGATCGCTAGCGGCCCGAACTCAGAGTTCCACCGAAGAGATCGACGCCACGATCGAAAAGTTGAGATGCGGTGCCGCTGACGCCGTCAAGGTAATCGAGTTAAGCAGGAAAAATACCGGAGAAAGCGTCGAGCTGGCCAAAGTAACCGGTCGCTCACTGGAGTCGATACTTGAACGGGTCGCGGTGATCAACGACATGAACACGCAGATCGCCAGTGCTGCCGAGCAGCAAACAACGGTTGCAGATGAAATGAATCTGAATGTCGAAAATATTGCGGGCGTGGCCGAGCAGGCTGCAACAGCATCCGGGCAAACGGCGGAGTCAAGCCAGAATCTTTCGCTCCTCTCTCAGGAACTGCTGCAGTCTGTGGTTCATTTCAAGGTTGCCTGATTAAGCTGGCGTGCATACCGGAGAAGTGGGGGAGGAGCGCTTCCCCTGCCGATTTGGGGCTTTCCTGGCAGGTCCTTCCTGCGTATGCTCAGATCATTGACGCCTTCAGTACTTAACGCGGCGCCAGTGCGGGTTGACGATGACCTGAGCGGAGTAAGAAATGACTTTTCTGAATGGTATTACCCTCCTTCTGGTGTATCAGTTAGTGGGCGAAATCACGGTTCGTCTGCTAGGCCTGCCCATTCCCGGGCCGGTGCTTGGCATGGTGATGCTATTCATAACCCTGATGATCCGGGGAAAGGCGCCAGAGTCAGTTGATCAGGCGTCTACCGCGTTGCTCAGCCACCTCTCGCTGCTGTTCGTGCCTGCTGGTGTGGGCATGATGGCGCATTTTGGCCGCATCGCCGACGAGTGGGTGCCGATCACTCTGGCTCTGCTTTTGAGTACCGTGATCACCATGGTGGCCACAGCCCTGATCATGCAGGTGACCACTCGCTGGTTTACCCGGCCCCTCGCCGGGAAAGGTGAGCATGATGAATGAGCCGGGTCTGAAAGATATCTGGGTTTACCTGTCGGCCTCTCCGCTGCTGGGGCTTACCATTACCCTGGTGGCGTATGGCCTGGCCTACCGGCTATACCTGAAAACCAACTCCAATCCGCTGGCTAATCCGGTCGTCACGTCGGTTGCGATGCTTATCATTCTGTTGCTGGCTACCGGCACTTCCTACAATGACTACTTTGAAGGTGGCCAGTTTGTTCATTTCCTGCTGGGGCCGGCCACAGTTGCCCTGGCTGTTCCCCTGTACCAACAATTTTCCAGACTGCGCCAACTCTGGTTGCCGGTAACGATCTCACTGTTCTGTGGCGTGGTGATTGCTGCCGGCAGCTCCATTGGTTTGGCCCGGCTGCTTGGCGGCTCCATGGAAATCCAGATGTCCCTGGCACCAAAATCGGCGACTGCGCCTGTGGCTATGGGCATCTCCGAGAAGATAGGCGGGCTTCCCTCGCTGACCGCCGTGCTGGTGGTGATCACCGGGATCACCGGCGCCGTGCTAGGCACCAAGCTGTTTGAGTGGATCCGGGTACGGGATGACACCGCCAAGGGCATTGCCATGGGCGTCGCGGCGCACGGCATCGGAACCGCCCGGGCCTTTCAGGTGAGCTCCCAGATGGGGGCCTTTTCCGGGCTGGCGATGGCGCTCTCGGCTTTTGCCACCGCCTTGCTGGTGCCGTGGCTGGTGGATATGCTTGCGTCCTGGCTGCCGGTCTAGTCAGAGACTTTGAGCCCGCAACCAACGTTCAATAATGAGCAAATCGAACATCAGGGAATTCAGAATCATGCAAACCAAGTTTCTTCTCCAAGAGAGCCAGATGCCGAAGTACTGGTACAACCTGCAGGCGGACTTTCCGGAACCGCTGCCGGCGGTGCTGCACCCGGGGACTCAGCAGCCAGTAGGACCGTCGGACCTTGAACCGCTGTTCCCGATGGCGCTGATCGAACAGGAAGTGACCACAGAGCGGGAAATCGAGATTCCCGAGCCGGTGCGTGACGTCTACAAACTCTGGCGCCCGGCCCCGTTATACCGGGCTCATCGGCTCGAGAAAGCGCTTGGTACACCGGCGAAGATTTTCTACAAATACGAAGGCGTGAGCCCGGCGGGCAGCCACAAGCCCAATACCGCCATTCCCCAGGCCTTTTACAACCGTGAAGCGGGCATTCGTACCCTCACCACGGAAACCGGCGCGGGTCAGTGGGGCACATCCCTGTCCTTCGCGGGTTCGCTGTTTGATATTGACGTTACCGTGTTTCAGGTGCGGGTCTCCTACAACCAGAAACCCTATCGCCGGGCGGTGATGGAAACCTACGGTGCCAGGTGTGTGGCCTCGCCCTCGGAGCTGACCGAATTCGGGCGCAAGGTGCTGGCGGACAACCCGGACCACACCGGCAGTCTGGGGATTGCCATTTCAGAGGCGGTGGAACTGGCGGTGCAGGATCCGAACACCAAGTACGCCCTGGGCTCGGTACTGAACCATGTGTTATTGCACCAGAGCATCATTGGTCTGGAAGCCATGCAGCAGATGGAAATGGCGGACTGCTGGCCGGATGTCATCGTGGGCTGCACCGGTGGTGGTTCCAACTTTGCCGGCATTGCCTTCCCGTTTATGGGCCATGCGCTACGGGGTGGTGAAAAATCCCGGATCGTTGCGGTGGAGCCCTCGGCCTGTCCGACCCTCACCCGCGGCAGGTACGCCTATGATTACGGCGATACTGCCCAGATGACGCCGCTGACCAAGATGCACACGCTGGGTTCTGGGTTTACGCCGCCGGGCTTCCATGCCGGTGGCCTGCGTTATCATGGCATGGCGCCGATGGTGTCCCACGCCAAGGAACTGGGCCTGTTTGATGCGGTGGCCTACACGCAACGTGAATGCTTCGAGGCTGGCGTGCTGTTTGCCCGTAACGAGGGCATCGTGCCCGCCCCGGAAGCCAACCACGCAGTCAAGGGCGCCATCGACGAAGCCCTGCGCTGCAAGCGAGAAGGCAAGGAAGAGGTGATTCTGTTCAACCTCTGTGGCCACGGTCACTTCGATATGGCGGCCTATACCTCCTATTTCGCCGGCGACCTGAGTGACCACGAATACGACGAGCAGGAACTGGCCATGGCCCTGTCCGGGCTCCCGTCCGTCAATGCCTGATCAGTCGTCTTTACGCTGCTGAAAGATGGTACCCCCGCCGCCAGCGTTCGGTTGCCGGATGGCGGTGGGTGCCAGATCAATCCTCCTCGAATTCCTGGGGTGGGCAATGGTATTGCTGGACGGTGGCGCCGTCGTCCACGCTCTCCAGGTGTACATCAAAGCCCCATAACCGGTGCGCGTGGCGCAGCACTTCTTCGGTCTCGTTGCCCAGGGGCACGCGATCTACCGGTACGTGCCGCAGGGTTAGCGAGCGGTCACCTCGCACATCCACGTTCCACACCTGAATGTTCGGCTCACGGTAACTGAGGTTGTACTGGCGGGCCAGTTTTTCTCGCAGTTCCCGGTAGCCGGGGTCGTCGTGAATGGCGGTTACCCGGTACACATCTTCCTGGTCGTCGTTCTGGATTGCGAACAGCTTCAGATCCCGCATCACCTTGGGCGAGAGGAACTGCTGGATAAAGCTCTCGTCCTTGAAGTTTTTCATCGCGAAATGCAGGGTTTCCAGCCAGTCACTGCCGGCGATGTCCGGGAACCAGTGGCGGTCTTCATCCGTCGGCTTCTCACAGATCCGGCGAAGGTCCGTGAAAATGGAAAAACCCAGGGTGTAGGGGTTGATGCCCGAGTACCAGGGGCTGTTAAACGGCGGCTGATAAACCACGGCCGAATGGCTCTGGAGGAATTCGAGCATGAAGCCGTCGTTCACCAGGCCCTTGTCGTACATGCGGTGCAACAGGGTATAGTGCCAGAAGGTGGCCCAGCCCTCGTTCATCACCTGGGTCTGGCGCTGCGGGTAGAAATACTGGGCCAGCTTGCGCACGATGCGGATGATTTCCCGCTGCCAGGTTTCCAGCAGCGGGGCGTTTTTCTCGATGAAATAGAGAATGTTCTCCTGCGGTTCCTCGGGGTAGCGCTGGCGCCGCTTCACCGGGTCGTCGTCCTCGTCCATCTTCGGGATGGTGCGCCACAGGTCGTTGATGCGCCGTTGCTGGTATTCCTCCCGCTCCTTCTGCCGCCGCATTTCCTCCGAGGCCGAGATGGGGGCCGGCCGCTTGTATCGGTCTACGCCATAGTTCATCATGGCATGGCAGGAATCCAGAATCTCCTCTACCGCGTCCACGCCGTAACGCTCCTCGCATTCCGCCACGTAATTCCGGGCGAACACCAGGTAGTCAATAATCGCGCTGGCGTCGGTCCAGGTGCGGAACAGGTAATTGCCCTTGAAGAAGGAATTGTGGCCATAGGAGGCGTGGGCAATCACCAGCGCCTGCATTGGCAGGGTATTCTCCTCCATCAGGTAAGCGATGCAGGGATTGGAGTTTATGACGATCTCGTAGGCCAGCCCCATCTGGCCGCGCTGGTATCCCTTTGAGGTACTGAGGAACTGTTTGCCGAAGGACCAGTGATGGTAGCCAACGGGCATGCCCACGGAGCTGTAGGCGTCCATCATCTGTTCAGCACTGATCACCTCAATCTGGTTGGGGTAGGTGTCCAGACCGAACTCAGCGGCGCATTTGGCGATCTCGTCGTCGTATTTCTGGACCAGCTCGAAGGTCCATTCAGAACCCGTTGAGATTGGCTCCCGGGCTCTGGGCTGGTTACTTCCCGGCGGGTTCGGGCGGCCCATGAGGTTGGTCATGCGGCTTTCCTCTCAAACAACTGGCGGAACACCGGATAGATCTCGCCGGGGTCGGCGATCTGCTGTAACGCAAAGCTCTGGGGGAAGCGTTCGTGGATCTTCTCGTATTCATACCAGAGCATCTGGTGATCCTGCGGCGTGATTTCCACATAGGCGAAGTACTGGACCAGCGGCAAAATACTGTCGGCCAGAATCTTGCTGCACACCGGGGAATCGTCATTCCAGTTATCGCCATCTGATGCCTGTGCCGCGTAGATATTCCACTCAGACGGAGAATAGCGGGATTCAACGATCTTGCGCATCAGTTTCAGGGCGCTGGAGACGATGGTGCCGCCGGTTTCCCGGGAATAGAAGAACTCCTCCTCGTCCACTTCCTTGGCGCTGGTGTGGTGGCGAATGAAGACCACTTCGATCTTCTTGTAGTTTTTCTTCAGGAACAGGTACAGCAGGATGAAAAAGCGCTTGGCGATGTCCTTGTGCATCTGGGTCATGGACCCGGACACATCCATCAGGCAGAACATCACAGCGCTGGTGGTCGGTTGCGGCTGCTTCAGGTGCTGGCGGTAGCGCAGGTCGATTTCATCAATGAACGGGATTCGCTTTACATTCGCTTTCAGCCGGGCAATTTCTTCCTCCAGAACCTGAATCTGGTCTTCATGGCTGAACGCCGGGTCCAGGTCGTCCGGCGCGGATTTCAGGGCTTCCAGTTGTTTTTCCAGATCCCGGATCTTTTTCTTGCGGGCACCGCCAAGGCCCAGGCGCCGGGCGTGGGCACCGCGCAGGGAGCGCACGACATCCAGCTTGGCCGGCACCCCCTGGGTGCTGAAACCGGAGCGGACGTATTTGAAGGCTTCGGTGTCTTTCAGTTTCTTGCGGGCCAGGTTGGGCAGTTCCAGATCGTCGAACAGGAAATCCAGGAACTCTTCCTGGGTGATCTGGAAGGCGAATTCGTCCATACCCTCTCCATCCGGGCTGGCCTGCCCCTGTCCGGAACCCTGGCCACCACCGCCTTCGGGCTTCGGGATGGTGTCCCCGGCCACAAACTCCTGGTTACCGGGGTGAACCACCTCCCGCCGGCCGCCCTGGCCGTGGTGGAAGATGGGTTCTTCAATGTCCCGGGACGGAATGCTGACTTTCTCGCCCCGCTCTATGTCTGTAATCGAGCGCTTCTGCACCGCATCCGCCACTGCACGTTTGATGTGGTGGCGGTAGCGGCGCAGGAACCGTTCCCGGTTCACCGCGCTCTTGTTCTTGCCGTTCAGTCGCCGGTCGACTATGTGGGTCATTCCCATGGCGTAACTCCAGTTCAGTGAGTGGTCACTGACTTAGTGAGACTTGCGAACCCGCAGGTACCATTCGGCCAGGAGCCGTACCTGCTTCTCCGTGTAGCCTCGATCGACCATACGCTCGACGAACTGCTTGTGCTTGTTCTGATCTTCCTGACTGGCTTTCGGGTTGAAGGAGATCACCGGCAACAGGTCTTCTGTGTTCGAGAACATCTTCTTCTCGATCACACTGCGCAGCTTTTCATAGCTGAGCCAGGACGGGTTGCGGCCCTGATTGTTGGCCCGTGCCCGCAGCACAAAATTGACCACCTCGTTCCGGAAATCCTTCGGGTTGCTGATGCCAGCCGGCTTCTCGATCTTCTCCAGCTCATCGTTGATGGACGAGCGGTCGAGGATCTCGCCGGTCTCCGGATCCCGGTATTCCTGGTCCTGAATCCAGAAATCGGCATAGGTGACATAGCGGTCGAACAGGTTCTGGCCATACTCGCTGTAGCTTTCCAGATACGCGGTCTGGATTTCCTTGCCGATGAACCGGACATAGTGCGGTGCCAGGAATTCCTTGATAAACCTGAGGTATTTCTCATGGGTTTCAGACTGGAACTGCTCCTGTTCAATCTGCTTTTCCAGAACATAGAGCAGGTGCACCGGGTTGGCGGCCACTTCGGTGGTGTCGAAGTTGAACACCTTGGACAGGATCTTGAAGGCGAACCGGGTCGAGAGGCCGTCCATGCCTTCCATCACGCCGGCGGCATCCCGGTACTCCTGGATGGATTTGGCTTTCGGGTCGGTATCCTTGATGTTCTGGCCGTCGTATACCCGCATCTTCGAGAAAATGCTGGAGTTTTCAGGCTCTTTAATTCGTGAGAGCACGGAGAACTGCGCGAGCATGTCCAGAGTGTCAGGTGCGCAGGGCGCGCCTTCCAGAGAGCTGTTGCTCAGCAGCTTCTTGTAGATTTCGATTTCTTCGGTCACCCGCACACAGTAAGGCACCTTGACGATGTAGACCCGGTCAAGGAAGGCTTCGTTGTGTTTGTTGTTGCGGAAGGTCTGCCATTCGGATTCGTTGGAGTGGGCCAGGATCACGCCGTCAAAGGGCACGGAACCCATACCTTCGGTGGTGTTGTAGTTGCCTTCCTGGGTGGCGGTCAGCAGTGGATGCAGCACCTTGATCGGTGCCTTGAACATCTCCACAAACTCCATCAGGCCCTGGTTGGCCTTACACAGGCCGCCGCTGAAGCTGTAGGCATCCGGATCATCCTGGGAAAAATCTTCCAGCATGCGGATGTTGACCTTGCCTACGAGGGCGGAAATGTCCTGGTTGTTGTCATCGCCGGGCTCGGTCTTGGACACGCCGATCTGGTCGAGTACTGAAGGGTATTTCTTGACCACCCGGAACTGGCTGATGTCGCCGCCATATTCGTGCAGGCGTTTGACGGCCCAGGGGGACATGATGGTTTTCAGGTAGCGGGCCGGGATGCCGTATTCCTCTTCCAGAATCTGGGCATCTTCAGCCGGGTCGAACAGGCCAAGCGGCGATTCGTTCACCGGCGAACCCTTTATGGCGTAGAAAGGCACCTTCTGCATCAGTGACTTGAGTTTTTCCGCCAGGGAGGATTTACCGCCGCCGACCGGGCCGAGCAGGTAAAGAATCTGTTTCTTCTCTTCCAGGCCCTGGGCCGCGTGGCGGAAGAAAGACACGATGTTTTCGACGGCATCTTCCATGCCGTAAAACTCGGAAAATTCCGGGTAACGCTTGATGACCTTGTTGGAAAAGATGCGTGACAGCCTCTGATCACGGGAGGTATCGACGAGTTCTGGTTCGCCGATGGCAATTAACATGCGCTCAGCGGCCGCGGCATAGGCCGTTGGGTCCTTTTTGCAGATCTCCAGGTATTCCTCCAGGCTGTATTCTTCTTCCTGGGTACTCTCATACCGGTCTTTGAAGTGCTGCAGTATGCTCATAGATCGCCCCTCGCTCGCTGTTCTTCAGCTTTCAGTTCACGCAATTTCCCCGTTGCAGTTGGCTCCGCCCGTCCGGGCGGTCTGTCTAGTTATGGGTGGAAGGAATGGATACTTACAAGCCGGTAAACGATCGGGTCGTGGTCGGCTTGCTTACTTTGAGCTTAGTTCACGCTCGCGGACTTGGACAGTGGGGGAGTGGTTAAGGTTCATTAAATTGTGTTGGGCGGGTGTGGTGTTTTTGTAGCTTTGGTTGGGCTTTGGGGCTTGTTCTGGGGGCTGGAGTGCACCGGGGGTCTTTTTAAAAACGAATTGGCAACTCGCTGCGCTCAGACATCAAATTCGTTTTTAAAAAGACCCCCGGTACACTCCGGTCAGGCCTCGTGGAGTCGCCCTGGCGCGCTACAGCTTGGTCAGGCGAAACACGCTTTCCGTCGCGCCTTCCAGGCCTTTTCGTTTGGTGAACGGGTGATCCCTGGCCAGGGTGTTGGTCAGGATGTGCTCTACCTTGTAGTCATCGGCGTACAGCGCTTTTACTTCGTCGTCGCTGACGTTGAACGGCGGGCCTTTTATTTCGGTGGCGTAGTCGAGGGTGATCAACAGGATTCGGGTGCCGTCCGGGATGATGGTGGTCAGGTGGTCTACATAGCCTTTACGCATGTTCGGGGGCAGGGCGATGAGGGCGGCGCGGTCGTAGACGAGGCGGACGTGCCTGAGATCATCAGGTGCCAGCTGGAAGAAGTCGCCGCACCAGAGTTGAAGATTATCGTGTCGGAAGGTGGTGAAGGGCTCTCCAGGGTGAACTTTGGCTTTTTCTCCGGCCTCTTCGAAGAAGTCCTTGCAGGCGATGTCGCTCAGTTCCACGCCGATGACGGGGTGGCCGCGGTCATGGAGCCACCACATGTCGTGGGCTTTGCCGCAGAGGGGGACGAAGACGGCGCCGGTGCCCCTGCCGGCGAGTTCGGGCCAGTGATCATAAAGATACTGATTGACGGTGCCTTCGTGAAAGCCGATTTCCTTCTTGGTCCAGCGTTCGTGCCAGAATTCGTGTTCCATGGTTTCCACCCTGTTCTTGGACATTTGGACGTTTGCTTCAGTCTAGCTTAATCTGTGGCTATCTGGATTCAGGAGAAAAGTATGAAAGCGGTGTTTCTTGACGCCAAGACGCTCGGCGATGATGTGGATCTGTCGCCTATCGAATCGGTGACCGGCAAGCTTGAAAAGTATGACCGGACTGCCCCGGAGCAGGTACTGGAGCGGATCCGGGGCTTTGATACGGTTCTGGTCAACAAGGTGGTGCTCAGCCGGGAGCATTTCGAGGCCTGCCCTGAGCTGACGACCATTGCGGTGGTGGCCACGGGCCTGAACAACATTGACCGGGCGGCGGCGAAGGATCACGGCATCAAGGTGATGAACGTGACCAATTACGGCCGTGCCACAGTGGCGCAGCACACTATGGCGCTGATGCTGGCACTGGCCACACGGTTGCTGGATTACAGCCGGGATGTGCAGGCCGGGCGCTGGGGCCGGAGCGACATGTTCTGCCTGATGGATCATCCGATCATGGAGCTGGAGGGTCGCACCCTCGGGATCGTCGGCTACGGTGACCTGGGCCAGGGGGTGGCAGAGCGTGCGGCTGCATTCGGGATGAAAGTTGTGTTGGGCGCACGGCCGGGCCAGGAAGCGGGAGTCGTGGATGATTACCCCCGGATCCCTCTGGAAGAACTGCTGCCGCAAGTGGATGTGCTGTCACTCCATTGCCTGCTCACGGATGAAACCCGTGATCTGATCGGTGCCCGTGAACTGAAACTGATGAAGCCCGATTCATTGCTGATCAACACCAGCCGGGGTGGTCTGGTGAACGAGCAGGCGTTGGCGGACGCCCTGAAGGCCGGCGAAATCGGCGGTGCCGGTTTTGACGTGCTGACCGAGGAGCCGCCCCGACATGGCAACCCCCTGCTGGCGGACGATATTCCGAACCTGATCATTACCCCGCACTCTGCCTGGGCCAGCCGGGAAGCGCGGCAGCGCATTGTCGGTATTACTGCCACCAACTTGGCGTCGGGGGGTTGAGTAAACCACTTCGGCGGCAGTGCACTCTCACTCTTGAATATATTGTGATCCAGACTCTCGCAAAAGGCCGTGAATCAGCCATACTAGGTCCCGACTGGATATCTGTCTGATAAACTGAATAAAACACGGAACGACAGGACCTATAGTGGCTTCATTCCAATTGAAAGAACGGCTCCAGGCTGCGGAGAGCTGGATTCTGGCCAACCCCAATCCGCCCCAGAGCTGGCCCTGGACCTGGTTGTACAAGGTCGGGCGCACGGTGTATGCAATGGCCCGGGATGTTCTCAGCGGGCAGCTGACGCTCCATGCCATGAGTCTGGTTTACACCACGTTGCTGAGTATTGTGCCGTTACTTGCCCTGAGCTTCTCGGTGCTGAAGGCGCTGGGTGTGCACCAGCGAATGGAGCCGTTCCTGTTCCAGTTTTTTCAGCCCCTTGGGCCACAGGGCATCGAACTTGCGGAACGGATTCTGGGATTTGTCGACAACATGAAAGTCGGGGTGCTGGGGTCCGTCGGACTTGCGTTGCTGGTTTACACGGTTGTTTCACTACTTCAGAAGATAGAACGTTCCTTCAACATGATCTGGCGGGTGCCGGACATGCGCTCCATGGCCCAGCGCTTCAGTAATTATCTCAGCGTCATCATGGTTGGCCCGCTTCTGATGGTGTCGGCCATTGGTGTCAGTGCCACCATTTTTTCCTCGACGATTGTCCAGAAACTGATCGAGATTGAGCCCTTTGGCTCTGTGATTCTTGTCGTCAGTCGTTTTACCCCGTTCTTCCTTGTGGTTGGTGCCTTTACCTTTGTTTATGTGTTCATGCCCAACACCCGGGTCCGGTTGCGCTATGCTGCGATTGGCGGCCTGATTGCCGGGGTTTCCTGGCAGGCGGCGGGGATGCTGTTCGCCTCGTTTGTCGCGGGATCGGCCAAATACGCGGCAATATACTCCAGTTTCGCCATTGGCATTATCCTGTTGATCTGGATCTACCTGAACTGGATGATTCTGCTGCTCGGTGCCAGCCTGGCGTTTTATCTGCAAAATCCGGGTACCGTGGCCAAGCGGCGTCAGGTGCAACTGGCGCCCGAGTTGCAGGAGAAGGTTGCACTGGCAACCATGTGGCTGGTGGCCAAACCCTTCAGTGAAGGCAGGCCGGCGCCGCAACAGGAAGCACTGGAGCAGGAACTGAAGGTGCCCGGCGAAGTGACCCGCGCCCTGAGCGACAAGCTTATCCGGGCAGGGCTTTTGACGCTGGCGGGGCGCCAGGGCGATCAGCTTGCGCCCGGGCGGGCACTGGATCTGATTACCGTGGGTGAAGTACTGAGGGTTGTCCGCAACGATGAAGACCGGGTCGTTGATCGGCTCCCGAATGTGATTCCCGCGGAGCTGGTGGGAACGCAAAGAGCCGATGAAACCCGGACATTTGCCGAGTTGTTGCGCGGCGAAGGAGACTCGCAAAAGACCAGCTCAAGGGCCGAGTCGGAGCCAGTCTCAGCCTCTGACGGTTGAGCGCCCGCCTTCCCGGAGCATGGTCTGAAGTGCCCTGCGGACGTTGCTGATCTGGTCGTCTGTCAGCCGGACGACCTTGGGCAGGTCCTCTTCGGCGAGGTTGCGTTGATGGGCGTGCCTGAGGACTTCCCGGGTACCGATCACCATGCCGTCGGTCAGGGGGGTATGTCTCTGCCTCGGGGCAGGGCGTTCCGCGGCCAGAAGGTAGGCGTGGTACTTGGGCGGCAGATTCCACTCATTGGCCAGCAACTGGCAGGTGGCCCATTGGTAGCGAGCCAGCGCATGGCGAACCAGTGCCGGCTCCGGCTCCGCAGAGGTTGTCCGGGACCGGCAGATCCGCTGGAGTTCCCGCCGGATGGTAATGTAGGCCAGCGAAGGCAGTAACCCGACCATGAAATGGGCGCTGGTGTCCTCGCCATGTATTCTCGCAATAAGTTCCGAGGCGCGTGCGCAGGTGAGGCCCCAGCGCCACGCCCGCTGACCGAAAAGCGCTTCACGGCTGTTCCTGGCGGCCATCATCGGGCGCATCACCGCAGCGGCGATGACATTCCGGATGCCATTGACTCCCAATACAAAGACTGCCTGATCCACCGACTCGATGGAATGGTCCCCAGGACGGAAATAGGGGCTGTTGGCAATCTGCAGGAGCTGATCGGTCAGTGAAGGATCCCCGAGAATGATGTCGGTGAGCTGCTGACGATCCGTGGATTCGTCGGATAGCGCCCGCATCAGCATTGGCAGGCTCATGGGCTGTCTGGGAAGTTCGTCCACCCGGTTATTGGAGAGGCGCTGGTGCAGTTCCTCCAGAACAGCTCCAGAGGACGAGAGATCGGCCTTCAGAGCAAGAGGCTCGGCGTCCAGCAGCCAGCAAAACAGGTGATCTTCCAGTTGCTGGGCGAGCTCGGGGCCAGTGTCCGGGGTGTCATTCGCCGGATTTTCCGGTGCCGGATTGAAAAGTCGCGCCTCCAGGGCCGGTGGTGCGGGTTGTGAGGTAGAGAATAATCCTGAAATCCAGGAGAGAAAACCTGGCATCCGTTGCCTCCGGGTCGAACCTGCTCGAAGTAGTGAACCTCCGTTTCTGTGAGTATAGAGGTACGACGCATCCTTGCACAGGTTAAGCCCGTGAATTGAAGCCGGAATTTACAGGAACGATTCCCCGAACACGAAGACCAGCTGGCAGATACCGGCGCCGAAGCCCAGGAAGGCGCCCACCAGGATCAGTTTGATTTCATCCTCCTGGAAGCAGGGCCGGAGCAGGTCCTGAAATTCCACGGAGGATAGGGCAATCATTCGCTCTACCATAATGGATTCGACGGCCCTTGCCCGATCTTTCTCGAATACGGGGTTGTTGAAGGACGTCTGGGATATTTCGATCGCCTTTTCGCCAACCTTGTTTTTCAGGGAGGCAAACCCGGTGGGGCCAAAGGCGACCTGGGTCAGCGCCTTACCCATGCCGGCGGTTTCATCCACCAGTGGCTTGATGTGTTTCTTAACCATATTGCGGGCGCGGTCGCCTTTAGGGCCGTCGAGAATCGCGTTAATGATGTTGCCAACGGTGAGGATTTCATGGGTAACGATGTGGCAGAAGGACTCCGCCACGGCCGGCTGTCGTTTGAGAAACAGGCCCTGCACCCGGAACGGCCCGATTTTTTTTGCATGTAACGGGCGGAAGATGACGTTGAGTGCAATCCAGTTGGTGGCCCAGCCAACCAGCAAGCCGAAGAATGGCAGCACCCACCAGCTCGGGTACACGTACCAGACAGCCATCTGAATCAGGCCGAACAGGAAGCCGAAGTAGAGACCGGAGTTGATGATAAAGCGGAACTCGACTTCGCCGCATTCAAGAAAGATCCGGTTCAGCAGTTCCTTGTCGCTCGCCAGTCGCTCGATCACCATGCCCTTGATGTCCAGCAGGTCTTCGATGTTACCGGAGACGTCTTCAACGAGGTTGTCGACCAGTTGAGGGGTGGATTTTCGAACCCGGTCGTAAACCATTTTCCGGGCTGAAGCCGGGAGGTTTTCCCAGAAGGTGGGGTATTCCTTCAGCATCATTTCGTCCACGTATTCTTCGATGCGAGGGTCTACGGAGTGAACGATGTGGGTGGCCAGTACCTTGGGGTCGATCTGCTGGAAGATTTCCCGAACGGTGCCGATTTTGGAGATGGTGGCGTCTACGCTGATGGCGGCCATTTTCCGGGCTTTTGAGGGGATGATGCCTTGCCAGCCCAGTAGCGGTGGCTTGCCGATGAATTCCAGGGGGTAGAAGGTCATTTTGATGGCGAGCCAGTTGGTGCTCCAGCCGATCAGGGCGGCAATCACCGGGATACTGAGGTATTGCCAGAATTCTTGGGTGTTTAGCAGGCTTGTCATCCTGGTACTCGCAGTCTCTTTAGTATTTTTGCTCTGAGTCTGAGCGGGCGCGGGCAGGCGCTTCTGAAACACGCTGTGAATACGTCCCTGTATGCTCGGCTCCGCCATCTATGGCTCCGCACGGTTTCAGAAGTGCCCACCCGCTGTCAATGACCTGGGCGCCAGCTTGCGACGGCGGCACGGTCGGGGGTTGATCAACCGCTGATATTGCCTCATAACCATTTCCGGGCAGGAAGTATGTGTTCAGTCTAGATTCAGCTTGATCACATAGACTGGACACTAACGGTTAGCAAGAGCCGAAAGCTACACGCTTTCACCTCGTCCTGTTCTGGCCCATGGGTCGAGCAGATTCCCGTATCGCGGTGAGAGATTGAAGTGCGGATTTTGGCAATGTCTTCCTCGGGGTGGCCCTCGGTTTCATACTGGGCAAAACAGTTGGGGGTGTTCATCTTCGCTTGGCTGGCAATCCGGCTGCGCCTCGCAGAACCAGCTTAACCAAACCATATCCTGACACTGAGAGCTAAAACGACTATGAATACCAAGCTAACGAGAGACAAGGGGCCCGACCCGATGGTCAGGTCTGACAAACAGGCCACCATCCAGAGCAACCCGGCGGCGGAACTGTTCGCCTACCAGACCGACCTGTGGCGGCGCTGGGTGCGCTACCTGGACACCCTGCGCGAGCGAGCCAATAACATGCTCGAGCATGAGCAGGCCGGCAAGCCACCGCTACTCGACTTCGACTATGAAATGATCCTGGACGGCCGCCGACTGGAGCGCCCCGCCAACTATGCCCTGCTACGTATCACCCGGGTCGGCGAGGACTGTCTGGAAGACTGCCTTGACGAGACCAAACCGCCGGTGATGATCGTCGATCCGCGCGCCGGTCATGGCCCCGGCATCGGCGGTTTCAAGCAAGATTCCGAAGTAGGCATGGCACTCCACGAGGGGCACCCGGTCTATTTCGCGATCTTCTTCCCCGAGCCCATGCCCGGGCAGACGCTGGAGGACGTGTTAAACGTACTGCGGCGCTTCGTCGAGACGCTGGCCGAGCGCCATCCCGGCATGCCGCCGGTGCTCTACGGCAACTGCCAGGCGGGATGGGCCATCGCACTGCTCTCGGCTGATTGTGAGGGCCTGGTCGGGCCGGCGGTGCTTAACGGCTCACCGCTGTCCTACTGGGCCGGCGAATCCGGCGTTAATCCCATGCGCCTCGCCGGTGGGCTGTTGGGCGGCGCCTGGATGACGCACCTGCTGGCGGACCTGGGGGGTGGGCGCTTTGATGGCGCCCATCTGGCGGCCAACTTCGAATCCCTTAAGCCGGCAAATACCTTGTGGCAGAAGGACTACCAGTTGTTAGCCGACATCGACGGCCAGCGCGAGCGATTCCTGGACTTTGAGCGCTGGTGGACCGGCTTCTATAGCCTGAGCAAGGAAGAGATTGTCGCCATCGTCGAGAATCTCTTCATCGGTAACAAGCTGGAACGTGGCGAGTTTGAAGTCCATCCCGGTTGCACCGTTGACCTCAAGCGCATCCGCAACCCGCTGGTGATCTTTGCCTCCAGTGGCGACAACATCACCCCACCGCACCAGGCGCTCAACTGGATCCCAGCGGTGTACCCGGACACCAAGGCACTCAAGGCCGCTGGCCAGCGAATCGTCTACCTGATCAACCCACACGTTGGCCATCTGGGAATCTTCGTTTCCGCCAAGGTCGCACGGCTGGAGCACCGGGCGATCCTCGAGAGCGTTGGCGATCTCAATGACCTTGCCCCCGGGCTCTACGAGATGAAGATAGACAACCCCACCGGCGACCCGGACTGTCACAAGCCCCAGTTCCAGGTGCGTTTCGAGGAACGTCAGGTGGAAGATCTGGAGTACCCGGACCAGGCACCGGAGTTCGAGCGCGTAAAAGCCCTCTCCAGGCGCAATGTGGCCCTCTATGAGACCTTTGTCGGGCCCTGGGTACGGCGGGTCACCACCCCCTGGTCGGCCGAGATGCTGCGCCAACTGCATCCGGCAAGAACCAGCCGCCTGATGTTCTCGGAGCGCTTCGCGCCCTGGATGGGCGGGGTCAAGTGGCTGGCCGAGAGGATGGAGACCAGGCCAACGCCGGTCAATAGCAGTAACCCCTATCGGCAATGGGAGACGTCAATGAGCGACTCCATCGCCTCGGCACTGACGCTTGCGGGCACGGCCCGCGACAGTGTCTTCGAGATGGCGTTTAAAAGGCTCTATGGCGGGTTATGGCCCGGCAAGGACAAAACAGATACGCGAGGTGATCAATCATGAAAGAATCCAACGTCGTTCTCTGCGCCCCGGTACGCACAGCCATCGGTACCTACGGTGGCACACTCAAGGCCATACCGGCACCCGACCTCGGTGCTACTGCCATCGCCGAGAGCCTGCGCCGCTCGGGCCTGACCCCCGACGATGTGCAGAGTGTGGTGCTGGGTCAGGTGGTTCAGGCCGGCGCCAGGATGAATCCGGCGCGCCAGGCTGCGATCCACGCCGGATTGCCGGTGTCGGTGCCGGCCATGACGGTCAACCGGGTCTGCGGCTCCGGCGCCCAGGCGGTGATTAACGCCGCGCAGGAGGTGATGCTCGGGCATCGTGACTGTGCTATCGCCGGCGGAATGGAGAACATGGATCTTGCGCCCTATCTGGATCTGCACGGGCGCTGGGGCCACCGCATGGGCAATGCCGAGATTTACGACAGCATGCTGCGCGACGGGCTCAATGATGCCTTCTCTGATCAGCACTCCGGGTGGCACACCGAAGACCTGGTCAGCCGCTTTGACATCAGCCGCGAGGACCAGGACCGTTGGGCGGCGCGCAGCCAGCAACGCTTCAGCGAGGCTCAGGCGGCAGGACGCTTCGACGCCGAGATCGTGCCGGTCGAAGTCACATCCCACAAGGGCACGGCGGCCTTCGGGCGCGATGAGCACAATCGCCCCGACGCCACCGCCGAGGGCCTCGGCAAACTCAGGCCGGCCTTCCGCAAGGACGGCACCATTACCGCCGGTAACGCCCCTGGGCTGAACACGGGTGCGGCAGCAATGATCGTCGCTGATCGCGCCTGGGCGGAACGCCGTGGCCTTGAGCCCATGGCGCGGCTGGTGAGTTACGGCATCGGCGCGGTGGAGCCCGGCTATTTCGGCCTGGGCCCGGTACCGGCGGTGCAACAGGCACTGGCACGTGCCGGTTGGAGCGTAGGTGATATCGAACGCATCGAGATCAACGAAGCCTTTGCTGCCATCGTCCTTGCCTTGACCCAGGAGCTCGGTCTGGCCGAGGATATCGTTAACGTGGAAGGCGGCGCGATTGCGCACGGCCATCCAATCGGAGCCACCGGCGCGGTGCTGACCACCCGGCTATTACACGCCATGGCCCGAGATGACGTGCGCCGTGGCGTGGTTACCCTGTGCATCGGTGGCGGCCAGGGGGTGGCACTGGCGTTGGAACGCCTGGCGTAATCACGAATCAACCCGCACGCGCAGCTCGATAAGCTCACCGATGCGGTGGTCTGTTAATGGAAAGGCGCAGCAAAATCTGCATTATTGTGAACTGTAAAAGAGAGAGGGCAACAATGAAACGCGGACGAGAAGAGCAAAAATCTTTCGAGGATCCGGTCTGTGGCATGCAGGTCAGCTACAAGACAGCCCCTGCGGAGTCCGAATACCAAGGTAAACACTATTACTTCTGTGCGACGGCTTGCCGCGAACAGTTCGACGCGGACCCCGAACGGTATGTTCGGGCGCACCGGCAGCATGGGTCAAGGCGTGGGTGAACCTGGCAGCATTCGTGACCGTGATCGGCAACGCCCTGGCTGTTGAGTGATGCCCGGCTTTGCTGCAGGCTGACAGGGATTCTGTCGCCGACCCCTCTATGTCGATGACGTGGGCGCCAGATCGAGACGGCGGCACGGTCGGGGTTGGTCAGCTGCCGATATCGCCCCACAGCCATTGGCAAAGCGCCATGGCCGCAACCGGTGCGGTTTCGGTTCTCAGTACCCGGGGGCCGAGGGCCACCGGCAGGAAACCTTCTTTTTCCGCCTGGGCGATTTCCTCGGGGGAAAGTCCGCCCTCGGGGCCAATCATCAGGGCGACGCGTTCGGGGGGGATAATGGCTTTGAGTGCGTGCTTGGTGCGGTGGTGAAGGACAAGACGCACCTCGCAGTCCCGGCTGTGTTCCAGCCACTCGGAAACGGTCATCACCGGCAGGATCTCGGGCACCCGGGCGCGGCCACATTGCTCGGCGGCGCTGATGGCGACGGATTGCCAGTGGCGCAGGCGCTTGTCTTCCCGGTCGCCCCTGAGTTTGACGTCACAACGTTCGGTGGTTAACGGCACGATGCGGGTGGCGCCCATTTCCACGGCTTTTTGCACGGCGTAGTCCATGCGGTCGCCTTTGGAAAGGGTCTGGCCAAGGACGATTTCCAGGGGGGACTCGGTGGCGTTGGCTTCCGGCGTGCCCACCTGTACTTCAACGTTTCTTTTGCTGGCACTGATAATCGTGGCGGGGTAGTCGTTGCCGTTACCGTTGAACAGCAGCAGTTCCTGCCCCGGCTGCATGCGCAATACCCGGCCCACGTGCTGGGCGGCATTGTCATCAAGATCAGCGGTTGCGCCCTCGCTGAGGGCGGAATCGGTGTAGATGCGGGGTATGCGCATGGATGGTTCTCTCAGGTTACGGGACGGTTCTCAGTCCCGAACCGCGATTTCTATGCCTTCCGTTGCGACCTGGGCGAGGTGCCGGATCTGTTCTTCGGTGATTACGTAAGGCGGCATGAAGTAAACCACATTACCCAGGGGGCGAAGCAAGGCCTGGCGGGTCAATGAATGCTGATACACCCGGATTCCCCGCCGTTCCTGCCAGGGGAACGGGGTTTTCGATGCCTTGTCTTTCACCATCTCTACGGCGAGGGTCATGCCGTGCTGGCGGATATCTCCCACGTTGGGGTGGTCCGCCAGGTGGGCAACAGATTCGGCCATGCAGGTGGAGAGCCTGCGATTGCTCTCGATAACGTTGTCGTCCCGGAAGATGTCCAGGGTGGCCAGTGCCACAGCGCAGCCAATTGGGTTGCCAGTGTAGCTGTGGCTGTGCAGGAAGGCCTTGAGGGTTTCATAGTCGTCGTAAAATGCGTTGTAGACATCATCGGTGGTCAGCACTACGGACAGCGGCAGGTAGCCAGCGGTCAGCCCCTTGGACAGACACATGAAATCCGGGGTGATGCCCGACTGCTCGCAGGCGAACAGGGTGCCGGTTCGGCCAAAGCCCACTGCAATCTCATCGGCAATCAGGTGCACGCCATAGCGGTCGCAGGCTTCTCTCAGCCTGGTGTGGTAAATCGGGTGGTGCATGCGCATGCCGCCGGCACACTGGATTAAAGGTTCCACCACCACGGCGCAGATTTCGTCGTGCTTTTCGGCCAGCAGTGTTTCCATGGCCTCAAACTGGCGCAGTGCGTAATCCTCATCGGTCTCACCCGGTTCTTTGTTAAACGCATCTGGGGAGGGCGCCGTCAGGACTTCCATCAACAAAGGCTGGTAGGTGTCCTTGTACAGAGATACATCGCCGAGGGCCAGTGCGCCCAGAGTTTCCCCATGGTAGCTGTTGCTCAGGTTCACGAAGTTTTTCTTGCCCGGTTTACCGTGGTTTTTCCAGTAGTGGAAGCTCATCTTGAGGGCGGCTTCGATCGCAGACGAGCCGTTGTCGGCGTAAAAGCATTTGTTGAGTCCTTCCGGAGTTGCCTCAATCAGGCGCTCGGACAGGTTGACCACGGGCTCATGGGTAAAGCCGGCCAGGATGACATGCTCAAGCTGGCCAATTTGTTCCTGGATCGCGGCGTTGATTCTCGGATTGGCATGGCCGAACAGGTTGACCCACCAGGAGCTCACGGCGTCGATGAACCGGTTGCCCTCGAAGTCTTCCAGCCAGACACCTTCGCCCCGCTTGATCGGGACCAGTGGCAGGGTTCCTTCATGGTCTTTCATCTGGGTGCAGGGATGCCACACGGATTTGAGGCCACGGGCGACGAGGTCAGCATTGCGCATGAGAATTCTCCATCAGACGGTCGTGTTCTGGATTGTCGGCGGTTAACCTGTGCGGATATTACCGTTAACAGCGGCGACTGGCCAATGCCGACAAACTTCCAGAGCCTCGGAATTCCTTAAGAAAGACTAAGGGGACGCTGATGGGACGGGGATTAAAAAATCCCAATAATTTACTGTAGCAGGATTTCAGGACGCAGGCCCATTGACCGGGCCTGCTTTCACTTGACCAAAATCACTGGAAAAGCGTCCGTAATCAGAAGCTTTTACTCCAGCCAAGCCAGAATTTCGGATCATCCGAGTTGACGGAGCCAAGGGCGCTGTCCGGGTCGATATCCGAATATTCCAGATTGATACTGACGGAGCCGAGCGTTCCCGCATCCTTGGTCACGTTGACGGCGGCGTGTCCATAGCTCGCCTCGCCCACGGACGGTTTTTTGTCGTCGGTAAAGTCGTAGTAGCCTAATGTAACACCTGCACTGAAATCATTTTCCAATGGCATGTGGGCGCTCAGGTAATAGAAGACATCACCTTCCACGAACAGCCCTGGTGTGCTGTTGTCACTGTTTACTGTATAGGCTAGCCCCGCGGATAAATACCCGTAACTCAGCTCCCCGTATATCTCCCCGAAATCAATAGAGGCGGGAGCGTCCGGGTAAGCATAATATATATACCCGACGTCATATCCGATATCGTTGATAGCGCCCGAGTAACCCGCATAGAGGTCAAACTCATAGCTGGTCCCGTCGCCAAAATCCACATTGGAACCCCATACACCGGCATACAAGCCGGACGCATGCTCGTAGTCGAGCCCACCCTGGACAGCAGCTGAATTGTCTGTTTGTGTCACGCCACGGAAGAGGTAATTGCTGGAGACGCCTACATTGGCGCTTACGTCAGCGCTGACCATTGAAGGAGTTGCCTGAAGAACTGCAAACAGACCAACACCGAGCAATCCGGATTTTCTGAGAACTTGCTTATCCATTATGTACACCTTTTTAAGTTGCGCTTTTCGCATTCCTCAGGAGCAAACAAGGTGCCAATCATTATAACTTGTTGTTTATTATAACTTTAATTCTAAAAAGCAGTAGCGAAGTCCGATTCATAAATCCGCAGCGCCCCAAAATGGAGCGATATCCATCGTTCGATCAGTGTGGCGCTCGATTTTAGTGCCAGCCTGGTCGCCCTTGACCTTTTTGCGCCCAAAGTCATCCGGCCAGCCCCGGCGCTGTACCGGAACAACGCCGGTCAACGCGCTGCGCGCCATGTCGGGCGCACCATAAAAAAGGGGCAGAAAAATCTGCCCCTGAAACCTGATTAACTCTTTATCTCGCCAGTATCAGCGCCAACGCGGACAGAACCCAAACCCAATAACCATCTTGCTGTTTATACAGCAATTTTACCATTTGGCTTGAGCCTTACATAAGCGGAACCGGGGATCATGCATGATCAAAACGCATACTGGAACCGCGCACGGACCTCATCTCCGCTTTCGCCGCTGGCTTGCTCGCCGTCCATGTAGCTCAAGCCGAGTCGGACATTCTTATTGGCGTAGTAGTTAACACCCAGCGTCGTTTGCTCGCCGTCGGTTGTGGCCAGCCCCACGTCACTGTATTTTCCATCACCCTCTTCAAAACGGGCGATTACTTCCCAGGCACCTCTGGGCGATGACGGCTTTACCCGCTTAAACACGCCCGCTTTGTAGGGGCGACTCTCTCCGGTAATGACCCAGCCGAGCTGCACGTAGTAGCCATCGACATCCAACTGCCCTTCCTCGGAATCGAAGTATTCGGCCTGAGCGTGGAAAGGCCCCATACGGCCAGCCAGTTCCAGATTGTAGGTATCGATTTCATCAGCCTGAACATCGGCCTCACGCGTGGTATAACCCGCGCCAAGATGAACAACGGCATCATTCGTTTGAATCGGCGCAAACGTACCCCGTGCCGTTATCGCCGTATTATTGAAGTCGTTGCTGCCGTCACCATCCGCTTCAAAATAACCGATACCGTAGGTCCAGTTACTTCCCTTCCCGCTCAGCTGAATACCGCCACTGCGTCCGGGAGCATAACGCTCGGTCATGGCGGAGCGCTCTAGCGCGGAAATGTCTTTCGAGCTTGTCAGTTCTTCCAGGCCGAAAGGCTCTTTCTGCTTACCGATGGTGACGCTTGCAACTGAGCCAAACCCCAGGTACCGAATGTAAAGGTCTTCGACGTCACCGCCGTCGGCACCCTCACTTTCCGCGACGTTAAACTGAGTCTTGTAGGCCCAGTCGCCATAATGGCCCTTGACGTATAAGCGTGCACGCCGCACATCAAAATCCTTGGTATCAACGCCGTTGTCATCCGACTGCGTTGCGTCGTAATCCCACTGGATACGGCCACCAAGCTGAAAGGATGCCAAATCATCAGACGTTTTGACCTCAATACCACTCTCGGTATTGATCACCAGGTCCTCACCGTCAGTCGTAACAGTACCGGCCTGTGCGGAAACAGCGGAAACCGCCAGCATCAAGCTCAAATATTTCTTAGCCATGGTTTTCTCTTACCTTGTCGGTTTGCTTGTGTATTTTGGAACACCGGGGTAAGTGTATTTGGCTAACATTGCGAAAAAGTTACAGAAAACCAATTAGTCGACCCTGAAAAAAGAAAAACCTGAAGAAAAGCCCCCGGAAGCAGGGGCTTTGTCTGGGCGGCTTAGCTCAGTGCGCGAGTACCCGTGACAGGAATGACTGGGTGCGCTCGTTCTGGGGGTTGTCGAAGACGTCTTCGGGTTTGCCTTGCTCGACAATCTGGCCCTCGTGGATGTAGATCACCCGGTCGGCCACTTCGCGGGCAAAGCCCATTTCGTGGGTGACGACCATCATGGTCATCCCTTCTTTGGCCAGCTCGCGCATGACGTCCAGCACTTCACCGATCATTTCCGGATCCAGGGCTGACGTTGGCTCGTCGAACAGCATCAGGCGCGGTTCCATGGCCAGGGCCCGGGCAATGGCAACGCGTTGTTGTTGGCCGCCCGACAGATGGCTTGGATACTTGTCTGCCTGATTTCCGATGCCAACCCGGCTCAGCAGTCGTTCAGCGGTGGCATCGGCAACTGTCGGTGATTCGCTCTTGACCTTCCGGGGTGCCAGCATGATGTTCTTCTTCACCGTGAGGTGCGGGAACAGGTTGAACTGCTGGAATACCATACCGACTTCCTTGCGGATCTCGGCCAGGGCTTTCGGATTACCGCTCTTTGGCGCAAGCTCGTGGCCATCCACCTTCAGATGACCGGATTCAAACTCTTCCAGGCCATTGACGCAACGGATCAGGGTGGACTTACCGGAGCCACTGGCGCCGATAATGACCACCACTTCGCCTTGTTCGACGGTTAAATCTATATCTTTCAGGACATGCAGGTTGCCGAAGTACTTGTTCATGCCCTTCATTTCTACAATATGAGTCATGGGTACCTTTCCTTCAGACAGAGACCAGTCCGCGCCGCTCGACGTAGCGGAGAATCAGGGACAGAGAGAGGGTAATGGCGAGATACAGGATCGCGACCACGAAATACACCTCAAACGCGGTGAAGGTGTTGGCAATGTAGATCTGGCCCTGGCGGACCAGCTCGCCCACACCAATGACCGAGAAAAGAGACGTGTCCTTGATGCTGACGATGGCCTGGTTGCCCAGCGGCGGAATCATCCGGCGGAATGCCTGGGGCCAGATGATGGACCAGAATGTCTGGGTTCTGGACAGGCCCAGGGAAAGGCCCGCTTCGCTCTGGCCTTTGGCAATGGACTGAACACCACCGCGAACCACTTCCGAAATATAGGCGCCGGAGTTCAGCGCAATGGCTGCGATACCGGCGGTCAGGGGATCGATCGGGCCGCCGATCAGGTCGGGCAGGCCGTAAAAGATAAACAGGACCTGGACCAGGATCGGAGTACCGCGAAAAATTTCGATGTAGGCGGTCGCCGGCCATTTCAGGAACCATCGCTTGTTGATGCTCAGCAGGCCGAAGAAAATGCCCAGGGCAAAACCAATGACCAGGCCACCGAAGGAAATCAGGAGGGTGTAGGGAATCCCTTCAAGCAGAAAAGGGATGGAGTCGATGGCAGCCTGCCAGTCGAACTGAAACTGGAATTCCACAGTGAGGATCTCCGCAGCGTTTTGGAGTCAGGAACGGCCGGAGTGAACACACCCCGGCGCAGGGAATCAGACCTTGCGGGTCCGGTCCTTACATGCCTTCTGGCATCGGGCCAAACCATTTTTCATAGATGGTTTTGTAGGTGCCATCTTCTTTCATGGCCGCGAGAGCCGCGTTGACATCATCGACCCACTCACTGCCATTCTTGAGGGCGATGCCGTATTGCTGGCCTTCGTAAAGCGGTCCAACCGTCTTGACCTTGCCTTCACCCTTGGTGCGGGCAAAGTAACCAACGTTCGGCGCATCGTAGAAGACCGCATCAATGGCACGGGACATCAGCGCCATGTACATGTCTGAGCTGCCGGGATACGGAGTGACACCATCGTCTTCTTCGAGGGTCTTTACCAGGTAGTCGTAACTGGTGCTGCCGATCTTGGTGCCAATTTTCTTGCCTTCCAGATCGTCTAACTCCGTTACGCCATCTTCGCCCTGGCGGACCAGAATACGCAGACCGGAATCGTAGTATGGATCAGAGAAATCAACGATCTCTTCGCGCTGGTCGGTAATGGTGATGCCCGCGATGGCGATGTCCACGTTCCCGGTTTGCAGTGCCGGGATGATGCCGTTGAAATCCATGGTGTTGAGATCAATCTCGAAACCGGCGCGGTCAGCAACCTCACGGATGATTTCCATATCGAAACCGATCATTTCACCGGTTTGCTGATCCATCATTTCAAACGGAACAAAACTCGGGTCAGTGACGACACGCAGGGTTTCTGCGCTGACGGTTCCTGCGGCAACGGTGAGTGCCAGGCTGGCGCTGACTGTCTTCAGCCATTTCGTGCTCATACCTTCTCCTTTTCTTTTTTATGAGGCCCCAATCGCCCGGTAAGGCAAGCCGGACCAACCACTGCTGTTGACGGCGATCTCCGGGGAGCGTTGATGGAACTGCATCACAACCACTTTAGACTATTACGCAGATGTGCACAGGAAATCAAATGCTTGGGGAGGGGAGAGTTAACGGTGTCGGGTCGAAAATGGGGTCAGATGAAAGCGTTCATCTGACCCCGAGTTCACTTCGTTGTGAAAGCGTTCATCTGACCCCGGATTCATGACCCCGGGATTCACTCAGAAGGCGATCTTTTCCCGATCACTGATGCCCAGGTTCTTCCAGATGCTGATGCTGGGTTCTGCCTGGTTGAGGGTATAAAAGTGCAGGCCTGGTGCGCCGGCCTTGAGAAGCTTTTCACACATCCCGGTAACCACTTCTTCGCCGAACTTGCGGATGGAGTCGCTGTCGTCGCCGTAGGCTTCGAGCTGCTTGCGAATCCAGCGCGGGACTTCCGCGCCGCACATGTCGGAGAAGCGGACCAGGCTGGAGAAATTGACGATGGGCATGATGCCCGGCACCACCGGAATGGTGACGCCCATTTGCTCCAGACGGTCAATGAAATAGAAGTAGCTGTCTGCATTGAAGAAGTACTGGGTAATGGCGCTGTTGGCGCCAGCCTTCACCTTACGGGCGAAGTTCTGCAGGTCTTCTTCGGCGTTACGGGCCTGGGGATGAAACTCAGGGTACGCCGCGACTTCCAGATTGAAGGTGTCACCGCTGTGCTCGCGGATAAACGCCACCAGCTCGTTGGCATGGCGCAGCTCACCGGCAGCCCCCATCCCGGAGGGCAGGTCGCCCCGAAGGGCGACAATCCGGTTGATCCCGTGCTCTTTATACAGATCCAGCAGCTCGCCGATTTCCTGGCGGGTGCCCCCGACACAGGAGAGGTGTGGTGCCGTGGAAATGCCCTGCCGGTGCAGGTTGAGCACGGTTTCAATGGTGCGGTCCCGGGTGGAACCGCCGGCGCCGAAGGTGACCGAGAAAAAGTCCGGATTTACCCCGGCCAGCTGGTTGCGCACGTTCTGCAGTTTCTCCTTGCCCTGGTCGGTCTTGGGCGGGAAAAACTCAAAGCTGAAACGGCGTCTGAACTGTTTCTGGGATTGCATCTTGATACCCGATCAGTACTTGTAGCTTTCCGGCTTGTACGGGCCTTCGACCGGTACACCGATGTATTTGGCCTGCTCCGGGGTCATCCTGGTGATCACGCCACCAAAACCTTCCACCATGGCCCGGGCCACTTCCTCGTCCAGGTGCTTCGGCAGGACCTGAACGTAAACGCCTTTTTCCCGGGCATCTTCCGGCAGGTCGGCGAACTTGCGCTCGAACAGGTGCATCTGGGCCAGAACCTGGTTGGCGAAGGAGCCGTCCATGATCCGTGACGGGTGGCCGGTGGCGTTACCCAGGTTCACCAGGCGGCCTTCGGAGAGCAGAATCAGGTGGTCGTTGGTGGCCTTGTCGCGGTACACAATGTGAACCTGCGGCTTCACCTCGTCCCATTCCCAGTTCTTGCGCATGTAGGCGGTATCGATTTCGTTGTCGAAGTGGCCGATGTTGCACACCACAGCCCCGGGCTTCAGGGCCTTGAGCATGTGCGCGTCACACACGTTCGTGTTGCCGGTAGTGGTTACCAGCAGGTCGGTGTTCTGCAGCAGGGCGCGGTTAACGCCAGCCTCAGTGCCGGTGTTCACGCCATCGATGTACGGAGACACCACTTCAAAACCGTCCATGCAGGCCTGCATGGCGCAGATGGGGTCGGCTTCGGTGATTTTCACAATCATGCCCTCCTGGCGCAGCGAAGCAGCAGAGCCTTTACCCACATCGCCATAACCGATAACCAGTGCTTTTTTGCCCGCCATCAAGTGGTCAGTGGCGCGTTTGATGGCGTCGTTCAGGCTGTGGCGACAACCGTACTTGTTGTCGTTCTTGGACTTGGTCACGGCATCGTTCACGTTGATGGCGGGAACCTTGAGGGTGCCTTCGCGCAGCATTTCCTGCAGGCGATGCACGCCGGTGGTGGTTTCTTCGGTCACACCGTGGCAGTTGGCCAGAACTTCCGGATACTTCTCGTGAAGCAGGGCCGTCAGGTCGCCGCCGTCGTCCAGGATCATGTTCGGTTCCCAGCCGTCGACATCGGCACCGACAGTGCGCTCAAGGCACCAGTCGTATTCTTCATCGGTCTCGCCTTTCCAGGCGAACACCGGAATGCCTTGTGCCGCGATGGCGGCTGCGGCCTGGTCCTGGGTGGAGAAGATGTTGCAGGAGGACCAGCGTACGTTGGCGCCCAGCTCCACCAGGGTTTCGATCAGCACGGCGGTCTGGATGGTCATGTGGATACAGCCCATGATGTTGGCGCCTTTCAGCGGCTGCTCGGCTTTGTATTTCTCGCGGAGCTTCATCAGGGCGGGCATTTCGCCTTCGGCGATGTTGATTTCCTTCCGGCCCCAGTCGGCCAGGGAAATATCGCGGACTTTGTAGTCGTCAAAGCTGTTCAGTTTTTCTGCGGGAGTGCTCATGGTGTTCTCCTGTCAGTCTGATTTGGCCGGGGTGTACGTAATTCCCTTGGCCTCTGATTTTGGGAGTTTCGGGGTGGGGATAACCTGCCGTGGAACCGCTACGAGCACGTCCATGTGCGCTTGTTTCCGGCCATCCTTGGCCTCCAACATTCCACGGCAGGTTATCCCCACCCCCCTCTGTTTAAACTCTTGGCGTATGCGGTCATGAATACGCTCGAAAACCTGATTGGGCCTTTCCTGTGTCGTATAGAAAGGCACTAGGCTTTTTGAACTGCCCTCACCACAATTCTGCGGCGGGGATGAGTGATCTCCTTCGGGGACTGTAGAGGGCCATGGACGGCCCGAAACAAGCGCACATGGGTCCAGCCGAGCGTTTATGAAGCGAAGCTTCATGCGACAGCTGGACGACCGCAATCTGCGATTGCGGGCTGGACCCGCTTGCGGGTGCTTGTAGCGTGTCCCCGAAGGAGATCACTCATCCCCGCCACCCCCCGAAAGGTGACGGGTTGAACCAAAGCGGGCCTAACTCCAATGTTCAGACCCGGAATCCTGGCCTCACAGACCCGCAGCATCCTTAAGAGCGGCCGCACGGTCGGTCTTCTCCCATGGGAACGCGGTGAAGGTCTTGCCACCGACGGTCATCTCATAGGGATCGCGGCCAAAGTGACCGTAGGCTGCGGTTGCCCGGTACATCGGGTGCAGCAGGTCGAGCATGTTGGTGATCGCGTAAGGGCGCAGGTCAAAGTTCTGGCGGATCAGGTCGATGATCTTGTCGTCGCTGATCCTGCCGGTGCCGAAGGTGTTCAGGGAGATCGAGGTTGGCTGTGCCACGCCGATGGCATAGGACACCTGGATCTCGCACTTGTCGGCCAGCCCGGCGGCGACGATGTTCTTGGCGACGTAACGGCTGGCGTAGGCGGCGGAACGGTCAACCTTGGATGGATCCTTGCCGGAGAAGGCGCCGCCACCGTGGCGGGCCATGCCGCCGTAGGTGTCCACGATGATCTTGCGGCCGGTCAGGCCACAGTCGCCCACCGGGCCGCCAATGACGAACTTGCCGGTCGGGTTGATGTGGAACTGGGTATCCTTGTGCAGAAGCTCTGCCGGCAGGGCATGCTTGACGATCAGTTCCATCACCGCTTCTTTCAGATCTTCCTGGGTAACGTCTTCATCGTGCTGGGTGGAAAGGACCACCGCGTCGATGCCGGCAACCCGGCCATTTTCATAGCGGCAGGTCACCTGGCTTTTCGCATCCGGGCGCAGCCACGGCAGCAGGCCGCTCTTGCGGGCCTCGGCCTGACGTTGGACCAGACGGTGCGAGAAGGTAATCGGCGCGGGCATCAGCACGTCGGTTTCGTTGCTGGCGTAGCCAAACATCAGGCCCTGGTCGCCGGCACCCTGGTCTTCCGGCTTCTGGCGGTTAACGCCCTGGGCGATGTCTACAGACTGCTTGCCGATGATGTTGATGATGCCGCAGGTGTCGCCGTCGTATCCGACTTTGGAGGAGGTGTAGCCGATGTCTTTGATCACGCCGCGCACCAGGTCTTCCAGGTCGACCCAGGCGCTGGTGGTGATCTCACCGCCGACAATGGCTACGCCGGTTTTTACCATGGTTTCACAGGCAACACGGGCGTGGGGGTCGTCGGTCAGGATCGCGTCCAGGATCGCGTCGGAGATCTGGTCGGCCAGTTTGTCCGGGTGGCCTTCAGAGACCGATTCGGAAGTGAAGATGTTGTAGTCAGACATAAAGCGTGCTCCTCTGTGAGCGTTTCAAATTCAGACCGGTAAGAGTCTTTCTTCAGCCTTTCTTGGGCCAATCTTAAAAGTGTCTTCCGGTTACCGGGTTGTTGGTCTGTGTAAGGATACGTAAAACTACGTATCTGTATATCAAAATTTATTGATATTGAGATGTCAGTCGTCAGATCTGTCCGCCGTTTTTCCAGAATTCCCGAACCTGTATCTGAAAGCCGTTGCGAAGGCCGATAAACAATTGTTCTCCGGCACTTAAACCCGCATCCGTGGCCCAGGCGGTCAGCTCTTCCGGTTCAAAACCCAGCCAGAGGTCACCGCAGTTCTCTTTGGCCCAGTCCTGGTCGTGGCTGCACAAATCACTGATGACCAGGCAGCCGCCGTTGTTCATCAGGGCCGATGCGTCCAGAAAAATGTCGGCCGGGCTGGGCACGTGGTGCAGCACCATGTTGGCGACCACCAGGTCAAACCCGTCACCCCGGGCGAGCAGTGTGTCGGTTACGCCCTCAATCAGATCAATATTGTTCAGCCGCTGGTCAATACAGGTGCGGGTGGCCTTGGCCAGCATGTCCCGGCTGTTGTCGAGGGCAACCACATGCCCGCAAAGCTCCGCCAGTACCGGCAGGAACGCGCCTTCGCCGGGCCCGATCTCCAGGGCAGTCTGCCACTGGTGTTTCCCGGACCGCTTGCGAATCAGCGCTGCCACAGGCTCGGCATACAGATCAAAGGCTGCAATCAGTTCCTGCTGTTCCCGGAACTGTTCGGCGTACCGTGCGAAAAACGCCTGGGACTGATCCGCCCGCTGGTTGCGGATCGCTTCAATTTTTTCCTGAAGGTTCGGCGGCAGAGGCACCCTGTCCACCGCTTCAAAAATCTGGCGGATGGTCTGGTCCGTTGGCTTGTCAGTGTCCAGGTGCAGGGGGCGGCGGTAGAAAATCGCGTTGCCTTCCCGCTGGGGCTCGAGCAAGCCGGCCTTGTTCATCACCTTCAGGTGATGGCTCATGCCGGACTGGCGCATATCGAACAGCTGGCTGAGTTCCAGCACTCCAAAGGTATCCCGTCTCAGCACACGCAGGATCTCCAGGCGCAAAGGGTCCCCGCTTGCCTTGAAGATCGGAGCCAGTGCGTCAACGGAGGACATTTCGTTTGCGTGTGCGTTCAGGGATGTCATGGCTGAGAAGTTTAGGGGGGTTTGGGTGGTCAATCAACAGGAATATCAAAAAATTTTGATATAGGTTTGTGATTCTTTGGAATCAGCCCGTTTCGGTAATCCACAGGCAAACAATCGTGAAAGAGGTCTATGCCGATTTGCCCCGGCACACAGTAATCGGCGAAAATACGCGCCTCTTTTTTAAGCAGTCCGAATTCTTTCCCGATAAACACTGGAGAAACGTCAATGCCGTCTCGTAAAGATCTCGCCAACGCCATTCGCGCGCTGAGCATGGATGCGGTTCAGAAAGCCAAGTCCGGCCACCCGGGTGCGCCCATGGGTATGGCGGATATCGCCGAGGTACTGTGGAACGATTATCTGAGCCACAACCCGGCTAACCCTCAGTGGGCCAACCGGGACCGCTTCGTGCTGTCCAACGGTCACGGCTCCATGCTGCAGTACTCCCTGCTGCACCTGAGCGGTTACGACGTTTCCATTGACGACCTGAAGAATTTTCGTCAGTTGCACTCGAAAACACCGGGCCACCCGGAATACGGTTATACCCCGGGCGTTGAAACCACCACCGGTCCTCTCGGGCAGGGTTTTGCCAATTCCGTGGGTTTCGCCCTGGCGGAAAAGGCGCTGGCAGCGCAGTTCAACCGTCCCGGCCACGACATTGTGGATCACTACACCTACACCTTCCTCGGTGACGGCTGCCTGATGGAGGGAATCTCCCACGAAGTGGCCTCCCTGGCCGGCACCCTGGGCCTGGGCAAGCTGATCTGCTTCTACGACGACAACGGCATTTCCATTGATGGTGAAGTGGAAGGCTGGTTCACCGACGACACCCCGAAGCGTTTCGAAGCCTACGGCTGGCAGGTGATTCCGGCGGTGGACGGCCACGATGCCGACGCCGTGCGCGCTGCCATTGAGGCTGCCCGCGCCAACACCGATCAGCCCACCATGATCTGTTGCAAGACCATCATCGGATTCGGCTCTCCCAACAAGCAGGGCAAGGAAGACAGCCACGGTGCGCCGCTCGGTGACGACGAAATCACGCTGACCCGCGAGCAACTGGGCTGGCAATACGGCCCGTTTGAGGTTCCGTCCGAAATCGCAGCCGCCTGGAACGCACGTGAAAAAGGCGCAGCGGCTCAGTCAGAGTGGGAGCAGGCGTTCGCCGCATACGAAAAGGCCGAGCCAGAGCTGGCCGCGGAATTCAAGCGCCGCATGGCCGGTGATCTGCCTTCAGATTTTGCCGGCAAGGCCCAGGCCTACATTCAGGAATGCCAGGACAAGGGCGAAACGGTTGCCTCCCGCAAGGCCTCCCAGAACACCCTGAACGCCTACGGTCCCCTGTTGCCGGAACTGATGGGTGGTTCGGCCGACCTGGCCGGTTCCAACCTGACCATCTGGGGCGGCAGCAAGGGACTGACCAGGGAAGACGCCAGCGGCAACTACATCCACTACGGCGTGCGCGAGTTCGGCATGGTCGCGATCATGAACGGCATCGCCCTGCACGGCGGCTTCGTGCCCTACGGCGCCACCTTCCTGATCTTCATGGAATACTGCCGCAACGCGGTTCGGATGGCCGCGCTGATGAAGCAGCGTTCAATCTTTGTGTTCACCCATGACTCCATCGGCCTGGGCGAGGATGGTCCCACTCACCAGCCAGTTGAGCAGATGGCCAGCCTGCGCACCACGCCGAATATGAGCATGTGGCGCCCGGCCGACACGGTGGAAACCGCCGTGGCCTGGAAAGCGGCCCTCGAGCGCACCGACGGCCCGACTGCCCTGGTCTTCTCCCGTCAGGGACTACCGCACCAGGACCGCGATGCCCGGCAGCTCGCGGATGTGGCCAAGGGTGCTTACATCCTGTCTGACAGCGAAGGCGCACCGGAACTGATCCTGATCGCTACCGGCTCCGAAGTGGGCCTGGCCCAGGACGCCGCTACCAAATTGCGTGCGCAGGGTAGCAAGGTGCGTGTGGTTTCCATGCCGTCAACCGATACCTTCGATGCCCAGAGCGCCGAGTACAAGCAGCAGATTCTGCCGCTGGACGTGACCAACCGCATTGCTATCGAAGCCGGCATTGCCGACTACTGGTACAAGTACGTGGGCCTGGACGGCCGTATTATCGGCATGACCACCTTTGGTGAGTCCGCGCCTGCCGGTGAGCTGTTCAAGGAATTCGGCTTTACCGTCGACAATGTTCTGGAAGTGGCCGCTGAATTGCTGGACGCCTGATGACAGACTCCGCGCCTTTTCGCATTGCCATCAACGGGTACGGCCGAATCGGCCAGTGCGTGTTGCGTGCGCTTTATGAAAACGGCTTCCGCGACCACCTGCAGGTGGTCGCCATTAATGAGCTGTCGGATATCGACACCATTGCCCACCTGACCCGCTACGATTCCACCCATGGCCGGTTCCAGGGTGAGATTTCCGTAGCGGGCCAGGACCTGATGGTCAATGGTGACGCCATCAGGGTCCTGCGCCATTCCGAACCGGCGGAGCTGCCCTGGGATCTCCTGAAAGTTGACCTGGTGCTTGAGTGTTCCGGCGCCTATTCCGATCGCGCCACCGCAGAACGCCATATCCAGGCCGGTGCCAAACGTCTGCTGTTTTCCCAGCCGGCGGAATCGGATGTGGACCGCACCGTGGTCTACGGCATCAACGACCGCGATCTCTGCCCGGAGGACGTCATCGTCGCCGCCGCCTCCTGCACCACCAATTGCCTGGTGCCTGTAATCAAGGTACTGGACGAAGCCTTCGATGTGGAGCAGGGCAGTACCACCACCATTCACGCGGCGATGAACGACCAGCCGGTGATCGATGCCTATCATCACCAGGACCTGCGCCGCACCCGCAGCGCTTTGCACAACATCGTCCCGGTGGAAACCGGGCTCGCCAAAGGCATCGAGCGCCTGCTGCCTCACATGGTGGGTAAGTTCAGTTCGGTGGCCATGCGGGTGCCCACCATGAACGTGTCTGCCATCGACATGGTCGTTAATGTGGGCAAGTCCACGGATGTGGCAACGGTGAACAAACTGTTAGAAGAGGCCGCCAACGGCCCGTTGATGCGCATTCTCGGTTACACCGACGAACTGCTGGCCAGCTCCGATTTTAACCACGACGCCCATTCCGGCATCGTGGACGGCGGTCAGACCCGGGTAACCGGGGGCACCATGGTGAAAGTGCTGTGCTGGTTCGACAATGAGTGGGGGTTCGCGAACCGGATGCTCGATGTCAGCCGCTGTTGGCTGGAAAAGACTGAAAAAGGGGTCTGACCCCGTATGGGGGCAGACCCATGTTCACGTGTTCACACAGACTTAGGGAAGAACGTTATGGCCATCAAGAAAATGACCGACCTCAACCTCGCCGGCAAGCGGGTGCTGATCCGCGAAGACCTGAACGTGCCGGTCAAGGATGGCAAGGTCTCCAGCGACGCCCGCATCCGCGCGTCACTACCGACCATCAAGGCCGCCAAAGACGCCGGCGCCAGGGTCATGCTGATGTCACACCTGGGGCGCCCGGAAGAAGGCGTGTACGACGAAGCCTCCTCCATGAAGCCCGTCGCTGACCATCTCTCCAGGGTGCTGGGCCAGGAAGTGCGCCTGATCAAGGACTACCTGGACGGCGTTGAAGTCGCCGATGGCGAAGTGGTCCTGTTTGAAAACGTCCGCTTCAACAAAGGCGAAAAGAAAGACAACGAAGACCTCGCAAAGAAGTACGCCGCCCTGTGCGACGTCTACGTAATGGACGCCTTCGGCACCGCCCACCGCGCCCAGGCCTCCACCCACGGTGTGGCAAGATTCGCCCCCGAAGCCTGCGCCGGCCCGCTGTTGGCCGCTGAACTGGATGCCCTCGGCAAAGCCCTGGACAACCCGGCCAAGCCCGTCGTTGCCATCGTTGGCGGCTCCAAGGTCTCCACCAAGCTGGATGTACTCAACGCCCTGGAAAAAGTCTGCGACCAGATCATCGTTGGCGGCGGCATCGCCAATACCTTCCTGGCCGCAGCGGGTCACCCGGTCGGTAAATCCTTGTGCGAGCACGACCTGATCGACACCGCCAAGGACATTGCCTCCCGCGTTGAAATCCCTCTGCCGGTCGACGTAGTGGTAGCCAGCGAATTCGCCGAAACCGCCACCGCCACCACCAAGAACATCTCCGACGTCAGCGACGACGACATGATCCTCGACGTCGGCCCGGAAACCGCTGGCAAGTTCGCCGACGTACTGAAAAACGCCAAAACCATCCTCTGGAACGGCCCGGTCGGCGTTTTCGAATTTGACCAGTTCGGCAATGGCACCAAAGCACTCGCTCTGGCCATCGCCGAAAGCAACGCCTTCTCCCTGGCCGGCGGTGGAGACACCGTCGCCGCCGTTGACAAGTACGGCGTTGCTGACAGAATCTCCTACATCTCCACCGGCGGTGGCGCCTTCCTCGAGTTCGTCGAAGGCAAAACACTGCCGGCGGTAGCGGTACTGGAAGAGCGCGGAGAGTGAACAAATAGATGCGGTTCTGACTGAGGCTAGCAATAAGGTCAGAATCGCAAGGCAGGTGGGGGACCGCTTTCCGGGACTGTCTGCAGCATGGATGCTGCAGTCAAGCGTACACGGACGTATTCACAGCGTGTCCCGGAAAGCGGTCCCCACCTGCCGCAGCAGACTCCAACGTCTGACGACCAAAGTCTGCACCAAAACAGAATTCAAACATCCAAAGTCCAAATGAAGGAGACGACCCATGGCCCTGATTTCGATGCGGCAAATGCTGGATCACGCCGCCGAGCATGGTTACGGTGTGCCAGCCTTTAACGTCAACAACCTGGAACAGATGCGCGCCATCATGGAAGCCGCCGACAAAACCGACTCCCCGGTGATTGTCCAGGCCTCTGCCGGTGCCCGCAAATACGCCGGCGCCCCCTTCCTGCGCCACCTGATCCTCGCGGCCATCGAAGAATTCCCGCACATCCCGGTGGTCATGCACCAGGACCACGGCACCAGCCCCTCCGTGTGCCAGCGCTCCATCCAACTGGGCTTCAGCTCCGTGATGATGGACGGCTCCCTCGGTGAAGACGGCAAAACCCCGACCGACTACGACTACAACGTTGACGTCACCCGCCGCACCGTTGAAATGGCCCACGCCTGTGGCGTCTCCGTAGAAGGCGAACTGGGCTGCCTCGGCTCCCTGGAAACCGGCCAGGCCGGTGAAGAAGACGGCATCGGCGCCGAAGGCACCCTGGACCACAGCCAGATGTTGACCGACCCGGAAGAAGCCGCGGATTTCGTCAAGAAGACCCACGTGGACGCCCTGGCCATCGCCATCGGTACCAGCCACGGCGCCTACAAGTTTACCCGTCCGCCCACAGGCGACATCCTGGCTATCGACCAGATCAAAGCCATCCACGCCCGTATCCCGGACACCCATCTGGTCATGCACGGCTCCAGCTCCGTACCCCAGGAGTGGCTGAAGATCATCAACGAATACGGCGGCGAGATCCCGGAAACCTACGGTGTCCCGGTTGAAGAAATCGTGGAAGGTATCAAGCACGGCGTGCGCAAGGTCAACATCGACACCGACCTGCGCCTGGCAAGCACCGGTGCCGTCCGTCGCTTCCTGAGCGAAAACCCGGCGGAGTTTGACCCGCGCAAATTCCTCAAGGAAACCATGAAGGCCATGACCGACGTGTGCATCGCACGCTACGAAGCCTTCGGTTGTGCCGGCAACGCCAGCAAGATCAAACCGGTCAACCTGGAGCGCATGTTTGAGCGGTATGCCTCCGGTGAGCTGGATCCGAAGGTCAAGTAAGCCCTTGGAGTGCGCCGTCTTGTAGCCTGATGGCTTCAGGGTGGCGCCCAGGTGGTCTGGCTCTGCCAACCTCCAGTGTCCACCCCAAACCCTGATCCACCTCAAGTAAGAACAACCCCACCCTTGTAATTTCCCGAACCTCATCAAATATAGTGGTTAGTATACGAGCAATTCGCTCAGCAGATTAACCAGCGGTGAGGACCAGAATGGACTTCAAAGACTATTACGCCGTGCTCGGTGTGAGCGAGTCTGCCTCCTCCGAGGAGATCAAAAAGGCTTACCGGAAGCTGGCCCGGAAGTATCATCCGGATGTCAGCAAGGAAAAGGACGCCGACACCAGGTTCAAGGATCTTGGTGAGGCCTACGAAGTATTGAAAGACCCAGAGAAGCGGGCGGAATACGATCAGCTGCGCAAGTACGGCGCCAAGGCTGATGGTTCTTTCGAGCCGCCACCCGGATGGCAGAGCGCATCCGGTTTTGGCGGCGGTGGCTATACTGAGGCCGATGCCCGCCAGTTCAGCGATTTCTTCGAGGAGATCTTCGGAGGCCGTCGCCGGGGTGGGTTCTCCGGTGGTTCTGATAGTGGAGGTTTCCGCCAGAACATGAAAATGCGCGGTGAAGATGTCCATGCCAGGATCGCCCTGTTCCTGGAAGAAGCCTTCCATGGCTGCGACAAGCAGGTGTCGTTTACCGTGCACGAAGCCGACCCGCATGGCCGGGTTATTCCGAGGCAGAAAACCCTGAAAGTGAAGATCCCCGCCGGCATGCGCGAGGGGCAGCATATCCGCCTGAAAGGTCAGGGTGCTCCGGGTATTGGCGGCGGTGAGCCTGGCGATCTGTTCATCGAGGTGGAGTTCGCGCCGCATCCGCATTTCACCATTGAAGGCCGCGATGTCATGGTTACCGTGCCCGTGGCGCCCTGGGAGGCGGCTCTGGGTGCAACGGTGACTGTGCCAACGGTTGGCTCCAAGGTGAATGTCAAAGTCCCGAAGGGCTCCACCAGCGGCCGTAAGCTCAGGCTCAAGGGCAAAGGCTTCCCGGGCAAACATCCGGGCGACCAGATCGTCGTTCTTCAGGTGGCCATGCCTGAGAAACACAGCCCGGAGGCTGAAAAGCTCTATGCCCAGTTGGCCGAGGCAGAGAAAAACTTCAATCCACGCAGCAGGCTTCACGTGTGAGCGGGAGTAAGGGATGAACAAGCAAGACCATATTCTGACGGTAGAGGTGTTCGACCAGGATGGCAGCACCTTCACCCTGCGTGAAATCTGCGAACGCGGCGAATGCCATGCCGAGTTTGTTATCAAACTGGTTGACTACGGCATCATTGCGCCACTGGAGGACTCCCCGGAGGCCCGGCAATGGCAGTTCGATGTCGCGGCCCTAAACCGGTTGCGCAAAGCCCAAAGACTGCAACGGGATCTGAAAATGAATCTGCCCGGCCTCGCGATGTCTCTGGAGTTGCTCGATGAGGTTGAGGAAATGCGCCGGGAAGTGGCGCGGCTCAACCATCGGATCAGGCAGTTGATGGGGGAGTAAAGGCTCCCCCGGCTATTTCTTCTCCTCCAGCGCCTGAATCTCGGCGTAGATTTCCTCTGCTCGATTCAAATGCCGTAACTATGCCGTAACTATGGCGCAAAAACGCAATGCGTGATTGACGGCGGACACTAGATGCCCTAAAGTTAGGCTATCTGAGTACCAATGAGGGCCTCTGTATGAAGCCATCTACCGCATATCAACAGCACCGTGATGCCATACGGCAGATCGTGGAGCGGCATCATGCCAAAAACCCGCGTATCTTCGGTTCCGTCCTCCACGGACAGGATACGGATGCAAGCGATCTGGACATCCTCATCGACACCACGGAGGAAACCTCCCTCTTCGATGTTGGTGCTATTCGCACAGAGCTGACTGAACTCCTCGGAGTAGAGGTTGATGTACTGACTCCCGCTGCGCTGCCTGACAGGTGGAAAATGGAAGTGCTCAATGAGGCTCGGGCTGTATGAGTCGTCGGGATGAACTCGCCCTGAGAGACTACCTTGGGCACATCCAGCAGGCTATCGGTCGTATTCAGCGCTATCTCCAGGACATTGATCAAGTCGGGTTCCTTGTTAATGAAGAGAAACAGGATGCAGTGATCCGCAACCTGGAGATCATCGGTGAGGCGGCAGGTAGTATCCAACGTCATTTCCCTGACTTTGCGATAAAGCATCCAGATTTTCCCCTCAAAGCGGCTTACGGCACGCGAAATGCCTTGGCGCATGGGTACTTCAAAGTCGATCTGGATGTGGTCTGGAGGACTGTCGAGAGAGATTTGCCGGAATTGGAAGTGCAGGTTGGGGAGGTAATTCAATCCCTCAATTATCCGGGGGCATCTCCATCCCCATGAGTATCGCCGACAAACAAAGCCAAGCCGTTTCTCCGCCTCGCCAAAAATGGCATCCAAGTAAGAGCCAGAGCGTCACCTGCTATCGCTCAACCTGCAAACGCTACCGCACACGTTCACGCATTGACGGCACCTGCCCGTTTTGTGGTTTCAACTTCAACAGGGTTGCACAGCGGTAAACAGCATGGAAACCGTCGATCTGGAGTTGTTCACTGGGTTCGAGGATACCAACGGGAACGACCTCTATGAGCACGATACCATCATGATTGATCAAGAACCGCATTCAATTGTTTGGTCAACGGCGAAAGGTATGTGGGTTGCAGAAACGGACAATAGTGAAGTGCCGTTCTTTGAAGTTGCCACCAAAAGCACGAATGCCATAGAGATACACGCAGCAGATTGCCGGTGTTTTGAATGCGTGGAGAGTCTGCTGTGACCCACGAATAACATGCCTCGCAATATTCTGAATCTTCCCTCCTACACTATCGCCAGCATCGAGGAAGACGACCACGACTACCACATCTGGGCCGGGGCAACGAAGCACCCATCCGCCTGCCAGCATTGCGGCCACAGAGAGATTGTCGGGTTCGGACGCCGTGAGCAGTTGATCCGCGACCTGCCCATGCACGGAAAACGTGTCGGTATCTATGTCGATACCAGGCGCTATCGCTGCCGCCAGTGCGGAAAGACCTTCTACGAGCGTCTACCGGATGTCGATGAGAAGCGACTGATGACCGCACGCCTGGTCGATTGGGTGGGCAAGCAGGCCATCAAACGCCCCTTCGCGCACCTGGCCGATGAGGTGGGATTGGCTGAGAACACCGTCAAAAACGTCTTCCGCGACTACATCAACGAGCTGGAGCGCACGGTTTGCTTCGAGGTGCCGAAGTGGATGGGCATTGACGAAATCCACATCATCAAGAAACCCCGCTGCATTATCTCCAACATTGAGCACAACACGGCGGTCGAGGTTCTGCGCGACCGCACCAAGAAGACGGTCATGGGCCACTTCCAGACCATGCAGGGGCGCGAGAAGGTGCAATATGTGGCGATGGATATGTGGAACCCTTACCGAGAGGCGGTGGAGGCTCTGATGCCACAGGCGACCATCGTGATCGACAAGTTTCATGTGGTCAGGATGGCGAATGAGGCCCTGGATACGATCCGCAAGGCCCAGCGTGCCGAACTCACCACCAAAGAACGCCGGGGACTGATGCACGACCGCTTCGTGCTGCTCAAGCGCCGTAACGAACTCACCGACAAGGAATACCTCAAGCTCTCGGGCTGGACGGCCAACTACCCGATGCTGGAGGCTGCCTACGATGCCAAAGAGGCGTTCTACGGTATCTGGGACATGGATACCCGTGCCGATGCAGAGCGAGCCTATGCCATCTGGAGGGACAACCTGGTGCCGGAGGTGCGCGAGGCGTTTTACCCACTGGTCAGGGCGATGGATAACTGGCATCCGCACATTTTCGCCTACTTCGATCACGCCATTACCAATGCCTACACTGAGAGCCTGAACAACCTCATTCGGGTGATGAATCGCCTGGGTCGTGGCTATAGCTTTGAGGCCTTGAGAGTCAAAATCCTTTTCTCGGAGGGGGCTCACAAGGTCAAGCGCCCGAACTTCAAGCGCAAGCGTCAGCCGCCACAGGATACCGGATTTGGTGGGGTGATGATGAGGAAGAGTATCAGCTTCACAAGGCCGGAACCGGAGGAGAAGGGGGTCAACTACGGGGCCGATCTATCAACACTGGTGAAGCTGATCGAGGATGGGGCCATCTGACCCCGGATCAATCACGAAATGCAGATACCCTGAATTTGAAGGCGAACTCATAGCTCCCAACAGTATTCATGCCCTGACAATAAATCGTGATGATTTCCGTCGCCATCAGAGGGCCGGGGGAGATGACACTAGCCAGGCCCGGGCGTTTTGGTATTCCTCGCTCAGTCGTTTCACCAGATCCGCGACACTCAGCACGTCGTGGATCTGGCTGACGCCCTGGCCAGCAGACCAGACGGTTTTCCAGGCCATGGCTTCATCGTCAATGGGTTTGAGCTTTTCTCCGTAATTGATGTCGCCCGCCTGGTTCAGCTTGTCCATGGGGAATCCGGCGGCCTCCAGGCTCTGCCGCATAAAGCTGGCGGGCACACCGGACACCGCCGGTGTGTGGATAATGTCACCGGAAACCGCTTCAATGATCATGCTCCGGTAAGCCTCTTCCGCCTGGGATTCAGTGGTATTGATAAACCGGGTACCCATGTAGGCCAGGTCTGCACCCAGGGCCTTTACAGCCAGCAGGTCTTCGCCATGAGACAGCCCGCCGGCCAGCAGGATGGTGCCATCAAACACCTCACGGATTTCGTGCACCAGTACAAACGGGTTAATGGTGCCGGCATGGCCGCCGGCGCCGGCCGCTACCGCAATGATGCCATCGACGCCGGCTTGCGCCGCTTTCCGTGCGTGTTTCTGGTTGGTCACATCGTGGAATACCACGCCGCCGTAGCCGTGCACCGCTTCGACCACCTGGCTGGCCGCGCCCAGTGACGTGATAATGATCGGCACCCGGTGTTTCACGCACAGCTCAAGATCTGCCTGCCAGCGTGGATTGGTCCGGTGCACAATCAGGTTCACCGCATACGGCGCTGTCTTGTGATCCGGATGTAATGTCCGGAAGGCGTCCAGCTGTTCATTCATCTGGATCAGCCAGCCCTCAAAACCCTCACTGGTGCGCTGGTTCAGGGCCGGAAAACTTCCCACAATGCCCTGTTTGCAACAGGCCAGCGCCAGTTCCGGGCCGGAAATCAGAAACATGGGTGCGGCAACCAGCGGCAGAGTGAGCATGTCTTGCAGGGATTCGGGTAGTGGCATGAGGATTCCTTAGTTTTTGTTGGAACTTTTGTAGGATATAAAGGATCTTAGCGTGCCACGCTGGCTCTGAAAACGGTCGCCAGCTAATTAATTCCGGAAAATCAGAAACACAAAAAGGAGCCCCATCATGGGTGAAGCAAAACGTCGCAAGGAAACCGGTGCACCGCCTCCCCGAAAAGGAAAATCCAACAAGCCGCTTTATATTGGTATCGGAGTGCTCGTGGTCGCCGCGGTGGCTTTCGGGTTAGTGTTCCTGACCGCCGCACCGGAGCCAACCTCCGACGAACTGCCTGTGGCTTCCGCCAATGCCGAGGCATTCCCGGCGCAGCTGGACCAGTTCGGGGTTTCAGTGGGCCCGGAGGATGCTCCTGTCGTGGTGCGGGAGTTTGCAGACTATCAGTGTCCGGCCTGCGGCAACTTCTCCTCGGCGAGCAAGCGCCTGAAGCAGGAGTACGTGGACGAGGGCAAGGTCCGGTTCGTCTATTTTGACCTGCCCCTGCAGCAGCACCAGAACGCCATGCCCGCGGCCCAGGCTGCCCGCTGTGCAGGTGATCAGGGCACCTACTGGGCCATGCACGATCGCCTCTACGATTCCCAGACCGAGTGGAGTGGCTCTAACGACCCGGTGGCAACCTTCACCCGGTACGCCGGCGACCTCGGCCTTGAAGAACGGCGCTTCCGCCGCTGTATGACCACCGAATTGCATCGCGAGGCCGTAGAACAAAGCCGCCGCGTTGCCATGCAGCTTCGGGTAACCAGCACACCCACCGTTCTGGTGGATAATATCCGCCTGACGCGGCCGGGCTGGGGGCAGCTTTCCGCTGTTGTGGAGCGCGAGCTTGCCAGCAAGGCCAGGTAGCGCTGCAAAACCTGCACTTGATCGTGAGCCTGAGTTGGTTAGAATCTGCGCCCTCTCAGGCTTCGGCCTTTGAATAACCCCGAACCCATGCTCCGGATTTACGATCCGGCCCGCAGGAGAAAATGATGAGCAACAACGTTGTTGTCTGCGCACTGTATAAGTTCGCAGTCCTGAACGATTACAAGTCCCTCCGCCAGCCGCTGCTGGACCTGATGCTGGAGCAAGACGTCCACGGCACCCTGCTGCTGGCAAGGGAAGGTATCAACGGTACCATCGCCGGCAGCCGAGAAGGCATTGATGCCGTGAAAGCCTGGATTACCGGCGATGAGCGTTTTGATGGTATTGACTACAAGGAATCCTTTGTTGATATCCAGCCCTTCAAACGCACCAAGGTGAAGCTCAAGAAGGAAATTGTCACCATGGGCGTGGAAGGGATTGATCCGAAGCGCATTGTCGGTACGTATGTGGACCCGAAAGCATGGAACAATCTGATCTCCGATCCGGACGTGGTTCTTGTCGATACCCGTAATCAATACGAAGTCGAGATTGGCACTTTTAAAAATGCCGTCAATCCGGCCACCGAGACCTTCCGCGAATTCCCGGAATACGTGAAGCGGAATCTCGATCCATCGAAGCACAGGAAAGTGGCCATGTTCTGCACCGGCGGTATCCGTTGCGAGAAATCCACCGCATACCTGAAGGAACAGGGCTTTGAAGAGGTCTATCACCTTAAGGGCGGTATCCTGAAATACCTCGAAGAGGTACCCGAAGAGCAGAGCCTGTGGCGCGGAGAATGCTTCGTGTTTGATGACCGGGTAACCGTCAACCACAGGCTGGAGCGTGGCGAGTACGATCAGTGCCACGCCTGCCGCAGGCCGATTACCGAGGAAGACAAAGCTCGCCCGGAGTACGAGCCGGGTGTCAGCTGTCACCAGTGCATCGACTCGCTGACCGAAGAGCAGAAGGCCCGGTTCGCCGAGCGTGAACGTCAGATGCGTCTGGCAGAGCAGCGTGGCGAGGCCCACGTGGGCGGTGAAGCCGCCCGTATCATTGCCGAGCGCAAGACGCAGAAAAAGGCAGAAAGAGAGCATCAGGCCCGGAAAAGCCTGGCCGGTGAAAAAGCCAGGAAAACCGAGGGAGCCTGACCAACACCAATAGGAGACTTCATGGAGTTACGACAGGCAGTAGCCATCACCGCAGTTGTTATCGCGCCGTTTGCCAATGGGCAGGAGGCGGATAACTGGAAGGGCGAAACCGAACTTGGTGTGCTGGTTACCACCGGCAACACCGAGGAGACCAACATCAAGGGCCGTCTCGGTCTGATTCGTGAAGTGGAAACCTGGCGCCATACCGGGGACTTCAGCACCAATTACTCCGAAGCGGAGGACGAAACCACGGCCGAGGAGTACCTGGCCGCTCTGGAAACCGACTACAAGTTCGACAAAAAACAGTATTGGTTTCTTCGCGGCTCCTGGGAGAACGACCGCTTCTCTGGCTACGATTTCGAATCCTCAGTGACCACTGGTTACGGAAACCGGCTCTGGCGGTCGGGTGATCGGTCTTTTTTCGATCTCTCAGCGGGTGCGGGTTACCGCTACAACAAGCTGGACAGGGTTAACGCGCAGGGAGAAGATTCTGAAAAAGAGGCCATCGTCCGCCTTGCCGGCCAGGTTGATTATGCCCTGTCTGCGAACGCACTGTTCCGCCAGAAGCTCAGCACCGAAATCGGGCTGGATGAGAACAACACGATAAGCCAGTCAGAGACCTCCCTGCAGGCCAATGTGGCGGGCAACCTTTCGATGAAGGCGGCGCTCCGGGTGAAGCATGTATCCGACGCCCCGGCCGGCTCTGAAAACACCGACACCGAGACGTCACTCTCGCTTCTCTATGGCTTCTGATTAACGGCGTGAAAAAGGGGTCAGATGAAAAAGGGGTCAGATGAAAAGTTCATCTGACCCCTTTTTCATCTGACCCCATCTTCAGGCTTCAAACGTTGTTTCTCAGGCCAAGCTCGTCCGGATAGGGCGTAAGGTATTGCTGGGCGTGCAGGTAATCCACCGGCTCCCGGCGCTGGGCCATACGCAGCAGGGTCATGGGCACCACCAACGGCACCTCACCCCGGCGGTAGGCCGCCATCTGCTCCATCAACACCTTACGGTCTTCGTCGCCCATGGAGTCTCTCAGGTAGCCCATCAGGTGTTGCATGGCATTCAGGTGGGAGCCCCGGCTGACTTTCTGGCTCATGGCCTCCATGAACTGGTTGATGTAACGGCTGGAGATGGTTTCCAGTGGCTTCGATTTCAGGTCCCCCAGCATGGGGCCGAGCTGGCGGTAGATCTTCTCGGAGTGGGCCAGAAGCTGGAACTTGTGGCGGGTGTGGAATTCGATCAGCGCCCTGGCCGAAAGATTATCGCCCGCGACATTCTGCATCCAGTCGTCGTAGGCAAAGACCCGCTCGATAAAGTTTTCCCGAAGCATGTCGTCGTTGAGGCGGCCTTCCTCCTCCACCGGCATCAGCGGATAGGCTTTCAACAGAGCTTCGGCGAACATGCCCCGGCCGTCCCTGCGGGTCACCTGGCCATTCTCGTTGTGCACCTTGATGCGCTCCATGCCACAGCTGGGCGATTTGGCCATCAGGATGTAACCCCGAAGGTCTGCCAGGGTGGGCATGATCTGGTCGATAACGCCCTGCATGGCGCCGGTGTGATCCGCCGTGCCCCTGGTTTCGATCAGCCGAAGGCCATCGCTGTATTCACGCAGGTGAATGGCCGGGCGGGGCACGCCCAGGCCTGCTTCCAGCTCCGGGCAGATGGAACGAAACTCAAAGTGCTTTGACAGCACCTGGGTGCAGTAACGGGAATGTTTGTGGCCGCCATCATGGCGAACTTCCCTGCCCAGCAGGCAGGTGCTGATTCCGACGGGGATGCCGCTCACTTAGACTCTCCGATGGTTAAAACGACTTTTATAATACGTGAACTCAGTCTGGACCGATCAGGGTGCACGGGAAAACCATAACCCTGACTATTCCTGATTGCTTGCTGAGCGTTTCCGTTTCTTGGCGAACAGGGCCAGGGTGGTGGCGTAAATTGTGCGAACGTCAGTGGCAAATTGCTCGACGGAATAGTCCTTCGCAAAATCCAGAGCCTGTGAGGCAAGTTTGCTGCGCAGTTCGTCGTCTTCCAGCAGTTTCCTGACCTGCGCCCGCCACTGGTCCTGCTTCTCCGGCGTCTTGAAGCCATTGAAACCGTGCCGCACCACATCCTCGATGCCGCTGGAGCGCACGGCCACCACCGGCAGCCCCGCCGCCATGGCCTCCAGGATCACCATGCCCTGGGTTTCGGATTTCGAGGCAAACAGGAAGGCGTCACCCAGCCGGTACCAGGTGGCCATGTCTTCCGGGGGGATGGCACCCACCAGAGTGAAATGTTGCCGGAGGTCAAGGTCTTCTATCTTCTTCTGCAACCGGTCTTTCTGGTGGCCATCGCCAATCATAAGGAACCGGAACGGCACATCGGTTTCCCGCCTCAGGGCATCAATCGCTTCAATCATGAAGTCGATGTTTTTCTCATTGGATAACCGCGAGACGCTGACGAAAACCTTCTCGTCTCCAAGGTTCAGCTGATTACGCAACTGGTCAATATCTTCCCGGCGAACGTCCCGGAAACGCTGGTATTCAATGCCCGTGGGCTGCACAAAGGTCGGCGTTTTTACCCCGATCATCCGAAGGTATTCCTCGGTGGAGTAGGTTGGCACAATCACGCCGTCACACTTGTTGGAAAAGCGCTTGATCAGGGTATGGGAGATCAGGTTGCGGAACAGCCTCCCCGGCAGGGGCACAAAGTGGGCGTAGTGTTCCAGGCGGGTATGGTAAGTGTAAATCGCTGGTACCTTCAGCCGCCGCGCTACGAACAGCCCCAACGAGCCCAGCCAGAACGGGTGGTGCAGATGGATGATGTCCGGCGCGAAGGCGCGAACCCGCTTGCGGATCCGGCCGAGGAAAATATTGGCCAGCCGGAATTCCCGTTTCTCCCCCATGGCCAGCAGTGAGGGCACCCGCAGCACGTGGGCTTCCGCCTCCGGCTGGTTCTTGTACCGTGGCGCCACGATCAGCAGCTTGTCTCCCAGCTTTTCCAGCCCCCGTCGCAGCCGCTCGATCGAAATCGGAACACCGCCGATGAACGGCAGGTAGTTGTTGGTAAACATGGCCACTCGCAACGGGCGCTCAAGCCAGGGGGCCGGGTCCAGATCGTAATCCGGGTAGTAATCCTTGCCGATGAAAATCGCGCCGTACAATTTGATCGCAATGGCCGCGAACACCGCGACAATCAACAGGAAATTGATGTAGCCCGTGTAGAACAGGGAATAGATAAAAAACCAGAGGCTTTCCAGGCGCTTCAGAACCGGGTGCTGACCCACCTCCAGGCGTTGCAGTGTGTGGCTGACCTGCCCCTCTGCGTTCACATCCACTCGTACATAGTGATAGAAACTGATGTCGTTGTTCACCACCAGACCACCGGCGCCACCGGTGGTTATGAACATGGTATCCCCCATTTGCTTTTCCGAGTAAAGAGACAGGTTGGCGGAGAACACCCGGTCAATGTCGTGCTCATCCACCGCCCGGAGTAACGCGTCCCTGAATTCGGGCGGTGCGAGGTAGTCATCCTGTCTGTCGAACGGGGCATTTTCTTCCGGGTGCAGCGGTGGGTGGCCAATAAAAAGGATCCGCGCCTTTGATTCGTCCCTGGCAAGCAGTTCGTGCAGCCAGCGGATCTGCCAGCGCCAGGGTGTTTTACCGGTGCTGTCCAGGAAAATCAGCCGGCTGTTGCCTGCCTGGATGCTGAAGAAGTGTGGTCCGAAATGGTCATAAAATCGGAAACTGCCAAAGTCTTCGTATTCGTGGGCGCCGAAGGTGAGCAGATATGGGATCTCCAGGTGGCTCAGGGAGCCGTAGAGGGCGCGGTACTTGTCTTCACCGCCACCACTGACGGCATTACCCGCCGATACCATGAAATCGAGGTTGGATCGGTTCAGCTCCGGGATGATCCTGTCCTCGAAGATCCCCACGGAATTGTTGATATTACCCACCACCGCAAAACTGAAGGATTCACCCGGCTGGACCGTGCCCTGGATTCGTTCAACCTGCTCGGTGTGTACCCCTTCAAAATCCTCGGTGAACAGGTTCAGGTAGGCCTTATAGCCAACCAGCAGAAGTACCACCAGCAGGCACAGGTAGAACAGAAGCTTGAGTGGGTTTCGGAAAATCATCCGGTTCTCCCGCGGTTGGCAACAAGTTCCTTCTGCAAGACGATCAAGCCGATAATCATTCCCAGGTAGATGGTCAGCAGGCGCCAGAAGACAATCACCAGAATCAGGTGATTGCCGGAGAGGATGTCCCGGAAGAAGCTGCCAAAAACACCCTCGGAAATACCAGAGGCGCCGGGGGTGGGTGAAAAATACATGATGAAGGTGGTTACCACCAGCAGCCCCAGCGACACCAGGTAATCCACATCATAGTCCAGGCTGGCCATCAGCAGTGCCGGAAAACTGAACAGGCTGAGCAGGAAAACCGCGGTAAACAGAATCGACAAAACCACGAACAGGGGGCGGCCACGCAGATAGTCACTGAAGCTGCGGGAGAACCGCAGCATCTCCCGGCGGGCCTTGAACTGCCACCTCTGGTGCCGACGCTCGCTTATCAGATGAATCCGGCGGGCCGCTCTGAGGAGCTTGCTGAGGGGGCCGATCAGCCAGTGCGTGCGGAACAACAGAACGGCGAAGAAGCCCAGGTAAATCAGGATAAAAATCGCCAGGGCCGTACCAATGTCGCCGGCAATGGTACGGCCATCCAGCGCCTTGAGCGTCAACAGGAAAACCGGCGTCAGGGAAAAGATAAATACCACCGCCAGCACCGTCCGGATGGTGGTGGCGGCCGTGGCCCTGCCAACCGGAACGCCGTGGTTATGCAGATACCAGATCTGCGCGAAGCCGCCACCGGTGGCCATAGGCGTGATATTGGAGAAAAACAGGTTAATGAACACCAGCCGGAACATGGCCGGCAGAGGTAACCGATGGCCAAGCGCCCTGAGCGTGTAGTAGAGCCGAAGGCCGTCAGAAATGAAATAGACCAGTAACAAACCAGCCACCGACAACAGGGTTTCCGGAGTGATCAGTCTGGAATCAAAGGTAATGCTGCGCCCGGCAAACTGATCGTAAACGGCATACAGCCCGGCGGCGGTAAGCCCGACAAACAGCAGGCTGAAAATCGCCAGCCGCCGCCCGGAGGCACGCTTTGAATAATTGATGTCAGTGGAGTCAGTCATGGGCTGCCCGTCAAGAGTTAGACGGGCAGTTTACAGGGTAGGGAGTGGTTGGTGTCCAGGCTAGCGACCATAAACCATCATGGTGGAGTTGGTGATGGCGAAGTCCGTGAACTGAACGCTGCCGATGCTTGTGCCACCCACCTTGAACACGGGCATGTCGATATCCGCCCGGAACTCAACCTCATGGATGGACAGGCCTTCCTTGCCAGAGGCGGCACTGGTTCCCCGGGAGAGTTTTGCCGTCGCACTGGCCATGCCGAAATGCCCCAGCGTATCGTCGCCCCGGCGGTTATGAATCTGCAGCCCCTCGATACCCACGGCGGCAAAGTTGAACAGCAGAATCACATCTGCGGCATCCCAGTTCAGGCTGCCGTTGGTAATCTCGAAATGAGTATCCAGCTGCAGCTCAGAGCCGGACACCTCATTGCCATTGGCCAGAGTGCGGGTGGAACTGCCTCCGTTACGAATCACCAGATCCGTCGGCCCAATATACCCTTGCAGCAGGATGTTCGAGAACAGAGTGGCCGTCCCCCCGGTACCGGTGCTGGTCACACTGTCCGCCGCCAGTTCAAAGTCGACCGCCCGCAGGTAGTCGTCCAGACTGGACGGGTCGCCATAGTCCGTCGCACCCAGGTGCATCACCAGATCACCGCTATTGAACTGCTTGCCAAAAGAGCCCGCGACAGAATACTTCGCCAGAGCATCGGCCACATCCGGATTGCCCGGGGCCAGCAACCCGGCATTGGCGCGACGGGCAATCTCCGAAAACCCGTGCTCCAGCACCTCCCCATCGCCGGCAATATCGATGGTCAGCTTCATGTTGTCCAGCACCGTATCGTTCTGCCCGGACAAGCGCAGACCGTTCACATTCAGCGAACCCTCATCAATCCAGCTGAACCGGTCAATGCTGAGCTTGGTTTCCAGCTCAATCGTCACCCCCGCCTGGCCGGTAACGCCAGACAGCGCACCATCCCCCATCGGCCTGAACTCCGCCAACGCAGGCAGCGGAAGAGCCAGGGCGAGCACCCAGAGCGAGAGTGTGGAAGACGTGGTACTTCGACAACAGGCAAGTGACAGAGTCATGGTGGCCCCAAAAGACTGGTTTATTGTTTTTGGCGGAGAGCGTTAAAGCACTCCCCGGGCCGCAGGGGGACAGCACAACCAATGCAGCAAAAGTTTTGGTTTGTTACAGACTGTTACGATAGGCGTGGAAAGCTGAAAGGTCTGTGAGACTGTTCACAACAAAGAGCGGAAAATATCTGAAGAGTTGCGGGCGATGCGGGTAGGAGCACCTTCCAGAACACGCTGTGAATACATCCCTGTACGCTCGGCTCCGCCCTTTGGCGCTTATTGCTCCTGCGTCGCGCCAAAGGTCCGGGGCAAGCCCTCCATGGCTTGCCCGTGAAGTGCTTCGCACTCCACCCATGGCTCCGCACGGTTCTGGAAGGTGCTCCTACCCGCATCGTCTCCACCCAAGTCAGGAAGCCAAGGCCTGCTGAATCAAAGACTTCTGATGCTCCGCAAACTCCCGGATTAAAGCCTGCGCCTTAACCGAATCCCGCGTCAGAACCGCCTGCGGAAGATTGGCAAAAAACTCACTGGTCTGGGCAAGACCTCTGCGGTAGCGATCAGCACTGAGGTAATAAGCACGGCTAACCGCCGGTTTGAAGTTTGACAGAGCCTCCGTGAGATAGGGATTATCGACCACCTCGCAGCAGACCTCCATTACATTAAAGCTCGCCTCCACCACCGCCGTAATATCGGTAGACGGGCGCTTCATCTGCGCTATAACCTTGCTCACCGCCTCCAGCATCCCGGGCTTATCGCCCTCCTGCCAGCGCTCACACAGCCGGGTGGCCAGCATCATCAGCAAATGCATATATACATCGTACAGCTCGGAGGCGTGGGTGGCGTCCAGCCGGGTTGCCGAGGCGCCTTTGCGGGGCGTGATCTCCACCAGATGCCAGCGTTCAAGGGCATACAGGGCTTCCTTCACCGAGGCCCGGCTCACCTTCAGCTCGCCGGCGAGGGTGACCTCCTGAATCCGCTCACCCGGGCGAATCTGCCCGGTCATGATCCGCTCTGCCAGGTAATTGGCAATCTGCTCGGCCAGGGTGTTGGGCGCCTGAAAATCCATAAAGGTTCTCTGAACAGGTCGTAAAAACCGGTTGGTCCCTGAGGTTGTCGGGCCGGCGTGGGAGTCTGTGTGCATGAGTTTATCACAGCCTCTGAATCCGGTAGCGACAACACTTTGATCCGGCAGGGAGCATCAGTTGGTTTCGTAAGTCCCGGTTCTTTTTTCCGAACTTGAAATCCCCCTGAAACGCAATCAGGTATAATGGTTAAATCCTGCGAAAAAAGGGAAAACCAAAATGCCCAAGCATTTCGAACAGGCCCCCGGCCTATACGACGCCCCCGTTCCCGAAACCGAAGGTTATATATTCAACCAGACCATGATGCGCATCAAGGAACCCGAGCGCTCCATGGACTTCTACACCCGGGTGATGGGCATGCGCCTGGTGCGCAAGCTGGACTTCCCGGAAATGAAGTTCACCCTGTATTTCCTCGGTTACCTGGACGACCGCCATGCCGCCCTGGTGCCACACGACGACGCCTACCGCACCACCTATACCTTCGGCCGTGAAGCCATGCTCGAGCTGACCCACAACTGGGGCACCGAAGACGACAACGGTTTTGCCTACCACAATGGCAACGACGAGCCCCAGGGCTTCGGCCATATCGGCGTTGCCGTTCCGGATGTGTACGCCGCCTGTGATCGCTTCGAAAAGCTCGGTGTCGAATTCGTGAAAAAGCCGGACGACGGCAAGATGAAAGGCCTGGCCTTTATCAAGGACCCGGACGGCTACTGGATCGAAATCCTGCAGCCGGACATGCTCGAAAAGCAGCGCAAGGAAGATTGATGCGCCTCAGTCCGCGCCGGCCTTCTGGCCGGCGGCGGGCTTGCTGCCATACCGGGATGCGACAATCACCGCCGCGGTCAGGATCAGCGCGCCGGTAACGCCGATAGGCCCCAGTATCTCCTCCAGGAACACCCAGGCCAGCAGGGCCACGAACAGGGGTTCCAGGGTCACAATGATACTGGAAAGCGTCGCCGGTGTGGTTTTCATGCCGCTGAAGAAACTTACATAGCCAATGCATGTCGGCACCACGCCGATGTAGCCCACCATCAGCCAGTGCCTGAGTTCCAGGCTTGCCAGTCCCTCGAATCCGCCACTGATTGCCACCACCGGCAACAGGATCAACGCTGCGGTAAAGAAACAGATAAACGCAGTGGTAAATACCGGGGTGCCGGCCGAGCTGTAACGGCTGGTCAGGGTAAAGCCGGTGTACACCACGGCAGCCAGCAGCGCCATCAGAATGCCGGCAAGGCGAAGTGTGCCACTGGTGTCCATATCACTGAGCACCAGCATGGCGGTACCCGCAATAGCGGCAATCAGGGACAATACCGTCAGTAGCCCGGGTTTTTCGCCCAGCAGTGGTGCCGCCAGAAGGGCGATCAGTACCGGCGGAAGGCAGAGTGCAATCAGAGTGGCAATGCCGGCACCGGTGAGGTCGACAGCAAGCAGGTAGCTGCCCTGGTAGAAAGCCTGGAACAGCCCCAGCGCCGCCAACGGCAGCAACGTTCCGGGAGGCAGGCTTCGCAGCGAACCGCCGGCCACCCTCGCGCCGGGATTGGCTTTCTCAAGCCGTGTCTGCTCCCGCCGCATCAGCAGCCAGAAAAACGGCAACGCCACCGCCAGCCTCAGAAAGCCCAGGGTGATGGCCTGAAGGTCAGTGCCGGTAAACAGGAATTTCGCAACAATGCCCGTGGTCGCCCAGAGCAGGGCGGCCAGGGCGATCAGCAGGGCGCCTCGGATCATTCAATAATCAACACAATCAGCTCTTTGGGACCGTGAACACCGTAAGCAAGGGTTTGCTCAATGTCGGCGGTTTTCGAGGGGCCAGAGATTAACAGGGCATTGGTCGGCATGCCAGAGGACCAGTTCTGGGCCTTCATCGCTTCGTGGAAGGTTGTGTAGAGTTCCGGGGCTTTGAGGATGGCAATGTGTACCGGCGCGACCAGGCTCATCAGCCGTGGCTCGTCCACCGTTGGCCACAGGATCAGCGAGCCGGTCTCGGCAATGCCGCCGCGGGTGGAAGTAATGCTCGCATCCACTTCATAGAACAGATGCGCCTGCCAGCTTTCGATGGGCTCGTCATAGATCAGCAGTTCCGGCAGATCGTTACGGCCGGCGCTGCGCAAGGACTGGCCAATCTCATGGGCTTTAGCAACCAGCAGGTTGCGGGCGCCCCGGGAGGCCAGGATTTCAGCAAGGCGATCCATCCAGCTGTCTTCGGTGCAATGGTGAACCTCGCCATGCACCGATTCGATCATCTTCTCGAACCGCTCGACACGCTCCGTGGTGGACCAGTCCGGCCTCTCGAGTACCGAAAAATCGCACTCCGGCACCGTCAGCGCGCCGCCGGTCCGGTTGCGCAGGCGTTGCAGAATCGTTTCCCGGGAACTCATTGGCCACGCTCCTTCATCCGTTGGTGCAGGGTTTTGGCAGCCAGCTTTGGCGCCGTCCGGCAGTTGGTCCAGGCGCCGGCACTGGCAGGCTGCAACGCCCGCAGCTTGCTGGCGGCGGCGGTGCCAAGCCGGTAAACGCCCGGGCTGGCGTGCATCCAGGCCCAGCCTTTCCAGATCATTGCTTCTATGGCGCTGCGTTTTGCGCCATGGCCACGCACCTTGGCCGGGTGCAGCTTGTCGCCATCCACGGATTCCTGGCGCAGGCGCACCAGCAGGTCCGGAATGGGGATTTTGACCGGGCAGACTTCGCCACAGGCACCACACAGGCTGGAGGCGCTGGGCAGGTGACGGCCCTCGTCCAGGCCAATCAGGTGTGGCATCAGAATCTTGCCGATAGGGCCCGGGTAAGTGGTGCCGTAGGCGTGGCCGCCAATGCGGGTATACACCGGGCAGTGATTCATACAGGCGCCGCAGCGGATGCAGCGCAGGGTGTCCAGCAGCTCGTCATCCTGGTAGATGGACGACCGGCCATTATCCACCAGCACCAGATGAACTTCCTCGGGGCCGTCCAGCTCTTCTGCCTTGCGCGGGCCGGAGATCATGTTGAAGTAGGTGGTGATGTGCTGGCCCGTGGCAGAGCGTGTCAGCAGGGCGAGCAGGGCCGAGACGTCTTCCATGCTCGGTACCACTTTTTCAATGCCGGTTACCGCAATGTGGCAGGGCGGGACGGTGGTGGTCATCCGGCCGTTGCCTTCGTTCTCCACCAGGCACAGGGTGCCGGTTTCCGCCACCGCAAAGTTGACGCCAGACACCCCCACATCCGCGTTCATGAACTTTTTCCGCAGCTGCTGGCGGGCGCTGGCGGTGAGGTATTCCACATCGTTGGAGAGATCCGTGCCGGTCTTTTCGTGCATCAGCTCGGAGATCTCGCCGGTGTTCTTGTGAATGGCTGGCATGATGATGTGCGAGGGCGTCTCTCCGGCCAGCTGCACAATGTATTCGCCCAGATCCGATTCCAGGGCTTCGATACCCTGTTCCTCCAGGTAATGGTTCAGTTCCATTTCCTCGGAGACCATGGACTTACCCTTGATCACCGTCCTGGCATCCCGGGCCTTGCAGATATCCCGCACAATCCGGCAGGCCTCGTCGCCGTCCACCGCCCAGTGAACCCTGATGCCGTTTTCTGTCAGCTTTTTCTCAAGCTGTTCCAGCAGGTCCGGCAGGTTGGCCAGGGCCCGCAGGCGAACATTGGCACCGAGATCCCGAAGGGTTTCCAGATCCCAGCCTTCGAACGCCGCTTTGCGTTTGGCCATCAGCCCGTCCATGGCGCTGCGGAAGTTCTTGCGGATCTTGGGGTTGTGGATGGCCGCCTGAGCGCGGGGGTGGAACTGTTTTGCATCGATGTGATGGTCAGTGTGTTCGGCTGTTTCGCTCATGACTATTGCTCCCCTTTGCCCTGGGTACGCGCCCACAGGAAACTGAGAATGTGCTGGCCTTCAACCGGCTTGTGGTTCTTCTCGGCGTAGCCGGCAATGTTCACCAGGCAACCGCAATCGGTGGTCACGAACTGTTTGGTGCCGGTTTCTACCAGCGCATCCACCTTCTCGCTGACCATGGCCCCGGAAATTTCCGGGTGGCGGATTGCAAAGGTGCCACCGAACCCGCAACACTCCTCCGGCCGCACCTGTTCCACCAGATTCACGTTCTTCAGCTGGCCCAGCAGTTTTGGCCCCACTTCCGCCACGCCCATTTCACGGCGGGCCGAGCAGGAGGTGTGCATGGCCACGGTGGTGGGCTCGCCCAGGTCTTCCAGCTTGATGTGGCACACGTTCAGCAGAAAATCGGTCAGCTCCCAGACCCGCCCGGCAATACCGGCGGCCTTGACCTCATCGGTGGTGTCCTTGAACAGGGCCGGGTAATGCTTGTGCATCATGCCGCCGCAGGAACCGGAGGGCACCACGATGGGCCAGTCCTCGGGAAACAGGTCCAGCTGTGCCTTGGCGACGGCACGGGCTTCGTCGTGGTAGCCGGACGTATAGGCGGGCTGGCCGCAGCAGGTCTGGTTTTGCGGAAACAGCACCTGAATGCCTTCCCGCTCCAGCAGCTCCACACCGGCAACGCCTGCATCCGGGTAGAACATGTCCACCAGGCAGGTGCCGTAGAAATAGACTTTGGCAGGTTTTGACGGGTAAACCTTGATGGGATCACTCATGTTCCGACGCTCAACCGTTTGGAATTGTTATCCAGTAATAATAGGGTGGCGCGTGCGGTCTTGCCAGACGACTTTAGGGGCAGGATTGCAATGGCGGGGCAGAGTGGTCGGGCAGCGGCAGAAAACCCCTGCCCGAGGGGATTATTTGACGGTCAAACGCTCTGCGTTCTTTTCAACCGTGCGTTCGCCAATGCCTTTTACCTTGGCGAGGTCAGCGGTTACGGCGAAAGGGCCATTGGCTTCCCGGTAGGCAACGATGGCTTCGGCCTTGCCCTGGCCAATGCCGTTCAGGCTGGCGAGTGCGGCCACGTCTGCGGTGTTGATGTTGATGGTGGCTTCTTCCGCGTAAGCAAAGCCGGTAACAAGGCTGAACAGCAGAACGAGGGTGGCGAAAAGCGGTGTGCGTTTCATGGGTATGAGCTCCTGAGGCTAACTTGCGTTATTGGTGTTGTGCCAGGGAGCGAAGCAGCAGAAACGAAATGTAAGAAGAGAAGCAGAAATGTCCGGTAGGCAGAAAAGTGCACGGACGGGACCACGTTCCCTGTGACCCCCGATTCCGTGGCTGACCCCTGCCTGTTCCTTCAGGCGTGCGCATCATCCTGACTGAGCGCGTCTTCCTTGTGGTCATCCCTGCAAGCCCTGATCCCTCGGGCAACCCCTCATCCGTGGAGTTGTCATCCTTGAGCCAACATTCCTTGCTGGCTTGTCCTCCCTGACACTGACCATTCTACCGGGACTGGAATTTGTACCTATCGGAGAATCGCTCCGAAGATTGTGCGACATGTCTTACAGTTTTGTAAGCAAATATGGGGTCAGATGAAAATGGGGTCAGATGAACTTTCATCTGACCCCATTTTCATCTGACCCCAAGTTCAACGGGTTTCTGCCGGTGCGCCTCGGCCGCCTCCCGGATTCGCTCCATGGTGATTTCCCGAACCGCCTTCTGGCTGATGCGGATATGCCGGGTTAGCCGGTCCGCGGCCTCACTGGCCATGCCATTCCGCAAGGCCTCCAGAATCGAGGCGTGCTCGATATAAGTGGCATCCACCCGATCATCCCGGGTAAAGTCCAGCCGCCGGATAATCCGCAGCCGGTCGGTAATCTCCCGGTGAATCCGCGTCATCTCCCGGTTGCCGGCAGCGGCCACCAGATCACAATGAAAACTCTCATCCAAAGCCCGAACGGTACTGCCTACCGCCCGTTCGGAGGGGTGGTCCGGGTTCCAGATCGCGGTTAATGTCCGCAGCGCCGGCGGCTCCTCATCCAGGCCGCAGATCTTGTGCATGGCCGCCCGTTCCAGGGTAATCCGCAGGTCATACAGTTCCTCCACCTGCCGGAAATCAAACGGCTTCACCTGCCAGCCACTGCGAAACAACACTTCCACGTAGCCTTCCTGCTGCAACCGGTAAAGCGCCTCCCGAACCGGGGTCCGGCTGGCATCCAGGCGCGTTCCCACATCGCCCTCGCTGAATTTGTCACCGGGGATCAGGCGGAACTCAAAGATGTCGTCCTTCAGGGCTTGGTAAACCCTGTCTGCCATGGACTCTTTTCTTTTGGTGTTAGTTGCCATTTTCTTTCCCTTATTTGCGGGAGGCTTCTGTTTTTGGTGTTCGTCGCTGGGCCGGATGGTGGGGTGCGGGTTTCAAAAAGACGCCGTGAACCCATCCATGGGGGCTTGATCGCAGCATCCCTGCTGCTCACACTTTTTGAAACCCGCACCCCACCACCGGCTGTACTCCAGAACAAGAGGCCAGAGAGGCAAAACTCCGAGGCCCCTATTAAGCCTAGATCTTGATGCTCAACAAAGGCTCCCCGGGAGTCACGGCCTTGCCGGGCTGCACGTGCATGGCACTGATCTCCCCGGCAAGGGTCGCATTCACCTCGAACTCCATTTTCATCGCCTCGACAATCATCAGCGGATCACCTTCAGCCACCGTATCCCCGGGTTTGACCAGACACTTCCAGATATTACCGGCAATCTCCGCACTCACCAGCTCGCCGAATTTCTCCAGGCCGGAGAGATCCGCTTTCGGCGGCGCTTTGGCCAGTCTATCCAGTTCGTCGGTTTCGTTGTCCTTCCAGCGGGCGATTTCTTTAGCGTAGGCCGCCTGCTGCATCTTCCGGAAGTCGGCGATGGAACCGGCGTTGGCGTCGAGGAAGGCCTGGTGGGATTTCAGGTCGAAGGTTTCTTCCTCGATTTTCACCGTCAGCTGGCCGGCGCGGAACTGGTCTCGCATTTCGTCCAGCTCGGCTTCGGTAACCGGGTAGTAGCACACCTGGTCAAAGAACCTCAGCAGCCAGGGGGTGCCCAGGTAAACGTCGCCAAGGCCGAGCACCAGGTATCGGGCCGAAAACAGAATGTCGCGGACGGCCTCGCGGCTCGGCAGGCCATTGATGCGTTGCATGAAGTCGACGTTGTTGGGCAGCCAGGGTGCGGTATCGCGCACGGACTGGCGGTATTTGTCCACCGCTTCGAGAGTCGCGCTGTCTTCGAAGGCCATGGGCAGGTGGATAACCCGGCTGCGGACTTTCAGTTCGTCTGTGGGCGGCAGGGTGGCTTCCAGGTCCAGCAGGTATTCCATCAGCGCATGCTGCGGCAGGATACGAGCGTCGTACCTCAGCTGCAGGGAGCGCACACCGGGGGAGAGTTCCAGCAGGCCGGCCGGCTGCACGTCGGCGATGGCTTCCATCAGGGCGTGGATGCGCAGGCGGAAGCCCAGGTCCATCACGTTGGGGCCGTATTCCAGCAGGATGTACTGGTCGCCGGCCTGGCGGTAGGAGACTTCCGGGCGGCCGTCGGTTTCTTCCAGGTGGGCAAGGATGGTGGCGGAAAGGCCGTTCAGCGGTGCCAGGTCTGGCTTGGCCAGATCCACCGCCGGCGGCGCCATCAGACTCTTGATCGCCAGTTCCTGGCGTTCGGAGAGTTTCACGGCGGTGTCGTTTTCTATTGAGACAAAACGGATAGTATCGCCGGGTTTTACCTGGCCGACTTTCCACAGCTCCGCCTTGGCGATGGTCACCGGGCACACAAAACCACCCAGGCTTGGGCCGTCCTTGGTCAGGATCACGGGCATGTCGCCGGTGAAGTTGATGGAGCCGATGGCGTATTCACAGTCGTGGATGTTGGAGGGGTGCAGGCCCGCTTCGCCGCCGTCGGCGCGGGTGAACTCCGGCTTGGGACCGTTCAGGCGGATGCCCAGGCGGTTGGAGTTGTAGTGCACCTCCCAGTCCTGCTCGAAGAACTTCTCGATGGACGCTTCGGTGAAGAAATCCGGGGCGCCGTGGGGGCCATAGAGCACGCCGATTTCCCAGTGGTCCGGGTAGTCCGGGATCAGGTCCGGGTCCGCCGGGGCCGCCGGGGCCGGGTCGTGTGTGGGTGCGGTGGTGGTGCAGGCGGGCAGGTTGACCTGGCCGGCTTTCACGGTGATGGGTTTCCAGAACTCCACCGGCTTGTTGTCCAGGGTGGCACTCATCCCGGTCGGCGTCGTAGATGTATTCCACGGTGCCAGCGGAGCGGTAATTCACCGACTGGCCGAGGGCGACGGCGGCATCCAGCATCTTCTGGCGGGTGGCCGCCGGCAGGTTCGGGGCCGGGGTTTCCTCCACCACTTTCTGGTTGCGGCGCTGCAGGGAACAATCCCGTTCGCCCAGGGCAACCACATTGCCTTCGCCATCCCCGAATATCTGGACTTCCACATGGCGGGCCCGGGCGATGAAGCGCTCCAGGAACACGCCGCTGTCGTTGAAGAAGCTCTGGCCCTGGCGGCGCACGGTTTCAAAGGCATCCCGCAGTTCGCTCTCGCTGTTGCAGCGGGTCAGGCCGATGCCGCCACCGCCGGCGGTTTCCGCCAGTTCCCGGGCCCGGTGCTTCAGGCCGAATTCACGCATCTGGTCCGGGGTGGGGCCGACAAAGGCAATGCCGTCGGCCTCGCAGGCCTCCGCGAAGTCGGCATTCTCGGAGAGAAAACCATAACCCGGAATAATTGCTTCAGCGCCGGTGTGCTTGGCGGCCGACAGAATCTGGGCCTTGTCCAGATAGGTTTCACTGGCGCCGTTGCCGGTCAGGGCAACCGATTCATCGGCCAGGGTCACGTGCAGGCTGTGGCGGTCCTGATGGGAATAGACGGCAACACTGCCAACACCCATGACCTTGAAGGTGCAAATGGTGCGGACCGCGATTTCGCCTCGGTTGGCGATCAGTACTTTGGTAAACATAGAGGTTTCTCCCCTTGTGAACGTGGGGTCAGATGAAAACGGGGTCAGATGAAATGTTCATCTGACCCCGTTTTCATCTGACCCCATTTTCAGCCGTCACAAACGCGCGCCAGCCGCCGAATTCGGTGACATCCCGGGCGCCGTCGAAGCCGTAGCCTTCACAGATAAAGCCGTTCACCCAGCGGCCATCGGCCAGTTCCACATTGCCGATGCCCAGCGGTGCCGGGATCAGATCCACAAAGGAGCCGAAGGCCGAGGCGGGCATTTCCCAGACTTCCACGATGATTTCCTCGCCTTTTCCGTCACCCCCGCCAGCGGGCACCCGCTTCAGTCCGGGCTTGGGCGGGGTGGTGTTGGGCAGGGCGTACAGCCGGTAGTTGGCGGAGGTGGTGGTTTGCTCCAGAAGTACCGAGAAGCGCTCGGTCAGTTGGGTGTTCAGGGGCATGCCGCTGAGGTGAGCGCCGACTACGGCCACCTGCACGGTGGGGGTGGAAATGGCGGCGCCGGGCGTTTCTTCGGGGCGGTCTTTATCGGTGGCGCCCAGAGTTGTGGGGTGGGCATTCAGCCACTGGCAGGCCAGGCGTTGCAGTTCGGTGTCTTTCCAGGCGCCTGAAATAAGCGTGACGCCGAAGGGCAGGCCGTCGTCGCGGAAGCCGGCGGGAATGGCCAGGGCACTCATGTCCGCCAGGTTCACGAAATTGGTGTAGGTGCCCAACTGGCTGTTCAGGGTGACCGGGTCTGCGTTCACCGCCTCAATGGTGGGCGCCGTGGGGGCGGTGGGCACCAGCAGGGCGTCCACATCGGCCAGCAGTTCATCAATCTGGCGTTCCAGCTCTTCTTTCCGGTATTGGGCCTTGAAAGTATCCGTGGCGCTGAACTTGCCGGCGTTACTGATGATGTCTTTGACCACCGGGTTCATGTCATCGGCGTGGCTGGCCATGAACGCTTCCACGGCGGCGTGGCGCTCGGCCACCCAGGGGCCCTCATAGAGCAGCGCCGCCAGTTCTAGCATGGGGCTGAAATCCATGGGAACCAGCTCCACATCCAGCCCGCGCCACCGGCTGATGGCGGTATTCCAGGCCGCTTCGGCCTGCTGGTCACCGAACCATTCGGGATGCTCCGGAATGGCCAGTTTCCTGATGGGCCCGGGCCGGCGAAGGGCGGGTCCGTCCAGGGGCAGGGCGTAAGGTGCCTTGCGGGAGAAAGCATCACCGGCGTCAAAACCGGCCATGGCATCAGCCACCAGCCCGGCATCGTTCACCGTGAGTGTAAAAATGGATACGCAATCCAGGGATCGACAGGCCGGCACTACACCGCGAATGCTGAACAGGCCCTTGGTCGGCTTCAGACCTACCAGATTGTTCAGCCCCGCAGGGACCCGGCCGGAGCCTGCGGTGTCGGTGCCCAGCGCAAACGGCACCAGGCCGCGAGCCACCACCGAGGCGGAGCCGGAGCTGGAACCGCCGCTCACTACTTCCGGTTTGAAGCTGTTTGGCACTGCGCCATAGGGAGAGCGGGTGCCCACCAATCCGGTCGCGAACTGGTCCAGGTTGGTCTTGCCGATCACCACCGCGCCGGCGGCCTTCAGGCGGGCAATGGTGCTGGCGTCGTCTTCCGGGTTGTAGGCAAAGGCGGGGCACGCGGCCGTCGTCTCAAAGCCCCTGGCATCGATATTGTCTTTCGCGGCGAACGGAACGCCATAAAGCGGCAGTGCGTTCCTGTCGCCACCGGCGGCTTCCAGGGTCTGTTCCAGTTCCGTCAGGGCCGTGGCCAGGCCGTTGCCATCCAGCAGGGAAATCCAGGCGACATCCGTGGTATCCAGCCCGGTCAGCAGCTCACCCAGCAGTGAGGCCGGCGTAGCGCCTTCGCTATAGGCGTTCTGCCAGTCCTTTATGGTCCATCCGAGAGTTGCAGGCATTGGTCGTCCTCATGTGCGTTATCAACTTGTATACATGTGGAATGGCAATGCCTGTGCCATTTGCGGGAATTTCTTGATAATCCAATAAAAACAGATGGTTAGTATTTATTGGCTGGAAAGAGCTCAACCCATGCCCGCCCAACGGCGGTGCGGGCGCACCAAAACTGAACCGGAAAACAGGGTTTGGAGGGTGGCCGAAGAATACCTGGCGGCGCTATTGCGACTTGTATACTAGATAACTGATTGTTTTAGATGGATACGCAGGGAATGTGGAACAGCAGATGCAAAGGCCGTGGTGCGTTTCAAGGCGAACTGCACCCTCGAATTCAAGACCCAACTAAAGAAAAGGACGCACAACATGAGCCTCAAAAAACACGTGAAACTGGGCCTCTCCGCACTCGCACTTTCCATTTCCTTTAATTCCGTGGCGGCGGACGATCCCATCAAGGTGGGCATTCTGCACTCGCTCTCCGGCACCATGGCGATCAGTGAAACCGTTCTGAAAGACACCGTTGAAATGCTGATCGAGCAACAGAACGCCAAGGGCGGTGTGCTTGGTCGCCAGCTCGAAGCCGTTGTGGTGGACCCTGCCTCCAACTGGCCGCTGTTCGCTGAAAAAGCCCGCGAACTGCTGGCCCAGGAAAAAGTCGATGTGATCTTCGGTAACTGGACCTCGGTGTCCCGTAAATCCGTACTGCCGGTGGTGGAAGAGCTGAACGGCCTTCTGTTTTACCCGGTGCAGTACGAGGGTGAGGAATCCTCCGAAAACGTCTTCTACACCGGCGCTGCGCCCAACCAGCAGGCGATTCCTGCGGTGAACTACCTGATGAACGAAATCGGCGTGGAGCGCTGGGTACTGGCGGGCACCGATTACGTCTACCCGCGTACCACCAACAAGATCCTTGAAACCTACCTGATGGATATGGGGGTGGCCAAGGAAGACATCATGATCAACTACACGCCCTTCGGTCACTCCGACTGGCAGAACATTGTGTCTGACATCAAACGCTTCGGTTCCGCCGGCAAGAAGACCGCCGTGGTTTCCACCATCAACGGTGACGCCAACGTGCCCTTCTACCGTGAGCTGGGCAACCAGGGCATCTCTGCCTCCGACATCCCGGTAGTCGCCTTCTCCGTGGGTGAGCAGGAGCTTTCCGGTATCGACACCGCGCCGCTGGTGGGCCACCTGGCCGCCTGGAACTATTTCATGAGCGTGGACAGCGACGCCAACTACGACTTTATCGACGCCTGGGTGGAATACACCGGCAAGGAAAATGCCGTTACCAACGACCCGATGGAAGCCCACTACATCGGCTTCAATATGTACATCGAAGCGGTCAAGAAAGCCGGCACCACCGACGTGGACGCGGTGAAAGACGCCATCATCGGCGTGACCGTGCCCAACCTCACCGGCGGTTACGCCGCCATGATGCCCAACCACCACATCACCAAGCCGGTGCTGATTGGCGAGATCCAGGACAACGGCCAGTTCTCCGTGGTCTGGGAAACCCCGTCTACCGTGGCCGGCGATGCCTGGTCTGACTACCTGCCGGGTTCACGGGACCTGATCGCCGACTGGCGCAAGCCGATGTTCTGCGGAACCTTCAACACCGCAACCGGCACTTGTGGCGCGTCTGCCGGCGAAATGGCGGCTGAAGCCGAGTAAGGCAGAATCGGTATGGCACCAGGGGCAATCGGGGGTGACTAAGCTGCCCCCCGGTTGTTGGCCCGCAACTCGCTTTCAACAGACAGGACACACTCATGGGCATCTTCCGATCGCTCACATTGCTGCTTTTTGCCCTGGTTGCCGTTATCACCCCGTTGTCGCTGCCCGCAGCGGCACAGGATAACGACCCCGGCAGAGACCTGCTAATCAACCTTGCCGAGGTGCCAGCCAGCAAGGTGGAAGAGGCGGTTAACGCCATCGTCAGCAGCGGTGACGAAAGAGCCAGGGGCTGGCTCGAAGCCTACGGAAACAACCGCCTGAGCCGGGTAAAAGACACAGGCGAGGTGGTACTGGTATTGAACAACCGGGGCCGGGACTGGGAAATCGCCAACCCGCTGACCGGAGAGAACATGGGCGAAATGTCCCGCCGTGAGCTGGACAGAGTCGCTATCAACAACCGAATTCGGGGCCAGCTTGAAGGCATACTCGCCATGCTGGACCTGAATGCCCCGGACCCGGACGTGCGTGAAGCCTCCGCACAGGAGATGATGGGCAAAGTGGATGCCTCACTGGTCGAGCCGCTGGAAGCACAGCTGGCGAAGGAAGAAAACGCCGCCGTGCGCAACCGCATTGAGGAGGCCCTGGCCATCTACCGGGTAGGCGAGGGCAACCTGGAGGCCGTGGAAGTGCTCGCCGGCAGCCTGCATCCCCGGGCCCGCGCCGCTTTGAACGAAGCCGTTCGCGGTGACAACGAGGCGCTGGCTCAACGTGCCGCCAAGGCCCTCGAAAGCATCGAACAGAAACTCAAACTGAACCGCGCCGCCGAGACCCTGTATTTCGGCCTGTCCCTCGGCTCGGTTCTGGTTCTGGCCGCCATCGGCCTGGCCATCACCTTCGGCGTGATGGGCGTGATCAACATGGCCCACGGTGAACTGATCATGCTGGGTGCCTACACCACCTGGGGCATGCAGCAACTCTTTCCCGGCCAGCCCGGCCTGGCACTGATCCTCTCGATTCCCGCCGGCTTCGTGGTGGCTGCCACCGCCGGCATCATCATCGAGCGCAGCGTCATCCAGTACCTGAAGGGGCGCCCCCTGGAAACCCTGCTGGCCACCTTCGGCATCAGCCTGATCCTGCAGCAGCTGGTGCGCACCGTGATCTCCCCCCAGAACCGCACCGTGGTCACTCCGGACTGGATGAGCGGTTCCCTGGTGATCAACGATGCACTCTCGCTGACCCTCAACCGCCTGTACGTACTGGCGTTTGCGCTGATTGTCTTCGCGGCACTGATGCTGATCATGCGCAAGACCCGCCTGGGCCTGGAAGTGCGCGCCGTTACCCAGAACCGCGCCATGGCCCGCTCCATGGGCATCCGGGCCACCCGGGTAGACATCATGACCTTTGCCCTGGGCTCCGGCGTTGCCGGCCTGGCCGGGGTGGCGCTGTCCCAGCTCACCAACGTGGGCCCGAACCTGGGCCAGAACTACATCATCGATTCCTTCATGGTCGTGGTGTTCGGCGGCGTCGGTAACCTCTGGGGCACGCTCATTGCCGGGCTCTCCCTGGGCACCATCAACCAGTTGCTTGAACCCTGGGCCGGTGCCGTACTCGCCAAGATCATTGTGCTGGTGTTCATCATCCTGTTTATCCAGAAACGCCCCCGCGGACTGTTCCCGCAAAAGGGCCGTGCAGCAGAAGGCTAAGGTATGTGGCTGACTAGACCTCTACGAGAGCGATCCACGCAAGTGTTTCTTGGGGTGCTGTTTGCGGCCCTGATGTTAGTGACCCTCCTCCACCTGTTCATGCCCCAGGACAGCGCCCTGCACGTGAGCGCCTACACGGTGACGCTGCTGGGCAAATACCTGTGCTACGCCCTGCTGGCGGTGGCGGTGGACCTGGTGTGGGGTTACCTCGGTATCCTCAGCCTGGGCCACGGCGCCTTCTTTGCCCTCGGTGGCTACGCCATGGGCATGTACCTGATGCGCCAGATTGGCGACCGGGGCGTCTATGGCGACCCGATCCTGCCGGACTTCATGGTGTTCCTGAACTGGCAGGAGCTGCCCTGGTTCTGGCAGGGTTTCGACATGGCCTGGTTTGCCTTCCTCATGGTGCTGCTGGCCCCTGGCCTGCTGGCACTGGTGTTCGGCTTCCTGGCCTTCCGCTCACGGGTAACCGGGGTGTACCTCTCCATCATCACCCAGGCGCTCACCTTTGCCCTCATGCTGGCCTTCTTCCGCAACGAAATGGGCTTCGGCGGCAACAACGGCCTGACCGACTTCAAGGACATTCTCGGCTTCAACCTGCGCACGGACGCCACCCGCCTCGGGCTGTTCATCGCCACCGGCATCGCCCTGGCCATTGGCTACGTGATCTGCCGGGGCATCGTGACCAGCAAGCTGGGCCGGGTGAGTGTGGCCTGCCGGGATGCCGAGGCCCGCACCCGCTTCCTGGGCTACCGGGTGGAACGGGTGCAGCTGTTCGTATTCGTGGTGTCCGCCATGCTGGCGGGCGTGGCCGGTGCGCTGTACGTGCCGCAAGTGGGTATTATCAACCCCAGCGAATTCTCGCCGCTGTTCTCCATCGAGATTGTGGTGTGGGTGGCTTTGGGCGGACGGGCTACACTCTATGGAGCCGTGATCGGCGCCATTCTGGTGAACTACGCCAAGACCGTATTCACCGGCGTAATGCCAGATGCCTGGCTATTCGCCCTGGGTGGTCTGTTCGTGCTGGTCACCGTGTTCCTGCCCAAAGGCATCGCCGGCTTGCTGTTCCGCAAAAAGAAAGCCGATGACAGCAGCAACACCCCCGCCGCGCAGGAGGCCACGGTATGAGCATTATTCAGGAACTGACCGACCGGGAACACGTCTTCGAATTCCTCACCCAGGTGAAGTCACCGGTGGACGTGCGCCACGGCCCCATCCTGTACCTGGAAGACGTAAACGTGAGCTTTGATGGCTTCAAGGCCATCAACAACCTCAACCTCACCATCGACGACGGCGAGCTGCGCTGCATCATCGGCCCCAATGGCGCGGGCAAGACCACCATGATGGACATCATCACGGGGAAAACCCGCCCGGACACCGGCTCGGTGTGGTTCGGCAGCCGCCACAACCTGCTCACCATGAACGAGCCGGACATCGCCTCCCTCGGCATCGGCCGCAAGTTCCAGAAACCCACGGTATTTGAAGCCCTCACCGTGTTCGAAAACCTGGAGCTGGCTATGGCGACGGACAAGCGGGTATTCCCCACACTGACCGCTGTGATGAAAGCCGAATACCGGGATCGCATCGGCGAAGTGCTGGAGATGATCGGCCTGGAGGCGCTGCGTGACAGGCTCGCCGGCATCCTCTCCCATGGCCAGAAGCAGTGGCTGGAAATCGGCATGCTGCTGATGCAGAAGCCGCGCCTGCTGCTGGTGGACGAACCCGTAGCCGGCATGACCGAACAGGAAATGGAACGCACCGCCGAACTGCTCACCAGCCTCGCCGGCAAGCAGTCGGTTGTGGTGGTGGAGCACGACATGGGCTTCGTGCGCTCCATCGCCCGCAAGGTCACCGTGCTGCACCAGGGCAGCGTGCTGGCGGAAGGTTCCATGGATCAGGTCTCCAACGACCCGGAAGTGGTCAAGGTGTATCTCGGGGAGGAGGCGTAATGCTGAAGATTGAAAAACTCAACCAGTACTACGGCGAGAGCCATACCCTCTGGGATCTGGATCTGGACGTGCCCCAGAGCCAGTGCACCTGCGTGATGGGCCGCAACGGCGTGGGCAAGACCACGCTGATGAAATGCATCATGGGGGAGGAAACCACCAAGAGCGGCCGCATTGAATTTGCTGGCGACGTGGAACTCACCAAAAAGAAAGTCGAAGACCGTTCTCGCCTTGGCATCGGCTACGTGCCCCAGGGCCGGCAGATCTTCCCGCTGCTGACCGTGGAAGAAAACCTGCGCACCGGCCTTGCCGTGCGCAAGGACGGCAGCAAGAAAATTCCCGAGCGGGTGTACGAGCTGTTCCCGGTGTTGAAAGAAATGCGCCACCGCCGGGGCGGTGACCTCTCCGGCGGCCAGCAACAGCAACTGGCCATCGGCCGCGCCCTGGTGATCGAGCCGCGCCTGCTGATCCTCGATGAACCGGGCGAGGGTATCCAGCCCAACATCGTCGCCCAGATTGGCGAGGTTATTCAGAGGCTGATCAAAGAAGACGGCCTGACCGTGCTTTTGGTCGAACAGAAACTCCCGTTCGCCCGCAAATACGCGGACCGCTTCGCCATCCTGGATCGCGGCCGCCGGGTGGCGGAAGGCGAGATTGCCGGGCTCACCGATGAACTCATCAAGAAGCACCTGACGGTATGACGGTCTTTCAGCACATCGAAGCCGCGAACGACTCCGGCCACCGCTTCGACGAGGGCCGGCGCTGGGCGGCATCGATCTCGCTGGGCTTCGACGTCCGCCCGGATGGCGACACCACCGCCACCCGCATGACCCACGTGCGTCATAACGGCCCGCTGAGAGTCCAACGTCCGTTCTACCCGGAAGGCCGCAACGGCTGCTGCCACGTGTACCTGCTGCACCCACCGGGCGGACTGGTCAGCGGCGATGCCCTGAGCATAGAAGCCCGGGTCGGCGAGGGCGCTCACACCCTGCTCACCACCCCGGCCGCCGCCAAACTCTACAAGGCCGACAGCCACGGCGTCGCCTGGGCCCAGCACACCAGTCTGAAAGTGGAGAAGGGCGGCACCCTCGAATACCTGCCCCAGGAAACCCTGGCCTTCGACGGCTCCCGGGGTGAACAGAGCACCACCATCGAACTGGCAGCCGGCGCTAAATGCATCGGCTGGGAAATCCTCGCCCTCGGCCGCCCGGCCAGCAAACTGCCGTTCATCTCCGGCCATCTGGAGCAGAAATTCCGCCTGCTGATGGATGGCCGCCCCCTGTGGCTGGAACGCCAGCCCATGGACCCGAACCACCCCAGATTCAAAGGCCACTGGGGCCAGGGTGGCGCCACGGTGCAGGCCACCCTCTGGATAGTTGGCCTGGACGACGAAGCCGGTGCCATCGAGGCAATACGCGAGCAATTATCCGAATCAAAAAACTGGGCCGTGACCAAGCGACGGGGAGTGGTGTTGCTGCGGTATCTGGGAAACGAAAGAAACGAAGCCTGGGGCATTTGTCAGCAAGCCTGGGAAGTGGTCCGGCCAATGCTGACTGGTCAATCTGCGGTGGTGCCCCGGATATGGCTGACCTGAATTTTTGTGCGGGAACAGGGCGGGGCAAACCGTCCGGGGCACGCTGTGAATACGTCCGTGTACGCTTGACGAAAACATCCGTGTTTTCGACATCCCCGGACGGTTTGCCCCGCCCTGTTCAGGAAATTATCAAGATAGCGCCGATGAACTCCATAGAAAGCGGAGAACAACAATGGAATTAACGCCCAGAGACAAAGACAAACTGCTGCTGTTCACCGCAGCCCTGCTGGCCGAGCGCCGCAAAGCCAAGGGCCTGAAACTCAACTACCCTGAAGCAGTAGCCCTGATCAGCGCCGAAATCATGGAAGGCGCCCGGGAAGGCCGCACCGTGGCTGAACTAATGACCGCCGGCACCGAAATCCTCACCCGAGACGACGTGATGGACGGCATCGCCGAAATGGTCGACGAAGTGCAAGTGGAAGCTACGTTCCCAGATGGAACGAAACTCGTCACCGTTCACAACCCCATCGTGTAAGGAGCGCGCCATGATCCCCGGTGAATACCAGCTCAAAGACGGCGACATCGAACTCTGCGAAGGCCGCGAACGCATCACCATCGAAGTGGCCAACACCGGCGACCGCCCGGTCCAGATCGGCTCCCACTACCACTTCGCCGAAGCCAACCCGGCGCTGGATTTCGACCGAGCCAAGGCGAGGGGGTACCGATTAGACGTAGCCGCCGGCACCGCGATCCGCTTCGAACCCGGCCAAAGCCGGGAAGTGACGTTAATCCCGTTTGCGGGTAGCCGAGAAATCTACGGTTTCCGAGCCGAAGTCATGGGAAATCTCGACTCCACGAAATGATCAGCAGGGCCGGTCGGGTAATCCCTTCCGGGAATGTGCGGAGCCATGGATGGCGGAGCCCAAGCGCCACATGGATGTGCCGCAAGGAGCGTTTCCCGGAAGGGATTGCCCGACTGGCCCAGGCACCCAAGTTAAAACGAGGGACAAGATGAAGATAACAAGACAAGCCTACGCCGACATGTACGGCCCAACCACCGGCGACCGCGTCAGACTCGGCGACACCGACCTGTGGGTCGAAGTGGAAAGCGACAGCACCCACTACGGCGACGAAGTAAAATTCGGCGGCGGCAAAGTCATCCGGGACGGCATGGGCCAGAGCCAGCGCGCCGACGACAGCGTGATGGACACCGTCATCACCAACGCCCTGATTCTCGATTGGTGGGGAATCGTCAAAGCCGACGTCGGCATCCAGAAAGGCAGAATCGCCGCCATCGGCAAAGCCGGCAACCCAGACATCCAGCCAGACGTAACCATCGTCATTGGCCCCGGCACCGAAATTATCGCCGGTGAAGGCAAAATCCTCACCGCCGGCGGCATTGACGCCCACATCCACTTCATCTGCCCCCAGCAGATCGAAGAAGCCCTGATGAGCGGCATCACCACCATGCTCGGCGGCGGTACGGGCCCGGCTACGGGCACCAACGCCACCACCTGCACACCGGGCCCGTGGCACATTGGCAAGATGCTCCAGGCGGTGGATTCCCTGCCCATGAACATCGGCTTCCTGGGCAAGGGCAACGCCTCCCTGCCGGAATCCCTGGAGCTGCAAATCCAGGCCGGCGCCATGGGCCTGAAACTCCATGAGGACTGGGGCACCACCCCGGCCAGCATCGACAACTGCCTCACCGTGGCGGACAAATACGACGTACAGGTGGCGATCCACACCGACACCCTGAACGAATCCGGCTTTGTGGAAGACACCCTGGCCGCGTTCAAGGAACGCTGCATCCACACCTACCACACCGAAGGCGCCGGCGGCGGCCACGCACCGGACATCATCACCGCCTGCTCCAAGGATTACGTGCTGCCGTCGTCCACCAACCCGACACGGCCCTACACCGTGAACACCATCGACGAACACCTCGACATGCTGATGGTGTGCCACCACCTGGACCCGAACATCCCGGAAGACGTCGCCTTCGCCGACTCCCGCATCCGCCGCGAGACCATCGCCGCAGAAGACATCCTGCACGACATGGGCGTGATCTCCATGATTGCCTCCGATTCCCAGGCCATGGGCCGGGTGGGCGAAGTGGTGTGCCGCACCTGGCAGACCGCCCACAAGATGAAGCAGCAGCGCGGCCTGCTGCCGGAAGACGAAGACCTGGGCGCCGACAACCTGCGGGCCAAGCGTTACATCGCCAAGTACACCATTAACCCCGCCATCACCCACGGCATCGCCCATGAAGTGGGCTCCGTGGAAGTGGGCAAGCTGGCAGACCTGGTGCTGTGGAGCCCGGCATTCTTCGGCGTGAAGCCCGCCACCATCCTCAAGGGCGGCATGATTGCAGCCGCACCCATGGGCGATGCCAACGCCTCCATACCCACACCACAGCCAGTGCACTACCGCCCCATGTTCGGCGCCTTCGGCAAAGCCGCCAGTGCCACCCGCCTGAGCTTTGTGAGTCAGGCTGCCATTGATGCCGGTATTGGCAAAGAGCTTGGCCTGGATAGCCCATTATCCGCCTGCAAAGGCGTGCGTGACGTGCGCAAGGGCGACATGAAATTGAACGACGCGTGTCCGCACATCACCGTGGACCCGCAAACCTACGAAGTGCATGCCGATGGCGAACTGCTCACCTGTGAGCCCGCCACCGAGCTGCCCCTGGCCCAGCGTTACCATCTCTTTTAGTCAATACAGCTCAAGGCTGCTCTGAGAGGAACAAACAGATGTTGGAACTGATTGAACGCATCGGCGACGTGAAATCCACCGGGATCGACACCAGCGAAATCCTGGACAACCTGATCCTGCCCTACGAGCTGCGCATTCGCGGCCGGCTGCGGGCCACCACCGAAACCAAAGTGGACGTGGGCCTGTTCCTCGATCGTGGCCCGGTATTGCGGGACGGCGACCTGCTGCAGGCCCGAACCGGCGAGATCGTGCGCATCCGCGCCGCCGCAGAGCAGGTAGTGACGGCCCGCATCGAATCCGGCCAGCCGCTGGCCCGCCTGTGCTACCACCTGGGCAACCGCCACGTTTCCCTCCAGATTGGCTCCGGCGGTGCCATCGGCGAAGACGAGCTTGGTAGTTGGGTGCGCTTCCCGCCGGATCACGTGCTGGAAGAACTGGCCGAACGCCTGGGCGCCACCGTGGTGCACCACACCGCCCCGTTTGATCCGGAGCCTGGCGCCTATTCCCAGGCCGGGCATTCTCATGGTCACAGTCACAGTCACGGCCACGGCCACAGTCATTCACACGATCACGACCACGGGCACAGCCATGGCCACAGTAAGAAACACACCCACTGAGGCCGCCACCCCGCAGGTGGACGACCTGGCCCTGCTGGGCCTGATGCAACTGGTCAGCCCCGCACTGCCCATCGGCGCCTTCGCCTGGTCACAGGGGCTGGAAAGCGCCTTCGAACTGGGCTGGGTCACCAACGAAGAACAACTCGGGGCGTGGCTGGAAGGCGTGCTGGAAGACGGCCTCAGCCGCTGCGAGCTGCCCCTGCTGGTGCGCCTGCAAAAGGCCTGGGCCGAAGGCGATGCCATTGCGCTGGCAAAGTGGAACGATTGGCTGCACGCCACCCGGGAAACCGCCGAACTGAGCGACGAAGACACCCGCCTTGGCGGCGCCCTCGTTACCCTGCTGCGCAACCTGGAACTGCTGCCCGAGCCACACCTGATTCCGGAAGAGCCCGGCTACATCACCATGTTCGCCTGGGCCGCCCATAAACGCTTTGTGCCGGTTCGCCAGACGCTGCTCGGCTTTGCCTGGGCCTGGCTGGAAAACCAGCTTGCCGTGGCCTGCAAGGCACTGCCCCTGGGCCACACCGCCGCCCAGCGCATTATCGAACGGCTGCGGCCGCAGCTGGCGGTGGCGGTAGACATCGCCCTGGAACGAAACGATCACGAACTCGGGCCCATCCTGCCGGGACTGGCGCTCGGAAGTGCCCTACATGAAACCCAGTATTCACGGCTTTTCAGAAGCTGAATAACAATTGAGGAGATCTGCCATGACACATTGTCTGAGAGTTGGCGTCGGTGGCCCGGTTGGTTCCGGTAAAACCGCCCTGTTGCGCCAGTTGTGCAAAGCCCTGCGGGACCACTACGACATCGCCGTGGTGACCAACGACATCTACACCCGGGAAGACGCCGACTTCCTCCTGCGCCACGAAGCCCTGGCCGCAGACCGAATCCTCGGCGTGGAAACCGGCGGTTGCCCCCATACCGCTATCCGCGAAGACGCCTCCATGAACCTGGCGGCCATCGACGACCTCCAGCGCCGCCATCCGGACCTGGAACTGGTACTGGTGGAATCCGGCGGCGACAACCTCTCCGCCACCTTCAGCCCGGAACTGAGCGACCTCACCCTATACGTGATCGACGTTTCCGCAGGCGACAAGATCCCCCGCAAAGGCGGCCCCGGCATCACCAAATCCGACCTGCTGATCATCAACAAGATCGACATCGCCGAACAGGTGCACGCCTCCCTCGATGTGATGGAACGGGACAGCAAGAAAATGCGCGGCGAACGCCCCTTCGTGTTCACCAACCTGTACGACGGGGTAGGGCTGGAGACGATCATCAGCTTCATTCTGGAGCGGGGGATGCTGCCGGAGCGGCGCCCTGAAAAACTGGCGGAAACCGCCTGAGCCAACCGACTTCGAACGACTTGAGAACCATCAGGAGAAAACCATGAAACTCACAGCCAAACTCCTCACCGCTGCCGCGCTGCTGACTGCCTCCGCCACTGCCATGGCCCATTCCGGCCACGCCGAAGGCGGCTTCACCAGCGGCCTGCTGCACCCCATGCTGGGCCTGGACCACCTGCTGGCCATGGCCGCCATCGGCTTCTGGAGTGTGCGCCAGAGCAAGCACATGAAAAACGCCACCCCCGCCTTCGTGATCGGCGGCATGATTCTTGGCGCCACCCTCGCCTGGGGCGGCCTGAGCCTGCCGGGCGTGGAAACAGGGATTACCTTCTCCGTACTGGTCGCGGGCATCCTGATTGCCACACTGGCAAAACTGCCGACGGCTGTGGGTGGCACTCTGGTTGGTGCGTTTATGCTGTTTCACGGTTTTGCGCATGGTGCTGAAATGCCCGCAGGTGCGACACTTGCCGCTTACTTGGCTGGTTTTTCAATCGCTACGCTCGGCATCACCCTTATTGGGCGTGGGCTGGGTAGCGTGATGCTGAAGGCGGATAGCCGGTTTAGCCGTGGTGTTGGTGGTGTGTTCGCGATTGCTGGGGCATTCCTGGCAGCTGCTTGATACGCACTTAGAAACTACCAAAAAACAGGAAAGCTGCTTGAGAAACCGAGCGGCTTTTTAATTAGCCATTTCAAAAGTAAATCTGACCCTTTTTCGGCAGAACCGGTAGATGTTCGCAGTGCCTGTTGTGGAAGAAGATCTTCGCAATGCGAAGCAGTGCCGAAGGACTGCAGCAATTGAATTCCCGAGCGGGTTTTTATGAGCTGTTCCATGTATTGAAGGAAATGCGGCCCCGCAGGGCGGCAACCTCTCGGGTGGCCAGCAACAGCAGTTAGACATTTGAAGAACGCTTGTGATCGAGCCTCAGCGACTAATTATGGATAGACTCGGGGAGGGGCCAGACAAATATTGTTGCGCAGATTGGGGAGGTGATTCTCCGCCTCATCGAAGAAGGCAGGCTTACGGTGTTGCTGGTTGCATAAAAGTTGTCGTTTGCAATGAAGCTGGGGGATCGGTTTGCGAATTTGGAGTTGATCAAGCAGCGTCTCTCGGTGTAATCAACTAACGCCCATCATTAGATCCGTATTGGTTTCATTTCCTTGGAGAAAATCTCCACAGCGACTATTCAGAGCACGCTACTCGCTGGCGGTAATACTGGTACAAGCCAGAATTACCTAATTTATCCACAAATGAGACGAAGCAGTTGGTAACCTGGTAGTATTGCGGGCAAATTCGATGGCAGGTAAAAAACGACACATGCTCACTTTTGCTGATCTTTTCTGTGGAGGAGGCTTTGGGGCTAGAGGCGCTGTGGCCGCAGGTGCCCAGCCAATCCTGGCGGTGGATGCTTGGGAGATTGCCACGGAAACATACAAAAGCAACTTCCCCACTGCAAAGGTTCTCTGCTCACCAATTGAAGATATTGCTCCTCAGGAACTTGCAGCGAACTATCGTCCTGATGTTCTGCTTACCTCTCCCGAGTGTACATCCCATTCGATTGCACGCGGCGCCAAACCCGGATGTGAGCAGAGCAAAGAAACTGCCATCGGGATCATCCCCTGGATTGATGCAATGAAGTCTCGCTGGTTGATAGTTGAGAACGTTAACCGTATGAAGAAATGGGGGCGCCACAAAGAACTGATAAGTGCTATTCAGTCCCATGGCTATCAGGTAAACGATCTGGTTCTAAATGCTGCAGACTTCGGTGTGCCTCAATCACGGAAACGCATGTTTTTGGTATGTGATCGAGAGGGCTCGATAATTTCCCGAGAAGACCTATTAGCGATGCACAAACGGCCCGTCCGGTCCGCCCGATCGATAGTCGATTGGTCAGGTACCTACAAAAGCCGTCCCCTCTATACTGAGAAGAGAGCTCAAGCCACGATTGTTAGGGCTGAGCGCGCTATCAAAGAGTTGGGTCCCGGCAAAGACTTCATCATTGTGTATTACGGTTCGGACTATGCTGGAGGGTGGCAATCATTGGATGCTCCTCTGCGGACTGTAACAACTCTCGATCGGTTTGGTTTGGTCACTTGGCAAGGTGGAGTTCCTTATTTAAGAATGCTGCAGCCGCCCGAGTTGCTAAAAGCTATGGGTGCTGGCTCTAAGCACGAACTCCCCCATGGCAGTCGAAGGGACAAGATCAAATTGTGCGGTAACGGCGTCTGCTCTCCCGTAATGGAGATCATTTTCAGGAAAATTGCACAGATTGAAGATGAAGAGCTTGGGCTGGCTTCCTGAATGAGCTTGTCTGATACAGACTTAATCGTCGACCATGTTTATGGCGGCTCACGCAAGGGAAACGCCTAAGACGACCCTCTGCCGCAGCTGCTTGGTGTCGATAGTGGCGCGGGTTTCCGCCACCTGGGAAAGCGGCCTAGTATTGATACCCTTAAATTACTAGCATTGATAACTAACTTTAATGATCCTGACTGGCCGGATCATTTGGATACGGAAAGTGGGCTGTTCACCTACTACGGCGACAACAAGACAGCCCGCGGGATACACGATACCCTCAGACAGGGAAACCAGATTCTTCGGAATCTATTCGATGCCCGTCATTCTCCGGTCTCCCTTGATCACTTCCCTGTTGTCCTGCTTTTTGGTGGCTCCGGACAGTATCGGGATATGCGTTTCCTAGGGCTTGCTGTGCCAGGAGCCCAGAATCTTGGGCCAGATGACGATTTGGTGGCGATTTGGCGATCGAAGGGGCCTGATAACTTCAGATTTCAGAACTACAAGTCGATATTCACGATACTCGATGTGCCCGTCATCAGCCGTAAATGGCTGAACGACGTAAAAGCCGGAAACGCCGTATCGTCCAGTCATGCTCCAAGACTCTGGCTTGAATGGGTGTCTGGACGGCGATATTCACCCCTGTATGCACCGCACAGTATCGACATTCGAAACAAAGAACAGCAACTCCCCAAGACTGCTGAGGACTACAATATCCTCTCGCTACTCCATGAAAAATATCAGGATAACCCGATTGGGTTCGAAGCTGCTGCAGTGGAGATTTCGAGGCTTTTTATGCCGGATATCGGCCACTGTGAGATAACACGCCCATGGCGTGACGGCGGTAGGGATGCAGTTGGTGCGTATAGAATAGGATTGGGTAGGAGCGCAATTGAGGTTGAGTTCGCGCTGGAAGCAAAATGTTATGCACCAAATGGGAAGGGTGTCGGGGTACGAGAGCTATCCAGGCTGCTGTCACGCCTGAGGCACAGACAGTTCGGTGTTCTTGTAACGACTTCCTATCTTGCGACTCAGGCCTACAGGGAGTTGAAAGAGGATCAGCATCCCGTAGTCATTATCTCTGGGATAGACATTGTTACCACTCTGAAGAAACGCGTAGGGTCGCTAGACCAGATCAAGCGATGGCTCGAAAGTCTTTGAATCACTGATTATTCTTCTGTTCATTCAGGACTTGAACCACCCGGCCAACACTCTCTTCCAAAGAAGACTTAAGTTCATGCTCCCATATTCGGATTACCCGCCACCCCTGCGACCTAAGGATTTGGTTGTTTTTTTGATCTCTTTTGACATTGGCATCAATTTTATTCTGCCAGAATCTGGCTCTGGTTTTAGGTGCCGTAAAGTGATCAGGGCATTTGTGCCAGAAACAACCGTCGACAAAAACAACGACCTTATAAGTCGTGAATAATAGATCTGGATTTCCCGGAAGCTTGCTCTTGAGGCGATATCGATAGCCACAATGCCATAACGCTCTACGTAGAATTATTTCTGGTTTTGTGTTCCTTCCTTTAATTTGGGACATGCAATAGGAGCGTTGTTTAGCTGTCAAAATATCAGAGCGCATGACTAGTCCGTCACGAACGATTGTTCGACCTTTTCCCAGACATACTCTTTTTTGTAATCGGGCGTACCAATTCGACCATAATAATTAGAAAAAAGTTGCATATATTCCTCTCGGTAGGGGTTGTCTAGAGAGCATACAACTTCATATTTTTCTGAATCGGAATTTGGCAAATGAACCAAATCCTGAAAATCTACAACACAATCGGGTAAGAAAAATGTGCCAGGAAGGAACCTGTACCGGGCCTTGTACCTGTTATTTACAAGATTCTTTACGCGGTTTTTTGCCGCGCTTACGCGAGCTTCGCTTTTTCTACCTTTTTGGGCTGCAGGGAGCTCTTTAAATGTTTTTGCCTCGGCTTGCCAATCCTTATAAAGATGGTGCTCTGGTAAGGCATAAATTCTTGCTAAAAGTACGTTTTCTGCATTATCTTGTTCAAAGTCGCAGGCCGGAGTAAGAACCATCCATAATGTTCCATCTTTCTTTTTCTTAAATATATCTGCAGGATTGCAGGTATCTCCTCGATGTGGATATAAATACATCTCTAGGGGGGTGATATGATCGAGATCCGAACCGAGTAAGCTTTTAACGCTTGTCTGAGAAAGATTGTTAGCCAAGTTTCGGGCTGCAAGAAGCGCGATATCTTTAGAAATATTATCAACAGGCAAATTTTTGAGAGGCTCTTCAAGGCAGTCCCAGATATAAGCCCTGCTCTGTTCTTCAATGTGCCGAGTTAGGAGCGGTAAACCAGTCTCAAGAATAGCTGAAACAGCAGTACGCACCTCCGCTGGGGGCGCACCTTTGTCGACGACTTTCACGACGTGACTCTCAAGATGCTTAACTTTAGAAGGGAAACCAGTATAAAAAATAACAGGAACAAAACGAATAGATTTAAGAGAATCCAGCAGTTCCTCTCCGCGCTGATCTTCTTTCTCAAAATTTTCGGACGGATCAGGATCATGCCTATCTTCATGTACGTCCAAAAAGATCAAGTCAAACCTATGACTTCCAATCAACGAGAGTCCTTCATCGAAAGAAGTCACAGAAGTAAACTCAAAATCTTGGCCGTTCATCCTGCTGGATAGTATCCTCTCAAGATCTTTATGCATATCTGCATCGTCATCTACGGAAAGAACTCTCCAATTCGGCATCGTCATCATTAAACCCTTTTATTAATAATTATACGGAATGCAGTACCACCAGAACTCCCAGTATCCAATAGTTCAACGGTTCCGTTATAGTAATCATGAACAATTTCTCCAACCAAACATAAGCCTAGCCCGTGGCCGTCTGGTTTTCGGGAAAAATAAGGCTCGAATATCAAATCCTTGTATTTCTGATCTATACCTGGGCCAGTATCAGAAAAAATGATTTCCAATGAGCTGTCCTTTCTGCGCTCGATCATCACATGAATACGTCGGGATTCTTTAGGGACAGACTTCAGCCAGTAAATGCTGTTCGTTATTAGATTGGTAAATATCTCCGAAAGTTCTGTGGTGTCGATGCTTACCAATGTTTGCGTGGATGGAATGTCAGCAATTATAGAAGCATCATCAAATTCTTTTGAATATAAAGAGAAGATTTCATTTACAAGGTCTTCGATATAATATTTTTTTGGCCTGCCACGTTTGCGGCCGCCGAATGGCTCCGCTCTGCGGAAGACATCTCTAAGAATAGACGATTGACTTACTATCTTGAAAAAACTCTTCTCAAGCTCTTTTAATTGAGCAGATTCAGGTATTTCTGAGACAAGATCTTCAGCAATCTCCTGTCCTAAACCTGCCTCGGTTTGGATTTTTGCTAAAGGTTGACGTCCATCGTGGAGGATCTTATCAACGATACCGCCGAGGGTGGCTAGAGCGTGATACTGGGACAATACGCCTTGTAGCTTTTTGATCTGCTTCTTCCAGTCATCTTCGGCTTTATTTATTAGTTTTAATGTGGACTCTTTATTTATATCGTCTCCGCTTACAGCTTTGGCTAGCTCACTAAAGTCAGGAGAATCGAAAAGCCCTTTTTGTTCACCATTATTTTTTTCGTTCGGTTTTTTTCGTTTGAACGAATACCTAAGATTTTCGGTCTCGTTCAAAATAAACTTCATTATATCTTGGAGGTCGAAATATGCCTGATTGTTGTCGAGACCCTCCCGATTGCTGCGGTCATGGAGCTGTGGGTTTTTATCCGCCGTTATAGCAATGTAACCTGTTATTTGGTTGTTAGACAGTCTTTTTGTAGGGGACTGCACGCGCCTTAGGTCAAGTCTGAGCCAGTCATTGTCCGGTTCTCCATATGGAAGTACTCGAAATCCATCTCTATAGATATTTATTCCTGCTATCGCATTTAAATCTTTTCTGATACTCCTGACGCCGCCACCCACTTTTTGGTCTACGTTCTCTAACTCGTCCCGGTCCCATATACGGAGCTCAAAGTCGAAAGGGCCACATTCAACAGACCTCTCTTTCTGGTTCTCGATGGTAAGCTCAAATTCTTGGCTAGATGTATGTAGCATCCACTCTCCTCTTGAGAAGGTTTTATAGAGGAACCCGGAAAAATTGTGATCTTTACCTTCCTCCTGGATACGTACAGAAAATGAATACTCACCGGAGCCCTTTATTTTTCCTTGGACAATGTAATGAGGATAATTAATTATCTCAGGCGGTGAAATCCGTGAGCTAAATTCGCTGTGCTCTTCTGGCAACTCCATAAATATATTGAAGTCGCTTTCTGAGTAAAATGGTGAAAGAAGCCTAGATAGACCCCGCTGCAAGTTCTCTAGATCGCTCTTTTCCCAGGTATGTTTCAATCTGTTCATTGTTAAAATTGTTCCATGATATGGAACTTCATAGGCTTCGTCAGCGAAATTCTCCAATCGCCAACCAGGAACTATGGCATTAGCTTCTTGCTCATCTGCTAGAAAGAGAATATCGTCTAAAAAGAGGTCGTCATTTTCGAACTGTGTCCAGTCGAAAACAGCATATGACTCAGTTGTAGGTTGGTCTGCTGTTCTGGTAACTAATTCAAGCTCTTGTGCAATTCTCGCTGTGGCAAACCTACCAATCCCTTTTTCACCTAAAACTCGTCTTTTTCCGCTTTTGCTTATCTTATTGTTTTTTTTGGTGGAAGTCGCAATCACCATCCAAGAATTACGGATGGTTTTCATATCCATTCCGTGTCCGTCGTCCATTACTCTAATGAATCCTCTTCCCTCCATCAGGCCCTCTGAAAAGGATATAAGGACGTTCTGAGCGTCTGCATCGTATGCGTTTTTGACGAGTTCAATTAGCGCCACAGTCTCACTGCTGATCAATTCTTCACCCAAGGTCTTCAGAATGCGTGCTTTTGGGCGAAGGGAAACCGCACCATCATCCTCAGATGACATTTGTTCTTGGTCTGTCACTACGTTTCATCCTGTCTCAGCGGCATCGGAGATCGGTAATTCGGTTGGCTGTATATCGAAATATCGAATTAGAGCCCGAACTATCGATAGAGCTTGTTTTCAAATAAGAAGCATGGCCTAGTACCTGTGCTTGGAAGTTTTCGTCCACTCATCGCTTTGTCAGCAACAGGCGTGATTTTGCCCTTATCTGGTTGAACGTTACTATAGCGTGTATTGATTAGCAGCCCTGGTCTACAGTCAGTCTGGTTTACTTTCCTTTGAAAAATCAACAGCGTTTTAGTGCCGCTATGTGTACTTCCTACTCTACTACTGACAGTCATGCGCATGAAAGCAATGAGGCTATCGGAAAACCGGGACAGATCGATTTTTTCGTCTTCGCTGATGGCCCAGCGCTAAAGTAAGTCCCTAACAACCTCCAGCGTGCTTTGGTTAAGATCGGCGTTCAGCGCAGAAAGGATTCCGTGTTTCAACAGCGAGGAGGAGTTAATGCCAAGGCAGGCCGGGGTGATTGTGCCCGGTCCTCCAGACAAATCGGAGCCCGAAGTGAGAAAACCCAGTTGTTACAGTTGCCGAAAAAAGTTTGAGCCATCTGAGCTCCGGGTCTCTTACTCGAAAAACTACTGTGAGCGCTGTGGTGTTGGGCTGTTTGGTGCGGATTATTTCAGCTTCAACGCTAAGCCCGCCCCAACTATCCGGAAGAACCTGGCTGTCCATTTCGCAGTGCTTCTTTTCGGGGTTGCTGGCTTGTTGTTATGGCTTTTGACTGGCCGGTCGTGACCGCTCAGAATCGGGACAGGCCTATTTTCTGAAAGCGTTCGACATAACCATGCACAGCAGCAGCCTGCGAGGCAGCGATTTCAAAATCACCCAGGATGGCGAGGCCATTCCGCACTCGGACTTGTTTTCGTCGTTTCAGGATACGGATCGCCTTGGCATCGTTGTCCCTCGTCGGTTTGAGGGCATTGGTGCAATGACCCTCATCATGGCCTACGTCACCGCGTTCTATGACCGCTATCGCGAGCGGGGGCCAGAGTTCTATGCCTACCCGGATTTCTTTACGTTTCAGCGAGAGGGCCCCTGTGCCGACTATGGCATGTTCGACATCTGGCCAAACCACAAGAATGTCCACGTTCCACACGACGCGCAGCAGACCACCGAAGCCATTACCGGGCGGGGCGTGAACGTTTTACTGGTTCCCGACAACGACGCGCGGGAGGTTGCGATCTCACCGGTTGAACGGGAAAGCGCCAGGCGCAATGTCCAGCGCTGCTTTGCCTACTCCGGGTCCGGTACTGCGGCGTCGTCCGATCTTGTCATCGAGTGCCGGAGTGAGCTGCTCCGGGATTATGCATTGTCCGTTCTCGACTCCCTGGCTGCCGACGAATCGATGCTGGAACAGCGCAGGCAATGGGAGGCGCGACTGGCCAGCGACACGTTGCGCCAAACGTTTCGCAAGTTGGACCTTGATGATGCTTTGCGGAGGATCTGACTTGAACAGTGGCCGACGGTTTTCGGAAAACCGGGGCAGACCTATTTTGGATGGGGTTAAGGGCATAGAATTGGCGAATGGTATCGACTGGGTGCGGATGTGCACTCAGATAACAACCGCAGCGACAGGCCCTCACTATGAATGTGGATAAAGCAAAAAAGCGTATCGCAAAGCAAGTCAAGAAGGGCTTTCACGGCTATCCGTTGGTTTCGCTAGAGTACTTTGGTAAAGCGCACTTTGGTAAAACGCCCGATTCAGCCAGCGAGGTTGTGATTTCATATACCGAGGAAGAGGGTGCGGATCCCCAGAAGCAAACGTTTGTAAGCGGCGGTGATGCCAGGGAAGACGAAACCATTCAATCCACTCTCCTCAAAATCATTGAGCGGGCGGATGCCAAAACAGTAACCGAGGTAGACGGCATTTCCACCCTCAGTGAAAGCTGAAGCTTAAAAAGAACGGGGGCAAGAAGCGGGCGCCAATGCTGGCGGGAAAACCGGGACAGATCTATCCTTTGGGCAACCTGGCGCGCTTTTCTGGCGTCATTTCCCGTTCCCACTCAGCTTCATCTCCCGGCGCAGGCAAAAACCGGCCAAACTCGATCATCTGAGTGGCTGGAATGTCCTGCAGATAGATCCAGACGTCCTCAGCGGTTACGCCTGCAATCCGGACTATCTCTTCAAGCATCTGGCTCATCAGGGCTTGCTTGACCTCCGTAGCGCGGCCTTGCCTTACCAGGCCGTGCACATACACTTGGGGCGCCGTGTTTACCTTGCCACCGACAAAGTGCTCGCCCTCATTGGTGGAAGAAAACAAAACCTGGGCAAAAAAGCGGGGCGCACCAGTTTGCGCGTGATGTGCGGTTGTTATCGCTTCCGCTATCTCGGATTTCTGCGTCTGTGAGAGGGGCAGATTGGCAACCGTAACGGTATAGGTGGGCATGGCGACATCCTGGGGAGAGTGACCTGTTCGGACTTGTTTTGGCGCGGATTGGGAATCCGGTGGTCTTGTTTCACTATAGCAATGCCTGCACATTGTCACCACGAGCCAGCTCACCCCCTTCAACCACCCGCGTAGTAATGCCTCCATGCCCACGCATGGCGTTGTACCCACCCGGCCCGAGGGCGGTCTCCATCTTGCTGCAGGGGTGGCACAGGCCCGTGTATTCCAGCACCACACCACCGATCCGGAACCTTTTGCCTTTCAGAGCCAGCAGGTTCAGGCCAGAGACGACGATGTTGCGCCGGAAAACGTCTGGTTCAATGGCTTCCCGCTGCAGGCACGAGGCAATGGCATGCAGGTGTTCTTTCTGGATCAGGGTCACCTGTCGTTTGCTGGTGTCGCGGCCTTTGAATCGATCCCCGTCCAGCCCTTTGCCCGGGGTGACCGTCACTCTCTCGAGCACCTGCATGGGCTCACCGCGTGCAGGGCGGATTCCAATCCACTCAACGCGGCCGCATTGAGGAAGTGTGTCCAGCAGGGTTTGAAGTGGGGTCGATTCAGGCATGGGCTTTACAAAACTCCTTAGGCGATGAGTTGGGGACAACAATTGTGCTTTGGTTGGTCGAAGGCTTTCCGGGTGCCTGCGTCCGCTTCCAGTGCGTGGCGGCTCAGGACAGAACCTGGCCGCCGTCCACCACCAGCGTCTGGCCGGTCATCCACCGGGCCAGATCGGAGGCCAGGAATAACGCCACGTCGGCGACTTCCTCCGGTGTGCCCAGGCGCCCGAAGGGAATCCCCCCGCGAATATGCTCGTAGAGTTCCGGATTGTGCTGACGGGCCTGGTCCCAGACGCCGCCCGGAAACTCGATCGAGCCCGGGGCAATGCCATTAACCCGCACTTTATGCGGGGCCATGGCTACCGCGAGGCTGCCGGTATAGTGAGCGACGGCGGCTTTTATGGCTGCGTAAGGGGCGGTGCGTGTCGAGGCGTGCAGGGCGGCGATGGAGGCAATGTTGATGATCGTGCCCCCGGTTTCCTTGAGCGCTGGCAGGCAGGTATGGCCGGCGCGAACCGTGCCCATCAGATCCACCTCAATGCTGCTCAGCCAGCCTTCTTCGTTGTCCTCTCGCCCGAACGCAGAGGCGCAATTGACGAGCACGTCCAGGCCACCCAGCTCGTCCATGGCGCTCTGCAGATAGGTCTCCAACGCGGTCTTGTCGCCGATGTCGCAGGGGGCCACATGCAGCGCCGCCAACCCCTCGCCTGCCACCTTTTCCGCCAGTGCGTCCAGGGACGCCTGCCCGCGTGCGCACACAGAGACGCTTGCGCCGGCTCGGGCAAACCCCAACGCGATGGCCCGGCCAATACCCTTGCTGCCACCAGCGACGATGACGCGCCGGCCGTGGAAATCAAACGTCATTGAAGGCTCCTGTTTTCCCATAAGGTTTGGTCTCGCCCTCGGGCACCGCGAACTATTTTGTCTAGGTTCTCTTTTTAAATTTCACTTTGCAATTGCCACTCAGAGCTCGGGTGCCCACGCAAGTTGACAGTATTGGCTATCATTAGGGGTATCTTGCATGATCAAAGGAAAGGAAAAAGACTCGCCAGATGAAACCGCTCCTTCTGATCGTTGCTTACCTTGTCGCTGTCACCCTGCCGTTGCTCCTGTCCGCATGGGTAGGAGGTCCACCACGCCAGTTCCACCAGGAGCTGGCCTCCGGCCTTGGCATTCTTGCCTTTTCGATGATCCTCGTGGAATTCATTCTGTCCGGACGTTTCAGGGCCATTTCAAATGACGTCGGCATGGATGTGACCATGCGGTTTCACCAGGTCATGGCTCGCACCGCACTGGCTTTTGCTCTGCTGCACCCGTTTCTTTACCAGGGGACGCCGACAGGGGGCGAGCGCCCATGGGACCCCACGCGCCAGTTGACGCTCACGACGGATTTTTCCGATCTGGCGACAGGCATTATCGCCTGGCTTCTGCTTGCCGGCCTTGTTGTCATGGCCATCGGGCGTACCCAGCTGGGCTACCGATACGAGATATGGCGCCTGTTACACGGGCTCGGCGCGCTGCTGATCGCGGTACTTCTGTTGCACCATACCGTGTATGGCGGGCGTTATGGATCTCAGCCGGTGATGACCTGGGTGTGGCTGGCCATGACGGGTGTGGCGGTTGGGTCATTGCTGATGGTGTACTTGGTGGTTCCCTGGCTGCAGAAGGCTCGCCCCTGGCGCGTGACGTCCGTCGCCCGGTTGACGCCAAAGCAATGGGAAGTGACCGTGACCCCCAACGGTCACCGTGGTCTGGATTACCAGGCCGGGCAATTCGCCTGGCTGAAGGTGGGGCATAGCCCCTTCTCGATGAAGGAAAACCCTTTCTCCATTTCCGCAGCGCCGGCGGCCGGGCCGGACGTCTCCTTCATGATCAAGGAGCTTGGCGACTTCACTCGTACTATTGGCGAGATAAAGCCTGACACCGTCGCCTATTTGGATGGCCCTTATGGCAACCTTACGGTTGATGGTCGCGAGGAACCCGGGGTCGCGCTCATCGCCGGTGGCGTTGGCCTCACGCCGTTGCTGGGCATACTCCGGCAAATGCGCCTGACCGGCGATTCGCGCAAGGTGAAGGTGGTCTATGGCAACCGGATCGTCGAGCAGATCGCCTATCAGGAAGAGTTGGGTGATGAGGGTGTGGTCTATGTGCTGTCAGAGCCGCCGGAAGACTGGCAGGGAGAGACCGGCTTCATTGATGGAGCGCTGATGGATCGTGTCTTTTCAGAGCAAGAGTTCCGTGACTGGGTGTTTGTAATGTGCGGGCCGGCGGTCATGATGGACGTTGTTGAAGATCACCTGATCCAGCGGGGCACACCCGCTCACCGGATTCTCTCGGAGCGGTTCAGCTATGACTAATCCAATCCAGCGGTTGACTCAGCGGCGGCGGCTTTCTTTGGTCATCTGGGGGCTGAATATTACCTTGGTCCTGATCCTGCTGGTTTTTGTGTTGCGCTGATGCCAAGACAGGCCAGGGGTATGATCAGGTGAGCCCAAATTCTCGTATCGTCTTGAGCTAACGATTACGGGAACAAAGACATGAGCTTCAATATAGTCGCCACCACAAGGCAAGCCACTCTGACGGTGGTGCTTTCGCTTATCACACTGACGACTCACGGGGCTGATATGAACAGGCTGAACGACTACCAGTGGAAAAACCGGCTTATTCTGGTGCAAGCCGCCAGTGAGAATGGCGGTGAGATCGAAACGCTCAGGAGTGCCCGAGCCGAAGTTGATGACCGGGATATTATCTGGTTTGTGAACACTGGGGCGGATGTGGTTTCAAATCAGAAGGCGGTTTCGGGCAGCCTCGAGAGCGATATCAAGGCCGTTCTTGATGAGTCCCGTTCGTATGGCAGAGTCCTGTTGATCGGCAAAGACGGCGGTATCAAAAGCCGCGAGTCCAGTCTCGACCTCGACGCTATTTTCCGCCGTATCGACGGCATGCCGATGCGCATTCGGGAGATGCGAACCAATCGAAGTAGCGTCAGCGATTAGGGACGTTAGACGACCTCTGTTAATCCCCTTTTTTGAACTTTGCTTTGCAGTTGCCGCTCATGCACATGGTGCAGTAGTGCTCACGGTCCTCGTGTTTGGTGCCCTCTGTGATTTTGATGCCGCAGCCGTTGCAGAACAGAACAGCAACGTCTCCTTCAAATTTTACAATGGCGTGCTGGTAATCCATGAGGCGGTTCGCGAGAACCCCATCCTTCGAGGCGGGGCGGGATAGCTTGTCGGCGAAAACCGACCCTTCTCTCACACTCCTTTTCACTGAGCTATCAATTATTAATGTAAGCGCTGTCGGTGTTCCATGTTAACGCAACAAGGCAAAATACGCGGCCAAAACAAGGTCAGATTGCCGCTAAGCTGAACGGATACCCAGCTCTGAAAAAATAGATCTGTTCCGGATTACGCTGGATGGATTAGTGGTACCAGAAAGTGACGCGAGGGACTATGATTTTAATGTGTGTCCAGCTAGATGGCTTTAGGCTGGGAGACAGGGTTATATTTTTGGCCAGGAGGCATCTCGATGCACGGTCGCGGCGGCTTTACGTGTGGACTGTTTGGTTTCTCACTTCTGATACTGTTGATGCCCACCATAGGTGCGGCTAACGAAGCAGGGAAAAAACTGGCGCAACAGGGCGGTGAAGGGGTGCAAGCCTGTTCTTCCTGTCACGGCGCGCAGGGTGGTGGGAATGCAGCCGCCGGATGGCCGCGCTTGGCGGGGTTGAATGCCGATTATATGGCCCAGCAACTCACAGCAATGGCTAACGGCACTCGGAGTAACCCGATTATGGCCCCCATCGCCTCTGCGCTTTCAGAACAGCAGCGTGGGGATGTCGCGGAATACTTCGCCAGCCTGAAACCTCCGACCATGGCACCCGGTGGGGAAGTGGATCAGAAAACCCTGCATCGGGGGGAGACGCTCGCTCAGCGTGGAGACTGGCAACAGGGTATTCCCGCTTGTACCTCCTGCCACGGCCTCCAGGGTCAAGGCGTGGGTGTCGCTTTCCCATCGATTGCGGGGCAACCGGCAACGTACCTCCAAAACCAGATCAAGGCCTGGCAGTCCGGCAGCCGCCACAACGACCCCAATGGTTTGATGGCATCGGTTGCAAAACGCCTCAGCGACGAAGATAGCCAGGCGGTGACCGCCTGGTTCGCCTCGTTGCCCGCCCAGCCTTCCAATAACGTTCAATAATCCGACCTGAGAGGCCGCCATGACAGCAAAGGACATCAAACACCCCCTTCGTGGCATCCGGAGTCCGCTGTTGCCAGCGGTCCTGGCGCTCTTTGCACTTTCAGTGAATGCCCAGGTTGATGAGACGCTCACTAAGCAGGTGGAACTTGAACCGGCTCCAGAAGCCGGTGCGGAGGGGTACCATCAGCCCCCAAGCCTCGACGATATTCCCGAGGGGCCGTTCGGTGACAGCGTGCGCAGCGGTTGGGAGGCATTCGTGAATACGCGCCAGCACCCGGAAGCCAAGCGCTTTGTGGGCAACAAGCAGAATTGCGGCAATTGTCATCTGGCCGGCGGTCTCGCCGCTAACTCCGCTCCCATGTGGGGTGCGTGGGGTATTTATCCCAAATACCGGGGCAAGAATGACCACGTCAATACCATGGATGAACGCATTCGCGGTTGCTTCACCTACTCGATGAATGCGAACAGTTCGGAGGCCGGTGGACCGCCCGAGCCCGATAGCCAGGTGCTCAAGGATCTGCAGGCGTTCTTTTTCTGGTCGGCCGAGGGGGCACCAATTGGCAAGAATCTGCCTGGGCGCGGTTACGCGGCTGTTCCCGAACCCCAGAACGGAAGCAGCGTGAGCCGTGGTGAGGAGGTGTACCAGAATCAATGCAGCATTTGCCATGGCAGTGACGGCAGTGGAAAATTCGCGGACGATGGCCGTCAGATTTTCCCGCCACTATGGGGTGCCGGAGCCTACAACTGGGGGGCTGGAATGCACCGGGTCAACACAGCGGCTGCCTTCATCAAATACAACATGCCTCTTGGAAAAGCCAGTCCTGTGGAGAAGGAAGCCGTTCTCACGGACCAGCAAGCCTGGGATGTGGCTGCCTTCATCAACAGTCACGAACGGCCTCAGGATCCCCGGTGGGAAGGCAGCAAGGCTAGCACGGACGAGAAATGGCACACGCACCAATGCCTCTACAACGAGACCGTTAGAGGACATACGTTGGGCGACGGCGCGGGTTAGCGACACCTATTAACCAGCCAGTGTGGATACCAGTGCTCGGCGCTGCATCACATTTCTTCATGAACCTGGGCGTAGGCCAGCATCGCGAACAGACCTGTACCACCGATAATGTTGCCGATGAGTACCGGGGAAATATGATAGATCAGGGCGTTGAAGACGCTCATTTCCCCACTGAGCACTAGCGTGAAAATCTCGTTTGACCCGGCAATCACATGGGTAAAGTCACCCGCCGCAATCAGCCAGGTAAACATGACGATAACCAGCATTTCGGATCTCTTCGCCGAAGGCAGCATCCACACAATAGCCGCTATGAAAAAGCCGGATGGAATACCCCGCAAAAGTGTCTCGGCCGGAGTCAGTGTTGCCAGGTGGCGCGACATCTCCACCATCGCGGCCAGGGTATCGACGGGAAGGATGCCCCCGTGGACGCCGATGGCGGCGGTAATAAACGTGCCACACAGATTGGCCACAAGCACAATTCCCCAAAGGCGGGCGGTACAATAGAACCGGTTGCGCGTCGGCTGGGCCAGAACCGGCAGCACGACGGTGATGGTGTTCTCGGTGAACAGTTGAAGCCGGCACAGGATCACGAGGACAAATCCGAACGAGTAGCCCAGGCTTTCAATCAACGTCAGGTAGGGGTGATCTGAGCCCAGATTGGAGCGGATAATCCCCTCGACGAGGACCGAGGTCGAAATCCCGAGACCTGCTGCCACGCCGGACCACCAGAGCGAGCTTTTCGGGCGTTCAAGCTCCTTTTCGCCCTCGCGCAGAATGATAGAGTAGACAGTCAGCGACGATAGATTGCTATGTTCGGCTACGGTCTCACGCTCTTTCGGAGTCAGCGACTTTTCGCTCGGCGTCGGTGTCCGTTCGCGGGATTCACGATCCTGGGCCTTGACGCGAGACCCCTGCTCGTCCGCAGCCTCCTTGGCTTCCCTGTCACTCATTCAACTGTTCCTTTGCTATCCAGAAACGCAAGTGTTGCTGCAAGATTGAGCCCGCCGAAAAGTTGTCTTTGGTATCTATGATAGCTTAGATGCTTTAATCGAACACCGCGCAGGTCGGAGTACGGGTAAATCTCTCATAGGACAGAAACCGGGACAGATTTATTTTCCGGCTTCTGTGCCTCGAGGCTAATTTGAGCCCCTATTAACCGGCTCTGTAGTTCGGTTAACATCGACCTTCAATGCACAGAATGGATTCTGTGATTCAAAAGCAAGGAGACGCTGATGCCAAGACAGGCCAGGGTGATTGTGCCCGGTTTTCCCCACCATATTGTTCAACGCGGTCATAACCGCCAACCAGTGTTCGTCGAACACCGTGATTTTGAGTACTACCTGGCGAACCTCCAGAACGGAAAATAGATCTGTCCCGGTTTTCCCGGTTGTGCCGAATGATGCTGTGCACTGGCATCTATGTACTTATTTAGGTACACTGGTTTGCGCCAAGGAAGGGGTTGTATGACAAGGAAAACGGTTAACGTCGTATTTTACAGAAGTGACAGTGGTCGAGAGCCGGTCAAAGAATGGTTGCTGAAGCTTGATAAAGAGGATCGTTCAGTGATCGGGACCGACCTGAAGACGGTGGAATATGGATGGCCACTGGGCATGCCCCTGGTAAGGGGCTTCTCTGGCAAAGCCAATTCAGACTTGTGGGAAGTCCGCAGTGATCTCTCGAACGGTCGGATTGCACGAGTCATATTCACGATGTTTCGCGGCGATATGGTGTTGCTGAACGGCTTTATCAAAAAGACTCAGAAAACACCGGATCAAGAGTTGGCGAAGGCGAGAGATCGAAAGAAGAATCTTGTCTGAATGGGAGCAATAAAATGACACAGCATAAGCACGTTGGCAGCTCTCTCGATGATCTGCTCGAATCCGATGGTACGCTTGAGCAGGTAGAAGCTGAGGCGCTGAAGCGGGTAATTGTCTGGCAGATTCAGCAGGCTATGGGGCACGCCGGCGTAAACAAGTCTCAGCTTGCCCAGAAAATGCATACCAGCCGGACTGTGGTTAACCGCCTTCTAGATGAGAAGGATACCGGTGTAACCATCACAACGCTTGTCAAAGCGGGGCGCGCTTTGGGTATGACCTGGACTTTGCAGGCTGGTGAGGATAACGGATCTGATCGCGCGGCTTGAACGAGGCTGGGAGCTTGGAAACCCGGGACAGATCTATTTTTTGGCTCCTATACTGTAAACAGACTGAATGCTGCCAAGTGCGGCCAGTTACTGAATGCTCGTTACTCGGGAGTTGTCGATGGTGGAATACTGGCAGGATTTGCTGGTGGCCATGCAGGAAATAAGTTTGCTGGATGTCATCCCGCAGGCCGCGGTTCTGGTGTTTGCGGGGGTGGCTGCGTTCTATTTGCATCATCTCATTGCCCGGCATACCGCTGCCGATTCCCAGGGCGTGCGACACTTTACGCAACGCACCATCCAGCGCCTTGCCTTTCCAATCTCGATGCTGGTGGTGGTTATGCTGGGTCGCGCGTCACTCGCCGCGCTGAATCAGGCCTATTGGGCGCTGGATCTGGCTGTCCCGCTGCTGATCTCGTTCGCCCTGATCCGCATCCTGGTTTACATGTTGCGCAAGGGGATGCGAAGCGGCCCCTTGGTCAAGGCTTCGGAAAATGTCATCAGTACCCTCATTTGGCTGGTGGTGGGCCTGCATCTCGTGGGCTTGCTGCCCGGATTGCTTGAGGCCATGGATAGCCTGGCCTTCACCGTGGGCGACCTGCGCATATCCCTGTTGGCGGTCATCAAGCTACTCCTGCTGATGGGCCTTGTGTTAGTGGTTGCCATATGGCTCTCGGGCATTATCGATCGGCGACTGTCCCAGTTGCCGTATCTGAGCCCCGGTGCGGCCGTGGGTTTCTCCAAAGTCAGCAAGCTGGTGCTGATTACCGTTGCTGGACTGTCCGTTCTTAATCTGGTCGGTATTGATCTCACGGCGCTCGCGGTGTTCGGCGGTGCCCTGGGTGTTGGCCTTGGCTTCGGCCTGCAGCGTATTGCCAGCAATTTCATCAGCGGTTTTATTCTTGTGTTCGACCGCTCGATTCGCCCCGGTGATGTGGTCAGCGTCGGTGAGAAGTTCGGCTGGGTGGTCGCACTGCATGCCCGCTATGTGGTGGTGCGCAATCGCGACGGCGTGGAGACGCTCATTCCCAACGAAAACCTGATTACCACCGAGGTGATTAACTGGTCTTATTCGGACCCCAACGTACGCCTGAAGATCCCGGTTTCGGTGAGCTACAGTGATGACGTGGAGCGTGCCATGGCCATCATGCTGGAGATTGCACGGGAGCACCCCCGCGTGATTTCGGAGCCGGAGCCGGTGTGCCGGTTAACACAGTTCGGCGACAACGGTATTCATCTGGAAGCCCGGGTCTGGGTTGCAGACCCGCAAGCAGGTTTCGGTAGCGTAAGCTCTGACATCAATCTGGAGATCTGGCGCCGATTCAAGCAAGAAGGCATCACCATCCCGTTCCCGCAACAAGACCTGTACATCAAGGAAGTGCCACCGAAATAATCATGGGAAACCCGTGGCAGATTTATTTTCCCGGAATGGTAATGCCGCAGTTGCCAAGGCAGGGTGAGGAGCACGGATGATGTGCGGGAGGCGCATAATCTCTAATTGCCGGTACACACCTTTCAGGTTCAACGACCGTGCAGCTGTCCTACATAGGCGGTGGTAAAGGCCGCTTCCTGAAAGGCCTTCAACCCCGTATCGGCAAAAGCAATTGGCAGCGGGTTGACTGCCAGGGTGGATTTGATCAGTGCCGGGGGCAGCAGGGTCACGGTAAACTCAGTACCGGTGGTCAGTTGAATGGCCGCTTCCATTTTAAAGCTGATGGCATCACCGGCAAATTTGCCTTTTGGCATCCGCTCTTTGATCGCGACACGGGTGACCCCGTACTCGGCCATTAACTCCGCGAAGGCCGCCTGGAACCGCTTCAGATCTTCACGGCTATGGTTTTTCGGCAGTGACAGTTTGCGCACCTTGCACTCCGGCAGGTTGAACTGCCCCCTGTCCATATTCAGCAAACACACCACCGCATCGCTGCCAGTCAGCTCAACCCCGCAAACAATCATAGCCATTGCCCTCTATACCCCGGTTGTCGTCAGCCACAGCACTTCTTGAATTTGATGCCACTACCGCAGTTGCAGAAGTCGTTGCGGGAGGGCGATTTTACCGTGGTGACCGTCTCTCCTTTATTCAGGATAGCGGTGAGCTCAGTGATGGATTCAGCGGCGCCCTCGCGGGTATCAACCGAAATATTCGCGTGCAGCTTCGCCTTCGCCACCTGTGCCTCAACCTCCTGTTTGCGCGCCTCACTGGTAACCACCAGCGTGAGCGGATACTTCCTGCTGCCACTCTTCTGGCTGGCGTTGGTCTGAAAGCCGCCGTAAGCGGTGTGGTGCTGGCGTGCGTCCTGCCGGCCCTTGAAGAAAAATTTATCTGACATGCTGATATCCTGATGAGGAAAGTACCCAGCCTACTGCTGTGAGGAATCTTTTAGCATGCTTGCGGAAACGGTGATATAGGCAGATATAATTTCCTGAGTCGGACCGGGGAACAGGAAAACGGAGAACAGGGTCAGGTCTTCTATTGTGCCTTGGCTACGGCTGGCTAATGGGTGTCTTGGTTTCCGCGGTTTCCGGCGGCTCTACATATCCCCTAACATCCGTCGGAAGCCATCAGAATCGAGAAAGTCAGATTCCAACTTGATCAGGTTACCATTGTTGGACTGAAAGAAGACAAACGAGGAACCCTGATCAGGCAGGAAGTAGTAGTAAGCTCTATCTGCGGCTTTCCAGATGCCCGCATCCGCACCTTGAAAAAATACGCTCTTGAAAGACTCTACGCTAGCCTGATCACAACTGTGGGCTTCTTTTTCCGATAGCGTTGCCTCGAAAAAATCAGACCATCCGCAGCCTCCCGTTTCGAGTGTGTTTTCGGTACCGAAACTGATGTATCGCTTGCCGACGGTATCGGAATACTTGATCAACAGAATGTCGTGGTTTGCACCAATTGACCCAACGATGACGGGTGATCCGGGTACCTGGAACTTCATGCCAGAATAGGCTGCTGTGATGTATGGATCGGTTTGGGCGCATGCCGAGAGAGAGGCAAAGGCCAAACCTGTTAGCAAGGCGGTTTTTTTCATATCACAATCCTTGTTTTGCCATTTCCATTTGGTTTCGAAAGTTGATCGCAACACGCTTCCGGCAGGTTTCGTAGATCTGGGTGTCGCCAGAGGCAATTCATTTTCCAATCTTTGCGACTTGTTTAATGATGCACTTGCCGCCTGGGCGGCCAGAGATTGGGCGAGGGACAAAATCCATCGCTGCTGAGCAGCTTTGTGCTTCTTCCAGTGCCTCGTAGGCGATGATCGCCATACCTTGGTTTACAGATTCAGGTGAGGTTGCTCCTTCGCCCCAGAAATAATTGATGACTGCGGATATGTGTTCGCGTTGATCAGATTCCATTGTTTCGTTCCTTGTAAACATGGCCCTTCCTGGGCGAGGAATCCGAAGATACAACGATGGTTGGGTGCCGACAAGGATGATGATGAAAAACGAAAACCAGGAAGTGCTATCCGTTAGCTCAGAGAATTCGCTCAATTGGCCACCAATGACAAGTACATTCAATTACTACAGCCCCAATTTCCACCGCTGGACTCACGATGCTCGAGATCTGGTGGAGAAGGCCAAGCGCAAATGGTTGGCACCGGTTATGAAAAAGGCCTCCTGATTGACGCTGATACCAGGGCAGGCCAGGGTGATGGTGCCCGCTTCTCCCCACCGTATTGAAGAAAAATAGATCTGTCCCGCTTTTATATCTGGTAGTTCGCGCCGGCTTGGAAACAGGATAGAAACCGTCTAACCCACAGTTTCTATTTCGGAAACTTTTTGCTATGGTTTCAAAAAAAGAAACAGGGAAAGTTCGTGCACATTATTTCAAGAAAGCCGTTCAGTGATGCGGCTAGGCAGTTTCCCAATGACCGGGAGGCTCTGGTAAATACCTACACCACGTTGCGTTATGGACGGTTTGAAACACCTGATCAGCTGCGCCAGGTGTTCCCGTCCCTGAACAATTTCAAATACCGGGACAAATGGTGGGTTATCGACATTGGCGGCAACAATTTACGGCTGATCGCCTTCATTGAGTTTCGTGATAATCGCATGTATGTGAAACACATTTGCAGCCACGCCGAATACGACCGGCTGACTGACAAATACCGTCGCAATAGGGAGTGAGGCTTATGTTATCGCCTGCTTTTGTTGAGATCAGAGAAGCGCTGGCTCGGGTGCCTTATGTGGCCCACATTGAGACCCAGGATGACTATGAGCGAGCGTTGGAGCTGATGGATCAACTGGTGGACGACTACGACGCCAATAAACTGTTAATTGAGATTCTGGCTGTCAGTATTGAGCGCTGGGAGGACCAGGCTGCAGAGTTTTCCGACTTCAATGCCGCTGTTGCAGAAACGGACAGGGGGATTGCTGTACTGAAAACCCTGATGGCTCAACACGGTCTTGGGGTTGCTGATCTGCCCGAGTTGGGCTCAAAGGGCAATGTGAGCAAGATTCTCAATGGTGCTGAAGGTAAAAAACTGACCCGCAAACACATGGAAGCCCTCGGCAAGCGGTTTGGGGTGTCTCCGGTACTGTTTTTCTAGGATGATTCAGTGTTTTGGCCCGCCCTTCAAGCTCCGGCCCTACCAGCAGGAGGCGGTCGATGCCACGCTGAATCATTTCCGCCAATCCGATGAGTCCGCCGTTATTGTGCTGCCAACCGGTGCAGGCAAAAGCCTGGTCATTGCCGAGCTGGCCCGTCTTGCCCGGCGCAGGATTCTGGTGCTGACCCACGTAAAAGAGCTGGTGGAGCAGAATCACGCCAAATACCAGAGCTATGGGTTAACGGGCGGCGTCTTCTCCGCCGGGCTGCAGCGTAAGGAAATCCGGCATCAGGTGACCTTCGCCAGTGTGCAGTCGGTATCGGCGAATCTGGATCAGTTCCGGGGTGAATACTCGCTGGTCATCATCGATGAGTGCCACCGGGTCAGCGGTGAGGATACCAGTCAGTATCAACGGATCATCGAGCTGCTGCGGCAACAGAATGACGCCCTGAAAGTGCTTGGGCTCACCGCCACACCCTATCGATTGGCCATGGGCTGGATCTATCGCTATCACTACCGGGGCTTTGTTCGCGGTTCCAGTGAAGAACAGGATAAGCCCTTTCAGCATTGCATTTATGAGCTGCCGTTGAGCTACATGATCAATCGGGGGTATCTCACGAAGCCTGAGTTGGTGAACGCGGCGGTGGCGCAATACGATTTCTCCGCGCTGGCTCAGGACCGCTTTGGCGAAGTCGCCGAGAAGGACGTTAACCAGCTGCTGAGCAAACATCAGCGTGTGACCCGTGCCATCATTGAGCAGGTGATGGAGCTGGCCGTTGAGCGCAAGGGGGTGATGATCTTTGCGGCAACGGTGGATCATGCGCGGGAGATCACCGGCTATCTGCCGGAACACCAAACCGCCCTGGTGACCGGCGCGACCGATCTGAATGAACGGGCGTTGCTGATTCAGCGCTTCAAACAGCGGCAGTTGAAGTATCTGGTGAATGTGTCCGTGCTCACCACGGGCTTTGACGCGCCCCACGTGGACTTTATCGCCATTCTTCGGCCCACCCAGTCGGTCAGCCTGTATCAGCAGATCGTGGGCCGCGGACTTCGTCTGGACGAGGGCAAACAGGATTGTCTGGTGATCGATTACGCGGGCAACCATGTGAATCTGCATCATCCGGAGGTGGGGGAGCCGAAACCGAACCCCGACAGTGAACCGGTGCAGGTGTTCTGCCCAGGCTGTGGTTTTGCCAATATCTTCTGGGGCAAGACAGACAGCGAAGGCCGTGTTATCGAGCACTACGGGCGCCGTTGTCAGGGCCTGCTGGAGCCTGCGGAAGGGGATGAAGATGCCGGGCAGAACGGGCGCCCTGAACAGTGCGATTACCGTTTTCGTTTCAAGGAGTGCCCCCACTGCGGTGGCGAGAATGATATTGCGGCCCGTAACTGCGGGCAGTGTCAAAAAGCCATTATCGACCCGGATGATCAGCTGAGAGATGCCCTGAAACTCAAGGATGCCATGGTGATCCGTTGCGCCGGGATCACGTTAAGCGCTCTTAATAGCAAAACCGGGAGCAAACTGAGGATCACCTATCACGGTGAAGATGGGGAAGAACTCAGCGAGTTTTTTGATTTCGGCAAGCCGGCGCAGCGTACCGTCTTTAACACGCTGTTTGGGCGTCGTTTCGCGAATAGCCAGGCCCCGAAAACGTTCAGCAGGACGGATGAGGTGCTTGAGATGCAGGCCTTGTTGACTGCGCCGGATTTTGTCATTGCCCGCAAGCAGAAACGCTATTGGCAGGTGCAGGAACGGATTTTTGATTATCAGGGGCAGTATCGTAAGGCGAATGAAGGGTAAGCATGCAAATCGGAGTCATCGCAGACACCCACAGCAAAATGCGTCCTGAAGCCTGTGTGGCCGGTGAAATCATCGAACTTCCGGTTTGATCAATTCGGCCCGCCGCTTCAGTACAGTTCTAATCCCGGTTTTTTGGCGACCTGGATAGAAGCCCGAAGGTTCTATCCAGGTCGTCGGTAACGGTGTCCGCTTGACGGACTCCGACACGGCTACTGAAATGCCGAGGACTCTGCGGGCAGACCGAGGGTTTGACGATCAAAGTATTCTCGGGTCAGTTTAAAGACAACGGGGCTCAGTGCCGCAATGGCGATCAGGTTCGGTAATGCCATGAGCGCATTCAGCGTATCCGCCACCAGCCATACGAAGTCAAGATTGAGTACGGCTCCCAAAGGTACCGCCAGTATCCATAGAATGCGAAATGGCCTGATCGCCTTGACGCCAAACAGGAACTCGACACAGCGTTCACCATAGAATGACCAGCCGAGGATGGTACTAAAGGCAAAGATAGCCAGGGAAATTGCCACCACGTAGTTACCAACGCCGGGTAACGCAGTGGCGAACGCCGATGACGTCAGAGCTGCGCCGGACTCACCCGACGTCCACACGCCCGAGCTGACAATGACCAGGCCGGTGATGGAGCACACAATGAGGGTGTCCAAAAAGGTTCCCAACATGGCGATCAAACCTTGGCGAACCGGGTCTTTGGTCTGTGCGGCAGCGTGTGCGATGGGCGCAGACCCCAATCCTGCCTCATTGGAGAACACGCCTCGAGCCACGCCGAAGCGGATAGCCGCCCATACCGCAGCACCGGCAAAGCCACCCTGGGCCGCGTGTCCGGTAAACGCGCTGTCGAAAATCAGTGCGATGGAAGCGCCAAGCTGATCGGCGTTGATGGCCAGCACCACCAGTCCCGCAACTATGTAGGCCACTGCCATGAACGGCACCAGAGTGCCGGCAACTGAGCCAATTCGCCGGATGCCACCAATCAGCACGGCGCCGACCAGCACCATGGCCACCACGCCCGTGGCCAGAGCGGGCACGGCGAAGTTGGCTTCAATCACCTGGGCAATCGAATTGGACTGTACGGTGTTACCGATGCCAAAACCGGCCACGGCACCAAAAATGGCGAAGGCGGTACCCAGCCAGCGCCAGCGTTTGCCCATGCCGTTCTTTATGTAGTACATCGGGCCACCGACATGGTTGCCCTGTTCGTCCACTTCACGGAACCTGACGGCCAGCACGGCTTCCGAGTATTTGGTGGCCATGCCCACCAGGGCAGTTATCCACATCCAGAACAGCGCCCCGGGGCCTCCCAGGAAGACGGCGGTCGCAACGCCGGCGATATTGCCGGTACCGACGGTGGCCGCCATGGCTGTCATCAGGGCTTGATAGGGAGAAACCTCGCCGTCGCTTTCTTCACCCTTTCTGGTGTGAACACCGCCAGCCAGCAGTTTAAAGCCGGTGCCGATTTTGAGTATGGGCATCAATTTCAGCCCCAGACTCATAAAAAAGCCGACGCCCAGAATAAGGATGAGCATGGGCCAGCCCCACACGACTCCGTTGATCGCTTCGAAGGCAGAACTCAGCGTTTCCATCTTATATACACCTCTCTTGTCTTGTTGTTAACTGGAAGTTTTTGTTGCTGTTTCAGAATATTGCTGGCGGATCGCCGTAAACAACGACCGCAGGATCAGGCCATAAGCTCCAGGCCCTGCTCCGGGGTGATGGCGTCGATACCTTGGGCGACACCGACGGATGGACAGGTCAGTGTTCCGTTAACCACGTTCAGGCCCTGGCGCAGATGGCTGTTGTCTGCCAGCGCCTGGCGCGGACCTTTGTCGGCTATCTGCAGGACGTAGGGCAGGGTGGCGTTGTTCAGGGCGTAAGTGGAGGTTCGCGCGACCGCACCAGGCATGTTGGCAACACAGTAGTGGACCACCCCATCAACGAGATAAGTGGGTTCCGCGTGCGTGGTAGGCCTGGAGGTTTCGAAGCAGCCGCCCTGGTCGATGGCAACGTCCACCACCGCCGCTCCCTGTGGCATTCTTGAGATCAGGTCACGGGTTACCAGTTTTGGTGCCGCCGCGCCGGGGATCAGTACCCCGCCAATCACCAGATCGGCTTGCAGCACCGATTGCTCAACGGTCTTGGCGCAGGAAAACAGTGTCTGGACCTTGTTGCCGAACAGCGCATCGAAACGCCGCAACACGGCCATGGACTTATCGAGTACCAGTACGCGGGCGCCCATGCCCACCGCCATTTGCGTGGCCGCAAACCCGACGACACCGCCACCGATGATGACGACCGTCGCTGCTTCGACACCAGGTACACCGCCGAGCAGCACCCCGCGGCCAGCCTGGGACTTTTCCAGACACCGGGCGCCCGCCTGGATGCTCATGCGCCCGGCGACTTCCGACATGGGGGCCAATAGTGGCAGCCCGCCGTTGGCATCGGTGACCGTCTCATAAGCGATGCAGGTAGCGCCGCCTTCAAGCAGTTCCTTGGTTTGCGCGACATCCGGAGCCAGGTGCAGGTAGGTAAACAGCGTGTGGTGGGGGCGCAACAATGCCCGTTCGCTGCTCTGGGGTTCTTTTACTTTGACGATCAGTTCCGCCTGCTCGAATACCTCTTCCGCCGATGCCGCAAGGCGGGCGCCTGCCGCCAGGTACTGCTCATCGGTAAAACCGACACCCGCGCCGGCGTCGGCCTGCACCACAACCTGATGGCCATGGGCCACCAGTTCGTGTACCGCCTCTGGCCCCAGGCCAACGCGGAATTCGTTGTTTTTAATCTCCGTTGGTACGCCAACAATCATACTCACTCTCCTGTTCAGGCAACGTTTGTCCATGACCTTCCGTCGTCAGTCACGGTGAAGTTGAAAATTGTATAAGGACGTGACAGGATAAAGTGCTGAATAAATAATTTATAAAAATATAATCATCTGCAATTTTTATAAATTAAGTATAAATAACTGCTTTCTGGAAATTTACAGGTAGGGGTCGGCTGTTTATGAAAAGACTGGACCGTATTGATTTGGCTATTCTGGAAGAACTGCAGAGTAATGCCCGGGTCACCAACCATGAACTGTCCAACCGGGTCAATCTGAGCCCCACCCCTTGCCTGGAAAGGGTCCGAAAGCTTGAGCGGGATGGCTACATTAAGCATTACCGAGCGATTCTCCATGCCCGCAAGTTGGGCGTGGGGCTCGCCGTTTTTGTGGAAATCAGCTTGACCCGGACTGGTCCGGATGTGTTTGCCAGGTTTAAAGAAGCCGCCATTAGCGTGCCCCAAGTGCAGGAGTGTCATTTGGTGTCCGGTAACTTCGATTACCTGATTAAGGCCCGGGTCGCCGATGTCGAGCAGTACCGGGCGTTACTCGGTGAAACCATTCTGGCGTTGCCGGGGGTAAAGGACTCCCGCAGCTACATTGTGATGGAAACGGTCAAAGAAGGTCAGGAGCTGGACATGAAGACGCTGGCAGAGCGGGTGGTCAGTTAGGGAGGTCAGATGGCAACCGTGTGAATCTGCATCACCCGGAGGTGTGGGAAAACCGGGACAGAAAACCGGGACGACAGGGGAAAACCGGGACAGATTTATTTTAGCGCGTATTCCGCTCTACCTGATGCATAAGTTGGCGGTGGATGCCGGTGTTCCTTTGGATGTTATTGATCCAAAAGATTCATCGGTCTCCCTGCCTGATGAACTAATAACTGTTGCCAGAAATCTTGCCGCCCACGTCTGGCATGGCAGCAACTTGCTGATGACTCCAGAATCCAGAGCGTTGCTGAAGCAACGATACATTCACCATTCGTATCATTACTTGAAGCTTGGGCCGCTTTATCCCTTTAAACCAGCCAAATATGGCAAACGGGCCGTCCATCCGAACAAAGGGCCGTGGATTGAAGGGGAGTATCATGAGTATTAAAAATCTCGCCGTCAGCGTCTGTGCTCTGGTGCTTCTGGGATGCTCAGATCATAGTGAATCAGAAGGGCCAACGTATGGCCCCGACTCCACCTACCGAAGCATCTCCGTTGTTGTGCCCCAACATTACGATGCGTGGGTCGAGACCTTTATCCTGGAATCTGTGTCGGGGGAAATCGGTTGGCGGGCACCCATTGGCATCGTCTCCTGTTGCTGGAAAGCGCCCTCTGGAGGGAATGCGGAATGGCAGGCAATGCCGGGATTAGTCCTCATCAAGTGGTTTTCGTTCGCCGAGCAGCAATCATACCGAGCGTTGATCAAACTGGAGAATGCCCGGGAAATCGAAGAGAAAATGAAGGAAGTCGCCCCACTTGAGCGATATGGCAAGACCTTTGAAATGCCTCGTAACGACCTTACGTTTGGTCTGGCACCGGGCGGCACGGTGGTTGTGTGGATTATGAACGGGGCGGAGAATGCGATCGAGGTAGGGCGATACCAAGCAAAACCCTACGATCACAAAAAGGAAGGAGAGGACTATACTCGCCGTACGGAAAGTTACCTCGAAAGGGAGGGAGATTTTCTTCAGCAAAATGGAATACGGTACGACGGTTGGTAAATCGGTGCGTTTGACCTATGAAACAGGCACCACAGTATCAAAGCCATGCACCGGATGCCAAACCCTCCGCTTCGCTCTGGTTTTGTCACCGGTGATGGCGGGCGTTGGGCGACAAGAAGTGGAGCATTGATTCGACGCAAGGGAATGGTATGATATTGTCATACTTCTGTTGTGTTAGGAACACTAGCTATGAGCATGCACCGGAAAACCATCACGCTGACTGAACAACAAGACGACTGGGTGAAAGGTCAAATTGAAAGCGGTCACTTTGGCAATGATAGTGAGTATATCCGCGATCTCATCCGAAGGGATCAGCAGGCCAAAGAACGTCTTGCCATGCTGAGGCAGGCCCTCGCTGAGGGTGAGTCAAGCGGGAAACCCAAGCCGCTTGATATATCCGCCATCAAGGCGGCTGGCCGTAAGCGAATGAAGGCGGCTAATTAGTGCTCAAGCTGAACATCACACCGAAGGCGGAATCAGACCTCATCAGAATTTGGATATATACCTGCGAAGAATGGGATGTTGATCAGGCGGATAAATACCTGGATCAGTTGGAGACAGGAATGAAACAGCTGATCAATCATCCGTCACTTGGCACGAACTATGCTCATGTTCTCCCTGGGTATCGTAGATTGCAGGTCGAGCATCACGCTGTTTTTTATCAAGTGCTTGAGCCGGACGTGCTCGTTGTTCGTGTGTTGCACGAGGACATGGATGCACCCGAAAGGCTTCTGGATTAGTGGTGGCTATTCTTTCGTCATTGCCCGCAATCAAAAGCACTATTGGCAGGGGAAAACCGGCACAGTAGATCAGCCTTAAGTCCGACAGGCTGCTATAAGGCTCTAAAGGCGATAGTGAATTGAATCAGAAAGGGTTACTCACTGCATGGAATGACGCCACGGGGTTTGGTTTCATTACTCCGGAGGGCGGTGGTGAACGGGTCTTTGCTCATATCAGCAGTTATGCAGGCCGGGGCCGGCCGGTTTCTAATCGCAAGGTGGCTTACAGCATCACGAGGGATGGTCAGGGCCGGCTGAGGGCAGGGCGGTTCCAGTACCGTTAATCACTGCGGCGACCAAACTTCCCCGTGCTGCATTACCCGAAATTCCGACTCACTCATGCCTTGCCTCTCCAACGCCAGCCGCAGTCGCCGGGGTGGCTCGTCCATGGGTTCGTCGGTCAGCACGAAGGTGCCCCAATGCATGGCTACAGACTGACGGGCGCCAATATCCTGGTGAATCTTGACTGCCTCTTCCGGTGCCACGTGCACCGGGGCCATGAACCAGCGCGGGTCGTAGGCGCCGATGGGTAGCAGAGCCAGATCAATGGGCGCAAGCAGTTCGCCAATGTTGTGAAACACCCGACCATAACCGGTATCACCGCCGAAATAGAACCGAAAGCCGTCCAGTTCGAGGAGCCAGCTACACCAGAGCGAGGTGTTGGTATCGGTGGCGGTTCGTCCGCTGAAGTGCTGGGCTGGCAGGCAGAACACTTCGTTTTTGCCGGCCAGGGGCGTCGATTGCCACCAGTCCAGTTCCACCAGATTGTGGATGCCGCGCTTCTCGAACCAGCGTCGAAGTCCCATTGGAATACAGAAGCACAGGTCAGCTCCGAAACGTCGGTGCAACTGGCGCACCGTTGCTTCGTCGAGATGGTCGTAGTGATTGTGGGAAATCAGTACCAGGTGGATCGGCGGCATTTCCGCCACCGTCAGAGCGGGTGGCGTGAACCGTTTCGGCCCGACCAATCGGAAAGGGCTGGCACGGTCCGACAACACTGGGTCTGTCAGTACGTTCAGGCCCCGGTACTGGAACAGGAAAGATGCATGCCCCAGCCAGGCCAGTTGTGGCTCTGCTGGCGGGTTCATCAGCAAGTGGCCATCCGGACGCAGCAGCGTGTAGCGTTTACCCTGCGGGAAACGTCGGCCGGGGGCCAGCTGCCAGCGCAGGAAATCCCCCAGGCCATGGCGGGGCACGGACTCCAGGTTTCGATACCTGCCCCGGTGAAAGTGGGGTTCCGCGGCAAGGGCGGCGAGGCGTTCACGGTCGATGGTCATGGATTGGGCTCACTAGCGACTGGTCTATTCGGTTATAGCCGTTTTTATCGATTTTTACACCCGGTCAAAGATCTCACATGACGTATCCAGCCTGCTCTCTACAGAAACACCGTTGAACTGATGGCAGGGACCTACGATCCTCGAAACAAACAAGCATTGGGTATTTTGGCACTGCGAGCCCGACGCCCAGACAAGTTCCTGGTAGGCGTTGACGAGGGCGTTCTGATGTTGAAAACCGGGACAGAGTTGTTTTTCGGATACAGGAAGCTCGTTATTTGCAGCGCTGGCTTTCGCGTAGGGCTGCCGCGCTTTCTTCGAGCCGTTGTTGTTCCCGGCCAAGCAGGATGCTGACCTGTTTCAGTTCCCGAATCCTGTTCTCCACGGCCGCTTTTTTTTCTGCCATCAGCGAAAACCAAAACCGGGACAGATTTATTTTTTAGCCCTGCCAAACAGGGCTCTCAACTCATCCTTCGCCCTCTCCAGGCGGTCTTGTTGCTCATCGGAGAGTTGCTTCCCCGCACGATTGATATAAAACGTCAGCATGGACATGGCGGACCGGTAGGGGTCCGATTTGCGCCGAGTGCTTTCTTCAGCAGACTTTTTCAGGGACAGGGCGATCTCTCTCGGATCTTCGAGGGAGAATACGCCCTGCTCCAGCGTCAGGGCATCGCTGGATTCGGTCACCTTTTGTGACCAGCGGTCGGATTTCGCCAAATTATGCCTCCAGAAGTTTCTCGAGCTGTCTCAAACCGTATCAAAGAATCGAAGAAAACCCATTCAATTGAAGAAGCGTAAGCGTATCTTGTTGGTCAGCCAAGGTTTTGAGGAGTAACTATGTTCCGCATTCACGTTGAGCGGGTTCTTGCCAAGGACATCGACACGATCTTTGAGGCCCTCTCCGATCACGCCCGCTACGATCGGTTTCCCGGAGTCGACAAGTCTCTGTTGGTTGAGGAGGGCAAAGACGAAAAGAATGGCACTGGCGCCCTGAGGATTATCGGAGCAGGCCGGCTTGAACTGACCGAGCGCATCACGCAGTTCGCGAGGCCAAGCAGGATGGACTATCGCATCGAGAGATCGAGTCCGTTCTCCGTTCAACACACGAAGGGAGAGGTTGTTTTGCAGCCTGAGGGGGAGCGAACGAGGGTCACCTGGATTTCCGAGGGGCACGTGCAGGTGCCGTTGCTTGGCCGGGTGATGGATCGATTGGCTGAGCGCAGCTTTTCGAAAGCGTTCAGTTCACTGCTCAAGGGAAAGACAAGCTCTGGTCGAGGGGGAGTTATCGGCTGGGGTAATTATGGTTCAGCCGGTCAGGTCAATGCTTTTCGTACTGGGACTAATGAAACGTTAACGCACTATGGTTGGAGCGGGGAGTACGATATCGACTTCGCTCACGCTCCGTCATTGTTAGATGGCATGTGGCATCACGTAGCGGCGACCTATGATTCAGCAACGTCGACTAAACACATTTTTTATGATGGTTTACTTGTCGGGTCAAAGGTTGTGCCGGATCTCAATGTCTTTGGGTCAGATTTCTCATTAGGGAAGACTTATGGAACGGAATATTTCCAAGGTTTGCTGGACGACGTCCGAGTCTATGATGCGCCATTGAGTGCAGCACAAATCATGGCACTTGCAACTGCAACGGTTTCAGTACCTGAGCCTCCAACATTCCTGCTGTTCGGGTTCAGCTTGGCCGTTATCGCTTTCCGCAGGAGGAGTAAAAGATAGCGAACTAATACTGGTCATTTATCGAAAAGCCGGGACAGATTCATTTTCTGAGTTTCTGCCCGGTTGGGTCTGGTTGAAGCAACAGATAACGATACTTCATTTCGCCGACATTACCTTATTTTCAGCTCTGTTGATCGCGCCAGTCATTTTTATCAAATCTCGTTTTGCCTGGGGCCGGAAATGATTAAGCCTAGCTGTTACAGCTGTCGGAAAAAGTTTGAGCCATCTGCGCTGCGGGTTTCGTACTCAAAAAACTACTGCGAAGGCTGTGGCGTGGGGCTGTTTGGCGGGGATTACTTCGGTTTCCCCAAAAAGCCCGCCCCAACGACTCAGAAGAACCTGGCTGTCCATTTTGCAGTGCTGCTTCTCGGGGTTGCTGGCTTTTGGTTGTGGTTTTGGTTGTAGAAAACTCCGTTAACTAAAGTAAACCCGACTTGATCATGTCGAACATGTCCAGAATCCGCGCCACAAACTGGTCTTTCGGGCGAAAGCTGCTTTGGGTGCTGCGTGTAACGTCCCGCTGCAGGTGATCCAGTAGCTTGTGCAGGCGCCGACGATGCAAGCCGACCGCCGCCTGAACCGGATCGGAAATAACACCGGACAAGGCCGAAAACGCCGCCAATAAGGCCATGACAGCGACCATAACGCTGGCTGTTGTCGCCAGCGAAGGCTCCGGTGGAAACCAGCTTTAGTACCACCTGCCGATGGTTTTCACCAAGGATAAAGTCCTGGGCGGCCAGGGTCTTTGCGAGCATGGATGCGAGCACCACCCCGAGCCCAATGCCGCCAGGTGTAAACTTCTCGGAAAGTTTTGCCTTTCAGGGCCAGTAGGTTCAGGCCAGAGACCACAATATTGCGCCATTGCGCCGGAAAACCTCGGGGCCAATGGCCCCCTTGTGCATACAAGAGGCATAGGCGATCGCTTTGGAGAATGGGTCAGAGTTCAATGAACCGGGGCGAGAACATGAGTGCCACGCCGAAAGCCACCAGGGCCAGGGTATTGGTTACGAGATACGGGTAAAGAATCAGCCCCCAAATCAGGTTCGCAGTTGCCATGGAATGTCTGTCTCCGGTGGAAAGCTTCTACCTTAATCCGTTACGGGCCCCGTGCCCAAGAAACTATTCTTTGGTGGTTCAGGCGAGCCGACAACCTGGCGGATTCATTTTCGGTTTTCTGAGTGTGGTTTGCGCTCCCTGTTCTAAACTCCAATTACGACCAGGTGTTCTTGGGTGGGGCCCTTACGCCGTTTCACGACGAAGAAGTTACATACTAGCTCAGCGTGATGCTCTTAAAGGGCATGAAAAGCCGGGCAGGAGCACACTGATGAAAAGGCACTCAACCATCGTTAGACCGGGTGATTATGAGAACGCGCTGAGTGTAGTAGGTACGAATGTTACCGTTCTCGCCGCAAAGCAGATCACGCAGGGGCAGGAGTTTACATTTCAATCTGGGGAGAAAGGCATGGGGCCTCCCCCGCACAGTCATGATTGGGACGAGGCATTTTTTGTGCTCAAGGGAAGCGTCGACTTCAACTGCGAGGGCAGAATGGAGACCTGTATGCCGGGCACGCTGGTTTTCGTGCCGGGCGGAACCGTGCATTCATTCCAGTATGGGCCGGATGGCGGCGAAATGCTGGAAGTGACCGGTGCAGGGAGTAAGGCGACCCAGATGTTCGCAGCGGTGGACAAGGAAATCCCTCCGGGCCCACCGAACATTGAGGTCATCACGAAAGTGCTGAGTAAAAACGGCGTTACGTTGCACTTGTAGTGGAAAGCCGGCAACCTCTTGCTGTGCTTCTTGGATAGATCCCGCCACCCTCTTCTCGGATATCAGGCTAATGCCCGGTCGTCTTCAACCGCTTCCAGCTTTACCCGAAAACCACAGGCTGCGGCATATTTGCTGAGCGTTCCCCAGCTTGGATTGCTACGGCCACGCTCAAGCCTGGAGATGTTGCTTTTGTTCGTTCCGAGTTTCTTCGCGACATCTTCCTGGGTGAGGCCCGCTTTCGTCCTCATGGAAATCAGCTGGTCGATCAGGCTGAATTCTTCCTCGAGGGCATCGTATTCCTGACGAACCTCGGGATCTTTCAGCGCTTTCTGCTTAAACTGTTCGAAACTCATGATTTTTTGACCTCCTTCAATCGCTCTTTCGCGAGTTCCAGGTCTTTCTTCGGTATTTTCTGATCCTTCTTTACAAAGGCATGCAGAATTATAATTCGCTTGCCCTGCATGTAGCAGAAGATTCCTCTCCCGATTCCTTCTTTGGCTTTTGCGCGGATCTCGAAAAGCTCGTCACCCAATGACTTTGTGTGGGATCCATGGGTCCTCCCTTCATCGGGTAAAGCGCAGTGCTTGAAGGGTTAAGGACGTCATGGATCGGCCTCACTGGCGACTCGTCAATTCGGTTAAAGCGGGTTTTCTCGATCTTTACTCCCGCCCAATCAAGAAAAACGGGACAGATTCAGTTTCCGCCTGATGATGTTTCGGGCTCTCCTGTAACGTTCGGTCGGTCTGCCAGATGCCTCATGGAGGCTGCATAGCAACAGTGTCATTTATTTTCGGGAGCCATCACCAGCAGCTCCTGCAACATGCTGTAGCTTAGTCCCCAGATACAGGCATCGTGGTAGCGGCAACAGGGTAGGTTCAGCCCTCGTGTGGCCTTACCACTCGCTTATCCCGCCGGCGCCCAAAGGCTCTGTAATTGCCCCAGTATTGATGAGCCCACTCCCTGATCGCCCAGGAAACTCATCAGGATGGGAACAAACTGTTGGATCATGGCGCTTTCCATGCCCAGTGCGGAGAACGCCGACTGCACACCGTCCATGGACGAGATGTTGGAGAGCAGGCTGTCGCTCAGGCTGCTGCCACCCGCCAAAAGGCTGGATAGCCCCGTAGCTTTTCCGGTGAGCGTCCCCATTGTCTCGGCGCCGAGCTGGTTCTTGGCCAACTGCAGCAGTGCGCCTGTGCCACCCATTGCCTGAGTCTTGGTAACACCAAGCTGACCCTGCAGCTGTCCGACCAGTTGCTGCGCCTCACTCGTGACGTCTGTGGTTGAAGAAATCGCTGCCGAGCCTTTGGAAAGGGTGTCGTTCAGGCTCAAGGCGTCAACGGATGGAGCGAGGAGGTAGATGCTTGAAACCAGGAGGAACTGTTTGAGGATGGCGTTCATTGAGATTCCTTGAGAGAGTTGTTGGGACGTTAGTAACCTAAATATCGGGGCGCAGGATCTGAATAAAAGTGTGGTAAACCGAGACAGCTTTTCTCTTCTTCAACATGAAGATTTACAGCAACTCCCAGCTGGTCTCCGGAGACCAGACCAAGGAGTTCTCCGCCATGCGTTCCGGGCTGATCGATATGGCGGTCGGTTCTACCATTAACTGGTCGCCCCAGGTTCCGGAACTGAATCTGTTTTCCCTGCCGTTCCTGATGCCGGATTATGCCGCCATTGATGCGATTACCCGGGGGGAGACAGGTGAGGCGATCTTTGCCGCGATCAAGAAACGTGGTGTTACCCCGCTGGCCTGGGGTGAGAACGGCTTCCGCGAGCTGTCCAATTCCAAGCTGACCATTGATGAACCGGCCGATCTGGACGGGCTGAAAATTCGAGTTGTGGGTTCGCCGCTGTTTCAGGACACCTTTACCGCCCTGGGCGCCAACCCCACTCAGATGAGCTGGGCCGATGCCAAGCCGGCACTGACCACCGGTGCCGTAGATGGCCAGGAAAACCCGCTGTCGGTCTTCGACGTGGCGCGTATCGATCAGGTTGGCCAGAGCTACCTGACCCGCTGGCACTACATGGCAGACCCGCTGGTGTTTGCCGTCAGCAACCAGGTGTGGGACCAGTTCTCCGAAGAAGATCAGGCCCTGCTGAAGCAGGCCGCGATTGATGCCGGCCAGTGGGAGATCGAGAAATCCCGTGGCGAAGTGGACGCGATCCTGGCCACCATCGCCCTGATCGCGATCTGCGGGATCAGCCTTGGCAACGTCATCGTCCGCTACGCCACGGATGCATCGTTTGCCTTTACCGAGGAGTTTTCGGTTTTCTGCCTGGTCGTACTCACTTTTGCGGGAGCGGCGGTGGCTGCGCGCCACAACCAGCACATCCGCATCGAGCTGATTGAACACTACCTTCCACTCTGGGCGCGCAAGGTGGTTTACGTGCTGCAGTGGCTCGCTGGTGTGACCGTTCTGGGCATCATGACCTGGTATGGCAGTACCTTCGCCCTTCAGGAATACCAGTGGGAATCCCTGTCACCGGGGCTGGGGCTGCCCAACTGGATCTACGTAATCTGGCTGCCGTTGTTGTCAGTGGCCATCATCATCCGGATGACCCAGAACACGATTGATCGCCTGCGCGGCAAGATCGATCCGGAGGTGATTCATGAGTCCTGATCTGTTGATGATCGCCAGCTTCCTGCTGGCTCTGCTGATGGGTGTGCCGGTGGCTATAGCTCTGGGTGTGGGTGGTGTTGTCGGCATTGTGGCAGGGTTGCCTCTGGCCATGCTGGGTACCTTCGGCACCAACACCTACAACAGTGTGGCCAAGTACCCGCTGATTGCGATTCCGCTGTTTATTCTGACCGGCCTGATTTTCGAGCGTGCGGGGGTGGCCGCCAGCCTGGTGCGGTTTGCCCAGGCGATTATTGGTCCCCGGCATGGCGGACTTACCGTTGTCGCGGTGCTGGTGTGCCTCATCATGGGGGGGATGAGTGGTTCCGGTCCTGCCGATGCAGCCGCAGTGGCAATGGTCATGTTACCGAGCATGAAGAAGGCGGGCTATCCGCAGCCGTTCTCCGCTTCGCTGATTGCGGCTTCGTCGTCTACCGCGATTCTGATTCCGCCGTCCATTGCGCTGATTCTCTATTCCATTGTGGTGCCGGGCGTGGATTTGCGGGCACTGTTTGCCGCCGGGTTGTTCCCGGGCATCCTGGCGGGTGTGTCCCTGCTGGCGCCGGCGCTGTATTTTTCCAGGAAGTATCGCTGGGAAGATCCGGAGACGGTAGAGCGTCCGCCGCTCTGGCCCAGCTTCAAGGCGGCTTTGCCGGCGCTGTTTGCGCCGGTGATCATTCTCGGCGGGCTGCGTTCGGGGCTCTTTACGCCCACTGAGGCGGCGGTTGTGGCCGTCACCTATGGCGTACTGGTCGGCTGCCTGTTGTACCGAAATCTGGGCATCCGGGACCTGTGGAACCTGATGACCGAGGCGGCCGTTACCTCCGGTGTGGTCATGTTCATCATTGCGTTGGCCGGCATCTTTGCCTGGGCCGGCGCCACCCTGGGCACCTTCCAGCATCTGGCTGATGCGCTGCTTTCTCTCTCGGAAAACGGATGGGTGCTGCTGGGGCTGGTGATGGTACTGGTACTGATCGCCGGTATGCTGCTGGATGCAATTTCCATCTACCTGATCCTGATCCCGATTGTGCTGCCACTGATGAATCATTTCGGCTGGAACCCGATCTGGTTTGGCATTCTGCTGGCGATGAATATTGCCATCGGGCAGTTCACGCCACCGGTTGCCGTCAACCTGATGGTTACCACCCGTATCGCCAACATTCGCCTGGAACATACCATAGGCTGGGCGCTGGTTTTTATCGCGGCCATGGCTGCCAGCCTGCTGGTGGTGATGCTGATGCCGGGCATCGCGCTGTGGTTGCCGGAGAAGCTTGGTTATGTGGTGGGGCCTTGGTAGTGGCATTGTGGAAAACCGGGACACTGGATGTCTGCCTCGATCATGCCGTTTATGGCGATGACGCCCAGCCGAGCATGCCATCCTGTAGTACCTCGGTGTAGGAGGTCAGGTTCTTGAACGGACCGTCGTTCAGGCCGGCGAGTACGGCGTTGGCGATGTTGCCGATGGAGGAAGAGGGAATCAGTTTGCCATCCTCGGTCACGCCGGCCACTTCGATCACCGCCACGTCCAGTTTACCGAAGAAGCCGGACCAGGCGTGCTGGGCAACATGGGAGAGGTGAATGTCGATGTATTCCATCCGCCCTTCGTTGATTTTCTGCCGGCAGACCGAGTCACTCTGGTACGCCAGCAGTTCTTTCGTCATAAAACCCGAGTGAAAAACGTCTGCTCAGAAGAAGCTTTATCGGAACTGCTACAGTCCAGACCGGCTGTTCTTCTCCTCTTTGGCGGACCGCACTGCGGCGTCTGTCAGGCCATGAAACCTCAGCTCGAAAAGCTTGCCAGCGAGGAATTCCCGAAACTGGTGACCGCTTACATCGATTGCCAGGAAGCTGCCGGCCCGTTGTGTGCTGCTCGCGGTATCTTTTCTTTGCCTGTTGTCCAGCTGTGGTTTGGCGGGCAACGATTCGCGGAATTCGCGAGGGTGTTCTCCATCGGCGATGTGGGTGCTGCGCTGGAGCGGCCTTATGGGCTTTTGGAGTGAGGGGAAATAAGTCCGTCCCGGTTTGGCAGATATCGATACTCCATTTCGCCGGCTATACTGGCATTTCACGAATGTAAAGGAGGACGTGAAATGAACAGGATCGCAATCACCTTGTTTTCAGCTCTGTTGATCGTGCCAGTAAACGCGTTTGCTGAGAGCATGATGTCAGATGCCCCTGCAAATGCCGAAGTGTATTTTGTTCAGCCAAGCGATGGTGCAACGGTTGAGGGCACCTTCAAGGTCGTGTTTGGTCTGCGGAATATGGGTGTCGCGCCTGCGGGTGTCGAGAAAGCGGGTACCGGGCATCACCATTTGTTGATCGATACTGAGGTGCCGTCCGATTTGAGCAAGCCGCTTCCAGCCACCGATCAAATCAAGCATTTCGGCGGAGGGCAAACAGAAACCGAGATTACGCTGCAGCCTGGCGAGCACACTTTGCGGTTGTTACTGGGCAATTATGCGCATGTGCCGCACAGTCAGCCGGTCGTCTCTGAGCAGATCACGATCACGGTTGAATAATTGAGCGCGGGGTTTAGGGGCAGACAGGCCGGGGCAATCGACTCATTGTCGCCGCTCTGTTTTCTGGTATTCAGGGAGCCTGGTGCGCTACTGTTTATGAAATCCTGCGTATTCAACCTTGCCCGTTCTGGAACTTGGAGTGTATTCATGCAGCCAATGGATATTGTGGCTCAGTTCATCGCGGATATCCGTGCCCAGCGGCTGGATGAAGCAAAGGCCTTGCTGGCTGCCGAAGGGTTTGAATATGTGGGGCCGAACATGCGTTTCCTGAGCCGGGACGACATGCTGGCCTACCAGTTCGGTATGTTTGCCATTCAGAAAGACCTGGTTCTGCGTCAGCTCAGTGCCGACGGTGACCACGTGTTTGCGATCCTGGATTACCGTACCTACTTTGAGCCGATCGGGGATGTGCGCCTTGCCATCTGGTTTCGTGTGCGGGAAGGCAAAATCCAGTGCGTTGAAACTTTCTATAATGCGGCAGTGGTTGAAAACATGCTGGGAGGGAGCCTGCCTTCAGCCGACTGAAAAAAGAAACGTCCCGGGTTCCTTGTGATCATACAGAAACTCCGCTGGCTAAAGTAAACCCGATCTAATTATGTCGAACGTGCCCAGAATCCGCGCCACAAACTGGTCTTTCGGGCGAAAGCTGCTTTGGGTGCTGAAAGCGGGACTGAAACCGGGACGGATTTATTTCCCATGGCCTCCGGGGCTGCATAATCTCAAATCACGGCTGGCCGCGAGCTCCAGGATCATTGTTTAATAACGCCGCAATGACTCCAAAACCACATAATCAAGGAGCCTCCTCTATGGCGGAACTCAAACAGGTTGCCGGCCTCGCATCGGACCATCTTCCTAACATTGAAGGCCACCTTGACCGTCGCTATATCCAGCCTGGAAAATTGCCCGGCGCACTGACACTGGTGGCCCGGCGAGGGGAAATTGCCTATGTAAAAGCTCAAGGGCTGATGGATGTGGAGCGCAACAAGCCGGTCTGCCGGGATACGGTTTTCCGCATTTATTCCATGACTAAGCCGGTCACATCTATCGCCATGATGCAGCTTTATGAGCAGGGGCGGTTTCTGCTGGATGATCCCGTACACAAGTATATTCCGGCCTGGAAAAACCTGCGGGTTTATAAAAGCGGTGTCCATCCCAATTTCCTGACCGAACCCGCGACTCGCACCATGACCATTCGCGACCTGTTCACGCATATGTCCGGCCTGACCTACGGATTTATGAACCGCACCAACGTTGACGCTGCCTACCGGGACCTAAAGCTGGATGGCAGCCGGAGTATGACGCTGGAAGCACTGGTCAATCAGCTGGCGGAACTGCCGCTGGAGTTCTCGCCAGGTACGGCCTGGAACTATTCGGTCAGCACGGATGTGCTGGGGTATCTGGTGCAGCTGCTGGCTGATAAGCCTTTTGATGAGTATCTGCGAGAGCATATCTTTGAACCTTTGGACATGCCTGACACCGGCTTCCAGGTCCGCGACGATCAGCTTGACCGCTTCGCCGCCTGCTATCAGTACCAGCCCGGCGATCAGTTCAAGCTGCAGGACGATCCGCAGACGTCCCCTTTCCGGCACAAAAGTAAGTTTGTGTCTGGCGGCGGCGGGCTGGTTTCCACCATTGACGATTATTTCCACTTTGCCCAGGCACTTTGTCAGGGCGGAGAGTTTCGGGGGCGGCGGGTTATTGGTCGAAAAACTCTGGAATTCATGCGTCGTAACCACCTACCTGACAATCAGGACCTGCCAGGTCTATCCGTCGGTGCGTTCAGCGAGACACCTTATGCCGGGAGTGGCTTTGGCCTGGGCTTTTCGGTAAAGACTGATGTCGCCAAATCCCAGACCAACGGATCGGTCGGCGAGTACGGTTGGGGTGGCCTGGCGAGTACCAACTTTTTTATCGATCCTGTCGAGGAACTGGTGGTGATCTTCATGACGCAACTGATCCCCTCGTCGACTTACCCGATCCGTCAGGAGTTGCGGGCCATCGTTAATGGTGCGTTGGTGTGACCCACAGAACCCGATAACTCGGGGGAAAGCCGGGTAGGCCGAGCTATGAATGAAAACCGGGACGAATGTGAATGAAAACCGGGACGGATTTATTTTCTAATTGCCGAGCTCGATTATTTGCCCACCTTCGGCAACCGTCTCACTGTATTTCTCGCAGTTATTACGACAGCCGCCTACCAGGAGATGATGGCCCGTGGAGTGCCTTCGGAGTACGCCAAAACACTGGTGGGCGATCTGGGCTGGAAGGTTTACAACTGGATGCTAACGACCGTATCTGTGCCTTTTCGTGTCACTAGCCGCGACCCTGCAAAACGTATGGAGAGGGTTCTCCGGGCGCTAATGATTTTCCCGTTCAGTGCGCCGGGTGCTCCAGGTTATGAAGTGAAAGTATGGACGGAAGGAAGCAATACCTATACGCACTGGACCCACTGCCCACCACAAACCTTTGTTCGTCGCGTCATCGAATTGAATGGCGACCAAGGCGAGCTCGATGCCTTCTTTAAGTCCTGGTGTCTTTATGATTGGCCGGGTGCGGATGTTATCGCCAGCGACGGTCAGCACGGACATTACACTCGCCTGAATACCCTCTCCAGAGGCGATTCGAATTGCGATATGTGCTGGCATGGTTGTGCGAAGTCTGGAAAGGAGCGAACGTGAAAAACGGGCTGATCGAGTCAGCCCGCTCTCAGCCTTACCTTACTTCACCGGCAGCAAGGGGCACTGGAAGTAGGGCGGCGGGCCATCTGCAAAAGATCCCGGAGTGATAACCAGGTGATTCATGGATTCGTGATACTGGATGTCCTCATAGGATTTCAGAATCGGCACGAAGCCATGATACATGAACGCGGACTCGGTCCATTCCACCGTGTGAGTGAACCAGCGCCCACCGTTATAGGCGGAATTGCCAGGTGCTGCTTCGGCGACGGGCAGCTGACCTTGAGGGTTATTGGAATTTGTCACCACGTAGAGTGCGTCGAATGACTGAATGTTGTTGGCCCTGGGCGCAGGCAAGGTGGTGGTTCCTTTGGTGCCCCAGACTTCGCCATCACCCCAGAGGGCGGGCATGAAATTTGGCTGGCCGGGGTCGGCGTGAGCCAGACTGGCCATGAGAAAGCTTCCCAGTAAAAGCAGAGCGATACGTGACATGATGGATCCTCCTTGGCGGTATAGTTGTCGCGTTTTGCCTTCCGGCCCGCAGGATTTCCAACGGGCTAGGTGTAGCTTCTACCCGCCTCAGAGAGAGTTCCTCACATGACAATAAAAAAATCGTCACGGTTTCTTAACGACTTTCCGAAAGCCGGGACAGATGTATTTTTCGAGGGTCTTCCGGGTTGAATCAGGTTGAAGTGGTGTTGCTGGTACAAAGCACCCAGCATCTCGGCTAACCTTGTCTTCGAACGCACAGAAAGGGCTCTGTGTTTCCCAAGCCAGGAGACGCTGAGGCCCAGACAGGCCCTGGTAATCGTGCCCGGTTTTTGCTCGCTGTTCCAAAATGGCCGGGAAGTTGCCCGCCAGAGCGGTGTCGTGAACCAGGCGCAGATCAGTCAGTGGCTGAAACCGAAAGCTAATGGCTGAAAACCAGCAGCCGGTTGTTGGCTGGCATCGCGTAGTTTTCCGCCAGAATCAGGCCCACCGCCTCTGCCAGTGCAGATAGATCTTCCAGATCTCGTATGCCCATGTGGGGTGCTCGGGCTCTTAGATGCTGGTCAAACTGTCGGTTGCTGTCACTGGAAAACTGGCCCTGGTGATTGAACGGACCGTACAGGCAAAACACTCCGTCTTTTGGCAGGCGCTCCACGAAGTGGTCGAACATCTGTTCGATTTCATTCCATGCCATGATGTGGGCGGTGTTCGCTGAGAACGCCCATCGGAAGGAATTGACAGGCCAGTGGGCAGTCCCTACGTTCAGCTCAACCATGGGCAGGATATTCGGCAGCGCGGCCTGCTCCAGTCGAGGGCGACCTATGTGTGCCGCATCGGGATGGTCAGTCGGTTGCCACTGCAGGTGGGGCATGGCCTTTGCGAAATGTACGGCGTGCTGTCCAGTGCCTGTCCCCACCTCCAATACCCTGCCCGGTGCCTCAAAGATCTCACGCAGTCTCTCCAGGATCGGGGCTTTGTTGTTCTCACAAGCTTGAGAAAAGGGCAGGTTGGTAGTCATTGAGTCATACTCTCCGTTCTCTGAACGTTATCACAAACCGCTGCTGGTTTGGCGCTCCAGACCTGAATCCAGAGCCAGCAACTCCTGCAAATGCTGTAGCTCAGCCCCCGCCAGATGCAGTGACCCTGATATCGACAACCTTCACTCTTTTTTTTTCTGCGCCTGAATGGTTAAGGCTGGCATGGTGAATTCAACGGTCCCGTTATCGGTCAGAAAGTCCTTGAACGCCATGTCAGCTTCGCGCACCAGTTGCGTAAACTGCGCATCATCCAGAATCCCACCCAGGGTGAACACACAGGCGCGTTCGGTTGCGATCATGTTGCCGATAGTATCGAATCTCACGGTACCCAGTTGTTGTTTGATTCTCACGTCAGGGATGCCCGCTTCCTGCACAAGTTCGCGCAGGTGGCCCGCGTCACCGGCACTGAACGGCGCCCTGAAAGACTCCGCGACATCGGGGCCAAACAGGCTGTTCAGCACTTCAGCAAGCACCGCGTAACCCGGCGAACGGTGGATGCCATCGCAGACGGCAACCAGAAGGGTTCCGCCCGGTTTGAGCACGCGCCACATTTCCGCCAGCCCTTTTACACGGGAGTCAAAAAACATCAGGGCAAACTGGCTCAGAACCGCGTCATAACTGGCGTCAGCCAACGGAAGGTTTTCGGCCGGTGCCTGGAGCCATTTGATGTTTGGGCGCAGTTGCCGGGCCATATCCAGCATGTCGGGGTTGATATCCGCACCGGTGACGCATTCATCACCGACCATATCGGCGGCAGCCGAGGCCAGCACACCGGTACCGCAGCCCACATCGAGTATGGCTGTGCCACTGCGCAGGTTGGCTTGGACCGCAAGTCGCGGGCCCCACTGACCAAATAATGCGGGTACAAATTGTTGGTGATAGATTAAAGCAGGGCTTGGGGGTTTAGTTTCCACTTTGCTGAGTGAGGACATGGCAGCCTCCTTTTCCATCGTCGGGTCTCAATGGTGATCCGGTTCCCTTACGTCATATGCTAGGGACTACCATGAAAAGGAACCATAACCTGTCGTCCGATTCACTTGCCCAAACGTCCGGGACGGCAGGGGGCGTGGATGCACTCATCTCCAATGTGCTTGAGAACATCCGTCTGCAGGGAGCGGTGTTTTTTGCCTGGCGGCCCAGTTGGCCTTTCGCCACTGGCGTGCCGAATGAACGTCATTTCCGGGATCTGATTTTGCCGGCGTCTGATCAGGTGATCTCCTATCATGTTGTTATAGAGGGCCCCTGCTGGGCGACCGTGGAAGGCGAACCGCCCGTCAGGCTGGAAGGTGGCGACATTATCCTGTTCCCGCACGGCGACGCTTACGCCATTTCGAATCAACCTCGGGGGCCGTCTGACGAGGATATCGAGCCCGCCCAGCAATTTTTCGCGTTGATGGCGGCCGGTGAGCTGCCCCTGATCATCGAAAATGGCGGTGGCGGCCCTGGACAGAACCGACTGGTGTGCGGTTTTCTGGGGTGTGATCGTTATCCGTGGAACCCGCTGCTTGAAGGGTTGCCCCGTTACATCCTGCTTTCCCGCTCGGCGCTGGAGGGCCCTGTCAACGACCTGATTGATATTGTGCTCCGGGAGTGCGGCCATTCATGGGCCGGCAGCCGTTTCGTGATGCGGCGGCTGGGGGAATTGCTGTTCATTGAAGTCATCAGACAGTATCTGCAACACCAGGGTCTGACGAACAACCCCTGGATGCGGGGGCTTGCCGACCCGCTTATCGCAAAATGCCTTTCGTTGCTCCACAGTCGCATCGCGGAGACCTGGACTCTTGAAAAATTGGCCGCCGAGCTGAATTGTTCCCGATCCATTTTGGCTGAACGGTTCAGTAGGGTGATTGGGGTGCCACCCATGAAGTACCTGAGCCAATGGCGATTACAGGTGGCGGCGCGACTGCTGAGGGACCGGCCGGATAAAATCCTGTCGATCGCCTTAAGTGTTGGCTACGAGTCGGAGATGTCGTTCAGTCGCGCCTTCAAGCGTTCTATGGGCGTAAGCCCAAGCGTCTTCCGGCGGTCGGTCCAGGTTGGCTAGCGCCCCGCGGCCCAACTGCCCTGGGCCAGTTCCATGGCCCGATTGACTTCATCGGTTGGGATATCGCCCGGCTCACCCTTTTCGAGCGGGTCATAGTGAAATACATACAGCCGGGAGGCGAACTCGGCCACCGGCAATGAGGCTTCTCCGTAAAGCTCGCCGTGGCCCTGGGTTGAGGTGACAATCCCCTGGCCCCAGTTTTGCCCGCTGTCGTTATTGGGGTTAAAAAAGTAGACGCGCATAACCTCGTCTGAGTCCAGCGCAAGCCGCTGGATAGTGATGGCGTGCCAGCCAAGAAAGCGCGTGGCGCTGTCGGTCACCGCAATACCGGCCGGTTGCGGGTTGATGACCGGAATGTTGCCATTGTAGAAAGGATGGTAGGCCGCATAAAAATCCCGGATAAACCCTTCGAAGTCTTTAAGGCCACCGGTGAAAACGTCTACGGCAATGCGAAATCCGTGGCCAACATGATCGCCGTGGAATTCGGCGTTGACCCATTTGTGTGGATCTTCTCCACGCCCGACACTGCGTCGACCCATTTCAAAATAGATGCGATCCAGGTGCGGCACAGTCAGCAGTGATACCGCATCCACATCCACCGGCGGCTCGGTCGCCAGTCCGGCGCCGAGCTCCCGTGAAGAAATGCTGTTGCCTTCAAAGCGCATCACCACTTCGTCGTCGCGCGCCGCCCAGGCAAGGATTCGAAGCAGTTCTGCCGGCATGTTGTAGGCCCACATGGACAGGGCGCGCGATGACTGGCAGGTGGGATAGTTGCCCTGTCCGATTCCCAGCGGGAGCCCGAGCACGTTGAGCACGTCGGCGAGCAAGAAGCACTCGGGGGAGCGGCTGCTGCCAAAGACGGCCACAATTTTCTCGGCGGAAGCGTCGCAGAGTGACAGGCGTATCTGGCGCCACAGGGAAGGCGCTACCGGAGGTGCGTAGAGAATACCCCGCTCGAGCATCATGGCCAGGCCATAGGCACACTGGCCGGTCTCGGGAAACAGGGCCTCGTCAATCAGGGTATGAATCAGCGCGGGGTAGCAGTGAAACGCGTCGGCACCGGTGTAGCTCAGCCCCAAAGCCGTTGGAATCAGGGCGTTCCAGCGGCCACGCAGGTAGCGTATGAACACCGGCATGTAGGCCGACACCAGGCCGGTACTGTGCATGGCTCGGGCAAAGGCGATGGCCTCTTGCAGGAGGGCGGCGTCGTCCATTTCCGCCAGTCGTTCAGCGTAGACATCGAGGCCGGGATCTTCACGGCAACCCTCGGTGGGACTGAACACGGCGTTGATCAGTTGCAGCGCGTCGTCGCCAACTTCGCCACCCAGTGCGTCCGGTTTCTGCAGGCAGGCCGCAATCTGGGTCACCATCTGTTTGACACCAGCCACCTGGACCGGGCGTTGCTCGAGAATCCGCCAGACTTCGGCCACCAGATGTTCCAGAAGGTTCTCGTAGCCCAGGTACCGGAGCAGGTAGTGATACAGATTCTGAACGGCGTAGCCGAGCCCATCTGGCCGCAGCCGATCGCTCTCCTGGAGATCACTGACCACCAGATCGAGATTCATCGCCAATACCTGGACGAGAAAGTGATGGGCGTGTTCCGCCGAGATAGAAGGGTGTATGTAGTCGCCCTTGGCCACCGCCAGAAGGCGAATCTGGCTCAGGCTTTCGACCAGGGTCGCGACCGGCTCGCCATGGCGCACCGTACGCACGGCCAGGGAGGGCACCAGCGTCTGGGGATAGTCCCAGTCGCTACCCCCAAAGAACCCGGCCGCCTCAATGGCCGGCACGCGTTCGTAAAGCGCTTCCAGACCTTCGGGGCTGAACATCAGGGGCTGTGCCGCCTCGATCACCTTGAATACCGGCGAGACGCCCTCAATGGCATTGAGTTCAGCAAGGCGGTTGATGGCCGCGTCAATTCGCTGAAATGAAAATTTATGTATGGAACGCCTCCTTGATATCTTCAATCGAGGAATGCGCCTTCGTCGACGATGGGCTCATGGCGAGGGTGGTGGTCACCTCTGGCGCAACCATCGCCGGGTCCAGCGACAGGATCACGTAGCCACCGACGGCTCCGGCGCCGAAGCCCGGAGTGAAAACCATCGATCGTTTGCTGATCGCCCCGTCGAAGACGGCATCGGCCAGCGCGATCGGGATGCTCGCCGCTGAGGCGTTGCCGACCTCGGCGATGTTGAAGTAAATGTCCTTGGCGTCGATCCCCTGGGGCTCGGCAAGCTCGATGATCATTGTCTTGTTGGCCTGATGGGGCACGATTATGTCGATCTCAAGCCCGAGCTCGGAAAGCTCGCCCATCATCTGGTTCAGGTAGCGCTTGACCAACGCCTTGACCTCGGGGCCATAGACCGTGATGTCGTTGTCGAAATCGTGATTCGGCCAGATGATTGAGTTGACCTGACTGGCGGGTCCGCTCGCATAGGTCTGGACCACATGAATGTCACGTTCACCGTCGGACGGCGCGATCACCACGGCGGCGGCCCCGTCGCCAAAGATCATCCGCGACGGTCGGGCATTGCCGATCTTGTCCGAGAACTTTTCGGCCATGACCAGCAGGACCGGACGTTCAATCTCCCGCAGCAAGCGGACCGCCTCGGCGACGCCATACGGGAACCCGGCGCACGCAGCGACGATGTCGGCCGAGCAATGGGTCTGCATGATGCCCAACTGGCCTGAGAGCCAGGTGGCGGTCGACGGAATCAGTCGGTTCGAGGTACAGGAGCAGAACAGCACTGCACCGATCTCCTCGGACCTGCGACCGGCATGCGTCATCGCTGCCCGCGCGGCCTCAAGGGCGATATTCTCCAGTGGCTCGGCGGTATAACGGCGCCGTTCGATGCCGGTTTTGTCGGCGATTTCCTCCGCGCTCATGGGCGACCATGAGGATGGGGAGTTCCGGACCACATCCTCGTTTGAGCAGACGACCTCACCCTTGCGGATTGCCAGCGCCTCGATCTTCGGTTGGATTGGTGCATCGTCGCCGATCACCACCGGCGGATAGGGTCGCACGGGCTCGACGGAAGGATCTGGCGTCGGCGCTTGCTTCGCGCCGGTGATACCACTCTTTTCGTGGTTGATGAAGTCGAGCACGTGGCGGTTCTTCGGATAATACAGCACGACGATGTCGTCATCCTGCATCTCGGCCAATGGCTTCAGCCTGGCCTGGCTCCGGTCCCAGGGGTGCTGGTTGTGCAGCACCATCGCCCAGCGCCGGAGCGCCTCGAGTTCGGCCTGCTCGTCTGAGACATCAAGGATGTCGTCGATGCTGTAGCGCGGGTGGTCGGGATTATAGTTGCCGAGGGTGGTTGTCTTAGCGCCGGCAGTGGCGAGCGCCTCGGCAATCGTGGCCTTGATTGGCGGCAGTGACGCTGCGAGATGGAGCTTGTTTGAGAAGCCGTCAAAGAGCATGTCGAACAGCTCGTCTTCAGCCGTTTCGTTCCACTTCGCCGGAAGCTGCCCGTAGGCTTCGCGGACACTTGCGGACTTGGCTTCCCGCCCCTCCCAGGGGTGCAGCAAAGACACGAAGACATCGTCGCGGGTCCGCGGGACATCGCGCCAGCGCATCGGCTGCTTGTCGTACATCACCAGCGCGTAACGGTTCGCCCAGAAAAGGTGCAGGCCGATGTCGCGCAACAGGTCATAGCGCGTCGCATAGCCTCCCGCAGCCGCCCGTTCGGCGATTTCAGTGCCGGTCGGAGCCTTCACTTCGAAGTCGCGCCGAATGATCGCCTTCAACTGGTTGAGATCGGTGATGATCGAGAAGTCGAGCTCGGTAAAGATACTTGAGGGAAACACCAGCTTTCCATGTTTGTTCAGTCGAAACGGTTTCATGAATGCTCCTTGCAGATTCTGCCTGCGTCTCTGCCGGCCCCGGGAATCAGACTTTGCTCCGGTAATTCGCCAGTTTCTCGGTGGTGTGTACTAGGCAGTATAGCTGCTATTGGCCCTGTGCCTTCTTTTGGCCTCGCAGGCTAATGGGTGTCCCGGTTTTGGTCTTTTAAGTTCTGTTGAGCCCTGCCGATAACCCAAAAACGGTTCCTACTCTTACAGAGGACGCAAATAAAAATGAATGCAGTCGCTTCGGAAAGTCGTCCACGGCAGCCTTTGGTATTCCGTGTCAGCAGTGTATTGGTTCTGGTCCTGTTCGCCCTGGTTGTGATGATGCCGGGATTTGCCATGGCCGGGTTTGGGTTGGCTGCCGTGATAACCGGGTTGGCCTGGTGGTTGGGCCGTGACCGGGTGGCCAGCGCTGAAACGCCGACTGAACCCGATGCGGGCCAGAGTCACGGGGTGCTGGATATATCAAGGGACCAACCGGTCGGCTCCGGCCAGGCAGGGCGGATTGCCAGAGAACATAATGAACTGTTGGCCAGCATGCGGGGCGCCCTGTCGGATCTGCGCCATCATGCGGTGCAGGTGGCGGTGCAGTCGGCCAGGCTGCGCAAGCTCACCGGCGAGGCGCAGCAGAGCGCCAGCAAGCAGGAACAAGTCTCCGAGCTGATTGCCCAGTCCAGTGGTGAGGGTGCCACGGCACTGGAGGACATTACCCAGCGTACCGGGTCGGTCTCGGAGCTCAATTCCCGTAATCTCGACGGGGTGCGCGAGTCCAATCAGGCGTTGTCCCAGGTGGCCGAACGAATTCGGCAGGTCAACGACCAACTGCTGACCTTCCGCGAGACCGTGGCCGGGCTCAGCGAAAGCGCTGGCAAAATCGGCAAGATTCTAGAGATGGTGCAGGGGTTCTCGGACCAGACCAACCTGTTGGCGCTGAATGCCGCCATCGAGGCGGCACGGGCGGGGGAGGCCGGTCGCGGTTTCGCCGTGGTGGCGGATGAAGTCCGCCAACTGGCCCAGAAAATTGCGTCGGCGACCGGCGACGTGCATCAGATCATCAGCGACATGGATGCCCGGGTCGGTCACACCGAGAAGGACACCGAGCAGCTGCTTGAACAAACCGATCAGGCCCGGGAAGAGGTGACCTCGACCGCTTCCCAGTTCGACGACATGTTGCAGTACATTGAGCAGGCGCACGAGGAGCTTCTGTCCATCACCTCTTCCGTGGAGGAAGTTAGTATTACCAACCGTCAGGTGCACGAGCACGGCAACGAGATCCATCACCTTGGCGGCGAACTGGCGAAGGAGATTGCCGAATCGGACGCCTACTCCGAGCAGCTTCGCAAAGCCACCGAGGCCTCCATGGCGCTGCTGGCCCGCTACCGGATCGGCCGGGGCGCCTTCGAGGAAATTCTGGAGCAGCGCCAGGCGCTGGCTGCCGAATTCGAGCAAAGGCTCACTGAGCTGGCCCGGCAGGGTGTGGACATTTTTGACCGCCGCTATGAACCGGTTCCGAATACCTCGCCACAAAAATACCGGACCCGGTTCGTCGATCGCTTTAAACAAGCGTTCCAGGACCTGACAGACCGCAGTAAAGAGCGCCTTGATGGCACGGTCTACAGCCTGTTGGTGGACGTCAATGGCTACATTCCCGTTCATCATAGAGCCACGTCGCAGCCGATCACCGGCGACCCTGAAAAAGACCTTCTCTACAGCCGTGATCAGCGGCTCTACAACAGCAATGAGACTGAAAAACGAAGGGCCAGCCACACAGAGCGGTTCCTTCTACAAACCTATATCCGGGATACGGGGGAAATTCTCAACGACCTATCGATCCCCGTGCATGTAGATGGCAAGCATTGGGGTGCGGTGATCATGGGCTTTAATCCGGATCTTCTGCTGGCTGGTAACGACAGGAGTTGACGAAAACCGTGAAAACCGGGGCAGATTTCCCCCGGTTCACCAAGGTACGAGAATAATCATTTTGATGCTTTTTATTCGTCAAAATGATGCTAGTATGAGGGCGTCAAAGTGAGGTGATTGAGATGATTACGGCTAAAGGCGCATCTGTTGAAAAGCCCAAAAAGCGGGTAGCCTTGAAAGCAGGAAAAACCCATAAAATCAAAAGTATTGAGCTTCGCTACGATCCTGAGCTGGAGAAGTATGAGCTCAAAGGTGGGGCAAACCGGGTAAAGAAACTATCTGCCAGGAAGGGGATGGTTTTTGGAGTGGTTCCCCCTGAGATTTTCGAAAATCGCCAGAACTTTATTGAGGTAGCCAGGGCGGGAATTCCCGGCGCTTGGGTTAAAGGCTTGATAGATGCGACAGGTCTCAGGGACACCTTTGTCACTATCCTCGGTGTCACCTCCTCGAACCTCAGCAGGATCTACAAAAGAAAGGCCTTGAACAGAGAAGATTCTGAGGAGGTCCTGGATACGGTTCGACTGCTGCGGCAAGCAGCCCAGGTTTGGGAATCAGAAGATGCAGCAATGCAGTGGCTGAAGTCTGAAGTGCCTGCTCTGGGCGGAGTTAGGCCGATCAGTCTTTTCGACACATTTGAGGGCAGGCGCTGGGTGTCCCAGGTTCTCCGCAAAATCGAGTACGGGGACTTCAGCTGAATGCGGCTTTTTCGAATCGCGCCGGAAAAATTTCTTGAAAACTACACGGGGCTCGGTGGGTCTTTTGAAGACGGTGCGAGATGGAACCTTCCTCAGACACCAGTGATGTACTTTGGGCTGACGGCTTCGGTTGCCATGCTTGAGATGACCAATTACACCGCCAGCCCGAGAAAGGTTCCACCATCCTACAGACTTGGCTTGTATGAATTGGATGACGATGCAGCAATCAGCGAGCTGATTGAGAGCGATCTCCCTGAGGACTGGTCTGCATTTCCTTATCCAGAATCCACCCAGGAAATCGGCAATCAGTGGCTCCAGTCTCTTGAGGGGGTTGGGCTGATTGTGCCGAGCTGCGCCGTATCAGGCGGGCTAGAGCACATTATGGTCGTGAATCCACGACACCAAGACATCAAGAAGCTAAGGTTCAAGCATAGTTTCAAGGATATTTTTAACCCTCGGGCTTTTTCGGGTGTCTACTTGGAAGAATGACAAAGCCGGGCTATGGGAGGCTGGCTAATGGGGGTCCCGGTTTCCTGAGTGTGTAAAAATTATTCTCCAAATCCGAAAAAGTGTAAAAAAAGTACGATTGGTGTAAAAAGGCTTCAATTGGGTAAAAAGCTTGGCTGTAGAGGCGGAGACACGGAAGCGCATGCAATACGCAGGTTACGCGCATCTCGTAAACCACTACGGTATCACGGCCATCAAGCAGGCCTACGTTCCATTGTTCAGTCCAAAGCACTACATCACTGGCGGGGCCGAGAAGAATCCCCATTGGCGCGTGAGCTTCAACGGATTGGGTTCGCTGGATTACTGCATCATGGTTCGACGCACCAACGCGTTTCAGTCACTCAGGTTCAACTCCATGTCCCCGGACCAGGGATCGCCTGCCTGGCGGTCTACTCACGCAAAATCGTATTCTCCGCCCTTCTCAAGCGCCCTCTGGTAAGCAGGCCTGGCGTGCACTCGCGCCACCCAGGCGGTGATATGAGGCCGGTTCTTGCCGACGATACCCCGTGCTACTGAGGCTTCCAGCGGGAAGCTCATCTGAATATCCGCCGCGCTGAGGTTGTCGCCGAGAAACCAGGTGTTTTTCGCCAGGTGGGATTCGACAAAATCCAGGTGGGTCTTGATCATCGGGCCGATGAAAATTTCATTGGTTTTGTCGGAAATGCCTTTTGCTACGGGCTTGATAAAAAACGGCATCGGGCTGGTTTTTACCTTTTCAAACACCAGGCGCATCACCAGCGGGGGCATCAACGAGCCTTCGGCGTAGTGCAGCCAGTAAGTGTAATCCAGCCATGCCTGGCCGCCGGCCTTCGGCAACAGGGTGTCTTTGTCATGGGTGTGGGCAAGGTATTCGATAATGGCGCCGGATTCCGCCACCACCAGATTGCCGTCGGTGATCACCGGTGATTTCCCCAGCGGATGTACCTTTTTGAGGCTTGCCGGCGCCAGCATGGTTTTGGGATCACGCTCGTAACGCTGGATCTCGTAGGGCACGCCCAGCTCTTCCAGCATCCAGAGAACGCGTTGTGAGCGGGAATTGTTGAGGTGATGAACTGTAATCATGCAGACACTCCGTTCGTTAGATTAAACCCGACTTGATCATGTCAAACGTGTCCAGAATCCGCGCCACAAACTGGTCTTTCGGGCGAAAGCTGCTTTGGGTGCTGAGTGTGACGTCCCTCTGCAGGTGGTCCAGTAGCTTGTGCAGGCGCCGGCGATGCAAACCGACAGCCGCCTGAACGGGATCAAAAATAACACCGGACAAGGCCGCAAACGCCGCCAATAAGGCCATGACAGCGACCATAACGCTGGCTGTTGTCGCCAGCGAAGGCTCCGGTGGAAATACGCTGTAGTACCACCCGCCGATGGTTTCACCCAGAATAAAGTCCCTGGCGGCCAGGGTCTTTGCGAGCATGGATGCGAGCACCACCCCAAGCCCGATACCACCCGGGGTAAACTTCTGGAAGGCAAACGCGCCCAGCACCGTGCAGGTAATACTGTTGGTGATATCGGCCGATGCCGTGCGGGTTACCCGGTAATGACTGAGAGTGTCCGCCACCAGCGGCTCAATCAGCTTGTTGAACTGCTGGTGATCGACCGGCTCGCAGGTGTGGCGCTCATAGACCGCTTCCAGCGCCTCAATCAGATAGCTCTCCAGCAGCGGGCCCTCCTGACCATTGTTCAACAGGTCCACCAGGATCAGGTGCGAGATATGCTGTTGTACCCGAGTGGTAAAACCGGCGGGTACACGATTTGCCAAACCGTGCAGCCACATCAGGCCTGCTCGTTTGGGAACCAGAATTTTTACCAGGCATGCCAGGGCGTACACCGGCGCCCACAGAAGATTAACGGGCGCCCGCAACATGTCCCATCCGAGCGCCATCCGGTTGGTTGCGATGGCACCGGGGTAATGGAAATGGCGGTCAATAAACGCCGGTACCCGCGCCCGGCAGTCGTCAAAGTAGCGCTCGATACCGGAGCGGATTGCCTGCTCTATCTCAATTTCGGAGATGTTCTGCTCGGGCGATGTGACAATGGGCATAGTGACAGGCGTATCTGCAGGCAAGTGAGTGTCTGGCACATTACACCGCAATTGAGAAAACTGGGACAGATGATTTTCAGGACGTTCACTTTAAAAAGGGTTTTCTGTGCTCAGACAAATCAGTGACATATCCTTCTCCAGCCGGTAAGTGTCGAAATCCCGGGCCAGAAATAGCTGGCCCCGGTAGTGTTGCATGGCTTCGGTTGCCAAGTGGTTGATGTTGGGCGTGCCGCCCGGCGTGGACTGGTAGCGGGAGCTGAAATGGGTGAGTATCAGATTGGGCAACTGGGCCTGTTGGGCAAACCGGGCCACCTGTTCGGCGGAGCTGTGTTGTGGCCAGGGGCCAACCCGGTCGGCCACGTCCTGGGTGTAGGTAGCCTCGTGAATCAACACATGGCTGCCTTTGCAGGCGTCGGTCAGCAGGGCAGGGTTGTCATTGTCACCGGCGACGATCAGGCGGCGGGCAACGCGGGGAATCTGCGTGTAGTCGTCACTTCTTAGCAGGCGGCCATCTTCCTGTGTTACGTCATTGCCTTTCTGCAACTCGCCCCAGTTGGGCCCGGGTTCGACACCGTCCTGCTTCAGCTTGCCCTGCAACAGTTGTCGCTCCAGATTTCGCTCCGTAAACACGTAGGCACGGCAGGGTACCCGATGGGACAGCGCTACGTTCGTCACCTCGAAATAGTCATCCTGCCAGCAGAAGTCCGACGCTTCGGAATCGGTGAAGTTCAGGGCATAGCTGAGACTGGAATCGCTGTTTTCGAGCGTCGCGTTGATGAAACGTTGAGTCTGAACGGGGGCGATGATGTCCAGCGGTTCTGTGCGGCCCAGCATGGAGGCACTGGTGAGCAGCCCCGGCAGGCCGAAGGTGTGGTCACCGTGGATATGGGTGATGAAGATCGCCCGCAATTGCATCACCGAGTAGTGAGCGCGTAGCAGCTGGTGCTGGGTGCCTTCGCCACAGTCCACCAGGTACCAGGGTTTGTAGCCGGAGTGCGACAGGGCCAGGGCGGTTACGTTGCGTGACCGTGTCGGTGTGCCGGCAGATGTGCCCAGAAAGGTGAATTCCATCGTTCCTCGTTTCGCGATCAGAGTTGCCAAATCAAGGGTTGCCAGGTCAAAGGTGCCAGATCAAGAGTGCCAGGGAAATGGGAGTGGGAACATGGTAGAGCCCTTTGGCCGCTCAAGATCCTGGGGTTCGGGTATCCGGTTCGCTTCGATTACGGACGCCAAAGGCGTGCCGTTTAAGGTCTTTGATAATCTCGGGCATCTTGAAGGGCAGCAATGTCCTGACCGTTTTTAAAAGGCTGATAGCGACGTTCATCCGCTTGTACCAGAGCACCCGGCGAATCTTTTTCTTCATGGGGTGGTAGCCTTCCAGGTATAGCTCGTCCACACATTTGGCGTTGTTGGTGAGGCTGTAGCGGCTTAAATCCAGCGGCACCACTATGTCTGCGTTCTTCAACTGCTTGCGGGTATTAAAATCGATACCAATGTTGATGGCGTTGCTGATCACATCAAACGTATCTTCCGGCTTCGGGTACCGGCTGACATGGCTCAGATCAATGGCCACGGTAATCCCTGCGCCCATTTTCGCCAACGGTGAAATCGGGACATTTTCAACCAGCCCTCCGTCGACCAGAATTCGGCCATCCACCTCCACCGGCACAAACAGGCCGGGCACCGCCATGGATGCACAGACGGCGTCCGCCAGGTTTCCTTCCCTGAAGATCAACTGCTCGCCGGTTTCGATATCCGTTGCGCAAATGGCCAGGGGAATGTTGGCATCTTCGATCCGGACATCCCCCAGATCCCGGTGGATCATCTCCCGAATGGTGTTGGTACTGAACAGGCCACCACGCTCAAGGGTGAAGTTGATAATCTTCGACAGGTTCAGCGTTGAACAAATCGACAGTATGGACTCTGCCGGGCGGCCGAAGGCGTAATAGCTGGCGATTAGCGCCCCCGCACTGGTACCCGAAATACAGTGAATCTTGATTTGCTCTTCTTCGAAGGCTTTCAAAACGCCAATGTGGGCAATGCCCTTGGCAGCACCGCCCCCCAGAGCCAGACCGATACGGGTATTAAAGGGGTTGGGTTTCATTCATGAGCGCCTGTTAAGGTTTCAGAGGGGAAGTTTCGGATTGATTCTAACAGAATTAACAGGGCGTCGAGCCGGAGGAAACCTATGGGGCTCCTTCATTGTCCACGATTGAACCTTTTCCGATTTTTCGTTAAATCTACCCTTTCGCTTTATGCGAAGTCCGTCCCCCTTAACCCATAGAACAGGAGCTCGACAATGGCGGAACCAACACTCAAGGAACAACTGAACAGCGCCGTGAAAGACGCCATGCGGAACAAGGACAAAACCCGGCTTGTCACCCTGCGTATGGCTCAGGCCGCGGTTAAGCAGATCGAGATTGATGAACGCCGAGATTTGAGTGACGAGGACGTTCTGAAGGTGCTGGACAAAATGCTCAAGCAGCGCCGCGACGCTGCCAGCCAATACGATGCCGCCGGTCGCGAGGAGCTGGGCGATAAGGAACGTGCGGAAATGGTGATTATCGAGGAATTCATGCCCGCCGCCCTGAATGAGGATGACCTGGACGGCCTGATCCGACTGGCCATCAGCTCAACTGATGCTCAGGGTATGCAGGACATGGGACGTGTCATGAACAACCTGCGCCCCCAGGTGCTCGGCCGGGTCGACATGGGCCATCTGAGCAAGAAGGTGCGGGCCGCGCTGGCGGGCTAAGATCCAGCGCTGCCGCTCATTCGCCCGGGTCCGGTCGATTCCATTTACTGGCGGAAAATCTGTCCCGGATTTCGGAACTAAACCGCCCGAAGTTGGTCAAATCATAACCAGACTAGCAACGCTATCTGGGTGCGCCAAAGGAGGAAGTCTCATGCGCTATCTCGCTGCACTATTAATCACTGTATTCCTAGCTGGCACTGCGCTGGCCAGCCAGTGCCCGTCTCTGGTTAGCCAGATTGATCAACAACTGCAGTCAGCTCAACTCGATAGTAAGACTGAAGCCAGTATCAAAGCGCTCCGTGATCAGGGCCAATCACTGCACAGCCAGGGGAAGCATGCCGAGTCGGTTAAGGTACTTAAAAAAGCGATAAAAAAACTTGACGCTATGTCGTAGCAATCAAGCGCCTGGCAGTGGCAAATCCTGCCGCCGCCAGGTCCCTGATTATGAATGGCAGGCTAATGTACCCGCCCGGTCTACCGGGGATCTTCAAGGGCAAGCACGCCGCGCTCAAGGTCCAGGGTATCACTGGGTTCGGCCGCCTTCCGCGACCAGCGCCCGGATTTATCCAAAAGCTCCCTCCAGTCGTGTGTCGCGCATTCCCGTAACATTCCCGTAAACTGTCTCTCCGGTGCCCTGAATTGTAAGTGCAGCGCACTCGGCATATAAAAGATATGCACGCCAATCAGCTAATCAGGAGATCCGCCATGCATGTGTTCATTGCAGGAGCTAACGGGCAAATCGGGCAACATCTGTTACGGGAATTGGCCGACAGGGATCATGAGGCACGTGCCTTGATCCGGCACCCGGATCAGGGCCCGGAATTGCAGCAGTTGGGTGCTACGGAAACCGTGCTGGGCGATCTGGAGCAAGACTGTAGCGAAGCCATGAGAGGCTGCGATGCGGTCATTTTTACCGCTGGCTCAGGCCCGCATACCGGGCCGGATAAAACCATTGATGTGGATCAGGACGGTGCTATCCGGCTGGTGGATACAGCCAGGGCCATGGGTATAAAGCGTTTTATCATGGTGAGCAGTATGCGAGCTGAGGAGCCGGAAAAGGGGCCGGAAAAACTCCGTCATTACCTTCAGGCCAAACACAACGCCGATGAGCACCTGAAAAACAGCGGCCTGAATTACACCATTGTTCGTCCGGGTCGGCTGACCGATGATGACGGGACGGGCAAGGTTTCGGTGAGTGCGAGACTGGACGATTTCGGTACGATTCCACGGCAGGATGTTGCCCGCGTCCTGCTGGCGGTGCTGGATTTGGACACTGCCACCAATCGCGTCTTTGATGTGGTGTCCGGTGACACGCCAGTGCCTGAGGCACTGGCAAAACTGTAACCTCCATCAGGCTCTGCTGTTAAGACTGAAAAGTGCGGGCCTGGTTTGCAGCTAGTGTCCCGTCTGGCTAATTCGCAGTACATTAGCGAATTAGCCAGACGGGACACTAGGCCCCGGTACCACGTTCATTTCACAGCGATGGATCAAGCGCAACTCCCACCGTGGCACACGCGAGCTTGAGGCTTCAATTAAGGAGTATCTGGCGACCTGCACCGACGCGCCCAAGCCCTTTGCCTGGCGCAAAACGGCAGATCAGATCATTGAATCCATCGCTCGCCTATCCGATAAGCTCAATAATAAGGTGAGCTTTTGTTAAAGGGCGCTAGAATAAATATTGAATACGTGCGGTAAAACCAAGACCGTTATCTTCATCACCTACCAAATCATTCGCACCTGGACCATCCACTTCTGAATAAATAAGGTTCGCCATATATTTAACTTGTGATGAATAATAATAGCTCGTGCCCAAAGTATAAGTTGTTATCTCGGTGCCTTGCGTACTTGATGTCGCATCGGTACCACTTAAGCGAGCAACTAATTCCCATGCGTTTTTAACCCCTTTAGGCTGCTTAAATACCGCAGAACCTTTAGAGTATTGTTTTTGAAAGCCATCCAGGAAGTAACTCGCTGATAGGCTATAACCGTCATAGAGTTCGCCATCTAATATCGAAGTGGGATCTACAGTATTTAATTCACGGGCCGCGTATTCTGCCTCCACGGTCAGGCCTTTATACTGATACGCAGCCTCTAAACCTGCTTGTTGCAAGCTATTCAGGCTCACTAGATTACCGCCTGCGGCGTAATTTACTAGGCGCGTATTTGTGTTGCGTATTTCACCACGCGCGAAGGATTCCGTTAACAAACGCCCCCCCATATCACGTTTTGAATACCAGCTACCAAGATGTAATACGCCATTTTGTAAATCTTGTTGCCAAGTTAATCGGCCCGTTAAAGACAGCGCTAACGAGCCATCATCATTATTCCTGCCATTGGCACCAAATGCTTCATTTTTATAAGCACCAACAGCATAGCGAAAGCCAGTATCTTTAAAGTATTGGTAGGCCGATGCGCCCCACTGGAAGAAAGGCGACATACTATTTGCCACCGAGCTACGCGAGATAGTATTGATATATTTACTACTGGTTAGTGCGTTTAATGAGATATCTTCACGCAACTTACCAACTTGCACTTTCAGACCATTATCGAAACCGTTGTAACGTACTCGTGCCAAAACAATTTCACCAGCACCTTCAGCAAAATCGAGTAATAATTTATGATCCCAATCACCGTGCTCGCTCTCTACGTAGGTACGAATACGGCGAGGGAAAAAGTCACTGCTTGGGTCACCGCCGTTATCAGCATTGTAGGCACCTTCAAAGTAGTTGTAGTCAACCTGAACCCGGCCACCGAACTCTAAATTGAAAATGCTTGATTTTTTTAAGTCAGAGAATTCTTTTTGCAGATCATGTAGTTGCTGTTCTAATTTTTGGGTGTCGCTGTCTGCTAATGCAGTAGTACTCGCTAATGCTGCTGCAATAGAGAATGCCAGTTGTGTGCTATTTTTTTTCATGATTTTACCAGAACCTATTTTTTGTTTGATTGTTTTAATATGAGCTGCCATGTCGGCAACTATTTAAAAAATAGCGTTACCCTTTGATCGAAGAAATATTTAGAAGGTAAGTTCCATTGTGTTTATTAAGAATATTTTGATCATAAAAATCACGAACGAGAAAACAAGCACGAACGGGAACACAAGAAAGGTGGGCCCCGTCAGTCGGATGGCCTGAAGGTGCTGTTGTGACGTATCCTGGAAAATTGATGACAGCGGAGATGTGTTCGCGGTGATCGGATTCCATTGCTTCAGAAAAAACCGGGCCTGTGAATTGCCTCGTCTTTGCCCTACGCTTATAACGATAGTTTGGTCAGCCCAGGCGGTTTCAGACGCTTATGTCCGACAAAGAGCTACGCACCAAATCCGATAAACAGTCGATCGACCAGTTTATCCACCAGGTCCGGAAACTGCCAAAACAGGGCAGGGGGCAGGGCCGGCTGATTTTCGCCCTGGATGCCACCGCGAGCCGGGAGGCGACCTGGGATGAGGCCTGCCACTTGCAGAGTGAGCTGTTCATGGCGACCAGGGATCTGGGTGGTCTGGCCATTCAGCTGTGTTATTACCGTGGCTTTGGTGAATTCAAAGCCACCGGGTTCGTCACCGAGACCGGTCAGCTGTTGGATCTGATGAACGGCGTTTCCTGCCTGGGTGGCCGTACCCAGATCAGCCGGGTGTTGGCGCACGCTGTGAAAGAAACCCGCGCAAAGGCCGTCAAGGCCGTGGTGTTTATCGGGGACTGTTGCGAGGAGCCGGTGGACGAGCTCTGCCATACCGCCGGTGAACTGGGAATGCTGCGAACCCCGGTGTTCATGTTCCATGAGGGCGACGATGCCCATGCCCGGGCAGTGTTCCAGCAGGTGAGCAAGCTGTCCGGAGGTGCCTATGCCTCCTTTGATCGAAACAGCCCGCAGGTGCTCAAGGATCTTATGGCCGCTGTTGCGGTCTATGCGTCCGGGGGAGCCAGGGCCCTGCAGGACTTTTCCAGCCGCAGCTCCCCGGAAGTCAGGCGCCTGACAAAGCAGATCAGATAGCGCTTGTTTCCATTCACCTTCAAGCCACCTTCAATCCAACGATGGGCTGATGAGCCCGGGGTATCTGAGTGCAATTAACGCTACTGGTTATCGTACTGTCGGTTTTTGCATGGGTCTGGCTGCGCAACCAGCCGCCCAGCCAACGCAAGCCGGCCCTTATCAAGCTGTTGTTGTTTGCCGGTATCGCGATGGTGGTTCTGTTGGCCGTTACCGGCCGGGTGCACTTTCTGCTTGCGTTGTTGGTGTTTCTTTACCCATTGCTACGCCGTGTGCTGCCATCCATATTGATGGGGCGTATGGCCGGGGCAGGGAGCGGGGAAGCAAAAGCCAAACCGGGCAATCAATCCCATGTGTCCAGCGACATTCTCGAAATGAGCCTGGACCACGACTCCGGAACCATGAATGGCAAAATCCTGAAAGGCCCCATGGCCGGTCGGGCGCTGGCGGATCTGGGCGAGAGCGAATTTATCGAGCTGTTACGATACTGTCGGGAGCATGACGAGGACTCGGCCCGGCTGCTGGAGTCCTACCTTGACCGCCGGTTCGGAGACTCCTGGCGTGCGGACGACGTGGCCAGCGATGACGGCGGGGAATCCCGTGATCGTGCCAATTCCGGCGATGCCGGCGGTCCTTTAACCAAGAGCGAAGCCCTGGACATCCTCGGGCTGGAGCCCGGTGCCAGCCGGGAGGAGATCATCCAGGCCCACCGCCGGATGATGCAGAAACTGCACCCGGACCATGGCGGAAGTAACTATCTGGCAGCCCGTATCAATGAAGCCAAAGAGCGCCTGCTGAGCTGATCCCTTTAGGTTGAACCGGCTTCCACCCGCGACAGAAACGCCCCGATATGCTGGAACGCCTCTTCCGCCTCCGGCAGCAGCGGCGTAAACAGATGCCACACATGAACCATGTCGGGCCAGGTTTCCACTTCCACCGGTGAACCAGCCGCCCGTGCTTTCTCTGCGTACCGCCGGGCATTTTCCACCAACAGTTCCGATTCGCTGGCGTGAATCAGTGTTGGCGGAAGAGCGTGTAACTTTCCGCGCAGGGGTGATGCCATAGGGCTGGTGGGCAATACCCGCATGCCCAGAACGGTTCCCCACCATAGCAACGGCAGCGGTACCCGGGACATTTTTTTAACGATTGGTCCCAGCATGACATCGGTTTTCAGATTGGCCCGGCTGCCCAGTGAGGTCAGCATCAGTTCGGTGGAGGGTGACAATGCAATAGCGGCGTTCGGTGGTTGCAGGCCCTGATCTCGTATCCAGGCGATGAGTCCCAAGGCGTGGCTGCCGCCGGCGGAGTCCCCCGCAACCACCACGAAATCAGCCGGAGCCTTTCCGTCCGGGCCGTTGTCCAGAAGCCAGCGATAGGCCCGCTGGCAGTCGATGATGCCGTCCAGGTAGCGGTTTTCCGGCATCAGCCGGTAATCGATAGCGAATACGCAGGCGTGGGCCAGCCGTGACAACCGGTCAGTAATGGCGCGATGGCTTTTGGGGCTGCCGGCGATCCAGGCGCCGCCGTGAATGTAGAGAATGCGACGCTCGGGTTTTGCGCCGGGCGCAATGACCCATTCGCCCCTGGGGGAGCCGTTGGCAGGGGAATGGATTGCCGAGACCAGTTCCAGACCATCGCTCATGCTATCCATATAGTTCCGCAACGCCTTTACACGAGCGCGGCCATGGAGGCCTTCAGCGGCGGTATGCATACCCTCGACCATTTCAAGCACTTGTTGGCGAGCCTCACTTTGTTGCTCGCGGGTGGGCGCTTCGGTGTCATCCCCGGCATCGTGACGCCGGCGCAGGACGAACACCACGGCAGCAACCAGCGCGACCATGATCAGTCCGAGCCACATCATTGCGAACCAGGCGATTCCAAATATCATATACAGTCCTTACAGGGTTTCATCAGAGCCGCCCAAGACTAGAATTGCCCAGGAGCCCCTTGTTTGTCAGGACGTTACGGTAAGGGGCGGACCGGTTGACCACCAGTTGCGAGGCGCTCTCCTCCCACAGCGGATTAAACCACGAAACGTGTGGACATGTCCTTGAGCCCACCGGCGAGCTGGGCCAGCTTCTCGCAGATGAACTTGTGCCTCAGGGCCCTCAGTATGCAAAGATAGGGTTAAAGGACAGGAGCACCGCAATGACATCGCCCACTGACAATCTTCGGGGCCCCTGGATCACGTTTCTCGCGCATCTGTTCCTGATCCTCGTGGCCTGGACCGTCTTTATCAAATATCTGTTTCCGGTTGGCTTTGCGCTGGTCAGCGGTGAGGCGTGGACAACGTATATATACTGGGATCTTTGGCCGGCGGCTCATCTCTGGCTGGCCTGGGCGTTGTTGGTGCGACCACGATATACCCGCATGCTGGCCATTGGCATGTCGGTGGTTGAGATTTTCATTATCACGACGCTGTTCATCTGGTTTCTGGCGGATCCGGAGTGGTCCATCTGGCGCACGAACTGGTTTGTGAACAAGGTATTTGTGCTGGCCGCGTTTGTTCTGGTTCTGGGTACGGCTCTGTGTCGGCCGGAAGCTCTGAAGGGCCACTCGGAGCGGCGAATTGAGGTACCAGAACGGCGCGTTCTACAATCGCTCACGCATCGGCCCGATCGAGAGTATTGAGGATATTCATGGGCTGGATGTGGTTACCTTCCGCTTCGCGCCGATCTTCAACCCGGCGCCACAATATGGTCTTTCGAGAGTCTCGTCTGGCTAAAGAGTTTGACAGCTGCTTTGATTTCCTACTCCAGAACCCTCGGCCAATTCACATCCGCCTGTCGAATAAACCCGTCTGGGTCTTCCAGCCACTGGTCTTGCACGGATTGGTTGTAGTTCAGGTACAGCCGCCCGTCCTTGATGGTCCAGTACTTAGGGTCGCCTTTGGCGAGGTTGCCCTGGCTGACAGCCCAGGCGCAGTAGCCGCCATAGGCCGGCACGTAGCGTTCAGGGTTGTCTTTGAAGCGGGCCAGATGTTCAGCGTTTGCAAATCGCCAGGTGGCCCCCTGGTACTCGGCCGTGAAGTTGCTGGAGCCTTTGGTGGGTTGTCCGGTTTCGAAGTAACTGACGGTGTCGTACCCACCGGCGCCGGTATTGCTCAGTAAGCCGGTGTAGACAGGCGGTTCGGAAGCCATTGCGCTGGCTGTGAAGAGCAGAGCGATGACCATCAGCGGTAAGAGCCTTTTCATGCCATTTCCCCTTTTGGTGAAGGCGACTATTCCTCAGACACCGCTGATGGGATTTTGTTACGTCCCGGCTCAGTACGCGCCCTCGCCGTAAATCAATTCATAGCTGTGGCTGTAGATTTCCACAATGTTCCCGAACGGAAATCATCCGGTAGGGTTTCTCGCCCGGGTAATAGAAACGGGGCTTTTCCATGCGCCTCTTTCCACCTTCACACTGTTGGGGTGCAGGCTCAGGATTTGTTTAGAGCAAAGCTCAACAACCACCGATTCCCGCGTTCGATCCTTGAAACCCGGTGCTGGTAAAGATCTGGTCGAAACAGGTATACCCGCCCGAACAGGTTAAAAATGTTCTTCTCGCAGATAAATTTGCCACCGGCTTTGGGTTTCACCAGAACGCAGTTGAGTTTGTATAGCTGGCCCTCAGAAATCATGTCCACGTGGGGCACGACCTTATGGCCCTCAGGGTAACGTACCAGGTATATCTTCAAACGTTTGGAGTGGAACAGGATCCGGGTTTTTACGTTTGCTGGCATGGCAGATGCGTTCGCTCTTAAACGGGACTCGGGCATCAGTTTGCGTGGTCTGTAGGGTGGTGGTCAATCGTGCCTCCGGTCCCTCAGTGTGCAAAGATAGAACTAAAGGACGGGAGCACCGCAATGGCATCGGCCACTGACAATCTTCGGAGCCCCTGGATCACGTTTCTCGCGCACCTGTTCATCTGGTTTCTGGCAGGCCCGGAGTGGTCCGTCTGGCGCACGAACTGGTTTGTGAACAAGGTATTTGTGCTGGCCGCGTTTGTTCTGGTTCTGGGTACGGCTCTGCGTCGGCCGGAAGCTCTGAAGGGCCACTCGGAGCCGCGAATTGATGGGGTGGGTTCGAACTAATGGCCAAGATGTCTGGTGCCCGAAAATTCCTGCGTCTGCTTGGCTGGACCTTCGGTGGCGCGTTAGTGCTGATCGTGTTGGTGATGCTGTTGTTCCGGTTTGTGAATCCACCCACCTCAGCATTTATGCTGGGCTACCAGTTGGAGTACCCGCACAAATCGCTGGCCTATGATTGGGTGTCCATGTCCGAGATTTCCCCCTGGATGCCCCTGGCAGTAGTGGCCAGCGAGGATCAGCGTTTTCCTTATCACGCGGGCGTGGATTTCGAGGCGATTCGGCAGGCGCTCTCGGAGTACCGGGCCGGCGAGGGGCTTCGGGGTGCCAGCACCATCACCCAGCAAACCGCCAAAAACCTGTTTCTCTGGAACGGGCGCAGCTTCGTCCGAAAGGCCATCGAAGCGGTGTTGGCCCTGGGGCTGGACGGCTTGTGGCCGAAAAAACGTGTGCTGGAGGTGTATCTGAATATCGCCGAATTCGGGCCAGGCATATACGGGGTGGAGGCGGCCAGCCAGGCCTTCTTCGGCAAGCCTGCCCGGCACCTTTCAGAATATCAGGCCGCGCGGCTTGCAGCCGTGCTCCCGAATCCGAAAGTGTTGAGTGCTGCTTCGCCATCCTCCTATGTGCTGGAGCGGGAGGCCTGGATTCGTGGCCAGATGGCGCAGCTTGGGCTCGGGCATTTGCGGGATCTTTAGTCGGAAAACCGGGAAGGTCGACCGAACCGAACCAGATCCACTTTAGATGAACGGCTTGTTACAGGAAAAGAGAAATTTTTTATTTCTCTTTTCCTGTAACAAGCCTACTGCTCGCCTGGTCCGTCACTCACCACTTCTACAATCACTCATACACGCCCTGGCATCAACATCCGGGCGTGGGTCCGGGTGGGCGAAGCCATCCCGGTTGGGCATTTTGACTTCGGGCAGTGACTTGGCGTCGAGGGTTGTGTCTTCCTCCACAATGCCGTTCAGGTGAAGAACATAGGCGGTGACCGCATAGGTTTCATCCGGTGAGAGGGATTGGGGGGACTGGAACGGCATGGCACGGTGAACGTAGTCGTAGAGTGTGGTGGCAAAAGGCCAGTAGCTTCCCGCGGTCTTGACCGGAGAGTCACTTGCCAGCGTGCCCTTACCGCCTACCAGCCGGTCCATCGGACCACTTTTACCGTCGGCGCCGTGGCAACTCTGGCATTGGGCCTGGTAAACCTCCTTGCCCTCGGCCACGCTACCGGAGCCTTCGGGCAGACCTTCACCGCTGGGCGGTACATCAATGTCCCAGCCCGCGACTTCTTGATCGGTGGCGTCCCGGCCCAGCCCGTAATCTTCATCCTGAGCCATAACCGTGCCTGTCCCGACCAGGGATACAAGTACAATGGGTGCGATGGTTTTATACGTGAACATTGCTGACCCCTCCATCAGAGCTGACTTCCCATGTTTGTATGGCATTCAGGTGATAAACGGATTTCAGCCCTCGCACGTCGATTAACGCCTGACGGGTGGGCTGGACGTATCCGGTTTCATCAATGGCACGGCTCTGCAGAAGCGCGCTGCCCCCCTTCCACCGCCATGGCAGCCGGAACGCAGTCAGTGCCTTGGTCTCCACCGGGCCTTCGAGCTTCGCCTGAGTCCAGTTGCGGCCACCGTCGGTGGAGACATCCACCCGGGTAATCTTGCCCCGGCCAGACCATGCAAGCCCCCGGATTTCGTAAAAGCCCTTTTCCGGAAGGGTGTGCCCCCCTGACGGAAAGGTGATTACGGACTTGGCTTCCATCACGAAGGTGAACTGACGAGCGCTCCCGTCCGGCATCAGGTCGGTGTATTTGGACGTTTCTTCCCGGGTCATATAAGGCGCGTCACCGACTTCAAGCCGGCGCAGCCACTTGATCTGGGTATTGCCCTCAAAGCCCGGCAGGATCAGCCGCAAAGGGTAGCCCTGTTCGGGCCGCAAGGCCTCTCCATTCTGGGCATAGACCACCAGCGCATCGTCCATGGCTTTTTCCATGGGAATGCTGCGGGTCATCGCGGCGGCATCGGCGCCCTCTGCCAGGATCCACTTGGCCTTATCCCTAACACCCGCGGCTCGCAGGAGCGTAGACAGGCGCACGCCTGTCCATTCACAACAGCTGAGCAGGCCATGGGTGTCCTGAACGGTCTTGCCGCTGGGCTTTTTCCATTCAGTCAGAGTGTTGCCCGAACACTCCAGGAAACGCTTCATCGAGACCTGGGGGAAGCGTTTGATCTCTGCCATGTCGAAGATCATCGGCTTCTCGACCATGCCGTGCAGCATCAGTTGGTGCTGTTCAGGATCGATATCAGGAACCCCGCCGTGATGGCGTTCAAAGACCAGGCCATTGGGGGTGATGGTGCCATTCAGATCCTGTAACGGGGTAAAACTCCAGGAAGAGGTTTTGGTGGGTGTTAAGTCCGTCGGTGTGCGGACTACGCCATCCTCAAATCTTGAGGGCTGGCCATAGGCCGGTGAAAGAATGGGTTTACCCTGGGACAGGGACCATTCCGGCACATCAGGTGCCAGATTTCCTGCGCCGCCGCTTGCCGCCAGTGCCTGGCTGACCGGTAAAGGCAAACTGACTACCCCTACCGCTCCCAGGGTGCGCTTGAGAAATTGCCGCCGTTCTATCTGCCTATCCGTGCGGTTGATCTGAGCCATAGTCCAGTTCCTCGTTTTTGTCACTGCAGCTCTGTCACTGCACCAACTACCCGGAATCCTTCATCAATTGCCAAGATGGTGCTGGTCGACATTATGTGAGTGTTTTTTGATCAATCATTAACGGAATAGCATTGGTCCTGACACCTGTCAAACTGGATAGGAAAACAGCGCAGAATTGTCTTTGACGATCACCCGTGCCAGTTCGGGCTGATTCTTGCCTCCGTGCTACCCTGATGATCTGTCGCCTGCAATCCATACCAGCAGCCTGTCGGACTTAAGGCTGACAGGCTGCTGGCCCGCGATTCTGTTAACTGTTTGTGGAGATGTAATGGCAAAGCCTACCGAGGCCCAGCAACGGGCGATACTGGAGCGGCTGGATAAGTTCAGCCGGTTTACCGACAGCAGCATCGGTATTCCCTTCACCAAGTTTCAGATTGGCGTGGATTCCATTATTGGCCTGCTACCGGTAGTAGGCGACTTCGCCGGCTTGGTGTTATCCGGCTATGTGCTGATCGAAGCGCAGCGGGCGGGTGCCAGCAAGGATGTGAAGCTGCGTATGCTGCGCAATATGGGCATCGATTTTCTCGGTGGCCTGTTGCCGGTGGTAGGCGATGCCTTTGATGCCATCTACAAGGCCAATATTCGCAATACCCGGTTGCTGAAAAACGATCTGGAAAAGCAGCTCGCAGTGCAGCCGCCCCCACCACCCTTTCCCTGGAAGACCCTGATCTGGTTGTCCATTCTGTTTGCCGTTATTACGGGTGGGTTGATGCTCGTTTGGTAGTGGTGAGCACTGCGGTCTTGGTTGGGGTTAATGCAGATTGGCTATATTGCTTAATCCGCAGAGCGAGTTTGCAAAGAGATTTCTGGTTGCCGGAATCTCTGTCGCGATCGTTGCGTTTCTGATCAACCCTTGCCGCGCGATGTCCGGTTGCTCATCCGCAACCCCACGATCACAGTTAAAGCGCCCAGCCAGATTCCCAGTGAGTATCGCTCGTTAAACCATACTACGCCGATGATTAGTCCAAATACGGCAGCCACTGCGCCGAGTTGGCTGTAGAAAACCGGATTGGAGCGCTTCTGAAGCTCGAAGGCGCAGTAGTAGGTCAATGCGGTCAGAAGACCCTGGATGAGGATGACAGTTAAAAATGCAGACCCAAAACCCCCCGAGGCCAGCGGTGTTTCGGTTAGCCTGGCGAGTAAGCCCAGTACGATAGCCGAAGCGAGCAGGGTGCCGGCAGCCAGCGTCATGGGTTTTGCCTGGTCGGGCCAGGCGACCGAACGGTAGACATTGCCGACCGACAGCGCGGCCGGGATAAGCAGGCCGAGGGCGAACCACAGCAGATTGGACTGGCCCATTTCGGTATGGCGTTGCAGAACAATCCAGGCGCAGGCGGAAACCGCAACCGACAAGCCGGCCAGTTTCGTCCAGCTGAGTCTTTCCAGGCCGATCGTTGTTGCAATCAGAAAAGTGAATATCGGCGGTAAGGCGTACATGATGCCAGTGAAGCCGGCCCCCAGCTTCGTCACGAGGTAGAAGGCGATAACATTGGGTATCGCGATACCCGTCAGGCCACTGATAAAAAAGTAGATGGTCAGACGCTGTTCGAACAGGGCTCTGAAGTTCGCTGAGCAAAGCAACAAAATCAAGCCGGCAATGAGCGTTTGCCAGAATGCATAGGTGATGGCAGGCACACCCTGAGCCGTGGCTGCTTTCGCCAGGGCCAGCATCAGCGCAATCAGGAAACCATTGGCCATCAACAGGCCCCAGACAATGGCCTGAGGCGGAAAGGGCAGGCATTGTATCAAGGTTATCATGGTCAGCTCGCTCCAGGGTATGAATATAAACGTGGTGAGCCTGAGTGTGCCGGAATTCATTCAATTGATAATTGGAGCGATCCGAACAATACTTATTCCAAATTGGAAAGTATTCAGGAGCGTGAGGTGGCCACCGACAAGCTTGTTGCCATGAAGATTTTTCGGCGTGTCGCGGAATTGGGAAGTTTCACGAAGGCCGCGGATGATCTGAACATCACCGCCGCGACGGTCAGTAAACACATCGCGTTTCTGGAGCAGGACATTGAGACCCGGTTGATTAACCGGACGACGCGCCGGATGCATCTCACCGATGCGGGTCTGGCTTTTCTGAAGCGAACCCAGGCGCTTCTGGATGGCCTTGAGGATGCCGAACTGGAGGCTCGAGGCGTGCAGGCGGAGCCCCGCGGAACGATCCGGATCAACGTGCCCATGTCATTTGGCCTTACTCACATCACGGAAGCTATCGACAGTTTTCTGAAACGTTACCCTGATATCGACGTGGACCTGCAACTCAGTGATCGTATGGTCGATTTGGTAGAACAGGGCGTTGATATCGCGATCCGGGTTCGCAATGCGCTTTCCGATTCTAGCCTGCTTGCCAAGCCGCTCAGGAAATCCAGAAACATTGTTTGCGCCTCCCCTCAATATCTGGCGAGTGCGCCAGAGATCCATTCGCCGGCAGACCTCGCCCGGCACAATTGCCTGACGTTCGCTCTTCACGATAGGCCGAGGGTCTGGGAACTGGGTGCAGAGGAAGTTACCGTTAATGGTAATTTCCGGACAGATAGCAGCCTGGCGATCCGCCAGAGTCTGTTGCGGGGTTTGGGGGTTGGTTTGGTGCCGCGCTTTCTGGTGCAACAGGACCTAGATAGCGGATCGCTAATTCCGCTGCTTCAGGACTTCCCTCCGAAGCCTTATACCGTTTTTGCGCTTTTCCCACCGGGGCGTAAACAGCCGACGAAAGTCAGGCTTCTGCTGGAGCATCTGGATCAGTATTGGGGAGACAAACCCTATTGGGAATAGGGCGCCCCTGATCCGGGCTGATCAATTTGCTGCAATGATTATTTCCTTTTTGGAAATACTGTAGTTCTATTCCGTCCGTTTAACCGTTCTGAGCGATTTCATAGAGTGAAGACTCCAACCTGAAGGAGGACAACTCTATGAAGCGTCATACCGCATTATTCCATTCCGTAATTCTGTCCATGTTCCTGGCACCTGCAGCGGCCAATGCCGCCGACGTAGCCTCGAGCCCCTGGGGGCCTGACGATGAGATCGGCCGTCTGAACATGATGACCGCCGATTCAAGAAAAGCCGCGCTGGAAAACCTGAGTCCGGCCAAGACCTACGATCTGAGCGTTGAGTACTTCATCGGCATGCCCAGCTGGCAGGCGGCGGGCGACCCGCATTTTCAGATGTGGATGACCCACACGCCAAAAGGCACAGAAGTGGACGACCCCCTGTCTGTGGGCGAAGAGATGAATGCCCACGTGAGCTACACGGGGTCTGCCTTTTCGATGTATGCGCACACAGGCACCCACAATGATGCTCTGAACCACTTCGGACTGAACGGCAAGATCTGGAACCACTTTTCAGCGGACCAGCACTTGGGCGACCGGGGCTGGAACAAAACGGGCATTGAGAAAATGCCCCCGATTATTGCCCGAGGGGTTCTGCTGGATATTCCCGCTGCCAAAGGCCTGAAAGAGCTGGAGCCGGGCTACCGGATAACGAGAGAAGATCTGAAGCTTGCGCTGAGTGTCCAGGGTATCGATATTGCGCTGGGCGATGTGGTGCTGATCCGGACAGGGCGTATGCGGCATTACCAGGAGGCCGACCGGTTTATGGAGAACGCGCCCGGATTGGGCATGTCCGCCGCGCGCTTTCTGGCCGACGAGAAACAGGCTCTTTCGGTGGGCGCGGACAACCTGAGTTTTGAAGCGTTTCCATCGGAGGACGACGGTAACTATGTACCCGTGCACACGTATTTGCTGGCCCAGCAAGGCGTTACCATCATGGAGCTGGTGAATCTGGAAGAGCTGGCAGAAGACGGGGTGTATGAGTTTGCCTTTATCGGTGCGCCACTGAAGATCCGTGGTGGGGACGCAGCGCCGCTGCGGCCGGTCGCAATTCCTTATGAGGGGAGCAAGTGATGGATATTCATGCCGCTCTGGACTGGCGTTATGCGGTCCGTGAATTTTCTCCGGAACAGTTGAACACCCAGGCCGTTGAAACACTGCTGGATGCCGTTCGCAAAAGCGCCTCGTCCTATGGCTTGCAGCCCTACAAGGTGATCATGATCGAATCCGCAGCCGTGCGGCGAGACCTGTTGCCGCACGCCTTCGGTCAGCAGAAGGTGGTGGACTGCTCCCATTTGATTGTGTTTGCTACCGACACACGCATCGGCGATCAAACGGTGGATCGCTACGTAAACCAGTGCATGAAGGTCAGAGAGATTCCCTACCAGGATATCGCGGGCTACGCTGGCCATATGAAGCAAGCTTTGGCCTCGAAATCCCGGACGGAAAAAAGGGAATGGGCACACCAGCAAGCGTACATTGGGCTTGGTACCCTGCTAACGACGGCTGCTGTGTTGGAAATCGACAGTTGCCCAATGACCGGCATTGATTCGCGGGCTTTTGATCAGGTACTGGGATTGGCCCACCATGAGCTGGAAACCTCCGCCATTGTGGCTCTGGGGCGCAGAAGCGCGGGAGACCGCAGCGCTGGCTTGCCAAAAGTGCGGTTCGATTACGACGATTTCGTTATCCGGATATAGCGAATCGATTTGGGAGGCCACAGGTTCGTGGATCGGTGTTGGCAAACAATGGAGAGTACGCAATGACGGTTTTGGTGGTGGGCGCCACTGGTGCGACAGGACGGTTGTTGGTGGAACAGCTGCTTGAGCTTGGCAATCCGGTTCGAGCGGTTGCTCGAGCTCCCGAGAAACTGCCGCAAGCGCTGATAGACCACCCGGCCTTGTCGGTCATTCATGGGAGTATCCTGGATTTCAGTGATGACCAGATACGGCAGCACGTTGACGGCTGCTCGGCGGTCGCATCGTGTCTTGGCCACAACCTGACCTTCAAGGGGATGTATGGTTCGCCGCGGTGGTTGGTGACCGATACGCTTCGGCGATTGTGCGAGGCCATCCGGGCGTCCCGGCCATCGACAACGGTCCGAGTGGTGTTGATGAATACCGCGGGCAATAGCCACCCCGAGGAATCTCCGTCATTTGCTGAGGCGTGCGTGGTTGGACTGATTCGCGTGCTTGTTCCGCCCCATGCAGACAATGAAAAGGCTGCGGAGTATCTGTCGAAACAGGTCACCGCTGACGATCCGGCCCTTGAGTGGGTGGCTGTCCGACCAGACACCCTGATTGATGAAGATCAGGCAACGACCTATGACGTGGTTCCTTCGCCAACCCGCAGTGCGATTTTCAATGCCGGCAAAACGAGTCGGATCAACGTTGCGCACTTCATGGCGGAGCTGATTTCAAGCGACGAGACATGGCAGCAGTGGAAAGGGCGAATGCCTGTGATCTACAACAGGTGATTTACCGCGATCGATGAGTTTAAAGGTGAGCGAGGCATCAAACGGAGAAAACGTGGCAAAGCCTGATGCGAAACATCAGGCCTGCGTGGCTTTACCGGGTGCCGCAGAACTTCCGGCCGGAAGCCCTGAAGGCGCGTTCGCTATCAAACATGCGACACCCCGGTACCAACTTACTTCGCTGTGGTGACGTACTTCAACACCTCAACGATTTCCTCCGGTGTCTGCGCCCAGGCTATAGCCGCCGCGTCCACCTCCTTAAGGGGGTGAACGATGTCGTCGTTGTGGAGCGTAATGTAGGGCGTGCCCATGGCGGCGCAGTAGCCGGCATCAAAGGCGGCGTTCCACTGCTTGTATTTGTCACCGAACACAGTTGGTGTGGGATCGTAATAAAGTCGGTAACAACATAATAAAGTTGGTAACTCGGAGAGCTGGGCTGCTTGAAATGTTGAAAAGCACTGCGCAAGCTGGAAGAGGCTGAGCAATTGATCATGGGAAAACGGAATGGCTGAGCAACAGGTACGAATCTTCAAATCCGCAGATGGCCAGGCACAACTTGAAGTGGCGCTGGATCAGGAGACAGTCTGGTTAAACCAAAACCAGATGTCTTCCCTATTTGATACCTCCACTGATAACGTCGGTTTACACCTGAAGAATGTCTATGCAGAAGGCGAGCTTGAGGAAGATCGAACTACCGAGGATTTCTCGGTAGTTCGCCAGGAAGGCAATCGCCAGGTTCGACGCCGTATCAAGCATTACAATCTGGATGCCATTATTTCCGTGGGTTATCGAGTCAGTTCTAAACGCGCAACCCAATTTCGCCAGTGGGCGACTCAAGTTCTGAAAGACCATTTAGTTAAGGGTCATACCCTCAACCAGCGTCGGCTGGCCGAGCGAGGCATCGAGTTCGAGCAGGCTGTTAACCTGCTAAGCCGCACCCTCACTAATCAGGGTCTGGTATCCAATGAAGGCGAAGCGGTCGCCCGGGTGATCAGCGATTATGCCCGCTCCTGGAGTCTGTTGCAGGGCTACGATGAGCAGCAGCTGGCCGAGATTGGCATCAATCAACCGGACATGCAGCAGCTGGAGCTGGATGAGGCACTGAAGGCCATTGGTAAGCTCAAACATACTCTGATTGCCAAAGGCGAAGCCACGGAGCTGTTTTACCCGAACGTGGCCAGCCGGGCCGCACACCTGCTTTACTTTGTGATCAAAAATCACCCGTTGGCGGACGGCAACAAACGCTGCGGTTCGTTTCTGTTTTTGTGGTACCTGCGCCGTAACGAAGCTTTACTTGGACGGCCAGTGGAACAACTGATTAATGACAATACCCTAGTGGCATTGGCCCTGCTGGTGGCGGAAAGCCTTCCGGATCAGAAGACGCTGATGATTCGTTTGATTGAGCATTTTGTGCTTTTGAAAAGCGAATCTTGAGCGCCAAACATGGGAACTCTTGGTGCGAGCCAGATTTTAATAGTTACCGACTTTATTACCATGCAGTGCCGGCTCTACAGCTTGAGTCGGCGCGGGCCACATTGAAGGCCAGAATCGTGGTCACAAGCATGGTGGCATTCACACTCGCACCATAGGCGGCCGCCTGCTCGAAAATGCTGTTCATCCCCAGCGCTGCCAGGGTCAGAAACCAGGCCACCATGATCGGGCCGAACATCGCCCCTACCTCGTCCATAAACCTCCGTATCCGCGCTACCCTCCTCAAGTCCGGGTGCGTCAACAGCCACAGCTGCGTTGTAAGCTCGGGCACCGTGTTTTTTGCCGCTGTTGCCGTTCGCCATAGATCGCTTGGAAAATGTCGGAAACTCGTCGGCCGATGAGGTGGAGATAGACGATCTCTATGGTGAAGGGTTTGATCCGGTAGAGAGATCGTCGTGGTATGGCGAGCGAGTGGATGATCGGTATTTTGAGCCGTTGACCGAACAGCGTACCCACAGCAAGCTCAATGCGTTGCCGGACGATGTGAAGCGAGATTGCCCGGGTTGCTTCCGAGGGTGCTCAACAGAGATTCTGTTGGTGAAACTGTTTACTCCTCGCACGCCGTCTGTTTCAGATTTGAAACAGTCGTGTCGATATTGTTTACATGTATGCGGCATCTACCCCTGGTTCATCAGGAGGGCGATGTCGTTATGGTGGCACGTGATAGAGAGCGCGCCTAATCATCCATGATTATTGCGGAAGGCAAAACAAAAAAAGACCGCAAGATGCGGCCTTTTAACACGCAAGGTTTGGATGTTAGCCGCGGCGGCGCGCCATTCCCAGCCCCAGAAGCCCCAAACTAAACAGAGCAAGTGTTCCTGGCTCGGGTACTGCTACGGTTACTTTTACATCATCCAGAAAGTTACCAACGGTGCCAGTCTCGGGAACCACCGAGGTGAACATGATGCGAGTGTTGATTGCAGTGGCTACGAAGGAGTCGGAGAAGACGCTCCAGCCATTGGTCGTGTGGTCGGAGAGCAGCCAGGACATGGCCGCACCTCCGTCCGGAGTGACGGAGAACGCGAACTCTTCGGTGATGCTGCGTCGGGCCTGATAGGCAAAGCTCATGTCGTAGGCCTGGCCGATATCAGTGGCAATATCCTGGAAAATGCTAAACGCAGTGCCGGTGCCAGGATCGGAATTCAGTTCGGCAAACTGATCGCCTTGGTAGGCGGTTTCGCTGTTGAAGTTGTCCCAGATTTCGATACGGCTGCCATCCCAGCCAGCTACTGCACTGGCGTCAAAGGCCTGCCAGGCACCAGAAGCTACATCCGGATCTTCAAAACTGCCATTCACAATAAGGTTGGCACTGGCCGGTGCTGCGATGAAAAGAGAAACACTGAGAGTGCTGAGAACGGCGATACGGCTGAACAATGACATGGGGTACTTTCCTCAACTGCGTAGTTTTGATAGCCGGGAGTACTTAGCAATTGAGATGCCAGTTCGATATTTTTGTTGTTATTTCAATGTGCTTTCATCTTTCAGTCCTGCTTATGAGAAGACATGTGTAAGTTTATCTGACATACCCTGTTCATTTCTGTAACAGGTCTCACTGGGTGACTTTCGTACGTGCCGTTGTCCGTTTGCGTGGCGCTGTTTTTCGACGCGGAGGTTGTCGGGGCTTTTGCACAACCGGAGTCGGTGGCGCCGGCTGGTTCCGCACATAGGCGCCGGGCGCCGGCTCGATTACCGGCAGATTCCCTTCCGCGGCAGTACGGGCCTTCACTTCGCCACCGCCAAACTGTTCAGCCCAGGCGACCCAGTCGGGCCACCAGGAACCTTCGAACTGTTTGGCACCCTGAAGCCAGGCATCCGGATCCAGGTCGCTGTCCTCGTTGACGCGATAGCCGTACTTTTTCCGGTCCGGCGGATTGATGATCCCAGCGATGTGCCCCGAGCCGCCGAGGACAAAACGCACCGGGCCGCCCAGATAGCGTGAGCCGCGATAAGAGGAAATCCAGGGGGCGATGTGATCCTCGATGGCCGATGCAAAGTAACTCGGCACCTTGACTTTCCCCAGATCGATCGGGGTGCCCGCCAGTTCAATACCACCGGGCTCACGCAGCCGGTTGTGCAGGTACATGTTGCGCAGGTAGAAACTGTGCATGGTCGCCGGCATGCGGGTGGCATCCGCGTTCCAGTACAACAGGTCGAAGGGGGCGGTATCACGCCCCAGCAGGTAGTTGTTGACGAAGAAGGACCATATCAGGCTGTTGGCCCGCAGCATGTTGAAGGCGGTCGCCATGGAGGCACCCTCGAGATAGCCCTGTTTGTTCATGGCTTTTTCGAGCTTGCCAATGGCGTCCTCATCAATGAACACTTCCAGATCGCCGACCTCCGAGAAGTCCAACAGGCTGTTGAGGAAGGTGGCGCTCTTGACCCGGTCGTCGCCCCGGGCGGCCAGCCAGGCGAGGGTACAGCCGAGCAGGGTGCCGCCAATGCAGTAGCCGACCGTATTCAGTTCACGCTCACCGGTGGCTTGTTCAATGGCGTTCATGGCGGCGATGGGGCCTTCGAGCATGTAGTCTTCAAAACTCTTATGCGCCAGTTCCGGCCCGGGATTCACCCAGGAGACCACGAACACGGTGTGGCCCTGCTCGACCCAATAGCGGATGAACGACTTTTTCTCACCCAGATCGAGAATGTAGTACTTGTTGATCCACGGCGGTATCACCAGCAGCGGCCGACGGTGCACGGTGTCGGTGGTTGGCCGGTACTGGATGAGCTGCATCAGTTCGTTCTGGAAAATAATGTCACCCGGCGTGTTGGCCAGATTGTCTCCAACCGTAAAGGCGTCCGGGTCGGACATGCGAAAGGGCATGGGGCCGGCGCCCTCATCCAGATCGCGCAACAGGTTGGCCAGTCCGCGCAGCAGGTTCCTGCCCCGGGTCTGGATTGTCGCCCGCAGCACCTCGGGATTGCTCAGGATGAAATTGCTCGGGGCCAGGGCGTCGGTCATCTGGCCGGTGAAAAATCGCAGCTTGCGTCTGGTGTGGTCGTCCAGGCCGCGGACATCATCTAGGGTGTCCATGATCCAGCGATTCGACAGCAGGTACGCCTGCTTGATGACATTAAACGCCAGGACCTCATTCCAGGCCTGGTCGCGAAAGCGCCCGTCGCCCGGCTCCGGCTCCGCCACGGCCAGTGGCTTGTTGCTTAAGCTGCTGGCCAGCAGGCCCGAGCAGAACCGGGTGCTGTTCTTGAGAAGGCGCATCTGGGCCAGGATCAGGGTGTCCGGCTGGGTTGCGAGCCTGCCGGACAGGGAAACAAAGGGTTTGGCCATGCTTTTGACGCTGACCGGGTTGGGATTGCCCCGGCTCAACCGGCGCAGGATAGAACGCTTCAGCAGATGGCCGCCATGCACACCCGCCCGTACCAGCGACTGGCGCACGACGTTGGGCTCGAATTCCGGCGGGGGGCTGGTCTTAATCGGTTTGTCAGCCATGGTCACACTCTCCAGCTGGCGGTGCTACATGTACACGCCGCCGTTAACGTTGATTTGCTGGCCGGTGATGTAGTCCCCTTCCGCTGCCAGGAACACCACCGCGCGGGCGATTTCCTCGGGTTGACCAAAACGGCCCATCGGCACGCGGGCAATGATTTGTTGGCGGATATTCTCGGGCACCTGGGCGAGCATTTCGGTTTCGGTAAAGCCCGGGGCAATGGCATTGACGGTGATATTGTACCTGGCCATTTCCAGTGCCAGGGTCTTGGTAAACGCAATGATACCGCCCTTGCTGGCCGCGTAGTTGGCCTGCCCGAAGTTGCCGGCCTGGCCGACGAAGGAGGTGATGTTGATGATGCGACCGTACTTCTGGTCCATCATGATGTTCAGTACTTCGGAGCAGGTTGCGTAGACGCTTCCCAGGTTGGTATCGAGGACGTCGTTCCAGTCATCGTCGGTGAGCTTCTTCATGGACTTGTCTTTGGTGATGCCGGCGTTGTTCACCAGGATGTCGATGCGCCCCCACTGGTCATGGACCTGACGTATCAGGCTCCGGGCCGCGGGCATCTGGGAAAGATCAGCCTGGATGGCCAGCGCCCGGACACCGGTCGCCTCAATTTCCTTGACGACCTCGTCTGCCTCGGGCTGACGCGAGCGGTAGTTGATGGCGACGTCGGCGCCGCGCTGGGCGAGCTGAAGGGCTATGTGCCGACCGATGCCGCGAGAGGCACCGGTGACGATGGCAACCTTGCCTTTGAGGTCTTGCATAACACTCTCCTTGAATGGCCTTGAACTACGGCTTGAGTAATCGTTGTTGTTCGACAACTTCTAGTTTCAAGCTAGCAGAGCCCCCACAAGGTCACAAGAAATCAACGCAAGGCAACCGGTCAGGCCGCGCGCATGAGTTATCGCCAACGCAAAGAATTTCAGTCACTTTACCCACCCCCCATTCCACCTTTGACAAAATCCCTGGACTTGCTAAAGCTTGTCGTGAGCAATCAGTTGATTCCTTATTTTCTGATTGCCAATCACGGAAGGTCTCCTCATGGACAACTTTGACGATGCCTCTGTCATCACGCGGGACGGCTTGCAGTGTTTGCTGGATGCATTGGCTGAGCGCGGGTATACGGTTTTTGGGCCAACCGTTCGGGACCAGGCCATTGTGTACGATGAGCTCGCCCGTACCGGGGAGCTTCCCGCCGGTTGGACGGATGAGCAGGATGGTGGTCACTACCGGTTGAAGCGGCGTTCGGATGAGGCGTTGTTCGGTTATGCCGTGGGGCCCCATAGCTGGAAACGTTTTCTTCACCCACCGAAGGTGTCCTTGTGGCAGGCGACTCGCAACGGCGGCGAACTCCGCTTTGTTCCTGCCCGGGATGATCCGCCTCGATATGCGTTCTTCGGGGTGCGCGCCTGTGAGCTGGCGGCGATCGGCATCCAGGATCGTGTGTTGCTGGGGGACGACTATGCCGACCCTCATTACCGGTCACGTCGGGAGCAGGCTTTTATGGTGGCGATCAACTGCTCAGAGGCTGGCGGCACCTGTTTCTGTGACTCCATGGATACCGGGCCCGACGTCAGGGACGGGTACGATCTTGCCCTCACCGAGCTTCTGGGCGACGACAGCCACCTTTTCCTTATCCGGTCGGGCTCCGAACAGGGGGCGGCGATTCTCGCCGAATTGCCCCGCAAACCCGCGACAGATGCCCACCAGGCCGCCGCCACCGCTGTGGTGGAGAAAACCCGCAGTCAGATGGGCCGGAGTATGCCGCAAACCGCCATCCCCGCCTTACTGATGGATAATCTGGAGCATCCGCGCTGGGCCGACGTTGCCGACCGGTGTTTGAGCTGCGCGAACTGCACCATGGTTTGCCCGACGTGCTTCTGCACCACGGTTGAAGACACCTCGGATCTGGAAGGCGCCAGCGCGGAACGCAGCCGGCGCTGGGACTCGTGTTTCACGTCGGATTTTTCCTATATTCACGGCGGCAGTGTTCGCAACTCGACCCGGTCCCGCTACCGTCAGTGGATGACCCACAAACTCGCTACCTGGGTGGATCAGTTCGGCACCTCAGGCTGTGTCGGTTGCGGTCGCTGCATCACCTGGTGCCCGGTGGGCATCGATATCACGGAGGAGGTTCGCGCCATTCACGATGATGTTTCATCGGGAGAAAGGCAATGAAAAACATTGCCCGGATCGTGTGCGAGCATCCGTTCTTCAAGGATCTGGATAGCGATTTCTGCAATCTGGTCAGCGGGTGTGCCCGCAATGTTCGGTTCAATCCGGGGGAATACCTGTTTCGCGAAGGCACAGACGCCGATCACCTGCACCTCATCCGCTATGGTCAGGTGGCTCTGGAAATCGCGGTGCCGGGAAAACCGTCGGTCTGTTTTCAGACGCTCCATGAAGGCGACCTGGCGGGGGTGTCCTGGGTTCTGCCCCCCTATCACTGGGCCTACGATGCACGCGCCATCACGCTGACCCGTGCCATCGCGATGGACGCCCACTGCCTGAGGAAGAAGTGCGATGATGATCCGGCTCTGGGCTACGAAGTCCTGAAACGATTGCTGCCGATTCTGACCAGTCGGCTTCACGCGACACAAATGCAGGTTCTGGATGTTTATGGTACTCCGGAGCAGCCCGAGTGATTTCAGACGATCTGATGGTACCCGAACCGGTTCGGGTTCTGCGCCGACAGCAGGAACTGGAAACCATCTGGACACTGGAACTGGAGCCGGGACCGGCCGGCAACCGGCCCTGTTTGCCGGGCCAGTTCAATATGCTCTATGTGTTCGGTGTGGGCGAGGTGCCCATCAGCCTGAGTGGTGACACCGGACAGACAGAGACGCTGGTTCATACCGTGCGGGCGGTGGGCCCGGTCTCCAGGAAGCTGGCGGCCCTGAAACCGAGGGACACCGTTGGCCTGCGTGGCCCGTTCGGTGTCGGATGGCCGATAACGGAAGGCGAGGGTGCGGATTTGCTGATTGTGGCCGGCGGGCTGGGATTGGCACCCTTGCGACCGGCCATTTATCACGTGTTGCGCCATCGGGAGAGGTACGGTCGGGTTATCCTGCTTTACGGTACACGCAGTCCCGGCGATATCCTCTATTCCGCTCAACTGGAGGCATGGAGCAAGCGTCCGGATATTGAAGTCTATATTACCGTGGACCACGCCGACAGTGACTGGCAGGGCATGGTCGGTGTGGTTCCGGCTCTGGTGCCGACGCTGGGCTTCGACCCTGAAGACACCCTGGCGATGGTGTGTGGCCCGGAAATCATGATGCGCTTCACGGTCAACGCGCTGCGGGGTGCCGGTGTTGAGGATGGGGCGATTTATCTGTCCATGGAGCGAAACATGAAATGCGCGCTCGGGCATTGTGGCCATTGCCAGTTTGGAGCGACGTTTGTCTGTAAGGACGGTCCGGTGCTGTCGTTTGATCGGGTCCGCGGATTACTGAACCTCAAGGAGTTTTGACATGGCGCGCCCGGATCACAAGCCACGCCTTGGCGTCTGGAAGTTTGCGTCGTGCGATGGCTGCCAACTGAGCTTGCTGGATTGTGAGGATGAATTGCTGCAGGTCGCCGGGGCAGTCGATATCGCCTATTTCCCGGAGGCCACCCGCGGCAGTATTCGCGGTATTTACGATCTGTCCCTGGTGGAGGGGTCCATCACCACCGCCCACGATGCCGAGCGTATCCAGAGCGTGCGCCGGCGCTCGCGAACGCTGGTGACCATCGGTGCCTGCGCCACGGCTGGCGGCATTCAGGCGTTGCGTAATTTCGCCGATATTGATGATTTCATGGCGGCTGTCTACGCCCACCCGGAGTACATTGAAACCCTGTCCACCTCCACACCGATCACCGACCACGTGGCCGTGGATTTTGAATTGCGTGGCTGCCCCATCAGCAAACAGCAGTTACTGGAGGTGGTGTCGGCGTTTCTGTGCGGGCGACGACCGGTCACGCCGGCCCATAGCGTGTGTCTGGACTGCAAGCTCAGGGGCAATGTCTGTGTGATGGTGGCCCACGGAACGCCCTGTCTGGGGCCGATGACCCACAGCGGCTGCAATGCCTTGTGTCCGTCCTATAATCGGGGTTGTTACGGTTGCTATGGGCCCAACGAAAATCCCAACGCGCCTGCGCTGAGTGAGCGACTGGATCAGTTGGGCATGGGCCGGGCCGAGCGGTTGCGCTTTTACCGGACTTTCAACGCCTGGGCCGGCCCGTTCCGTGAGGAGAGCGAACGTCATGAGCCGTAAGACCATCAAGGTGGATTACCTGGCGCGGGTCGAGGGCGAAGGTGCCCTGAAGGTGACGGTCCGGGACGGCCAGGTGAGCGATGCGGAACTGCGTATTTTTGAGCCCCCGCGTTTTTTCGAGGCATTCCTGCGTGGGCGCGACTTTTCAGAGGCGCCCGATGTGACCGCCCGCATCTGTGGTATCTGCCCGGTGGCCTATCAGATGAGCGCTGTCCATGCGATGGAGAACGCGCTTGGTATCGAGGTGGAGGGGCCGCTGCGGGCATTGCGCCGGTTGCTGTACTGCGGGGAGTGGATCGAAAGCCACGCCCTCCACATTTACATGCTGCACGCCCCGGATTTCCTGGGGTACGCCGGGGCGGTGGACATGGCCCGGGATTATCCCGACATCGTCAAACGGGGGCTGTCCCTGAAGAAAGCGGGCAATGCCATCATGACGCTGTTGGGCGGTCGGGAAATCCATCCCATCAATGTGCGAGTGGGCGGATTCTATCGAACGCCGACCCGCAAGGAACTGGAGCCGCTGGCCGACACCCTGAAACAGGCCCGGGAGGACGCCCTGGCAACCGTGCGCTGGACGGCCGGGCTGGACATGCCGGAGGCCGGGCGGGACTACCACCTGGTCGCACTGCACCATCCGGACGAGTACGCCATGAACGTCGGGCGTATTATGTCCAATCGTGGGCTGGATATCGCCGTAGCGGATTACAATCGCCACTTTGTGGAGTCCCACGTGCAGCGCTCTACGGCGCTGCACTCGCACTTGCGTGAGCATGACTGTTATCTGGTCGGGCCGCTGGCGCGCTACAGTCTCAATTTTGGCCAGCTCTCGCCACTGGCCCGGGAGGCGGCCAAAGAAGCTGGTTTGGGTGTTACTTGCAACAACCCGTTCCAGAGCATTGTGGTGCGCAGCGTCGAGGTTGTGTATGCCTGTGATGAGGCTCTGCGTGTGATTGCCGGATACCAGGAACCTGAGCGACCGTTCGAACCGGCCGAGCCGAGGCTCTCGGAAGGCTTCGGTTGCACCGAGGCCCCACGCGGTCTGCTGTTTCACCGTTACCGGCTTGATGAAAACGGTGCCATCCTCGAGGCGCAGATTGTGCCGCCCACGGCACAGAACCAGCCCAGCATTGAGGCCGACCTGCAAGAGCTGGTTGGCGGCTGGCTCGATTTGCCGGCCGATACCCTGCGTGAACGCTGTGAGCAGACCATCCGCAACTACGATCCCTGCATCTCCTGCGCAACGCACTTTCTCAAACTGGATGTCCGCCATGAGTGATGTTTCCCGGCCCATCAGGGTTGTTGGTATCGGCAACCGGGATCGGGGGGATGATGCCCTCGGACCGCTGGTGATGGATGCCCTTGATGACCGTTTGCCGGAAACTGTCGACGTGGTTGAGCACAGCGGCGAAGTGGCCGGACTGGTGGACCTGATGACTGGCGCCGAAGCGGTGTACCTGGTCGATGCCGCTGTCATGGGGCTGGAGCCGGGGCACCTCCGGGTGTTCGACGCCAGCGCCGCGCCGCTGCCAGCCCTGGGAGGCGCGTTTTCGTCCCATGCGCTGGGGCTGTCTGAAGCGATTGAGCTGGCGCGCGCGCTCGATGTGCTGCCTCCGGTATGCCGGGTGTTCGCGGTGGAGGCGGCCAGCTTCGAAGCGGGCGACGGGCTGTCAAAACCGGTTGCGGACACCATTCCCGGGGTGACTCAGGCGGTGATTGATGCCATCGAAAAGGACACAGGATGCAGGATTCAGGAGAGCGATGATGCATGAAACGGCGCTGGTCAGGAACCTGATTCACAGGGTGGAGAAGCTTTGCGCGGACGAAGAGGCCGAACGGGTGGTGGAGGTTGCGGTATGGCTAGGCGCGCTGTGCCATATGTCGCCGGAACATTTCACCGATCACTTCCGTCAGGAGGCAGCCGGTACCTGCGCGGACCAGGCCCACCTCCGGATTGAAACGTCTGATGACATCAATCACCCCAATGCCCAGGATGTGCTGTTGCAGAGCCTGGAGCTGGAAACGGAGGATGGGTCGGGCCCATGAATGACAGATGCCGGGCGGAGCCCTCGCCAGTTCGTTGGCGTGTTCGTGTTTATGGCGTGGTTCAGGGCGTGGGGTTTCGGCCTTTTGTCTATCGCCTGGCGACAGGGTTGGGGCTGACGGGGTGGGTTGGCAATACCCCGGAGGGCGTGATCATTGAGGCTGAGGGTCGTCCCGAGGCGTTGCAGAACCTGGTGGATGCGCTCAAGCAACAGGCTCCGGTGCATGCGTGCGTGGAGGCGGTGTGTGCGGAACCGCTGGCCAGGCCTGCGGCGTTTCAGGCGTTCCGCGTACGCGAGAGTGAGGAGCGGGGCGCTGCCACCACACGTTTACCTGCGGATTTGGCGCCCTGCGGTCAGTGCACCGGGGAGCTGCACGATCCCGATAATCGGCGTTACCGGTATCCCTTCATCAGCTGCACAGACTGCGGTCCCCGCTACAGCCTGATCGAGGGTTTGCCTTACGATCGCGAACGCACGGCGATGAGGTACTTTCAAATGTGCCCGCGTTGTCTGGCGGAATACCGTAATCCGGAGAGTCGGCGCTTTCATGCCGAGCCCAATGCCTGTCCGGAATGCGGTCCGCGTGTCGCATTTTGCCAAGGTGATGGCTGCGTGCTGGCGGAAGGCGAGGCCGCCTTGTCCGAGGCGGTCAGGCGGCTGAGGGCAGGTGGCATCATCGCGCTTAAAGGGCTGGGCGGGTTTCAGCTGCTTGCAGATGCCCGCAATAGTCACTCGGTGCAGACGTTACGCGCACGAAAAGGGAGGCCCCGAAAGCCGCTGGCAGTCATGTTTGGTTCACTGGCATCTTTGCGGCAGATGTGCCCGGTCTCCGGGCCCGAAAGCCTGTTGCTCATGGGGGCCGAGCGGCCCATTGTCCTGCTCCATGCGCGCAACCATGATCTGGCGGCCAACCTCGCTCCGGGCAGGGCGGATCTGGGCGTGATGCTGCCTTGCACCCCGTTACACGATCTGCTGCTTGGTGATCTGGGGTTTCCCGTTGTTGCCACCAGCGGTAACCGCAGTGGCGAACCGATTGCCATCGACAACGAGGAAGCCCTGATGCGCCTGGGTGACCTGGCGGACGGATTTCTGGTTCACGATCGCCCCATTTTACGACCACTGGATGATTCCGTGGCCCGGGTGGTGGCGGGGCGTACGCAGTTGCTTCGCCGTGCACGTGGCTACTCCCCGAACCTGGCCCTGCCCATCCAGGTGCCTCCCGGCCGGGGCGCCACCGGAGGCCACCTGAAAACCACCGTGGCCATGAGCACCCGCGCCGGCGTAGTGTTGAGCCAGCACCTGGGCGATATGGACAGCATCCTGAGCCGGAAAGAGCTCGATCGCACCACGGATAATCTGCAGCAACTGTTTGCCACCATTCCCCGGCACTGGGCGCACGATGGCCACCCGGACTATTACACAACGCGCTACGCCCAGGCCCGTGGTGAGGAACAATGCGCTGTCCAGCATCATGTGGCCCACATAGCGGCCGTGATGGCTGAGCACGGGGTCAATGAGCCGGTGCTTGGGGTGGCGTGGGATGGCAGTGGTGTTGGCGACGATCAGACCTTGTGGGGCGGAGAATTCCTGCGCCTGGACTCACAAGGTTACGAGCGCGTGGCGCATCTGCGGCGATTCCGGCTGCCAGGTGGCGAGGCGGCCATGCGAGAACCCCGCCGTTCGGCCTTCGGGCTGCTGTATGCCTTGATGGGGGCGCAGGTCATGGAGTGTCAGGCACTGGCCCCGGTGAACAGCTTTTCCAAAGCGGAAAGAAAGCTGTTGATTCAATCGCTCAAGGCCGGCTTGAACGCGCCGGAAACCTCAAGTGTGGGCCGGCTTTTTGACGCCGTAGCCGCGCTGACTGGCATCTGCCTGCAGGCCAGTTACGAGGGGCAGGCAGCGGGCGAGCTGGAGGCAGCCCTGGATCGCACTGACACTGCATCTCCCTACCGGTTCGAGCTGTCGGTGCCGGAAGCCGACCGGCCCTGGCAGGTTGATTGGGCGCCGGCGGTTTACGCATTGTTGGAAGACCTTCGGAGGGGGAAGCCGGTATCCGGGATTGCGGCGGGCTTCCATCAGGGGCTGGTCAACGCCATTGTGGCAGTGGCGAAACAGGCTAAACTGTCGAGAGTTGTGTTGGCTGGCGGCTGTTTCCAGAACGCCTGCCTGCTGGAATTGACCATAACAGCCCTTGAGGGGGCCGGATTTCAGGTGTTCTGGCCGTGCCGGCTGCCGCCCAATGATGGCGGTCTGGCGGTGGGTCAGCTGGCCTGGGCGGCCGGCGCTCTTTGGGGCAGGGAGGGGGCATGTGTCTGGCCGTGCCGGGACGCGTGATCAGCATTGAGGGCGACGATCCACTCACCCGTCAGGGGCGCGTCGATTTTGGTGGCATCGTCAAGCCGGTCAATCTGGCCTACGTGCCCGATGTACGAGAGCAGGACTATGTGCTGGTGCATGTGGGGTTTGCCATTACCGTTGTGGACCCGCATGAAGCCGAGCGCGTTTTCCATTACCTCGAGTGCCTCGAGACCCTGGAGCAGGAGGCGGACGAGCTGGAGCCAGGAAGGCCGGTGCCGCAATGAAGTACCGTGACGAATATCGCGCGCCCGATGCTGCCCGGGGGTATGCCGATGCCATTGCCCGCATCACCACCCGTCCCTGGACTCTCATGGAGGTATGTGGGGGGCAGACCCACGCCATCGTTCGCTTCGGGATCGATCAGTTGCTGCCGGAAGCAATCTCCCTGATCCATGGTCCGGGGTGCCCGGTGTGTGTGACTCCCATCGCCTACATTGACAAAGCCCTCGAAATCGCCGCGCTTCCACGGGTCATCCTATGTACTTTCGGCGATATGCTGCGAGTGCCCGGGACCCAATCGGACCTGTCCGCTGCCAGGGCGCGGGGCGCGGATGTCCGGGTGGTGTATTCGCCGCTCGAGGCGCTGACGGTGGCCCGGCAGAATCCGAGGCATGAAGTGGTTTTTTTTGCCGTCGGATTTGAAACCACAGCCCCGGCCAATGCCATGGCGGTCTATCAGGCCCAGCGGGAGGGGCTCGGGAATTTCTCGGTGCTGGTCTCGCAAGTGCTGGTGCCACCGGCGATTCGCGCCTTGCTGGAGCGCCCGGGCAACCGGGTTCAGGGGTTCCTGGCGGCCGGCCATGTCTGCACGATCACCGGGTATGAAGAGTATGAACCCATTGCCCGTGAGCACGGCGTGCCCATTGTGGTGACCGGCTTTGAACCGCTGGATATCCTGGAGGGAGTCTACCGCTGCGTGCGTCAGCTGGAGCAGGGTGAGAGCTGTGTTGAAAACCAGTACAGCCGGGCCGTCCGCCGCCCGGGGAACGCCATGGCCCAGCAGGTAATGCAGGCGGTCTTCCAGGTGGTGCCCAGGCAATGGCGGGGCATGGGAGACATCCCTGACAGTGGTCTTGGGTTGTCACCCGCCTACCGATCCTACGACGCAGAAACCCGTTTCGGCGCAGTGAACGGCGAGGCTGAGATGCGGGGTGACTGCCTCAGTGGGGCAGTGCTGCGGGGCGAAATCCGCCCGGACCAATGCCCCGCCTTCGGCTCCCGCTGCACTCCGGAACGCCCCCTCGGCGTGACGATGGTGTCCGAGGAAGGCGCCTGCGCCGCCTATTATCGTTACCGACGACCGACCGGAGGTTCAGCGCGTGAGTGACAGCTGCGACAATCATTGCCCGCCGATGAACGATGACCATGAGGTGGTGAAAATAGCCCACGGTGGTGGCGGCCGGGCCATGGCCCAGCTGCTTGATGGTATTTTTCGTCCGGCGTTTGATAATCCCTGGCTGGCACGGCAACACGACGGCGCCGTGGTCGATATGCCCGGTGCCATGGCGTTCACGACGGACTCCTACGTGGTGCGGCCGCTGTTCTTTCCGGGTTCTGATATCGGTACTATGGCGGTGCATGGCACGGTCAACGACCTCGCCATGTGCGGGGCCAGGCCGCAATACCTGAGTGCCGGTTTTATTCTCGAAGAGGGTTTGCCGCTGGCTACGTTGCGCCGGGTTGTCGATTCCATGGCTGCCGCAGCCCTCGAAGCTGGCGTGCAAATCGTGACCGGCGACCTCAAGGTGGTGGAACGCGGCAAGGCGGATGGTTTGTACATCAACACCGCCGGAGTCGGGCGAGTTGTGGCGCCACAGCCGGTGGCGCCTGCCCGGGTGCGGCCTGGCGACCGGATTCTGCTCAGTGGCGACCTTGGACGCCACGGCGTCGCAGTGATGACTGCGCGGGAGAAGCTTGACCTGGAATCGGCGATTGAGAGCGACTGCGCTTCGGTCGCGCCGCCGGTCCTGGCGTTGCTGGAAGCGGGGGTGGATGTGCATTGCCTTCGTGACCTTACCCGCGGAGGCCTGGCCAGTGCGTTGGTGGAAGTCTCGGAAAGTGCCGGGGTGGCAGCGGAGATCCGTGAGGCCGATATCCCGGTTCGCGAAGATGTGTCTGCCTTTTGCGAGCTGCTGGGGCTGGACCCACTGCATGTGGCCAACGAAGGCCGCTTTATCGCCGTCGTGGCTGAACCGGATGTTGCCCGGGCAGTGGATGTGCTCCGGAGGTACCCGGTGAGCGAGGCGGCCGTTGAAATCGGCCATTTTGTGCAAGGGGCCGCCGGCTTGGTTACGGCTTCCAGTATGATTGGCGCCAGCCGGGTCATCGACAGACTCTCCGGCGAACAGCTGCCCCGTATATGCTGAAGCAAAGGGCCCGGAAGTATTGCTGATCTCGCTGGCTTGTGCTCGAAAACCTGGGCTCAGCTCATGGCTGGGCCACAAAAGCACAGGTCAGTGCCCGAAGATGGCTCCGCAGCGTCGGCTCGAACGCCATTTTGAATACCGTTAACGGCGGTTGTTCCATGGCCTTGCGCGCGGCGGCGGGCGGATGGGTCATATGCCAGCATCCGATCAGCGCCTGTTGGCATTGCATGAGAAAATGAAAACAGGCGGCGTCATCGCGACCGCTGGCGGACTTAATGGGTGCTGCCAGCTGTTGTGATTGTTCCAGTAAGAACAGTTTGAAATCGCGGGCCTCCTGCTCGGTCAGCCCGGTTTCCAGGGCAACGTGTAATATGGCGGTGAGGCCGCAAAAAAGAGGATGCGCGACCAAGAGTCCGGTCAGATCCTCGGGCAACGTCATCGACTCTCTGGATTGCGCCTCGTGCACCACGGCTCTGAAAGCACGCTTGTAGACGGCGATGAACAGCAGCTCTTTGCTCCTGAAATATCGGTACAGCGCAGCCTTGGTCAGCCCACTTGCTGCTGCCACATCGGCTAGTGTCAGCTTGTCATAGCTGCGACTAACGAACAGCTCTGCCGCCGCATCGAGAATCTGCTGTTCCCTTGTGATTTTTTCCGCTTCCGTGCGTGCGCGCTGCTTGCCACCACAAAGCCTGATTGTCATCGTTTCTTACGCCTGTAACCAGCCTGCGAGGCGCCTGGTAATGAGTCGGGGGGAAAGTTTGCCCAACCATACCATCAACCGGTTACGCAGTCCCGGGATGACGATGGCACTGCGGCGTCTGGCCAGTGCTGTGGTTGCCACCGCTTCGGCTGACATGGTGCCGGCTTTGAAGAGCCTGGTGTCCGTCATATTGGCTTCAGCTGCGAACTCTGACGCTGTCGCTCCCGGGCAGAGTGCGCTTACGGCAACGCCTGAGCCTCGTAATTCCTCGTGCAGTGCTTCGGAAAAGGACAATACAAAGGCCTTCGTGGCGTAGTAAATGGCCATGCCGGGCCCCGCCTGAAACGCTGCGGTGGAGGCGACGTTAACGATGAAGCTGTCCCGGTTCTCTTTCAGGTTGGGCAGGAGTTTCCAGGTCAGCGCAACCAGCGATGTCACGTTCACCTGAATCATGTTGAGCTGGCGTTCCAGTGAGAGGTCGCTGAAGCTGCCGCGGTCGCCAAAACCGGCATTGTTGATCAGGCCGGTAAGCTTCCATCCGGCTGAAGTAACGGCCGAGACAACGTTTTCGGCGCCCTCGGCTGTGGCCAGGTCGGCAGCCAGAACCTCGACGGATACGCCGGATCTTTCTGAAAGCTCGGTAGCCAGGGAGACCAGGCGGTCTTCACGACGGGCCACAAGAATCAGGTTCTGCTTTTCGGCAGCCAGAGCACGGGCGAACTCTTCGCCTATGCCGGCACTGGCGCCGGTGATGAGCACATAGTTCATGGTGTTTTCCTTATTAAGTGAACGATGGTCACTTAATATACGGCTGTCTCTCTGTTGTGTAAATAACCTTTGGTTACTAAGTTTTGGCGTTCTGGATTAGTCTTTGGGCGTCTTTGAGAAACCCGGCGTGGGCAAGGACTACGGTCGTGCCCTTTTAAGGAAGGGCTCCTGTCCCCATATCAGTGATTATCAACGGTTCTTTCACGCACTGCAGGAGATAGTCAGCCAATGAGTACCTATAAAGCGATTAACCTGGTGAAGCGGCCTGCGGGGACTGTCGGCCCGGAGCTGTTCGAGGTGGTGGAAAACACCGTTCCGGAACCCGCCGAAGGTGAATTTCTGGTCCGGCAGACCTATATGTCTCTCGACCCGGCCATGATGGGCTGGATGAGTGAGGACACCGATAGCTACATTCCCCGGGTGGAGTTGGGTGACGTCATGCGTTCATCGGGCATTGGCGAGGTCGTCGCTTCGAATCACCCGGATTTTGCCGTGGGTGACCAGGTCATGGGGATGTTTGGCTGGCAGGAAATGGCCCTGACGGATGGTACGGGCGTGAACAAGGTGGATAAAAGCCTGCCGCCGGAAATGGTACTGTCGGTTTTTGCCCTGCCCGGTCTGACCGCCACCCAGGGGCTGTATGGTTATGGTGACCCCAAGCCGGGTGAAACCCTGGTGGTATCCGGCGCCGCCGGCTCTGTCGGCTCGATCGTGGGGCAGTTGGCCAGGGCCGATGGTCTGCGGGTTATCGGTGTCGTCGGCAGCGATGAAAAGGCGGACTGGATTGTCAATGAACTGGGCTTCGACGGTGCCGTGAACTACAGGACCGACGACCTGGGCGCGAAACTGGATGAACTGGCCCCGGAGGGTATCGACGTCTACTTCGAGAACACCGGTGGTCCGGTCCAGGACTACGTGTTCGAGCGGATGAATGCGCACGGCCGTATTGTGGTGTGCGGGATGATTGCCGATTACACCTCAGCGAACCCTCGTCCCGGCCCCAACTGGATGCGCATCATCAAGAAACGCCTGTCGATCCAGGGTTTCACCATGCCTGATCATTGGCACAGGACGAAGGAGCTGCACGCCAAGCTCACACCCTATGTTCAGAAGGGACAGATCAAATACCGGACACACGTTCTGGAAGGGTTGGAATCGGCCATGAACGGCCTGAACCTGTTCCTGACCGGTGAGAACAAGGGTAAGTTGATGGTGAAGCTTTAATCCGGCGCGGCTGCTGTTATCCGGCCGCGTGCTGATCGAGGCGCAGCCGGTCGGTGCCAGTAAGGCTGTGAGGCTGCGTACTATGGCAAGCGATTTTTTCGGTGGCCTGACACGGGTTATCCAGCGGTGCTTTTCTGGAGCTGCGGCCAACCCTCTGCCGCTTTTAGTCGAATCCGTGTCGTATTGGTTCCTCCCGGAAAACCGAAAGACGGTCACATTAGGGCTATCGACAACCCGGTAAGGGGGAGATAGCAATGGCCGTTAAATTCGAACAAGTACCTCAGGATGATCCGCAACAACGGGCCGGTGCCGCGCGCCAGCCCGACAGCGTCGACCAGTCGGATCGCCGCGTACCCATCAACCTGCGTCAGTCCGGCCCCACGCCGGTGGAGATGCTGATTTCCACACGGGTCCGCAAGTCGCCGTATTGGCACCTGGCCTACGAGGCGGGCTGCTGGCGGGCGACCGTTTACAACCGCATGTACCATCCCCGGGGTTATGTCCGCCCGGAAGACGGTGGTGCCATGGTGGAATACGAGTCGCTGATACACGACGTTACCATGTGGAACGTGGCGGTGGAGCGCCAGATCCAGGTCAAGGGTCCGGATGCGGAGCGCTTCGTGAACTATGTGATCACCCGGGACGCTACCAAGATCAAACCCATGCGGGGCAAGTACGTCATCCTGTGCAACGAGGACGGCGGTATCCTCAATGACCCGGTATTGCTTCGGGTGGCCGAGGACGAATTCTGGTTCTCCCTTTCCGACAGTGATCTGGAATTCTGGCTGCGGGGCGTAAACGTCGGTATGGGCTTCAACGTCAGCATCGCGGAAATCGATGTGGCACCGGTCCAGATCCAGGGTCCCAAGTCCGAGGCACTTATGACGGATCTGTTCGGTGAGGGCGTGAAAGACATTCCCTACTATGGACTGATGGAAGGCCAGGTGGCGGGCCACGATGTCATCGTTTCCCAGACCGGTTTCACCGGAGAGAAGGGTTACGAGATTTACCTCAAGGAAGCGACTAAATACGCCGAGGACCTCTGGTACACAGTGCTTGCGGCCGGTGAACCGCACAACCTGCGGGTGATAGCGCCCGCACACCATCGCCGGATAGCCGCGGGCATTCTTTCCTGGGGCCAGGATGTGGATCAGGAAACCCTGCCATTCCAGTGCAACCTGGCCTACCAGGTGCCGCGCAACAAAGATGCGGATTATATCGGCAAGCAGACGCTGGAGAAGGTTCGTGAGCAGTTGGATGCCGGTCGTCCGCCGTTCAGCCACATTATGGTGGGCATCCGCTTTGGCGGCGGCAAGGTGACTGACTACGCCAATGATTTCTGGCTGATCAGCGGGCCCGATGGTGGCGAGCCGGAGGGCTATGTCACGTCACCCTGGTACTCGCCGGAACTGGAGACGAACATCGCGCTGGCCTATGTGCCGTTTGATCTGAGCAGTATTGGCAGCAGCTTGACCGTGCACCTTCCGGTGGAATATGCCGCGGCGGATGGCTCAACCGCTGTGGAGGCGGAGGTGGTGGAAGTGCCCTTCCGGCCATCGGTGAACCCCAACGCCCGTGAACGGGCCCGGGCGAAGGGTATTGACTTCGCCGACTAGCCTAACGGGAAGGGCAGGCGGTAGCAGGCACCGGCAGCAAGGGGGTACGCGGCTTATGAAACTGGCGAGCGAAAAACAGGCGTCCAACCCGCGCGATGAGGCGGCGGCGGAACGGCTTCGTGCCCTGGTGCGCTCGGCTTCGATTGAGGCGACACCCCGCCAGATACTGGCAGCGGAAGATCTGCCGGACCTGCTGCCCGAGGGCACCTGTGTCTATGTGCCATTCCTGCCAAAAGGGCAATTCAGCGACACTCTGGAAGCCTGCCGGCACCTCCTCAATATGGGCATGCAGCCGATCCCCCACGTACCCGCCCGTATGGCCGAGAGCCGCGGGCAACTGCGGGACTGGTTGGCACAGCTCGATGAGAGCAGGGTTGACCGGTTGCTGCTGATTGCCGGCGACAGCGATGCGGTGGTCGGCCCCTTTCCGGACACTCTGGCGGTGCTTGAATCCGGCTTGTTGGCGCAATTCCGGTTTCATGGTATTGGCGTGGCTGCCCATCCGGAGGGGCATCCCATGGCGGACCGGGCCACGTTGACCCAAGCCCTGAGCGTCAAGCGTGAATACGCCCGCACCACAGCCACGAGGCTGTGGGTGGTGACCCAGTTCACTTTCGACGCCGAGGTGGTCATCGACTGGCTGCAGAGCCTGGGCAATATCCTGGAAGAGGTGCCTGTCTACATCGGAATGGCCGGGCCGACGCGGGTAAAAACCCTTATTGCCTATGCCGCGCAATGCGGGGTGGGGGCGTCTGCCCGCATGATGCTGCGTCGCCCGGGCAGCGCCAAACTACTGCGCGCCTGGACGCCGGACGGCATGGTGCGAGCGTTGGTCCAGTACTGCCTGGACAACCCGGATACCCTGCTCCGGGGTATTCATCTCTTCCCATTCGGCGGTCTGCGCCAGTCGGCGCAATGGATTCAAGAGCACAGCGGGTCCGTTGAGGGCCAGAGAGGGCAGTTCCATGAGTCTTCAGTACAGTAAACTGACATCCGTAATGCCGGCGATTGCGGAGTTTCCGCCGCCGGGCACCCCGGACATTGAGATCGCCCGCTCGGTCCAGCCCCAGTCCATTCTGCTGTTGGCCCAACAGCGTTTTGGACTGCCGGGGGAAAGCCTTGTGCCTTTCGGTCACTACAAGGCCAAGCTGGATATGGCCTATGTCGATACCTCCGCTACCGCGCCCCGGGGCAAGCTGGTGCTGGTGACCGCCATTACCCCAACCCCGGCCGGCGAGGGCAAGACCACCACCAGCGTGGGGCTGAACGACGGCTTCAACCGCCTGGGTGTGCGTTCTTCCGTGTGCCTGCGGGAGCCGTCCCTCGGCCCCTGCTTTGGTATGAAGGGCGGCGCTGCTGGCGGAGGCCGGGCGCAGGTGATTCCGATGGAAGACATCAACCTGCATTTCAACGGCGACTTCCACGCCATTACCACCGCCCACAACCTGCTGGCATCGCTGATCGACAACCACATTCACTGGGGCAATGAAGCCGGGCTGGACCCACGTTACGTGAGCTGGCGCAGAGTCATGGACCTGACTGATCGCTCCCTGCGCAACATGGTGTGTGGCCTGGGTGGCGCAGCCCATGGTGTGCCCCGGGAAACCGGTTTCGATATCACGGTGTCGTCAGAGATTATGGCTATCCTGTGCCTGGCGGACGGGCGTGCGGATCTGAAGCAGCGATTGGGTAATATCATTGTTGGCCGGCGTTCCGATATGACACCGGTCACCGTTCGTGATCTGGGGGTTGAAGGCGCGCTAACCGTGCTGTTGAAAGAGGCGCTGCAGCCGAACCTGGTGCAGAGTCTGGAGCATAACCCGGTGTTCATCCATGGTGGCCCCTTTGCCAATATTGCTCATGGCTGTAACTCCGTGACTGCCACTCGTGCGGCCCTGGCTCTGAACGACGTTGTGGTGACCGAAGCCGGCTTCGGTGCGGATCTTGGTGCGGAAAAGTTCATTGATATCAAATGCCGGCACACGGGCTTGCGGCCAGACGCCGCCGTGGTGGTCTGCACCATTCGGGCCCTCAAGATGCAGGGTGGTGTCGCCCGGAGCCAGTTGGGCACTCCCAACCTGGCCGCGGTGCGGGACGGTGCCGCCAACCTGGAGCGACACATCCGCAACCTGCAGCAGTTCGGCCTGACCCCAGTGGTGTGCATCAACCGCTTTCCCGGCGATACTGAAGACGAGATGGCGCTGGTGCAGTCCATCAGTGAAGAGCTGGGCGTGAGGGCAGTGCCCGCCGACCACTGGGCAACCGGCGGCGAGGGCGCAACGGAACTGGCCCAGGCTGTGCTCGACCAGATGGACGAAGGCACACCGGAGGTGAAATTCCTCTACGAGGACAGCCTGCCGTTGGCGGACAAGATCCGCACCATAGCCACCCGTATCTATCACGCGGGAAGCGTTGAATTTACAACCCTGGCCAAACAGCAGTTGGAGGAATACGAAAGCCTGGGGTTCGGCCACCTGCCGGTGTGTATTGCCAAGACCCAGTACAGCTTCTCGGCGGACTCGACCGTGAAGGGTGCGCCGTCCGGCCACATGCTGCCGGTCAGGGAAGTGCGCCTCGCCGCTGGCGCCGGGTTTGTGGTAGCGATTTGTGGCGACATCATGACCATGCCGGGCCTGCCCCGCCGTCCCGCGGCACTGGATATCGCCCTTGATGAGAACGGCCTGGTTGTGGGGCTAACCTGAACCGGTGTCCTCGAAAATACCGTAGGTTGGCTCGGTGCGCGCACGTCTCAGTGCCTGCAGGGAAGAGGAAGGCAGACTGGCCATGGTATCGGTCAGGACATTGCCGGCGGGGCCCAGGCCCTGGGAGTAAACTTCCATTCGCTCGTATTTGGGCGCGCGCCCCATGGTTTTGCGATAGCAGCGACTGAAGTGGGTGGCGGAGACAAATCCGCACATGGAGGCAATCTCCACAATGGAGCAGGATGTCTGTTTGAGCAGCCGGCGTGCGCGGTTCAGCCGCACCCGCAGGTAGTAGCGTGAGGGCGTGCAGCCCATGTGCTTGAGGAACAACCTTTCCAGTTGTCGGCGTGATATCCCGGCCAGTGTCGCCAGTTCCTGAAGTTCGATGGGCTCTTCAATGTTGGCTTCCATCAACTGGGCGGCTTCCGCCAGCTTGGGTTGCGCGCGGGCCAGGCCCGGATGCATGGGCATGGGTTGTTGTTCACTTTCCTCCCGTACCCGGTCACAGACAAACATGTGGGAGACCGCGTTGCTGAGTTCCTGGCCATGGCGCCGGGCCAGGAAGCTGAGCATCATGTGCATGGGCACCGTGCCACCGGTGCAGGTCATGCGTTCCCTCTCTACAGTAAACAGGTGGTTGTTGGTCTGGACCCGTGGAAAGCCCTCCTGCATGGCTTCCAGGCATTCCCAGTGGGCGCTGCAGGCGTGGCCGTCCAGCAGGCCGGCACTGGCCAGCACATAAGCGCCGGTACAGACAGCCCCCAGCAGGACATGGCGCCGGGCCATCTGTTTCAGCCAGTTGACTTCCTTGCGGGAGAAACTCCGGGTGACATCAATGCCGGCAACAACGATGACCAGATCGAAGCCGTGCTCTTCCTGAATGGACGCATCCGGCACCATGGTGATGCCGTCACTGGCGCGGGCAGGGCCGCCCTCGGCGGTAAGCAGCTTCCAGGAATAGAGTTCGGCGCCTGCCAGTTGATTGGCCATGCGCAGGGGTTCAACCGCGGTGGCAAGGGCGATCAGAGTGAAGTTGTCGATCAGCAGGAAGCCGACCCGATAGGGCTGCTGGGCGGGCCTGTCTGTGTGCGAGCCGGTATCAGTGGTCATCAGCAACCCCCTTGCCCTGCCTGGGCCAGCTTTGGTGGCCGGTAACGGGATGTCTGTGTCGACCACCCTAACCTGAACACTAGCTGCTGCACTGGCATTGTGCAATAAGTGATCAGCTCCACGTTGGTTTCATTCTAAGGGGGTGGCTAAGGGGTGGCTAAGGGGGTGGCCAGAGTGCCAATGGTTCAGATGCGACACCGGCGATTCCAGGATGGTCTCAACGCCACCTGCCCTGCTGTCGTAAATCATCTTGTCAGTGTCGTCAGAGAGCATGCGGCGGGGCCGCATTGGCGTTATTGTTGGAGTGTGTCCCTCAACAGGAGGCCTGAAATTGGCGATCAGTCTGTTTGAGCTGTTCAAGGTCGGTATTGGCCCTTCCAGTTCCCACACCGTGGGGCCCATGGAGGCGGCACGACGGTTTGCCGGGGCTCTTGTGACCGAAGGGCTGCTTTCTTCCGTTTGCCGGCTCAAGGTGTCCCTGTACGGCTCTCTTGGTGCCACCGGCAAGGGCCATGGCACCGGCCCTGCGGTAATGATGGGGCTGGAGGGCGAACGACCTGACCGGGTCGATCCTGAGGAAATGCCGGCTCGCCTTGAGCGGATTCGCGACTGCGGAATCCTGTCGATCGCAGGGCAACACCCCGTTCGCTTCCGTGAGAATAACGATCTGGTCTATTACCGTCGCAAATCACTGCCTGAACACCCCAACGGCATGGTCTGCCAGGCCTTCGACGGTGAGGGGCAGTGCCTGTACGAAAAAACCTATTACTCGGTAGGCGGTGGGTTCGTGGTGGATGCGACCGCTGATGGCACCCTGAAAGTCCGCGAGGATGATACGCCACAGCCATACCCCTTTAACAGCGCCAAGGCGCTGCTGACGCTGTGTCGGGAGCACGACCTGACCATCGCCGACATCATGCTTGCCAACGAGCAGGCCTGGCGCACGCCGGGTGAGATTCGCAGCGGCATTCTGGAGCTATGGCGGGTGATGAGGGAGTGCGTACAGAGCGGCATTCACCACGAGGGCGAATTGCCCGGTGGTCTCAAGGTCCGGCGCCGGGCCGCGTCGCTGTATCGGTCGCTGATGGACAAGCAGCGGGTGGATCTGATTTCACCGTCCCTGAGTGCGCTGGACTGGATCAATCTCTATGCCCTCGCCGTCAATGAGGAAAATGCCGCCGGGGGGCGGATTGTAACGGCGCCAACCAATGGTGCGGCAGGCGTTGTTCCGGCTGTGCTCCACTATTACTGGGAGTTTTGTCCGCAGGCGAACGAGGAGGGCATTTTGCGCTTCATGCTGACCGCCGGGGCGATTGGCGTGCTGTTCAAGGAAAATGCGTCCATTTCCGGGGCCGAGGTGGGATGCCAGGGCGAGGTTGGTTCGGCCTGCGCCATGGCTGCTGCCGGCCTTGCAGCGGCGACGGGCGGTACCGCGGAACAGGTAGAAAACGCCGCCGAAATTGGCATGGAACATCATCTGGGCATGACCTGTGACCCCATTGGCGGGCTGGTGCAGATTCCCTGCATCGAGCGTAACGCCATCGCCTCGGTGAAGGCCATTGATGCCGCGATTATGGCGCTGCGGGGTGACGGCAAGCATTACGTGTCCCTGGACAAGGTGCTGCACACCATGCGGGAAACCGGCCGCGACATGCTGGACAAATACAAGGAAACCGCCAGGGGAGGGCTGGCGGTCAACATCATCGAGTGCTGACCGCCTTGCCTCTTGTCTGAAACCGGTCAGGATCTGATCCGTTCGTTGTCCGGATCAAACAGCGCCCGGTAACCCACTGCCTCAATGCGGATAGGGTAGTGTTCCTGGAAGTATTCCAGAGTCAGTTCACGGCCTTCCTGGGCGTACTCCGCGGGGATATAACCCAACAGGATGATTTTTCCCACCGAAGGCCCCCAGGCCACGCTGGTGTTGTAGGAGCGGCGGCCGTGGCTGTCCACCAGCACTTCGCCGGTTTGCGGGTCCAGAATCGGCCATTGGCCCACCGGATAGCGCAGCACGCCGTTAGCATCCTGATGCCCGGTCATGGTCATGGTGCACAGGTAGGCCGATTGCCGGGGCCACTCCCGTTGTTCCAGGTAAGCGGCTTTGCCGTGGAAATCGGCTTCCTTGACCTTGGGCCGTTGCAGTCCGGCCTCGTAAAGGTTGTATTCCGTTTCCAGGTCCACATTCTGCAGCCGCAGGCTTTTCTCCAGGCGCCGCGTGTTGGCGTAAGTTTCGATGCCCACCGGGGTAACGCCGGCGTCGTACAACAGGTCCCAGATTCGCAGGCCGTAACTGAATGGGAAGTAAAGCTCCCAGCCCTGTTCGCCCACATAGGATATGCGGAAAGCCCAGACCGGAACGCCCCGAATGTTCAGTTCCTGCGCGGTGGCAAACGGGAAATTGTCCGCCGACAACTGGTCCGGGTCGGTGACGAACTGCGCCAGGGTCTCCCGGGCCTTGGGACCCCAGAGCCCCAGGGTAGCCAGTTCGTCGGTGCGGTCGTGCAGTTGGATGTTGTCCAGGCCCTTCTCCCGGGCCATGCGGGTGATCCAGCAATAGTCCCGGTGGCCGGTGTCGCCGCCGCAGACGACCCGATAGTCTTTCTCGCCCCGCCGGATGATGGTCAGGTCGGAGCGCACGCCCCCGCGGCTGTCGAGGAAGTGGGTGTAGACGCCTTTGCCATGGGGCGTGGTGCCACCCACCTTGGCCACCGACAGATACTCCAGCAGCGCCTCCGCGTCGTCGCCGGAGATGTCAAAGATGGCGAAATGGGAGAGGTTGATCATGCCCACGGACTCGCTCATCTCCAGTTGCTCGGCGTTGGATACCTCCCAGAAATGCCGGGTGTCCCATTCGTGCTCCCGCACCGGGATACGGTCGCGGTATTTCGCCAGCAGGGTGGGCTCATTGGCGGCGTAACCGTGAGCACGCTCCCAGCCGGCGGCCTCCATAAAGTAAGCGCCCAGTCCAACTTCCCGCAGGTAGAACGGGCTGGTTCGCATCTTGCGGCCGGAGAGGTAGGGCTCACGCGGATGAACCGCCGGGGTGTAGATCTTTTTGGCAGTCTCATAGCAGCGGTTGTACACGAAGTCCGGTGTTTTCTGAAGCGGGTAATGGCGGGCAATATCGATGCTGTGAGGGTCCATCTCCGGGGATCCATGAGTCATCCAGTCCGCCAGTAACTTGCCCGCACCCGGACCGTCCTTGACCCAGACTGCTTCACAGAACCACAGGTTGCGGACTTCCGGGGATTCGCCCATCAGTGAGCCGCCATCCGGAGTCACCGACAGCAGGCCGTTGAAGGAATGCTTTTCCTCCCAACCCAACTCGCCCAGGATCGGGGTCATTTCGATGGCTTTTTCGTAGGCGTCCATGACCTGATCCAGTGAAAGATCCCGCATCGAGGGCGACATCCGCGCATCACCGGGCTCGGCAATGGCGCCAGGGTAGACCAGCCGAGGGTTTTCCGCCTCGTAATAACCCCACTCGATACGGCCACCTTCGGTGGTGGTGGGGTCGCCGGTGTCCCGCACATAGGCGGAGTTGCCCTGGTCGCGGAACAGCGGATAGACGATCTGTTTGCCGGTTCCGGCCAGTTCTTCGTAGGGGCCGAAGAACAGCAGGGGGTGTTCCAATGGCATCAGAGGCAGAGGCGCATTGGCGGTGTTGGCCATCAACGGCCCCCAGATACCCATGGAGAGCACCACGTATTCGGTTTCGATGTAACCCTTGTGGGTTTCAACACCACGCACCTGGCCGTCCTGGACATCAATGCGGATGCCCGGTGTGTAGGCAAAAGCCTGGAGTTTGCCGGTGGCCACGGCTTCTTCCACCAGATCGCCGGCTACGCTCTGGGAGCGGGGTACCACCAGCCCGGCGTCCGGGTCCCACATGGCGCCCTGGACCTGGCTTTCCTCCAGCAATGGAAACAGCTCCTTTGCCCGCTTGGGCGAAATCATGCTGACATTTGTGCCGAAGGCTTTCCCGGAACCCACCTTGCGGCGGAGTTCGTCCATGCGCTCGTCGTCATCGACGCGCGCCACTTCCATGCCGCCGCATTTCACGTAATTGCCACGCTTTTCATAAAAGGCCTGGCTGTACTTGGTGGTGTAAATGTTCAGCTTGTCGTGGGAAGTGGTGAAGCAGAAATCCGAGGCGTGGGAGGTGGAGCCGATGTCTGAGGGAATGGCGGATTTTTCCAGTCCTACGATGTCATCCCAGCCCTGCTCGATCAGGTGGTGTGCTACCGAGGAGCCAACGATACCGCCCTGGCCAATGATTACGACTCTTGCACGTTTCGGTAGTTGTGCCATTTTGGTTCCCCTTTGCCTGCAATGAACGCCCTCGCGCTGCCGCATATCGGCCAGGGCCCTGATTCAATGTGGCTCTAATTGCTCAGTGCAGGTGAATCCAATACGACACCGAGTCGTCCAAAAACGGCAGAGGCAGCCCCGAAGAATCCGGGCCACCGGCTGGCCCAATGTGTCAGTTTTTGTCGGAACGACCGGTATTGTGGAGAGATTCTTCGTGGCAATGCAGGGCTGCTTCAGCGCGGGCGACGGTACCAATTAATCAACCCGGAGATGGCTAACAGTAAAATAGCAAGTGCTGATAAGTCAGATACCCAAGGCCCAATGTGCATAATGCGCCCTGAATGAAGATCCAGTAACAACTGTTGCAAAGAGATGCCTTTGCCATGATAAGTATCGAGAAGCTGCGTCCTGACTGCCGCAGGTGTGGCGCGTGGACTTGACCACGTCACCTGCTTATTTGCGGATGGGACCGGAGTCCAGCTCAGAAACGATGCGGTCGTCTTGAATTGGCCGTTTGGCGTGTCAATAAAAAAGGAGTTGTCTTTCGAGCCGAATCTTCGGATACGTTCGGGCAAATTTTCTTGCCCAAGCTGATCAATCAGTACGCCGGTCCGAGTCAACAATATGACCGAACGTGACGTCGCTACGGCTAAAAAATCCGGGCCTTCCGCAATACCCAAAAGAGGACCGTCGATGGTTTGTTCAAGCTTTAATGGTTCCTTGCCGAGATATAGCTGATTGTTCATCCAGCTCACGATTGCACCACTATCGGTGCTGAAGGTAATGATGTCCTGAGGTCCCTTGCTCAGCCCGTACCATCTCAGAAGCGGAGGCCAGGTTAGAACATAGTCATCCATACCGACATCTTTCAAGTGATTGATTGCAGTGCCGGTGGTTGCAATCAATATCAGGAAAAAGGCCGAAACTATACCGATGTAGCGATGCGATAGGAGTAAAAATTTGCGCCGGGTTTGCCGGGAGCGTTTGAAGGAAATCACGGGCCATCTACCAACTGACTGAAATAAAGTGCCAAACGTGCCAACTTCGTGAGCGCGTGGACTGACAAGGTGGCACCAGTGATTCCGTCTATCGGTTGATCGAGCGTTTTGCCGCCCTCAAGTTCAGCGCCTTTGAACTGGTTCGTGAAAACGGGGTATCGAACCTCCCATCCTCTTGTCTCCCGGTACACGAGTACGTCCAGTTTGCGGATGGCATTTTCCTCCACCAGTATACCGACGGTAATCGGACGTGCTTTGCCGACTTCCTCTAGTATCCAGGCAGTCCGTGAACCTTGCTTCCAGTATCGTTCACGTAACGCGGCAGGTGGGTGTCCCAAAATGTCTCCGGCAACCTCTTTTTTTTCGCCTACAACCCAGAGCGCGGCCGGTTCTGGGATATCGCCGACAAACGATTCTCTCAAAAATGCTTGAGGTTCTTTATAAACCTCATCAGCCAAAGCGTGCATGGGAACCGGCAGAAAAGTGAGTAAAAGCAGAAGGTGCACGAGCCTGAGCGGGTAACTCATGAGGACAACCTTATTAATGAATTCTGAGCCAGGCGCGATACACACGCCTGGCTCCGGCAACAAGGCATTCTAGAAGGTGTAGGCTACGCCCGTCGAGAACGCTAAAACACTGTCTTCATTTTCACCAGCAGGAATAAAGTTGGTTAAACCGGCCAGTGTTTGTTCGTCAGTCCAGGTATATTCTGTGGCAAATGAAATCACCCAGTCTGGGACCGGACGATAGGCCAGACCAACGGTAGCGCGATTAACAATAGAACTTTTCTCTTTGTCGAGCTCGGTGATCTGACGATTGGAGAACTCAATACCGGTTATCCGGTTGCGAATAACAACCTGCTCCATCCGAACGGTCGGTTCGAGAGAGGGGTTACTGAAACCACGCCCCAGGAAGGTATTATCAAGCGCTTCCGGCCAGAACGGGTAACGAGCTTCTATCCAATAACCCGTGCGGCTTTCAGCGAGCCCACCGAGCGTGATCTCGCTGACGATTTCTGTGGTCTCACGGTCTTCAGCACCTACTTTTGCTTCCACTTCCTTGTCTACAGCGGCACTGGCGAAGCTAGCAGCAACATCATCAATGTTGCCCCAATCGGTGTGGACTACCTCGTATTCGACTTCAAACCCGCCCAGGCTGTGAAGCCCATCAATGGCAACGGACCACACCGATTCAGAATCCATAAAATCCGGCGTATAGCGACCGTAATATCCGGAAATCGCTAATTCCTGGCCAGATTGAGGCAACAGGGCCAACCGGCCGGTAACGGCCTTATTCCCGTTAAGATCGTTGGAGAACCCCCCACGGGAAGGGGCGAACTCAGCTTCAAATTTACTGACGCCCACCGTTGAACTGCCGTCAGGCTCCGCCGCCACTCCGCCCTCGAATTCGAAGTCGAGATTGACGCCGTTTACTGCGTAAAGTCTGTAGTCAACAAGGCCAGCCTGAGTTTCCACAAGTCCCGAAAAACCAAGTCCCAGTTCCGGCCATGCCGCCTTGGTTGGCAGGACGGGCGCCCCCCTGTCTACCAGCGTGCGGCGAGTCAAGTTCCACTGATTATCATCATGGTTGATGTTAAAGCGGCCCAAGGGAACAAGCAGCGCTCCCATATCCAGATTGACGCTGTCATTGATGCGGTATCTTGCCCAGGCCTGCTCCATCGATATTTCTGAGCCATTTGTTCCTTCAACCGCTTGGCCTGCGGAGAAGCCATCAGCTCCTGCTGAAGCACTTTTTTCCAGTTCAATTTCGCCAAACCGCTCAAATTCCAGCTCGAAGTAAGCTTCAAGGCGGTCGTTTATCTTCCCGTCGCCAGTCAGCACAAAGCGACGAAAAGTAAAGGTGTCTTGATCGGCGTCCAGATTGTTGGCCTCCGCACGAATGGAACCGTAACCACCGATATGGAAGTCCCTGGCACCGGGCCGCACGGAGGCATTGCCGTCAACCTGACTTGAGTCAGATGCCTTCATTGAATCTTCCAGGCTCTCGATTCGCATCTGCTGCTCTTCGATTACCTGCCATAACTGCTCATCGTTATTACGAGTCTCGTCGGCAATAACGATGGGTGCCGCCAGACTACCCGCAAGCCCAAAAACAAAAGCCGTTCTTTTTTTCACGATGCTATCTCCGCCATCTGTCTAAATGGATGCCTACAATGAGGCTTTGGATTGACGGCGGCAGTATAAGGTCCCATCTTGGTAATGTAAATGATAACAATTGTTATTAATAATTACGTAGTGCGATCTGACTTTGAGGACAGTTCTGACGAAACTGGCCCAGCTTCTCTGGCCCCGAGAAAAGTGGCGCAATCCAGAGATCATCGGTTCGGCGTCTTTGTCTCGGCCTTCATTCAAATAGATCTGTCCCCGCATTCAAATAGATCTGTCCCGGTTTTAGCGCGCACAGCAACAACCAATTTTTCGTTTAGGGGATTCGGACAACCGCGTACCCCTGCATCTGATAGCCGATGACCGAGACGAAACCATTATCTACCGGGTCGACCTCCGGAATGATCGTCGCCTCATCTACACCCATCCCTTTCAACGCGTAACGGCAAACTTCCAGTGTCACCCCGTCCTTCTTCATTTGTTTAAGAGTCGTCTGGAATTTCTGTACCTCGGCCAGCTCTGCCTCATCAAATGATGCGCTGTCAGTCGAAAGCAGTTTCACCACCGGCCCGTGAAAAACGATGGCGATGTTGGGCTCTTTCGCAAGCGCCTTCACTTCAGGTGCTTTGTAGGAGTTCTTTATTACCAAGAAAACGGGGTTAACGACCTTGGGATCTCCCTGGCTCACCTCGTAGACAGCGTCATAGTTCTTAACGCCCTTCAGGGCATTGTCGTACCCGGCTGCACCTGCAGGCACAGACATCAGGGCCATATAGACCGCCGCAAAGAAGACGGGGGGAATTCGGCGAAGTATGCTTTTATAATTCACGCTCATGACAAATCTCCTTGAGGGATAGGAACTTGTTTTTTTGTCAGCCAACCCATAAAAATGCTCCAGAATCTAAAATATTTTCCCTAAGCTAATACAGGTACGATATATCATAAATGTACCAATTTGGAGCAAGTTGGGGTTCTGGCAGTCGAACACACGAAGCTGAAATAGACCTGAAAACAGTTGCCAAGCATGTATTTGACGAGAATCAAGGCCGAAACTACAGTCCGAACAACATACTTACGCTACGGGCTCCAAATGCAAGACGTGACCCAGCAACCGAAACCGGGACAGATCTATTTGGGATGAAAATAGATCTGTCCCGGTTTTATAGGTCGCTTCCTCTCATCCAAGTCTTTGTCGAATGTACTCTCCAATGTCTTGCGTGAATACCCTGATCCGACTGACGCGTCTCAGATCCGGGTGGGTGAGCAGCCAGAGCGGAACGGCCAGTTCCGACAGGGGATCCGTCAACCGCATGAGTTCAGGGTCTGAATCCCCGAGATAGCAGGGCAGCACCGCCAGGCCCGTCCCATGGCGCACCGCCGTTTGCATACCCAACATGGAATCAACCCGATAGTGGCAGTGGTTATCCAGGCCTTGCTGTGTCAGCCAGGTTTCCAGGGCACTGTCTCCCATGTGCTTGTCTGGACCGACCCAGTGGTATCTGGCCAATGTGTCCAGGGGAGCCAGCACGTCTTGCCATTGGCGTCGTTGGCCGTAGACGGCCTGTTGAATGGATCCGGCCCGCTGGCCGACCAGGGTTTGCGGCGGGTTCCGGGTGGGGCGAACGGCAATGTCGGCTTCGCGCTTGCTCAGGCTGTGAACCTGATTGGAAATGACAACTTCCAGCTCGATGTCCGGATAGTGGGCGCGAAACGCCTCAAACGCCGGGGCTAGTGTCCCGTCTGGCGGGGCTCGATGTGTAGCCGCTGCGCGATCGCTTAAACAATGCCACACCCAGCCGGCGATATTGAAAGGCTGGTTTGACCGGGTGCTGGTCTATGGCGGGCTTTATTCCGGCAGCCGGCGTTACAACCGGGGCCATTTCCGGGGCAAGACGGCGATGTGCTCCGTGACTGCCGGCTCCCCTGAACAGGCGTTCATGCCCTTCGGTCGAGCTGGGAACATGGTTGAATGGTTATGGCCGATGCACGATTCGCTCTATTATGTGGGGTTCGATGTGTTGGTGCCTCAGGTTAGCTATGGCGTTCAAGGCGGCGGTATCCGGTATCAGGGCGAGGGTACGTTCAGAAAGCAACTGGAGCAGAAGAAAGCGGCCTGGGCGGAGCGGATCCCCACGCTTTCCTGCGAGCCCCCGATTCCGTTTACCGGTTGGGACGATTGGGATGAGAAAGGGGTGCTCAGGCAGGACCATCCAATGCGGTGGCGGCTTTGAATTTCGAACTGTGGTGTCCAGGAAGCCCTTGAGGGCTTCCGTCCGGTTCTGAAACGGGCCTTATCGTCTAACGTTCGATAAGGGTCCGACCATCGCTTGTCATGAGCAACCAGTCTGGCTTCAGTGCTCTGGCGGTGAGATAGGCCAGTGGCGAGATGACGCCGAGTAACGGCAGGACAACCAGGAAGGGGATGAAGCTTTTGGCGCTTCCGCCCTGGGCAATATGATCCCGGTACAACAGATACATAAGCAGCAACAGGGCAATTCCAAGATCCAGAACGACCTGAAGTGACTCCTTCTCAGTAAACAGGCTTAGAAGCCATAGCCAGAAATTCTGCTCTGAGGTGGCCAACACCCAGAGAGTGAAGCTTGTAAATGCGAGAAATAAAACGGGCGCGATTCGGGTAATAAGCATTGTGGATTGCCTCCGCACGTTGATGTTCAGAATTGGTTATGCTCTGGGTATGAGCATGCGCCGACGAGCTTTCCGGCGCACTTCCCGAAAAGGTAAAGGCTGGATAAATGACCGTTAAAAATAGGTCGATAGACCAGGGCAGCCAGATCGCACAACACAGTGCTTTTGGCCATAAGCTACGGTTCTGGAGAAACCAGAAAAGAATGAGCCAGCTTGAGTTGGCGGTGGGGGCGGAGCTTTCGCCGCGCCACTTGTCGTTTATCGAAACTGGCCGTTCGCGACCTAAGCGGGATGTGGTACTGCGGTTGGCGGAGACGCTCGATATTCCTCTACGGGAACGACTGAACATGGGTAATGATATCCTCGAAACCACCACAATGATTGCACGATTCGGTCCGGTGAATGATGTGTTTCTGTCCGAATTGCGGGTTGAGATGATCTTCCCTGCCAATGAGAGTGCGCGTTTGTTTTTCTCGAGGTTGGGGTAACTGGCTGCCACGAATCAGCTTTTGGGAGGCGTTTGTGAATAACCGGTGGGTACTGATACTTGCTGACATGCTGCTGATCCTGCATACCATGCTGGTCGCCTTTGTCATTCTGGGCTTGGTGGCGACGTTCGTTGGTCATTTCCTTGGATGGCGGTGGGTGCGCAATTTCTGGTTCCGGCTGAGCCACCTGATTGTCATAGGTATCGTCGTTCTGCAATCCTGGCTGGGCGTGCTTTGCCCACTCACAGCGTGGGAAATGGCACTTCGGGAGAAGGCGGGGCAAGCGGGCTATGAGGGATCATTCATTCAGCACTGGCTGCAATCCATCCTGTATTACAGCGCACCGGACTGGGTTTTCACCCTGGGCTATACGGTTTTCGGGGCGCTGGTCCTGGCCAGTTGGTTTCTGGTCAGGACCAGGCGACGCCGAGACTAGTGTCCCGTCTGGCTAATTCGCTAATCTACTGCGTAGCGCTGAGGCCTCTGGCCAAGGCGCCTGTCTGCAGGTGTGGTGGTTCCACATCAAGGGCTGGCAACACCGGCCAGAGGCCTCAGCGCTACGCCCTTCGGGAGCCACTGAGGGCCTTGATAGCCGCGTTGCGCCGCCTCGATTTGGAACCACCAAACCTTCACCACCGCGCCTTGCTCTCAAGGCCCTCAGTGGCTCAGTAGGTTCGCGAATTAGCCAGACGGGACACTAGTGGATTTCTGACGGAACAGCCGAGTGGATTTATTTCCTGACGAATGCCAGAAAAGCGCCTGCCGCAGTTGCGGCGGCGCCGCCGATCAGATACCACATGGTGTCGTCAGTAAAGCGGCCTGTGACGGTTTCAGTCAGCTGATTACCGAGAGACTGTGTCGATTGGTATCCAAAGTAGAGCAGGGCAATGCCCACTACGAGTAGAACGATACCGACCAGTTTTGAGCTTCCCATTGGATTATTCCCTGTAATGCGCAGATGTGCGCGGTATTCCGATAGTCTATGGAAGCTTGGCATCAGATTCCGGCTTTTCCAACACTTCTTTTCTCTCCCGCTCGTATTCCTCATAGGACTTGTTCGCGCGTTCAATACATTCAAAGTAGGTCGACGGCGGTTTATTTGCGCACTCGTTTCGCTGGTGTATGCGCACGTTGTCATAGACTGCCCTGTGGCTGCATCCGGCCGCAATGGTGACTAATACAACTATGAGCAGGGATCTTTTCATTGGTTGCAACTACGCTTTTTCTGAGGGTTCCGATTTTACTTCGGCTTAGTGGCGATCAGGAAATATACATCTTTTGACTTCTCGGGGACCCAGCGGTACTGAATCTGGAACCCGGCACGCTCAAGATCAGATTCCAGTTCCTCGCGGGACAGGAAATTCACAAAGGGGGTGACGCGCAGCAGTCTGGCCAACAGGGCGACGGGTTTGAGGTAGGGGCAGGTGTCCTGAAGGCATGCGGTGTTGCTGATAAAGACACCGCCGGGTTTTAGCATGCCGAAGACCTGCTCGATTGCCGACGTTGGATATTCGAGGAGGTGCAGTATGTTTAAGCCCAATACGGCGTCGAATGTCTGTTGCCGCTGTTGCAGGTCGTCAAGGGTGGCAACCTGGAAATTGAGATTGCCGGTCGGTTGTTCTGCCAAGCTTTCCCGGGCAATCTCAATCATCCGGGCAGACGCGTCTGTCGCAAGATAGCTGCGGACTTTGGGAGCGTGGATCAGCGCTGTCGATCCCGTGCCGCAACCAAATTCCAGGGCATCCATTTCTGAATGGAGGTATTTCTGTGTTAGGGCGATCTTTCTCAGATAGGCGTTCTGGTCCGCGATGGGGCGTCGGGCGTAGCGCGCGGCGCTGCGGTTCCAGAAATTGACATACGAATTCATGGGGTTTCCTCTGTGGACTGGCTGCTTTAAGTCACTGGGGCCCATTCTATCTCTGCAATTCTGTTGGTAGTATCGTCATATTCGTATTCCTGATATGCATAAGTGAATGAATTGGCGATCTGTTAACTTCGACTGGAACCGGGCTCGGGCCTTTCTTGTGACTGCCGAGGAAGGCTCTTTATCCGCTGCTGCAAAGGCTCTGGGGATTTCGCAGCCGACCCTTGGCAGGCAGGTCTCGGCGCTGGAAGAGGAGCTGTCCACAGTCCTTTTCGAGCGTGGAGGTCGGGGGTTGGAGTTAACGCAGAACGGTTTGGAATTGCTTGCCTACGTTCGGGCGATGGGCGAGGCTGCTAGCGGTCTGTCGCTGGCGGCAACGGGGCGAGCAACTTCCATTGAAGGCGAGATTGCGATTTCGGCATCGGAAATCACGGCCGCCTACATTTTGCCTCCCATCCTTCACAAGCTTCGCAATGAGTACCCGGGAATTCGCATCGATCTGGTTGCCTCCAACGAAGCCAGTGATCTTCGGCGCCGGGCGGCAGACATCGCCATCCGCAACTTTCGGCCGACAGAACCCGATCTTATTGCTCGTAAGGTGGGGCAGTTCTCAGCCACTCTTTACGCCACACCGGAAATACTGACGACTTTGCCATCCCCTTTTCCTGAGGAGCTCCGGGAAGGCCGGTTCATCGGCTTCGTGTCGAATAACGGGGCGTACATGAGTGCGCTGGCGGAGCGCGGTATCAAGCTGGGAGAGGAGCACTTTGTTGCCCGTACAGACAGTCATCTGGTGCATTGGCAGATGACCCGGGCCGGTATCGGCATTGGAGTGATGCCGCTTGAGCTGGGCGATGCCGAGCCCCGAGTTGAGAAAGTCTTTGAGGATATACTGTTCGGTGGCGATGTCTGGTTGGTCTCGCACCGGGAACTCAGGATGAACCTCCGGGTTCGGACGGTGTTCGATTTTCTCGCTGCTGAACTTGCTGAGTGCTTCAGGAAAGCTGAGAACTGACTCAACAGAATGGGGGCTTAGTGTTTGCTCCAGAGGGCTGAACCTGCAAAAGGCGTTATACCCGGATTAGGGGACTACACTTCAATTGGATGTACCATCGATCAGTTGGGTCAGAACTCGGGGACAGTCATGCGCATCGCCAGTATTGCAGCTTACACTGCAGATCTTGAATACACCGGCAAGGCCTACGCCTTTGCCGGTGGCCGTTCCCATCAGGTATTCACCAGCACAGTTGTGGTTTTAACGGCGGACACGGGCCTGGAAGGCTACGGAGAGGTTTGTCCCTGCGGCCCCAACTATATGCCAGCGTTTGCCGAGGGAATTCCGGCCTGCCTGTCCTTGCTGGCGCCCGCGGTGATCGGAGAGGATCCGAGGCAAATCTCAGCGATTCATGAGCGGATGAATCAGGCTCTTACCGGCCAGGCTGTTGCCAAGGCAGCCATTGATATCGCCTGCTGGGACCTTCTCGGCAAGGCGACCGGCCTTCCGGTCTATACTCTGCTTGGTGGCCTGCAGACGCCCTCCATGCCTTTGCACAGGATAGTTCCCCTGGCCGAACCGGCTGAGATGCAGGCGTCGCTGCGCCAATTCCGCTCAGAGGGTTTTCGCCATATTCAGATCAAGCTCGGGCACGACGTTGATGAAGATATTGAGCTGGTTCGAACCCTGAGCAAGCTGAAGCAACCCGATGAGCTCTGGATTGGCGACATTAATGCAGCATGGCGCCGGGACCAGGCGCTGCGCTTTTCCCGCGCGGTTGAGGGCGTAGATCTGTATCTGGAGCAGCCCTGCCGCCAGTACGAGGAGTGTCTGTCAGTGAGGCAGCGGGTGCGGCACCCTGTCAAGCTGGATGAGAGCCTGAACTCTCTTGGCGATTTACAGCGGGCCCTGCGGGATGACGCCATAGACGCCATTGCGCTGAAAGTCAGCAAATTTGGCGGCCTGACACCTTCCCGCGTTATCCGGGATGTGTGCGTGGATGCTGGAATACCCATGACGATTGAAGATGCTTGGGGCAGTGGTATCGCAACTGCTGCTTACGCGCATCTGGCGGCAAGCACCCCGGCAAGGGCGTTGCTCAATACGACCGATCTCCATAATTACAACACCACTCAGCTTGCGACCGGCGCTCCGGAGGTATCCGGGGGGCGTATGACGCTCAGCGACCGCCCTGGACTGGGTGTGGTCCCGGACTTCAAAATGCTGGCTTTGCATGATGTCTATGAATAACCGGAGTGAATCTGCCCAATGTCTGAAGATGCTCTCAAAACCTTGTCCGACCTTGCCAGCGACGCCCATGCTCGCATTCAGGCAACCCACCATCACATCAATCCGGTTGTGGAGGTTCGCCGGGGCATGCGTGATGCGGGTATACCGGCAGATGTGATGACCATTGACTGTCTTCGCACTCGCCGGCGTATCACGCTTATACTTCACGATGAGCAGCCCGGCACTCTTCTTTATCAATTCGTGACCATAGAGGATGAAGTGGGTAATGATTTCCAGCAGATGGCTCTTGGCGATATGACTGCCAGTAAGCTGTTTGACTGGATGCAGGAGTATTTTGGCTGACTGATACAGGACTCTGGCTGATACCGGGGTAAACTCGGGTTAACCAATAACAACAGATCGATAAGTTGCCACATGTCTCTATCTCGAAAGGTTCACCTTGTTCCGCTGTTCGGTATTGCGCTGGCCATCGCCGGGTGTGATACCGGTCCGGATTCCCCTCAAGCCAACAGTGCCGGGCACAGCGCGCCAACGGCCAGCACCGGCCAGGCCAATCAACAGGTGCTTGACCAACGGCCCTTCGACAACCGTGGCGATTTTGAGAACGCACGGCGTGGGCTGATTGCCCAGGATCCGGACCTGGTGATTGATCATCTTGAGGGCGGTGAGGTCTGGAATATGCCGGACTATGGCTTTATCGACCGTGAGGGTGAAAATGCGCCTGCCTCGGTGAACCCCAGCCTATGGCGCCAGGCGGCCCTGAACAACATTCATGGATTGTTCGAGGTCACCGATGGGCTTTACCAGATCCGGGGTTACGATCTGGCCAATATGTCGATTATCGAGGGTGATACCGGGTGGATTCTGGTGGACCCACTGACTGCCCGGGAAACTGCCAGCAAGGCCTTCCTGTTTGCCCGGGAACACCTGGGTGAAAAACCGGTGCGGGCGATCCTGTTTACCCATAGCCATATCGACCACTTTGGTGGCGTGCAGGGCATTCTCCAGCACCTCTCCGATGAAGAGAGGGCTAACCTGCGCGTCATCGCGCCAGCGGGCTTCGAGGAAGAGGCCACGAGCGAGAACATCATCGCTGGCCCTGCCATGACCCGCCGCGCCATGTTCATGTATGGCAAGCGTCTGGAGAGAAATGAGCGAGGCCATGTTGGTACCGGCCTGGGTAAAGGACCTGCCTTCGGTACCTTTGGCTTTGCCCCACCTACCGACCTGGTCAGTGAGACGGGGACTGAGCTTACCGTGGACGGCGTTCCGATGGTTTTCCAGGTGGTGTCCGGTTCCGAAGCGCCTGCCGAGTTCACGTTCTACCTGCCAGAGCAGAAAGCGTTCTGTGGTGCCGAGCTGGTCAGCCGCAACATGCACAACCTCTATACCCTCCGGGGCGCGAAGGTTCGCGATGCCAGGCTCTGGAGTAGCTTTATTGATGAAGCGAAGAACCGATTCACGGAAGCGGAAGTATACTTTGGCAGCCACCACTGGCCGCTCTGGGGGCAGGAGAATATCCAGGATTTCCTGGCGGTGCAGCGGGATACCTACAAATTCATCCATGACCAAACGGTGCGTCTGATGAACCGTGGCGCCACGCCAAGGGAGATTGCCGAGCAACTGCAATTGCCGCCTGCGCTGAACGAGGATTTTCATAACCAGGGCTACTACGGCACCGTGTCCCACAATGCCAAGGCGGTATATCAGCATTACCTGGGCTGGTTTACCGCCAACCCGGCACAGCTCAACCCGCTGCCCGAAAGTGACTCGGCAAAACGGTATGTCGAGATGATGGGCGGTGCCCAAAAGGTTCTGGAAAAAGCCCTGCAGGATTTTGAGGCGGCTTCCGATATGGACGCGGCCGAGGGCCGGGATACCTACCGCTGGCTTGCGGAATTGCTCAACCACGTTGTCTTCGCCGAGCCGGATAACGACGACGCGAAACGGCTGTTGGCCAGTGTCTACGACCAGCTCGGTTACCAGGCGGAGTCGGCGCCGTGGCGGGACTTCTACCTGACCGGCGCCTATGAATTGCGTCACGGCTCGCCGGACGAAGGCCTCAGGCCAGCCATGATGAGAGAGGTGCTGCTCAACACGCCGGTGGCGTTGTTCTTCGATAGTATGGCCGTTCGGCTCAAAGCCGAGGACGCGGAAGGCGAAAGCGCTACTATCAAGATCACCTTCACGGACCTTGAGGAAAGCTACCTGCTGACCTTGCGAAATTCGGTGTTGCACAACCGCCTGACCAGCGAGGACACGCCGGCTGATGCCACCCTGCGATTGACCCGGCCGCTGTTCGTGGATTTGTTGATCGGCAAGGCAGGGCTGAAGGAACTTCTGTTCAGTGACGAGATCAGCTTTGAGGGAAGTAAGCTCGACCTGATAGGCTTCTTCAGCATGCTGGATCAGCCTCAGGGCCGATTTAATATTGTTATACCCTGATGAGTACCCTATGAAATCTGTTGCACTTCTTGATGGCGGCCTGGGCCAGGAAATCTATCGCAGGGCCACGACTGTCACCTCGCTGCTCTGGTCAGTGGCGGTGATGCGGGAGCAGCCGGAGCTTGTTACCGATGTTCATGTTGATTTTATTCGGGCGGGGGCTCGGACCCTGACACTGAATACCTACGCCGCAACCCCGACCCGTCTGGCCAGGGAGGGCATCGGTGATGAGATAGAAGCGATTCACCGAAAGGCATTTGAGGTTTTGCAACGCGCCATCGAGATAACTGGTGCAAACGTTGATATCGCCGGTTGCCTGCCGCCTCTGGTCGGTAGCTATAGGGGCCAGCCAGCCCGATCATTCGATGATTTGAAGGCAGAGTACGACACACTTGTGAAACTGCAGCCCGGTGCGGATGTCTTTCTCATCGAAACCATGACCAACATCCTCGAGGCGAAAGCCGCCTGTGCGGCCGCCAGTGAGTCAGGCAAGCCCTTTGGTGTGGCATTCCGGCTGGAAACTGATGGCAACCTCCGGTCCGGGGAAACGCTTGCGCAGGCTGTCGAAGCGGCCAAGGCGTTCGCACCAACGGCCATCATGCTGAACTGCTGTGATCCAGAAGTGCTTTCGAAGGCAATGCCCGAGCTGGCCGTGCTGTATCCCTGTACTGGCGGTTACGCCAACGCCTTCAAAACGGTTGAGCCTATGGCTGGCGGGGCGCTGGTAGACGCACTCGAAGCCCGGCCAGATATTTCGCCAGAGGCCTACGCAGTGCAAGTGAGGCAGTGGTTGGACGATGGTGCCCGCGTGGTTGGTGGCTGCTGTGAAATCACGCCTGAGCACATCCGCCATCTGGCCGATGCGCTGTCAGGCGACTTCGAACTGGTTCGTTTCTCTCAATTGGCCGGCGCAGTAGATCAGCCTTAAGTCCGACAGGTTGCTAGCCCACGAGCCGGTGGCTTTTTGCCCGCCGGGCTTCCAGGGCGCGCTTGGAGCGACGCGCCTCAATGTATTGCACCGCGTCACTCCTGATGGGAAGGTGCAGGGCGCCTTCCAGATCGTGGCGGTCGTACCCGAGATCTGAGAGGGTGTCATCCTTTTCCTTCAGCAATGACTGCGCCATCCGGCGGAATTGCTGGCGTTTTGAGTACCCCTGAATCCATGAGGTGATCGGCTGCATTGCGGCGGTTGCCTGTTGCTCTGTTCTGTTCAACATATCGACGGCCCCGACTGTGGGTGAATGGCTTGCAGCAGCTCGCCTGGAGATTTCGTTTTACTCGCACGCGGGTGCCAACAGCCGTTATTCTGGAACTCTTTATGCCTTCAATCAAACGAAAAGAATTTAATATCTCGTTCAGTTATGCTTAAGTCAGTTTCACGCCAGAAACCGACACAAGAGGTCCTTCCGTGAAGATTCCGCTACTCGATAACGATGTACTCAGGAGCTTCGTTGCCATTGCTGAGTGCGGCACTTTTACCAGTGCGGCGAGATTGGTGCACCGGACGCCCTCGGCCCTTAGCATGCAAATCAAGCAGCTCGAACAGAATCTGGGCAGAACGCTGTTCATTCGTGAACCACGGCGCGTCACTTTGACGGCTGAGGGTGAGACTCTACTCGATTACAGCCGCCGGTTGTTGCGGTTAAATGAGGAGGCAGTGCGGCACTTCATCTCACCGACGCTTGAGGGGAAAGTGGGTATCGGCACCTCCGACGACGTAGGTACCCGGATTCTGCCAGAGGTACTTGCGGAATTCGCGAGATCTTACCCGGCGGTTCTGGTCGATGTGGTTGTCGGCTCCAGCAAGCAAAACCTGGCTCTTCTGGACGCTGGTGAGCTGGATATGACTCTGGTGACAGTGGCGGAGGAGGGCGGTATTACCCGCGGTGAGGTGGTTCATGAAGAGCCACTGGTCTGGGCCGCTCGGGAAGGGTCGTCAGCCTTCCAGCGTTCGCCACTGCCAATTGCCATGGCTCATGAAGGCTGTGCCTGGCGCCGGATGACTCTTCGGGCGCTCGACAGAGCCGGTGTGCCATACAGAATTGCCTACACCTGCGAGCATTGCTCCGGGCAGGAAGCCGCCATGCTGGCTGATCTCGCCGTAGCGCCGTTTCCGAAAAGCCTGATACATCCACCGCTGAAAGAGATTGCCGGGGATAGCCTGCCGGCAATTGGCTTTTATCAACTGGCGCTGGTACGTCGGGGTTCCAACCCTCTGAATGATGCCCTTGCATCGCATGTGAAAGATGCATTCCAGGGTCTACGCTAAACAGATCTGCCAGGGACGGTCGCCTGCGAAATCCGCAGCCTGACTGAATCCAAATCAAGGAAAAACCCATGACTGTCTACTTCATTCAGGCCTTTATCTACCTGGTTGCCGCGGTGATCGCCGTGCCCCTGGCAAAACGTTTTGGCCTGGGCTCCGTGCTCGGCTATCTGGTTGCGGGTGTGGTGATCGGCCCGGTGACAGGGCTGGTCGGTCAGGAAGCGGACACCATTCAGCATTTCGCCGAGTTTGGTGTGGTCATGATGCTGTTCCTGGTCGGCATGGAGCTTGATCCCAAGGCGCTCTGGGCCATGAGGGTTCGTCTCGTCGGCCTTGGCGGACTTCAGGTGGTGTTGACGGCAGTAGCCGGTATGGCGGTGGCCGCATGGCTTGGGCTCCGGTGGCAGACGGCGCTTGCAGTGGGGTTGATCTTTGCACTCTCATCCACCGCGATTGTATTGCAGACCCTAAACGAGAAGGGACTGGTCAGAACCGAAGGGGGGCGCAGTGCCTTCTCAGTCTTGCTGTTTCAGGACATCGCGGTTATTCCCATACTTGCGCTTATCCCTTTGCTGGCTCTGCCGGAACTGAAAGACGCTGCGGGCCCCTCTGATGATCCTGGCAGTAGCCTGAGCCTGGTGGCCAGTCTTCCGGGCTGGGCTAACGGGCTGGTCGTGGTGGCTGCCATCGGAGCGGTAATCGTTGGTGGTCACTATTTGAGCCGGCCTTTGTTCCGCTATGTGGTGCAGTCAGGATTGCGAGAGGTTTTCACCGCGACGGCATTGATGCTGATCATCGGAATTGCTGCCCTCATGAGCCTGGTCAACCTGTCTCCCGCATTGGGTGCATTTCTGGCAGGCGTGGTATTGGCCAACAGCGAATTCCGGCATGAGCTGGAGGCGAATATCGAGCCGTTCAAGGGCCTGCTGCTGGGTCTGTTTTTTATCACCGTTGGTGCTGGGGTCAATTTTGACGTGTTATCTGAGCAATGGGGCACGGTCGCTTCCCTTGCGGTCGCGGTCATTGCTGTCAAGGCGGCGGTTCTGCTCGGCCTGGCGCTGCTTTTCAGGGTCCACGGCAGCAATGGTTGGTTGTTCACGCTGGGGCTGGCCCAGGCCGGCGAATTTGGCTTTGTTCTTTTGACTTACAGCGTCCAGAACCACGTGATTCCTGTGGAGATGTCGCAGATTCTCATGCTGGTAGTGGCGCTCTCAATGTTTCTTACGCCGTTGCTGTTCATTGTCTACGACCGGATCGTGCTGCCGCGTTATCGGCGTTCAAAGAACGATGACCGGGAGGCCGACACCATCGATGAGCAGGCTCCGGTGATTGTGGCCGGTGTTGGTCGTTTCGGGCAGATCGTTTGCCGTTTGTTGCGTGCCAATAATGTTCCAATTGTGGCGCTGGACCATGAGATCGAGCAGATCGAGAACCTCAGGCAGATCAACATCAAGAGTTTCTTCGGGGATGCAAGCCGGCCGGAATTGCTGGAGACAGCGGGTATCGAGCAGGCCCGCCTGCTGGTGGTGGCCATAGACGACCGTGATCGGGCGGTGCAGATGGTGGAGCACGTGAAGCAGTTTTTCCCCGGTGTCTGGGTGCTTGCCCGCGCCTTTGACCGTGGTCACGGATACCGGTTGAGGGAAGCGGGCGCGGATGATGTTGTGAGTGAAACCTATCACTCAGCTCTCGAACTTGGCGGCCACGCACTTACGGCTATGGGTGTGCATCCGATGCGTGCCCGGCAGATGACCTGGGCGTTTGTGGACAATGAACAAGCCCACGAGGACGAATTGTTCGAGGCCTGGAAGGAAATCGAGGAAGGTATCCGGTTTAGCCCCCGTTACGGCGAGTTGTTTATGAAGCTGGAGGAGGCGTTAAGCAGCGCCATGCAGCGGGATTGGGAAGAGCCGAAGCAAGAAGATGTTCCGATCTGGAGGCCGCCTGACCGCTGACAGCAAAGTAACGCTGGTCTATGCTGATTGGAGATCGTGCTGACTGCACGAGGGCTGTGGCGCACTTCCATGCGTAATCGTGGAGATACATGTGTCAGCAAAAAGAGAAGTCACTCTGGTTTATGACGAGCGCGTTCTGAATCACGCGCCCGATGTGAACGCCGCCTTTCTTCCTGGCCGTCTGGACAAAAGAGTTCGAGGGATCCTTGCTGGGCTGAATGTTCAATGGAAATACCCCGAGCACCCCGGACGCATTCAGGCCATTCTCGATTTGTTGGTCCGAGAGCCGGTTGAGGGGCTTCGATTCGCTCCCGGCAAGTCCGCCACCCGGGAACAGCTGGCTCGTGTTCACACTACGTCGTATCTGGACGATGTGTTTTCCCTGCGTGACAAAAATGCCTGGCTGGATGTGGATACCACTGCGGTGTCACCCGGAAGCATCGAGGCTGCCGAGGTGGCCGCAGGTACCGCGATTGCTGCGGTGGAGGCAGTTTGTTCGGGCAGTACTGGCAGCGCCTTCGCCCTGATCAGGCCCCCTGGGCATCATGCAGAGCCGGTTCGGGCCAGAGGGTTCTGCCTCATTAACAACGTTGCCGTTGCAGCAGCCCATGCCCAGGCTGAGCTTGGCTGTGAAAGAGTGCTGATTGTCGATTGGGACGCCCACCATGGTAACGGTACCCAGGACATCTTCTGGGCGGATCCGAATGTGATGTTCTTCGATATCCACCGGGCTTCACCTTTTTACCCTGGCAGTGGCAATTTGCACGATGTCGGGGCGGGGTTGGGCGAGGGCACCACAGTGAATGTGCCCATGCCGGGTGGCGCTGGTGATGTCGCTTACCTCAGGGCTTTCAATGAAATTCTTGTGCCGGCCGCGGAGTACTTCAAGCCGGATCTGATTCTGGTGTCGGCAGGTTTCGACGCCCATTGGTACGACCTTGCGATGAATGTTTCCTTCGAGGGTTTTGCCGCCATGACGGGAATTGTGCAATCGTTGGCGGATCGGCTGTGTGAGGGTCGGCTTGCCTTTGTTCTGGAAGGCGGCTACAACACGGAGTCACTGGCCCACGGTGTGCGATCTGTTCTGGATGTACTGGCCGGCGGGAGTGTCCCGGAGCCCAGAGTGTGTGGTATGGAAGCCGTGGAGGAAGCTATCGCGTTTCACCTGAGCGCATTCGCCGGGGAGTCCTCCGGAGAATGACCCGGTTATGTCTGGCGTTGTAGAGGGCGGCATGGGGCGGCTTTGCCCCGTGATACCCAGTTACTCATCTTCGGTCTGTTATCTGTAAGGGGAGCGGGGACAGGTCTGTTGCGGCGCCTTCTGGTGCAGCGGGATCTGGATAACGAATCCCTGGCTGGTGTTCCTTTGCTTTAGGGTATAGGTTCGGTAGAGCGGCGATCCGTTTTTTTGCACACTGCCGTTCAAAAGGAGCTCCAGCTCAATGAAGGTTTATTCCAACCCGGTTGGTTCCGGTAATCTTTGGTTTGATAATCTGACCACCGCCGAGGGTGCCCCTGTCGCTTATGACCCCCAGGCAAGGGCGTTCCTCCCCATGCCGCCCTTTTGTGTGAACCGGGGGATCATTGGTTGCAACTGGATCGCACCAGAGCAGGGGGCATTTTGTCGTTCCTGTGCCATGACGGCCCTGGCGCCGGATCCGAGCATTCCAAACGCCATGCCGAACTGGGCGAAAACCGAGGCGGCAAAGCGCTGGGTGCTGGACAATCTCGGCCGCTGGCACTGGTTCCGGCCGGAAGATCCGGGGACGCGCCCGGTTTTCCATATGCTCGCGGAGGGGCTGACGCCAGTTGCCATGGGGCACGCAAACGGCGTGGTGACCATCAGCGTGGCCGAGGCTGACCCGGTAGTGCGTGCAACCAGGAGACAGGCCCTGGATGAGCCTTACCGAACCATGGTGGGCCATATGCGCCATGAGATTGCGCATATGCTCTGGTGGCGTCTGAGTCTGCGGGACGACTTTCTGAATGCGTTCCGGGAGATGTTTGGTGATGAGCGCGCTGACTACCCCACAGCACTTCAACGGCACTATCATCAGGGCCCGCCGGCTGACTGGAGGCTGTTTTACCTGACCAGCTATGCGTCGGCCCATCCGCACGAGGACTGGGCCGAAACCGCGGCCCACCTGCTGCACCTGACCGACATCACCGACAGTTTTGTGGCATCCGGTCTGACGTCGCCGGAATTGCCACGGTCCGGCTGGGATCCCTACTCAGAGCCTGATACTGCGTTGCTGATTCATGTGGCAGCGTCGTTGGCCATTCGGGTCAATCACGTGAACCGTTCCATGGGCCTGTCGGACCTGTATCCCTTCGTGCTCTCGGAAACGGCGCAACGCAAGCTTGCCTTCGTCCATGACTGGTTGCGACGGGGTGCTCAGGGGCGCTGATCCGCGGATCAGCCCCGATCACACCGGCGCCACGCCAAACAGCCATTGGTGTGCCCAGAATACCGTCACCACATACACCGCAAGGCCGCCGACAATTGCAATAAGGTCATTTGCCTTGCTGGCCGGTAATGTGGGAATCGGTCGCTGGCTTCTGTGCTTCATGGAAATCCGGTCGGCCACGGCTCATGCGAGGACTGAGCCGAACAGCAGCAGGTCCTGCAGCATGCCGTTGGCCAGCAGGTGAGCCAGCGCCCAGAGTTTGACCGCAATCAGCATCGGGTGCTTGAGCCTTGCCTTGATTTTGCCCGGGAAGTAGGTGGCAAACAGCAGCGGGAACACCGGAATCAACAGCAACATGGCCAGGTGCCGAAGCCAGGCCGGGGGCGTATAGATCACGGTTGGGTCCATTCGGGCGGCAGCGTAGCCCCAGATGATCAGCAACAGGCCAACAAGGGAAGCGAGCGAGTAGAGACCTTTGTACGCAGCCTCACCGAGGGATGCGTGCAGTCGATTACGCAGCGGCTCGTTGACGATGGACAGCGAATGCACGCCGAGAAACAGAACCAGACCAACGATCAGTGTGGTCATTTGCCAAAACTCCTGGTCAGTTTGTTGATGGAATCGTTGTCCGCGAACGGACCATGGGTATGAATTCAAAGACAGTATAGGAAACCGGGACAGAACATGCCTGAGCGTTTATCATCGGCGGCCTGATTCACCGGATTGAAAAGGCGCCCATGAAGTTTCCCACGGTCACTGTTGTATTGGTATCTGCTGCCCTGCTGTTTGTTCTCTGGGAGCAGACCCGCAAACAGCCAGAGCCAATCGATGCCAGCCGGCTTACCAATTTGCGGGCCAATCCGGTTGAACTCAGTTCTGCGGTCGACTGGATTTTTACCCAGCTTCCCGGGTTCTGCGTGGACGCCACTGGCGAGAGAGAGGGGACAAAAGCTCACGCTGATTGTGTCAGCAAGGGTGAAGCCCGCACATCCACTTGCCGGCGGATGCTTTTCGACAGATTCCCGGGCGTCGTTGCCTCAGAGGCCGTATTCAGGGACGTCTCACTCACAGCAATGGAGTGCCTGGTTCCCAGATCGGGTTTGGTCAAGTAGACAGTGCCCAGCAGGTCATGGCTATGGCCCGTAGTGGATGTCAGCATTCCGAGGTAACTTGGGTAACCGTGCACTCCGGGTCGCCGAAGGAATCGTATTCGACATAGCAGCCCTGGCCCGGTTTTGATGCTGAAGGCAGAGAGAACCCCACACGGGTGTACCGGTTATCGACGGAGGTTTGCAGGGAGGGATCGCTGGCATCCACCGAAATATAGTCCAGCATCGTCAGCGAATCCTCGGCTTCCGCCTGGCTTTCCGGGCACAGGTTGCGCCAGTCAACTTCCGAACGGCCTGCTTCGGTTTCGATCACATAGCCGGTCTGTTGGGTCCCTCCGGGGTTGCTTGCAGCGGGGGAGAGCCCCTGAGCATAGGCTTTACTTCTCACAATGCCGATTACTTCTCCGCCCCTCAGCGCCCGAAAAACCTCGGGTTTCGTTCAATGAACGCATCTATCCAGCGTTCCAGGAATGATCGTCCACCAGGGAATTTAAGGTAACGCCAGCCCAGGAAGGATATAACCAGCGCACCCAGCGTATCAACAATCAGGTCCCACATTGTATCTGTCAATCCCGACGGATCGCCCAGCATCGGCTTTTGCATATTCGTCCCGAACACGGAATCCATGGCGAATTCAAAAACCTCCCACAGGGTACCCACGCCCAGCGCAAACATGAATGCGAAAAAAGCCACGAAACCCGGGTTCATGTGCACCTGAATTTTTTCGGTTTCATTCATGATGTGCACCAGCAGAAAACCGAGAATGCCGAGCAGAAAGCCCGACATGGTGTGCAGTGCCATGTCCCACCACCAGAACCGTGTGTAGTAATCGCGTATCTCGCCAAGGAACAGGGCGGCGAAAACAAACCCGATGGCAGCCAGTTGCAACTCGGGCGGAATGTGAATCCGAAAACGGCGTTCAAACAGCACCGGGAAGAACGTAATTGCAATAATCATTGCGGTCAGAAATGCGGTAAACCATCGCTGGCCCCAGATGGCCAATATTGCCTCGGCAAGCAGTATCAGCTGTAAGGCAACAGTGATCCGTTGATGAGTAACGCGAATGCGCATGGGCCTCTGGCTCCGGGGTCAGTGGTTTAAGTGAGCTTCTGCGCGGTAGCCTGAAGGCGTTATTCCGAACCTTGATTTGAACGCCCGGCTGAACTGGCTGGAATCATTGAATCCGCATGTAAGCGCAATGGCAGTGATGTTGTCGCTCCGTTTACGAAGCATGTCCCGGGCCCGGATCAATCGCTGTTCCTGAACGTATTGATAAGGGGCGCAGTCGAAGGTTGCCCTGAAAAGCCGGGCAAAGTGGTAGGGGCTCAGATTGACCCAACTGGCCATATCGGCCAGCGTCAGTGGCTGGCTTAGTTGAGCGTTGATGCGTTCTTGCAGAAGTCGGCGGTATCGAAGTGATAGCGTGCCTGTCACTTCTGGGAGTGTTTGTGGTAAGTCGGAGTGACGGCTGACAACTTTCCCGTTCAATACACGTCTGGCTTGTTCGCCCTTGTCTATGTAGATGCTCAGTGCATGGTGTCGGGGCCGTTCGTACCGCACCTCGCCCTGATGATTTTGCCACTGCGCCAGAGCCCGCCCCTGATCCAATTCCAGCATTCTCTGGGGGGCAACGCCAGCGGTTCTCAGGGTATCAACAATATCCCGGGTAGCCTTACGTGATTGCGTCCGCGGGTGTGATGCGGATTCAGGATCGGTTTGCATATCTGGCCTCCGCAAGAATCATCCATGGTTCAGCAGGATCTGACAAGTTTTGCTGTCTTTTCCGTCCTATCCTGACCGCCTGAATTACAAATGTTCCCGTTACCTACAGGAATCACTGCCATGCCAATCTCTGTTCATTATGGTTTGACGGTATTGATCTGGGGCCTCACCTGGACGGCGATTCGCCTGCAGGTTGAAGCAGCGCCTGTCGACATTTCCGTCTTCTACCGTTTTGTGATGGCCTCCACCGTGGCTCTGGTGGTTCTGGCTCTGATGCGACGCCTGCAGAAACTGACGCTGAAGCAGCACGGATGGCTTGTGCTTCAGGGGTTGACCCTTTACAGCGTGAATTTCCTGTTGATCTACCGTGCTGCAGAATCCATGACCAGCGGCCTGCTGGCGGTGGTGTTTTCATTAGCGGCCCTGTTCAACGCCCTGAATGGCTGGCTGTGGTTGCGGCTGAAACCCACTGCTCGCCTGTATCCGGCAATTTCTCTGGGCATCACGGGTGTGGCTTTGTTGTTCTGGCATGATCTGCAGTTGGGTAACACGACTGCGACCAGCATTCTGTTCGCGGTTGCTGGCACCTTCTGGTTTTCGATGGGAAACCTGGTCAGCATCAAGGTACGGATGTCTCAGGTGCCTCTGTTCCTGGCAAATGCCTGGGCGATGGTATACGGAGCGTTGATTCTGGGCGTCTGGTGTCTGGTGCAGGGCGTGGAGTGGGTCGTTCCCACGACGGCAACCTTCTGGGGCGCAACCGTGTTTCTGGCGGTTCCGGGTTCTATCGTCGCATTCTATTGCTACATCACGGTGATTCAGACCCTCGGCGCAGACAAGGCCGGCTACGCAACGGTGCTTTTCCCGGTGGTTGCTCTGAGCGTTTCGACCTGGCTGGAAGGTTTTGAATGGACGGTGACGGCCGTGTTGGGGGCGTCCCTGGCGCTGCTCGGGAACTATGTCCTGTTCCGAGGCCGGCCATCCCGGTGCGGCATTGTTTGATCTACAGCAAATCACTTATCCTGATGGGCCACCTTCCAGAGAACCGCAGGAGAGGTACCATGTCGAGACTCTCAGACCACGTTGAGCACGGCCATGATGGTATCAGTGAATCCTACATCTGCCTGACCGGCTCTGTCTCAGACAGCAACTATAGTGTGTTTACACCCGGTGCTCTGTTCTTCAACCCACCTGAAAAAGCCCACCGCATGACAACGGGTGATTTCGAACCTACGTTGCTGGCCTACGCCTGGACAGGGACTGGGGAGAAGCTCGCCAACCAGAAGATGAGCTTTTCTTCGCGCAAGCGGTAATGGGGCAAAGTAGCCGGTCGACCAGGTCCAGTAGATCCGGGACACCTTGATGTCAGTAACCATAGAACAATCCCGGAGTAAAAAGAACTTTATGAGATTCTTATTCAAGCCGTGACGAGGCAAAAACACCTGTATTGATGCTTTCCGCCACTATGTGCGTATTTACCCCACTGTAAGTGCAAGTTCGAGGCATTTCGTGTAGTCTGCGCGGCTTTTTCTTCGAGAGGCAGATCCCATGACCATACAATCTCAGTCCGCCCCGCAGGTAAAATCCGGGGCGCTGGCTGACAGCGACCCGGTGGTGCTGGCGCTCACCATCGGCTTTATTCTGCTGTTCGTCGGCGCTTCTATTGTTGATAGCAGCTACGTTGCCGATCTTATAGGAAGTGGATTTGCCTGGACCGCAACCTACCTTGGTTCGTTTTTTCAGCTCTTGTTGTTGCTGACGTTCTTCATCGCCATTGGCACAGCGCTCAGCCGTGCAGGCGCGGCGCGTATCGGCGGACTGGATCGGCCTGAAATCAGCCGTTTCCGCTGGCTGTCGATGATCATGTGTACGTTGCTGGCGGGAGGCGGCGTGTTTTTTGCCGCTGGCGAGCCGGTTTATCACTTCGTTGTGACGCCCCCGGCGTTTGATACGGAAGCCGGTACGTCGGCCGCAGCAGCGCCCGCCATGGCCCAGTCATTTACTCATTGGGGATTTCTCGCCTGGGCGGTGCTGGGCTCGTTGACTGCTCTCGTTCTGACCCGGGCCCATTACGGGCAGGGCAAGCCTCTCCAGCCAAGGACTCTGCTGTATCCGGTGTTTGGCGAGAAAGTGATTAAGGGCCGCCTCGGGGGTGTGATTGATGCTTTCTGCGTTATTGCGGTGGTAGCTGGAACGGTTGGTCCTATCGGTTTTCTGGCCACCCAGATGAGTTTTGGTCTGCACGAACTGTTTGGCGTGCCTGACGGGTACGGCACCCAGTTGACGGTATTGGCGGTTCTTGCAGGTGTTTACATGACCTCCGCCATGACCGGTCTTCACAAAGGCATCCAGCTGCTCAGCCGCTTTAATGTGATACTGGCGCTGGTTATTGCCGGGGTGATCTTTGTTTTTGGCCCGACATTGTTCCTGACCAACATCTACACACAATCCATGGGTGAATACGTAACTTCTTTTTTCGCCATGGCAACCATGACGGCAGAAACTGCTCCGGCCTGGTGGATGAAATGGTGGACGGTGTTTTTCTTTGCCTGGTTCATCGGCTACACGCCGCTGATGGCCGTGTTTGTGGCCAGGATTTCCCGTGGCAGAACCGTACGGGAAATGGTTCTGGCCGTGGCCCTGCTGGCACCCATTGCGACGACCATCTGGTTCACATTGCTGGGCGGCTCGGGCATCTATCACCAGCTTGCCGGTACGTTTGACCTCACGGGCGCGCTGAACAACTTCCGCTTTGATGTCGCCACGCTGACCGTGGCCCAGGCACTGCCCGGCGGTACCTGGATGGCGGCCGCGATTCTGCTGCTTACCACCATATTTGTTGCCACTACAGGTGATTCCATGAGCTACTCAATCGCCATGGTGGGTGCTGGTCACGATGAACCAAGCCCCTGGATTCGCGTGTTCTGGGGTGGTGCCATGGCACTGATGGCGGCCATTCTTCTGTACATGGGGGCTGGCCAGATTGGCGTGCTGCAGCAGTTCATCGTACTGACAGCGATTCCGGTATCGCTGATCATTCTGCCGTCGCTGTGGACCGGGCCGAAAGCGGCCATGGCGATGGCACGGGAGCAGGGGCTGGTCTAGTCTTGCATAAGCCGGGCGCCCGGGCGGCCCCGGTTCTTTCTGTGCAACCCAGATGAACAAGGACTCGCGGGGGACTGATGCTGGAAGCGTTTGAGGCTGGTTTCAAGGCGTGGATGTGGCCCGGATTCTCGGCGATCCTCGCGGTTGCCGCCACCTATGTCGTTTACCGGCTGGCGCTGGCGGTCTTTCGCCATTTCTCCGAGCCGGGAACGGTGCTGCGATTGTTTCTCGACGCCGCAGCCCGGGCGCTCGGCGTGGTCTTCTGTCTGCTGGTGCTGGCCGGGGCGCTGGAGGCGGCGCCAGCGGATTTGCCGTTGATGGCAGCCATGCAGCAAGTCACCACTTTATTGCTTGTTCTGGCGATCACCTGGGCGGCGGTTCGGCTGACTTCCGCGATTGGTGAGGTTATCGTGGCGCTGAACCCGGTGCTCGAGGGGCAGTGGAAGCGCGCCCGCAAGGTCGAAACCCAGACCCGGTTTCTGGTTCGCGCCCTGAATATCCTCATTGTCATTATCGGCTTGGGTGCGGCCCTGATGACCTTTGAGTCCGTCCAGCACATGGGTGCCAGCCTGCTCGCATCGGCGGGGGTCGGCGGCCTGATTCTGGGTTTCGCCGCCCGCCCCGTGCTGAGCAATTTGCTGGCGGGGATGCAGATTGCGCTCACCCAGCCCTTCCGGATAGATGATGTACTGAACGTTCAGGGGGAGTGGTGCTGGGTGGAAGAGGTGACGTCCACCTATGTGGTTTTGAGGGTCTGGGACCTTCGCCGACTGGTTATTCCACTGCAGTGGTTTATCGAGAATCCGTTCCAGAACTGGTCCAGAAATACCGCGGATCTGCTGGGAACCGTATTTATCTGGGTGGACTACACCATGCCGGTGAAGGCGCTTCGGCAGGAGTTCAACCGGTTGCTGGCTCAGTCGGGACTCTGGGATGGTAAGGTGGCTACAGTGCAGGTGACCGATGCCAGCGACCAGGCCATGCAGGTGCGGTTCCTGATGAGCGCTTCGGATTCAAGCCGGAACTGGGACCTCAGATGTGCGGTTCGTGAGGGGCTGGTAACCTTCATCCAGGAAAACTACCCGGCCCAGTTACCGCGCCTGAGGGCCCGGATGGTTGAAAGCTGACGGTTTCTGCCGATACGCCAACTCGTTCAGCAATCACTGAACTTTTGTTAAAGGATACTGGGTCTGGCTGTGGGTGCCGGTCTGGGACTGGCCTGTTTTTTTTGAGTTTTTGGTGTTATCCGATGAGGTGAGGGGGTGTGGTAGAATAACCGCCATTCATTCAGGTGGCCTCATGAGCGACTTACTCGATCCGACCAACGATTACGTTTTCAAGCGTTTGTTTGCAGAAGCCCCGGATCTGTTGGTGAACCTGATTAATGATCTGCGCCCTGATCTTCCGGATATTATGTCGGTTGATATTCTGAACCCGAATATCGAAGCCAGTGAACTGACTGGCAAATACATTATCCTGGATGTCCTGGCTCGGGATGGGGAAGGCCACTGCTATAATGTCGAGATACAGGTTCGCAGGTACGGTGCTTGGCATAAGCGCGGTTTGTTTTACCTTGCGCGTACTCTGGGCACGCAACTGGATGCTGGGGAGGACTACCAGCACCTGAGAGCCTCGGTCGGGCTGCACCTGCTGGATTTTGATTTGTTCACTGCAACTGAGAACGAACGTAGGCAAGCGGTGTGTCGGTTCGAGATGCGTGACGAAACCCAGCCGGACATATCGCTGGGGAACATTTTGCAGATGAACCTGATCGAACTGAACAAGGCAGACCGAATCGGTCTGGAGCCGGGACCGTTATCGGCCTGGATCACTTTCTTTAAGCACTGGCAAGAGGAGCTCACCATGGCTAATGTGGCACATGAACCGGTTAAAAAGGCAATGAGCCGCATCCGTGAACGTACTACAGTCAGTCTTCCCGGATTCCGTGTTAGGCTCCGAAACCTACCCGAAAGCAACTTGTTGGAGTGGCGTGCCTGATATGAGCAGTGATGAACTTACCCCGGTAATCGAAATGGACGGCGAACTGCGGTACGACTACTTCCTGAACCAGGTGGGCGAGGAGCGCGAAATCTGGATTCTGGTTAATACCGGGAATCGCTTCCTGAAAATTGCCTCCGACGATGGCGACGTAGAGTACCTGCCCGTTTGGCCTGCCCCGGCGTTTGCCGCCGACTACGCCAAGGGTGCCGATGACCTGTCTCCCCGAAGTATTTCATTGCCAGACTTTTTCAGGAAATGGGTGCCCGGGCTGACCAGGGATGGCCTGGATGTCGGCGTCTTTCCCGGCCTTGATAAAACCGTTTGGATCACCGAACCCGAGGAGCTCAAGCGGGATCTGCAGGATGTGATGTCGGATTTCAACAGAGGCTGACCCGTGACATGCACCGCCACAGGTCAGCCTGCGGCTGCAATCCTAAGCTATTCGGTAGCTCGAGCGTGCTGTTTAAGGCGTAGCCGGTCATTAAAACGCCATAATCCCTGAAGCCCTGTGATTGCAGGGCTGAAGACACCTGTCCGAGCTGTTCCCACAAAGTTATCCACAGTTTTTGTGGGTAAGATTATTCAGAGCTCCGTGCCCTTCGAATTCTTGCAAAGATTGTTGAAACTCGGACGCGGCTGACCCACAATCTGGTCCGACTAAGTAAACAAACGCTCACTTTAATTTTGGCAGAGAGGTAAGGCAGGTGACTGAGCTGGTAGGTTACGAGTTGAAAGACGGTGTTGCGACGATCACCATCAGCAATGGCAAGGCGAATGCCCTGAGTCATGAGGTTATTGAGGGCCTGAATCAGGCGCTGGATCGTGCGGAGCAGGACAAGGCCGTTGTTATCCTCACCGGCCAGCCGGGCATTTTCTCCGCCGGTTACGATCTGAAGGAAATGCAGAAAGGTCCGAAGGAAGCTGCGGCGCTGGTAACTACCGGCTCCAAACTGACCCGTCGCCTCGCGGCGTTTCCGTTGCCGGTGATCGGCGCGTGCAGCGGCCATGCCATTGCCAAGGGAGCGTTCATCCTGCTGTCCGTAGATCATCGCATTGGTATCGAAGGGCCCTTCAAGCTGGGCCTGAATGAGGTTGCGATTGGCATGACCATGCACCATGCCGGTATCGAAATTGCCCGCCACCGTCTGGCGCCGGCTCATTTCTACCGCTCGGTTGTAAACGCTGAAATCTACAGCCCTGAAGGCGCGGTCGAGGCAGGGTTCCTGGATGAGGTGGTTGCCCAGGACAAACTGATCGAACGAGCCACCGGGCTTGCGCTCCACTTCAAGACTCTGAACATGCGTGCGCACCGGGAAACCAAGGTTAAAGCCAAGGCGGATTACCTGGCGCTTCTGGATCGTTGCATTGAGCAGGATTCAGAGCATTTGGGGCTGAACGGTTAAGCGAAACTCCCTTTACGGAAACAGAAGACATGCCCAGAGCCAGTGAGATCAAAAAGAATTCCGCTGTTGAATACGACGGACGGGTGTATTTCGTGAAAGACATTGAGCGCTCGGTCCCCCAGGGCCGTGCCGGTGGCAGCCTGTACCGGATGCGAATGTACGATGTGGTGACCAGCCAGAAGCTTGACGAGACATTCAAGGATTCGGACATGCTCAACCTGGCTGACCTGACGCGCCGGGAAGCCACCTTTTCCTACGCGGATGGCGATGAGTACGTGTTCATGGATACCGAGGACTTCACCCAGTACAGCCTGAACCGGGACGCCATTGCCGAAGAGCTGCTGTTCATCTCCGAAGACACGCAGGGCGTTATGGTTATCCTGTTGAAGGACTCGCCGGTTGCACTCGCACTTCCGCCCACCGTTGAACTGGTGATTGAAGAGACGGATCCGTCCGTCAAAGGCGGCTCTGCGACGGCCAGAACCAAGCCCGCCCGTTTTGCAACTGGTCTGGTGGTACAGGTGCCTGAACATATCTCCACCGGAGATCGCATTCGCATTAACGTGGAGGAGCGCAAGTTCCTGGGCCGCGCCTGATCTGAACTCGTTCCGATGTAAGGGCACCGCGTGAAACCGATAGAAACAATAAAAGTGCTGGTGGCCAGCGTGATCGCCGTTGTGGTCATGGTGGGGATCGCCCGGTTTTCCTACACGCCGATGATCCCGGAAATGGTTGCTGCGCTGGGGCTGAGCAAATCCGTTGTCGGCATGCTGGCTACCGTGAACTATGCCGGCTACCTGACCGGGGCGGTGCTCATTACCCGGATCAGCGATCTCGGTCTCAAGGTCAGGCTGTACCAGCTCGGACTGGTGGTCGCCGTGGTTTCGACGGTGCTCATGGGGTACACCACCAACATGTGGTTGTGGTTCATTCTGCGCTTTATCTCCGGGCTGAGCACTTCAGCGGGCATGTTGCTGGGAGCCGGCCTGCTGATGAGCTGGCTGATCAAGAATAACCAGAAATCCGAGCTTGGTGTGTTCTTTTCCGGCATCGGGCTTGGGATTGTCCTGACTGCCGTGGTGGCCGAGCTGATCAAGGACCCGTTCACCTGGGATCAGCAATGGGTGATCTACGGGTTGGTGGCGCTGGCACTTCTGGTTCCTGCCTGGCGCTGGATGCCGGACTACCGGGCCTGCGCTCTGCCCCGCACAGGGGGTGAAGGTACCGGGGATGAGCGGAGCCGCTTCATCCGTATACTGCAACTGGCGTATTTCTGCGCCGGCGTGGGCTATGTGGTGACAGCCACGTTCCTGGTGGCCATCGCCGAATCCATGCCCGAGCTCAGCGGCCAGGGCTGGCTGGTCTGGCTGATTGCCGGTCTTGCCGCCACCCCGGCCTGCTGGCTCTGGGATGTATTCTCCCGTCGCTGGGGGCAGTGGCTGGCACTGTACCTGGCCTACACACTGAACTCGGTGAGTATCCTGATGCTGATCATGAACACCAGCCTGACCAGTGTGATGCTCAGTTCCGTGATTTATGGTGCCAGCTTTATCGGTATTGTCAGCATGATGCTGGCGATGGTCGGGCGCGTGTTCCCCGAAAATCCCTCCCGGCCCATGAGCCGGCTGACCTTCAGTTATGGCATAGCGCAGATGGTGGCACCGGCAGTCGTCGGCTATCTGGCGGATGTGGAGGGTAATTACACCAACGGTCTTTGGTTGACTCTGGTTGTTATGGCGCTGGGTGTACTCATGCTTCATCTGGCAAGGCGGGCACAGCAGCGTCAAGACGAAACTGCGGTCGTCGGTTGAGCTGCCGGAGGTTGTCCCGGTGACCCCTCAGCAGAAGCGTCGGTTCGACAATGCCCAGGCACGCCGGGAGGGGCGTCTCAAGACCCGGGCACAGTTGGCTGAGTCCGGTGCCGGGAAATCCTGAGCAGGCTCTCCAGGTCAGACTGGCTCGGCAGTGAGGTAAATGCCCCAGCGCGGGTTACCGCGTGGGCGCCGCAGGCGCTGGCGAACTGAAGCATTTCTTTCAGGGCTTCAGGATGTTCGCCCAGAGCAGTCAATCGCGCCGGAGACACTTCCGTTTCTGAGAGGCGGTATAGCAGGCCGCCGACAAAGGCATCGCCGGCCGCTGTGCTGTCTACCATGGTTACCTCTACAGGTTGAATCAGCCCTTTATGGCTGCCTGTGTAATAACGCATGGGTGCTCCTCCGTCGGTGATCACGATCAATGCGACGCCGGCGTTCTGGAGCCTCCTCAGGACAAGATCCTCATCCTGATCACCGCAGAGGAAGGCCAGTTCTTCTGCGCTGAGTTTAACCACATGTGCCCGCTTGATGCAGGACCATACAGCGCCGAATGGGTCGCTGTTCTCTGGCCACAGATTTTCCCGCAGATTCAGATCAAAGCTGATGACAAAATCGGCACTCCTGGCTTTTTCCAGGCCCGCCAGGGTTGTTTCCCGTATGCCGGGCTCGGCCAGCGTATTGGAACAGAAATGGAAAATTCCCGGCTCCTGAAACCATTCATCCTGAAAGTCCTCCGAACGAAACAGCGTATCCGCGGAAGGGTTGCGATAGAACTCGAAGCTTCGCTCGCCATGGGCGTCCAGTGACACAAAGGCCAGTGCCGTTTTGGCTTCGCGGGTCTGCAGCAGGTAGTCGGTATTTACGCCGTTGTCTTCCAGTGATGCCTTGAGGAAATCCCCGAACATGTCCGCTCCGACCTTGCCCGCAAAGTAGCTGCGACCGCCCAGCTTACCAACCGCGGCTGCGACGTTCGCCGGAGCACCACCGGGAAACTTGGTGAAGGTTTCCTGCCCGGTTGTTTCTGTCGTCCCGGTTCCGGGTGTGTTGCCGACGTTGCTGGAGAGCATGTCGATCAGTGCTTCTCCAAATGCGATAACCTTTTGCATTGTCTGTTTCCTGCCTGGGGCGTCTTTAAGTGACTGACAACGATTCCAGGGTCGCCAGAACACCATCGGATTCCAGCCTTTTGACGGCGGACTCAAAGGCCGCGCAAAAGGCCCGGGAATGGATCAAATCCCTGCTGAACAGATCCTCCATGCCCAGAAACGTCTGGTTCAGGCTGTCCCGGTCCTGCACTGCGGTTTGCAGGCGTTCAGCAAGCGGATCCCGAACTTCATGCAGGTGGCCGGCTTCGTCCTTGCCTTTGAGGTATACCGCCCAGCTTGCGATGACCAGGGCCACGCGGTCCAGGGGCCGGGATTCCTGAATAAGCGCTCGAATGGTTGGCACCAGGAACTTGGGGATCTTGCTGGATCCGTCAAGGCACAGCCTGGCCAGTTGGTCGCCGACCTGTGGGTTGGAAAAGCGGTCGATCAGTGTCGCCTTATAGCCAACGAGATCAACGCCCGGAATGTCACCCAGAATCGGGGTAACATCCTCATCCATGAAGGCCCGGATAAAATCGGTGAAACGGCTGTCTGCCATGACTTCATGGGTGTAGCGATAGCCGGCAAGGTAACCCAGGTACGCCATGGCCGAGTGGCTGGCATTCAGCAGCCGGATTTTCATCAGCTCGTAGGGGGCCACATTGCCTGTGAACCGGGCACCGGCGGACGCCCAGTCCGGGCGGCCGTTGCAGAAATTGTCTTCCAGAACCCACTGGGTGAAGGGTTCGCAGATGACTGGCCAGCGATCCTCGATACCATGGGAGAGTTTCAGCCACTCGGTATGGGCGGGCGTGGTTCCCGGTGTAATTCGATCCACCATACTGCAGGGAAAAGTGACCTGTTGATCAATCCACTCTGCCAGCCCGGCATCACGCATGTAGGCGAATGCCAGTAAAGCGCTGCGCGCTGCATGGCCGTTGTGGGGCAGGTTGTCGCAGGACATGATGGTAAATGGTGCCAGTCCCCGGTTTCTGCGGCGGGCAAGGGCTTCGGTCAGAAAACCAAACACGGTGCGCGGCTGCTGGGGATGCTGCAGGTCATGAACCACATCCGGATGCTCATGATTGAAAAGCCCGGTATTGTCATCAACGTTGTAGCCTCCCTCGGTAATGGTGAGGGAAACGATTCGGACGTCAGGACTGGCAAGCTTTTCGATCACCCGGTCGGGGTCGTCCGGAGCAAACAGAAAATCGGTGATCGCACCGATGACACTCAATGCATTGGTGCCATCGGAGCCCAGCTCGATCAGGGTATAGAGGTAGTCCTGTTCTGCCAGGACGGACTGCATGGTTCGGTCTGCCTCACGCAGCCCGACTCCGCAGATGGCCCAGTCGTCGTTGCCGCCTTGCTGCAACAGTCTGTCTGTGTACATGGCCTGATGGGCACGGTGAAAGCCGCCAACCCCGATGTGGATGATGCCATGTTTCAGGTTTGCCCGATTGTACTGCGGGCGCGAAACGCCGCTTGGCAGGTCGGACAGTGTGGTCTTGTTCAGCTTCATAGGTTCACCCTGTTTTCCGGTCGGCGGGGCCGGCCCTTCGCGTGTCAGGCGGCGATCTGCTCGAGTCTGGGCAGGGCCTGGTCCTGGTCATCGAACAGGTGGCACTGGTCGAGCTCGAGGCTCAGGCCGATCTGCTGGCCAAAGTTGCATGTGAAATTGCCCGGTGTCCGGACCGTAAGCGTTTCGCCGGTACCGGTTTTGACGTAACAGTAGGTGTCACTGCCAAGATTTTCTGCTATGTCCAGACGGCCGGTGAGGTGGCTTTCCGCAGGGTCGGAGACATAAATGTTCTCAGGCCGCACGCCCAGGGTTACGCGGCTGTCCTTGCGCAATGATGTCCCCTCGACCGGCAGGGTGAGTGTGGCGCCATCTTCGAGCTGGATTCGGGTTCCCTGATGATCGCATGCAAGCACGGTAGCAGGCAGGAAACTCATTTTCGGCATGCCGAGAAAGCCCGCGACAAACCGGTTGGCCGGGCTGTGATAGAGCTCCATGGGCGAGCCGACCTGCTCGATCTGCCCCTGGTTGAGTACCACGACCTTATTGGCGAGGGTCATGGCTTCGACCTGATCGTGAGTCACGTAGATCATGGTGGCTTTCAGGTCATGGTGAAGCCGCGCAAGTTCAAGCCGCATCTGCACGCGAAGTGCGGCATCGAGGTTCGACAGCGGTTCGTCAAACAGGAATACCTTGGGCTGGCGGACGATGGAGCGGCCAATGGCAACGCGCTGGCGTTGCCCACCGGACAGTTCCTTGGGTTTACGCTCAAGCAAAGGCTCCAGCTCCAGAATGCGAGCTGCTTCGGCCACCTTGGCTTTGATCGTCTCTTTGGGCTCCTTGGCCAGCTCCAGCGCGAATGACATGTTCTTGCGCACGGACATGTGGGGATAGAGCGCATAGCTCTGGAAGACCATCGCCAGATCCCGCTTGGCGGGCGCGAGTTCGGTGATTTCCCTGTCGTCCAGGTAAATATGACCACTGGTGACCTCTTCAAGGCCGGCGATCGAGCGCAGCAGGGTCGACTTGCCACAGCCTGAGGGGCCAACGAAGACAACAAACTCGTGATCCTTGATGTTCAGGTTGATGCCTTTGAGGATTTCCACATCCCCAAAGGATTTTTTCAGGTTTTTTATTGTTAAATCAGCCATGGGAATTCTCCGTTATTTAACTGCGCCAAAGGACAAACCGCGAACCAACTGTTTCTGACTGATCCAGCCAAAGATCAGGATCGGAGCGCAGGCCAGGGTTGAGACTGCGGACAACTTGGCCCAGAACAGTCCTTCGGGACTCGAGTAGGAGGCGATCAGGGCAGTCAGGGGCGCTGCCTGCGATGCGGTGAGGTTCAGCGACCAGAATGCCTCGTTCCAGCTCAGAATCAGTGCCAGCAGAACGGTGGACGCCAGCCCGCCTTTGCTCATGGGAAGCAGAACCCGCCAGATCTCCTGGAACAGCGTTGAGCCGTCCATACGCGCGGCTTCCAGTACCTCTTTCGGGATTTCCTTGAAGTAGGTGTAAGCCATCCAGATCATGATTGGCAGGTTGATCAGCGTGAAAATAATGGTCAGCCCAATGCGGGTATCCAGCATCTGCAGGTCTTTGAACAGCAGGTAGATCGGGACCAGTACGCCGACAGGTGGCAGCATCTTGGTGGACAGCATCCAGAGCAGGGTGGCCTTGGTGCGTTTGGTCTCGAAAAACGCCATGGAGTAGGCGGCGGGTACCGCCAGCAGCATCCCGATAATCGTTGAGCCGAAAGACACAACCACCGAGTTCCAGGCAAAGTGGAAGTAGTCGCTGCGCTCATTGACCAGCGTGTAGTTCTCCAGCGTGGGTGTGAAGAACAGTTGGGGCGGCGTCGCGAACGCGTCGATTTCGGTTTTGAAGCTGGTCAGCAGCATCCAGAAAATCGGAAAGAAGATGGCCAGGGCTACGCCCCAGGCCAGGATACCCATAAGGGCCGTTGTCAGGCTTCGGCGTTGTTTCAGGCTAAGCATGGTGTCACCTCCGGCGTTATTGTTTATCGGTCAGACTCTTGCCGACGACGCGAACCAGGAAGAACGCGGCGATATTGGCAAGAATGACGGCAATCAGTCCGCCCGCTGACGCAAGGCCAACGTCGAACTGGAGTAACGCCTGGCTGTAGATCAGGTAGGCGAGGTTGGTGGTTTCGTAGCCGGGGCCACCACCGGTTGTTGTGAAGATTTCCGCAAACAGTGAGAGCAGGAAAATGGTTTCGATCATCACCACCACGGCAATCGGGCGGGCCAGGTGGGGGAGGGTCAGGTGCCAGAACAGGGCCCATGGGCCAGCGCCGTCCAGTCGCGCGGCTTCCTGCTGCTCCTGGTCGAGCGACTGCAGTGCGGTCATCAGCAGAAGGATCGCGAAAGGCAGCCATTGCCACGACACGATCATGATGATGGAGAAAAGCGGAAACTCCGAGAACCAGTCAATGGGTTGCGCGCCGAAAAACTGCCAGATGGCGGCAAAGACCCCCGACACCGGGTGCAGCAGCAGGTTTTTCCAGACCAGTGCATTTACCGTGGGCATGATGAAAAACGGCGAAATCAACAGGATTCTGACAATCCCCTGACCCCAGAACGCCAGATTAATGAGCAGTGAAATCAGGACACCGAATACGACTGTGATCAAGAGTACCGAGCCGACCAGCAGCAGTGTGTTGGTCATGCCGGCCATGAATCCCAGGTCAGTCACGAAAAACCGGAAGTTCTCCAGGCCGACGTACTCGTTTTCGCCGGGATAAAGCAGGTTATACCGGATCAACGAGAAGTAAATCGTCATGGACAGGGGAACAACCATCCAGAGCAGAAGCAACAGCACCGATGGCGATACCATGAGCCGGCTGACTCTGGCTTTCTGTTTGCTGACACCTCCTGCAGTCGGAGCCGTGTCTTGCATTGTGCGGATTGCGTCCGCATCCAAAGTTTTTGTTTCCATGCCAATGCCTCCGGGAAGGGGCCCTGACGGTGTGGGCTGCCCGTATAAGCCGATGGAGCGGCATGACGGGACCCACAGGTGCCAGTTGTGTTAGTTCATAGCGACGTGATTACTTTGAGTAGTAACGCGCCCGGGTCATTTCGCGGGTCGTAATCGACTGGGCGCCCATCAGGGCCTGTTCCGTCGACATGGAGCCGGCGAGCGCCCCGGAGAAAAGTTTGCCAACCTGGGTTGCAATGGCCTGAAACTCCGGGATGGCGGCAAACTGAACGCCCACATAGGGGGCCGGCTTCAGGGTGGCGTCATTGGGATCGGCCCTATCCATCGACTCGAGGGTTTTGGCCGCAAACGGCGCGGCAGCAAGGTACTCGGCGTTGTCGTAAGTTGATGCCCGAGTGCCCGGAGGAGTGGTTGCGATGCCGGTTGTCTCCGCCACCAGGGCGCTGTATTGCTTGGATGTCGCCCAGGTGATAAAGGTCTTGGCGGCTTCTTTTGCATCCGAGCTGACCGGAATGGCCAGTGCCCAGGACCACAGCCAACCAGCGCCCTTATCGGTCTTCTGGCTTGGTGCCAGTGCAAAACCAACCTTATCAGCGACCTTGCTCTGGGATTTGTCGGTAACAAACGCGCCGGCTACCGTGGCGTCTACCCATAGGCCGCATTTGCCGGAATTGAACAGTGCGAGGTTTTCATTGAAGCCATTGGAGGATGCCCCCGGGGGACCGTAGTTACCCAGCAGGTCGACGTAGAACGTGAGCGCGTCTTTCCACTCCGGGCCGGTGAATTCAGGTTTCCACTCTTCGTCAAACCAGCGGGCACCGAACGCGTTGGCGATGGTGGTGATCAGCGCCATGTTTTCGCCCCAGCCGGCTTTGCCGCGCAGGCAAACCCCGTATTGTCCCTCGTCGGGCTTGTGGAGGGTTTTGGCGAACGACTTCATCTGTTCCCAGGTGGGCTGGGCCGGCATGGTTAACCCGTTTTTTTCGAAAAGATCCTTGCGGTAGTAGGTCATCGAGCTTTCGGCATAGAAGGGCAGCGCGTAGAGCTTCCCGTTCTTCGAGAGGCCGCCAAGGACCGACGGGAAAATATCTTCCTTGTCATAGTCTTCCGGCAGGTCATCCATAACCGTCAGCCAGCCTTTTTCTCCCCAGATCGGGGCCTCGTACATGCCGATGGTCATCACGTCGAACTGGCCACCGCCGGTGGCAATATCCGTGGTCAGGCGCTGGCGGAGGACATTTTCCTCAAGTACGACCCAGTCGAGGTCTATATTCGGGTATTCTGCTTCGAAGGCATCAGACAAACCTTGCATGCGAATCATGTCGCCGTTGTTGACGGTGCCAATCGTGACTTTGGTGGCCGCCATGGCCGGGAAGGATGCGGTCAGGATTCCGGCTGCGACCAGCGCAGGGAAAAAGCTGTTGGTGCTCATGTTCGAACCTCTGTTTATTTTTGGAGTAGGTCGATCCGGGCTAAATCTGGAAACCCGTCAACATTGTTGTCGGTACACCCAATCGGGTGCTGAGTCCTATGAGCCCATTACACGCTGAGTATGAAAAGCGGACAAATACATACTTCGCCAGATTTATGTACTTTTTTGCCATTCGCCGAGCTGTCCCCTTAAGCGTCAGCCACCGTGAACCACCTTTTGAGCGGCTGTCGGTAAAGCATTGTCCTGTTAGAAAAGGAAAAATCTGACGCGATAAAGTTGTGTATTCCGGCGAACGTGACCGATTTGCACACGGCCATCTCGATGTGTTATCGAATGCCCGGTGACGCAGTCGGGCCAGGATCCAGCACTCGAGCTTCGGTTGCCAGATCGATTTCGGCAGAGATGCTAATCGGAAACACTATCAATTGAGTACAGACCCCGATTAAAGAAAACGGGGTCTGTACCCAATTTTTCCGGAGCGGAAACTAGAAAACTACAGAGGCTTCCAGCATAAAGCCATCCCAGTCATCCCCGATCTGACCGGGGGAATTCGCGCCCTCTTGCTGGCTCACGTACTCCGCCTTTACTAGCGCCACATCATTTAGCCAATAACCGCCGCCGACCTGGGTACGTGTCAACTCGTCGTCGGGACCGGCATTGTCGGACTCATTAGTCACAAGGGTGTAGCGCACTGCACCGTAGAGTTTTGAAGGCATTATGTAGTAGCTGGCCTCCGTGCCGTAAAATTGCATTTCGCTTGTCTGCTGCAGGAACTGGGTGGCCTGGCTAGCAACGGTTTGATTCCCTGAGCTGTCTCCAAAACTGAATTTATCTTCAGCCCGACCGAACCAGATGCGGGCATAGAGCGGGATATCCTCACCCTCATACTGGGCACCGATCTGCCACACATCGACTTCCAGACCCGGCACCAGACCGGCATGGGTATCACGAGCACCGGCACCACTGCCCGGGAAGTTGTAGTTATCGCCGTCACCCTGCACCATACCCATCGTCTGAACCTCACTGAACGGGCGCGGATTATCGCCGGTAACCTGATCACCCAGGTCATTGAAGGCATAGCCGCCGCCGACACTGAAGCCCATGGGCAGGTCCAGAGAACCCTTGAAGAAGTAATCATAGCCACGATCCCCGCCGAAATCCTCGAAGAAGGTGGGCACAGTCACGGTGGCGTCCCAGTTCACCCGTTTGAGAAAACCGCTGCCGATATCATGGCTTCCCAAGACGGTGAAGCCGGATTCCGCGGTAACCATATCGGCGGGTGAGTTGCCAATCAGTGGGTTGCCCTGTACCACGGCACCGTCCGAATATCCCCCGAAGTTGCGCACCGCGGTGACAACTCCGCCCAAACGAAAAGTGAGGTCATCAGTGAGCATATAATTGATAAACGACAGGTCGTTGGAGATTTCGAACTGATCGTCAGTGCCAAAGTCATTCGGTTCTTCGCTGAGTTCCACAAAGGCATTGATGCGTTCTGAGACCTGGATATCGAAGCCGAGAGAAAAGCGTATCCGGTTGAAGCCTGAGTCGGTCGACCGATCAGCAACATTGAACGCATTATCGTCAGCTTCCAGTTCCTGGAAGGAGCTCATGATAGCGCCCTTGATTTCTACTTTACCGTCGAATAATTCCGTGCCAGGGGCGGGGCTGGAGGCCAGCCCCAATTCTGTGGCGTAAGTGGGGCTGGCGGCCATCCCCAGCAACGCACAAACCGTCCCCAGTTTTGAAGCGCTTATTAATCTCATTGATTTTACCTCATGTGATGGATGCTATTTGTTTTATTTCCACGCTGAGTAGTCGCATTAAATCTATGCGGAACTTCGTTTATCTGTAAGTGACTTTAGTTGCCGTCATGGCGGAGGAGGATGCGGTCAGGATTCCGGCTGCGACCTGCGCCGGGAAAAGGGTGTTGGTGCTCATGTTCAAACCTCTGTTTATTTTTGGAGTAGGTCGATCCGGGCTAAATCTGGAAACCCGTCAACATTGTTGTTGCCGGTACACCCAATCGGGTGCTGGGTCCTATTACACGCTGGGCATGAAAAGCGGACAAATACATAATTCGCCAGATTTATGTACTTTTTTTCCATCAGGTGAGCTGTCATCGGTTATGCGAGTCGACGTGAACTTTGCCTTGAATGGGGGCTAACACGTCATCTTTCTGATTCGGGAGGAAAATGATATGCAGCTATAAGGTATTGTTTGAAAAAGGTAAAAAGCGGGTCAGCCCCGGTAAAGAACATCCATTGATGCCTTTCGATAGTCCGAAGGTGTCATTTTCTTGAGGTGAAAAAAGCGGCGGTTGAAGTTTGCGATGTTGTTGAATCCGACCGAAAAGCAGATTTCAGTAATCGGCTCGTCGGTATGGGCAAGATGTTCGCAGGCTTTGTTGATGCGCAGGGTATTGACGAACTCAATAAAGCGCTGGCCAGTCGCTTTCCTGAAGAATTTGGAAAAATAGGTCGGCCCCATGTTCACATGGTCTGCGACTTCTTCAAGCGAGATGCTGGTGTCATAGGACTCAAAGATGTAATTGACGGCCAGATTGAGCCGATGGAGGATCTTCTCATCGGTGATCGGAATGTAGGTTGATGAGGAGAGCACCCGGTAATCATCAATGCCCGCAAGAAGCTCTATCAGCGTCCAGAATCGGGTCAGGCGCCTGAAACCTCCGGAAGTTGCAATGTCTTCGAACAGCTCCACGGCCCTGGCAATGCTGTCGGGGTTCAGAAACTCAATGCCATACTGCGCGCGCTCCCAGAACGGAGCCAGCAGCCGTGCTTCCGGGAAGAAGGATTCGCATCCTTTCACAAACTCATGGGAGAAGTTGATGACGCGGTCGCGTAACTCGACGCGCTCCCCCTTATCCAGCTGGCTTATCCAGTTGTGGGGCAGGTTGGGGCCAACCAGTATCAGGCTGTCAGGTGAGAAATTGCCAATGTAGTCGCCAACGAACACCTTGCCTGACGTCGCTGTGATCAGGTGTAGTTCATACTCCTCATGGTAGTGCCAGCGCACAAGGGGGCTGGGGTATCCATGATCAAGGTAGCGGATCGATTCGTCACCTTGCTGATCGACCCACTCGAATTCGGGCTGCAGGCGCTGTTTGCTGGAGCTCATGAAACACCGTTATTCCGACCTTTCAGTTCAGAGTACAACAGTTCGCTGTATTCAGACAGCGGATTCCGGCGTTTCTTCCTGAGTCGTGGTCATGTCTCTCAGCCCTCCAAAGCGCTTGAAGAATTTCTCGCCGGGGCCGGGGAGGGGGCCGGAGGCATTTTCCAGGGTTTCATCCAGCCATTGTTCCGCCCGCACATAAATCTTCCGGTACAGGTTCCGGCAGAGTTGCTTGGCGCTGCGGCCTTCCCAGTCGCCCGGTAGCAACTCGTCCGGCAGTAGTGGGTCTCGAAGCAGAATTTTTCGGTACTCGTGAATCAGCAATATCCGGAGGATCAGGCATTCTTTCGGGCTGAGCGTGTCTTCCGATTGCAGCTCACGCCAGAGGGGCCGGAATTGAGCCAGGAAGCGCCGGTACCGACCTCCCAGCTCGTCCAGGTTCCAGCTCTCGCGCACCTGCAACCTGAGTGCCTTGGGGCTTTTCTGCTCCATGGGCATGGTCTGCATCACGATAGTGTCTTCCAGGGCGCCCCACTCCTGCAGCATGGGAATCAGTTCGCTGCGGGTAAACCGGGGGTGCTCCATCAAGCCCGGCGCCATGCTGCCAAAGCTGAGCCACTTCAGTTCTTCGCGGACTTTCTGGCGAAGTTCCGGAGCCAGCTGATTCAGGTACACAAGGCACCAGCTGCCGCTCCATTCCTCGGTATCGAGATTATAAACGTGCTGGAAGGCCTGCTCGAAACGGCGCAGCCCGGGGCCGGTGAGGCTGTAATAACTGCAGCGGCCGACCTTTTCGGTTTGCAGCCAGGATTCCTGGACCAGGCGATACACGGAGGTGCGAACCAGCCGCTGGCTGATGCCCATGGGTTCGACCAGCTTCATCAGGCTGCCAAGCCAGACATTGCCGCCTCGGGGAACTATGGCGTCGCCATAGATGGTAATGATGAGGGAACCGGCACGGAGTGGCCGCTTCTTTTGAAAATTCTTGACGAGCAGTTCGAGCTGGCTTTTCGCAGTCATGGCCTGGGTTCGCAAATAAGAATCAATGAAACACGTTGCACGTATTATGCGGGTCCTGCGTGTCAGGTAAAGATTTGTCTCCCTGATCGCCGTGCTGGCGTGGTGTGCCACCGTCGGCTTTACTTAAGGAGCGTCGACCGATCTCCCTGAAATCGGTTGACATGGAAGTTATGATACAATAACTTGATTTGACATTCGTCAATGGTATCGAATTTACCGGAGGCGAAGAAACAGGAGTGCATCTGATCAAGGATGAGGGAATAACAATATACTCAAGCCCCTGCACAATCCGGGAGAATAAAAACAATGCTTAGAACAATGATCCGTCGCGTCGGAAAATGCGCAGTAGTCGCTGCTGCCGGCCTCATGATGATGAGCGCCCAGGCTGCTGACCCCATCAAGATTGGTTCGTTCCTGTCTGTGACAGGTCCGGCATCCTTCCTTGGCGATCCCGAGCTGAAAACGCTCGAGATGTACGTTGAAAAAATCAATGAAGACGGCGGTGTCCTTGGTCGTCAGTTGGAGCTGATCCATTATGACGACGTTGGCAATGCCTCGTCTGCCCGTAACTTCGCCAGCCGCCTGATCCGTTCAGACCGGGTGGATGTCATCGTCGGCGGCAGCACCACCGGTGCCACCATGGCAGCGGTACCGCTGATCGAGCAGGCACAGGTTCCGTTCATATCCCTGGCGGGCGCCGTGGTTATTACCACACCGGTCAAGAAGTGGGTGTTCAAGACTCCGCAAACTGATCGCATGGCGGCAGAGCGAATTCTCGCCGACATGAAAGACCGTGGCATTACCCGATTTGGCCTGATTTCCGGCACCGGTGGTTTCGGCAGTTCCGGTCGCACCCAGACTCTGGAAGTGACCGAAGAAATGGGTATGGAAGTGGTGGCCGATGTCACCTACAGCGGATCTGATACAGATATGACTGCCCAACTGACCAATATCCGTAACACAAAAGGTGTTGAAGCGGTTCTCAACTTCGGTTTCGGCCAGGGCCCGGCCATTGTGACCCGTAACTATGCCCAGTTGGGCATGGAGCTTCCGTTCTACCAGTCCCACGGCGTAGCTTCTGACAGTTTCCTCGAGCTGGCCGGCTCTTCTGCCGAGGGTCTCCGCCTGCCCGCATCTCCGCTGCTGGTGCCGGATTCCCTGCCGGACGACGATCCCCAGAAAGAAGTGGTCCAGAACTACAAGGCTGAATACGAAGCTCGCTGGGATTCCAAGGTGTCCACTTTCGGTGCCTATGCCTACGACGGCCTGATGCTGGCAGTTCGCGCCATGGAAGAAGCTGGCTCTACCGATCCGGAAGCGGTTCGTAACGCGCTGGAAAACATCCAGGGCTATGTCGGTGTAACGGGCGTGTTCAACATGTCCCCGGAAGACCACAACGGCCTTGATCCGGAATCCTTCCGCATTCTGGAAGTCCAGAACGGCGAATGGAAACTAATCGACTGATACCCCTTTAACCTGTCTCGCGGCTGGCGACGACCCCTTTTCAGGGCAAGTCGCCAGCCGATGTTCGACCGGAACCACCGCTATGCTCGCAGAATTCTTACAGTACCTGTTCACCGGGATTACTATCGGTGCGACCTACGCTCTGATAGCCCTCGGTTTTACCCTGATCTATAACGCCAGTCACGTCATCAACTTTGCCCAGGGCGAGTTCCTTATGATTGGAGGCATGGCGACGGTTTCACTTACGGCCATGGGTGTGCCCATGATCCTGGCGGTCGTGCTGGCCGTCGTCCTGGCCGGTATCCTCGGCATCGCCCTGCAGCGCTTCGCGATTGCGCCGGCCAAACAGGCCGATGTGGTTACCCTGATTATTATCACCATTGGCGCATCCATCTTTATTCGCGGTATCGCACAGGTAATCTGGGGCAAGGAGTACCACGTGATGCAGAACTTCAGCACCGACCAGCCTATCCGGGTGTTTGGTGCGGTGCTGAACAGCCAGAGCCTGTGGGTTCTGGGTATTGGCGCGATCCTGGTGGTGGCTTTGGTGCTGTTCTTTACCAAAACACTGATTGGCAAAGCAATTCTGGCAACCTCCATGAACAAGGAGGCGGCGCGTCTGGTGGGTATCCGCACCCAGATGGTGCTCATGCTGGCATTCATGGTGTCTGCGTTGCTTGGCTCGGTAGCCGGTATTGTGGTAGCACCGATTACCTTCACTTCCTATGACATCGGGATCATCCTCGGACTGAAAGGCTTTGTTGCCGCAGCTATCGGTGGTCTTGGCAGCGGTGTGGGTGCTGTTGTCGGTGGCCTTGCCCTTGGCATTGTTGAAGCCATGGCAGCCGGTTACATTTCATCCGATTACAAGGACGCCGTCGCGTTTTCCATGATCCTGCTGGTACTCTTCTTCATGCCCCGGGGACTTTTCGGCGCCAAAGTAGTGGAGCGTGTCTGATGTTGAACCGGTTTATGCAGTCGCGCCTCCGGGGCCTGCTGGTCCTCGCGCTCATCCTGATTATCCTTCCGGCATTTCTGGGCAATCCGTTCCATTATGAGCTGGTCATCCAGATGGCCATCATTGCCGCCACCGTAATCGGCCTGAACCTATTGGTGGGCTTTGCCGGCCAGATCAGCCTCGGCCACGCCGGCTTCTTTGGCCTGGGTGCTTACTTCACGGGTATCGCAACCGGGACTTACGGCTGGTCTTCTGTCCCTGCGCTGGTGGTCGGTGCCATTGTAGTTGGCATCATTGCCTGGATTGTGGGTCGCCCGATCCTGCGTCTGAAGGGGCATTACCTGTCCATGGCAACCCTCGCGGTGGGTTTCATTATTGCCATTATTCTGAACAACGAGCGTGCCATCACCGGCGGTCCGGACGGCATGCCGGTTCCGGCCTTCGATCTCTTTGGCTGGGAGCTCAGTACCTTTGGTCAGTATTCGTTGTTTGGGCTTGAGATCTCGGGTGTCCAGGCCTGGTATATCCTGGCCAGCGTGGTGCTTCTGCTGGCGGTCTGGTTTGCCCAGAATCTGATCGAATCGCCCATTGGCCGGGCGTTACGCTCCGTGAAAGGCTCGGAAGTGGCTGCCAGTGTGGTGGGCGTTGACACTGCGAAGTACAAAAGCCTCGTATTCGTGATCTCCGCGATCTATGCCAGCGTCATGGGCGGCCTTTACGCCCATTTTCAGGGTTTTATCACCCCTGCGGTGGCAAGCTTCGAGTTCTCCATTCTCTTTATCACCATGGTCGTCCTTGGCGGTATGGGTTCCACGTTCGGTGTGATTCTGGGTGCCGTGGTATTGAAACTGTTACCGCAGGTTCTGGCGGATTTCCAGGAACTGGAAGCCGTGATGTTCGGCCTGATCCTGATGCTGACCATGATCTTCATGCCCAAGGGCCTGTTGCCCACCATCACCGCAGTCGTTTCCAAAAGAATGCGCAGGAAAGCGGGAGGTAAGGCATGACAGCACTGGTTGAAGTAAAGGGGCTGGATAAGGCCTTTGGTGGTGTTCATGCGGTGGAAGGTGTCAGTTTCGCCGTGGAGGCCGGGCAGGTCTATTCCGTGATTGGCCCGAACGGTGCCGGCAAGACTACATTGTTTAACCTGATTACCGGCCTCTATGTCCCCACGAAGGGTGAGATTCTGCTGAACGGCGAGAGTACCGCCAGGCTGGCACCGAACCAGCTTGCGGAGCGAGGCATGTGCCGGACCTTTCAGCAGATGCAGGTCTGTATGAACATGACCGCCATGGAAAATGTGATGCTCGGTCGGCACCTACAGCTCAAGAGCAGTCTGCTCACTACGCTGTTCCGGTTGCCGGCTTTGCGTCGGGACGAGGAGTCTGCCTATAAACGCGCCGCGGACCTTATGGAGTATGTGGGTTGTGGCGAGTACGTGGGTGCCGAGGCCTCTGCGATGTCCTACGGTGCGCTCAAGCGGCTCGAGATTGCCCGGGCACTGGCGGCCGAGCCAAAGGTCATCCTGCTGGATGAGCCGGCAGCAGGCCTCAACGCTGTCGAAACGGCGGCTCTGGAAGACCTGATCCGGAAAATTGCCGATCAGGGCACCACCGTGATGCTGGTTGAGCACGATATGAAACTGGTGATGGGAATCTCCGACCGGTTGCTGGTGCTTAACTATGGTCGCGTTCTGGCCGAGGGTACGCCCGAGGAAATCCGTCAGAACCCGGACGTTATCGCCGCCTATCTGGGTGGCTGAGCAAGGAGACATTTCACATGAGCGAGCAACACACTGAAATGGCGCCTGCCCGGTCACGCAGTGAGCAGGCCGTGCGAATTATTGTTCAGGAACATCAGGCGCTGTGGCGGATCCTGGATCTGCTGGATCAGCTTCTGAGCGATATGAACGTCAACGACCAGCGGCCGGATGAGCGGCTGCTCAGGACGATCTTTGATTACATTCAGCACTTCTCCCGGCGGGTACACAGTACGCCCACGGACATCGAGCTCTACAAGCGGCTCAGTGAGAAGTCCCCCGAGACAGCGCCCCTGCTTGAGAAGCTGGCCAGGGGCTACGTGATTGGCCATGAAAAACTGCTGGAGTTGCGCAAGCTGCTGGCAGCGTGCGAAGAGGGCTGGCCGGAAGGTCGGGAGGAATTCAGTCATGCCCTGGCACGTTTCACTGAAGCCTTGCGCAAGCATATCCGCAAGGAAGAGGGCGTGGTTATTCCCCGGGCCCGGAAACTGCTGACCGAGCAGGACTGGCAACAGATCATCGAAGCGCGGGATGTGGAAAACGATCCCCTGTTTGGTGAGCGGGTGCGGGAAGAGTTCCGGGAGCTGCGTCACCAGATTGTCAGCTATACCCCGGAAAAGTTCGGGGGGCTGGGCCTCAAACACGCCGACCGGGTGTCTGCGCCTCATGCAAAGCAGGAAATGCTGTCCATCAAGGGGCTGGTGACATCTTATGGCCAGATCGAGGTGCTGCATGATGTGGATATCCACATCAACAGTGGCGAGATCGTGTCGCTTGTCGGTGCCAATGGTGCCGGCAAATCGACCCTGCTGATGACCATCTCCGGGTTACAGCCTGCCGACCGGGGCGCTATAACCTTTGAGGGCAAGGACCTGGCGAAGATCCCTGCTGATCAGCGTGTGGCCGATGGCATTGTGCAGGTGCCTGAGGGCAGGCAGGTGTTCAAGGACCTCAGTGTCCACGACAACCTGCTGCTGGGTGCCTACACCCGGGGCAGGACACCCGAGGCGATGGACGATCTGGAGCGCATGTACACCAAGTTCCCCATCCTTCGCCAGAAGCGCCATAACCTGGCGGGTGAGCTCTCCGGTGGCCAGCAGCAGATGCTGGCGATGGGCCGGGCCCTGATGGCCAAGCCAAGGCTGCTGCTTCTGGACGAGCCCAGCATGGGCCTGGCGCCGTTGATCATCGAAGAGATCTTTAACATCGTAAATGAGCTGAAGGAAGAGGGCATTACCATCTTCCTGGTCGAGCAGAATGCCTCACAGGCGCTGGCACTGGCTGACCGTGGCTATGTGCTGGAAACTGGCAAGGTGGTGGTTGAAGGTACTGGCCGGGAGCTGCTCAGTAATGAGAAGGTTCGCGAGGCCTACCTGGGTATGTAATCGCCCAGGGCATGTAAAGCACAAATAAAAGGGGGGCACCCATTAGCCAGGTCGTTAAATCTGAAAATCATGTTCGCTGAGGCCGGGGTCAGATGAAGGCTTTCATCTGACCCCATTTATTTACCTGTGACCTTCTCCCTAGGGTCCAGGACAGGAAGAAGGTCTCGCAGTCCGGTGTTACCCGGGCTTCTTGGCAACCAGTGTCAGGATGTCGTAGCTCGCAACCAGCTCATCGTTCTGGTTGTGAACCTGGACATCCCAGACCACCACACCCTGGGGGTGGCCGTCCGGAGATGTCCGACCCTGATCGATCTTGCGCTTGCAGGTCAGCCGAGCCCGGATGGTGTCGCCCGGGGCCACCGGCTCGATGAAGCGCAGGGTGTCCAGGCCGTAGTTCGCCAGAACCGGACCTTCGCCCGGATAAACGAACAGGCCCGCCGCAGCGGAAAGCACAAAATAGCCGTGGGCAATGCGCTTGCCGAACTGGGAGTCCCGCGCCGCAATTTCATCAAAGTGCATGTAGAAGTGGTCGCCGGACAGGCAGCCGAAGTTGACGATGTCCGCCTCGGTAACCGTGCGCCGGTGAGTCAGCAGGGATTCGTTGATCTGCAGGTCCTCGAAATGACGACGGAATGGGTGCACTTCGGTTTCGATCAGATCGGCACCGCGCACGTACTCACGGGTGACTGCTGCCAGCATGGTCGGGGAGCCCTGAATTGCAGTTCTTTGCAGGTAATGATGTACCGCGCGGATGCCGCCGAGCTCTTCACCACCGCCGGCGCGACCGGGGCCGCCATGCTTGAGCATGGGCAGAGGTGAGCCGTGGCCGGTGGATTCCTTCGCCGCTTCCGCGTCCAGCAGGTGCAGACGGCCATGGAAGGCGGCCAACAGAGGGGCGACCTTGCCGGCAATGGCGGGATCGCGGGTGGTCAGGGTGGTGACCAGTGAGCCCCGGCCTTGCGCACACAGAGCCACTGCGTCTTCGACGGTGTCGTAGGGAATCACCGTTGCTACCGGGCCAAAGGCCTCAATGTCGTGTGCTCCACAACCCTTTTCCGGGTTCCGGCACAGCAGTACGTGCGGCTCGATAAACGCGCCTTTTTCGGTGCCTTCGCCAGTCGGTTTGAAGCTGTCGTCGCCACCGATGACCAGTTCGCTGGTCTTCAGCAGTTCCTGGATATTGGCTTTGACGTCTTCCAGCTGGTCGATGGAGGCAAGAGCGCCCATGCGTACGCCTTCAACCGAAGGATCGCCCACGGTGACTTTCGATAACCGCTCTTTCAGCTTCCCGCAGACAGCGTCCACCTGATCTTTCGGCACCAGAATCCGGCGTATAGCGGTACACTTCTGACCGGCCTTCGCCGTCATCTCGCGGCCCACTTCCTTCACGAAGATATCGAACTCTTCGTGCTCGGGGGTCACGTCTGGCGCCAGAATGGCACTGTTCAGTGAGTCGGCCTCGGCATTGAACGGAATCGAACGGTTGATGATGTTCGGATGATTCTTGAGTTTGCGAGCTGTTGCTGCCGAGCCGGTGAAGGTAACCACGTCCTGCTCTTCAAGATGGTCGAACAGGTCGCCGGTGCTGCCAATGATCAGCTGCAGGCTGCCTTCAGGAAGCGCGCCGGATTCCTGCATCAGGCGAACGGCCAGTTCGGTCACGTAGCAGGTAGAGGTGGCCGGCTTTACAATGGACGGCATGCCCGCCAGGAAGGTGGGTGCGAATTTCTCAAGCATGCCCCACACCGGAAAGTTGTAGGCATCAATATGCACAGCCACGCCGCCCCGGGGCACCAGGATGTGGGTACCGGCAAAGTGGTTGTTCTTGCCAAGCGGCGTCACCGGGCCTTCGTGCACTACGTTACCGGACGGCAGTTCTCGCCGCCCCATGCTGGCGTAGGAGAACAGGGTGCCGAAACCACCATCAATATCGATGCCGTTATCGGCTTTGCTCGATCCGGTATGCATCGACAGTGCGTAAAGCTCTTTCTTGTGCTCCTGCAGGTACATGGCCATGGCCTTGAGGGCCAGGGCGCGTTCCTGGAAATCCATGGCCATCAGGTTCTTGCCACCAACCTTGCGGCCATACTCAACGGCTTTCCTGAAATCGAGGGTGTCGTCGTGGGTGTTTGCCACGACTTCGCCGTTGATGGCGCTGGGCAGGGCCTTGGCGGGCTTTTCACCGACCCACTGGCCGGCAATGAAACTTTTCAGGACTGACATGGGAAACTCCATTGGTGTCTGAAACGCCAAGGCAAGTCCCGTTGTTGCGGGACTTGCCTTGCTCGAGTCTTGTTGTTGGGGTGGAAGCTACATCTCGTCGTAGTTCAGAACCACCTTGTCGCTGATCGGGTAGCACTGGCAGGAAAGCACGTAACCGGCTTCCACCTCGTAGTCTTCCAGGGCAAAGTTCTGGTCCATCTCCACTTCGCCTTCGACAACCTTGGCGCGACAGGTGGAGCAGACACCGGCCTTGCAGGAGTAGGGCAGATCGGCACCTTCCTCGTTGCCGGCTTCGAGGATGCTCTTGGTATCACGAACCAGCGGGAAGGTCAGGGAGCGGCCATCGGCAATCACCGTTACTTCACTGATGGACTGCGGATCCACTTTCGACGGCGCTCGGTCCTTACGGGCCTGGGGTGCACCACCGACCGGCGTGAACAGCTCGAAATGGATCCTGCTTTTCTCCATGCCATGGCGAAGCAGGGAGTCCCGCACATCTTCTGTCATTAACTGGGGGCCGCAGATGAAGGCTGCGGTGAGATCCTTCGCGTTGATCCAGTGGTCGAACAGTTTGTCGCACTTGTCGTGATCAATCCGCCCGTTGTACAGGTCAATGTCCTGCTCTTCCCGGGTGAAGATGTACACCAGGTTCAGGCGGGCCATGTACTCGTTCTTCAGATCCTGAAGTTCATCCCGGAACATGGTGCTGCTGGTGGCCTTGTTGCCATAGAACAGCGTTACCTCGCTCTTGGGCTCGGTTTCCAGAGTGGTCTTGACGATCGACAGGATCGGGGTAATGCCACTGCCTGCGGCAACCGCCAGGTAATTGCCTTCGCGCTCGGGATCCAGGTCGATGGAGAAGTGGCCCTGGGGTGGCATGACTTCCAGCGTCTGGCCGGGTTTCAGTTGCTCATTGGCAAACGTGGAAAAACGGCCACCGGCAACCTTCTTGACCGCGATGCGCAGTTCCTGGTCATTGACACTGCGGCAGATCGAGTAGGAGCGGCGAACTTCCTCACCGTCCATCTGGGTTCTGACAATCAGGTGCTGGCCCTGCTTGTAGCTGAACTTGTCCGCCAGGTCTTCTGGCAGATCAAAAGCAAGTGATACGGCGTTTCTTGTTTCAGGTCTGACCTCTTTGAGGCTCAGTGAGTAGAATTTGTTCATGATCGTATCGGCTCTAGATGCATTTGAAATAGTCGAAGGGCTCGAGGCATTCCTTGCAACGGTAAAGGGCTTTGCAGGCGGTGGATCCGAATTCGCTGACCCGCTCGGTGTCCTTGCTGCCACAGTGGGGGCAGGCAATGACCTCCGGTTCCCCGAGCAGGCTCATCTTGCTGGAGCTGCCCTCGGGCGGTGCGATTCCGAATGCCCGAAGCTTCTCTTTGCCTTCGTCTGTGATCCAGTCGGTGGTCCAGGCAGGGGTCAGCACCTGGTTGATTTTCGGATCCCGGAAGCCCGCGGCGCGCAGGGCTTCAGTGATCAGTTCCTCAATCAACTCGGTGGCCGGGCAGCCGGAGTAGGTCGGGGTTACATCAACGGATAATTCGTTGCCGTCCCAGCGGATGGCACGAATAATACCGAGTTCCACGACGCTGACTGCCGGCACTTCGGGGTCTTTGACCTCCTCGAGAAGTGCCCAGATGTCATCCTCTGTCAGCAGATCGGGGCGGGCGTTTGCCGGCACCCGATCACTGGCAATCAGGATATCGACGGCTGACCGGCTGTCTGTATCACCATGTGGTGGCATCGGGATAGGCCCTCTGCAGGAATTGCATTTCTGCCAGGATGAAACCGAGGTGTTCGGTGTGCTCGCCGTGCTTGCCGCCCATGTACATCCAGGCGTCTTCCGTGCCCGGCGTCAGGGTCGCCTGGATGAGCACTTCGTTAGCCATTCCGCGCCAGTCTTTGGCCAACTGGTCAGGGTCCGGGCCAATGCCCGCCTCGGCCATGACACGATCAGTGTCGTCCGGGGTAATCAGTTCGCCGGTAAAGCGCCAGAGGATATCCACGGCATCCTGCATGCGACGGTGGCTTTCCTCGGTGCCATCGCCCAGACGCTTGACCCACTCCGATGACCGGCGCAGGTGATAGGTGGCTTCTTTCAGGGCTTTGGCGGCGATCCCGGCGATGCGCTCATCGCTGGATTCGGTCAGGCTCTTGAGTGTGAAGTAGTGCCACACGTCAAAGAAGAACTGCCGACCCATGGTGACCGCATAATCCTCATTGGGCTGCTCGGTGAGCAGCAGGTTGCGGTAATCGTGGGCATCGCGGCGGAATGCCAGCTTGTCAGCATCCCGGCCATCGTCAATCAGCTCGGCGGCGTACTCGTACCAGTTGCGGGCCTGGCCCACCAGGTCGAGGGCGACGTTCATCAGTGCCATCTCTTCCTCAAGCGCCGGGGCCTTGCCGCACAGTTCGCACAGGCGCTGGCTCAGGATCATGTCGGAATCTGCCAGGCGCAGCAGGTATTCCTTTAATGCTTCTGCTTGTGTCATTGGTACCGCTCCTTACATGTGTCCGACTTCATCGGGCAGCTTGTAGAAAGAAGCGTGCCGGTAAACCTTGTCTTCCGACGGGTCGAAAAGCACTTCCTTTTCGTCGGACGCGGAGGCCGTGATGGTGTCGGAGGGAACCACCCAGATGCTTACGCCTTCGTTTCGGCGTGTGTACAGGTCACGGGCGTTTTCCATGGCCATCTCGGCGTCTGCGGCATGCACGCTGCCCACGTGTTTGTGGTTCAGGCCGTGCTTGGACCGCACAAAGACTTCGTAAAGGCGCCATTCAGACATGTTGTATTCCTCCGGTATCAAGCGGCTTGTGCGCGCTGTTTTTGTTTTTCGGCATAGGCGACGGCCGCTTCACGGACCCAGGCGCCTTCGTCAATTGCTTTCTTGCGAGTGTTGATGCGCTCGCGGTTGCAGGGGCCGTTGCCCTTGAGAACGTCGTAGAATTCCTGCCAGTTGATTTCACCGAAATCGTAGTGGCCGGTTTCTTCGTTCCACTTCAGGTCCGGATCCGGCGCGGTGCAACCCAGGAACTCGAGCTGCGGAATCGTCTGGTCAATGAACATCTGGCGCAGTTCATCGTTGCTCTTGCGCTTGATCTTCCAGGCCATGGACTGCTGGGAGTTCGGAGACTCGTCATCGTGCGGGCCGAACATCATCAGCGCCGGCCACCACAGACGGTTGATCGCGTCCTGCACCATGGCTTTCTGCTCTTCGGTGCCTTCGCGCATCATGTCCAGCAGGATCTGGTAGCCCTGACGCTGGTGGAAGCTCTCTTCCTTACAGATCCGGACCATGGCGCGGGAGTAGGGGCCATAGGAAGTACGCTGAAGCACAACCTGATTGACGATCGCAGCGCCATCCACCAGCCAGCCAACCGCACCCATATCGGCCCAGTTCAGGGTCGGGTAGTTGAAGATACTGGAATACTTGGCCTTGCCCTGATGCAGTTTCTCGATCTCTTCATCGCGGTCTGCACCGAGGGTTTCCATGGCACTGTAGAGGTACAGGCCGTGGCCTGCTTCATCCTGGATCTTGGCCATCAGCTGGAGCTTGCGCTTCAGGGTGGGGGCCCGGGTAACCCAATTACCTTCGGGCAGCATGCCGACCACTTCGGAGTGGGCGTGCTGGGAAATCTGACGAACCAGCGTCTTCCGGTAGCCTTCAGGCATCCAGTTCTTGGGTTCGATCTTGATTTCGGCGTCGACCTTTTCCTGAAACTCGCGCTCTTCAGGCGACATCTCTTCCAGGGTCTTCAGGCGCTTGGCGCCGGTTTCAACGAGCTGGGCGTACATAAACAAATACCTCCGGATCGGGCTTGTTGTTCTGTTATCCGTGAACAGCGATGCCCTCAGGAACGACTGAAGGCCATTGACTTCATATTATATGATACTGAATAAATATCAAGAATTGTCGTTGCGTGTCATGTTATATATGAAAGGTTCTTTGATGACGCTTATAGTGTTGATTTTAATGATAAAAAACGTGATACGTGAGTAAATACTATTGAGCTCGGCAGTGGAGAAGTAAAATTAAATCGATGGCTGCGGGTGCGCGGCCGTTGGGGGCAGGCGGCAGGGGGGCAGCCGCAGTGGCTGTGGACTGACCCCTGCCGGTCATGCAAACTTAGGTGTTTCGACGGTCAAACACGTGCTTGGCCTTGCCTTCCGAACGGGCCAGGCGGTTGGTTTCAACCACCTCGACCCGGGTGCTGATGCCAATGTAGGACTTGATGTGGTGGGCCAGTTCCTTGGCCGCCGCGGCACGGCTTTCCGCGTTGTCGGTCGTGTCTGGTTTCAGCTCGGCCCGGATATCCACGCAGTCCAGATTGCCTTCCCTGTAAACCTCGATCTCGTAGTGCGGGGCCAGCGCCTCGCATTTCAGAACCTGTTCCTCAATCTGGCTCGGGAACACGTTCACACCACGGATAATCAGCATGTCATCGCTGCGACCGGTAATCTTGTCGATCCGGCGCATGGGTCGTGCGGTGCCCGGCAACAGGCGGGTAAGGTCCCGGGTGCGGTAACGCAGAATCGGCAGGGCCACCTTGGTCAGCGAGGTGAACACCAGCTCACCGTATTCGCCGTCGGGCAGTACTTCACCGGTGTCGGGATTGATGATTTCGGGATAGAAATGATCTTCCCAGATGGTGGGACCGTCTTTGGTCTCAATGCACTCCATGCCCACGCCGGGGCCCATAACTTCGGACAGGCCATAAATATCCAGGGCCTGGATACCAAGGCGCTCCTCGATCTCGGTACGCATGGCGTTGGTCCAGGGCTCGGCACCGAAGATACCGAGGCGCAGTGGCAGTTTGTGCGGGTCAATGCCCTGCCGCTCCATCTCGTCGGCGATGTTCAGCATGTAGGACGGCGTGACCATGATGATGTCAGGCTCGAAATCCTTGATCAGCTGGACCTGCTTCTCGGTCTGGCCACCGGACATGGGGATTACGGTACATCCAAGCCGCTCGGCACCGTAGTGGGCACCAAGGCCGCCTGTGAACAGGCCGTAGCCGTAGGCAACATGGACCTTGTCGCCACGGGAGCCGCCACCGGCCCGAATAGACCGTGCCACAATGTCGGCCCAGGTATTGATATCGCTCTGGGTGTAACCGACCACGGTCGGCTTGCCCGTGGTGCCGCTGGAGGCATGGACCCGGACCACGTCGGACAGGGGTGTGGCAAACATGCCGAACGGGTAGTTATCGCGCAGGTCCGCTTTGGTGGTGAACGGTATCCTGGCCAGGTCATCCAGAGAGTTGATGTCCATCGGCTTGAGACCGAGATCGTCAAAGGCTTTGCGATAGAAGGGCACATTGGTATACGCATGGACCAGGCTCCAGCGCAGCCGCTGAAGCTGTTCATGGCGGAGCTCGTCAATGCTGGCCGTCTCCATGCGGTCAAGTTTGCCAAGTTTTTGTAATGGTAAGCTCATGATTCTGTCCTGCGTTGTTCTTGTAAGATGGTCGTTCCGGTCCGGGCGGTGGCGTCAGGCCACCGCGTCCGTCCGCTCAATGATCAGTGCGATACCCTGGCCGACCCCGATGCACATGGTGCAGAGGGCGTAACGGGCTTTCTGGCCTGCCGCGTGGCGGCGCTCAAGTTCGTTCAGGGCGGTAGTGACCAGCCGTGCACCGCTCATGCCCAGGGGGTGGCCCAGGGCGATGGCACCCCCGTTCGGGTTTACATGCTCGGCGTCGTCCGGCAGCCCGAGATCACGCGTGACGGCAAGGGCCTGGGCGGCGAAGGCCTCGTTCAGTTCGATCACGTCCATATCGGCCAGTTCCAGGCCGGCCGTGGCCAGGACTTTACGACTGGCCGGCGCAGGACCAAAGCCCATGATCCGGGGCTCCACGCCAGCGGTTGCCATGGCAACAATCCGGGCGCGGGGTTTGAGGTTGTATTGCCTGAGGGCATTGGCTCCGGCCAGCAGCAGTGCGCAGGCGCCGTCATTCACACCGGAGGCATTGCCGGCGGTCACGGTGCCGTTGTCACGGAAGGGCGTCGGCAGCGTGGCCAGCTTTTCAAGGCTGGTTTCCCGGGGGTGCTCGTCGGTATCCACTACCAGCGGGTCCTGCTTGCGACGGGGGATGGTCACCGGCGTTATTTCGGCGGCCAGCCGTCCGTTTTTCTGGGCAGCGGCCGTGCGCTGCTGGCTGCGCACGGCGAAGGCGTCCTGGTCTTCCCGGGAAATGCCGAAATCGGCCGCCACGTTCTCGGCTGTTTCCGGCATGGAATCAATTCCGTACTGCTTTTTCAGCACCGGATTTACAAAGCGCCAGCCGATGGTGGTGTCGAAAATCTCCGCCTTGCGGCTGAATGCGGACTCGGCCTTGCCCATCACAAACGGAGCCCGTGACATGGACTCCACACCGCCGGCAATCATCAGTTGAGTTTCGCCGGTGCGGATTGCCCGGGCGGCACTGCCGACCGCATCCATGCCGGAGCCGCACAGGCGGTTGATGGTGCTGCCCGGTACATCCACTGGCAGACCAGCCAGAAGCAACGACATGCGGGCCACGTCCCGGTTGTCTTCGCCGGCCTGGTTGGCGCAGCCATAGAGCACATCGTCAATTTTAGACCAGTCCATATCCGGATGGCGCTCGGTCAGCGCCTTGATGGGGATGGCACCCAGGTCATCTGCGCGCACGGCGGAGAGCGCACCGCCGTAGCGACCGATGGGAGTACGGATGGCATCGACGATATAGGCCTCTTTGAGAAGATTGTCCGCGTTCATAAATTATCCTCCGAATTGCGTACGGTGCCACGAACCTCGTAGGAGCGGCCCCGGAACAGGGCAACCTTGCGGCCGTCCTGGTTGGTTAATGTGATGTCGTAAACGCCGGTGCGGCCGCCGCGGGCCTGCTCTTCGGCGGTGGCGGTCAGCCGGTCGCCTTCTTTGGCGCCGGACATGTAATCAATGCTGCAACTGGAGGCGACGGTGGCCCGGTCATAGCTGTTGCAGGCGAAAGCAAAAGCGGAGTCGGCCAGGGTGAACAGATAGCCGCCGTGGCAGGAACCGTGGCCCTGGATCATGTCGCCGGTTATGGTCATGGTCAGTACCGCCTTGCCCGGGGCAACGGACTCAATGTTCATGCCCAGCTTCTGGCTGGCTTGATCCCGCGCGAACATGGCTTTTGCGCATTCCTCGGCGAGTGTTTGTGGGTTCATCTCGCTCATGAATAAAACCCCTTCTGTGCGAATGCATTCTTCCGAAGCAGCAGGGCAGGGCGATAGCGATCTTCTGCGTAGCTGTTCTGGATGTTGGTGAGCACGTCAAATACGTGGCCCGCCCCGAGGCGGTCGCTCCAACTGAGGGGGCCATCGGGGTAGTTCAGGCCCGCTTTCATGGCCAGATCGATATCGGCGACCGTGGCAACGCCGTGAAGGGCTGCGTCGGCGGCTTCGTTGGCCAGCATGGCCACGGTACGCATGATCACGAGTCCGGGGCGATCAGCGATCCGGCTTACCGAAATACCCGCTTTCTGGAGTAAAGCACAGGCGCAGGAAACCGCCGCTTCCGAGGCCTGTTCGGCCGGAGCCAGGGCAAGCCTGGAGGCCTTGCTGTAATCGAAGGCCAGGTCAAACAGCACAAGGTTGGAAATGCCGTCGGTGGCGGCACGCTCGGTGGCCATCCGGCCATCGGTAAGGGCCAGCACGGCATCGCCGAAGCGAAGCCGGCCCGGGCCGTCGCGTTCGATCACGGTCAGGCCAGCGCCTTTGAGGCGCTCGATCAATGGAGCTGCTGCGCCGGGGTTGCCTTCGGCAATGACGACGGTCTCATCGCATTGGTGGGCCGGCTCTGTCTGTGGCTCCGGCTTTTGAGCGTCTTCGCCGTAGGGGTAGAAACCCTGGCCACTCTTGCGACCCAGCCGGCCAGCTTCCACCAGCTCCTTCTGGATCAGCGAAGGCAGGAAGCGCGGGTCCTGATAGTAGGAGTTGAACACAGAATTGGTCACGGCGTAATTGACGTCGTGGCCGATCAGATCGGTCAGCTCAAACGCGCCCATGCGGAACTGGCCGGCTTCGCGGATGATGGCATCCAGCGTTGCGGCATCGGTGGCCTGTTCCTGCAGCAGGCGCAGGCTCTCTGCGTAAAACGGACGGGCAACACGGTTAACGATAAAGCCGGGAGTTGAGGTGGCATAGACCGGCTTCTTGCCCCAGGCGCTTGCCGTGGCGTGAACCGTCTCAGCGACGGTTTTGCTGGTGGCCAGGCCCATCACTACTTCTACCAGTTCCATCAGGGGTGCTGGATTGAAGAAGTGCATACCCACCAGGCGCCCGGGTTTTTTCATTCCGGCGCCGAGGGCGGTGACGGAGATGGACGAAGTGTTGGTGGCGAGGATCGTGTCCCCGGCACAGAGTTCTTCCAGCTTAGCCAGCAGTTGGCGTTTGATTTCGAGATCCTCAATGATAGCTTCAATCACCAGCCCGGTATCGGCTGCTTCACTAAGGTTTTCAATCGGCTGGATCCGGCCGATGATGGCGTCCAGCTCCTGCTGCTGCATCTTGCCCTTATCGACCCGACGCTGGAGCTGTTTGGCAATACCGTCACGGCCTGCCTCAGCAGCACCTTCTCTCTGGTCGTGCAGGTAAACATGATGGCCTGCCTGGGCGGCTACCTGGGCAATACCGGAGCCCATGGCCCCGGCGCCGATGACGGCAACTTTGGTTTGGGTGTCCAGTGCCGGCATGGCTTATTTCCCCTTGAAGTTCGGCGTGCGTTTTTCCATGAAGGCGGCAACGCCTTCGCGGTAATCCTCGGTCTGCCCGGCTGTGCGCTGGAGGTCCCGCTCCAGATTGATCTGCTCTTCAAAGGTATTGCTGGCGCTGGCGTGCAGTGCGCGCTTGATTAGGGCCAGGCCCTTGGTCGGCTGGGTCGCGAAATGGCGGGCAAGCTTCATGGTCTCTTCCATGAGTTGCTCGTTATCGACACAGCGCCAGATCATGCCCCAGTTCTCGGCCTGTTCGGCACTGATCTTCTCACCCAGCAGGGCCATACCCTTGGCCCGGGCCATGCCGGCCACGCGGGGCAGGATCCAGGTACCGCCCGAGTCGGGTACCAGGCCCAGCTTGCAGAAAGCCTGAACGAAATTGGCGGAGCGGGCCGCGAGGGTGATGTCGCAGGCCAGGGCGATGTTGGCTCCGGCGCCGGCCGCCACGCCATTGACGGCGCAGAGCACCGGCATCGGCAGATCCCGAAGGCTGCGCATCAGCGGGTTGTAGTAGTTCTCCAGTGAGGCGCCCAGGTCCGGCATTTCCTGGTCCGGGGATACGCTGCGGTCTGAAAGATCCTGACCGGCGCAAAAACCCCGGCCAGAACCGGTGATAACCAACACCCGGACAGACTCATCCTTGCGCACAGTGCTGATGGCATCGCGCATGCGTTCGTGCATTTCGACATTGAAACTGTTCAGGTTGTCCGGGCGGTTCAGGGTTAGCAGAGCCACGCCCTGATCGATTTCAAGAAGAATGCTCGGCTGAGTCATGGCGTTGTTGTCCTGTTGTTTGTTGTTGGGGATAGCGTGAAAGGCGTCTTGGACCGGTACGGTGCTATCGATTGTGGAAAATGAGTATATCTTAGAATTGATACTCGTCAAGGACTGTGCTCGCCAGGTTCTGTATCGCTTTGGTCTTAGTGGATGCTGTGCCTTTTCTACGTCATTGAAAATCATATATAAATTTTATTTAGCGACGGTGCGGGCCGGACTTTCACCCGATCTTCGGTGGTGGATAGGCCCCTCAGGGCATGCAAAACCCTCCGGAAAACGATAATGTGATACAGAAAACGAATCACAAGAACGTATCGGGTCCCATGTTTGTTGGCCCTGTACAGGCCTGATCTGTTTCCGGTACCCACCCTTGCCCAGGAGAGCGTTATGCCCAGTTACAGTATAGAAGGCGTTGTTCCCGTCGTTCATCCGTCTGCCTATGTACACCCGACGGCTGTGCTGATTGGTGACGTCTGGATCGGCCCGGACTGCTATGTCGGGCCGGCGGCGTCGCTGCGCGCCGATTTCGGCCGGATTATTCTCAAACAGGGTTCGAACGTTCAGGACACCTGTGTAATGCATGCCTTCCCGGGCATGGACACCATCGTCGAGAAGAATGGCCACGTCGGGCACGGCGCGATCCTGCATGGCTGTGTTGTTGGCGAGGACGCCATGATTGGCATGAATGCGGTGGTGATGGACGAGGCCCGTATAGCGCCCCGTTCGATTGTCGGAGCCTGTGCGTTTGTGAAGGCAAAGTTTACCTGTGAGCCGGGATCACTGATTGTCGGGTCGCCGGCGAAAGTGATGCGGATGCTCAGCGACAAGGAAATCGCCTGGAAGAAAAAGGGAACCGAGGAATACCAGAGACTGACACTGCGCTCCCTGGCCAGCCTCGAGGAAGTACAGCCACTCGCAGATGCTGAAGAGGACCGGCCCCGGGTGGATGCCGGGGGGTACAAGCCGAAGTACGAGCAATCCGAGTGATAGCCGGCGCCGGCCCGTGAAGCGTCGCTTTTACAGTCCGGCGTCCCTGACATTCTCCATCACCACAAATGTGCTGGTCTGGAGCACGTGGGGCAGTGCCGATATCTCCTCACCCAGGACCTGTCGGTATTCCTGCATGTTCCGGGTCCGGACTTTCAGCAGGTAGTCGAAATTGCCGGCAATCATGTGGCATTGCTCCACCGCGGATATCTGCTTCACGGCTTTATTGAAGGCTGCCAGGGCATTGCTGCTGGTGTCGTTCAGGGTGACCTGGGCAAAGGCGATGTGGCTGAGGCCCAGCTTGGTCTGGTTGACCAGGGCCGTGTAGCCGGTGATGTAACCCTGTTCTTCCAGCCGGCGCATCCGTACCTGACAAGGGGTTTTGGAAAGGCCCACCCGGGACGCGAGCTCGGTAACGGTGATCCGGGAATTTTTCTGCAACTCGCGAATAATGGATTGGTCAATTCTGTCCAAATCGGCCATGTGGTCGGTTCCAGGCTGTATTAATGGCTAAATCATCCGGTAAATATAATCAAAACTCCTCGATTCCGAAACTATACGGTTAAAGCGACTTCCGGGGCTTGCGTATACTATCAGCTACGCTATTACCGAAAGAACGTGTAAAAAAGCCCGGAGAGTTTCAATGACCGATCCGCACACATTACAAAAACAAACCCTGCTGGAACAGCTTGCCGATGTCCTTCAGAACCAGTCCACCGACAATGACGATTCCCTTGAGTTGCGTGAGATTGTCGCCCGGATGGTTCAGGAATCCCGATCATGGGACGACGATCTGCACGCCGAGCTCGTTCGGGTTTTTGGTGAATCCCTCGGGGGGCGTTACGCCCAGGTGTTCAGTGGCGGGTTTCCCTCGGCCTACCGGGCCAGGTTTTCGGTAGCGGAGGCACTGGCCGATATTGAGCAGATCCAGTCCATCGCCGTCTGCACCGATGTACCCATGCGCTTTTACCAGCCCCGGGATTCTTCCGAAACCGGATTCCATTTCAAGCTGTACAGCGAGGGGCAGCCGGTTGTTCTGTCTGATGTGATCCCGATCCTCGAGAACCTGGGCATGCGGGTGCTCGGTGAACATCCTTACCGGGTGCGGCGCCGGGACGGTGAAACTTTCGGCGTCAGTGACTTTACCGTTGAGCTCCATACCCGCTGCCGGGATGCCGACCTGGACGCAGCCAGGCCGCTGATCCAGGGGGCTTTCCGGGAAATCTGGAATGGCTTTGCGGAAAACGACGATTTCAACCAGCTGATCATGCTGTGCGGCCTTGGCTGGCGTGAAGTGTCCCTGATCCGGGCCTATGCCCGCTATATCAAGCAACTGCGTTTCGGCTTCAGCCAGCCCTTTATTGCCGAGACCCTGGCCCGCCACCCGCATATCACCTCCATGCTGGTGTCCTTCTTCCAGAAACGGTTTGACCCTGGGTTGCAGGGGAGAAAGAAAGGCCAGGCCTCAGCAGGCAAGGTTGAGGCAGAGATACTTGATGCACTTGAAGCGGTAGAGAGCCTCGATGATGACCGGATTCTCCGGCGCTTTTTCGTGCTGATCCGGGCTACACTCCGAACCAGTTATTTCCAGCGCCAGGAGGATGGTGGATTCCGGAGCTACCTCTCGCTGAAGCTGGACCCTTCCTCCATTCCGGACATCCCCCGGCCTCGGCCGAAATTCGAGATTTTCGTTTACTCGCCACGGATTGAGGGTGTTCATCTGAGGTCTGGCCCTGTCGCCCGGGGTGGCTTGCGGTGGTCTGACCGGATTGAGGATTACCGCACCGAGATTCTCGGCCTGGTAAAAGCCCAGCAGGTAAAGAACTCGGTGATTGTGCCGGCAGGTGCCAAGGGTGGCTTCGTGGTGAAGCAGCCGCCGCAGGATGGGTCCCGGGAAGCGCTGCGGGAGGAGGGCATCGCCTGCTACCAAACCTTTATCAGGGGGCTTCTGGACATTACCGACAACCTGGAAGACGGCAGGGTTGTGCCCCCGGAAAGCGTGGTCCGTTACGACGGCGACGACACCTACCTGGTTGTTGCCGCAGACAAGGGAACCGCCACGTTTTCTGACATTGCCAACACGCTTGCCGCGGAATACGGCTTCTGGCTGGGTGATGCTTTCGCCTCCGGCGGTAGTGAGGGCTATGACCACAAGAAAATGGGGATTACCGCAAGGGGCGCCTGGGAGTCGGTAAAGCGACATTTTCTGGAAAAGGGCACAGACACCCAGGCGGACGAATTCACCGTGGTGGGCATTGGCGACATGGCAGGCGATGTGTTTGGCAATGGCATGCTGTTGTCAGAGCGGATTCGCCTGGTTGGCGCCTTCAATCACCAGCACATCTTTATTGATCCGCAGCCGGATACCGGGGCGTCTTTCCGTGAGCGTCAGCGCCTGTTCAATCTGCCGGGGTCAACCTGGGCCGATTATGACACCGGACTCATCAGTAAAGGTGGCGGCGTGTTTTCACGTGCCATGAAGTCCATTCCGGTGTCTCCGGAGATGCGGCGGATGCTTGGTACCAAGGCCCGGACGCTGCCACCCGCCGAGTTGATCAGCGCCCTGCTTAGGGCGCCGGTGGACATGTTGTGGAACGGTGGTATTGGCACCTACGTGAAAGCGCCCTCCGAATCCCATGAAGAGGTGGGCGACAAGGCCAACGACGCCCTGAGAATCGACAGTAACCAGCTGCGTTGCAAGGTGCTGGGAGAGGGTGGCAACCTCGGCGTGACCCAGCGGGCGCGGATTGATTTTGCCCGCCTCGGCGGCTCGGCCAACAGTGATTTCATCGATAACGCCGGTGGCGTGGACTGCTCGGATCATGAGGTCAATATCAAGATCCTTCTCAATGATCTGGTGCACCGGCAGCGGATGACCCTGCCCGAGCGCAACGGCATGCTCCGGGCAATGACCCCGGAAGTGGCGGACCTGGTGCTGAGAAACAACTACCGGCAGGCCATGGCGCTGAGCCTGGCGCAGAACACAGCGGTCGCCAGCGCGGATCAGTATGAGCGGCTGATGCGGCGTCTGGAGACAGAGGGCAAACTGGACCGCGGCCTTGAGTTTCTGCCCTCCGATGAAGAACTGCAGGCCCGCCGGGAGCGCGGTGCCGGCCTGACCCGGCCGGAGCTGGCGGTACTGGTGTCCTACGCCAAGATCGAGCTGAAACAGGCGTTGGTGGCAGCTCCAATTGTGCATGACCCCCGGTTTAACGCTGCGCTTCACTCGGCGTTTCCGGCGTCCTTGCTGGCGGCTTTTCCGGAAGCGGTAGGTGCTCATCCGCTGCGGGCCGAAATATCGGCAACCCAGATCGCCAATGATCTGGTGAACCGCATGGGGATCACCTGGTTCGACCGGATCCGCAGTGCCACCGGCGCGGATGCGGGCCGGATTGCCGCGGCTTACCTGATTTCCCTCCGGGTTCATGACGTAGACGCGCACTGGGAAGCGATTGAAGCGCTGGACGGAAAAGTCAGCGCGGATGTGCAGGCAGAGCTGTTTGCCGATGCCATTCGCCTGGTGACCCGAAGCACCAGTTGGCTGTTGCAGAACCGTCGCCAGGCGCTGGATCCGGTGTCGTGTATTGATCATTACCGGGCGCCGCTGGCCGATGTTCTGGCCTCCAAAGAGCGCCTGGAATCGGTGATTCCTGCAAGTCGTTGGCAAGAAAGCTATGCTGAGTATTGTGAGCGGAAGGTTCCGGAGGAGTTGTCAGCCTGGTGCGCTTCCGCGGAAAGCCGATACTGGCTGATGGATATGATCGAGATTTCCCGTCAGTTGGGCCAGGATCTGGGATCTGTTGCCTGGGTCTATTTCAGGCTTGGCGAAAGTCTGAACCTGACCTGGCTCGACCGGCAAATGCGGGCATTCCGGGCAAATGGCCACTGGCAGGTGCTGGCGACCATTCACTACCGGGATGAACTGGATCACCAGTTGCGGAACCTGACGCTCAGCGTGTTTTCCGAGCCGGTAGCGGGTGACGGAACCCCGGTCGAGCGGCTGGATGCATGGCGAGATGATAAACAGGCGTTGCTCAGCCGGTGGCAGCGCATGTTGAGCGATATGCAATCCGCAAGCGATGTGGATTGTGCCGTTTTCTCGGTGGCTCATGGAATGCTGAGAGAGCTGGCCTCAAAAGCCGGATAGCGGAAGCGGAACAGGCAAAGCGCCTAAAAACTAATGGTTTTCGAGAAAATTATTAAATTGTGATCATGTAAAAAAGACGTAATGTCGTGCTTGCCTGGATTTTACAGAGAAATAGTCTTTGTTGATATCGGTAGAATGCCGGAGAGACAAACAACTAAGAGGGTACAGCTATGAGACCGCAGCAATCAGAGACGCCAGAGCTTGTTGATAGCCGGCAGGCGATCCGTGAATACATTCTTGCTGATGAGCACAAGGTGATCCACGAGATGATTGCTGGCGCCCAGTTGTCCCAGGCTGAGCGGGATGCCATTTCCGCCCGTGCGGCCGACCTGGTACGCAACGTCCGCAATAACGCCAAGTCCACCATCATGGAGAAGTTCCTGGCGGAGTATGGCCTGACCACCAGGGAAGGCGTTGCCCTGATGTGTCTGGCTGAGGCGCTGTTGCGCGTGCCTGATAACACCACGATCCACGAACTGATTGAAGACAAGATTACGTCGGGTGCCTGGGGCAGTCACGTGGGCAAGGCATCATCATCGCTTATCAACACCGCGACCGTTGCCTTGCTGATGACCAGCAACCTGCTCAAGGATTCCGAGCGCAACACCGTGGGCGAAACCCTGCGCAAGCTGCTCAAGCGTTTTGGTGAGCCGGTGATTCGTACTGTCGCCGGCCAGGCGATGAAAGAGATGGGCCGCCAGTTCGTACTGGGCCGCGACATCGATGAAGCCCAGGACGAAGCCAAGGACTACATGGCCAAGGGCTATACCTATTCCTATGACATGCTGGGTGAAGCTGCCCGCACGGATGACGACGCCAAGCGCTACTACGACGCCTACTCCAATGCGATCGACAGCATCGCCAGGGCGAGCAAGGGCGATGTGCGCAAGAATCCGGGCATTTCCGTGAAGCTGTCGGCCCTGTTGGCCCGTTACGAGTACGGCAACAAGGAGCGGGTGATGAACGAGTTGCTGCCCCGTGCCCGCGAACTGGTCAGGAAGGCGGCGGCCGCCAATATGGGGTTCAATATCGACGCTGAAGAGCAGGACCGTCTTGATCTGTCCCTCGACGTCATTGAAGCGCTGGTGTCGGACCCCGAGCTGGCCGGATGGGATGGCTTTGGCATTGTGGTTCAGGCCTACGGCAAGCGCTCGTCCTTCGTGATCGACTGGATTTACGGGCTGGCCGAGAAGTACGACCGCAAGATCATGGTGCGTCTGGTCAAGGGCGCCTACTGGGATGCCGAAATCAAGCGCGCCCAGGTGATGGGCCTGAATGGCTTCCCGGTGTTCACCCGTAAGGCCTGCAGTGATGTCGCTTTCCTCTCCTGCGCCACCAAACTGCTGAACATGACGAACCGCATATACCCGCAGTTCGCCACTCATAACGCCCATTCCGTCTCCGCCATTCTGGAAATGGCCAAAACCAAAGGCGTGGACAATTACGAATTCCAGCGTCTGCACGGCATGGGCGAGTCCCTGCACAACGAAGTGCTGAAAGTCAGTGGTGTGCCCTGCCGCATTTACGCGCCGGTTGGTCCCCATAAGGATCTGCTGGCGTACCTGGTGCGTCGACTTCTGGAGAACGGGGCCAACAGCTCCTTTGTTAACCAGATTGTCGATACCAGCATAACCCCGGAAGAAATCGCGAAAGACCCCATTGTCAGCGTGGAAGAGATGGGCGACAACATCTCCAGCAAGGCGATTGTGCATCCGTTCAACCTGTTTGGTGAGAACCGTCGCAACTCCAGGGGCTGGGACATCACTGACCCGGTCACGGTGAAAGCAATCGAAGACGGTCGTGGTGCTTACAAGGAGTATCGCTGGAAAGGTGGGCCTGTGATCGCCGGTGAAGTCGCCGGTACCGAAGTCCAGGTGGTGCGCAATCCGGCGGATCCGGATGATCTTGTCGGGCACGTAACACAGGCCTCTGAAGCGGATGTGGACGCTGCCATTACCGCAGCGGCGGAAGGCTTCAGGAGCTGGTCGCAGAAGTCTGTGGAAGAGCGTGCAGCCTGTGTTCGCAAGGTCGGTGACCTCTATGAGGAAAACGTCGATGAGCTGTTCGCACTGACCACCCGCGAGGCCGGGAAATCGCTGGCGGATGCCATTGCCGAAGTTCGCGAAGCAGTGGATTTTTCCCAGTTTTACGCCAATGAAGCGATCCGCTACAAGGACAGTGGTGACGCCCGCGGGGTAATGTGTTGTATCTCGCCCTGGAACTTCCCGCTGGCGATTTTCACCGGGCAGATCCTGGCAAACCTGGCGGCGGGTAATACTGTCGTTGCCAAGCCGGCCGAGCAGACGTCCCTGCTGGCGGTGCGGGCCGTTGAACTGATGCATCAGGCGGGTATTCCCGAAGATGCCATCCAGTTGCTTCCGGGTACCGGTGCCACCGTCGGCGCCGCGCTGACCTCCGATTCCCGTGTCAGTGGTGTCTGCTTCACCGGCTCCACCGCAACCGCCCAGCGCATCAACAAGGTCATGACCGAAAACATGGCCCCGGACGCGCCGCTGGTGGCGGAAACCGGTGGCCTGAATGCCATGATTGTGGATTCCACCGCGTTGCCGGAGCAGGTTGTCCGTGACGTACTGGCGTCCTCGTTCCAGAGCGCCGGCCAGCGTTGTTCGGCGCTGCGCATGCTGTACGTGCAGAAGGACATTGCCGACGGTCTTCTGGAAATGCTTTTCGGTGCCATGGAAGAGCTGGGCATTGGCGATCCCTGGTTGCTGTCCACGGATGTGGGGCCGGTGATCGACGAGAACGCCCGCAAGAAGATTGTCGACCACTGCGAGAAGTTCGAGCGTAACGGCAAGCTCCTGAAGAAACTGCCGGTTCCCGGGAAGGGGCTGTTTGTGTCTCCGGCGGTGCTGAGCGTGAGCGGCATCGAGGAGCTGGAAGAAGAAATCTTCGGGCCGGTGCTGCACGTTGCTACCTTTGAGGCCAAGAACATCGACAAGGTGGTGGATTCGATCAACGCCAAGGGCTACGGCCTGACCTTTGGTATCCACAGCCGGGTTGACCGTCGGGTGGAGCGCATCAGCAGCCGGATCAGGGTGGGTAACACCTACGTGAACCGGAACCAGATCGGCGCCATTGTCGGCTCCCAGCCGTTTGGTGGCGAAGGCCTGTCGGGCACTGGTCCCAAGGCGGGTGGTCCGCAGTACGTTCGTCGCTTCCTGAAAGGTAAGACAGTTGAGCGTGAAGCGGATTCGAGCGCCAAAAAGGTGGACGCAAAACAGCTCCAGAAGCTGATTGGCCAGCTCGACAAGCTGAGCGCACCGAAGCCGGAAGCCCGGGCCGAGGCCCTCAGACCCATCTTCGGGGAGGTTCCCGAGCCGCTGGATGCCTACGTGGAAGCTTTGCCGGGACCAACGGGCGAGACCAACCGCCTGTCCAACCATGCCCGTGGTGTCGTGCTCTGTCTGGGGCCGGACAAGGAAACCGCTCTGGAACAGGCCGGTACGGCGTTGTCCCAGGGCAACAAGGTGGTCGTGATTGCTCCGGGTGTTCAGGAAACGGTAGACAGCGCCGCCAGGGCAGGACTGCCGGTCGTTGGCGTTGAAGGGCTGCTGGCGCCGGAAGCATTGGCCACGGCAGAGGGCTTCGAGGCGGTGGTGAGTTGCGCCGGCCAGGCCTTGCTTAAGGCGTATCGCGAGGCCCTGGCCAGGCGTGACGGTGCCTTGCTGCCACTGATCACCGAGCATACCCTGGATCAGCGGTTCGTGATCGAGCGCCACCTGTGTGTGGACACCACCGCTGCCGGTGGTAACGCAAGCCTGATTGCCGCATCCGAGTAAACCGGATGTGGCCGGAAAGCCCGGCCGGTGTCAGTCCCCGCTGACGCCGAGCCGCAGGCGACGGTTGAACAGCAGCCGTTGCGCTTCCGCCCCGGCGACATCTCCAAGGTAAAAGCTGACGCTGGCTCCTGGCCCCCGTTGTGCCAGGTGACCAGCATCCAGTGCGCTCAGGCAACCGATCTTGGGGTAGCCGCCGATGGTCTGGCGGTCTTTCATCAGCACGATTGGCTGACCGTCACTGGGTACCTGAATCGCCCCATAGGCAATCCCTTCCGAGACAATCCCGTCCAGATCCGAATGAATGGCGTCGCCTTGCAGGCGGTAACCCATTCTGTCGATGTTCTGGGTGACTTCGTAGTCGTCCGAGAAAAACTTCATGCGCTGAACAGGGGGAAAGTGGCGGAACTGGTAACCGGGAAGCAGGCCCAGGCGGAGTGGCTCACGGTAATCCGGGATTTCGGTGTCCGGCAGGGCTGCATCAACCAGGTTGTCGGTTTTTGCGAACCCGATCCGGTCTCCTTTCGCCAGTTTCGCACCGTTGCCGTGCAATCCTCCCAGACCTTCCCGACTGACCGTCGCGCAACTGCCGAGCTTCATGGCCGGCTTGAATCCCCCGCGGACCGCAAGATAGGCGCGCAGACCGTTCACCGGGGCGGTGAATTCAAGGCGATCCCCACGGCTGATCCGATAGGTCCGCCAGGGTCTGATATCCCGGTTGTTCAGGCGGGCGCCAAGATCACCACCGGTGATGGCCATGCTGGTGTCATCGTGCGCCAGCAGGCTGAACCCGCCAAAAGTAATCTCAATCTGGGGAGCGTTAAGGTCATTGTCCAGCAGGCGGTTTGCCCAGAAAAAGGCAAACTCATCCATCGGACCGCCCGTGGTCACGCCGATGTGCTGGTAACCGCGACGACCAGAATCCTGCATAAGTGCAAGCATGCCGGGGGCGAGAACCTCAAAGCTCATCAAGGCTTCCTCCCAGGTCAATGAATTCCTGCCGGCTGATGGGGCGGAAGCGCACCTGGTCGCCAACCTGAACCAGCGCCAGGGACTCACTCTCCCAGTCAATCATTGGTTGCGGCGTGCGGCCGATGATCTGCCAGCCACCCGGTGTGGAGCTTGGGTAAATCGCGGTCTGTGTCCCGGCCAGGCCGACGCTGCCGGTGGGTACTTTCAGTCGGGGGGTCGATTTCCGCGGAATGGCAATCCGTTCATCGGTGCTTCCCAGGTAGGCAAAACCCGGAGCGAACCCGATGGCATAGACCTGATACGACGGTTCGCTATGGATGCGGACAACCTCTTCCTCCGTCAGCCCGGAGTAGTCGCAGACCTCGCTCAGGTCAAGTCCGACCTCCGCACCATAGTACACGGGTAGCTCAACGACGCGTGCTGATGCGCCCTCCGCGTTTGCGTCTTCAGTCTCGCTGGCAGCGCTCCTCAGCCGGCGGGCAATTTCGAACCGGTCGGCGCTTTCAAGATCCCATGTCACCAGAATCGAGGTATACGAGGGGATCAGGTCCACCAGGATATCCGCCATGGAGCGGCGAATTCCGTCGGTTACCTGTTTCACCAGCCTCGCGGACTCAGCGCCGATCTGATCGCCAAGGTACACCATGCAGGTGTTTTCATTGACCGACTCAATCTTCATGCCGACTCGACGACCCGGCGCATGTGCCGTGCGGCATCAACCGCGTGGTAGCTGTCACCATGAATACAAATGGTGTCCGCCTTGATCGGGATCCGCTTTCCGGAAATGGTGGTGACGGTGCCTTCCCGGATGATCTGCGTGACCTGTTGTTCGATCGCCTCGGTGGTCTCGTGGACGGCGCCCCGGACCGACCGTTTCACCAGTCTGCCCTCGTCGCTGTAGGCGCGATCTGAAAACGCCTCGAACCAGACCTGAATGCCGTATTCTTCAGCCCGCTCCTGAACCTGCGGCCATTCGGGCGTTGCCATGACCACCAGGGGGCAGTGTGGCGCATAGGACCGGACGGCCGACATCACGACGGACAGGGTCGTGTTGTCGACCATCATCCGGTTGTAGAGAGCGCCGTGGGGCTTCACGTATTCGATGGCCGCGCCGTGAACCCGGCAAATGCCATCGAGGGCCCCCATCTGGTACACCAGAATGGCCTTGAGCTCGTCCGGCCGGCAGTCCATGTCCCGGCGGCCGAACCCCAGCAGATCCGGGTAGCCGGGGTGGGCGCCGATCGTCACGTTCCGGGCCAGCGCCAGCTTCACGGTATGGTCCATGGTCAGTGGATCGGAGGCGTGGAAACCGCACGCGATGCTGGCCATGTCAATGTAGGGCATGACTTCGGCGTCCATGCCCTTGGTCCAGGTGCCGAAACTCTCACCCATGTCGCAATTAAGTTTCATCGCGTATCTCCGGAAAACGTTGTTTGGTGCATTATCTCTGACTCATGGTCTGAGGCAGATAGGTGGCAATCTCCGGGAACCAGCCGATCAGGAAAAGCGCCGACATGATCAGCAGGAAGAAAGGCAGCGCTGCCCGGGCAACGTAAAGAATGTCCTTGCCTGTCAGGGACTGGATGACGAACAGGTTGAAGCCCACCGGGGGCGTAATCTGGGCCATCTCAACCACCAGTACGATAAAGATACCGAACCAGAGCAGATCGATGCCCGCCTGCTGAACCATTGGCATGACAACCGCCACGGTGAGAACCACGACAGAGATACCGTCTAGGAAGCAACCAAGGAGAACAAACAGGATCGTAAGGCTTACCAGAAGCTCAAACGAGGACAGGGACATGCCGCCGATCCAGGCAGCCAGTTCCCTGGGAATCCCGAGAAAACCCATGGACAGCGTCAGGAAATGCGCGCCAACCAGGATCAGGCCAATCATGCAGGAGCTTATTACGGCGCCCAGCAGGCTGTCCTGAAAGCTCCGGACACTCAGGGAGCCGGTCGCCGCAGCAAGAATCAGGGCGCCGAAGACACCCAGGGCCGCCGCCTCGGTCGGTGTCGCAAAACCGGTATAGATAGAACCCAGCACAAAAATGATCAGCCCGAGAATCGGAAGCAGCATTCTCAGTGCCTTGATTTTGGCGCTAAACGAAATGTGTTCCTTTTTGCTCTTGGGCAGTTGATCTTTGTTCAGGGTTGCCCAGATCATGGTGTAGCCCATGAACATGATGACCAGCATGAGCCCGGGCAGTGCGCCGGCGACGAACAGCCGGCCGATGGACACCTCCGCGGCAACGCCATAGACAATCAGAATGATGGACGGTGGGATCAGGAGCCCCAGTGTGCCCGAGCCAGCCAGGGTGCCTACCGCCATTTTGTCGCTGTACCCCTGAGCTTTCAGTTCCGGCAGTGTCATGCGGCCGATGGTTGCCGCGGTGGCTGCGGAAGAACCTGAGACGGCGGCGAAAATGCCGCAGCTTAGGATATTCACATGCAGCAGCTTGCCCGGCAGGCCGCCCATCCAGGGCGCCAGACCTTTGAACAGGTCCTCGGACAGCCGCGTCCGGAACAGAACCTCTCCCATCCAGATAAACATCGGCAGTGCGGTCAGCGACCAGCCAGTGCTGGCGCCCCAGCTGGATGTGGCAAACAGCAGGCCAATCTGGTCATTTCCGGAGAGAAGCAATCCCAGGACGCCGATGGCGACCAGGGTCAGTGCGACCCAGACCCCGAGCGCCAGCATCAGGATCATGGAGACGGCCAGGACAATGGAGAGAAACGCAACGTCCATTACACTTCCTCCAGGTTGATTTCGTTTTCATGCTGCTGGTAGGACGGTGTGCGCTTCCGGATGACGGCAATCAGGTCGTCGAGGATGGCGATGTTCAGGGCCAGCATGCCCAGCCCGACCGGAATCTGGGGTATCCAGAGCGGTATCGGGATATAGCCGTGGGAGACTTCCCCGAAGATGTAGGATTCCCAGACCATGTGCCAGCTATAGAACGTCATGTAACTGGCGAGTCCGAAGCCGAAAATCAGCACTGACAGTTCCTGGATATAACGCGGGCGTCCGCTCCACTTCTGAATGACCAGTGTTACCCTGATGTGTCCGCCTTCGTGAAAGGTGTAGGCCAGGCCGAAAAAGGTGGAGGCGGCGAGGGCGTAACCCGACACGTTCTCTGCTGATGGAATGATGAAACCGAATATGCGCCCAACGATCTGGGCAAGGATCACCACCATGATCAGCGCGATACAGAAGCCCGATGCGTAGCCGGATGCCAGGTAGAACTTGTCTCGAAGAGAGCTCATGACCGATGCCTCTCAGGGGAGCCCCTGAGCCGTCAGGAAGCTCCCTGTGAATGAATCTTCAGCGATAGCGGGACAGAATGGCGCCGACTTCCTCCGGAGCTTCCTGTTCCCACTCCTTCACCATGATGTCCCCGATCTTCTGAAGCTCGGCCATCAGTTCATCCGACGGTTCGGAGACGATGATGCCATGTTCTGCAAGGGTTGCCGTGTCTTCGGCGGCGGTTTTGCGAACGCCTTTCCAGCCTTTCTCTTCGGCCGCGGCGGCAGCATCAAGGATAACCTTCCGCTGCTCGTCGCTCAGCCGGCGGAACGCCCGTTTATTGGCAACAACAACGTTCTTGGGAATCCAGGCCTTTATATCAGTATAGTGGGAGAGGTAATCCCACGCCTGGCCGTTGGCGCCGGTGGATGGTGAGGTGATCATCGCGTCAATAATACCGGTGCTGAACGCCTGCGGAATTTCGGGAACCTGTACGGTGGTGGGTGTTGTGTTCATAAGGTCCGCGAGGCGCGAAGTCGACGGGCTGTAGGCGCGCATCTTCAGGCCCCTGAGATCTTCCAGCGTGTTTACCGGTGCCTGGGTGTAGAGGCTCTGGGCCGGCCAGGGGACAGCGTACAGCAGCGTCATGCCTTCCTTGTCCAGCTGTTTCTCAATCTCGGGTTTTGCGGCTTCCCAAAGCTTTTCGGCGTCTTCAAAGGTTGTTGCCAGGAACGGAATGTTATCGTGCTTGAAGACCGGATGAGTGTTACCCATGATGCCGATGAAAATCTCTCCCAGTTGCACCTGACCGGTCCGGACGGCTCTCGGGATTTCCGGGTGCTTGACCAGGGACGCGCCAGAGTGAACTGTGATGTCGATGTCGCCATCCGTGCCGTTTTTGATGTCCTCGGCAAACTCATAGGCGATCTGGGTGGGCAGGTTGGCGTCGCCATAGGGCGTCGGCATGTGCCACTGGTCGGCCTGGACGGATGAGGTGAACAGCGCCCCGGTAACCAGGGTGGCTGTAGCGAGTTGTTTAAACATAACGAATCTCCTGTGCTTTTGTTGTTGTCACCTTCAAAGGGTCTGGTGGCTCAGAGTACCGCCAGCTCTTCATTCAGCCGCTCTGTCAGCAGCATTTTTCCCGGTACGTGGGTTATTGCGATCGGCAGGCGGGCATGTTCCAGAGCCAGCTGGGGGGTAACTCCGCAGGCCCAGAACAGCGGAAGCTCGCCCGGCCGGATGGTTACCGGATCTCCGAAATCGGGTTTGTTGATGTCCTGAATTCCAATCAGTTCCGGATCGCCAATGTGTACGGGTGCTCCATGGGCCTTGGGAAGGCGTGTCGTCACCTGGATCGCCCGGATGGCATCGGCACTGGCGAAAGGGCGCATTGAAACCACCATGTTGCCGTGGAATCGGCCTGAGGGTCGGGTGGTAATGTTTGAGCGGAACATGGAAACATTCAGGCCCTGTTCGACGTTTCTCACCGAGAGGCCTGCCCGGCTCAGGGCGTCTTCGAAGGAAAACGAACAGCCAAGAACAAAGGTAACGAAATCGTCCTGCCACAGGCTTTTAATGTCACTGACTTTTTCACTGCGCTCGCCATTCCTGAAGACCTGGTACTCGGGTACATCGGTGCGGATATCCAGGTCCTGGCCCAGGTCAGGCAGGTTCGGGTCGCCGGGCCGGGAAACGCCGATCAGCGGGCAGGCAACCGGGTTATTCTGACAGTATAGAAGAAATTCTCCCGCCCACTCGGAGGGCAGGATGACCACGTTGCCCTGAAGCAGGCTGTTCGCGACTCCGCTTGTGGTGGCGGTGTGCGTACCCGAGCGAATGCGTGCCCGCAGTTCTGAGGCCTGCTCAAGCAGGCTGGCCTTGAAATCGGAATACGCACTTGTGTGCATGTCGGTAACCCCTGATTGAAATTGTTATCTGCAACTAATTTTCAGGGTATACCGAGCCGTGAAAATGTCTAATTATCGTTTTTTAGACCTGACGATAACATTTCGTGATGAGGCGCTTGTGCATACTCACTGGAGACCCTGACAGCCAGGTTGGCTGCCAGCTCCGCGACCGGGTTAAAGGGGACGCCTGGGTAAGAGGCGGTAAAGGCAAGTTCCGATGGCGTCCATGATGTCTGGAGTTGAACCAGTCTGCCGTTGTCCAGTTCGTGCTCGATCACGCTCAGGGGGAGCGTGGAAATGCCGATGCCATCCAGGGTTAATTGCCGGCAGGCGGCGAGGGAACTGGACGAATAGAACCGGGCGGGCAGTTCGTCGAGTTCACTGAACTTCTGGCTGATCTCGGCAAATGGTCTGGTATTTCTGGCGTAGGTGATGATGGGCCATTGCGCCAGTTCCTTGAGATCCAGGCGACTGTCGGGCAGGTTCAGCTCCGGGCTGGCCACCCATACCAGTGGAAAGCTGCAGAGCTCGCGGTTTTCGATCTTCGGTTCGGAGACCGGGCCCATCAGGAAGGCCAGATCCAGACTCCGGTCCAGCAAACCGGTGCGAAGATTCCCGGTAACATCCACGGTTATCTCAACATCAAGGTTGGGTACTGTCTCGTTCAACTCCCGAAAGAAACGGGGCAGCCACGAATGGACAATGGTTTCCGAGACGCCCAGCCGAAGAATGCCGGACAGCAGGGCAACCCGGTCGGCCCGTTTACGCAGCTGCTGGGCCATGAAAACAATTTTTTCGGCGTAGGGCAGCAATTCCTGCCCCTTGCTGGTCAACTGTGTATGGCCTGACTCCCGCTCGAACAGCTTGACGCCCAGCTCTTCCTCGAGTGCGGCGATGCGGTTGGAAATGGCAGGCTGGGTTGTGTACTGACGTTCGGCGGCCTTGCGAAAGCTCCCGAGTGTGGCCACCCAGATAAAGGATTCCAGACGTTTGAAGTTCATTGGTTTCTGACCTCCAAAGGGCCTATCGGGCAGCGTAGCGCTCGTGGAGGATGCCAACCCTCTCGACATAGGCCTTCGTTTCGGCGTATGGGGGAACGTCCCGGTAACGGCTCACAGCGCCGGGACCGGCATTGTAGGCGGCGGTGGCCAGTCGGGTATCGCCGTTAAAACGGTTGAGCATCCTTGCCAGGTAGTGGACGCCGCCCCGGATGTTCTCCGCCGCGGCCAGTGCGTTGCGGACGCCAAGCTCCTCAGCCGTGCCAGGCATAAGCTGCATCAGCCCCTGGGCGCCAATCGGCGAAAGCGCTTTCTCGTTGAAGGCTGATTCGGCGTGAATGACAGCTCGGACCAGGGCCGGATCGACACCAAATTCCCGGGCGGCTGACTGGATCTCTGATCGGAAAGGTTTGGTGAAAAGCGGTGTCTTGCGCCAGTCTACCGTGGACTCCGGATCACACGCATAGCAATGAAACCTGATGACATCGAACTCCGCGCCGGCTGGCTGGATGCCGCTGTAGGCCACCACGCCGTTTTCATCCGTGTACCGGTAAACCGTATCGTTACCGGTGGAGGCCCGGGGTTGGCTGGTGCTTTTCACGTTGGTGAATTCGACCGTGCCATCCGGGTGGGCAATGCGCTTGATGCCATCCGCCAGGATGGGTGCGGAAAGGCCAAACAGCAAAGCGGCCAGTGATGGGATCAGTCGTGATCTGCCGGTTATCATGATTCACTCGTGAAAGATGCGGTCAACGGTCGGCTCAAGGCGTTCTTGCAAGCCGGCTTTCCCGGGATTATACGGCCTTGCGAGGTTGAATAAAGCGCGCACTTTGTCGGAAAAATGTTACGTTCCGGGTATCGCCAGCCAGTTCTCATTTACCGGGAAAAATCATGGATAACCAGACCAACACCCGAAACCTTGTTCTTATCGGCATGCCCGGTAGCGGCAAGAGCACCGTTGGGGTGTTGCTGGCCAAGCGACTGGGACTGGGGTTCATCGATACCGATCTGCTCATCCAGGAAGACGCCGGGCGCACCCTGCAGGAAATTATAGACCAGGATGGCTATGAAGCCCTGCGCCACATCGAGGAGCAGGTGTTGCTCAAGCTGGATGTTCAGCACAAAGTGATCAGCACCGGCGGCAGTGCAGTCTACAGCGCCCGTGCCATGGCGCACCTCAAGGCGAACGGGACAGTGGTCTTTCTGGATATACCGCTGGATCTGGTCATGGACCGAATCGGTGATCACAGCATGCGGGGCATTTCCCGGCGGCCGGATCAGTCCCTGGAGGCGTTGTTTGAAGAGCGGTTTGCCTTGTACTCCCGCTACGCGGACCTGATTGTGAAAGGCGCAGGGCTGAATCAGGATGAGGTCTGCGACGCCGTCGTGCAGAGGCTTTTTTCAGGTCAGCCGTGAGTCAGCATTAGGGTTAGTTAAGGTGCATGTAACCAGACAAGGCTGCTAAAGTTCAGGGAAACATTCAGGAGTGATTAATGATGATGAAGCCATTAGCTTATGTGCTTACCCTGGTGTTTGTGGGGATGGTCCCAGCGGCCGTTCTGGCCGAGTCCGCTTCGGATTCGTCTGTGGAGGCGTTAAAGAAGGAAACCCGGGAGCTGGGTAAGGCCCTGAAAGAGTATGGTTCCGATCAGAAAGAGCAGGCAGAAGATTCCATCAATAAAACACTGTCTGCTCTGGATCGGCGCATCGAGGAACTTGAGCAACAGCTCTCGGAAAACTGGGACGACATGAGCGACCTCGCCCGGGAGCGCTCCCAGAAGAGCCTGGAATCACTGCGGGAACAACGGGCGCGTGTGCAGAACTGGTATCAGGAGCTCAAAGCCAGTTCAGCATCTGCATGGGAACGTGCCCGTAAGGGGTTTTCCGAGGCCTATGAAGCTCTTTCGGAGCAGTGGAGTGATACCGAGGAGGAGCTTGAAGAGGAACCGGACAAGCGGGCTGACAGCATCTGACCGGATCGCCGTCGCCTCCATTGAGCCCCAGGCACAAGCTGGGGCCAGGCCAGATCAATTGCGGACGGAGCAGACCTCCTGGATAGTCAGGGGCCGGTAATCACCCGGTGGCAGCGCTTCGTCCAGCCGGATGTCCCCCATGCTTTCCCGATGCAGGGCAGTTACGCGGTTGCCCGCGGCATGGAACATTCGCTTTACCTGATGATAGCGCCCTTCATAGATCGTAACCCGCGCTTCCCGGGTGTCGAGTACGTCCAGCTGGGCCGGCGAGGTCGTCAGTTGTTCGAATTCAAACCAGATGCCCTGGGCAAACAACGTTTCTGTCTGCTTCGATATAGGGCCGGCGGTGGTTACCCGATACACCTTCGGGATCTTGACCCGGGGCTCCGTGAGCAGCCGTGACCATTGGCCGTCGTTGGTGAGGATCAGCAGGCCGGTGCTGGCCCGGTCCAGTCTTCCGGCAATGTGCAGGTCGGGGCGCAACGCCGGGGCAATCAGATCCAGAACAGTTTTGTGCGTATCATCGAGCGTGGCGCTGAGGTAGCCAGCGGGTTTGTGGAGCATGAGATAGCGGGCGGGCTCGCCGGCCTGAATTATCTCTCCATCCACCTGTACCTGGGCAAACCGGTCGACCTCAGATGCAGGTTCCCTGCATGGGGCGCCGTTCACAGTTACCCGGCCGGAGGCGATCAGGAAATTGGCCTGACTGCGACTGATTCCATTACGGTTGCTGAGAATTCGTGAAAGCTTCATGGTGTGAATCGGCTATGCTGAGTGTAAATCCCTGACCATAATACGAGGAAATGCCATGCCATTCTCTGTTGATCATCTCGCGGAACTCAATCTTCTGGGTCGGTTCCCGTCCACCTCGAACCAGGAAGGGCTGAAGGTGCATGCCCACTCGGCGGCTCCGGAAATGGTGAGGGCCGCGGAGAACCTGTATTCCAAGGGACTGATCAGCCAGAGGGATGGCGGCTACCTGACGCCACTCGGGGCGGAAGCGGTGGAGCTGACCCAGAAACTTCAGTCGATACTCAGTACTCCCTGAACAGACGGGCGCCGGCTCGTCCCTTTGAGACCCGGTGCGCTCTCGCGTTAGGGTTAGAGCATGAGTGACTGGAAGAAATCGCCGTTTCTGTGGATGGCGGCCAGCATCGCCGGAGTCGGATTGGTTGTTGGTCTGCTCTACGCGCTGGGCGTTCACAAGCAGGTCGTGGACCTGCTGCGCTGGTTTGATGCCCAGGGGCTCTGGGCGGCGGTTTTGTTCATCGGCATCATGGTGCTCGCCATGGTGTTCCTGTTCCCGGGCATACTGCTGACAACCGGCGCCGGTTTCGTCTTCGGTGTGCTTGAGGGCACCACCTATGTGGTGATCGGCACCACACTGGGGGCGGCGGCCGCTTTCCTGATTGCGAGGCACTTTCTCGGTGAGCACGCCCATGTGTATATCCGCAATCGCGCACGGCTTTCCATGGTGAGCAACGAGATGGCGCCCCATGGCTGGAAAATCGTGTTGCTGACGCGTCTGATCCCCTTCTTTCCGGGAAAACTTTCCAACTTTCTGTTCGGTCTCACCAATTTCTCGTTTGGTGGCTTCGTTGCGGGCACATTTTTTGGTGTTATTCCGTTCTCGCTTCACAACGTGTATCTGGGCTCACTGGCGGCGGATCTGTCGACTCTGGGAATGAGGGAGTCCGGCCGAACGCCTCTTGAGTGGGCTATTTACGGTGCCGGTTTCGCAGGTACGGTATTGGCGGTGGTGTTTCTCAATCGCCTCGCCCGGCGGGCACTGGCCCGGTACAAAGTCGAGACCGAGCCAACGGACCGGGAGACGAAGCAATGAGCTGGATGAAGTGGTTGCCCTGGCGGTATCTGGTGAAACGGATGGCCCATCGCCATGGTTTTCTGGATCCCATAGCGCTGTTGGCAAAACTGCACAGTTTTGCCCAGCCTTCGGAGGTGGGGGAGCCGATTGAATTGCTGAGAGCCGGTGTGGTGTTCCATGCCCGGGGACTGATCAACAGCCGGGTGATTCAGCATAACCTGGACTGGGTCTGGCCATACTGGATTGAGCGGCAGTTTGACCCCGGGGACGTGGCGTTTATTCCCCGGGCGTTTTCCATTACCCATATCAACCTGAGTAACCGTAACTGGACGGCCATCGGACAGCCGGATGTGGCCGAGTTGCCGGTGGTTGATCCCCGGGGCCTGCTGACACCTTTTTATGACGGATGGTCTCTGGATGCCTGGGTGCTGGCCGATGACGGCCGCTGCTTGCTGCCCTCCCGCTGCAAGACTGCCCGGCAGCGTCAGGCGTTTGAGGATGGTCCCGTGGTAGTGACCGATTCAGAATTGGGCGGGTTGAGCCTGACCAGTCGCTCCCGGGTCGTGGTGGAAAATGGCAAGCCGGTTTGTGAGCTGTTGCTGAGGGCGAGGTCAGGAACCTCTGGCTCACTGGTGCTCTCACTGCGACCGGCAAACCCGGAGGGCATCAGTTTTATCAATCGGGTAAGTCTGTCGGGGCAGCGCGATGCCTGGACCGTTGACAGAAAGCAGACCGTGTTTTTCAGCCGGCCGGCCGAGCGTCATCACGTCTCGGACTATCGGCAGGGCGATGTGCGGATTCACCTCCAGGACAATCAAGACCAGAGCCAGGGCAAATGCGATGTTGGCATGGTCACGGCAGCGGCGCTGTTTCCGATGCGGGCCGGAGAGGTCTCGGAGCTTACCGTAAGGGTTCCGCTGTCGGACGAGTCGGCTCCGGCGATTCGGCCGGACAGCTGGCTCGGTGCCCTGGAAGGGTATGCCCAACTGGAATGCCCCGATGAATCCTGGCAGTTCCTCTACGATGCCGCTATCCACTCCCTGGTGCTGCACTCACCGGAGGATGTCTATCCCGGCCCCTACACCTACAAGCGCTTCTGGTTCCGCGATGCCGCGTTCATTATTCACGCCTTGCTCTGCGTCGGGCTGACGGACCGCGCCGAGCGCGCGCTGCATCAGTTTCCCCACCGGCAACTGAAAAACGGCTATTTCCGTTCCCAGGAAGGGGAGTGGGACGCGAACGGCGAGGTGCTCTGGATTCTGAGGCGTTTCCACGAACTGACCGGCCGGGCCCTGCACCGTCGATGGCAAGAACCGGTGCGCAAGGGCGCCCGCTGGATCCAGAAAAAGCGTCTGAGCGATACCCTGGACAAGCCCCATGCAGGTCTGTTGCCGGCCGGCTTCAGCGCCGAGCACCTGGGGCCCAATGACTATTACTACTGGGACGACTTCTGGGGGATAGCCGGCCTGAAAGCCGCTGAGGAGCTGCTCAGACCTGTCGACCGGGAAGCCAGCGAGCACTTCGGCGCCGGTGCCCGGGAATTTGCCCAGACCGTTGATCGCAGCCTGGCAACCTGTGCTGAGCGCCTGAAACGCCCGGGCATGCCGGCGTCACCTTACCGCCGGCTGGATGCAGGCGCCATCGGTTCGCTGGCGATAGGGTATCCCACCCAGCTGTGCAGGCCGGATGACCCGAGGTTGCTGGACTGTGTCGAATTCCTGCTTGAGAAGTGCTTCGTGAAAGGGGCCTTCTACCAGGACATGATTCACTCGGGCCTCAATGCCTACCTGACACTCCATGTTGCCCAGGTGCTATTGCGGGCAGGGGACCTCCGTTATCTGGAACTGGTGGACGCCGTCGCCGGGCTGGCATCGCCTACCGGACAGTGGCCAGAGGCCATTCATCCCGGAACCGGAGGCGGTTGTATGGGGGACGGGCACCATGTCTGGGCATCGGCAGAGTGGCTGCTGATGGTGCGCAACTGCTTCGTGCGGGAGGAGGGCGACCGGCTGGTTTTCTGTGCGGGCGTCCCGCCCCGCTGGCTCGAACAGGGCAAACCCATCCGGTTCGGACCGGCACCGACCAGCTTCGGAACCGTTTCGATAGCCATTGAGCCCCGGCCTGGCGGTACGCCGGACGTGACCTGGCGAGGAAACTGGCATCGTGGCGAGCCCGACATCGAAGTGAAGCTCCCTGAGGTTCGCCCGTGACAATCTGTACTGGTCGTGAAACGGGTTTTCTGTATCTGTTTTGTTTGCCTGCTAACTTATAAACTAAGCTGACTGACAGATACATCGAATCCGGTTGCGATACATGCGCTCACTGTTCTACTCGTTTTTTGTCCCCGCACTCTTTGTCTGGCTGTGGAGTACCGGTTTTATCGGCGCCAAGTATGGTTTGCCGTTTGCCGAGCCCTTTACCCTGCTGCTGATCCGCATGCTGATGACGCTGGTGCTGCTTGCGGGGCTGGCCTGGATCATGAAAACCCGCTGGCCGGGCTGGCGCGGTGCCGGCCATCTGGCGGTTACCGGCGTGCTGGTGCATGGCTGCTATCTCGGCGGCGTGTATTACGCCATCCAGGGGGGCATGGCCTCAGGGATCGTGTCATTGATCGTGGGTCTGCAGCCCCTGGTGACCGCGGCTGCGGCCGTTGCCATTCTCAAAGAATCCGTCAGTGCCCGGCAGTGGGTTGGGCTGGCCCTGGGCCTGGTGGGTGTTGCCCTCGTTCTGCTTGAAAAATTTGGTGCTAACGGCGCCGGTTCAGGATTTTCACCCTGGAGCCTGCTCTGGGCGCTTTTTGCACTTGCGGGTATCTCCATGGGCACGGTTTACCAGAAGCGTCATGGCACCGGCGCCGATCTGGTGGCGGGCACCCTGATTCAGTACGCCGCCGCAGCCACGTTCTTTGCGATCGGCGCATTCACCCTGGAAACCCGCGAGGTGGAGTGGAGCCTGCAACTCCAGTTATCCATGGCCTGGCTGGTGTTCGGGGTGTCGATCGGCGCCATCCTGCTACTGATGTGGCTGATCCGCCAGGGCGCCGCCTCTCAGGTTGCCAGTCTGTTTTACCTGGTGCCGCCGGTAACCGCGCTGGAAGCCTATCTGCTGTTTGATGAGCGACTGGGTGGGCTTGCCATGACGGGCGGCCTGATTGCGATTGTCGGCGTGGCCTTGGTGGTTACCCAGAAAAAACCGGCTTAACAAGGATTCCCGGAATGATTCACGGATGACGGAAGTGACCAAAGGCGTCTGGTATGGTCTTAGTGCCTATACCATCTGGGGCTGTTTCCCTCTGTTCTTCGCCCTGTTTGAGGGGGTGCCGGCGTTTGAGATCCTGATTCACCGGATAATCTGGTCCTGCGTTTTCCTTGCCCTTGTCATCAGTGGGCTTCAGCGCTGGTCCGCAGTGCGGGCCGCCCTCGCCAACCCGGCACAGCTCTGGCGGGTGCTGGGCTGCGCCTTGCTCATTGCGGCTAACTGGGGCATCTATATCTATTCCGTGGAAACCCGCCATGTTCTGCAGGCCAGTCTCGGCTATTTCCTGACCCCGCTGGTGAATGTTGCCCTGGGTATGCTGGTGCTTCGTGAGCGCATGGGGCCATGGCAGATGACCGCCGTGGTGCTGGCGGGCATAGGTATCCTTATCCAGTTGGTGATGCTCGGGCAACTGCCGTGGATCTCCCTGGCGCTGGCTGTCAGCTTTGGAACCTATGGCCTGCTGCGCAAACAGGTGGTACTGGATGGTCTGTCCGGCCTGTTCGTGGAAACCATGCTACTGCTTCCCGTGGGCCTGCTTGCCTTTGGCTGGCTCGCGCGCGAAGGGCTGTCCCATTTTGGCAACAGTGCTTACATCGGCGCCCTGCTGATGGCCAGTGGCATTGTCACTGCCATCCCGTTGCTCCTGTTCGCAGGCGCCGCCCGGCGTTTGCGATTGGCGACGGTCGGCTTCCTGATGTACATCAACCCGACCCTGCAGTTTTTTATTGCGCTACTGGTGTTCGGCGAGCCATTGAGCGATGTCCAACTGGTCAGCTTTGTGGTGATCTGGATTGCACTGGGGCTGTATAGCTGGTCGTCCTGGCACTACCGGCCCAGGATGTCGGTCGGCCAGGACTGAGTGGCACCGGTCAAGTCAGGGTGGCGAGCAGGTTATTGATTGCCCGGGCAAAGGGCACGGGTGAATCCTCCTGAAGAAAGTGACCACCCTTTAGGGTGACATGGGGCTGGCCTTTCGCGCCCGGAACTCGCTTTTGCATATAGGCATCACCCCCGCGGGTAATCGGGTCGCCGTTGCTGAAGGTGGTCAGAAAAGGCTTTTCCCAGCGCTCCAGTACCTTCCAGGCGTTACGGTTGGCCTCGCTCGCCGGGTCGTTCGGGTGCATCGGAACCAGGCGTGGGAAGGCCCGAGCACCCACTTTGTATTTCTTGTTTGGAAAAGGTGCGTCATAGGCTCGCAGTTCATCGGGGCCCAGTTTCCGGAACGAGCCGGTGTTGATGATCCGGGCAATGGGGAACCACGGGCTGTGCAGCGCGAAGTTCTTCCAGATCCTGAAGGCCGGCGGCGCTTTCTGGTCTCCGGTTGGCAGCATCCCGTTACCCACCACGATGGCCCGGAAACGGTCCGGGTTTTCTGCCGCGAGCCGCAAGCCGAGCAAAGACCCCCAGTCCTGGCACACCAGCGTAATGTTTTCCAGTTCCAGTTGGTCAATGAACGCCTGCATCCAGTCCATGTGCTGCTGATAGCTGTAATCATCGATGGCTGTTGGTTTGTCCGATTTGCCGAAGCCGATCAGATCCGGTGCGATCACCCGGTGGCCGGCCGCCGCACAGACCGGAATCATGTGGCGGTAAAGATAGGACCAGGAGGGTTCACCATGCATCATGAGGACCGGGCTGGCTTCGGCTGGGCCCTCATCCACGTAGTGCATGCGCAGCCCATCCAACTCCACATAATGCGGGGCAAAGGGATAATCCAGCAGGCGTTCAAAGCGTTTTTCGGGGGTTCTGACAAAATCCATGGCACTTGCCTTGTTGTTCATTATTGGGAGGAAATGATCGTGGGAAACGTGCCCGATTGAGTTTGCCCAGTCTCCCTTGAGACGTCAATTTCAATACAGGCCAGCCAAACGAAACCCGACGACCAAAGACAGGGACCAACGATGGCCCGCCGGCGGCCTTTGAACCCCCGGGCACTCTTTTCAGATACGTTTTGTCACTGACTTTTTCAGCGGGACGCGCAATCATGGGTTTTACTGGCAGAATTGACCATAATGGCTGGCGTTAAGTGCCAAACTGCCGCTTTTTCAACCATATTGCTGCCTATGGCTATCGCTGAATTGATTCCAGGCGCTCGATCTTCATTCCATCTGAATCGTCGAAAAGGACAAGAGAATGCCCACTGAACGTGAATCGGTCTCCTCAAAGGTTATGAGAGGCATTAAATGCGGCGTGATGGCGCTGGCAATGTCTGCTCTCGGCCAGACCGCTCTGGCGGCCGAACGCCTGTATATTTTTACTGAAAACTACCCGCCCTATAACACCTCTGAATCCGGAAAAGGCTTCGCCCACAGCGAAGAAGACATTACCGGTATTTGTACCGATATGGTGAAGGCCATACTTGCCCGTGTGGAATACGATTACGTGATGAAAATGCGGGACTGGAGCTATGCCTACGACTGGGTTCAGGATCGGGAAAATCATGGCCTTTTCTGCACGGCCCGGACCGATCAGCGGGAAGATCAGTTCCAGTGGGTAGGGCCACTGGCGTCCATCAAATGGACGTTATTTGGCGCACCGGACTCCGACATTACACTGGATTCGCTGGAAGATGCCAGGGATCTGAGAATTGCCGGCTACAAGGGCGATGTCATGTCCGGGTATCTGGTGGACCAGGGCTTCAATGTTGTTATGGGCATCTCGGGTGATGTCAATGCACGTCGCCTGACGCTGGGTCAGGCGGATCTGTGGGTGACCGATGGCCTTGTCGGTCCGCTGGTGGCTGAAGAAGAGCATGGTATTACCGGCCTCAAGCCGGTGCTGGTGTTTCGCGAGACGCCCATGTACCTGGCCTTCAGCACCAACACAGATCCGGCCATCATCGCGGATTTGCAGCAGGCGCTGGATGAGGCACGCAAGGCGGGCGAAATCGACAGGATTGTGGCCCATTACGAATAACTGCTGGGGGTTATCCCTGAAAGGAACTCAGAACCAGAGCCCGATTTGCGAATCGGGCTCTTTACGTTCTATAGCCACTCCACGGGATTCCAGAAGTTCAACGAGAATGGTGGTGTCGTCAATGTTGAGGAACTGCCCCAGAGGAACATCCATATCGCGATGAGTGAGCGCCAGTTTCGCCGGAGCAAACGGATGTTCCGGAGCATTGACCCGGAGGCGGGCATACCGTCTCGGCAGGGTCCACTCCGCCTGTTTCCGCTCCCTGCCTTTCTCGATGTGGATATCGGTATCGTCGATGGTCAGCACTTCCCGCCGCTGACAATCGCGGGAAGTAAGGTAGATGCCGGATGCCAGTGCGATTAGTTCCAGGCCGGCAAAAGGAATGATCACCCAGGCACCCGCGAGACTGAAGCCTGTGGTGGTGACGGCGGAGACAGCAAAAAGGCACAGCCAGACCCTGATGTTGCCTTTCCAGCTCAGGGAACGGTTCGGGGTAAGCAGTAACCGGAGGCCCTCCGGGCATTGTAAGCGCTCCACCATGGGCAGTGCCTCAATCGTTTGCCGGCCATTTCACTTGATAATAGTCAATCGTACGGCAGGTGCCTGGCAAACAGACCTCGCAGTGGACTGGCTGCGATTGTCGGAACCGCGTCCTGGCGGCGCTCACGCGACTTTAAACGGAGCCCCGGTTCAGTGATGGTGGGCACAGTATCGCCGTTCCGGGCGCCCGACACTGCCGTAGGTGACTTCCGCCGACAGTTCCCCGGATCCAACCAGATACTCCAGATAGCGGCGGGCAGTGGTGCGCGAGGCTCCGATGGCGCCTCCAACCTCTTCAGCGCTTTGGTGGCCGCCGCTCGCCATCACCTCCCGGATCTTGTCGAGGGTCAGCGCATCAATGCCTTTGGGCAGGCGTTCGTCCCCGGAGGAGGTGTCGTCACTGGTGCTTCGGGGTAGTAGTGCGTCCACTTCCTTCTGGGCGACCTGGTGCAGACCGGACAACCGCTCCCGGTGTTCACGGTACCGGTTGACAGCCTCCTGCAGCCGTTCGAAAACGAGAGGTTTGAGAATGTAGTCGAACACGCCGCCCCGAAGAGCGCTGCGCAGGGTGTCGACTTCCTTGGCGGCGGTAATCAGGATGACATCACTGCCGCTGTCTGCCGCCCGTAGTTCCCGCAATAACTCAAGGCCATTGCCGTCTGGAAAGTACACGTCCAGCAGGATCAGGTCCGGTGTCAGAACATCAATCTGATCCCGGGCGTCGGCCAGGGTGTGGGCGATGCCGCAGAGTTCGACCTGCTCCAGTCGTTCTACGAACCGTCGCTGAATCTCCGCTATTTTGCGGTCATCCTCGATGATCAGGAGTCGAATGGGGGTCAACTGGTTTTCCTCGCTTCCGGTGTCTTGGGTAAGTATAGAGTAAAGCGGCTACCTCCGGTCGACAGGCTTTCAACAATGACTGAGCCGCCCCAGCGGTTAAGGAATAATCGCACAAGGTGGAGACCAATACCGTGTTCATCGCCCTCCTTGCTGCTAACCCCCTTCTCGAAAATCTTCTGCTGGGCCGCCTGGGGAATACCGGGCCCCTGGTCTTCCACCTCGAAGATCAGTTCCTGACCGAGATCGGTCATGGAGAGCTGGACACGGCCACCTTCGCCAGTGTGCAACCGGGTTGCTTCCAGGGCGTTGTCGATCAGGTTGCCGAGAACGCTGACCAGTTGGTCTCTGGGCAACTGCTCGGGAATGTCAGCCATCTGGCTGCCCGGATCAATGTCCAGGTGCAGGCCCATTTCCCGGGCCCGGTTGTATTTGCCCAGCAGGCAGCCGGCCAGGACCGGGTCGGGCACCGCGTCCAGCAGCAGGTGCAGCAGTGCCTGGTGATCGCTGACCTCGCTCCCGATCAGGGCCAGGGCCTCGTCGGTGGCGCCAATCTGGATCAGGCCGGCAATGGTGTGCAGTTTGTTGGAGTACTCGTGGGTCTGGCTACGCAAGGCATCGGCGTATTGCTGGATGCGGGTCAGCTGGCGGCTGACCTGGTCCACCTCATCACGGAGCCGGAAACTGGCCACCACGCCAATGATGTCGCTGCCGTCCCGCACCGGGAGCCGGTTCACAATCATTTGCCGGCCACGCAGCCATACCTCCCGGTCGAAATCAGGAATGCCGGACTCCAGCACCGACAACAGGTCGCTTTCCGGTAATACCGAAAGCACCGGCTGGCCGGCCAGGGGTGTTTCCGGTTTCAGCCCCAGGGTGTCCAGGGCGGTGCGGTTGACGGTGGTAATCAGACCTTCCCGGTTGATGGCAATGATGCCTTCACGAACCGATTGCAGCGTTGCATCCCGTTCCCGGAACAGCCGGGCGATTTCCTCGGGTTCCAGGCCAAAGATCGCCCGTTTGAACCGACCGGCAATCACAATGGCCAGGAGGATAGTGATCATCAGCATCACACCGATCACCCCGTAAAGCACAAAATTGTACCGTGCAATGGTGGCTTCAACCTGCGCCAGACTGTAGCCCACCGACACAATACCGATGATCTCGCCGGTGCCCGGTATTATCACCGGCGCCTTGCCGCGCATGGACTCGCCCAGGCTGCCCAGAGCTCTGGCCACATAGGCTTCACCATGTACAAGGGCCTGGCGGCCATAATCACCATCGTCGTCTGCCATGGAGTGACCCAATCGGGTTGGATCCGGGTGGGCCAGGCGGATGGCCTTCTGATCACCGATCACGATAAACAGGGCTTCGTTGGTTTTCGCCAGCCGGGCCGCCAGGTGATTGAGTTCTGGCACATCCCGGTTCTGAATGCCTGAAATCACCGCCGGTGTGGCGGCCACGGTCTTGGCGACCATCAAGGCCCGCTGGCCGATCTCGTCGTACAGGGATTCGCTCAGGTAATAGCCGGCAAACACGCCAATCAGGATCGTCTGTAAGGCACCGACGAGCCCGAGGGTGAGAATCATGCGGGTTTTGAGTTTGGTTTTTCGGAACACGATACGGACTGCTGGTGTTGTTGTCGTTTGCTCATCAGGGTAATGCACGGTGGCGCGGATTGCCCGTGAACTTTATGAACAAAACGGCCATTAGTTTCTTTAAAGGCGTTACGACCACAAGCTTCAAGACTGTGCCGATCCGCTTTTAACCTGTATGCGAGTCGCCCCATCGGCCTAGCCAACAGGCCTGCCTCGGGAGCGAACACAACAACAAGCATGAGGTGACACAATGTTGATCAAACGTACCCTGTCTTTTGTGGCGGCGGCCGCCGTCAGTATGTCTGTCCTGGCCTGGGAACCCTCCGGAAAAGTGGAATGTCTGGCGCCTGCCGATCCCGGCGGCGGTTGGGATTTTACCTGTCGTAGCGTAGGCAATGTGATGCGGGAGCTGGGCATGGTGGATGGCTCCGTGCAGACCGTTAATATGGCCGGCGCCGGTGGTGGTGTTGCCTTTGCACACACGGTGAGCAAGCGGGCCGAGGACAACAAACTGCTGGTAGCGGCGTCCACCGCGACCACCACACGCCTGGCCCAGAAGCAGTTTCCGGGCATGAATGCCGACATGGTGACCTGGGTGGGTGCCCTGGGTGCCGATTACGGCATCATCGCCGTGGGCAAGGATTCGAAATACAAGAATCTGAATGATCTGATGGATGCCGTGGCGGATGATCCCCGATCCGTCAAGTTTGCCGGTGGCAGCGCCCGGGGTGGCTGGGATCACCTGAAAGTGCTGATCGCCGCCAAGGCAGCGGGCGCCGACGACCTGCCGCGTATTCCCTACCTGTCGTACAACAATGGTGGCGAGGCCATGACCCAGGTGGTCGGCGGCCAGGTGGATGCCTTTACCGGCGATATCTCGGAAGCCACCGGTTTCATGGAATCCGGTGACCTGCGGGTTCTCGCTGTCCTGTCCGAAGAGCGCCTGCCCGGCAAGTTTGGTGATATTCCCACGGCCAAAGAGCAGGGTATTGAAGCCCTCGGTCCGAACTGGCGTGGCTTCTACATGCCCAAAGGCGCCGATCAAGCGGCCAAGGAGTACTGGGTTAACGCCGTGGACACTCTGTACGCCAGCGAGCAATGGAAAAAAGTCATGAAGAGCAATGGCCTGATTCCCTTTCATCCGCCCGCTGATCAGTTCGATGAATTTGTCCGTAACCAGGTTCAGGACATCGAAAAGCTGTCCCGCGAAATCGGATTACTGAAATGACCAGCTTTGGTGATCGCATTCTCGGTCTGGGCCTTCTGGTCCTCGCCGTTGTCTATGGCTGGGCTGCCCAACAGTGGCCCGAGCCATTCGGCGGCGCTGAGGGCGTGGGACCGGAAACCTTCCCCACCATTCTCTCGGTGGTGCTGGTGGCTGGCAGCCTGTATCTGATGATCAGGCCGGATCCGGACGCTCAGTGGCCGGTCGGTAAATCTGCCCTGGAGCTGTCGATTTCACTGGTGGTATTGGTGGTTTACACCCTGCTGCTGGAACCCCTGGGGTTTGTGATTTCCACGACCCTGGCCGTGGGCACCCTCAGCTGGCGCATGGGTGGTGCGCCCCTCAAGGCGTTTATGACCGGTCTGGTCAGCGCGGTGGTGGTGTTTGTGCTGTTTAATTACGGCCTGTCCCTGAGCCTGCCCGGTGGCTTGCTGGAGGTGAACTGATGGAAACCCTGAGCTTTCTGATGGAGGGGTTTGCAGTCGCGCTGACACCGTATAACCTGATGTTTGCGCTGTTCGGTGCCTTTGTGGGTACCCTGATCGGCTGTTTGCCCGGCCTCGGCCCGGCCAACGGTGTGGCCATCCTGATTCCGCTGGCCTTCACCCTGGGTTTGCCCCCGGAAACCGCGATGATCCTGCTGACCTCGGTCTATGCCGGCGCGATGTACGGCGGGCGAATCTCATCAATCCTGCTGAATATACCGGGCGATGAGCCTGCCATGATGACCTGTCTCGACGGCTACCCCATGGCTCAGCAAGGCCGGGCGGCGGATGCCCTGGCCATCTCCGCCGTGGCGTCGTTCACCGGTGGCCTGATCGGCACGATCGGTCTGATCATGCTGGCGCCGATTCTGGCGAAATTTGCCCTGACCTTCGGCCCGGCGGAGTACTTTGCCCTGTTCATGCTGGCGTTCGCCACCCTGGGCGGCATTACCGGCAAGAACCCCATGAAAACGGTGATTGCGGCGACCCTGGGGATCATGGTTTCCACGGTTGGCATTGATATCTCCACCGGCACCCAGCGATACACCTTCGATATTCTGGAGCTGTATGAGGGTATCGACTTCATCCTTGCCATTGTTGGCCTGTTTGCGATTTCCGAACTGCTGTTTTTCGTAGAGTCGCGCATGGGAGGCGGTCGCAAAAAGATGACTGTGGGCAAGATAACCCTGAGCTTCAGGGAACTGGTCAGCACCATTCCGACCCAGCTGCGGGGTGGCGTTCTGGGCTTTATTGCGGGTGTGCTTCCCGGCGCCGGTGCGTCTCTGGGGAGCTTTATCAGCTACACCCTGGAAAAGCAGGTGCTGGGCAAGAAGGGCACGTTTGGCGAAGGTGATATCCGGGGCGTGGCGGCTCCGGAGGCCGGCAACAACGGCGCGTCTTCCGGTGCCCTGGTGCCGATGCTGACCCTGGGTGTGCCGGGCAGCGGAACCACCGCCGTGCTGCTGGCGATGCTGATCTCCCTCAACATCACCCCGGGCCCCCTGATGTTCACCCAGAATGCCGACATTGTCTGGGGCGTGATCGCGGCGCTGCTGATCGGGAACGTGCTGTTGCTGGTGTTGAACATCCCGCTGGTGGGCCTCTTTGTCCGGCTGCTTTCGATACCACCCATGTACCTGTTGCCTATCGTGACCATGGTAGCCTTCGTGGGGGTTTACTCCATCAGCCACAGTACCTTTGATCTGTACTTCATGGTGGCCTTCGGTGTTGCCGGGTACTTCCTGCGCAAGCTCGAGATCCCGCTGGTACCAGTCATCCTGGGCCTGCTCTTAGGACCGGAGATGGAAAAGAACCTGGGCCACGCCCTGGTGCTGTCCGACGGGGACTGGAGTGTGCTGTGGTCCAGCCCGCTGTCCATCGGGCTATGGCTGGTGGCCGGCCTCGGTCTGGTGCTGCCAGTGCTGGTTGGTCCGATTCTCCGTCGCCGCATGCACGCGGCCATGAAGGAAAGCCCTGTCAGCGACTGACGCGGTTTAAATACTCCCTCTGACGACCTGTGGTCAGTCTTTGCACCGGGCCTTGCCCGGTGCTTTTTTAGTGCGCCCGGCATGGGCGCACTCCTGGAGGTGCAAGTCCTCCCGTAAGCTGGCCACAGCGAACGAAGTGAAGCGCAACTGCGGAAGGGCGACCAACTGTGGAGAGGAAGCGTGGAGCGTAAACCGTGAGCCGATGAACAAGAATCGGATATAAGGCGCTGCCGAGCAGGGCGAGCGGGCTAGAAGCCGCGAAGCTCTTGTGGCCAAGGCGATGCGGCGTAAATCCGGCGGTTGTGCGGTGAAGGAGTGTGTTCTTACCCGGGGATATCTCGCCTTATGCCTGAAAGGGCAACGTGGCAACACGGAGCGAGAAGTCAGCAGAGGCCATAGTAGTTTCCGGAATGGAACGAAGGGCCGAACGAGAAGGAGCGTCAAACGCCTTGTCGATGAGCATTGTACGGCATCAGATGCCCGCGCCAGCGGGGCGGGTTACGGAGCGGGAAGGTGAAGCCTTGCCAGATGTGACCAGCGATGAAACAGGACTCCCGCGACGAGAACCGGAGGGCGCAGGGCGAGGCCTGCTTGAGCAGGTATTCGCACGAGAGAATATGCAACGGGCATGGAAGCGCGTGAAGGCCAACAAGGGAGCGGCGGGTATCGACGGTCTGGACATTGCCCAGACAGCCGAACACCTGCAATGGGCCTGGCCGGATCTCCGGCAACAATTGCTGGAAGGTCGCTATCGGCCTCAGCCTGTCCGTCGGGTAGGCATCCCGAAACCGGACGGAAGTGAACGGGAACTGGGTATCCCCACCGTGACCGACCGTCTGATTCAACAGGCACTGTTGCAAGTGCTGCAACCTCTGATCGATCCAACCTTCAGCGAGCACAGCCACGGCTTCCGCCCGGGCCGTCGGGCTCAGGATGCGGTTTTGGCTGCACACCGCTATGCCCAGCAGGGCCACCACATCGTGGTGGACGTCGACCTGTCGAAGTTCTTCGACCGGGTCAACCACGACATCCTGATCGACCGTCTGAAGCCGCGTGTGAACGACACCGGAGTCATCCGGCTGGTTCGGGCGTATCTGAATGCGGGCATTATGGATGGCGGAGTCGTCATTGAGCGACACGAAGGCACGCCGCAAGGCGGGCCTCTGTCGCCTTTATTGGCGAACGTCCTGCTGGACGAGGTGGATCGGGAACTGGAGCGCCGGGGCCACTGCTTCGCCCGCTATGCCGATGACTGCAACGTCTACGTACGCAGTCAGAAAGCCGGTGAGCGAGTGATGCGACTGTTGCGTCGCTGTTACGGCAAATTGCGCTTGACGATCAACGAATCCAAAAGCGCAGTCGCCAGTGCGTTCGGTCGAAAGTTCCTCGGCTATGCCTTATGGCAGACGAGGGACGGAGACGTCCGGCGCGCGGTATCAGCCAAGGCGTTACAGGCGTTCAAGTGGAGGATCAGGCAACTGACCCGACGCAACGGAGGGCGCAGTATTGAGCAGGTGGTAGAGCAACTCCGTAGCTACCTGTTGGGATGGAAAGGGTACTTCCGGCTGGCGCAAACGCCACGCATCTGGCGGTCGCTGGATGAGTGGTTACGCCGTCGCCTAAGAGCCTTGCATCTCAAACAGTGGAAGCGGGGCAGGACCATTTACCGGGAACTGCTGCGCCTTGGCGCGAGTCCCTGGGTTGCGGAATCAGTGGCGGCCCTGAGCCGTCGCTGGTGGCATAACAGTCGGTCTGCCATTCACAACGTGCTGACGATTGCCTACTTTGATCGGTTGGGCGTGCCGCGTCTCTCGTGATACCTCAACGCCTCGAACCGCCCGGTGCGGACCCGCTTGCCGGGTGGTGTGGGAGGGGCGGAGTCTAGTGGCTCCCCCCTATCCCGATTAGGCCCAGGTGGGAAGATCTGCAACACTGTCGGCCAGTGATGTACATGGAATGATGAACTCGTTCCGGTGGGTTTTTGGTAGGATGGGGACAGGTTTATCCAGGGAAGAGTGTTATGAAAGTGATGTTATTGGGTGCCACCGGCCTGACCGGTGGCAAGGTGCTGGAGGGCTTGCTGGCTAAAGATGAAGTTTCACAGGTGATTGCACCGGTACGGCACAAACTGCCGACCCTCCACGAGAAACTGGAGCAGCATGAAATCGACTTTGACCAGCTAGCGGACCATGCGGATCTGTTCAGCGTTGATAGTATTGTCTGTTGTCTGGGCACAACCATCAAAAAGGCCGGCTCCCAGCAACAGTTCCGCAAGGTGGATCTCGGCTACCCCCTGAAGGCGGCGGAGCTCGGCAGGTCGCAGGGGGCGAGGGCCTTTATTCTGATGTCTGCCATCGGCGCGTCTTCTTCCTCCACGATTTTCTATAACCGGGTAAAGGGGGAGCTCGAGGATTCATTGAGGGAGCTCAGCTATCCCTATCTCTCCATCTACCACCCCAGCCTGCTGCTGGGGGATCGGCGAGAGCACCGAACGGCCGAGGCGCTGGGAATAAAGGCGATGCCATTGGTTAACCGACTGCTGATTGGGCCCCTGGACAAGTATCGGGGCATTGAGGCGAAGACGGTGGCCAGTGCCATGGTCAACGAAACCTGCAGCCTGGCTTCTGAACCGGTCGCAGAACGGGTGGTTCAGGTTCGGGAATACGGCGACATTGTCAGGCTGGCGGAATAAGTCTCCGGCCATATCGACAGCTGCCGACCCGACGTTTCCCGATTCCCGATTCCCGATTCCCGGGATCACCGGCTCTTGGCATTTCTATTTGCCGGCCAGGATCCAGCGGGCGGCTTTCTCCGCAATCATCAGGGTGGGGGAGTTGGTGTTGCCGCTGGTGATGGTCGGCATAACGCCGGCATCCACCACCCTCAGACCCGCCACGCCCCGGACTCGAAGATACGGATCCACCACAGCCAGCTCGTCATCGGCACGGCCCATGCGGGTGGTGCCCACCGGGTGGAAAATGGTGGTACCAATATCGCCGGCCAGTTTGGTGAGTTCGTCGTCTGTCTGGTACTGCAGGCCAGGTTTGAATTCCTCCGGCTGGTATTGCATGAAAGTGGGTTGTTCAGCGATGCGCCGCGTTACCCGCAGCGAATCCGCGGCCACTTTCCGGTCTTCCGGCGTGCTCAGGTAATTGGGGGCAATGGCCGGTGCCTGCTTCGGGTCGTTGCTGCGAATTCGCACGGTACCGCGGCTGGTTGGATTCAGGTTGCAGACGCTGGCGGTTATCGCCGGGAAATCGTGTAACGGCTGCCCGAAAGCGTCCAGGCTCAGGGGCTGGACATGGTACTCGATGTTGGCATGCCTGTGTTCCGGGGAACTGCGGGTAAACAGGCAAAGCTGTGACGGTGCCATGCTCATGGGGCCGGAGCGGGTGAGCAGGTATTCCAGGCCAATCCGGGCCTTGCCAATCAGTGAATTGGCCATGGTGTTCAGGGTGGTGACCCCTTTCACCTTGTAGACGGACCGGATCTGCAGGTGGTCCTGCAGATTATCACCCACACCGGGCAGGTCAGCCACTACATCAATCCCATGCTCGTTAAGAAGATCGGCAGGGCCGATTCCTGAGAGCTGCAACAGTTGCGGTGAGCCGATGGCGCCAGCCGAGAGAATGACTTCCCGCTGTGCCTTGGCAACGACTTCACCGTTGCCGGGCCTGTCAACACGCACGCCGGTGCAGCGGGGGCCGGTGCCGGAGGCTTCTGTTTCAAGACCAAGCACGTGCGTTGAGTGCCAGAGTGTGAGGTTGGGGCGCTTTTCCGCCTCCCTCAGAAAGGCCTTGGAGGTATTCCAGCGCCAGCCGGCTCTCTGGTTGACCTCGAAGTAGTCCACGCCTTCGTTGTCGCCCCGGTTGAAATCCCGGGTCCGGGGAATGCCGGCTTCCACGCAGGCCGTGGCGAAATCTTCCAGAACCTTCCATTTCAGGCGCTGGTGCTCCACGCGCCATTCGCCACCGTGGCCGTGGTATTTGTCGTGTTCCGGATCGGCGTCTCCGCCGTCATCCAGACGGTAATGGTCCTCGTGACGCATGAAATCCGGCAGACAGTTGTCCCAGGTCCAGGCGTCCTCGCCGGTGATCTCGGCCCATTGGTTGTAATCCCGGGCCTGGCCACGAATGTAGAGCATGCCGTTGATACTGGAACAACCTCCCAGGGTTTTGCCCCGGGGGTAGATCAGCGAACGCCCGTTAAGACCGGCGTCCGGGTCCGTGCGGAAGCACCAGTCGGTACGCGGGTTGTTGATACAGTAGAGATAGCCCACCGGAATGTGGATCCAGTGGTAGTTGTCCCGGCCACCGGCTTCGATCAGCAATACCCGGTTGGCCGGATCTGCACTAAGGCGGTTGGCGAGCAGGCAGCCGGCGGTGCCGGCACCTATCACGATGTAGTCGAACTCTTGCTGTCCCTGTGCCTTTTTGTTGTCGGACATGGCGTTTTCTCCGCAGCTCGTTCGGTCGTTATTTGGCAGTTGGCATGACAAATTCTGCACCGGCATCGATGGAATCGGACCAGCGCTGCATGATGGATTTCTGGCGTGTGTAGAACTTCACGCCTTCCTCGCCATAGGCGTGGGTGTCGCCAAACATGGAACGTTTCCAGCCACCAAAGCCGTGCCAGGCCATGGGTACCGGAATGGGTACGTTAATGCCTACCATACCTACCTGGATTCGGCGGCCGAACTCCCGGGCCACACTGCCGCTCTCTGTGAAACAGCTCACACCATTGCCGAATTCGTGGCCGTTGATCAGGCGAATGGCAGTGGCGATATCCGGTACCCGAACGCACGCCAGAACCGGTCCAAAAATTTCTTCCCGATAGATGATCATGTCCGGCGTTACCTGATCGAACAGCGAGCCGCCCATCCAGAAGCCATCTTCACAGCCTTCTCCGGTGTTTGAGGCATCAAACTCGCGGCCATCTACCACCAGCTTGGCGCCTTCGGCCACGCCCTTGTTAATGTAGCCGGTAATGCGCTGGTGCGCAGCGGCCGTGACAATCGGGCCCATCTCGGCATCGAGTTGCTCGCCGTTTTTCACGTTCAGGGTGCGGGCCCGTTCGGCCAGCCGTGGCATGATCTTGTCCGCCACATCGCCAACCAGCACCGCGACACTAATGGCCATGCAGCGCTCGCCGGCGCTGCCGTAGGCGGCGCCGATCAGGGCATCGACGGCCTTGTTCAGGTCTGCGTCGGGCATCACCACCATGTGGTTCTTTGCGCCACCGAGGGCCTGGATACGTTTGCCGTGTTTTGCCCCTTTTTCATAGAGCAGGTTGGCAATCGGGGTGGAGCCGACAAAACTCAGGGCCTGCACATCCGGGTGCTCAATTAGCGCTTCCACCGCTTCCTTGTCGCCCTGAACCACGTTGAACACGCCATCGGGAAGGCCCGCCTGACGCAGCAGATCGGCAATCATCAGCGATGCGCTCGGGTCGAGCGGGCTGGGTTTGAGTACAAAGGTGTTACCAGCAGCGATGGCGACCGGAAACATCCACATGGGCACCATGACCGGGAAGTTGAACGGGGTGACACCAGCAACCACACCGAGGGGCTGGCGGGTGGTCCAGTTATCAATGCCGGTGCTGACCTGCTCGGTGTAATCGCCTTTCAGCAACTGGGGGATGCCACAGGCAAACTCCACAATGTCGATGCCTCGGGCCACTTCACCCTGGGCGTCGGTGAAGACCTTGCCATGTTCGGCGGTGATGGCCCAGGCCAGGTCGTCCTTGTGCCTGTTCAGAAGCTCAAGAAACTTGAACATAACCCGGGCACGCCGGATCGGCGGAGTATCCGCCCATGCCGGGAAGGCAGCATCGGCGGCGGCAACGGCTGCGTCCACATCCGCACGATTGGCGAGAGCAACCTGACCGGTCACCTGACCAGTGGCCGGATTGAACACGTCCTGAGTCTGGCTTGTGGTGCCTGGTGATATTTCGCCATTGATATAATGGAGGATGGTCGCGTTGGTCATGAATGCCTCGATTTTTTCCCGTGAATCCCTCGAATGACGCCAGTTATTGAGTCTTTCAGGGCTTTCTTTCAGTATTGGTGGATATTTGACCATACAGGCTAGAGTGGATCAGGAGCCAAAGCAATTGAGATTTCTAAAAGCCAGATATAATGTAGGCTTATATCACTTTAATGAGAATGAGGCATATTATGCACCCCCTCCAGAGCTTGCGGGCGTTCGTTACGGTAGCCCGTGAGGGCAGCGTCTCCCGTGCCGCAGCCCGTCTTCACCTGACCCAGCCGGCCGTCAGCCTGAAGCTCAAACACCTGCAGGAGGAACTGGATCTGAAGCTGTTCCTGCGCAAGCCCCAGGGGCTGGCCCTCACGCCGGATGGCCAGGCCCTGTTACCTTCTGCCGAGAAAGCGCTGGCCGCCATGGCGGCGTTCGGACAGAGCGCCCGGGCACTGCACAGTACCCTGCGGGGCCGGTTGAGCATCGGCACCATTGTGGATCCCGAATTCATTCGTCTCGGGGCGTTTCTGCACCGGCTGGTGGAACGTGCACCCCAGTTGGAGACCGAACTGCGGCAGGGGATGAGCGGCAGTGTTCTGGAGCAGGTCCGTGATGGTCGCCTGGATGTCGGGTTTTTTCTGGCCCCGCCGGGTGTCGGCCCGGGTGTGCTGGCGCCCGAAGTGACCCACCGTGAACTGACCCGGTTTCATTATTATGTCGTTGCGCCGGCAGGCTGGGGGCAGAGGATTCTGTCTGCACAGTGGCCGGATCTGGCGGCCATGCCCTGGATTGTGACGCCGGAGGACTCGGTTCACCACCGGTTACTCAAGGGAACCCTGGAACCGCTGGGCCTGGCACCCCGTGGCGTCGCCCAGGTCGACCAGGAGGCCTGCATGCTGGATCTGGTTCGGGCCGGCGTCGGCCTGAGTCTTGCCAGGGATGCGCTGGCCATGGCTGAGCGCCAGGAACAGGGGCTGGTCATCGCCGAAGGGATTCAGTTGCCCTGTGCCTTGAGCTTTATCTGGCACCGTGACCGGCAGGACGAGCCTCTGATTTCAGAAGCGCTGGAAGCTCTGGCAGGGGTCTGGAATCTGTCCGCTGCGATCTAACCGAGGGTGGCATCCAGAAGCATCATGACCGAAAAGCCGCCCAGCCAGACAACATTGATTTCAGGGGTCATGGCTCAGTTTGTAGTTCCCTGTGCTGGTTGTTCAGATAATGGTTCAGCCGTTGAAACAGGTGTTCCTGAAACCGCCCTGACAGAGGGTACAGGTGGCCTGCGTCTGGCATCAGGGTCAGGTCGGCGTCGGGCAGATTGTCTGCAAGATGACGGGCATAGTCCACAGGGATGAAAGGGTCCTGTTGACCCTGGTAGACGAGGATCGGCACCTTCACGCCCTTGAGTTTGAAGCCCCAGTCTGCCAGCTCGGTCAGCAAGTCGGTGGCGATGGCCTGGCCGCCGCTTTGCAGGCACTCCAACTGGTCGCGCCGAAAGTATTCGCCTCTCAGACAAGCGCGGAGCAGGGATCTGTCCTGTTCACTTACCAAGTGCTTTGCCTCACGCATATACAGGCTGGGGTGTCGGAGGGAAATCCAGACGACCAGCCGGACGACGAGCTTCAGCAGGGCCGGGCTCAGCCGCATGAGGCCGGGGCCGGGCCATCGCGTGCCCTCAATCAGTCTGTGATGGCCGGGAAATTCGCGGAAGTGGGTGTAGCCTGAAAGGCAGACTCCGAGATCCATCCGGTCCGAGAGGGCATAGCCGCAGGCCAATGCCCGGGAGCCGCCACTGGACCAGCCTATATAGGAGAAGCGCGGCAGTTTCAGGGCGTCGATCAGCTGCCGGATATCCTCTGGATAGTTTCTGAGTGTCCGGCGCTCCCGGTAATCCGATAACCCGATCCCCGGACGGTCCGGAGTAATGATGCGGAATCCCTGGTGGCGCGCCCGCTCATGCAGGAAGTGGCCTTCCAGCCGGCAACCGGGCATGCCATGACCGAACAGTATGGGATAACCCCGGGGATCACCCAGGTCGGTGTAGGCCAGCCGCCTGCCATCCTGAAGCCGGATGTGGTGGTCGCTGTTGCCAGCAGGGACCGACGTGGGCCTTGTCGAGGTCATCAATGTATTCGCTGAGGCAATGCTCGGCGCTCAGCAGGATCCTGTCGGACGGAATATTGCCCTCCGTTGCGAACGGCAAGGACTGGCAGCCACTTGGTAAGCCGTGCCGTGGTAAGGGAAAAACGACTTGGCCCATGCATCGGTGGTCTCCATTTGATTACCACAGCCCCATTTGTTCACCGCCGGGTCGGCGGAACAGATCGCTTCGCAGGGGCGCTTCCTCATGAAGATTGAGCCCCAGGCGCCGTGCTTTCTTCGAGAACCGCTGGCGGATCAGGTCGGAATAGGGGCCTGTGCCCGTCATTCTGCGGCCAAATGCGGCGTCATAGTTTTTCCCGCCCCTCAGGTCCCGCATCCGGTTCATTACGTGTTCCGCCCGCTGTGGGAAGTGCCGGTGCAACCAGTCCTGGAGCAGTTCGTCCAGTTCGTGAGGTAAACGTAGCATAATCCAGCTGGCCCGGGTTGCCCCGGCCTTGGCTGCAGCCTCAAGAATTGCCTCGATCTCATGATCGTTAATGAACGGTATGACAGGCCCCAGAATAATGCCGGTCGGAACCCCCGCTTCCGAGAGTTGCCTGATTATTTTCAGCCGGGTTGCCGGAGCGGCGGTTCTGGGCTCCATTCGACGTTTCAGGTCGTTGCTCAGGGTGGTCAGGCTCACGCGCACCGAGCAGAGACCCTCGCTGGCAAGGCGGGAGAGTAAATCGAGGTCCCGCAGGATCAGGGCTCCTTTGGTGATGATTGAAACCGGATGTCGGTACTCCAGCAGCACCTCCAGTATCTGGCGGGTGATCTTCTGGTCCCGTTCAAGGGGTTGGTAGGCGTCGGTATTCATGCCCAGGGCAATGGGCGAAACCCGGTAACCGGGCCGGTCCAGCTCTTCCCGGAGCTTGCCGGCGGCGTTGGGCTTGGCGATCAGGCGGGTTTCGAAATCCAGGCCCGGAGACATGTCCCAGTACGCGTGGGTCGGCCGGGCAAAACAATAGATGCAGGCATGCTCGCACCCCCGGTAGGGGTTGATCGACTGGTCAAAGGGTACATCCGGCGACGTATTGCGGCTGATGATTGACCGGACGTTTTCATAGACCACTTCGGTCGCCAGGGTGTCCGGGTTCAGCTCATCCTCCGGATCCTGATACCAGCCATCATCACACTGGCGATCCGTGACAATGGGTTGGAAGCGATTGTGAGGATTCAGGCCGGTGGCACGAGTTTTCATAGGCATACCCGATACTGTTTAAATGTGGCTATGTTGGCTTCTTCTGCTGGCACGCCTCAACAATACTGTATATTATACTGTATAAACAGTCCTTCGATGCAGACGGTAATTGATGAGTTAGCGGTGTACCTGAGGGGCTGGAAAGGCTACTACGGTTTTGCGCAAGTGAAATCGCCGATCCAGGACCTGGAGAAATGGGTGCGGCGCAAGCTTTGCCCCGACAGTATTTCCTGTCGCTGGGGCTGCCGGACCTTGTGGATCGCTGAACAACTCAATCAACCGAACCGCCGTGGTACGTGATCCGTATGCCCGGTGGTGTGGGGGGAGCGGGGCCGTGAGGCCTCGCCCTATCCCGATTAACCCTTTTTGACTCCAATCTTGCAAAACTCCGTCAATGACGTATATTTGTTGGCATGCTTACCATTATCGAAACCCTACATTTGAAGCGGACGCCAGAAAAATCTGGACTGAGGAGGAGCGAAGCGCTTTCTTTGCTTGGCTGGCAGCCAGTCCAGAAATTGGCGACCCCATCCCAGGTAGCGGAGGGTGTAGAAAGGTTCGTTGGTCGGTAGCGGGTTCAGGGAAGCGTGGTGGGGTGCGAGTTATTTACTTCACCAAGCTGGCAAATGGTGAGATCTGGTTGTTGGTGATCTACAAAAAGGCCGTCAGGGGCAACATACCCGCTCATATCCTGAAGTCGATTCGTGAGGTATTGGAAAATGAGTAACAAGACTTTGAGTGCAGAGGAGCTTGGCAACAAGCTACTCCAGTCCGTCAAAGAAATGAAAGCGGGTAAAGCCGCACGAACCAGTCGTGTAGAACCTAATGAGGTGGCAGAAGCACGGGGTAAAACTGGTCTGACCCAGATAGAGTTTGCTGAGGTATTGCATATTTCTGCGCGTACTTTGCAGGAATGGGAGCAAGGCCGACGTAAACCCTCTGGGCCAGCAAAAGCGCTCATCGAGATTGCTTTCCGCCATCCCGAGGTCATCCGGGAAGACCTCGAACTCCGGGGTTAACAAGCGGCTGTTGTCGGACGCGCCTACGTTGCGCTCCGGCACGCCGCAAAGCCGAGCGTTGAGGCTGTTGAAAAACCGAAAATCCCATCCCGGTTTGTTAGGATCAGGCAAACAGACAAGGAGCCGTCGGAATGCCCCGCTTCAAGCACTACAACTACGATCAGGACGCTATGGTTGTGATGACCTGCACCACTCCTTTTCAAAGCCCCTGTAACCCGCGTTCGACAGTCCAGAAACCACACGATTGAACTCCTCGCAGAAAAAAAGCCGGGGCATTTCCAGTTAAACCTCGGCCGGTTGCGGAATCAAGCTTATGTTCTAATCACTTCGTGATTGGCTGTGAGAGGATCCACAGGCTCAGCACCGTCAATCCGACCATGGCAATGGTCATCGGGATCTGCGAAAGCGCCGCCCGCCGCGAGTCTTTGAAGAGCTGGAGTGCGCGCCGGTGCGCGACCAGGACGGAAAGCACGTGCCCCGCGATCAGGGCCGTGAAGCCGATCCACCAGATCTGCCTTGCTCCGATCACGCTGATGTTGATGGACCAGTTCTGCGTACCGAAGACGTCCCACCCCAGGCCGAAAGGGTCGGAGGCGGCAGGGAAGACCAGCTGTCCGGCGATCAGGAGGTACGAGATATAGTGCGAAAGGTGATAGGCGACTGCGATAGGCAGGAGCGTACCGACGAAGGCTCGCGCGAGCTGACCGATCGTGAGCCTGGCGCCGGCCAGCATTCGCATCAGTAAGATTAACAGCAAGTAGGCGCCATAAAAGCCGGCAATGGTCGCCAAGAGCCCGATGGTGCGAATCACCTGGATCAAATCCGCGCCCTGGGCGCGCAGCCAGAGCAGCGCCGGGCGCAGAGATTGCGAGTCGCTCACGAAATCCAGCACCGCGGCCCAGACCGGAGTCTCGGACAAGCCGTCAAAGAGCACAATCCCGATGAGCCCGGTGACCAGCGCCACCTCGCCACGGATCGGCTCTGACCTGTTCAGCAATCCCTCCCCCGGTGGGCGCAAGCGCAGGGCCTTGCGGCTGACCACCGAGAGCGGCGCAACCCGGCCAAGCACCTCAAAAATGCGGCTTAGCGGATCTGCCACACAGAACCACTGTAGCCCGAAGGCTAGCCCGCCGAGGAGCGCGACCACGAGATAGGCGGTCACCAGCAGGCCCACCGCATGCGGATCTTCTGACCAGTCAGATATCAGCTCAATCCAGGCGATCGCCAGCAGCCCTGCCGGCGCCAGCAGGCCGAAAGCTGACGGTAGGTTGGCCGCACTGTCGGTCCACGGCCGTCCGGTTCCCCACACCGAGAACGCCGCAAGCCTGCGAAATGGGTCGATCTGCGGCCAGAGGCAGACCACCAGGGCCGAGAAGAGCACGAACCCGACCCACCAGATCACCCAGACCCAGACGGTCGCGAAATTGCGCACGGCCTCCTGCGGCCCGGAGAATGCCGCACCGAGCAGGACGGCCAGCCCAAGCACGCCAACAATACCCAGCGCTGTCGAAAATGCGCGGCGAACTTTGGCGGGTATCGGGATGTCCAGATGCAGAGGGCGCGCCCGCCCGACACGGAGGAAGAGCAGTGCGCCGAGAAACGAGACCGCCACCGCTATCCCCGCGGCGGCAAGATACATGCCGAGCGGCAGCGGCAGGTCGTAGCGCGCGCCGAAGGCATGGGCCTGGGCCTGGAACGGTGCGAGAACCAGCGAGGCTGCCAGCGCAGCCCCCCAGTGCATCACCTGCCTAGTGTCCGGCTAGGTGGTTCCACTCCGGCAGGAGCGTGAGCGAGTTCGGGTTGAACCCGGCATTCTTGAGGGTGTCCATCGAGGCGACCACCTCGCCGCTCTCGAGATCCACCACCGAGACCGAGCCGTCCCTCATGTCCGGCAGGTTGATGAACGAGTTCTGGACGAATCCGTACCTGAAGTCAGGCGTGAACCCAACATGGTGTGCGCCGTCGGCCGTGACGACCTGCTTCAGCAGCTTCGGCTTCGTTGGGCCTTCCGAGATGTCGAAGATATGCAGGTGACCCGGCTTCATCGCCGTCGTAACGTACATGCGATCGGGGTTCGTGTCGTCGTTGAAGTAGATTTCCAGCGGCACAGCGGCGCCATGCTCTGCGAAGTTGAAGATCGTCTCGCGAATGAAGTCCTGCGCGCCCTCATCCCAGACCAGCGCCTCGAGCGTATGCCCGAACATGTTGGTCACGATCGCCGTCGCCGGCTCGGCACCAGGCACGAAGAACACCTCGACGGGCGCGACCTTGGAGGGCGACTCGGCATCCGACATCTTGATCTTGCCGAGCGGCTTGAGGTCGGAGGCTCGCACCACCGAGATAAACTCGTCCGGGCTGGTCAGGTCCGCCGTGATGGTAGAGGTGACCAGGATGCGGTCGATAGCACTGTTGATGGCGAGACCATGCGGGTAGGTGCCCGGCAACTCAATCTCGCCTAACACTTCGTCGCTCGCTACATCGCCGACGATCACCTTGGCGGAGCCCATGCAGGTCAGATACCAGCGCTCGTTCGCTTCGTCGAGGATGACGTCCTCGGCCACGTTGCACGGTGGCGTTTCGACCGTGGAGAGACGGTAGGGGTTCGTCGTGAGATCAAGAACCTGAAGCGCAGGCTGTTGCAGGCCGGTGATGTAGGCCTTGCTCATCGTTCGGTCGTAGAAGATGTGATGCGCGACCGTCGCGGGGTCTATCGGGATATCCGAGACGATCTTACCGAAATTGGGGCTCTCTGGATCGACATCGATGATCGCCAGACCCTCGCGCCGAGTTGTGTCACCCGATAATTTTAGGCTTTTGAGCTGGTCTGCCGGTTTACTTTCGTAATTCATGACGGCCAGGATTTCCGCCGTCGCCGTGCCGATAGGGATGAACGTTGCCAAGGCAGCAAACGTCCAGTGGATTGCGGTTTTCATGGGATGCCCTCCTGACTGGGGCACGACCAACCTGAGACAACCCCAGGCAGTCTCATAGAAGGGTATAGCTCACGCTGTATGGGAAAGCAAAGCAAAGCAGTAACTATTCAGCTCATTCTCAGAAAAAAGTTCTTGACAGGGTTTTTGCCCGGTTTTGCAGAACTTCACCCACACTCGCCCCATTGCCGTAACATCGCGCTCAACCCCCCTGTTCTTCCTTCATTGCGGTCTTGAGCTGCCATACATCCCCGAGCGTGCCGGCAACGAAAAGATCGTTCAAAACGGCCCTCAGGAGGAAAAATCCAGCCTGAAAAAGTCGTGCGATAATAGCCCATCACTCGACGGTACTCAGGTTCATGAAGATCAGCAACATCGATGTTGACGCCGTCTTGGCGGGCGTCAATCGAGCTGCTGATGGTGCTGATCCAGATTCTGACCGGTCGGATCAACACCAACAGTGCCAACAGCAGCAAGCCCCCCTCCCAGGATCCCAACCGACTCAAGAAGAGCCGGCCCAAAAGCGAGCGCAAGCCGGGCGGACAGCCGGGCCGTATCGGCAAGACGCTGCAACCGGTGGAGGATCCGGCGGTACCCTTCACCAACAACCAGGGTGAGCGGGATATCCGTATGCTCAAGGTGCAGCAGAAAGTATCCGGCGGCTTCCGTTCAATCGAAGGCGCGGAGATCTTCTGCCGAGTGCGCAGCTATCTGTCCACGGCGCGCAAGCAGCAGCTGACGGCCTCCGATGCGCTGATGTCCCTGTTCGAGGGGCGTATGCCGGCCTTCATGACGGCGCGACCAGATAATGATCAGAACGTTTTAAATGAAACCGACTGAATAGTTACAAAAAGATGAAGGAAGTTGCACCTTTTGAAAGCTTTGGAGAGATAGTGGAATACCCTCGGGATGCCTTGGTTTTTGGTCTGGCACCGGGCGGAACCGTCGTAGTGTGGATTATGAACCGGAGCGAGAATGCGATTGAGGCAGGACGGTACGAGGCCGGGCCTTACAACAACGAGAAGTCGAGCTATTCTCAATGGGTAGATGAATACTTAGAGAAAGAAGGTGAGCACCTTCGGGATAATGGGATCAAGCTGAATGGGTGGTAGGTACTCGTCCCGATAGTTTGGAAGTTAGTCACCACATAACCCATTCACCGGATGCCAAAACCTCCGCTTCGCCGCGGATTTGTCACCGGTGATGGCGGGCGGTTAGAGCTGGTCGTAGTGCCCTCCAATGGCGAAAACATAAATGGATTTGTCGTCGAATCGGTATATGAGCCTGTCTTTCTGTGAGATGCGCCTTGACCACAAGCCTGATAAGTTGTGCTTAAGCGGTTCAGGTTTTCCGATGCCCGTTGACGGGTCGTCAGAGCGGAGCATTTCTTTCAGCAGTTTGCAGAGTGCTTCGTGCAGCTTTTTGTCTTTCTCTCGCATCTTTTCATAGGCTTCCCAGGTGCTGCCCTCAAATACCAGTGATCTCATTCATCTGCTCATCATTAGGTGTGTATCCTTGGCCGCGGCCGTGAGTATCGAGGGAGGCCGCGATTTGTTGCATCAGGTCTCGGTTTTGAAGAACATGCAGGGTTTCTTGTTCTCTTTCCCAGTCCTCAGCACTCATAATCACGAAAGCCTCTCCGGCGCGACGCGTCACCTTGAGGGGTTCGTGCCTACTAATAACCTGTTCTACAAGGCTTTTCAGGTTGTCTCTGAATTTGTTTACACTGATGATATCCATAACTCCACCATTATGTACGGAAAGCCCGTACAACTATATCGTAATGGCCCTGACAAGGCCAGTCACGGCGACGTCTACTACATTCTACATTGCGGCTTCGCCTCCATTCCGTTGCCGCTCGGGACATGGCCCTACATAATGGCCTTGCCGATTTGGAATGAGAACTAATTGAGAATTAATAGTGGAGGAAGCTGCGATGAAAACAATCAGGCTACTCAGTATTACTGCGATTTTTCTCGGCGCCCTTCTTGTAGGGCCTGCCCTGGCCGAAGATTCGGAAAATAGAAAGGAGCTTAAGCGGATTGACCTTTCTGGTTCGCCCGGGATGGAGGTGATATCGTCAATTAGTGAATACAAACCCGGCGAGGTTGTCGGGCGCCATTTCCATCACGGAGTCGAATCAGGTTATTTCGTTCAGGGTGGAATGATCCAGCTACCCGGTAAAGATCCAATTAAGATTCCTACCGGCGCGCCCATCATAAACGAGCGTGGCGTACCTCATGCTGGATTCAAAGTGGTTGGCGACATGCCGTTAAAAATCTTCACAGTGCATATAGTCGACAAAGGAAAGCCGCTGTACGAATGGGTTGATAAATAGGTGCGTTACTTTAGTGATGACTGATCACTCACCATTTTGGCACGTAGATGCCGGTGAGGTGAGGAGGAGTCCAATCCATTGCTTACGTCGCAGTGCTGTTGGATGTCCACGAGTACGAGAGTATGCAAGAGCGTTTGGAGGTGCTCGAAGAGGCTTACAGTGCCAAAGACCAGATTGATATTCTAACTGTGCGGCGCAGGAGCCAACTGTTGCGGATGTCTGAGCTTGATGAAGGCGAAACATAACCTGCGGCGGCTGCACGGCGACCGATTTTCCGCCGCTTTGCCGCTCCAAACCGGCGCGTGAGCCGGGCGTTACGCAGGCGTATCTCACCTTGTTGACACGCGTCACGTGACGCAATACGCTTTAATGCATGATCAAATCCTTCGCTGACAAACGAACTCAAGAGCTGTACTCCAAAGGTAAGTCAAAAAGGTTTCCTGCGGATATCGCTCCGAGAGCTGCCAGAAAACTTGAATACGTCAATCTGGCTGAACAGCTGGAGGACTTGAAAGTGCCGCCCGGCAATCGCCTTCACCCACCTTGCGGAAAGAGGCATGGGCAGCACTCGATTGCAATAAATGATCAGTGGCGTATCTGTTTTCGTTTTGACGATGGCGATGCGTACGAGGTCGAAGTGAGTGACTACCACTGAGTGAGGTGATGACTATGGCTATTCCTATTTCTAACACTACCGGCATGCAGCGCAAGCCGACCCATCCTGGTGAAATGCTGAGAGAGGATTTTTTGCCGGACTATGATCTGACGGTTACAGGGCTGGCTGAGTCTCTGGGTGTCTCTCGTCAGTCAGTTAATGAACTGTTGCGTGAACGCCGTGCTGTCAGCCCTGAAATGGCACTTCGGCTGGCACGTTTGTTTGGCAACTCTCCAGAGTTTTGGCTGAATGCACAGCGCGCTGTTGATTTGTGGACGGCGGCTCAATCGGTCAAGGAGGAGGTTAGTCGGATTAAGCCGTTGCATGCTGCATAACCAGGCTGTGCAACCAGAGCTATCCTCCGTTGGCCTGTTACAGCCGGAACCCCTGCGATGCCTGGGTCAGTGACGTTACCTGCGTAGACAGTCGCGCAATGTGGGCATTGAGTTTCTGGCGAATGTCCGAGGTTTCCCGGGTGTGGCCATGAATCTGCTCGACCTTCTGTGCAATCTCTTCCGTTGTGGTTGAAATTCCCTCAACCGAAGAAACTACCTGATTCATATCCCCGGCCAGCTGGCGGATGGAGCCGGTGATCTGCTCGATCGAATGAGCCGCTTCTCTGGAGCTTTCTTCGCCGTTGCCAGCGGAATCCAGCCCTTCCTTCATGAGGGTGGTAATGGCCGAGGTTTCCCGGTTCAGTGAGTCCACGATCTCGGCAATGCCATTGGTGGCGGAAACCGTCTTTTCCGCCAGAGACCGGACTTCATCGGCGACCACGGAGAAGCCGCGCCCGGCTTCCCCGGCCCTCGCTGCTTCGATGGCCGCATTGAGGGCAAGCAGGTTTGTCTGTTCCGCCAGGCCGTTGATCACGCCGACGATTGAGTTGACCTTCTCACCGGTCTTGCTCAGTTGGCCGACCTGATCGTGGGTTTTCTGGATCCGCTCGGCCAGTTCGCTCATGATTTTTGCGCTGCGCCTGACAACCCCGGCGCCGGAATGGGCAGCGTCGTTGGCGTTCTGGACGGCTTCGTTGACCGACTGGGTGTACTGGGCGATGTCCACCGCAGTGTGGGAAATTTCCTGAACTGCGGTGGCGGTCTGCTCGGTTTCATCTTCAACCTGCTCACCATTGCGCCCCATCTGATCGACCAGCGCGTCCAGCTCAACCTGAAGACTGGAGAGTGTCTGGTTGCCTTCAACTACCTGGCCTATTACGCGGGACACATCGTCCAGCATCTTGTTGGCGGCCTGGCCCAGCCGGCTGAACTCATCATTCGGATTTTTGCCCGGTTCGAGCCGCTGGCTGAGATCGCCCCCGGCGACATGGGTGAGCAGGTGCACGGCGTCATTGAGTCGTTTTACCAGAGTTCTGGAGGCGGCTGTCAGTGTAAGCACCAGAATGACCAGCACGGCGGCTGCGGTCATAATGATCAGCCAGGTAGAGGAAGTCCGGGCTTCCTCGGCGCGCTCGCTGGTGGCGACGATAAGCCCGCGCCGGAGCAGATTGTTCTGCTCGGTGATCAGACTGCGAATGCTGGCACCGGCGTCTGCCAGCTGGTTTTCGATAGTGGACAGTGAGGCGATAAGCTCCCCGGCCCGGGTAAATGCGTCATCGAATGCCTGTACGGCCTTACCGATGTCTATTTCCTGCCACTCCATGTCCCGGACAGTAGCCTGCATTCGCTCAAGTGCCTCGCGGGTCGCCTGGGCGTAGGAGGCGTCGAAAGTGGAGAGATAATCCCGATAGGTGGACGAAATGGTATTGATGTCGTCGTTGAAGATCGAGATGCTGATCTTCCGCAGGCCATCGTCGATGGCCCGGGACATTTTCGCCCTTAGCCCGTCGGCGGCGGTCAGGCCCAGTTGCCGGTTCAGGGCCAGCCATTCGGTCCGAAGTCGGGTATACTCCGCAACCTGCTGGCGGATTTTTTGAGCAGCGATATTGATAGCGTCATCCGACAGGGCGCCGGCGGATTCGCTGAGCGCTGATGCCTGTTCGGACAGGGACTCAAGTTGCTCCTGGTAGCTATCAACCTGTTCCGGCGCAAGACTCTCGCTCAGCCTTTCGAGCGCGAGCCAGCTGTTCAGCAGGGTAAGGGAAGCGGATTCATAGGACCTGGCCTGTCCGCGTGCTTCATAGGCATCCGACACCTTGCCGAGCCCGCTCAGGGACGCCATGGTGGCAATCGCCAGCCCGATCAGTGTGGCAACAATCAACAGCATAAACTTCTGTTTCCAGGACAGGGCCATTAACTAACATCCTCCGCTTGCTATTGTTTTTCTTCGCAACTACCAGAGCTTAGATCAGTTTCGGAAAAAGGCCGGTCCATTTTTCAACAGGGATTCCATGTCAGACCTCGCAAACTATCACTATCTGCTGATTGCCCTTATTTTTGTCTGGAGCGGCTTTGTCCGGTCCGGGCTGGGATTTGGTGGTGCCGTCCTATCTTTACCGTTTCTTCTGCTGGTTCTTGATGAGCCGTTGGTGTTTCTCCCAATTATCGCGGTTCATCTGCTGGTATTTTCATCCCTGACCATCTGGATGAATAATCGCACCAGAGCCGGGCAGCCTCGTGACACAGCTGCCGGAACCGTTGACTGGCAGTACCTGTGGCGGATCCTCGGGATCATGATCGTGCCCAAGCTGATTGGCGTGTTCGGCCTGATCACCATGCCTTCCGATATTCTCAGTGCCATCATCTTCGTGATCGTCGCGCTCTATTCGGTGTCCTATATCATCAACCGGCCGTTCCGCAGCGGTAGTAAAACCGTCGATACGGTGTTTCTGATGGTGGGGGGCTACATCAGTGGCACGTCCCTGATCGGGGCGCCGCTGATTATCGCGGTCGCCGCACAGCACCTGCCGAAGGAGAAGCTCCGTGACACGCTGTTTGCACTCTGGTTCATTCTGGTACTGATCAAAATGACAGCATTCGTCTGGGCCGGCGTGGATCTCCAGCTTATCCACCATCTCTGGCTGTTGCCCTGCGCAGCCGTGGGCCACGTGATCGGTCTCTATGCCCACGACCGCATTCTCCGGGCCGAGACGCCGGTTTTCTTCCGTATGCTCGGAGCTGTGCTGCTCCTGGTGAGCAGCGTCGGGATTGTCAGCGTCCTTTAGCCTGCGCGCCCGAATACCCGTTCAAAGAATCCGGCCTCACGAACGTCTGGTATCGGCAGGTTGTCCACTTCTTCCAGGGCCCGGCGCCAGAACTTCTCGGGGTCATCCAGTTGCGCCACTTTCGCACGCTCATCGGGGCTGTAGTGGTTGTGTTCACCGGCTATACCCTCGGCCATGAGCTCCTGGGTCCAGAGGTAGATCGCTCCCCGGATAGTCCTCAGCAGGCGGCAGTAGACGTCCCGGCTGAGATTGATGGCCAGTTCGGCAGTAAGATTGATCTGTTTCTGGAGGACTGCCATGTCTTCTTTGGCCAGCAGTACGCGATTGCCACTGCCCTTCTTGCAATTGACACACACTTTCTCAAGGGCTTTCACGCCCTCAAGCAGGTCCGTGTAACCGAACTCTTTCTTTTGCTGATCCTCCATCGGTGCGGGAATCCAGCCATACTGGGGAGACTTGGCAACGATATGTCCATGCAATTGCCGCCGATAGGGCGGGGCGGCCTCCAGGTCCTGATAGCCATCAAATTCGGTACGCAGCCACGCCGCCATTTTCCGGTGTCGAAGCATCATGGCCAGGGTAATGGCAGAGGGCATGATTTCTTCAAGCAGCTCGGCGGAATCCCGCGTCCGCTCGTCGAGGTGGTTAACGGATGTTGACATTTTTCCTCCTCAACAACGGGGTCCCTGGTTCTCAGCCCGTTGTTCGTTTTATTGTTTTTGCGTTCGGCGGTTGTTTCTGTGACTGTCGGTGAGTAAAAAGTAGTCAGATAATGCGGTGACCGCCGTTGTAAAAAAGTTACTGCTTTGTAACCGCCGGTAAGTGGTTGCCGAAGCTTCGGTGATTCAGCGGACGTCGGCGGTCGCAGGCGTTAACCAGAGGGGTAGGCAGACAATGACACAGGGCAGTGAATTCCAGTCCCGGAGAGCGTCTATGGTGGAGTATCAGCTCGTCGCCCGGGGAGTCGGGTCGCCACTGGTTCTTGAGGCCATGGGCCGGGTGGCACGGGAGAAATTCGTACCAAAGAGCATGCAGGACTGTGCCTACGATGACGGGCCGCTGCCCATTGGCGCCGGGCAAACGATTTCGCAGCCGTACATCGTGGCGTTAATGACGGAAGCTCTGGAGCTTCAGGGGGGCGAAAAAGTGCTGGATATCGGAACCGGGTCGGGTTACGCCGCTGCCGTTCTTGCCTGTATCGCCAGTGAGGTTTTCAGCGTGGAAAGAGTGCCGGAGTTGGCGGAACGGGCAACCAGAACCCTGGCGTCGGAAGGGTTTGATAACGTGGTGGTCCGCTGCGGTGATGGCACCCTGGGCTGGCCAGAACACCAGCCCTTCGATGGCATCATCGTGGCCGCCGGTGCGCCTGCGGTGCCCGAGGCGTTAAAGCATCAACTGGCTGTTGGCGGCTGCCTGGTGATTCCGGTTGGCTCCGAGCATTCCGTGCAGTCGTTACTGCGGATAACCCGGGTTTCGGAGAGCGAATTCAGAACCGAGGACTTCGGAGCTGTCCGTTTTGTCCCCCTGCTCGGTGAGCAGGGGTGGTCTTGACGAGATGGTTTTGGATGGAGTGAGCGGGCGAGAAGTTCCTCAGCCCGCGGCGTTGGTGCTCTCGAAAATCTTGTCTGCCGAGGCCGCCACGAATCCCGAATAGAGCTCGCCGTCCGGTTTCGGATACCGCAGTGCAAACTCGTAAAAGCAGCTCGGGATTGTCACGGCCTGATCGGAAAAGGTAAGAGGTACCCTGTCTGCCATGGTTGAGGACTGTTCCAGCAGATCTTCCGGCGATCCCTTCACCTCCCCGCCGGACGCATTCACCGTGTAACCATGATCTTTTAGCAACTGGTTAATGTCCGGCACCGTCCGGAACTGTTCCAGATGGTTGATGCTGACCGTGAAATGGTTGGCACGATAGCCCCAGGCAGCCATCCAGGCGGCATACTCGCTTTCCTGGAGGAGGTCCCGATACGTGTCGTAATCAATCGTCCAGTGGCGACCGGAATACAGGAAATTATCGGCCTTAACAGCGTCCGGTTGCACCTGAGCCACCAGGTTTTTCACCACGGCCTGTAATGCCGGTGAGCACTGATCAACGAGCAGCTCCGATATGAACACCTTGGGGAGTTCCCTGGAGGGGTGCTCATAATGCCGGGCGTACAGTTTCTTGGCCTCAAAACGGTATTCGCCGCCTTGCTGGTAACCAAGGCTCAGAAAGTGTTCAGCCAGGGCCCCGAGCCGCACCGGATCGAGGTTGAAGGTGCGCAGTGCAATGTGGTCATTGACGATGGCCTGTCCTTCTTCGGCACCCAGGATCTTGTGGATGCGCTCGGCGGAAGGGGTCACCTGACGATAGGACTCCCAGAGCCGGGCGAACAGTGTGTCCGGATCAGTATGCATAGTGAATCTCCTCGGTGGCGTGTGTATGGCGGGTCTGCTGACCAGGCTGTGACTGTTGGCGGGTTGCGGCCAGAGGAAGACAGCAGGCCGGGCTGCCATCGCCCAGAGCCAGATGCTCTGCCAGTCGGGCTGCCACCACAACACGGCCGGCTCCGGGTTCCGGATACGCCTGGTCGGTCACGGTTGCCCTGAAATCGGAACAGCTGGCGTTGGCAACGATGGCGGATGGATAGCCCGCACTCTCATCATTCTCTGGGAACTTTGTCCCCGCGTGAAGCTGAACCTTGCCCATGTGCGTGTTGCGCACACTGGCGATCTCCGCCTTCGGGCACTCCAGTGTCGGGCCGCCGTCAAGGAGATCGACAAAACCCTGATGCCGGAAGCCCTCCCGTTCCAGCATGTGCCGGGCCGGGCGGGTGTCTTCGTGAACCTGGCCGATAACCGCCCGGGCTGCATGGCTCATCTGTTGAGTATAGAACGGCATGGCGGGTATGAATTCCTCAATAAAGCCGGTGTGCCCGGTGCAGGCCAGTTGTGTGGCTGAAGCAAAGTCCAGGTCGGCAACATGGTGTTTCAGCCAGTCCCAGAATGGAGACCGCCCGGCCTGGTCTGAAACACCCCGCATTTCCGCGATGACGGTGTCCGAGAACCGCTCAGGGTGAAGTGCCATGAACAGGAAACGCACCCGGGAAAGAAGTTTGCCGGCATTGGCCCGACGAAACCCTGGTCGCAGGTAGAGTGAACAGATTTCGGTGCAGCCGGTGTAGTGCTGGCAACGGGTCAGGCTTTCCTCAGTGTGCCGCATCCGGCGGACGTTGGCGTGCTGGATAACCGCATTGCGACGAAAGTGGACGAGTGGCCGGTTCAGGCCAGCTGCGGCTTCAATACCGGTCGTGCCGAGGATCTCTCCGGTCGCGTTGTCCTCCAGGACAAACAGGTAGTGCTCATCACCCGGTGCGGTGACGGGCCTGGCGAAGCTCGATACGGAATGGTCAATCTTTCGCGCAAGGGCATCCCGGTCTGGCAACAGCGAGGTAAAGCCTGGGCCGGATTCAACGGCAATGCGATAGAGCGCATCGAGATCCCAGGGGGTTATAGGTCGGATAATCATGGCCAGCGTCCTGAGCATTGTTTTGGCACAGTATGAGAGCAGGCAATGACAAATTGCAGTTTCAGAAAGGTCGAAATGGTCTACAATTAAGTCAAAATGAAAAATGGAATTGACAAAATGATCAACCTGCAGGACCGGAAGCTGCTGATGCTGTTACGCCAGAATGCCCGGGCCAGTATCACGGAGCTCGCCAAAGCCATGCATGTGTCCCGTTCAACCGTGCAGAATCGCATTTCCCGCCTTGAGGCCAGCGGCGTCATTCGGGGCTATTCGGTTCAGCTGGGCGGGGAATTCTCGGCCAGTCAGGTTGAGGCTCATGTGTCGATCAAGGTGTTCCAGAAACTGACTGGCCGGACAAACACGGCGCTGGAGGGTATCAGCCAGGTGTCACAACTGTTTTCGGTAAGCGGTGAGTACGATCTGATTGCCATCGTCCAGGCCCAGTCCCTGGAGGAACTGAGTGCCGTATTGGACGATATTGGTAACCTGGAAGGGGTGGAGCGGACCAACTCGGCGGTGGTCCTTGAAACCAGGTTTCGACGTTAGTGTCCTGTCTGGTGTCGGATCAGGCCAGTCCAGGACTGGAGCTTGAGGGTCAGGTCCCCAGCAAGCCTGCGTAAGCGCAATAGAGGAACGCTGCCGAACCCGTGAGGATAACGCCCCAGGCGGGAAAAATCAGAAAAGAGCGATTCGATGTTCTCATGGTCACCTCCTAAAGTGATGGAACGCATACGCCACAGTCCTCACTGTAGATCAAACTTGACCAATGTCACGAAAGCTTTTGAGAGACCGTTCTCACGGAAGTATTAATTGGCCAATCGCCCGGGCATTAAATGCTATTGAGTGCGGGTGAAATGGCGCTAGTATGAACAGCAATTCAGAATCTGAAACAGGCAGTACAATAACAACAAAGGAGCCGTTTATGGCGGTAGATCCCCGGAAGCAGACCTCACTCCATTGCCTGTATTATTGGGCAGAGGAAACCCCCGATCATGTCTACCTGACCCAGCCATACCCGGATGGCCGTGTTGAGGGCATCACCTGGAAGCAGGCCGCTGACCAGGTGTCCCGGATGGCAGCTTACCTGAACAGACTGGGCCTGTCCGAACCGAGCAATATCGGTATCCTGGGCAAGAACAGCGCGCACTGGATCCTGGCCGATCTGGCAATCTGGGCCGCCGGCCACGTGTCGGTGCCGCTGTATCCCACCCTCAATGGTGATACTGCGGCCTATGTGCTTGAGCACTGCGAGGCAAAACTGTTGTTCCTCGGTAAGCTCGATGGTATGGCAGACGGCTGGAACGACATCAAAAACCACATTCCGGACGATTTGCCGCTTATTTCCCTGCCCATGTCACCAAGGGACGACACGCCAAAGTGGCTGGAGATCATCGCCGGCCAGGAGCCTGCGGAACCGAAGCTGCCAGACCCGGATAACTTGGCGACCATTGTTTACACATCCGGCAGTACCGGCCGGCCCAAAGGGGTGATGCACAGTTTCCGTACCATGATTTCGGTGGCAGACGGGTTGCAGCAACTGTTCCCGGTCTCTTCCGGTGAACGGATGCTTTCCTATTTGCCGCTGGCCCATGTGGCAGAACGTGCGGCGGTGGAAACCCAGTCCCTGTATTACGGCTTTCATCTGTACTTCGCCAATTCCCTGGATACCTTCCAGGAAGATCTTCAGCGGGCGCGGCCGACGCTGTTCTTCTCCGTTCCCCGCCTGTGGATGAAGTTCTATCTGGGTGTAAACGCCAAATTGCCGCCCAAAAAACAGAAGCTGCTATTCAGCCTTCCCATCGTCAGTGGCCTGGTTAAAAAGAAAGTACTCAGGCAACTGGGGCTGGATCATTGTCGGGCGGCCCTCACGGGTGCCGCGCCCCTGTCAGCCGACATCGTCAACTGGTACCGGAATCTCGGGCTGGAGTTGCTGGAGGTCTACGGGATGTCCGAGAATTTCGGCTACTCCCACGCCAACCGGCCGGGTCAGGCGAGGGCTGGCTCTGTCGGTATGGCCAATCCGGGTGTGGAACATCGCATTGGCGAGGGGGGCGAGGTTCAGGTAAAGAGCCCTGGCCAGATGCTGGGTTATTACAAGAATGATGAAAAAACCAGAGAAGATCTCACCGGGGATGGTTTCCTGAAAACCGGAGACCTGGGAGAAATTGACCGGGATGGCAGCCTCCGGATAACCGGCCGGGTGAAAGACCTTTTCAAGACCTCGAAGGGCAAGTACGTTGTTCCGGTTCCCATTGAAAACCGTTTTAACCACCCCAAAGCTGAAGTGGTCTGTGTTGCCGGTGCCAACCAGCCGCAGCCGTGCCTGATGATCCTGCTTTCGGAGGAGGCGCGGGGTGAACTGGAAACCGGTGCCGATCGCAGTGAACTGGAGCAGGAACTGGCGGCTGAGCTGGATGCGGTGAACGCGGAGTGTGAATCCCACGAGAAGGTGGCGTTCGTAGTGGTGGTCAGGGAGCCCTGGACCATGGTGAACGGCATGTTGACGCCGACCATGAAGATCAAGCGGAATGTGATCGAAGACTTCTACAACCAAAAAATGGACGGCTGGTTCAGCCAGAAGAAAAAGGTAGTCTGGGAGTTCTGATCCCCTGACGTAAAACACCGGTGGCCCCTCGGGTGCCGCCGGCGTTTTCAAATCCCTGTGTTTTGTTTCCAGCCTGCGCGGTCCTCGCGTTCATGCCGGATTTCAGCGTTGGCTCAGTGGCCACCTTGCATCCGGGTCATGTCCGGAGCAACCTGTGCCGCTTTCCGGTTGAAGCTCCGCATCTTGCGACTGAAAAACTGAACCGCCTGCTTTGCCGCAGCACGGGTATACTGGCGCCTGACCTCAGCACTGTTGTGGAGGATACTGGACGGCAGCGGGTGAACGGTTGCGATATGGTTCTGAGTCATAGCGCCTTCCTCCTTTAATCTAATCGGGTGGACTAGTTAGTTATCTACCTTTAATTTACACGGTATTCTAAGGGTTCTTATTTGCAGCTTAAATACGTTAAAATCCGTACTCACGTTGCAAATATGCAGTAACTATGGACTGGGATTATCTTCGATATATCAGGGCTCTGGCAATAGGCGGAACGCTTGCCAAGGCCGGTGAATTACTGGGTGTGCACCAAACCACTGTTTTACGGCGACTTGACCAGATGGAGGAGTCGCTGGGTGTGCAGTTTTTTGAGCGAAGCAGAGACGGACTGCAGCTTACACCAGTGGGTGAAACGGCTTTTCGGGAAGCCGAGCGGCTGGCAGTGGAGATGGAAAATCTCGAACGCAAACTGGTGGGGCAGGACTCCGCGCCGGTCGGCAAGGTGCGCCTGGCAGCCGAAGACGCCATGATGAATGAGTTGCTCAGCCCGATACTGGCGGAGCTGGTGCGGGAGTTTCCGGATATTGAGCTGGAAATTCTGACGGACAACGACGTGGCCAACCTCAGCCATCGGGAAGCGGACCTGACGCTCCGGCCGGAAAACAAGCCGCAGGCAACCCTCGAAGGAGAGCGGATTGCAGCCATCGAATCGGCGGTTTACGGCTCCGCGCGGTATTGTCGGCGAAACCGCAACATGGACATTGAGAATCATCCGGAGGCCTGCCTGTGGGTTATTCCCGATGAAACCTTCAGCCATCTGGCCACGGGTCGTTGGTATCGCAAGCATCTGAAGAACGTGGCATCTGTCATTCGCTGCAACAGCCTGCAGTCCATGCATGCCCTTGCCAGGGCGGGCGCCGGTCTGGCGGTATTGCCGTGCTATCTGGGTGAAGGTACCCGTGAGCTTCGTCGCCTGTCAGACCCGTTGGAAGGCGAGAGTGTGGATCTGTGGTTGCATGTGAACCAGGATACTCAGCAGATGGCTCGTGTCCGGATTGTCATGGAGTATCTGGTGGAGCGGCTGCAGGCGCTTGAACCCCAGTTGGAGATCAGAACAGCGCCTTAACGGGATTCAGCCACAGAAAGGCCAGAACTGGTACCAGCGCCAGCACTGGAACTCCTGTTCACAGGTTTTGAGCTGATGGTCATATCGAAAGGCCCGGGTCTGCACCCGGGAGGCGAGGGCCGTCACGGCCGGTTTCTGCACGAAAGTCTTACGGGCATAACCACCCCGGCCTTCGTGGTAAGCGAGATACAGTTGCCGCGGGGCTGAAAACGGAATATCCAGCTGCCGGTGGGTCAGATGGTTGTACCAGCCGACAAAATCCAGCGCGTACTCCATATCGGTGCGAACGGTAAACCAGCCCTCACCATTGGCCTGCAGGTATTCCTGCCAGGCCGGGTCCAGGGCCTGGGCATAGCCGTAGGCGGTTGTCGGTCTGGTCCAGGGAATAAAGCCCCAGAGCAGCGAGCGCGGCGGGCGGGCATGGCTGCGGAAGGACGATTCGTAGTAGACAAAGGCCATTTGCGTGGCGATCGGTGTGCCCCACCGTTGCTCGGATTCGCGGGCGTAGTCATACCAGACCGGATGTTCCCGGAAGATTTCGCACAGGTTCTCCGGGTTAGCCGGAGGATCCGGTGCCAGCAGGCTGAACCGCAAAGTGGCCCAGGTGGCCATCAGCAAACCCAGCACCGGCAGTCCGTACCATCTGGTCCGGCTTCTCCAGGTCTCGATGGCCGTCCGGCGGCGTCTGCTGTTCCGGCGAGGTTTCTTCCGCATTCCTACCAAACCGTCATCTCCGGGACCGAGGGATTGCTTGCTGCATGCATCACACTCATGGCATAAGGGAATCAACAATACGTCCGGGATGATAGGTAAATGAAGCGATTTGCCCTAGTTAAACCTCTTTTAGTCACAGCCCTGCTCTTTGCCGGAGCGGTCCAGGCGGCACCGGATGCCCGCCAGGTTCTGGCGGCATCACCTGTTGACGATATTGTCGCCAGATATCCTGCCATGATGAGCCAGGGCATTCGGGAAGGTCTGAAACGGAGCGGCCGGTTGCCGCCAGTGGTGGCGGATACGATCGGTAATGTGGTGAGCAACAGTTTCAGGGCCGCTGATATTGAGCAGCAGATTATTACCGATTTGCAAAAACAACTGACGGACGCACAGCTTGAAGCGGTGCAGGACTGGTATGAAACACCGGTTGCAAGGAAGATTTCCGCCGCCGAGATTGCCGCTTCCGCGCCCACTGCCTGGCAGCAGATCCAGGCCCGCGCTCCGGAACTGAACAGCAAATACAAGGGCACCCGCAAAGCGGACATGTTTGATCGCTTTGATCGCGCTTCCCGCGCTACTGAAAGCGCGGTGGATACAACCATCGCAGTACAACTCGGGCTGGCAACGGCCATGGCTGCGTTCAGCAGTGATTCGGTCAATTACGATCAGCTCCGGCAACGCATTGAAAGCCAGCGCAGTATGCTGACAGGTGTCGTCGGCCAGCAGGTGTACGACAGCTATCTCTATACCTACGAGAATATCGGAGCCCAGGAAATGAACCTGTATCTGGGGTTCCTGGAAAGTCCCGCCGGTGCTGCGTTCTCAAAGGTTGTTACCAACAGCATCCAGCAGGCGATTACCGACCCGATCGAATCCGTTGGCAGACAACTGGCGCAGTTTCTTTCACCGGCGCCCGCAAACAGCCAGTAAATGCTGCTGAAAGTTCTCTAAAATTTGTGAAAATGCAAATTCGGGTCCACTCTCCTTGTTAAGAGTAACCGAGGAGGTGCGACCATGGATTTTAACGCCTATCAGAAAGCGCTTCCGGCAGAACTAAGGGGCTCTGAATGCCCCTTCGGAGCGAAAGAATTTGACCATCGGCTTGCCCGGGTTAGGGACCGGATGGCCGCTGAAGACATGGACGCGCTGCTGCTGACAGACCCTTCCGATATTTTTTATCTGACCGGTTACAGTACTTTTGAGGTCTCCGTTCACGTTGCCCTGTTGGTCACCGGCTCATCCCTGCTGTTGCAGGTGCCGTCCATTGAAATGGGGCCGGCCATGGTGACCACCCGGGTTACCAGCGTTACCGGCTACCGGTGGGAAGGCATTGGCGAAGTGCTGTCACCATTGATTGATGCCCTCAATGGTTCCGCGGATATTGTCGGGATTGATGCCTGGCACGGTTCGCTCCGGCAGGGCGTGCTTGAAGGCCTGAAAGCAAGGCTCTCCAGCGTTCGGTTTGTTGATAGTGGCGGCCTCGTAAAGAAGATTCGCATTGTCAAATCCGCGGGTGAAATCCAGTACTTGCGCGAGAGTGCGCGTATCACCGCAGAGGGGTTAAAAGCGGCGGCTGCCGAAGTCCGGCCAGGGTTAACGGATAACGACATTGCCGCAGTTGGTGCCCGGGCCCTCCTGGAAGCCGGCAGTGAGTTCATGAGCATGCAACCCATCGTAACCGCAGGCCGGCGCAGCAGCGTGATTCACACCAACCACAAACGCTGCCGGATAGAGCAGGACGAGCCGGTGTTTCTGGAGTTCGGTTCCTCCTGGCAGCGCTACACAGCACCCATGATGCAAACGGTGGTGGCCGGAACGCCATCGCGGGAAATGCGACAGGTGTTCGACGGTTGTCGACGCGTTGTGGACGCCCTTCTGGCGGCAGTGAAACCGGGAGTGACCTTTGATTCTGCCGCCCATGCAGCGGAAAAAGCCCTGGCCCCCCTTGCCGGCACCGTGTTTTTCTCCGGCGTATTTGGCTACACCGTAGGTGCCCAGTTTCCGCCCTCCTGGGTGGAAGGTTCGGGCTTTATCGCACGTGGTGGTAACACGGAATTCAGTCCCGGAATGGTGTTCCATCTCCCGATTTGCCTGCGCGTGCCCGGGAAATGGGGTATCGGGTGCAGTGAGACAGTTCTGGTGACGGATGCCGGCGCGGAGCCGATTACGTCCAACCCCTGGACGCTCGGCTCCTGAGAATCAGATCAGTTGCGGCTGGTCACTTCCAGCAGGTGATAGCCGAACTGGGTCTTGACCGGGCCGATCACGGTGTTCAGCTCACTGTTGAATACGGCCTGGTCGAACTCGGGAACCATCTGGCCCGGGCCGAAAGAGCCCAGGTCACCGCCGTTTCGGCCGGAGGGGCATGAAGAGTGTTGCTTTGCCACTTCGGCGAAATCCTGGCCGCCTTCGATGGCTTTTTTCAGTTCTTCACATTTTGCTTCGCTGTCTACCAGAATGTGGCGTGCGGTTGCTTGTGCCATGTTCAATATCCTGTTGTCGGATGAATGGGTTAGTCAGAATGGGAATGCTGCCCGGACCGCACGCCGGAGGCAAGTGCTTTTTATCCGTGTTTCTGCGGCCTCACAGTCCTGCCTGCAAACCTGTACAATGCCGGCTTTCTTTTAGCCGGCGCCCGGCCGGCCCCACATCGACAGGTTTGTTTCTTGATTTCCACCGCCAATATCACCATGCAATTCGGGGCCAAGCCCCTGTTTGAAAATGTTTCTGCGAAATTCGGCAACGGCAACCGCTATGGTTTGATCGGGGCCAACGGCTGCGGCAAATCCACGCTGATGAAGATACTCGGTGGTGACCTCGAGCCCTCTGCCGGCCAGGTCATGCTGGAGCCCAACACCCGGCTCGGCAAACTGCGCCAGGACCAGTTCGCCTATGAGGACTGCTCGGTGCTGGACACCGTCATTATGGGCCATGAAGAACTGTGGAACGTTAAAAAAGAGCGGGACCGCATCTACTCCCTGCCGGAAATGAGCGAGCAAGACGGCATGGCCGTGGCGGACCTGGAGGTGCAGTTCGCTGAAATGGACGGCTACACCGCCGACGCCCGCGCTGGTGAGCTGCTGCTCGGCCTCGACATCCCGCTGGAACAGCACAATGGCCCCATGAGCGTCCTGGCGCCGGGCTGGAAGCTGCGGGTACTGCTGGCTCAAGCGCTGTTCTCCGATCCGGACGTACTGCTGCTGGACGAGCCCACCAACCACCTGGACATCAACACCATCCGCTGGCTGGAAAGCATCCTGGTGGCCCGCAACAGCACCATGATCATCATTTCCCACGACCGGCACTTCCTGAACAGCGTGTGCACGCACATGGCGGATCTGGATTATGGCGAACTGCGTCTGTTCCCGGGTAACTACGACGAATACATGACCGCCGCTACCCAGGCTCGCGAGCGCATGTTGTCAGACAACGCCAAGAAAAAGGCCCAGATTGCCGAGCTGCAGCAGTTTGTCAGCCGCTTCTCGGCCAACGCCTCGAAGGCCAAACAGGCCACCTCCCGCGCCCGCCAGATCGACAAGATCCAGCTGGAAGAGGTAAAGCCCTCAAGTCGGGTGAGCCCGTTTATCCGTTTCGAGCAGGGCAAGAAACTGCACCGCCAGGCCGTGACCCTCAGGAACATGACCAAGGGCTTTGATGAAAAGCCATTGTTCAGGAACCTGAACCTGCAGGTTGAGGCCGGTGAGCGGGTAGCGATCATCGGCCCCAACGGCATCGGCAAAACCACCCTGTTGCAGTGCCTGTCCGGCGCTTACGCGCCCGACAGCGGCGAAGTAAAGTGGACCGACAGCGCTGAAGTTGGTTACTTCGCCCAGGACCATACCGCAGATTTTGCCGATGATGACAGCCTGACTGACTGGATGGCCCAGTGGACCACCGGGGGCGAACAACTGGTTCGGGGTACCCTGGGGCGCATGTTGTTCTCCGGCGACGACATCGCCAAATCTGTCCGTGTGATCTCGGGCGGCGAGCAGGGGCGGATGCTGTTCGGCAAGCTGATTCTGCAAAAGCCCAATGTGATGCTGATGGATGAGCCCACCAACCACCTGGATATGGAGTCCATCGAGGCGCTGAACCTGGCGCTGGAGAACTATCCGGGGACACTGATTTTCGTCAGCCATGATCGGGAGTTTGTTTCTTCGCTGGCTACGCGCATCATTGAGCTTAAGGCCGACGGTGTTACTGACTTTAGTGGGTCTTATGACGACTATCTTCGTAGCCAGGGGTACCTCTAAGACTTAGACTCTGGGTGCGGGCGGACATGTGGGCCTGGCTTTCCAAAACACGCTCCTTGCGGCACGTCCATGTGACGCTTGGGCTCCGCCATCCATGGCTCCGCACAGTTTTGGAAAGCCAGGCCCACACGCCCGCTTCAATCTTGTGAGTAGCCTTCGGTCATTTTAAGGAAAAGAACATGGGCGAGATTGAAATAGTTAACACAACCCGCAAATGGGTCGAAGATGTCGTCGTCGGCTACAATCTGTGCCCGTTCGCCAAACGGGAACTGGTCCGGAACCGGGTTCGGTTTGTGGTGTCGGATGCAGGGACCGAAGATGAGCTTCTTCACGCTCTTCACTCGGAGCTTCAGCGTCTGGAGGACGAACCGGAGATAGAAACCACCCTGTTGATTCACCCGGGTGTATTGCAGGACTTTGCTTCCTACAATGAATTTCTGGATGCTGCGGATGGTTTGTTGGCGTATCTGGATATGGAAGGTGTTTACCAGATCGCCAGTTTCCACCCGGATTACCAGTTTGAGGGCACCGAGTCGGGTGCTGCGGAGAATTACACCAACCGTTCACCGTTCCCGATGCTGCACCTGTTGCGCGAAGCCAGCCTGGAAGCGGCGATTGACAGTTATCCGGATGTGGATGGGATTCCGCAGAGAAACATTGAGTTGATGGAACAACTGGGCGCAGAGAAGATGCGAAAGACTCTTGCAGCATGTTTCGGTGAGTCCGCCCCTGGGCGGAATGGGGAGTAACCGTTCCTTGCACAGATTTTCAGGCTGGGGACGGCAAACTCAGATTTATCGTTTCCACCGGATACCATAAGAGCCAGAACACATGGGACTGCTTTTCGAGCAAATTGACAGCCAACCCTCGGTGATCGGTGAGATCACCCTGCGCCGGCGTCGGATTCCGGCGATTGGCGACCGGGATATCTACGAGGTGAAGCTGGGCGAGGAATTCCTCATGTCCAGCATGTTCGTGGACGCCGAAGTTGCCCTCTCCGACATCGGACTGGGCGAAACCGAAGGTGAAAACCTCCGTGTGGTTGTCGGCGGACTCGGCCTCGGTTACACCGCCGTGGCGGCTCTCAAACACCAGCGGGTCGACGAACTGCTCGTGGTCGAATACCTCGCGCCTGTGATTGGCTGGCATCAGAAAGAGCTCGTGCCCCTGGGCAAAGACCTTAATGCCGACCCACGGAATCGCTACGTTCATGGCAGCTTTTTTGACCTGGCTATCGCCGACCCCGAAACCGGCGGCTTTGATCCCGATAACCCCGGCAAGCCATTCGATGCCATCCTCCTCGATATCGACCACTCGCCCCGGGCCTTGCTGCATGACTCCAGTGCCAGCTTCTACACCGCCAACAACCTTCGCCTGATGGCCCGGCAACTCCGGCCCCGGGGCGTGTTCGCCATGTGGTCGAACGAGGGCGAGGATGAAAAATTCATGGCCGTGTTGAATGAAGTATTCACCGATGTCGTCTGCCACGTCGTATCCTTCTTTAACCCGTTTCAGAACAGGGAATCGTTCAACACCGTGTATGTGGCCCGCAAGCCGGGCTGAGAAACCGGAGTTTGTATGCCTGTAACCACGCACCGCAGCCGACCTTTCAGCTCCAGTCAGCGTCTGCCCGAACCGGATCAGCCGCCGGTGTTACATGAGCCGGAAGAGGCGGGAGCGTTGCTGGCGGAGTTTATCCATCGCCACCCAAGGCTGCTGATTCTCACCGGTGCCGGGGTGAGCACCGATTCCGGCATTCCGGATTACCGCGATGGCGACGGTGCCTGGAAGCGCAAGCAGCCGGTTCAGCACCACGCGTTCATGGAGGATTTTCACTCCCGCCAGCGCTACTGGGGCCGTAGCCTGATTGGCTGGCCAGTGATGCGTAACGCTGTGCCCAACCCCTCCCACCGGTACATCTCCGACCTCGAGCTGCTGAACCACAGCAGCCTGGTGGTGACTCAGAATGTTGACCGGCTGCACCAGAAAGCCGGTACCCGGGCGGTGACCGATCTTCATGGCCGGGCGGATGAAGTGGTCTGCATGAGTTGCGGCTACCGCTGCCCACGGGACGAGGTGCACGACCGTTGTGTGGATCTTAATCCCGGATTCCGCAGGTATACCGCGGAGCGCGCGCCCGATGGCGATGCCGATCTGGAGGTGGATTTCTCGGATTTCCGGCCGGCGGACTGCCCGAGGTGCGAGGGTATTCTGAAGCCGGATGTGGTGTTTTTCGGGGATTATGTGCCCAAAGACAGGGTTTATTCAGCACTGGATGTGCTCAGGGCCAGCGATGGTCTGCTGGTGATTGGTTCGTCGCTGATGGTGTATTCCGGGTTTCGTTTCTGCCGCTATGCGAGAGAATGGAGCAAGCCCATGGCAACGCTTAACCTCGGCCGTACCCGGGCGGAGGAACTGGTGGACCTCAAGCTCAATGCCCGCATCGGCGAAACGCTTGAAGCCGCACTGAAGCAACTGTGACCGGAAGCTGGCGTTAAGTCGGGGTCAGATGAAAGCGTTCATCTGACCCCGGATTTTGATCCGGGATCAACTGAAGTGAAGGCGGGGTCAGATGAACGCTTTCATCTGACCCCTTTTTCACAGCTCTGCAGGGGCGGCTTCAGGCCAGGTTGTAGAGAAACACCGCGCTAACGGCGACCGGAGTGATGAAGCGTATCGTCACGTACCACAAACGGAACATTGGCGCGGACAGCGACAATTCGTTCTCCAGTGCCTGGCGGGACATCACCCAGCCGGCGAAGATTGCCACCAGAAGACCACCCAGCGGCAACAGGATGTTGGCGGTAAAGAAGTCCAGCAGGTCGAAGATGGTCTTGCCCTCCAACATCGGCACGAAGCCCAGTGGGGCGAAGTCAGCCCACAGGTTCAGGGACAGGATCGACGCAATACCCAGCGCCCAGCAGACCAGGCCGGCGCCCAGGGTGCTCACCGTGCGGTTCATGCCTTTCTGCTCTTCCAGCCATTCCACGATGGGTTCCAGCAGCGAAATCCCGGATGTCCAGGCGGCGAAAATCAGCAGCACAAAGAACAGGGTGCCAAACAGCGAGCCCATGGGCATCTGGCCGAAGGCCAGCGGCAGGGTCTGGAAGATCAGGCCGGGGCCGGCGCCGGGTTCCAGGCCGTTGGCGAACACGATCGGGAAAATGGCCATCCCTGCGAGCAGTGCCACGCCGGTGTCGATGATGGACACGGTAATGGACGTTTTGGCGATGGAGATGTTCTTGGGCAGGTAGGAACCGTAAGCCATCATCACCGCCATGCCAAGGCTCAGCGTAAAGAAGGCGTGGCCCAGGGCCACCAGGACACCGGAGGTGGTCAGCTTCGAGAAATCCGGCTGGAACAGGAAGGCCGCAGCACGACCAAAGCCGCCGCTGGTCATGGCGTAGCCGACTACGATCAGCAGCAGCACAAACAGCGCCGGCATCAGGATACTTACCGCTCGCTCAAGCCCGGAGCGGACGCCGCGGGCGACCACCACCATTACCAGCGCCAGGAACACGCTGTGCCACAGCAGCAGGGTTACCGGATCGCTGAGCAGCCCGGAGAATATCGCGCCAATGGCCTCTGCGGACTGGCCCGCAAGCTGGCCACTGGCGGCGGTTCCAACGTAGGATACGGCCCAACCGCCAATCACCGAATAGAACGACAGAATCAGGAAGCCGGCCAGCACGCCGACGGCGCCGATCATCCGCCAGACCGGTTTCAGACCGTCGCGCTCGGCAATCAGGCGCAGGCTGTTCACGGGGCTGTGGCCACCCCGGCGGCCAATCATGACCTCAGCCATCATGATCGGAATACCGACCACGGCAATGCAGATCAGGTATATCAGGACAAAGGCGCCGCCGCCGTTTTCTCCGGTAATGTAGGGGAACTTCCAGATGTTGCCGAGGCCAACGGCGGAACCGGTGGCGGCGAGGATAAAGGCGAGGCGCGATGACCAGAGGCCCCGTTTCGCATTGGAACCGTCAAGTGTCCCCGAATAGGTGGCGGAACCTGATGAATTGGCAGACATATCTTTCTCCTGGAGTACTTGTTTTTGTCAGGGATTGGAGCTCTGGAAGCTGCGGAGGTCTGCAACTTCCAGGGGATGCACAGGCGTCAGGTTACCCGGTGCAGGCCAACCGCTCAGGCGCCAGCCCGGCGCCGGCGGTGTGCTTTTTGAACCGTTCTTCCGCCAGTTCGTTGGCGATCTCACCGGTCGGGCGGCCCGAGCGGTCAGAACGGTTAAAGATTTCGGCCAGGGTGTCGCCGATGGTGTCCACATGGGCGCGAACCGTTTCCGGCGTGGCACCGGTGCGCTCGTAGAACACATCAATGATGCCACCGGCGTTGATGGCGAAGTCCGGTGCATAGAGAATGCCCCGGCCCCGCAGCATGGTGTCATGCTCCGGGTGTTCCAGCAGATTGTTCGCGGCGCCGGCCACGATGCTGGCCTGCAGCTGCGGAATGCTGCCATCGTTCAGTACCGCGCCCATGGCGCAGGGGGCGATCACGTCCACCGGCAGGAACAGGATGTCCTCGGCCGCTGCCGGCCTGGCGCCCAGCTGATCCACGGCCCGCTGCATATTATCTTCGTGGATGTCATACACCCACAGCTCGGCGCCGGCTTCCTTCAGGTGTTTCGCCAGCCGGAAACCGACATTGCCAATGCCCTGAATGGCCACTTTCAGCCCGTTCAGGCTATCCTGGCCCAGTTTGTGTTTGACCGCCGCTTTCAGGCCAATAAAGGTGCCGTAGGCTGTCGCGGGTGACGGGTCGCCGTTGCTGGGGTTGCCGTCAAACCCGGTGCGCGAGGCGATTCCGGCGACGTGACGGGTGTGCCGGCCCATCACCTTGAGGTCGGGTACGCTGGTGCCGGAGTCTTCCGCCGCGATGTATTGGCCGCCGAGGCTTTCCAGGTGGCGACCCATGGCTTCCATCAGGGCTTCGGTTTTCTGTTTGCGTGGGTCACCGATAATCACGGACTTGCCGCCTCCGAGAGCCAGGTTCGCCAGGGCAGACTTGTAGGTCATGCCTCGTGACAGTCGCAGCACGTCGCGCAGGGCCGCTTCATCCGAAGCATAAGGGAACATCCGGCAGCCGCCCAGGGCCGGGCCGCGGGAGGTGTTGTGGATGGCCACTATGGCTTTCAGTCCGGTTTCCGGGTCGCAGAAAAAGGACAGGTGTTCGTGGTTGTCGAATTCAGGATGGCTGAATACGTTTATGGAGGGGGTGCTATCGAGCATTTTGAAATCCTCTCCCACCTGGCCGGATCTCGGCATGAGCGGGTATCTTGTTCTTGTCGTCCGGCTTATGGCCGGCAGTTTGATTTCATCGGTCCGGATTCCCATTGGGAAATGCCCTTTTGGGGCTGGACAGGAACAAATTAGCGACGATTGACGTTAACGTCAATTTCAAATTGGTGAATGGCTGGCAATTTTCATGAGTTATTCAACTAACGGTTTGAGCTTCGGGCAAAAATTTTTTGCCGCATGGTGGTTTTTACCTATTCGTTTTTAACGAGTTACCGCATAGCTTCCTAAGATGTCTGCCACTACCTATTCGTATCAGATTCAGCCGCATAAAGTGCGTGCGGAATTCCTCCGTCTCTTACCCATCTCGCTGTTTGTGATGGCGTTTGGCGCTGCCTTCGGCCTGGCCGCGACCCAGAAGGGGCTTCAGCCGCTGGAGGCGATCCTGATGAGTACCACCGTTTTCGCCGGTGCCGCCCAGTTTGCCGCCATCGATATGTGGGGCAGAGAGGTTTCGGCCCTGCCTCTGGTGGCCGTGGTATTTGCCATCAATTCCCGTCATCTGTTGATGGGGGCTTCGCTGTACCCGATGCTCAAGGACCTGTCACCCGGCAAGCGGTATGGTCTGTTGTTGCTGCTGACGGATGCCAACTGGGCGGTTTCGGCTCAGGAATATCAGAGTGGCCGGCGTAACCTTGAGGTGATTCTCGGTGGCGGGCTGGTGCTCTGGCTGGCCTGGATTGTCGGTACCTGGCTGGGTGTTTACTTTGGCGGCTTGTTGCAGAACCCGAAAGCCCTGGGGCTGGATATGGTTCTGGGGAGCTTCCTGCTGGCCATGGCACTGGGCGGCAAGAAATCACCGAGGGTGCTGGTGGCCTGGACCGTTGCGGCGCTTGCCTCGCTGGCGGCCTGGAAATGGCTGCCGCCGAATTCCCACGTTGTGGTGGGCGCCCTGGCCGGTGGCGCGATCGGGTTCTTCTGGCTCGAGCGCAAGCCTGCCATCGATGCGGAGGCAGATACGGAGGAGGGCGCCCATGATCATTGAAACCACCACAGCTGGCATCCTGTTTCTGATTGCGATCATGACCGCCGTTACCCTGGTGACCCGCTTCGGCGGGGTATTCATCATGTCCTTTGTAAAGATCAGTCCGCGGATTGAGAGTTTCATCAATACCATGGCCAGCTCGGTACTGATCGCCATTATCGTGCCCATGGCGGTCAGCGGTGACGCGGGGGCTCTCGCAGCCTTGCTGGTAACCGCAATAACCATGCTTGCATTGCGTAAACCGCTGCCAGCCATCGCTGCCGGCATCGCGGCGGCCGGGATCGTGCGTTATCTGGCGTAAGCTGCCGATTCCAGGCTGATTGGAATTCTCTAGCCTCTGAAACCCTGCATCGGAGCAAGGAACAGGCGGGCAGAGCCTCCCAAAAACCGCTGTGAATACGTCCATGTACGCTTGGCTCCGCCATCCATGGCTCAGCACATTTTTGGAAGGCTCTGCCCGCCTGTTCCCCCTGGCTAAGGAGTGGTATCGGGCATTGGGTTCGTGTTTCGCAACGCGAGTTCTCCAACACCGGGAAGTTTGATGCCCAGCGCCAGCGGATTAACTCCGAACGACAGTCCCAGCACATTCAGCTCCAGACCTTCCCTGATTCCTGCCAGCAGACCGAAATAGCCTCCCAGTGAAATCTGGTAACCGGCCCCGCCCGGCACCTCCGCGACGAACTGATCACCCAGGTAATCCTTGCCAATCGCATGGCTTGGCAGTGCAACTTCGAGCCCCGGCACCTCCCGGATCACCCAGGCAACGAAGGTATTGCTGTTGGGTCCGGGCCAGGCTTCGTACTCGGTCGGGTAGGGGTAGGATTTCACGGCCTGGTAGATATCGGGGATCAGTTTCTCTGCTTCTTTGCCCCGTATGTCCGCATACAGCTCCGGCTTCGCGCCGTACCAGTGTCGGTCCGGTTCACCCGGTAGGGAGTTGACCACATAGTGGCGCCAGCCGGTGACCTCGTGAACACGGTAATAGCTGGCACCTTTCTCCTTGGTGGCAATCCAGGTGTGCACCGAAAAATAACCGCGCCAGCTCCAGGCCCGTGCGCCATAAACCTGCACGATCGCTTCCTCGGTTGTCTCCGGTGCCGGTGCGATGCCCGCGCTCTCCCGGGTGGCGGTCTGCCAGCTTTCCGCGCCCTGCAGGCTGCCGCTGGTGGCCAGGAGGATTGGTCCGGAAAGCAGGAGTAGCAGACCACCAAGAAGCCACCCGATGTATTTGAAAAATCGTTTCATGAACCTGTCCAGTGTGGTCAGACCTTCGAGACTTGGTCAGCGCCGATAAGTTCCGGGCCTGCAGAAGGATTGCAGTGAAGGAGTACGATCGCGGTTACCTCGCGGATGAGCACTGGGTGGTGCCGTGGTTTGCCGGAGCGAAGCTTGTCTTCTAGGCTCAGGGGTATCACGAACAAATTTTCAGCGAGGCCTATTATGTCTGACCATCATGTTTACAAGAAAGTGGAGATTGTTGGCTCGTCCAAAAAAAGCATTGAAGACGCCATCGAAAGTGCGCTTGAAGAATGTGGCAAGAGTGTCCGCAACATGGAATGGTTTGAGGTGACGGAAACCCGTGGCCACATCGTTGAAGGCAAGGTGGGCCACTATCAGGTGGTAATGAAAGTGGGTTTTCGTATTACTGACAGCTAAGGCCCACTGGTCTTCAGCTACTTCGGATGGCCCGTTGCCGGATTGATGACGCCAGCTGATTGATCAGGTCCCGGGCTTCTCCCTCATGCAGACTGTGGCATTTGTCCTGCAGGACCCGCCGGTCGTGGTTCGATGAGGCGCTGGTGACGTCTTTAAGAAGATCCAGATACTGGCAGGCAGCCAGGTGTGCCTTGATTTCGGCGTCAATCAATCGTGTGACCAGTTCATCTACGGATTCACTGCAGAATGGGCGGTTCCTGTTCAGAAGGTGACGCGCTTCCAGGGCGGCGTTCCGGGATTCCAGCCTCAACTCCCCTGCGGGCTCACCCGCTTCTACGGCCCTCAGGAAGGTGCCCAGGCGCTCGTAAAGTTGCCACACCTGTGGCCAGATCTTACTGTAGGCCTCCATCTCGGTATGGTAGCGGGCTTCCTCAAATGACGAGGTCGCCCCAGCGCTTCCGGCATCGCCAGGACGGTTGAATTGCGCCACCCGAATGTCATCTAACTCACGCCAGAGCGTGTCGCACTTCTCGCGTAAGCTCGCCAGCTGGTCCCGGTTGCGGTGTCGGGCGCCGGAAATAAGACTAAGGGAAATCAGGGCCAGCAGTAAGGCTCCCGCAGCGACCAGCAGCGGCAAATTGACTGATGAGAGCATGCGCCAAAGCGCGTCCGTGTCCATGGTATCTGACCCCGTCGAATTCCTGTCTCGGACTTTCAGTATAGAAGCTAATCCTGCCCCTGCTGTCGGAAGGGCAGGACAGATCTGGCGCCTTCAAAGTAATCGAGCACGTGGTCTGCTTCTTTCCGGGTGAAGTTTCCGATGGCCTCGCGAAAGCCCGGGTGCAGAACGCCATGCCAGGAATGGGTAATAACGGGCTCAAAGCCCCGCACCAGTTTGTGCTCGCCCTGGGCGCCGGCGTCGATGTGCGTCAGGCCCAGGTCCATGGCCAGCTCGATACCCTGATAATAGCAGGTCTCGAAGTGCAGGTGGTTGTATTCGTCCCGGCACCCCCAGTAGCGACCGTACAGGATGTTCTCACCGGCCAGGAACAGTGCGCCGGCAATCAGTTCGCCTTCGCGAACCGCCATGATGAGGTGCACATGCCCGGGCAGTTGCTCCAGAAGAAGTTCAAAGAACCGCTTGTTCAGGTAGGGGCGCTGGCCACGCTTCAGGTAGGTTGCCTGGTAGAACACGTAGAAGGCTGAGAGCACATGGTCCGGGATGCCCCGACCGTGAAAGCGGGCAAAAGAAATTCCTTGCTCGGCCACCTGCCGACGCTCCTTGCGGATGGATTTGCGCTTGCGTGAATTCAGCGCTCCCAGAAAATCCTCGAAGTTCCGGTAACCGTGGTTGTGCCAGTGGAACTGGCAGCCGATGCGGTGCAACTCCCGGTCATGATGGAGCAGCTTCTGGTCATCGCTGTCCGGAAACAGCAGGTGCCAGGAGTGGGCACCAAGCTTTCTGGTCAGCGTATCCAGCAAGTCATGAAGCTGTTCCGGTCTCAGTTGGCGGCGCAGATCCGGATCCAGCAACAACCTGGGGCCTGCGGAGGGTGTAAAGGGAACGGCGATCAGTAACTTCGGATAGTAATCGAGGCCATGACGTTGGTAGGCATTGGCCCAGGCCCAGTCAAAAATGTATTCACCCATGGAGTGGCTTTTCAGAAAGGCCGGTGCTATGCCGACGATTTTACCGGCCATTCGGAAAACCAGGTGACTTGGCGTCCAGCCAGTAGCCGCAGAGGTGCAGGCAGACGCCTCCAGCGCCTGGAAGAACTTGTAGCGGAGAAACGGGTTGGTGCGTCCTGCCAGTCGTTGCCATTCCTGCGCAGGAATGGCAGTGATGCTGTCACAGGTTTCCAGGGTGAGGTCGGAAAGTCCGGATTCTGGCATGGTCGGGCAGTACTCCTTGATCTACCCGATACCATACGTCAGAATCCGGCTTCTGATCACCCCTAGGATTTGGCGCAGCGTTTTTTCAGTTCCTCCTGCCAGTTTTTCATGCGCTTCTCGTGCTTTTCGCGCCTTTCTTCGTGCATCTGGTTCCAGATTTCACGCTGCTCATCGTTCAGCTTGAGGCGCTCGGCCATAGCCTCACGACGCTCCGCCATCTCTTGCTGGCGTTCTTCCCTGTTGAACTTACCTTTGCCATCTTTGAGGTTCTCACACATCTCCGCCATGTCATGTCTGTCGCCCCGATGCTTGTAACCGTGATCGTCAGCCATGAGGGCCGGGCTGCTCATCAACAGGGCGGAAGCAAGGGCGCCTGCGGCAAGGATTGAACTGGTGCGTGTTTTCATAAAGCTATTCTCCAATAGTTGCTGCGTTGGCAGCTGTTGCGTTAACGGTTGCTATGTTAGCGCCACCTTTCGTCAACGAGCGTCAGGTCTGTGTAAAGGTTCTGCAAAGGAAATTACGCCGAATCAGCGGCTTGTCGTGAGCGTGTTAGACTTCTTGCAGTCAAGGTGGAGAGCAAAGATGCAGAGCAGGGTTTTACTGGTCGAAGACGATGATGAATTGCGAGAGCTTCTGGCCCGCTATCTGAACAATCAGGGCTTCTCCGTCCGTGAAGCGGCCAATGGCCGGGATGGTCTGGCTCTGGCGTTGGGACAGGACTGCGACATTGTTGTTCTGGATATTATGCTGCCAGATATCAGTGGGCTTGAGGTGCTGAGAGAGCTCAGGGCAGAAACTCACTTGCCGGTTGTGCTGCTGACGGCCAGGGGCGATGAAACCGACCGGATCGTCGGGTTTGAAGTCGGTGCCGATGATTACATTCCCAAACCCTGCAATCCCCGGGAACTGGTGGCTCGTTTACAGGCCCTGTTGCGCCGGATTGCCTGGGATCAGAAAACAGAGGTCAATGCTGCCCGGACTTATGGTGATCTGAGAGTCGAACCGGGCCATCGCCGAATTTATCAGAACGATAAAGCACTGGAACTGACGGCCACGGAATACGAAGTGCTGCAGGTTTTGCTGGCCCACGCCGGCAGCGTGGTTCGCAAAACCGATCTGATGCAGTGGGCGTTGGGTCGAAGGCTTGAGGCCTACGACCGGACCCTGGATATGCATGTCAGTAATCTTCGAAGGAAGCTGGGTAACGAGGATCCACCGAGGATCGAAACCGTGCGAGGTCTTGGCTACAGTTATCGGGTACCGGAATGAAGCATCAGGTGATATTTCCACTTTTCTGGCGGATCTTTTTTTCGATCTGGCTCGCCATGGCCCTGACCGTTGTGGTCAGCAACATAGCGACCCGGGTGCTTCTCGACCGGGAGCGGCAGGCCATTGAGCGGCAGGCGGGACTGCTGGACCTTGCCAGGGAAGCGGTAAAAATCCGTGAATCGGGCGAGCGGGGCAGTGTCTGGCGTTTTCTCAAGTCAGAGGGCGAGCGACTCGATCTACACCTGATCCTGCTTGAAAAAGATAAAAATGATGGCAGGCTGCCCCCGCACATTCGTGAGCGAATGGATTCGCGCTGGTATCCGCAGAAGCCTGCGGTGTTGGATATCAACGAGGATTATCGCCTGGTGGCATGGCCAAGGGCCGTGGGGGAGGGCTGGTTGGACCCCCGGTTTTTCCGAGTCATTGAACTCGGCCTTGCCTTCGTGATGATTTCCCTCGCGTGCTGGTGGATTGCCCGGCGGGTATCCCGCCCTCTCAGGCACATGGAAACAACGGCCCAGGCAATTTCACGGGGGGGCAATTCGCTTCGTGTAAGTGATCGCATTGCCCGGCGTAGAGACGAAGTGGGGCAGCTGGCAACGGCCTTCAATGCCATGACGGAGCAGCTGTGCAGCCTGCTGGAACGGCAGAAACACTTGCTCCGGGATATTTCCCATGATCTTCGGACACCGTTGGCACGCCAGCGTATTGCCATTGAGCTGGCGAGCGAGGCCGGTGCAGATGAGGAGCTGATGGCCAGCATTCTGCGCCAGAACGAGCGACTCGATACGATGACGGGCCAGATTCTGACACTGTACCGGGTAACCGAAGCTGGCGGGGATATTGAGCGTGAGCCCCTGAAGCCGGTAAAGGTGATCAACCGGGTGTTGCAGGATGCGGCGGATTACGCGGAGCATCAGGGCGTCGACTGCAAACTTGTTGCCTCGCCGGAAAGTGCCGGCACCTCGGTGCTTGGCGATGAGGGGCTGTTGCAGCGGGCGATCGATAATATTCTGCAGAATGCCCTGGACCATACTCCGCCAGGCAAGGCCGTGAAACTTGCCCTATCGGTCTCCGATGGGTGGCTTAGTCTGGCCGTTGAAGATGATGGCCCGGGGGTCCCGGAGGAGGCACTGTCACACCTGTTCGAGCCGTTTTTCCGGGCCGATAAGTCCCGGGGTGGAACGGGCTGGGGGTTGGGGCTGGCTATTGCCAGAGATATCGTTTCCGCTCACGATGGCCGGATTGATGCAACCATCGCGGAGGCGGGCGGCCTGAGGGTGACGGTTCGCCTTCCGGTGTTTATCGGTGGGTGAGGGCGCCGGCTCGCTGCTGTATTTGTCGTCAGAGGCCATAGGTCATTTTCCATGAAAAAAGATTACCCGGTTCCTGCGGGATACCTTGAGCGGGAAACGGAAGTGAAAAAAAGCCGTTTTATCGCGCGGGTAGCCCCGGTGGGCTCCCGCGATGAGGTGAAAGCCTGGCTGGCGCAGGCCCAAAAAGACCACCCGGACGCCCGCCACATCTGCTGGGCCTACCAGATTGGCCGCCCCGGCTCCGCGGCCGAGGCCGCCATGAACGATGACGGCGAACCTTCCGGAACCGCCGGAAAGCCCATACTGAATGTGATTCAGTACAAGGATATGGGCGATGTGCTTGTGATGGTCATCCGGTATTTCGGGGGCATTAAACTCGGTGCCGGAGGACTGGTGCGGGCCTATGCGGGTGCTGCCGAGCGTGTTCTTTCTGCGGTAGACCGGGTTGTCCGGCAGCCCGTGATTGAGGCGCGGGTTACCCTGTCTTTCGCCGACGAGCAGCCTCTGAGACACTGGTGCGAGTTGCATGGCGCGTCGGTGGACTCGGTCGATTACGGTCCGTCCGTGCATGCCCGCGTGTCGGTCCCGGAGAACAGGGCGCAGCAATTCGGGGCCTTCTGCGATGCCCAGAAACTGGATTACAGTTTTGAAAGGTGATGGGTCTGAAGGGCACCCTCGCGCGTTTCGCGTTTCCTGTGCGTATACTGGTTATCAGTTAAATCCTCCATTGAGGGAAGAAGTGATGATGCGTTTACTGATGTTGTCGATAGTCGCACTGGCCATGACCGGTTGCGCCAGCAATGTGGTGACAGACTACAACTCGTCTGTGGTTTTCGGAAACTACACGTCCTGGGCGTTTGTGCCTGGCACGGAGTCCTCCTTTGTCTCCCTGGACGGCAACCGGGTGCGGAGCGCCATTGAAAGGGAGCTTAATCGCAAAGCGCTGCTGCAGGTTCCGGAGGCGGAAGCCGGTTTGCTGGTGAGCTGGCAGATTGTTCCCGAGGACAGACTCGAGCAGACTGGCCTGGGACTGGGGTTCGGCTTTGGCCACGGGAACTTTGGTTGGGCGTTGTCCGCGCCGCCTCCGGTTCGCGAAATCAAAGAGGGTAAGCTGGTGGTCGAGCTGGCGGACAGCAAGTCCAAGCAGGTTGTATGGCGGGCTGCCAGTCGCCGCTATCTGAACGAGAACCAGTCGCCCGAAACCCGGAGAGCGCTGATCGACGAGTTGGTGGCTGAAATGTTTACCAAGTATCCTCCCGGCCTTGACTGAAAGATGGAGTGAGCAAAACAGGCAGCACGGAGACAGAATGAAGAAGCGATCTGAGGGCGGGCTGGTTTTTTCAACCGGGCTGGGTCGAATGTGCCCGGGTTGCAGAAACCCCGTCGCTGACTGCACCTGCGGTGATTCCAGGCGGCCCGCCGGAGACGGCATTGTCCGGGTTAGCCGCGAAACCAAAGGGCGCAAGGGCAAGGGCGTGACCCTGATCACTGGCATTCCCCTGGACGACAAGGAACTCAAGGCCTACGCAAAGATTCTCAAGGCGAGGTGTGGTACCGGGGGCACCGTGAAAGACGGCGTTGTTGAAATTCAGGGTGATCAGCGAGACATCCTGGTGCCCCTGCTGGAGCAGAAGGGCTGGGCAGTCAAGCGCGCCGGTGGCTGATGGTATAACACGCAATCACCGGACGCTCACATTACAATAGTGCCCTCAAGCAACAAATCCCAAGTTCCAAATTGACCGGAGTCTGGCCGGAAAACCCCGGGGTATACCCCCATGGGTGGCGGGTTCCGTTTGACCGGAGGCAAGCATGCATATACTGGTTTTGGGTGCAGGCGTCGTGGGCGTAACAACGGCCTGGTTTCTTCAGACGCAGGGGCACCAGATTACCGTTGTTGACCGGCAGAACCAGGCGGGTCTGGAAACCAGCTACGCTAACGGTGGTCAGATTTCCGTTTCGCACGCCGAACCCTGGGCTAAACCGTCGGCTGTCCTGAAAGTCCTGAAATGGCTCAGCCAACCGGATGCGCCCCTGTTGTTCCGGCCAAAGCTCGACCCTGCCCAGTGGCGCTGGGCGCTGTCCTTTCTGGGGGAGTGCACCTCTGCCAGGGCAGCTCACAATATTCGTCAGATAGTCAATCTGGGTACCTATAGCCGTAGCCAGTTACAGGCGCTGCGCAAGGTTGCCAATGTGCAATACGACCACCTCGAGAAAGGCATTTTGCACTTCTACACCAATCCTGCCGAGTTTGAGGGTGCCAAAAAGCCTACCCGGATCATGCAGTCTCTTGGCTGCGACCGCCAGATTATCGATGCCGATCAGGCGGTTGAACTGGAGCCGGCCCTGAAACCCATCCGGAACCGGATTGCAGGGGCAACCTACACCTCCGAGGACGAATCCGGTGACGCCCGGATGTTTACCCAGAACCTGGCCCGGCGTTGCGCGGAGGCGGGTGTGGCGTTTCGATACGGCACCCGGATCCTCGGTTTTGAAGAGGCGGGTGAGCGAGTGCTGGGCGTTCAGGCACTGACTGATGGACGCCATGAGACACTGCGGGCGGACGCCTACGTTCTGAGCCTTGGCAGTTACAGTGCCGCACTGGCCCGGCAACTGGGTATCTTCCTGAATATCTACCCGGCCAAGGGCTATTCCATTACCGTGCCGGTCAGGAATGAAGAAGCGGCGTTCAAGGTCAGCCTCACCGATGATGAATACAAGCTGGTTTACTCACGTCTTGGCGATCGGATCCGTGTCGCGGGCACGGCGGAACTCAGTGGTTACAGCCGAAAACTCAATTACACCCGTTGCCGCGCCATCGTCCGCCGCACCGCGGAAGTGATGCCCGAGGCAGGCTATTGGGACCGGGCCGAATTCTGGACCGGCTTGCGCCCGGCCACGCCTTCCAACGTTCCGTACATTGGCAAAAGCCACTACGCCAACCTCTACCTGAATACCGGGCACGGTACGCTGGGCTGGACCCACTCCTGCGGCTCGGCGGCGGCCCTGGCCGATATTATTGATGGTCGCACGCCGGAGGTGGATTTTACGTTCTCCGGACTGTAAAGACTGAAAATGGGGTCAGATGAAAGCGTTCATCTGACCCCTTTTTCACACAGCAAGTTACTTCAACTGATCCCGGATCAGCTTCTTGTTGATCTTGCCAACACTGGTCTTCGGGATATCCTCAACAAAATCAATCTGCCGGGGGATGGCCCACTTGTTGATCTCACCGCTGTCCACGAACTGCATCAGATGATTCTGGATGTCCTCGACACCGGCATTTTCACCGGGCTTGAGGGTGACCAGCGCGTGCGGGCGCTCGCCCCATTTTTCATCGGGTACACCCACCACCGCAGCGCCGGCCACAGCCGGGTGCTGGCTGATCAGGTTTTCCAGGTCGAGGGAGGACAGCCACTCACCGCCGGTCTTGATCACGTCTTTGATGCGGTCCTTGATGGTGAGGGTGTTGTCCGGCTCCATGGAGGCCACGTCACCGGTGTGCAGCCAGCCGCCTTCCCAGAGCTGCTCGCCTTTTTCGGGCTCCTTGAAGTAACCCTGGGTCAACCAGGGAGCGCGAGCCACGACTTCGCCTTTGGCCTGGCCATCGTGCGGAACCGGGTTACCGTCCGGGTCCACGATTTCCAGCTCAACCATCGGTGTTGCAATCCCTGTCTTTACCCTGATAGCGGTCTGCTGCTCAAGGGGTAGCTCCAAATCTTCGGGTTTCAGGTGTGAGGCGCTCAGCAGCGGGCAGGTTTCAGACATGCCATAAGCGGTGTACATCTTGATTCCGAGTTTTGTCCCTGCGTCACATAGTCCTTTGGTCAGTGCGCTGCCACCGATCAGGACGTGCCAGTTGCTCAGGTCTGCCGTCTTGATGGACTCGGTGGCCATCATCATCTGCATGATGGTGGGTACGCAGTGAGAGAAGGTGACTTTATGCTCTTTTAGAAGGTCTACCAGCAACTCGGGCTCGTAACGGCCGGGATAGACCTGTTTGATGCCCATCATGGTGGCGGCATAGGGCACACCCCAGGCGTGGACGTGGAACATGGGCGTTACCGGCATGTAAACCGATGAGGAGCGCATTAGCGGCATCTCATCGAATGAGGCCACCGTGCCTGTCATTGCCAGTGTGTGCAGTACCAGTTGGCGATGACTGAAGTACACGCCCTTGGGGTTGCCTGTGGTACCCGTTGTGTAGAACGTGGTCGCCACGCTGTTCTCGTCAAAGTCCGGGAAGTCGAACTGGTCATTCGCTTTTGCAAGCAGGGTTTCGTAGTCACCGATGGCATCGACAGAGGTTGCTTGTGGGGCATCGTTGTCGGTGAGCTGAATCCAGGTCTTGACCGTTTTGATGTCGTCTTTCACGCCCTCGATAATCGGCAGGAAGTCGTCGTGCACCAGCACAACGTCGTCCTCGGCGTGGTTCATGGTGTAAACGATCTGTTCTGGTGATAACCGGATATTGACCGTATGCAGAATGGCGCCAATCATCGGAATGGCAAAGAAACACTCCAGGTACCGGGGTGTATCCCAGTCCATTACCGCAACCGTATCACCCGGTTTAACACCGGCATCCGTCAGGGCGTTTGCCAGGCGGTGAATGCGTTCAACCAGATCGGTATAGGTGTATTTGCTGCGGTTTGAATAGACAATTTCCTGGTTCGGATTGTACCGGGGGCCTGAGAGCAGGAGTCGTTTGATCAGCAGCGGATACTGATAGGCGTTGTCAGCCGGGGATAAAATGCGGGTCTGTGCCATTACTCGTTTCCTCTTTCCCAGTTGTTGGTGTTATCGCGAGAAACAGGATTAAATCTGACACAGATTGGGTGAAACGGGAACCGGTAAAAGTGAAAAAATGCAGAGCGAACGGTGGCTTAGGCAAAAATCCAGTTTCGCTCTGCGGAAAATTCTGTTGTTGTCCCGGATGTTACTCGTAAGTGCAGAGATAGGCGGTGTCGATGTCGGTCTTTGCCTTGAAACTTGCCTGCCCGGCAACATCAAAACCCTCACCGGCACCGTAGGTCATCCATTCCTCCATGCCTGGCAGCAGAACCGTCAGGGCCCCGCTGATCACCGTCATGGTTTCCTTCTTGCTGGTGCCAAACTCGTATTCGCCCGGGCTGATTACGCCAACGGTGGCGGGCAGGGTGGCGGTCTGGAAGGCAATGGACTTGGCCTTACCGTCGAAATACTCATTTACTTTCAGCATATGCTGGGCTCCTCATAAGGGTTTGGGGGCCTACTATACGGCAAAAATCTTCAAGTCCAATGACAAAATCCCGGTCAGTGTGCCAACTGCGGCCATTCACTGCTCCCAGGGCTTGCCTGCGGTGTTTTCCACCGTTCTGACGCCTATATGCATGGCCGCCTTGGCAAGAATGTTAGCGCTGACCGGGGCCGTGATTACCAGGAACAGGGTAATCAGGATCTCCGAAATGCCCACGCCCTCGCCCCTGGCGCTGAAGTAAATCACCGAGCTGAGCATGATGGCGCCGACCCCCAGGGTTGTAGCCTTGGTTGGGCCGTGAAGGCGGGTAAAAAAGTCCGGCAGCCTGGCCAGGCCGATGGCGCCAACCAGGGTAAAGGCGCTCCCGAGCAGCAGCAGGGCAGAAATAACGTATTCGGTGATCAGACTCATGGTCAGTATCCTCCGCGACGAAACCGGTTCGGGGCAATCCTATTCAATGACACTGCCCCGCTTCAGGTATTTGGCCATGGCCACGGTTCCGACAAAGCCCATGACAGCAATAAGCAGGGCGGCTTCCAGGTACATCCGCGTCCCCAGGGCGATTCCGAGCAGGATAATCAGGGCAATGGCGTTGATGTAGAGCGTGTCCAGTGCCAGTACCCGGTCTGGTGCGTCCGGCCCCTTGATCAGCCGGTAGACGTTGAGCAGGGTCGCCAGGGTGACCATGGAAATCGAGGTGTAGAGGGCGATTGTCATCATTGGAACATCTCCATCAACGGCTTCTCGTAGCGGTTGTGTATGGCGCCAATGACCTCCTGGTCGCTGGCTGCATCAAGGGCGTGGATCAGGAGGGTCTTGTTGTCATCGCTGACATCGACGCTGACGGTGCCCGGTGTGAGCGAAATGGTGCTGGCGAGGATGGTAATCGCCAGCGGCTGCTCGAGCTGAAGAGGGTAACAGACGAAAATCGGGCGCGGCTGGCGCGGGCTCAGAATCAGGCGGGCGACCGAGAAGCTGGCAACCACAATGTCCTTGAGCACGACAGCCAGATACATGGGCATCCGCCAGGACTTAACGAACGCCGGCCGCTCGGGCCAGAAGCCCTGAGTCAGTTGCGGGATCAGCCAGGCCAGGATCAGGCCCATCACGATACTGGCGCCGGACACGCCGTCGCTGAGCAACTGCCAGGTAGTGAACAGGATCAGGCTCAACCAGGGTTGCGGAAAACTCAGGCGATCAAGCATCAGTCACCCTCCCCGACCATGGGGGTCTTTAAGGTTTCGATGTAGGCGTCATTGTTATGCAGCTGTGCTGCCGTCGCGTCGGTATAGCGGGTGATGGGACCTGCCAGCACAACCATGACAACCGCAAGGGCGACCAACGCGCCGGTGGCGATGGAAACCCGGCCGTTGAGTGGGTCTGGCGTTTCCATATGGCCGTCCACGGTCCGCCAGAAAACAATGCTTCCCGCACGACTGTAGGCGATGATAGTGAGGAAGCTGCCGATCAGGAGCACCGACCACAGCCAGGCCATCTCGGTTCCCGGCTCAACGGCTTTCAGGATCAGTACCTTGCCGAAGAAACCGCTCAGGGGCGGGAGGCCGGCCGCGGCAACGGCACCGATCAGGAACAGGACACTCAGGAAAGTGCGGTTCTGCATCGGTGGAGCGGTAACGATTCGGTCAGTGGCCGTGCCCCGCTGGTCAGCCACCAGCTCCGAGACCAGGAACAGGCCGCCGACGGTCCAGGTGGTGCTCAGCAGGTAGAACAGGGCAGCGGAAAGACCGGCCTCGGAGCCAAGCGCGACCGGAGCCAGCAACGTGCCCACCGAAATGATTACCTGCCAGGCGACCAGGGTTTTCAGGCTGCCGGAGCCCAGAGCGCCAATGACACCCATGGCGAGGGTAGCCAGGGCAATGGGGAACAGCCAGTCCATACCGAGATTGGCGAGTTCGCCAGCATTGTCGCCAAAGATCAGCAGATAGACCCGCAAAATGGCGTAAACGCCGACTTTGGTCATTACCGCGAACAGAGCGGCGACGGGAGCCGTGGCTTTCGAATAGGCTCTTGGCAGCCAGAAACACAGGGGCAGAATGGCGGCTTTCAAGCCGAACACCACCAGCAGCATCATGCCGCCGGCCTTGACGATATTCAGGTTTTCACCGGAAACCTCGGGGATCTTGACCGCCAGATCCGCCATATTCAGGGTGCCGGTAACGCTGTAGATCATCCCGACACTGATCAGGAATATCGCGGAGCCAACCAGGTTCAGCACCACATAATGCAGGCCCGGCACGGTTCTTACCGTTCCTCCGCCGTGCATCAGCAGGCCATAGGAGGCAATGAGCAGAACCTCGAAGGCAACGAACAGGTTGAACAGGTCGCCAGTGAGGAAGGCAATGTTCAGGCCCATGAGCTGAAACAGGAACAGGGCATGGAACTGGCGATTGCCCTCATCGGCGCCACCAATAGCGAAGGTATGGCAGAACAGGGCCAGAACGGCGGTCATGACCAGCATCAGGGCGGCCAGCCGGTCAAGCACCAGAACAATGCCAAACGGAGGCTGCCAGTTCCCGAGGGCGTAAATCCGGTAGCTGCCGTCGTTGGCCAGCACCAGCAGCACAATGGCCGAAACCAGTATCAGAACGGTGGTTGCCAACGCCAGCGTGCGGCGCAGGCTGATGGGGGCGTAACCCATCAACGCCTGCAGGATACCTCCGAGCAGGGGAATCAGAACAGGAGCGGTAAGCCAGTGGTTCATTGGCCGGTTACCTCCTCTTCTTCCTCGGGGGCGGGGGATTTATAGGGTTTCTGGCCATCGACATGGTCGTTCTCGTGATCCGCCAGATTTCGTAGTGACAGCACAACAACAAATGCGGTCATGGCGAAGCCGATCACAATGGCGGTAAGCACCAGCGCCTGGGGAAGCGGATCGGAATAGTTTGCTGCGGTGCCGATAACAGGCTGCTGTCCGGTCGCCAGCCGGCCACTGGAAAAAAGAAACAGGTTCACGCCGTAGGACAGCAGAGTGAGACCCACCACCACAGGAAAGGTGCGTGCCCGCAAAACCAGATAAACGCCGGATGCTGTCAGGGCACCGATAACCAGTGCGAAAACAAGCTCCATTACGCACCCTCCTTTTTACTCTTGATGGCGGAGTGGGGAGACAGCCGGCCAATGCTCACCAGGGCCAGCAGGGTGGCTCCGATAACCGTCAGGTAGACGCCCAGATCAAAGACCAGGGCCGAGGCAACCTCAAACTTGCCCACCACCGGCCAGGTAATGTAACCAAAGGTGGAGGTGAGGAACGGATAGCTGAAGGCAAAGCTGCCCGCGCCGGCAACGGTTGCGAACAGCAGGCCCAGACCGATCACATTGTGATAGCGGAACGAAATCCGGTCCTGGGTCCAGATCATTCCGCTGGCAATGTACTGGAGGATCAGGGCAACCGACGTGATCAGGCCGGCGATAAAGCCGCCGCCCGGAAGATTGTGGCCCCGCAGGAAGATGAACACGGAAACCATCAGCGCCAGCGGCAGCATCGGGCGGGCAATCTGGCGCAGCATCAACGGATGGGCATCCCGTGTCCACGCGTGTCCCTGACCATCGCCGGGTGGCGGTGTCAGGGCAATGTTCTTGAGCATGGCGTAAATGCCCAAGGCCGCGATGGCCAGAACGGTAATCTCGCCCAGGGTGTCGAAGCCACGGAAGTCCACGAGAATGATGTTGACCACGTTGGTGCCGCCACCGCCGGGCTTGCTGTTTTCGAGGAAGAAATCGGAGATGGAGCTGAACGGTTGTGTCAGCATCGCCAGGGTAACCAGCGTCATGCCGGTTCCCGCTGCCAGGGCAATGGCAATGTCGCGGAACCGCCGCCCGTTGGAGGTTTCGACGGGCGTCCAGGATGGCATGTAGAAAAGGGCAAGCATCAGCAGAACAATCGTGACAACTTCCACGGACAACTGGGTCATCGCCAGGTCCGGCGCCGAGAAGCGGGCGAACGCAAGGGCCACCATCAGGCCGACCACGCTCAGCAGAACCAGTGCGTAGAACCGCTCCCTGTGCATGGCTGCGGTGGCCAGCGCACAGAGGATAAGCACCCCGGCCGCAATAGCGGTTGGCCAGTCTATCGGGCTGAGACCGTTCTCCCCGACAAAAATGCCAAGGCTGAGAACAGGCATGGCCGCGACTGTGATCACGCTGACGACCAGCAGCACCGCGTAACGCTGGAGCGAACCGTTTTCCAGCCGTGCGGTAAACCGGTTGGCCAGGTCGACAATGCGGGAGACGACGGCCTCGAATACGGCCTTTTCATCGATTTCCCTGAACCGGGCATGGAAATCGAAGAAGCGCTGGCGCTGACTGTACATGAGCAAGCCGCCGGCAAAAGCGAAAAAACTCATCATCAGCGGGAGGTTGAAACCGTGGAACGCCGCGAGTTGGTAATCCGGCACATTGCCGCCAAATGTGGCGGATGCCGCCATGTAAAGCAGCGGGCCGACCGAGATGGCCGGAAAGATGCCGATCATGACGAGCGCAAACACGAGAATCTCCGCCGGGATCTTCATGTAACGGGGAGGCTCGTGTGGAGGGTAGATCGGAAGATCAACCGGCTTGCCGTTGAAGAAAACGTCGTGGATAAAACGTGCGGAGTAAGCCACCGTGAAGATGCCCGCCAGGGTCGCCACGATTGGTGGCAGCCAGGCCCAGAGCCCCGGCAGGTTCAGCGCCAGTGATTCGGCGAAGAACATTTCCTTGCTCAGAAAGCCGTTCAGCAGCGGCACCCCGGCGTTCGATGCGGCAGCAACCATGGCCAGGGTGGCCGTGTGCGGCATGAAACGCCAGAGCCCGTTAATGCGGCGCATATCCCGGGTGCCGGTTTCATGGTCGATGATGCCCGCGGCCATGAACAGGGAGGCCTTGAAGGTGGCGTGGTTGATCACGTGGAAAATCGCCGCAACGGCCGCAAGCTGGGTACCCATGCCGAACAGCAGGGTAATAAGGCCCAGTTGACTCACCGTTGAATAGGCCAGCAGGCCTTTCAGATCGTGCTTGAACATGGCGGTGTAGGCGCCCAGCAGCATGGTGGCCATGCCGGTAAAGCTGACCATGTAGAACCATTGCTCGGTGCCCGCCAGCGCCGGGTAAAGCCTGGCCATCAGAAAGACGCCGGCCTTAACCATCGTGGCTGAATGCAGGTAGGCCGATACCGGCGTGGGTGCCTGCATGGCATGGGGCAGCCAGAAATGGAACGGGAACTGGGCGGATTTTGTGAAAGCACCCAGCAGAACGAGAGTGAGGACAACCGGGTAGAGGGCATGGTTCTTGATCAGGTCACCCGCTGCCAGGACATCATCAAGCTCAAAGCTGCCAACAATGTTGCCGATGATCAGTATGCCGGCAAGCAGCGCAAACCCACCACCGCCCGTCACGGCCAGGGCCATCCGGGCGCCGCGCCGGGCGTCCTGTTTGTGGGTCCAGAAGCTGATCAGCAGGAATGAGGTAAGGCTGGTCAGCTCCCAGAAAATCATGATTAAAAGAAGATTGCCCGAAAGCACGATCCCGAGCATGGAACCCTTGAAACACAGCAGGAGCGCGTAGAACTTGCCGACGTTTTCGTGGGCTTTCAGGTAGTAGCGGGAATAAAGAATGATCAGCAGCCCGATGATCAGTATCAGCAAGGCAAACAGCAACGAAAGCCCGTCGAGCCGGAAACTGAACGAGAGACCGAGGGCCGGCAACCATTCATAGCTGTGCAGCACCACACCGCCATCAGCCAGGGTTTGCCAGTGGGGAAAGAGGGCCGCAAGGGCAATCAGGGCGGGTACCGACGATGCGATGGCAATCGCGGTCCGCCCACCCTGGACGAACAGGGGTGCGGCCATGGCGCCCAGGAAAGGCAGTAAAACAACCAGCGGTAGCGACATCGCAACCTCGTTATTGGTTTTCTTTCACGTGAACATCTAAGGCGTATTTGCCTGAGTCTAGTCTTCGGCCAGCCACCCCGCCTAGTGCATTCCGGTGCCTTTACCGTGGGGGTGTCAGGGTGGATCAGCAGGCAACGGGCGGGTCCGGGAAGTACGGCAGGCGTCCCCGGTGCCGCGCGATGTCAGCGGCAACAGGTGGGCGGATAATGCTAATGCAGCCGAAAGACCTTACGGTCATGGTTGCTCCGTCAGTGAAACTTGAAATCCGATGATACGTGGCCAGTTCGTAAGGTCAAGTCAACTTGCCATTGATCAAGGTGTGCCCGGCACCTGATTGGTGGCGCGGATGTCGCCGGGGAAGTTCGGCGTACAACGGGCCACCCGTCAAGGTGCCGAAGTGGTGCCGGCCATCTGATACCGTCGGAAAACGGCAACAGGTGACCAGGAATGGCAATCAACAGCCGATAGGGGCAAGCGGCTCCCGAACGGATTTCAACGCGCTTGAAATAGCCTCGGCTTCTGCTTCAAGTACCTGGCAGCGCAAGCTGTTCCCCTGCTGGAGGGCGTGTTCGATCTGTTTGCGTTTCATATCATAGAGCCGGCCCAGAATATCTGCCTGGCTTTGTCTGATTGGTGCGTTCATGGCGAACCTCCCCATATCTACACCTGTCGGTATTCTTTACGTTACCGGCCGGAACCTGGCCTTCAGGAAAATTAGCTGCATAACCCGCGCCAGAAAGCGATTCTGCGGGAGATCAGAGCCCGAACCCGCCCGCTTCATGCCCCGGCCAGCGAGCACCTGATGAGTCCGGTAGCAGGCAGGGTTTGGCCAGAGTGTGGCAATAGTGACCATGATTATGTCGCAAGCGCCGGTTCCCAGAAAAAACCAGTTGTGAGAGGCTGTCTGCAACAAACAGGAGACCCAGCATGACCGACACCCTGATCGACCGCCGCGACCTGGCGTTCCAGCTCTACGAAGTTCTCGATACTGAAAACCTCACCACCCGCGAGCGCTTCAGCGAACACAGTCGCGACACCTTCGATGCCGTCATCGAAACCGCCGACAAAATGGCCCGGGAAAAGTTCGCCACCCACAACAGTGCCGCCGACAAGGACGAACCCAAATTCGTCAACGGCCAGGTCGAGATGCTGCCGCAGGTCAAAGAAGCCGTCGAGGCCTATGCCCAGGCTGGCTTTATCGCCGGACGCTATGACTATGAGCTGGGCGGCATGCAACTGCCAGAATCCGTGATGGCCGCCTGCAATGGCTTCTTCACCGCGGCCAATCCCGGCACCGCCGGCTACCCGTTCCTGACCACCGCCGCCGCCAACCTCATCCGCGTCTTCGGCAACGAACAGCAGAAAACCACCTTCCTGCCGAACATGCTCTGCGGCCGGTTCAGCGGCACCATGGCCCTGACAGAGCCCCACGCCGGCTCCTCCCTGGCAGACATCCGCACCTCGGCATCGCCTGCGGATAACGGCCATTACCTGATCAAGGGCGCCAAGATCTACATCTCAGGTGGTGAACAATCCATCACCGACAACATCGTTCACATGGTGCTGGCCAGGATCAAAGGCGCTCCGGCGGGTGTGAAGGGCATCTCCCTGTTTATCGTGCCTAAATTCCTGGTGGACCAAGAGGGCAACCCCACCGAACGCAACGGCGTCAGCCTTGCCGGCCTGATCCACAAACTCGGTTACCGGGGCACCACCTCCACTGCCCTCAGTTTCGGTGACGACGCCCCGTGCCAAGGCTACCTGGTTGGCGAGCCCCACCAGGGCCTGAAATACATGTTCCAGATGATGAACGAAGCCCGGGTTGGCGTGGGTTTTGGCGCTGCCGTGATCGGATATCGCGGTTACATGCACAGCCTGGAATACGCCAAAGACCGCCTGCAGGGCCGCAAGGCCAGCGAGAAGAACCCGGAATCCTCGCAGGTCCCCATCATCGACCACGCCGATGTCCGGCGCATGTTGCTGGCCCAGAAAGCCTACAGCGAGGGCGGTCTGGCCCTGTGCCTCTATGGCGCCCGACTGATGGACGACCAGCACACCCACCCGGACGAACAGAAACGCGAAGAAGCCGGGAAGCTGCTGGACCTGCTCACTCCGGTGATCAAGGCCTGGCCCTCCGACTACGGCCCCAAGGCCAACGATCTGGCCATTCAGGTCTACGGCGGCGCCGGCTACACCCGGGAATACCCGGTTGAGCAATGCTGGCGCGATAACCGCCTGAACCCTATCCACGAAGGTACCAACGGCATTCAGGCCCTGGATCTGCTCGGCCGCAAGATCTGGCAGGACCAGAGCCACGGCCTGCAGCTGCTGATGCAGGAAATGCAGGTGGATCTGGAAGCGGCCACCACCGACCGCTGCCAGCAATGGGCCCTGTCCCTGAGCGAAACCCTGCAGCAGGCGGTAAAAGTCACCCAGAGCCTCGGCAAATCCCTGGTGGGCGGCGAAGTCGACAAAACCCTGGCCAACGCCTCCTGCTACCTGCACCTGTTCGGCCACATCATTGTCGCCTGGATGTGGCTCCGCCAGGCCAACACGGCTGCCCACGCCCTGGGTTCCGCCAACAGCGATAACGAGCGCAACTTCTACCAGGGCAAACTCCAGGCTGCGCAGTACTTCTTCCACTGGGAATTACCAACCGTGGCTCAGGACCTGGTATTGCTGAGGAATCAGGATGACACCTGCCTCAACATGAAATCCGAGTGGTTCTGATCTGAGAGGAGGCACAATCGGCTGGGTCCCTGAAAGGGGTCCCAGCCGATTGCGCCCAGACTTAGGTGCAGCACGCGGAAAAGAAAAACGATATATAAGGTGAAGGCAATGGCCCTGGTTAACGTTGAAAAGAAAAACCACATCCTGCTGATCGGGCTGAACCGCCCGGAAAAAATGAACGCCATGAACCGCGAGATGTACCACCAGATCGCGGCGGCTTATTACCAGCTGGAGAGCGACCCGGATCTGCGGGTCGGGCTGATGTACGCCGAAGGCGACCACTTCACCAGCGGCCTGCAACTGGACGACTGGGCCGGCGTGTTTGCCAACGGCAAAGGCATCGAGCCGGGCGAGGGCGAACTGGACCCGTTCCACATTACCGGAGCCGGCCTCAGCAAACCCGTCATCTTCGCCGCCCAGGGCATCTGCTTTACCTGCGGCGTGGAAATGATGCTCAACACCGATGTGCGGGTTGCTGCCAAAGGCACCCGCTTTGCCCAACTGGAAGTCAAACGCGGCATCTTCGCCTGCGGTGGCGCGACCATCCGGCTGCAACGGGAAATCGGCTGGGGCAATGCCCAGCGATACCTGCTGACTGGCGACGAATGGACCGCTGATCAGGCCTACCAATGGGGGTTGATACAGGAACTGGTGGAGCCGGGTGAGCAGTTTAATGTCGCGCTGGAAATCGCCGAGAAAATTGCAAAGGCAGCCCCTCTGGGTGTCCAGGGTAGTCTGAGATCGTCAAAGATCGCAGTCAGTGAAGGGCAGGAAGTCGCGAAACAGCGTTTATTCCCGGATCTGCAGCCGGTAATGGCCAGTGACGATGTAAAAGAGGGAATTCAGTCCTTCCTGGAAAGGCGGGAAGCGGTATTTCGAGGGAAGTGAGCTACAAGCTTGTTCCCGGGGAAGATTTGTCTTTAGCGCTTCAGGCAAATTCGACTATCTTGCCAAAGTTCGGGGCAGTCGACCGGGGCGCTCCTTCCGGGAGTGTGCGCAGCAGGGATGCTGCGCTCAAGCCCCCAGGGATGGGTTTATGGCGTCTCCCGGAAGGAGTGCCCCGGTCGACTGCTTGCACCAACCTAAGAAGGCTGGGCGCAGAGCTTCAGGCAGCTTCGGATTTGGCGGCAGCGCGCCGGGCCCTCGCCTCAGCCGCCACCTCCGCTGCGTAATCCGCATATTTGGCCATCAGCTCTTCCTTACGATCCGGATCCCAGTTGATCTTGCTCAGATCCCCCTCGTAGTGATCAATCACCCGCTTATCCATGGTTTCATACCACCACTGCGGCAGGTAAGCCGGCAGCAGCATCGACGCATAACCACCCGGCAACTGCGGCGCCTTCTCGAAGTGCCTCAAAGCCTGGAAGCTGCGTTGAGGATGGGCATGGTGATCTGAATGTCGCTGCAACTGATACAGGAACAGATTGGTCACAATATGATTACTGTTCCAGCTATGCTCCGGCTGGGTGCGCTCGTATTTTCCGTTCTTGTCCTTCTGGCGCAGCAGGCCATAGTGCTCAATGTAATTCACGCTCTCCAGCAAACTAGCGCCATACACCGCCTGCGCCGCCAGGAACGGCAACGCCCGAGGGCCGCAAATCAACGTCGTCGCACCAAAGAACCCGGCACTCATGGCCCAGCCCTGAAGCAGCTCATTGTCCAGGCTCCAGAAGCCCTTGCCTTTGCGGGCAAGTCTCGCCTTCTCAATCCTGATGGAGGACTTGATGCCGCCTATTACTGTCCGTGGCAGGAACTTCCAGAAGCTTTCGCCCATCCGGCTGCTGGCCGGATCCTCCGGTGTGGCCACCCGCATGTGATGGCCGAAGTTGTGTTCGACAACAAAGTGGGTATACCCGGTGGGTGCCAAAGCCGCCATCGCCAACAGCTTGTTCAGCCTGTTCGATTTGTGGCCCAGCTCATGGGCGGTGTTGATGCCCACACCATTGATGGCGCCCACGGTGAGCGTCAGGCCAATCCTGTCGTCCAGGGGGGTATTCCTGCGGCTGGCCAGCCAGGCGCCCAAAAAGGTCATGGCGTACTGGGTCGGAATAAAGGCTTTTACGATCCGGTCGTAGTACTTGTCCTGTTCCAGGGTCTGCACCGCCGATTCCGGCGGATTGCTCTGATCCTCGCCAATGGCACGGTCCAGCGCCGGGATGATGCCGTGTACCAGGGCCGGGCCGGTCCAGGCCAGGGCTTTCAGCTTCTTCGGTGCCAGGGCGTAACCGGTCAGGGCCGCGAGCCCAATACCCGGCAGGGCAGGGCCGAGCAACCACATATAGCGTTTCGGATCCTTCCAGTTGCCAGTGGAATCGGTTTCGCCAGGGGATATGACTTTATGCGATTCCAGGTTGTCAGAGGTCTTGGCGTTCATTGTTTTCTCCTGTTCGGTGCGCGTACTATCAATTTATGTCGAACAATCTGACAATGCAACGGTCGGCGCATTATCGCGGGCGCCTTGGCTCAAAATGACAAATGACATTTTTTGGCCAAAGGCGGCTTTTTGAGCCAGACTCATGAGTTAAAGAAGAGCCCGATCACAGGGAAGAATCAGCCATGGCAGACCGGCCCTCCACCACCGCCTCTTATGCCGTTCAGGCTATGCTCCGGGAGTATCTCGGCTCAGGCAAACTGATCGAGGTGGCCTACCGGGACAGTGCCGGCCAGATATGCCTGGTTCACGATGTTATTCGCGAGCTTTGCAGTCGGGCCGGGCAGGACTTCCTGCTGCTGGGGCGAGGCACCATGCTGCCGTTTGACCACCTCATCACCATCAATGGCCGGTCGCTGTCTGACTGCGCCGGCTAACCAAAGGGTAATCGCCCGGTAATTGCCTTTAGGCCGGGCCTCGCCGTACCCTGTTTCGCGTTGTAAATACTTACCAACAGAGGGATATGGTATGAACAAGCTCACACTGAGTGCGCTTTTGGTGGTTCTGACACTGGGCCTCGCCGCCTGCAGCTCCGAAGACAACGAGGGTGTCGATGTAGAAAAAGCTGCGGACAATGCCGGCGATATGATGGAAGAGGCTGGCGATTCAGTCGAGGAAACCTACGAGGAAGCCACCGGCCAGGACGAAAGCGCCATGGGCGAGTTACAGGAAGGCGCGGAAAACGCAGCCGAGGAGATGGGCGATGCCGCCGAAGAAGCGGGTGACAGGATGGAGGAGGCTACTCAATAACGCTTGGATTTCCGCCGGCGTGCCTCTGTCCGCGCCGGCAGGTCCTGGCCAGCGTCCGGGGGAGGAAAGTATTGAAGCTGCCAAGCAACCTTCATGCCTGAGTAACACAAATGCAGGATTAACGTCATAACGAGCCCCTATCTTTTTAGCGGAGTCGATCCGGAATTCTGTTCGATGAACAGGTTGTACCGGAGTGGCAGACAACAACACCGTTGAAAGGATGTGCGCTATGAATCTGGAAAGAACGTTAGTTCCGGTGGCAATCGGGCTGGCATTGTCCGCCAGTGTCCTCGCAGGGATACTACCGACCTCACAAAAGGACAATGGCTGGTTTAGTAACGCCGAGGCACAGCTTCAGCAGAAGCTCTCCCTGAAGTCCTCGGATAAAGCGAAAAACGTCATTCTGTTTGTGGGCGATGGCATGGGGGTGTCCACCCTTACCGCTGCGCGCATTCTGGAAGGCCAGAGGCAGGGCCGTCCCGGCGAGGAAAATCTGCTGAGCTTTGAAAGCTTTCCCTTCTCGACACTCGTGAAAACCTATAACACCGATGCCCAGGTTCCGGATTCAGCTGGCACCATGACCGCCATGATGTCAGGTTTGAAAACCGATGCGGGTGTGCTGGGCGTGGACGAGGATGTCCAGCGGGGTGATTGCGGCACGGTCGCAGGCAATGAAGTAGTAACGGCCCTGGAACTTGCGGAAATCAAGGGTTTATCCACCGGTGTGGTCTCCACCGCACGCATTACCCACGCCACACCGGCCGCTACCTATGCCAAATCGGCGGAACGCAACTGGGAAGACATTTCGGATATGCCTGCCGAAGCGGTTCAGGCCGGCTGCAAGGACATTGCCGATCAACTGGTCAGTTTTGAGCAACTTCTGGAACAGCGTTACGCCGGCGTGGATGTTGATGGGATTGACGTGGTCATGGGCGGTGGCCGTCGCCACTTCCTGCCCGGGGATTCCGCATTCAACAGTCCGGATGCGACGTCCAGTGTTGAGGGTGACCGTACCGATAGCCGCAACCTGATCGCCGAGTGGCAGGCTCAGTATCCACAAGGCGTATACGTGTATGACAAGGCAGGTTTTGACAGCGTCGACCCGGCAACCACCTCCCGGCTGTTCGGCCTGTTCAACGAGTCTCACATGCAATACGAGGCGGATCGTGGCAATGACGTTGCCGGTGAGCCTTCACTGAGTGAGATGACCGCCAAGGCCATCGACATTCTCGATAACAATGACAAGGGCTATTTGCTGGTGGTCGAAGCTGGCCGCGTCGACCACGCCCACCATGCCGGTAATGCCGCCAGTGCCCTGACCGAAGCCATTGAACTTTCCGATGCGGTCAAGCAGGCGATGGAGAACACCAACCCGGAAGAGACGCTGGTGATGGTCACCGCCGACCACAGCCATGTATTTACCATGGCCGGTTACCCCAAGCGAGGCAATCCCATTCTGGGCAAAGTTGTGAGTGTTGGTGAAACACAACCGGCAATGGCCGAGGATGGCATGCCCTACACAACCCTGGGATACGCCAACGGACTCGGTTTTCGTAATCTCGGCATGGAAACAGATTCAGACGCGGTCTACAGCCAGGCACCTAACGCCGGACGTCAGAATCTCACTGGCGTGGATACCACCACCACCGGTTATCACCAGGAAGCATTGGTTCCGCTCGGTAGCGAGACCCATTCCGGTGAGGATGTCAGCCTGCATGCAAAAGGACCAGGTGCTCATCTGGCGCAGGGCACCATTGAGCAAAGCACGGTTTTTCACCTGATCGATCAGGCCCTGGGCTTAATTGAAGAATAAGGAGCAAGGCAATGAACAAATACCTTTTCAGCGCACTGACGGCTTCAGTGATCGGTCTGACCGGATGCATGAATGACGACGACAAGAGCTCGGTGCAGCCAGCCGATGAGAGTGTTACCAGTCTTTCCTCGAAGCAACTCGAGACATCTCTGTCCAATTCCTGGTTCCAGCAGGGCCAGCGGGAGATCGTGGCAGCCAAAGAGACCTGGGCCACGGTTACCGGCAGTGGGGACGCTGTTGCTCAATCCGAATCTGTTCAGGAAGCCATTGCCGACGCCCGGGGTAAAGCAAAGAACGTCATCCTGTTCGTGGGCGACGGCATGGGCCTGTCCACAGTCACCGCTGCCCGCATTCTGGAAGGTCAGAATCTGGGCAAGCTTGGAGAAGAACATCAACTGAGTTTCGAGCGTTTTCCTTTCGCCGGTTTAGCCAAAACCTACAATGTGGACGCACAGGTACCCGATTCCGCCGGGACTATGACTGCTATAGTGTCTGGGGTAAAAACCGATGTAGGCGTGCTCGGCGTGGATGAGGACGTTATCCGCGGCGATTGCAGCTCGGCTGCCGGCAATGAGCTGATAACGACGTTGGAGCTGGCAGAGATTAGCGGCAAAGCCACCGGTGTGGTCTCCACCGCACGCATTACCCACGCCACACCGGCCGCTACCTATACCAAATCGGCGGAACGCAACTGGGAAGACATTTCGGATATGCCTGCCGAAGCGGTTCAGGCCGGCTGCAAGGACATTGCCGATCAACTGGTCAGTTTCGAGCAACTTCTGGAACAGCGTTACGCCGGCGTGGATGTTGATGGGATTGACGTGGTCATGGGCGGTGGCCGTCGCCACTTCCTGCCCGGGGATTCCGCATTCAACAGTCCGGATGCGACGTCCAGTGTTGAGGGTGACCGTACCGATAGCCGCAACCTGATCGCCGAGTGGCAGGCTCAGTATCCACAAGGCGTATACGTGTATGACAAGGCAGGTTTTGACAGCGTCGACCCGGCAACCACCTCCCGGCTGTTCGGCCTGTTCAACGAGTCTCACATGCAATACGAGGCGGATCGTGGCAATGACGTTGCCGGTGAGCCTTCACTGAGTGAGATGACCGCCAAGGCCATCGACATTCTCGATAATGATACCGATGGTTTCTTCCTGACCGTCGAGGCGGGGCGGATTGATCATGCCAGCCACGCGGGAAGTGCTTATGGCGCACTGACCGATACCATTGAACTGGCAAAAGCCGTTCAGGTGGCCGTGGATCAGACCAGTGCGGAGGATACGCTCATCATTGTGACCGCGGATCACAGCCACGTATTGACGATGGCGGGTTATCCCAGGCGCGGTAACCCGATTCTGGGCAAGGTCGTGGGTATTGAGGAAGATCAGCCTGCACTGGCGGCGGATGACCTGCCATACACTACGCTGGGCTACGCCAATGGCCGTGGCATGCGCGACTATGGAAGTGAGACCGATGCGGACCGTACCTATAGTGACCCGGTCAACGCCGGAAGAATGGACCTGACCAGTGTGGATACCACTTCACCGGGCTATCATCAGGAGGCATTGGTGCCGCTTGGTAGTGAGACTCACGCTGGAGAGGACGTAGGCATTTATGCCCGGGGCCCGGGCGCCAGCCTGCTGACTGGCACCAATGAGCAGAACATGATCTATCATGTAATGGATTATGCGGCCGACATCAGCGGGGCTGCCAATCAGGAGGTTCAATAACCCCGGTAAGGTTGACGTTTTTTAGAGCATCAGATCCGCGCTGAAAACACCGTAAATCCGGCCCACTTGGTAACAGAGTGGGTCGGGTTTGCGGTTTTTTGTTTCAGAAAACCCTTTTCCTGCCGATAAGCCAGTTGAATACACTAAAGTATGAGTTATTAACTCACATCAATTCTTTAGTCTCCACGATGGCCTTAAATAACAAAATGTTGGCAGAAGCAACGATAAAGAAGAGGTTTCTATGGGGTTACTGGATCGGGCTTCAATACTATGGGGGGTGGCGGTTGCCGTTGTTCTTGCGATCATCAGTGCAGTGGTGGCGCCTTTGCTAGGTCTTGAACCAGCATCAACACTGGTTGGGCTGGTGGTTGGCCTTGTGGCCGCTGGCGGCTTTCTGATCGTCCGGGTGCTGGAGCCGACCGAACGCGGGCTCAAGGCCCTGAACGATGGCACCCTGGCAGAAGATCATCCGCTCCGGGCCCAGTGTCGGCAGTTGCTTTCCGATGCGAAAGCCGGGCGGGCTCTGGTGGAAACCCTCTCCGGAAGCGCGGACAGGAACGCTATTTCCGCCGCCCAGGTCTCCTTCGCCGCAGACCAGCTCAAGATCCGGCTGGACCGTCAGGTGGAAGAAACCGCCCAGATGGCCGATTACGCGGGCCAGATTACCGAGACCGTCCGGGAGTCCTCCGAGCAGGCGACCGATGCCGCCACCATGGCTCTCCAGAACAAGCAGGTCAGTATCGAGGGGCGCGAAGCGCTGATCTCGGCCATTGACAGTGTGCGCGCGGTACACCAGCAGTCCGGTGAGAATCTCCGGCTGATCCAGGAGCTGAACGAGAAGTCCAACAAGATCCAGGGCGTGACCGCCACCATTCAGGGTATTGCCGAGCAAACCAATCTGCTTGCACTCAATGCGGCCATTGAGGCCGCCCGTGCGGGTGATCAGGGCCGCGGATTTGCCGTGGTGGCGGATGAGGTGCGTCAGCTGGCGGGTCGCACGGCCCAGGCGACCGGTGAAGTGGCGGAAACCCTCGAGGAAATCCGTTCGGATACCACGCTGATTGTGTCCCGGATTGAAGACCTTGCCCGCAGTGTTGAGGCGGGGCTGACCTCCGTGGAGAGCGTGGGCGAGCGTCTGGAGCAGATCCGGGACCAGTCTGACCGGGTTCAGCAGCAGGTTTCCCGGATTGCTGAAATTGACCAGAACAACGAGCAGAGTCTGGCGCAGGTGTTCTCGGCCATTGAAACGGTACGGGACCAGATTTCCGAGAGCGATTCCAGCGTGGCATCTCTGGCAGAGCAGGCCGCCACATTGATGGAGCTGGCGGAAAAAGCCAATGCCTCCTTCGCACTGAACAGCGAGGCCAGTTATCACCGTCCGTTCTACGATCAGGCCAGGGCCGGTGCCGACCAGATTGGCCAGCTGTTCGAGCAGGCCATTCGTGACGGCAAGTTGTCAGAGAGCGCGCTGTTCGACAACAAACGAACACCCATCCCGAACACCCATCCGCCCAAGTATTCCAGTAGCTTTGACAAATTCACCGATCAATACCTGCCTGCGGTTCAGGAGCAGGTCAAGAAGGCGCATGGGGCGATAGTTTTCGCCATTGCTGCTGCGCCGGATGGTTATGTGCCCACCCACAATCGGGATTTTGCCCACGCGCCGACCGGGGATCCGAAGGTGGACCTGGTCAAGAGCCGGAGCAAGCGACTGTTCAATGACCGGACCGGCATCCGTTGTGGTACGCACACCGAGAACATGCTGCTGCAAACCTACCGGCGGGACACTGGCGAGATCATGCACGATCTGTCCGTGCCTATCTACGTGAATGGTAAGCACTGGGGTGGCTTCCGTCTTGGTTACCGTCCGGACAATCACTGACCGGCCTGGCGTTTCCGGCCCGGGATGCTGTGATAGACTCCGGATAACCGTTCAACAGGAGCCTTGCCTTGACTGAGTCGGAATTTATCCCCGCCGATCCGGATCCCGCCTCCCGCAGGTCAGACCCGGCCCGTAACCTGGCCGTTGTGGTTTACATACTTCAGGCGCTGTCGTTTTTCCTGGGGGGCATCACGGGTCTGGTGGGTGTGATCATCAACTATGTCAAACTGGATGATGTGCGCAACACCTGGGTAGAACACCATTTCCGCTGGCAGATCCGCACCTTCTGGATTGGCCTGCTGTGGACGGTGATCGGCATTGTCACCACGCCGCTGATTATCGGCTGGTTTATTCTCCTCGGCGTTTCGATCTGGATTATCTACCGGATCGTCAAAGGGGCCCTGGCACTGAATGATGGCAGGGCGCCGGTCTGAAAGGGCCGGCTATCAATCCCCGGTTACTTCCTTCAGACCCCTGGCACTGAACATCCCAGCCAGCCCCATCAGGCCAAGAACAATAATCACGGCCACCTCCGAGATCATTGAAACAAGGGCAGTCAGACCACCGGTCGCAAGCAGCAGCAATCCGATCACGGTGTTGCTGACAGCGGTGTAGTCTGTGCGCTTGTTTCCGCCGGCCATGTCCACCAGATAGGTTTTGCGACCGAGTCGCACACCGGCGTGGGCAATGCTCAGAACAAAGAAGGCAATGGGGTAGAACCATACACTGCCGATGTTGGTGCCGAGCCAAAGCGCTGTAAATCCAACCACCAGGCATACGCCGCTGGCCATGGCGGCGCCGCGAATCATCACCTTCCGGCTTGAGGTATCGGCAGCCCAGCCCCAGAAACTGGCACTGAGCGAGCTGGCGAGACTGCTGGCCAGCAGGAAAACGCCCAACATCCAGCCAATGTCGGATTCTTTCTGTGCCAGTACGACCAAATAGGGTGAAGCCAGTGCCGAGCTGAGCAGCAGGGCCCGGGTAATCACGAAGTTCCGGAACGGAACGTCATCCCGGAGCAGGGACAGGCTTCGAAATGCCTCGTTGATGGCATTTCCGCCGCCACCGGTTTCGCCTTCGAATTCCTTTACCCCGGCAAACAGCAGGCCGGCGATCACCCAGAGTGCCGCGGCCAACAGCAGAAGTACCGTGTAAAAACCAATGGTCGGATCGCCCCGCTCCCAGAACAGGAGCACTGTAAGAATAACGGTTGCGGTACCACCAATGGTGGACGCCAGCCCCGAGAGCCTTCCCCGGCGGGTTTTCGGGATGCACTTGCCCTGAACATCCTTCATGGACACCGAGCAGAATCCACGGGCCAGTGAAAATGCGATGAGCGAGGCTACGATTCCTCCACCGGCGGCATAACCCTCAAGAAACCACACGCTCGCCGCCATGGTGATGACACTTATCGCCTGGCCGAGACTTCCCAGCGTCCAGAACCACTTCCGAACTGCCCGTCGACGGACCTGGGCCGCGATGACCATTTGCGGCAACATGGAGCCGGATTCCCGGATGGGAACCAGCCAGGCAACCAGCGCGGGTGCCCCAACAGCGCTCATGAGCCAGGCCAGCACGGTTTTCGGGCTGATCAGCAGGTCGCCCAGCTTGGTCAGCACGTTGCTGGCCAGAATCAGAAAGAAATTGCGGGGCACTTCCTGGCAGGCTTCTGCAGGAATATCCTTGCAGACCCGCGCGTCTTCCTCGTTCGCAATCAGAGCGTAGAGCTGATCGATGGCATGCTTTTTCGACGTAGGTTCTTGTGTGGACAAGCGATCGTCCTCCGGGAAAATGAGCACAAAAGCATAACAGCTGATCCTATTTCGCTTAAATGCCGGGTACGGACGGGGTGGCATTGCAGACAATCCTGCGGCTTAATAGGCGCGAGTTCTGACCATTCAGGAAGCCCTATGCTCAGCTATCTACACGCCTTCCACGCCGGAAACTTTGCCGATGTCCAGAAACATGCGGCGCTGACGCTGGCCCTGGCAATGATGCAGGCTAAGAAATCCGGCATTGCCGGCTTTGATACCCATGCCGGCAGTGCCATCTATGACTTGCGCAGTGAAAGAGCCCGGAAAACGGGCGAAGCGGACAGCGGTATCCAGAAACTCTGGAAGGCCCGGGAACAGTTGCGATCGGAGGACTGGCGGCCGGTGCTGGATGTTATGGCACAGTTCAATGCCGGAAGCGGAGAACTGACGGTTTACCCGGGGTCACCTGCCTGGTTTCGGCATTTTCTCCGGGCCGAAGATGGTCTGACCCTGTTTGAGCTCCATCCCGCTGAAGGTGAACAGCTGGCGGACTGGGCGTCTGCTGGCCGGGCCCGCGTGCTAAGGCAGGATGGCCTGGCGGGCCTTCTCAGGCAGTTACCTCCGAAGCAGCCTCGCCTGCTGGCACTGATTGATCCATCCTATGAAATCAAGTCCGATTACCGGGATGTTGCCGAAACTATGGGGAAAGCGTGGCAAAAGTGCCGGCATGGGGTCTATCTTGTCTGGTATCCGGTACTGACCAGTGGTCTTCACGAGCAGTTGAAAGACGCTGTCAGGGCCACCGCTGTCCGTAAGGTGCTGTGCAGTGAGGTGCATCTGCGAACGCCACCGGAGCGGGGCATGACAGGCTCTGGGCTTCTGGTGATTAATCCGCCCTGGGGATTTGATACCCGGTTGTCGGCGATGATGAATGATATTGCCGGTCCCGATGCCCTGAATCTGTCTCATGGAGTCGAGTGGCTGGTGTCTGAATAGCCCGGCCGGTTGACGGTTCGGAGGAGCGATCTGATTGACAGAAAAGCCGGTTCAGAAGATTGAAAGCACCTGTCTGCAGGGTGGCCTCACCCCTGTAGACGAATGGAAAACACCCGAAACCTCCGCCAGGCGGTCACTGAAGGATGCCCTTCTCCACATCCTGGCGCAGATCCGTGCGGGTGTTGTGCAGGAAGACGAAACCTTTGAAAGCCTTGATAACCTGCCTGAATTAGCCCAGTCCGAGCTTCAGGGCCTGGCTCCACAGCCGGATTTCCCGAAGCTGGCAGATGCGCTTTGGAGTGCTCTGGAAGCCAGTCGGTCGGTTGCGCGGTCCAGCCGCGACGTGACCTTTCTTGTGGCGCCTCCATTTTCGGGGGTGCGGTCTGCACTTGAATATTTCCCGGAGCTTCAGGCGGGGAGGAGCAGTGGGACAGATCAATGGTCCCTGATAGCGCCTCCCGAGAATCTATTGCTCGACGATCAGGGCGCCAGGGATTGGTGGGATAGACAGGATCTTTCCCGGCCTTGGGTCATTCCGGAATTGGCCGATTTCTGGCTTCGCCATCTGTCTGGCCTGGCGTTGATTCGTGAATTGCTTCGGCGAGTGGCTGCTGGCGGGCTCGCCCCTGGTCTCATTGGCTGTTCCAGCTGGTGCTGGCAGTTCTGGTCATCCTACTTTGGAGACACCCACCTGGCACCGCTGACTCCGGCACCGATGACGGCCACAATGCTCGGAGACTGGTTTGAATGCCTTGCTTCAGGCACTGGCGGACAGGCAGTGATCGCGCGGATGGCTGATGATGGCTTCTATGTGTTGCCAACGGCGAATCCAGTGCAGGGCAAAAAACACAAACACAGTGGATTTCTCAGGGATCTGGCGTCTGTTGCCCGGGGCAATCCGGGGGTTGCGCTCGCAATCTGGCGGCGGTCACTCAGAGCGCGCCCCGAAGACAACCCGGCAATGGAGAATCTGGCGGAAGAACCTGTTAAAGACGCAAGCTGTGCCCGCTGTTGGGTCGTTCCGTTTGACCAGTTGAGTCTTCCGGCTGTTCCACAGATCCAGGGAGACAGTATTGGTCTTGTTTTACATGCCTTGCTCCTGCATGAGGGGCTGAATACATCGTTCATCGAGCTGGTGACAGGTGTCCAGGAGCCTCAACTGGGTTTCGTGCTGTCCCGGCTGGCCCGCTCAGAGCTGATTGAACAAGTGGAATCCAGCGATTGCTGGAAAGTCACTGCACCTGGATATCCGTCTATCCGGCGACACCTGCAAAGCTGGGGCTTCCCGGTAGACATGTTCTAGGAGATGAATCATGGGTGATCTTGGTATCCAGGAAGCGTTTTCGGCGATTACCTACAAGGCATTGCTGGAGGCACTGGTCGTGGTGCTTGCCGCAACAGCGCTGACCATCGCCATTCAGAAGCTACTTCCGAAAATCGCAGGAAAGCTGGGCGGCAAACCCCGGTTCTACATCCTGGCATCCGTTCCGCTGCTGCGGCTGATCATCATTGTGGGGACCATCATTGTGGTGGTTCCGATCCTGGTGGAACCCTCTTTCGAGAATATGGTGGCCATCTTTGGTGCGCTGGGCCTGGCCCTTGGCTTTGCTTTCAAGGATTACGCCAACAGCCTGATTGCTGGCATCGTGACTCTGTATGAGATGCCTTACCGCCCGGGGGACTGGATAGAAGTGGACGGCAAATACGGGGAAGTGCGTTCGATCGGTGCCCGTGCTGCCGAACTTGTGACACCGGATGACACTGTGGTTGTGATTCCCCATGGCAAGCTTTGGGCGTCACTGATCGCAAATTCCAACGATGGCACGGATAACCTGATGTGTGTGGCGGAATTCAATCTTGAGCCCCACCATGATGTAAGCAGGGTTCTGGGCCTGCTGCGGGATGTGGCCTACACGTGCCCCCACACACGGACGTTTCGGCCAGTGGTGGTTGTGGTTTCCAATAATCCCTGGGGGATGTGTTACCGCCTGAAGGCTTATCCGGTTGAGCTGAAGGACCAGTTTCGCTTTATCTCCGAATTGACGGCCCGGGGGGCAAGTGCACTGGCTGCCGAGGGAGTCAGTTTTGTTTCAGCCCCCGTTGCCGGAAACCGCTGATTCGCGGCTTCCGGCTTCGAACTCCTCAATCAGCTGAAGCAGCTTTTCCAGGATTTTCTGCCCACTTTCTCCGGTGCGTTCCAGATAAATGTCCCGCACCGGCCTGCTCGCCTCACGAAAAGCCTTCCGTTCCGCATCGGTGAGCCGAACAACGCTCAGTTGACCCTCTTCCAGCATTTTCTCAAGCCGTGTCTGATTGAGCTCTTCCTGGGTTTTCCAGGCAATTTCCGCGACATCTTTCAGGGCGTTGTCCAGCCATTGTTTCTGGTTTTCCGGTAATGAGTCGTACCACTCCAGATTTGAGATAACCGACGAGACAAACTGTGCGGGCCGTGCAAGGGTCAGCGTACTCTGGACTTCATGGAAATCCATTTCCTCAATCGCAAAAACGGGATTGCTCTGGCCATCAATCTTCCGGAGCTGGAGATCACTGTATACCTGCGAATAGGGAATCTGGCTGGGTTCGGCACCGTAAGCGCGATAGGCTTCTTCGGCCATATTGGAGGTCATGGTTCGGATCCGGAGTCCCTGGAAATCTTCCGGGGTGCGCAGAGCCTTATCCGCCGTCCAGGCCATCCAGCCTTCCGGAACGAAGCCCAGCAATTTCATGTTCTGGCGCGCGTAGGGCTGCTCAAACAGACCGGTCAGTTCCGGGCTTGCCAGCAGTTGCCGGGTGATTTGGGAGTCTTCGGGCAGAATAAAGTGCAGGGTGAAGATGCCCGCTTCCGGCACCTTGTCGGCCAGGTGCCCGGGTGAGGCGAAAGCGAGGTTTACCGAACCGTTCCGGACCAGTTCGGTGAGCTGGGTCGAGGTTCCGAGGGAGCCGTAAGGGAAGATGTCTATCAGAATCCTGCCGTCGGAACGCTCCTCAATGCGCTCTTTCAGGGCCTCGGCGTAGGCATGCTGAACACTGCCCTCAATCTCTTCCAGGGCAAACCGCCAGGTGACGGGATACTCGGGCGGCTCTGGGGTTCCGGCCGTGCTGTCCCCGTTGCCGGCATTCTGGTTGTCCGAGCATCCGGCCAACGCCAATACCAAGGCGGCGCACAGTGGCCAAAACCTGAAACGGAACGTGTGCATAACGGGAACTCCAGTTCTCTCGGTCCTTGTTTGATATCGATATACAAGGTAACACAAGAACACCTGCGGTCGTGGGTAACAGGGTGCGATTGGATTACACTGTCGCCCAAAACGATTCAGGGACTATGGGAGTGACTCGATGGGGCTTCAGTTGCCGGCCGGAGGCGGGGAATGACGAACCAGAAACAGGCCATGCTGTATGGCCTTGGCACGGTACTGTTGTGGTCAACGGTAGCAACGGCGTTCAAGCTTTCCCTGCGGGAGATGGCACCCCTCCAGATGCTGCTGGTTGCGAGTAGTGCGTCGGTTTTGGTGATGGCGTTAATCCTGATGCTCCAGGGCCGTTGGCATCTGGCGTTTTCCCTGAGCCGGAAGCAGTACGCCCAGTCCTTTGGTATGGGCCTGATCAATCCCTGCCTTTACTACCTGGTGCTGTTCGGAGCCTTTGATCGCCTGCCCGCTCAGGAAGCGCAACCGCTGAACTATACCTGGGCACTGGTGCTGGCCTATCTGTCCGTTCCCTTCCTGGGCCAGCGGCTGCGCAAGCTGGATATTCTGGCGGGCCTTGTCTGTTACGCCGGAGTGGTGGTAATCGCAACCCGTGGCGCCATCTCAACCCTGGGCTTTTCCGATCCTGTCGGGGTGTCTCTTGCCCTGGGCAGTACCGTGATCTGGGCGTCCTACTGGATTATTGCCACGCGGGATACCCGTGATCCGGTGGTTGGGCTGTTTCTGAACTTTTTGTTCGGGCTGCCGGTCATTTTTCTGATCTGCTGGTGGGCCGAAGGCTTGTCTTTTGTTTATGTTACCTCTGGTACGTCGCTTGTGGCGGCGGTCTATGTCGGTGTATTCGAGATGGGCGTTGCCTTTGTTCTATGGTCCTACGCCATGAAAAAGGCGGAAAACACGTCAAAAGTCAGTAACCTTATCTTCATTTCTCCGTTCCTGTCCCTGGTGTTCATCCATTTCATACTGGGCGAGCAGATTCTGCCCTCGACCTACATCGGGCTTGTTCTGATTGTGGCGGGTCTCTGGCTTCAGCAGAAAAAGGTCAAAGCCAGGGAGGAGGCCCTTGCCCATGGCGGCTAACTGGTTCGTCTACATGGTACGGACTGCCCGGGGCGCGCTTTATACCGGTATCACCACCGACGTGGCGCGACGTTTCCAGGAGCACCAGGCGGGCACCCCGAAGGGCGCCCGGAGTCTGCGGGGAAAAGGGCCCCTTGAGCTGGTGTTCAGCACCGCCGCCGGAGACCGGAGCCGGGCTTCAAAGCTGGAATGGCATATCAAACAATGGCCCCGGTCACGGAAAGAGGCGCTTGCCCGGGGCGAGTTCAGCCTGCCAGATGACGTTTGATGTGTTCCCCGGCGGTTTCCATGGCGGCGGTTGCGCGATCGAGCTGACCGCTGTGCACCTGGAATACGTGCCAGAGGCTGTTGAAGACCTCAAGCCGGGTTTGCACATTATCCCGGTTCGCAGCGTCGGCCAGGCGTTCGGCATCGTTCAGCAGGATTTCCTGGCTGCCTACCTGAATCAGTAAAGGGGGCAGACCGCTCAGGTCACCAAAAATTGGTGAAATAAGTGGGTTGGTCAGGGGTTCCTGACCGGCATACAGCCTGGCAGCCTTGCTGGTCCAGCGTGCCTGGAGTACCGGCTCGCATTCCGGCGCATAGAGCTGTTCCTGGGTCAGGTCCACCCAGGGTGAAAACACGGTCAGTGACGCCGGCAGTGGCAGCCCCTTGTCGCGCAGGCGCATGGCGAGCGCAATCGACAGGCCACCACCGGCGGAATCGCCGGCGACGGCGATCTGCTCCGGTTTGTAACCCTCTTCAAGCAGGCCATTCCAGCAGGCTTCGGCGTCATCCAGAGCGGCGGGGAAGGGATTTTCGGGCGCCAGCCGGTAATCCGGCGTAACGACAGAGCAGCCGCTGGTTTTGGCCAGGTGGCCGGTCATTCCACGATGAGTGGCGGAGGATCCGATGATGTAGCCGCCACCGTGCAGGTACAGCACTGCTCCGTAAGGGTTGTTTCCGTAGGTTGTCCGGGTTGCCGGTACCCCGCCAACGGCGGCTTTCTGAAACCGGGCGCCCCGCGGTGGTATCGAACTGCGATATGCCTGGCTGACAATTCTTCTCTGGAGTGAAACCGGAACCGCTGGGTTGAGGACTGGTTTCACCAGACTGTTCATCGTCTGGCGCAACCCTGTCTCGAGAAGCTGTTGCAACATCTGTGGTATACCCTCGCTATGGGTTAGGCCCGCTATAGGTTAGGATTGAGAGCCGGAAACTTATAACTCATCCATGACAGGCGTTTAACTCTACGTGTACTGGAAAACAGATACCATAGAAATACCGGATTGGGACAGACACTCGCTTCTGGACAGGCTCGAACCATTTGATCCCGCTCACTCACGGGAACTCCGTGAGGAGATGGTCGCCTACTGCCGTTTTTACGGCCTTGATCTCTGGGTCGAGCATCCGGAGGTAAATTACCATCAGGGCTATATCAAGGCGGGTGGTCACGAGGTTATGGTGCACTATTTCCGGCTCCCGGACGCGAAGCCGGGCCGGGGCACGGTGTTTATCCTGCACGGCTACTTCGATCATGTCGGGCTCTACAGCCAGTTGATTGAACGGTGCATTGGAGCGGGATTTGATGTGCTGGCCTATGATCAGCCGGGCCATGGCCTGTCCAGTGGCACACCGGCGGCGATTGACAGCTTTCTGGAGTATCAGGGGGTCCTGGCAGACGTTTTGGCGCGGGCCAGGGGCAAGGTCCGTGAGCCGTGGTTTGCGGTCGGGCAGAGCACCGGGGGTGCGATCCTGATCGACTATCTGTTATCCAACCAGCACGATCAGGCCTCATCCGATTTCCGCAACGTGGTCTTGCTGGCGCCGCTGATAAGGCCTATGGGCTGGCTCGGAGCCAAAACGCTCCACAGCCTGGTAAAACCATTTATCTCCCGCTGGCGTCGGGTGTTTGCGGAAAACAGCGGCAACACCAGGTTCCTCCGATTTTTGCGGGAACACGATCCGCTTCAGGCCCGCGCCGTCCATGTGGACTGGGTGAGTGCCCTTCGGAGATGGGTCCCGCACATCGAATCGGCCAGGCCAGTCGATTTTCCGGTGACGGTGGTGCAGGGTGAAAAGGATCTCACGGTAGACTGGCAGCACAATCTGCGCATTATCCGGAATAAATTTTCCTCAGTAGAGGAACTGAGAATCCCTGACGGACGTCATCATCTTGTGAACGAAGCTCAGGATTTGCAGGCAACCGTATTCAACACCATCATTGACACATTCACGAACTCGGCAGCAGAAGTCCGCTAAACCAAAGAGGGCCTGCTGAAGCAATCAGGTACAGGAGAAAACTGTGAAGAAGACGATTCTTGCGTTTGCGGTGACAACTTTCGGTCTCGCCGGTTGTATGACCTACGACCCGTACACCGGCGAGGAAAAGACATCGAGTGCGACCAAGGGCAGTATTATTGGCGCCATTGGCGGTGCGGCCATAGGTGCCGCAACCTCCAGCAAGAGTGACCGCGGCAAAGGCGCGCTGATTGGTGCGGCCAGTGGTGCGGCGATTGGTGGCGGTATCGGTTACTACATGGACAAGCAGGAAGCAGAGCTGCGCCGGAAGCTGGAAGGCACCGGTGTTCGCGTGGTTCGAAACGGCGATCAGATCGAGCTGGTGATGCCGGGTAATATCACCTTCGATCTGAATGAGTCCAGCATCAAGCCCGCGTTCAGCGGCACCCTGGAGTCCGTGGCTCTGGTCCTGATGGAATACGACAAGACCATCATTCAGATTGAGGGGCACACCGACAGCTCGGGCTCTGACAGCTACAACCAGCTGCTCAGTGAGCGTCGTGCCTCATCCGTCAGGGATTTCCTGCTGAATCAGGGCATTGCGCCCAAGCGCACCCGCGCCGTTGGTTATGGGGAGCGCTACCCGGTGGCCTCCAACGACACGCCAGCCGGTCGTGAGCAGAACCGTCGCGTTGAACTGACCCTGGTGCCCATGCGATAAGCCGGGCACTCGAAGCCATAAAAAAACCGGAGGGCATGCGCCTCCGGTTTTTTCGTTTCAGGCCGTGGTTCAGAACAGGACGCGGCAGCGGATCGTTCCCTTCACCTTGAGCAGCTTCTCCAGTGCCAGCTCGCCGTAGTCCTTGTCAACATCAATCACCACGTAGCCAATGTCTTCCTTGGTCTGCAGGTACTGACCACACACGTTGATGTCATTTTCCGAGAATACCCGGTTGATCTCGGACATCACGCCCGGCACGTTCTCGTGGATGTGCAGCAGACGGTGCTGGTTGGGGTGTGACGGCAGCGCAACTTCCGGGAAGTTCACCGAAGAAACCGATGTGCCGTTGTCGCTGTACATGGCCAGCTTTTCCGCCACCTCACGGCCGATGTTCTCCTGGGCCTCGATGGTGGAGCCGCCCACGTGCGGGGTCAGAATCACGTTATCGAATTCCCGCAGCGGAGAAACAAACTCTTCGTCATTGGACTTCGGTTCCACCGGGAACACATCAATGGCGGCGCCCAGAAGCTTGCCGCTACCCAGGGCATCGGCAAGGGCGTCGATGTCGACAACGGTGCCGCGGGAGGCATTCATCAGGATGCTTCCAGGCTTCATCTGGGCAAACTGCTCGGCCTTGAACATGTACTTGGTGGCCGGCGTTTCCGGCACGTGCAGGCTGACCACATCGGCAATGTTGAGCAGTTCCTGCAGGGTGCCCACCTGGGTGGCGTTGCCGATCGACAGCTTGGAAACCACATCATAGAAGTACACGTCCATGCCCAGGCCTTCGGCCAGGACGCTGAACTGGGTGCCGATGTTGCCGTAGCCGATAATGCCCAGCTTTTTGCCGCGAATTTCGTAGCTGTCCTTCGCGGACTTCAGCCATTCGCCGCGGTGGGCCTTGGCGTTCTTCTCAGGCACGCCCCGCAGCAGCAGGATCGCCTGGGCCAGAACCAGTTCCGCAACGCTCCGGGTGTTGGAGAAGGGCGCGTTAAATACCGCAACGCCCCGACGGGTGGCCGCCTGCAGATCCACCTGGTTGGTGCCGATACAGAAACAACCCACGGCCACCAGTTTCCTGGCAGCTTCAAATACTTTCTCGGTCAGCTGGGTACGAGAGCGAATCCCGATGAAGTGCGCATCGGCAATCTTCTCTATCAGGTCTTCCTCAGCCAGCGAGTGAGTCAGATACTCGATGTTGGTGTAGCCCGCAGCATTCAGGGTATCAATGGCAGATTGATGCACGCCTTCCAGCAGCAGAATCCGGATTTTGCTCTTCTCAAGAGACGTATTTGACATGGGCTTGCTTCCGAACCTTTCGTCACGTGAAATGACCCGTGGCCAGTGATCGTCAGGGCTGGCTCACAGAACAGGGGCGGTATGATACCATAAACGCAGACTTTCACAGTGCGCCGGTTTGTCTGAATCAACTGACTGTGATTCCTGTTGCAGGATGCCCCGGCCCAAACCTGACGAGACCGACGAATCCATGAATTCCGAACAGATCATTGCTTCCCTCAAAGACCTGGTGGCCTCCGGAGATGCCCCTGGAAAGGTACTGACCGACCCGGCGGATCTGGACACCTACGGCAAGGACTGGACCCGGATCTATCCGCCCAATCCCCTGGCGATTGTGTTGCCCAAGACCACTGAACAGGTCCAGGCGCTGGTGAAGTTTGCCAATGCGAATCAGGTGGCATTAGTGCCCTCCGGTGGCAGGACAGGTCTGAGCGCGGGTGCCGTGGCAGCCAACGGCGAAGTGGTTGTGGCGTTCGACAACATGAACCGGATTCTGGATTTCAATGCCAGTGATCGCACGGTCCGTTGTCAGGCCGGCGTTGTGACTGAGCAGTTGCAGAATGCTGCCGAGGAAAACGGCCTCTATTACCCGGTGGATTTTGCCTCCGCCGGTTCCAGCCAGCTTGGTGGCAATCTCTCCACCAACGCAGGCGGCATCAAGGTGATCCGCTATGGCATGAGCCGGGATTGGGTTGCCGGCCTGAAAGTGGTGACCGGTAAGGGCGATATCCTGGATCTGAACAAGGATCTGGAAAAGAACAACACTGGCTATGATCTTCGCCATCTGTTTATAGGTGCGGAAGGTACCCTGGGCTTTATCACCGAGGCCACCATGAAGCTCTCCCGCAAACCGGACAACCTGACGGTGCTGGTTCTGGGCCTGAACGACCTGGCCAATACCATGGATGTGCTACAGACCTTTCAGAAGAAGATTGACCTCACTGCCTACGAGTTCTTTTCTCACCAGGCCATGGGCCATGTTCTGGCCCACGGCCAGGTGCAGGCGCCGTTCGAGACAGAGGCGCCTTACTATGCATTGCTGGAGTTTGAAGCGGTCTCCGACCAGGTTATGGACGATGCCATGGGCCTGTTCGAGCAATGCATGGAAAACGGCTGGGTGCTGGATGGCGTAATCAGTCAGAGTGAGACCCAGGCCCGGAACCTGTGGCAGCTGCGGGAACGGATTTCCGAATCGATTGCGCCCCGCACCCCCTATAAGAACGACATTTCGGTCGTGGTTTCCAAGGTTCCCGGTTTCCTGCAGGAAATTGACGAGGTGGTCACCGAGCATTACCCCGATTTCGAGATCATCTGGTTTGGCCATATCGGCGACGGCAACCTTCACCTGAACATTCTCAAGCCAGAGGATATGGCCAGGGAGGACTTTTTCGAGAAGTGTCAGCAGGTGAACAAGTGGGTGTTTGAGATTGTTGAGCGCTACCAGGGCAGTGTTTCTGCCGAACACGGTGTTGGCATGACCAAGAAGCCCTATCTGAAGTACACTCGCAGTGAGGCGGAAATCGCTTATCTGAAAGGGATCAAGCGGGTTTTCGACCCCAATGGCATTATGAACCCGGGCAAGATTTTCGACTGATGCAGGATCACATCGTTGTACTGACAGGCGCTGGTATCAGCGCCGAAAGCGGCCTCTCCACTTTCCGGGATAACGGCGGATTGTGGGAGCAGCACAGTGTCTACGATGTGGCCACGCCCGAGGCGTTTGCCCGTAATCAGGAGCTGGTGCTGCGGTTCTACAACGACCGCCGGCGCCAGCTGGAATCCGCACAACCCAACCAGGCGCATCGCCTGCTGGCGGAGCTGGAGCAGTGTTACCGGGTAACGGTGATCACCCAGAACGTCGATGATCTCCACGAACGTGGTGGTGCCAGCAACGTGATCCATCTCCACGGTGAGCTCACCAAGGCCCGCAGCTCAAGGTACCCCGAGCTGGTGTATGACATAGGCTACCGGGACATAAACCCCGGCGACGCTTGCCAGAGGGGTGCCCAGTTGCGCCCGCACATCGTCTGGTTTGGCGAGGAAGTCCCCATGCTGGAAAAAGCCGCCGAAATTGTCCGCACGGCGGATCACCTGCTGATCGTGGGAACGTCTCTCCAGGTTTATCCAGCCGCCGGGCTGGTTTACGAAGTGGACAGGGATGTGCCCATTACGGTCATTGATCCGGGTGAGCCGGCTTCGGTGTCCCGGGCCCGGGTTATTCGTAAGGGGGCCGTTGAGGGTGTGGCTGATTGGGTAAATAGCTTAGGGTAACTCTGCACAATGGGCTGAATCGGGATGAGGCTCCTAAAACTGTGCGGAGCCATGGATGGCGGAGCCCAAGCGTCACATGGATGTGCCGCAAGGAGCGTGTTTTGGGAGCCTCATCCCGGTTCAGCCTGCTCCGAAATCCCAAGGTATTTTTCCAGTTCCGAGCGGAACGCCGCCTGAACGCCCAGCCGCTTCAGCATCCAGTAATGGCCGGCGATCATCCGGTCGATAAAAATACTCTCTACCGGTGGTTTGAAATAGTCGAGATATTTGAAAACAGTGCTGGTTTTCGCGGCCACCCGCTTGTGAATTTCGGATTCGCCAAAGTCATAGGGCTCGTCGTGTTCGAACGGCACCACGAGTATATCCCGCCACATGGCGTAGTAGGCTCCATCCACCGCTGGTTGGCTGCCGACCCGGGCGCCGAGGTCAATGAGGTAGCTGTCCAGGGCTTCATAATCCTCGTTCAGGGCGGCCACCAGGGCGTTGCGGTAAGCCTCGACAATCTCCGGTTTCAGTTTCTTCACGCACCCGAAGTCGTACACGATGATGGTTCCGTCGGGACGGTAGGCGAAGTTGCCGGCATGGGGGTCGCCGTGGATACACTGGAAGCGGAACAACTGGTCTGCCATCAGGGTGAAGATCCGGTGGCCGATCAGGTTGATGGTGTCCTGGTTGTACCGGTCACGGGTGACTTTGCTGACATGGTCGCCCTCAACCAGTTCCATTGTAAGGACACGACGGGTTGAATGGCTTTCCGCCACAGCGGGAATAAGGACCCACGGCTGGTTCTCGTGGAATTGGCGGAAGAGTTCTATATTCCTCGCTTCATTCTCATAGTCCAGTTCCTCTTTGAGCCGCTCACGAATCTCCGCGAACAGACGGTCAACAGATTCCCTGGGCATCTTCAGCAAGCCACCCAGTTTCAGGGCCATACGCAGTTGCTTCAGATCGGAATCGCAGGACTCGTCCACACCGGGGTACTGAACTTTCACAATGACATCGGTACCGTCCTGCAGCCGCGCCCGGTGCACCTGGCCGATTGAGGCTGCGGCGTAAGGGGTTTCCTGCAGATATTCGAACAGTTCGGGGACCGGTTTTCCCAACTCTGACTCAATCTGCTCGACGATCACCTCAAACGGCATCGGAGGCGCTTCTCTCTGCAGCTTCTCCAGCGCGTCTGAAAACTCCCTGGGCAGAAAATCCTGGGTCTGGGAGGCAATCTGGCCCACCTTCATAACCGCGCCCTTGAGCTCTCCGAGGGTGTCGGCAATCTGGTCCGCCATGCGGGTGTAACTCTCGCTCTGGGCGCCTTCATCATTTTCTGTTCGGAACAGTCGGCGCGCGCGCTGGCCTGCATACTGCCCTGCGACAGAGGCCGTCATGCCTGCGAGTTTGAAAAAGCGCCCACTTCGGGAGGTTACCGGTTTCTTTGCCATAACAGAGGTACGCCTTTGACCGGATTCGGGTTTAGTCGGGCCTGCACGTTAAACCACTTTGGTCTCCACGAACAGCAGGTCTTCCAGTTCCAGTGACAGAGTCTGGCCGGAGTCCAGCGGGCCGACGCCCCTGGGGGTGCCGGTCAGGACGATATCACCGGGCAGCAAAGTGAACTGGCTGCTGATGTGGGCAATCAGGGGCGCCACCGGATTGAGCATGTCCCGGGTGTCGCCGGTTTGCTGGCGGCTGCCATCGATGTCCAGCGTGAAGTGAATATTGCCACCGGCAAACTTCTCGGCGGCCACGAAGGGCGAAAGTGGGCAGGCACCGTCAAAGGCTTTGGCCCGCTCCCAGGGCTGGCCTTTTTCCTTGAGCCTGCTTTGCAGGTCCCGCAGCGTCAGGTCCAGCGCCAGACCGTATCCGAGGATGGCGGCTTCGGCCTCACTGGCCGTGGCATTGGTCAGGGGGCGGCCAATGAGTACGGCCAGCTCGGTCTCAAAGTGAACCGCACCTTTGTCTCTGGGGAAGTCCAGCGGGCGGGTGATGTGGACAGCTGAGGTAGCGGGTTTGATGAACAGCAATGGCTCATCAGGCACCGGATTATTCAGTTCCTTCGCGTGCTCGGCGTAATTGCGGCCAATGCAGACGATCTTGCCCAGAGGCAGATGAACGGGTGTGCCGTCCTTCCAGTGGTGTTGGTAATCCGGCATGGTCGCCTCCTGTTTGCTGTTGGTTATTCCCCTTCAAAAGAGCACACAGTATAAACCTGAAGCCCCTCATCCTGCAGCTTCCGTGAGCCTCCGAGATCGGGCAGATCAATCATGGCGGCGACTTCCACAATCTCCGCACCGATCCGCCGGATCAGGCGGCTTGCCGCCAGCATGGTGCCGCCCGTGGCAATCAGGTCATCCACCAGTACGACTTTGTCACCGGACTTGAACGCATCCTTATGCAGCTCGACGGAGGCCGTGCCGTACTCCAGCTCGTAGTCTTCAACCAGGGTGTCGAATGGCAACTTGCCCTTCTTGCGAACCAGTACCAGAGAGGCGTTCAGCTCATAGGCCAGTGCCGAGCCAATGATAAAGCCACGGGCATCAACGGCGGCGACAGCGTCAATCCTGTGGCCGTGGTAGCGATGTACAAAGGCATCAATCAGCTTCCGGAAGGCGGTCTTGTCCTGAAGTACCGTGGTGATGTCGCGGAAGGCGACACCGGGCTTCGGCCAGTCCGGTACGGTGCGAATAGCTGTTTTGATGCTCTCTGAGAAATAATCCATAACAGATCCGGTAGTTGTTCCGGCCGCGGGCTATGCCACGTCCAGGAAAATGAATTTCAGGATAAAGACAACGGCAATAATAGCAACACTGGGATTCAGGTCAGACCAGCGGCCACTCAGTGCCTTCAGAAGGGCGTAGGTGATAAAGCCCAGGGCAATGCCGTTGGCGATGGAAAAGGTCAGCGGCATCATCAGCGCGGTGACCACCGCGGGAGCGGCATCGGTAACGTCGTCCCAGTCGATCAGCTTGAGACCGCTGGCCATCAGAACGGCCACATAAAGCAGTGCTGGTGCCGTGGCGTAGGCCGGGATAATACTGGCAATCGGTGACAGCAGAAGACTGGCCAGGAACAGCGTCGCTACTACCACTGCAGTCAGGCCGGTACGGCCGCCGGCGGAAATACCGGCTGTGGATTCAATGTAACTGGTGGTGGTCGAGGTGCCAAGCGCGGCACCGGACATGGTGGCGACGGAATCCGACATCAGCGCGCGGCCAAGCCGAGGGAGCTTGTCGTCCTTGTCCAGTAGTCCGCCACGCTGGGCAGCACCGATGAGCGTTCCGGAGGTGTCAAACAGATCAACGAAAAGGAACGCAAAGACCACGCTGATCATACCCACGTTCAGGGCACCGGCCACGTCCAGTTGCATAAAGGTAGGGGCCAGACCCGGAGGTGCTGATACGAGGCCTTTGTATTCCACCATGCCCAGTGCCATCGCAACGCCGGTGACCGCAACAATGCCGATCATCACCGCACCGGTTACCTGTCGGAACGACAGTGCACAGATCAGCACAAAGCCGCCAAAGAACAACAGACTCTCTGCCACCTTGACTTCACCGAGACCGACCAGCGTTGCCGGGTGGTCGACCACAATGCCGGCGTTCTTCAGGGCGATCAGGGCCAGGAAGAAACCAATACCCGCCGAAATGCCGAAACGCAGGGACATGGGAATACTGTTAATGATCCATTCCCGGATCTTGAAAATGCTCAGCAGGAAGAACAGGAAGCCGGACAGGAATACTGCCCCCAGCGCCACCTGCCAGCTGTAGCCCATGCTGCCAACTACGGTGAAGGAGAAAAAGGCGTTCAGCCCCATGCCGGGCGCCAGCGCAATCGGGTAGTTGGCCCACAGACCCATGATCAGGGTGCCAATTACGGCAGCCAGACACGTGGCAACAAAGATGGCCCCGAAATCCATGCCGGCGGAAGAAAGGATGCTGGGGTTGACCACGATGATGTAGGCCATGGTCAGGAAGGTGGTTATGCCCGCGACCACTTCTTTACGAACAGTGGTGCCGTGGGCCTGGAGTTGGAACAGTCGTTCAAGCATGACGGGTGTCTGCCTCGCAGGATGCTGAAAGTTGGTGTTTGGGGGCTGATCTGAATGGAAAACGTGGAGTGCATGAAAAAAAACGGCAATCTTACCGGCTGGTTGGCCCAGGGCCAAGGGATGATTGACAGTTTGTTACATCCGAAAAGTGCGGTCAGTTTCCGTGAGGGTCCCGCTGCAGCCGGATATCAAACCGCACCGCAAGCATGCGCACGAGTGTGATAAACAGCAGCCCAATGGTCAGGGACAGGGTTTCGTTCTCAAGGAACCACTGGCACACGAAATACAGCCAGCACCCGGCGAAGGAAATGGATGCGTAGATCTGGTCCTTGCGGAATATGTAGGGTACCTCGTTACACAGAGTGTCCCGAAGTGCGCCACCAAAGGTGCCGGTCATCACCCCGAGAAGCGAGGCGATAAACCAGGAGTGCCCCATATCGAGAGCCAGTTGAGCGCCCAGTATGGAAAAGACACCGAGGCCGATGGCGTCAGGGAATACGATTCTGGACTCGCGAATCCGCTCGGCCCGATTCCAGTAACTGAACACAATCGCCATACCCAGAATCAGAATGGGCTGTTCCTGGTGCTTGATCCAGTAAACCGGGTGGTTGTCCATGATCATGTCCCGGAGGGTGCCGCCGCCGAGGGCCGTAATGAATCCGATGGTAAACACGCCGACAGGGTCCATATTCTTGGAACGCGCCATGATCATGCCGGAAATGGCAAACGCGATGATTCCAATCATTTCAAGCACGTAGATGACGTCGAGCATGGCGGGCCCTGAATAGTGAACAAGGAGTGGCCTGGCGGCGAATTTCCGAGCGCGAAGGATAGCGGAAAACGCCTTTTGGTTCATCTTCAGGGGTTGGTTGGCAAAATGGGCAATCTGACGGACTGTGATCCATGACGCAGAGGTATCTTGTATCCAACTTACCTTTGTTCTGCTGTACGTCCTGCTGTACGGAGCCGTTATGTCCCTGATGCGTCTGGCCGGTAAGTGGAAGGAAATAAGCAGGGCTTATGGGGTTCAATAAGAGAACTTTATTTGCTTCATGGTTAGACTGTGTTTAGCTTGACGGGTATCAAGTAGCAGGCAAACCCCGGCCTGAAACCCGATCAAATACCAACGGAGAGCCCATGAAAGCCATCCTCTGCAAGGAATACGGCCCGGCCGAAAAGCTCGTCATCGAAGACGTGCCCAGCCCGGATGTTAAAGGTCACGGTGTGAAGGTGCGCGTTAAAGCTGCGGGCCTGAACTTCCCGGATACCCTGATTATTGAGGGCAAGTACCAGCTTAAACCCAACATGCCGTTTTCACCGGGCGGCGAGATGTCCGGTGAGGTTATCGGCGTTGGTGAGAAAGTTACCCGTTTCAACGTGGGTGATCGGGTAGCTGGCCTGACCGGTTACGGTGCTTTTGCCGAAGAAGTTGTAGTTCCCGAGCAGAACCTGCTGCCAATTCCCGAAGGCATGTCTGATGAAAAGGCCGCCGCTTTCACAATGGTCTACGCCACCTCCTATTACGCACTCAAGCAGCGGGCAAACCTCCAGCCTGGCGAGACGCTTCTGGTACTCGGCGCCAGCGGTGGTGTCGGTCTGGCGACGGTGGAACTGGGCAAAGCCATGGGTGCGAAAGTCATCGCCGCCGCCAGCTCCGCCGAGAAACTCGCCGTCGCAAAAGCCGCCGGTGCTGATGAACTGATTAACTACACCGAAGAGCCTCTGAAAGACGCTGTCAAGAAGCTCACGAAGAGCAAAGGCGTGGATGTGATCTACGATCCCGTTGGCGGTGACTTCACCGAACAGGCCCTGCGGGCTATGGCCTGGAACGGCCGCCACCTCATAATCGGCTTTGCCGCCGGTGATATTCCGAAGATTCCGGCGAATCTCACCCTGCTGAAAGGCTGTTCTGTGGTCGGCGTGTTCTGGGGCAGCTTTACCCAGCGCGAGCCTGAGGCCAGTGCCCAGAACATGATGGAGCTGATGAAGCTCTACGGCGAAGGCAAAATTGATCCGAAAATCAGCGAAGTCTTTGAGTTCGAGGACTTCGCCAAGGCTCTGGGGGCGTTGACCGAACGGCGGGCTACCGGGAAGGTTGTGCTGAAAGTCGGCTCTTGAGTTATAACGTAGCCTGATGGCTGGGGGGGGAGGTTGACGGTTGGAGCCCCCTCCCAAAAAACGCTACAAGCACATCCATGTGCGCTTGGGCTCCGCCATCCATGGCTCCGCACATTTTTGGGAGGGGGCTCCAACCGCCAACGTCCAGCAATGGAGATATATCCGCCCGGCACAGCCCTGCACCGACTCCTGAGGCCAGGGCCAAAACAAGCAGGCCAATATCAAAAGCTCACCTTGCCACCGTCAATGTCACCAACCAACTCCGGCGTAAGCAAGGTATACCCGTCAGTACGAGGCAACCAGGCATAAACTTCCTCACCGGAATCGCCAAGTGAGTAACCAGCTTTCTGGATATCCACTTTCCGGTACTTGAATGTCCCCGTTTTCTCGATGGCGTGGGTCACACGCACAAACACCGGAATGGCATAGGCTGGCAGGTTGTCCCGGAGGTAGGTGAACAGTCTGTTGACGTCTAACGGGCTGCCGTTGTTTTGCGGGACCAGGGTCACCATGCCGGCTTTGCCGTTGGTGCCGGGGATTTTGACGCCGTAGACGATGGCTTCCTCGACCAGTCCGGAACCGTCGATGATGTTCTCCACCTCCGTGGTGGAGACATTCTCGCCTTTCCAGCGGAAGGTATCCCCCATACGGTCGACGAACTGCAGATGGCCACAGCCGATTTCTTTCAGGACATCCCCGGTATTGAACCAGGCGTCGCCTTTTCTGAAGGCGTTGCGCAGGATGGACTTTTCCGTGGCCTCTGTCTGGGTGTAGCCTTCGAAGGACCATGTCTTGGTGATTTCGCCAATTAGCAGGCCGGGTTCACCTTTGGCGACTTCCTGCATGAAGCCCTTTCCGTTGCGAACCGGGTCCCGCGTGCCGTCGTGGAATTTCACCAGTTTGTAGGGAGCGGTGGAGAAGCCGACGGTGTTGTTCATGTTGAAGAAGTTGCTGAAGCCGATGTTGCCCTCGCTGGAGGCGTAGAGTTCCGCCACGGTCTCGATGCCGAAGCGCTCCTTGAATTCTTTCCAGATGGATGGGCGCAGGCCGTTGCCAATCATCTTGGTCAGGTTGTGGTTACGATCCTGCTCTCCGGGCGGCTGGTTGAGGAGGTAGCGGCAGAGTTCACCGACGTAACCAAAAGTGGTGGCTTTGTAGCGTCGGACATCGTCCCAGAAGGCGCTGGCGGAAAACTTGCGGCGCAGGGCAATGGCGGAGCCGCCAGCCAGCACGGAGCCCCAGCACACCAGCAGTGCGGTGCCATGGTAGAGGGGCAGGGTGCAGTAGAGTACATCCTCCGGCTCCATGGCGAGAGACATCAGGCCAAACCCGCCATAAGCCTTGATGAACTTTCGGTGGGAGCCCGGGGCTGCCTTGGGCAGGCCGGTGGTGCCAGAGGTGAACAGGTAGATGGCGGTGTCGCCCATTCTCGGCGGATCGCTCAGAACCGGGCTGTCGCTGTTGAAGGTGCTCACCTGCTCGGCCATGTTGGTATAGCCGTCCGGGGCATCGCCAAAGGCGTTCAGGGTGTTGGTATCCGCCAGAAACTGGAATGGCTGGGGATGGTCGGTTCTGAGCCCTGTCTTTATCCCGTCAAAGGCCTCGATCAGTTCTTCCCCGACAACAACCATCTTCGGTTCAATCAGGTTGATGCTGTGCTCGAGTACCTTGCCTTTCTGGGACGTGTTGAGCATGGCACAGGCCACGCCGAGTTTGGCGGCGCCGGCTACGACGGCAAGAAGCTCCGGGCGGTTTTCCAGAAACACTGCAATTGCATCGCCTTTTCTGAGCCCCTGGTCCTGCAGGTAGCGGGCGATACGGTTGGCCCAACCATTGAACTCGCGCCAGGTGATGGCGCGGTCCTCAAACAGGATGGCTGGCCGGTTGCCGACACGATTGGCATTGGTTTCGATGAGGGTGCCAAGGGTCAGCGCCCGGTTCTCGTTTTTCAGGGCATAGTAATACAGACCCCGGGTAATGGCCGGCAGGCGCCGGATAACGCCTGGCAGGCTGCGGGCTATGTCCAGTGCGGATACGTTGTCCTGGCTCATGGTCTGTCCAGTTGTCTGTTTATTATCGTACTAACGTCGAGCCCCGAAACAACCTATGCCCCGGGACACTAATCCAGGAACAGGTCCGGCAACAGCGGCTTGTCGCCCGGTGCGTACCGGTAATGTTCGAAATCGTTAATGCCGTCCTTCCTGAGCAGGTCTTCGTCGATCAGATTCTGGCCGGTCATGGTATCGGCCGAGCGGCTTAAAATGCTGACAGCGGCATCGGCCATGATGTCCGGCTTGCGGCCCTGGGCCATCATTTGCGGGCCGCCCACTTCAAACTCGATGGCCGCCGTGGCTATCAGGGTTTTCGGCCACAGGGTGTTAACGGCAATGCCGTAGCGCCGGAATTCTTCGGCCATGCCCAGGCTCAGCATGGTCATGGCGTATTTTGTCGTAGTGTAGGGGCCGTACTGGGCAAACCACCGGGTGTTCAGGTTCAGGGGCGGCGACAGGCTCAGGATATGGGCCCGGTCTGACTGCTTCAGCCAGGGCAAGGCTGCCTGGCTGCATGCCATCACCGCCCGGGCGTTGACCTGATGCATCAGGTCGTAACGGCTGACCTTGAGATTTTCCACCCCAGTCAGCCGGATTGCGCCGGCGTTATTGATCAGGGCGTCGATGCCCCCGAAATGCCCGCCGGCTTCATCAATACGCTGGCGAATCTGCTTCTCATCCCTCACATCCAGAACCAGGGGCAATGCCTGGCCACCGGCCTCGCGTACTTCCTCTGCCACACTGTGAATGGTGCCGGGGAGCTTCGGGTGTGGTGTGTCCGACTTCGCGGCAATCACCACATTGGCTCCCTGTCGGGCACAGGCGAGGGCAATGGCCCGGCCAATGCCGCGGCTGGCGCCGGTAATAAAAACGGTCCGGTCATGTAAAGTGTTCATGGGTTGTTCTCCTGTTCGGTGGTTTCGTCTGCGGTGATTTCAACCAGTAACTGGCTCCGTTTTACCTGGTCACCCTTGCTGGCGTGCACCTGGCCGACCACGCCATCGCGGTCTGCTTTCACCGGGTGTTCCATTTTCATGGCTTCCAGAATCACCAGCGTATCGCCCTGGCGAACCCTGCGGCCAACTTCCACCAGCACATCGATGATAGCGCCGTCCATCGTTGCCTGAATACGACCGCTGCCGGCACCGTTTGCGCCCGCTGCCGGCTGGTGGGTAATGTCCCGCACCGACCAGGACTGCCCGAACGCCTGCAAATATAGGGAATCGCCCTGGCGGTGATATTGGCAAGTCTGACGAACGCCGTTGTCGATAATGCATAAAAGGCCATCACGCTGGCTTTCAAGCATCAGGGTATGCCGGGTCTCGCCCAGGCTGAAAGACACCCGGTTGCCGCTGCGGGTGACCAGTAACTCAACGATGGTGCCGCCGGTTTCCAGCTTGATCGGGGTCATGGTGGCCGGGGCATTGCTCCAGGCGGCCTGGCCTGAGTTGCCCTGGTCGAGCACGCAGGCGGCCAGGGCCAACTGGCGAATATCGGGGGTCTGGGGCTGTAGCGACGGATCGTTGCTGAACGCCTGCTGCAGGAAGGCCGTGGTGGCTTCGCCTGCGCCGAACGTCTCGTTGGCGATGATCCGGCTGAGGAAATAGCGGTTGGTGGTGACGCCAAATACCCTGGTGTCCTCCAGCGCCCGGATCAGGCGTCGTCGGGCTTCATCACGGTTCTGACCCCAGGCGATCACCTTTGCCAGCATCGGGTCGTAGTGGGGCGTGATGGCGTCCCCGGAGCGTACGCCAGTGTCGAACCGAAGGCCTTCGCCCTCGGCCGGTTCAAATGCATACAGGCGGCCGGTCTGGGGCGTGAAGCCATGGGCAGGATCCTCTGCGTAAAGCCGTACCTCGATGGCATGGCCGTTCAGGCTGATTTCTTCCTGGGCCAGAGGGAGGGGCAGTCCCTCTGCGACGGTAAGCTGCCAGGTGACCAGATCCTGACCGGTGATGAGCTCGGTGACCGGGTGTTCGACCTGCAGGCGGGTGTTCATTTCCAGGAAATAGAAATTCCGGTTCTTGTCCACCAGGAACTCGACGGTGCCGGCGCCTTCGTAATTGCAGGCCAGGGCGGCTTTGACGGCGGCTTCGCCCATGGCTTTGCGAAGTTCGGGTGTCACGAAAGGGGAGGGGGCTTCCTCAACCACTTTCTGGTGCCGCCGCTGAACGGAGCAGTCCCGCTCGCCGAGGTAAACGGCGTTGCCGTTCCGATCAGCGAACACCTGGATTTCCACGTGGCGGGGTTCGATAACGGCTTTCTCGAGAATCAGTTCGTCGTCGCCAAAGGCTTGTTTTGATTCGGAACGTGCCCGTTTTATGTTCCCGGCCAGTTCGGATTCACTCTCGATGAGGCGCATGCCGCGGCCACCGCCGCCGGCGGAGGCTTTGATCATCAGCGGGTAACCGATATCCTTGGCCGCCACGATGAGTTCGTCGTCGCTGGCGTTGTTGCCTTCGTAACCGGGAACCACGGGAACGCCGGCTTCCTGCATGGCAATTTTGGATCGGCGTTTGCTCCCCATCAGTTCGATGGCGGCCGCTGGCGGGCCAACGAATACCAGGCCGGCGTCTTTGCAGGCAGTGGCGAAGGCGGCATTCTCAGACAGGAAGCCGTAACCCGGGTGGATGCAGTCAGCACCGGTTTTGCGGGCGGCATCGAGGATGGCGCCGCTGTTCAGGTAGGAGGCGGATACCTGCGCCGGGCCAATGCAGACGGCTTCGTCGGCCAGTTCCACGTGCAGAGCTTTGGCGTCGGCCTCGGAGTAGACCGCCACGGTGCGGTAACCCAGGGCTTTGGCTGTACGGATTACCCGAACTGCGATTTCGCCCCGGTTGGCTATTAACAGTTTCTTTAGCATGTTCTTGTTTTCCCTTATGGAGTACGCCGCAAGGCCGGGAGCTCTCTGGTTTCCAGAAAACCGCTACGAGCACATCCATGTGCGCTTGTTTCGGGCCATCCATGGCCCTCTACATTTTCTGGAAGCCAGAGAGCTCCCAACCTCGCTCCGCATCATTCGGATTCGCCTGCCCAGGCAGGAGGGCGCTTTTGCATGAAGGCCAAGGTGCCCTCGGTTCCTTCGCTTCCCCGAATGGCTTCGGCAAACTTTTCCGCTGCGCTATCGAGCAAACCGCTCATCGGCTCATGCCCAACCCGATGCAGCAAAGCCTTGGTTTCAGCGGTGGCAACTGGCGCGCAGTGTCGAACGCGATCAAGGGCGTTGGCTAGCATCTCCTCCAGTCCGTCGTCCGAGGTTGCTGCCTGATGGACGATTCCGAGACTGCAAGCTTCGTTCGCGCCGATTCTCAAACCCAGTAAAGCCAGCCGCCGGGCCTGGGTAAGGCCGATTCGTTCTACCACAAACGGGGCGATCTGGGCGGGAATAACGCCGAGGGAGGTTTCGGGCATGCCGAATTTTGCCGACGGCCCTGCGATGGCGACGTCTGATACGCAGGCCAGGCCGAACCCACCGCCCATGACCGCGCCTTCGGTAACCGCGATGACTACTTTCGAGGATTCGTTTACCTGCTGGATCATCTGGCCGAACGCCCTGTTCAGACGATAGAACGGGTCGGCCTCGCCTTCAGCGGCTTTCTGGCCTCGTGCCCCGGCCATGTCCTTGATATCGCCACCGGCACAGAAATGACCACCGGCACCCCGGATCACGACGGCGCGGATGTGCAGGTCGGTTTCGATCTGGGAAAACACCGTGGACAGTTCGGCCACCATCTGCAGGCTCATGGCGTTGCGAACGTCCGGGCGGTTGATGGTGATAAACAGGGTAGGGCCCTGTTTCTCTAAAAGCAGTGTTTCGCAATGTGGTAGCTGATCCATAAATGACTCCATGACAAATGTCTGGGGCTTGTCAGGCCGGGTCAGGCTTCCGGGACTGTGAGCAGCATGGATGCTGCGATCAAGCCTACAGGGACGTATTCACGGCGTGTCCCGGAAGCCTGACCCGGCCTGATAAGCCTTCCACCAAGGCCCGAAATCAGTCTTTCCGTTTGCCTGGCAGGGTCCCCATAAGTTTGCAAATAATCCCGAGCATGATTTCGTCGGCACCACCACCAATGGACACCAACCGCACATCCCGATGCGCGCGGGAAACCGGGTTGTCCCACATGTAGCCGTTACCGCCCCAGTACTGCAGGCAGCTGTCCGTTACCTCACGCCCCAGGCGCCCGGCCTTGAGCTTGGCCATGGAGGCGAGGCGGGTCACATCCTTGCCTTCAACGTGGAGTTCACAGGCCTGGTAGGTCAGGGCGCGCAGGGCTTCGACTTCGGTTTGCAGTTCAGCCAGGCGGAAGTGGATGACCTGGTTGTCGATCAGCGGCTGGCCAAAGGTCTTGCGCTCGCGGCAGTACTCGATGGTCTTGGTGATGCAGTTCTCGAGAGCCTTGATCACGTTAGCGGCGCCCCACAGGCGTTCCTCCTGGAACTGCAGCATCTGCATCATGAACCCGGTACCTTCCGCGCCAATGCGGTAACGCCGGGGCACGCGCACGTCGTCAAAGAAAATCTGGGCGGTTTCCGAGGAGCGCATGCCCAGTTTGTTCAGGTGCGGGCTGAAGGATATCCCGGGTGTTTTAGTAGGCACTACGATCAGGGATTTGTTCTTGTGGGGCTTGTCGTCGGATGTGTTGGCCAGCAGGCAGATAAAGTCAGACTTGGGGCTGTTGGTGATCCACATCTTGGAGCCGTTGATGATGTAGTCGTCACCGTCTTTCTTCGCGGTGGTTTTCATCCCCGCCACATCAGAGCCCGCGCCAACCTCGCTGACGCCGATACACCCCACCATATCGCCGGCAATGGCCGGGGCCAGGAAGCTGCGTTTCAGTTCATCGGAACCGAACCGGGAAATGGCCGGCGTACACATATCGGTCTGAACCCCGATGGCCAGCGGCACACCCCCGCAATGGGCCATGCCGAGTTCTTCTGCCGCGACCAGGTTGTAGCTGTAATCCAGCCCCATACCGCCGTACTCTTCCGGCTTCTGGATGCCCAGAAGCCCGAGGTTGCCGAGTTTCTTGAACAGCTCATGAATCGGGAACTCCCCGGCCGCCTCCCATTCGTCGCAATGGGGATTAATCTCCTTCTCGACGAAATCGCGGACGGTTTTTCGAAGGGCTTCGTGTTCAGCTGTGAATTTCACGTTCTTGTTCTCCTGGTTATAGGAAGTTCGTGCCTTCTTTGTGTTGGTGCACGTTCTTTAACTTGGTCGGCGTGTGTGCGGGACCGGTTTCAGAAAACCGCTACAAGCACGTCCATGTGCGCTTGTTTCGGGCCATCCTTGGCCCTCTACATTTTCTGAAACCGGTTCCTGCCCCAAAGCTCGAATGCCTACAGGCGGGCCACCCCAAAGGTATTGGGCCGCAACTGCCGAGCCTCGGCTTCCCGGCAAACCGAGAACACCATCGCCAGAACCCGCCGGGTATCCCGCGGATCAATCAGCCCGTCATCCCACAACCGCGCCGTGCCAAACAACGCGGTCGAACCTTCCTCCAGTTTCCTGGCGGTCGCCTGCTCCAGAAAATCCAGCGTCTTCGGATCCGGCTCCATGCCGCCCCGGCGCTGCTTGTCTTCAGCCACAATGCGCATCACCTTGCCCGCCTGGGCCGGGCCCATGACCGCGGTGCGGCTGTTGGGCCAGGCGAAGATAAACCTCGGGTCCAGGCCGCGCCCGCACATGGCGTAGTTACCTGCACCATAGGAACCGCCGATCACGATTGCGACCTTGGGTACCCGGCAATTGGCTACGGCCTGGATCATTTTCGAGCCGTGCTTGATGATGCCGTTCTGCTCCGAGTGGGTGCCCACCATGAAACCCGTGGTGTTGTGCAGGAAAAGCAATGGTGTGCCGGCCTGGTCGCAGAGCTGTATGAACTGGGCGGCCTTGGCGGAACCTGCCGGGGTGATCGGGCCGTTGTTGCCGATAATGCCAACTGAGTGGCCTTCAATCCGGATGGTGCCGCAAACCGTCTGGTCGTCGAATTCATTTTTGAAATCCATGAACTTCGAACCGTCGGCGATGCGGGCCAGAATTTCGCGAACGTCGTAGGGCTTTTTGGAATCCGCCGGAATAATGCCCAGCAGCTCGTCGGCCGGGTAGAGCGGTTCGTCCCAGGTCAGTTCCCTTTCGGGAGGCAACTGCTCGTTCCAGGGCAGGGCTTCGAGGATGTTTCTGGCCTGGCGAATGCCGTCGGCGTCGTCCTCCGCCAGGTATTCGGCGGTGCCGGCCACCTGCGCGTGCATTTCTGCGCCGCCCAGTTCCTCGTCGGTGGCGACTTCGCCGGTGGCGGCTTTGAGAAGAGGAGGGCCGGCAAGGAACATCTTGGCTTGCTTGCGCACCGCGATGACATAGTCGGAAAGGCCCGGCTGATAGGCGCCGCCTGCCGTGGCGTTGCCGTGGACCACGGTTACCTGAGGAATGCCAGCGGCGGACATACGGGCCTGGTTGGCAAAGCCCCGGGCGCCGAGCACGAAGATGTCGGTGGCATAGTTCAGGTTGGCGCCGCCGCTTTCGGACAGGGACACCACCGGGAGTTTGTTCTCCATGGCGATCTGTTGCAGCCGCAGTGTTTTGTCCAGACCGGCCGGGGTAATCGTGCCGCCCTTGATGGCGCTGTTGCTGGCTACCACCAGACACCGGACACCGCTGACACAGCCAACACCGGCGATGATTCCGCCGCCGGCCATGCTGCCGTCCTTGTCATCATGCATCTTGTAGCCGGCCAGGGAGCAGAGTTCCAGAAAGGGCGTGCCACGGTCCAGCAAACGGTTGATGCGGTCCCGGGGCAGCAGCTTGCCCCGTTTGGTGAACTTTTCCCGGGCGGCTTCTGCCAGGTCCAGAACCTTCTGTTCCACTTCCCGAAAAGCCGCGATGTGGGCTTCCATGGCTTCCGCGTTGGCGCGGAAGTCGTCAGACCGGGAACTTACGGTGGACTCAAGTACCTGCATGATCGGCTCCTCAGTCGTCGCCCAGCACTTTCGGGGTAATGGCGCGGTGAAAGCCGTTGTACGGCTGATTGTTCCTGGCTTTCGGCAGCGGCCAGACCCGGCCACCCTGGGATGCAGCGCCGTCGATTCGCAGGCAATCGCCACTGATAAACGCCGCACCGGGGCTGAGCAGGAAACAGATGGCGGAGCTGACTTCAGACTCGGTACCCAGTCTCTTAATGGGCACATTGTCATCAAGGCTGCGGATCCACTGCCTCATGTGTTCGGGATAATTGTCCATGCCGCTGGAGGCAATCCAGCCCGGTGCGACGGCATTCACCCGAACCCCCGAGGCCGCCCATTCAACCGCCGCTGTCTGGGTGAAATTCACCATCCCCGCCCGGGCCGCGCCGGAATGGCCCATGCCCGGCATACCGCCCCACATATCGGCAACAATATTGACGATCGCGCCCCCGGTTTTGGAAAGCGCCTGGGTGTAGGCTTCCCGAGCCATCAGGAAACCGCCGGTGAGATTGGTACGCACCACCGTTTCCCAGCCTTTCTGGTTGATCCCGGTCAGCGGCGCCTGAAACTGCCCGCCGGCATTGTTGACCAGGCCGTTCAGGCCGCCATGTTCGGCAATAATCGCCTTCACGGTTGCTTTAACCGACTCTTCCTCCCGGATATCACAGACATGGGCGGAAGCCATGCCGCCGTCTTCCGTGATCTCCGCTTTAACAGACTCCACTTTTTCAGCCTTACGGCCCACCAGGGCAACCCTCGCGCCCAGCGCGGCGAGTTCATGGGCGGTACACCGACCAATGCCGGAGCCGCCGCCAGTGACGATAAACACCTGGTCCTTGAACAAGTCTGGATGAAAAACTGATTGATAGCTCATACGTGGAAGACCCTTATCGATGTTCGGGCGCTGAGGCAGGGAGGGCTTTCCGGGACTGTGCGCAGCAGGGAAGCTGCGCTCAAGCGTACATGGACGTATTTACAGCGTGTCCCGGAAAGCCCTCCCTGCCTCAGTGCATGCTCCATTTGTTTATTTGTTGATGATCCTTGAAGAGATCGGCACCGGAAACTCCAGTAGTTGCTGGGCAAACGCCTTGCCCTGGGGATCAATTCGAAGGCTGGCGACACCGCCGCCGCCCAGGCTGTGCTCCAGCAGGAAATTGAACGCATGGAAACCCGGCAGCGCCCAACGGGTCACCTTGCCGGTCTCCGGATTCAGGGTATGGGCCATCCAATCGGCCACGGCGGACTCCGTCAGGGCCGCTTCGATAAACGGCACATACTCCGGGTGCCGGGCGATCACGCCGATATTGCTGTGATCGCCCTTGTCGCCGCTGCGAGCCCAGGCCAGTCTGACCAGAGGTACCGTTGTGTCGGTTGCCGGTGCTTTGCTGCTGAATGACTGAGTCTGAAGCTGGTTTGGATCGAAGCCGCCGCCCGTACCTGTCACCACCGGTTGCTTGCCGTTGTTCAGGTCCACTGAAACCGACACTTCGGTTTTCGGCACCAGGCAGGAATACAGACGGATTTTGGGCCACACGGTAGGCCGGCCGCCGACAATCCCGGTAATCCCGGGGGCCATGCCCGTTGCGGCCTGGGCGATTTCCCGGGAAAACAGCACCAGAGCCTCCTTCTTCGGGTGGGCGGTGCTGATCTTGACCACCACTTCCCGGCAGTCTCCGCCCCGGCCATGGGCGCCGTAGGTGGTTTCTGTCCCCAGCAGTTCAATACTGGTTTCGCTGTAATCGGGCAGGCCACGCTCGCCGAACATGCGCGAGGTCTTTGCCAGTATGGCTTGAGCCACGGTTTGCGCCTTGGCCCTCGCGTTCATGCCGGCCAGCAGGAAAGTGACCGTGCACTTGAAGCCATCCGGCCAGGTGCCGGAAACCTTGTAACTGTCTGTTGGCGGAAGTCCCCGGGCACCCCGAACCCGAACCCTGTCGGTGTTGGTTTCCTCCAGCTCGACAGCCGTGAAATCGCAGGTGACATCCGGAAGCAGGTAGGCTCTCGGATCGCCAATCTCATAGACCAGTTGCTCGGCCACCGTGCCCCGGCTGACCAGGCCGCCGGTATCGTCGGGCTTGGTGATAAGGAAATCGCCGTTAGCACTCACCTCGGCAATGGGGAAGCCCATATTCGCGTAGCCTCCGGCCACCTCTTCCCAGTCCGTGAAGTTACCACCGGTGGACTGGGCGCCGCACTCGAGCAGGTGTCCGGCCAGGCTGCCCTGGGCCAGTTTATCGAAGTCGTTCCAGCCCCAGCCGAATTCGTGGACCAGCGGCGCCAGCACCAGGGCGCTGTCCGCCACCCGCCCGGTAATCACAATGTCGGCGCCCTGTTCCAGGGCCGCCACCAGGCCTGGCGCTCCGAGGTAGGCGTTCAGGCTCACCATCATTGGCGGCATGGGCTGACCGGAACTCATTTCGGTAATGCCGGCGTCGGCCAGTTTCTTCTTTTTCAACAGCAGGTCGTCGCCCAGCACCAGGGCAATCTTCATCTCCACGCCCGCTTTCTCGCACAGCTCCTGCAGGGCGTCGCGACAGGCGACTGGGTTTACGCCGCCGGCATTGGCCAGCACCCGAATGCCTCTTTCTTTGATGTCACCGAGCAGGGGGCCAATGACTGTCTGGACGAAATCCCGTGCGTAACCCTGGGTCGGATCCTTCATTTTCTGGCCGGCCATGATCGACATGGTGATTTCCGCCAGATAGTCGGCCACCAGGTAATCAATATTGCCCTGGCGAACGAGCTGCGCCGCGGCAGTTTCCGTGTCGCCCCAGAAAGCGGCGGAGCATCCGATGCGGACGGTTTTCGGGGATTCAGCCATCTTGTTGTGCCTTGTCTGCTGTTGCCAACCCGGAGCGAGGCTCTGGGTCTGGCAGTGTTATCCAACGATGAAACTGACAATACCAAGCAAGCGCTTGGTTTGTAAACAGGCAAGTTTAAGGTAGAATTAGGGGTCTTAGTGTCAACCGGATAGCGTTAGTGAGCCAGAACCAGATTCTCCAGTGCCTGATAGCCGACAACCTTGTGTCCGATCCCAACGGCGCCCGGGGCCGCCTGCTCACAGAAGCGGCCAGGCTGTTTCGCGAAAAGGGGTATGAGCGGACAACGGTGCGGGATCTGGCGGCTGCAGTCGGTATTCAGTCTGGCAGCCTGTTCCACCATTTCCGGACCAAGGAAGAAATTCTCAAGGCAGTCATGGTGGAAACCATCCGCCTGAATACGGCGTTGATGCAAGCGGCACTCGAAGCTGCCGAATCCAGCTCCGACAAACTCCGGGGGCTGATCCGGGCCGAGCTGGAGTCGATCAACGGACAGACCGGTGAGGCCATGGCGGTGCTGGTTTTTGAATGGCGAAGCCTCTCGGCTTCGTCCCAGGCTGACGTGCTGGAACTGAGGGATATTTACGAGAAACTCTGGCTGGATGTGCTGGAATCCCTGAGAAGAGAAGGGGCCCTGGCGGCGGAACCCTTCGTGGTGCGCCGGATGTTAACTGGCGCCCTTAGCTGGACGGTTACCTGGTACAAACCCGAGCGTGGAGGCCTTACGCTGGACGGGTTGACGGATCAGGTCATGGCGATGATGGCCCTGAAGAGCAGTTGACCCTTTCAGAAAGTTCCTGTTTTAAATGAAGAAAATATGAATTCCCTTCCTTTCCTTTCGGGCCATTGGCCTGATCGGCATGACTGAGTCGGCATTCGAGCCATTTTTGTAGGACAGTTTTCGCCGCATTCTTGCACCCGTTGATAAAAACCGAGATTCAGATCGGGCTTACAAAAACAACGAAACGCAGGGTGAAATATGATCTTCTCACTGGCAAGGCTTGCACCGCACCTGGCGGCCGCGCGCCTGAAGGCTCTCACATTCGCGGCAGTGGCCGCGCTGGCAGGTTGTTCAGCCAACCCCATTTACACCACGACCGGTGTTGTGCTCTCTGGTTACTCCGAAGGCGAAGCCACACCCTATGTGATGCAGATGTCGGATCCGGAAATGGCCTGTGCCCTGGGTGAAGGCGTCGACCCACTGCTTTATTCGTTTTCCCGCGTTACCGAGGCGCCGGACAGCACCGGTTCCCTCCTGATGCTGCTGGCTGCAAACTGCATGGAATACCGTGCCTGGGAGGCTGAGCTTGCCTACCTGCGAGCCGATTATGCGGGCAAAGTGCCCGCGGCCAAAGATGCCCGGGAAGAAGCCAAACGGCTGAACGCGAAAACCGCAGAACGCCGGTATCGCGCGTTTAATCGTGCGATGGCAGCCTACGATTTCGACCCGGCTGCAGAACCTGTCGAATGCCCTTTCCTGTTCAACGAGCAGGATGAAATCACCTTCCTGCTGGGCCTGCTGACGGGCATGCAGGCCATCGTCAATGATGCCAATTCAGGGGCCATGGCGGGTATCCCCCGCAGCATCGCGCCCCAGGCCGAGCGGGCAGCGACCTGCGTTGACAATGAAAAGTGGGGTGGGTTGCCCAATGCCATTCGGGCCCTGGTCTGGCTGTTGTTGCCGGATACCCGCCCTGAACTCTCGCCGGATCCCTGGAGTGTTCTCGAACACAGCTCGGAACTGGGTGTCCAGGCTGGTATCCGTGCGTCCCTGGCGGTTGAGGCGGTGGCGGCTGAAACCTTTGGCCGACCGGATGTCCTCGCCGATGCCATTGCCCGCTTTGCCGCGGCCGAAGACCGGATTGATGTGTGGGAAGAGTACCGCCTGGTGGATGAAGTGGCGGCGGGTGTTATCCGGTTCTCATCAGACAAGCACTGGACCGCCAGTTACGGCCATCGCACCCCGCAAAGTTCCTTCGGAAACATGAGCCCGGACCAGGGCACGGAAAACGTTGACACCATGAATCTGGACGACCTGCTCTGAGGCAGGCGTCCGAAGCCTTCTGATTACCTATAACCACAACAATGACCCGGAGGTCGTTATGATCCGAAAATCCGTTGCCGCTCTGACTCTCGCTGCCATTGCACCCATTGCCTCAGCCCAGACCGTGAAGATGTGTGTCTTCGATGTGATTGGCGCCAATGGCGATGTCTACAACATGATCAAGGACTATGCGCTGGAAATGAAGGCGCACGGCGTCGATTTCGAGCTCAAACCCTACACCGATGAAGGCGTTGCCGTCGGGGATTTCAATGCCGGCCAGTGCGATGTGGTGGCCGCCACAGACATTCGCACCCGCCCGTTCAACAGGTTTACCGGCAGTGTCAGTGCGGTGGGCGCCATCCCCACCTATGATGACCTCAAGACCCTGCTGGCGACACTGGCTCAGCCCAAAGCGGCTCCCCTCATGAAAGCCAATGGCTATAAGGTATTGGGTATTATCCCTGTTGGTGCCGGTTACCTGTTCGTGAATGACCGCAGCATTGACACCGCCGGCGAGCTGGCCGGCAAGCGTATGGCAACACTGGATTATCAGAAAGACGCCATTCACATGGTGAACTTTATTAAGGCCACGGTGGTGCCTTCGGACATCACGAATTTTGCGGGCAAGTTCAACAACGGGTCCGTGGATACCGCCTATGCGCCCGCTTTTGCCTATGAGGCGCTGGAGCTCTACAAGGGGGTCGGCGACAAGGGCGGCATAGTGGATTATCCGCTGGCACAGCTGACCATTCAGATCATTGCGCGGGAAGATGTACTCGCCGATGACACGTCCCAGAAAGCGCGGGAAGTTGCCTGGGGCATGTTCCCGCAGGCCATGAACCTGATCACCAGCCAGGAACAGGCGATTCCGGAGGAGAAATGGATTCGCATCCCGGAAAAGGATATTCAGGGCTACCAGGAGATGTTCCGCCAGAACCGGATTGAGATGCGCGACGGCGTCAACGGGGCGCCGGATGTCTACCACCCCAAGATGCTTGGATTGCTCAGCAGGATCCGTTGCGCCAGCAACCCGTCTGCGTCCGAGTGCACCTCGGCCAATCGCGAATAAAGGGGCGCAACGGCTATGAACTGGCGCGCATTGACGGCCCCGGCGGTCAGGACCCTGTACCCCGTGCACCGGCTGCACGGGGCAGTACTCTTGTTGTTGCTCCTTTCCACGCTTGTCCTGGGGATGGGTAATTCACTCCACTCCCGCCTGCTGTGGGTCGGTGAGCAGACCTGGCCAAACTATTACCTGCTGAACCCCGACGCCACCGAGCCGACCTGTCAGCTGGAAATGGACGTTGACGCCGAAGTGCGCAAACGGGTGGAAGCCTACAAGCCTGATCCGGATGATTTGTTCAGTTCGCCGCCCAATCCGGAGGCTATTCGGACCTCCCTTGAGCGCAACCTTGAGCTTTGTAAGCAGGAGTACGTGGCTTACGAACAGAATCTCAAGCACGCCACCCCGGCCCTCGGGGTGTTCAAGAGTGTGGAGCAGGGGCTGGCGGATTTCCTGCTGGAAAACATTGAACTCACCAAGTATCTGTTCATTGCTATGTTCGCCCTGGCGGCGGCGGTCGCGGCCCTGGATGCCGACCATATCGCGTTGCGTCTGCCCCGGAATCGCGCTGAGTGGCGGTTGAGTCAGGGTGTGCAGTTTGCCGTAAACGGGCTGATGGTGGCGTCTCTGAATGCCTACCTTGGCCAGTTGGCCAGTTCGCCGGGATCGGAATCGACGAGCCAGCTCCAGTACGCCTGGACGGCTGTGTTTGGCCTGTTCATGGTGATCAATGCGGTGCGTTTTGTGAACGTGCCGGAACGGATGCGGGCGGGAAGTCTTGCACTATCCTCGGGGCTGGTCCTGCCGTTGTACAGCGTCATGGGCCTGATTGCCATGAGTTACTTCTTCCTGGTGGATGGCTATGCCTCCGGCCTCGCCATCTACTTCGGGATGATGTCAAACCTGTCCTCGATGTTCATCAACATCGGCCTGTATGTTCTGGTGGGTATGGTCCTGAAGCAGACCCGCCTGCCAGAGCTGCTGCTGGACGTGATCAAACCCTGGAATCTTCCGGCGCCCATGCTGGCGTCTGTGATTATTTTCGCAACCGCCTTTCCCACCGCGTTCACCGGCGCCTCGGGGATATTTATTCTTGCCGTGGGTGGCGTGGTTTACGACGAACTCCGCCGCGCTGGCGCCGGGCGCCAGCTTTCCCTGGCCACGACGGCCATGTCGGGGAGCCTGGGTGTCGTGCTCAATCCATGCCTGTTGATTGTGGTAGTCGCGGCACTGAACAAGGAAGTCACAACCACGGAAATGTATGGCTGGGGTTTCTGGGTATTCATCATGTCAGCCACGCTGTTTTCACTGGTTGTCTGCAAGACCGAAGGAAACTGGAAACCCAGGCCCGCGCCCGGGGCGTTCCGCGCATCGATCCTCCAGATGAAACCACTGTTACCCTACGTGTTGGTTGCCGCCGGTGTCATTCTGGCGATCTGGGGAGTACTCGGGCTTCGGTTCAATGAATACAGCGCGCCGCTGATCCTGCCACTGGTGATGCTGGCGCTGGTTTTTCTGGATGCCAACCGGGACAGCCGGGGCGATGATGAAACCCGCCTGAAGGCATTCTGGAACCGGAGTTCCGCCGCCGCCAGCGACTCCGCCGTCCACATCGGTGCCTTGCTGGCCCTCATCGGTTTTTCAATCAGCCTTGGCGGGATTCTTGAACGCTCGGACATCGTCCACGCCCTGTTCCCGGAGAGCCTGACCAGCCCGTGGATTGCCATGCTGGTGATCGTGGTGATGCTCACTGCCATCGGCATGGTTATGGATCCGTTCGGCGCCGTGATTCTGGTATCGGCCACCATTGCCCAGCCGGCTATTCAATTGGGGATTGATCCGCTGCATTTCTGGATTGTTTGCCTGGTGGCGTTCGAGCTCGGTTACCTGAGCCCGCCGGTGGCACTGAACCATCTGCTGACCCGCCAGGTGGTGGGCGAGACGGAAGTGTTGGCGGCCGAGCGCACAGGCTCTTTCTGGCACCGCTACGAGCGCTTACTGCTGCCTCTGGCGGTGATGGGGCCGACATTGCTGCTGGTGGCGTTTGTGCCGATGCTGTTCTACGCGCCTTGAGCAATCCAGGTCATCAGAGAAGCTTGTGAGATCCCGGGCAAAGATGACTATTTGTTAAGAGATCGGTTTGCTTGAGGAAAAATAGGGTGGAGCCTCATACACTGTATTGACGACGGACGCTCGGTTGCGGTCGGCTATGTGCTTGAGGTCACTATGGAGTTTGGTAAGGCTTGCGTTGTTGGCGCTGCCTGTTTGTCGTTTTTTTTGTCGGGATGCGGGGGAGGCGGAGGCTCTTCCTCTGATGATGGTATCGACACTCCTCTGCCGCCTACGGCGCCGGTAATCGAGGGCCTGATTGGCATTGAAGCCAATACGAGGGTAGACGCAGATACATCGGACCTGCTTTCTTTCGGTGGGGCCTTGTTAACCGAACCACAGCTGCTTCCTGCATCGTTTATTCTGGCCGGCTATGTGAGTTATGACTCTGGAGTCAGAAACCCTGACAATCCTTTTGACAATTATGCCGAGGACCCTGCTGATCGGTTCCAGATTCCTTTTGTGTCGGGTGAGCAAGTTTCTTTGGTTACCTTTCTTGATGGCTCGGCAGACTCGGACGTAACCCTGACACTTTTTGATGCCACAGGAAATGAACTGGTTTCCGCCAGCACTGCGGCAGCCAGCGACGTGTTCACTGCGTCTGTTGCGCTGCCACCAGTTCAGCAGGATGGTGAGTATCAGGTCGAGGTTTCTGCAAACCCGAACCCACCCTCGCCCATACGGTATGTTCTGACCAAGTTGCCGAATGCCGCGGCCAGCTCCGTTGCCTTGGACTGGCCACGACATGAGTTCATCCCGGGCAAGGCGATCGTTTCTCTTTCCGAAAGTGATGGCGATCAGGTCTCGGCCCTGAGCCAGTCAAGTGGCAAGTTTGAGCGTCGGTTGGCCAACAGCCACTGGCTGATGGCCATGCCGGATTTGAGGATGGCCAGCTTAGCAAGCCCGGAGCGAGAGACGTTGGCCTGGATCGAGGAACTTCGTCAGCATTCCGGCGTAGCCAGTGCCGTTCCTGATTACCGTGTCTCTGCACACACCCCGCTTGATGAGCCTCTGTATCCCGAGCAATGGCATTATGGTCTGATCAATGCGCCCACTGCCTGGCAGCTTGCCGCGAATGGTGGGCTGGGCGCTGTTGTTGCGGTACTGGATACGGGGCTATTCCGCGACAGCAATGGTTGGCATCCGGACCTTGCAGACAATGTTGTTAATCCTCTACCCGCCGGAACTGACTTTGTCTCAGGCGATAATAATCCTCAGGATCCCGGTAACGATATTGGCAGTAATGTGTTCCATGGTACCCACGTAGCGGGAACTGTTGCAGCCAGCGCATCAAACCAGATTGGTGGTACCGGGGTTGCGTTCAACTCGGAAATCTTGCCGGTCAGGGTATTGGGGGAAGGTGGGACTGGCTCCTCCTCGGATCTGATCGATGCGATCGTCTGGATTGGTGGCGCGGATTCGCCCAAGGCTGACGTAGTCAACCTGAGTCTTGGCGGCTTGCCGGAAATAGAACTGCTTCAAAACGCCATTACTTCGATTGTTAATAACGGTGTCATTGTTGTTGCGGCTGCAGGCAATCAAACCTCTTCTGTTCGATCATACCCGGCAGCGGCGCAGAGCGTTTTCGCAGTCAGCGGGGTGGATGGCGCTGGCAACATTGCTACCTATTCAAATTTTGGTCCGTGGGTCGACCTGGCGGCTCCAGGCGGTGATGGCCTGCGGGATGCGAATCTGGATGGTCGTGCGGATTTGGTAATCAGTACCAGTGCGAGCATTTCCTCGGATGGTTTCTTTGTGCCCGATTACATCGGTCTTCAGGGCACATCCATGGCATCACCACACGTCGCAGGCGTATTTGCACTGATGAAAAGCATCAAGCCAGACTTGGACTATGGCACCTTGAAGGCATGGCTGGAGGCAGGGGCCCTAACAGATCCTGTAGAGGGAGGCCGGTCCGACGAGCTCGGCTATGGTGTGATCAATGCCGCAAAAGCGGTAATGGCGGCGATAGATAACCCGTCAATAACGGTTCTCTCGGCCTCGCCTTCGGTAGTCAGCCTCTCGTCCGAGACCAACCCGACCCAGGTTGTCGATCTTCAGGTTTTTGGTGGTTTTCCAGACACCGTTACAATCGAGTCTGCGATTGCCAGCCCAGATTGGCTGGATGTTTCCCTGGTGGAAAATCCGCTTTCACTGACGCTCATGCTGAATACAGATAATCTGAGCCCTGATATCCCGGCTCGCACCACGCTTACGGTTAACTACACATCGGATTCTGCACGAACCCTAAAGCTACCCGTTGTCGCCGAACTGGTGACGGACGAAACGTCCAGAAATGCAGGTCAGCACTTTATTCTGTTGGTAAACACCGTACCGGATGAGAACGACTTTTTTCAGGCAGAAGCCCAAGTGGTTGCCAGTGCGATTGATGGCGAATACCAGTTCGGTTTCCGGCTTGACGATGGAGTGGAGCCTAAAAACCTCAACGAAGTAAGCCCGGGCACTTATTACCTGGTTGGTGGCACAGACCTTGATAACGACGGAGTCATCTGTCAGCCCGGAGAAGCTTGTGCCGAGTACCCGGTCGCTGGTTTACGGGAAATGGTTCAGGTTGACGAAAGCACTGACCTTACGGGTATTCGGATGATTACCGGCTATTCTCGACCAAGTATTTCCAGCGCCAGCCGCGATGTTTTGCCCCGGCCGGGTTTCGAAGGCTATCGATTGATCGACAAAGTGTTACCAGGCAATCGCGATTCCAAGAAGGTTGGGGTGAATCCGTGAGGTCAGTGAAGCCTGTTGTCTTAGTGCTGCTTTTCATGATCGTTTTCTGGACTGGCTGCTCCTCCTCGCCATTACCAGAGAGTTTCTCGGGAACCGTTGCGCGCCAGGTTACCCAGTCTGCCCATTGTGGGCTGGGTGAACGAGGCCTTGCCTATGTCGAGTCTGCAGATCAATTGCTGGGGTTTTCCAGGCTGCCAGGCCAGAATCTGGCTATTGAACAGCTCAGGCAGACCGACTTTGCCCGGGAGCATCTACTTATTGTGGCCTTGGGTGAAAAACCAACCGGAGGGTACAGTGTCGCTCTCGCGGAGGCAGTGGAAGAGGGGCCAGTCTTAAGCTTGACGATGGAGCTGCGTGAGCCCGGGAAAGATTCTATGGTGGCTCAGGTCATCACCACGCCCTGCGCTGTTATTGCCATACCGGCAGTGGATTGGTCGGAGATCCGGGTGTCCGGTGTCGATGAGAGGAATCTGGTCATGAAGCGATAAGTCTGTTCTTGTTTTTCCCAGGTCACGCCCTCAAAAAACAACCGTTGATCTTTCTTCACGAATCCCTAAGCTATGGCTCAGTTTTTCATATCAATCGCGGAGTCAGTTCCTGCCCATGAGCCAGCAACAATATAACGCCGATGCTATTGAAGTACTGAGTGGCCTGGATCCGGTGCGCAAGCGCCCCGGGATGTACACAGATACCAGTCGGCCCAATCACCTGGCACAGGAAGTGATTGATAACAGTGTGGATGAGGCACTGGCGGGCCACGCCCGGCGTATTGACGTGGTGCTTTACAGTGATGGCTCTCTGAGTGTCGAGGACGATGGCCGGGGCATGCCGGTGGACCTGCATAAGGAAGAGGGCCTGTCGGGGGTTGAGCTGATCCTGACCCGCCTCCACGCCGGTGGCAAGTTCTCCCAGGGCAACTACAACTTCTCCGGTGGCTTGCACGGTGTGGGTGTTTCCGTTGTGAACGCCCTGTCCAAGCACCTGGAAATCACCATCAAGCGGGACGGCCAACTGCACCGGATGACCTTTGCCAATGGCGAGAAGGCCTCCGAGCTGGAAGTGATCGATACGGTGGGCAAGCGCAACACCGGTACCCGCCTGAAGTTCACGCCCGACCTGACATACTTTGACAGCCCCAGTTTTTCCGTCAGCCGGCTTCGCCATAACCTGCGTGCCAAGGCCGTTTTGTGCCCGGGCCTGACGGTGACTTTCCTGCAGGAAAAAACCGGCGAAAAAGATGAATGGTGTTATGAGGGCGGTTTGCGGGATTACCTGCTCACTGCGCTGGCCGACATTGAAGCCGTGCCACTGGAGCCGTTCACCGGCAGCTTTTCGGGTAACAAGGAAGCCGTGGACTGGGCGATTCAATGGCTGCCGGAAGGCGGTGAAGCGGTCATGGAAAGCTATGTAAACCTGATTCCGACCGCTCAGGGTGGAACCCATGTGAACGGTCTGCGCACCGGCCTGCTCGAAGCCATGCGTGAGTTCTGTGAATTCCGCAACCTGTTGCCCCGTGGCGTGAAACTCTCCCCGGAGGATATCTGGGAGCGGGCGGCGTATGTACTCTCCTTCAAGATGCAGGAACCGCAGTTTTCCGGGCAGACCAAGGAGCGCCTTTCCTCCAGGGAAGCGGCGGCCTTTATCTCCGGCGTGGTCAAGGACGCCTTCAGTCTCTGGCTGAACCAGCACACCGACGTGGCGGAAGCGTTGGCGGAGCTGTTTATCAATAATGCCCAGCGTCGTCTCAGGGCCAGCAAGAAGGTGGCACGTAAAAGGGTGACATCCGGCCCGGCCCTGCCCGGCAAGCTGGCGGACTGCTCCGGTAGTGATACCGCCCGTTCGGAGCTGTTTCTGGTGGAGGGTGACTCCGCCGGTGGCTCCGCAAAACAGGCCAGGGATCGTGAATTTCAGGCGGTGATGCCACTGCGGGGCAAGATTCTGAACACCTGGGAAGTGGACTCGGGCGAGATCCTGGCGTCCCAGGAGGTGCACGATATCGCCGTGGCCATTGGCGTGGATCCTGGTTCAGATCAGCTGGACGGCCTCCGTTACAACAAGGTTTGCATCCTCGCGGATGCCGATTCCGACGGCCTGCACATCGCCACACTCTTGTGTGCGCTGTTCGTAAAACACTTCCGTCCGGTGGTTGCCGCCGGCCACGTTTTCGTTGCCATGCCGCCCCTGTACCGGGTGGATCTGGGCAAGGAAACCTTCTATGCCCTCGATGAGCACGAAAAGCAGGGCATTATTGACCGCATTGCGGCGGAGAAGCGCAAGGGCAGGATTTCAGTTACCCGCTTCAAGGGTCTCGGTGAAATGAATCCGCTGCAGCTTCGTGAAACCACCATGGCACCGGATACCCGGCGTCTGGTGATGCTGACCATTGAAGACGGTGACGATACCGACAGCCGCATGGATATGCTGCTCGGCAAGAAGCGCGCATCCGATCGCAGGGCATGGCTGGAAGCCTACGGCAACATGGCGGATATCGCAGTCTGATATTCCCGTTCGCGCTATAAAAAGCATCCTTTATTCTTTCTAAGTATTCTTCAAACTCGTTATCCTGCCAGTTTTCTGATCGGGAAGAACCGTTGATGGACTGGCAAGGCTGGTTTGCGCTGGGCCTCGCAGGCACTGCGCTGGTACTGATGAGTTCCGGGCGATTTGCGCCCCATCTGGTTATGATGGGTGTGCTCGTGGTGCTCAGTGTCAGCGGTATTGTCTCTGCCGATCAGGCCCTTGCCGGTTTCAGTAACAGTGGTCTTATCACCGTTGTCGCCATGTTCGTGGTGGCGGCGGGCATCCATCATTCCGGCGGCGTGGATCTGCTGGTACACCACCTGCTTCGCAATCCCAAAACAGTCCGTTCGGCCCAGGTGCGAATTGCGCTTCCGGTGTCTCTTTTAAGCGGCTTCCTGAATAACACCCCCGTTGTGGCTACCATGATTCCGGCGGTCCACGCCTGGTCCCGGAAAATTGGCATTTCCCCCTCCAAGTTAATGATTCCCCTGAGCTATTCAGCAATTCTCGGGGGTACCCTCACTCTGATCGGCACCAGCACAAACCTGGTGGTCAATGGTCAGTACCAGCAGCTGACCGGCGGGCCGGGCTTCTCCATTTTCTCCATTACCGCCGTGGGGCTGCCGGTCGCAATTATCGGCGTGTCTGCGTTGTTGATATTTATGCCCAGAGCGCTTCCTGACCGTAAGGATCAGCAGAAGTTCGGCAGCATGCGGGAGTTCACTCTGGAAGTGGCGGTATCGTTCGACGGTCCGCTGGTGGGCAAAAGCGTTGGCGAAGCGGGACTTCGGGAGCTGGAACGGCTTTATCTGGTTGAAATTGAGCGTGATGGCAGCGTGGTAACGGCGGTGCCGTCCGAAGAGCGGCTCAGAGGTGGTGATCGCCTCGTGTTCGCAGGTGATACCCAGGCCATTTCGGATCTGCTTCGTATCAACGGCATCGTACCCTCCGTCCATGAAGACGAGCCGAGCCTGAGCAAAGACAGGGCAGAGCGGCGCCTGGTCGAGGCGGCCTTGTCGCCCCAGTCTGATGTGCTTGGGCTGACCATCCGGGATGCCCGTTTCCGGGACCGTTATGGTGCGGTGGTACTGGCCGTTGCCAGGGGAGGAGAGCGGGTATCCGGCAATTTGGGCAACATTCGCCTGAAGCCAGGTGACGTGCTGTTGCTGGAAGCCCGGCCAGCGTTTGTCAGTCGCCAGCGTTACAATAAGGATTTTCTGCTGATCAACGACCTGGAAACAGAGACCCCCCGGCACGATCGCGCCTGGCTGTCCTGGGGGATCCTGTTGGTTCTGGTTGGCCTGGCATCCTGCGGCATCCTGAGCCTGCTGAACGCCGCCTTGCTGGGCGCGGCTCTGATGATTCTGTCTGGCTGCTGTTCGGTCGGTCAGGCCCAGAAATCGGTGGATGTGCCTGTGATTCTGACCATCGCTGCGTCTTTTGCGATGGGGGCGGCGCTGGAACAGACCGGTGCCGCAGGCTTTGTCGCCGAGGGCATCCTGGAACTCAGCCAGGGGCATGTGTTACTTACGGTCTTTCTGGTTTATTTTGCCGTGTCGGTGCTGACCGAAGTGATCACCAATAACGCCGCAGCGGTGCTGATTCTTCCGGTTGTACTTTCCATGACCAGCAGTATGGGGGTAGCGTCAGAGCCGTTTGTGATCGCCGTAATGATGGCCGCGTCGGCGAGCTTTGCCACGCCTTTGGGGTACCAGACCAACATGATGGTGTTCGGTCCCGGCGGTTACAGGTTCAGTGATTTTGTTCGTGTCGGCGTGCCAATGAATGTGTTTGTCGGCCTGGTAACGGTTGCGGTTATTGCCATGGTCTACGGCATAAACCCGGGGCTATAAGGGTGGCGTTGCGGGGTTGGCGAGAATGTCGCAGCACAGGACCCGCAGCTTTCCATTCTGGTAGTAGCCGAGCGAAAGGGTAACGCACATGTAGGCGCCGGTAACGCAGAGGTACGGTGCCGTTACGTGCAGGTTTTCTGGCTGAGCCAGTGCCTGGCGCAGATACTGCTGGCGGAACCAGTCAGCGCTGCTGGTGCTCTCCAGGGGTTTGAAGCGCGGGTCCAGGCAGCGGGTGCCGGTGTCGGATACCAGCGTGTCATCAATCTGTACGCCCATGTCATCCACCAGATAGCACCTCGAAACCGCCGGGTGGTTCAGCAGTTCCAGGCAGGATTCCTGCATACCCTGGCCGTTACGCAGCTTCGTGATGGCATGATCGAAGAAACCGCTGAAAAAATCGACCAGTTGTCTCGTCGGGTCCAGGGTGACCTGATTACGAATCTTGTATTCCTGCAGCAGTTGGTCGAAATCCGCAGGCGCGTGGGAAAGCTGGTCCAGGTCCGTGCTTGGCTTGCGGAAATAGAAACCCTGAACAAAGTCGACACCCGCATCAATGGCGATCATCGCCTGGTCACGGGTTTCGACGCCTTCCAGCAGTACCAGGCAGCCAGACTGATGCAGAAGTGACACAATCCCGTTGAGAATCTGTCGGGCCTTGTGATCTTCTGTTGCCCGGGTCAGCAGTTTCCGGTCCAGCTTCACGATATCCGGCGACAGATTCCAGATCCGCTCAAAGTTGGAATGGCCGGCGCCAAAGTCGTCGATGGCGGTGAGGCAACCCAGTTTTTTGTAATAGGCGACTGTTTCCCGAAGTCTCTCCGCGTCATCCGTTGGTTGCTCCACGATCTCCATCACAATTCGGTGCGAAGGAAGGCCGGTTTTGGCGAGTAGCTGACCAAAAAAAGAATCTGCCTGGCTGCCGCTGGTGACCACCTGCGGCGATACGTTCAGAAACAGCCAGTTCAGTTGGTCGCTGATGCCACTGTAGTTGCGTATATGAAGATACCGGCAGAGACGGTCCAGCAGCAGATTCTCCGCGGTGGAATCGGGAAGCTGAAACAGGTGCAGCGGGAGAACGGCCGAGTTGTCGTTATCAAAGGCGCGGATAAGCGCTTCGTAGCCGACGATCCGCTTGTGGGAAATACTGTAGATGGGCTGAAGCGCCGTTCTGAGCGTAAGCCCCCGGAAATCAGCGGTCCATCGGTCACCTTCCCTTTTCAGCATAGGGGATAACAGTTCCACTTCCGGAGCCGTCAGCTTTTCAGGGAGGCGTTTCGACATAGACGATTCTGGTTAATTAAACGAATGCATCAGTCGCCCGAATCAGACGCCTGAACTGTCTTTTATCAGTACAGATATTGCTGAAAAATCCTGAAGTTACTGATAGTTGGAAGGAAGACTGCCAAAAAAACGCGTTTATTACCACTGTTTCATGTAGAAACTGGAAACGGTTTGTATCTTTTGCGGCGAGGTAGTGCGGATTGCGGTCAGTCAGAGTGCGGAGAATTAAACCCAGCGGCCCGGGAGGACCGCCAGGAAATCAGTTGTTGCTGGGTACAACCACGCTTTCGTCGAATTCAAGTTCCATGTCTTGTCCTCTCGGTCAATGAGGCCCCCGGACGGGGCATTGAAATATGCTTAAAGTTTAGCGTTGCTATAATTTCGGGCAATCCGTAATACCCGTATGCGACCAAAGGCAAAGGTTACAAAGGCAAAGATTATGAGAGGTTGGTCAGAAATTCTGATGTAAGACGGCAAAAGATTTTGATTTTTTTCGTGAAGCCACATTTCTACACTTCAACAACGAAATCTGGACCAGGGGCCGAGGCGAATTTTCATCATGCAAATCCGGAATACAGCATCCAGCTACGGTTTGGTGGCGATCGCCATTCACTGGCTTGTTGCCCTGGCAATTTTTGGCCTTTTCGGGCTGGGATACTGGATGGTGGATCTGTCCTATTACCATGAATGGTACAAAAGGGCTCCGGACATTCACCGCAGTGTCGGCATTCTGCTTTTGGCGGTGATGGTCTTCCGGATTATCTGGAAAGTTTTGAGCGTGTCGCCGGTATCGCCGCCTGGCCACAAGTCCTGGGAAATCAGAAGCGCTCATCTGCTCCACGCACTCGTTTATGTGCTGATTCTTGTGGCCATGGCCAGCGGTTATCTGATCTCAACAGCCGACGGCTCCTCGATCAGTGTGTTCGGATGGTTTGAGGTACCTTCGGTGACCGGTCAGATAAAAGGCATGGAGGATGTTGCCGGAACTGTCCATTACTGGACGACCTGGACGATTGTCGGCCTGGCCCTGGTGCATGCGGCCGGCGCTCTCAAGCACCACCTTATTGATCGCGATAACACGCTACTTCGTATGCTGGGGAAGTAAGGGTCGCGCCATCCGAACCTGAATTCGTGTAACGCCCGGGCGTTGGGCATCAATGAAATAAGGGAGATAACCATGAAAAAAGCTCTGCTTGCTTCCGCTGTATCGATGGCACTTGCGGGCGTAGCTCATGCCGATGAACACAGCGGCACCTATGCGTTTGACACCAAGGGCACCCATCAATTCATTACCTTCAGGATTTCACACCTCGGCTACAGCTGGCTCTATGGCCGATTCAATGATTTTGATGGCCAGTTGGTGTACGACGCGGAAAACCCGGAAAACAGCTCTGTGAATGTCACCATCGACACCGGCAGCGTTGATTCAAACCACGCCGAGCGTGACAAGCATCTGCGCAGCGAAGACTTCCTTTACGTTGATGAGTTCCCGCAGGCCACATTCAAGAGCAAGCGGGTGGTGGTTGATGGTGAGGGTGACGCCGACATCATTGGCGACCTGACCCTGCGTGGCGTTACCAGAGAAGTGACGCTGAATGCTGAAATGGTCGGCCACGGTGCAGACCCCTGGGGTGGTTACCGCATGGGCTTTGAAGCCGAAACCGAGCTTCGTCTGGAAGATTTCGGAATCCCGATGGATCTTGGAAAGGTCTCCGAGACTGTTGAGATGATCATTTCTGTCGAAGGTATCCGGCAGTAGGCGGCCTGGCTCACCCTGGCAAAGCAGGTTCCGGGTATATACCCGGAACCTGCTTTGCCAGACTTTTCATTTCCTTCCTGAGTCCCCGTCCATTTCTGAGTAAGGGGAATGATTCAAAGCGTAGACTTACCGTGTGACGGGTCGTGCGATTCGCGTGTCGGTTCACACGACTTGCAGAGGTGGCGCTGGCGCCAGAACTGTCCCGCAAAGATGACCAGCCAGATCAGCAAGCCCGCCCAAAGATAGGGCTCGGGGACCTGGAAGCTGCCACTGATTGCAAACTCCACGAGGAGCATCAGCGCCACTGCCAGAACCGCATTGACCAGGGCCGTGGCCATGGCTTGCCCGCAGGCTTTGATATTGGGTTTCATAGTGTTCCGCTTGTCAGATGAGTAAAACGGTCTTCTATTCACTGTTGGCGAGCATACGGTGCACGTTACAGACTCTCCATGCGGGAATTCCGCTATTGGAATCAGTCCCCTCTGCGACAAATCGCCGGTTTTGGCCAATAAATCCGCAGGTTGTTGGTGTATCGGCGCTGCGCTCCATATAATGTGGCCTCCCTCGCGCCGGTGATAATTTCAGGCGCAGGGAGTAGCATCACTGGCGTTATTCAAATCAGGCAATACAGGCAAAAGAGGCATCCATGCCAGAGTTTCAGACAACGGATGAAGGCTTTGAGCGGGTATCGCTCCGGGATTACACGGAAAAGGCCTATCTCGACTATTCCATGTACGTCATTCTTGACCGGGCGCTTCCCAATGTTGGTGACGGGCTGAAACCGGTACAGCGTCGGATTGTCTACGCGATGTCCGAGCTGGGGCTGAAATCCACGTCCAAGTACAAGAAGTCTGCCCGAACTGTGGGTGACGTGTTGGGCAAGTTCCACCCCCATGGTGACAGCGCCTGTTATGAAGCCATGGTGCTGATGGCGCAGCCGTTCTCCTATCGTTATCCACTGGTAGACGGGCAGGGCAACTGGGGTTCGCCGGATGATCCCAAATCGTTTGCCGCCATGCGTTACACCGAATCCCGTCTGGCGCCTTTTGCCGAAGCGCTGCTGGGCGAGCTTGCCCAGGGCACGGTGGACTGGGTGCCCAATTTCGATGGCACCATGGATGAGCCCTCGGTGCTGCCTGCCAGGCTCCCTCACGTGCTCCTGAACGGCACTACCGGCATTGCCGTTGGTATGGCCACCGATATTCCGCCCCACAACGTGCGGGAAGTCACCGCCGCCTGCATCCGTTTGCTGGATCAGCCCGATGCAACCGTTGATGAGCTCTGCGAACACATCAAGGGGCCGGATTTCCCCACCTATGCGGAAATTATTACCCCACGCAAGGATATCCGGCAGATGTACGAAACCGGCCGCGGTTCGCTTCGCATGCGTGCCCGCTGGATTCGTGAAAGCGGCGAAATTGTGGTGACGGATCTGCCGCATCAGGTGTCCGGCGCCCGGGTACTGGAGCAGATTGCCCATCAGATGCAGACCAAAAAACTGCCGATGGTGGCAGACCTCCGCGATGAATCGGACCACGAAAATCCGACCCGTCTGGTCGTTGTGCCCCGCTCCAACCGGGTGGATCTCGATGGCCTGATGGCACACCTGTTTGCCAGCACGGATCTTGAGAAGACCTATCGGGTGAATATCAATGTGATCGGCAATGATGGCCGGCCGGGCGTTAAGGGCCTGCATCAGATTCTGACTGAATGGCTGACATTCCGCAGGGCCACCGTTATCCGTCGTCTCGAGCATCGTCTTGAGAAAGTCCTGGCGCGTCTGCACCTCCTCGAAGGCCTGCTGATTGCCTATCTCAATATTGATGAGGTTATTGAGATAATCCGCAACGAAGATAAGCCCAAGGCCGAGTTGATGGCCCGCTTCGGGTTGTCTGCAGACCAGGCCGAGGCCATCCTCGAACTGAAGCTTCGTCATTTGGCCAAGCTTGAGGAGATGAAAATCCGCGGTGAGCAGGATGAGCTGTCAGCGGAGCGGGATGAACTTCAGTCGATTCTTGGCTCCGAAGATCGTCTGCGGGAACTGATCAAGAACGAATTGAAGGCGGACGCCGAAAACTTTGGTGACGACCGTCGCTCTCCGATTGTCGAGCGAGAGGAAGCCCGCGCCTTCAGTGAAGTGGATCTGATCTCGAATGACCCGGTCACAGTGGTGCTGTCTGATAAAGGCTGGGTTCGCGCCGCAAAGGGCCACGACATCGAGCCCGAAGGCCTGAGTTACAAGGCCGGCGACCGATTTGCGCTGGCGGCCAGAGGGCGAACCAACCAGCAGGCGATCTTCCTGGATTCCACCGGACGCGCCTATTCGCTGATGGCCCATAGCCTGCCGTCGGCCAGGGGGCAGGGCGAGCCTTTAACCGGCCGGATCAATCCGCCTTCTGGTGCCACGTTCTCGGGACTATTGATGGGAGATCCGTCTCGCAAGACCTTGCTGGTCACTGACGGCGGCTATGGTTTCGTGACGTCACTGAACGACATGATCAGCAAAAACCGCAACGGCAAAGCGGTGGTGAGTGTCCCCAGGGGAGCGAAGATCCTGCCTCCTGTTGTCATACCGGCCACCGGAAAAACGCTGTATCTGGGGGCTGTGTCTAACGAGGGGCGGATGCTGGTGTTCCCGCTGAGTGAGTTACCGGAACTGGCCAAGGGCAAGGGTAACAAGATCATCAGTATACCGTCTGCACGGGTTCAGAACCGGGAAGAATACGTGGTCTCGATTGCGGTGTTCGCCGAGGATGACCAGCTCGAGATCCGGGCCGGAAAACGCAAGATGGGGCTGCAATTCAGCGACCTCGAGCACTATCTCGGCGAGCGTGGGCGTCGTGGCCACAAACTGCCCCGGGGCCTGCAGCGGGTCGACGCCATTGAGGTGATTCCTTCCGCCGCCCGGGCTCAGGAAGAGGCGAGTTCCGAAAGTGAGGGGGCCGAACGTGGGTGAACTGGTACTGATCAATGTTTCCGGGCGGGACAAGCCCGGCCTCACATCGGAAATCACCGGCATCATGGGGCGCTATGATGTGCGGATTCTCGATATCGGCCAGGCGGTGATTCACGATCATCTCACCTGGGGCATCCTGATCGATATTCCGGATGAATCCAAATCCTCACCGGTCATCCGGGACCTGCTGTTCCGGCTCCACGCCCTTGATCTGCAAGTCCGGTTTGCGCCGATCACCGTTGAGGAATACCAGTCCTGGGCTGCGGCCCGGAATCGCGCCTGTTACATCGTGACCCTGCTTTCCCGGGACATCAAGGCCGAACAGATCGCCCGGGTATCCGCCATTACAGCTCGCCATGGGCTGAACATCGACAACATCTCCAGGCTTTCTGCGAGGCCATCACTGAACGCCTCCGATAACCGGATCGCCTGCGTGGAGTTCTCGGTTCGTGGCACGCCTTCGGACCTTGAGCAATTGCGCGCGGACTTCCTCCATATTGCCGGTGAAATGAATGTGGATATCGCCTTCCAGGAGGATTCGATTTTCCGGCGCAACCGCCGTCTGGTGGTCTTCGATATGGATTCCACGCTGATCGAAGCCGAGGTGATCGATGAGCTGGCCATGGAAGCGGGAGTAGGGGCGCAGGTGGCCGAAATTACCGAAAGGGCCATGCAGGGCGAGCTGGATTTCAGCCAGAGCTTTGCCGAGCGCCTGGCGCTGCTCAAAGGACTGGATGAATCAGTACTGGAAGGTATTGCCAATCGTTTGCGCATGACCGAAGGGGCGGAGCACCTCATTCTCAGCCTCAAGGCCCTGGGTTATCGGACCGCGATTCTGTCTGGCGGGTTTAGCTATTTCGCCCGCCATCTGCAGCGCAAGCTGGGGATCGACTACATCTATGCCAACGAGCTGGAAATCGAGAACGGTAAGGTGACCGGCCGGGTCGCCGGGCAGATTGTCGATGGCAAGCGTAAGGCCGAACTGCTGCTGGAAATTGCTGAAAAAGAGCACATCTCCAGGGAACAGGTTATAGCCGTGGGCGATGGCGCCAACGACCTCCCGATGCTGAGCCAGGCCGGGCTGGGTGTTGCGTTCCGGGCCAAGCCCCTGGTTAAGGAATCGGCCCGTCACTCCATCTCGACACTCGGGCTGGATGCGATCCTGTACCTGATTGGTTTCCGGGAAAGCGAAACCAATCAGGGGCTCGATCAGGCAGACTTCTGAGCCGGTCCGGCTCAGTTGTCGCCGAAGTCGTAGTTCATTTCCGGAACCGGGGCCTGCAGGTAGTAGCCCTGGATGTAGTTAACACCTGCCTGCCAGAGGGTGGCGAGAACACCCGCATTTTCCACCAGCGGTATGATCGTCAGCTTTCCGCTATTCTGCAGGCTCTTGACCATCGCCTTCACCTGTTCTTTGGCTTCATCGCTCTTCTGGATTTCCTCCGTAAAGGAGCCATCAATCTTTACGTAGTCTGTATCGATATGTTTGAGCGTGTTGAACGGGTTGAGGGCACAGCCAAACTGGGCGATGGAAACCTTGCAGTGGAGTTCATGAACGGCTTTGGTGAAGTCCCTGGCCTGTTTCATGTAGTTGTTGGCATCGCCTTCGCGGATCTGGAAAATCAGTGAATCACCCGGCAACCGCGCTGCCTTCAGGGCGACGCTGAGCCAGGGGGTGAAGGTTTGGTCCTGCAGTGTTTCCGCGGTTACGTTCAGGAACAGGCGGGTATCGTGCCCCCGGGAGCGGTGACTGGAAAGCTGCCTGATGGTCTGCAGGATCACCCAGCGGTCGATCTTGATGGCGGTGTCGATCGGTCCCATCGGCGGCAGGAAATCATAGGGTGAGACTTCCTTGTGGTCCTTGTCGAGCATCCGCACGAAAGCTTCGTAATGCTCCTCGCCTTCTCCGCGCAGGTTAATGATCGGCTGGAACAGAAGGCGGAAGCGGTTCTCTTCCAGGGCTTTCTGAATGGCCTCCACCGAATTGCTCTCATCCAGTGTTTCAAAGTCCGCCGGGTTATAGGCTACGACACCGTTGCCCTGGGCATGGCCTTCCAGTTTGCGGACTTCAGCGGACGCCATGTGGGCCCGGGCCATCAACTCCTCGGCCTTTGGCGAGTTCTCGGTAATCGCGGCAACCCCGATACTCACGGTGAGTTGCACGGTGCGGCCATTGATATCAAACAAATGGTCTTCAACTGCCTTGCGGATGCGCTCGGAGTGATCAGACATGGCTTTTTCATCGCAGGGCTGGCACAGGAGACTGAAGGCGTCGTCACTCAGTCTGGCGAGGGCCAGGTCGTCTCCGGCCTGCTCCTTGAGCAGGTTAGCCAGATCGCCAAGTAGCAGGTCCGCGCCGGATATGCCCACCTGGCTCTTCATGTTCATGAAGTTGTCCAGGGCAATATAGGCAAGCGCACCGGTTTCGTTGTGCTTGCCGGCATTGGAGATCGCTTCGGCGAGTGCATCCATCAGGTACTGGCGGTTATAAAGACCGGTCAGCAGATCCTGGCTGCTGATCTGGCGCAGTTTTTCTTCGAGTTCCGCATCGCTGTGCTCCGGCTGCAGCACAATCTGGGTGCAGGCCTCACCATCATAGGTTGCCGCGGAAACCGACATGGTGACATTCAGTTCGTGGTCGTCACTGCGGCGTGCCGTGCAGTTCATGGTCATGCCATCTTCGCCCTTTTCAGCGAAGGACTTCATGAACTCCCTGTACGTGTCCTGACTTTCCGGGGTAAGGGTGTCCAGTACCGGGATGCAGATAAGGTCATCGATATCGTCGTAGCCAAGAAACTCCATATAGGACTGATTGGCGTAGATGTGCATGCCATCATTAATGTAGGCGATCGCGTCCTTGGAGCTTTCGAGCAGTAACTGGCAGCGCTGTTCCGCCTCCCTGAGGTGGGATTCCAGCACCCGGCGCCGGCGACGTTCACCAAGGGCTGCCAGTTCGCGGTTAACCACCAGCACCAGGAGATCCGTGTACTCAAACGGTACGGTGTCCTGTGCGCCGGCCTTCATCATCGCTACCGTACGTTCGCGACTTTCCTGCTCGGTCAGCAGAATAAACGGAATGTCCTTGTCCATCCGGCGGATCATGGCCAGCGCATCGTCGGCCGAAAATTCCTGGTCCAGATCACGGGCCAGGAGCAGGTCCCAGTTACCCGCTTTCAGGGTTTCTTCGAGGTCTTCCTCGGAAGTGATGCGATGGGCCCTGGTGGCCTTGCCTGAGTTACGGAGCAGGCTGACCAGCGATTCGGCATCGTTTTGAGATGGGTCAAGAATCAGCAGGTGTACGGTCGCGTTCTTTTTCTGCATTCGTAAGACGTCTCGTGATACACATTGGCGGAGGCGGCCACCGTTAGCAGTCTGCGATCTGTTTGAATACAGTAACTTGCAGTCAACGGTTTGCGGGTGTCGCAAGGCCGGTCATTCACTATCGCTGAATGATGCAGGGGTTGCGGTTCAATAACAACCCTCTCCGGGGTCCGGCGTCTCAGTTTGGCAAGATTATAACGATGGCCAGAGGGAGTCGAACTCATCCTCACTGGCGCGGGACGGTGCCACCGGTGTGCCGGTGGTCAGTGCTGCGGCATTCTGTAACTTGAGTTCAAACTGGCTAATGCTGCCTGTGGAGGATACTTTGCGCGACAGCTGCCCCGGGTCCTCCCGACCGTCGTGGAGTAATGAAATCCGGCTGCCTGACTGGAACGGCAACCTTGGTGTAATCAGAGTAGCCGACTGATTCACCACGCTGATTTCCGGCAATAGCAGGCCCCGGAGATATTCGCTGCTGTTGCCTACTTTCTGGATCAGGCGAACGCCGCAGGGCGAAGCGCTGGGCGCAAGAAGCTCTATGCCCACCTGAGTGCCGTGGTTTTTGATCTGGCGAATCCAGCGAACAACCGCGACGCTCCAGGGGTGGCTTTTCTGCTCCCGGACTCCGAGCACCTCGCCGGCCTGAAGCGAGGGGGGCACGTTGCTCTCCCAGGCGACGCAGTAACCGCCCGGGCTCGTGTTTATCAGAAAAGAGTGGTGCGATTTTGGGCGGTTTTTGTCAATACCAGGACCCTGAGCGTTGCCGTGCCTGCCGCGGAAGTTAATCGGGGTATCGGCCGAAAGAAGTCTGTCGTCGCCTGGCTCGGCATCATGGGCGCCCGACCAGGCGTCCTGCTTCTGCCGCGAGGCACGGATAAACGGGTTCTCCTCGTCTTGATGACTACTGTCATTGCCGTTCACGAATTCGGTGAAGGTTTTCTCGCCGGCAATAAAATAGTGCGCGGCCGTCAGGCCCACGCAGACTTCCAGGGATCCCTGGCTGGCAATACGGTTGAAGTTTCTTTTCGCGAGAATGCCCAGCGCCTGGCTGAGATGCGTAAGCAGGGTATCGCTGACTTTCGCCGGAACCGTCAGCTCATGGTCGGTTTCTTTGTGTTCCCGGCGGGCATGCAGTGTGTCCGAAAGCATGGACGATAACTCGCGGGTGTCGAAACCGAAGCTGTCATCGCCCGGGTTCCTGTCAAGCAGGCTGCGATAGAACGGCGGATTATCCGTTTCCATATTGACGACGAACAGGCTGTCATCGCCGATGTCCGGCCCGCAACGTGTGTGATCTGTCCAGGACTCGAATAACTCGTACACCTGGAGAAGCTCTGACTGCCTGAGTTGGTTTGGCCGGGCACAGCCGAGCAGCAGAATGCGTTTATAGCTGTCGGCAACGGAACTGGTGCGGCGGTGTTGCAGGGTGTCGTCTTCAACCTGCATGACGGACAGTTTGTTGCGGTAGGCGAAGCGGAACAGGCGGTGGCATTCGAGCCAGCTCCGGGCCGGGCTGGGGCAGTAAAGCTGGTGCGATCTCAGAATGGTTGCTGCCAGTTCGTAAATGGCTCTGTGAGTGGCGTTGGCAATCTGCCTGCGATTTTTTTCCAGCCCGCCGGTGTCAATGAACTCGAGAACGCACAGCTTGTACCCACCCGCCAGATGTAACTGCAGTGCCTGTGACAGGTTGGCGATTTTCCGTTGTTTTTCGGGAAGCGCGACGGCAAGACCCAGATAGTGTCGCGAGAGTTCGTTGCAGACGAAGTGAATTTTTTCACGGATGACTTCCAGAAACTGCATCCGTAGATGCGGCGCCAGGAACAGATGATTCAGTTCAATGATGGCATGGTAGAGTTGCCGTGATACCTCACCGATATTGGCCATCGGCAGCTGGTCCGTCCAGATCCTGAATGCTTTGGGCGTTGTGTCACAGAACGACAGGCTGGCCGTTTTCTGTTCGGGAACGCGGAGATCTGGTTTCAGGGTCATACCTTCCATGAATTCATGCCAATATCGGGAGCACAGGTGGTATTCCGGGGTTGGGCCTGCTCGGCTGGCGGTTGATCGCTGTCCGCCGGCCTGCCAGGAAAACGCCGTAAATACATGTTTTATCGTTAAACGTTACTGGACTTTAAAGTAGCAAACCAGTTACAAAAAGCGAGAAGATCACGAGTTGACAATCTTTGACAAGTGATTTTGAGGCCTTTTTCGTGAACCGTGTCACGGGAACAGGTTGATCGGGGTCTTGCTATCCTTTCCTGGCTCTTCACGTACAAGCTTTGGCACCAGGAACCCGGGCAGCCTTCCCAGCAGTTCATGCATTAGCTCCTTCGCCTCCTGATCGGGCACATTGTAATGGTGCGCACCGGCCACCGGGTCGAAGGCGTGGAGATAATAGGGTAGCACACCTGCATCGAACAGGGCCTCGCTCAGGGCTTCAAGAACAAAAGCTTGATCATTCACGCCCCGGAGGATAACGCTCTGGTTCAACAGCGTGGCACCGGCTGCCCTCAGATAGCCCAATGCCCGGCGGGTTGGGGGATCAATTTCCGCCGGGTGGTTGATGTGCAGAACAATAACCACCTGCAGAGGCGTTGTTGACAGCCACTTCAGCAACTCATCGCAAACCCTCTGGGGGATCACCACGGGCAGGCGGGTATGCAGACGCAGGCGGCGAATGTGAGGTATGCCACTGATCGCTGATGCCCACTGGGCGAGAAGCCGGTCATTGACCGCCAGCGGGTCGCCACCACTGAAAATGACCTCGTTCACCTCAGGGCTGGCCGCCAGGGTGTCGATAACACGTTGTCGGTCTTCCGGGTTCAGACGCTGTTCGTTATAGGGGAAGTGCCGCCGAAAGCAGTACCGGCAGTTGATCGCGCACTGGCCGGTGACCATGAGCAACGCCCGGCTGCGGTATTTGCGGATCAGCCCGGTGGTCGGAATGGCGCCCGCCTCCTGCAGAGGATCGCTGACAAAGCCCGGCACATGGCCGGTTTCCTCCTCAAGTGGCAGCACCTGCCTGAGCAGCGGGTCGGCCGGGTTGCCTTTTTCCATTCGGGCCAGGAACGGTTCCGGCACCCGGATCGGAAACAGCCGGTGGCCCCGCCGTGCGCCGGAAAGCCACAGCTCGTCAGGAAGTCCCAGGCGCCGGAGCAGCTCTTCAGGCGATGTGACCGACTCCGAGAGCAGTTGCTGCCAGCTGCGTTGCTCCTGGTCAGAAAGGTGGGCTTCTATATGGGCGGGGGTTCGCTGTATCATAGCGACCTTTGAATTTTAAACAGCATTTTGTCAGGTGGACATTTCATGGCTTCATATTCTACCAACGAATTTCGCAGTGGTCTCAAGGTTTTGCTTGATGGCGACCCCTGCATCATGCTCGAGAACGAGTTCGTAAAACCCGGAAAGGGGCAGGCCTTTAACCGCGTCAAACTGCGTAACCTCATGACCAATCGTGTCTGGGAACGCACCTTCAAATCCGGTGAAAGCCTGGAAGCGGCGGATGTGATTGATCAGGATATGGAATACCTCTACACCGACGGGGAATTCTGGCATTTCATGCTTACTGATGGCTCCTTCGAGCAGTACCCGGCTGATGCCAAGGCCGTTGGTGACACCCTGAAGTGGCTGAAAGAGCAGGATGTCTACACAGTGACCCTGTATAACGGTGCGCCGCTGTCGGTTACGCCGCCCAATTTCGTTGAACTCGAAGTGGTCGATACCGATCCGGGCATGAAGGGCGACACGGCACAGGGTGGCTCCAAGCCGGCAACCCTCTCAACCGGTGCCGTGGTCAATGTGCCGTTGTTTATCACCACCGGTGAAGTACTCAAGGTTGATACGCGCTCCGGAGAGTACGTCAACCGGGTCAAGAGCAGTTAATCCTGACATGACCAAAGAACCTGTCTGGCAGCCCTCTGCCTCGCAGGCTGCCTTGAAAAGCCGTGCACAACAACTGGGGTTTGTGCGCGGCTTTTTTGCGCAAAGAGGGGTGTTGGAAGTTGAAACACCGATTCTCGGGCAGCATGGTGTCACCGATCCGAATCTGGACGGCATTCAGGCGCACGTATCCGCCGGCGCCCGAACCGGCGGCTGGCTGCAAACCTCCCCTGAATACCACATGAAGCGCCTGCTGGCTGCGGGCTACGGCTCGGTTTATCAGGTTTCCCGGGTGTTCCGTAATGGCGAGCTGGGGCGACGCCATAACCCTGAGTTCTCCATGCTGGAATGGTATCGCGAAGGGTTTGACGACGTGGCATTGATGGCCGAGGTTTCAGACCTTGTATGTGGCTGGCTTGGGTGCCGGCCGCCGGAGGTCATCCGTTACAGGGACGCGATGGAATGGTGGGCAAATATCGACCCCTTTGAGGCCACGGACCGCGAGCTGATGCGTCGCTGCGAGCAGTGGCTGGAACCGGAACAGCTGGCGGACCTGGGGCGCGATGGCTGCCTGGACCTGCTGATGAGTTTTGCGGTTGAACCGAACCTTGGTACGCAACGGCCGGTATTCATAACTGGCTATCCGGCCGCTCAGGCCTCCCTGGCTCGTGTCTCCGTGTCGGAAGGCCATGAAACCGCGCACCGGTTCGAGCTTTACATAAATGGCCTTGAGCTTTGCAACGGCTACTGGGAGCTGACGGATCCACGGGAACAGCGTCGCCGCTTTGAAGCGGATAATGAGCAGCGCCGACGGTCCGGGAAGCCGGAAATGGCGCTGGATGAGGCTTTTCTTGCAGCCCTCGGGCTGGGGCTGCCCGAGTGTTCCGGGGTGGCGCTCGGGCTGGATCGCCTGCTGATGATCAAGTTGGGCGCCGGGGACATACGTGAGGTGCTGGCATTTCCGTTTGAGCGGGCATGATTCGGAAAGCCGTTCTCCTACACGGGAGAGTGTGTCCGGGATAGTGTGCCAAAGGCCTCGCCCATGCGCACGGTCTTGCCGGCGATCTGATCACTGTTCCAACTGACTGCACCCTTGGGCATTACCATGATCACGGTCGAGCCCAACCGGAAGCGGCCCATTTCCTCACCCTTGGCAAACGTCACGGCCTGCTCGCCTTCGTAATGAGTTGCGGTAACCCCTTTGCTGCCCGGCACCACGACCCCCGCCCAGCGGGTTTCCACGCTGCCCACAATCATGGCGCCCACAAGTACCAGGGCCATGGGGCCTGCGTCAGTGTCGAAGATGCAGGCAACGCGCTCATTGCGGGCAAACAGGTTGGGAACGTTTTCAGCGGTCACGGGGTTTACCGAGAACAGCTTGCCCGGAATGTGGATCATCTCCCGAAGGGTGCCGGCCATGGGCATGTGGATCCGGTGGTAATCCTTGGGCGAGAGGTAGATGGTCGAAAATTCGCCCCCCGCAAACGGCGCGGTGGTTTTCTCAATTCCGCCGAGCAGCTCGCTCAGGCTGAAGGACTGGCCCTTGGCCTGGAATATCCGGTCGCCAGTTACCTGGCCGAGCTGGCTGATCACGCCATCAACAGGGCTGACCAGCGTTTCTTCACCTTCGGCCAGTGGTCGGATACCCGGTTTCAGTGCCCGGGTGAAGAAAGCGTTGAAGCTCGGGTAGGCTTCCGGATCCGGCTCGGCGGCTTCGCTCATGTCTACCCCGTAGCGGCCGATAAACCAATGGATCACCCGGTTCTTGAGCGCGGAGGAACGGTCATCGTCGGCCAGACGACCGGCCAGGTGGGAAATCGCCCGTTGCGGGGCGATGTACTGGCTCAGAACAAAAAGCTTGTCGAACATGAATAGTGATCCTCTGCGCTCAAAGGCGCGAAGTTTAACAAAGACTGCGACCTGTATAGAAATTGTTTCTTGGCTTCGCGGTTCTGTGGGGGGCTTGCTATTATCAGGGCACCTTTTGCGTGAAGACTTCCGGCTCCGGCCGATAACCAAGAACATAAGGCGTGCTTAGTTACCATGTTACTGATCATCGGTGCGGTTATTGTTATTGCCAGTGTATTTACTGGCTTTGTTCTCCATGGCGGCAACCTCATGGTGCTGTGGCAGCCAACAGAAGTGCTGATCATTTTTGGCGCGGCTCTGGGGTCATTCATTATTGCCAACCCCATGCATACCCTGAAGGAAACGTTTAGCCGCGGCTTTCAGCTGCTTACCGGTTCGCCCTACAATAAATCGTTCTACATGGATCTTCTCAGCCTGCTTTACGAGATTTTTGACAAGTCCCGGAAGCAGGGCGTTATGGCAATAGAAGAAGACATCGATAATCCCGAGTCCAGCCAGATCTTCAGTCGTTACCCTGCCATCATGAAGTCAAAAGAATTGCAGGCATTTATTACCGATTACCTGCGTATTATCAGCTCTGGCAACATGGCGGCCCATGAGCTGGAAGGCATGATGGAAAACGAGATCGACAGTCGCCAGCACGAAATCGAAGAGTCTGCGCACGCCGTCAACAAGATTGCGGACGCGCTGCCCGGCCTCGGGATTGTTGCCGCGGTTCTTGGCATTGTCATCACCATGAACTTCATGAGCGAGGGGCCTGAGAAGATCGGCCTGAGTGTTGCCGCGGCGCTTGTTGGTACCTTTCTCGGTATCTTCATGGGTTATGGCTTCGTCGGCCCCACGTCCATTGCCATGGAACACGCCGCCAAATACGAACTCAAGGCCTACGAATGCGTAAGGTCGGCCATCGTAGCCACAGTGTCCGGGCAGGCGCCCCAGATGGCGATTGAATTCGGTCGCAAGGCATTGCCGACGGACAAGCGTCCCGGGTTTCAGGAACTGAACGATCACGTTCGTTCCAAGTAATACCGCCTGCAACTGATCTCCGGAGCCGAATCGTGGAAGAACAGCCGATCATCATCAAACGCAAAAAGGTTGTCGCAGCCGGGCACCACGGTGGTTCCTGGAAAGTTGCGTTTGCCGATTTCGCTACCGCAATGATGGCGTTTTTCCTGGTGCTCTGGCTGACCGCGACGGCGTCTCCTGAACAAAAGCTGGCCGTGGAAGGTTATTTTCGTGATCCGGTAGGATTTACCGAGGGTGGCTCACCGAACCCGGTGGACCTTGAAGGCAGCGCTTCGGTCATAAACGAGGCGAGTCCCGATATCGAATCAAGCCAGATTCAGATCGAAGACCAGGTTGTGGACGAACTCTCGGAAACCCTCGAACAGCGTCGTATGGAGGAGTTATTCCAGGAGCTGAAAGAACGCATCGAGCAGAACGAAACCCTGCAGGAATTCAAGGACCAGCTGTTGATCGACATTACCGATGAAGGCCTGCGCATCCAGATCGTCGACCGGTCAGGCCGCCCCATGTTCGACAGCGGCCGCGCCGAGCTTAAATATTACTCTCAGGATATCCTGTTTGAACTGGCCAAGACGCTGGGTTCCGTCGATAACAAACTCAGTATTACAGGGCATACCGATTCGGCACCGTTCAGTGGCCGGCCGGGCTACACCAACTGGGAGCTGTCGGCTGACCGCGCCAATACAGCCCGCCGGGCGCTCGTTGCTGGCGGGGTTCGGGGGGAACAGATTGCCCGGGTGGTAGGGCTGAGCGACTCCGTGCTGTTCGATCAGGAAGACCCGACCGCGCCGGTGAACCGCCGCATTTCCATTATCGTTCTGAACAAGAAAACCGTAGACAACATCCAGAGCAGCGCGGGCCGTACCGATGAGCCCCTGATCGATCTTACCCGCCCGTCAGAAGCAGAGCAGGAAGCCGCCCGAGAGCGGCTTGAAAGTGGGGAATGGCGCAAGGAAAAAGAACAGCCGGCACCGGGCGAGCTGAACTGGTAGGGCAGGATCCGTTAGTCCACTTTCAGCCCGCGGGCCTGCTGTTCCGACATATCCTGAAGAATCCGGTGGAAACTTTTCAGCCGCTGCGGGCTGATCTTGCCCTGATCCGCCGCCGCATCAATCGCACAGCCGGGATCCCCCATGTGCCGGCAGTTGCGGAATTTGCAGTTACCGATTACGTCCCGGATCTCCCGGAACCCGTGCTCGACCTCCTGCGGTGTCATGTGCCACAAGCCGAACTCACGGATACCCGGCGAATCGATCAGATCCCCTCCCATCGGCAGATGGAACAGCTTGGCCGTTGTGGTCGTGTGCACACCCTTGCCAGTACTCTCCGATACGGCGCCCACGCGAATTGCCTCACCCGGCATCAACGTCTGGATAATCGACGACTTGCCCACGCCGGACTGCCCGACGAACACGCTGGTCTGATCCTTGACCAGGGCCTCAACCTCCGATGACGGCTGATCGCCAGATTCGGCTGCAGATGTACGCACAACCTCATAACCCAGCGCTTCATAGCGCACGAGCAGGGCATCAATGCTTTGCCGGTTTCTGTTGGTAAGCAGATCCGTCTTGTTAAGCAGAATCACCGCCGGAATATCTGTGATTTCCGCGGCCACCAGGTACCGGTCAATCAGGTTGTCGTGGGGCTCCGGCTCCGGTGCTATCACCAGAATAATATGATCAATGTTTGCGGCCACCGGCTTCAGGGCACCAAAATTATCCGGCCGCTGCAGCAGATTCTGCCGCTCACAGCGGGCAACAATAACGCCGGTTTCATTTTGTCCCGGCCGCCAGACAACCTTGTCACCGGTCACCAGGCTGTCAATGTTGGTTCGAACAAAGCACCGGACTACATCACCGGTTTGCTCACCTTCCAGTGCTTCCACGTCCAGCTGTTGCCCATAGTGAGCAATGACTAACCCTTCCTGCTCCGGCCCAAGCTCACCAGCGTCGGCCTGCTCCTGAACCTTCCTTTCCTTGCGCGCCGCGCGGGCCGCTCGCTCTTCCTGGACCCTCTTGATGCGGAATTGCTGCTGTTTGTTCAGTCGCCGTTTTGCCATTTACGTCCCGGATAACCAGATGAAAGTTTTGCCTGTGGTGTGCCATCATACTGGAATCGTGCCTATTCGGCTTGGACGTTGCCAAGACGATAAAGACATATCTCCAAATTTCGGAGCGGGGCTGGCATCGGCTTTTCGGAAATGTCGGAGGCCATGGATGGCCGGAGTCAAGCGCACATGGATGTGCTTGTAGCGGTTTCCGGAAAGCCGATGCCAGCCCCGCCTCCCCTAAATCTAGAAGGCTGGGAAAATAATGGCAGATAGCGATCGCCTGGTTTGGATCGATCTGGAAATGACAGGCCTGGACCCCGAAAAAGAGCGGATCATTGAAATGGCAACAATTATCACCGATTCGGAACTGAACACAGTAGCGGAAGGTCCGGTCATTGCTGTCCATCAGCCAGATGCTTTTCTGGATGCCATGGATGAGTGGTGCACCAGAACGCACGGTGAAAGCGGTCTTACCAAGCGTGTTCAGGAAAGCGATATCTCCGAATCAGAAGCCGAGCAGCAGACCATCGAGTTTCTGAAAAAACACGTTGAGGCGGGGCAGTCACCGCTGTGCGGCAACAGCATCGGCCAGGATCGACGTTTCCTGGTCAAGTACATGCCAGAGCTGGAAGCCTTCTTCCACTACCGGAATCTGGACGTGTCTACCGTTAAAGAGTTAGCCCGCCGCTGGCGGCCAGATGTGCTGGCCGGCGTCAAAAAGAAAGGCAGTCATCTGGCTTTGGACGACATCCGGGACTCCATTAACGAACTGCGCCATTACCGGGAACACTTCTTCAAGCTATAGGTTGTGCTGCCGCAGGGCCCACTGGACATGCTCACGGACCATTTCGGAAGGGTGGTCCGCGCGCTTTTTCAGGGCTTCAATAACCGGAATGGTTGAGGGTGCGTTGCCCAGCCCAACGGCCAGGTTGCGAAGCCAGCCCTCATAGCCGGTTCTGCGAATGGCAGAGCCTTCTGTTCGTTTCAAAAACTGTTCCTCGGTCCAGAGGAACAGCTCGGCCAGGTCGGTGTTATCCAGCCCGTGCCTGGGCTGGAAATCCCGCTCTTTCGTTGGTTTGCTGAACTTCTGCCACGGGCAGACCAGCTGGCAGTCATCACATCCGAAAACCCGGTTGCCCATCAGGGCCCGCAGCTCTTCCGGAATGCTGCCTTTGAGTTCAATGGTCAGATAGCTGATGCAGCGCCTCGCATCCAGCTTGTGCGCAGCTACAAACGCATCGGTGGGACACACATCCAGACACGCTGAACAGCTCCCGCAATGGTCTTTCTCGAATGGTGCGTCAACAGGCAGCGGAGCGCTGGTAAAAATTTCTCCCAGGAAAAAGAAAGAGCCTGCTTTCGGGTGAATCAGCATGTTGTTCTTGCCGATCCAGCCAAGGCCGGCTCTCTGGGCCAGGGCACGCTCGAGCACTGGCGCGCTGTCCACGAAGGCCCGGTAGTCGTATCCGTTCAGCGCCTCATCAATTCGTCCTGCCAGCCGGGCCAGGCGTTTGCGGATCAGTTTGTGGTAATCACGCCCCAGTGCGTAGCGGGTAACGTAGGCTCTGTCCCGGTGAGTGAGCGCATCTTGGGGGCTGTCCGGCGCCGGGAGATAATCCATTCTCACGGAGATGACCCGGGTGGTGCCTGGCACCAGCGAGGTGGGCGTATAACGCTTGTCGCCATAGTGCGCCATGTAATCCATTTCGCCCTGATATCCCTCGGTAAGCCAGTCTTGCAGATGAGTTGCATGCTCACCGGTATCCGGCGTTGTGATGCCCACATCGGAGAAGCCTAGCTCAGCTGCCCACTGGCGGATTAGCGCTGGCAGATCAGCCAGTTCCGGGGATGGTTTGTCACAGGTAGACGTGGTGCTCATGGAAACTGCCGGTGATGAGATCCGTCCGGGAACGAGGGTACGGATATTTAATTTGATTAAGTTATGACCTTTTCAACTGTTTTGCTATGCTTTACAGATAGCTGGCCAATTTTCTTAAACCGGTTTCTGTAACGGGAGCAAAGGTTCATGCCGCCGTCCGCTGCGCACAGTCTACCAGACGCGCTGTTTTCCGCCGATGCGGTCAGACAGATTGATCGCTATGTGATTGATCAGCAGGGTGTTGATGGTTTTGAACTGATGCAGTCTGCCGCCCAGGCGGCGTTTCGCTGTCTGGTCCGGCACTGGCGGGACGGTGGTCCGGTGCTGGTTCTCTGTGGTGCCGGAAACAATGGTGGCGACGGCTACCTGATTGCCGCCAACGCTCAACGTCATGGTATGGATGTTCGTTGTGTGGCCGTCGCACCAACCAAAAAGCTCACCGGTGATGCGAGAAAGGCCTGGCAAAAGGCGCTGGCAGACGGCGTGGATGTCGATGAACTGGAGGGTATTCCGGAATCTGGCCTCAACGGGCATTTTGCCAGTGCCGGAATGATTGTTGATGCCATGCTGGGTACCGGCGTATCGGGGGCGCCCCGCGAACCCTTTGCCGCGCTGATAAGGCGGTGCAACCAGGCGTCAGCGCCGGTGCTTGCGGTGGATTTACCCTCCGGGCTGAATGCGACCACGGGGGCAGCCGGGGGTGACGTGGTAAGGGCAACAATGACTGTCACGTTTATCGGGCTTAAAGCTGGCCTGTTTACCGGTCAGGGGGCCGCAGTGTCCGGTGAGGTTGTGTTTGAGCCCCTCGGCACGGCTGAGGGGGTTGCTGGTAGTGGTCAGCAGCCGGTTGCGCACCGTCGTGACTGGGCGTCGGTTATGTCCTGGTTGCCGGAAAGACCGGCAAATGCCCATAAAGGCCGTTTCGGGCATGTACTGGTGGTGGCCGGCGACCGGGGGTTTGGAGGGGCCGGCCTGTTGGCGGCAGAGGCCGCAGCGCGCTCAGGGGCGGGTCTTGTTTCCCTGGCAACCCGGCCCGAGCATGTGAGTGCCGCGCTGGCCAGGTGCCCCTCTGTGATGGCTCATGGCCTGATCCATGGCTCGGAATTGCCACCGTTGCTGGAAGCAGCCTCGGTTATAGTCTGTGGCCCCGGGATAGGCCGCAGCGCCTGGGGCCAGCAGATGCTGGAACAGGTTATTTCCAGCGGTAAGGCCCGGGTTCTGGATGCCGACGCGCTGAATCTGTTGTCTGGTCGGGTTGCCATACCGGCGGATAACCATATTTTAACGCCTCATCCGGGCGAAGCCGCCAGATTGCTCAACTGTCTGGTGCCGGAAGTGGAAGCTGACCGAGTGGCCGCTGCCAATAGATTACAGGCCATGTACGGCGGGACTGTGCTACTGAAGGGGGCGGGCACAGTGGTCGCCTCGGGACACGCAGCGGCCGATATTATCAGCGGCAGCAACCCGGGAATGGCCACCGGTGGTATGGGCGATGTGCTGTCAGGCATCCTTGGCGCCGTTTACGCCCAGCTTGGCGAGACGGACAAAGCGGCCGTTCTCGGCGCTTCGGTGCATCTGGCTGCGGCTGACAAAGCCTCAGAGACCCGGGGGTTCATGGGGTTGATACCCAACGATGTGATTGATGCGCTGCCGCTGGTATTCCGCGAGTCTGAACCCAGTCGGGTGCTGGGGGATTTATGAGCATGACAGGGAATGAGCGCCGCCTGTTTCTCGAAAGCGAGGCTGAAACTGAACAGCTTGGCCGGGAGTTGGCGAGACGTGTTGCCGAATCCGGCCGAGGCCTGGTGATCTGTCTGGAAGGCGACCTGGGTATGGGCAAAACCACCATCAGCCGGGGTGTCATGCGTGGGCTTGGCCACACCGGCGCGGTAAAAAGTCCCACCTATACCCTGGTGGAACCCTATGAGGACCTGGAGCCGCCGGCGTACCATTTCGATCTTTACCGGCTCGGCGATGCGGAAGAGCTGGAATATATGGGCATCCGGGATTACTTCGCCGGCGATAATCTGTGTCTGATCGAATGGCCCGAGCGGGGAAAAGGAATTCTGCCCGACCCTGATCTGGAGATTCATCTGGACCGGCAGGGTGAGGGGCGTTCCGTCGTTATCAGAGCCCGTTCCGAGCGGGGTGCCTCGGTGCTCAATGAGCTGCAATTGATTGGTCCGGGCCACAACTAGGTCGGGAACCTGATGGAAACTGGCAGGTAGGCTGTATGAGAATCGCTGAACTCAAAACAAGACTGGTCCAGCCGCTGACACTGTTACTGGCGGTTCTGGCGCTGCCCGTTTTCGCCGGAACACAGGTGGAAAGTGCGCGGATATGGCCGGCGCCGGACCACACCCGTCTGGTATTCGATACCGCCGGGCAGGTAGAGCACAACATCTTTTCCCTGTCAGGGCCGTCCCGCCTGGTTATCGATCTCAAGAATACCCGCCTGAAAGCGGATTTCTCAGGGCTGGACCTTTCCGGCAGCCCGATCAAGCGGATTCGCAGTGCGCCTCGCAACGGAGACGATCTGAGGGTGGTTCTGGATCTGGAAACCGACATCAAGCCCCGGAGCTTTCAGCTTGAGCCGAACCAGCAATATGGCCACCGGCTGGTCGTTGATCTGATTGACGAGAGCGGCAGCCGTCTGGAAAAGGCTGCCAAACCAACCGTTACCCAGGATTCGGCAGGCAAGCGGGATGTTATCGTGGTGATTGATGCCGGCCATGGCGGTGAGGATCCGGGCGCTATCGGTCCCAGGGGTACGCGCGAGAAAGATGTGGTTCTGAAAATGGCGAATACCCTTGCCGGTCTGATCAATGACCAGCCTGGATACACCGCCAAGCTGACCCGGACAGGGGACTACTACATTGGCCTTCGCAACCGGACGCTGCTGGCCAGAAAGTACAATGCCGACCTGTTCGTATCCGTACACGCAGATGCTTTCCGCACGCCCCAGCCGAAGGGAGCGTCGGTCTTCGCCCTGTCCCAGCGCGGGGCGACCAGTGAAACCGCCCGCTGGCTGGCAAACAGTGAAAACCGTTCGGACCTGATAGGTGGTGCTGGCGGATTGTCCCTGGATGGTCGCGATGACACGCTTGCAGGCGTGTTGCTGGATTTGTCCATGACAGCAAGCATCAACGCTAGCCTGGGTGTTGGCAGTTCGGTCCTCGGCAAACTCGGACGTGTTGCAGAGCTGCATAAGCCGGGTGTGGAGCAGGCGTCGTTTGTGGTGCTGAAGTCACCGGACATTCCCTCTATCCTTGTGGAAGCCGGGTTCATATCCAATCCCCAGGAAGAGAAAAACCTGACGACTGAGTGGTACCGCAACAAGCTGGCCGGCGCTATTATGAAAGGCGTTGACGATTACTTTCAGAAAACCCCGCCGCCGGGCACCTTGCTGGCCTGGCAGAAGCAGAATCGCCAAGGTGGAAACAGCGTCAGTCATTACCGGATCCAGCATGGTGACACGCTTTCCGGAGTGGCCAGGCAAAACCAGACCACGGTCAGTGAGCTGATGCAGTATAACGACCTGCGGGATGACCGTGTTATGGTAGGGCAAACCATTCGTATTCCCGCGTCCTGATCAAGAGGTTTTCCCGTAATATGCCCCCCATTCGATTGCTGTCACCACGGCTCGCGAACCAGATTGCCGCGGGTGAAGTGGTGGAGCGCCCCGCATCTGTCGTCAAGGAACTGGTCGAAAACGCCCTGGATGCCGGTGCCACCCGGGTTGATGTTGAGGTGGAGCAGGGCGGCGTCAAGCTGATTCGCGTACGGGACGACGGCAGCGGTATTGAAGAGGATGATTTGCCGCTGGCCCTGAGCCGGCACGCGACCAGCAAGATCGCCAGCCTTGACGATCTGGAAGCTGTCGCTTCCCTGGGCTTTCGTGGTGAGGCGCTCGCCAGCATCAGTTCGGTTTCCCGCCTGGCGCTGACTTCCCGGACAGCCGAGCAGGAAGCGGCCTCCCGGGTAGAAGTAGAGGGCCGGGAGATGGACGCCAGAATCTCTCCCGCCGCACACCCGGTGGGTACCACCGTCGAAGTGCGTGATCTGTTCTTTAATACCCCTGCGCGCCGCAAGTTTCTGCGCACCGAAAAAACCGAATTCAACCACGTTGAGGAGTGTGTGCGCCGGCAGGCCCTGAGCCGGTTTGATGCCGGTTTCACCCTCCGTCATAACCAGCGGGTTGTTCAAAGCCTGAGGCCTGCCGATTCAGCCCTTGACCGGGAGCGGCGGATCGGTGCCCTGTGCGGGCAGCAATTCATCGACAATGCGGTGGTTATCGATGCGCAAGCAACGGGGCTTCGTTTGTGGGGCTGGGTTGCGCTGCCGACATTCTCCCGCAGTCAGTCGGACCTGCAATATTTCTTTGTCAACGGCCGGGTGATTCGTGACCGGCTGGTGGCTCATGCCGTGCGCCAGGCCTACCGGGATGTTCTCTATAACAACCGGCATCCGGCCTTTGTGCTGTACCTGGAGGTAGACCCGGCCACGGTGGATGTGAATGTGCACCCCACAAAACACGAAGTCCGTTTCCGGGACGGCCGGCTGGTTCACGATTTTATCTTCAGAACCCTGCACAAGGCCCTGGCCGATGTCCGGCCGGATGATCATTTCCGGGGCGCTGTCGCCCAGTCCTTTGGCCGTGAAGCGTCGGCTCAGGCGGAAAGCGCACCGGCCATGGGTGCTCCGGGGGGCGCTTCCTGGAATGGCCAGCCAGCGGTGCCGGGTTACGGTCATTCAGGCACATCAGCCGGTTTCGGAGGTCAGTCACAGCCTCAGCAGGAATGGCGCGCCAGTGATCAGATGGCGTTCTATCAGTCCCTGAACGCCGGTGGCGGAACCGGAAGCCCGCAGTCGACACCGGTCGGTGACCGGGGTGCCACGCCCATTCCGACGCCGCCGGCCGACAGTGATGAGGAGCCGCCACTTGGCTATGCCATTGCCCAGCTGCACGGTATCTATATCCTCGCCCAGGGGCGGGCAGGGATGATCGTGGTGGACATGCATGCTGCCCACGAGCGCATAACCTATGAACGGATGAAGCGGGCCCTTGCCGAGCAGGATCTGAAAAGCCAGCCATTGTTAGTCCCGCTGTCTTTGGCGGTCAGCCAGAAAGAGGCCGCCCTGACCGAGAGCCATGGTGATGAGCTGCAGAAGCTTGGCCTGCAGATAGAACGGATCGGCCCGGAAACCCTGGCTGTCCGGCAGGTGCCGGCGCTTTTGCGAGGTGCCGACGCCGAACAGCTGGTGCGTGACGTGCTGGCGGATCTCATTGCGCATGGTCAGAGCGACCGGGTGGAAGCGGTCACTCACGAGCTGCTCGGCACCATGGCGTGCCATGGTTCGGTCAGAGCGAACCGCCAGCTCACCGTTCCGGAAATGAACTCATTGCTCAGAGATATGGAAGCCACCGAGCGAAGCGGCCAGTGCAATCACGGCCGGCCGACCTGGACACTGGTAACCCTGTCCGAGCTGGACAAGCTGTTCCTGCGGGGGCGTTAGGGTGTCATTGCCGCCGGCCATTTTCCTGATGGGCCCGACCGCGTCCGGTAAAACCGACCTGGCCATGTCCCTGTGCGAGCAGCTACCTTGCGAGATCATCAGTGTCGACTCGGCCATGATATACCGTGGCATGGATATCGGTACCGCCAAGCCGACGGCGGAAGAACTGGCCCGGGCCCCGCATCGCCTGATCGATATCTGCGATCCGGCACAAACCTACTCGGCCGCGGATTTTCGCCGCGACGCCCTCGCTGCCATGGCCGAGATCACGGCAGCGGGCCGGATACCCTTGTTGGTGGGTGGAACCATGATGTACTTCAAGGCACTGCTGCATGGTATGTCCGGTTTGCCTGCGGCGAGCCCGGAAGTGCGCAGGATGTTGGAGCGGGAGGCTGAGGCGCGGGGCTGGGAAGCGCTGCACCGGGAGCTGCGCAGTGGTGATCCTGTCGCGGCGGAGCGGATACATCCAAACAATCGCCAGCGATTGTTGCGGGCCCTGGAAGTCCTCCGAGTGACCGGCAGGCCGATTTCAGCGTTCTGGCAGGCAGAGGTTGCCGGTAAAAGCGAGGGCGTGCCTGAGTCTGCCAGTAGAAGCGATATTGAGGATTACACCTATTTCACCCGCTGGCAGGCAGACGAAACATCTTTGCTACCGTATACTGTGGTCCAGCTTGCCATGATGCCGCCGGAGCGGCGGGTGCTTCATGAGAGAATCCGTCAGCGCTTCCTCAAGATGCTGGAGGCGGGTTTTCTTGACGAAGTGCAGGCATTGATGCTCAGGGAAGACTTGCATCCTGATCTCCCTTCCACGCGTTGTGTCGGCTATCGCCAGGCCTGGAACTATTTGTCCGGGGCAGACGACTACGACACATTTGTAAGCAAGGGTATTGCAGCCACGCGCCAGTTGGCGAAGCGGCAGTTGACCTGGTTGCGTAAGTGGTCTGATGTGGACTGGCTGGACAGCGAAAACAAACTTATCGCTAAGGCCGCCTTGAAAAAAATCAGACTTCGCACCACATTTAACTCTGACAAATGACGATCTGCACTTACTAAAACAGGAGAAAACACATGTCAAAAGGGCATTCGTTACAAGACCCTTACCTTAATGCATTGCGCAAGGAACGCATTCCGGTTTCCATCTTTCTGGTTAATGGTATCAAGCTTCAGGGCCAGATTGAGTCTTTCGACCAGTTCGTGATTTTGCTGAAAAACACTGTCAGCCAGATGGTCTACAAGCACGCTATTTCCACTGTGGTTCCTGCCCGCAATGTCCGCATTCCGCAGCAGGCTCCGGGAGGAGAGGGCGAATCTGAAGACTGATCCATCCGCTTTCCCGGTATTGCCACCCGCGTTCCGGAAGATCCTTTTCAGGGATCTGATGGCCGCGGGTGTTTGTTTTTATGATATTGACAGTTTCACTGTTCCGGAGTTGATGCCAATTGTTTGAACGTCCTGATGTCGGTGAGCGCGCGATACTCGTCCACATCGATTTCACTGCCCATGACGGTACGGAAGACCCCGGCGAGTTTCGGGAACTGGTGACGTCCGCCGGCGTTGAGCCGGCGGGTATTGTTACCGGTTCCCGCAAGCAACCCAGCCCGAGATTTTTCGTCGGTGAGGGAAAGCTGGAAGAAATCCGTGACGCCGTAGCCGCCAATGAAGCCGATGTCGTATTGTTCAATCATGCGCTGAGTCCGCGTCAGGAAAGAAACATTGAGCATGAACTCAAGTGCCGGGTGCTCGATCGTACAGGTGTGATTCTCGACATCTTCGCCCAGCGCGCCCGGACTCACGAAGGTAAGCTGCAGGTAGAGCTGGCACAGCTCGAACACATGTCGACGCGTCTGGTGCGGGGCTGGACCCACCTGGAGCGGCAGAAGGGTGGCATCGGCCTTCGGGGCCCCGGCGAAACCCAGCTGGAAACCGACCGCCGTCTGCTTCGGGAACGGATAAAGTCCATCCACAAGCGTCTTGAAAAGGTTCGTCGGCAGCGGAGCCAGGGCCGACGGGCCCGTCAGCGAGCGGATATTCCAACCGTGTCTCTGGTTGGTTACACCAACGCAGGTAAATCAACCTTGTTCAACCGGATTACCACTTCCTCCGTATATGCCGCAGACCAGTTGTTTGCGACTCTGGACCCGACGCTGCGACGTCTGGAACTTCCGGATATCGGGCCGGTCGTAATGGCGGACACGGTGGGCTTCATCCGGCACCTTCCCCACAAGCTGGTCGAAGCATTCCGGGCGACCCTGGAAGAAACGACACAAGCGACAATCCTGCTGCACATTATTGACAGCCACGACAGCCGGCGTAACGAGAATATAGAGCAGGTCGAAGAGGTGCTGGCCGAGATCGGGGCAGATGAGATTCCCATGCTGCAGGTGTTTAACAAGATTGACCTGCTGGAAGACTTCACGCCGAGAATCGAGCGCAATGAAGACGGTGTTCCCGTCAGGGCCTGGGTGTCCGCGGTGACCGGGGAAGGGCTCGATGGCCTGTATGACGCCATTGTGGAGAGACTTGCAGAGGACGTTGTGCATCATTTTGTTTTGCTGGGGCCTGCCGACGGCAAGCTGCGCGCGCTGCTGCATGAGGCCGGGTCCGTGCTTAGCGAGGAGCATCGTGAAACGGGGGATACGGTGTTGGAAGTTCGTTTGCAGAACCGGGACTGGCTGCAGCTTCTGAGCCGGGCCGGAGTGAAGGAAGAATCGGTCAGGCTCGAGCTGGGGCATGCCTGAAACCGCAACGGCTATTGCCGGGGCGGAGATAAATCCCTAGTATTTGCAGCCATTCTTTTTATAAGTCAGAAACGGAGAGCACTATGGCCTGGAATGAACCGGGTGGAAACCGTAACGACAACGACCCCTGGGGTACCGGTGGTGGTCGGCGCGGCAATGATCAGGGTCCGCCAGACCTCGATGAGGCATTGAAAAAAGGGCTGGACAAGCTCAACAAGATGTTGGGCGGCAAAGGTGGCAAGTCCGGTGGCAGTGGTGATGGCAGCACCGGCGGAGGCGGCCCTGGTTTTGGCGCTATCCTCGCCCTGGCTGCCATTGTTGTTGTTGGCTACGTCGTCTTCCAGTCTTTCTACACCGTGGACGAGCAGGAGCGGGCCGTTGTTCTGCGTTTCGGGGAATACGACCGGACAGAGAGCCCGGGTCTGCGCTTCAAGGTGCCGTTGATTGATGACGTCACCAAGGTGCGCGTAACCAATGTCCGTACAGCCGAGTCGACGGGCCAGATGCTGACTCAGGATGAGAATCTGGTCAGCGTGGATTTGCAGGTGCAGTATCGGGTCAGTAATGCCCGTGATTATGTGCTTAATGTCCGTGACTCTAACCAGGCTCTGGCGTTTGCCACCGACAGTGCGCTTCGGCATGAAGCAGGCGGTGCTACTCTGGATGCGGTATTGACCGAGGGTCGGGTTGAGCTTGCGGTAAACGTTGAGCAGCGAATCCAAGGCTTCCTGCGGCAGTACGGTGCTGGCCTTGAGATTGTGCGGGTCAACGTGGAAAGTACCCAGCCGCCCGGGCCGGTTCAGGATGCTTTCCGGGAAGTGCAGCGTGCCCGTGAAGACGAGCAGCAACTCAAGGAAGAAGCAGAAACCTATCGCAACAAGGTTGTGCCGGAAGCCCGTGGCAAGGCCCAGCGCATGGTTGAGGAAGCGGCGGCATACAAAGCCCAGGTGGTTGAGCGCGCGGTCGGTGAGACCGCCCGGTATAAGGATCTGCTGGCCGTGTACGAGAAGGCGCCTGATGTCACTCGCGAGCGCATGTATCTACAGGCCATGGAGAGCGTGCTGTCCAGTTCCAGTAAAGTGCTGGTTGATACCAAGTCTGCCGGTAACATGATGTACCTGCCACTGGATCGTCTGACCGGTCAGGGCGGCGCCAGCCTGGCGGCGGGCCGGAACGAGAGCGCAGGGGATGCGGGCAGCCTGACCGGTCAGGCTGATATCCAGTCCCTGACGGATCAGGTGCTTCGCGAACTGCGCAATCGCCAGTCCACCAACGCGAGAACGGGGAGATAATCATGGGACCCAAAAGCATTATCGGTCTTGCTGGTACCCTCATCATTTTGTTGTTGGTATCGTCCAGTGTTTACATTATTCCGGAAACCCACCGTGGCGTTCTGCTGCGTTTCGGCGAGCTGATCGAGACCAACGTTCCTGCGGGGATTCACTTTAAAGTCCCCGTTATTGATGAAGTCAGGGAGTTTGATGTTCGGGTTCTTACCATGGACCTGCCGGCGCGTCAGTATCTGACCATTGAGAAAAAGCCACTGGACGTGGATTCCTATATTGCCTGGCAAATTACCGACGTGGATACCTTTTACCGGGCTACCGGTGGCGACGAGTTTCGGGCCCAGAATCTCTTGTTGTCGCGGGTGGATAACGGCCTTCGTAATGAGTTTGGTGTCCGTACCATGCGTGAGGTGGTCTCAGGCGAACGTGATGATGTGATGGCCTCACTCAAGGACCTGGTCAACGAAACTGCGCTCAAAGAGTTTGGTATCCGGGTGCTGGATATCCGTATAAAGGCCATTGAGTTGCCGGAGCAGGTCCGTACGAACGTGTATCGCCGTATGGCCACCGAGCGGGAGAAGCTGGCTCAAGAGTATCGCTCCCGTGGTCGCGAAGCCGCCGAGGGGATTCGGGCGGATGCTGATCGTCAGCGCACGGTGGTCCTGGCGGAAGCATTCTCCAAGTCCGAGCAGCTTCGCGGTCAAGGCGATGGTGAGGCGGCGCAGATTTACGCCGATGCCTACAGCCGGGATCGTGAGTTCTTCAGCTTCTATCGGAGTCTTTCCGCATACCAGAACGCGTTCTCCAGCAAGGACGACATTCTGGTGATCGACTCGGAAGGCGATTTCATGAAGTACGTTAAGGACCCCCGGGGCGCAAAGTGATGCCCACCTGAGCGTTGAAAAAAAACCGGAATACATTCGTATTCCGGTTTTTTTGTGCCTGCCAACCGTGTAAAATTCTGGCGGTTTTGTGTCGGGTTTTTTGCCCGAATGTCGCCTTAAATTCTGTGTGATCCCCCCAGCCAACAGCGCCGGTGCGGATATAACGGACAACGGAATCTCATGACAGTATCTGATCGCTGGTTACTGCCGGACGGGGTAGAGGATATTCTGCCTCCGCTGGCCGGACGGATCGAATCCCTTCGCCGGGATGTAATGGATACTTGCCAGCGCTGGGGCTATCAGCTGGTAATCCCGCCGCTTATTGAATACCTCGAATCCCTGTTCACCGGAACCGGACACGATCTGGAACTGCAAACCTTCAAGCTGACCGATCAGCTGACAGGGCGGATGATGGGGGTGCGGGCGGATATGACACCCCAGGCTGCCCGTATCGATGCCCACACCCTGGGCCAGGATGGCATTACCCGCCTTTGCTACGCGGGCCATGTGCTGCATACCCGTCCGCGCCATATGCTGACCGGACGGACACCGATCCAGGCAGGCTGCGAGCTTTTTGGCAGTGCCTCCGAAGCAGCGGATATGGAAGTGATCAGCCTGATGCTGGAAACCCTTCGGGTTGCCGGGCTGCCGCGCATTCACCTGGATCTGGCGCACGTGTCGATTTACGAGAGCCTGGTCGGCGAAGCGGATTTTGACCGAGACACCGAAGCCGTGATTTTTGATGCCATGGCTCGCAAGTCAGTTCCCGAGCTCGATGAGCTGCTGGGCGGGTGTCCGGCGGGTTCTTCCGGTGCCCACCTGCGTGAGCTCGCACGGGTCAGTGGCGGCCCGGAGGCGCTGGCCGGGGCACGCCGTGTCCTGCAAGGTGCATCTGACAATCTGGATGCGGCACTGGATCAGCTGGGCCGTGTGTCGGACATGCTGGGCCGGGACTACCCGGAAGTCAGTTTCGGCTTCGATTTCTGCGAGTTGCGTGGCTACAACTATCACACCGGACTTGTGTTCGCGGCTTACGTTCCCGGTCATGGCGACTCGGTCGCCAAGGGCGGGCGCTACGATGCCATTGGCAGTGATTTTGGTCGGGCGCGGCCCGCGACGGGGTTCAGTCTCGATATCCGCGCACTGGTTTCCCTGGGTGAGCGGCTGGTACGGAAGTCCGGCGCAGTCTGGGCGCCGGCGGATGATGACCCGGCCCTGGAAGGCGTGATTTCCGGCCTGAGAATGACAGAAACCGTTGTCCGTGCCTTGCCGGAGGATAACGGTGTTGATCCGGCCGCCAGAGGCTGTGACCGGAAGCTGGTTAAACAGGGCGGCCAGTGGGTCGTGGAGAAGCTGGGCTGATGCCCCCGGGCTTCGGTGAATTCATTTACAGGTAAACTTGCGAAACGCCTGTCCTGCGGGGCAGCCGCATTGAGAGAGAATCATGGGTAAAAACGTTGTTGTGCTGGGCACCCAATGGGGTGATGAAGGCAAGGGTAAAATTGTTGATCTGCTGACCGACAAGGTCGCGGCCGTCGTTCGCTTCCAGGGCGGGCACAATGCCGGTCATACCCTGGTGATTGACGGCAAGAAAACGGCGCTTCATCTGATCCCTTCCGGCATCCTGCGTCAGCATGTTTACTGTCTGATTGGCAATGGCGTCGTCCTGTCGCCGGAGGCGCTGCTCAAGGAAGTGCGTGAGCTGGAAGCCAATGGCGTCGCCGTTCGTGACCGTCTGCGGATCAGCCTGGCATGCCCCCTTATCCTGCGCACCCATGTCCGAATTGACCAGGCCCGTGAACGGGCTCGCGGTGTCGACAAGATCGGCACGACCGGCCGCGGTATTGGTCCGGCCTATGAAGACAAGGTTTCACGCCGTGGCCTCCGCCTGGGCGACCTGTGCAATCCCGCCGGGTTTGAGGTAAAGCTGCGTGAAATCATGTCCTTCCACAACTTCATCCTGACTGAGTACTTCAAGGAAGAGGCTGAGGACATCGATGCAGCCCTTGAAGAGCTGAAACTGATGGGCGAAGAAATCCTGCCCATGGCGGCGGATGTTACCGATATGCTCCATGACTTCCGCAAGCGTGGTGAAAACATCCTGTTTGAGGGCGCTCAGGGCTCTCTTCTGGATATTGATCTTGGCACCTACCCGTATGTGACCTCTTCCAACACCACGGCCGGCGGTACCGCCACCGGCTCCGGTTTCGGCCCCCTGTTCCTGGATTACGTGCTGGGGATTACCAAGGCCTACACTACTCGCGTTGGTTCAGGCCCGTTCCCCACCGAGCTGTTTGACGAGATGGGCCAGCACCTGGCCGTCAAGGGCAATGAGGTGGGAACTACCACCGGTCGCTCCCGCCGCTGTGGCTGGTTTGATGCGGTTGCCCTGCGTCACGCCATCCAGATCAACAGCGTGTCCGGCATCTGTCTGACCAAGCTGGATGTTCTGGATGGAATGGAGACGGTGAAGGTCTGTGTCGGCTACAAGACGCCAAATGGCGAAATTACCCGGCCACCGATTGGCTGTGACACCTACAAGGACATCGAGCCGGTCTACGCCGAGCTGCCGGGCTGGAGCGATAGCACTGTCGGTCTGACCAGTCTGGACCAGTTGCCCGGGAACGCCAAGGCCTATATCCGGTTCCTTGAGGAGCAGATTGAAGCGCCGATCGACGTGATTTCCACTGGCCCGGATCGTATTGAAACCATCACGCTCCGTCATCCGTTCGGCGAGTAATCGCCAGCGGAACAAAAACCGCCCTGCCAGACGGCACGGCGGTTTTTTTGCGCTCAGGGTTTCTCGGCGATTATTGTTGCGCGCAGGGGCCCCGGATAGCCTTCGACTGTTTTCGACGGATCGTCCGGATCCAGGAAATCCTGCAGTGAATTGAATCGCATCCAGTCGGTGCTGCGCTGCTCTTCGGTTTTGGTCGCCGAAACATCAACCACCCGGGCATTGCGGTAGCCGGTGCGGTCCAGCCAGCGCAGCAGGGTGTCGCAGCTGGGCAGGAACCAGACATTGCGCATCTGCCCGTAGCGATCCCGGGGCATCAGGCTGTAGCCCTCGGGTCCTTCAACCACCAGCGTTTCCAGGACCAGCTCGCCACCTTTCCGGAGCGTACCCTTCAGTTCGAGCAGATGGTCCAGCGGTGACCTTCGATGGTAGAGGACACCCATCGAAAACGTGGTGTCAAAGGTCTCAAGGTCGGCCGGCAGATCCTCCATCCGGACCGGCAGCAAGTCCACGGGCACATTGCCCAGGTAATCCTTGATGCTCAGGAACTGGAACATGAACAACAGGCCTGGATCAATGCCGATGACCCGGCCAGCGCCTTTACCCAGCATCCGCCAGCAGTGGTAGCCGGAGCCGCAACCGACATCCAGAATACGACGGCCGGAAAGGTCTGAAAGGTAGGGGGATACTCTGTCCCACTTCCAGTCGGAACGCCATTCGGTATCGATCCGGGTGCCGAAGAACTCGAAAGGACCCTTCCGCCAGGGCATCAGCCCGCGTAACCCCTGCTGCAAGTGCTCTTGCTGCTCCGGCGTCAGGGCATGTGGCGATGTCAGGGTTACAGCGGAACGGTCCAGGTGCGCCTCCACACCGGCCATATCCGGCAGGCGGGCGAGGGCGGCTTGCCAGCGATCGAGATCGCCATGGGGATTGTCGTCAAAGCGGCGAGTCAGTTGCTGCCTGAGCGTTTGTGCCCAGGCATCAAGGCCGTCATCTGAAAGCTGATCAAGAAGCGGTCCGAATCGGGTTTTCCAGTCAAATTCTGCCATGGTCAGTCGGTGTCGGGTGTATTGGCCTTGATGGCGAGCATGGAAACAAAGTTAAAGCACTGATACCAGATCAGAACCTGATCGAAGCCTGCCGCCTGGAGTCGTTCCTTGTGGGCGGCGAGTGTTTCCGGAATCAGGACCTGCTCAATGGCCGTGCGTTTCTGGCTGATTTCCAGATCTGAATAACCGTTGGCGCGCTTGAATTCGTGGTGCAGGCGGGTCTGTATCGCCTGCTCGCTTTCCGTTTCAAACCGGATTTTCTCCGACAGGATCAGGACGCCCCCGGGCCGGGTTGCCTTGGCAATCCGGGTGAGCAGGCCGGCCCGCTGGTCCGGATCGACAAACTGCAGGGTGAAATTGAGCGTTGTGACCGAGGCGCTACTGAGCTCGGTGTCCAGAATGTCTTCGCAACGCAGGGTAACGGGGAGGTTATTGTCGTCCAGGGCAATGTAATGTTCGCAGCGCTCGATCATTGCCTCGGAGTTGTCCACGCCCACAAGGATACAGTCCCGGTGTGGAATTCCGTGCCGCATTGCCAGGGTCGAGGCACCGAGCGAGCAACCCAGATCGTAGCAGTGGGAGCCGGGCTGGGCGTATTGTTCGGTGATCACCTCGATCATCGGAATGATGGTGGTGTAACCGGGCACCGAACGGCGGATCATGTCGGGAAAAACCCGTGCTACCGACGCATCAAACCGGAAATCCTCCGGGCGGCGCTCGGTGGCAAACAGCCGGTCCGTCACCTGCTCGGGTGGTACGGAAGGTTTGCGGGGCTTATTCATTGCCGTCTTGTGTCTCCGGCTGCCGTGGAACTGCCGGCCCGGTCGGTGAAGGGCGTCTGCACCGCACACCGCGGTTCTTGTAATCGACCAGGATGCCCCGGAACGACGGGTCCACATCCGCCGCAATGGCCAGGTAGCCGTTCTCGCACACTGCATGCAGTTCCGAAGCTTTCGGAGACATACGGAAGGTTTCCTCCCCGGTGATATGAATGGCTTTGAAATCGCCAACCGGGACGTGGTCCTTGTTCTTGGTGTGGCTTATCTTGTCAGTCATCTCAAGCACCAGGACAGTGCCGATAATGGCAGCCAGCGCGGTCACGATCAGGCTGCGGACGGTGTAACGGGCCTCATTCTGGCTCATGCCTACCTCATTTCAAGCGTGTTTATGTGCGGTTAGTACTGCCCTGGAATCGTAATTGCCGGTGACTGCAGGGCGGACAGCTGTTCCCGGAGCGAGAGAATCTGGTCGGACCAGAATCTGGGTTGGGCAAACCAGGGGAAAAAACGTGGAAAGGCGGGGTCATCCCAGCGTTTAGCCAGCCAGGCGCAGTGTGCGATCTGCCGGTAGCAGCGTAATGGCTCGATCAGGTGGCGTTCACGGCGGTTAAAATCACGGAACATCTCGTAACCTTCCAGCAACTCCCCAAGCTGGGCACCGCGCTCGAAGTCGTCACCATTAAGCAGCAGCCACATATCCTGAATGGCCGGCCCGGAGCGGCAATCGTCCAGATCCACGAACAGCATCTGTTCTTCCCGGCAGAGAATATTGCCTGCGTGGCAGTCGCCATGCAGACGCAGGGTCTCAACAGGGCCCGCTTCATCAATACGGGCAGCGCACAGAGCTTGAAGATCCGGAATCAGACTGTCCCATGCGGGCCGCAGATCCGCTGGAATCCAGCCGCCTTCCACTAACAGCCGATTGCTGGATTCAATGCCATCGAGTAACGAAATGCCTGGCCGGTGGGCAAAAGGCTTGCGGGCACCAATGTTGTGTATCTGGCCAAGCCACTGCCCCAACCTGTAGAGGGTGTCTGTCACGCTGGTGTCCGGAGCCTGGCCCCCGCGCTGTTGGAACACGGCAAACAGGAATTCGCCATGGTGACCGAGAGTATCTCCGGAGCCCAGCCGCATAGGCGCCACGACCGGTATGTCTGCCTGTTCCAGCTCTATAGTGAAGTCATGCTCTTCCCGGATCTGTGCTTCGCTCCACCGCCCGGGCCGATAGAATTTCGTAATCACCGGCGGACCTTCGTCCAAACCCACCTGATAGACCCGGTTCTCGTAACTGTTCAACGCAAAAAGCCGGCCACTTACCGCAAACCCGGCGTCTTCCATCGCGTCCAGAATGGTGTCCGGGGTCAGGGAATCGTAGGGGTGGGTGGATGCTGCAAGTGCGGGTTCATGGGTCATAGTGGAAGGTCAGAGCCTTGTATCGTATTTGGATTTCATGGACTGCAGATGATACCAGTTTTCATCCAGCTCCCAGCGAATACGGGATATGCCGGAAGCTCCAAGTACAACATCCCCTGCACGGGCCTGCACCTGGGCCAGTTCACGTTCTGCGCGCTGCCAGTCCCGGTGACTGTCCCCGAGATTTCGCATGCTGGGGAACACAGCGCCCAGTGCATGGTGGGTAGACGTTGAGTGTGAGCGCAGTGAGCTCATGATGGCGGTATCGCCCTCCACCCTGAGCACCCGATGTTTGTAGGGGTAGCTGGCAACCACCTCGTCGGCTTTCAGGCGCCCATTAAGGCTGACAACCTCAAAACCGCGCCAGCCGAGCCAGCCTACAAACAGGGCGGCCACCACCATCACCAGTACAAACTGCTTCCTGTCAGACATCATCGCCGGACTCCATGCACTCATTTCCGGGGCCAAGTATAACCGGTATGAGTCCCTGAGTAATGTGTTCAGACCCCGGAGGCCGGTTTCCGCTGGCGTGTGAGGATGGGGTATGCTCCGGTAATCGGCAGCTAAGCGGGAGCAGGAAGAAGTGCCTGGAGAATTCCTTGAAACAGAAACCGTTGTTATCGGAGCTGGTGTCGTCGGCCTGGCCATTGCGCGCGCACTGGCAAAAAGCGGGCACGATGTGATCGTTCTCGAAAGCGGAGACCGGTTCGGAGACGGTATTTCGTCGCGAAACAGCGAAGTCATCCATGCCGGGATCTATTACCCGGAGCAGTCACTGAAGGCCCTGCTGTGCGTGGAAGGCCGTCAGCGCCTCTATGAGTACTGCCAGAGCCACAAGGTTGACCACCGGAAATGTGGCAAATGGATTATTGCCGCCAGTGATTCGCAAGCCCGGAAACTTGAGGATATTCAGGCCGCCGCCGCCCGCAATGGCGTCAAGCTGGCCATGCATGACGCGGATGCCGTTACCCGTCAGGTTCCTCAAGTCCAGGCCCGCGCCGGCCTCTGGTCCCCCGAAACCGGTATCATCGACAGCCATGGCCTCATGCTCTCACTGCTCGGAGAACTGCAGGATGCCGGAGGTCAGCTCGTCCTCCGGTCACCGGTCGTCGCGGCAGAGTCCGTTGCTGGCCACCACCTGCTCAGGGTGGCAGGCGACAACCCGCTGACACTAAAAACGACACAGGTCATCAACGCCGCCGGCCTGGGCGCCGTTCCCCTGGCCAAAACCTGGGCAGGCCTTTCAGATCACCATAAGCCTCGGCAATGGTTCGCCCGCGGCGTCTACTTCAGCTACAGCGGCCGCCACCCCTTCAATACCCTGATCTACCCCGTCCCCGAACCCGGCGGCCTGGGTGTCCACCTGACCCTTGATCTGGCCGGCCAGGCCCGCTTCGGTCCTGACGTGGAATGGATCGAACAGGAAGATTACACCGTCAATACCAACCGCCTCGAGGCCTTTGTCAAAGGCATCCGTCAATGGTGGCCATCCCTCGACCCATCCCGTCTCCAGCCCGCTTACGCCGGCATTCGACCAAAACTGTGTGGACCCGATGGCGGTTTTGCGGACTTTCGAATTGATGGTCCGGAAGATCACGGCGTACCGGGGTTGGTAAATCTCTTTGGGATTGAATCGCCTGGACTGACTTCATGTTTGGCGATAGCAGACTTGGTTAAGAAAAAGCTGGTTTGATCGACCTATCGCAGGGTTTGGGCGCCGTGCCGGCAGGCTCTCCCGGGATTGTTGAGGGCCATGGATGGCCCGAATCAAGCGCTCAGGGATGAGCTTGTAGCGTATCCCGGGAGAGCCTGCCGGCACGGCGCTTCCCCCAGAGTCATAGCAGAATCTGAGGGCAGCCTCAGCCAGGAGTCCGAGCCAAGGCCCAAACCTGAATATCCCGCGCCCCCGCCTCCCGCAGAGCCCCCGCCAAAACCCGAACCGTTGCCCCCGTCGTCACCACATCATCCACAATCGCCACCCGTTCAGGTGCCACCGACGTCACTTCAAACACCCCGCGAAGATTCGCCAGCCGCTCATCCCGACTCAATTCCCGTTGTGACCGCACCCGGCGAACCCGCTGCACCAGTCCGGCATCCACTGTAATCCCAAGGTGCCGCCCAACATTCTCGGCAATATCCTGGGCCTGATTGAAACCGCGCCGGCGCCGGCGTCGCGAATCCATGGGGGCGGGCACCAGTACGTCCGGTCTTGTTATCGTTCCGCTGCCCAGTTCCTGTTCAAGAAAACCGGCAAAATCCGCGATCAGCGGCCGCGCAAACTTTCGTTGCCCGTTGTATTTATAGCGGCCGATCATGCCATCCAGGGGATACTGATAGCGCCAGGGAATGCAGGATGTCTTGAACGGAGGCGGGAATTTCAGACAGTCGCCGCAAAGCAGATCCGAAGAAGGAAAAGCCAGGGGCAGGGCGCAACAGCGGCAGTGCCAGCGGTTAACCGGTAGATCTTCCCGGCATGGCTGACATAACCCATTGAAAGCACTGGAAGAAAGGCAGGCGGCGCAAAGTCCGCCCTGTTTGATGCTGTTAACCTTTCGTTCCATGAAGGTTGACAGCCAGTTCAGTCCCTTTATCATCTGATTCATCCGTAAACCCAGAGACCGGGAAAGGTTAACAGGACTTTTACATGACCGCTACAGAACTCCGCCACGACTGGACACTGCAGGAAGCCCGCGAACTGTTCGAGCTTCCCTTTAACGATCTTCTGTTCCGTGCCCAGAGCGCGCACCGGGAGCACTTTGATCCCAACGAGGTGCAGGTGAGCACGCTGTTGTCGATCAAGACCGGTGCCTGCCCGGAAGACTGCAAATATTGCCCTCAGAGCGGTCATTACAACACTGGCCTCGAGAAAGAGAAGCTGCTGGAAATCGAGAAGGTGGTGGCTGAGGCTCAGGCGGCAAAGCAGAAGGGCGCCTCCCGGTTCTGCATGGGCGCGGCCTGGCGCAGTCCTTCGAAGAAAGACATGCCCTATGTTCTTGATATGGTCAAGCAGGTGAAATCCCTCGGGCTGGAGACCTGCATGACCCTGGGCATGCTGAAGGAAGAGCAGGCGGTAGAGCTGGCCGAGGCCGGTCTGGATTACTATAACCACAATCTGGACACTTCCGAGAAGTACTACAGCCACATCATCACAACCCGGACCTACCAGGACCGTCTGGATACGCTGGATAACGTCCGTAAAGCCGGTATGAAGGTTTGCTGCGGCGGCATTATGGGTATGGGCGAGGATGAGGATGATCGCGTCGGCCTGCTGGTCCAGCTGGCGAACCTGCCTCACCATCCGGAAAGTGTGCCGGTGAATATGCTGGTGAAGGTGAAGGGCACGCCGATGGAGGATGTGGAGGATCTGGATCCGTTCGAGTTCGTTCGCATTATTGCGGTGGCCCGGATCATGATGCCGGCTTCCCACGTGCGCCTGTCGGCGGGCCGGGAGAATATGAATGAGCAGATGCAGGCGCTGTGCTTTATGGCGGGTGCCAATTCGATTTTCTACGGTGAGAAGCTGTTGACCACTGCCAACCCGGAAGCCGATGCCGATATGCTGTTGTTCAAGCGTCTTGGGATCCGGCCGGAGCAGCGGGAGCAGTGTGCCTCCGAGGAGCAGGAAGTGGAGGCGATTGCCGAGGCGGTGGAGTATGAGGCGACTCGCCATATGTTCTATGACGCTACTCGGGAATCTGCCTGAACCTTTTTTTCGACCCTGGGGAAGCGACGAGCGGGTAAGGCTCCCCGGGATACGCTACGGGCACATCCATGTGCGCTTGTTTCGGGCCATCCTTGGCCCTCTACAATCCCGGGGGAGCCTTACCCGCTCGTCGCCCGGGCCGTTGAGTTAACTTCCAGGTGCGATCGTGCGGGACTTTGGCCTTGAACTCGAAGAACGTAAACAAGCCGGGCTTTACCGGACTCGTCGGCAGGTAACCGGTCCTCAGCAGCCATCTCTGATTGCTGATGGCAAGTCTCTGTTATCCTTTTGCAGCAACGATTATCTCGGGCTTGCCAACCATCCCGCTAACATTGACGCACTGCGTGCCGCGCTACCGGACACCGGTCTCGGGGGCGCGGCTTCCCATTTGATCTGTGGCCATCATGATGCGCACCACCAGTTGGAGCAGCGTCTGGCGGAATTCACCGGGCGCAGTTCGGCATTGTTCTTCTCGACCGGCTACATGGCCAATATGGGTGTGATTTCGGCGCTGGCCGGTCGCGGGGATACGATTTTCTCGGATCGGCTGAATCATGCGTCCATTATCGATGGCTGTATTCTGAGCCGGGCCCGGGTTCGCCGGTATGCCCACGGGGACGTTGCCGCGCTGGAGGCGATGCTGGCGAAAACGTCCGGGCACAAGCTGGTGGTGACGGACGGTGTGTTCAGTATGGATGGCGATGTGGCGCCGCTGGCCGGGCTGGCGCGGGTCTGCCGGGCCCATGATGCGCTGCTGGTGGTTGACGATGCCCACGGCCTTGGCGTTCTCGGGCCCCAGGGGCGGGGGAGTGTGGCTGAGGCGGGACTGTCGGAAGTGGATGTTCCGGTGCTGATCGGCACCCTGGGCAAGGCGGTCGGTACCAGCGGTGCGTTTGTTGCAGGGCCGGCGCTGCTGATGGATTATCTGGTTCAGAAAGCGCGAACCTACATCTATACTACGGCCATGCCGCCGGCGCTTGCCTTGGCGACCTGCGCAAGTATTGATCTGATCGAGCGCGATGATGCCCGCCGGGAACATGTGTTGGGGCTGGTTTCCCGGTTCCGGAGAGAGGCGTCTGCGCTGGGTTATGATCTGATGCACTCCCATACGCCCATTCAGCCGATCATGATTGGTGATAACCACGCTGCTCTGGCGTTGAGCCAGGCGCTCGAAGACAGGGGGTTGCTGGTGTCGGCGATACGCCCACCCACCGTTCCGGTGGGTGAGGCTCGTTTGCGGGTTACGTTCAGTGCCGCACATACTCAGGAGAATCTCGATTGTCTGTTGAACGCGCTGTCGGAATGTCGTCACCTGGCTCAGGGCACGGAAGTGGCGATATGAGTTCCGCGAAAGTCTGTCCGCGTCTGGTGGTTGTCGGTGGCTGGGGTGTCCGGGCGGAAATGCTGGCCGGGCTTTATGGTTTCTGGCCGGGTGAGGTGATGCCGGTTTCGCTGGACGATGAACTGCTGGCCCGCTGCAGTTCCGTGCCTGAAGTGGCCGAGGAGTTGCTGTCGCTGTATCCCGAGCCGTCGGTCTGGATGGGGTGGTCCCTCGGCAGCCAGATTGTGATGGAGGCCGCCTGCCGGGAAACCGGTTCGGTGTCCTGTGCGATCACTCTCGGCGGTTTTCCGAAATTTGTCGCCGATGAGAGCTGGCCCCATGGAATGGCGGCCCGTGAGTTCAGGGCTTTTGCCCGGGGCATTCGCCAGGATCCGCAACGGTACTGGCTGCATTTTCTTCTGTTGATGATCAACGGAGCGGCCGACGAGAAGCAGGAGCGGCAAAAGCTCAAGCCGTGGCTCGAAAAAGGCACCCTGGTGTCAAACGATCATCTCTGTAAGAGCCTTGCATGGCTGGATGCCGGGGATCAAAGAGCGCTTTGGCAATCGCTCGCCACACCCGCCCTTCACGTGATGGGCGGGCAGGACATTGTTGTCAGGCCCTGGGCCGGCGACCTTGAGATTCCGGTCGTCAGTCGCCAGACGGTGGTCGAGGGTATGGCGCACTGGCCGGGTGGATGTTCGGCCGCGGATTGCTGGGGGGCAATCCGTTCTTTTCTGGCTTCGAAGGCGGAGTTGTCAGCATGGGCGTCATGAGTTCCGTGACCGGTAGTCAGGGCGGCCTGAAAGGCGCCTCCCTGACGCTCAAGGCGGATATTGCCCGGGGCTTTGGTAACGCGCGGAGCACCTACGAGAGTGCCTCAAGATTGCAGCGTTTCATGGGCAACACCATGCTGCAGAAGCTCCTGACCCGCAACGCGGTGGCGGCAGATTCAGGCGCTTTGGATCTTGGTTGCGGCACGGGCTGGTTCACCCGCAAGCTCGCGGCAATGGAGCAGGTGGGGGCAGTGGCGGGGGTAGATCTGTCTCAGGGTATGGTGCAGGAAGCCCGGGAAAAAGGTTCTCAAGACGTTGACTGGATCATTGCCGATGCCGAGCACCTGCCTTTGCAGGATGCAAGTTGCGACCTGATTTTCAGTAACCTGATGATCCAGTGGTGTGAGGATCCCCGGGCGGTGTTCCGGGAATGCCGGCGGATACTGCGCCCTGGTGGACGGCTGATGGTCTCCAGCCTCCTCGACGGTACGCTGAAGGAGCTGAAACACGCCTGGAGAGCTGCGGATCCGGAGCATGAACATGTAAACCGCTTCGAGACTGAAACGGCCCTGCGTGCAAAAGTGAACGCTGAACTGCCACAGGCGACCATCGAAACCCGAACCATCCGCCTGCCCTACACGTCGCCCATGATGCTGGCAGGTGAGCTCAGGCATCTTGGCGCAGGTTTCCGGGGCGCTGAACGCCGCAAGGCTGTGACCGCGCCGGGCAGGATGCGGGACATGTGCAGGCAGTATTCGAAAGAGCCGGACGGAACGGTTATGGCAAGCTACGAGGCCGCCTGGATTTACTGGAAGAAAACCTGAGGCCTTACCGGAAGACAGGAAATAGGCTGGCATATTCTTGTGCCCCTGACAGGACTGAAGTATGGCGAAAAAATCCTATTTCGTAACAGGTACCGACACCGGTGTAGGCAAAACCATGGTATCTGCCGCGATTTTGCACGCCGCACGAGTCATGAGGAAACGGACTCTGGCGATGAAGCCCATTGCCTCGGGCTGTGAGCGGACACCCGAGGGCCTGCGCAACGAAGATGCGTTGATGCTGCAGAATGCCATCTCGGAACCATTGGCTTATGAGTTGATCAATCCAGTTGCGCTGGAGCCGGCCATTGCGCCCCACGTGGCCGCTGAACAGGCAGGCCGGCACATTACTGTTGATCGCCTGGTGGGGTTCTGCCGTGGTTTGCAGATTCGTCCTGCAGACCTCCTGCTGGTGGAGGGTGCCGGAGGCTGGCGGGTCCCACTTAATGATCGGGAAACTTACGGAGAATTTCCGCGCCAGCTGGCCATGCCGGTGATTCTCGTGGTCTCGCTCAGGTTGGGTTGCATCAACCACGCCTTGCTCACGGCAGAAGCCATACGCAATGACGGGCTGATGCTGGCGGGCTGGGTTGCCAACCGGACCGAGCCAGAGCCCATGAGTTGTGAGCAGGACACCCTGGACTACCTGGTCAATCACATGGCGTCGCCGTGCCTGGGAATACTGCCGTGGCTTGAACAGTCGCGTCCGGAGATGCTGGCAAGTTACCTCAATATTGATTCCCTGTTTGAAAAATGACCAAAAATGTGGCTTAATCGAGTCAAATAATGGTCATCGGGCAGAGCTGTTATGATCAACAACACACTCGCAGTTGGTATCCAGGGCATTCAGGACGGCATGGTCGGCATGGAAAATGCCGCCCGTAAGATTGCCCGTGGCGGCGTAGATGGTCCCCAGGGGACTGCCGGGGGTGCGGGGAACCTGATTGAGCCCATTGTTGACCTCAAGATATACCAGCGCAGTGTCGAAGCCTCAGCGCAGGTGGTGAAAACCGCGGACGAGACGCTCGGAACGTTGCTGGATATTATGGCCTGAGCCTGGGGCCATGCTGGGGCCAAGCTGGGGCCAAGAAAGTGCTTTCCTCACTCCCTCCTGTATTTCCAACGGTTTCTCCCACGCCCTTCGGAGTATCTTCTCCTGTTCAGGGTTCGGCACGCGTTCACCGGGCTGGTGCGGCAGTTCAACAGTCTCCGCCATGGCTGAAAAAGACGGTGAGAAAGACCGGGCCGGGTCCTCATCGTTCGAGCCTGTTTCTGCCTGAACCGGTCTTTGCTCAACTCCTTTTCCTCGCTTGATTTTTCCGCTTTGCGATGACCGGGCGATTGCTCTGCGCACTGTTATGGCGCGTGATCCTGTGACATACGGCAACACAATTTTTGCATCCGGCTATTGACAATTCTGTGCCTCTAAACGTATGTTTCAAACAAGTGTTTAATTAAGGCTGCGGCGCAGTGCGCTGCGGTGTCTGAGCAAACCCAAGGCCAGAAGCTGTCAAACCTGTTTCAGCTGAGACCGAAAACCGAGGTGGATTCCATGCCTGAGTACAAAGCGCCCCTGCGTGACATCAAATTCGTAATGAACGAGCTGCTGAACAGCGAGCAGCACTACGCCAACCTGGAAGGTGCTGAAGACGCAACTCCGGATATGGTGGATGCCATTATTGCGGAAGGTGCCAAATTCTGTGAGCAGGTTCTGTCTCCGCTGAACCAGGTGGGTGACAAGGAAGGCTGCACCTGGAGCGAAGACAGTGTGAAAACACCGACAGGCTTCAAAGAAGCCTACCAGCAGTATGTGGAAGGTGGCTGGCCGTCCATGACGGCTGATCCCAACTACGGTGGTCAGGGTCTGCCGCACTCTCTTGGTCTGGTTATGAGCGAAATGGTGGGTACCGCCAACTGGTCATTCGGCATGTATCCGGGGTTGAGCCACGGTGCGACCAATACCATCGAAGAGCATGGCACCGAAGAGCAGAAGCAGACTTACCTCACCAAGCTGATCAGTGGTGAGTGGACCGGCACCATGTGCCTGACTGAGCCGCACTGTGGTTCCGATCTGGGTATCCTGCGGACCAAGGCAGAGCCGAATGCGGATGGCAGCTACGCCATCACCGGCACCAAGATCTTTATCTCAGCCGGTGAGCACGACATGGCCGAGAACATTGTTCACATCGTGCTGGCCCGCCTGCCGGGCGCACCGGAAGGCACCAAGGGTATCTCCCTGTTCATCGTTCCCAAGAATCTGCCGAACGACGACGGTTCTTCCGGCGAGCGCAATGCGGTTTCCTGTGGCTCCATTGAGCACAAGATGGGTATCCACGGCAACGCTACCTGCGTGATGAACTTCGACGGCGCCAAGGGCTGGCTGATCGGGCCTGAGAACAAGGGGCTGAACTGCATGTTCACCTTCATGAACACGGCTCGTATCGGTACCGCCATCCAGGGTCTGGGTGCGGCCGAGCTGGGCTTCCAGGGCTCCCTGGCCTACGCCAAGGACCGTCTGGCCATGCGCTCTCTGAGCGGCCCGAAGAACCCTGAGGGTATCGCCGATCCGATCATCGTTCACCCGGACGTACGTCGTATGCTGCTGACCCAGAAAGCGGTTGCCGAAGGTGCCCGTGCCCTCATTTACCTGACTGCGCAGCAGGCTGATATCGTTCACAGCGGCAAGACTGAGGATGAGCGTAAGGCTGCTGACGAGGCACTGGGCTTTCTGACCCCGATCGCCAAGGCGTTCCTCACGGAAATCGGCTATGAAGCGGCCAACCTGGGCATGCAGGTGTTCGGTGGCCACGGTTTTATTTCCGAGTGGGGTATGGAGCAAAACGTACGTGATGCCCGTATCGGCATGATCTACGAAGGTACCACCGGTATCCAGGCGCTGGATTTGCTGGGCCGCAAGGTGCTGATGACCCAGGGTGAGTCCCTGAAGGGCTTCACCAGGCAGGTTCACATATTCTGCAGGGAAAACGCCGATAACGAACAGCTCAAGGAATTCCTGGAGCCGCTGGCGGCTCTGAACAAGGAATGGGGCGACCTGACCATGAAGATCGGCATGACCGCCATGAAGAACCGCGAAGAAGTGGGCGCCGCGTCTGTGGATTACCTGATGTACTCCGGTTACGCCGTGTTTGCGTACCTGTGGGCCCGCATGGCAAAGGTTGCCCTGGACAAGATGGTTGAGGGTACTTCCGAGGAAATGTTCTACAACGCCAAGGTGCAGACTGCCCGCTTCTACTTCAAGCGTATGCTGCCCCGTGCCAGAGCCCATGCCGAAAGCATGCTGGCCGGCGCTGATAGCCTGATGGATATGCCTGAGGAAGCCTTCGCTATCTAAGCGCGGGCACTGAGCACAGTTCCACAGGACGTAAAAGCCCGCGCTCCCCGGAGGCGGGCTTTTTTCATGAGTTACGGTCCGCTTTTGAGGTAGAATAAACGCCCATAAAAAATAATCTTCAGCGGACACATTGCCCAAGCAGGTGTGACTGGCCGGAACCAAGGCCCCTTTACCACCTGGACAGACTGACAGAATTTTTGGAGAGTTTTAGATGGCTGATTATCAGGCACCCCTACGTGACATGCGCTTTGTTCTGAACGAGGTTTTTGACGCCCCCGCCCTGTGGGCGTCGTTGCCGAAAATTGCCGAAAATGTTGACCCGGATACGGCCGATGCCATCCTGGAAGAGGCTGGCAAGATTACCAGTGGCGTTCTTGCCCCGCTGAACCGTGAAGGTGATGAGCAGGGCAGCCAATGGAGCAGCGGTGAAGTAACGGCTCCGGAGGGCTTCAGGGAGGCTTACCAGACCATCGTTGAAGGTGGCTGGAACGGTCTGGGCGGTAACCCGGAGTTCGGCGGTATGGGGATGCCCAAGACGCTGGTGGCCCAGTTCGAGGAGATGATGCAGGGTGCCAACATGGCCTTTGGCCTGGCGCCCATGCTGACCGCCGGTGCCTGCCTCGCCCTGGACGCCCACGGCAGCCAGGAACTGAAAGAAAAATACCTGCCCAACATGTATTCCGGCGTCTGGTCCGGTGCCATGGACCTGACCGAGCCCCATGCCGGTACTGACCTGGGTATTATCCGTAGCAAGGCCGAGCCCAACGACGACGGCTCCTTCAATGTCACAGGTACCAAGATCTTCATCACCTGGGGCGAGCACGACATGGCGGAGAACATCATCCACCTGGTGCTGGCCAAGCTTCCGGATGCTCCAAAAGGCCCGAAGGGCATTTCCCTGTTCCTGGTGCCCAAGTTCCTGGTGAACAATGACGGGTCCCTGGGCGAGCGTAACAGCTTCAGTTGTGGCTCCATCGAGAAGAAAATGGGTATCAAGGGTTCCGCCACCTGCGTGATGAATTTCGATGGCGCCAAAGGCTGGTTGGTTGGCGAGGAGCACAAAGGCCTGGCCGCCATGTTCACCATGATGAACTACGAGCGTCTGGGCGTTGGCATCCAGGGCATCGGTGCCGCTGAAGCCTCACTGCAAAGTGCCCGGGAATATGCCCTTGATCGCATACAGAGCCGCGCGCCCACTGGTGCACAGCAGCCCGAAAAAGCGGCGGATCCGATTCTGGTGCATCCGGATGTACGTCGTATGCTGCTGACCATGAAAGGCTATGTTGAAGGCGGCCGCGCTTTCTCAACCTACGTGGCCCAGTGGCTGGATATTTCCAAGTACGCCGAGGACGACGAGCGACGCAAGCATGCCGAAGGTATGGTGGCGCTGCTGACTCCGGTGGCCAAGGCGTTCCTGACCGATCGTGGCCTGGAAGCCTGCATCATGGGTCAGCAGGTATTCGGTGGCCATGGTTTCATTCGCGAGTGGGGGCAGGAACAGCTGGTTCGCGACTGCCGGATTACCCAGATTTACGAGGGCACCAACGGCATCCAGGCGCTGGACCTGATGGGCCGAAAAGTGGTTGGCAGCCAGGGTAAGCTTTACGAACTGTTTGCCCAGGATGTGGCGACTTTCCTTGAGGAAAACAGCGGTGACGAGCACCTGCGTCCGTTCCTGGAGCCTCTCGCTGCCGCGGTTGAGCGCCTTGATGACGTGACAGAGCATGTGATCAAACAGGCCGGCGACAACCCGAACGCCGTTGGAGCTGCCTCAGTAGATTACCTCGACCTGTTCGGCCTGACGGCCCTCGGCTACATGTGGGCGAAAATCGCGAAGGCGGCTGCACCCAAGGCCGGGAGCGATACCTCAGGCTTCTACAGCGGAAAACTGAAATCAGCGCGGTTCTATTTTGACCGCCTGCTGCCAAAAACCGTTTCCCTGGCCGAAGGTATCCGTAGCGGCAGTGACTCGATGATGGCTCTGACTGCTGAAGAATTCTGATTTCAGAGTTGAGGCGGGCATAAAAAGGGGTCAGATGAAAGTTTCATCTGACCCCTTTTTCATGACTCCTTGTTGATCTGATAGAGGTTGGCACCAGCTCCGGCCTTGAAGCTCAGAGTCTTTCCATTCGCTCGGGATCTGTGACGAAAGGATTTTCGTTCCCCTGAATTTCGGCAATGCGCCGATGGCGCGTCAGCTCACCGTCGTCAGGTGGGTCCAGCTGATTCCAGCCCTTGAACACGGCGGCAGAGCCCAGCCATGGCAGTTTGTAGGTGTCGACCATGTAGGCAACTGTGCGGGCAACATCGCCTTTGACCCGAACGGGGGGCTCAAAGAACTGGGCGCTTTGGCGGATGCCGCACTCGTCGGTCTTGACGGCAGAACCCAGGTCTTCGTATCGAACATTGCGGCGTCCCATTTCTGTCCGGCTACGTACCGGCACCATATTGTGCATGTCTGAGGCTATCTGCCGATAACGGTTGTCCTGTTCACATTGGCGCGACGTCCCACAGTCGAGCGCGCTGCGCACATCGGCCAGCGGGTATACATACCCGTCGGTCAGCACGAAGCCTTTACTGGTAAAAGGAGTGTCGCAGAAGAATGAGTTCCCTCCGTTGGCGTAGAGATTGCCCCAGAAATGTTCGGAAATAACGGTTTCCGGATCACTGAAACGGATGTTCTGGCCAATCACGAGGGTTGTGGTGAGCAGGAAGGTGAGTGCGGTGGGTATCAGTAAGAATTGTTTCATACGCCATTTATACCTCGCAGTGTGGTCAAGCGCCCTGGCAATTCAGGCCCCGCTGGTCAGGATTCGATCAGGCGGGTCAAAACTATGACGCTTTGTTCACTGATACTGTGAAGTATGACACAGAGACTCCGGCCCACGGAGCCCCTGGCGTAGAGATTTGTGGCTTAGTGTTAACCGGTTAACACTTTTACTTCAGTTTGTTACGGATATTCTGGTAGCCGGTCTTCAGATCCTCACCCAGCTTCTGGGTGGTTTGGCGGGCTTCCTGGGAGGCGTTTTCCGCATCGTGCATCATCTGGTCGATCTTGGTCCGGAAGCGGTCCCAATCCTGCTCAAGATCGTCCCATTCGTCCTTCACGTCTTCGCGGGCCAGGTGAAGCTGCACCCGCGCCTCATCCCGATACTGTTTTATCTTGTCCGACAGTTTTTTGAACTCTTCTTGAAGACTCATCTGAAACACCTCCTTGGATTGATGGTGTGCTTACAATGCGCCCGATTGTAAAAAACTGTCAAGGGGTTGCCGGGCCGCAAGATGGCAAGGAGGAAAGAGTTTGACCTGGATCAGGCGCGGGCGGCCAGGAGCGCCGACATATCTCTGAGATAGTGCCAGGGGGAGAGCGGGTCGAAGCCTTTGGTCGCTCGGTCGACCTTGCTGCAAAGTGCAATGGCGTCGTGCAACTGAGCGCGGTTCAGCTGGCGGGCAGCCTGTTCCATCGCTCGTACTCGCTGAGGCTGGAACACGCCTCTTTTCTTCAGGAATGAGGCCGGATTCTCAGCCTGGCCGCCTGAAGATTTCAGTTCCAGCAACAGGTTCAGGTCGCGGCTCAGGACAGCCAGCAACCCCAGCGGGTTTTCACCTTCCTGCTGCAGCACGCTGATCACCTTGCAGGCATGGGGCGCCCGGCCGGATATCAGCTCGGTGACCAGCTCGAAGCCACTGAACCGGGAGCTGTCCTGGACGGCCTGTTCAACGGTTTCTTCGTCAATCGTAGTGCCGTTCGCCAGCAGCGCCAGCCGATCCAGCTCCTGGCTGGCGGCAAGCAGGTTGCCTTCCAGGCGTTCGCTCATGATCGCCAGAGCGCCGCGGGTCAGGCTGAGTCCGCGGCTGCTGGCCCTTTGTTGAAGCCAGCCATGGAATTTGTCTGCGTCTACTGGCCAGACCGGTACGTGCACCCCCTTGCCCTGGAGCTCCTTGTACCATTTACGGCGGGTTTCCGCGGCGTCCAGGCGGGCGCTGATCAGCAGCAGAATGATGTCCTCAGGGGGAGACTGAAGCACACGCTCGAGCACGGCGCGGCCGTCTCCGAGCTTGCCGGTTGGCAGATGAATTTCTATGCGGCGTTTTTCGGCGAACAGGGACATGGCGCTGAATTCGTCCGCGACCGCGTTCCAGTCCAGTTGATGATCGGCATGGAATGTCAGGCGGTCATGGAATCCGGCTTCTTTCGCGGCCTGCCTGACCTGATCGCAACACTCCTGAACGAGCAGCGGTTCATCCCCGGAAATCAGATAGACTGGTGAAAGGCTCTTTTTCAGTAGCTGGGATAGCTGTCCCGGATTGGTTTTCATGGTTTGCCTGTTGCTGGAACGCCGGCATCCTGAGTGCGATTGTATTCCGCCCGAATGGCATCAATCCGTTCGGAGGTCAGAGGAGCCAGACGGAAAAGAACCTGCTGCGCCAGGCGGTCGTTCAACTGCTGGCGAAGTGCTTCTTCCTCGCGCTGCCTCGCCAGTACGTTGGTTTCATCGTACCGGTAACTTTCGCTGGTGTTCAGGCGGGTTGAGGCAACCACGGGAATGCGGTCAGCGCTGACAACCTCAAGAGCCACGGAGTGGCGAAGCGTGTACTCCGCGGCGGCAGCCTGGGCGGTGATGGCGCTTGCGCGCCGGTCCTGCTCAAAGTTATCAAGGCGCAGAATATAGTCAGCCCGTGCAACGGGAACGAGCTCTATTTCTCCAAGTTCGAGCTGTTCCCTTACTGACTGACAAAGCGTTTCGGGAACCGCTGACGAACAATCCACGGCAAGGGGCTGAAGGGCTGCCGATACCGGAGGCGCACCACGCAGCTGAAATCCGCACCCGGCCAGAGTCGCCACCAGCGAGGCGGCAATCGACATGCGGATCAGGGCGCGCAGGGCGGAGTGCCGGGGCATATCAGCTGGCCACCACATTCACCAGTTTGCCGGGAACCACGATCACCTTGCGCACGGTGGCGCCTTCGGTGAAACGCATCACGTTCTCGTTCTCCAGAGCCAGTTTTTCCAGATCGGACCTGTTGATGTCGGCGGGAACGTCTTCCTTGGCCCGAACCTTGCCATTGACCTGAAGCACCACCTGAATCCGGCTCCGCACCATGGCGCTTTCATCGGCCTTTGGCCAGGACGCATCAACTACCGGATCCTCGTGGCCCAGTGCCTGCCAGAGCGTGTGGCAGATGTGAGGAACAATCGGGGAGAGCACCAGAACGGCAGTGTCCAGGGCTTCCTGACGAACGGCCCGGGTCTGGGGTGTGTCGCCCTGAAGTTTGCCAACATCGTTGAGCAGTTCCATAACGGCGGCAATGGACGTGTTGAACGTCAGTCGGCGGCTGATATCGTCGCTGACCTTGGCGATGGTTTCGTGGGTCTTGCGCCGCAGATTCTTCTGGCCATCGTCCAGGGCGGCTGAGTCCACCGCCGGGGCAAGCCCGGAAGCCGCGTGTTCATTCACCAGGCGCCACAGACGCTTGAGGAAACGGTGGGCGCCTTCAACCCCGCTGTCAGACCATTCCAGGGACTGTTCCGGGGGCGCGGCAAACATCATGAACAGGCGAACGGTATCGGCGCCATGCTGGTCAATGATGGCCTGGGGATCGATGCCATTGTTCTTGGATTTGGACATCTTGGTGACGCCGCCGGAGATCACCGGCTCGCCATCGTCCTTGTGTACCGCGCGAATGGGCTGACCCTTCTCATCACGCTCAACCGTGACATCCGCGGGAGAGATCCACACCTTTCCGCCCTTGCCGTCCTCACGGTAGTAGGTTTCGGCCAGAACCATGCCCTGGCAGAGCAGGCGATTAAAGGGTTCGGAACTGGTGACCAGGCCCACATCCCTGAGCAGCTTGTGGAAGAAACGGGCGTAAAGCAAGTGCAGGATGGCGTGTTCGATACCCCCGATATACTGATCCACCGGCAGCCAGTAATTGGCGGCGGACGGATCCAGCATGCCCTTGTCGTAATGGGGGCTGCAGAACCGGGCGTAGTACCAGGACGACTCCATGAAGGTGTCGAAGGTATCGGTTTCCAGGGTGGCCGGCTGACCGTTGTATTCGGTTTTGCACCACTCCGGGTCGGCCTTGATTGGCGATTGCACGCCGTCCATCTTGACATCTTCCGGCAGGCGGACCGGCAGCTGGTCGTCCGGAACCGGCATCTCGGTGCCGTCTTCCAGAGTCATCATCGGAATCGGCGCGCCCCAGTAACGCTGCCGTGACACGCCCCAGTCCCGCAGACGATAGTTCACCGTGCGCTTGCCGATGTTGTGCTCTTCCAGGTGGCGGGCGATCTCGTCGAAGGCCTCTTCACTGGTCAGGCCGCTGTACTTGCCGGAAGACACGAGCGTGCCTTTTTCGGTGAAGGCCTGCTCCTGAACATCAATCTCTCGACCATCGCGCGCAGCAATCACCTGTTTGATTGGCAGGCGGTATTTAAGGGCAAATTCATGGTCCCGTTCGTCATGGCCCGGAACGGCCATCAGGGCGCCGGTACCGTAGTCGGTCAGAACAAAGTTGGCAATCCAGACCGGAATTTCTTCCTGGGTCAGCGGATGAATGGCCTTGAAACCGGTATCAATGCCACGTTTTTCCATGGTGGCCAGCTCAGCCTCGGCCACCTTGCTGCTGCGGCACTCCTCCACAAACTCGGCCACATCACGGTGCCGCTCCGCGGCCTCTTTTGCCAGGGGGTGCCCGGCGGCAACCGCCATGTAGCTCACGCCCATCAGGGTGTCGGGGCGCGTGGTGTAGACCGTCAGGCCACTGTCCTTGTCCTTGAGCGGGAAGGTCAGCTCGGTACCCACGGACTTGCCAATCCAGTTGCGTTGCATGGCCTTGACCTGCTCGGGCCAGTCTTCCAGCTGATCCAGATCGTTCAGCAACTCCTCGGCATAGTCGGTAATGCGGATGAACCACTGGGGAATTTTCTTCTGCTCCACCAGGGCTCCGGAACGCCAGCCACGGCCGTCCACGACCTGCTCGTTGGCCAGAACCGTCTGATCCACCGGATCCCAGTTCACGGTGGACATCTTCTTGTACACCAGGCCTTTCTCATAAAGACGGGCGAAGAACCACTGCTCCCAACGGTAATAATCCGGCTTGCAGGTGGCCAGCTCCCGGTCCCAGTCGTAACCGAAACCCAGCTGCCTGAGCTGGTTTTTCATGTATTCGATATTGGCGTAGGTCCACTTGGCCGGAGCCGTCTTGTTGGCAATGGCGGCATTCTCGGCGGGCAGGCCGAAGGCGTCCCAGCCCATGGGCTGCATCACGTTTTTGCCCTGCATGCGCTGGTAACGGGAAACGACATCGCCAATGGTATAGTTGCGGACGTGCCCCATGTGCAGCTTGCCACTGGGGTAGGGGAACATGGACAGGCAGTAGTACTTGGGTTTGCCCGGCTCTTCCCTGACCATGAAGGTCTTGTTATCTTCCCAGAAATTACGGGCATTCTGCTCTACGTCACGGGGATTGTATTGCTCGTCCATTCCTGCCATTACCGAAATTACCTTGTGTGAAAAATAAAACCCTGTATCAAAATGATGTCCGGAGCGGGCCGAACATTCTAACGCACACTTGGCTTTACAGGTAGTCTGCCAATTTTCCCTTCTTGTGCCAGACTTTCTTGTGCCAGACTTATAGTGTTGGCGGGAGACGGCGGCCGGTGCAGCTTCCTGAGACACGCCGTGAATACGTCCATGTAGGCTTGAGCGCAGCATTCATGCTGCGCACAGTCTCAGGAAGCTGCACCGGCCGCCGCCCCGAACCCTGGGAGCTATTGTCAAGGAACGGGAGCACCAAACGTCTGGGAGACAGGGTGTGTCAGGCCCTTCCGGGACTGTCTGCAGCATGGATGCTGCAGTCAAGCGTACATGGACGTATTCACAGCGTGTCCCGGAAGGGCCTGACACAGCCTGGCTCCTGCCCCAACTGTCCGGATTTACGCTTGTTTTTTTGGAACCCCGAGGTTCGTTTGAAGGAGCAGTTATGACAAAACCAGAAAGAAGCCATCTCTCAGGAAAAGCCCTGGAAGTGTATGACCGAATGCTGGAGCGGGTGAAAACGCGTCTCCATGAATTAGAGGAAACCTCGCTGCAAACGCTGGAGGACGAAGTACGCAAAGCCGTCGAGTTCGAGTACGAACTGGAGGAGATGACCCGGGAAGAGGCGGATCTTCTGGGAGCCTATCTGCAGCGGGATCTTGAGCACCTGCTGCACTTCGTCGAGGAAACCGGCGAAGGCCTGAGTGAATGGTTGCAGCTTGATATCGCTTTGCTGGAACACCAACTGGCGGACAGTCTGTTCTCCGTTGCCGACAAAACCCTGATAGACACCCTGGAGCTCAAACAGAAGCTGGAGAACAAGGAGGCGGGTCAATACATCTCAGGTGAGGTGGCCACCGCGGGTATGTTCCAGTGCCTGAATTGTGGCCACATGCGCTGCCTGACAGCCACCAGCCATCTGGAACCCTGCGAAGCCTGCGGCTCCCACTACTACGAGCGGGTTACGAGCCGCTGGCCGAAACGGGAGGAATGATCCGCTCCCGGACAAACACGATCAGGATGACCGCCAGGGTCAGTACCGGCCAGGAACCGGTTTGCATATAAGGCGTACTGCCCTTGGCGGTGTATACCTCACCGGTCAGGGTGGCGCGCTCGAATTGCGGGATGGTCCTGGTCAGCCTGCCCCGGTGGTTAATGATTGCGGTCACGCCGTTGTTGGTGCCCCGGAGCATATAGCGGCCGGTTTCCAGGGCCCGCATTCGGGCAATCTGCAGGTGTTGCAGTGGTCCGATGGAATCCCCGAACCAACCATCGTTACTGATGGTGAGCAGAAGGCCGGAACCCCGGGCGTTGAAGGCGACGAAATCCGGGTAGGCAACCTCGTAACAGATGAACGGCATGATATTGATGCCATTTGCCCTGAGCGGGTCCTGCCGGGCCGGGCCCGGGCTGAAATCGCTCATGGGCAGGTTGAAGAACCCGATCAGTCCTCTAAGCACGCTTTGCAAAGGCACGTATTCGCCAAACGGGACCAGCTTCTGCTTGTGGTAGATGCCCTCGCTATTGCCAATCGCAATAATGCTGTTGTGATAAGTGAAGTCCTCAAGACGGTCACTGAAGCCGTACCAGGGTATCCCGGTAATCAGTGTGCTGTTCTCGCCCAGCTCAGTGCTGATGTGCTCGATGATTTTGCCGGCCTGATCCTGGGGAATGGGAATGGCCGTTTCCGGCCACAGGATCAGGTCGGTGTTCCAGTGGCCTTCTGTCATGCCCAGATACGTCACAATCTGGTCTCTGAGAAATTCCGGATCCCACTTGATCTGCTGGGGAATATTGCCCTGCATGGCCGCAAAGGTTGTGGCCTCGGTACTGAGCTCGGTCCAGTCAATCCGGTTCATGGCCGGAGCGATCAGCCACGGAATCAGCGCAATCACCAGAGTTACGCCGGCGGCGACTGGTCTCAGGTGTTTAACCAGCCACCAGCCCGCGTAGAGTGCAGCACCGGTAGCCGTAATCCAGAAAGTGATGCCGTGGACGCCTGTTAAGGGCGCAAGGCCGGCAAGAGGGCCGTCGGTATGAGCGGTACCGAGGTACAGCCAGGGAAAGCCGGTTAGCAACCAGCCCCGGAACCAGTCCCCCAGAATCCAGATAGCAGGGAACAGAATCAGTCGGCGGATAGCATTCTTCTTTGCGAGTTTGCCCCAGAACCAGAACGCCAGGCCATGGAACAGTGCCAGGCCCGCCACAAAGGCGGTGGTCAGCAGGATGGCGACGGGAATCGCCGTGTTGCCGTGTTCACTGATGCTGATATACACCCAGCTGGCACCGCTGCCAAACAGACCAAGGCCGGTAAGCCATCCGGCCCTGAACAGTTTCTGCGGCGCCAGGGGAACCGTGACCAGCAGAATCAGAAGAACCGAGACCGGCCCCAGCCACCAGAACTGAAACGGGGAAAAGGTCAGGGTTTGCAGGGCGCCGGCAACCACGAGGGTTGCCGCGCCGAGCCAGCGGTTGGTTGATAGCGGGGTATTCAGGACTTTGGCGTTTGTAACGTCATTGCTCACTGCGGGTTACCTGCAACAGACGGATGACACGGTTATCGGCGTTGGCAATAGTAAAGCCCAAGCCACCGAATTCAACCGATTCGCCCCGTCTGGGCAGATGTCCGAACTCCTTGAGTACCACCCCACCGATGGTGTCGAACTCTTCTTCGTCGAATTCGGTCTCGAAGAATTCGTTGAAATCATCGACCGGCGTTACCGCCTTGACCGCGTAGCTGCCATCGCCCCGTGCCTTGATGTGGGTCTCCTCATCGAAGTCATGTTCGTCTTCGATTTCCCCGACAATCTGCTCAAGCACGTCCTCAATGGTGATCAGCCCGGCAGTGCCGCCATACTCGTCCACCACAATGGCCATGTGGTTGCGGTTTTCCTTGAACTCCTTGAGAAGCTGGTTCAGGCGCTTGCTTTCGGGAACAAAGGTTGGCGGCCGCAGGATTTCCCGGATGCGGTTCCAGTTCAGGTCGTTGCTCAGGGCAAGGGGAAGCAGGTCCTTGGCCAGCAGGACGCCGATCACGTCATCCTGGCTGTCGCCGATCACCGGGAAGCGGCTGTGGGCAGAGGAGATGATTTCTGCCAGAAACTCTTTCGGGTCCTGGGATGCCTTGACGGTGACCATCTGGGAGCGGGGAATCATGATTTCATCCACCCGCATGTCGATCACCTGCATGGCACCTTCGATGATGCTCATGGCATCGACATCGATGATGTTCTGGGACTCGGCGTCCCGCAGGATTTCCAGCACGTCCTCGACGGACTCAGGCCCGCTGGAGAAGGCCTGTGATATACGTTCCAGCCAGGACTTGCTGCCCTGGCTGCGACTCGACTGATCGTCGCTCATGAGTCTTTTTCCGTTTCCTCTGCTTCGTAGGGATTGCCAAATCCGAGCTGTGCCAGCAATCGGACTTCGAGGGCTTCCATGACCTCGGCATCTTCGTCTTCAATATGATCGTAACCCTGGAGGTGCAACATGCCGTGCACCACCATATGGGCCCAGTGCGCGTCCAGGGATTTCTGCTGCTCCCGGGCCTCATCCTCAACAACAGGTGCGCAAATCACCAGATCTCCGGCCAATGGCACCGTTATACCGGCTGGCGCCTCAAATGGGAAGGACAACACATTGGTTGGCTTGTCCTTGCCCCGATACTGGCGATTCAGTGCCTGGCTCTCTTCGGTTCCGACAATGCGCACCGTTACCTCGGACGGATCCTCCCCCTGCCACGCCAACTGTGCCCATGCCTGAAAAGCCCGTTCCGGTGGAACCCCGGGTGCCTCGAAAACCTGTTGGAAGTCTACTGTCACCTCGCTCACTGGCCGGTCGCGCTCCCGTCGTCAAAAGAATCGTAGGCTTCCACAATGCGTTGAACCAGCGGGTGACGCACAACGTCTTTCGCTTCAAACCGGGTAAAGCCGATGCCCGGCACCTTGCTCAGCACACCGGCGGCATGAATCAGCCCCGAATTCTGACCCCGGGGCAGGTCCACCTGGGTGGTGTCGCCGGTAATGACGGCGGTTGAGCCAAAGCCGATCCGGGTCAGGAACATTTTCATCTGTTCCCGGGTCGTGTTCTGGCTTTCATCGAGAATGATAAACGAGTTGTTCAGTGTACGGCCGCGCATGAACGCCAGTGGTGCAATTTCAATCACGCTTTTTTCGATCAGCCGGGTCACCTGTTCAAAGCCGAGCATTTCATACAGGGCGTCGTACAGCGGGCGCAGATACGGATCCACCTTCTGAGCCAGATCTCCCGGCAGGAAACCCAGCTTTTCTCCGGCCTCCACCGCCGGCCGAACCAGCAGGATCCGCTTCACCTGCTCGTCTTTCAGGGCCTCCACGGCACAGGCAACCGCCAGCCAGGTCTTGCCGGTACCGGCGGGTCCGATCCCGAAGTTGATGTCGTGAGTGCGGATATTGTGCACGTATTTCTGCTGGTTCGCGCCCCGGGGTTTGGCCTGCAGCTTGGGTGTCTTGATCACCGACACTGCGCCGTCATAGGGCACGTCCTCGGGCAGGCGTTCAAAGCCGGTTTCCCGGATGAACAGGTGCACGGTATCCGGCGGAATGTCGTCCGCGGCCTCGGTTTCCCGATACAGATGCCGGATAACCTCAACGGCCGCCGCCACATGCTCGGTTTCCCCTTCCACCCGGAAATGATGGCCCCGCCGGCCGACTTTTACCTGAAGGCGTTTCTCGATCATCTTCAGGTTTTCATCAAACTGGCCACAAAGCGTGGCCAGCCGGCGCTGGTCCACCGGGTGCAGGTCAAATTGTCTGGTGTCGTGTGTGTTCAATCTTGCTCCGTTTTATACTCCCCCGGTTTCTTGGGGAGTTGGCTGTGAAGTTGGGGTCAGATGAAAGCTTTCATCTGACCCCTGTGCCACAAAAATGTTGGAGGCCAAGGATGGCCGGAAACAAGCGCACATGGACGTGCTCGTAGCGGTTTTTGGGAAGGGGCTCACCACCACTCGCCATGCACCAGCCCCAGGACCCATAGGAACACCAGGCCTAAAACATCCCCAAACCCACAGGCACCCCGCGAAGAGAATTGGGATAGGCCTCCACAATATCGACATCAATAAAGTGCCCCACAACCTCCGGATTTTCATGCCGGAAGTTCACAATCCGGTTGTTCTCGGTACGCCCCGCATACTCCCCGGGGTCCTTCTTGGACAGGCCAGTCACCAGAATCCGCCGGGTACTGCCAACCATCTTGCGGCTGATGTCCATCACGTTCTGGTTCAGCCGGTCCTGCAGAATGCTCAGGCGCTGTTTCTTGACATCCATCGGTGTCTCGTCTGGCAGGTCCGAGGCCGGCGTGCCCGGCCGGGCGCTGTAGACGAAGCTGAAGGACATATCGAAGCCGATGTCGTTGATCAGCTTGATGGTGTCTTCGAAGTCCTTCTCGGTTTCACCGGGGAAGCCAATGATGAAATCCGAGGAGAAGCTGATGTCCGGCCGGAGCTTGCGCAGGCGGCGGAGTTTGGATTTGTACTCCAGTGCCGTGTGGCCCCGCTTCATGGCGGCCAGGATACGGTCTGAACCGCTCTGGACCGGCAGGTGCAGGTGGCTGACCAGTTCCGGCACGCGCTCGTAAACGTCGATCAGGGCGTCTGAGAATTCCACCGGGTGGGAGGTGGTGTAACGGATGCGGTCGATACCATCGATGGCGGCAACCAGCTCGATCAGTTCCGCCAGGTCCATGGTGTCGCCGTCGTGGGTCTCGCCGCGGTAGGCGTTGACGTTCTGGCCAAGAAGGTTGACTTCCCGGACGCCCTGGCCGGCGAGATGGGCGACTTCGGCAATCACATCGTCCGCCGGGCGGCTGACTTCCTCGCCTCGGGTATAGGGCACCACGCAGAAGGTGCAGTATTTGCTGCAGCCTTCCATGATGGAAACGAATGCGGAGGGGCCGTCGGCGCCGGGCTCGGGCAGGTTGTCGAACTTCTCGATTTCCGGGAAACTGACGTCCACCACGCCCACGCCATTACCTTTGCTACGAACTTCGGTGATCATGTCCGGCAGGCGGTGCAGGGTCTGGGGGCCGAAGACCATGTCCACGTAGGGCGCGCGGTCAATAATCGCCTGGCCTTCCTGGGAGGCCACGCAGCCGCCAACGCCGATAATCAGGTCCGGTTTCTTGCTCTTGAGTCCCTTCCAGCGGCCGAGCTGGTGAAACACCTTCTCCTGGGCCTTTTCCCGGATGGAGCAGGTGTTCAGCAACAGGATGTCGGCGTCATCGGGTGAATCGGTCATTTCGACGGTTTCGCCGGTCTTGAGCAGGTCTGCCATGCGGGCGGAGTCGTACTCGTTCATCTGACAGCCGTGGGTTTTGATGTACAGCTTTTTAGCCATGGGTCTCACGTAATCTGGTGGATGGTGCGCCGGGAACTGGGTGCTTTAATTTAAAGGGGCGCCAGCAAAAAGGAACTGCGTATTATAACGAGGTGCTCATTCTTCAACCACCTTTGTCTCGGCTTGTTGCTAGTGTCCGTCTGGCTCTGGTGTTATCCGTTGCGATCTGATTTGGGTGCAGGATACCCGCCCGGCTCTCAGGTTACGAAGCGGGCCACTCCGGACGCCTCACTCCTCGCGAGCCTCCAGATACCGCTGCAGCTGCTCCCGCAACGCCCTGGGAAGCCGGGTAATCGTCAAAGCATCTTTATCGCGGTCGTAATAAACCGCCTGATTCACCAGGTCGGATGAAAACGACACGCTCATGCCACCCCCGGAGCCCGCGATACGCACCAGTTTCTTCACCTTGCGATGATCCGGGTGCAGCACGCCGCTCTCCGGAAGCTCTGCGGTTTTCGATGCAAATTCCCTGAAACGTTGCGGCTCGTTTTCGTCCAGATAGCCAGACAGTGCCTCGATTTCCACCGGTTCACCCAGGGCATGCTGTTCCTTGCAGAACTCGTAGGCCTTATTGCGCACTTCGCCGGCTTTCTCCGGTTCGGAGGATTTGGCGAACGCTTCTACCGCGTCCAGGAACGTCATGGTCTCTTTTTCCACATCCACCTGATTGGTGAACCCGCACAGGCGAATAAAGAGCTCCCCGGGCTCACCCGTGCCGCGGCCATGGACCAGGGTCAGATAATTCTCCGCCGGGTTGTTGCTGCGCCAGTCGTCCAGCTCAATGCGAACCGCCAGATTCAGTCTGGACAAACTCAGCACATCCGTAGCATCCAGTGACTCACTGCCATCAAACCGCATGGCGCTGTCGTTCTCCAGGATAAAGAGATAAACCACCTCTGAGTCGGCCAGTGCGTCATGCACGATCATCAGGTGGCCATCAAACTCCTCCTGGCTGCCGGTCAGCAGCTCCTGCCACTGCCCGAACAGGCGATCGGTCATGGCGCCGAAGGTTTGCCTGTCTTCCAGGTAGTCTTTCAGCCAGGCACTGAGCGGGCACTCGCCCAGGTCCTCGGAAAACCGTCCGTATTTCTTGCCGGGCTTGCTGTTAAACAGCCGCTTCATCTGCTTGTGCAGGCCCTCGTAGTCGCCACCGGGCTCCCTCAGAGAGTCTCCGGCACTGAGATGGGCTGCCTGGTCCGGCTGGAAATGCGTAAAAAAGGCAGACCTCAGGTGTTTGATTGCCATGGTTAATTACCCTGTTGCCGTTGTCCTGACTGAAAGGCCTCCATGATGAGCGTTTCATCGGGATGGTAAAGCCAGTCAAATCCAATGGGTTGCGCAGTGAGTGATATGGGAGAGAAGGCCATAGTCCAAGGAGCGGCAGCTTATTATGAAAAACGCGGAAATCCAAATTTCCACCCATCCTGATGCATTATCGTTCAAAGCCGATTTTGACACGTGAGAATTCCGCAATATCGCCTTTTCAGCTCTGAAGCCGCCTTCGGGACCCGCACTTTGGCTGGTCCATGTCTGTGCCTGTGCCTGAATAAGGGGCAGTTTTCAGGCTTGGCAGGGCTACCCCGCAGAGGTTGGGAAAGGGTCGGAAGCGCCAGAGTAAAGGCCTGAACAAGAATTGGCGCAATCCATGCTTATGGTTCAGGTCAGCGGGAAGAGTCGCGTTGTGTCGTGCGACACAATTCTCGTGGAATAAGTCACTCAAGCAAAAGCGCTTATTGGCCCGGAGATTTCTTCGGTTCAATAGGCGCTTTTTTTTTTGGCAAATGGCCAGTGAGGCGGCTCGGAATTTTTCTTCGGTCTCCTCTTGACCAGTCGGTTTAACAGAAACGGAGAACTGCGATGCAATGTGTAACGAAAAAGGCCGGATTGGCGATAGCGATTGCCCTGATGGGTGGCTCGGTGCAGGCCACACAGACCGGGTTTCATGAAGCCCTGAGTAAGGCCGAGGTATACGGAGATCTTCGCTTGCGTTTCGAACAGGTGCAACAGGACAATGCACTCAGAGACGCGGAAAGCGTAACTTTGCGAACCCGCCTTGGCTATCGTACTGCGGATTACAATGGGTTATCCGGGCTTGTCGAGTTTGAGGACGTTCGGAACGTGGCTGGGCTTGACGACTACAACGACACGCTGGGGAAGAATCCAAATTACTCTGTTATTGCCGATCCCGAGACAACAGAGCTGGACCAGGCTTACCTTCAGTACAGGTTCGGAGATATAACCGGTCGGTTGGGGCGTCAGGTGATAACTTACGACAATCACCGGTTTATTGGCGACGTTGGCTGGCGCCAGGATCGCCAGACGTTTGATGCGGCCCGCCTGACTTACACCCCGTCAACCAACCTCGCAATCGACTACGCCTTCCTGAGTCAGCGCAACCGCATCTTTGCCGAGAGCCGGGACCTGCCATCCAAGGATCACATAGTCAACGTTGCCTACCAAACACCCCTCGGCAAGCTGACCGGCTATGCCTATCTGCTGGAAATTGATGAAGGCGTTGACAACTCGCTCGACACCGTCGGGCTTCGTTATGTTGGCCGGTATGACCTTGAGCCGCTGGGGATAATCTACGAAGCCGAATATGCGATTCAGGAGGCAGAATCGGGCGGTGCTGATTTTGATGCCGAGTATTACAAGCTGAATGCGGGCATTGATATCGCGGGTGTCATTGTTTCAGCGGGACTTGAAGTCCTTGGGTCGGATAATGGCAACTACGGCTTCTCTACACCACTGGCAACCCTGCACGGTCAGAACGGCTGGGCTGACCAGTTTCTGAACACCCCGCTGGTCGGGTTGGAAGACGCGTCGCTCAGCGTAAAGGCACCCGTGGCGGGCGGCGGCCTGACCCTCAAATATCATGACTTCAGGGCCAGTGACTCGCCTGGCGGTGCCAGTGACTTGGGTAGCGAGGTTGATGTGGTCTATCAGCGCAAGTTTGCGGAGAACTACTCAGCAGGTATTAAATACGCTCGCTACATGGCCGGAGATGCAGCAACCGGAAAAGTGGATACTGACAAGCTCTGGCTGACTCTGGCCGCCAAGTTCTGAGGCTGATATCCGAAAAAAAGCCCCGGCGGCGTCCACTGCCAGCGGGGGCCTTTCATCCGTCATTCGGCTCAGATTCGCTTGTTGCGCACCAGGTCTTGCACCAGTTTGCTGACCGCGCCTGCGATTTCTTCACTGTCGTCTGCGCAGATGGAAGCCGAGGCGATGTCCGAGCCGAGGTTTGCCACAATCGCGATGACGCCGTGGGCGCTGATGACCTGTGCGGAGCGGCGGCGATCATCAACATTGCCGGCATTGTCTTCGCTGAGCACGATGGTGGTTTTACCCTGATCAAACAGCGCCCGTTCCAGAGCCAATGCCAGGGCCGGTGCCTGCTTGCCATTGCACGCGATGATCGCAGGCTTCTGGGCCAGGCGGCGTTCGCGTTCTTCAACGGACACCGGATCCAGGGATTCGCCAGCATCCGCCAGGCCCGCCACCATACCGGCACCGATGGTGACGTTGGTCAGCCGGTCGATCACGATAAAGCTGCCGGTGGCGTGGTTCCGCTGGTAGGCATCAAAGGCAATCGGCTGGTTCAGGGTCAGTTCGCACAGGCCGATCTCATTCAGTTGCAGGGCAGAAGGATTCTCGTTCCTTTCCAGGCTGTTTACATCGGTCTGATGGTGAATCTTCTTCACCGTGCCGGAGGTAAAGGTGGGGCCCAGCTTGATGTCATACAGGCGGCCGGTTTCCAGGGGCGCGTCGGTCATCCACACGATGTTGGCGTTGAAACGGTTGCCCACTTCAGGCTCATCTTCCGCTTTTACCAGCATGTCGCCACGGCTGACGTCGATTTCGTCGGTCAGCGTGAGGGTGACCGCCTGGTCGATATAGGCTTCTTCAAGGTTGCCGTCGAAGGTTACCACCTCTTTCACCGTGCTGGTGCGCCGGGAGGGCAGCGCCATGATTTTCTCGCCCGGGCGGATCACGCCGGAGGCGATGGTGCCGCAGAAGCCGCGAAAGTTCAGGTTCGGGCGGGTTACGTACTGAACCGGGAAGCGGAAATGCTCCAGGTTCTTGTCCCGACCGACTTCCACGGTTTCCAGGATTTCCATCAGCGGCTGGCCGGTGAACCAGGGCGTGTGCTCGCTCTTGTTCACCACGTTATCGCCTTCCAGGGCGGAAATCGGCACGAAGCGGATGTCCTTCAGGCCCAGTTTGGCGGCAAACGCCAGATAGTCGTCCCGGATCTCGTTGAAGCGCTCTTCGCTGAAATCCACCAGATCCATCTTGTTGATGGCGACCACAATGTGGCGGATACCCAGCAGCGATGCAATGTAGGAATGCCGGCGGGTCTGGGTCAGCACACCGTGGCGGGCATCGATCATCAGGATCGCAACCTGCGCCGTGGACGCGCCGGTGGCCATGTTGCGGGTGTACTGCTCATGGCCCGGGGTGTCGGCGATGATGAACTTGCGCTTGTCGGTGGAAAAATACCGGTAGGCCACATCAATGGTGATGCCCTGTTCGCGCTCCGCCTGCAGGCCGTCCACCAGCAGGGCCAGGTCCAGCTTTTCGCCGGTAGTCCCCATCTTGGCACTGTCGGTTTTCAGGCTGGCCATGTGATCTTCATAGATCATCTTGGTGTCATGCAGCAGGCGACCAATCAGCGTGCTCTTGCCGTCGTCCACGCTGCCGCAGGTGAGCAGGCGCAGGAGTTCCTTGTTTTCGTGCTGTTTCAGGTAGGCCTGAATATCTTCCGCAATCAGATCAGACTGGTGTGACATCTTAGAAGTACCCTTCCCGCTTTTTCTGTTCCATGGAGCCGGCTGAATCATGGTCGATAACGCGACCCTGACGCTCGGAACTGGTGGCCAGCAGCATTTCCTGGATGATCTCCGGCAACGTGGTGGCTTCGGATTCAATGGCGCCGGTTAACGGGTAGCAGCCGAGGGTGCGGAAGCGGATGGATTTCATCATCGGCTTCTCGCCCTCTTTCAGCGGCATTCGGTCATCGTCCACCATGATCAGGGTGCCGTCGCGCTCAACCACCGGGCGCACCGCGGAGTAGTAAAGGGGAACGATCTCGATATTTTCCAGGTAGATGTACTGCCAGATATCCAGCTCGGTCCAGTTGGACAGCGGGAATACCCGAATGCTTTCGCCCTTGTTGATCTTGCCGTTGTAGATGTTCCAGAGTTCAGGACGTTGGTTCTTGGGGTCCCAGCGGTGGTATTCGTCGCGGAAGGAATAGACACGCTCCTTGGCACGGGATTTTTCTTCGTCCCGGCGGGCGCCGCCGAACGCCGCATCAAACTTGTACTTGTCCAGGGCTTGCTTGAGGGCCTGGGTTTTCATTACGTCGGTGTGCTTGGCACTGCCGTGAGTGAATGGGCCAATGCCCTGTTTGATGCCGTCCTCGTTCTTGTGAACGATCAGGTCCAGACCGTATTCCTTCACCTTGCGGTCCCGGAAGTCGATCATATCCCGGAATTTCCAAGTGGTGTCCACGTGCATGAGAGGGAAGGGCGGTTTACCCGGATAAAAGGCCTTGCGGGCCAGGTGCAGCATTACCGCGGAGTCCTTGCCGATGGAATACAGCATCACCGGGTTGTCGAACTCGGCTGCGACTTCCCGGATGATGTGGATGCTTTCCGCTTCCAGCTGTTTCAGATGCGTGAGGTTGTATGTGGTCATGGTAATCCGTTGCCGCCGTGCGGGCCGTTGTGGCTATGCGAATTGATAGCGCAACTATACCAGAGCCAGCAAGGGCATAAGAAGACGGTCAACTAGACATTGGCGCTATAACAATATAGCAGGTGGCGGGCGCAGGGCTTTCGAAAAACGGGTGTTTGGGCTCAGGCTGGATTGCAGGAGTCGGCCAGTAGTTTGGCAACGTAGCGGTCGACATAGTCGAAGCCGTTGCCCTCGAACTCGGCGAACTGGATGCCCAGCTGGAATTCATCTCTGGCAATCCGGCGCATATGAACGATATTGCCGTCTGCAACGATGGAGACCGGTTGCGTGGCAACGACGGGCACCGAGAACCGGGCTTTGACGGCAACCCAGTTGCCGGGAGCAGGCGCCTTTTGCTCTGGAATCAACTGCTTCACCGTTGCCTGATTGCAGGAAATCATCACGCCGGTGCGTGAAAGATTGGAGATCGAACAGGTAAGGCAGCAGCCGTTCGGTTTTTCAAGGGTGATGTCGGTGGCTACGTCCACCCGTTGCTGGTTGCGCAGATTCAGTTTGGCGGCGACAGGTTTCATGTTGACTCTTCTGGCGTGTCTGGTTTCGAATGAGGCTGCCTTTCCCATAAATCCCTTCCAGAAAAACACTTAAACTCATGATAAGCGCATGAAAGTGTAGTTGTTTACTTTGTGATCAGCAAGAAGCCTGACGCTTATTGTGGCAGTTTTATTAAACCTTTCTGAACGAAGCGTCACAAAAATTGACGCCTGTCAGTATTAGCCACCGGAAATGCCGGCCGGTCTTATGTTACAGGTTTTGCTGCAGGCGGCACCGTGGCTGGTGTAAAATGCCGGCCTTCATTCATGTGTGGGCTTTCACTGAGCTCCGGGAATTCCAAGCTTTTTATGACAGACAACACCCAGAACCCCGCTACAGAAACCGGTAATGGCAAGGTCGGCTTTATCAGCCTTGGCTGCCCCAAGGCCCTCGTGGACTCAGAGCGTATCCTCACCCAACTCCGGCTCGATGGGTATAACGTAGCCTCCACCTATGACGACGCCGATATCGTGGTGGTGAATACCTGTGGCTTTATTGATGCTGCCAAGCAGGAATCCCTGGATGCTATTGGCGAGGCCATCAGTGAAAACGGGAAAGTCATCGTCACCGGCTGCATGGGTGTCGAAGCCGACAAGATCCGCGAGACCCACCCCGGCGTTCTGGCGGTTTCCGGTCCTCATGCCTATGAAGAAGTGGTCGGTGCGGTTCACCAGTTCGTGCCCCAGAAAAAGCAACACGATCCGTTCACCGATCTGGTCCCGCCCCAGGGCATCAAACTGACCCCGAGGCATTATGCCTATCTGAAAATTTCCGAGGGCTGCAACCACCGCTGCACCTTCTGCATCATCCCCTCCATGCGCGGCGATCTGGTCAGCCGGCCCATCGGCGATGTGATGGACGAAGCCCAGCGCCTGGTGGATGCCGGCGTCAAGGAACTGCTGGTGATTTCCCAGGACACTTCTGCGTATGGTGTCGATACCAAATACCGCACCGGCTTCTGGCAGGGCCGCCCGCTGAAAACCAAGATGCAGTCGCTGTGCGAGGCCCTGGGTGAAATGGGCGTGTGGGTGCGTTTGCACTATGTGTATCCCTATCCCCATGTGGACGACATCATCCCGCTGATGGCCGAAGGCAAGATCCTGCCGTACCTGGATATCCCGTTCCAGCACGCCAGCCCGAAAGTCCTCAGGGCCATGAAACGCCCGGCCCACGACAGCAAAACCCTGGAGCGCATCCGCAGGTGGCGGGACATCTGCCCGGAACTGACCATCCGCTCAACGTTTATCGTCGGCTTCCCCGGCGAAACCGAGGAAGATTTCCAGTACCTGCTGGACTGGCTCGACGAAGCCCAGCTGGACCGCGTGGGCGCGTTCAAATACAGCCCGGTGGAAGGCGCCAAGGCCAACGAACTGGAAGGTGCGGTGCCTGAGGAAGTGAAAGAAGCGCGCCTGGCCCGCTTCATGGAAAAACAGGCTAAGATTTCCGCCGCCCGCCTGCAGGCCAGGATCGGCCAGACCATCGACGTTCTGATCGACGAAGTGGACGAAGAAGGCGCCATTGGCCGTTCCAAAGCCGATGCGCCGGAGATTGACGGGATGGTCTACCTAAACGATGAGACGGATCTTGTGCCCGGTGAGATTGTTCAGGCCGTGGTTGAGCATGCCGATGAGTATGATCTTTGGGCCCGGCTTATTAGGTAGCCTTCTAAAACTGGAGTTAACGCACGGGTGGGGGCGGCTTTCCAAAACACGCTCCTTGCGGCACATCCATGTGACGCTTGGGCTCCGCCATCCATGGCTCCGCACAGTTTTGGAAAGCCGCCCCCACCCGCGCTGGCCGAACAGCCAGTTACCGGCAAAAGCAGCGTGTAAGTGTTTTATCTGGGTTTATCTCTGAGCTGGGCAGCCTCCTGCCGAGGCCTCCCCCACATCTACCAGGCTGGGGCCGCAATCAAAACCACGACCCAAAGCCCAAGGCTTACCCCCCAAGCTTGCGAACCAGAATCTCGTTAAACAGCTTGGGATTTCCCTGACCCTTGGAGGCCTTCATTAGAGGCCCCATAAACCCGCCAAGCATCTTCTTCTGTTTCTTGGGATCGGATTCCTGCTGATACTGGGCCACCTGATCCGGCATCCCGGCCAGCACCTCGTCTACCATGGCTTCCAGCGCACCGGTGTCAGACACCTGCTTCAGGCCCTTGGCGTCGATGATCGCGTCCACGTTGTCGTTTTCGCCAGACCACAGCGCTTCAAACACCTTCTTTGCGCCAGCAGAGGAAACCGTGTTATCGGCAATCCGCACCACCAGGTCACCCAACTGGGCGCCGGTGATGGGGGAGTCGGCAACGGTCTTCTCCTCGGCATTCAGGCGGGCGGAAAATTCGCCCTGGATCCAGTTGGCGACCAGCTTGGCGTCTTTGCCGTGGCTGGCGGCTTCCTCGAAGAACGTGGCCAGTTTGGAGTCGCCGCTGAGCAGGCCGGCGTCGTAGTCGTTCAGGCCGTACTGGTCCTTGAACCGTGCCTTCCGTGCATCCGGCAGTTCCGGGAGGCGGTTGCGGGCTTCGCTAATGAACGAGTCATCAATTTCCACCGGCAGCAGGTCCGGGCAGGGGAAGTAGCGGTAGTCGTTGGCTTCTTCCTTGGTGCGCATGGAGCGGGATTCGTCCCGGTCGCCATTGTACAGGCGGGTTTCCTGCACAATTCTGCCGCCGTCTTCCAGGATGTCCATCTGTCGTTCCACTTCGTGGGCAATGGCCTGTTCCATGAAGCGGAATGAGTTCAGGTTCTTGGTTTCGGTGCGGGTGCCGAGGGTGTCCGAGCCTTTTGGCTTCAGGGAGATGTTCACGTCGAAGCGCATGGAGCCCTGGGACATGTCGCCATCGCAGATACCCAGCGAGGTTACAATGCCGTGCAGTTTTTTGGCGAACGCCACGGCTTCCTCGGCATTATTCATATCCGGTTCGGTGACCACTTCGATCAGTGGGGTCCCGGCCCGGTTGAGGTCCACGCCAGTCATGCCATGAAAATCCTCATGGAGGGATTTGCCGGCGTCTTCTTCCAGGTGAGCGTGGTGAATGCGCACGCGCCGGGTCTCACCGTTGGCCAGATCAATGTCCACGTAGCCGGGGCCGACGATCGGACGCTCCAGCTGGGTGGTCTGGTAGCCCTTCGGCAGGTCCGGGTAGAAATAGTTCTTCCGTTCGAACACCGAGCGGCGTTCAATCTCGGCGTTCACCGCCAGGCCAAACATCACCGCGTAGCGGAAGGCCTGCTCGTTGGGCACGGGCAGGGTGCCGGGCATGGCCAGGTCAACGGCGTTGGCCTGGGTGTTGGGCTCGGCGCCGTAAGCGGTGCTGGAGCCGGAAAAGATCTTGGTTCGGGTGGCGAGCTGAACGTGAATTTCCAGCCCGATCACAATGTCCCACTGCATAGTTGCTCTCTCCTGTATGGGGCCTGTCCCGGGCTTATTGCGGTTCACGCTGGTGCCAGTCGGTCACCTGCTGGAATTGATGGGCGGCGTTCAGCAAACGCGCCTCGGAGAAATAATCCCCGATGATCTGCAGGCCCACCGGCAGACCATCGACGAAACCCGCCGGCACCGACATGGCTGGAATGCCCGCCAGGTTGATGGCGATGGTGAACACGTCTTCCAGGTACATAGTGACCGGGTCGCTGGTTTTCTCGCCCTGGATGAACGCCGGGGAGGGCGTGGTCGGGCTCATCAGCACATCCACTTCCCTGAAGGCATTGATGAAATCCTGCTGGATCAGCCGGCGCACCTTCTGGGCCTTCAGGTAGTAGGCATCGAAATACCCGGCGGACAGCGCGTAGGTGCCCACCAGGATCCGGCGTTTTACCTCGGTGCCAAAGCCTTCAGCACGGGTGCGGGTATACAGATCCATCAGATCCTTCGGATCTTCGCAGCGGTAGCCGTAACGCACCCCGTCAAAACGGGACAGGTTGGCGGAGGCTTCCGCCGGCGCAATCACGTAATAGGCCGCTATCGCCAGTTTGGCGTTGGGCAGGGACACCTCTTTCACTGTCGCGCCCAGATTCTCGTATTCCTTTACCGCATTGCGAACCTGTTGCTCCATCGCCGGGCTGAGCTGATCACTGAAGTACTCTTTCGGCAAACCGATCTTCAGACCTTTTAACGGCTCGTTCAGCGTGGCGGTGTAATCCGGAACTTCACGATCAATCGAGGTAGAGTCCTTCGGATCGAACCCCGCCATCACATTCAGCATCAGCGCGTTATCCTCTGCGCTGCGGGCAATCGTACCGCCCTGGTCGAGGCTGGAGGCAAAAGCAATCATCCCGTACCGGGACACCCGCCCGTACGTCGGCTTCAGCCCGGTCACGCCGCAAAGCGCCGCCGGCTGACGAATCGAGCCGCCGGTGTCCGTTGCGGTAGCCGCCGGCACCAGCCGCGCCGCCACCGCCGCCGCGGAGCCCCCGGAAGAACCGCCTGGCACCCGCTTTTCACCCTGGCCCAAACGCCAGGGGTTGGTGGTCGCGCCAAAATAGCTGGACTCGGTGGACGACCCCATGGCGAACTCATCCATGTTGGTCTTGCCCAGGCACACGGCCCCGGCCTGGCGGAAATTCGCGGTGACCGTTGCATCGTAGGGCGGAACAAAATTCTCCAGCATTTTCGAACCACAGGTGGTACGAACGCCGTTGGTACAGAAAATATCCTTGTGGGCAAACGGCACCCCTGTCCAGGGCGTCGCATTCCCAGTCGCCCGCTGCTCATCCGCCGCCCGGGCATCGGCCAGCGCCTGCTCCCCGGTGACGGTAATAAAACTGTTGTACTTGCCATCTTCCTGCTTGATGCGGTCGAGAAACTGCTGGGTCAGCTCAACGCTGGAAACCTGGCCGCTCTCCAGTTCCCGGGAAAGCTCTGCTACGGATTTGTTATGCATGATGAATCCTGAAATCGCTGTTCGTCAGATCACTCAATGGCTCACTCAATGACTCTGGGAACCAGATAAAGCCCGTTCTCGGTGGCCGGCGCAATCGCCTGGAACGCCTCCCGCTGATTGGTCTCGGTCACCTCATCGGCCCGCAGGCGCTGGACCGCATTCAGCGGATGGGCCATGGGTTCAACCGAGTCGGTATCGGCCGCAGCCAACTGATCCACCAGATCCAGGATATTGCCCAGATCCTTCTCCAGAGCCGAAACCTGCTCCTCGTCCACGCGAATGCGGGCGAGCACAGCGACTTTCTCGATGTCCTTGCGGGAAATGGTCACGCATTGCCTCCCAGGTAAATGAAATGTCGTTAATAAATCTTAAGAAGTTGAGGGCGGTTCTGAAGTTCGGGGTCGGTCGGAGATCTCCTTTCAAAACTGTTGAGGGCCATGGACGGCCCGAAACAAGCGCACATGGATGTGCTCGTAGCGTGTTTTGAAAGGAGATCTCCGAGCGGCCCTTCACCCAAGCCAAAAAATTAAAGCGACATGGTAACAGATTCGAACAATCGCGGGAGGCCCCAGCCCATAAGGTAAATGTGTGAACCGTAAGGCGTGAGGCCCGTTCGCGCCTTGCCTGCCGGGGTGCTCACTGCTAAAGTTGCCGCATCTTTTCTCTGCGACTGCAACTCTCAGGTTGAAACTACACGAATGTTGATAAAAAGACTCCGAGGCTTATTCTCAAGCGACCTGTCCATCGACCTGGGCACCGCCAACACCCTTATTTACGTCCGTGAGCGCGGAATCGTTCTGAACGAGCCATCCGTTGTGGCCATCCGCACCAGTGGTTCCCAGAAAATGGTCGCCGCCGTCGGTGCGGAAGCCAAACGCATGCTGGGCCGTACCCCCGGCAACATCACCGCCATCCGCCCCATGAAGGACGGCGTGATTGCAGATTTTGTCGTCACCGAAAAAATGCTCCAGCATTTTATCCACAAGGTGCATGAAAACAGCTTCATTACCCCGAGTCCGCGGGTACTGGTCTGCGTACCCAGCAAATCCACCCAGGTAGAGCGCAAGGCCATCCGTGAATCCGCCCTCGGCGCCGGCGCCCGCGAAGTGTTCCTGATTGAAGAGCCCATGGCCGCGGCCATTGGCGCCGGGCTTCCGGTGGAAGAAGCCAGCGGCTCCATGATTGTGGACATCGGCGGTGGCACCACCGAGATCGCCATCATCTCTCTGAACGGCATTGTCTATGCCGAGTCTGTCCGGGTAGGCGGCGACAAGTTCGATGAGGCCATCGTGACCTACGTGCGCCGCAACTACGGCAGCCTGATCGGCGATTCCACCGCCGAGCGCATCAAGCATGAAATCGGCTGCGCCTACGAAGGTCTCGAAATCCGCGAAATCGACGTGCGTGGTCGCAACCTTGCAGAAGGCGTGCCCAGGGCCTTCACCCTGAACAGCGAGGAAATCCTCGACGCCCTGCAGGAATCCCTGGCCCAGATCGTCCAGACCGTTAAGAGCGCCCTTGAGCAGTCGCCGCCCGAACTGGCCTCCGACATCGCCGAGCGCGGTATCGTTCTGACCGGCGGCGGCGCACTGCTTCGCGGGCTGGACAAGCTGATCAGCGAGGAAACCGGCCTGCCGGTAATCATCGCTGAAGACCCGCTGACCTGCGTCGCCCGGGGTGGCGGCAAGGCACTGGAAGTGATTGACCGGGGTGGCATCGGAATGTTCTCCCAGGAGGGATAATCCCGTGGGGAGGGCTCGCCATTAAAACCATTTTTGTCCAGGGGCCTGTTCCTGGCTTCAGACTCCTCATTGTTCTTCTCGTATCGGCAGCCCTGGTGGTTGCCGATGCGCGTTTCGACAAGGTCTCAACCGTGCGCAGCACCATTGCCACAGGTCTGGCTCCTGTGTACTGGCTCGGCAATGCACCCTATGAATTCACCGATTGGGTGGCAGGGCTGTTTGAAAACAAGAAAGACCTGCAGCAGGAAAACGAAGACCTCCGGGCCCGCTTGCTGATCCTGGAACGGCGCGCCCTGAAATACGCGGCCCTTGCCTCTGAAAACAACGAACTGCGCCGCCTGATGAACTCCTCCGAGGTGCTGGACGACCGCGTCATCGTGGGCGAAGTGGTGGGTGTCTCTCCGGACCCATTCTCCCATGAAGTCATTATCAACAAGGGTCGGCGCGATGGCCTCGTGCCAGGCCAGGCCATTCTGGATGCTCACGGATTGATGGGGCAGGTGGTGCAGAGCAGTCAGTTAACGTCTCGAGTACTTCTGGTGTCTGACAGCAGCCACGCCGTTCCGGTGGAAGTGGTCCGCAACGGATTGCGGGCTATCCTGCTGGGCACCGGCGATAGCGATACCCTTGATCTGGTCCATGTGCCAGACACCGCAGACATCCGGGAAGGCGATCTTCTGGTAAGTTCCGGTCTCGGTGGCCGGTTCCCCCGGGGCTACCCGGTGGCAGAAGTAAGCCGCATTACCAAGGAACCGGGTGAGCCGTTCATCTCCATAGAGGCAACGCCGAAAGCGCAACTAAACCAGAGCCGTCTGGTGCTGGTGGTGTTTCCACCGGACGGACCGTTATCGACCGAAGGTGAGGCCGTTGAAGGCGAGCCCGCCGCTAACGCTGAGGCAGACGCCGTGCAGGGAGGGCAGGACTGATGCTGTCGGTAATCAGCTATCCGGTTTTCGTACTGTCTGTGATTGTCGCCCTGGTTTTCAGTATTTCCCTGTTCCCCGTTGGCTGGTTCGAGTTCCGTCCTGAGTGGCTGGGGCTGGTCGTTTTCTACTGGACGTTCCGGGCACCGGCCCAGTTCGGCATTCTGCTGGCCTGGTGTCTCGGGCTGCTGCTGGACGTCCTTGAGGCGACCCCCCTCGGTGTGAACGCCATGGCCATGGCTCTGACTGCCTTCCTGGTGCTTACCATCCACCAGCGTCTTCGCATGTATCCGATTCCCCAGCAGTGCCTGATGGTGTTCCTGTTGCTCGGGATCAACCAGATGCTGGTGCATTTCCTGAAGCAGCTGCTTGGTGGCGAGACTGCCGGATTCAGTTATCTCTGGCCGGCTCTGACCAGCGCCCTGGTATGGCCGGTATTCTCCATTCTGCTGGACAACATTAACCGCAAACTGGGTTAGCCATGTCGCCAATCATTCTTGCCTCGGCTTCGCCACGCCGGGCAGAGCTGTTGCAGCAAATCGGCCTGAGTTTTTCTGTTCGTCCGGCGGATATCGATGAAACGCCGGAGCCTCGCGAAACGCCGGAACACTATGTGGAGCGGCTGGCCAGGGAGAAGGCGCTGTTGGTGGCACAATCATCTCCGGAATGCCTGGTACTGGGCTCGGATACGTCCGTGGTTCTTGATCGTGTCATCCTCGGTAAACCCTCCGGCGCCGGCGAGGCCAGGGCGACCCTGGCCCGGCTCTCCGGTGCTACCCATCAGGTGATGACCGCTGTGGCACTGGCTTGTGGTGGCGTATGCCATTCCCGGCTTGTGGTAACCGAAGTCCGGTTCAGGGCATTGTCTGCAAACGAAATCGACGCCTATGTTGCCAGCGGTGAACCAATGGACAAGGCCGGGAGTTATGGAATTCAGGGGCTTGGTGGTATTTTTGTCAATGAACTTCGGGGTAGCTACAGTGCCGTGGTTGGATTGCCGCTGCAGGAAACAGCAGCATTACTGGCAGATGCCGGTTACCCGGTCTGGAAAAACTGGCCGCGCAGTCTGGAGAGCCAAACATCATGAGTGAAGAGATCCTGATCAACGTCACGCCCGTGGAAACCCGCGTGGCGCTGGTTGAGAACGGCATGCTGCAGGAAGCCTATATTGAGCGCACCAGCAGAAAAGGGATTGTCGGGAACATTTACAAGGGCAAGGTGGTGCGGGTGTTGCCGGGTATGGAAGCGGCGTTCGTCGATATTGGTCTGGAACGGGCGGCGTTTATTCATGCCTCCGATGTGGTTCCGAGCCAGTCCAATGGCGATGATCCGGCCGATACCCCGAAAACCGTTCCGGACATTCGCAGCCTGCTTCGTGAGGGCCAGTCGCTGGTCGTTCAGGTCACCAAAGACCCGATTGGCACCAAGGGCGCGCGGCTGACAACCCAGCTCTCCATCCCGTCCCGATACCTGGTGTTCATGCCCGGTGTCAGTCATGTGGGTATTTCCCAGAGGATCGAGGACGATAACGAGCGGGCACGCCTCAAAACGCTGATCGGGGAAGCCGCTGCAGAGGACCCGGACGTCCGGGGTGGCTACATCATCCGGACCGCTGCCGAGGCGGCATCACCGGAAGACCTGATTGGCGACATGACCTATCTGCACCGGTTGAGTCAGTCCATCCATGAGCGGATTTCCCGCGTTCAGGCACCGGCGGTAGTCTACCAGGATCTGCCCCTGTTCATTCGTACCATCCGGGATCTGATCCGGCCCCAGACCGAGAAAGTCCGCATCGACAGCCGTGAGAGCCACCAACGGGTGATGGAGTTTGTGGATGAGTTCGTGTCGGAGTTTTCCGACAAGGTTGAGTATTATCCGGGAGAACGGCCCATATTCGATCTCTACTCGGTGGAAGACGAGATCCAGAAAGCCCTGAGCCGCAAGGTCCAGCTCAAGTCCGGCGGGTACGTGATCATCGATCAGACCGAGGCCATGACCACCATTGATATCAATACCGGCGCGTTTGTGGGCCACAGGAATCTGGAAGAAACCATCTTCAAAACCAATCTCGAGGCCGCCCGCGCCATCAGCCGCCAGCTGCGTTTGCGAAATCTCGGTGGCATCATCATTATTGATTTTATCGACATGGAAGATCCCGAACACCAGCGTCAGGTGCACCGCATGCTGGAAAAAATGCTGGAGCGGGATCACGCCAAAACCAAGATTACCGGCGTATCGGAACTGGGTCTGGTAGAGATGACCCGCAAGCGCACCACGGAGAGTCTCGGCCAGGTGCTGTGCGAGCCCTGCCCGATCTGTGACGGCCGCGGATTCCTCAAAACCACCGAGACCGTGTGCTACGAAATCTTCCGGGAGATTCTCCGGGTCAACCGCGCCTACGATGCCGAGAGTTACCTGGTCATGGCATCACAGAGTGTGGTCGACCGCCTGCTGGATGAAGAATCGGACAACGTGGCCGATCTGGAGACTTTTATCAGCAAAACCATTCGTTTCCAGGTAGAGCCGTTTTATAGCCAGGAGCAGTACGATGTCGTTTTGCTCTGACCCCGGGGCAATCTGCCGGGTTGTGGAGTAAGGTGCCCGGATGTCCTCCACCGATCACCAGCCGCCGCTTCCGGAGAACCTGCCAGAGAGCCCTCCGGTTCGGCTGGTAGCACGCCTTGCCAGCCTGATCTGGTGGTTGCTGTTGGTCGTGCTGGTGCTATTTGCCCTCTATGCCGGCCTGGGGCGCCAGCTGACCCGGAATGTTGACAGCTTTCGTGACGATCTGGCTAGCGAACTTTCTGACCGACTGGGGCACAACGTCAGTATTGGCAGTCTTTCCTCCCGCTGGTACTGGCTTGATCCTTCCTTTTCCGCCCGTGATATCCGGATCAGTAATACTGAAACCGGTGTTGTTGTGGCGAACCTGCAGTACCTCAATATCCGGTTTGATGCCCTGGCCTCCCTGCTGCGATTGAAAATTGTCTTTGAGGACTTTGAGGCAGACGGCCTGGAACTGACAGTTAACCAGGAGCAGGGCGGCGATGTGGTTGTCCGGGGTGCCGAGATCCCGGAACCGGTCAGTCGCCAGATCCACGAGTGGCTGGAGCTTGCAGGCAACTGGCTGTCTGATCCCTATGTAAAGATCACCCGGGTAGATCTTGGTATCCGGGACAGTCAGGGCAATCGTCGCCATCTTTATATTCCCCAGCTGGATCTGGACTATCGCCGCGGACTGTTCCATGCCTCCGGCCGGGCCATGCAATCGGGCACTACCCAGCAACTCGCCAGCTTCGCCCTGGTGGGGCAGCACTTCTTCCGGGGAGATTTCACGGGCCAGCTCTATCTCGATGTGGACTCCGGCCGGCTGTTTGACGGCCTGATCGACGAATACCAGTGGCAAACACTTCGGGTGGAAGGGTTTGATCTCGGGGGTGAGGCCTGGCTGACGTTCCGGAACGGTCTGCTGCAGCAGGTGACGGGCAGGGTCCGGACGCCGTACCTGCAACTGGGTGTGGGGCATGAGTCACTTGCGCCTCTGGAAGACATTCGCGCGCGATTTGGCTGGCGTCGTCGCCATAGCGTTATGACCGATGAGAAACTGAGCGGGTCCGACTCCTTCGCCCTGGGGGAATGGCATATCAAACAGCTCCAGTGGACCTGGAGTGGTGACGTGGTTTCCCCGTTCAATCTGCGCCTGGCGCCTTCGGAAGGCGGTATGTCGGTGATCGCCGATGCGCTGCCGCTTGCGCCCACCCGCCGCCTTGCCGCGAGACTTCCGATCCTGCCGGAATGGGCGCTGAGGGCTCTGCGCAATTATCGCCCTGGCGGATTCCTTGACCAGCTTGAAGTGTACCTGCCTGACCAGTCTCCAGAGAAATTCGAGCTTTCGGGCCAGCTCCGGGATGCCAGTGCCCGGGCCTACGGCGGGGCACCCGGGGTCACGTCCGTTAACGGTTCTATCTTTCTGGACAGACATAACGGCTATGTTCAGGTTGCAGCCGGGGAGACACCCGTAAGCCTCGAGTTTCCTGAATTGTATGGCAGCGCCTGGTCATTCCCGGTGTTTGAGGGCCAGGTCGCCTGGCAACTGGATGGCCCCATCACCCGGGTATTCTCCGATAGTGTCCGTATGGTCTACAACGAGAGCACGGAAATCGAGGGCGCGTTTGACCTGAAGCTGGACCGCGAGGGCGAGGACAACCTTGGTCTCAGGGTGTCGCTGAAAAACGGCACCGCCGAAATGCTGGCCAATTTTGTTCCGGTCAAAGCGGTCGGCCACGGATTGTACGACTGGCTGACAACCGCCATCCTCGAAGCGGATATCACCTCCGGAACCTACTACGGTCATGGCCAGATAGGCTCTGATGCTCCGCAGGGCTCCTTCGTTTCCTCTATGGTTTACCAGTTCGATCAGGCCACCGTTCGCTATGACGAAAACTGGCCGGAGGTTCGCTCTGCCCGGGGCCTGGTGGAGGTTCACAACGGCAACACGCTGGTCAGGCTCGAAGCTGGTGAGACCGGGGGGCTGAACCTGAATCCGAGTTCAGTCAGGGTCATTCCCGGGGAAAATGCCCGGGTCAGGGTGGATACGTCGGCAAGGGTACCCGGAGAGTCGGTGGGTTACTGGATGGACAACAGCCCACTGGGGGAAATGGCCGGAAGCGAAGCCCGCAAATTGCAGTACGGTGGCCAGTACCAGCTCGCCCTCGGTATTGATCTGCCGCTTGGTTCGGGGCAACCCCCCGTGGTTGAGGCCAACATTGCTGTTGATGACGGTTCGGTTGCTTACCCCGCCGCCAGTCTGGCCTGGGAGGGTGTCCGGGGCGAACTGACCTACCACAGCGAAGACGGGTTTTCCGGCGGCCCACTGGCGGCGAAATTCTTCGGTGAACCGGTCACCATAGAGTTCAGTCGCGCCCGGTCAGGGGACGCTCTCAGTATTCGCCAATCCGGAGAACTTCCGGTGCCGGGTGTTTTTGCCCGCGCGGGGCTTTCGGCGAACGCCGGTTTCGGCCTCCAGGGAAGGGTGTCCTACATCGCCGAACTGGATGTGGGGGCGGATTCGACTTCCGGCATCCGGGTGCGCTCCAGCCTCGAAGACCTGGCCGTCGACTGGCCGGAGCCGTTGTCAAAGCCCGCTGGCGACGTGGCGCCCCTCAGAGCGGTCATTAAACCCTCGGCTGCTGGAGGCCTGGGCGTCACCGGAGAATGGGAAAACCGGCTGGCATTCGATCTGTTGTGGAAGGATACCGGATTTGACCTTCGCCTGGACCATCTCTATCTCGGGAACCAGGTGCTGACCGATATTGACATCAATGCCCTGGATCTCGGCGACCGCTGGGTTGTCACAACCACCTCAAAGCGCGCGAAGGGGCAGGTGCTGATCCCGGACAATGGCGATACGATAATGGTGGATTTTGAGGTACTGCAGCTAATGCGCGGTGAAGGAGTTGCGAAGGAGTCCGCGGATTTGCTCACCCTGAAGAAACAGCTCGAAGCGTTCCGGGCCCTGGATATGGGCAACTGGCCAGACATTGACGTAACTATCGCCGATCTCCAACTGAACACTGATTCATTGGGTGGCTGGGCCTTCCGGCTTCGTCCCGAGCCCTACCGGCTCAACGTCAATGACATAGAGGGGCGGTTAAACTCCCTGACGCTGACGGGTAACATGACCTGGAGCATCGTTGGCGAGCAGGAGACAAGCCGGTTTTGGGGATCCATTACCGGTGGTGCTCTGGCAGACCTGAATAACCTGTTCGACACCGACATGCCGGTTACCAACGAGGCCACCAACATTCAACTGGATTTGGACTGGCCCGGTCGTCCGGATGAATTCTCGATAGCGGAGCTCAATGGCTCGGTCAGTCTGAGACTGGATAAGGGCGTGATTCTTGAGCGTAACAATAGCGCCCAGTTGTTCCGCGTTTTCAATCTTCTGAACTCGGACACGCTGTGGCGGCGGCTCAAGCTCGATTTTTCCGATCTGTACGAGCGAGGCGTGGCATTCGATGCAATTTCTGGCAAGGCTCAGATCATCAACGGCTTGCTGACGATGGATCCCGAACTTCAGGTGGTGGGCCCCTCCGGTGCCTTCAAACTCAGTGGAACCACCAATATGGCCAGTGAGCAGCTAAATATGCGGTTGGTGGTTGTGTTGCCCCTGACCCAGAATCTGCCCCTGGCGGCACTGCTGATGGGAGCCGGTGCACCCATTGGTGGTGCCCTGTTTGTGCTGGACAAGATTCTGGGCGATCCTCTGAGCAAGCTCACCAGTGCAACCTACAGTGTTACAGGCACATGGGATGAGCCGAAAGTGAATTTGCAGCGGGTATTCGACACCGGTCAATAAGAACAGGAGACTGTTATGAGCAAGCATGTTTCCAGTCAGGTCGCGGCCATTCAGATGGTAAGCAGCCATGATATCCGGGCCAACCTGGCCGAAGCGGAGCGACTGCTGGCGGAGGCCGCAGGACAGGGGGCCGGGGTTGCGGTGCTGCCGGAAAATTTTGCGGTCTTGGCAACCAGCCAGATGGTTGATTGTGGCCGCAAGGAAGCCGGCCCTGAACCGGTGATACGGGCCTTTCTGGCGGAACAGGCCCGAAAGCTCGGGATCTGGATTGTTGGCGGCTCGATGCCGCTGGCGCAACGCCCGGATGGTTCAGATATCGAGGCCCGGGTCCGTGCAACCTGCCTGGTGTTTGATGACCAGGGAACGGAGGTTGCCCGTTATGACAAGATCCACCTGTTCGATGCCATGGTTGAAGACGCCCATGGCCAGTATCGTGAGTCCGACACCTTTGAGCCGGGGGAGCAGGTCGTTACCGTGGACACGCCGGCGGGAAGGCTGGGCCTCGCCATCTGCTACGATCTGCGCTTCCCGGAGCTGTTCAGGGCACTGAGGGAGCAGGAGGCCGACTGGATATGCCTGCCGAGTGCATTCACCTGGCAAACCGGCGATGCCCACTGGCACCCATTGATCAGGGCACGGGCCATCGAAAACCAGGTCTGGGTGGTGGCCGCCGGGCAGGGTGGTCAGAACAGTGAACGGCGCCAGACCTACGGCCACAGCCTGATCTGCGATCCATGGGGCCGGGTAGTGACTGAAATGGGCGAGGGTCCGGGTGTGGTCGCCGCGGAGCTCGACCCGGAGCAGATTACCAACCTCCGTACCCGAATGCCGGTATGGGAGCACCGGCGCCTTAAAGGCTGAAAATGGGGTCAGATGAAAATGGGGTCAGATGAACTTTTCATCTGACCCCATTTTCACACAGCTTCAGCGTCGTCGATGCACTCCCGAAGATAACGGAACAGTTTCCTGGCCTGCCCGGTGTTTTTCTGTTTTTCGACATCCTTTCGGGCATTCCGGGCCAGGTTGCGCAGGTGTTGCATGTCCGCCCCCGGGCAGTAGCTGAAGAACTCCCCCACCACCGAATCGCCCCCGGCAATCATCCGGTCGCGCCAGCGTTCGGCCAGGTGGTGTCTGCGGGTGTGTTCCTCACTGCCGGCGTCAAAGGCGTCAATGGCTTTTTTCAGGGCTTCGGGGTCGTCTTCCTGGCGGATGATCTTGCCGATGTACTGGAGGTGCCGTCGCTTGGCCTCATTCTGGCGAATGCGTCGGGATTCCTCGATGGCAGCCCTCAGGCTATCGCTGATCGGCAGGGTTTCCAGCTTATCGTTGGTCAGGTCGAGCATCCGCTTGCCCAGGTCCTGCAGCGCATGCATTTCCCGTTTGAGCTGGGACTTGCTGGGGCCGTCGTATTCCGGCGCGTCGTTGTCGTGGTTGTCTTTCATAAATCCAGTAGCCATAAAGTCGGGGTCAGATGAAAGCTTTCATCTGACCCCATGTTCGCCTATCAGGCGTAGAAAATCGTAAAGTCGGGGTCAGATGAAAGCTTTCATCTGACCCCATGTTCTCCTATCAGGCGTAGAAAATGGTCGCCAGGCCAAGAAAGGCCATGAATCCAACCACATCCGTCACGGTTGTCAGTATCACGCTACCAGCCAGGGCCGGATCGATGTTGCGGGACTTGAGAAACAGCGGCAGCACCGTGCCCACCAGTGCCGCTGCAACAAGATTGATCACCAGGGCGGCAGCAATGATAGCTCCAATCAGCACCTCCTGGAACCAGAGCATGGCAGCACCTGCGACCACCGCCGCCCAGAGCAGCCCGTTAATTATGCCGGAGAGAAACTCCCGGTTCAGCAGCCAGCCAACGTTGGCGCCGCTGATCTGCCCGACGGCCATGCCCCGGATGACCAGGGTCAGGGTCTGGCTGCCGGCAATGCCGCCCATGCTGGCAACGATCGGCATCAGTACCGCAAGCGCCACCACCTTGGCGATGGTGTCCTCAAACAGACCGATCACTGCGGATGCCGTAAGCGCGGTAATCAGGTTAATCCCGAGCCATACCGCCCGGCGGCGCGTGGTTTTCCAGACCGGAGCAAAGGTATCTTCGTCTTCATCCAGGCCGGCCATGCTCATTAGCGAGTGATCCGCATCCTCACGGATAACGTCAACCACGTCATCGATGGTGATCCGGCCCAGCAACCGGCCCTCGTCGTTCACCACCGGCGCCGAGATCAGATCATAGCGCTCGAACAGTGTCGCGACCTTGGTGTCGGAGAGGCTGACGGGAATTGGCTCGATGTCGGTGTCCATGACTTCCCGCACGGTCGCGGCAGGGTTGGACACCAGCATCTTGGTGATCGGCAGCATGCCGATGAATTCATCGCGCCGGCTGACCACAATCAGGCTATCGGTCATTGGTGGCAAGGTACGGTGCCGGCGAAGGTAACGAAGAACAACGTCAATGCTGATGTCCGGGCGCACCGTGATGGTGTCCGTGTTCATCAGGCCGCCAGCGGTGTCCTCCGGGTAGGAAAGGACCTCTTCCACACGTTGGCGGTCCTGTTCGTCCATGGTGTCCAGAACTTCCTGGATCACCGTGTCCGGCAGTTGCTGCAGCAAGTCGGCCAGATCGTCCGACTCGAAATCCTCGATAATGTCCGCCAGTTCCTGGGCGTTCAGCTGGCTCAGGAAATAACCGCGAATATCGTCGCTCAGGTACTGGAGGACTTCCCCTTCCAGCTGCTTGTCGACCAGGTTCCACAACAGGGCACGCTGCCGGGGCGGCGAAGATTCCAGCAGGTGAGCAATGTCGCTGGGACTCAGGCCACCGTTCAGGATGCGTGCAACCTGCTTCAGTGCGCCGCTGTCCAGGGCTTCACTCAGGGAGCGAAGGCGCTGGCGGGCCTGGCTTTTTTCCAGAATATCGGTCATGAATCACCCAGCATCAGAAAACGCCTTTATTATAGCGGAGTTAGCCGTTATCGGTGAGTGCGAGTTGCAGGAGATCAAACCGGGGTCAGATGAAAACGGGGTCAGATGAACTTTCATCTGACCCCGTTTTCATCTGACCCCGTTTTAACCGCCCTCGCCAAAATAATCGTTGATGAGTTCGACCAGCGCATCAATGGCCTGCTCCTCGTCGGGTCCTTCAGCAATGAGCTCAACATCCGTACCTTTGCTGGCGGCCAGCATCATCACCTGCATGATGTTTTTGGCGTCCACATCCCGGCCCTTGCCAGCAATTCTCACGCTGCTGTCGAATTCGGAGGCTGTGGCAACCAGCTTGGCGGTGGCACGTGCGTGCAACCCCAGTTTGTTGATAATGGTAATCGGGCGGCGAATCATGGGCTGATCAGATCTCTTCCCGTGTCTGCAAATGTGGCAGCTCGGTGTGGCGCACCTGGACATTGTTGTAGCGCTGCCGGAAGTACTCGCCCAGCTGCTCGCACACATACACAGAGCGGTGCTGGCCTCCGGTACAGCCGATGGAGATGGTCATGTAGCTGCGGTTGCTGTCCGCGAAGGAGGGTAACCAGGTGTCCAGGAAAGCCTTGAGATCATCGATCATCTTTCGGCTCGCCGGTTCCTTTTCAAGAAATTCGATCACCGGCTGATCGGTGCCCACATACTTCCGAAGGCTGGTATCCCAGTAAGGGTTAGGCAGACATCGAACGTCGAAGACATAGTCCGAATCCAGCGGTACACCGTGCTTGAAGCCAAACGACTGGAACAGCAGGGCCAGTTCCTGCTCCTTCCTGCCGACAACCCGCTGCTTCACCATATCCCGGAGTTCGTACATGGACATGCCGGTGGTGTTCACATACAGGTCGGAGAGCTTGGACAGCGGTTCAAGAAGCTTCTTTTCACTGGTGATGGCTTCCCGCAGCGAGGTCTTGTCATCGCTCAGGGGGTGCTTTCGGCGAGTCGCATGAAAACGCTGCAGCAGGGACTGTTCGTCGGCATCCAGGAAGATGATCTCAACGGTCACCCCTGTTTCCTGGAGGCGGCGGTAGATCTCTTCGAAGTTGGCCAGTTCTCCGGAAAGGTTACGGGCGTCAATGCTCACGGCCATCTTGCCGAGGCGGCCCGGTTTTGTCTGGCTGGCGGCTTCCCGGGTAAGGGGGAAAAGCAGGCCGATCGGGAGGTTGTCTATGCAATAGAAGCCCAGGTCTTCCAGAACATGAAGTGCGGTACTCTTGCCCGATCCGGACCTGCCACTGACGATAATCAGCTTCATGACCACGTACCTCCACTGCAATGAATGTCATCCGCTTGAGGCGGTCATGCGCTCGTACAGGGTGCTGGCGTCCTCGCATTGCCGCAGGCGATCACAGAACGACCGCTCATTGAATTTTTCCGCCAGCTGGCTGAGCAGTTCCAGGTGTTCGCTGGTGGCCTCCTTGGGCACGACCAGGGCGAAGATCAGATCTACCGGCTGATTGTCGATGGCGTCAAACTCGACGCTTTCTTCCAGCGTCATCAGTACGCCCACCACATGATCCAGGCCTTCCAGGCGGCAGTGTGGGATGGCAATTCCCTGGCCAATACCGGTGCTACCCAGACGCTCCCGTGAGATCAGGTTATTGAATATCTGGGTTTCGCTGAGCGTATTGTCCTGGAGGTTTATCTGCTCGGCAATAAACTCCAGAGCCCGCTTCTTGCTGGATGCCGACACCCGACAGAGGGTGAGCTCCGGTGCAAGTATGTTGTCTATGGTCAGGGATGTGTCGCTCATGGATCGACTGCATTTCCGTTAAAAAAAGGCTGCGACACGTCAGCCGTGTCGCAGCTCGATTGGATGACTTGCATGAAAACAGCCAGTTAGCGAGAGCCGTTTCCGTGCATCCGGTCTACATTCTTTTCCTTGTGTTTGAGAATCTGGCGGTCAAGCTTGTCGATCAGGACATCGATGGCTGCGTACATATCCTCATTTTCTGCCTTTGCGTGAATCTCACCACCAACCACGTGCAGCGTGGCTTCCGCAATCTGGCGCACCTTCTCCACTTCCAGGGTTACCTGGCAGTTGCTGATGTGGTCAAAGTGACGCTCGAGCTTCTGGAACTTCTCTGAAACATAATCCTTCAGTGCGGGAGTCAGTTCTACGTGATGGCCTGAAATATTGAGTTGCATAGGCGTCTCCTGTTGTCATCGTTCCGGCTCCCGGGAGCCGGTCTGGGTGCTGGCGCATTGTGCGCCGGCGAATAGTACGTTGCGCCCGGACCCCGGGGTGTTCAGACCAGCCGCTTGCGTTCGTTCGAAGGCGGAATGTGCATGGCCTCCCGGTACTTGGCAACGGTGCGTCGCGCAACCTTGATTCCCTGTTCTCCTAGCATGGCTGCAATTTTACTGTCGCTCAATGGCTTTTTGGGCGTTTCCGCGGCAATCAGCTTTTTGATCATCGCGCGGATCGCCGTGGAAGAACATTCACCGCCTTCGTCAGTGCTGACATGGCTGGAGAAGAAATATTTCAGCTCGAAAATTCCCCGGGGGGTGTGCATGTATTTCTGGGTGGTGACCCGGGAAATCGTGGACTCATGCATCTCAACCGCCTGGGCGATATCAGAGAGGATCAGCGGTTTCATGGCTTCTTCACCCTGATCCAGGAATCCTTGCTGGTGCTCGACAATACGGGTCGCCACTTTCAGCAGGGTTTCATTGCGGCTCTGCAGGCTCTTGATAAACCATTTCGCCTCCTGCAACTGATCCCGCAGGTAAGTGTTGTCGGCACTGCTGTCCGCACGCCTTATAAGAGAAGCATAGCTGGCATTGACGCGGATGCGCGGGGCAATTTCCGGATTCAGTTCAACGCGCCAGCGGCCGTTGTGCTTGCGAACGATCACATCCGGAATTACGTAGTCAGGTTCGGTGCGGTCAATCACGTCACCGGGGCGGGGATTCAGACCGGTAATCAGGGCCAGTACATCCCGCAGCTGGTCTTCTTTCAGGCGGCTGCGGCGTAGCAGTTGGGCATAGTCGCGGTTGCCGAGCAGATTGATGTAATGGGTGATGACCAGGCGAGCCTGGGCCAGCCAGGGCGTTTCCGGCGGCAGCTGGTTGAGCTGGATCAGCAGGCATTCCTGCAGGTCCCGGGCGAACACGCCGGGAGGATCAAAATGCTGCAGCCGGTGAAGGACCGCCTCGACTTCATCCAGCTCAAGGGGGTCTTCTTCGTTTTCATCCAGCAACCCGGCATGAATCTCTTCCAGCGGACTGGTCAGATAACCGCGTTCATCCACTGCGTCCATCAAAGCGTGGGCAATGGCCTGGTCCCGTTCGCTCATCGGGGTCAGGTTCAGTTGCCATTCCAGGTGATCCTGAAGCGTGTCAGTGGGGGAGTTGCGGGTCTCGAAATCGTGATCGTTTTCGTCATCGTTACGGGCGGCCGATGCCGGTGCGGACTGGTAGATATCGTCCCAGGCGGTGTCGACCGGGAGATCGTCCGGGATATTATCCGGGATTTCGTTTTCCGAGGACCAGTCCGGACCGTTTTCGGTTTCATCCCAGTCGGGTGAAGGTTCGGGAACTGTCTCAGCGGCGGACTCGGTGGCATTGGCCTCCCGTTCGTCATTCCCGGTGTCGGTCTCCGGCTGATCCTCATCCTCGGACGTCTCCAGCATGGGGTTGGATTCCAGGGCCTGCTGGACTTCCTGCTGAAGGTCGAGAGTGGAAAGCTGTAGAAGCCGGATCGCCTGTTGCAGCTGGGGTGTCATGGTCAGGCTCTGACCCAGCTTTAACTGTAAGGAGGCTTTCATTACCATGGTTCAGGATCCGTCACTCATCAGCGCTTGGTGTCGTAGGTAGTGAAAAATTCTTTATATGTCGGTTACTTGCCTTGGCTCTGTATTACCCTAGCAAGTTCTTTGCCGAGTTTACTTGCTACAGATCATCAAAACAATCCGGGGGTCAGATGAAATTGGGGTCAGATGAACTTTTCATCTGACCCCAATTTCATCTGACCCCAATTTCACAGTCGGAACTCATTGCCCAGATACACTTCCTTCACCTGCTGGTTGGCCAGAATGGCCTCGGCATTACCGGAGGCGATGATGTGGCCACCGGAAACGATGTAGGCATTCTCACAGATGTCCAGGGTCTCACGCACGTTGTGGTCGGTAATCAACACACCAATGCCCTTGTCCCGAAGATGCCGGATGATGTGTTTGATATCGCTCACGGAAATGGGGTCGACACCGGCGAACGGCTCATCCAGGAGGATAAAGGCCGGCTCCATCGCCAGGGCCCTGGCAATTTCCACACGCCGGCGCTCGCCGCCGGACAGGGCCATGCCCATGCTGTCACGAATGTGGGTAATGTGGAATTCTTCGAGCAATTCTTCCACCTTCTTTTCCCGCTCCGCCTTACCCAGACCCTTGCGGGTTTCCAGAATGGCCATGATGTTGTCGCGCACCGACAGTTTGCGGAATACCGAGGCTTCCTGGGGCAGGTAACCGATGCCCTGACGCGCCCGGCCGTGCATGGGCAGATGAGTGATGTCGCGGCTGTCGATGGTGATCCGGCCGCGGTCGGCGGGAACCAGCCCCACAATCATGTAAAAGCAGGTGGTTTTACCGGCGCCATTGGGGCCCAGCAGACCAACAATTTCCCCGCTGCGGATTTCCAGGGAAACGTCGATCACCACTTTTTTCTGTTTATAACTCTTTGCCAGATTACTGGCTCTCAGAACTGCCATCGGATTCCTGTCTGTCAGTACGTCTGTCAGTGCTGCGTGGCTGAATCACCATTTCTACCCGGCCGGATCCTTCACCGGTATCGGCGCCGCCTTGGGCAGTTACGACCCGGCGGACGGTATCATAATGGATGACATCGCCCCGGAACAGGTTGCCATTCTGTTCGATGACCGCTTGCCGTTCAAAGATCAGACGCTGGTCAGTGGCCGACCAGGTAATATTCAGCGCCCTGGCGTCGGTTTCACCTTCGCCCTCACGGGTTGGCTGGCGGTAACGGGCCGGGCTTCCGAAGGCTTCAATCCGGTTCAGGCCGTTTTCGTCGCGGTACAGAACCACACGCTCCGCGCTCAGATGGGTCTCGCCCTGTTCCAGCTCTACATCGCCGGTGTAGGTGGCGATACCCTGGCCGTCGTCGAGGCGGGCGTTGTCTGCGGTTACCTTGATGGGAATGTCAGAATCAAGCTCGAAAGCTGCTGCCGGCCCCGCCATGGCGATGGTCAGCAGGGCAGCCATCAGGCCCCGGTATCGGTTAGTTTCCGGTTTCATAGAGTCCTTCCACCTGAGAGTTCAGTTCCAGAATCCGCTCGCCGATCCACGCTTTCATACCTGTGGCACGGGTGGTTCCTGTCACGTCGCGTATTTCTACGGGTGCATCTGTGTATGCCATGCCCCGGTCGTTGTCCAGGGTCAGGGTTGGCGTTGTCAGGGTGGTGTCCCGACCACCCACATTTCGGAGTACCCGGACATTGCCGGTCAGGTAAAGCAGGTTTTCATTTTGCAGGAGGCTGCCATTCTCGGCTTCCACAATCCAGGGCAGAGTGTCGGCATCGCCGGTGCCGCTGTAGAGTTTGGCCCTCGGCGATTCCATGGTGGCCAGGTTGCCCTCCTCGAACTGCTCTATCCGCGGGCTGGTAAAACTGACCTTGGGGTTGCCGGCTTCATCGAACGCGGTGTACTTGCCATTGACCACGAATCCGTCGGGTTCGGTATCGCCTCTCAGATCGGCGGCCTGCCTGTCGATAGCCGGAGGCTCATCACTTCGCCATAGCAAAAACACCGCCGCGACAATGGTACCCGCCAGTGCCAGCGTTTGCAGCCGGGGCCGGTCCGGGAGCCAGTTCACGTGCCAGCCTCCTGATCAGGCCCCAGGTAGGGGGCCAGCGCTGCGTCCAGCTTTCCGTGGGCGCTAAGCAGCAGGTCGCAAGCCTCCCTCACGGCGCCGTTTCCTCCCTGGGCCCTGGTACAGTAATCCGCATGCTGCCGGACCAGCCAGTATCCGTTGGGCACTGTGATTCCAAGGCCTGCAAACGTCAGGGCTGGCAAGTCTGGCAGATCGTCGCCCATGTAGGCGATCGCTTCCGGGCGGATGTTCATGGTGCTCACCAGTTCCTGCAGGGCTGCTTTCTTGTCCTCTCGTCCCTGCACCAGGTGCGGGATACCGAGGTCCCGCATGCGTTTTTCTGTCAGTGGTGACTTACGCCCGGTGATGACAGCGACAGTTATACCCGCAGCTATCAACTGTTTCAGGCCCAGGCCGTCGAGAATGTTGAACGCCTTGAGCTCATCGCCGGTGGCGCTGAAGTAGAGCTTGCCATCGCTCATGATGCCATCGACATCCAGGGCAATCAGTCGGATTAACGCCGCTTTCGCCAGCAGGGACTCGGGCCATTGGTTCTGCATGTCAGATAACCCCGGCCCGCAGCAAATCGTGCATGTTAATGGCGCCGGTCAGGGCACCGTTCTCATCGGTAACCGGCAGGGCGTTGATCTTCATTTCTTCCATCACGTTCAATGCCTCTGCCGCGAGATGATCGGCCTGGATGGTTTTTCCATGCCGGGTCATTACTTCATGAATGGGCGTATTGTGGATGTCTACTGAGCGGTCCAGGGTGCGGCGAAGGTCGCCGTCCGTAAATATTCCTGTGAGCGCACCCTGGTCATCAACGACCGTGGTCATGCCAAGGCCCTTGCGGGAGATTTCCAGCAGCGCACCGCTGAGGGGCGTGCTCTCGCTGACCACCGGAATACGATCACCGGTATGCATGATGTCAGAGACCCGCAGCAATAGCCGCCGCCCCAGGCTTCCGCCCGGATGGGAAAAGGCAAAATCTTCGGCGCTGAAACCTCTGGCCTCAAGCAGGGCGACCGCCAGAGCATCACCCATCACCAGGGTTGCGGTGGTGGACGACGTTGGTGCCAGGCCCAGGGGGCAGGCCTCTACCTGCACGCTGACATCCAGATTGGCTATGGCTTCCCGGGCCAGGGTGGAATTCGCATTGCCGGTCATGCTGATCAGGGGCGCGCCCATCCGTTTGATCAGTGGCAGAATGGTGACCACCTCGCTGGTGTTGCCGCTGTTGGAAATGGCGATAACTACGTCCTGGGGAGTAATCATACCCATGTCGCCGTGGCTTGCCTCGCCTGGATGAACGAAGAACGAAGGCGTGCCGGTGCTGGCCAGGGTTGCGGCGATCTTGTTCCCGATGTGGCCGGACTTGCCCATGCCGGTAACCACCACGCGGCCCGTGCACTTCATAATAACTTCACAGGCCCGGGTAAAATGATCGTCGATACGGCTCTCAAGAGCGTTGATGGCGTCTCGCTCGATGCGGATGGCACGCAGGGCGGGCGTTCGGAAATCGGTCGGAGTCTGTTCGTTCATCGGGCTTGGGGCCTGGCTGTTAAGACATTGGAAATGGTCGGAGGAGTATATCATTTTCGCCCGGCAACGAGGCCCGGTTACCGAAAGTTCAGTCAAACTGATCATTGCTATCAGTACATTTTGGGTTCTTTGGATTGAGCTTGGGCGTTCCTTGGCATAATGTAGCCCTCTTTGAAAGGTAGGGACTATGGATTCATCGGCTTACATATCGCTTGAGGATGTTGTGTTTTCCCGCTCCGGGCGCCGGATTTTCGACGGTGTCAGCCTGGAAATTCCCCGAGGCAAAATTACCGCCATCATGGGCCCCAGCGGAACCGGTAAAACCACACTCCTGCGCCTGATCGGCGGTCAACTCCGGCCCGATTCCGGCCGTGTGGTGGTAGATGGCCACGAGGTGCCCAAGCTCAGACGCAAGGCCCTCTACGCATTCCGGGAAAAAATGGGGATGCTGTTCCAAAGTGGTGCCCTGTTCACCGATCTGAGCGTATTCGAGAACGTTGCCTTCCCCCTGCGCGTGCACACCCGTCTTCCGGAAGACATGATCCGGGATATTGTGCTGATGAAGCTGGAAGCGGTCGGGCTGCGTGGTGCCAGGCATCTGATGCCCTCGGAACTGTCCGGAGGCATGACCCGACGGGTCGCCCTGGCGAGAAGCATTGCCCTGGATCCGGAACTGATCCTGTACGACGAGCCTTTTGCCGGCCAGGACCCTATCGCCATGGGCGTTCTGGTCAAACTGATCCGGGACCTGAACAGTTCCATGGGGCTGACCAGTGTGCTGGTTTCCCACGATGTGCCGGAATCCCTGAGCATCTGCCATTACGCCTGCATCATCGCTGATGGCAGGGTTATCGGCGAAGGCTCGCCGGAGCAGCTTCGCGAACACCCCTCCGGACAGGTCCAGCAGTTTCTTCAGGGGCAGCCAGACGGGCCGGTGCCTTTCCATTATCCGGCAGAAGGTGCCGCCAGGGATTTCGGGCTTTCCGGGGGTGTGTCTTGATCGAAAGAATTGCCGCATTCGGGCGCCTTGGCCTGGATGGTGTCTCGTCGTTTGGTCGTTCAGGTCGCTTCCTCGCGGGTATGTTGGGCGGCGTGCCAAGGCCGGCAACCGGTTTTCCGCTGTTGATGAAACAGCTGTACGCAGTGGGTGTGCTGTCGCTGCCGATTATTGTGGTATCCGGTCTTTTCATCGGTATGGTGCTGGCGCTGCAGGGTTACACCATCCTCAGTGATTACGGCTCCGAAGCCGCCATCGGCCAGATGATTGCCCTGACCCTGGTGCGTGAACTGGGTCCCGTGGTGACTGCGCTGCTGTTCGCGGGCCGCGCCGGCTCCGCCCTGACAGCGGAAATCGGCTTGATGAAGGCCACCGAACAGCTGTCCAGCATGGAAATGATGGGGGTCGACCCGCTGCGCCGTGTGGTGGCGCCCCGGTTGTGGGCCGGCTTTATTGCCATGCCGGTGCTTGCCGCCATTTTCTCCGTTATCGGTATCTGGGGCGGCATGCTGGTGGGCGTAGACTGGCTGGGCGTGTTTGAGGGCTCATTCTGGGGCAACATGCAGTCGTCGGTGGATTTCGTTGACGACGTGCTCAATGGCATGATTAAAAGTGTCGTATTCGGCTTTGTCTGCACCTGGATCGCTGTTTACCAGGGCTACGACTGTGTGCCGACATCGGCAGGGATCAGCTCGGCGACCACCAAGACCGTGGTGTACTCATCGCTGGCGGTGCTGGGGCTGGATTTCGTGCTGACCGCTGTCATGTTTGGCGATTTCTGAATCAACGATTAACGAGATAATACCGGAGCCGGAAATGGCGCAGAGAACCACTGAAATCATCGTTGGCCTGTTCATGATCGCAGGCTGTGCAGCTTTGCTGGTCCTGGCGCTTCAGGTGAGCGGGCTGTCGCCGAAATCGGCCGAGAGCACCTACACCATATATGCCAATTTCAACGATACTGGCGGGCTTACGCCCCGGGGGCGGGTCTCCATGGCCGGGGTGACGGTTGGCACCATCGAGTCCATCAGCCTGAACAAAGAGACGTTCCAGGCCCGGGTGGAAATGTCGATTCACTCGGATGTGGACAATATCCCGTCGGACAGTTCCGCAGTTATACGTACATCCGGCCTGCTCGGTGAGCAGTACATTGATATATCGATCGGGGCCGAGATGGATTCGCTGAAAGAGGGTGATACCTTCTATTCCACCCAGTCGGCCATGAACCTGGAGCGACTGATCAGCAACTTTGCATCGGGCCGCTGATTCGGGCCGGGAAGATTTAACAGGAGATCCTGATGTTTGCACTGAAACACCACATTCTGCTCGGCCTTCTGATGGCCCTGGTTCTGGTTACGCCGGCGCAGGCAGGCGAAGCGGAGGATCTCCGCCAATACGTTGATGAGAACACCCAGCGCCTTGTGGAGAAGCTCAATGAAGAGCGCGGTCTTTATGAGGAGGATCCCGAAGCCTTCTATGAAAGCATGGACCAGGCGCTGGCGGATTTTGTCGACTTCCGCCGCATTGCGGCCCGGGTAATGGGCCGCTACGCCCGCCAGACCACGCCCGAACAGCGGGACGAGTTTGTGGTCGCGTTCAAGCGCAGCCTGTTCGACAGCTACGCCCAGGCGCTGGTGAACGCCGAGGGCTTCCAGATCAAGGTTAAGGAAGCCACCATCAACCCGCAGAGCGACGACCGGGCGTCGGTCCAGATGGAAGTGATCAGTGCTTCCGGTAACCGGTACCCGGTGACCTATTCCATGTACAAGACCGGCAATGGTCGCTGGCTGATGGAAAACGTCATTGTTGAAGGCGTGAACATCGGGCTGGCCTTCCGGGATCGGTTCAGCCAGGAAATGGAAGAGAACCGGGGCCAGATTCAGGCCGTGATCGACGGCTGGAGTGACGCCGCCAAGTCCCTGAACTTCGACCAAAAAGTGGACAAGTCATGACCTCCGGGGCGCCGCGGGTTGAACTGGCGGATGGCGTTCTGATTGTTACCGGGGAAGTGAGCGCGGATACCGTCGTGGCCCTGAGAAAACAGGGCGAAAAGCTGATCGGCACCGCGTCCGGAAATCTGGTTGTCGATCTGGACGGTCTGGTCACCGCCCACAGTGTGGTCTTATCCATGTTGCTCTGCTGGCAGCGACTGGCGCATCAGGCTGGTATTTCACTGTCATTCCGGGGCGTCAGTGGCCGTTTGGTTTCATTGGCTGCCCTGAGCAACCTGGAAGACCAGCTTGCCGGCTTCGGCCCCGAATCCGCGCACCCCGCCCACTGATCATCCCTCCGGCTCCGGCCCTCTGGTTACAGGACAGTAAAGCTGACCCGGGCTTCGGAATTGGTTACAATCCCGCCCCTGATGTCAAAACCCCCGAGGATTTTCTATGGATGCCACCGAAGTAACCGAGCTGGTCAAAGAAGCACTGCCCGACTGTGAGGTTCAGGTACAGGTTGATGGTACCCATTATATGGTTGTTGTGGTGGGTGATGTATTTGAAGGCCTGCCGACCATCAAGCGCCAGCAGCTGATCAACAAGGCGCTGTTCCAGCAGATTATGGATGGCTCAATTCACGCCCTCCATCCGAAAGCATTTACTCCGGCGGAATGGGCAGCGCGCCAGGGCTGAGAGCCCCCTACAAGACAGGAACCTTATTGTGGACAAACTTCTGATCAGGGGCCGCAAGCCCCTGGATGGTGAAATCCGGATTTCCGGTGCCAAGAACGCCGCACTGCCAATCCTGGCAGCCACCCTGCTGGCGGATGAGCCGGTGACCGTCGGCAACCTGCCACACCTGCACGACGTGACCACCATGATCGAGCTGCTGGGCCGCATGGGCGTTGAAGTGATCATTGATGAGAAGATGAGCGTGGAAATCCACGCCAATACCATCAAGCAGTTCCACGCGCCTTACGAGCTGGTCAAAACCATGCGGGCCTCCATCCTCGTGCTGGGCCCGCTGGTGGCTCATTTTGGCGAAGCGGAAGTGTCCCTGCCCGGTGGCTGTGCCATTGGTAGCCGGCCGGTAAACCTGCATATCCACGGGTTGGAGATGATGGGGGCGGAAATCAGGGTTGAAAACGGTTACATCAAGGCGAAGACCAACGGCCGCCTGAAGGGTGCCCACATCTTCCTCGACACGGTTACGGTAACCGGCACAGAAAACCTGATGATGGCTGCTGCGCTGGCAGAGGGTAAAACCATCCTGGAGAACGCCGCCCGTGAACCGGAAGTGGTGGACCTGGCCGAGTGCCTGATCGCCATGGGCGCGGATATCAGGGGCCACGGCACCGCAACCATCGAAATCAACGGCGTCGAGCGCCTGCACGGCTGCCGTTACAACGTGCTGCCAGACCGTGTCGAAACCGGTACCTACCTGGTTGCCGCAGCAGCCACCGGTGGCCGGGTAAAGCTCAAGGATACCCGCGAAGAACTGCTCGAAGCGGTTCTGCTCAAGCTTGAGGAGGCCGGTGCCCATATCAGCACCGGTCCGGACTGGATTGGGCTGGACATGAAAGGCAATCGTCCGAAAGCGGTAAGTCTGCGCACGGCGCCTTATCCGGCGTTCCCGACGGACATGCAGGCCCAGTTCGCCGCCATGAACGCCGTTGCCGAGGGCACGGGCACCATCGTGGAAACCGTGTTCGAGAACCGTTTCATGCATTTGCAGGAACTGATCCGCATGGGCGCGGATATCGCCCTTGAAGGCAACGCCGCCATCATCAAGGGCGTAGACCACCTGACCGGTGCGCCTGTTATGGCCACGGACCTCAGGGCATCCGCGAGCCTGGTCATCGCTGGCCTGATGGCCGACGGCGATACCATCGTAGACCGTATTTACCATATTGATCGCGGGTACGAGTGCATCGAAGAGAAACTGCAGTTGCTGGGTGCCACCATCCGCCGCCTGCCAGCGTGAGAGACATCAACGGGAAACTGGAAGAATCCATGACAGATTCCATCACAATCGCCTTGTCGAAGGGACGAATCCTGGAAGAAACCCTGCCGCTGCTCGCGGAAGCCGGCATTGAGCTGGTCGACGACATCAGGAAATCCCGCAAACTGGTGTTTCCGACGACTGATCCCAGCGTGCGGGTGCTGATCATCCGCGCTACCGACGTGCCAACCTATGTGCAGTACGGCGGTGCGGATCTGGGTGTGACGGGCAAGGATGTTCTCATGGAGCACGGTGGGGAAGGGCTCTACGAGCCCCTGGACCTGAACATTTCCCGTTGCCGCCTGATGACGGCCGGTCCGAAGGGTCAGACTCCGCCGCCGGGTCGTATCAAGGTGGCTACGAAGTTTGTAAACCTGGCTCGCCGGTATTATTCGGCACAGGGGCGCCAGGCCGACATCATCAAGCTCTACGGTGCGATGGAACTGGCGCCGATTCTGGGGCTGGCTGATGAAATCGTCGACATTGTTGATACGGGGAATACGTTGAAGGCAAACGGCCTTGAGGCCCGTGAGTTAATCGAGCATATCAGCAGCCGGTTGGTGGTGAATCGTGCGTCCATGAAGATGAAGCATGAGCGTATCAATCCCATCATCGAAAAGATGTCGGCTGCGGTTGCAAAACGCCGGGCTCCTGAGTAGAGGCCGTCCTGGAAAGCCCTGTGGAGGTAGGGGTCAGAAGAAAGCCTTCTTCTCACCCCGGAAATTTGGCCGCAGTATCAAGACTAAAGCAATGTTCTCCTGCAGCAGGAACGATGAAATGACCGACGCAACCATCAAACGACTGAGCGCCTCTGAAAGTGACTTCAACAGCTCGCTGGCCAGACTTCTGGCCTGGGACGACAGCGTTGATCATCAGGTGAACGAGTCGGTGCGTCACATCCTGCATGAGGTTAAAACCCGCGGTGATCAGGCCGTTTTGGAATTCACGGAGAAATTTGACCGTTTGAAGGTTGGCAGTGTCTCCAATCTGGAAATGGACCAAAGCCGTTTGCAGCAAGCGTTGGAAACCATTCCCCGGGATCAACGCGTGGCTCTTGAGAAAGCGGCCGAGCGGATTCGGGATTACCACGAGCGGCAGAGCCAGAAATCCTGGCAGTATGAGGACGAAGACGGCACCGTGCTTGGCCAGAAAGTGACGCCGCTGGATCGGGCAGGGTTGTATGTGCCCGGCGGTAAGGCGGCTTATCCGTCATCTGTGCTGATGAATGCAATTCCGGCAAAAGTGGCAGGTGTGAGCGAAGTGATCATGGTTGTTCCAGCGCCCGAGGGTGTAGTGAACGACCTGGTCCTGGCGTCTGCTGCCATTGCCGGTGTCGACCGTGTCTTCACCGTAGGCGGTGCCCAGGCAGTGGGTGCCCTGGCCTATGGCACGGAAACCATTCCGGCCGTCGATAAAATCGTGGGCCCCGGCAACATTTTCGTTGCCACTGCCAAGCGGGAAGTCTTTGGAGTCGTTGGCATCGACATGATTGCGGGTCCCTCGGAAATCCTGGTGATCTGTGACGGCAAAACCAATCCGGACTGGATCGCCATGGACCTGTTTTCACAGGCCGAACACGACGAGCAGGCCCAGTCCATCCTGGTCAGCCCGGACGCAGAGTTCCTGGATGCCGTCGAGGCCAGCATCAACAAACTGCTGCCCACCATGGAGCGAGCCGATATCATCCGCACCTCCATGACCGACCGCGCCGCGCTGATCCAGGTCGCCGATCTGAAAGAAGCCGCTGTTGTCTCCAACCGCATCGCGCCAGAACACTTGGAACTGTCGGTGGAAGACCCCGAGGCCATGCTCGAACACATCCGCCACGCCGGCGCTATCTTCATGGGCCGTTACACCGCTGAAGCCCTCGGAGACTACTGCGCTGGCCCGAACCATGTACTGCCCACCAGTGGCACTGCACGGTTTTCCTCGCCGCTGGGCGTCTACGACTTCCAGAAGCGGTCCTCCATCATTGGTTTCAGTGCCGAAGGTGCCGACCGAATGGGGCGTGTGGCGTCAGTGCTGGCCCGGGGTGAAGGGTTAACCGCCCATGCCCGGTCCGCAGAGTATCGAATCAAAGAGTAATGTGATCGGACCGGGGAGGGGTCAGAAGAACGCTTTCTTCTGACCCCATGTTCACGAAGTTTAAGAACGCTTTCTTCTGACCCCAGTTTCACGAAGTTTGCAGACAGGTGGGCGGAGCCTCGCCCACCTGCCGTCTACTCGGAGCCAAAAATGAGCAAATTCTGGAGCCCCCTGGTAAACGACCTGGTCCCGTATGTCCCGGGCGAACAGCCAAAAATGGCCAATCTGGTGAAGCTGAACACCAACGAAAATCCCTTCGGCCCCTCACCAAAAGTCATCGAAGCCATCCAGGCTGAACTGAACGACAACCTCCGCCTCTACCCGGACCCGGAAGGTGAAAGCCTGCGCCAGACGATTGCCGCCTACCACGGCATCAGGCCCGGGCAGGTATTCCTGGGCAACGGCTCCGACGAAGTCCTGGCCCACATTTTCTACGGCCTGTTCCAGCACGGCGACCCCATCCTGTTCCCGGACGTTACCTACAGTTTCTATCCGGTATACTGCGGGCTCTACGATATCCCGAGCAAGACGGTTCCGCTCACCGGCACCTTTGAAATCAATCCGGAAGACTACAAACAGCCCAATGGTGGCGTCATCTTCCCGAATCCGAACGCCCCGACTGGCCGTTACCTCGGATTGCAGCGTGTCGAAGAAATCCTGTGCGCCAATCCCGACCGGGTAGTGGTCGTGGATGAGGCCTACATTGATTTCGGCGGCCAAACCGCGATCAATCTGGTTGACCAGTACCCGAACCTGTTGGTCTCCCAGACCCTCTCCAAGGCCCGCTCTCTCGCCGGCCTGAGGGTTGGTTTTGCGGTAGGGCACCCGGACCTGATTGAAGCCCTCAATCGCGTAAAAAACAGCTTCAACAGCTATCCGCTGGACCGTCTGGCCCTGGCGGGTGCCCAAGCGGCTTACGAAGACGAGGCCTGGTTCCGCACGTGCTGTGACGGCGTGATTTCCGAGCGCGAGCGTGTAACCGCCGCCCTCGAAGGTCTTGGGTTCGAGGTGTTACCCTCAAAGGCAAACTTCGTTTTTGCCCGTCATAAAGAGCAGGCTGGCAAAGTTTTGGCCAAGGGCCTGAGGGAGCAGGGCATTATTGTCCGGCACTTCAACAAGCCACGAATTAGCGAATTCCTGCGAATCACCATTGGCACGGTCGAGCAGAATGAGGCGTTGATTGCTGGCCTCGAAACCCTTTAGCCTTCGGAGTTAGCGGGTAGAGCAAGGCAGGCAGCCCTTTCCGGGAACCGCTACGAGCACATCCATGTGCGCTTGTTTCGGGCCATCCATGGCCCTCTACATTCCCGGAAAGGGCAGCCTGCCTTGCTCGTCGAACTTCTCTGAAATAGTCCGGAGCGGAGCACTAATGGCTGAACGAAACGACATCCTGAGTAAAATCAACGAATGGCTGCAGCCAGAGAACTTCCAGGATTACTGTCCCAATGGCCTTCAAGTTGAAGGCAAGTCTGAAATCAACACCATTATCTCCGGTGTAACCGCCTCAAAAGCGCTGATTGAAGCCGCCATTGAGGCGAACGCAGATATGATCCTCGTTCACCATGGCTACTTCTGGAAAGGTGAGGATCAACGAATCCAGGGCATGAAGCGCGAGCGTCTGAAGCAACTGCTGGACAACGATATCAACCTCGTTGCCTACCATCTCCCGCTGGATGACCATCCCGAATACGGTAACAACCGCCAGTTGGCAGACGTCCTGAGCATCAAAAAGCCCCGCCCATTAGGCGGTCTGGTTTGGGAAGGTGAGCTTGAGGAGGCAATGTCTCCGGAGAAATTCGGTCTCCATCTCGCAAGGCGACTGCACCGCGAACCGCTCTGGGTTGGCGAGGGGCCGGCTACGATCAAACGCGTAGGTTGGTGTACCGGCGCTGCGCAGGGATTTATAAATGCCGCGCTGGATGCGGGCCTGGACGCCTACATCAGCGGTGAAATCTCCGAGCCGACGACCCATACAGCCAGAGAGTGTGGTATCCACTATTATGCAGCTGGTCATCACGCCACAGAGCGTTATGGTGTGCAGGCTCTCGGGAAGGCGCTGGCTAATGAGTTTGGCATAACGCACAAATTCATCGATTGCGATAACCCGGTCTAATAGCGAACACGGGGTCAGATGAAAGCTTTCATCTGACCCCAAGTTCACGGAAATAAGACCTGGGAACCAAGGCGAATAGCAGATGTGTCAGAACGAGCGGGGCGGGATGGGCCTGCCAAAACTGTGCGGAGCCATGGATGGCGGAGCTCAAGCGCCACAGGGACGTGCCGCAAGGAGCGGGTTTTGGCAGGCCCATCCCGCTCCGCGCAAGCACCAAATCCGCAGTCTTATACAGTTCAGGGCATCAAGCCTGCTGAGCCTTGTCACCCTTTTTGAGCCCAAAGTCCTCGGCCAGCGTCCCGGAATCTTTCGGGTCCGACTTGGGAGCATAATCCCGAGGCGGCTCGGCGGCGTCCTCGCGAACCTCCTCCAGACGCTTCCTGGAAGTCTCCTGCGCCAGTTCCTCCAGCCACTCCTCGTCATTGCACAGCCGATTGGCACCGCGGGCCATATGCTGGTTCACATCCCGGTAGGCATCATTGAAGCGGCGCAGCAAGTGGGCCGACTCCATGAAATGCTCATTCACCTGAGCCTGGTAGCGTGTGTACTCGCTTTTCAGTTCCTCGATCTGCTGTTCCGCCCGGCGCTGGCGAAGTGTCGTTCCCTGCCCGGAACGGCCAACAAATACCCCGATGACAATGCCAACAACCAATGCGGCAATCGCTGCCAGAATCAGGTTTGTCATATGCTGTGTCGTCCTTTTACCTAAAAGTGAGCCAAGCCCTGTAGCACGAGTATAGCGTCCCGGGCGCCATCATCCCATGATTGTGGCCTGCGCCAATCGTCGTATTGCTCCTATGGCGCGCAACGTGGCGAAAAATCGCCAAATGCGAGACAATACAGCGCCCAAATTTACGATCAACTTCCGGGAATACCTTGATGGCAGCCGTAATGTCCCCCGAAACCAGTGCGCCCAAGACCCCCTGGCAACGTTACCAGAAGGATCTTGAACGCCCGGATTTCCAGAAGGACCCCGCCCAGGAAGATGCCGTCAAGCGCCTGCAGTCACTGTACGACAAACTGATTGAAGCGGAAAGCGATCGTGACAAGGCAATGACCAAACTGCGCCGCAAACTGAAAAAAGGCCGGGAAGAGCCGGTTAAGGGCCTGTATTTCTGGGGCGGGGTAGGCCGCGGTAAAACCTACCTGATGGACACCTTCTACGAATCCCTGCCGTTCAATCGCAAGATGCGGGTTCACTTTCACCGCTTCATGCAGCGTGTCCACAACGAACTCAAATCCCTCAAGGGCGAGAAGAACCCCCTGGAGCTGGTTTCCAGGAAGTTCGCCGACGAAACCCGGGTGATCTGTTTCGATGAATTTTTCGTCTCGGATATCGGCGACGCCATGATCCTCGCCACCCTGATGGACGGCCTGTTCAGCCGGGGCGTGACCCTGGTGTGCACCTCCAACATCGTCCCGGATGGCCTGTACAAGGATGGCCTCCAGCGGGCCCGGTTCCTGCCGGCCATTGATCTGGTCAAGAAGCACACGGATGTGGTCAACGTTGACGGCGGCGTGGATTACCGCCTGCGAACCCTGGAGCAGGCGGAGCTGTTCCACTCGCCCCTGGATCAGGAAGCAGACGTCAGCCTCCGGAAAAGCTTTGATGCTCTGGCGGTTGAAGCCGGGAAACACAGTAAAACCATGGAAATCAACGGCCGCAAAATCCCCGCCCAGGCCCACGCAGACGACGTGGTCTGGTTTGATTTCAAAGACGTTTGCGACGGCCCCCGCAGCCAGAATGATTACATCGAAATGGCCCGGCAGTTCCACGCCATTATCGTTAGCAATGTGCCGGTACTGGGCAAAGACAAAGACGACCAGGCCCGCCGGTTCATCAACATGATTGATGAATTTTACGACCGCAACGTCAAGGTGATCATCTCCGCCGCCGCCCCCATCACCGAACTCTACACCGGCGGCCGCCTGAGCTTTGAATTCGAACGCACCGAATCCCGCCTGCTGGAAATGCAGTCCCGTGAATACCTCGAAGCACCCCACAAACCATGAAATCGGGGTCAGATGAAAATGGGGTCAGATGAAAAGTTCATCTGACCCCATTTTCATCTGACCCCACTTTTAGGAGAGATTGGATATGAGCAGTGACAACGTAGTCATCGTAAGTGGCGCCCGCACCCCCATGGGCGGTTTCCAGGGCAGTCTGGCCGACGTCAGCGCCACTGACCTGGGGGCCATCACCATCGCCGAGGCGGTGAAGCGTGCCGGATTGCAGCCTGCCGATGTGCAGGAGGTGATCATGGGTAACGTCCTGCCCGCGGGCCTGAAGCAGGGGCCGGCCCGCCAGGCCATGCGTAAGGCGGGTCTTCCGGATAGCACCGGCGCCACCACCGTCAACAAACTCTGCGGCTCCGGTATGAAAGCCGCCATGTTCGCCCACGACCTCATCAAGGCCGGCAGCAACGACATCGTGGTCGCCGGTGGTATGGAGAGCATGTCGAACGCTCCCTACATCCTGCAGGGTGTCCGTGGCGGTTACCGCATGGGGCCGGGCCAGGCGCCGCAGGATCACATGTTCCTGGATGGCCTGGAAGATGCCGAAACCGGTCGGCTGATGGGCGCCTTTGCCCAGGAAATGGCGGATAAGAAAGGCTACACCCGCGAAGAAATGGACGAGTACGCCATTACCTCCCTCACTCGCGCCAAGAAAGCCATCGAAGAGGGCCTGCTGAAGGACGAAATCGTCCCGGTTACCGTAAAAACCCGCAAAGGTGACGTGGTGGTCGAAGACGATGAACAACCCCACAACGCCAACATCGAAAAGATCCCGAGTCTGCGACCGGCGTTCGCCAAAGACGGCACAGTAACCGCCGCCAACGCCTCCTCCATCTCAGACGGCGCCTCCGCACTCGTTCTGATGCGTGAATCCGAAGCCGAAAAACGCGGCCTCAGGCCCCTGGCCCGCATCGTCGGCCACAGCACCCAGTCTCAGCATCCCTCCGAGTTCACCTGCGCCCCGGTTGGCGCCATCGAAACCCTGCTTGGCAAAACCGGCTGGAGCAAGGACGACGTCGACCTGTTCGAAATCAACGAAGCCTTCGCCATGGTCGCCATGATGCCCATTCGCGAACTCGGCCTCGATCCCGAGAAAGTCAACATCCACGGCGGCGCCTGTGCCCAGGGCCACCCTGTCGGCTCCACCGGCTCCCGCCTGCTGGTGACCCTCATGTACGCCCTCCAGCGTTACGGTAAAAAGAAAGGCATCGCGGCGCTCTGCATCGGTGGTGGTGAAGCCACGGCGATGGCTATCGAGATGCTCTAAGTCGTTAGCCTGGATAACCCTTTGCTGTGGTCGTTCGGCAAGGGGCTGTTGCCTTTCTGAAACGCGCCGTGAATACGTCCTTGTAGGCTTGGCGGCAGCATCCCTGCTGCCGACAGTTTCAGAAAGGCAACAGCCCCTTACTCCAAAGTCTGAGAAGGCTTTTCGAAGTTTTGGTAGTGAGATTGGGTTTGGTTTTTCGAATCTGATGACGGTTGAGTCGCGGATTACATCTCAACTATGGGCGGCAGTGCTTTCACCCCAGTCAAAAACAGCAAGAAAGCGCAAAAACAACCGCCAAAGCCAAAGTGGTTGCAACCAAAATTGTTGTCTATAGTGATTTTGTGCGACGAAACCCGGCGGTAAGCGAAGTGTGAGAGTAAAATCATACTTTTGACTGATCAAAGCGCCCGAAGGCGTTAGCTATAGTGCCAACATCACGAGCACTGTGCATGAAGCCTCCAATACATCGTGAATACCAATAATCAGAGCAGCGACTCAGAACAACAATGGAGTAGCCTTCCAATGACAAGAAAAATACATCAACGGCAGCGTTGGACCAAATTACCGCTGGCCGTGGCGGTGGCAGCCGGTATGTCCGGTCAGGCAGCCGCCTATTCCTTTTACATGGGAGATGTAGAAGCCCAGTTCAACACCACGCTGTCTGCGGGTGCCGGTTGGCGAGTCGAGGATCGCGACAAACGCCTTATCGCCCAGGGTAACCTTGGCCCCGAGTACGCGCCGGGCGGCCCCCTGGAAAATATCGGTGCCTCCACCAACAACTACGACGACGGCAACCTGAACTTCGACAAAGGCGATACCTACTCCAAAATCGTCAAGGGTAACAGTGAACTGTATTTGAACTACGACCTGGACAACCCGTTTCTGACAAGGGTTGGTGGTCTTTTGCGTGGCCGCTACTGGTATGATTTTGAACTGAAGGACGAAAGTCGTGCTGTTGATTATGTTGGCCAGCGCCGCGAGCTGAATCGATACGCCAAGGACTATGCCTCCGGTGGCGAGATTCTGGATGCCTATGTGTTCACGGACTGGTACTTTGGTCAGGTTCCTGTCAGCCTGCGTTATGGTAGGCAGGTTCTCAGCTGGGGTGAAAGTACCTTTATTCAGGGTGGCATCAACATTATCAACCCTATAGATGTCCCGGCTTTCCGGGCTCCGGGCTCCGAGATAAAAGACGCACTTCTGCCGGTCGAAATGTTCTATATGTCTGCAGGCGTGACTGAGAGCCTTACCGTGGAAGCCTTTGTACAGAACGATTGGGAGCCGGTCCGCCCGGATAACTGCGGAACCTTCTTCTCAACCAACGATTTCGCGGCCGAGGACTGTGGCCCGATTCTGCTTGCCGGTCAGTTGCCTGATTCACAGGCGCTCGCACAGGGCCTGGTTGCAGACCGTGTTGGAGACAGGCAGGCGGATACCAAGGATCAGTTTGGCGTTGCCATGCGCTGGTTTTTACCGCAACTGAATGAGTCAGAGCTTGGCTTCTACTATATTAAGTACAACAGCCGCCTGCCGTATGTCAGCGGTATCGCCCGTGATCCGAACAATGGCCAGAACCTGCCGCTATATTTCATTGAGTACCCGGAAAACATCAACCTTTACGGAGTGAGCATCAACACGATCACTCCGGGCGGATGGTCTCTGGGGGCTGAGTACTCCTACCGCGACAAGCTGCCGCTGCAGTGGAACGCCTTTGAACTGATCTTTGGCGGCAACGAGGTTGTAAACCCGGAAACCGGATTGCCGGCAAGCCAGCTCCAGGTGATGCGCGAGGCGCAGGCCGGCGGACAATCCCTTAACGGTGAGGCCGTTCAAGGGTATGATGAATACGGTGTGTCCCAGGCACAGTTCACGCTGATCAAATTTATTGAGACGGTGATGGGGGCGGATCGTCTCACCATAGTTACCGAGTTTGGCGCGACATACGTACACGACCTGCCCGATTACGACACCGCCCGTTATGGCAGGTCAGGCACATTTGGCATAGGTCAGCTCCCGGGCGGGGCGTGTGAGGGTTCTGGCCAGACAGGCCAGGCACTTAACATCAACACCAACTACTGCAACAATGAAGGCTTCACGACCGATTTCTCCTGGGGCTACCGCGCCCGGTTTGTGTGGAGCTATCTCGACGCATTTGCCGGCATAAACCTGTTGCCGCAACTGGCCTGGAGTCACGATGTTAAAGGGTATAGCCCGCAGCCTGGCGGAGCATTCAACGAGGGCAGCAAGGCAATTGGCCTGTCCGTGGAGGCGGTTTATCAGAACGTTATCAGTGCCGATATCGGTTACACGAACTACTTCGACGGAAGGCCGTATAATGAGTTGACTGACCGCGATTACGTAACTGCCAGCATTTCATACTCATTCTGACCCGGTACGAATTCGTTGAACGAGGGAATTTAAATGAAACTGAACAAGAAACTACTGGCCACAGGCGTTCTGGCAGCGGGCATTCTTGCCGGCCAGGCCTGGGGTGCGGTTTCTGCTGAAGAAGCGGCCAAGCTGGGTAGCTCGCTGACACCAATGGGTGCGGAGAAAGCCGGCAATGGCGGTGAAATCCCCCCGTGGACAGGTGGCCTGACTACGCCTCCAGCCAACTACAAGGGCGACGGTATCTATGTGAATCCCTTCCCGGATGAGCAGCCAAAATTTACCATCGACCAGAGCAACGTGGATCAGTACAAAGACAAACTGTCCGCTGGCCAGGTTGCGATGATTGAGCGCTACGACGACTACTTCATGCCGGTGTACGAAACTCACCGTAGCGCCGCCTACCCTGAAGAGGTGATGGAGGAGACCGTTGAGAACGCGACAAAGGTAGAGCTGGTCAAGGATGGCAATGGTCTGGGCAACTACCAGTCCGCCACCCCCTTCCCGATTCCCCAGAACGGTCTGGAGGCTATCTGGAACCACATTACCCGCTACCGTGGTGGTTCTGTCCAGCGTAACGTCGGCCAGGTAACGCCGACCGAGAGTGGTGACTTCTCGGTGGTCAAATTCCAGGACGAGCTGACCTGGCGTACCTACCTCGAAGATTATAGTCCCAACGAAGATCCGAACGTTCTGTTCTACTTCAAGCAGGCTATTACCGGACCGGCACGCCTGGCGGGTAATGTACTGCTGATCCACGAGACCATTGACCAGGTTGAGGAGCCACGCCGTGCCTGGGTTTACAATGCCGGTCAGCGCCGGGTTCGCCGTGCGCCACAGGTATCCTACGATGGGCCGGGTACCGCGTCTGACGGCATGCGCACGACCGATAACTTCGATATGTACAACGGCGCGCCGGATCGCTACAACTGGGAGCTGGTTGGCAAGAAGGAAATGTACATTCCGTACAACGCCTACAAGCTGGTTGATCGGGGTCTGACCTACGACCAGATCATCAAGCCTGGCCACATTAATCAGGATTTTACCCGCTATGAGCTGCACCGTGTATGGCATGTAAGGGCCACCCTGAAAGAGGGCGAGCGCCATGTCTATGCCCAGCGTGACTTCTACATTGATGAGGACTCCTGGCAGGCGTCAGTTATTGACCACTACGACGGTCGTGGCGAGCTGTGGCGTGTGGCTGAAGCCCATAACATGCAGTTCTACGATCAGGTGGTTCCCTGGTATGCCATCGAGACCCTGTACGATCTGCTCTCTGGCCGTTACCTGGCTCTTGGCCTGACCAATGAAGAAGTAAACCCCTACACCTTTGGTGTGGAACGTCGTTACAGAGATTATTCGCCCGCGGCACTGCGCCGGGCCGGCACCCGTTAAGCGCTGTTCTGCAGCCAGATGAAAACGGCGGGCCCTCGGGCCCGCCGTTTTTTTAACACGCTTTAAAATCCTTTCACGTCAAAATTTTGCAGCCCGCCCCTCAATTGGTTTAACCTTCTTCTCATACTAAAGGCGTACCTGATGCCGGTCGCCACTCAAAAGTCAGTGCAAAGATCCACCTTTCCGGCGGTGTAAGGCAGTTCAGGCCGGATTTAAATGGGGCAGTGCGTGAAACCATTCAATGATGGCTGTGCAGCCAACGATGAATTCCAGTCAGCGAACAGTGGCCTTCAGCGAGGTGAACTGGTCAGGGACTTGCTCAGGCAAAGGGTGCAGATTCCCGCCGTTCCGCCGGGCTCTCTGGCACGGCCGAAGCTCGACCGCAAGATTGCCGAAGCGCTGAACTCCAGCAGTGTTCTGTTTATTGAAGCGCCTTGTGGTTATGGCAAATCCCATGCGGTGGTCAGCGCCCTCGGCGGCTCCGGAGTATCGGGCGACCAGACCCGTTGGATTGCACTGAATGCCCAGGACAACGCACCGTCGCGCTTTCTGACGCTGCTCGCTATCGCCCTGAATCTGCCCGAGACGCCGGAGCAGGGGTACCAAAGTGGCGCCACCTTCTCCGATACCCTGGCGATGATGCAGGTGGCGCTGGCCCGCAAGAGTGCCGGGCAGCCAAGGGTTCTGGTTTTGGACAACCTTCAGAATCTGGGCAACCCGGCCGTGGTCGAACTGCTGCAACAACTGGTTGCAGACTTTCCCGCTGGCGCCTCGATCGTACTTATTTCCCGAAAGGCACTGCCTTTTGAAACCCACGGTCTCGAGCTTGAAAACCGGTTTACCCGAATTGGCACTGAAGCACTGGAGTTCTCGCGCTCAGAAACCTTCGAATTCTTCCAGCCGGCCATGGCAGGGAGCCAGCTGACCAGCGTGGCTGTAGACAACCTGTACGACATCACCGAAGGCTGGGCAACGCCACTGGCGCTCTATCGCCGTGAAGTAGCACGGAATCCGGAGAGAAAACCGATACAGGAAACGGCGGGTGTGGAGCGGTTCCTGAAAGAATCGGTGCTTGGTGGTCTCACACCGGGACAGCTTCGATCCTTGCGCGGTATTGCCGAGCTGGAACTGTGTTCCGATGAGCTGTTCCTGGCCCTTGAGTCGCTGTTGCCGGATTCCGGTTTTGTTCCCTCCCAGGCCGTTGATCGAGGTCTTCCTCTCAAGCCCATGCCAGGCCGGGGACGGTGGTACCGGCTTAACCCCCTGATGCAGGAATGGCTGAGAGCGCCCATGATGGCAGGCTACGCCGGGCGAATGCTTCAGGCCAGTCGCTGGTTCGGTGTGCGTGATCAGTTTCCGGAAGCCCTCAAATATGCGCTGTTGGCCGGAGACGCTGATGAGGTTATCCGAATCGCCTCCGAGGGCTCCGAGGCCTTGCTGCTGGGGCAGGATACGGCGTCACTGCTCAGACTTCGCAAGAGCCTGCCTGCCCAGCTTCTTGAGCGCAGTGCCCGCCTGAGAATTGTTTACAGCTGGGTTCATGCCATTGGCGGCCAGTTCCGTCAGGCGCGAGCCCTTATTGAAGGTCTGCCGGAGTCCGATCGGGAAGAGCATGCGGCACGGATCTGTGCTCTCAAAGCTTTTATTCTCAGGGGTGAGGGCAGCGTGGGTCCGGCCCTGGAAATGGCCGACAGGGCGCTAAAGGAAGGCGGAAAGGAAGGTGAGCTCAGTACCCAGGGGCAACTGGTAACCCAAATGGTGCGCTCCAGTGCCCTGTGCGCGGCCGGCCGCTTCCAGGAGGCCCGGGAAGCCAACCGGAGGGCTGCCAGGCTTGCCCGCGAAGCCGGCGATTCCGGCTCGGAAGCGCTGGCGGTTTACGCCCATGCCCGCATCGAGTTGGGCAAAGGCGCTCTCAAACACGCCGAGCAACTGTTGCGCACCGGCCTGGATACTGCCATGCAGGAGCTGGCCCGGCCGGCACGGATTGGCGAAACCCGGCTTCAGTTGAATCTGGTATTGGTGCTCTGGCACCAGGGCCGGGAAGCAGAAGCCGACCGGCTGCTGGTAACCTGTGGCCGGCACGCCGAACAGACCCGGGATCTGGGCCTGCTGCTGGCGATGACCATCCGGGTACTGATGTGCCGAGCCCAGGGCCGGCTGGAAGACGCCTTTGTCTGGATTGGCCGGGCCGAGCGCACCATGCATTCCTGGCAAGTGGATGAATCGCTGTTTGTGCCGGTTCTCGAAGCCCTCAAGGCCAGTTGCTGGTTGGCCCAGAATCAGATCGACAGCGCTGGCCAGGCGGTCAGCAAGCTTGCACCCTACCGGGAGGCAGGCTGCGTGCCGGAACTGTTCCCGATGATGCCGGGCCTGCTGGATTGCCTGCAGGTTCGGATTGATCTGGCCCGTGGCGACCTGATCCGCGCCAGGGAAACCCTGCAGGGCATTCGTGAACGTTACGAGGGCACGATTCCATGGGGCGTTGAACTGCATATGCGGTTGCTCGAAGCGGTCATCGTTCAGGATGAAAAAGGCCCGGTGGTTGCCCAGAAGGTTCTGTCCGCCGTCGTTCTCGAAGCCGCCCGCGAGCACTTTATCAGCCCGTTTTCGGAATTACGTGGAGAGCTTCAGGAGCTGATGGAGAAGGGCTTTGGTCAGCTTCTGGAGGGCCCCTTCAAGGAGGCCCTGGGAAATCTTTTCGAATTGAAACCGAAGGCCGGCGGTGCCGAGGCTCTGGCGGAACCGATCAGTGAGCGTGAGCAGGGTGTGCTGGAGCTGATTGCCAAAGGGCTCTCGAATCAGGAAATCGCCGACAGACTGCACATTTCCCTGCATACCGTGAAAACCCACGCCCGGCGGATTAACGCCAAGCTGGAAGTAAAATCCCGCACCCAGGCTACAGTGCGTGCCCGCGAACTTGGGTTGCTATGAAGAAGGGGTCTGACCCCCTGGGGTCAGACCCCATTTTCAGCTTTCCCCCTGGGGTCAGACCCCATTTTCAGCTTTTGACCCCACGGGGTCAGACCCCATTTTCAGCTTTAACCTTCAGCCGGGTTACTGCTCAGTGATGACTGGCGGGGTAACAGTCCGGTTTCCACCTTGGTAGAGGCCAGTTGCTCAAGACTGTCCGGAGACAGGTCCCGGATCACGCTCCGGAAATCGTCGTCATAAAATTCCAGATTGTTGTAGTGAATCATCGCCCGGATCTCCTCTACGTACTCCTCACCACGCTCGGAATAGCCAAGCAGGCCTTCGGCAAGCTCCAGGCCGGAGAGTGGCCCATTGTTGCGGCGATCCCTCAGCCTTACGTCTCTCAGCAGCTGGTAGGCGGGGTGGCGGTTCAGGTTCTGGATATAGGCCCGCACCGAGCGATAGGGCGAGGGGAAACTGGCGACCTCGTGGCTGGCGCCCTCGGCACGACCAAGTGGTACCAGGCCGCAGCCCTTCGAGAAGCACCACTGGCCGAACAGGTTGTTGCCTTTGATGGCAAAGCGGGAGGTGCCCCAGGCGGATTCATTGGCGGCCTGGGCCAGAATCAGCGAGGGCGGAATCACATCCAGCCGCTTGCGCAGCAGCGTGAACTGCTCCTTACTGCCGGGTTCGGCATCCACTCTCAGCCGCTCGGACTGCCGGGCCAGCCAGCGGTATTCCTTGCTGGTCAATTCTTCCTTACCGGCAAGGCTGTCGAGGTAGTCGCGCTCAATAAGGATTCGTGAGTTGGCCAGAACAATGCGAGGGTAAAGAAACGAGAAGAACGCCGCTTTCTTCTCGGTGGTGTCGCGGTACCCGGAAAAATCCGGCAGATCGTCATTGGCCCAGTCCGGCAAAGGCGGCAGGGAGGACAGAGCGGGCTCTGATCCACTGTTGCCATACCGGCTCTGCCCGCCACCCTCAGGTGGCACATAGAAACCGCCCCCGATCGCAAACGCAATCAAGGGGGCCATCAGCAACATCGCCCGTTTACCTGCAGACATAAAAGCTCTCGTCAAAGTCGATATGGCAAGAATTATAACAGGTTATACGGAGGCGTCTGCCTGTTGGATTTTACCGCCTGGCCCAGAGCTCGTCAGGGCAGGCGGGTGGCGATGACCAGGCCGGCCTGTTCCTCGTTGCCTTCCGTGGTCCGGAACCTCAGGTAGAACTGGTTCTGACTGCCTGTGTGGAAGCCCTCGAGCACCAGATTGCCGGCACTGAACCGGACCCGGCCATCACCGGTCCGGGTGTAGGTCAGGGCAATGTCCGGATCCTCCTGAAGTTCCGGGGTTGTCACCGTCTCATTGTTTACGGAATGGCTGCTGGCCAGGGCAATGGGCGAGAATGTTGCTGTCGTGGAGGAGTTGATGGTCAGCAGGGCATTGTCGAAATGCCGGAGCCGGTTGGTATCCGGCGCCAGTCCCAGCGCGACACCCTGCAGCCGGAACTGGCCGGCGGAAGGTGCGCTGTTGGCGGTCTGCTCCGCGGCGATCAGCAATCCATCCCCTAGCGGGCTGTCGTTCAGGTTGAAGGCCATCAGAGTACCATCAGGGGTGCTGGCGCCGATGCCGATGTCCGGTTGTTCGAAGTCCCCTGAAGCGGTGGTTATGTCCAGGTTCAGCCGGCCAATGTCCACTTCGCCCTTGCTCAGCGTTGAGGTGCGGCTGCTCAGGGTCCAGGATTCCGTGCGCGTGCCGGTATCGTTGGTGGACACGCCGCCGGCATTGCCCCGGCGCACGGTCGTGAAAGTCTGGGACTGGCTGACGGTGCCCGAGTCGATCTGCCACTGGCCGAGCCCGGTTTCAATCGCCATCGGCACCGCTGCCTCGCTGAAGCGGGTTGCCAGGTAAAGCATGTTGTAATTCCGGCCATTGAGTGAGCTGGCGTCGAAACCTTCCTTGCGCAGCAGGTTGATCTCGAGCACTGACAGATACTGGTCTTCCAGGGTGCCGAGCCGCCGCAACTGGTCGCCTTCGGCCTCCAGCTCAATGGCCTTACCCGCGCTGAAATACCCGCTGATTACCCGGTCTGGCCCCGTGGTATCGTCCACAGGCAGGCTGGTGAAGGCATTGAGGTAGTAAGGATTGCGGGTCCAGCCCATGATCTTTGAACTGTCACGGCCGGTAATGCTCTGGAACAGGGACCGGCCGGCCAGCAGGCGGGTGTCTTCCAGCAGGGTGGCGGCGCCCGGGGATGAGGAGTGCGTGTTGCGTTCCCAGTTATCCGAACCGCGCTCAAAAAAATTATTGCCCTTCTGATGAATCAGCGCTTCACGATCATAGGGAATGTCACTGGCCAGGGACGTGACCCGGATATTGAAGGCATCAAAGCTGGTCAGGGTCAGGGCCGGGTAGACATAGCCGGTGCCGTTTGCGTCTTCCAGCACTTCCTCCTGAGCCGTGCGAACACCCCACTGGCCAGAGCCGGCCAGGGAGGGCTCCAGAAAGGTCTGGCCCAGTTCGATGCCCAGGAAGATAGAATTGTAGTCCGCCGAGCTGGCGCTGATCTTGCCTGAGGACGACGCACCCAGCAACGCGTAGCCGGCCATGGCGCTCACGTAACGGGCGAAATCGCCCCGCGCGGAGAGTAAGTCCAGGGCATCCTGAAGGTCGGCCCCGGAGGGAATGTCGATCTCAAAGTCGTGAACCTGGTCGGCCAGGGTGGACCACACATACTTGTTCAGGCACAGCTCACCGTTGGCATCGGCCACACAGTCCAGAATGGCCTGAAATTCCCCGGCGGTGTAGCTGCTCAGGGCGTTTCGTACCAGGTACTCGGAGAAGGGGTTCACCTTCACATCCCGGTCGGCATCGGCGGCCAGGGCCCGCATGCGGGTGTTACCATAAACCGCATCAATGATGACGTCCGGGCCCAGAGGCAATCCCTCCGTGAACTTGATGATCGTGAAGCCTTCGCTGTCGGTACGGGTGGAAATCGCGGGCTCGTCCAGGACCTGCAAGGCCGGGTTGGTGTAGTAAACACTCACCCTGTCTGGTTGTACGATTCTCAGGTTACGGCGGGTTGATTCGCCAGTGCCGGTTACGCCATCCGGCACTTCCATGGTAACCCGGACTTCGTCGGTTTCCAGGCCGCCGGCGTTGGTGGAGTCGCCGGTACTGCCAGAGCTGAAGTCGGTTACCGGATTTTTGTTGCCGGCGAAGTCGTTGGGCTGGTTGCGCGCTCCTTCAATGGCACTCTCACCGCTCCCGCATCCGGCGGTGAGCAGCAGTGTGCAGCAGAGCAGTAAACCGAAAGTGAATCGCATGCCTGGCTATCCGTGCAGAATTAACAGGCAAACAGTCTAACAGTCGGATTCTCGGGAAAGCGTGAGGAAAAGCACGAAAGGGCCACGGAAAAGGCAGGAAACGGGCGCCTGTTTCCCGTTGATAGAGGAGGCGCCCGTTACTGAAAGGCTGGAATCAGAAGAAGATTTTCATGCCAGCCATGATACCTTCGTCCAGATTCACGTCACCGCGCAGCGGGCGATCAAGCTCGGTGTTCAGGTAACGGTAACCGGCAAACACTTCGGCATTGCGGATCACCCGATAGCTGCCCCTCAGCTCCAGGCTGGTCATGTCGTCGGAGTCGCCGAAGGAGAGAATGCTGGGGGCGTAATGCAAACCACCGGTGAAAGACAGGCCCGGCACGTTCGGAATGTTGACGGTGGCAAAACCGCCAAGCCCAATGGCACCGCCGTCAGCCCGGCTCTGGTCCCAGTAGATGCCACGCATACCGATACCGGCGGTGGTGGGCAGGTTACCCAGGGCGGTACGACCCTGAGCATGGAAATCCACGTTGAAAATGTCGCGGCCGCCTTCTCGGTAAGTGTAGCCGGTGCCCAACTGGAGATCGTTGTTGGTGCCGAAGAAATTCACCTGGCCTTTCACCGAATCATTGGTAAGGCTCAGGTCAACATCACCTGCAAACGCGGGCGCGGCAGCCAGGGAGAGAATCATCAGGGAAATCCGGGACGCTTTCATGTGTGCACCTTCGGTAAGTTATTCATTGATTTGGCGGTATGGTAACGGGGCGCCTGAGGCCACTCAACTTAAAAGCCGGTAAGTCCCCGTTAACCTCTTGTTTCTGTTTTTGGATTCAGGAATTCAGTGCCGGGTGTTTTCTCCGCCCTGGTCCAGGTCCTCTGGCGATACGTTCTCGGCCGGTACCCGGTATTCCTCGTTGGCCCAGGCCCCCAGATCGATCATCTTGCAGCGCTCCGAACAGAACGGGCGCCAGGGGTTGGATTCCGTCCATTCCACGGATTTTTTACAGGTTGGGCATTCAACGTTCATGGCTGCCTTCAGGTATTGGAAACGTTACTGGATGTCCTTGCCACCGGTTCAGGAGGCGGCGGACGCTTTACAGTATTGTTCCAGTACTGCCCGTAGCATTTCAATATTGACAGGCTTGGCAACAAACAAATCCATGCCGGAACGGCGGCAGCGTTCCTCATCTTCTTCCATGGCGCTGGCGGTCAGGGCTACCACCGGAATCCGTTCCCGATTATGTCCCTGTTCCCATTCCCGGAGCCTGCGCGTAGCCTCAAAACCGTCCACGCGGGGCATCACACAATCCATAAAAATCAGGTCGAACGGATGCCACTGCCACAGACTGGCGGCAGCCTCGCCGTCATTGGCCGTCATCACATCACAACCCAGCTTCTCCAGAAGCCGGCGGGTAAGCGTGCGGTTTACCGGGTTGTCTTCCACCAAAAGCACCTTCATGCGGCCGCAGGGCAACTCGCGCCGCCGGGCGGTATCGGTGACCGCCTGCAGGGAGAAACGGGTCAGGAAGCGCCGGTCCTGCCTGGCGGCATCCGCAAACAACTGGTTCAGAATCGGTGTCAGGCAGGATTCCCGCAGTGATTTGCTGAGGAAGGCATCCGCGCCTGCCTGGCGGAAATGCTCGGCATCGCCCCGCTGGGGGTTGGACGAGAGAATCAGCAGGCGCATATTCGCCCACAGCGGGTTGCTGCGGATCTGCCGGCACAGCAGGTCGCTGTCCATATCCGGCACAAAGCCGTCCAGAATAATGGCGTCGAACGGCTGCAGGCCATCAAACGCCGTGCGCAGGGACGTCAGTGCCTCACCGGCAGACTTCACCGCCTCAATGTGCACCTCGTGGCGCGACAGCATTTCCAGGGTGATCTTGCGGGAGAGCTCGTAGGAGTCCACCACCAGAATCCGGCGATTCCTCACCATCCGGGTATCCGGCCGAACGCGGGTGGCGTTCTCCGGGGCAACTGGCAGGGTTAGTTCTATCCAGAACGTGGAGCCTTCGCCGGGCCGGCTCTCCAGATCCAGCGAGCCGTCCATCAGGTTCACCAGCTGCCGGCAAATGGTCAGGCCCAGACCGGCGCCGGGGAGCTGGCGCTGGAACTGCTGGCCCAACTGCACATAAGGCTCATAAACCAGAGGCACGTCTTCCGGATTGATGCCGACGCCCGTATCTTCCACCGCCAGACGAATCCGGGCCTGGTCGTCCCGGCGGCCCAGCATCTCAATGCTGATCAGCACATGGCCGGAATCGGTAAACTTGATAGCGTTGGAGGTGAGGTTAAGCAGGATCTGGCGAATCCGCACCGGGTCGCCCTTCAAAGCCCAGGGCAGGTTCTCGTCGATGCGCAGCTCCAGGGCCAGCCTTTTCTCCCGGGCCCGCGCGCCGAGCATATGCACCAGATCGTTCAGGGTTTCCCGCAGATCAAAGGGAATGTCATCCAGCACCAGTTTTCCGGCTTCCATCCTGGAAATGTCCAGCAGGTCGTTGATGATGGCGGAAAGGCTCTCCGAGGCGCTCAGCAGCGTTTGCACATACTCCCGCTGTTCCTGATCCAGAGGCGTGTCCGTCAGCAGGTTGGCGTACCCCAGAACCGATTGCAGGGGGGTTCTCAGTTCGTGGCTGACATTGGCCAGGAACTGGTTCTTGGCGTGATTGGCCCGAACCGCCTCATCCCGCTCGTCCTGGGACTGGATGGTGGTCTGGCGCAGGGAGCGGGTGTCTTCCAGAATCTGCAGGCGCATCTTGTTCAGGGCCTGTTCCAGCTCGGAGAGTTCGTCTGGCGTTTTCAGGGCCTTGCGTTTCAGCTTCAGCGGGTCCACCAGGGCGTCCAGGTTCAGCCGTGCCGCGTAGTCGGCCATGGATTCCAGGTGCCGGGACAGGGTCAGGCGAACAATCACCAATAATCCCAGGGTACCCAGCATCACCACAATGGACTGGAACAACAGGTTCAATAGCGCCCGGTTCCAGAGCTCGGCGTAGATCTGGTCAATGGAAGAGGTAACCGTCAGTGTGCCCACGTTCTCGGGGCTGCGGGTACTGGAGCGGTCAAACACCAGGGGGAAGGTCTGGGAGATAACGCGGCCGTCCGGGTAGATGCCGGTGCTGAATTCCTCGCCAGTGGTGGTGATCACCCGGGCATACTGGATGGCGGGTACCGCTTTCATATCATCCAGGCTGTTGGCCACCTCGCTGAAATTCATCAGCCAGATGTTGTTGCTCATGCTACCGGAGACCAGTTCGGCGGCCCGTGTCTGATTACTCAGCAGATCAGCCTTCCGGCGCTCAAACTCGCCAATCATCTGCACGCCGGTGGCCACCAGAGACAACAACAGGCTGAACAGCAATACATAGGCGAGCAACCTTGCCGCCAATGGCCGTATTCCCAATCGTTCGAATAGCTGCTTTGAAGGCAAGGCACAAATTCCCTGTGTCGACTACAAAATCACCAGAGGGAGTTTAACAGACCGTTAGCACTTCGACACGTTTCCATGAACGATCATTCACAAATCGGAAGCGCACATTCAGGCCGTACAGGTGGGCACCGTAAATGCGATCTTCCTCCCGCCCCCGGCGAAAGGAAGGGCGCGGGTCATAACCCACGACATCCTCAATCAGGGGGCGCAAATCCGGGTAGTGTTCCGGTGGCAGCCCGAGGATCTGCTGCTCCGCTTCTGGCAGGAACACCACCTCCAGCCTTTCTTCAGTGGGCGGTGAATCGGCCCAGCCCAGGGTGGCCTCCGGCACGGAATCGGCAAAGGGCAGGTAGGGCTTGATATCGAGAATCGGTGTGCCGTCGATCAGGTCATGATCGCTGATGCGAAGAATAAGCTGGCCATCTACCCGCAAAAGCCCCTCATTGCGAACCACCGACAGGCCAAGACTGTTGGGACGAAATGGCGAACGGCTGGCAAACACGCCCATCTTCCGGTTACCGCCAAGCCGGGGAGGGCGCACCACAGGCCGCCACTCGGCACGCACCGCCTCATGAAACTGAAAGGTGAGCCACAGATGGCTGGCGGTCTCCAGACCCCGGAATGCATCCTCCCGGTCAAACGGCGACTGGATGACCAGATCGGCCCGGGCATGGCGGGTCAGCCCCGGCTGGCGCGGCACCCCGAACTTGTCCCGGAAGCAGGAGCGGGTAATGGCAACCGGGGTGAGCGTGAGGGCCTCGGCGGCAGGTTTTGAGGGGTGTCGGGACATCTGAAACTCCGGAACGGAACACCGCGAACTCCGGGGTCAGAAGAACGCCGTCTTCTGACCCCATGTTCAAGTCATACTCCGGGGTCAGATGAACGCTTTCATCTGACCCCTCTTTCAGCTTTAACCCGGGGTCAGATGAACGCCTTCATCTGACCCCATTTTCACATCTGACCCCTGCTTCAAAGGCGATCACCTTCAATAATACCGGAGAAAAACATCTCCACCCGGAAAATCACCGAAGCCCGGTCCTTGGAGCTCGCCTCCCTGGGGAATTCCAGCGCCGGAATCAGCTCGGCATACAGCCAGTTGCTGTGCAGCGGGTACCGAAAGGTCAGATCCCCGAACACCGAGGTGGTGCGCCAGGACGGCTGGCTTTCGCCCAGCACCCCCAGCCGGGGCGTGACAACCAGCCGGTTATTGGTACGCTTTTGCAGGCTGAAAATCTGTGCAGCCACAAATTCCCGGTCCCGGTGCACCCATTCCAGCTCGGATGAGGACCGAAAGTGCCACCCTTTCCCCACCGGCCGCCCGGCATCAATCCAGGTGCGCTCGCCCCAGCCATCCTGGTGGAAATAATAAAAGCGTTGCTGCGCGTTCAGAACCCACTTGTCGTCCAGCCGCCACCGCTTCTTCGCCGTCGCCCGCCAGAAGGCATCCGCAGGAATCCGCAGGCGCACACCCAGGTCATTGGAGAAATTGATGGCGTCACCCACCTCCGTCAGGTAACGCAGGGCGCCCGTGGCTTCGGTATCCGAGCGGTCCGCTTCAGTAAGCTGCCGGTAGCGCTGGCGCTCCGCGAAGGGAATCAGTTCCTCGCTTTCGCTCTCAATAACCAGCCGAAGTTTTTGCCTGGTTGTCGGAATATCCAGCCGGAACCGCGCCTCCGGCTTAAACTGCGCCGGATCTCCATATTCCGACTCGGTGGCAAAACCAATGCGCAGGTAGCTTTCATTATTGGGAAGATCGTAGTTGCTGCCCGAAAGCGTTCGGTCTGCCCACTGGCCCAGGGACTGGATTCTGGGGCCCTGGACGCGCTCCTGGCGCAGAACCCAGTTACTGAATTTCAGCCAATACGAATCCCTGGGCTCTGCCCAATACTCATCCGGCTCAAAGGTGTAAAACCCAATAGGCAGGGTCTCCGGCGACAGAATCTCGGCCACAGATCGCTCCTTCACCTCAAACACCCGCTCGATGCTGTAGCTGGGAGAAGGGAAGGTCAGAGTGAACGCAGCCGCCAGACCTGCAAGCCGGAAGCGGAAAGACCCGTCAGCCAAAATCCACCAACAATCGCTCATGCAGCTCACGCACCTGACGCGCCACCTCATCCAGAGGGCGGTTATTGTCAATTATAGCGTCCGCCCGCGCCAGCCGCTGCTCCCGCGGCATCTGCGCCGCAATAATCCGCTCAACCTGTTCTTGAGAATTGGTGTCCCGGGCCATGGTGCGTTCGATCTGGACATCTGTGGGGACATCGATCACGACAATGCGATCAACGAGTTCGTGTTGGTCGGTCTCGAGGAGGAGAGGGGAGACCAGAAGCACATAGGGAAGCTGGTAATTGTCCGGATGTAACTGCCGAATCAGTTCTTCCCGAATGATCGGATGCAACAGCGACTCAAGCCAAGCCCGCTCTTCGGGCTCCTGAAAGACGATGGTACGAAGCTGGCCCCGATCCAAAGCACCCTCGGCAGTCAAAATCCCCTCGCCAAAATGCTCCGCAATCCGCGCCAGCGCAGGCGTGCCCGGTTCAACAACCTCCCGGGCCACATCATCGGCATCCACCCAGTGCACCCCCAGATCCCCAAACAGGCGCGCCACCGTTGACTTACCGGAGCCGATGCCACCTGTCAGTCCAACAATTTGCAAATCCTTTACTCCCGCTGAAAATGGGGTCAGAGCAAAAACTCAGGGAGTTTTTGGTCAGACCCCTTGGCCGGCCGGGGTCAGACCAAAATCGCCAAGCGATTTTGCTCTGACCCCATTTTCACCAGCACCTACCCCGTCAGACCCCAAAATCAAACCCCCAAAAACCCAAACCAGAACCCCTGAATCTCACTACCAAACCAAAGGCAAAGCAACCCCGCCGTAGCCAGATAAGGCCCGAACGGAATCGGCACTTCCCGCCCATGCTTCTTGAACACCATCAGGCTGATACCCACAACCGCACCAACCACCGAGGAAAGCAGAATCACCGCCGGCAACAGCTGCCACCCCAGCCAGGCACCCAGAGCGGCCAGCAACTTGAAGTCGCCATGCCCCATGCCTTCCTTCCCGGTCACCAGCTTGAACAGCCAGTAAACCGACCACAGGGAAAGATAGCCAGCCACCGCGCCCCAGAAGGCACTGGTAAAGTCCGTCAGCACACCAAAATAATTCAGCACCAGCCCCAGCCACATCAGGGGCAGGGTGATGTTATCCGGCAGCAGCTGGGTATCGAAATCAATCACGGTAAGGGCCACCAAAGCCCACACCAGCAACAACGCCCAAAGCGCAGACTCATTGGCCCCAAGCAGGGCGACCGTAACCACGGAAAACACCGCGGTTACCGTCTCAATCAGCGGATAGCGGGGCGAAATCCGAGCCTTGCAGGAGGCACACCTGCCCCGAAGCACCAGATAGCTCACCACCGGAATGTTTTCCCAGGCCCGAATGCCATGGCCGCAGGAAGGGCAGGTGGAAGCCGGCGTGGAAAGAGTCATCCGCTCTTCCTGCTTGCGCTGCTTGTCAGACAGCTCCAGAAACTCCTCGCACTGGCAGCGCCAGTCCTGGTGCATCATCTTCGGCAGCCTCAGAATCACAACATTCAGGAAGCTGCCGATGCAGAGGGAAACCAGAGTAACGGTAAGGTAAAGCAGCCAGGGGGTAGAAAGAAAGGTATCCAAAGTAAGCATCAATTGACCGAAAAGCAGCTGGGCGAACTCGGGGTCAGAAGAAAGCCTTCATCTGACCCCACTTTTACGTGAACTCGGGGTCAGAAGAACGCTTTCTTCTGACCCCTATTTCGAACCCGGGGTCAGATGAAGTTTTCATCAGACCCCATTTTCATCAGACCCCATTTTCACTAACCAACAACCTGCCCCATCTGGAAGATCGGCAGATACATCGCAATAATCAAACCACCCACCAGCACACCCAGAACCGCCATAATCATCGGCTCCATCAGCGCGGTGAGGTTATCAACCATATCGTCCACCACTGCCTCATAATGCTCCGCCACCTTGGCCAGCATCTCATCCAGGTTACCGGATTCCTCACCGATCGCCGTCAGCTGAACCGCCATAACCGGAAAAACATCCTGCTGGCGCATCGAAGCCTGCAACTGGGTACCGCTGGAGACATCGTTCTTGATGCGGTCGATGGCATCGCGGTAAACCGCATTACCTGTAGCGCCAGCCACGGAATCAAGCGCATCCACCAGGGGAACACCTGCAGCAAAGGTGGTAGAGAGAACACGGCCGAATTTTGCGACGGCGGATTTGTCGAGGATTTCGCCGACGACAGGCAGTTTCAGGACGTATTTATCGACAAGGTCCGAGAATTTCTGGGACCGGCGAACAGCCTCTTTAAATAGAAAAATTGTGCCGATGATTCCAAGGAGAACGACAAACCACCAACTCTGCATCCACTCAGACAAGTGCACAACCATCTGAGTAAACACCGGCAACTCCGCGCCGAAACCCTGGAACAGGCTCTCAAACTGAGGCACAACTTTCACCAGAAGGATGGCCGTAACAATAATTGCCACCACGACAACGGCAATCGGGTAGGTCATTGCCTTTTTAACTTTCTTCTTCAAAAGCTCGGTTTTTTCAAGATAGGTGGCAATCCGGTCGAGCATCGTCTCGAGCGCACCGGCCTTCTCACCCGAATCCACCAGGTTGCAATATAAGTCGTCAAAATGCTTGGGATGCTTACGAAGAGCCCCGGCAAAACTGGTACCCGAAGATATATCATTCCGGATACTCATCACCAGTTCCTGAAGCCCCTTGTTCTCCAGGCCATCCGCAACAATGTCAAAGCTCTGAACCAGAGGCACACCGGCTTTCATCATGGTTGCCAGCTGCCGGGTCAGCATCGCGATATCAAACGGCGTGATCTTCTTGCTGCCGCCAAACAGCGGTTTGGGTTTTTTTCTGACCTTATCCGGAATAATGCCCTGCTTCCTGAGTTGCGCTTTTACAAGCGCAAGGTTTGACCCGGTAAGCTCACCCTTGGACTTGTTACCCTTCCGATCCTTCCCTTCCCAAACGTACGATTCCAGCTTCTGCGCTTTCTCTGCCATGCTTAATCCTTCGTCACGCGGTTGGCTTCCTCAAGACTGGTAACCCCCTCAACAACTTTGCGAAGAGCGGATTGCCGCAATGTCCGGAAGCCCTCTGCCTGAGCCTGCTTTGCAATTTTGATGGAGCTGGCTTCTTCCATAATCATATTCGCCAGCTCGTCGGTAATCTTGACCACCTCGTAAATACCGACGCGGCCTTTATATCCTCCATTGCATTTATCACAGCCCTTGGGGCGGTACAACGTGAAGCCTGTATCAATTTGTTCCTGTGTGAACCCTTCCGCCAAAAGCACGTCTTTCGGAATGTCCGCAGCCTGTTTGCAGGAATTACACAGCCTCCGGCCCAGGCGCTGGGCAATAATCAAGCTAACCGACGTGGCAATGTTGAACGAGGGTACACCCATGTTCATCATCCGCGTGAGGGTTTCCGCCGCGCTGTTGGTGTGGAGTGTTGAAAGAACAAGGTGGCCGGTTTGTGCCGCCTTGATGGCAATGTTTGCGGTTTCCAGATCCCGGATCTCACCCACCATGATCACATCCGGGTCCTGGCGCAGGAAGGCTCGCAGGGCCTCGGCGAAGCCAAGGCCCACCCTGGTGTTCACGTTTACCTGGTTGATGCCCTCAAGGTTGATTTCCGCCGGGTCTTCCGCCGTGGAAATATTGATACCCGGCGTGTTCAGAATGTTCAGCCCGGTATAGAGGGAAACCGTCTTACCGGACCCGGTCGGGCCGGTGACCAGAATCATACCCTGGGGCTGAGCAAGGGCATCCATGTACAGTTTTTTCTGGTCTTCCTCATACCCAAGCACATCAATGCCGAGCTTGGCCTGGCTCGGATCCAGAATCCGCAAAACGATTTTCTCGCCCCAGAGGGTGGGCAGTGTGTTCACCCGGAAATCGATCGCCTTGGTTTTCGACAGCTTCATCTTGATCCGGCCGTCCTGAGGCACCCGGCGCTCGGAAATGTCCAACTGGGCCATGATCTTTACGCGGGCCGAAATTTTGGGTGCCAGCTTGATGGAAGGATGGGAGACCTCTTTCAGAATGCCGTCGGTGCGGTAGCGCACACGATAGATCTTCTCGTAAGGCTCGAAGTGAACATCCGAGGCGCCACCACGAATGGCATCGAGCAGCATCTTGTTCACGTACTTAACAATGGGCGCATCATCGACTTCGCTTGCGGTTACCGCGCCATCGTCTTCCTGCTCGCCGCCTTCGGTTTCAACGCCTTCAAGGTCCGAGTCGTCCAGGTCTCCCATCGTGGTGTCCTGGGATTCCAGATACTTGTCGATGGCCTCTCTCAGTTTGGCGTCGTCGACCAGAATGGCGTCAGTGCTCAAGCCTGTGTTGAACTTGATTTCATCCAGAGCCTGGATGTTCGTCGGGTCTGAAACCGCAATAAACAGCCGGGTTCCTCGCTTATAAAGAGGAAGCGCGTTGTGTTTCCGAACCAGTTTCTCATCTACCACCTTCTCCGGCATCATTTCCGGCATGAAGGCAGAAAGATCCAGAACCGAAACCCCGAACTCCATGGCGGCCGAAAAGGCCAGTTTGGAGCTGTCAGCCAGATTGTTCTGGGTGAGGTAGGTAATTAACGGAATCCGGTTCTGAGAGGCCTGCAAGAAAGCGTCTTTTGCGGTTGCCTCGTCAAGGAGCCCGTCATCCACAAAGCGCCTCGCAAGGCCGGTAAGCGTGATATTGCTTTTGTTGGTAGACATAAATTGAATAAGGAACGCAGCCTAAGTTACTGAAACCGGTGTTTTGTCAATTGCAGTGAGTTTAGATGGCTAGAAAGCGTTTGGAAAGCTGATTGCCCTGGCGCCAACCCCAGCCGTCAAACCCCGGGGTCAGAAGAAAGCCTTCTTCTGACCCCACTTTCAGCCTTGGAGCCTTCTTCTGACCCCATTTTCAGCCGTAGTGCACCTGTGGCGACTAAAACCGGTGACCAAATTTGTCACCCACTGACGCCACCGGGCAGCTAAAGCCGCCACCCACCGATGTGTGACCTGGCTCACAAAGCCTTGCAGGGTGCTGAAATAATTGACGTATTTCCAGGAAATTTGCGCTTCATCAATATTGGCACAGCCGGTGCATTAACTCTGGCAGGCTCAAAACACCGGTCACGGGGCACGGCTCCACCGGCCCCGGGCCAGACAGAGTTGATCAACGACAAACACAGAGGTCGATAATGAAAAATATTCAAATCAATCATGCTCAGAAGGGTTTCACGCTGATCGAATTGATGATCGTTGTGGCGATCATTGGTATTTTGGCGGCGATCGCTATTCCTCAGTATCAGAATTATATTGCAAAGTCGCAGGTTAGCCGAGCAGTAGCAGAGCTCGGGGCGCTTAAAACCGCATATGAGGCCTGCTTGAATGATGGAAAAACCGCCACAGGCGAATGTGACCTTGGCTGGACGGGATCCAACATTTTAAGTTTGAGTGCTCCAGCGACATCAACTGCGGGAACTGCCGTTACAACTGCTGTGACGAATACATCGGCGTTATCGACAACTGGTACAATCGCTGGCAGCTTTGCCGGTGACGCGTCGGCTACACTCCAGCCTTCGACTGCTTTAACGGTAACTTGGACTCGGTCCGACTTGGGTTCATGGACTTGCGCTACGACTGCTCCTGATAAGTACGCCCCTTCCGGATGCCCTGGCGTGTAAGACAGCGATCTGATCATGGACGATCTGATCATGGACAGGCACTAACCTGACCTGATTCCCAAAGGCCCGGCGGTTTCGACCCCGGGCCTTTGTCGTTGCCGGCTACGCAGAATTCAACGTTACGTTAAAAACTCGGCCTACACCGCGCTGAGAACTCCGCGTTCTGCCATTGATGGCCATCAAAGCCCGGCCATCGCCCACGGTCGATTCCCAGCCTGTGGCCGGTCCTGAAGAAGAAAGGTTTGAAAGGAAAGGGCTCAGGCCGCCCGTCGGCGTTCCTTGCGGTAATCCTGGTATGTCGCCTCAAAGCGCGTGGCCCGCTCGCACCATCGCCCTGGATCCAGGTTCAACCGTTCCAGTATCGGCAGGGCTTTCTCATCGATTACACCGCGCTTGTCGCTGCGGCTGATCCGCCCGGTGCAATCCACCAGTTCCAGATAATATTCAAAACCAAACAGGATGCCCCGCTGAGGCCCGTTGCGAATGACGCCCTCAAAGCCCAGTAAGGGTTTCGGCGGTACGCAGAAGTTATTCAGGGCTTGTTGTTCGATCTGGTTCTGAATGGCCTCGGCCAGATTAAAGCTGGGTTGGATTCGCTCCTTGAGGCTGGTGTGGTCTGAGGCTTCGGGGGTATCGGCAATGGCCGCCCGAATCGGGTTCAGGTCGACATACGCCATGCAGGACAGTACGGCTTCTTCGGTGTCCAGTGGATAGGACTTGAATCGGCTTTCCCAAAAGTGGCCGGTACAGTTGTCTTCCCGGTTCGCTTGGCGAGCAATGGGCTCGTTCAGGCACTTCATAAACCAACTGAGGTCTGCCAACCGGCTGCGGTCTGGGCTGAGTTTGACAACCAGGTGAATCTGTTACGCACTGCCGGTAGATAGGGTATCGGTCTCGCCCGTTAGGTTACTGGTTCATCGGTGAGGTGGTGGTCAGTGGCTGTGGTAGACTTCAGGTATTGAGACAGGAGACCCCATGGCAACGAATCACCACGACACCGGTTACAAGGAGCTGTTCAGCCATCCGGAATTTGTCCAGCAATTAATTGAAGGATTTGCACCTTCTGAGATTGGTGAGCTGATGGACTTCCGTACCCTCACAAACCATAGCGGCAATTACATTACCCCGTTGTTTGAAGAGAAGTTTGAAGACGTGGTGTGGTCGGTGGACATCACCTGGGAGGGTGTGCCCCAGCAAGTGTATTTGTATATTCTGCTGGAGTTCCAGTCTCGCGTGGATCACACCATGCCTATCCGGTTGATGCACTATGTGGCCTGTTTTTATGACCACCTGTTGAAAACCAGGGTGACAACGCCAGGTGGTGGATTACCTCCGGTATTCCCCATCGTGTTGTACAATGGATCGCAACGGTGGACTGCCCGGCAGGATGTGTATGAGCTGGTTCAGCCGGAACCACCGGGTTTCCTGCGTGTCTATCAACCACATTTGCGGTATTACCTGGTGGATGAAGGGCGCTATACGGATGAGGAGCTGGGCTTGCGCCAGACACCGTTAAGTGGGGTGTTTGGTGTGGAGAATGCCGGTCACAGTTGGGAGGCGTTACAGCAGGCGGTGGATCGGGTGGTTGCGATTATCCAGTCAGACCCGAACAAGGACCGTACCGATAGAATCATTACCCGCTGGCTCAAGCGGCATTTGAGTCGGCTTGGAGCCGAGATCCACCTGGATCAGCTGAACAGTTTGGTGGAGGACAGAGATATGTTGGCAGAGAATCTGGAGAATCTGGTAAAAAAAGAACGGCTTGAGGGGCGTCAGGAAGGGCGTCAGCAAGGGCGTCAGGAAGGGCGTCAGGAAGGGCGTCAGGAAGGGCGTCAGGAAGGGCAAGATGAAGCCAGGAAGGAGGCTGCACGCAATCTAATCAGGCGTACTGAGATGAGCGACCAGGTGATTGCCGAGATTGCTGGTTTGGCTTTGGAAGAAGTCAGTCAATTAAGGTCAGAGATCAGGCACTGATCTGGATTTCGGCAAACCATCAATATGACGAGGGCAGCTTATCGCAGCCCTCACTGCGGTGTTTCTCGTCGCCAGGCTTGGACAGACAGGCACTAGCCTGGCCGTGGACAGGCACTAGCCTGGCCGGCACTAGCCTGGCCAGAACCCAAAAGGCCCGGCGGCTCCGACCCCCGGGCCTTTGTCGTTTCTGGCTTTCGGTTTCACTGCGTTTATTCAGGCGTTACGGTAAAAATGCCCGACATTCCAGTGATAATTCCGGTCATCAGCAACGTTCAGGCAAGCGAAATCCTCGGCAGGCATGGCCGATAAACGGCTTTTAAAAGAAGGAGAGGGGGAAGCTAGGCCGCTCGTCGCCGCCGTCCAGGATCTCGGTAATCCTGATAACTGCTCTCAAACGCCGTGGCCCGGTGGCACCACCGGTCCGGGTCCAGATTCAGCCGTTCCAGAATTGGCAGCGCCTTCTCATCAATAGCGCCGCGTTTGTCACTCCAGATGACCCGACCAGTGCAATCAACCAGTTCCAGATAATCTTCAAAACTGAACAGGATGCCGCGTTGAAAGCCATTCCGAATCACGCTTTCAAAACCCAGCAGCGGTTTCAGTGGCACGGAAAAATCGTTCAACGTCTGCTGTTCCGTTTGTCTTGCAACGGCTTCTGCCAGATCAAAGGTGGGATGAATACGTTCTTTAATGCTGGTGTGGTCGGAAGTTTCCGGCGTTTTGGCCATGGCAGCCCGGATGGGGTTCAGGTCCACATAGGCCATGCAGGAGAGGAGGGCTTCTTCGGTGTCTAAGGCTTGAGACTTGAACCTACTTTCCCAGAAATGTCCGGTACATTCGTCTTCCCGGTTGGCTTGCCTCGCAATTGGCTCATTCAGGCATTTCATAAACCAGCTCAAATCCGCGAGCCGCTGCCGGAAGGTTTCCGCATAATCGTTAACCCGCCGAAGTTCTGCAGCGCACAGCTCATCGCCCCGCTGATACCGCTGAACCAGTGGCGGTCCCTTGTGGAGGCTGCACCAGCGTGCCAGTACTTCATCCATATTCCACGGTTCCACTTCATCCGGGCTGAGTTTCACCACCAGGTGGTAGTGGTTCGACATCACCGCGTAAGCGGCCACATCTACTGCAAATACCGACGCCAGCAGCCGTATTCGCTCCTCAATCCAGCCCCGCCGGTGCTCGTAGCAACGCCCTGTAGTGTGGTCTTGACCGCACAGAAAGGTTCGGCGAACGCAACGTGAGATCACGTGGTAGAAGGGCGTATCTGAAACGCTGACCAGCTCTGCTCTGGCTTTTGGCATGGTGAAATCCTTGTCTTCCGTGACTGTTGACAGTATAGCCTTTATGTACAAGTATACAGCTGTATAAATAAACAGCAATAGATGTGAGCATCGCGTGCATATAGATTGCAGTAGATATAGCTTGAGAGCTATAATCTGGGTGGCTTAATGTGGAATATTAAAACAACTCACCGGTTTGACGATTGGTACCACTCGCTTGGCGATGCGGACAGAGAGAATGTCCTGGCGGCGATACTGGTGTTAAAAGAGAAAGGTCCGATGCTATCCCGGCCACACGCCGACAGCGTTTATGGATCTGCACATAGCAATATGAAAGAGCTTAGGGTTCAGAGCAAAGGCAGACCCATTCGGGCGTTTTTTGCATTTGATCCATCTCGCACTGGCATAATTCTCTGTGCTGGCGAGAAATCGGGTAAAGACAAACGGTTTTACGATGAGATGATTCCAGTGGCAGATCGAGAATTCACCGCCCATTTGGAAGAGCTCAAGGGAGGCAATTGATATGGCGAATTCTTTGGACGCACTGCTGGCTAATGAAAAGCCAGACGTTGTCAGGCGAGCGCAGATCAAAGCAGATCGCATTCTTTTGGAGATTCGACTCAGTGAAGTGCGTGCTTTGTTGCAGAAAACCCAGAAAGATTTGGCGGAAGCCATGGGTGTAACCCAGCCTACGATCGCGAATATGGAAAAAGCCGGTAAAGACTTGAAGCTATCATCCATTAAACGATACGTCGAGAGTGCGGGTGCGAAAGTCCGTTTGGATATTGAGCTTCCTGACGGAACTCATCACGCCATTCCGCTTTGATCGTTTGGGCCACAGGCAGTGGCTACAGGCATATAGATAATGGACAGGCACAGCCTTCCTGACAGGCACAGCCTTCCTTCCGAATTGATGCGCAAAAAAAGATGCGCATATAATTGATGTGCCACTTCGCGCGAGGGCTGAGCCATGCAAGCCGCTGAAACTGCCAAATCCATACGAAAGCCAACGAACCTATCGCTGGATAGCGCCCTTCTCAAAGAGGCAAAAATTCTGGGAATCAATGTTTCGCGGGCAGCAGAGGCAGGGATCGCGGAGGCCGTGAAGCTTCATAAGCAGAAGAAGTGGTTGAAAGATAATGCCAGAGCACTCGCGAGCTCGAACGCATATGTTGAAGCTAACGGTTTGCCTCTCGCACGGCGCCGTTCCCTGCGCAGGGGCTGAATCCTGTATTTATCGTCGACGGCCAGGAATTAGTAATGGCCACTCAGTATATGGCGGCTGTGCCTGAAGGCGAATTGCGGTTTGGAGCTGGTAGCCTTGCTGAGCAGCAAGATGAAATTTCCTCGGCGTTGGACATGCTGTTTTTGGGCTTTTGAAAATGGGGTCAGAAGAAAAGTTCTTCTGACCCCATTCTGGCTCAGCCTGACATGCCCTTACCCCTCGATCATCGCCATGAATTCATCGGGCATGTCGGCCTTTCGGCAGGCGTTAACCAGATAACGTTCCACTTTGCTTCCCATGGCTATTGCTTCATCCAGCGCATCTCTTACCAAATCCGGAGATTGATCCGTGCATACCTCCAGGATCGTCGATGCCTGCGCGATATCCTTGGCGGCCTTGGCTCTGAAAGCCATTGGGCGAATTTGCGATACAAGTAGCTTGTGGATCGCAAAGCGGATCGGATCGGGAACGTTCACAAGCGCGATATGCTTGCGATCAAAAGCGACCGTTGGCACGGTCACTTCCAGCAGAAAGCTCATGTATTGGAGTGGCATGGCTTCCGACTGGAACAGCGGCACTTTGACTGGGTTTTCATTTTTGCCGCTGCCGGTAGTCAGCAAGTCCACCGTCAGCTGTTTGCCGCGAATCTTGAACGAGGTGCTCGGATTATCATGTCGTAGTTGGGGCACTGGCAAAAAACCCATTCTCAGCTGGTCCAGAGCCTCGGGCGCTGTCAGATCGGGCTTCTCGACTGCAATATGAATATCTGCAGCTACATCGATATCCTGTGTCCGCATGTTGCTTGGCCAGGTCACACCGAGAACATTCCCAAGCAGGTTGTAGGCGTAGGTGCCGACCAGCGTGGCCTGCCCCACACCTGGGCGCATGATTCCCGCGTCTGCAAAGCCCTTAATAACCTTCAGGCTGGTGTGATCCATCCCGTATCCTCCCGCAGCATTGAACGCCCGGGCAAGGTCCATGATGCGCGCTTCCTGTTCGGCCAGGGATTCGTTGCGCTCCTTGATTCGATCGATCAACGCTTGAGTCTTCTCATTGTCCGGGCCAATAAAGACTTGCCGATAAGCCCGGCCCAGCTCCCGGAACTGGAAATACACATACGGTTTGTTTTTCACGACCTTTCTGATGAATGACCCACCGGTCCGGCTCATGGGCTCAGCCACTCCCAGTGCGAGGACCTGATCAAGAAGTTCGGCGTAAAGCGTCTGAGCGGTTAAGGACAATTCCTGAATCATGAAATACTCGCGTTATACGTTAACTAAATGTAGTTAGCGTATAACGCTGTGCATCCAAAAACAACAGGCAGAACCGTGACATGGTCAGGGGCATGCTTGGCCTAAACCTCCACCTCCTCAAACAACTCCGGCACCTCAACATCCCATCCAAACCTCTCCCGAATCCGCTTGCGCATAACGTCACTCGCCACCATCTCCCCGTGTGTGATGTATACCTTCTCAGGCTTGAGCGACCCTTGCTCCAGCCAGGCCAGAATCTCGTTATAGTCCCCATGCGCGGAGAGTGAATCCAGATTATGAACCTCAGCTTTCACGGGCCAGTACTCACCGTGAATCTTCACCGATTCCGCCCCGTTCACCAGCGCATCTCCACGAGTACCCGGCGCCTGGAAGCCGGCAAACACCACACTGTTGCGCGGATTGGGTAGTAAAGTCTTCAGGTGGTGCAAAACCCGTCCACCGCTGGCCATGCCACTGGCTGAAATAATCACACAGGGGTATCGAACGGAATCCAGCTCAATGGATTCTTCCACGGTGCGAACAAACTCGGTTTTTTCGTCCATCAGTTCGCACTGCGCAGCGTTCAGTTTATGTTCCTTGTGATGTTTGCAGAAGATCTCGGTGGCCTTGATCGCCATGGGGCTGCTCAAAAACACCGGCAGTTTGGGAATCTTCCCGGCGCCCATGATCTTGTGAATCACATACAGCAGCATCTGTGCCCTGCCAACGGCAAATGCCGGGAGCAGAACAATACCGCCGCGCCCGGCTGTGCGGGTGATAATGTCGGCAAGTTCGGCTTCCGGATCGGTGTCGGCGTGTGCCCGATCACCGTAGGTGGATTCGCATACCAGCACATCGGCCTTCGCCAGTGGCTCTGGTGGCCGCATGATGATGTCGTTCTGGCGCCCTACGTCACCGCTGAACACCACCGTTCTGTCGTCGGTTTTATGGTGAACGTGTACACAGGAAGAGCCCAGAATGTGGCCGGCCGGTGTAAAGGTAACCTGGAACCCTTTTACCGGCTCGAACGTTTCGTGATAGTGCAGGGATTCGAAATGCTTCAGGGCCTCCCAGGCGTCTTTCTCGGTAAAGAGTGGCTCCGGCTTCTCGTGCTTGGAGAACTTTTTGCGGAAGGCGTATTTGGCGTCTTCCTCCTGAAGGAAACCGGCGTCTGGCAGCAGGACCTTGCACAGCGCATGGGTGGCTTTGGTGCAGTACACTTTACCTTTGAAGCCGTTTTTCACCAGGGCGGGCAGGTAGCCGGAGTGGTCGATGTGGGCATGAGTGAGCACCACAGCATCAATGGTGGATGGGTCCACCGGAAACGTCGCCCAGTTGCGCCGGCGCAGGGTCTTCACGCCCTGGTACATACCGCAGTCCAACAGTACTCGATGCTTCTCATCCGAGAGCAGGTAACGGGAGCCGGTGACTGTTCCTGTGGCGCCGAGGAAGCGAAGTTTCATGTTGAGATCCTTTTCGTTGATTAAATCGGGGTCAGAAGAAAGCGTTCTTCTGACCCCATCTTTAACAGTGATACTATGGCGTAAAAATAGGGACTGATGATGGTTTTCATCGCAGGTCGCTTTGCGTCAGGTCAAGGAGGACCAAGATAATGCATTGCCAGCGTTTCGGGTTGGACCTATACATTACTCGCCATGCCAGCGAGCGCATGATTCAGAGAGGAGTTAGTGACGCAGAAATCGCAGAGCTCATGGAAACAGGCGAAATACGGTATAAGGATAATCAACGGCTATGGGTAGCCAAGGCATTTGAAGGCCGGTGTGATAACCTGATCTGTGTTGCAGTTGCGCTCGAAGACAGGCTGGTGGTAAAGACGGTGATGCATCACTTTAGTTGGGAGGTTGAGGGATGAGAACAACCTATGACGAGGCGGATGATATTATGGTGTTGCACCTTTCAGAGAAGCCCATCGTGAAAGAGGTTTCTCAGGATTGGAATACGCATATCAGCTATGCAGATGATGGCACGATAGTCGAAGTTGTCATTCTGGAGGCTTCCAGGCAGGGAGCTTGGCCTTTGCTTTGTAGTCAGGTGGCATAGCAGCCAGTTATTTGAAAGTGGGGTCAGATGAAAAGTTCATCTGACCCCGGATTCAGCCGCCTCATCAAAATTGGGGTCAGAAGAACGCTTTCTTCTGACCCCGTCTTCACTGACCCCGCCGTCAAGGACGCGCCCATGCATTACAGCTCCATCCTTCCGGATGTCATCAAAGTAGCCGACGAGGCCAGCGAGAAAGTACTGCATATTTACCAGTCGGACTTCAAAGTGAGCTACAAAGCCGACGAATCGCCCATTACAGCGGCAGACACGGCCGCCCATGACATCATCACCCACGGACTGCGCACTATCAGCCGGGACATTCCCATCCTCTCCGAGGAAGGCAAAGACATTCCCTGGGAAGAGCGTAAACGCTGGCGCCGGTTCTGGCTGGTGGATCCCATCGACGGTACCAAGGACTTCACCCAGCGCACCGGCGAGTTCACCGTTAATATCGCCATGATTGAAGATGGCGAGCCGGTGATGGGCGTGGTCATTGCGCCGGCCATTAAAGAAGCGTATTGGGGCGTGGTCGGAGAGGGCGCCCATAGCGCGATCGCAACGGCAAGGTTCAGCGTATCCGGGTAGCGGAGCCTAAAGCCGTCAAGCGGGTGGTGGCCAGCAAAAACCACCTGAACGAGGAAATCAGAGTTGTGACCTGGACAGGCACAACATCGTCCTAGTCTGTTTGAGTCGGCTGGGAGCCGAGATCCACCTGGATCAGCTGAACAGTTTGGTGGAGGACAGAGATATGTTGGCAGAGAATCTGGAGAATCTGGTAAAAAAAGAACGGCTTGAGGGGCGTCAGGAAGGGCGTCAGCAAGGGCGTCAGGAAGGGCAAGATGAAGCCAGGAAGGAGGCTGCACGCAACCTGATCAGACGTACTGAGATGAGCGACCAGGTGATTGCCGAGATTGCTGGTTTGGCTGTGGAAGAAGTCAGTCAATTAAGGTCAGAGATCAGGCACTGATCTGGATTTCGGCAAACCATCAATATGACGAGGGCAGGAAATCTTGGGCAGGCACTGGTAATCCATCGCAGTTGCTCAAAGTTTGACGTTTAACGATAAACGTCATATCATGGCGCCCATGATTAAGAGCTTCCGTTGTAAAGACACTGAAACCTTGTTCAAGACCGGGAAAAGCCGGCGATTTTCGGCAGTCAAGGCTGCTGCTGAGCGCAAGCTTATTATCCTGACGGCAGCGGAAGCCTTAGAGGATTTGAAATCTCCGCCCGGCAATCGCCTGGAAGCGCTCGCCGGAGATCGGGAAGGCCAATACAGCATTCGAATTAATCGCCAGTGGAGGGCGTGCTTCCGGTGGACCAAAGAAGGGCCGGAAGATGTTGAGATTGTTGACTACCACTGAGGAGAAAGCGTTATGGTATCCAATGGCATGCGTCCCATTCACCCGGGGGAAATTCTTCGGGAAGAGTATCTGGAACCGTTGGGCATGAGCGTTAATGCGTTGGCTGGAGCGCTTCACGTTCCGGCTACCCGGATGAACGAGATTGTTCGCGAAAATCGCGGTATCACTGCAGACACGGCGTTGCGCCTGGCTCGTTACTTCGGCACCAGCGAGCGCTTTTGGCTAAACTTGCAAATCGAGTTTGAGTTGCGCAGAGCTCAAATCAGCAAAGCCGCGCAAGTGGCTAAAGAAGTTCAACCTCGGGCCGCATGAAACTCATTGGCCAGCAATTTTGAAGCCTGCGTGGAGAAGCCTGCGTGGACAGGCACTAGCCTGCGTGGACAGGCACTAGCCTGAACAGAAGCCTGCGGAAGCCTGCGTGGACAGGCACTAGCCCGAACAAGGACCGTACCGATAGAATCATTACCCGCTGGCTCAAGCGGCATTTGAGTCGGCTTGGAGCCGAGATCCACCTGGATCAGCTGAACAGTTTGGTGGAGGACAGAGATATGTTGGCAGAGAATCTGGAGAATCTGATAAAAAAAGAACGGCTTGAGGGGCGTCAGGAAGGGCAAGATGAAGCCAGGAAGGAGGCTGCACGCAACCTGATCAGACGTACTGAGATGAGCGACCAGGTGATTGCCGAGATTGCTGGTTTGGCTGTGGAAGAAGTTAGTCAATTAAGGTCAGAGATCAGGCACTGATCTGGATTTCGGCAAACCATCAATATGACGAGGGCAGCTTATCGCAGCCCTCACTGCGGTGTTTCTCGTCGCCAGCACGGTTTGGTTCGGTGAAGTGCTCAGATACCGGCAGGCGATGGCTGACGATCTTGATTATTACCAGAACGAAGTCTCACTCGGCCACCTTCCCCGGTTCTGGTTTCACGGGTATTTTCCGCGGCATCTTAGCCAGATGCCGCCTCAAAAATAATGGGTTATGAGCGATACGCATAATCTGGCCGGCCTTTTGCATCAGTCGAGGTGACAGACATCTGAACCCTGGTGCAATTTTTATTATTATGCAACGAAAAAACGCCGGCTTTACCCTGATTGAACTTATGATCGTCGTCGCCATCATCGGCATACTGGCCGCTGTCGCGATACCTTCCTATCAGGGTTATGTGTTGAAGGCTCAGGTAAATAGGGCTGTTGGAGAACTTTCGACCTATAAAACGTCCTTTGAAACCCAAATGTCCGGATCGGGCTCTGTTACCAACAATGCGCTGGGGTATACCCCCTCAAACCTCACCACGGGGGATGCCGCCACAGATATCGCTGTAGTTAACGCTGACGGTTCTGGTCACATTCAGGTGACCATGGGGGGCAATGCCCACCCAAACCTGGCGGGCGTTTTACTCAAATTTGTACGCAGCGCTGGCGGCACCTGGCAGTGCGAGATTGATCCGAGTGCCGCCCCTCGCTGGAGCGACGTGTTCAGTCCAGATTCATGTACAGTGATCTGACGGAGGGCTACAGCTCCACCTCCTCGCACAGCTCGGGCGCATAATCATGGATACACACAATCATGGACAGGCACTAGTATTCACAATCATGGACAGGCACTAGTATTCGTTTTTGGACAGGCCAACGTTTTACATAACCCGAGACAACCAGAACGCAAACCTCCACGAAGTCTCGATGATGCAACGCAAGCCAATGGCACAGTTCCTATCGGCCGCCGGGGTGCCACGGTTCTGTAGCCAGGATTCCACCAAGCCGGCTACTATAACGGCAAAGCATTTAGCAACGGTTGAGTTCAGGTGAGAGCAGTGTGATAGCCTTTTGTCTAAGGCATCGAGGGGATATTAAGGCATGGTTAATGAGGATATTCGGTGGTTGCAGCGCCTGAGCAATTTTGACAAGGCCTACCGGCAACTGGACGAGGCAGTCGCTCTGAGCCACTCCCGGGAGCTGTCTGAGCTCGAAAAACAGGGCGTTATTCAGGCGTTCGAATATACCTACGAATTGGCGTGGAATGTCATTCGTGATTATTTCCGGTGGCAGGGGAACTCTGGAATTACGGGGTCCAGGGATGCCATCCGGGAAGCGTTCGCCAACGGCCTGATTGAGGAGGGGGAGCAATGGATGCACATGCTCAAAGACCGGAACCGCACCTCCCACACCTACAACGAAGAAACCGCCCGGGAGATTCTGAAGAATATCCTGCAACTCTACCACCCACTCTTTTCCGAATTCCGGCGGCGTATGGGTGAAGAGGCCCAAAAACATGACATTGGCTGAAACTGCCTTAGGGGGCCGGTCAACTGGCCTGCCTGACTATGTTCTGGAAAACCTCAGAGGTATTTTCCTGGGCCACCCGGTTGTGCAGGGTGTGGTTCTGTATGGCTCGCGGGCCAAAGGTAATTTCCGTCCGAACTCCGACATAGACCTGATGCTGATTGCTCCGGAAATCTCCTGGCGCGAGTTTAACCGGATTGAAGGGGAAATTGATGACCTGCTGATGCCCTGGAAAGTGGATCTTGCCCTGGAACATCAGGTTGAGAACGACGAGTTACTTGATCATGTGAAGCGTGTAGGTATTCGGCTTCTTTGAAATTGGGGGCATGAAAACGGGGTCAGATGAAAAGTTCATCTGACCCCAAGGTCGAGGCCGTGACCCCAAGGCCGCGTTCGATCATGGGTTACATAGGAAATGGCGTATCACTTCGTCCGGTAGAGCCGTTCTGGAGTTGCTGTTGGGCTGTGTGGACAGTTTCCGTGACAGTGTTCAACAGATAAGGCCAGAAGCCCTCCTGCCGGACGGTTCGGTTAAGCCGGTCTGGTGGAATAAACCGGGAGATCTCGAAAATGAAGTCTTTTTGTTGCTGCCCGCTTTCCTTCAGAATACCCAGACGATGATGAGTGCACTCAAGGAAGCGTTCCGCGGATTCCCCATGATCCATCAGCTTGGCCCCAAGCAGTTCGTAGGCAGGTTCGATGCCGATCTGGGTTAACCATGCGATATCCCAGAGATCACGGTATTTCAGCCGCCCCGGCCTCATGGCAAACGCTAAAAGCTTGTCAGTGAAGATCTCTTCCCGGGATTGGGCGTTGATAATGAGAGACTCAGTACCCAGGTTGATTCCGTAGTGATTCTGAATTGTTCTCGGAACTACTTGATAGCTGGGTACAGCACAGATATCCAGATGGATTCTTTGTGCTGGCATATCGGGCCGGTGAGGTTGTGTATTAACGCTGAGTTTCCAGGTATCCACATTTCCTTGCTTTTCGGCCTTTGGCTCTGTCACGGTGATTGGTACTTCATATTTTTCCTGAAGCCGGGTCTCCAGCGTTTTCTTGAGCTGGCTCAGTCCAGCCTTGTTGAAATGCGCCCCACCCGTGAAATCCAGGTCTTCGCTCAGGCGACTGGAGCCGTAGCAGGCGCGAAGGCACGTTCCGCCAATAAACGTGAGTTTCTGGAGCAAGTCTGCAGCGCTCAGCTCTCGCAGAATGTCATGATGCAAGATCTCCTTTTCCACCACGGGGCGTAATGCCGTCAATTCCCCCTGATTTCTTATGGCCTCGTCAATCAGTGTGTCAAACAATGCCATCTTCAGGCTCCTGTATCAGGTCGATTGTCGAGCGGTTGAACCGATGCATGTCCGCCAGTGCCAGTTTTGTTGAAGCCCGAAACAGATGGCGGTCGGCATCGTAAGCCAGATGATCAATGATCTGAGACATTGGGCGCTCAGTGTGGACAAACTCTATGGTTCCGAAGCGGCCACAGCTTATCTCGGCGGATCGGCCGGTACTTATCACGGTAACCCAGGCCATTGGCATTTGGGAGATAAGCCCGGCATCGCTGAGCGCGGTTTCCAGGCTGATGTAATTAAAGTGCCTTACACGCAGCAACGCAGCAGCGTGGAAGAGGATCAGGCCGCTGTTGTCCGGGGCGCCCGCGTATTGATAAACGCCCTGGCACACTCGCTCCAGGAGCCCGCGTTTTTCCGCGCGGTGAAGCAGGGCGCGATAGGCTCCCTGGCTTAGTTCCGGGAACAAGGCCCGAAAAGCTGCCGAGGAATAAAGGCGTCCGGTTTTGGCGGAGTTGGAGGCAAGTAGCCACCGCTCCAGTCGTTGTAGAGGTTGCATGAAAAGATCCGCGCTTTGTTATGTTTAGTGTAACAAAACGATGAGCTACGTGAATACGTGAGGCGGGGTATGAAAACGGGGTCAGATGAAAAGTTCATCTGACCCCAAGGCCGAGGCCGTGACCCTAAGGCCGCGCTAAATCTCCACCTCCTCAAATAACTCCGGCACCTCCGCATCCCAGCCAAATTTCTCCCGAATCCGCTTGCGCATGATGTCACTCGCCACCATCTCCCCGTGAGTGACGTACACCTTCTCCGGCTTGAGTGAGCCCTGTTCCAGCCAGGCCAGAATCTCGTTGTAGTCCCCGTGCGCGGAAAGTGAATCCATGTTGTGAATCTCGGCCTTTACCGGCCAGTATTCACCGTGAATTTTCACTTTCTCTGCGCCGTTCACCAGCGCATCACCCCGGGTACCGGGCGCCTGGAAGCCAGCGAAAACCACGCTGTTACGGGGATTGGGCAGCAGGGTTTTCAGGTGGTGCAGCACCCGCCCGCCACTGGCCATGCCGCTGGCGGAGATAATTACGCAGGGGTAACGCACGGCGTCCAGCTTGATGGATTCTTCCACGGTTCGCACAAACTCGGTTTTCTCATCCATCAACTCACACTGGGCCGCGTTGAGCTTGTGTTCCTTATGGTGCTTGCAAAAGATCTCCGTGGCCTTGATGGCCATGGGGCTGTTCAGAAATACCGGCAGTCTGGGGATCCTGCCGTCTCCCATAATCTTGTGAATCACATACAGCAGCATCTGCGCCCGCCCAACCGCAAACGCAGGCAAAAGCACGATGCCGCCGCGGCCGGCGGTCCGGGTGATGATGTCCGCAAGCTCGGCTTCAGGATCGCTCTCGCCATGGGCCCGGTCGCCATAGGTGGATTCACACACCAGTACATCGGCCTTCTGCAGCGGCTCCGGCGGCCGCATGATGATGTCGTTCTGCCGCCCCACGTCACCGCTGAACACCACCGTTCTGTCAGCACCCTGGTGATGAACGTGCACACAGGAAGAGCCCAGAATATGCCCCGCCGGGGTAAAGGTTACCTGGAACCCTTTCACCGGCTCGAACGTCTCGTGATAGTGCAGGGATTCAAAATGCTTGAGCGCCTCCCAGGCGTCCTTCTCGGTAAACAGCGGCTCCGGCTTCTCGTGTTTCGAGAACTTCTTGCGGAAGGCGTACTTCGCGTCCTCCTCCTGCAGGAAGCCGGCATCCGGCAGCAGAACCTTGCACAGCGCGTGGGTGGCCTTGGTGCAGTACACCTTGCCCTTGAAACCGTTCTTCACCAGGGCAGGCAGGTAGCCCGAGTGGTCAATATGGGCATGGGTAAGCACCACCGCGTCAATGGTGGACGGGTCCACCGGAAACTTCGCCCAGTTGCGCCGGCGCAGGGTTTTCACGCCCTGGTACATGCCGCAGTCCACCAGCACCCGGTGCTTGTCATCCGAGAGCAGGTAGCGGGAGCCGGTGACTGTTCCTGTGCCGCCGAGGAAGCGAAGTTTCATGTTCAGGTCCTTCTTTTGGGTGTGGGTGAAGCCGGGGTCAGAAGAACGCTTTCTTCTGACCCCTTTTTTATAGATGATACTATGGACTTATGAAAATGGGGTCAGATGAAAAATTGATCTGACCCCACGCTTCCCGGAGGCTCACGGACGGAAAAAAGAAAGAAAAGGTTTTGTCCGTGTGGGTCTGTGAGTGTCCGTGGCAATAAATCATTGGTTCAGATATAAAATCCCGGAAAAAAACCTTTAAACACGTGAATACCCAACCTGTTCGGGGTTGTCATCCTGGTGTTGTAGCAAATCCTGCACCTCAACATCCCAGTCGAGTTTTGTCACGATCGTGTTTCGAGAACTTTTTAAAGCGAAGTTTCGTGTTGGGATTCTTTTTTGTGGGTGAAGCCGGGGTCAGAAGAAAGCTTTCTTCTGACCCCTCCTTTATATCAGAGCTGAGCGGACAACACCTCGGATTGCCTCGCAACGCCATTCAGAATCGGTTCGCTGACCCGTGGAGGGAAGTCCGCCGGAAGACGTGCCTCTACAGACTGAATAACCGGTCTGGTTTGCTCGGCTACGTCTTTCATCAGGCTTTTTGCTTTCTCGGCAGAGAAACCGACCTGTTGGGCGGTGCTCACAAAATGCCGGGCCTGGATGCGAGCCCAATGGTAATGGCGGTTGCGGCCTTTCAGGGCCATCGCCATTTTTGCCTTCTCTGCGGCCATGCTTCCCTGAGCGATAAGCGGATAGGCCGAAATAACATCGTACAATGGTGTCATCCGATAGGCGGAGCCTGGCTCTATAAACAGGCTGAAGTTTTTTGCGTGGCCGTCAATGGCAGCCATTAGCCAGAAGAGAATCTGTGCCCTGAAAAACAGCTCCCGATCCTTGGTGGGCTCCTGAGATCCGAGCAACAATGTCATGGCGTCCTGAATGCCGGGGCCACCGTCACTTTCGTATTTGGCGGCCGGCGCCACACCAAGAGACTGGCAAAAATCCTCCTGAGGCAGGCGCATTAGCCAGGTGTTATCGCTCGACCAACGCCGATCGAATCGTTCAACGATCAGCACTTTCTGCTTCCCGAACCGAGCCAGCTGTGCGTTGGCAACCGGCAGCCCAAACGCCTTCAGAATCTGCAAGCAGAGCCATTCGTTTTCGCTGCTTTCCCGTAAGTCCATATTGCTGTGATTCAAAAATCCAATCGGGAGCTTAAAGATATGGCTGGTGGGCGTACTGCCAGCAGGCAGACACCACTGGTTCCGGTGCCAAAGCAAGGCAGTTTTTTCTTGCGCACCGGCAAGGGATATCCGGAAATCATGGTCCCCCGCTACTCCGAAGGGCGCATCCTGGTAGTTGCCGAGAATATTCTCCACCGCTGAGGCATCCAGGGGTGAAGCTGTCACGGAGCGGACATCGGGTATTTCAGACGTCTCAGGGTAGAGTTGAACTGCACCAATACAGTCCCGGCCAACGCTCGAGAGCAGGTCAAAAGGATGCCGTGTTGGCGCCCCGAACCGGGCCTGCATGCGCGAACGGATTGCTTCGGAATCTGGCAGCAGGTTATCGAAGAAGTTATAAACCTTTGCGCCACGGTAAGGTGCGGGTGCAAGGGGCAGCGAGAGTGAGATAGCCCTGGCACCCGGCCGGCTTAACCAATCGGGAAGGTACTGAAACGCCATGGCGCCAGACCGCTCAAGGGTCAGTCTGCCTACCTGGATGCCATTCAGGGCAACGGTCAAATCAGGCATTCCTTACCACTCCTGATCCCATTTCGCTTCCTGTTCCGTGTCGCCGCGCTTGGCCACACGCAGCTCAAGATCCAGAGCGGACAGCAGCTTGAACAGTGTTTCCACCCGGCTTCGCTCCGGATGGTTCTCAAAACTGGATATGGTGGCCTGTTTCACGCCAATCTGATCTGAAACAACCTGCTGGGTGAGCTTCCGGCGCTTACGGGCATTCTTTATTTCCTGGGCAAGCGCATCAGGTGAGGTGATTTTCATATTCATACCTTAAAGGGGATAAAATAAATTTATACCCTGAAGAGGATTATGTCAATTTAACCCCTGTGGGGTATGGCTACCTTTCTTCTGGCCCCCTCCTTATAATTGATACTCTGGAAACCTGAAATTGGGGTCAGATGAAAACTTCATCTGACCCCAATTTCATCTGACCCCAAATTGACCTCAGCACCCATCTGTTTGCTGGAGAAAACAGGTAAGGAGTGCGACAATGAAAGCGTTCCTATGGGGCGGGCGATAGGGCGATAGAGCAAGGTATAACAGGAGGCCAGGGTGTACGCGATTGAATTCGAAGCGGATATCAAAGACGGTGTGTTGCTGATCCCGGAGAGGTACCGCCAGCTTAAGAACAGCCACGCCCGGGTTTTGATTATGGTGCCAGAGGAGGGTGCTTCAGGTGCCAGTGAATTATCGCTGGATCTGAGCGACTGCACCGTTGAGGCGTTCAAAGGAAGTGATGCCGTAAAGATTCAAAGGGAAATGAGGGATGAGTGGTAAATATCTGCTGGATACCAACGCAGTCATTTATGCAATCAACCGCAAGCTGACCCTGCCACTCAACTACTACGCCGTTTCCGTAATCACCAAACTTGAATTGCTTTCATGGCCATCGCTTACCGATGCTGATGAACAGCAACTCAGAGCTGTGCTTCATAAGATTCCTGTCATTGAGTTGGAGCAGCCGATACAGGATGCAGCCATAAAGATTCGCCAAACAACGTCGCTCAAGCTTCCGGATAGCATTATTTCCGCAACTGCCATTTGCCATGGGCTCACTCTTGTGACTGATGACGAAAGGCTTGGTAGCCGGCACGCTGGAGAATCTGTTTTGTTTTCCGATCTGGTTCCCTGAAAATTCAGGGTAGACCACAAATTTCACAGGCAGGACGCGCCCATGCATTACAGCTCCATCCTTCCCGATGTCATCAAATTAGCCGACGAGGCCAGCGAGAAAGTACTGCATATTTACCAGTCGGATTTCAAGGTGAGCTACAAAACCGACGATTCGCCCATCACCGCTGCCGACACCGCCGCCCATGACATCATCACCCATGGGCTGCGCAACATCAGCCGGGACATCCCCATCCTCTCCGAGGAAGGCAAGGACATCCCCTGGGAAGAACGCAAACACTGGCGCCGGTTCTGGCTGGTGGACCCCGTCGACGGCACCAAGGAATTCACCCAGCGCAACGGTGAATTCACCGTTAACATCGCCATGATCGAAGACGGCGAGCCGGTGATGGGCGTCGTGATCGCGCCAGCTCTGAAAGAAGCGTTCTGGGGTGTGGTGGGCGAGGGTGCCCATAAGCGTGACCGCACCGGCAGAGTTCACCGTATACGGGTTGCGGAACCCACCGCAGTAAAGCGTGTGGTAGCCAGCAAAAACCACCTCAACGAAGAAACCAGAGCGTTCATCGATAAGCTCGGTGAGCATGAGCTGGTACAGGCCGGCAGCTCCCTCAAGTTCTGTCGCATCGCCGAAGGCCATGCCGACATCTACCCGCGCCTGGGGCCAACCTGCGAGTGGGACACCGGCGCAGCCCAGGCAGTATTAATGGCTGCCGGTGGCAAGGTGGAGACCCTGGAGGGCAGGCCGTTGCGGTATGGTAAAGAGGACTTGCTGAATCCGCATTTCATTGCCTCGGGGGGCTGGTTTCGGGGTGGGGATGCTTAAGGAAAGTGATTTTTTAGCCACGGACACTCACGGATGCTCACGGACGGAAAAGAAAGAACAGATATTTTTAATGGCTTTTGTCCGTGTGGGTCCGTGAGTGTCCGTGGCTAAAAAAAGCGCTATAAGCTGAAAGACCACAAACAAAATGCGTGAAATCCCTATTCCGTCAAAACAAAGAACTGGTACATTCACCACCCATGACATGGTATGCACTCCAACTCAAGCCCGCCCAAGGCGATCGCGCTCTTGCAAATCTCCAGAATCAGGATATTGCTTGCTTCTTTCCGAAAATCACCGTGGAAAAAATCAAGGCCGGCAAGCGCAGCAAAAAACTGGAGCCCCTCTTTCCGGGCTATCTGTTCGTGAACCTGGAGCAGAGCGATCCCATGTGGGCAAAGCTGCGCTCCACCCGGGGCGTGCTGAGAATCGTCAGCTTTGCCAACAAGCCCGCGGCAATCAGTGATGAAGTCATTCTGCACATCAAAGACAGCCTCGATTCGGTGGCCGAGCAGGGTGGCATCAAACCGGGGCAGGCCGTACAGCTGAATGAAGGCCCCTTTGAGGGCATTAATGCGATCTTTCAGGCTTACGATGGCGAAGCGAGGGCGATCGTGCTGATTAGCTTTATGCAGAAGCAGCAGCGGGTAAAAGTGCCGGTATCTGCTTTGAAAACCTGATAATTTTTGGCCACGGACACTCACGGACGGAAAAGAAAAAACAGAAATTCTATTGGGCTTTTGTCCGTGAGTGTCTGTGAGGGTCCGTGGCCAAAAAAGCTGTACCTGATCCCAATGTGCTATGATCAATACGATCAATATGGTTGGAGGTGCTCATGATCACAGAAACCAGCGCAGTGAAGTTCCGGCAAAACCTTGGCGAAATGATTAACCAGGTACAGTACCGGCACGACAGCATCCTGATTAAGAAAGACGGTAAACCGGTGGCAGCTTTGGTCGATGCCCGTTTGTTTGGCCGAATCCGCAGAATGGAGCAACGCTTTGATGCACTGAGTTCGCGGTTGGAGAAAGGTTTTTCAGAAGTGCCTCAGGAAGAAGGCATGAGGGAAATTGAAAGTGTAATCGCCGACGAGCGCTCCGGAAGCTAATAAAAGGCACCAGGGATGGCATCTATTCAGGCAGTTATTGATACCAATGTAATCATTTCGGGCATGGCCTACCCGGCCAGCGTTCCTGGAAAAATTATGCAGGCTTGGCGGAGTGGGGCCATCGACGTGTATCTCTCCGAGTATATTCTGGATGAAATTCGCAGAGTATTGCCGAGGCTGCGAAGCCGGCATGGAATGTCTGAGGCAGAAATAGACGACCTCGTGGACATTCTGGGGTTGCTGGCTGAAATCCTTGAGCCGGCGGCACTGCCGCCGGAATCAGTGAGAGACATCAAAGATACACCGGTACTCGGAACCCTGATAAGAGGGATGCAGACGCACTCGGTGGATTACCTCATAACCGGTGATAAAGACCTGCTGGTGCTAAAGGAACATTACCCCGTGATCACGCCTGCCGAATTCTGGTCCAGGCACGGGGGTTTGTAAGTCCATACAAACTATTTTTTTGCCACGGACACTCACTTTTTTTGCCACGGACACTCACGGACACTCACGGACGGAAAAGAAAAAACAGAATTCTTTTGGGCTTTTGTCCGTGAGTGTCCGTGGCAAAAATGAACGTCCGATTGTAATGATCAACTTGATGCAGAAGCAGCAGAGGGTAAAAGTACCGGTATCTGCTATAAAAATATAACAAGCGCACGGCAACGCTCTGATCCAGTGCAAGGTCAGCTGATGATGAGACCGGGGGTGCTCGACAGATTAAAGTGAGGTGGATTTCCAATGGAAGACAATAATCGCCGAAATCAGCCTCAATACGACGACGAAATCAGTCTGGTGGATCTGGCAACTACGTTTCTAAAACGCCGGAGAGTGTTTTACGCAGTGCTTTTCTCAACGTTACTGGCGGGAATTGCTTACGCCGTGCTGATGCCGGAAAGATACGATTATGTCAGTCTGGTCAAGCTGGCGGAGAAGGACTCTGGTAGCTACATAGAAAAACCGGCGGCTATCATTGCAACACTGGAGAATCGCTGGCTGCCGGACTATCAGTCGACTTACCACGCAGAGCATGACGGGTCTATCCCGTTCAAAGTCCGCTTCGAGAATCCGGAGAACACCGGGCTGATCCGAATGGTGTCTGAGGCATCGCCGTCTCAGAGGGAGAGCATTAAGCAGGTCCATGCCCAGCTGATTGATGAGCTCTCGCAAGCGCAATCGGCGGCTGTATCGAGCCTGAAGCAGAATCTGGAGAGGCAAATCGAATCGCTTTCCTCAACGATAAAAATGCTGGAAGGTTCAACGGATGCCGGGGCGGCCATTGCAGCGGCTTTCGAAAAGCGGTTATCGCTTGAGGCTACCCTCAACTCTATGCGGCCAATGGAAGTTTTGACTGTAAGCCGGGAAAGCGCGGAGCGTAAGGGGCCGGCGCGGAGCCTGATTGTTCTGTTGGCTGGCCTGCTGGGTTTGATGGGAGGTGTTTTCCTCGCATTCCTTACAGAGTTCGCAAGTATGGTGAAGGCGCAAATGTCGGAGTCATGAGCATTGGAGACTGTTTTGCCACGGACACTCACGGACAAAGCCCATAAAAAATATCTGTTTTCTTTTTCGTCCGTGAGCGTCCGTGAGTGTCCGTGGCTAAATTCAAGATAATTGCATTTTTCATCCTTTAACAATTCTTTACTCAGGTAACCCCCTGAATTGCCTCGTGTTAGGCTTTTGGTCACTTGTTTGTCACAGGCGATGCCGTAAAATCTGCTCCCTTCTGAAACACCATATTCATTTACCGACAGGGATACCGTTGGGATTGAGTTGTTCCCTTCCTTATGCTGTTTCGCTGTTGCCTTTCAGATAATCTTATTCTATGACCTTAAAACACTGGGCCCTGGTCGGTGGGGCGGTAGCGTGCCTGACAGGTGTTCCTCTCTCGGCAGCCCCCTGGCTTGAGCCGGGAGATTCCCCGACTCTTAATAGAATGAGCCTGAAAAAACTACTCTTCACGGTCAGCCTTCTATTGCCACCAGCTGTAAATGCCCAATCGATCAGCCCGCCCAGACTGAGCAATTCAAATCCCTGCCCAAAACCCGGCAGGAAGCTTTGGCAAAGCAATACGGGGTGGACTTGAGCCAGTTGACCGGCTCATCCAGCCAGCCCCGCCCGCCACAACCTTCACGGGAAATTGTGAAATCCGCCATCTGACCCCACTCTCAACCCCAACGGAAGACCACAATGAAAGGAATAATCCTCGCCGGCGGCTCCGGCACCCGTCTCTACCCAATCACCAGAGGCATCTCCAAACAGCTTCTTCCGGTGTACGACAAACCGATGATTTACTACCCGCTTTCCGTACTCATGCTGGCGGGCATCCGGGACATCCTTGTCATCACCACCCCGGAAGACCAACAAGGATTTCAGCGACTTCTCGGTGACGGCCGCCAGTGGGGTATCAACCTGAACTATGCAGAGCAACCCAGCCCGGACGGCCTCGCTCAGGCCTTTATCATCGGCGAAAACTTCATTGGTCAAGACAGCGTGTGCCTGATTTTGGGCGACAACATCTATTATGGCCAGGGTTTGAGCAACATGCTGCAAACCGCCGCCAAACGCGACAAAGGTGCCACAGTATTTGGCTACCAGGTCACCGATCCAGAACGTTTTGGCGTGGTGGAATTTGATGAAAACCAACGTGCCGTCTCTATCGAAGAAAAACCGGCCAGCCCGAAATCTGATTACGTCGTTACCGGCCTCTACTTCTACGACAACGATGTTGTAAGCATCGCGAAACAGGTAAAGCCGTCAGCCAGGGGCGAACTGGAAATCACCAGTGTAAACCAGGCTTACCTTGAGCGGGGCGATCTCAGCGTCGAATTGCTGGGCCGGGGCTTCGCCTGGCTGGACACTGGCACCTTCGACTCCCTGCACGAAGCCAGCGGCTTTATCGAAACCCTTGAAAAACGCCAGGGCCTGAAAATCGCATGCCTGGAGGAAGTGGCCTACCGAATGGGCTTCATTGGCGAACAGCAGCTGTTGGCAGAGGCGGAAAACCTCAAAAAGAACAGCTACGGCGCCTATCTGAAGAAACTGGTCAAAACCAAGTAAGCGGACTTTATGAAAATAACCGAAACCGGAATCCCAGACGTAAAACTCATCGAACCCAAAGTGTTTGGAGACGATCGCGGCTTCTTCATGGAAACGTGGAACGAAAAAGCGTTTCGGGAGGCAGGCATCAACGCCACTTTTGTACAGGACAATCACAGTCGCTCGGTTAAAAACACCTTGCGAGGTCTGCACTACCAAATCAAACAACCCCAGGGCAAATTGGTGCGGGTAACCCGGGGCCAAGTGTTCGATGTAGCTGTGGACCTGCGCATCAACTCCACCACCTTCGGGCAGTGGGTGGGGGAATACCTCTCGGAAGATAACAACCGCATGCTGTGGGTACCGCCGGGGTTTGCCCATGGCTTTCTGGTCACCAGTGAAACGGCGGATTTTCAATACAAGTGCACTGATTACTATGCGCCTGAGTATGAACGCACCATCTACTGGGATGACCCTGATATAGCTGTTCGATGGGGCTTAACGGAGAACGGTGAGCCTAAGCTCTCAACTAAAGATCAAAAGGGCATAAGGTTAGATCGAGCATTTCCAGAATTAAGACAGTTTTTCGGAGATTGAAGCAAACTTGAAGCTAAAGAAATACGAGTTCGCAACCGGACTAATAAAATTTGAAAGCAAAAGATAAACTAATTAGTGGTTTGCTTGGGGTTGGGGCAATAAAACTCCTTTCCATACCGGTAGGGCTTTTGAGCAGTGTAATTCTAGCGCGAACACTAGGTCCGGACTCCTTTGGTCAATATGCATTTATTATGGCTCTGATTCCGATACTTAGTCTTCCTGTAAATGGAGGAGTGCAGCAGTTAGTGACCAGGGAAGTGGCGACTCTAAGAAATGATCAGGATTGGTCACGCTATAAAGGCCTGCTACATTCAGCGCACATATGGGTACTAGGGTTATCGGCATTACTGGTGGGTGCGTGTTATTTTATATTTTCTTCGTCAGTCATAAGTTTAAAATCTGATAAATGGCACTTGTTACCAATTGCTATTCTTATTGTGCCTCTTTTAGGCTTTATGTCAGTGAGAGCGGGGTTAATTAAAGGACTGGGGAGGCCTGTACTCTCGGAGATACCTCAACAACTGATCGTTCCAATTCTAACGTTTGTTTTAATTTTAGTATTTTGGCAACTTAATATATTGAATGCGAGTAATGCTATCTGGGCAAACATCTATTCTGCGCTATTCGGATTTGTTGTTGCAAGCTTAGTGTTAAGGTTCGTCAATCCATCAGAAATAAAGCAAGTTCTGCCATCATATAAGTTAGTATCTTGGTTTAAATCTTTGTTACCTTTTACTGCACTTGCTGCTATAAATTTAGTTAACGTTCAGGTCGGGATAATTGTCGTTGGGATGCTCAGCTCGAATGAGCAAGTTGCGGCCTTAAGGATAGCGGAGAGAGGTAGTCAGCTCGTACTGCTTTCGTTGACAATCGTTAACATGGTCGTAGCTCCATATTTTGTAGATGCATATAAAAAAGGTGATCGTAATATTTTACGAGAAATTGCCCAAAAAACTGCTAGATTTGCATTTCTAATTTCATTGCCGGTTGCATTAGTGTTTGTGTTTGCTGGTGAACCCTTAATCGGATTGATTTTCGGGCAAGAGTATAGGTCATCATCGTATACTCTTTTATTGATACTTTCTCTTGCTCAGTTAGTTAATGTTTTTTTTGGTTCTGTTGGATACTTACTTGTTATGACCGGACATGAAAAAGATTCCCTATTTGGTCAGGTGTTGGCGCTTACATTAAACATATTGATATCCTTAGTCCTCGTTCCTTTTTGGGGTGCAACTGGCGCTGCAATAGCGGTGTTTGTAAGTATATTTGTTTGGAATGCGGTGCTTTTAATGTTAGTTATAAAGCGCCTAGGGATAAGATGCAGTGTATTTTAGTCAGAGGTTTAGGTATTCATGCGGTATAAAAGTTTAGTTCAATTGTTCTATAATTCATACTTTAAGCTTCAAGATTTTAATTCGAGGAAAGGACTTCGAAGTCCAGTTTTCATAGTAGGTACAGGGCGTTCTGGAACCCACTTTTTATGCTCATGTTTAAACTCATTTTCTGAGCTTGATGATGGCTTTTCTGGAAAAGAAAGTCGGTACATGTTCGACCGTATTTCCGAACTGACAGTCCGCCAGAATCCGCTCTCAAGCAGTGTGAGAGGGTATTACTCGAGCATGATGAGGAGCGTTTATCCAAAAACTTTGGTTGATCAGACTCATCCCAATATTTGGAATGTTGAACAGCTTAAAAATTGGTTTCCAAATGCTAGGTTTTTAACCTTGAATAGAGACGTATACTCAGTCGTCTTTTCAATGATTAATCATCCCGGCGTTGCAGCTTGGGAAATTAACCACTTTAAGTATCCAAAACCAAATCGTTTTTTAGGTATCACGGAGAAGAATCGAAATATTTATTGCAATAGGCTTTCAGATATTCAGAGATTTGTTTTTCGGTGGTGTGCTCATACAGAAAGAAGTATGGAGCTTATTGAGACGTATCCAGATTCCGTTATGGGGATTCGGTATGAGGATTTGGCTGCTGATATGGTAAGAGAGATGGGTAAAGTTGCTGACTTTCTTGAGATTGATCCTCCTAATGAGCTTCAATATTTCAATGAGAAATCTTTGCTCAAAAAGAATAGTTTGTCTAGAGAGCAGGTAAGAGAAATCGATGAAGCGTTGATGTTGTATAAAGAATCTGGAGGTTGAAATGGGCCTTTTCCTAAGGCGTGCCTATAAAATATTGTTTCTTCCAGCATGGTTTATTTATGACGCTTTCAGCGTGTTTTTGTTACATCGGTTCCCCCTTAAGTATTTTGATGCAGTATTAAATGTCGGTGATCAAATCAATCCTTATTTGGTTTCTGTTATTTCGAAAAGAAAACCTTTCAACGTTAAGAGCCAATTACTCCGGCATACGGTGGGACTAGGAAGCATGTTTCACATGGCAAACAGGAAAAGTGTGATCTGGGGAACTGGCATTATTTCGGATCGTCGCTGCTTCAGAAATAAAACGAACTGTCAGTCTGTAAAGGCGGTGCGTGGCCATTTAACTGAAGAGATTCTTATCGAAAACGGCATTATTGCGCCCGGCAGCGTTGTTTTGGGTGATCCAGGATTGCTAATGCCTATGTTTTATCAACCGAAAAGTAAAAAACAATATAAAATTGGTATTGTGCCACATTATGTCGATCTTAACTCACCGCTTATCAAAGAAGGGGAAGAAGGTGTAGTGGTTATTGACGTACGCCAAGACCCAGAATCATTTATTGATGAAATTTCGAAATGTGAATTTATTGTATCATCATCCATGCATGGGCTAATATTGTCGGATTCGTATGGTATTCCTAACAAGTGGATCTCATTTTCCGATAAGATTACTGGTGGTTTTTTTAAGTATAAAGACTATTACTCTACAACAAGCTTCCCTAATGAAAGTTGCATCTTCATTTCAGCGATAGGCGACTTAAGGGATCTCATAGATAATATAGAGAAGTATGCCACTGTGAAGAAGTATTTGTATGATGAAAATGAGCTGATTCAGTCTTTTCCGAGTTTCTAATACTATGGGGCGTCCTAAAGTTAGTGTAGTGGTCCCTACTTGTAACGGTCGAGACAGCATTAAGCGTGCTGTATTGTCAATTCTCAATCAAGGGTATTATAATCTCGAAGTGGTAGTTGTTGATGATAACCAATTCGACTCTACAGCGAACCTATCAGAAGAGTTGTGTTTTGATCCTAGAGTTAGAGTGGTGCGGAATCCAGGTAGCCATGGCCCCTCCCAAGCGAGAAATTTTGGAGTTCAGTCGGCCATTGGTGAGCTGATTACATTTTTAGATGATGACGACTTTTATTTACCCGGCCGTTTGAGTTCTATTATGAGTTTTTATGAGCAGTCTGGTGACAGATATTCATTTATTTCGGCTGGTCGGTTCGCGGAAATGGACGACTTTTCAGAGATTCAACCGATCCCCGGTCAAAGGTTTGGAGTAATTAGCTTAGAAAACATTAAGTTTGGAAATAGTATTGATATCGGTGTGTTGATGAAAAAAGAGTTTTTCGAGCAGCTTGGTGGTTTTGATGAAAAACTTTCATCTCTGGAGGACTGGGATCTCTTCATTCGTGCATTGAAAGTGAAAGATGGATATAAGATAAAACGGTTTGATTATGCCGTAAGCCGAACTGAAGGGCGTGATCGAGTTTCCGAACGAGAAGCAGCTGGTTATTTTGACATTGCTGAAAAGTATTCAAAAGAGTTTGGCTATAAGTGGACCTTCATTCCAAGGTCCAAGGGCTTGAATTTAGCAGGTCAGTTTTCTTTAGCAAAAGCTGTCTTCTATAGTTATCGCTCATCATCACTCCTACCCGCTAGAATTTATTTGTCTTCACGCTTTCCGCGCATGATTCGAATCACAAAGGAGTTGTCGGCCCGACGACAACCGTAATTGGCTGCGTGCCCCCTGAGCCAACACTTAAAGCTCGTCTTGGGAGGTTGCTCACCCATCGGTGATTACAATAACTCCAGCAAACCCAACTTGGTGTCGGCAAATGAGCAGGCATCGGAAAAAGCACCCTCTGAACGGCTGAGTTTGACTATGCCACAAACAAGCCATAAGCAAAAAATCATCGCCAAAGAAGATTGGAACTTGGGCCTATGTCTCTCCCGGATCAAGGCTATGGCGGAAAACGAAAAGGCGTCCGGGGCTGCTATGTCGGCCGGAGCCGCTAATATGCTGCAACCGGCATGAGCGCTGGGAGATTTTGCATGAGAGATATAGACAGTAGTATCAGTGCGTCGTTGCCCCAGCAAGAAACGGTATTGGATCAGTCTGCCAGTAAAGGCCACAAGTTTTCCGCCAAGTTATGGCTTTTCCTGCTTCAAAGTTTCTTTGCCCTGATGCTTGTTGTGCCAACTACTCTTCAGGCTCCGCGTGGAGTGTTTCTTGTATTGATCGCAGTTGTGGGCGGTGTGCTTGCGCTTCGGACATGGCGAGTTCACCGCGATATCATTTTGCTCTGGCTACTCACAATGCTGGTCGGCCTTTTTGGTGTCATTTGGGGTGTGACCAACTCCGCACCTGGGGCTTTGAAAGTTACGTCTGTTTATCTCATATGGCCAGTACTCTATCTTCTTTTTATTGGCCTGGCCCATGATCCTCGGGTAATTAAATCTATAGAATCTGCATTGCTCGTGGGAATAACGTTTGCCACCTTAATGGCGCTCACTGTCATTCTGGCTGGTCTATTGGGCTATGGCAGTATTATCTATCCTCTGCTGGAGTTTCAGGGGGCGGCTTTTGGCAACTATGGCGGTTTTATTGAGTTCCGAACGTATGGGCTGACCACTGTGATGTATGGTTTTCCATTTGTTCTTTCTGTGATTTTGGTAAGGCGTGGTGAGCTTCGTGGTTTGCGAAAATTTGGTATCTATCTGCTCTTGTTTGCCATTGTGCTCGCTGCTCTGGGGTCTGGGCGAAGGGCTTTCTGGCTGGTGATGTTGCTAACGCCATTTATCATGCTGTCGTTTTTGCAGCTGTCTTCATGCCACTTAAAGCCCGTGCCATTTTTGTCACTAACGTTTAAATCCTCCGTACTCGCCGTTCTGGCGATAGCGTGCATCATTACGGCGATCGGTTTAGACCCTGTTGCGCTGGTAGAAAATTTTGTAGCGGCGTTTCAAGGCCAGGAAGCCTCTAGTGGTGAGCGATTTAAGCAGGCAGCATCACTTTGGGAGAAGTTTAGCGAATCTCCTGTCGTTGGTCATGGCTTTGGAAGTACGGTTGATGTCGTGCGCTCCCACGATACGCCTTGGGCCTATGAGTTGTCTTATCTGGCATTGTTGATGAATGTTGGGCTTGTCGGCTTTTTGATTTATTCCGCTGCTGTTCTTTGGGTGGCGTTAAAAGGGATTCAGCTGTCCCGAAAAAACGCCGAATTTGCCAAGCTTTTCGTTCCCCTGATTACCGCGCTTAGCGCATTTCTCATTATGAATGCCACTAACCCCTACCTGGGGAAGTTTGACTACCTTTGGGTAATTTTTCTCCCAGTGGCGCTGATCAACGCCTATCTCACCCGACGGCCCAAGTATGATTGATATAGTTACAGTAAACTGGAACTCTGGCACCCAATTGAAAGAATGCATAGATTCGGTCCTTGACCATGACAAAGGTGAATTATCCAGCATTATCGTTGTAGATAATGGCTCCACCGATGATTCTGTAGCAACAGTAGAAGGTCTTCCCGGCGTAGAGGTCATTCACACGGGCGAAAACCTCGGCTTCGGTGCAGCCTGTAATATTGGCGCGAAAGCGGGCCAATCTCCCTACATACTCTTTCTTAATCCAGATACCCGGCTGGAAGCCGATTCCATATCTGTGCCTTTGGCTTTTATGGAACGGCCAGAGAACGGGAAAGTCGGAATTTGCGGCATTCAACTGGTGGACGAGCAGGGCAGGGTCAGTCGAACTTGCGCACGCTACCCGACATTGGGGCGCCTGGTGTCCTCCGCGCTGGGATTGGATAAGTTGCCCGGTTTGACGGGCAGCGGCATTCATATGGCTGACTGGGGGCACGGCGAAATAACTCGTGTCGATCATGTTATGGGGGCGTTCTATCTTATTCGACGCCGGGCTTTTGAGGTAGTCGGTGGGTTTGATGAGCGTTTCTTCGTTTATCTGGAGGACGTTGATCTTTCAAAAGGTGCAAATGAAGCAGGCTGGCCCACGTGGTACTTAACCGAAGCCCAGGCCTTCCACGCCGGTGGCGGTACTTCCCGGCAGGTTAAGGCACATCGTCTTTTTTATTCATTGCGCAGCCGTTTGCTCTACGCGTTCAAGCACTTTCCCCGTTGGCAAGCCTGGTTGCTGCTGGTCGTTACCAATGTTATTGAGCCGTTTACCCGCTCGGCCTGGTGTCTGTTGCGCGGCGATGTTACCGGTGTTAAGCACACCTGGGCAGCGTATCGCATGCTTTGGCGCGCTATGGGCCACATTCTGCGAGGCGAGGGGCGCTATAACCCATGAAAGTCCTGCTGTTATCCCGCTACGGACCGTTGGGCGCCAGTTCCCGTGTTCGCTTCTTGCAGTATTTACCGTATTTCCAGTCAAAAGGCATCGAAGTCACTGTAAAGCCGTTGTTGTCGGATGCTTACGTAAAGGCACTGTACAAAGGCGGTTCCCGCTGGCGCGAAGTGTTGAAAGGCTACGTGGTTCGGATTCTGGCATTACTTTCTGCCCGACGGTTTGATGTCGTCATTATCGAGAAGGAGCTTTTTCCCTTTATGCCGGCTATTGCCGAACGTTTCCTGAAACTCATGCGCGTGCCCTATGTTGTGGATTACGACGATGCCCTGTTTCATCGTTACGATTGCCATACCTATCGTTGGGTGCGGAGGTTGTTGGGGCAAAAAATCGATTCCGTTATGCGCCATGCCAACTGCGTGACTGCCGGTAACCGGTACCTCGCAGATCGGGCCCGGAAGGCCGGCGCAAAAAGAGTCGAAATTATCCCGACGGCGGTAGATGCTGACCGTTACCGGCCCAGGCAAAAAGCGAACTCAGAAGTCCTGACAGTGGGGTGGATAGGCACACCGCAAACCAGTCATTATCTGGAAGTGCTGGTTCCTGTGTTTGAAACGCTCAAGCAAGTGCTGCCTGTGCGCTTTGTCGCCGTTGGGGCTAATCCGGCAGATTTTGAAGGTACCCCGGTGGAGACCTGGCCATGGACGGAAGCTTCTGAAGTGGACTCTGTGCAGCAATTTGATATCGGCGTCATGCCTTTGGTCGACTCGCTGTGGGAGAGAGGAAAGTGTGGCTATAAGTTGATTCAGTACATGGCGTGTGGAGTGCCCGTTGTGGCGTCACCTGTGGGCGTTAACTGCGAGATTGTCGAGGAAGGAAAAACGGGGTATCTCGCAAGTTCCCCGGATGAGTGGCGGAGCACCTTGTTTGATTTGTTGAACGAAGATCCCGCAGTAAGAGCCCGGATGGGAGGCAATGGCAGGGAGCGTGTGTGGCGATGCTATTCTACAGAGACTCAGGGACCACGAATTGTGGACGTTTTGAGGCGTGCCAAGGGAGCGGGCTGCGATGACGGAGTTTAAGAAAATACTCCCACGGCAGCCAAAGTCTTGGTTGATCACAGGCTTTGCCGGCTTTATCGGCTCCAACCTCATCACACTCGACCAAAAAGTAATCAGGAATTCTAATGTGTAAGGCGAGCAAACGTTGGCAGCCAATCCCAAAGTAATACTGTTCGTGGTCAATGCCCCTGAGTTTTTTCTGTCGCATCGGTTGCCGATAGCCGTTGCTGCCAAAGAAGCAGGGTACGTGGTGCATGTCGCCTCGGCTCCTGGGCCTGGCGTTGAGACCATTCGGGCGAAAGGTTTCCTCCATCACCCGATTGGTTTTGCGCGAAGCGGGCAGAATCCGTTAGTGGAACTCAGAACTCTGGTGAGTTTAGCCCGGCTTTTTCAGAAAGCTCAACCAGATCTTGTTCACCTTATAACTATTAAGCCGGTGCTCTATGGTGGCATTGCGGCGCGGTTGGGTCGGGTGCCTGGCGTTGTTTCTGCGGTTTCGGGGCTGGGTACGGTATTTCTGGCAGATTCCGTACTGGCAAAGCTGCGCCGATGGCTGATTGTCAAATTATACTTGGCAGCTTTCAAGCAGAAGCGTTTGGCGGTTATTTTTCAAAATCCGGATGATCGCGATACTTTGATCTCGCTGGGTGCTCTGCATGGTGGTGATGTCCGCTTGATACGAGGTTCCGGCATTTCGCTGGATGACTTTCCCTCTGTGCCTGAGCCGGAGGGGGGTAAGCCGGTGGTGGTGATGGCCGCGCGCCTGTTGAGAGATAAGGGGGTATTTGAGTTCGTTGAAGCGGCCAGACTCCTCTGGAATCGTGGTTTAGAGGTCCGGATGAGGTTGATTGGTTCCGCGGATCCGGGAAATCTTACAAGTGTAACTGAGGCGGAGCTTGATCAGTGGCGTAAGGAGGGAATAGTCGAATTATTGGGATTCCGCTCTGATATTGCAGCGCAGTACACTGCTGCGAATATCGTGTGCCTTCCGTCTCATCGCGAGGGGCTGCCCAAGAGCCTTGTGGAGGCTGCTGCCTGCGGGCGAGCCGTGGTGACGACGGATGTGCCGGGTTGCCGAGATGCGATAACACCCGGTGAAACCGGGCTTCTGGTTCCTGTTAAGAATCCAGTTGCCTTGGCGAACGCAATTCAAAAGCTGATTGAAAATTCCGGGCTTCGGAAAAGAATGGGGAAAGCCGGTCGCATGCTGGCGGAAGATGCCTTTTCTATTGAGCACATTGTCGCCCAGCACTTGAAAATCTATGACGAGGTTTCGGGGCATGATTAACTACGGATGGTTTAGTTCATGAGAGTTTTACTAACTGGCGCCACTGGATTTATTGGAAGGCGCCTTGCGCACCAGCTTGACCAGTCGGACCGCGTTTCGTTGGCGTGTGCGGTCCGCCAATCTGGCACCGCAGTTTGTGGAAAAGAGTTTGTTGTTGGTGAGCTGAATACGAGCACAGATTGGGTGGCAGCGCTGAATACACAGGATCTGGTCATTCACGCAGCTGCCCGTGCTCATGTTATGCGGGATGAAACCGAAGATCCGCTGGCCGAATACCGCAAAGTTAACGTCGACGGCACGCTCAATCTTGCCCGCCAGGCCGCCAAAGCCGGTGTCCGACGGTTTATATTTATCAGTTCCATCAAGGTGAATGGTGAACACACCCCATTGAATCAACCTTTCAGGCCGGATGATAAACCTGCTCCCGAGGACGCCTACGGCATCTCCAAGATGGAGGCGGAGCAGGCATTGCAGGCTTTAGCTGAGGAAACCGGCATGGAGGTGGTTATCATCCGCCCGCCTCTGGTATATGGCCCCGGTGTAAAGGGTAACTTTGCCACCATGATCAAACTGCTTGAGAAAGGCCTTCCTCTCCCCCTGGGAGCCATCCACAACAAACGCTCTTTGGTGGCTCTGGATAATCTGGTGGACCTTATAATCACCTGCATTGATCACCCCAGGGCCGGTAATCAGGTGTTCCTGGCCGGAGATGGCGAGGACCTTTCTGCTACGGAGTTGTTGCGTGGAATCGGTAAGGCTATGGGTAAACCTGCCCGTTTGATTCCGGTACCTGCAGGGGTATTGATGTTCGGTGCGGGCCTGCTGGGTAAAACGGCAGTTGCGCAGCGCGTGCTGGGTTCTTTGCAGGTAGATATTTCGAAAGCCCGTAACCTACTGGGCTGGGAGCCGCCCTTTTCAGTTGAAGAAGGGCTGCGCCGCTGTTTCGATCCGGAGAATGTATGCTGATTCGTTTGTTTGATTTTTTCTTTTCCCTGCTTGGGCTGGTGTTGGGGGCTCCGATATTGCTGATTCTGCTGGTGGTGGGCCTTTTTGATACCGGCTCGCCGCTGTTCCGGCAACAGCGGGTGGGGCGGAACAAAAAACCGTTTACCCTGGTCAAGTTCCGCACCATGAGGAAAGGCACCGCTTCGGTGGCAAGTCATCTGGCCAGTGCCAACGCGATCACGCCTTTCGGCCGCTTTCTGCGTGGCACCAAGCTGGACGAGCTTCCCCAGCTGTGGAACGTGCTCAAAGGAGAAATGAGCCTCGTTGGCCCCCGGCCTTGTTTGTTCAATCAGGAGGAATTGATTGCCGAAAGGGAACGGCGAGGCGTACTTGGTGCCCGCCCCGGTATAACAGGCCTGGCGCAGGTCAATGATATCGATATGTCTACCCCTCGCCTGCTCGCGGAAACCGACCAGAAGATGCTTCAGAATCTCACCCTGCCTGCGTACTTCAAGTACATTTTCATGACCGTCGCCGGCAAAGGCGCGGGCGACCGTATACCGGGGGAAGGCGGGTAACCAGCCCACCTCGCGGTCCGGCTTTGCCTGAAATCTGGTTAAAATACATGCATTCTGAAAGCTTTAACAATTCTTTACCCGCCTAACTGCCTGAAACCCCGTGTGTCAGCCTTTTTTCCATTTTTCTGTTCCTGCGATTGCAGTAGAATCTGCGCGCATTCACCTAAGAGCATTCACGAACTGACAGGGACGCAGTCGGGAGTTTGTTGTCCCCGCCTTTATTTTGCCTGTCCTTAACTGATATCCATTCTATGACCTCAAAACACTGGGCCCTGGTCGGTGGGGCGGTAGCGTGCCTGATTCCTTTTGCCACCTTCTCGGCACCCTGGGTCAGTCCCGGAGATCTTCGGGCGCGGCACCAAATCCAGAGCCAGGCGGATTCCGGCCAGCTCAACCGGACAGTTACCACCTGGCCGATACAGAAGCAAGCCGTAGACCGCGAGACAAAGCGCGGAGCAAGCAGCCGTATCACTCTGGAAGGCGCCTCGGAGACACCCTTTCTGCGAAGCTTCGCCGGCGAACCCCGTGAACAAGGTGAGCTGGGCCTCGATATTGAGTACCAGGGAGCCTGGTGGGCAGCCGGTGTTAGTCCTTCCGTGGCTGTAAATCCCTCCGATGACGACACGCTCCGGCTGGATGGCTCTTTCATCACCCTCAGTGCCTTTAACTGGCAGTTCGGAGCCGGTGCTATTGACCGCTGGTGGGGCCCTGGCTGGCAATCCAGCCTGATCCTCTCAGACAACGCCAGGCCGGCCCCCGGGATCTGGTTTAACCGAGTGGACCAAGCTCCCTTCGAAACGCCGATCCTTTCCTGGATTGGCCCCTGGCAGTTAACCTTTGCAGCCAGCCAGCTCGAACAAGCGCGTGAAGTACCAGAGCCCTTGTGGGTTGGTGTCAGGGGGACGTTTCGCCCGGTTAAGGGCCTGGATATCGGGCTCACGCGGACCTTTCTGTTCGGCGGAGAGGGGCGTTCTTCAAGCCCGGGTACCTTCTGGGATGCCTTTACCGGCAATGATAACCCCCGGGACAGCTCACAAGACCCGAGCAACCAGCTCGGCGCCGTCGACGTTCGTTACGGGTTTGAGGTTGGAGGCGAGACTGCCGGGGTTTATGGCCAGATGATGGGAGAAGACGAAGCCGGAGGCTTTCCCTCCCGAAAATCCTGGCTCTTCGGTGCAGACGCCACCACGAGCCTCTGGGGCCGGCAACAGCGCTGGTTTGTTGAAGGCGCCGATACCCTTGCGGATAATCTGTTCGGGGATCCGATGCCCGATATCAGTTACGAGCACAGGGTCTACCGCACCGGGTACCGGTATAAGGGGCGGAACATGGCGGCATCGATAGATTCTGATAGTCAGTTGATCACTCTTGGTTATTACGACTTTTTCGAACGAGGCAGCACTCTGGGGGTCTCCCTCAGTTTGCTGGATCTTATGGGAAATCCCGATTCCCGCGTTAGCACACCGGATCCTGAGGTAGAATATACGGTTCCCGCACGCGATCAGCGTGTCTTTGTGGTTTCCGGGTACTACGAGATACCCGTGCGAACTGGCAAGCTGAGCCTTTTTGCACAATTGGCGGAAGACAAAATTGAAGTCCGCTCCGGTGAGCTGGATCAGTGGTCCTTGTCAGCCCGTTGGACCCATTCATTCTGATAAATCTTACTCATTCTGATACCCAAAACTCAGGCCCCGTGCACATGAAGTCAGTATCACCCAGAAAAATTCCCGGCAAATTGCTCCTGTCGTTGGTGTCTTCATTCCTGATGGCAGGCTGCGCCGCGACTGGAGGTGGGCATCAGGCTGCTTCTTCAAAAGGCTATACGTCAGATTGGATGTACACAGGGGACAGCATCACCTACCTTTCAGAAGCGCACTCAAACGAGGTGGAACAGGCTGGGCCCGGTGAAGTGGTGTCTCTGGCCAGGACGCCCTGGGGAGAAAACATCCGAATCGAAATGAAGGCCAGGTACTTCTCCGCTTCCGGAAAACCCTGCTTTTCAACCACCATCATAAGTCAGGGTGTTGCACCTGATGCCGTTAATCTTTGCAAGTACGGCTCGGGGCGCTGGGGTGCCACGCGGGCCTTCTCTCCTGCGGAAACAGACCGCCCGCAGCTGACCGTAGGAGACGCCAAATGAACGAGGTGTCTCTGAAAAAGCTCATCCAGGGGCTATTCTTGCTCCTGGCAGTTTCATTGGCCTTGCCACTCCAGGCCCAAAGCCTGGGCGACATTCCCGCCAGCCAGAGGGAAAGGCTATTACCGCAGCTTGAAGCGGCCACTCAGGCAAGCTCAGCATCCGAAGCGGATGCGGCCGCCAGTGAAGCGCAATCCAATACCAATCGCCAGACGGGCACCTATGGCCCGATTCTGACAGAAGATCAGAAAGCGGAACTGACACCCTTCGGCGCAGGCCTGTTTGAAGGCGGCTTCCGGGGGCTGCGTTCAGATGGCCTGAACCCGGATTACCGGGTACTCCCCGGCGACCAGATAACCCTGAGGCTGTGGGGTGCCATGGAACTGGACCGGGTGCTCCCGGTTGATGCCCAGGGCAATATCTTTATTCCCTCTGTAGGCCCCGTGCAGGTTGAGGGTGTCACTCACGCCCAGCTTGATGCGATTGTAAAATCCGCTGTGCGGAAGGTGTACCCGGATAACGTCAGCGTATACACCAACCTTCAGGGCGTTCAGCCGGTCGCCGTATTTGTAACCGGATTTGTGAACAAGCCTGGCCGTTATGTTGGCGTGCCCAGTGATTCTGTGCTTTACCTTCTGGATCAGGCCTCCGGTATCAACCCGGATCTGGGCAGCTACCGCAACATAACCCTCAGGCGAGATGGCAAGGTGATCGCCGAGCTGGATCTGTACGACTTTATCCTCAAGGGCGACTTGCAGCATCCGCAGCTGCAGGATGGCGATACCGTTTTCGTAGAGCGCCGCGGCCCGGCGATCACCGTGCTGGGCGACGTAGGCCAATTCCATGTCTTCGAGCTGAAAGATGGCCCCTTGATGGGTGCCAGGCTCACTGAAATGGCGCCACTGCTGCCTGGGGTTTCCCATGCTTTGATACGCGGAAAACGTGGCGTAGAGCCCTATTCCGGGTACCTCCGGCTTGCGCAATTCAAGGCCACGGCACTGGCCGATGGCGACGAAGTGATTTTCCTGGCAGACCAGCGTGCCGACAGCCTGGTAGTGCAACTTGAAGGCGCCTACCTCGGCCGCTCCTATTACGTGGTTCCCAAAGGCACCTCCTTGCATGAACTGCTTAACGAAGTGGCGGTAAACCCTGAAGAAACCGCCTACGAGAGCATCTCCATCCGCCGGAAAAGCGTTGCCGAGCGCCAGAAAGAAGCGCTCGATGAAAGCCTGCGCCGCCTGGAAACCACCTACCTCGGCGCTTCCTCCTCTACGGCTGAAGAATCCGCCATCCGGGCCAGAGAAGCTGAATTGATCTCCCAGTTTGTGCGCGAAGCCCGCCAGGTAGAACCCAACGGCCGCCTGGTGGTGGCCCATCAGGGCAAACTGGTGGACATCCGCCTGCAGGATGGCGACGTGATCACCTTGCCCCAGCGCACGGATTCTATTCTGGTCAGCGGAGAAGTCTATATTCCGCAATCCCTGGTCTACGTACCGGGCCGAGCTGTCAGCGACTACATCGAAGCGGCAGGCGGATTCAGCCAGCACGCAGACGATGATCATATTCTCATCGCCCGCCAGAACGGCGAAGTTAGGGATGCCGGCGAAGTGCCATTGCGCCCGGGCGACCAGATTCTGGTCTTGCCAAAGGTTGAAACCAAGAATCTGCAGATCGCATCAACGGTCACCCAGATTCTATACCAGATTGCTGTTGCAACCAGGGTAGCCCTTGATCTCTGATGGCTGAAGCGATTGTTCGAAGCCCCTGGCGGGTAACCATCCACGTCTGGCATGCGCTGTTTATGCGTGAGGCACTGGCCCGCGTTACCGCGGACCGGGTTGCCTGGTTCTGGTTGATGGCAGAGCCGGTTGCTCATGTGTTGCTGCTGGTCTGGGTGCGGACGCTCATCGGGCATGCCCGAATCATTCCCGGTGCGGATTTCGTGCCCTGGCTGGTTGTTGGTGTAACAACCTTTATTCTGTTCCGCAATCAGATGAACCGTGGGATGAACGCCATTTCGGCTAACCGGGCACTGTTTGCATACCGGCAGGTCCATCCGGCAGACACCCTGTTTGTTCGTTCCGGCCTTGAGGGCGTGCTCAGCACCATTGTAATGCTGGTTCTGGTGCTCGTGTTTACCCTTCTGGGCCAGCACATGGTGCCGCATGACCCCTTATATGTAATCGGTATCTGGTGCCTGGTGTGGCTTTTCGGCCTCGGGGCTGGCCTTGTTTTCTCGGTAGTCATCACCGTACTTCCAGAACTGCAAAAATTTGTGACTATGATTATGTTCCCGTTGTATTTTCTCTCGGGCATCATCATTCCGGTACAGTATTTCCCCCAGGACATCCGTTATTATCTTCTATTCAACCCGGTACTCCACCTCATCGAGAATATCCGTTATGGATTTTTTGAGGGCTATCGGCTGATAGATGGAGTCAGCCTGCTGTATCCCGCCTGGTGGGTTCTCGGTGCCCTGTTACTGGGCTTGCTCTTGCAGGTGCGTTACAAGGTCAGGCTATTGGCCCAATGATCGAAGTGCGAGACGTATACAAACGCTACCACGGCCCTTTTGGCGGCGATTGGGTGCTCAAAGGTGTTGATTTCACGATCCCGAAAAACACCAGCGTGGGCATTGTCGGCCGCAACGGTGCAGGTAAGTCCACCCTGCTGCGTTTGATTGGTGGCATGGATGCGCCGGACAAAGGCAAAATCACCCACCACTGCCGGGTATCCTGGCCAATCGGTCTTGGCGGAGGGTTCCAGGGCTCTATGACCGGCCGCCAGAACGTCAAGTTTGTTGCCAGGATTCACGGCGGTAACAGCCGTATTCCGGAGCTGATCCAGAAAGTCCAGGATTTCGCGGAAATCGGCAAAGCCTTTGACCAACCCGTAAAAACCTACTCATCCGGTATGCGCAGCCGCCTCGCCTTTGGCCTGTCGCTGGCGTTCGATTTCGACGTGTACCTCTCAGACGAAGCCACAGCCGTAGGCGACAAAGCCTTCAAGGAAAAAGCCACCAAAGCCTTCCATGACAGGGTAGGGCAAGCAAGCATTATCATGGTTTCCCACCAGGAAGGCATGCTCAAAGATTTATGCCAGGCCGGCGTTCTTCTGGAAAAGGGCAATGCCACCTGGTTCGACAACATCCACGATGCCATCAAGCAATACCACGAGAGCCTCGGTAAATGACCCGATTTCTGAAGAAAAACCCGTTCTGGCTGCTGGCCCTGGTCGCTGTTCTGCTGGCGATAGTCTATTGGGGCCTGCTGGCAACAGACCGGTATGTATCGAGGGCCCACATAGTCCTGCAGTCCCCCGAGATCAACCCGGCCAGCCTGAACGTTTCTTCTCTGCTTTCCGGAACCAGCGGCTCCGGAGATCTGCTTTTGCTGAAAGACCACCTTGAGTCCGTCAACATGATTCGCAAGCTGGATGAAAAGCTGAAACTGCGAAGCCATTACACTCAGCCCAGCATTGACTGGTTGTCCAGACTTGAAAGCGAAGACGTACCCATCGAAACCTTCTACGAGTACATGCAAGGCATGATCAAGGTGCACTTTGACGATTATGCCCAGTTGCTGCAGGTTCAGGTTCAGGCCTACACCCCGGAGATGGCGCAGGCCATAACCCAGGCACTGCTTGAGGAAGGTGAGCAGCACATGAACCTGATGGGCCAGCGCCTTGCGCAGGAGCAGGTTGAGTTTATTGACCAACAAGCCCAGCAGTTGGAGCAGAGGTTGTTCGAGGCGCGCGATGCCATCCTGAAATACCAGAATGAGAACGGACTAGTCGCCCCCACCCAAACCGTGGAAGCTATCTTTACAACCGTGTCTCATCTCCAGGCTGAGTTAGCCTTACTGGAAGCCCGGATCAAATCCCAGAAAAGCTTCCAGAGCGAAAGCTCTCCGGAGGTCCGTAAGTTGCGTAACGAAGCCCAGGCCCTTGAACAACAAATCGAAATCGAAAGAAACAAGCTGGCTCGCGAGAGTGGTGAATCCCTGAACCGGGTTTCTGCCGAATACGAAACCCTGGAAATGCGCGCCAAATTTGCCCTGGAGCTCTACTCCAATGCCCTGGTTGCGCTGGAATCAACCCGGGTGGAAGCCTCCAGAAAACTCAAGCAGATCTCCGTTCTGGAATACCCGACGCTTCCGGAATTTCCCACCCGGCCCGAACGGTTATACAACATCACCGTGTTCGCCATTATGGTGCTGTTGATCGCCGCCATTTTTCACCTGATTGCATCTGTCGTCAGGGACCATCGGGACTAACCAGATAGATGGCGCAGAACCGGCCTGACACTCCCAATAACTGGCAGCAGTTTGCCCACGAGCATGGCATCGAGGGGAGACCGGTTGTCGCTTTTGGTTTCAATCCCCACTGGCGGCCGGCGCTGGCGAGTTTTGTTCAGGGAGTGAAGATTCGCCACGTAAGACATCCGGGCAGGATCCCCGGGGGAGCCGTGGTGCTTGTCTGGGGAAGCCGGAAGATAGCGGGACTTCCCGACGGCAGCATAACCATCCGACTGGAAGATGGATTCCTCAGGTCCGTGGGCCTGGGCGCCGAATTTGCCCGGCCGCTGTCCTGGGTGGCAGACTTCGACCACCTTTATTTCGATGCCGAGGGGCCTTCCCGCCTTGAAAACCTCCTGAACACCCACGTGTTTAACGAACAGGAGCAAGAGCGGGCACAGAACCTGCTAGATAAAATTCAGGAAGCCGGCATCACCAAATACAACACCGGGTATTCCGGTTGGCAGCGTCCTGAGGGGAAAGTGCGAGTCATTTTGGTGCCAGGCCAGGTGGAGAGTGATGCCTCCATACGATTCGGGTCGCCGGAAATCAGAACGAATATGGCTCTTTTGAGCCAGGTCAGGGAAGCCAATCCCGACGCATGGATAATCTACAAACCCCACCCGGATGTGGTGGCCGGTGCCCGCAAAGCGGGAGAAAAGGAAGCAAGCGCACCGGCCTGGTGCGATGAAGTGGTCACCGAGGCGGCAATGGATGCACTCCTCGCCCAGGTGGACGAAGTGCATACCATGACCTCACTGACCGGGTTTGAAGCACTGATCCGTAACAAACGTGTCATCTGTTACGGGCTACCCTTTTATGCGGGTTGGGGCCTGACAACAGACAAACTGGCGTGCGAACGCCGGCAACGCGTTCTGAGCTTGACAGAACTGGCGCATGCAACCCTGATCCAGTACCCGTTTTATGTAAGCCGGCAAACGGGGAACTATGTATCGCCGGAACAGATCCTGGATGTACTGCAACAATGGCGAGGAAGTCCGTCCTCATGGCGAGCAGTGATAAAAAAACAGACACGCAAGGCAATCAACGTGGTCTGGGGCAAAACGTAGTAACACTAGGTGCTGAATCCCAAGGTTCCTCAGAGCACATCGCGATAGTCGGCACCCTGGTGGATACCATGTTGGGCTTCCGGGGTGAACTCATTCGAGACATGGTCGCAGCAGGCCATCAAGTCTATGCCTTCGCTACCGATTATTGCCCGGAAACCGAACAGGCCATTCGCGATATGGGGGCGCATCCGGTGCACTACCGCATGAGCCAGCTTGGCACCAACCCCGTCAGCGACCTGATGGCCGTCTGGCATTTGCGTAAACTGTTTGTCCGCCATCGGATTTCACTGAGCTATTGTTACTTTTCCAAACCGGCCATCTACGGCACCCTGGCCGCTCGTATGGCGGGTGTGCCCAGGCGAATCGCCAAGATTGAGGGCCTTGGCCGGATATTCACGGTGAGCCCGAGAGGAGACAGGCTGCGAAAGCGCCTGATTCGCAGAGTGATGGCAGGACTGTTCCGTTTCAGCTTGCCTATGGCCCACAAGCTGTATGTGCTGAACGAGGGCGACAAAGAAGACCTGCAAAGTTTTGGCGTAATCCGGCCGGAACCGGAAGTGTTGGGCGGTATTGGCGTTTGCCTTGAACGCTACTACTTCTGCCCGCCGGTCACCGAGACCATTCGCTTCATCTTTGTTGCCCGCCTGCTGCATGAAAAAGGCGTACGCTATTTTGTGGATGCCGCCAAAGCCCTTGGCAAGCGATACCCTCAGGCTGAATTCATTCTGTTGGGTGCGCCCGATGCCAAGCCGGGGGCGGTTGATAAAGCCGAGTTAAAAGAGCTGGTCAGCGAGGGCGTAGTCCGCTACCCGGGCGCAGTAAAGGATGTAACCCCCTGGCTTGCCGCGAGCAGTGTGTTTGTTCTGCCCAGCTACTATCGTGAGGGCGTACCGCGCAGCACCCAGGAAGCTCTCGCCATGGGCCGCCCGGTGATCACAACCGATGTACCGGGCTGCCGAAGAACTGTTAAAGATGGTGTGAATGGTTTCCTGGTGCCTCCTCACGATCAGGAGGCCCTGGAAGAAGCCATGCTGAAGTTCCTGAGGGAGCCCGAACTCGTTCGTTCCATGGGCCTGGCAAGTTTCAACTTCGCCCAGGACCACTTTGACGTACGCAAGATCAACCGCCGCATTCTCCGTGATATTGGCATTGCCATTCGCGAAGCGGGCGTTGAACACAGCGAACCAGAGCCTGTTAACGGGCGCCTCCAGGCAGACTCCTGGCGATAGAATCCAATCTCTTCACCACCAAGACTGACAACAGACCCATGCCTAAAACCTTCCTGATTACCGGCGGTGCCGGTTTCATCGGCTCTGCCGTTGTTCGTGAACTTCTCGAGAACACCGATCACAATGTAGTGAACGTGGACAAGCTCACCTATGCCGGCAACCTGGAATCTCTGGCCAGTGTTGCAGATAGCCCTCGCTACCACTTCATCCAGGCGGATATCTGTGATGCCGAGGCCATGGCAGGAGCGTTCAACCTCCATAAACCAGACATCGTGATGCACCTGGCTGCCGAAAGCCACGTAGACCGCTCCATCGATGGCCCCGCCGCCTTCATGGAAACCAACATCATCGGCACCTATACACTGCTGGAAGCTGCGCGCGGTTATTGGAAAGCCCTGCAAGAAACCAATCCGGAAAAATCTAAAAGCTTCCGTTTCCACCACATAAGCACCGATGAAGTTTACGGCGATCTCGAGAATACTGACGAGCTCTTTACTGAAACCACCTCGTACGCCCCAAGCAGCCCCTACAGCGCCAGCAAAGCCAGCTCTGATCACCTTGTAAGAGCCTGGCAACGCACCTACGGCATGCCAACGCTGGTTACCAATTGCAGCAACAACTACGGCCCCTATCACTTCCCGGAAAAACTGATTCCCTTGGTGATCCTCAACGCCTTGGCGGGTAAACCACTCCCCGTATATGGCGATGGCAGCCAGATCCGAGACTGGCTCTACGTAGAGGACCACGCCCGCGCGTTGATACTGGTGGCCCAGCAAGGCGGAATTGGCGAGACCTACAACATTGGCGGCCACAACGAAAAGAAAAACCTGGAAGTGGTAGAAACCATCTGCGACATCCTCCAGGAACTGGTGCCCAAACATACCAGCTACCGTGACCAGATCACCTTCGTAAAAGACCGCCCGGGCCACGACCTGCGCTACGCCATAGACGCGAGCAAAATCGAAAACGACCTGGGTTGGACGCCCCAGGAAACCTTCAAAACCGGCCTACGCAAAACCATCCAGTGGTATCTGGACAATGAAACCTGGTGGAAACGAGTGCAAGATGGCAGTTACCAGGGTGAGCGTCTGGGGGTAACTGCTTAAAGACGTTTTGGCCACCGACACTCACGGATGTTCACGGACGAAAGAGAGACAAATGATCAAGGAAGAAGACCTCACCTACAGGATACGTGGGGCGATTTTTGAAGTTAATAAAGTTCTGGGTCCTGGTTTTCTTGAGGGCGTATATCAGAGGGCACTCGAGCTTGAGTTACAGCAACGGGGGCTGGAGGTTCAAACTGAGGTGCCGGTCAACATAACTTATAAAGGCCAGCTGGTAGGCGAGCATCGGCTGGATTTGTTGGTGAATAACACGGTGATTCTCGAGCTAAAAGCACAACAACGGCTGCCCCTGTCGGCCGAGCCCCAGCTCATCAACTATTTGAGAGCAACCGGAAAATCCGTAGGCATACTTGTTAACTTCACATACCCGAAAGCGTTCATAAAAAGAATTGTTGTTTAGCCACGGACACTCTCGGACTTACACGGACAAAGACCAAGAAGGCTTTTGAAAAACATATCTATTCATTAATTCGTATTGTGTCCGTGTGAGTCCGTGAGCGTCCGTGGCCCCAAAAAAGGTGTTTTAGATTGAAAATCCTCCTCCTAGGCAAAACCGGCCAGGTGGGGTTCGAACTCCACCGAACCCTGGCCCCACTGGGCTCCATCACAGCACCGACAAGAGCGGAAGTGGACCTGATGAACCCGCAGGCAGTTGCCGATTACCTCGAGCAACATCAACCAGACCTCATCGTCAACGCCGCCGCCTGGACCGCAGTAGATGCCGCCGAAGAACATCAGGAAGAAGCTTACCGCCTAAATGCGGGCCTGCCCGAGCAGTTGGCCAGGTTTGCCCTTGAGCAGGGTGCTTTCCTGGTGCACTACAGCTCCGATTACGTTTACCCAGGCAACGGCACCGAACCCTGGCAGGAAACCAGCGAAACCGGTCCCCTGAGCGTATACGGCCAAACGAAACTTGAAGGGGATCAGGCCATCCAGCGCAGCGGCGCCGAACACTTCATCTTCCGCACCAGCTGGGTCTACAGTGCCCGCGGCAACAACTTTATGAAAACCATGTTGCGGCTGGCCAAAAGCAAAACCGAGCTGAATATAGTCGCAGACCAGGTCGGCGCGCCAACACCGGCACGGCTGATTGCACAGATAACCGCCCTGGCTGTCCACAGCAACATACCAGCGGGGCTCTACCATCTTGCCCCGGCGGGTGAAACCAGCTGGCAAGGCTTCGCGCAGGAAATCTTCCACTTGGCCAAAGCGCACGGTGAACAACTCACCATGGGCCCGGAAAATGCGCACGCGATCCCCACAAGCGACTACCCAACGCCGGCCAAACGCCCGCTGAACTCCAGAATGGAACTCTCTAAACTGGAAACCGCCCTCAACATCCAGATGCCAGACTGGCAGAGTCAGTTGCAGTTAACACTCGGCGAATATCTGGAAGAAGCGTAATCAAGTCTCGGAGCAACATCAGAATGACAGTAACATTAGGCGTAAGCCCGCTCAGCAATTGGCAAACTCATGGACAAAGAGCTTAGAAAAGCAGAAGAACAGATACAACTCTTCATGGAGCTCATGGGAGAAGACGGTGTATCTTCGCCCTCAAAGTAGCCTAAAATGGGGATAGTCTAACTGAGACAGCCATTCAACGGTCCAGAAAGGCACCACGAGACTATGAAACAGCCTGGCCTTTCTCATATACCAGAGCCTGAAGCAGAGCGGTGGCAGCAAGATGCCCTGCAATTCTGGCGAGTACAGATCGAGCGCGATCCATTCTTTGCGCCGGTACTGACCAGTGCCGCATTTCAACGGCTGCAAGATATCTCATTCCTGGGCGCACTGGACTACGCTGCCCGCAGCCCAAAACAACGCACAGGCAGCAGGGCAGACCACTCGCTGAATGTCGCGGCACTGGCTAACTTCGTTGCGGTTAAGCGGGGATATAGCCGCGAGCTAAGCAGGCACCTGATCCTTGCCGGGCTGCTCCATGACATTGGGCACCCGCCACTGTCACACAGTGCCGAGCCATTTATCAAAAAACACATTGGCTACGGCCACCACCTGGCCGGAGAAAAAATTCTGAAAGGCCAGAATGAACTGGGCGAAACCTTACATAACTGGCTGGAAGTACATTCTGATATTCCTTTCTTGATTTCTCTGATCGACCAGCGGGCCCGATATGTAGATGGCGGCGATCTGTTTGCGAGCCCTATCAACATAGATACCATTGAGGGCATCACACGAACCTACCGCCTGATTGAGCCCGGCATCGCGGTTCATCTTAACCGCCAACGAGTTAGGTTAGCCGAAGCATCGTTTCTTTCAGGCATGAACACAGGCCTGAAAGACCTGGATTATTTCTGGACCATGAAGCATCGGGTTTATACCAACCTGATCACCAGCACCCAAGGCCTGCTGGCCGACAAACTCTCTCAGCTTTACTTTGAACAAGAGCGCGCAGAGTTTGCGGAAAAAGACATGTTCAGCTCAGAAAACCTCTGGCGAAAGCAGTATGCCGGGTTGTTTGAAAATCTAAAAAAAATTAACAGAAAATCGCTGAAAGTAAGTTGGCTGTCGGGCCGGCAAGTTCGGTACACCACACGCTCCTACTACCTCGATATCGAAAAGCGTGGCTTGGCAAGATACCGTTGTGCCAAGCAGGGAGCTTCCGTAACGCTGCCAGCAATACAAAAGCTCGAAGAATGGCCGATTCAGATTTCTCTCGTTGAATAACAAGCACGGACGCCAATGGCATACGAAAAAATCCTTACCGATTACCCAAAACTTAAAGCCGCCAGAGCTTATACCGCAGAACGGCTTGAATTAATCAGAAAAGCTCTGGCTGACAAGCTGGAGCCCAGTGACTACAAAGGCAAGATCACCATAGTAGCAGTGGGCTCTTATGGGCGAGGAGAGGCCTCCAGCGCTTCGGACCTGGACCTCTACATCCTCTTCGATTCTGATCGCGATGCGGAAGATGCCATACCGGCGGAACTCGTCGCAGTGGAGAAGGTGGTTGATCAATATGTACCAAACAGCACGGGCGAAACTGGCACTTTCGGCAGTAGGGCATGTGTAAGATTTGCAGATATTCTTAGCAAGATAGGCGGAACGGAAGACACCAATTACCACATTACCCGCAGGCTGCTGTTCCTGCTTGAGGGTACCTGGCTTTATGGTGAAGGGCGCTTTCAGCAGTACCGCAGGGAATTACTGAATTGCTACATCAAAGAAACGGATACAGACGGGCGGCTCTCGCGTTTTCTGTTAAACGACATCATCCGCTACTATCGCACCATAACCACAGATTTCGAGCACAAAGTCAGTGCCCAGCAGCAAGGGTGGGGGCTAAGGCAGGTAAAACTGAGATTCTCCCGCAAGATTCTCTATTTCGGCGGCATTGTCGCGGTAGCCGAAACCACCGGCCTGCCTATTACCGACAAACTGGAAAAAATCGGTGACTGGTTTGATTGCCAGGGCCTGGAACGGATCTATCAGGCTGCCCCAAACCAACCAGAAACCAGGCAAGTGTTGGAACTGTATGAGTACTTTCTTGCCGTAATATCAGAACCGCGAACCAGGGAACAGCTAAAAGTGCTGCAAAAAGAAAATCGGGCCCAGTGCCAAAGGTATAACGAGCTTCGTGAAAAGGGCATCGAACTTTCGGAAACCCTGGCGGGTTGGCTTAAATCAAAGTATACGGCCGACCACGAAATACACCACGCCCTGATTTTCTGAGGGCAGCGATCAAACCATGATCTACTTCTTGAGACATGGCGAAACGGACTACAACAGACATAGCCTTTGGATGGGGCGGCTGGATCAACCCCTCAATGCCGCAGGAGTCGCCCAGGCACAACAAACCGCTGAAAGGCTTGCCCAAATGTCTCTGGGCCAAATTATCACCAGCCCGCTCAGCAGGGCACAGGATACAGCCACCATAATCGCCAACCGTCATCCAGACAACCCGCCCGTCAAGGTGGCGGATTGGCTGATAGAACGAGATTACGGCCGCTTCGAAGGCCTGAAAAAAACACCGGCGAATAGAGCTGCGATTGAAAACGACCTGACCACAGAGACCATGGCCGAACTCTTTACCCGATTAGCACCTATACGCCATATTGACGAAACGAAGAGTGACACGCTGATCATCTCCCACTCCGGCATATACCGGTGCTTGGTCAGCAGCTACGGCTACACCCCAGATCCGGACAAATCAACACTCAGCAACGCAGAATTCGTAACCATTACCCCCCCCCAACTGACCCAAAATCAGCAAAACCACTAAAAATCGCATCTTATTTCTTTTTTCGTGTCCTTTAGTGGATTTAGTGGCAAAAAAGGTATTAAACGAATGAAAGGCATCATCCTCGCCGGCGGCTCCGGCACCCGGCTGCACCCCATCACCCATGGCGTATCCAAGCAACTCCTGCCGATTTACGACAAGCCAATGATCTATTATCCCATTTCCGTGCTAATGCTTGCGGGAATCAGGGATATATTGATCATCACCACACCCGAAGAGCAACAGCTATACAAAACCCAATATGGCCAATACCTGATCGAGCTACTGGCGTGAGCTCTTCGATGCATCCTTACCACAAACCGGTCGATATAAACTTTAATCTCCCGACCCGGATATATGGCGGCATGCTGGCCATTTGGTTACTGCGCCCCAATCTTCAAAAAAAGTTTCCACTCCATAATAATCAGAGAACAGACTATCTCGCGTTCCTGGCCTGGTGCACCGCAATCGGGCGCCGAGAGTGTCGAATTCTGACGGAAATCGAAGAGTGGAACCGTGAGTTGCAGAAACCTGTGAGACTACCAGCCAGTAGGGATGATAAGTGGAATGGAACTTTCACCGTAGGAATGTATCTGGCCGGTCTTCATAGGGCTAAGTATTGGGATGCTCAAATCCAGGCGAACGGCAAGCTCAGACATCGCGCTGCCCGATGGTACTTCCGGGAGGGGCGCCAGCTTCTGAGCCTGGGAAATGTGCAGAACTGGCAGATCAAGGCGCTGGAATCCAATTTCGCGAATTTCGAGGCGTTTAAAGATCACATCAGCCTTCCTGATGACGATCAGCCAAGCCTCAAAACCATAGAGGAAAACTGCAAGGACATCGAAGCAGCCTGGGGGAACCACCAACCCGAAAGTTGCCCCGATTCGGTGGCGGTGGAAAAGCCCGGCATGCTTATTCAGTACCTGGCTTCTTTGTTGCCGGTAAGCAGTAACCGGTTGCTGAGTGTCATCCGGAAGAAGTCCGCACCACCGGGTACCGCACAGGTAACGAAAGTTGCAAAGAAGATTAATGAAAAGGCGGCGCAACACAAAAGTGTTAAATCAGTAACCGGGCCATTTGGCGTCAATCTTTACGGCTATGCAAAGGGCGAGCTGGGCATTGGCGAAGATGTGCGCATGCTTGCACTGGCACTGCAATCCGCCGGTATTCCGTTTTGTATCATTAACATTGAGCTGGGCAAGGATGTCAGTCAGAAAGATGCCAGTGTCGATGATTGGGTCGTTTCCGAGCCAAAGTACAGCGTTAATGTTTTCTGCATGACCGGCATCGAAATGTGCCGTTATATCTGCGAGAGGGGCAGCCACGTTCTTGCTCACCACTACACTATTGGCCTCTGGCCCTGGGAGCTGCCGGCATGGCCAGAGGCATGGCACCACACCTGGTCCCTGGTTGATGAAATCTGGGGGGTTAGCCACTATACGGCCGACGCATACGCTAAAGCGCCGGTGCCGGTTGTGCCAATTCGGCTTCCAGTTGTTGTTGGGAAAGTGGCCCCGTTGCCCCGCAGCCATTGGATCTTGCCGGATGATGCATACCTTTTCGTCTTCTCATTCGATATGAACTCCCGCCCAACAAGAAAAAACCCGCACGCGGTTATCAAGGCCTTCAAGCTTGCTGCAGAAGGCAAAGATGCTGAAGAGGCAGGGCTCGTACTAAAAATCAGCCACCTCAAGCCCCAGAGCCCAGAGTGGGTAGAGCTGGAAGAGTTGATCGACAATGATCCACGCATCCATCTGGTGACCACCGAATTAAGGCGGCCTGAGGTATTGGCCTTATATCGGAACTGTGACTGCTATGTTTCGCTGCACCGCAGCGAAGGCTTTGGAAGAGGACTGGCAGAAGCGCAATTGCTGGGTTTACCGCTCATTGCCACGGGTTATTCCGGCAATATGGAGTTTTGTCAGCCACCGACTCAATGTGTCGATTTTTCGTTAATTGAGCTTGGCAAGAACGATTACTTCTACGGCGAAGGTCAGCACTGGGCTGAGCCAGACACAGAACAGGCTGCACAGTTAATGAAACATCAATTAAGTAAGGGGCGGTCTGAAGTACCTGTTCAATACTATACCGATCGCTTTTCTCCCGAGAGTTGCGGAGAAATATTTAAACAAAGGCTGCAGGCTATTGCGCAGCCAGTGCCAGAAAAAGGAGAGTTTTCTAAATGATCAACAGTTCTATTCATCCGGTGATCTTGTCAGGTGGGTCTGGTAGCAGGTTATGGCCGATGTCGCGTGCGGGTTATCCCAAACAATTTCTGGCATTGCACGGTGACGACGGCATTACGATGCTGCAGGCTACTGCCAAGCGTGTTCAGCGGAAAAATTTCTCGAATCCACTGTTGGTCTGTAACGAAGAGCACCGATTCATTCTTGCCGAACAGCTGCGGCAAGTTGCGATCGAGCCGGACGGCATCATTCTTGAACCGGTTGCGCGTAACACAGCACCCGCGGTTGCAGCAGCAGCTCTCAGACTGAGCGAGAAGCAAGCGGATGCTTTGATGCTGGTTATGCCCTCCGATCACGTCATTCTTGACGAGGCAAGCTTTCACGAGGCAGTTCAGGCAGCCGCAGAAGCAGCCGCTGGAGGCGCCCTGGTAACCTTTGGTATTACGCCGACCCAACCTGAAACCGGCTACGGCTATATCCAGAGAGGGCAGCCGTGGGCAGGAGACATAAATGGTGTTTTTGAGGTAACACGCTTTGTTGAAAAGCCGGACCTGAAAACAGCAGAGCAGTACCTTGAATCTGGCGACTATGCCTGGAACAGCGGCATATTCCTCTTCAGAGCAGATACCTACATCAACGCGCTGGAAGCGTTCCAGCCTGAAATGCTGGCTGCTGCACGCGCCGCTTTGGAAAACAGCCATGAGGATTTAAACTTCTGCCGCCTGGATGAAGCCGCCTTTTCCGCATCGCCATCGGACTCGATAGATTACGCGGTAATGGAGCAGACGGATAATGCAGCGGTGGTCCCCGTCGATATGGGCTGGAGCGATCTTGGTGCCTGGTCTGCGCTGTGGGATATCGAAGAGAAGGATGAGCAAGGAAACGTCGCCACTGGTGACGTGCTATTGCACAATACCCGAAACAGCTATGTGCATGCAGATCACGCCATGGTCGCCGTTTCCGGGCTTGATGATGTAATTGTGGTGGCTACCGATGACGCTGTCCTGGTGGTTGATCGTCATAATGCACAGGGCGTGAAAGATCTTGTTGATCAACTCAAGCGGGAAGGCCGTGGCGAACACCACCTGCATACCACCGTTCACCGTCCCTGGGGTTCTTACCGTGGCATCGACATGGGTGAGCGCCACCAGGTCAAGCGCATCACGGTAAAGCCGGGCGAGAAACTCTCATTGCAGATGCACTATCACCGTGCCGAGCACTGGATTGTCGCCAGCGGTACCGCGCTGGTTACCTGCGGTGAAAAAGAGTTTCTCCTCAGAGAAAATGAATCCACCTTCATCCCGATGGGAGAAACGCACCGTTTGGAGAACCCTGGCAAGGTGCCGCTGGATATCATTGAGGTGCAATCAGGGAGCTATCTCGGCGAGGATGACATTGTCCGATTTGAAGACGGGTATGGGCGAGCGAAATAAGCTCCAAACCAGCGAAGATACTTCACGTTTCCTCCACTCTGTGCATCACTTTTATCTACAGACCCGCTTATGACAACCCTCTGCATTACCGGTACCCCTGGGCGTGATTTCGAAAGTGTCAGCAAGCTCCTGTTTCAGGGAGGCCTTGCATCGGCAAAACCGATTGAGCGCGAGACAACCATCAGCCTGGAAGATTGGCATGCACGCGTTTGCCCCTTGCTGAGGAAGCAGCAAGCCCCTGGTCGCTTATGGGAACAGTTAGCTGGTGACCTCCTGTTGGCTAATTTTCAGCAGCCGCAATGGGGCTGGTCAGATCCTGCGACTCTCGATGCGCTCGAGTTCTGGGCTGAACTCGAGCCTGGAATGTGTTTCCTGCTTCTGACCTCTGACCCCCAGGAATACCTCGCGCATAACCTGTTGGAGGGAAGCGGAGAGAAAGGTGAAGAGGTAGATGAGAAAGCTTGCCTCCAGGAATGGCGATACCAGCATGAGCGTATGCTGACGTTCTATCTGGATAATCCGGAGCGATGCTTGCTGGTCAATGCCCGGCAGGCTCGCGCCAACCCTTCAGCTTTTGTGGAAAAGCTTGAGGGGCGCTGGGGAGTAGAGCTAGACTTGTCGTCAACCTACTTCCCGGTTCTTGCCGGTAACTCCCGGCAAGAGGCTCCGATAACGCTCGCCCAGTACATTGCCGAGAAAAGCCTGGTAGACCATGGCAAGGGGCTGACCCCCTTGCGTGAGGAGCTACATGCCGCGCAATTCCCGCTGGCTGAGCCCGCCGCGCAGGCAGACCCAGACGGCAATATTCTGGGTTCTGCCAATCTCTCTCTCGTTTCTATCTTGAGGGACTACCAGCAACGCTGTGCCCGGGATCTTTCAGAAAGCGATCGTAAAGCGCTTGAGACACTCCGCAGGGAGAATGAGCAGCTCCTGACCAAGCTTCGCTACGTACAGGAGCAGCTGGATGCAACAACTGAAAACCAGCTGCAACTGGAAAAACAGCTTGAAGAGGCAAAAGCGCTGCCAACTGTCACCTCTGAGGAACTTGCCAACCTGGAGGAGCAGCGACTCGCTGAAACAGAGATGCTGCTTCTGCAGATCCACCAGGTACAGGAGGAACTGGAAGCCAGCTTTATTAAACAGCAGGAAAGTGCCGAAGCGTTGGCCGAACGAGAAAAAGCGCTCCAAAGTGCCAACTCGGAGAATGAGGAGCTCCGCAAAGCGAGGTTGCAGGACGAGCAGCAACTCGAAGAATCGATCCGGCAAAACGAGCAGCTTCTGCACCGTCTACACGAGGTACAGGAAGAGCTTGAAGCTAGCTTTATCATGCTGGAAGGGGATGCTGAAACGTTGGCAGAGCGAGAAAAAGCACTGCAGATTGCGAACTCTGAGAATCGTCAGCTCCGCGAAGCGAGAGAGCGAGCGGATCTCGACCTCGAGAAGTTGAGGCAAATGAACGAACAATTGTCCCTTCAAGTGGAACAATTGAGAAAAGTTGAGCAGCAGCTTGAAGAGTCAACTCAGCACAACGAAAACATTCTTCTTCAACTTAACCAGACACAGGAAGAACTGGAGCATTATTTCCTTTTGCATAACCAGAGCAGAGAGGAAATAGAAAAGCTCAAAGCCGAGAATCGGAAGCTCAGCTTTCAAAAAGAAATGGCGGAGAAGCAAGCCCAAGCATCTACAGGCCTACTTGGACGACTCGGGAGCCGCAAGCAGGTCAATTTTACCCCCACCTTGACTTATGAAACGGTTCAGTTAAAAAAAGAGCAGGTCAATCCAGACTATGAACACCTCTGGTTTACCCTGACAGAGGCAACCTTTGGCGAGCAATACTCCCCCAAATGGCAGTTCCGTCTCTCTTGCGCAGGCGTAAAGCCTAATGAATTTGGCGAACAGCCCAAGCTGGAAATTCCGGAACAGACTGATCAACTGCTTAAAAACTGGTTCGAAGAAAGCGAAAGCGAGCACGGAAAAAAACTGGAGCTGAGGTTCGCACTGCCCAACGCCATGGATTCCAAAACCTGGAAGCAGATAACTATCGAGGACCAGGATTTGATAGGTTCTCTTGTAGAGCAGCTTCCTGGCTTATTGAATGAATTGGAGGCAACCGGCTGCCATATCTCCAGGGACTGGGCAGAATGGCAAAAGTTGGCGGCCGATATGAAGCGCATTCATAAGAACAAAGCCAAGAAGTGATCGATGTAATTCAGTTACGTTGTTTTCAGGATGGTGTATCCAAACTGCTAACTGTGCTCGGAAGCGTCTATAAAATGACACGGGATCTGCGAGATGTCTCAGAATAAAAACACCAAGCCCTACCAGTCGCTTATTCATTTGGGATGCGGGGAAGCGCCCAATGTTGATGAGTACCTTGCTCTGGCAGAGCACGTGTGGCTAATTGAAGCTGATTCACGGGCCATCGACATGCTGAACGAGGCACTGGGGGCGCTCGAGAATGTTCATATTGTGAATGCTCTGGCAGATACTGAGGAGCGCACTGGCACTTTCTACCGCTATAGCCTGCCCTGGGCGAACGGCCTGGTCCCGGTTAATGAAGCCACGCAGCAGCTTTACCCCGGGTTGCGCACGCTCGAAAGTGAGGAACAGCCCACTACTCCGGTTGATAGGCTCCTATGGCAGTGTCTCCAGAAGCAGAAAGACACTGGCGACCATTTGTTATTCATGGATGTGGGCGAATCTAACCATCCTCTCCTGCAAGCACTTGAAGACGGTGGATTATTGGCCCGCTTGCATACGGTAATCGTCCTGCCTGCGCACCGGCGACAATCGCCTGTCGTTGTGCCTCCAAGTTTATATCCTGCGAACGCAAAACCAGAGAACCTGACCCTTCCAGACAACGCTCAGGTGCTTAAGCGCCATCCCCTGTTGCTTGAGCTTGAGGCTCGCCAACAGGACGTTAAACTTGAGGTAGATCAGGTTTCTGAAAAGTTGAGAGAGGCAGAGACGGAGCTTGAAAATCGCACCAGGGAAAGAGACCAGATAAAACAGCAGCTGGTAAAGTGCGATGAGCAACTTTCCGCTTCCAATCAGGAACTTGAGGAGAGAAAGCGGCTCACAGAGCAACAAGCGGAGGCGCATAAGCAAGCATTAGCTGGTGAACAAGAAAAAACGTCTCAGTTAGCACAAGAACGTGACCAATATTTGCGCCAGCGAGATGAGGAATGGAACAAAGGCGAGACGCTGACGAAAGAGCGCGATGAATTGAAGCGCCAGCTTGAACAAGCGATTAAACAGCGGGACGAAGCCCGGCATCATAACCATCTCAATCACCAGGCAAAAAATGCAGCAGAAGCTCGAGTCTCGGAACTTGAGGAAAGGCTGGTCGAGGCTACCAGGTATAATCAGATAGCCTTGAAATCTGGGGGAGAAAATCTATCGGCGGGTATCGGTGGCGATGGCTTTTACCGAGCCCTTGAGGACAAATTCCGGGGAACTCGGAAGGACATCAAACAGCGAGTCAGCGTGTACCTACCCTTCGTACGCCCCATCGCGGAGCGAAATCCTGGTGTGCCTGCTCTGGATCTTGGTTGTGGGCGAGGGGAATGGCTGGAAGTTCTGAAAGAGGCGAACATTGCCGGCCATGGCATCGATCAAAACACAGGGATGCTGCAAGGCGACGATGCACTTGGCCTGAGCGTTGAACAAGGTGATGCGATTACATACCTGCGAGCGCAGGCAGATGCCAGCCGTATTTGCGTCAGCCTGATACACGTTGTGGAGCACCTGCCGTTTGACATGCTTCGCGACATAGTCGCTGAGGCTAAACGCGTACTGGTGCCTGATGGCTTGCTGATCATGGAGACACCCAATCCTGAAAATATCACGGTTGGGAGCTGCACCTTCTACATGGATCCTACGCACCGGAATCCCTTGCCCCCGCGACTGTTAGCGTTTGTGCCAGAGTTTTACGGTTTTGAGAGAGTTAAAGTAATCAGATTGCAAGAGTCTCCGACGATTCACCAAAAAGAGCACTTCGACACCATTGATTATCTGAGCGCAATCAGCCCGGACTACGCTGTAATTGCACAAGTTTCGTTGCCTTCTAATGAACTAGCGAACGTTTCAGAGCAAAAAAGCTGGGAACGAGAATATGGAATTTCCTTGTCTTCAATGCTCCAAAAAAAAGCTGTATTAAAGAAGAATGACGAGTGAATTAATCACAAAAACTCCTGTGCCTGTTCAGAAATGGTGTCATTCAAATTCGCTGGAATCTCGCTGCAGTCGATACGCTTTTTGGATAAGGTTGGTTCGGCATTCCCTGCATAATTAATAAACAGCTTAGAGTAATAAGGAAATAATCATGGTTGATGAAAGGCCCGGCCTTGTTGGTTTGTCTTCCGAAAAATTTGCTTCCATAAATACGCTCCGAGAAGAAAATAAAAAGAACCTGATACGGGCGGCCTATCGTGCTCTTCTTTTTCGTGAAGTGGACGACTCCAGTTTAAATCATTTAATGAAAGTTCTTCATGATAAAATAAGTTTTAAAACTCTTATCAATGAGCTGAAACAATCTGAAGAATTTAAAAATCGCCATTTAAATATCGGGACATCCCGGCCCGTTGCCCAAGGGCGTATTAAGCCAATAGCAATGACGTTAAAAGCAGAAAAATTATATAACTCTATGAGAGAATCCGTAGTTGCTCGAGGAGAAGTTTAAATGCGCATACTTATCGATCTCGAGTGGATTCAGGATAGCAATGGCCAACTCTCAGCTGAATTGGAGCCCATAAAGCAATTATCTCAGACAGCAGATAAAAATGAGCTTTTCGCCATCGTCGCGGGGCATAAAGCCGAACAGCTCAGAAGAGCGCTGGAGCATTTTTTGCCGCGTGAGCAAATATTAGCCTGGCCGACTATGGATTTTTGTCAAGGGGGTGATAGTTCTAAGCTAAATAGAGCCTTAAAAGAGGCAGTAATCAAATCGCTGCGGCCGGATGCGGTTGTTATTCCGATTCCAGAGCGTAAAGCCAGTTTAGCCCCTTCGCCGTTAACGGAATCTTTTTTGAAGGTGGTTCCGACTTTTTTGATAGGTGTTACAGGAGAAAAAAATACTTCAGTAGCTTGTTACCCGATGAGGGAGTGGTTGCCTCCCGCAGAATGGCGTTCCCTGTTTCTAGATAATGGGTCAGAAAATCACTCTCGAAAGAATCAATACGATACCAGCTTACTGCAAAATCTCGCTCTGATGGTGGAGGAGTTTGTTGCGAATTTGGCTCTGGATTACAGTCCCCAGCGCCGTTTAGCTTACGTGTCTCCCTTGCCACCTCTAAAGAGCGGTATTGCTGATTATAGTGAATCACTGATTCCGCATCTGGCTCGTTATTACCAGATCGACGTCTTTGTGCCGCAAGACGACGTAACGCCAGGTTGGGTGAAAAATAATTGCCGCGTTTTCCCGCTATCGGAACTCTACCGATGCGCGGGTGATTATGAGAGAGTTTTATATCATTTCGGTAACAATCCTCAACATGCGGACATGTTTGAACTTCTTGAAGCCGTGCCGGGGGTTGTGGTTCTTCACGACTTTTTTCTTAGTGGTATTAACTGGTATCGAGAAGCACACCAGATTGCCGAGCAATCATTGAACCGCGAACTCTATCGAGCCCATGGCTATCGCAGTGTGCAGGAACGCTTGAGTTCCGGTGACAAAGACGCTGTTTTCAAATACCCATGCAGCAAAAGTGTGATCGATAATTCGGTTGGGATGATTGTTCATTCACCAAATTCCCTCCGTTTGGCGGACCAGTGGTATCAAGATAGCCGTGGATTCAAAATTATCCCTTTGCTTCGCGATATTGCGCCAAGCCAAGCACAAAAGGATCTGCGAATTAAGTACGGGTTGGGGAAGAAGGATATAGTCGTTGCGAGCTTCGGTTTTCTCGGCCCTACCAAACAGAATCATCGGTTACTTGAGGCGTGGAAAATGGCCGGCCTCGACCAGAGCGCTCATCATAAACTTTACTTTGTTGGCGATACTGAAGCAGACCATTACGGCCAGTCAATGCGGCAAAAAGTGGAGTCAGGCGAGTATGGCGCCAACATCACGATCGTTGGTTGGACTGAAGCGGATGAATATCAGGAATATCTCCAACTTGCGGATGTTGCTGTTCAGTTACGCACCTTGTCACGCGGGGAAACGTCCGCGGCTGTACTGGACTGTATGAATCACGGCATCGCGACCATCGTTAACGCTAACGGGTCTATGGCGGATATTCCTGAAGATACTGTATTGATGCTGCCCGACGAGTTTGAAGATTGGCAGCTCGCAGAGGCGTTGAAAAAGCTCGCCAGCGAAGAGTCCGAGCGGAAACAGTTGGGTGAATCGGCTGCGCAGCTTTTGCACACGGAGCATGAACCATCTGCTTGCGCTCGCCAGTACTGGGAAGCAATCGAGGAAGCATACCGCTATAGCCCGAACAGGGCGCAGTCAGTGGTCAACGAATTGGTACGGCAATCGCTCCTTCCATCAACCACAAACCAACAAAAGAATCTGGCAGCCGCACTTTCACATATAGATAGTCTCGGAAAGCCAGTTAAAAATCTGTATGTCGACATTTCCGTGGTTGCCAGGGACGACTTCAAGACGGGCATCCAACGGGTTGTAAGAGCTTTCTTGACGGAGCTGATCAAGTCACCTCCAGCGGGCTACCGTATTGAGCCGGTGTTTATGGAGATCATAGATGACGAGTGGGGGTATTATTATGCCCGCGATTATACCTTCGATTTTATGGGAGCACCGATTAGCTACTTGCCCGATGAGCCGGTGGAGTTCTGTGCCGGCGATATCTTTTTGGGCCTCGACTTAGCAGGCGGATATGTGGTCAACGCAGGCCGTCAGGGGCTTTTTCAGCGAATGATGGACGCCGGCGTTTCGACCTATTTTGTGGTCTATGATCTCATACCCATTCAGTTTGAAGACTACTATCCTGCCGGGTTCAAAAAGGGGCACGAAGATTGGCTTAAAGTGGTGGCTAAAAGCCACGGAGCACTCTGCATAAGCCGCGCGGTGGCCGACGAGTTGCAAACCTGGTGCGATATGCACAAAGCCGAAGTAGCCGACCATTTCCGGATTGACCATTTTCACCTTGGCGCAGATATTGGCAACAGTGCGCCATCTAAGGGGCTTCCCGATAACGCCCACAATATTCTGAACCGTATTCGCTCCTGCCCATCCTTCTTAATGGTGGGCACCATTGAGCCTCGAAAGGGTTATCGCCAGGTTCTGGAGGCATTTACCCGCTTGTGGGATCAGGGCGCCGATGTAAACCTGGTATTTGTAGGCAAAAAGGGTTGGTTGGTTGACGAGCTGGTCAACTATATCGAGACGCACCCAGAACTTGGCGATCGTTTGTTATGGTTGGAAAGCATTAGTGACGAATATTTAGAGGAAGTATACGCCGCCTGCAGCTGCTTGCTTGCTGCCAGTGAAGGTGAGGGTTTTGGATTGCCGCTGATCGAAGCCGCTCAGAAAGGCTTGCCAATTATTGCTCGTGATATTCCTGTATTCAGAGAGGTCGCTGGTGATTACGCATACTATTTTGCCGATGCTCGTTCGGAAGAACGTCTGGTAGAAGCTGTGGAGCAGTGGTTAATGCTACTCAGTGAGAATAAGCATCCTCGATCAGAGTCTTTGCCGTGGTTGACGTGGCAGCAAAGCTTGGAAGAGATGTTAACGGCATTGCTTAGTCAAAGATCAGACGGGACCGCCTCTGGCCTACAGAAGCGATTTGTACAAAAGGCGGCAAAAGCATCGACTTGACGACATTTGGTTAAGACCTAGCGACGCATAAAGATTGGCTCGAGATTAAACGTTCTTCAATTTCCATGCGCCCTTAGCTATAGAGATATTACAAATAATTAGCTTTAAGCAACGACGTAAAATGCCTGCAGTAATCTATGCTGTCCTAATAGCTTGAGCCTTAATCTATGGACATCAAATCTATAGTTTGGAAGAACATCATGTTTCCTGAACGTGTAATTTTCTATACTGTCTAGCCACCTTAATGCGTAGCCATATTCTTAGGCGACTGATTATTTAATAATTTGTTGTACGTTTTTTTTGGTTGAAAAGTTAAAAATCTTGGAGATGTTGAATGAAATTGGCCAATGAAAGTAACATCCTGCCTTCCGACGATTTGTCGTATCTAGAGAGATTGATAGATTTTGAAGGTGGTGTGGATCGGGGTCCTATGTCTGGGAAGAAATATCTGATTTATGCGCCAGGGAAAACTGGAACAGTGTCAATATACACATCAATACTAAAGCAGCTATCGCAGGAAAATGATTATAGTGATGTGTTAAACATGATGCTCCACAATCACAATAATGCGTCGATCGTCAGTATAGCGAATGGATTCGAGAGTATTGGTAAAGCAGAATTATTAAAGAAAAACAGTAACTATTCAGCTCACTTTTTCTCAAAAAGTGCTTGACAGGGTTTTTTCTCAAATCCCGGGAATTTCGGCCGCGCCCGGGACGTTGCGGTAAAGGGGCGCTCAAGTCGCCTGTCAACCCGTCAGTGGTGTTTTAAGCGGACAGACATCCCCGGGCAGGTCGCCAACAGGGAAAGTCCCGCACAAACCTGCTCAGGAGGGAAAATCCGGCCTGAAAAAGTCGTGCGATAATGGGGCATCCAGCGACGGAATCCCGGTTCATGAAGATCAGCAACATTGATGTCGACGCCGCCCTGGCGAATGTCAGGCAACAGCTCAAGGACGATTCAGCGGTCTCGCCTTCGCTGCGCGCGGCCATTGAGCTGCTGATGGTGCTGATCCAGATCTTGCTCGGCCGGGTCAGCGCCAATAGTAGCAACAGCAGCAAGCCGCCCTCCCAGGATCCGAACCGGCCCAAGGAGAGCCGCAGCAAGGGCGAGCGCAAACCGGGCGGGCAGCCTGGTCGTATTGGCAAGACACTGCAACCGGTCGAGGAGCCGGATGCGATCAGAACCGTGAAAGTGGACCGGCGCACCCTGCCCCAGGGCAACCAATTCCGAGTGGTCGGCTACGAGAAGCGCCGGTCTTCGACCTGGACATCAGCCGCTTCGTCACCGAGTACCAGGCCGAGATCCTGGAGAACGAACAGGGACAGCGCATAGTGGCGCCGTTCCCGGCCGGTGTCGACCGCCCGGTGCAGTATGGGCCCCGGTTGAAGGCGCATGCGGTTTATCTGTCGCAGTACCAGCTCTTGCCCTACGAACGCATCCGCGAGTACTTCGAGGATCAGGTCGGCCTTGCGCTGAGCGCGGGGTCGCTGTTCAACTTCAATCAGGAAGCCTTCGACAAAGCTGAGGGCTTCGAGCACTGGGTCAAGGACCGTCTGGCCGAGTCGGAGTTGATCCATGCCGATGAAACCGGCATCAACATCGGTGGTCAACGCCACTGGCTGCACTGTGCCTCCAACGACGGCCTGACCTGGTTGGCACCCCATGCGCAGCGAGGCCACGAGGCCATGGAGGAGATCGGTATCCTGCCACGCTTTCACGGCGTGCTCTGTCACGACCACTGGAAACCGTACTACCGCTATGAGTGCGGGCATGCGCTCTGCAATGCCCACCATCTGCGGGAACTGCAGCGCGCCTGGGAACAGGACAAGCAGGCCTGGGCGCAGCGCATGCAGACCCTGCTGCGCACCATGAATGATGCGGTCAAGAATGCCGGTGGCAGCCTGCCGCCGGACAAGGCGGAGGGTTGGCGCAAGGCATACCGGCAATGCCTCAAGAAAGCAGAAGAAGAGTGTCCGCCCCCGGATGAAAGCCAACGGCAGGGCAAACGCGGTCGGCTCAAACGCACACGGGCCCGCAACCTGCTGGAGCGGCTGCGCGACTACGAGACGGATGTCCTTCGCTTCCTGGACGATCCGACGGTTCCGTTTACGAACAACCAAGGCGAACGTGATATCCGCATGCTCAAGGTGCAGCAGAAAATCTCCGGCTGCTTCCGCTCATTCGAGGGGGCCCTGATCTTCTGTCGTGTGCGCAGTCTTCTGTCCACGGCGCGGAAACAGAACCTGGGTGCCTCCGAGGTATTGACGCAGCTGTTTACCGGGCGTGAGCCGGCTTTTATGTCGGCACCGGAACGGGGCTAACAGGGCTTTTTACGGGGAGGCAACTGAATAGTTACGAAAAACATCGTCAGAGACATCATCGAGCTAAGGAAAGATAAAGAGGCGCGAACGAGTATAATTTCAAGCTTCCGAGATCCGCTTAAGAGAGCAATCTCTGGTACGTTTCAGCAACTTGAGAATCTAGTGGCTCGCGACAGTGTTTCGATAGATGATATTTGTTATGATGACATATATAAAAGACTCATTAAAAATATAGACGGTTTTTGACTTCCAAGCACCCATTAGAGGAGTTTCATGACAACTTTTTCGATTTATATTCTTTCGATCATAGTGCTGGTCATTGCAAGGTTATTTTCGATGAACTAGATGTGCTTGTATTGTGCTTAGAAAAATCTGGTTCTTGGGAGCAATCACTTCGGGATATTACTAACTTAGATGAGATTACTTTAACTAAATCCAACTCTATTGCCGAAAAAAAAGTGTCTATTCTTCATGATCAGTTTGTGAATGAGCTGAAGCTGCCCAAGCAAAAGTTGCAGGAAATATATTATGGTAACAATAAACAGCAGAAATATATTGCTTGGTTCTATACTGAAGAAGAAGTGGGAGAAATGTTTAATGACGCGGTTTATCTGTTTGGGCAGTACGGGTAATTAACTACTCTGCCGTGGTCTAAAAAAATCTAATCGCAAATGCGGAATTTTTATCTGCTTTTATTGTTATGTTTTTTCTGATTAAATATTAGTGCTCATACTTCAAATTTATATTGATCCTTCTGTAGTTAAAATATTTTGTGGATAATTTTTTCTAGAAACGGTTAAGTGTTTCTTGTTTGGCTTTTCTGTATTTTGGTTTTAGGGTTTTATGAATGGCTGCGTTACTTCGTGAATATCGGGGCAGGTCTACGCAAGGGATTTGCGCCTATTTCCTTGGTATGTGTGGAAAACGGGTTTGGCGTTTGGTTTCGCCAATGGGATTCTTAATCTATTCTTGCGAATAGCTCTCTGGAAAAAGCCGACTTTCTACCAAAAGTGTATGTGGCTCAGAGAGGTTCAGGGGTTGACAGTTTTGTTATTTATTTGAAAATTGGCTGAAACTATTTCTGTTGTGACGATGATTAAGGTGTTCACTAATTTTTCCGGTTTATAAAATAATGGGCCTTATCTATGAAGAGTATTGTGTTTCTCCATATTGAGAAAGCGGCAGGAACTGCAATTCGTGATCGATTCTTTCTGAGAAATATCCGTGGATCGTGCAACTGGAAAGGCAGGAAGTCTGAAGATATAGAGAATAGTGTCCTCTTGGGACAATGGTATCAACTTAAGGAAAAACCACAGCGCCGGCAAGCCAGGTTCCTGCCACATCGAGCCAGCATGAAGTTGGCCAACTGACAGAAACACCCCTTTATTGCCGTGTTGAGGGGACACGGAGGTGCGGATTGGAGAAGAATTGCAGGTCAAGGCGACCTTTGAGGCGAGCGAAAGCCGACCAGCGCCAAACGCAGTCTTTGAGTCGGATTCAATACGCTCGTGACCGGAGCCTTCGGGTTCAGCGAGTGCGCTTGTAGCCTTCGCACCCGCGGGTTGCTTTTCGTCGGCGCTGGCGCGGAAAACTTCGCCCGGGCCGGATGGCGGTCAGGCTGTTACGGATCAGGGTCAACAGGCACTCCATGGCGTGGGCGCATGGCTCGACCAGGAGCGTCACCAGGGTGTTTTTCAGGCGCGACACGCCCTGAGTGAAGTTCGCCTTCCAACCCCTTTGCGGTGTCGGGTTTGTTGCTCAATCCGGGGCTGCTGCAGTACCTGCATCAGCATGGCCAGGTTTTTCAACAGCAGCTTGGCGTGGAAGTCCTGAAGCGCCGCGGTCGCGGTGCGACCGCTGAAGTTGTCCAGGGTCAGGGTCTGCTTGAGCCGCCGGTAATCGGTTTCGATCCCCCAACGGCGGTGGTAGAGCCCCGCAAATTCGGTGGCCGGGAAGGCCTGGGTATCCAGCAGTGACGTGGCCAGCACTTCCACCTCACCGCCTGGCAGGAGCACCCGGATCAGGCGCAGGGTGACCTCGGTATCCGGATCGACGCCGGCCTGCTCGCAGACTTTTCGGGACAGCCAGCCCTTGCAGGCGAAACAGAGGGTCTGTTCGCTGTTGCCGGAAGCCACGAAGTCCCTCACGGCCGGGTTGTGCTTGAGAGTCAGGCGCATGAGGAAATGCTGGTTCCGCTGCAACAGGGCGGCAAAGAGCCAATGAGCAGGGTAGCCCCGGTCAAACACCAGGAGGCTGTTGTCCGGCGCATACTCCAGGTGCATGGCGGCACAGCCCCGCTCATCCACATCCGGAGTAATCAGCAGACCATGCAGGGTCTGTTGGTCGCACAGATCATAGAGCATGGACAGCCGCGCCACGGGCAGCTCACTGTGACTGCCGAAGAAGTTTTCCAGGGGCTGCTCCAGCGGCAGGTGTACACCGGAGCCGTCCACGCCCAGCAGCCGCAGCCCGCACCATGTGCTGCGCAGGCCCAGTTCATCCAGCTGGTTTTGAAGCACATCGTTCAGCGCCACCAGAGCGGAGGGCTTGAGCTTGCGGCGGGCTTTGCTGAAAGCCTGCGCGGTGACGACCTGTTTTTCGAAAGGCGTGTTGTTGAGCACACGGAAAAATTGATCCAGCTCGGTCTGAAGCGCACTGCCAGGCTGGTTAAGCAGAAAAAGGATCAGATTACGGAAGGTGAGATAGCGTTTTCGGGTGAAATCGCACGCATTTTGGCGATGAGTAGCAATGAATTCCGGGCTATCCAGCAAACTGGTTAATTTATGTACAATTTTTAAGCAGGATCTCGCTGGTGGGGTCAACCGTTGGATTGGATTTATGGCTCAATTCAGTGACTCCTGAGTTGGTTTGTGGACCCTAATTATATGATATTTTTAGTGAAATGTCTTAAGTTGATGGCATTGCCTCTTGGGAGGGCATCGTGGAGTTGATTTTTACTTGAAAAATGGTTTTGCAAAGGATGCGGTATTCGTCTCAATTTTGAGAGAGCCTGTGTCGCGGGTTTTTTCCTTGTATAATTATTATCGTTCTCGTGGCGAGTTGCCAGGAATGAATAATGATCTATCTATAAGCAGAAGCATTCTGGAAAATGAGCACTTTAGGAATAAGATTAGGAATGCCCAAAATAAATATATATCGGGCCGGGAAAGCTTTAATTACACTAAATCGTTTATCGAAAATAATAGTTTCTTGATCGGGACGCAGGACGATGTACAGCAATTTCAAGATGTACTGGCTTACAATCTCGGGTTTAATGTAAATAAAAAAGTTTCTGGGAACGTTGGTGATTCTGGTTATAAGAAGAATCTGAGCCTCTCTTTGGATGCACAGCGAGAATTAGAAAATCTGATTTTTGAAGATGTCCAGCTATTTAATTTTCTTAGGACTAAATGCTCTGGTCTTATAAACACGGTGCCGGAAGCTGCTTGGGAAGATCTTAGATTGAGTGTGTCTCATTTTCTGCCCAGTAAGAACCTGTTTTTAGGGCGTGCGGAGCTTAAAGAACAGGTGCTTTCCAAAAAATCCGGCGAACGATTTAAAGTTTCAGTCAAAATTGAAAATTTCAGTGGTACTAATTGGTTGGATGACGACGACAGTAGGCTCTTTTTGTCATACCATTGGTTGAAATCGGATTACACGGAATATAATTTTCCGGGTATTCGAACTCCGATAAATCGAGACGTTCAGGATGGTGAAGTTATCCTATCTTCGATGGATGTATTGGCGCCTGATGAGCCCGGGACCTACATTCTTGAAGCAACCGGTGTCAAGGCTAGATGTGCTTGGTTCGAGAATGATGGGTTTCGAGTGGATCGAATGGTTTGCAAAGTTGTCTAGTTTGCCTTCGCTTCGTGTAACTCGTAATCTAACGGCATACAGGTAGTGAATATTGATAGTTTTTTAATATTTGAAGTCGGTATTTGGGGTTTGTTTATTTCTTGGGCATATTTGCGTGGATTTCGAATCGTTATTCTAGACAGCTTGAGTCCATTTGTTTTTCGGCTCTATTTTTGTAAGAGCTTTCACGGTTTTAGGTCGATCACGTTGGCAATATTTAATCAGTACTAATGCGTTTTTACGCTATCAATGTGTCGAGGATTTTAAGTTATTTTAGTTCGTCCACTGATTGTTTTGGCAAAGCTTGTCGGGTAGGTAGCTGATTTGAAAAAATTTGAGAGAGTGGTTGTACATGTTGGTTGGGATAAGACTGGATCCAGTGCTATTCAGCATTTTCTTGATGAAAATAGAAGCGCTGTTACAGAGCAGTTTAACATCTCATATCCGGTGGGCAGATGGCATGCTTTTTTAGGCTCTATTTTCTCACGCAACCCAGAGAATTATGTGTTCAATAAATATACCGGGCTGAGTGAATCTGACGATATTGGGAGGCGTGACCGCACCTCTTTGGCCGCGTTTGAGCAATCAGTAGACGAACTGTCTCCCAATAAAATTCTATGCATCTCATACGAGGGATTTGTGAGTTTGGCAATGCCTGAGTTGGAAGAATTAAAGTCTTACCTTCTGCAGTACTCCGATCGCGTAGATGTTATTGCATATGTTCGACCTATCTTTTCCTATGCCAGAAGTGCTATTAGTCAACGGGCAAAGCAAGGCGAGCCTTTTTTTGATGATGGTTCTCTGCCGCGTAACAGCTATAAAGCGACGTTAGAGAAATTTTTTCTGGTGTTTGGTAGAGCCAATGTTTATGTCAGAAAGTTTTCTACGGATACGCTTGTGTCTTCTGACGTTCTTACTGATTTTTTGTCGTTCTGTGGGGTAGAACCGGAAAATTACAAGATTAATTATGAGACCCCCGCTCGCGAAAATGAGAGTCTAAGTTGGCCTGCAGTAATATTTTCTGACTCGGTAATTAGAAGCCTTAAAAAGGATAACGTCGAGTACACAGTTGCCGAATATGGGCGTCTTTTGGGAGGGCGTCTATCAATTATAGATGGGCCAAAGATTCCGATTCGACGCGATCTTGAAAAGTCTCTAATAGCCCAGTCGGAAGATGATGCAGACTTTCTCAAGCGTGAGTACGGAATCGATATAATAGATTCCAATATCGATGTGGGAGATTCTGAAAGTGAAGCCTGGGAAAACATAGTTATATCCTTGGCTGATGCGGTGAGTTATTCCTTTGGTTCAGCAATAAGACGTTCTAACCCTGCGTTCAAGACAAACTATGAAGGATACGTTAGTGCACGTTTCGAAGACTCTTCACTCCGTGTCGGAGAAATACTGAGGTTGCAGGTTTCGATGGGTAATCTCTCACCAATTCGATGGCCGATAAGTGCTAGTGCTGGCCCAAGAATGAGTTATCACTGGAGAAGTACGAACGGCTATTATTTGTTTGACGGAAAGAGGACTGTCATTCCGTGCGCTGAGATACTTCCCGGTGACGAGACAAAGGTTGTAATGGAGATACCGGCGCCTGATGAACCAGGGGAGTATCTATTGATTGTCACCGCTGTAGAGGAAGGCAGATGCTGGCTAGAGAATGAGGGCCTGATCCCGGCTTGTTTTAAATTCTGTGTATCATGATTTTTTAGCGCAATAATTAGGTTTAGTTTTGATATCTAAGGTGATTTTAATGAAAAAAGCCATTGTTACTGGAATTACAGGCCAAGATGGGGCCTACCTTGCCGAACTCCTCCTTGGAAAAGGCTACCATGTGTACGGAACATTCCGCAGAACGAGCTCCGTTAATTTCTGGCGTATAGAAGAGTTGGGAGTGCATCGGCACCCTAATTTTCATATGGTCGAATATGACTTGACAGACCTTTCTTCGAGTATCCGCCTACTTCAGACCACAGAAGCGACGGAAGTTTATAATCTGGCCGCCCAGAGCTTCGTTGGCGTTTCTTTTGACCAACCCATTACAACGGGCGAAATTACGGGTTTGGGCGCGGTAAATCTGCTGGAAGCGATTCGGATAGTGAACCCGAAAATTCGCTACTATCAGGCCTCCACTTCCGAGATGTTCGGTAAAGTGCAGGAGATTCCTCAGGTAGAGACAACACCTTTTTATCCGCGCAGCCCTTACGGTGTCGCCAAACTGTACGCACACTGGATGACGATTAACTATCGTGAGTCGTACGATATTTTTGCGACCAGCGGCATTCTGTTTAACCACGAATCGCCATTGCGTGGTCGCGAATTTGTTACCCGAAAGATTACCGATGCGGTGGCCAAGATTAAACTTGGCAAGCTGGACACGCTGGAGTTGGGCAACATGGATGCCAAGCGTGACTGGGGTTATGCCAAGGAATACGTGGAAGGCATGTGGCGTATGCTGCAGGCGGATAAGCCGGACACGTATGTACTGGCCACCAACCGGACTGAAACGGTTCGGGACTTTGTCACCCTGGCGTTCAAGGCAGTGGGCATAACGCTGCGCTGGGAAGGCAAGGCGGAAGACGAAGTAGGCGTTGATACTGCCACAGGCAATGTGGTGGTTCGGGTTAATCCCAAGTTCTATCGCCCTGCGGAAGTCGAGCTTCTGATTGGCGATCCGAAGAAGGCCAGAGATGAGCTGGGTTGGGAGCCGAAAACCAGCATTGAAGATCTGTGCAAGATGATGGTGGAAGCCGATCTGCGCCGTAATGAGCAAGGCTTTTCGTTCTAATCAAGCCCCCCTACGTAAAGGAGCCAGTCCAATGCCGATCGCGTTAGTGACAGGTGCATCCGGATTTACCGGCCAGTATATGGTTGAGGCGCTCGAGAATCAGGGATTTCAGGTAGTGGGGCTGGGCAACCACCCCACCGCCGCTGATCAAACCCTGGCGTGCGATTTAACCGATGCAGCAGCGGTTAAAGAATGCGTTGAGCGCGTTAAGCCAAACTGGGTTATTCACTTGGCGGCGTTATCGTTCGTTGGCCATGAGGATCAACGGGCGTTCTACGATGTGAACGTGTTTGGCACACTGAATCTACTGCAGGCGCTAGCAGAACTGAATACGCCGCCGGACCGGATACTGGTTGCCAGCAGCGCTAATGTATACGGCACTCCGGATGTAGGCGTCATTGACGAAAGTGCCTGCCCTGCGCCAGTGAATCACTACGCTTGTAGCAAGCTGGCCATGGAGCATATGGTGGCAAACTGGTTTGAGCGGCTGCCGATTGTGATCACGAGGCCGTTCAACTACACCGGCCCCCACCAGCACACCCGTTTTCTCGTGCCAAAAATTGTCGATCACTTTGCCCGCCAGTCTTCCACCATTGAACTGGGTAACATTGACGTTAGCCGTGATTTTTCGGATGTGAGGGATGTGGTAAGGGCTTATATGGCGCTGCTGGAGGCGGATATAAAGGGAACGGTTGTCAATATAAGCTCGGGAACAGACACCGCTCTGCGCACGATCATTGAAAAGGTCGGTGCATTGGCCGGGTATGAGATAGACATCCAGGTGAACCCGGCATTCGTGAGAAAGAATGAGATACCACGTCTTTGCGGCTCTAACCAACAGTTAAAAAAGCTGACAGGCTGGGAGCCAAGATATAATCTCGATACTACTCTGATGGATATGCTCGAAGCTACTCATCGTTGCGAATAAACGACAGTATGTCCGCCAAGTCAGGAGTGAGGGCTTCGAATGTTTTTCGATATTTGAGGTTTCTACTTCCGTTCTTCGAAGTCATATCATCGGTGGTCGCATATTGGTGTGGTGATCCGGGAGTTCAATTGGGGGAAGATACTGCACGGTAACTAAAAGAATGGTATCACTCGAAATTACGACAACATGCATGGGCAGTATGCCTAATGCGACCTAAAGACTCTGGAGTAATGTATCAGTTGGCACTACGTTTTAGATTTAGATAATAAACGGTCCAACTTGGCGTTATCACGAGATTTTTACCTGTATGCCCTTCGGGCAACACTCGTAGCTCATTGTTGAGCGTGGGCGACTGTAACAATCACTGATCAGGACAGAATCATGATTGATGTAAACTTGGTAGGTAACTGCCAAACACATAGCGTAGCCGAAATTCTTCCATATTTGCTTGGAGACTGCAGGGTAAATAGAGTGGAAACTGAGGATGTATGTGGAGCTCTAAAAGCGCAAAAAAATACTGATAACGCCATAAATATTGTTATATCAAATCAAAGAAATATTCAGGCCGCAAGCAATATTTTTAATATAGTTGATGTGCCGGCAGTTGTCTTGCCAGACTCGCTTCCTGATTGTGTCCATGTTGGGGTTAAGGGACCGATAGGTGGAAATCTGCACTCCTTTATTACGTCTACCTGTTATCTTCTTAAGATATCAAAAGAAAATTGCTATCAGTTATTTAACGAAAGAGTTTATAAAAACTTAGGTTATAATTCTGCATGCAAGGGGTCAATTTGCAGTTTAGAAAATATTGTAACCCCATTGTTTGAGCAGGATGCTAAAAAAGTAATAGAGAAATGGCGATCGATTAACAGTAAAGTAATGCACACGATTAACCATCCCAAACTTTTCATAGTACAGGATTTGCTAAAGGCGGCCTTCAGGAAAAGAAGTATTGAGTTCAGAAATGTGGATGCCTGTGAGTTTGCTCTCGATCCGCTTGGAAAAAATTTGGTATTCCCAAGCCTTAGTGATGATTTCTTCGAGTCGGGCCATCATCCGACAGACATTTTTTTTAAGGAAGGTCAGGGATTAGGTGGGCGTGTTTTAAGTCTTTATGAGTTCATAGAGCGCTCCTTTCAATTCTATGAAAAAAATAAGTACCAAAATAACGATCTGCTTCACCACCGTCATAAAAACGGTGGATTGGATAGAATTGAAGTGGTTTTTAAGGCGGAACTGACCCGCCAGGAGCGGGAGGCGAAGACGCGTCACCCCTATAAGGGGCGCCCCGATTATGGCTTCTGGAAAAAGGTTGTCAGCAATCTGCCGATGGCGGCTGTGGATCCGGCGGTAAGCAGTGATTTACACATTACCCCCAGCCAAAAAATCGCCACTGCCGGCAGCTGCTTTGCGCAACACATCGCCAAGCGGCTAAACAAGGAGGGGTTCAATTACTATGTGGCCGAGCAGCCTCCGGTGGACATGTCGCCTCAAGAGCAGAGCGCTTTGGGGTATGGGGTATTTTCCGGACGGTACGGTAACCTTTATACAACGCGTCAGCTATTGCAACTTTTTGACCGCGCTTTTGGTGAATATTCGCCATCCATTGAACCCTGGCAACGCGCTGATGGACGTTACGTCGATCCTTTTCGGCCTCAGATTTGTCCCGAGGGTTATGCAACTCCTGTTGAGGTAGTGGAAGCTCAGAGCCCACACCTAATAGCGGTGAAACGTATGTTCCAAGAGCTGGACGTTTTTGTATTCACTCTGGGCCTTACAGAATGCTGGGAGCATATCACCGACGGTGCCATTCTTCCTCTCGCGCCGGGTGTGGCGGGTGGAACATTAGACTGGGAGCATTATCGTTTTCGTAATTTCAGCAAAGATGAAGTGAAGAGCGATCTTGATCGTTTTCTCTCCAAGCTCAAGATAGTCAACCCGAATGCCCGAGTGCTTTTGACCGTGTCGCCTGTGCCATTGATGGCAACCTATGAAGATCGTCATGTATTGGTCTCAACCACTGTTAGCAAATCGGTTCTTCGGGTGGTGGCCGATGAAGTTACGGCGGAGAACGATCAAGTGTTTTACTTCCCCTCCTACGAAATAATCACAGGCAACTTTAACAGAGGCGCTTACTATCAGGATGATCTGAGAGAGGTGCGTTCTGAAGGTGTGGATCACGTCATGCGGCTCTTCATTCAACACTGCACGGGAACCGCCGATTCTGCAAATGAGGGCCCATTATTCAATCAGTCATCTGATAGTTCGTCTAATCTCCCCAAAGATGAATCCGTTGGACTAATAAGTAGTGCTGAAGCCGACGAGCTAAATGAAGTGCTATGCGATGAAGATGCATTAGATGTGTAAATAGACACCTAAATTGGTGCGGGCGCGGAGCTACTCAAAGGATCACTGTGTCTTCAGCGCAGTCCACGGGCCTGTTGCCTCGGGTTTGCTAAAAGCATTGATAAAGAAACCAAATAGGAGAAATTCTATGTTCCTATCGTTTTCTACTTGTCAGGTTCTAACTAATTCCGGTGTGAATTTTGGTACTAGTGGTGCCCGAGGTCTGGTTGAACAATTCACGGATGAGGTCAGTGCCGCCTTCTCCTTCGCCTTTCTGAGCGTCATGCGTGAGCGTGGTGAAGTGGCTCAGGTCGCCATAGGCATGGACCGCCGGCCCAGTAGCCCCGCTATGGCTTCGGCTTGTAGTGCAGCGGCTCGAGCCATGGGCATCAAGGTGGTCGATTATGGCATTCTTCCAACCCCGGCCCTGGCTTTGCAGGCCATGGCGGATGGAGTTCCGGCCATTATGGTTACCGGCAGCCATATTCCTTTCGATCGCAATGGCATCAAGTTTTATCAGCCGGATGGTGAGATCTCCAAGGCGGATGAAAAAGCAATCATGAGTGTGGATGCTACGCTGCCAGAGCTCGGCGCTATTCAGCGGGAGCCGGAAAGTATGGCCGCGAACCAGCGGTACCTGGCCCGGTATACGGAGTTTTTTCCCCGTCAACCACTGAGTGGGAAACGGGTCGGTCTCTACCAGCACTCTGCCGCAGGGCGTGATCTGAACGTCCAGGTGTTGGAAGCGCTGGGCGCTGAGGTAGTGGCCCTGGGCCGAAGCGAGCAGTTTGTTCCAGTCGATACCGAAGCCGTGAGTGATGAGGATCGTGCGCTCGGACGCAAGTGGGCGGTTGAGCATCGGCTTGATGCGCTTTTGACTACAGACGGTGATGGTGATCGCCCGTTGTTGGCCGATGAACATGGTGAGTGGCTGCGTGGCGATATCGTGGGATTGCTCTGTGCCCGTGAGCTGGGCATTCAGGGCCTCGCGGTTCCTGTTAGCTGCAATACGGCCATTGAAGCCTGTGGTGCATTCGATACAGTCCAGCGAACTCGCATTGGCTCCCCTTATGTGCTGGAAGCAATGGCAGAGCTTACCCAAAGATATGAGCGTGTTGCGGGTTTTGAGGCGAACGGTGGCTTTATGTTGGGCACGGCTATTGAGTCGAATGGCCGCCGCTTGGCAGCTTTGCCCACGCGAGATGCCTTGCTGCCGGCATTGACATTGATGGTGGCGGCCGCACAGCGCAATGGGCCTCTGTCGTCCCTCGTTAATGGTTTGCCCGGCCGGTTTACCGCCAGTGATCGCCTGAAAGACATTCCAACCGAGACCAGCCTTGCCTATCTTGCTCGGTGGGAAGCAACGCCCGCCAGGCTTCAGGAAGATTTGGGTATGCCAGCGAGTATTGCTGTAACAGACCCTACCGATGGCTTGCGGGCCACACTGGCTAATGGCGATATTGTGCACCTTCGGCCCTCCGGAAATGCACCCGAACTGCGCTGCTACGTAGAGTCCACAACGGCTGAGGGTGCTGAGCGGCTTTTACAGAATTCCATGAGGGCTCTGCAGAAGCTATGAGCCGCCGGTTTCGTTTTATCTTGCATATCGGCACTGAGAAAACCGGCACCACAACGTTGCAGGGCTACCTCCATGGCGCACAGAACGAACTGAACGAGCACGGGGTAGCCTACTACGCATCACCGGGGCGGGTGGAATCCAGGGCGCTGGCGGCCTCGGCCGTTGGCGACCAGGCGCCGGACGATTTTTTGAAGCAATTGAGTGTTGAGTCTCCGCAGCAGCGCCAGGTGTTTCGGGAAGAGACAGAACGGCATTTTCACGCTGCAATGACGGCCCTGGATGAGCGCATTCACACCGTGGTTATCTCCAGTGAACATTTCCATTCCCGGCTTCGCCATCCCTGGCAGGTAAAAAGGCTGCATGATCTGATCATGCCGTGGGCGAATGATGTGCGGGTGGTAGTTTATCTCCGGCCACAAACCGATGTGTTGTCATCTTTTTACTCAACCGCCTTGAAAAATGGCGAAGTGCGTAACTTGGAAGCGCTGGGCAGGAAGATATGCCATGCGGGTAACCATTTTTATAACTACCAGAGCCTGCTGGAGTTGTGGGCAAAGATATTTGGTAAAAAGGCCTTAATACCGAGACTTTTTACTGCCGATGAGTTGAAACAGGGGGATATTGTTGCGGACTTTGCGGAAGTAATCGGGTTGTCTCCGTCTCACGCAACTTCTGCGAACCTGCCTCGGCAAAATGAATCCATCAACCCGGTTGGTCAGGCATTGCTGAGGGGCCTTAACAGAGCGCGTAAACGGGAAGAGTGCGCTTTGACCAAGGAAGAATATCAACCTCTTGCGAGAAGAGTCATGAACGTGTTTTCCGGCTCGGGAGAGAGGTTGCCATCTACTGTCGAAGCGGAATTGCAGTCTTTGTTCGAGGTATCCAATCGTTGGGTTTGCGACCAGTTTTTCAATGAGCGAGAGGCTTTGTTTCCATCGGCTCAGAATCAACCCCATAAAGGCTCGTTCGTGTTTTCGAAGGAGCAGCTGGCCCTGGTGCAAATGGTGATGTCGCGTCTGGAGCGATCTAACGTTAATGGGCTGCCGGAAATGGATAGTTGTGCCTGCTACCTCCGGGATAGGGCTGTCGCACTCGAATCAAAGGATATTGTTATGGCCCGAAAATTGATGGCGATGGCTCACCATATTCGTCCTCATGGCCCGTTTATCGCTAAAAAACTGGAGGAATACGAGGCCAGGAGTGGCCTGTGGAACAGAGTGGTTAATTGGCTTGCGCAGCGCCGATCGTGACCATGCGGAGCAAGACCTTTTGATGATGAAAGTTAAGAGGTTGGATTGTTCCCCGGGCAGTTGGTATCAGTGTTCTGTCAGGGTTTCCAGATGTTCCCGCTATGCGGTGCTTGAGATCGTCCCACAGAATGCTTCTGGCGAAGTAGTTGGAGGGGCAGCTCACATTCCGATCAGGCCGGGTAGGACCGGTCAGCGCGTTGTTTATGCGCCCAAAAATTGTGAAAGCTTTTGTGTGCGGTGGCTGAACCCTGAATATGAGGAGCGCCCTGAGACAGATGTTGCCGTACGCTTGATGCCGTTGGCTCGATTGCGAGCAGTCTGGCGAATGCTCAGGCGAGTGAAGCAATTTTCTGATATTCATTTGCTGCGTATCGGTGCAGGTTTTCTGGGATCATTGCTTGTATTCCCAACCAAGTTTTATGCGCACTATGAGAAAACCCTGCACTACCGGCCACGATCGTCACTGCAGCCGCAGCCCGTTCGTGAGGCATCTGAAATTGTATGGCCAGCTCTGCGCTGGTTAACGATAGATGAACTTCGGGTTACACCCTTATTTGAAGCAGAAACCTGGGTGGTGATTCGCAGCCGGGCTGACCAATGGCTGGTTGGGGGTGTGGAGGCACTCAGGGATTGGCAGGTGTCGCATCCTGAAGCGAAGGTGATCACGTTCGATGAGCAGCGAGTCGATGAGGAAAGCGGGGCGATTGAGCCCGGGCTAAAGCCTCAGTGGAATTTGGATCTCTTCCTCTCCTGTGGTTATGTAGGGCACGGTGTGGCCATCCGTGGCGACGTTTTTACTGAATGCCTGGCCGGTATTTCCCTGAATTGTTTCGATTCAGTCGATCAATTAGCTGATGCGTTGTTGTTGGCAGTGGTGGCAGACAATTCACGGGATTGCCTGAAATGGGTTACCCATTGTCCTGCTCTGGCGCTGCAGGTAACCACTTCTTCGATGGATGAAGCTTTTCGTGAGCGTTGGTTTATATCTCGCCAGCAACAGCTCTCGAAACAGCTGGATGGGAATTCAACACCCTGTACCGTTGAGCGTGGTCGGTTGCCTCTTAGTTGGCGGGTGCGTTGGCACCTACCTGAACCTTCGCCATTGGTTAGCCTCTGCATTCCCACCCGCAATGGTTTGTCCGTTCTGAAACCGTGCTTAGACGCCATTTTGCAGCGTACGAAGTATCCGAATTTCGAAGTGCTGATAGTCGATAACCAGAGCGACTGTTCAGCTACCCTGGATTACCTCGCGGAATTGCAAAAACGGGACACTCGGGTACGAGTGCTTCGCTACAATGCTCCCTTCAATTTTTCAGCTATTAATAATTTCGCAGTTGCCCATGCACGAGGGCAGGTTATAGGTTTGATCAATAATGATGTAGAGCCCCGCCAACCTGGATGGTTAGATGAAATGGTGGCTCAGGCCATGCGACCGGACATCGGCTGTGTCGGTGCGAAGCTGTTTTATCCGGATGGTTCTATTCAGCATGCTGGTGTGGTGTTGGGCATTGGCGGGGTCGCAGGTCACGCATTCCGGTTTGAACCTGGCTCTGCAGAAGGCTATCAGGGGCGCCTACAGCTGGTGCAGAACTACTCAGCGGTTACCGCGGCCTGCCTTCTGGTGCGCAAATCGGTTTATCTGGATGCCGGAGGGCTGGATGAGCATCTTGCGGTTAACTACAACGATGTCGACTTTTGCCTGAAGGTGCAGGCGTTAGGGTACCGTAATCTGTGGACCCCCTATGCAGAGCTTATACACCATGAGTCCGCCACTCGGGGTGGAAACCAGAGTCGCCGACAGCGCAGACAGGCCGCGAAGGAGTTCCAATTGATGCGGAGAAGGTGGGGGCAATTGCTGGATGCTGATCCAGCTTATCATCCCGCGCTCACGCGGGTGCACGAGGACTTTTCGTTGGCTTCGGAGCCTGAACGGGGCTTGGTATGAAATATACAGAACTCGGCATCCCGGATCTTGTGCTGATGACCCCAACAGTTTTCGGGGATGAACGAGGTTTTTTTATGGAAACCTTCCGCCAGAACGAGTTTGAAAAGCACTTTGGCAACTACACGCTCGTTCAGGACAACCACAGTTTGTCTCAGAAGGGCATCCTGCGGGGACTTCACTATCAGCGGAATCAACCTCAGGGCAAACTGGTTCGGGTTACCCGTGGCGAGGTTTTTGATGTGGCCGTGGACCTGCGTAAAAGCTCGCCCACCTTTGGTCAGTGGGTAGGCGTTACGCTCAGCGAAGAAAACAAGCAGATACTGTGGATTCCGCCGGGTTTTGCTCATGCCTTCTACGTAACCAGCGATGAAGCGGAGTTCCAGTACAAATGCACGGATTACTATGCGCCCGGAGACGAGTACTCCATTCGCTGGGATGACCCTGATCTGGCGATTGACTGGCCGCTGAAGGGCGAGGCGCCCAGGGTGTCTGAGAAGGATGGTAATGGGTTGTTGTTTCGGGATGCGCCGGTATTTGAATGATTTCTTGCAGCGCTCAGCTTGTTTATATTGGATAGTCCTGTATCCTTTTTTGATAAAATATCTGCGTAATGGATATGGGGACATCTAATGATTGAGCTTGTGTCGGGGTGGGATGTTCAGGCAGCCTTGGCAGGCTATGTGCAACAGCGCCGGAAGGCCCTTAAATGGTCTCGGGCGGCGTTGGCTGAGCGTAGCACGGTGCCAGCGCCGACAATCAAGAGATTTGAAACCACTGGGGAGATCTCACTCAGGCAGTTTTTGTTGTTGTGGCAGTGCGTAGATGATCTTCGGCGCGTTCAAAGCCTGACCGAGGGCCCCGAAAAGCCGCTGCCACGTACACTGGATGAGGTGCTCGCTCAGTGAATTTTACGCCTGTTCGCAAGCTTACAGTCTGGCGTACGTTCAGTGATGGCCGGCAAGCCCGGGTAGGTGGGCTGGCACAGAACCGGCAGGGTGTGTTTTTTCAGTACGATGCAGACTACCTTACGCAATTCAGCCCGCTTTCGCCTTTTACTCTGAAGTGGGATACGAGTGTGCAGCAGGCCCCGCGAGACCCGCACGGCGGTTTGCCCGGGGTTTTCGCAGACTCCCTGCCGGATGGCTGGGGGGTGTTGCTGATGGACAGGGTGTTTCGCCAGGAGGGCGTGTTACCGGCACAGGTAACGCCGATGGACCGGCTGGCATTTGTGGGTTCCAGCGGCAGTGGCTCGTTGAGTTATGCGCCGGTGGCCAATTTTGCGCCTGCAACAGACGATAAGCCGGTCAACATAGCTGAGTTGGGGCTCCACGCGCAGGCTATGTTTGATGGGCAAACCACCGACGTGCTCGCGGAACTGGTTGCTGCGGGCAGTTCGGCGGGCGCCCGGCCAAAGGCGCAGTTGTATTTTTCCGCAGGTAGTTATGGGGTTTGCCGTACCCGTGCAAAGCCCGGTGATGAGGCCTGGTTGGTGAAGTTTACTTCGGCCAACTTGCCCCTGGGGCACGAAGAAGGGTTGTGTGAAGCGGTTTACTTGTCGCTGGCGGAGCGTGCGGGTTTGCAGCCTCCTCGTTGGCAGTTGCTCTCCGCTCCGGGTGAATCCGGCGCCAAAGCCTGGCTGGCGGTTGAGCGGTTTGACCGGGTATGGCGCGCCGATGATGTGCCGGGTTGCGTGCATTTGCACAGCGCCTGTGGCTTGCTGGATGCCGATTTCCGCATGCCCAGTCTGGATTATGAGGACTTGATCAAAGCCAGCGGCCAGTTGTGCCGTGGCGCCAGGGCTGCACAGTTACAGTTTTTACGGGCAGTGTTTAATCTGTTTGCCTTGAACCAGGATGATCACAGCAAAAACTGGGCGTTTTTGCAGAGTGATGATGGCAACTGGCAGCCTGCGCCGTTTTACGATGTCACTTTCAGCCCGGGCCGTTTTGGTGAGCACGCCACGGCTTTTGGGGGTTATGGTAAAAATCCCCCACTAAAAGCGTTACAGAAGCTGGCCGCTGAAGCGGGTTATGCCAATTGGCCGCAGGCTCGCCAGGAAATGCAGCGCGTGCTGGATGCTCTGGCCGGGTTCTCTGCAATGGCAACAGAGTTTGGGGTGAGCGCCGAGACCACCCGGTTAATACAGCAACAGCTTGACCAAACCTATCAGCAAAACAGTGGGCTTTTGGTTTCCTCCCCAGAATGACAAATTCGGCAGCGCAACATCACAGTGGTTTTAGTGGCCAAAAAATTACTTAAGTAACAGGCGGCCTATGCCCCGAATAAAGATCGTTCACCAAAACCCTAACCCCTCTACGGAGTTTTTTATCCGGCCTTTTTGGGCAGAGGCACGCGCGGCGGTAGACTATTACAGGTTTGATGAGCTGCCGGCGCCCTCTGAGTTGTCTGGGGCTGTGGTGGTGTTCGTGCGGTATGTGCCGCCGGCCTGGAAGGCCGTGTTAAAACGTCATCCGGCTCAGCAGGTGGTGTTCTTTATGGACGACGATCTGTTCGACTGGCGGGCATTTCAGGGCATGCCCTGGCATTATCAGCGCAAGTTGTTTGGTCTCGCGTGGCGGCATCAGCGCTGGTTAAGGGAGATTGGCGCCGAGCTTTGGGTATCGTCGCTCTGGCTTGCGGATAAGTACGCCAGCTGGAACCCGGAGATTCTGGAACCCGGAAACCCCCATGGTGCGGCTGCAGAGTTTTCAGACCCGGCGATAAAAACCATTTTTTACCACGGCTCTGCCTCGCACCGTGGTGAACTGGAGTGGCTGATGCCGGTGGTGGAGCAGGTGTTGGCCGCCCGTGCCGATGTATGCTTTGAGGTCATTGGCGATAGAAAAGTGCGCGACCGCTTTGCGCATTTGCATGGGGTGCACGTAGTTCACCCAATGAGCTGGCCGGCCTATAAAGCCTTTATCCAGCGGCCCGGCCGAACCATTGGCCTGGCGCCTTTGCGAGACACCACTTTCAACGCCGCCCGGGCGCCCACCAAATTTTACGACATCACTGCCGCGGGCGCGGTGGGCCTCTATGCGGACACGCCGGTTTACCGGCGGCTGGTGGCGCATGGGAAGAACGGGTTATTGCTGCCGATGGACTCGCCGCAGGTCTGGGTGGAGGCGGCACTGGATTTGCTGGATGATCGTGAAAAGAGGAAAGCGCTTGTTTGCCACGAAATCCATGAAACCCGCTAAAAGACACTAAAAAACTAATTGGCCACGGATACTCACAGACTCTCACGGACAAGAGAATAAAGTAGTTGTCCGTGTATTTCCGTGAGTGTCCGTAGCAAAAAATCATTAAAACCAACGCAGACCACTGTGCCAGATAACGCTTGCCACCTGACAACATCCCCCGCCTTGCACGCTCTTAAGCACCTGGAGGCGATCACTGGTGCTCCGGTGAAGCGCCACCGCCGGGGCCTGTCCGCAAAGGGAGCGAAGGCCATGTTGGCCTGGGGCCGTAAGCCCTCGGCTGCGAAGGCAGAGGCGGTTGCACGGAAATTGGGGTTGCCCGTGGTGCGCCTGGAAGATGGCTTTTTGCGTTCGGTGGAGCCCGGTGCGGAGCCGCCGGTGTCGTTGGTGTGGGACGACCAGGGTATTTATTACGATGCCAGCCTACCCTGCCGGCTGGATACGTTGCTGGCTCAGCCTTCGGATCTGGATGAAAAGGCTCGGGCTCGTGAGTTGATTCGCCGTTGGCGCGCGGGGCGGGTTTCCAAGTACAACCATGCCCGCGAGCTAAATTATCAGCACCTGAAGCCCTATGTTCTGGTGGTGGACCAAACTTTTGGCGATGCATCGGTGAAGTATGGCCAGGCTGATCCGAGTAGCTTCGAGGCCATGCTGAAGGCCGCGCTGGAACGGTTTCCGAGGCATCGCATTGTGCTTAAAACCCATCCGGATGTGGTCGCTGGCAGGAAGCAGGGGTACTTCAGCCAATCCGCAGAGGCGCAGTCTGAGCGGGTAGAGTGGCTGGGCGAAAATGTTCATGCCCCGGCGTTGCTGGAGCATGCCGATGCGGTGTTTTGCGTAACCTCGCAAATGGGGTTTGAGGCACTGCTGTGGGGCAAGGAAACGCACGTGTTTGGCATGCCCTTCTACGCCGGCCGCGGGCTGACGGAAGATGCTTTGCCGGCGCCGGAATTTCGCGAGCCGGTGAGCCTGGAGGCTCTTGTTTATGCTGCGCTTGTAGACTACCCGCGGTATGTAGATCCGGAGACAGGCCTTCGCTGTGAGCCGGAGCGGATTCTCGATTGGCTGGCCCTGCAGAGGGAACAGCGTGAACGCTTTCCGGCACAGCTTTATTCACCCCGTGTGCCGCTGTGGAAGCGCAAGGCGTTGTCCCGTTTTCTTGCCGGCAGTGATGTGATGGATGAGCGTAAGCAGCCTGCGCCAGATGGTTCTACTCGGGTTGTGTGGGGGTTGGCAGAATCTTGCGTGCCGGTGATTCGGGTGGAAGACGGCTTTATCCGTTCGGTGGGCCTTGGTGCAGACCTTGTTCAGCCCCAGTCCTGGGTGATGGATGATATCGGCATGTATTACGACGCTACGCGGCCATCCCGCCTGGAGCAGCTGCTTGAGGAGGCAGAGTTTAAACCAGGCCTGTTGAAGCGGGCTGCCGGTTTGATTGAAAGCCTGAAGGTATCGGGTACCACCAAGTACAACACGGGTGCCCGGGACTGGCAGCGTCCCCCTGGCACTGAGCGAGTGCTGCTGGTGTCGGGGCAGGTGGAAAGTGATGCGTCGATCAAATTTGGGTCACCGGTTGTTAAAACCAACCTGGAGCTGCTGAAAGCAGTACGTGAGCAGAACCCGAGTGCCTGGGTGGTTTATAAGCCCCACCCGGATGTGGTGGCTGGCTTGCGAACACGCGGGGGGGGCGAAGAGCAGGGCGAACGCTGGTGTGATGAGCTCATACTTGATCAGGATATGGGCCATTTGCTGGGCCAGGTAGATGAAGTGCATACGATCACCTCGCTGACTGGTTTCGAGGCCTTGGTCCGGGGCCTGAAGGTTACCTGCTACGGGCAGCCGTTTTACAGCGGATGGGGGCTGGCCACGGATATTCACCCTTGCCCGCGCCGAACCCGAAAACGCACCCTGGAGGAACTGGTGGCGGCTGCGCTCATTCTGTACCCCACCTACATCAGCCAGGTAACCGAGAAGTTCACCACGGTTGAAACGGTACTCCGCGAGATTGAAGTGCAAAGGAAGAGCTCAGCGCCGGAAGTTGGTACACTCCTCCGCGTTTCACGGGCCCTGCGGCGGGCGTGGCGATTTTAACCTTTGGTTGTGAGCAGTATTTATTTTGCCACTAAATCCACGAAACCCAATAAATTTAGCAAATAACGCTACTTGTTCCTCAAGTGATTCACCTTTGTTCGTGGATTTGGTGGATTTCGTGGCAAAAATTTCCCGGATCTTCAAAGAGAACCTATGCAAACCTACGACATATTCAACGGTGATGCAGATGGCATCTGCGCCCTGATTCAGCTTCGCCTGGCCCGGCCCTGCGATTCCACGCTGATTACCGGTGTGAAGCGCGATATTGCGCTTGCCCGGAATGTGCCGGTTGATTCGCCAGCCCGGGTCAACATTCTGGACATCAGTCTCGACAAAAACCGCGAAGCCGTAGATGGCCTGCTGGCCGCGGGCTGTTCCGTGTTTTATGTGGACCACCATTTCCCCGGTGATACGCTTCCGGACCACCCCGGGTTTACCGCGCTGATTGATACCCAGCCCACCACTTGTACCAGCCTGCTGGTGGACCAGCACCTGAATGGTCAGTTCCATAACTGGGCCATTGCGGCCGCGTTCGGGGATAACCTGAATGCGGTGGCTTACGAACTGGCGGGAAAGGCCGGCCTGAGTGATGAACAGGCGGATGCGCTAAAAACTCTGGGTGTTTGTATCAATTACAATGGCTACGGCGCCACGGTGGAGGACTTGCACTTTCACCCGGCGGATGTATACCGGGCGTTTGTGAAGTTTGAAGACCCGTTGGATTTAATTGCTTCGGAGCCGGCTGAATGGCAGCAGCTTCGGGATGGTTATGCTGAGGATATGGCCAAAGGCCTGGCTGCGCCGGTACTGAGTGAGACTGCAACGTCGCTGGTTGTGAAGTTGCCCGATGAAGCCTGGGCCCGGCGAGTGAGCGGCGTGCTCGGCAACGAACTGGCCAACCGCCATCCGGACAAAGCCTGTGCGATTGTGACCGATACGGCCACCGATAGTTATCTGGTGAGTATTCGTGCACCGCTGAACAACCGCACCGGGGCTGATGACGTGGCGCGGCAGTTTCCGACTGGTGGCGGCCGGAAGGCAGCGGCCGGGATTAATGATTTGCCGGCAGAGCAGCTGGATGCGTTTGTTGGCGTGATGGCCAGCTTTTGGGATCAGTGATTTTTTTGCCACGGACACTCACGGGCGCTCACGGACAAAGAAATGAATAGTTTTTGTTTTTCGTCCGTGTGGGTCCGTGAGTGTCCGTGGCCAAACAAATAAATGGAAGAGTAATGACTTTAACTCCCCCGAAGAAAACCCACCTCAAGCAGCTTGAGGCAGAGTCGATTCACATCATCCGTGAAGTGGCGGCTGAGTTTGATAACCCGGTGATGCTGTATTCCATCGGTAAAGATTCTGCCGTCATGCTGCACCTGGCCATGAAGGCCTTTGCGCCTGGCAAGCCACCGTTTCCGCTGATGCACGTGGACACCACCTGGAAGTTCCGCGAGATGATCAAATTCCGGGACGAACTGACACAGCGCCTGGGGCTGAGGCTGATTGTGCACACCAATCAGGAAGGTGTGGCCCAGGGCATCGGACCCTTCACCCATGGCAGTGCCAAGCATACCGATGTGATGAAAACCCAGGCCCTCAAGCAGGCGCTGGACCAGTACGGCTTTGATGCCGCCTTTGGTGGCGCACGCCGGGATGAGGAGAAATCCCGCGCCAAGGAGCGGGTGTACTCGTTCCGTGACAAGTTCCACCGTTGGGACCCGAAAAACCAGCGCCCGGAACTTTGGAACCTCTATAACGGTAAGGTGAATAAAGGCGAAAGCATTCGTGTATTCCCGCTTTCCAACTGGACGGAGCTGGATATCTGGCAATACATCTACCTGGAAAACATCGACATTGTGCCACTGTATTACGCCGCCGAACGTCCGGTGGTTGAGCGCGATGGCACCCTGATTATGGTGGATGATGATCGCATGCCGCTGGAGCCCGGCGAAAAGCCGGAAATGAAGATGGTGCGCTTCCGTACTTTGGGGTGTTATCCACTGACCGGTGCCGTGGAGTCTGAGGCCGCCACATTGCCGGAGATTATCCAGGAGATGCTGTTGACCAAGACATCCGAAAGGCAGGGGCGGGTTATTGATCATGATTCTGCTGCTTCTATGGAGCAGAAGAAGCGTGAAGGGTATTTCTGAAATTGGGGTCAGATGAAAGCGTTCATCTGACCCCGTAAATGCCATGAAGTTGGGGTCAGAAGAAAACTTCTTCTGACCCCGTGTTCACTCCAGACTCTCAAGTTGAATTTACAATGTCTCACGCATCTACATTGATTGAATCCGATATCCTCGCGTACCTGGACCAGCATGAGAACAAGGACCTGCTGCGCTTTCTGACCTGTGGCAGCGTTGATGATGGCAAATCCACCCTGATTGGCCGCCTGCTGTTTGATTCCAAGCTGATTTTTGAGGATCATCTGGCGGCCCTGCACAAAGACAGTGAGCGACAGGGCAATGCCGGTGAGTCGCTGGATCTGGCTTTGCTGGTGGACGGCCTGGCATCCGAACGGGAGCAGGGCATTACCATTGATGTGGCTTACCGGTATTTCTCCACGGATAAGCGCAAGTTCATCATTGCCGACTGCCCGGGCCATGAGCAATACACTCGCAACATGGCCACCGGTGCCTCTACCTGTGATCTGGCGGTGGTGATGATTGATGCCCGCAAAGGCGTGCTCACCCAGTCCCGCCGGCACAGCTTTATTGTTAGCCTTCTGGGCCTGAAGCATGTGGTGGTGGCGATCAACAAGATGGATCTGGTGGACTTCTCGGAGGAGGTGTTCAACAACATCCGCGAGGAATACCAGAAACTGGCGACCCAGCTTGGCCTGGAAGATGTTTACTACGTGCCGATCTCCGCTCTGGATGGCGATAACGTGGTGAACCGCAGCGAACAGACGCCCTGGTACCATGGTGAAACCCTGATGAACATTCTGGAGCAGGTGGAGGTTCTGGAAGACCAGAACGTGACCGACCTGCGTTTTCCGGTGCAGTATGTAAACCGGCCCAACCTGGACTTCCGGGGCTATTGCGGTACGCTGGCCAGTGGCGTGGTGCACAAGGGCGATGAGGTGGCGGTGCTGCCTTCTGGAAAGACCTCCCGGGTGAAAGCCATTCACAATTATGAAGGGGAGATTGATCGGGCCTGGCCGGGGGATGCCATTACGCTGACCCTGGAAGACGAGGTGGATATTTCCCGGGGTGATCTGCTGGTACACGCCAACAGCAAGCCTGCCTTGGGCAACCGCTTTGCCGCCCACATTGTCTGGATGAATGAGCAAGCGCTGAAACCCGGCCGTGAATACGGCATCAAGATCGGGACCCGGGTGACCAATTGTTATGTCAACGAGGTCCTCGAAGAGATTGATGTAAATACCCTGGAGCGCTATCCGGAGACCGAAGGTGGCCTTGAGTTGAATGCCATTGGCCTGTGTGATGTGGAGCTTTCCGAGCCGGTCGTGGTTGAGGATTATCAGCATCATCCAGGAACTGGTAGCTTTATCCTGATTGATAAGCTGACCAATGTGACTGTGGCGGCGGGTATGGTGGAGCGGGCGCTGGGTGGCGCTGGAGCCGTGACTGAACGGGAATACACCGAAGCGGAGCGCAACCTGAATCGGTTTATTCGGGAGAATTATCCGGAGTGGGGTTGTAAGCCGGTTTGACCTGGCTGTCGGATTACGAGGCTTCGCCTCTAATCAGACCTGCAATCTGAATAGTAGCCACGGACACTCACGGACGCTCACGGACAAAAAATGACTGATTTTTGTATTGCGTCCGTGTGGGTCCGTGAGTGTCCGTGGCAAAAAATAAAGGATAAAAGTTTTGGCAAATAACATTGTCTGGCACGATCACAAAATCACCCGTGCGGAGCGTTCGGTTAATAAAAACCAAAAACCTTGCCTGCTTTGGTTCACTGGCCTGAGCGGTTCGGGCAAGTCCACCATTGCCAACGCGCTTGATGTCGCGCTGCATAAGCGTGGCTATCACACGTTTCTGCTGGATGGTGATAACGTTCGCCACGGTTTGTGCAAGGATCTGGGCTTTTCCGACGATGACCGGGAAGAAAACATTCGCCGCGTGGGTGAGGTTTGCAAGCTCTTTGCAGACGCTGGCCTGATCGTAATGAGTGCGTTCATTTCTCCGTTCACCAGTGACCGGCGCCTGGTTCGGAAGTTGTTCCCGGCGGGCGAGTTCATTGAAGTGTTCATGGATGCGCCGCTGGCTACCTGTGAAGAGCGTGACCCGAAGGGGCTTTATCAGAAGGCCCGTTCGGGCGAGATAAAGCACTTCACTGGGATCGACTCGCCTTACGAGGTGCCGGCACACCCTGAGATTCGGCTGGATACTTCCCGGCACTCGGTGGAGGAATGTGTTGATTCTCTCATTGCCTACCTGCTTGAGCGGGAACTGATCACCCACAAGGACTAACTCCGTGGAATGGCAAGGCATTGTGACCCTGGCAACACTGTTTTCGGTGTTGTCGGCGCTTGCACTTACCCGTATTTCTGCCGACCTGGTTCTGATGACGGCTTTAGCGTTTCTGTTGATTTCGGGGATCCTGGGGCCGGCTGAGGCTTTGGCGGGGTTTGGCAACCCGGGTGTGATAACCATTGCAACCCTGTATGTGGTGGCGGCAGGACTGAAGGAAACCGGGGCGGTGCAGTGGATTGCCCGCCGGTTACTGGGGCACCCGAAAACCGAGAAAGGTGCCCAGCTTCGAATGATCGCGCCCACGGGTGTTCTCAGCGCTTTTATGAATAACACCGCCGTGGTGGCCATGTTCATTCCTGCCATCCAGGATTGGGCTCAGCGCCTGGGTGTTCCCGCGTCCAAACTGCTGTTGCCTCTCAGTTATGCCGCTATTCTCGGGGGCACCTGCACCTTGATTGGCACCAGTACCAACCTGGTGGTGGACGGGATGCTTCAGACCCGGCTTGGTATCAATCTGGGATTGTTCGAGTTGGCCTGGGTGGGAGTACCACTGCTGATTGTGGGTGGTACGTTTCTTGTTCTGTTTGCCTCCCGGATATTGCCGGATCGTGGTGGTGTCACCGAAGAACTTGACCAGGTACGTGAATACGGGGTTGAGGTAGAGGTAATGGGCCCCGGGCCACTGGTGGGCAAGACCATCGCCCAAGCCGGCCTGAGGGCTTTGAGTTACGGATATCTCACCGAGATTGACCGCGGTGGCCGGCTGATTACTGCCGTAGAGCCGGACCGGACCCTCCAGGCCGGTGACCGGCTGTATTTTGTGGGAGCGCCCGAATGTGCCAGTGAGTTGCGCCGTATTCAGGGGCTAAAGCCGGCCAACGGCAGCGTGCATAAGCTCGACGTGGAAAACCATCAGCGTTGTCTGGTTGAGGTGGTCCTTGGCCCGGAATTCCCGGCACTGAACAAGACGATTCGCGATAGTCGCTTCCGTACCCGGTTCAACGCTGTGATTTTGTCCTTGTCCCGCGAAGGCAAGCGGGTGCCGGGTAAGCTGGGGGATATTACCTTCCGTATGGGCGATACCCTGTTGCTGGAGGCCAGCCATCAGTTTGTGGAGCAGTACCGGTTTCGGCGGGACTTCCTGCTCGTCAGTGCGCTGAATGATTCCACACCGCCGGATTTCCGCAAGGCGCCGCGGGCGATGGGGATACTGGCGCTGATGGTGTTGGTGAGTGCCTCGGGGCTTTTGCAGATCATGGAAGCAGCATTCCTCGCAGCCGGAGCGATGATTGTCTCCGGCTGTATTACCGCCAGCCGGGCCCGGCGTAGTGTCGATTTGCCGGTGTTGGTAGTGATTGCCGCCTCTTTTGCATTGGGCAATGCGATGACAGAAACCGGCGCTGCTGTCTGGGTGGCAAACGGGTTGCTGGGGTTTGGCGGCCTGACACCTTGGGTGGCGTTGGCGTTGATTTATTTGCTCACCGCGGCGTTTACTGAGGTGATTACCAATAATGCCGCGGCGGTCTTGATGTTTCCCATCGCTCTGGCGGTTTCTGAGCAGTTGGGAGTGAGCTTTCTGCCGTTTGCGGTTGCCGTGATGTTTGCGGCGTCGGCTTCTTTTGTGACCCCGCTCGGTTATCAGACCAATCTTATGGTGTACGGCCCAGGGCGCTACCAGTTTTTAGACTATGTGCGAATAGGCTTGCCTCTGAGCGTTTTGGTTGGCGTAACTGCAATAATGTTAATCCCGATGGTATGGTCGTTCTGATAGGGAATAGCTTACTATTCCTATGTGCCAACACTGGTGAAGGACAGCCATGTTCGAAAAATTCCTGAATTTGCCCCGTTTTCACAAGCGCGTGATTTCCGTCGCAGCTGACTCTGTGGCCCTTTTCTTAGCACTCTATGCTGCGTTTTCTTTAAGACTGGACCAGCAACTCTGGGTGCCGACCCGTGAGCATATCGTTGTTTCCGGGCTGACGGTCATCTTTACGATTGCGGTTTTCATCAGGTTAGGTTTGTATCGTGCGGTGATTCGCTACCTGAGCGACCGGGCCTTTATAACGGTTTTTTCCGGGATCAGTGTTTCTGCTGTCACGCTGATACTGCTTGGCTATTGGCTTGAAGTGTTGGTGCCGCGCTCGGTTCCAGTAATATACGCTGCTCTGGCATTTATTTTTGTGAGCGGCACCCGAATGACAGTGCGGATGCTGGTGCACCGCCCCAGGTATTGTAACAAGCAGTTCGTGGCCATTGTCGGTGCTGGTGAAACCGGTTTGCAGCTGGCAAATGCGTTGGATCAGGGCACAGAGTATCACCCGTCGGTGTTCATTACGTTACTTAAAGGGAATCACCGGGCGCTGATTAATGGCATCCCTGTCTACGACATCAGTTACATCGAACGCGCCGTAAAAGAACATCGGATCAAAAGGCTTTTACTGGCACTGGACGCTGACTCCGGGATTGATCGCAAACGCCTCCTGAAAAAGCTGGAGCCTTTGGCAATTCCTGTCCAGACAGTTCCTACCATGTCCGAGTTGGTAGCCGGCCAAGCCCGAATCAATGATATCCGGGATCTCGAGATTGAAGACCTGCTGGGCCGTAATCCGGTCCAGCCAGATAACGCCCAGGTGGCCGCCAGTCTGTATGGCAAAGCTGTGATGGTCACTGGTGCCGGGGGATCCATCGGCTCGGAATTGTGTCGGCAGATCATTCTGCATCGCCCCTCCCGGTTGGTGTTGTTTGACCAGTCCGAGTTTTCCCTCTATGCCATTGAGCGGGAGCTCCAGGCTATCAACCATATTGAGGGGCTGAGGGTTGAGATTCTTCCATTGCTGGGAAGTGTTACCCATCGCAGGCGGTGCGAGGCTGCCATGCGCAGTTTTGCCATTGAAACGGTTTACCACGCTGCGGCTTATAAGCATGTACCGCTGGTAGAGCACAACCTGATCGAAGGTGTTCAGAATAATGTGTTCGGCACCTTCCATGTTGCGGAAGCGGCTATCGCGGCTGGCGTGAAGCGCTTCGTGCTGATTTCTACAGACAAAGCCGTACGCCCGACCAATGTGATGGGTGCAAGCAAACGCATGGCGGAGCTGGTGCTACAGGGCCTGGCCCAGAGACAGTCCGGGACCATTTTTTCGATGGTTAGGTTTGGTAATGTGCTGGGTTCCTCCGGCTCCGTAGTGCCGTTGTTCCGGGACCAGATCCGCGATGGCGGCCCGGTAACGGTGACCCACCCGGATATTATCCGTTACTTCATGACGATTCCTGAGGCCAGCCAGCTGGTGCTTCAGGCGGGCAGCATGGGCCAGGGCGGTGAAGTGTTTGTACTGGATATGGGGGAGCCGGTGAAGATTGCCGACCTGGCTCGCAAGATGATTCACCTGATGGGGTTGATGGAGAAAACCGACGAGCGGCCTGATGGAGATATCGAGATAGTCTTCTCCGGGCTACGGCCGGGTGAAAAACTCTTTGAGGAACTATTGATTGGTGATGATCCTCAGGGCACAGCCCACCCGCGCATCATGATGGCCCGGGAGGTTTCCATGGCCTGGGATGAGGTGGAGCAGACCCTGAATCGATTGATGCGGGCCAGCCATGAGTTTGATTGTCTGGAAATACTGGAGATTTTGAAAACCGCACCTGCGGGGTTTGCTCCGAATAGTGGCGTCGCAGATCTGGTTTGGTGCAACGGCAATCAGGAGCGGTTAAGTGAGGCCTGGAAGGCGGGCAAGGTGCGAAGGTTGCCTTTGGGCTGATGTGTAATTTCAGGTTGTGAATTAATTCTGAATTGGTAGCGGGGGCCTGATGGCCTCCGTTTTTGTTATTCAACAGGGAATGTTGGCGATGATTGATATTTTGCACCATGGGGCTACTATTGGGGTTACTGGGTCTTGCCATGAGTTGACTCTTACTCCGGGGATGAAAAAGGGGTCTGACCCCGTGGGGTCAGACCCCTCCTTCACTTGTAAATTTGGGGTCAGATGAAAAGTTCATCTGACCCCATCCTCGTCAGTCACCGGTCACAGGAAATCTATCGGCGGCATCTGATTGTAACGCGCTTCCAGGTATGGCTTGAGCGTGGCGACACTGGTTATGGAGCGGGTAATCTGTCGCTCGTTGTCGATTATTTTGCGCAGCTTTGCGCAATATTGTTGCAGGTTTCGGGCTCTGGACTTCGGCTTTTTGTCGTAGAAGTGATCGTAGAGCAAGCCCCGGAGCGGGTCGGCGTATATTAGTGTTTCCTGCTGTTCCCGCAATTCCTGGGTGTGGGCTTTGAGGAGTGCAAGCAGGTCGTTATCAGTGTCTTCGGACAGCGACTCCAGCGGGGACTGCCCCATGTGCTCCTCGTAAAGGCTAAACAGCGTGAAGAGGTCGTTCTGCTCGCGCGCTTTAAGAAGCTGGCTCATCTGTTCATGCCGCTGCGCTTTCCGGCTTTCGTCCTGTTCACGATCCGGATGGAGCACTCTCGCAAGCTGGCGGAACAGGTTATTGATGGAAGACTTTTTCAGCAGTTGCCGCAGGCCGTTGGTGTCCGATTGTCTGGCCTGTTCGGCTTCCTCTTCTTCACGAATAAAATCTTCGAACAGCTGCTCCCAGTAGCCGGAATCGTCTGTCTCGGCATCCGGGCCGGCGCTTCTGTCGGGTTCTGGCTGCGGTTCCTGTTCAAAATCCGCAAATAAGTCCTCGAACATATCCTCCGTGGCTGTATCCTGGCGTGCCCGCTGGTGATGGCATTGGCCCGGTTTTGGCTTGTTCGTGGGTTGTTCGGGGGTAGGGGGCGGTTCCCCAGGTCCGAGCGATTGCTGAAGGCCTTCGAAAAAACTGCTGAGATCCAGCAGTTGAGCCTGGTCACAAAACGGGCTGTTGGTCACTTGTAGAATGTTCTGGTGTATCCATTCGAGCAGTTCGACTTTTTGCCACTGAGCGAGGGATTTGCGCGAGAGAAATCCGGCAAGATGTTTCGTTTGTTGAAGGATGGCATCCATCATTTCCGCTTCATCATGGCGGAGGGCGTCCATGCACTGTTGCATGAACGCTTCCAGCTCCTGTTCCAGCCGCTCGTTTTTCTGCTTGAGGTTGACGATGCGTTGCCATTCGCGCTGGAGTGGCTGTGCAGCTGTTTTCGCGGCTTTGGAGTTTTTGCGGGATTTCTGGGGTTTGATTCGGGACATGAAAGCGAACTGGTACGCTGAAAATCGGGTGAAGGTTAGGCCATGGATGCTACAGAAAATGACGTTTACTGTCACCACTGCCCACACTAGAATATCTCCATTTCAAGATCCACGGGAAGCTCTGCAAACAGGGAGGTTGTTGTCATGATTGAGGTTTTTCACCACGGCGCCACGTCTGGCGTAACCGGCTCCTGCCACGAATTGACTCTGACTCCGGGGATGAAAAAGGGGTCTGACCCCGTGGGGTCAGACCCCAACTTCACCGGCACCGATCCCGAACCCATGGGGTCAGACCCCAACTTCACCGGCTCAGGCTCCGCAGGCATCCTCATAGACTGCGGTCTGTTCCAGGGCGAGGACGAAGGGCGGGGTGCTTCTGCTTCGGATCTCGCCATTGATTTCCCCATCGACCATATCCGGGCGCTGGTGGTCACCCATGTACACATTGATCATGTGGGTCGCATTCCCTATCTGCTGGCAGCGGGTTTTGACGGGCCGATTATCTGCTCGGAGCCGTCGGCCATTATGTTGCCGGAGATTCTGGAAGATGCACTGAAGATCGGATTTACCCGGGACAGGCAGCTGATTGAGCGGGTTCTGGGGCTGATCCGTTCCCGGCTGGTTCCGGTTTCCTATCGCCAGTGGCATTCGGTATTTTCCGAGGATAATTGTTCACTGTCGGTACGGTTGCAGAGGGCAGGGCATATTCTGGGCTCGGCCTATGTGGAGTGCGATGCCCGTGTGGGGGATTCAGAAGAGCGCATTGTGTTCAGTGGCGATCTTGGCGCGCCCCATGCGCCGTTGCTTCCCGCGCCGGAGTCTCCGGAGCGGGCGGATCAGCTGGTGATTGAGAGCACCTATGGTGATAAGGACCATGAGGACAGGGCCACGCGGCGGCTTCGGCTCAAGGCAATTCTGGAGCGGGCGTTGGCGGATGGTGGTACCGTGCTGGTGCCGGCGTTCAGTATCGGGCGGACTCAGGAATTACTCTACGAAATTGAGAGTTTGATTCATGAGTTTGGGGACAGTGCTGTCGGTGCGGGCATGAAATTGGGGTCTGACCCCACGGGGTCAGACCCCTCCTTCACCTGGGACTCGCTGGAAATCATTATCGATTCGCCGCTCGCCGCAGAGTTCACGCGAATCTATCGAGACCTGAAGCCATTCTGGGACGCCGAAGCCACCGAACTGGTTCGCAAGGGCCGGCATCCGCTGTCCTTCGAACAGCTCACAGTAATCAATTCCCACGAAGACCACCTGAACGCAGTGGATTACCTGGCCCGGTCCCATCGCCCGTGTGTGGTTCTGGCGGGTTCAGGCATGTGTGCCGGTGGCCGTGTGGTGAATTACCTGAAGGCCATGCTTGGTGATAAACGCAATGATGTGTTGTTTGTGGGTTACCAGGCCGCCGGCACGCCCGGGCGGGATATTCTGACCTTTGGTCCTCGGGGTGGCTGGGTTGAGCTGGATGGCGAGCGTTATGACATCCGGGCCCGCATTCATCAGGTTGGAGGCTATTCGGCCCATGCGGGGCAGAGTGACCTAGTCTGGTTTGTTCAGGGTATTCCTCAGGCTCCGAGGGAGATTCGGGTGGTGCATGGAGATCAGGAGGCAAAGGCGGCACTTCTGGCGAAGCTTGAAGAGTTGTTTCCTGAATCTAAGGTTCTGATTCCCGAGTAGCGAGATATTTATGCCAGTTATTTTCAGGTACCAAGGTTTCAGGTTCTTTTTTTATTCGAACGAAGGCAATCCACTGGAGCCTGCTCATGTTCACGTCCGATCTGCGGGCAAAGAAGCGAAGTTCTGGCTGTCTCCAGCTGTATCGCTAGCTCGCAATGATGGTTTTGATGCCCGTACGATTCGGGTATTGTTGGAAGGAACAGAACAAAACCGACAATGGTTTGAGGATGCATGGCATGACTACTTCGCCTGAAAAAGTCTGGTTTGATGAAGACAATCTTTGGGTCAATCTTTCGGACGGCCGCACAATTGGTGCTCCGTTGGCCTGGTTCCCACGTCTGCTGCACGCGGAACAAAAAGCCAGGGATGACTTTGAACTGAGTGTTCATGGTATTCACTGGGATTCGTTGGATGAGGATATCAGTATCCAGGGGTTGCTGGCTGGCCAAGGCGACCAAACCCATCCAAAACGTGATCACGCGGCCTGACATGGAAAAGATAAAGATTTTTGCCACTAAATCCACGAAAGAACACGAACAAAGACTGACTGATTAAAAGTCAGGGCTTCCTTGTCTTTCCCTTTCGTGTTCTTTCGTGGATTTAGTGGCAAAAATGTTCTTAAAAATAAGGATATAAGATGCTCAAGGAAAAAGAGCTTTGCTACCGTATTACCGGCTGTGTGTATGAGGTATACCGGCATCTGGGAGCAGGTTTTCTGGAGTCGGTCTACCAGAAGGCGTTGATTCAGGAGCTGCAGTTTGCCGGGTTGGCGGTGCAGTGTGAAGTGCCGGTGGTTATCCACTACAAAGGCGAGCCCATTGCCGAACACCGGGTCGATCTTTTGGTCGAGAACGCCGTCATCATCGAACTTAAAGCCCAGAAGCAAATGCCGATATCGGCGGAGCCGCAGTTAATCAACTACCTCAAAGCCACAGGGAAAGAGCTTGGTCTGTTGGTTAATTTTTCGTTTCCAAAGGCTGTGGTAAAGCGGGTGGTGTTATGACCAGGCCGGGTTTTTCATGGGAGGGCAGCCCCCTCCTTCACCAGGGATCTCTGGAAATTGTCGTCGATTCTTCTCTGGCGGCGGAATTCCCCCGGATATACTGGGATCTGAAGCCCTACTGGGACGCCATTGCCAGATATATATCGTGACCGGCACCTGCTAGAATTGTTTTTTCTGAAAAGCTGGCAGTTTTAATCGTTTTTTGGGCAGGATAATCATTTTGAGCACGATGGCGGGTGATGAAATTGGCTATGCCTGGTTGGCAGCACGTTACGACGTGCAGGCAATCCAGCCGCTGCCGCTGGAGAGCCGTATCGGGCGTAGGCGCCAAACCTACGACCAGGCCGGCCGCCGCCTGGAATACTACACAGAGGCGATGCGCCCGCAAGGCACGCTGGGCGCGCACCTGACCTTCGCTTTAAAACACGAAGGGGTGGCGCTGGAGTTTCTGGCAAGGTTGTTTGGGGCATTGCCCGCAGAGGCGCTTGCTGACTGGATACGCTCTGAACCTACCGGCCAGTATGCCCGGCGTGCTGGTTTTCTCTACGAATGGCTAACCGGCAATACCCTGGCAGTGGAGGGTGTCGGTGGCAACTATCGTGATGCCCTGGATCCCGAACTGTACGTTACGGCGGCCACTGAGGTGCGCCGTAACCGCCGCTGGCGGATTAATGACAACCTGCCGGGGACCCCTGAATTCTGCCCGCTTGTTCGTCGCACGACTTCATTGTTGGAGGCCCGCCAATACGGGATCGCCGACCAGCTTTCAGCGATGGAAGGTGAGTTCGGGCCGGATATCTTACGCCGTAGCGCGGTGTGGCTGACCATTAAAGAGAGCCGAGCCAGTTTCGCGATCGAGCACGAAGGGCAGCATCGGGATCGCATACGCCGTTTTGCCACCGCCATGGAGCAGTATTGTGGCCGGCTGGGCTCTCCCCTTGATGAGCGCGCCCTGAGTGAATTTCAGTCGGCTATCTTGGGTACCACTACGATCCGGACGGGCCTGCGGCAATCTCCGGTTTTTGTTGGGAGCAGCTCAATCGATTACGGAGCGGTTGTGCATTACGTCTGCCCGCACTGGGATTGGTTGCCAGGCATGCTGGAAGGGTTACAGTGTTTTCTGGCGCGAACCGATCCGGGGGAGGCGTTAGTTCGCGCTGCCGTAGCAAGCTTCGGGTTTGTTTTTATTCATCCGCTGGCGGATGGCAATGGGCGAATCTCCCGTTTTCTGGTGAATGATACCCTCCGCCGCGACGGCGTGGTGCCGGAGCCCTTTATTTTGCCTGTGTCAGCGGCGATAACGTCCTCGGCGGTGAGGCGGGCCGAGTATGATCGGATTCTTGAGCGCTACTCCCGGCCATTGATGTCGGCTTACCGTGATGCGGTCGATTTCACCCACGAACGCGTGGCGTATGCAGATGGTATTGAATCAGACTTTGTTTTTAATGCCTATGACGAGGCGGCACCTGTCTGGCGCTATCCCGACTTGACCGAACAAGCAGAATATCTGTTCGCGATCGTTCGCCACACCCTGGAACACGAGATGCACCATCAGGCTGCCTTTCAGAGGGCCTGGTACCGTACACGCGAGGCGATCAAGGATTGGGTTGAAGGCCCTGATGAACACATCGATCGGATGATCCGGGCGATACGCCAGCATGGCCGGGTCAGTGGCAAATTGATGAAGGAATTTCCGGTGCTGGCCCAGGCCGGCATTGCATCTGAATTAGAGCAGGCTGTGGCCGAAGGTTTTGCTGATCTGCAGGATGGGCAGTAAGGTTATTTGCCAGGCGGCCAGGGAGAGGCTAGAAGCAGATGGCAAGTTACCGGCTCAGTAAAAGAGCTGATGAGGATTTTGAATCGATTTATTTGTTTGGGTTGCTGAGTTTTGGTCTGATTCAGGCAGGCGCTTATGCCTCCACGGGCTTTTCAATCAATGAACTTCAAGGACGAGGTCGAATGTATTTCAGAATAATCGGGCGGGTACGAAACCCCGAAACGTTTGCCCGAGGTACGGGCATTCGCGAGCTCCAGAGGCTCCAGAGGGCTTATGGTCCCGGACGGTGGAGAAAGCGAAAAGGCGATGCCACAATAGAGTTGCCTGATTGAGCTGTTTTGGAGGCCGAAATTCATTGGTATGAAGCTTCTGGAATCGGCAAAAAGGAAATAAAGATCAAGCGAATTCTCGGGTAAACCTATGACTCATCATTTTGCAGTTTGTACCAACAACGAGGGCTTCGAAGCTTCCCTGGAACCGAGGAAGCTGTATCAGGTGGTTGAAGATGAGGCGGCCGCATCACACGGAATGATGCGCATAATTGATGAGTCTGGTGAAGACTATCTCTATCCAGCTCAGCTGTTCACTCGCCTTGAGCTTCCAGAAACCCTGGAAAAACAACTTTCAGACGTTGCCTGAACGTTTTTTGTTTGACGCGGCTCAGTGGAGGTAGGTTTTAGCATTGCACTCAGTCGCGAGACTTTCTTTTTACAGCTAGTTCACTGACAAGGATGTTGTCATGATTAAAATCAGCCACCACGGCGCTACTTCTGGCGTAACTGGCTCCTGCCATGAGTTGAGACTTAACTCATGGATGAAAAAGGGGTCTGACCCCGTGGGGTCAGACCCCAACTTCATTGACCCCGTGGGGTCAGCCCCCTTTTTTCACTTGGATAATGTTGAGTAACCTGAAGTGCAGGTTTTGATTGCAAGCTAGGTTTATCCATGGAAGGAGATGGTTTTTTGTACTCAGAGCGTTTTGGTCGAGAAGTCAGAATTACGCGACATGCAATGCAGAGGATGCGTGCGCGGTCTATAACGGATCTTGAGCTGGCGTTAGTCATTGAGGAAGGGCAAACTCGTTATAAAGATGAGCAAAGATTATGGATTGCTCATTGATTTGAGGAACGCTCTGACAATTTGTTGTGTGTGCCGGTAGCTCTTGAAGACAAGCTGATAGTGAAAACGGCAATGCACCATTTTTCATGGGAGGGCTGAGAGCAATGCGGACAACCTATGATGAAGTAGATGATATTCTCACAATCCATCTCAGCGACAAAAAGATCGCGAAAGAAGTTTCGCAAGATTGGAATACCCACATAAGTTATGCGGACGATGGCTCAATCGCTGAAGTTATTGTGCTTGATGCGGAGAAAAACGGTGCTTGGCCGTTGGTGAAGAACTGTGCGGCGTGATCCAAGATTTGCCTCTATCGTGGGCGAACGCTTTATTAAATGATGCTTCTGAAAGGGTATCGGACATTCCGGGAAAGGATTTCAAATGAAGAAAATTGCAGTCATTGGTCTTGGGTATGTGGGGCTGCCCCTGGCGGCCGCTTTTGGCGAAAAACGGGAAATCGTCGGTTTTGATATCAACAGTAAGCGCATTGCTGACCTTAAAGACGGTGTTGATTTTACCCGTGAGGTTTCCCGGGAAGAATTAGCCGTCTCATCCGGGTTGTCATTTACGGATAACCTTGAAGGCATTCGCGATTGCCAGATTTATATTGTGACGGTGCCAACACCGATTGATGAATTCAAAACGCCCGATTTAACGCCCTTGGTTAAAGCCAGTGAAACCGTGGGCCAGGTTTTGAAAAAGGGCGATATCGTGATTTATGAATCCACGGTATACCCGGGTGCAACCGAGGAAGTCTGCGTGCCGGTTCTGGAGAAAGTCTCCGGCCTGGTGTTCAACCAGGACTTTTACGCGGGTTACAGCCCCGAGCGTATTAATCCGGGTGATAAAGAACACCGGGTAGCCAGCATTATGAAAGTCACCTCCGGTTCTACTCCGGAGATTGCCAGTGAAGTGGATGCGCTTTATGCCGGCATTATTACCGCCGGCACCCATAAGGCCAGTTCCATCAAGGTGGCTGAGGCGGCAAAGGTTATCGAGAATACCCAGCGTGATCTGAATATCGCGCTGATGAATGAGCTTTCGATGATCTTCGCGCGGCTGAAGATTGATACCCATGAAGTACTGGCCGCCGCCGCTACCAAGTGGAATTTCCTGCCCTTCAAACCCGGCCTGGTTGGCGGGCACTGTATTGGTGTGGATCCGTATTATCTCACCCATAAAGCCCAGGCCATCGGGTATCACCCGGAAATTATCCTCGCCGGGCGCCGGGTAAACGACAACATGGGCCCGTATGCAGCGGCCGAGCTTGTTAAAGCCATGATAAAAACCGGGCACACCGTTGCTTCTTCAAAGGTACTGGTGATGGGCCTGGCCTTTAAGGAGAATTGCCCGGATTTGCGAAACACCCGGGTTGTGGATGTTATCCGCGAGCTGGAGGATTTCGGTTGTGCCGTGGATGTGACGGATTGCTGGGCAGATAATGAGGAAGCCGTGCACGAATATGGTATTTCTCTGGTGGATGCCCCGAAAGCCGGTGCCTATGATGCGGTGTTTCTGGCCGTACCCCATCGCGAATACGCTGAAAAATCGTCGAAGGAGCTGCGGGCGTATTTGAAGGACGATGGGGTTTTGTTTGATCTGAAGGGTGTTTTGCCGTTGGGTGAAGCGGATTTGCGGTTGTAACACACTCTCCTACTTCCCCACCCACTCCCCGATTGCCCGCTGCACCAACGCTTCGGGCAAAAACTCCTGCTCCAGCCTGCCCCGTTCTGCTTCCAGGAGCGCGTTGTAGAGTTCGGCTTCGCCGGTTGTCAGGCCGGTGGGAGCAACGGATTCGGCGGGTTGGGGTTCTTCTACGGCGTTCTCTTTCGCGAACTGTTCGAAGACCGCCTGGTTCATTAGCAGTGGCGTAAGGTGGGGCTGGTGGTTTCTGGCGCGCGCGAGCATGGTCAGGCCCCAGGTATCCAGGTCGCCCCAGTAGGCGAGGTTTTTTTCGGCGAGCCAGCTGGCCTTTAGCCAGGACAGGTTCAGGCCGGAGCCGAGGACCGCAATGGTGCCGGGAGTGTGTGGCAACTGATGCAGGCAGCGTTCGTTCTCCACCAGCAACAGGTGTTGCCCCGGTAGCGGCGTCTTTTGCAGTTCGCTGGCCCGGACCCGGAACTGTGAAAAAGGCGTAAGGCCACCCTCCAGATCCGCGACCAGCAGCCAGTGATGGCCTTCATCCTCCGCACCCAGAAACGCTTCCAGGCCTGTTTCGCTGACCTGGCCATCGAACAGGATGTCCAGCATCCGCACGACCAGCTGGCGGTTGCGTTCGAAGAACTTGCTGTCGATACCCGCCAGGGGCAGCGCCCGCAGGGGCTTGCCGGCCGCACAGCCGGGGCTGAGTTGCCGGGCCAGTTTTCCGCACCGGATAACGTCGGTTTCAGGTTTATCCAGCACCAGGCTGCGCCTTCGGATAATCAATGAGTGAAAGCGCTCATCCAGCGCTGCGGCCAGGCGGCTGAGCCGTTGATATTCACGCCTTACTTCGCTGTTGCCGGTTGCCTGTATCCATTCGCTGGGCGATGCAAGCACCCAGGCAACGGGTATTTCCACGTTGTCGTTGGCGCTGCGGAACCGTACCTGTTGCCATTGTGTTTTTCCGACGGTGATTTCCCGCCAGCGCTGCAGATGCTGGCGAACGCTGCCGGGATTATCCCGGACAGTGCCGCCGGTGGGCTTGCTGATAGGGATTCGTAGCGGCCAGGTGTCGGCATTGAGCAGGCGCTGTTCCCGCAGGTCAGCGTTTTGCCATTGCCGGGCGAGGCGGCTGGCCAGTTCAGCCGGGGATTTCATGGGCTTTCCGGGCCATGCGTTCGGCGTGGGTTTCCAGTTCTTCCCAGCTCAGGGAGGTGAGGGTGGCCTGGAGCTCCTTACGGTGTACCAGGATCGCAGAACGAGTATGGGCTCGCAGCAACCGCATCTCCTTGTTGGGCGTAACGAACAGGGGGTGCAGGCCGAATTCGTTCAGGGCTGAGATAATCCGGCCTGCCACTGCATGAGAGCTTTTCGAGAAAGCTTCGTCCAGCACAATGGTGCCGAACAGAGGCAGGGTGGCACCGTCCGGGCACAGGGCGTAGCTGAGCGACGCGGTAAGGATGTAACTGGCGATGATTTCTTTCTCGCCGCCGCTTCCACCCTGGGAGCCGGTGCGGGTTTCGATTACCGTGCTGCTGTCCCGGTCCAGTACCGATACTTCGAACTGCAACCGGTAGCGGGGGTCCAGTAACGCCCGGGCACCCACGGTGCGTTTGTTGTCGGCGGCATCCCTCAGCAGTCCCACCATGTTTTGCAGGGCGCGGAAATGGCTTTCGCCCTGGTCATCCTTCAGGGCGTCGGCGCGGAGCTGGCGCTGGGCCCGCTCCAGGGTGCGCAGGGACTCGTGGGTAACCCGGCGGGGTTCCAGCCGCAGGTATCGGCCAGGCTGGAAGTCCACCCGCCTCAGGGTGGCGTTCAGGTCCGCAATGCGTTCCTCAATGATGGCCACCTGGTTCTGGATATGGGCCAGCAGTTGGGTCACGCCCTGGTCCGAGGACTGGTTCAGGTAGTTCAGGAATCGCTCCAGCTTCTGGGGCAGGGCTTCTTCTTCCAGCACCCGCAGCCGCTCCAGGTATTCCGGGATGTCGCGAATATCGCTGCCGGTTTCCGCCAGGGCGCCGGTGTCGATGGACCGGGCTTTTTCCATCAGCTGGGTCAGGCTCAGTTCATAGCCCTGCACCCGTTTGTTCAGAAGGCGGATATCCTGTTCCAGCTGTTCCCGCTGGGCTCGTTCCAACTGGTCGAGATGGTCGTACTGGTCGGCTTTCGGCGGGGTGAAATGTTTATCCGCCAGGGCCTGCTGCTCAGCCGGCAGGCCGTCGCCGATCCTGTCCAGCAGGTCTTTGCATCGGTCGGTGGCCTGGCTTCGCTTGTCTTCCAGAAGGGCATGGCGGGTTCGTTCGCCAGACAACGCCTGCTGGGTCTGTTCCAGTTGCCTGTTGACCGTTTCATACTCTTGCCGTGCCTTTTCCACGTCCGAATCCGGAGCGGTGAGGGATTCGAGGCGGGCCTGCAGTTCGTCCTGTGCGGCCCGGGCTGTGGGCAGGTCGATGGCATCAAAATCGATCTCTGAGAGCAGGGTGTATAGCTTGATCTGATCCCTGGTGTCGTTCAGGGCAGCCCGTGCCGTATTAAGCTGCTGCTCAACCTGCCCGGCGGCCAGCCGGATTTCCGTCAGTTCGTCGCCCAGGGCCGCCAGCCTGTCCCGGTTGTTGAAGCCGGTCATCCAGCCCTTGTCCAGCCGCTGGTTATCCCGCTTTTCGAAATAGCCCTTCTTGCCGGACATGAGGCCCTGCATGGTCATGCCGTGGGGCGTCTGGCGCAGTGTTTCCGGCGAGTCGATGCAATGGCGGTCGATACCGGCCAGCAGCTGCTTCAGGGCTTCCCCGTGAGGGTGGTCCTTGAAGTTAAGTTTGCGGGTGAAGCCATCTTCCAGGAACCGCGCCGGGGTCTGGGGTGCCTGGGCCTCCAATAACCGCACATGCAGCCGGTTCTCTCGGCTGTTGATTCGGTTCAGGGCCGTTTGCATGGCCGCGGGTGGCACCAGTAGCCGCAACCGGTGCCCGCCGATGGCGCGCTCGATGGCACCACGCCAGGTGCTTTCTTCCGGTTTGACCTCCACCAGTTCCGCCACAAAAGGCAGGCTGTCTTCCTCAAGGTTCAGTGCTTCGGCCAGCTCGCTGCGGAATTCCTGATACCGGCCATCGATGTTGGAGCCCGGCCTGGCCCTGATGCGGTCGATCTCCCCGGTGAGTTCGGTCAGGGTTTCGGCAAGCTTGCCTTGGTGGATCCGGAGGTCCAGGACTGTCTCGTCCTGTTCCTCCTCCAGCGCCGACAGTTCCCGGAGCTTTGTCGCGCCTTGTTGTTGGTTGGCGGCGAGGGCGCCCGCGGAGAGTGAGTCATCCAAACCGAGCTTGCGAGTCAGGGATTGATAATCGCTGGAGTCGCGGGCCCGCTCGTCCAGCCACCGCTGTTGCAGGCTGATCTGTTCCCGCAGCTGCTCGATGCTGGCACCACCTGCCTTCAGGTAGATGTCCTTGAGTGTGGTGGCTTTGCTGTTGAGGGCAGCCGCGGTGGTTTCCAGGGAATGGATGGTGCTCTGGCTTTCCCCGAGCTGTGTATCCAGGTTCAGGATACGGTTGCGCCACAGCTGGTAGCCCGCCTGGGCAAACCACACCGGCAAGTTATCCTTCAGGGTTTGCTGCTGGTCCAGCTCGGTGCGGGTGGCCTGGTGCTTCTCGTGGGTTTCGGCAATGGGCAATAGCGACTGGTGCTGTTTGCGGGCGGTCTCCAGTTCGCCGTGAATGGCTGCGAGGTCATCGAATTCGCTGGCCACTTCGGAGGCCCGGTCAAAGGCGGAGTGGTCTTCCAGCACCAGCTCCCGGAAAATGTCGTCGATGCTGTTGAGCTGCTTGAGGCCGGCGGCGCGGTTGAGCAGGGTGAAGGCATTTTCGCCCACCTCGAAGAACCGCCGTACCTGGGCGAGGTAGGCTTTCTTGCTGTCGTTGGCCTGCAGGCCGGGGTTGTCCCGGGCGTGCTGCTTGAGTTCCCGGGCGCCGCCCTCGTGGTGTATGGCCAGCCAGTCCTCCAGGCCCTGGTCGTCCCTTTCCGAGACCAGCCACAGGCGCTTGAGGTCACTGGTGGCGGAGCTGCTGCCATCCACCCAGAATAAGGCACCAAGGCGCAAGGCCTTGTTGCTATTGGAAAAGCGGGCGCAGACCGCGGTTACGGTCTTGCCCGGGCGAGCGATATGGCTGTTGTCCCCACTGTTGTTGCCTGCACCGGAGACGCCACGAATATAGGAGATCAGGTCCCGGTCGCTTTCATGACCGCCGGTGGAGGCGAGGTTGTAGCGGGGCTGGTGGGTGAGCAGGGTCATCAGGGCATCCACCAGGGTGGTCTTGCCACTGCCAGTGGGACCGATTATGGCGGTACCCCTGGGGTCGATTTCCGCGCAGTGCCGGCCACCGAACGGGCCCCAGTTATACAGGTCCAGGTGGGTCAGTATATACGCGGTGGGCGGGGTAACCTCGGTGGCAAACAGGTCGTTCCGGGGCAGGCTCATGACTCGCCTCCGTCCGTGTCAGCGGCCTGCCCGGCCAGCTTGCGGAAGTGGTGCAACAGGTTCTGCAGGTTTTCCGGGTTGGCCAGGTGAGTGATGATGGGGCGGATGACGACCTGATCGTTGGCATCAATGTCTGAGACGATACCGTGGTTTTTCAGATTCTCCATCAGGCTGCGCAGGCGTTTCTGGTCCCGGGTGTCGCTGCCGGTGTCACCCAGGTAGAGTTGCAGCTGCGGTATCAGTTCTTCCAGCTCCACGACAGCGTCGCCGGCACCCAGCCCGGCTTCCTGTTCATGGGCGATAAAGTGCTGCCGCAGGATGGCAATCAGCAGGGACTGTTCCATGTTCAGTCGCTGTCGGCGCACCAGGGGGTGGGACCATTCGTCGTCGTTTTCCTCGCCGTCCCGGAACAGTTGTTCGGATACCACCAGGAAGGCGAGGCCGCGGATGTCGTCCACCTTGAGGCGCAGATCCAGTGGCTCCAGAATCCGGTTGATGGCGGCAGTCTGACCGGTGGCTACCTGGTAAAGGCCGGGTTTGCGATCCGCCTCCAGCAGGCCGTATTTGAGCAGTTCCTGGGCGGTGGTTTTCAGGTTGGTGGCGGTGTACTGGTCAGTTTCCGCAGTCGGTGCCGGGGTGTCCTCGGCATGGGCCGGTGAGGGGGTACCCTGTTTCTGCGTGTCGCCTGTTTCCGGAGTGTCTGTCCGGCTGGTCAGGCGGTCAAAGTAGTCGGACATGCTGTGTTATAGCTCCCAGTCGATAGAGTGTGCGTCGTCCCTGGTGAGTGCCAGTTTCGGTACCTGGAAACGCAGTTTCTGGCCGTTGCTGTCGGTGATATCCACAGCTTCGCGGTCTTCGGAAATAGTCACCTCCGCCTCCCGGGCCATGGCCAGCCAAAGCGCGACCGTTTCCAGGTCGTGGGTAGGCGGCAGGTGGCTGGCCAGATCGGCAATGCTCATGGGCCGATCAGTCACCTTGAGCAGTTCTGCGGTTTGCTGGAACAGGGCCTCCCTGTCGAGCCCGTCGAAGGCACGCCAGAATTCCTCGTCCACCTCTTCGAGATTGACGTTCTGCTCCGCCAGTTCCAGGCCCCGGGCCTGTTCCTCGATGGCGGACTTGAATCTCAGCCGCTCCATCAGGGGCAGGCCGGAGGTTGCAACGGCCACCGGGGGCAGCGGTGTGTCACTCTTGCGGACCCGATGGCTGGACCAGTCAATCTGCAGTGCCGTATTGAGGATGCCGTTCAGTAGCTCACCCACCCGATGGTTTTCTGCCGCCAGCCCGGTCTTGAGGAAGCCCTTGACGTCCCGCTCACTGCGGGCCCGGGCCTTGATGACGGTGGCGGACTCTTGAATCAGACGAATAACCAGCCAGCGTAAATCGTCCTGTTGCTGACGGGAGAGGGCATGGCGGGTGGCCGGGTGGCGCAGAATGGTACGCAGCCGCTGTTTCATGTTGTCCAGCTCCGTGGACCGCCCCAGTTGTTCATGGAAGCCGTGGAAGACCTTGCCCTCGGAGGTTTCCAGCAGAGTGTCGTGGCCGTCGAGCAAGCGGTCGACAATCTCGCCACGGTGATGTTGTTCGCTGACGATAGACTGGCGCAGGCGTCGGTCGGCGTCGCGATAAGAGTCTTCCACGCGACGGAAGTCCGCCCGCAGGCTGATGGCCAGGTTGTAGACCTCACGAATGCCTTCGGCGGCCTCACCACCTTGCAGTACCTGGAAACGGCCGGCTTCCACTTCGGCCAGTTCGTGCTCCAGATCTTTGATCTTGCGACGAATGTGATCCGCGCGGCTGCGGGCATCGGGGTTCAGGCGGGTTTCCAGGTTTTCGATTTCCCGCTGAACGGTGGCCAGGCGGGATGCGGTGGAGGTCATGATGCGGTTATCAAGCCCCTCTGCAAAGGCCAGGGCCTTTTGCAGAGCGTCGGTGGCAATCAGCCGGCCGTTTCTTTCGATGATCAGGCCCCGGCGGATCCAGGACCGAAGCTCCCGCCGGGCATCGCCAGCCGGGTCGTCGGTGGACAGCTCCAGGTCGTCGCTGTTGGCATGCTGGAGCAGGATGTCCGTCAGCATCTGCTGGGCATCCTCAAAAAGGATTTCCTCCCGGTTCTGCTCCAGCAATGCATGCAGACAGCTCAGAACCAGTGGTCCCCGGGTAGCGGAAAGCAGTTTCCAGGCCGGGTGCTGGTGGCGTGCCACCAGGTAGGACTGGGTGCGCAGATGGGTGCTTTCATCCATGGTGGTACTTGGTGATGTCTGGGCCGATTGACTTCGCGTTGGTAGTGGCTGGTTCAGTTCTGCCTTCTACCATGGATACTCTATCCTGTAGCGGCCCGACAGGCCAGCCAGAAGCATCGGAAGGTTTCCCGGTTGATTTATAGTACGGCTTCCTGTTCTGCCACGATGAGCCGAGGCACTCTGTCTCGTACTAATGCCTGATTGCCAATGAGCCGTTCAATACTCGCGGGGGTACTGGCCTGTTTGAAAGGCAAGGGTGTTTTATTTGATTCGCAGAGTGTTTTTTCTTTGTATGAGGCTGTAAGCACACTATTTGTACAGGAAGCTTTTCAGAAGCTGCTGAAATTGATCTGGCTCATTGTTAAGGCTTTGTAAATAAATAATTTTGCCAGGATGCATTGTTTTGTTTACTATTGTTGTTGAATTTTGGTCAACCCCAATTTAGTTTTTAAACCCCCTGTTTGAATAAGGTTTTAATTCCATGGCAAAGATTAACGATTACTACCAGAAAAAACAGCTTATGGAAAAGCTTGCTTCAGAGTTGGAACAGCTTGAAAAAGACCAGGCACTGAAAGGTGAGCTGGAGTTTGAAGACAAGGTTCGTGATTTGATGAAGAAGCATGGCAAGTCACCGAAGGATGTACTTCAGATCCTTTCTGCAATTGATCCCTCTGTGGCCGGTGGTAAGGCCGATTCAACAGCTGGCAGTCGCCCGAAGCGCCCGGTGAAAACCTACAAGAACCCGCATACCGGTGAAGTGGTTAAAACCCGGGGTGGCAATCACAAGACCTTGAATGAATGGCGTCAGAAGCATGGTAAGGAAGCTGTGCAGAGCTGGCAGCAGGACTAACGGCGTAAATCGGGGTCAGATGAAAATGGGGTCAGATGAACTTTTCATCTGACCCCATTTTCATCTGACCCCAAACTTCACTCTTTCATTATCCGGACAATTTTATCGCTAAGGCAGCTTCGAACAAACCGGTTCATTGGCGCTTCTTCACCGGATTCGTAGAGCTCAAGCATTAACTCGTTAAACTCCAGCTGCCTTGACGCGGGTATATTAATCGCCGGATATCCGTTGTTCAGTAGATGGCCGTTCATCATGAATCGGCCCATCCGTTTGTTCGCATCGTAAAAAAACTGGCATCGGGCCATGGTCAGGAATATATGAATGGCCTGGTCGTAGATGTCGTTGATTTCATCCAGACTGTCTTTCATTTCATCGAATAGAGCCGGAAGCTTTTCCGCGGCCGGAGGTTCATAATCAGTGCCAGCTATGAGCACAGATCCTGAACGAAAGCACCCCCATTCCAGCGCCTCCTCTTTTGCAGCGATGGCATGCAGGCTTGTGGCACACTCTTTGGTCAGTTGGAACTGGCGTTCCCGGATCCTTTGAAACAGCGCTTTCCAGGTTTCACTCTGGTTGATGGCAATTTGCTGATCACTCAACTTGTGGCCGCCTACCGTAATGCCCTGCAGTAATGTTTGTATCTCCGGCAGCGTAAAGTTGAGGCCTTCCAGGCGCACGGCGTCATAGACAAAGACCGACACCTCTTTCTGCGCAATCATTAGTGCTCTACCCTGGTTAGGCGGCATTTGCCAGTAGGTGTCAGCAACTGCGGTCATATTGATTCCGGATCCGGTTTAAAGTGTGTGCGACATTATAGCAGCGAGGTAAGGCGAATTCGGGGTCAGATGAAAATGGGGTCAGATGAAAAGTTCATCTGACCCCATTTTCATCTGACCCCAATCCGTCTTCAGTCGGATATGCCGTACTTGGCCTTGAGCTGGCTTTTAAACTCGATCGAGCCGAGCGTTTTGCCGCTTTTTACCGTTTTTCGGATTTGATCTTTGAGAAAGTCGGGCATGGGTTTGGCAAACAGTTGGCGATACCGCCGTTGGCGTTCCGATTGGTCGTTGCCGAGAGCCTGGTAAAGCGGGTGGGGGCTGTGCATTCCGCTGGTTTTTCCGAGCGCATGGCACTGATAACTTGACCACCAGTAATCTTCTGGGTTGCTGACCATTCCTGCGCTGACCGGGTTCATCTCGATATAGCGCTGACAGCCAAGCAGGTAATTTTCTGAGTCAATCAGGCAGGATCGAAATCGTCCTTCCCAAAGGCCGCCGGTTCTGTCATGGCGACGGTTGAAGTAGCGCACGTAACGCCGGCCAATTGACTGCATATAGTCTGACAGACTTCTCTCTGTTGAAGGAGTTGCCAGCAGGTGTACATGGTTTGTCATCAGTACCCAGCCATGCAAGGCAACACCATGTTCTTCGGCATATTGCTCCATCAGACGACAGTAGAACGCAAAATCTACACGCCCTTTGAAGGTTGGCTGGCGGTTGTTTCCTCTTTGGATAACGTGTTGGGGAACGCCGGGAGGGCAGAATCTTGTTGTTCTGGGCATAACACCACATCCTTGTGATCGTTTGGTTGAGGCTGGAACCTTATCGTACGGCTGCCTTGTCTACCATGACGCAGCGCACGAACTCGGGGGTCAGATGAAAATGGGGTCAGATGAAAGTTCATCTGACCCCATTTTAAGACACCACTACCCGATTCCGTCCTCCTTCCTTGGCCACATATAAGGCCTCGTCCGCTTTTTGCATCCACTGCATATAGTTCTCGGGTTCATCCGTTAACTGGGCAATGCCAATGCTGATGGTATAGCGAATCGGCGCCACGCTGGTTTCGACCACGCTCTGTTCAATGTGTTCGCGAATCCGCTCGCAGATGATCCGTGCCCCTTCGGCGTCGGTTTCCGGCAGTATGATGCCGAATTCTTCGCCGCCGTATCGGCCGGCGCTGTCGGATTGGCGGATGTTGGCGCGGGTTATGCCCGCGGTGTGTCTGATTACTTCGTCGCCGGCCAGGTGGCCGTGGGTGTCGTTGACGGGTTTGAAGTGGTCTATGTCGAACATCACCAGGCTGGTGGTGTGGCCGTAGCGGCGGAAGCGCTCGAACTCGGCATCCACCAGGTTTTCCCAGGTGCCGCGGTTGAGCAGGCCGGTGAGGCGGTCGGTCATGCTGAGTTTGGCCAGTTGTTCGTTGGCGCGTTCCAGGGCGCGCTTGCTGCTGGCAACATCGGTAACGTCATACACCATCAGGCAGACTTTCTCGACTTGCCCGGTAACCCCGGAGAGGGGGCTGATGGTGAGGTTCTGGAACATGTACTCTTCGGTGCCGGTAATTGGCCGGGTGTTACGGAACCGGAACAGGTAGGGCCGCTGCTCCCAGGAGGTGAAGGCCCGGGTGTTCAGCAGGGCAACGGCGTCCACCTTGCGGGCGAGCCAGGCTTGGGGGATATCCGGGAATACGTCAAACAACACCTGGTTGCGGATTTTGCTGGCGGTGATGCCGCTGTGGTTCTCCATGAAGCCGTTCCAGGCCTGCACCCGGAAATCGAGATCCAGCACTACCAGGCCCACCTCCACGGATTCCAGCATGTCCACCAGCCAGTGAAAGGAGTTGGCTTCAAAGTCGTTAATGGCCATCGGTCAGTCCACCAGATATTGCAGGCGATCTTCGAGAAAAGGTACTGAATCGCCGGTGAGGAGGATCAGCATGTCGCATTCGATATCCCGGTCTTCCAGGGTGTAGCAGATTTCGATGCACAGCAGTTGTTCTTCCCGGGTGCTGTGGTGCTCCAGGAGTTCGGTGATCTGCCGGTGCTGGCCCAGTACAGTGGGGTGGCCCAGGCCGAGCTTCAGATCCAGCTGGTCGCCGATGCCTTTGAGGAAGGCTCCGAACAGGATGCTGGACATGTCCATCAACACTTCGATGTTGACGGCTTCGCCTTCAAGGTTTTCGTAGTGCAGCATCTCCGCCATTTCCCTGAAGCTGGCATCCGCAAACAACAGAAGTGCCTCTCCGGCAATGCCGGCCCCGGTAAAGCCCTGGCATACGGCGGAGTAAGTGTTGCTGTTGCTGACCGAGGAAATCGCCATGTGCAGTTCGGAATTGGCGAGGAAGGCCACCTTGGGAATGGGCTGCTTCACAAACACCTTCAGCAGGCGGGCCAGCAGATCGGAGGAGCGCCCCATGGCAACGTTGGAGATTTCCTGCAGATAGTCATTCAGGGAAACGGAAATCTCCGGGTTGGCGCTGCCTGTATTCTTCAGGGTGGCATCCTGCAGTGCGGCGTCTTCGAGGTCTCCGGGGCGGTAAACCCCGTAATCCACCAGTAGGCTGAGCAGGATGCCCGTCTCGGTGGGCTTTTTGATGAAATCGATGGCGCCGAGTTTTTTCACCCGCTCCCGGGCTTGGGGCTGGATATCGCCGGAAACCACGATGGTCATGACCGGCAGGTCTTCCTCGCGGACCTGTTCCAGCACCTGGTAACCGTCCATTTCCGGCATGTTCAGATCCAGGAACATCAGCTCTGCCTCATGCCGTCGTAATTTCTCAAGGGCTTCCACGCCGTCTTTTGCGTAACTGACATCCCCCCGCAACCCCTCCGGCAGGGCCCGGGCCATTTGTTTTCTGGCAAGGGCGGAGTCGTCGCAGATCAGTATGCGGGTGGTCATTGAGGAAGCCGTTGAGGGTTGATCATAAGGGGCGAAAGTATATCAGTAGTGGTTGTTATGTACACGTTTGCTACAGCGTTCGTAACCGTAGGTAAGGTGTTGTAAGCATATTAAACCAAAGGTTTTGTGACTGTATTCAAACTTGGCCGAGTATTACTGAATTGTAAACGGCGATTGTGAACCTGCTCACTCTATTGGCCGGTCTGCCTTGTTTATAGTGTGTCGTCGGCACATAAAATAATAATGGTTTTTCAGAGACGCAATTATATGAGACAGCAGGCGTATGGATACGCTGCCGTCACCCTGTTCTGCCTGGGTATTGCGCCCGTTGCCCAGGCCGAGCTGAAGCCCATTTCAGACGAAACAATGGGTGAGGTGACCGGGCAGGGCTTTATTCAGATTGAAAACATACCGGGAGATCCCCACCAGTTCACGCGGATGACGCTGAGCATGGACGTGGAAACCCGGATGAATGTGGACGATGTGAAAGCCGGTGAGATCGACGGCGGAGTGGACTTCGCGGCGCAGCACGTGGCCCTGGGGCACATTGCCCGTAATGACGGCGTTCAGTATAACGGTCGCGCCTACAATGCCGGTGACACGGTGCCTTTTGAAGCGTTCCAGCCCTACATCGAGCTGGCGGAAGATCCCGCCGAGGGCAGGCTCTCCGGATTCCGCATGGGGTTCGGGCAGGCGAGGGGATCTGTCTCTTCACTGACCAGCAGTTTCAGTGGCGATATCGGGCTTAAGCTTGTTGATGATAGCGGTACCGAATTTGACGCCACCTTATTCGACCAGAATTCTCAGGCCACCAACTATCGGGCCAGTTACATTGGTATAAACGATGGTTCGGCCGATTGCGCTCAGGGCATCAACTGTGCGCCGCTGACCCAATTGCAGTCGCTGTTTGTGGGCCAGGAAAGCGCGGATGGCACGACCGGCTTCACCAGCGACTTCTTTATCGGTTTCCAGCGAGAAGGTGTTGAGTGGCAAAGCCCGGATGGCACGAACGTAATCAATGCCGGCAAGGGCGTGTTTATCAATCTGCCCACGAGCATGAAGGTGGATATGAGCCAGCTGATCAATCAGGGCGTGCCGCGACTGCAGACCCACCGGGAGGATATGGGTACCCGGCTGTTCTAGATGCTAAACTCCCGCCAGTCCGAAATTTATTTGGCAGGAGTTTAGTCCCTTGATCCGCTCTTTTTACTGGCACGATTACGAAACCTTCGGTGTAGATCCGGTTCATGACAGGCCTTCCCAGTTTGCCGGTGTGCGGACGGATGCGGATCTGAACATCATCGAGGATCCGCTGGTGCTTTACTGCAAGCCGGCGGACGATTACCTGCCATCACCGGAAGCCTGCCTGATTACCGGTATTACCCCGCAAAAAGCGCTGGAAGACGGGCTCCCCGAGGCCCAGTTCATCGCCCGGATCAACGAAGCCTTCAGCCAGCCCGGAACCTGCGTGGTGGGCTACAACAGCCTGCGCTTCGACGACGAAGTCACCCGCCACACCCTGTACCGGAACCTGCGCGATCCCTACGCCCGTGAATGGCAGAATGGCAATTCCCGCTGGGACATCATCGATATGGTGCGGCTGACCTACGCCCTGCGCCCGGAAGGCATCAACTGGCCCCGCAAGGAAGACGGCAGCCCTAGTTTCAAACTCGAGGCGCTGACAGTCGCCAACGGGATCACCCATGAAGCCGCCCACGATGCCATGTCGGATGTGGAGGCGACCATTGCCGTTGCAAAGCTGATCAAGGAAAAGCAACCCAGGCTGTTTGATTTCGTGCTGCAGAACAAGGACAAGCACTCCGCCCGGGCCATGCTCGACACCGCCACCATGAAGCCGGTGTTCCACATATCCGCCAAGTACCCGGCGACCCGTGGATGCTGTGCCCTGGTTGCTCCGGTGGCAGACCACCCCACCAACAAGAACCTGGTGATTGTCTACGACCTGCGGGAAGACCCCAGCGAGCTGATCAACGCCACCCCTGAGCAGATTCGTGAGCGGGTGTTTACTTCCCGGGCGGGACTGGGGGAGGGCGTGAGCCGCTTTCCGCTGAAAGGCGTGCAGCTGAACAAATGCCCGGTGCTGGCGCCGGCGACCATGCTTTCCTCCCTTTCTCAGGCGCGGCTGGACGAACTGGAACTGGATGGCGAAACCCTGCGGGCCAATCTGGCCATGCTGCGCAAGGCGCCGGACCTTCCGCGCAGGATTGCCGAAGCCTTTGACCAGCCCCACGAAAGCGACCTCACCGACCCGGACGAACAGCTCTACGCCGGTGGCTTTATTAGCAAGACCGACCGGGAGAAGCTGAACCGGGTACTGGAGCAGCCGGTGGAAACGCTGGGGGAGCTAGAGGTCAGCTTTGAGGATGACCGCCTGCGGGAACTGCTGTTCCGTTACCGTGCAAGGAATTACCCGGGCACCTTGATGGGCGAAGAGCTCGAGCGTTGGGAGGCGTTCCGTAGTCAACGGTTGATGCATCCCAAGAAGGGCTGGCGATCTTTCGAGGCCTACGCCCGGGAATTACAGCGCCTGGCGGCGGATCCGGAATTGACGCCGGAGAAGCGGCAGGTGCTGGAGGACCTGCATTTGTACGGGGAGTCTTTGATTCCGTACATCTGAAAATGGGGTCAGATGAACTTTCATCTGACCCCATTTTTATTTTTCGAAAAGCACGGTGATGTCATCGGCAGTCAGCGCCGAGGCAAAGCTGTCGGGTTTTCCATAGAGGCCATCGGCCAGCTGGCTCTTGCGGGCCTGCAGGGCGTGAATGCGCTCCTCTACCGTTCCTTTGCTGATAAGGCGATACACGAATACCGGTTTGTCCTGGCCGATTCGCCAGGCGCGGTCGGTGGCTTGTTGCTCTACGGCGGGATTCCACCAGGGGTCGTAATGAATCACGCAGTCGGCGGCGGTGAGGTTGAGGCCGGTGCCGCCGGCTTTCAGGCTGATCAGGAAAACCGGACTGTCTCCGTTCTGGAAGCTTTTAACGGGGGTGGCACGGTCCCGGGTCTGGCCGGTGAGTTTTTCGTAACGGATGCCGGCAGACTCCAGCGCTGTTTCTATCAGCGCGAGCATGCTGGTGAACTGGGAGAACAGAATGATCCGCCGGCCCTCTTCCAGTAATTCGCTGATCATCTCCAGCAGGTAATCCATCTTGGCGGAACCGGCGTTACTTTCGCTGCTCAGCAGGGCCGGGTGGCAGCAGATCTGGCGGAGCTTGAGCAGGGCATCGAGAATTTCGATCTGGCTGCGGGCAGCACCTTTGCTGGCCAGGAGCTGGCGAATGCGTTTGTCCATGCTGGCGCGCACGGTTTCATAGAGGTCCTGCTGTTCCCGGTTCAGTTCCACGTGGCGGATGATTTCTGTTTTCCGGGGCAGTTCCGGTGTTACCTGGTCTTTGGTGCGCCTTAGCATGAACGGGCGCACGCGGCGGCTGAGTTCGGCCTGGCGGCTGGCGTCACCGTTTTCTTCGATGGGCTTGCGGTAGTAATCACGGAACGTCTTCTGGTCGCTCAGATACCCTGGCAGGATCAGATCAAACAGGGCCCAGAGCTCGCCCAGGTGGTTTTCCATGGGGGTGCCGGTGAGGGCGATCCGGTTTTCCGCCGGCAGTTTGCGAGTGGCTTTGGCCAGAGCGGTAGCAGGATTCTTGAGGTATTGGGCTTCGTCAAAGAAGGCCAGGCTGTAGGTTTGCGCCTTGTGCTGTTCGATATCCCGGGGTAGCAGTGGATAGCTGGTAATCACCAGGTCGGCCCCGGGAATCTGTTCGAACAGTGGTTTGCGGCGGCTGCCGTGGACGATCAGAAGTTTCAGCTCCGGTGCGAACTTTTCCGCTTCCGATTGCCAGTTTGCAATCAGGGTTGTTGGGCAGACTACCAGGGCAGGCGCTTTCAGCCGGCCGGCAGACTTCTCAACCTGAATGCACGCCAGGGTTTGCAGGGTTTTACCCAGGCCCATGTCGTCCGCCAGTATGCCCCCAAGGCCAAACTCCCGCAGAAACTGCAGCCAGTTCAGGCCATCCTGCTGGTAATGGCGTAGCCGGGCATTGAGTTCGCTGGGCGGCAGTACGTGTTCCAGGGCCTGGAAACTGGTCAGTTTTCTGCCCAGCGCCTTGAGTTCTTCACTGCTGTCCCACTCGGCCCGGGTGCTGCCCATGATTTGCGCGGCGTCGAGCCGGGGGAGTCTGAATTTGCCGTTGGTTTCTTGTCCAAACAGGCTCAGGAGTGTTTGCACCAGCGGTTTGATCCGCTCGGAGGGGATTCGAATCAGGGTTTCGCCATTGTGCAGCCAGAGGGTCTCCGGCAGATCACCGGCACTCTCCTGATTGCCTTCGATGTGACCGGGAAGATAGGCCAGAGCCTGGTGCAACAGGGGAATCAGGTCAATTTTGGTGCCGTTGAAGTTTATGCCCAGCTCAACCTCAAACCAGCCCTGCGCGTCGTCCGGGCGCAAGCTGCCCTGCAACTGGTCTGCCTCCACCACTGGCAGATTGAAGCTCTCATCCATTTCAATCTGCCAGCCCTCGGCATGGAGCTGTGGCAGCTGATAGGCGATGAAATCGAGCCAGGCTTCCCGGGTTGGCAGGGTAAAATCCAGCAAGGTGGAACCGGGTAACTGGTTCAGGGCATGCTCGCCCGGTTGATCGGCAAGGATGCTGGCGAACTGGAAGCCGGGCAGGCCGTGGTGCAGGAAGCCGGCCTCCTGGTCTTCATCGCGGATGATCAGTACCGGGCCTTCCGGTGCCTGCCGGAGGAGCCGGGGCTCCTGCTCGGCATAGGCAACCTGGTAGCCCCGGTAGTTAAACTGCAGGCGCGCAAGCAGTGTGGGCGTGTGCGCGCCGGGCGACGGATCATCCACGCTGTATAGTTGCAAAATGGGCTGCGGGTCGGCTTTGATCATTTCCGGCACCCTGAACGACTCGGGAAGCGGGGCGCGGGCTTGCTCCAGTAACGGTGTCAGATCCGGCAGGGCTTCCTGCAGCTGTTCTTCGGTTAAAGGCGGGCATTGCTCCAGCAGATCGCTGACTTCTGGCGAGAGGGCGCTGTGAACCGGCCCGATGCAGTGCGTTTCGGAATCCAGATACAGCGGCGGGTTGGTGTTGAGCACCGCAACCTGCGGTGGTAGCTCCCATGGCACCAGTTGCCAGTGCTGGTCGCCGGGCAATTGCTGCCACTCATAACCGGTCTCGATGGCATCCCCGGGCTGCAGTGGTGGATTGCTGACGGACTCAAGGAACAGGCGCCCGGTTTTCATGGCCGCTTCCAGAAAATAGGCGCCGGTCGTTCCTTCCAGCAGGGGCTCGGAGCGATAGGATGTGGGGGCGGCCTCCAGCCAGGTAAGCGGCGCGATATCGCTGTCCTGCAGGTATTTGGGGCGATCATATTCCAGTGTGGTCCGGCCCCAGACCGTGCTGACGGAACCCTTGGAGTAACCACCGGATTTACGGGGCCGGACCTTCCGAACCGAAACCGAAAGGCGCTTCAGGCTGGTGTACGCAGTGACGATGTACACCAAACACTCGGGACTGGCGGGCTTCGGGGCCGGATCCGCGGCAGAAGCAAGCCGCGCCAGCCAGGTTTCCGCCGTGTGTTCCGTTGCCGTGTTCCGGTGGCCTTCCGCCTTCTGCGCATCCCCCTGCGGCTGCTCGTAATTGGCCTGCAGGATAACCGCCGCGGCATGTTTACATTGAAAACCCACGGGGCAGCTGCAGTAGGTATCGATCCTGTAGGGCATGTAACGATCAAACCGTACCTCAGTACGGTAGATCTGGAACTGGCTGCCAATAACCTTAGCCCGCAACACCTGAATGCTCATGCCTTCGATATCGAGAGTCAGGCCCTGTACCCGGCTATCGGCAAAATAGCGCTTGCCCCGCTGCAGGGTGTTGGTGTCGAAAATCCTGGTGAGGGTGTGGTTGTCGATCAGCATAGTTTCCCGCGGTAGTGCCAGAATCAGGAGGGGCTACGCTAACCGAAAGTTGTGTGCGGCTCAATGCCCGGATTGGTGAAAGGCCGGCCGTAGTGCTGCGACGGCCGGCCTGCCCCTTCATCTTCTGCGCTGGAAATAAACACTCAGATTTTGCCCCATCAGGCTCTGCACCTCACTCCCCAGTGCCTCCGCCTGAATCTGCTTCTGAACCGGGCCGGTTGCCAGGCTGTGGCCGTCGATATCCCGGGCCTTGACCAGCTTCCATTCCACTTCGTTGCTGACCATCGCCATCAGTTCTTTCAGTTGGGCCGTATCCTGGGGCCGGAACCATCTGTCCCGGCAACCGCCGAGGCTGTAGAAGCCGGCATCGGACGTCAGTTCCTGCCAGGTTGCATCCTTCCGGTTGGCCAAAACCATCCGGCGAAGCTGGCGCAGGGCCTGGCGGGTGGGCTGGAGTTGGTGCTCGGCGACCAGTTTGCGCATCTGTTTGTCACCATTGGTTTGCTCGGCAACGGCCGTGTGCATGTGAACAACGGCGCCGGAGCCAGTGGCTTCGTTCACCAGTGCCGCGAGGGACAGCTTGGTCATGGCCGGTGAGGGCAGGCGGCCCACTTCAATCCAGTGCACCTGATGGCCATCGGCCACGAAACGCTGGGCAATGGACCAGGGCCAGAACACGATGTTGTCCATACCCATCTCGTTGGCCATGCGTGTGGCTTTGGCGATGTTGGCCAGAGATTCATCCACCGCGATCACTTCCACATCGTCCAGGTAACTGGCCAGTTCCATGGCGCGCTGGCCGGACTGGGCGCCGCAGACCATGATGCGAAGAGTGGCAGGCAGGTTGTCGATGCGCCGCCCCAGCTCCGTTGCCATCAGGGTTTTCAGGCTGCTTTCTGTGCGGCAGGCCAGCTGTGACCAGGCAGGCCATGCCTGGGGCACATCGGTTTTATCCAGGCAGAGTTCCTCGGCTTTCTCATCGAAGTTCTGCTTGATCGCCTCTTCTTCGGCCCGGTCGTAATAGCTGGCGGCCAGAACTGGCTGCAATGCCAGAGGCCAGTCCATGAGGTTCCACTGGCCAAGTTGTACCGCGAACGGCTGGTGGAAGAGAGCGCCGTACATGGTGCTGATCATCAGGGAGCCGATCAGCGTATCCTGTTCGTCGCCAAGGGCGAACTGGGCCTGGATGCTGTCATTGATGGCGGCAACCAGCCGTTCTTCATCGTCTTCAACTGCCAGGGCATAGCCGGTTCTGTCGGCGTATTGAGCGATGGCCAGTGTCAGGCGCTGCAGCTCGTCCCGAAGTTCAACGGTTTGCGCCACTTCGGCAATGATCGCCCGACGCAGCAGGGTAACCAGCTCTTCCACCGCAGGATTGGGCATCAGGGTTTTCCGGAGGGCGAGGATCAGCAGTTCATCCTCACTGGCGGCTTCCAGGAGAATCTGCGCGTCCGGGTTATCCAGATCGTATTGCTGATGAATGATCGCGCCGACAAACCGGCCAAGTTCCTGGTGCGGCAAGCCCTCCCGCTGGAGCAGGGCAATGGCATCCAGCGCGAGGGCTGAATCGGCTTTGTTCACTTCCAGATGCTGGGCACAGGTCAGCATACCGCTGTACACAGACTCCCACTCGGCCCCGGTTTCCAGAAGCTTTCGGTAATGCAGGTAGGCCACATCAAACTGCCCCTGCAAGCGTTTGGAGTGGGCAACGCCACAGAAAGCGGCGGCGGATTGCCGGTCGCAGTCCAGGGCTTGCAGGAAATACTGCTCCGCCAGCGCCGGGCGTTCGGTTTTCAGGGCCCAGTAACCCAGGTTGCAATACTGCTGTGCCTGCCCCGGCTGATGATCCAGGCTGGCGTTGAACAGGGTATGGGCTTTCTCAAGCTGCCCGTCGTCCATCTCCACCCGCCCAAGCAGGCCCAGAGCGCCGGCGTTCTCCGGCTCAAGAGCCAGCGCCTCGTTCAGATATCCCCGGCATTCCTGCCGCGTCTTCAGCCGCTGGATATGGCTGAGCCCGTTGCTGTTGGACTCCCCGTAGGCAAGGTTGGCCTGCAGAAGCAGACGGGCAACCTGGGCCTGTTGGGATTGGGATACCTGGACTTGATGCTTGGCTTGCATGGGACACCTCGTGATAACAGCCGCAATCCGGAGCGGCAAAGGTCTGCAGTTTTTTGACGGTTTGCCGTGCTTTGGGGGAGGTGGTGCGAAAGGTGTGCCAGTTTGGGAGGCGGCGTATGAATGGGGTCAGGCCCCAAGACCGTGTGGCTGTTATCTTCTGAAGCCTGAGAGTAGAATGGGTTCAGAACAGTTAAGTGAGGTAGTTATGTACGCCATTGAATTTGAAGCCGATATTACCGGCAAGTATCTGGAGTTGAAGGAGTGGCAGAGCCTTCTTAACAAGCATGCGCGGGTAATTATTCTTGTGGATGAAGTTCCACAAGCACATACGGCAAGTGATGATCTCACAGAATTCCGGACCTTGCAGGCAACGCGAGAGAAGAAACCTGAAATAGCCAAGGACATGGCGGTTGAGTCCATGGAGGACGATATTAACAATGACGTTTTTTGATACCAATGTGCTGGTCTACGCCATCATCAATCAGGACTCTGATAAGCAAAAGCTCGCCGAGAAATTGATTGAAGACGCCATACTCAAGCAGCAATTCGCCATTTCACCGTTGGTACTGACCGAGATGGTTTTTGTTTTGGCAAAGCTCGGACAGCTTCCCGCTCAAAAAGATCTGTTGCTCTATTTTCAAAAGTTCTCTACACCCGCGATTGAGAAGGTTGATGTTGCCGGGGCCATGAAAATGGCGTTGGAGCTCGGCTTGGGTAAAAGCATAAATGATCTTGTTCACCTTATTCATGCAGAACGCAGCGGCTGCGAAAAGCTCCTGACTTTTGACAAAGGATTTTCACGGTTTGTTAGTCAGTCCAACATGGAGCTTGTCGTGCTGTAGCTTTTTGCAATTGGGTCAGACCCGAAAACATTTACCGCGGCCAAATGTCCTGGTGTCTGGCCCAAAATATCGGAGCCCTTATGCCCCAGCCAACCAACAAAGCTTACCAACTCAAAGTATCACTTCTCGGCGCCCAGCCGCCGATCTGGCGCCGGTTGCTGATTGCGCCGGACACCACGTTTCAGGATCTTCACCGGATTATCCAGTTGGCGATGGGCTGGCAGGCCTGTCATCTGCATATGTTTCAGGCGGGTGATGACCGGTTGATTGGTGATCCGGCGGAGGATTTCGATGGCATGCTGAATTTTCAGGATGAAACCATGGTGGCAGTGTCTGCTGTGCTCAACAAGGAGGGGCAGGCTCTGACGTATGACTATGATTTCGGCGACAGCTGGGAGCATGAGGTACGGCTTGAAAAGGTCCTGCCCGGCGATCAGGGTGAGCCGTTGCCCCGCTGCATAAAAGCCGTGCGCCAGTGCCCGCCAGAGGATGTCGGTGGCTTGCCCGGATTCTACGACTTTCTGGAAGCCATGGAAGATGCCGCTCACCCGGAGCATGTGGCAGTGCGCGAATGGATCGGTGGCGAATGGTTCGAGCCGGAGTTTGTGGATCTTGATGACATCAACCAGGCGCTCGCCGAGCGGGATGCCCTGTTTTCCGAAACCGAATCCGAACCCGATATCCCGCCGGCCAGAGACTTCTTCGGCCTTAGCCCCAGCCAGGTTCATGAGTTACTGCAGAACCCACTGAATTGCCCCTCTGTGTTCAAGCCGCTGATCAATGCCGAAGCCGTAAACCGCGAACTCGACACCGCGCCGGTCATCCGGATGACGAAAGTTCTGGTTGAGGCCATGAAAGGCAAGGGCATCCGCCTCACCGGCAAAGGCAACCTGCCTCTCAAACAGGTCAAGGCCATGATTGAGGCCGGTGGAGAAGAGATTGTGGCACCGATGGCGAGATATTCTCCGATTCGCTCCGAGGAGCACGTTCTGGCCGTGATTCTCACCCGCGTGTTGCTGGAAATTGCCGGCTACACCAAAAAGCAGAAAGGCGTGCTCTCCCTCAAGAAAACTGCCGAAACCAGGCTGGAGAAAAAAGGCTGGTTGATGGTCTACAGGGATCTGCTCTCAACGGCGTTCACGCGGCTCAGCTGGGCGTCCATGGACCACTACGATGGCCTGGATGAAATACAGTACACCGCACCATTCTGCTTCTGGCTTCTGTCCGAGAAAGGCGAGCAGTGGCGCCCGGTGGACGACTACCTGGAGGACATGCTCAAGGCCTTTCCCCGGCTGCCACTTGCCGCCTACCCGGTGGTCTACATGAGCGATGAGGAGCAGGCACGGTCTGCGCTGCGCTCGAGAATGTTGACGCTGTACCAGCTTCTTGGCCTGATCGAGCTGGATCCGGAGCATGCAAGGTTGCGGGATGAGGGTGAGCAGAGGATGCGGCGGACGGGGTTGTTTGAGGGGCTGTTTGTTAGAATTTAATTCCGGGCGCGGCCATAGGAGGTGGCGTCAATTGGAGTGGCTCCAGAGGGTGGGTTAGACTATTAAGTCAATTGGAGCGAGGGAGTGGGCGTTAATGGCTAATTCCGAATTGCCAGATATCCTGACAGAGCGATCAGGCGAGGTGAATCATCTGTGCCGCAAGCACAATGTGAACGCCCTTTTCGTCTTCGGATCCGCTGTTACCGGCCGTTTTTCCGAATCAAGCGACCTGGATTTTCTGGTTACTTTTAACCCGGAGCTGTCCGCTATAGCCGTGGCCGAATCCTACTTCGGGCTAAAGGAAGAGCTTGAGGCTCTGTTTTGCCGGCCAGTCGACCTCGTGAGCACGGCCTCGTTGACCAACCCCTATTTTCGCGATTCGGTAATGGAAGAAAGGCAGTCGCTCTATGCAGCGTGAAGCACTGAAATATGTGTACGACATAAAAGTTGCGGCTGAGAAAATTCAGCGATTCGTTGCCGGTAAATCGCAGTCAGAGTATTTGGAAGATGAAATGCTGCAGTCGGCAGTGGAAAGGCAGTTTGAAATAATTGGCGAGGCGATCGGGAAGTTGCATAAAGTGGATGCTGCACTTGCTGATTCCATAACTGATTGCCGGAAAATGATTGCGTTTAGAAATGTGCTTATCCACGGCTATGCGACAGTGGACCCAGTAATAGTCTGGGGTGTCGTTGAATCGAACCTTGGCGGTCTCGCAAGAGAAGTCGGCCTAATTCTGGATTTGTAATTCTGCGATTCCGTGTTGATGCAGGCCTTGTCAAACTTTGCCATAATCTCGCCAATGGAGGGCTTGATCATGGCAACAATGAATATATCCCTGCCCGATGCGATGAAAACCTGGGCAGAGCAACAGGCGGAATCCGGTAGGTATTCCAATACCAGCGATTATGTTCGTGATCTGATCCGCAAAGATCAGGACCGACGACACAAAATCGACCAGTTACAAGCTCTCGTTTCGGCGGGAATTGCCAGTGGAGAAGGGGCTCGTTCAATGGATGAACTCAGAGCTGCAGCAAAGCATTTAGCCGGGGATGGAGAGGCCGGTGAATTACATTCTCAGCAGGAAGGCTGAAGAAGATATTGTCTCTATCTACCTCCATGGATTGGAAAACTTTGGTGAAATGCAGGCTGATGGTTACCATTCAAAATTACAGGCCTGCCTCCGTTTTCATCTGACCCCATCTTCACATCACCGCCGCTTCAGGAAATAAACACTCAAACTCTGCCCCATCAGACTTTGCACCTCACTCCCCAGTGCCTCCGCCTGAATCTGCTTCTGAACCGGGCCGGTTGCCAGGCTGTGGCCGTCGATATCCCGGGCCTTGACCAGCTTCCATTCCACTTCGTTGCTGACCATCGCCATCAGTTCTTTCAGTTGGGCCGTATCCTGGGGCCGGAACCATCTGTCCCGGCAACCGCCGAGGCTGTAGAAGCCGGCATCGGACGTCAGTTCCTGCCAGGTTGCATCCTTCCGGTTGGCCAAAACCATCCGGCGAAGCTGGCGCAGGGCCTGGCGGGTGGGCTGGAGTTGGTGCTCGGCGACCAGTTTGCGGACCTGTTTGTCACCATTGGTTTGCTCGGCAACGGCCGTGTGCATGTGAACAACGGCGCCGGAGCCAGTGGCTTCGTTCACCAGTGCCGCGAGGGACAGCTTGGTCATGGCCGGTGAGGGCAGGCGGCCCACTTCAATCCAGTGCACCTGATGGCCATCGGCCACGAAACGCTGGGCAATGGACCAGGGCCAGAACACGATGTTGTCCCTGCCCATGTCATTGGCGACGCGGGTTGCCTTGGCGATATTGGCCAGGGATTCGTCCACCGCGATCACTTCCACATCGTCCAGGTAACTGGCCAGTTCCATGGCGCGCTGGCCGGACTGGGCGCCGCAGACCATGATGCGAAGAGTGGCAGGCAGGTTGTCGATGGGCAGCCCCAGCTCCGTTGCCATCAGGGTTTTCAGGCTGCTTTCTGTGCGGCAGGCCAGCTGTGACCAACGAGATTCCATTGGCCGAGCTGGACAGCAAAATCCTGGTGGAAGAGGGCGCCGTACATGGCGCTGATCATCAGGGAGCCGATCAGTGTATCCCGATCTTCGCCAAGGGCGAACTGGGCCTGGATGCTGTCATTGATGGCGGCAACCAGCCGCTCTTCATCATCTTCAGCGGCCAGGGCGTAGCCGGTTCTGTCCACATACTCAGCAATGGCCAGGGCCAGGCGTTGTAGTTCGTCCCGAAGTTCAACGGTTTGCGCCACTTCGGCAATAATCGCCCGGCGCAGCATCGTGACCAGCTCTTCCACCGCCGGATTGGGCATCAGGGTTTTCCGGAGGGCGAGGATCAGCAGTTCATCTTCACTGGCGGCTTCCAGGAGAATCTGCGCGTCCGGGTTATCCAGATCGTACTGTTGATGAATGATCGCACCGACAAATCGGCCGAGTTCCTGGTGCGGCAAGCCCTCCCGCTGGAGCAGGGCAATGGCATCCTGGGCCAGGGCGGAATCCGCCTTGTTGACTTCCAGATGCTGGGCACAGGTCAGCATACCGATGTACACAGACTCCCACTCGGCCCCGGTTTCCAGAAGTTTGCGATAATGCAGGTAGGCCACATCAAACTGCCCCTGCAAGCGTTTGGAGTGGGCAACGCCACAGAAGGGAGGTATTGCGAAAGGTGTGCCAGTTTGGGGGCTCAGCTCAAAATGCTTAGCCCTCGGTAATCCACTTTGCGAGACGGTGCTTGAGTTCCTGAAGCCGTGAATCCGGAATCTCTCCAATTTTGCCGATCAGAAGAGAGCCGTCGAGCACTGCTATCCTTGAGAGTCGAAACACGCTAGATGTTTTCAGGCCAGATTCGCTGAATCCAGAGTCTGAGGGAGTAAGTACCCAGTCTAAGCCCGAATTGAAATGGCGAAGCTGGCTTGAAATCATGCAGACCAGCCAGTCGTCATGGCTATTGTCGAGCTTCCGTAGAAGAAGGACCGGCCGCTTTTTTGAATTTTCCAGATTAGTGAATGGAAAAGGCATTAAAGCGATATCGCCAGCACGCTTCACTACCAACGCTCCCGGATGTCGCTATCGGAGTAAAGTTTCGGCTCATCTTCAATGCCACGAATGGCCTGCTCAACGCTCATGGTCTTGAAGTCTTTTTCGGTCCATTCGGCTTGTTTTGTCTTGCTGTTATCACCATATCGCTGCTCCAGAAACGCGGCGAAATCGATGACCTCCTGCTGCCTGGCGGGTGGCAGACGACTGACCATGCTGATTAGTTCGTCAAGTTGCATAGTAAAAGCCTCGTGGGGTTTTAGATCGGTTCATAGCTTAAATTATCATAACCTAGGCAGGGTGTTTAGGTGGGCAATGCAAAACTGGGATGAGCCTCGATAAAGCAACCCTCTCGACGCTTTCTCGGGTTCGGCTTCCAATTAAATCAGCCGAACAGGCCCCGGGTAGCGTGCCACAAGCTCATCCGAGGTTATTAGCAAGAAGCCTTCAGTCTCTGCCTGAGCAACCAGAATCCGATCGAAGGGATCCTTGTGTATTTCCGGAAGGTGGCTTACCGCAAGTGTGTGTTGCGAAGTGATCGGCAATTCCCAATAGCCGTTATCGACAAGGCCGCGCCTCAGCAAATGGGGATCAACTCGAAAGTCCGGCCGGCCCAGACCATTTTTGAGGACGATTTCCCAAAGGCTGGCCGCACTAAAATACAGGCGGTTATCTTTATCGCCGATCAGCGCCGTCGCCTGGGGGGATAACCTGGAGGGCTCAGCCGCCGCCCAGAGCATAATATGAGTGTCCAGAAGCAGGTTCATGTCAGCCTCCGAACATCTCGAATATTTCCTCCTGACCCATTCGGTCGAAGTCATCCGGCACGGTGAATTCGCCTGCCATGAAACCGATTCTCTTTTGCTGGCCTTCTTCCGGGGAATCGTAAGCGGTTAAACGGGCAGCGGGTTTGCCCGCCTTTGCAATAATAAAGGCTTCACCTTTGGCTGCACGGGCAACCAGTTGCGACAGGCGGGTTTTCGCATCATGCATGTTGACGGATTCCATTGTGCTCTCCAGGAGCTTAGCTAATTGAACTTAGTTTATCATTCACAAGGCCGTTGAACTACCACACAAACCAACCAGAACGTAAACTGCGAAGCAGATGAAATCCGCTTAGCTCTCAGGAAGCCCCATGCCTACCGAACCCATAGCCTCCTACCAGCTCAAAGTGACCCTTTCCGGCGCCATGGAAGATATGGCCCATCCCGAACACATCGCCGTGCGCGAGTGGTGCGGCGAATGGTTCGACCCGGACTTTGCCGATCTTGAGCAGATCAATGCGGATCTTGCCGAACGTGATGACCGGTTCCCCGAGGATCCTGAGCATGGCGCTCCCCCGGCCAGCGATTTTCAGGGGCTCAGCCCGGCCCAGGTGCATGAATTGCTACAAAACCCGCTGAACTGCCCCTCGGTCTTCAACCCACTTTTCGATGCCGGATCGGTGAATGAACTGCTTGATACGGCACCGATCATCCGCATGGCCAGGGTGCTGGTGGAGGCCATGAAAAACAAAGGCATTCGCCTGACTGGCAAGGGCAACCTGCCGCTCAAACATGTAAAGGCCATGGTCGAAGCGGGCGGGGAATCCATGGTGGCGCCGATGGCCCGATATTCACCGATTCGCTCCGAAGAACACGTGCTGGCGGTGATCCTTACCCGCGTGTTGCTGGAAATTGCCGGCTACACCAAAAAGCAGAAAGGTGTACTTTCACTCAAAAAAACCGCGGAAGCCAGGCTGGAGAAAAAAGGCTGGTTGATGGTTTACAGGGATCTGCTCTCGACCGCGTTCTCGCGGCTCAGCTGGGCTTCCATGGACCACTACGATGGCCTGGATGAAATACAGTACACCGCACCATTCTGCTTCTGGCTTCTGTCCGAGAAAGGCGAACAGTGGCGCCCGGTGGACGACTACCTGGAGGACATGCTCAAGGCCTTTCCCCGGCTGCCACTTGCCGCCTACCCGGTGGTCTACATGAGCGATGAGGAGCAGGCACGGTCTGCGCTGCGCTCGAGAATGTTGACGCTGTACCAGCTTCTTGGCCTGATCGAGCTGGATCCGGAGCATGCAAGGTTGCGGGATGAGGGTGAGCAGAGGATGCGGCGGACGGCGTTGTTTGAGGGGATGTTTGTTGGAATGTAAGTTTTGGAGCTACCTCCAAAGTCGTGGCGATGCATTCTATGGTGAAATTTGTCTTAGTTGGACAGATGGAGGGCTGAGCCTTGTGCGTAATCAGGTAATAGATTCTATGCCTACCGAATCAGAGATGTTCTGTTCTGGTTCTATCCCTATGTATCACTCAGTGGTACACTTTTCATTATGACAAGGATATTCAGAACGAAAACCTTCTCGCGCTGGATGCGCAAAAACGCCCTGTCTGATGATGCGCTGCGTCAGGCCGTGACTGAGATGGCTGGCGGCTTGATTGACGCGGATCTCGGTGGTGGTGTTGTAAAAAAAAGAGTTGCGACACCAGGTCAAGGTAAGCGTGGCGGAGCCAGAACAATTATTGCCACGAATCATGGCGACCGATGGTTCTTTCTCTTTGCATTTGCAAAGAACGAGCGAGCGAACATTTCGCAAAAGGAGCTCAAAGCATTCCAGGAAGTGGCAAGTGACTTTCTGGGTATGGATGATCAGGGCCTGGAAGGCGCACACTTAGCGGGCGTAATAACGGAGATTAAATATGGCAACCACTGAACCTCGAAGTCGCATACTTGATGAAGTTCGCGAGACAGCAACGGATCTCCGTAAAGCCGGCTTGATTAGCAAGCGCCGCCTGGAGGAGTATGAGGTGCTCTGCCGGACTAACGACAGTCATTTACCTGCGCCCGATATTCGTCAGATACGATTGGAGGCGCGAATGAGCCAAGCTGTTTTCGCAGCGGTTTTGAACGTCAGTGTGTCGTCCGTTCAAAAGTGGGAATCGGGAGAGAAAAAGCCGTCTGGCGCTTCGTTGAAGCTGCTGCATCTGGTCAAGCGGAAGGGGATTGAGGTTTTACTTTACTGATTGCCTGGTTTGGCAATTTTTGCGGGCAGATCACAACCACGGTGGTATCTGGTCTGAACTGCTCTGAAGAAACCGCATGACCAGACACCGATACATTTGCCGGATCGAAATGTCTTGGGGTCTGACCCCATTATCACCGTATGACGCCCACCCTGTGGTTTATATAAGCGAGGAGCAGCAGCCTTGATCGGCGCTGCAGTCCAGAATGCTGACGCTATATCAGCTTCTTGGTCTGATTGAGCTGGAACCGGCGCAGGCGCAGGCGAGGTTGTTGGATGAAGGTGAGCAGGTGATGCGGCGGACGGGGTTGTTTGGGGGAATGTTTACCAAAGTGTAGGCTTCGGGGCTATCTCCAAGGCCGTAGCGATGCATTTTATGGCAAGGTTTGTCATAATTGGGCAAGTGGAGGGCGTAGCTATGGCAACAATGAATATATCCTTGCCCGATGCGATGAAAACGTGGGCAGAACAACAAGCGGAATCTGGCAGATATTCCAATACCAGCGATTACGTTCGTGATTTGATCCGCAAAGATCAAGACAGGCGGCACAAAATCGACCAGTTACAGGCTTTCGTTTCAAAGGGAATTGCGAGCGGAGAGGGAAGGCGTTCAATGGATGAACTCAGAGCTGCAGCAAAGTTTTTAGCCAGGGATGGAGAGGTCGATGAATTACATTCTCAGCAGGAAGGCTGAAGAAGATATTGTCTCTATCTACCTCCATGGATTGGAAAGCTTTGGTGAAATGCAGGCTGATGCTTACCATTCAAAATTACAGGCTTGCCTCCGTTTTCATCTGACCCCAACTTCACACATCTGACCCCAACTTCACATCACCGCCGCTTCAAAAAATAAACACTCAAACTCTGCCCCATCAAACTCTGCACCTCACTGCCCAGTGCCTCCGCCTGAATTTGCTTCTGCACCGGTCCGGTTGCCAGGCTGTGGCCATCCACATCCCGCGCTTTCACGAGTTTCCATTCCACCTCATTACTGGCCATTGCCATCAACTCTTTCAGCTGGGCGGTATCCTGTGGCCGGAACCATCTGTCGCGGCAGCCGCCGAGGCTGTAGAAATCGGCGTCGGCGGTCAATTCCTGCCAGGCGGCATCGCTTCTATTGGCAAGAACCATCCGGCGGAGCTGGCGCAGCGTCTGGCGGGTCGGTTGAAGCTTATGCTCGGCAACCAGTTTACGAATCTGTTTGTCGCCGGACGTTTGCTCGGCAATGGCGGTGTGCATGTGCACCACAGCGCCGGAGCCGGTGGCCTGGTTAACCAGAGCCGCCAGAGACAGGGTGGTCATGGCCGGTGAGGGCAGGCGACCGACTTCGATCCAGTGCACCTGGTGGCCATCGGCAACGAAACGCTGGGCGATGGACCAGGGCCAGAACACGATGTTGTCCATACCCATTTCGTTGGCCATGCGTGTGGCTTTGGCGATGTTGGCCAGGGATTCATCCACCGCGATCACTTCCACATCGTCCAGATAGCTGGCCAGTTCCATCGCCCGCTGGCCAGACTGTGCACCGCACACCATGATCCGAAGGGTGGCCGGGAGATTGACCGTGTCCAGCCCCAGTTCAGCGGCTATCAGTGTTTTAAGGCTGCTTTCGGTGCGATAGGCCAACCGGGACCAGGACGGCCATGCCTGGGGAATATCGGTTTTTTCCAGGCAGAGCTCCTCGGCCTTTTCATCGAAATTCTGTTTGATCGCCTCTTCCTCGGCCCGATCGTAATAGCTGGCGGCTAAGACTGGCTGCAATGCCAGAGGCCAGTCCATCAGGTTCCATTGGCCAAGTTGGACGGCGAAGGGCTGGTGGAAGAGGGCGCCATACATGGTGCTGATCATCAGTGAGCCGATGAGTCCGTCCTGTTCCTCGCCAAGGGCAAACTGGGCCTGGATGCTGTCGTTGATGGCTGAGACCAGTCGTTCTTCATCGTTTTCAGCTGCCAGGGCATAGCCGGTTCTGTCGGCGTATTGAGCGATGGCCAGTGTCAGGCGCTGCAGCTCGTCCCGAAGTTCAACGGTTTGTGCGACTTCGGCAATGATCGCCCGACGCAGCAGGGTAACCAGCTCCTCCACCGCAGGATTGGGCATCAGAGTTTTCTGGAGGGCTAGGATCAGCAGCTCATCTTCACTGGCGGCCTCAAGGGAAATCTGTGCGTCCGGGTTATCCAGGCCATACTGGTGATGAATAATGGCGCTGATAAACCGGCCCAACTCCTGATGCGGCAGACCACCCCGCTGGAGAAGGGCGATAGCATCCTGGGCCAGGGCGGAATCCGCCTTGTTTACTTCCAGGTGCTGGGCGCAGGTGAGCATGCCGCTGTAGACGGAATCCCATTCGGCGCCGGTTTCCAGCAGCTTGCGGTAATGCAGGTAGGCCAAATCAAACTGGCCCTGCAACCGTTTGGCGTGGGCAACACCGCAGAAAGCGGCGGCAGATTGCCGGTCGCAGTCCAGAGCCTGCAAGAAATACTGCTCTGCAAGCGCCGGCCGCTCGGTTTTCAGAGCCCAATAACCCAGGTTGCAATACTGCTGCGCCTGGCCCGGCTGATGGTTCAGGCTGGCATTGAATAGGGTGTGGGCTTTCTCAAGCTGCCCGTCGTCCATCTCCACGCGGCCAAGAAGTCCCAGGCCAACGGCATTCTCGGGCTCCAGAGCCAGCGCTTCGTTCAAATAGCCCCGACATTCCTGCCGGGCCTTCAGCCGCTGGATATGGCTGAGGCCGTTGCTGTTGGACTCTCCGTAGGCAAGATTGGCCTGCAGAAGCAGGCGGGCAACCTGGGCGTGTTGGGACTGTGAAACCTGGACTTGATGCTTGGCTTGCATGGGACACCTCGTAAATACAGCCGCAATTGGGAGCGGCAAAGGTCTGCAGTTTTTGACGGTTTGCCGTGCTTTGAGGGAGGTGTTGCGAAAGGTGTGCCAGTTTATTTTGGGGTCGTCAATCTCCGAACATTCGGACTATCTAATCCTGACCGATTGGTCCGACATCGTCTGACACTGTGAAGCCGCCTGCCTTGAAACCGCTTCTCTTTTGCTTGTTGGCCCCCTGCAGGGGAGTCGTAAGGGGTTGCACGGCAACAGGTTTTCCCGCTTTGGCGATAGCGAATACCTCACCTTTTGCCCCCACGTGCAACCAGTTCCGGCAGGTGGGTTGTCACTTCGTGCCTCTTGACGGATTCCGTTATACTCATAATTCAACTTATTGAAGTGAAGAGAGGCAAATTCATTCGCCTAAATGACGAGCGCAATCTTAGCTTGAAACAGTGAAAAGCTATCAGTGGTGTCCAATGGATCAATACACGGTAGAAATGCTCAAAGTCTTCCCCACTCAGATGCTTGGTGCGTTCTGGGCGCCTTTGATGCATTTGAATTCCCTTAATATGTTGGTGGGGTGTTAATTGGTTCGAAATCTGCTGAATGACTTTTCTGGCTGGGCTATAGTTGTCTTTCGTTCTATTTTTCAAGGCACTACGTGGCGAATCTAAATGTTCAATGATAAAGCGATTCTGATCACAGGTGGTACAGGCTCCTTCGGGCAGAAGTTTGTGGAGATGTTGCTCAAACGCTATAAGCCGTCCAGAGTGATCATCTTTTCGCGTGACGAACTGAAGCAATACGAAATGCAGCAGCGCTTCAACCAATCCTGCATGCGTTATTTTCTGGGCGATGTCCGGGATCGTGAACGGATAGAATTTGCGACCCGGGAAGTGGATTATGTTGTTCACGCAGCCGCTCTGAAGCAGGTGCCCGCTGCTGAGTACAATCCGATGGAGTGTATCCGCACTAATATCCATGGAGCTGAAAACGTAACGCAGGCGTGCGTGGCAAATCAGGTCCGCAAGGTTGTCGCACTCTCCACCGATAAAGCAGCAAACCCAGTCAACCTGTACGGTGCCACAAAACTTGCTTCTGACAAGCTGTTTGTTGCTGCCAACAACATTGTAGGGAAGCGGCCAACTCGATTCTCTGTGGTTCGGTACGGCAATGTTCTGGGATCACGGGGGTCGGTAGTGCCACTTTTTCGCCGATTGATTGACGAAGGGGCGGAAAGCTTGCCTGTAACTGACCCCAGCATGACGCGTTTCTGGATCACATTGCAGCAGGGGGTTGAGTTTGTTTTCAAGAGTTTTGAAAGAATGCAGGGAGGAGAAATCTTCGTGCCGAAGATCCCGTCTGTGAGGATTGCCGATGTTGCGACGGCTATGGCTCCGACTCTGCCGCTAAAAATGATCGGCATTCGTCCGGGGGAGAAAATGCATGAGACGATGTGTCCCTGCGATGACAGCCATGTGACGCTGGAGTTCCCGGATCATTTTGTGATCAAGCCAGCCATTCGTTTCTACAGCAGCTCAATGGATTACACTACCAACGCACTCGGGGAGACGGGAGCTGCTGTAAAGCAGGGGTTTGGTTATAACTCGGGAAATAATCCCTGGTTGCTGACCCATGAGGAAATTCTTGCGCTTAACCGAGAGGCAGGGTTTTGATTCCCTACAGCCGCCAGGAACTGAACAGGGATGACATAGACGCGGTTCTGGCGGTTCTGGAGTCGGACTTCCTGACGCAGGGTAGTGTCGTGCCGGCTTTCGAAGCAGGGTTGGCGGACTATGTCGGAGCAAGCCACGGGGTGGCGGTAAACAGTGCAACTTCGGCTTTGCATCTGGCTTGCCTGGTGTTGGGCGTGGGTGCGGGCGATCGGGTCTGGACATCGCCAGTCAGCTTTGTTGCATCAGCCAACTGTGCCTTTTACTGCGATGCTACCGTTGATTTTGTTGATATTGATCCCGCCACCGGCAACATGGATCCGGGTGCTCTTGCCTCCAAGCTGAGAGAAGCGGACGGCCAAGGCTTGCTGCCCAAGGTGATTATTCCCGTGCACTATGCGGGGCAGCCCTGTGACATGTCGGCCATCGCCGCCCTGGCTAAGGAATACGGTGTCAGACTAATTGAAGATGCATCCCATGCCTTGGGAGCTTCCTGTCAGGGCGAGCTTGTTGGAGGAGGATGTTACAGCGACATCACGGTTTTCAGTTTCCATCCTGTGAAAATGATTACCACCGGTGAGGGTGGCGCGCTGGTGACCAACGACCAGACTCTGGCAGACCGCGCTCGCCTGCTTCGTTCTCACGGAATAACCCGTGACCCGGCTTTTGTTGAACACCTTGATCAGGAGCCCTGGCGTTATGCCCAGCTTGAGCTGGGATTCAATTATCGGATGACGGATGTCGAGGCCGCGCTGGGCATTTCCCAGTTGCGTCGTCTGGATCAGTTTCTCTCCAGCCGGCGGCGCCATGCAAACGCCTATCTGGAAGCGTTTTCTGATGGACCGGTGACTACTCTGCAGCAGCGGCCTGATATCGAGAGCAGTTGGCACCTGATGTCAGTCCAGGTGCAGCCGGACATTCGCGGTGAGTTGTTTCGGCGGCTCCGCGCAGACGGTATTGGTGTCAACGTGCATTATATGCCGATCTACTGGCAGCCTTATTATCGCCGGCTCGGATTTTCCACAGGCTATTGCCCCGGTGCGGAACAGTTCTACCATCGGGGAATAAGTCTGCCCCTGTACACGCAACTGACTGAGGACGAACGGCAACGGGTGGTCTCGTTGGTTATCCATCATGCAGAATCTTTGATGGGGCATAACGCGCGATCAGGTGATTGATGCATTAAATTAAAGTTAGTGGGAAGTCGGAGTGTGACTGTGCGGGATTCGAGAACACCTTGTTTTATTGCCGAAGTCTCTAGCAATCATCACCGGGATTTGCAGCGGTGTTTGGACTTCATCGACATTGCGGCCGCATCGGGCAGTGATGCGGTCAAGTTTCAGCTGTTCAAAATCGATGAATTATTTGCACCGGAAATCCTGGCAGTGAGCGAGGCCCATCGCTTGCGCCGCCAATGGGAGTTACCCGTTGAATTCATACCGGCTCTGAAGCACCGTTGTAGGGAGAGGGGAATCCAGTTTTCCTGCACGCCGTTTTATCTGGGTGCCGTGGATGAGCTTGCGCCTTACGTCGACTTTTTCAAGATTGCGTCCTATGAGCTACTCTGGGGCGAGCTTCTGCAGGCCTGTGCGCGGACCGGGCTGCCGATAGTTCTCTCTACTGGCATGGCGACACCGGATGAAATTGATCAAGCAGTTGCCAGTCTTCGTGAGGCTGGTGCCTCTGAAATCACTTTACTGCATTGTGTGTCGGCTTATCCGACTCCTATTGATGAGTGCAATCTGGCCGTTCTTGAGACCTACCGGCAGCGGTATGGTGTTCGGGCTGGTTGGTCTGACCATACGGTGTCGCCAGCGGTGATCAACCGGGCGGTTCACAGATGGGAAGCAGACGTTATCGAGTTCCATCTCGATCTCGACAAGCAAGGTCCTGAGTACGCCGCAGGTCATTGCTGGTTGCCGGAGCAAATTGCGCCAGTGATCGCCAGTTGCCGGCATGGCTCTCTGATTGATGGCAGCCCGGAGAAGACCTTTGTGTCGGCGGAGTCGGATGATCGTGATTGGCGCGCGGATCCCAGCGATGGCTTGAGACCTTTGAAAGCAAAGCGAATTAACTTTGAGAACAGCGAGTCTGAATAATGAGTGAGAGTAGTATGTCCAGGTTTAACGCCGGGCCTGTGGATGCAATCGCCAACCAGATCCGGCGGGATTCGGTCTGGTCAATTTACCGGGCGAGGTCCGGGCACCCGGGTGGCGCGCTCTCGTGTGCAGACCTGCTTGCGGTGCTGTTCCACCGCGTGATGGTGCCGCCCGAGAAGCGTGTTGGTAGCTATAGTGATGATTACTTTGTTCTTTCCAAGGGTCATGCGGCCCCGGCACTGTATGCCGCCTTGGCTTCCAGAGGTTTGCTGGAGCGCTGTGAGCTGGCCCGGCTGAGGCACTTGGGCTCTCCCTTGCAAGGGCACCCCGATGTAAGCCGTTTGCCGCTGGTGGAGGTAAGCACGGGATCTCTGGGGCAGGGCGTATCTTTCTCAGCTGGCTTGGCCAAGGCGATGAAATTGACGGGTTCCGAGAGAAGTGTGTTTGCTGTGGTCGGTGACGGCGAGCTGCAGGAAGGGCAGGTATGGGAAATGGCAATGTTCGCATCCCACCATCGACTGGGTAACTTAACGGTGGTGGTTGATTACAACAAACTGCAGAGCGACAGTGCGAACTCAGAGGTTTGCAATCTTGAGCCTCTTGATGAGCGCTGGGCATCATTCGGGTGGCAGGTGCTAGAAATAGATGGCCATGACTTAGCTGCCATAGAACAGGCGTTTTACGATGCCTCGCAGACATCGGTACCTACAGTGGTAATTGCACACACGGTAAAAGGCAAGGGTGTGGGTTTCATGGAGGGGCAGCCTCTGTGGCATGGCAGTGTCACCATGACCAGGGAGCAGTTTGAGCAATCCATGATGGCCCTGGACTGCAGTGCTGCGCAGATGGAGGAGTATGACAATGTCGGCTGAAGCCAAGACAAACCCAACCCTGGTTGGGCAGCAGTCCGATTCCCTGCGTGAGGCATTTGGTATTGCCATCAGCCAGGTGGCTGAAAGCGATAACGCCATTGTGGTTCTTGATGCCGACGTTGCCGGTGGTACCGGTGCCCATCATTTTCGTAGCCAGCACCCTGAGCGTTTTATTCAATGTGGCATCGCCGAACAGAACATGATTAGCTCGGCCGCAGGCATGGCGCACCACGGCTTGAAGCCATTCGTCACCACCTTTGCAGTATTCATGTTGCGGGCCCTCGAGCAGGCGCGGTTGTCCGTGGCCTACTCCGGAGCCAACGTTAAGCTAATTGCCAGTCATCCGGGCCTGGATGTCGGGCCGGATGGTGCCTCGGCCCAGTGCCTTGAGGATCTGGCGTGTATGCGGGCCATTCCAGGCATGGTTGTCCTGTCTCCGTGTGATGCCCTTGAGGTGGCGGCCGCGACTCGCGCGCTGGCGGATTACACAGGGCCTGCCTATATGCGGACCGGTCGCAGCCCCAGTCCGAACATTCATTCCGCTGAGCCCGATTTTGTCATTGGTAAGGGGCGGGTCATGAAGGATGGGCAGGATCTGACCCTGGTAGCCTGTGGAGTCATGACGCACAGGGCGCTGGTGGCGGCGGAACAGTTGTCGCAACAGGGTGTCTCAGCGCGGGTCATCCATATGCCGACCGTCAAGCCGATTGATCGCGATCTGTTATTGAAAGCAGCCAGAGAGACTCGATTGATCGTGACCTGTGAAGACCACAGTGTGATGGGTGGGCTTGGCAGTGCTGTTGCTGAAGTGGTCAGCGAGCGCGCCGAGGCTCCGGTGCGCCGTGTTGGTGTTGGCGATGTGATCGGAGGCTCCGGTGAGCCAGATCAGCTGGCTCGCTATTACGGTCTGGATGCCTCTGGAGTTTACGAGCAAACAATGACCTTTTTTCAGGAGCTGGATGCCAATGGCTGATCCGAGTAATGCATCGAAATTGGTATTGGTGACCGGCGCTTCCGGCGGTGTGGGTGCTGAAGCAGCGAAGCATCTTGCCGGTTGCGGCTATCCGGTGGGTGTGGGGTACTGTCGTAACGGTGCCGCCGCGCAGAAAGTAGTGGACGATATCCGGGAACGGTATGGAAATGCTCTGGCGGTTGAGCTGGATTATGCCAGCCGCGATAGTATTCGTGGGGCCCTGGACACCCTAGAGAAGTATTTTGAGCAGCCGGTATCCGTGTTGATCAACAATGGAGCCATTGCCCAGGAAAAGCCCTTCGAAACCATCACTGATGACGATTGGGCGCACATGCAAGCCGTCAATCTTCAGGGGCCGTTTGCGGCCAGCCAGGAAGTGCTGCCGGCTATGCGTTCCCGGGGATGGGGGCGCATCATCAATATAACCTCGATTGGAGGGCAGTGGGGTGGCTTAAATCAAGTGCACTACGCTGCGGCCAAAGCCGGATTGATCAACCTGACACGCTCACTGGCGAAAATGTATTCCCGCGAAGGTGTTGTATCAACAGCGGTGGCCATTGGTCTAGTGGCTACGGAAATGTCAGCAGGCGAACTGCAAACGTCAGCCGGGCAGGAAAAAGTCCGCAACATTCCGGCTGGTCGGATGGCAACAATCGGAGAAATTGCGGGCACCCTAGAATACCTATGTTCGGATGCGGGCGCTTATCTCACGGGGCAGACGTTGAATATGAACGGTGGAATGTACTTAGGCTGACTCTTGGGGAATTGAATTTTGACGAAACTCTCACAAAACACAACTGAAGCGAGAATCTGGAGGTCTCCAGACCAGGTTCTGGAAGAGCTCTCATCCGTTGCGGTTTTCGGGACAGGGCAGTGCGGTGTGGCATTGACGCAGCTGCTAGAGCAGCGCGGCATTTCAGTTTGTTATTACCTTGATAATGCCGCCGATAAGCAGGGAACCGAGTTTTTTAACAAGCCTGTGCATTCGCCAGAAGTGGCTTATCGTGACCAGCCGGTTGTGTTGGTTGCAAGTTTCTGGGCCAGAGAGATTGCAGGGCAATTGTCGAAACATGGTATTGAGTATTATGACTTCAGCTTCAGTACGGACTACAACCGCTGGAAGAATCACTTCAGTCCTGATCATTTCAATGCAAAAAAGGCTTTGGATGTAGGCACTAAATTTCTGGAAGGTGCGGATAAGCAGGCATTCTTTGGTTGCGTAAGATATCGACAGACGATGGACCCGCTGTCTCTGCAACCGTCTGAGTTTGATCACTACTTCCATCCAAGTGTTTCTCCCACAGGTGGGGACTGGTTTGTGGATGGCGGGGCTTGGCAGGGAGATACTGTTGAGTACCTCAAAAATAAATTCGGCAGTCGAATAGGTATTCACTGCTTTGAGCCAGATACGCTCAATCGGAAAGTTCTTTCACAAATGGTTCATGACCGGCAGTATGAGGACGTGGTAATTAGTAGCCTTGGACTGTGGAGCCATTCCGAAACCTTGCGCTTTTTAAAGTCTGAAGACGTGGGGCATAGTATGCAGGCCCGGGTCGATAACCGTGCTGGTGAGTCCCTGGTATTCGAAGTAGAGGCGAAAGATCTCGATAGTTACTGTATCGAGACGGACCTTAAGCCGGACTTTATCAAGCTTGATGTTGAAGGAGCTGAATCGCAAGTAATGATGGGGTCGGAGCGTGTGTTGCAAGAGTGCCAGCCTCGCTTGGCAATCAGCGCCTATCATGAACCCGAGGATCTTTGGTCGCTCATGGTCCGGATTTATGAAACTAATCCTCGTTACCGATTTTACTTTGGTCATCACTCGCAGAATCTTTTCGAATCGGTGGTGTATGCTCGGGTGGAGGATGGATCATGATTCGACAATGTTTCCTCTGTACCAGTGATGTGGAGCCTGTATTCGCTGTGACATGGGCTCTGCCGGGACTGGATGCGGCAGAAATTGGTTTTTCTGTCTGTCCGAACTGTGGGTCGGTTTGTCAAAGCCCGTCAATTCCCCCCGAGGACATGATGAAGTATTACAGTTCTCAGGCTGTATATACCAATCCGGGACGGAAGGGCGGCCCTAGTGCAACTAAGGTTCTTGATGTTAATGAACAGGTTCGCTTTGTTGTCCGAGGCATCGGGAAGTTACCTGATAGTGTACTGCAGATCGGGAGTTCTGACGGCTATACCCTGAGTCGATTCAGAGAGGCCGGTGTGAAAAAGGTGCATGGCGTGGAGCCTGGAAACGCTTCGATTGAAATGGCTCAAAATCTATACGGCATTGAGTGTACCCACTGCTCTGCCGAGGAGTTTGAGACAGACGATCGCTTTGAGCTTATTCTCATGACTCACGTGCTTGAACATTTATATGACCCTCAGCGAGTGCTGGAAAAGTGTAGGAGAATACAGGAGACTTGGGCCGAGGGTTTTATTTATGTTGAGGTGCCGCTTTTGGCTCCCAATTCTCAATTATGTCCAGGCTTCTTCTCATTTGAACATATTAACTACTACACGCGTGAGAATTTACTGGAGTCTTTGATTGAGTCCGGTTATTCACCAGTATCTGTGGTTGAGCACTACAACAGTAATATTGCTCCACTGATTGGTGTCTTGGCAAGCACTCAGGAGCAAAATCATCTTCAGATATCCCGGACGAGTCCGGCCTGGTCCCGCAATCGTCTGGAAGAGTATAGGAAGCGGGAGCTTGGATATTGGCAGGGTTGCCTGAATGAGTTAGCCAGTACTCTTGATGGTGCCAAAAGAATCTTTTTATGGGGAGCAGGCATTCATACCAGTCAATTGATTGCGAACACGAACCTGCTTGATCGGTATGATATCTCTGGCCTGGTTGATAGCTCACCGCTCAAATGGGGGGGGCAGCAAGGTCAATGGCTATGCCGGAATCCTGCTCATATTGAGTGGAAAAGTGGGGACGCTATCGTTATTTCCTCTTATGCCTCTGAGGACGAAATATACAGAAGTCTTTCTGATTTGAGGGATGTTGGCTGCAAGACCCTTAGATTTCACTCTCGTCCTTAAACGAAAGGATCCTGTGCTCAAGCGCCTGATCTATATGATTTTTCGACTTGCCTGCAAAAAAGGTCCTGCCGTAGCCAACTTCTCGAGAGTTAATGTGGGCGTTATTTGGCCCAGATTGCATGTTTTGGGAACCAAAAGACCACTGGTGGATTGCATTTTCGACATCACTGGATTCCACTTTAGGTGCAACCAGTTTAAGAATTTCAGACATATGTGTATGAGTGTCTTCGAGTAGCGACTCATAGTTAATGGTAATGAAGTTGTGACGGCTTTTGGCATTTGTGAATGCCTCGTCAAATTCTATCCATACTTGTATCAGACGATTCAGCGTGGTTTCGGTGACGGGCAATAGACTTTTTTTCTCACTGCTTTTTAGATAGGTATCAATGGCCAGAAAGTCATCCACTGTAAAAATCTCGAAATTGGCATCTGGCCGCCTGTCTCGCATGGATCTGTGATAGTGACACATAAACGAAGCTAAGAAATCATGGAGCCCCCGATGCAGGAATACAATGTTGGCATCGGGAAAGACATTTTCTATACGTTGTAATGCTTCCACTTCAAGAGTAGGGGTCTTGTCTCCAATCGCAACAGTTTCCAGTGTGATGTGGTCGTTAAGCAAAGCTTCAATGGCGGACTGTATCATTATCTTTGTTAAATGATCAGTTGCCTTCCTTGTGCGACTCTCTGAGACATAGTTGTATTTCTCTATAGTCCTGATGGAATCGTTGTCGTCAAGCCAGTTTCTTTTTCGCTGTGCGATGAACTCCGCCCAATGGAGTGTACCTGTTAAAATGCTGTCATAGAGGCTGGGCACGTGCCTTAATCCTGAACTGAAGAAGCGCCCCTCACCCAGGCACTGGATGCCACTGATGTCGTTCAGCATTTGCATGACCCAGGTCGAGCCAGTTTTTGGCAGCCCTGTGATAAAAAATTTTTGCATTTGGGTTCAGGCTCTTTTGATTACTAATCAATTTAGGCAGGTGGGGGTTCTGCTCTGCGATTTTGGAGCTTAAGGTGTGAAGCTGGTGCCTGTAAACTACCAATCTTACGATCTCAAAAATTAAGGATTCATGGTTGGATAACAGTATCTCTGAAGTTCCTTATGTGATTCTCATTGGGGGTGGTGTCGAAGCCTGTGAGGGTATTCGTGTGGCCAGACAAATGGGGTTGAAGTTAATTGTTGTGGATGGTGACCCCCATGCACCAGGCTTTGAGTTGGCGGATTTGAGCCTGAGTATAAGCACTTACGATGGCCAACAATTGATTAGAGCTTGCCGAGACCTTCAGCAGGACGGATGTAAAATTATCGGCGTGATCGCTATGTGTGCCGATGTGCCTGTCAGTGTGGCCGCCGTTGCACAGGCTTTGGGCTTGCCTGGTCTTAGCCTGGAGTCAGCCTGTTGGGTCGCCGACAAGCTGCTTATGAAGCAGCGGCTGGAGGCCCAAGGCATACCGATACCCGGTTATGCGGCCGTTAAGAGTGTTGAGGATATGGGCGAACAGGCCGCTCTCCTTGGCCTGCCACTTGTTGTTAAACCCGTGGATAGTCGGGGGGCTCGTGGGGTTCTGCTTATTGATGAGGAAGCGCAGTTCGAATGGGCTTATAAGGTGGCCCGAGATGAATCACCGACGGGACGGGTGATGGTAGAAGAGTATTTGCCGGGGCCCCAGTTTAGTACTGAGACACTGGTCGATAAAGGGCAGTGCTACACGGTGGGCTTCTCTGACAGGAATTACGAATGGTTGGAGAAAACTCGCCCTCACATAATTGAGAACGGTGGCGATGCGCCCACTGCATTGAGCCCGACAGAACGCCAACAGGTGGTCGATACAGTTGAAAAAGCCGCCTTGGCGCTAAACATAAGATCGGGCGTGGCCAAGGGCGACATGGTCCTAACGCCTCGGGGACCAAAGGTGATTGAAATTGCGGGCCGTCTGTCTGGAGGCTATTTCTCAACCACCCAAATTCCGTTGGCAACCGGTGTCAATTTCGTGGAGCAAGCTATCCGCCTGGCTCTGGGAGAAACGCTGCAGCCATCGGCAGTTGCGTCAAAATGGCAGCGGGGTGTCGCGATTCGTTATCTGGATTTGCCTCCTGGCCGGGTGTCTTCGGTGACAGGAGAGAAAAAAGCGGCGAGTTTGCCGGGTGTCGAAATGCTTCGGTTATTTGTGGCTCCTGGAGATTACGTGCCTCAATTGGGGAACCATACTCAACGGCCAGGATTTGTGATTGCCACGGCAGAAACGAAAGAACTAGCTGTTAGCCGTGCCCAACGGGCACTGGCGCAGATTCGGATCGATTATGCGCAATAGTGCTGTCACTGAGCTTTACGCAGTGTTTCATTTAAATCTCGCTTTTTCATCGATTGATGAAGAACAACATCTGGACGTGGTTCGTAGGTGTTACTGGCCCTTGCTGGCGCTGATAGAACAAAAGAGCGTTCCGTTGGGGCTGGAGATCACACTGTATACCCTGGAGTGTATCGCCCGAGTGGATTCCCGCTGGGTCGAACGTTTCAAAGAGTTGTTGCACGCAGGCCGATGCGAGCTGATAGCCAGTGGCGATAGCCAGATCATAGGCCCGTTGGTGCCTGTCGAGGTCAATCGCTGGAATTTGGCCCTGGGCCAGCAAGGGTACCAGAACATTCTCGGCGTGACCCCACGTCTTGCTTTTATCAATGAGCAGACTGTGTCGCCTGGGCTGCTGGACGTATATGCCGAGGCCGGTTTTGAGGCCGTGGTTATCGAGTGGGATAATCCGGCTTCCCATAATGCTGACTGGCCAAGGGACGCTTTCTGGCATCCTGGTACATTGATGAGCGCCAAGGGGCGTGCTGTAAAAGTACTCTGGAACAGTGCAGTGGCCTTTCAGAAGTTCCAACGGTATGCCCATCAGGACATCACACTGGATGATTATCTGGATGCGCTCAAGCATATGACACGCAATGCGTGTTGCTGTTTTCCCCTTTATGGCAGTGATGCCGAGGTGTTTGATTACCGACCGGGGCGTTATTCAGTGGAGGCTGAATGCGAGGGGGGAGAATGGAGCCGTCTGATGCATTTATTTGAACGCCTCTCTTTGGAGGGCGAGTATCGCTGGACTCTGCCTCGGGAGGCACTCCTGCATTGGCGAGATGATGCACCTCTGAGTCTGGCAAGCGCCCAGTATCCTATCAGCGTCAAGAAGCAGGCTAAGTACAATGTTACTAGATGGGCTCTGAGTGGGCGTAATGATCTTGCGCTGAACAGCCTGTGTTTTCATCGGTTCGAAGCGCTAAAGAACAAGGCAATGGCTACGGATGAAGAGTGGCGAGATTTGTGCCGGTTGTGGGCTAGTGATTTCAGGACTCACCTGACCCGGAGACGATACAATGCGTTGTGTTCTGACGTTGATTTGAACGCGCAGCCACCTGTCTCGATTCCAGGCACCGCACAGCCCGGGGTTCCCCAAGGCATGACGGTCAATCTGGATGAGGCTCGGCAGTATCTCTCGGTTGAGACTGATGGATTACGGCTGATTCTGAATATGAAGCGAGGGATGAGCATCGTTTCGCTTGCTTTTGCGGAGCATGACTGGGATCCGGTTATGGGAACTCATTTCCACGGTCATTTCGATCACATAGGTTTTAGTGCCGATTTCTACTCCAACCACCTGGTACTGGAGCGATTCCGGGAGCGGGACAGGGTTACAGATCTCGCTTCTATTGACTGGACACTGAGCCAGGAAGAGGGGCGTTTGCTCGTTAACGCCCGTCTGGAAACGTCGCAGGGTCGACTACGCAAACATTACCGAATTGGAGAAAGTGAAATCGAGTGTGGGTTTGCTTTTGCTGAGCCTGATCGGCCTGAGGCATCACTGCGTCTGGGGTTTATCACATTAATCGATTGTGAAAATCGCCCTTGGATCGCCTGTCATAATGGTGGTGATGTCGAAGAGAGCATTGTTGTGGACAAGGATATTGATCACGGCAGGCCCGTCTCGTCTATTGTGAGTGCTTCCGCGGCATTGGGTGCCACTACTGGTGAGCTTAAGTTCGGTTCGGGCGCACGAGGATTAAGGTTGACTTGGGAGCCGTCAAAATGTGCAGCTTTACCGATGGTGTCGTCCCACAAGGTCAACCGTCGTTACCTCAATCGTCTGTGGTTTTCGCTCATCGAGGCAGATGAAACCTTGAAGCCTGGGGGGCTGCTGCCAGCGTTTCATTACACTTTGCGAGCCTGGACACAAGGTAACGAAAATGCCTGATATCAGACCGTCTGATAGTCTGATTGTGGTTGGAGCCCGGCTAAATTCTAGCCGGTTACCCCGTAAACACCTGCTTGAGCTGGCCGGGGTTCCGCTGATTGTCCGGGTATTTGAACGATTGGCTGCGATTGGTGTGCCTGCCGTGTTGGCGACCACTGCTGACGATTTCAATCAGGAGCTGGTGAGACTGGGGCATGATTCGGGTATTCCCGTTGTTGCCTATGATGGCGATATCGATAACGTGGTAGGTCGCGTGGACGCGGTTGTCCGGGAGTATCAACCCGAAAGAGTTGTTTATGTGTGTGGTGACTGTCCCCTCGTTAGCCAGGACTACATTGGAATGGCCCTTCAGGCCCTCCGTGATAATCCGGACTGGGAACAGGTATTGCCGGCCCCCGGGCGTTCTGGCGAAACAGTGATTCATGAAGGAATACTGTGCCTGAGCCGAGCAGGCTGGGACGAACTGGTAGCGCTCAGTCAATCCAGGTTGGAGCAGGAGCACGTTGGCTTGGCGTTAACGAAGGGGGCTCCCCTTAAGCGTGGATCTGTTCGGGAAGACGATGACTTTTACGGTCCTCGTTTTCGACTGTCAGTCGATACTGCCGCCGACTGGCGCTTTATGGATCATTTGTACTCCAAGTGGTATGCGAGCCATGAAGGGCCAGTATCCCTGAAATGGGTCGTTAAGCAGGTGCGAACAACGGATGTCGGGCAGATCAATAAACACGTAATGCAGAAGTCCGGATACCGTAGCTATGGGGCGGCAGTTTTTGTGACGGAGGCTAGCCCGACAAAAGGAATCGGACAGCTCGTCAGATCGGTTCGCCTCGCGGAGCGTGTTTGTGAGTTGGCTGGTTTGGGAGTGACTCTCCTTATTCTTGGTGAGCCCGCGCCGCTCGAGTGTTTAAGAACCGTCAATCACGAATGGATTGGCTCGGAGGACGATCTTCTGGCACGGCTGACTGTAGTATCTCTCCCTTCCTTGATTGTGATAGACCTTTTTCCCGAACGGCTTGAGCACCCAGCCCATCTTTACGACGTGATAGTGAGGCTAGTTGAAAACGATAAAAGGGTGGTTGGTTTGGATCGATTGTGGATATGGCATAGGGCCTTATCCTTGGTTGTGGTGCCGTGCCTGGTGTACCGCGGAGTCGAAGCCCCAAACATCGCTTATGGTCCTGGCTATGCGTTGGCTCCGGCATGGTTGCCGGCTGGCAAATGTCTGATGAATGAGGGCGTTGTACTTACGGTAATGACGGGTGGCAGCGATGCCATTGGTTATGGCGAAGTGCTGCCGGAGCTTCTTGATCAGATTCTACCGAAGCCCGTTAAAGTAAAGTGGTTGCTTGGGCCCTATGCCAAGTTTCCAAACATGCCTTCAGATCGCCGATTGGAGTGGGAAGTACTGAGGGCCCAAGCTGATATTGCTTCGGTTGCTATGACTTCGACAGTAGTGCTTTCTGTGTACGGAAATACCGTCCTAGAATTGTTGGCGAATGGTATTCCAGTTGCAGTTCTTCCCGCACCTGGCTTAATGGATGAGCAGGAGTGGTTTTCGATCTGTCAGCATGACGGTTTGCTATGTGTAAATGCCACAGAAAAGGAGTTGGCTCCTTTGCGGGATTTGCTGCTTTCTAAAAGTGGCCGACAAAGGTTGCAGAACCGGAATAACGAGTTCGGTGCAGCTGGCGGACTTCAACGCGCTGCTGAGTGTGTCTTGGCGACCTTGGACTGATACTGGCCGTGTGCTAGATGGTCCGGTCATATGTTTTGCGCCACCTATTCGGTACTAAAGCGAAGAAAGGCCTCGTTCTGAATGTCTAGCAGCCTGTCGGACTTGAACCTGACAGGCGTCTTTTTCAGTTGTCGTGTTCGCTTGGCTCCCGACTTTGACCGTCAGTGGTCATCAGGGAGTCCAGATCGGCCTTAATGGCATCATGAAGTGCACCAGGTAAAGCCTTGGGGCGGCAAAAAGGCCCTCACACCGCCCTTTTCAACACGCTCATCCGCTTCACATTCCACGCCAGCGTGGCTAACGTCCACTCGCCCGCAACCTTCTCCAGCCCCCTCATTGAGAACTGCCTCAGGCCCATCACCTGTTTGATAATTCCGAACACGGGCTCCACCGTTTGTTTTCGCAGTGCATACAGGGCTCGCCCGGATTGGGTTGTTAGTTGGTGTTTCATCTGCGCCACCGGATCGTCCGAGATGGGCGCCGGATCATCGGGTGCGAACCGATCAAATACCGATAAGTGGTGTTGATCGCGCGCCACCGCCAGTGACGGCTGGATGCTATTCTCCCTGCACGCTTGGACATTGGCCTTGCTGAAGTAACCCGTGTCGGCCAGCAGGTCCGTAACAGTGCCGAGGGCCTTCGGCAGCGCACCTATTCTGGCCAGTGCTGGCGTGATCTGCTGTTTGTCGTTTGTCGCCTGGGTCATGTGCGTACTGATAACCAGCATCGTCTCGGTATCCACCCCGGCCTGAGCGTTGTAACACTGCTCAAAGCCGCCGCCGGAAACGGGCATGATGCGCGATTCTTCATCGGTCAGATTCACCTGATCGGTATCCCGAGGGCCGGGCTGCGGTGGTTTAGGCGCCCGGCCCCGAGGCTTTTTTCCGGCGTCCCTCTGAGCCTGTCGTTTGGCCTGTTTTTGCTGGTAGTCAGCCTGTTCTTGTTCGAAGCGCTCTTGCGCTCGCGCCTCAATGACCCGCTTGGCGTCAGCCAGTGCTTCCAGCCGGGCTTCACGCCGGGCGATCTCAGCGGGGATATCCATACCCTCAACCACCGGCGCCTGATCTGCTGCCTCCGCTTGGGCGGCAAGTGCGCTCACTTCCGCCTTGAGTTGTGCCTCGATCTTTTTTGCATGTGCATAGGACAACGCTTTGTGCTTACTGGCGTTCGCTTTCACCTTGGTGCCATCCAGAGCGATCCGGCCCAGCTTCACCAGATTCATTTCTCGCGCCAGCAGCAGAACCTGGACAAACAGAGCCTCAACCTGGGGAAGGAAACGACGGCGGAAGGTGGCAATCGTGTCATGATCCGGATGCGTGTTGTGAGGTGGACCCAATCAGTTGGACAACCTGATGGTGTTCCTAAGCTATGATCCTGTTGTTTCCCTGGCTCAGGCTGCCAAGGCTATGGTTTGCCCATAGTACACCTCATCTGGTGTTTGATAATCAAGGTTTTGGTGGTACCGGGTCTGGTTGTAATGCCGGAAGTACCGGTGGAGCGCCTGTTTCAGGTGCTGTCCATCCTCGAATGCAGTGAGGTAGACGCACTCGTGTTTGACGCTGCGCCAGAGCCGTTCCACGAAAATGTTGTCATGGTAGCAGCCTTTGCCGTCCATGCTAATCCGGATGCCATGCTCTTTGAGAACACTTGTGAAGGCCTCGCTGGCGAACTGGGCACCCTGATCAGTATTGAAGATTTCCGGCGCTCCATGGCGCTGTAGGGCCTCTTCCAGGGCATCAATGCAGAAGTCTGTGTCCATGGTATTGGAAACCCGCCAGGCCAGCACCTTGCGGCTGTACCAGTCGATGATGGCGACCAGGTACATGAAGCCCCGAGCCAGCGGAATATAACTGATATCAGCCGCCCACACCTGATTGGGGCGGTCGATCATCAGCCCTTTGAGCAGGTACGGATAGATCTTGTGCCCGTCACCCGGAATGCTGGTTCTGGGCCGCGGATACACGGCCTGAATGCCCATGATGCGCATCAGCCGTTGCACTCGCTTGCGATTGATCTGATGGCCCTTACGCTGCAAGTAAACACGCATCTTGCGAGAACCATAATACGGTGTTTCCAGATGCTGCCGGTCGATCAGATACATCAAATTCAGGTCCTCCTGTGGCTGTTCACGAGGGACATAATAGATCGAGGAACGGCTCAGCTTGAGCAGCTCACACTGGCGCGAAATGCTGACCTGGGGATGACCACGCTCGATCATCGTCAACCGCTGTTGACGGCTTACTGATCGAGCTTGCGCGACAAAAAATCGCGTTCTACCGTCAGTCGGCCGATCTCGCGATAAAGCTCGTCAGAACTGGGCTCGTTGGACTGCTTGCCAGACTTTTTCTTGCCTTCGAAGAGGTCCGGAGCATTCTCCAGCAGCTCACGCTTCCAAGTGCTGACCATGGTGGGGTGGATCTGGAAACGGGCAGCGATTTCGGATGTGGTCTGGTCACCCTTGAGGGCGGCCAGGGCGACTTTGGACTTGAACGATGCGCTGTATTGCTTGCGTTTCTTGCTCATGATTCTCCTCCTTGTGGAGATGATGAATCAGAGCTTAGGCACCTGTCCAAATTTCGGGGTCCACTTCATTGGCCGCCAGGTAACGGAACGCAATCGAGTCGTGGGTGGCGCGTTCAATCTTGCGGCTGGAGAAGACGCCGGTGGCGTATCCATAAATCAACAAGCTGAGCAATACGGCAGGATGATGGGCCCGCGAACCGCGCCCCGTATATTGCCGGGTGAGCTCAGACAGATCGAGTTGATCAACCACTTCAACGACAAACCGGGCCAGGTGATCCTCCGGCAACCAATCCTGAATGGAAGGGGGAAGCAGGAAGTCAGTGTCCCGATCAGCGAGTACAAAATGTCCCATCATTGAAGTCCGGTTATGGCCCGTGTTGTGTTAATTATCTCACTTCGATACTGCTTGGTTAAGTCCGACAGGCTGCTAGACTTTGAGCTCTGACCGGGAAATGCTTTTTGGCCAATTTGCACAACATGTCCAGATCTTGGGGTAGTGCACTCATTCAGTGGTCCGGTTGTCGTCGTGGCAGGGTTGGTCAATGGATCTGCGAATCCTGAGAAAACGTGCCGCAGTCCAGTGAGAATCACGCTCAGGCGTTTATTGCCCTAAATAAAACAGATGTGCCCCGCCCTCGGACTGAACCGTGAGTAAGGCACGTTTGGACGTTAGCCTTGCAGTAGCTGAAGCACCTGCTGCGGCCGGCCGTTGGCTTGGGCCAGCACTGATAGGCCTGCTTGTTGCAGTACCTGAGTGCGAGCAAGTTCCGCGGATTCCTTGGCGAAATCTGCATCCCGAATCCGGCTGTTGGATGCCTGGAGGTTTTCGGTAGTTGTTGCCAGGTTCGCGATGGTGGATTCAAAGCGATTCTGTACCGCACCAAGATCCGCCCTGATGCTGTTAATCTGATCAATTGCGAAGCTCAGGCTAACCATGGCTTCGTCGGCGCCATCTTGTGTCGATATGTCGATACCGTTGACGGTTGATTCTTCTGTCGATGCTGGACTGGCAGGGAAACCATCCAGTGTGACGGCACTTCCATCTATGGTGGCATTGGTTGCGTTAATGGAGATACCGCTTAGGGCAGTGCTATCTATCTCTCCATCAAGTTCTGTTGAGAAGATAAAGCCATTGTTTGTACGATCAAGGTTTGCTGTGACGCCAGTCCTCGACGATGCAGCATTAATTTGCCCAAGAACGCCCTCAAGTGTGCTGACATCATCAATCGAAATGGTTTCTGTGCCGCCACTCAATAGGGGCAAGGTGATCTCGAAGTCAGCGATTCCGCCTGCCTCGAACAATTCGTTAAGGCTGGTGTTCGTGCCTGGGGCGTTAGCAACCCCGGGAGCAAGACCAAGTAACGAGCCTAGCTCTGTCGCTCGAGCGTCCAAGCCGGCTACGGCAATGGTTTCGCCAGCGTTCGCACCCACTTGGAAGGTTTGCGTGGGCAGTGAACCATCCAGCACTCTCAAGCCGTTGAAGGATGTCTGCGCGGAAATTCGGTTTACTTCCGCGATTCGTTGTTGGACTTCTGCATTCAACGCTTCCCGGTCTGATAAGCTGTTACTGGCATTGGCAGACTGCACTGACAATTCACGTATGCGCTGGAGGTTGGCGGTAATTTCGTCCAGTGCGCCTTCTGTGGTTTGGGCCAGCGATATGCCATCGTTGGCGTTGCGCTGTGCCATGCCCAAGCCGGTAATCTGGGACTCGAAACGCTCAGATATGGCAAGCCCGGCTGCATCGTCTTTAGCGGAGTTGATGCGTAAGCCGGAAGACAGTCGTTGAAGGGCTGTATTGGCATCACTCTGCGAGGCATTGAGGTTCCGCTGAGCATTCAGTGACGCAATGTTAGTGTTAATGATCTGGGGCATGTTGATTCTCCTACTAAGGGTGCCGGTATCCCGGTGCCCGCCTACTTATGAGCACCATGCCGACAGAAAGTCATGAAATTGCCGCTTTGATCGTGACGATGCTAACCCCATGCCAAGTTTCAATGAAATATAGCAACTTATTGAAGTATAAATAAAAAAGAATCACTGGAGCTTTTTTTTGGAGGTCTAAATGAGCTTCTAGTGCTGAGCAGGGGAAGATACTTGCCGCCTGGTTGATGTAGCAAACATTCTTGGTAAGAGTAGGATGGGCTCGGTTAAGGGTGCAGGAATACGAGAGTCTTTTTGCGGTAACATCTGCTAGGTTTTACCCCATCATACCGTTTTCTCGATATCATTTTATGCAACCCATGGTCGTAGAAGTGGCGCAGAGTTGAAAACCGCCTAGGACAGGAAAATATGAGCGAATCTGATCAGGACATAGCGGCGCAATTTGTCCAACGTAAACAGCGCAATCTTGCTTATTTCATGAAATATCGACCAGAAATATATGAGTACTTTTCTGACTTACAGCTTGATCACGCGGAGCTCGTGGTGACCCCTGGCTTGCCTGATGTAGACCTGCTTGACCGAGGGCAGTCAGTATACCGGGGGTTGGCGAAGGAATACTCCATTGGCGAAGCCAGGCAGTTTCTTCAGGAAAACTCTCAAGAAAAAAAACTAGTTAATTATCCTCCCCCATTCACCATCAAAGGAGACGGCAATCGGCTCGCTAGGCATTTCTTGCATGAGTGTTTCAGAGGTTCAATGGTCACTCGGGAGAATTTTTCTGGTTATTTTCGTGGCCGTGCCATCCCGTCAATGGTATTTCTGGGTTGCGGGCTTGGATACCATATTGAGTATATGGTCGATAATGCCTCCATCATCGATGCGGTGGTGTTCGAGCCGGATGCAGAGCGTTTTGCTCTGACCCTCTTCACTATTGACTGGGAAAACATCTGTGAAAAGTTCAGGAAGAGAGGCAGGGCAATATCTTTTAGTATTGCAACGGTAAATTCGGAAGAAAATGTTCGAGTTCAGTTGGGGCAGAAGTTGGCAGAAACTCTCCCCCTCTATCCTTACCTCACCCTTTATTACAACCACCTTGCAAATGTTGACCTTTTTCGAATCGCGAAAGATTTGGAAAGGGACATCCCCATTCTCGGGGCAAACTGGTCGAGCTATGACTTTGAAGTTCGGAATCTGCGTAATGTTTATCACAATATTGAGAGTGGTGTGAAGTACCTGCAGCCTGGAACCCAGGTGCCAGACCCGCGACCGGTTCTCATCGTTGGAAGTGGGCCATCGATCGACAACCGGTTGGACGATATCCTCCGGGTTCGGGAAAGCGTGGTGCTGGTCAGCGCAGGCACAGGATTGCGCGGCCTCCTGGAAAGTGGCCTCTGCCCGGATATCCATGTTGAGGTTGATACTGACTACTTAATTTATAAGCTGCTTGAAGACCTTAGCGAGCGTCATGATTTGAGTGGTATAACTCTGGTGGCCGACATTGCAGTTAACCCTCTTATAACATCTTTGTTCGAAAAGACTGTTTTCTACTTTCCTTCTTCTACTCACGCATCTGCTTTGACAGGGTTCTCTGACTACGGTGTTGGCTTTTGCTATCCAACCTGCACCAACGCCGCAGTCTCTCTATCGTACTCCATGGGTTTCCGGAATCTGTTTCTTTTTGGAACAGATTATGGTTATCGGGACAAGTCAAAAGACCACTCAAGGCTGTCTGTTTTTGGTGAGACTGCCAGGACCGATTTTGAAAAGTCAGTGAGTGAGAAGTCACAGAAAGCCACGATTGGTCGGCCGACATTCCAGGTTACTGCGGTGGATGGATCTTCCATTCTGACTCGGTCCGATTATTATTCTGCAAAGAGGTCTTTGGAGGGGTTCGTTGCCCACGTGCAAGCAGTAGGTGACGAGAAGTTGTGCGTATTCAATTGTTCTGATGGAGCAGCGATAGATGATACTCAGTGGTTATCTTCGGCAGAGTTTCTCGAATGTACTGAGCGCCTCGTAGTTGATAAAGATTTTTCTTTGTCGGATTTTCTGAATCGACAGACCGGCACACTGGAAGCCGCGCACTCATATGATAGGTTTGTTTCGGTAGTCATTGAGATAAAGGAAACAGCGCAATTTCTTCTATCAATTCTAAAGCACGCTCGGTTGGACGGCAGAGCCGATCTCGTCGAAGCGGCAAACCAGGTCAGAAGCTACCTCAACCGTGTTGGGAAACACAGTGGCCGCGCTTCGCCGGTAAGCGTCCAGTACGCAGGTTGGCAGCTTGTTAGCGGGACTGTGCAGCGATTTCTCCAGATTGGTCTATGTCATGGACTAGCCCACCCGGATGACGCTGATCTAGTCAAGTTCGCACGTCATTGGCGAAAAGCTTTCAGCGAGTTTTTGCAGCGAGTGCCAGACCATTGTGCTTTAGTCTTGTTAGACGATGCAGTGCCTGAGCGTGATCCATGGGTAACTCGGCGAATCTGGGATCCTGAACCCGATTATGAATAATATGCGTCAGAGGTGTGCCGATTACAATTTGTTACATAAAAGCCTGAAATCTTATTAAAGGAATATGAGCGCTGGCCGCTACCAAGGATAACAGGGCGGCGCATCAGCTAAAGAAGCGGTGGCAGGTCCTTCCAACGAAAATGCAAAACGCGAAAGGTCGAGGAGATTCACCATGGCTCTCGGAATTAACACCAACGTAGCTTCACTTTCTGCCCAGAACCAGCTAAACAAGTCACAGTCCCTGTCCAACCAAGCGCTCGAGCGTCTGTCTTCCGGCCTGCGCATCAACTCGGCGAAGGACGATGCTGCTGGCCTGGCCATTTCTACCAAATTTGATGTGCAGATTCGCGGCCTGAATCAGGCGCAGCGTAATGCAAACGACGGTATTTCCATGGCGCAGACAGCTGAAGGCGGTCTGGACCAGACAGTGGATAACCTGCAGCGCATGCGGGAACTGGCGGTGCAAGCGGCCAACGGTTCGCTCTCTAATGATGACAGGGTGCTGCTGCAGGCCGAAGTGTCACAGCGGATTTCGGAAATTACTCGAATTAGCGATGAGACTACTTTCAACGGTCAGAATGTTCTCGATGGATCCCTGAGCAATTCGGTTACTTTTCAGGTTGGCGCTGAATCAGGTCAGGTTATTAAGGTGGATTTTTCCACGAATGCTGACGCGGCGACTTTGGGTGTGGGCGGGGTAGATATCGGCACTGTTGCGGGTGCGTCTGCGGCCTTGGATACCATTTCAGCGGCCCTTTCGACTGTTAATAGTGTTCGGTCCGATTTGGGTGCTATTCAGAACCGCTTTGAAAGTACCATCAGCAACCTGGCGACCAACATCGAAAGTGCGAACGCAGCTCAGAGCCGGATCCTGGATGCTGACTTCGCATCAGAAACTGCAAAGTTGGCAAAGGCAAACGTTCTTCAGCAGGCCGGTATCTCCGTACTTGCCCAGGCGAATGCTCGGCCAAACCAGGTTCTGTCCCTCCTGCAATAAGTAAGGGACTGGCGCAGTAAAAGCCAGGCTTCGGGAGCGAGGCTTGGCTAAAGCTGCTAGAGGATAGTGAGGTGAGTCATGAATGACGTAAACTTGAACAGCCCGGCTCTGAAACTGGTAGGCTCCAGTGAGCAAATGCCTTCTCGGGCCTTTGCGTCAGCTCAGGTGGAAGGTAGGGATACCTCTACTCAACTTGCTATCTCACCCAGTGGGCAGGAAGCGCGGGTTCAGGAGATTGAAGCGGTCCCTGAGGAAGCACAGGTTTCAAAGGTTCAGGTCCTTGGGAGTCGCAGTGAATCCCAGCGGGAGCAACTGACTGATGCTGTTTCTAAGCTGAATGACTTTGTTCAAAATGTCCAAAGAGATCTGCAGTTCGAAGTTGATAACGAGCTGGGTCAGACGGTGGTCCGAGTGGTAGACCAAGAGACTCAAAAAGTTATCAGGCAGATCCCGGATGAGGTTGCGTTGAGGTTGGCAGAGAACTTGCAGCAAGATGAACCGCTGACGTTGTTTAATCTGAAAGTGTAGGTTTTGCTGCTATCGCTTCAGATTGAGTAGTACGGATTCAGCACCGCCGCACCCGAGAGGGGCAGGCGGTGTTTTGCTCTTTGGAGGAGCAGGTTTGGTCGGCAGTCAGAACGACTAGGCCGGCAAGGCAGTAACAGACTGTTACAAATATAGGGCATTCAGGAGGCAAAGTTTTGCCGCCCAATGCCGATAAACATACAAGAGTACAGGTTCGCTAGCCTTTCAGGAGGCACGTTATGGCTTCAATCACATCTTTAGGCGCAGGTTCGGGCATTTTCAGTAATGATCTGGTTGATCAGCTTATCAATGCCGACCGCAAGCCCGCTGAACTGCGCCTTGATCAGAAGCAACAGCGTACCGAGCTGGCGCTTTCCGCCTTCGGCAAGATAAAAAGTTCTCTTGAAGGTATCAAAGCTCCGCTGGATGCACTGGCAAAGCCAGGCGGGCTTCAGGCTTTTAGCGGTAGCTCTTCCAGCGAAGGCGTTGCGACAGTCTCAGTAGATCCAGCCACTGCTGGCCGTGGAAGCTATAGTCTGAATGTTACGCAGCTTGCCCAGGCCCAGTCGGTTGCTTCCGCACCTGGTGTATACACAGACAGTGACACCACCACTGTGGGAACGGGCACTCTTACTCTGAACGTCGGCGGTGTCAGCGCCGATATCACCGTTGATGGCAGCAACAACACGCTTGATGGGTTGGCTGCTGCGATAAACGAAGCGAATGCAGGTGTTTCAGCCGGTGTTGTGGATACCGGCTCTGGCTTCAGGCTCGTAATGACGGCTGATGAGTCGGGCCAGGCAAATGCCATTCAGGTCTCTGTAGCCGATGATGATGGAAACCAGACGGATACCAGTGGTCTGTCCCAGTTTGTCTTTGACGGCACCACGTCGAACATGGAAGAAACCGTCCAGGCCAGAGATGCCCTTATGGAGATCAATGGCATAGCGGTGAGCCGTTCCACCAACACGGTGGAAGGGGTGGTTGAAGGCCTGACATTTGATCTGAAATCGGTGGGAACATCTTCGATAAAGGTTGAACAGGATTCAACGGTCGTGGCCGAACGGGTTCAAGAATTTGTAGGCAAGTTCAATGCGTTACAGGACGCTATCAAGCAGGTTTCGGGATATAACGCCGAAACCGGCAGGGGAGGGGTTCTCAACGGCGATTCCGCACTGCGTTCTCTTCAGAGTGACTTGCGTAGTATCCTTACTTCTGTGCCAGCAAACATGGAGGGTTCCCCCGTCCGTATTCTTGCAGATGCGGGGATAACCACCAACCCGAGCACTGGCAAACTGGATTTTGATCAAGCCAAATTTACCGAACAGCTTGAGTCCAATCCGGAAGCGGTCAATAACCTCTTCGCTGGTGAGGGTGGAGCAGGGGGCATCGCTGAGCGTGCAACGGAGCTGGTGACCCAGTTTCTTTCCAGCAACGGGACGTTGTCCACCAGAACCGACGGGCTTAATCAAACGCTTTCCCAGATTCAGGATGAGCGGGATCAGCTGGATCTCCGTCTGGACACCCTTCGGGAACGACTCGTAAAACAGTTCTCGGCAGCGGATTCTCTTATTTCCCAGCTGCAGAGTACTGGTAACTATGTAGCGCAGCAACTGGGTGCGATAGCGCCCAGCAATGATCAGAACTAGTTCTAGCCAGAGCCAAAAGAGGTTTTCATTATGAATGGGCTTCAACAATATCAGCGTGTCAATGCACAAACCAGCATTACTGATGCTGATCCTCATAAGCTGATTCAGCTGCTATACAATGGTGCCCTTGAGCGCATAAACATGGCCAAAGCACGTATGCAGGCCAAAGATTACGCTGGAAAGGGAAAACTGATAAGTAAGGCGATGGAGATCATTGCTGGGTTGCGCGGCTTTTTGGACTTTGAAAAGGGAGGGGATCTGTCTGCCCGTCTGGAGTCGCTCTATGAGTATATGGAGAGGGCGCTGTTCGAGGCGAATCTACGCAATGACCCGGCAAAACTTGACGAAGTTGCGTTCTTGCTACGCCAGATCAAAGAAGGCTGGGACGGTATTCGTGAAGAGGCTATTGGTCAGCAGCAGGCTGTTTGAGGCCTAGACCTCCTTGCTCTGAAGTAGGGGTCAGATGAAAGCTTTCAACTGACCCCATGCTCCGGCCCAATAGCCATTCCCCCCGCTCTCCCGTACAATACTGCCCTTATTTTCAACACATCCATTCTGTTCAGTCTGGAGCAAGGGCATGTCTGATATTAAAAAGGTGGTGCTGGCCTATTCCGGTGGCCTGGATACTTCCGTTATCGTTCGGTGGTTGCAGGATACCTATAACTGTGAGGTGGTGACGTTCACTGCCGACATCGGCCAGGGCGAGGAAGTTGAACCGGCGCGGGCGAAAGCCGAGGCGTTGGGCGTTAAGGAAATCTACATCGAGGACCTGCGCGAGGAGTTTGTGCGCGATTACGTGTTCCCGATGTTCCGCGCGAACACCATCTATGAGGGTGAGTACCTGCTGGGTACGTCCATTGCCCGTCCTCTGATTGCCAAGCGTCTGATCGATATCGCCAACGAGACCGGCGCCGATGCTATTTCCCATGGCGCTACCGGTAAGGGTAACGACCAGGTGCGTTTCGAGCTCGGTGCCTACGCGCTGAAGCCGGGTGTGAAGGTGATTGCGCCCTGGCGTGAGTGGGATCTGAATTCCCGCGAGAAGCTGCTCAAATATTGCGAAGAGCGCAACATCCCGGTGGAAATGAAGAAGGGCAAGAGCCCGTACTCCATGGATGCTAACTTGCTGCACATTTCCTACGAAGGCATCAATCTGGAAGATCCCTGGGCGGAAGCCGAGGAAGATATGTGGCGCTGGAGTGTGTCTCCGGAAACCGCGCCGGATGAGCCGACCTACGTTGAACTGACCTATAAGAAGGGCGACATTGTTGCCATCGATGGTCAGGACATGAAGCCTCACGTGGTTCTGGAATCCCTGAACAAGCTGGCGGGTGCCAACGGTATTGGCCGTCTGGACATCGTCGAGAACCGCTATGTGGGCATGAAGTCCCGCGGCTGTTACGAGACCCCGGGCGGTACCATCATGCTGCGTGCCCACCGTGCCATTGAGTCCATCACCCTGGATCGCGAAGTGGCGCACCTGAAAGACAGCATCATGCCGCGCTACGCCGAGGTGATCTACAACGGTTACTGGTGGTCCCCGGAGCGTGAGGCTCTGCAGGCTCTGATCGATCAGACCCAGCACTATGTAAACGGCACTGTTCGCTTGAAGCTCTACAAGGGCAATGTGGATGTGGTTGGCCGTAAGTCTGAGGATTCTCTGTTCGACGAGAAGATTGCCACCTTTGAGGAAGATCAGGGTGCTTACGATCAGAAGGATGCGGAAGGCTTTATCAAGCTGAATGCGCTGCGTCTGCGAATTGCTGCTGGCAAAGGCCGCAAGCTTTAGAGCGTGAACTTGGGGTCAGATGAAAATGGGGTCAGATGAAAAGTCATCTGACCCCATTTTCATCTGACCCCGTTTTCATCCACAATCCGGCGTTTTTGGTTATACTCTTCGACAAAATGCCAACAACGATTTAAGTCACCATGCCCCCTCTCGGAACCGCTTCCGTCTCTGCCCTGCGCCAATATGTTCGCTACGCCGATGCCAAAGGCATTGATACCACCCGTCTTTTCAGCAAAGCGGGCCTTGAGCTGAACATTCTCGATGCCGGTGACGGTCGCCTGAACGGCAAGCAGTTTCAAATCTTTATCCGCCTGCTTGCCGAAACAACGGGTAATCCTATTCTCGGCCTGGAAACCGGTGATTACGTGCAGCCGGGCTCCTATAGCGTGCTTGGTTACATAACGATGAGTTGTGTGACGCTTGGAGAGGCTGTCACTCGAATTGCACCCTATGAAAAGTTGGTGGGAGATATGGGCACCACGGGGCTGCGGATGAATGGTGATGAAGTGTCTCTGGTGTGGACCTGCAACTTTACGGATCCGCTGGTATGGCCCCAGGTAGTGGACAATGTATTTGCCTCATGGATCAACTATGCCCGTTGGCTGGCGGATAACCGGAAGGCTTCGCCGCTGCGGGTACAGCTTCGGCGTTCCTCCCCGGGGAGCGATTACGAGAAGGCCTATGCAGAGCGTTGGCAGTGCCCGGTGGAATTTAGTGCCGAAGAGGACTGCGTAATCCTGCGCCAGAGTCTTCTGTCCACACGCCTGCGCCAGCCAGACCCGCTGTTGCGCAAGACCCTGGAAACTCATGCGTTATCACAGTTGGCCCTGCTGGATTCTGATACGGATCTGACCAGCCGGGTAAAACAGAGTATTCAGAAACAACTTGCGGATGGAGTCACCCGGCAGGATATGATTGCTGAAGATCTGGGTATGACCAGCCGCACCCTGCAACGCAAGCTGGGTCAGGAGGGGGTGTCCTACCAGAAGCTGTTGGATGAAGTCCGCCAGCAGATGGCTGAAGACTACCTGCGAAACACCGAAATGAGTATTCCCGATATCGCCTTCCGGCTGGGGTACAGCGAGACGACATCCTTCCACCGCAAGTTCAAGGCGGTGATGGGTCAGACTCCGGGGGATTTTCGTAAAAACTGAATGTGGATGGCAAGCCAAGGAGAGCAAAAATGCCAGTAATCTCGATGTTCTATGGCATTCTGATAAGAATGTACCTGTTGGATAATAATCATCACAATCTTCCACACATTCATGCTCGGTACGCAGAGTTTGAAGCATCGGTGAGTCTGCATGATGGAGAGTTGCTCGCCGGTACCCTACCGAGAAAACAGCTCCGTCTCGTTCAGGCATGGATTGAGCTTCACAGGGAAGAATTGCTGGTAGACTGGGATTTGGCTGTTCATGGGGAGCTACCCTTCAGGGTTGCTCCGCTCTAGGAGGTGCCGATGTATTGGGATATCAGGAGTGTTGAGCCTCTGGATAATTATAAGCTGAAGGTGGTGCGTGTTGACGGCCTGGAAGGCGTGCTGGATATGTCGCCGTACCTGAAAAAAGGGGTTTTTCGTGAGCTGGAAAATCTCGACTATTTCCGGCAGGTAGGCATCACCTATGGTGCAATCACCTGGCCCAATGGTCAGGATATTGCCCCGGAGACGGTGGAGCAGGAGTTAAAACGCTCGGCTCTATTGAAAGTTTCTGAAGGGTAACTTTGTCAGGCAGACAATAAAAAGGCCAGCTAGGAAGCTGACCCAAAAAACAAGGAAAGAACGAAAGTGCCTGAAAAATTCGTTAATCCGGTGGATCTCATTCCCCATTTGGCGGCGGAGGTACTGCACGGCTCCTCCGCCATGGGGGATACTGCTTGAATCCACAATTGCAGAATAGGTCTTCCGCTTCTGCCTGTCTGTTTGTGAAGTGTGTATCAGTGTTACCGACTGTGAAGAGGGGGTCAGATGAAAATGGGGTCAGATGAACTTTCATCTGACCCCATTTTCATCTGACCCCAATTTCAGGCTATGCCGTTGCATCGAGCTCTGGCGCCGTTTCGGTAAACCGCCGGGTATCATAGGCATCCACCAATCCCTGCACTGCGGCCCGCTCCATATCCTGTATCGAGGGCGTGCCGTTCTGGGCGTTTGCCTTGCACAGCACCATGCCTGCCTCCACGGAAATATAACCGGCAGTGGTTTTCAGGGCTTTGTGGTTGATGCCGTCGAACACGCGCCGGAAGGCGGTGGTGGTGCAGTGATCACTGTTCGGGAAATACGCAATGATGGCGAACTGGTTGTCGCCCACGCGGCAAAGGGCGTCGATGGGGCGGATCAGGGTGCTTAGCCTGCGTGCGATACCGATGGCGAGTTCGCCCATGACCGTGGGCGGGTGCTTGCGTTTCAGCTCCTGCCAGTTCCGGATGCCGCAGAGCACGTAGGCGGAACAGCCGCCCCGGGATTCGGCGTGGCGGAGCATCCTGGTCAGCCGCTCGCGGCCGTATTTGGTGTTGCACAGGCCGGTTTCCAGGTCGATGATGTTGGTGGATTCTAGCTCCCGGTTGTTCTCGATCAGCAGCGAGTTGGCCCGCAGCAGGGTGTTCTGCCGGTCTGCCATTCGATCTGCCGCAAAGATGCGGGGGATCAGCTGTTTGGTCATGTCGGACTTGTAGATGAAGTCATCCACGCCGCGGTCGAAGGCTTCTGAGAGTGCTTCTACGCTTTCCCGGGCGGTGAGCAGGATTACATAGGTATAATGGTTGTTCTGCTCGTCCTGCTGGCGAACCTGGTCGGTCAGTTCTAGCCCATCCATTTCCGGCATCAGCCAGTCGGCGATAAGTACGCTCACCGGTCGCTGTTCAATCAGCTCAAGGGCTTCCGGTGCATTGTTGACGATGCGTACGTCGCGATAGCCGGCCTTTCGCAGGGTGCGTCCAACAACCATACTGCTGAATTTCGCGTCGTCTACTACGAGGATGGGAAGGTCCAGATTCGGCATTGTTATCTTCTTTTTACCAGTCCATTGTCAGATGCGGTATAAGCTGCAGATTGGTATGATTCCCTGCAAATCAAACGGGCGCGGAATGCGAACCCGGGGTCAGATGAACGCTTTCATCTGACCCCACTTTCAGCTTTTCCTCAGTATACCCGCTTAGCGTAACGGAGAATAACGACCATGCCGTCTTTTGACATTGTTTCAGAAATTGATATGCACGAAGTCACCAATGCGGTGGATCAGGCCAGGAAAGACCTGGCCACCCGCTGGGATTTCAAGAACGTGGAAGCGAATATCGAGCACGATGACAAGGGTATTACCATCAGTGCGGAGCAGGAGTTTCAGCTGGAACAGCTGATGGATATGCTGCGCATGGCCTTTGCCAAACGCAAAATCGACGCCCGCGCTCTGGCGGAAGATGGCGACAGCAAGTCCGGCAAGCTGGTAAAACAGCATTTGCTGCTGAAGCAGGGCATTGAAACCGATATGGCGAAGAAGATCGTGAAGATGATCAAGGACGCCAAGCTGAAAGTGCAGGCCAGTATCCAGGGGGACAAGGTTCGGGTAACCGGCAAGAAGCGGGACGATCTGCAAACCGCCATTGCCATGCTCCGCGAAGCCGAGCTGGATATCCCGCTGCAGTTCAACAATTTCCGCGACTGATCCGGAGGCTTCACCATCGTAACCGGCACCCGCCTGACCCTGATCCGGGACACGCTCTACACCTATACCCGCTGGCAGGTGATTGCCTTGCTGTTCCTGGGATTTTCCGCCGGGTTGCCGTTTTTGCTGGTGTTTTCCACCCTTAACGCCCGGCTGGCGGATGTGGGGGTGGAAACGGCCACCATTGGCTTCTTCAGTTGGCTTGGCATTACCTACTCCATCAAGGTGTTCTGGGCGCCGGTGGTGGATCGCCTGAAGCTGCCGTTGCTGGACAGACTGCTGGGCAAACGCCGGAGCTGGATTATTTTCGCCCAGGTGGGTATTGCCGCGGGCCTCTACCTGATGGCTCATGTGGATGCCACCGCGGCACCGGAAATGATGGCCCTGTACGGGCTGCTGGTCGCGTTTTCCTCCGCCACCCAGGATGTGGCCATTGATGCCTACCGCATCGAGGTTGCCGGCGAGCGTCTCCAGGCCGCTCTGGCGGCCACCTATATTTTTGGCTATCGGCTGGCCTTGCTGGTGGCCGGTGCCGGCGCCCTGTACCTGGCCGAGTTCTGGTCCTGGCAGGTGTCCTATGAGGTGATGGCGGCTCTGGTGGGCGTTGGAGTGCTCACGGTTCTGATTGTGCGCGAACCCCGGGTGAACCACTTTGCCGCAGCCCAGGACATTGCTCACAAGATCGAGCAGGAGGCCAGCAAGCGGACTCATCTCAATCCCCGGCTGGCGCGACTTGTCGGCTGGTTCTATGCCGCCATTGCCGGTCCGTTCCTGGATTTCTTCCGCCGCTATAAAGAGCTTTCCATCGCGATTTTGCTGATGGTGGCGGTGTACCGGATTGCGGACATCGCCATGGGGGTGATGGCCAATCCCTTCTACCTGGACTTCATGGGCTTTAGCAAAACCGAGGTAGCGGACGTTACCAAGATTTTCGGTTTCTTCATGACCATCGCGGGTTCACTGCTGGGGGGGGTGATGGTGGTTCGCTACGGTGTGCGGCGTATTCTGCTGCTGGGCGCAATCATGACCGCCGCAACCAACCTTTTGTTTGTTCTGCTGGCCCAGTACCCACCCAATCTCATTACGCTTGCGGCGGTGGTCAGTGCCGATAACCTGAGCGGCGGTATTGCCAATGTGGCGCTGATTGCCTGGCTTTCGAGCATGACCAGCGCCTCGTTTACGGCAACTCAGTACGCGTTGTTCAGCTCGTTGATGACGTTACCGGGCAAGTTTCTCGGTGGTTTCTCCGGCATTGTGGTCGCCGGGTTTGGCTATGCGGAGTTCTTCCTGGTCTCTGCGGTTATGGGTGTGCCAGCGGTTCTTCTGGCAATGTTTATGATTCGCCAGGGAAAGCGGCTGGACGCTTTGGCGCCTCGGAATAAAGAGGGGGGTCAGATGAAAATGGGGTCAGATGAACTTTCATCTGACCCCATTTTCATCTGACCCCGAGTTCAATGAGATCGTGGGATGTCTGAACCGACTAAAGATCAAAAGATCTGGCAAGTGGTATTGGCCGTTCCCAGGGGGGAAGGTGGTCAGTTATGGCCAGGTAGCAGAGATGGCCGGGCTTGGTCGGCAGGCGCGGTACATCGGAAGGGCGTTGGGTAAGTTGCCAGAGGGGCATTCGGTGCCCTGGTATCGGGTGATTCGCAGTAACGGCCAGATTGCTTTTCCCGTGGGTTCAGAGAAATACCAGGAGCAGGTAAGCCGGCTTGAAGCTGAGGGTGTAGAAGTCACTCACGGGCGGGTTTCGATGTCGCGGTTTCGGTGGCAATGAGAGTATGGAGGTGATCCAGCACGTCGGCTTTTGCCCCGGCAGGTGCTCGTGAAAGCCGTTCTTCGATATAGCGCTGAACCTTGTCAATTGCCTTCAGGCACTGTTCGTATAATTCCCGCGTTCTGGCCGAGCTCAAGTCACATACCTGAATGCCAAACCGCTCTAAATGCTTTCTTGGCCACCATTTTTTGCTGCCCATAAGGGTAAGGGCCGAGATGTCCTGCCTGATGTAGGCCGTGGTGCAAACGACATCGTAGGCCGGGGCCAGTCTGATGGCATCAATGCTTTCGTAAACCAGGCCAAAGTTCTTCAGGTGGGCGTCGCCATTCTGCAGGATGTTGTTCAGGACGATCATCTTGAAAAACTGCTCCAGGGAGGCGGCTTTGTTTTCCGCGCTCACAAAGGTCTTAATGGTTTTGGCAATCTGCTCGTAGCTGCCGGTGTACTTTTCCTCCCGCTGTTTTGCCTGAAGCACGCACATGTCTTCAAAGCCCAGAGCCACACCGCTGTCTTTCAGATCGAACCGCTTCATGATGAACAGGGATTCGTCATCCGAGAGGTAGAATTCAGGGACGGGAATGCCGGCATTCTGGCAGGCTAGCATGCAGCAGTATTCATTGAGGGCCAGCTCCGGATAATCCGGGCCCCAGGCTTTAACAATGTAGTCTTCAAGGTGAAGCGTCGCCTTGTTTTCCAGTGTCGCGAGGACCTTGGGCTGCACACCGCTCAGTGCAGAGCGAAGCGCAAAACGCGACACCAGTTCCTCGAACAGATCGGGGTTGCCAGAGTGCAAGAGCGTGTCGAGGCTCAGTGATCTCTCTCCGGGGTGATCATCAGGGTTGAATTCGATTCGGCCACGTATGTTTGGCGCGAGCAGTCGAAGAAGCCCGAAGTCGTCGGTATCCGTGAGTTTGGCAAACTGCTTTTTGATAACGGCGAGCAGGTAGCCCTCTGGCAGGTGCATCTCGAAAACAGGGTGCAGCTGTGGATGGGTATAATCTTTCTTTCGCACCGGCATGGTCAGCGAGACGAACGCGTCCGGACGGGCTTGTCCGGAATAGCTGAACACGTATTCGCCAGATTCCCGGAAAAGTCTCCCGGCAGGCCGCTGATGTACATGAACGTCGAGTTCATCGCTCATCACGCAGCTCCTCTAGTGTCGGGAACGGAGACTTGTCCCGGATAGCCAGTTCCTTTCCCAGGTAGTCCAGGATTTTCATAACCTTGCGGATGCCAATATCGCCGGACCGGCCGTTTTCCAGGGCATTGACGGTGGCACGGGAGATGCCCAGGTGGTCTGCCAGCTTCTGCTGGGAGACTCCTTGTTGCCGCCGGTGCAGGGCGATGTCGTGTCCGAGAGTTTGGAAATCCATTTTGGGCTCTGAGTGGCTAAAATAATTTACATCATTGGTTATTTTTTGTGATTTGTAAAGTATTTTAGCTTAATGCCAGCTCGTCCCTGATCTGGCATTACTTCCGGTGAGTTGCGGTTGATTACAGCCGCAAAGCCCCATCCACTTCAATTATCCGCCCGGAGACATAGTCATTCTCAAAGATAAACGCCGCCGCCGAGGCGATTTCTTCCGGCTGGCCCATACGCTTGAGCGGAATGCCGGCGATCATTTTTTCCAGGACTTCCGGTTTCATGGAGGCGGTCATTTCGGTTTCGATAAAGCCCGGAGCTATGCCTGCACAGCGGATGCCGTGGCGGGCGAGTTCCCTGGCCCAGACCGGAACCAGGGCGGAGACGCCGGCTTTGGCGGCGGAGTAGTTGCTCTGGCCCATGTTGCCGGCGCGGGAGATGGAGGCAATGTTGATGATCACACCCTGGTCGCCGTTCTTGATCATCCGGGTGGCGGCTTCGCGGCCGCAGAGGAAGACGCCGGTGAGGTTGACGTCGATCACGGCCTGCCACTGGGACAGTTCCATGCGCCGCTCAACTTTGCACTCTTTGGCTTTGACCATCAGGCAGTCGCGGAGGATGCCGGCGTTGTTGATCAGACCATTGAGGTGGCCGAAGTCTTTGATGATGGCTTCGAAGGTTTTCTCGACGTCTTCTTCTTTCGCCACGTTGCAAATGTAGCTTTTTGCCTCTGAACCGGCGGCTTTGCAGGCGGCGACGGCTTCGTCCAGTTTTTCCGGCATCAGGTCGATCAACGCGACTTTTGTGCCTTTGGAGGCAAGGTGTTCAGCCATGGCACGGCCCAGACCCTGGCCGCCACCGGTAATCGCAATCACGGAATCTTGAAGTTTCATGTTTTGCCCTAACTAAATTGAATGAGGTTCAGCAGTTTCTGTGTGCCTGTATCTCTACGCAAACCAGAGACAAATGTTTTTTAAGTGTGCGGCCCGCACCTTGCCTCTTACCCGGTGACGCGCTAACTCACAATGCCGGACCGCATTCTCATTTTGAGGGCTGCGAGTATACCAGACCTTCTGAAATTCCTGTTCAGACCCTGAGGTCCCGATGTCTGTGTTTCTTTTCTTATTCATTATCATGCCGATTGCCGAGATGGCGGTATTGATCAAAGTGGGCGGCATGATTGGTGTACTGAACACCGTGGGGCTGGTGTTGCTGACGGCAGTTATTGGCGCCTGGCTTTTGCGCCAGCAGGGACTGGCAACACTGTTGAAGGCCAACCAGCGTCTGAACAGTGGTGAACTACCCGCCAGGGAGGTTGCCGAAGGTCTGATTCTGGCTGTTGGTGGTGCCTTGCTGCTTACGCCGGGGTTCATCACCGATACCGTCGGCTTTTTGTGCCTGATCCCGGGAACCCGTCACTGGCTGGCGGCCCAGGCGCTGAAGCGGATGGAGGTGGCTGGCCGGAGCCGGAGTTTCCATTTCCGTTCCGGAGGTGGTTCGAATCCCTTCGGGCAGGATCCGTTTGGTGGCCGGGAAAACCCGTTCGGGCAGCAAAGTCCGTTTGATCGGGACGGCAACGGCGACATTATCGAAGGCGAGTACCAGGATGAGACGGAATCCGATCGCGACCGGATCGAAAAAAAGTGAAAAATTTTTCTCTCGGGGTGTTGAAAACCCCTACCTGCTACCCCACATAGGAACCACAAGTTCGCTGCGGGCTTATAACCTCTGAAAAACAGGTGGTTAGCAGCCGGGCAATTTGTCGGATTATGCTTCGCTAATCCGACCTACAACAGCAAATGTCATTGCCACATCAATCTGACTATTGGAGAAACCGAGCAATGAAAATTCGTCCGCTACACGATCGTGTTGTCGTGCGCCGTAAGGAAGAAGAAGAGAAAACTGCAGGTGGCATCGTGCTGCCAGGCAACGCCAAGGAAAAGCCGTCCCAGGGAGAGGTAATTGCCGTGGGCAATGGCCGTATCCTCGATAACGGTGAGACCCGTGCACTGGCGGTCAAGGTGGGTGACACCGTGGTTTTCGGTCAATACGCCGGTAATACCGTAAAGGTTGACGGTGAAGAGCTCCTGATTATGAGCGAGAACGACATCTACGGCGTGCTTGAGTGATCGCATAAGCGACCGGCACGAACTCTCATTATTCCGACTGACTCAACAACTTCGGTTTAACGAACAGGAATAGAAGACATGGCAGCAAAAGACGTTAAATTCGGTGATAGCGCTCGTAAGCGCATGGTCGCAGGCGTCAACGTTCTGGCAGACGCGGTTAAGGTGACCCTCGGCCCGAAAGGCCGTAACGTGGTTCTGGAAAAATCCTTTGGCTCGCCAACCATCACCAAAGATGGTGTTTCCGTAGCCAAGGAAATCGAGCTGAAAGACAAGTTCGAGAACATGGGTGCGCAGATGGTCAAGGAAGTTGCTTCCCAGACCAATGACACTGCGGGCGACGGCACCACTACCGCGACCGTTCTGGCCCAATCCATTGTCAACGAGGGTGTTAAGGCCGTTACTGCCGGCATGAACCCGATGGATCTGAAGCGTGGTATCGACAAGGCCACTGCCCAAGCCGTGAAGGCTATCCGTGAGATGGCCAAGCCGTGCGACGACAACCGCAACATTGCCCAGGTAGGCACTATCTCTGCCAACGGCGACGAGGCCATCGGCAAGATCATCGCTGATGCCATGGAGCGTGTTGGTAAGGAAGGCGTGATCACTGTCGAGGAAGGCCGTGGCCTGGAAGATGAGCTGGACGTGGTTGAAGGCATGCAGTTCGACCGCGGCTTCCTGTCTCCGTACTTCATCAACAACCAGGACAACATGTCTGCCGAGCTGGATGACCCGTACATCCTGCTGGTCGACAAGAAGATCTCCAACATCCGCGAATTGCTGCCGGTGCTGGAATCTGTAGCGAAAGCTGGCAAGCCGCTGATGATCATCGCTGAAGACATCGAAGGCGAAGCGCTGGCAACTCTGGTTGTGAACAACATGCGTGGCATCGTGAAGGTGTCAGCTGTGAAGGCGCCCGGCTTCGGTGATCGCCGCAAGGAAATGCTGCAGGACATCGCGATCCTGACTGGTGGTACTGTGATTTCCGAGGAAGTGGGTCTGTCTCTGGAGAACACCTCTCTGGACGACCTGGGCACTGCCAGGCGCGTCAACATTACCAAGGAAAACACCACGGTAATTGGCGGTGCCGGTGGCCAGGCGGATATCGAAGCCCGCGTTGAGCAGATCCGCCGGCAGATCGAAGACAGCTCTTCCGATTACGACAAGGAAAAGCTGCAGGAGCGGGTTGCCAAGCTGGCGGGCGGTGTTGCCGTCATCAAGGTGGGCGCCGGTTCCGAAGTGGAAATGAAAGAGAAGAAAGCCCGCGTTGAGGACGCGCTGCACTCTACCCGCGCTGCGGTCGAAGAGGGCATCGTGCCTGGTGGCGGTGTAACCCTGATCCGTGCCATAGCGGCGCTGGACAAGGTGGATGCCCTCAACGAAGAGCAGAAAGCCGGTGTCAACATCCTGCGCCGTGCCATGGAAGCGCCGCTGCGCCAGATCGTGTACAACGCAGGTGGCGAGTCTTCTGTTGTGGTTGCCAAGGTTCGCGAAGGCGAAGGTGCCTTTGGCTACAACGCGGCTACCGAAGCGTACGGCGACATGCTGGAAATGGGTATCCTGGATCCTGCCAAGGTGACCCGTTCCGCGCTGCAGGCTGCGGCTTCCGTTGCGTCCCTGATCATCACCACCGAGGCGATGATTGCAGACCAGCCGGAAGACGAGAAAGCCGGTGGTATGCCGGACATGGGTGGCATGGGCGGAATGGGAGGCATGGGCGGCATGATGTAGTGCCGGCCTGATCCTGGCCCCTTAAAAACCCCGCGCTGGTTCACACTGGCGCGGGGTTTTTGTTTTTTTGTCATGAACTTGCGCCATGCCTTTGCTAGACTCGGCTTCCGGTCCATTTTCTGTGTGTAGCTGAATGAGTGACGCTGAACCAACGTCTTTTCTCCGCCCCGGCAAGGTGTTTTTGCTTCTGTTGCTGGGCGCTCTGGTTTATCTGTTGTCACTGGTGTTTCTGGTACCCGCCGGCTGGGTCTGGCAGCGGGTGTCTGCCCAGGTGCCGCTGCCGGCCCAGGTGCAGGTCCGGCAGGTGGCCGGCAGGCTTTGGGATGGCGAGGCTGGTGTGATTGTGGCGGGTTTTCCGCTGCGTGTGGACTGGCGCCTGCACCTGCCCTCCGTTACCCGCCTGGAACTGCCGCTCAGGATTTCCGTGGAATCGTCACAATCTTCGCTGGATGGTGATGTTACGATCGGATGGCCGGCCAGCGCCCGAATGAACGCACGCGGGCAAGTGGCGGTTGCTGAATTTGAGGGGCTTATCCGCCAGAGTGGCGGCGCGATGATTGAGGGTGCGGTGACCATTGACCGTCTTGAAATGGCGTGGGCGGACAACCGGATTACCCGGGCTGAAGGCCTCGGGCGCTGGGGTGGCGGGCTGGTTACCTGGCCCATGGGCGATCAGCGAGGCCAGGCTGAATTCCCGCCGATGCAGGCGACACTGGATACGGTCGATAACAGCCGCGGTGGTGGGGCCCTGACCGTCGCCGAGCAGGGTGGAGAAGGCCCGGCGGCGGATGCAACGATATTCTGGAACGGGATGATGGAGTTGCGTGTCTACAAACGCATGGTGGATCTGGCCGGCCAGCCGTGGCCGGACTCCGCCAGCCCGGGGGACGTCGTGTTCCGGGTGCGGCAGCCGCTTATCCCGGGGGCAAGATAGTATGGCCCTGCTGAGCGCCCAGGCCCAGAGCCGAATTTCGCGGGCTGTCGCGAACCTGTTGCTGGTGGCGTTGGTGCTCTACCTGGGGGTAGCCATGGCCCGGGTTACCTGGCTGGTTGCCTGGGACGACAGGCCGGTTCCCCGTGCGCCGGTATCGGACGGCGCAGGTAAACTGGCAACGGGCGGTCCCATGACAGGGTCCATGGCCATCTACGATTTCTTCGGTCGCTCAGGGCGGGCAGTGGAGGTCGCTGAGGCCGTTCGCCGTTCGGCACCGGAGACCCGTCTGAGACTTCGGCTCGAAGGCGTTCTGGTTGCGCAGCGTCCGGAGGACTCCGGTGCTATAGTTGCAGGAAGCAATGGTGAGACAGCGTATTACCGGGTGGGAGAGGTGTTGCCCGGTAATGCCGAACTCGCTGAAGTAGAACCGGGGCGTGTGCTGATTCGCCGGGGAGGGCGTTATGAATCGCTTACCTTTGAAGAATCGGTGTCCCCGGACCTGGTTGCAGAGGTAGCGGCGAGGCCGGCAGACTCCTCTCCCGATGTGTTTCTGGCCAACGCCCGTGAACAGATTGATAGCCAGGGCATGGCGGCACTTGCACCCTTTGGGCTTGGCCCGGTGGATGAGAGCGGCATGTCCGGGTATGTATATGACGGCTCTAACGCCATGCTGAATGCCGTTAATCTGCAGGCCGGTGACGTGATTACCGCCATCAACGGTCAGCGGCTGGGTGATATCGATCAGGACAAGGCCTTGCTTGAGAACTGGCGTGACCAGTCTCAGTTGGAGATAGAAATAGAGCGTGACGGATCCATCCTCACCATCAGTTATGCCATACCCGAGCAGTGGCGCTGACCGGGTTCATCGAAACAGGAAGAAATCGCCAGATGTATAACCACAAGACCAATCTGTTACGGGCCATTGCTCTGCTTATTTTGATGCCGATGATGTCATTGGCGTACGGGCAGGAAGAAACCTGGCGGCTGAACCTGAAGGATGCGGATATCCGTGCCTTTGTCACCCAGGTGGCGGACATTACCGGTTACAGTTTTGTGGTGGATCCGAGGGTGAAGGGCAAGGTGACGGTGCTTTCCAGCGCACCCATGAACAAGGATGAGATTTACGACCTGTTCCTGGCCGTTCTGAACGTACACGGCTTTACCGCAATTCCCGGCGAGGAGGTGATCAAGGTGGTGCAGCAGGTGGACGCCAAGCAGTCCGCTGAAATCCTGTCCCGCTTCGAGGAAACACCCTCGGAACAACTGATTACCCGGGTTATTCAGATTGATAACGCCAACGCCCTCGAACTGGTGCCGATTCTTCGGCCGCTGGTCGCGAAGTACGGGCACCTGGCCGGTGTCGCTGCCGCCAACGCCCTGATCATCAGCGATCACTCTTCCAACATCGCGCGTATTGAACAGATTGTCCGGGAACTGGACAGCCCCTCTAAATATGAGGTTGAAGTTATCCAGCTCGAGGAAGCCTGGGTGGGGGACATGGTTACCTTGCTTCAGGAACTGGCACCAGACGAGCTGGGCCGGGCCGGCGGTGACAACGCTGCCCGCAAGTACAGTGTTACCGCGGATGAGCGCTCCAACCGGCTGATTCTCCGTGGTGATGAAACGTTCCGCGATAAGATGCGGGGGTTGATCCGCCAGCTGGACCAGCCGTCCGCGACCGGCGGCACCACCAAGGTTCTCCGCTTGAAGCATGCCGATGCCAAGAACCTGGTGGAGATTCTCAAAGGCGTGATGGGTGAAGTGGCGAAGGAAGGTGCCGGTGCAGCAGGCTCAGCATCTGGCGGCAGCAATCCGGGTGGTTCATTTACTGTATTTTCCGATGAGGGCCTGAACGCACTGGTGGTTCGCGGTGAGCCATCGTTGATGCAGGAAGCGGAACAGATTGTGGCGGCTCTTGATGTGCGTCGGGCTCAGGTAATGATTGAAGCGGCGATTGTTGAGATCAGCGATGAAATGGGCCGTGACCTGGGTGTGCAGCTGGCCGCCGGCGACGAGTCGGGCGGTTCCACGCCAGTGCTTGGCACCAGCTTCGGCAATGTCGGGCGAAGCTTGGGGGATGTGCTGACGGCCATCCTGTCTGATACCCCAATCGCCCCTGCCGTAGGCGGGATCACCATCGGCGCTGGTGAGCGCAACGAAAACGGCGTGAGCTGGGGGGTGCTGTTGCAGGCCCTGTCGACATCCACGGCGGCCAATCTATTGTCCACGCCAAGCATCATTACCCTCGATAACCAGGAATCGGAGATCACCGTGGGCCAGAACGTGCCCTTCCGCACGGGCCAGACAGCGGTCGTCGGCGATGGCCTGAGCAATCCGTTTACCACTATCGAGCGCCGGGATGTGGGCCTGACCCTGAAGGTCACGCCGACCATCAGTGCGGATGGCCTGGTACGGCTGGTGGTGGAGCAGACCACCGAGAGCGTCGCAGACAGCATTGAAAATGCCTCCGACATCGTAACCAACAAACGTGAGATCAAGACTACCGTCCTGGCCGATGACGGCGAAACCATCGTGCTCGGCGGGCTGATTCGCGAAGATACCCAGGTAACCAGGAGTCAGGTGCCACTGCTTGGGGATATTCCATATCTGGGGCGTCTGTTCTCATCGGAAAACACCAGCCGGATCAAGCGCAACCTGCTGGTATTCCTGAGGCCTACGATCATGCTGGGCAAGGCGGACGCGGTGACCGCCACGGAGATCAAATACCGGGCCCTGTGGGACGTTGACCTTGATGTGCGTAAAAAACTCGGGCTGCCCCGGAATGGCTCCCAGCCACCTATCGACGAGCTGTTCGATGCTGGTAGCAGCAGGCGGGCGCAATAGGCCGCTCAAACCATCAGTGGCGGCATCGGACAATCCATCTGATCCGCCACCAGTCGCATCAGCTCATATTCCCGGGTCTCAACCTTGCCATCGTGGGTGATGCAGTGCCCGCAGGCATCGATCACCGCAGGCTTCAGCAAGGGGGACAGGCCGTTAAGAGCGGTCAGGGCTTCCCGTAGCTGGCGCATGGTGACCTTCTCCAGCACCGGCTGGGTTCCATTACGAGTATCCATAAAGCCCGCCATCGCTTCCCGGTAAAGCGTTTCAGCGTCGGCCTGGGAGGGCGAGCCTGCGCGAGCCAGCAGGCTCAGAAGCCTTTGCAGGGCTGGTATTACGGGCCTGTAGCTTTTAAAACGAACAGGGACCACTCTGTCTGCCTCGGCACCCAGGTGCCGGGACAGGAAGCTGGTCAGCGCCAGCTCAAACAGGCTAACCCGGTTATCCGCCGCCACCAGTTTCTGAACGTTGGTAATCAGCCCTTCCCGCTCTTCCGGATCCAGCTTGCGCAGAGCTGGCATGGCCAGCTCGAGGGCCGGGAACCGGACACCGTCGCCAATGGTCTTCAGGGCGGGCAGCAGTTTTTTCAGCAGATCCGGCTGGCTGCCCAGTACCGGGTGAGGGGGTAGCAGGGTGAGCCTCTGCACCTGCTGTTCCCGGGAAAGTTCACTGATCAGCATGGCATAGCAAAGCTGCACAGCGCCGGCCCGGGTGTACAAGAGATTCCGGAAGGTGGCCGGGAGCCGGCTCAGAAAGCGGAGGGCGAAATCCTCGCTTTGCCGGTTGATGGTGCCAACCTGGTCTGAAAATTTCCGGGCTGGCTTCGTTGGTGCTTCAGTGCCGGAAGCCAGTGGCGATGTTCGCGCGCCTTTTCCGGATACTGGCCCGAGTATTTCCGGGGCGGCTCCGGTGAATCCCGACGTTCCAGCCGCTGGTGCCGGGCCTGAACTCCGGTAAAGATCAGCCCCCGGCTCGGTGTCGCGGAGCCGGCTGCGCAGTCTGGCCAGCATGCCGGGCTGAATCGCGTTAATGCGTTCATCGATAGGAGGATGGGACGCCAGCAGGGCGGTAAATTTCATTCGGGCGCTTTCGCCAAAACACATATGGTTCATATCGCTGGCGTGGCTGGTGGTGTCCAGGTATCCGCCCTTCAGGCCAATCTTGAACAGCGCTCCCGCGATGCCTTCCGGGTTGCGGGTGAACTGAACGGATGAGGCATCTGCCAGCATTTCCCGTTGCCGCGAGACTGCCGCCTGAATAAGCCGGCCGAAGAAAACCCCCACGTAGCCAATCACAAACAGCGCCAGGCCGATGATGCCCATGGCGGCCTGGGCCCGCCCGTCCCGGGACCGTCCGACCCGGTGGCCCCGGTAGAAGGAGGTCCGAAGCAGGAAACCGCCAATCTGACCAATCATCAGAATGCCGGCAAGCAGGGCAATGAGCCGGACGTTCAGCCGCATGTCGCCGTTAAAGATGTGGCTGAACTCGTGGGCGACAACGCCCTGGAGCTCGTCCCGCGACAGCTGGGTGATGGCGCCATGGGTGACCACCATCACCGCTTCGCCGGGCGTGTAGCCGGCCACGAAGGCGTTGATGCCGGTTTCCTGGTCCATTACGTAGAGTTCTGGTACAGGTACGCCGCTGGCGATGGCCATTTCCTCGACAATGTTGCGCAGTTTGCGCTCGTCGCTATCCCGGGTGTCCGGGTCAACCGGCCGCGCGCCCACCATCTTGGCAACCCGGCTGCCGCCGCCGGCCAGATCGACCCAGCGCAGCAGGGAGCCGAGACCAATCAGCAGCACGACCGTTGCGGCCGTCAACAGCCCGTGACTGGAAAGCAGCCAGTGATGAAAGGCGAGGCCGGAGGATTCGCTGCGGGTAACGAAGTAACCCACGAGAGCAACCGCCAGGGTGATAAGGGCGACCGCTGTGATGAACAGGAGTACCAGCAGGCTGGTGTTGCGCCGGGCGTGGGCCTGGCGCTGAAAGAAACCGGGATGAGCCATGCCTCAGGGCCTCAGAAGGCCACTTTCGGGGCCTGGCGGGCTTCCGGTGAATCCAGTTCCAACTGAGCCGTTTCCTTGAAGGCAAACATGCCCGAAATGATGTTGTTGGGGAACTGCTCCCGGAAAATGTTGTAGCTCATGATGCCATCGTTATAGGCCTGGCGGGCGAAGGCAACCCGGTTCTCGGTGCTGGACAGCTCTTCCATCAGTTGCTGGATGGTCTCGTTGGCTTTCAGCTCCGGGTAGTTCTCCGCAACGGCATAAAAGTTGGCGAGGGCCTTGGTCAGGAGATTTTCCGCACTACCGAGCCGTTGGATCCTGGTGCCGTCACCGGGATCCCTGGCGGCGTCTTTCTGGGCACTGACTGCGTTGTTACGGGCTTCCATGACCTGGGTGAGGGTGCTCTTCTCGTGGGTAAGGTAGGCCTTGGCAGCCTCAACCAGATTTGGAATCAGGTCGTGGCGACGCTGCAACTGCACATCAATCTGGGCAAAGCCGTTTTTGAATTGATTACGCAGGGAAACCAGGCGGTTGTAGATAAAGGCCAGATAGGTTATGACGACGGCAATAACAATCAGGCCAATGACGGTAGTTCCCATGGCAACTCCTCAGGGTGATGAATCAGGCGTTATTTTCCACGATTTGCTTGTGAAAACCTTTTACAAAAGTCTCAAAATCTTTCGGTAGAAGCGGTTTGCTGAAGTAGTAACCCTGCGCCAGCTGGCATCCGCGCTGGCTGAGATAGTACTCCTGCTCTGCGGTTTCCACGCCCTCCGCAACCACGGACAGGTTCAGGCTCCTGCCCAGATCAATGATGGTGTTGGCAATTCGGGTATCTTCCTCATTCACCAGCAGATCGCGAATGAACTGCTTGTCGATTTTCAGGTGCTGAACCGGCATCTGCTTGAGGTAAGTGAGAGACGAATAACCGGTGCCGAAATCGTCCACGGCAATGCTGATGCCTGCCTTGTGCAAGCGGTGCAGTTTGGCCACGGCATCTGAAAGGTTGGTCATGAAGCTGGTTTCGGTCACTTCCAGCTCCAGCCTGCCGGCGGGGATTTTGTGCCGCTTCAGAGTATCGAGAATGTCGTCAACGATGGTTTCCTGGCGTAACTGAACCGCCGAGAGATTAACGGCAATGCGCAGCGGGGAGCCATCGGACGCCCATCGGGCCGCCTGCCAGCAGGCCTGGTTCAGTACCCATTGGCCGATCTCGACGATGGAACCGTTGGATTCGGCCACGGGAATGAAAAAGTCGGGTGGTACCAGACCACGGGTCGGGTGCTCCCATCTTAGCAGTGCCTCGGCACCGATCACCCGTTTGCTCTCCAGGTTGATCTGGGGCTGGTAGACCAGATGGAACTGGTGATTGGACTGGGCCTGGGAAAGCTCTTTTTCCAGTTGTTTCCTGTCCCGGATTTCCTGGTCAATACTGGCTACGTAGAACTGGAAGTGATTGTGCCCGTTTTGCTTGGCCAGGGTCATGGTCTGTTCGGCACTCTGGAGCAACCGGTCGGCCCGGTCGGTATCGGAGGGGAACAGCGCAATGCCCATGGTTGCGGTCATGGTGACGTTCTGGTCGTCAACCAGCATCGGACTACTGATGCTGGCAAGGATGCGTTCGGCGGTGTCGGCGGCCTGGAATCCGTCCCGGAGGCCTTTTTCAACAATCACGAACTGGTCACTGCCCAGGCGGGCAATGGTAAAGCGGGCGTTATCGAGTTTGCTGGTAAGCCGGTCGGCCATCGTTTGCAGAATGAGATCACCGGTGCGGAAACCGCATTGCTCGTTCACGGATTTGAAATCGTCAATGCCGCAGACAATCAGGGACAGCGAGGTATTCCGTTTGTTGGCCTCTTCAATGTCCCGAATCAGCAATTCCATAAACGTATCGCGGCTGGGCAGGCCGGTTAGCTGGTCATAGCGAGACAGGCGGCTGACCCTGTCCTCGGCTTCCCGGTGGCGTGTCTGGCTGTCGCCAATGGCGACAAGGAGATTGTTGGTAGCGTTCACCCAAAGGCCGAGCTCATCGCTCTGGTGGCCGGAGGGGGTGGTTACCAGACGATCGTCCGGGTGGGCCGGATCAACCTGCTTCACGGAGCGGACAATTCTCAGCAGTGGCCGGGTGAGTAGCAGGTGGAACACATAGAACAGCACCAAGCCCAGAATAAGAGCGGTGGCTATGCCTGAGGCAAAGGTGACGGCAGCCCGGTCCAGCCAGGTGCCTGCCGCGGGTGCGGTGTCGTAGTGAACATCCAGGTAGCCGTAAATCGTCTCCGGGCTTCTTTCCCGGATCAGCGGCTCGCGAAACAGCCGCTCGGTGCCAAAAATCGGGTCGGTCACGGGTCTGAAGGCAGTTTCCTGTAGGGGGCGGCTGCGACTGCCCAGGGGCTCGCCTTCCGGATGGGCGATGTGGGCCTTGTGAATGGCTTCCTTGGCAAAAAGACCGTCGACCACCTGCTGGGCCAGTTCAGCATCAATGCTGAAGACGGCCTGGGCGGCTGCGTCTTTCACCATGGCAATGGTCTGGCGGGCGTCGTGGTCCAGACCCCTGGACACGCGCCGGGCGTCCAGGATCACCTGAACGGTGCTGACAATAACACCACTGACAAGGGCCACGGCAAGGATCCACCGTAAGATTCGATAGCCCAGGCGATGTTCAACCTCGAAGGAGTTTTGCATTCAGCCCTGTCTTTAATCCGGTTTTTTCAGGACGACAGCGTCGCGTAGGGGGCGATGCGCTCGGAGTCTCACCCTGATGGTTACTTGTAAGTATGGTTCAGAGTTGGCGTAACTTCGTAGAGTATCGGTGATTTTCCCAAAGATTTCAGTGCGCGGTTGTGTCAATTTGTAATTGTTTCTGGGTGACAGATACACGAACGCCCGCGCAGGGCGGGCGTTCGTGTGCTGCCGTTTTTTACGGCTACACCTGGAAGTCTGGCTTCGATCAGGCCAGGTTTTCGTTCACGAAATCCCAGTTGACCAGGTTCCAGAAAGCTTCCAGGTAATTCGGGCGGGAGTTGCGATAGTCGATGTAGTACGCATGCTCCCACACGTCGACAGTCAGCACCGGCTTGTCGGCACCGGTCAGCGGGGTTTCCGCGTTGCTGGTGTTGGCAATCGCAACGCTGCCGTCAGCTTTCTTCACCAGCCAGGTCCAGCCGGAGCCGAAGTTGTTGGCGGCCTTGTCGTTGAACTCTTTCTTGAAGTCTTCGAAAGAACCAAAGGCTTTTTCGATGGCTTCCCTGGCAGCGCCGGTCGGCTCACCGCCACCGTTCGGGCTCAGGCAGTGCCAGTAGAAAGTGTGGTTCCAAACCTGCGCCGCGTTGTTGAACAGCGGGCCGCTGGCGCTCTTGATGATGTCTTCAAGAGACTTGTTGGCGTTGTCGGTACCTTCTACCAGGCCATTCAGCTTGGTGACGTAAGTGTTGTGGTGCTTGCCGTAATGGTACTCAAGGGTTTCCTCAGAGATGTGCGGTTCCAGTGCGTTTTTTTCATAAGGCAGTGCGGGAAGTTCAAATGCCATGAGGTCGTTCTCCCTGTCTCTCTGTTTATGTGGATGTACGTAAATTAAATATAAGGTCGATTTGAGTCAGATCAACCCTTTGTCGTTAAAGAACTTTTAAACTCCGGGCTGCCGGGCAGGAACTGCGCGCAGTTCTTTACCCGCCACACCAGCTCTTCGTAGCTGTCTGCAAGAATGTTCACGTGGCCCAGCTTCCGGCCCGGCCGTTCGCCTTTATTATAGAGGTGAACGTGGGCATAGGGCAGTTCGAGGATGCGCTCAATGTCGCCATGCTCGCCGATGATGTTGATCATGCAGCTTACGCCACGGGGCGCGACATTCCCAAGGGGGTGGCCGCTTATCGCGCGGATGTGGTTCTCGAACTGGCTGGTCATTGCGCCTTCGATGGTCCAGTGCCCGGAGTTGTGGACCCTCGGGGCCATCTCGTTGGCTACCAGGCCATTGGCAGTCTCGAACAGCTCAAGGGTGAGTACGCCAACATAATCCAATTCGTTCAGTAGCGCCCTGATGTAACGCTCGGCATCTTCCTGGATATGCTTCTCAAGCCTCGGGGCTGGCGCAATCGAGTAGCGCAGGATGCCCTCGTGGTGGGTATTCTCGGTGATCGGGTAGAAGGCCAGTTCACCGTCTTCGGCTCTTACCGCGATCATCGATACTTCCCGGTGGAAGTCGACAAACTTTTCCACGATCAGGCGCGGATGGCCGATGGAATCCCAGGCCGCATCGGCATCCTCCGGACTTTTCAGGACTGCCTGGCCCTTGCCGTCATAGCCTTCGGTATTGGACTTTGCCACTACCGGGCAACCAAGTTCTTCCGCGGCGGCTTTCAGGGAGGTGGCGCTGTCGGCAATTTTCCACTCCGGCGTCGGAATGCCCAGCTGGCCAAACAGGGTTTTCTCCGCTTCGCGGTTCTGGCAAACCCGGAGGGCCCTGGGGCAGGGGTGCACGGGTTTGTGGGCGGCAATTTTCTCGGCCACGTCTACCGGCAGGTGTTCAAATTCGTAGGTAACCCGGTCAACCCGGGAGAGGAAGTCATCCAGGTATTCGCCGTCGCGGTCGATAATGACTTCACCGAGCCCGGCACTGGGGCTGCCGGACATGTCATAGAAAACAAAGGTCTTGGCCAGTGGGTATCCGGCCAGTGCCAGCATTCTTCCCAGTTGGCCGGCGCCCAGTACACCAATTCTCATTTGTGTTCTCCTGCCTTGTGTTCGGCGTTTAGCGTCTGACTTTTGGAGTGTGAGCGGGGTGGAAACCCTTTTCCAAAACACGCTCCTTGCGGCACGTCCATGTGACGCTTGGGCTCCGCCATCCATGGCTCCGCACAGTTTTGGAAAAGGGTTTCCACCCCGCTCAGCAGGCTTGGGAGTCAACGCGTGGCTTAGTTTGTTTGACCATGGTGCCATTTATGATGAACCACCCAAAGCTGGGGGAGCCTTCGGGAGATGCCCTTCCAAAACTGTAGAGGGCCATGGATGGCCCGAAACAAGCGCACATGGACGTGCTTGTAGCGTGTTTTGGAAGGGCATCTCCCGAAGGCTCCTTTCTCCGGAGTTTGGCTCCGGGGCCTGGCACCCAGTTCTGATTACTGATCCTGAGGGTCAGGATTGTCCAGTATCGTCTGTGTTTGAGTAGAGCGAAATTCTTCTACGGCTTTGCGGACATTGTCGTCGGACGTGCCGATAATCTGTGCTGCCAGCAGGCCAGCGTTGGTGGCCCCGGCTTTGCCGATGGCCAGTGTGCCAACGGCGATGCCGCCGGGCATCTGGACGATGGACAGCAGGGAATCGAGGCCATTCAGGGTTTTGGACTGAACAGGCACGCCCAGGACCGGCAGGGCGGTTTGCGAGGCAATCATGCCCGGCAGGTGCGCTGCGCCGCCGGCACCGGCAATGATGACTTTCAGGCCGCGGTCCGCGGCGGTTTTGGCGTAGTCAAACAGCAGATCCGGGGTGCGGTGGGCCGAGACGACTTTGGTTTCATAGGGTACGCCAAGTTTTTCGAGCATGTTGGCGGCGTGTTCCATGGTGGGCCAGTCGGATTTGGAGCCCATGATGAGTCCTACAAGCGGCTGCATATGCAACAGTCCTGTGATAATTGGAAAGCCGGCCATTGTATGTTTTGCCTACCTGCCATGCAACAAAGCCCGGAGCATGGCGGGGTTGGGGTTCCTTTTCCAGAAACCGCTACGAGCACATCCCTGTGCGCTTGACTCCGGCCATCCTTGGCCTCCGACATTTCTGGAAAAGGAACCCCAACCCCGCCCCAGGGCTCTGTGCGGTGTTCCTGTAACAAGCCTTCATTTCACCCTGCTTATAAGTACAGGTATTATCGGTCCTTATTGTTTAAACCGTCCATTTGTTTAAACCGCCTATAGTCAGGAGCTGTAATGGAACCCATCCGTCCAGGTGATGATGAGCTGAGAGCCGAACGACCGATTGGTAGTGCCGGGCCCAGGGCAGCGGCTGAGAAAAAGCCCAAGCCATTTTCCGCCGGAAAGGGGGAGCCGCCGCGGCGTGAGAGGCCGGCTGTCGGGGGTAAAAGCGGCAAGGGCGGTAGCGGCGGCAATGGCCGTGGGAGTGTGGCGATGCTCTGGTTGCTGGTGATTGCGGTGGCCGTGGCAGCGGGTGCTGGCTGGTATTCGCAGAACCAGAGGGTTCAGGCTTTGGAGAGCCAGTTGGAGGAGGCGGACTACTGGGCGCGGCAGAGCAAGCTGGCGTTGGCGCGGTTTGAGGGGGATCTTTCCGAGACCGGGGAGACTCTTCAGGAGCGTGGTGCGTCGCTGGCGGATCAGATTGCTGCGCAGAAGAAGCGGCTGGATACGGCGGACAGTGAGATCAGGAAACTTTGGGCCATTGCCAATGAGCGCAACAAGAAGCGCCTGGACGAGCATCAGGAGCGGATTGCCGCAGTTGAGTCCGGCCTTGCTGAAAGCAAGAAGGCCGTTGGTGCGCTGGAGGCTTCAGCCGAGAAGGTCCGGACGTCGCTTTCGGCAGATATTGCGGCCGTGAAGCAACAGACGGAGACGTCGATAACGGCCCTGCAGGACGCAAACCGGCAGGCGACGAATCAGCTTACCAAACTCAGCCAGCAACTGGCGGATGTGGATCAGGTGATTGAGAGCCGTATCCGGCGGTTTGAGCAGGAGCAGAAACTGGGGATCAGCGGTATGGAAGGGCGGGTTGCGGCCCTCGAGCGGAAGACCGAGGCGCTTTCCGATGGCGGCCGGGTTCAGGCGCTTCGGAATGAGCTCGCAAGCCTGAAAAGGACGGTGGAGTCCATTGATGCCTCCCGCTCGCAGCTGACTTCCCGTCTGGTAAGGCTTTCCGAGGAGTTGAACCAGCTTCGGACTCAGGTGAGCCGGCAGTAGTCTGAGGTTTTCGGTTCATTAAACGGTGGTATTTCGGGTTTTGTAACGGTTTGTAGTCATCCCTTGCGGTAGCTCTCATTTCTGCTGTTTTGCAGTTGTTATGATCAGGCAACTCGCAATCAGGATGAAGAGTTAACAACAATGAAAACCCGGGTGCCCTCTGCTTTGTCTGTTCTCCGGCCGCTGGCTGTGTTGTCTCTGTTGCTGGTGATGTCGGGTTGTACGGTTTACCAGTCCATCGGCAAGAGCGTGGGCTCGTTCCTGCATCCGGTCTCCGGCCATGACTTCGTGCATATTGATAACGACCGCTGGGACCGCCGGAATGCGGTGCTGTACTTCTACCGGACCCATTCCCAGTGGGCGGCGGACGAGATTGAGGCCCCCAGTGTCTACATCGACGACACGCACTACTTCAATATCCGCAACGACAGTTATACCTGGCTGGAGGTCAGCCCGGGGGAACGTCACATTGCCATGCGCCGGCCGTTGCTAGGGCTGGAGGGGATGAACTCCTTCAGTCTGAGCCTGATTGCGGACGCCACGCTGGAGGTTGAGCCGGGCCAGATCTATTACCTGCGGTACAACGAGCTCACGGAGCCAGGTCAGCGGCATCCGGATCTGGATCCGGATCATCCGCTGGCTCGGGGCGACCTGCAGCTGGTGACCCGGGATTATGCAATGCAGGCGGAGGAGATTGTCTCAACCCGTTTTCTGAACAGCGATCTGCTGGCGCCAAATCACGCAGCTACGTCTATTGTCGAAGTTAATGAGGATATGGATTATGAGCGTCGGCTGGTGCTGCTCGAGGAAGAGCGTGAGCTTGAAACCGAGCGTCTGAAGCAGGAGGGCAAGTACGAATCTGCCTCATGGTTCTGGCCCTTTGGCGGTGGTCCCACGGTTCCTTTGGAAGCGGATCGCAAGATCGAGAAGCTGGAAGCCGAATACGCGGAGCTGGAACTGGAGCGCGAGCGCCGTGAGGAAGCGGAATCCGGTGGTCGCTGGTGGATTTTCTGAGGGCTGACTACACTGTCTGCAGTTGAAACGCTCGGGAAGTGAAAACAATGTCGCTCAAGGATTCTCTACGCCATCGTTTGGAAAAACTGACGGATGATGTTGTTCCGCAACTGCTGGAAACTTGGGGTGATCTGCGGAAACGTCTGGACGATCTGAATTGCTCCCTGGCGAATCGCGCGGTTCCGGAAGACAGGCGCAGCCGTGTGAGTGAGTTGTCTCTGCAGGAAAAGGCCAAGCAGGCGGGCCAGAATCGTCCGGAAATGAGGTTGGTCCGGACCGCCGGCAGGGCCTCCGGCAAAAAGTAGGATTGCTCAAAAACTGTCCTTTTTTTAGAGGCTTGCAGGTTTTCCCGGAAAATTTCCGGAAAATATTTGACACCGCCAGCCAAATGCTTAAAATGCGCCTCTCACTTGATTGAGACAGCGTCGCTGGCCAGCAAGTGAGCGCCTTTGGAAGGTTTTACGCCTTTGTCAGGTTTGTTTGTACGCCTTTGTCAGGTTTGAGAGAAAGGCTTGAAAGTGGGTGGTTAGCTCAGCTGGGAGAGCATCGCCCTTACAAGGCGAGGGTCACTGGTTCGATCCCAGTACCACCCACCACTTTCAAATGCATCACCGGATCCCCCCATCCGGTTTCAGGTTCAGGCCCACGGGCCGGGACTGATGCGGAGCGGTAGTTCAGTTGGTTAGAATACCGGCCTGTCACGCCGGGGGTCGCGGGTTCGAGTCCCGTCCGCTCCGCCATTTTCCCGGGTGGTTAGCTCAGCTGGGAGAGCATCGCCCTTACAAGGCGAGGGTCACTGGTTCGATCCCAGTACCACCCACCAGAATTCCGAAAAGGGCCGGTCCGCAAGGACCGGCCCTTTTTTCGTGCTGAAACCGGGGTCAGATGTGGAATCGGTGAAATCGGTGAAATCGGGGTCAGATGAAAGCTTTCATCTGACCCCAGGTTAATGACCCCAGGTTCATGACTCCCGGTTCATGAACCCAGGTTCACTTGCCGATCAGCGACTGCCCGCAAACCCGCACCACATTGCCATTCACGCCGTTCGACGCAGGGCTGCAGTACCAGGCGATGGTTTCGGCAACATCGACCGGTTGACCACCCTGAGACAGGCTGTTCATGCGGCGCCCGGCCTCGCGGATGGTGATGGGCATGGCGGCGGTCATCCGGGTTTCGATAAACCCGGGGGCGACGGCGTTGATGGTGATGCCATTTTTCACCTGCCGGGCCATGGCTTCCACGTAACCGATGACCCCGCACTTGGCGGTGGCGTAGTTGGTCTGCCCGAAATTACCGGCAATGCCGCTGATGGAGGAGATACAGACAATACGCCCGTTCTCTTTCAGTAGCTCCCGGTGCATCAATTCCTCGTCAATCAGCTCTTCCGCAGTCAGGTTCACTGCGATGGTCATGTCCCAGAAGTGTTCGGGCATATTGCCGAGGGTTTTGTCGCGGGTGATGCCTGCATTGTGGATGACCAGATCAATGCCCCCGAAATGTTCTTCAAGAAAATCAGCGATCAGCTTCGGGGCTTTGCCGTCGGTAATGTCACAGGCCAGGGCCCTGCCGTTGATGGCGCCGGTAACTGTCTCCAGCTCCTCCCTGGCCGGAGGGATATCCAGCCCGATCACGGTGGCGCCGTCCCGGGCCAGGGTTTCGGCGATGGCGGCGCCAATACCCCGGGATGCGCCGGTGACCAGCGCAACTTTGCCGGTCAGCGGTGCAACGGGGTTGGTTGCCGGTGCGGCATCGCTCTTGCCGATTTTTACGATCTGTCCGGATACGTAAGCCGAGCGGGGAGACAGGAAGAAGCGCACACTGGAATCCAGCTGCTTTTCGGCCCCCGGGGCTATCCATAGCAGGTTGGCGGTGGAGCCTTTGTTTCCGATTTCCTTGCCGACACTGCGGACAAAACCTTCGAGTGCCCGTTGCGCGGCGGCCTGCGGCGCCTTGCGGCAATTGGCGGGATTCTGGCCGATTACCAGAACGCGGGCGTTGCTGCCCAGTTTTTTGATGGTGGGGTGGAAGAAGTCGTACAGGGCCCGTAGGTCGGCCGGACCTTTCAGGCCGGTGGCGTCAAACACCAGGGCCGAAAACCGCTGGTTGATGTCGGAGCCCAGGTCCAGCGGCCGGGCTTTGTTGCCGGCTTTCGATGAGTCCGCCAGGCGATTGCTTTCGCTGGCGTGATGAAGGGTGGCCGCGCTGGCGCCGAGAATACTGCCTAAAGTGGCAATGGCTTTTCCGCCGTTGGCGGCGCCGATGAGCACCTCGCCTTCGATAAACGGCTGGTCGGTGCGCTTCAGGCGCTTCAGTGGCGCGGGCGCGGGGAGACCAAGGGATTGTGCGGCGGTTTTACCGACGGGGGTGTTTACTAGTCTAAGATAGAGGTCGGACATGGGGGCTTCCTTGTGGTTGCAATCGGTTCTCTGGATGCGGATCGTCTACAGGGTAAAGAATCGGACAGTTTTTGGATTGACTCAATGCCTGTAAGGTGTTGTCAGGGGTGCCAATGAGGCATTGTGCGTTGTCGCTACACTTGTTGCCAGCCTGGGTGCAGGGAGCATTGGGGGCTGGCCTCCCAAAACACGCTGTGAATACGTCCTTGTACGCTCGGCTCCGCCATCCATGGCTCCGAACGGTTTTGGGAGGCCAGCCCCCAATGCTCCATCCGGCAATGAAATTTTCCGCAAAAGGATTGGATTGATCATGGCAGAAGCATCGAAAACTCCACGCAAGAAAACCGCTACTTCAAAAAAGTCCAGCACAGCCCCTTCGGGTATTCGCCGCGTAGCGGTGCTGGGTGGTAACCGGGTTCCGTTTGCCCGGTCCAATACCGCCTATAGCAAGATCAGTAACCAGGAGTTGCTGACGTCCGCGCTGCGGGGGCTGGTGGATCGGTACAGTCTTCAGGGCAAGCGGCTGGGGGAAGTGGCGGCAGGGGCGGTGATCAAGCATCCCCGGGATTTTAACCTTACCCGGGAGTCGGCGATGAGCTGTGGTCTGGCGCCGGAGACACCGGCTTATGATATTCAGCTGGCCTGCGGGACGGGGCTGGAGGCAGCCATTCTGGTGGCCAACAGGATTGCCCTGGGGCAGATCGAATGTGGTATTGCCGGTGGTACCGATACCACGTCCGATGCGCCGATTGGTGTAAGCGAGGGGCTTCGGGAGATTCTGCTGGATCTGAACCGGGCCAAAACCACCGGCGAGCGGTTGAAGATTCTGGCGCGGTTCCGGCCCGCGCACCTAAAGCCCGAGGTTCCGGAGAACCGCGAGCCTCGCACCGGCATGTCCATGGGGGAGCATGCCCAGGTGATGGCCAGGGAGTGGGACATTCCCCGGGAAGATCAGGACAGGCTGGCCTGGGAGAGTCATCAGAAGCTTGCCAAGGCCTATGAAGAGGGGTTCTTTACAGATTTGCTGACGCCGCTGGCGGGGCTGGAGAAGGATAATATTCTGCGGCCGGATACGACCCTTGAGAAGCTGGCGACGCTCAAGCCGGTGTTTGACCGGGACAACGGCACCATGACGGCGGCCAACAGCACGGCGCTGACTGATGGCGCCTCCTGCGTGCTGCTGGCCAGTGAGGAGTGGGCGAAAGAGAATAACCATGAGGTGAAGGCCTGGTTGACGTTCTCCGAGGTGGCAGCGGTGGATTTTGTGGACAAGAAAGAGGGGCTGCTGATGGCGCCAGCTTACGCCGTGCCCCGGATGCTGGAAAAAGCGGGGCTGACACTTCAGGATTTCGATTTCTACGAGATCCACGAAGCCTTCGCCTCGCAGGTGCTGTGTACTCTGAAAGCCTGGCAGGATCCCGCCTTCTGCAAGGACCGTCTGGGGCTGGACAAGCCGGTGGGCGGCATCGACCGGGACAAACTCAATGTGAAAGGCAGCAGCCTGGCCACCGGCCATCCGTTCGCCGCCACCGGCGGGCGCATCATTGCGACCCTGGCCAAGTTGCTGGAGGAAAAGGGCAGTGGCCGCGGCCTGATCTCCATCTGCACGGCAGGCGGGCAGGGGGTAACGGCGATTCTGGAGCGGTAAGTTTCCGAAAAACCGGAACTTTCCTTTGACAGTGCCAGGCTCACCCCTTATCATGCGCGCCACGTTGATCAGGGGTTCTCTGAGAAACAACCAGTTTGATGCGGGGTGGAGCAGTCTGGTAGCTCGTCGGGCTCCCAATCCCGAGAAAGCCGAAGGGAGTCATCGACCTTCGGCTTATGAGCCCGACCAAGAGGCGGACTCTGAAGAAAAAATTGATGAAAAGTTTGATGCGGGGTGGAGCAGTCTGGTAGCTCGTCGGGCTCCCAATCCCGAGAAAGCCGAAGGGAGTCATCGACCTTCGGCTTATGAGCCCGACCGAGAGGTGGACTCTGAAGAAAAAATTGATGAAAAGTTTGATGCGGGGTGGAGCAGTCTGGTAGCTCGTCGGGCTCATAACCCGAAGGTCGTTGGTTCGAATCCAGCCCCCGCTACCACATAAAAGAAAGGCAGATCAGTTACGTACTGGTCTGCCTTTTTTGTTTGTCCGGCGGAAAGTGCTGCGGTGCTGTATAACCGGTTGAGTGCATTGATCAAAAACCGCAGTTGATTGAGATCAAACTTCGGTCCGGTTTGTGCGGAGAATTCAGGCTGGGCTCAGGTAGTTGTGGTTTGATGGTGGCGGTGAATGGAGACGATTGCCCGCACCGGAGATCAGTCGATGGCAGCCGGGTGCAACCGCAGACGAAGGAGGGTTATATGGAGTGGTTAGCGGAAAACTGGTTCTGGGTGGTTATCGGCATCCTGTTCGTGGGCATGCACATGTTCGGCCACGGAGGGCATGGTGGTCACGGTGGGGGCGGGCACGGCGGACATGGCGCGCCAGACAAACCGGACAATCCAGACAAACCGGACAAGCCGGACAGGCCCTCGGGCCATCAGCATTGACGGGGGTGGAACATGCTTAACACAAGACTGGTTACCTGGGCGCTGGGGCTGTTCACAGCGGTCACCTTCATTGTCTGCGTTATCTACGGACTGGTGACGCCCCAAAGCCTGCATATGCACACGTTTCTTGAGCAGGTGCTGCCAGGGTTCAAGTGGCTGACCTGGTGGGGATTTCTGCTCGGCCTGATTGAGAGTTTTCTGTATGGCGCCTATGCCGGGCTGGTGTTCTGCCCGATCTACAATCGACTTCACCGCCACTTCGGTGCCGGGCGAAGTGGGGACTGAGTCTGTGCTCGTCCACGCTGTAAGCTCGGCGGAGGATCTCCGGTGAGTTCTGGAGCCTTGTCGCGCTCGCAGCTTGTCGCCGGCCTGACCACGCTCGGGGCGATGTTGCTGGCGCTATTGCTCGACAACTCGCCCGTGCGAGCCTGGTATGACATCGTCCACCACGTGCCGGTGTCCCTGCGCGTAGGTGAGTTTGCCATCGACAAGCCGCTCATCCTCTGGATCAATGAGGGGCTGATGGTGTTCTTTTTCCTGCTCATTGCCCTGGAGCTGAAGCGCGAGGTGGTGGAAGGGCAACTGGCGACACCCAAGGCGATCGCCACACCCGGTTTCGCCGCCCTGGGCGGCATGGCAGTCCCCGCGCTGATCTACACTGCGTTCAACGCCGGCGATCCGGAGGCCATGCGTGGCTGGGCGATCCCCGCCGCCACTGACGCCGTGCTGGCGCTGACCGTGCTGGTGCTGCTTGGTCCGCGCGTGCCGTCTTCGCTCAAGGTTTTCCTGGTCGCGGTGGCGATCTTCGACGACCTGGGCGCGATTTTGGTTATCGCGCTGTTCTACACGGAGCAACTCTCCACACCGTCGCTGGTGATGGCGGGTTTTGGAATTACGGCCCTGGTGGCGCTCAATGTCTTCAAGGTCACTCGCACCGCAGCTTACGTCGTTGTCGGCGTGTTTCTCTGGGTCACGGTGCTCAAGTCCGGTGTGAATGCGACGCTCGCCGGGGTGGCCATTGGCCTGGCGATTCCCATGCGGGCCACGCAGGGAGGCCGCTCCTTCTCGCCGCTGCGGGACACGGAGCAGGCGCTCAATCCCTGGGTGGCGCTTGGCGTGGTGCCGGTATTCGCGTTCTTTAACTCGGGTATTGTGCTGTCGCTGGCGAGCGCAGCCACGCTGGGCTCTCCGACCTCGCTGGGGATAGCGCTCGGACTGTTCGCCGGCAAACCGCTCGGCATCCTGGGCTTCACCTGGCTCGCGGTCCGGCTTGGGGTGGCACGGCTTCCAGAGGCGGTGAGCTGGCGTCAGCTCGCCGGGGTCGCCCTGGTCGCCGGCATTGGCTTCACCATGAGCCTGTTCATCGCCGGCCTCGCCTTTCCCGATCCGGAGGCGTTTCGCAATGCCCGTCTCAGTGTGATTGCAGGCTCGCTGCTGTCGGCAGCCGTCGGCGTGGTGGTCCTGATGAAGACCACGCAACCACGGTTTAATCCCCCGGAGCACAGCTGATCCCGGCAGAGACAGCGTTACTCTGGTTGAGCGGCAGCGCAAGCGCTGCCAACGGGCGCAGGCCCCGGTCTTAATAAGGAAGGAGACCCCATGAACAATGAAACCCCTGTCAGTCAACCGCTATACGGCCTGTTGCATACGGATGTCGAGGGATTTGATGCCCTGGCTGAGCTGGCTCTGGATATGCGTTCGTCGTGGAATCACGCGACCGATCAGGTGTGGCGGCAGTTGGATCCCGGGCTCTGGGCGTCCACGCATAACCCCTGGGTCGTTCTGCAGACGGTTTCGCGGGAGAAGCTCCAGGGCGTTCTGGCCGATCCCGTGTTCCGTAAAGACGTCGGGGACCTGGTGCAAACCAGGCGGGATGCCGCCAGCGCACCGGCGTGGTTTCAGCAAGCCTACCCGCGGCCGCCTTTAACCTGTGCCGCTTATTTCAGCATGGAGTTCATGCTGAGCGAGGCGCTGCCCATTTATTCCGGCGGGCTGGGTAATGTGGCGGGCGATCAGCTCAAGGCCGCCAGCGATCTGGGGGTTCCGGTGATCGGCGTGGGGCTCCTCTACCAGCAAGGTTATTTTCGCCAGCTGATCGACCGGGACGGCGCGCAACAGGCTCTTTACCCGTATAACGATCCCGGCCAGTTGCCGGTCACGCCCTTACGCCATTCCAACGGGGAGTGGTTGCGGATACAGCTCGACCTGCCCGGCCACCCGATCTGGCTGCGTGCCTGGCAGGTCCAGGTTGGCCGGGTGAAGCTTTACCTCCTGGACAGCAATGATGCGGCGAACTATCCGCCGTACCGGGGAATAACCAGTGAGCTATACGGGGGCGCGCCGGATCAGCGCCTGATGCAGGAGGTGATCCTCGGGATCGGCGGCTGGCGGTTGCTCGCCGCGCTCGGCATCGAACCGGAAGTCTGTCACCTGAACGAAGGGCATGCGGCTCTCGCCGTGCTGGAGCGCGCGCGCCATTTCATGCAGCAGACCGGGCAGCCCTTCGACGTTGCACTGGCCGCCACGCGCGCGGGCAATCTCTTCACCACCCACACGGCGGTGGCCGCCGGCTTCGACCGTTTTGCACCAGGCCTCATCGAACACTGTCTGGGTGGATACGCGAGCAACCAGCTCGGCATCAGGCTCCACGATTTGCTGGCGCTGGGCCGCCGGAATCCGGACGATCCGGCCGAGGATTTCAATATGGCGTATCTGGCGATCCGCGGCAGCGGGGCGGTGAATGGCGTGAGTCGCCTGCATGGCAAGGTGAGCCGGCACCTGTTTGCACCGCTGTTTCCGCGCTGGCCGGTGGACGAGGTGCCGGTCGCACACGTGACTAACGGCGTTCACATGCCGACCTGGGATTCGGCGGCGGCGGATGATCTTTGGACGGAGGCCTGTGGCAAGGATCGCTGGCTGGGGACGACGGACGCCCATGAACAGCACATTCGCGCGCTCTCCGACGCCCGTCTCTGGCAATTTCGCACGGCGGCCAGCAAGGCGTTGGTTGAATACGTCCGTGATCGGCTGTCCCGGCAACTGGCCGCTTCCGGCGAGGCGCCCGAGGCCGCTGATACAGCGAAACAGCTGTTTGATCCCAGTGTATTGACGCTGGGGTTTGCCCGCCGCTTCGCCACCTATAAGCGGCCGAACCTGCTGCTGCACGACCCGGAGCGCCTGCTGCGCCTGCTGACTGATCCGCAGCGCCCGGTACAGCTCATTATGGCCGGCAAGGCTCATCCGCAGGACCGGGCAGGCCAGGCCCTGATCCAGCAATGGATGCATTTCATCCGGCGGCCCGAGGTACGCTCCCGTGTGATCTTCCTCAGTGACTATGACATGCACTTGGGTGAGCGCCTGGTGCAGGGCGTGGATGTCTGGCTCAACACGCCGCGCCGGCCCTGGGAGGCGAGCGGCACCAGCGGCATGAAGGTGCTCGTCAATGGTGGCATCAATCTGTCGGAATTGGACGGCTGGTGGGCGGAAGCCTACACTCCGGATGTGGGGTGGGCACTGGGGGACGGCCAGGAACATGGCGACGATCCGTCCCGGGATGCGGCCGCAGCCGACGCGCTCTACGACCTGCTCGAACACGAAGTGATCCCCGAGTTCTATACTCGTGATGAACAAGGCATTCCCGCCGCCTGGGTGAACCGGATGCGCGAGAGCATGGCGCGGTTGACGCCGCGCTTTTCCACCAACCGTACGGTGCGCGAATACACCGAGCAACACTACCTCCCGGCCGCCGCTGCGTACCGTGAGCGCGCTGCCGGCAAAGGCGGAATCGGCGTGGAACTGGTTGAATGGCGGCACGCGCTGGACCACAAATGGGCTGCGATACGCTTCGGCGACGCGAAGGTCGAGCCTGAGGGCGAGCAACACGTCTTTGAGGTTCAGGTGTATCTCGATGAGCTTGATCCAGAGGCCGTGCGGGTTGAGCTGTATGCCGACGGCACGGACGGCAGCGCACCCGAACGGGTGGAGATGCAGCGCGTAGGGCAACTGACGGAGGGAAAAGGTGGCTACACCTATCGCGCAGGGGCGCCCGCGGCCCGCCCGGCGACGGACTATACGGCGCGACTCATACCGCATCACGATGGCGTGGTGACTCCCCTGGAAGCGGATCACATCCTGTGGCAGCGGTGAGGGGCGGGTGTGGCTGCCCCGGAAGACGGGGAGCCGGGGCAGCGTCCGGGCACACAAGAGGCACGCAGGAGAGATGAAATCGAATATGATCAGGGAATACACATTTTCATGGCCGGTGCGCCGGCTTGCGCTGCTTGGGTTGGCGGGGGTTGCGGTATTCGGGGCGTCAATTATTGCCCTGCACCTGACCGGCAGCGGGGTCGACTGGACGTACGATTATGTCAGCGACCTGGCTAACCAGCCGTTCGGCTGGCTGTTCATGGTTGGCGCCTTCGTGCATGGCTGGGGCAACCTGGCGCTGACCCTGGCCCTGCGCGGCGCGCTGCGCCCGGGGCCGCCGCGGACCTGGGCAGTACTGCTGTTCGGACTGGCTTCGGTCGGTATTCTGCTGGCGGCGCTGTTTCCCATCGAGGCACTCGGTCAGGCACCGAACCTGCCCGGGCAAATACATCGGGGGGCAGCCAGCCTAGCGTTTGCACTGGAACTCGCCGCGCTGTTCGTGTTTTCGGCGGCCTTTCGCCGTCAGCGCGTCTGGCGCCGCCAGCGCCCTGTCTCGCTGACGCTCTCGGTGATCGCGGCGACGGCGGTGACGGCGTTCGTGATCGCCATTCAGCTGGATATCGCGCCGGGGCTGGCGGAGCGTATCGCGCTGGCGGTTTTCCTGGTCTGGGAAGTTTGGGCTTGCCTGCAAATCATCCGGCCGCAACAGAAACCTGAGCCTGCCCGGGTAGGGCCCTGACCTGACGCACTCCTATCCCTGACCTTTGTGGAGGAACTGATCTTGAAACAATCCATACAAACCGAACAAGCCAGTGCCGGGCCGACTCCGCTGGCGGCGGACGAACTCCGCCGGATGGATGCCTACTGGCGCGCGGCCAACTACCTCTCGGTGGGGCAGATCTACCTGCGCGACAACCCCCTGCTCACCGAGCCGCTGACCCTGGCGCACGTCAAGGCGCGCTTGCTGGGGCACTGGGGGACCACGCCTGGGCTGAACTTCATTTACGTGCACCTGAACCGGATGATCAGGGCGCAGGATCTGAGCGTCATTTACATCACCGGCCCCGGACACGGCGGGCCGGGTCTGGTTGCCAACACCTGGCTCGAAGGCAGTTACAGTGAGGCTTATCCGAACATTCCGCAGAACGCCGTCGGCATGCAGCGGTTGTTTAAGCAGTTCTCGTTTCCCGGCGGCGTGCCGAGCCACGTGGCGCCGGAAACCCCGGGCTCCATCCACGAAGGCGGCGAACTCGGTTACGCCCTGTCCCATGCCTTCGGTGCGGTGTTCGACAACCCGGATCTCATCGCCGCCTGCGTGGTCGGTGACGGCGAGGCCGAAACCGGGCCGCTCGCCACCGCCTGGCATTCAAACAAATTTCTCAACCCCGCGCAGGACGGCGCGGTGCTGCCGATCCTGCACCTGAACGGCTACAAGATCGCCAATCCCAGCGTGCTGGCGCGCATTCCCCACGAGGAGCTGGAGAGCCTGTTTATCGGCTACGGCTACCGGCCTTACTTCGTCGAGGGCGACGAGCCCGCACTGATGCACCAGCGTATGGCGGCGACCCTGGACACGGTGATCGGCGAGATCCGGGCGATCCAAAACGAAGCCCGCACCAAGGGAACGGCCGTGCGCCCGCGCTGGCCAATGATTATCCTGCGCACCCCAAAGGGCTGGACCGGCCCGAAAGAAGTCGATGGCCGGAAGACCGAAGGTACCTGGCGTTCGCACCAGGTGCCCTTCGCGGAACTGGCTAGCAAGCCGGAGCACCTGGAGCTGCTTGAGCACTGGATGAAGAGTTACCGTCCCGACGAGTTGTTCGACCGGACCGGGGCCCTGAAACCGGAGTTGGCGGCACTGGCACCGCAGGGCGAACGGCGTATGGGCGCCAACCCGCATGCCAACGGCGGTCTGCTGCTCAGAGACCTGCAACTGCCCGACTTCCGTGAATATGCCGTCGCGGTGAGCGGCCCCGGCACGGAACAGGCGGAATCGACCCGGATCATGGGCGGTTACCTGCGCGATGTCATGCAACTGAACACGGAGACGCGGAACTTCCGCGTTATGGGCCCGGACGAGACCAACTCCAACCGGCTTGGTTCGCTGTTCGAGGTGACCAGCCGTGCCTGGATGGGCGAGACGCTGCCGGGAGACGATCACCTGGCGCCGGACGGCCGGGTCATGGAGATCCTCTCCGAGCACACCTGCCAGGGCTGGCTGGAAGGGTATCTGCTGACCGGCAGGCACGGGCTGTTTTCCTGCTACGAAGCATTCATCCACATCATCGACTCGATGTTCAACCAGCATGCCAAGTGGCTCAAGGTTACCAGTAAGGAGATCCCCTGGCGCCGTCCCATCGCCTCGCTCAATTATCTGCTGACCTCGCATGTCTGGCGCCAGGACCACAACGGCTTCTCGCACCAGGACCCCGGCTTTATCGATCACGTGGTGAACAAGAAGGCCGACGTTATCCGCGTCTATCTGCCGCCTGATGCCAACACCTTGCTGTGGGTGACCGACAGCTGCCTGCGCTCGCGCAATTTCGTTAATGTGATCGTGGCCGGCAAGCAGCCGCAGCCCCAGTGGCTCGACATGGACGCAGCCATCAAGCACTGCAGTGCCGGTATCGGCATCTGGGGCTGGGCGGGTAACGACCAGGGCAGCGATCCGGATGTGGTGATGGCCTGTGCCGGTGACGTGCCGACCCTGGAGATCCTGGCGGCGGTGGATATCCTGCGCCGCCACCTGCCCGAGCTCAGGGTGCGGGTGATCAACGTGGTGGATCTCATGACCCTGCAGGACCAGGCGGAACACCCGAGCGGGCTGTCACACAAGGACTTCGACACCCTGTTCACGACCGATAAACCGATCATCTTCGCCTATCACGGGTATCCGTGGCTGGTCCATCGCCTGACCTACCGGCGCACCAATCACAAGAACCTCCACGTGCGTGGCTACAAGGAGGAAGGCACCACCACCACGCCGTTCGACATGGTGGTGCGCAACGACATGGACCGTTTCCACCTGGTGGCCGATGTCATCGATCGGGTTCCGCAACTGGGGTCACGGGCCGCCTATCTCAAGCAGTGGCTGCGCGACCGGCTGATCGAGCACCAGCATTACATTATCGAGTACGGCGTGGATATGCCGGAGGTTACCCAATGGCGTTGGGGGGCAACCGCGGATCGCACCCGAAGTCAAGAATAATTCCCATGGCTGCAGGCTCCCATGCCTGCAGCCAATAACGCTCGTCGCTGCGGAAAAGCCGGGTCGCTACTCCCGGCTTAACTCCACCTGCATCACATTGATACCTCCGGCGCGAAACATGCCGGCACAGCTGGCCAGGTAAAACCGCCACTTTCGCACGAACATCTCGCTGTACCCCAGCGCCCGTATCGCCGGTATCTGTTCGTCGACGTTCGCCAGCCATTTTTCCAGCGTAATGGCGTAATCCTGCCCGAATTCGAACACATCGTTCACCACCAGGCCGCTATTGGCGGCAACAGCTTCAAAACGCTCTCTGGAAGGCAGCATACCACCGGGGAAAATATGTTCCCTCAAAAAGTCGTTGCCGGAGCGATATCTCTCAAATCGCTCCTCGGCGATGGTAATGGTCTGTATCATTGCCTTGCCGCCCGGTCTCAGGTAGTCGTGCACATCCCTCATGTAGGCGGGCCAATACGACTCGCCAACGTGCTCAAACATCCCGATTGATACCAGGTAATCAAAGGGGCCGGACAGGTCCCGGTAGTCCTGTAAACGAACCTCGGCATTTTCCGCCAGTCCGGCGGATTCGAGTCGCTGGCGGGCATAATCCGCCTGTTCGTCTGACAGGGTCGCACCGGTCACATGGCATCCGTGTGTGGCTGCGATTTCCATGAAACCACCCCAGCCACAGCCTATTTCCAGAATGCGGCTTCCCGGTTCCGGTGCCAGTCGCTGAAGGATGCGTTCATATTTCGCTTTCTGGGCCTCGTAAAGCGGGAGGGACGTATTGCCGTCAAACAGGGCGCAGGAGTAAGTCATGCTCCTGTCCAGCCAGAGCTGATAAAAGTCGTTGCCTAAATCATAGTGCTCCTGAACGTTCTTACGGCTGCGTTTCAGTGTATTGGAAGACAACCGGTACTTGCACCAATGCCACAACCTGAGCCATACGCTGGTGTGCAAAACCCGCTCAAAAACAACGATATTGCCTGCGGCGAGGCGCATCAGGGCAAGCAAGTCGGGTGTGGACCATTTGCCTGCCATGTAGTCCTCGCCCAATCCCACGTCACCGTGGGTGATCAGGCGATCAATGACATCCCACTGCAGCAATGTCATTTCCGCATGCACACCGTCTTGCTTTCCTTCATGGCGCGTCGTCTTTCCATCCGGCCATGTAAGCGATAACGAACCGAACTGGAGAGATTTCAACGCCTGCAGAAAAAGATTACGGTGAATTGCGCTCGTCTTTTCCGTTGACTTTTCCCGGGACACCAGGTGCCCGCCTTCCGGCAAGGATTCCCTGCTCATGCCTTTCCATCCTTACGCTGTTCCCAGCAAGTTTCAGTGGGTTAAAAAGTAGGTAAACTATCATTTATTAGGCAACTGCTGTTCGTCAAACCTTATCGGAAACTGCGACGCTTGCAGGAGTTACCGGAACTACGGAAGTCTTTTCCGGCCATCCGGACTTACTCCTGTATTTCCGGATGATCTTGGCTTACTTCGGCCCGGGTCGGTAGCCCTGAAATTCCCGGAATCCCTCTCACAAACCCTCCGGCTTCACAAACCCTGCCAGCCCGGCCTCCTCCAGCAACCGCGCAAACCGGATCGTGGTCAGGTCCATCCCCGGCGCACCGATGACCTGCACATTGAATGGCAAGCCATCCTTGGTACGCCCGATGGGTACCGAAGTGGCCGGCAGGCCCAGCAGGGTGGCGAAGGCGATCCAGCAGAACTGGTCCATATAGGCCCGTGGCTGGCCGGCGACGGTGATGCGCCGCTTGAATACCGGGTGGCTATGGTCGTGCCGGATGGCGGTGGTGGGTGTGACCGGGGTGAGCAACACATCCACCTCCCGGAACAGGGATTCGATTTCCGCCCGCATTTTCTCCCGCATTTCGCTCCAGGCCATCCACTGGTAAACGGGCTGATTCACACCTCGCCCGTATTCACCGATAAACGGGGTCATGGGTCCGAGAAACTTCAGCCAGGGTTCGAGCCGGGCGATCCATCTCATCTGCCGGCGCTGGGCGGGTTTCAGGGAGGTGCTGAGCAGGCTGCCCAGCAGGTTGAAGTAGGCGGGCAGGATATGCTCCAGGCTGAGCAGGGGGTGGCTGGCTTCGGTCACCAGGGCGCCCCTGTCGGCCAGGGACTTGCCCAGGGTGCGATAACCCCCGGTGAGCTCATGCTCCACTGGGCACAGCGGATCCTCCAGCCATAAACCGACCCGGGCCTGATCGAGGGTCTGCAGTCCGGACGGCGCCATGTTCAGGGCCCAGCTGCGCTCCTCCGAGGGCCGGGGCCCGGCAATGACCTTCAACAGCAGCTCGAGATCCCGGGCATTGCGGGCCATGGGGCCGCCCTCGACCAGATCCGGTCGGGACTGGGTGCCGGGCGGGCCGGGAATGTGGCCGCGGAAGGAAACCAGCGAGCGCGTGGGCTTGTGGCCGAACACTCCGCAGAAATGCGCAGGTGTGCGGATGGAGCCGGCCAGATCACTGCCCACTTCCAGGGGCGTCATGCCGGCCGCCAGTGCCGCAGCGGCACCACCGGAGGACCCGCCGGGTGTGTGGGCGGGGTTGTGGGGGTTGTTGGTTACCCCAAACAGCTTGTTGTAGCTCTGCAGGTCGGTGGCATAGATCGGCACATTGGTCTTGCCCAGTATGATCGCCCCGGCGTCCTCCAGGCGTTGCACTACATCAGCGTGGGTTTCCGGCCTGTGGTTGCTGAGCGCCGGCGCACCTGCGGTACAGGCCATGCCTGCCACTTCCCAGGTATCTTTCAGGGTAAGTGGTAAGCCATGCAGTGGGCCCTTAACAGTATTTGCCGCGCGTTGCTTATCCGCTTCGCGGGCGCTGGCCAGTGCGCTGTGTTCATCCAGCGCCACAATCGCGTTGATGGCAGGGTTCTGGTCCCGGATTCTGTCCAGTAAGGCGGTAACCAGTGCTTCGCTGGTCAGGGTCCCGGCCTCCAGTTGTCCCAGGAGTTCATGGGCCGGCTGATAGTGCAATTGAAGGTGCAGTGCATCCATGAGTGCTCTCTTTATTGTGGATTTAACGGACAAATACCGGTTGCTCAGGGCAATTCATCACGCCAGTGTTTTACTTTCACCTGTCCCTTGATGGCATCGATGACTTCAATAATCAGGTTGATCAGAGCTTCGTTCTGAGCCTCATCTTCCCGTGCCTCACCGGGGTTTGGCAGGAAAACATTGACAATGTCCTCAATGAAGGCGTGATTGGAGGCCGAGGCGAGGTCTTCCAGAATCTGGTGGATGACATGGGCAACGATGTCTCCCACGGCCTCTTCAAGGGTTTCCTGGATGGTGGGGCCAACCACCGGCAGAAATTTCAGCCGTGACAGCTCCAGATTCTGTTTAAGGGCATTATCGACCCTGTCCTCCAGATAGCTTCTGAGGGCGCCGCGGTTGGGCACATACCCCTCCTGGGCCGCCTCGGCAACCCGCCTGGAAATCCAGTCGGACAGCATGTCGCGCCGGGGGTAGAGAATGTCCAGTTGTATCTTTTCAAACAACGGAGACCCGCGCTTGACCTCTTCCTGCACACCGCTGAGCACCTTGAGTACGATCCGGTCCGACAGTTCTTCCATAAAGGCTTCGTAGTAGAAGTTAACGAACCGGTAGATTTTGGTGTTGGTAACATCAATGATCTTGTACTGATGCAGGCGGTAGATGATGGAGATCACCCGCAGAATACGAAGGAACCGCAGGCTGCCAACGGGGATACAGCCCACCAGGTCGTACCAGTGGATAAAGGGGTAAAAATACCAGCGGTCATAGATCCTGGCCTTGATGGCGTAGCCCCAGCGGACGAAAAATTCGGTCAGGAAGATGGCAACGAAGATCAGATCGTAAAAAATGAATCGTTCGTGGATCGGCTGGTAGAGGGACTGGATCGCCGGTGCCTGCTCTTTCAGCAGATTCTGAATGGCGACAAAGCTGTAGATCGAGTCCCAGATGATAAACGCCAGGTTGATAATCAGCAGGCCCAGCATCAGGAAATCGATGATGAACCAGATGAGCTGGTGGCTGGATTTGAGGTTGTCCCGATTTATCTTCAGCATTCGCCAGGGTCCGGTTTGTAGCTAAGTATCTGACAGGTTAGCTTATTTCAGCGCCACAAACGACTCGCCCTGACGCCAGTGCCCGGAGGCCGTTCGGCCAACGGCGGATTAACTTGACCGTGCGCCATTAAACTCCCACGCTTGAACGGAAATCCTTCTTGTTACCACCAACACTGAAATAGCCGGATGCTATCAATCTACCAAGCTGTGAATTCGGGCCGGATCCGGCTTTGTGTGGCTCTGCTTTTCTGCATACCTGCGTGGGCTTCCGCGCAACAGGTGGACGTGCGGATGGAGGGGGATTACCCGGACCTCAGGAAAAATGCGGAGGCTTTTATCGGTGAAGTGGAAGGCCGCAGTGCCGGAAATCTTCGCCGGTATGCGCCCACGGCGGTCAGTCAGGCGCGGCAAGCGTTGCGGGCTCTCGGCTATTACAGCCCGACGATTGATTGGCAGCTTAAGGAAGGTGACGCGGACACAGCCGCAAAGCTTGTATTGACCATCAGTCCCGGAGAGCCCGTGAGGGTCACCTCCCGGACGGTTGAAATCAGGGGCGCGGCGGCGTCCGATGAGCGGTTTGGCGCCGATCTCCCGGTTACCCCCGCGGAAGGCGATATTCTCAATCACGGCCAGTATGCAAACCTCCGGGACACCATCCAGACACGGGCCCGCCGCCGGGGGTATTTTGATGGCAGGTTTGTCACCCGCACCCTGGAGGTGGACCCGGCAACCCGGAGTGCTACTGTCACCCTGATTTATGACAGCGGCGAGCGGTACCGTCTCGGCGAGGTCACGTTTGAGGAAGACCACTGGTTCGAAACCGGTCTTCTGAGGCAGTTCGTCACCTTCGAGCCGGGTATTCCCTACCATTCCGACGAAATTGCCAGACTCAACAGCAACCTGCAGAACAGCGGCTACTTCAGTGGTGTGGATATTGACGCCTCTCCGGCCCGTGCCGAAAACGGGACAATTCCGGTGCGCGTTGCGCTCACCAGGCGGGAGGCTCGCTCGGTGGCGGCGGGTGTCGGCTTTTCGACCGATGTGGGTCCCCGTTTCCGGGGCACCTGGAGGGAACACTGGATCAATCCCATGGGCCACAAGCGCGGTGCCGAGACGGAACTTTCGGTGCCGAGACAGAACCTGAGCACCTGGTATGAATTGCCGCTGGATCCGCCGATGACAGATCTGATCCGACTCACCGCTGGCTATCAGCGAGAAGATATCGAGAATGTCGAATCGGAACTGCTGACCCTGGGCCAGCAGTGGCAGCATCAGCTTGATAACGGCTGGTTGCAGGTGTTGTCTTTGCGCTGGGAGGGTGAGCGTTTCAACATCGGAAACGATGAGAAAGGCACGAGTACGCTTCTTCTGCCGGGGGCCGGGTACTCCAGAATTCATACCGACTCGCCGCTGGATCCGTCCCGGGGATACCGGTTGCAGTTCGATGTCACGGGTTCCCACCGGGCAGCGTTGTCCGATGTGGATATCCTGCACGTGAATGCTCTGGCAAAGGGGTTGTTTACCCTGGCGGACAAACACAGATTCCTCGCCCGGTTTCAGGCGGGCTTGGTGGCTACCAACCGGTTCGAGGATGTGCCGCCGTCGTTGCGGTTCTTCGCGGGGGGGGACCAGAGTGTCCGCGGGTATGGCTATGAAACCCTGTCGCCGGAGAACGATAATGGTGTGCCGGTGGGCGGGCGTTACCTGATGGTTGGCAGTGGCGAGTACCAGTACCAGTTTGCCGACAAGTGGCGTGCAGCCCTGTTTGTGGATCACGGTAACGCGATCAACGATTTGAGCGACCCACTGGCGACCGGCGCCGGTGTTGGCATTCGCTGGATCAGCCCGGTCGGGCCGCTGCGGCTGGATATTGCCAAGGGGCTGAACCCCGAGTTTGGCGGGGACTGGCGCATTCACTTTTCCATGGGGCCCGAGCTGTGACGCAGACACCGGAAACATCGGCAGACAACAATCAGGCGCCGCAGACCAGACCCCGTCGCTTCCGGTTCTGGCTGCTTCTGGGTCTGGGCATCTTGCTGCTGGTGCCCGTGTTACTGCTGGCGGCTGTTCTGCTTGCCCTGCGATCGGAGACGGGTACTGCCTGGGTGATTGACCAGATTCCGGGCTTGCAGGCCGAAAATGACCGCGGCTCGCTGTTTGGCCAATGGCAGGCCGATCACCTGGAATGGCGGGGTTATGGGGTTGAGTTGATTGTCGAGGCGCCGCTGGTGGACTGGTCGCCCTCGTGCCTGTTCAGTAAGCAGTTGTGCCTGGAAATGCTGCAGGCGGAAAAGCTCGAGGTTACCCAGCTGCCTCCGGCCGAAAAATCCGGGGCTGGTGGGGTAATATCCCTGCCTGGAGTTGATCTGCCCCTGGGCCTGAAAATCAGCAACGTAAGAATGGGGCCGTTCAACTTTAATGGCACCAGGATATGGGACCGGTTTGAACTGGATGCCGGTGGTTCCGGGGCCGACTGGAACATTGATCATGCCTGGTATCAGCTCGATGACACCACCGTTGCTGTGTCGGGACGGATCGAAACCCGCAGGGAGTGGCCCGTCAGTCTGCAGGTTACGGCAGATCTGCCGCCACCCTACGGTGACGACTGGACCCTGGATGCCACGCTTTCGGGCAGCGTCCGGGATTTGATGGTCACGGGCAGCAGTCGTGGTTATCTGGATGCCGAACTGTCGGGCAAAGTCGAGCCGCTTGATCCGGCGCTGCCAGCGCGGATCAGGGTGACTTCGAAGCAGTTCCTGGCGGTTGAGGCGCTGCCCGCGACCCTCACGCTCAAGGACTGGTTTGTCGAAGCCAATGGCAGTCTGCGGAAAGGCTTCCGTACCCTGGGGCAGGCCAGACTGCCAGGTACAACCGGACCGGTGCAGCTTTCTCTGGAGGGCCTGGTGACTGCTCGGAGTGCAAAGAATATCCGTATTGAGCTGGCCACTGACAGGGAAGCCGGGACAGATCAGGATACCGTAGTGGCGACAGGTACTGTGGACTGGCGCCAGGGCCTGGCTGCCAATGCGGATTTACGATTGCGCGGGTTTCCCTGGTATACCCTGGTTCCCGGCCTTGAACCACCAGCGGTTTTGCTTCGCTCGCTGGATGGCTCGGCGTCCTGGCGCGAGGGAAGCTACCACGCGGAACTGACCGCAGGTGTTGATGGCCCTCAGGGCAGCGCCGAAATATCGACTACCGTAGACGGCGACACGCAACAAACCACACTGACCGATCTGATGGTCAGCACCGGCGCCGGTTCCCTGACCGGCAATGGCTCGGTGAATTTTTCCGGGCCCCTTGCCTGGCAGGCGGCGCTTCGGCTTGAGGGATTCAATCCGGGGTACTGGATGCCGGTTCTCGAAGCCAGTCTCAGCGGTGATGTAACTACCGAAGGGCAGTTCCGGGACGGTTCGATCCCCGCCATGAATGCGAGCTGGAGCCTGGAGGGTGACTGGCGCACCCATCCGGCTGTCCTGGCAGGCCGCCTTGATACCTCCTCAGGAAGCTGGGAGCTGTCGGGCCTGGAAATGTTAATAGGCGACAACCGGTTAGAGGGTAGTGGGACCTGGGGCAACGCCATTCGCGGTGACCTGGCCCTGAGCATGCCAGAGCCCGAAGCATTACTGTCCGGCCTGGCGGGGCGTCTGGAGGCGAAGCTGAAGGCAGGAGGTACGCTGGAAGACCCGACCGGAGAGCTGACGGCAAATGCCCGTGACCTGCGCTGGCGGGACGAATTCTCTTTAGAAAACCTGAATCTGGAGGCGCGCCTCGAATCTGGCCTTCGGCTCATGAGCCAGGTGGAGGCGGGTAACCTCCGCGCATTCGGGCAGGAACTGGAAACGCTTGTCCTGGAAGCGAGTGGCAAACAGGAACAGCACAGGCTGACCATCAGCGCCAGCCACACCGAGGCAAATCTGGAGCTCGGATTTGAGGGTGGCGCCGGGGCGGATTGGAGGACCTGGCAGGGGGCGCTGTCCACGGGTGTTATCGCCCTTCCCGGGCAATCCCAGCGCTGGCAACTGGAATCGCCGGCGGCTCTGGACTACAGCGCAGGAGGCGAGCTTACCTTTGGCAATCACTGCTGGCGCTGGCAGCAGAGCGCGGTCTGTGCTGACGATCAGACACTGCTTCCCGTGCCCCGTCTTGCCTATCGTATAGACCGGTTCCCGGCGCAGGCCCTGGCGCCGCTGCTGCCGGAGACCCTGCGCTGGAATGCCCGGATAAACGGAGAAGTCAATTTTACGACGACCGATGCCGGACCTGATGGGCGGATCTTCCTTGATGCCGGAGACGGCGAGTTTCAGTTGCTGGTGGATGGTGAATGGGAGTCCCTCTCCTATGATGCGCTGACAACTGAGGTTGGTCTCAAGCCCGGGCAGGCCAGTCTGGCGGCCCGTCTCTCCGGCCCGAAGCTGGGTGACTTTGCCCTCGATATGGCGATGGATCCAAACTCGGAAGATCGTATTGTCGACGGAACCTTCCAGCTCGACGGGCTCGATATTGCCCTCGCCGGTCTGCTCTCGGGACTCCAGGAAGTTGCCGGCCGGGTGGATGGGAGAGGCCGTATCTCAGGCCCCCTGATGGGACCCGCTGTAAACGGGGTGCTGCACCTGACCAACGGCAGGGTGTCGGATCCCCGGCTACCAGTGCCAATGGAAGAGGTGGTTGCCAGCCTTGATTTTGCGGGCTATTCCGCCAAGCTCAGCGGCCGGATTCAAAGTAATTCCAGAAGCCGGACGATCATCGATGGTGAGTTTGACTGGCAGCAGGCACCCCGGGGTGAAATCACCATTTCCGGCAGCCGTTTGCCGTTTAACCTGGAGCCCTATGCCCAACTGGAGGTGGAGCCTGATCTCACTATTGCGTTCCGGGAGGGCTCCCTTCAGGTGTCCGGAGCCATTGGGGTTCCGAGAGGCACTATTGAGATCAAGGGATTGCCGGCGCAGGCGGTTTCGGTGTCGGAGGATGAAGTCATCGTGGGGGTTGAACGGGAGGCGCCCGTTGTTCGCTCCCTGAACATGGATGTCAAGGTTGTGGTGGGCGAAGACAAGGTCACGTTCGCGGCATTCGGGGTAACCGGTGATCTTGAGGGAACTCTGCGGATCGGTAATGACATGGACACGCGCGGCACACTTCAGTTGGTTAATGGCCAGTACGAGGCTTATGGTCAGGAGCTTGAGCTGAGGCGGGCCCGACTGCTGTTTGTCGGTAATCTGACCCAGCCTTATCTGGACATTGAAGCAGTGCGGACCGTTGATACGGTTGTTGCCGGCATTCGCCTGAGCGGACCCGTGCAGTCGCCCGAGACGGAGGTCTTCTCCAATCCCGATATGCCGCAGACAGACGCGCTGTCCTATGTCATTCTGGGCAGGGCACCCCAGAGCCGGGGCGATGAGGGGCAGATGAGCCGGGCGGCGCTGTCGCTGGGGCTGACCCAGGCGAACAAGGTTACAGGGCAGATTGGTGAGGAGTTTGGCATTCGACAACTGACGCTCGAGGCAGAGGGTTCGGGTGAGCAGACATCGGTGGTGGCCAGTGGCTATCTGACCGATGAACTGAGTGTCCGGTATGGCGTGGGGATTTTCGAGCCGATTACTACCGTCGCGCTGCGGTATGACCTTGGCAAGAATATTTACCTGGAAGCCGCCAGTGGTCTGGCGGCTTCTCTGGATATCTTCTATACCCGGGATTTCTGAGCTCAGTCCAGCTCAAAGGTGGCACTGACCGAAGCCCGGATTTCCCGTTCACCCACGCTGGATACAGTATCCGACATTGCTTTGGCTTCCGCCATCATCATTGGCACGGGACGATGGCCGCCATTGACGTTGATGGTTACGACATCCCCGCAGGTCTGGTCCAACTGGCCTGCCACGAAACTGCAGCGGGCTTTGGCGTCGGCAATGGCCCTGGCCAATGCCTCCTGTTCCAGGCCCGTTTCATCGGAGTGGAAAAACTGGTGTGGCCCCAGGCTATAGTCCAGTCCCAGGGCCTGAGCCTGCTGCAACAAGGGGTTAAGCAGCGTCAGGTCATTGATGCTGAAGCTGATGGTCTGGGAGGCCACGGCCTGCTTTTGCGGATCTTCGCCCCGTGCTTCGGGGGGCAGGGTGCGGGTATAAAGGTGGACGGTGGAGTCGGAATATTCCCCGAGCTGGTCCCGATAGCGGCGGATGCCGTCTCGCCATTGGGCCACCAGAGCCGCCACCTGTTCCGTCGCCTTCCGCGGGAGTGCATGTTCGGCGCTGGCGGTAAACTGAAGCCGTGCACTGTCCGGCTCATAGCGAACACTGCCCTCGCCGGTAAGGGTGACTTCCCCCGCCAGGGTCAGAGCCGGCACCATCAGTGCCAGGGTAAGAAGACAACGGGACTCTTGGTTCCGTCCGGCCATGGAAGTTCCTCCTGTGCATACAGCATTGATATCAGGCCTCGCCGGTATCCGGTTCCAGGCGTGCCAGTTTGAATCGGCGGGCGGCGTCCACAAAATTGCGGAAGATGCGTCTGTGCCCACTGTGGTAAAGCAAATACTCCGGATGCCACTGAATGCCCATCAGCCACTGGCCCCGAGTGTTTTCAATGGCCTGAACAAACAGATCGTTGTCGACGGCGGTAACGCGCAGGTTTCGGCCCAGGCGCTTGATGGTCTGGCTGTGAATCCGGTTGGCACCGATCACCGGGGAATCCATCACCTGCCGTAGCCGGCTGGGTTCAACCAGACGAACCGTCTGTAGTGGTAACAACAGAGGGCGATGCCGTGTGTTCACTCGCAGAGGTGTCACGTTCTGGCACAGGGATCCGTTGTGGAAAACGTTGATGAACTGGGCGCCGCGGCAGATGCCGAGCACAGGTATGCCAATTCTTTCCGCCTGCTCCAGCAGCGCCTGGTCGGTGGCATCCCGTTTGCGATCATAGCGCGCGGTTACCTGCGACTCCTGGCCATAGCGCTCCGGATGAACATGGGTGCCGCCGGAGAGCACCAGTCCGTCCAGTAGTGAGACGTCCACCCGGGAGCCCGGACGAATGTAGTAGGTCCGGGCACCATGCAGTCTCAGGCCGAGGCCGATCAGCCGATGTGCCAGGCTCTTTCGTGCGGGGCCGCTGATGCCGATGGTCAGTCCCGGTATTTCCGGTTCCCGGCCGGGGGTTTCAGGCGGCTCAGACATAGCCCTTCCTGGCCAGCCAGTCTTCGGTGGTTTCCTGCCAGCTGTGGGTCAGATTATGCAGGTTGAGTTTACCGCCTTCACGGAACAGAGCGCGCATCTCCGACAGATCGTCCGGATTGCTGGCTAATTGTTCGAGCACCACCCAGTCATTCCAAACGGATGAGAAATGCCAGCCCGGGTTGTTGATATCGCAATCCGGAAGCCGGTAATGCAGGGTTGGCCGGCTTTTGATTCTCGGGTCCCGAACGTGGCGATCCAGCCGTTCATGATCGAGATGGGCAAACAGGGGCAGAAGGTCCAGGGCCCTGTTCCGGGTTGGATTGAACTCCAGGTAATCGTCCATCAACTGCGGCAGTTCCGGCTGGTAGTCGTCTTCCATGAGCAGTTCGGTATATCGGCTGTGCCAGGGTTCGATATAGGTCGTGAACTTGCGGCTGACATCAAGCTGGTGCCTGGCCTTGAGCCAGTCGTACAGCAGGGTGAAGGCCTGGAAATAACGCACCAGCGTTGCCGGCCTGAGGTCCGGCAGCTCGGGATTGAGCTGGAGGCCGAAGGCGAAGTAGATCGCCTCACGGCTGCCAAGGGCGCCGGCCTCGCGGAGATTATCGACCAGAGATTCGACCGTTTCCAGACTGGTAAATGGCAGCGGCGGGCTGATGATTTCCAGTGGCACGATCCGTTCCGCGGCGGCATCGATCACATCCATGGCCTGGCCGCCCAGTTCCCGAATCGAACGGGGAAGCCGCTCATCGGCCAGATCAAGCTCCTTGATGGGGGCGGAATCCAGTTCAATCGTGAATTCACCCAGCTCTGTCTTCAGTGTTGTCACGTACCGCGACCGGAGGACCGGTGTTCCTCCCAGAAGCTTTGCGGCAAGAGCCACCAGTTCGTCGTAGCCCAGACCGGACATTTCAATTTCAACGCCAACCCTGCGCTCCTTTCCATCCGCGGTTTTCAGAACATCGGGCATCCTGCAGGCCTTGGTCCGTGTCATGGTGCTCCCTGGTAGGTAGTGAGTCATGGCCCCACCATATCACACCGGCATTGATCGTCATCCTTAAGCACTGGCAAGAAAATCAGGGTGTCGACTTTACACTGGATAAAACACTGTATATAGTCAAATGACTGTATATAAAAACAGGTTGGCCGGCGCCCCTCGGGGCACCCCTCTTTGAAAACGGACATACCGGCCCTGATCAAGCGGAGTCGCTCAATGAAGCTTACAGCAAGGCAGTCCCAGGTACTGGACATCATCCGCCGATACGTTGACGAGACCGGCTATCCGCCCACCCGGGCAGAAATTGCGGCCGAGCTGGGTTTTCGTTCAGCCAATGCCGCCGAAGAGCACCTGCGGGCGCTGGCCCGCAAGGGCGCCATTGAAATGGTGCCCGGGGCAAGCCGGGGCATCCGTCTGCCCGAGGCAGAAGAGGATCTGGGTTTGCCGGTGATTGGTCAAGTGGCCGCCGGCAGTCCGATACTGGCGCAGGAGCACATTGAGGATCACTGCACCCTTCGGCCGGAGTTCTTTTCACCACCGGCTGATTACCTGCTCCGGGTACGGGGTATGAGCATGAAGGACATTGGTATTCTGGACGGCGATCTGCTGGCGGTTCACAGCACCCAGGATGTCCATAACGGCCAGGTGGTCGTTGCCCGGGTGGGTGATGAAGTCACGGTTAAGCGTTTTCGCAAGGAAGGCCCGAAAGTCTACCTGATCGCCGAGAATGACGAGTTTGCGCCCATCGAAGTAGACCTGAAAGAACAGGAACTGTTCATTGAAGGTCTGGGTGTGGGTGTTATCCGTCGCTCTGATCTTCACTGATCAGGCCGGATAACCACGGATTTATTGAGAAACGGGTGAATTATGGAACAACTGAGCTTTAACCAGAATCTGGCATACCAACACAACGCTCTGTCCTGTTCAGTGCCGGCAGCGGCCGCCGGCGAGCGGCGTTCCGTCATTCGCGCCCGACGCACCCCGGACGCCACGGAAGCGCCTGCTGCCGGAAATGTGACTGAAATTATCCTGCCGCAGGGGCAGGTGGAAAACTTCCAGTTGCTGCTGCCTATGCTGACTCAATTGAACCAGGAGAACCGCTGGCTGGCGTGGATTGACCCACCTCAAGCGCTGGTCAGCAAATGGCAGACGATGCACGGGATTATTGCCGGAGAGCTGCTGGTGCTCCGCTCAACCACGGAATACCCTGCGCAGGAACTGGCTGAGCGCGCCCTGAGCGCAGGTACTTGCCATGCGGTTGTCATGTGGACCCGGAAACTGGGCCGTGTCGCCTTCAATTCCCTGCAAAAGGCGTCCGCACAGGGTAACAGTCACGGTGTGGTGTTAAGGCAGCGTTAATCGCTCAGTGCAGGGTGTAGGAGGGCTGGGCGTCCGGGGCGTCCAGTTCGTCGTCTTCCCAGTCGATATCGTGTGCAACATTGCCGACAGCTTCAATACCCGCGGCGATCATCGCCTTGGCAACGGACAGGTCGCGGTCTTCCATCATTTCCCGCGCTTCTTCCGAGAACGAGATCTTTACCAGCGGCGCACTGTCGTCGTCGATGCGGCGCAGGGCATAGTCGCCATTGGTCAGTTGTACAATTTCAAAAAACGATGGTGACATTCAGTAAACCTTTCAGTTGTTGGGATCCGGATAATGGACAGCCTTATGCGCTTACCACTCGCTATGCTGTTCTTCCAGATCGTCGGCAAAGTGTTTGACGGCATTGAGTGTGTTCAGCAACGCCGGGGCAGACCGGTCCGGACCTGAGTCGGCGGATACCGCAATGACATTTTCCGTACTGACCGTTTTTCGGGTTGCCGGCGGCCGGCTCTGGGCCATTTCCAGCTGATCCAGATGGTTCCACCAGCTTCCGGCTCTGTGCTCAATCGCCCGCAGCCGGTTTACTTCGCTGGGCTCCTCTCCGATTGCCTTGGCCAGCTCGTCCAGTGTTGAAGGCTCTTCAGACTTTTTCTGGTATAGCCGGGCAATCATTACCAGCAGCAGGCGTCTGGACCTCAAGAGTAACTCCGTGGCCCCCTGTATCGCCGCTTCGCGACGTAACGCCTGCTCTGCTTCGTTGGGTGCGTGTTCCTCATCCCGGGCCGTTGCACGGTCAAGTTGACCGAGCAATGTCCGGGCAAGGAACAGTTTCTGCGAAACCAGTGAATGCCATTGTGAGGCCATGAAACACCTGCAATCCCGGAACCTGGGCTTAACCCCGGAAAATTAATCCGCCACTATACCATTTCTGACAGAAAAATTCTGCAGCTGTCTTTCGCAAAGGGTAGCGCAAAGGGTAGCGCAAAGGGTGGTCGCAAAGGGTCGCAGAGAGGATTTACAATATCAGTTATTACCGTGAGCCGGTATTCTGGACTACCATGGAAACGACTTACCACCTCAAGGCGGAGCGGTACTGCACCGACGGCCTGGCGCGACGTTGATTTGAAAGGAGAATTCAATGGCAGATCCTCAGGCTCAACTGGAACACCTGGACCGGCTGATGGCAGATCTCGGTCGCGCGCTGGCGGACAGGGACTGGGACGCACTGGCACAGCTGAACAACAAGGTTCAGCCTGCAGTTGAGCCTCTGATGGCTGCCCTGGAGGCTGGAGAGCTGGAACCGGAGCCGGTGCGGCACCGGCTGGAGCAACTGCAGCAGTTTATTGACGCTGCGGATGAATCCGCCCGCACTGCCCGCAAGGAAGCGGAAGCCGGCCTCAAAGGTGTCAACCGGAACCGCAGCGCGGCCAGGGCCTATCAAAACATATCTTCAAATCCGCGAAAATAGCGTCATAAAATTGACTCAGTCGTCCTTACAGTCTTAAATACCGCACAAATCCCTCAAGAGATTCTGTTGAATGTCTAAAAATAACAAAGTGCTGGTGCTGAGCGAGGATGATTCAAGATTGCGGGACATGGTCACCATTCTTGAATTCATTGGTGAGGAGCAGGTCCTTGCCGGCGACGAAGCGAAGGCGCTTTTGAGCAGTGGCGACGAGGAGAGCCTTTCGGATATTTCCACGGCGGTGGTGAACGGCGAAGATGCCGGTGCCGCCGACAACATTACAGCTCTGTGCAAGGCGGTTAAGGGGGTTCCTCTGCTTTTGCTGGGCCATCCGGAGCTCAGGGGCGTGTCCGATGATGACAGCGCCCGTATTATTGCCCGCATAGAATGGCCGCTGAACTATACCAAGTTCGTGGATTCGCTTTACCGTGCGCAGGTCTACCGGGATCAGTTCAGCCGTTCCCGGGAGCGCGGCCAGCAGCGAGGCCTTCAGCTTTTCCGGAGCCTTGTGGGCACCAGTCGCAAGGTTCAGCATGTACGGCAGCTGATGGAGCAGGTGGCCGACAAGGACGTGAGTGTCCTGATTACCGGTGAATCCGGTACCGGCAAGGAAGTAGTGGCCCGCAACCTTCATTATCATTCTTCCCGCCGTGACAAACCATTTGTACCCGTGAACTGTGGCGCCATTCCCGCCGAGTTGCTGGAAAGTGAATTATTCGGCCATGAGAAAGGCGCCTTTACCGGGGCGATTACCGCCCGGGTGGGGCGTTTTGAGTTGGCAGAGGGAGGCACCCTGTTTCTGGATGAAATCGGGGATATGCCGCTCAATATGCAGGTTAAAATTCTGCGGGTTCTGCAGGAGCGCACGTTCGAACGGGTGGGTAGCAATCGCACCCAGTCGGCGGATGTCCGGGTCATTGCAGCAACCCACAAGCACCTCGAGGACATGATTGAGGCCGGGGATTTCCGGGAAGATCTTTATTACCGGCTGAACGTGTTTCCGATCGAAATGCCGTCGTTGCGTGAGCGGGTGGAAGACATTCCCCTGTTGATTAACGAGCTGATCTCCCGGATGGAAAAGGAGAAGCGCGGCTCCCTGCGGATGAATTCGGCGGCGATCATGAGTCTCTGTCGCCATGAATGGCCGGGCAACGTGCGTGAGCTGGCCAATCTGGTGGAGCGACTGGCCATCATGCATCCTTACGGCGTCATCGGTGTGCAGGAGTTGCCCAAGAAATTTCGGTATGTTGACGATTACGATGAGAACCGGCCGGTTGAGGACACCGGAATGCCTTCGGGTATACCCGGGCTGGTGGGGCTGGATGCACCAGCGCTGCTGCCAGTGAACGGGATTGATCTGAAGGACTACCTCTCGAACCTTGAGAAGCAGCTGATCCAGCAGGCTCTGGACGAGGCGGGCGGCGTGGTCGCTCGGGCCGCCGAAAAGCTGCGAATCCGGCGCACAACCCTGGTGGAGAAGGTGCGCAAGTACGGGCTTCGGGAGGAGGAGTCCGAAGAGTCCTGAAACCTTTTTTAGGGGTGACAGCGTTTCCAGCAATGGCGTCAAAGGTTCGTAACCTGAGGCGCCGTTCTCGTTTCTGGCCGACGTAAAATTGTCATCCCCCTTCCAGGTAATTCCCTTTCTGTCTGAAATATATAGAAAAATTCAAGTTGGCACGGTGCTGGCTTAACAACCTGCAAACGAAGCATCCGAACAATACGGCCCAGGCCGATGGGCCGATCGGGGAGTCAGGTTATGAGTCAGGCACAGTTTGTGATTCAGTCCGAAGCGGGCGGCGCAAAGGCCAACGCGGCGGCGGACGTTAACGACAAGGTTACAGCGTTGTTTCCGCAACAGGACGATGAGGCGGTGGATTCCGCCCTGGAACTGTTTAACCGGATGTCGCGCCAGATCACCGACTCTTACCGCACTTTGGAATCCCGGGTTAACCAGTTGTCCGGTGAGCTGACCCAGGAATCGCTGCAGCGCCAGCAGGAGCTGGAGGAAAAGGAGCAGCTTGCAGACCGGTTATCTACCCTGCTCAATGCGCTGCCCGCCGGTGTGGTTGTGCTCGACAGCCAGGGCGTGGTGACCCAGACCAATCCCGCTGCCATCGCCTTGCTGGGGGAACCCCTGGACGGCGCCCGCTGGGTTGATGTGATCCGGCGCTGCTTCGCGCCGCGCCGGGATGACGGCCACGAGGTATCTCTGAGTGATGGCCGCCGGGTCAGCATTGAAATCCGGACCATGGAAAACCAGCCCGGGCAGCTGATTCTGCTCACCGACCTGACTGAAACCCGCCATCTGCAGGCACAGCTGGCCCACGCCCAGCGACTGACCGCCATGGGCAGGATGGTGGCGTCTCTCGCTCACCAGATTCGCACGCCGTTGTCAGCCGCCATTCTTTACGGTGGCCACCTCAGCCAGGAAGACCTGGATGAAGAGATGCGCCAGCGTTGCGCATCCCGTTTAATGTCCCGCCTGACCCATCTCGAGCAACAGGTGCGGGATATGCTGATTTTCGCCCGCGGTGAAACCCGGCTCGCCGAGGAGCTCTCTGCCGGCAAACTGGTTTCCGCATTGGCCTCAGCGGTCGAAGGGTTAAGGCCGGTACCCGGTGCGGAGGTGACCCTCCAGGATGACGTTTCCGACGAGTGCCGCCTGATGTGTAACCGCGACGCTCTTGTTGGCGCCTGCACCAATCTTGTCAATAACAGTCTCGAAGCCGGCGCCAGTCGCGTTGCTGTGCAGGTGGCGGAGGAGGCCGGAGAGCTGGTGATCCGGGTCCGGGATAACGGCCCGGGGTTTCAGCCCGCTGAAGCAAGCCGGCTGGCAGAGGCCTTCTACACCACCAAATCCCATGGCACGGGTCTCGGGCTTGCGGTGGTGCAGGCAGTCGTCAAGGCGCATCAGGGGCGCTTTGCCATTGAATCGCCGGAGCAGGGCGGTGCTGTCGCCACTTTGCGTTTACCGCAACTGCGTAACAAATACTGATCGGAGGCAACCATGGCCAAGGCCCAGATTCTGATTGTTGAGGATGACCATGACCTGCGGGAAGCGCTGGTCACCACGCTGGAGCTGGCGAAGTTCCGTGTCCGGGAAGCGTCGAGCGCCAGTGAGGCGCTGGAGCGGCTGGCGGAGTCCCCGGTCGATATGGTGGTCAGTGACGTCAACATGCCGGGTCTGTCCGGGCATCAGCTGCTGGCTGAGGTGCAGCGTCTTTATCCCGGTTTGCCGATGATGCTGATCACCGCCTATGGCCAGATCAGCGATGCGGTGTCTGCCATGCAGGCGGGCGCCACCGATTATCTGGTCAAACCGTTCGAGCCGCAGTTCCTGGTGGATGCGGTCAGCAAGGTTGTAGGCGGCGGACGCCAGAAATCCGGTGATGAACCGGTGGCTGAAGATCCGATCAGCAAGCGCATGTTCCAGCTCGCCACGAAAGTGGCCAGCAGTGATTCCACGGTGATGATCTCCGGCGAAAGCGGAACCGGTAAGGAAGTGCTTGCCCGTTTCATCCACCAACAGTCCCCCAGGGCCGGTCAGCCATTTGTGGCCATTAATTGCGCGGCGATTCCCGAGAATATGCTGGAAGCGATTCTGTTTGGCCACGAGAAGGGCGCCTTTACCGGAGCCGTGGCTTCTTCGCCGGGTAAGTTCGAGCAGGCCAACGGCGGCACTATTCTTCTGGATGAAATCTCAGAAATGGATCTGGGGCTTCAGTCCAAGTTGCTGCGGGTGTTGCAGGAACGGGAAGTGGAACGTGTGGGCGGTCGAAAGACCATCAGCCTGGATGTGCGGGTGGTGGCTACGACCAACCGGGATCTGGCGGATTACGTTCGCGAAGGCAAGTTCCGGGAAGATCTTTACTACCGGCTGACTGTCTTCCCCATGCATTGGCAGCCCCTGCGGGAGCGGCCGTTGGACATCATGCCGCTGGCCACGTCGCTGCTGAAAAAGCATTGTGGGAAAATGAAGCTTACCGGGATCACCTTTGCACCGGATGCAAGGAACGCTCTGATGAACCATCGGTGGCCCGGGAATGTCCGGGAGCTGGATAATGCCATTCAGCGCGCCCTGGTGTTGCATCAGGGCAACGTGATTCACGCCGGCGATCTGTGCCTGGAGCTTGGTATTACCGGCCGGCCGGATATGCACAGCGCTGCGCCGGCTGAGGTTTCCCAATTCCGGCCGGTGGAGGATGTTTCCAGCCATTACGTGGCTGCAGTGGAACAGGCGCAGCCGCGGCACGATGAAGACTCTGAGGCGGCGGGATCTTTGGGCGATGATCTGAGGCAGCAGGAATTCCGTATTATCATCCAGACACTCCGGAAAGAGCGTGGGCGTCGCAACCGGGCCGCGGAGCAACTTGGGATCAGCCCCAGAACGCTCCGGTACAAACTGGCCCAGATGCGTGATGCCGGAATCGATCTGGATGCCGAGATGGCCATGGCCTGACCCACTGCAAGACGAACTCCTTCACTGGCACCCTTTTGGGTGCCGTTTTTCTTTGTCCTTTCTGTCATGGGCTCAAGTAACTCCCGGCGCGTCGTCAAAAGTCCGTCATTGATCCCCCGGTCTCCCAGAGAATATATCGTAACTGTCTGACGTATAATAATAAATTTCAGTTGGCCTGCTGATTGCTTAATTCGGAGTAACAGAGTCCCAGGAGCAATTCCGTCCGTGGCAGGACGGAGCCAGGAGAGAGTTATGGTTCAGCGCGCCGACATCAACAGTGTTTTGTCCGATATCCGGTCCCTGCGTTCACAAATGATGCAGAACCAGCGAGTCGAGCAGGATCAATCGGTTCGTGGCCGCGTCGACGGCCCCCGCCAGGTTCAGGAAACCCAGGAAACCCCCAGCTTCAGCGATATGCTGGGCAAGGCTGTGAACAACGTGAATGAACTCCAGCAAACCGCGGGTGAACTTCGCACTGCTTACGATATGGGCGACCCGAATGTGGACATAACCCGTGTTATGATCGCCGCCCAGAAATCCTCTGTCTCCTTCGAAGCACTGACCCAGGTACGCAATCGGGTGGTCCGGGCCTACGAAGACATTATGAACATGCCGATCTGATAACGGAGCAGAGTCATGGCCAGCGTACCCGCAGAAACCAACGCCTCCAATGTTCCGGCAGCCCGGGATGGCGACGCGCCGGAGAGCCGGAGCGATCTGTTCCTCGGGTTCAACCGACTGAACCTGCTGCGCCAGATTGGCCTGATGGTTGGTCTTGCTGCCAGCGTGGCACTGGGGCTGGCCGTGGTGCTCTGGGCTCAGGAGCCGAATTACCAGCCTGTGGTGGGGGATCTGTCCTCCTACAACCCGCAGGACGTTACCTCCATCCTTGAAAGCAATGGCATCGACTACAAAATGGACCCGCGCACCGGCGCTTTGCTGGTACCGTCGGATCAGGTCTACAACGCGCGGCTGAAGCTGGCGGCCGAGGGTGTGACCGACCGAAAAACCATGGGCTACGAGTTGCTCGACCAGGAGCGCGGACTGGGCACCTCCCAGTTCATGGAAACCATCAGCTACCGCAGAGGCCTTGAGGGTGAGCTGGCCCGCACCATTGCCAGCATGCGAGGTGTGCGCAATGCCCGGGTTCACCTGGCCATTCCCGAGCGCTCGGTTTTCGTCCGTGATGCCCGGGAGCCCTCTGCCTCTGTGTTTCTTGAAGTGTTCGCAGGCCGCCGGCCGGAGCACGAGCAGATCAGCGCGATTGTGAATCTGGTTGCTGGCAGCATTCCGATGATGAGCAAGGAACACGTGACTGTCGTGGATCAGAACGGCAACCTGCTCACCGGCAAGAAAAGCCAGGGTGATGCTGACAGGATGGCAGATCAGTATGACTACACCTCCAGGATTGAAGAACGGCTGACGCGCAGTGTCGCGTCCCTGATCTCACCGATTGTAGGCGATGGCCGGTATCGGGCAGAGGTCTCCGCGGATCTTGATTTCTCTTCTGTTGAGCAGGCGGAAGAGCTTTTCAATCCGGAGCAGCAAGCCGTACGAAGTGAGCGGGAGCTTACCGAACAGCGCGCGGCCGGGGCCTCGGGCGGGATTCCAGGTGCGCTGGCCAACCAGCCTCCGGCAGATGCGACGGTGCCAGAGCAGGCCGTCGGAGGAAATGGCGAAGGCGCTGCGCCCCCGCCGGTGAATGTTCGTCGCGAGTCGACACGGAATTATGAAATGGACCGCACGGTCAGTTACGTGCGCCAGGAGCTCGGCCGGATCAAACGAATTACCGTAGCACTGGCCGTGGACGACATGAGAGTGGTCGATCCCCAGACCGGTGAGGTCAGCTATGAGCCCTGGCCTGAGCAGGAATTGCAACGCCTGAGTATGCTGGTGCGGGATGCAGTGGGTTATTCAGCGGCAAGGGGCGACAGCGTTACCGTAATGAACACCGCATTCGCACCGGAAGAAACCGTTGAATTCGAGGCCCCGGGATTCTGGGAGCAGCCCTGGTTCTGGGATCTGATGAAGCAGGTGCTGGCCGGGCTGGTTGTTCTGGTTCTGGTGCTTGGCCTGCTGCGCCCGACCCTCAAGAGCCTTTCTGGCGGTGGCCAGCGGGAACGGGGCATGGATTCCGGTGATGGCGGTTATGGTGGTCTGGGCCAGATTGAAGGCGGTGATGAACTGCGCAAGGCCATGTCGTCACAGGATGACCTGCTTTTGCCGGGCGCGACAGACAGTTATGATAGGCAGCTGAATGCACTGAAAGGCCTGATCGCGGAGGACCCGGCGAGGGTCGCACAGGTGATGCGCCAGTGGGTGAACGTCGATGACTGAACAAGCCAACCAGCAGGGCACCAGCGCACCGCAGAAACCCCAGCGGAAGATTCCGAGGGTTGAGCAGGCAGCCATTCTGCTGATGTCCCTGGGCGAGGCCGATGCTGCCGAGGTTTTGAAACACATGGGGCCTAAAGAGGTTCAGCGTGTCGGCGTTGCCATGGCCCAGATGAAAGACGTCAGCAAGGACGACGTGACCTTTGTACTGAATCAGTTTGTCGATGCCGTGGGTGGCCAGACCGGTCTGGGCGTGGGCAATGACGATTACATCCGGGCGATGCTGACCCAGGCTCTGGGCGACGATAAGGCCGCCAGCCTGATTGACCGCATCCTGATCGGCGGCAACACCACGGGGCTGGATACCCTCAAATGGATGGAACCCCGGGCCGTGGGTGACATCATTCGTTACGAGCATCCCCAGATCCAGGCCATCGTTATCTCCTACCTGGATCCGGACCAGGCCGCGGAGATTCTTGGCACACTCGATGAAAAAGTCCGCCTTGATGTGATGATGCGGGTGGCATCGCTGGAGAGCATCCAGCCCCAGGCCCTGCAGGAACTGAACGATATTCTGGAGAAACAGTTCTCCGGTGGCGCTGCCTCCCAGACCAGCCGGATTGGCGGCGTGAAGCGGGCGGCGGACATCATGAACTTCATGGACCGGAGCATTGAAGGCAACCTGATGGATTCCATCAAGGACATGGATCCGGATCTTGCCAGCACCATCGAAGATCTCATGTTCGTGTTCGACAACCTCAAGGAGGTCGACGATCGCGGTATCCAGGCGCTGCTGCGGGAGGTGTCCTCGGAGGTTCTGGTGGTGGCGCTCAAGGGTGCCGACGACCAGGTGCAGGAAAAGATCTTCAAGAACATGTCCAAGCGTGCGGCGGAACTGCTTCAGGATGATCTGGAGGCCAAGGGGCCGGTCAAGGTCAGCGAAGTTGAATCCGCACAGAAAGACATCATTACCATCGCACGCCGCATGGCGGAGGCCGGTGAAATCTCCCTCGGCGGCGCTGGCGAAGAAATGATGTGATGAAAGATTCCACCCGCGACCTCAACCGGATTCCGAAAGAGCAACTGACAGCCTATGAGCGCTGGGAGCTGCCCTTGCTGGATGCGCGTGGCAACGAAGTGGCCAGGGAAGAGGAGAGGGACGTCAAACCCCTGACGGTGGCGGACATTGACGGGATCCGCCAGGCCGCGCGGGAAGATGGCTATAACGAAGGCCGGGAGCAGGGCTATCAGGCCGGGCTCACGGAAGGACGTAAACAGGGCCATCAGGAAGGCCTGGAAACCGGGCTGGCGGAAGGTCGGGAGCAGGGCAAGAGCCAGGGCTACGAGGATACCCGAAAGGAAACTGATACCAAACTTGACCGGCTTGAGCATCTGCTGGGCGAGCTGCTGCTGCCCATCCGGCGCCACGAAGACGAGCTGGAAACCGCCCTGGTTAATCTCACCACCGTTCTGGCCCGGGCGGTGGTCTACCGGGAACTTACTATCGATTCCTCCCAGATTCGGCATGTGGTTCGCCGGGCACTGGATGCCCTTCCCTCCACGGCAGAAAACATCCGCATCCATATTCATCCGGAAGATTGTGAAATGGTCCGGGAAGTTACTGCACGCCTCGAAACATCCGCTTCGGTGATTGAAGACGACAACATCCTGCCCGGTGGCTGCAGGGTGGAGACTCGCCATAGCCTGGTTGATTTCACCGTGGAGAAGCGTTTCCAGCGAGCCGTTCAGAGCATGCTGGACCAACAGATGAGCGAGAGCGAAAGCGGAGAAACCGAAGAACTGGATTCGCTGATGGAGGATCTGACCGGTTTCCATCGCGATGTCCTGAGTTCGCAGGAGCCGGAGGACTCCCGGGAAGGCCCGAAGCCGGTGCCGAACGAAGGTGACGGCGATGACCTCGAACCTCGCTGACCGCCTGAGCCGCTTCAAGGGCTTTCTTGGCAATGAGCCCGAACCGGAGCTATCCGGCCGGCTGACCCGGATGGTCGGTCTGACCCTCGAATGCGTTGGCTGTCCCATGGTGGTGGGTGACCGATGTGTGATCTTTGGCCAGGGTGCCGGCAATGTTGAAGCCGAAGTCGTGGGGTTTGAGGATGACCGGGTTTACCTGATGCCCCTCACCGCGATTGAGGGCCTCAAGCCGGGGGCAAGGGTGGTGCCCCTGTCGGCGGCAAGCCGCGTACCGGTGGGCCCGCAACTGCTGGGCCGGGTGGTCGATGGCAGCGGTGAGCCCCTTGACGGCAAGGGCCCCTTACAGGCGGAAGCCCGGGTGCCCCTGGCCGGCGATATTATCAACCCCCTGAACCGTGCGCCGGTGCGCCAGTCCATGGACGTCGGCATTCGCGCCGTCAATGCCTTGCTGACCGTTGGCCAGGGTCAGCGCCTGGGCCTGTTTGCCGGAAGTGGCGTGGGCAAGAGTATGCTGCTGGGCATGATGACCCGGTTTACCGATGCCGATATCACCGTGGTCGGCCTGATTGGCGAGCGGGGCCGTGAGGTCAAGGAGTTCATTGAGGACATCCTTGGCGAGGAAGGACTTTTACGCTCGGTGGTGGTGGCCTCACCGGCGGATGATTCACCGCTGATGCGCCTGCGCGCGGCCATGCTGACCACCCGGATTGCCGAGTATTACCGGGATCAGGGCAAGCGAGTGCTCCTTTTGATGGATTCCCTGACCCGGTACGCCCAGGCGCAGCGGGAAATCGCCCTGGCCGTTGGTGAGCCCCCAGCGACCAAGGGTTACCCGCCATCGGTGTTTGCCAAATTACCGCAGCTCGTGGAACGAACCGGTAATGGCCGCCCGGGTGGTGGGTCCATTACTGCGTTCTATACCGTACTGACCGAAGGCGACGACCAGCAGGATCCGATCGCCGATGCCGCCCGTGCAATTCTCGATGGCCATATTGTGTTGTCCCGCCGGCTGGCGGAAGAGGGCCATTACCCGGCAATCGATGTCGAAGCCTCGATCAGCCGGGTGATGCCCCAGGTCACCGACACCGAGCATTTCGCCCGGGCCCAGCGGTTCAAGCAGGTGTATTCCCGCTATCAGCAGGCCAGGGACCTTATATCGGTTGGTGCCTACGTGAAGGGTTCCGATCCGGAAACCGATTTTGCCATTACTCACATCGGCAATATGCGACAGTTTCTGCAGCAGGGGCTGAACGAGAGTGCACCGCTGAAAGACAGTATCGAGCAGTTGCTGGCGGTTGTGCCTGAGCGCCGATCTCCTGAGCGGCGCAAGTCTGCCGTACCGAATCCCGCCAGCGGCGCAGGTGACGGCTGATGCTGAGGTCACAGCGACTGGCAGTGGTTCTCTCCCTTGAGGTGCGCAAAGAGCAGGAGGCCCTGGAGCGGATGGGCGAAGCCCGCAAACTGGTTGACCAGCAGCGTGAACAGGTGGAAAACCTGAACCGCTACCAGCAGGAGTATCGCCAGCAGATCCGGAACAGCCAGCAAGGGGTGGTGCAGGTGTCTCGCCTGCAGGCCTGGCAGGCCTTCATTGCGCAACTCGACCAGGTGATCCGGCAGCAGCAGACGCAGCTGGATCAAGCGGAGAAAGTGTTCGAGGTGCGCAAGCAGGAATGGCAGCAAGCCTGGGAGCGGCGCCGTGGCATGGAAAAATACATCGACACCTGCCGACAACAGGAACGCACAGAGCAGGACCTTCGTGACCAGAAGCTTTCGGATGAAGCGGCAGGCCGGGCCTTTAGCCGGCGGCAGCGCTGAATTTTGTCCTGCATCAAGCAAATGCGGATGCAATTTCAGGTCACTCAGCTATCCTTAACCGAAGAAGAGCCGGTGGGTAGGGCCGGTTGAATGCTGCTCTTGACGCCTTTGGAGGTTTGGGAATGCCGATTCAGACGCGCCGCGATAATAGCGGTCGGACCCTTGTTATCAGAATTGAGGGGCGCTTTGACTTCAGCACCCACCAGGCGTTCCGGGATGCCTACGAGCATGGCGATCCGGACATCCGGGGGTATGTCGTAGACCTGTCGGATACAACCTACCTGGATAGCTCGGCGCTGGGCATGCTGTTGTTGCTCAGGGATTATGCCGGCGGCGACAGCGCCCGCATTGTGATTGAGAATTGCAATAACGACGTCCGGCGAATCCTCTCCATCTCCAATTTCGAGCAACTGTTCAACATTCGCTGATGCGTACGAACTGGTGGAGCTCTCATGGATGATGCCGTTGCAGAACACCGCCCACTCAGAATTCTTATTGCCGATGATTCGGACAGCGATCGCCTCATCCTTAAAACCCTTTTAAAGCGCCTGGGCCACGAGGTCTTGGATGCCTCGAATGGCCTCGATGCCGTCTCCCTGTTCCGGCAGGAAGCGCCGGATCTCGTTCTGCTGGATGCCTTGATGCCGCTGATGGATGGTATGGAGGCTGCCAGGCAGATCAAATCCCTGGCCGGCGAACGGCTGGTTCCGCTGATTTTCCTGACGTCCCTGTCCGAAGCCGGGGCGCTGGCCCGGTGCCTGGAAGCCGGCGGCGATGACTTTCTGGGAAAACCCTACAACCGGATCATCATCGAAGCGAAGATCAACGCCTTCAACCGGATGCGGCTGATGCACCAGGCCCTGTCTGACCAGCGGGATCTGATCCGGGAGCGGAACCGGCAATTGACCGAAGAGCAGGAAATTGCCAAGCGGGTATTCGACAATGTTGCTCACTCCGGTTGCCTGGACGCGAGCAACATTCGCTACCATGCGTCGCCGCAATCCATTTTTAATGGCGACGTGTTGTTTGCGTCTCCGAGACCGGCCGGCGGCATGCTCATTTTCATGGGTGACTTTACCGGCCATGGATTGCCGGCAGCCATTGGCGCCATGCCGGTTGCAGAAATCTTTTACGGCATGGCCAGCAAAGGCTTTAACGGCCAGGATGTGTTGCGGGAGATCAACCAGAAACTCAAGCGCATTCTTCCCACCGACATGTTCTGTTGCGGCGCCATGATTGAGGCGGATTTCAAGCTCAATCAGGTTCAGGTCTGGAACGGTGGTTTGCCGGACGGCTGGCTGATTCGCTCTTCGGATGACCGGCAGGCGCTGCCTTCGCGGCACCTGCCCCTCGGTATCCTCGCGCCGGACCAGTTCAGTGCGGAGTTCGAAAGGCTTGGTACCGGCCCCGGCGACCGTCTGATGATGATGACCGACGGGTTTCTGGAAGCCGCGGACAGCACAGGAAACGTGTTTGGCGAGCAGGGTGTGGCTGATGCCCTGGCACATTCCGATAACAGTGAGCACCCGTTTGATATCATGATGTCGGCGGTACACCGGTTTACCGGGGACCTCAAAGATGGCGACGATCTGACGCTCTGTTGTCTGGAAATGAGCGACCAGGCGGGTTTTTCCGCTTTGCCGGACCGGACGGTGCCTTCCTCGCTTGCCGGCCCTGCGGAGTGGCGTTGCAGCTATGAGATCCGGGAGCAGACCCTCGGGGAGTTCAGTCCGCTGCCGCTGCTTCTGCATATCTGCATGGAGGTCCCGGGCCTTCGCCGGCGAAGCGGCGAGATCTATACGCTGCTGGCGGAGCTCTACAACAATGCCCTCGAACACGGGGTGCTGGAACTGCCGTCGGAGTGGAAACATTCCCCGGAAGGGTTTGGCCGTTACTATCTGGAGCGTAAGCGGCGTCTGGGCAATGTCGAGGGCCATTATATTCGCTTTACCCTTCATCATTCCCTGAAACCGGATGGCGGCCGGCTGCGTGTGGTGTGTGAGGACAGCGGACGGGGGTTTGATTTCCAAAGCCATCCGGGTGTCACATCCAGCGCTTACCCCGAAGGTAGTAAGCGATATGCCGGGCGGGGCCTGCTGCTGTTGAAACGTCTTTCTGAATCCGTCAGGTTTCATGAGCAGGGTAATCATGTTGAAATTGTCTATGATTGGCACTTCAGTGGCGCCGCGGCAAACCAGGGCGATATGGCCCGTTAGATGTCATCAAACGTACCAGGGGGTCGGTCATGAGTGATAAACCACACCTTGACGAGGAAGCGCTGGCTGAGCTTCAGGACGTCATGGAAGACGAATTCGACGTTTTGATACAGACCTATCTTGCGGATTCCCGGGACAGGATCCGGAGTTTGCGGGAAGCGCTGGAGGCAAATGACAGCGATGCCTTCATCAAAACAGCCCATAGTTTCAAGGGCAGCTGTATCAATATCGGCGCTCCCCGGCTCGGTGAACTGAGCCTGAATGCCGAAATGGCCGGAAAAGAGTCTCGTCTGGAAGAGGCTCCGGCATTGCTGGATGCCATTGAGGCGGAATTTCATCAGGTAACCCAAAGGCTGGAGGGTCTGCTGGTGCGTTAATTGGCGCCCGCTTTATCAAACCAGAGTGCCTGGCACCGCATTTGCTTAGCCTTTTGCAATAGTGGAACAATCGCCCGTGCATCGGCCAGAGTCCGGCAAGGTAAGGGCGCCAACGTGACAAAAGCGGCAAGAGGTTGCCATGGCCCAAATGGTTCTTCCCCAAACTCCTGCGCCCGGGATTCAGAAGGAATCCGGCCCTTCCAGATCCGCCAGCAGTGGCGATACGGCTGAAAGAAAACGCGATTTTGAGTCGGTCTCAGAGGCGGAGCAAAAACGTCTGGATCGCCAGAAGGCGGAGCGAAACGACAAGGCAAGTTCCACCGATGAGCAACAGCCTGCCCAATCTGACACCGGCCAGAGTGAGGCTTCCGGCGCCACAGGCACCGTCACGAAAGGTGATGAAGAAGCCGTCGGGTCCTTTGAAGCGGCGAGCTCAACCTCCGCTGAGACTGAGGTCGCCGAGGATGGAACAGACCCGGACGCTACTGCGCTCCCGCTTACCTTTGCCGAATTGCAGGCCTGGCTAAGTCCGCAATCCGCTAGCCCGGGCGAGGCCAGCCTGTTTGCAGCCGCACCCAAAACCGGGTCCGGGATGCCGGCCGGAGTAGCCGGTCAGTTGACCCCGGGCAATGGACTGTTCAACGGGCTCCTGTCGAACGTTCCTGGCCAGAACGCCAAGACCCCTGCCGGTGTCACATCTGATGCAACGGTGACGGAAGCCGTGAAAGCTGCGGCGCTCACGGACCTTGGCCGGAACGCGGATTCGGGCACAGTGCTTACCTCCGGTCGTTTCCAGTCGGCCCTTGACCTGGTGTCGCAGCAAGGGGCAAGCGGCACCAATGCCGCTGCAAAGCTGACTGCCGAGATGGCAGGCCCGCTGAGGAGTTACGCCACCTCCATTGATGTACCGGTTGGCCACGCTGAGTGGGGTGACAAACTGGTCGGTAAGCTCAGTTGGCTGACCGCCCGGAATATGTCGGTGGCGGAAATTCACCTGACTCCGCCCGACATGGGGCCGATGGAGGTTAAGGTCCGGGTTCAGAATGAACAGGCGAACATCACTGTTCACTCTGCCAACCCTGTGGTGCGGGACCAGCTGGAACTGCATTCCCACCGGTTGCGGGACATGCTGGGAGAGCAGGGTCTGTCTCTGGCAGGATTTGATGTTTCTGATTCGCCCCGGCAGCAGACCGGTGACCAGGGAGCCGGCGACAGCCATGCCTCTGGTACAGCCACGGCATCGCCACTTGCTGATACCGGGCAGGATGACGACAGCCTGAACTCGGTTAACCTTGATCTCAGCTGGAAAGGCGAAGTGGACATCTTCGCCTGACGGCTCCCGACATGCTCTTCCAATCTCTTTTGCCCATCCTTCCCGGCAACGCTAAACTGCTGTCCTGAACGGGAAGGTTGGGGTTTCTGGCCCATCCTTTGCATCCAATCTGAAAAAGTCACGGAAAAACGCTCCCTCTGACGGATTTCTGGCAAAGCGAACACTATGGCTGAAAATAACGCGTCTGAAACGGCTCCCGCCAAAAAAGGCAAACTGAAGCTGATCATCATGCTGGTGGTGGTCGTGATTCTGGCGATTGTACTGTCTGTTGTGGGCACCCTGTGGTTTCTCGGTGGTGGTTTGCCAGGAATGGGCGAAGACGATGGGGAAGCGGGCGAGGCAGCAGAAGAAAGCTTTGTTCCCAGCACCTACGTACTGATTGACAAGGCTCTGGTTACGACGGTGCAAGCCCAGGGGCGCCAGCGTTATGCCCAGGTCTACCTGGCGCTGGAAGCGACTGATCCGCAGGCTCTGGCAGCGGCGCAACTGCACTTGCCACTGATTCGCAGCCAGTTGGTCATGGTTCTTGGTAACAGTGAGTTCAATGAGTTGCAGACACCCGAGGGGCGCCGGGGCCTGGCCGAGCGAATGCTGACGACCGTGAACCAGGTGCTGGAACAGGAAGGTGAGCCCGCCGTCAAACGGGTGCTATTCAGAAATTTTGTCGTGCAATAGGGCATGGGCGAAGCCTATCAGGGGCAGGATTAAGTATGCAGGACTTGTTGTCACAGGATGAAATCGATGCCCTCCTCCACGGGGTGGATGATGGTGACATAGATACCTACGAAGAGGCCGATGATTCCGGCATCAAGCCCTACGACCTCTCCAGTCAGGACCGCATCGTCCGTGGTCGCATGCCGACCCTGGAAATGATCAATGAGCGGTTTGCCCGCTATACCCGAATCAGTCTGTTCAACCTCATGCGCCGCAACGCCGACGTTTCCACCGGCGGCGTCAAGATCATGAAATTTGGTGAGTACATTCACACGCTGTATGTGCCCACCAGCCTTAACCTGTGCAAGGTACGCCCGTTGCGGGGCACCTCCCTGTTCGTGCTGGACGCCAAGCTGGTGTTCAAGCTGGTGGACAATTTCTTCGGCGGGGAAGGGCGCCATGCCAAGATCGAAGGCCGGGAATTCACCCCGACCGAGACCCGCATCGTCCAGATGGTTCTGAACCAGGTATTTCAGGATATGAAAGAAGCCTGGCATGCGGTGCTCAAGGTCGATTTCGAGTACCTCAGTTCGGAAGTAAATCCGGCTATGGCCAACATCGTCAGCCCCAGCGAAGTGGTGGTGGTCAGCACCTTCCATATCGAACTGGACGGTGGCGGCGGAGAACTCCACTTCGCCTTGCCCTATTCCATGATAGAACCTATCCGCGACGTACTGGACGCCGGGGTACAGAGTGATATCGATGATGTTGATGAGCGTTGGGTTAACGCGCTGCAGGAAGACATCAAGGAGGTGAACGTGCCGATCAACACCACGGTCTGTCGCCGGCGGATTTCCTTGCGGGACATCGCAAGAATGAAGGCCGGAGACATCATCCCCGTGGAGATGCCGGATCACCTGACCGTTACCGCTAACGGCATTCCCATCTACAAAGCCACGATGGGGACCCGTGACGGAAAACTGGCACTGAGAATTCACGAACGGGCAACGCTGCCCAAAGTAAAGAAACAACTGAAGGTGGGACGCAATGGCTGACGACAACAAGAACGACGAGCAGGAACTCAGCGAAGACGAAAAGCTGGCTGCCGAGTGGGAAGCAGCCATGGAAGAATCCGGCGATGAGGGCAGCCGTGAGGACGAGTGGTCTGCCGCCATGGCCGAGGCCGGTGAATCCGGGGAGGCCGACAATGGCGTTCAGACGGCCCCCATGGAGGAATTCGATACGGGAACCGAGCCCGCCCAGGGCAATGGCCTGTCACCGGATATCGACGTTATCCTGGATATTCCGGTCACCATATCAATGGAAGTAGGCAACACCCAGATTCCGATACGCAACCTGCTTCAGCTGAACCAGGGCTCGGTGATCGAGCTGGACCGGCTGGCGGGTGAACCGCTGGATGTCCTGGTAAACGGTACGCTGATTGCTCACGGGGAGGTTGTTATGGTGAACGAAAAGTTCGGCATTCGCCTGACCGATGTGATCAGCCCGGGCGAACGAATCAAACGGTTGCAGAAATAATATGTGGTCAAAGTTCCCGGGCATCTCATTGTTGGTGCTGGTGACTCCGGCCCTGGCTCAGGAAACGGCCAGCACTGCGGCTCCGGCTTCCCCGATCCGGTCGCCGGATACCCTTGGCACCATTGTCAGCCTTGGTCTGGGCCTTGTCGCCGTGATTGCGGTGATCTATGGCTGCGCCTGGATCATCCGCCGCATGAACGGCATGACCGGCATGAACAACAACGCCATCAAGGTGGTTTCGGTCATGGCCATCGGAACACGGGAACGCATCGCCCTGATTGAGGTGGGTAGTCAGCAGATCCTGTTGGGGATTACGCCCTCGGCCATAAGAACCCTGCACGTGTTTGACGAGCCTGTCGTCGACGCCGGCAATGCCAATTCCGGTGATTTTGCCCGCCGTCTGCAAACCATGATCGGCAAATCCTGGACCGCCCCGACGAGGAACGACTAGGCCCATGCTTGCCGCGACTCTCAAGCCTGCCATTATCAAGCGACTGATTCCGGCTCTGGTTGTGCTCGCCGGCCTGGCCTGGGCGCCACTGGCTCTGGCTCAGGAATCTACCGGTATTCCCGGTATTCCCGCGTTTACGGTCACGCCGGGGGAAGGCGAGGGCGTACAGGAATATTCGGTGACCCTGCAGATACTGGCGCTGATGACCGCGCTCACCTTCCTGCCGGCGATGCTCATGATGATGACCTCATTTACCCGTATCATCGTGGTGTTTGCGATCCTCCGCCAGGCCATCGGCCTGCAGTCCACACCGTCAAACCAGATTTTGCTGGGGCTGGCCCTGTTTCTCAGTATCTTCATCATGAAACCGGTACTGGAAGAGGCCAACCGGGTAGGTTTGCAGCCCTATCTGCAGGAAGAAGTCACGTCTCTTGAGGCGGTTGAGCAGGCCAGCCAGCCATTCAAAAAGTTCATGCTGGAACAGACCCGGGAAAGCGATCTGGCCCTGTTCATGCGAATTTCCGACGTGCAGTACGACACCCCGCAGGACGTTTCCTTCTGGATCCTGATGCCGGCGTTTGTCACCAGTGAGCTCAAGACCGCCTTCCAGATCGGATTTATCCTGTTCATCCCGTTCCTGATTATCGACATGGTAGTGGCCAGTGTTCTCATGGCGATGGGTATGCTGATGCTGTCGCCCATCATCATCTCCCTGCCTTTCAAGATCATGCTGTTTGTGCTGGTGGACGGCTGGGCCCTGGTCATGGGCACCCTGGCTGCCAGTTACGGAATATAGGAGGCCTTATGACTCCGGAAACGGTTATCGACATCCTGCGCGAAGCACTCTGGTTGATAGTCCTGCTGGCGTCCGTAATCATCGGACCGGGTCTGATTATCGGTCTGGTTGTCAGCACCTTCCAGGCGGCGACCCAGATAAACGAGCAGACCCTGAGCTTCCTGCCACGACTGCTGGTCACGCTTGTCGTTATCATCGTCTGGGGACCCTGGATGCTGACCCAACTGCTGGACCATGCCAACCGCCTGATCTCCAGCATCCCTTACCTGATCGGCTGACGGATGATACCGGCAGACATCAGCGCGGACATCATAGGCCAGTGGGTAGGCCAGCACCTCTGGCCCCTGTTCCGCATGGCCAGCTTTCTTATGGTCATTCCCATCTTCGGCAGCCAACTGGTGCCGGCCCGGGTGCGCCTGGGTCTCGCCCTGCTGATGACCGTGCTTATCGTGCCCATGATCCCGGCCGCACCCCGGGTTGAAGCCCTCAGTGCCGACGCCGTGGTAATCACCCTGCAACAGATCCTGATTGGCGTCGGCATGGGCTTCGCGCTGACCGCCCTGTGGCAGCTCTTTGTCGTTGCCGGCCAGATGATCGCCATGCAAATGGGCCTCGGCTTCGCCTCCATGGTCGACCCGGCCAACGGCGTCAACGTGCCGGTACTGTCCCAGATCTACACCATCACAATCACCCTGCTGTTCCTGGCCATGAACGGACACCTGGTGGCCTTCGAAGTCTTCATCGAAAGCTTCCGGACCCTGCCCGTTGGCATGGAGGGCCTGGGTCAGACCGGCGTATGGGAACTTGCCCACCGGATCAGTTGGATGTTCGCCTCCGCCTTGCTCCTGGCGCTGCCAGCCGTGACCGCCGTGCTCATTGTCAACATCTCCTTCGGCGTCATGACCCGTGCCGCGCCCCAGATGAACATCTTCGCCCTCGGTTTCCCGATTGGCCTGATTTTTGGTTTGTTTGCGATATGGGTGCTGCACGCCAATTTTCTGCCACACTTTGATCAGTACACGAGGGACACCTTTGACTTCATGCGGGGGTTGCAAGGGCAGCCCTGACCAAGCGTCACATGGATGTGCCGCAAGGAGCGTGTTTTGGGAAGTCATCACCCCCGACCGCAACTCAGAAAGTTGGATCCAGAGAATGGCCGAAGAAAACGACAACAGTCAGGAAAAAACGGAAGAGGCCACCCCCCGAAGGCTGGAAAAAGCCAAGGAGGAGGGCCAGACCCCCCGCTCCAAGGAACTGGCCACCATGGCCGTTCTCCTGGCCGGCGCCGGCGGCCTGCTCATGTTCGGCACCAGCCTCGGCGCCTCACTGGAAGCCATCATGCACGACAGCTTCGTTATTGAACGCTCCGCCATTTTCGACACCCGGCACATGAGCGTCCAGCTGCTAGCTTCCGCCAAGGAAGCCGCCTGGGCGCTCGCACCCATCCTGGTCATGCTCCTGATTGCCGCCGTATTCGGCTCCATAGGCATCGGCGGTTTGCTGATCAGCGGCAAAGCCGTAGCGCCAAAACTCAATCGCATGGACCCCATCAAGGGCTTGGGTCGCATGTTCTCCATGCGCTCCCTGATCGAACTGGTCAAAGCCATTGCCAAAGTCGGCCTGGTCATGGCCTTAGCTATCCTGATCCTCAACCTGCACACCGAAGACCTGCTCAGCATTGCCGAAGAGCCGGTGGTACCGGCGATGGAGCACGTGCTCTGGACCCTTGGCTGGAGTTTCTTCCTGTTATCCTGCGCCACCATCATCATTGCGATGATTGACGTGCCTTTCCAGATCTTCGATCACCAGAAAAAACTCCGGATGACCAAGCAGGAAGTGAAGGACGAGTATAAGGACACCGAGGGCAAGCCGGAGGTCAAGGGCAAGATTCGCCAGCTCCAGCGCGAGATGGCCCAGCGCCGGATGATGCAGGACGTGCCCTCGGCAGACGTGGTGATCACCAACCCGACCCATTATGCGGTGGCCCTGAAATACGACCAGAAGGCGATGGGCGCTCCGGTAGTGGTGGCCAAGGGTGCCGACGAGATTGCCTTCAAGATCATGGAAATCGCCCGTGAGAACAAAGTCGAAATCCTGCGCACGCCCCCGCTGACCCGGGCGGTTTACCACAACACCGATATCGGTGAGGAGATTCCCGATGGCCTTTATATGGCTATCGCACAGGTTCTTGCCTATGTGTTCCAGTTGCGGCAGTTCCGCAAGGGGCGTGGACCCAAGCCTGGTATGCCTGATTTTCCGATTCCTTCGGATTTGCGGCGGGATGTTTAGCCTGGTTTCCCAGCCTTTCAGGGTTGGAGGTTGCGTGGTTGTGGGCCGCAAACTCCATTATTCGGCAGGCTACAAAAAGTCCAGAACAACGAACTCAACAGTCAGCCTTAATAACACGAACCATCGGCTCCCCGCGGCTTTCGGGTATCGGCAGAACCCCATACCAGGATCGGGGGTCGTGAACCGTGGCCGAGGTGAAACCACAGGACAGGAAATGCTCCCGGGCCTGGTCGTCGGTCTGAAAGTGAAAGCTGACCTGGCTGCGGGTGGCGGCCCCGAGCAGACTGCCGAGGGCTTTGAGGGTGGTGTTCAGCAGTGGCTGGCTGGGTTGGTAGTAACTTTCGGACAGGTAAACGGAGCCGGGGCGTCTGGCCATGGCGGCGGACAGGCGGCGCCAGAAGTCGGTGATGGTCGCCAGTGAAAAATAGCTGGTGAGGCCTTCGGTGATGATGATCACCGGCCGGGTGTTGTCGAACACGCGGTCGATCACCTTTTCCAGTTGGTATTCACCTTGGTCCGCGAGGATGTCGATGGGGGTAACCTGATGATGGTCGCCCAGCCGGTTGGTGGCCAGAAGCCGTAGCGCTTTGCGGCCGGCCATGTCCGGAAGGTCGGCTTCGACCATGTGGATCAGGGGGTGTTTTTGCCGGAGGCGGATGCCGCGGGGTGACATGCCGCAGGCGATTTCCAGAACCTGGGTAATGCCCCGTTCGGCAATGGCGCGGTCAATCAGGTGATCAATGATCAGGTGGCGCTGGAGCAGGAACGTCCGGATGTTGCCGCCAACCGCTGCCTTGCTGACGGCCTCGAACGGTGTCATCAGGCGGTACAGCCAGCGACCCTTCCCGGTGGCCAGGGTGTCGTCCGACAGCCCGTGCCGGTGCCAGACGGCGCCGGTATAAAGGGCAGTGAAACTGATGCCGGAGCTGTCAGTCGGTCTTCTGCTCATAAATGGCTCTTCCCCAGGCCTCGTGGCTGCCGGGCAGCACCAGGTTCAGGGTGATGGCAACCACCGCGCTCAGCGAAATGCCTTCCAGGTTCCCCAGAACCATGCCGCCAATACCGAACACCAGGGTGACACCCACGATAACCAGGTTGCGGGACTGTGACAGGTCCACCTGATGGCGGATCAGTGTGTTAAGGCCAACCACGGCGATGGAACCGAACAGCAGGCACAGGATGCCACCCATGACCGGCACCGGGATGGTCTGCAGGGCTGCGCCGAACTTGCCCATGAAGGCCAGGACAATAGCAATGCAGGCGGCCCACCACATCACCTTCGGGTTGAAGTTCCGGGTCAGCATGACCGCGCCGGTGACTTCCGAGTAGGTCGTGTTAGGCGGTCCGCCGAGCAGGGAAGCGGCGCTGGTGGCCAGGCCGTCACCCAGCAGGGTGCGGTGAAGGCCGGGCTTTTCCAGGTAATTCTTGCGGGTGACATTGCCGATGGCCAGTACGTCGCCGATGTGTTCGATGGCCGGGGCGATGGCGACCGGAATCATGAACAGAACAGCACCCCAGCTGAACGCCGGCGCAACAAAGTTGGGGACGGCAAACCAGGCCGCTTCCTGAATCGGTGTGGTATCGACGATGCCCGCGAAGGCGGAGAGGAGGTAACCGGTAATAACGCCGAACATGATCGGGATCAGCCGGAAGATGCCCTGGGCCCAGACCGACATGATGATGGTCACCGCCAGGGAAATCATGGCGATCCAGATGGCGGTGTTGTACGGGATCAGTTGGGTGGCGCCATCACCGGTGCGGCCCGACGCCATGTGAACGGCGACCGGCGCCAGGCCAAGGCCGATGGTCATGATCACCGGGCCGATAACGACCGGAGGCAAAAGACGGCGTACAAACCCGGTGCCCCTCAGGCGAATCAGCCCGCTCAGGATAATGTAGAGGATACCCGCAGCCATCAGGCCGCCGAGGGTTTCTTCCATGCCAAACCGGCCCTTGGAGGCAATAACCGGTGCGATAAAGGCGAAGGAGGAGGCCAGGAAGATGGGAATCTGGCCGCCGGTGACCAGGTGGAAGATCAGGGTGCCAAGGCCGGCCGTGAACAGGGCCACGTTGGGGTCCAGCCCGGTAATCAGTGGCATCAGAACCAGGGCGCCGAAGGCCACCAACAGCATCTGGGAGCCGGCGATCGCCTGTTTCCAGACCGGGTCGTTGGTAGGGTCCTGCATGCTCAAACGTCCTTCTGCTTGGTGCCGAAGATCTTGTCGCCGGCATCGCCGAGACCCGGAAGGATATAGCCTTTCTCGTTCAGGCGTTCGTCAACTGAGGCCGTGTAGACAGACACATCCGGGTGTTTCTCCAGGACCTTTTCAATACCCTCTGGAGCGGCGACCAGAACCAGGGCCCGGATCTCGGTGCTGCCCGCCTTCTTGAGCAGCTCGATGGTGGAAATCATGGAGCCGCCGGTAGCCAGCATCGGGTCGACAATCAGTGCCATGCGCTGGTCAAGCTCACCAACCAGTTTTTCCAGATAGGTGCTGGCTTCCAGGGTTTCCTCGTTGCGGATCTGGCCGACAACGCTTACCCGGGCGACCGGGATCAGGCTGAGTACGCCGTCGAGCATGCCAAGACCCGCACGAAGAATCGGAACAATGGTGATTTTCTTGCCGTGGATCTGTTCCACCGTCACCGGGCCGGCCCAGCCATCGATGGTCTTTTCCTGCAGGTTGAAATCCTTGGTGGCCTCGTAGGTCAGCAGGGCACCGACTTCCTGCGCCAGCTCACGAAAATTCTTGGTGCTGATATCCGCCCGGCGCATCAGGCCGAGCTTGTGGCGGATAAGCGGGTGTTTTACCTCGTGGATTGGCATGGGGTCACCTGTGTGTCTGATTGTGGTTTCAGTGTCTCAATTAAATGGCGCAAGGATACCGTATCTGGCTAGGCGAGTCAGGCTGCGGAGCACTGCTCCGCGTGAAATTCCCTCAGGAGTGGTACGGATCTTGCCATAACCCTTTCAAACGACGTCCCGGCGTCAGAATCCCGACCTTCATAACGCCTTCAGGCGCGGCAATCGGAGAAGTTTCCGGCATGGACAGAGCTTTGGTCCTCAATAACGTCAAAACCCTGACGCGGGGCAATCTGGGCGTACCCGTCATGTTGATGGGGTTGCTGGGCATGATGATTCTTCCCATGCCCGCCTTCCTGCTGGACGTGTTCTTTACCTTTAACATCACCCTGTCGATCGTCATCCTGCTGGTGTGTGTCTATGCCCTCCGGCCCATGGAGTTCGCCTCTTTCCCGACTGTGCTGCTTGTGGCGACGCTGCTGCGCCTGGCTTTGAATGTGGCGTCTACCCGGATCGTGCTGCTGAACGGCCACGAGGGGGGGGATGCCGCGGGTAAGGTTATCGAGTCCTTTGGTGCGGTGCTGATAGGCGGCAACTACGCCGTTGGGCTGGTGGTCTTTGCGATCCTGATGATCATCAACTTCCTGGTGGTGACCAAGGGCGCCGGCCGGGTTTCCGAGGTAAGTGCCCGGTTTACGCTGGATGCCATGCCAGGCAAGCAGATGGCGATCGACGCCGACCTGAACGCCGGTCTGATCAACCAGGATGATGCCAAGCATCGCCGGGCAGAGATTGCCCAGGAAGCCGACTTCTACGGCTCCATGGACGGTGCTTCCAAGTTCGTGAAGGGCGATGCCGTTGCCGGCCTGCTGATTCTGGCCATTAATATTATTGGCGGGGTCGCCATTGGTATGCTCCAGCATGGCCTGGATTTCGGCCTGGCCATGGAGCGCTATGCGCTGCTGACCATCGGTGATGGTCTGGTGGCGCAGATCCCGTCGCTGCTGCTGTCTACCTCCGCCGCCATCATGGTTACCCGGGTTACTTCCAGCCAGGACATGGGCGGGCAGATTTTGCAGCAGATGTTCAGCGCGCCCAAGGCACTCTCAATTGCCGCAGCCATCCTGATCATTCTTGGCCTGATTCCCGGTATGCCCCATGTGGCCTTCCTGGGGCTGGGTACCCTGGCCGGCGGTGCCGCCTGGTATATCTGGAAACATCAGCGCCAGACGATAGAAGAAGAGGGCGTATTCCCGGGACGGAGTGGGGCCGGGGGCGCGCCTCGACCGGCTGGCCGCGATCTTCCGCCGGGCGGTGACGCCGGCTCCGACCAGGGTCGTCAACTGCCGGCGCCGGGCGAAACCAAAGAGTTGGGCTGGGACGATGTGGCCACTGTGGACATCGTGGGCCTGGAGGTGGGGTATCGGCTTATTCCGCTGGTGGACAAGTCCCAGGGTGGCCAACTGCTCAGCCGCATCAAGGGCGTGCGAAAAAAGCTGTCCCAGGATCTGGGCTTTCTGATGCCTTCGGTTCACATTCGCGACAATCTCGATCTGATGCCCAACGTCTACCGCATCACGCTGATGGGTGTGACCATCGCCGAGGCTGAGATTCACCCCGACCGGGAGTTGGCTATCGATCCGGGTCAGGTATTCGGAAAAATTGAAGGCATTGAGGGCAAGGACCCGGCCTTCGGCCTGGATGCCAGCTGGATCGAACCGGACCGCAAGGATCAGGCCCAGACTCTCGGCTATACGGTTGTGGACGCCAGCACGGTCGTGGCTACTCACCTGAATCAGGTGCTGCAGAAGCACGCCCATGAATTGTTGGGCCACGAGGAAGTTCAGCAGTGGCTGGACCAGTTGGAGAAGATTTCACCGAAACTCGCCGAGGAGCTGGTACCGACCACCGTTTCCATCAGTCTGCTTCTCAAGGTGCTGCAAAACCTGCTCCGGGAAGAAGTGCCGATCCGGGACATGCGCTCCATTGCCGAGGCTATCGTCAATGTCCATCCGAAGAGCCAGGATCCAAAGTTGCTGACTACCGTTGCCCGTCAGTCGTTGCGGCGGATGATCGTGCAGAGCATCTGCGGCAATGAGGCGGAGATACCGGTGATTACCCTGGATCCGGATCTGGAACAGTTATTGCTAAAATCTTTTCAGCAGAGTCAACAATCCGGCGGACAGGAAGACATTGGCCTGGTCCTGGAGCCGAATATGGTTGAAAAGCTCCAGCGCTCCCTTCAGGAGAGCGTCCAGCGGCAGGAAATGCTGGGTAAGCCAGCCATTTTGCTGGTTTCCGGGCCCCTGCGGCCGGTACTGGCGAAATTCGCCAGCTACGGGGTAGAGCGTTTGCATGTGCTCTCGTACCAGGAAATACCGGATAACAAACAGATCACGATCGTGGCGTCCGTTGGCCAGTAACGGCGCGGATGACAGAGCGGACGGCGCCGGCACGGCGTTGCCGGTGGAGGAAGAGGCATCATGAAAGTAAAACGGTTTTTTGCCAGGACCATGGCAGAGGCGCTGAAACAGGTCAGTGAACAGATGGGGCCAGACGCCGTAATTCTTTCAAACCGCCGGGTAGACGGCGGCGTCGAAATAGTGACGGCGCTGGACTACGACGAAAACATGGCGCGTCAGCGATTGGGTGACCAGGCGCAGGAAGCCACTAACGGCTCCCGCCTGGCTGAAATGCAGGCGGACCAGCACCGTCGTCTTGAGGACGAACTCGGCCGGTCCCGGGATCGAATCCGAGAGGTCCGGGAAAAGCGGGCCGCCCAGGGGGGCGGTTATGCCGGTACGTCGTTCCCGGCGGTTCAGGAGGTGGTGGGTTCCGGATTTGATGATCAGGATCCGGCTCCGGTCCGGTCCGGGGAGGCCTATTCCGATGAACTGGCACAGATGCGTGCGGAGATCCGTTCCCTGAAGGACCTGATGCAGGGCGGTAAGCCTGAGCCTGAGGTGCCGGCAGCCAATGCGGTTCAGCAGAGACTGGCCGAGCGGCTTCAGGAGTTCGGTCTCGGTAGCGGTCTGGCGGGGTCAATTTCTCGCCGCCACAAGGCCGGGCGACTGGAGGATGGCTGGAAGCAATCCCTCAAAATGCTGTGCACCGGCGTACGGACTTCCCGCATAGAATGGCTGGATCAGGGCGGGGTCTTTGCCCTGGTGGGGCCCACCGGTTCCGGAAAAACCACCACCATCGGCAAGCTGGCGGCGCGGTATGTGCTCAGGCATGGTGCCGATTCCGTGGCCCTGGTCACCACTGACCGCTACCGGGTGGCGGCCCACGAGCAGTTGTTTGTCTTCGGTCGCATCCTGAATGTTCCGGTGCGAGTCGTCGACGAGAGCCACGGTCTGGATGATATTCTGGACGAGCTGTCAGACCGTCATCTGGTACTGATCGACACTGCCGGGCTGACCAGTGCGGACAAAGGCTATCAGGAACAGCTGGCCGAACTGGCGCGCAGCCATCACAATGTCAAGACGCATCTGGTGGTCTCGGCCACCAGTCAGCCGCGCATCATGAAATCCGTCTGGCATTGCTATAAGATGGCAAATCTTGCGGGCTGCGTGATGACCAAGATCGACGAGGCCCTGACACTTGGCGAGTCTCTCGGCTTTGTGATGGAAACCGGTTTGCCGGTGGCCTACTACACTGACGGGCAAAAGATTCCCGAAGACCTGCACCACGCGGAAGCGGTTCCGCTGGTGCGGCTGGCCGTGGACCGGCTTAAAACTCTCCAGAAACAGCAGGCGGTCGCAGAAGGAGCCTGAGAGAGCGGGCGCTGAGAGCGGACAGACTGACAGCGAGCGTCCGAAAAGACAGCACCCGGCTAAACGTGGCGAGAGACAAAAAACAGTATGAGCAAAGCACAACCGGTACAGGTGATTGCAGTTTCCGGCGGAAAAGGTGGAGTCGGCAAGAGTAACGTGTCGGTTAACCTCGGGATTGCCCTGGCACAGAAAGGCCGGAGAGTCGTGCTTCTTGATGCCGACCTCGGGCTGGCCAATATCGATGTACTGCTCGGTATTACCGCCAACCGGAACCTTCAGGATGTGCTGGCGGGCGACTGTGACCTCAAGGACGTTCTGGTCGATGGCCCCGGTGGCATCAAGATTGTACCGGCGTCCTCCGGTACCCAGCGAATGACCCAGCTCAGCCCCATGGAGCATGCCGGGCTGATCAACGCGTTCAGCGAACTCGGTGACCAGATTGATGTGCTGATCGTAGACACCGCCGCGGGCATTTCCGAATCAGTGGTGAGCTTTCTGAGAGCCTCCCAGGAGCTGCTCCTGGTGGTGTGCGACGAGCCCACCTCCATCACCGACTGCTACGCCCTGATCAAACTCATGAACCGTGATTACGGCACCAACCGTTTCCGCATTCTTGCCAATCAGGTGAGAAATGAGCAGGAAGGCCGGCACCTGTTTGAAAAACTGACCCGGGTCACCGAGCGCTTCCTGGATGTGGCACTACAATATGTCGGCATGGTGCCTTACGATGAAGCCGTGAAAAAAGCGGTTCAGCGGCAGCGGGCAGTGCTGGATGTCTATCCCAGGGCGAAAGCTTCCCTGGCGATCAAGGCGCTGGCGGAAAAAGTTGATAACTGGCCGCTGCCTTCCTCTCCCCGTGGGCATCTGGAATTCTTTGTGGAGCGGCTCGTCGAAGTCTGAATCGGATCCAGTCAAACAAAAAAACCGGATACATGACATTGGCGAAAAACCTCGGAATCTATAACCAGTCAGGCGCGCAGAAGCCTTCCCAGCTCGTTGAGGAGCACGCGCCTCTGGTCAAGAAAATTGCCCTTCATCTGATGGCCCGGCTACCAGCCTCTGTGCAGCTTGACGACCTGATGCAGGCCGGAATGATCGGCCTGCTCGAGGCGGCTCAACGCTACAGCGCCACCAGGGGCGCAACCTTCGAGACCTACGCAGGCATCCGGATTCGCGGTGCCATGGTGGATGAGATCCGCAAGGGCGACTGGGTTCCCCGTTCTGTGCACCGTAATACCCGCCGCATTTCCCAGGCCATCAAGGCCGTTGAAGATCGTCTCGGCCGGGAAGCCCAGGATCTGGAAGTGGCTGAAGAACTGGGCATGGGGCTGGCCGAGTACCATTCCTACCTCTCCGACTCCAACAGCGGCCGACTTTTTAGTCTCGATGAGCTCAATGAATCCGGCGAGCTGCCGATAGAACAGACAGAGCCACGGGATAATCCGCTCGAAGGACTCTCGTCCGACGCGTTCCGCCGCAGTCTTGCTGAGGCTATAGAGGAACTGCCGGAGCGGGAAAAACTGGTGCTGAGCCTGTATTACCAGGACGAGCTGAACCTCAAGGAAATCGGCGCGGTGCTCGGCGTCAGTGAAAGCCGGGTCAGCCAGATTCACAGCCAGGCGGCCTTGCGCCTTCGCGGACGGTTATCGGACTGGCGCCAGGATACGGGCAACTGATCACCGCCTTTGTGTGTCTGCAGCGGAGCAGTCTGTAGTTTTTGGTAACCGATGCTTTACAACCGAAGCAAAGATCAGACAATAAGCGGTTAAAACAGCGGCCTGCTAGACTTCGAGCCGAAAGGTCAAACGAATTCCGGGTGTTACTAACTGGAGGTCCCATTGGACAAGAACATGAAAATTCTCATTGTGGATGACTTTTCCACAATGCGACGGATCATCAAGAACCTGCTGCGCGATCTTGGCTTCACCAATACCGATGAAGCCGATGACGGCAACACGGCGCTGCCGATGCTCAAAAGCGGAAAGTATGATTTTCTGGTAACCGACTGGAATATGCCGGGCATGTCCGGTTTCGATCTGCTCAAGGCCGTCAGGGCTGACGAGAACCTGAAAACCCTGCCGGTGCTGATGGTAACCGCAGAGGCCAAGCGGGACCAGATTGTTGCCGCTGCCCAGGCAGGCGTGAATGGCTATGTTGTCAAGCCGTTTACTGCTGCGGTGCTCAAGGAAAAGATTGAGAAAATCTTTGAAAGAATCCAGTAACCAGAGGTCGGATGGCTCTCATGAGCGATAGCAAAAAGAACCATCGGGGCCTCGAACCAGAGGTGACGGAAAAGCTCCAGCGTCAGGCAACCGAACTGGCTGAAAGCGTCAATGCCGGCGAATATGCCAAAGCCATGACCCTGATCAATGAACTCAGCGAAGTCAGGGATCAGAGTCTGTACCGGGAGGTCGGGCGACTGACCCGAAGCCTGCACGAAGCGATCCGGAACTTTCAGATAGATCCCCGTAACGCTGAACAACAGGAAGCGCTGTCAAAAATGACAGATGCCTCTGACCGTCTCGAATACGTGGTGCATATGACCGGTGAAGCGGCCAACCGGACCATGGATCTGGTCGAGGCAACCATGCCGGTAGCCAACGCACTGAGAGACGAGGCGGCAGCCTTGCGGGACGAGTGGCAACGTTTGCGCCGCAGGGAGATGCAGCCGGCAGAATTTCGCCAGTTGTATGGCCGGATCGACAAGTTCTTCGCTGGCATGGCCACGGACGCGGACACCATGTACAACAATCTCTCGGAAATACTGCTGGCCCAGGATTTCCAGGATCTCACCGGGCAGGTCATCCAGAAAGTCACCACGCTGGTGAAAGAGGTTGAGGAACAGATGCTCAGTCTGGTGGTGATGGCCAGTCATGTTGATCAGCTGACGGGCACCGTGCACCAGATTGATGACCAGGAAGAATCTGCGGAAAAGGGCGTCGGGCCCCAGATCAAGGCCGATGAGCGTGAAGATGTAGTCTCGGGACAGGACGATGTGGATGACCTGTTGTCCAGTCTCGGTTTCTGAATAGAGAGGGTAACGCATGGCGTTTGATGCTGATGACGAGATTTTGCAGGACTTTCTGGTAGAGGCCGGCGAAATACTCGAAAAGCTGTCAGAGCAGTTGGTAGACCTTGAGCAACATCCTGATGACAGTGATCTGCTCAACGCCATCTTCCGTGGTTTCCACACTGTCAAGGGTGGGGCAGGCTTCCTGCAGCTTGATGCTTTGGTCAATTGCTGCCATTCCGCCGAGAACGTGTTCGATATCCTGCGCAATCACAAGCGCAAGGTGGATTCAGAGCTGATGGATGTGGTTCTGGAAGCCCTCGATAACGTCAACGCGATGTTTGAGCAGGTCCGGAACCACGAAGAACTGACGCCCGCCCCCGACGAATTGATTGCAGCGCTCGACGCTCTGGCACGGCCGGAGGTCGAAAGTGTTGCCCCGGCCACCACCCCACAGCAGGAACAAACGACGGAAGACGACCCGACGGAAGACGGGGGCGACATCACCGACGACGAATTCGAGAAGTTGCTGGATGCATTGCATGACGAGCCATCCGGCGCCCCCCCATCGCCGTCCAGCCCCGACGCTGGAGCCGGCAAGAACGAGAGTTCCGGTGATGACGAGATCAGCGATGATGAGTTTGAGGCGCTTCTGGACCAGTTGCATGGCAAAGGTCAGTTTGCCGGTGCGCCTGCCAGGGATGAGACTCCCGGCAAGGAAGACGAAAAACCGTCCCCGAAGACTGAAACCGGCGGCAGCGATGACCTGATCACAGACGATGAATTCGAGAAGCTGCTGGACGATCTCCACGGCAAGGGCGGAAGCCCGACCGTCGGCGGCCAGCCGGCTTCGCCGCAAAAACCGGAGAAGCCGAAAGCCGAGCCACCCAAGGCGGAAAAACCGAAGGAAGAACCGAAATCCGCTGACAGACCGGGCACCAAAGGCGGTGCGGCACCGGCCATGCCATCCAGGGAGCATGCCCCGGCCGCAGAAACCACCGTGCGCGTCGACACCAAGCGCCTGGATGACATCATGAACATGGTGGGCGAGCTGGTGCTGGTTCGGAACCGTTTACAGCGCCTCGGTGCGGCAAGCGAAGACGAACACATGCACAAGGCGGTCTCGAACCTGGATGTGGTAACGACCGATCTTCAGTCTGCCGTGATGCAGACCCGCATGCAGCCGATCAAAAAAGTGTTCGGGCGTTTCCCGCGGGTGGTCCGGGATCTTGCCAGAAGCCTCAAGAAAGAGGTGAATCTGGTGATGCATGGCGAGGAAACCGACCTCGACAAGAACCTGGTGGAGGCACTTTCCGACCCACTGGTGCACCTGGTCCGCAACTCCGTCGATCACGGTATTGAGGCGCCGGATGTCCGGGAAAAGGCCGGCAAGCCGCGCCAGGGCACGGTCACGCTGTCGGCAGAACAGGAAGGCGATCACATCCTGCTGTTCATCGAGGATGATGGGGCCGGTATGGATCCCGAAGTGTTGCGTCGCAAGGCGGTGGAAAAGGGGATTTACGACCAGGATGCAGCTGATCGCCTGACCAATACCGAGTGCTACAACCTGATCTTTGCCGCGGGCTTTTCGACCAAGGATCAGATTTCGGATGTCTCCGGCCGTGGGGTCGGCATGGATGTGGTCAAGACCAAGATTGGCCAGCTCAATGGCCAACTGAGCATTGAGTCGGAGTTGGGTAAAGGGTCGCGAATTGTTATCAAGGTTCCGTTGACGCTCGCGATCATGCCCACCCTGATGATCATGCTCGGCGACCAGTCCTTTGCCTTGCCGCTGGTGAACGTGGTCGAGATTTTCCATCTGGATCTTACCAAAACCAACGTTGTCGACGGCCGGGAATGCATCGTGGTTCGGGAAAAAGTGTTCCCGCTGTTCCACATCAAACGCTGGCTGGTGCGTGACAACGGATCCCGGGAAGCGCCGGAGAATGCCCACGTGGTGATCGTCGCCATGGGCACCAAACAGGTAGGCTTTGTGGTCGACCAGCTGGTCGGGCAGGAAGAGGTGGTGATCAAACCGCTGGGTCGTGCACTCCAGGGTACTCCGGGTATGGCCGGCGCCACGATCACCGGTGATGGTCGAATCGCGCTGATTATTGATGTTCCCAGCCTGCTGCAACACTACGGTTAAGTCGTGACCGGCAGGTGACAATGGAATGGGTAGGAGAAGTGGATGACAGTTTCTGTCCTGGTCGTTGACGATTCAGGGTTTTTTCGAAAACGGCTGACGGAAATCCTGACCAGCTCCGGCCAGATCAAGGTCGTCGGCGCTGCCACCAACGGCCGGGAAGGCGTGGAGCTTGCCGAGAGGCTGCGTCCGGATGTGATAACCATGGATTACGAAATGCCGGTTATGGACGGTATTTCTGCCGTGCGCGAAATCATGCGCAAGCATCCGGTGCCTGTTCTTATGTTTTCCTCGCTCACCTACGAAGGTGCGCGGGTGACCCTGGATGCCCTGGAAGCCGGCGCTGTTGACTTTCTGCCGAAGAATTTCGAGGAAATTGCCAGGGATAACAGTCAACTCCAGAAAATCCTGATCGACCGGGTTCTGGATGTCGCCCGCAGCCGACCTGGCGCCCGTCCGGCTGCTCCGTCCCGGCCCGAAGTGCCATCTCCTGCGGCGCGGGCGCCCGTTGATGCGGCACCGGTTCGCTCCAGGCCTGAACCAACCCTGCGTCCGCGCCACGGCATTCAGGAGCGGGCCCCGGGTGTGGGAGCCACAGGCGAGGCTGAAGTCCCGAGGCGTCATGCCCGCCGGGGCCCCGCCAAACATTACGCGGTGGTCGGCATTGGTACGTCAACGGGCGGGCCGGTGGCGCTGCAGCGGGTACTGACCGCCTTGCCTGCTTCGTTCCCGGCGCCACTGGTGCTGGTCCAGCATATGCCGGCCAGTTTTACGCCGGCGTTTGCCGAGCGGCTGAACAAACTCTGCCGCATAGAGGTTCGGCAAGCAGAAGATGGCGATGTCCTTCGCCCGGGGCTTGCCTTACTGGCGCCCGGCGGTAAACAGATGATGATTGAGAACCGGGGCGGGCAGGCCCGGGTCCGGATCCTGCCAGGTGACGAGCGGCTCAATTACAAGCCTTGCGTAGACGTGACCTTTGGTTCACTGGCCCGGAGTTTCCCGGGCAAGACCCTGGGCGTGATCCTCACCGGCATGGGGTCTGACGGCAAGGAGGGCTGCCGGATGATGAAGCAGAGTGGGTCGGATATCTGGTCCCAGGACGAAAAATCGTCGGTCATTTACGGAATGCCCATGGCCGTTGCCAGGGCAGGATTGACCGATGAAGTTCTGTCACTGGACGAAATCGGGCCGCGGCTGGTGGAAGGTGTCAGCTGATGGATATCCTCAGCCTTCTCGGGGTTGTTCTCGCATTTGCCGCCATACTGGGCGGCAACCTGTTGGAAGGCGGGGCGCTGGGCTCGCTCTTTAATGGCCCCGCGGCGGTGATTGTTGTTGGTGGCACATTCGCCGCGACGATTCTCCAGACCTCGTGGCCCATGCTCAAAAGAGCCTTTACTCAGGTGCGCTGGGTTTTTGTTCCGCCGTTCATCAACATGGAAGATGGCTTGGGGAAAGTCATTGACTGGAGCGTGAAGGCTCGCAAGCAGGGGCTTCTTGGCCTTGAGGGGTTGGCTGAGAGAGAGCCGGAACCGTTTGCCAGGAAAGGGCTGCAGCTGCTGGTGGACGGTGCGGAAACGGAAACCATCCGGGGTGTTATGGAGGTGGATCTGGAATCCCGTGAACAGCGGGATCTCGAGTCCGCCAAGGTGTTTGAGGCCATGGGCGGCTATTCCCCGACCATCGGGATTATCGGTGCGGTCATGGGTCTGATCCAGGTGATGACCAACCTGGAAGATCCTCAGTCACTCGGTAGCGGTATTGCCACGGCCTTTGTTGCGACCATTTACGGTGTCGCCCTGGCGAATCTGCTGTTTTTTCCGGTGGCCAACAAGATGCGCGGCATCGTGCGGGAGCGGACCCGCTACGAGGATATGATGATTGACGGCATTATTGCCATCGCCGAGGGTGAAAACCCGAAATCCATCGAATTGCGGCTGCGGGGCTTCCTGCAGTGAGCATGCGCAGGCCAGACTATGCGGCGCCGTAGGCAACCTAAGGACGATCTGCACAATAAAGAGCGTTGGCTGATTTCCTACGCCGACTTCATCACCCTGCTGTTCGCCTTTTTCGTGGTGATGTACTCGGTTTCGTCCGTGAACGAAGGCAAGTACAAGGTGTTATCTGAAACCCTGACCGGGGTTTTCAACGCGCCCCAGCGGTCCTTCCAGCCCATCGAGATCGGCGACCAGCCTCCGCAGTCTCTGAACGCGCCCGCTGAAAACGTGATACCCCCGGCGGTCACCGAAGCTCCCCGAAACCCGGAAATGGACGCCCAGGCCCGGACCGAGGCCCTGCGTGCCATGGCTGACCAGTTGACCATGGAGTTCGACGAGCTTATCAGCCAGGGTGTGGTGACGCTGGAAACCAGTGACCGTTGGCTTGAGCTGAACCTGCCCAACAGTCTGCTGTTCGGAAGTGGTGATGCCGAACCCCATTACGATGCTTTCGAGGTGGTCGAGAAGATTGCCACAGTCCTGAACAACCGTGATAACGCTGTGAAGGTTGAGGGTTTCACCGACAATTTGCCCATCAGTACGCCCCGTTTCCCTTCCAACTGGGAGCTGTCCGCTGCCCGAGCGGCGGCCGTTATCCGGATGCTGGCCATGGAAGGCATTGAACCGGAGCGCCTTGCCGCGGTCGGTTACGGCCAGTATCAGCCGGTTGCGCGGAATGACACGGAAGAGGGGCGGCGCAGAAACCGGCGGGTGGTGTTGCTGATTTCCCGCGACGCCAGTATCCGGGGTGCCATGCGATAATACCGTTCCTCGGCAGATGCGTATGGTTCCGTTGGCACGGTTCCTGTATTCATTCCCGGTCATAAAAGGCGACGGCAAGAGCTTGCCGGAAATCCCCCTGCTATTCGTTCAAGTTGCCCGGGGGGCTGCCGATAAACGGGACTGTGGCCCCTGTGAATCCGGCCATACCGATGTGTTCTCTGGAGAGTCAAAGCGTGCGAATCTGGGCAGTAGCCAATCAGAAAGGTGGTGTCGGCAAAACCACATCCGTTGTTGCGCTGGGCGGCTTGCTCGCTGAGCGGGGCAAGCGCGTTCTTGTTGTCGATCTGGACCCCCATGGCTCGCTTACCAGCTGGTTCGGATACGATCCGGACACCATCGCCCACAGTGTGTTCGATCTGTTCCAGCATCAGGGCAAAGTCCCCGAGGGGCTGCCGGCCCAGCTGATTACCGAGACCAGTTGCCGGGGGCTGTCCCTGCTGCCGGCCAGCGCTGCACTGGCCACCCTGGAGCGCCGGATGATCGGCGTGGAAGGCATGGGGCTGATTGTCTCCCGGGCGCTGACCCAGCTCTGGGATGATTTCGATTATGTGCTTCTGGATAACACGCCGTCCCTTGGGGTGCTGATGGTCAATGCCCTGGCTGCGGCCCAGCACCTGATCATTCCGGTGCAAACCGAGTTTCTTGCCATCAAGGGCCTTGAGCGAATGCTCCACACGCTCAAGATGATCATGCGTTCCCAGAAGAACGAGCTGGCTTACACCATCGTGCCAACGCTCTACGACCGGCGCACCCAGGCTTCGGTGAAAAGCCTCAATTTGCTACGCAAAACCTACCGGGAATCCCTGTGGCAGTTTGCCATTCCCGTGGATACCAAATTCCGGGATGCCAGCCAGGCTGGTTTGATTCCCTCTGCGCTGGACGCCGAGACGCACGGTGTCCGGGCGTACAGCCATCTCCTTGACGACCTGATGGCCCGGGTAGGGTCCGTGAAGGAGCGTCGGCATGGCTGACGAGAAATTGACAAGGCTGGCGAGCCCTGAATCCGCAATCGCCAGTTATCTTGACGAGTTGCTACATACCGCGACCGATACGGCGTTGCGAGAGGAGGTTGTCGCTCCGGAGAAAACCGCCGAAAAACCGGCGGCTCGGCCAGAGCCGCCCAAACCTTTGCGGGAAAAGCCCGCCGAGGCTGTCCGGCCAGTGGGTCGTCTGGCACCGGAAACTGCCGTGCCGGAACCAAAAGTCGTTGCCACGCCTGAACCAGGGCCGGCCGCGCCACCCTCGCGCCCCGAGTGGTCCGGGCAGCCTTTTGAGTGCCTTATTTTCACCGTCGCCGGGCTGCAACTGGCGGTGCCGCTGATTCTGCTCGGCGCCATCCACCGAATTGAGGAAGAGATCCGGCCGATACCCGGAAGCCCGCGCTGGTATATGGGCATCCGGCCCGACCGGGACCAGAATCTCCGGGTGGTGGATACCGCGGAATGGATTATGGCGGACCGGGCGCCGGCGGATGCCCGCGTCAACTACCGGTTTGTGATCCGGCTTGATAACAGCCAGTGGGGGCTGGCCTGCGACGACGTGGCCCAGTCCTTTACCCTGAGACCCGATGAAGTGCGCTGGCGAACAGCTCGCAGCAAGCGCCCCTGGCTGGCGGGAACCGTGATTAACCAGATGTGCGCGCTTATTGATGTACGCACCATGGCAGACCTGCTGGTGCGGGCCGAGCGGGAGCACCATCTGGATCTGAGCTGACGCAAACAATGGTTACTGAATGAAACCGAGCCATGCTGGCACGGTTTGTGCCCTTAACTATAGTATTGGGCACTGACGATATTTTTTTGACGATCAGGTTGCCCGCCGGGCAGCCCAAGAGGAGACACATCGCTATGGCATCCCCGAGCGGACAAACCAATCAGGCCCAGGGTAATCAGGTACTGCAATACGTTACTTTCCGGCTGGATGATGAGACTTACGGTCTGAACGTCATGCAGATCCAGGAAGTACTGAGATACACCGAGATTGCGCCGGTTCCGGGTGCTCCGGATTACGTGCTCGGCATCATCAACCTTCGGGGTAACGTGGTTACGGTAATCGACACCCGCCGGCGCTTCGGTCTTTCGGATGCGGAGGTGACCGATGCAACCCGGATTGTGGTGATGGAATCGGCCAATCAGGTGATGGGTATCCTGGTGGATTCGGTGGCCGAGGTGGTTTACCTGAAAGCCAGTGAAATTGAGACTGCACCGAACGTGGGTAACGAGGAAAGTGCCAGGTTTATCCAGGGCGTGTGCAACAAGGATGGCGAACTGATCATACTGGTCGAGTTCGACAAGATGCTGTCAGACCACGAGTGGGCGGAAATCGCGGCACTGTAAACCGGAGCACTCCGTTACAGGCCAGATGATGGATGCCTTCCGTGGCAATTAACGGGAGATATCCGTCATGTTTGCAGAAATTCCTTCCTATCTTCCCTGGGCGCTGACTGTTGCCGCCTTGTCTCTGGTGCTCGTTCAGGGGCTGATTCTGGGGCGCCAGGTGCGCAGCCTGAAGGCATCCCTGAAAGAGCGTTGCGACACCCTCGGCCGTGAATTGCATGCCACCACCAGTGGCAGCATGGGGGTGGGGCAGCGCCTTGTGGCCTGCGAGCGCCAACTGCATGAACTGCGGACCACACTGGACGAGATGCGCCAGAACGATCCGCTGCGAATCTCCTACGATGAAGCCTCAAGACTGGTGGATCTCGGTGCCGATATCGACGATCTTATGAACACGTGCGGAATATCCCGTCCCGAGGCCGAGCTGGTGTCAGCACTCAGAAAACGTCAGGCGGCATGATACGAAGCTGTTACGGACGCTGCTGGAGAGAGTTTATTACACCTCAGGGCGGGGAAGTCAGCCATGTTGTTCAGCGGCTGTCTGGCTCCTGCGACACTTTTATCTTCCTGGTTAATTCCCCTGTGTTTTGTCTGTGGCAGGTCTGTATGATCTGTGAACATAAACGGAGTTAAATGTATCGGTTTAGGGACAGGGAGTTAAGGTCAGTGGTTTTCTTTGCAATCTGCCAAGTGTGTAGTGGGTATAGCATAGCCTGCACCAAACCGAAGGAACTTGGGCTGGCGGCCGAGTTGTGGAGTATCTCGGCATTGGCGCGCTATGTGTCCGAACAAGCGGAGCGGTCGGGATTTGCGCGTCTTGCCAGAGCCGGCAAGAGTACGGTTTGGCGAATTCTCGACGAGAACCAGCTCAAGCCCCACAAGATCACCTATTACCTGGAGAAGCGCGATCCCGACTTCAACCGGAAGATGCATGAGTATTGATGGTCTACCGGGAGTACGCCGTTAAATCAATCCACTTGACTCAGTAATATGCCGGAGCAGATGGCGCTTGCGTTTGCCCCCTTGGGGGGGTGTCTGCGAATAACCATGCCCGGCGTCCCAGGGCAAATGGACGGATGTCGTTTCGGCCAGGGCATTGCGGATCTTCAGGTCTTCATGTTCGCAGTAACCGATCAGGTACAACCAGGCCCGCTTTGGCGGGCTCGTACGTTATTGCTCCCTCGGAATATCCTCCGGCTCTACATGCCGTCGTTTATGAATCACGGCCAGCACTTCAATGAGATGATCAGATTTGATCTCGTAAAGAATCCGGTAGGAGTAAAGGCCCAGTTCTCGCACGGCGCCTTCGTTCAATTCCGGCACCTTGTGCCCCTTGCGGGGCAATTCATCCAGGCCAATGGTTTTCTGAACCAGCTCTTCACTGACGCGCTTGGCATAAAGCGGCGAATCTTCAGCGATGTATTGGCAGATATGATGAAGTTGGGCTTTGGCGTGAGCCGTCCACTTCACCATGTTTGAATTTCCTTGAGCACCTCTTCAGCCGGTTGGGTTTTGCCTTCGGCGGCATCCTGCTGGCCGCGCCGGATATTCTCCAGCACATAGAGTCGGTACATAATCTCTTCGGTGTCGGCGTTGTCAGGCATGCGCTCGATGGCATCCAATGCTTCTTGTTTCGCGGTATGAGCTTGCTGCACGATTGAACCTCCTTTACGGGGCGGCAACGGAATAATGCCAGCGTGATGGTTAAAGTTGGTAACGGCAATGTTACAAGCCATGAACGTGTTAGTGGGTATATGACTCCAGCAGAAAAAGCTCTGGGATTCCCTTTTACTTAACCCCTTCAATCAAGGCAATGTCTTTCTTCAGCAGGTCATTGACCAGAGTGTTTAATTCAACGCCTTTGGCTTTGGCCTTCTCTGAAAAATAGTCCAGCACCTCAGCTTCCAGGTAAACAGGCAAATTCTTTTTCGCGTTTGGATTAAAAAATTTACCACGTTCGCCTTTTGAAAAATCATACTCTTCACGCATAGAGATCACCCTTGTTCGTACTGCCGAATCTCGTGTTTCGTGGCTGGCCGCGCTGAGATCAGACGGATGGTCACGGCATCTTCATTGGCGTTGCGGAAAGTGTGTACCACAACCAAATAATGCTGCCCGACGATTTGACCAAGCGTTACCCAGCGGTCCTCTGTCTCGCTGGATTCCTCATCATCAAAAACCGTTAAGGCCATCGGATCATCGAAGACCTTGGTGGCTTCCTCAAAGGTTACACCATGCTTACGAGCATTGACGTGCGCTTTGTTGGGATCCCATTCAAAATTATATTGCATTTAGCAACCCTTAGCTGCTTTTAGTTGCCTGTGCTTCCAGTACCCATCATGAACACTCGTTCTGGTGAATATTTCATGAAAACCTCTGTCTCGCCCAACTTTATTGAGAGAGTCTAACATCGGGTGAGGTTCCAGCTACCCTGACAGAGGGGGCGACGAAGCCTCGAGACTGGTTGATCTCGGTGCCGATATCGACGATCTTATGAACACGTGCGGAATATCCCGTCCCGAGGCCGAGCTGGTGTCAGTACTCAGAAAACGTCAGGCGGCCTGATATAAAGCTGTTACGGACGCTGCTGAATGAAGAGAGTTTACACGAGGGCCCTTGAGGCCCTCCGATCTGTATCCCGCCATGATTTTGTTTCCGGTTCCGATCTGGTTCCCTCAATCACCGGGCACTCCATCCCCCGCGAGGAAACCGTCAGTCATATCCTGTCCCTGATCCCCGAGATCGAACCGGATCAGGTGGTGATGCATGTCGGCGGCGGCTCCGGGTATCTTGCCGCAGTGCTCTCTGAGCTGGCCCATCGGGTGGTTTACCTGGAGAAAAATGCGGTTGTTGCGGAAGCCGCCCGGGAGCGGTTTTTCCGTCTTGGCATGCACAATGTGGACGTTCTGGTTGCCAGCGTGGAAGAGGCTCCGGAGCCTGACCAGCTGTGCGATCTTGTCCTGTGCACCACGTTTATCAAAGAGCGCAATCCTCTGGCTCGTTTCCTTCGGGAAGGGGGGCACCTGGTTTGCCTTGAGGGTCGTGCCGGTCCGGTGCCGAGTCTGGCCATGTTTGTGAAGCGTGATGCCCGGCTGGAACGGGTCCGGACTCTTGGTTGGGTCGACTTCAACCGCAATGTGGAACAGATTCTGATTGATCAGGGCGTCGTGGATGACAAGGTCCTGGCCGAGGCGAAAGCGGAAGCGGCGAAACAGAATTGCCGGGTACTTGATGTTCTCCGGCGCAAACTGAATCTTGAAGAAATTGATCTGTACCGCTCCCTCGCACGGCAGCGGGGCATGACCTTCACCGACGCGGATGAACTCCTTCCGGATCTCCACCCTGCGCTGTTCCGACGCTTCTCCCGGACCTTTCTGGACCTGTCACGGCTGATTCCTGTCGCCCAGGACGATGGAACGATCACCGTTGTGACCGATGATCCGGACGCGCGCACGGACCAGCTCGAGCGCCTCAGCTCAAATCAGGTGATCGATTGCCTGCTGGTGACACCGACGGATTTCCGTCGCATCTGGTCGGCCCTGGACCTGACGGTCAAGGGCAGTCATTTCGCCGCGAACCATGGTGCCTGCACCGATCCCAAGCCTGAGGCGGGAGAGTGCAATGATCAGTTGCTTTGCAGCGACGCCAAAAACAGGCACATCAGTCCCTATCTGGTGTCGGTCTATGAGGCGATCCTGCTGGATGCTGTAAGTGAAAAAGCCAGCGACATTCATATAGAACAATACGGAGAGCGGATTCGCATACGCCTCAGGGTAGACGGCGACCTCCACGATCTGCCCCAGTACCAGTTGTCGCCCCGGGAAATCAAAGGGGTGATCAACGTGATCAAGCTTCGGGCGGAACTGAACATCGCTGAACACCGGCTCCCGCAGGGTGGCCGTTCACGGCTGCAACTGGGTGACATGGCCTACGACCTGCGCATCCAGACCCAGCCGTCGCTCCATGGCGAACACGCTATCATCCGCTTGTTACCCCAAACCGGGCGCGCCATGACCATTGCCGAACTCGGCATGTCGCCGGTGATCGGTGGACGTTATCAGCGCTTGCTGGATAACCCGGCAGGACTGGTTCTGGTCGTGGGACCTACGGGGTCTGGCAAATCGACCACGCTCTATGCCGGACTGCAGACCCTGGCCGATGACGGCCGCCGGAAAGTGATCACGGTGGAAGATCCGATTGAGTACTCTATCGATAACATCCAGCAAACCCGGGTGCGCTCGGAGATAGGTTTTGGTTTTGCCGATGCCATGAGAGCGTTTGTCCGCGAGGATCCGGATGTCATTCTCGTTGGCGAAATCCGCGATCAGGAAACCGCACTGGAGGCAATCAGGGCCTCGCAGACCGGGCATGTGGTGTTGTCGACGCTGCATTGTAATGACGCAGTGGATTCCTTGCAGCGCCTTTACGATCTTGGTGTTCACCCGAACTCCATTGCCGGTGAGTTGCTGGCGGTAATTGCCCAGCGCCTGGCCAAGCGAATCTGTACGCACTGCCGCAAACCTGCCAGGCCCGACCCGGTGATTCTGTCCGAGATGTTTCCGGACGGTCCGCCGGCAAATTTCCGGTGTTTTGAGGGCGCCGGCTGTGACAAATGCAACGGCCGGGGTACCCGGGGCCGGGTGGCGATCGTGGAATATATGGAAGTTGATTCCGATATCCGTAATGCGATTTCCTGCCAGCCGCCGATCGGAGAGCTTCGCTGGCGGGCCCTGGATGCCGGTCTGATTACCATGCGGGACAGTGCGCTGGACCATGTCATTGAAGGCATTATCCCGCTTTCGGAATTGCCACGGATCCTTCCCAGAGAGCGTATGGCGCCAGAAGTTCGCGGCGGCCGGAGGAGTCAGGAATGAGCACCAGGAATCAGGCAATCAAGGCCGTGCAGCGTGAGCCCGCAGAAGTTGTGTACGCTCAGGAGCTGGAGAACCTGAAAGGGATGGATCATGGCCCGGTGCCACCTGGCTGGCAGATGTCACCCCGTGCTGTGGAAAAGTTTGTGAGGGGGGATGAAAAGCTGGGCATCGAACGAAAGTTCGTCGCCGACCGTGCCATGGTGGTCCGGACCATCATTTCCCTGTGTACCAGCCGCGGGTGCCTCCTGGTAGGGGAGCCGGGGACGGCCAAATCCTGGCTTTCCGAATTGTTGTCGGCCGCCATATCCGGCAGCTCCACCCTGACACTCCAGGGCGGGGCAGTCAGCCATGTCGGGCAGTTGCTGTATAGCTGGAACGAATCCGTTCTGCATAACGAAGGGCCCTGCCTCAAAGCGCTGGTGCCAAGCCCCTTGTTGCGGGGAATGATGGAAGGACGGATGGTCCGCTTCGAGGAGATTGCCCGTTGCCCCCAGGCGCTGCAGGATGCGCTGCTGTCCGTACTGTCTGACCGGGTGGTGGTGATTCCGGAACTGGCTGGCGAGGAAGGCGTGGTTCTGGCGCGGGAAGGGTTTAATGTCATTGCCACCTCGAACAGTGTCGATCAGGATGTTCACCGGATGAGTGCCGCCCTGAAACGACGAATGGACTTCGAGGAAATTCGCCCGATTCGCAACCTGTCGGATGAAATGGACGTAGTACTCCGTGAGGTCCGGAAAGCCAATGTCCGGGCAGGCGTCGAACTGGACCTTGATGAACCGGTGATCGAGATTCTGGTGACCATGTTCCACGAGCTGCGCAACGGTCAGACTCTCGATGGCCGCAGTACTGATCGTCTGGCGGGCTCGGCCCTGTCCACCGCCGAAGCGGTCTCCGTGGCCCACGCGGCGAGCCTGAATGCCTGGTATTACGGCGGCGGCAGCATGACGGTTGAGCTGCTGATGCACCATATCATTGGCTCAGCCCTCAAGGATCAACCGGAAGATCGCCGCCGGCTGAGGCATTATTTCGAGACAGCCGTTGCGCCCCGGCGCGGTGGCAACTGGCAGCAGGCCTGGGCGCTCCGTTCACTGATCCACTGAGGCATCCGGTTTCCTGTCGTCCGGCGTAACCCCCCGGATATGGAAGGCAAATGCCAGAATTTCGGCGATAACCCGGTACAGCGCCTCGGGGATTTCCTCGTTAAGGGACAGTCGGGCCAGGATGCTTGCCAGTTCGGCGTTCTCATACAGCGGAACGTTATGCTCCCGGGCGATGCGGATGATTTCCTCCGCCAGTTCGTGGGTGCCGGTTGCGCTGATGGTGGGGGCTTTGTCGCCATCGTATTTGAGTGCGACGGCGGCCCTGGTGTCCGTGTGCTGTGTTTCTGAAGTCATGCCCGGGTATCCACCAGTCTGTGTTCAAGCCGGGTGACGCTGCTAAGGGGTGTTCCGCGGCGGCACTCCAGGTCCGTCACTTCCAGCCCGAGGTCTGCCAGACTCCGCCTCAGTACGGGGAGCTCCTGGTTCACCCGTCGCAGCGTCGTCTGTTTCTCCGCCCAGACCCGGGCGCTGACCGCCTGCTGTCGCAAAGCGACGTCAAAATGAAGCGGGCCGGCCTCATCCAGATCCATCGCCAGTGCAAGCCGCCATTCGGTGGTAGCCGGCGTCGCGGATTTCCGTTCCGACTCCTTGTCCTCCGAATATTGTTCAATTCGCAGTTGCGCCAGCCTGGGCTCGTTCTGGGGGGTCAGCCAGGGCAGATCCAATAGCAGGGTAGCGGTTGGCGCTGCGGCATCACTACCGCCCCGGGCTGTCAGCACCTGACTGTGCAACTGATTCACCGTAATGCGGTTGAGCATCCCTGCCAGCAGACGGAGCATCTGCCCGACACCGGGTGGCTCGCCGTCTCCGGACGCCTGGGGCGTCGCCAGAGGTTGTGGAAATTGCAGGGGTGCCTGCATTAATCCGGGTGTTGATATGGGTGTCAAACGGTTGAACTGTTCCGGAGTGCTGCCCTGCTGCGCCAGCAATGCGGTAATTACCCTGCCAAGGGCCAGTTTGAGATCCGGGAGTTGGGCAGCGGGCGTCCGGGACAGGCGGGATTCGGCAAACAGGCCACTTTCGGAAAGCCATTGCCGAACCTGCTGTGGTGTTGCAGCCTGACCGCCAGTGCCGGGTGCCAGACTGGCTCCCGAGGGAAGCCTTGCCACCAGCTGTTCGATCGCCTGCCGGGCGGCCTCCGGGAGGGGTTGGGTCAGCCGTGGTGAAGGCAACTGGCCGGGCAGCGGGTCCTGCTTCAGGCCCTGGGTCAGGGTGCCCATAAGTTTTGCCAGACCGGTGTCGAGCGTTTGCTGCCAGGGCAATCGCTGGGCCAGGGCCCGGGCAATGCCTGCTTCGGGAGCCGGCGCCAGTTTGCCCATTAGCTGAAGCTCGTTACCCGCCCGCATCACCTTTACCCAGTCACCTGGCGAGAGCTCGGTTTTACCGATAGTTGCCTGAACCAGAAGGGATTTGCCACGAATATCCAGCAACACATCGGCACTGCTTCCGCTTTGCCGGTTCACGATCTCCGCAACTCGGGCCAGGGTGGTTTCCCGGTTTGCCAGCTGGATCTGGGCCAGCAGTTGTCTGGCTGACGCGGCGACGGGCTCGCGGCTGACTTCTGTGGTGCCGGCTGGCCGGGCCGTCTGGGGTGCCGGCTGGGCAGGAGGAGTAGGAGGCTGTTGTCCGCTGGGTAGTTTCATCGTCGCTGATTTGATGTTGGACAAGAGTAATCCGCAAGCTATTTCGTTATAATACGCCGCGCCGGCCGGCCATGCGCGAATAATGGCGCATCCGCCGTCTCTGTCACGAATGCACCCGATGCCGTACACACGCGCATCGTCCTGGTTACGGGGCCCTAATGTCTGAGCCGTTATTACAGGCTGTCGATCTGCAGTGCGAACGGGACGAACGGATCCTTTTCCGTGACCTGTCGTTCTCCATACTGCCCGGTACAGTTACCCGTGTCGAGGGTCCCAACGGCTCCGGCAAGACCACCCTGCTGCGAATGCTGGCTGGCCTGAACGATGCCTGGTCCGGCGAGCTTCTATGGTGTGGCAGGCCAAGGTCCGGCCAGCGGGAAGAATTCTTCAGAAATTCCCTGTACCTTGGCCATCGGCCGGGCATCAAGCCGTTGCTGACGCCAGTGGAAAATCTTCGGGCACTGACGTCCGGGCGACGCCCTGTGCCAGACCCGGTGCTGCGCCAGGCACTTGAGGGCACCGGGCTGGCCGGCTTTCAGGACGTGCCCTGCCGGAATCTTTCAGCCGGCCAGCAACGGCGCGTGGCCCTGGCGAGACTGCTGATAGCCGACGAACCGCTGTGGTTGCTGGATGAAGTTTTTACCGCGATTGACGCGGACGGCGTTAGCGCAATTGAAAATCTACTGCGGCAGCGCGCCGCCGAAGGTGGTGCAGTGGTCGTGACGACCCACCACGATCTCCGGATGCCGGGAATGCAGCGTATTGTTCTGGGTGGAGGATCATCTGATGAATGCTGATGTCCGACCCGTTCTGAAGCTGCGGGATGATACAGTAGGAGCCCTGGCGGCAATGCGGGGCGTCTTTGGCCGGGACCTGAAGGTGGCTTTCCGGCAACGACAGGATTTGCTGAATCCGTTATTGTTCTTTGTCATGGTTGTAACCCTTTTCCCCCTCGGGGTTAGCCCGGAAGTGTCATTTCTGCGGGAGGCCGGTGCCGGTATCCTGTGGGTAGCTGCGCTGCTTTCGGTATTACTTTCGCTGGATCATCTGTTCCGGCATGATTTTGATGACGGCACGCTGGAGCAACTGGTGCTCCAGCCTCAGCCCCTGTTTCTCCTGGTGTTGGCGAAAACCATGGCGCACTGGGTGTTAACGGGGTTGCCGCTGGTGATACTGACGCCGGTTCTTGGCGTCATGGTGCATCTTGACGGGAACTCCATCGGAGTTTTGTGTCTAACTTTGCTGATCGGAACGCCGGTGCTGAGTCTGATTGGTTCAATTGGTGCAGCCCTGACCCTGGGGTTACGTTCGGCAGGGGTGCTGTTGTCCCTGCTGATCATTCCGCTGTACATTCCGGTCCTGATTTTTGGTACCGGGACAGTGGCCGCCGCGGCGGAAGGAGCCCAGGTCGGTGCCTACGTGGCCCTGATGGGGGCATGTCTGGTGCTGGCGCTGACGCTGGCGCCCTTTGCATCGGCTGCAGCGCTGCGTATCAGCCTGTCTAACGGCTAAAACAAGGTAACGGTAGGACGGTGACTATCTGATGTGGCAATTTTTTCACAAGCTGGGTTCTCCCAAATGGTTCTTCGGGATTGCAACCCGGTTGATGCCCTGGCTGCTGGCGGGCGGCATACTCCTGTTGATGGCGGGCATTGTCTGGGGGCTGGCATTCGCACCCAGGGATTATCTTCAGGGCAACAGTTACCGGATTATTTTTATCCACGTACCGACCGCCTTTCTTGCCCAGTCCGTTTACATCATGATGGCCGTAGCGGCGGTGGTGACCCTGGTATGGCGCATGAAGCTGGCGGATGTTTTCATTAAGGCGGTGGCACCGGTAGGGCTGGTATTAACGTTCCTTGCGCTGTTTACCGGAGCTGTCTGGGGCAGGCCGACCTGGGGAACCTGGTGGATCTGGGACGCCCGGCTGACATCCATGCTGATCCTGCTGTTTCTTTATGGCGGCGTGATTGCCCTGGACCGGGCCATCAATGATGAAAAGTCGGCGGCCCGGGCGGTGGCTATTCTCGTACTGGTCGGGGTAGTGAATATCCCGATTATCAAATACTCCGTGGAGTGGTGGAATACCCTGCACCAGCCGGCTACCTTCAAGCTGACTGAAAAGCCCTCAATGCCCCCGGACATGTGGGTTCCGTTGCTGCTTTCGGTTCTTGGCCTGTATCTGCTGTTTGGCTGGCTGGCCTGTTTACGGATGCAGACAGAGATTCTGCTCCGCGAGCAGCGAACTCGCTGGGTAAAAGAGTATGTTATGGTCGGGAGGGGCTGATGTATGGCGTTTGAATCCTTTTCGGCATTTCTGGTGATGGGAGGCCACGGACCCTATGTCTGGGCCTGTTATGGTGTCTTCTTCATCCTGATGGTCGCGATGATGGTCTGGTCTGTACTCCGCCGCAAGGCAGCGATTGAATCCTGCCGGCGCGGTTATGAGCTTCAGGCTGGCAGGAGCGAACAACAGGCTGTCCGCGGCTCTGCGGCTTCCTTCACCCGCGTAAACGTTTCCCACGACTGATGGCAGGTATCTGATGCATCCGATCCGAAAAAAACGCCTGACTATTGTCCTGTTCCTGCTAGTGGGGCTGGGCATCGCTGTAGCGTTGACAACCTATGCCCTGCGCCAGAACATCAACCTGTTCTATGACCCCAGCCAGATCTCCGCCGGTGAAGCGCCGGTGGATGTCAGAATCCGGGCGGGCGGAATGGTCGAGGAGGGATCGGTGGTGAGGGATCCGGACAGCCTCACGGTCGAGTTCCGGGTCACCGATTTCAACGCTTCGGTACCGGTTGAATACACCGGGATCCTGCCGGATCTGTTTGCCGAAGGGCAGGGCGTGGTTGCCATGGGCAGACTGGATAATTACGGCCGCTTTGTGGCCGATCAGGTTCTGGCCAAACACGATGAGAATTACATGCCGCCGGAAGTCGCTGATGCGCTGGAGAAGGCATCAAAAGGCCAGAACAAGGCCAGTGAGAGTGCGAAAACTGTATCCTATTGAACTTAAACGCTTCACCTAACAGCCTGGTTTCTGGAGGGCTTTGATGTATCCCGAACTCGGACAGCTTGCACTGATACTCGCGCTGTTGTTGGCAGTGCTCCTTTCCGTAGTACCCCTGACGGGGTCCCTGACTGGCAGAGACAATCTTCAGGCATTTGCCAGGCCTCTGGCGGCCGGCATGTTTGTCTTTGTTGGCCTTGCCTTCGCTGTGCTGACCCACGCTTTTGTGACAGACGACTTTTCAGTGGCCTACGTTGCCAACAACAGCAACAGCATGCTGCCCTGGTATTTCAAGTTCAGTGCCGTCTGGGGCGGCCATGAGGGCTCGCTGCTGCTCTGGATATTCATGCTCTCAGGCTGGACGCTGGCCGTGGCAATCTTCAGTCGTCGACTGCCTTCGGTGATGATTTCTCAGGTGCTTTCAGTCCTGGGTATGGTCAGCGTCGGATTCCTGTTGTTCATCGTGGTCACCTCGAACCCGTTTGATCGCCTGCTGCCCAACGTGCCCGCAGACGGGGCGGACCTTAATCCGTTGCTCCAGGATTTGGGCCTTATCATTCATCCTCCCATGCTCTATATGGGGTATGTGGGTTTTGCCATAGCCTTTGCCTTTGCGATTGCGGCGTTGATCAACGGCCGCCTCGATGCTGCCTGGGCACGCTGGTCACGGCCCTGGACTACCGTCGCCTGGGCCTTCCTTTCCCTTGGCATCGCTCTGGGCAGTTGGTGGGCCTACTATGAGCTTGGCTGGGGTGGCTGGTGGTTCTGGGACCCGGTGGAAAATGCGTCGCTGTTGCCCTGGTTGTCGGGCACCGCGTTGATGCACTCGCTGGCGGTCACTGAAAAACGGGGCGTATTCAAGAGCTGGACCGTGCTGTTGGCGATTGTCACTTTCGTCCTCAGTCTGCTGGGTACCTTCCTGGTCCGTTCGGGAGTACTGACCTCCGTTCATGCCTTTGCCTCCGATCCTGAGCGGGGTACCTTCCTGCTCGCGCTGCTGGCGGTAACCGTAATTGGCAGCCTGGCGCTCTATGCGTTTCGGGCGCCGGTGGTGCATGTCCGTTCCCGTTATGGGTCGCTGTCCCGGGAAATCTTCCTGCTGCTGAATAACGTGCTGCTGGTTTCAGCCACGCTGCTGGTGGCCGTTGGCACGCTTTACCCGCTGGTTCTTGATTACCTGGAACTTGGCAAACTGTCGATCGGTGAGCCGTTCTTCAACCTCACCTTCAGCCCGCTGGCCGTGGCGACCGGCCTGTTGCTGGGTGCCGGGATATTCTCCCGCTGGAAGAAGACCGACGGTGGCTGGCTGGCACGCAAACTGTTGTGGCCCCTGGCGGTCAGCGTTATCGCCAGTACTGTCGTGGTGACCGGCTACGGCGGCTTCAGACCCTGGGCATTCCTGGGTGTGTTTGCCGCCATGTGGGTAACCGTTGCTACTTTCTGGGACCTGTGGGACAAGTCGTCCTCCAGAAAAGGTCGCATCCACGGCCTCAGGCGCCAGTCCCGCAGCTACTACGGCATGGTGCTCGGCCACCTGGGCCTGGCGATTACCATGGCAGGGGCCACGGTGGTGTCCAACTACGGCATTGAGCGGGATGTTCGCATGGTGCCCGGCGATGTGGCGATCGTGGGTGATTACCAGTTTGTATTCAAGGACATCGGCGAGCGTCGCGGAGCCAATTTCACCGCTCAGTACGGCAGTTTTGATGTGATGCTGGACGGTGAGCCCATCGCCGAGCTGCATCCTGAAAAGCGCCAGTACTCCGTTGGCATGAGCGTGATGACGGAAGCGGACATCGATGCCGGCCTGTTCCGGGACATTTTCGTGGCCATTGGCGAACGCATTTCCGACGATGCCTGGGCCATCCGTCTGCAATACAAGCCGCTGGTGCGCTGGCTCTGGTTGGGCGCGCTCTTCATGGCGGCCGGAGGCTTCCTGGCCATTTCCGATCGCCGTTACCGGATCCGGGAGCGGGCAGAGGAGAAGGCCGGCACCGGTTCGCCCGTTACAGATGCTGGCTCGGCACGCCCTGCAGGAGCCGTATCATGAAGCGGTTCCTGCTCTTTCTCCCGTTACTCGTTGCCGTCGTGATTGGCGTAGTGCTGTTTGCAGGCATCGGCAGGGACCCCACCAAACTGGAGTCGGCACTGATTGGCAAACCAGTCCCTGAGTTCAGCCTGCCGGATCTGCACAACCCCGATGCCATGCTGGATCAGAGCCTGTTTCGCGGTCGGGTTACCCTGTTGAATGTGTGGGGCACCTGGTGTCCGGCCTGCCGGGATGAACACGATGATCTGATCTGGCTGGCGGAAGAAAAAGGCGTGACCATCATCGGCCTCAACTACAAGGACAACCGTGAAGATGCCCTGGTCTGGCTCGACCGTCTCGGTGATCCATACCGGGACATTATCTACGACCCGAGGGGAACACTCGGGTTTGATCTGGGCGTTTACGGTGCCCCCGAGACTTTCGTCATTGATGCCGGGGGCATTGTTCGCTACCGCCACGTTGGTGTGATCAATGAGGCGGTCTGGGAACAGGCATTGCAACCGGTGATCAACGAATTGCAGGGGAATGGCTGATGCCGAGGATTGTTTTTCTTGCCCTGGCGGTTCTGATCTCCGGGGTAGCAGCTGCGGAGGTGGCTGACGTCTATGATTTCGGGGACCGGGCCCAGGAACAGCGGTATCAGAATCTGATCGCCGAGCTGCGCTGCCCGAAATGCCAGAACCAGAATATCGCCGACTCCAGCGCGCCGATCGCCAGGGATATGCGGGATGAGGTCTACCGAATGATGAAGGACGGTGCCGGCAATGACGAGATTGTCGAGGCGCTGGTCGGGCGTTTTGGTGAGTTCGTGCGCTATAAACCGGAGTTCGACAGCCGCACGTTCCTGCTCTGGGCGACACCAGTGATCGGCGTATTCGGTGGGTTGTTGGCCGTGGCTGTCGTGATTATCCGCTCCCGGCGGCGGGCAGGAGCTGAAAATCCCGCGCTCAGCGCTGAAGAGAAAGCCCGTGTAGCCAGGATGCTGGCAGAGAAGGAACAGGACGGAACCTCCTGAAATTTTGCCCTCTGGCTTTCACACCGTTACCCGATTTAATTCTGAACCTGTGACTGGAATTCCATGACTCAAACTTTCTGGATTGCCGCAACGGTACTCATCATTATTGCCCTGGCGTTCGTACTTTACCCGGTGCTTTTTCACCGGACTGGTACCAGAAAACAGGCGGATCTTAAAAGCCAGAACCTGATGGCTTATCGCTCCAGAATGAAGGAACTGGACAGGGAGTATGAGGCCGGCACCCTGGACAACGAAAACTATCAACAGCTGAAGGAAGAACTGGCCGGTGCCATGCTGGATGACGTGCCGGAGGACGAGCGCCCGAGACCGGTCATCAGTGGCCAGGGAAGCGCCATGGCCGTCGCTCTTGTGTCTATCCTTTTGGTTCCGGCGGCAACGTTCTACCTGTATCAGCGGTGGGGCGCGATGGACCGGGTTGAACAGTTCATCACCATGCAGGAAATGGGCGCCACCGATGGCGCGCGGCAGACTCAGATGGCCGGGCTTGCCGAACAGCTGCGCGAGCGCCTTGAAGCCAGCCCGGATAACCCGGAGGGTTGGGCCATGCTGGGGCGCACCTATATGAGTCTGGAGCGGTACGACGATGCGGCCTGGGCATTCCGGCAACTGGCAGAGAGCGTCGCGGGTGATGACCGCTCCGAATCCGTTGCCTATGGCCTGGCGGCCCAGGCGTTGTTCTTTGACAGCGAGGGCGCCATGACAGAAAAAGTCACTGCCGCCATCGAACAGGCGCGCAAGCTGAACCCGGATGAGGTTAATGTCCTTGGCTTGCTGGGTATCAACGCGTTCAGCCAGCAACATTATCGCGAGGCCATCGAATACTGGGAGCGGATTGAGACCGTCGCTCCGGATCATCCCCAGATTGCTTCCATCCGTGAGGGAATACGTGAAGCCTACACCCGGTTGGGAGAGAAACCGCCGGAACTGGCTGCCGAATCCGAAGCTGCCGGCACAGGGGTTACCGTGCGGGTAACACTGATTGAAGCTTTCAGGGATCAGGTGCCTGCGCATACCACGCTGTTCCTGTTTGCACGCCAGGCTGGCGCCCAGCAAGGGCCGCCGCTGGCAGTGGCAAGACTGACGGCGGATCAGTTGCCTGCAGAAATACGCCTGGACGACAGCTATTCCATGTCACCCCAAGCCAGAATTTCCGATGCTGAAGAAGTGGTGATTACTGCCCGGCTCAGCCGGTCCGGAAGTGTGAGCGCCCAGCCGGGAGACTGGCAGGGCAGCACGGATATGCCGGTGGCGGTGGGCGATGGCCGGGGCGAGCCGGTCGCCATTGTGATCGATCAGCAGCTGACCAACTGACCGGCCCCGCAGGCTCTTAGGCAAGCCCTCGGGGATAGAGCGGCGGCAGGTCAGCCCGGGCCTCCGGCTTTGCGGTCGCTTCCCTTATTTGCTCCAGTGCCCCGACCATGGGGCGTCCATCCCAGTCGTCCGTGCCGTGTCCGGGCGCGAAAAGGCGAGCCTGCAGTTTTCTGATCTCCGCGGTTAACGCCTCGTTCCGGAAATGGCTGGCAACGTCTGCCGCAGAATGAAAGCCGTGACCGGGTGTGTGCAGGCTGGCCCATTCCACCAGCAGTTCCGGCGTTGTCGCAGAACCGTCCCGGGCGGCCTTGATGAGTCGGTTAAAGGCGGCCCGATCATTTCTGTTTTCGCTGGTAACCGGCAGTTTTGCCGGATTCCTCCGTGACCGCCACCAAGCCAGCAAAGTGCCGCCCCATAGCACCGCCAACACCAGACTGAGCCATTGCCAGAGGCTGGTCCGGTCCGGAGCCTGGTTATCCGGCGAATCGGACGCCACGTTTTTTGCGGGTGTCTCCCCGTCTGTTTTAGCTGTGTTCTCCGGCGGTACTGCGCCAGCAGCATCAGGGCCCGTTACCGTCAGCGTTTTTTCCGGAATCTCAGCAACACGTTCGCGATCAGCTTCCGTGTCCCACCAGTGAATGCGGATGGCCGGCAGGGTCATCTGCCCGGCCTCAACGGGCACCAGGGCCACTGACTGCGTCAAGGATGAGGAAAGACCGTCGGGCATTGTCTCGGTGATTCGCTCGGGTTGTTCCGGATAACTCCTCAAACCCGGTGGTACCGCATCCGGCAGTGGCGGCAGCGTCTCCGAGGGCAGGTTGGCTGCTGTCAGGCGGATTTCCCGGGTGATGTTTTCACCAGTTTTGACGTCAAGAGTTGGCGGCAACCCGGCTTCTGTCAGGCTTACGCTGCTTGCCGGCAACCAGGTTTTCCCGGTGAACTGCGATGGCACCTCCTTGACCGGTATTTCAAACAGCTCCTCGCTGTCCCTGAGGAATTTAAGCTTGCCTTGGGCGTCCCGGGACTGCCCTTCAAACCGGATCGGCGGGAGCCTGAAGTTGCCCGGGCGCTGGGGAAACAGGGCATAGCGGCGTTCCACCACACGATAGCGCACCCCGTCACGGTAGCGTGAGAATTCCTGTTGCTTGCCGAGCGGTTCGATAACGACATTGGGGTGCTGGGGTTCCGACAGTTCGCCCCGGATCAGGTTGCCGCGGAAGAACAGGCGAATGGTCAGAATCAGTTGCTCCTGCACATAAACCTCGGCCTTATCGGCAGACAGTTCAATAAAGCTGTCACGGCCGGTGTCCGCCTGATCCGGTGGCGTGCCGTCCACAACTTCCACTGTGACAGGCTCGGAAACGGCGCCCTTGAAAGTGAGGGCGGGAATGGTGAGTTCACCGGTGGTTGTCGGGGCAAGCTGGTAGGTCCAGGTGATCTCACCCACCATCTGGTTGTTGATGGTCTGGATGCTGTACTGCTGGTTCTGCGCGAGGATCTCGAAATCCGGCTGTACCTTCTCGATATCGGGTTTGGGCAGGTTGGACATGTCGAAATCGAACAGGTTACCCAGGTTGATATCGATTTCCATACTGCCTTTGACCGTCAGGGTCATCACCTCACCCTCGTAAAGCCGGGTTCTGTCTGGCTCGACTGTGAGCTCTTGCGCCTGGACCGGCAGCCAGATTGCCGCCAGAAGAAAAAGACAGACAGCCGCTGTGATCAACCGTTTTACCATGGTGTATCGCCCTCATCGGATGGAGTCTGGCGTTGTTGATACTGTTGCAGAAACTTGCGCTGTAACAGGCCGCCCGGGTTGTCGGGAACCCGTCTGAGCGACTGCTCCTGGCTCTGTGTCAGGGGTGTTTCAGAAATTGGCGCAGGAGCCCGGGGCTGGTTCGTCTGTGACTCCTGTTCTCCCGATGCCTGTTCCGGAGTCTGCCCCTCCTGTTCATCCCTCTGCTTATCCGGTTCGCCTGGTTCTTCGCGGTTCCCGGATGAACGCTGGCTGTTCCCGGAGTTCTGCTGCTGCTCGTTGCCAGAGTCACCGGGATTTTTATCGTTTCCCGGCTGGCTCTGATTATCCTGCGGCTTGTTGCCATCGCTGCCCGGGGATTCTGATGGGTCTTTCTGTTTGTTGCTCTGACTGTCACCATTGCCCTGATTTTTCTGCTTCAGTAATTCTTCGACAATCTTCAGATTGTGGCGGGCATCTTCCATATCCGGACTCTCTGCCAGGGCATGATTATAAGCTGCGAGGGCCTCTTCGAGTTTGCCGGCTCTGGCCAGTGCGTTGCCCCGGTTGTAACTGGCGCGGGGCCCTTCGGCCCGGGAAAAGACCTGGGCGGCCGCATCATACTGGCCAGACCGATACAGTGCGGAGCCTTTCCATTCGGGATCATCCAGCCGGGCGGCTGCCTGCTTCGGATCGTTCTGGATCAGTTCGGGGGCTCTCTGATCCTGGCGCTGCCAAAGGTCGGCCCAGGTCATGGCTGCTGCCGGCTGTGGAAACGCCGGTAAAAGCACCAGGGCCAGGGCGGTAAATGCGCCCCGGCGCCATCCCAGAAGAATCAGGGGGGCGGCCAGCCAGAGCAGCCAGTAACCGTCATCCTGCCAGCGGCTGACGGTCAGCCCTGCACTTGTATCCTGCCAGCCACCGGTGTCTTTCGGACTGAGTTCAAGGGATTCAATATCGGTGTTGTTGAGGGTCAGTTCGTGGCTCTGGCCCCCGGTGCTCCGGGCCAGTTCCGACAGGGCATCGGGGGTGGCACGGCTGATCACAATTTCGCCGTTTTCACGAATGAATCCGCGGCGGGCCAGGGGAATGGGGCCACCTTCTTCGGTTCCCACAACCAGGCTGTTGAGCGCATATCCGGTTTCGGACAGGGTATCCCGTATTTCAGGCCAATAGCGTTCACTGATCTGGTCGGTGATTATCAGAATCCGGCCGTCACCCGGTGCACCCTGTGTCAGCAGATCGGCCGCCCTGGCGATGGCAAGGTCAGCGCGATTGCCGGTGGCTGGCATAATCACCGGATCAAGCACGTCCAGCATGCCCTCAATGGTTCTGGTATCGTCGGTCAGCGGTGTGACCACGTGGGCATCACCGGCGTACACGAGCAGCCCGGTCAGGCTGCCCTGCCGTACCGCGAGAATATCCCGGATTTTCCGTTTGGCCCGGGTCAGACGGTCGGGTTCTACGTCTGTTGCCAGCATGGAGAGTGAGAGATCAAGTGCAATCACAAGGCTGTCACCCGGCTGTTTAAGCGGGGTAGGCGCTTCCCGCCATGCTGGTCCGGCAAGGGCAGTGGCCAGAACGACCAGGGCAATGGCAGCCGGTAACATAGGGGATTTCGAGGTTCTGCCTGATGTGCCTTCGTGGCGTATGACAGGCGACAGCAAGCGGGCCGGAATGAGCCGGGACCAGCCGCTGTCCCCCAGATGTAACTGGCGGAACGCCAGATACATCAATGGCAGCAGGAGAACCAACAGCAGCCAGAGCGGGCGCAGGAAGTGAAAATCAGCCAACATCCGGTTCCCCCTCTCTTTGCTGGCGACGCGTGGCCATTATCTGGCCCATCCGCCGGTACAGAAACAACATGCCCCACAAGGCCACCGCAAGGCCGGCGGGCCATGCATAGAGTTCAGTGACAGGGCGGTAGTATTTGCCCTCCAGTTCGATGGGCTCCAGCTGATCAATGCTTTCATAGATGAGCTCAAGCTCCGGCAGGCTACGGGCCCGGAAATACTCGCCACCGGTCTGCTGGGCCATCCGGGTCAACAGGCTCTCATCCAGATCGCGGGACGGGTTGACGCGGCGCGACCCCAACAGGCCACGTTGCACTATGGACTCTGCGCCGATGCCGATGGTGTAAATCCGAATGCCGGCGGCAGTGGCAATCTCGGTGGCCTTGTCCGGTGTTATTTCGCCGGCGGTGTTGGCGCCATCAGTGAGCAGCACCATCACTCGCTGGCCTTCGGGTCTGTCCCGGAGCCGCTTGGTGGCAAGGCCAATGGCGTCACCGATGGCGGTGGCACGGCCGGCCATACCGAGGCCGGCTTCCCGCATCAGGGTTCTGACGGTTTCAAGGTCAAAGGTCAGGGGCGCCTGGACGTAGGGTTCGGTGCCGAACAGGATCAACCCCAGCCGGTCGCCCTGGCGGCGGGAAATGAAGTCATCAAGGACCCGCTTTACAGCTTGCAGCCGGTTAATGCTCCGGCCCTGAAGCACCATGTCCTGCTCATCCATACTGGGAGAAATATCCACCACGAGCATCAGGTCCCGGCCGGACACCGGCATCTGCGTTTGTTCGCCAACGTGCTGCGGCCGGGCCAGGGCAATGACCAGTAATACCCACATCAGGAGCAGCAGCAGTTTCTGCCACAGCGGCACAGCGTTGCCCCGGCGGCTGACGCCGGGCAGGTCTGACAGCCAGTGGCCAACCGGCAGAACCGGCGCATCCACCGACTGCCCCTGAGGTTTGCGCCATTGAAGCAGCAGGGGAATGATGACCAAAGTCAACACCCAGGGCCAGGCAAGGTTCAGCATTTCTGGCCTCCCAGCCACAGTCTGGCAAATGTCAGTGCCTGAGCAGGCTCGCTTGAAACCGAAGGCCGCCAGGCGCTTTCTACCAGGGCCTCAGTCACCGGTCTTGAGGCAACCCGGTGTTCGGGGGCTGTGGCTAACAGGAATTCCACCCAGGCATCACCGGTCAGGGCTTCCGGGTGCGATTGAGGGTATCGTTCCCGGGCGGCCTGCTTCAGGAGCGTATTCAGTTGCACAAACCATTGGGGATCGGGGGCCGCTGAGCGCTCCAGCATGGCCAGTTCCGACTGTGCCGACCGGAGCCAGCGGTTCCTGCGCCTGCGCCTGAGGATCAGCCAGGTCACTGCAGCGATAAGAGCGATCGCCAGAATGGCCAGAATCCACCAGCCGGGCGCCGGTGGCCAGAAACCTCCAGGACCGGGCAGGTGAATGTCTCTGAGTTGGCTGAGCGGGTCTTGCGGATTCACCCGATTCGCCCCCCTGGTCCGAGCAGTGATTTCAGGGCCACCGCTGGATCGTCTCCGGTCGAAACAGTTGCCGCAGTAACGCCAGAGGTCCGGAAGCAGTCTTCGAGCTGCCGTTCATGGCTGGCCACCTTCTCATGCCAGGCCCTCTGGAAGCGCGGATTGGCGGCATCAAACCAGACCGGGCCGTCCGGGCCCGCTACCGCGAACCGCCCGGTTTTTGGTAATTCCCTTTCCAGGGGGTCGACAACTCTAAGTGCACTGACAGCATTGTGGCGGGCCAGGGCGCCCAGCAGTTTCCCGGTCTCCGGGGAGATCTCCAGAAAATCGCTGATCACGAAAATCCGGCTGCCGGTATGGGCAACCCGGCGTGCCTCAGTCAGGGCGGTATCCAGTCTGCCCTGGCTGGCACCTTCATTCAGCGCCGGTTCGTGACTCGCCCGGTGTTGCTGCTCCGCCAGGGTATCCAGCAGCCGTAGTACCGATTTCTTGCGCCGGGCCGGGCGCTGAACGCTCAGTGTTTCACCATTAAAGACAATGCTCCCCACCTGGTCTCCGGACCAGAGAGCCAGCCAGGCGAGGATAGCGGCAAGCTGGGCACAGCGCACCTGTTTAAAGGCGCCGGTACTGGCAAAAAACAGGCTCGGGCCAAGATCGCACAACAGCAGTACCGGCCGTTCCCGCTCTTCCTCGTAGAGCTTGGTATGCGGCGCCTGGCGCCTGGCGGTTACCCGCCAGTCAATACTGCGGATGTCATCGCCGGGCTGGTATAGCCTGACTTCGGCAAAGGCCATGCCCCGGCCCCGCTGGGGCGATCGCTGAAGGCCGGCCTGACGGGAACGTGCCGGCCGTGCCGAAGGCAGCTTCAATGCCCTGGCATCCGCCTGCAGGCGGATGAGATCCGCCAGCCTGATGTAGGTTGCTGTGTCGGTGTTCGGCATTCCTGACGGCTCCCGTGAATTACTTCCGTCGTCGGTTTCAGGCACTCACCGGAACACGTTCGATCAGCCGCTCGATCACGGTGTCTGCAGTCATGCCTTCGGCCTCGGCCTCGAAGGTCAGCAGAATGCGGTGGCGCAGCACATCAAAGGCCATGGCCCGGACGTCGTCGGGCGTGACATAGTCGCGGCCATCAAGCCATGCCAGGGCTCGGGCGCAGCGATCCAGGGCGATAGTGCCGCGGGGACTGGCGCCGAAGGCGGTCCAGCGGGCGAGTTCCGGGTCCAGGGCTGCCGGGTCCCTGGTCGCCAGAACCAGTGCGAGCAGGTACTGCTCGACCGCCTCTGCCATGTAGATGTCGGCCACCTCCGTCCGGGCCTCAAAAACCTGTTGGGCCGTGAGGCGGAGGTCTGTCTTTGGCATGCCCTGCCGATAATCGTTCCGGGCGAGCTGGAGAATGGCTTTCTCAGCTTCCGCCGACGGGTAATGGATGACCACGTGCATCAGGAATCGGTCCAGTTGCGCTTCGGGCAGCGGATAGGTGCCTTCCTGCTCAATCGGGTTCTGGGTGGCCATCACCATGAACGGCTGGTCCAGAGCGAAGGTGCGCATGCCCACGCTGATCTGTCTCTCGCCCATGGCCTCCAGCAACGCCGATTGCACCTTGGCGGGCGCACGGTTGATCTCATCGGCAAGCACCAGGTTGTGGAAAATGGGGCCGCGCTGGAACTCAAACTGTCCCGTTTCCGGCCGGTAGATTTCGCTGCCGGTGACGTCTGACGGCAGCAGGTCCGGAGTGAACTGGATTCGGTGGAAATCCCCTTCCAGGTGTTCTGCCAGGGCCTTGATGGCGGTGGTTTTAGCCAGGCCGGGAGCCCCTTCCACAAGCAGGTGACCGTCTGCGAGCAGGGCGATCAGCAGGCGATCCACCAGTTTTTCCTGCCCGATTATCCGTTTGGCTAACTGTGCCCGTAACTCACCGAACGTATGCTGTAACGACATTGGAAGTGACTGCTCCCTCTCTGTTTGAGGTTTTTCCGGAGAAACCCGTATCGTGCGTAGGTAGTTGCCGCAGTTTTGGCGTCTGGCCGGCAAAAATCAAGGGCTTGACTATGCTTATGTGACGATACTGCGATTACGTTTATTTCACACTAACTGAGGTCGACCATGAATGCGCTGACAGTGGCCAGCAAGGATCAGTTCTTTGAACAGTTGGCTGACGCCTTTGCAAAGAAGATTACCAAAACCGAAGCCAAAAGAATCAGCGAATTTGCCAAGCAGCATTATGCGCACATCCCCCCTGGAAGAGCTGGTCAGCCGACGATTCTCAGATACCTACGGTGCCGTACTGGCGGCCTGGCAATTTCTGCAGAAGCGCTCCGCCGAAAAAACCTCGGTTGCGGTTTTCAATCCGGACCTGGAAAGCGACGGCTGGGAGTCGACCCATACTGTCGTTTTTATTCTGCACCCCAATATGCCGTTCCTGATTGATTCCCTGCGCATTGCCATTAATCAGCGCGAAATCGGTACTCACTCGATCCAGCACTCAATTCTTCAGGTCGAGCGGGACAAAGAAGGCAAACTGAAGAAGCTGCACAGCACAAAAAAAGAGTACCTCCGGATCCGCCTATGAGGCCTTTATCGTTCTGGAAATTGACCGGCACAGTAACCCCGAGGATCTCCGGGATCTGGAAGACACGCTGCAGAACGTGCTCCATGAAGTCCGGATTGCAGTATCCGATTTCCCGGTGGTGACCGAGAAGGTGACCGAGATTATCGGGGAGCTGGACAGTACCACCGCCGGTATCAACGACGAGCAGAAAGCGGAGGCCCGGGCGTTTCTTGAGTGGCTGGCACGGGATCACTTCACCTTCCTGGGTTACGACGAATACGATTTTGCCAAAGACAAGAGCGGAATGGTGGTCCGGCGGGTCGAGAATTCCGAGCTGGGTATCCTGAGAGTCAACAACGAGCGGCCGGACAGGGTGCGTCTAAACGAGCTGCCCCAGCGCACCCGGCATGAGATGACCCGGACCGACGATATCTTTATCTTCGCCAAGTCGGCCCAGCGTTCAAGGGTTCACCGCCCGGCCTACCCGGACTATATCGCGGTCAAGAAGTTCGACAGCAAGGGTGAGGTTGTTGGCGAGCGTCGCTTCCTGGGGTTGTATACCGCCCGGGTCTATAACGAGCGGCCGGATGAGATTCCGTTGCTCCGCCGTAAATTCCAGAGTGTGATAAAGCGCTCCGGGTTCCTCCGGGATGACTACGCCGGCAAGGAGCTGGAGCAGATTCTGACCCTCTATCCCCGGGATGAGCTGTTCCAGATCGAGCCGGACGAGCTGCTGAAGGTGGCCAAAAGCATCCTGTACATTCAGGAACGCCGCCGTATTGAGCTGTTCATGCGGGAGGATGTTTATGGCCAGTTTGTGACCTGCCTGGCGTTTTTCCCGAGAGATATCTACAACACCGAACTTCGCCTGAAAGTGGAGCAGGTGCTGGTTGACCGGCTCGGCGCCGAGGACGTTGAGTTTGTTACCCATTTCTCGGAATCCGTGCTGGCCCGGGTCCAGTTCACCATCCGTGTACCCCAGGTTGAAAACCGCCAGCTGCCAACGGCCGAAATCCGTGAGAAAGTCATTGAACTGGCGCAATCCTGGCGTGACGGCCTCGCCGAGGCACTGAGCGAGGCATACGGTGAAGAGCAGGGCAATGAGCTCTACCGGCTCTGGGCCGGCGGCTTCCCGGCCAGCTATACCGACATGTTCTCGGCCAGGCGTGCTGCGATCGATCTTGAGCATATCTCGGCGTCCGCCATCAAAGGCGACCTTGCCATGAGCTTCTATCGGGCGCTGGAAGAGGATGAGAGCACACTGCATTTCAAGTTATTCTATCCGGACGAACCGCTGCCCCTTTCAGACGTGATGCCGATCTTCGACAATCTGGGCTTCCGTGTCATTGGCGAGCATCCGTTCGAGGTGACCGACCGCCATAACAAGACAGTCTGGATTCACGATTTCACCCTTCATGCTCACACCGGCGATGTGGTAGACATTCATCGTATCCGGCCGATTTTCGAAGAATTGTTCCGACGGGTCTGGTACGGGGAGGCCGAAAACGATGCCTTCAACCGGATGCTGCTGTCCTCATACATGAGCTGGAGGCAGATTGCGCTTCTGCGAACCTATGCCCGTTATATGCGCCAGATCCGTTTTTCCAACAGTCAGACCTTTATCTCCAATACGCTGGTGAACCACGTTGAGCTGACGCAGCTGCTGCTGGAGTTCTTCGAAGTTCGTTTCAACCCGGAGCGGTACCAGAGTCCGGGCAAATGCCAGGCGGCCCAGCAAAAGCTGGAGATCGAGTTCAATGCGGGTCTGGAAGAGGTGGAAAATCTCAGTGAAGACCGTGTGCTACGGCTTTTCCTGGAGCTGATCCAGGCCACCCTGCGCACCAACTATTACCAGCAGGATGAAGCGGGCGGCCCCAAACCCTATATCAGTGTGAAATTCGATCCATCCAGGATTCCGGATGTACCCCTGCCGCTGCCAATGTTCGAAATTTTCGTCTATTCGCCGCGGGTTGAGGGTGTGCACCTCCGGGGTGGCAAGGTCGCCCGTGGCGGCCTGCGCTGGTCTGACCGGTTTGAGGACTACCGTACGGAGATTCTGGGCCTGGTGAAGGCTCAGCAGGTCAAGAACGCGGTGATCGTTCCGGTGGGCGCCAAAGGCGGTTTTGTTGCCAAACGCCTACCGGACCCCACGGACCGGGAAGCCTTCCAGGCAGAGGGCATCGAAGCCTATAAAACCTTTATCCGTGGTTTGCTGGATGTTACCGACAATCTGGTCGATGCCGGCATTCACCCACCGGAGCGGGTGATCCGCCACGATGAAGATGACCATTACCTGGTCGTGGCGGCAGACAAGGGCACGGCAACCTTCTCGGACATCGCCAATGGCCTGGCGGCCGAATACGGCTTCTGGATGGGCGATGCCTTCGCCTCCGGTGGCAGCAATGGCTACGACCACAAGAAGATGGGCATTACCGCCCGGGGGGCCTGGGTCTCGGTGGAACGCCATTTCCGGGAGATGGGCATCAACCCGGCGCTGGATGAATTCACCGCCATCGGCATCGGTGACATGGGCGGCGACGTTTTCGGCAATGGCTTGTTGTCCTCGGAGAAAACAAAACTGGTCGCTGCCTTTAACCATGTCCATATCTTTATCGACCCGACCCCGGATCCGGAGCGGAGTTATATAGAGCGTAAACGATTGTTCGCGCTGCCCCGTTCCGCATGGACCGACTATGACAGCAAGCTTATCTCCAAAGGCGGCGGGGTGTTCAGCCGGAACGCCAAGTCGATTCCTGTCAGCCCGCAAATGAAAAAACTGCTGGGCATCAAGCCGGACCGGGTGCCGCCGAACATGCTGATATCCCATATTCTCAAGGCACAGGTGGATCTGCTCTGGGTAGGCGGTATCGGCACCTACGTGAAGGCAAAAAGCGAATCCCACAGCGACGTCGGCGATAAAGCTAACGATGGCCTTCGAATCAATGGTTCGGAGCTGCGCTGCAAGGTTGTCGGCGAGGGCGGTAACCTGGGGTTGACCCAGCTCGGGCGTATTGAGTACGCCCTCAGGGGCGGGCGCCTGAATACCGACTTCATCGACAACTCCGGCGGCGTTGATTGTTCAGACCATGAGGTCAACATGAAAATCCTGCTGAACCGGGTGGTGGCCATGGGTGATCTCACCGGCAAGCAGCGCAACATCATGCTTGAGGAAATGACCGACGATGTGGCGGAGCTGGTGCTTAAGAACAACTACCGCCAGACCCAGGCCATCAGTATTGCCAACGAGGATGCGGCGACGCGCCTGGAGGAATACCGCCGACTGATGAACACCTTTGAGAGTGAGGGCAAGCTGAATCGGGCTCTGGAATTCCTGCCGGATGACGAAACCCTGTCTGAGCGCAAGCTGGACAAAAAAGGGCTGACCCGGCCGGAGTTGTCGGTTCTGATCTCCTATGTGAAAGGCGATCTCAAGCAGACCCTGATTAACAGCACGCTGCCGGACGATCCGATGCTGGCGGGTGAAATGTACAAGGTGTTCCCGCGGGATCTGACCCAGAAATTCTCGAAAGAGCTGGGTGAGCACCAGTTGCGCCGTGAAATCATTGCCACCCAGATTGCCAATGACATGGTTAACCACATGGGTATTACCTTTGTGGAGCGGCTGAACCAGTCCACCGGTGCTGATGCGGCCTCCATAGCACTGGCCTGGATCATTGCCCGGGATGTTTTCCGCATCGATAACTGGTGGGACAGGATTGAGAATCTGGATTTTCATGTGCCGGCCCAGCTTCAGATGCAATTGATGCAGGACCTGATGCGGCTGATGCGCCGTTCGGTGCGCTGGCTGTTGCGCAACCGTCGCGCGGAACTGAGTATCCAGAATCACATGGAACGTTTTGCCGACAGCGTCTGGGCCATTACCGCAGGACTGCCGGAGTATCTGGGAGAGCAGGCCCGGATCACCTGGGAAAAGCGGCATCAGGCACTGGTGGAAGCCGGATTACCGACAGAGCTGGCTTCCGTGGTTTCCGGTACCGGGCACCTGTACTCGTCCCTCGGTACTATCGAGGCACAGGAAGCGTCAGGAATGCCGTTGAAAACGGTCGCCAATCTTTACTACGAGCTGGGTGACCGCCTTGATCTCAACTGGTTCGCCAATGCCATTGCCGCTCTGACTCCGGCTTCCCACTGGCAGGCCCTTGCCAGGGAGAGTTTCCGTGAGGATCTGGACTGGCAGCAGCGGGCTTTGACCACGGGTGTACTGAGGCTGGCAGAAAAACCGGCAGACGTACCTGTCTGTGTGGAGGGCTGGATGGCGCGGCATCACCAGATGATCGGTCGCTGGAAAACCATGTTGTCCGAGCTTAAGGGCGTGAGAGAGCCGGAGTATGCGATGTTCTCAGTGGCCTTGCGGGAGCTTCTGGATCTGGCTCAGGCTACCATGCATCAGCCTCATGGCGAGGTTGAGGTTGAGGCTCAGACAAACTGAGTATTGCTTTGAGACCATGATTCCCGTTCAATCGTCGGCGGGGAATCACTAAACGGAGTAAGGTAATGGGTCAGCTTGACCATCTTCTGGAAAAAAACCGGTCCTGGGCAGATGGCATCAAGGCCCAGGACCCCCAGTTTTTCCATCGCCTGTCCAACCAGCAGGCACCGGAATATCTCTGGATTGGCTGTGCGGACAGTCGTGTGCCGGCCAACCAGATTGTCGATTTGCTGCCCGGTGAGCTGTTTGTTCACCGGAACGTGGCCAACGTGGTTGTGCATACGGACTTCAACTGCCTGTCGGTGCTCCAGTTCGCCATTGATGTGCTTAAGGTCAAACACATTCTGGTGGTCGGGCATTACGGTTGTGGTGGCGTGAGAGCGGCACTGCTCAACGAGGGCTTCGGGCTGATAAGCAACTGGTTGCGACATGTGCAGGACGTGCGTGACCGGCACCAGAAGGTGCTGGATACCCTGCCGGATGTGCAGGACCGGGTAGACCGGCTGTGTGAACTGAATGTGGTTGAGCAGGTAGGGCATGTGTGCCAGAACAACATCGTCCAGGAAGCTTGGAAGCGTGGCCAACCGCTGACGGTTCATGGTTTCGTCTATGACGTTGCGGACGGTATTCTCAGGGATATGGGGCTGTCGGTTTCCGGCGAAGAAGGTCTTGAGCGTGTCCGGCAAACCAGCCTGGATGAGTTGGTTTTGAGGCCGGTGCGCTCCGGACGCCAGAAAACCGTCTAGCAGGAAATGTAAAATTGCGTCAAAAATTCGTGATGAGTGTCACTTCCTGACCCTCGGTGTCATCACAGTTGGTCACCTCCCGTTTTGGTAGAGTAACTGCTGCTGTAAGCGAGGAGGTGAACCGTGAAAGAACTGATGCAAAAAGCCCTGACAGCCTTCAGCCATCGTAAGGGTGTCTCCGCCGGGTCAGATGAGCGCGCCCGGGGGCGCAAGCCTTCTGATAACAGGCAGCCCGAGGACTGGGGTATGTCCCCGGAAGATGCTCTCCGTGTGGGCACCGTTGCCCGATACAAGTGACCCTTGCCCGCTGTTATGTGTGTCTGGCCTCCCTCACCAGAGGTGAGGGAATAGCATTTCGATTGAGCTTGGTGATAAGGCGAGTGCGACCGGCTTTTTCGCAGGTGCCTCAACTAGTCCGGCATCAGACATTTGCGAAACAATCGTCCGCAAAGTCCGTTCGCTGGTTTCTAAACTTCTCTGCAAGTCAGCGCGTTGTTGCGGTCCGGAACGCAGAAGCTTGAAATATACTTCTTTAGATTCAGGTTTGAGTGGCTTTAAAGTTTCGCCTGTTGATGACAGTAGAGCGCCCCTGTTCCTCATTTCAAAATAATAGTTAATTCTTTCATCCAGTTTTTTCGGTTCGAGAAGTGCCGAAAAATACTTCACCTGGTCAAGCGCAGTATCAAGAAAGTATTCGGTAAACTGGAGAAGTCCCTTGTCCGACAGTATACCCCGGCCGTCTGTAGAGCCTTGTCTTTCCATATCGGCCCGACTCAAAGCCTCGTAATATGCGTCTGTATCTCTTCCAAAGCCACGGCACATTGACCAAAGTCCATAGCCCCCGAGACCTGAGCAATGCATATAATTGTCAGTGAATAGCCTCCCCACACGACCATTTCCATCTAAAAACGGGTGAATCCACATAAACCGATGATGCGCTGCCGCAGCGGCAAAGAGGCGATTAGTTCCATGGATATGTGCTGGATTAAAGACTTTTTCGAACCAGCCCATATATCTGGATATCTCTTGATGCTCGGGAGGAACGTGTTTTCCTACCTTTACGTTTCGGGTTCGAAACTCGCCTGGAGTAATAGGTATGATTTCATCGGTGTCAGGATTTTTTATTTCAAGAAACTTTTTGGGCAGCCCTTGGTAGAACTCTTTATGGACCTCTCTAAAGAATTTGCTGGTGCAGATGACACCTCTGCCAATTTCCAGGTTTGCTAGCCGGGCTTGTACCTCAATGTGCTGCTTTATTTCGAGCAGGTCATCCGAGGGATCGTTCGCCCCGCCTTCCTCCTGTGCATGCAGTATCTCTGCAGGGTGAGTTGGGTTTCCCTCAATTTTATTGCTATAAAAGGAGTTGACCACCCTAAGTAGTTTGACCATGGGAAGGCGTAGCGATTCCGGGATGTTGGCGTTCAGCGCAGAATCAAGGGTGTAGAGCTCCACTACGGCATCTTGAAGCTTACCGGGAGCGTTTTCTTGCGATACGAAAGGCGTTACTGATGTCATTTGCCGGTATCCAAAACTTTAACTATATGATTTAAAATGAAAATAAATTTCAAATTCGATTATTTTGCCGGTTAATTTGCCGAATTATACGCACGTGAATACACATAGCAAGTGCAGGCACGGCAACACCCTTCCCATTGCGCCTTGGGCTCCATTCCAAGGGCGCGCATGCCGCAAGCCTTCGTTTCCTTTCGTTCTGAAGCCCCCGGGATCTGGCCCGCCATGGGAGACTCGACGGCGCATTCCGGTTAAAGTATCCCGTTTCCGAGCCACCCAAGCGGGATTGTCTGTTCAATGTCTCTACCCAATTCCCACGAAGCCCTGTTGAAGAATCGCCACCTGCTCACAGGGGAGGTGGCCCTGTTGGGTGTTACTTCCGCTGGCCTGTTGTCTGAGCTGTCTGAGTACGGCGGCATGGCCATGAGTGAGCATGCGGGTGTGTGCGAGACTCTGCGGGGGCGGGACAACTGGAAGGTCGCCTTCGGTTACGATGATCCGACCTTTGATGCGGGTGCCTTCAACACCCTTGTGGTGTTTTTGCCAAAGGCTCGGGCCGAACTGGAGTTGCGGCTGGCACTTGCCCGTTGGCTGGCGGCAAAAGGCGCCCGGCTGGTTGTGGTTGGCGAGAAAAAAGAGGGGATTGCCGGGGCTGCCAAACAGTTGAAAGCGGTGGCGCCACTGGCGGCCAAGGTAGACAGTGCCAGGCACTGCCAGGTGTGGTGTGCGGAAGCCGTTGAACCGCTGGCAGAGTTTGAGCTTCAGGAATGGATGAGCTGGACGGGCATGGAATGCGCGGGTATTCACCTGGAGGCCGCCGGGCTACCGGGAATCTTCAGCCAGGGAGAGCTTGACGACGGCACCCGGATGCTGCTCGAAACCCTCAGCGACCACCCACTGCGCGCCAGTTACATTCTCGATTTTGCCTGTGGTGCCGGGGTGATCGGCGCCTGGCTCGATGCCTGGCAAAAGCAAATGGAACAGCCGGCAATCACCGTTGACGGGGTGGATGTGCAGTCCCAGGCCGTGACCTGTGCCCGGGCAACCTATCAGCGTAACGGTGTTTCCGGTGAAATAATGGCGTCGGATGGCCTGACCCGTGTTGAAGGTGTCTGGCCGGCGATACTGAGCAACCCTCCCTTCCACAGCGGCGTGAGAACCGATATGTCCATGACCGAGCGTTTCCTTCGCGAGGTTGCACGCCATCTCCGACCTGGCGGTGAGGTTCGCCTGGTCGCAAACAGTTTCCTGCCCTATGAGCCCCTGATGAAGCGGTGTGTCGGCCCGGTTGAGCGGTTACGGGAAGATCGCCGGTTTACGGTATACCGGGCTTTTCGCCGGCCCTGAATTAAAAAAGCCCCTGGGGTGAGGGGCAAAAGGTTCGCGTCCAGAACAACGGAGCAAACCGGAAAAGGGATGTTCAGCGTGAACATCTGTAACCTTAGGGTTAATTTCTAGAATAATCAGCCTAAAATGGCGACTTTGTGACAAAACGCCCGCAGGATGCCTGAAATGACAACTGCCGAACTGGTTTATGCCGACGGTGAACTGACCCTGAGCCGGCCTGGTACCGACGACCCGACGCTGCGGGCCTGGGATGCGGCAGACGAGCTTCTGCTTGAAGGGTGCCTCAACGCTGCCAATGGTGTTACGGAGCCCAGAGTCCTGATCGTGGATGATCAATATGGTGCCTTGTCACTCGGGCTTTCCGGTCTGTCACCGGTGATCGTTGCCGACAGCGCGACCCTGTTCGCAGCGCTGGATGAGAATGCTTCACTTAATCCTTCCCTGAATGCATCTGGCCAGGTGCACAGCTGGATCAACCCGCCTGAAGGACCGTTCGATCTTGTGGTTATGCGAATTCCGCGGCAGGCGGACTATCTTGCCTGGCTGCTGCGCTGGCTCAATGGCGTAATGGCAGGATCCGGTGTCCTGCTGGCTGGAGGCATGATCAAGCACCTTCCGGCCAGAAGCGTTGATGTCTTTGCTAAAACCGTGAACACCGAGAAGGTACTGCCGGCACGAAAAAAGGCCCGGGTCATTCGTTGCAGGAAAGGGAGTGAGCTTCCTGGAGATTGGCCGGGGACCTGGAAAGGCTATCTGTTAACCGGGCAGAGCGATCGCAAGGTTGAGGCGTTACCCGCGGTGTTTGCAAGGGAAAAGCTGGATATCGGTACCCGGCTGCTCCTGCCCCGCGTGGCAGAGGCGGTGAGAGATGCCGAACCCGGTGCACGGGTTCTCGATCTCGCCTGTGGCAACGGTGTGCTTGGCATGACGGCTCTGGCAGAGCGGCAGGATCTGCAGGTGTGCTTCAACGACGTATCGAGCCAGGCGGTGCTCAGCGCCAGCCACAATGTCGAACGGGCATTCCCGGAAGCGGAGGTGGCCTTTGTGCACGCCGACGGTATTGAACCCGGACAGGGAAGATTTGATCTTATACTCCTGAATCCGCCGTTTCACGAAGGAGGCGTGGTTGGCGATCATATCGCCCTGCGCCTGTTCGGGCAGGCCGCCCGACATCTGTCGCCGGGCGGCAGGTTGTTGATGGTCGGAAACCGCCATCTGGGCTATCACCGCAGCCTGCGCCGGTATTTCTCATCTATACATCAGCTGGATGCCAGCCCTAAGTTCGTGGTCTTCCGGGCTGGCAATCGCTGACAGACCGGGCTGGTTAAAGGGTGGGTGCCGGACCGTCATAGCCCAGTCGTGCCAGGGTATCCACGATGGTCTGGGTCTGGCTGTCTATTTCAATATTCACCTGCTGGCCTTCCTGAACCGAGGCAAAGGTTGTGGCCCTGAGGGTTTCCGGAATCAGGTGGACACTGAACCGGTTGCCCCGGGCTTCGCCAATGGTCAGGCTGGCGCCGTTAATGGCAATGTAGCCCTTGGGGAAAAGGTAGCGGGCCCACTCATCAGGCACTTCAAACCACAGGGTGACATTGTTCTCCGGGCGCAGGATTTCCACGATCTTTGCGGTGGTATGAATGTGACCGGACAGCAGGTGCCCGCCAATCTCATCCCCGATACGGGCGGCGCGTTCGAAATTTACCGGGTCCCCGGCTTTCAGATGCCCCAGTGTGGTCAGTTTCAGGGTTTCCTGCATGGCGTCGAAGCAGAGCGCGCTGCCTTCATGGCGCGTTACGGTCAGGCAGGTGCCATTGATGGCCACGGAAGCTCCGATAGAGACACCGTCGAGTTTATCCTCCGGGAAACGGACAATATAGGTGCTAAGACCGGGTTCGGCAGTGACCTCTTCAATGGTTGCGACTCCCTGAACAATGCCTGTGAACATAACCTGACCTCATAAAATGGTGTGCGGCTGCCGGTTTGGCAGGAGCGCACAGGATAGCGAGCGGACCGCCCGGTGCCAAGGCGGCGGTAAAGGATTCAAGAATCCGGTTTGATGGTCGATACTTGTTAAAACCGTCTTTATTCCGGACAACCTGTCATGGCCGAAAACCAGAGCAAAGCCACGCAAGCAGATGCGCCCGCCCAGGCTCCTGTGCTGCGGCCCGGCCGGGCAGCGGATCCTGTGCCCGCGGCGGCGCCCACCGACGCCCAGCCTTCAGTCCCGGCGCCTGCCCTGACCGGAACGGTAGGCGTCACAAAGCCCGGGGAGGGTTCAGGCGCTGCCGTTGCCCCCGATGCCCCCGATGCCAGGGCCGGCGAGGGTGGTGATAAAACCGATGGCAGTACAGAGCGGGTGGTGGCGGAGTCGAGGCAACGCAAACTGAGGCTGATGCTGCGGCAGTGCGACCGTGTTCTGTTGATGGATTTCGACCTGCTGGCGATGAATGACTGGCCCGACAACTACACTCTGGCCGAGGCGCGCCGAAGCCGGGACCTGTGGCTTTTCAGTGCGCTGCTTGCCGCGGTCGTCTTTCTCGGCGGCTTGACCGGGGTTGTGCCGGCCTGGATCGCGGGTGGCGGTTTCGGGGTCTTTGTGATGATCCTGCTGCTCGGAATGCCCGCTGTTCGTCGAATCTACACGTCGAAACCGTCCTACCTGGATTTCCTTGTCACCCGTCAGCGGATGCTTCGGGAGGCCAGGCGGCATGCGGCGCATCTGGAAGGCGCCGACGGGCTGATATGGCAGTGTGCGCAGATGTCCGATTTTAATCCGGCTCTCAGGAATTCGCGTTTCAGTCATTTGCTGAGACTGTCTGAGAGCCGCATTCTCCCCCGTCAGCTTACCCGGCGGGAGTACGTGCGCCTGTATCTGATATACCTGCTGGAGGCGGAGAAGGCCTACAGCCGGGTTCAGAGGGCATTTTTTGAGGGCAATCAGAAAGCCATTGACCATGGCTGGCAGGATGTTGCGGCGGAACCTGCGCCCAGAACTTGACATAACTGCGCCTCAAACGTATGTTTCAAACAGACGTTTGCTAGAGGCATTGAAAACAAAATGGCACAGTCTGATACCGTTGACCGGATTCTCGATGCAGCCGAAGAGCTGTTCGCCGACCGGGGTTTTTCAGAAACCTCGCTCCGCATGATTACCAGCAAGGCTAAAGTAAATCTGGCCGCTGTCAATTACCATTTTGGTTCAAAAAACGCTCTGATTCATGCCGTCTTCGCGCGTTTTCTGACGCCGTTTTCCGCAACTCTTGAAAGCGCGTTCGACGAACTTGAGGAGCGCTGTGCGGGCAAGCCGCCAACATTGAATCAGACGCTCTGGGCCCTGACGGAAAGCGCGGTACGAATGCCCCAGCGGAACGAGAAGGGCATTTCCATCTTCATGCGCCTGCTGGGTCTCGCCTACACCCAGTCCCAGGGGCATCTCCGGAAGTTTCTGGAGCAGGAATACAGCGAGCCGTTCGGCCGTTTCATGCGCCTTCTCAAGGAAGCAACGCCGCAGTTGTCTTCGGTCGACCGGTACTGGCGCATTCAGTTCATGCTCGGAGCAACCGCGTTCACCATGTCCAGCAGTGACGCCCTGCGCGATATCCTGCAGAACAAGCTGGGTGTCGAAACCACCGTTCAGGAAATTGCCGCCCGGCTGGTGCCCTTCCTGGCCGCCGGCATGCAGGCAGAAGACGCCGTGCTGATTCCCTCGTCTGGCAGCAAGGTCTCGGTTGCCTGAGTTCCTGCCTCTCGGTTAGGCTTCCCTCCTGAACCCACAAGGGAGCCTGGCCAGTGCTGATTCATTCCACTGCAGCGCGAATCGATATTGATCTGACCCTCCAGCTCCTCAGGCTTGTCACCGGAGATGGGCAGGTTCTTGCCTCCTATCCGGTATCCACGGCACTGAACGGCCCGGGTGAACAGGATGGCAGTGGCTGCACCCCGAGGGGTGAGCACTATATCCGTGCCCGTATTGGTGCCGGACTTCCAGCCGGGACGGTGTTCCGTGGCCGGCGTCCGACCGGCGAGATCTACAGTCCCGGGCTTGGCCTTGAGCACCCCGGCCGGGACTGGATTCTAAGCCGGATTCTCTGGCTGTGCGGTCGTGAATGGGGAAAAAACCGGGGGCCGGGTGTCGATACTTTCCGTCGCTTCATATACATTCACGGCACACCAGACAGCGAGCCCATGGGGGTGCCGCTGTCCCATGGCTGTGTCCGGATGCGGAACGCCCACATTCTTGAACTGTTCGAACGTGTTGGGCCGGGTGCAGCCGTTTACATCCATTAAACCGTTTTTTGTCAGAGGGATCCGATGATCGGGGATTTTAAGGCCATCGTGAATGGCTGGATCGAGAATTTCGGGCTGCTCTCGGAAAGCTGGCGTGTTGGTATTGTTGTGTTTGCGCTGGTATTCGGAACAGCGGCGGTGGCGTATGTCGCCAGTCATATCGTCGGTGCGCTGGAGCGAAAATTCAGTAAAACCAGTAACCTTTGGGACGACGCACTGCTTCATGCCGCGCGCAAGCCTGTCGTCGCGTTTGTCTGGGTACAAGGCGTATACTGGGCCGCCGAGGTCGCTCACCGGTATTCGCAGGCCGAAATTTTCAAGGCCAATGACTCAATGCTCCAGCTGGGTTTCGTGTTCGTGCTGGTCTGGGCGGTACTTCGCCTGATCAAGGAAGGCGAGGGGATTCTCGCTTCTCCCGTGAAGATGAAACAGCCCATGGACTACACCACTGTGAATGCGGTGAGCAAGTTATCCAGGGCCGTGGTCATAATTACCGCCGTTCTGATTGCAATGCAGTCTCTGGGGTACAGCATCTCCGGGGTGCTGGCGTTTGGCGGCGTGGGTGGCATTGCCGTCGGCTTCGCCGCCAAGGATCTGCTGGCGAATTTCTTCGGCGGTTTCATAATTCACCTGGACCGCCCGTTCAAGGTGGGGGACTGGGTGCGCTCGCCGGACCGCAACATTGAAGGCACGGTTGAGCATATCGGCTGGCGGCTGACTACTATCCGGACTTTTGACAAACGCCCGTTGTATGTGCCGAACGCAACCTTTACAACCATTGCGGTCGAGAACCCCTCGCGGATGACCAACCGCAGGATCTCGGAAACCATTGGTATCCGGTATGCCGACGTCAGCCAGATGGCCACCATCGTTGCCGATATCAGGGCCATGCTGGAGCAGCATGACGATATTGACAGCAAGCAGACATTGATCGTCAATTTCCTCGCTTTTAATGCCTCGTCGCTGGATATCATGGTGTATACCTTCACCAAGACAACCCAGTGGGTTCGTTTTCAGGAAGTGAAGCAGGATGTGTTGCTGAAAATCAGCGACGTTATTGAGAGCCATGGTGCCGAGGTGGCGTTCCCGACAAGGACACTGCATCTTCCGGACGGCGTTCGGCTAACCGGGTCGCAGACCGGTGAGTCCCGCGATCAGGGCGCCGGTTCATCGTCTGCAAAAAGTGCGGAGAAATCACGGCATCGCCAGACAACGGGAGATGCAGACGATTCAGGAGATTCAGAATGACGTCACCGGAGAAAATTCATCCCGTCGGCATTATCGGTGGCACCGGGCTGACAACCTTGTCGGGCCTGGAGATTACCGGCGAAAAGCAGGTCGGGACATCCTGGGGCATGCCATCGGCGCCACTGGTTGAAGGGCGACTGGGAGACCAGCCGGTCATATTCCTGTCCCGCCATGGCAATCCGCACCGCATTTCGCCTCATCAGGTGAATTACCGGGCCAATCTGCGGGCCCTGTATGATGCCGGCGTCAGAACGGTGGTTGGTGTCAACGCTGTGGGCGGGATTCACAAGGACATGGGGCCTGCTCACGTGGTCATTCCCGATCAGATTATTGACTATACTTGGGGGCGTGCCAGTAGCTTCTTCGAGGGCGATCTGGCGTCAGTGACCCACATTGATTTCACCTGGCCCTACGATGAGAGTGCCCGCCAGATCCTGATTGATGTCGCCGGCGCTGAGGACGTGCCGTTCTCGGGTTTCGGGGTTTACGGCGCAACCCAGGGTCCGAGGCTGGAAACGGCGGCTGAGATCATCCGCATGGAGCGGGACGGCTGCGATCTGGTGGGTATGACAGGCATGCCGGAAGCGGTGCTGGCAGCCGAACTGGGGATGCGCTATGTCTGTCTCGGGCTGGTGGTGAACCGGGCGGCCGGCAAATCCGACCACATCATTACCATGGCGGAGATTGAAGAGGCCATTGAGCGGGGGATGTCTGGGGTCAGGCGGATCCTTGAGGTCTCAATGGCCGGTCTTGGTGTGCTTACTCCGTTGCCTCAATCTTCTTGAAGAACACCAGGACGCCGATGGTGGGGGAGTCCAGGAAGTGGACTTCCTCGCTCCGCATCCGGCGTGTTTCCCGAATCCAGGTGAGCAATTCCAGAGGCACAGATTCGGCCCTCAGGGCTTGCGGTTGAACGGCCGGATCGCCTGCTGAGGTTGTGGCCGGGTTTTCGCCTCCGGGCGGGGGCGCCTCTTCCGTGGATGCATCCGGGATTTCTCCGGCCGCGGGCTCATCAAGCGCCGGCCGGGCATCTTCCGCAGTCTGCCAGTGGTTCAGGTGAACACCCACATGGAGATAGCGCTGGCGGTCGATGGTGATGTGGCCTTCCACCTCCCGGGTTCCCGCGCCTTCGATCCAGTCTCCTGCCTCAATCCTCAGAGGAGTGCCTTCATAATCCGGCGGAAAGGCTTCGTACCAGCCGGCGCTGACCAGTACGCGGTATCTGCCGCTGCGCTCCAGGCGTTTGGCTGCGTTTGCAAGATACAGCTCGTTCCGGGGTGCCAGGTTCAGAGTGGTTTCCGTTGATCCGTCCTGAAGCACCGACCAGAGTACCTGGTCGGTTTCGACCGGTGGCTCCACGCTACGACCCGACATTTTTTCATTCACCGCTTCAGGCTCGACAATCCGCTCAAGAATCACGAATTCTGCACGGTAATAGTCCTCCGGAATCGGTTTGCCCGGTTCCAGTGGCAAACTGGCGCGCTCAGGTTGCTGGGCAGTGCCAGTGGTTGAAACAGTCAACAGGAGCGCTGCCAGAAAGGCCCGTGTCGCGTATCGGTTCCAGCGAGTTCCATCAATCTGCAAGGGTCGTACTCCACATGTTGATCGGGCGTTCATGAGCCGGATGCGCCGTGTTTGGCAGGTTCCAGTTCGTCAAGCATCCGGGAAATGCCGTCGAGTTTACCATCGGTTGTGGCATCCTTCAGCCGAAAACGGAAGCTGTTGGCCCCTTCAAGCCGGTACTGGTCCGGCCTGGATTGCACTTTTTTAACCAGTACCAACGGGTCTACCGGCGTCGAGCTGCCAAATTCCAGGCGCGCCCATTCCTTGCCGGCATCGACTTTCACGATACCCAGGGCCTCTGCCTCGAGCCGAAGCCCGGTCTGGCGGATCAGGTTCCTGGCCGGATCCGGTAATAATCCGAACCGGTCAATCATCTCAACCTGAAGTTCTTTTAATGCTTCGTTGTTATCCACGCTGGCAATTCGCTTGTACAGCATCAGCCGGTTATGGACGTCCGGCAGGTAATCCTCCGGAATCAGGGCAGGAATACGCAGATTCATTTCGGTGCCGTGGCTCAGGGGCAGATCGGCATTTGGCGTCCGGCCCTCACGAATGGCCTTGACGGCCTCATCCAGCAGCTGCATGTACAGCGTAAAGCCGATGCTTTCGATCTGGCCGCTCTGTTCCTCTCCGAGCAACTCGCCAGCGCCCCGGATTTCCAGGTCGTGGGTGGCCAGCATGAAACCGGCACCCAGGTCCTGTGCTTCCGAGATGGCCTCCAGACGCTTTTTGGCGTCCGCGGTGATGGATTTCGGCGGCGGCGTCAGCAGGTAGGCATAGGCCTGGTGGTGCGAGCGACCCACGCGGCCACGCAACTGATGCAGCTGCGCCAGGCCGAACTTGTCGGCCCGCTCGATGATAATGGTGTTGGCGCTGGGAATGTCGATGCCGGTTTCGACAATGGTGGTGCACACCAGCACATTGAAGCGCTTGTGGTAGAAATCCGACATGATCTGTTCCAGGTCCCGTTCCCGCATCTGGCCATGGGCCACACCCACCCGGGCTTCGGGAATCAGCGACCGGAGGTCCTGAGCGGTTTTTTCAATGGTCGCCACATCGTTATGGAGGAAGTACACCTGGCCGCCCCGGAGTATTTCCCGGAGGATGGCTTCCTTGACCATGGGGTTGTCCCGCTGGCGGACAAAGGTCTTCACCGACAGGCGCCGGGCCGGCGGTGTGGCGATGATCGACAGATCCCTCAGGTGTCCCATGGCCATGTTCAGCGTACGCGGAATCGGCGTCGCGGTGAGAGTGAGCATGTCGACTTCCGCCCGCAGGGCCTTGAGTTTTTCCTTCTGCTGCACGCCGAAACGATGTTCTTCGTCGATGATCACCAGCCCGAGGTTTTTGAACCGGATATCGCCCTGAAGGAGTTTATGGGTGCCGATCACGATGTCGGCCTTGCCATTTCCAATGGCTTCCATTGCCTTGCTGGTCTGGCCGGACGAGCGGAAGCGGCTGAGCAGTTCCACCTGTACGGCCGTGTCTGAGAACCGGTCCCGGAACGACTCATAGTGTTGCTGTGCCAGCAGGGTGGTTGGCACCAGGACGGCCACCTGTTTGCCGGACCAGGTCGCCATAAAAGCGGCCCGCATGGCCACTTCGGTTTTGCCAAAGCCGACGTCACCACAGACAAGGCGGTCCATCGGGCGTTCACTGGTCATGTCTTCAATAACGGACTGAATGGCGACCTGCTGGTCCGGGGTCTCCTCGAAGGGGAAGCCGGCGGCAAAGGCCCGGTAGGCCTCTTTCGGATCTTCAAAGCTGAAGCCCTTGCGGGCCTCCCGGCGGGCGTAGACATCCAGAAGTTCCGCTGCGGTGTCGCGGATTTTCTCCAGCGCTTTCTGTTTGGTTGTGCTCCAGCGATCCGTGCCGAGTTTGTGCAGCGGGGCATGCTCGGTGTCGTTACCGGCATAGCGGGAAATCAGGTGAAGACTGGACACCGGCACATAGAGTTTTGAGCCGCCGGCATATTCCAGCATCAGAAATTCGCTGGCTTCGTCTTCAACAGTAATGGTTTCCAGGCCCCGGTAGCGACCGACACCATGGTCGATGTGGACCACTGGAGCACCGATGCGCAGCTCTGACAGGTCCCGGAAACCGGTATCATCGGTTTGTGTCGGTTTTTCCCGGCGCCGTCTTTGCAGCACCCGCTCTCCGAAGAGCGCGGTTTCGGTAATCAGCGCAAGGGAGTGCTCCGGGAGCAGGAGCCCTTGCTCCATCGGGGCAATGGTAATGCCCAGCGGACATCCGTTGTTCTCCAGAAACGCCTGCCAGTTGGCAAGGGTTTCAAGCTCAAGGCCCTGGTCTCCAAGGTTTTCAATCAGGGCCTCACGCCGGCCGGATGATTCCGCGCAGATCAGCACCCGGCCACTGAATTCCCGGAGAAACCGCTTCAGGCGGCCGGCAGGATCAGCGGCGCGACCGTCCATGGCAATGTCTGGCAGGGTTTGACTGGGGCAGTTGAACGATCCGGCGGCGTCCGAGGTTTCAGACGATATCGATACCCGCGGGAACGCCTTCAGGTGACCAAACAGTTCATCCTGCTGCAGGAACAGGAGGCCGGGCGGCAGGATTGGTCGTAAGCGGTCGTGGCGGCGGTCCTCGTACCGGTTCCGGGTTTCGGAGTCGAAGTGGCTGACGGCTTCGTTCAGTTCAGCGGCGGTAAATACATGGGTTGTGCCCGGCAGGTAATCGAACAGAGTAGCTGTTTGGTCGAAGAACAGGGGCAGGTAGTACTCAATCCCTGGTGGTGTAATGCCGTGGGTCACATCCTGATAAATGGGCGTGTCTTTGCCCGAATTGGGGAACTGCTCGAACCAGCGGCTGCGGAATCCGGAACGGGCTTCCTTGTGCCAGGGGAACTCATACGCGGGCAGCAGTTCGATGTGGTCTATACGATCGATCGAGCGCTGGGTCTCCGGGTCGAAGGTCCTGAGCGTTTCAATCTCATCATCGAACAGGTCGATCCGGTAGGGCTGGCCGGCACCCATGGGAAAGATGTCGAGGATCGAGCCACGAACGGCATACTCCCCATGCTCATAGACGTTTTCCGCGTGCCGGTATCCTGCGGCTTCCAGCTGCATTCGCCAGCTGTCGATGTCCAGGGACTGGCCGACTTCCAGCACAAGTGTGTTGCCCTGGAGATAGCTGACCGGGGGCAGCCTGTGCATCAGCGTTCGTGCCGGTACGACGAGCACGCCGTGGCTGGTTGACGGCAGCCGGTGCAAGGTGCGGATACGCCTGGAAGTAATGTCCTGGTGCGGCGAAAACAGGTCGTAGGGCAGGGTTTCCCAGTCTGGCAATGACAGCAGTTCCAGTCCATCCTCGCTGACGGCCGGGCCATCTTCCCCGGCGTCCAGGCCAAGGAAAAAGCGCATGGCCTGCTCCAGGCGAATGGCATCGTCGGTGCTGCGGGTGATGACCAGCGTCAGGCCCTTGTGGGCGCGGGCACTTTCACAGATGGCCAGCGCGTCACTGCTGCCGTGCAATTGGCCCCATATGCGATGATTGGCCGGCCGGGTTGGAAATTCCGGGGCAATCATGATCCGGGATGACGGGTGGGTGGTTGCACCTTGGCTCATGGGCAGTCTGGTTCTCCTGCTGTGGATGTCCGGGAGGCGGCGAGCCGCGTATTCTAACGCCCGCGGATGACGCTGTCATGGCGGCTGCGGCTGGCGAGCCCCCGTGTTCCGGGTGAAAGGGGGTGTCTACGAAGGTCTGGGGTGCTCGTATTTGCGGTCGGCGGGATTAAGTTGGATAATGTGCGCGCCAAATTCCAAGTGCCAATTGCAGAGGTCCAAGCGTGAGTCACGAACAGATCAATCAGCACCTGTCCAACTGGACAGAAAGAGAATCCACCGCGGAAGCCATGATTCCGCTGATCGGCCGCCTCTACCGCAAGAACAACGTGGTTACTTCTGTCTATGGCCGCGCAATCATTAACCAGTCTGTTATCGGTATCATTCGTGCCCACCGGTTCGTACGTCAGGTTGAAGATAGCGAACTGTCTGTTCACGACACCCTGCCGATCCTCCAGGCCATGGACAAGCTTGAGCTTGGCCGTGCCCACGTTGATATTGGCAAGCTCGCGGTCAAGTTCAAGGAAGAAGGTGGCGACCTCACCGAATTCCTGAAGCGTGAAATCGGCCCGGTGGTTGGTCAGTACGCCGCCCAGTCCGAGGAAGATGCCAACAACGACACCAAGGACGTGGTTCTGTATGGCTTTGGCCGTATCGGTCGTCTCCTGGCGCGCATCCTGATCGAAAAGGCCGGCGGTGGTAACAACCTGCGTCTGCGTGCGATTGTGGTTCGCCAGGGGGGTGCCGAGAATGATCTTGAGAAGCGCGCCAGCCTGCTGCGCCGTGACTCGGTCCACGGTCCGTTTGATGGCACCATCACTGTGGACGGGAAAGAATCCGCCCTGATTGCCAATGGCAACTACATCAAGGTGATCTACTCCGATGGGCCCGACAAGGTGGACTACACTCAGTACGGCATCAATAACGCCATTGTGATCGACAATACCGGTAAATGGCGTGACGAGGCTGGTCTGGGTCTGCACCTGAAATCCAAGGGTGTCAGCCGGGTGATGCTGACGGCGCCGGGCAAGGGCGACATCAAGAACATCGTCTATGGCATTAACAACGACTGGATCACCGATGAAGACAGGATTCTGTCAGCCGCCTCCTGTACCACCAATGCCATTACGCCGGTCCTGAAGGCCATTGAGGACGAGTACGGAATTGAAGACGGACACGTTGAGACCGTTCACTCCTACACCAATGACCAGAACCTGATCGATAACTACCACAAGGGCAGCCGTCGCGGTCGCAGTGCGGCCCTGAATATGGTTATCACTGAAACCGGCGCGGCCAAGGCGGTTGCCAAGGCGCTGCCGGTTCTGAAAGGTAAGCTGACCGGTAACGCCATCCGGGTACCGACACCCAACGTCTCCATGGCGATCCTGAACCTCAACCTCAAGAAGGAGGTTGATGTGGAGGGTGTCAACGAGTACCTCCGGGAAATGGCGCTGCATTCCGAGCTGCAGAAGCAGATCGATTTCGTGAATTCTCCGGAAGTGGTTTCCACGGACTTCGTGGGTTCCCGCCATGCCGGCATCGTTGACGCCCAGGCGACCATCGCCAGTGGCAAGCGTCTGATCCTTTACGTCTGGTATGACAACGAATTCGGTTACAGCGCCCAGGTGATCCGTGTGGTGAATCAGATGGCCGGCGTAAGTTACCCGATCTTCCCCAAGCGTGCGAGAGACTGATCAAACCGCACTGACCTGGTGAAGTGAAAGGTATGAAAACCCCGACAGTGAATGCTGTCGGGGTTTTTGTTTTATCGGTCTGTGAGCCAGGCGGTTTACGTTCAGGCACAAACCTGTTCCGGTTTCTGGTGGAAATAGGATTCCTTAATCTCTATAATTGGCGCGATTTTGGGTATGTCTGGCACTCCGTTTCTCATCGTTTCCTGGGCCGCAGGTGTCGGGCGTTACAAATCCATTGAATAGTTTCTGATGATTGGACGAGGCTAATGATTAAGATCAAAAAAGGCCTGGATCTTCCCATCAGCGGCGCTCCCGAACAGACCATTACAGACGGCAAACCCGTTCGCCATGTGGCGTTGATCGGTTTTGACTACAACGGCATGAAGCCGACGATGGCTGTGAAAGAGGGGGACCGTGTCAAGCGCGGTACGCTGCTGTTCACGGACAAGAAGACCGAAGGCGTTCGTTATACTTCACCCGCCGCCGGCGTCGTGAAAGAGATTAACCGTGGTGAGCGTCGGGTATTCCAGTCGATCGTTATCGAAATCGATGGCGATGAGGCTGAAACCTTTGCGCGCTACAGCGAAGCGGATCTTGCCGGCCTGGAACGCCAGCAGGTGGTTGACAACCTGGTGGAGTCCGGGCTGTGGACGGCGTTCAAGACGCGCCCGTACAGCAAGGTTCCGGAGATCGATTCCGCTCCCCACTCCATTTTCGTGTCGGTCATGGACACCAATCCGCTGGCAGCAGACCCGACGGTCATCATAGGCGAGAATGGCCAGGCGTTCGAAAAAGGCCTTACGCTCCTCACCAAACTGACCTCCGGCAAGGTATTTGTCACTGGCAAGCCCGGATCCAACGTTGCGGTTCCCAAGTCCGACGCCGTTGAAGTGCACCAGTTTGACGGTGTGCACCCGGCCGGCAACGTGGGCACCCATATCCACCACCTGGATCCGGTTTCCGGCAGCAAGACTGTCTGGAGTATCAACTACCAGGACGTCATCGACATCGCCAGGCTGTTTGAATCCGGTGAAGTGCCGGTCGAGCGTATCGTGGCGATCGGCGGCCCCAAGGCCCTGAAACCCCGCCTGGTGCGTACCCGCCTGGGTGCCAGCCTTCCGGAACTTCTGGACGGTGAGATTGCGACCGACTGCGAAGTACGGGAAATCTCCGGCTCCGTGTTCGGTGGTCGCCGCGGCGATGGCCCCTGCGCGTACCTTGGCCGTTTTGCCAACCAGGTTTCCGTGCTGGAAGAAGGCTACAAGCGTGAGTTTCTGGGCTGGCTGTCTCCCGGGCCGAACAAATTCTCGGTTCTGAACATCTATCTGTCCAAACTGGCCAGTGGCAAGTTATTCAACTTCACCACCACCACCAACGGCAGTGAGCGGGCAATGGTTCCCATGGGTGCCTATGAGCAGGTCATGCCCCTGGACATTCTTCCAACCCAGTTGCTGCGTTCGCTGATTGTCGGCGACACAGAGATGGCGCAGAAGCTTGGCGCGCTCGAGTTGGATGAAGAAGATCTGGCGCTGTGCACCTTCGTGTGCCCGGGTAAATATGAATACGGTCCGATTCTCCGCGAGAACCTGACCCGAATCGAGATCGAGGGCTAAGACGATGGCTATCAGACAGTTTCTCGATGGAATCGAGCATCACTTTGAAAAGGGTGGCAAGTACGAGCGGTGGTATGCGCTCTTCGAAGCCGTGGACACTATTTTCTACACTCCCGGCAAAGTTACCTCCACGACGGCCCACGTGCGCGATGGCGTAGACCTCAAGCGCATCATGATCACCGTGTGGTTGTGCACTTTTCCGGCGATGTTCTTCGGCATGTGGAACATCGGCTATCAGGCCAACAGTTTCCTGGCTTCCAATCCGGGTGCCATGATCGCTGACGGCGGCCTGCGGGCTGCATTCATCCAGGCGCTTGCCATTACCGGTGCCGGTGCCGGCGTCTGGGACAACTTTGTCTATGGTATAGCGTACTTTGTGCCTATCTACTTCGTGACCTTCGTGGTCGGTGGCTTCTGGGAAGTGTTGTTTGCCACCGTGCGTCGTCACGAGGTGAACGAGGGCTTCTTCGTCACGTCGGTTCTGTTTGCACTGATCTGCCCGCCGACCATACCGCTCTGGCAGGTGGCTCTGGGCATCACCTTCGGTGTGGTTATCGGCAAGGAAGTGTTTGGCGGTACCGGCAAGAACTTCCTGAACCCGGCACTGACTGGTCGTGCGTTCCTCTATTTCGCCTACCCGGCGCAGCTTTCCGGTGACACGGTATGGACCGCCGTTGATGGTTTCAGTGGTGCCACGGCTCTGAGCTGGGCAGCCAGCGGTGGTCTGGAGGCCCTGCAAACCCAGATCGGCTGGATGAACGCCTTTGTCGGTACCATTCAGGGGTCCGTCGGTGAGACCTCAGCCCTTGCAGTGCTTGCCGGCGGCCTGATTCTCCTGATTATGAAGATCGCCAGCTACCGGATTGTGGGTGGTGTTCTGATCGGCATGATTGGTATGGCCCTGGTGCTGAACATTGTCGGTTCGGAAACCAATCCCATGTTCGATGTGCCCGCGCACTGGCACCTGGTGATGGGCGGGTTTGCCTTCGGGATGATGTTCATGGCGACGGATCCGGTGTCCGCGGCGATGACCAACACGGGCCGCTGGTGTTTCGGTATCCTGGTGGGTGTGATGACGGTTCTGATCCGTGTGGTCAACCCCGCCTTCCCGGAAGGTATAATGCTGGCGATCCTGTTCGCTAACCTGTTTGCGCCGCTGATGGACCATTACGTGGTCCAGGCCAACATCAAACGGAGGCTTGCTCGTGGCTAAAGCTAAAGAAACCGTCTCCCGCACGCTGATTGTTGCGCTGGTGCTGAGTGTTGTGTTCTCGGTGGTAGTTTCTGTCGCGGCGGTCACGCTCCGCCCGGCCCAGATTCAGAACCAGAAGCTGGATATCGTAACCAATATCCTCTCCGCCGCCGGTATGCTGGAGCCTGGCTCCAGTACCCAGCAGATCAAGGAAGCGTTTGAGCGTTTTGATGTCCGGCTGGTGGATCTTGATACCGGCAAATTCGTGGAACCGTCGACGGTTGGTGTCGAGGACCCCATGAAGTACAACATGTACAAGGCCGCTTCCGATCAGAAAATGTCCGAAATGATCCCGCCTTCAGAGGATAAGGCGGGTATCAAGCATCGTCCGAATATCGCCAAGGTTTACACCTTGACCGAGAATGGCAAATTGGTTCGCGTGGTGTTACCCGTTCACGGCTACGGCCTGTGGTCTACCCTTTATGGATTTATTTCGCTCGAAGGTGACCTGAACACCATTGAAGGGCTTGGTTTTTACTCCCATGCGGAAACACCGGGGCTTGGTGGTGAAGTCGACAACCCTCGCTGGAAGAAGCAGTGGGTCGGTAAGAAAGTCTATGAGGACGATACCTACGAGCCCCGAATTCAGTTGGTCAAGGGCGGTGTTAGCGCCGACGCGCGTAACAAGCAGCACAAAGTTGATGCTTTGTCTGGTGCGACGCTCACCAGCAGGGGTGTTGAAAACCTGGTCAATTACTGGATGGGCGAGAATGGATTCGCCACATTCCTGCAAAAACTTCGTGAAGGGGAGGTCTGATCATGGCAGCCGGATCGGTCAAGCAGGTTCTTTTCGAACCAATTTTAAACAATAACCCCATCGCCCTTCAGATTCTGGGTATCTGCTCGGCTCTGGCGGTAACCACCAGCATGAACGTGAGTATCGTCATGTCAGTGGCGGTTATTGCGGTTACTGCGTTCTCAAATCTTGCGGTATCGCTGATACGCACCCAGATCCCGGGCAGTATTCGGATCATTGTGCAGATGACCATCATTGCTTCCCTGGTAATCGTGGTTGATCAGATTCTCAAGGCCTACGCCTACGAGATCTCCAAGCAACTTTCGGTTTTCGTGGGTTTGATTATCACCAACTGTATCGTCATGGGTCGTGCGGAAGGCTATGCCATGAACAACCCGCCGTTAATGAGCTTTCTGGATGGTATCGGTAACGGTCTGGGATACGCCGTCATGCTGATGTTCGTGGCTTTCTTCCGCGAACTGATCGGTGCCGGCTCCCTGTTTGGTTTCACCCTGTTACCTACTGTGAACGAGGGCGGCTGGTATGTGCCCAATGGCCTTTTGCTTCTGCCCCCCAGTGCTTTCTTCATCATTGGCCTGGCTATTTGGGGGTTGCGCATCTGGAAGCCGGAGCAGGTTGAAGAGCCGGATTACAAGCTGTCCCGCCATACCGCCAAGGAGGCTTTTTGATGGAACATTATATCAACCTGATTGTAAAGGCTATTTTCGTTGAGAATATGGCGCTGGCGTTCTTCCTGGGGATGTGCACCTTTCTCGCCATATCCAAGAAGATTGAAGCTGCGACAGGCCTGGGTATTGCTGTCATAGTTGTGCTGACGGTTACTGTCCCGGTTAACAACCTTCTGTACAACAGCGTTCTTCGGGAAGGCGCTCTGGGCTGGGCCGGCCTGCCGAATGTTGATCTGAGTTTTCTCGGATACCTGAGTTACATTGGTGTAATCGCAGCGATTGTCCAGATCATGGAAATGGTCATGGACAAGTACATACCGGCACTTTACGCCGCCCTGGGTGTGTTTCTGCCACTGATTACAGTGAACTGCGCCATTCTCGGTGCCTCGCTGTTCATGGTGGAGCGTGACTATGCCTTCGGCGAGAGTGTGGTGTATGGCTTTGGTGTTGGCATCGGCTGGGCATTGGCAATTATCGCTCTGGCGGGTATCCGCGAGAAGCTCAAATACAGCGATGTTCCGGAAGGCCTGCGCGGGCTGGGTATCACCTTCATTACCGTTGGTCTAATGTCTCTGGGCTTTATGTCCTTTTCCGGCATTTCCCTGTAACTCATCCGGTGATACGGTTTAACAAAAAGGCGAGACCATGAATACAGAAATTATTCTCGGCGTGGTCATGTTCACCGTTATCGTTCTGGCCCTTGTCGCGGTGATTCTTGCGGCGAGGTCCAGGCTGGTAAGCACCGGTGATGTGACCATTGAGATCAACGATGATCCAGAGCACACGTTGAAGACCGAAGCTGGCGGAAAGCTGCTCGGTACCCTGGCGAACAACGGAATTTTCCTGTCTTCTGCCTGTGGCGGAGGCGGTACCTGTGCCCAGTGCAAGTGCAAGGTGTTTGAAGGCGGCGGTGCCATGCTGCCGACGGAAAAGACTCACTTCACCAACCGTGAAGAGAAAGAGGGTTGGCGCCTGTCCTGCCAGGTTCCCGTCAAGCACGATATGAAGGTGGAAGTGCCGGAAGAGTTCTTCGGCGTCAAGAAGTGGGAATGTGAGGTCGTCTCAAACCACAACGTGGCGACCTTCATCAAGGAACTGGTGCTGAAGCTGCCAGAAGGGGAAGAAGTAGACTTCCGTGCCGGCGGTTACGTGCAGTTGGAGTGCCCCCCGTATGAAATCGACTTCAAGGATTTCGAGATTGAGGAAGAGTTCCACGAAGACTGGGACAAGCACAACATCTGGCGTTACAAGGCGATTAACAAGGAAGACACCATCCGCGCGTATTCCATGGCGAACTACCCGGAAGAGAAGGGCGTTCTCAAGTTCAACATCCGTATCGCCACGCCGCCTCCGGGTACCGATCACCTGCCGGGCATCATGTCCAGCTACGTATTCAACCTGAAGCCGGGTGACAAGGTCACCGTGATGGGACCGTTTGGTGAGTTCTTCGCCAAGAAGACCGACGCCGAAATGGTATTCATCGGCGGTGGTGCGGGTATGGCGCCCATGCGCTCCCACATCTTCGATCAGCTCAAGCGTCTGAACTCCAAGCGCAAGATCAGCTTCTGGTACGGTGCGCGAAGCGTTCGCGAGATGTTCTATGTGGAAGACTTCGACGGGCTGGCCGAGGAAAATGATAACTTCGAGTGGCACGTTGCACTGTCAGATGCGCTGCCGGAAGACAACTGGGAAGGCCCGACCGGCTTCATCCATAACGTGTTGTACGAAAACTACCTGAAGGACCACCCGGCTCCGGAAGATTGTGAGTTCTATATGTGTGGGCCCCCAATTATGAACGCATCTGTTATCAAGATGCTCAAGGATCTGGGCGTTGAGGACGAAAACATCATGCTGGATGACTTCGGAGGTTAAGCGATCCTGATGACATTCCGCATGCTTCGACCCGCCAGGGTGGCCCTGGCCAGCGCTTTTGCAGCGCTGGCCATCGTCGCTCTGGCGGGTTGTTCGTTTGAGCCCGAAGAACAAATCTGGGAAATATCGGGCCCCGTTTTCGGCACCAGGTACCACATCAGTGTGGTATTGACGGACGATCAGGAAAGGCTTGAGACGCTGTCAGACGGTATCGAAAGGGTGCTCGAAGGGGTAGATGCCTCTATGTCCACCTGGCGTGAAGATTCGGAATTGTCCCGGTTTAATCAGCAACCGGACCAGTCGGACTGGACGCCGGTCTCCGAGGAGCTCTTTGAGGTGCTTCAAAAGGCCGATGAAATCTCGAAACTGACCGACGGAGCCTTTGATGTAACAATTGGCCCAGTGGTGAATCTCTGGGGGTTCGGGCCGCAGGCACAACCGGAAACGATACCCTCAACTGAGGAACTTGCAGAGGTTTTGTCTGCGACCGGTTTCGAAAAGCTTGAGCTGAGAGCCAGTCCGCCGTCAGTGCGGGCATCCACGCCACAATACGTGGATCTTTCTGCCATTGCCAAGGGCTATGGCGTGGATGCGGTGGCCCGCTTTCTCGACAGTCAGGGCGTGCAGGCCTACCTCGTGGAGATCGGAGGGGAAGTCCGGGTCAATGGGCGAAAACCGGACGGCAGCACCTGGCGTCTGGCGATAGAGCAACCGATATCTGAAGGGCGGCAGGTTAACCGGGTGGTGTCGCTGGAATCCCGCTCCATGGCGACATCCGGTGACTATCGGAACTATTACGAATCGGAAGGACGCCGATATTCCCATACAATAGATCCTGCGACCGGTGAGCCGATTACGCACAATCTGGCGTCGGTAACCGTGATTGCAGCGGACTGTATGACCGCAGACGCCCTGGCAACGGGGTTTAATGTGATGGGCTACGAGCGGGCCAATGAGCTCGCGGTAAGGGAAAATATCCCGGCCTATTTTATTGTAAGGACAGATGAGGGCTTCGAGACGCATCAGACGCCGGCCTTTTCGTCTTACGTGACTCAATGAGGGGGAGGGCAACATGGGTACCTTTCTTTTGGTTTTGTTTATTGTAGTGCTGCTGGTTGCAGCCATGTCCATTGGCGTGATTTTCGGGCGCAAGCCGATCAGCGGAACCTGTGGCGGCATTGGCGCCCTGGGTATCAGCCAGTCCTGTGATATCTGCGGTGGTAATACCCGGAAATGCGAGGAAGAAAACGAGCGACTGGCCAATGAAGGAAAAGAGCCCGAGGCCCTGGCATACGACGCCACCAGGACCAGCAAGCATTGATCTGATTCTGTTTTCAACAATTACAACCATTTTTTCACGACGTAGATAAGGAGTCACTGCGCGCATGGCAGAACATCATTACGACGTCGTCGTTATCGGCGCTGGTCCGGCCGGCGAAGGCGCGGCGATGAATGCGACGAAACACGGTAAACGTGTCGCGATCATCGAGGACAAGCCCACGGTTGGCGGCAACTGCACCCACTGGGGCACCATTCCGTCCAAGGCCCTGCGTCATTCCGTCAAGCAGATCATCACCTTTAACACCAACCAGATGTTTCGGGATATCGGTGAACCCCGCTGGTTCTCCTTCCCGAGGGTTTTGCAGAATGCCCAGAAGGTGATAGGCAAGCAGGTCAAGCTCCGGACCCAGTTCTATGCCCGGAACCGGGTGGATCTGATTAATGGTCGTGCATTTTTTATTGACCAGAACCGGGTCGAAATCCGCGGCAGCAAGTCGGTGGACACCCTGCACTTCAAGCAGGCCATCATAGCTACCGGCTCCCGGCCCTATCTGCCACCGGACGTGGATTTTCGTCATCACCGGGTCTACAACTCGGACACCATTCTGAACCTCTCCCATACGCCACGAACGCTGGTTATATACGGCGCTGGTGTTATCGGCTCGGAGTACGCCTCCATTTTCGCCGGGCTGGGTGTGAAAGTGGATCTGATCAACCCGGGCAGTCGGCTGTTGTCATTTCTCGATGACGAGATTTCCGATGCCCTGAGCTATCACCTTCGCAATAATGGCGTACTGGTGCGCCACAACGAGCAGTATGAGTCTGTCGTGGGTGACGACCATGGCATTGTGCTGTCGCTGCAGTCCGGTAAAAAGATCCGTGCAGACGCTTTCCTGTGGTGTAATGGCCGAAGTGGCAACACCGAGAAGTTAGGTCTTGAAAACATTGGCCTGGTGCCGAATGGCCGCGGTCAGTTGGCGGTTGATGAGCATTACCGCACCGAGGTTGAAAATATCTACGCCGCAGGGGATGTGATCGGCTGGCCAAGTCTGGCCAGTGCCGCCTACGATCAGGGTCGTTCGGCATCCTCGGACATCGTCCGGGATGAGTACTTCAGGTTTGTCTCGGACGTACCAACCGGCATTTACACCATTCCCGAGATCAGCTCCGTAGGCAAAACTGAGCGCGAGCTGACTGAAGCCAAGGTGCCCTATGAGGTTGGGCAGGCCTTCTTTAAGGATCTGGCCCGGGCCCAGATCACCGCTGAAGCGGTGGGCATGCTGAAGATTCTGTTTCACCGCGAGACGCGCCAGATTCTGGGTATTCACTGTTTCGGGGACCAGGCAGCCGAGATTGTCCACATCGGCCAGGCGATCATGAATCAGGACGGGGAGGCAAACTCCCTGAATTACTTCATCAACACCACCTTCAACTACCCGACCATGGCCGAGGCTTACCGGGTTGCTGCTCTTAATGGCCTGAACCGAATCTTCTGATTCGGCTTCAGTGCGAACCAGGGGTCAGATGAAGGCTTTCATCTGACCCCACGTTCATCTCGGGCTCCACATTTAGCGCTTCCCTCGCAGGCAAGCTCAACAATGCCTTGGCCCGGTTATCGAAAAATATCCGGGTGCTGGTGGGGTAGTCGGTAATAATGCTGTCCACCCCTATTTCTTCCAGTTGCAGCATGTCGTGAATGCGGTTCACTGTCCAGGTGGAGACGTGCATGCCACGGCGGTGTGCATGTTCAACAAGGTCCTTTGAGCACAGCTTCCAGTTAATGCAGAGGTACTCGCATCCCAGACGGCTGGCCATGCTCAGGGGGCGCGGGAACTTTCTTTCTGTTACCAGACCGATGCGGATGTTTTTGTTGCGCCGCCGGATTTCCTTCAGAAACCAGGTGTCCGACGACGTGATCGCGGCGGTCTGATACAGGCTCCGGCGCTGGATCACCTCCGTCAGCCGGTTACAGAGGATATTGAGCCTGGCGCGACTGTCCTTTTTGACCTCCAGTTGCAGGTGTTCCAGATCGTCAAACTTATCCAGAAGGTCTTCCAGTGTCGGTATACCGGTAGGCCTGGGCCATGAACTGGTATTGCGCCTTGCATCCATGGCCGCCAGTTCGGCAGCGGTGTATTGGCTGATGCTGCCTTTCTGGCCGGTGGTGCGTTCAACCGACAGGTCGTGCACCAGCACCGGCTTTCCGTCCTTCGACAGTACCAGATCCAGTTCGAAGTGCCGGATGCCGTGGCGGTAGGCGTGCACAAAGCCGGGCAGGGTGTTCTCCGGGGCCTCTCCTTTGGCGCCTCTGTGTCCGTACACAATCATTCGGGTGCTTCATCCTTCAGGCGTTGATAAATGGCCTGGCGTTTCTTCCAGGTGTCATGGCAGAGACGGATATCTTCGAGGTAAGCCGGCAATTCGTGCATCAGCAGGGCCTGGGGGCCATCCACAAGGGCTTTTTCCGGTTTCGGGTGGAAGTCCACCAGCACCATGTTGGCGCCCGCGATAACGCCCTGGGCTGTCGCGTGCATGACATCGAGAATGCCATCCGGCGATTGCTCACGGGTCCCGACCGAATGGGAAGGATCCACGCACACCGGCATGCGGGTCAGGCGTTTGACTGCAGGCACATGGGCAAAATCCACCATGTTGCGATGGGGCTGACCGGCCTCTGTTTTCATGCCCCTCAGGCAGAAGATGACGTTGGCGTTGCCTTCGCTGGCCAGGTACTCAGCGGCGTTCAGGGATTCATTCAGGGTGATGCCAAAACCACGCTTTAGCAGCACGGGGTAGGTGCTCTGCCGGCCAATGGCCTTCAGCAGCTCGAAGTTCTGGGTGTTCCGGGTGCCTACTTGCAGCATGACACCGGTGGGCCGGCCGAGTTTTTCCAGGCAGGTGTCGATTTCTTCAATATGGCTTTCGTGGGTGATCTCCATGGCGATCACCTTGATGCCATGTTTGCCGGCTTTCTCAAACACCCAGGGCAGGCAGCCCTTGCCATGCCCCTGGAACGAATAGGGGTTGGTGCGCGGCTTGTAGGCGCCCATCCGGGTGCAGACTTCGCCACTTTCCTCCAGAGCCTTCATCATCATGTCGACGTGCTCGGGTACATCTACAGCACACAAACCGGCGAAGATGTTCAGGTTGGTCTGATTGAATTCCACACCATTGTAGGTGAAACCGCTCTGTCGCCGGTCGTCCCGGTGACGGCCGAGAATGCGGTAATCCTCCGATATGCGAATGGCCCGCTCAACCGCCGGAAGTGCCTCGATTTCTTCCTTGTTCAGGGGTTTGGTGTCGCCCAGCAGATAGATTTCCGTCAGCCGCTGGGTGGCGCCCTGAACCTCGTGAACCCGCACGGTAACACCCGGAAGATTCTCAAGGTAATGCATTGTCTGGTGGTATTCTTCACTGTCCAGAGCTGTGTTGGGGTGAAGGATGGCTAACATGCTGTCTCCTTTTATGAACCGGCCCCTTCCGCGCGGTGCCGCGCCTGCATGTATTCCCGATGGTTAAGGTGCAGCAGGTCCGCCATGCGGCGAATAAGGTGTTCTTCGTATTTGTCGATGCGCCCGTCCGCAAAGGCCACGCGCCAGATGCTTTCCAGCAGTGCCTGTTTGCCTTCCTGATCCAGATGTTCGTTGATCTGACCGGTAAATTCATAAAGCGAGGTGGCATCGTCGGCGTGGCTGAGGGCGTCCTTCAGGATCTCCCCGGCTTCCGCCCGGGAGACCTGGTGTGCTTTAACCGCGCTATCGACAATGGCCTGCAGTTCCCGCTCATCTTCATGCTGATCAACCCGGGACAGTTGCACCATCAGCGCCGTGGCTGCCACGGCCAGCTGATGGTTATCAGGCTTTTCGTTTTCAGCTTCCGGTCCCGCAAACAGTTTTTTCAGGCGCTCGATCATGATCGGACAGTCGTACTCCTGTGTTCAGTGTCAGGCTCGGAGTCAGGCGGCTTTCGCGAGCTGCCGGACCCGGTTTTCAAGTTCAATCTGGTCCGCCGTAAAGCGGCGAATACCATCGGCCAGCTTTTCCGTGGCCATGGCATCTTCGTTGGATTCCCAGCGGAACAGCTTTTCATCGATAGTGCCAAAGCGATCCGGCGAGCTGGCCGAATCAGCCGTCAGTTGTTGCGGCAGACCGCCCTGGTCGTCTTTCAGCTCCTGTAAAAGGGTAGGGCTGATCGTCAGTCGGTCGCAGCCGGCGAGCATCTCGATTTCACCGGTGTTGCGAAAGCTGGCCCCCATTACCACGGTGTTGAAGCCGTTGGCCTTGTAGTAATTATAGATCCGGGTTACTGAAAGCACGCCTGGATCTTCGGCGGCCGGATAGCTGTCGCGGCCACTGTTGGCCAGGTGCCAATCCAGAATTCGCCCAACGAAGGGCGAGATCAGGAATGCCCCGGCCTGGGCGCAGGCGGCAGCCTGGATAAAGGAGAACAGGAGCGTAAGGTTGCAATGTATGCCTTCCTTCTCCAGTTGCTCGGCGGCTCGGATACCTTCCCAGGTAGACGCAACCTTGACCAGCACACGGCTGGCATCCACACCCTGTTTGTCGTAAAGCTCGACCAGGCGGCGGGCCCGTTCCAGAGTCCCCTTGGTGTCAAACGAAAGCCGTGCATCGACTTCGGTGGAAACCACGCCAGGAATCAGGTTCAGGATTTCCCGGCCGGCAAACACGGCCAGCATATCCGTCGCCATGGTCAGTTGCTCGGCATCTGATCCGCCGTGGCGGCGGGCTTCGGCTATTGCCTTGTCCAGCATCGGGCGATAGGCCTCGGAGGCGGCCGCCTTAAGCAGAAGCGACGGGTTTGTGGTGGCATCTTCCGGCCGCCATTTGGCGATTGCGTCGATGTCGCCGGTGTCTGCCACTACGGTGGTCATGGTTTTCAGTTGGTCGAGCTTGCTGGTCATTCGTCCTGTTGTCCCGGTTGATTTGTTATTGATGTGCCCGAATCCCGGGCGCTGGCTATATGCCTACAATAACGGGCCGCTCTGACAGGAACAAGACAACAAATGGTATGGGGTGTACTGAGAGCAATTAAGCTTCGGCAATCTCCGGACTGACCGGCTCCCTCACCTTTTCCAGGGCGGTCTCGATGACTTCCAGGCCAGCGCCGGGTTTGTGGGCATTCTCGCTGATGTAGCGCCGGAACCGCCGTCCGCCGGGCTGGCCGTGGAACAGGCCGAGAAGATGCCTGGACATGTGGGTGAGGAACACGCCCCGGTCCAGCTCGCTCTGAATGAACGGGAGCGTTGCCCGCAGCGCCTGGTGGCGCGTTTCTACGGGCGCGGCCTGTCCGAAGAACTCCGGGTCAACGCCGGCGAGCAGCCAGGGGTTATGATAGGCCTCCCGGCCGAGCATTACGCCGTCGGTGTGCCGGAGGTGTCCGTGGCACTCGTCGAAGGTCTTGATGCCGCCGTTAATGATCATTTCCAGGTGCGGGTATTTGGCCTTCAGGCGGTATACCCAGTCGTATTTGAGCGGCGGTATATCCCGGTTCTCCTTCGGACTGAGGCCCTCCAGAATGGCAATGCGGGCATGCACGATAAAGGTCCGGCAGCCGGCAGCGGCCACCTTTTCCACGAATTCACACAGATCGTCCCAGGATTCCCGGCCATCGATCCCGATTCGGTGTTTCACGGTAACCGGCAGATCCGTTGCCTCAATCATGGCGCGGACGCCTTCAGCCACCTTGTCCGGGTGCCCCATCAGGCAGGCGCCGATCATGTTGTTCTGCACCCGGTCGCTGGGGCAGCCAACATTCAGGTTTACCTCATCAAATCCATACTGTTCTGCAAGCCTCGCACAGTGCGCCAGCTCACCGGCATCACTGCCACCCAGCTGCAACGCCAGCGGGTATTCGGCTTCGTCATGGCGGAGGAAGCGTGCGGTATCGCCATGGATCAACGCCCCGGTGGTTACCATCTCGGTGTAGAGCAGGGTGTGCCGGCTAAGCTGCCGCGCCAGGTAGCGATAGTGGCTGGTGGTCCAGTCCATCATTGGTGCTACGCAAAACTTCCGAGACGGCCCATCGCCAGTGTTACCGCTGCTTACCGCTGAATTTCCTGCCTTTTCTGCGTCACTAATATAGACCATTTATTGCCCGTTATTGCCCGTTTTTCACCATTTTGGAAGGTAGTATATCGCGAAAGCCGCACCTTTGACCGTAAGGCTTTGGCGAAAGATTGGGCAAGCCGCCGTGAGCCGTGAGTTGGAGCTCCAGGAGCCCGGGGCCATCGATAAGGTTCGTCATCGCGGTGTCACTATTGGCGACTGGATGAGCGGATCTTTCCCTTCAACTCAAAGTCCATCAGTGCCCGGTTCACCGATTGGTGCAAGTTACTGGGCATCCCAGACCCGCACTTCAATGATCTCAGGCATGAGTGCATAAGCTGGTTGTTTTGAGCGAGGGTGGGATATTTCGAGTGTGGCAGGAGTGAGTGAGCATGCCACCTGGTCTTCTCTGCAGAGGTATACCCACCTGAGTCAGCATGAGCCACACGACAAATATGATGGGTGGAAGTGGCGCCCGGCTCCTGTCGATAGCCAGAGCGACCAACTGTAAAAACATTGTGAAATGTGAACTCTGACCCCCTTGCATCTTGAAAGACTCAATCGGCTTCTGTTTCTGGTGGTACTGAATGATCAGCGAAAGCTCCCGCAGGCTGATTGTCTCGATAGACTTCCCGCGCTTCTCAGGGAGCTCCAGCACCTCGCCCTGTTCTTCCAGGTCCATTTGCTTTAATTCCGGCGCCGGCTGACGCATGTCCATAGCTTGCAGGGTTCCAGGATTCTGCGGATTAGGGTCGCTTTCATCTTTGGCGGTCCTTTTCGAGCTGGAGCGGTGTATTGGTAATGCAGGCTTGCGTACTATCCCGGACTATTCCTGAATTGTTTTTCTGTATTCAGTTGGATACACTTTGATCATGAACGAACTGAACGAAACGGAAGAATTCGCCAGTTGGTTGTCCAAGCTGAGGGACCCGATTGGAAAGGCGAGCGTGATTCGCCGAATAAAAAGAGCGCGTAAGGGCAACTTTGGAGACCATGAGCCTGTTGGAGATGACGTCTCGGAGATGCGCCTTTTTAACGGTCCGGGGTACCGTCTCTATTACACGATGGTGAAGGACAAGGTTTATTGGCTGTTGGTCGGTGGAGACAAGTCCACGCAGGAAAAAGATATAGCAAGGGCCAAGGAAATGGCCGCTGATATTCACGGAAAAAAGCCGTGAGAGGTGGTGAAAATGACTGTTAATCAGGAAGCAATGGAAAAATACGGTGTTCGCCCATTCGATGCAGCTGAATACCTGGATGATGATGAGGTAATTGTTGCCTACCTGTCGGAGATCCTGGCAGATGGTGATATGGATGAACTTCTGGAAGCTCTGGGAGAAGTTGCCAGGGCGCGGGGTATGACCAAGCTCGCCGAAGATACAGGACTTGGCAGGGAGTCTCTCTACAAGGCTCTGACCCCTGGAGCGAAGCCGCGATTCGATACAATCAATCGCATTTTGAAAGGCCTCGGAGTAAACCTGCGAGCTGAGCCGGCTGAGCCACGAGTAACCAGAACTGCCACTGCTACTTATACTCATTATGGTCGCCGTGGATTGAAGGCCGGTGTGGCCAAGCGCGGTGCTAGAAACAAACTGAAACACGCTTAGCCCCCTGGCGAGCAGCGCGCGCCTGGCTCACAAGGTACCCGATGGCAACTTGAAGATGTGACTCGTTGGAGCCGGGCCTGTGGGCAGCTGTCATTTTGCCTGGAGCCAGATCAGCGCAGTTTTTTCCGGGGTGCCTGCGCTTTGCATGGCCGCGACAGGACGATGCGGCAGGCTTTTGCTATCCTCCATGGCTTGCTAATAATGGGCGGTTCTACGCCCGTCCTCTTCAGGTCTTGGAGTTTGCGCGTATGCCCCTGATGGTACAGGCTCTGCTGCCGGTATTTGTCCTGATCATGTTCGGGCATCTGTTCCGGCGTATTGATTTTCCGGGTGGCGATTTCTGGCCCCAGGCGGAGCGCTTTACCTATTACGTACTGTTCCCGGCGATGCTGGTTTTCAAGCTGGGGCAGGCACGCTTGCCAGCCTCGGCCTACGGCGAAATAGCGGTTCTGATCGGGTCCATGCTGTTAGCGATGACCCTGGTTCTGGCGATGGTGCAATGGTTCTGGCGCTGGAGTGGTCCGGTGTTTTCATCCGTTTACCAGGGTGCCATCCGGTTCAACTCCTACGTTGGCCTGGCTGCCGGGGGCATGTTGCTGGGCGATGAGGGGTTGTCGTTGACCGCAATAGCGGTTGCCGTCATGGTGCCGCTGCTCAACCTCCTATGCATCCTGATGTTTTCTCTGGTGGCGACGGACGGGCCGGTACGGCTTGGGCCGGTGTTCCGGGCCATTGGCACCAATCCGTTGATTGTTGGCTCGGTTACCGGTGTTGTCTGGAGCTTTTTCGAAATTGGTTTCCATCCCCTGATCGGCGGCATACTTGAGCCACTCAGTAATCTGGCTTTGCCCATGGGGTTGATGACGGTCGGCGCGGGTCTTCAATTGAAGGCGTTGCGCGGAGCGTCACTGCCTTTCATCGTCTCCTCCGTTCTGAAGCTGGTGGCTTTTCCCCTGATGACTGCCGGGCTGGCGCTGTTGCTGGGCCTCGACGGACTGATGGTGCAAGTTGCTGTTTTGCTGGCGGCCCTGCCGACTGCCACATCTGCTTATATCCTGGCTCGCCAGTTGGGGGGCGATGCCCCACTGATGGCGGCTATCATCAGTGGCCAGACCCTGCTGGCCATCGCTTCCATCCCTTTAATGCTGAGTATTCTCTGGTAGGCATTTGAGCACGGCATCGGCCATGCTGTGCTGAAAATCGTTATAGCCATCTGCAGTGACCATGATCTCCGTCGCCAGTGGATCCCAGGTACTGAATGTGACATCCAGATTTTGCGTGATCGATTTCCACCATTGCTGATTAAACTGGGGCTCGGTCAACAGGCAAGGGTGGTGGCCTTTGCGCAGTTTGCCCTGAACCTCGGCAATATGACGTGCGCCCGGTGAGAGCTCCGGGTTCAGTGTCAGAACACCTTCCAGTTTGAGATCGTAATGATCAGCAAATCGGGTGAAGGCACTGTGGTAGGAGAACAGGCTGATGTCGTGCGCTGGCGCCAGCCGGGCACGAATGGCGCTCTCAGTTTCCCGAACACTGGCCTGGAACTGCTCGAAGTTCTGATCCATGGCCGGAATGTTGACGCCTTCCAGTCGGACCAGTGCGTCGCGAATGGTCTCAGCCATTTCGATGGCCAGCTCGGGATCAAGCCAGGTGTGCGGGTCTTCACCATTGCCATGATCGTGGCCGTGAGCATCATGATCGTTTTGCCCGGCGTTGTCGGGCTCGTGCTCGCCTGCCATCAGTGTCACGGTGCGGCTGCTGAACTCTTGTCCCGACAGAAGCCGGTACAGAAAGTTTTCCATCTCCGGTCCCACCCAGAAAATTACGTCGGCATTTTCCAGGGCGCGCCGCTGGGAAGGTTTCATGGTGTAGTTGTGGGGGCTTGAGCCCGCTGGAACCAGACTGGTTGTCTGCATGTCTTCCGTGGCAATGGCGCGGACGATCAGCTCGACAGGCTTGATGGAGGTAACAATACGGGTTTCGGCATGCAGAAGGTCGCTTACAAGGAGGGTGCTGGCACCGAGTGCCAGTGAAAGTGCTTTTCCGGGAGCGCGCATGGGTGTTTCGGATCCTGCGATTGAATATGTAACGTTATAATATAACAGATATTTGGTTTTTGTCGCAAAAGTGGTGATTGTCGCAAAATAAGGTGCCAATGCCGGGATTTATCTGGCCTCGGAAACGCCCCGATCATGCGAAACCTGTTGAGGGCCGGTATAATGCCGGATTTATCAAACGGCCACCGACTTTTTCAGGAAGGTTTCATGACAGTACGTACCCGAATTGCTCCGTCACCCACCGGTGATCCACACGTTGGTACCGCCTACGTGGCTCTGTTCAACCTGTGTTTCGCCCGCCAGCACGGTGGCCAGTTCATCCTCCGTATTGAAGATACCGACCAGGCCAGAAGCACGGCGGAGTCGGAGCAGGACATCCTCAAGGCCCTGCGCTGGCTGGGGCTCAACTGGGACGAAGGTCCCGATGTGGGTGGCCCCCACGGTCCTTACCGGCAGTCCGAGCGCAAGCATTCCTACCGCCAATACGCCGAGGACCTGGTCACCGCCGGCCATGCCTTTTACTGCTTCCGTACCCCGGAAGAACTGGATGCCATCCGGGAAGAACGCAAGGCCCAGGGCCTGAACCCCGGAATCAAGGGTAACCTGGAGCTGTCGGAAGAAGAGGTAAAGCGCCGCCTGGATGCCGGCGAGCCACACGTGATTCGCATGAAAGTGCCCGACGAGGGTATCTGCGAGATCGACGACATGCTCCGCGGCACCATTGAAATCGACTGGGCCCAGGTAGATTGCCAGATCCTGCTCAAATCTGATGGCATGCCAACCTACCACCTGGCAAACGTGGTCGACGACCATCTGATGGAAATTACCCACGTTCTGCGGGGCGAGGAGTGGATCAACTCTGCGCCGAAGCACAAATTGTTGTACCAGTACTTTGGCTGGGACATGCCGGTGCTTTGCCACCTGCCGCTGCTGCGCAACCCGGACAAGAGCAAGCTCTCCAAGCGCAAGAACCCGACCAGTATCAATTTCTACGAGCGCATGGGTTTTCTGCCGGAAGCGGTTACCAACTACCTTGGGCGCATGGGCTGGTCCATGCCTGACGAGCGGGAAAAGTTCACGCTGGACGAAATGATCGAGAACTTCGACATCCAGCGTGTTTCCCTGGGTGGCCCGGTCTTCGATGTGGAAAAACTTCGCTGGCTCAACGGCCAATGGCTGCGGGATGAGCTGACCGAAGAGCAGTTCATGGAGCGCATGCGCCAGTGGTGGTTCAACGAAGACGCTCTGAGCGCCCTGGTGCCTCATATCAAGGGCAGGGCAGAGGTGTTCTCTGATGTGGCGCCCATGGCCCAGTTCATGTTCTCCGGCACGCTCAACCTCAAGCCGGAAGACTTCGCCCACAACAAGCTCGAAGAGGCCCAGATCAAGCGCGTCCTGCAGTTCAGCCTGTGGAAGCTTGAAGCCCAGCGCCACTGGAGCAAAGACACCATCTTTGCTGACATCAAGGCCCTGGCCAAAGCCATGGACCTGAAAATGGGCGACTTCATGTTCTCCATCTTCGTGGCCATTGCCGGCACACCCAACTCCTGGTCAGTGATGGACTCCATGGCCCTCCTTGGCCCGGACATGACCCGTTCACGACTGCGGCACGCGCTGGAGGTGATGGGCGGTTTTTCCAAGAAAGAAACCAGGAAAGTGGAAAAAGAATACGCCGCACTGGGTATTTGATAACCGCTTTGGTGAATTAATAGACGGCCTGAACAGGGATGTTCAGAAAACTGAAAAAAGTATGTGCAAAAGGTTGACGCCCATAGGGCGGATCCTTAATATACGCAGCCGTTGAGGGGCCATAGCTCAGCTGGGAGAGCGCAACACTGGCAGTGTTGAGGTCAGCGGTTCGATCCCGCTTGGCTCCACCAATTTCCAGTCCCCTTCGTCTAGTGGCCTAGGACTCCGCCCTTTCACGGCGGCAACAGGGGTTCGAACCCCCTAGGGGACGCCAATACGGCTTGACGGTTTAGTCCACCGGAAAGCCATCAAAAAAACCGCCTTCGGGCGGTTTTTTTGTGCCTGAATTCGGGGTCAGATGAAAACGGGGTCAGATGAAGTTTTCATCTGACCCCGTTTTCATCTGACCCCAAGTTCAATCAACGGTCAGCGATTGCCCCTTTGCCCACACCTTCGTAAGCCTTGACCCGAATGGTGTCAGTGGGAAACTCCACCTTGAGCTTGTCGGCAATATGCGCCGCAATCAGCTCAACCGTGGTATCGGTATCCAGCATGTAAACCCGCTCCTCGGGCAGTGTCAGCGCAAACTCCCCCTGATTGGCCTCATACTCGAAGGTCACGTACCGAATGCCGTCGTCACCCACATGGCGCCGTACCACGTCTTCTTCTGAGCCCACGTAAATCTCGCGCCAAAGCTTCGCCCAGCGACGCTCCAGGTCATGATCCCGGTGCCCGTTGCGATCAATGCGAATCGGGGAGCGATGGCCATGAGCGATGCGCTGGCAGTTGCCGAGATGCTTCTTCAGGCCATGCACGTAGTGATAGTAAGCACCGTCGATTTCCTCTTCCCGAAGATGGATTTCTACAGAGGTTACGTTCGCCGGAAGCACCGCCTTGATCTCCTGTTCCAGCAGGGCAGCCACTGCAGAAGGTACGACCCGTTCCGCCGACAACCAGACGATGGCTTCGTCCGGCGAGCGGTGAATGATCTCGGCGCCATCGGTCAGCGCCCAGTTGAAGGTGTCCGGCTGCTCCTCGTTCCGGGACAAACCCTGGTAGCCACGCGGAATCACCAGCCGGTGGTCGACGCGCTCATCGATAACCCGTTTGATGGTGCGCTTCACGTTGCTAAAGTCGAACACCATTCCCTGTTCGTCCAGCTCCCCGCCAAGCACCACATCCGCAATCCAGCTTTCGCCTACCAGCCCCCTTGTCGGGTCCAGATACGCGAAATCAATAACGGTCAGGTTGTCTACAAACAGATGGTTCATCAAATTTCCGGGCGGGTATGGTTGATTGATGGACGAATTCTAGCAAAAATCCCCGGGTACAGCAGTCTGGCTGAGTGCCGGGGACCATTACTTATCGCTATCGGGCGCAACGTCATAAACTTCCGCAAACGGATCAACGATCAGGAATTTCCGGCACTGATACTGGCTGCCGGTGCTTCGAGCCGAATTGGGCGGCCCAAGGCGCTTCTGCCCCTTGGCGTCGGTGGAGGTGAGGGCAAGCAAATCCTGCTGGACGCTGCCATTGACCAGGGCCGGCTATTGAGCCGTGATGTCAGGGTAGTTTGTGGCGCCTGGTACCCTTTGATCCGTTTTCGTTGCCACAGGCAACCGTCGCTATGGCTGAAAGCGCCAGACTGGCATGAGGGGATGTCGGCGTCGCTGGCTGCCGGAATCCGCAGCCTGGGGCCCACGGCGAAAGGAGTCTTTGTGCTGCTGGCGGATCAGCCACTGCTGGATCTGAATGCCCTGAAGGCGTTTGGGAATGCCGCGCGTTATGTTCCTGAGCAACCAATCGCGGCGGATTACGGCAGCCGGCCCGGTGTTCCGGCCTATCTGCCTCGCTGGCTGTGGCCCCTGGTACTGGATCTGGAAGGGGACCGTGGAGCCGGACGGTTACTGGCGGATGTGAGGGCAACCCGGGTGGACATACCGGGGGTCCGCGACGATGTGGACACCCTGGCCGACTGGCAAAGAATCAGAGCCTTGCTCAGCCAAACAGGCCCGACAACCATGCGATTCCGACGCTGAAGATGCCAAGACTGACGGCCAGGCCAACGGTATAGACCCGGGACGACGCTGACCGCTGTTGGGCAACGAACAGATCGATGGTGCGCTGGGCGATGTCTTCCGCGGTTTCCCGGGAAATCTCGTGGGCCTGCTGAATCGCCTCGGATTGCAGGGTTTGCCAGAACTCCGTATCAATGGTCTGGACGCTGGTGATGTGATCCTTCAGTTCGGCCATGTGTTCGCTGGTAAACCCGGAATTCTTTTTCAGCTCTTTTTTCAGCACCGCAAGCTCGCTGCCCAGATTGAGATTAACTTCGGCGGCAACGTCATCCCGCAGATTTTTCGTGCGCTCTTCGACCATGTCGGAAACGGTATTGAGGCGTTCCTCAATGACCGCCTCCTGTTTGCTGCGGGATTCGTCCAGAGCGCGCTTGAGGTGGTCAAACTGCTCATCAAAGAGGGAGCTGAGCAGCTCGTGCAGCCGGTTGTTGATATGGGTTTTAACAGCGGAGCGGGCAATTTGCTCAATGAGGTCGCTGGTCAGCGGGACAACGTTGGCCTGGGTGCTGCTCCGGCTCGCGGAACCTCCGGTTTTGGGTGAGAGTTCGACCGAGGCATCTGCAGGCACATTCAGCAGGTCGTCTTCCCGGGCCAGGGCGGCCTCTTCGGTGGGTGGCTCAGGCAGCGTCCCCTTGGTGACATCGCTGGCCAGTTGATCCAGAACCTGGCTGAGGCCATCGGTCTGGGGCGGTTTGGTCAGGATGTTGTAAACGCCGAAGTTCTTTGCCTCTTCCATGAAGGAGGAGGATTTCTTGGACGTGCACATGATGATCGGAATGCCCGCTGTCTGGGGGTTGCACTTGATGGCCTTGGTGGCTTCGACGCCGTTCATGCCTGGCATCAGGTGATCCATGAAGATCACATCCGGCCGGTCATGACTGCTCAGGAAATCCAGGGCCTCTTCGGCCGAACCCGCCATGTTGACTTCCATATCACGATCCTCCAGCAGTTTGCTCAGGGCAAATCGGGCCACCTTGGAGTCGTCCACCAGCAGAGCGTTCTTGATCGCCATGTCACTACCTCAATCGTTTACTGCAAACGCGTTTGTTATCGGGCCGGCGTGATTACCAGCCTTCCAGTTTCGGGCATTCGGTAGCCCGGTAGCTCTTGTCCCGATAACAGACACCGGGTTCCGTTGTGCGGGCTGTGAAGATTTCCCCCGCCGCCGTGGTCAGGCGAACCTGTCCATAGGGCTCGCCATGACGGAAAGTGGCTTCAATGGAGCTGCCATTCGGGTTCCTTAACAGCCCGTTGCCATGGAACTTCCCTTCGATGTACTGGCCCTCGTACTTCTTGCCATTGGCGAAGACCTCGGAGCCGGTACCGTGGAAGGCTCCGTTGGAAAATTCACCCTCATAGTGGCGTCCGTCCGGGTAAGTCAGTGTGCCGGTGCCGTGGAATTCATCGTTACGGAACCCGCCGACGTAGAGCATGCCGTCAGCGGTGGTCAGTGAGCCGTGGCCATTGAGTTGGCCCTGCTGCCAGTGGCCGGTGAGGATATCCCCGTTCGCCAGGGTCAGTGTGCCTTTGCCGTTGAACTGGTCCGCCCGGAATTCCCCTGAGTAGCGGGCACCGTCGGCACTGCGCCACACGCCTTCACCTTCACGCTTGCCGCCGGACCATTCGCCTTCATACCGGCTGCCGTCGGGATACCAGGCGGTGCCCTGACCATCAAACCCGCCATTCACGAAATGCCCTTCATAGCGCAGGCCATCGGAGTCTTCGTAGGTGCCGTCGCCGGTGCGCACGCCACCGATCCAGGTCCCGTTGCGGAAATTTACCGTCGTGTAGGCTTCCAGTTTGCCGACCAGCGTCATCTCGTTGCCGGCCTCCAGGGCAACGTACTGGCTCCAGGGTTTAAAGCCGGTCTTGCTGATGGTGACATCGTACCGGCCCGGTTCCAGTTCCAGATCCAGGCGGGTTGCGCCGTAATCCTTACCGTTGATGGTGACCTGGTCGCCCACAACGTTCGAGCGAAGCACCAGTGTCCCGGTGGTTGGTGGTTGCTTCCCGGGTTTGTTGCGAGCCGGCTTTTGCGCCGACGGAGCGGCGTCCGTGCGAGTTGCCATTGCCAGGGGCGGTTCGGCGACCGCCAGAACCGTGGGCTCTTCAGGCATGGGCGGTACGGTGAACGGGGTGGTATCGACAACGGGCTGACGGGCTTTGGTACGGGCCTGCACTGTATTTGCGGGATTTGCAGGTGCCGGTTCAACCGGCGCGGGTGCTGGCGGCTTGCCGGTTGCAACAGCTTCAGCGGCAACGGCCTGGTCCATGATGGGGGGATCGAAGATTTCTGTCATCCGCAGCTCGTCCCGGACCGATGCGAACCCGGCGGTGACCAGCAACATCAGCGCCAGGGCGTTGATGAACAGAAGTGGTCTGAAATCGACCATGGCGGAACCTCTTAATCCTGCATTCTCGGAATTCTGTCTACCGCTTCATCTTAACCAGTGAGCGCAACGTTATGTAACAGAAAGTGTCTGGAGTTAACGAGAATGCAGGCCAAATCACACTTTATCCGGAAGCTGGTCATGGTTGAGCTGTTCCCATGATTTCATGTACACATCGGCTTCGTATTCATAAGGCGACTTAAAAGGGGTGAGCACAAAATCAAACACCAGGAAGAAGAATCCGATTGATGCCCAGGCAATCAAAAGGCTACTGATGGTGGTGGCCTGCACCTCCGGGTTGGAATTGACGAAATCCTCCAGCAGAGGAATCAGATCGGATGCCATGACAACAGGGTTGAAGCTGGCCATCACGAACGGAATCCAGAAGGCCAGGAATACCGGGAAAAATCCGAATGACCAGAGCACACGACGGAGCAGGTAGATGGCAACTTCCCGCCAGAAACGCTGTCTGGTTTCCGGAATCATTCGTATGCGGTTGAGATATCGGCGTCGTTCTGCCCAGTAGGCAGCGACCTCGGGGGCATCAACAGCCTTGGTATGAGGTGCAGGTGTTGTCATGGGTTGGTGGGGTACCTTATCGCTACGGGAGTGATGCATGATAATCGATACTACGTGTTACCCTACAATTCTCCAATTGTTTAAAGACAGGATAGATTGAATGGCTGCAGTGATCGACAACGCAACCCACCCGGCCTTTGAGAAGCTTCGCAGTCACCGGATTGACACGCTCAATCTCGAGGTTGAGGAGTATCGCCACAAGAAAACCGGGGCCCGGCACCTGCATCTGGCGGCAGATAACGATGAGAACGTGTTCTTCGTGGCCCTGCGTACCTTCCCGATGGATTCCACCGGCGTTGCCCATATTCTTGAGCATACCGCACTCTGCGGCAGCGAACGTTATCCGGTTCGCGATCCGTTCTTCATGATGATCCGGCGGTCACTGAATACTTTCATGAACGCCTTTACCAGCAGCGACTGGACCGCGTATCCCTTTGCCAGCATGAACCGGAAAGATTTTAACAACCTGCTGTCGGTGTATCTGGACTGTGTGTTTTTTTCCAAGCTGGATCCGCTGGATTTCGCCCAGGAAGGCCATCGCCTGGAATTCGAAAAGCCGGAAGATCCTTCCACCGATCTGGTCTATCGGGGGGTTGTCTATAACGAAATGAAGGGTGCCATGAGTTCGCCCACATCCCAGCTATGGCAGAGTCTGAGCAGCCATCTGTTCCCCACCACCACCTATCACTACAACAGCGGTGGTGAACCGGACCATATTGTCGACCTCAGCTACGATGACCTGATGAAGTTCTATCGCCACCACTATCACCCCAGCAACGCGATTTTTGCCACCTACGGCGATATTCCGGCTCGCGAGCACCATGAAAAGTTCGAGGAGCTGGCGCTAAAGCGCTTTGACCGGCTCGACATTGACCTGCCGGTCCGGGACGAAAAGCGCATGTATGCTCCGGTTCGGGTGGAACAGGGCTATGCGGTCAACGAAGGTGAGGGTACAGACAACAAGACCCACATCGTTGTTGGCTGGCTCCTGGGCCACAGCTTCGATCTTCAGGAAAACCTGGAAGGGCAGCTGCTTTCCGCAGTACTTCTCGAAAACAGTGCCTCGCCCCTGATGCGGGCCCTGGAAACCACCGGGCTCGGCCACTCGCCATCGCCCATGTGTGGCCTGGAGGATTCCAATCGCGAGATGACCTTCGTCTGCGGTATTGAAGGCAGCGAACCCGGCAAACACGAAGAACTGGAAGCACTGGTCGAGGCAACGCTGCTCAAGGTAGTGGAGGAGGGCGTCAGTGAGGAACGGCTGGAAGCCATCCTGCACCAGTTGGAACTGCATCAGCGTGAAATCGCCGGTGACCAGTTCCCCTATGGTCTGCAACTGATCATGAGCGCGATTGGTCCGATGGTTCACGGCGGCGACCCGGTTGAATTGCTCGATCTGGAGCCGGTGCTGGCAACACTCCGAGAGAAGATCCGGAATCCCGGGTATGTGCCCGGCCTGATTCGCAAAAAGCTGCTGGAAAACCCCCACAGGGTGACACTCACACTGCGCCCGGACGAAAAGCTGGAGAGCCATCGCCAGGACGCTGTCCGGGAAGCGCTGGCTCGTCGTAAGGCCGAACTTACCGGGGATGAGGTGCGGATGATTGTCGAGCGCGCCGGCGCGCTGGAAGAGCGCCAGATGCGCAAGGACGACGACTCCATTCTGCCGAAGGTCGATTTGTCGGATGTGCCACTGCAAATGCCGGAGCCACAAGGCCGTTACGACGGCGAGATGTCGGCAACGGCCTATGCCCGCGGAACCAATGGCCTGGTGTATGAGCAGGTGGTGGTGCCGGTGCCGGCGCTCACAGAAGAGGAGCTTTTGCTGGTACCGTATTACACCACCCTGGTCTCCGAGGTGGGTTGCGGAGAGCTGGACTACCTGCGGATGCAGGACCGTATTTCCGCGGAATCCGGCGGCATTGGAGCCGCATTCAGTGCCAAGGGGCGTATCGACGATGTTCAGGACCTGTCCGGTTACATCATCTTTAATGGCAAGGCTCTGGCCCGTAATCGCAGCGCATTGACCCGGTTGCTCCGTGACGTCTGTACCAGTGCCCGCTTTGATGAGAAAGAGCGGGTTCGGGAACTCATTGCCCAGATCCGTGCCCGCCGCGAGCAGGCGGTCACAGGCAGTGGTCATGCCCTGGCCATGAGCGCGGCCTCCCAGGGTATGAGCCCGGGGGCCTGGCTGTCATTCCGCCTCGGCGGTCTGGCTGGAATCCGGGGCACCAAGCAGCTGGATCAGGCCCTGAAGGATCCGGAAGAGCTGGCGGCGCTGTGCGAGAAACTGTCAGCCCTTCATAAGAAAATCAGTAACCAGGGGCGGGAATTCCTGGTGATTGGCGAGGAAGAGCAGCTTCCGGCCATGGTTGACGATCTCAAATCCTGCTGGCAGGAAGCATCCGCGCCAGAGAGCTCTGACTGGAAAATGGAGCCGGTCAGCTATACCACCCGAGAGGCCTGGCTGACGTCTACGCAAGTGAATTTCTGTGCCAGGGCTTATAGTACTGTGCCGGTAGACCACCCGGATGCAGCGGCGCTGACCGTGCTTGGTGGTTTCCTGCGTAACGGTTACCTGCACCGTGCCATCCGTGAAAAGGGTGGCGCCTACGGTGGTGGTGCCGGGCAGGACAGCGTGAACGGAACCTTCCGGTTCTTCTCCTACCGGGATCCCCGCCTGGAAGAGACCCTGGAGGATTTCGACAAGGCGCTGATCTGGCTGCAGGAAACGGACCACGAATACCAGGAGCTCGAAGAGTCGATTCTCGGGGTCATCGGCCAGCTGGACCGGCCCCGCTCTCCGGCCGGTGCAGCCCGCCATGCGTTCCACAACAAGCTGTTTGGTCGTTCCCCTGAGCAGAGGGCCCGGTTCCGGGAGCGCGTTCTGGCAGTTACCCTGGAGGACATCAGGCGTGTCGCCAGTACCTGGTTGATGCCGGAGAAGGCGAGTACCGCGGTTGTTACCAGTCCCGAGAACCGGGCCAGGGTGGAGAAACTCGGCCTGGCTATTCAGGAACTGTAGAGCAGAAGTGCAACGCAGGACACACAGGGGTCAGATGAACGCTTTCATCTGACCCCTTTTTCATGACCCCTTTTTCACTTTTCCCGCCCCTTCAGCGATTCCGCTTCAGCCCGGTGCTCACCATAATCCGTGTCGAAATCTCTTCCACTGAATAGGCCGTGGTATTCAGGTAGGGAATGCGCTCACGCCGGTACATCAGCTCGATTTCCTCGATTTCATGCATGCACTGCCTGATTGAGGAATACCGGGAGTTGGGGCGGCGCTCGTTGCGTATGGTGGCGAGGCGCTCGGGATCGATGGTCAGCCCGAAGACTTTCTCCTTGTGGGGCTTCAGGGCGCCCGGGATCTGCTGATCCTCCAGATCCTCCTCGGTAATCGGATAATTGGCGGCCTTGACGCCGTATTGCAGCGCGAGATAGAGGCAGGTGGGGGTTTTTCCGCTTCGGGAAGCACCCACCAGAATCAGGTCCGCTTCATCGTAATATCGTGTCCGGGCGCCATCGTCGTTATCCAGCGCAAAATTGACGGCCTTGATCCGCCGCTCGTAACTGCCCTCGTTATTGATTGAGTGAGATTTTCCCACGGTGTAGGAAGAAGATGACTGCAGCTCCTGCTCCAGGGGTTTGAGAAAGGTTCCGAAAATATCCACCATGAAACCCTCGGCTGTGGAGATGATATCCCGGATGTCGCTGTTCACGATGGTGTCGAAAACCAGTGGCCTTGCGCCGTCTGTTTCGGCGGCCTTGTTGATGCGTGTGACCATTTCGCGGGCTTTTTCTTCGTCCGCAATGTAGGGAACGGTCACCCGTTCAAACTCGATTTTTTCAAACTGGGCCAGAAGACTGTGCCCCAGTGCCTCGGCAGTCAGGCCGGTGCCATCGGAAATGAAAAAAGCAGTGCGTTTCATGATGTATCGTCCGGTTCCGTATTCAGCGGGTGGTTCCCTAGGTAATTTCCGCGGGTTACAGTATCATACACGCCAAGTTCGAGACCCCGCAGTGGATATTGCCTGCTTTTACCGCTTGATACCGCTGGCCCGGTTTTGCTCTTTGCTTCATAGACTCAAGGGAGACGTGCTTTGGAAGATTACATTATCTGGTTTGATCACCTGGGAATGTCCGATGTCGACCGGGTGGGCGGGAAGAACGCCTCCCTCGGCGAAATGATCAGTAATCTCGCCAACGCAGGTGTTACCGTTCCAGGTGGTTTTGCCACGACAGCACACGCCTATCGCGAATTTCTGGCCAAAGACGGCCTGAAAGAGCGAATCGATAATGTCCTGGATGCTCTGGACATCAATGATGTCAACGAGCTGGCCCGTGTAGGCGCTCAGATTCGTGAGTGGATTATTGACACACCCTTCCCGGATGTCCTGGAAAAGGCCCTGGAAGAGGCGTTCTCAGCGCTTCAGGATGGCAATGATCGCATGGCCGTTGCGGTCCGTTCCTCAGCCACCGCCGAGGACTTGCCAGATGCCTCGTTTGCCGGCCAGCAGGAAACCTTCCTGAACGTGGTGGGGCTGCAGCAGGTGCGCACCTCGGTTAAAGAAGTGTTTGCTTCGCTGTTCAACGACCGGGCCATCTCTTACCGTGTCCACCATGGTTTCGATCACAAGATGGTTGCTCTTTCTGCCGGCATTCAGAAAATGGTTCGCAGTGAAACCGCGGCCAGTGGCGTTATGTTCACCCTCGACACCGAATCCGGGTTCCGGGATGTGGTTTTTGTAACGGCCTCTTATGGCCTCGGCGAAACCGTTGTCCAGGGTGCCGTGAACCCCGATGAATTCTATGTCCACAAGCCGACACTGGAGGCTGGGCGCCCGGCGGTATTGCGCCGCAACCTGGGCAGCAAGGCCATCAAGATGGTTTACCATTCAAGCCCCGGTGAAGGCCAGTTCGTGGAAACGGTCAAGGTTGGGCAGGACGAGCGTAACCGCTTCTGCATTACCGATGCCGAGGTGGAAGATCTGGCCCGTCAGGCGATGATTATCGAGAAGCACTACCAGCGCCCGATGGATATCGAGTGGGCGAAGGATGGCGACGACGGCAAGATCTACATCGTTCAGGCCCGTCCTGAAACCGTCAAGAGCCGCGCCTCCGCCAACGTGATGGAGCGGTACCTGTTGAACGAAACCGGCAATGTGCTGGTGGAAGGTCGCAGTATCGGCCACAAGATTGGCAGCGGCCCGGTGAAGGTTATTACCAGCATCAAGGAAATGGATCGCGTTCAGGCCGGCGACGTGCTGGTGACAGACATGACCGACCCGGACTGGGAACCGGTCATGAAGCGGGCCTCCGCCATCGTGACGGATCGAGGCGGTCGTACCTGCCACGCAGCCATTATTGCCCGTGAGCTGGGTATTCCGGCGGTGGTCGGTTGTGGTGACGCGACCGAGGTTTTGAAAGATGGTCAGGAAGTGACGGTTTCCTGTGCCGAGGGCGACACCGGTCTGATTTACGAAGGTGCCCTGGACTTCGAGCTGCGGGAAAATACCGTTGACTCCATGCCCGATATTCCGTTCAAGATCATGATGAACGTCGGCAACCCGGACCGTGCCTTTGATTTCCAGGGGTTGCCCAATGAAGGCGTTGGCCTGGCCCGCCTCGAGTTCATCATCAACCGGATGATTGGCGTGCACCCCAAGGCCCTGCTGAACTTTGACGGGTTGCCCCGGGACATCAGGCAGACCGTTGAAAAACGCATTTCGGGCTATTCGTCTCCGGTCGATTTCTACGTGGACAAACTGGTGGAGGGTATTTCCACCCTGGCAGCCGCGTTTGCGCCGAAAAAGGTCATTGTGCGGCTGTCGGACTTCAAGTCCAACGAGTACGCCAACCTGATTGGCGGCACCCTGTACGAGCCGGATGAAGAAAATCCGATGCTGGGTTTCCGTGGCGCATCCCGCTACATCTCCGAAACGTTCCGCGATTGCTTTGAGCTGGAATGCCGCGCCCTGAAAAAGGTGCGCAACGAGATGGGGCTGACCAATGTGGAAGTGATGGTGCCGTTTGTTCGCACCGTTGGTGAGGCGGAACAGGTGGTTAGCCTGCTGGCGGAGAATGGTCTGAAGCGGGGTGAGAACGGCCTTCGTGTGATCATGATGTGTGAGCTGCCGGCCAACGCGATTCTGGCCGAACAGTTCCTTGAGCATTTTGACGGCTTCTCCATCGGTTCCAATGATCTGACTCAGCTTACCCTGGGGCTGGACCGGGATTCCGGCATCATCGCCCACCTGTTCGATGAGCGTAACGACGCCGTCAAGGCATTGCTGGCCAGCGCCATTCAGGCCTGCAAGAAAGCAGATAAGTACATTGGTATCTGCGGGCAGGGGCCATCGGATCATCCGGATCTTGCCAAGTGGCTGATGGATCAGGGCATTGATTCCGTTTCCCTGAATCCGGATTCGGTGCTGGATACCTGGTTTTTCCTGGCCGACGAAAAGATCGACTGAGTTCATTTTCCAGGATGAAGGAGAACGACAAAGTGACACAGATTATTACCCCGGACCTGTGCGACGAGTTTCCGGAAGTGCAGGTTGTGGCGCCCGGCTTTAACAACTACGGCGGTAACAAGGCGTTTGGCGGCGAGATCGTTACCGTGAAATGCTTTGAAGACAATTCCGTGGTGAAGGAACAGGTTGGCCAGCCCGGCAATGGTCGGGTTATGGTGGTGGATGGTGGTGCCTCAAGGCGCCATGCACTGCTGGGCGACATGCTGGCGGAGAAGGCCGCCAACAATGGCTGGGCCGGCCTGATTATCTATGGCTGTGTCCGGGACGTAGACGAGATTGGTAACACCGCACTGGGCGTTCAGGCCCTGGGGACTCATCCCCGGAAAAGTGAAAAACGCGGCCTTGGCGACCTGAATGTGCCGGTTACCTTCCACGGTGTAACCTTCCACCCGGGTCATTATGTCTATGCCGACAATAACGGCATTGTTGTTTCGGAGAAGCCCCTGGTCTGAGCCAGAAGCCATCTTGCAGGAACAAGAAACGGTGGCTGCTGGCCGCCGTTTCTTGTTCAGCGAGTCACTTCGCTGATGTTCGTTCCGAGCAGGTAGCCTTCACCCTCCGGTTCACACCGAATGACTTCGCACACGGTTTCCAGTGGAGGAAACTGATCGCTTGTGGGGTGGAGGACCGTTTGCAGTTCTTCGCCAACGGCTACCTCGCGCTCGACATAGAGCTGCATGCCGGCTGCACTCAGGTCGCGGCAGACGCCGGTGAACCTGTTACCCTGGCTGTCGGTAATTTCGATTTCAGAGTTCACCTGCATACGGTGAAAGTCGCGCTTTTCCGAGTAATCCTTCATGGCATCAGGCCCAGTTGTCAGTTTTTCTTGTTGGTTTGAGCATCGGAATAATCAGTGCCAGCAACACACCGCCGAGGACCAGGCCGGCACCGAGTAGCATGAAGTCATACTCCTTGCTGGCTTCGAGGCGTTCGTTTTCCGCGGTAAGGATCTCAAGGTCGTTGCGGATCTTCTGGTTTTCCTCGAGGAGTTCGCGGTTGCGGCGCGACAGATTGATAGAGTCGGATGCGATACTCTTGATGCGCTGAAGTTCTTCCTGGAGTTCCTGGGAGCGATTCGAAAGCGACGATTCAGAGTTTTCAAGAGCGTCCCGTTCGTTGGTTACCTGGGTCAGTTGCTCTTTTACCCGGGCGAGCTCCGCACGGGTATTTTCCAGCTGTTGGTTGGCTGTCCGGAGACGGTCGGCGGCGATGGGTGTTTCGCTCAGATATTGGCTGGAGACCCAGCCCTCCGTACCCTTGGGGGTGCGAACCAGGGTGTAAGCCGAATCGGAGGCATCGAGCACTTCCAGGGGCGTCCCACTGGGCACGGCATTCTCGATAATCCGGTACTGGGTACCTGCGCCAGACCTCACCGGAAGGTACAGCTGATCGTCCACCCAGACCGTTTTCGCCTGGGCAACGGCAATTGACGACACTGCAAACAACACACTGATGGCGAGGCGAAAAAGCGTCACTGGTTACGTTCCCTGAAATTCTCTGGATGAAGTCCGCGCATGATTAAAAGCGCAATTTTGTCACAGATGCCCTGCTGTGCAAGCGAGCCATCATTACAATAAACTCATGCTGCAACGGAAGCGATCACGGTAATACAGCCTTGAACGGCTTCACGGTAACCTTCTCGTATACGCCGGCCTCAATGTAGGGGTCAGAATCTGCCCATGCCTGTGCTGCCTCCAGTGAGTCGAACTCCGCAATCACCAGGCTGCCGGTAAAGCCAGCCTCACCCGGTTCCGGTGTGTCCAGGGCGGGGTGCGGGCCGGCAACAAGCAATCTGCCCTCGGCTTTCAGTGCCTGCAGGCGCTCAGTGTGAGCGGGTCGCGCCGTCTGGCGCAGTGGCAGGCTGTTTTCGACATCTTCACTGATAATGGCGTAATACATTCAGCTCTCCGGATTGAAGTTCCTAACGTTACTGGCTGGCAAATAATCAGCAGTCGTGCGGCGCCAGGGATGGCTGGTACAATGTCCCACCGTGGCATATCGCCCGTTACCCTCTGATTCAGGATGTTTCGTGACTATACCGCAAGACCCGGTTTTGTGCATCGACCTGCATTGCCACAGTACCGCCTCGGATGGCGCGCTATCGCCGTCGGCGCTGCTTGAGCGTGCGGCCGAGCGGGGTGTCAGCCACCTTGCATTGACGGATCATGACACGATTGGCGGGTTCGCCGAAGCCTGGGATGCGGCCGGAAAGCATGGTGTCACCCTGATTCCCGGGGTGGAACTGTCCTGCCTCTGGAAAAGCCGTACCATTCATGTTGTTGGGCTGGATTTCGATCCGGACAATGCCGGATTCCAGAGCGCCCTGGCGCAGCAAAACGAGAATCGCTGGGCCCGGGCAAGGATGATTGCCGAACGGCTGAGCAAGCTTGGCATCGATGATCTGCTGGAACAGGCAACCGCTGCTGCAGGCGGCGATGTCCCGGGCCGTCCGCATTTTGCCGCAGTCCTGACTGGCGAGAGTGTCGTGCGTAACTCCGCGCAGGCGTTCAAGCGTTACCTCGGCAACGGCAAGGCCGGTGACGTAAAAGCCTACTGGCCGGAACTGCCGGAGGTGGTTCGCTGGATTAATGAGGCGGGCGGAATTGCCGTTCTTGCCCATCCACGGAAATACCAGCTCACTGCTACCAAACTCCGGGAGCTGACAGCCGATTTCCGGAGAGCGGAAGGGCAGGCGATTGAAGTTTCCACCTCGGGGCAGTCCAGCGGGGATCTGGGATTTCTGGCGGAGCTGTGCCGAAGGGAAGGGTTGTTGGCATCTCAGGGCAGTGATTTTCACTTTCCCGGAGCACCCTGGTGTGAGCTTGGTCGCATCACGAAAATGCCAGACGGGCTTGAGCCGGTCTGGCATTCATTCAGGCAGCCAATTCTGAGTCCTGCGCCGGTTTAATCCGGCGCGTGAAACAGGAGATACAGATCGGTCAGTGAATCGGGAATGGCATCGGCCATTTGCCGGGACAGTTTGTCGCTGTTGCGAACCTTTTGAAAATCCTCGTCATCGAACAATCCTGACAGCGTAAGCATGGGCACCATCAGGTCGGCGGTTTCCTCTTCGCTGGCAGCGTCCAGCCACTGTTCTTCGTGCTCCAGGAAGGTATCCACGAACCCGGCACACCAATTCTCCAACGCGTTCATGGGGTCGCCGTCTTCCGGTTCCGGTAATTCCAGAGCCTGGCCCATATCCAACGCGTGGGCCATGCCTCCGGCCAACTGCTCGGCACAGCGCCTGAATACCTCAGGAACCCCGCCATCGGGCGCCTCATCGATACCCGTGGCGAGGCGGAAGATTTCTTCCGCCCCCAGTTCAGCCGGGCCAACGACGCTGGCGCAGACAACCCCGTGGAAGCCGAAGAAATCCAGGGCGTCATCGCCCCAGGGTTCGGCAAAGAGAATGTCTTCCAGCGCCTCTATGTCGGAGTTCGATAGCATCAGTTAGTTACTCCCGGCCTTTTTGGCCTCTTCCGCAGCCTTCTGGCGCTTGCGGACCTCTCGGGGGTCATTGTAGGCACGTCCTGGTGTAACAGGAATATTGGCTGCCGGTGTTTCGGGAGATTCGTCCGTTTTCGCGGCCTCAGCCGCAGGCTTCTCAGTCTTTTCAGGCTGCGCATCTGCGGCCAGAGACGGCTTCGGTTCGGGCTGCTCTTTCGGCGCCGCCTTTTTCGGAGCGGTGGACTGCGGTGCCGGCTCTTCAGCCGCTTGCGGCTTTTCGGCAGGGGCCGGCGCTTCAGAGCTGCCGGCCGGTTGCCCGGAAGCGGTCTCAGGCGCTTTTTCGGCCTTGGCCGGTTGCTTTGGTTCAGCTTCTGCCTTCTTTTCCGCTTCGACTTTCGGTGCCTGATCAGCGCTTTCGGCTGCGGGTTCGTTCTCCGGAGCAGAGGGCTTTTTATCGGCCGCGGAGCGCTTTTTCCCAGCCGCTGATGGCTTTCGATCCGCAGCTGAAGGCTTGGCGCTCTTGTCTTCTGCCTTTTGAGGGGGCTCCGCGCTTTTGCCGGACTCAGCAGCGTCGCCGGTCTTCCCGGTCGGCTGGTCAGCGGCTTTCGGTGCTTCTTTCGGCTGCTCTGGAGCCTGGCTGTCAGAAGACGCTTCTGAAGCAGCAGGCTGGTCGGCCTGGCCCTGTTTCGGATCTTGCTTCGGCGCGTCCTTCTGAATCGGCGTGGCTGCCTTGTTTTCAGGTTTTTCAGAAGCCTTTTCACGGCTATCCCGTGGCTGCCCGGCTTTCACCGCAGGCTTGTCGCCTTCGGAACTAACCTCCGGCTGGGTATCCTTTTGGTGCTTTTCGCTTCGGACAGCCTTGCGATCCGCTGGTGTGGAGGCCGGGTTTTCCGCCGGAGAGCCATCGCGATTACGCTGACGGCGGGGCTTGCGACGCTTTTCGTCAGATGCGGTTTTTTCGCCACCGGCTGGCTTGGCAGCGCTTTCCTGTGGGCCGTTGTCCTTCTGGTCCCGACTATCTTTCGGGTCTCGCTGAGGCTTGTTGCGCCCACGGCCCTGGCTGTCCCGGCGGTTATCCCGGCGGTTGTCAGTGCCCTTGCCGTCGCTTTTGTTGTCGCCTTTGGTGTCGCTGTCCTTGGTCTCGGGGCTCTGGCGATTCTGGTTTCCGCGGTTCGGGTCATCGTTGCGATTGCGGTTGCGACCGCGGTTATCCTCGCCACGGCCTTGCGGGCCGCCCTGACGACGTTCGTTGCCGCTGCGGTTGCCGCCGGAACGCTGGTCGTCACCACGGGCTACGCGGGATTTGCGACGATCCTGGCGGCCCTGATTGCGGTGTTCCTCACGCTGGCTTCTGCTCTTTTCGCTGGTCTCGGTCTGCTGTTCTTCTTCTCCGCTGAAGAAGCAGGCAATCTTGCGGCCAAGGCGGCGGAACAGGCCTTCTTCCTGATCGACGGCTTCGGCAGCCTTTGGTGCCGGAGTGGGCGCGGGTGCACTGGGGCGAACCGCCCGTACGGCTGCCTGTTCACGAACCGGTTTTTCCGCGGCCGGAGCTTCGAAGATTTCCTCTTCACGCTCGCTGTATTCCTGGGCCACCTGGTGGCTGGAGATATGCTCGGGCGTTGTTTCATCGTCGCGCATCCGGACGATTTCGAAGTGCGGTGTTTCCATATGTGGCACGGGAACCACGACGACGCTCACTTCCTGGCGCGCCTCGATATCTGCCAGCTGCTTGCGCTTTTCGTTCAAAAGGAAAGTGGCAACGGACACGGGAACGACAGCCCGCACTTCGCCGGTCTTGTCTTTCGAGGACTCTTCGTAGATCAGGCGCATGATGCTCAGGGCGAGGGATTCAATGCCTCGGATGGTGCCCTGGCCTTCGCAACGAGGACAAACCTCACTGCGTGTTTCCCCGAGGGAGGGGCGCAGACGCTGACGGGACATCTCAAGCAGGCCAAATCGCGAGATCTTGCCAACCTGAACCCGGGCCCGGTCAATTTCCAGGGCCTCACGCATCTTCTGTTCAACTTCCCGCTGGTGCTTGGCTGGGGTCATATCGATGAAATCGATGACAATCAGGCCGCCCATGTCACGCAGGCGCAGCTGGCGGGCGATTTCCTCGGCCGCTTCCAGGTTGGTCTGGAGGGCGGTTTCCTCGATGTCGTGGCCCTTGGTGGCACGGGAGGAGTTGATGTCGATGGAAACCAGTGCTTCGGTTGGATCGATAACAATTGAACCGCCGGAAGGCAACTTCACTTCCCGCTGGAACGCGGTCTCGATCTGGCCTTCGATCTGATAACGGCTGAACAGGGGGATTTCGTCCTTGTAAAGCTTTATCTTGTTCTCGAACGTTGGCATTACCGCGCGGACAAAATTCAGTACGTCCTCATGTACGCCATCGGAATCGATCAGAACCTCGCCAATATCCTGGCGAAGGTAGTCACGTACGGCACGGATAATAACGTTGCTTTCCTGGTGAATCAGGAACGGCGCCTTGCGTTCGCCGGCGGCCTGGGAGATGGCTTCCCAGAACTGAACCAGGTAATCCAGATCCCACTGCAGTTCTTCGGTGGTCCGGCCAATGCCAGCGGTACGAACAATGATGCCCATGGATTTCGGTATCTGGACATTGTTCATGGCATCTTTGAGCTGGGCCCGCTCGTCGCCCTCAATGCGGCGGGAAATACCACCGGCACGAGGGTTGTTGGGCATGAGTACCAGATAGCGGCCGGCCAGGGAAATAAAGGTCGTCAGGGCAGCGCCCTTGTTACCACGTTCTTCCTTGTCCACCTGGACGATGACTTCCTGGCCTTCAGAGACCACATCCTTGATGTTGATCTTGCCCTCAATCTGACCCGGGGATTTCTTGAAGTACTCCTTGGAGATTTCCTTCAGGGGCAGAAAGCCGTGGCGATCGGCACCGAAATCAACGAACGCAGCTTCGAGACTGGGCTCAACGCGGGTAATGCGACCCTTATATACGTTGGCTTTCTTCTGCTCGCGGGAGCTGGATTCGATGTCGAGATCAAACAGACGCTGGCCGTCAACCAGAGCTACGCGCAACTCTTCAGGGTGAGTTGCATTGATAAGCATTCTTTTCATGGAAAGAAAGAGTTCCTGTCGTTTAGTTTGACAGAAAACCGGAGGGGATCGCATCAGCGAAGCAGGATGTGCGTACCGCGGGCCCTGTTACGTCAAGGGCGGACCGGCGGCCAGACGAATCAGACCCTTCGGGGGTTTGATCCTTTCGGTCTGAGACCAACGCCGACGATCCGGCTGCCTGTAGGCAGGGAGAGGTCGTGTAAGGTTCGTGTCTGTTGACGCATGTTATCCGTTTTCAGGTTCACTCAGGTGCCTGGGTCTCACGTCGTATTCGTAAGCTGGACGGCCCGGCCCTGCGTGGCAGTGATTCTTCGCGATGTCGCCCGCGGTTTTCTGCGCGGTTTTTTCTTCTCCCGGGGACAGGGTTCAGTCTTTCCAAGATCTGGCCTGGTACTCCGGGAGCATTTACTTCGCCGTTCCCGGTAGTGATTGGGTGCACGGCGTTCAAACTCTCGAATAGTGTCGGTATACTTCTGCCGCTCCGGCTTCTGACTTGAGTTGATCAGGCCGTAGACAAACGGCAGAGCACGCCGGAATATAACAGTATTCAGGTTGTCGTTCAATCCTGCATTCATGTCACCACCATAGGAATTCCATGTCCCGCAAGCCCGCGAACAAGAAGCCAGCCAGAGTCAGGCCCGACAAGGCGGCACCATCGCCCATGGGAAGGGGTGGTGGGGCGGTGGCACACCGCGGCGACGTTCGCCAGGGGGTGCGGTGGGTCACTGTGGGTGAGGACAATGAAGGTCAGAGGGTGGATAATTTTCTTTTGGCGCAGCTGCGCGGCGTGCCGAAAAGTATTATCTACCGCGTGGTCAGAAAGGGCGAGGTTCGGGTCAACAAGGGTCGGGTGAGGCCAGACACCCGGCTGAAAACCGGTGACCAGGTGCGGATTCCTCCCGTAATTCGCAAGGAAAAGCCGGAGCAGGTCGCGCCCGGCTCCCGGGTGCAGGGGGTCATTGAGGCCGCGGTCATTTTCGAGAATGAACAGATGCTGGTGGTCAACAAACCCTCCGGCATTGCCGTTCATGGCGGCAGTGGCCTGAGTTTCGGTCTGATTGAAGTCTTGCGTTCGGCCCGGCCATCGGCAAAGTTTCTGGAGCTTGTGCACCGGCTGGATCGTGACACGTCCGGCCTGGTTATGGTGGCCAAGAAGCGCTCAGCACTGCGCTATCTGCAGGACGAACTTCGCCAGAAACGGGTAAGAAAGCACTACCACGCGTTGGTGGCCGGTGACTGGCAGGCCAGTGTTGACCGGGTTGATGTCCCCCTTCTGCGTTACGAGATGCCCAATGGCGAGCGTCGGGTGAAGGTTGACGAATCGGGGAAAGCGTCATTGACTACCTTCCGCTGCCTTTATCGTTATCAGGGCTACAGCCTGGTGGAGGCCTCACCCATAACCGGGCGAACACACCAGATCAGGGTTCACAGTGCCTGGGCGGGTCATCCGATTGCAGGTGACGACAAGTATATGGATGATGTCAGCCTGAAAGCGTTCAGGGCGATCGGTGGGCAGCGCCTGATGCTTCATGCCAGGGCTCTCGAATTTACCTTGCCCGTGTCGGGGGAGGCCGTGCGCCTTGAGGCCCCGTACGACGATGCATTCAGCGAGGCGCTGGAAAAACTTGGGGCACGCATTAAAGGAACAGGTCAATGAACGTCAGAGTGGTTATTTTTGACTGGGACGGGACGCTGGTGGATTCGGTCGAGCACATCGCCGACAGCCTGCATCAGGCGGCGACCGATCTGGGTTACCCGGCCCTGGAGCGTGAGGCCTACCGGGATATAATCGGTCTTGGTATGGTCGAAGCGCTGGAGAAACTTTATCCGGGCATCAGTTGTGACGAGATGAATAGTATCCGGGAGGGCTATGCGGGTTACTTCTTCAGCAAGACCACCACGCCCCAGAATGTGTTTGAGGGTATGGCGGATGTGGTGGCTGACCTTCGCGGTTCTGGTCGCAGCTGTTCCGTCGCCACCGGCAAGAGCCGTCGGGGGCTCGATTCGGCCCTCGTTTCCAGCGGGCTTGGCAGTTATTTCGAGATAACCCGGTGCGCGGATGAGACCCGCTCAAAGCCGGATCCTGCAATGCTCGAGCAGATTCTGAATTTCTACGGAATTGAGCCGGCCGAAGCGGTAATGGTCGGCGACACCCGCTACGATCTCGAAATGGCCCGGCGTATCGGAATGCCTTCCATCGGTGTCGAGTGGGGCGTACACAAGCGTGATGTTCTGGGTGACTATTCGCCCCATGCCATTGTTGATACCGTGCCCGGCCTGCGCCGGGTACTTGGGCTCTGAGCGAGCCGGATTAGCCAATTTAATCGATGTTGCTGGCAGGATGAATGAATGAGTGACTGGGATTCCGATAAGTCCCCTGATTGGGGAGATGAGCCAGTGGAGCCTGAAAAGGACAGTAAGCCGTTGTTTGGCCGCAAGTCGCCAAAATTGCCGCCGGAGTCCGGCCGGGACTGGAAACTCATTGAAAAACTGGTGATGTCGCTCCAGGCCGAGCAGCGTAGAAGCCGCCGGTGGGGGATTTTTTTCAAGCTCCTTACCTTCGGTTATCTGATTGCGTTGCTTTTCATGCTGAAGGCTCCGTTCGGAGACACTTTGAGCAGTGTCTCTGGTAAGCATACCGCCCTGGTTGAGATTAACGGCCCGATAGCGGCGGATGAGCTGGCGAGCGCCGATAATATTGTCGGTTCGCTTCGTTCTGCTTTTGAGGAGCCAAACTCGGTGGCGGTGATTCTTCGAATCAACAGCCCCGGCGGAAGCCCGGTTCAGTCGGGGTACGTATACGATGAAATAAAGCGGCTGCGTGAAGAATATCCGGAAAAGAAAGTGTACGCCGTGATTTCCGACATCGGCGCTTCCGGGGCTTATTATATCGCCTCGGCCGCCGATGAGATTTACGCCAATCGTGCCAGCCTTGTGGGGTCCATTGGCGTTGTTGCCGGTGGCTTCGGCTTTACCGGTGTGATGGAAAAGATTGGGGTTGATCGACGCCTGTACACAGCGGGTGAGAATAAGGCCTTCCTTGATCCTTTTTCGCCAGAGCAGGAAGAAGAAGTGATGTTCTGGCAGAGTGTGCTCGAAAACACCCATCAACAGTTCATTGAGGCGGTAAAGCAGGGTCGGGGTGATCGGCTGGCCGATGATGAGCGTCTGTTCAGCGGTCTGGTCTGGAGCGGCGACCAGGCGGTCGAGCTCGGCCTGGTGGATGGGCTGGGCAGCGCTTCGCACGTCGCCCGGCAGATTATCGGCCAGGAAGAGCTGGTGGATTACAGTCGTCGCAAATCGCCGCTCCAGGACATTGTTGACCAGCTTGGCGTTGCCTTCGGGACGGGCTTTGCCAGTCAGCTGATGGAGTCCCGTCTGGAGCTTCGTTAAACCCGGGGCGCATCAGGCCGGTTTTCCAGCAGCGGATTCCGGCCCCAGCGTCGCAGCATGTCGTTCAGGGCAATCAGTGGTAGTCCTACGAGACTGTTCGGGTCCCGGCCTTCCAGTGCTTCAAAAAGAGTGATGCCAAGGCCTTCCATCTTGAAGCTGCCAGCGCAGTCATAGGGTTGTTCCCGTCGCAGATAGGCTTCAATTTCCGCGTCGGTCAGCTGTCGGAAGTGAACGGTGTAAGGTTCGCAGTGATGCTCCAGTTTTCCAGAATCCGTGTCCAGCAGTGCAAGACCAGTGAGGAACAGGACCCTGTGGCCGCTGCTCTGGCGTAACTGGTACCTGGCTTGTGTGTGATTTCCGGGTTTGTTCAGTATGGAGCCATCCGGCAGGCAGGCTACCTGGTCAGATCCAATAATCCAGTGGCCGGGAAATCGCTCTGTCAGGGCCCTGGCCTTGGTCTCCGCCAGGCGGGTTGCCAGCGCCTCCCCGGTTTCGCCATGAACTGGTGTTTCGTCAATATCAGGGCTGGCGCAACTGAAGGGCAGGCCGAGCCGTTCCAGAAGCACCTTGCGGTAAGGTGACGACGAGGCCAGCAGCAGGGGGTTTTGCCTCATGTGTATTGTCCTTGGGGTAGCGGGGAGGAAGAACTGGAGTGCGCTTATCGTAAATTACACTTACCTGCACGGGAACCCCTGCCCAAAAAGCAACGAAGTCTTTGACACTAGAGGGCTGCGCCCCTAAAATTGCGCGCCTATGTCAAAAGCGCCAAACGCCGAGTTACCCAAATCTGTTGATCCTTACCGGTTGGCGGAACAAAACAGCACTCTGGAGGGAATCATTCCCCTCAGCGGGCTTGGCCGTTTCCGGGAAGCTGTTCTGGGGTTTTCAGAGAATGCTGCGTGTCGGGTGAAGTTGTCCTTTTATATGGACAGTGAGCGTCGTCGTGTTGTCTCGGGTGAGCTGGAGGCTCCGGTGGAGCTGGAGTGTCAGCGCTGCATGGGTTCCATGGGCGCGACACTGGTTTCCCGGTTCAGCCTGGGGTTGGTAACCAGTGATGAACAGGCGAAACAGCTGCCGAACGAGCTTGAGCCTTACCTGACCGATGATTTCAGTGCAGATCTTTGGTCAATGGCAGAAGACGAGCTGTTGCTGGTACTGCCACCGTTCCCGCTTCATGATCGGAATGAGTGTCCGGCCCGGGAAGATCTGGAGGCTTACGAGCCTGAGGGCTCCGCGGCACCGCCAGTGAGAAAGTCGGGCGAGAACCCGTTCAGCGTGCTGGCGGATCTCAAGAAGACAAAGCATTAACCGGGCGCGGGTTTCCTGAGGGGAAGCCGGCGCCCATCAAACGAACACACGTTACTTTCCGAGTAATACAAAGTTTACGTTAACAGGTCAGGAGCATAATCATGGCTGTACAGAAGAATCGCAAAACCCGTTCCAAGCGCGGCATGCGCCGTTCACACGACGCTCTGAGCACTGCCGCTCTGAGCACCGACGCGACCACCGGTGAAGTTCATCGTCGTCACCACGTGTCTCCAGACGGTTTCTATCGTGGTAAGCAGGTAATCGAAGCACGCGACGAGTAATCTCGTTGTCGCTATGCACCGCACGGAATCGGATGGCAGAACGGTGAAGCCGGTCACCATTGCGATTGACGCCATGGGTGGCGACCGCGGAGCCGCGGTTGTGGTTGCTGCGTCGCTACAGGCGGTGCGTGAAAACGAAGCCTTGAGCATCGTTCTGGTCGGAGTCCGGAGCGAGCTTGAGGCTTTGTTGCGTGAGGGGCATGCAAGAATCCGCATTGTTGAGGCGGCAGATGTGGTGCGCATGAATGAGCGCCCGTCCCATGCGCTCCGTCACAAGAAAAACTCATCCATGGCCATTGCCCTGAGTCTGGTCCGTGACGACGAAGCTCAGGGCTGTGTCAGTGCCGGGAACACCGGCGCCCTGATGGCGTTTGGCCGTACCATCATTCGCATGTATCCGGGCATAGAGCGACCGGCTATCGCCAAGCTGATTCCCTCTCTCCGCGGGCGTTGTCACGTCCTTGATCTTGGTGCCAATGTCGATTCAACCGCCGAAAATCTCTATCAGTATGCCCTGATGGGCTCCCTGATGGCCTCGGCTATCTGCCAGCAGGCGGAACCCCGGGTGGCCTTGCTGAATGTCGGGGAAGAAGAGATCAAGGGCAATGAGCAGGTCCGTCTGGCCTCTCACATGCTGGCCCAGTGCGACACTGTCAATTACATCGGTTACGTGGAGGGGAGCGATCTGTTCCGGGATGTGGCCGATGTGGTTGTGTGTGACGGGTTTGTCGGGAATATCGCCCTGAAAACCGGTGAAGGCGTTGCCGGACTCCTGATTGAGTTGATGGAGCAGGCTTTCACCCGGAATCTCTACGGCAGGCTGGTTGGTCTGCTGGCCAGGCCGATTATTGGCCGGCTGCTTCGGTTGATGGACCCCTCCCGTCACAATGGCGCCAGCCTGCTCGGGTTGCAGGGCGTGGTTATCAAGAGCCATGGCAACGCCAACGAGCGAGCCATGCTGTCAGCCATTCGTCAGGCTGTCAGGGAAGTTGAACTGGAAGTGCCCCGCCGGATCAATGAGCGCCTCGACGACCTCATGCTTTGAGCGCCTGAGACTAAAGTCTGTCCCGATCTGGCCACACATTCGCGGATAATTGGCCTACCTTGTACTATTGGCTAATCTCCCGTAACCCTTTAATGACGATAAGATCCCGCTTATGAAATCAGCCTTTATTTTTCCCGGACAAGGGTCACAATCCGTTGGTATGCTTTCGGCGGCCGCTGAAACCTGGCCCATTATCAACAGAACCTTTGCTGAAGCTTCCAATGTATTGGGCTACGATCTCTGGCAGCTGTGCCAGAAGGGCCCGGCCGAGGAGCTTAACAGAACCATGGTCACCCAGCCTGCACTGCTGACAGCCAGTGTCGCCCTGTGGCGCCAGTGGTTTGTTGCAGGCGGCAGCAAGCCGGACTTCCTCGCTGGCCACAGCCTGGGCGAGTACAGTGCCCTGGTTGCCTCCGAGAGCCTTGACTTCATTGAAGCGGTAAGGCTGGTTCGCCTTCGTGGAGAGCTCATGCAGGATGCGGTGCCGGCAGGGGAAGGCAAAATGGCGGCTATCCTGGGTCTTGAGGATGATGATGTCGTCGCTGCCTGTGAAAGCGCTGCTCAGGGCGAGGTTGTCTCCGCCGTGAACTTCAACGCCCCCGGGCAGGTGGTAATAGCCGGTTCGGCGGCTGCCGTCGAACGGGCCATTGAAGCCTGCAAGGAAAAAGGCGCGCGCAAGGCCATGCCTTTGCCGGTCAGCGTTCCGTCCCATTGCGCCCTGATGAAAGGCGCGTCGGAAGAGCTGGCAAAAGCCCTGGATGATGTGCGCTTTAATGATGCTGTCATCCCGGTTATACAAAATGTTAACGCCGCGGCCGAGACGGAATCCGCTACACTGAAGGCCAATCTTCTGAAGCAGCTCTATTCGCCGGTCCGGTGGACGGATTCCGTTCGTACCCTCGTGAGTAACGGTGTGGAAGTGGCTGTTGAATGCGGTACCGGTAAGGTCCTGGCCGGACTTGCAAAGCGTATTGACCGGGCACTGGCGGTTCACAGTATCGAAGATCCGGACTCGCTGGCGAAGGCGCTTGACGCGTTCAGCCAGTCCTGAAACGAAAGGGAGTGATTCATGTCTCTGGAAGGTAAGATTGCACTGGTAACCGGTGCGACCCGCGGAATTGGCCAGGCGATTGCCCGTGCATTGGCCGAGCAGGGCGCTGAAGTCATCGGTACGGCCACCAGCGCCGGCGGTGCCGAATCCATCACCAACGATCTGCAGTCTGCCGGGCTCAAGGGCTACGGCATGGTTATGAATGTGGCAGATCCCGCCAGCATCGAGGCGGGTCTGAAGGAGTTGACCGAGAGATCCGGTGCGCCGCTGATTCTCGTCAATAATGCCGGCATTACCCGTGATAACCTGCTGATGCGCCTGAAAGACGAGGACTGGGCGTCGGTTCTGGAAACCAATCTGTCCAGCGTCTATCGCACCAGCAAAGCTGTGCTTCGTGGAATGGCGAAGGCGAGGTGGGGTCGGATTGTCAATATCAGTTCAGTGGTTGCAGGTATGGGTAATCCCGGGCAGGGTAACTACTGCGCCGCCAAAGCCGGGGTGGAAGGCTTTACCCGAAGCCTTGCCAAGGAAATGTCGAACCGGGGCATTACCGCGAATTGCGTGGCGCCGGGATTTATTGACACGGATATGACAAAAAAACTGGACGACAGGCAGCGCGAGGCTATGCTGGAAATCATACCCGCGGGTCGTCTGGGTGAGCCGGAAGAAGTGGCAGCTGTGGTTGCCTTCCTGGCATCAGATGCCGCCGGATACGTGACGGGTGAAACCATCAATGTAAACGGTGGAATGTACATGGGATAAGCTTCGTTCCGGAGCCTGTGCGCAACTCCTTGTCGCACAACATGTTTGACAGAATCCCTGCTTGTTTGCAGGTAGGGTTTAAACTAAACTGGCAGCACTTGAGTTGCTTGGTTGACACACAAAGTGAGGACATTATGAGTACAGTTGAAGAGCGCGTTAAGAAGATCGTTTGTGAACAGTTGGGCGTTAAAGAGTCCGAGGTTCAGAACTCATCTTCTTTTGTAGAGGATCTTGGCGCTGACTCACTGGACACCGTTGAGCTGGTTATGGCCCTGGAAGAGGAATTTGAAACCGAGATTCCTGATGAGGAAGCCGAGAAGCTGGCAAGTGTTCAGGACGCGATCGACTACATCGTCGCGCACACCTGATACTCTGCATTCAAGAAAGCCAGGCAAAAAGCCGTCCTTGTGAAACATCGGGGGACGGCTTTTTTATTGGCTGAAAATCAGGTTCAATCCGGGTTCAGATTTATACGGACAAGATCAGGTGCAAGGGGTTATGAGCAAACGGCGAGTTGTTATCACAGGCGTGGGCATGCTGTCTCCACTGGGAAATGACGTGGAGTCATCCTGGGAAGGTATCCGGGCAGGACGCAGCGGGATCGGAATGATCGACCGTTTTGACGCGTCGGGCTACAACACCCGGATTGGGGGTGCCATCCGTGAGCTGGATATGGAGCCATACCTCTCGACCAAAGACGCCAGAAAGCTTGATGCATTTATTCATTATGGCCTTATTGCCGCCCAGCAGGCGGTGGACGACAGTGGTCTTGAGGCTTTTGAGGCGCTTGACCGGGAAAGAGTGGGGATCGCAATCGGCTCCGGGATCGGTGGTCTCGAATACATCGAGAAAAGCGTTCTGACCATGGACAAGTCCGGCCCTCGCAAAGTCTCGCCTTTTTTTGTGCCGGCCTCCGTGATCAACATGATTTCCGGCAATGCGGCGATCCGTTTCGGCTACCGTGGTCCCAACATCGCAATCGTTACCGCTTGTACCACCGGCACTCACAATATCGGCTATGCTGCCCGCACTATTGCTTACGGGGATGCCGAGGTGATGCTCGCCGGTGGCTCGGAAATGGCAACAACGCGTACCGGGATGGCGGCCTTCTCTGCCGCCCGGGCACTTTCTACTCGCAACGACCAACCCACCAAGGCAAGCCGGCCATGGGACAAAGACCGGGACGGATTTGTGCTGAGTGACGGTGCGGGTGTCGTTGTCCTTGAAGAGCTGGAACACGCGAAGCAACGAGGTGCCACAATTTATGGCGAGGTTGTCGGCTTCGGCATGAGCGACGACGCCCACCACATTACCGCGCCGCCGGAGAATGGCGAAGGAGCGGCCCGGTCCATGGCGAATGCGATCCGGGATGCCGGCCTGAAGCCGGATGAAATCGATTATATCAATGCCCACGGCACGTCAACCCAGGTGGGAGATGTGGCGGAAGTGGCTGCTGTCCGGCGTATATTCGAAGGCCATGCCGACAAACTTGCCATGAGCAGCACGAAATCCATGACCGGGCATCTGCTTGGTGCTGCCGGTGCGGTCGAGGCGATTTTTTCGGTGTTGTCGATCCGCGATGGGGTGCTGCCCCCGACCATCAATCTGGACAATCCCGATGACGGATGCGATCTGGATTTTGTTGCCCACGAAAGCCGTAAAGCGGATGTGCGGGTGGCTTTGTCCAATTCCTTCGGATTCGGTGGTACCAACGGAACCCTGATTTTCCGTCGCTTTGAAGGCTGACCATGGCCGTTTTTCGCCTGTTTTGGGCAGAGGAGGGCGGTCTGCCAGCGGATGACCGGGGACTGGCCTATGGTGATGGCCTGTTCGAAACCATCCGTATGGTCGGGCAAAAAGGTGTTCTTCTTTCCCGGCATCTCGAGCGTATGGTGCGGGATGCCGGCAGGCTTGGTATTCATGTTTCGCGCCGGGAACTTGCGACTGTCTGTACCCGGGCCGGCCAGCGTTTTTCTGAGCGATTCACCGATGATGGCTGGATTCTCAAACTGACCCTGACCCGTGGTGGAGGTGGTCGTGGTTACCGCCCGGACCCAGGCATGGTGCCTAACCTGCTTGTGTCTGCGTCGCCACTGGCTTCCACACCCGATGCTTCTGGTGTTGTGGTCGATTTCTCCAGGGTTCCGCTGACGGTCAACCCTTTGCTTGCCGGCATCAAATCCCTGAATCGGCTTGAGCAGGTAATGGCGGCAGCCGATCTTGGCCAGTCCCTATTTGAAGTCATAATGTCTGACGGCGACGGCAATCTCGTGGAGGGTACCCGGACCAATCTTCTGCTGCGGACGGATAATGCCTGGGTGGCGCCGCCTGCTGCCTGCCTGGCCGTTGCCGGAGTCCTGCGCCAGTGGCTGTTGGAGCGCCTGAGACAAAGGGGGGAGGCGGTGACGGAGCGGCCGTTAACGGTCGAAGACGTACTGGGCCCGGAATGCCAGGGCCTGTTTCTCCTGAACAGCGTTCTCGGTATTGTTCCGGTTCGCACGATTGCCGGTCATGATTTGCCTGTCGATAGCGGACTTGCGACAATCTTCAATCCTCTCGAATTACTGGAATAAATCGTTTGCTCAAGAAGTTATTGCTTGCGAGTGTTTGTGTTGCCGTGCTGGCCTCGGCCGGAACCGGGCTGTGGGTCTGGCAAGGCCTTCAGGGTCTTGAAAAACCAGTGACTCTGGAAGAGCCGGTGCTTTTTAACGTTCCCCAGGGGGCCACCTTCACGGAAGTGGTTCAGAGACTGGAAGCGCAAGGGCTGGTCGGGCAAAGCCTGTGGCTCAGGCTCTATGGTCGCCTGAATCCGGAGCAGGCCCGTATCAAGGCCGGTGATTATGAGTTTCTCAATGGCATGAGTCCGAAAGCCATGGTCAGCCTCATGGTGTCCGGGGATATCAAACATTGGTACGTGCAGTTCATTGAGGGCTGGACGTTTCGGGACATGCGTGAAGCCCTGGCGCGCGCTGAGCGGTTGCAGCGGGTAACGGGCGAGTGGACCGATGAGCGGATCATGTCCGCCGTCGGGGCTGAAGGAGAGCATCCTGAGGGGCGGTTCTTCCCCGACACCTATGCCTTTACCAGTAATGAGACCGATCTGGATATTCTGAAGCGGGCCTTCAGCAAGATGGAGACCGTTCTGGCGGAGGAATGGGAGGCCCGGGAGGAGGGTTTACCCTACGACAGCCCCTATGAAGCCCTGGTCATGGCCTCTATTGTGGAGCGGGAAACCGGTGCACCTGGCGAACGGGATCAGGTGGCCGGAGTGTTTGTCCGCCGTCTGCAAAAGGGAATGCGGCTCCAGACCGATCCGACCGTTATTTACGGCATGGGCGACAGCTACAAGGGCCGGATTGGCCGGAAAGACCTGCTTACCCATACGCCCTATAACACCTACCGGATTGATGGTCTCCCTCCCACGCCGATTGCCTTGCCGGGGCGCGATTCGATTCATGCGGCTCTGCATCCGGATGACGGGGATGCACTCTATTTCGTCGCCCGTGGTGATGGCTCCCACAAGTTTTCCCGCACCCTCGCCGAACACCAGAAGGCCGTGCGGGAGTTTCAGCTCAACCGTCGCCAGGATTACCGGTCTTCTCCGGCACCGGAAGACGGCTTCTCGGGTACTGATGGAGGCGCCGGATGAGTGCTCGGGGAAAGTTCATCACATTTGAAGGCACCGAAGGTGTTGGTAAATCGACACAGCTCGCCAATGCCGCGAGAACCCTGAAGGGCCTTGGTGTAGACTTTATCGTGACCCGGGAACCTGGCGGGACGCCCATGGCAGAGGCCATTCGTGAGCTGTTACTGTCTCCCAGGGATGAGCCGGTGAACGAAACCACGGAGCTTCTCCTGATGTTTGCGGCGAGAGCGCAGCATCTGTACAACCGCATACTGCCGGCTCTGGATCAAGGCAAATGGGTCCTGTGTGACCGCTTCACAGACGCGACATATGCCTATCAGGGCGGTGGAAGAGGCGTGCCGGTTGAACGGATCACCCTTCTGGAAACCCTGGTCCAGGGTGAAATACGGCCTGATCACGTCGTGCTTCTGGATGCCCCGGTTGAAACCGGAATGGCCAGGGCTCGAAAGCGAGGTGAGCTGGACCGTTTTGAACAGGAAGACCTGGAATTCTTCCAGAGAATCCGGGATGCCTATCTGGAGAGGGCCGTGGCGCTACCCTCCAGGTATCATGTGGTTGATGCGGCACTTCCGCTGGAGGTGGTGTCTGAAAGCGTTTCCAGAGTGTTGACAGGGCTGTTCAGGAGCTCCGGGTCGTCCTGAAAGGTGCTGGGATTTGCGAATGCTTTCCCCGGCATTCGTGCACTTTTTGTAATGATCTGCTTTAATTGATGCACATTCTCAATTATAAGCCGGCAGTTTTAATGCTCAATACGAAACTTCTGAAACTTCCAATAGCCGCTCACCAGCACAAACATGAACATCATCAGATTGTTGTCGGGGTGCGGGGAGAAGCTGAACTGAGCGTCGATGGGACCGGGTCCCATCTCGACACATGGAAGGCCTGTTTCGTTCCAACTGAAGCCAGACACGACTATTGTGGTGATGACAAAAATCATGTTCTCGTCATTAACCTTGACCCGCTGACCCCGGCCATCAATACACCGGCTCATGCCGACTATGAACGGATGATGCGGGTGTTTGAAAAGCCACGGACCCTGCAGATGGATAGTCGTCTACAGGGGCTGGTCCAGTTTGCTGCCGGCGAGTTTGATCGTGCACCGGACAACATCACCCTTCAGCAGCATCTGGCTGCAAGTATTCTTTACTGTATGGCTGACCGGATCAGTGACCGGCATGCCAAATTCCCGAATCGTTACAGCATCAGCCCTGAAGCCGTTCGACGTTATATCCTCAAAAACCTCCATCGCAAGATTACGGTTGAAGACATGGCCGGCGAAGCCTGTCTGAGCGTCAGCCGGTTCCACGAGGTTTTCAGGGAAGTGGCTGGCATTACACCTCACCGGTTTCTGTTACTCACCCGCCTTGATCAGGCAGCTGAACTGCTTGTGTCCACCTCTCTCTCGGTGTCCGAAATCAGTTATCGAACCGGTTTTTCTTCCCAGAGCGCACTGACTAATGCGTTGCGAAAGTATAAGGGTACAACACCGTCCCGGTTGCAATTCCGTGAAAACGTGGCCTGATATGGTCCGTGTTTAGAGTGGTACCGTAGGATTCTGTAAAAGAATCGTAGGATTTTGCAAGCCTGAGATCCGTAGTAATACTAACTTATAGCAGCTGGAGGCCCGTCTGGCGCAATTGCTCAAGGCAGCTGTCGCAATCCCTGGATGGTTGGCTATATTCAAGGAGTGCTTTTGCAGTGTATCGCCTTGCTTCAATCAGAATGGGATTCGGGTATACAAGAAGAATAGTACAGCATGCTGGCGTTGGATCGGCTCTGTGCTTCGCGAGCGGATCTAATCCGACTCATTAAACCGGAGGAGCCTTATGGCTATTGGTGTTTGGATCAGTCTATTTGCATATTTTGCGCTCATGATTGCCATCGGCATTTTTGCAATGCGCAGATCTACTTCTTCGTCTGAAGATTATATGCTGGGCGGGCGAGCTCTCAGTCCTAAAGTGGCGGCCCTTTCAGCGGGCGCTTCGGATATGAGCGGATGGTTGCTTCTGGGGCTGCCGGGGGCGTTGTATGTTTCCGGTCTGGCCTCAGCCTGGATCGGTATTGGCCTGTTTGTGGGTGCCTTTTTTAACTGGGTGTTCGTTGCGCCCCGGCTCCGGGAACAGACGGTGCATTACGGTAACGCCATTACCATCCCGTCCTTCCTGGCGAACCGGTTCCCGACCCAGGCATTGTCGTTGAGAACGGTGTCAGCAGTTGTCATCGTTATTTTCTTCGCGGTCTATACGGCGTCCGGCCTCGTTGCGGGCGGCAAGCTGTTTGAAAGCGCGTTTTCCGGAATTTTCAATTTCGGTGGTCTGAGCGATTACGCGGTGGGTATCGTGATCACCCTGGGCGTCGTGCTGGCCTATACGGTTGTGGGTGGTTTCCTTGCGGTGAGCATGACGGACTTTGTTCAGGGCTGCATCATGATGCTGGCGCTGGTGATCATGCCAGCCGTTGTGCTCTTTGGTGAAGGCGGCGGTGGCTACGCCCAGGCGTCCCAGACCCTGAATGAAGTCGATCCCACGCTGTTGTCCTGGACCGAAGGGCTTACCTTTGTCGGTTGGCTTTCAGCCGTAACCTGGGGGCTTGGCTATTTCGGTCAGCCGCACATTATTGTGCGCTTCATGGCCATCCGCACGTTAAAAGAGGTCCCGATTGCCCGCAACATCGGCATGAGCTGGATGGGGATTTCACTCTTCGGTGCCATCTCTCTGGGCGTGTTCGGCCGCGCATACGCCGTGCGCAACGGCCTGGATGTTGCGGATCCGGAAACCATCTTTATCATCCTGTCTGACCTGCTTTTCCATCCGCTGATCACGGGTTTCCTCTATGCGGCTCTTCTGGCTGCGGTCATGAGCACCATCTCCAGTCAGCTTCTGGTATCGTCTTCTTCACTGACCGAGGACTTCTACCGTCTGTTCCTGCGTAAAGAAGCAACAGATAAGGAGTGCGTGGGCGTAGGCCGGATTTGTGTGGTGCTGGTGGGTCTGGTTGCAGCCGTTATCGCCTCCGATCCGAACTCTCAGGTTCTGGCGCTGGTCGCGAACGCCTGGGCAGGCTTTGGCGCCGCATTTGGTCCGCTGATTATCCTGTCGCTGATGTGGCCGCGTGCCAACGGCGCTGGTGCCATCGCAGGCATGGTTGCCGGTGCGGCCACCGTCATAATCTGGATTTCACTGGGCTGGAACGGAGAGTTCATGGGTGGTCCTGGCGTGTACGAGATCATTCCGGGCTTCATTGCTTCCTGGATTGCCATCATGGTTGTGAGCCTTGCCACTTCCGACGCTGGTGAGTATCAGCACATCACCCGTTGAGGCAAGGGGCGCGTGAGCGCCGGAAGAAGGAACGGGGCTCCGGGAGGAGCTCTGTTACGACTGACAAGCCCTCCGCCCCCGGCGGAGGGGTGTTGCATTTGGTGCTTCGTATTTTTTAGCGGAGCAGGTTGCGACTCATACCAAGGTCTAGAGTTGGCCTCATGAACTGGTAGATCCCCCTCCAAGCCGCTACCTTAATAGGGTTGCATCTCAGTTGCGGACTAAAATAATGACGAAAGGACGAAGGGTTATGAACAAAAACCAATTTCTGACATCCACCGTGGGCGTGCTGGCGGCCGCCCTCTTTTCTTTTTCTTCCGGGGTGCAGGCGGAAGGGAACTACGTGATGGGCACCGCGACAACCGGGGGCACCTATTACCCCGTGGGCGTTGCCCTTTCCACTCTGATCAAGGTAAAGCTGGAGCCCAAGACCAATATTTCCGTTTCTGCCATCAGCTCTGCCGGTTCCGGCGAGAATCTCAAGCTGATGGACGAGGATCAGATTCAGTTTGGTATTCTCCAGGGACTTTACGGCGCATACGCCTGGAACGGCACCGGGCCGGTTCCCAAGGCCTATAAGAACCTGCGTTCGGTGTCCATGCTCTGGCAAAACGTTGAACACTTTGTGGTGTCCAGGGAATTGGCGGAAACCGGCACCATTGCCGATATGACCAACCTTTACGGCGAAAGCTTTTCCATCGGCGCCCGGAATTCCGGCACCGAAGGCTCCGGGCGCTTTATCCTGGGCAAGGTCGGCATTGACCTTGAAAAGATTGATCTGGCTTATCTCGGCTATGGGCCCAGTGCAGACGCACTTCAGAACGGCAACATCGATGGCATGAACATCCCGGCCGGCGTTCCCGCGTCCGCCGTTACCCGGGCCTATGCCAACATGGGCGACGACATTACCACCCTGAACTTCACCGAAGAGCAGCTCGCCAGTGTGAACAGTGATTTCGAGCTGTGGACACCCTATACCATCCCGGTGGGCACCTACCCCAATCAGGACGAGGTGATCGAAACGATTGCCCAGCCCAACATCCTCGCCGTGCGGGCGGACGTTACCGAAGAGGATGTTTACCAGATCACGAAAACCATTTACGCCAACCTGCCGTTCCTGAATAACATCCACCCCGCCACCAAGGCGATGGCGCTGGAAAAAGCCATTGCCGGGCTGCCCATGCCGCTGCATCCGGGCGCTGTCCGGTTTTATCAGGAGCAGGGGCTGACCATTCCTGATCGGCTGATTGCTGAGTAATCGTGGCTGAACGGGAAACAGGCGAACCTCCGGTGGAGGTTCGCGACGAAAGCGCCAGCGAAGCGGCTGAACGACTGGGTCACTGGCTGATCGGGCCGGTGATTTTCTGGCTTGCCATCGGTGCCGCGCTGATTCACCTGTACTTCAACACCCTGTCCACGTTGTCGACCTTGTGGACGTCGGCGTTGCATTTCGGCATTTTTGGTCTGATCTGCGCCCTGACGACCCCCATGCTGAAGACCCGCTCGGTCACCGGTCAGCGTGTGGTATTTGGCGTGGATGTGGTGCTTGGTCTGGGGGCATTGGCCTCTGCCTTCTACCTGATCCTCTTTGAAGATGACCTATACCAGCGCGGCGTCAACTTCAATACAGCGGACTGGATCGTCTCTATTGCCGCGGTGATCCTGATTCTGGAGTTCGCCCGCCGGACCGTCGGCTGGTTTATTCCGCTCCTGTGTATTGTCGCCCTGTCCTATGTGGCCTGGTGGGGCCAGTATGTTGACGGTATCTTCAACTTCCCCGGCCTTTCATGGGAAACGGTACTATTCCGTTCCTACCTTGGGGGCCAGGGTATGCTGGGCTCGATCGCCCGGATTTCCTGGACCTACGTGTTCATGTTTATCCTGTTCGGTGCCTTTCTGGTTAAGTCCGGCGCCGGCGACTTTATTATCGAGCTGGCCCGCTGCGCCGCCGGCCGGTTTGTTGGCGGTCCGGGTTTCGTGGCGGTCTTCGCATCGGGCCTGATGGGGTCGGTATCCGGCTCCAGCGTAGCCAATACGGTGTCTACCGGCGTGATTACCATACCGCTGATGCGCAAGGCAGGCTTCCCGGCCCGTTTTGCCGCCGGGGTTGAGGCGGCGGCATCCACCGGCGGCCAGTTGATGCCGCCGGTGATGGGCGCAGGGGCGTTTATCATGGCGTCCTACACCCAGGTGTCCTACCTCACCATCATTGGTGTGGCGGCGTTACCCGCCTTGCTGTACTTCCTCTCGGTGGCCATGTTCGTCCGGATTGAGGCCAAACGCAGCCACGCGGTCGAGCTGGAAGACGATCAGGCGCCCACCCTTAAGGACGTGATGAAAGACGGCTGGCATTTTCTGCTGCCACTGGTGGTACTGGTTGCAGCGCTTATTTACGGATTTACCCCCACTTACGCCGCAGGCATCGCCATTCTCTCAGTGATCGTGGCTTCCTGGCTTTCCAGGCACCCGATGGGATTCCGGGATATCCTGGACGCATTGGCCATGGGGGCGCGAAATGTAACCACCACGGCCATTCTGCTGATCGCCGTTGGTTTGATCGTGATGGTGGTCTCCACCACCGGTATCGGTAATACCTTTTCCCTGATGATTACCGACTGGGCCGGTGGCAGCCTGGTCATTACCATTGTGCTGGTGGCCCTGGCATCACTGATTCTGGGTATGGGCTTGCCGGTGACAGCGGCCTACATTGTCCTTGCGACTCTGTCGGCACCCGCAATCTATAACCTGATTGCCCAGGGCCAGTTGCTGGAGTTGCTGATGAACGGTAACCTGCCGGAACAGGCGAAAGCCATCTTCATGCTGGCAGCCCCTGACAAAACGGCTTTGCTCAACGCTCCCATGGACCTTGCCACGGCCCAGCAGCTTCTTGCGATGGTGCCCGACACCTTCAGCACCCAGTTGCTTGAGCAGGCACTGTCTCCGGCGACCCTGTCGATGGTGTTGGTGGCCGCGCACATGATCATTTTCTGGTTGTCCCAGGATTCCAATGTGACACCGCCGGTGTGCCTGACCGCTTTCGCGGCGGCGGCCATTGCCGGCACCCCGCAGATGCGTACCGGATTTACCGCGTGGAAACTGGCCAAGGGTCTTTATATTGTTCCGCTGCTGTTTGCCTATTCGCCGCTGATCACGGGTGATTTCACTGAAATGATCCGGGTGTTTCTCTTTGCCCTGTTTGGCATTTACGCCATTATCGCCGGACTCGAGGGCTATCTGGAGCACAAGCTCCATCCGGTTGTCCGACTGTTGATGTTTCCCATCGGCGCGCTCATGCTCTGGCCTCATGGTCAGATCCTCCTGGACGGAGCCGGCGTCGTGATTTTCATCGCGGTTCTGGTCTGGAGCAGCCGTCGCGGCAGAGCTTCTCCGGCATTGGCTCGGGCCGGCCGGGCTGATTCATGACGGTAATCGATGTCCTGGCACTGCTTGCCATCGGTGGTCTGGCCGGGTTCATCAATGTGTTGTCCGCTGGTGGGTCCATGCTGACCCTGCCACTGCTCATGTTTCTCGGGTTGCCACCGCAGGTGGCAAACGGTACCAACCGGGTCGCCATTACCCTTCAGAGCATCACGGCGGTAGGTGGCTTCCACCGGATGGGGCATGGCAACCTGATGGTCAGTCTTCATCTCGCGGTGCCGGCGGTCCTGGGCTCACTGCTGGGAGCCTGGGTGGCCACCTGGGTCGCCGACGCGGTTTTCGAGTTCGTGCTTGTAGTCGCCATGATCGGCGCGTCTGTCTTCATGCTGTTGCCCCAACCAAAGCTGGACACCCGCCCGCTGACACCGGACCGGCTGGGCCCGGTGATCTATCTGGCCATGTTTCTGATCGGCGTCTATGGCGGCTTCATCCAGGTAGGTGTCGGCGCGCTGTTCCTGGTGGTCCTGTACCGCATGCTGCGGATTGATCTGCGCCAGGTGAACGTCTTCAAGGTTTCCATAATCTTGCTGTATACCTTGCCGGCCCTGGTGATTTTTGCGATCAGTGATCAAGTGCGCTGGGGCATGGGGCTGACGCTGGCCCTTGGCAATATTACCGGTGCGTTCATTGCGGTGCGGGTCAATCTGAGCGAGAAGGGCGCCCAGTGGGTTAAGTGGATCACCCTGGTGATGGTGGCGGCTATTCTGGTCCGGCTTATCGTGTATTAGTCCGCAACCCGGCCCGGACTCCAGCCGGTGTGCGCCCTCATCATAAAAAAACGCCAGCCTCCAGGCTGGCGTTTTTTTGTGGAGCTGAACCGAGAAGGTCAGTGCTCAGGCAACGTTCGCCTCGGCGGCCTTCCTGGTGTAGTTCTCCATCTGATCGAAGTTGAGATACTTGTAGATCTCTTTCGACATGCTGTTCAGATCCTTGGCGTACTCCATGTACTCCTCGGCGGAGGGGAGTTTGCCAAGCACCGCACCAACCGCTGCCAGTTCCGCAGAGGTCAGGTACACGTTGGCACCATCACCCAGTCGGTTCGGGAAGTTACGGGTGGAGGTGGACAGGACCGTGGACTTGGCCGCCACGCGGGCCTGGTTGCCCATGCACAGGGAGCAGCCCGGCATCTCGGTGCGAACACCGGCGGTGCCGTAGATGTTGAAGTAGCCTTCTTCCATCAGCTGAGCCTGGTCCATCTTGGTGGGAGGGGACATCCACAGGCGGGTCTTCAGGGGCTCCTTGTTCTGTGCCAGCAGCTTACCCGCGGCACGGAAATGACCAATGTTGGTCATGCAGGAACCGATGAAGACTTCGTCAACCTTGTCGCCGGCCACTTCGGACAGGGTGCGGGCATCGTCCGGATCGTTCGGGCAGCACACGATGGGCTCTTTGATCTCGGCCAGGTCGATTTCCACTACGTGAGCATACTCGGCATCTTTGTCGGCACGCATCAGCTTCGGATCGGCCAGCCATTCTTCCATCTGCTGGGCGCGACGTTCCAGGGTACGCGGATCGCCGTAACCTTCGGCAATCATCCAGCGCAGCATGGTGATGTTGGAGCGCAGGTACTCGGCCACGGACTCTTCAGACAGGTTGATGGTGCATCCGGCTGCCGACCGTTCCGCGGAAGCGTCGGACAGTTCGAACGCCTGCTCCACGGTCAGGTGCTCAAGGCCTTCGATTTCCAGGATACGGCCGGAGAATTCGTTGATCTTGCCTTTCTTCTCAACGGTCAGCATGCCCTGCTTGATGCCGTACAGCGGAATGGCGTGGACCAGGTCACGCAGGGTGATGCCCGGCTGCATTTCGCCCTTGAAGCGAACCAGAACCGACTCCGGCATATCCAGCGGCATTACACCGGTGGCGGCGGCAAACGCCACCAGGCCGGAGCCGGCCGGGAAGGAAATGCCCATCGGGAAACGGGTGTGGGAGTCACCACCGGTGCCGACGGTGTCCGGCAGCAGCATACGGTTCAGCCAGGAGTGGATGATGCCATCGCCGGGGCGCAGGGAAACACCACCCCGGGTACGGATGAAGTCCGGCATGGTGTGCTGCATTTCCACATCAACCGGCTTCGGGTAGGCGGCGGTGTGACAGAAGGACTGCATCACCAGGTCGGCCTGGAAGCCCAGACACGCCAGGTCTTTGAGTTCGTCGCGGGTCATCGGACCAGTCGTGTCCTGGGAGCCGACGGTGGTCATGTGGGGCTCGCAGTAGGTACCAGGGCGAACGCCCTTGCCTTCTTCCAGGCCACAGGCCTTGCCGACCATCTTCTGGCCGAGGGTGAAGCCCTTGGTGCCTGCTTCCGGATCCTTCGGCAGACGGAACAGGTCAGTCGCGCCCATGCCCAGTGCTGTACGGGCCTTGGCGGTCAGGCCACGACCGATGATCAGCGGGATGCGGCCGCCGGCCTGAACTTCGTCCAGGATTACGTCGGATTTGAACCTGAACTCGGAGATGGTCTCGCCGGCTTCGTTCAGGATCTTGCCTTCGTACGGGCGGATTTCAATGACGTCGCCCATGTTCATGTCGTCGACCGGGGCTTCGAATACCAAAGCGCCGGCGTCTTCCATGGTGTTGAAGAAGATCGGGGCAACCTTGTTGCCGATACAGACGCCACCGGCACGCTTGTTCGGCACGCCGGGGATGTCCTCGCCGAAGAACCACAGAACCGAGTTGGTGGCGGACTTACGGGAAGAGCCGGTGCCTACTACGTCACCTACGAAGGCGACCGGCAGGCCCTTGGATTTGATGTCGTCGATCTGGCTCATGGGGCCAGTTACGCCGGGCTCTTCCGGCTTCAGGCCGTCGCGTTCCATTTTATAGGCGGCGCGGGCGTGCAGCGGGATATCCGGGCGGGACCAGGCATCCGGAGCCGGAGACAGGTCGTCGGTGTTGGTTTCGCCAGTGACCTTGAATACCACCATTTTGGTGCTTTCGGGAACCTTTTTCTTGTTGGTGAACCATTCGGCATTGGCCCAGGATTCAACCACAGACTTGGCGACGGCGTTGCCCGCGTCCATCTTTTCCTTAACGTCGTTGAACGCGTCAAACATGAGCAGCGTGTGCTTGAGTTCTTCGCCGGCCAGCCCGGCCAGTTCGCTGTCGTCCAGAAGGTCAACCAGAGTGGCGATGTTGTAGCCACCCTGCATCATGCCCAGCAGCTGGACGGCCTTCTTTTTGTCGATCAGCGCAGAAGCAGCTTCACCTTTGACAATGGCAGACAGGAAGGCGGCTTTTACGTAAGCGGCTTCGTCCACACCCGGCGGAACGCGGTTTTCCAGGAGGTAAACCAGGGTTTCTTCCTCACCCACTGGCGGGTTTTTCAGCAGCTCAACCAGAGCAGCAGTCTGCTCGGCGTTCAGGGGCTTGGGAGGAATACCCAGGGCTTCACGTTCGGCAACGTGTTCACGGTAGGCTTCTAACACGATATGGACCCTCATCAGTTGGAATGTCCCGCGCCGGCTTCTTGCCTGGCGGGAGGTTTTTGGCGGAAAGGCCGCAGGAGCCTCTGAATAATGCCTCAAATCACCGATGGGGTTTCAGGGTTTATTCAGAGACTCCTTAATCTGGCGCTGCATTCTATAGGAAACCCCTTATAAAGTTAAGTTGGACAGAGGTCGGAGAAATCTGCTAGCTGCGTTATACTCGCGGGCCGCAAATCAACCACCGTAATGACGCCATGAACGACGCCCTGCAAGAGATTCACGACTTTCTGCCGTGCCGGACACCACAACAATGGATCGACAACGCCCTGGCCAACCAGGACCTGATGCTCATCGACCATGCCCATTGTGAGAAAAAGGCGGCCTCAACTGCGCTGAGCCTGATGTACCGGTACGTGAATAACACTGAGTTGCTGAACAGGATGTCGCGGCTGGCCCGTGAAGAGCTCCGGCATTTTGAGCAGGTACTTGCGATCATGAACAAACGAGGCGTGGAGTACTGCCATCTGACACCGGCTCGCTACGCTGCCGGGCTGAGGCAGGAAGTCCGCTCGGAAGATCCCGGCCGGCTGGTGGATGTTCTCATCGTGGGTGCCATTATCGAAGCGCGTTCCTGCGAGCGGTTCGCGGCACTGGCGCCTTTTCTGGATGAAAAGCTGGAAGATTTCTACACCGGCCTGCTGAAATCCGAGGCGCGGCACTACCAGGATTACCTGAAGCTGGCGCAGCAGGCCGCCGCAGGCCCGGTGGATGATCGCGTGGCAGAGTTTCTGGTGATCGAGAAGAGACTGATCGAGGAACCGGACAGCGAGTTCCGGTTCCATAGCGGGCCGTTGAGGTGAAGTTGGGGTCAGATGAAAGCTTTCATCTGACCCCGGCTTCACCTCAGCCGCCGGCAAAGCTCAATCCAGGCATCAATCCCGGCACTGCGGTATTTCTGCTTGTGCAGGATGAAGTAGAACTGCCGGTCAAAGCGCCGATGCTCCGGCACTGCCAGGGGAACCAGACTGCCACGCTTGAAGGCGTCGGCCAGCACCACGTCGGACAGGCAGCCAATACCGAGGTTCGCTTCGACCGCGCGCTTGATGGCTTCCGTGTGCTCCAGCTCCAGCAGCACATTCAGATCCGGCAGCAGACCGTGCATGCCTCGCTCAAAACTCTGCCGTGTTCCGGAACCTTGTTCCCTCATAATCCAGGTGGCTTCGCGCAGATCCTCGTCCGTGAGTGAACCTTTGCTGGCCAGGGGATGGCTGGGCGAGCAGAAAACCACCAGTTCATCGCCCCGCCAGGGAATGACATCCAGTTCTGACGACTGTAGTTCCCCCTCAATCAGCCCGATATCCAGTTCAAAATCCTTGACCCTTCTTGCGATCGTGCTCGTGTTGGCAACCTCCAGCGCGACTCGTGGCCGGGTAGGGGTATTCATGTATTGGGCCATGACACCTACAGCCAGATAGTTACCAATAGTGAGTGTGGCGCCGACTTTTAAGGCACCCACTTCCGTGTGTTTGCTGAACGCCCGCTCCAGTTCGTTTGCCTGGGCGAGGACGGCCTCAACTTTTGGCCGGTAGAGTCGACCGAGCTCGTTTAGCTGAAGGCGTTTGCCAACGCGGTCAAACAGCTGGATATCAAACTGGTTTTCCAGCTCCTTGAGCGCACTGCTGGCTGCGGACTGCGACATGGCGAGCGACTCGGCGGCGCGAGTGATGTTCTGGAAATGGGCCGCGGCCAGAAAGACTTCCAGTTGTCGAAAACTGTATTTCATAACATTTTGCTCTAAATCGACTCGCTCGAATAAGGTTATGAGAATATCCCATTTTCCCGATAGGTTAGTGTCGGGTTACACTTAACGCAATCCAAAGTTGAAACATTCGCCGTAAAAAGCGTAACGAACAGGCAAGAGGTTTACATGAGCAACCTGATCAAAGAGAAAGTTACCAGCGTCCACCACTGGAACGATACCCTGTTCAGCTTCACCACAAGCCGGGACCCGGGATTTCGTTTCAAGAACGGTCATTTCGTCATGATCGGTCTGGAAACCGACGGCAAACCCCTCATGCGTGCGTACAGTATTGCCAGTGCCAATTACGAGGAAGAGCTGGAGTTCTTCTCAATCAAGGTTCAGGACGGCCCGCTGACCTCCCGCCTTCAGAAGATTCAGGTAGGGGATGAGATCCTGGTGAGCCGCAAGCCGACCGGTACCTTGATACTGGACAACCTGCTGCCGGGCAGGAATCTCTGGCTGATCAGTACCGGTACCGGGCTCGCGCCGTTCATGAGCATCATCAAGGATCCGGAAGTCTACGAGGCGTTCGACAAGGTGATCCTGACTCACGGCGTACGCTATGTGTCAGAACTCGCCTACCAGAAGGAGATCGAAGAGCTGCCGGAAAACGAGTTCTTCGGTGAAATGGTCGAAGGCAAGCTTGTCTATTACCCGACCGTCACCCGTGAGGAGTTTCGTAACCGGGGCCGCCTGACGGATGCCATGAAAACCGGAAAGATTACCCGTGATCTCGGCCTGCCGGAGTTCGACCTGGAGAACGACCGGTTCATGATCTGCGGCAGCCCGAGCATGCTCAAGGACACCTGCGCTATCCTTAACAACATGGGCTTCAAGGAAGCTCGGGGTGGTGACATGGGGCATTACGTTATCGAGCGGGCGTTTGTGGAGCAGTAAAGGGTGCATCACACAGGCCCTGATAAAGCCGGAGCGTGATGCTCCGGTTTTTTTCGTGCTGAAATCGGGGTCAGATGAAAGCTTTCATCTGACCCCAGGTTCACAACCGGGGCCTTTCTTTGTAGCCAGTGTGCCAGTGTATAGTAGGCGGTTTTGGAAATAGGGAAGACACGATGTTTCATCTTGAACTGGAACCACGTTTCAGCGATACCGATGCCCTGGGGCACATCAGCAACACCACCTTGCCGGTCTGGTTTGAACAGGCCAGAACGCCGGTTTTCCGGATTTTTCATCCTACCCTGGAAGCCGAAACCTGGCCGCTGATCATCGCCCGGCTGGAGATTGATCTGATGGCACAGAGCTACTGGCATATGCCGGTGGAGATCCGCACCGGGATTGGAAAAATCGGCAACAGCTCCTTCCACGTGGTTCAGGAGGCCTGGCAGAATGGCAAACAGATTGCCCGTGGCATCGCTGTCTTGATTCATTTCGATTATGGAGCCGAAAAAGCCCTGCCGATTCCTGACGAGATCAGGTCAAAACTGTCCGGACATCTGATGGACTGAGGCGTACGATGTGATCCACAGAAGCCCGGAGCCTCAGGTTGCCGGGCTTTCTGTTTTTTTGCGCGGATCAACAGTGTCCTCATCGAGCCAGGTTCCGCAGAATTTACAGTAGCGCGCATCCTGTTCATGGTGATCCCTGCCGCATCCGGGGCAGGCTTCACGGGAGTAGCGCTCTTCACGCAGGGCCCGGATCACTTCGGCGGAGAAGATGCCCGCGGGCAGTGCAATGATCGAGTAGCCGGTGAGCATTATCGCTACCGATATAAACTGTCCCAGAGGGGTGACCGGTGTTATGTCGCCGTAGCCGACCGTTGTCAGTGTAACAATGCCCCAGTAGATCGCTGTCGGAATGCTGGTGAATCCGGCGTCGGCGGGTTCAATCAGGTAGAGGACAGAAGAAAAGATTGTCACAACCATCAGCACGGTAAAGAGGAACAAAAGGATCTGATGCCGGCTCCGTATCATGGCATCCAGCAGGAGCCTCTTCTCTCCCTCCAGGATCACCATGTCAAGCACCCGGAACAGCCTCAATGCCCGGAGCATCCGAACGATAATCAGGGTCTGGAAACCGGGCAGGATCAGTGTCAGCCATGACGGCAGGATCGCCAGCAGGTCGATGATGCCGTAGAAGCTTTTCAGGTAGAGCCATGGCTTCTGCAAACAGTAGATCCTCAGAGCCAGCTCGATTGTGAAGAGAATGGTAATGCACCATTCTGTATAGAAAAACAGGTCACCATAGCGTTGGTGATAGCTGTCTATGCTATCGAGCATGACAATCCCGACACTGACGAAAATCAGCAGGACCAAACCAATATCAAAAGCCTTGGCTGCGCGGCTGTCGGACTCAAAAAGCAGCTTGAAAAGTCGGGTGCGCAGTCCCAGCTTTGCGGGCTCAAGGCGGGTTGGCATTCTTTTCAGTCTCCATTTTACTATCGGGCGTCTGAACTCCTCTAAACTCTAGAGAGCAGTGGGTTTCCCCGTCAACATACTTTCTCCGAAGGAGGGGCTATGAAGGGACTTTCAATCGAGAGTGTGTTCGGCGCGGCTGTTTCTGTTCCGGGGATGGCTCTGGTGAAGTGGTCAAAAATGCGCGGCATCGACAAAAGCAGCCATGCCGAACCCGATTGATGCTTTACGTCACGAATAACGACCTGACGAAATCTGGCGGAGTATGTTATTGATTGACTGACTGTGTTTAACACCTACTCGCTCGGAGCAAACCATTGGCTTTTAAATTCCTCGTAGTGATCTTCGTGGCCAGCCTTCTGGGTTTGGCTGGTTGCGGTTCTGATGAAAAGGCGCCAGCAAGTGATTCCGGGAGGCAGGTTGCAAAGACTGTTAATCTGCCGGCTGGAGATATATCACTTGCGCTTACCCCTGCTCAGCTGGACTGGGTCGGTCAGCAGATTTTCCGAAACGAGTGCGCGGGTCGTTTCGAGTGTCTGGTTCACTGGAACGAGGGGGAAGCCTTTCCATCTCTGGGTATCGGACATTTTATCTGGTATCCGGAGGGTGTGGATGGAAGATTCGTGGAAAGTTTTCCTGCTCTTGTTGAGTACATGAAGCAGCGTCAGGTCAGTATTCCCGAGTGGCTGAGAGATCTCGACCCCTTTGACGCCCCCTGGGGCGACAGGCAGTCCTTTCTGGCTGTCGTTGATTCGCCGGAAATGGCAGAGCTCAGGGAGTTTCTGGCAGGCAGTCAGGGTATGCAGGCGGAGTTTATATTTCGTCGGGCCAGAATGTCTCTGGAGAAGGTGATTGATGCGGCTCCCGAAGAACAGGAAGACGACATCACCGAGCGCCTCGAAGCCTTGAGCCAGACGCCCGGCGGCGTGTATGCAATCATGGATTATGTCAACTTCAAAGGAGAGGGGGTGTCGCAGACGGAGCGTTATAAAGGTGATGGCTGGGGTCTGTTGCAGGTGCTGATGGCCATGTCCGGCGATCCGGAAGAAGCGGCCATTCAGCAATTTCGGGAGGCGGCCCGCAAAGTGCTGACCCGCAGGGCAGAGAATGCTGAAGATCCGGTTGAGCGGGAACGCTGGCTGCCGGGCTGGCTGAAGCGGCTGGACACCTACTCTGAACCTCCTGAAATGAAAATTCCCTCGGAAAATTCCTGAAAATCAGTTCAAACCCTGATCTATGTTCTATCTTGTAACTGAGCGTTCTGGAAAACACCTTTCCACCGACCTGTAGTCTCCCCGTGCGCCGAACTGAGGCCCGGTTTGCACAGTGGTGTGGCCGAAGTGTGTTAGCGGAAACGCCTCGTAATAGAATAAACACAATAAATCAACGTGTTAAGTTCTCTGGCTCATAAATTGCTGAGAACCGTTGCTCGTATAACCAACGGAACTTCGGAGATAATAAATGAATAACGCCAAGTCGATTGCCGTCGGCGCCGCCCTGATTCTGGGTGCATTCACCGCTTCAACCGCTAGCGCGGCCACAACGCTCGAAAGTGTCAAGGAGAAAGGGCACCTGCAATGCGGTGTGACCAGTGGTCTTCCCGGATTTTCACAGCCTGATGAGAAGGGCAACTGGACAGGCATTGATGTGGATACCTGCCGGGCTGTGGCCGCTGCCATCTTTGGTGACGCCAAGGCTGTCCAGTTCACCCCACTGACCGCCAAGGAGCGCTTGACAGCACTGCAGTCCGGTGAAATCGATATATTGTCCCGGAATACCACCTGGACCCTGACCCGTGATGCCTCCCTGGGTCTGAACTTCACCGGTGTCAATTACTATGACGGTCAGGGCTTCCTGATTAATAAGGGCATCGGTGTGGACGATGCCACCCAGCTTGATGGTGCAACCGTGTGTATCCAGGCGGGTACTACCACCGAACTGAACCTTGCCGACTATTTCCGGGCCAAGGGCATGGAGTTCAAGCCGATTGTATTTGATACATCCGAGCAGACAGTGCAGGGGTTTGCCTCTGGCCGGTGTGATGTGCTGACATCCGACCGGTCGCAGCTTGCGGCACTTCGGTCCAAGCTCGCCGACCCGTCCTCGGCCAAGATTCTGCCAAACACTATCTCCAAAGAGCCCCTGGGCCCCGTGGTGCGCCAGGGTGATGACCAATGGTTCAACATAGTGAAGTGGGTTCTTTTCGCCCAGATCAACGCCGAGGAACTGGGCGTCACCATGGAGAACGTGGACGACATGCTGAAGTCGGATAACCCGAATATCCAGCGTCTGCTTGGATCCGACGGTGACATGGGCGCCAAGTTGGGCGTGCCGGCGGATTTCGGGTACAAGGTGGTGAAACAGGTTGGCAACTACGGTGAGATGTACAACCGTAATGTCGGACCAGACACCGCGCTGGGTCTTGATCGCGGTCTCAACGCACTGTGGACCGAAGGCGGCATCATGTATGCGCCACCGGTTCGTTAACACCTGAGAGCGGACAGGGGGCGGGCTCCCGGTGAGCTTTGCCTCCGGTCAATCTGTGATGATGTGTTTAACCGCACGGAAGCTTTTCGGGAAAATGCATGAAAAGACAAACAACTGATTCGAGACCTGCGGGTCCCAAACCCTGGTATGATCCGCGTATTCGTTCCATCTTCTTTCAGCTCGTTACTCTGTCGCTGGTCTTCTGGGCTGGCTGGACCCTGATCGATAACACACTGTCCAACATGGAAAGCCGTGGCATCAGCACCGGTTTCGGCTTTCTCGATGAAACCGCCGGCTTTGGCATCATCATGAGCTTGGTCCCCTACGACGCCACCATGTCGTATGGCCGGACCTTCTGGGTGGGGCTCACCAACACCCTGCTGGTCTCCGCCATGGGTGTCGTCGCTGCCACGATTCTCGGCTTTATTCTCGGGGTTGCCCGACTGTCCAGTAATTGGCTGGTGGCCAAGGTTGCCCTGGTTTACATCGAAGTGATCCGCAACATCCCACTGCTGCTGCAAATCTTCTTCTGGTACTTTGCGGTGCTCAGTAATCTGCCTTCGCCCCGGCAAAGTGTCGAGGTGGGCAATGCGCTGTTCCTGAATAACCGGGGCCTGTACCTGCCGGAACCGGTGGCCCAGGATGGCTTCGGCCTGGTCTGGGGTGGGGTGATCGCCGCCGTCGTTGCGGTTGTGGCTCTGCGAACCTGGGCCAAAAAACGTCAGTTGGCCACCGGGCAGATCTTTCCCACATTCAAGGTGGGTCTTGCCGTTCTGGTTCTGGTGCCGGTGCTGGCGTACCTGATGGCGGGGCAACCGCTGACCTGGGACTTTCCGGCCCTGAAAGGGTTCAACTTCGGCGGTGGCATTTCCATCATTCCGGAGTTGGCGGCCCTATGGATTGCGCTATCTCTCTATACGGCCAGTTTCATCGCGGAGATTGTCCGCTCCGGCATCCTTTCCGTGAGTAAGGGCCAGACAGAAGCCTCCAAAGCGCTGGGGCTGCCGAACAGTCTCACCCTGCGTCTGGTCGTTATTCCGCAAGCCATGCGGGTGATTATTCCGCCGTTAACGAGCCAGTACCTGAATCTGGTCAAGAACTCCTCGCTGGCGACAGCGATCGGCTATCCCGATCTGGTGGCGGTGTTCATGGGGACGACCCTGAACCAGACAGGCCAGGCCGTTGAAGTCGTTGCGATTACGATGGCCGTTTATCTGACAATCAGTCTACTCATTTCCCTGTTTATGAACATTTATAACCGGGCTGTGGCGATTAAGGAGCGATGATGGCTGAGTCTGTAATGAAACCACCCAGGAAAACTCTGGGCCCGGTAGCGTGGATGCGGATGCATCTGTTCTCCAGTTGGTACAACACCCTGTTGACCCTGATCGTGGGCTACCTGTTGGTAACCAGCGTGGGGCCAGTGCTGAACTGGTTGTTCCTTGAGGCCGACTTCAAGGGCAGTGAGCCGAGCGACTGCACGGGCGCCGGTGCCTGCTGGCTGTTTATCAACCAGCGCCTGAATTTCTTTATCTACGGGTTTTATCCGGATTCCCTGCAGTGGCGTATCGATGTGATGTTCGCCCTGCTGGCTCTGTCGTTCGTGCCCCAGTTCATTGAGAACTTACCGGGCCGCAAGTGGCTGGGCATTTTCGGCATGACTGGCCTGCCGGTGGTCGGCTATTTCCTGATCCCGGGCGGCAGCTTTGGCCTTGAGGCAGTGGACAGCGCCAAATGGGGCGGCCTGATGCTGACGCTGATCATTGCCTATATCGGCATAATCGCGTCCCTGCCCATCGGTATTCTTCTGGCCCTGGGGCGGCGTTCGGATATGCCCATTATTCGCGGCCTTTGTGTCGTGTTTATCGAGGTCTGGCGGGCGGTTCCGCTGATTACCGTGCTGTTCATGGCGTCTGTGATGCTGCCGCTGTTTTTGCCGGAAGGCATGAACTTCGAGAAGCTGATGCGGGCACTGATCGGCATTACCCTCTGGCAGTCGGCCTACATGGCGGAAGTTATCCGGGGCGGCCTGCAGGCCATTCCGCGGGGGCAGTACGAGGCAGCGGACGCGCTGGGGCTCGGGTACTGGAAAAAAACCGGGCTGATCATTCTGCCCCAGGCCCTCAAGATGGTCATTCCCGGGATCGTTAACACGTTTATAGCGCTGTTCAAGGACACCACGCTGGTGCTGATCATCGGCCTGTTCGACATCCTTGGCGCAGTTCAATCAACCATAACGGACCCCGCCTGGCAGAACGTCGCCATTGAGGGGTATGTCTTCGTTGCCTTCTGTTTCTGGGTGTTCTGTTTTGGCATTTCCCGGTACAGCCAGAAGCTGGAGCGCAAACTCGACACTGGTCATAAATCATGATGGGTAATCCAATGACAGAAACCACCCGAACACCGGACAGCCAGCAGAATGCCGAGAGCCGGAGTGAGCCGAAAGTCGATATTATTCGAGTCGAGGGTATGCACAAATGGTATGGGGACTTTCACGTTCTGAAAGATCTGAACCTGACCGTGAAGCAGGGCGAGCGCATCGTTATCTGTGGCCCGTCAGGTTCCGGCAAATCCACATTCATCCGCTGCATTAACCGGCTGGAAGAGCATCAGCAGGGCAAAATCGTGGTGGATGATGTGGAGTTGACCGATGATGTGCGCCAGATTGACACCGTGCGCCGGGAAGTCGGCATGGTGTTTCAGCACTTCAATCTTTTTCCGCACCTGACCGTGCTGGAGAACTGTTGTCTGTCGCCCATCTGGGTCCGGAAGACCCCCCGCAAGGAAGCTGAAGCGAGCGCAATGGAATACCTGGAAAGGGTTAAGATTCCCGATCAGGCCAACAAGTACCCGGGTCAGTTGTCCGGTGGCCAGCAGCAGCGGGTGGCCATTGCCCGGGCCTTGTGCATGAAGCCGAAAATCATGCTGTTCGACGAGCCCACCTCGGCACTGGACCCGGAAATGATCAAGGAAGTGCTCGACGTTATGGTGGAATTGGCGAAAAGTGGCATGACCATGATCTGCGTCACCCATGAAATGGGGTTTGCCAAAACGGTGGCGGACCGGGTGATCTTTATGGATAGCGGTGAGATTGTGGAAGAGGCTCCGCCCCAGGAGTTTTTCTCCAACCCCAGAGAACCGAGAACCCGGAAGTTCCTGGAGCAGATTCTGCACAACTGAGACGGAAAGGCCGGGCAATGGCCCGGCCTTTCTACGTTACAGCGGGTGTTTGTCGAGAATGGGTGAAGCGCCGGGCGTCACTTCCAGCCACCAGACGTTCTCGGCCCAGTCGCCCAGGACAATCCGCTTCGCTGGCTGCCCATTCGCAGTCAGCGCATGCTCCGCCGGACGGTGTGTGTGGCCGTGGATCATCCGTTGCACGCCGTGGGCTTCCAGCTCCCGGACCACTTCCTCGGGTGTTACGTCCATGATGAACTCTTCCTTGCCCTGATTTTTGGCCATGCTGATTTCCCGCAGTTGGCGGGCCATCTGCTGGCGATCTTTCAGCGGCCGCTGGAGAATCATCTTTTGCCATTGCGGGTTGCGCATGTTGGCACGGAACTTCTGGTACTCCTCATCGGCGGTGCACAGGCTGTCACCATGCATCAGCAGGGTTGGCGTGCCATATAGATCGATCACGCAGGGATCTTCCAGCAACGTCGCCCCGGCACGATCGCAGAAATCCTCGCCGATAAGGAAATCCCGGTTGCCATGCATCAGAAAGATCTCGGTGCCCCCGTCTCTCACTTTGCGAAGGGCGGCAGCAACCTTTTCCTGCAGCGGTGTGCGCTCATCGTCCCCAATCCAGGCCTCAAAAAAGTCGCCAAGGATGTAGAGCTGTTCAGCCCCGGCGGCTTTTTGCTCAAGAAAGGCCAGGAATGCCCCGGTGATGTCCGGGCGTGATTCTTCCAGATGAAGATCCGAGATAAACAGCGTGGTCACGCCGCGCCTCCGTCCTCCAGAACTTCGGCTTTCTCAATGACCACATCATCCGCGGGAACGTCCTGGTGTCCGCCGCGCATGGTGGTGCGCACAGCACGAATGGCGTTGACCGTTTCCATGCCTTCAACCACCTTGCCGAAAACACAGTAACCCCAGCCCTCGGCGTTCTTGGCGGTGTGGTCCAGAAAACCGTTGTTCTCAACGTTGATAAAGAACTGGGCCGTGGCGGAATGAGGGTCCATGGTGCGGGCCATGGCAATGGTTCCCTGCATGTTGCTCAGGCCGTTATCAGCCTCGTTCTGGATGGAATCCCGGGTTTTGCGGGGTGTCATGCCCGGCTCAAATCCGCCGCCCTGAATCATGAAGTTGCTGATCACACGGTGAAAAATCAGACCATCGTAAAAGCCGTCGCGGACGTACTGTTCAAAGTTCCTGGCGGTTTCCGGTGCCTTGTCGTAGTCCAGTTCGAGCTTGATGTCACCGTAGTTGGTTGTCAGCAGAATCATCAGGTTTTCCTGTTCGTAATGGTTGAATGCGTTACGGGCCCCATTGTACTCAAGACTTTCCCGCTATGCATGAGTCCGGCAAGGATTTGTGAGTATAATACGCGGTTTAAGATTCACTCCCCTTTTAACAGAGATTGTATGAGCGCCGAGTCGAAGAAAGCCCACAACTTTATCCAGAGCCTGATCGAAGACGCCATCGCCAACGGAGAGCATACCGGCAAGGTGGTCACCCGTTTTCCGCCGGAGCCCAACGGCTACCTGCACATTGGCCACGCCAAGTCGATTTGCCTGAACTTTGGTATCGCCGAAACCTTTTCCGGAGACTGTAACCTGCGGTTTGACGACACCAACCCGGAGAAGGAAAACCAGGAATACATCGACGCCATCAAGCAGGACGTGGAGTGGCTTGGCTACGAGTGGGCCGGCGAGGTTCGCTACGCGTCGGATTACTTCGACGCCCTGTATGAGTTTGCCGAGGAACTGATTACCCGGGACAAGGCTTACGTGTGCGCCCTGAATGCCGACGAAATGGCCGAGTACCGGGGCAGCCTGAGAGAGCCGGGCAGAAACAGCCCCTATCGTGATCGCCCGATTGAAGAAAGCCTGCAACTGTTCCGCGACATGCGCGACGGCAAGTACCAGAACGGTGAGCTGGTTTTGCGGGCCAAGATTGATATGGCGTCCCCGAACATTAATTTGCGGGATCCGATTCTTTACCGTATCCGGTACGCCGAGCACCACCAGACCGGCGACAAATGGTGCATCTACCCGATGTACGATTTCACCCATCCGATTTCGGACGCTATGGAGGGAATCACCCATTCGCTCTGTACCCTGGAATTCGAGGATCACCGGCCGCTGTATGACTGGGTCCTGGATAACATCTCAGTCCCCTGTCACCCGCGCCAGATCGAGTTTGCCCGGCTGAACCTGAATTACACCATTACTTCCAAGCGCAAACTCAGGCGCCTGGTGGATGAGGGGGCTGTTGATGGCTGGAATGACCCGCGGATGCCCACCATTTCCGGTATGCGCCGGCGCGGTTATACCCCCGAGTCCATTCGCACCTTCTGCGATATGATCGGCGTGAATAAGGCCGGTGGCACTGTGGATGTGGGTATGCTGGAGCATGCCATCCGGGAAGATCTGAACAACCGGGCCCCGCGCGCCATGTGTGTGATGCGGCCACTGAAGGTGACGCTGACCAACTATCCGGCCGGCCAGAGCGAGACCCTGACGTTGCCCGTGCACCCGCAAAACCCGGAAATGGGCGAGCGCGAAGTGCCCTGGACCCGGACCCTGTATATTGACCGGGAAGATTTCGACATGGAGCCTCCGCGGAAATGGAAGCGGCTGGCGCCGGATCAGGCGGTACGCCTGCGGGGCGGATATGTGATGACCTGCCGGGAAGTTATCCGAGACGACAGCGGCGAGATTGTTGAGCTCAAGTGCGAATACGATCCGGACACCCTGGGTGTGAATCCCGAGGGCTACAAGCCTAACGGCGTTGTTCACTGGGTGTCCGCAACTGACAGTGTGGAAGCGGACATCAACCTGTACGACCGCCTGTTCAGCCATGAATCGCCGGACAGCGATAAGGACAGCGATCTGATGGATCATCTGAATCCGGAATCTCTGGTCGTTCTCAAAGGCGCCCGGGTCGAGAAGAGTCTGGCGCAGCCTCGTACCGATCTGCCCTACCAGTTCGAGCGCGAAGGCTATTTCTTCTGCGATCAGGAGCACACCGCCAGTGCCGGCCGGCCGGTTTTCAACCGCACCGTAACGCTCAGGGATTCCTGGGGTAAGGGGGGCAAGTGATCCGCATCTACAACACGCTGACCCAGCAGAAGGAAGAACTGCGGCCTATTGAACCGGGCAAGGTCCGGATCTATGTCTGCGGCATGACGGTTTACGACTACTGCCATCTTGGCCATGCCAGGGTTCTGGTGGCGTTTGATGTGATCACCCGTTACCTGCGCCACCGGGGTTACGAGGTGAACTATGTTCGCAATATTACCGATATTGACGACAAGATCCTGCGTCGTGCTGACGAGAACGGCGAGCCCTACACTGAGCTCACTGACCGTATGATCAAAGCCATGCACGAAGACGAAGCCCGCCTGGGCGTGCTGTCTCCGGACGACGAGCCCCGGGCCACGGCATTCATTGACGAAATCATCGCGATGATCCATAAGCTGATTTCCGGGGGGCATGCCTATGCCGCCGATAACGGCGATGTGTATTTTGCCGTTGATTCCTTTGATGACTACGGCAAGCTCAGCAAAAAGAAGCTGGAAGATCTGCTGGCGGGTGCCCGGGTCGATGTTCAGGAAGCCAAGCGTAGCCCGGCGGATTTCGCACTGTGGAAAGCGGCCAAGGCGGGGGAGGTGAGCTGGCCTTCACCCTGGGGTGATGGTCGACCGGGCTGGCACATTGAGTGTTCGGTAATGTCCACCGCCTGCCTGGGCGACACCTTTGATATTCATGGCGGTGGCCCTGATCTGTTGTTCCCGCACCATGAAAACGAGATTGCCCAATCCGAGTGCGCCACCGGCCATACCTTCGTGAATACCTGGATGCACGCTGGAGCTATTCGGGTGAACAAGGAAAAGATGTCCAAATCCCTGGGCAATTTCTTCACCATCCGCGAGATTATGGAAAAGTACCCTGCGGAGGTGGTTCGTTATTTCCTGGTTTCCAGTCATTACCGGAGCCAGGTGGACTATTCCGAGGAAAACCTGGCTGAGGCCGGTCGCACGCTCACCCGGCTTTACCATGCGCTGCGCGGCATTGTGCCCGCTAAAGTAGCGGATGTGCCGGAAACAGAGTACGACCAGCGGTTCGCCGAAGCGATGGATGATGATTTCAACACCGCAGGCGCGATTGCTGTGTTGCACGCCGTCGCTAACGAGATCAACCAGCATCGTCGGGACGGGCGTGAAGAGGAAGCGAAGCGCAGCGCAGCGGTGCTGGTAAGACTCGGTGGCGTACTTGGCCTGCTGCAGCAGGATCCCGAGGCTTTCTTCCAGGCCGATACTGGAAGTGAACTCAGTGCCGAGGACATTGAGACGCTGATCCAGGCCCGGGCAGATGCCCGCAAGGCGAAGAACTTTGCCGAGGCTGACCGGATTCGCGACGATCTCGCGGAGAAGGGCATTGTTCTGGACGACTCCCGCGAGGGGACGAGCTGGCGGAGAGGTTGAATTTCGGGGAAATGGTGGTTGGTCAGACCAGTTTTGCGCCTGCAGGAATGATCTTGTAAGGATTTTCCCTTACAATGCGGCGCTCTAATTAGAATGCCCCCTCAAGGTGAAGGGGGAGTCGGGAAACGTAACCCACTGAGGCAGACAACGATGACAGAACGCGTACAAGTCGGCGGCATTCAAGTCGCAAAGAATCTGTATGATTTCGTAAACAACGAAGCGATTCCGGGTACCGGAATCGATGCCGACAAATTCTGGGCAGAATTCGACAGGATCGTGAACGAGCTGGCGCCGCGCAACCGCGAGCTGCTGGCAAAGCGTGATGCGATCCAGGAAAAAATGGACAGCTGGAACCGGGACCGCAAGGGTCAGAAGCTGGACATGGCCGAGTACAAATCTTTCCTGAACGACATTGGTTATCTGGTTGACGAGCCCGCAGAATTCAAGATTTCGACCGCCAATGTTGATCCGGAAGTCGCCACCATGGCCGGCCCGCAGCTGGTTGTGCCGATCATGAACGCCCGCTTTGCCCTTAACGCGGCAAACGCTCGCTGGGGCAGCCTTTACGACGCTCTGTACGGCACTGATGCCATCTCCGAAGAGAACGGTGCCGGGAAAGGTCGTGGCTATAACCCGGTACGCGGCGCCAAGGTCATCGAGTGGGCCCGCGATCTGCTGGACAGCTCCGCGCCGCTGGTTTCCGGTAGCCATAAAGACGCTGCCAAGTACCTGGTTGAGGGTGGCAAGCTGGTGGTAAAGCTGCAGAATGGTGAAGCCACCGGTCTGAAGGACGAAGCCGGCTTTGTCGGTTACACCGGTGCCGCCGATGCGCCCACTGGCGTGCTGCTGGTCAAGAACGGCATGCACTTCGAGATTCAGATTGACGCCAGCCATCCGATTGGCAAGGACGACGGCGCCAATGTGAAAGACGTACTGATGGAGTCTGCCCTGACCACCATCATGGATTGCGAAGATTCGGTTGCGGCCGTCGATGCCGACGACAAGGCTCTGGCCTACCGCAACTGGCTCGGCCTGATGAAAGGTGATCTGCAGGAAACCTTCGAGAAGGGCGGCGAGCAACTGACCCGTAAAATGAACGCGGACCGCACCTACACCGCACCGGACGGCGGCGAATTGAGCCTGAAAGGGCGCAGCCTCATGTTTATCCGGAATGTCGGTCATCTGATGACCAACCCGGCCATTCTGCTGAAAGACGGCAACGAAGTGCCGGAAGGTCTGATGGATGGCCTGATCACCTCGCTGATTGCCATTCACGACATGAAAGGCAATGGCAAGTTCCAGAACAGCACCAAAGGCTCCATGTACATTGTGAAGCCCAAGATGCACGGCCCGGAAGAAGTGGCGTTCACCAACGAATTCTTTGGTCGTGTTGAAGACGCACTGGGCATGCCACGTTTTACCCTGAAAGTTGGCATCATGGACGAGGAGCGCCGCACGACGGTTAACCTGAAGGCCTGTATCCATGCCGCCAAGGAGCGTGCTGTGTTCATCAACACCGGCTTCCTGGACCGCACTGGTGACGAGATCCATACCTCCATGGAACTGGGTCCGTTCATTCGCAAAGGCGCGATGAAGCAGGCAACCTGGATCAACGCCTACGAGCAGTGGAACGTGGACATTGGTCTGGAGACCGGTTTCCGTGGCGTTGCCCAGATTGGTAAGGGCATGTGGGCCATGCCGGATCTGATGGCGGGCATGCTGGAGGCCAAGATCGGTCACCCGAAAGCTGGCGCCAACACTGCATGGGTTCCGTCTCCCACCGCCGCCACCCTGCATGCCACTCACTACCATCAAGTGAGTGTGGCTGACGTTCAGAAGCAGCTGGAAAGCCGTACCCGTGCCGCCCTGGAAGACATCCTGACGGTACCGGTGATGGACGATCCGTCGTCGCTGAGCGCCGAAGACATCCAGCAAGAGCTGGACAACAACGCCCAGGGTATCCTCGGTTATGTTGTACGCTGGATTGATCAGGGCGTTGGTTGTTCCAAGGTGCCCGATATTAATGATGTGGGTCTGATGGAAGACCGTGCCACCCTGCGGATTGCATCCCAGTTGCTGGCCAACTGGCTGCACCACGGCATCTGCTCTGAAGAGCAGATCATGGAAACCATGAAGCGCATGGCGGCTGTGGTCGACAAGCAGAACGCCGGTGATCCTGCGTATCGCCCGATGGCCGGAAACTTTGATGACAGTGTGGCCTTCCAGGCGGCCCTGGATCTGGTTCTGAAGGGCCGTGAGCAGCCGAATGGCTACACCGAGCCGCTCCTGCACGCATACCGCCTCAAGGCGAAGGCGAAGTACGGGCAGTAAGCTCTGGTCACAAAAAACCCCGCCACGGCGGGGTTTTTTGTGACCAGCTTTTCTTAGCGGGGTCTGACCCCGTGGGGTCAGACCCCCTTTTCACTGACCCCCTTTTCACTAGAATGGAGATGGATCCCTGGCAAAAGCTGAAAATCGGGTCAGACCCCTTTGGGGTCAGACCCGGTGCACTATGTTGGCGGCGTGAAAGGTGCTCCGAGACCCCTTCGGGGTCAGACCCGGTGAAGCACGTCAGCAGCGTACAGGGTGTTCTGCAGCAGGGTGGCAATGGTCATCGGTCCCACACCGCCGGGGACCGGTGTGATGTAGGCAGCACGTTCGGACGCTGTCCTGAAATCCACGTCGCCGTGCAGTTTTCCGTCTTCCATCCGGTTGATGCCCACATCAATCACGGTTGCGCCCGGTTTCACCCACTCTCCCTTGATCAGGCCGGGTTTGCCCACGGCTGCCACCAGAATGTCCGCTTCACGAACAAACTTCTCCAGATCCGGTGTGAATCGGTGGCAAACGGTTGTGGTCGCGCCTTTAAGCAGCAGTTCCATACTCATTGGCCGCCCGACGATGTTGGAGGCGCCCACAATCACGGCGTGCTGGCCCTTGTAGGGAGTATCGATGCTGTCGAGCAGGGTGATGATGCCCGCCGGGGTGCAGGGGCGCAGGGTGGGTTTGCGCTGCATCAGCCGGCCAATGTTGTAGGGGTGAAAGCCGTCCACATCCTTGTCTGGCCGAATCTTCACCAGAATCGGATCCGCATCCAGATGGTCGGGGAGGGGGAGCTGTACCAGAATCCCGTCCACCGTCGGGTTCTCGTTCAGTTCGTCTATCAGTGCCTCCAGCGCGTCCTGGGAGGTGTCTGCCGGCAGGTCGTAGGAGAGGGAAAGGATTCCGGCTTCATCGCAGGCTTTGCGTTTGTTGCCTACGTATACGTGGGAAGCGGGATCGTTGCCGACCAGCACCACAGCAAGTCCTGGTGCACGAAGCCCTTGCTGCCTGCGGGCTTCCACGCCGATGGCGACCTGCTGTCTTACTTCGGCGGCAATTTCTTTTCCGTTGATCAGTTTGGCGGTCATGTCTCGTCTTGTCGGTTGGGCGTTGGTAAGTTGGAGGCCGGGCATTGTCTCATGCTTCCGGGGGAACTCCAATTGGAGGGTGTGCCGGCCCGCTTCGGGGGAACTTTTGTGCCGGTGTTTTGTCACTGGGGAACCGTTGTCTCAGGGAATTTAAAATTCCATGTTGACGGAGCCCGCCGGCGCCGGTAATATGCGCGCCAACTTTGCTGAAGCACTTGTTGTTCAGTTCAGTCGGGGTATAGCGCAGTCTGGTAGCGCGCCTGCTTTGGGAGCAGGATGTCGGGAGTTCGAATCTCTCTACCCCGACCATTTTCTGGATATTCAGGTGGGCGAACGGTCAAGCGCCCGTAGCTCAGCTGGATAGAGCACCCGCCTTCTAAGCGGGTGGTCGCAGGTTCGAGTCCTGCCGGGCGCGCCATCAAGTCGTCGGCTTGGTCCGCGCCGGAGCGACCGTAACCGGCAAAGTTGAAACCTTGACGATTCGGTCGTCAAATAGAGAATGCCGAAAGGTATGTCCCGATGTGGTGGACGTAGCTCAGTTGGTAGAGCTCAGGATTGTGACTCCTGCGGTCGAGGGTTCGATCCCCTTCGTCCACCCCACTTTTCTTTCAGGTTTGATTCCGCGTTTGGTGAATGTATTGATGGCAGTCTTGTCATCGGCCATTCCTCATCCCGTTGTGCGCGAGTGGCGGAACTGGTAGACGCGCTGGATTTAGGTTCCAGTGGGGCAACCCGTGAGAGTTCGAGTCTCTCCTCGCGCACCACTCCTTTCTTTTTTCGTTTCGCCTTTCTTTTTCCGGTTTTGTCCCCAGTTCTGATTTCTATCCCCGGAAGTGGTTTCGCCGGTCTTATCAGGGTGCGGTCCAAAGTGCCTTGCCAGGTGATTCTCTCGGCGGGGCAAAGCATGATAAACTACTGGCTTTTAATTTTCGGTCCTTTTGCGGGAATTCTCCCGAAATCGGACTTTTAGGTTTAATTTCATTCACATACCGAACCTGTAATTTGAGGATCTTCCATGCAAGTGTCTGTTGAAACGACCTCCAACATCGAGCGTCGCATGACGATTGGTGTGCCCGCCCAGGAAATCGACCAGGCGGTCCAGAAACGGCTGCAGGAAACCGCGCGTACCGTGCGTCTTAATGGTTTCCGTCCGGGTAAGGTGCCCATGAGCGTGGTCAAGCGTCGTTTCGGTGACAGCGTCCGCCAGGAAATTGTCGGCGAGGTAATGCGCGACAACTACATCAAGGCATTGCAGGAGCAGGATATTAATCCGGCAGGCTGGCCGAAGTTTGAGCCGAAGACCATGGAAGAGGGCAAGGACCTTGAGTTCGTAGCCATTTTCGAAGTACTTCCGGAAATCGAGCTGGGCGATCTGAGCAGGATTTCTGTTGAAAAGCTGACCTCTGAAATCACCGACAAAGACGTCGACAACATGATCGACAACCTGCGCCGTCAGCAGGCCACCATGAAAGAGGTCGGCCGCAAGTCCAAGAACAAGGACGTTCTGACGATTGATTTTAAAGGGTTTATCGACGGTGAAGAGTTCGAGGGTGGTGCCGCTGAAGGCCATCGCCTGACTCTGGGTTCCGGTCAGATGATTCCGGGCTTCGAAAAAGCCATCGTGGGCGGCAAGGCCGGTGAAGACATGGTAATCGAAGTGACCTTCCCTGAGGATTATCACAACGAAGATCTGGCGGGTAAGCCGGCCAGGTTTGAAATCAAGATTCACAAGGTCGAAGAGCCCCAGTTGCCGGAAATGAATGCCGAGTTCTTCAAGAAGTTCGGTATTGATGCCGAAGATGAAGCGGCATTCCGTGAAGAAGTCAGAAAGAACATGGAGCGGGAGCTTAAGCAGGCAGTCGCGAACAAGGTCAAGAACGACGTTGTTGACGGCCTGCTTGAAACCACCGCTCTGGACATCCCGGCTGCGCTGGTGGACCAGGAGATTGACCGCCTGCGTCAGGACGCGGTTCAGCGTTTCGGTGGCCAGGTTGATTTCCAGCAACTGCCGAAGGAAATTTTCCAGGAGCAGGCTGAGCGCCGCGTGAAAACCGGCCTCCTGTTCCAGGAAGTGGTCAAGAAGAACGACCTGAAGGCGGACCCTGCCAAGGTGGACGAAAAGATCCAGGAGATCGCGTCTACGTATGAACAGCCGGAAGAGGTTGTTGCACATTTCAACAGCAATCCGGAGCAGAAGTCCCAGATCGAGTCCTCTGTGCTGGAAGATGCGGTTGTTGATCACGTGCTTGAGCAGGCCGACGTGAAAGAAAAGAAGGTCAAGTACGAAGAGGCCGTGCAGGCTGGTCAGCCCCAGCGCTGATTTGCCCCGGGGCAGGATTAATTCCGGCCCTGTTGGCCGATCCCTGAAAACAGCCGGCATGCCCGGCTGTTTTCATCTGGGGCTGCTGCTGGCAAAGTATGGGGTACAACATTACTGAAACTGCCGTGGCACGAGTCCACGACCTATTGTTCTTAAGGAGTCCAGTCGCATCATGACGCAGAAACCAATTGATGGCCCCGCAATGGTGACCAGTTCCGGACTGGTACCGATTGTTATCGAGCAGACAGCTCGCGGCGAGCGGTCGTTCGACATTTATTCCCGTCTGCTCAAAGAACGGGTGATCTTCATGGTGGGCCCGGTAGAGGACCACATGGCGAACCTGATTGTGGCTCAGCTCCTGTTCCTGGAATCGGAAAATCCGGACAAGGACATCCATCTCTACATCAACAGCCCGGGTGGTTCTGTGACTGCGGGGATGTCCATCTACGACACCATGCAGTTCATCAAGCCGGATGTCGCCACTCTGTGTGTCGGCCAGGCGGCCAGCATGGGCGCCTTCCTGCTCGCCGGTGGCGCGGCTGGCAAGCGCGCCTGCCTGCCTAACTCCCGCGTGATGATCCATCAGCCGCTGGGTGGTTATCAGGGGCAGGCGACGGATATTGAGATCCACACCCGTGAGATTCTCAAGATCCGGCACACCCTGAATTCAATCCTGGCCCATCATACCGGGCAGGATCTGGAGACCATCGCCAAGGACACCGACCGTGATAACTTCATGGATCCGGCGCAGGCGAAAGAGTATGGGCTGATTGATTCAATACTTGATAAGCGCGTACTGAATAAATAATACTGGAAGTAATCGCATCATACTTGTCCGGCGTATCAGGCTGTGACGCCGGCAAAACGAGATCAGAGGTATTTCAATGGCAGATGAAAGAAACGGCAGGGGCGACGATAGCGGCAAGTTGCTGTACTGCTCGTTTTGTGGAAAGAGCCAGCATGAAGTCCGTAAGCTCATTGCAGGGCCCTCGGTGTTCATCTGCGACGAGTGCGTCGACCTGTGCAATGACATTATCCGGGAAGAAATCCAGGAAAATGCACAGGACGAGCCGAGCGATCGCCTTCCTACGCCGGCCGAAATCCGCATTACCCTTGACGAGTATGTCATCGGCCAGGACCGCGCCAAGGTGGTGCTGTCAGTTGCAGTTTACAACCACTACAAACGTCTTCGTTATGGAGAGGGCAAGGGCGATGTTGAACTCGGCAAGAGCAATATTCTGCTGATCGGTCCAACGGGTAGCGGTAAAACCCTGTTGGCAGAAACCCTTGCGCGCATGCTGAATGTCCCGTTCACCATTGCCGATGCCACAACACTGACTGAAGCAGGTTATGTCGGTGAAGATGTCGAGAACATCATCCAGAAGCTTCTGCAGAAATGTGACTACGATGTCGACAAGGCCCAGCGGGGTATTGTTTACATCGACGAGATCGACAAGATTTCCCGCAAGTCAGACAACCCTTCCATTACCCGGGACGTTTCCGGTGAAGGTGTGCAGCAGGCATTGCTGAAGCTGATCGAGGGCACCGTTGCCTCGGTTCCGCCCCAGGGAGGCCGGAAGCATCCGCAGCAGGAATTCCTGCAGGTGGATACCGGAAACATGCTGTTTATCTGTGGCGGTGCCTTTGCCGGGCTGGACAAGGTCATCCGTGAGCGCACCGAGAAGAACAGCATTGGCTTCTCCGCCTCCGTGGCCAGTCAGGACGATGCCAAGAACATGGGCGATGTCATCAAGGACGTGGAAACCGAGGATCTGGTCAAATACGGCCTGATTCCCGAATTCGTTGGCCGTCTGCCGGTGGTCGCAACGCTCAACGAGCTTGATGAGGAAGCATTGATCCAGATTCTGACCGAGCCCAAGAACTCCCTGACCAAGCAGTATCAGAAGCTGTTTGATATGGAAGGTGTCGAGCTGGATTTCCGGGATGATGCGTTGCGGGCGGTTGCCAAGAAGGCCATGGTGAGGAAAACCGGTGCCCGCGGATTGCGGTCGATCATGGAAGCAACGCTTCTGGATACCATGTACCAGATTCCGTCTGAACATGATGTCTGCAAAGTTGTGATCGACGAAAGTGTGATCAGTGGCGATTCCGATCCCTTCAAGATCTACGCGAGCAGTGATCACGCCAAGGCGGTTCCTGAGGATTGAGCCCGTTCAGATGAGCGGCCAAGTCAGACCGGGGGTCAGATGAACGCGTTCATCTGACCCCATTTTAGTTACGCCATTCCCCTGCTTTCCCTCCGGTAAAAATATTGCAATTTACGTCGGCGCCCCAATGAAGGGTGATATGCTGAAAGAAATATCGTCAGAGGATTCCCTATGACCCGGATACCCGAAAATGCCGTGCACGAATACCCGCTGCTCCCGCTGCGAGACGTAGTGGTGTTTCCGCACATGGTGGTCCCGCTGTTTGTGGGCCGAGAAAAATCCATTCAGGCTCTCGAAGCCGCCATGGAGGGAAGCAAGGAAATTCTTCTGGTTGCCCAGAAGGATGCTTCCACAGATGAGCCGGGCCCCAGGGATGTATTTGATATGGGCACCCTCGCCACCGTTCTGCAGATGCTCAGGCTGCCGGACGGCACCGTGAAGGTGCTGGTTGAAGGTAACGCCCGCGCCACCATCAGTGACATTGCTGAAGGCGAGTACCTCTCGGGCGGTGCCGTTCTGATGGATGAAGAGAGTCTGCCGGAGCGTGAGGAAGGGGTGCTCATCAAGACCTTGATGGACGAGTTCGAGAAGTACGTGAAGCTCTCCAAAAAGATACCCTCGGAAGTGTCCAGTGCGCTGACCGGGATTGAAGAACTAGAGCGCCTGGCCGATACCATGTCCGCCCATCTGGAAATGCGCATCCCGGAAAAGCAGGAGCTTCTGGAAGCCCTGGATATCCGCAAGCGCGTTGATCTGTTACTCGGCAAGCTTGATGGCGAGATCGACCTGATTGAGGTTGAGAAGCGCATTCGTGGCCGCGTGAAAAAGCAGATGGAACGCAGCCAGCGCGAGTACTACCTGAACGAACAGATGAAGGCTATCCAGAAGGAAATGGGTAACCTGGGCGAGGGCAATAACGACTTCGAAGAGCTTGAGCAGAAGCTGGAAGAAGCCGGCCTGCCTGAGGAAGCCCGAAAGAAAACAGAAACAGAACTGAACAAGCTGAAGATGATGTCACCCATGTCTGCGGAAGCCACCGTGGTCCGGGGTTACATCGACTGGATGCTGGCGGTGCCCTGGAAAAAGCGCAGCCGTGTTCGTCATGACATAGAGAAAGCCCGTGAAATCCTGGACAGGGATCATTACGGCCTGGATGAAGTGAAGAAGCGCATCCTGGAATACCTGGCCGTTCAGAGCCGTGTGAAGAAGGTGAAAGGCCCGGTGCTTTGTCTGGTCGGCCCTCCCGGTGTTGGTAAAACCTCACTGGGGCAATCCATCGCCCGTGCCACCAACCGCAAATACACCCGTATGGCGTTGGGCGGTGTGCGTGATGAAGCCGAGATTCGCGGCCACCGGAAAACCTACATTGGTGCGCTGCCGGGCAAGCTCCTGCAGAAGCTGTCCAAGGTCGGAGTGAAGAACCCGCTGTTCCTGTTTGATGAAATCGACAAGATGGGTATGGATCACCGCGGCGATCCGGCGTCAGCGCTGCTTGAGGTGCTTGATCCGGAGCAGAACCACACGTTCAACGATCACTACCTGGAAGTGGACTACGACCTTTCCGATGTGATGTTTGTGTGTACCTCAAACTCCATGGACATTCCGCCGGCCTTGCTGGACCGCATGGAGATTATCCGCATTCCGGGTTATACCGAGGATGAGAAGGTTAACATTGCCCTGCGTTACCTGCTGCCCAAGCAGATCAAGGCCAACGGGCTGCGTAAGGACGAGTTGAAACTACCGGAGGAAACGCTTCGGGACCTGATCCGTTACTACACTCGGGAAGCAGGCGTTCGTGGCCTTGAGCGCGAGATCGCGAAAATCTGTCGCAAGGTGGTGCGCAACCACGTTGAGAGTGGCGACAAAGCCTCCGTAACGATAGTGCAAGAGATGCTTGAGGACTACTCAGGGGTCAAGAAGTTCAAATACGGTCTTGCGGAGGAGAAAAACGAGATCGGCCAGGTAACCGGCCTGGCCTGGACCCAGGTGGGTGGCGAGCTTCTTCACATTGAGTGTGCGCTCACCCCGGGCAAGGGCCGTGTGGTCAAAACCGGCTCCCTCGGCGATGTCATGCAGGAGTCGATTCAGACTGCGCTGACGGTGGTTCGCAGCCGGGCACCGGGTCTCGGCATTGCCGATGACTTCCATGAGAAGCACGACCTTCACGTCCATGTTCCCGAGGGCGCAACGCCAAAAGACGGCCCGAGCGCTGGTATTGGCATGTGCACGGCACTGGTTTCCGCGCTGACCAAGATTCCGGTTCGGGCCGACGTTGCAATGACCGGCGAGATCACCCTGAGAGGTCGCGTGTTGGCCATTGGCGGGCTCAAGGAAAAGCTGCTGGCAGCGCACCGAGGAGGCATCAAGACGGTTATAATCCCGGATGAGAATGTCAGGGATCTCAAGGAGATACCGGATAATATCAAGGAATCCCTGGAGATTCGACCGGTGAAATGGATTGATGAGGTTCTGGACATTGCACTGGCTTATCCGCCGGAGCCACGGGCCGGGGATTCGTCACGGGAAACCGGTTCAGGTAAGCCGCGTGATGAAGAAGGCGATGCGTCAGAACGCATAAATACACATTAAAGCCTTGATGAGTTGTTGACACGCCAGAGAGCCCATTGGTATAACTGTTTCGCCGTGAAGCAGCCAATACCAAGGGCTCCCGCGCAGTAAGTGCCTATTCCGAACACCGGTTTAAAGCCGCAAGGAATAAGAAAACTGAAGAATGGAATTCTCTGACCGCTTATGCGATAGTCGAGAACGCCCGAGAAAAAACAAACCAACCTATAACATCTTCAACCTGAAATCGAAGGGGTTTAGTGTGAACAAGTCCGAACTTATCGATGCAATTGCAGAGTCCGCAGATATCTCCAAAGCCGCCGCTGGCCGTGCTCTGGACGCAATGACCAACTCCATCACCGGAGCCCTGAAAAAAGGCGATCAGGTAACCCTGATCGGTTTTGGTACCTTCTCCGTAAAAGAGCGTGCTGCCCGTACCGGTCGTAACCCGCAGACTGGTGCCGAGATCAAAATTCCGGCCTCCAAAGTGCCTGGGTTCAAAGCAGGCAAGGCCCTGAAAGACGCCGTTAAGTAACGGTTCTTTCTCCGGTGGCTCCTGTCACAGGGAGTCACCCAAGAAGAATTCAAGGCGCATTCCGAACCGGGTGCGCCTTTTTACGTTAAGCCGGACCGTAACAGCACGCTGAAACCAATAACACTGCACGACCTTGAACAGGGATTCGGGAGAAACATGCTTCAAGATATTCGGGAAAATGCCCAGGGCACGATTGCCAAGATTATTATTGGCGTACTGATTGTGTCGCTATCCATCTGGGGAATGGACGCCATTATCGGCGGATTCTCTGGCGAGCCTGAAGTGGCAACCGTCAATGGCGAGGATATTACTGAGCGGGAGTTCCTCCGCGTGGTTCAGATGGAAAGCCAGCGCCGGCTATCCGCAATGGAAACCCCCGATCCGTCCTTGCTCAATGAAGACCAGATTCGTAAAGACGTTCTCGATTCCCTGATCCGGGAGCAGGTTCTGATTCAGGATGCCAATGCCCAGGGTCTTGCGCTCAACGACGCTGACGTTGACGCGCTGATCACCCGGATGCCCCAGTTCCAGGTAGATGGCCAGTTCAATCGTGACCGCTTTGTTGCCACGGTTCGCAACATGGGGATGGGTGTCTCAGAATTCCGTGAGGCAATGCGGAAGCAGTATGTTCTCAACCAGATCAGGGCAGGCATCATCCAGAGCGCTGTTGTTGCTGATGAGAATGCAGCCCAGCTTTTACGCATCCAGAATCAGACCCGGAGTTTTCGGGTTCTCGACATTCCTGCCAGTGCGGTTGCAGACACTGTTTCAGTGACCGATGCTGACGTTGAGGAATTCTACCAGCAGAACGCAGGCGCGTTTCAGAAGCCTGAACGGGTGGATGCGGCGTACATCACGCTTTCCCTGGGAGCGTTGGCTGAGAAAATAGAGATCAGCAATGAGGAACTCCAGGCTTATTATGAGCAACGTGCCGCTGATCTGGCCAGTGAGGAGCGCCGTGCGTCCCATATCCTGATCGAGGAGGGCAGCGAAGCCGACCAGACCATGGCAACCATCCAGAAGCGTCTGGAGGCCGGAGAGTCGTTTGCTGACCTGGCGAAGGAATACTCCATTGATACCATCTCGGCGCAAGATGGTGGCGATCTTGGCTATGCTGGCCGGGGTATCTACGATGAAGCCTTTGAAGAGGCTCTGTTTGCCCTTGAAGAAGGCGAAATTTCCGAGCCGGTACGGACGTCATTCGGCGTCCATCTGATTCGTCTGGAGGACGTCCGACAGTCCGAGGTACCGTCGCTGTCGGAGATTGGCGGTCAGTTGCGTCGGGAACTGGCCCGTGACAAGGCACGAGAGCGTTTTGCCGAGGTTCGGGCCCAGCTCGCGGATTCCGCCTACGCGGCAGACGATCTGGCCGGACCTGCGGAAGAACTTGGACTGGAAGTGCGTGAAGCCAAGGGAATCGCCCGGGAAGGTGGTCAGGCACCGTTTGATCACGGCGGCCTGGTTCGGCAGCTGTTCTCCGAAGACGTGCTGGAGGCGGGTTACAATACCGAGCTGATTGATGTGGGCGACAATGTGTCCGTTGTGGCGCGGGTACGCGAATACCACGAGGCGGAGCAGCTGCCTCTGGCAGAGGTTCGTGAGAATATCCGGGCGACGCTGGAACAACGCAAGACCCGTGAAGCCCTTGTTGAAAGGGCGGATGCAATCATAGCGGATCTTGAGGCGGGAGAGCCTGTTGAGAGCGTGGGGGAATGGGTCAGCTACGAGAGTCTGGCCAGAAACTCCTCCGAAGCAGCCCCCGCTGTGATGCAGCAAGCGTTTTCGCTGCCGCGTCCGGGTGAAGGCGAAGCCCGCTACGGCAAAACGGTGACAGCGAATGCTTCCTCCGTTGTAGCACTGGAAGCAGTCAAAGACGGCGAGGTTGCCGACGACGGCACGGAACTGAACCAGCTTCGCGATTTCCTGGCATCGCTTGAGGGGCAGCGGGAGTATGCCGCCTATCAGCAGTTCCTGAGAAATCAGGCCGAAGTAGATCGCCCCTGATTTTCGCCAGGAAAAAGGGCGCCGCCTGGCGCCCTGCGGATGTAACAGCGCGGTTGTAAAAGAAGGCCCGGCGTAATATTTCGCCCGGGCTTTTTTTATTCAGCCTTCTTGATATAGGTCTGAGACACTTGGCCGGAGGCGTCAGAGTAAAAGCCGTATACTGCGGATTGGGGGCGCAGGAGGATAAGCCCCTCTATTGGTCGCTTTGCTATTTTTCTGTGGCGGTGGTCAGATTTCGTTTGGCGGGAACCGGGTGGGCTTGAGGCTTTCCTTGATCTTCTTGAGATGGCCGAGGAAATCCGCGCCGCGCTTGAGGGTTACGCCGGTTGCCAGAATATCGATAACGGTCAGGTGAATGATGCGTGACGACATCGGCATGTAGACCTCGGTGTCCTCTGGCGCGGTAACGCCCAATACCACCGTGCAGGTTTCCGCCAGGGGCGAGTCCGGATTTGTGATGCCGATCACAGTGGCGCCGTTGGCGCGCGCCAGCTGGGCAATGTCCACGGTTTCCCGGGTCCGGCCGGTGTAGGAAATCAGCACGATCACATCACCGACGTTGGAGCCTGCGGCAACCATTCGCTGCATCAGGGCATCGTCGTAGGACATGACCGGGATATTGAAACGGAAAAACTTGTGCTGGGCGTCCAGTGCGACCGAGGCGGAGCCGCCCATGCCGAAGAAATTGATCTGTTTGGCCTGGATCAGGTAGTCAATAGCGGTGGCCAGTGCTTTCGGGTCCAGCGCCTGGCGGGCCTTGTCCAGGCTGGCAATGGTGCTGAGCATGATCTTGTCGGCGAATTCGGCAACGGTGTCGTCGGGTTCGATATTCTGGCCGATGTAGGGGGTGCCGGTGGCAATGCTCTGCGCCAGGCGAATCTTGAAGTCCGGGAACCCGGTGGCCGAGAAGCCCCGGCAGAAACGGTTAACCGTAGGCTCGCTGACGTCCGCCGCCCTCGCCAGGGCGGCTATGCTGTATCGGGTGGCCGCGCTTGGATCGCGGAGAATGGCTTCGGCCACTTTCCGTTCGGATTTGTTAAGGCTGTCCAGCCTGGACTGGATGTCCTCAAGCAGATTGTCGTCACGGTGCGCCTGGTTCGCGGCCATCAATGGTACTCCCTGAATCTTGGGCGGTCGTTATCGTAAAAAACGCGCTGATTATACCGCTTTTTTCCAGCTTTTTGGGTAGTAAAAATATCATGAAACGCAGTTTTTTCTTGGAAAAATCCTTCTTTGATGCCATTATTTGTTTAAAATTACTACATTAAGGTCTGTCGGTGAGTTCTTGCCGTCGACTGTCCACCAGAGAGAAGGAACCAATGGTCAACAAGATTACTACCCGTTGTGACCTGATACTATTTGGCGCGTTGGGCGACCTCGCCCAGCGTAAACTGTTCCCGGCCCTTTACCAGCTGGAGCGCGCAAACCTGCTGGCCGATGGTAGCCGGGTGCTGGCGGTTGCGCGCACTGACGCTGATACTGAAACCGTGCGCCAGCAGTTGCTTGAGAAGCTCAAGCAGCATGTAAAGCCGCAAGAGTTCGATCCGGCCCTGGCGGAAACCTTTCTGCAGCGTGTCGATTATCAGGTTCTGGATTTTAACGATTCTGAAGGGTTCAGTGTCCTCAACGAGTGGCGTGATGATGCCCACAACGAGCTCATCGTTTACATGGCAACGCCGCCATCCATGTATGGCGTCATCGCCAGAAACCTTCGTTCGGCCGACTGCTGCACCGAAAAGACCCGGGTAGTGGTTGAAAAGCCGATCGGCCACGACCTGGAATCCTCGAAGGTCATCAACGACGAGCTGGGTGAGGTTTACAACGAGAACCAGCTGTTCCGTATTGACCACTACCTGGGCAAGGAAACGGTTCAGAATTTGATTGCCCTGCGGTTCGCCAACAACCTGTTTGCGTCCCAGTGGGATCAGAATCACATCTCCTACGTAGAAATCACAGTGGCAGAGAGTGTCGGCATCGAAGGCCGCTGGGGCTATTTTGACAAGGCCGGCCAGATTCGCGACATGATCCAGAGCCATCTGCTCCAGTTGCTGTGCCTGATCGCCATGGACCCGCCCTCGGACCTGTCCGAGGACAGCATCCGGGACGAAAAAGTGAAGATTCTGAAGGCATTGAAACAGATTACGCCGGACATGATGGACAGCTATGTGGTTCGTGGTCAGTACACCGCCGGTACCAGCAATGGCAAACCTGTTCCGGGCTACCTTGAAGAAGAGGGCGCCAACAAGGGCAGCGCCACCGAAACCTTTGTGGCACTGAAAGCCGAGATCGACAACTGGCGCTGGTCCGGCGTGCCCTTCTATATCCGGACCGGCAAGCGCCTGCCCGAGAAGCTGTCGCAGATCATCATTCACTTCAAGCCGGCGCCGCACTACATCTTTGACCCGGACCAGAAGCACCTGGCCAACAACAAGCTGATCATTCGCCTGCAGCCGGATGAGGGCATGTCCCTGAAGATCCTGACCAAGGACCAGGGTCTGGACAAGGGCATGCGCCTGCGCCAGGGCCCGCTTGAGCTGACCTTCTCTGAAACCTTCGATACGGACCGTATTCCCGACGCCTACGAGCGTCTGCTTTGGGAGGTGATGAAGGGTAATCAGTACCTGTTTGTACGCCGGGACGAAGTGGAACACGCCTGGCGCTGGGTGGACCAGGTTATCCAGAACTGGAAAGACTGCGGCGAACCGCCCAAGCGTTACGCCGCCGGAACCTGGGGCCCCGTTGCATCCATCGCCATGATCACCCGGGATGGAAGGAGCTGGTATGAGGATGTCTGATCTGCGGTTGCCCGAGGGCGTGCAGGCCCGGTTCGGAGAAACCCCGGATGAAGTGGCCCTGAACCTTGCCGACGCTGTCGCTGAATTTCTGGCTGTTCGCCTGAAACAAGCGCCGCGGGCCAGCCTTGTTGTTTCCGGCGGCTCCACGCCCCTGCCGTTTTTTAAGGCGTTGTCTGATAAGAACCTCGACTGGAGCAGGGTAGACGTTCTGCTGGCGGACGAGCGCTGGGTAGACGAAGACGACCCTGCGAGCAATGCCCGTCTGGTGAGGGGCAACCTGCTGCAGAACCACGCAGCATCGGCTCGATTTCTGTCCCTCAAACAACCCGGCGCCACGCCCGCAGAGGGGTTGGGTGCAGTGAAAGCGGAGCTGGCGGACCTGGCCCTGCCACTGGACGTGCTGGTTCTGGGCATGGGTAACGACGGCCACACCGCCTCCCTGTTTCCGGACGCCCCGGAACTGGCCCACGCCATGAGTCCGGAGTGCCAGGATATCGTTTCTGCTGCAACACCGGCATCCCAGCCCCAGAAGCGCATTACCCTGACCTGGCCGCCGCTTAGGGACGCACGATTCACGGCTTTGCACCTCAAGGGTGAGGACAAACTGGACACCCTGGAAAAAGCAATTTCCGATATGGACAGGGTTATGGAAATGCCCGTCAGGGCCTTCCTGAAACCCGGTCTGCAAGTGTTCTGGAGTCCCTGAAACGCCCTGAATCGATTATGGAGAAGATTATGAGCCAACTTTCCGATTATCATCGCGAGCGAGTCAGGGCGGTACTGAATTCCTCCCCTCTGGTACCGGTGATCACCATTAACGACATCGACGACGCCGTGCCCCTGTGCCAGGCGCTGGTCGATGGTGGTATCAACGTTCTGGAAATTACCCTGCGAACCAGGCACGGTATCCAGGCCATCGAAAACGTCCGCAAAGCCATCCCGGACGCCTGGGTAGGTGCGGGCACCGTCACCAGCATCGCCCAATATCGCCAGGTCGAAGCCGCCGGCGCCCAGTTCGTGATTACCCCGGGCGTTACCGAGGCCATCCTGGAATTCGCCCTGACCTCCGAAGCGCCGCTGTTGCCCGGTGTTGCTACCGTCTCGGAATTGATGGTCGGCTACAACCTGGGCTACCGCGAGTTCAAATTTTTTCCGGCCGAAGTCGCCGGCGGCATCCCCGCCCTGAAAGCCTTCGGCGGCCCCTTCCCGGACGTCACCTTCTGCCCCACCGGCGGCATCCGCCGCAACACCGCGGCAGACTACCTGACCCTCGGCAACGTCCAGGCTGTTGGCGGCACCTGGTTGACGCCGCCTGATGTGGTGGCGGCCAAAGACTGGTCGCAGATCACCGAAATTGTGCGTGGTAGCCTGGCTGATCTTTGATCCGTGGTCTGTTCCTTCTAGCCTGTGAGTATTGGAGTAGGCGCACTTTGGGGCGGGGCTTCCGGGAAACGCTACGAGCACATCCATGTGCGCTTGAGGCTGGCCGTCCCTGGCCAGCCACATTCCCGCAAGCCCCGCCCCAAAGAGCTCTGTCTGACCGAACGATATCGCGTAGCAAATCAATGAAAGCCGGGTGGTCGGATTGGATTCAGTTGTATTTCGACCTATATCCATTGCGGAAAATCGTTCACCCAGGGATTTTTCAGAAAGGAAGGATGGAGGTAGTGGGGTTACCGTTTCCAAAAATGTCTGTGGCCATGGATGGCCGGAGTCAAGCCACAGGGACGTGCTTGGAGCGGTTTTGGGCAGGGGCTTTCCTCCGCTGCCAGGCACTCAACCATCAGACTACAAGGTCAAGCACCAATAGCAGCGGGCTCAAGAAAAGAAACGATAATCAGCGAATATCAGAACCAACCCGAACAATCTTCATGGTATTGGTTCCGCCCTGGGCATTCACATAATCACCCTTGGTAATCACCACCAGGTCGCCTTCCCTGACCGCCTCACGGTTGACCAGTTCAGACACCGCCAACGCATTGGTCCGCTCATTCGGAATCTTTGCCGAATCAAACGGAATCGTCTGAACACCCCGGAACAAGGCAACCCGATGCTGGGTTGAGTGATGGCGCGAGAACGCAAAGATCGGCAAGCTGGACTTGATGCGGGACATCAGTCGGGGCGTGGCGCCGGTTTCGGTCATGCAGATGATGGCCGAGACGCCCTCCAGGTGGTTGGCGGCGTACATGGCAGACAGGGCGATGGCCTCATCTACCTCTTCCATGCTCTCGTGAATCCGGTGCTTGGACTGGTGCATGGAGGGGTGCTTCTCCGCGCCCAGACAGATACGCACCATGGCTTCCACCGCTTCTTTCGGGTAATCACCCACGGCGGTCTCGGCAGAGAGCATCACCGCATCGGTGTAGTCCATCACCGCATTGGCAACGTCTGAGACTTCCGCCCGTGTGGGCATCGGGCTGGTGATCATGGATTCCATCATCTGGGTTGCGGTTATCACCGCACGGTTGAGGACCCGGGCCCGGGAGATGATGTGTTTCTGGACGCCTACCAGCTGGGCATCGCCGATCTCAACGGCAAGATCGCCTCTGGCAACCATCACCGCGTCGGAAGCCTCGATAACCGCATCCAGTGCTTCCACATCGTCGGCAAGCTCGGCACGTTCGATCTTGGCGACGAGGCCCGCATCGGAGCCTGCATCCCGGAGCAGGCGGCGGGCAATGTGAATGTCCTCCGCCGTCCGGACAAAGGACACGGCAACGTAATCGGCGCCCAGCCTGGCTGCGGTAACGATGTCCTGTTTGTCTTTCTCGGTGAGCGCCTCGGCAGAAAGCCCGCCGCCACGCTTGTTCAGGCCCTTGTTGTTGGAAAGGGGGCCGCCGATCAGTACCGTTGAGGTGATGCTGTGCTCAGCCACGGATTGAACTTCCATTTCGATACGGCCGTCATCAAGGACCAGAATATCGCCGGGCTCCACGTCCCGGATCAGCTGCTCGTAATCGATTCCGACTCTTTCCCCGGTGCCGGCTTCCTTGTCCATGGCGGCATCCAGGATGAAGGTCTGGCCGGCTTTCAGCGTAACCTTGTTTTCTGTAAAGCGGGCAATACGGAGTTTCGGACCCTGCAAATCGGCCAGGAGAGCGACAAACCGCCCTTGCGCAGCAGCAGTTTCACGAACGCGGCGGGCGCGGCCGATGTGCTCCTCTGCGCTGCCATGGGAAAAGTTCAGTCGGGTGACGTCTACGCCCGCCGCAATGATCGCGGCCAGGGATTCCGGCGAGTCGGTTGCTGGGCCGAGGGTGGCGACGATTTTGGTACGCCTGAGCATGGTTGGTGTCCTTTGGTTCTTCAAAATGTTCTCGAACAGAGTAGCGGAATAACTCGGGCTGGCCAGTTTTACTGGCCGGCGTTGATCAGGGCGACGGCATTATCCAGCATGCGATTCGAGAAACCCCATTCATTATCGTACCAGGCCATGACTTTTACATGACGACCCAGGACCCGGGTGTGGTTGGCGTCGAAAATGCTTGAGAGTGCGTTATGGTTGAAATCCACGCTCACCAGTTTCTCGACGTTGTAGCCCAGAACCGGGTTCTTCTCGGCGGCGGCCTTCACGGCGTTGTTTACTTCTTCCACCGTTGTCTCCCGGCCGGCAATAAAGCCGAAATCCACCAGCGATACGTTGATGGTGGGCACCCGAACGGCCAGGCCGTCCAGCTTGCCTTCGAGTTCCGGAATGACCTTGCCGATTGCCGCAGCAGCGCCGGTCCTGGTTGGAATCATGGACTGGGTGGCCGAGCGTGCGCGGTAAAGGTCGGAATGGTAAACGTCGCTCAGTTTCTGGTCGTTGGTATAGGAGTGGATGGTTGTCATCAGGCCACTCTCGATGCCAACGGTCTTGTGCAGAGCCTCAACAACCGGGGCCAGGCAGTTTGTGGTACAGGAGGCGTTGGAAATGATGTCGTGTTCGGCTGTCAGCTTACCATGGTTCACGCCATAGACCACCATGGCGTCTGCATCCGGGCTTGGGGCCGATATGATGACTTTGTGGGCGCCGGCTTTCATGTGTGCCGCCGCCTTGTCTCGTCTGGTGAACAGGCCGGTGCACTCGAAGACAACATCCACACGGTAATCTTGCCAGGGCAGTTCTTCCGGGTTGCGCAGTGCGGTGGTGGCAATCCGGTCTCCGTTTACGGTCAGGGATTCTGCGTCGTGGCTGACATCGGCACTAAAACGGCCATGAACACTGTCATACTTGAGCAAATGAGCGTTGGTCCCGGCGTCGCCCAGGTCATTGATGGCAACAACCTGCAGCTGGCTCCGGTAGTTATTTTCATACAATGCTCTCAGAACATTGCGACCGATGCGGCCAAAACCGTTGATTGCGATACGGATCGTCATTGTCTGACTCCTTGATGGGTCGTTTTTGTTCGTTTAATTCATTAGATGTAGTAAATATAACAACAAAAAAAGAATAAATGAACGATTAAAAGGTGGAAATACCAAAAAAAGAAAGTAACATTACGTCTAAAAACGAATACTCCAATAATTTATGCAATGGAGCCCAGCATGCACCCGACCGTCGACAAGGTTACACAGCGAATTATCGAGCGCAGTCGTGCCACCCGGCAGGACTATCTCAGCCGGATGAATGCATTGAAGGCACAGTCGCCGCACCGCAGCTCCCTGTCCTGCGGTAATCTGGCCCACGGCTTTGCGGCCTGTAACCAGGGCGATAAAGACGCACTGAAGTTCATGAACAGGGCCAACGTGGCCGTGGTGACGGCCTACAACGATATGCTTTCGGCCCACCAACCCTATGAAAGGTTCCCGGACCTGATCAGGGAAGCGGCCCGGGGCATGGGCTCGGTGGCCCAGGTTGCCGGTGGCACACCGGCCATGTGCGATGGCGTGACCCAGGGTCAGCCGGGCATGGAACTGAGCCTGTTTTCCCGGGACACCATCGCCATGAGCGCGGCTGTGGCGCTGAGCCACAATATGTTTGATGCGACCCTACTGCTGGGGATCTGCGACAAAATTGTTCCGGGCCTTCTCATAGGCTCTCTCAGCTTCGGTTACCTGCCCACCATCCTGGTTCCGGCAGGCCCGATGCCCTCGGGGCTGTCGAACAAGGAAAAGCAGCGGATCCGTCAGCTCTACGCCGAAGGAAAGGTTGGTAAGGAGGAGCTGCTTGAGGCGGAGAGCAAGTCCTATCACAGCCCTGGCACCTGTACGTTTTATGGCACCGCCAACAGCAACCAGTTGCTCGTGGAGGTCATGGGGCTGCACCTGCCCGGGGCGGCGTTCGTGAACCCGAACACGCCGCTGCGCGACCAGCTCACACGGGCGGCAACCGAGCAGGTGATCAAGCTGTCGAAGCCTCACGGCGGCGAGCACGGCCTGGGCGATATGGTCGACGAAAAGAGCATCGTCAACGCCCTGGTGGCGCTGCTGGTAACCGGTGGCTCCACCAACCACACCATCCACTGGATCGCGATTGCCCGGGCGGCGGGTATCGTTATCGACTGGAACGACTATGCTGAGCTTTCCTCGGTGGTTCCCTCCATGACCCGGATCTACCCCAACGGTCAGGAAGACGTGAACGCGTTTCACGAGGCCGGCGGAACCCCCTTCCTGATCAGGGAGTTGCTGAGCGGAGGCTACCTGCACAATGATGTGAACACGGTGGTCGGTTATGGATTGGAGCGCTACACAGAGATGCCGGAACTGGCGGATGACAAACTGATCTGGAAGCCGGCACCGGAAAAAAGCCTGCGTCCGGATGTCCTCAGCCCCGTGGCGGAGCCGTTCGCGCCGGATGGCGGGCTCCGGGTGCTCGATGGCAATCTGGGCCGGGGCGTGATCAAGGTATCAGCCGTTGCCCCCGAACACCGGAAGGTGGAAGCGCCGGCCGTGGTCTTTAATGACCAGAACGAACTCAAGGCGGCGTTTGAAGCCGGCGATCTGGACAGGGACTGCATTGTGATCGTGCGTTTCCAGGGCCCGAAGAGTAATGGCATGCCGGAGTTGCACAAACTCACGCCCTATCTCGGAGTGTTGCAGGACCGCGGATTCAGGGTTGGTCTGGTGACCGACGGCCGAATGTCGGGTGCTTCGGGCAAGGTGCCCGCGGCGATCCACGTCTATCCGGAAGCCCTGGATGGCGGGCCCCTGGCTAAGGTCAAAAATGGTGATCTGATCTGCCTGGATGCCGAAAGGGGCGTTCTTGCCATCCGGGTGGATGAACAGGACTTTGCCGGCCGCGAATCTGAAAAAGCGGACCTGACCGGGTATCATCATGGCTATGGTCGGGAGTTGTTTGGCTGGATGCGTCGTGCCGCCGGCAATCCCGAGGAAGGGGCCAGCTTTTTCTGGAATCATGAGGCATGACAGCAACACATTATTCACTGGTCGGTGATATCGGTGGCACCAATGCGCGTTTCGCCCTGGTAGAGCGGGGCAGCGTTCAGCCGTACGCTATCGAAATCCTGCCCTGCGGAGATTACAACAACCTTGATGACGCGGTACGCGATTACCTGGCCCGCGTGGGGGTCTCCGAAGTCGGGGAGGTCTGCCTGGCGGTGGCATCGCCGGTGCGTGGAACCCAGGTGCGGATGACCAACAATCACTGGCGCTTTGATACCGAAGAAATCCGGGAGCAGTTTGGCTGGTCGGCGTTCAAGGTGATCAACGATTTTACCGCCATGGCGCTTGGCGTTCCCCATGTTGCGGGTGATCAACTGGTTCATGTTTGTGGCGGTCCGGGTGACAGCCGTCGTCCCAGGCTTGTTATGGGGCCTGGAACCGGGCTCGGGGTTTCCGGGCTGGTGCCGATCAGGCAGGGTTGGGTGCCGTTGATGACAGAAGGCGGGCACGTGGATTTTGCGCCAACGGACGATACCGAAATGGCGGTTCTGCGTATCCTGAAGGCCCGCTTCGGGCGGGTTTCGGTAGAGCGGATTCTGTGTGGTCAGGGCCTGCTGAATCTGTATCAGGCCCATGCTGAAATACAGGGTGTGGCTGCGCCGCTGGATGCACCCGAGAAAATCACCGCAGCTGCTGTTGATAATGCCGATAACCTGGCTCGCCACACTCTGCGTCATTTCTGCGAGATTCTGGGCCGGGTTGCCGGCAATGGTGTCCTCACCCTCGGAAGTACCGGCGGCGTTTACCTGTGTGGTGGCATCTTGCCGAGATTCCTCGATTTCTTTCTGGAGAGTCCGTTCCGCAACGGCTTTGAGGACAAGGGCAGGATGCGGCCGCTGCTGGAATTCACGCCGGTTTACGTGGTAACGGAGCCCTACACCGGGCTGCTGGGAGCCGCCGAGGCGCTGGGCAATCCGGAGGTTTGATTCGGCATTGTCCGGCCTGATCGGAGAAAGCGTACCAGTTCGCTTCGATCAAAACGGTACTGGTGGTTGTACGGCGTTCATGGTGGGTCCTTTGGTACTTGTTGTGCAGGTCTTGTGGCCCTATCGTTACGGGAAATACCGGTTTATGCAATTGCCCTGATGAGGGGCCTCCCCATGAGTGACAATCTCTCACAACTTTCCTTTGATAATCTGGTGCGCCGGGTGAGGGCCTGTACGATTTGCCAAGAGGCCCTGCCTCACAAGCCGAGACCCGTGATCCAGATATCCGAATCGGCGCGCATCCTGGTGGTCGGTCAGGCGCCAGGGCGGCGCGTTCACGAAACCGGGCTGCCGTTCAACGACCCCAGCGGGGATCGGCTGCGGCAATGGATGGGTATTACCCGGGACACCTTCTACGACGAGCAGAAGCTCGCAATCCTGCCCATGGGCTTCTGCTATCCGGGAACCGGCAAGTCCGGGGACCTTCCCCCGCGGCCTGAATGCGCGCCCGCCTGGCGTGAGGCTCTTCTGGACCGTCTGCCGGACATCGGGTTGACTCTGGTCATCGGCCAATACGCCCATGCCTGGCATCTGGCCAACAGCCGGAAATCCGTAACCGCCAACGTTCAGCACTGGCGGGAGTATTGGCCCGGGGTTCTGCCCATGCCTCACCCCAGCCCACGAAACAACCTCTGGCTGCGTCGTAATCCCTGGTTCGAAAGCGAGGTCGTGCCCGAGCTGCAACGGCGGGTTGCCCGGCTTCTTGAGCCTGGGCCGGCCACCAGTCAGCTCCCTTGAGCTGCTCCTCTTCGGCCATCTTCGGGCCAAAATCGTGGGCAAGGAAATTGCGCTCAATGACCGACAGGGTTCTGTCCTGGGCGGCTGCAGGTTGTCCGGCGCTTGCTGGGGGGCGGCACCATTCCATGCGAATACCCCATTCATCAACCGGCAATCCGTTGGGAATTCCCCTGTCACCTGCGCCTGCCATGGAAAACCAGGCATTGGTGAAGCGCCATCCCAGGGACGGGTCCCGTTTGCCGTAGTCCATGTGGCCATAGACGCGCTCTCCATCGATCTCCTTCACGTGAGCGGTGAAGAACTCTGCAATGTCTTCGTGGGCAGACCAGTTTACGGGTACGCCAAGCTCGTAGCCGTAACGTTGCCGGAACTGTGCCCTCAATTCCGGCCGCTGAAATCAGTCGTAACGGAACCAGTACAGGTTGGCAAACTGCTGGTCGGGAAGCTGTTAGATCTTGCCATCCGGGCCGGTGATGAATTCCAGGCCGATGAAGTCTTCCAGTGCCAGGGTCGGCAGGGTGAACGCTTTCCCCGCGCCCTCCATGTAATCGCTGAGCGCCAGAACCCGCGCCTCGTAGTCGTTGGTAGGCAGTTGCTCGGAAAGAACCCAAATTCCCGTGCCCCTCAGATATGCCGCCGCGTGAGCGAACCAGGCCAGTTCTTCGGCCTGCTCATCCCTGGAAAGCGTCGAATCCGGAAAGTGGTCCCGGATCAGCGTTTGAATGAACATTTGTTTCTCATCGGGCAGCGAGTCGAACAGTGGGCCGGCATCTGCCGGCTGGCTCATCAGGAGCATCAGACTGGTTAGCAGTGGCAGTTTTTTCATGACCGTCTCTCGTTTTGTTGGTTTTCGTACAATTTGCGGTCATAGAATTCGTTAGCAAGTTCGTACACGAAAAAATATACAGGCATGATGTTTATTATTAAGCTATAAAAAACAATATAATAGGTTGTGTTTAAGGTTTTTTATCATTCCTGGGGCCGCCTAAACGAAAATTTTTTTCGATCATAAACTTTCCATTTGCGATTTTGGGCGCTAGATTTGTTCTGTTACGAACGTTTTGGTCTTAAAACGAAAAACCGTCAGTTCGATAACGCCGTTGGTCACCGGGCTCCGAACGAGTGTCCTGCCGCGGGCAGGTCTATGCGGATGGCTGACGATAGTCCAGCGCTAACAAAAACAGGAAGCTAACATGATCGAAAACAACAACGTTTTAATGTCGTTCAACAACCGTTCATTCCGGAAAGCCCCTCTGGCTGTCGCACTGTCGCTGCTGACAGCCGGCGTCGCCTCGCCGGCCTTTGCTGAGGTTTCTTTTGAGTCAGACAGTGGTTGGAAATTCGGTATCAATGGCCACATTCCGGTTTTCGCACTGATGAGCGATAACGATAATCTTGAAGAGGATGCCTTCCGGATTACCACCGGGTTCAACCCTGCGACCGCCCAGTTCAACGTGTATGCCCCCACTCAGTACGGTCTCAATGTGTCGGGTCACTTCCAACTGAACAGCCACTTGTCCGGGGCAGATGGGGTGCAGAATTCGGGGTTTGGCCGGGTGGATTTCGGGAGAGTGTCAGGTGTCGAAAGTCGTGTCGCGGAATTTGCGGTCTCCGGCGGTTTTGGCGTAGTTAATATTGGCAAGGGCTACGGCATTTTTGGGGTGCCGGCCATCGGTGATACTGGCAGTGCGAAAGGTATGGGGTTATTTGCTCCGAACAATGGCGATTCGACGGCGGGTAGAATTGGCAACGGCTATTTCTATGCCAACTTCAACCCACGCGTTATGTACACGTCGCCGACCATGAGCGGCCTTACCTTCAAGGTCGGTCTTTTTCAGCCGGAAAAACCTAAGTCGGGAGTCATTGATTTTCCGGGTGCTGCAGATCCCGCCGCCGCTGCGGAGGCTACCAATGCCTCGGTAGGAACGGAAAGCCCACGTATTGAAGCCAACGTTGTCTGGTCTGGCGACATGGTCACCCTCTGGTCCAGTGGTTTCAGTCAGTCCGTGAGTGTGAAGGACCCCGCGGTGGAAGATTTCACCATGACCGGTGTCGATTTTGGTGGCGCACTGTCCCTGGGTGATCTGGGCGTGCGGGCAAACTATGCGATGACTCAGGGCACCGGTAATTTTGTTGTGGGCGGCCATGGAGTTGTCGGAGGCTCCCAGGAAGAGGATGCGGACCAGTGGTATGTTGAGACCACCTACGACATTAACCGCACAACACTGGGCGCGAGCTACGGTGAAGGTTCGGATGACCTGTCGGACGAGGACACTGAACTGACCATGCTGTTTGCCCGCTACCGTGCGACCGACGCCTTAACTGTGATGGCTGAAATCCAGGACTACGCCAGCAGCACGCCCAACAGTGACTACAGCGCTTTTATTCTGGGTTCCCAGTTCACTTTCTGAACCAGCGACTAAGTGACCCCCGACGGAGCGGGGGTCAAAAGGCCGGTACTCCGGAAGGGGTGCCGGTCTTTATTTTGGCATGGAAACAGGCGGGCTCCTCCGGAGAGTCAAGTCCGATGTTTGGGTTCCGTGCAGGGGGCTTGCGAGTGGCCAAAAAAAGCGCCGGCCGGAGATCATCCGGCCGGGGCAAAGATGCCTGAGAGAACTTCAGGCGCTGTGGTGGAGAGAGGTCTTGCGAGTTTCGGGGATTGCGGTGTTCATGAGAAACCGGTCCAGGGCCTCAACGTCGCTGTCTGTTGCATAGAGACCTTGCTTGGTCCGGCGCCAGAGAATGTCTTCAGAGGTCAATGCCCACTCATTTTTCATCAAGTGAAGCACTTCCCTTTCATACAACGTGCCTGCGAAATGAAACCCCAGGTCTTCCATCGAGCCGCAATCCTTGAGGATGTCATAGGAGGTCATACCGTAAGTGCGAACATAGCGGCTGATGACCTTCTCCGAGAGCCATGGACAATCGTGACTGAGCTTCTGCTCAAGCGATGCATGGTTGTCAAAATCGCCACCGGGCAGCACCGCGGTCTTGGTCCACTTGCCTCCCGCCTCGGGAAAGAACTGGCACAGCTTGTCGGTTGCCGCTTCGGCCAGTTTTCGGTAAGTGGTAATCTTGCCCCCGAAAACCGAAATAATGGGAGCCTTGTTTTTTTCGCTGCTCACTTCAAAGGAGTAGTCCCGGGATGCCTTCTGCGCGTTTTCCTCCTCGCCGTCCATCAGCGGACGAACCCCTGAGTAGGACCAGACTACATCCGCCGGTTCAAGCTGGCGCTTGAAGTGGGAGTTCACTATGTTCAGCAGGTAGTCGGTTTCTTCTGGTGAGATTTTCGCTTTCTTCGGATCCCCTTCGTAATCCACGTCGGTGGTGCCCACCAGAGAGAACTCATCTTCGTAGGGAATCACGAAGACAATGCGCTCGTCTTCGTTTTGAAGGATGTAGGCTTCGGTGCCCCTGTTCAGTCTCGGTACCACGATATGACTGCCCTTGACCATACGAATTGATTTCGGCGCTGGCATGGAGAGGGTCTCGCCAAACAGTCTGCTCACCCAAGGGCCTGAGGCGTTCACGATTGCTCTGGCCGAAACCGTTGTTTCGGTTTCGTTGGTCATGTCACGGAGTGTCACCGTCCAGTCCTTCGCGTTACGTTCGGCTCTGACGCACTTGGTCCTGGTCATGATCCGCGCGCCGAATTGCTGGGCTTTTTTCGCAGTCAGTACCACCAGACGAGCGTCGTCGACCCAGCCATCGGAATACTCAAAGCCTTTGGTAATGTCGGGCTTCAGTGGATCGCTCTCAGTAAAGCGGATTGAACGGGATCCCGGCAGGATTTCCCGTTTTGCCAAATGGTCATAAAGAAACAGGCCGGTCCGGATCATCCAGGCAGGGCGAAGGTGAGGGCGGTGGGGCAGGCGGAAGCGCATGGGCCACATGATGTGTGGCGAATTGCGGAGCAGCGACTCTCGTTCGGCCAGGGCTTCCCTGACCAACCGGAATTCATAGTGCTCAAGATATCTGAGTCCACCGTGTATCAGCTTGCTGCTGCTGGAAGAGGTGGCGGATGCCAGATCGTTCATTTCACAAAGCAGGACTTTCAATCCCCGGCCTGCTGCATCCATGGCAATGCCGGTGCCGTTGACTCCGCCGCCAACGACAACAACATCAAACTGTTCGTGCTCCATAGTCATTGTTGGTCATCTCCTGACGCCAATGGAAAAGACGCTTTGTTGTCATGCGCACTTTTCAATGTTCAATATACGGTATAGAACTATTATGCGAAAGCTCGGGATATTCGTAAAGGAAAAATTAGAAAAAAAACGAAAATAAAGAGGCATTCACGTTTTCGATTGGGTGGTTAACCGAAAAGTCTCAGACGAGGTGAAGTTCGACGTTGTGCTCGCTAAGAAGCTGGCGGATTTCGACCGGAGGCTGCTGATTAGTAAACACGTGGTCCGCCTGGGTAATGCTACCGAGGCGAACCATGGCGTTGCGGCCAAACTTGGAGTGGTCAGCCGCGAGCAGAACCTGATTGGAGTTTTCGATAATGGCCTGGGCGACCCGGACTTCGCGGTAATCAAAATCCAGCAGCGAACCGTCGTTATGGATGCCGCTGATCCCAATGACGCCGAAATCCATCTTGAACTGATTGATGAAGTCGCGGGTGGCCTCGCCGACAATGCCGCCATCCCGGTTTCGAACCTCGCCCCCGGCAATGATCACGTGAAAATCCTCTTTTGCCGAGAGAATGGAAGCGACATGGAGGTTATTGGTGACAATCTGCAGATTGTTCTTTTCCAGCAGTGCCTTGGCGATGGTTTCGGTGGTGGTGCCAATGTTGATGAATATGGAGGAGTTGTCCGGAATCATCTCGACCAGCGCTTCGGCGATGCGCTCCTTGGCTTCCAGGTCCATGATCTTGCGAGCCTGGTACGCGGTGTTGACCGTGCTGGAGTCAATACCGGCGCCTCCGTGATGCCTGCGGAGCTTCTTCTGTTTCGCGAGTTCGTTCAGATCACGGCGGATGGTCTGGGGCGTTACCCTGAACTGGTCAACCAGCTGCTCGGTTGTCACGAAACCGTTCTGCTGGATCAGCTCCATGATCAGATCCTGTCGGCGACGCTGTGCCATTACTACCTCCTCCGCGTTGTCGTTTTTCTCATGCGAAATATTGTGCGTCCGGAAACATGTTTAAAGTTTAGTGGTTTTCAGGAGTTTATGCAGCTTTTTTAGAGAGTTGCCCATCACCAACGCGCGGATCCCGTGAAAACTGCTTGGCATTTATGTTCAAAAAGGGAAAAATACGAAAAAATAAGAACCTTAGGTGGAAAACAATATGAGTCAGTACATTCTTTCCATTGATCAGGGAACCACCAGTTCCCGGGCCATACTCTTTGACCTGCAAGGCAACATCCACGCTACCCGACAGCAGGAATTTCCGCAGCACTTCCCGGCCAGCGGCTGGGTGGAGCATGATCCCGGAGATATCTGGTCATCGGTCCAGCGTACCTGTGACGCCGTGATGGCCGAAGAGTGCGGGGAGGGGGGTGAAGTGGTCGCTGTGGGTATTACCAATCAGCGTGAAACTACCGTTCTTTGGGACCGCAAAACCGGTGAGCCGGTGTATAACGCAATCGTGTGGCAGGACAGACGAACGGCCTCCTACTGCGAGTCCCTGAAAAGCGAGGGCCTGGAACCCTGGGTAAGCAGCAAGACCGGCTTGCTGATCGATCCGTATTTTTCCGCCACCAAGATCCGCTGGATCCTGGAAAACGTTGCCGGTGTCCGGGAGCGCGCGGAGTGCGGCGAGCTGGCCTTTGGCACCATCGACAGCTTCCTGCTCTGGCGACTGACCGGTGGACGGGAACACAGGACCGACGCTACCAATGCCAGCCGGACTCTGTTGTTCAATATTCACACTCAGCAATGGGATTCCGAATTGCTGGAACTGTTCGGAATCCCTGAGGTTCTGTTGCCTGAAGTCATGGATTCAGCGGACCAGTTCGGGCAGATCACTGACGGTGGTGCTCTCAATGGCACCTCGGTGCTCGGTGTTGCAGGTGATCAGCAGGCGGCGTTGTTTGGCCAGACCTGTTTCCAGACCGGTATGGCCAAAAGCACCTATGGCACGGGCTGTTTTCTGATGCTGAACACGGGTGACAAGGCCCTTCAATCGGAACACCGGTTGCTTACCACGGTGGCCTACCGTGTGAATGGCAAGCCCACCTACGCACTGGAAGGGAGTATTTTCATTGCCGGGGCCACAATCCAGTGGTTGCGGGATGGCTTGCGGTTGATCCGCGATGCCTGCGAAACCGAGCCGCTTGCAGAGGGAACCCCCGTGGATCACGGTGTATACCTGGTGCCGGCGTTTACCGGACTGGGCGCGCCCTATTGGGACCCGAATGCCCGGGGGGCCATTTTCGGGTTGACTAGGGACACCGGCATCAAGGAAATCGTGACCGCCGGCCTCCAGTCTGTGTGCTACCAGACCAAGGACCTGCAAAAAGCCATGGAAAAGGATGGTATACGACCAGTCACGCTGCGTGTGGATGGCGGCATGGTGGCGAACAACTGGGTTTTGCAGTTCCTGGCGGATATTCTCGGCGCGCGGGTTGACCGCCCTTCACTGGTCGAGACCACGGCGCTGGGTGCTGCCTATCTGGCGGGCCTCGAGGCGGGAATCTACGGCTCTCTGGAGGAGTTGGCGGGGTTGTGGCGCTGTGACCGGAGCTTTGAGCCGGTGATGACAAAAGGGGATCGGGACCAGCTTTACGATGGCTGGATGACGGCGGTGCTGAAACTTTGACAGTAACTTTATAAAAAATCTGAGGGGGTCACCGGACCCCGAGTTCCCGCAGGCGCTTGTAGAGGGTATTCCGGCTGATGGCCAGCTCTCTGGCCGCCCGCGAAATGTTCCCCGTGTACTTGTGATAGACCTGCAGTGTTCTGGCAAACGTGTCGGTTACCTCCGTATCTGAATTGGTGGGTTCTGCCGGCGCCAGACCCTCCATGCTGGCCTCGTTGTTCACTGCCAAATCAAATTCCGCCAGGAAGTCCCCGGGCAAATGCCAAATCTGTATGTCTTCACCATCGGCGATAGCGATGGCCACTCTCAGCACGTTCACCAGCTGCCGGATATTGCCCGGCCATGGATGGTTTTCAAGGGCAGACAGCACTTTCGGCGATAGCTCTTCAGCCTGGCCCTGGTCTCTGTGCCGGCCATAGATATTTTGTATCAGAAGCCGTCGATCGGCCCGATTTCGGAGCGACGGGAGCTCTACACACAGTCCGTTGATACGGTAGTAGAGATCTGGCCGGAAATGGCCGCTGTCGATGCGTGAGTTGAGAGGGCGATTGGTCGCGGTCACCAGCAGGATATCGACCGGAACGCTCTCTGTAGAGCCGACAGGCGTGACAACCCGTTCCTGGAGTACCCGCAGCAGACGGGACTGCGCTGACAGGGGCATTTCACCAATTTCATCGAGAAACAGAATGCCCTTGTGGGCCTTTCGAATGAAGCCCAGGGAGCCCTGGGCCCGGGCTCCGGTAAAAGCACCTGCTTCGTAACCGAACAGCTCCGACTCCACCAGCTCCGGTGGAATGGCTGCGCAGTTCACGGCAACCAGGGGCTGGTCTTTTCGATGCGATGCCTGGTGCAGTGCCTTAACAAGGACCTCTTTCCCGACCCCGGTTTCGCCGGTGATCAGCACTGGTACGCCCCGCTCAAGCACCTTGAGGCTCTGGGTCGCGCACCGTTTCACCACCGAATCCCCGTGCTCCAGGTTGTCTATACCCGGCAGGCGGAGGTCTTGTCCGGTACCCCTGGTCCCGGCAGGGTCTGCCCGCTCAGGATTCCGTCTTGTCACAGACGGGCGCTTTAGCCGCGCGCTTAGCCGAACCCTGCTCCGCGTTGTCAGTTGCAGCGTCTCCTGTTCGGGATGGCCAAGAATATGGTTTCGATGGGTGGTGAACAGTTCATCAAGGCGCGCATCAACGGTCGGCATTCCCAGCAACTGGTCCGCCCTCTGGTTGCTGGCAATAATCCGGCCGGAGTCGTCACAGGCAAGGATGCCAGACCAGGGGCTGTCAAAATTGTCCGCGGTGGTATTGACCGTTATCTGGAAGTGATCCGGGCCAAACTGGCGACTGATAAGCCGATTTTCCACCGACTGTGAAAGCAGCCGCACCATGCCCAGAGTATGAGCCTGGGGCAGGTAAGCGTCGCTGAAGACACTCAAAACTCCGGTAATTTTCTTATGGGCGTCAAAAATCGGGGCGGCGGAGCCGATGATGCTGCGGTTAGCTTTAAGGAAATGTTCATTGCGCTTTATCTGAACCGGCGCGCCGATGGCAATCGCTGTCCCGATGGCGTTTGTTCCGCAGTTCCGTTCCTGCCAGTTGGCGCCCGTCTGGAGCCAGGGCTTGAGGCGTGTCTCGGTGATGCGTTCATCGCCCCAGCTGTTCAGAACGGTGGCATGTTGATCAGCAAGCAGAATCAGACAGCGACTGTTTGCGAGCACATTCCGGTAGTAGGGAAGTACCTCTGCCTCGGTCACTGACAGTAACTCGCCGTACAGGCGTTGTATTTCCTCCAGCCGGCCGGCCTCTGACTCAAGAGGGGCTGGCTCGTGTTCATGATCAAGGCCCCAGGCGATGCAACGGTTCCAGGAATCGGCAATCACGCTCCGATAATCGGAGTATTCGTTTTTTCTCATCAGTCCGCGCTCTCGTGTTCGTTTGTTGTTTTTGCCGCCACATCCTCCGGACAGCTGTTCAACTCCGAGCTGACAAGTGTTCAATCATCTGTGCAAAAGCTGTTCACGTCAATGTTCAATTTGCACAAAGTGTTGCTAAACGAACATTATAATTTTCGAATGAGAAATTATGGTTTAGTAAAATTAGTTGTAAAAACAGAAGGATAGGTAAATATACCTGGAGTAGCGTAAAAGCTGGTACAGGCTTTGCGTATTGAGATTCGAAATCGAATTTCCGGGGCTGACGATGCGGGCCCGGAATGCGTTTCCACAAGAACAAAAAGGAAGGCCTATGTCTTTAACACTGGAGAATCTCTCCCGTGTGGTTGACGGCGTCGACTACATCCGGGATGCGAACCTCACCTTTGAGGCGGGTTCTTTTAACGTTCTGCTCGGCCGGACACTCGCCGGAAAAACCTCTCTGATGCGACTGATGGCCGGGCTGGACAAGCCCGATACTGGCCGTTTGATCTACAACGGAAAGGACGTAACAGGGCAGAGCGTACAGGACCGCAATATCTCGATGATCTACCAGCAGTTCATCAACTACCCCAACCTGACTGTCTACGAAAATATCGCTTCGCCCCTGCGGTTGGCAAAAATGGCCGAGTCAAAAATTGATCGCCGGGTAAAGGAAACGGCGGCCATGCTCCAGATTGATCCGCTGTTGAAACGGTATCCCCTGGAGCTGTCCGGTGGTCAGCAGCAGCGCACGGCAATGGCCCGGGCGTTGGTAAAAGACGCCACCCTCGTTCTGTTCGATGAGCCTCTGGTAAACCTTGATTACAAGTTGCGCGAAGAACTCAGGGCCGAGTTACGGGAACTGTTCCGAGAGCGTCAGTGCATTGCTGTGTATGCAACCACGGAGGCGAACGAAGCGCTTGCGCTGGGGGGCACTACCACCCTGTTGCATGACGGCGGGGTTGTTCAGAACGGACCGGTGATGGACGTGTACCGGGCACCGGTGAACACCCTGGCCGCACAACTGTTCAGTGAACCCCCGATGAACATGATTCGCGGTCGGGTCACGGATACCGAGGTCACTTTTGACGAGTATTCGCACCACGCCCTGACCAAGGAGCTGCGCAGGCTCGAACCGGGTGATTACTGGTTCGGTATCAGGCCCAGCCATATCGGCCTGGTTCCGGCCAGCGATGACGATCTGGAAATGTCGATGGAAGTTGAACTCAGTGACATCAGTGGTTCTGAAACCTTCATGCATGTCGAGAACAGCCACTTTGAAATGGTGTTGCAGCTGATGGGCGTTCACCAATACCACACCGGTGCCCCCATCAAGGTTTACCTGCCGATCAATAAACTGTTCGTTTTCGATGACAACGAGCAACTGGTGCACACACCATCCCGGGCTTCACGAGGGTCGATCTGATGGCTGAAATTCAATTGAAATCACTCGCCCACAGTTATACCGATACGCCGCAGGGGCCGGATGATTATGCCATCCGGCAGTTGGACCATGTCTGGCACAAAGGCGGCGCCTACGCTCTGTTGGGGCCGTCGGGCTGTGGAAAAAGCACGATGCTGAACATCATCTCCGGGCTGGTGCAGCCTTCTGAGGGCGATGTTCTTTTCGATGGCAAGCGAGTCAACGAACTGTCTCCGCGAGACCGTAACATTGCACAGGTATTCCAGTTCCCGGTCATTTACGACTCTATGACAGTGTTCGATAACCTGGCGTTCCCTCTCAAGAACAACAAGGTGCCTGCCTCCAAGATCGCGGCCCGGGTTCATGAGATCGCGGAAGTTCTGGAAATCGGAGACAAGCTCTACAAAAAGGCCAGGAACCTCACGGCGGACGAGAAACAGAAGGTCTCCATGGGCCGTGGTCTGGTCCGCGAAGACGTATCCGCCATTCTGTTTGATGAGCCGCTCACGGTGATCGACCCCCAGCTAAAGTGGAAGCTGCGGCGCAAACTGAAGCAGATTCATGAGCAATTCGACATCACCATGGTGTATGTCACCCACGATCAGTTGGAAGCTTCCACCTTCGCTGACAAGATTGCGGTCATGTACGGCGGCCAGATTGTCCAGTTCGGCACCCCTACGGAGTTGTTCGAGCGGCCCAACCACACCTTTGTCGGGTTCTTCATCGGCAGCCCCGGTATGAATCTGATTGAAGTGCAGCGCTGCCCCAGCGGTGTCTGCTTTGGCAGTACGGTGGTGCCCCTGGAAAACGGCAAGGTGGAGGCGCTCAAACGCCTGAAAACCGACAACATCAAGGTTGGTATCCGCCCTGAGTTCGTTGAGATTTCCGGCCAGTCTTCCGATGACACCTACGAAGCCTGGGTTCTGGATATTGAGGACCTGGGTACCTACAAGATCGTTACCGTGCAGCTCGACCATGAGACCCTGAAAGTGCGCCAGAGTGAGGATTTCGAGGCTGACATCGGCGCCCGCGTGCACCTTTCCTTCCCTAGCCAGTGGCTGATGCTCTACGTGGATGAGTTTCTGATCAAGGAGCAAGACTAATGGTTAAGACACCTAACAACCGCGCCTGGTGGCTGGTGCTGCCGGTCTTCCTGCTGGTGGCTTTTTCGGCCCTGATTCCTTTGATGACCGTTGTGAACTACTCGGTTCAGGATATCTTCGGGCCTGGCAGTGCCTACTACGTTGGTACCGAATGGTTCGAAATCATTCTGCATGACCAGCGGCTTCAGGAGTCACTCCTGCGACAGTTCATCTTTTCCGGCGCCGTGCTGCTGATCCAGATTCCGCTCGGCATCGGGGTTGCCCTGATGATGCCGAAATCGGGTATCAAGGCGTCCCTGGCCCTGATATTACTGGCCATTCCCCTCCTGATTCCCTGGAACGTGGTTGGCACGATCTGGCAGATCTTTGGTCGCGGCGATATCGGCCTGTTCGGCTGGGCCCTGAACGCCCTTGGGTTTGACTACAATTACACCGGCGACACCCTGGACGCCTGGCTTACGGTGCTTTTGATGGACGTCTGGCACTGGACGCCACTGGTGGCCCTGCTGTGTTATTCCGGGCTGCGGGCCATACCGGAAGCCTTCTACCAGGCGGCGGAAATTGACCGTGCTTCCAAGTGGGCCGTATTCCGGTACATCCAGCTGCCCCGCCTGAAGAATGTTCTGATCATTGCGGTGCTGTTGCGTTTCATGGACAGCTTCATGATTTACACCGAGCCTTTCGTGCTGACTGGCGGTGGCCCCGGAAGCTCAACCACCTTCCTGAGTCAGACGTTGACCACCATGGCCATCGGCCAGTTCGACCTGGGCCGGGCGGCAGCCTTCTCCCTGATCTACTTCCTGATCGTGCTGCTGATCTCATGGCTGTTTTTTACCGCCATCACCGCCGCCGACAAAGAAAAATAAGGAGACTGTGATGAAACAGACACGTTCCAAGAATGTCGGAATCACGATTTTTATCGTGATCCTGCTGACTCCGATCTACTGGTTGCTGAACATGTCCTTCAAGACCAACCAGGAAATCCTCAGTGGCCTGACACTCTGGCCGGAGAATTTCACGTTTGCGAACTACGCCGTCATCTTTACCGATCCGAGTTGGTACAACGGTTACATCAATTCGATGATCTACGTTTCCATGAACGTGGTCATCACCCTGTTGGTGGCTCTGCCTGCCGCATACGCGTTCAGCCGGTACAAGTTCGTGGGCGACAAGCACCTGTTCTTCTGGCTGCTGAGTAACCGGATGGCTCCGCCAGCGGTTTTCCTGCTGCCATTCTTTCAGCTCTATTCCTCCATCGGCCTGTTTGACACCCATATCGCCGTGGCGCTGGCTCACTGCCTGTTCAATGTGCCGCTGGCGGTCTGGATCCTGGAAGGTTTCATGTCCGGGGTGCCTCGTGAATACGACGAGATGGCCTACATTGATGGCTACAGTTTCCCCCGGTTCTTCGTGAAGATATTTCTACCGATGATCCGCTCCGGCATTGGGGTAACGGCGTTCTTTGCCTTCATGTTTTCCTGGGTGGAACTGTTGCTGGCCCGAACGCTGACCTCTGTTGATGCCCAACCGATCGGGGCGATCATGACCCGGACCGTGGGGGCCAGTGGTATCGACTGGGGCGTGCTGGCCGCCGCCGGTGTGCTTACAATTCTTCCCGGGATCCTGGTTATCTGGTTCGTTCGCAACCATGTAGCCACCGGGTTCGCCCTCGGACGCGTTTAACAGGAGAACGAACATGCTTGCGTGGATGAACTGGACACCGTCCGTGGCGATTTTCTTCGCTGTGATTGCAACGATTCTTGCGATTATGACCGTTTACGAAATTGTTTCACCCTGCGTGGAACGGAAGGGGTTCCTTCCGATCTCGACCACCCGTGGGGACCGGCTTTTTATCGGGCTGCTTTCCGCCGCGTATATCCATCTGACCTTCCTGGCAGTCAGTGACATCACGCTCTGGATCGCGCTGGCGGTTTCCGTGATCTGGCTTCTGGTGCTGCTGCGCTGGGGCTGAATGGAAGCTGTGCCCGGGTGTTGTGTTAAACCGAACATCCGGGCGCAAATTACGACGAGAAAAGGCTTGTAAATATTTCGAAAACGAACTATTTTCTTAAGTATGATCGGAATCGATCATTGATTGGTTCCGGCTTCAACGGATAGCGACTCAAAAGCGCTATGCAACCGGAACGGAGCACCCGGTGATTCGTTCTACTCAAAACAAGACGAACGAGGTTGGATATGTTCAAGAACAATAAATATCCTGGAACCCTGCTTCTGAGCGCCGCCATCGGTGCTGTAGGGCTGGGTTTGAGCCTGCAGGTCAGCGCTGATCAGTATACTGATGCGGCTGAGAAGTGGGTGAATCAGGATTTCAAGCGGTCAACCCTGACCAAAGAACAGCAAATGGAAGAAATGAAGTGGTTTATCGAAGCTGCGAAGGAATTCCGTGGCATGGATATCAACGTTGTTTCAGAAACCATTGCCACCCACGAATATGAATCCAACGTTCTGGCCAAAGCCTTCTCCGAAATTACCGGCATCAATCTGACCCACACGCTGATTCAGGAAGGCGATGTTATCGAGAAGTTGCAGACCCAGATGCAGTCAGGCCGGAATATCTACGACGGCTGGGTTAACGACTCAGACCTGATCGGTACGCATTTCCGGTACGGTAAGGTGTTCCCGGTTGATGACATCATAAACGGTGAAGGCAAGGACCTGACCCTGCCGACGTTGGATCTTGAAGACTTCATTGGTCTGGATTTCACCACTGGCCCCGATGGCAAGCTCTATCAGTTGCCGGACCAGCAGTTTGCCAACCTGTACTGGTTCCGTGCGGACTGGTTCGAGCGTGAGGACCTGAAGAAGCAGTTCAAGGATATTTACGGTTATGAACTGGGTGTGCCGGTGAACTGGTCCGCCTATGAAGACATTGCCGAGTTCTTCTCGGTCCATGTGAAAGAGATTGATGGCAAGCGCGTATACGGTCACATGGATTATGGCAAGAAAGATCCGTCCCTGGGCTGGCGCTTTACGGATGCCTGGTTCTCCATGGCGGGAGCCGGTGACAAGGGGCTGCCGAATGGTCTGCCGGTAGACGAGTGGGGTATTCGCGTTGACGAATGTCACCCGGTTGGGGCGAGCGTCAGCCGCGGTGGCGCCACCAACGGCCCGGCGGCCGTATACGCAACCACCAAGTATGTTGACTGGCTGGAGGAGTACGCGCCGCCAGAGGCTCAGGGTATGACCTTCTCGGAGGCGGGTCCGGTACCGGCGCAGGGCAATATTGCCCAGCAGATTTTCTGGTACACTGCGTTCACCGCGAGCATGATCAAAGACGGCCTGCCGGTGGTTAATGAGGATGGCACTCCCAAGTGGCGTATGGCACCGTCTCCACGCGGACCCTACTGGGAAGAAGGCATGAAGCTGGGTTACCAGGACGTAGGTTCCTGGACCTTCATGAAGTCTACTCCGCAGAAGCGTCGCCTCGCCGCCTGGCTGTATGCACAGTTCACCGTGGCCAAGACCGTTTCACTGGAAAAAACCATCGCGGGCCTGACTCCGATCCGTGAGTCCGATATCGAGTCTGAAGCTATGACGGAGATGGCACCGAAACTGGGTGGTCTGGTGGAATTCTACCGTAGCCCGGCCCGTGTCCAGTGGTCACCAACCGGCACCAACGTACCGGACTATCCCAAGCTGGCTCAGCTCTGGTGGCAATATATTGCCCAGGCAGCCAGTGGTGAAGCGACTCCGCAGGAAGCTCTCGACGGCCTCGCTGAAGCTCAGGATCGAGTGATGGAGCGTCTTGAGCGCGCCAATGTAATGCCGACTTGCGGTCCCAGGCTGAACGAACCCCGCGATCCGCAGTACTGGCTGGATCAGCCAGGTGCGCCCAAGCCCAAGCTGGCAAACGAGAAGCCGCAGGGCCAGACCGTTGCCTATGACGAACTGCTGAAAACCTGGGAAGAGGCTCGCTAAGGTGGGCTGATTCCTGAAGAGCAATGCCTGCCGCAACAGGACCCTTCAGTTGCGGCAGGCAGAGCACCGTTGTCACTGTGGGTTTTGGCCGGTTGCTTATAGTTCCCCCCTTTCAGGCATTTCAAGGTAACCCCTCCCGGGGTGAGCCCTGCCGGCCCTTTTTCTACCGTTTGGCCCGCGCTTTCGGGTCCACTGACCAAATCTGTTACGGGCTAACTTTCGTTTCCATATCAAATTTGTCTGATCGACCGGTTGTTTTCGATTGATGATGTTCGTTTACGAATATTAATATAGTGTTTATGTTCGTTATCCAAAAAAATATAATTCGCAAACAACAATGATGTAACAGGAACGACGCTATGGAACACATAAAAACAGTCACGGCCCGGGAGATTCTGGATTCCCGGGGATTCCCCACAGTGGAAGTGGACGTTGAACTCCGTAACGGCGTAGTCGGGCAGAGCCGGGTGCCTTCCGGGGCGTCGACGGGAACCCGGGAAGCGCTGGAAAAGCGCGATGGTGACAACAACCGCTATACCGGCAAGGGTGTCCTGCAGGCGGTCCGGTCTGTTAACGAACGCATTGCACCAGCTCTGGAGGGACGCGTGGTGTTTGACCAGATGGTAATGGACCGGCTCATGTGCGAGATGGATGGTACTCCCAACAAGGCGGAATTTGGCGCCAATGCCATTCTCGCTGTCTCGCTGGCCATGGCCAATGCAGGTGCCAATTACCGGCAACAGCCTCTGTACCGGTATCTTGCCGAGTTATACGGCTGCAGCGGCCCCAGCATCCTGCCTGTGCCCATGATGAACATCATCAACGGCGGCGCCCACGCCGACAACAACGTGGATATTCAGGAATTCATGATCCAGCCAGTGGGCGCGCCCAGCTACAGCGAGGCGCTTCGCATGGGAGTGGAGACCTTCCATGCCCTGAAGTCCCTGCTCCGAAAAAAAGGCCTGTCCACGGCCGTGGGTGATGAGGGCGGCTTCGCACCCGATCTGCGTTCCGGCGAGGAAGCTCTGGACCTTATCCTGGCCGCTGTCGAAAAGGCGGGATACCAGCCAGGAACCGATGTTGTCCTTGCTCTGGATTGCGCCGCTTCCGAATTCTATGAACGTGGCCGTTACAACCTGAAGGGCGCCAGCAAACAGTTTAGCTCCGATGAGTTCTCCGACTACCTCCTCGACCTGGCCATGAAATACCCGATCGCCTCAATCGAGGATGGCATGGATGAAAACGACTGGGACGGCTGGAAACTGCTGACCGAAAAACTCGGTGAACGTGTTCAGCTGGTGGGCGATGACCTGTTCGTGACCAATACCGCGATCATCACCGAGGGCATCCGCAAGGGCATTGCCAACTCGGTGCTGATCAAGTTCAACCAGATAGGAACCCTGACCGAAACCCTGGACGCCATCGGTATGGCTCAGGATGCCGGGTATACCACGGTGATTTCCCACCGCAGCGGTGAAACCGAAGACACCTTCATCGCGGACCTGGCCGTGGCAACGCGATCGGGCCAGATCAAAACCGGCTCGCTTTGCCGATCAGACCGGGTCGCCAAGTACAACCGTCTGCTGCGCATTGAACAGGATCTGGGCGCTCACGCCTTTTATCCCGGTGTTGGTGCTATCCGCTGTGCCCTCGACACCTGAACCGCTTTTTGGGAGAAACATCATGAGAAAACCGATTCTGATCGGAAACTGGAAGATGAACGGCAGCCTTCAGGCCAACCAGGCCCTGATGGTGCGGGTACTGCCGCGCCTGAGGAAGTTTCGTAAGTCGATTGATCTGGCGGTGTGTCCCCCTTATCCCTACCTGTTCCAGGTCCGGGATCTGCTGGGTTACACCGGCATCATGCTCGGAGCCCAGAACGCCTCCGGGTTTGTCTCCGGAGCCTACACGGGGGAAGTCAGCGCCACCATGCTCCAGGAAATGGGGTGCCGCTATGTGCTGGTGGGTCACTCCGAACGCCGGTTGCTGTTTGGCGAAAGCAACCAGGAAGTCGCCGCCCGCTACCGATCAGTCCTCGGCGCCGGGGTCGCTCCGGTGTTGTGCGTGGGCGAAACCCTGGAAGATCGGGAGTCAAACCGCACCGGTCTGATTATCGAGCAGCAGCTCCAGGCGGTCATTGGCGAGGTGGGGCTGGCGGCCATGGCTAACGGAATTATCGCCTATGAACCGGTCTGGGCCATCGGTACGGGCAAAACCGCAACGCCGGAGCAGGTGTCCAGGGTACATCAGCAAATCCGGCAATTCATAGCTAACAATGCACCAGAGGCGTCCGATGACATCAGCCAGGAACTGCGGGTGATTTACGGAGGTAGCGTCAAAAGTGCAAACGCCTTTGAACTGTTCAGCCTTGCCGATGTGGATGGAGGGCTGATTGGCGGGGCCTCCCTGCACGCGGACGAATTCGGAACTATCGCCGGTGCGCTGGCTGAGGCTTCCGGCATTCTGGCAGGCGAATGCGATACTAATTGATGGAGAAAGAAATGCAGCCAACACGCTGGATGCCGAGAGAGAGTTTTCCCGGGGAGAATGCCGTGTCTGAGCAGTTTTGTAACGGCGGCGTCGTTCAAAGATCCTGACAACGGACTACCTGTTCTGATAGTCCGCTCAGGATGAAGCTCAGAGCCGGGGGGGCTTGCCAGCCTCCCGCCGGCGCTCCTCCCATTCCTCCCTTGTCTGGGCCGCCTGATCGCCGGGCATGGAATCGATGATGCTGAAATAGTCGGAACTGTACTCGTCCTCCACGACGGTGTTTCTTGGTTTTACCTTGACCACATACACCGTCTGAACGTTCTGGTGGTCAAACTCCCGCCAGTACTGTTCGTCTTTCAGGAAGGTGTACCGATGTCCCTCCAGGGCCTTTATGATTGCGCCGGTATCGGTGGTACCTGCCCGCTCGACGGCGTCCTTGTACTGGTAAACGATGCTGTAGGCAGACGCTGCTGCGGTTGACGGGCGCATCTCGTAGTGCCTGGAGAAGGCTTCGACAAATTCCTTGCCGCGGGGGTGGTTCAGTTCGTAGGGCGCATTCCAGACCCAGGGCGATCCCCCTACAACTCCTTCCATGATGGTGGGGCCGACCTGCTTTGCCATGCCGAGGGTCAGGTTGGGTACGACGACCTGCATTTTGCTGGTGAGCCCCATTTCATAGGCGACGTTCAGTGCCCGCACCATGTCGTTGCCGAACAGTACCATCATCAGAACCTTGGCATTGCTTGCCTCCGCCTGTTCCAAAGCCTCACGGAAGTCGGTAATCAGGGCCCGTGGGAACGGAGTTTTAACACCCTTGTGGCGTGCGGTGTCTTCGGTGCCAGAGAACTTCCGGACCGATTCTTCCACCGACCAGCCCCAGGTGTAGTCGGCGGTGATGTAGAAATAATCGTCGTTCTGATGGTTGGTTTTCAGGTAATGGCTCAGGGCCCTGGCTGTCATCCAGGCGTTGTAGGGTTCCCGGAACATGTGGGAATGGCCTTCAGCGCCGGTGGTCGCGTTCGAGTATGTGAGGGTGCCGAAGTAGATCCGGTTACGATCCCGGGCCGCTTTGCCCGAGGCGATGGCTACCGCGCTGGAGACACCGCCGAATACCATCTGGACGCCCTCACGGTCAATTAATTCTGCGGTGTTTTTGGCACCCCGGCCAGGTTCCCCCCGGGTGTTTCGGATCACCAGCTCCAGTTGCCGGCCCATAACGCCACCGGCCTTGTTGATCTCGTCAACAGCCAGAAAGGCGCCAAGACGCTGTTGCAGCCCCTGGTCTTTGTAACGGCCGGTCTGCGGGTAATTCAGCCCGATTTTCAGGGTTTCGGCATAGACGGTGGTACTTGCCAGCAATAGCAGGCAAGCAGAAAAGAGTACTTTTCTGACATTCATTCAGGTTGGCCTCCAGAATTGCAGCGCCACTGGGGGAGCAGACTGCAATCATTTTTTTGATTATTTGTTAAGCACAGTGCCCCGCGGCAGATTAAAGAATTGGCCGGGCGGTACATCAAGTTTCAGCGCTGAGTATGGAGCCAACAATGGGACTAAAGTGGAAATTTAGGTAACAAATTGTAGGTTAGTGACGGGTATCAAGACCACTCCCCGCTTTAAATCTGAGTAGGTTCGTAATCGGGAGCACAAAACGCTCACTTTTGACGTGCACCAATTTGGTATTTTCAGTGCTCAAAAATAAATCAATGCGCACTGTAAGTGGGCATTGTTTTGCATGAACGCTCCTTTGAGATGCCCCAGCTACGAGTGGGGCATGGGGTGCTTTCATAGCCTACAGCGGGCCTGAACTTTGCTAGGGAACTTTTCGGTCTGGTCGCGCGCTGCACCTGAGGCGCGATCAGGAAGTACCGTCTGGAGGAGCATCCCATGACACTGAAAAGCACATCAATGAATCTGACGCCGGCGGAGCGCCGCTGGTTACCCGTGTTCGGGGAGAGCGGGAAACTGGCCATGGGCTGGTCCTGTTTTCTCAACAGGGGCATGTATGCGACCAATGAACAGATTTTCGAGAGTATCGCCAGAACCCGTCGGGATGCGTTGATTGCCTGGGCAGAGCACAAGTGGTCGTTCATGGAGTCAATGGCGAGCCGGGTTTCGGCCGAGAACGAGGCGACAGTCCGGGGCATTATTACGGCATCGGCAGGGCGGCTGCGGGAAATTTCCGAGCTGTTCGTAATTGATAAGGACGGCACCGTTATCGAATCAACCGCCGGGGGCCGGGCAGGCAAGAGCGACCTGCCGCAGGGGGCGGTTGCCGAAGGTATCAGAAACCGGTTTCTTCACGGGCCATATAAAGACCCCGTAACCCTTCGGCTCGGAGCCACGACGTCCCGATTCCACGATTCGGTAACTCTGATGTTCTATCAGCCCCTCACCCTTGCCAACGGAGACCCCGGGGCCCTGTGCGCAAGAATACCCAACGATGTGATGAGTGATCTTATTCAGCGGGAGGCCGGGCACGTCTTCGAGGAATCAGGCGACAACTACCTTTTCATGATTGAGAGTCATTTCGACCGATCCATTCTGCCCGGAACGGCCCTTTCACGCTCTCGATTCGAAGACGCCACTTTCAGCCATGGCGATAATCTGAAAGACGGCATCCGAACCGGTTTTGGCATCGTGGGAGTGCGCGAGCATACCGAGTTTGAAATCCGGTTCACGGACCCTGCCACTGGCGAGCTGCACCCGGGGGTGCGGGAAACCATCGCCAAAGGCGAAAACCTGTATATCAAGTATCCAGGCTATTCCGATTATCGTCATATTCCGGTGATCGGAAAGGGTGTCACTTTTCGCCTGCCCGGTTCTCCCGACCTTTGGGGCATGATGTGCGAGGGTGACCTTGAGGAGGTTTATCGCCGACGGTCCCTGTCCTACCGGCTGTCGATGAGGTTTGCTCTGTTTATAGCTGTACTTTGGGCGACCAGTTTTGCCATGGCGTGGGCGGGTGTGCCGCTCTGGCTTGAGGGGCTGGTCAACGCCGGCGTCGCGTTTTGCCTGGTGTGGTTGTTCAGGATCACTGCAGTGCTCCCCGTCTCAGATAAACTAAGTGCCATGGCGGAGGTTATTCGCAATATTGCCGAGGGCGGCGGTAACCTCAGGCAAAGGATGGACCCATCCCGGATGCGCCGGGATGAAACCGGTGATCTGGCTCGCTGGATCAACAGCTTCATAGACAGTCTTGATGGCATGGTCGGGCAGGTTATCACACTGGCCTCGGAGTCCCGCCAGGCGAGCGATCAACTCATGGAGCAGAACCGGCTCGCTGATCAGAGAATCCGCGACGTTCTGGCGCATATCGACGAGATGCTGCAAGGCGCAAATTGGCAGCAGAATGAAATCCGGAATGCTTCAACTACCGCCCATGAAATGCGCTCCGGAATGGATGAAGTGGTTGAGCGCGCGAGGGCACAGTTTGCCCGCGTGAGTCAGGAAACACAGAGTATTCGGGCGATCATCAACCGCTCGGCAGAGGGAATTCGTGCGGCAAATGACCGGACAGACGAGATAGCAAAAACGGCATCAGTCATAAATGACATTGCAGCACAGACCAACCTTCTGGCTCTGAATGCGGCCATTGAGGCCGCCCGGGCAGGGGAATCCGGGAGAGGATTTGCAGTTGTGGCAGACGAAGTCAGGAAACTGGCAAGCAGAACCGCCCAGGCCACCAGCGAAATCGGGGAGCGTCTTGATCGGGTGCAGGAGGAGACCCGGCGAGCGGTTTTCACCATGGAAGAGGGCATGTCAGAAATGGAAGACCGTCTTCGCAAGGCTGAAGCGGCGGTTGATGACAATTCAGCCCTGCATCACATGGTCGAAAAGCTGTTCAAAGCCATCGACGGTATCGAAGAGACCAATCGACGCCAGAGCTCGCAGACCTCCGGCGTAGCTGAGAGTGCTTCGGTAATGAGGTCTGTAGTCGAGCAGTTGGTGCTGAGTTCCGAGCGCACTCAGGCTTCGGCCAACAAGCTTCAGAGACTGACCGGGCAGTTCCAGGTGTCGGCAGGGATTGCCTGAAAACCGTCATTTGGTTTCCGAACGGGGACTGGATACACTTCTCTCGAAACGGCCGGACAGGCCACCAACGAGCGGAGAGTGTCTGGTGCAGGTAGGGGCAGAGGGTAATCGCACGTTTCTGAAGTCCGGATTCCGGTGCCGGCTTGTCCTGGCAGGACTTATGCTCCTGCCTCTGACCGCCAGCGCCGACTGGTACAGATTCACCGATACCGCCATGACGACCCCCATCGAACTGGAGTTCTGGGCAGACGATAAAGAGCTGGCGGACCGGGTTGGAACAGAAGTGTTGGCGGTTTTTCATCAGGTAGATGAGCAGATGAGCCGCTACCGTGATGACTCGGAAGTTTCCGGGCTCAACCGCAGCGCGGCCAGCGGACCGGTTGCCGTCAGTGCCGGCCTGTTTCAGGTGCTGCAAAAGGCCCGGGAAGTGTCTCTTCTCAGTGACGGCGCGTTTGACATAACGTTTGGTTCCGTTGGTTATCTTTACGACTTCAGGGCCGGGAAAAAACCCACCAACGAACAGATCCGCTCCGGTCTGTCCCGGGTGAATTTCCGGGACGTGATCCTTGATGAGACCGCCGGCACTGTCGAATATGGCCAGCCAGGTATCCGGGTGGATCTTGGCGGCATTGCCAAGGGCTATGCGGTGGATCTCGGGATCGAGCATCTTGTCAGCCACGGGATCCGCCATGCCCGGCTCAGTGCCGGTGGTGATATGCGGCTTCTGGGCGACAAGCGGGGGCGGCCCTGGTACGTGGGCATCCGGGATCCCCGTTCCGAAGGCCGAAATGCCGTGGTTTTGCCACTGCAGGACGTGGCCGTGTCCACATCAGGAGATTACGAGCGCTTTTTCGTGGATGAGGCAGGAGCGCGCGTTCACCACATACTGTCGCCGGCAACCGGTAAATCGGTGCAGGGCGTTCAGAGTGTCACCATCATTGGGGAGAATGCGCTAACCACCGACGGCCTATCAACCGCCGTGTTTGTGTTGGGGCCGGAGAAAGGCCTGGAGATGATTGAACGCCTGCCAGGGATCGACGTGGTGGTTATCGACGACCAGAGGATGATGCATGTCTCTGAGGGGCTCGTTCCACCCGATCCTGAGTAAGGGTGGAGCGAGCCTGATCAGTTCCCGATCATACCGTTCACCACATTGGAGAAGGCAATCAGGCTGTCCTGCATGGTGCTGTTGCCCAGGCCATGGCCGGTAAAGCGGGTGCCGAAATCAGCTTGCTCGCCATGCAGCGCCATGTAATTCAGTAACACGGTTTGCACTAGCTGGTTAACGTTGTTTGCGGCCGGACTGGAGGCGGTTTCCACTGAGGCATCCGAGCGCATGAAGCCGATCTGGTTGCGGATGGCCATTGGCCGGCCCGCCGGGTTATATACCATGAAAAAGGAGGCGGCAGTCTGCTGGTTGTCGCCGGTCCACTCGCCCTTGCCGCGGCCATCCATGGAATCGTCAATCCGGCCATTACTGGACACCGAGCCGTCGCTGAACACATAGAGCATCAGTGGCATGCCCGCCCTTGCCGCGTATTCCAGGCAGGCGCCCATGCAGCGCCCCGCCTGTTCGTCCCGGCGTTCTCCGGTGCCGCGCTCGCCGGTATGGTAGTCATAACCGCCCATGGTGATCGTGCCTGCGCCGGCGTAGCCGTTTAACACCAGTTTCATCACCGACGCGGTCTTTCGGAACTCGCGGTTGCTGTTGAACTCATCACGGCTGAAAATGCCGGTAGGGCCAACAATTTCAAGGTCCAGCTCCGGATTCAGTTCTGCCGGATTACCGAACCGGTCTGCCAGGTCGGCGCTTTTTATGTAGCCGCAGCGGACCAGGTCCTTGACTACATCGTCCGTGGAAATGCCGGTGTTTACCTGGTTCATCTTGGCGTCGCTGATACGCTGGATGGATTCCATCACGGCCACCGCATCCGACTGATCCAGAATGCCGATAAGATCGCCCACGTCCACCAGACCAGTGACATCCGACGGCCGGTCAATCTTGGTGGGGCGAACCTCCGGATTGATCAGGTTCATTGGCGCCAGTGAGTTACCACCGGATTCTGAGCTCTGGGAGCCTACGAGGGAGAGCAGAGAACCGTCGGCGCCGGCCCGATGAATCCCGTACATCGGGTTATGGGGGTTATTGCCGGTATCGTTTTCGGAACGGGCGGCAATGATGGCGCCATTGGTTGCAGCACGGGTGCCCGCACTGGTGCTCTGCAGGATGCCCCGGAGAAAGCCGCTGTCTGAGTGGAATGCGAGACCCAGTTCGTTATTCACAAAGGCGGGATCGTTGGGCAGCATGTCACCAGGCAGTCCGAGCTTGTTGTAGCCGGCGGTGCTCAGGAAGTCCATCTGGCCACCGGATTTACCCATCAACACGTTGGAGCCGGCAATGTTGGCGCCACCGGCCAGGTCAAAGCAGATAAACGGAATCTTGCCGGCGCCCTGAACCGCAATGCCACAGCTTGCCTTCAGCGTTTCCAGGTCGGGTGAAAGCGCGGCAGAGGCCATCCTGGGGTTCCCGAACAGGCTGAACAGCGAGGCACCGAAAACCGTGGCGGACCCGGCCATCAACCCCTGGGCGATAAACTCGCGGCGAGTCCTTGGCCTACCGTGATCATCGTGGAGCAGGGGGCTGCCGTTGGCCAGGGGCTTTTTACGGGATTTGCGTATAAACATGGTCGGCTTCCTCTACTGAACCAGGGTGGTGGCGCTGCCAAGCACGGCGGCACAGCTTGCCTTGACGACGGTTTCGGTGCGGTCGGGCTCACATCCGGCACCACAGAGGGTCAGCTTGTCCATAAGTTTGCCCAATTCTGTCTGAATCTCACTGTCGCTTGGTTGCGAGGCCAGATTGCTGCCCACAAAGCGCGATAGCAGCGGCCCGGTAATCAGGCTTTTGCCACTGGCATCAAACGCGCTGCTGGCTGGTGCTGCAAAATCGAACCCGGGGAACATCTCTTGCCGCAGCTCAGTGTTGGACACCAGGGCGTCGCAATACTGGATTGCCATCTGGGTGACCGCCATCTGGTGGGACGACAGGAAACCCTGGATGGTTTCGACCGTTGGCAGTTGCTGCTTGACGGTGGTGTAAGTCGCGAATACTGCGGGGTTGGTCGTGGCAACGCCTGTCATCCGGGACATGGACTCGTTGATTTCATCGAAGGTCTTCAGACCGATCTGCGACGACGGATCGAGATCGGCAGGCGCCGGCTGAGGCAGCAGCGACGGTTCGGTGCGGGCAAAACTGTTGCCGCCCAACTGGTCGAAGGTCAGGAAGAACTCGTCGTTTTCCGGACCATTTTCAAGCGCGATGATGGTTCCGAGGGGCGACAGTGGCTGGCCGGTGCCAGCTTCGTAGGCGTCGCTGTCGAGAACCACGTTGAGGTTGGCCCAGGCCTGTCCCACTGTGGCTTCCTTACCGTTTATGCCCAGCCGCATGCCCCGGAGCGGAATACCGGAAGGCTCCGCGAAGTCGTCAAGACTGATGAAGAAAGGACTGGTGAACCGGTAAGCGTAGTTGTCGAACTGGCTGACCTCGAAGACGATAAAGCTCTGGGGCACGTCGATCAGATGGGACACCCCGAACAGCAGGTAGAACTTCTGGCCAACGCCAACCTCGAAGTTGGCCCGCACCTGTTCCGGTGTCAGGGCACGGTTATGAATGGCGACCATTCGGATCGCACCCTGCCACGGCGAGTTGCCATCGGTTTCGCTGCCCAGCACCAGGGCAAAGCTGTCATCCCATTCGCTCAGCAGACCACCGTCGTCCGGGTCGATATCGCCGGAGGGTGTTCCGTTAATGAATATCTGGCGACCCGTCGCCGGGGCGTAATTCACCACCACGTGCTGGAGCGTTGCCTGCAGCAGCATGTCGGCGTCCTGGGTAGCGAAGGGTGTGTTCTCGTCACTGGTTGTGCTGCGGTGGAGTACTTCGTAACGCTGAAGTGTCTGGCTCAGCGTGACGTTGCGGGTGGTGGATGAGCCAGAGTAGGTGACGATGCGGGCGTCTTCCTGGGTGATGTTGCCCGGGGCTACCCAGGCCTCGATGCTGTACTCGCCAGAGGCGGTCAGCAGGGTGTGGAGTTTGCGGCTGGCGGTGGTGCTCCCCTGGGCTTTGCCGGCTGGGATCATGAAACCTTGCTCGTTTTCTCCTGCCGGGCCAAGGTCGATACCCCAGCCGCCGACCCAGTCGACGTTTCCGCTCAGGGTCAGATCCAGTGCAGGCGAAACGCCGCTGGTATCAAAGGCGGTCTGGCCTTCGCCGGATTTGAACTCATACAGCGCAATCACGTTGTCTTCATAGCGGCCACCGGAATTCGCCAGTAGTCCGTCTGACGACAGAGTCAGGGCCTTACTGGCAACCATTGTCGGATCAACCGGCTCGCTTTCTTGCAGCCCTGCAAAATCAGAGATTGCCATTTGCATCATGTCCGCTGACATGGCGCAGTCGTCGTCCCAGCATCCATGCAACTCCGTGCGAAGCTTTTCAACAAATCTTGAGGCCGAGGGCGTTCCAAGATTGATCCGGCTTTTTGATTCGCTGTATGCCGTGGATACATCCGGGCTTGCGAAGGGGTAGGGGGCCGGCCCCGAGCCCGCATGACAATCACTGCAATAAGTGGTCAGGAGTGGATAAACAGTTGTTGAGAAATCGGTGCTGTCCGTCGGAAATGCCAGCGTTGCGCCCGGATCCTTTATTGCAGGAGCACGAAGTTCAACGGTTTTAGCCGAACCCTCGGAGCCGCCAGCCCAGTTAGAAATATAAGTGGTAAGGATATCGACACAGGCGGAATTGCTGGTGAGCCAGCAATTATGGCCACCGGCTACCTTGGTCACCAGTTGCGACTGGGAGGGATCGGAAAGATTAACGATGCTGTTGGCCTGGGCGTAGGCAAGGTTGACATCCTGCTGGTTAACAAACGTCGGTGACTGACCGCCCGAACCATGGCAGGCGCCGCATTTGTCCTGGGTAACCAGGTTATCCCAGACACTGCGCTTGAAGTTGGCTACGTCGTCGGTTGCCGGGGCGGGGCCGTTGTAGGTGACAGTACCGGGGTTTGCGGACGTGTTCGGCAGCGGCTCCGTGGACTCGCCGCCGCAGGCCGCAAGCAGCAGGGACGTTGCGATAATCGCGATAGCTGATTTGAGGCAGCTCATTCGGTTTCCTTTTGGCGTTTTCATGGCGTCCTCACTCCCCCATGCAGTACACGGCGGATTCAGCAAATACTTGCTTGAGGTTGTAGCCCTGGCTCGCAAAGCTGGTAGCCATCCTGCTTACCTGGGCGCGGTCTGCGCTGTTCGAGGGTGGTCGCAGGCACACATTCTCAAACACCTTCTTCACCTGGCACTGGGCAAAGGCGTCTGAATAGGCGAATTCCTGGCCCAGGCTTTTCGCGCCGCTGCCGGCGCCCGGCAACGACAGATCCCAGCCCAGACGCCGGTTGGCGCCCTGGCGCCAGTAGTTATCCCAGCTGTCGTCCGGCGTGACATAGCCCTGCTCGAAGGTCGCGGCGTTGATGTGATACTTGGCCTGCACCCTGGACCCGGTTTCAGGGTCCGTTTCGCCAATGGCGTTGTAGACCAACTGGCCCAACTCGCCGTCGGGGTCACTGTCCGGGTTGTATTCGAAGTTGTAATAGGCAAAGGCCTGGGTCATCGGATCCATGCCGCTGTGGCAGCCCACGCAGTTGTTCAGGAAAACCCGGCTGTCGCCTCCGGGACTGCGGGACACATCCTGACGGATACGGTCCGGGGGCAGGCTGACGTCAGCCACCTGCTCCAGGTCGCTGCACATGTGATTGAGCAGTGTGAACCGGAACATGGCGCGGTTGGTGCCGGCACTGAAGAACGCCCGGGCCGAGGCGCGGGAGGTGATAACGCCGGCGGTCGCGGATGCGGGCAATCCGTTCCATGCTGACTGTGTTGATGCTATCAGTTTGTCTTTATCGCTGAGATCCACCCCCGTGGTTTCCATGGCTTCATAGTGATCGTTGTTGCTTCGGGAGTAGGCTGGAAGCCCCAGGCTGTCGGCACCAATGTATAGAACGTCGTCATACAGGACTTTCCGGAAGTCCTGTTCGTCACGCACGAGGCCTATCACGGTTGCAATGTAGTCGTTCAGGGGCACGAACCTTGACATCGCCTCATTGGTCCAGGGCGCCGCGAAGTTCTTCAAGGTTACGGTGTAGAAAGCAGGATCATCCGTTGCCCTGAAGGCCGCATCAAGCGCGTTGCCAGAGGCAATATCGCTGGCCATGTTATCAAGGACGCTGGCGGAGGGAGGGACGCCGGCAATCCGGTCGTGAATCCGCTTGGCCTGTTCCCTGGCTCCGGCCTGGGCGAGGCCTGCCTGTCCAGACATCAGTGCGACGAGAACTGCGGTACTGAAAGCCTTGCTGATCAGGCTTCTGATCCTGTTCCGGGCGGTCATGTCCTTTCCCTCGGTGATCGATAGCATTCGCACATTAGAGCCTTTTGACATTTGTTAAAAGTTTACGGCTTGCTATATCCTCCGTTTTGAGTTGTGGGCCACGTTATTACATTGCGTTACGTAAAAGCCTTGGAGCCTTACGGCAGATCAGACTTAATTTATGTCATGGAATGTCATCCGGAACAGGATCTGTCGAATTGGAAATCAAGCCATCGCTCGAGAAAATACGCCGTCCAGCCGGATTGCTGGCGGGCCTTGGAGCTTTGCTTGGGCTGTCTGGCTGTCTTTCAGGCAGTGACAGCCAGCAGGCGGATCCGGTCGTGGTCGAGAACCCTGTGGCCTATGTCGAGCGGCCCCTGCTGTTTGATGAGAATACCGGTGCCTTGGTGGAGGACAACCTGGCCGACCCCACGGCCTTCCGGCCCGGGGCCAGGCTGTTCCTGAAGGCGAGCGCGGCGGCAGGTGCCGATGCAAGGGACATTGCCTCCCGGGCATTTTCAGGCCCGGAATTCCTGGATGACAACGGCCAGTTGCGATACGACGTGAAGGGCCTCCACGTCTCCCAGGACGGCTCCAGGCTGCTGTTTGCGATGCGCGCCCCCGAAATTGAGGACGCCGATGAAGAGGACCAGCCGACCTGGAACATCTGGGAGTACGATGTCAGCGCCGATTCGCTCCAACGGATCATAGCCTCGGATGTGACCGCCCGGGCCGGTCAGGATGTGGCCCCCGCCTATCTGCCGGACGGGCGAATTGTGTTTTCGTCCACGCGGCAGCGGATATCCAAAGCCGTCCTGCTTGACGAAGGCAAGCCCCAGTACTCCGGGCTGGAGGAAGACGGTGACAGCCCCGCATTTGTTCTGCATGTCATGGACGCCGACGGCCAGAACATCGAGCAGATTACCTTCAACCAGAGCCATGATCTGGACCCCATGGTTGCCGACGACGGCACCATTGTGTTCAGCCGCTGGGACAACGCGGGTCAGACCCGAAATAACGGGTTGAACCTTTATCGTGTAAACCCTGATGGAACCGGACTGGACTACCTCTTTGGTCGCCATTCCCACGACTCGGTGCCAGAGGCAACTGGCATCCAGTATCTGCAACCCCGTAAAACCGACAACGGCAACCTGCTGGTGCAGTTGAGACCCTTTGAAAGTGACGATTACGCGTCGGTACTGGCAGAGGTGGATGTTGAGCAATTCGTGGAGGCCAGCCTGCGCATCGACGGCTCCGAAGGTTCCGGGCAACGATCGCTGGTCCCCGGAGTCGGCCTGGATGGTCAGTTATCGCTGAAAGGCAGTTACGGATCGGTCTCGCCCCTGTTGGATGGCACCAACCGATACCTGGCCAGTTGGACACCCTGCCGTCTGCGCGAAATAGCCACCGACCGGATTGTTAACTGCACAGAAGATCGCCTTCAGTCGGAAGAGTATCAGCCGGCAGAGCCCGTCTATGGCCTCTGGCTTCTGGACGTAACCAGCGAAACCCAGCGGCCGGTTGTTTCCCCGGTTGAAGGTATCCAGTTTGATGAAGCCGTTCTGATGAAGGCCCGGCCCCTTGAAGGCTTCATTCCGGAATCCCAGTTTACCGGCGATGCTGGCGCGCTGGGGGATGACGGCTATGGCGTCCTACATATTCGCAGCGTGTACGATATTGACGGCGTGGATACCACGCCAGCCGGTATTGAGGTGATGGCTGATCCGGTGCAGACGCCACCAAACCAGCGGCCGGCCAGGTTCCTGCGCCTGGAAAAACCCGTGGCCATCCCCGATGACAATGTCCGGGATTTTGACAACAGCGCTTTCGGGCGCAGCCGGGGTCAGTTAATGCGGGAAATTCTCGGTTACGCGCCGGTGGAGCCGGACGGTTCTGTGAAAGTGGCGGTGCCCGCGAACGTGGCCTTCGCCATCAGCGTGCTGGATGAGCAGGGGCGGCGAATCGGTGCCCGGCATCAGAACTGGCTATCAGTGCGCCCCGGCGAGACCCTTGAATGCAAAGGCTGCCATAATCCGAACAACCCGACGCCCCACGGCAGACCGGATGCAGGCCCCGCTTCGGTCTGGGGGGGCGCGACAACCACGGGTATTCCGTTCCTGAATACCGATCCGGCCCTGTTTACCGACATGGGCGAAACCATGGCTGAGGTGTTCGCCCGCATCAACGATATTCGTCGGCCAGCGCCCGATCTGCTCTATGCGGATGAGTGGTCTGGTGACGCGGTGGACCCCAAACCAGAGAGCTTTTCGCTTGCCTACGCCGACCTGCGGACTCCGAAGCCTATTTCGGAAGTCTGTGCGGCCGAGTGGGCACCGAACTGCCGGATTGTGATCAATTACGAACAGCACATTCACCCGCTGTGGGGCGTAAACCGGGAGGTGCTGGACCCGGACACCATGGCCGTGGTGGATGACTACACCTGTACCGGTTGCCATACCAACAGCGATGCCGCCGGCATGCAGCAGGTGCCGGCGGGACAGCTGGACCTCGGCGATGGGCCATCACCGGACGAACCCCTGCACTTCAAGGCATACAGGGAACTGCTTTTCCCCGATAACGAGCAGGAACTGGTGAACGGGGCCCTGGTGGACAGGCAGGTAGATTCCGGTGAAGTGCTCATGGATGAGGAAGGTAATCCGATTCTCGATGCCAACGGAAACGAACAGCCGATCCTGGTAACAGTTCCTGTGCCAGCGTCCATGTCTGTCAACGGCGCCCGTGCCAGTCGCTTTATGGAAATGTTCGCCGAGGGCGGAAGCCACAGGGATTTCCTGACCCGCGCCGAACTCAGACTGATTGCAGAATGGCTGGATATTGGCGGCCAGTATTTCAACAACCCGTTCGATGCCCCGGAAGACTGATCCAAGGACTGACACTCGCGCCATGCCCATTGCCATTCTGATTTTTGTATTGTTTTTGCCCGCCCAGAGCTGGGCCGGCTGGCTGTGGGGGCAGGGCGAGGAAGAGGTGGCGCAGGTGCAGGTGACCGAATCCTTTATCCCCTGGCGAACCGGCCCGGCAACCGGCTATCCGGTCTTTCACAGCAGCGAAAAAGGCGAGTGGCTGACCATCCTTCAACGCAAGACCAGTTGGATCAAGGTGACAGATTCCCGGGGCAGGGAAGGCTGGGTATCCGTTGCCGACATAGCCCGAACCGCGGATGCCACCGGTAATAAGGTGAATCTCCAGGTGCCGGATTTCGAGGCATTCGGTAACCGCCGCGTTGAAGCAGGGTTGATGATGGGTGAGTTCGACGGTGCCTCGGTGACCGCCGGTTATGGCGGTTTCTGGATGACCCGGAACCTGTCTGCGGAGCTCTGGGCCTCCCAGATTCTGGGCAGCGCCTCGGAAATCCGGATGGTCAATGCCAATCTGGTGCATCAGCCGTTTCCGCACTGGCGGGTATCACCCTTTTTCACGCTCGGTGTCGGCCATATCTGGATTGATCCCAAGGCCACCCTGGCTCAACCCGAAGAGCGGAACAACAGCGTCGGCCATGCCGGCCTGGGCGTCAGGGCCTACATCACCGATCGATATTTCATCCGTGCCGAAGTGAAGGACTACAAGGTCTTCACTACCCGCTCCACCAACGAAGAAGCGACAGAATGGAAAATCGGACTAAGCATCTTTTTCTGACACGGCTGTGCCTGTCGGCCATCCTCTGTGCGGCCGCAGCCGCCCAAGCCCAGGATGACCGGCCGCTGATTGAGCCTGATGTAACTCCGGCGCCGGTCACCGAAGCACTGATCGATACTGAAAACTTTGAGATCGGGGCCTTTGTGGGTGTACTGAATATCGAGGACTTTGAATCGTCCCTGGTCTATGGCGGCAAGCTTACCTATTACCTGAGCGAGTCTTTCTTTTTCGAGGCCGGCGTCGGCTTTGCGGAGGGGGGTGAAACCAGCTTCGAGAAACTGGCGGGCAACGTGGAGGTGCTCACCAACAGTGAGCGGGACTACAGCTACTACAACATCAACCTCGGTTACAACGTGCTCCCGGGCGAGGCGTTCCTCACCGAGAACTATGCATTCAACACCAACTTCTACCTGATTGCCGGGGCGGGGGCTACCGATTTTGCTGGCGATACCCGGTTCACCCTGAATGCCGGCGCAGGCTACCAGGTGCTGTTGACGGACAGCGTTTCTGTTCACCTTGGCGTCCGGCAGCATTATTACCGGATTGATGTCCTGGGGGCGGAGAAATCCGCCATCAACACCGAGGTCAGCACCGGCCTGTCCGTCTTTTTCTGAACACAGGAGCAATGGCTATGAGAGCATCCATGAAATCACTTGCAATGGCGGGCATTTTGGCCTGCATCAGCCCACTGGCAAGCGCCGAGGCCATCAACGTGCCGGCGCCGGATTTTACCCTGGAAAGCCGGTCCGGGGAGAACCTGAGGCTGGAGGATTACCGTGGCGAAGTGGTAATGCTGAATTTCTGGGCGTCCTGGTGTGGGCCCTGCCGCCAGGAAATGCCGCTGATGGATGAGCTGTACAGCCAATACAAGGACCTCGGCTTTACCATTCTCGCGGTCAATGTGGATGAGAACCGGGAAGAAGCCCATCGTTTTCTGGACAAGGTTCCTGTGAACTATCCCATTCTTTACGATCCGGAAAGCTCGGTCAGTGAACGCTATGAAGTCCAGGCCATGCCGACGACGGTGATGATTGATCGCGATGGCAATGCCCGTTACATCCATTACGGATACCAGCCGGGCTATGAAGAGGACTATGAACAGCAGATTCGCGAACTGGTGCGCGAGTAACTTTCGGACGGAGCTGTTATGCGTATTTTGTCGATCTTCACTGCTCTGGCTCTCGCGATCACCATGATCACGACGTCTGGCTGCAGTTCGGTGAAGCCCTGGGTAAAGCCCTATGAGCGAGACAACCTGGCGGATCCTGTTATGAGTCTTAGCCGTCATGGCAAGGCAGACTCCTACATGCGCCATGTCTATCAGGCACGGGAATCGGCGCGTGGCGCGGAGGGCGGCTCGGGAGGTGGTTGTGGCTGTAACTGACAGGACCCGGCGCGTACAGATGCTTCTGGCCCTGCCAGCGCTTCTGCTATTGGCCGGCCAACTCTCCGCGGCGACCCTGCCGGTGGACAACGTTGATGTTCTGTACCATCGCTATGATGGCGGTGGCATGGTGATCGACGGCCCTTCGGTATTGGTGCGCAAAGGCGTCGGATCGCAGGTTTCGCTCTCCGGACAGTATTACGTCGATTCGGTATCGGCCGCTTCTGTCGACGTGCTGGCCACTGCCAGTCCCTATAAAGAAGAACGTAATGAGTACACGTTTGGCATTGATTATCTGCACGATAAATCCGTTCTGAGCCTGGGTTTTACCAACAGTACGGAAAACGATTACGAGGCCAATACCGTCTACTTTTCCGTGAGCCAGGAGTTTTTCGGGGGCATGTCCACCGTAACCATGGGTTATGCCAGCGGTTGGGACGAAGTTGGCCGGGTGGGCAACGATTCCTTCAGCGAGGAGGCAGACCGCCGGAATTATCAGCTGGGCCTGAGCCAGGTCGTCACCCGCAACAGCCTGGTTGGTCTGGATCTCGAGGTGGTCACAGATGAAGGCTTCCTGCAGAACCCCTACCGTCAGAACCGCTACCTCGATCCGAATGATTCCACGGCGTTTCTATACCAGCCAGAACGCTACCCGGAAACCCGGACCAGCACGTCTGTTGCAGCGAGGGCCCTTTATTACCTGCCCTACCGGGCCTCTATCCGGGCTGAATACCGTTACTTCTCCGACACCTGGGGTATCAATGCCCACACCATCGAACTGGGGTATGTTCACGGTCTCAACGAGCGGTGGACCCTCGAGAGCTCCATCCGCTACTACACCCAGGGTGAGGCCGATTTTTACAGCGATCTTTTCCCGTTCGAGAACTCCCAGACTCACCTTGCCAGGGACAAGGAGCTGAGTTCGCTCTCCGGGACGACCCTGGCGGCCGGCGCGGTTTACGAGTGGAAGCAGACTTCCCTCCCTGGCATTGATCGTTTGCAGTTCAGCCTTCTGGTGGACTGGCTGAGCTTCGACTATGACAACTTCCGGGATGTCACCGCTGCCGGCAACTATCTCCCGGGTGAAGAGCCTCTCTATTCCTTCGACGCACTGGTAACCCGGGCCTCGTTGATTCTTGAATACTGAATTTGCAGGAAGATTGACCATGGCAACGTTTCTGAATAATCCCTTTCATGTGCTGTTGATAGCATTGATCCTTGCAGGGGCCGGACCGGTCTTCGCCCAGGTTAGTGATGCGGGTAACGAAGACACAGCCGTTGCCGAGCGAGTGGAAGATCTGAAAAAGAAGGTCATTCGCCTGAACCGGGACCTGTTCATCCTCGAAGAAGACCTGCTGTTTCCGGCCAACACCCAGGTTGCCGTCTTTCTCAGTGTCGATACCGGGAAGTTCCTGAAACTGGACGCCGTAAAACTGAAGGTCGACGACGAGATTGTTGCCTCACATCTTTATACGAAGCGTCAGGTCACTGCCCTTGAGCGCGGCGGTATGCAGCGTCTTTACGTGGGTAACCTGAAAACGGGAGCGCATCAGATCACGGCATTTATCGAGGGCATCGGACCGGATCAGCGGCCCTACAAGCAGGCCGCGTCGCTGGAATTTGGAAAGGGCACAGGTACAGCCGCCCTGGAGATCCGGGTTGAAGATCGCTCATCCAACTATCAGCCCTCCGTGTCCATCGTCGAGTGGGAGTAAGCCGCGTCGTGGGATTGATGGGAAACAAGTCGTTTCGGGGACGTCCGCTACTTTTCACGGGTGCTTTGCTGTGGCTGACGATTGGTGCTTCGGCGCAGGCTGAGGAGGCGCTACCCGAACGGGCCAGAGACCTGCGATACGGATGGGCGCTCTATGACTACCATCAGGGAAACGCCTTTGAGGCTCTGACCCAACTGGCTGTTGCCCGCGAACAAGGTGGCATCCAGGGCCATGGCGATCACCCGGCGCTGGTGGAGGGCGGACTCATGTTGTCCTGGGGCATGACCCGCGAGGCTAGCCGGTTGTTCTCGCGGCTGCTGGGCGAAGACGGCGAAGGCAGCAAACTGTCTCCCGATGTCCGCAATCAGGCCTGGTTCTACCTGGGTAAGGCCTTCTACCTGGAAGGCGAGCATACGCTGGCCCATGAGAATCTGGAGCACGTGGATGGCGAAATTCTGGCCGACGCCAACTATGACCTGTTCCGGGAATGGATCTACCTGCGTGCCCGGCTGGCCATGATTTCGCCCCGATTCGGTGATGAATCTGAACTGATGTCTCTCAAGGAACCGTTGGAGGCAACCGATATCTGGTCCCTCTACCTCCAGTACAACTCGGCGGTTTCCGCGCTGGATGCCGGTGACGGCGCCGCTGCAGAGGCGGACTTGAAGGAACTGATCGCCATCCTTGATCAAACCAGCAATTCCGCCGAGCCAGATGCCGAGCGCCAGGGCCTGCTTGACCGGGCTCGTCTGTCACTTGCCCGGCTGCATCTTCGTGATAACCGCTTCGACGAGGCCCTGAAGGTTCTGGGCGCCATGCCGCTGGATGGGGTCTTCGCCGATCAGGCGCTCTTTGACTACGCCGTGGCCGCCGCGGGGCAGGGCCGGCCTGAACGGGCTCTCGATGCCCTTGAATCCCTGTCTGGCCGGGAGTTGTTTCTGCCCTGGCGGCAGCAGGTTCCCTTCGCCCGAGCCTATGTTCTGGAGCAAATGGGGGTGCCGGATAGGGCCTTGCCAGCCTTTAAGCGGGCAGCCGACCACTATGAGGCCCGGATCTCGGAGCTCAGCGGCCTCCGCAACCGGCTCAGTGAAGAGAGCCTGATGGCCCGGCTCAATATCCGTCGTGACGGCGACGGGATGCTCACGGACCCCTACGGCCGGCTCCGCGTCGAGCCAGTCGACTTCGGTCTGGCGGAAGTGCTGGCCACGGAGGCGTTCCAGCAGGCCCTGGGCGAACTGAACGAGCTGTATCGGATGCAATCCTTCATTGCCGAGCGACAGTCCCGGTTCGAATCGTTCAGAACCATGCTGGATACCCGGGAGCAGCAGCGCCAGATCCGTATTACGCAAACCCGGCAGGCTCTGGAGGAGCAGCAGGCGGACCCGTGGCGTCAATTGCATCGAGCGTTCCGGGACAATGTCTCAACTGCGCTGGCAGAGGAAGATGCCGGTTTCTTTATGACCACGGAGCAGAAAGTACTCAGGGACAAGTTGGACGAGGTTGAGAAAACACTGGCCGAACTGCCAGACGATGAAACCACAGCCAGCCAGCGTGAAACCTATCAAAGAATGCGAGCCTACTTCGACTGGTGGATCGCGGATGACTATGGTGTGAACCGTTGGGCGGCGCAAAAGCAGTTGCGGGAACTGGACCGGGAGATGGAGCGCTTTCAGGCTCAGCGACAACGGGTTGAAACCCTGATGGCCGAAGACACCCGCCATGCGGATCTGGCGCGGCGTATCGCCGTCAGTGAATGGGAACTTGCGGCTCTTGGGGAAGAGGTATCCGAGGCATTGGGACATGCCCGGAAAATCCTCTTGGACCAGGTGGACAGGATGCTTGCCACCCAGCAGGAAGAGCTCAATGGCTACCTGGTGGCTTCCCGCCATGCCCAGGCCCGGTTGGCGGACCAGCTCTTCCGTGCGTCTCCCAGTGCAGGTGCCGGTGATGAGTAGTCGGACGCTTGTGACGATGGTTAAGGGAATGGTCATTGCGGGCATGCTTGTCCTGGCCAGTGGCTGCCAGATGCTGCAGTCGATGATGCCCGGGGGAAGCGAACAAATGCCCCAGGTCCGGGAGGGAACCCTGGCGGCGCTTCCGGCAATTGACACCCGGGCTGGCAATGAAGGAACCGCGGATGAAGCCAGCCTGACCGGTGGTGTCTCCATCGAAACCGTGATGGACAGTTACAAGGCGCTCCTGCCCCTCGTTGACGATCCCCGGAAACAGGTCACCATCCGGCATCGCCTGGCCGACCTGGAGTTCCAGCGGGCGGAGCGGAAAATGGCGGATGCCGCCGTGGATGAGCTCTCCGGTGCCATTGATGCCTACCAGCGCCTCCTGTCGGAACATCCGGATCGCGATGGCAATGATCAGATATACTATCAGCTTGCGAGAGCCTGGGAACTACGTGGGGCAACACCACAACAGCTGGAAGCACTGAACACCCTGGTGCGCCGCTATCCGGATTCTGAATACTGGATTGAGGCCCAGTTCCGTCGGGCGGACCTGTTGTTTATCGATGGCCGCTACCCCGAGGCGGAGCAGGCCTTTGACCAGGTCACCCTGGCCAGCCAGGCACGCATGGCCGACGTCTCGTTTCTGGTGAACGCGCATTACATGAAAGGCTGGAGCCTGTTCAAGCAGGCGGATTATCAGCAAGCGCTGTTCAGCTACCTGGAAGTGCTGGACCTGGTCATGCCGGCGGGGCAGCCGGTGGAGGATATCGATCATCGTAACCGGACCCTGATTGAGGACCTGTTTCGGGTGGTGGGACTGTCCCTGTCCTATCTTGACGGCGCTGAAACCCTGCAGGCGCTGTTTCGCCAGACTGGGGGGCGTCCTTACGAGATCCTGGTCTACGACCGTTACAGTGAGCTGCTGCTGGAAAGGGAGCAGTACAGTGATGCGATCGATGTATTCGAAGCCTATATAGAAGATCACCCCACAAGCCCCTGGGCACCGCGCTACCACATACGAATCCTGGAAACCCTCGAGCTTGCCGGCTTTGCCCGTACCATTCCAGAGCGCAAAGCCGGGTTTGTCAGTCTTTACGGAATCTACAGTGATTACTGGCGGTCGGCAGGTCCGGACGCCATTGGCTTTATCGAGCAACAGCTGGAACAGCTGTTGCCGGAGCTGGCGGACCGTCACTACCTGCTAGCGGGGCAAGCCACGGATGGCCCGCAGGCGGACAGCCATTACCGGAAAGCTGCCAATTACTACGCGGAATTTGCCGCTACCTTCCCGGATCACCCCCGCACGCCGGAGCGTCTGTTCCTGCTGGGTGAAACCTACCTGGAACTGGAGGACTGGCCTGCTGCTATTGCTACCTTTGAACGGGTTGCCTATGACTACCCAGCCGATACGTTGCCGGAGCGCGCCCCGGAGGCGGGTTATGCCTCAGTGCTGGCATTCCGGGAATACGCCAGCACCTGGGCTGCCGAGCGCGGGTCCGAGCGGATGGCCTATCAGGAGCTGCAGCAGTTGAACCGTCTGCGTTTTGCCAATGCGTTTCCCGGCGACCCCCGGGCGCCGGGCGTGTACTACCTTGCGCTGCAACGGGAATTCGACCAGCAAAACTGGGAAGAGACCGTTGCCATGGCGGCTCGCCTTGTTGCCTGGCAGCCGGCACCCTCGGCGGAACTGACAACAGAAGCCCTGCTGTTATCCGGCCACGGCTTGTCTGAACTGGCCCGATACGGCGAGGCGGAACAGGCCTATCGTGATGCCCTGGCGGTCATGGGTGAAGACGATGAACGCAGGGGCAGCGTGCGTGAAAACCTGGCGGCAGCGGTTTACCGGCAGGCCGAACAGTTGGCGGATGCGGGCAAGGTTGAGGCCGCTGTCAGCGAGTTCCTGAGGGTGGGCGCAGAGGTTCCCGAATCGATGTTACGGGCGAATGCGGAATACGATGCGGCCTCCCTGCTGATCACTGCCAATCTCTGGGATCAGGCCATCAGTGTCCTGAACGGCTTCCGGAGTGTCTTTCCGAACCATGAGCTGATAGACACCGTACCGGCAAAGCTGGCGCTGGCCTATCGTGAAACGGGGCAATGGGAGCGTGCCGCAGATGAACTCCAGCGCATGGTTGCCCTGGCCAGTACGCCGGAGGAGCGTCGGGAAAACCTGTTGATTGCTGCCGAACTCTATGATCAGGCCGGGAACCGCGGCAAAGCCATCGGCACCTGGCGTACCTACGCCAACGCCCATCCCGAGCCCGCGGATGTCTATATGGAGGCGGCAAACCGGCTGTCCGGGCTTTACCAGGCTGAAGGTGACTCCGGGAAACGGGATTACTGGCTGCGCAAGCAGATGGAAACCGTGGACCGGAACCCGGAAGCGGCGGACGACCGCATGCGCTACCTGGCCGCTTCAGCGTCCGCGACCCTTGCCCGTGATGCCCTTGCAAGATACGACAGCATCCGCCTGACGCTGCCGCTGAACGAGAGCATGACGGCGAAAACCAATGCGCTCGAAAGGGCGGTAACGGCTTACCAGAAAACCGCCGGCTATGGCCTGTCGTCATTTGCCACTGAGGCGGGTTACCAGATTGCACACATATATGGGCGTCTTGGCGCGGATCTGATGGACTCGGAGCGGCCCACCGGGCTGAGCGAACTGGAGCTGGCCCAGTATGAGCTTCTGCTTGAAGAGCAGGCCTATCCATTCGAGGACAACGCCATCGATATCCACGAGCAGAATATCCGGCGCGCCCGGGAGGGCATATTCGATGACTGGGTCAGGCGCAGCTACGAGGCCCTGAAGGACCTGTTGCCGGGTCGCTACCGGAAGAAAGAACTGACTGCGGGGGTTGTCAATGAACTGGATTAGGGCATACGGAATCGGTCTGCTGACCGTGCTCGCGATCTCCGGGTGTGTGACGGCCCCGCCAGCGCCCGAGCCTGAGGGCCAGGCTTCAAACCAGGCTGTGCTGGAAGCTTCGTTCCGGGAAGCGGTTCAGGCCATGGCGCAGGGCGACCTGGCCGAGGCCCAGGCGCGTTTCGGGCAATTGGCCCGGGAGTACCCGGAGAGAGCCGGGCCCATGGCCAACCTCGGAATCATTGCGTTCCGGGAAGGGGAAACCGAGACCGCGAAGCGTTGGTTTGAGCGGGTTCTGGCCGTGAATCCGCGGCATGTCCAGGCGTTGAATCACCTCGGCGTTATCGCCCGGAACGCCGGAGAGTTCGGCGATGCGGAGCAGTATTACCGGGAGGCGTTGGCCGCGGATCAGGATTACGCCCCGGCGATCCTCAATCTGGCCTTCCTGCTGGATATCTACCTGGGCAAACCCGCCGAGGCTGTGGAGCTCTATGAGCGCTATCAATTCGCCGCCAGTGAGCCTCACCCGAGACTGGAAGACTGGATCTTCGATGCGAAAAACAGAATCTGATGTGGAAGAGGCGATATGAAACATTCCGCGTTGACGCTCATGCTGGCTTCGGCTCTCCTGGCTGGCAACTCAGTAGTTCAGGCCCAGGACTCGTCGGGTGTGGTTACCATTGAAGGCGCACGCATTCGTGGCGATCAGGAGGTACCCACGGTGATGTACCTGGTGCCCTGGCAGCCGCCGGAAATGGCGGAGTTGCGGGCGCCGGAGGAACGTCTGATGGTTGATCAGGGGCCGCGGCCGCTGGAGCGTTACGAATTCCAGCGCTTCATTCAGTACCACGAGGCGTTCAAGAAACAGGCTCAACCGGCAGCCGGGGAGTAAAAATGTGACTTCCCTCACGCTCATAGTGTGCCCGCGCACAAGATTAAACAAACCCTCACACAGACTTTCGCGAACTTACCCTCTCATGGGCAGGTCGCGCATAGACTGACCTGAAAACCGGACCATGGAGTGCCCAGAAAATGATCGATACCGCCGTTCGCTTCTTCCAGGAAGGTGGCTTTTTTATGTTTCCGATTGCCGTTGTGCTGATCATCGGTCTCATTGTTGCCATTGAACGTTACGTTTACCTCTCCGCCCAGAAACTGACCAACCGCCGGGACTTCAATCGCCTGCATCAGATGATTGCCAGGCGCGACCTGAAGGGCGCCCTCAATTACACCCAGGAGTCCGGCAGTGCCATGTCGACCATGATCGGATTTGGCCTTCAGCGCCTGGCTCGCCGCCAGGGTCGCGAGGAGATCGAGTACGCCATGGAAGAGGGCCTGCTGGATGTCATGCCGCGGCTGGAAAAACGCACCCAGTACCTGGCCACACTGGCCAATATCGCGACCCTGCTGGGTCTGCTCGGGACCATCATCGGCCTGATTGCAGCGTTCACCGCCGTGGCCGCGGCGGATCCGGCCCAGAAGGCAAGCCTGTTGTCGCAGAGTATCTCGGTGGCCATGAACACCACCGCCTTCGGCCTGATGTCGGCCATTCCCATGCTGCTGGTCCATTCCCTGCTGCAGACCAAGACCAATGAAATTGTCGACAGCTTCGAGATGGCCGGCATCAAGGTGCTTAACCTGCTCAGTGACGGCTCCGGCAACAAGTCCGCTGCTCAAGCCCAGGCCCAGAATGCCGCAGCGCCAGCCCAGGTGGCGACACCGGCCGGTAGCCCGGCCTGATAACCAGCCAGAAGGATGCCAGGCCATGAGACGGAAGCATCGTCGCCTGCAAAGTGAGGCCGATCTCGACATCACGCCGTTCATGAACCTCATGATTGTGCTGGTGCCGGTACTGTTGCTCAATATGGTGTTTGCCCACACCAGCGTGCTGGAACTGAACTTCCCGACCGGTGAGAGCCTGTCGGCGGAACAGGCCGAGGAACTGCAGATTCAGGTCGTGATCTACGATGGTCAGTTGGTGGTTGCCGATAACCAGGGCGGAGTCATAAAGACTATTCCCCGCCGAGAGGGCGAATATGATTTCGTGCTGCTTAAAGATGTCATGAAGGAAATCAAGAGTCGGGTTCCGGACAAGAAGGATGTGATCATCATGCCATCCCGCGAGACGTCCTATCAGTCTCTGGTCTCGGTGATGGATACGGTCCGCTCCTATGAAGCGGTGGTGGCCGGCAGCGTTGTGGAAGCCGAGCTGTTCCCCGAGATCTCACTGGGTGATGCACCGGTTCAGGCCACGGGATCGGCGGAGGTGAGTTCATGAAAGAATCCGCCAGGGCCCGTCGTCTCAAACGCCACTACCGGCGCAACAAGAGCCAGGGAAAGATGAACCTGGTCTCGCTGATGGATATCTTCACCATCCTGGTGTTCTTCCTGATGGTGAACTCCTCGTCCGACGTTCAGGTACTCAATCAGAACAATACCATCAAGTTGCCGGATTCCACCGCTCAGCAACCGCCAGGTGATGTGCTGGCGCTGACCGTGACCGACAGGGATATCCTGGTAAACGGTCGGCTGGTGGTCAAACGGGACGCTTTCCAGATCTTTGAAGGGCAAGTGGAGCCGTCCCTGAAACAGGAACTGGACTATCAGGCCGGCCGTTCATCGGCACCGGCGCCGGAGGCGGGCCGCCCCATTACTATCCTTGCGGACCGGGAGTTGCCTTACGAGCTGCTCAAGAAAATCATGTCCACCTGCGTGGACGCCGGTTATGCCAGCATTTCCCTGGCGGTTAATCAGCGCACGGAACAGGGGGCCTGATCACTATGGATTACCGGTATGGATTGCCCTGGAACCAGGAACGCGGTGAACGTAAACGGCTACTGGCGGCCGCAGTCGTGGTGGTGCCATTGTTCCTGGCTTTCGCGGGTTACGTCAGCTGGATAGAATTGCCCGAGCGCGACCGGCAGGAACAGGAAGCCTTGCCGCCCCAGTTGGCCAAACTGATCATCGAGAAAAAGGAGCCGCCAAAACCGGTGCTGCCGGAGCCTGAGCCGCCGAAGCCCGAGGAAAAGAAGCCCGAGGAAAAGCCGGTAGAGCAGGCGAAACCTGAGCCCGAACCCGAGCCGGTCCCTGAACCGGTCGTGCCGGAACCGCAACCGCAACCGGAACCCGAACCGCAGGTTGCCGAAAAGCCAGAGCCAAAGCCGGAAGAGGTGGCCAAAGCCCGCGAAAAGGCAAAGAACACCGGCATCCTGGCCATGGGTAACGAACTTGCAAAGCTCAGCTCCCTGGCCGAGTCGGTCAAGCTGGATGGCCCGGTCGCCAATACCGCAGAGCCTATTACCCGTAAAACCGGTGATACGCTGGCGTCCCGCGCTACCGCAAACACCAGGAGCAGCGGTGTGAATGAGGAAGCGCTGAACCGGGAGGCCCGTCAGGTTGCCCTGGCCGAACGTCAGCGCGCCGAAGTTGCGGAAGCAGAAAGGATTGCAGCCGCAAAAGAGACTGCACGCAGGGAGCAGCAGGAAACGGCCGCCAGAACCCGGAGCAAGGAAGAATTGCGCCGCACCATGGACGCCAACAAATCAGCGATCTACAGCATTTACAACCGGGAGTTGCGCCGGAAACCTTCCCTCCAGGGAAGCATCACGCCTGAACTGGTTATTGAGCCGAATGGAGCAGTGTCGAGCTGCTCGGTGGTGGAGTCCACGCTTAATGAGCCGGCGCTCGAGAGCAAGATCTGTAACCGTTTGAGGCTGGTGGATTTTGGAGCCCGGCCCGGGGTCGACCAGACCAGGATCCGGTACCCGATTGAACTGCTGTCCAGCTGAAAAGCCGGACAGCACTCTCTCAACGTTTCGGGGTCGTAGCTGCGACCACGAGACTAACCACTCCGGAGCCCGCAAGGGCACCAACAAACGGCATCAGTGTTGGGATGCTGCCGGGGAAGCTGGCGGCTTCCAGGCCGGCCATAAAGCTGCCTCCGGCAATCCAACCCGGCAGAATGGCGCCAAGAAGCCCCGCCAGACAGCCCAGAATCGCCGCTCGCGTGGTCATTCTGCTCCAAAGCCCCATCAGTACAGGCAACACCGCCGTGGCGCACAGCAGGTCGGCGATCAGGAACAGCCGGAGCACCGAGATCCCCTGCAGTGCCACCAGAACCACCGGAATCATCAGCAGCACGGTGAACCATCGGGCACTGACAATGGAAAGCCCCTGTTTCTCGGTAACAGCCAGGGACGCCAGGGCATTTTGCAGTGTATCCACCGACGAGGCGACCAGGGTGATCGCCAGAATAAGTGCTGGCAATGACAGCCAGGCCGGGGCATCGGCCAGCAAAGCAAAGAAGGGAATCGGCGGATTACCAAGGTCGGCGCCGCTCATGGCCGCCAATATCCTAAGCCCGCCAACCACAGCGACCACGCCGATGGTGACCACGCCGCCGAGCAGCGCCCCCCGGCTCAGGGCGTCGGTATCCCGGGCTGACCACAACCTTTGCCAGTAGCCCTGGTGGAACAGGTTGGCGGCGGTCACCGCTATCACCAGGGTCAGCGCCACGCTCAGGGCAGCGGAGGTCGGGATGTCCGGGAGCGCCGCCGGAGCCGCTTCCGGGAGTTTGCCGATAGCAACGAAACTGACAATGGCCAGCAGGGCGATCAACAACAGGGCCTGCCACTGATCAGTGACGATGCTTGCGCGAAGGCCACCGACTGCGGTGTAAATCAGTGTGGTTATCGCAACACCCACCACCACAATACCGCCATTGATGCCGGACAGGAGTGAGGTGATCGCACCAATGGCGGTCAGCTCGGCGGTCAGGAAACAGAGCATGTACAGCACGGAGATCAGGGAAACGTAATGGCGGACTCCGTTGCCGTAACAGGCGTGGGCGAACTCACCAATGCTGCGGCCCTGGGGCAGGAAATGACGGATGGCGGGCCCGCAGAAGGCGAACACGATAAACGGCAGGGCGGCGCCAAGGGCATAGCCCGCCAGTGCCAGAGGGCCGACCAACGCTCCTACCTCCGGCGGCGCGAACAGGATCCATCCCCCCATGCCGGAAGCGAGGAAAGAAAGCCCGAGGGCTCTGGCTCCCTGGCTGTTCCGTGCGGTCACGTAATCGTCCAGGCCGCCGTCAGCGAGACGAGCTCTGAGCCCGAGCCAGGCAAACAGGATCATGGCGGCTGCAATCGCCACGAGGGTAGTATAAAACATCAGGTGGTTCTCCGCCGGTCATCCAGCGGGCCATAGTGCCACACTGGCGATTCCGGGGCGAGATCAGGCGTCTTCAGCAACCGCAGGGTTGAATAACCGGAACAGGTTCCGTCCGTCCTGCTTGGCCCGATACATGGCGATGTCGGCACCTTGCAGCAATTCGGAGGCGGTAATGCCATCCCGGGGGTAAAGGCTGATGCCGATACTGGAACCCACGTTCAGGGACTCGCCGTTGATGTGGTAGGGTTCATGGTTTCTGGCGATCAATCGTTCTGCCACCCGATAGACATCGTCAAGATGTTCCAGATCGGACAACAGGACAATGAATTCGTCCCCGCCGAGCCGGGCCAGGGTATCGTCTTCACGCAAGCAGCTCTGGACACGGCTTGTGAACTGAAGCAGTAATTCATCGCCGGCAGCGTGGCCAAGCCTGTCGTTAACGCCCTTGAAATGGTCCAGATCCATGAACATGACTGCCAGCAGGGATGAGCGGCGATGGGCATGGCGAATGGCGTGTTCAAGGCGATCCTCAAGAAGCCGGCGATTCGGAATGCCCGTTAGGGCATCGTAGTAGGCAAGTTGGCGGATCTGCTCCTCGTTCTTCCTGTTCTGGGTGATGTCCGTGAAGAGCCCGGCGTAGTGGGTGGTGTTGCCCTCTTCATCGGTGATGGCGGTGATCGTCAGCAGCTCCAGATAGAGCTCTCCGGTCTTGCGCCGGTTCCATATCTCGCCCCGCCAGTAGCCATGGGTGACCAGCGAATTCCACATCCGCTGGTAAAAATCGTCGTCGTGACGGCCCGAGGACAGGATTTGCGGTGTTTTCCCTACAACTTCGTCCTGGCTGTAACCTGTGAGTAGCGTGAACGCCGGATTGACGAACTCAATGTTTATGTCCCTGTCCGTCACCATGATGCCTTCGAAGGAAGACTCGATCACCCGCTCCGCCAGTTGCAGGGTCTGCCGGGATTTCGCAAGTGCCTGGTCCCGTTGCTCCAGTGCTTCCCGCAAATCGTCCAGGTACATCTGCTCGGCACCCGCAAGCATGTCGTTGTAGCCAATCAGGCCAGTGACCTCACCCCGGCTGTTGGTTACGGCCAGATGCCGGATCCGGTGATTGATCAGCAGGTCCCTGGCACGAATTAACGGCTCGGATTCGCTGACGGTCAGTAATGGCCGGATGGCCAGGTCGGCGGCCAGGGCATTACCGGTATTGCACGCAATCAATCGGACTATATCCCTTTCGGTGAGAATGCCCAGCCCCTCGTCATGGCAATCGACCACGACGGCACCAGCCTGATGCCGATGCATGATCGCCGCAACCTCAGCGAGGGCAACCTGCCCATCCACGACCAGCGGGGGGTGCGGGATGGCGGTACTGACCTCCCTCAGCCGCAGGTAGGGCTCAAGTCCCTGATTGAGGGCAAGGTCGGTCTGGGACAGGATGCCCAAATGTGAACCGGACTCATCGACAATAAGAAAATGCCGTTTCCCGGTATCCCGAAACCGCAGGGCGGCCTCGCCCGCATCCATATCCCCGGGCAGGGTGAGCACCGGCGAGCTCATGACTGAACTGATCGGACGTTCAAAGCTGGCCGGCTCGGAAAAGTCGATTGTCAGGGCATCACGCTCGGTCCAGATGCCGGTCACCTGACCATTTTCGGTAATCAGAATCGAGCTGACCGAGCGCTCTGCCATCTGAGCCGCTGCGTCAGCGATGGGGGTGTCCGGAGAGCAGTGCAGCAAAAAACCGCTGTGCATGATGCGTGATATTGGTAGCGGTCGCCCCATGGGCTTTCCTTTCCTTTGTTTTATTATCAGTCTAACATTTCGCCGCATCCGCCGCTTTAACTTTCACATAGCTCCCGGGAGCGTCCTCAAGTGCGGGCAGTTTGCCATCTCCCGGTACGCGGGCTGGTACTTTCTCTTCAGAGAACGTAGCAATCCACTCAAGCCAGTGTGGCCACCAGGATCCCGGATGGTGTTCGGAGCTGTCGAGCCAGTCGTCGGCGTCCGGTACCAGCGTGTCGTTGGTCCAGTAGCCATATTTTTCCTTGTAAGGCGGGTTGATCACCCCGGCGATATGGCCCGAGCCGGAGAGTATAAAGCGAACATCACCACCGTGCGCCAGCGCGCCTTTGTAGGTGGTTTTCCACTTGGCGATATGGTCTTGCCTGGCCGAGAGGAAAAAGGATGGCACATCGATCTCGGACAGGTTGATGGATTCCCCGGCCAGGGTTAGTGAATCCGGCTGCACCAGCCGGTTATTCAGATACATTTCCCGCAGATAGAAGCTGTGCATCTTCGCCGGCAGGTTGGTGCCGTCGGTGTTCCAGTAGAGCAGGTCAAAGGCGGCCGGTTTCTGTCCCTTCAGATAGTTATTGGTCCAGAACGACCAGAACAGCTCGTTTTCCCGGAGCAGGTTGAAGGTAAAGGCCATGGCGCGGCCGTCCAGATAGCCCTTGCGCTCAAGCATGCGCTCGATCCCCCGGAGGGAGTGATCGTTGATAAACACGCCGATGCCGCCCGGGTCCGAAAAATCCAGCAGGGTTGTCAGATAAGTTGCGCTCGCCACCGGGTTGCGCCGCTTTTTCTTCAGCCAGGCGAGAGTGGAGCCCAACAGGGTGCCACCGATGCAGTATCCGATGACATTCATCCGTTCTTCGCCGGTGGTCTCGGTTACCGCATCCATGGCGGCCAATGGCCCCAGTTGCATGTAGTCGTCCCAGCCCTTGTCCCGGAGCGAGGGCCCGGGGTTACGCCAGGAAATGATAAAAACGGTCTGACCCTGGTTCACCAGCCACTGGATGAAGGAGTTCCTGGTGGTCAGGTCCAGGATGTAATACTTGTTGATCCAGGGAGGCACGATCAGAAGGGGACGCTTGCTGACGGTTTCCGTTGTGGGCGAATACTGGATCAGTTGCATCAGCTCATTCTGAAAGATTACCTTGCCCGGGGTGGTTGCCAGGTTCCGGCCCACCTCAAAGGCGGAGCGATCAGTCATGCCGACATTGAACAGTGACGGGTTCTGACGCAGGTCCTCGATCAGCTGGCGGCCCCCATCGACCAGGTTCATGCCCTTGCGCTCCCAGGTAATCCTGAGCACTTCCGGATTGGTTGCCGGAAAGTTCGAGGGCGAGAGCAGGCTGGTCAGTTGCCTGCCATAGAACAGCATCTGGTCCCGCCCCGCCTCGGGCATGCCTCCGATACCTTCCACCCAGTTCAGGAACGCCCGGGAATTGATCAGGTAGGCCTGGTGCAGAACATCAAAAGGCAGATGCCGGTGCCAGTCTTCAGCCTGGAAACGCCGGTCGTCAGGCTCCGGCGCAGCCACCGGCGGCTCCCCCTTGCCCGCCAAACGCGCAAGGGTGTAATAACTCAGCGCCAGGTGTTTGCGGGCCAGATCCAGCTCCGCACCGGCAAACCTGAGCGGATGGAGCAACAGATCCTCGGCCATGGTCCGGTAGGCATCAGACATTTCAGTCAGGGTAGAGAGTTTCGCGTCGTCCATGACGCCTGCATCCCCGAGCAGCTTCTCCAGTTGCTGCTGCCCCTGCCGGACATTGGTTTCAAAGCTGTTAACCAGCTGATTGACGGTTTTGCCGAGCGTATCCAGGCCGAACATAACAATCCCTTACTTGGCGGCTTTCGGGCCGGGTTTTGTGGTTTCTTCCTGGGCCTTCTCGAACACCTTCTGAAATTGCTCCCGGCTTTCGTTGAAGTAGTCCTGCCAGGCTTTCCAGTCTGCAGTAAACTGTTCGCTGAGGGACTTGAGGGTTTCGGCCTGGTCACCGGTCAGGGATTTCAGCCCCTCCAGGTCCCGTACTTCAGAAACTTTCCTGGCCTGTTCCCTGGTGACATCAGCATAGCGGCGGAAGGCATTCATCTGCATTTCCGCAGCCTTGCTGAACTGCTCGAACAGGGTCTCGTTCAGGCGCGTGGCTTTTTCAAACAGGTCATTAGTCATTGCTACAACTCCCTTGCATACAGGTCAGTTAAATGAAGCCTTATTTTGCCTCAGTCAGTATTACGCAATTTTGACAAGTATCAACCCCGGGTTCAGCTTATGCTTTACTGTAGACGTTTGTATATCCCGGATTATCCGCACGGGGCAGGAGGCGTAATATGAGTGACCGCAAATCGGAACTGGAAACACTGCGAGCAGACCTGAAGGCCAGGCTTTCCCGTTATGAAGCCCATCAGCATCGCGAGGGCGGCGCGCTGGACAAGGACTTCGAAGAGCAGGCAGCCCAGACCCAGAATGACGAAGTGGTTGATTCCCTCGAAACAGAAACCCGCGCCGAACTGGTACAGATAGAGCGAGCGCTTGAGCGTATCGAGAGCGGCGTTGGCGATGAGTGCGAATCCTGTGGCGAGGCCATTGACCCCCGTCGTTTGCAGGTGCTGCCCTACACCACCGTATGTGTCGACTGCGCTGAAGACTGATCTCATGGAACCAGGGACGGGCACCATGACAGAGCCACCGGTATTTCACACCCGGGGGCTGACCAAGACCTACGGTCAGGGTGAGGTCCAGGTTTACGCACTCCGGGGGGTGGACCTGGATTTTTACCCTGGTGAACTTGTCGTGATGCTGGGCGCCTCAGGTTCGGGAAAATCGACCCTTCTGAACATCCTCGGCGGACTGGATGTGCCGACCTCCGGTGAGGTTTGCTACCGGGATATTGACCTTAGTGCGGCGGGGGATCGTGAACTGACCCGCTACCGCCGGGAGCACGTTGGCTTCGTGTTCCAGTTTTACAACCTGATTCCAAGCCTGACCGCGCGGGAAAATGTAGCGGCAGTTACCGAAATTGCGTCCAATCCCATGTTGCCCGAAGAAGCTCTCGAACTGGTTGGACTAAAGGCGCGCATCGACCATTTTCCAGCACAGCTTTCCGGTGGCGAGCAACAGCGCGTTGCCATTGCCCGGGCCATCGCCAAACGACCAGAAGTGCTGCTTTGCGATGAACCGACAGGAGCCCTTGATTCGGCCACCGGCGTGTTGGTTCTCGAAGCCCTGGAAAAGGCGAACCGGGAAACCGGCACTACGACGGTTATCATTACCCACAACGCTTCCATAGCCGGCATGGCGGATCGTGTGATCACGCTTTCCGACGGCAATATCAGCGGCGAACGCCGTAACGATCAGCGCCAGGATCCCCGGACTCTGTCCTGGTAACAGGGCGAAAAAGTGAACGCGATGGCCAGCAATGCACTGAACACCAAACTTTGCCGGGAGCTCTGGCAGATGCGGGGCCAGGTGCTCGCCATTGCCCTCGTGATCGCCGGCGGCGTGGCCGTGTGTGTCATGTCCCTGGTGAATTACTCCTCCCTGGTGGCAACCCGGGCCCAGTATTACGAGCAGCACCAGTTCGCAGAGGTGTTTTCCGCCCTGAAACGGGCGCCCCGCCATATCCTTCAAGAGATTGAAAAACTGCCAGGTGTCGCACGTTACGAAGGCCGCGTGGAGGGCGGCGCCAAACTGGAGATGCCCGGCTTCGCGGATCCGGTCTCGGCCCGGCTGGTGTCGATCCCCCCGGATGGCCAGCCGGACATCAATCGTCTCTTCATCCGGGAGGGGCGGCTTCCAGCCCCCGGCCGAAACCAGGAAGTCGCGGTCATCGGGAGCTTTGCCGAGGCACACGAGTTGTCACTGGGTGACAGGTTCGAGGCCATCATTAATGGTCGGCGGCAGGCTCTTATTCTGACCGGCATTGTTGAATCGCCGGAATTCATTTACGTGATTCCGCCTGGCGCAATGCTACCGGATTACCAGCGGTACGGTGTGCTCTGGATGAGCAGAGAGGCTCTGGAAGCCGCCATGGATATGGGGGGCGCGTTTAACAGCCTGGTGGTTACGCTCAGGCCGGGCTATTCGGTTGCCTCTGTGGCGGATGCTCTTGATCGGTTACTGGCTCGCTACGGTGCGACCGGAGCCTATGGCCGGGATGACCAGTTTTCGCACCGTTTCCTGAGTGATGAGCTGAACCAGCTGAAAACCATGGCCACGGTTTTTCCCCTGATTTTTATGGGGGTGGCCATGTTTCTCCTGAATGTGGTCATCAGCCGGCTGATCAGTACCCAGCGGGACATTATCGCGGTGCTCAAGGCCTTTGGTTACGGCAACCGCCAGATCGCCTGGCACTACAGCAAACTGGTGATTGTGATCGCGGTTATCGGATTGTTGCTCGGGCTTGCCCTGGGATTATGGCTGGGGCGGGCGCTGGGGGAGCTTTATATGGATTTCTACCGGTTCCCCGGCCTGCTGTTCCGTATCAATCCGCTTTGGCTGGTGTTACTGGCCATACTGACCACTGTAGTCGCGTGGCTCGGTGCCTGGAGGGCCATCAGGCAGGCGGCGGCCCTGCCGCCTGCTGAGGCCATGAGGCCGGAGGGGCCTGCCAGATACCGGGTTACCGGGGTGGAAAAGCTGCTCTCGGGAATCCGTTTTTCCCAGCCATCGCGAATGATCGTGCGCCAACTTTCCCGCCGCCCTGCACGGACACTGCTGTCCATGAGTGGAGTTGCCATGGCCTCGGCCATTGTCATGGTTGGTAATTTCCAGTTTGATTCGGTGTCATTGATGGTGCATACCCAGTTTGCACGGGTTCAACAACAGGATCTGGCCACCACGTTCATTGATCCGGTGAACAGTTCGGCTCTGTACGGAATACAACGCCAACCGGGGATCCGTTACGTTGAGGGCCGGCGCACGGTACCCGCACGCCTGAAATTCGGGCATCGGGAATGGCGCAGTGCTGTGACCGGGATACCCGCCGACGCGCGGCTGCAGTATGTTGTCGACAGCGACCTGGAGCGCGTAAGCCTTCCGGGCGAGGGACTTCTGCTGACGGATTACCTGGCCCGGGAACTGGGGGCGAAACCCGGCGATACCCTTCAGCTGGAGCTGCTTGAAGGCGACCGGAGAACGGTACTGGTGCCTGTAGCAGGGGTTACCAGTGAGTTTCTCGGCGTGGGCGCCTACATGAACCTCGATGCCCTGAACCGGGCCTTGGGCGATGGGCCCCTGATCAATCAGGCCATGATAAATCTGGATCCCACCAAAGCGGCGGAAGTCTACGACAGCCTTCGGGAAACCCCCGGAGTTCTTGGCCTGAGTATTCGTCAGGCCATGCTGGACAGCTTCTACGATACCCTGGCCCGGACCTTCCTGACGTTCACCTTTTTCAACAGTCTGATGGGCGGCATCATCGCCTTCGGTGTTGTTTATAACACGATCCGCATATCCCTCGCCGAGAAGGGTCGGGAGCTGGCAAGCCTCAGAGTACTCGGGTACACCCACAATGAAGTTGCGCATATATTGTTGGGTGAGGTGGCGCTGTTGCTGCTGCTTGGCGTGCCACTCGGGTGGTTAATCGGGCAGGGCCTGGCGCTGTTGATTGTCACGGCCATGCAAACGGAGCTCTATCGGGTGCCGCTGACCATAACTTCCCAGACCCTGGGTATTTCGGCGTTAGTCGTGGTGGTATCTGCGATTGCTTCAGGGGTTATTGCGTGGTGGCGCCTGAAGGCGCTGGACCTGGTGGCCGTGCTGAAAACACGGGAATAGTTGCTGCAGGAAACAAGGAGTGAATTGACGCTATGGCAGCAAAACGGTTTGCAGGAAAATGGCTGTTCTGGGGCGCGTTCGTGTTGTTGGCCATCGCAGCAGTCGTGTTCACCGTTCGCCCTGATCCGGTGTGGGTGGATCTGGCAACGGTGAGCCGCGGGCCAATGGAAATAACCATCAGGGAAGAGGGTAGAACCCGGGTTCGGGACCGGTATGTGGTTTCATCCCCGGTGGCTGGCTTCCTCCATCGGGTGCTTCTGGAGGTGGGCGATCCGGTTATCCCCGGAGAACTGCTCACCGAGGTCGACCCTATGCCCGCCAGCACCCTGGATGCCCGTAGCCGTGCGGAGGCGGAAGCCAAGGTTCAGTCGGCCCGGTCAGCGCTGAACTCCACTCGCCAGAAGGCCACGGCTGCCGAGGCGGAAGCGGATCTGGCGATGCGGGAGCTGGCCCGCCTGCAGGCGCTCCGTGGTGATCATTTTGTCTCCGAAGAGCGTTTGCAGCAGGCCAAGGCCGCTTCGGACAGGGCTCAGGCTATCCTGCGCTCAGCCCGTTTTGATGAAGAAGTCATGGCACACGAACTGGCAGCCGCCAGAACCCGCCTTGAAGTCTCTGCAGCCAGGGCTTCAGGTAATGGCGCCGTGGAACGGGTTCCGGTTCGGTCCCCGGTCAATGGTTCGGTGCTGGGCATTATACGGAAAAGTGAGGGCGTAATTCATGCCGGCGAGGCTATCCTGGAGCTGGGTGATCCGGGGGCGCTTGAGGTAGTTATCGACGTCCTGAGCTTCGACGCTGTCAAGCTCAGCCCCGGAGTGACTGTGCGTCTCACAGGGTGGGGTGGTGGCACTCTGGATGCGGTAGTCAGGCGGGTTGAACCTGTCGGATTCGAGGATGTCTCCGCGCTTGGCGTGGAAGAAAGGCGGGTACAGGTGGTTGCGGATATCACCAGTCCGCTGGAAGCCTGGGAGACACTTGGCGATGGCTATCGGGTGGATGCGGAATTCGTGCTCTGGGCCTCTGCCGATGAGCTTCAGATCCCCGAGTCCGCCATTTTTCGCAGGGATGGCCAGAGCCTTGTATTCCGGGTGGTGGGCGAACGGGGGGAGCTCACAACCGTTTCAACAGGCCGCACCAATGGGTTCTACACGGTCATTCTGGACGGCCTGAGCGAAGGCGATCTTGTGGTCCGCCATCCGGGTCGCCAGTTGGAAGATGGCAGTCGGGTGAGAGTCCGATAGTGTCGGCCTTTTCTTCAGCGCCGACCCGGCCGATAATCACAATACTGGAGTGAGAGAATGATCAATCGACTTGCACCTGTGGCCTGGGTAGTTGTATTCCTGGCTGTGTTTTTCTGGTCTGCCATCGAGCCGAAGGACCGGGCAACCTGGGTGCTGGAGGTGTTGCCGGCAGCAGTCGGTTTTGGCTTGGTTATCTGGTGCTTTTTCCGGTATCCGCTCACGCCGCTGGTGTACCAGCTGATACTGGTGCACGCCATCATTCTGATGGTTGGCGGCCACTATACCTATGCTGAAGTTCCGGTATTTGACTGGTTCCGGGACTGGTTTGGCTGGGAGCGCAACAACTACGATAAACTGGGGCACCTGGCCCAGGGCTTTGTGCCTGCGATCATTGCCCGGGAACTGGTGATACGGTTCGGTGTTTTTGCCCGCCGTGGGTGGCGATCGTTTTTTATCGTCTGTTTCGCTCTGGCCGTGAGTGCCTTCTATGAGCTGATTGAATGGTGGGTCGCCCTGCTGAGTGGCGAAGGGGCGGAAGCCTTCCTTGGAACCCAGGGCTATGTGTGGGATACCCAGTCGGATATGGCCTGGGCGTTGTCCGGTGCTATTCTTGCCCTGATTCTGCTGGGCCGTGTTCATGACCGTCAATTGCAGGGCCTGTAAAGTTGTGATCGTCATTAATTTCACATTCCGGAAAATGGAATAGAGCGGCATGTCTGAACAACAACCGGCTCAGAGCACATTGGATGGACTTCCACGCAGCCAGGTCGCCGGCCTGATCCTTGGCGCCGCATTTCTGCTGGCAACAATGATTTTCCCACCCCCGGAAACCATGAGCGCAGAAGCCTGGGCAGCCCTGGGTCTGATGCTGTTGATGGCCACCTGGTGGTCAACGGAAGCCATTCCGATTCCGGTCACCGCCTTGCTGCCCATCGTTCTGGTGCCGGCGCTCGGGCTCGGGAACGTTGGCCAGGCCACGTCGCCTTACGCCCATCCGATTATTTTCCTGTTCCTGGGCGGCTTCACACTCGGGCTTGCCATGCAGCGCTGGAACCTGCACCGCCGGATTGCCCTGATGACCCTGAAGGCCGTTGGCAGTGAGCCGCGTCGGCAGATCGGCGGTTTTATGCTGGCCACCGCTTTTTTGAGCATGTGGGTAAGCAATACCGCAACGGCCATCATGATGCTGCCCATTGGCCTGTCGGTGGTGGGCATGTTGGACAGCGGTAATCCCAAGGGGGTTCGCCGCTATGCCACCGCGCTTTTGCTGGCCATTGCCTATTCCGCCAGTATCGGCGGCATCGCAACATTGATCGGTACACCGCCCAATGCTCTGCTGGCGGCGTATCTGAGTGAAAACCAGGGCATCTCGGTCGGCTTTGCCCAATGGATGCTACTTGGGGTTCCGGTCACGATCGTTATGTTGGCCCTGGCCTGGTGGTGGCTGACCCGTCGGGACTTTGACCTGGGCAATTCCAGTGATGGCGGCAGCGCAATACGGGAGGAGCTTGATGCTTTGGGGCCGCTTGGCAAGGGTGAAAAACTGGTTGCCGCAGTATTTCTGATCACTGCCAGTGCCTGGATTTTCCGGCCGCTGTTATCTGGCAGCCTGATGCCATGGTTAAGCGATACCGGTATTGCCATCGCCGCCGCTATTGCCATGTTTGTTATTCCGGTAAATACCAGCAAACGGGAGTTCCTGCTGGACTGGGAAACGGCCAGGGGTATCCCCTGGGGGGTTCTGTTGCTGTTCGGTGGTGGCCTGGCAATGGCCGGCGTGATCAGCAGCTCCGGGCTGGCGGAATGGATCGCGCAAAGTCTCGGGGTGGCGGGCACCCTGCCAACACTTGTGATGATCGTGATGGTGACAGGTGTGATTATTTTTCTCACTGAAGTCACCAGCAATACTGCAACGGCCGCCGCCTTTCTGCCCCTGCTGGGTGCACTGGCCATGAGCCAGGGAGTATCACCACTGCTGCTGACGGTCCCGGCAGCTATCGCAGCCAGTTGTGCCTTCATGATGCCGGTGGCGACGCCACCCAATGCGATTGTGTTTTCCAGTGGCCACATGCAGATCAGCGACATGATCCGGGCGGGCTTTGCCCTGAACCTGATGGGGATTGTGGTGGTGACCCTGCTGAGTTACCTGCTTCTGGGGCTGGTTTTCACCTACTCTCCCTGAACCCCACCGCTGACAATCAGGCGCTGGCCTCCGGGCCCCAGGTACAGTGGCTGGTCATTGTCGAGTCCGTTTTCGTGTTATCCCGTCAAACTCCGGGGTCCTCCCGGTCGTTGCCATGAACCAGTTCTCAAATCCCTTCTGGAAAGCCCCCTCTGCAGCGACAGATTTGAGGCACAGTTATCTTTAAGGGGACAGGCTTTTCGGTATCTTACCGTAACAACATGTAACCCAATAAATACCGTGGCCAATAAAAACAGGGACTTCGTCTGACATGCTGCTGGTGCTCGCCGGATCCATTCTTACCTTTGCCATGGCGCAGGAAGCAACTGTGGTGGAGCCCTTTGAAAGAGGGGCTGTTGTCATTGAACAGGATGTGGATTCCAGCCCCGTAGAGCTGCACTTCGATGTGCGGATTGAACCGCTCATTGAGCAGAAGTTCCGGAATATCGTGCGCCAGGCCTATGACTACAGTTGTGGCAGTGCCGCGCTGACCACCGTGCTGAATTTCTACCTGGGGCGAACGTTGTCGGAACGGCAGGTCATGGAGGGGCTGCTGCATTACGGAGAAAGCGAGCGAATTGTCGAACGCCGGGCGTTTTCCATGCTCGACATGAAGCGGCTGGTTACTGCTCTGGGTTATCCGTCAGGGGGGTTCCGGGCCACCATTGATGACCTCAAGGACCTGGACCACCCGGCAATCGTTCCGATTCATCATGCGGGTTTCAAACACTTCGTCGTGCTACGCGCGATCCGGGACGGGCGCGTTTACCTCGCCGACCCCTCCGTTGGCAATATCTCCTTCACGCTTGAGCAGTTCAGGGAAAAATGGGACGACAACGTGTTGTTCATAGTATTTCCGGGAGGTGACAAGCCCCTGGACAACCTGGAGCTGAAAGAGGAAGACCTTCGCTTTGTGGACGACCAGACCATGACGTTGCTGGCGCTGGAGAGGATACCGGAATTTCACGAATCCACTGAGAGGCGCATCCAGAATCTGCTGGAGCGCCAGAAAAACAATCCCGATGGCAGCGTCGAGAATACCCGGAAGCAGTTGTTTTACCGTCGTAACTAACTTGCCGGGGTTCACCGGCGTCAGGAAAATTACTAATAAGAAAGGGAGTCAGGATGAATCGTTGGTTTGCGCGAGGCGTTATCCTTGTTTCCATGGCAGGTCCGCTTTCGGGCATGACCCTGGCGGATGAAGGAAGTGTGGATCAGGCGCGGGAGGCGCTGGCCAAACAGGAGGGAGACGAGGATGCGTCACAGCAGCTGGAAGAGGTCTTCCAGGCTGCGGAGAAGAATTATTCCCTTCAGAGGAAGGGGTCTCACTACCTGAATTACTCATTCGACTATTCCTATACCGCCGACCAGCGGCTGGACCTTGCCATTACCAACGGCTCGGTGAGGAACCTTGATGTGGTGCCGTCGGCCACCCACAATTTCACCAATTCCTTTACCTACGACTACGGCCTGCTTGATAACCTGACGGTTGGTACCCGTATTCCACTGGTGGTCAAGTATGACACCCAGGATGAACTGAACGTTTACGATTTCGGTGACATCTCCTTTACCGGCCGCTGGCAGCCCTTTGCCTATGTGCCCGGCAAGATGTCGACCACCCTGTTCGGAACCCTGACGAGCAAGACCGGCGTCAGCCCCTACGAGATCGATATCAACGAACAACTCTCCACTGGCAGCGGCTATTATTCAATCGGTGGCGGCGCGAGTCTGTCCAAGGTGCTGGATCCGGTGGTGATCTTCGGTTCGGTGAGCGCCACCTATAACCTGCCTGCGGAAGACCTTCAGCAAGTCCGGGGAGCACGGCTGCTGACGAACGTGGATCCCGGATTCGGGCTGTCGGGTTCGGCCGGCTTCGCCTATTCACTGTCCTATGACATCTCCCTCAGTATTTCAGCTCAGCTCAGCTACACCGACGAGACCGTGCTGAGCTTCTCGAATGGCGATCAGGCGGTGGCTCAGGACCAGATGACCGGTTTTCTGAGCCTGTCCCTGGGTACTCGCGTCAGCGATACCACAATAGTCAACACCAGCCTTGGCATTGGCCTCACCGAGGATGCGCCGGACTTTTCCCTGGGGGTATCCCTGCCCATTAACTTCTCCGGCCTCAAAGAGTGATTGGTGTCGTTGACGAATTACGGGAAGGGAAGGATTTCATGGCACAGAAAAGCCACAACCGTCGGATTCTCGCGGCCCTGATTGCCACGACCATCTCGTGTGGTACCCAGGCCCAGCTTGCGCAGAACCTGGCCATTCATCCCAAGGCGCTGGCGCTCGGCAATGCCGTCACCGCTGACCCACCGGGCATCATGGCGATTCACTACAATCCGGCGGGTCTGACCAAGCTGGACGGTCGTCAACTGGAAGTGAATCTGATGAGCGTCTACCTGGATATCGACGCGGATTTCACGGCGCCTGAAGGCTACGAGATTTTTGGCATAGACGGGCTGGAGATTGATCCCCGGACGGGCAAGCAAAGGGACCCGGTTGCCAATACCCACAGCCATTCCAACAACGTGGCTCTGTATCTACCGGGCTATGGCATTCTGAGGGCGCCGCCGGGGCCGGCTATTGCGCCTTCGGCGGGTATCAGCATCAATCCGCCCGGGTCCAAACTGACCTTCGGGAATGCGTTTTACCTGCCGCTGGCGGCGGGTTTCTATCGGGACAAGGACGATCCGGGCCGGTATCAGCCCCAGGCCACCGCCTTGCAGAGAACGACCTATCTGTCACCAACGGTTGGTTACGAGATCAACGACCAGTGGTCGGTTGGCGCCGGTATTCATCTGTCGCAGATGGGGATCGCCGCGGATCAGTACATGCGGGCGCCCAACATGTTGCTGGGCGTGGCGGAAGTCCTTCAGGATGCCTTTAATTGTGAAAGCGGTGACGAACCGCTGCAGCCATGGCTTGCGCTGTGTGGTGGTAATGTTGGCCCCTGGGATGATATTGGCGCCCTGAGCATCAATGTGCAGGAAACGCTGTCGCCCACTTATGCGCTGGGCGTCATGTGGGAGCCGACCGACTGGTTCAGCTGGGGGGCAAGCTATACCTCCGAAGCTGAAATGAACATGAAGGGTACCTTCGAGATCCAGTATACGGATGACTGGTCCGGCTTTTGGCAAAGCGTCAACGGTTCGGTGCTGGGTGCCATTACCTCGGCCATTCTGAGTCTTCCCTCCGGTGCCCCCAAGGAGGCCGGCAATGTCAGCATGGACCTGGTTTATCCCCAGCATTTCCAGACCGGTATCAGTGTCGACGTGCACCCGAAACTGACCCTGAACACAGATATTGGCTGGACCGACTACAAGCAATGGGACGCCTTTGTCTTCCGCTTTGACCGCAACCTTGAATTCCTGAACGCGGCACGGATCCTGTCGCCGGATAACGCCACGCCGAATACCCTGAGACTGCCACTGGGGTTCAAGAGTCAGTGGAACTGGGCTTTCGGGATGGAATTTCATGCGTCGACCCGTCTGGACCTGCGGGCGGGGGTCGAAATCCGGGATTCGGTTATCCCGGATGACCAGCGGCAGGTGATGGCGCCGTTCGGGGGTGCTAACCTGTACAGCATCGGTATGGGGTATCGGTGGGACAAGAACACAGAGATTGATATGAACCTCAGCTATCTTCAGTCGGTGGAGTCGATACCCGCCAACGGCAGTTGCAACCTGAACTGTGACAATATTTCCAATATCATTTATAACCCCTACGCTGGCCTGGACGTGAAAACCTCGCTTCGGGTTGTAATGGCTGGCCTCAGTTTCCGGACCAAATTCTGAAGACGATTTCGAACCCGGGGGTAGTGATTGTCAGTGACTAACGGCTCCAGACTAAAACGGATATTACCCCTGCTGCTGGCAACGTCGCTGGCGGGTTGCCAGATCGGGGGTTCGGTCGTATCCGAGCGAGAGGGTTATTTTACCTGGGTGGATGAGCAGGGCAGGGTGAGATACTCACCCATTGCCGGCGCCACGGGTGAAGAACCGGAACAACCAACCGGGGAAGAAGGCGGTACCGATGCCGCTGCCCCGGCCCCCGCAGGAACCGGACCGAAGCCGGAGTTGCGGGAAGAAACGGAATACACCCTTGAGAATTACCCGGACGCCGGCCAGCTTGAAAAGGACGGTTACGTTCGCCCCGGCGAACGGCAACCCTACTTCACCTGGCGGGACGCCGAAGGCAATGTCAGGGTCGACTATTACCAGCCGGATACCCGCTCCGATCGCCAGAAAGGTCTGGTAGCGCCGCCTGTCCGGATTACCGAGGCCCGCGTTTATCATGCCGGTCCGGACACAGCGGACCGTGCACCGGTGCCCGGCCATGATCCGGACGCTTTTACAATCCTGGGTATTGAACCCGCCATCAGCGATTACTTCTCCCGCTTCTCTGAGGCCTGTTGTGAATCGATGGACATTCGTCATCGTGAAAGCTGGCAGTCGGGCCGGGAGTTCGGAATTGCCCTAACGGAAAGCTCGCAGGTACATCCATTTCTGACGGGTCCGAGCCCCTATCAGGTGGTTGAACTTCCCGGGCCGGACAGAATTGACAGTTTTGTCATGCGGCTGCGTTCCTACGCCAGAAACGGGGTGCTGGTGCCATCGCTGGTGTTTCTTGATGACCAGATGAAGCCGCTCAGGCTGGTGACGGATCTGGTGATGGATTTTGAGCCTGAGAACTGGCGCCGTCGCGGCTATCTGGAGGCATGGATACCCGCGTTTCCGGCCCGGGGGGAGCGATGGATGGTCGTGTTCACGCGTGCGGAGGACCTGAGCGGCCAGACCGTTATTGAAACACCGTCCGGCCCCCGGAAAATCCCACATGTCAGCGAGGGCGAAATCGGACTGATGCAACTGGAGGATTGACGTCGCTGTCCTCTCAGTTCTCTCAGTTCTCTCAGTCCTCGGGTTTGCTCAGGTCCAGCCACTGTTGCGACAGCCAGTAGTAGCTGCCATCACCGGCAGGGTGGGTACAGTTGTAGCGAAAACGCCGGCTGTTGAAGCTGTCCGGGGCCTGCACTCTCACGTTGCCGTCAATCACCTCGAAACCGATCCGCCCCTTGCCTGAGGCAAAGCAGGTCAGCTGGTTGGCATCAATGGGGGAAATCAGCGGAAAAGTCAGTGTCGGTGGGTTGTCGGAGATCACGCCATCGGGCAGGTCTCCGGCACTTACAGGAAAGGCCTTACTGCGAAGTTTGTCATCAAGGCTGCCCAGCTGCCCGTAGGCATTGGCCATCGGAAAACGGGGTAACCGCGTGGGGGCGGATTTTGACCCAATGGCGCCGGATTGCTGGCCGAAACCATACCAACCGCGCGCTGCAATTTCCTTTTCAAGTGCTTCGTCAAACTCACCGTAGGGATAAGCGAACAGGGGGGCATTGGTACCGAGCTCGTCGGCAAGGGTTTCCTGGGCAGAGTCGAGACTGTTCGAGACGCGGGTTTGCCATTTGCTGTCTGTCTCGCCGGGCTTTTTCGCAAGGTGGCCATGGTCGGCACTGTGGTTGGCTATGGTGATGCCTTCACGTCCGGCAAGTTCCTGTATCTGATCCCAGGTCATGTAGCCGTTGCGCCCTACGGCCTGGGTGTTCACGAATATGGTATAGGGATAGCCTTTCGACGCCAGCAAGGGCGCTGCCTCTGAATAGACGGACTCGTAGGCATCATCAAAAGTGATGGCGATGCGGTTGTCACTTTCGTCCCCGCCAGCGAGAGTTTTCCTTGTACCGTCGAGCAAATTGACGACCTCAATATCCAGATCCGAAATCATTTCGAGTTGGCCTTCGAATAGCGAGACCGATGTGGAGGTCGCCGGCGGCGTGGCATCGCTCACATGGTGGTATTGGAGCACGACGAGATCAGCCCATGCTGGAAAGGCTGTCGCCAACAGTGAAAACACGGCAAGCGGTTTAGCGAGTGCTTTGATCGGCATTGTGTCTCCTGAATTGACTGAACCGAAAACAGATCTTTTTTCAAGATCGATCAGGTGCTGTGGCGAAAATGGGCTCTGAGAACGGCGAACGCTTCATTCAGATGCTGGATAGTTTCCGTGTTGCCCCCCCGATCAGGGTGCGCCCGCATAACCGCGCGTCGAAAACGTTGCTTCACGGAGGGGAAATCCGATGGCAAGGCCTCAAAACCCAGTACCTCGGCGGCGGCTTTCGTTTCTGCCTGTGCCGGGCCCTTGCCAGGGCGACCGGCCCAGAAATCATCCATCATCTGGTGTATTGCGTCTTCCGGCAAATGGTACTGGGAAAGGTCGAGATAGAATTGGCGAAGTGTGTCGACACCATCTGGTACCCCTTTGCCACCGATGACCTTCTGGGTTTCCAGGCAGATATTCAGCGGTGAAATCCGGAGACTTTCACCCGTGTCGGACAACTGGTCACGCAGCCGGTATAATACGTGGAACAACAGAAAATGAACCGGGTAGAGCTTTTCCGGTTCGTTGAAAGTGACTTCGCCGAGAAGTTTCCACGGTGGTCTCTGGAGCGACTTGATCAGCGACAGCTCGCTCATTCCCGCAGGCGCCGTTCGAAGTTCATGCTCCACGGCGACCAGAAGATGTTGAATCTGGTGCTCAAGCAGGGCATCGGTTTCGATCGCCCGGGGGGATGAGGAACTCATGCTGGAGTAGTAATCTGTCATAAGCCCAATGGTAGGGGACTCGGGTCCCTCAGGGAAGTGTCTCCAGCCAGGATGGCCTTTCGGTTCCCTATGCGATTGTGTTCCCGTTTCCCGGTGGCTTCTTTACCCGGTTGCACCATATCCATGTTGGTAACCTGTCCCTGAATCCATGTGACGCGTATAATCCCACGTCCACTTGCCTTATGAACGGCCTTATGAACGTAGTTGGTATGCCCGAAGCAATGATCGCCAGTTCCGAACAGTCTCTCAACCCAGAGCGCGAACGCCGCCAGAAACTGGAGTTGAACAAGCTGCAGAAACGTCTGCGCCGCGAAGTCGGGCAGGCGATTGCCGATTTCTCGATGATTGAAGCCGGTGACAAAGTCATGTGTTGTCTCAGCGGCGGTAAAGACTCTTACGCCATGCTCGACATTCTGCTTAACCTGCAGAAAAGCGCGCCGGTTTCGTTTGAGCTGATTGCCGTCAATCTTGACCAGAAGCAGCCCGGGTTTCCGGAAGAGGTACTGCCCGAATACCTTGAGTCCATGGGTATCGAGTATCACATCATCAAGAAGGACACCTACAGTATTGTTAAGGAAAAAGTGCCGGAAGGAAAGACCACCTGTGGCCTGTGTTCCCGCCTACGTCGCGGAATTCTCTATAATTTCGCGGAGGAGCACGGCGTTACCAAGATTGCCCTGGGCCACCACAGGGACGATCTTCTGGAAACCCTGTTCCTGAACATGTTCTATGGCGGCAAACTCAAGTCGATGCCGCCAGTGCTCCACAGCGACGATGGCCGCAATACGGTCATCCGGCCGCTGGCGTTCAGTCGTGAGAAGGACATTGCCCGCTACGCCGCCCTCAGGGAGTTTCCGATCATCCCCTGTAACCTCTGCGGTTCCCAGGAAAACCTCCAGCGCCAGGTGATCAAGGATATGTTCCAGAGCTGGGACAAGCAGCACCCCGGGCGCCTTGAAACCATGTTCCGCGCCATGTGCAACGTTGAACCTTCACACCTGGCGGATACCAACCTGTACGATTTCCGGGAGGGCAGACGGCTGGGCGGCAAACGCCAGGCGGTGCAGACGGCGGAACCGGAAGAGGCAAGCAGCTTTGGTCGCCTGGATGTGCTGAATATCTAGGCAAAGCCGCGCATTAATGCCCGACCAGATACTGGAATGGCAGCGTCCAGACGCCGAACAGAATCAGCAGGGCGCCGGTGACTTTCCGGAATAACCGGTGTTTCTGCAAACCCCGGATCCAGCCTGCTGCATACCCTGTTGCCAGCATGGACGGCAGGGTTCCCAGCCCGAAAAACAGCATGGTCAAAGCAGCCGAACCCACCGTCGGCTGCAATGCTGCCCAGCCCAGGGTACTGTACACCAGGCCGCAGGGCAGCCAGCCCCAGAGCGCACCCAGGGCCAGTGCCTGTCCGCCGTGGTTTACCGGCAGGAAACGTCGGGTCAGGGGAGACAGTCGGCTCCAGATCGGTGCTCCGACGCGCTCGATATGCCGGATTCCCTGCCACCACTGGCCCATGGACAGACCCATGAAAATCAGCAATACGCCCGCCAGGGTCCGCAGGACCAGGCCAGCCAGCTCCCACTGACTGGCGGCGAAGGTACTGGCCAGTGCAACCAGGGTTGCGATCAGGACGTAACTGCCGATGCGACCAAAATTGAAGGCAAGCAGCATGACCGACTGCCGAAGCCGGAAGCCCCTGCCAACCGGCAGGGCCATGGAAAGTGAGGCACTGATGCCTCCGCACATTCCCAGGCAGTGAGTGCTGCCGAGCAGGCCGATCAGGAAAGCGCTTGGATAGCTGAGGTAGAGTTCCGGGCTCATCCTTGTTTCGGCTCATCCTCTCCTGATTTGGTCTTTGCGCCGGCCTCGGTTGTCTGCCCGGTGGTTTTTTTGTCCGCCGGCTTATCGGTCCGGGCTTCGTCCGGAATCATGTCCTTGTCATCATCGTAGAGTATCCGGTGGGCGGGACCTTCAAGGTCGTCATACTGGCCGTTTTTGACGGCCCATGAGAACAGTGCGATCCCCAGCGTCACCAGTATGAGCATTACCGGAACCAGGAACATTACGATTTGCACGGGTTAAACCTCGCGGAAAAGAGTATAGGGGCACGTTATCAGGCCAGCGTCCGGGCGCCAACCGGGCGATTGTCCGGATGTCCCTCGCCAGGGGCTTTGCCGAGTCTCAGGGCGTTAAGGACAACGACCAGTGAACTGAGCGACATGCCGATCGCGGCCAGCCAGGGCGGCACCATGCCAGCCGCAGCGAGTGGCAGTGCGAATACATTGTAGCCAAGGGCCCACCACAGATTCTGGCGGATAACCTTGCGGGTCTGGCGGCTGGTTTTCAGGGCTTCAACCAGCTGTAATAGTTGGCCGTTGAGCAGTACTGCATCGGCTTTCAGCTGGGTCAGGTCTGCGGCGGTGCCCATCGCAACCGAAATGCCGGCTCCGGCCATGGAGGGCAGGTCGTTCAACCCGTCCCCCACCATCATGATCTGTCGCCCCTCGGCCCTCAGCTTTTCAAGCACTGCGAGCTTATCTTCCGGGGAGGCCTGGCCGACGGCTTCATCAATCCCCAGAAGGGCGGCAATCCGATCGACATGGCCCGAGCGGTCGCCGCTCAGGAGCAGTGTGTGAATGCCTTCCTTCTGCAAAGCCCTGATGGCTGAGCGGGCATCGTCACGGGGTTGATCGTCCAGCCTGAAACAGGCCAGCCATTCCTTGTCAGACGCCAGCCAGACTTCCATACCCCTGTGCTGCCCGGTATCCGGGAAAGGCGCCCCAGTATGTTGTTCTACAAATCCCCGGTGGCCAATAAAAAGTGCGAGATCTTCCAGCTTTCCGGAAAGTCCTCCGCCAAGGTGGTTCTCCACGTGTCCGACCGCGGCGGCGGTTCGTTTATGGAAAACCCTGGCAATCGGATGTTCGGAGTATTTTTCCAGCCCGGCAGCGAGCCTGAGGCAGGTTTGTTCGTCCATGCTGCCGACAATGTCGGTTTCCACGAGGCTCAGCTCACCCCGGGTCAGGGTCCCGGTTTTATCAAATACCACGGTATCAACGGTGTTCATCGATTCCAGGGTATGCCCCCGGGTTGGCAGGAAACCAAGGCGGCGAAGCTTGACTGTTGCCGAGGTGATGGCGGTGGGTGTTGCGAGCGACAATGCGCAGGGACAGGTAACGACCAGGACTGAGAGGGTAATGTCGAAAGCATTATCGGCACCGGCCAGCCACCAACCCACCCAAACAATGGGCGCGAGGATCAACACCCGGCCAACGAACTTGCTCGCCATTCTGTCGGCCATCCTCGCTACCTGGGGTTTCTCTGACTGTACCCGGTCCAGAATCCTCAGAATGCCGGAGAGGCGGGTCTGGGAGCCGGCTTTCACCACCCGGATGTCCAGGGGGTTTTCACCGTTGACGCTGCCGGCATGGACCGGGTCCCCGGGGAACCGGGTCTCCGGCAGATACTCGCCGGTCAGGGCTGCCTCGTTGAGGGTTGACTGGCCCCGGACAATCTCGCCATCAATAGGCAGGGTTTCTCCCGGCCGCACGCGGATCGTATCGCCTGGTTTTACCTGGTGGGCGGGCACAATCTCCGAATCATCACCCGTCACCAGCGTCGCCACGGTTGGCTGGAAGCCGGCAAGAGCATTGCCTGTCAGCCCGGCGCGATAGCGGGCCTGAACCTCAACGTAGCGTCCCAGGAGCAGGAAAAAGGTGAACATGACCACAGACTCGAAGTACACCTCCTCGCCACCAAACACGGTTACCCAGGCGCTGGCGAGATAGGCAAGACCGATGGCGAGAGCAACGGGTACATCCATGGTCAGTTGCCGGCTCAGGATATCGCGCCGGGCGTTCCTGAAAAAAGGCGCGGCACTGTAGAAAACCACCGGTGTGGCGACCAGCAGACTGAACCAGCGGAAGAAGCTGACAAACTGCGGGGACAGGTCGTTAACCAGCTCAAAATACAGAGGAAACGCCAGCATCATGCTCTGGAAGGAGCCAATGCCGGCAATCGCGAGCCGGATCAGCATGGAACGGTGTTCGGCCTTGAGGGCCTGTTCAGCTTCGTCTGCCTGGTAGGGGCGGGCGGTATATCCCAGTTCGTGGATGGCAATCAGCAGGTCGCTCAGCGGCGCCTGATTCTGGGACCAAACCAGCCTTGCCCGCTGAGTGGTGTGATTGACCGAGAAGGACACTACGCCCGGCTGCTTTTTCAGGTGGTTTTCCAGTAGCCAGATGCAGGCAGCGCAGGTAATACCACCGATCAGTAACTGGGCTTCCTGGGCGCCTTTGACGGGAGCAACAAACGATGCCTGAACCAGTGGATGGTCCATTTCTCTCAGGCGGCTCACCTCTGCAGGAGTCAGCTGCTTTGGGGTAACCGCAGCCTCTGTCCGGAATTCGTAGAACCCGGTCAGACCCTCATTGTGGATGGTCTGGCAAACCGCCTTGCAGCCCTGGCAGCAAAAATGGCGGGTGGTACCATCGAGTTCAAGGGTGATGGGCGGCTCACCGTCGGCTGGCTCGCCGCAATGAAAGCAATCCAGGGTGGTCAACCTTGGGCATACTCCGCAGCTTTGACCGTGATTCCGCTTTTCGAGGGTAGCTGGGTTTCGCCCTTCAGGCGCCATTCATTGGCTGGCCCCCGAAGGTCGTAGTACCAGCGGCCTTTAATGTCTTCATGAAGCTGGCCGACGAACTTGCCCGGGGCAATCTGTTTGAACTGGACGATACGGTCCTGGCCCGACAGAGTGGGATGAAACAGGTTAAGGACGAGATACGGAAAATCCGCAGGGCCATCAGCGGTATTCAGATTGATGGTGACGTTCCGTTTGTTGAAATCAATCTGGGCTTCCATACCCAGATTGGCAGCTTTCTCGTCCCGTGCGATGGACATATTGATACCACGACCTTGCTTGGACCAGTCGTCCGTCACTAACGAATTATCCATATTCAGGGAAACCGTAATCGCGATGGCGCAATAAACGATTGACGCAGCGGGGAACATAAGCAGGAACCAGAGCCAGGGTTGACGATACCAGGGGCCTGTTTGTGTTTCAGCAGTCATATATCAATGTCCCGTTTTAAAAATTGGAATCGCCGCGAAATGAAGGGTCAGCGCGTTGGACCAACAAACCGGCTTTCAGTTTCAAGGTTCAGAGAAGTATCTGTTTCCGATTGGGCCCTGAACAGGATTTCGCTATTCGATTCCATGATGGATTCCGGCGGCACGTCAACAACCGTAGGCACTGACCGGTTTTCCCCGTTTTCCACCGTGACTTTGGTTTCGGTAAGAATCCGGATACCTTCCATGCCGGTCACGGACAGGGAGAAGGTCTGGGGCACCTCGGACATGTTCGAAAGTTTCAGCGTGTAGGAGTTTTCAATCCGGCCTTCGCCGTTAAAGCTATAGAGGGCGCCGCGGTCACGCAGTACATCCAACTGGGCCGGAACCCGGGTTGCAATGGTAAAGATAATCGCCGCGATCATCAATGACAGCACTGCGCCATAACCAAAGGTGCGAGGCCTCATGAGCTTTGACGCCTTGCCTTCCAGTTGGTTCTCTGTGGTATAGCGAATCAGTCCCCGCGGGTAATTCATCTTGTCCATGATTTCGTCGCAGGCATCAATACACAATGCGCAGCCGATGCATTCGTATTGCAGCCCGTCCCTGATATCAATGCCTGTGGGGCAGACCTGCACGCACTGACCGCAGTCAATGCAATCACCCAGGCCGGCTTCTGCAGGATCAACGCCCTTCTTGCGGCCACCCCTTGGCTCGCCCCGGTTCGGGTCGTATGAAACGACACGGGTGTCGGGGTCAAACATCACCGACTGGAAGCGGGCATATGGGCACATGTAGAGGCAAACCTGCTCCCGCATCCAGCCCGCATTCAGGTAAGTGGCAACGGTGAAAAAACCAATCCAGAAGTAGGCCCAGCCATTTGCCTGCAATGTGAAAAGGTCGCCCAGCAGCTCGCGAATAGGGTAGAAGTAGCCAACAAAGGTCAGTCCAGTGGCAAGGGCGATCAACAGCCAGACGGCGTGTTTGGCAGATTTTTTGACCAGTTTCCCGGCTGATCGGGGAGATTTGTCCAGCTTCATGCGCTTGTTACGGCTGCCCTCGATCCGTTCCTCGACCCACATGAAGATAAAGGTCCAGACGGTTTGCGGGCAGGTATAGCCGCACCAGACCCGGCCGAACAGAGTTGTGACGAAGAACAGACCGAAGGCGGCGATAATCAGCGTGCCCGAAAGCAGAATAAAGTCCTTGGGAAAGAAGGTAACGCCGAAGAGGTGGAATTCGCGGGCTGGCAGATCGAAATAAATCAGTGGTTGCCCGTCAAGCGTAATCCAGACAAACAGGAAATACATGCCCATCAGCATGGTCAGGCTGACATTCCGGATTCGCTGAAAGGAGCCTTTAACTTCCTTTACGTAAATTTTCTTGCGGCTGGCGTAGAGTTCGACGGTTCCGGATTTATTGTTGTCGCCGGAGGGATCAGAGGATGGGTCAACCTGTTTGACCGGGATCTCACTGCTCATCGTTACCTCCAGAAAAACGGTAATGCGGGACAACAGGCCCTGGGACTGCTGATCTTTTCAAGCCTGTGCCCGCAGGGCAGACACAGGGTTGAAAAGACCGGACCGGGGCAACCCCCGGCCGGGTGACTCAGTTAGACAGGCTGTATACGTAAGCTGCCAGAATCTGAATCTGATCGTCTGAGAGGCGACCCTGCTGAGCGGGCATCTGATTCTGACGGCCATTCATCACGGTTTCCTTGATCCACTCGTAGTTGGATCCGTACAGCCAGGTGTTGTCGGTCAGATTGGGAGCGCCAACCGCCTGATTACCCTTGCCGTCAGCTCCATGACAGGCAACACATGCCTGAGCGAACACGGCCTTTCCTGCCTCGGCAGCCTCGGCGTCTTGTTCACGACCGCTGAAGCTGAGGACATAATTGACCACCTGGTCGACCTGCTCATTGGTCATGCTGGGCATAACGCCTTTCGCTGGCATGTTACCCATCCGCCCATTGTGGAGGGTCTCCAGAATCTTTTCGGGAGTTCCGCCGTACAGCCAGTCATTGTCGGTCAGGTTGGGAAAGCCAACCTGACCGCGGGCTGCAGAGCCGTGGCAGACCGAACAGTTGTTGGCAAACAGGCGCTGGCCGATTTTCATGGCATCGCTGTTTTCCGCCAGCTGCGGAACCGGCGTCTGGCCGAACTGGGCATAAATCTCGCCGTACTTGTCTTCAGCGGCGGCAATTTCGGCTTCCCACTGATTCGTGGAAGTCCAGCCCAGAAGGCCTTTCCAGTTGCCAAGACCAGGGTACAGGGCAAGGTAGCCGAGCGCGAAAATACAGGTAGCGAGGAACAGATAGAACCACCACTTGGGCAGGGGATTATCGTATTCCTCAATGCCATCAAAGGAATGGCCCATAGTACGGTCGGTTTCGCTATCGGTCGTCTGGCTTTTACGGGTTGCCCAAAGCAGCCACCAGCAGCCAAAAACGGTACCGAGCACGATCACACTGATCCAGATGCTCCAGAAGGTACTCATTGTTTCTTCTCCGTTTTTTCCTGTTCGAGCGTACGCTTTTCCACGTCGTCATCGTCGAAGGGCAGATGGGCTGCCTCCTCGTTGGCCTTCTTGCGGTGGGCGCTGTAGGCCCACCAGACGATTCCAAAAAAAACCGCCATTACCAGAAGAGTGTGAATGCCGCGTAACTCATTAATATCCATGGGTTCACCGTTTTTCTGAAATCACTGTACCCAGCTGTTGCAGGTATGCGACCAGAGCCTCAATTTCAAATTTGCCTTCAACCTGAGCGGATGCGTTGGTAATCTGCTCGTCGGTGTAGGGCACGCCCAGAGTCTGGAGAGTCTCCAGCTTCGCGGCGGTCTTGGTATGGTCTACCTGGTCCTCAAACAGCCACGGGAACGCTGGCATATTCGATTCGGGCACCACACTGCGCGGATTGTAAAGGTGCTGGCGTTGCCAGGCGTCGGAATAACGACCACCTACGCGGGCGAGATCCGGGCCGGTACGTTTGGAACCCCACAGGAACGGGCGGTCGTAAACGAACTCGCCCGCGACAGAGTAATGGCCATACCGCTCGGTTTCCGCACGGAACGGGCGGATCTGCTGGGTATGGCACACGTGGCAGCCTTCACGGATATAGATATCCCGGCCTTCCAGCTCAAGCGCGGACAGGGGCTCAAGGCCCTCCACTGGCTCATTTACGCTCTTCAGGAAGAACAGGGGGACTACTTCGGCAAGAAAGCCACCGCTGATGGTCAGGACGATCAGTACGATCATCAGACCAATATTTTTTTCAACAATTTCGTGTTTCATCTGATCTCTCTCCCGTTACGCAGGCTGTGTTGCCGCATTGTCCTGCGCAACCGCGTCTTTCTGGCGCACGGTCATGTAGACGTTATAGGCCATAACAAGCATACCGCTCAGGAAAATAACGCCACCGAGGAAGCGGACGAAGTAGCCCGGGTACGAGGCTTCCAGGGCTTCAACGAAACTGTAGGTCAGCGTGCCGTCCTGGTTAACTGCACGCCACATCAGGCCCTGCATGATGCCGTTAACCCACATGGCGACGATGTAAAGCACGGTGCCTACTGTCGCAAGCCAGAAATGAGCGTTGATCAGGCTGGTGCTGTACATGGCCCGGACTCCCCAGAGCTTGGGAATCAGGTGGTAAACCGCACCGATACTGATCATGGCAACCCAGCCCAGGGCACCGGAGTGAACATGGCCGATGGTCCAGTCAGTGTTGTGAGAAAGCGCGTTCACCGTCTTGATGGACATCATCGGGCCTTCAAACGTAGACATACCGTAGAAGGACAGGGAAACCACCAGGAAACGCAGGATCGGGTCGGTGCGCAGTTTATGCCAGGCACCTGACAGGGTCATCATGCCGTTGATCATGCCGCCCCACGAAGGCGCAAGCAGGATCAGGGACATCACCATGCCCGCGGTTTGGGCCCAATCCGGCAGGGCAGAGTAGTGCAGGTGGTGACCACCGGCCCAGACATAGGTCGCGATCAGTGCCCAGAAATGAACGATGGACAGACGGTAGGAGTAAACCGGACGGTTGGCCTGCTTGGGGACGAAGTAGTACATCATGCCCAGGAAGCCGGCGGTCAGGAAGAAGCCCACGGCGTTGTGACCATACCACCACTGCATCATGGCGTCGGTGACACCGGCATAGGCAGAGTAGGACTTGAAAGCACTGGCGGGCAGCGCCATGTTGTTGCCAATATGCAAGGCAGCAACCGTGATGATAAACGCACCGTAGAACCAGTTGGCCACATAGATGTGCGGGGTGCTGCGCTTGATGATGGTTCCGAAGAACACCAGAGCGTAACTGACCCAGACAACTGCGATGGCAATATCGATCGGCCATTCCAGTTCAGCGTATTCCTTGGAAGAGGTAAGGCCAAGCGGCAGAGTGATGGCTGCCGAAACGATGATCGCCTGCCAGCCCCAGAAGGTGAACGCTGCCAGTCCATCTGAAATCAGGCGGGCCTGGCACGTACGCTGCACCACATAATAGGCGGTGGCGAACAAGGCACTTCCACCAAAGCCGAAGATGACGGCGTTGGTATGCAGCGGCCGGAGACGGCCGAAGTGGGTAAAGGGCAGGTCGAGGTTGAGGGACGGCCAGACCAGCTGTGCTGCAATCAGCACACCCAGCGCCATACCTACAATACCCCATACCACTGTCATGATGGCGAATTGTCTCACCACCTTGTAGTTGTATGTCAGGTTTGCATTTACTGTGCTCATAGCCTTACCAATGGGTTTAAAGTGGGGAAATATGCGGGCGCAAGTATGGAGAAACCATTAGCTGTTTGCAATGACTCAGGTCAACTCCTGACATCCGTCAAATGCGCCGGAATCAGCAACATGGCTTCCTTTTTATGCCGTTATTGGAGTTGTTCAGCGCCCGGAATGTGTGTTGCCTGGCTAGCAATGATAGACCTTCAAACAGCAGAGGTGAATTCTGTGAGGTTGATTAAGATCAAAGGTTGTGGAAGTCGTGCTTATTTTGGCGCACGGTGCCGGTGCGCCGGCACCGGGAAACGCGGCTATTTGTTGATGAATGTCTGAATTCCCGAGGGCTACGCCAATTCGGTTGCTTCAGACTTCTGTTATTTCAGGCTTCGGTGGCTTCAGAAAACAGCGCGCGGTTGCGGCCCTCGTTTTTCGCGGCATAGAGGGCTTCATCTGCCCGCTCGAAAAGCTGATTCTGGCTTTCGCCGGCACTCAGGGAGGCAATGCCCGCGCTCAGGGTGATCCTGACCTCGGTTCCATCGGGTGATGTCAGTGGTGTATTGGCGATGTCCGCGAGTAATGTCTCGCAGACTTTTCGTGCTCCGGCGGCGTCTGTTCCCGGTAGCAGGAGCGCGAACTCCTCGCCGCCAAACCGTATAGCAATATCCCGCGGGCGTTTCACATGCCGGGTCAGCATTTCGGCAATAAACTGAAGGCAGACATCCCCAAAGCTGTGGCCCCAGGTGTCGTTGATCGTTTTGAAATGATCGGCATCTACCAGTGCCAGGGTCAGTGTATGGCCCGTGCGGCGCGCCTCGGCACACAATTCAGGGAAAATGTTATCCAGGTGCCTTCGGTTGTGCAGCCCGGTCAGGGCATCGTTCGTGCTCAGCGCCGACAGCTGGCGGTTGGCCTTTTCAAGCTCCCGCATGATGCTCCTCAGTTGTGCGGTACGCTCATGCACTTTGAACTCAAGCTCGGTGCGTGCGTTATGCTCCACTTCCAGCAACTTCTGATTGAGCAGCCGCCACCGTTGCACCATGGCATAGTTCAGAAGAATGACCTGTCCACCGACCGCAAACTGCATCAGCGCTTCCCGGGCCAGGAAGTCGGTCAGATAGCCGAACGCCGCCAGTGCATAGATCAGCCCGCCAATCAGCATCACCAGCCAGGCCAGCAGGTACCACAGGGCCGGCTGATAGCCTTGTTTCCAGCGAACAGCAGCGATGACAAAGAGGCTTGAAATGACGGTCAGTGCCAGCACGGTGTTCAGCACAATGGTTTTGCTATACGGCAGAACCAGCGTCAGCGCAAGAAATCCGACGCAGGACCAGGCCAGGGTTTTCAGCGCGGTTTCCGAGGTGGTTCCCCTGGAGACTTCCAGGAATGAACGGCCAAAAAGTGTCATGGCCAGCGCGGAAAGGGTCAGGGACAGGGGAATGGACATGTTGGCAAAGCCAGTACTATTGGGCCAGAAATACTGGTTGGCAAACCCGCCCATGGCAAACAGAAACAGCCCGAGGGCGGCCATATAAAAGGCGTTGTAAAAGTAGTAAGCCGTTCCGGAGCTGAAGAAAAGCAGCAGATTGAACACGGCAAACACCAGTAACGCCCCGTAGAACAGTCCGTGGGTCAGGGTCAGGTGATTGCTGCCGGCAATCACTTCCGCCGGGGTTTCCAGGCTCAGCGGAACATTCAGTGCTCCGCTGCTGTGAACCCTGAGGGTAATCGAGCGGGTTTCGCCGGCATCCAGTGTGACGGGCAGCAGAAAATACCGGTAGTCTATCCCACGAGAAGAAAACGGGTGCTGATCCCCGGTTACGATGGACTCTGTAGTATCATCCCCCGTTTGCCAGAAGGTGATTTCATCGAGCAGGGGGTAGTTGAGTTTCAGGTACCACAGGCTACGCTCCGCCCCGGAGTTCCGGATATGCAGATGAATCCAGTACACCGATTTCGTGGCGCTGAAGACCAAGTCCCGGCCATGTGCCGGTGTCCATGCAAGATTCTCCGGAAGTTGCTCGGGCCTGGATGCATTGTGGGCAGGTTCGCCGGGCGGCGCACTGTAGAAGCAGATGTACTGCATCAGCGAATTGCGCGCTCCGCTGTCCGTTGCCTCAAGCGTCGGACACCCGGTCCTGAGTGAGCCGGAATTTGCCGTTGCCAGGGCAGGGAACAGCGAAAGACTCAGGATGGCAAACAGGCGCATAATCAGCGACATTTGGTACTTCCTGCGGATATCAGAGCAGGAAGTGTAGCCTGAGAAGACAATCAGCGCTGTTAAACAGATTCAACTTTTGCGGGTTGGCTTTCAGTTCGTATCTTTCAGGTATTGCATGGAACAGATTCTCCAGTTTTTTGCCAGCCCGGGTTCGAAATCGAAGCCGGCCGTGAAATGGCAGACTCAGCTGCCGATGAAGAAGCGCTATGACGAGTGGGTGATCTGCCGTGATATTCTGGTAAACGGGCTCAGGGAGGCGGGCATCGGTTTTCGTTTGAAGGCCCGCCATCCCTACCATGATCGTGAGGAAACCACCTGTTTCATTGAGCGGACAGGTTAAAAGACGCTCTGCTCCAGAACAGTAATGTGCTCCTCGTGGTCCATCATGGGAACTAATTCAAGCATGAGGTCACGGCGTTCCTCGGAGTGAAACCAGCGGTCCCAGTCTGCCTCGGACCGCCAGTTTGCCAGGGTAATGCGGTGATTGGGGTCGTGACTGTCGATCAGTGTTTCTCCCGAAATGAAGCCGGGGGCGCTGACCGCCTGCTGCAAAACCATGCGAGAGCGCTCTTCGTAGGCTGATTCCAGTGATTCAGCAATGTGACGTTCAATCAGAACCCGGATCATGGCAAACCTCCACGTACTTTAACTGTTATAAACAATAATTTAGCAGGTATTTCCAAAAAATCAGCTCAAACGACAGGAGATAGGGCTTGAGTGCATCTGAGTACGACGCTGAACTGGACGCCCGTGGTCTTTTCTGCCCGGAACCGGTGATGATGTTACACAATCGCATAAACGATGTGGAGCCTGGTGGCGTCTTGCGGGTCGTTGCCACGGATCCCTCCACCACACGGGATATTCCAAGATTCTGCCAGTTCCTGGGGCATGAATTGGTCGGTCGGGCGGAGTCCGGCGATCTGTTCATCTACCTGATACGCAGAGGCACATAGAGAGGCCAATAAAGCGCGCCTTTAGACTTCCGGGCGCAGCTTCCGGAGGTGGCTCAGGAACTCGTCGCGGTTCATCTCACCCAGCACCCTCCGTTGGGGCAACTCCTCGCCGTCGCTGCGGTAGAACAGAATAGCCGGCGGCCCGAACAGGCCCAGTTCATCAAGCATGGCCTGCTGCTCGGGCGTGTTGTCCGTTATGTCGATCTGCAGCAGCGTGAAGGGGGCGAGAGCCTGAATGACATCCGGCTGGCTGAAGACGTTGCGCTCCATGACCTTGCAGGAAATGCACCAGTCGGCGTAGAAGTCCAGTACCACCGGACGTTCCTGCTCCCGGGCTTGTCTGAGCATGGCCCTTATTTCAGCAGGCTGTTCCACCCGCTGAAAATCCGCGTGCTGCGCACTGATGACCGTGCCACCGTATCCGGCGGATGCGCTTGCCGTGGTAAAGGGTGCCAGTGGTTTGAACGGGTCGTTGGCGCCGCTGACCGCACCGGCAAGCAGGGCCAGGCCGTAGGCAAACAGAACCAGGCCAAGGCCTTTGCGCGTGCGTTCCCAGCCTGCCTTTGCCGCATCAAACGCCCCGATCTGAACACCGGTGATGGCAATCAGCAGCCCCCACAGCGTCAGCGCCAGCCAGCCCGGCACCAGGCGTTCAACCAGCCAGATCGCCACCGCCAGCAACATAACGCCATAGAAGTGTTTTACCGCCGTCATCCAGTGCCCGGTGGTTGGCAGCACTTTTCGGCCGCCAACGGCAACCAGAATCAGTGGAATTCCCATCCCGAGGCCAAGCGCGAAGAGGGCGATACCTCCGATGACGGCATCCTGGGTTGTAGAGATATAAAGGAGGCTGCCGGCCAGCGGGGCCGACACGCACGGAGAAACGACCAATGCCGACAGTGCGCCGATGCCGAATATGCTGACAACCCGGCTGCCCGTGAGACGATGGCTGGCATCGTTGAGAGGTTCGCGGATAAACCGGGGCAGCTGAATCTCGAACAGATCGAACATGGAGAGCGCAAATATCACGAACATCAGGGCGAATATGCTCAACACCCAGGGCGATTGCAGTTGCGACTGCAGGTTAAAGCTGGCACCTAGCAAGCCGGTCAGAACCCCGGCTGCGGCATAGGTCAACGCCATACCCAGAACATAGCTGCATGAAAGGAGCAGGGCATGGCCGGTGGTAGAGGTATTTCTGCCGGAAACCAGCGTTGAAATGATCGGCACCATGGGCAGAACACAGGGCGTAAAAGTCAGCCCCAGGCCAAGGAGCAGAAAGACGCCGGCAATCACCAGGGTGGACTGCCCAGCGAGGAAGCCCGCAAGGCCCGTCGCGGTCTCGGTGTTCACCGGTCCCTGGTTTGCGGTGCCGTCGACACCTCCGGTGGAAACAGTCTGGGATCCGGCACTGGGGCTACCCCGGTAGAACAGGACGTCCCGGGTCTGGGGCGGGTAACACAAGCCGGCCTTTGCGCAACCCTGATAAGTCACCTGCAGTTGGGCTTCCCGAACGCCTTCGGGCAGCGTGACCGGAACCCGGGCTTCCACCGGGTCAAAGAATACGGTGGATTTTCCAAAAAAATCGTCTTCAATGTCCGTGCCGGGCCTGGAGTATACCGGGTCGCCAATGCGGACGCCCGGGTCCGTGGCCTCAACGCTGATCCTGTCACGGTATAGATAGTGGCCAGGGGTGATTTCCCAGGTCAGCACCACGCTGCCATTGTCGGTTGCGAAGCTGAATGGCAGAGCTTCGTCTACCGGGAGAAATTCGTTGGCCTGACCGCCGAACAGGGAACTCCCGCCGGTGCCCAGTGCCCAGGCCGGGTTGGCTGTTGACAGGAACAGGGCGAATGCCAGGATCAGAGTTAGTGGGTTCGCCCATTGGCGTTTCATCTTCGTTACTGCAGAGAAAGCCGTCATTGATCGTAGAGATTCCAGGTTAGTGTCTGATTCGGCCGGACTGTCGCGGTGCGATTGCCACTGGCAGGCCGGTTTGCCACGCCTGCTGTGGACACGGGGCACCTGTCAAAGTTCCCTCTGGTATTGGCGGCAGTAAAGCCGCACAATAGCCAGCCAATGAACCACAGTCCAGATGATCTTATCATGCTGTTTAATGACCTGTTCCGGGAAGCATACCGGACCGAGTTGGTTAAAGGCAGCGATGAACCTGAATACATACCGGAGAGCGGGCCGAACCGGCCGGCACGGGTCGTTTTTGCTCACGGCTATTATGCCAGTGCTTTACATGAAATAAGCCACTGGTGTATTGCTGGTGAGTACCGGCGCACACTTCATGACTATGGTTACTGGTACTGTCCGGATGGCCGTACACCGCAACAGCAACAGGCATTCGAGCAGGTGGAAGTGAAACCCCAGGCCATCGAATGGTTGTTTTCCCTGGCCTCGGGGTCCCGCTTCCACATCAGTGTGGACAACCTTTCCGGAGGTGGCGCCTCAAATGAAGAGCGCTTCCGCCGGAATGTGCGGACGCAGGCGAGCGAGTTCCTGGAACGCGGGCTGCCGACCCGTGCACAGGTTTTTTTTGTCGCGCTGGCAACATTTTATGGAACCGGAGAAATCCTCGGGGAGCGCTGGCGTGAAGATGCCCGGCGCATCGCTCCGCTATAAAATTCTGAATCAGGACATTTGCAGGAAAACTGAGACTCTATGACATCTGACCCAAAACACACCGGCGATCTGAGATTCAGTGATCTGAACCTCGACAAGCGTTTGCTGGATGCGATTACGGCCATTGGTTTTGAATTTTGCACCCCGATTCAGGCAGAAACACTGCCCTGGACACTAGCCTGTGAAGATCTGATCGGCCAGGCCCAGACGGGTACCGGTAAGACTGCAGCCTTCCTGATCACGGCTATCCAGAGTCTTTTGGAAACGCCGATTCCGGAAACGGACCGGTGCGCCTCAGAGCCCCGGGTTCTTGCCCTGGCGCCAACTCGCGAGCTGGCCATGCAGATTGCCAAGGACGCTGAGCAGCTGTGCCAGCACACCGGCCACAACGTAGTCACGGTGGTGGGCGGCATGCACTATGACAAACAGCGCGATCAGTTGCAGAATGAGATTGTCGATATTCTCGTTGCCACCCCCGGCCGCCTCATTGATTTCCTGGGCTCCCAGGACGTGTTCCTCGATCAGATCGATATCCTGATCCTGGATGAAGCCGACCGTATGCTCGATATGGGGTTTATTCCGGATGTGAAGCGGATTATCCGCAAGTGCACGCCCAAGGACGAGCGCCAGACACTGTTGTTCAGTGCCACCTTTAACCAGGATGTGCTGAACCTTGCATCAATGTGGACCAGCAATGCCGAGTTCGTGGAAATCGAGCCCGAACAGAAAACGGCCGAGCGGGTAGAGCAGACGGTTTACCTGGTGGGCGATGACGAAAAGCTGCCGGTGTTGGTGAATTTCCTCAAACGCCCGGAAGTGGAAAAAGCCCTGGTATTTGCCAACCGGCGTGACCAGTGCCGCGACCTGGAAGAAGATCTCAGGAATCAGGGCGTGAAAGTGGCCCTGATGTCCGGTGAAATTGCTCAGAACAAGCGCCTCAAAACCCTCGATCAGTTCAAGAAGGGCAGTATTCAGGTGTTGGTTGCCACCGACGTTGCTGGCCGTGGTATTCATGTGAACGGTGTCACCCACGTTTTCAACTACAATCTTCCGGACAATGCCGAGGACTATGTCCATCGCATTGGCCGCACCGGCAGGGCTGGCAAGCATGGGGTTTCAATCAGTTTTGCCGGTGAGGATGACTCTTTCTCACTGCCGGCCATCGAGACTTACATCAGCCAGAAGCTGAAAACCGCTGTGCCTGATGAAGCGCTCATGGCGGCCATGGACAATCCGCCGATTACCCGCAAGCGTGGTCGCCGCCCTCAGGGGCAGGGTGGCCGCGGTGGTCAGGGCGGTCGCAATCAGCGTCAGCGCAGGAACTGACAGGCCGGACATCATTATGTTGATCGTAGCAGACGAAAACATTCCGTTACTGGACTCCTTTTTTGGCGATATCGGTGAGATCAGACGTGTTTCCGGCCGCTCCATGACTGCCGGCGAGGTCCGCGCTGCCGATATCCTGCTGGTCCGTTCCGTTACCCGGGTAAACCGTGAGCTGCTTGAAGGCAGCCGCGTGCGTTTCGTGGGTACGACCACGATTGGCACCGACCACGTGGATCGGGACTGGCTCGAACAGCAAGGTATCCGGTTTTCCGCAGCGCCCGGCTGCAATGCCAACAGTGTTGCCGAGTACGTGCTGTCTGTTCTGTCTCTTTATGCCGAGAAGCGGGGGCTGATCGACTGGTCGCGGCTCAGTGTCGGTATTGTCGGTGTGGGTAACGTTGGTGGCGAGTTGGCGCGTAAACTGGAACGCCTTGGCTTTGACGTGCGGCTTTGCGATCCGCCAAGAGCAGACCTGGGCGAAGAAGGCCAGGAGTTTGTGTCCCTCGAAGAGGCCATGAAGTGCGATGTAGTTACCTTGCACACACCGTTAACCCGTGAGAGTAACCATCCGACGTTCCACATGGTTGGCGAACAGGAGCTGGATAGTCTGGGTGCAGGTCAGTTGCTTATCAACGCCGGCAGAGGCGGGGTTATCGACTCATCAGCCCTGCTGGCGCGTCTCGGTAAGAGCAATGTGCCCACCGTGGTACTGGATGTCTGGGAGCAGGAGCCAAGAATCCACCCTGAACTCGTTGATCAGGTATGGCTGGCAACACCGCATATCGCCGGGCACAGCCTGGAGGGGAAGGTTCAGGGCACGGAAATGATTTATCAGGCGCTGAGCCAGTTCCTTGGGTTGCCGGTTCGCAAAAAGGCGGGCCAGTTTCTGCCGGAGCCGGCACTTAGCAAAATTTCTTTTACCAGCTCCGCGGAGGAGGAAGATGCAATCCGCATTGCATTGAGGGCATGCTATGATCCCCGCCGGGACGATATCCGGCTTCGGAACGCCATGAGCGGTTCGGTTGAGGAGCGAGGGGCAGCATTTGACCGACTTCGTCGTGACTACCCGGTGCGTCGGGAGTGCTCCAGCCTCAAGATCCAGCTGAAGGGAACGAGTAAATCCCTGCAGGACAGTTTCCGGGCCATAGGGTTCAAGCTGAAGATCTGATCAGTAGTGTTGGCAGGAAAGAAAAAACCGGGGCAGTGCCCCGGTTTTCTGTTTACAGCTTTGCGCTCTGCAAGGCCTGGATGCGGTCTTCCAGCGGAGGGTGCGTCATAAAGAGTGCGCTCAATCCGCCCCGGGCGCCGCGGTTGATGCCGAACGCCTGCAGGGTGTCGGGCATCTGGTCCGGGACCTCACTCTCCTGCCTGAGCCGCGCCAGTGCGCTGATCATCGCCGAGCGCCCGGCCAGTTGTGCTCCAGCGATGTCGGCCCGGAACTCCCGGCGGCGCGAGAACCAGAACACAATGGTGCTGGCGAGGATCCCCAGTACGATTTCGGCCACGATACTGACTGCAAAAAAACCGAGACCATAGCCGCTCTCATTCTTGAACACCACACGGTCAACGAAAGAACCTATCACTCGTGCCGCGAATATTACGAAGGTGTTCACCACCCCCTGAATCAGCGCCAGGGTCACCATATCACCGTTGGCTACATGGCCGATTTCGTGGCCAAGCACTGCCCGGATCTCATCTTTGTTGAAGCGTTGCAGCAGGCCTTCGCTCACTGCCACTAACGCGTCATTCCTGTTCCATCCCGTGGCAAAAGCATTCGACTGTGACGCCGGAAAGATGGCCACTTCAGGCATGCCAATACCGGCGTTTTTGGCCATTTCAGCGACCGTCCCGACCAGCCAACGCTCGGCGGGTGTTCTCGGAGATTCAATGACCTTCGCCTTGGTGCTCCACTTGGCCATGGGCTTCGATAGGAGCAAGGAGACGATGGCGCCGGCAAACCCGAAGATAGTGGCGAAAGCCAGTAGCGAGCCATACTGAATGCCGTTCTGGGCCAGGTAGCTGTCCACCCCCAGCAGTCGCAGCGTGAAGCTGGCGACAAGGATCACGGCAAGGTTGGTTGCCAGAAACAGCAGAATACGCATGTTAGGTCCCTGTTCTGTCCGTCACGAAAAAAACCGGTGTTCAGACCGATATATATGGCTCGGGTTCAATCAATCAACGCTCTTACGTCGATTTAATAATTGCCACTGTCAGCAAAGAAGACCGCCTGCATTGCCTGACTGATGCGGCCGGAGTTGCCGCTTCTGAGTACGGTGCGCACCAGGTGGATATGGGTGGAAAGATCGTCCTGAACCGAGGGGGGCAGGGTGCTGACGGATCCCCCATCCGCAATTCCCAGTTCCCGGGTCAGAGACGCCGGTGCCGGAGCGCTCAGGCGGATAAACGCACCCCGTGTCAGGACCGCCTGGTCCAGCGCTTCCTGACGAATGGTATCAACATACCGAAGCAGGCCTTCCTCGGCGAGCCAGAGCAGCGCGCCAAAGCAGGCCATATGTCGCTTGCTGTGCAGGCCGAACTCGTCGGGTTCATCGGGCCCGGCAATATCTTCAACAAACAGGTTTATTCGCCTCGGGAAGGCGCCATAAAGTTGAACAAGAGCAATTGCAGCATCCTTGTAGAATTCCTCGACGTGAAGATCCGCCATGATGAGCCCCGTTACTGCTGGTATTTGCCCAGGAAGTTTCCGAGCCGGCCCATGGCGTCTTCCAGGGTGTCCTCCCGGGGCAGGAAAACCACCCTGAGATGCTGCCTGTCATCGATATTGAACGCTGAGCCCTGTACCAGAAGGATTTTTTCCTGCAGCAGAAGATCCAATACCAGCTTTTCATCATTAACGATGGGGAAGCGCTTGGGATCCAGCTTCGGGAACAGATAGAGCGCGCCCTGGGGTTTGACGCAGCTTACGCCCGGAATATCGTTGAGCATCCGCCAGGCCGTCTCCCGTTGCTCGTAGAGCCGTCCGCCCGGGGCTACCAGGTCATTGATGGACTGATACCCGCCCAGTGCAGTCTGGATGGCCAGTTGGGCGGGCACGTTGGCACACAGGCGCATGTTGGAGAGCATCTCAATGCCCTCGGTCAGGTCCTTGGCGCGGTGTTTGGCACCGCTGACAATCATCCAGCCTGAGCGGTAACCGGCCGCCCGGTAGTTCTTTGAAAGGCCGTTATAGGTGAAGAACAGAACATCGTCGGCCAGTGAAGCGGTGGAAATGTGCTGGGTGCCGTCGTAGAGAATCTTGTCGTAGATCTCGTCGGACAGAACGATCAGGTTGTGCTCGCGGGCAAGCTCGATCACCTGTTCAAGCAGTTCTTTTGAGTAGACGGCACCGGTCGGGTTGTTCGGGTTAATCAGCACAATTGCCCGCGTACGACGGGTAATCTTTTTACGAATATCGTCAATATCCGGGAACCAGTCCTGCTGTTCGTCACAGCGATAATGCACCGGTTTGCCGCTGGACAGGGTAACAGCCGCTGTCCAGAGCGGGTAATCCGGTGCCGGGATCAATACTTCATCGCCAGTATTGAGCATCGCCTGCATGGTCATGACAATCAGTTCGCTGACGCCGTTGCCAAGAAAGATGTCGTCAATATCGACCTTGTCGATACCTCGCTGCTGGCAATAGTGCATCACAGCCTTGCGGGCGGAGAACAGGCCCTTTGATTCCACGTAGCCCTGGGCCAGGTGCATGTTGTAGATAACGTCCTGCTGGATTTCTTCCGGCACATCCAGCTCAAATGTGGCCGGGTTGCCAATGTTCAACTTGAGGACCCGGTGGCCTTCTTCTTCCAGTCGACGTGCTTCCCGCAGAACTACGCCACGTATTTCATAACACACGTTATCCAGTTTGGCGGATTTATAGTAGTTCTGCATAGGACCCGGGCTTCCTTCTTGTGAGATCGGAAAATGACGCCTGCCAAAACGACAGGCCTTTATTCTAGCGGAGCGACGGTCGGCGGCAACAGGGGAATTATGATGAATTGTGTCGTGTTCAGGCAGATTTACAATGCAAAGCTGAACCGGTTTGTAAAAGTGCGTCCCGGGAGGCCTGCACGGACATGGTTTTTTTAACTAAATTGTGCACAATATAAATGTGGAAAAGATAAATTCATTATGGGAGAGTCCGATGGCTGGCAACACGATATACGACTTCGAAGTACGGGATATCCAGGGCAATGAGAAAAGCATGGCAGACTATCGGGGAAAGGTGCTCCTGATTGTTAACACCGCCAGTAAATGTGGATTCACACCGCAATTCGAGGGTCTGCAATCGCTCCATACTGAGCTGGGGGGTAAGGGGTTCGAAGTGCTGGGCTTTCCCTGCAACCAGTTCCTTAACCAGGATCCGGGTGATGACGACGCGATCAGCCAGTTCTGTAGCCTGAATTATGGGGTGGATTTCCCGATGTTTTCCAAGATTGAAGTCAATGGCGATGGCGCCCATCCGCTGTTCCGGTTTCTCAAGCGCGAGGCCAAAGGCCTGATGGGGTCAGAAAACGTGAAATGGAACTTCACCAAGTTCCTGGTCGGCCCCGATGGAAAGGTAGTCCGCCGCTATCCGCCCACAACCAAACCCGAGGATATTCGGGCTGACATCGAGAAGTTACTGCCGGCATGACAGCACAGAGTGACCCGTTGAGCGACATGCTGAGTGTCGATAACCAGATCTGCTTCGCATTATACGTTGCAAACCGGGCGGTAACCGCTCGTTATCGTCCACTGCTGGTGGACCTTGGCCTCACTTATCCGCAGTATCTGGTGATGCTGGTGCTTTGGGAGCAGGCAAGAAACGGATGGCTAACGAGGGTTTCTGATCTGGGAGCGCGGCTTCGACTGGACTCGGGAACCCTGACACCGTTGCTGAAGCGCCTGGCGGACCGTGGGCTGGTCATCCGACAACGGAACCTGGATGACGAGCGGGTGGTGACGGTAGCGTTGACCAAAGCTGGGCATGACTTGCGAGAGCAAGCCGGGCAGATTCCCGGGCGCCTCTTGTGCGGTATTGATGTCGAGCCGGGCCGGCTGGTTGCGCTCCGGGATGAGCTCAGGCAGGTCCTGAGTGTTCTGGAGCACCAGGTGGGCGCCAGCGATTGATCACTGCCCTGAGCTCGTCACATTTATAGGGCTTGGTGATGTAATCATTCATTCCTGATGCCAGGCAGTCCTCCCGGTCTCCCTGCATCACGTTGGCAGTAACGGCAATGATGGGCAGGTTCTTCCAGTCCGGGTTCTGGCGTATCCGTTGCGTTGCCGCATAACCGTCCATCACGGGCATCTGACAGTCCATCAGCACCATGTCATAATGCTTTCGCTCCAGCGCATGGATGGCTTCCTCGCCATTCTCTGCGTGGTCTGTCCGGTGACCAAGCTTTTTGAGCAGGCTCGTGGCCACCAGTTGATTGACCTGATTGTCTTCTACAAGAAGAATCGACAGCGGCTGATCGGTGTCGGTTTGCGATGGCTCCGGAGTGATGCCGAGACGGTTTTTCGGGGAAGCCACGCTTTCAGCGTCTGCTGGCCCGGCATCATGGACCGCCAACGGCAGGATAACGGTGAAGTGGGTGCCGCTGCCCTCCCGGGAGTCCACCAGGATCTGGCCATGCATTCGTTCCACCAACTGGCGGCAGAGCGTCAGCCCAAGACCGGTCCCGCCATAAAGTCGGGTGGTGTCCGCGTCGGCCTGGGAGAAAGGTGAGAATATCCTGTCCAGACCCTCTTTTGACATGCCAATCCCGGTATCTACCACGCCGATTCTGAGACTGCCGCCAGAATAGCCCGCCCGGATTCGGACGCCGCCCTCGTCAGTAAATTTGATGGCGTTGCTCAACAGGTTATTGAGCACCTGCCGGACCCGGGTCGGATCGCCCAGAAAACTCTCCGGGAGATCCGGATCTATTTCGTTAATCAGGTAAATATTCTTGCGACGGGCTTGTTGGGTATGGAGCGTTGCGCATTCCTCGATCAGCTGCCGGACGCTGAACGGGATGTTTTCGAGGCTAAGCTTGCCGGCTTCAACCTTCGAAATGTCCAGTATATCGTTCAGAAGCTCCAGCAGGTTCTCTCCGGCATTCAGGGCGATCTCCAGTCGGTTGCGCTCAGCGGAATCAAGATCTCCCTCCAATGCCAGACCAAGCAGCCCCAGAACGCCATTCAGGGGAGTACGGATCTCGTGGCTCATGCTGGCCAGGAAACTGGCTCTCGCCCGGGCGCGGCGTACGGCGTCTTCCTTCGCTTTCACCAGGGCGCGGTTACCCCGTTGCAGGGCCTGATTTTTCTCGGAGATTTCCCGGGTGCGGTCTTCAACTTCCTGCTCAAGCTGAGTGGAGTAGTTCTTCATGGCGCTCTCGGCATGCCGGAGTTGCGCCAGACTGGCATCCATGGTTTCAAGGTGCTGGTTGATGACGCCAACCATGGTTCCGATCTCGTCTTCCCGATGGTTGTGCGGTATTGGCAACCTGACTTTCTCCGGAGAATTTGCGCGCACCTGGCTGAGGGCACTGATGACATTGAGCATGGGGCGGGTGAGCACGAAATAGAAAATCAGAAACAGCGCGGCGGACAGGATGAGGGTTTTGAATAGCCCGCTCATGAGAGTGTAGCCGGCCCGCTCAAGAAACTGAGCGCCATAGTGGAAGGTATCGATGGTGACAACGAGTTCTCCGAGGGGTAGATCCTCAAGCTGAGGCACTCTCAGCTCATGCCTGAAAACCCGGTCTGAGCCGAACAGAAGATCGCTGACCCAGCGGTAGGACGACGTCGGGCTGCTTTTGCTGGAAGCCGCCATGGGCTCGTTGTCGCTGTCGATAATTCGGGCGTCGATTGTCGCCGGGTGTCTGAGCAGGCCATCCAGCAATTCTTCCGCCAGCCGGATGTCGATGTTGTAGGCAATCTGGGACGCCGGGCTGGTACTGATGTCCATCAGGGCGTGGATTTCGCTTTCCAGGGATTCCCTGGCGCTAAAATAATCCAGGGTGATCTGGATAAAATTGAGCACCAGCCCCAAGGCCATGGCAACCAGTACGGTGTCACGGGTGAGTCGGTAGGAAAGCCGCTGCTTGAAGCGTTTGCTCACGGGTATGCACTGTCCCTGTTGGCGGGCCGGACCTATTAACGACCCGGTCTGTGCCTTCAGTCGTCGTAGTCGGCTTTTTTCTTCCACTCATCATCGTGGAGGAAGGTGTCCCATTCCCGGTCCAGCTGGGACTGGGATTCATGGTACTGGCCATCCTTGCCTTCTGCGCTCATTGCCTCCAGTTCCTTGATACGTGTCCGGAAGCTCTTGACCGCTTTCATGGCAAGGGGATTGTCACGGGACTTGCCCATTTCGGTGCTGGCCAGGTGATAGGCGTGGATGGCTTTGCGAATCTGGTTCTGGCGGACATAATCCCGGGCCTGGAACACATGCAGGTCGGCGTGGGTCTTATGAACCAGAAACAGGACATACCTGAGGTTCTTCTTGGCAGTGCCAGCGTCAATCCGCCCGCTTTTATGCATCGCCTCAATCATTTTGAACAGATTCTGAAGCAATTCCTTGACGTAATTGGATTTTTCCGGGGAATCGATCTTTACCGGCACGGTGGTGTCACGTTTTTCCATGACCTGTTTTTTCAGATCGGTCGCCGAATCCTGCCACTGTTTAACCGGGAGGCCGGACTTAAGCCCCGCGAGTTCATTACACGCTTCTTCCATGCGTTTGATCAGCACGAGCTTAAGGTCTGCGGTCAGGTACTGACCGGGGATCTCCGAGAGCAGCCGAAAGGCGCGGTTGTACGCGTCCTCCTGTGCGGTGATTTTCCGGGCCCGCTCGATTCGGGCCCGCTCTCGCATCTGGCTGATCACAATAATGACAATCGAGACGGTAACGATGGCGGCCAGCACAAGGACAATCGTAGTGGTATCCATTTTGTCAGTAACGACTCCGGCTTCAGGATCAAAGGACGGCGGGAATGCAGGCCCGGCCTCAAAATACCGATATTATTCAGCAAGTATCCGAAAGACTAACAGAAATACGGCGTTGAATCCGTTTTCAAATGTGAAAGTTCGTATTGCACATTGATTACGTGAATTTTCCGTAGCATGTATATTGTCCCCGTGAATGAAGGTTCTTTTACCCCGTTATTATGGCGTTCCGGAGTTGTCTGTGGATATTTCCCGTGTTGATCTGAACCTGCTCGTTTATCTGGACGTGCTCTTGCGCGAGCGGAATGTAACCAAGGCAGCCAACCACCTGGGCATCACCCAGCCTGCCATGAGCAATGGGTTAAGGCGGTTGCGTGATCTGTTCAGCGATCCATTGCTGGTAAGAACCAGTGAAGGTATGACAGCCACGGAGCGCGCCCGGGAGCTTCAACCGCTGGTACGCGGGATCCTTTCAGATATCGAGCAGGCAGTGCAGGAAAAGACGCCGTTCTCGGCTCTCGAAAGCCAGCGGGTGTTCAGGATTATGGCCAGTGATTACGCCGAGTCCTGTTTGATGCCCCGCGTGCTCCGCCGCATTCGGCAAGAGGCGCCACAGGTGACGCTGGACGTCCTGACCCCGAGTGACGTCAGTTTTCTCGACGTCGAGCAGGGCAGGCTGGACATGGCCATTAACCGGTTCGACAAGATACCCCAGTCGTTCCACCAGAAAACTCTCTGGACCGAATATTTCGCCTGCCTGATGAATGCCCGTAATCCGCTGCTCAGGGAGCCGTTTACGCTCGATACCTACCTGGATGCCAGTCACATCTGGGTCAGTAAGACCGGCTTTGGCGTTGGCGTGGGTGTAAATCCCAAGGACGTCCAGCGCCTGGGCTGGGTTGACGAAGCCTTGTCCAGAATGGGGCGCAAGCGTCAGATTTCCGTCTTCACACGGCATTATCAGGTGGCAATGCTGCTCGCTGAGCAGCATGACCTGATTGCCACATTGCCCTCCCGTGCCGCCTGGCTTCAGAGGGACAATCCGAATCTTGTCGTCAAGGTGCCGCCGTTCGAGATTCCGCCCTTTGAGTTGAAAATGGCCTGGAGTCCGTTGCTGCAACACAATGCCGACCATCAGTGGCTGCGCAGGCTGATCGCTGAGGTTGCCAGTGAAGTGGATGCCGAATTTGCCCCGTTCGGCGCCCGATTTGAAGCGCCGGACGCGCCACAGGCTCATCACTCAGAGCGGTAATTCCCGCAATTCCAGGGAAGGGCGGGCGGCATCCCACATTCGCTGGAAACTCTCCGAGAGCAGTTTTACCCGGCCACCGTCCGAAAACCTGGCGAAACCCTCCGGCTTGTAGAAGTCATGCCGGTACACCACACCTTCCCGATCCGCCAGAATGAACGGCTGATCCTCCACCGGGTAATCTTCATTGACCAGGCGCAGTTCCATCCGACTGGGTAACCGGCGCATGAGCTCGACCAGTTTGTGGCGACGCTTCACCAGCGGTTTGTCGTCATGGATCAGCAGTCTGACCTCACTGAGCCGATGGCGACGGGCGAGGGCGGAGATCAGCTCCCGGAAACGATGGCGGTCGTACAGATCGTGTTCCAGCAGGCGGTCGTAAAGCCAGATTCGCTGACCAGCCTGGCCAACCACGGAATCCATCAGGCTGATCAGCCGGCTTTCACTATCAAATAGCCAGGACTCCGTGTCATTACCCAGAATCATCGGCTGGTCTTTGCCGGCAAGGGCCTCGGCCGCGAGATCCGGTGCCAGGCAACGCATATCAAAGTGAGGAATGCCGGCATCGTCGTAGACACCCGAGCAGACATGAAAGCCTGAACGCTGGTAGAAGGGGATAGCGTGTTCCTGGGCAGAGAGCCTGAGCTCTGAAAACCGTCCCGCGGATTCATTGATCAGGTGCCGCAGCAGTGCCTCACCAATACCCTGTCCGCGGTACTCCGGCGGTATCGCCATGCGACCAATGTGGCCGGTTTCTTCCAGGGCCGGGAACAGCCGGGCGACGCCGGCGGGCGTGTTGTCAGGCAACACCGCCAGGTAATGATCGGCAATTTCGTCGGTTTCATCCCACTCCAGCTCCGGAGGGACCTTTTGTTCGTCAATGAACACCTGCTGACGAATTTCCCGGATTGATGCTGGAGCGAGTTGCCAATCGTATTTTCTGAATCGGATATTCATGATGATGCCTGATAAGGCGAGCGGGTAAGCCCTGATAAAACCGTGCGGAGCCATGGGTGAAGTGCAAAGCACTTCACGGGAAAGCCATGGACGGCTTGCCCCGGACCTTTAGCGCGACGCAGGAGCGATAAGCGCTAAAGGGCGGAGCCGAGCGTACACGGATGTATTCACAGCGTGTTTTATCAGGGCTTACCCGCTCGCCGATACCTCGACCGCCTATGTTTACTCGAAATAGACAGAGCCCTGATTGTAGAGCGTGGTCAGAAGCCCAAGCAACGCTTCGTCGTCGGCAAATCCGGCCAGTGCCGCCATATCGATGCGGGCGGAGGAACATAGCAGCGGGGCCAGAGGCCGGGCCTCACCTTTTAGCAGGAATTGTTCGCCGTCCACGAACAGCGCGGTTTCGCTTTCAAAATCGTAATAGGCGAAGCGCGAGCCTTCATTCCAGCGCATCTGCTCGCCGGCCTGAATCGCTTCCGCAATATCCCCGGCATCGGCCGGTTCGTCGGCAGGGACTACGATGTCCATACTCTTCGGAGCCGTGGAATATTGACCAAACCAGAGAGTCAGTTGCCGGCGATCACCCAGTTTCTCCCGAATAACACCTTCCAGGCGGTCCACAACGTTGGGCCGGATAGTGCCCGGGTTATCCTGAACCTGCAGGTCCGGGTCGTTGAGATGCTCGGAGGTATCGGACTGGCTGGCCAGAAAGTCGGTGAACCCGGTAAGAATGTCGTCGATGGTCGGCGCCCGGAAACCCACTGACAGGGTGATGCAGTCGTCCTCGGCAATGCCATGGTGTCCGATGCCTGGCGGCAGGTACAGCATGTCACCGGGGGACAGGGTGACGGTTTCTTCTCCATCCCAGCTACTCAGAATCCGGAGCGGGGTGCCTTCCACTTGTGGAGAGGCGTGGTCGCAGTGGCCGCCAAAGGTCCAGCGCCGGTGCCCCTGGGCCTGAAGCAGAAAGACATCATACTGGTCATAGTGAGGGCCAACGCTGCCGCCCTTGGGGGCGTAACTGGCCATGATGTCATCCAGGCGCCAGTTGGGTATGAAACGGAAGTGCTCCAGCAGATCGGCAATGTCCGGCACCCAGTGGTCCAGGCCCTGAACCAGCAGGGTCCAGTCCTGCTCTGGTAAAGCGCTGAACCGGTCCGGAGAGAAGGGGCCGTTGTGGAGCTGCCAGGGTTTGCCATCGTCGTTTTCAATGACAATCCGGGACTCCACGCCTTCTTCGCAGGCGAGGCCCGCGAGCTCATCGGCACTGACCGGGCACCGGAAACCTGGAAATGCCTGACGGATGACAAGGGGCTTCTTCTGCCAGTAGTCCCGCAGAAATTCAGAGGGTGTCAGTCCGCCAAGCATGTCCATGGGCGTGCTCCCGGTTTCAGATGTTTTGTGCTTGATCAATGGCGTTGCCGATGTAACTGCCTGGTGTCAGCGCCATCAGTTCTGCCTTGGCTTGCTCCGGAATCTCAAGGGTCTCAACGAAATTCTTGATCACTTCCGGGGTCATTGCCTTGCCGCGGGTCAATGCCTTGAGCTTTTCATAGGGCTTTTCGATGTTGTAGCGGCGCATCACGGTCTGGATCGGCTCGGCGAGTACTTCCCAGGCGTGGTCAAGGTCGTCATCAAGACGGGCCGGGTTGATTTCGAGCTTGCCCAGCCCCTTGAGGCTGGCCTCATAGGCGATCAGGCTGTGGGCAAAGCCAACCCCCAGGTTGCGGAGAACTGTTGAATCAGTCAGGTCCCGCTGCCAGCGTGAAATGGGGAGCTTGGCAGAGAGGTGGCTGAACAGGGCATTGGCGATACCAAGGTTGCCTTCGGAGTTCTCGAAGTCGATCGGGTTGACTTTGTGGGGCATGGTGGAGGAGCCCACTTCGCCTTCCACGGTCTTCTGCTTGAAGTAACCCAGGGAAATGTAGCCCCAGATGTCCCGGTCCAGGTCGATCAGAATGGTGTTGAAACGGGCGACGGCATCGTACAGTTCGGCAATATAATCGTGTGGCTCGATCTGCGTGGTGTACGGGTTCCAGTCAAGGCCGAGAGCTTCGATGAATTCCCGGGCATTCAGCGCCCAGTCAATGTCGGGGTAGGCTGAAATATGGGCGTTGTAGTTGCCAACCGCGCCGTTGATCTTGCCCAGCAGCTCGGTTTCACGGATCTGTTTGACCTGCCGGCGTAACCGGTAGACCACATTGGCCAGCTCCTTGCCCACGGTTGTGGGTGAAGCGGTTTGCCCATGGGTACGGGAGAGCATCGGCTGGGATGCGTGATCGTGTGCCAGCTGTGCCAGCTTGTCGACAACCCGGTCCATGGCGGGCAGCATGCCGTGATCCAGACCCTCCCGAAGCATCAGCGCGTGGGACAGGTTATTGATGTCTTCCGAGGTGCAGGCAAAGTGGACAAACTCGGTCACCGCGTGCAGTTCCGGAACGCTGGCGATTTTCTCCTTGATGAAATACTCCACCGCTTTCACATCGTGATTGGTGGTGCGTTCGATTTCCTTGATACGCTCGGCGTCCTCCAGGCTGAATTCGCTCACGATGCGGTCGAGCACGGCATTGGCTTCAGTGGAAAAAGCAGGCACTTCGGTTACGCCGGGGTGAGCGGCCAGTTTCTGCAGCCACCGAATCTCGACGGTCACGCGGTTCCTGATCAGGCCATATTCACTGAAGATTTCACGGAAGACGCTGACTTTACTGCCATAGCGTCCATCGACCGGGGAAATGGCGGTCAGGGCGGTGAGTTCCATCGAAAACCTCTCAAGTCATCAAAGAATTGTGTCAAAAGAAAATCAGGGGGTGCCTATCATACACCAGCGCAGGCACTGAATCAGCGCTGTCAGTGGTACAGGGAGCGATTCGCTTCCTCGGCCAGTTCCCGGGCCAACAGGATGACCTTCTTGCGGGAAAAAATCAGTTGCCAGCGACGCCCGCCGGTCTGGCGCCAGAGCACCGCCGACCGTATACCCGCCAGCAGAAGAGCCCGAACCTTGGCGGCGTTCTCTTCCTGCTGCAGGACTGAGGGATTGCCGCTCACCTGGATGCGCATCCGGAAAGTGCTGATGGTATCGGCGTATACCGAGGCCAGGTTGCTGATCAGGTTGGGGTGGGTATAGCCGAAGTGGCTGGCGGTATGCCGCGCCTGGTCGATCCTGCTGCCGATGACGTCCAGCATGTCTGACCGGCGGTTCAGCCTGGATTCCAGGTGAACCAGGTTAAGGGCATAGCGAAGCACTTCGATATCCTGCTGCTTGCTCTGCTGGCTGAGCACGGAGGAAAGCGTTACCAGGCCCTCCCGGATATCCCGGAGTTCACCACCGTAAACGTCCAGGGTGTTCTCCGGATTCGTTGCAAACAGGGAGCGTATGGAGGTTTCCAGACTGGCCTGATTACACTGGCCGCTGTGGGCAATCTGCTGAACCAGGTTAGCGGCCTGGAAAACCCCGGCCAGGGCCAGGGTCTGGTCTTTCAGAGAGCGGCTCATACGGATTCTTCCTGAGTCCGGGAACCGGTCAGGCGGGCCGGCAGGGGCTCGCCATCACGCCAGGTTTCCTCAATGACACCACCGCCGAGACACACCTCGCCGTCGTAGAAGACAACCGATTGTCCCGGCGTGACCGCCCGTTGGGCATCCTCAAAATCGACCCGCAAGCCACCGTCAATGACAGAAACCTGACAGTCCTGATCCGGCTGCCGGTAGCGGGTCTTCGCCTTGCAGCGGAAGGACTCTGCGGGAGGCTGGCCGGCGACCCAGTCAATCGGACCGGATACCAGGCCCCGGGAGAACAGCAGGGGATGATGCTTGCCCTGAACGGCAATGAGCAGATTGCGACTGAGGTCCTTTTCCGCCACATACCAGGGCTCATCGCCAAATTCACTGAGGCCACCGATGCCGAGGCCCTGGCGCTGGCCAATGGTGTGGTACATCAGGCCCTGATGGCGCCCGATCTTCCGGCCATCCGGTGTTTCGATATCGCCGGGCTGGGCGGGCAGGTACTGTTTCAGAAAGTCCCGGAACTTGCGCTCACCAATAAAGCAGATGCCCGTGGAGTCTTTCTTGTCGTGGGTCACGAAGCCCTGCTGTTCGGCAATCCGGCGCACTTCCGGTTTCTCGAGTTCGCCCACGGGGAACAGGGTCCGTGCGATGCGGTCGCCTGAGACCGCGTGCAGGAAATAGCTCTGATCCTTGTTCGGATCCAGGCCTTTCAGCAGCTGGGCCTTGCCCTGGGAGCCGGCAATGGGGCGCTGGCGGGCGTAATGGCCGGTGGCAATATAGTCAGCACCCAGGGTGATGGCGTAGTCCAGAAAGGCGCGGAATTTGACTTCCTTGTTGCACAGAATGTCGGGGTTCGGGGTGCGGCCTGCCTGGTATTCCGACAGGAAATGCTCAAATACCCGATCCCAGTACTCGGCGGCGAAGCTGGCGGTATGCAGTTTGATGCCGATGGCATCGGCAACGGCCCGGGCGTCCGCCAGGTCGGTCATGGCGGTGCAGTATTCGGTGCCGTCATCCTCATCCCAGTTCTTCATGAACAGGCCTTCAACCTGATAACCCTGATCCTTGAGTAGCCAGGCGGCCACGGAAGAATCCACACCGCCGGACATGCCGACGACAACGCGGGTGTTGGTTGGGCTGGTTGAAGAATGAGCTTCAGATGCGTTGGTCATTACAGCGTTGCTACCGGTTAAAAAACCGCGAGTTTACCATTTTCCTAGTACGCCGTCTTTGAATCGACGACGACGTCCAGCGGGTATTGGCGGCCGTTTCGGTAATCTTCTATGCACCGCAGTACAAGCGGGCTGCGAAGTTTTTCGCCGAGGCCACGAATCTCGTCAAGGGTCAGCCAGTGGGCGGCAATGATGCCGTCGTCCAGATGGTCTGAAACCTTCGCCCCGGCTTGGGCGACGTAACAGAAGCGATAATAGGTAACGTCATTTGCCGGCGCCTTGTAGGTGTAGATGCCCAAAAAGTGTATCGGGTCAATCTCCCAGCCGGTTTCCTCCAGGGCTTCCCGGCGAACGGCATCGAGTATGGCCTCGTTTTCCTCGATATGGCCGGCGGGCTGGTTGAACACAACCTTGCCACCGCTGAACTCCTCCACCATGAGAAAACGTCCTGTCTGATCTTCAACAACAACCGCTACAGTGGCATGGGGTGTCCAGGTCATGACTTTCTGGTTCTCCGGGGTCGGGCCCCGGGTCCGGCACGACCGGGGCGGGATTTGGTGTTTGAGCTGGCCGGCAGGTTGACGGTGACTGTCCGGTGTTCACCGGATTTCAGGCCAGCCAGGGTCCAGTCGCCAATGCGGTAACGGATCAGTCGCAGCGTCGGGAAGCCGACCGCGGCAGTCATTCGCCGGACCTGCCGGTTCCTGCCTTCGGTAATGGTCAGCTCCAGCCAGCTGGTTGGAACGGTATCGCGGTGCCTTACAGAAGGTATCCGGGGCCAGATGGCCGGCGCGGGCATTCTTGTGGCTTTTGCCGGCCGGGTCAGGCCATCTTTCAGCTCAACGCCTTCCGCCAGACGTTTCAGGGCGTCGTCTGAAATCTCGCCTTCTACCTGCGCCCAATAGGTCTTGGGCATCTTGAGCGCCGGCGACGCAATCCGGTGCTGCAAGGCACCCTCGGATGTCAGCAGAAGCAGGCCCTCGGAATCATAATCCAGTCGACCGGCCGGATAGACGCCGGGAATTCGCAGGTAGTCCGCCAGCGTCGCGCGCGGCGAGTCGCCTCCAGCGGCACCATCGTCAGTAAACTGGCTCAGGACCTGAAAGGGTTTGTTGAAAAGAATGAGCTCAGCCATGCAATCGCACGTTTCCAGAAGTTGCAGAGTGCTTCAGAGAGAGTAGGGTACTTCAAAGGTAAGGAGTGACAAAGTCAGATTGCGGCGTCAAGTTTCAGCCGTTAGCAGGATCGTCAGGTTTTCAGAGAAAAAATAACACCTCCCACCAGCTTTCGCCGGTGGGGGTGTCAGGCTCCCGACGCCAGACAGGTCAGCCGTTTACTGCACGGGGCGGATAACCGTCCCGGCCGGATTCCTGTTGCCCCGATTCTTCTGCAGCGTCGCCTCCGGCACCTGTCTGGGCCTTGCTGGCGGGCTGCTCATCCGGAATGATGTTGACTGCGTGAATGCCCTTGTCGCCTGGCTTTTTATCAAAGGATACGGCCTGACCGGCTTTCAGGGTCTTGTAGCCGTCCATTTGGACCGATGAGAAGTGAGCAAACAGGTCGTCACTGCAACCATCCTCGATGATGAATCCGTACCCTTTGGCATTGTTGAACCACTTGACTTTGCCTCTTGGCATGATGAACTCCCCTGTTCTTTTGCTGTCACTGTTCTTATTCGTGGTGTTTGCCTTTCGGCCGTCGCACTTTCCGTCCGAATTACCGTCGGAATCGCGTTACACAAACGTTGCATGGATTTACATTATTTTACAATGCTATTTAACTTTCGACCAATCGTAGCGTCGAGTCAATAGTTTCTATGCCGGGAATGTGTGGTTGAACGCAGTCTGGAAGCGGTATCATGTTCGTATCAGTAAATATCCCACACGTCCTGCTTGAAAAGCTTGGGGCCGACATCCACATTTAGACAGGAGCACCGATAAACCGGTAAGCAATGATGCGGACTATCGAAAATTCTCTACTAGTATTAAATCAGGGGGAGGACGAACAGCCGGGGCGGCAGGATGGCCTCAGCGTTGCTCCCGAAAAGCCTGCTCTCAAGCGCCCGGCGCGATACAGGGTAGTGCTCCTGAACGACGATTACACACCCATGGATTTTGTGGTGGATGTGCTGATGACGTTCTTCGGAATGAACGAGGAAAAGGCGACGCAGGTGATGCTGCTCGTCCATACGCAGGGAAAAGCTGTATGCGGGGTATTTACCCGGGACATCGCGGAAACAAAGGCGGCACAGGTGAACCAGTATTCCTCGGAATGCGAACATCCGCTCCTTTGCGAGATTGAACGTGCGGACTGAAAGACGTTGGGGTGGCCCATGCTGAGCAAAGATCTGGAAATTACGCTGAACACGGCCTTCAAGAATGCCCGCGATAAGCGTCATGAGTTCATGACTGTGGAGCATTTGTTGCTGGCCCTGCTCGACAACGAATCGGCGGTGGGCGTTCTGAAGGCCTGTGGTGCAGACCTCAAGCGACTTCAGGAGGAACTGGTCGAGTTTGTTGACTCAACAACACCATTGATCCCGAGCAGCGACGGTGAGCGGGAGACCCAGCCCACGCTGGGTTTCCAGCGAGTGCTGCAACGGGCGGTGTTCCATGTGCAGTCCTCGGGCAAGAAAGAGGTAACCGGGGCCAATGTACTGGTCGCTATCTTCAGCGAGCAGGAAAGCCAGGCAGTTTATGTGCTCAAGAAACAGAGCATTGCCCGCATTGATGTGGTCAATTTCGTCTCTCATGGAATCTCCCGGGTTCAGGGCGCCGAAGATCAGGAAAGTCATGATCAGGCTTCCCATGATGAAGCCGGAGAGGAGGGTGGCCATTCCAAGCCACTGGAAAGTTACGCAACCAATCTCAATGAGCAGGCCCGCCAGGGCCGGATTGATCCACTCATCGGGCGCGAGCACGAGGTTGAGCGGGTGGTACAGATTCTGGTGCGCCGTCGCAAGAACAACCCGCTGCTGGTCGGTGAGGCCGGCGTAGGCAAGACCGCCATCGCTGAAGGGCTTGCCAAGCGAATCGTGGATGGTCAGGTACCCGACATCATTTCCGATGCCGTGGTCTACTCGCTGGATCTCGGTGCCTTGCTGGCGGGTACCAAGTATCGCGGTGATTTCGAGAAGCGCCTGAAAGGGCTGCTGGCGGAACTCAAGAAGGAGAGCCACGCGATTCTGTTTATCGACGAGATCCACACGATTATCGGTGCAGGTTCTGCATCCGGTGGCGTTATGGACGCTTCCAACCTGTTGAAGCCGATGCTGAGTTCCGGGGAGATCCGTTGCATCGGCTCCACCACGTTCCAGGAATTTCGTGGCATCTTCGAGAAGGACAGCGCGCTGGCCCGCCGCTTCCAGAAAATCGATGTCAACGAGCCCAGCGTTGAGGATACCTACCAGATCCTCAAGGGGCTGAAGCCGAACTTCGAGAAGCACCACGATCTCAAGTACACGGACAAGGCCTTGCAGGTTGCCGCGGAGTTGGCAGACCGGTACATCACCGATCGTCATCTGCCGGACAAGGCTATTGATGTGATTGATGAGGCGGGCGCCCGCCAGCGGTTGCAGCCGGAAGGCAAGCGCAAGAAGACCATCGACGTAACTGATATCGAGGATGTGGTAGCGAACATTGCCCGCATTCCGCCGAAGAATGTCTCCACCAGCGATAAGGACCTGCTTCGCAATATCGAGCGGGACCTCAAGATGGTGGTGTTTGGTCAGGATCCGGCCATCGAGTCCCTCTCTACTTCCATTAAGCTGGCCCGTGCCGGCCTGAAGGCGCCTGAGAAGCCGGAAGGTGCATTTCTGTTCGCGGGGCCGACAGGTGTCGGTAAAACTGAGGTCACCAAACAACTGGCCAAGGTTCTGGGAATCGAACTGCTGCGCTTCGACATGTCCGAGTACATGGAGCGCCATACTGTCTCAAGACTCATCGGTGCGCCGCCGGGCTATGTCGGATACGACCAGGGAGGCCTGCTGACGGAGTCTGTCACCAAGCACCCGCACTGCGTATTGTTGCTGGATGAAATCGAAAAGGCCCACCCGGAAGTCTTCAACCTGCTTCTGCAGGTCATGGACCACGGTACGCTGACTGATAACAACGGCCGCAAGGCGGACTTCCGCCACGTGATCCTGGTTATGACAACCAATGCCGGCGCAGAAAGCATGGCCCGTCGTTCGATTGGCTTCAGCGAACAGGACCACAGCACCGATGGCATGGAGATTATCAGCAAGACCTTCACGCCGGAGTTCCGCAACCGTCTGGACGGTATCATCCAGTTCGGCGACCTTCAGAAGGACACCATCACCCATGTGGTGGACAAGTTCCTGACCGAACTGCAGGCGCAGCTGGACGAGAAGCATGTTGTGTTGCATGTGGATGATGCTGCGAAATCCTGGCTGGCAGACAAAGGCTACGACGTCACCATGGGTGCCCGTCCGATGTCCCGTCTGATTCAGGACAAGATCAAGCGGCCGCTGGCTGAGCAGATCCTGTTCGGACGCCTGTCAAAGAAGGGTGGAGATGTGTACATCCATCTCCGTGACGATGAGCTGGTGTTTGAGTACGAGGACGAACCGGCGGAAGCCGTCTGAGGTGCTGACGTAAAGAAAAGCCGCTGTCCGGTTGCCCGGACAGCGGTTTTTATGACCTGACAAAAAAAAGCCCCCGAAGGGGCTTTTCAGATGTCACGTGAGCCTTAACGGGCGCGGTACACAATGCGGCCCTTGCTCAGGTCGTAGGGAGTCAGCTCAACCTTGACCTTGTCACCTGTCAGGATGCGGATATAGTTCTTGCGCATCTTGCCGGAGATGTGAGCTGTGACAACGTGACCGTTGCTCAGCTCAACGCGGAACATGGTGTTTGGAAGGGTGTCGATAATAACGCCTTCCATTTCAATGACATCTGATTTCGCCATTCAGTAGAAACCTCGTTTGGATATGCTTCTCGTGATTTTAAATTGCGCAATTCTGCCTGATTTATCCGCGTTTGGCAAAGTCAGCCGGCACTCAGTTCTCGCCAGTGCCCGTCACGGAGGGCCTCAATGGGGCGGAACCGGGTTTTGTAGTTCATTTTCCGGCACTGTTTGATCCAGTAACCGAGATACAGATGCGGCAGGCCCTTGCGGCGGGCCTCGTCAATTTGCCACAGGATGGCAAAAGTACCAAGGCTGCGATCCTCCATTTCAGGTTCGAAAACCGTATAGATGGCAGACAGGCCGTCATCCAGCAAGTCGACGGCGGCCAGACCCACCAGATTATTGTCCTTGCGGATCTCCAGAAACCACGAATCGGTCGCACCTTCCACCAGAAACGAGGTGAACTGCTCCCGGGACGGCGGGTACATATCGCCGTCCTGGTGCCGCTGCTCGATATAGGTGGCGTAAAGTTGATAATACCGTTCGGAAAAGGTGGCGGGCACCAGGGTGCACTCCAGATCCTCGTTTTTCTTCAGTACGCGTCGCTGGCTACGGTCGGGTTTGAAATCATCGACCTTCAGGCGAACGGGAATGCAAGCGTTACACTGCTCGCAGTGGGGGCGGTAATAATGGGATCCGCTGCGGCGAAAGCCTAGGGCGGTGAGCTGGCTGTAGAGTTTTTTGTCGATATGGGCCCGCGGATCCACGAACATGGTGGTTGCCTCCCGGTCTGGCAGGTAACTGCAATCGTGTGGCGGGGTTGCAAAGAACACCAGGGTTCTGAGATTGCTCATTCACGCCTCCGGCCCGGGCCATTGCCAGCGGAAGGTCCAGTCGGTTTGATCCGGTTTCTGATCGATGCTCATCCTGAGTATAGATAAAAACTCTTCCCGGGGAATAGTTTTGGCACCCATGGTCAGTAGGTGGCGGCTTTCCACCTGGCAGTCCATAACCCGGTAGCCCCAAGCCTGGAGCTGATGGGCAAGGTGGACCATCAGGACTTTGGAGGCGTTGGTCTCCAGGGAGAACATGGATTCGCCGAAGAAACACCGGCCGATGGCCAGGCCGTACATCCCGCCAGCCAGGTCACCGCGGCGGTTCCAGACTTCAATAGAGTGTGCCGTGCCCATTCGGTGCAGTTCGGCGTAGCTGGCGATCATTTCTTCCGTGATCCAGGTGCCTTCGGCCCGGGTGGAGGCGCACAGGCGGATAATTCGCCCGAAGGCCTGATTAGCGGTGACCTGAAAGCGTTGCTGGTTCAGGGTGCGGCGCAGGCTTCGGGATACGTGGATTTCGTTAGGGAACAGCACGCATCGGGGGGTCTGGCGACCACCAGAGTATGGGTTGTTGGTCGCTGTACCAGGGGAATATACCGTTCCGGTAGGCGAGCATGAGTCTGTCTGTGGCCAGGTCGCCGCCGAGTGCCAGGAGGCCGTCGGGGTCGTCCAGGGCTTCGTTGGCTGGGGGGGAACCAGAGTTGGTCAGGGTCTAGCCAAGGTAGTGAGGTCATCCTTCTCCGGCAATTACTTCAGTGTTTCGGGCCTGTAGAGTACCGGCCGGTGGGACCCGCCTTCTGAAACACGCTGTAAATACGTCCCTGTACGCTTGGCTCCGCCATCCATGGCTCCGCACAGTTTCAGAAGGCGGCTCCCACCGGCCTTCGCAAACTTTTGAGTTCGCGTTCCTTTTGTTACTGAATCACAATCAGTCTTGCTGATCCAGAAACTTTTCCGCATCCAGGGCGGCCATGCAGCCGAAGCCGGCGGAGGTGACGGCTTGGCGGTAAACGTGGTCGGCTACGTCGCCGGCGGCGAAGACGCCGGGGATGCTGCTCTGGGTGGCCATGCCTTCGAGGCCGGAGCGGATGCGGATGTAGCCGTTTTCCATATCGAGCTGGCCCTGGAACAGGTCGGTGTTGGGTTTGTGGCCGATGGCGATGAAGACGCCTGCCAGTTCCTTGTCCTGAGTCGAGCCGTCTTTCATGCTTTTGATGCGCATGCCGGTGACGCCGGTGCCGTCGCCCAGGACTTCGTCGAGGGTGTGGTCCCAGACGATGTTGACGTTGCCGTTTTCGGCTTTCTCGAACAGTTTGTCCTGGAGGATTTTTTCGGCTCGGAGGCTGTCGCGGCGGTGGACCAGGGTGACTTCGTCGGCGATGTTGGAGAGGTAGAGGGCCTCTTCAACGGCGGTGTTGCCGCCGCCGATAACGGCGACTTTCTGTTTCTTGTAGAAGAAGCCGTCGCAGGTGGCACAGGCGGATACGCCCTGGCCTTTGAATTTCTCTTCGGATTCCAGGCCCAGGTACATGGCGGAGGCGCCGGTGGCGATGATCAGGGCGTCGCAGGTGTACTCGCCGCCGTCGCCCTTGAGGCGGAAGGGACGGTTGCGCAGGTCGGCTTCGTTGATGGTGTCGTAGACGATGCTGGTTTCAAAGCGCTCGGCGTGTTTGAGCATGCGCTGCATCAGTTCGGGGCCCTGTACGCCGTCATTGTCGCCGGGCCAGTTGTCCACGTCGGTGGTGGTGGTGAGCTGGCCGCCGACTTCAATACCGGTAATCAGGGTCGGGTTCAGGTTGGCGCGGGCTGCGTAAACAGCAGCGGTGTAGCCTGCGGGGCCGGAACCGAGGATGATCAGTCGGGAATGTTTGGTGTCGCTCATTGAAGGTCTCTCACTGAAAAAGCCGTACATTGCCCGGCCCGGTGTTCAGGGCCAGACGCTTCGGGGAAAGGTGGAAAGGCTAACATGAAAGAAGCGGTCTGCCATTCGTTTTGGGCAATACCGCTTATAAAACCTTGCTATTTACTCAAGCACTGAAACGGTGGCAAGCAGTTGTCTGACACGTTCGGTGCTTTTGCCGGATTCGCCCTGTTCCAGGCGATGTTCCGCTACTGCCGGGAACACGGCCTGGATATCATCCGGCAGTACGTGATGCCGGCCCTCCATCAGGGCCCATGCCCTGGCAGCCCGCAGCAGGCCGAGTCCGGCTCTTGGCGAGAGCCCGTACAGCAGCCCCGGCATTCTGCGGCTTTGCGCCAGCAGGCGTTGAATATAGTCCAGCAGGGCCGGGCTGGCGGTTATCCGGGTTACGGCTTCCTGAAGGGTCTTCAGATCCTCCCGGGAGAGTAGGGTGCCAAGCTTTTCGGTCAGCACACGCCGGTCTTCGCCCTCCAGCAGTTCCCGCTCGGCTCTGGGATCAGGATAGCCCAGGCGCAGGCGCATCAGGAACCGGTCCAGTTGCGATTCCGGTAAGGGATAAGTGCCACCCTGTTCGGTCGGGTTCTGGGTCGCAATCACGAAGAACGGGTGGGGCAATGGCCGGGTTTCGCCCTCGATGGACACCTGGCGTTCTTCCATGGCTTCAAGCAGGGCGCTCTGGGTGCGTGGTGATGCCCGGTTGATTTCATCGGCCAGTACTACCTGGGCGAAGATCGGGCCCGGGTGGAAAACCAGGCTGCCGGCCTGTTTGTCATACATGGAGTAGCCAAGCACATCGGCCGGCAGCAGGTCGTTGGTAAACTGGATGCGCTGGTAGCTGAGCCCCATCACTTTGGCCAGGGCATGGGAGAGGGTGGTTTTGCCCATGCCGGGAATGTCTTCAATCAGCAGGTGGCCCCGGGCCAGAAGCCCACAGAGAGCGAGGCGAACCTGTTGATCCTTGCCGAGAAGTATCTGGTTCAGTTCACTGACAACGGTATCGACCAGTTTTTTCATTCCGGGCTCAGTCCCTCACGCGTTTGAGAATATCTCCGTAGGCGTCAATCCTGCGGTCTCTCAGATACGGCCAGATGCGACGAACCGATTCACTGCGGTTGCGATCAAGTGTTACGGCCAGGATGCATTCGGAACTGTCATCGGCCCGGGCAAGAAATTCGCCCTGGGGTCCGCAAATGAAACTGTTACCCCAGAAGCGGATGCCATCGCTCTGGCCGGAAGGATCCGGTTCGGTGCCGACGCGGTTTGGCGCCACCACAGGCAGATTGTTGGCGACGGCATGGCCTCGTTGCACGGATACCCAGGCTTCCAGCTGCCGGGCCTGTTCGTCCGGTTCGTCGGTGACATCCCAGCCGATGGCAGTCGGATAGATGAGTATCTCGGCACCGGCCAGGGCCATCAGCCGGGCCGCTTCCGGGTACCATTGGTCCCAGCACACCAGGACGCCCAGCCTGCCCACGGAGGTATCTATGGGAGTAAAACCACTGCGGCCATCGTTAAATTGGGCGTCACCGGGGGTGAAGTAGAACTTTTCATAGAAGCCGGGATCATCCGGAATGTGCATTTTACGGTACAGCCCGGCCATGGAGCCGTCTTTCTCAAACACCACGGCGGTGTTGTGGTAAACACCGTTCATTCGCCGCTCAAAGATGGAGCCTACCAGGACAATATCCAGCTCAAGGGCGAGATCAGAGAGTCTCTGGCTGGTGGGCCCGGGTATGGACTCCGCCAGTTCAAAAACCGAGGTGTCTTCGGTCTGGCAGAAGTACAGCGTGGCGTGGAGCTCCTGCAGAATGATCAGATCGGCCCCGTTTGCTGCGGCTTCCCGTACCAGTTTTTCCGTGGCGGCGAGGCTGGCGGCCTTGTCCGGACTGCAGGCCTGCTGAATGGCCGCGATGGTGATCCGGTTGTTGCTTGAATTAATGCTCATCAGGTAACGACTCCGGCCGGAATCTGCATGGTGACACAGTGAAGGCTGCCATGCTGATGAATCAGGGCCCGGCAATCAATCGGCACAATGTCCCGGCAAGGGAAGATCTCCTTCATGACCGCAATCGCCTCGTCGTCCTGGGCAACGCCATAGACGGGAAGCAGAACCGCACCGTTAATAATCAGGAAATTCGCATAGGTGGCAGGCAGGCGTTGTCCGTCTTCATCGTGGATTGCTTCCGGCCAGGGCAAAGCTGTCAGCTTGTAGGGCGTGCCGTCGGGCTGGCGGAATTCCTGCAATTCCTCCTCCATGGCAGCCAGGGCGCTGTAGTGTTCGTCGGCGACATCCGGGCAAGCCACATAACAGATGTGGTCCGGGGCGCAGAATCTGGCCAGTGTATCGATATGGCTGTCGGTGTCGTCGCCTTCAAGATAGCCGTGGTTAAGCCAGAGAATGCGGTTGACGCCCAGAACCTCGGCCAGCAGCTGCTCAATCGCGGTCCGGTCCACGGAGGGATTTCGGGAAGGAGTCAGCAGGCACTCCGAGGTGGTCAGCAGGGTGCCCTGGCCATCGGATTCGATGGAGCCGCCTTCCAGTACAAAATCGACTTGCTGCATCGGAGTGGCGCCAAATACGCCGGCGTTGGCCAGATGCTGGTTGAGGGCGTCGTCTTTTTCGAAGGGGAACTTCCCGCCCCAGGCATTAAAGCGGAAATCGAGCAGCGCCGGGCCGTCTTCGGTTGCGATGGTAATCGGGCCATGATCCCTGGCCCAGGTGTCGTTTGCCGGTGCCGGAACGATGCGTACCCGACCCGGAAAGTCGTTTTCCTCAGCGTACCGGTTCAGATCCCGGTCAAGTTCCTGCAGGCGGGCGACGTACTCGCAGCTGATCAGGAGGTTCTCGTAGCGAAGTACGGCCCTGGCAATGTCGAGGAATACCGGCTCGACCTCATCAAGTATATCCGCCCAGTCTGTTCCGGGGTGAGGCCAGGTCAGCATTATGGCACTCTGGGGAGCCCACTCTGCGGGCAATACGCGTCTGGTTGTCACTTCGCAGCCACCTTAAATCACAAAAGACGCCATTCTAACCAAAGGTCGGCTGAACGTCAGGACATGAGTGGGGAAATTCGGGCCTTTGAGGGCCGCTATCGGCTATTCAGCGATTGTGCTTGAGAACGGTATGGATTACCCGATCATTTTCGAAATAAACGACAAAAGTCGGGTAGTGCCACTGGCTGATGGGAGGTTGGCCAACCGGACCCTGAATTTCCAGGGGGGCGCCCCAGGAAGCCCGCACCGAAGCCTGGCTCATTCCGGTGCCAGGAACGTTTGCCTGGTCGCGATCTGCCTGGGTTCCCACCGGTACGCGGATTTCCTCGGCAACCGCAGATGCGGCCGGGAAAAGGGTCAGGGTGGCAGACAGAGCCAGTACGCCGAGCAGGATTCTGTTTTTTTTCATTGATCGATCTCCATGAAGGCTGACGTCCTCAGAAAGTTTGCTCCGGAGGACATGGATAAAGCGTAATATCCGAAAAAGATTAGTAAAAGTCACCCGCTTCCCACAGTCTACTCTTTTTGGCGCTGGCGAATCTGCCACCGCATCACATGCCGCGCGATCTGCTGTCGGTCGCCGTCATCAATCCGGGCAAACTCGGTGTGGACCCTTGCCCCACCTGAGGAGTCGGGGTGTACCTCCAGTACCCGGGCGATAGCCTGAGGCTGGAAAAGCTCTGGCGGAAGTGTCATGCGAACGGCAAGCCGGTCCCCCGGTTGCCAGGCACGCGTACTGCTTGAGAATGACAGGCCGCCCTCGCTCAGGGTCACATCCTGCCAGTCCTCCGGTTGCAACGGATTTTGCTCAAAGGCCATAATGCGCGCAAGCATATCCAGCTTGCCGTTCAGGGATTTGATCAGTCCGGTAAGTAGCCGGTCTCTCTCGGCAAGGCTGGCAAGCTGGGACTTCACGTCCTGGTCCAGCCGCCTGAACTCCGCTTTCAGGCTCTCAAGATGGTCGCCGTCGAAAGCATCTGCATCCAGGGGTGTGTCGGGCGCAAGCTTGCGGATTTCCAGGCCGATTCGGTCTTCAATGCGGAAAAAGTCCCGGCGCTCGGGTGAATAATCCGCCGGTTCGCTGGGGATGTTGGATGACGGCATCTCGGCTCCGGAAAACTGAAATTTTATTGATACAGAGTAGTTTAGCAGTTTCCCTCTGTGCTGGAAGGTGCCAGGGAAAACCAGACCACGACAGACCTGAAGGTAGCAACAGGCTCCTCTCCATGTTCAGACCCTTATCGTTTTATATAGGCTTGCGATACACGGCGGCCAAGCGCCGGAATCACTTCATTTCCTTTATCTCCCTGACGTCGATGATCGGGTTGATGCTGGGTGTTGCGGTCCTGATTATTGTTCTTTCCGTGATGAACGGATTCGACCGGGAGCTTAAGCAGAGAATTCTCGGTATGGTGCCCCACGCCACGATTCAGGGCACAGGCCCCCTGGACGACTGGAAATCCGTGGATGCCCGGGTTGAGAAGCATCCCCGCGTGCTGGCAGCTGCTCCCTTTATTCAGGGACAGGGCATGGTCACTGGCGGTGGGAATGTCCGCGGCGTGGTGCTCAATGGTATCCTGCCGGAAGAGGAGCGCACCGTCTCCATCATTGAAAATCACATGATCGAAGGCAGGCTTGATGACCTGGTGTCCGGTGAATTCGGCATTATCATCGGTCGGCTGATGGCAGCCAGTCTGCGCCTCCAGGTAGGTGACAAGGTCACGGTGGTGCTGCCAGAGGCATCCGTAACGCCTGCGGGCGTACTGCCGCGGCTCAAGCGATTTACGGTAAAGGGCGTGTTCAGCGTCGGGGCGGAGCTGGATGGCAATTACACCCTGATCCACATGGACGATGCCTCGAAACTCATGCGCACCGGAGGCAAGGCGGAAGGCATTCGCCTGCTGGTGGATGACCTGTTTGCAGCTCCCCGGGTAGCGGAAGAGGCTGCGAAGCAGCTTGGCGGGCGTTATTACGTGTCCGACTGGACCCGCACCCATGGCAATCTGTTCCAGGCCATCCGCATGGAGAAAACCATGATCGGTCTGCTGCTTATGTTTATTGTCGCCGTGGCGGCGTTCAATATCGTGTCCACGCTGGTGATGGTCGTCACCGACAAAACCGGTGACATAGCCATTCTCAGGACTATGGGGGCGACTCCGGGCCGGATTATGCGGATTTTCATTGTTCAGGGTGCGGTGATCGGTATCTTTGGCACGGTCATAGGCACCTCGCTGGGTGTGTTTGGCGCGCTCAATATCAGTACCTTCATTTCCTGGCTTGAAGGCGCGTTGGGGCACCAGTTTCTCAGTGCCGACGTCTATTTCATCAGCTACCTGCCTTCGCAGCTGCAATGGCAGGATGTCTTAATAATCAGCGGCGCCGGCCTTGCCATGAGTCTTCTGGCAACCATCTACCCGGCCTGGCGGGCTTCGAGAGTGGATCCCGCGGAGGCGCTTCGCTATGAGTAAGGAACATTCGGCTATGGTGGATTCATCCCTGGTGATTGACTGTCGGCAGGTGACCCGTACCTACAGTGAGGGCCCCGAAAAACTCACCATTTTTTCGGATATTTCTCTGGAAGTGGCGCCCGGAGAAACGGTCGCCATTGTTGGCAGCAGTGGCGCCGGTAAAACCACCCTGCTCAACCTGCTTGGCGGGCTGGACAAGCCCTCATCGGGCCAGATTTCCATTTGCGGCAAGGATATTCACCGGCTTTCCGAAGCCGGCCGCGCCAGGTTCCGTAACCGTTACCTTGGGTTTGTGTACCAGTTTCATCATTTGCTGCCGGAATTCTCGGCACTGGAAAACGTCATGATGCCCTGCGTACTGGGTGGCATGGCGGTCGCTGACGCCCGGAAGAAAGCGGAAACGCTGTTAGGCAGAGTTGGCCTTGCTGCGCGACTGACCCACAAGCCGGGTGAACTGTCGGGCGGCGAGCGTCAGCGGGTGGCCATTGCCCGGGCACTGGTCAATGAGCCGGATTGTGTATTGATGGATGAACCAACCGGCAACCTTGACGAGCACACGGGAGAAGGGGTCAGGTCGCTGATCGAGTCTCTTCGGGATCAGCTGGGCATTGCATTTGTCATGGTTACCCATGACATGAAGATGGCCCGGAGTCTGGGGCGGGTATTACGGCTTGAACAGGGTCGGCTGATTCAGGAAGTCTGATCGGTCTCCCGACGACGTTTCCGGCGATTGATCCGCCGCACCTGCCAGTCTGTGCGTATTTTCCGGCGCCACAGGAACTGGATGACCAGGTAAGCGAGGCAGGCTGACACGGTCGCAACAATGAGGGATCCAAGATACAGAGGGATGCCTATGTCCATGAGCCGTTCAGTGATCCAGGACCATGACAGCTGAAACTCGAAACTGAGAACCGGGCGGCTAAGGGCCCAGGCCCCGACTTTGTAATTGAAGTAGAAAATCGGTGGCATGGTTACCGGATTGCTGATCCAGACCAGAACAACCGACAGCGGCAGATTGGCGTTGAACCAGATCGCGAAAAATGCAGCAGCAAGCATCTGGAAGGGCATGGGTATGAAACAGAACCAGACGCCGACGAGAAAGGCGCGGGCAACACTGTGGCGATTGATATGCCAGAGATTGGGCTCGTGAAGGATATCGCCCAGAAAGCTCAGCGACTGCATCGCTTGCACCTTCTCTGGTGAGGGCAGATAGCGTTTCATGAACTTCTTCGGCATTGGAAGTTCTGCCTTTAAACGGAGTTAAAAAACCGGCACATCGGATGTCGCCGGTGAATGTGACATACGGGAGGACAAGGATTGTCCGGAAGTCTGAACCGCTCGCCGTACCCGCCGGGCAGGCGCGTTGCCGCAGTCCTGGGCGTTATCGCCTTCTCTGGTGGCGTCATCTTACTGTATTGGCTGTCGATACTGCCACCTCCGCAGTGGCTGGCGGCACCCGGACTTCTGCTTTTTTTGACCCTTTGCCGTCCGGCGTCTGTCATGATCCGCCGGTTAACGGTGCTGGCTCTTGGCTTTCTGGTGGGACTTTCCTGGGCAGCGTGGCATGCCCGGAGCCAGCTTTCGGAAGTGTTGCCGCCTGAAGCCGAGGGGAAACGTCTGTCGGTATCCGGTTACCTGTGTGATATCCCGTCACCGGGAAGTTTCGACAGTTTGCGCTTCAGTTTCTGTGTTACCCGTTGGCATAACCTTCCCCCGGTAAACGTCCCGGGCACGCGTCCGCCCGAGTTGCTGCGGCTGGCCTGGTATGGTCACGCAGCAGAGAGATTACCGGGGGCCCGTTTGCGCCTGGAGGTCAAGCTCAAAAGACCACACGGGAACCTCAACCCGGTGGGTTTCCGGTATGAAAACTGGCTGTTCCGCAAAGGGTACCGGGCCACCGGAAATGTCCGTAGTGTTCAGGTGGATCCAACCGTGCCTTGTTCCCTGCACTGCCAGTACCGGAGTGCACACCTGTCGCTGGGCGACTGGGTGCAAAACCGGTTCGGCGGCACCGAACACTTCGCGCTGGCTTCCTCGCTGTTGATTGGTCATCGCGGGTACATGACCCAGAAGCACTGGGACGTTCTGAAAGCAACGGGAACCATTCATCTGGTCGCGATCTCCGGTTTGCACCTGGGGCTGGTCGCTCTGGGTGCAGGTTTTTTGTGTCGGCGCCTCTTGCTGGCCTGGCCGGCCCGCCGCGTGAGCGAACTCAATGGGCGCCGGATTGTCTTTGTTTTCGTGGTGGTATCTTGCCTGGCCTACGCTCTTGCGGCCGGTTTTACCGTGCCCACCCGCCGGGCACTGGTTATGGTGATCGTGGGCGGCTGGCTGCTTCTGTTGGCCCGACAGTCATCCGTCTGGCAACCGTTTCTGGTTGCTCTGGCGGTGGTTTTGCTGCTGGATCCTCTTGCACCCCTGGACCAGGGATTCTGGCTATCGTTCGCTGCCGTCGCGGTACTCATCGCTGTATTCTCGGCGCGGCTGGCAGGCGCCGGGTGGTTGGGTAGCCTGTTGGTTGCCCAGATCTCGGTGTTTTCTGGCTTATGGCCAGTTCTGGAAACCTTCGGGCAGGGGCAGCCCCTGGCGGGATTGCTGGCAAACCTGATTTCCATTCCCTGGGTATCCCTGGTGGTTATGCCTCTGCTGGTCACGGGCGGGTTGATTACTGCCGCTATTCCGGAAGCGGCGAACCTGTTCGGGCCCGCATTTGATCTGGTGCTCGGTCTGCTCTGGCATTTTCTGGACTGGCTCGCACGCTGGCAGGTGCCCGAAATCGCTGCCAGCGCCGAAGAAATCGCTGCTTTATCGATGCTGTCAGTGTTTATGGTGCTTGCGCCATTCACCGGGTTTCGGCTGGTGGCGGTTGTGTCGGCGCTTGTGTGGCTGGGATCTTCATCCTCGTCGTTACCGCAGAATTCCCGGGTGGCTCAGCCCGAAATCCGGGTTTGGGATGTCGGGCAGGGCTTGTCGGTGCTTGTCCGTCACGGCCGGGAGGTCCTTGTCTACGACACCGGGCCGGCTGTGCCCGGGGTGTTTTCAGCCGTTGAGTCGACGCTGTTGCCAAATCTGAAGGCAGAGGGCATCCACAGAATCGATACCCTGGTGATAAGTCATGGGGACAGTGATCATGCCGGAGGCGTATCAGAGCTCGCGGAGCAGATCGAAATCGGTCGCGTTGTTGCCGGTGAAACCGGGGCAATCAGGAATCGAATTCCGGATGTGCCCACCGTACCCTGTGAACGGGCCACTGAAACCTTCGGCGCTCTGACCATCGACTACTGGCAAGGGGAGGGTGTTTCCGAAGGCAACGATGCGTCCTGTGTAATCCGGATCCATCATCCCGAATCGGGTATTGAATGGATACTGCCCGGGGATATTACCGACCCCATGGAGTCGCAGTATCTGGCCTTTCTTTCGGCCGGCGGGAAATTGCGTCATTCGGGCAGTCGGGTGGTCCTCGCTCCCCATCATGGCAGCAAGACATCCTCTTCCGAAGCCTGGGTTCAGGGGCTTGATCCCGACTGGGTCATCTACACCGCCGGATACCGCCACAGGTATGGTCATCCCCATCAGATGGTAACCGCCCGTTACCGGCGCTCTGGTGCGGTCTCACTGAACACCGCCTGTTCCGGCAGCGTATTGATGACTATTGCCGATAACCGGTTGGTGTTAAAGGAAATGCGGCGTGAGGCGCCATTCTGGATAGGTGGCCCGGGGCTGACCCGTGATCAATGTGAAATACCGTGACATTGCCGCTGTGGCCTCCACGGGTAGCTATGCTAAAGTAGCGCGGCTTGTAAACAACCAGGGAGACCAAGCGTGTTCGAGCTGTTGAAAGCCGGTGGCATTCTGATGGTGCCAATTGTTGCCTGTTCCATACTTGCACTTGCCATCATTCTGGAACGTTTCTGGACCCTTCGTGCTTCCAGGGTTGCGCCGTCGCAGACCATTAACGAACTGTGGCGCTGGATCAAGAAAAAAGAACTGAATGGCCGGAAACTGAAAGCCCTGCAGGGATCATCTCCCCTGGGCCGGATTCTGGCCGGCGGCCTGATCAATGCCAAGCATGGCCGCGAAATCATGAAAGAGAGTATTGAGCACGAAGCCAGTCAGGTGATTCATGACCTGGAGCGCTTCCTGAATCCGCTGGGCACCGTGGCCACCATCACACCGCTGCTGGGGCTTCTGGGCACGGTCATCGGCATGATTAAGGTGTTTGCCGAGATTCAGCTGGCCGGTGTCGGTAACGCAGGCAACCTGGCCGGTGGTATTTCCGAGGCGCTGATTACCACGGCTGCCGGCCTGAGTGTGGCCATCCCTGCGTTGATCTGTCACCGCTACTTTATCCGCAGGGTAGACGAGCTGGTGGTCGGCATGGAGCAGGAAGCCATCAAGCTGGTTGAGGTTGTGCACGGAGACCGCGAAATCGACGTGGAAGGAGCCTGAACACCGTGAAGTTCAAGCGCCAGAGAAGCCAGGAAGTCGGGGTTGACCTGACACCATTGATCGATGTGGTGTTCCTGCTGCTGATTTTCTTTATGGTTTCCACAACCTTTACCCGGGAGAGCCACCTTCAGGTGGAGCTGCCGGAGGCAAGCGGGGAACCCGCGGAGGCCTCAGAGGTCAAGCAAATTGACGTGGTGATCAATGCCGAAGGGCAGTACATCCTGAACGACCGCACGCTGGTCAATAACCGGCGTGAAACCCTGGAGCGGGGCGTGCGTGAGCTGGCGGAGGGTAACAGCTCGATGCCGTTTATCATCACGGCGGATGCCCGCACCCCCCACGAATTTGTGGTTCGTGCCATGGACGTTGCCGGCCGCCTGGGGTTTGCAAAGCTGAGCATCACCACGGAGCGGGAGGCTGAGAGTCAGTGAGGGTAACCGAGCCTCTGCCTGATCCCTCTCCGGTAGTGCCGGCCGGCAGTTGGGAAACCTACAAGCGTTTGTTGGCCTACGTGAGGCCTTTCTTGCTGGCGTTCTCCCTGGCTGTGGTCGGCAACATCATTTACGCTGCTGCATCAACTGGCATGGCGGCCGCCATGGAATACGTGATTGCGGCCATCGAGAACCCCACCGAGCAGAACCGTCTGATGCTCACCCTGGTCATCGTCGGGGTATTTTCGTTCAGGGGCCTGGGCACCTTCCTGAGCCAGTATTTCATCAGCTATGTTGGTCGTCAGGTTATCAACTCGCTGCGCAATGATGTGTTCAATCGCCTGATGACATTGCCGTCCCGGTATTTTGATGACAATGCGGCCGGGCGTCTGGTCTCCAAGCTTACCTTCAACGTCGAGCAGGTGGCGGAAGCCACCACCAACGCCGTCACCATTACCCTTCGGGAAGGTCTGACCATCATCGGTCTGCTGGGCTACATGTTTTACACCAACTGGAAGCTTACACTGATATTCCTTGCCGTCGGACCGCTGATCGGTGCGGTGGTGAGTTATGCCAGCAAACGTTTCCGAAAAATCAGTAAGCGGATTCAGGGGTCCATGGGAGACATCACCCATGTGGCCTCCGAATCCATCACCGGATACCGGGTGGTGCGGACCTTCGGTGGTGAAGACTACGAACGCCAGCGTTTTCGGGACGTTAACGACAAAAACCTCAAGCAAAGCCTCAAGATGGCATCGACTCAGGCGATCAGTGTTCCTGTGATTCAGGTACTCGTGGCCATCGCGATCGCCGGTCTGGTGTGGATGATGCTGGCCCCGGAAATCCGGGGTGGAATGACCACCGGCCAGCTCGTGGCCTTTATCACGGCGGCAACCACCATGGCCAAGCCCATCCGGCAGGTGACGTCGGTCCACGCCAAGATACAGAAGGGCGTGGCGGCGGCTTACGATGTGTTCGAAACCATTGACGAATCGCCGGAGCAGGACCCGGGCACCTACTCCCCCGACCGTGTCGAAGGCAAGATCGAGCTCAATGATGTGTCTTTCCGGTATCGGGACCAGTTGGACAATGTACTGGAAGGCATCTCGCTGCAGATTCCTGCGGGGCAGAGTGTTGCGCTGGTCGGCCGCTCCGGAAGCGGAAAATCCACACTCGTAAGCCTGTTGCCGAGGTTCTATGAATTTACCGGCGGTGATATCCGCATCGACGGCCATTCGCTGCGGGATTTCTCGCTGAAGGCCTTGCGGGCGCAGATCGCTCTGGTCACCCAGAGCGTTGTGCTGTTCAACGATACCATCGCCGCCAATATCGCCTATGGTGCCCTCAGGGATTGCAGTCGCGATGAAATCCGGGAGGCAGCGGCCAAGGCCCATGCTCTCGAGTTCATTGACCGGATGCCCGAAGGCCTGGACACCATGATTGGTGATAACGGTGTGATGCTTTCCGGTGGCCAGCGTCAGAGGCTCGCTATTGCCCGGGCATTGCTCAAGAATGCACCGATCCTGATCCTGGATGAGGCCACGTCTGCGCTGGATACGGAATCCGAACGCCACATTCAGGATGCCCTTGAAACCGTGATGCGGGGACGTACCACCCTGGTGATCGCACACCGTCTGTCCACCATCGAAAAGGCAGACCGGATACTGGTGATGGAAAACGGTCGTATTGCTGAATCCGGCCGTCATGATGAACTTCTTGCTACTGGTGGCGCCTACGCTCAATTGCACCAGATGCAGTTCAGTGAGCAGTCATGAGCTCGTTGGTAGATCGTCTCTGGTATGGCAGAAATCGTCCTCTGGGGTTTCTTGCACCTCTTTCCTGGCTATACCGCGGCCTCTCGGAAGCCCGCCGCCGTTCTGCGTGGGAGGCCCGGGATGTCTCGCTGCCGGTTCCGGTTGTGGTTGTTGGCAATATCACCGCAGGTGGTACCGGCAAATCGCCCCTGACCGCCTGGCTGGTTTCGGAACTGATCGGTGACGGGTGGTGTCCGGTGATCCTCAGCCGCGGGTATGGCGGCAAGGCCGCTGACTACCCCCTGGAAATTAATGCCCGAACCAGCCCCCTGGAGGCCGGCGACGAGCCTGTAATGCTGGCTCTCAGCACCGGGTGCCCGGTTGTTGTGGACCCCCGGCGCCGGCGTGCGGCGGAATATGCCCTGGACAATAATCTCGGAAACCTGTTGGTCTGTGACGACGGTCTCCAGCACTACAAGCTGCCCCGGGATGTGGAATTGTCGGTGTTCGATGGCAAGCGTGGCATTGGCAACGGTGCCCTGATTCCGGTCGGACCACTGCGCGAACCGCTCTCCCGGCTCGCCTCCGTGGATTTTGTTATTGTTAACGGCACGGATTATTCCGATCAGGTCATGGGGAGTTTTGCTGGTATAGAGCACCCACAGATCTATTCAATGGTACTCGAACCCGGAACCCTGGTTCACGTCAGGACCGGTAAACCCCGGCCCATCTCCGATCTGAAAGGGCTGTCCGTAAGGGCCGTGGCGGGAATCGGCAATCCGTCCCGTTTTTTCGATACACTCAGGGCACTGGGCGCCGTGGTTACCGAGGCAGCTTTCCCGGATCATCATCGCTTCCGCGTTGCCGACCTGAATGCCTGCCCGAATGATTTGATCGTTATGACTGCGAAGGACGCGGTGAAGTGCCGTGGCTTCGCTCCCGACAACGCCTGGAGCCTGACCGTTGAGGCCAGGTTGCCGGACCGGTTCCGGGACGCTCTTCTGGCCCGGGTTCGCCAGTGCTCCGAACAGTTAACTTCTTGATAGCGAGTGAGTAAACACCATGGATAAAAAATTGTTGGCAATGCTGGCCTGTCCGGTCTGCAAGGGAGATCTGAAGCTCAACGACGCCCGAACCGAGCTGATCTGTTATCAGGATGCCATGGCGTTCCCGATCCGTGAGGGGATTCCGGTGATGCTGGCCAGCGAGGCCCGGACGCTCTCCACCGACGAGCGCCTGCACAAGCGTTGAAACCAGAGGTCATCAGGGTAGCTACACCATGTCTTTTACTGTTGTGATTCCGGCCCGGTATGCCTCCACCCGCCTTCCCGGAAAGCCGCTGGCGGATGTCGCCGGAAAGCCCATGATTCAGCATGTCTGTGACCGCGCCGGCGAAAGTCGGGCAGGGCGGGTGGTTGTCGCGACCGACAACGAACGTATCCGGAGCGTCTGCGAAGGCTTCGGTGCGGAAGTGGTCATGACATCGCCAAACCATGCCAGCGGTACTGACCGGCTGGAAGAAGTTGCCCGGGCGCTCGGTTTTGAACCGGACCATCGTGTCGTTAACGTGCAGGGTGATGAGCCCCTGATTCCGCCGGAACTGATCAACCAGGTGGCGGACAATCTGGAGTTTTACCCGGAAGCCGCCATTGCCACCCTGTGCGAGCGCATCCACGACCCAGAGCAGGTTTTTAACCCCAACGTGGTCAAGGTGGTGTTCGACCATCAGGGCATGGCCCATTATTTCAGCCGTGCGCCCATTCCCTGGGCCCGGGACCATTGGCAGGGTGGCACGCCTTTGACCCGTGTCGACGTTTCCATGCCTGATAGCATCGGTTACTTCCGGCACATCGGTATCTACGGTTACCGGGTCTCGGTACTGGGGCAATTTGTCCGCTGGGCGCCCGCGCCCACGGAGATCACCGAATCCCTTGAGCAACTGCGGGCCCTGTATAACGGCGCCCGGATCCACGTGGATGTGGCGTCGGTGAACCCGCCCGCCGGTGTGGATACCGAAAGCGATCTGCAACGGGTGAGGGAGTGGCTGGAAAGGAGGAGCAACGATAATGGCTGAACCGGTAAAGGTGCTGTTCGTTTGTCTGGGCAATATCTGTCGGTCGCCCAGTGCAGAGGGCGTCTTTCGTGCCCTGGTTGAGCAGGCAGGGCTGGCTGAAAAGATCGACATCGATTCCTGTGGTACCGGTCACTGGCATATCGGCAAACGCCCCGATGCCCGGGCCCAGGAAGCGGCAAGGCGACGTGGCATCGATATCAGTGGTTTGCGGGCTCGCCAGTTCAGCCCGGGGGATCTCGATAGTTTCGACTATGTGCTGGCAATGGACCACCAGAACCTTGCGGACATCAAGGATGTCTGGCGTCAGAACGGGGGCACCCGGCCAGCGTTATTCCTGGAGTATGGCAGCTCCAAGCATGATGAAGTCCCGGATCCCTACTACGGTGGTGCAGACGGCTTCGAGGTGGTTCTGGATCTGATCCATCAAGCCGGAGAGGGTTTGCTGGCCGATATCCGGGGGCGGCTGACTTGAGACGGAATCCGGAGATCCGGGAGGATGTTGAGCTGGAGGCGCTGAACACGCTTCACGTGCCTGCCCGGGCCCGTTTTTATGTCGAGGTCGAAAGCGCTGCCGGGTTGACCTGGTCCCTGGAGTGGGCAGCGAAAGGGCAGTACGAGACCCTGATTCTCGGCGGTGGAAGCAACCTGGTGTTTGCCGGTGATTTCCGGGGGCTGGTTGTTCGCATGGCCATCCGGGGGCGGAGCTGGGAGCGAGTGGTTGATCACCGGGCCACGCTGGTTCTGGGAGCCGGAGAGAACTGGCATGAGGCTGTCCTGTATGCTGCCAGAGCCGGTTATCGCGGTCTTGAAAATCTGGCCCTGATTCCGGGCACTGCAGGTGCTGCCCCGGTTCAGAATATTGGCGCCTATGGGGTTGAGCTATGTGACTGCCTGGAATCGGTCACGGCACTGGATCGCACCACCGGTGAGTTGGTTGCCCTCAACAATGCCGAGTGCCGCTTCGGCTATCGCGATAGCCTGTTCAGGCACACCCCCGGTCGTTTCGTGATTACGGAAATCCGCCTGGGGCTATCCCGTAACAAGCCCCTGGCACTGGGTTACCGTGACCTGCAGGAGTATCTCGGCGATACGCCGGACTCTGCTCTGAACGCCCTGGATGTCGCCGAGGCGGTCATGGCGATCCGGAGGCGAAAGCTGCCGGACCCGGCCATCATTCCCAACGCAGGCAGCTTCTTCAAGAACCCGGTGGTGGATGTGGCGCAGTTCGATTCGCTCAGAACGCAACATCCGGATATTGTCGGTTACCCTCAGGAGCATGGCATTAAACTGGCCGCGGCCTGGTTAATTGACCAGAGTGGCTGGAAAGGTTTCCGGAATGCCCGGGTGGGTGTTCACAACCGTCAGGCGCTGGTTCTCATTAATCACTCCGGCGGCAGTGGCAGAGACATTCTGGCGCTGGCGGAGGAGATCCGGAAATCCGTTGAGAAGCGATTCGGAGTTTGTCTGGAAATGGAACCCGGCATTGTTGCCGGGGCCGGGAGCCTCTGACGGCACTCGTTCGGTAGTACCGTCAGCGTTTCAACCCGTCGTCCGACGGGTCGGGATTAAAGCCCTTTACGGGGCGAAGCATTCACCAGGAAAGGCAGTGCTTCAGCCACCGGGATATCCTGTTTTTCCTCATCCCGGCGTCCCTTGTACTCGAGGGTGCCCGCCGCAAGGCCTCGCTCTGAGACCACGAACCGGTGCGGAATACCAATCAGTTCCATATCGGCAAACTTCACACCCGGGCGCTCGTTCCGGTCATCCAGCAGGACGTCATAGCCCGCCTGGCGCAGCTGTTCATACAGTTTCTCGCCAGCTTCGGCAACCGTGGGTGATTTGTGGGCGTTGAGTGTGATGATGGCCACCTGGAACGGGGCAATGGCGTCCGGCCAGATGATGCCCTTATCGTCGTGGTTCTGTTCAATGGAGGCGGCGACGATCCGGGATACGCCGACACCATAGCAACCCATGTCCATGATCACGCTTTTGCCGTTCTCGTCCAGGACCGTCGCGTTCATGGCGGTGCTGTATTTGTTGCCGAGCTTGAAGATATGGCCAACCTCGATGCCCCGGCGGATTTCCAGGGTGCCCTTGCCGTCCGGGCTCGGGTCGCCTTCGACGACATTGCGCAGATCCTCCACGCGATCCACCGGGACGTCCCTTTCCCAGTTCACGCCGGTCAGGTGGAAGCCGTCCCGGTTGGCGCCGCAGACAAAGTCCGCCAGGTGAGCGGCACTGCGATCAACAATCACCGGTACGTTCAGCTTGACCGGGCCAATGGAGCCGGCCTTGCAGCCAATGACCTGCTCGATTTCCTCATCCGTAGCCATGGTCAGCGGCTCAGCCACGCCTGCCAGGTTCCCGGCCTTGATCTCGTTCAGGGTGTGGTCGCCCCGGAGGATCAGTGCCACCAGGCCTGAGTGGCCTTCCTCATCGGCCTCGGCCTTGACCAGCAGGGTCTTGACCGTGCGCGTGGCATCAATGCCCAGGAATTCAGACACCGCGTCAATGGTTCTCTGGTCCGGAGTGGCGACCTCTTTCAGCGCTTCAGCAGGCGCCGGGCGCTGGCCGGCAGGGGCCACGGCCTCGGCCTTTTCGATGTTGGCGGCGTAGTCGCTGTCGGTGCTGAAGACGATGTCGTCCTCACCGGAGGACGCAAGCACATGGAATTCATGGGAGGCACTGCCGCCAATGGCGCCCGAATCAGCCTGTACCGGGCGGTAATCCAGCCCCAGGCGATCGAAAATCGCGCAGTAAGTGCGGTGCATGAGCTGGTAGGTCTCATCCAGGGACCCGGCATTGATATGGAAGGAGTAGGCGTCCTTCATGATGAATTCCCGGGCACGCATCACGCCGAACCGGGGACGGCGCTCATCCCGGAATTTGGTCTGGATCTGATAGAAGTTGGCCGGCAGTTCCTTGTAGCTCTTGAGCTCGTTGCGGATCAGGTCGGTAATGACCTCTTCGTGGGTCGGGCCAAAACAGAAGTCCCGGCCGTGACGGTCATTCATCCGCAGCAGTTCTCCGCCATACTGGGTCCAGCGGCCGGATTCCTGCCACAGTTCCGCGGGCTGAACAGCCGGCATCAAAACTTCCTGGGCACCGCTCCTGTCCATCTCTTCACGAACAATCCGTTCAACCTTGCGCAGAGTCCGTAGCCCCATCGGCAACCAGGTGTATAACCCGGCAGCCAGTTTGCGGATCATGCCGGCGCGCAACATCAGCTGGTGGCTGATGATTTCCGCGTCGGCGGGGGTCTCTTTCTGGGTGGCAATCAGGTAACGGCTTGCTCGCATCGTGTCTTCCGTTTGTCAGAAATCTGGAGTGTTAGACTAATGGACAGTCGGCGGTTGCCCCGCCGCAGCCTTTATTTGTCGTAAAGTGGTCGTTATTGTACGGAGCCTGTTGCACAAGGTACAGATGATGACCGACGAATCCATTGATGTTGCCCCGCGGCGTCGGCCGGTCCAGGCTCGCAGCCGAGCCTGCGTTCGCGAACTGGTGTCCTGAATCAGGACAGGTAGCCCAGGGGCAGGGCGGTACTGTCTGTTACCCGTCGAAGCACAAAGCTTGAATGTACACCACTGACCCCCTGAATCCGGGTGATCCGGTTGAGCAGGAAATGGTGGTAGTGGTCCATATCCGGAACCACGACTTTGAGCATGTAATCGGCATCCTGTCCGGTGATCAGGTAGCACTCCTGCACTTCCGGGTATTCGGCAACCTGTTCTTCGAAGGTGGCAAAACGCTCTGGCGTGTGTCGGTCCATGCCGATCAGTATGATCGCCGTGAGTGACAGGCCCAGCTTCTTGTGGTCCAGGATGGTCACAGTCCTGACAATGATGCCCGCTTCCTCAAGGGCCCGAACCCGGCGCAGGCAGGGAGAGGGAGAAAGCCCCACCTTTTCCGCCAGTTCCTGGTTGGTCAGGGAACCGTCGTTCTGGACCTGTTCGAGGATCCGCCGGTCAATTTTATCGATTTTGATGAGATTTTTCTGATTATGTGGCATAAAATTCCATGAATATTATATAAATAGCAATTAATGAATTAAAAAGTACGCTTTTCAACCAAACTTCGCAATCAAATATCAGCGTTATCGCGTTAACCTGTACGCACTGAGAATTTCACCCCCGAAACTGCAAGGAATAACACGCATGGCTTTCGATCATCGCAAATACGTTGCGTTCAAACCTGTTGCCAAAACCGATCGCCGCTGGCCCGACAAGGTCATCGAAAAGGCGCCGGCCTGGTGTGCGGTAGACCTTCGGGACGGTAACCAGGCGCTGGTGAAGCCCATGTCGGTTGCCCAGAAGCAGCGGATGTTCGATTTACTGGTCAAGCTGGGCTTCAAGGAAATTGAAATCGGTTTTCCTGCTGCGAGTCAGCCTGACTTTGACTTCTGCCGCAAGCTGATCGAGGAAAACCGCATTCCCGAGGATGTAAAGATCCAGGTACTGACCCAGGCCCGGCCGGAGCTGATCGAGCGCACCTACGAAGCGCTCTCTGGTGTCCGCAAGGCCATCGTGCATGTCTATAACTCGACATCGACCGTGCAGCGGGAGCAGGTGTTCGGGCTCGACCGCGACGGCATCCGTGATATTGCGGTAAATGGCGCGAAGGTGGTCAGGGACATAGCGGCACGCCATCCGGAAACGGAATGGACGTTCCAGTATTCACCGGAAAGTTTCACTGGCACCGAGCTGGATTTCGCGGCGGAAGTGATCGATGCCGTGAGCGACGTCTGGCGTCCGGACCAGGGGCAGCCGATGATCATCAACCTCCCAGCGACCGTTGAAATGGCTACGCCGAACGTGTTTGCCGACCAGATTGAATGGATCTGCGACAACATCAGGCGTCGTGAGCACATCAGTATCAGTGTGCATACCCACAACGACCGCGGCTGCGCCGTGGCGGCTGCGGAACTGGCTGTGATGGCCGGTGCCGACCGCGTTGAGGGTACCCTGATGGGTAACGGGGAGCGTACGGGGAATATGGATCTGGTCACCATGGCGATGAACCTCTATTCCCAGGGCATTGACCCCACGCTGGATCTTTCCGGAATGGCGGAGATCAGCGAGCTGGTTGAAGCCTGTACCGAGATCTCCACCCATCCCCGCCACCCCTACGCCGGGGAGCTGGTGTTCACCGCCTTCTCGGGCAGTCACCAGGATGCCATTCGCAAGTGTCTGGCGCGCCGGAAAGAAGGGGAGACCTGGAATGTGGCCTACCTGCCCATTGATCCGTTTGATGTAGGCCGCCGCTATGAGGAGGTTGTGCGCATCAACAGTCAGTCTGGCAAGGGCGGTGTCGCCTATGTGCTGGAGCGGGATTACAACATCAGCCTGCCGCGCTGGCTGCAGATCGAGTTCAGCAAGGTGGTGCAGAGAGAAGCCGAAACCAACGGCGGCGAGATCGATTCACTGACCATTCACCGGCTGTTCGAGGACCGTTACCTGAAGGTTCATGCTGACTGGGCATTGAGGTCCTACGATCTGCACCGGGACGAAGAGGGCGTTCGCGCCGAAGTGTCCGTTGGCAGTGAGTCTGCACCAGTGCGCCTGGACGGCCGCGGCCTGGGTGCCGTGGAAGCGGTGTCTGAAGCCCTGGAAGGCCGGTTCGGACTCTCCATTGCGGTTGAAGCGTATGACGAGTTTGCCCTGGGCGAAGGCACCAATGCCAATGCCCTGGCCTGTATCCGCCTGACTGCGAATAGCAAGCACTGCAGTGCGGCGGCACTGGCGGAAGATACCACCTCTGCGACGCTGCAGGCGCTGTTCTCGGCCGTGGCACAGGCGGTGGGAGCCGAAATGCCGGAGCCGGCGAGGGAGGCCGAGGTTGCGGGCGCCTGAGCCAGACCGGCGCCCGGAACGACACAAGCCGGCACGAATGCCGGCCTGTTGATTTTCCAATGCCCGTGAGGGGCAAAGGACGGAACGGAAACCCTTAGACGGGGGTTACGTTTTCCGCCTGGGGACCTTTCGGGCCCTGTGTAACGGTAAACTGTACCTGCTGGCCTTCGGTCAGGGTACGGAAACCGCTTGAATTGATTGCGCTGTAGTGAACAAACACGTCACTGCCACCGTCCTGAGCGATAAAGCCAAAGCCTTTGGACTCGTTAAACCACTTAACGTGGCCAGTTTTAGTATCGGACATTGATCTTTCCTGTCTTTCTGTAATTTGCCCTCACGGGACCTTCAAATTCCATGTGGAACCGGTGCTGAGAAATCCAGAGAGTACTGAGGAAAGGGGCAACGAAGAGCACTTCGGCAGGACGTTGAAACGCATTCACCAAATACCGCTGTATGTTCACAGCATTTTCAGTATAGACCGAGTTCGGGGGCCGTCAACGAAATTTTCAACCCTTTCATGCAGGTTTTAATTTGCCTGGAAACAACGGGTTGTGAGTCAGGACATACAGACCCATCGTCCCCGGTTTGACCGGGGACGATTACCGGTTGCCGACAGGCTGCTAGTGGCGGAATTGCTCGCTGATTTCCTCCAGTATGGCCGGGTCGTCAATGGTGCTGGGAACGGTGTATTCCTCGCCATCGGCAATCTGCCGGATCACCCGTCGCAGGATCTTGCCGGAGCGGGTTTTCGGCAGGCGTTCGACCACCAGGGCCCGCCGGAAACAGGCAATGGCACCGATCTTGTCACGCATCATCTCCACCAGCTCATCTTCCAGCTCATCGTGGTCAATGGTCGCACCATCCTTGATCAGCACGAGACCAATGGGAATCTGTCCTTTCATGTCATCGTGAGCACCCACCACGCAGCACTCCGCGACGGCTGGATGGGAGGCCACCACTTCTTCCATCTCGCCGGTAGACAGGCGGTGGCCGGCAACGTTGATCACGTCATCCGTGCGGCCCATGATGAATACATAGCCGTCATCATCAATGAAGCCGCCGTCGCCGGAACTGTAAAACCCGGAAATGGGTTCCAGATAGGTTTTGCGGAAGCGCTCGTCGTCGCCCCAAACGGTCATCATGCAGCCCGGTGGCAGTGGCAGTTTTACGGCAATCTGCCCCTGTTCGCCCGCGGGTATCTGGCTGCCGTTCCTGTCCACCACCTGAACGTTGTAACCGGGTGAGGGTACAGTCGCAGAGCCGGGTTTGGTGGCCATCATTTCGATGCCGACCGGATTGCAGCAAATGGCCCAGCCGGTTTCGGTCTGCCACCAGTGATCGAGAACCGGCAGGCCGGTATGTTCCTTCAGCCATTCGTACGTCGCCGGGTCCAGCCGCTCGCCGGCCAGGAACAGGCGCTTGAGAGAGCTGATGTCGTAGCGGGAAAGCTGGTCCGCCTCGGGGTCTTCCTTGCGAACCGCCCGGAAGGCCGTCGGAGCGGTGAACAGCATGTTTACCTTGTGATCCTGAACCACCCGCCAGAATGCGCCGGCATCGGGCGTTTTTACCGGTTTACCCTCGTAGAGAATAGTGGTACAGCCCGCAAAGAGCGGGGCGTAGACGATGTAGCTGTGGCCGACTACCCAGCCCACGTCCGAGGCGGCCCAGTAAACATCGCCGGGTTTGGTGTCGTATACCAGGTTCATGCTGTAGTTCAGGGCAACCGCGTGGCCGCCATTGTCCCGGACCACGCCTTTCGGCTTGCCGGTAGTGCCGGAGGTATAGAGGATATAGAGCGGATCGGTTGATTTGACGGGCACCGGGTCAGCCGGTTCGGCGGCTGCCATCAGTTCGTTCCAGTCGAAATCACGGCCCGGGCTCAGGTCTGCCTTTGCCTGGGGTCTCTGGTAAACAATGCAGGTTTCCGGTTTGTGGCTGGCCTGGTCGATGGCCTTGTTCACCAGTGGCTTGTATTCGATGACGCGAGTCACTTCGATACCGCAGGAGGCGGTGATAACCGCTTTGGGTTTGGCATCATCAATGCGAACCGCCAGTTCGTGGGCGGCAAAACCGCCGAACACCACCGAGTGAATCGCGCCGATGCGTGCGCAGCCGAGCATGGCGATAACGGCTTCAGGAATCATCGGCATGTAGATGATAACCCGGTCGCCTTTGGTGATGCCACGATCCTTGAGGGCGCCGGCGAAACGGGCCACCTCGTCGGTGAGTTCGTTGTAGGTGTAGGAGTGCTTGGTGTTGGTGACCGGTGAATCGTAGATCAGGGCTTTCTGGTCGCCCCGGCCGGCCCGGATGTTGGCATCCAGCGCCACGTCACTGGTGTTCAGGGTGCCGTCGGGAAACCACTGCCCGTGGCCGTTGTCGGTCGGCTGCCAGATGGTTTTCGGCGGTTCGAACCAGTCAATTTTTTCCGCCTGTTCACGCCAGAAGTCGTCCGGGTTGTCTATCGACCGCCGGAATTCTGAGTGGTAGTCCATATATTCCACCTCATCGTGCCTGTTGTTGTTTTAGTGCGTTTCCTGACAACTTTAGGCCGTTTGAAATCACGGACTAGTAGACCATTGGCTTAGTCTGGCCGGTTTATGGCTCCCTTTCCTCCGCAGATTTGACCGATGTCACCTTTGCCGTCAGCTCACCCTTGGCAACCCGGGCAGAAACGGTTTCCCCGGCACTGACCGCCGATGCCTCCCGGATGATCCTGCCATCACTATCCCGCACGATGGCGTAACCACGGCCCAGGGTCGCCAGGGGGCTCACGACATTGAGAGTCTGTGCCGCGTGTTCCAGGTTTTCCCGCCGATACCTGAGACCCTGTTGCATCAGCGAGACCAGTTGATCGGTAATGCGGTTCACCGTAGCCTGGTTTTGCGAAAGCTGCCGGCCAGGTGATTGCATCACCAGCCTCTGGCGCAGGTGGTCATTCCTGGTACTTACCGTGCTCAAGCGCTGTCGGATAGCCTTTCCAAGCCTCAGCTCCAACTCATCCATGCGCTGGGCCTTTTCAAGCAATTCCCGTCTCGGATCCCGCAGTCGCGCGGCCAGGTGCCCGAGCTGGGTGTTGAGGCGTTTCAGGGCAAGCTCCATGGCGTTGGAGAGCCGGAACTCCCGCTCACGGAGCTGCTTCAGCCAGTCGGACTGGTCCGGTGAGATTTTTTCGGCAGCGGCCGAGGGCGTCGGGGCCCGCAGATCGGCAACGAAATCGGCAATGGTGACATCCACCTCGTGACCAACCGCGCTGACGGTGGGGATTGTGCACGCTGCAATGGCCCGGGCCACGGCTTCTTCGTTGAAGCACCAGAGGTCCTCCAGAGATCCGCCACCCCGGCCGATGATCAGTACATCGGCAACGCCATGGGCCTGGGCCCGTTCAATGGCACGGACAATATCGGAGGTTGCCGCCTTGCCCTGCACGGCGGTTGGATAAAGGGTAACCGGAATGGCCGGGCAGCGACGTGCCAGTACCGTGAGGATGTCGTGAATGGCCGCGCCGGTTGGAGAGGTAACCACACCAATGTGTTTTGGTAGTGAAGGTAACGGTTTTTTTCGGGCGTTATCGAACAGGCCTTCGGCGAGAAGTTTGCGCTTGAGCTCATCAAAGGCCTGCTGCAGTGCGCCGAGGCCGGCCGGCTCTAAATGCTCGACGATAATCTGGAAGTCGCCCCGGTTCTCATAGAGGGTGACTTTGCCGCGGATGCGTACCTGGTCGCCTTCTTTCGGCAATGTGCGGATTCGCTGGTTCAAACCGCGGAACATGGCGCAACGTACCTGGCATTTTCGGTCCTTCAGGGAAAAGTACCAGTGCCCGGAGGAAGGCCGTGAAAATCCCGACAGTTCACCTTCCACCCACACCTGCATAAAACTGGATTCCAGCAGGTGCCTGGCCTGGTGGTTCAGTTCGCTGACGCTGAGTGCCCGGGGGCGGGTGTCCTGAAGGGGAGATGTCACCGGTCTGACTCCGTCGTTATGCATACGCAAAAGCCGAAAAATGGGAGGTTAAAAATAGCGAAATTTCAAAAAGATGCAATCGAACGTTGAAAACGGCGCGGTTTACTGTCCCCGAGAGCCCCTTTATAATGGATCGATTAAGGATTTTGCTTTGTTGTACCGCCGCGGGTACAGCACGGAAATTCCCAACTTAGCACGTTCAAAAGGCGGATCCCAATGCTGCGAATTGCCGAAGAAGCCCTCACATTTGATGACGTTCTGCTGGTTCCCGGATATTCAGAAGTTCTTCCCCACCAGGTTAGCCTGCAGACCCGGTTGACCAAAGGTATCACTCTGAACATTCCGCTGGTGTCTTCCGCAATGGATACCGTTACCGAAGCGGACCTGGCCATCGCCATGGCCCAGGAAGGCGGAATTGGCATCATGCACAAGAACATGACCGTTGAGCAGCAGGCAGCAGCGGTTCGGAAGGTCAAGAAGTTCGAAAGCGGAGTGGTGAAAGACCCGATTACCGTGACACCGGATACCACCGTCCGCGAGTTGGTGGATATCACCATGGCCAACAACATTTCCGGCCTGCCGGTGGTCGATGGCCGCGATCTGTTGGGCATTGTCACTGGCCGCGACATCCGGTTTGAAAGCCGGATGGACACCCCGGTGCAGGACATCATGACGCCCAAGGATAAGCTGGTCACGGTGAAAGAAGGGGCCTGCCTGGACGACGTCAAGGAGTTGCTGCACCGCCACCGCATCGAAAAGGTGCTGGTGGTCAATGACAATTTCGAGCTGCGTGGACTGATCACCGTCAAGGACATTCAGAAGGCCAAAGACTACCCGCTGGCCTGCAAGGATGACCAGGGGCGGTTGCGTGTCGGTGCCGCTGTCAGTACCGGCGGCGACACCGAGGCGCGGATTACGGCGCTGGCAGAGGCCGGCGTGGATGTGCTCGTGGTTGATACCGCCCACGGTCATTCACGGGGTGTGATCGAGCGTGTTCGCTGGGTCAAGCAGAACTTCCCGGAAGTTCAGGTGATTGGCGGTAACATTGCAACCTCCCAGGCGGCTCTCGCTCTGGCGGACGCCGGTGCCGACGCCGTGAAGGTGGGTATTGGTCCCGGTTCTATCTGCACTACCCGCATTGTCGCCGGCATTGGCGTACCCCAGATTTCAGCGGTCTCGAACGTGGCGGCTGCCCTGAAGGAACGCGGCGTACCGCTGATTGCCGACGGTGGCATACGATTCTCTGGCGATATCGCCAAGGCCATAGCCGCCGGTGCCCATTGCGTCATGATCGGCAGCCTGCTGGCCGGTACCGATGAAGCACCCGGCGAGGTTGAGCTGTTCCAGGGCCGCAGCTACAAGGCATACCGTGGCATGGGCTCAATCGGCGCTATGGGGCAGGGCTCCAGCGACCGTTACTTCCAGGATGCCAGCAAGGGTATCGAAAAGCTGGTGCCCGAGGGCATTGAAGGCCGTGTCGCCTGCAAGGGGCCAATGCGCAACATCGTTCACCAGCTGATTGGCGGCCTGCGTGCTTCCATGGGCTACACCGGTAGCGCCACAATGGAAGAGATGCGTACCAAGCCGGAATTTGTGCGCATCACCAACGCTGGTATGCGTGAGAGCCACGTGCACGATGTGACCATCACCAAAGAAGCGCCAAACTACCGTATCGGTTAATCATTGCCTGACCAGACGCGGCTCCCCTGAGGGCCGCGTTGTTCATTTAGCTCCGAGGACTCCATGGCCCAGAACATTCACGACCACCGCATCCTGATTCTCGATTTCGGTTCCCAGTACACCCAGCTCATTGCCCGCCGTGTACGGGAGATTGGCGTCTACTGTGAGATCAGGGCGTTTGATATTACCGAGGAAGAACTCAACGAGTTCAACCCGAAAGGGATTGTTCTTGCCGGTGGGCCTGAGTCGGTCACACAGCTGGGCGGCCCCCGGGCGCCGGAAGGCCTGTTTGATCGCGGCATTCCGGTCCTCGGTATCTGTTACGGCATGCAGACCATGGCGGAGCAGCTCGGCGGCCGGGTTGCCAGTTCCGAGAAGCGGGAATTTGGCTACGCCCAGGTGAAAGTGCGCGCCACCGGCCCGCTGCTACGGGATATCACCGATCACCTGACCACCACCGGCGATTCGTTGCTGGATGTCTGGATGAGCCACGGTGACAAGGTGGTGGCTATGCCAGAAGGCTTCGAGCTGCTGGCGTCTACCGAAAGCGCCCCCATTGCCGCCATGCAGGACCTGAGCCGGAACCTCTATGGTGTTCAGTTCCATCCGGAAGTGACCCATACGCTTCAGGGCAAGCGGATTCTCGAGCATTTTATTCTGGACGTGTGTGGTTGCGAGGCGCTGTGGACGCCGGCGAAGATCGTGGACGACGCGGTTCGGCAGATCCGGGATCAGGTAGGCAGCGACAAGGTGCTGCTGGGCTTGTCCGGGGGTGTCGACTCCTCCGTGACTGCTGCGTTGCTGCACCGGGCGATCGGTGACCAGCTGACCTGTGTGTTCGTGGATAACGGCCTGTTGCGTCTCCACGAAGGCGACCAGGTGATGGACATGTTTGCCCGCAATATGGGCGTGAAAGTAATCCGGGTGGATGCAGAAGACCTGTTTCTGTCTAAACTCAAGGGCATCAATGATCCTGAGCAGAAGCGCAAGATCATCGGCAACACCTTTATCGATGTATTTGACAGCGAAGCGGCCAACATCCGCGATGTGAACTGGCTCGCCCAGGGCACCATTTATCCGGACGTAATCGAGTCAGCCGCCTCCAAGACCGGTAAGGCGCACGTCATCAAATCTCACCATAACGTGGGTGGCCTGCCGGAAACCATGAAAATGAAGCTGGTGGAGCCGCTGCGGGAACTGTTCAAGGATGAGGTGCGCCGGATTGGCCTTGAGCTGGGCCTGCCTTACGATATGGTCTATCGTCACCCGTTCCCGGGTCCGGGCCTGGGCGTGCGCATTCTCGGTGAAGTGAAAAAGGAATACGCCGATATCCTGCGCAAGGCAGACGCCATCTTCCTGGAAGAGCTCCACCGTGCCGATCTCTACCACAAGACCAGCCAGGCGTTTGCCGTGTTCCTGCCGGTCAAGTCGGTAGGCGTGGTTGGCGATGCCCGCCGCTACGAGTACGTGGTGGCCCTGAGAGCGGTTGAGACCATCGACTTCATGACAGCCCGCTGGGCACATCTGCCGTACGACCTGCTTGAAACGGTCTCCAACCGGATCATCAACGAGATTACCGGTGTGTCCCGGGTAACCTACGACGTATCCTCCAAGCCGCCGGCGACCATTGAGTGGGAGTGACAAAAATTTTAACACATTGAAATATAATAATAAAAATTACCTAATCGATAATACAATCTGCATTATCAATGGCATTTTTCATGGTATTATCAAGTAAGAGAAGCGTAAACTGATATCATTCCATAAGTAAATGCCGGCGGGAATGTGTTTTGGGCAGGCGCCGCAGACTATGCCTGTAGCCAGTTCTCCACTTTCAGCCCTGGCACCCGGGAGAATTCCCTGACATTGGCGGTTATAACTGTAAGGTCATTTGCGAGTGCATGTGCAGCAATCAGCAGATCATTTGGCCCAATGGGTGTTCCCTGACGTGTGAGGTGATGGCGTAATGATGCGTACTGGTGGTCGGCGGGTGTTTCCAGTGGCAGGATTTCCAGTGCCGAGAGGATCATGTCAATGCGCTCTGCAAGTTTTGCAGAGTTTGACGTGATTGCGCCATAGCGGAGTTCCGCGGCTACAATGATGCTGGTGCAGACAGTATCCTCGCCTGCCTTGGTGATCTGTGCTGCTACCACGCCTTGCGGATTGCGGACAAGATCGGACAGGATGTTGGTATCCAGTAAATACGCCAGGGATCCATTCATAGCTGCACGTCATCCAATGGAGGCAGGTCATCATCGATATCGGGGAAGGGTTCAGTCAAGGGATCCAGAGAGGCTAGCAGCGCCAGCAGCCTGCCTTTACGGATCGGCTCCACAATCAGCCGGTCACCCTCCTTGTGGATGAGTGCTTCCTCACCCTCCAACTCGAACTCGCGAGGGATGCGTAGGGCCTGGTTGCGCCCGTTGCGAAAGAGGCGTACATGGCGTTCAGAAGTTGACATTCGAATATCCTCCGGCTTATAAGGCATATGTCAAAGCATATGCCTAGGAGTCCGGTAAGTCAACCGATCCTGTAAGTGTGCGGCGTGACAGCGTTATCCCGGTAAGTTACAAGGTGATTAGCAGCACAACTGTACATGGTATCTGTCATGGTAATGTCACTTACCAATATGCTTAAGCTATTGAAAATAAAGTATAAAAATGACCAGTTTGTAATTGAGTGGGAGTAGGCCAGATCTGGCACTGGCAGGCAACAGCAGGCATGTCACCCTTAATACCTGATTGTTCAGTCAGGTAGAAAATAAGTAATGATATCCATCTCCTTGTGCGGGACGCCGATAATATCAATGCCTTTTTCACCAATCAGGTAGAAGACAACATGCTCGCCTTGAGGGAAACTGTAATAGCCTTCAGCCACATCCAGGCGATGTTTGCCCAACCGTGGATTTTCTGCTAACCAGCCAAAGCGTTTTTCGAGTGCTTTCAGGTAATTATTTCGTTGGCGTTTACCCCAGTGCTGCTCTGTATATCGGCCGATGTTTTTTAAGTCATCCTGAGCCCTCGGGGTAACTCTGAATCCGGGCATCAGACTTCGTTATCCAGATCGTTGATCAGTGTGTCCATTTTGAAATTATCAATGAACTCACTGGCTCTGGCCTGTTCAACGCCCTGCGCCAAATGACTTCGTAAAGCGTCAAGTTTGCTTTTGCGCTCTTCCATTGAGCGTAGGGCATCCCGGACAACTTCACTGGCAGAGCCGTAACGCCCGCTGGCAATCTCATTCTTGATGTAAACTTCCCAGTGCTCACCTAGGCTGAGACTTGTCGTTGCCATATTGCTCTCCAAATATTCATAATTAACAAATATGAATATATATCAAGCTGGAAAGAGAGGCAACCGTTGTTTGATCCGTCAGTTTTTCGAGTGATTAGCAACAATTTCTGAACATGATATTTTTCATGGTATTAACATTAACGGAAATCGTAAGAGTATGAAAATAAATACAAAAAACTGCTCGTTTGTAATTGAGTGGGAATAACCGGAGTCCGCATGAACAAGGGGTCAGAAGAAGGCTTTCTTCTGACCCCGGCTTAACTGACGCCAGGCCCGAAAAAGCAATGTCCCGGACAGGCGCCGATCAATATTTGAGCAGAAAATAAATCTGGGTGTCTCCTTTTCCTTTTTTTGGTCAGGCATGAGCTTGAGGCGGTTTGATCAGCGATTCAGCCGGAATACCCAAGCCTTCGTGGAGCTTCCAGATCATCTTCAAAGTCAGCGAGCGCTTGTGATTTAGGATCTCGTACACGCGATTACTTTTGCCGATCATCGGCTCCAGGTCTTTAGCGGTTAAGCCCTTGCGTTCCATTTCGAACTTGATCGCCTCAACAGGATCAGGCAAATCCATCGGGAAATGCTTGGCTTCATAAGCCTCGATCAGTGTGACCATGACATCCAGCTTTTCGCCTTCTGAGGTGTCTGGTCCAGCCATCATCAGGCTTTCAATTTCTTTTAATGCCGCTTGGTAGTCGGTATCAGTTTTAATCGGTTTGATATCCATCGTTAATCCTCCGGCAGTTAAATCGTTTGCACATCAATCTTGTCATACTGTGAGTGGGTGCCAATAAAGCGGATGTATACGACGCGATAGGCGTAGCTTATCCAGACCACAAGTCGATACTTGTTCCCCGCAATATTGAACACCACCCGGCCATCCTTGAGGATGCTTGCGTTCCTGAAGTCCTGCTTTACCTCTGCAGGTGAGCTCCAATCGGCATGTTGGGTATGACGGTGCCAGGCCAGTGTCGGCTCTTTGGCATCCTGGTACTCCGGGTTTTCTTCCCAGAAGGCTTTCAGTGTCGATAGTGCGATGATTCTCATGCTTAAAACGTTAGTCCCAATACGGGACTATTACAACAGTTTTTGGATGTACCCTAATTTGGCTGACGACCTTGGTCGTTATCCCCATACTGGAAACAAGGAATGACTCGTCCGGCACATCCGAAGAAAGAGATTGAAACCGCGCTCAAGCATGCGGAAGAGGAGGGCTGGCGAGACGGTACCGGAGGATTGATCTATGGAATACATTTTTACGCTGAAGTACTAACTGTCCGACCGCGACTGTGACCCGGATGCGCTGGTGGAGCGCCTGATCGAGGCCTCGCCGGATCTTGTCGGCTTGACGGATGTGGCGGACGTCGTGGGCGTTCTCACGTCAAGTCCCGTGAACAAGGGGTCAGAAGAAAGCTTTCTTCTGACCCCGGCTTAACTCAGGTCGTCAAAGCTGCTGGCGGCCGGATTGCCATGATTCAGGTATATGGTGCGGGTCTTCTGCTTGAGCTAACAGGTTATTGCCCGGCATCGGAGAACTGAGTATGATCCCGAAACCATGCATCGATCACAATTAACCACGCTCACGAAAATCTTCTGGGTAGCCTACCTGGCTATCGCCCTGGTGTTTATCCAGGGCGCGCGGTTGCACATGCATACTTACGATCATGAGTCGACCACGTCGGAACATGCGCATCAGGAACATGGCCACGTCGACTACGGAGTTTCGGCTAAGAAACATCCTGACCAAGTGGGTCAAATCAACCTGTCTCAACAAGGAGTCCTGAAAAAACTGCCGCCTGGATCGCTGGTCATCGCTTTGTTTTCGGCAGTGATCCTGCTTCTGCCGAGACGGCTTTGCTCCCAGATATCGTGGCGCCTCTATCGCCATGCACCATTCCTCTCTTCCGCTTTCAGTCTAAGACCGCCCCTGCGCGCACCCCCGCTCTGAGACTCTGAGACTTCCCTTTAGATGGTTTTGCCTGCGAAGACCTGCCGTTGGTCTGTGCTGAGCAATGCCGCATGGCTTTTTATCTTGAATGCTTTTCCGCGCGTGTCGTATCACCGACGCAGCGCTCAGGAGTGGGTAATGTTCAATGTTTTGTTCTTGGCGCGCCGAAAAAACCGGCGAGCGGTAGTACTGTGGTTCCTGCTGTCCTGTACTGTGCCGGTATCGGCCATGGGTCAATCGCAGGGTATATGGACACTGGAAGACAGTATCCGGCGCGTGGTCGAAATTGCGCCGGAAATCCGTGGTGCGCAGGCGGCGGTCGGTGCCCGCCAGGGTGCACTGCAACAGGCCGGTGTGTGGCCGAACCCGCAGATCGAATTGCGTGCCGACGACAGTATCGGCAAGGACGCGGGCACCGGAGGCACTGATTTTACCCAGTTTGCGATCAGCCAGCCGCTGCCGCTGAGCGGTCGTCTTGGACACCAGCAAGCGGTCGCCGGGGCGGCCCTGGACGCTGCCCGTGCTGAGCAGAGCTATCAGCAGATCCGCCTGGAAACCCAGGTGGCGCAGCGCTATCACAGCCTGCAGCTGGCTTTGGGGCGCCTGCGCCTGGCACAGCAGCGCCTGCAACTTGCCGATGACCTGCAGAACACCGGGCGCCGCCGCGCCCAGGCCGGGGAGCTTTCCGAGCTGGAGCGTCTGCGCATGGATCTGATCCGGGAAGCCGCGCAACAGGCATTGAATAGTGCCGAAGGCGCCTATAACGAAGCGCTGAGCAGATTTCGTGTCTACTTGGGGCTATCCGGCGAGACGACACCTCAATTGACTTCCCTTAAACCGTTCGGCCTCGTCCCCGCGCTGGAACAGTTGCAAGCCGGTATGGCGAACCATCCGGCGCTGCTCGCCGCGAAACACCGAGTCGAGGCGGCGCGATCAGGTGTGGACCTGGCCCGTGCCGAGCGCTTGCCGGATCTCAGCCTAAGTGTGTTTCGTGAGCAGGATTTACTCAACGGACGTCGCCAGGATGTCACCGGAATCGGCCTGGGTATCACCATACCTCTCTGGGACCGAAACAGCGGTCGCATCGGAGAAGCCCGGGCTCAAGTCATTGAGGGCCAGTCGGAACTGCAGGTGCTGGAACGGGATTTGGATAGCCGCCTGCGGCAGAGCTATCTGAATCTGAATCAGCTCGTTAAGCAGGGAGAGCATTACCGCACGCGGGTGTTCCAGCCTGCGCAAAAAGTATTCGAGCTGACGCGCAAGGCATATGCCAGCGGTGAGGTGGAGATCCTCTCGGTGATCGATGCCAACAACACCTATTTTGACGCCCACGAACGCTATTTGGAACTGCTGCAAGAGGCGTGGCTGGAGGCCGCGGATCTGCGCCTGGCCGCCGGTCGTGCCCTTGTCGCCACTGAACAGGATACTGATAATGAATAAGCCTTTAGCCACTCTGTTTTTCCTGCTAATCCCGGCGCTGGCGCCGGCCGCTGAACTGGTATTGACTCAGCAGCAACTGGCCAGCGCCCAGCTTGCCACCACTACCGTGACTGCCCGTGAGCTGAAACCACGCCTGGATCTGACCGCTACCCTCACCGCTGACCGGCGCAAGAGCCACCGTGTTACACCTGTCGTGGATGGCCTGGTGACCGAGTTGCTGATGGTGGAGAATGACACGGTGCATAAGGGACAGGTACTGGCCCGGTTGCGTAGCAATAGCCTGGGCCAGGCGCAGGCGGATTACCTGGAGGCATTGGCCCGCTTCGATCTGGCGCGCGCCGAGCGCGCCCGCATCGAGGGGTTATGGAAGGACGGCATCGTCGCGGAAAGCCGCTGGCTCGCGGTGGACAGCGAATACAAGCGTGCCCGTGCCACCCTGGATGCCCGCCGTCGCTTGTTATCGCTGGCCGGGTTGTCGGACGACCAGATACAGGCGCTGGCGCAAAAGCCCGACCGCCTGGCGGAGTTCGAGCTGATCAGCCCGATTGATGGCATGGTCACCGGTGTCGAGATCGAGTCGGGGCAACTGGCTACCGCTGGCCAGGCCGCTTTTCATGTCGACGACCTGTCCAGCCTGTGGGCCGAGGTACGGGTGCCGGTGGCAAGCCTGCCCCGGATCGAGCTGGGAGCGGAAGTCCTGATCCAGGTTGAGGCCAGCCCCGGGCGTGAATACCGCGGGCGGCTGCAATCTCTGGGCGGGGAAGTGGAGCGTCAAAGCCAGACCCTGGGCGGTCGAATCGTGGTCGACAACCCGGACGACGTCTTGCGGCCTGGCATGTACGCTGCCGTGACGCTGACCGGGATTTCCTACCAGGGCCTGGTGGTGCCGGCCAGCGCGGTGTTCCGGGTCGGCGAGCAGGCTTACCTGTTCGAGGTGACGGGTCCACGGCGCTTCAAGCCGGTTCCGATCGAAATCGGCATGGAGGCGGGCGACTGGATTGCGGTGCGCGCCGGTATCGCGGCCGACACCGAGATTGTCAGCGGCGGTGTGGCCGAGCTGAAATCGCACTGGCAGTACCAGGGAGGCGAGTAAGCCATGATTGCTGCACTGATTCGTTTCTCCCTGATCCAGCGGCTGATGATCCTGCTGCTCGCTGCCGCACTTACCGTCGGTGGGATATGGGCATTTCGCACCCTGCCGATCGACGCCTTCCCGGATATCGCCTCGCCCCAGGTGCAGGTGATCATCAAGGCGCCGGGCCTGTCGCCCACCGAGGTGGAAAGCCGCATCACCTTTCCCATCGAGGCGGAGATGCAGGGGCTGCCGCGCCAGACCGTGCTCCGTTCCACCACCAAGTACGCCCTGAGTTCCATCACCATCGATTTCGAGGACGGCACCGACATCTACTGGGCGCGCCAGCAGGTGGCCGAGCGCCTCAACCAGGTCTGGGGCGAGCTGCCGGCTGGCGTGGAGGGCGGTCTGGGCCCAATCACTACGCCGCTGGGCGAGGGGTATATGTACCGGGTCGAGGGGAAAGGTTACAGCAACCGGGAGCTGCGCCGTATTCAGGACTGGGTCATCCGCCCACGCTTGCGTACACTCGAGGGAGTGGCGGAGGTCAATTCCCTGGGCGGCGAGGTCAAGGTGTTTGAAGTCGTAGCCGATCCCGAGGCGCTGCTGGCCTACGGTCTGTCGATCGAGGACCTGGAGACCGCACTGGAGAATAACAACCGCAACGCCGGCGGAGACCGCATCAACCGTAACAACGAAGTATTGCTGGTGCGCACTGTGGGACAACTGCGGGATCCGGACGACATTCGGAGCATCACGGTGGCAACCCGTGACGGAATTCCTCTACACATCAGTGACGTAGCCAAGGTCCGCATCAACTCCCTGACCCGCTACGGGGCGGTCACCGCCGACGGCGAAGGCGAGGTGGTTACCGGCCTTGCGCTGTTGCGCAAGGGCGCCAACAGCCGCACCACCGTTGATGGAGTGAAACGCGAACTGGAGGCGCTCAAGACAGCGCTGCCCGAGGGGGTCCATATCGTACCCTTCTATGATCGCACCGAGCTGGTGACGCAGGCGGTATGGACCGTGGAAAAAGCGCTGGGCGAGGCCGTGGTGCTGGTGTTGCTGGTGTTGATCATCATGCTTGGCAACCTCCGGGCCGCCTTGACCGTCGCGCTGATCTTGCCGCTTTCGGTGCTGTTCACCTTTGTAATGATGCGCCTGTTCGGCGTCAGCGCCAATCTCATGTCGCTCGGCGGGCTGGCGATTGCCATCGGTATCCTGGTGGATGCCGCGGTGGTGGTGGTCGAGAACATTCATGCGCAACTCAGTCATGCGCCCAAGGGGATTGGTCGTCTGCACCTGGTCTACCGGGCAACACTGGAGGTGGCGACTCCGGTGATCTCCGCCGTGCTGATCATTATCGTGGTGTTTCTGCCCCTGTTCAGCCTGTCCGGGCTGGAAGGCAAGATGTTTACGCCGCTGGCGGTGACAATTGCGTTCGCGCTCATCGGCTCGTTGCTCCTGTCGCTGACGGTCATTCCGGTGTTCGCCAGCCTGTTGATGCGCGGTGGCGCGGAAAAGGATAACCGGGTGCTGGCTTTGCTGAAACAGGCCTATCTGCCGGTAATGCGTTGGGCGTTGAACAGCCGCAAGACCGCAGTTGGCGGTGCCTTGGTATTGCTGGTGATCGCAGCCGCACTGTTTCCCATGATTGGCAAGGAGTTCATGCCGGTCATGGATGAAGGCACCACCGTGGTTATCATCGAAAAGCTGCCCAGCATTTCGCTGGAGCGCTCGCTGGCGCTTGATGAGCCCTACCAAAAGGCCATGATGGAACTACCCGAGGTCACCGGCGTGGTGTCGCGTACCGGCGCCGACGAACTGCGCATGGACCCCATGGGCCTGTACCAGACCGACAACTTCATCATCACCAAGCCGCGCGATCAGTGGACGGTAAGCCTGGAGGAGTTTCAGGAACGGTTGCGTGAGAAGCTCGACCGCTTCGTCGGCATCGACTACGCCTTCACCCAGCCCATCGACATGCGGGTCTCGGAGATGCTGACCGGCGTGCGGGCCGCGATGGCCATCAAGTTGTATGGCGACGATCTTCCGGTGTTGGAGGAAAAATCCAAACAGATCGAAACGTTGGTCAACAGCATTCCCGGCGCCGTCGATGTCTTTCGTGCGCCGCTCTCGGGTCAGACTTACCTGCAGGTCGAGATCGATCCCCAGGCCATCGCCCGCTTCGGGATCAATGTCGATGACATCAATCGGCTGGTGGAGATTGCGGTCGGTGGTCGTGTGGTCACCGAGGTGATCCAGGGCAACTACCGGGTAGGTGTACTGCTACGCTATCCGGAAAAGTCACGCACATCCCCGGCAGACATCGGTGCGCTAAAGGTGGAAACACCGACGGGAGAAAAGATCCTCTTGAGCAGTCTGGCCAGGCTGCGGGAAGTGGATGGGCCGGTGGCGATCACCCGCGAATCGGCCAAGCGCCAGGTGGTGGTGCAGGCTAACGTCGAAGGCCGCGATGTGGTGGGTTTCGTCGACGATGTACGCGCCACACTGGAACGCGAACTGCAACTGCCACCGGGTTATTACGTCACCTATGGCGGCCAGTTCGAGAACCAGCAGCGCGCCGGCGCCCGTCTGGCGCTGGTCGTGCCGGTGGCCGTCGCGCTGATTTACGTCATGCTGTTTACCACCTTTCGCTCCCTTCGCCAGGCCGGCCTGATCATACTCAACATCCCGTTCGCCATGATCGGCGGCGTGATCAGCCTGTACCTGTCCGGCCTGTATCTGTCGGTACCGGCATCCGTAGGCTTTATCACCCTGTTCGGTGTAGCGGTGCTCAATGGTGTGGTGATGGTGACCTACTTCAACCAGTTGCGTGAAGCCGGCCGAACGCTGCTCCAGGCGGTTCAGGAAGGTGCCGAACGCAGGTTGCGCCCGGTACTCATGACCGCATTAATCGCCAGCCTGGGCCTGGTGCCGCTATTGACGGCGACCGGGCCGGGCTCCGAGTTGCAGCGCCCGCTGGCGGTCGTGGTGATCGGCGGACTGTTCACGTCGACGCTGCTCACACTGGTGCTGCTTCCTACCTTATATGCCTGGACAGAAGGGCGGGCGCAGCGACGCCTGGCTCAACCCGCAACGGAGGACCACGTGTGAAGATTCTGACGCTTATTGTGCATGCCAATACCCAGCAGGAATTGGGCGACCAACTGCGGACCCTGAGCGAGGTATCCGGCTTTACGTTCAGCCATGTGGAAGGGCACGGGGCTCAGGTGGAACGCGACCCGTTTCTCTCGGCACGTGATAAAGTGGTCGGCTACACACCGCGGGTTCGGGTGGATATCCTGCTTGATGACGCCGATGTAAGTGCCGTACTGGAGGCGCTTCGCCAGGCGGAAAACAGCGTGACCGGTGACGCTGTTTACTGGATAACGCCTGTGGAAGAAGGAGGTCACCTTTGATTGAGACAACCGATAGGCGAAAACCCATTCTCGGTCTGGCTTCCGACTCGCCGGTATGATGGCGAAAACGGCTCCCGGAACAGAAGTGTTTTCAATAGATTTTTGATCATGGTATTTTCATCGCACTTTAAATCTTCTGGAAAATCATAACCTGCTGTATTTAAGTGGTTATTTGAATAAGGGGTCAGTGAACAAGGGGTCAGAAGAAGGCTTTCTTCTGACCCCGGCTAAACTCTGCCCCCGGCTTAACTGACGCCATGCCCGAAAAGACAATGTCCCGCACAGAAGCCGATCACTATTGGATGACCCGGGCTCTGCAGCTTGCATCGGAAGCCGCGGCGAAGGGGGAAGTGCCTGTGGGCGCCGTGGTGGTGCTGGAGGGCGGGGAGATCGGGGCGGGCTTTAACGCGCCCGTCTCCGGCTGCGATCCGACTGCCCATGCCGAAATCCGGGCATTGCGCGACGCCGCGTCCCGGGTTGGCAATTACCGGCTGCCTGGCGCCACGCTTTACGTTACGCTGGAGCCCTGTACCATGTGCGTGGGTGCCATTGTCCATGGCCGCATCAGTCGCCTTGTGTACGGCGCTGCCGAACCCAAGGCCGGGGCGGTGGAATCGGCACGCCGGACGCTGGAAGAGCCTCATCTGAACTGGGGTGTGACCTCGGTCGGTGGTGTTCTGGCAGATCGTTGCAGTGAGATGATCACTGAATTTTTCAGTCGGCGGCGGGCGGAAATCCGGCGCCTTCGCAAACAATCTTCAGGGAAGGAGTAGTTCCCGCCTATGAAAGTCCTCGTTACCGGCGGCGCCGGGTATATTGGCAGTCATGTGGTTCGCCAGCTGGGCCAGGCCGGTCACGACATCGTGGTGTTCGATAATCTGTCCACGGGTTATCGCTGGGCGGTCACGGCAGGGGAGCTGGTTGTCGGCGATCTGGCCGATGAAGCGGCGGTCGGGGAACTGTTCTCCCGGCACCGGTTTGAAGCGGTCCTGCACTTCGCAGCCAACATCGTCGTGCCAGAGTCGGTCGCCAATCCCCTGAAGTATTACAGTAACAACACCCGCAACACCCTGAACCTTCTGAAAGCGGTCGAGAAGCACGAAGTGCCCTACATGGTGTTTTCATCCACTGCGGCGGTTTATGGCATGCCGGAGCAGACGGTGCTGACCGAGGATCTGCCGCTGGCCCCCATCAATCCCTACGGCGCCTCCAAGATGATGAGCGAGCGGATGATCATGGACCTGGCGGCGGCCTCCGGCCTCAACTACGTGATCCTCCGCTACTTCAATGTGGCGGGGGCCAACCCGGATGGCCTGCTCGGCCAGGCCACGCCCGAGGCGACCCATCTGATCAAGGTGGCCTGTGAGTGCGTCACCGGCCAGCGCGAGGGCATGAGTGTCTTCGGTACCGACTACGACACCCGCGACGGCACCTGCATCCGGGATTACATCCATGTTGAAGACCTGGCCAAAGCGCATGTCATGGCGCTGGATTACATGGCGGACGGCGGTCGTTCGAAGGTCATGAACTGCGGTTATGGTCGCGGGTTCACGGTTCGGGAAGTGATTGATGTTGTGAAGAAACAGTCCGGCACCGATTTTCCGGTTACCGAAACCGGCCGGCGCGCGGGCGACCCGGCGGCGCTGATGGCGGATAACACTCTTATCAGGCAAACCCTGGGTTGGCAGCCTGATTATGACGACCTGAATACGATTGTTGGCACCGCGCTGGCCTGGGAAGCCATCTGGCGGAAGAAAAAAGCCAGCGACACCCATTAATTTTCTTGTTTGTGTTGGGATTTAACGGATGAAAATTACGATTTTTGGAACCGGTTATGTAGGGCTTGTGACCGGCGCATGTCTGGCGGATGTTGGTCATCACGTTCTGTGTATGGATGTTGATCAGGCCAAGATCGGGAAGCTGAAGAATGGTCAGATTCCCATCTACGAGCCAGGTCTGGACAGCATTGTGAAGCACACCGTCGAGGCAGGGCGTCTTTCCTTTACCACAGACACCGAAGAAGCCGTCGGCCACGGGACCTTGCAGTTTATTGCGGTCGGCACGCCTCCGGATGAGGACGGGTCAGCGGATCTGCAGTACGTTACTGCTGTGGCCCGGTCCATCGGTGAATTCATGGACGACTACAAGGTGGTCGTGGACAAGTCCACGGTGCCGGTTGGTACTGGTGACAAGGTCGGGGCAGCGGTTCGGGCCCAGCTTGACCGCCGTGGGCTGGAGCTTGATTTTGACGTTGTGTCCAACCCCGAGTTCCTCAAGGAAGGCGCTGCCATCAATGATTTCATGAAGCCCGACCGCATTGTTGTCGGTACCGACAGCGAGCGGGCGGCGGAACTGCTGCGGGAAGTCTATTACCCGTTCAATCGCAGCCATGACCGCATGATCTTCATGGATCTGCGATCTGCGGAGCTGACCAAGTACGCTGCCAATTCCATGCTGGCTACCAAGATCAGCTTCATGAACGAGATCGCCAACCTGGCCGAACGACTGGGCGCGGACATCGAAGCCGTCCGCCGTGGTATCGGTTCCGATCCCCGGATTGGCTATCATTTCATCTACCCGGGCTGTGGTTACGGTGGTTCCTGCTTCCCGAAAGATGTACAGGCGCTGGCCCGGACGGCCAGTGACTGTGGCTATGAGGCGCGTCTGCTGAACGCGGTTGAGGCGGTCAACTACGCCCAGAAGCACGTCCTGTTCGATAAGATCAGTCACTACTTCGGTGGCGACCTGAAGGGCAGGGTCGTGGCCATTTGGGGGCTGGCCTTCAAGCCCAACACTGACGACATGCGCGAAGCGTCCGCCCGTACCCTGATGGAAGACCTGTGGAAAGCCGGCGCCACCGTTCAGGCCTTTGATCCCGAGGCCATGGAAGAAACCCAGCGCATCTACGGTGACCAGGACGGTCTGACCCTCTGCGGTACCAAAGAGCAAGCACTCAAGGGCGCGGATGTGCTGGCAATCTGCACCGAATGGAAGGAGTTCCGTTCACCGGATTTCGAGTCGGTCGCTTCCGCTCTCCGTGAGCCAGTCGTGTTCGACGGCCGCAACCTGTACGAGCCGGACATGCTCGAACGTTATGGGCTGATTTACTACGCCATCGGCCGTGGTCGCAGCCAGTTCCATTCGCAGTAATCACATTGGCAGCAAACAAGGGGGGGGCGATCATGAGCGGCCCAGAGGACTTCCGGTTACACGAACGGTTAAATGCCGATACCATTGGTCTCGGCAATAGTCCGCTGTGTGAGATCCGGCTGATGAACGACAGTACCTGGCCCTGGGTGCTTCTGGTTCCGGCTGTTGCCGGGGTCCGGGAGATCTACCAGTTGTCGGCGGATCAGCAGCACCAGTTGGTGCGGGAGTCCTCGGTGCTCAGCGAGGCCATGATGGACGTGTTCGGCGGCGACAAGATGAACGTCGCCGCCCTCGGCAACATGGTGCCCCAGCTTCACATTCACCATATCGTGCGTTTCGAAGGCGACCCGGCGTGGCCAGGCCCGGTGTGGGGCACGCAGGCGCCGGTGCCTTATACCGATCAGGAGCTGGAGCTGGTCAGGAAGCAGCTTGGTCCGGTGCTCTTGGAACTCCGGTCGGGCGTCTAGCGTCCTGAACGAGCCTGGTATTTTGCCAGCGTCTGGGAACCGACCAGAATCATCCGTAGCTCGGTTTTCAGCTTAACCTTGAGTTCCTCACGCTCCTTCGGAGTCGCATCCAGCGCCTCGGCACCCTGGTTGAACACCAGCGTCACCATGGCCTCGGCCACCAGCCTCGCTTCAGAAAGCGGCTTGTTCTTTTCCTCCGCGACCCGCCGAAGGTCATCGGCCAGTTCCGTCACGAAATGATCGATCTCCGCTTTCACCGCTGTTCGAAACGTGGTTGAAACGCCCGTACGCTCACGCAGCATCAGCCGGAAAAGGTTCGAATTGTTGCCAAGATACTCCATGAACGTCTCCACGGATGTTGAAATGGCACTGCCACCGTCCCGGGCGATCCGTTTACGGGCCTGACGCATCAGTTGCCGCAGAGCAACGCCACCTTCATCCACCAGGGCCAGACCCAGTTCATCGAGCTCGGCAAAGTGTCGGTAAAAGGAAGTCGGGGCAATGCCTGCCTCCCGGGCAACCTCCCGCAAGCTCAGACTGCCGAATCCCCGATCGGCACTGAGTTGCGAGAGCGCCGCATCCATTAATGCCCGCCGGGTTTTCAGTTTCTGCTCCGCTCTGGTGGCCAAGTTCAGACTCCATCTGCTGATAGAAAAGGCAGCATTCTAGCCGGCTGCCAACCCACAGTCATCCGGTCGCCTCATTTGCGTGCCAGCACGCCTGATTTTCAGCGCCATTGTGTTTATAATGGGCGGCTTTTCCGCTATGGTCGCAACATTTTTTGAGCGGGCACGAACAACGTAGCGCCGGGTGTGGTGGGCTTTTCCGAAACCTTGCGGAGCCATGGATGGCGGAGCAGAGCGTACAGGGACGTATTCACAGCGTGTTTCGGAAAAGCCCACCACACCCGGTGCGGCATTAAAGCACCAAATTTGAACACATTAAACGTAACGGGAACCGGTATGCGCAGTCATTATTGCGGTGGGATCAACGAATCCCACATTGATCAGGAAGTCACACTTTGCGGATGGGTCCACCGCCGCCGTGACCACGGTGGGGTTATCTTCCTGGATCTGCGGGATCGGGATGGTATGTCTCAGGTGGTTGTCGACCCTGATACCCCTGAAAGCTTTGCCCTGGCGGAGAAAGTCCGTAGCGAGTTTGTGATCAAGGTTACCGGTCGCGTGCGTCGTCGTCCCGCCGGGACCGAGAACAACAACATGCCCACCGGGCAGGTTGAGCTGCTGGGCAAGGAGTTGAGTATCCTGAATGCCGCCGCAACGCCGCCGTTCCCGCTGGACGAGCATGTGGATGTTGGTGAGGACGTTCGCCTGCGTTACCGTTATGTGGACCTGCGCCGTCCGGAGATGATCAACCGTCTGCGTTTCCGCTCCCGGGTAACCAGCTACATTCGTAACTACCTGGACAGTAACGGCTTCATGGATGTGGAAACCCCCATCCTGACCCGAGCCACACCCGAAGGCGCCCGTGATTACCTGGTACCCAGCCGTACCCACGAGGGTTCGTTCTTTGCGCTGCCTCAGTCTCCCCAGCTGTTCAAACAGCTGCTCATGGTGTCTGGCGTTGACCGTTACTACCAGATTGCCAAGTGCTTCCGGGACGAAGACCTGCGGGCGGACCGTCAGCCGGAATTCACCCAGGTGGATATCGAGGCCTCCTTCATTGATGAAGAGATCCTGATGGGCCTGAACGAGGACATGATCCGCTCCCTGTTCAAGGATGTGCTGGATGTCGATCTTCCGTCCTTCCCGCAAATGCCGTATGCCGAGGCCCTGCAGCGCTACGGCAGCGACAAGCCGGACCTTCGTATTCCGCTGGAGCTGCTGGACGTGAATGATCTGGTCGAGGGTGTGGACTTCAAGGTGTTCGCCGGCCCGGCCAAAGACCCGAAAGGCCGTGTTGCCGCCCTGCGTGTACCCAAAGGTGGCGAGCTGACCCGCAAGCAGATTGACGATTACACCAAATTCGTCGGTATCTACGGTGCCAAGGGTCTGGCTTACATCAAGGTCAACGACCTGTCCAGGGGCGTAGAGGGTTTGCAGTCTCCGATCATCAAGTTCCTGGGTGATGATGTTGCCCTTGCGATTATGGAGCGGGTGGGTGCTGAAGATGGAGACATCGTTTTCTTCGGCGCCGACAAAACCAATGTTGTGAACGAAGCCCTTGGCGCGCTGCGTATCAAGGTTGGTCACGATCTGGACATGCTGACCTGCGAGTGGGCACCGCTGTGGGTTGTGGATTTCCCGATGTTCGAGGAAACCCCGGACGGTGGTCTGACGGCGATTCACCACCCGTTCACTGCGCCTTCCTGCAGCCCGGAAGAGCTGGCGGCAGATCCGGCCAACGCGTTGTCCCGTGCCTACGACATGGTCCTGAACGGTACCGAGCTGGGTGGTGGGTCGATCCGTATCCATGACGAGAAAATGCAGGAAGCGGTGTTCCGCATCCTGGGTATCGGCGAGGAAGAAGCGCGGGCCAAGTTCGGCTTCCTGCTCGACGCCCTGAAGTTCGGTTGCCCGCCCCATGGTGGTCTGGCCTTTGGCCTGGACCGTTTGGTGATGCTGATGACCGGCGCTACGTCCATTCGTGACGTGATCGCTTTCCCGAAAACCCAGACCGCTACCTGTCTGATGACTCAGGCGCCGGGCGAAGTGGACGAGAAACAGCTGCGCGAACTGCACATCCGTTTGCGTAAGCCGGCAAAGCCGGTGGAAGGCAACAAGGCCGAAGCAGGCGAGGGTAAAGACTAAGTTGGGAACAACGGGCGCGAGGCCTTACGCTCTGCGCCCGGGCGACCGTCAGAGTCGCTGTGACCAGACAGAGGCATTGATGTGGCGATAATTCTGGGCGTTGATCCCGGATCGAGGATTACCGGTTACGGCGTCATCCGTGTGGAAGGTCGGCACATCGAATACATCGACAGTGGCTGCATCCGCGTGGGTGAGAAACCCATGGCAGAGCGCCTGCAGACCATTTTCCAAAGTCTGGCCACGCTGATCGGCGAGTATCGTCCGGAAGAATTTGCCATCGAGCAGGTGTTCATGGCGCGCAATCCCGATTCGGCCCTGAAACTGGGCCAGGCCAGGGGGGCAGCTATCGTCAGTGCCGCCAACAGCGGCCTCGCGGTTCACGAGTATTCCGCCCGACAGGTCAAACAGGCCGTTGTCGGCAAGGGTGGGGCAGACAAGTCCCAGGTCCAGCACATGGTCCAGGTGCTGCTTTCACTCTCACGCAAACCTCAGGCGGACGCGGCCGATGCGCTGGCAATTGCGATGTGTCATGCCCACATGAGTCAGAGTATCCTGCGGTTGGCCAGTGGTGCCGGAAAGGTTCGAAGCGGTCGCGTGCGACAACAGTAAACTGCTCACAAGAGCCACAGGAGATACCCCTTGATTGGTCGTATCCGAGGTATTCTGGTTGAAAAGGCTCCGGGCCAGGCGCTGATAGAGTGCGCCGGTCTTGGCTACGAAATCGACATTCCCTACACCACCTTCTTTCATCTGCCCGAAACGGGCGATGAAGTTACCCTTCACACCCATTTTGCCGTCCGGGAAGATGCCCAGAGTCTCTACGGCTTTGCCTCTCGGCTGGACCGGAACCTGTTTCGCCTGTTGATCAAGGTTAATGGTGTGGGGCCAAAACTGGCGGTGGGCATTCTTTCCGGCCTTGATGCCCGGCAGTTTATCCGCTGCGTGGAAAACCGGGACTCCGCCTCGCTGGTCAAGCTGCCTGGGGTTGGCAAGAAGACGGCTGAGCGGCTTCTTGTTGAAATGACCGACCGGATAGGGCAACTTGAAGGGCAATTCGTGCCAACGTCGCCTGATACGACAGGATTGGGGCAGGTGGCCGGACATGCGGCGTCTGCCGGGCCGGGGGCGACAGAGGAGGCGGAAGCCGCGCTGATTGCGCTGGGGTACAAGCCCCAGGAAGCGGCCAAGGCCATCAGCAAGGTGGCAGAGGAGGGCATGACCAGCGAGACCCTGATCCGGCTGGCCCTTCGCAACATGATACCGGCCTGATCACCGACACCTGTCGCGAACCTGTAGAGAGCGTAACGTGACACCCTCAAAGCCCTTTGTACAATTGGGGCAGCCTGGAACCGCGGGCGAAGGTGAGGCACGATGTTGATTCCCACACTATGGGTGATGCCATGATCGAATCCGACCGGTTGATTTCGGCCCGGGCCGGTGAATACGAAGAAGTGCATGACAGGGCGATTCGCCCGGCCTTACTGGCCGAATACGTTGGCCAGCCGACGGTCCGTGAGCAGATGGATATTTTTATTTCAGCTGCCCGTGGGCGCCAGGAAGCTCTGGACCATGTGCTGATCTTCGGCCCACCCGGTCTTGGTAAAACCACCCTCGCCAATATCATTGCCAACGAGATGGGTGTGTCCATCAAGACAACCTCGGGCCCGGTTCTGGAGAAGGCCGGGGATCTGGCGGCGATGCTGACCAACCTTGAAGAAGGCGACGTTCTCTTTATTGACGAGATCCACCGCCTCAGCGCTGCTGTGGAAGAAGTGCTGTATCCGGCCATGGAAGATTACCAGTTGGACATCATGATCGGTGAAGGCCCGGCCGCCCGTTCAATCAAGCTGGATCTGCCGCCGTTTACCCTGGTAGGGGCCACCACCCGTGCCGGTTTGCTGACATCGCCATTGCGGGACCGCTTCGGCATTGTTCAGCGCCTGGAGTTCTACAACACTGAAGATCTCACCAGTATTATTATCCGATCCGCCCGCCTGTCTTCTGTTTCTATCGATGAAGCCGGTGCGTTCGAGATTGCACGCCGGTCACGGGGCACCCCGCGGATCGCCAACCGTCTGTTGCGCCGGGTCCGTGATTTTGCCGAAGTCCGCTTCGATGGTCGTATCACCTCTGACATCGCCGATCAGGCCCTGAACATGCTGAAAGTGGACAGTCAGGGCTTCGACCATATGGACCGCCGGCTGTTGCTGGCGATGATTGAAAAGTTTGATGGTGGCCCTGTGGGCGTGGAGAGCCTTGCCGCCGCCATCAGTGAGGAGCGGGGCACAATCGAGGATGTGCTCGAACCCTTCCTGATCCAGCAGGGCTACATGCTGCGTACGCCGAGGGGCCGCATGGTCACCTCCAACGCCTACCAGCATTTCGGGGTTGTCCCTCCGAAATCGGGCAGGGAGGGCGATCTTTTTGGTTGAACAGTCGGTAGAAGCGAGTTTTGAATTGCCGGTCCGGGTCTATATCGAAGACACGGACGCGGGAGGCATCGTATTCCATGCCAAATATCTTCATTACATGGAGCGGGCCCGAACCGAGTGGGTGCGCAGTTGTGGCGTCGGTTTGAGAGCGGGTCTTGCCGAAAACATCAGCTATGTCGTGCAGAGGCTGTCCATCCACTACTCTGTAGCGGCGAAGCTCGACGACGAACTGCTGGTAACTGCTGAGCCAGTGGCTTTCGGCCGGGTGTGGATGGACTTCAGGCAGAGAGTCAGTCGCGCGGCAGACAGGAAACTGCTCTGTGACGGTGAAGTGCGGGTTGCCTGTGTCTCTCTGGACACCGGCCGGCCCCGTCGCCTGCCGGACAATATGCAGGAACTGCTGGCCAGAAATGTCCAGCCTCCTGAAACAACTAACAGAATGAGTCAGGAGTAAGAGGTGGATTCAGAACTTTCAGTCTGGTACCTGATTGCAAACGCAGGTGTATTGGTGCAGTTGGTCATGCTTTTGCTGGCCCTGGCATCAATTATGTCCTGGGCGCTTATTTTTCAGCGCCTTCAGGTGTTCCGACAAGCCAAGCGGGCGCAGCTGGCATTTGAGGAGCGTTTCTGGTCTGGTATGGATCTCGGCCAGTTGTACCGGGAAGTGAATGCTGAACCGACACCGTTTTCCGGTATGGAATCGCTGTTTCGAGCCGGCTTCAAGGAATTTTCCCGGCTGCGCCAGCAAAGCCGCGATGCCGATGCCGTGATGGAAGGCACTCAGCGGGCAATGCGTGTTGCCTTCTCCCGCGAGCAGGAGCGCCTGGAGGCCCATCTTCCGTTTCTGGCAACGGTCGGCTCGACAAGCCCCTATGTGGGTCTGTTCGGGACCGTGTGGGGCATCATGAATTCATTTCGCGGCCTGGCCCAGGTGCAGCAGGCGACTCTGGCAACCGTTGCCCCGGGTATTTCCGAAGCCCTGATTGCAACCGCTATGGGTCTGTTTGCGGCAATTCCGGCGGTTATCGCCTACAACCGCTTCTCCGCCATGTCCGATGCGTTGCTGAAGAATTATGAAACCTTTGCTGATGAGTTCTCCAGTATTCTTCATCGCCGCGTTCACCAGACTGAAAAGAGCGCCGCGTGATGGCTACACCTTTTGAGGGTAGGAGTCGGGGCAGGAGCGAAAGTTTATGAAAGGCATGGGAATGATGCCGGAACAACGGCGAAAGCCAATGTCGGAAATCAATGTGGTTCCGTACATTGACGTGATGCTGGTGCTGCTGATTATTTTTATGGTTACCGCGCCGATGCTGACTCAGGGCGTCAAGGTGGACCTGCCACAGACCACCGCTGATCCGATTCAGGCGGATAAAGACGTCGAGTCGGTAATCGTTTCAGTGGACGCTAACGGTGCCTACTACGTGGAAGTGGGCGATAAGGGCAGCGATCCGATGTCGCTGGCCGAAGTCCGGGAGCAGATCGCCAAAATTCTGTCTCAGCGCTCCTCCAGTGAAATTCTGGTCCGTGGCGATGAATACGTTGAATATGGCACGGTTGTCCGTCTGATGGCGGAATTGCAGGGTGCCGGTGCCAGCAGTATTGGCCTGATCACTGAATCACCCCGGGACGACAAGTGACACCGGTGCGGGCAGGAGTGTTGTGAGAGATAACCAGCGCGAAGTAACCACAACCGGAGTGCCGCCCTGGAAGTCGCCAGTGGTGCTTTCGGTAACGCTTCATGTGCTGATCGTCGGTATTGCACTGACAGGCTGGTCCTGGAGCTCGCCGGAACACGAACCGCCGCCCAGAAGTATCTCGGCACGCCTGATCACGCAGCAGGAACCAGAGCCAAGCCCGGTCGTGGATCCGGTAGATCAGCAAAAACGTGACGAAGAACGCAGGGCCGAGGAACAGCGCAAGCAGGCAGAGGCCGAGAAGCGACGCCAGGAAGAAAAGGCACGGCGGGTTGCCGAGCAGAAGCAGCGCGAAGAGGAGAAGCGGCTCCAGCAACACCAGCAACAGAAGGAGCGTGAGCAACAGGAAGCCGAGGCGAGGGAACGGGAGGCCCGGAAAGCCCGTGAAGAGGAAGCCGCCCGTCAAAAAGCCGAGGCTGAGGCGAAAGAGCGCGAACGCCAGAAAGCTGAGGAAGAAAAGCGGCGGCAGGAAGAGGCCAGAAAGAAGGCTGAGGAACAGAAGCGCCGGCAGGAAGAACAGCGCAAGCGTGAAGACGCGGAGCGCAAGCGCCAGGAAGAGTTGGCGCGCCAGGAGGCTGAACGTAAGCGCCTTGAGGCGGAACGGAAGCTCCGGGAGCAGCAGTTGGAAGCTCAGGCAGATGAAGCCCGGCGAGCTCGCGAGGCGGAGGCTCGCCGCCAGCAAGAGGCGGCAGCAGCAAAGGCCAGAGAAGCGCAAATGCTGTCCGAGAGTGAAAAGTATCAGGCTCTGATACGGGAAAGGCTCAGTCAGGCCTGGTATCCGCCGTCGTCGGCCACGGAGGAGATGACAGCGCGGTTGCAGATCACGCTGCTGCCCACGGGTGAACTTGCCAGTGTGAAACTGGTCAGCAGCAGTGGCAATACCGCTTTCGACAATTCAGCTCTGGGCGCTGTACGCTCCCTGAGTCGTTACCCAATACCCAACGAGCGTGATACGTTTGAACGGTATTTCCGGCAGTTTACGATTGAGTTCAACCCACGCAGGTTGAGATAAGGATACGGATAACACCATGACACAGGGGATTTGGTACAACCCGTCAAAGACAATTCTGGCAGCAATCGCTCTGGTATTCGTAGCTGTTTCAGGCGTGCGGGCAGAACTGCTAATCCGGATAACCGAGGGTGCAGATTCCGCCATACCTGTCGCTGTGGTTCCATTCGCCGAGTCCGGTCAGATGCCCGCCGGAGACAAGGTCAGCAGTATTGTTCAGGCGGACCTCACCATGACAGGCGAATTTCGCGCCCTGTCACCGGAAAAGATGCTGAGTCTGCCATCCAGGCGGGAAGAAGTGTATTTCCGGGACTGGCGTTTGCTAGGCCAGCGTTACGTGCTTGTTGGCGGGCTCAGCCGCAGTGGCGACCGGGTTCAGGCCCGCTACGAGCTCTTCGACGTAAACCGCGAGGAGCGGATTCTCGGAGAAACGGCGGCGGCGCCCGCCTCCAACATGCGCTCCCTGGCCCACCACATCAGCGACAAGGTCTACGAAGCGATTACCGGCGTGCCCGGGGTATTCTCGACCCAGCTTGCCTTTGTGACTCTGGATGCCGCCGGTGGCAAGCCGCGCTACCGTTTGCAGGTAAGCGATGTGGATGGCAAGCGGGCCCGCATCCGGCTGGAAAGTCAGGAGCCAATCCTCTCGCCGGCCTGGTCGCCGGATGGTAAAAAGCTGGCTTATGTCTCCTTTGAAACCGGAAAGCCGGTGATATTCGTGCATGAACTTGCCTCTGGCAAGCGTACCAAGGTTGCGGATTTTCCGGGCCTTAACTCGGCGCCCGCCTGGTCTGATGATGGCAGGTCGCTGCTGATGACGCTTTCCAGGGACGGTAATGCGGAGATTTACCGCATGAATCTGGAGACCCGTCAGCTGACCAAGCTGACCAACCATTGGGCGATCGATACCGAAGCGAACTGGGACGCCAGTGGCAAAGGAATTTTCTTTACCTCCGACCGTTCGGGGGGCCCCCAGATCTATCATATGGAAACACCCGGTGCCGAACCCCGGCGCATTACCTTTGGTAGCCGTTACAACGCCCGCCCGCGGGCCGATAGCAACGGAGAATTTGTCTATTACGTACATCAGCGTGACAGCGCGTTTCACATTGCCCGTACAGACCTTGAGACCGGGGAGGAAACCATCCTCACCCGGACAGAGTCTGACGAATCTCCAAGTGTTGCCCCTAATGGCAGGATGCTGATCTATGCAACCGACCAGAATGGCACCAGCGTGCTTACCGTCATATCGTCGGATGGCGGGGCTGCATACAGTCTTCCGGGCTCTGAGGGGGAGGTTCGGGACCCGGCCTGGGGGCCTCTGGTTCGCTGATTGCCATAGCCCGACCGGCTTCGGTAATTGTTCAAGAAATAACGTCAATCAACTGAAAGGAAAAGATTATGAAGTTTTCAGCTCAATCCAAGGCATTTGCACTTTTACTCTCCGTAGGCCTGGTTGCAGGCTGTAGTTCGACCGGCGGAACCGCGGAAGACGGCGAGTACGGCTCAGACGTCGGGGCTGTGGATCAGGAAGGCGGTTCTACCGTGTACGGCGGTGATGATCAGCGTGGCGTTTCCTCCTCTGCAATGACAGAAAAAGAGCGTATGGCCGCCCGTGAGCAGGCCGAGCAGGCAGCGCTGCGTGATATTACCGTGTTTTATTTTGATTTCGATACTGCGGAAATCAAGCCCGAAGCCCGTGACGTCCTGGTGGCCCATGCCCGCTACCTGGCCAACAATCCGGGCCGGAATGTTCGTCTGGAAGGCCACGCTGACGAGCGCGGCACCAAGGAGTACAACCTGGCCCTCGGTGAGCGCCGTGCCAACGCAGTTCAGCGCTTCCTGATTGTGAATGGTGCTTCACGGGGACAGATTGAAACCGTAAGCTATGGCGAAGAGAAGCCGGCAGTGATGGGTTCCAGTGAAAGTGCGTGGGCCCAGAACCGTCGTGTGGAACTCGTATTTGAGTAATCACACAGGAAGGACCATGAGACAAACACTCATGGCGACAGTGTTGCTCCCGCTTGCCTTCGGGCAGGCGGGGGCAGCCCTGGCGCAATCAGCTCAGAACGCTCAGCGTAGCGCCAACAACAGCCAGGCCACGGCTGAGCTGTTCTACATGATCCAGCAGCTTCAGGGCGAAGTCAGGCGCCTCCAGGGTGAAGTGGAGGAGCAAAGGCATCTGATTAACCGCCTGCAGGAACAGGGGCGCGACCGGTATATTGACCTGGATCAGCGTATCCTGGACCTGTCTGAGAAGTTGGCTTCGCAACCGGCTCCTGAGCCCTCAGCAGGCCCGAATCCGGCCACTTCCGGTTCGGCCCCGGCAGTCAGGGAGTATCGCCAGCCCGGTGCCGAAGAGCGCAAGGCCTACGAACAGATTCAGGATCTTATCCGCAACCAGAAGAAATATGATGAGGCCATCAGCCGGATTTACGAGTTTATCGATAAGTATCCGGAAGGCGACCTTACCGTAAACGCCTATTACTGGCTGGGTGAGGTTTATCTGGTCAAGCCGCAGCTGGAACAGGCGAAGCAGGCATTCACCATTGTTGCCACCCGTTTTGCCGATCACCGGAAAGCGCCGGATGCGCTTTACAAGCTCGGCGTGACTCATGATCGCCTGGGTGAAAAGGCTGAAGCGCAGCGCCGTATGAAAATGGTGATTGAGGATTACCCCGCCAGTAGTGCTGCAGACCTGGCAAGGAAGTATCTGGCGTCAGGAAACATCTGAGCTCTCCGTACGGGAAAAATGTTGAGAAACCTGAAAAAAAGGGGTTGATCAGCGGCCAAAAATCATTACTATATGCGCCTCGTTTGGGTCGTTAGCTCAGTTGGTAGAGCAGTTGGCTTTTAACCAATTGGTCGAAGGTTCGAATCCTTCACGACCCACCAATTACGAAATACCGGATGGGCTGAATCGTTCGGTATGGATTGAGGCCACAGGCTTTGATCAACAGTCATGGGTCGTTAGCTCAGTTGGTAGAGCAGTTGGCTTTTAACCAATTGGTCGAAGGTTCGAATCCTTCACGACCCACCAAATAACAGAAGCCTCCGGGTTTTTGTGAAAAAAGAGCCTTAGGGCTCTTTTTTTTTGCGTATACGATCTTACCTAGGTAATACTCCCCCCTGAAAATGCAACACAGAGATGCCGTAATGACACACGCTGAAGACCGTATCCTTGTTCAGGAACATCTGGCCCATGCCGCCGAGCCGAAGCCGCTCAGCGCCAGCGAAAAGGCTGACCTGGAAGCCCGTATCAAGTCCGCCCTGAAAACTGAGGATGCGGTGCTTGTGGCGCATTACTACACGGATCCGGACATTCAACGCCTTGCCGAAGAGACCGGCGGCTGTGTCGCCGATTCCCTGGAAATGGCCCGGTTTGGTAATCAGCATCCGGCGTCGACGGTGGTGGTGGCCGGTGTTCGCTTCATGGGGGAGACCGCCAAGATCCTGAATCCGGAGAAGCGGGTGCTGATGCCTACGCTTGAGGCGACCTGCTCCCTGGACGTCGGTTGTCCGGAAGACGAGTTCTCGGAGTTCTGTGACCAGCATCCGGATCGTACCGTAGTGGTTTATGCCAACACATCTGCTGCAGTCAAGGCGAGGGCAGACTGGGTAGTTACCTCAAGCTGTGCCCAGGCCATTGTCGAAGATCTTGACGCCCGCGGCGAGAAAATTCTCTGGGCGCCGGACAAACACCTGGGACATTACGTTCAGAAGACGACCGGTGCCGACATGTTGCTCTGGGATGGTTCCTGTATTGTCCATGAGGAATTCAAATACCGTGGCCTGGAAGATCTCAAGGCGCTCTACCCTGATGCCGCCGTGCTGGTGCACCCGGAGTCTCCGGATGCGGTCGTGGAAATGGCCGACGTGGTGGGTTCAACGTCCCAGTTGATACATGCGGTCCAGACGCTGCCAAATGAGAAGTTCATTGTTGCCACTGACAATGGCATCTTTTACAAGATGCAGCAACTGGCACCGAACAAGACGCTGATTGAAGCACCAACGGCCGGTAATGGCGCTACCTGTCGCAGCTGCGCCCATTGTCCGTGGATGGCGATGAACGGTCTGGAAAACCTGTTGCACGTACTGGAGCAGGGTGATCAGGAAGTTCATGTGGACCCGGCCCTGCGGGAGCGGGCGCTAAGGCCGCTGCAGCGTATGCTCGATTTTACCGCAAATACGAACCTGAAAGCCGCAGGCAACGCCTGATCAGTTGTTGAAGTGGGCGTTCAGGCGGCTGGTGATTTCTGCCAGCCGTTCGGTTACGACCTGCCTCTGGGGCGCGCCTGCGGGAAGTTTCTCCTGTGCCTGCCTCAGTTGTCGCTGTGCGGCCTCCAGATCCCCCATGAGGACGTCGTATTCCGCGCGGGCCCGATGCACGCCCACGATGTTCCGTGCCATACCCTCGGCCTCGGCGAGCTTCAGCCAGAGCTGCTCCTGGCCCGGCAGCTTGCGGGTTAGTTGCTTGAGGTGTTCGGCCGCCGCGAGGCCGTTGCCGTCGGCAATTTCGGTTTCGGCCAGGGCGTAGGTAATCGGATAATTGCCCGGATTTCTTGCCAAGGCTCCCATGAGGATCGCCCTGGCGTCGTCTGGTCGGTTCTGGGCAAGCCGCACCTCCGCCAGTGACACCTGGAAGGTGATCCTCCCGGGATTTCCTGCCAGCAGGTCGTTCAGGATGTCAGCGGCCTTTTCATACTGCCTGTCTTCCGTGTACGCGACCGCCAGACCATACCGGATGGCGTCGTTTCGCTGCGCATCCGGCTGCTTAAGGTAGCCTTCGAAGGTTTCGACCGCGATCTCCGGAGAGGGGGCGTAACGAACCTGCAGGCGGCTGCGCATCAGATGATACTCCTGCCCGTCCCGGATATCTTCATCGGGATACTGTTCGGCACGGTTTCGGGTGTCTGCGACCCGGCTCTGGGTCAGGGGGTGCGTGGACAGGTACTCGGGCGGCCGGTTTCCCTGCATCCGGTTCTGACGCATCATGATTTCAAACATCTCCGGCATTCCGCTGGGATCCATCCCGGCGGTGGCCAGTATGTCCAGGCCAACCCGGTCCGCTTCCTGCTCGTTGGCCCGGCTGTAGGCAAGCATGTTCTGGACCGCCAGGGCCTGGGTGCCGGCAATGGCGGCAATCCCGATATCGGACTGGGTGACTGCTGACAGTATGATTCCTGCAATCATCCCCGCAAGGGTCAGGGGCGCGCTGGTTTCCTGCTGTTGCATGCGGCGGGCGAAATGCCGCTGGCTGAGGTGCGCAAGTTCATGGGCCAGTACCGATGCAAACTGCTGCTCGGTTGCGGCGTTGAGGAAAAGGCCTCCGTTCACCCCGACGATACCGCCTGGCACGGCAAAGGCATTAATGGCCGGGCTGTCGATCAGTGTCAGCGTAAGATCGCGGTTCTGAAGCGGGGCGGAAGGTACCAGCCGGTATATAATGGCACTCAGGTAATCGTAAACCAGTGGGTCCGTGATGCGTGGTGTCGAGCGACGAATGGAGATCATCACCTGCTGGCCGATATCCGATTCCTGCTGGCCCGCGATCAGGCCGCCACCGTTGCCGCCAATACTGGGGAGTCTGCTTTCCTGGGCGCGGGCTGGCAGGGACATGATCAGCAGTGTGAGGGTAAGCAGCGCGGCGCTTCCGAACGTCAGGAATGCCCGATGGCGGGATTGGTCTGGAATCATGTAGTGCCGGTTGCCTTTGGTCTGAATCGCCGGTTGGACAGCGGGTTACGATAAAAAGTTCTTATCCCCTCCTTGAAGAGGATTGTGATGCAATACATTATCACTGTCGGCATAATGCCTGCTTGTTAAATCCGCTTATAGTGACTGTGATGGTGCCTCGTTTGTATGGTTGACCGATCCCTCGATGCCTCCGGGCTGCGTTGCCCGATGCCGCTGCTGAAAACCAAACTGGAACTGAACACCATGGCGCCCGGTGAGGAGCTCGAAGTTATCGCCACCGACGCCGGCTCTGCCCGGGACATCCCGGCGTTTTTGAAGCTTTCCCGGCATACACTGATGAGCAGCTCTGAGGCCGCCGGGCAATACCGGTTTGTGATAAAGTGCGGCGGCTAATATTTCGGAGTTGTCAATGATCAGGACGTTACGCGGTCTCGCGCATAAATATTTTTCGGATGAAGAAGCGGTCATCCTGTTCCTGATTCTGGTAACAGGAACAGTCTTTGTTATCTGGTTTGGTGCCATGCTGGCCCCGGCCATCGCTTCGCTCATCATCGCCTTTATTTTGCAGGGGCTGGTCACCAAGCTCAACAGGCTTGGCATTCCCGAGATGGTCTCCATCCTCGGTGTGTTCCTGGTGTTCCTTGGCGTGCTTGTGGGTTTCCTGTTCGGTCTGCTGCCGCTGATCTGGGTTCAGCTCAGCGCCCTGGCCGGGGAGGCACCACGGATTATCCGCGAGCTGCAGTCCTACCTTGAGCTGTTGCCGGAGCAGTACCCGCATCTGATTTCATCTGACGCTGTCGGTGCGGTTTACCAGCAGGTCAGCACCGAAGTGGGCCAGTTCACTCAATGGCTGGTGTCCTTTTCATTGTCCAGTATTCCGGATCTGGTGGCGTTGCTGATCTACATGGTACTGGTGCCCATCCTGGTGTTTTTCTTCCTGAAAGACCGGGAGATCCTGCTTGGCTCCATTGCCAGGCTGCTTCCGCCCCAGCGCCCGATGATGCTGACGATCTGGCACGAGGTAAACCTGCAGTGCGCCAATTATGTTCGCGGCAAGGCGCTGGAAATTGTCATAGTCGGCGGAGCAACCTACATCGCCTTCAAGCTGCTCGGAATGCCCTATGCCGCGCTGCTGTCCCTGCTGGTTGGCTTGAGCGTGGTGATTCCCTACATCGGAGCCGCGGTAGTGACAATTCCCGTGGCGGTAATCGCACTGTTTGCCTTCGGCTGGGGCAGCCAGTTTATCTGGCTGATGGCCGTTTACGGAATCATCCAGGCCCTGGACGGCAATGTGCTGGTTCCGGTGCTGTTCTCGGAAGTGAACAACCTGCATCCGGTCGCCATCATCGTGGCGGTGCTCTTTTTCGGGGGCATCTGGGGCCTGTGGGGTGTCTTCTTTGCCATTCCGCTCGCCACCATGCTCAAGGCTGTGTTTTCCGCCTGGCCGGTGAAGGAGTCCGTTCCTTCGCCGGATAGCGAAAAGGTCTGAATGGCGCTCAAAGCCCCTTCACAGTCTCCAGCACTTCATCCGCGTGGCCCTTTACCCTGACGCCACGCCATTGGGCTCTCAGCACACCTTCCTGATCGATCAGGAAGGTGCTGCGGTCGATCCCCGTGTATTCCTTGCCATACAGCTTTTTGAGTTTGATGACATCAAAGAGCTTGCACAACGCCTCGTCCTTGTCGGAAATTAGGTGGAAAGGAAGCTCGTGTTTTGCCCTGAAATTCTCGTGTGCTTTCAGTCCATCCCGTGACACCCCCAGAATCTCGGTGTCCAGTTCTTCAAACTGTTTCATTCGGTCGCGGAAGTCCTGGCCTTCAGTGGTGCAGCCGGGGGTGTTGTCTTTCGGATAAAAATAAATAACGACATTCCGCCCTTTGAGATCGTCCAGGCGAATGGTCTGGTCGCCCGTGGCCGCGGCTTCAAAATCCGGAACAGGTTTGTTTAACTCGACGGATGGCATGACATCTCCTTTAATTCCCTTGTGTCAGTTCGTGCTCAACATTACCATATCGGTTTTATTCGGACGGAGCTTTTATGATTACGGGTAGCCTTGTCGCACTGGTCACGCCCATGCATCCAGACGGTGAAATTCACTGGGAGGATCTGGACAAACTGGTCGACTTTCATATGGAAAACGGCACGCACGGTATTGTCGCTGTCGGTACCACCGGCGAGTCCGCAACGCTTGATCCGCAAGAGCATTGCCGGGTTGTCGGCCACATCATTAAACGCGTGAACGGCCGGATTCCGGTTATTGCGGGTACCGGTGGGAACAGCACCCGCGAAGCCATTGAGCTGACCACCGAAGCCCATAAGCTGGGTGCCGATGCCTGCCTGCTGGTGGTGCCATACTACAACAAGCCGACCCAGGAAGGCCTGTACCGGCACTTCAAGGCGATTGCCGAAGCCGTCCCGGGCATCAGCCAGATGCTCTACAACGTGCCGGGCCGGACCGCCTGTGACATGCTGAACGAGACCGTACTGCGACTGGCGGATATTCCCAATATTGTGGGTATTAAAGATGCAACCGGCAACATACCCCGGGGTGCCGAACTGATTGAGGCTCTGGACGGGCGCCTTGCGGTCTACTCCGGCGACGACGCCACAGCCGCGGAACTGATGCTTGCCGGCGCCAAAGGCAATGTCTCCGTTACCGCTAACGTTGCTCCGAAGAGTATGTCGCGGCTGTGCGAAGCGGCGATTGCAGGCAATCGTGAGGAAACAGAGCGCCTCAACGAGTTGCTGATGCCGCTCAACCGGAAGCTGTTCCTGGAAGCCAACCCGATTCCCGTGAAATGGGCATTGCATCGAATGGACATGATCGGCGAAGGCATTCGCCTGCCGCTGACACCGCTCAGTGAAAAGTTCCACAGCGAAGTGGAAGATGCTCTCAAGGCCTCAGGTGTACTCTGAGTTTGCTGAAATCGTCCCCGACCCGGAGTAACCAGATGCAGGTTCTACAAGGAACCGGTAATACCTTCATGGCTAAACCCGTTGTTGTATTGTGCGGGCTGTTGCTTGTGGCAACAGTCTCCGGATGCGGTATGATTGAAGACCGATCCGAGCATTATGTAAATGCCAGGGAAGGGCAACCGCTGGAACTCCCGGAAACGGCCGATGGTTCCCGTTTCAGCCAAGCCATGCCAATCCGTGACGTCCGACTGGCCGACGCCAGCAAAATGTATCCAACCGAGATTCCCCGGCCACCGGATATGACCTCCGATATCCTCGATGAGAATTATGTGATCGAAGAGCTTGATGGCAGCGTCTGGTTGCTGGTGAACGATGTGCCCGGCAGGATCTGGCCGGCAATGAGCACCTATCTGGCGGAACGCGGTCTTGGTGTTGGCTTCGACAGTCCGCAACTGGGAATTCTGCAGAGTGAACTGGCCAACTTCAGCAAGCGTGCCCGTGAGTTGGTGGAATTGTCTGACGATCCCTCGGCCGGAGAGCAGAAAGTGGTCCTTCAGGTCCGCATAACACCTGGCGTTCGGCGCAAAACCACGGAAATTCAGGTGCGTAAGCTGGAAGTTGCCGGTCAGCCGGACGAGCTGATTCCCTGGAGCGGCGCATCCGATCCTCCGGAGCAGGCTCTGGCCTTGCAGAAACGCCTGCTGGCGGACATGGGCGAATTTCTCAGGGTGCGGGAAGAGAGCAAATCCTTTTCCCGTGCCGCATCAGGGATGGCCAGGGATCCTGTGGTCCGCCTGATCTTGGAGAATGAAGAGGCCATTGCTATCCGTGTGGAGCTGGACTACGGCCGCGCCTGGGCGGAAGTCAGTCGCGCGCTTACGGATTCCGGCATCCCGGTTGTAGACCTGAACCGCACTGAAGGGTGGTTCCAGGTTGATTTCCGTACCGAAGATGAGCGCAGTCCGGGCTGGTTCAGTTGGTTCCGTGACAAGGAAGCCCCCAGGCATAGCCACACTGTGAACCTGAGCCAGCGTGATGATGCAATTGTCATTTCTGCCGAGCGCCTGCCGGATTACACGGGCAGCCGGTCAACGTCGGATCTGCTCACGCAACTGTTCGATTACCTATACTGATTCAGAAAGCGGCCACCTGATGCGACCGCTTTTCGGAGACTCCTGATGGAAAAACGTGAAGAACTCTATGCCGGCAAGGCGAAATCCGTCTACCGTACTGACGACCCTGAACGGTTCGTGATGGTATTCCGTGATGATACCTCTGCCTTTGATGGCGAAAAAAAGGAACAGCTGAACCGCAAGGGCATGGTGAACAACAGGTTCAATGCGTTCATCATGGAAAAGCTGGAAGCAGCGGGCGTGCCTACTCATTTCGAAGGGCTGCTGTCTTCCACCGAATCCCTGGTAAAAAAACTGGACATGATTCCGGTTGAGTGTGTGGTTCGCAACATCTCCGCCGGCAGTCTGTGTCGGCGTCTGGGTGTGGAAGAGGGCCAGGCGTTGACCCCGCCCACCTACGAGCTGTTTCTCAAGAACGATGCGCTTCATGACCCGATGGTCAACGAGTCATTGGCGATCAGTTTTGGCTGGGCAACAGCCGATGAACTGGCTCAGATGAAAGAGCTCACCTACAGGGTGAACGATGTGCTCAAGGCCCTGTTTGACGACGCCGGTATGCTGTTGGTGGACTACAAGCTGGAATTCGGTCGCAGTGAAGGGAAGATCTTGCTGGGGGATGAGTTCAGTCCGGACGGTTGCCGGATCTGGGACAGGGAAACCCGCAGGAAAATGGACAAGGACCGCTTTCGCCAGGGCCTGGGCGAGGTTATCGAGAGCTACGAGGAAGTCGGGCGCCGTCTGGGAATCCGGTTCGACTGATTGAAACTGACAACAAAATAGAAAGGTGGGTCATGCGTAAACTGATGCTTGCTGTGGGCGGTTCACTGATTCTGGTGGCGCCTTTGTCCCAGGCGGACGTGGTTGGTCTGGGTGCCAGTGTAAGTTACTGGGATTCCGATCTGTCCGGTAAGGCTGCGACGAACAACGATCTGGTCGATGTCGAAAACGACCTGAACCTGGGCGGCGATTCCACTGCCAACGCCTCGCTGTACCTGGAGCATCCGGTTCCGGTATTGCCGAATATTCGCATCAACTACACACGGGTTAAGCAGAGTGGCCGGGGTCAAGTTGGTCTGGTGGGCTTCGATGGTGTTACTGGTGATGTCCAATCCGATTTCGACCTTGAGCAACTGGACCTGACCCTGTATTACGAAGTACTCGATAACTGGGTTAACCTGGATCTAGGCCTGACCGCCCGTGATCTTGCCGGTGATCTCACAGTGCAGGAAGTAAATGGCCTGGCCACCAGCGAAACCAGCGTTGATGCCGTTATCCCCATGGGCTACCTTGCTGCCCGCTTCGACCTGCCGTTCACCGGCGTATCGGTGGGCACGGAAGGCAACTTCATCAGCTATGGCGGCGATTCGCTGCTCGATTTCAACGCCTACGGCCAGTATGAAATGGCAGTTCTGCGGTTCCGGGCCGGCTATCGCCAGATGTCCATCGATTACGAAGATGGCAACGACCGGCTGGATGTGGAAATTGGCGGGCCGTTTGTGAGTGCGGGCGTTTCATTCTGACACCGCCGTTTGGTTCAAAGGCCGGCATTTCGTTCAAAGGAGAGACACTTGAAGATTCTCGTAACCGGTACTGCGGGCTTTATTGGATCACACCTGGCTCACCGGCTGCTGGACAGGGGTGATGAGGTCATTGGCGTTGATAACGTCAATGATTATTACGATGTGAACCTGAAGGAAGCTCGCCTGGAACGGCTGACCAGCAAAGCGGGCTTTACCGAAGTCCGCGAGGATGTGTCTGACCGGGCCACCATGGAAGCGCTCTTCGCCAGGCAAAAGCCGGAGCGGGTAGTGCATCTGGCGGCGCAGGCCGGGGTACGTTACTCCATCGAGAATCCGAACGCCTATGTGGACGCCAATCTGGTTGGCTTCATGAACATCCTCGAGGGTTGCCGTCACAACGGTGTGAAACACCTGGTGTACGCCTCCAGCAGCTCCGTATACGGTGCCAACGAGACCATGCCCTTCTCGGTGCATGACAATGTGGACCACCCCCTGAGTCTCTACGCAGCCTCCAAGAAGGCCAACGAGCTCATGGCACACACCTACAGCCATCTGTACAACCTGCCGACCACCGGCCTTCGGTTCTTCACGGTCTACGGCCCCTGGGGCCGGCCGGATATGGCACTGTTCATCTTTACCAGGAAGATTCTGGCCGGTGAACCCATCGATGTCTTCAATCACGGCCACCACCGCCGGGATTTCACCTACATTGATGACATCGTGGAGGGCGTGATCCGCACCCTGGACCACGTAGCCGGGCCAAATCAGGGCTGGAGTGGCGAAACCCCTGATCCGGGCACGAGCAAAGCACCTTATCGCCTGTACAATATTGGCAGTAACAATCCGGTGGAGCTGTCTCGCTTTATCGAAATTATTGAACAGCGGATCGGGAAAAAAGCCGAGAAAAAGCTGTTGCCCCTTCAGCCCGGCGACGTGCCAGCCACCTACGCCAATGTTGATGACCTGATCGCAGATGTGGGCTACAAGCCATCGACCACGGTTGAAGAAGGTATTGCCAACTTTGTGGACTGGTATCGGGATTTTTACCGAGTCTGACTGTGCAGGTGATTGAAATATAAGTCTGGTTCCCACCACGCGTCATACATCAATCACGACTGCATGCTCGGCCCCATCATCCTGAAGTGCGATGCAGCTGGGTCCGTCGATGTCGGACGTTGATTCGGTGCGGCGTTGTACCGTGATGTGGTAGACGCTCTTGCCGAAGCGGTAGTCCAGGGTGTATCCCGGCCAGTGTGGCGGCAGGCATGGCGACACCCGCAGGTTATTGCCCACGCGCCGGATTCCGAGAATACCTTCGAGAATAAAACGGTAGAGCCAGCCGGCGGAGCCGGTGTACCAGGTCCAGCCACCGCGCCCGACATGGGGAGGCTCGCCGTAGATGTCGGCGGCCAGCACGTAGGGTTCCACCTGATAGTGCGCGATCCGCTCCGCGGAATCCCCGTGTCTGACCGGGTTCAGGCAGTCCAGCACAGCGCTGGCGCGCTCGGCATCGCCCAGGGCCGCGAATGCCAGCCCGACCCAACAGGCCGCATGGGTATATTGACCGCCATTTTCACGCACACCCGGTGGATAGGCGGCGATATAGCCGGGGTCAGGCTGGCCCTGACCCCGGCCGGTGAACGGTGGCGTAAACAGAAGCACCTGGCCCGGATCCGTCCTGACCAGTCGCTCCCAGACTGCTGTCATGGCGCTTCGGGTACGGTCGGGTTCGGCAACGCCGGATAAAACCGCCCAGGACTGGGGAATGGAATCAATCTCGCATGCCTTCTGCCCCGCGGAACCCATCGGAGTCTGGTCGTCGTAGTAAGCCCGCCGATACCAGTCTCCGTCCCAGGCCTGCTGATGAAGGGCGTCGGCCAGACCGGCTGCCCGGGCGCTGAGATTGTCCGCCGTGGCCTGGTCGCCCCGTCCAGTACAGACCTGCGCGAAGCGCTGAAGGGCCTGAATCAGGAACCAGCCCATCCAGACACTTTCGCCGCGCCCACCCAGGCCGACACGATTCATGCCGTCATTCCAGTCCCCGCCGCCAATCAGGGGCAGCCCATGGGGGCCCAGGCGGTTAGCACGCTCCAGTACCCGCAAGCAGTGGTCGTACAACGAACTGGTGGCCGTTGAAGATTCAAACTGCGCATACCGTTCCGCCTCGTTGTCGGCCAGCGGATCCCCCACAAGCCAGGGCACGGGTTCGTCCAGTAGCCCGGTGTCACCGGTGGTCTCCAGGTATTCGCTGACCACCAGGGGCAGCCAGACCAGGTCATCGGAAATCCGTGTGCGGACTCCCCGGGCGTGAGGTGGATGCCACCAATGCAGAACATCGCCTTCGGGGAATTGGCGGGCGGCGGCGGCAAGAATCTGGGCACGGCAGACATCCGGCCGGGCATGCAGCATGGCCATGGAGTCCTGCAGTTGATCGCGGAAACCGAACGCGCCGCTGGACTGGTAGAGGCCACTGCGACCGTGGATACGGCAGGCCAGGGTCTGGTAGAGCAGCCAACGATTGAAAATGAAAGCAACACCGTCGTCCGGGCAGGATAATGTCTGCGCGCCCAGTGCCTGCTCCCAGTATTGGTTGGTGGCTTCCCATGCGTTGGCGACGGCGTCAGGCTGCTGGTACTGGTTGAGCAGCGCCAGGGCGGCATCGAAACTGTTTTCGGCGCCAAGGAAGAAGGTCACAGTCTGCTCGCCGGATGCCAGCAGATCCACATGCACCTGAAGCGCGGCACAGGGGTCGCGTCCCGGTTCAACGCGGTTGGTCAAACCCACCCGCTTTAAAGCGGCCGGCTTCTCAAGACCGCGCTGGCGATCCAGGAATTCGCTGCGGTCGGTGGTGTAGCCGTGGACGGGAGTGTCGGTGGCGAGAAAGGCGATTTGCTCGGGCCAGTCGGGGTTATAGGGGTTGGCTGCGATCAGCGCGCGCTGCTCGGCAAGGAAAGCCGGCTGGATATACTGACTGGTATCTTCCCGGCGGGTGCCCAGAACCCATTCAGCGTAGTAAGTCAGCGTCAGGCGCCGCTGCCGGTCCGAGCGGTTGCGAAGGGTTACCTGGACGATCTTGAGTGAGTCGTCGGGCGGTACAAAGACGGTCATCCGACTCTCGATGTCATGGCGGATATGTTCAAAGCGGGTGTAACCGGCGCCATGGCTGACTCGGTAAGTGGACTCATGGGGCACCGGGTTGGAGGTCGGTGCCCACAAGGCGCCGGTCTCCTCATCCCGCAGGTAGAGGCATTCCCCCGGCTCATCCAGAGTAGGGTCGTTGCGCCAAGGCGTCAGACGGTTTTCGCCGCTGTTCTGGTACCAGCTGAAGCCGCCGCCGGATTCCGATAGGATCGAGCCGAAGGTCGGGTTAGCAAGCACGTTGATCCAGGGTGCTGGTGTCGGCGAGCGATGACTGACCGTGATTACGTATTCCCGGCCATCGGGCGTGAAGCCGCCATGGCCGTTATCGAAACGCAGAGGTGGCAGGGGCGGGAGTGACGGCGAGCTGATCGGTGGCAGGGCATTGAGCGGTCGTACCCGTAATCTTGGCAGAGGAGACTCACCGTGCTCCAGCGTACCGAGCGCTTGGGATAGCGACGCGGTCGTGGCATCCAGCACCACGTTTGCGGCGGTTTGTAACAGAACCACTTCTTCCTTGCCCAGCGCATCGGCAGTGAGTGGGTAAACGCCGCCACGGCTGCCGACAAAGGGCTCGGCATTGTGCTGGGCCAGCAACCGCCGGACGGTATCTTGCGTGGTGCCCTCGTAACCAGTGTCCCCGGTGTTCAGCAGGATCAGGTCAACCTTGAAGTTGCGTTTGCGCCAGAACGAGTGGATTTTCAGCAGCAGGTGGGCGGTTTCGAGATCCGCCTCACGACCGATGCGCACCAGCACAATGGGGAAATCGCCGGAGATGCCCACACCCCAAAGGTTGGCCTGCTGAAGTCGATTTGCCGCCAGTATCGGTACCGGCGCCCGAAGTTTCGGTTGGTTATACAGCAGCGCGGACGTTACGGCGGTCAGGGCACGGAATTCGTCGCTGCTGAGCTTGCTGCGCCAGAGCTCCCGGCTGGCCTGGGCCTGGCCCTCATCGAAGGTTCGCTGAACGCGCGGCCAGTAAGCAAATCGTGTGGCGGTAGCCAGCACATCGTCGCGGCTGTCTCCGACGATGCGCAGAAAGGCGAGCTGGATGGACGTTCCGGGTTCGATGTGGATGGTTTTCTGCAAGACGGCAACCGGATCAAGGGTGTATCCCAGCGAGCCGGAAAGAACCTCGCCTGTTTCCAGTGCCCGCGGATGAGCGATGGAACCGCCGCGACCGAGGAAGGCAGCCCGGTCCGTTTCCATGGCATCGGGTGTCAGAACACCAGACAGGCCCATGATGACCTCACCCACCACCGGTGCCTGGTCGTCCGGGTCCCTGGTGCGACGCTCAAACAGCAGCAGTGAACGGGCAGACACGTACTCTGAATGAACGAAAAGGTTGCCGAAGGCCGGATGCTGGCTATCGGCACGGGGGTCGGCCAACACAATTTCGGCGTAACTGGTGAATCTCAGGTGTCGCGACTGATCGCCGTGATTGGTGATCGTGACGCGTCGTAATTCAACGTCGTGCCAGGGTGACACCGTTATTTCGAGCGTTTGTATCAGGCTTTGGTCGTGGCGCTGGTACTCGGCGCAATGACTATGGAAACGCACATGCTCCCGGAGGCCCTGGCCTTTCGCCGGCGCTCGTGGAATAGACCAGATATCGCGGCTGCCGAGATCCTGAACATAGAGCCAGTTTCCCCATCGCTCAAGGGTGCTGTCCGGCCGCCAGCGGGTTATGGCGTCCGACTTCCAGTTGGTGCCACCGCCACCCCAGCTCGACGCCAGGACGTTCAGCCGGCCATTAGACAGCAGATGAACCCGTGGTGTCGGGCTGTCCAGGGGAATTTCCCAGGGCGTGATGGAAGGGGCTTCCTGAGTGCCTCTGACGCTGTCTTCTTCCTCGCTGTGGGTCGGGTATTCGATGTCTGCATCCAGATCGATCCGCTCCTGCAGAAAGAGTTCACAGGCCTCCACCCGCGGGTCCCGCGAAAATCGCGATATCGCGTGTTGCGGGCTCAGGGAAATACCCAGACTGATCAGCGACATGCCATGATGGTGGGCCATGTAGCTGCGCACGATGCTGTATGAGCTGCCCACATCCATCCGGCGTTCGGTGTAATCCAGCGCTTCGAAGAAGCCATAACGCCCCAGCATGCCCAGTTTCTCCAGGTGCCGGAGATTGTCGAAGGCGGCTTTTGGTCGCCAGAACAGGGCCAGAAAGGTTGCGTAGGGCGCGATGACCCAATCCTCGATTCCCTTGTTGCTTCGAAGCGACAGTTCCGGCACACCGAAAGCGTGGTAGGCGTAGTTCTGGGCACCGTCCAGCAGGTAGTAGCCCGATTCGGAGATGCCCCAGGGCAGGCCCCGGCTTGTGGCGTAGCGGATCTGGTGGTCAATGGCACCCCGGGCACTCAGACCGAGCAGTGTTGTTGCCGGCTCTCGCATCAGCAACTGGGGCATCAGGTACTCAAACATCGTACCGCTCCAGGACAGCAACAATGGCTGCCCTTGTTCACGGGTCAGCGGGCGCCCAAGGTGGACCCAGTGGTGGGCGGAAACATCGCCTTTGGCGATGGCCAGAAAACTGGCCAGACGGGCTTCCGAGGCAAGAAGATCGTAGGCGTTGTCGTCCAGTTTGCCCAGGTCCACGTTGTAGCCAATGCGGAACACTTTTTTTTCCCGGTCGTAGAGGAAGGCCATATCGGTATTATCGAACCAGCCCTCACAGGTATCGGCCAGCTGCTGGGCCGTCACAAGCAGGGAACTGGCGGCCTCGGCTGCTTGATTGATGTTGCCTGCAAGAGGTTGTAGCCAACGTTGCAGACTGGTGGTCAATGCTCCGTCCCGGCTGGGGGCCGTGAGCTGCTCAATCAAAGGCTGAAGCCGTGACTCCAGCGTGGTCAGCTCGTGGAAGGTCGGGGGTTGCAGGAGTGACTGCTCCAGTGACAGCCAGGCCCCATATTGCTCGGGCGTCAGTTCACCCTTGTCGATGGTTGGCCAGGTGTCCGGTGCCGACCACCAGGGCAGAAACTGATCACGGCTCTGAAACATGCGTTCGAGGTGATGGTGTGACCGCTCCAGCCAAAGCCCCATGTCGGCCAAAACCTCCGGTGGCAGCGATGGGGTTTCGAGCAAAACTTCCTGCACCGCCGGGTCCAGGCCCTTGACCAGACGGTTTGCCAGTGTCTCAATCAAACCGGGCCATTGCCGGGGCGCGAGGCGGACATCCATTACCCGTTTGCGAATATCCGCCAGCGCCCCAATGCCATCAACTTAAGACATTTCACTAAAAATATCATATAATTAGGGTCCACAAACCAACTCAGGAGTCACTGAATTGAGCCATAAATCCAATCCAACGGTTGACCCCACCAGCGAGATCCTGCTTAAAAATTGTACATAAATTAACCAGTTTGCTGGATAGCCCGGAATTCATTGCTACTCATCGCCAAAATGCGTGCGATTTCACCCGAAAACGCTATCTCACCTTCCGTAATCTGATCCTTTTTCTGCTTAACCAGCCTGGCAGTGCGCTTCAGACCGAGCTGGATCAATTTTTCCGTGTGCTCAACAACACGCCTTTCGAAAAACAGGTCGTCACCGCGCAGGCTTTCAGCAAAGCCCGCCGCAAGCTCAAGCCCTCCGCTCTGGTGGCGCTGAACGATGTGCTTCAAAACCAGCTGGATGAACTGGGCCTGCGCAGCACATGGTGCGGGCTGCGGCTGCTGGGCGTGGACGGCTCCGGTGTACACCTGCCGCTGGAGCAGCCCCTGGAAAACTTCTTCGGCAGTCACAGTGAGCTGCCCGTGGCGCGGCTGTCCATGCTCTATGATCTGTGCGACCAACAGACCCTGCATGGTCTGCTGATTACTCCGGATGTGGATGAGCGGGGCTGTGCCGCCATGCACCTGGAGTATGCGCCGGACAACAGCCTCCTGGTGTTTGACCGGGGCTACCCTGCTCATTGGCTCTTTGCCGCCCTGTTGCAGCGGAACCAGCATTTCCTCATGCGCCTGACTCTCAAGCACAACCCGGCCGTGAGGGACTTCGTGGCTTCCGGCAACAGCGAACAGACCCTCTGTTTCGCCTGCAAGGGCTGGCTGTCCCGAAAAGTCTGCGAGCAGGCCGGCGTCGATCCGGATACCGAGGTCACCCTGCGCCTGATCCGGGTGCTCCTGCCAGGCGGTGAGGTGGAAGTGCTGGCCACGTCACTGCTGGATACCCAGGCCTTCCCGGCCACCGAATTTGCGGGGCTCTACCACCGCCGTTGGGGGATCGAAACCGATTACCGGCGGCTCAAGCAGACCCTGACCCTGGACAACTTCAGCGGTCGCACCGCGACCGCGGCGCTTCAGGACTTCCACGCCAAGCTGCTGTTGAAAAACCTGGCCATGCTGATGCAGGTACTGCAGCAGCCCCGGATTGAGCAACAAACCCGACACCGCAAAAGGGGTTGGAAGGCGAACTTCACTCAGGGCGTGTCGCGCCTGAAAAACACCCTGGTGACGCTCCTGGTCGAGCCATGCGCCCACGCCATGGAGTGCCTGTTGACCCTGATCCGTAACAGCCTGACCGCCATCCGGCCCGGGCGAAGTTTTCCGCGCCAGCGCCGACGAAAAGCAACCCGCGGGTGCGAAGGCTACAAGCGCACTCGCTGAACCCGAAGGCTCCGGTCACGAGCGTATTGAATCCGACTCAAAGACTGCGTTTGGCGCTGGTCGGCTTTCGCTCGCCTCAAAGGTCGCCTTGACCTGCAATTCTTCTCCAATCCGCACCTCCGTGTCCCCTCAACACGGCAATAAAGGGGTGTTTCTGTCAGTTGGCCAACTTCATGCTGGCTCGATGTGGCAGGAACCTGGCTTGCCGGCGCTGTGGTTTTTCCTTAAGTTGATACCATTGGCCAGCGCCCTGGCAAGGTGTCGCCTTGGGGCTGTTCCCGGGTGGTCCCGGAGCGAGTCCTCAAGCACGCCGATCGCATCGAGCAGCCCCTCAAACTGGTTAAAGCGCCAGACAGGATCGTCCTCAAGTCCCGTCAGCCCCTGCTTCAGCGCCAGCAAAGAACCGAGGAGGTTGCCGCTATCCACGGTCGACACATACGCTGGCGGCAGGGTTGTGAGGTGATGGGTGTCGCACCAGTTATGGATATGGCCCCGGAAGCTTGGCAAGTTTTCCATGGAACGCAGCGTGTTGCGTGAGCGGATGACCAGTTCTTGCGCATCCACATAACCCATGTCATAGGCGGTCAGGTTGCTGACCAGCAGCAAGCCGATGTTGGTGGGTGAGGTGCGGTGAGCGACCACACCCTTGGGCTCTTCCTGGAAGTGGTCAGGGGGTAGCCAATGATCTTCCGGTCCGACAAACCGTTCAAAAAAATACCACGTGCGGCGCGCCAGTCTTCTCAGGTGCGTTCGGTCTTCGGCACGGATTTTTTCCACTGGTGGCTTTCGGTCCCGGCGAGCCAGGAAGGCTATCTGTGGTGACACCAGCCAGAGCAGCAGAATGGGGATGGCGTAGATCAGCGTCATGGGCGTGCTGGCGGCCAGCAGCGGTGTGATGACCAGCGCGCTGACCGGCCCTGCCCACATGGCACGCCAATATTTCCATTGCGTGGACGTGCCGGTACGCCCGGCCTCCAAAGCTGCCGGTGCCCATTCCAGCAGGCGCCGGTGACTGACGCGGCTGCGGTACAAGGAGCGAATCACGGCATCCAGGGTGAGAGCGGCTTCCTGGGGCAGAAAGGCGACAACGAGCAGCCATCGCTTCAGATCCCCCTTCAGGTTCTGAATCTGTTGCGCTGCCCGCCGCCTGCGGACGGTGGCATGGGCCAGCCCAACAATGCCCGTCAGACTTGGAACCAGCAGGGTGAGCATGGCCAGAGCCGTCCAGTGAAGCGGTGAGCCGGGAAGCGCAAACCAGCCCAGTAGCAGCAGCAACAAAAGCCAGGGCGCCTGAAGACTGCGCAGCAGATTGTGAACCAGCTGCCACCGGTGTAACCCGGACAGTCGGTTGGGTCTGCGCTCTCCGGTTTCCGTGGGAACGGTTGGCCAAAGCCAGGGCACCAGCTGCCAGTCCCCGCGTATCCACCGATGCAGTCGCCGGCCGAAGGACAGGTATTCGGGTGGGTATTCCTCGTACATGACAATGTCGCTGACCAGTGCGGTGCGCCCGTGAATGCCTTCGAAAAGATCGTGGCTGAGTACCGTGCCTTCCGGTACCGCATTGCGCAGGCTGGCCTCGAACGCGGCTACGTGGTAGAGACCCTTGCCTGTGAAAATGCCTTCGCCAAACAGGTCCTGATAGGCATCCGAAACGGCCAGGGTGTAAAGGTCCAGGCCCCGGTCACCGGAAAAGATTCGGGTGAAAATATTTCGGGTAGCGGTCATGGGATTGATTTCAATACGGGGCTGCAGAATGCTGTAACCGGAGCGGATTACGCCGGTTTCTTCATCCCATACCGGCTGGTTCAGTGGATGGGCGATGGTGCCAACCAGGCGCCGCGCCCCGTCTACAGGCAGCAAGGTATCGGCGTCCAGGGTAATGACGTAACGCGCCTGTCGCAGCCACTTGACATCACCAGCCATGTCGGTGAAAGAGCCGCGCTCACCGGTCAGTATGTAGTGATTAAACTCCTTGAGCTTGCCGCGCTTACGCTCCCACTCCATCCAGATGGCGTCTTGCGGGTTGAGGCTTCGGGACCGGTGCATCCAGAAAAACGGGGCGTGGCCATCATCGTTGTAATGTTCGTTCAACGACGCGATGCCTGCTCGCAACCGGGCCAGCAGCCCCTTGTCCCGCGGTGTGGTTTCTTCGGCGGCGTCGAACAGGCCGGTGAGCAAGCCAAAACGCAGCTGGTTGTCGGGATTGGCAAGATAATGACGCTCAAGCTGGTCAATGGCGCCCTGAATGTCCTCTCTCCCGCCGATGAGCAGGGCCATGCATACGACCGCCTTGTGATCAGCATCAATGCCGTCGGTGAAGTCGAGCTTGGGCAGAACCCTTGCTGGCACGGTCAGAGTGGCTAGCCAGTTCACCAGAATCGATGCCAGCACCAACGCGGGTACCGCCACCACCAGGGTGACCGGTAGCGCCTGCCAAAGACCGCCCTGGATGAACGCGTAGGCAGTGGGGATGGCAAACAGTATAAGCGCTGTCAGTGACAAGCAGCCGAAATAGAGCGGTTGGCGATGACGAGCCAGCCAGCGCTTTAATTGGCCTACCCGGTCCGGACGGACATCGATCTGCCGCTCCAGTATCCGGTACCCTTCACCGAGCAGGAAGTAGCCGATGTGACCGGATGCGGGCGTGGATGCCCGGGCTACCTCGCGGGCGTCCCGGGCGAGGCTCAGCACGCATCGTGCAACTGCAAGTTCATCTGTTTTGCTGCGTCGGGCCAGCTGTTCAATCCGGGTACGGTAGCGGTTCCGGGTGCTGAAATCCATGCGCCCGTAGGCCCCTGCCGGGTCCTGCCTGAGCAAGGCCTCGACCTGGGACGTGCGTTCGAAAAATCCTTGCCAGTTGGTGCGCCCAAGCCGATGCAGGGTGAGGATGCCATCGGCCACCACGTCACGGCTTTCAACATCGACCATGCCCCGGTGTGAGTCACGGGAGGCCAGGTCAATTGATCGCTGCTGAACCGTCTCCATGACCAGCATCAGGGCCTGGTAACGCAGAAGCAGCGGCAGCGCCCAGAGTTCGGCTGTGTTCAGGGGTGCGGTATCTTTTTGTTCCAGTACCATCGCCTCGAGGACGTTATCGTCAAACCGTTGCTCCGAGCGCTCCAGTGCCACGCGTGCCATTTCCTGAACGCGGGTCGGGCCTGCCAATGGCCCGGACACAAGTATGGGCAGATGGGCAACAAAGTCGGCCGACAGGTCCCGCCGTAACATGCGCAGAACCCGGCGTATCAGGTATTCGTTGTCGATATACCAGTCGATCCAGGGCGCGGCGGCGGAGAGATCGCTTCTCAGGGTATAGAGTTCCAGATGGATTCGGTCCAGCCGGTGGGCATAGCGACTCAGTGTCTCGCCCAGTGTCCGGTGAGCCTGGCGTGTGCCCGGCCCGATGGCTGTCCACGGGCTCTGCTGAGCACCTGGCTCATCGCTCAGCGTCTCCCCGGCATCGGCGCTGCCATCCGGCCGCCGGCTTTTTTCGTTGTGTAGGGCCATCAGTGCCCCCAGGCTTCACGCGCGGACTTTTCGGCAAAGGTGAGTTCGATTTCATCGGGTTCGAGATCCTGAAGCACCAGCAAGGGTGTTTCACCATAGACCAGCGCATTGAGGGGCAGGGCGCCCAGTGGCCAATGGCTGACGCAGGTGTTCCCATGGGCGGCCATGACCACCAGGTCGGACTGACCCTTGCGGGTTATTTCCCAGAGAGCCGCTATGGGGGAATCCCGAACGTCAACTCTCGACTGAACGTGAAGCCCCTCATTTTTCAGGCGTTCTGCGATGTGTGACAGGTTATCCTTGATGCGCGCCCTGAATTCGGATTCCAGCGCCCTGACCGTATCGAGCCGTGGGTCGTCCCTGGCAATCTGATAGCGATGGCCAAGCGAGGGTACGAAGGAAACCAGATCAACAGTGCTCTCATTATGGCGAGAGAGCATTTCAACCAGGGGCAGCACGCACTCGGATCGGCTGCTGCCATCGAGCGGGACGGTCATCCGGTTGTAGTGGGACTCCTGCAGGGGGTTACACTGATCGCTCAATGCACGTACCAAAAGAAACGACACGTGGGCCTGAAGGATCGACTTGTGGGCCACACTGCCGAGCATGTAGTGGCTGATGCCACCAAAGCCATGGCTGGTCATTACCAGCAGGGTCTGACCGTCTTCCCTGGCAAAATTGATGATTTGATCGACCGGCTCGCCTTCCAGTGTGGCTGTCTCGATCTCAAGCCCCAGAGCGCCCAGTCTTGAAACCACTGAGTCGAGATACGCGGTGGCTTCTGCCTGCAATGCATCCCAGGCCACGGGGTCGGCAGGGTAGTGATAGTGACTGTCATTTTCCTGCTGCAGGACGCGAATTAACGCGAGTTTTATGTCGAGAGCCTTGGCCAGATTGATGGCATGAGGCAGCGCCCATTCAGCCAGACAGGAGCCGTCCAGCGGCACAACGATGCGTTGAAACATAGCAGTGTCCCTCGCTCAGCCTTCAGAGCACCGGCACAGGGAATAATCAGACGACAAACTTGATGGGAGGTGCTTCCTGCAAAATGCCCGGTCCACTCCTTAGTATTGAAGCATTGGATCCATGGAATGACTCTAACACTTATAGCCGCAGTGCTGGTCCGTTGCAACGGTAATTCACCCATTCTAAATGGGGCCGACGCCGCTTGCTGTACAGGAAAGCATGGGTATCAGAGATCAAGAAAAACAGCAGCTAAGGCTGATACTGCATTAGGTCGGTATTGAGGAGATTTGCATAGAAGAGCTGCAGGAGCCACGTAACTTATTGAAAAGTGGTAGGACCACCCAGATTTGAACTGGGGACCTCTACCATGTCAAGGTAGCGCTCTAACCAACTGAGCTATGGTCCTGTGTCCTGCAACGGGGACGAAATATACTGATTCCTCCGATGCTGGTCAACCACTTTTATGTGGTTTTCCGGCTCCGCAGCTTTTCCTTGATGGCTTTGCTCAGCACCGCCCACCGGTTCACGATAAGTGCCGCGAAGATCAGGCCGCATCCACCGAGTTGGATACGGGTCATGGTCTCATCGAACCAGCCTGCAGCGAACAATGCCACCCATACCGGCTCCAGAACAAGAATAACGACACCATGGCTGTTTGCGGACAGGCTCTGGGCGTAGGTCTGGATCAGGAAACGTCCGGCGGTACCTATCACCGCGCTGGCCATAACCCACCAGATCAGCAGAGGGTCCGGCTCGCTCAGGGTGGGCTGCCACTGCTCAAGAATCATGGATTCTACGAGGGTCAGCAGGCCGACTGTGAGCAGTGCCAGGGCGGTCAGGGGCAGGGCGGGCACCCGGTGCTTTTCCACGGTTTCGCCAAGCCGGTTCACCACTGTTCTCCGGTTGGCAGCCCGGGTGTTGAGGGTGAAATACAGGGCGAAGATGGTTGCCGCCATCACGAAGAAGATCTGGCCTGCTTCCGGCCGAAAACCGTTTTTCAGCGAGAGTAGGGCAAGACCGCCAACGGCGATGGGTATTGCCAGCCAGGTGCTTGGTGGCTGCGCTTCCTGAAATACCAGCCGGGCAATGATGGGCACAATAACAACGCCCAGGCTGGTCAGAAACGCGCCTTCACCCAGGCTGGTGCCATGAAACAGACCCATCACCCAGAAGGTCATGGCCGTGCCGAACACCAGGCCCACACCGATACTGCGGCGGATCTGATCCAGACTGAGGGCCATCAGGGAGCGGCGGGCAAAGAAAGCGAGTATCCCGCCGGCAATCAGGAATCTGGCTGCCATAAACATCAGCGGAGGCATCAGCAGAACCGCTTCTTTGGAAAACATCCAGCTGATGGCGGCAAACAGGGTAACAACAACCAGTAACAGATCGGATTTGTGCGCGTCAGACATCGGGTAATCGCTTTGCCGGCAACCGGAGAGTCAGTGGGAAGCGCACCAATGTATAGTTTGCGAACTAAAAAGAAAAGATGGGAAAACTACCGAGACCGAAAAGGCTCGTCCCTGAGCCGCAGTGTTCCTGATTGAACCGCTGTTTCAGTGGCTTTAGTTGTTGAGGGTGCTGTACACAAGGTTGGACATGTCGGTCTGGTCTGAACCCGGAACCTCAATATACCGGTCACCGGACCCCCACCATTGCCACCAGGCCCGTTGATTGTAGGTACGGCTGGCGAAATCCACCCGCAGGCCATTCAGCGTGGTGTTGTTCACCACCGGCACCGAAATGTTCCCGGTCTCGGACCCGAGCACACCGCTGTGGGTGACGCCCTCGTTCATCAACACCGGGTAGTGGTTGTAGTACAGCCCATCAGGACCATTCTGGCTGGTGACTTTACCAGCGAGGCTGAGGCTCGAAGAGCAGGAATCGATCCCTTCCGCCGTGGTGGCACCGCAGGCCGAATGTGTAGGCACCACTCCGTCGTCGGTTCCGGCGATAAATGGCTTGGTGATGCCACCGTAGGAGGAACCACCCGCCACAAAACGCAACCGCGGAATCGAATTCGGGCCCACGGCCAGGTTGCGGGCCGTGTTGGTTTGCAGATCGTTCACCACACCCAGTTTGCCCGGTTCAGGTTCAATGCCGGTGAACGCCTCCACAGCTGCCCGCAGGGGCCAGTTGTACCAGCTGTTGTTATAGGCAAGACTCATGGCGAGGTTCGCCAGTTCGGTACCACCTCCGGCGCCTGAATAGTCCAGGGCTGCCAGGATTTTCAGGGGTTGCAGGCCTTCGGACTGAAGCCAGCGGGCCTGGTTTTCCAGCAGGTAGCGGGTAACCAGATCGCCGGTGGAGTGAGAGACGATGACACAATAGTCATTACACAGGCCCTGTTGGCTGATCTGTCGCATTTGCTCATAGGCCTGCTGGGCAATGCCACCCTCAATGCGCCCGTTGCTGCCCCAGTCTATACGGGCTTCGGCACGGGACAGCCAGAAGGTTCGCCAGTAGTCCTCGCCGGCATTTTTGACGTCCTGGAGGTTTGCCGGCGGGTTGGCCAGGTCTTCCTGCTGGAAGCCGTGCACCAGGATTACATTGTGCCCGGCCAACCGGGCCTGGGCGGTGCCGGCAAACAGGCTGCCGGTGATGGCGACCGCCAGGGCCGCTTTGCAGGCACTTCCGATCTTTGTTGTTGTCATGCTAGCTCCGTCTTTGCTGAGTTGTTGTTGTGAAAAGACGCTTCTCCGCCGGTTTCGGCGGTACAACCCGGGGTCAGCCGGTGCAGGGCCGGGGCCCTGTCATCAGAACTTGTCGGCAAGCTGCCGGAGCAGCGCCGCCCGTTGTTCCGATTCGGGATTTACCGCCGGCGTATCGGTCAGGTTGTCGAGATCCGGGGGTGTGAATACGTAGCCTTTCTCGGGCCCAAACGCATAGTTGGTCCGGTCGCCGGGCCCGGCGGGCAGCTGGCGTATCTGGATGTGGCGCAGCTGGAGCTGACCGGTCTCAGTCTCGTTGGCCAACACGGTGCCGTGGGCTTTGAGGTTGATGGTGTCCGATGTGCCGTCCAGCCGCTGCTCCATCTGCAACTGGGCAACAGGCCGCTGACCGGAATACAGCTGGGCAGAGAGCGCGTAGAAGCCAGGCTCTTCGGGCGAGAACCTAACCGGAATGATCAGATTGTTGTTACTCACGTGGGGCTCACCGAGCCCCCCGAAATCGCCGAGATAAGGCTCGATGGTAAGCGGTGATGCGTGACGAACGGGCCGCCCGTCCAGGCGTGCCTCTACGATCAGGCGGTATTCTCCGGGCTCCTCCTCGCTTGCCTCCAGCGTCCCCTCGAAATAGCCCGCCGAACCGGCTTGCTCCAGGGTGGCACTGGCAACAGCCTCCCGGCTGTCCGGCTTTTCAAGAGTTGCCGTGAGCGAGCGGCCAACAACCTGGGCGCTCTGGATGGCGGCGGCGACAAGAATCGTCTCGCCCCGGGTGAACCGGTATTTCTCAAGCGTGACGGTAAATTGCCCTTCACCCTCCAGCGGAAGGCTGACCGGCTCGTAGCGATTGCCCTGGTAGGCCTTCGCCTGTGCTTTGCTGAGCGGGACGGACCAGGCAGGGTAGCGAGTAGACTGTTCGTACTGCTCGGCAATACCGGCCAGCATAAAGCCAAGGGCGTTGTCTGAGGGTGGCTCCGGCGCCTGGTCAATGGAGGGTAAAACGGCAGGGGCGGTGGAGGCGGCTTTCCCCGCAGGCGCGGAGGACGCTCCGGTGGCCAGGGTGGTCAACCATCGAAACGCAGAGCGATTCTCGTCAGACAGGATATACCCCATCCCGACCACGCTGGTGGACACCAGTGTCAGAAGCAGCAACGCCTTTCGGGCCATGCATCAGGTCTCTTTGTTGTTTTGTTCCTGTGCCCCTAAACATAACGGGCTTTGCGGTGCACGCCAAAATTCTGGCCGGTTTATGTAACAGAATCTGCCCGGATTGAGCAGCGGGTCACATTCCCGGGCCGTTGAGTTTCACGACCGCTTTGGCAGTGCCCGGCGCTGGCAGTGCCATATCCGGTACAGGCAGATTGTGCGCCAAGCGGTTTGTGCGTTACATTTCCGGATTGATTCACTTCGCAGGGCATTTACCGGGGCTGGGTCCTGGTTTGAATGACGAGGTACATGGCCATGCAGCACTTGCAATCCATTCAGCACTGGGAGCCAGAGAAGCCTGGATACGACGGGCAACTTGAACTGCCTGGGATTGCCCTCGATAAAAGCGATGATCTGCTGTTGTCGCTGAATGAGCTGGAGGAAGAGCTTGAGCGGGTGCAACTGACAGCGGAAGAGGTGGAACTGCTTCGCCGGTTCCGCAGGACAACCGCGGAAAACCGGCGAATGATTCTTCAGATCCTGGGCCGCTGATCCGGCCCGGAGCTTTTACTTACCTTTCTTGTAAATGTTCTCGTACACGTAGTTGGTGGCTTCCACAAAGCCGTCGATACTGCCGCAGTCAAAACGGCGGCCCTTGAACTGATAGGCCAGTACACAACCGTTTTTGGCCTGCTCCAGCAGAGCGTCGGTAATCTGTACTTCGCCGTTCTTGCCAGCCGGTGTTTGCTCGATAATGTCGAAAATGTCCGGTGTCAGAATGTACCGGCCGATAATGGCCAGGTTGCTGGGCGCGTCGTCCGGAGCCGGCTTCTCAACCATGTCGGTGATCCGGTAAAGCCCATCCTTCATGGATTCGCCGGCAATCACACCGTATTTGTGGGTTTCGTCCGCAGGTACCTCTTCAATGGCAACGATAGAGCAACGGAACTGGTTGTAAAGCTTCACCATCTGCGCCAGAACACCGTCTTCCCCTTCGGGGCCGATGCAGAAGTCGTCTGCCAGAACCACCGCAAACGGGCTGTCGCCCACCAGATTACGGCCGGTGAGGATCGCGTGGCCCAGGCCCTTCATTTCATTCTGACGGGTAAAGGCGAAGGTGTTGTGATCAATCAGGTCACGGATTGAGGTCAGCAGGTCTTCCTTACCGGAACCGGCAATCTGGTGCTCAAGCTCATAGCTGATATCGAAATGATCTTCAATCGCCCGTTTACCCCGGCCGGTTACAAAGCCGAACTCGTGGATGCCCGCTTCCGCAGCTTCTTCGACGCCGTATTGCACCAGCGGCTTGTTCACCACCGGGAGGATCTCCTTGGGCATGGCCTTGGTTGCCGGAAGAAAGCGGGTGCCGTAGCCGGCAACAGGGAACAGACACTTCTTGATCATAACGCTTGTCCTTATATTCGCTTGGGTCACCGCCTGTTGCCAGTCGGTCGTCCGTGAAAGGGACTCATTAAGTGTGCCAAGTGTAACCAAGTTGTTGGCCTAAATGGAGGCCCCGGTACTGAAATGTAAAGTTTGGTAAAAAAGGGCACCCGGTCACCTTCGGGGTTGTGCATTGATTTGCATAGAAAAAACTTGCAAATACGTCAGTAAGATACTGTATTATTGGAATATTTAGTTTGTAATTTTTGGCAACAGCAACTGGATTTATCGTCCCGGGTACAATACATTCCCCGCATGAAAAGTTATTTAGATTAAGCGGCTTTCCTTTCGTGCTGTGGCCGGCGCTATCTGGCAGGACCTTATTACATTGAAATCGCCACTTTTAACCGCACTGTTGTGGTGCGTAGTCAGTCAGCCTCTCTACGCCGAAGACGGCGGCTCGTGGCTCCGCAACGGCTGGCAACCCTATTCGAGCAATTTAGCCGGCAGTGTGGACGCGTTCCGGGAGGAGCGCGAACACTGGTTGAGGTCCCGGCTGAAGTTTTCCGGCAAGACGGAACTGAACAGTGATGGCATCGATGGCTCTGTGGGCGTGGCCGCAGACAGACTGCTCGGTCAGAGTGATGCCATTGGATTCGACTACCGTGATGCCCGATCCTATAGGAACGAGACCGATTCCAGTGCCGCGTCATTCCGCTATCGCTTCCCGGCAGGGGCGAATCAGTTGCGGATTGAGGCGGGGAGCTCTCGTTACGAGTACGCTGCCAGCAATGCTGGCAGCCGCTTTAACGCCAGCAGTAAATCCCGTGTGCTCGGTCTGGGGGCGAGCAGACCGCTGTTCTCCCGGTTTGGCATGGCCTTTGATGGCATCGCCCGGCATCGGGGGCGAGACAGCGTATTCTTTGAGCAAGACAGCCTGGTATCAGAATCGCGTTACCAGGTTTCGTCCATTGGCCTGGAGGCAAGCGGAGGTCATGAACTGGCAGCCGGCCTGGTTGCCAACACCCGAATTCTGGCATTGAGTGGCCGCGAATTCCTCGCAACCGATTATCCGTCGCATGATGACATGGCAGATGAAAAGGAGTTCTACAAGATCGCCGTGTCCGCTTCTGTTGAGCAGGAGCTGTTCCAGTGGAACTGGCGGGTGAACGGACGGTATCAGTTTGCGGATGAAGATCTCCCGTCGTCGGAATACCTGACGGTCGCCGGCCCGTCCATGCTCACCGGATTCAATGGCCAGACCGTTTCTGTGTTCAGGGGCGGCTGGCTGCGAATCGATACCGCCAGCCCCGCGTGGCCCGTGCCATTCGTGGATGGCGTATTGTCCACTGTGAACTTTGCCGTGTTGCAGGGCTGGGTTCCCGATTACGGGGTCCAGACAGCCCGCCACGGTAACGCCAGTGCCGGTCAGGTCTCGGTGAAGATGCAGGGCCGGGCCTTTACCGCCAACGTCAGCGTGGGCCGGATGATCCGCGCCTCCACCATGGCCCTGACAATGCCCGATTATCCGGACGTGCGGATCTCGCTGTCCATGGGGATCTGACCCCGAGTCTTAAGAAGTTGTCACTTGAGTAAGTTTCGATCGCAGGTGCTACATTAGTACATCTAAGGGATGTGATCGAGGTTGGAGAACCATGCGCTCAGGGACAAGATTGCTCACGCTGCTTTTGTTGCAGTGCTCTCTCTATACCGGAACCGCTCAGGCTTTTAAGTTTGAGGAGGTAGTCGACAAGGCCAGGGCCCTGGCCAACGCCAAGTATGAGCCGCCACCCGAGGTGCCGGGATTTCTCAGAGATCTGGATTACCAGAACTATCAGGCCATTCGGTTCAATCCCGAGGCGAGTCTCTGGCGTGAAGGTCGTTCCCGTTTTCAGGTCATGATGGTGCCACCCGGCAATTTCTACACTCACACCGTGCAACTGAACGAAATTGACGCGGATGGTGTAGAGCCCATCCCTTTTGACAAGTCTGCCTACAGCTTTCCCGACAGTGACCTTGCCAAACGAATACCCGCCAATCTCGGTCACGCCGGTTTCAAGCTTACCTATCCTCTGGGCGACGGAACGGAGCAGAACCAGTTCCTGGTTTTTGCCGGAGCAAGTTACTTCCGGGGAGTCGGGGCGGGTAACCGGTTCGGGCTCTCCGCCAGAGGCATTGCTGTGAACACGGGCTTGCCCTCCGGCGAAGAGTTTCCCTCATTCGTTGAATTCTGGCTTGAGCGGCCCGGCGGCGGCAGTGATCGTATGCGGGTATACGGGTTGCTGAATGGCCCAAGCGTGTCCGGCGCCTACAGCTTTGATATACAACCCGGGCCCACTACCCGGATTGACGTCACGGCCGAACTTTTTTTCCGGAATGCAGTGGAACAGCCGGGCCTTGCGCCACTCACTTCCATGTTCTATTACGGCGAAAATACCGCGCGTCCGGTTGGGGAGTGGCGGCCACAGGTTCACGACTCAGACGGCGTGTTGATTCACGACGAGGGCAGTGGCGAGTGGTTGTGGCGTCCCCTGATCAATCCCTCCCGCCTGCGCCTCAGTTACCTGCAGGTGAATCGCCTGGGCGGCTTTGGACTGATCCAGAGAGATACGGCCTTCCACCAGTTTGAGGACGCAGAAGCCCGTTACGACCTGCGTCCCAGCGCCTGGGTATCACCCCGGCCAGGCTGGTCCAATGGGGAAGTGGTACTGGTAGAGATCCCCACGAATTCTGAAACCAACGACAACATCGTCGCTTTCTGGAAACCGGGGGAAGACGCGAGTGCCGGCGCTCACCACCAATTTGCCTATACGCTCAGCTTTGGTAGCAGTGACGTGGCTGGTCAGGATACCGGACGGGTGGTGAAAACGTTCGTGGGGGATGGTAGCCGCACCGGAGGCGGCGACGCAGAGAATGCTTACCGAATCATTGTTGATTTTGCCGGCGGACCACTGGAAGAACTCAAACCGGACGCGGCGGTGATCAGCAACGTCAGTGCAGGGGGCGGTGGCGAAGGCTTTGAAATTATTGAGCATTATGTCGAATTCATTGAGGCGGACAAGAGCTGGCGTCTGTCCATGCTGGTGCGGCCTGGTAAAGGAAAGGATACGGTTCTTCGCGGCCAGTTACTGCTGGATGACAAGCCCCTGACGGAAGTCTGGACCTATCTGTTGTTCGAGGCTTCCAGGGCCACTCAGAACAGATCATGAAGGGAGGGAGCCCTGATCATGCCCGAGATCTTGTGTCAGCAAGCGTTGGAAAGGGTACTTACCTACCTGGATGACGATGGCGTTGAATTGACAACAGACGCCTGCAGGCAAGCCCTTCGCCTCCTGGAAATGTCGATGGCTCAGGGCGCCGGGCCGGACCTGCCCGCCCGGTGTATCGACAGCATTCCCGGTTATTTCGAGCGTCCCCATGAGAGCATTCCGGACGCCAGCCCACCACTGAAGCGCGGGCACATCGGCTATGACTGATATAGCCAACAGGGAAGCCACACTGGCTCGGAGACGTTCCGGTGGTTGGCGAAGAGTCGCTACGTTCAGGCGACTGCTGCTGACCATTTTCGTGGTGGGGCAAACCCTTACAGCCTGCTATTTTCTGCTCTGGGTTTTACCTTACCACGGGGGCACCATGGTCGAGTTGGGGCTGTTGGTGCTGTTTGCGCTGCTGTACATGTGGATTGCCGTTGGCTTCTGGACGGCCGTATTTGGTTTTCTGCTCAGACTGATGGGTGGTGATCGCCACAGCCTGCTGAAGCGACATGCCGGGAAGGAGCTGGAAGCGACACCGTTGGCCCGAACGGCCATTATCATGCCGGTCTATCACGAGCCCGTGCACTGGACTCTCAGCGGGCTCAAGGCGGTGTATCAGGACCTTGAACGCTCCGGCCATCTGGACCAGTTCGAATTTCATATTCTCTCGGACAGCCGCGACCCGAATGTCTGGCTTGAGGAGCAGGCCACCTGGTATCAGCTGTGCCGGGAGCTTGGGGCAGAGGGGCGGCTGTTTTACCGCCGGCGCCGGGTGAACCTGAACTTCAAGAGCGGTAATGTGGCGGATTTTCTGCGCCGCTGGGGCCGCCGCTATCGTTACATGGTGGTCCTTGATGCCGACAGCCTGCTCAGCGCAGACACCATCGTGCGCATGGTGCAACTGATGGAACGTGAGCCGAAGGTTGGCATACTGCAGACCGCCCCCTCCATTATCAACGGCGAGTCACTGTTTGCCAGGGTGCAGCAGTTTTCCAACCGCCTCTATTCCACCCTGTTTGCCACTGGTCTTGCCGCCATTCAGATGGGCGACGCCGCTTTCTGGGGACACAACGCCATTATCCGGATCAAATCCTTTATGGATCATTGTGGCCTGCGCAAACTGCGTGGGTTCGGCCTGTTCCGGGGGCCCATCATGAGCCACGACTTTGTGGAGGCGGCCTACATGGGCAGGGCCGGTTACGAAGTCTGGCTGGAGCCGGGCCTTGGCAACAGTTTCGAGGAGTCTCCGCCAACGCTGTCGGACGAACTATCCCGTGACAACCGCTGGTCCCGGGGAAATCTCCAGCATTTGTGGATTCTGCTGTTCGGGCGCCGGCTTCGACTGGCCCACAGGATGGCTCTGTTGAACGGGGTCATGGCCTATCTGGCTTCGCCCCTCTGGCTGGCGTTCCTGATTCTGACCACCGTGGAAGCCGTACAGATGACAGTCGCCAGAATCGACTACTTCCCGGAGGGGCATCAGGGTTTGTTCCCGCTCTGGCCGGAATGGCGACCGGAATGGGCGCTCGGCCTTGCGTTAAGCACCCTTTCCCTGCTGTTTATCCCGAAATTCCTGGCCATTCTGGACGCGGTTATTCACGGTACTGCCAGGCAGTTTGGCGGGGTTTTGAGGCTGTTTATCAGTGTGCTGGCTGAAATCGTGGTTTCGGTCCTGCTCGCGCCTATAAGAATGATGGCTCACAGCCGCTATGTTATTGGCGCCCTGTTGAACCTTTCGCTGAGCTGGGCTGGACAGAACCGCACACAGGAGACCTCCTGGCGGGACGCCTTTGTTACCCAGCTTCCCGGAATGTTGGTCGCGGCAGGCTGGTCCGCCTTTGCCTGGAGCCTGGACCCCATCTTCTTCCTCTGGTCATTGCCGGTTGCTATTCCACTGGTACTGGCAGCTCCCACGTCTGTGTTGCTGAGCCGGGTGGGCGCAGGTCAGGCGCTGCGAACCTGGGGCATGCTGCTGATACCGGAAGAACGAGTGCCCGTTAAGGTGTTGGAAGACGCCCGTGCAGCCAGGCGCAACGGCGGTAGAGGATCAGTGTTAACGGCGGTGGAAGCTGCGGTGGTACGGCCCCGGCTTAACCGGCTCCATCAGGCGCTTGCCCGCAAGGTCCGCCTCGCCAGAAGGGCGGAGCTGCTGGCGCCCCTGGTGGCGCGCTGTGGCAGCGACGGCCCCGCCTCATTGTCGCGAAGCGAACTCAGCCAGTTATTCCGAGACAGGCAGTCGCTGGCGGAACTGCACCAGCTTGCCTGGCAGGCTCCGCCAGACAGTTTCTGGGGCCGGCGCATCACTTTGCTAGGCAGAAACCATTGAAGCCGGACGGCCAGGTGCTGACAGACACCTGGCCGTATCAGTACACGCCGCCGCCTGAGCAATAGAGGGCATAGCCATGGAAAAACAGGAAAAAAACAGAAAGAGCGACGGGGCTCTGTATTTCATCTCCTGGGCCCAGGCGGGTGCTTCCTGTTTGTGGTGCTGATGATCATCAAAACCCTGTGTGACCACGTCAGCAATCTGAGAGCGGTGGGGGAGTTACTGGGTAAATGAGCTTGCATTTGTCAACAAGTAATCAGTCTTAGCTCAAAGGATTGTTGACAATACTTCGTTTCAGGCGTAGTTTTTGGATAACTACGGTCAATATTGTTAACAAAGTATGTCTGAAGCCATTATTCAAACCTACACTCGCGCTGATGAAGCCTTTGATTGTCTGCAAACGGCTATTGTGAAAGGCGATCTCATCCCCGGCGAGAAAATCGGCGAAGTTGAACTCTGCTCCCGATTCAATCTTACCCGTGGCCCCTTGAGGGAAGCCCTTGGCCGACTCGAATCCCGTGGACTACTGGTGCGCCGCCCGCACGCCGGAGTAAAGGTGGTTTCGGTGAGCGCTTCGGAACTGATGGAACTTTACCGGATCCGGGAAGTGATGGAGGGCCTGGCAGCACGCCAGGCCGCCGAGCGCATGACCGACCAGGAAATTGCGGACCTTCAGCGCACCCTCGACACCCACGAACAGATGATTGAGGAAGCTCAGGGGCAGGCCTATTATCAGGCTGAAGGCGATTACGACTTTCACCACAGGGTTGCCACCGGCAGCCGCAACACCAAACTGGCCCAGATGCTACTGGGTGATCTTTACTACATGGTGCGGATGTACCGTTACCGGTTAAGCACCTCCACCGGTCGCCCCCATCGGGCGCTGGGTGAACACCGCCGTATCGTCGAAGCGATTGCGCAGCGAGACGGTGAGCTCGCCGAATTTCTGATGAAAAGACACATCAACGCCGCCCGCCTGAACATCGAGAAAAAAATCCAGGAAGGCGAACTGACAATCTGAAAAAGGGGTCTGACTCGAAGTGTGAAGAAGGGTCTAACTCCGAGTTTGAAAAAGGGGTCTGACCCCGCGGGGTCAGACCCCAACTTCACGCACCAAATCAGCAGGCTAAAAAGGGGTCTGACCCCAAGTTCACAAACAACCAAGAGAGGCCAACACCATGTCCAAAAAACTCAGCCCAGGCGCCCGTTTCCGCAAGGCCCTGAAAGCAAACCAGCCCCTGCAGATCGTGGGAACCATCAACGCCTACGCCGCCATGATGGCCGAGAAAGTCGGTCACCAGGCGATCTACCTGTCCGGTGGTGGTGTGGCCAACGCCTCCTACGGCCTGCCGGATCTGGGCATGACCTCCATGAACGATGTGGTTGAAGACGTTCGCCGCATCACCGCAGCCACCGACGTTCCGTTGCTGGTCGACATCGACACCGGCTGGGGTGGCGCTTTCAATATCGGCCGCACCATCCGTGAAATGGAACGTGCCGGCGCAGCAGCGGTCCATATTGAAGACCAGGTCGCCCAGAAACGTTGCGGTCACCGCCCGAACAAGGAAATCGTCTCCCAGGAAGAAATGGTAGACCGTATCAAAGCCGCGGTCGATGCCCGTGAAGACAAAGACTTCTTCATCATGGCCCGTACCGATGCCTTCCAGAAAGAAGGCCTGGAAGCCGCCATCGAGCGTGCCAAAGCCTGCATCGAAGCCGGTGCGGACGGCATCTTCGCTGAAGCGGTCACCGAGCTTGAACACTACAAAGCGTTCTCCGAAGCCCTGGATGCGCCCATCCTGGCCAACATCACCGAATTCGGCGCCACGCCGCTGTATAATCGCAAAGAGCTGGCCAATGCCGGCGCTGACATGGTGCTTTACCCGCTCAGCGCCTTCCGCGCCATGAACAAGGCCGCCCTGACGGTGTATCAGAACATCCTGGAAAAGGGCGACCAGAAAGACGTGGTTGACCTGATGCAGACCCGGATGGAACTGTATGATTTCCTGAACTACCACGATTTCGAACAGAAGCTGGACCAGCTGTTCCAGCAGAGCAAGGGTTAAGACTGAAAACGGGGTCAGATGAAAACGGGGTCAGATGAAATTTTCATCTGACCCCACCTTCATGACCCCATGTTAGAGCTGAAATTGGGGTCAGAAGAACGCTTTCTTCTGACCCCGTTTTTAAGACTGAAAATGGGGTCAGACCCGATTGGGTCAGCCCCCTGATAATAGAGGGGAGACAACAATGGCTGAAGCAAAAAAACTGAGCGGCGCCGGCCTTCGGGGCCAGGTAGCTGGTGAAACCGCACTGTGTACCGTCGGCAAGAGCGGCGCAGGCCTGACTTACCGCGGCTATGACATCGCCGATCTGGCAGAAAAGGCCCAGTTCGAGGAAATCGCCTACCTGCTGCTGCGTGGCAAACTACCGAACCGCCAGGAGCTGGCTGCCTACAAGACAAAGCTCCAGAGCCTGCGGGGCCTGCCGGCTGCCCTGAAAACCGTGCTCGAGCAGATTCCCAAGGATGCGCACCCGATGGACGTGATGCGTACCGGTTGTTCCATGCTGGGTATCCTGGAAACCGAACAGGATTTCAGCGAGCAGGACGACAAAATCGACCGAATGCTGGCGATCTTCCCGTCGATCATTACTTACTGGTACCGCTTCGCCCACGAAGGCGTGCGCATTGAAACCGACAGCGATGTCGATTCCATCGGCGGGCACTTCCTGGAACTGCTCCACGGCAAGAAGCCCAGCGAGCTGCACGAGCGCGTGATGAACGTGTCGCTGATCCTCTACGCCGAGCACGAATTCAACGCCTCTACCTTTACTGCTCGTGTGTGCGCCTCCACGCTGTCGGACATCCACAGCTGCGTAACCGGCGCCATCGGCACCCTGCGAGGCCCGCTGCACGGTGGTGCCAACGAAGCCGCCATGGCGCTGATCCAGAAGTTCAAAACCCCGGACGAAGCCGAAGAAGGCCTGATGGGCATGCTCGAGCGCAAGGAAAAGATCATGGGCTTCGGCCACGCGATCTACAAGGATTCCGATCCGCGCAACGCCATTATCAAACAGTGGTCCAAAAAGCTGGCAGACGAAGTGGGGGATACCGTGCTGTACCCGGTGTCCGAGCGCTGCGAAGCCGTCATGTGGCGAGAGAAGAAGCTGTTCTGCAACGCGGATTTCTACCACGCCTCGGCCTATCACTTCATGGGCATCCCGACCGAACTCTTCACCCCGATCTTCGTGATGTCCCGCGTCTCCGGCTGGACCGCCCACGTGAAAGAGCAACGCGAAAACAACCGCATTATCCGCCCAAGCGCCGATTACACCGGCCCGGCGGATGCAAAGTGGGTGCCGATCGACGAGCGGCCCTGAGGGAGTGAAAAAGGGGTCTGACCCCGTGGGGTCAGACCCCAAGTTCAGACCGCGAACTCCGAGTTATGAAGTAGGGGTCTGACCCCAAGGGGTCAGACCCCATTTTCAGACGACGAACTCCGAACCATGAAGGAGGGGTCTGACCCCACGGGGTCAGACCCCATGTTCACACAATTGAGTTGCTGACCATGAACACCAACTACCGAAAACCCCTCCCAGGCACCGACCTGGACTATTTCGACACCCGCCAGGCTGTGGAAGACATCCAGGCCGGCGCCTACGACAAACTGCCGTACACCTCCAAAATCCTGGCCGAACAACTGGTTCGCCGCTGCAATCCCGAGGCACTGACCGATTCCCTCAAGCAGCTGATCGAGCGCAAGCGCGACCTGGACTTCCCCTGGTACCCGGCGCGAGTGGTGTGCCACGACATCCTCGGCCAGACCGCATTGGTGGATCTGGCAGGCCTGCGTGATGCCATAGCAGAGAAGGGCGGTGACCCCGCCAAGGTCAATCCTGTGGTTCCGACCCAGCTGATCGTGGATCATTCTCTGGCCGTTGAGCACGCCGGTTTCGAAAAAGACGCGTTCGAAAAGAACCGTCAGATTGAAGACCGCCGTAACGACGACCGTTTCCATTTCATCAACTGGACCAAGACCGCGTTCAAAAACGTCGACGTAATCCCCCCGGGCAACGGCATCATGCACCAGATCAACCTGGAGAAGATGTCCCCGGTGGTGCAGGCTCGTGATGGCGTTGCTTACCCGGACACCTGCGTAGGCACCGACAGCCACACCCCGATGGTTGATGCCCTGGGCGTGATTTCCGTGGGTGTGGGTGGTCTGGAAGCGGAGAGCGTAATGCTTGGTCGCGCTTCCATGATGCGCCTGCCGGACATCGTGGGCGTGGAACTGACTGGCCGACTGCAGCCGGGCATTACCGGGACCGATATGGTCTTGGCCATCACTGAATTCCTGCGTAAGGAGCGCGTAGTCGGCGCCTACCTGGAATTCTACGGCGAAGGCGCTGACAGCCTCACCGTCGGCGACCGTGCCACCATCTCCAACATGACTCCGGAATACGGCGCTACCGCCGCGATGTTCTATATCGACGGCCAGACCATCGATTACCTGAAGCTGACCGGCCGTGAAGACGACCAGGTAGCCCTGGTAGAAACATTCGCCAAGGAAACCGGCTTGTGGGCCGACAGCATGAAGAACGCCGAATACGAGCGCGTGCTGAAGTTCGACCTGTCCAAAGTCACCCGTACCCTGGCCGGACCCTCCAACCCCCATGCTCACCTGCCCACTTCCGAGCTGGCAGAGCGCGGCATTGCCGGTGAATGGGAACAGGAAGAAGGCAAGATGCCGGATGGCGCGGTGATCATCGCTGCCATCACCAGTTGCACCAACACCAGCAACCCCCGGAATATGGTGGCGGCAGGGCTGATTGCCCGCAACGCCAACAAGCTGGGCCTGACCCGCAAGCCCTGGGTAAAAACCTCCCTGGCGCCCGGCTCCAAAACGGTGAAGATGTACCTGGAAGAAGCCAGCCTGATGCCAGAGCTGGAAACCCTCGGTTTCGGCGTGGTGGCCTTTGCCTGCACCACCTGTAACGGCATGAGTGGCGCCCTGGATCCGAAAATCCAGCAGGAAATCATCGACCGGGATCTGTACTCCACCGCGGTGCTCTCCGGAAACCGGAACTTCGACGGCCGGATTCACCCCTACGCCAAGCAGGCGTTCCTGGCGTCGCCGCCGCTGGTAGTGGCCTACGCCATCGCCGGCACCATCCGTTTCGACATCGAGAAAGATGCCCTGGGCTATGACAAAGACGGCAACCCCGTCACCCTGAAGGACATCTGGCCGGATGATGCGGAGATCGATGCCATCGTGAAATCCAGCGTCAAGCCGGAGCAGTTCCGCAGCACTTACATTCCGATGTTCGACATCACCCGGGATGCCCAGGCCAACACCAACCCGCTATATGAGTGGCGCCCGCAGAGCACCTACATCCGCCGCCCGCCGTACTGGGAAGGTGGCATGGTGGGTGAGAAAGCCCTCAAGGGCATGCGTCCGCTGGCGGTGTTGCCGGATAACATCACCACGGATCACCTGTCGCCGTCCAACGCCATCCTGATGAACAGTGCGTCTGGTGAATACCTGCACAAGATGGGTGTGCCGGAGGAAGACTTTAACTCCTACGCCACCCACCGGGGTGATCACCTGACTGCCCAGCGTGCCACCTTCGCCAACCCGAAACTGTTCAACGAAATGGTCCGGGATGAAAACGGCAACGTGAAGCAGGGTTCGCTGGCGCGTATCGAGCCGGAAGGCAAGGTCACCCGCATGTGGGAAGCCATCGAAACCTACATGGAGCGCAAGCAGCCGCTGATCATCATCGCCGGCGCCGACTACGGCCAGGGCTCCTCCCGTGACTGGGCCGCCAAGGGCGTGGCACTCGCCGGTGTCGAAGCAATTGTGGCCGAAGGATTCGAGCGGATTCACCGAACCAACCTGATCGGTATGGGCGTGATGCCCCTGCAGTTCGAAGAAGGCACCACACGCAAGACCCTCGCCCTAGACGGCACTGAAACCTACGACGTAGAAGGCACCCCGGCGCCCCGTGCCGAACTGACGCTGGTCATCCACCGCAAGAACGGCAGCACCGAACGCGTGCCAGTGACCTGTCGCCTGGATACCGCCGAAGAAGTATCGATCTACAGTGCGGGTGGCGTGTTGCAGCGGTTTGCGGAAGATTTCCTGCAATCGGAAGGTGCTGCGTAAACAAGGGGTCTGACCCCGTGGGGTCAGACCCCATTTTCAAACTCCGAGGTCGGGGTTGAAGAAGGGGTCAGAAGAAAGCCTTCTTCTGACCCCATGTTCACCGCACCCATAGCATCGACAAAGGGGTCAGATGAAATTTTCATCTGACCCCGTCTTCACCAAGAGAGCAGAAAAATGACCCACGCTCCCCAAATTAAAATCCCCGCCACCTACATGCGCGGCGGTACATCAAAAGGCGTGTTCTTCCGCCTTCAGGACCTCCCAGAACCCTGCCAGACTCCAGGCGAAGCCCGGGACAAACTCCTGCTGCGCGTTATCGGCAGCCCCGACCCCTACCAGAAACAGATCGACGGCATGGGCGGCGCCACCTCCAGCACCAGTAAAACCGTCATCCTGGCCGAGCCCACCCAGCCGGACCACGATGTGGACTACTTGTTCGGCCAGGTCTCCATCGACAAGCCCTTCGTAGACTGGAGCGGCAACTGCGGCAACCTCACAGCCGCCGTGGGCGCCTTCGCCATCAACGGCGGCTTCGTCGCCAAAGACCGGATTCCTGAAAATGGCACCTGCACCGTGCGCATCTGGCAGGCCAACATCAAGAAAACCATCGTCGCCCACGTGCCCATCACCAACGGTGAAGTCCAGGAAACCGGCGATTTCGAACTGGACGGCGTCACCTTCCCCGCGGCTGAAGTGCAGGTGGAATTCATGGACCCGGCGGATGGTGAAGGTTCCATGTTCCCCACCGGCAATCTGGTGGACGACCTGGAAGTGCCTGGCGTAGGCACCCTCAAGGCCACGATGATCAACGCCGGCATTCCCACCATCTTTCTGAACGCCGAAGACATTGGCTACAAAGGCACCGAGCTTCAGGACGCCATCAACTCCGACCCTAAAGCCCTGGCCATGTTCGAAACCATCCGCGCCCACGGCGCCGTGAAGATGGGGCTGATCCAGAACATCAAGGAAGCCGCCAATCGCCAGCACACCCCGAAAGTCGCCTTCGTGGCCAAACCCTCCGATTACGTGTCATCAAGCGGCAAACAGATCGGGGAAGGGGATGTGGATGTACTGGTCCGGGCCCTATCCATGGGCAAACTCCATCACGCCATGATGGGCACCGCCTCTGTTGCCATCGCCACCGCAGCCGCCGTTCCCGGAACTCTGGTCAACCTTGCAGCCGGCGACGGAGATCGGACTTCCGTCACCTTCGGCCATCCATCCGGAACTCTTCAGGTTGGCGCAGAAGCCAGTCTGGTGAATAACCAGTGGACCGCCACCAAAGCCATCATGAGCCGCAGTGCGAGGGTGTTAATGGAAGGTTGGGTGAGAGTGCCTGGGTGAAAGTGCCTGGGTGAGAGTGCCTGGGTGAGAGTGCCTGGGTGAGAGTGCCTGGGTGAGAGTGCCTGGGTGAGAGTGCCGGGGGATTCGGTCTGACAGGACCTTAGTAAAGCCTGCATTTAAAGGCCGGGGTTGCCCCGGCTCTGCTTCGCCTGAATACTGGTCACCGGCCCCACTTTACCAATCAGGCTCGCTCGTTTTTCATTCCAAGTGTTGACCTACAGTAAACCTATTCGTAAACTTTCCGCATGTACTCACTGAAATACAAAAAATCCGCACTGAAAGCACTGAAGAAAGCCCCCAGGCCAGTAGCAGAAAGGATAATGTCCGAACTCGAAGCGATTGCGCTGGATCCAGACAACTACCGTGGCGACTGGAAGCCGATGAAAGGAAAGCCTTATTGGCGCCTTCGTCAGGGTGGATACAGGGCGATTTGCAGTTTTGATAATGGTGAGCTGATTTTACTGGTATTGAAAGTCGGCGCCAGAGGAGATATTTATAAATGAGCGTGCAGATTATTGAAAAATCGGGAAAACCCGAATACGCAGTCATTCCCTATGCCGAGTATCAAGAGTTGCTTGAGATGGCACAGGATGCGCGTGATATTCAGGATGCCGATGTTGCGATGGCTGAACTTTCCGCCGGAGAAGATGAAAGCATTCCTGCGGCTATCGCTAAGCGCCTCATGTCTGGAGATGAACACCCGCTGAAGATTTGGAGGGAATATCGCGGCTATACTCAGGAATCACTGGGCACAGAAGCCGGTATTGGCAAATCGTATGTGTCACAAATTGAGGCTGGCACCAAAACGGGTTCAACAAAAGTTCTCAGAGCGATTGCGAAAGCTTTGCAGGTTGAAATAGACGATCTGTTGGGCCGATAGTGAGTGATGCGCCTGGCTGGGTGAGAGTGCCAAGTACCCAATTGTCAGATGGCTGCTTACTGTAGTCATCTGCCGGATATATAGTAATGACTATACCCTATGACCATGGTGTGGCAATTTCTCGTGTCAGCTATATCAGCATGGGAAATTGCATTGCTTGTGGGGCGGGACCGGCTGACCCTGGGCATGAATCTCGATGACTGGCTTGAGACAGTCAGTGAGATTGAGGGGTGCGGTTTGTGGCTTTGGATGAAGTCGTATCCGAGCGTATAAACATGTTCGATATACCCCGGTCCCGGGTTCTTGGCGTCAGCATAATTTACGCACTCGGAAGTCAGTCTGCTGTTTAACGGCATTTTTAATTCTGTAATAACTATAAATCGATCTCTTTAAATGTTTTTGTTCTAATCGACCCTGCTTACATACCTCTCCAAAAAATACATAGCGTGGAAGACGATGCATTTACGCTCCTTCAATGTCGAAGATACTTACACCTGCATCTCCACATCCACCAGGCCGAAATTTTAAGTTTATGAAAGATAATCAGTTTAAATATTTGGTATGGATGATGCGTGTAGCTATACACCGCTGACGTGCTTGCCTGAATTCCAGCTGCCAGCGTTCACCTTCAAGGAGAGATAACTATGAACACTGCACTTAAAAGAACGCTTTTATCAACGCTTGTTGTGCCATTTGCGCTGGGCGCGGCATCTGCCAGCGCGGATCTGATTACCACATGGGATTATACGGTCGACAGCAAGTTCGAGAACGCAACGTTCACTAATAAAGGGAACACCAACCCCGGTACCCAGGATACCAGCAACGAAAATGTGATTTCATGGGGTGGAACAACAGCTGCGAGTCGGTCGTCTGTCTCGATTACCGATGTCGATTCCACAACGGATGGTACGCTTCCAAAACTTGTAACCAATGGGGTCTCCGTAGACGGTGGCGTATTTACCCATGATAACAACACCATCAATTCGAGTTTTGATACGCTGCTAACGTTTGACCTGACCTCCACGCTCACCCTGAATCCGCTTACACCGATGGGTGTTGGCAGTACCGAGGTGCTGCCCTCGATTACCTTCAACAGTCGCTTTACGGAAACGCCAAACAACCCGGGCAGTGGGTCCTGTGCCGATGGATTAGCCCAGCCCTGCGGTGACATTTTCACCCTGACCGACATTGACGGTTTGGGCCCCTATACCGGTGGCGCCCTTCCCCCACAGCAGTTCACCATGGAGGGCTACGTCTACTCGGTGTTCCTTGAGCTCGCTGGGCTGACGACGCTGCCTGATACTGCCTGTGCGGCTGCGGGGGCTGCTAACGGATGTCTTGGTCTTCTGACTCCTGAGGGCGGCCCCAACACTTTTGAGACCTCGTTCCGTATCGAGGCTACACCGGTTAGCGTACCTGAGCCAGGCACCCTGGCGTTGTTGGGCCTGGGCCTCGCCGGACTTGGCCTGTCACGCAGGAAAAAAGCAGCAAAGGCATAACGTCTGAGCAGTTTAGTGCTTAGATGAGAGTGCCGGTAGAATAAAGGCCCCCGCCAACAAGCGGGGGCCTTTTCAGTTCGAGCGTTTCCCTAAGCCGAAATCGCCAGGTTCAGTTCGGTTTTGCAGGCAGGTACCGTCCGGCGTCTGTAATCAGCGACCAGACATCCGGACGACGCCTCCTGATACCGTCAATCAGTGACGCTGCCTCGGTGAAGGCAGGGCGGCGGAGGCCGTGATACTCCAGCACCGGTCCCACATGATCAAACTCCACACCAAATCGCTTTAACAGGCGCAGCTGCGCCGGCTCCATGACTGCCATCCAGTGGGTTATGCCATGTCTGACCGACATCTGGAGAATCGCGGCGAAAAGCCCAAGACTGATATAGGGCATGGCGCGTTTACCATTTTCCGAATCGCTGTAGCAGACGAAATCGCTGGTGCCCGAGGCTGATTCGCCCTCATTGAGACGCCGCCGAAACTCCCGGCTGACCGCCATGCGGGAAATTTCTGCGATCCGCTCGCGGCGTGCGCCTGCAAATGCGTCCCGTGCCTGCTGACCCATCCGGTGGATACAGGGGGCTTCCATCGGAAAGTCAGCCTGTTCCGGGTTATCGCCCGTCATAACGAGACGAACGGTGGCAACGCTGTCTCCCGTCATTTGGTGTCGGATCAGGGCGTGCGCGGATCGCGGATCGTAGGCATCGTGCTCGCGTTTATCAGCGAAGCAATCGGGGTCCTCGAAAGGCCGGTCAATGCAATAAACCTTGTACCGAAGTTCGAAGACCTCGTTAATCACCTCTGGAGACGTCGCCAACTCGACATTGAATACCGAGTTGAAAATAGTACTGACGTCTTCCTGGGTCGGTTGGTTATTTGTGTATTCTGTTTCATGCCGAAGTGCAAACCCTGTGTTCATTTTCAGGTCCTCATGTTTTCCCGTTCAGGGAGCTGTTTTGACGATAGTCCATGGAGAAAAAGCGCCGTCTTAACTTCCACTGGCGGCGTACAACGGGTGTATCGAGGTTACAGCCCATCAGACCTCGGAACGCTTGATCCTGGGCACGTAACGTCCGGGCGCCAGGATGAAATTGGGGTCGACTGCAGCTTTCAGTTGACTGGCCAGCCTGGAGAAAGCAGAGTCACTGGTATTCAGGGTGCTCATCGCGTCGATGTTGAGGCGGTAGGGCAGGAAGCCTTCTTTCTGCCCCGCTTCATACAGGGCGCGATAGCAGTCGTTGGCCCGTGCTGTCGCATTCTCGTCCCTGCGATCAAAGAGCAGGGGAACGGTAGAGTCGAAGCAGCGATCGTTTACTGTCGTCAATGTAATTAACGGATTGACACCGTACTGCGGGCAAATTCGTTCAATCATATTGATGTAGCGGCGAACGTCTTTTCCCCGTATCGGAACCAGCGGCGCGAACCATATGAGCCCACAGCCATCCCGTGCGGGGTTTTTGGGCTGCCCAGTCTCGGGCAGGGTGCCTGAGCGCCAATAGGCCAGCGCCAGCGCGACATCGTTGGGGGTGCCATGCATGATTTCCAGCGCGCCGGAGAGGGTATCCGCCATGCCCTTAACCCGTGCAGCCAGCCTGCCGGGTAGCACGCGGGCAATAGTCCGCGCCAGGTCAACTTTTCGCTGGTTGATAAAAACGAGACGGTCGGTTACCGGGCCCAGAAGCCGCCGTAGCGTGCGTCGGGCCGCTCGGGCTACCTCCTTTGAGGCATAAATCGCACCAACCCCGCTCCAGGCAGGAACGCCATGACTGTTGGCGAGACGTTCAACTTCGTGAGCAGGCAGAACACCGTCAATGGCCCTGTCTTCAGGGAAGGGTGTCATCATCGAGAGCATGCGTTGGCTGTTGAGCAGGTTAATCGCCACAACCGAACCGCCGAGCGCTCGCAACACCGCCCTGACGGTGGGCACCAGCGCTTCCAGTTTGGCGTCGTCCTTCGTGGAAAAGAAAAACGCCGTCACGGTGTCGGGAGCCGGCGCAAGGGCGATGGTCATATTCACAACCACTCCGAAATTCCCCTGGCTGAAGAGCCCATCGAGATAAGGGCCGAGGCCCCATTTGAAAAGCCCGTCCACTTCCGCACCGCCAAGTTCGCTGAGCGGCGTCCGGTAAAGGGTGCCGTCGGGCAGGATCGCTTCTATCTTTGTCACCGCTGCAAAATGGTCAGTAATCGGCGTGATGCCGTAACCCCGCTCAAGCGCATTGCCAAGAATGCTGCAGGTGGGGCCCGCGCCGGTTACCGGAACGAGATAATTGCCATCATGGTGATCAAGGAAGTCCCTCAGGGCGCCCTGGGTTACGCCGGGCCCAACAGTGACAACGCCCATGTCGGGATCAAAATCGGAAATACGGTCAAGCCGGCTCAGATCAAGGATGACGCAGCCGTCTTCAACCGGATTGGCACTACCGTAGCCCCAGTTATTGCCCGTGCTTACGGGATAAACCGCAACTTGCCAGCGTTGCGCAACCTGAAGAACTGCTGCGACCTGCTCCTGGTTCTCAGGGCGGAGCACAGCCGGAATTGAGCGCTTCGCTCCTATTGTGGAGGCGCCAAACTCTGCTGCGTCAGCCGCAACGACTCCGGATTCACCCAGAATAGTGGCCCATTCGTCAATTGCAGATTCGGTAGCGGTGCGATTCACTGGCATTTCCACGGTTTATCGATGACTTCTATGAATGCTTCGTTAAAGTTTGCTAATGGGTTGTTCATTAATTGCGCAGAGATTATAGGCGAGATAAGGTCGGCAAAACCATGTTGTACCATTACCACTTTGAAAACGGTTTGCTTTAAAGAACTGAAGTGCAAACAAACAGTTGAAGTGAAACCCGAGAAATGCAGCGGGGACCTGTTTATTAAAACAATTTAACCATGGTTGGGTTTTATCCGGATGTTAAATTGTAACTAATTGAAATTTAAGGGAAGTGTTAGTTATTTGGCCCTACGGGTCTGGTTAACGTTAAGAGATATGTAAACATAACGTGTATATGAAAGGGGTTGTAAATAAAATGCTACAAATTTAAGCGCCCGGTTGTCAGTTTTATTTACGTGTTCGTGGAGAAGTGTAATGCAGGCTTTACAATATGCGCTTTTAAGTCTTTGTTAACAGGGGGTTCCCTGCTTTCGGTTTGCGCAGAAGAAAGAGTCAGGCCTGACTGGCAAGCCAGGTCCGGGTACTGGAAGTGAGAAGTGAGGAGTGAATGGTGCCCGGCACTTCCTTCCTTTTGCTGTCCTCTGGATCTTGGGCCTTGGTGCCGGGTGCGCTAGTCTGTACCTGGAAGACACAAAAATCGAAGGAGTCCCTGCCATGTCAGCAACATTCGATCTCAATGAACGCCCCGACTACGACCAGCTCATACAGACAATTACCGATTACACCCTCGGCTACCGGATTAAAAGCAAAGAAGCCTGGAACACCGCCCGCAACTGCCTGATGGATACTTTGGGCTGCGGCCTGCTGGCCCTTCGGTTTCCCGAATGCACAAAGCACCTGGGCCCGATTGTTGAAGGCACGGTAGTGCCCCATGGCGCGCGCGTTCCCGGAACCTCCTTCCGGCTGGATCCGGTAAAAGCGGCCTGGGATATTGGCTGCCTTATCCGCTGGCTGGACTACAACGACACCTGGCTTGCTGCCGAGTGGGGGCATCCGTCCGACAACCTGGGGGGTATTCTTGCGGTTGCTGATCATCTTTCCCAGAAAAGGGTGGCGGAAGGCAAAGAGCCGCTGACCATGAAGGACGTGCTGGGGGCCATGATCATGGCCCATGAAATCCAGGGTGTGCTGGCGCTCGAAAACTCCTTCAACCGGGTAGGACTGGACCACGTGGTGTTGGTTAAAGTGGCCTCCACGGCCGTCACCGCCAGACTGATGGGCGCTAACCGGGAGCAATTGCTGTCGGCACTTTCCCACGCCTGGGTAGACGGCCAGTCATTGCGAACCTACCGCCACGCGCCCAATGCAGGCTCCCGGAAGTCCTGGGCAGCAGGCGATGCCACATCTCGCGCGGTACGATTGGCCGATATCGCCATGCGAGGAGAAATGGGCATTCCGAGCGCACTGACAGCCCCCCAATGGGGCTTCTATGATGTGCTGTTCAGCAAGACCAACAAAGATCAGAAGTTAAAGCCCGAGGATAAGCGTCAGTTTTCTTTACCCCAGGAACTAGGCTCCTACGTGATGGAGAACATCCTGTTCAAGATCTCCTTCCCGGCGGAGTTCCACGCCCAGACAGCGGCGGAAGCGGCAGTAGCCCTGCACCCCCAGGTCAAAGACCGACTCGACGAGATCGACCGTATTGTCATCACCACCCACGAATCCGCCATCCGCATCATCTCCAAGCAGGGCAGGCTTGCGAACGCGGCCGACAGGGATCACTGCCTTCAGTACATGGTGGCTGTCCCGCTGATTTTTGGGAGTCTCACCGCGGAACACTACGAAGACAGCTTCCACGAAGCCAATCCGCTTATCGACCGGGTTCGGGAGAAAATGGAAGTGGTGGAAGATGAAAGGTATACCCGTGAGTACCTGGAAGAAGACAAACGCTCCATCGCCAACGCCATTCAGGTGTTCTTCAGGGATGGCAGTGCCACGGACAAGGTCGCGGTTGAATACCCCATCGGCCACCGTCGCCGCAGGAAGGAGGGGATTCCGCTCTTGGAAGACAAATTCAACAACAACCTTGCCACCCGGTTCCCTGGCCAGCGTTGCGACCGGATCTACCAGCTCTGCAAGGATCAGAAAGCGCTGGAAGGCACGCCAGTGCATGAGTTTGTCGGGCTTTTTGTGATCTGAATATGAAACAGTGGGTGTCGGTTTAATTTACAGTTTGTGGGTAAGGGCTTCATAACAAGCTGAAATTTAAACAGTTATCATTGTGGCGCGAAATGTGCCTTCAGTACTCCGGCGAAGGCGAATTAATCAGTGAAACGGAGTACTGATATGAACAAGGCAACAGCCATTATTGCGACCGGACTACTCTTTGGCGCATGCTCCTGGGTTTCCGCAGCACCCATTCTTTCCGTCAGCCCCCAGGGCGGAGCCGCCGCTGGCCAGGCCGAAAGTAACTTCCTGGCAACCCTGAGCGGCGGCTATCTCACCGAAACGTTCGACAACAATACCTTTTACAACCCTGGTGATCAGTCAGTTTCCATTAACTCCCAGGTGGGTGTCGGCAGTTTTACCAGCGCGGTGCCGGGTTCCGGCGGCCTTTGCGATAGTGGCGGTTACACCTGCACGAAAGGCCTTGCCGTTCTGGATGCAGGCACAACGCCTTTCAGCGGGCGCTACCCGGTATCCGGTGACAACTGGCTGGACAGCATGGACGCCAGGGAAATGAGCATCTCGCCGGCTGCGGGTTACAATGCCATGGGGTTCTACATGACAGATCCTAACGATGCGGGTGGCCGGTTCTCGATTGGCGGCGTGGGGTTCAGTTTCAACGACATCTTCGGAACAGCCCTGGGTAACGGCACGATTTTTTACATCTCGATTTTTGACTCGGCAGGCCTTGGCGGCGTGTCCATCTTTTCCAATAAACCGAATGACGGCTACGGCCTGGATAACGTAACCGTCGGTACCGTTGCGGTCCCGGAGCCCGGCACCCTGGCGCTGCTTGGGCTCGGTCTCCTGGGGCTTTTTCTGGCCCGCATGCGCAAGCGGTCGTAACGCCTGATACAGAGAAGAAACTGACAACCCGGGCGCCGTGTGTTGTCAGTTTTCTTTACATTCTGAACGCACCCTGAACGGCTGACACGCTCATTCTGTTTGCCGTTGGTTGCAGTTACAGGAATTTACAGTACACTGCTGTTCATATAACGCTGTATGTAAACGCACTGGATGCGTTGTTTCATTGTTGTGAGCAGCAAAAGGAGTTGGCGTGGCCCACGTCAGATTGTTCAGGCATTACATCCATCTTCCGTATGTCATCCTCGGCCTGATTGATTTTTTGCTGCTGGCGTTTGCCTTCGCCCTGACGGTATTTTTTCGCTACTTCGGCGACCTTTCCTTCTTCCTTGAAAACCTGCGATTTCTGTTGCCATCAGCGGTTGTCTTTTCGGCAATGAACCTTTTGGTGATGGTGGCGCTTGGTGTTCACCAGTCGCGCCTGGAGGAGGGCATGTCGGGCATGATGCTCCGCACCATCATGGCGCTGATTATCAGCATTCCTTTAAACGGTTTTGCCTACCTGCTGGCAGCAGACTGGTTGTGGTACCTCGGTGAAAGCGGTGTTTTGACAACAGGGTCTGTGTTCGGCTTTTTCCTGATCGGTATCGCGCGCTCAATCTTCTTCGACACGGTGGGCAAGGACGCCTTCAAACGAAAGGTGCTGGTACTGGGTGCTGGCTTTCGCGCCAGGCAGATTCACGAAGACCTTAAAGCACCATTGAACCGCAAGGGGTTCATCCTGATGGGGTTTGTCCCCCTGCCGGACGAGCCGGTTGAGATCCGCGACGACTACCTGCTGAACATTCCCACCACACTTCACCAATTCATCATCAAGAACCCGGTCAGTGAAATTGTGGTAGCCGTGGATGATCGCCGCAAGGGCCTGCCCATGGAAGACCTGCTGGAATGCAAGATGGAGGGCGTAAAAATTGTTGACGGTATGACTTTCTATGAGCGGGAGAGTCGTAAAGTTGCGCTGGAAATGGTCACCAGGGGCTGGCTGGTTTTTACCGATGGTTTTACCGTCTCGTCGGTCTTCGGATTTGGTAAACGATCACTGGATATCCTGGCAGCAACAACGCTCCTGCTTGTGAGTTTGCCGTTGATGATCCTTACCGTCATAGCCATAAAAGCAGAGGATGGCTTCAGGGCGCCGATGCTGTATAGCCAGGAACGGGTAGGGCTTAACGGCAGAGTCTTCAAAGTGTACAAATTCCGCTCCATGATTAACGATGCTGAGAAAAATGGAGCAGTCTGGGCCAGCAAAAACGACACCCGGGTAACCCGGGTGGGTGACGTTATCCGAAAATTACGGATCGACGAACTGCCGCAAATCTTTAACGTTCTCAATGGCACCATGGCCTTCGTGGGCCCGCGCCCCGAACGGCCGGTGTTCGTGGCGCAGCTGTCTGAAAAGATACCGTTTTACAGTGAGCGCCATCGCGTAAAGCCTGGCCTGACCGGCTGGGCCCAGCTATGCTTTGCGTACGCGGGCAACGAGGAAGACACGCGGGAAAAACTTTGTTACGACCTCTATTACATCAAGAATCAAAGCCTGTTGCTGGATTTATTGATTATAATTCAAACAGTAGAGGTGGTACTGTTCAAGAAAGGATCAAGGTAGTTTCGGGACCTGCCCTCCCCGGGACACGGAAACAGACACGGAATCAGAGAGGAATAACAATGTCATCGAAGTATTCACTGCGGGGACTGCTGATCTCCGTGACGGCGGTAGCGTTTGTAACGGGTTGTGCCGGGCCTCAGCCATCGTCTCAGGAAGACATCAACGAAGCTCTCAGCCTGCAGACATCAACGGGGGTCGAGGAGTATGTGCTCGGCCCAACGGATGAAATCCAGATCTCGGTCTGGCGTAATGCGGATCTCAGCATCGGCGTTCCCGTACGCCCGGACGGCAGGGTATCCATGCCCCTTATTGGCGATGTCCAGGCCACCGGTAAAACGCCGGAACAGCTCGCCAATGAAATCGAGGAAGGCCTTAAAAGCTACATCCGTGAACCCCAGGTAACCGTGGTGGTCAAGTCCATGGGCAGCCAGGAATTCAACAACCGGGTGCGGGTAACCGGCGCGGTCAGCCAGCCCATCTCCGTGCCCCACAGGTCCGGAATGACGGTCCTGGACATGGTGCTGAGCGCAGGCGGTGCAAACCCCTTTGCCAACCTCAACGACGCCATGTTGTACCGCTCACTGGGCAACAGGATGGTGGCCATTCCCGTTCGACTCAACGACATTCTCAGCAAGGGTGATGTATCCACCAATTACCGCCTGCGACCCGGGGATATCCTGACCGTGCCGGAACGGAATTTCTAGGATAGGCTGCAACCGCTGTTTGAAGCCGGCGCGGAACTGTTTATCAACAGGTAATTAGAGATGGCACTTCCATTAAACCAGATTCCTTCGGAAATAATCAGAGAGGTCCGCTCGCGTAAGTGGCTGGCCTTTTTCCTGTTCACAATTGTCAGTTTTGCCGTACTGGGGGCAGGGTTTGTCTGGCCTTACAAGTATGAGTCTCAGGTTGTGATATTTGTGGATGACCAGAATATTATTCGCCCGCTGATGGAAGGCAGTGCCGTAACCACCGAGATCAGCGAGCGCAGCTCCGTAGCCCGGGAAATGCTCTGGTCCCGGGATGTCATGTCAAAGGTTGCCAAAGACAAGGACATCTTCGGCCAGGATGCTGACCAGCTGACCGACGAGGAACTCGAGCGCAGAATCGGCATGCTTCGCACTAACATGAATGTGCGTCCCCGTGGTGACCGCTATTTCAGTATTGGTTATACCTCCGAGTCGCCCATGCAGGCCTTCCGCATTGCACAACGCCTGGGGCAACTGTTTATATCCGAAAATTCGGAAAGCAAACGCAAGGAAAGCCGTAACGCCTACAACTTCATCGACAAGCAGGTCAAGAATTACGAGTCCATACTTGCCGGGGTTGAACAAAAACTGAAGAAGTTCCTCTCCGAGAATGTTGACGGAACGGAAAGCGAAGCCAATGCCCGCATGGCGAACCTGCGCCGCGAACTGGAACTGGCCGAGCTGGAGCGCTCCGAACTGATGGCGCGGGCCGAATCCCTGGAGTCACAACTGGACGACGTGCAACCCATGCTCAGCCAGGCCAGAACGGCAGATTCCTACACCCGCAGAATTCGCGAGAAGGAAACCCAGCTTGACGAACTACGGCTGCAGTACCACGACACCTACCCGGATATTGTGGTACTGAAGGAACAGATTGCCGAGCTGAAAAAACAACGGGACAGGGCAGCCCTCAGTGGTGAGCTGGGCCTGGCTGCCAGTGAAGGCGATCAACTGGTCAATCCTCTGTACCAGGACATCAGCGCGGAAGTTGCCAAAACCCGCGCCAGTATCCGCACCCAGGAATCACGCATCAATTCGCTTGAGAATCTGATCGCGGAGCAGGAAGAGCGGATGGCGCGTATCCAGGAAAACAAGACACAGTATTCAGAGCTCACACGGGATATGGAGGTCAACGAACAGATCTACAACGACCTGCTCAGACGCCGCGAAAAAGCCCGGGTATCCATGTACCTGGACATCGAAGGCCAGGGCCTGAATTTCCGCATCAATGAAACCGCTCAATTCCCCCTGGACCCGGTTGGCCCGCAGTTCCAGCTGTTTGCTTCCGCTGGCCTGATTCTCGGAGCCCTGGCCCCGTTCGGCCTTGCGGCCGGCGCACTGCAGATAGACCCCCGTGTACGGGCCCGGAAACAGCTTGAAGACGGTATTGGCCTGCCCGTGCTGGCAGAGATGCCCCACGTACGAACACCCTACGAGAAACGCAGGGACCGATTTTTAACCGTTTCCGTCGCTGTATGCGCCGTGCTGGTTGTAGCTGCCTATGGCGGTGTTGCCGGTGCTGCTCTGATGGGGGTTATTTAATGACAGAGCAAAAACGGGACAGGGAAAGGGAAGAGATGAAAACCAGTACCCGGGCGCGTGATAACAACAGCGGTGGAGCGGATTTCAAGGCAAGGGAACGCACAGGCGATCTGAAGAAACAGGGTGCGGATTCCGATAGCGGGCACGGCAACGATTTCTCCCAGTGGGATGACTCCCGCATGCTGGTACCGAGTTCCCTGGAGTTGGGCCCCGGTGCTGTCGACAAGTACGTGATCAGCAAACAGATCGTCAAGATGCAGGAGCCCCGCCGGCTCACCCGCGACGACATGGACGAGCGGCGCATCATTTATCCGGAATCCCAAAACCGGGCCCTCGTCAACCGGTTTCGCCACCTGCGTACCAAACTGCTGGAACTGTCGGGTGGCAACAACTTCACCATGGTGGTCAGCGGCGCCTGTGAAGGTGCGGGAACCTCTTTCATGGCCCTCAACCTGGCAGCGGCATTTGCCTTTGACCAGTCCAAAACCGCGCTGATCATCGACTGCAACCTGCGCGCCCCCTCACTGCACGCCCAGTTGGACCTGGCCGCCGAAACCGGGCTGACGGACTTCCTGGAAGACCCGGACTACGACATCGGCCGGATTATCTATCCCACGGGCATTCCACGCCTGCGCCTGATACCGGCAGGCAGCAAACGCGAAACGCCAGCGGAGTTCTTTACCTCATTTCGCATGAAGCAGTTCCTGCAGGCCATCCGCCGCCGCTATCCAGATCGCTTCATTGTGCTGGATACGGCGCCCATTTCCGACTCTCCGGACGCACGGATTCTGACCGATCTTTGCGATTACGGCATGCTGGTGGTCCCCCACGGCAAGCTGACGCCAGGCAAGATTGAGAATGCGGCCCTGGCGTTCAATCCGGATAAATTTGTGGGTGCGGTGATCAATGGTTAAGGCAATGGCGTTCAGGTCTTTCGCCGCGAAGCTGCGGCCTTCGCTGGGGCTGGCCCTTCTGGCCAGCTCGCCGGTTACGATGGCTACACCTCCGGAGCTGTATGTGGGCTTTGGGCCCAGATACAGCGACAACATCGCCAGAAGGGCGGATCAACAGCAGAGCGATATTGAAAACCGGTTTACCTTACGGGGCAACTACCAGACCGATCCCGGAAAATGTATTGCCAGCGCGAACGGCGAATTATCCTATTCGGTGTACTCGCAGAATACCTACGAGCCGCAAACAGGAATTAATGCAGGCGTTACAGGCAGCTGTGAACTAGCACAGGGTCTTTCCTGGGAAGTCGACAACCAGACCCGGGAATATACCCGAACCCGTCGCCTGAGCAACACACCCGACAACCGGACCCGGAAAAATGTCTTCCGAACCGGGCCCAGCTATCTCTGGCAACTGTCACTGCTGGATTCGGTTCAGTTATCCTCAAGTTATGAGAACACAGAGTATAACGACCTCTCAGACCCGAACAGAAATAATAACAGTACTCTGTCCTATCCAGACAGTGACAGATTCATCGGCGCCATCGCCTGGAGCCACCTTTTTTCGCCGGATTTTTCCGCCGGTTTATCCGCTTCGGTGAGCGACGCGGAGCTTGACACCGGCGCGCAGATCCGAAGAAGCACACTCAGTGGCACCTACAGCAAGCGCTGGGCCACAACCGCATTGAGTGGGTCCCTGGGGGTCAGTGAAATAAATACCACACTTGGGAGTTTTGAGCAGAATTCAGGCGGGGTGGTGGGTGACCTGAACCTTACACGCTCACTGAACTCCGGAGGAACGCTCTATCTCAGGGCCTCCCGGGAGTTCACGGACCGGGCATCGAATTACGACATTCGCTTCAATGAATTCACTTTCGAGCTGGAAGAAAGTAACACGCTTGAAGCCACCAGTATTGAAACCGGCCTGGACAAAATATTCAGTAACGGTGATTCCTTGTCTGTCTCCGCCTTCGCCAACCGCTCCGACTACCTGGGAGCGAGATCCGTCGCCGGAGGCCGGCGGGACGGAACAGGGGTAAGGGCCGGTTATACCAGACGACTGACCCCAAAGCTGTCCGCGGTCGCCTCTGGCGAGTATGAGTTGCTGACCTACAAGGCAGACCGAGCCGATTATCAGACCACCGGCCTTGATCTGGGCCTGACCTACCGCTCCTCGCGCCGCCTTGAGTGGGCCGCAAGAGTGGGCCGGTATGAGCGCGACAGTGACATCGAAACACAGACCTATAATGAGAACTGGGTGCAGTTAAGTGTTGACTACAGGCTTCTGTAAACCGGCGCCGCAAGGATGTGATGACCATGAGCGCGATTGAAAACGCCCTGACCATTGATGTTGAAGACTACTTCCAGGTTGCCGCACTGGCCGAAGCCGTCCGCCGGGAAGACTGGCATTCCATGGAATACCGGGTAGAAGCCAACACCCAGCGCATTCTCAGCCTGCTGGACCGTCACAAGGCCAGGGCTACCTTCTTTACCCTGGGCTGGGTTGCAGAAAAGTCTCCCGAACTGGTTCGCCTGATCCGGAAAGAAGGCCACGAAATTGCCAGTCACGGCTACAGCCACCAGCTTATCTACAACCAGACCCCCGAGGTTTTCCGCGAAGAAACCCGGCGCTCCAAAGCCGTCCTGGAAAACATTACCGGTGAACCCATTACCGGCTACCGGGCCGCAAGCTATTCCATTACCAATGAAAGCCGCTGGGCACTGGATATTCTGGCCGAGGAAGGGTTCGCCTGGGATTCCTCAATATTCCCCGTTCATCACGACCGCTACGGCATGCCTGGCACCCCCCGCTGGCCTCACACACTCACTACGGACAAGGGTTATAAACTGGCCGAGTTTCCGCTCAGCACCCTGAAACTGCCCGGCTACACCCTGCCGATCGCCGGCGGTGGCTATTTCCGATTGTTTCCCTACTGGTTCAGCCGCTGGGGCCTGGGCAGCATCAACCGTCAGGGCCAGCCGTTCGTGTTCTACCTTCACCCGTGGGAAATTGACCCAGGCCAGCCGCGGCTGGACGTTAAATGGTTCTCCCGGTTCCGGCATTACAACAACCTGGATGTGTGCGAACACAGGCTGGACCAACTGCTGGGCCATTTCCCATTCACCACCGTGAGCAACGTACTTCGCGCCCAGGGCGTTCTGGGCGGTGAGCCCCGGGAGCCCAGCGGGCTGAAAGCCGCAGGCGGGATTGCATGATGCAGTTCGTGTTCTGGCTTTCGATAGTTTTGCTGTTTTACATCTACTTTGGCTATCCGCTGGCGGTGAAAGTTGTCGCTTCGGTCAGGCCGAAACCGGTGCAAAAATCAGACCGCGACCTGCCAAACGTCTCCATCCTCATCGCGGCCTACAATGAAGCCAAAGACATCGAAGACACCCTCAGAAACAAGCTGGAACTGGATTACCCCGGTAACCAGCTTGAAATTCTGGTAATTTCCGATGAGTCTGACGACGGCACAGACCAGATCGTAGAAAAAGTCGCAAAAGATGCCGCCTGTTCCGTTCGCCTGTTCCGGCAGGTACCCAGGCAGGGTAAAACATCCGGCCTGAATACCCTGAACCAGAACGCCACTGGCGAAATCCTGCTGTTTTCCGACGCAAACTCCCGGTGGGATACCCAGGCCCTGCGAATGCTGGTCCGCAACTTCAACGACCCGGACGTGGGTTACGTCACCGGCAAGATGGTTTACGTACACCAGGACGGCTCCCTGATTGGCGACGGCTGCAGCGCCTACATGAAATACGAAAACTGGCTGCGCCTTCAGGAAACAAAGGTTGGTTCCGTGGTGGGCGTGGATGGCGGAATCGACGCCATGCGAAAGCAACTCTACCACCCCCTGCGCGCAGACCAACTGCCCGATTTCGTGCAGCCATTAAAGGTAGTGGAGCAGGGCTACCGTGTGGTTTATGAGCCCGAGGCTCTATTGAAGGAAGAAGCGTTAACCGACGGCGGCAGTGAATTCAGCATGCGGGTGCGGGTAAGCCTACGGGCACTCTGGGCTTTGAAGGATATGAAACATTTAATGAACCCTGTGAATAATAGCCTTTTTGCCTGGCAGATGATTTCTCACAAGCTGCTGAGGTACGGCGCATTCGTGCCGATGGTCACACTTGCATTGGCAACGCTTTACCTGGCGCCAAAGGCCGGCATATACACCCTCTCAGCCCTGGGATATGTGGCGTTTGTACTTCTTGCCTGGCAGGGCCGCAAGAAAGAAGCCGGGGGACAAGCCCTCTCCCCGGTTTATTCCATACCTTACTATTTCATGCTTCTGAATCTTGCCTCCTACAAAGCGTGTGTTGCGTTTTTCAGGGGAGAGAAGAAGGTTATCTGGAATCCAAGGAAGGGGTAAATCATGATTAGTGAAAGAATTATAGAAGCGTTCAGTTTGCCGCCGGAGCGAGTTGGCAGGGAAATCCGGAGCGATACGCAAAAGGAATTGACAGGCAAGGAGCTGAATCTGTTGCGAAGTGAATTTCCCGGCTTCGAGAGTTGGATAAAAGAAAAGACAGTCGTCGATTTCGGTTGTGGTCTTGGTTTCCAGACAGCCGCTCTCGCAAATGCGGGTGCCAAACTGGTATTGGGGCTCGATGTGAACGAGGAATATATAGATTACGCTACCAAACATGCCCAAGAATGTGCAGGAAATAAGGAGAAAGTATTATTCTCAGCCAACTACAAAGGCGAAGTATGCAAATACGACGCGGTAATTTCACAAAATGCCATGGAGCACTACTCGGACCCGAGTGAAGTTTTGGAGAGAATGAAGGACCTTATTCATGAGGATGGCCAGTTGATGATTACGTTCGGGCCTCCTTGGTATGCTCCTTACGGAAGTCATATGCATTTTTTTGTAAGCTCCCGTGGGTAAACATACTCTTTCCTGAAAAGGCTGTGATGCAGGTCAGAAAAAAGTATCGCAACGATGGCGCAAGACGATACGAAGAAGTGGAGTCCGGGTTAAATAAAATGAGCCTGTCTAAATTTGAAAAACTCTGCAAAAACCATCGCCTGGAAGTTGTTTACCGAAACTTTAGGTGTATAAAAGGATTGGATTTTCTTTCTCATATACCAATATTGAGAGAGTTGTTTATTAATAGGGTTACGGTCATATTGAAAAAGTGCAGTCAAGGTTCGAGTTATTGAAAGCGTCCGCTGTTGGCGAGGAAAAGGTATCGAAATTGCTGTTCAGCATTGCCGATTGCATAGACCGAATTGTTAGTCTATATTCTTGCAGTTATCCGGAATCTAGAGATGCCAGAGCCTCTGAAATTGCCCACATCAAGGAGCACCTTTCATTTCGAAAGCTTTATAGGCCTTGGTGGTTTTTGGGTGGCTGCCAGTATGTCAGGGAAGGGGCCTTTCTCTGTATTTTACTCAATACCCTATTACTTCATGCTTCTGAATGTTGCCTCCTGAAAGGCGTATGTTGCTTTTCTGAAGGGTGAGAAGAAGGTTATCTGGAATCCAAGGAAGGGATAGGCCATCAATGGGAGTCAAGGTACTACACCTGATTGATAGCGGTGGCCTCTATGGCGCCGAGAAAATGCTTATGAGCCTGGTTCAGGAACAGGTAAAACAGGGCCTTGAACCGATGATACTCAGTGCTGGAGAGCGCGGCATAGACCAGAAGCCTATCGAGGCGGATGCAAGGAAAAAAGGACTCCCTGTCACGCCGTGGCGGATGAGGCCGGGCCTGAATCTCAATGAATCCTGGAAGATACTGAAATGGGCTCAGGGAAATGGATATGATCTTCTTCACTCACATGGATTCAAGTTCAATGTCCTTTTAGGCATGTATCCGGAAAAGTTCAGGCGCATTCCGATGATCGCCACTTTGCATGGATACGTTCATGCTCCACGTTTTTCAAAAATGTGGATATACGAATCCCTGGACCGGCTTGCCATCGGCCGTATGAAGGGTGCCGTTCTCGTGGGAGAGGCTATGAAAAGGGAGTTGCCGGAAAAGCTCTCAAGCGGGCACACCATTGTTATTCCAAATGGCCTGAATATTTCAGAACTTCAGCAAGCGTCCCTGGCTTCACTGGGTGAGCCTTTCAAATCATTTTATGACAACCATGAATTTGTGATTCTCGGCGTAGGCCGGCTCTCCAGAGAAAAAGGGTTCGACAGATTACTATCAGCTTTTTCTGAGCTCAGAAAAGCATCCCCCAAGTCAGGTCTGGTTATTGTTGGGGAGGGCGGGCTTCGTCAGCAATTAGAGGCATTGGTTGAAGAGCTGGGTGTCAAAGACGATGTGCTTATGCCTGGATACTGCAGCACCGTGCCTGCGCTGTTAAGACATTCAACGGCACTGGTTATGCCCTCCCTGACAGAAGGCCTGCCGATTACGCTTCTTGAGGCGATGTCGTTAAAAACGCCGGTGGTTGCCTCTGCTGTCGGCGAAATACCAAAAGTTCTGGACGATGGGGGGGGTGGTGAACTTCTGAGTGACGTTGAGCCAGCAACCATTTCCAGAGCTATTGAAAAGTCTCTGGCTGAAAAAGAACTTACCAGCCGGAAAGCGGAGCAAGCGTACGAGACGGTAAATGAAAACTACTCATCCGAGGCAATGGCCGCCCGTTACCTTGAGTTCTACAACACGGTTCTTGCGACACCATGATTGTCCGTTCGACAAGATATCTGCTTACACGGTTACTGTTTCTGGCAATGGGGCTCCGGGTTCACCATTTCCGGAAAGAGGTAGAGGGTCTTTGGAGCCTGAGTGAAGAAGCCAGATCCCGAAAGCTGAACCAGATACTGGCTCGAAACCGACCACTAAACTCCGCTGTTAAAGAGGTGACTGGACTGGAAGCCTTGAGGTCGTCCCCGTCATTGTCGAAGAAACAACTCCTCACCCACTGCAAGGATAAACAGGAAAGGAGCGACTTATTGCGATTTGGTCGCCATACAGCCGGTACAACGGGCGAGCCCACTCATGTCTCGCTTACCCGGGAAGAACTCGCCCGGATGCTGGGTGTTCGTGATTACTGTTTTCGACATTATGGTGTAAAGCTTGGTCAGCGAGAAGCCCGGTTATGGGGCAGGCCTAAAGACGGCATTAAATCCTGGCTCAAGAACTTTGGAATGAACAGGCGGGTTTTTCATCCGGTAGGCCCAGAAGCGAAGGAAGAGGTGACAGACCTCTTAAACTGGAAACCGGATTATCTTTACGGTTATGCGTCGCTGTTACTCGAAGCCGCGCAGATTCTCGCGAGTATGGATATTGAGTTTGATCCACCGAAATGTGTTGTGTGTACGGCGGAGTCGATTCTCCCGGCTCAAAAAGCATACATATCGCGGATGTTCAAAGCACCGGTAGCGGAAGAGTATGGTTCAACCGAGTTTGATGTAATTGCTTTCGAGTGCGCTGAAGGACATCGTCATCTCGTTAATCCCTGGGTGATTATTGAAAATTCTGGAGATAAAGGGTGTTTAGCGACAGATGTATCCAGAACATCGCAAAACCTGGTGCGTTACGAATTGGGCGACTATCTTACTTTGGAAGTCACAGGCTGCGGTCTGTTGGGCGCCAAAGAGGTGGTTTATCAATTGGAAGGTCGCTCTATAAATCGCTTTGCTTACTTGTCGAAGAATGAGAAGTTCCACGCACTGCAGTTCGCCCGAGCGGTGAACCGGTATCAATCAATTTCGGGAGAAGCTTTTGAATTTACCGTTTACCAACACCAGTATGGCCGTTTTATACTAGAGACCTCAATCAGCCCGAAAAAGGGTCGGCTGGACTTGTCAGCCTTTATTTCTGAATATCTGTACAGAGTGGTGGGCGTGCGCGTGAATATCACACCCACCAATGAAGGCATAAATAGAGAGCCTCATAAAAAGAAAGGTTACTTTGTACAATCAATGGATCTGGATCATGATGGCTGAACCGGTAAGCTAATTTAGTATTATTTTTTAGCTATTGATCAGGACATGCTATAGGCGATTAACTGGAAATCGATATTTTCAAATTTTGAGTTGCTCAATTATTAAGGGTAGTGCCCATAAAAGGTAAATTAATGAGCAAAAAATTTGATGTATTATGGACTGGGGGATGGGATTCAACCTTTAGGGTAATCCAGTTACTTTTACAAGGTGTTGATGTAAAGCCTCATTATATCTGCGATCCGGGTCGAGATTCCACGACTTTTGAGATATCAGCGATGCATCAAATCCGTAATCAGTTGAAAAACAACCCCAAGGTTAAGGGTAACCTGCTACCTGTAAATATTGTCAAATTTTCAGATTTTGAAAAATATAAAGACATTGAAGAAGCATATATAGATCTAATGAAGCAACACTATCTTGGGGAACAGTATAAATGGATTGCCGATTATTGCAGGCATAAAAATATAGAATCAATTGACCTGTCGATTGTATCCGTTAATAGCGATCATTTTTTTCAGCAAAATTACGCCAGGAAGGATTACCCTTTTTCTGTGATATTCAAAAATCTGAATTTCCCACTCATTAACATGTCAAAGAATGACATGAGGGAGTGGTGTGTTGATAATGGATTCCTTCCGGTCATAGAGAGTAGCTGGTTTTGCCACTCTCCCACACGGAGTGGTAAACCCTGTGGAACCTGTAGTCCGTGTATAGTGGCCATGGCGGAAGGTATGGGGTATCGCCTGCCGACTAAGGCAAAAGTGCGTTATCACTTTAGAATCCTGCCGAGGCTGAAAAATTTCCTAAAAAATCATCCAAGATTTTATGTATACTTATTTAAATTGAAATAATATAACAACTGCCTTGGCTTTGTTTTTTTGTAAATGGTTTCATTGTTGTATTTGCAATTTCTGAATTATTTTTTTAGATGAACTTTGCTTGATTTTATAAATTATGTTTTGTATGGATAACTTAAGGCATGGATATTTTTATATATGATTTAAAGTAATTTAAAATGTAACTGGATAATATGTTTATCGGAATTTATTGATTTAATTTTAGCTACAAAGCAGGAAGGCTATTTATTGAAAATCAATCTGTTGACTTTTTCGTTGCTAGTTGGGTTAATTAATTTATAAGCATCATGAGTGTATTACAATGAAAAAATCAGTTTGGATAACATGGGATGATCACCGAAGGTCGCGCGAACTGGCCGCCCACTGGGGGATGAGCTATAAGGTTTTTGAATATTCAGGCTCTATGTTCATTAGGTACATTAAGCTGTCGACAAAGACTTTGATGTATATGAGTAAAAATAGTCCGGATATTATTTTTTGTCAAAATCCTTCAGTCGTTTTATCGGCATTACTGACGTTTTTTTGTAATATTAAAAAAATCACTTTAGTTGTTGATCGTCATTCAAATTTTAAAATTGCATCGAGGAAAAGCCTTCTCCCGAAATGGATAATTTTTCATCTGGTGAGTGATTATAGCCTTCAAAATGCTGACCTCACGATTGTAACGAACAGTGAAGCGGCGAATTATGTTTCCTCTATTGGAGGAAAGCCTATTATTCTTCCTGACAAATTGCCGTCGGATTTGTCAGGAGTCAAAAGAAAATTGGAAGGAGATGTGAACTTTTTGTTTATATGCTCATTCAGCAGTGACGAGCCAGTGGATGCAGTTCTTGCTTGTTTCAAACGACTTGATAAAAACTACCACGTTTATGTTACGGGAAATTTCAAGAAGCATCGGGATTGGCAACAATACCGGGATGATGAGAATATTCACTTCCTTGGTTTTGTTAATGAAGATACTTATTTGAGCTATCTGAAATCCGTGGATGTAACAATTGTGTTGACGAATATGCCAATGACGCTGAATTGTGGTAGCTACGAATCGGTTAAAGCTGGCAAGCCCCAAGTAGTGGCCGATTCATTGGTTATTAAGGAATGGTTTCGAAGCGGTGCGGTGTACGTGGACCCAAAAGATGAGAACTCAATTTTTTATGGGATCAGGGAGACAATTGAGAGGCTTGATGACTTAAAAATTGCCCAAAGAAAATTTTCTGAGACGCTTGAGTCCGATTGGAGCGTGCTGGAGGAAAAATTTCGTCGGGCAGTTACTCAAAATTTGGGCCATAAATTTTAAGGATCAATCTGGGTGGTTTCTACTGTTCAGGTTGAGCTTCAATAATTTAAGCTACCCTAGTCGACCCTTAATTCAATTTCGCTGGGCGGTGCGCAATCAAAGCACAACGGATAGCCATCTGTGGGAAAGGAGCCTTCTGTATCAGATACAAAAAGATAGAGATCGTCTTTGAGGTCTAGCGCTCCCATTTGCAGTTTGAATTCCACCGTGTTGCTTTGCCATTTGACGGGTAACTGCAGTTCATACTGAGTCACGTCAGAAAGTTTCTTACTGTTGGCGAGAATGACCCTCTGAAAGCTGTTGTCAATGTAAATGTCATCGAACTCGTTAACCTGTAATTGACCGATTTTCCCGTTTAATCCGAGCAGAGCAACAGTAGGGCTCCATTTGCCTTGGGCATCCAGTGTTTGGCTAAAGTTAAAACGGGTCACCTGCTCACTGTTCACAAATATCTGTATCAGGCCAGCCTCGGTATCCATTAGCAGTTCCATATGGTTCCATTCGTCATCATTTAGCGTGCGGCTTTCCCAATTTACGACCTCTCCGATGGTTTGATGCATTTGTGTCCATGAAAACCGAATGCCTTCTTTGCCGTTAGGGTCTTCCCAGACTCGTATGTATTTTTGTGAGCCAGGAGTCAAATATCCGAAATCTCCGCCGCCTTTAAAGACTTCAGGGAAAACAGTGGTGGCATTGGATTGAAGGCCTTTTACCAACTGGCCTTTTAAATTGTTGGAGCTTACGTCCTCTTTGAACGCGAGGTTAATCATTCCTTGGTCATCAATGCCGATAAACTCAGCGGAAATTCCATTGATTGAAAGTTGCTCATCGGGAATAAAGTCACCTGTCTGGTTAAAAGGATCTATTCGCCAATATCGGCTGGGAGAGTACTTAGGTTTGTACCACCAGCTAACGTACAGTTGTGGTTCGTCGACAGGTGTGTCGAATCCCGATTTTCCGCCGTAAGCGACCGGCTTACCCACAAAGCCGTTAAAACCTTTGAAGTAGTAATGTTCAGAGGAATTGGCGTGTCGGGTAGGCCGATCAGAGGTAACTTGCACGCGGGAAGAGCCGAAAGCAGTATTTGATGGCCCTGCCCAGATAGAATCGGGGTTTTCATTGGTGCCCAGGATTAGGTCGCCATTGCTAAGCTGACTGTGCCTGGGATTGAGAACGCCATTTTCGTAGGCGGCGTCAACAGTGTCGTATAGGATTGGTGCAGCCTGCGGTTTTGAGCCAAATCCCGAGCCGGTAATCGTAATGGTTGAACCCTGGGTTAGTTCGGTGATGGCTGGGGATTGTATGCCCGTGATGGCGGGTGTGGCCCATACCAGCGAGCTGCCCACTGCAAAAGTCGCGGCGGCACAAAACGACAGGAGAGTGTTCTTTTCAGTCGGGGTCATCTTCAGTCTCACTGTATTGGCGATTTCGGAAAGTGTATGGTGCCTCAGCGTTGAGTTTTGAGACAAGCGGCATGGAATAACCTCGACACGACGAGACGTTACGCATTTAGATACTGTTTAACACAAATTTACGTAGGCCTGTAGCAAAACCACGGGCCTTGCGGCTTTGGCCCCCAGGTTCTTCCTAAATCATACTCCGAAAAACACGCAGCCCGTGACGCAGGAGTAAATAACTGTTCGCTGTGGGAGAAAAAAAGCGACGGTAGTTCCGCCGATTTTGCAGATAGTAGCTGTCTAACCGGGGTAGCTCGGCGGCTCTGAGCTTCCGCCCTAACGGCAGTAACGCCGTCGTCACACAGGTCTGGTATTTCGGGCCGACAATCCCGGCAACCCGTGCATCGTATAGTCCGTAGGGGTAGGCAAAATGCCTGGGCCGGCGGCCAAATTGCTTTTCGATACTCAGGTCGGCGGTTTCACACTCGTCTTCAATTTGCTGATGGTCAAGCTGGCATAAATTGGGATGCGATACGGTATGGTTTTCGATCTGCATGCCGGCCTCGACACAGGCTTCGATCTCTTCCCAGTTCATCATTTCAAAGGCTGGCGCGCCGGCGGGCTGAGTAGGCCAGTTATTCTTGCCACCAACATGGCCCGTTGTCAGGTAAAGATGCGATGGTATGTTCGTATCTTTTAATACGGGCAGGGCGTTGCTATAGACGGAACGCATGCCATCATCAAAGGTAATGGCAAGGGCGTTATCGATAGTCGGGCTGAGTAATTGATCCAGGGTACAGATCTTAACGTCACTATCCAGGATTTCCGTGATCATCCTGGCGAACCTGGCAGGGGGGAAGCTAAGTACTGAGCCCCGGTCATCAATGCTGTGAAAGGTAAGGATGGCTTTCATGCAAGTTTATTTCAGTATTCCCAGTTTGGTTCCGGTCAGTGCCCAAACAAATGCAGACGCACTATAGAGATAATAAACCTGGTGAAATAACAGGCCTTTCAGTGCAAACCAGAGCCCCTTGCGCTGATAGAATAATTGCAAGATATCCCAGTTGGCATAAACGACCACGGTCACAACCAATACAGGGTAGAGCCAGGATAGCAGGCCCCCAAGCGCAAAGAGGGTAGTCAGAACCAGAAAACCGGCCAAAACCGCTTTTATCCGCTCGTTAACACCTACATTTAAATCGTTATCCAGGCCGCCCCGGCTTAGCATTAATCTGGCCCACGGAATTGCCCGGCAGAACACTTCGGTATGAATAAGGTTGATGAGGCGCCATTCCTTAAGGTGCGTGCATTGAAGGTTGGTCAATAGCAGAAGCGTTCCTTCTGATTCGAGCAGCCGATACCCCAGCTCGATATCTTCAATCGAAGGTCTCTTGAACATTTCAACGTCAAAGCCCCCCTGTCTGAGAAAGGCCTCTTTTCGAATCGCGCCACACCCTGACCAGAACGTAGACGCTTCTTTTCTGGCGCGCTGGTGATAGTAGTGGTGAACCAGATTCTTGTACTGGGAAAGAAAATTCTGTGCCGGCGGCTTGTCGTCATAAGAGCCGAAGACACCCACCACACCAGGTTCGTCAAAACCCGCAAGCATCACCCTGGCGGCGTCGTCATGAACAACGACATCGGCGTCGATAAACCACAGGATATCACCTTTTGCCTCCCTGGCGGCCACATTGCGGGCAGCGCCCGGCCCAAGACGACCTCCGGAGGGCATTACCTGTGCCCCCAGGCTGCGGGCCACATGAGGTGTATCATCACTGGAGGTATCATCCACGACAATCACCTCAAGCACTTCGCCGCGTTCCTTCATTGCCACCAGCGGCGGCAAACTCTGCCGGATAAACCCGATACCATTATAGACCGGCATAATGACACTGATTGACAGCGGTTTTTTGTCTTCTGATGATTGTTTCTGACCATCCATGCTTCAGACTCCTATAATAAAAATTCCCATCCGTCCATTTTTATCTTTTGTAAGAAACCTAACGGAGACTGATCACGATTGACTCGCCTGTCTCTTAACGTAGCCGACGGTTTCACCCATTGACCAGGCCAGTACAAACACCAGCAGCCAGAACATGTCGCGATTCAAACCCAGGTTAAACTGTTTATCACGTCGAGCGGCGGCTATTATTTTCCGGGTAAACACCAGCGGAATTAAAGGAGACAGGGCAATCATTGTTAGCCGTTTTGGGGTACTCATGGTTTTCGCCCTCGCCATGCCAAACTCGACGCCGTGGCTATAACGCTGCTGTATAAACTGTTTCGCGCTGTAACAATTCCTGTGGACAACAACCAGGTTGTTATCAAATGCCATCGACTTGCCTTCGGCCAGAAATCGTTGATGAAACGATGGCTCCCAAAAACCGGCTTTCAACAAGTCTTCATGGGCCAGTATATCGGCTTTGCGGTAAAGTGCATTGTCGGCGGCCAGGTCGTCCGCACGGCCGCTTGGTCTCGATCTGGTGTAGCGTACATATCGTAACAGGTAAATCATCCGCCCGATCACGGTATCGTTTTCGATATTTTCAATTGCGCCACCAACGGCGACCTGACCCCCTTCCAGTGGGCAGGCTAGTAACTGTTTGATCCAGTCTTGCGAGGGGATGCAATGGGCGGTGGTCAGTGCGACCTTGTCTGCCCGGGCCGCACGAATGCCATCGCGCCATAGTAGTGGTATCCTGCTATCGGACTGGGCGTGAATAATGCGGACATTCTGGCTGTCCGGCACGGCGTCAAGCAAGGAGTCGTCACTGCCACTACAGATCAGAAATTCAACGCAGGCGTGTTTCTCTGGCTGTAAGTGCCTGAAAATCTCCCGAAGGTTGGCCAAGGCCATTTCTTCAGCGACGATGACCGTCAAATCGTATCTTCTTTTCGACAACTTACGGTCCGTATCCTCAACCACGCAGAGCCGCCCCTTCCAGGTGCCGCAAGGCGAGCTCCGCTGCCCGCTCCCAGGTGAATGTCCCGGCTCTTGAAACGGCAACGTTTGACAGTCTATGTCTCAGGTCGTGTTCAGTTGACATGTCCTTTATCGCCCGACTGATGGATGTGATGTCGTAGGGGTCAAAAAATAGCCCCGCATCACCGACCACTTCAGGCAGCGCGCCCTTGTTGCTGGACAGGATCGGTGTCCCGCAGGCCATCGCTTCGACGGCAGGCAAACCAAATCCTTCCGAAAAAGAGGGCATTGCCACGGCCATGGCATCGTTATATAAAATAACCAGGTCCTCGTCAGAGATAAAGCCGGTAAAATGAACCCGGCCTTTTAAGCGCCTGTCATTCGCCAGTTGTTGCAATTCGCCATAGTTGGAATGAAAACCGGCACCGTTGTAGTCACCCACCAGCACAACGTGCACATTCTCAAGTTGCTGGCTTTCTCTGGCCAACGCAAAGCCCTCCAGGAAGCCTTGCAAATTTTTATGTGGTGCCAGCCCGCCGACATACACAATCAACTCGCCGTTCAGGGGAAGGCCAATTCGGCGACGCAGGTCCTGGCACGCGGTCGGATTGTCTATTTGACGAAACAGTTTATTGGGCGCTTCGCTGATGACATCAATCGACTCACTTCTCACTCCCAGGTACTGTTCGATCTCGGCTTTTGCTGCATGGGAAACGGTCATCACCCGCTGGCATTGCCACAAGGCCAGCTTCACCTTTAGTGTCCAGAAAAGCCGGCCTTTCCAGTCAGGAAAAATCATTTCCGGGAAGTGCTCGGCAATGGCATCGTGCAGTGTCACCACCGTGGGTAGCTTCAGCGGGACAGGGAACCATGAGTAAACCGCCGGGAAAAACATCAAATCAAGCGGAGCATTCGATACCGCCTTATACAGCTGCACCATATCTCCAATCGAACGGCTGGAGTTGGCAACAGCGGCATCTGTCGCCGGTCTTTCGGGAAATACCTGCACGATTTCGATATTGGGTAAGTTCATTGATTCGGTCGGCGCCTGGTCAATAAAAAGATAGAATCTGTGCTCGGAATCAAGCGCAAACATAGCCGACAACAGTTCTCGCGCCATTCGCCCGAAGCCGCGTTGATTCCACCAGCAGGTTGCATCTATCCCGATTCGCATCAACGCCAATGCTCCATGTTTTTGGGTGCGCCAGACACCGAACCCACTGCTTCGCCAGCTGACCAGAAGGTTTCCAGCAGGCAGATCCACAGGCGGACTTTCAGTGGGTGCCTGATCCCATTCATTCCAGACATACAGCGAATTGCCCGGAAAGACAACACTGCGGGCAATAACAGTGACTTGAACAACTGCACTGCACACGCAAACAGGTTTTTCTGTTCTGCCTGCCCACCGGCATAGATCCAGCCATGATGGAAGCGGGTGGCAAGGCGCCCGCTCCACGGGTCTTCAGCATTATAGGTATTGGCCAGCATGGGCTCCATGACCAGTGAGCCGCCTTTTGACAACAGCCGTTGGTTTATCACCCCTTCGACCAGGCCCTCACTGTGTTCGTTCAATATCGAGGCCAGTGCCTCTCGACGATAACAGATGAAATTCCCTGGCAATCTTTCCACTTTCCTGGATTGCTGATGAGAGTGATTAAATAATACGCTTGGATGGTATCGTCCGTATTCTGTGCATGCCAGGGCTTGATAACGGCTTGGCAGATGGTTCCCAATCAACACCGGGCCGGATGCTGCGAGGGTGTTGTCATCCCCGAATGCGCTCACCAGGCCATTGAGCAAGTTGTCACCGGGAAGTGTCGTGTCTTCAATAAGGGCCACCACATCACCGCTGGCGAGAGCGACGCCGCTTTTTCGCCGCAGCGGCACGGGTTCGTTTTGTATTTCAAAGCGCACGTGATCAAACCGGGCTTGCAATTGAGGGCAGGCATCTTTCAATACGACGATGATTTCAACATCAAATTTCTGCAATGCCGAAAGACAGGTCGCCAACGCTTCGCCGCCCACAAGTTCAATAACGACGATAGAGAAACGTAAGTGAGTGGTCGTGAATGAGCTCATATTATTTGACGGCCAGCTTCAGATAATGATTTAAGGCGAGAGTTTGTGCTCGACCAACTCGGATATTGTAGCGACGGCAATACAATCATCGCGAGTGATCGGCCCGTGTGTTGACGTTTTTATCGATTGATAACACTGCGCGATGAGTGACCTCAAGCCAGGGTAGGCGGGTTCCCGGTTGAGAGAACGTCTTAACAGATTGCCGGTTGCCGCAAAAAGTGTCTTCAAGGAAAGGGAAAATGGCGAAATGATTTTACGGAACCGGGAAACGGCAGGCGATTCAAAAACCGCGAAACCATGAAACAGGTTGACATGCAGGGCTCCCTGCTCATGATAAACCGTCATTTTACACTGTGTGGGCCGGGCATTCAGACTTAGCTTGATTGATACGGGAAACCCCTGGTGGTGACAATACGCAAAGAGTTCCCCGGCCCTCGGGTTATCGACACACCAGGATTCCTTCTCCAGCGGAGCCTCAGGCCAGACCTCCGACAAAACAGACAAGGGATGAGGCAGAATCTCGATCAGTATCCGGTTCAATTCATGCGCCTGGCGTCCCACGCCTCCGGCTGAAGCAAAATCAAATGTCACCGCCAAAGGGCCACTGCTTCGGCGAGCCAGTTCATTTTTTACTGACACGATACCGTGCTGAAAAGCAAACTGATGAACCGGACATAACAAAAGGTTCTGGCCTGCTGCCAAATCCAGCAGCTCAGTAACTTCATTGCGTGTAGGCGCCACGGGCTTTTCCATGATCAGGTGTTTCCTGGCCGTCAGCGCTTGTTTTGCAAGTAACACATGGGTATTCAGTGGTGTGCAGAGATGCACTGTATCGAACCGGGAATGTTCAAGTGCTTGTTCAAAGTCAGCGAAGGCTCGGCCGCCATACCGGGCGGCAAGCACCTTCGCTGCATCCAGGTCAGGATCAACAATGGCCGTTATCGTTGCGCCGTTTTTTCTGGCCGCATGCGCATGCCAATTGCCCATGAGCCCAGCGCCCACAATCGCGACCGTCAGTTGCTCTCTTTCATGCATACTTAGTTGCTCACTATAGCGCCACCCAGCCTGATGCCAGCTCCTCACAGGGAAAACCCCAAACCCTTTCAATGTAGCGGCCAAAAAACATGTCGTACAGTTTTGTGGCAGACTGTGGTGGTTTAATGCCGTTAACTCTCATGAGTAGCAATCATGACTTCAAACCGAAAAAAAATCGCCCTGGTGGGGTTAGGGGCGGCTGCAAAAACTATTCACTTGCCCGCGTACAGCAAACTTGCCAACCTGGAGCTTGTTGGTGGCCATGATCCGGCAATAACGCCTGCGGCAGGCAAGGGTGCATTTCCGTTTCCGTTGTACGAAGATGTCAGCACCCTGCTGGAGCAAACAAAGCCGGATATCCTCGCCATTGCCAGCCCCACCCGGTTCCATTATGAGCTGGCAGGGCAGGGGCTGAAGTACGGCTGCCATATCTTTTGCGAAAAACCTTTTACCACGACATTGGATGAAGCGCATCAGTTGATCGCTCTGGCTGAAAAACAGCAACGCTGGATCGTAGTCAACAATGAGTTTCGTTTTATGAATATCTATGAGGCCGCGAAAGGAAAGATTGGCAGCCCCGATTTTGGCGACCTGCTCTTTGTAAACGCGCAACAAAGCTTCTACGTTAACGAGAAAACGGAGGCAGGCTGGCGCGGAAACGATCCCCAGCGCACCTGCAAGGAATTCGGCATCCATGTGCTGGATCTGTGCCGCTACTTTTTTGGCGAGGAGCCACTGCAAATCTGTGCCAGAATGCCAAAACCCTCTGACCCGAACGGGCCGGATTATCTGAACCTGATCCAACTCGACTTTTCCGGTGGCCGCAGTGCGCAGATCACACTGGACCGACTTACCCGGGGCAGGCACCGTTATCTTGACTTGAGACTTGACGGCAGCAAGGCCACCATCGAAACAGAGTTTGGCGGCAACGTGCAGTTTACCGCCGGCATTCGCGGCGGTGATCGCAAGCCCTACGTAGGTTTTGATATTTCCTTGGGCGGCAGAGCCCTTGAGTATCACGCCGAGAAAGCCACGAAGATTGCCAGTGACCCGCTCGATATTTTTGCCAATGCCACCAGCAAGCTCCTGAAAAACTTTATTGATGCGATAGACAATGGCAGGGTCCCCGCCTGTAGCGCACAGGACAACATCAAGACACTGGCACTGATGCTGGCGGCCTACACCTCCAACGATCAGGGCAAGCCTGTCCCGTTTGCCGAGCATTGGAGCTGAGCGTGCGCTTAAATACTGGAGGTGAAAATTTTTTTGTCTGCCCGCAATGCCGAACAAAGCTGTCAGCGCAAACGGATCACTATCAATGCTCACGCTGTAACAGGGAGTACCCGGTTATTTTCGGCATCGCGGATTTTCGCATCAGGTCTGATCCTTACCTCAGCCTGCAGCAGGAGCGGGCAAAAGCGAAACGCCTGGTGACGGAAGCTGAGCAGAATTTTTCTGCCATGCTGGATTATTACTATGAGATCACCGACGATGTTCCTCCAGCCCTGGCAACCCGCTATAAAGCCTATCACCTCAATGGCCCCAGGCAGGCGCAACAAAGTCTGGCTCGCTTGGGCGTGTCCTCTGGCGATGTTTTCCTGGATGCAGGGTGTGGTACCGGAGGCGCTCTTATTGCGGCTGCGGAGCATTGCTCCCACATCTACGGGGTGGATATCGCGTTACGCTGGCTTGTCATCTGCCAGCAGCGATTGAAGGAGCAGGGGATAACCGCGACTTTGGTGTGTGCGGACATTGAGGCGCCCCCGTTTCCCGACGGGTATTTTTCAAAAATCACCGCAACCGATCTGTTGGAAAATGTGTACTCGGTGGACAACACCCTGGTGGCACTGGGACGGCTTCTCAAGACAGGCGGCAAGTTATGGCTTGCCGGCAGCAATAAATTCTGCCTTGGCCCCCATCCGAGCACCAGGCTCTGGGCCGTCGGTTACTTTCCCGGAAAACTGCGTAGCCGACTGGTAAAGCGTCTGCGAGGCGTCGACTCACTGCGCTTTATCAATTTGATTTCACCAGGGCGCATCATCCGCTATGCTAGACAAAGTGGATTGCACGCCCAAATGCTATCTCCAAGGATGGTGGCTCTGGATGAGGAAGGGCATTATCCGGCAATCGACAGACTTCTGATTAAGACCTATATGTTAGTTGCACGCCTGCCCGTATTGCGCCAATTGCTGATCTGGGTCGGGCCAGCATTTGAGATGATACTGGGCAAGTCACCATATTCAATGGAATCAAAGGGAGTTGATCAGGCATGATGCGCTTTGGACTTATAGGGCTTGGCGGTATTGGCGAGGTGCGTAAACAGGCCCTTGAGGTGTCCACTGAATGTGAACTGACAGCCGCCTTCGACCTTGATTCAGCGGCCCTGGCCAAGCTGCCTGGTCATGTCAGTGTGTTCAAAGACGCAGAACAGCTCCTGAAGTCAGATGCTTGCGATGCGATCATCATTTCTACACCCACCCACTTTCACAAAGATCTTGCGCTGACCGCACTGGAAAACGGTAAACACGTAATCGTGGAAAAACCGATGGCCAGCTCGCTTGCGGACTGTGAGCAGATGGTTGAAACAGCCAAGCGCTGCGGAAAACTGTTGACTGTCGGTTTTAACCATCGCTATTTCGCGGCCATCAAGGAAGTGAAAGCTGCCATCCAGAGCGGGGCTTTGGGCACGTTACGTTATGTCAAAGGTTACGCCGGGCATACCGGCCTGTCCGAATTCAAATCGGAATGGATGTACGACAAGGATAAGATGGGTGGTGGCACGCTCATGGATAACGGCATCCATACCCTGGACCTGATCTGTTATCTGATGGACGACAGGGTAAGCGATGTCTCGGGCATGATCAGCACCAAAACCTGGCAACTTGACCGCACCGAGGACAATGCCTTTGTCCACCTTCGTACTCAGTCCGGCATCATGGGAAGTCTCCACAGTAGCTGGACCGAATGGAAAGGCTATCACTTCTGTGTTGAAGCCTACGGCGATCTCGGCATGGCTCGCGCTTATTACGCCCCGATGAGCTCGACCATCATTACGATGGACAAACCAGGGGGGCAGGCCCATAAGAAGAGAAACTTCTATATACCCGCCATTTTCCGGGAAAAATTCAAGGGCTGGCAATCGACCGTTGTGCAGACCTTTGTTGAGGAGTTTCACGATTTTGTCAGCCTGGCGAACGGTGGGCCGGCGGGTGCTATCGCGACAGCGCAAGACGGACTTCGCAGTATTGCAATACCAAATGCTGTCTATGAGAGCGACAGGGACCGTAGTGTTGTAACAGTGTTGTAACTCTGGACCGCCCGGGCTAAAAGCGGGCCAGGCCCGACACTGTAGCAATAAAGGTGCTAACGGGATTTAAACAAGTGGGCAGGTAACATGAAAAACAGGATCATAGTAACCGGTGGAGCAGGATTTCTCGGTAGTCATCTTTGTGAGCGCCTTCTGGCCGAAGGCAATGAGGTTTTGTGCGTTGATAACTTCTTCACCGGGCAAAAGCGCAATATTCTTCATTTGCTGGATAACCCCTATTTTGAGGTTATCCGTCATGACATCTGTTTTCCCCTCTACCTGGAGGCCGATCAAATCTATAACCTGGCCTGCCCCGCCAGTCCGGTTCATTACCAAAGGGACCCAACCCAGACCACCAAGGTTAATGTCAATGGCAGTACCAATATGCTTGGCCTGGCCAAACGCATTGGCGCCCGAATATTGCAAGCGTCCACAAGCGAAGTCTATGGCGACCCCACGGTTCATCCGCAAACGGAAGACTATTGGGGCAATGTTAACCCTATAGGTCCACGTTCATGCTATGACGAAGGCAAGCGCTGCGCTGAAACGCTATTCATGGATTACCGGAAAGAGCATCAGCTGAGCATTAAGATCGTTCGTATCTTCAATACTTACGGCCCCCGTATGCATCCTCACGACGGGCGCGTTGTTTCAAATTTTATTATGCAGGCTCTGAAGAATGAAGCTATCACCATCTACGGTGACGGCAGTCAGACGCGATCATTCTGTTACTGCGATGATTTGATTGATGGCTTTGTCAGGATGATGCGTACACCGGATGACATTATTGGCCCGACCAATCTGGGCAATCCGAATGAGTTTACGATCAAACAGTTGGCAGAACATGTCATTGATCTTACCGGCTCAAGATCACGCATCAACTATCTGCCGCTACCCCAGGACGACCCCAAGCAGCGCTGTCCGGATATAACGAAGGCCAGAACCGAACTGGATTGGCAACCAACGATTGAATTAAAAGAAGGGCTGACAAAAACAATAGTCTATTTCGAAGAGCTTTTGGCCGAGAACCCTGACCTCTAATGTGACGGGGAGGTATGCCCGCTAACCTTTTGGAATTATCACGTAAAGGGTATCTGGCGCGCCTGTGTGAACAGCCGCGGGACGGCGTCAATCCGAATCCGAAAAACAGTGTCCCGCGCCGCTATTCTATTTCCTGTAGTGCGTCCCGTGGCCCAAACAGGTAGCCCCAGGCTTCCCCAGCACCCCAGACAAGATAAAACAACATTAAATAAGGTGCGGCCTCAGCCAGGTGAGAGCGGACACTGACCTTATGGCGCGCGTTCTGGAAAAATCGGAGCGTTAACAGCGGCGGCAGGGCGACCGATGCCATTGCGTATATCAGACGCTTCGCTTTCTGCCCGGTGGCGAAGCGTATCCCCGCGTAGTATCTTGAATAGACAAACCGCTGCCTCAAGAACAGGCCAAGACTGAATTTCTTGCAGTGAAAAATACGCACGTTGTCGTCGGCGACAAGCACGTGCCCCTGCCTGTGCAACAAGGGGTGCAGGGTGGTTTCCCAGAATCCCGATGTCAGTATCTGCTCGTCCACCTCCTCGAAAATCTCGCGCCGGTAGGCGACATTCATGCCAGCAAGATTTGGGGTGGGGCCGCTCTCAATCGGGGGAGACATGGGCGCGTATTCGCACAGGAAGGTGGCCCAGTCGAGAGCTGTATCCGTTACGCCATTAACCACACTGCCGCCAATGGCGGAAGCCTCGGGGTGTTCGGCAAATGCCCGGGCAAACTGCTTTAGCCAGTCCCGGGGCGGCACGCAGTGATCTTCGGTCACCAGCACGAAATCTCCCGCTGCCTGCTTCGTTGCCAACGTGCGCATGGTGGGAAGGTCCGTTGTTGGTGGACATTCGATGATCTTGACGTCCGGATACTCGCTGCGAATCCGCTGTGAAACATGATCGCTGATTCGATCAGCAAGCAACACTTCCCGTGATGGATCTTCATCCTGATTGTCAAGAGACTCAAGAGTTTCCAGTATTCGTTCGTCATCTTCAGTGCTGACCCGACCGATGACGACGGAATAGGTAACGGCCCTGTCATTTTCGTTTTGCATATGCAATGTAAAATTCCTCCTTGTTAACTCTAATCGAGAAACACCCCATCGTCCGGGGCCCCAGCCATATAACCGGCACACTCTCCCACGGACCAGGCGCACTCGGAAACCAGAATGGGAACGGAAAAGCGCAGTACATTACCCGTCAGCACGGGCGCCCGCCTTGACGCTCGCAGTATACGACTATATCGAAGTAAGGGGAGTATGAGTATTCCAACCGCGTAGAGGAGGCGGCGATAACCCAGTATTTCGGCATGGCTTGCGCCATACAGGCGTCCATGGCAGTAGCGCCTGCGCAGGTAATAACCCCATGAAAACTGCTTTCGATAGGTTACGGACATGTCGTTGCATGCAAAGGGTGTGATGCCCAGTTTATCCCGCACCTGACGCACGAAAAAGGTTTTCTGGAAACCCGAGCCTACGAGGGGGACGTCTTGGAGCAACTTACGCTGAAACGCAATATTATTACCCGGATATTCCGGTAATGTTGGATCGAGGGGCTCCCGGAATTGGGCGTATTCTATCAGATAACCGATGTTGCGGAAATCCTTGCCAGGCCAGCCACTGTTGACCGGACCATAAAACACCGGTGTCTCGTCCCGCATCCTCTGACGCACTGCACGAAGCCACCCTTCCGTGGGAGGGCAGGAAGCGTCCAACAGAGCGATATAGCGGCTTCGGGTCTGCCGGATAATAGTCGCATACTGTTCAAAAAAAGGCGTGTGGCTGGAAAATCTGAATAGCGACAGATTGTCGTCCGGGCTATCCATAGCCGGCTCGTCCACCTGTGCAACACATACCCTGATATCGGGCTGATTCAGCAATCCGGCGCTCGCCAGGCTTTCACGAAGGCCGGCATGATCGCCCTGTGTACTGGCGGCGATGGCAATCATGAGCCGTGGTTCGGGTGCAGCGGGCTGGTCTCTCATCAGTTATGGCTCTGAAGTGTCCTGGAAGGTTGCTCGCCTGCTGTCGGGCGGCTTCTCCGCAGTTCGTCAATCACGGCCAGATAATCATCCAGATACCGCTGACGGGTGTAGAGTTTCCTGCTTGCGCTCTGTGCCAGCTCTGACAATTGCTGACGCAAACCGGGCTCGCGGACGATCCGGTGTAGCAAGGCAGGAAGCTCATTGTCCTGTCGATAAACAAACCCGGCTCCGGTTGTTTCGATGATTTCCGCGCAGCCACCGGCATCCCTGACAATTGCCGGAGTGCCACAGGCCATGGCCTCAACCGCCGTCAAGCCGAATGTCTCGGGCGCAAGCGATGGAAACAGCAGTGCCGTGGCATTGCTGTAAAGCTGGATCAGGGCCGTTTCATCAAGCCTGCCGGCAAAATGGATATTTGGGTACTGGGCGAAACGCTCCTTTAATCGCGACAGGGCATCACCTTCACCGGCCAGTATCAGCTGGTAATCCTCCAGTGCCGTGAATGTTTCAAGCAAGGATTCCACGCCCTTGGATGCGGTGATGCGACCGCTGTAGACAAAGCGGGGAGGTCCCTGATCACTCCATGTGCTAATTATTTCCTGTGATGGTTCCAGGCGTGAGTAAAGGGGGATAATGCGAATCGGAACGCCGGGATAGAGTTGCTGGTGCTGGTCTGCAGTGAATTGACTGGGCGCAATCAGACAATCAATTTTTTCGAGATGACGCTTGGTCAGGCCGGTGTATCGCCAGATCTGGGGCGGTATGCCAGAACGTAAACAACATTGCAGGCACTGACGGGAGTCACAGCGCCGGGCGCCGTTTTTCCAGAAGATATGGGTAGCGCACACCAGCCAGTGTTCATGCAGGGTGTAGAGCTTTACCAGGGCGTTACCCAGAGAGAGTATGGCAGGCCCGCCAATCAGCGAAATGTTGTGATAATTGATAACATCAAAATCGTCCTCGAGCAGCTCCGCAAGGGCGCGGGTTTTCAGGGCGGGGTGCCCGAGTTGCTGGGTCAGCAACGGAGATAGTGGGCCCATGGAGCTTTTCAGCCGGCATACGTCGACCCCCTGATCGTCGTATCGCTGGGGGAGCCCCGGATCGCCTGGGTTCGCACCGAGCCGGTAAGCGTCCTCGCAATGGATAACGCGGACGTAGTGCCCAAGCCTGGCCAGTGAGAGAGCCAGTTCCCGGACGAATATGCCGTCCCCGCCAAAGTTGTACGGCGGGTAGAAGGTGGTCACCATGCAGAGCCGCACAATTACCCCCGTATCTGGTGAACGTTGGATGGTTGGGGCCGGTTGATTCCGCTTCCCACCGGGCAGGTGTGCATTGCAAATGGATCAGTCACTCCAGCTCCGGGCAGAATCGTTTACCGTAACGGTAAACAACGAAGTAGTCGTTTTTGAAAACCGATCTGAAACAGTTGCTTGGGCGCTCCGAATCGGTAAGTGGGAGCATCCACGCAGCGAGGTTCATATCAACGTAGTAATCGGCTCTCACCGCGTCGAAGAAGTGGTTCATGAGCTCGGGAGTGCTGTACCTCCTCGATGGCCAGGTTGCGCTGTTGCGGCCAGTCATCAATGCCATAATCCTGGGTTTGATAAAGACGATGGTATCTTCCGGCGCGGTTTCTTCCCTGATAAACCGGAACATGGCTTGTGCATCGGAATGAGTAACGCCGCGTTCCAGCTGCGGATATTCCATGGTGGTCATGACCGGTACACTGATAATCGCCAGAAGCAGCGCATACCCGCCAGCCAGGAGGTATTTCAGCCTCGGCAGGAGAGGAAAAATCATCTCCTGGCAAAAGAGAAATCCGTAATACAGGAAAAAAGGGAATATGGGGATCAGGTAACGCATGGTCGGAGGCGCGCCGAAAAGCAGCAGCACCGCGATATACCCGGCAAGGAAGATTTCCACGACGGTTATCCTGCGGAGCAGCGCCAGAATATAGCCACCCATAGCGAGCAGGCTGAACAGATTGAACAGCAGCCCATTCAATGTGTTGATGAAGGCGCTGGAGGAGGGGGGCCAGAACCCCTGTAAGGCCCACCGATAACCGATAATCCGGTCCAGGATATTTCGTGGATCAAGATCCACAAAGCTCAGGTGATTCAGTTTGGCGGGTGAGGATTGCTGGTCTGTCAGGTGTTTCAGGTTCTCCTCGAAATACTCTGGGATAAACGAGGCTGAAAACCAGAGGCTCTGCAACCAGGCAAACAGAGCGAAAATCCCCAGGGCGACGATGCTCAGCAACGAGATCCGTCGCCGGCATACAATATCGTAGGTCAGCAGTGTCAGTGGCAGGACAATGCCGATCTCACGGGCGCCGTAGGCCAGGTACATGGAGAGACCAATCAGGAGGCCTGCTGTTATTTGTCTGCCGGGAGTCTGAAGCTTGCCCTGGTCGCCGGCGAGGAAAAGCAGCATCAGGAACAGCGAGAGATAACAGAACACCATGAAGGTGAAATCAGCGCGGATAAGGTTGGTGAAATCCCATATGTAGGGATTGAGGCCGACAACAAGCACAAGGAAAAAAACAAAGCGTCGCCCAAGGCGGATCTCAAATATCTTGGCCGCCAGCCATAACGACAAGCCGAAGGAGAGAATGCCAACCCATTTCAGCGCCTCCAGATCGAGACCGAAAAAGGCATATACCGGAGCAAGTAGAAATGGGAAAACAGGGGGGTAACCATAGGGTCCGACGAATTTTGAAACCGGATTCAACAGGTAACCGGTATCAAGATAATGCCTGCCCTCCACCAGGTTTTGGGCGTGAAGAATATAGAGGCTGAAATCGCCGCTCCAGTTCTGCCCTTTCACCAACGTGACAAGGTAAAAAACCGCAAGGGCCAGAATGGCCAGCGGAACAGCTGCGGGATGGTCTATCCATTGCGCGATGGCAGGCTGCCATGGGCGATTCGCGAGAAATGGATTTGAGTAATGCCGTCGCAGTCGTGGTGTCATTCTGGTGTCGTCCTTGATTGACTGGCAGTCAGGGTGTCTTTCAATTTTTGATGTTGCCCCATACACGGTAATAGGCACCGAAAAACGGCAGGAACAGTTTCGTCAGTGGTATCCCAACCAACCAATTGTAGATAAGCGCCAGTCTTTTCCTGGAGCTGGTGAAGCCCGAAAGCTCATGCTCCGGAATAGCCGGAAACACGACTCTGGCGTCGAAACCCCTTGCCCCGGAAAACAGCCTTTTCGTTTCCCAGACACTCAGCAGACGGGTAAATGTATAGGGCTGGTTCCTGACAAGTTTCACGTAACGGGCCTGTAGCGGCCGGGGCAAATAGCCAACCCCCCAGACATTCACATGCGGCTCAGGTGAGAGACTGAAACGATTCGGGGTCGACAGCGCGAAAAATCCGCCCGGCTTCAGCACGCGCCTGAGATCGCTCACATACGCATCCTGATCACCAACATGTTCGATGACATCCAGCGAAACAATGGCAGCGACCGAATTGTCGGCCAGCGGCAATCGTTCTGCAAAACCGGCGGCCAGTTTGGGGCTGCCGCCGTAGTGCTCAGCCAGATGCCGGGCGATCACCAGCCATTCCATGGAAACATCAATCCCTGTTATCTCATGCCCCAGGCTGGCTGCCGCGGCCATCATTTGACCGGGGCCACATCCGATTTCCAGGATAACGCCATCGGCTTCAAGGGCGGGCCGTAACCAGTCCGAGCATTGGGATTGACATTTTCCAACACCGGCGAGTACCTGGCGAGTACGGTAACCGGCTTTTCGTTCATCCATGCCGCGGCTGGAGCGAAAAATATGGTGGATGGTGGCCTCGAGCCCGTCACGTTCGACCCGGTCAGCCGCCTCCCGGGCTCTCTTGCGGTCCTCGTCCAGATCAATCCAGCAATCCAGCGCCACGCGCAGATCGGGAATGCCGTCAATGACAGGGTAGTGCGCCTGGCAGGACTCGCAACGCAGATTCGTGTCAATTACGCCCAGCGAGCCGTGGCAAGTGGGGCAACGCCAGATCATCGTGGCTGTATCAGACATGCCGGATATTCCCTATCTCGTCGAATCGTGGTTAAAGAAGTATAGTCGAAAACGACAGGTCCATAAATCGCTACAGGAACCCTCGCCCGGAAAAGGAACAGCAATCCTCATGCCCTGAACCGGCCGATCATGTCGGCAATCATCCGCTTTTGTTCATCCGGCAGCAATTTCCATAGCAGGGGAGTCAGTAACGCGATATAGAGCACTCTTGCCAGAAACCCCGTAACCGAGAACTCTTCAAGTTGCGAGAATATCTGGCCTGTTATAACGATACCGCCAAGGCAGATGATTGTCCTGATCCACAGGCCTGAGGGAATGCTTGTCCGGAATTTGGCGGCCAGTCTGAACGGGATGACCAAACCGTTTAAAAACACGCTTAAGGACAACGCGAAGGCGGCTCCGGGAAGCCCGAATAGTTCAACCAGGTAAGGTGCAAGCACAATGGCGACAATATAGGAAATCAATGAGCTGACAGAGATGAACCTTACGTCATCGAGTCCAATCAGAAGCTGTGTGTAGACGTTGACAATTAAATACAGGCTCTGCCAGAAAACATACAGGTAGAGATGGGCGGATGCCGGCCTGAACTCGGATGAATAGAGTAAGGTCAGGGCCAGATTGGGGAATAGCAAAAAGGGAATGGAAAGCGTGAAAACGATGATGATCATCAGGCTCTGGAATTCGTGAGCTTTCTCGAATTTATCTTCGTTCGGAATGTTCCGGTTCAGAATGGGGGTCAGGTAGAGGTAGTTCAGCGGGCCCGATATCGCGCCCAGGGCAAGTGCAATGGCGAACAGGGCCTGCAGCAATCCGGCCTGTGCCTCGCCCATGGTCGAAAAAACCTCATAACGTGCTATCAGCATCGTGATCGAGTAGGCCGACAGAGCCATATGGCCGTACAGGGAAAAGGAAATGATTTCAGGACTTCGTCGCAACTCCTTGAGGATGCCCGCGGAAGCATCAGTCACACGTAACGACAGCTTCTTCCTGATATAGAAAATAGATCCGATTGTGGTCAGAACGCCGGTAATGGCCACAGTTATATAAATGCCATCCATACCGAAAAGCCAGGCGGCACTGCTCGCGGCAAATGCTAGACAGAACGTGACCACAAGATTCAGGGTTGCACTTGCCGATGTCATCTGGGCCGCGGCCAGTGTATGAACGAAAAAGATTCCCAGCATCATCGCAGGAACATTCAGCAGTGCGAGAAGAATGAACAGCTTGTAGGGGACAAGCTCAACACCAAGAAGGGCCGGGTGCCACCAGGTGATACCGATAACCAGAATGGTGACCATTATGGAGAGCAGGAATAGCCCCCGAAGAAAACTGGAAAACACAGTCTGGAAACGCCGGTTTCCCTCGCTATGCGCCCTTGACATGAATTTCAGTGAGAACAGTGGAATGCCGAAACCGCCCACCTGGATCACGGTCAGCACGACCTGGTCGATTGTCGCAATAATCCCGAAACCTGCCGGGCCGAGGACGATGGACAGGATCTTGGCCCGTATCATTCCGGTCAGAATAATAAAAACCTGGATGACGCCTACGGAGAAGAGAACCCTGGACATTCGGACCTGGCCTGTATCAAGGATTAATGTATGGACGGACGCCGAAGCTGCCAGCCATCAGTGAGTATTGCAACCTTCTTGTAGCTCCGCGCAACATCCATCGGTATGATCACAGGCGAGGCGGAAACATGTCGCCAGCATCAACATTGCGTGCAGATGGTAGGATAGACTCGCATGAACTACAACTGATATGCGGGAGGCGATCTCCGGAGCGGTGTTTATCCTGATAATAATAAAGAAATGATCAGTTAAACGTTGGAAACAGAGAAGCTATTTAATCCGGGAAGATAAAATAATGGACTCAACAGAGAGCAAAGTTCGCTGTGCAATCATCGGCGGCGGTCCGGCTGGGTTGACAGCCGCTTTGGAATTGTCACGGGCCGGGGTCGAGCCGATTGTTTTCGAAATGGACCAGCAGGTCGGCGGGATATCACGCACGGTGGATTACAAGGGCTATCGCTTCGACATTGGTGGTCACCGGTTTTTCACCAAGGTGGAGAGGGTTCATAACTGGTGGATGGATATTCTTTCGGACGAATTCCTGGTACGGCCGCGCCTGTCGCGTATTTATTACCAAGGCAAGTTCTTCGATTATCCGCTGAAGCCCAAAAACGCGTTGCTCAATGTCGGACTAACGGAGTCCGTTCTGGTCGGGCTCAGTTACCTTAAAGCGCAGGCATTTCCCTCCCGGGAAGAAAAAAACCTCGAGCAGTGGGTGACCAACCGCTTCGGTAAGCGGCTGTTTACAATGTTCTTCAAGACTTACACTGAAAAAGTGTGGGGTATGAAGTGTACTGAAATAGGGGCGGACTGGGCGGCCCAGCGCATCAAGAATCTGGACCTGGGCAAAGCTGCGCTTTCGATGCTCGCTCCGAAACTTCTGACCGGCAAAAATCAGATTACGACCCTGATCGAGGAGTTCTACTATCCCAGGCTCGGTCCTGGCCAGATGTGGGAGCGTGTGACCGAAATTCTGGACGAAAGGGGGCATCCCGTCCGCCTGGAGCACCAGGTGAAAAAAATACACCGCGATGGCGAGAAGGTTATTGGCGTTACGGTGGCCGATGGCAATGGCCATGAGGAACGCTTCGATGCCGAGCATGTTATCTCAACCATGCCTATCAGGGACCTGCTCAACGTTATGGATCCGCCTCCACCGGATGAGGCGCTGGAAGCAGCCAACCGGCTCAGGTATCGCGATTTCTTGACGGTGGGATTGATAGTCGATTCTCCGGAACTCTTCCCGGATAACTGGATTTACATCCACTCGCCGGACGTGCAGGTCGGTCGGATCCAGAATTTCGGCAACTGGAGCCCGCACATGATTCCGGACAAGTCAACCAGTTGTATTGGCCTGGAGTACTTCGTCCAGGAAGGCGATGAGTTATGGACCGCTGATGACGACGCGCTCATCGAGCTGGGCAAGAAGGAAACCGCTCAGTTGGGTCTGATTGATGCTGACAAGGTCATAGATGGTGTTGTAATACGAATGCCCAAGGCCTATCCGGTTTATGACCACGGTTACAAGGAAAACATCGATAGCATTCGTGAGTACATTGACAAGATACCAAACCTGCACCTGATTGGCCGCAACGGCCAGCATCGCTACAACAATCAGGATCACTCAATGGTCACCGCCATGTATGCGGCGGAAAACATCCTCGGCGCGCATCACGATGTGTGGGACGTCAATGTGGAAGAGGAGTATCACGAGGAAGCCCATGTTGAGAAAGGGCAGGGTGCGAGTGGCGAGCGCCTTGTACCGCAACGGGTGCGGGAAGCGTCTCCGATAGAAATTCTCAACGACGCCTTCGCAAAATACGACCCGGTCGCTCTGGGCGGAGCGCTTGGTACGATGCTCGGCTTCGTGGTGTTTTTGGCGACTGCAGGCCTGCTTTTGAAAGGGGGCGAAGATGTCGGGGTGACCCTGGCATTGCTGGGCAATTATTTTCCCGGCTATGACGTCACCTGGGCCGGTTCGTTAATGGGCGCTCTTTGGGGCGCGATATTCGGCTATCTTATCGGGTTCATCATTGCTGTGGCCATCAATGTCACAGTATCGATACACCTTGGCAAACTGCTCCGGCGCCTGGGTGTGCTGGATGGATCAATCGGCTAATGTTCAGACAGGGATAGAGGGTACCGTTTCATGAATAAAGAGCATTTTTCAGAGGATGAGTGGAAAGTCATTGGTCAGGCTGTCGCCCGTCTGCGGGCGTCGGTGATGGCAGTGACCTTCGGAATCGTCGGTGGCCTGATGTTGTTTGTGGCAACCGTCTGGCTAATCATCCTGGGACCGACAGGAGGGTCGGAGCATGTTGGGCCGACACTGGGCCTGCTGGCAAACTTCTTCCCGGGTTATAGCGTTACCTGGTCCGGTGCGGTCGTGGGGGCCTTCTACGGTGCGTTGAGCGGAGCCATCGCCGGCTTTGTGCTGGCGGTCATCTACAACCGTATCGTCATCTATCGGCGGCGCTGAGAACCTGCAGCGCCGATCACTCCGGCTCACTGGCGCGAGGTCTTCAGTTTCCGGTGCTGAATAAAGCCTGACGTTTGCATGGCAATGACGACCAGCGTGGTTGCCAGCAACAGCACGGTATATATCCCGATGCGTTTTTCAAGCAACTGATAGACCAGACCGTGAATTGGTATGGCCAACACCAGAAAATACGTCAACCGCTGCCATTTTTTCCATGAAGACGCACCCATGATGCGGATGGAGCGGTTATTGGACAGGCAAAGAAGTGCGATCATTATCAGCGCACTGATCAACCCGATATAATTGGTCAGCCCGAACGGATCGGTTCTGAAGGGAAGGACGTGCGATTCATCCGGCGGGTAGATAAAATACTGGATAAGCCTGCCCTTGAAATGGACCTGCAATCCGGTGATGGTGTGTGCAAGGGCCAGTATACCGGACCAGATACCCAGATCCCGCCTCAGAAGGCTTGACAGCGGATTGCGCCTGGAGCGTATCAGGTTCACCGGCCCGATAGACAGGGTAACAGCGAAGTAGAGAAGGCTTGTGTAAGCGGTGCCAATCGAGAGCGCCTGCATAAGTGGTTTGTCGGATAGGAGCCGGCAAAAGGCATAAACCAGAGTGAATGCCACTGTGAATAGCAACAAATGCCTTGCCCATCTCCTGAAATTCATTAACCCGCCTGTTATCAATATCAAAGTTTCCTGAGTGGAACCCAGGTCATCACTTCACCCGGCGGATCCGGGTTTTTGGATCCCAGGTTATTTTTTGAAGGCGAGATTCCAAACCCCTTCAAAACGCTTTCTCAGCATGGGTTCCGGGACGTGAGGTGCAAAAGGCGCGTACTTTTTCACAGATTCGTAAATCTGCTCTTTCTCTTTACCCTTGATCTCTTTTAGCAGGCGTACCGCATCCTGGATGTCCTTGTCATGGCGCGAGGCGTGAACTTTGTGGGCCAATAGTTCTTCCCAGCTTGCTGCTTTTAAGATCAAGTAGGGGTGCTGGAAAATAATGACATTGGATGTAGTTTCCAGGCCGAAAAAGCTCACGCTGTCATTGAACCACAGCGATTTTTCATCAGCAGCCAAACCCATTTCTTCACCGACCTGCTTGATGAGTTTGATCAGTAACTGTTTGTTGGCTGGGTTCGCGGGAAAGATGGCATCAACGTCCTGAGTCATGGCGCGAGAATGGAAATACATCAAGCTGATAATACCCCCGCAACAGGTCAATTCCAGCCTCTTATTTTCCTTCTGGAGCAAATCCCCCAAGCGCTTTAGCGCTTGGGTCAAGGCCTGGATACTGATTTGTTTGCCGGTGTTGGAATACTGATACATGAAACGTTCTTATACAAAAAACATGAAGTCGCGCGGCGCGAAAATATTGCGCTTGCAGAAAATGGGCGACACCAGGTCTCCCTCGTAAAATTCCCGATATTCTTCCGGGATGACAGAAAACTCTTTTTGTACCGCCGGTACCCGTTGACACCAGTCAGGCGCTACCGCAGGGTGAGACTTTGGCGGTTCAGACCAGACTTCGGCCATACGCTCAAGGAAGCAGGCCTTCAGGGCATATTTCAGCGCATCTTTTTCGTGGGGATCCGGCACTTGAGCCAAATCCCACTCCTTACGCCAGAAGAGCTGCACATCATCCATAAATGCCACGGTATCTCTCTGTATGACTGATTCACACATGCGATCCAGAACCCCTTCGGGTGTCATGACGTCCGGTTTCGGGAGGGAATCGACCTCTAGGGAAACATTCAATCCCAACTTGAGCGCCATGTTGACCAGGGCATCCACCCGGAACTCTCTGGCCTTGCCGTTGAGCAAAGCACTGATTCGAGGCTGGGAAATGCCAAGGCGCTCAGCGGCTTCGGTCTGAGTCAAATGATTTTGAACCAGGGTGTCGCGCACAGCGCGAGCCAAGGTTGCCCGAATTTTCAGGTTCTCCACTTGAATGGCTTCATCGTTTACGGCTTGCATCGCGCCACCTCCTGCAAGTGCTCAATGCCAACGCAAAGGATAATACCACAAGAAATATAAAATATATATTTACTTTAATAGTTGAAGGGCAAAGAAAACCCTCCTTTTATTAACTCATCCGCACAGTTCTCTAAAGACAGCAGGTTTGCAGAAAAATTGAAGTAAATATACTCGGTTAACGTTTCAATGTTAATGTACGCTTCTGATCAGTGGGTATATTTACCTTTCGAGTGATGACCGGGTTGCCGCGATATTCCCGAGTGCATTTTTGAGGGGATGATCCAGAGATAGAGCGACCAAATACCCCTGCCAGGCCTGGTTGATAAAGCTCACAAGGCGGAAAAGTGAAAATGACAGTCATGTCTGCCCCGCGAAAATCGACTTGGATAGGATTTTCAGGATTCCTTCGACTGGTAACAATCGCATCCGTCCTGATTTCCGGTGCCTGCTTCGCCGCTTCTTTGGAAACCGGCTCCGGGAAAATGGATGTGCCTGTCACCGTGCGAATAGACAACGCCATCGAATACCAGGAAATAGCCGGATTTGGCGCGACAACCCTCGCCGGGATCATGCTGACGGAAAACGGGCTGCGCGACATGCTGGGCGCAACGTTAAGGCACCAAGCCATCAAGGCGGTCTACCACGACGTGGGGCTAACGCTTGGCAGCCTGGAGTTGTGGCTGGAGCCGGCCAACGACAACAACGACCCCATGCTGATCAACAAGGATGGCTTTCAGTGGGGAACATCGAACGCGATGCACGATCTGCTTGTACGTCCTGCAAGAGCCTATGGCTTCAGTAATTATTCGCTTGGCCTCAAGATAGACATGCGGAGGGAATTGCGCTGGATGGAGGAACTGCGCGAAAGGGATTACAGCCGCTATCTTCAGGAAGTCGCGGAATATGTGGCGGCCGGTGTTTCGCACTGGCAGGAAATAACCGGGGCCGCCCCCCGGCTGATTACCCTGTTTAATGAACCTCTGAGCGGTAACCGGGAACTGCGTGGTGGCTCTAAGCAGGAAGTAGTCGATATTATCAAGTCCGCTGGTGAGCGGTTGCGCGCAGAGGGGTTTGCGCGCACGAGATTCATTGTTCCCGCTGAAGAGACCGTTGCCAAATCCATCGATACAATCGAGTCCATCCTTGCCGATGAGGACGCGCGCTCCTATATCGGTGCGTTGGCCTATCACGCTTATCCCTATGATTCTGCTTACTCCAGTGTCCGGCGTATTTTGCAGACATCAGGGAGGGGACTGCCGGATCACGATGAGATACGGATTCGCCAGCGGCTTTATGAACTTGCCGCCGGTTATGACATCCCGGTGTGGATGACAGAGACCTCCGAGGGGCCGGGCCGGGCCGATTATCTTTTTGGATCAGCGGAAAACCTGCGGGCACGCGCCAACCATATTCATGATGAACTGGTTTATGCCAATGCATCTGCTTATTTTGCGATGTATGACATGTGGGACAGGCAAAGCCACGATGCGCATTTCAAAGACAGAGGCATCGATTTTTTCAGTGAATCCAGTCATATCGTACTCATCGACCAGAAAACATCTGAAATCCATATAAGTGGAATCGGGTTTGCCATTGGCCACTTTGCCCGCTGGATTACCCCGGGTTCATTGCGTATTGATGCCGTATCAGACAATAAGCTTGTCAAAGTGGTCGCATTTCGCAGCAACAGGAACAACGAGCTGGTTCTTGTCATCATCAATAATGGAGATTTCGAGGCCGACATCGATGTTTCCCTGGAAAATATGGGTTTGCGGGGGGCGGTAAACGGGGAGTATTCAGACACGTCAAACCGCTGGAAAAAACTTGCCCCCCTGACACCTTTAAATAACACCCGTTTCAGATTAACCGTCAGCCCGGTGAGCGTGACCTCCTTGTCCACCGGAATAATTGAATTGAATGATTTACCCAGTTTGCCAGGCGTATCGCCGGCACGTTTTTAAACTGTTTCGTGTTGTTCGTAACAACCGCCAACCCCTGGATAACAATACCCACTTGTTTCACGGTGTCCGGGTAGGCTACGGGGTTTGGGAGCCGCAATGCCTGACTCTTGTTGCTTTTAAAGATGCTTGCTCGTTCCACGATTTGCGCCTCTCGGTGTAGGTACGTGTGGTATATCCCTGCTTGGCACTTGGCACTGCATTTCATGATGAAGAGGACCTTTTTTATTTGTGGGGTGCGGCCTATAATTAACACATGCATACAGTGTATGAGGTTAATACCATGACCGCCGAGCCAGATACCACTATCAACGTCAACTCGCAGGACCTGCAGGCTCTGGGGAATGCGGGCATCAATAAGGCGGACATTGAGAAGATGCTCCATGCGCTGGCGACCGATCTCCGGTCCGGGAACGAAGCAGCGGTTCACGATCAGGCCAATGGCCTCACGGCCGCTGAGATTGAGATTCTCCGGGAGGGCGGCGCCTACGGCCTTGATGACACATTCCCCGGCGCCTTGGCGAGGTCCCGGCGCCTCGCGGTCATGCGGCTCCAACTGGAATTCAAGCAGTTGCAGCGTGACTCGCTGTACGCCTCAGCTGTGGCCGAGCTGCTAGGTATCTCAGCTGCCAGGGTGCGGCAACTCACCAACCCGGGCAACCCGGGGCTGTACAGTTTCAAAGGGGCCCGGAGCAAAGCGTGGTTTCCGCGCTGGCAGTTTGTCGAGAGCTCCGTAATCCCCCATCTGCGGCTGGTACTCCAGACCCTCAGCCCCCAGGCACACCCGGTCACAGTTCAGCAGTTCATGACGCAGGTGAACAACGACCTATGGAGCTCCGAACTGGAAGAAAACCTGTCTCCCCGTGACTGGCTGATCGCCGGGTACCCGGCTGAGCCTGTCCTGAGCCTGATCAGGGATATCTGATGGCAAAGTTTCCAGAGCCGCCAGATGTCGACGCACTGAAAAGCATCCCGCCTCAAACCGTCAATCTGGAGGCCGGGGAGAGGATCTTTCGGGTATTTCGCACCGAAGGGCCGTATCCGGTGTCATGGAATACCTTCCGGTATTTCGGTCCCACGTCGTCCCGTTTCGACCACCATTTGCGAAACAAAGTTGGCCAGCCGGGTAATGGTGAGCGAGGAGTCCTCTACGGCGCCATCGGCCCCCGGGCCATCCCTACTTGCCTGGCTGAGTTCTTCCAGGGAACCCGGAAGATCAATCGAAAGGACGGGGTACCTGTTCTGAGTGCTTTTGCTCTCACCGCGCCACTGACCTTGCTGGATTTACGCGGTTCCTTCGCAACCCAGATCGGCGCCAGCATGGCGATCAACACCGGGCCACGACCCCGGGCCCAGCGTTGGGCTCAGCGGCTATATGAGGCGTACCCCCGGGCGCATGGGATCATCTATCCCTCGTCCATGCATGCCAATGAGCCTGCAATTACCTTGTGGGAGCGTAGCACGGCCTTCATGCCCCGCCATCCACTGGTCCATCGTCTGCTGTCTGACCCGGCCCTGAAACGCGTGATTCTCGAAACCGCTGACGCTATAGGCTACCCGGTGGTCGACCCCTGACCCGAACACTGCTTGCAGGGGCTCAGAAGATTAGCGGATTGCCCAGACGGGGCACTGATTGTTTTGGTTTGATTTTGGCCGTCTCAGATATCCAGACTCATAAGAGTGGCATTCGTTAAGTTACGGATCATTCCGGGCGCCAATATAGGCTGTGATGGCGATCATGGCGAGAATTGTTTACCTTGTGTCCAAGCTTTGGCCGGATAATGGTTGGCGGGTGCGTATCTGTGGGCCTGGAGTGCTGGTCTCTGGCGTGTTTCCTGGGAGGAGTTTCGGGCTTGGGCTGTCAGCCAGTTGAATCGGCTTACCCAGTTTATGCTTTTCCGAATCAAACAGGTGGTGGTATGCAACCCTTGGTGACAGTTATCACGCCCGCCTATAACCGGGCCGGGTTTATTGGCGAAGCCGTTGAATCAGTGCTCAACCAGTCCTATGGGAATATTGAGTACATCGTTGTGGATGATGGCTCCTCCGATGGCACTTTCGAGATCCTGCAGGAATATGAGGCTGCCGGTAAACTGACGTTGTTAACCCATGAAAATCACAGTAACCGTGGGCAGTCCGCGGCACTGAATGTTGGTTTGCGGGCGGCTAACGGTAGCTATATTGCGATACTTGATAGCGACGACCTGCTCCATCCGGAAAAAGTGAGCAGGCAGGTTGAGTTTTTGGAAAATAACACTGAAGTCGGCATGGTTTACGGGCAAGCCATGGCAATTTCAGAAGATGGTCGGGAGTTATTCCCCATCCCAGGCGACGAGCATTTGGAGCCCGGAGATCCGAACCGCTTGCTTCTGGATTGCTACATGGCCTTGCCGGGCGGCGCTATGGTGCGTAAATCGGTTTACGATCAGGTTGGATTTTTTGAAGAAGGTTTCCGTGCCAGCCAGGATCATGACATGGTGGTTCGAATTGCAGAAGCTGCGCCGTTTGCCTTTATGAAAGGGACGGTTTTCTATTATAGAAAACATGGCGCATCTATCAGTAACCTGGGCCTGGAAAGGCGCTGGCAAACCGGGTTTGAAATTCTCCGTCGTGCGGCCGCCCGATACCCTTATCGGCGGTCTACCATCCGGAAACGGCGTGCGCTGTTGCATTTCAGGATTGGGCAGGTCTATTGGCAACAAAAGCGTTATTCGACCGCGATTGTCCATTTGCTCAAAGCCGGCCTTGGTGACCCCGTGCGCTCCATGAGCGTTGTATTTGGTGCAGAAAAAGCACATTGAGCGGTTGGGTCATGTACTATGGAAAAGGCAGGTGCTATGGAAAAGGCGGGTACTATGGAAAAGGAAGGTCCAGTTCGTATTCTGTTTGTGATTGACCAGTTTACCAGCTCCCATGCCGGGACAGAGGGGCAGCTATTGCAACTGCTCTCAAACCTGCCTGCCGGTCAGTTCCAGCCTGAGCTTCTGGTGCTTCGGCCCTCCAGTTATGTTGAGGCAGGGAAGATGCCCTGCAAGACAGAGGTGTTGGGGACCTCCAGGTTATTCAGTCTAAAGACGTGGCTGGCCATGTTTAAATTTGCGCAGAGAAAAAAGCAAGAGGGCATCGCCCTGTGTCACGTGTTTTTCAACGATTCGTCGATTATCTGCCCGCCGGTGTTTTCACTTGTGGGCATACCTACGTTAATCTCCCGCAGGGATATGGGGTATTGGTACACGCCAAAGTACCTCTGGGTGTTAAGGCGGACTGCCCGTTTTGTCAGTGGCGTTGTTGCCAACAGTGCGGCAGTTAAACAGGTTACAGCGGAAAAGGAGGGGGTTCCGGCTGCCAGAATTTCGGTCATCTATAACGGCTATTCTGCGTCAACTGACGAGTTATCGCCCCTGACGCCTGAAGAACGATCCTCGATCCTCAGCGGTCTTGGGTTGCCTGTGGATGGTCGATTTGTCGTGCTGGTGGCCAATCTGCGGGAGATAAAGCGCATTGGCGATGCCATCAACGCTATCGGCACGGTTCGCAATTCAGTGCCGGATAGCCATTTGGTCCTGATTGGTGGGGGAAACCAGGAACCATACCGCGAGTTAGCTGTTTCTCTTGGCGTCGCGGACTATGTGCACTTTCTGGGAGAGCGTTCTGACGTCAGGAATATCCTCCGCGCAATGGACGCCGGTTTGCTTTGCTCCGAATCGGAGGGTTACTCCAATGCAATCGTTGAATACATGCAGGCCCGGTTGCCCGTGGTCGCTTCGAATGTCGGGGGCAATAGTGAAGCGGTAGAGCACGGCGTTTCCGGATACTTGTTCCCCCGGGGGGACATCAAGCAACTTGCTGCTTACCTGGTATGTATACTGCGCAATGAAGATGGTTCCGCACAACAAATGGGCGAGTGCGGCCACCGGAAAGCCCACCGCAGGCATGGCCTGCAAACGATGATTGACTCCCATGCAGCCCTGTATTCCAGAGTCTTGTCGAGCCGGTTGGGCGCGCCTGATGTGGAGGTTCGGTGAATATTTCGGGATTGATTAAACTGGCCGGTGAATTTGGTGGCTATGCCGTGGCACGCACTATCACTGCGAGTCGCCCCCGTATTCTGATGTATCATCGCTTCTCTCAGGTACCGCATCCCGGACATGTTGGTGCCGATGAGTTTGAACAGCAGGTGCGTTACATCTCCAAACACTTTAATCCGGTAACCGTGTCACGCATTGCGTTGGCGCTGCACGAGGGTAAGACGCTGCCCCAAAACAGCATTGCGATAACCGTTGATGACGGCTACGAAGATTTCTATTCAGTGGCCTGGCCAATACTGAAAAAGTACAAAGCCCCGGCGACCTTTTACGTAACCACCGATTTTGTGAATGGCGACCTGTGGCTGTGGCCGGATCAACTGCGATACCTGCTGGAACGGTCTCCCGAATCCGAAAACTGTTTCGATTTCGGTTTGGTTAGTGTTAAGACCCCGTTAAAGGCAATCGCGTTTGAGCAGTCTTTCTGGCACATTAACCAGGTTTTGCTCGAGGTTGATAATGCGGAAAAATCAGAATGCCTTGCCGCGATGGCCAGGGCCTGGAACGTCGATTTGCCAGTGTCCGCTCCGGAGGGATACCGGGCGGTGACCTGGGAGCAGCTAAAAGAAATGCAGGCCGAAGGGCTTGAAATCGGAGGGCATACGGTCACTCATCCATCACTGGCAAGGGTAACCATGGCGCAGGCCCGTCACGAAATTTTGGGGTGCAGCCAGGCGCTGGAGCAGCACCTGGGTAAGTCAGTTCGTTCATTTTGCTACCCGAATGGCACTCCGGATGACTTTGTTGCGGAGCAGGTTGAATTGATTCGTGAAGCTGGCTTTTCATGTGCCGCGGTGGCCTTTGCTGATAGCAAGGAGCACCAGCAGAGATACGCTATGCGACGTCACGCCAGCTCATCCGATCAATTTCAGTTCCTGAAGGCAGTGTCAGGTGTTGAATTGTTAGGGATGAAATTGCGCAAGGCCCAGAGAGAAACGCGTTATGAGTAGCGGGGCATTAAGACTGGGGTCGGCGAATCAGCATAACGGGCACGGAGTGTCGGCACGGGTTCAGGCCAGTTCGTTTACCTTTGGCCTGTTTATTTATTATCTCATCGATTTTTTTCTGCATCTCTCGCAGCGTATTCCTGGTTACGGGTTACTGAGGCCAACCCTGTTATTGGCGCTGATAATTGCTGTCAGCCTCTTTATGCAGCGGGAAAAATTCAAAGGCTGGTCAAAAGATCCGATTGTTTCTTCGTTGCTGGCGTTGTTGATCTACCTTGCCGTTTCATTGCCGCTGGTAGAGTGGCCGGGGAGTGTGGTTAAGAATAATCTCAGTGACTTTATAAAAGCGATCACGTTCTTTTTCTTTACCGTCCTGTTAGTGGATTCAAACCATCGCCTGAAGATCTTTCTGCTGGTTTTTATCGGTTGCCAGTTAATCCGGGTGTTTGAACCCTTATTTTTGAATCTAACCGAAGGATACTGGGGCAGCGGGACCTACCTTGGCAGTGGGGAGTTCTCCCAAAGGCTGGCAGGTGCGCCATCGGATGTGATTAATCCGAATGAGTTGGGCTTTGTGATTGTTACCGCAATACCCTTTCTTCATTATCTTCTCTGGACATCCGGATTTAAGGCCAGGCTTCTTTATTTGCTGTTGATGCCGCCACTGCTTTATGCGCTGATTCTCACCCAATCGCGGGGCGCCTTCCTTGCCCTGTTGGTGGTCGCTTTTTTTGTGTTCAAGGAGTCGAGCCACAAGTTCAGCCTGATTGTTGTTGCAATTCTGGTGGCCATGGCGGGGTGGCAGGTAATGACAGATCAGCAAAAGGATCGCTATCTGTCATTAGTGGGGGAGTCGGAGACATCCAACGCGGTATCAGCGGATGGACGCATCCAGGGGATGTTGACGGAGTTCAAGCTGGGATTCCAGCGGCCGCTTGTGGGGCATGGGCTGGGCACTACACCGGAGGCAAAAACACATATATTGGGCAAGCGCCAGGCTTCCCACAATCTGTATGCCGAGCTGCTGATCGAGCTCGGGCTTATTGGCGCATTCCTCTTTCTTCGGTTTCTGTTCAAGGTATACAAAGGGTTGTCAGAGAATAATAAACTTACCATTGAGCATGAATTTGATCCTTTTTATGTGAATCTGAACAAAGCGATGACCGCGGTGTTCTGGATGTACGTGGTATACAGTTCAAATTATTGGGGCCTGTCTCAGTATTATTGGTACCTGTTTGCCGGCGCGGTGGTTGTTTTTCATCGGTTAACCCAACTGAGCCTAGTTGTTCCGGGCGGTGCCGAAGCCCCGGCAATGCCAGGGTCCACCAAAAACCGTTTCAGTAATCTGGTCGATCTGCCTGGAAGGCGCTGATGGTGCCTCCAGAAAAGGAATTTTGATGCAAGTCGTTGTATTTGCCCGGCATCCTGGTGGGGGAATCAGAACCTACTTCTATTATGTCTATGGTGATGAGGCGTTAAAGAACCATTCTTTCAGGCTGGTGTCGCCCGGGTCTGACGCGCTGCAATCTCTGGTAGCGCCCCTGGAAAATGTCAGTGTCAGTTCCCAGACTTCCGAGCGCCTGATCGCCTTGCTGGTGGCTCTTATCCGGGAGGTTGTCACGAAACGGCCGGATCTGGTTCACTCCCATGGATTTACCGCGGGGCTGATAGCAGCATTGCCCTTGTGGCTTTTACGCATTCCTCACGTGATTACCACCCACGATGTCTTCATGCCCGCTCAGTTCAGGGGCCGGCTTGGCAAGCTAAAGAAATTTGTCATGGGCCGGTTGTTCGCCATGGCAAATCTGGTAAACCCGGTTGGTGAGGACGCGGCGGAGAATTTCCGTGCGACTTTCCCTGCTCTTTCCGCAAAGGGAAAGGTTGTCGCGGTTATGAATGGTATAAGAACATTTGCATTCCTAGGGGATGACTCAAGGGATCTGCGAGCCGAGGCTTCGATTCCCGAAAATGCCCTGGTTGTGGGATTCTTTGGCCGTTTCATGGCCCAGAAAGGGTTTGGCCTTTTGGTCAGTGCGCTTGAGCGCTGGAATGAGTCTCGTCCCGACCGGCCTTTACACGTTTGTTGTTTTGGTTGGGGCGGATTCATCCGGGAAGAGCAGGCCGATATTGAACGCCGGGGCCTGGGCGGCTTTTTCCATTTCTTCCCGGCAACCGATTCCATGGCAGCGGCGATTCGGGGTGTGGATGCCGTGGTTATGCCCTCAAAGTGGGAGGCGTGCCCGCTTTTGCCCATGGAGGTGATGGTGTCCGGGCGTCCGCTGATTGCCTCGAACTGCATTGGCATGAATGAGGTTGTGGCGGATTCTCCAGCGCTGGTTTTCGATGTTGGCTCTGTACAGGGTTTGCTGGAGCAGCTGGCGAAATTTGAATCCGGGCAATTGGAGATCCAGGCGGCATCCGATGAATATCGGAACCGGGCGGCCGAGCGGTTTGATGTCAGTATTACATCTTCCAAACTGGGGCAGGTATTCGAGCGTGTGCTTGCCAATCAGGGAGATATACGGTGATCCGTACCCTCCTCGTTAATACAGGCTCTAACGTTCTTGTCATGTTCGTCAAACTGGCGATCACATTCGTGATGACCCCCATCTTTGTATATAACCTGGGCAAGTATGATTACGGGCTTTGGGAAATGGTAGGTGCCGTTATCGGGTATATGGGGATTCTCGATCTGGGGCTGCGTCCTGCGATAAGTCGCTTCGCTTCCCGCCACCTGGCGGAGAAGGATGAGATCGCTTTGCAGTCGGTTTACATGTCCGCCATTGCGTTCATGGCGGTGGTCGGGGTGCTGCTATTTCTCTTTTTCTTCTTCTGGGGGATCTGGTTTTCGGGGTCTTTGGCGCCACAGGGTGAACCTCATCAGAAGTACACCCTGTTTCTTATTCTGATTGGTGCATACTTGCTTATTTCATTTCCGGGGTATGTGGCGGAGAGCTATCTTGAAGGGTTTCAGAAGTATTATCTTAAAAACAACATTACTATTTTCAATTCAATTGTCGGTTCAACACTTTTATACCTCTATATATCGCCGGAAAACGGGCTTGTGTTACTGGCCGGCATTAACGCCCTTGGTCTGTCTGTCAAATACCTGTTATTCATGTGGATTCTTTCCAGGCCGGCTTATGGCGCCATTCGTGCCCGGCCCGCCAATTTTTCAGGGGCCAGGCTTCGGGAGTTGATTGTTTTTGGCTTCAAGTCGTTCATCCAGGGTATTGCGACACGTGTGGAGAACGCCACGGATGTACTCGTGATTGGGCTGATTATGGGTCCGGCGGTGGTGCCTTTTTACAGTATTCCCGCCAACCTGACCCAGCACATACGGGGTCTCGGGTGGACACTCACCCATGCCTTCATGCCCCTGTTCAGTGGATTGAGTGTCACAGAGGAGAACGAAACCATCCGCCGGGTGTTTCTCATGTCGTCACGCTACGTGGTGAGCATCCTTTTGGCCATGAGCACTGGTGTGCTTATTCTGGGGGTGCCATTCATTTCCATCTGGCTCGATCCGGAGTTTGGTGAAAAAGCGGAACTGATTATTGTCTTTCTGGTGTTCTTCACCGTTTTCCCGTTCATCAATCCGTTTGCCAGCCGTTATCTCACCGCAATTGACAGGCACGGTATATTCGCGAAGCTTACGCCCTTGGCTGCGCTGTTGAATATCACCCTTAGCCTGATTTTGGTGCATCCTTTTGGCCTTGAGGGGGTCGCCTTTGCGTCGGTGGTGCCAGGGCTTATTTTTGTGCCGATGTATCTGCGGTACACCTGTAAGCATCTCGATCTGCCAGTACGCCAGTATTTGTTATCGGCCGTTCTGCCTGGGGTGGCTCCTGCCGCAATCATGGCGGTGATCCTGCTCAGCATTGGTCATGTGTGGGTATACGATTCTTACTTTGAGATTTTGAATGGTGTGGTTTTTAGCAGTTTTGGCTGGCTTGCCGGGTTCTGGTTTCTGGTGTTGAACAGGGAAGAACGGGATTACATTGGTGAGTATCTGTCTCGCAGGCTGGGAAGGAATTAAAGAATGTGCGGTTTTGCAGGTTTTGCTGGGACTGGCCGTAACATCAACAGGGATACCTGCGAGACAACGCTCAGGAAAATGGGCGACGCTATTGTCCATCGTGGCCCTGATGCCGGTGGAGTCTGGCTGAACGATGCCTTGTCCGTTGGCCTGTCCCACCGTCGTTTATCCATTCTGGATTTGTCACCCCTTGGTGCTCAACCCATGGTATCGGCTTCGGGCCGGTTTGTGATCGCTTTCAATGGTGAAATCTATAATTTTCAGGCGTTGAGCGAGGAGCTGCTGGCTGATGGGGCACATTTCCGTGGCCATTCGGATACTGAGGTAATGCTTGCGGCCTTCGAGGCCTGGGCCGTGGAGGCTGCGCTCGGGCGATTCGCCGGCATGTTCGCCTTTGCATTGTTTGACCGGCAGGAACAGCGGCTGTACCTGGCCCGGGATCGTATGGGGGAAAAACCCCTGTACTACGGGTGGCAGGGCAGTAGCCTGGTCTTTGGCTCGGAGCTCAAGGCGCTGCAACAACACCCTCAATGGCAGGGCGAAATTAATCGGGGCGCCTTGCCTTTGCTGGTCCGTCATAACCTGATTCCTGCGCCCCACACCATTTACTCCGGTATTTTCAAGCTTCTGCCTGCTTCGTTTGTTGCCATTGACCTTGCGCGCCTTGAGCCGGGGCAGCTGCCGGAACCCTCTCGTTATTGGCGTCTTGAGGATCAGTTTGTTGAGTCTCACGATTGGACAGGAGAGACGGCTTCAGATCATCTGGAAGCACTGCTCGCCAAAGTGATCGGTGAGCAGATGGTGTCTGATGTGCCGCTAGGGGCTTTTCTTTCGGGCGGGGTGGATTCCTCAACAGTCGTGGCCCTGATGCAGAAGCAGGCCTCGACCCCGGTCAAGACGTTCAGTATCGGTTTCCGCGAGGACGGGTTTAACGAGGCCGTGCATGCGGCTGCAGTGGCAGGGCACCTGGGTACGGACCATACTGAGCTGTATGTGACAGAGCAGGACGCAAGAGAACTGGTGCCGCGTTTGCCGCAGGTTTACGATGAGCCGTTTGCGGATTCGTCCCAGTTGCCCACGTATCTGGTCAGCGAGATGACTCGCAGGCATGTTACCGTGGCACTTTCCGGAGATGGTGGTGACGAGCTGTTCTGCGGGTACACCCGCTATCCGGGCATATTGCGTGGGTGGCAGCGTCGCCGCTCGTTTGGCTCCCGCCTGAAAGCACTCTCCGGCCGGCTGCCGCCTGAATTGACTGCCCGGGCCATTCGTAACCTGGTGCCTTCCCAGAGGGGGCGCAGTGTGGAAGCAATCCGGTTACGCCTGGCGCGAGCCAAGGCTGTTGCCTCTTCACAAAGCCTGTCAGATTTCTATCGCCAGTCTGTTTCTATCTGGCCAGACCCGGCCATAGCGTTGGTGGAACCGGGCGAGGGCAGTTATGGGTTAACCGGCCCGCTTCCGGACCGGGTGCCGGACAATGACCTAAAAACGCTGATGTGGCGGGACCTGAACTGGTATCTGCCAGACGATATCCTGACCAAGGTGGACCGTGCCGCCATGGCCTGCAGCCTGGAAACCCGCATTCCCATGCTGGATCACCGGGTAGTGTCGTTTGCCATGGGGTTGCCCGCGTCTCTTAACATGCAGGGCAATGTCGGCAAGCAGGTACTTCGGTCGGTCCTTTACCGCCATGTGCCGAGGGAATTGATTGACCGGCCGAAACAGGGCTTTGCGGTTCCTGTCTCGGCCTGGCTGAGAGGGTCTTTGCGGGAATGGGCGGAAGAGATACTGGAACCGAACCGACTGCGTGAGCAGGGTTACTTCAAGCCTGACATGGTCCGGCAGGTTTGGAATGAACACCTTTCCGGCAGGGAAGACTATAGTTCTGAGTTGTGGGGCATTTTGATGTTTCAGGCCTGGCTGAAAGAACAGGGACTCCAAATTGGTTCCGGAGTGAAAAAATGAGCACGCTTACCAATCCTCTCGTGAGCATTATCACCCCAACCTATAACCGGGCTGATTTTATAGAGCAGGCCGTTAATAGTGTTCTGGCCCAGACCTACGCGAGTTTCGAGTTGCTGATCGTGGACGACGGTTCAACAGACAACACCCGGGATCTGCTGAAGCCCGCGCTGGCGGATTCCCGGGTCCGCTATTTCCGCCAGCAGAATCAGGGGCAGAGCGTTGCCCGTAATCTTGCCCTCTCCGAGGCAAAGGGCGACTTGGTGTGCTTCCTGGATTCTGATAATTACTGGCCCGCTGAGAAGCTGGAGCATCAGGTTAGCCTTTTCAGGCAGCATCCGGATTACGATGTGATCTATGGGGATATCATCGTTATTGATGAGAAGGGTCAGGAAGTTTCCCGAAAGAATATGAGGCGATATTCGGGCCATATAGCCAGGTATATGATTTGTGATAACTGCGTGAGCATGAATACGGCAATGGCCCGGCGCCGGTGTTTTGACGAACTCGGTGCAATGAGCGGTAAACGTCGGGTTGCCGATGATTATGATTTGTGGCTTCGGTTTTCAGCCAGGTTCCGGTTTCTTTATGTTCCCGAGTTCCTTGCCTACTATCGGGTAATGGACGATCAGATTTCTTCGGACAAGACCCGGCGTTTTGATTCCAACTGGCAGATCATTACCGATTTCAGGCAGGAATTTCCGGATGCCATGTCGAAGCAGGAGTTCGATTCGGGGTTTGCTGCTTTTCACAGCAGGAAGGCTCGCTACCTGGCAAGTCATGGCTCCAGGAGCCAGGCACTGGCAGAGATGGTGAAGGCACTTCGGCTGCGCCCACTGCGTCGTGCTTCCTGGCGCAGCCTTGCCGCTGTTCTGCTGAAGTAGACGGTGTCGGGAATGGCATCGGGGGGTTGCAATGGCGACCGTTAGCGTGGTGACGCCCACCTACAACAGGGCCCGGTTCCTGCCGGACGCAGTGACAAGTGTTCTGTCTCAGACCTTCGGGGACTTTGAGCTGATCATTGTGGATGATGGCTCCGACGACAATACCCGTGATGTCCTGGCGCCCTTTCTGGCTGACCGGCGAGTTCGTTATTTCCACCAGGAAAACCAGGGCCAGAGCCATGCCCGTAATCTCGCCCTTAAGCAGGCGACGGGGGATTGTATCGCGTTTCTTGATTCTGACGATGTCTGGGCGCCAGACAAACTGGAGAAGCAGCTGGCTGTTCTCCAGGCAAATCCTGGCGTTGATATCGTCCATGGTGATGAGGCCACGATTGATGAGCAGGGGAAGGTTATCAGCTTTGAGAACATGAAGCGTTGTTCCGGCCGGATCACGCGGTATCTGTTGGCTGACAACAGCGTGAGTATTACCACGGCGCTGGTGAGGCGGCGGTGCTTTGATGAGATGGGCGGTTTCGACACCTCGGTGGGTGTTGCTGATGACTATGAGCTGTGGCTGAGGTTTTCCGCCCGGTACTGTTACCAGTATGAGCCCGGCATTGTTGCCTCGTACCGGGTGATGGCGGATCAGATTTCATCGGATAAGCGCAGGCGGTTTGCCGCGAACGAGCGGATTATCCAGGAATTTCTGGCGCGGTATGGTGAGGTTTTGTCTCCCGGTGAACGTCGCTGGGGGCTGGCCCGTTTCTATTGTCGCAAGGCAAGGTACTTTGCCAGTGCCGGTGAGCGTGGCAAGGCCGTCGGCGCCATTGCCGGGGCACTGCGCAATGCGCCGCTGGATCCGGTTGTCTGGCGAGCGTTGTATCGCGTTGCGGTGCCCCGAAGATGACACGGGGTACGAAGCTAAGTGCGGTGCCTGCGGGTAGCAGGATGCCCCGATGTGTGCCCTGGCAGACGAAATACCGGGAAGGTGTGCTGAGGCTGTTCGGGGACGTGCCCTACAAGGCGGAACTGTGGCAGTGGCAGTTTGAGTCCAATCCTTTTGGTTTGCCCTTCACGCCGGTTGTGCTGGTTGACGACAAGGACGCAGTAGTCGGATTCAACGGCGTGATGGCCGCGCGCGTAACCGACCGGGGAGAAGCGATAAGGGTTTTATGGAGCTGTGATTTTTACCTCGCTGAGCAGTGGCGTGGGCAGGGGTTGGGCAGTGTCATCAAGCACGAGCTGCATGGCAAGGCGCCTGTGATTATGGCTTTTGGAATCAGTAATCAGGCCAGTAAAGTGCTCCGTCACCTTGGCTGGGTGCCTGACGACTCGGTTAGAAGCTACAGGATGCTCCGCCAGCGCAACGGGCTTCGTAGCTGGTTGTTGAGCGGTCTCCAGTGGCTGAACAGATTGCGGATGGCCTTTTCCCCTGTATCCGGTGCCGCCGGGCTGCGCATTCATGTGCGCTCAAGGCTTCCTGAAAGCGCACGGGTTGATGCGCTCTGGGAGCGTTGTGCACCGGGCTATGGAAGGGTTGTGCAAAGAGACTTTGCCTACCTTGACTGGCGTTATCAGAGGCATCCGTTGGGCCGGTACGGGTTCGTTTGTGCCTGGCAGGATGATGAGCTGGTGGCAACACTGGTTACCCGCTTCAGCCGGGGCACTTTGCGTATTGTCGATTATTGCGGTCCGGCCCGGAACCAGCCACTGAAGCGTGCCCTTGTGGGGGCAGCGGTCCGGCACTGGCCCCATGCAAATCAGGTGTTTTCGGTTACCTCGGATCCGGAACTGGCGGAATCGTTTCTGGCTGAAGGGTTCGTTCAGCTCCGGGGCCGGCCACGTTTCTATATCTATGAACCGGGAGCGGAGCACTCTGCTGGATCGTCTGCCTGGTTTATTATGGCCGGTGACTCCGATGGCGAGTTCCTCCAGGCCGCCAGTGATTTTTATACCACGGAAACCGTGCAAGGTATGTCGTCCGTGGAGCGTGCACCATGCTGAGTGTCCAACCGGTTTCCGAAGCAGGCTTTGCCGCCATGGCGGAGGAATGGCGGATGTGCCTTGAAGCATCTGATGCCAACCCTCTGTTTATGAGCTGGCCCTGGCTGTATAGCTGGTGGGAAACCTGGTCCCAGGTTCTGGGTATGGAACTGGTGCTGCTGGGTGTGGTTGATCAGCAGGGCAAACTGGTTGGCATTGGGCCTTTCTGCCGCCGGGTTCTGGTGACGCCAGCGGGGATTCGTGTGGCCCGCCTTTATATGCTTGGGAACGCCTGGCGGCTTGCACCAACGGTGCGTACGGAGTATTGCGGAATCATTGCCCGCCGGGGTTATGAGAGTGATGTCACAGCGGCGATTGTTCCGGCGCTGGAGGAACTGGGCTGGGATGAGCTGGTTTGTTCTGATGTGCCCGATGATCGGTTGGAAAACCTCAGAGCCGGGGGCTTTGATGAGCGAAGAGGTTACCGGACCATTCACCGCACCGATGATACAGGCATCCGAATCAATACTGTTGGCCGCTTTGGTGACTGGTTGGACGGGCTTGGAAAGCATACCCGGCTTAAAGCCTTTAACCGCAGGGCATATCTGAAAAAGCGGGGGGAGCTGGCTTTTCTTGGTTACGATGAGGGTCGTGACGAGGACTTTTTTGAGCGCCTGAATGGGTTTCACCGGAATCGCTGGGGGAAACCGGCGTTCGACAGAGAGGCGCTGAGATTTCATCGCCTGCTCCTGCAGAGGCTGCACCTGTGTGATGGTGAGCCGGCTATGAGCCTGGTCCTTTTCAACGGACGTTGTGTTTCTGTGCTGTACGATCTACTGGTTCGCGGCTGCCGGTATAATCTGCAGGCTGGGTATGACGAAGAGTTCAGCACAAAGGTGTCCCTGGGTTATCTTCACCTGGGATTCGCCATTGAAGCTGCGTTCAGCCACCGGGCTACGAATGCTTATGACCTGCTGGCCGGAACCGGGAAAAAGCAGTTCTATAAGTCCCATTTTCATGGGGAAGCCGTGCACTTCTCCACCTTTCAGGTGGTTCGCAGCCCACTGCTCAAGGCTTTGTACGGCATCCAGGCGGCCAGTCCACCGTTTGTGGCGAGAGCCTTCATTCGTAGGGTAGGATTGTGACTGTCGTGGTGAAAGCCACTAGGTGCGGGCACAATGAACCGGCGAACAGCCGGCAGGTAATGGATGTAGGCGTATGACGATTGAAAGGATTCGTTTTCGCGGTTTGATCCGGGCGGTATCTCCGTTCCTTGTACTGTTCGGCGCCCTTTTCCTGCTTATCTGGCCCACCGTTGAGGGTATTGTCAGCCGCTGGTTCAAGTTTGACGAATCCTATTCCCATGGTTGGTTGCTTCTGCTGGTTTCCGTTGTACTGGTAGTAAGGACGATAAAACGGGAATCACCTGTTTCCGGTTTTTACCCGTTATGGCTGGTGCCGTTTGCTCTGGCGTTAATGGCGTATGGCCTGGGCGATATACTGCGCCTGCAGGCACTGCAGGAGATAACGGTTGTTCCCCTGTTACTGGGTGCGCTTGCCATCCTGCTGGGTTGGCGGCAGGTGAAGGCGTTCATTATTCCTGTCGGCGTGCTTATCTTCGCGGTACCGGTCTGGGATTACCTGTCCTGGACGCTTCAACTGATTACGGTCGAGATCAATCAGTTGTTATTGGGCCTGTTCGACATTGAGTTTGAGGTTGAGGGAGTATTTGTTTATCTCATCGGTGTGGGTGCCTTTGAAGTGGCCCATGGGTGTTCTGGTTTGCGCTACCTGCTGGTAGGGCAGTCACTGGCGGCACTTTACGGTGAGCTGAACTTCCGGCGCCTGCGTTCCCGTGTCCTGTTTTTCCTGATAGCTGTCCTGTTTTCGCTGTTGGCCAACTGGATTCGTGTGTTCGTGATTATCTACATGGGTTATGAGACGAACATGCAAACCAGCCTGATTCGGAATCACGATAACTTCGGTTGGTGGGTGTTTGCGGCTGCTCTGGTGCCTTTATTTTTCATTGGGCGCAAGCTGGAGCTGAGCCAAGCAGAGCAGAGGTTGCCGGGCGAACCCGCACCGGATGCCACCGGTAAAAAAAGCCACCGGCGGCTTTGGACTGGCGTTCTGGTGGCTTCGGTGCTGCCTGTTATTATGTGGGTCCTGCTTCCATCGTCGGCAGGGCAGATAAAGCCGTCGCCGGATGCGTTTGACTTCAGCCTGAACGAAGAACGCTACGCTCCGCTATTCGGAAACCGGCTGAGCGGCTGGCGGCCGCAAATGCGGAACCCGGACCTGGTCTTCGCCCAGACCCTGTTTGATCGCAAGACCGTTACCGGTGAGGCGGGACCCGAGCAGCAGTTGTTTGTGGGTGTGTACAGTTACGAGAATCAGCGCCACAGGGCGGAGCTTGTGCAGTACTGGAACCGCATTTACGACCGTGATGACTGGATGCCAGAGCGGTTCTTCAAAGTAACGTCGCCTTCAGGTATTCCTCTTCAGGGTGTGACTCTGCGAAGCTTTTCTTCCGGCAAGCGAGTCCACCTGGCTTATGGATATTATGTTTCCGGTTTGTGGGAGACGGACCAGTTGCGCGCAAAGCTCGCCCAGGTTTTGAGCCTGTTCAGCGCGCGCACGGACGCGTCCCTGGTTATTTTCGGTGTGGCGTGCGAGGAATGTGATGGCGAAGTCGCAGTGGGTGGCCTGGTTAAAAATACCCTGCCGGTGATTGTTAGCCAGATTGATCGGCACTTTTACGACACTTTTACGAGTAGCCACGAGTAGCGCGATCAGGCAATACGCAATCGCGCAACCGCCATGTGAGCCAGGCTACCCCCGGTCACCATACTTCTCCAGCACCCGTTTTGCGTCCGCATCGCGACCATTGGCGCGATAGGCCTCAACCAGGTGCATCGCAATTTCCTCTGAATCAGGCTGTAGTTCGTGGGCTTTTTCAAGCACCGGCAGGCTTTCCTCTGTTTGCCCCGCCTCGAACAGGATCCAGCCGTAGGTGTCGGCAATGGCGGCGTTGTCGGAGTTCAGCTCGAAGGCTTTCCTGGCCAGTTCCATGGCGCGGTTGTCGCCTTGCTGGTGATAAATCCACGCCAGGTTGTTGAGGGCCACCACGTTTTGAGGGGTTACCTCAAGCAGTTCTTCATAGGGGGGTATCGCCTTGTCCGGTGCCTCGTTTTCTTGATACAGCACGGCCAGGCTCATAAGCACCTGAGGGTTGCGTGGAAACGCCTGGCGCGCATTTTCGAGGGATTTGATCGCCTTAGTGCTTTGTCCCGACCGGGCCAGAGAGCGGGCGTAGGCTAATTCAAGCTCGGCGGTTTGTTCCCGTTCAAGGGCAAGCTGATAGAGCTCGGCGGCTTCCTGGTACTTTTCCTGCCTTTCAAAATAGCGGGCTTCAATACGGAAAGGAGTCGCGGATTCGGGATGTTGTTGTTTAACGTCTCTCAGGATGTTCCGGGCTTCTTTGGCATTTCCCTGGGTGAACTCAACAACAGCCGCCTGGATACCGATCTCTTCGTTATCAGGGAAGAGTATGCGGCCCCGGCGGAGCACATCGGCGGCCTGTTCCAGGCGGTCCCGCTGGGCCAGCTGAGTGGCAATACCGTGGTACACGGAGGCAACCAGTGATTCTGCCGGGGCGGGGCTGGATTCTTCTTTCCGTTCAAGCAGGCCCGCGGTCAGTTCATCGGCCCGTTGGGTGTCGTTGTCAATCAGCGCCGATTCCAGCAATATCAGCCTGGGGCCATACGCGCCCGGCTGTTTCTCCCGGACCCGCTCCATCAGCGCTTTCAGTTCTTCACGCGGCATAACCGAGGAGATCCCCTGCAGTGCCTGACGATTGTCCGGGAACCGTTCAATGGCACGGCGGTAGTAGTCTTTTGCCTGATCTGTCTCACCGCGCAACCGTGCGAGATTGCCAAGGGCGTTAAGCCCGGCAGGGTTCTCGCTATCCGTCTCTACCGCTCTCTGGTAATACCGCCTGGCTTCCTCGATATTCCCTGCGTTGGCGGCGATATTGCCGCGAGTAACCAGTGCGGCAACACTTTTGGGTTGCTCCTTTACCCAGTCGGAAGCCGCGGCGATGGCTGCATCGTTGTCGTTGGCGGAGACATGGGCCTGGACGACCAGCAACCTTGCCCGCTCCGATTCCGGATCCTTCTCCAGTACCCGGTTGGCCTGTTCAATGGCCCTGCCGGTCTTGCCGGTGCGCACCAGATAGGTTGCATATCGCAGCCGCAGGCTGTTGTTGTCGGGGGCCAGATCCAGGGATTTTTCGATGAACTGTTCACCGCTCTCGCTGTCGCCGCTGACCAGCGAGGCGATGCCCACCAGCGCCAGGGTTTCCGGGTCTGAATCCTGGTCTTTGAGATTGGCAAGAATTTCCCTGGCGCCTTCCGGGTTGCGCATTTGGAGGCGGGTGGCCGCAAGCAGTTTCCTTGCCTGTTCGGAGTCTTCCATAGTGGCAACCGGCGCCAGCAGGGCTTCTGCTTCTTCCGGACGCCCCTGGCGATAGCGAATAAGGCCCAGCATCAGTGCGGCCTGTTCCTGGCCCGGTGCCTGGGCCAGTACTTCCTCAAGATAGCGTGCGGCGTTATTCAATTCGCCATTGTTGAACGCTTCCTGTGCCGCTATCAGGTTACTCCTGATGGTGCCAGGCGCTGATTTGGCGAGAATTTCCTCGTAGACAAAGGCTTCAGCGGATTTTCCCTGCTCCCGCAGGACATCGATCAGCGCTGTCATGGTTTCGAACTTTTGGTAAGTCATAATGTCGTACTGGCCGATGGTTTCCAGTGCGTTGGCGTAAGCTTGCTCGGCGTCAGCCCATTGTCCGGCGGCGTGGGCCAGCCTCGCTTTCCAGAGCCAGAGTTCCACGTTGTCCGGGTTCCGCTCTTCAGCCTGGGTAATGTATTTGTCACCCTGCCCGGATTTATTCTGGGTATAGGCCACTTTCGAAAGCCCGATCAGTGGCTCAGCTGCGTTGGGATCGATGTCCCGGGCGGTGGAATAGGCTTCCCTGGCGGCGTCCGACCGACCTGCCGCCAGGTGGATGTCCCCCTTGATAAGGGCGGCTTTCAGCTGCTGGGCCCTGTCCGGGTCCTGCAAGTCCTCCAGGGCAACCAGTGCTTCTTCATGTTTCTGTTGCATCAGCCTGGCCTGGGCCCAGATCAGGGCTGCTTCGTTGAGATTCTGTTGGCTGATGGACTGTTCACCAACGTTCGAGAGAAGTTGATCCAGTTGCCGTTCGGCATTGCGGGCATCACCGGCGGTGAGCAGATTATTAATGATGACAAGGTAAGGCTCTATGCGATCTGGCTGCAATTCAATCGCACTGCGCGCCTCCAGCGTACTGGCCTTGAGCTCACCCTGGCGCTGGAAAAAACGCGACTGGTCCAGGCGGCTGATATACTGGATCTCTTCCTGGCTCATTTCATTGTTGTTGTCATTGCCGCAACCGGTGAGGGCCAGCGAAATGGCAACTGAAAGAAGGGTGGCACGTACTGCTGACACTGGTTTCATGGCCCTGTTCCTTTCCCCTGTTGGGTTTGGTATTGGATTCCCTGTTTTCTGATCAGGCGCTTGACGACTCCGGTGAGGCTTTTATCCGGTATTTGTCGGTCAGGTTGTAAAGCGTTGGCCGGGTGATGCCCAACAGGCGCGAGGCCTGTGCCATATTGAAGCCGCAGGACTGAAGCGCCTGTAAAATGGCCGCCCGTTCGGCGTTTTCACGCACTTGTCGCAGGTTGAGCTGGCTCTCCGGGCCTTCCTCGTCGCAGCTGAGCTGCAAGTCGGCAGCGGTCACCCGTTTTCCATCCGCCATAATGATGGCCCGTTTCACCTTGTTGATCATCTCCCGAACATTGCCCGGCCAGGGGTGGCCCTTGATGGCCTTGATGGCGTCTTCAGTAAAGGCGAGGTTGGGGCGGTCCATTTGTTTGCCCAGGGATTGCAGCAACGACTGCGCGACCACAAGGGCATCTCCTTCCCGATCCCTCAGGGCAGGTACGTCCAGGGTGATTTCGCTGATGCGGTAGTATAGGTCCTCGCGGAAAGTGCCCTGCTTAATGAGCTCCTGAACGTCCTGGTGGGTGGCGCACACCACACGCACGTCCACCGATACCGGTTTTACCGAGCCAACCCGGTCGATCACCCGTTCCTGCAGGAACCGCAGCAGCTTTGCCTGCAGGGCCAAAGGCATGTCGCCAATCTCGTCCAGGAAAAGGGTGCCGCCGTTTGCACTTTCTATTTTACCTTTCTTACTTTGGGTGGCACCGGTGAACGACCCTTTCTCGAACCCGAACAGTTCGCTCTCGAGCAGGTTTTCGGGGATGGCGGCACAGTTGATGGCGGCGAAAGGTTTTTCCCCACGATGGCTCAGATCGTGAAGGGCGCGCGCCAGCAGTTCTTTGCCGGTGCCGGTTTCTCCGGTGATCAGCGTGGTGACATCGGTGGGAGCGACTTTTTCGAGGGTTCGGCAGATCGAGAGCATCTGGGGGCTGGCGGCAACAATGCCCTTGATGTTGGTGCCATTACGCTGGAGCGCGAGCTCCCGGTTATCCCTTTCCAGCTCCGCCAGCCGGAACGCACGGTTCACTACAAAGGTAAGGATGTCGGCATCCAGAGGTTTCTGGTAGAAGTCGCTGGCGCCCATGCCAATGGCTTTCACGGCGTTTTCTTTGTCTTCACGACCGGTAACGACGATTACCTTGGTCATCGGCGCCAACTGGAGAATGTCCTCAAGCAGTCTGAAGCCTTCTGTGGCGCCACCCGGGTCCGGTGGAAGCCCCAGATCAAGGGTTACCACCTCCGGCTCCTCCCGCCGCAGGCAGGCCAGAGCCGTCTCCCGGTCCGACGCCAGGGATACTTCCAGGTCTCCGCTGAAACACCAACGCATCTGGCTCTGGAGACCGGGGTCATCTTCTACAATCAAGAGTCGTTTGATCACAACGGCAACAAGTCCCTTTAAAGATACTGCCTCACTACTGATTCTCGGCTGAATATTGGCACTTTGCAATGCTGGTTTCCGTTCCTGTTCAGTGACGACAATTAATTGGTGCTTTGCATGGGGTCCTGGGAAACGGAAACTGGCTGCGATGCCTTGACATCCTGTGTTGTGGGTTTTTCGTTCGCGAGCGGGATCCGGATGGAAAAACAAGTGCCGATATCCGGTTCACTGGTGACATCAATGTTGCCTCCGATTTTCCGGATGTATTCGCGGGCCTGATACGCGCCGATGCCCATGCCGGTCAGCCCCTTGGTGCTTTCGAATGGCTTGAATAACTGACTTGAGATAAATTCTTTGGTCATGCCTGTTCCCGTATCCTGAATGAACAGGACCGCGTTGCCTCTTGCGATTTTCAGGGCAATTGTGATTTCGCCATTCCGCGGGGTGGCGTCCTGGGCGTTTTGAATGAGGTGGCCGAGAACGCTACGGAGCTGCTCAAGGTCGGCCTTGATGATGACATCCGGACTTTCTCCTTCCAGATGCGGGGCTGGCGCCTGATGTTGATGATGCTCGATAAGCTCTGTTACCAGCTTCGTAAGATTTACCGGCTTTAACGGGTCCTCATTATCGCCGCCAGGTCTGCGAATGTGATCCACCAGGCTCGACATTTTCCGCACGGCATGGTCGGTGGTGTTGATCATGTCATCAATAAAGGCGGGGTTATTCCGGTGCTTTGGCGCGTTCTTCACCAGAAGCGACAGCTGGGCAATCACTGTTTTGAGGTCGTGAACCATAAAGGCGGAGGCCTTGCTTACCGCCTCGAACTGCATCGCCCGGGAGAGCCGGTTTTGCGCATCGGCCTGGGCGAGCAGGTTGCAGGTCTGGCGGGCAACCACCTTGATCAGGTCAAAGTTCTCCCAATTCAGGCCCACACGGGTATAAGGGATACCGATCAGTGCCATTCCGTAGAGATCGTTGCCCAGATACAGCGGAATGATCAGCCATCCGTCGGGGGTTTTTGCTATGGCATCCGGTATTTCCATGAGGTTGTAGGCGACCGGGTCTGATTGGTATTCATGCAAATCGACAATCCATTCGCGGTTTGAGAAAAAACGGACCAGCTCCGCATCACTGTCAATAAGGGTGTGCCTGGGGGTGGACAGGTTGACGACAGCTTGCAGGACATAGTCTTGCCCTTCTCCTTTCAGCCAGATTGCACCGCCATTGCTTTCGACCAGGCCCGCCAGAATTCGGATTACACGTTCAGGGAGTGGCGGATCGTTGCTAAGGTCTGCCAGCTCCCGGGTCATTTTCAGCCATTCTTCCCGGTAATCGTATTTGTAGCCGAAAAAGTTCTGGCTGATCCGCACCATCATGCTGGCGCGGATTCGTCGCGACAGCATGAGTGTTGTCAGGAAGACCAGCGAGATCGTGAAAAACAGGACCTGGAGTGCATCGCCCCATTCACCGCCGAGTGCCTGAACATAGTAACCACCCATGGCCAGGAACAACAGATAACCACCTGCGAATACCAGGGTTCCGGCGTGAAATACCGCTGAACGGGACAGCTGGAAATTGACAGGTTGTTTGCGTGTGTTGATGAGGTTGACCGCGAGCAGGGGGGTAAGCAGGGCATTAACGAACCCGCGGGCGTTCCAGAAGGAATCCGCTACCTGCCCAAACAGCAGGGCATCGGTATACATGAAGAAATCAAAACCGAGAATGCTGGCAACGCCAATGCAGACATATTTGATGCTGGAGCGGCCAAAGTTGGGGGAGTTTCTCCAGATCTGCTCCACAAGCGAAAGGCCCAGCAGGGAAAGGCCAATCTGGCCAAGCAGTTTGACTTTGCCGGTGGAGATGTCGACGCTTCCGAAATGCTCGATCACACCGGTGCCGATTAACAGAACAAGCAGAATGACAGCGCTGGCGCGGAGGATTTGTTTCACCTTGCCGGTGAGTCTGTTTTCCCGGAGCCCGTCTTTAAGCAGGGCAAACAGCAGGTAAACCCAGGCGGCGTCCCGGACCAGTTCGGTCAGGTAGCGAACGTTGAAGCCCGGGTGCCCCCAGAGACTCTGGCTAACGATGGCAAGCGCCCATAGGGCCGAGGTGGCCGCTGCGAAAGCAAGTGCCCTGTCCACGCCACGACGCAAGTGGTGCGCGGCTACCAATATTCCCAGTAGCCCGAAGGTAATTGCCGCCAGCGAGTAGCTGAGTACGTCCATGTTACTGAACATGCCCTATTGCCCCGAAAGGTTGCCGAAAAAGGTGCTGAGAAAGATGAACCCCAGTCCCAAAAGATGAACCCCAGTAAGAGCATAGCCGCGTTTCGCGCCCAGGGTAACCTCAACAAACCGCAGAGCGCACTAAACGGGCCTCTTGTTGTCCCGGTAGAACCGGAAAATCTCCTTCAGTGGCCGTTTGGGTTTGAAGCTGAATTCCCTGGCAAACGCCCGCCCGTCAATCACCACCGGGTATTTGAAGAAAGCCAGCAGATAGGACGGAAAGCTTTTCAGCTTCAGGGTACCGAGGATGAATTTCGGCAAAGCAGGTGGAATTGAAGGCACCGGGACGCGCTTGCAGCCACACAGTTTGAGTGCGTGCTGGTAAGCTACCCAGTCCTGTGGGGCAACGTTGTACACGCCCCGTGTCGGTTTTTTATAGGCCAGGACGATGGCGTCTGCCATATCGTCAATATGGATGAACTGCATCATCGGGGAGAAGCCGGCCAGCACCGGTGCCCGCTCACTCGCCAGCAGCGTGCTGATGGTATTGCGCACACCGGGGCCAACGATGTTGCAGGGCCGCAGAATGGTGATGTTCAGTTCCGGGTAACGCCAAAGGTAAATGTTGGCCAGATTTTCCAGCTCCACGGAATCCACCAGATCGGCACTCAGGCCGGCACTTTTCAGCGGTGCGGACTCATCAATAAGCGCAGGGTTGTAGGCCACCGCTCCGTAGACATGAAACGTAGACAGCACCACCACGCGCTTGATGCCGTATTTGTGGCTCAGGTCCAGCAGTTTCTGGGTGCCGAGCACATTCGCATTGTAGCGTCGCATACGGGTGAGCTGGCTGGACATGATGCGGCCCATGTGGATTACGCCGTCAAACCGGTAGCGCCGGAACAGGTCTTCGAAAACGCGTTTGTTAAGATCGATGCAGTAACTGGGGATGTCGTCGCCCAGGTAGACCTGTTCCCGGAAATCCACCGCCACCAGGTCGCAGGTGTGCCGGAGCTGTTTGATCACCTGCTGGGCGAGGGCGCCGGCGGCACCGGTTATCAGGATGTGGGGTCTGCGTTGTTCGGTCATCAGAAAAGCCTTTTCCGTTCGCTCAGTCCCTTGTCGATCAGCCGGCTGATCTCGGCCTTGACCTGTTCCACCCGTTCAGTGACCTGTTCTTCCGGAATTTCCAGGTCGCCAAAAACCATGGGTGCTCCAAAATTCAGGTGCACCTTGGCCGGAAATACCACGGGCAGGGCAACGGGGGCGTAGGGGATGCCGAGGGCTTTGGCCAGGGGCTTGATGTTGGCGATGGCCGGGATGGTTTCCTCGCAGCCCACCACACCTACCGGCACGATGGGCGCCTTGTACTTCATGGCCAGGTGCATGAAGCCGTTGCCGAAGCGTTTGAGCTGGTAGCGATCCTGGTAGAGCTTGCCGGAACCGCGCACGCCTTCGGGGAAAACGATGACGGCTTCGTCGTTGGCGAGCATCTTGGCGCAGTTGACCGGGTCTCCGAGTACCGCGCCCACTTCGTTGAGCAGATTGCCCAGCCAGGGCACGGTGGGGAAGAAGCGTTCGATCATGGCCCGGGGGATGCGGGGATTTTCCTTTCGGGTCGCGAGGGCGTAACCAACCAGCAGTCCGTCAATCGGTAGCTGGCCGCCGTGATTGGCAATGATGAGTACGGGGCCTTCCGCGGGTATATTTTCCACCCCATGAGTTTCTACCCGGAAGTACTTCTCATAAACCCGTTTGGTGATCGACAGGCCATACTTCATGGTTTCGTTATTGTAGCCCCAGGGGTCGTACCCGAGGGTTCCGATGGGTTTGCGGATCCGGTTGATATGGTCGTCCAGTTCCGCTGGAACCAGTCTGGACTTCAGAAACGATGCCAGGCTCATGCTTTCCTTCCGATAAAAACGCCCAAGGTGTGGCTTTGTCCATTATTTAACACCCGGTAATCGCCTGCGGCATTGGCGGTTTCGACGCACAGCATCGATTGCCAGGCCGTGTCCGGGAAGTCCGACAGTTTTGCGGCCTTGGCGGGGCCGGGGTTCCAGACCACCGTTGAGTCGCTGCCCACAGCGGAAAGCTTACGCCCGGTTCTGGGTGTCACGATAGTCAGCGGTTCACCGCTCTCATAAATCCGGTCGGTTTCGCCTTCGAAATAGACCGGGCCGTCCTGTGTCCGGTATTCCCAGTTATCCAGGGTATCTGTGTATTGACTGCCACCAAGCCCCAGAACCCGTGTGCGGCTGATGTCGCTGGTGGGAAAATAGCTGTGCAGAGCCTGGGTGAAGGCGAGGGGGTCATTCCCCAGGTTTGTGGTGGTCAGTGCCAGCTGGCAACCCCGGATAGAGAAGCTGAAGGTGAACAGGGCCAGGGCGTGACCGGTCCAGACATTGCTGAAATCCTCATTGGCGTCCAGAGACAGGCTGATTTCTACCTCATGGGCGCTCTCGCGGACGTCCTCCAGCTTCCATAGGGCTGTGCGGGCAAAGCCATGGGCGCTTTCGGTATGAATCCGTTTCCGGACCTCTGGTGCGTTCTTGCCAGGATCGCCAAACCAGGGCCAGCAAACGGGAATGCCACCGCGGATGGCCCGGCCCGGTTCAAATCGGGCGGTGGGGCTCATCCACAGCCAGTCCGCTTCGTCCTGGGGTGCAAAACGGGCCAGGTGGGCGCCTTGCAGGACAATGGTGGCCTGAAACAGGGGGTGGTGCACCTCAAGCGCTTCCAGTTGCCCGATGGTTTTCCAGCGTGTGAAGGACCACTGGCCCGGAGTGAGTGATATCGGTGGCCTGTTACTGCTTTCTGACATGGTGAGCTACTGCTGACTGAAGCCGGTTAAGTGTATTCGCTTATACAGAGAGTAAATTAAAACTGCCGCTCCGGCGAGAATTGCGCCTAAAATACGCGCAAATTCTGCATAAGGCCCGCCGATGGGAACGCCCGTTGTCACCCCCATTCATGATCCCCTGATCGCTCCTGCCAGTGCGGTGCAAGTCGCTGTTGCTGGTAGTGATGTTCAGTCAGTGGGCCTGGTGCACGATCGGCCAGGCGCGGTTTCTGAAATCTGGCTGGATGAGCTGGCCCTGGGGCTGAGCGAGCAGGGCTGGATGGCACTGGATGTGCGGGCCCGGCTGGGCAGCGACCTGTTGGCGGCGTTACAGCAGGAAGTGGAAATTCTGGACCGCACGGATGCCATGCAAAGGGCGGGCATCGGCCGGGGCAACGATCTGGTGCGTGACCGGTCGGTTCGCCGTGACAAGATTGCCTGGCTGCAGGGGATCACCGCGCCCCAGGCCGCCCTGTTTGAATTCTTTGATGCTATCCGCCAGGGACTGAATCAACGCCTGTTCCTCGGCCTGAAGCGGTTTGAAACGCACTACGCCACTTATCATCCCGGGGATTTCTACAAAAAGCATCTGGACAGCTTTCAGGGCCGTGCGTCCCGTGTGGTCAGCCTGGTGCTCTATCTCAATGAGGACTGGCAGGCAGCCCACGGCGGCGCGCTTCAGGTGTTCAATCGGGATATTGAATACGAGGCATGCGGCACTGTGTTGCCCGAGGCCGGTCGCATGGCATTGTTCATGAGTGAAGAGATCCCCCACGAGGTGCTTCCAGCGAATCGTACCCGTTACAGCCTGGCCTGCTGGTTTCGCCAGGACGAGGTGCCCTTGCCGCTCTGAAAGCGGGTATCTGCGGTGGCTGTGGATTTCTCATTGTAGTCGGCAAACCCTTTTGCTAATATGCGCGCCGCTTTCAGGGAATTGTCCTGAAACGCCGTTATGGTGGCTCCATTGGTGCCTCCGCAACATGAAACCGTGAACCCGGTCAGGCCCGGAAGGGAGCAGCCGAAGCGGTGGAATTGTGTGCCGGGGTGTCGCTGATGGAGTCACCCCCAGTTTTCCCTTCCTGTAGTTGTTGTTACTCTGATTTTGCTAGTTGTTATTACTCTGATTTTTCCTCGATACCCGTAACCTTTGCTGCCTGTTTCCGGGATGAAGTTTGCTTCTTCTCACAACCGGTCCATGCTAAGGTTAAGCCCGTTTTTTCGCTGCAGTTGACGGAACATGAGCTACCAGGTACTTGCCCGTAAATGGCGCCCACGCACCTTTGAGGACATGGTGGGCCAGGAACACGTGCTCCAGGCGTTGATTCACGCCCTGGAAAGCCAGCGTCTGCATCACGCATACCTGTTCACCGGTACCCGGGGGGTGGGCAAGACCACCATCGGCCGTCTTTTGGCCCGATGCCTCAACTGTGAAACTGGCATTACCCCGAATCCCTGCGGCGAATGCTCCAGCTGCAGGGAAATTCAGGAAGGCCGGTTTGTCGACCTGATCGAAATTGATGCCGCCTCCCGCACCGGCGTGGACGATATGCGGGAACTGACGGACAACGTTCAGTACTCGCCAAGCCGCGGCCGCTACAAGGTGTACCTCATTGACGAGGTGCACATGCTGACCAACCAGTCGTTCAATGCCTTCCTGAAAACCCTTGAGGAGCCGCCGGAACATGTCAAGTTCCTGCTGGCCACGACGGATCCCCAGAAACTGCCGGTGACGGTGCTTTCCCGGTGCCTGCAGTTCAACCTCAAGCGGATGACACCGGAACACATTGCCGGCCACCTGAGGCACGTGCTGGGCGTGGAGGAGATTCCGTTCGAGGAACCGGCGCTCTGGCTTCTGGCCCGTGCTGCGGACGGCAGCATGCGGGATGCCCTGAGTCTGACCGACCAGGCCATCGCTTTTGGTAACCAGAAACTGGCGGCCGGTGATGTCAGCAATATGCTGGGCACCATTGATCAGCGCGATATTGAACGTATCGTGAGTACGCTGGTTGAGGGGAATGGCCCGGCCCTGCTGGCGGAAATCAGCCGGATTTCGGATTTTGCACCGGATTACAGCGTGATCCTGGCTGATCTGCTTTCCCTGTTTCACCGGGTTACCATGGAACAGGTGGTGCCCGGAAGCGCCGATAACGCCCTGGGCGATGCGGAACAGGTGCAGTCCCTGGCCCGCAAACTCAGTGCCGAGGATGCCCAACTGTTCTACCAGTCTGCCCTGATTGGTCGAAAAGACCTGGCCATTACGCCGGATGCCCGTATGGGGTTCGAGATGACCCTGCTCAGGATGCTGGCTTTCCGGCCGGGTGCTGATCGCCGGGAGCCGCCCGCCATAAGTTCCGGCGGCCAAAGCGCCACGTCCGAGCCGCGGGATGAGCCCGACCCGGCCCCGGAACCTGACCAGCCAGAGCCTGGGCAACCTGAGCCTGAGCAGTCCGTGCCTGAGCAACCGGAGCCTGAGCAACCTGAGCCTGGGCAACCTGAACCTGAGCAGTCCGTACCTGAGCTTGAGTCTGAGCCAGAACCGGAGTCTGAGTCAGAACCCGAGTCTGAGTCAGAACCCGAAAGCGTTGCTCGCGAGCCTATGGGCGAATTTGTCTGGCACCGGGATTTTTCGGAGCTTGGCATTGTAGGTATGCCCGGCAATCTGGCCAGCCACGGAGCCATGGCCCGGGATGGTGACGCGATCACCCTGACCATTGACGAAGGCCACGCACGGCTCCTGAGCAGCCGGCACGAGGAAAAGATCCTGGCCGCCTTGAGAAACCGCTTTGGCGACGCCATTCAGTTACGTATAGAGCAGGGCGATCCGGGGCCGCACACACCGGCGGCCTATGACGCAGGGCAGCGAAGGGCCCGCCAGGAAGCGGCGGAAGCATCCATTCGGCGGGACCCGGTCGTACAGTCTATTGTTGAACGATTCGGGGCGCGGGTAGTCGAAGAGAGTATCCGGCCGGTAGAGACGGCGGAGACTGCAAAGACAAAAAGGCAAGCAGGAGATAAGGCATGATGAACAATATGGGCGATATGATGAAAAAAGCCCAGAAAATGCAGGAAGAGATGCAGAAAGCCCAGGAAGAAATCGCGAAAGCGGAAGTCACCGGTGAGGCCGGTGCCGGGCTTGTGAAAGTAACCATGAACGGCCGTCACGACGTTCGCAAGGTGGCTATTGATCCGTCGCTGATGTCCGAGGAAAAAGACATTCTGGAGGACCTTCTGGCTGCCGCAGTGAATGACGCCGTACGCCGGGTTGAGGCCAATCAGAAGGATAAGATGTCCGGTATGATGTCGGGCCTGGGCCTGCCTCCCGGTTTCAAGATGCCGTTCTGAATTTCATCCTGCCGTAGTCTGAGGACATTTCATGGCGTTCAGCCCCCTGGTTGACGAGCTCGTCGAGTCCCTTCGTTGCCTGCCCGGTGTCGGGCAAAAGACCGCCCAGCGCATGGCCTTTCACCTGCTGGAGCGGGGCCGTTCCGGCGGCACCCGTCTTTCGGAGGCGCTGAACCAGGCCATGAACGGTGTGCGGCGCTGTGAAAGTTGCCAGAATTTTGCCGATACCGAAATCTGCGGCATCTGTGACAATCCCCAGCGACGCACCGGAACCCTGTGTGTGGTCGAAAGCCCGTCAGACCTGCTGGCCATTGAGCAGGCGGGTGATTACCGGGGTGGCTATTTCGTGCTGATGGGGCATCTGTCACCCATTGATGGCGTGGGGCCCGGAGAAATCGGCATCGAGCGGTTGTTGAGGCGGGTTCGGGAAGAAAGTGTTGCCGAGCTGATTCTTGCGACTAACCCCACGGTTGAAGGCGAGGCTACGGCTCACTACATTGCGGACCGGCTTGATGGCCGCGGGATTCTGATTACCCGGCTGGCCCATGGTATTCCGGTGGGTGGCGAGCTGGGCTACGTTGACGGCTTTACCCTGACCCACGCTTTTCGAGGCCGTAAACCTCTCTCCGAATAAATCTGACCAGGCATTTCTATGGATATTTCTGCCCAGGCCGCTGCCGCTGTTGATGTTCCTCCGGCACCCGCCAGCATCCACTGGATCCGGGAGCCGGAGGCGCTGGATCAGTGGCTTGATCGCGCACCCGGCAAGCCCCTGGCACTGGATACCGAATTCGAACGGGTAAACACGTTTTATCCGATTCCGGGCCTGGTTCAGCTCGGACTGGATGGCGGGTTTTGTCTTGTGGACCCGGCCGTTGCCGAACAATCCCGCCGTTTCCGCGAGGTGCTGACCGATCCGGAAACGCCCAAACTTCTGTATGCCATGAGTGAAGACCTGGAGCTGTTCCGTCAGTGGCTGAACCTTGAGCCCGCCGGCGTGACAGACCTGCAGATTGGCGCCGCCATGGCCGGTGCCGGGTTCTCCCTGGGTTACGCCAGGCTGGTGGAAACCCTGTTCGGCGAAACCCTCGACAAATCCGCTACCCGGTCCGACTGGCTGGCCCGGCCTTTGAGTGAGGCTCAGCAGCGCTATGCCATTGACGATATCCGCTTTCTGGAACCCATGTACGAGTGGGTAACCGGTTTGCTGCGGGAACGGGGCCTGGAGGCTGCGCTGGCGGAGGAATCCACGCGATTCGCCAACGAACTGGCCGGGCAGGAAGATCCGGACAGTCATTACCTGAAGCTCCGGGGCGGCTGGACACTCACTCCACAGCAGCAGGGCGTGCTCAGGGAGCTGGTTCGCTGGCGGGAACTGGAATGCCAGAAACAGGACCGGCCGCGCAACCGGGTGCTGTCGGATGCCTTGCTGATCGCCATTGCCGAAAATATGCCGGGCTCCCAGAGGGAGCTTTCAAACATTCAGGGCGTGCCTTCCGGCGCGGTCCGGCGTTACGGCGACACCCTTATCGAACTTGTTAGCAAGGGGGCAACAGCGGATAATTCCGGCCTTGAACGCATCGCTCCGCCGTTGTCGAGGGATCAGCAGGGGTTTTTCAAGCAGTTAAAGCGGTTATTCAGGAAGGCGGCAGAAGATGCTGATATTCCAATGGAACTGCTTGCGCCCAGGAAGCGGCTTGAGAAAGTGGTGCAGCACCGTGATCTGGCGCAACATGAATTTTTTCAGGGCTGGCGGGCGCAGATTCTGGCTCCGGTTCGCGCTGATATCGAGGAATTACTGACGTCATGAAAGAGCGGGAATTTGTTTCTGTATTCCGTAGTAGCAAAAAGAGCGACACCTACATTTTTGTCCGCCGTGGCCAGGAATGGGAGGAGCTTCCGGAGAGCCTGCGTGGCATTTTCGGGCAGCCTGTTCATTCCATGGATCTGGTAGTGACGCCAGACCGCAAGCTGGCAAGAACAACCGGCAAGCAGGTGCTTGAGGCCATCGGGGAGAAAGACTTTTTCCTGCAGATGCCCGAGGAGAGGGAAGGTTACGTGGTGGACTTCCGGAAGAAGCCGGAGCAGCGCAACCCATGATTGCCCAGGTGGCGTTCTGGCAGCGCAAGCGCCTGGACGAAATGACACCCGGGGAATGGGAATCCCTGTGTGACGGCTGCGGAAAATGCTGTCTGAACAAGCTGGAAGACGAAGACACCGGCGAGGTTTATCACACGGACCTGGTGTGCCGTTACATGGATGAAGAGACCTGCCGCTGCACCGTTTATGGCGAGCGGCTGAAAAAGGTTCCGGGTTGCACAATGCTGACACCGGGCACCGTCACGGACTACCATTGGTTACCCTATACCTGTGCCTACCGAACCCTGGCCGAAAGCCGGCCACTGGCGGACTGGCATCCGCTGCGAAGCGGGGATCCGGATTCGGTGCACGAAGCGGGCGTTTCCATCCGTCACCGGGCTGTTTCAGAGGCCGGGGTGCCGGAAGAGGACTGGCAAGAACACATCATTCACTGGATTCTGTAATGATCGATACCGATGCACAAATGGCCTACGGGATTTTCTGGGCCGCCTACGCCATTGCCTTCGTCGTGTTCTTTTACATGATGAAGAGTCTGATTCGTTTTCTGCCCCTGTATGGGTTCAGAACCCTGATACTCGCCGCACTGGTCGCCCTGCTGCTGACCCCGGTGGAATCTCCGGAGGTTGCTGACTGGTGGATTCCGGCCTGGTTGTATGGGGGCTACGAAATAATTCTTGGGGAGGCGGATGCCGCGGGCCGGGCGCTGTTCAACCTTGGCCTTGCCGGTCTCGTGATGCTGCTGGTCTGGGTGCTGGACCTGGTTCGTTATCGTCTGGTTCGTCGGTAACATCAATCAATAATAAGAACGGATGGATGCCTTGAGAGCGATTAAACCGAGATTGCTGAGCCTGTTTGCACTGGTTCTCGCATTCAACCTGCCCCTGCCGGTAACGGCGCAGGAGGCTGATGATGTTCAGTTGCCCGGACAATCGGATGTGCGGATTATTGTCGATATCTCCGGCTCCATGAAGGACACCGATCCGACAAACCTGCGTCAGCCTGCCGTAAGACTGCTTGCCCGACTCTTGCCAGAGGGCGCGACGGCCGGGGTCTGGACCTTCGGGCAGTATGTGAACATGCTGGTTCCGCACCGTGAGGTGAACGATCAGTGGCGGGATACGGCCATCGGGCGCTCGGAGCAGATTAATTCTGTTGCCCTGAGAACCAATCTGGGCAAGGCCATTGAAGTTGCCAGCGATGGTTACTACACCGACGGTGATCTGAGCAGAACCCACTTTATCCTGCTGACCGATGGCAAGGTGGATATTTCCGCCGATTCTGCTGCAAATTCTGCCGAGGAGCAGCGCATCCTTGAAAAGATTGTTCCCGATCTGGTTGCCAGGGGCGCTACTTTTCACCCGGTCGCGCTTTCTCAAGCCGCTGATACGGATTTTCTGAGGGCGCTGGCCACGAAATCCGGCGGTCGCTATCAGATTGCTGAAACCGCGGACGCCCTGAACCTTGCTTTTCTGGAGGCCCTGAACACGGCGGTTCCCCAGGAACAGATTCCGATTGAGGGCGACGGCTTTACTGTTGACGACGGCGTTCGTGAGTTTACCGCTCTGATCTTCTGGGGTGAGAAAGAAACTACGGCCACCCGTGAGCTTGAGCTGATTGGCCCGGATGGCGGCGCAGTCAGCCTGGCGGATTCCCCAGACAACGTCCGTTGGGCAAGAGAAGCCGGGTACGATCTGGTTACGGTGAATGACCCGCCCGCCGGGGAGTGGCGACTGAACGGAGAACTGGGTGAGGGCAGCCGGGTGACGGTGGTCAGCGATCTGCGAATGGTGGTCAATCCATTCCCGGCCACCTTTTCTTCGGAACGTCCGGTCGATATCCGAATCGCCTTTTTTGAAGAACAGGAAAAGATCACCAACCCGGACTTTTTGGGAGTCCTGGACGTTGAGCTGACCATCACCTCCGAGGATGGCCGTAGTGGAACAAAGGTGTTGTCAGCCGGGCAACCACCGGAAGACGGTACCTATCGGGATGCGGTCAGGCGGCTGCCGGCTGCCGGCCTGTACCGGATGGATGTGGTTGCCGATGGCCAGACCTTCAGCCGCAAGTTCAGTGCGACTGTCGGGTTTACGGTTCCGGAAGGCGCCGAACCTGCCGAACCGGTTGGTGAGCCATTGGGCGCGCCGCAACCAGAGGCTGAAGCACCAGAACCAGTGGCTGAACAGCCTGAGCCGGAGATTGCCCCACCCATAGATGTGAGTCAGGTAGAAGAGCCTCCTGCGCCGACGGCCGAGCAACCTGAACCAGAGCAACCTGAGCCAGAGGGCCCCGCATCGGAGTCAACGGAACCGGCGGAGGGGCAGGATAGCTTCCCGGTACCCATGTCGGTGATCGCTGCCGCTGCGGGTGGGGTTGCACTGTTTGCCGGCGTTGTATGGGTCGCCCTTCGTCAGCGCAAGAAGCGCCAGGAGGCCCTGGCGGAGGCTGCTTCTGAGCGGGAGGCTCTGGAAGACCTGGAAGAGAAGCCCGAGTCCGAACCAGAACCGGAACCCGAACCGGAACCGGAACCGGAACCGGAACCGGAACCGGAACCAGAGGAAATTCCGGAGGTCACTGAGGAAATGCCGGACGATGATAGGGCGGAACTTGAAGCGGTGATCGATGAGCACGAAGCGGCGCTGAAGGCCGGCGATGAGTCGCTGGATGAACCGGAAGTGCAGACGGAAGAGGATATCCCGGTGGCCGATACGCTGGTGGAGGAAGAGCCCGCTGATTCGGATGAGGACGTTCCGGAACTGGAAGACGTCGCCGATCCGTCTGACGCCGACCTCCCGGAAGACGATGACGATGAGGAATTCGGGCTTGAGGATTTTGACCTGTCCGAGTTCGACGATTTACCCGATTTTGACCAGGACGATTCCGGATTGCCGGATAACGGTCCGAAAAAGAAACCCGACGACAAAGATCAGAAAAAGTAACCAACAGGAACCAGACCATGAAGTTTACCGGTACCGAGAACTATGTAGCCACCGATGACCTGCAAATGGCCGTCAACGCCGCTATCACACTTCAGCGTCCGCTGTTGATCAAGGGCGAGCCCGGCACCGGAAAAACCCTGCTGGCGGAAGAAATGGCCGCAGGCCTTGGCATGAAACTGATCCCGTGGCACATCAAGTCCACCACCAAGGCCCAGCAGGGGCTTTACGAATACGATGCGGTATCGCGCCTGCGGGACTCGCAACTGGGTGATGAGAAGGTCAAGGACATCGGCAATTACATCGTCAAGGGCAAGCTCTGGGAAGCCTTTGAAGCCGATGAACAGGTGGTTCTGCTGATTGATGAAATCGACAAGGCTGACATCGAATTCCCCAATGACCTCCTGCTGGAACTCGATCGCATGGAGTTTTTCGTCTATGAGACCCAGGAATCGGTAAAAGCAAAGCACCGGCCGATCATTGTCATCACCAGTAACAATGAAAAAGAACTGCCCGATGCGTTTCTGCGCCGGTGTTTCTTCCACTACATCAGTTTCCCGGACCATGACACCATGCAGGCTATCGTGGATGTCCATTTCCCGGGCTTGCAGCAGGAAATCGTTCGTGATGCCCTGGAAGTGTTTTTCGATGTACGCAAGGTGCCGGGGCTCAAGAAAAAACCCTCCACCTCGGAGCTGATTGACTGGCTGAAGCTGTTGATGGCCGATGAGCTCTCGGCAAAAATGTTGCAGGAGAAAGATACCAGCTCGGCGTTGCCGCCTCTGTACGGTGCCCTGGTGAAGAACGAGCAGGATGTGCACCTGTTGCAGAAGCTCGCCTTCATGGCCCGTCGCCGCAGCTGATACTCAGCAAGAACATTGGCAAGAGTCACGTTTTATGTTGATTGATTTTTTTCTTGAAGTCCGGCGCGCAAAGGTACCGGCCAGCCTGCGGGAATTCCTGGATTTGCTGGAAGCCCTGCAGCATCGGCTCGCCTTTGCCGACATGGAAGAGTTCTATTATCTGGCGCGTCTTTGCCTGGTCAAGGATGAGCGCCACTTCGACAAGTTTGACAGGGCTTTCCAGGCGTATTTCGAGGGCATCCAGAACCTGGATGACCTGCTCGAAGCGCTGATTCCGGATGACTGGCTGCGGGCCGAGTTCGAAAAGCACCTGTCCGAGGAAGAGAAGGCCCAAATCGACTCTCTCGGTGGTCTCGAGGAGCTGATCGAGACGTTCAAGAAGCGCATGGAAGAGCAGCAGGAACGCCATGCCGGGGGTAACAAGTGGATTGGCACCGGCGGTACCTCGCCATTCGGTGCCAATGGCTACAACCCCGAAGGCTTCCGGATCGGCCAGAAAAACGGCCGCCATGGCCGGGCCGTCAAGGTGTGGGAGAAGCGTGAATACAAAGATCTGGACGACAGCATTACCCTGGGCATCCGCAACATCAAGGTGGCGTTGCGGCGGTTGAGGAAGTTTGCCCGCCAGGGTGCGGCGGACCAGCTGGATATGGACGACACCATCCGCTCCACCGCCCGGAATGCCGGTTACCTGGACCTGAAAATGGTGCCGGAGCGGCACAACGCGGTGAAGGTGCTGATCTTCTTCGACGTAGGCGGCTCCATGGACCCGCACATCCGCGTCTGTGAGGAGTTATTCTCCGCCGCGCGTCTCGAATTCAAGCACATGGAATATTTTTACTTCCACAACTTTATCTACGAGAGCGTCTGGAAGAACAACATCCGCCGGATGAACGAGACCATGAGCACCTGGGACATCCTTCACAAATACACGCCGGACTACAAAGTCATCTTTGTGGGTGACGCCACCATGGCGCCCTATGAGATTTCCCACCCGGGCGGCTCGATTGAGCACTGGAATGAGGAAGCGGGCGCCACCTGGTTCCAGCGCATTTCCGACCACTTCCGCAAGGTAGTCTGGCTCAACCCGTTGCCCGAGAACTACTGGGGCACCGGCGGCTCACTGGGCATGACCCGGCAGCTGGTTAACGACCACATGTACCCGCTCACCGTTGAAGGCCTTGAATCGGCCATGAAGCAACTGAGCAAATAAAAATGGGGTCAGATGAAAATGGGGTCAGATGAAAATGGGGTCAGATGAAATTTTCATCTGACCCCATTTTCATCTGACCCCAAACTAAAAAAGCCGATGCGGTTGAGGGCATCGGCAAAGCTCGGCATATCAAACGGAGTCGCCGGTCAGGCTTTCCCGTCGCCTTCGATTCAGCAATTACAGGGCCAGTTAAACTAGACGTAATCAAATCAATTGGTTGGTAGTATCCGGATTCAGGTTCTATGGCCCGTCTGCCTTGGCCACTTCTGCTTTTGTCAAATAACTCGACACTCGATCTTCCCTCTATTGGTTCCGCGTTTTCCATTTGGTGATCTGGATACCGTTCTTGGCGGTTACCAAGTGTTACGCTTTCTGCCGATCTGTTACAGAAGTTTGCGTGGGTTACAAAGGCAGGAGGCTTATGTTCGGCATACAACAAGCACAAAAGCGCCGGATTCATGAACGCAGAACGTTCATCGGCTGGTTGTTTCCGTTATTGCTGCTGCCCGCTCCGGTAATGGCGGCGGCGTCGCTGGATGAGGAGATAGAGGAGCTGAGCGCCGAGGTTGCCGGGCACTCTGCCAGCGTCTTTGCCCTTGAGCAGAAACTGCTGCATCCCGCCAATACCCGACTGGCAGTTTTTCTGACACTCCAGAGCCGGGATGCGCTTGATCTTGATTCGGTGGAGCTGTTCGTAAACGGCCAGCCAGTCGCTTCCCATCTTTATACCGAAAGAGAACGGGCCTCACTGGAACGCGGTGGGGTCCAGCAACTGTTTACCGGCAATCTCAGGAACGGCGACCACGAGCTGAAAACGGTTATAACGGCCCGCTCCGCCAATGATGATTTTGTTCGCCGCGAATCGGTACACCGTTTTCAGAAACGCCCGGGCACCCTCCGGTTACAGATGAGTCTGGAGGCGCGTGCACCGGACTATGAACCCCGGGTTTCGTTTGTTGAGTGGAAGTAGGTTGCCATGACCTTTCGACTCCTGTTTATGTCCTTATCACTTCTGGTCATCAGCCCGCTGATGGTTTCTGCCGCACCGGTATTACCGGCTGATATTCGAGACGGTCTGGAAGCATTCAGGCAGGCCAGTGGGGTGGGCGTGGATTTGGGCGACAAGCGCCAGCAAGCGCTTTATCAGGATGCCGAAGAGGCCCGTTTGAGCGGCCAGACTGACGATGCCGGGCGCGTCCTCGCCGGAATGAAGGAAGGCTACTGGGCGGCTGTAGGTTACCTTAATCTGTCTACCGATTATGCCAGGGAGGATCTGAATCCTGCCCGCGCGCTGGTCGCTCTGAGGGTCGCTCTGGCCATGCTGGAAGGCGATGGGGATTCCGCTCGCCGTGAACAGCTTCGGAACCGCCTGCTCACTCGGGCCGGCTACCTTGCATACCAGCACGGGGAGTACGAGAAAGCGATCGGTTTTCTGGAAAAAGTAGCATTGGACAGCTTCAGCACACCGAGGGCGCTCTACCTTCACGGCCTTGCACTCTCGCAGCGGAGCAACCACCGGGCCGCCATGCAGAGCTGGCACCGGGCCAGGAAATACCCATTGGCTTACCCGGGTGTTGCGGATGCCTGGATTGCTATGGGCCGGGGGTATGATCTCTCTGGCTACCTGGGTCAGGCCGGAGAAGCCTACCTGGCGGCCAACGCAGCCTTTGAAAGTGAACGGGTGACCTTGCGCAAACTGGCAGAAAAAATCCGGGACCAGGGGGCTTACAAGACATTGATCGAAGATGCCAGGGAAACCGGAGTTGACTGGTTCCTGGCCGATAGCCGTACCCTGACCCAGCCACGCATGGCCTATCTGCTGGGTTTTATGGCGCAACCCGCCGCCCAGCATGCCGGGGGGAGGGTCGCCGCTCTGGAAGTGATGGCCGCAAGGCTTGTGGGTTACCAGAGGGATCTGGAGGTCTTCGACAGCGCACTGGCCGAGCAGATCGCCAACAGTCAGCGGCAAACTGCCTATGAAAATACCAAAGCGCTATCCAGGCAGGGAGCTGATCTCAGGGCCCGGATCGAGCGTTTGTCGGCTGAAGCGGTGGATTCCGCTCAGAAAAACCGGCTCTCCAGCCTGGCGCAAACCCTGGCGGATACCCGGGACCGGCTGGCCAGCCTTGATCAACGGGCATCGGGACGACCGGCGGTGCTTCGGGCACTGCGCGATCAGGCTCTCGCGCTGAAGAGCAGGAATGAGGCGCTGGTCGCCTCTGTTAAGCGTCTGAGGCTCGAAGCCGGGGAGGCTCTGGACAAACTGGCCCTCGATTACGTCGCCAGCCGGGATCGGCAGATGGCGTTCGCCCTCGACAAAACCGAACAACAGATCGCCCACCTGTACGAATACCTTGCCCTGCAGAATCTTGCCAACGCAGATCTGTCCGGAGACACAGCCGGGGAGGGACGCCCGTGAGACGACTGGCCCCAAGGTTTTTCACCGCACTTTTCACCGCACTTTTCATCGCACTTTTCATTGCACTTTTCATTTCACTCTGTCTCGCCTCGCCAGCGATAGCCCAGGAATCCTTCCGGGTCGATCTCGGGCGCGATGGCGAAACCATCGGTGACATGCGCCCCGTTTTTCTGACATTCGAATCCCGCCCCATGCCCGCTATTTCGCCATCGGAAGTGGTGCGTCGCTACCATCGCCTGTTTCTGAACTCCGATGAGCCTGAGGTAAGGATCGATGCCCTGAACCGTCTGAGTAATATTCGCGACAAATCCGGTGAGGACATCGGCTTCTCTGTGTCCGAGGAACAGAAGGTCTACCGTGAGGCCATCAGTAGCTACGAATCGATTCTGGAACGAGGCTCTTTTGGCGGGCGGCTTGATGAACTGCTGTATCAGATGGCCAAGGCCCATGCGCTGACGGGTCACGATCAGGAATCCATCCAGCGCCTGAAACAACTGGTCGGGCTTTATCCTGATTCAGCACTGGTGCCAGAGGCCAGATTCCGGATTGCGGAATCCGCCTTTGCTTCCGGTCGCTATGCAGAGGCAGAAACTGGCTATCGACACCTGGTTGAATCCGGCGAAAACGGAGAATTCAGCACCAAGGCCAGGTATATGCTGGGCTGGAGTCAGTTCAAGCAGGGTGCCGGGGCCTGGGACCGGGCAGCCAACACCTTCGTTACGGTTCTGGACGAGTTCCTGCCAGACGCCCAAAGTCTGGAAGACGTCAACGAATCCAGTGTCGACACGATCGATGATACCTTCCGCGTGCTTGCCTTGATGGCCGCGAGAAAGCGCGGCCCCGAGACGCTGATTTCCTGGCTGGACGAGACCCGGATGCGTCCCTGGGCGCATCTTTTGTTTGACCGGCTCGCGGATTATTACGCTGTCCAGGGGCAGACAGAGGCCAGCGTTGCCGTTAACCAGGCATTTATTCGCTACGCGCCGGATCACGCTAAGGTTCCCGCCTTCATGTTGCAGGTCGTCGATGTCTGGCAGCGGGCTGCTCTGCCCGAGCGGATCCGTGAGGCGAGGGCAGGGTTCGTTGCACGTTTCGGGTCCGATGCTGGCTACGATCGCCTCAACCCGGGCGAGCAGGAAAAATGGCAAAGCTTCAGCCGGGTGCTGGCGGACTTTCAGTATAACCGGGGAACAAATTCGGCTAACACGGGCGATGTAACCGCTGCCAGGGCGGCTTTTGTTTCGGCTGCTGGGTATTACGAGGGGCTTGCCCGGCGGTCGGTCCGGATCGGTGAAATCCTTCGGCTGGCGGGCGACGCCCGGCTCCAGGCAGGACAGTTCCCCGAGGCACTGGCGAACTTCAGGCGCGCAGCTTATGAGGTGGCGAATTACAGCGAGGCGGCTGATGCCGGCTGGGCGGCCATTACGTTGCTGCGCGATGGCCTCAATGGCCGGCGAACCAGCCAGGGATTCAGCCCCGGGCTCGAGGAAGTTTCTGCCGAAGCGGATCAATTTGCAGAACGTTTTTCCGGAGATGCCAGAAACGCCGGCCTGATGGCGGATCTGTCCGCCCGCTGGCTCGCCACAGGCAACCACCAGCGCGCCCTGGATTACAGCGCGAGAGTCATCACCGGTGCCGAAGCTACCGCCCGGGAACGTTATGCAGCATGGCAGGTAACCGCAGAAGTCCGGCAGCACCAGGACGAATACGGTCTTGCGGAAAGGGCCTGGAAGCAGGCTCTGGAACTCGCTGAAAACGGCGACCCCGGGGATCTTCCAGGGGATCAGGCGGAGAATGTCCGAAAACAGCTCGCCACGGTTGTATACCGTCAGGGCGAGCGGGCCGCGGCCAATGGCAAGACCGAAGATGCGGTCCGGCACTTCCGCCGCGTCGGTTCGGTGCTGCCCGGATCAGACCTGGCCATCAAGGGCCGCTACGACGCCGCCAACACCCTTCTCAAAGCCGCGGATTGGTCCGGGGCCATTGAAGATCTTGAGCGTTTCCGGTCGGATTTCCCCGGGCATGAGCTGGTGTCGGGCATCCCTGAAAAGCTGGTCCACGCCTGGGTTGCATCCGGGCAGCCAGCGCTGGCTGCGTCAGAGCTCCTGCAGATGGCGGCAGGCCAACCTGACCCCTGGCAGCTGCGGCTCAGAGCTGCCGCATTGCTCCATGACGCTGGCAATATCGCTGAACGCAACGCGCTTTACCGTGACTATCTGGCCACTGGCGTCGTTGCCGGGGATGGCCCGGGCCACCTGCGACTTCAGACCATGCGTCACCGCCTGATGGAATCCGGCGTTGAGGGGGATGACTGGCGGGAAGCACTGGTCAGCGCGGAGCTGGAAAGCCCCTGGCACAGCCCGGAGACCCTTGAGTGGGCTTCTCGTGCCTCAATGGTTCTCGGTGCCCGTGCCGCAGCCGCTTTCACCAGTATCGAACTGACCCATCCCCTGGAAGATTCGCTGGAACGCAAGCAGGGCGCGCTGGAAGCCGCGCGTCAACGATTCCTGGATGCAGAGGCACTCGGCGCTGAGGCGGTGCTGTCCGAGTCCCTTTACCGGCGTGCGGAACTTTACCGGGGGCTGGCCCGGGACCTGATGGCGTCGTCAGTGCCGGCTGATCTGAACGAGCTGGAGACCATGCAATACCAGATGCTGCTGGAAGAGGAAGCCTATCCGTTTGAAGAGAAGGCAATTCGGCTGCACACCGAGAACCACCGGCGGATCACCGCCCGGGGGTACGATGCATGGATTGGCCGCAGCCTGGGCGTTCTGGCCGATCTGCATCCGGGGCGTTACCAACGCAAGGTGAAATGGTTGAGCTGGAATATGGAGGCGGGTGATGGCTCGTTATAACCGGTTAAAGAGCACGTTGGTCTGGATTCTTCTGCTGGTTCTGCTGGGCGGCTGCGCCGGGCAGGCTGTTCAGGAGCCTGAACCCGCACAGACGAACCCGGAGTTGGCAAGAAGCTTCGCAAGGGAGGGGCAGCTGGCTCTGGAGCAGGGCCGCAGGAATGCCGCCGCCGAGGCGTGGCAGAAAGCCGTTGAGCTGGACCCGGGCAACGCGGTCGTCGTTAATAACCTGGCATTGGTGATGAAGGATCAACACCGCTTTGCCGAAGCCGCAAAGCTGCTTGAGACCGGTATTTCGAACTCGCCGGAGGTTGCCGAGCTGCATTACAACCTGGCCGTGATTGCTGAACTGTATCTGTTGGAACTCGACAGGGCGCTGACTCACTACAACCGCTATCGGGTACTGACGGAAGAAGACGACCAGCTCGTCACCGGATGGATTGCCGATCTGGAACGGAGGCTGCAATAGATGCAGATGCGCCATTACTTGCAGGTAACCGTAACAGGTATGCAGTCAGTTGTTCTTGCCGGGCTGGTTTTGCTGGCGCCGGCCCTTGCCGGGGCAGGTCAGGAGGACTCGGTTCGCCTGAGCGTTGACGGCATATCGGCCAGCCTTGGCGAGGATGAGCCGCGGGTACTTTACATATTGCCCTGGCAGGCGCCGAGCCTGCCAAAACGTCCCCGGGCAAAGCTGGATGATACCGCGCCGGAACTGATGCGGCCGGCAGACCCGGTGACTCTGGAAAGGCATCGCCTGTTTCGTGAAAACCTTAACCCCCTGATCCTGAGCCCCCTCGGGGACTCAGCCGTGACTGCGCAGTAATAACGGGAGAACAATCATGCTGGACACCATCGTACGTTTTTTCCAGGAAGGCGGCCCCTTCATGTACCCCATTGCTGTTGTATTGGCGCTGGGCCTGGCCATTACCCTGGAACGATTTTTCTACCTCTCCGGGGTGAGGCGGCGCAACCGGGCGGCCTTCGAACGGGGCATCCTGCCATTGCTGCAGAAGCGTGATTACCAGCGGGCCATGAAAGCGGCAAGCAACTCGGATAGCGCCATTGCCTCCATCATGGGCGCGGGCATCGGTCGGTTGCTGAGCAACAGCCGGCGGGAAGATATTGAATACGCCATGGAGGAGGGTCTGATGGAAGTCCTTCCCCGGCTGGAAAAGCGCACCCAGTACCTGGCGACCCTGGCCAACATCGCCACCCTGCTGGGGTTGCTGGGCACGATCATCGGTCTGATCGCAGCCTTTACTGCAGTGGCAGCGGCAGACCCATCCCAGAAAGCCAGCCTGCTTTCCGAGAGCATATCCGTGGCCATGAACACCACTGCCTTTGGACTGATGTCGGCGATACCCTTGTTGATGTTCCATGCCGTGCTGCAGACCCGCACCAACGAAATTGTGGACAGTTTTGAAATGGCGGGTGTGAAACTGCTGAACATTGTTTCTGATCCTGTTTCGAACCCCAATGCCCAGCCATCCGCAGCCTGAGTTGATGCCATGAGACGCCGACACCGCAGGCTGAGTACATCGCCGGAGCTGGACATAACCGCCTTTCTGAACCTCATGATCGTTCTGGTGCCGGTTTTGTTGCTGGGCATGGTGTTCAGCCAGGTCCGCATGATTGAACTGAACTTTCCCGGAATGGAGGCCGGGGAAGCTCCAGAAGCCGATGAGTTCCGCCTGGTGGTAACACTGATTCCGGCGGGCATCGAAATTGCTGACAGCGACCGGGGGCTGATTCGTGTGCTTCCGAAAAAACAGGGTGCACAGGACTTTGAAGCGCTTGGTGACGTCCTTCGCCAGGTGAAAGGCCGGCTACCGGAGAAGACCGATGTGGTGCTGGAAGTCGGTCCCGATATCGATTACCAGACGCTGGTTACCGCCATGGATACGGTTCGCTCATACCCGGCCGTGGTGGCGGCCAGTGTGGTGGAGGCCGAGCTGTTTCCGGACGTTTCCCTGATGGATGCATCGGATAATCGTCAGTTGGCGGCCACTGTCCAGGAAGAATCCGGGGAGGGCGCGTGAGAACATCCCGAAAGGCTCGCAGGATCCAGCGGCACTACGGCCGCATGCACAGACCGGGTGGCCTGAACCTGGTGTCGCTGATGGACATCTTCACCATTCTGGTTTTCTTTCTGATGGTGAATTCCTCCGATGTGAAAGTCATGCAGAACACCGCCGATGTGCCGTTGCCGAAATCGACGGCACAGCAGGAAGCCGCAGAGAATCTCACGGTGCAGGTAACCGGCAACGCCATTCTGGTACAGGGAAAGGAAGTGGCCCGGCTGGAGGGAATCGAAACGGGAGATGACCGTATTTCCGGTTTGTCGGACGAGCTCACCTGGCGACGTAACCGCTGGACCGAGATCCCCGAGGAGGGACTGGAAGTTACCATCATGGCCGGTCGCGATACCGATTACCGGCTGCTCCGGAAAGTGATGCAGACCTGTGTTGATGCGCAATACCGGCAGGTGCGGCTTGCAGTGGAAGGGGAGGTTCGCAATGGCTGATACCTTGTCTCCTGCGGGACATTCCGCCGGGCTGCCGTGGGGCCGGGATACCGGTGAGAACCTCCGGTTTGGCGCCATTGTCGGGGTGACGTTGGCGCTGTTACTGCCTCCGGCACTGTTGATTCCGACACTGGACCTGCCGGAGATTCAACGCAGCGAGGCTGAACAGATCCCGCCCAGGCTCGCGCGCCTTGTGGAGCGGCCAAAACCCATTGTTACACCTGAGCCTGTGACGCCAGAGCCCGTCAGGCAGGAGCCGGTTAAACCAGAGCCGGAGCCCGAGGCTCGAAAAAAAGAACCGGAAAAGGCGCCCCCTGAGCCGGTGAAGGCTGAACCGAAACCCGAGCCCCGGCCGGAGCCTGCCCTTGCCCGGCAGGCCAAACCCCGGCAAACCACTGAGCAGGCGAGGGAGAAGGCGTCCCGGTCCGGGTTACTGGCGATGAAAGACCGGCTGGCCTCTCTCAGGGAGCCTGAACCGGCGCAGGCCAGGCAATTTGTGGCGAATACAGATTCCGACAGCATGGCCCGCACCGTTTCCCCCGGGGATTCCGGGAAGGTGCTCAGTGGCAGTGGTGGGGTTACAGACACTGTGGCCCCGGAAACATCGGTGAATGTGGCCGGGCACGAAGTCCGGAAAGTCGAAGCGCCTGTTGAGGAAACCCGTGCCGTAGCGGCGAAGCCGGCTAATCCCGGGCCGTCCGTCGGTGAGCGGGCCATGAGCAATATTCGCAAGGTATTTGATGCCCAGAAAACCGCACTCTATTCCCTGTACCGGCGGGAGTTGCGGCAGGACCCAACGCTTGAAGGCAAGGTGTTGCTGGAACTGGTGATCGAACCAGACGGTTCGGTTTCCGCCTGTGACGTTGTCAGCTCCGAATTGCAGCATCCGTCCCTGGAGCAGCGTATTGCCATGAGGGTAAGGTTGTTCAATTTTGGCGCCGACAAGGTCGGGACCCGCACGGTTCGGTTCCCGATTGATTTCCTGCCCGGCTGAATCAGCTCTCGATGGTGATCCTGGGCAGTTGAGGCTTGTGCAGGGAGACTTTTTCCGTCGGCGCAATAACCCTGGCCTGGCCGGAGACCACCTGCTGGCCATTCTGGTTCCGCACATCACAGCCAACCACAATACGGTTTCTCGGATCCTTGCGCAGTACTTTCAGGTTTACCGTCAGGGTGTCATCCAGCTTTACCGGACGCCTGAATGACAGGCTCTGCTCCAGGTAAATGGTGCCCGGGCCAGGCATAACGGTTGCCAGTGCCGCTGAAATCAGGGAGCCGCTCCACATGCCATGGGCAATGCGTTCCTTGAACCTGGAGCAGGCGGCGAAATCGGAGTCCAGGTGTACCGGATTCACGTCACCGGACACCGCCGCAAACAGCACCAGCTCGTCTTCCGAAAGGGTGCGTATGAAGGTGGCGGTATCGCCCTCGTTCAGCTCGTCATAGGTAATATTTTCAAGAGTATCAAGAGTATCAAGAGTATCAAGGGTATCGCTCATGGTGCGCTCCGCACTGATGTCATTTGTGTACAGCTGTTCGGGTAAGAACTCCGAAAACTACCTCATCGGTTACAAAACTGCTATTCTCTCCCCACTTTTTTGAGTCTGATACTTTTGTCGGGTTGATTTTTTTACCAACCTGGCATCGGTAAATCATTCTAATCAAAAGCGCCAAACAGGAGATGGTGATGGATTTTGAGCAGTTTTATCAGGATAAATACCCCGCCGGCGTACCTCGCGAGGTTGACCTGAGCAAATACAAGAGCATGGTGGATGTGTTTGAGCAGGCCGTCAAAAAGTTTGCTGACCGTCCTGCATTCTCCGCTGTTGGCGCAACGCTCTCCTATCGTGACCTCGACACCCTGAGCCGCAACTTTGCAGCCTGGATACAAAACAAGACCGATCTGAAACCTGGCGACCGTATTGCGGTTCAGATGCCCAATGTCAGTCAGTACCCGGTGGTTGTGTTTGGCGCCATGCGTGCTGGCCTGATTGTGGTGAACACCAACCCCTTGTATACCACCCGGGAAATGGAGCACCAGTTCAACGATTCCGGTGCCAAGGCATTGGTGGTGCTGGCCAACATGGCCGGGAACGCCGAAAAAGTGCTGCCCCATACCGGCATCGAACACGTCATCGTGACTGAAATTGCCGACATGCATTCACCGATCAGGCGCACCCTGATGAATGCGGTGATCAGGCACGTCAAGAAGATGGTGCCCCCGTTCAACATTCCTCAGGCCCATAAACTGCCGGCAGTGCTTAGTGCCGGTGGCCGGGAAAAGTTTACACCGGTTGAGTGCAAGCGGGACGATATCGCAGTTCTGCAGTACACCGGCGGCACTACCGGTGTGGCCAAAGGCGCCATGCTGACCCACGGAAACCTGGTGGCAAACCTGTTGCAGACCCGCCCGATGATGGAGGGTATGGTCGTTGAAGGGCAGGAGGTTGTTATTGCGCCCTTGCCGCTGTACCACATTTATTCCTTCACCCTGAACTGCGGCATCATGCTTGAGGCCGGTGCCCACAATGTCCTGATTCCCAACCCGAGAGACATCCCGGGTTTTGTGAAGGAGCTGAAAAATCACAAGTTCACCGCGTTCCTGGGCCTGAATACTCTGTTCGTAGCACTGTGCAACAATGAGGAATTCCAGGCCCTGGACTTCACCAGCCTGAAGCTGACGTCCTCCGGCGGTATGGCCCTGACCAGCGACACGGCGAAAATGTGGCAGCGGGTGACTGGCTGTGAGATCTGCGAAGGCTTCGGTATGACTGAAACCTCGCCAGTGGTGACCTTTAACCCTCCCAGTGCCATCCAGATTGGCACTATCGGCCTGCCCATTCCCTCAACCCTCGTTCAGACCCTGGACGAAGAGGGTAATGAAACGCCCCTGGGCGAGCCTGGCGAGCTGTGTGTGAAAGGTCCTCAGGTTATGCGTGGATACTGGCAGCGCCCGGAGGACACCCAGAAGTCCTTCACAGAGGACGGTTTCCTGCGCACCGGTGATATCGCCCTGATCCAGGAAGACGGCTACATTCGCATCGTTGATCGCAAGAAGGACATGATTATCGTGTCTGGCTTCAACGTGTTCCCGAATGAGGTTGAGGATGTTGTCAGCAGCCACCCGAAGGTGGTCGAGTGTGCCGCCGTGGGCATTTCCGATGCCAAGAGTGGTGAAGCGGTCAAGGTTTACCTGGTGCCGACAGCCGAGGGCGTGACCGAGAACGAGCTCAAGGAGTTCTGCCGCGAGCGTCTGACGGCCTACAAGGTGCCCAAGTACTTTGAATTCCGCGATGAACTGCCCAAAACCAACGTGGGCAAGATTCTGCGGCGCGAACTGCGGGACGAGGCCAACAACAAATAAGCCTGCCCCGGGCTCTTGCAAGGAATACCCTGCTTCGGCGGGGTTTTTCCGTTTTTAACCACCTGACTTTCCCGATAGACTGTCGCCCAATCAGATCCGAGTGAGCGTAATTCCGGCAATTCAATGACAGACACCCGTTCCAATACTTCCAGAACACCGGCACTCAAACCGGACGGCGAAGCCGCCGTCAAGGCCATGATGGCGCAGCTGGACGCCTGCAACCAGCAGGAAGCGGCACGCATCGTGAAAACCGTTGCCCGCACCAAGGGCAAGCCGGGCCAGAAAGACCTGGAAAAGATGGCCAACTGGCTGGAGCGCGGCCTCGGGAAAGTGCAGCAGCGACACGCCCTGCACAAACCGGCGAGTTTCCCGGAGGGGTTGCCGGTTTCCGAGCGGGTGGATGATATCCGGGAGGCCATCGAAAACCACCAGGTGGTGATCATTGCCGGTGAAACCGGTTCCGGTAAAACCACCCAGATCCCGAAAATCTGCATGAACAGCGGCCGGGGTACCCGGGGGCTGATTGGCCACACCCAGCCCCGCCGAATTGCCGCCCGCAGTGTGGCCGCCCGGATTGCCGAGGAAATCGGTGAACAGACCGGTCAGCAGATCGGCTACCAGGTTCGATTCACCGATAACACCTCGGAGCAATCCAGGGTCAAGGTGATGACGGATGGCATCCTGCTGGCGGAAGTTCAGCACGACCGGTTTCTGGACCGCTACGACACCCTGATCATTGACGAAGCCCACGAGCGCAGCCTCAACATCGATTTTCTGCTCGGCTACCTGCGCCAGCTCCTGCCCAGGCGACCGGACCTGAAGGTCATTATTACCTCGGCAACCATTGAGGTGGACCGGTTCAGCGAGTTCTTCGACAGGGCTCCGGTGATTGAGGTAAGTGGGCGGACCTATCCGGTGGATATCCGTTACCGGCCGCTGACGGGCGATGAAGATGACCGGGATCAGGGCTGGACCGACGGGGTTCTGGGTGCCCTGGAGGAAATCGAACAGCACGAGCGCAGTGAAAAGCAGCCACCGGGCGATGTGCTGGTGTTCCTGCCCGGCGAGCGGGAAATCAGGAACCTGAGCAAGGTTCTGCGCCATGTCGATCTGAAGCATACCGAAGTGCTGCCGTTGTATTCCCGCCTGAGCAATGCCGAGCAGAACCGGGTGTTCCAGTCTCACAAAGGCCGGCGTATTGTGCTTTCGACCAACGTGGCGGAAACCTCGCTGACGGTGCCGGGCATTCGTTATGTGATCGACACCGGCGTTGCCCGGATCAGCCGCTACAGCGTTCGCTCCAAGATCCAGCGGCTGCCGATAGAACCCGTGTCCCAGGCCAGTGCCAATCAGAGAGCGGGCCGCTGTGGTCGTGTGGCACCAGGCATCTGTTTCCGGCTGTACGACGACACCGACTTTATCAACCGCCCGGAATACACCGATCCGGAAATCCTGCGCACCAACCTTGCTTCCGTCATCCTTCAGATGGCCACTTCCGGGCTCGGCGAGATCCGGCAGTTCCCGTTTCTTGAACCGCCGGACAAACGGCAGGTCAACGACGGCTACAAGCTGCTGGAAGAACTGGGGGCAGTTGATGACAAGCGTCGCGTTACCAAGCTCGGGCGAACCATGGCGCGACTGCCTCTGGATCCGCGGCTGGCCAGAATGCTGGTAACGGCCGCCGACCTTGGCAGCTTGTCGGAAACCCTGGTCATCATTGCCGGCCTGAGCATTCAGGACCCCCGTGAACGCCCCCAGGACAAACAGCAGGCGGCCGATCAGGCGCACGCCCCGTTCAATGACAGGGAATCGGATTTCGTTACCCTGCTGAACGTCTGGAACTATTACGAGGAGCAGCGCCAGGAGTTGTCCCAGAATCAGTTGAAGAAGGTCTGCCAGAAGAGCTTCCTGAGCTGGATGCGAATGCGGGAATGGCGGGACATCCATCGCCAGCTCACCCTGATTTGCCGCGAACAGAAACTGGCGGTGAACAAGGAGGCCGCCAGCTACGAATCGCTCCACAAGGCTATTCTGGCCGGCCTGCTGGGGCAGGTGGCCGTCAAGGTTGAGAAAAAGGAATATCTCGCCACCCGCAACCGGAAGGTGATGCTTTTCCCGGGCTCCAGGGTTTTCAAAACCGGTCCCAAGTGGATTGTCGCCACCGAGATTGTTGAAACCAGCCGGGTGTTCGCCCGGGTGGTGGCATCCATTCAGCCGGAATGGATTGAGCCCCTGGCTGGCCACATTGTTAAACACCATTATTTTGAGCCCCACTGGGAACAGAAACGGGCTCAGGTGATGGGCTACGAGAAGGTGACGCTTTACGGTCTGGATATCGTGGCCAAACGTCGGATTCCCTACGCCAAAGTGGATCCGGCCGAGTGTCGCACTCTGTTCATCCGCAGGGCGCTGGTTGAGGGCGATTACCGGTCCAGGGCACCATTCATTGCCCGTAACCGGGAAATACTCGATACCGTGGAGAACCTGGAGAAGAAAACCCGGAGGCGGGATCTTCTGGTCGATGATGACGTTCTGGTGGCGTTCTACGAGGAGCGCCTGCCGGCGGATATCGTCAGCGGGCGCCATTTCGAGAGTTGGTGGAAAGGCCTTTCGGCGGAGCAGCTGAAAGATCTGGAACTCACCGAAGACGACATTCTCCAGCGCCCGGTCGACGCCCAGGCGGCGGAGTGGTACCCCGATTACCTGGAGTGGGAAGGCGTCCGCTACCCGCTGAGTTACGAATTCGAGCCTGCCAGCGAACAGGACGGCGTTACCCTTCAGGTTCCCCTGATGGCCCTGAAGCAGATTCCGTCCCGCCGACTTGAATGGCTGGTGCCGGGGCTGTTACGGGAGAAATGCGTAGCCCTGGTGAAGTCCCTCCCCAAGGCATTGCGTCGCAATTTCGTCCCGGTACCGGATTTTGTTGATGCGGCCCTGGCCAATCTCCAGCCATCCAATGAGCCGCTGGCTTTGCAACTGGGCGAACAACTGCGCCGGATGACTGGCGTGAGAATCGACCCGGACGCCTGGTCTGAGGCGGAATTGCCCAGGCATTTGCGGATGAACCTCCGGGTTATGGGCGATGGTGGAAAGGCGATTGCCGAAAGCCGGGATACCATCGAGCTTCAGGGTCAGCTTGAGGGCCGGGCGGAGGAGGCGCTGGCTTCGGCGACCAGTGACAATGCCTCAAAGGAACCGGCGGGAGACTATACCGACTGGCAGTTCGGACAATTGCCCGAACAGGTACAGACCGAAAAAGGCGGGATGCAGGTAACGGTGTACCCGGCACTGGAAGACCTCGGCAAACAGGTCCGGCAGATTCGATGTCTGGACCGTTTGACGGCAGAGGACATCACTCGCAAGGCGGTTGCCCGTCTGATTCTCAACCGGTTCGGCAAGACCCTGGATGATCTCGAGCGCAAGCTTCCGCATTTCCGGCAATCCGCCCTGATGTTTGCCCCGGTGGGCCAGGCGAAAGTTCTGCTGGACGACCTGCTGCTGGCGACGGCCATACAGCATTTTCTCATCGAAGGTATCCCGAGAAGTGCCGATGACTTTGATCGCCTGTTTGGCAGGCACCGGGGAGATTTCATTCCCGCGCTTGAGCAGGCCGACGAACGGCTGTTTCAGGCCATGTCCGGCTACCAGAAAGTGGCGAAGCGGCTCAAAGGCAAGATCAACCTGGCCCTGGCAAACAGCATGGCCGATCTGAAGTTCCAGCTGCGGAATCTTGTCTATCCGGGGTTCCTGGTTGATACGCCGCCGGAGTGGCTGGCGGAGTTCGGTCGTTACTTCGAGGCCGCCCTGATCCGGCTTGAAAAAATGCCCCGGGAAATGGGTCGGGAGCGCGAATTCCTGCATACCATCGAGCCACTCTGGTCCCGCTATGCGGTAAAGCGTGATGAACAGCAGCGCCAGGGTGTGCGGGATCCGGAGCTGGTGCTTTACCGGTGGATGCTTGAGGAGTTCCGGGTATCGTTTTTTGCCCAGCAACTGGGCACGGTTATGACGGTATCGATAAAACGGATGGACCGGCAGTGGGAGAAAACCCGGGTTTAAGGCGTCGACAGGCCCGCACCAATCCGGCGCCCCTGACTGATTCCCGGCGGGCAAAACCCGGAGACTGTGTTAGTATTTCTGACAGTGGATTTTTCTGACATCCTGTTTTCACAATCATGACGTGGGGTTAGCGTGATTAAAGCCGTTATTAGCGGGACCGGTCTCTACACACCGCCAGCAACCATTGATAACGACGAACTGGTGGAAGCCTTTAACCAGTACGTCGAACTGTTTAATGCAGAGAATGCAGACGCCATTGCCCAGGGCGAGGTTGTTCCATTGCAGCCATCCTCTTCTGCCTTCATAGAAAAAGCCTCCGGTATCAAGCGCCGCCATGTTATCGACAAGGACGGCATCCTTGATCCTAAGCGCATGGCGCCTTACATCCCGGAGCGCAGTAACGAAGCGCCCTCCGTACAATGCGAAATGGCCGTCGCCGCCTGCCGCGAAGCGCTGGAACAGGCGGGCAAATCCGTACAGGACGTGGATGCCGTTATTGTCGCCTGTTCGAATCTGCAGCGCGCCTACCCGGCGGTTTCCATCGAAGTTCAGGAAGCATTGGGGATCAACGGTTTTGCCTATGACATGAACGTTGCCTGCAGCTCGGCGACCTTTGGCCTGCAGGCTGCCGTGAATTCCGTGGAAAACGGCAGCGCCCGTTCGGTGCTCGTGGTGAGCCCGGAGATCTGCTCCGGCCACCTGAACTTCCGGGACCGGGACAGCCACTTCATTTTTGGTGATGCCTGCACGGCGATTTTTGTGGAGCGGGAGGAGGATGCCCGCGCCGGACAGGGGTTCGGGATTCTCGGTACCAGCCTGAAGACGAAATTCTCCAATAACATCCGGAACAATTTCGGCTTCCTGAACCGGGCAGATGAATCCGGTATTGGCAAACCCGACAAGCTGTTTGTGCAGCAGGGTCGCAAGGTATTCAAGGAGGTTTCACCACTGGTGGCTGCAACCATCCTGAACCAGCTTCGGAGCCTCGCGATTGCTCCGGACGATCTGCGGCGAATGTGGCTGCACCAGGCCAACCTCAATATGAACCAGCTGATTGCCCGCAAGGTGCTGGGCCGTGATGCCACCGAAGATGAGGCGCCGGTTATTCTGGACGAGTACGCCAATACCAGCTCCGCAGGCTCCATCATCGCCTTCCACAAGCACAAGGGAGACCTGGCCAGTGGTGATCTGGGCGTGATCTGTTCGTTTGGGGCAGGTTATTCGATCGGCAGCGTCGTGGTGCGCCGCCGATAGTCTCTTACCGGGTTAACCCGTTGCCAGCGCCCGCAAGGTCTCTGGCAGCGGAGCCGATGACCGTGTTGCCCGGTCGAACCAGACAATTTTGGCATAACCTTCCCCATAAATGGCGCCGGTATCGACATCTGTCAGCAAATGATAGGTGTCGAGGCTGGTGTTGCCTGCTTTGTCAGCGTATGTTTTCACCTCTACCGTTGCCGGATGGTTCAATTCCTTTAGAAAGGTGGCACTGGTCTTTATAATAATCGGGCCGGTTGGCTCGCCGGGACCGCCGAGTTCCAGTGACGCCAGCCACACAATCCGCGCTTCCTCGAAGAAACGGAAGTAAACTGTATTGTTGGCGTGGCCGTATGCATCCATGTCTCCCCAGCGGAGCGGCATGGTAATCGTGCTTACAAGATTTCCCGGGACTGACATCGGGTTCCTCCGTAACAACGGTTTAATAATGATAAGTAAAGCGCCGGTATTTTCGGCGAGTCGAGACGAATTAAACAACCCATGAGCCGAAAATGAAATATCTTTTTATCCGACGCTGGTTGATCGCCATCGTGACGAGCCTTGCTATGGCGGTGCTTTTTCCCGCCAGTCAGGCAACAGCCCAGACCATGAAGGAGCCCGCGCCGGAAGGCTCAGTGCCGGTTGACCCGAAGGACCCCTGGGAGAACTGGAACCGCAAGGTGTATAAATTCAACGAAACCATTGACCGGTGGTTTCTTAAGCCGGTGGCACAGGCCTACCGGAACTTTACCCCGCGGCTGATCGACCGGGGTATTACCAATTTCTTCAACAACCTCACCGAACTCCGGAACTTCACCAACAGCGTGCTCCAGTTAAAAGGGGAGTCCGCGGTGGTGGCCGTCGGGCGTTTTACTTTTAATACAACGTTCGGCCTTCTGGGCCTGATTGACGTGGCCACGGCTTTCGAACTCCCGGAGCGGCCGGAGGATTTCGGACAGACCCTGGGCTACTGGGGTGCGGGACCGGGACCTTATCTGATGCTACCGCTTCTTGGTCCCTCGACACCCCGGCACTTCACCGGCTTTGTAACTGACGGGTTTGCTCTGCCTTCGGCCTGGGACGCCGTGGAAAGCCATGAGGCTTATTCTGCCCGGGCTCTCCAGATTGTCGATAAGCGGGCTGATCTGATTCCGGCGGAGAGCTTCATTTCCGGCGACAGGTATGTTTTCCTCCGAAACGCGTTTTTACAACGTCGTGAGTTCCTGATAAACGATGGGAAAGTGGTCAATGATCCGTTTGCCAGTGGCAATGATGAAAATCTGATGCTGGATGATTTCTGAGTTTCGGGCGGGTTGAAAGGAGGTCAGCGGTGCTAGAGGATCCAAGAATAGCCAAGTTCCGGAAGATGCTGGCCGAGGCGCCGAACTATGAAGTCTGGAAGGCGGCGGCGCTGGAACTGGATTTTCTGGAGGGCAATGCCGAGTGGAAAGAGGACTTTGCCTCTGACCTCTACCACTACGAACTCATTTATGATCGCCTGAGCAACCTTAAGCAGTACCGCCAGCAGAATGACGTTGAGCGCCTGAAACGGGCGCTTCGGGAGGGGTTGCACCACGATCTTGGTAACATGGGCAACCCTGCGCTCTACACCCGGTCCCGGGTTGGCACCAAGCATCTGATCGAGGAATACATTGCCCAGGTGTGCGAAGCGCTGGATTTCCTCTGCGACCATTCGGTGCCCGGTTTTCCCGTGGCGGACAAGCTCCAGTTTTTCCGGGATACCCTGACAAGCTACGGCCGGCCGACATTGCTGCTCAGTGGCGGTGCCACCCTCGGCATGTTTCATTTCGGGGTGATCAAGGCGCTCTGGGAGAAAGGCCTTCTGCCCCAGGTGATCGCCGGTTCCAGTATCGGCGCCATCATTGCCGGTATTCTCGGTGTGCATACCGATGCGGAAATACCGGAAATGCTGGTACCGGAAAACCACAACCTCAAGGCCTGGAAGTGGCGGGGCCTGCTCAGTGCCGTTCGCGGCGACGGTCTCATGGATCAGGAGCAGTTGCGCGGCTGCCTGCGGGCGAATATTGGTGAATACACCTTCGAAGAGGCCTACCAGCGCACTGGTCGCTCTATTAACGTGAGTGTGTCACCGGTACAGGCGCATCAAAAGGCGCGATTGTTGTGCGGCTATACATCGCCCTACCTGATGGTGTGGAGTGCGGCTCTGGCCAGTGCGGCGGTTCCGGGTATTTTTCCGCCGGTCACCCTGATGAAAAAAGACATCTACGGCAATACCCTGCCTTATATGCCACGCCTCAAGTTTGTGGACGGTTCGGTGGTCAGCGATCTCCCAATTGACCGCCTGATGCATCTCTACGACGTTAACTACACAATTGTGAGCCAGGCGAACCCCCATGTTGTACCGTTCCTCACCCAGCGAGGCAGAGACGAAAAGCTCTCCCTGGGCAGTCTCCCGATGCATCTGCTGAAATCGGAAATCCAGTTCCACGGCAAGGGGGTATTCGATTACCTGCGCAAACGGGTAAGGCCGGAACTCTTGCGGCAGGTGTCCGGTCAGTTGTACACGATTATGGCTCAGCGGTACTCGGGAGACGTTACCATCGCACCAACCTATTCATTCAGGGACTATCGCCGCATGCTGGCTAATCCGGATCCCGCCTACGTAAGGGAAATGATTCTTGCCGGCGAACGGGCCACCTGGCCCAGGATTTCCATGATTCGCTCCCATGCCCGGATCTCCAAAACCCTTGAGCGGTGCGTGCGTCGACTGAAACAGCAGAACCGGCGCACTGCCGGGCTCAGGTTGGTTAATAACGCGGATTCCGGTACGTCCTGATATGTATTACGATTTTTTCGGCTTTCGCGAACCGCCGTTTTCTATCGCCCCAGACCCCCGTTACCTCTATCTCAGTGATCGCCACAAGGAAGCTCTGGCGCACCTGATGTACGGTGTTCAGGGCCAGGGCGGCTTCATTGTGATTACCGGTGAAGTAGGGACCGGGAAGACCACGGTATCCCGCTGCTTTATTGAAAACGCTCCGGACAATGTCGATATAGCGCTGATTCTCAACCCCCGGCTCTCTGCGCGGGAGTTGCTGTCCTCCATCTGCGACGAGCTTGAGATTCCCCACGACATCGGCGCCACCATCAAGGAACTGGTGGATCTCATCAACCAGGACCTGCTGAAGGCGCACGCGGCGGGCCGTCACAAGGTGTTGATGATCGACGAAGCCCAGAATCTGTCTGCGGAGGTGCTTGAACAACTCAGGCTCCTGACCAATCTGGAAACCGCCGAGAAAAAACTGCTGCAAATTGTCCTGCTTGGCCAGCCGGAACTGCAGGAGATACTTGCCCTTCCGGAACTGCGGCAACTGAACCAGCGGGTAACCGCGCGTTATCACCTTGATGCGATTGGCAAGGACGAGCTGCCGGCCTACCTTCGCTATCGACTCCGCGTGGCCGGCATGCGCGGGGACATTTTCTCGCCCCGGGCCGTTCAGCGACTGTACCGGGAAAGCCAGGGTATTCCCCGGCTGATCAATCTGATCAGCGACCGGGCTCTGCTTGGGGCCTACGCGGAAGGTGAGCATGAAATTACCGCTGATCACATTCGGCACGCAGCAAAAGAGGTTCGTGGCCATTCCGCTGGCCCCGGGCCATCGCGGCAAGGTGGCTCACCAGACAGATCCCAGTACCTGATCGTTGCGGCATCCATGCTTGTTGCCATTATCGGAACCGCCTGGCTGTTTGAGCGTTGGGCCCCGGGCGAGCCGGCTTTCGCTGAGCAGCCCCCGGGGGAGCTATTGCAGGGTGCCATCGAGCGGGTTGCGGATGAGCCGGGCAAAATGGCTGAGGCGGAAATGCCGGAAACGGCAGATTCCGCGAACAACAACGAAGTTGCTGAGCGCCAGGCTCTTGCGGAACTGGACGTTCCCGGTCAGCTGCTGGATTCAGTCGATGCCTTCCGGATGTTATTCGGGATCTGGGGGCGCAATTACCAGCCCGCCGATGCGCCAGTGGCCTGTGATTTTGCCAGAGAAAACGGGTTGGCGTGTCTGGAGCGGCAGGGCAGTCGCCGGAGCCTTGAGTTTCTGGATCGCCCGGCGATGTTGCGGCTTCAGGATCAGGCCGGCAACGACGGTTACGTTGTGATTCGTCACCTTGATGGCGACATGGCCGAAGCTGCGTTGCCGTCCGCTAACGTGGAGCTATCGTTCGCCAGTATCGAGCCTTACTGGTTTGGGGAATACCGGGTATTGTGGCGCCTTCCGGAATACCTCACCGGCGACGGCTTTTACAGTACCGGAAACGGCCAGCAGTTATGGATTGGCGCCCGGATGATGGAGCTGGCGGAGACGCTCAGTGCCGGCCGCCCGGAAAGCGATCAGATCAAGCGGATGAGTGCCGAAGAGCAGGTTCGCTGGTATCAGTCCCTCCGGGGTCTTACCGTTGACGGAATCGCTGGCGCCATGACCATCATCCAGATGAATAACGATCTTGAGGCGTCTGTTCCCCGGCTTCAGCCCTCAGTGTCGGGAAACCGGTCGGGAAATCGGTCGGGAAATCGGTCGGGAAATCGAGAGTAACTATGTCTTATATTCTTGACGCATTAAGAAAATCCGAAACGGAGCGCCGCCAGGGGCGGGTGCCCGACCTTGGCCAGCAGGTGCAGTTGATACACCGGCCAAAGAAGAAGCGGGTATCGCCGGTGGCCTGGGTCACTGTCGCCCTGATGCTCAACGCCGGCGTGCTGGCGTTTGTCTTCTGGCCAGGCTCCCAGCCACCAGATCAGCCGGCCGAACAGGTTGAAGCGCCACCGGCGGCACCGGAACCGGAACAGGAACCGGAATCACCTGTGAGCCTGCCGAAGGCTGAGGCCGCCGCGGCGCCCGTGCCCCGGGAGCGGGCGACCATTATTGTACCCTCATCCGATTCATCACAGACTTTTCCACCCTTGTCGGTGCCTGAGCAGGCGGGCAGGGTGCCCCATCTGGTAGAGTTGCCGCTTTCGTTTCAGAAGAGTGTCCCGGATTTGACCTTTAACAGCCATATCTACTCATCATCCCCGGCGTCCCGCCGCGTCATGATTAATAATGCCTATCTGCGAATCGGTGATTCGTTTTCCGGTCTGCGGGTGGAAGACATCACCGGGGAGGGCGTTGTACTCAGCCTTAACGGTCAACGCTTCCGGGTTGGTGTGGTCCGGGACTGGGTGAGCCCCCGATAATGGCTCTGACTGACGACACCAAGCACGAGATTCAGCAGGGCTACCGCGACGTGCTGGCAGGCAAGGATATCCGTGCCCGCTACGGCCAGCGGTTGATGATCGCTGAAATTGCAAAATACATGGGTGAGATCACCGGGAACGATGGCCAGAGAACCTCGCCGGCGTCAGCGTGCGTTGTAGAGGCGGGGACCGGTACCGGCAAGACCCTGGCTTATCTTATAGCGGCAATTCCCGTGGCCAAAGCCCTGGGCAAAACCCTGGTTATTTCCACGGCCACCGTTGCATTGCAGGATCAGATTGTTCTGAAGGACCTTCCGGACCTCAAAAAGCACAGCAAGATGGATTTCAACTGGACCCTCGCCAAGGGGCGGGGCCGGTATCTTTGCATGTCCAGACTGGAGGCGCGCCTGCACGACGAGGGCAATGGCGACAGCGACACCATGCCGCTGTTCCTGCTGGATGGCCCCAGGTCCGAAGCGTCGGGCACACGGGCTTTCTTCGAGGAGATGCTCGCCAGTTATGGTTCAAGAAACTGGGATGGCGACCGGGACCACTGGCCGGAGCAGATTCCGGATGATGTCTGGCGCCAGGTCACAACAGACCACCGGCAGTGCACCAACCGCCACTGCAGCTACTTCGACAGCTGCGCGTTTTTCGACGCCCGGAAAGATCTGGATGATGCCGATATCGTAGTGGCGAACCATGATCTGGTGCTGGCGGATCTGGCGCTCGGTGGCGGTGCCATTTTGCCCGAGCCTGAAAAGGCTTTGTACATTTTTGATGAGGCCCATCACCTTCCGGACAAGGCCCTGAATCATTTTGCCGCCTCGGTTTCCCTGAACGCCACACGCCAGTGGCTGAAGCAACTCTCCCAGGCGCTGGTCAAAATGCAGCCTTACCTGCCGGGAGGCAGCCAGGCTGCCAAGAGTCTCGACCGTATTGGCTCTGCGTCCCGGGATGTCGATCTTGTTCTGGCCAGGGTCTATGAGGAAGCAGAGCAGAATACCGGCTGGGAATTCAACGAGGAGCGCCGAACAGCCCAGTGGCGTTACCCGGAGGGTGAGCTCCCCGAAGCCATGGCGGATCTGTCGGCTGAGACCCGGATTGCCACCGCGAACCTGGTGCGTCAGCTTGGTGTGCTGGCGGATGAGTTGCAGGGGGCGTTTGATGAACGCAAAGAGCACGAATTAGACCGTGAGACTGCCGAGGCATGGTATCCGGTGATCGGCTCTTTCCACAGTCGTGCCGAAGATCAGTTGAGACTTTGGACGGCCTGGTGTGAGCAAGGAGGTAGCCCGCCTCCCGCGCGCTGGGCGGTCCGGCAGCGATGGGATCACGCCGAAGACATTACCCTCTACAGCTCTCCGGTGCTCGCAGACAATCTGCTGTATTCCCGGCTCTGGTCCCGGGCCTACGGGGCTGTGCTGACCAGCGCAACGCTGACCGCGCTCGGCCGGTTTGACCGGCTTAACGCCCGGGCGGGATTGCCCCAGGACAGCCGTTTCCTGGTGGTTCCCAGTTCCTTCCGTTATGCCGAAATGGCCACCGTGGAAGTGCCGGCGATGTCTGCCCTGCCGACCGATGACGGGTTTACCGATGAGCTGGTCAAGCGCCTGCCCGATCTGTGGGCAGGTGAAAAGGCAACGCTGGTTCTGTTCACTTCCCGGCGCCAGATGATCCAGGTGCGTGACGCACTGGCGCCGGACTATCCGGAGCTGATTATCACCCAGGATGACATGGCCAAGGGTGAGGTGCTTCGCCAGCATTGCAGCCGCGTGGATGAGGGGCGGCCCAGTGTGCTCTTTGGGGTGGCCAGTTTTGCCGAGGGTATCGACCTGCCGGGTAAATACCTCCACCACGTGGTCATTACCCGACTGCCGTTCTCTGTGCCGGATGATCCGATAGAGGCAGGCCTTGCTGAATGGGTAACCCGGCGTGGTGGTAATCCGTTTATGGAGATCACGGTGCCCGATGCCTCGATCAAGCTGGTTCAGGCGGTCGGGCGCTTGCTCAGGACCGAGCAGGATACCGGCCGGGTCACCATTCTGGATCGCCGGATCATCGCCAGGCGCTACGGCCAGCTGTTGCTTGATGCCTTGCCGCCGTTCCGGCGGATCATCGAACGCTGATCCTCCCCGGCACCATTCTTTCGAGTACGATGCGTTCAGGTAGATAGCCCGCCCAAAAAAAAGAGCCAGCCCAGATGGGGTGGCTCTCATCAAAGGGGTCCTTTTGAACCCGGGCGTCGAAACAACGCGGAACAAGAAATCTGAAGGCCTGAAGTTTCAGAATTCCTGGCAAGGTTTCCCTCACCGTTGAACAAATGATAGAGGAGCAGGGGGCGTAAACGGATCGTCCAAAGGGCGTAGCAGGCTTAGAAAGTTGCAGTTAAATGTGACAGGGGTCCCATTTCGTGGGCGCTGTTGTCAGTTATCAAGGAGCCCGAGTTGCCGCGCCCGGGCCAGCGCTTCGGTTCTTCGGCCCACGCCCAGCTTGCCGTAAAGGTTACGGATGTGGGCCTTGACGGTGGCCGGAGCCACACTCATCCGGGAAGCAATCTCCTTGTTGGCGTGGCCCTGGTGAATCAGTGCAAGCACTTCCAGCTCACGCTGGCTGAGGGGCTCTGGAAGGGTTTCCGGTGTTTTGGCTGAGCGTTCCGGCGACCTGACGGTTTCAGTCGCCCGGGTTGCCGCGGCCGTTCCAGCCATCTCTTCCTGCTTCAGAAGCATGGTCCGCACGCCGCTGTTCCAGCTACCCGGTGCGTTCAGCGCGGGTAAAGACAGCAGGAGCGAACGGAGGTGCGGGCTTTCTTCTGCCAGCAACCGCATAAATCCGGCGTCGGCGGCCCGGCTGATTGCCCGGGTGAGCATTTGTCGGGACTCTTCTGTGCGGCCCTGAAGTGCCAGGGCCTCGCCATAAACCAGCAGGATCTCCACCAGATGACGGTTGTGGGCGTTACGCTCGGCCGGCTGAAGGAGTGCGCTGAGAATTTCCTGGGCCCGTTCAGGTTGATCCAGGGCCACCATTACCCGCGCCTCACTGATCCGGTTCTGTTCCCGGTTCAGGGGATTGGTGAACTCGGCATCCACTCTTGAATCGAGACAGCCCCGGGCTTTGTCCGGGAAACCGGCGGCCAGGTAGCACCGAGCCAGCAGGGCGGTACTGGCCGGTGGTTCGAAAAGAATCTGTTCCCGGCGTTTCCGGGCGGTTTGGGCGGCGTCCTCCAGCGCCTCGATGGCCTCCTGGAGTTTGCCCTCGCTGAAGGCAAGGTGGCCGCGGACGTACTGGATGACCACGTGCTGCCCGGCTTCCGTGCCCCGTTCCACGTGTTCAAGCAATGGTTGAAGGTGGGTGGCCGCAAGCTGGGGATGGTCCCGCTCCCGGTGAATTTCGCACAAGGTGCTGTTCTGCCAGCAGGAAATCAGCCTGGGCTGGCTGGGGTCCGCATAGTGCCGGTCCACCCACTGACGGATATCGGTGCAGGTATCCAGGGCCAGGTCAATATCGCTACGGTTGTACTGAATCCATGCCAGCAATCCGCCGCTGGAGAGAACGGTGCTCGGCTTTTGTTCCACCTGACCGTAGCGGACGGCGGACTGCAGGGCGTCTTCGGCTTCGGTGAGCTCGCCCTTGCCATAGTAGTCCAGGCCCAGACCGTAATAGGTCACCGATTTCAGGGGGATGCGGGTATGATCGATTTCTTTCAGAACCTGCCGTGTGAGATCGGTGGCGCTTTTGTCATCGCTGCGGGTCCGGGCCAGGTATGAGCGCATCAGTGAGATCTCGCTCTGGAGCCCGAGCGCGCCTTCGGCATCAGGATGGGAATCCGCCACGTGCCGGTCGAGAAGATCTTCCAGAGAGCTCAGCAAGGGCGCCAGGGTGTCCACACGGTTGGCGAAGAACAGCCCCCAGATTCGCAGCATCTGAAGTTGTGGGTTGTCGGTGACCAGATCCTGGGGCAGGGCGTCTAGCCAGTTCAGAACCGGTAAATGATATCCGCCATGAATCAGGTTATTGCCATGCTCGGCCAGTACCCGGGCCAGCCAGTGCCAGTCTGCGTGACGGACGATCTGGGCAATGCCTTCCTGAACATGGCCGTGGGCCAGCAACCAGTCTACGGTTCTCTGCCACAATTGCGCTGCCTTCTCGGGTTGGCTGTGACGAATACGAAGGAGCAGGGCATCCCGGAACAGATCGTGATAACGAAACCACTCATTCCGGGTGTCGAGGGGGATCAGGAAAAGGTTCTGGCTGAGCAACTTCTCCAGGATTTCCTGGCTGTCGCCGGAGCTGCGGATCGAATCGCATAATGAGGCGCACAGGCGCGGACAGCAGGCGGTTTCCAGCAGAAAATCCGCCAGTTCCGCCGGCTGTTGGTCTAATACCTCGCTCAATACATAGTCACTGATATGGCGCTCGTCCAGATCAATCTGCTTCGTTCCCGCCGGGTTTCCTTTGCCGGACAGTGCCGACAGCTGCATGGCGGCAACCCAGCCTTCTGTTTTCCGGCAAATTGCCCGGACGTCTTCCTCGGAAATGTCCAGGCCCATGGTGCCCTGAAAAAATTGCCGGCATTCTTCTTCTGAAAACGCCAGGAGTCCGGGATGTAGGTCCTGGGTCCAGCGGCGCACCCGCCACCGTGCCAGAGGCAGCGGCGGTTCGGTCCGGGAAGCAAGGGTTACGGCGACGCCCGGAGGCAGGTAATCGACAAAATAGGCGAATTGCCGGTGTATGGCAGGTTCGTGAATGAAATGAAAATCGTCCAGTACCAGGGTCCAGGGGCTGCCATCCCGTGCCAGGGTGTTGATTAGCCCTGTAATCGCTTCGGTGAAGGCCTCGTCGGTGCCGTGGGCCAGTTGTTTGCGCAGCTCACCGGCACCGGTCAGGCCGGCGTGTTCGAAGGCGCCGGTAACATACTGCCAGAAGCGCCTCGGCTCATCATCGTGCTCGTCCAGGGAAAGCCATGCGGCCGGTGATGACGACCGCGAGCACCATTGAGCCACCAGGGTGGTTTTTCCGAACCCTGCCGGTGCAATCACCAGATTCAGGCGTCTCGGGCCATCGGGCTCAAGGAGCGCACTCAACCGCTCGCGTTTTACCGCGCGGGAATCAGAGGTGGGCCTGAGGAATTTGGTGGTCAGCAGCATGGTTTCCCTGAAAGGTGGAGCGTATCGATTAGGGATTGTGTCCTTTGTCGTGACCAAGTCAAGGGCCATGGACGCACTGGATCACTCGTAATCAGTCTTAATCACTATTAATCACTATTAATCAGTCTTAATCGCTCTTGTTCACGACCGGGTTTTATCAGGGGCTGCGGAAATGCAATTTTGGTCTAAACTGTGTGAAGAGAATTGCCTATATTAAAAAAGAATGAAAGCCTGTATTTTTATGCGTATTCTTCTTCAGGGTCCTTCGATCTCCAGGGAGCAACAGACTCAATGAAACTACAACAGTTGCGCTACATCTGGGAAGTTGCGCATCACGACCTGAATGTGTCCGCAACCGCTCAAAGCCTCTTTACCTCCCAGCCGGGTATCTCCAAGCAGGTCCGTCTGCTGGAGGATGAACTGGGCCTGGAGGTATTCGCCCGCAGCGGTAAGCACCTGACCCGTATTACCCCGGGCGGCGAGATTATCATCCGGGAGGCGGGAGAGATTCTCCGGCGGGTGGAGGGCATCAAGAAGATTGCCCAGGAATTCAGTAACCAGCGCAAGGGGGACCTGAGTATTGCCACCACCCACACCCAGGCCCGTTACGCGCTGCCGCCGGTGATCAGCGGTTTCATTGAGGCGTATCCGGACGTTTCCCTGCATATGCATCAGGGAACGCCCATGCAGATCTCGGAAATGGCCGCTAACGGCGCTGTTGACTTTGCGATTGCGACAGAGGGCATGGAGTTGTTTAACGACCTGATCATGATGCCCTGCTACCGGTGGAATCGCAGTGTGATCGTGCCCAGGGATCACCCGCTTGCGACGTTGCCGGAACTGACACTGGCCGAGCTGGCGGAATACCCGTTGGTCACCTACGTATTCGGTTTTACCGGTCGTTCAAAACTTGACGAAGCGTTCCAGTCCCAGGGGCTGACACCCAAGGTCGTGTTCACGGCGGCGGATGCGGACGTTATCAAGACGTATGTGCGGCTCGGCCTCGGTGTCGGGATCATCGCCAGTATGGCATTCGACCCGAAAACCGATACCGATCTGGTTGCTTTGGACGCCCGGAAACTTTTCCGCCCCAGCGTGACGCGCATCGGGTTCCGAAAAGGCACTTTCCTACGGGGCTATATGTACGACTTCATCCAGCGCTTTGCACCACATCTTGCCAAAGAGAAGGTGGACGAAGCGGTCGCTCACCAGGGAAGTCGATCAGAAATTGAGGAGTTGTTCAGGGAAATCGAGCTACCCACTTATTAACCGGTGAGCGCGGGTAGCTCGCCGCCCGGTCAGTCCCGGGCGATCAGATTATCCGCATGAAGGCCACACTCTTTCTGGGTGGCTTCTTCCCACCACCAGCGACCTTCCCGCTCATGTTGTCCCGGCAGGACAGGGCGGGTGCACGGCTGGCAGCCAATGCTGACGAACCCTTTTTCATGCAGCTCGTTATAGGGCGCCTCGGACATCCGGATGTAGTCCCAGACTTCTTTTGAAGTCCAGTTCGCCAGCGGATTGAACTTCACCAGGGTTTTCTCATCGGTTGAGAACGCAGTATCTTCCTGAACGACCGGCACGTCGTTGCGGGTATCCGGGCTCTGGTCCTTGCGCTGGCCGGTTATCCAGGCATCAACCGTGGCCAGCTTGCGGCGCAGCGGATTGACCTTGCGGATACCGCAACATTCCCCGTGGCCATCTTCGTAAAAGCTGAACAGGCCCTTCTTGTTGACCATGTCCTGAACTTCCTCCGCGTCCGGAAACAGAACCTCGATCTCTATGCCATAGTGTTTACGAACGCGTTCCACAAACTCGTAGGTTTCCGGATGCAGGCGCCCGGTATCCAGGGTGAATACCCGCAGATTGTCGGTGAGCTTGTGGGCCATCTCGATCAGTACCACATCTTCCGCACCGCTGAAGGAGATCGCGATGTTGTCGTACTGTTTCAGGGCGGCCTTGAGAATCGAACGGGGGCTCTGGCCTTCGAGCTCCTCCCGCAAGGTTTGAATATCGGTCATGCCGGAATCACCTAATCTAAATGTGTGAAAAGGCTACCATCAAATGCCTCATACCCTGAAGGAATGACAATCTATATGGTTATTCCGCCGTTTATCAGGATGGACTTACACTTCCACGATGCATTCCCGCCCGGTTTTTCTTATCATACGCTCCGTATCCCGGCCGGTGAATTTGCCGCTGCTGCCCCTACCAATCAATCAGGAGACCGTTGTGGAACTCGCATGCCTTGACCTTGAAGGAGTATTGATCCCGGAAATCTGGATCGCGTTCGCCGAAAAAACCGGCATTGATGAGCTCAAGGCCACCACCCGCGACATTCCGGATTACGATGTCCTGATGAAGCAGCGCCTGAAACTGCTGGACCAGCATGGCTACGGCTTGCCCCAGATTCAGGAAGTGATCGGTGAGCTGGACCCACTTCCCGGTGCCCGGGAATTCCTGGACTGGCTGCGGGAGCGTTTTCAGGTGGTGATTCTGTCGGACACCTTCTACGAATTCGCCATGCCGCTGATGAAGAAGCTGGGCTACCCGGCATTGCTGTGCCACAAACTTGAAGTGGCGGATAATGGCCGGATCGCCAACTACCTTCTGCGCCAGCGCGATCCCAAGCGTCAGTCTGTAAGGGCCTTCCAGCTGCTGAACTACCGCGTCATCGCCGCGGGTGATTCCTACAACGACACCACCATGCTGGGCCAGGCCGAGGCCGGCATTCTGTTCCACGCGCCCCGGAATGTCATTGATGAGTTTCCGCAGTTCCCGGCGGTGCACAACTTCGATGATTTGAGGCAGGAATTCCTTAAGGCCAGCGCCATTCACAGCGCCTGAGTCGACGGCTGAAAAGGGGTCAGAAGAAAGCCTTCTTCTGACCCCATGTTCACACAACGCCTGATCAGAATTCGGGGTCAGATGAAAATGGGGTCAGATGAAATTTTCATCTGACCCCATTTTCATCTGACCCCATTTTCACTACTCGATAACCAACGTTTCCAGAAACCGCATCAAAGGCCCGACCTTCGCCAGGGTCTCCTGATACTCGGCCTCCGGATCGGAATCCGCCACGATACCGCCACCGCCCCAGCAACGAATGGTGCCCTTGCCGTCGCACAGCATGGTGCGTATGGCGATGTTGCTGTCCAGGGTGCCATCCAGTCCGCGATAGAAAATCGAGCCACAGTAGGGGCCGCGCCAGTGGGGTTCCAGTTCCCGGATGATTTCCATGGCCCGGATTTTGGGCGCGCCGGTGATGGACCCGCCCGGGAAGGCATCGAACAGGGCCTTCATGGGGGTTATGCCGTCCGCCAGCTCCGCCCGGATGTGGCTGACCAGGTGGTGGACGTTCCGGTAGGACTCAAGGGCAAACAGCTTGCCGACTTTCACGCTGCCGGTTCTGGCGTTCAGGCTGAGATCATTGCGCAGCAGATCGACGATCATCAGGTTTTCGGCCCTATCCTTTTCCGAGGTCTGAAGTTCGGCGGCGAGAGATGCATCCTCATTGGTCGTTTTCCCGCGGGGGCGAGTGCCTTTGATGGGGCTTGTCCTGACCGTACGGCCCTTAATTTCAAGGAATCGTTCTGGTGAGATCGAAAGCACGGAGTGCTCTCCGGCACGGACGAACGCGCTATAGGGCGTGGGGTTGGCGTTTGCCAATGCCTGAAAAGCGCACCAGGGGTCACCAGTGAACTTTCCGACAAATTCCTGCGACAGGTTGGCCTGATAGCAGTCGCCGGCGCGGATGTAATCCCGGATGGCCTGAACGCTTGCCTTGAAGGCTTCGGGCGCTTGCCTGGGTTTGAAAGGTTCCGTGACCTTCCAGGAGCACGGTTGGCTTTCCGTATGAAACGAAAGCGAAAGCCATCCGTTGATCTGAGTGACCAGGCTACCGGGACAGTTCGGGTGTATCCAGAGGCAATAGTCCCCGGTTTTCCGGTTATGGCTGGCCAGCCACAGGTAAAGCCCTGCGGCGAGCAACGGCACGGGGGGCGTGGGGCAGATGGGAGCAAGTCGCGGCTCCCGGATATAACCCAGTTCGTAACTCAGAAAGCCAATCCACCCACCGGCGAGGCAGTCAAGGCCAACCGAATACCCCGCATACCTGGCCGCTTCCGTTTCCATTTCTTCGGCCAGCCGTGCGATCCTGTCACTGTCCGTATCGCCCGGATACAGAACCCGGCTTTGGACCGCACTGCACGAAAACCCACTCCAGGTACCACGCCCCGGGCCTTCACCCACGGTGCCGACATGGACAAAATCATCCTTCCCCGAAGCCTCCCGAAGCAGGCGCCTGAATTCATCCCGAGAAAGCTGGCGGGTCGTGGCCGGGCTCAAGGTACCTCCGAAGAATTTTGAAAAAATGATAAACAGGGCACAAAACGGGCGTTGTCGAAATCGTCGGGCCACTGATCTAATGAAAATGGAATTAAAGGGTAGCCGGCAGGCTTGTTGCTATTTTACAGCACTAACGTCCGCGCTTCCTTACCAGACAACGGAATATAAGGACAACAACGATTATGGGGCACGTGAAACCGTTTTTTCTATCCACTCTGCTGATCCTGGCAGCCGTTTCGCCGGCTGTTGCAGCGCCAACTGGCGCCGATGAAGATATACCAGATCGCAATGCTCTAGCTGACGGCAAGTTAACCTCGGATGAGATCAAGAAATACGCCGCGCTCGCTGCGAAGCATATCCAGGAGTTGACTGCCGTTGCCCGTGAGGAGGTAGGGAGTGAGCTTGAGCAGAGTGGTGTGGTCATTCCCGCCGCCTGGATGATGATGAACGATGGCGAGGTTAAACGGGTTCGGCTGGGCGAGAGTGGGGAGAAAGCTGCCGCAACCATGAAGGTACTGATGTTCAGGGCGGCTTTAAAGTCCCTGGCCCGGCACGGAAAGATTCTCGCAACCGCAATAGTCTATGCAGGCACCGTGGAAGAAGGTGAGAATACCCGGGTTCTTGCTATCGAGCATGAGCATCGTCTGGGGCTCTCGGGACTGCAGATCGTGCCATATCGTTTTGATGCCGGCGAACTTAGTTTTGGTAGGCCCAGCACCCAGAAAAAGCCATACGAGCTTTTCTATGACGGCCGGGAAGCTGAGAGTGAAGGGTAGGAGCAGGCGCAAGGAAAAACGTGACGCAAATCCGCTTTGTAACGGTTTGTTTCAGTGTCGTTGAGAATTGTGAGTGCAATCACGGATTCGGACTGTAAAACAATCTTAAATGGATTCGTGGGATCGCGGATCCTGCTTCAAAAAATACAGACTCACACAAGAATAATGATGAGTTTATAAGGAGATAAAGATGAAAGGCCTGAAGAAAATTGCACTTGCTACAGCCGTAGCCGCCGCTCCGTTCGCCGCACAGGCAGAACTGACGGCATTGAATGACTCCATGATGGGTAACGTCACCGGTCAGGCTGGTGTGACCATCGAGCTGGAAACCCAGGTAAGCATCGGTCAGTTCAGGTACACCGATACTGATTCAGGTGCTACCGGCGAGATTGGTGGCGGTTCCTTCACCGTCAACGACATTGAGCTCGGCGGTGCTGGTCTGATCACCGGTGCGAACCCTATCTTTGATATCGACGGTGATGGAACTCCTGACATCGCAGCAACCGAGCTTCTGGACGATTTGGCCATCAACATTGACCTGGCTTCCGACGGTGATGCTGTCATTTCGGTTAAGACGATCAGTGGTCTGCCGATTGACTGGGGCTTCACTGCTTCCTCGATGAACCTGGAAGGTACTGCCGGTGAGAGCACTACCCTGATCTCCGGAATGAAGGCCTGGGGTATGGTAGCCAAGCTGGATATCCGGGTCGATACTGAAGATGCCGCAACGACTCTCGGCGGAACCGGTGACGGTTCTCTGAACATCGACACCGCCTTCACCGTGAACAACATGGAATTTGACGTTCCGTTCCTGGCGGTGGGTGTGCGTGGCCTGTCGGTGACCGGTGCCGGTGATAACTTCGATTACAACGGTGATGGAGTTCTTGAGACACCTGAAGTTGAGCTTGGCCTGGATCCGACCGATCCGGCTCAAGCCAAGGCGCTTAAAGTGGCTACCAGTTTTGCAAACGTCAACATGGACGTATACAAAGGAAATGGCCTGGGTGCATCGGCTAAGACCGACGTGCTGCGGGTTGATGTCAACGACGTAATCATGGATGTGAACGTCGCGGGTGTTCTTGTCGGTGGAACCAGCGTCGGTTCTTTCACTATGGACAACCTGCATATTCAGAACACCAAGCTGGCTATCTACGGTCACTAATCTGACCTGAGACCAACGTTGGTGAAGTGACGCCCCGCTCTGCGGGGCGTTTTTAGTGGTTCTCTGAAAACGTCAGGCCAATAAAAACGGCAGCCAGTCAATGGCTGCCGTTTTGTTTCAGGATCAGCGGAACCGGGCGTTACTGATCCGGCACCGCAATGGAAAGATCAAACCCACCACCCGGCCTTGGCGTCAGCGTAATCGGCCCTTCGTTGATCGCCTGGGGGATCCGGATCTGGTCAATGCCCGGCGGATTGCCGATGCTGAAATTCAGATTCTGGCCGTCAAAGCCGATCCCCAGTTGATCGTTAAGAAAGGTCTGGGTAAAGGGCTCTTCCGGAATCTGGGCCTGCTGTCCGAAGATCAGCGGCGGGATCGTCGGGGTGAACTCCGCCGGGGGCTGCGCCCGGGCAAGCTCTTCCTGAGGCAGGAGCAGGGCGCGCCGCAGGAACTCTTCCTCTGCATTTTCCAGCGCATCGGTCTTGCCCTCATCAATATAGCGTTGCAGGGCTTCCCGGTAGGCTTCTTCTTCAGCTTCGGTCAGAACCGGTTGGCCGGGGGAGATGGTCAGGGAGCGCAGGATGCGTTGCCGGTCGGCTTCGGTTTTCTGGCGGTGTTTGGGGACAACAATGACCGCGGAATCCTTGACATAGGTTTCCACCATTTCGTCGGAGGTCATGGTCTGAACGCCACCAAAGGCGGGTAAGGCAACAACCAGGCCGCTAATGGCGGTGGTGAGCAGGTGTTGGCGTTTCATAATCTGGCCTCTTGCGGTTTAAAAAGCACGCTCCCTGAGCCGAGTATTCGGTTTGTAGGACAGGAATTCAAGCCGGAATATCCGGATTGTGATCAGAATCTTTGATTTTTCGGTACTGTTATCAATAACGGCAAAATCATGGTCGAATACCGTGAACTTTTTTGGCATTACTTTTTTGGCATTACTTTTTCGGCATTACATGGCCTCAGCGACACTATGAAAAATCTGTTCAGAAACCGCTGGCAGCGCTGGATCAACCGACGGATTCCGCGGTCTGATCTTCAGTCCTTCAGCCAGAAAAATATCTTCATTCTGCCAACCGGCGCCGGCGTGGTTTTCGGTTTGTTGCTATTCATCATGCTGTTAACCGGCATCAATTATCAGAACAGCCTGATTTATCTGAGCACGTTCCTCCTGGGTGCCGTTTTTGTCGGCGCCATGCACCAGACCCATCGAAATCTCTCTGGCCTTGAACTGACCCTGGTTCAGCCAGGGGAAGGCTTTGCCGGCGATGATATTCCCTTCCGGTTCCGGCTCAGGGCGGGCCGGGATGATGCCATTGCCATCCTGCTTTCCTGTGGGGAATCGGGCCATGCCCTGGTGCATGTCCATTGCGGGCAGGCGCAGGATGTCAGCCTGCCAGTTCATTCCGCTCACCGGGGATACCTGCGCCCGGACAGGATCCGTATAGAAACCCGGTTTCCGTTTGGCTTGCTGAAGGCCTGGTCCTGGATCCGGCCGGTGTCCGCCGGTGTTGTCTTCCCCAGGCCGGTGCCCGCGCCGGAGGCGTTCAGCATGGTTGAGGATGGCGAGGAGTCCGCCCAGGCGCGATCCGTTGATGGTAACGACCATGCCGATATCCGGCCCTGGCGGGAGGGGGATCTGAGCCAGCGGGTTTTGTGGAAGCGGTTTGCAAGAACCGGGCAGATGGTTGTCGCAGACTGGGAGGGCGAGCAGGGAAGTCCGCACTGGCTGGATTTCAATGCCTATCCGGGTGCGGATCATGAGTTGCGGCTAAGCTATCTGGCCTTTCTGGTCAATGAGCGCGGCAAAAGCGGGGCCCGGTTTGGTCTGAATCTTCCGGGGCAGATTATTGAACCGGATTCCGGGCCTGCGCATGCGGCCCGGTGCCTCAGGGTGCTGGCAACCTGGGGTGAAGAACGGCCCAGGGACGCAATGTCTGAACCCCATGGCACCCGGAAACGGTCTTCACGGACATCGTCGCGGGTTATCACGGAGGGTCGGGTTTGAGCCTTCTGGATCGTCTGAGCGGAAACGACGCGGACAAGGTACCGGCAACCAGCCTGCCATCGAGAGCCCTGCTGTGGCTGATAGGCAGTTTTGCGCTGCTGTTAACACCCCAGTGGGACCGGCTTCCCCTGTGGCTCATCGCGGCCTGCGCTGTACTCGCCAGCTGGCGATGGCTGGCCCGGTATGGCCGGGTCAGATTGCCGGGCCGCTGGCTCAGAACCGGGATAATGCTGGTGCTGACTGGCGTCTATGTGGCTACGGTACAAGGGCGCTTTACGGTAGACACGGCTGCATCCTTCTTTGTGCTTGCTGTAGGCCTGAAATGGCTGGAAACCCGGTCAGTGCGCGATTTCTACGTGTTGTTTTTTATTCTCGTTTACCTTGCTACGGTCAACTTCCTGTTTCATCAGGAGATTCTCTGGGCTCTGGTGAATTTTACCGGCATTGCGCTGCTTCTCGTGGGGTTGCAGGTACTTAACGCACCGGAACTGCCAGGGGGGATGAAATCCGGATGGCGGAGGCTGGGGGCCTTGTTCCTGAAGACTCTGCCTGTTGTGGTTCTGCTGTTCGTGTTCTTCCCGCGCATGTCGCCGCTGTGGAGCGTTCCCCTGGTTTCGGGTGAGGCCCGGACCGGTATCGGCGACACCATGCGACCAGGCGATATTTCCAGTCTGGCGCAGAGCAGCGAACGGGCGTTCCGGGTGACCTTCGGTGGCGAGATTCCGCCGTATCGTGATCGCTACTGGCGTGGCCTTATCCTGGATTACCTGGACGGCGAAACCTGGAGGCAGGGGCAAGCCGGAGACTTCCGTGCGCTTGGTCGGGTCGCTGTCGATGGTGGCGTTGGCCCGCTCAAACCCGAAGAATACGACGTATTGCTGGAACCCACCGACCAGCGCTGGGCGTTTGCCCTGGAAAATTCCCGGGCCGTGTCCGACAACGTGGTTGAGGAATCGGCCGACCTGTTCCGGTTTCGTCGGCCCGCTGACAGCCCGGTTCGTTACCGGTTGGCCCTGGAAGAGAAAGCCGGCTCAGGTGAGCAGATCGAAAGGCCTGAACTTCGCCGGTATCTCCAACTGCCCGGGGAAGGCAACCCAAGGGCCCGTGAGCTGGCCGGGGAGCTCCGTCGAAGCATGGGCGACGAGCAGATCATCCGTTCACTGATGGAGCGGTTTCGGGAGCAGGCTTATTTTTACACATTGAGGCCGCCTGCCATGCCGGACAACGGCATTGATACCCTGCTGTTCGACAAAAAGCGGGGCTTCTGTGCCCATTACGCGGGCGCGACAACCTTTGTATTGCGGGCCGCAGGCATACCGGCCCGCGTGGTGGTTGGTTATCAGGGCGGTGAGCCCGGTGCCGGGAGGGATTACCTGATCGTACGCCAATACGATGCCCATGCCTGGGTTGAAGCCTATCTGGATGGCCGGGGCTGGGTACGGATCGACCCCACCGCGGCAATTGCACCCGAGCGCATCGAATCCGGCCTGAGAGAAGCGGTTGCGCAAGAAGGGTCGTTTCTCGAAAACGATTGGGCCTCGCCCCAGCGGTACGCAAACGTTGCTTTGGTTCAGTGGGCGAGCCTGCAACTGGACCGCATCAACTATCAGTGGCAACGTTGGGTCGTCGGTTATCAGGGCCAGAGCCAGATGGACTTGATGTCCCGGTTGCCGGGCGGCTTTGGTATGCGGGAGCTGGGGTACCTGACGGCGGGCATTGTCGGGGCCGGATTACTGATCGCGGGCCTGATATCAGCGTTGCAGATGCGCCGTGGGGAAAAGCGGAACGCCTTCCGGCGGGTTGTGGATACCTGGCACCGGCTGTGCGCGAGCGCCGGCGTGCCGGTTCGCCATGGCGAGACGCCGTCTGTGCTGGCCACGAGACTGGCAAAGGCGGAACCCGCGGCGGCGGATTCCGCCAGGCTTTTTGCCCGGATGGTCAACAGCCATTACTATAGCGCAGGCACAGAGGATGAGGGGGGCGAGCAACTGAAACGAATGCGCCGGCTGCTCGCCACCATGAAGCGACAATTACGCAGATCCAATTCCCGGACAGGAAGGCGCCGTGACTGATATTGCCCAAGACATGCCCTGGCTCAAGCGTGCCTGGCGAACGGTACAGAGCCGGGTGGCCGGGGACAGGCTCCCCCACGCTCTGATTCTCGCCGGGGAGCGGGGTGTCGGCAAGCGCGCCTGGGCAGAGGCCGTGGCCGGGTTGCTGCTTTGTGACAAGCCGCTGAACAGGGATTCAGGCCAGCCGATTGCCTGTGGTCACTGCAAGCAGTGCGAGCTTTTCGCGGCATCCAGCCACCCGGATGTCCGTGTCTATGGGCCAGAGAAATCCCGCATGGTCAAGGTGGATCAGATCAGGGCGCTCTCGTCCTTTGCAGTCGCGTCGCCCCAGGTGGCGCATCACAAGGTGGCCATCATTGATCGTGCGGATCAACTGAATATCAACGCGGCGAACGCATTACTCAAGACGCTGGAAGAGCCGTTACCCGACGTCACCCTGATCCTTTTGCAGGAGACCGGCCGCCCGGTCATTCCCACAATTCGCTCCCGCTGCCAGATACTGACCATTCCGGTGCCCGGTAACGAGGATGCGAACCACTGGCTGACCAGCCGGGTTCAGGAACTTGCCGAAGACGCGAGGCCATCTGCCGATGTGCTGGCCAGGGCCCTTATGCTGTCCGGTAACGCGCCCAGACTGGCTTTTGACTATGCAACCGGGGACTTCATTGGTCTGCGGGATGCGGCCCTGGAGCGGTTCAAGGAATTCATGAAGTCACGAATTGCCGTGGGGGAGGCCGCCAAGGCGTTCAAGGCCCTGGGGCTGGAAGATACGCTCTGGCTGTTCGAAACCTGGGCGGCGGATCTGGCCCGGCTTATCGCCGGGGGCACACCACAGGACACCGATGCGGCCGATATGCTCGGATTCCTGGCAAAAACGAATCCGCCCTGGCGAGCTCACGAATTGCTGGATATGGTAAAAGAATCGAGAGCCGCCGGTGTTTACAATGTCAGTCCGGAACTGGAAGCCAGCCGACTGCTGATAGCCTGGCAGAAGCTGATGCCTGTCAAGCGCCCGGCCCGGCGGGACTAGGATTGCGCCTTCAGGCCCAACAGCTGCTATGATTCCGGAATGAAAGGGATTTTTGTATCCCGCCAAATGTTAAAAACGATCTTACACAAAGGTGTCAGTTATGGGGCCCGGATTCGGTGCGCGCAGTGGCATTCTCACCCTGACGATAAAAGACAAGGCCGTATTGTACGCGGCCTATATGCCATACATTCGCCAGGGCGGTCTGTTTATCCCGACCCAGAAACAGTACCAGTTGGGGGATGAGGTGTTCCTGCTGCTGAACCTGATGGACGAGCCTGAGAAAATTCCCGTGGCCGGCAAGGTTATCTGGATTACACCGAAGGGTGCCCAGGGCAACCGCGCTGCGGGAATCGGGGTTCAGTTCAACGGTGATGATGAAACCGCACGCACCAAAATCGAATCCTACCTGGCAGGCTCACTGAGTTCCGATCGGCCAACACACACCATGTGAAGGCGGAGCCTGCATGAACGATATTGCTATACCTCCGGGAGCTGTTGATGGTCTGGCGGGAGGTGACGTGAATGGGGAAAGTGCGCGGGGCTTCCGTGAATCCGAGTGGAAACTCCGGCATATAGCGCTTGCCGGGCTTAGCTGGCAGGCGGATGAAGGTGTTCACGAAAACACCCCGGTACTGATGCTGCATGGTTGGCTTGATAACAGTCTTACCTTTGTAAAGCTGGCTCCGGAACTGACAGGCCTTGGTCCTGTCTACGCACTGGATATGGCCGGTCATGGTCATTCCGGTCACCGGCCGGAGGGGCAGGGCTACCTTTTAATGGATTACGTGGCAGACCTCGCTGAACTTGTGGAGCGCTATTTTCAGGAAACCTCTGACGGGCGAATCAATCTGGTTGGCCATTCCCTGGGGGGCATTGTCGGTGCCCTCTACGCCGCCGCCTTTCCTGAACGGGTACGCAACCTGGTGATGATTGACAGCCTCGGTGCGATCAGCCGACCGGTTAGCGACACAATTCCCCAGCTGAGAAAGGCCATCAAGAAGCGTATTGCGGGGTCCGGCCGGCAAGTGCTGTACCCGGATATTGAAACCGCGGCCAAAGCGAGGGAGGGCGGACTGAGCCCGCTGAGTCCGGAAGCCGCATTGACGCTCATACCCAGGAACATGAAGCCGGAGGAAAACGGGTTCGTGTGGCGGACTGACCCGCGTCTCCGGCACCCGTCACCGCTGATGATGACCGAAGAGCAGGTGATGGCGTCCCTGGGTGCCCTGGAAAGCCGGGCGCTCTTTGTCAGAGCCGATCAGGGGCTTCTGTCGTACAGAAACGATCTGGATGAACGCGCCAGCGCCATCCCGAATCTTCAGGTATCGAACGTGCCGGGTGGACACCACTGCCATCTTGATGGGGAAACCGGTTACGTTGTAGATGCCGTCAGACAATTTCTGGAAAATGAGTAATCGCTTGCTGAAACTACTGTTCATCCGTTTTCTTACAGCCACTTTTTGTGCGCTGGCCCTGCCAGGTCTTGTTATGGCTGCGACCGGAGATAGTCCCGCAGCCTTCCCGCAGTCAACCCTGGAAACCACGGTTAACATCGAATCTTCAAGCCACCTGGTTCTTTTCAGTGCGGTACGGGAAGTGAATAATGAAATCCGGTCCGATAGTTTGGCAAGGCTCCCCGTAAGCGGGGAGGGGCGTCTTTACCAGATTGCCCGCGATTCAAGCCGGGAACGGGCGCGGGCCCATTATCTGCGGCTGCTGGGCCAGAGAAACGCCGAGATTCTGTTTGATTGCTCCGGCGTCCGTTGTGGCAGAAGTAACGTCTGGGCGAACCAGATATTCAATCAAGCGGTTCTGTATGGAGCCGATGCTACCCAGGACTATCTGGTAGCGGGCACTGCCTCTGAAGATGGAACCCGGTGGCTGACACTGGTTTACACCGTCACCCGGGGCAACTTGCGGGAGTACGTTTGGGTTGAGCATCTGCGCGTGGCGCCCGGTGCTTCCATTCCCGGGTTCGGGAATCTGGCCAGGCGGGTTGAAGGGCCGGTTATCGTCCCGTGGCAAGGTGGAGTAACCTACCGTTTTAACTGGCAGGCAGGAGACCGGCAGCGTGTAACCGATCTGGCCCGGGATGAGGGCACCATCGTTGCGCTGGTGAGCTATTCTGTATTGGAAGCCGATGAATCCTTCAGTGATGCCATGGAGCGCGCACGCAGGGCGGCGGAATCGCTTTCGGAGGTTCTCTCAAAGACCGGTGTTTCCCGCGACCAACAGGAAATCATCGTGGCAGGTCCTGCCGTGGTATTCAGCGAACCGGACCGACAGGGTAACCGGGTAGAAGTGGTCATGATCTCGAGGTAAACACAATGGGCAACGCAAAGGACGACGATCAGGGCGGCAAAGGCCCGCCCTCGGAGGACGCGCCCCGGGATAATGTCTCCAGGCTTTTACAAAGTTCAGATGTGTCGGCTACCGATGCGCCGGCAAATCCGGATACGGTAGAACGCAGGCGCAAGCCCCGGACGACGGTTGCCCTCACTTTGGGGAGCGGCGGGGCGAGAGGCTACGCTCACATCGGCGCCATTGAAATTCTGGCAGAGCGTGGTTACGAGATTGTTGCCATTTCCGGCTGCTCCATGGGGGCACTGATTGGTGGTATGTATGCAGCGGGAAAGATGCAGGATTACAAGGACTGGGTAACCGGGCTCGGTCAGTTCGATGTGCTGAAACTGCTTGACGTAACCTTTAATTCTGCCGGAGCCATCCGGGGCGAAAAAATCTTTTCGGTTGTGCGGGAAATGTTGGGGGAAACCCGAATCGAGGATCTGCCCATTGCCTTTACCGCCGTGGCAACGGATTTGCTCGCCCACAAGGAAATCTGGTTCCAGGAGGGCCCGCTGGAACAGGCTATCCGCGCCTCCGTGGCGATCCCGAGCGTGGTTACGCCCCTGGTGCTCAATGGTCGGGTTCTGGTGGATGGGGCCCTGCTCAACCCGTTGCCGATTATCCCGACAATTTCCTCCCATGCCGATATCATTGTGGCGGTCAACCTCAGTGGTGAGGATGACCGGAGTCGCCGAATCCCCGATGCGGCCTTTTCCGGGGCGGAAAACGAAAGCGCAGACATGGACGAGTGGATGGATACGATCCGGGAGAAAGCCTCCCGCTGGTTTGACTGGGATGCGCTGAAATCGCTGGCGGCGCGCAAACAAGACCACGACGACAGCCCGGAGGATAAAATCACCCGGGAGATTCGTAAGAAAGAGCACCAAAAGCAGGTTGAAAGGAAGACGACTGACAGGAAAAGCCACGAAGACCACGAAACCGTTGACTGGGACAAGCTGGGGATTGGCAGGTTCGATGTGATGAATCTGACCATAGAGACCATGCAGAATGCCTTGGTGCAATACAAGATTGCTGGTTATCCGCCAGACCTGTTGGTGAATGTCCCTAAAAATGCCTGCAGGACTTACGATTACCATAAAGCCCCGGAGTTGATTCAGCTAGGCAGGGAGCGTATGGCGGCGGCTCTGGACCGGTTCGAGGAAAGCCGCAACAGTTCCGGCCCGCTCGCGGTTTAAGGCAATCCTTGCCGGCTCTGTCCGCAAGGCTGCAGTCAGATCGATAAACAGCGTATAATCCGGCGCTGACACGCTCTCGCACAGGATTTACGTTTGTGACCAGCCCTATCGATGATCTCCACAGCGTTCGGGATTACCTCCGCTACGCCTCCTCAGAGTTTGCCGCCTCGCCCCTGTTTTTCGGCCATGGCACCGACAATGTCTGGGACGAGGCGGTTCAACTGGTTATGCGCAGCCTGCATCTGCCGTTGGAAAACAACACCCTGTTCCTGGATGCCCGGCTTACCCGGCAAGAGCGGGAGTTGATTCTGGAGCGGATTCGGCGGCGTGTGGATGAGCGCGTTCCTCTGGCTTACCTTTTAGGCGAAGCCTGGTTTATGGGGATGCCGTTTCACGTCGATGAGCGGGTGCTGGTGCCCCGTTCACCGATTGGTGAACTGATTGGGAACGGCTTTCAGCCCTGGTTGGGTGGCAAATCGGTTGAGCGCATTCTTGATCTTTGCACCGGTAGCGGCTGTATTGGTATTGGTGCGGCGTCTGTTTTCACCGAGGCGGAGGTGGACCTTTCCGATATTTCCGCCGATGCTCTGGCGGTGGCTGAATCGAACATCGGGCTTCACGGAGTCCGGGACCGGGTTCGCACCGTACAATCGGATGTCTTTGAAAACATCGACGGGCGCTATGATGTCATTGTAAGCAATCCGCCCTATGTGGACGCTGGAGACCTCGCCAGCATGCCGGACGAATACCGCCATGAACCAGAGCTGGGTCTGGCCGCCGGGCAGGACGGGCTGGATATTGCGCACCGGATTATCGCCGGCGCTGCGAATCATCTTACGCCGGGAGGTCTTCTGATTGTCGAGGTTGGCAACAGCTGGGTGGCCCTGGACGAAGCCTGTCCGGATCTGCCGTTTACCTGGCTGGATTTCGAGAACGGCGGTGATGGGGTGTTTGTAATTAACGAGCAGGACCTGCGCCAGTGGCAGACTTCCAGTTAACCTTATTTCTTATAAAATCCTAGTAAGATACTGAATTATGTCTGGAAATACTTTTGGAAAGCTGTTTGCGGTCACTTCATTCGGCGAAAGCCACGGGGCTGCTCTGGGCTGCATTATTGACGGCTGTCCTCCGGGGCTTGAGCTCTCCGAAGCCGATATGCAGCGCGATCTGGATCGCCGCAAGCCGGGCACATCCCGTCACACGACCCAGCGCCGGGAAGCGGATGAGGTAAAAATTCTCTCCGGGGTTTTCGAAGGCAAAACCACCGGCACGCCCATCGGATTGTTGATTGAAAATACCGACCAGCGTTCGAAGGATTACTCGAAAATTGCCGGGCAGTTCCGCCCCGCCCATGCCGATTACACCTATATGCACAAGTACGGTGTCCGGGACTACCGGGGCGGTGGCCGCTCCTCGGCCCGGGAAACCGCGATGCGGGTGGCTGCCGGTGCGGTGGCGCGCAAGTATCTCGAGCAGCGACTGGGTATCCGTATTCGCGGTTACCTGTCTCAGTTGGGGCCGATCAGGGCCGAAAAACTGGACTGGGATCAGGTGCACCAGAACCCGTTCTTCTGCCCGGATCCGGACAAGGTTGCCGAGATGGAAGCCTACATGGACGCCCTCCGCAAGGAAGGCGATTCCATTGGCGCCCGGATTAATGTGGTCGCCGAGGGTGTGCCTCCGGGCCTGGGTGAGCCGATCTTTGATCGCCTGGATGCGGACCTGGCCCATGCCCTGATGAGCATCAATGCGGTGAAGGGTGTGGAGATTGGTGCCGGCTTTGACTGCATCGCGCAGAAGGGCACCGAACATCGGGATGAGATGACCCCTGAGGGGTTCCTTTCCAACAACGCCGGTGGTGTGCTGGGTGGTATTTCTTCCGGTCAGCCGATTGTGGCGAGTATTGCCCTGAAGCCCACATCGAGTCTGCGTTTGCCGGGCCGGAGCATTGATGTGCACGGCAATCCGGTTGAGGTGATTACGACCGGCCGGCACGATCCCTGTGTCGGGATTCGGGCGACGCCGATTGCCGAGGCGATGATGGCCATTGTTCTGATGGATCATTATTTGCGACATCGGGGGCAGAATGGGGATGTTTCGGTCGCTACGCCCGTTATTGGCCAGCTCTAGGATCTAACTGATGGTGTAGCGAATCCGGGGGGTGTGGGCCGTTCAAAAAACGCCCGTAAATACGTCCCTGTAGGGCTTGGTCGCGCCATCCATGGCGCTCCACATTTTTGAACGGCCCACACCCCCGGCTCCGCCCTGGCTTTTCGATAGTCTGGAAGAGGTTTTGCCATTTACTTTCGACTTTCCAATCTATATTTCTGGTTTTTTGCCCTTTTAGGCGGACTCCTGCCTTATTGGTCCCTCTACCTGGAGGGCCAGGGGTTTTCCTACCTTCAGATTGCCACCTTGATGGCGACGATTCAGCTGACCAAGATTGTTGCACCCAGTGTCTGGGGCTGGCTCGGGGACAGGACTGGCCAGCGGGTGCGCCTGGTGCGGTTCGGGGCGATTACCGGTTCGTTGTTTTTTTGCCGGGGTGTTCCTGGAGCCAGGGTTCTACGGGCTGCTTCTGGTGATGCTGGCGTTCACCTTTTTCTGGAACGCGATTCTGCCCCTGTATGAGGTGATCACGCTTCGCACCCTGGGCAAGAACCGGGAGAAGTACGGCAAGGTCCGCCTCTGGGGTTCGGTCGGGTTTATCGGGGCGGTGGCGCTGGTGGGTGGTTTGCTGGAGCTGGTTCCGATCCAGAACCTGCCCTGGTTGTTGTTGCCGGTGTTCGCCGGGATTGCGGTGTCTGCTTTTCTGGTGCCGTCCGAGCAGGGGGAGCGGAAACCGCCGGCACCGAAGGGCAGTCTGAAAGCGATTGTCAGCCACCCGGCGGTGGTGACGTTTTTCCTGATGAACTTTCTGCTCCAGGTGTCCCACGGTGCCTATTACACCTTCTTCAGCATTCACCTGGCGCAATATGGGTACGGTAAGCTCTCGATCGGGCTGCTGTGGTCTCTGGGCGTTTTTGCGGAAATTGCGCTGTTTCTGGTTATGCACCGGCTGACCCGGAACTTTACCGTTCGGCAGATTGCTATCGGCGCACTCACACTGACTATGATTCGCTGGATCCTGATAGCCGAGATGACGGATGTTCTGGCGATTCTCCTGTTTGCGCAGTTGCTGCATGCGGCGTCTTACGGGGCGCTTCACGCCATTTCGGTTCAGTACATCCAGGGTTTCTTCGGGCAGCACCATCACGGCCAGGGGCAGGCGTTGTATAGCGGGCTGACGTTTGGTGCCGGTGGCGCGCTGGGCGCCTGGTTGTCAGGCTTTCTGGTGGATGGTTTCAGTACCTCAGCGGCGTTCTGGGGCGGTGCGGCTGCCATGGCCATTGCAATCGTGATTACCTGGCGGGGCCTTCGGCCACCGCCGGTTCATGGCGAGGTCTGAAAGTCAGGCGCCTTCCTCTTGCTGAACAATCGCCAGAAGGGCCTTCGAAGCATTGCCCAGCTGCCGGCCGGTGAGGCCGATTCCGCCCAGGACCCGGGAAACCGGGCGGCCTACCTCCAGCACGCGGAGGCTGTCATCGACCATCCGCGAGGGCAGAACACTCCAGCCAAGGCCGACACTGGTCATCATTTTCAGCGTTTCCAGGTAATTGGTTGGCATCTGCGGGTTCAGGTGAAGGTTGGCCTCCAGGAACAAGCGGCTGACAACCCGGTATGTTGCTGTTGTCGTGTCCGGCAGCAGCGCAGGATGATCTGCGAGGTCTGAAAGCGCCGGTTGACTCAGTGAAGCGAGCGGATGCTCGGCTCCTGCCACAAACACCATCGGGTCTGGCCACTGCGCGAATACCGTGAAGCTGGGCGCCATGCTGTCGCTCAGGGTGACAAATGCCAGCTCCGCATTTCTTTTGCGCATCTGTTCATAAGCCGCATCGGATTCCATGAATTGCAGGTTAATGGACACCTGAGGGTATTCCCGCTTGAACCGCCGCAGCCAGTTAGGCAGGTGGTGAAGACCGATGTGATGGCTGGCAATGATCTGAAGCTCGCCTTCTACCTGTCCCGAATCCGGTGAAAGGGCAACCCGGGCGTTGTGGATTTCGTCCAGGATCCGGCGGGCATGGGGGAGTAGACGGCTGCCGGCGTCTGTCAGGCGGATCTGGCGGTGGCTGCGGTCGAGCAGGGTGGTACCGAGCTGGTTTTCCAGGGACGCGAGGCGTTTGGAGATCGCCGGCTGTGTCAGGTGCAGGGTTTCGGCTGCCTCTGAGAATGAGCCCTGATCTACGATTGTCAGGAAAGCCTTCAGTGCGTTTGAGTCCATGCCTCTTATCCAGATTTTCGGCTATTGGTGGAAGGCATATGGAGGGGGAGAGTCTCCCAAAACACGCCCGTGAATACGTCCCTGTAGGGCTCGGTCGCGCCATCCCTGGCGCTCCACGGTTTTGGGAGACTCTCCCCTCCATATGCCCCATACATATCGGGTGCCCGCTCAAAGGTTTGGGTAGCGGGTTGGGCCAGCACTTTCAAAACCGTAGAGGGCCAGGGATGGCCCGAAACGAGCCCACAGGGATGTGCTTGTAGGCGTGTTTTGAAAGTGCTGGCCCAACCCGGGACCTTCACCCAAATTCTATAGAATAACCAATTGGAATGCGATGGATGAAAAACATGAATTGAGGTTATCTATGAGTAAACGGTAACATAGAGCAATCGAACGTGATAACCAGAAACCCCCCAGAGAGTGAGAGAGAACCATGGCGGGCAAGACCTTATACGACAAATTGTGGGACGATCATCTCGTCAAGCAGCGGGACGACGGCTCCGCGCTGATTTATATCGATCGTCAGTTACTGCACGAAGTTACCTCGCCTCAAGCCTTTGAAGGGCTGCGTCTGGCCGGGCGGAAGCCGTGGCGGATTGATGCCAATATTGCGACTCCGGACCACAACGTGCCCACCACCGACCGTGCCCGGGGCGTGGAAGGCATTGTGGATCCCGTATCCCGGATACAGGTGGAAACCCTCGACAAGAACTGCGATGAGTTCGGAATCCTTGAGTTCAAGATCAAGGATCAGCGCCAGGGTATCGTTCATGTTATCGGGCCAGAGCAGGGTGCGACCTTGCCGGGTATGAGCATTGTCTGTGGCGACTCCCACACCTCTACCCACGGCGCCTTTGGCTGTCTGGCCCATGGTATCGGCACCAGTGAAGTTGAGCATGTGCTGGCTACCCAGTGCCTGGTTCAGCAGAAAATGAAGAACATGCTGGTGAAGGTGAATGGCAAGCTGGGTCCGGGCGTGACCGGCAAGGATGTGGTTCTGGCCATCATCAGCAAGATCGGTACCGCTGGTGGTACCGGCCATGCCATTGAGTTTGGCGGCGAGGCTATCCGTGGTTTGAGCATGGAAGGCCGTATGACCATCTGCAACATGTCGATTGAGGCGGGTGCCCGGGTTGGCATGGTGGCTGTTGACGACACCACCATTGACTACGTGCGTGGCCGTCCGTTTGCGCCGAAGGGCGAGCAATGGGACGCGGCGGTTGACTACTGGCGCACCCTGCACAGCGACGATGACGCGGTGTTCGACAAGGTCGTTGAGCTGGAAGGCTCGGAAATCCAGCCCCAGGTGAGCTGGGGTACCTCTCCGGAAATGGTTGTGGGCGTTGAAGGCAGCGTGCCGGATCCCGAGAAAGAAGAAGACCCGATCAAGCGCGAAGGCATCGTGCGCGCCCTTAAATACATGGGTTTGAAACCGAATATGCCGATCACGGATATCCAGCTTGACCGGGTGTTTATCGGCTCCTGCACCAACAGCCGGATCGAGGATCTGCGCGAGGCCGCGGCCGTGGTGAAAGGGCGGAAAGTGTCGCCGACGCTGAAGCAGGCCATGGTGGTACCGGGTTCCGGGCTGGTGAAAGTTCAGGCGGAGCAGGAAGGTCTGGACAGGATTTTCATTGAAGCCGGGCTGGAATGGCGTGATCCGGGCTGCTCCATGTGTCTGGCCATGAACGCTGACAAGCTGGGCCAGGGCGAGCACTGTGCCTCCACCTCAAACCGGAACTTCGAAGGTCGTCAGGGCTTTGGCGGACGAACTCACCTGGTGAGCCCGGCCATGGCGGCAGCCGCTGCGGTGACTGGCCATTTTGTTGATGTCCGTGAGTTGATGAACTGATCCACAGGAGAGAACCATGCGCGCATTTACGCAACATCAGGGCGTTGTCGCCCCCATGGACCGTTCCAATGTGGATACGGACATGATTATTCCAAAGCAGTTTCTGAAGTCCATCAAGCGCACCGGCTTCGGGCCGAATCTGTTTGATGAACTGCGGTACCTGGATGAAGGCAAGCCGGATCAGGATTGCGCCAAACGCCCGATCAATCCCGATTTTGTTCTGAATCAGGACAGATACAAGAATGCCAGTGTGCTCTTGGCACGCCGCAATTTTGGCTGCGGTTCCAGCCGCGAACACGCGCCCTGGGCGCTGGAAGATTTCGGTTTCCGGGTGATTATTGCCCCGAGTTTTGCCGATATCTTTTATAACAACTGCTTTAAAAATGGGTTGTTACCTATTGTTCTTCCGGAAGAAGTGGTAGGCCAGCTGTTCCAGGAAGTGGAGCAGAGCGAAGGCTATCAGCTGTCTGTGGATCTTGAGGCCAGGACGGTGACCACGCCTTCTGGTGAGACATTCAGTTTCGAGGTGGATGACTTCCGCCGTCATTGCCTGCTTAACGGCCTGGACGATATCGGTGTCACGCTGGAAGATGCGGATGCCATCAAATCGTATGAAGACAGCCGTCGTAAAACCGCGCCCTGGCTGTTTGGCGCCGGTAGCTAAATCCAAAAAAAGAATCTCGGAAGGAAAAACTATGTCCAGAACAGTCTTAATGCTCCCCGGCGATGGCATTGGCCCGGAAATTGTTGCCGAAGCGGAAAAGGTACTCCACAAGATCAACGAACAGTTCAGTCTTGGCCTGAGCTTCGAGTCCGGCCTGGTCGGCGGCGCGGCAATCGATGCAACGGATAGCCCGCTTCCGGATGAAACCCTGGAAAAAGCCACTAAAGCCGATGCCATCCTGCTGGGTGCCGTTGGCGGCCCGCAATGGGACAGTCTCCCGATGGCCAGGCGCCCCGAGAAGGGATTGCTGGGGTTGCGATCCAATCTTGAGCTGTTTGCCAACCTGCGCCCGGCCATCCTGTATCCGCAGCTGGCCTCCGCGTCGTCGCTGAAGCCTGAAGTGGTATCCGGCCTGGACATCCTGATTGTCCGGGAACTGACCGGCGGCATCTATTTTGGCCAGCCGCGCGGCGTTCGCGAACTGGAAAGCGGAGAGCGTCAGGGCTACAACACCTACGCCTATACAGAATCGGAAATTCGTCGTATAGGTCGGGTCGCGTTTGAAGCGGCTCAGCAGCGGGGCAGGAAGCTGTGTTCCGTTGACAAGGCGAATGTGCTGGAAGTGACTGTTCTGTGGCGGGAAATCATGAACGATCTGCGCCGGGAATACCCGGATGTGGAGCTGTCCCACATGTACGTGGATAACGCCGCCATGCAGTTGGTGCGGGCACCCAAGCAGTTCGATGTGATTGTGACTGGCAACATGTTTGGTGATATTCTTTCGGACGAAGCGGCTATGCTCACCGGCTCCATTGGCATGTTGCCGTCGGCGTCGCTGAACTCCGAAAAGCAGGGTATGTATGAGCCCTGTCACGGTTCGGCGCCGGATATTGCCGGCAAGGGTATTGCCAATCCGCTGGCCACTATCCTCAGTGCTGCAATGATGTTGCGGTACAGTCTCAACGAGGAAAAAGCCGCTGAAGCGATTGAAGCTGCGGTCAGCAAGGTTCTGGATCAGGGGCTGCGAACGGCAGATATCATGTCTGAAGGCGCAACCAGGGTCTCCACCCGGGAGATGGGCGAGGCAGTGCTCACTGCGTTATAATCAGCGCTTCTGAAGTCAGTGTATTCGAGACCCGACGGTAACGGGATGCAGTTGCCGCGGGATCATCCATCCTGTCCCTGCCAGCGATAAAGGCAGTGGGCGGGCATAAAACGAGGTTCAAAGATCGCACATGAAGCGAGTTGGACTTGTAGGTTGGCGTGGCATGGTGGGCTCGGTCCTCATGCAGCGCATGCGTGAAGAAAACGATTTCGCCGATATCGAACCGGTCTTTTTCACCACGTCCCAGGCTGGCAAGCCAGCACCGGATGTAGGCAAGGAGGGCGTTCCTGCACTCCAGGACGCGTTCGACGTTGAGATTCTGAAAACCCTGGATGTGATCGTGACCTGTCAGGGTGGCGATTACACCGGTGCGGTTTACCAGAAGCTCCGCGACGCGGGCTGGGAAGGCTACTGGATTGATGCTGCATCCACGCTCCGGATGGTTGACCACTCGGTTATTGTTCTGGATCCGGTCAACCGCAATGTTATTGATGCTGCGCTGGACAAGGGCGTCAAGGATTACATTGGCGGTAACTGCACCGTAAGCCTGATGATGCTGGCCCTGGGCGGCCTGCTTGAGCAGGACCTGATCGAGTGGGTATCGCCCATGACCTATCAGGCGGCTTCTGGCTCCGGCGCGCAGAACATGCGTGAATTGCTGAACCAGATGGGTGAGCTCAACAACAGTGTGAAAGCCGAGCTGGACGATCCGTCTTCCGCAATCCTCGAGATTGACCGGAAGGTGACCGAAACCATGCGGTCCGATGGGTTCCCCACCGAGCACTTCCAGGTACCGCTGGCCGGTAGCCTGATTCCGTTTATCGACAAGCAGCTCGATAACGGTATGAGCAAGGAAGAGTGGAAAGCCGGTGTAGAGACCAACAAGATTCTGGGTCGTTCGGACAACCCGATTCCAATTGATGGTATCTGCGTGCGGATTGGCGCCATGCGCTCCCACAGTCAGGCACTGACCATCAAGCTGAAGAAGGACCTGCCGGTTTCAGAAATTGAGTCGATCCTGGCGAAGGCCAATGACTGGGTAAAGGTTATCCCCAATGATCGTGATGCGACTATTGAGGAACTGACTCCGGCGAAGGTTACCGGTACCCTGAGTGTGCCGATTGGCCGCATCCGCAAGCTGGCCATGGGGCCGGAGTATATTTCCGCGTTCACCGTGGGTGATCAGTTGCTCTGGGGTGCTGCCGAACCGCTGCGTCGTATGCTCCGGATCCTTCAGGAGCGTTAAGAATTGTTACGCAGAGGCAATAAATGCCAACTGTGTCCGGTTTCAGTAAACCGGTAAGGGGGCGGAGGCTGATTTCAGCCTCCGCCCCTGTTATTTTCAGGAGCGCTAGGCAGTTCCGCGCGATTGATAAAAAAATGGTGCAAGGATTGCGGCTGATTGATTGATAAAAGAGGTTTTATCAACAATACTTGCCGGGCTGAATATTAAAAAGAACACATAATAACGAGAATTATCCAGACGGAAGTCATCCAACCTCGTCCGATTCTGTTTGAAAAAAGCAGTAACGAATAACGGAGACTGGAAAGGAAAAAGCATGAAGGTACGCAAGCTTGCGGTTGCCCTGGCTCTGGCGGGAGGGCTTGGGTCCGGCGTCGCACAGGCCCTTGGGCTGGGTGAAATTGAACTTCAGTCCTATCTGAATGAGCCACTGGATGCGGAGATTGTTCTGCCCCAGAGCCGTGGCGTTGATCCAGGGGATGTATTCGTCAACATTGCTTCGGAACAGGCATACGAACGGGTGGGGCTGGATCGCAACCAGTTTCTCAGCAAGCTCAGGTTCCAGGTGGTTACCCGTAACGATGGCAGTCTCGCTGTTAACGTTTCCTCGCGCGAGCCCCTGAGGGAACCGTACCTCAATTTCCTGCTGGAAATGACCTGGCCGAGCGGTCGATTGATGCGTGAATACGCCGTTCTCGTTGATCCGCCTGTATACGCAGAGGACTCGGGGATACAGGAGCAGGTTAATGTACCTGCGGCGGCTTCCACGGAAACGGCCCGCCAGCCAGCAGCAACCCGCAGCCAGGAGTCTTTGCGCCGTCAGTCGCAGGCCGAGCGGTCACTGGGCGCGGGATATCAGGCGGATACCTTCGGGCCAACCGGGCCATCCGATACCTTGTGGACTATTGCTTCCCGCGTACGCCCCAATGACAACGTTTCCATGCAGCAGGTCATGCTTGCAATACAGGACCTGAATCCGGATGCATTCATCAACAATAACATCAATCGCCTGAAGCGCGGCGAAGTGCTCCGTGTACCCTCCATTGACCAGATACAGAGCCGGACGCGTGCTCAGGCAATCCGCATCGTCAGCCAGCAGAATCAGGAATTTCAGTCGCCCCGGCGTACCGTTGATGCAACTGCGAGCCAGCGGCAGCAGCCTGTGGCCCAGGAGCCGGCGGCGGGTGGTGATGAGCTGAAGCTGGTTGTCTCCGGGGAATCCGGTCGCGATACGTCCGAAGGCGGCTCGGCCGGCGGGGATGGCCAGCTGCCTGGTGGCGTTGACGCCGGCACTGCTGTTGCGATGGAAGAGCTGGAAAGCGCACGACGTGAAAATACAGAGCTGAACAGTCGGGTAGAAGATCTTCAGGATCAGGTTCAGACACTCCAGCGTCTGCTTGAACTGAAAAATACCCAGCTTGCCGAGATTCAACAGGCAACCGGGGCTGACTCTCCAGAGCAGGCTGCCCCTGGTGAGAGCGAGGCTGCCGGTACTGCGGCGGCTGAGGACGTGACACCTCAGGAAGAAACCGCCGTTGCGGATGAGAAGGCCACCGGAGAGGTTGAGCCCGCCGTGTCCGGTGAGCAGGTCGAACCCGGATCGGAAACCGCTGAACTGGCGGGGGCTGAAGATGCACCGGAAGGCGCGGCCGCCGATGCTGCCTCGCCATCTGATGAACAGGTCATGGCGGAGGCTGGTGCCGGTACCGACGCGACTTCTGAAGACATGAGCGAAGACGTTACCGGGCCAGCCCCTGCGGCCTCTCAGCCTTCGCAGGCTGCAGAGCCCGAACCAAAGCCGGCACCTCAGGCTCCTGCTGCAGAGAAGGGCTTTCCGGCTAATGTTATTGATGCGATCACCAACAACCCGATGTACCAGATTGCCCTTGGGGGTGGCCTGATCATTCTTCTGTTGCTGCTCCTGCTCCTTGCCCGTCGCAATGCGAACCGGGAAAAGGCGTTTTACGAACAGCTGAACAGCGAAACGGAGGAAGGTACAGATTCCTTTGATCTGAATCTGGATGAGGGCGATCAGGAATCAGTCGCCAGTGACGCCCTCGAAGAAGCAGACACGTACATAGCCTATGGTCGTCACGATCAGGCAGCACAAACGCTGGAAACAGCAATCTCCCGCGAACCAAGCCGCACTGATCTGCGTCTGAAGCTGTTGGGTGTATATGCCGATACCCAGGATCGTGAATCCTTTGAAAGGCAGTTTGGTGAAATCCAGGCACTGGATGACGAGGAAGCCCTGACGACAGCGAACGAGTTGCGGGCGAGACTGGAAGAAGCGGAGTCCATGCCTAGCATCGATGACCTTGAATCACAGCTTCGCTCAGACTCCTTCGCGGCCTCTTACGATTCCGAAAAGGGGGCGGGTGACGACTCGGTTCCTGGTGAAGACTCGGTTCCTGGTGAAGACAAACCTGCATCTGAAGAGCTCTTGGCGGATCGGTTCGATTCGGAGCAGGAAGAGCCGGCCGAGAACGAATTTGGTGACTTCGATTCCGATCTTTCAGACTTTGATCTGAATGAGTTTGAAGAACCGGAAGCTTCTGGATCGGAAGACCAGAAAGAAGAAAGCAAGGATGACCTGATCGAATACGACCTCTCGGGCATTGAACTCGAGTCCGGAGAAGAAAAAACTCCTGAGCCTGGGGAGTCCGGTGAGTGGGATATGTCCTCAGAGTTCGGGATGGATCTTGATGAATCTGCCGACCCTGAAACAAAGCCCGATGAGGTCGAAGAAGATCTGGGTCTGGAGCTCGACGAGAGTGATCTGGGGGAAGAGACGCCAGCGGGTGAGTCGGGTGAGGCTGCCGATGAGGTCAGTCTGTCTGAAGAAGACTCTGAAGCTGATATCGATTCTCTGGACGAGTCCTTTCTTGATGAACTTGATGCCGAGCTCGACAAGGTAGCCGGTGAAGAAGAGGACGAGCTGGGCGGTAGCGAGATGGAAGAATCCTCTCTGGATGATCTTGAGCTGGATGTGTCAGATGAAGACCTGGCGCTGATGGAAGAGTTCTCCGATTCCGCGGATTCGGCGAATCACGATGAGGAAGAGCCCGCTTCACTGGATGAGGAACTGGGCCTTGAAGACACCCTCGCAGAAGGCGATGTTCTGGGCGATGCCGAGGAAGCCGGTCCTGAAGAGACCGTTGAGGGGGCCGAGGAGCTTGAGCAGCAGGGCGCTGCAGATGGCCTTGATGACCAGGACCTCCCGGCTGACGTCGATGAGGCTTCAGATGAAGATCTGGACTTGCCCGTTGCATCCGATGAGGTGGCCGGGGAGTTTTCCCGTTCGTCTGTTGCTGATATTGACGAGAACGATCTTGGGGATGACGACGACTTCGATTTCCTCGCCGGTACCGATGAGGCTGCCACCAAGCTTGATCTTGCGCGGGCCTACATCGAGATGGGTGACGCTGATGGCGCCAGGGACATCCTCGAAGAAGTCGCCCTGGAAGGCAGCGAAGATCAGAAAGCGGAGGCACAAGATCTCCTTAAAAATCTGTCCTGATCCGTTATAATCGGGTCTGACAGGCAGCAAGCGCCGGCTGCCGGGTTGACTCCCGGCATCAAGCCGGCGCTTTGTTTTTACAGAAACATACTTTCCGGATTCGCACTTGTTTCTTGAAACCCAGCAACTCACCACGGATAACGCCATCGGTGCAGGGCGCGTCGCGCTTGCGTTTGAGTACGATGGCCGCAGTTTCCACGGTTGGCAGCTCCAGAAATCCGGCGTCCGGTCGGTCGAAGCCGAACTTACCAAAGCGGTCGCAAAGGTCGCCGATCACCCCGTGGATCTGGTTTGTGCAGGGCGCACAGACGCCGGTGTTCACGCGAGTTACCAGGTTGCCCATTTCGATACCCCTTCGGTGCGGAACCTCCGATCCTGGGTGATGGGCATCAATACCGCATTGCCTGATGATATTTCCGTGCACTGGGCCGGGAATGGCGAGGGCGATTTCCATGCCCGTTTTTCAGCCACGTACCGCCGCTACCGCTACATCATCTGCAACCACCCGGTGCGGCCCGGTATCCAGCGGGGGCAGGTGAGCTGGACATTCCGCCCTCTCGATGCCGAGCGAATGCATGAGGCAGCACAGGCGCTGACAGGTGAGCACGATTTCTCGTCCTTCCGCGCAGCCGGCTGCCAGTCCCGAACGCCGATCCGTTTCCTGGAAAGGATCTCGGTAACCCGGAAACGTAACTTTGTCGTAATTGATGTGCAGGCCAACGCATTTTTGCATCACATGGTGCGGAATATTGCCGGGGCGTTGATGGCGGTGGGTTCAGGGAAGCAGCCAGTAGAGTGGATTCATGAGATACTGGCTGCCAGAGACCGGACAGTGGCCGGTGTTACCGCGCCTCCCCATGGTCTGTATCTGGTTGATGTGGGTTATCCCGGTGAGTTCGGTTTGCCTGCTGCCGAGTGTGGCCCCGGCTTTGTGAGGCCGTGGTACAGTCGGGCGGAAAACCGCCCCCTGACGCCCACACATATCCATCTCAAGCAACGGGTTCTGAGCCAATGAGCGCACGCGTAAAAATATGCGGCCTGACTCGCCCTGAGGACGTTGATGCGGCGGTTGAATGCGGCGCGGACGCTCTGGGGTTCGTCTTCTATGGGCCAAGCCCGCGGTCAGTCAATGCGGATCAGGCCGCGGCTCTGGTTCGCCGCATCCCTGCGTTTGTGTCCGTTGTCGGCCTGTTTGTGAATCCCTCTCGGCAGGAACTCGAGACAGTGCTCGACAAGGTCCCGCTGGATCTTCTGCAGTTTCATGGCGACGAAACTGCCGCTTTCTGCTCAGGCTTCGGGCGCCGCTGGATCAAGGCCGTCCGGGTTCGGGAATCCGGTCAGATCGAGCGTGCGTTTGAAGAGTTCCGGGACTCTGCCGGTTTGCTGGTAGATGCCTGGGATCCGGAAAAATACGGCGGTACCGGGAAGGGCTTCAACTGGGAGCTGATACCGGAGGACCGGCCACTGCCGCTCATATTGGCCGGCGGGTTGTCATCTGCTAACGTATTTGCCGCGGTAAACCAGGTGAAACCGTGGGCGGTGGATGTCAGCGGCGGTGTTGAACAAGGCAAAGGCATCAAGGATATCCAGAAAATTTCTCATTTTATCAAAGAGGTTCACCGTGTCTGTAAAACTGACTGAAGAAATGCTGAGCGCACTGCCGGACGCGCGGGGTCACTTCGGGGCCTTCGGTGGGCGGTTTGTTTCCGAGACTCTGATGGATTCCCTGATGACACTCGAGAAAGAATATAACCGCCTCAGGAAAGACCCGGAATTTCAGGCGCGGTTCGACAAGGAACTGGCGGATTACGTGGGCCGGCCCACGCCTCTTTACTTTGCCGAGCGCCTGACCCGGGAGACCGGCGGTGCGCAGATCTGGCTCAAGCGTGAAGATCTTTGCCACACCGGCGCCCACAAGGTGAACAACACGATTGGCCAGGCATTGCTCGCCAGTTTCCTGGGGAAGAAACGGATTATTGCAGAGACCGGTGCCGGCCAGCACGGTGTTGCGACGGCAACGGTCTGCGCCCGTCTGGGGCTTGAGTGTCATGTGTTTATGGGTGCCGAGGACGTTCAGCGCCAATCTCTGAACGTCTTCCGGATGAAGCTGCTGGGCGCTCAGGTCCATGCCGTGCAAAGTGGCTCTAAAACGCTGAAGGATGCCATGAACGATGCCATGCGGGACTGGGTGGCGCACGTTGATAACACCTTTTACATCATTGGCACTGTGGCGGGGCCACACCCGTATCCGATGCTGGTTCGGGATTTCCAGTCGGTAATCGGTCGTGAAACCCGTCGTCAGTGCCTTGAGAAGACCGGTAAATTGCCAGATGCACTGGTGGCCTGTGTCGGCGGCGGTTCAAATGCGATAGGTATGTTCTATCCGTTCCTCGCGGACGAATCCGTGGAGCTGTATGGGGTTGAAGCCGGTGGCCTGGGCATTGAAACCGGAAAACACGCGGCACCTCTCTGCGCCGGTCGGCCGGGCGTGCTGCACGGTAACCGGACCTACCTGATGGAAGATGAGAATGGCCAGATTGCCGACACTCATTCTGTCAGTGCCGGCCTGGACTACCCGGGTGTCGGGCCGGAGCACAGCTGGCTAAAGGACATTGGCCGGGCCCACTATGTATCGGTCACCGACGATGAAGCTATGGAAGGTTTCCGCAAATTGACCCGCGTTGAAGGCATCATGCCCGCCCTGGAAACTGCGCACGCGGTGGCTTACGCCATCAAACTGGCGGCAACCATGGACAAAGACCAGGCCGTGGTCATCAATGTCTCCGGCCGCGGCGACAAGGACATAAACACCGTTGCCAAGCTTGAAGGCATCGAGATCTGAAGAATCAACAGGAGCAGGCATGAGCCGAATCGAAGGGGTTCTCAATACCCTTAAAGGACAAGGTCGCAAGGCACTTATCCCCTACATTACCGCCGGAGACCCGCATCCCGATGTGACGGTAGACCTGATGCATACCCTGGTGGCGGCCGGCGCTGACATCATTGAACTGGGGGTGCCATTCTCGGATCCGATGGCGGACGGTCCCGTCATTCAGCTGGCCTGCGAGCGGGCGCTGGTCCATGGAACCTCCCTCCGGCAGGTTATCGGCATGGTCAAGGAGTTCCGCAAGACCAACGACAGCACGCCGGTGGTTCTGATGGGGTATCTGAACCCCATGGAGGCGATGGGCTATGAAAAATTCGCGGATGCGGCCAAAGACGCGGGTGTGGATGGCATCCTGACGGTCGATCTGCCGCCGGAAGAGGCCGACGAGGTGGCTCCTCTGTTTACCGAGCGCAATCTGGATGCCATCTTTTTGCTGGCACCGACCACGACTGATGACCGGATCCGTGCAATCAGTGAGCACTCTTCCGGTTATGTGTACTATGTTTCAATCAAGGGTGTGACAGGCTCTGCCACCATCAACGTGGAAGAGGTTGCCGCCAAAGTGAACCACATTCACGAACTGACAGCGCTTCCCGTGGGCGTCGGCTTCGGTATCCGGGATGCGGAAACGGCTGCTGCAGTCGGCCGGGTATCCGATGGTGTAATTGTTGGCAGTGTCCTGGTCGATACAATAGCCAGAAATCAGGCAGATACCGGCCAGCTCAAACGAGCATTGACGGATCTGCTCCACCCGATGCGTGAAGCGCTGGACAGCCTGGCCTCCTGATTGATCAGGGGTGAGGGCAAACAGGCATCAAAGGACAGGATGAAACCATGAGTAACTGGCTGGACAAGATCATGCCGAGCAAGATTCGCTCGGAATCCAAGCAGAGAACCGGTGTGCCGGAGGGGCTGTGGAAGAAATGCCCCAAATGCGGCGCCTTTCTCTACAAGCCGGAGCTTGAGAAAAATCTCGATGTTTGCCCGAAATGCAACCACCATCTCAGGGTTAATGCCCGTCGGCGCCTGGATGTATTCCTTGACGAGGATGGCCGGGAAGAGATTTCGGCTGAGCTTGAGCCATGGGATCGCCTGAAGTTCAAGGATACCAAGCGCTACAAAGACCGTCTGTCCCAAGCCCAGAAGGCGACAGGAGAGAAGGACGCCCTGATTGCAATGAGGGGGACGACTCTGGGTGTTCCACTCGTTGCCTGCTCCTTCGAGTTCAACTTCCTCGGCGGTTCCATGGGTCAGGTGGTCGGCGAGAAATTCGTTCAGGCCGCCAACGTCGCTCTGGAGCACCGCATTCCCCTCGTCTGTTTCTCGGCCAGTGGCGGTGCGCGAATGCAGGAAGCGATTCTGTCATTGATGCAGATGTCCAAAACCGCTGCTGTTCTGGAGCGTATGAAACAGGAAGGAATTCCCTATATTTCGGTCATGACGGACCCGGTCTTCGGCGGCGTTTCGGCCAGTCTGGCAATGCTGGGCGACCTGAATATCGCCGAGCCAAATGCGCTGATCGGTTTTGCCGGGCCTCGGGTCATCGAGCAGACGGTTCGTGAAAAGCTTCCTGAAGGGTTCCAGCGCAGTGAGTTCCTGCTGGAGCACGGGGCGATTGATATGATCCTTCACCGCCACCAGATGCGGGAGCGGATTGCCCACGTTCTGGCCAAGTTCACTGGTCAGGAACGTCCGGGCACGGAAGAGCCTATCGAGTTTGATGTGTCAGAAAAGCCCGAAATCGATGCCCCCACCGAGTAGCCGCTCTGTCCGGCCCCCGGTTTCTCCGGGGGCTGGTGACACAGTTGACCAGTGGCTTGCCTACCTCGAAGCGATACACCCAACCGAGATTGACCTGGGGCTTGACCGGGTCCTGATAGTGTTTCGTCGGCTCTTCCGTCGCAAACCGGAAGCACGCATCATCACTGTCGCCGGTACCAACGGCAAGGGTAGTGCGGTTGCAGCGGTTGAGGCTCTGTTGCGGGCTGCGGGGCGCCGCACCGGAGCCTACACTTCGCCTCATCTCCAGAGCTACAACGAGCGTGTTCGCCTGGACGGTACCGATATCTCGGATGCAGAACTGGTAAAGGCGTTTGAGGTGGTTGAGGCAGCCCGGGGAAAGGTCTCTTTGACCTATTTCGAATTTGGTACACTGGCGGCGTTCGTGGCCTTCGCCAATGCGGGCGTCAATCACTGGATTCTGGAGGTTGGTCTGGGCGGGCGGCTGGATGCAGTGAATGTTCTGGATGCCGATTTCGCCATACTGACATCGGTGGACATCGATCACGTTGCCTTTCTTGGCGATAACCGGGAGGTTATCGGCTTTGAAAAGGCCGGCGTGCTGAGGCCGGGTATCCCCGCGGTCTATGCCGACAATGATCCGCCCCGTTCCGTGCTTCAGCAGGTTGCGGCGCAGAAGGTTGATCTGGCACTGCTGGAGCGTGATTATCACCTGTCACCGCGTGAAGGCGGCAGAGATTCGAATTCCGGTCCGGCTCTGGAATATGGGGGCCAGTTGATTCGCTTGCCGGCCGGGCCGTTGCCGCTGAAAAGTGTCGCTGCGGCAGTCGTGGCCATCCGTAATCTTGAGCCGGAGCTGGATAGTGCTGCGATCGAACAGACCCTTTCCATCCTGAGTGTCCCCGGTCGATTCGAATTGCTTGGAAAGCGTCCGGATATCTTGGTTGATGTGGGCCACAACCCTCATGCTGCGGGCTGGTTGTCTGGCCAGTTGGAGAGCCTGAAAACGCCGGGGAAAGAGGTTCACGCCGTTTATGCGGCGCTGGCCGACAAGGATGTTGAAGGCGTTGGCAGAGCCATGGCCGGAGTAGTGGATCACTGGTACCTGGCGGGGCTTGATGCTCCCAGGGGGCTTTCCGGGGCAGTCCTGAAAGACAGGCTGTGGGCCGCCGGGCTGACGGCTGTGAGCGCCTCCGAAACCGTCCTGCAGGCACTGAATACCGCATTGTCGAATGCATCAGCGGATGATCTGGTGGTTGTTTTCGGTTCGTTCCATACCGTCGCCCAGGCTCGGGAAATTCTGCTTCACTCTGCGTCACAAAAGCGAGCCCCGGGGCTGACCTGACTGCCTTAAACTTTGTCCATGGCAGCGGGTCTGCCTTTGAGTTCCGGCTGCCGGACGGTTAGTATCTGCGGGTAGGCGTCTCTCGCGGCGCAGTCACAACAGCGCAGTCACAACAGATGGGAGCCTGGTAACGTGGATGGATTGAAACAGAGAATAATCGGGGCGTTGGTACTCGTTTCCCTAGCGGTTATCTTTGTTCCCATGCTTTTTGACGAGCCGCACTCGGAACGTAGTTCCACAACCATCAAAATTCCGGAAGAACCCCCTTTCCCTGAAGTTGAGGCGCCTGAAACCGAAGTCGCACCGGCGCCTTCCTATGAGCTCAGCGAGAACGCACCTGATGTGCCTGAACCTGGGGCAGGGGAGAGCAAGGACTCGCCCGCGTACCGGATTCTGGAAGAAGGCTCCGATTCCGCGCCCGTTGCCTCCGCGCCCGTTCCCGAGGTCAGGGAGCCCGCTGAGCCGGAAACGGCCGAGTACGAGCGCTCCCTTGAGGGCGCCTGGGTGGTCCAGCTGGGAAGTTTTGGCAACGAAGACAATGCCCGCCGGTTGCGGGACAAGGTTCGGGAAAAGGGCTATGGCTCTCACCTCCAGGCCGTAGTCCGTGGAGATACCACGCTTACCCGGGTTTTCAGCGGTCCGTTTGCCACCAGGTCGGAAGCCGAAGCAGCAAAACGAGCCGTGGATGATGCGTTTGGCGTGAACAGCCTGGTCACGTCCGGCCAAAAATAGCCACGCTCAAGCGGTTTTATGTGGGTAAGGCGGTTTGGCGAACCGGGGTTTCCTGATAGAATTCGCGCTTCCTTTTCTCCACCGGGTTTTCCATGGAAGCGCTGATCTGGATTGACTGGGTCATTATCGCCCTGATTACAGTTTCCACGCTCATCAGTCTGAAGCGGGGTTTCGTAAAAGAAGCCCTGTCTCTGGTGACCTGGGTTGGCGCGTTCATCCTTGCCAGAACCTTCCATCCACAAATGCAAAGCCTGCTGGAAAGCACGGTAGAAACGCCCCTGGTCAGGCTCATTGCCGCCTTCGCCATACTCTTCTTTGGAACGCTCATTGTCGGAGCCATCATTAACAATATGATTGGTCACCTGATCAGGGTCACAGGGCTTTCAGCCACGGATCGGGTACTTGGCATGGGGTTCGGGCTCTTGCGAGGTGTTGTGGTCGTGATTGTCGCCATCGCCTTCACCCGATATACCCCACTGGCACAGGATACCTGGTGGCGAACGTCCATTATCATCGATCGTCTTGCGGTGGTTGAAGACTGGTCCCGGCGGACCCTGGGCGATGAATTTGCGCGTTTTCTGGGGCCTGCGCCCGAGGGTGCGCGAGAACCGGTACCCGGTACACTGCAGGAAGGCGTGGAACCCGCGTCTGCGTCCCGCTAACATTCAGTTTTAACACTCGGAGAACACCTTATCCATGTGTGGCATTGTCGGCATCGTCAGTACTTCCAACGTCAATCAGTCGCTCTATGATGCGCTGACTGTACTTCAGCACCGGGGCCAGGATGCGGCGGGCATTGTTACTTTTCAGGATGATCGTTTTTACCTTCGCAAGGATAACGGGCTGGTGCGGGACGTGTTTCACACCCGGCATATGCGCCGTCTGGTCGGTAACGTGGGTATCGGGCATGTGCGTTACCCGACAGCCGGCAGTTCCAGTTCCGCCGAAGCCCAGCCGTTCTATGTAAACAGCCCCTACGGCATTACCCTGGCCCATAACGGCAACCTGACCAATGCCGATGATCTCAGCAAGGACCTGTTCCGGACCGATCTTCGCCACATCAACACCAATTCGGATTCGGAAGTGCTGTTGAACGTGTTCGCCCATGAACTGCAGAAGCTGGGTAAGCTCGATCCCACCAAGGACGAAATTTTTTCAGCGGTAAGCGCCGTGCACAAACGCTGCCGGGGTGCCTATGCCGTGATTGCGATGATTACCGGTTACGGCATTGTCGGCTTCCGGGACCCGAACGGAATCCGGCCGGCCTGCTACGGCGAGCGAACCGCTGAGGATGGCCGGAAGGAATACATGATCGCCTCGGAAAGCGTGGCTCTGAGTGCCGCGGGTTATACCCTGGTTCGTGATATTGCGCCGGGCGAGGCCGTCTACATCGAAACCGACGGCACCCTCTACACCCGTCAGTGCGCCGAAGATCCGCATCTTTTCCCGTGTATTTTCGAGCATGTGTATTTCGCCCGCCCGGACTCCATCCTTGACAAGGTGTCGGTCTACAAGGCGCGCCTGCGGATGGGGGAGACCCTGGCCGAGAAAGTTCTGCGAGAGTGCCCGGACCATGATATCGATGTGGTGATACCGATTCCGGACACCAGCCGGACCTCCGCCATGCAGATGGCCCATCGCCTTGGGGTCAAATTCCGGGAAGGCTTTATCAAGAACCGCTACATCGGACGGACGTTCATCATGCCTGGCCAGAAAATGCGGAAGAAGTCCGTTCGCCAGAAGCTGAACCCGATCGATCTTGAGTTCCGGGGCAAGAATGTGATGCTGGTGGACGACTCGATCGTGCGCGGCACCACCTGTAAGGAGATTGTCCAGATGGCGCGGGATGCGGGTGCCCGCAAAGTCTATTTTGCGTCGGCAGCGCCCCCCGTTCGCTACCCGAACGTGTACGGGATCGACATGCCCTCTGCCAGCGAGCTGATTGCTCACGACTGCACCGTTGAAGAGATCCGGGAGCTGATTGGCGCGGACTGGCTGCTCTATCAGGACCTGGATGATCTGGTAACCTGCGTCAGTGACGTGAATGACGATATTGAGGGCTGGGAGTGCTCGGTCTTCACCGGTAAGTATGTGACCGGAGATGTCGATGCGGCCTACCTTAACCGGCTCGAAGAACTGCGCAACGACGACAAACGTTTCGAGAGTACCGGAGCCACATCCAGTGATAACGGTATTATTGATTTGTACAACGACGAAGACTGAAGCCGCCGTATCAGGCAGGAGACGTTGATGACCTTACGCCGCGAAGAAACTGTCTGGATTCCGGAATCGGATCTTGAGGGTATGTCCGTTGATACCCTGGCGGTGAGGGCGGGGCAGATCCGCACCGGCCAGCTTGAGCACAGCGACGCCATATTTCCCACGTCCAGCTTTGTCTACGGCAGCGCCGCCCAGGCGGCTGCCCGTTTTGGCGGAGATGAGCCGGGCAACATCTACTCCCGCTTCACCAATCCGACGGTTCAGGCCTTCGAAGCCCGGATTGCGGCCATGGAAGGTGGCGAGCGGGCGGTGGCAACCGCCTCCGGCATGGCCGCAATCCTGAGCACCTGCATGGCGCTGCTGCAAAGTGGCGATCATGTTGTCTGCTCGCGGGGCGTATTCGGAACCACCAATGTGCTGTTCCAGAAGTACATGGCAAGGTTTGGGGTGGAAACCTCGTTTGTCAGCCTGACGGACATGGAAGAATGGAGCGCATCGGTGCGCCCGGAAACCCGCATGCTGTTCATTGAGACTCCGTCCAATCCGTTGTGCGAAGTAGCGGATATGGCCGGGCTGGCTCAGCTGGCCCGCGACAGCGATGCACTGTTCGTGGTGGATAACTGTTTCTGCACTCCGGTCCTCCAGAGGCCATTGGAGCAGGGGGCGGATATCGTGATCCATTCCGCCACCAAATATCTGGACGGCCAGGGCCGGTGCGTCGGCGGCGTGGTGGTGGGCTCTGAAAAGATGATGGAAGAGGTCTACGGCTTCCTGCGGTCCGCGGGCCCGACTATGAGCCCTTTCAATGCCTGGGTTTTCCAGAAGGGCCTGGAAACCTTACCAATTCGTATGCGCGCCCATTGTGACAATGCGTTAGAGTTGGCCTTGTGGCTGGAACAGCAACCGGCGGTGGAATGTGTGTTCTATGCCGGGCTTGAGAGCCACCCCCAGCACGACCTGGCGAAAAAACAGCAGAAGGGTTTCGGGGGGGTGTTGTCGTTCCGGCTCAAAGGCGCCCGTGAAGAGGCGTGGGGATTCATTGACGCTACCCGGATGATTTCCATCACCGCGAACCTGGGTGATGTCAAAACCACCATTACCCACCCGGCTACCACGACTCACGGGCGATTGTCGCCGGAGGACAAGGAACGTGCCGGGATCACGGAAAACCTGATTCGTATTTCCGTTGGGATTGAAGCAGTTGAAGACCTGAAAACCGACCTTGCAAGGGGCTTTCAGGCGCTTCGGAACGCAAGCACCGACAACGTCTGAGCATTCATGGCCGAATCCGCAAAAGCGAAAAGAGCACCACAGGAACTGACAGAGAAGCAGCTGCGCTTTCGCCGACTGGTTGCACAGGGCGCCCGTGAAGGCGCTGTGATTGCGTTAATTTCTCTCTGCATCTACCTGTCCATGGCACTGGTGACCTTCAGCCCTTCAGACCCGGGCTGGGCCAGTATCGGCCACGACACCAGCGTCCAGAACTACGCTGGTCGCACCGGCGCCTGGCTGGCCAGTCTGTTCATGGATTTCTTTGGCCATGTGGCTTACCTGTTCCCCCTGATGATTGCAGGCTACGCCCTGATGCTCATCCGTCGCCGCAATGATTCCCTGGATCTGCACTGGCCGCTGTTTCTGATGCGCTTTGGCGGGTTTTTGCTGATTCTGCTCTCGGCAACCAGCCTTTTGTCGCTGTACTCGGTGTTCGGCCTTGGCGTATCGTCCGGTGGAGTGCTTGGAACGACGGTGGCGGATGCCATGGTGCGCTTCTTCAACCTGCCGGCAACCACTCTGCTTCTGATTGCTATTTTTCTGTTTGCCCTGACCGTTACTACGGGATTGTCCTGGTTCTGGCTGATGGATCAGGTGGGTAGCCTGACCCTGAAAACCGGGTTGGCGATCAAGGGTTTGTTCAGCGGTGGCCGCAAACCGGCCACGGCCAGACCGGATTCCCGGGAAGGGCCTGCACCAGGGCCTGCACCGAAGGCGGAACCGCCGGTTATCAAGGATCGAATACCCCCGACCGAAAAACCCGGAACTAGAGACAAGGCGACGGGCCGGCGATGGTGGCAGCACATCCCTGGCTTCGGTCCGAAAAAACCGAAAAAGCCCAAGGCAGCTACGAAGCCCTCCGGGGATCGTGTTGAACCGGGTCTGGACGGATTGTCTGCGACTGTTGATCCGGAGCCGGCGCGGCTCGAGAGCTTCAGCTCGCGGGACGAGGCGCCTGCCAGTGCCATCAAGCCTGAAAAATCGCAAAACGCAGCGGCCCCTCAGCCGGCAGGCCGTTCTCTGAAGATTTCACCGTTCAAGAAGGACGAACAGCCGTCCCGGTCAAACGACAAGAGCAACAAACAGCCATCGTTGCTGGAAGATATTGAAAGCCCGATCCCGCCCATTTCCCTGCTTGATCCCCCCGAGGAGCATCAGGAGAAGGGCTATTCGGAAGAATCCCTCGAGCATATGTCCCGATTGCTGGAAGAGAAGCTGGCTGACTTCGGGGTTTCCGTGGAAGTGGTCGAGGTTAATCCCGGCCCCGTTATCACCCGATTTGAAATCAAGCCTGCGGCCGGGGTGAAGGTCAGCAAAATCTCTAATCTTGCCAAGGATCTGGCCCGGTCACTGGCGGTACTGAGCGTTCGGGTTGTTGAGGTTATTCCCGGCAAATCCGTGGTTGGTATCGAGATTCCCAATGAAGAGCGGGAAATGGTCCGTCTCAGTGAAGTGTTGGGCGCGCGGGTATTCCAGGAGTCCAGCTCACCGCTGACCCTGGCGCTGGGTAACGACATCGGCGGCAATCCCATGGTGGCCAACCTGGCAAAGATGCCGCACCTGCTGGTAGCCGGCACCACCGGTTCCGGTAAATCCGTTGGCGTTAACGCCATGCTGCTGAGTATGCTGCTCAAGGCCGGCCCCGAAGATGTCCGCTTTATCATGGTTGACCCGAAGATGCTCGAGCTGAGCATCTACGATGGCATTCCCCACTTGCTGGCGCCGGTGGTCACCGACATGAAGGAAGCGGCCAATGCCCTGCGCTGGTGCGTTGCCGAAATGGAGCGGCGGTACAGGCTGATGGCCAGCCTCGGGGTTCGTAACCTCGCCGGTTACAACCGCAAGGTAAAGGATGCGGTGGCGGCGGGTGAGCCGCTGCTGGATCCGTTCTGGAAGCCGGACGAATACCTTGCCAATGACGAGCAGGAACGGCCGGAACTCGAAACGCTGCCGTTCATTGTGGTGGTGATCGACGAATTTGCCGACATGATGATGATCGTTGGCAAAAAGGTTGAGGAGCTGATTGCCCGGATTGCGCAAAAGGCAAGGGCGGCCGGTATTCACCTTATTCTGGCGACACAGCGCCCGTCCGTTGACGTGATCACAGGTCTGATCAAGGCCAATATTCCAACCCGGATGTCCTTCCAGGTCTCGTCCAAGATCGATTCCCGGACCGTGCTGGATCAGGGCGGCGCTGAACAGCTGCTGGGCCACGGTGACATGCTTTACCTGCCTCCGGGCTCTGGGTTGCCGGTCAGGGTGCACGGGGCGTTTGTGGATGATGACGAGGTTCATCGTGTGGTCAGTGCCTGGAAGGCCCGGGGCGAACCAGTGTACGTGGACGATGTGCTGAGCGGTGCCGAGGGTGAGAGCCTGCCGGGCGTGCCGAACCTGTCCGAAGGCGGCGACAGCGAGGGAGACGCCCTGTTTGACGAGGCAGTTGCCTTCGTCACCGAAGGACGCCGTGTCTCGATTTCGTCCGTACAGCGGAAGTTCAAGATCGGGTACAACCGGGCTGCAAACCTGGTTGATGCCATGGAAGCATCGGGCGTGGTGAGCGCCGCGGGCCACAATGGCGCCCGCGAAGTTCTGGCTCCGCCTCCACCAAGAGATTAGGAGTAAGTTGTAATGCGACAGTCATTCCTGAACCGCCTGCTAACGCTGGCGTTTATTGGCGTCTTCACCAGTGTTGCCGTGGCTGGCGAAACCAATTCCAGCGCCGGGGCCGGTGAACTGGCCTCCCTGCTGGAAAGCTACGAATCCTACCAGGCGGATTTTATCCAGATCGTGGTCAACGGAAACGGCAACAAGGTGCAGGAAACCCGCGGTTCCCTGAAAGCCAAGCGTCCGGGCCTGTTCTACTGGGAAACCAGTGCGCCACTTTCCCAGTTTATCGTGAGCAACGGTGACACCGTTGAGGTCTACGATCCGGACCTGGAGCAGGTGACGATTCATAATCTGGACGACCGGGTGCAATCCACGCCGGCACTGCTGCTCAGCGGTGAAGTGGATAACCTGGAAGAAACCTACCGGGTGTCCGGCCGCCGGATTGGTGACCATACCCGTGAGTTTACCCTGGAGCCACGAAGCCCGGATTCCCTGTTCATATCCCTGAGGCTGACCTTTTTCAAGGGGGAGTTGCAGGAAATGCGAATGCAGGACTCCCTGTCCCAGATCAGCATTCTGAGCTTTGACCGGATCAGGCTGAACGAGCCGGTTGAAGCCAGCGCCTTTACCCTCGAATACCCGGAGGGCGTTGATATTATCCGGGACGGGGCCTGATGCAGGACAGCCTGTTCACGGAAGCCGGGGGCTTCCGGCCTCTTGCTGCGAGAATGCGGCCGGCAACCCTCGACGACTATGTCGGGCAGGCCCACCTGGTCGGCCAGGGCAAGCCTCTCAGGCGTGCGGTGGAGCAGGGGCAACTCCACTCGATGATCCTCTGGGGGCCTCCCGGTGTTGGTAAAACCACCTTTGCCCAATTGCTGGCCAATGTCGGTGACCTGAGTTTCGAGACGGTTTCAGCCGTTCTGAGCGGCGTGAAAGAGATTCGCGCTGTCGTCGAGCGGGCCCGCAACCGAAAGCAGTCCCAGGGGCGGGACACTCTGTTGTTCGTGGACGAGGTCCACCGGTTCAACAAGAGCCAGCAGGATGCCTTCCTGCCGCACATCGAAGACGGCACTTTCATTTTTGTGGGTGCCACCACCGAAAACCCGTCCTTTGAGCTGAACAGCGCACTGCTGTCGCGCACACGTGTCTACGTACTCAGGAATCTCGGGGAAGAGGACATTCTCCGGCTGTTGCGACGTGCGCTGGTAGTCGGGGAGGGGTTTGGCGGCCGCCTGATGGTCGAAGACGACGTGTTAACCCTGATGGCTTCAGCCTCCGGCGGAGATGCGCGTCGTGCGCTGAATATTCTGGAAGTGGCTGCCGATCTTGCCGAGCCGGACGAGGCAGGAAACGACCGGATAACGGCGGATCAGCTTGAGCAGGTCATGCAGACCAGCCTGCGCCGGTTCGATAAAGGCGGTGATGTGTTCTACGATCAGATTTCCGCCCTGCATAAGTCGGTTCGCGGTTCCGATCCGGATGGCTCACTGTACTGGCTGTGCCGGATGCTGGATGGTGGCTGTGATCCGCTGTATGTGGCCCGGCGACTGGTTCGTATTGCCAGTGAAGACATCGGCAATGCCGACCCCCGCGCCTTGCAATTGAGCATGGAAGCCTGGGATGCGCAGGAGAGGCTCGGCTCACCGGAGGGTGAACTGGCTCTTGCCCAGGCCGTTACCTATCTGGCGCTGGCGCCCAAGAGTAATGCCGTCTACAAGGCCTTTAACCAGTGCATGGCAGACATAAGACAGGACCCGGACTACGAGGTGCCGGTTCACCTTCGGAACGCACCCACCAAGCTTCTGAAAAGCATGGGCCACGGTGATTCCTACCGGTATGCCCACGACGAACCCGAGGGGTTTGCAGCCGGGGAGTCCTACCTTCCAGAAGCCATCCATCAGCGCCGGTATTATCAGCCTGTCAATCGCGGCCTGGAAATCAAGCTGGCCGAGAAACGCCAGCGGCTTGATTCCCGCAACACTGAGAGTCCCCGTAAACGCTACCGCTGAGCCTTTCACTGCGGTAGCCACCAGCGCCAGTGCAGGTATAATGGCCAGTCAATCATTACATCGCTAACCGGAAGACTCAGGATAATCATGCTCGATCCCAAACGTGTCCGTACCCAGACAGAAGAGATCGCCCGTCGGCTGGCCATCAAGAATTTCGAATTCGATACCGCCACCTTCGAGCAGCTTGAGGAGCGCCGTCGTGCCCTGCAGGTACGCACGGAAACTCTGCAGAGCGAGCAGAACAAACGGTCCAGATCGATCGGCAAGGCCAAGGCCGCCGGTGAGGACATCCAGCCGTTGCTGGACGAAGTGGAAAACCTGAAGACGAAGAAATCCGGGGCGGAAGATGAGCTGCGCGCACTTCAGGAAGAGCTGAACGCTTTCCTGGCCGGCATTCCCAATCTTCCGGATGAAGACGTTCCCGCCGGCGAGAGCGAAGAGGATAACCTTGAGGTCCGTACCTGGGGCACTCCGAAGCACTTCGATTTCGAGCCCAAAGACCACGTCGCCCTGGGTGAGAGCCTGAACGGCCTCGACTTCGAGACCGCGACCCGTCTTGCCCATTCCCGGTTTGCAGTGATGCGTGGCCCTGTGGCCCGTCTTCATCGTGCTCTGGCCCAGTTCATGCTGGATCTGCACACCCGTGAGCACGGTTATCTGGAGACCTACGTTCCCTATCTGGTGAATGCCGATACGCTGTATGGAACCGGCCAACTGCCGAAATTCGAGGAAGACCTTTTCAAGACAGAAGGGGAAAATCCACTTTACCTGATCCCGACCGCCGAAGTGCCGGCCACAAACCTGGTGTCTGACAGCATTCTGGACGCCAAAGAGCTGCCCCTGAAGATGGTCTGCCATACCCCGTGCTTCCGCAGCGAAGCCGGTTCCTACGGCCGTGACACCCGCGGCATGATCCGCCAGCACCAGTTCGATAAGGTAGAGCTCGTCCAGGTGGTGCGCCCCGAAGACTCCGAAGCCGCCCTGGAAACGCTGACCGGCCATGCCGAAAAGGTGCTTCAGTTGCTGGAGCTGCCTTATCGCGTCGTCGCGCTGTGTGGCGGCGATATGGGCTTTTCCGCCGCCAAGACCTATGATCTGGAAGTCTGGCTGCCGGGGCAGGACAAGTTCCGTGAGATCTCCTCCTGTTCCAACACCCGCGATTTTCAGGCACGGCGCATGCATGCACGTTGGCGAAACCCGGAAACCGGGAAGCCTGAACCTGTTCATACCCTGAACGGTTCCGGCCTTGCTGTTGGCCGTGCCCTTATTGCGGTTATGGAGAACTATCAGCAGGCCGATGGCAGCATCCTGGTTCCGGAAGTTCTGAAGCCGTACATGGGAGGCATTGACCAAATCCAATGAGTGATCAACCAGAAAGCGCACCAGGAACGGGCGTTGGTGCACGCCCTGCACCGGTCCGGTACAGGGTTAATCCGGTTACCTCGAATCCGAACACATCCGCAGGTGAGGTGGCCCTTGTCGGGGCCGGCCCTGGTGACCCTGAGCTGCTGACTCTCAAGGCCTGGCGGCTGATCACCTCGGCGGAGGTGGTACTCTACGACCGCCTGGTCTCACCGGAAATACTGGCTTTGATTCCCGAATCGGCAGAGATGATCCACGTCGGGAAGCAACGGGCCAACCACACCTTGCCCCAGGATCAGATTAACCAGCGTCTGGTGGATCTGGCCAGGCAGGGCCGCAAAGTGGTTCGCCTGAAGGGCGGTGATCCGTTCATTTTCGGCCGGGGTGGGGAAGAGATCGAAACCCTGGCGGAGGCGGGGGTGCGCTTCCAGGTAGTGCCGGGTATTACCGCGGCCTCCGGCTGCGCCGCCTATGCCGGCATACCACTGACCCATCGGGATCATGCCCAGTCGGTTCGGTTCGTTACCGGCCACCTCAAGAACGATACCTGCGACCTGCCCTGGAAGGACTTTGTCCAGAACAACCAGACTCTGGTGTTCTACATGGGTCTGGTGGGTCTGCCCATCATCTGCCGGCAGCTGATCGACCATGGTATGTCTGAAGACATGCCTGTGGCGCTGGTATCAAGGGGAACCACGAAAGAGCAGCGTGTGGTGACGGGCAATCTCTGCAACATTGTAGACAGGGTGGAGGCGGACGCGGTTCAGGCGCCGACCCTGGTGATTATCGGCCAGGTTGTGACGTTAAGGGACCGGCTGGACTGGGTAGGTGGTGTGACGGGGAGCTGAGGCTCCCCGTTCTGATACTGATGGCGCCTAGCCGATCTTGCGTTTCGGCAGCACATCCTTCAGCTTCTCGCGCATATCCCGGACAGCTTTCTCCGTGGTTGGCCAGTCAATACAGGCGTCGGTCACGGAGACGCCGTATTTCAGGTCGGCCAGATTGCCGGGAAGAGGCTGGTTGCCCCAGTTGATGTTGCTCTCAACCATCAGGCTCTGGATTGAGGAGTTACCCTCAAGAATCTGGTGGGTCACATCCTGCATAACCAGCGGCTGGATAGCCGGGTCCTTGCTGGAATTGGCGTGACTGCAATCGATCATCACGGACTTGCGCAGGCCGGCCTTGTCCAGTGCCTGCTCGCACAGGGCCACACTGACGGAATCGTAGTTGGGCTTGCCGCCACCGCCACGCAGAACAACGTGGCCATAGTTATTACCCCTGGTTCGGATGATGGCCACCTGGCCTTGCTGGTCAATGCCCAGGAAACTGTGGGGGTGTGAGACAGACTTCATGGCGTTGACCGCCACATCGAGGCTGCCATCGGTGCCGTTCTTGAAGCCGATCGCCATGGACAGGCCACTGCTCATTTCCCGGTGCGTCTGGGATTCCGTAGTACGTGCGCCGATGGCGGACCAGGCGATGGTGTCCTGGAGATACTGGGGGGAGATCGGATCGAGTGCCTCGGTGGCCGCCGGCAGTCCAAGCTCATTGATGTCCAGCAGCAAACGGCGGCCGATATGCAGCCCCTGCTCAATATCAAAAGTGTCGTTCAGGTGCGGATCGTTGATCAGGCCTTTCCAGCCAACGGTAGTACGGGGCTTTTCAAAATAGACGCGCATTACGATCAGCAGGGTGTCACTGACTTCGTCGGCCAGTTTCTTCAGTCGCGTGGCATAATCCCGGGCGGCTTCAACGTCGTGAATGGAGCAGGGGCCAACGACCACGAACAGCCGGTGGTCTTTGCCGTCCATAATGTCGTAGATAGCCTGGCGACCCTTGGATACGGTCTCAGCGGCCTTCTCGGAGAGTGGCATCTCCTTTTTCAGCGCTTCAGGAGTGATCAGTGTTTCCTGGCTCGCCACATTCAGATTCTCTAGCTTGTTGCCCGACATGTTGTTCTGTTTCCCCGATTCTGATCCTTGCAACCCTGATGTGCGATCGACGGTGCCGGCAGAGTTACAGATTGACGCGAATAACACCGGTGCAATGTTGCGGTAAACCCCGGCGAGTTGGTTATACTGCGTCATTTACAGGGTCTTTTCAACGCTTCTTAAGTACGGGGAACGGATGTCACGATACAGGCAGAGACCGCAGGATGTGCCTTCCCGACGGGCGGTTTCGGGCAAAATAGACGACGTCCTGGCCGGTATCCGGGTTCCTGATCTTCCGTACCCTGCCGGAAAGCTTGCACCGGATGCCATAAGCGACTGGCGCCCATTGCTGCTCTCCTGCTGGTCTGAACAACGGGATGAACGCGTTACCCAGGTTATCCGCTCCGTACACTTGGAGTGGTCGGCCCGCCAGATCAACGCTGCCTATGTTGCCGATCGCATCATGGATGTTTTCCTCAAAACCAGCGGCTTGCACCCGGGCCTCGCCCGCAGGATTGCACGGCTCAGGTTTTACTTCGCCTGGCGAATGAACCTTGATGGTAAAAAAACATTCAGCGAAACCCTGCTGGCGTGGCTGGACAGTTTGCAGGAGTGGCGTGGCTGGAACGATTCCGGAGGTCGTTCCGGCAAGGTTCTGCTTGATCAGCTTGATGCCCTTGTAATTGCCGTGTCGGCAAGTTTCGAATCCGGCAGCGTGGAATCCCTGGAAGCCTTTTGCCAACAGTGGCAGGAAGATGCGGCCAAACGAAATGCCCAGGCCGGAAAACTCAGGCAGCGGCTGCTGGAGACGGAGCACGGGGCGGCCAGACAACGCAAGGCAGACCAGGTTTCAAGGGCGCTGATCGGGCGCGCATTACAGGGGCGCCGGGTGCCTGTGTCCATCGTCCGGTTTATCCTGGATTACTGGCAGGGCCTGCTGAAACAGTCGGTATGGGATTCCGGCCTGGAGGGTGAAACCTTCCGGCACGCCAGCAAGCTCCTTGAATGGCTGGTCTGGATTGGCGACCCTTCGCTCTCGGATAAAGACCGGAACCGGCTCTATCATGTGGGGGAGCAAATCGGAGACCGGATTTTCGACGTCTGGGGCAGGGTGCACAACAGGCCCTTACCGGCAGATGCGCTGTCCGGCATTGAGGCCGTTATGGTGTCCCGGCTTCGGGGTGAGGTGCCGGACCTGGTTGATGCCCTTCCGGCGGCCGGCAGCTTTCAATGGGATCCGGCCTGGCTGGGGTTCGAAACGCCGCCGAAAGAAGCATTCGAATCCTTTGAGGGCCAGTGGTTTGTCGAAGGTGAAGGTTTGGGCGAGCAACGCCGCTTTTTCTATGCGTTTCTGGGCGAATCGGCAGAAATTCTCTGGACAAACGGTGCCGGCGTAAAATTGGGGCTTCAGCCCTGGGGTGACTTCCAGCAGGCTTTGGGTAAGCAGCAACTCCGGACACTGCCGACACTCACGCCTTTTGGCAAGGTGCTTGCGGAGACCGTGGAGCTGTTGGCCCGCGTGTGTAACAAGCAACGCCGGCTACGGGAACAGGCCGCCGAGGCTGCCAGAGTGCGGGCGGAAGAACTCCGGCGCGAGAAAGAGGCTGCCCAGGAACGCCGCAGGGAGCTGGAGGCGGCAAGGGAAGCGGAACTTGAACGCCAACGGCAGGCAGTGGAAGAGCAGCGTATAGCTGACGAGAAGGCCGGGCAGGAACGAATCCGAATGGAGAAAACGCTTCTGGCCGAGAAGCAGGTCGACGGCATCAAACTGGGTGGCTGGATTGTCGTGCAGCCAGACGACGCTTCGGAAGAGCCGGCAAGGCTGAAACTGGCAGTACGAATCAACGCCTCCAGAAAACTGGTGTTTGTAGACCGGCTGGGACTCAACCGGCGCGAGTTTATTGAAGACGAGCTGGTAGGGGGTATTGTTGAGGGGCGGATCCGGGTTCTCGGAACTTCCGCAGAATTCGATGACACCCTCAGCAGGGTAGTTGGCCGTATCCGGGTAGGCCGAAATTGATCGCTGATGCAGGAATAACAACAATGACAGATAACGATTACAGCTTCGGAACGCAGCACGAACCCCGTATTGATCAGGATAACCGGGCGGATTACCGGCTGACTGCCCGGGCCCGGGCTATTCTGGCGCTCGAATCCGGTCCTCCGGGAACGTTGGAAGATGCCGGGCCTGCTGGCAAGGAACTGGTATGTGGTATTCGCGATATTTCAGCCGGCGGGCTTTGCCTGTTTTCTGCCGAGCCGGTGTCACTGGATGCACTGCTACCGGCGATGGTGTTTCTGGGCAATCACGACCAGCCCTTCCGGTTGATGGTGGAAGTGGTCTGGTGCCGGCCCCACGAGTCTGCCTTTTTGGTGGGGGTGCGGATTATCGAGTCCGACGAAACCGCATACATTGAGTGGGTGGAGGCGGTGGCCAGGGCCATGTCCGAGGGCTGACGGCGGGGCTGAGGGAGAGTGCAGCCAGTCAAGGTTACAATCCGTCAGACGAAAAAAGCCGGCATCAAGCCGGCCCTTTCGCTGATTCAGCGGGGAGGGAAAACTTATTCTTCCAGTTCGCCCATACCGGTGATGTTGAAACCGGCGTCGACGTACATGATCTCGCCGGTAACGCCACTGGCCATGTCCGATCCCAGAAACGCGGCGGCGTTACCCACTTCATCAATGGTTACATTGCGACGAAGCGGTGCGCGCCTGGCATTTTCAGCCAGCATTTTCCGGAAGCTCTTGATGCCGGAAGCGGCCAGAGTCTTGATCGGGCCCGCGGAAATGCCGTTCACGCGGATGCCATCCCGGCCGAGGCTGGCAGCCATGTAGCGAACGTTTGCTTCAAGGGATGCCTTGGCAAGGCCCATGACGTTGTAATTCTGCAGAACCTTTTCAGCCCCCAGGTAGCTCAGGGTGATCAGGGAGCTGCCTTCATGCATCATGCCGCGGGCGCCCTTGGCCAGGGCGACAAAACTGTAGGAGCTGATGTCGTGGGCGATTCGGAAGCCTTCGCGGGTGGTCACGTCAACATAGTTGCCATCAAGCTCGTGGCCCGGGGCATAGCCAACCGCGTGCACGATGATGTCGATGTTGTCCCAGTGTTTGCCGAGCTCCCTGAAGACATTTTCGATTTCGTCGTCGCTGGCGACATCGCAGGGGAAGGTCAGCTTGCTGCCCCATTGCTCCGCGAATTTTTCAACCCGTGGCTGCAGCTTTTCATTCTGGTAGGTAAACGCCAGTTCGGCGCCTTCCCGGGCGAAGGCCTCGGCAATGCCGTAAGCGATGGACAGTTTGCTGGCTACGCCAACGATCAGTGCTTTCTTGCCACTGAGGATTCCCATGGGTCGTTCTCCCTGTGTTCCTGATTTTGGTGCATTATCCCTGATGTGGTCTGGCCAGGGTAACGCTCAAATAGTCGTAGTTGTGTTCTGGTAAAAGAACGCGGCATTCAGCAGCTCGCGAGTATAGTCCGCGCGGGGTGAGCGGAAGATGTCGGCCGCGTTTCCGTATTCAACAATCCGGCCATGCTGCAGCACCAGCAGTTTATGGCTGAGGGCACGCACAACGGCCAGATCGTGGCTGATAAAGATATAGCTTAGACCATAACGGGCCTGGATATCCCGCAACAGCTCAATTACCTGCTTCTGGACGGTGCGGTCCAGGGCCGAGGTAGGTTCGTCGAGAATAATCAGATCCGGTTGCAGCACCAGCGCCCGGGCAATGGCAATCCGCTGGCGTTGGCCCCCGGAGAATTCATGGGGGTAGCGGTGCCGCGCCTCCGGATCCAGGCCAACATCGGTGAGCGCCCGGATCACTTTCCGGTCATGTTCACTGGCGTTTTCCCGATCATGAATTTCCAGGCCCTCACGGACAATTTCGGCAATCGACATCCTCGGGCTGAGGCTTCCAAACGGATCCTGGAACACGATCTGAACCCGGCGGCGCCAGGGGCGGAACTCTTTCTGGTTGAGAAACGCCAGTTCTTCTCCCGCCAGGCGGATGCTGCCGGTGCTGGCGGTGAGCTTGAGCAGGGCGTGACCAATGGTCGTTTTGCCACTGCCGCTTTCACCGACAATGCCGAGGGTTTCACCGCGGTTCAGTTCAAATCCGGCGCTCTGTACGGCATGAAACGACTCTTTTACCTTGCCAAACAGGGTTTTCCGGATAGCAAAGCGAACGTCCAGCTGGTCAACAGTAAGCAGTGCCTCGGCATTCTGCCCCAATGCCAAAGGCGCTTCTGGTGGTTCCGCATCCAGAAGCTTTTTGGTGTAGGCATGCCGGGGGGACGAAAACAGGTCTTTTGTATCTGCTTCCTCCACCAGTTTGCCGTGTTCCATCACCGCAACCCGATCCGCGTAGCGGTGCACGATGGACAGATCGTGGGTAATCAACAGAATCGCCATGCCCAGCTTTTTCTGTAGATCCCGGAGCAGCTCCAGCACCTGTTTTTGCACGGTTACGTCCAGCGCCGTCGTCGGTTCGTCCGCAATCAGAAGATCCGGCTCGTTGGCCAGGGCCATGGCAATCATCACCCGTTGTTTCTGGCCGCCGGACAACTGATGCGGGTAGGCGCCCAGTTTGCTTTCCGGGTTCTGGATACCGACGAGCTCCAGCAGCTCCAGAGAGCGCTCTCTGGCCCGGGGCCCCCGCATGCCTTTATGGAGTTCGAGTGCCTCTCCAATCTGCTTTTCCACCGTATGCAGCGGATTCAGGGAAGTCATCGGCTCCTGAAAGATCATTCCGATCTCCCGCCCGCGGATCTGGCGAATCCGTTTCACGTTAGCAGTAAGCAGGTTCTCACCCCGGTACAGGATTTTGCCGCCTGGATAACTGGCGTGCCGCTCATCCAGCAGCCGCAGTATCGAGAGCGCCGAGATGGATTTCCCGGAGCCACTTTCACCCACCAGCGCCAGCGTTTCGCCTTCATGAATGGCCAGTGACAGTGAATCGACCGCTGTCGGGCCCTGATCGAACCGGATAGAAAGATCGGAAATCTGAAGCAGGTGGTTCATATCAGCTCTTTCTCGGATCAAAGGCATCACGAACGGCTTCGCCGACAAACACCAGCAGGGTGAGCATCAGTGACAGGGACACGAACGCGGAAATCCCGAGCCAGGGTGCATGGAGATTGGCTTTGCCCTGGGCGATCAGTTCGCCGAGGGATGGCGAACCCGAGGGCAGGCCAAAGCCCAGAAAATCCAGGGAGGTCAGACCGGTAATCGCCCCGGTCAGGATAAACGGTAAAAAGGTGAGGGTGGCCACCATGGCATTGGGCAGGATATGCCGGAACATGATCTTGCCGTTGTCCAGCCCCAGGGCCCGGGCAGCCTTCACATATTCGAAATTACGGGCCCGCAGGAACTCTGCACGTACCACATCCACCAGCCCCATCCAGCTGAAAAGCAGCATGATCCCAAGCAGCCACCAGAAATTTGGCTGAACAATACTGGAAAGAATGATTAACAGATACAGCACTGGCAGGCCGGACCAGATCTCAATAAAGCGCTGACCCAGCAGGTCGATTTTGCCACCGTAAAAGCCCTGAACGGCGCCGACAATGACTCCGACAATGCAACTGGCGATGGTCAGTGTCAGACCAAAGAGCACAGAAATCCGGAAGCCATAGATTACCCTGGCAGCGACATCCCGCCCCTGGTCATCGGTTCCCAGCCAGTTCTCCGCGCTGGGCGGCGCCGGTGAGGGGACCTCAAGATCGTAATTGATCGTGTTGTAACTGAACCGGATGGGTGGCCAGAGCATCCAGCCATTGGCCTTGATCTCGCCGGCAATAAAAGGGTCCCGGTAATTGGCCTCGGTAGGCAGGAAGCCGCCATACGTTTCCTCCGGCACCGATTCAACAACCGGAAAATAGAACTCTCCCTTGTAGGAAACAATGAGAGGGGAGTCGTTGGCGATCAGCTCAGCCACCAGGGAAAGGCCGAAGAGAGCGAGGAAAAGCCAGAGAGACCAGAACCCCCGTCGGTTGTTCCGGAAGTTTCTCAGTCGTCTTTGCTGAACAGGTGTCAGAGACCGGAAGCTCACGCACCCTCCCGGCTTTCAAAGTCGATTCGCGGGTCCACCAGTACGTAGGTGATGTCGCTGATCAGTTTCAGTATCAGGCCCATCAGTGTGAATATGTACAGGGTACCGAAAATCACCGGATAGTCCCGGTTCAGGGCGGCTTCGAAGCCCAGGAGCCCCAGACCATCCAGGGAAAAAATGACTTCGATAAGTAGCGAGCCCGTGAAGAACAGGGCAACAAGCACACCGGGCAGGCTGGCGATAACGATCAGCATGGCGTTACGGAACACGTGCCCGTATAGCACTTCTTTTTCACCAAGCCCCTTGGCCCGGGCAGTCACCACATACTGTTTTCCGATTTCATCAAGGAAGGAGTTTTTGGTGAGCAAAGTCAGCGTGGCGAAACCACCGATAACGTTAGCCGTAACCGGCAGTGCCAGATGCCAGAAGTAATCACCGACCTTCTGGTACCAGGCCAGCTCCTCGAAATTCGAGGACGTGAGGCCCCGCAGGGGGAACCAGTCGAAATAGCTGCCGCCGGCAAACAGGACAATCAGCAGGATGGCGAACAGGAAACCCGGAATGGCATAGCCGACCACGATGGCCGAGCTGGTCCATACATCGAACCGGGAACCGTCGCTGACGGCCTTGCGGATGCCCAGGGGAATGGAAATGAAATAGATAATCAGGGTTGACCAGAGGCCGAGGGATATGGACACGGGGATTTTGTCCAGGATCAGATCGATAACACTTCTTTCCCGAAAGAAGGAGTCTCCGAAGTTGAAAGTGGCGTAGTCTCCAAGCATCTTGAAAAAGCGCTCGTGGGCCGGCTTGTCGAAGCCGTACATCACTTCGATTTCTTTCAGAAGCTCATCGGGGATGCCACGGGAGCTGCGGCTGTCGCCGGAGGAGTCCGCTACCTCACCGCCGCTGCCACCGCCGGACGCTCTGGCCAGGGCGCTGCCGCCGTGGCCTTCCATTTCCGCAATGAGCTGCTCAATCGGGCCGCCCGGCGCGGCCTGCACGATGACAAAATTGAGCAGCATGATCCCGATCAGCGTGGGGATGATCAGCGCCAGACGCCTGAGTATGTAGATGCCCATTTATCGGCGGATTCCTCAGGGCTTCGCCCACCAGTTGTTCAGATCAACGCCGTTTTTCGGGGTCTCTGCGGGACGCTGGAGGAAATTCCAGTAGGCCACCCGGTCCCGGGTCAGGTGCCAGTGAGGAATCACGTAATGGCCGTTCAGCAGGACCCGGTCAAGGGCCCTTACACGATGTACCAGCTCTTCCCGGTCTGGTGCCTGAATGACCATATTGACCAGCTCGTCGACAACGGGATCACTCACGCCCATGTAATTCCTGGATCCCTTCGCGTCTACCGTTGAGGAATGCCAGTACTCCCGCTGCTCGTTACCCGGTGAGTCAGACTGACCGAAGACCTGGGTGATCATGTCGTAATCGAACTCACGGAGACGCTGAATGTACTGGTTGCTGTCCACCAGGCGAACAGTTACATCAATACCAAGGCGGGCAAGATTGTTCTTGAAGGGCAGGACAACCCGTTCAAAGCTTTTCTGGAACAACAGGATCTCGAAAGCCAGTGGTTCTCCGGTTTTGCCATGTGCCATCTTGCCGTCCCGGATTTCATACCCCGCTTTCCTGAGAAGCTCCAGCGCGGTTTTCAGGTTCTGCCGCAAGCCAGACTGACCGTCTGTCTCTGGTGGTGTGTATTCTTCGGTAAAGACATCGTCATCGAGCTGATCCCGGAAAGGTTCCAGTATTTCCAGTTCCCGGCCCTGTGGAAGGCCTGTCGATGCCAGTTCACTGTTTTCGAAATAGCTGTCCGTGCGGGAGTACTGGCCGAAGAACAGGTTTTTGTTGGTCCACTCAAAGTCGAATCCATAGGCAAGGGCTTCACGGACCAAAGGGTCGGAAAACACGTCTCTGCGGGTATTGAAGGCAAAACCCTGCATGCCGGTCGGGCGATGATGCTCAATGGCCTCTTTTACGATCGTGCCGTTTTCGAATTTTTCACCGGTATAGGCGGTGGCCCAGTTCTTGGCGGAGGACTCGAGGCGGAAGTCAAAGCTGCCGGCCTTGAAGCCCTCCAGGGCGACGGTGTCGTCGGTATAGTAGTCGTAGGTAATCTGGTCGAAGTTGAACCGGCCTTTGCGTACACCCAGGTCCCGGGCCCAGTAGTTATCCATCCTCTGATAGGTGATCGAGCGCCCGGCCTCAAAGCTGCCGATGCGGTAAGGGCCACTGCCAACCGGCGGAGTAAGGCCGTTCTCTCCAAACTCCCGGTCTTCCCAGTAATGGGCCGGAAGTATCGGCATCTGCCCCAGAATCAGTGGCAGTTCCCGGTTACTGGTGCCGCTGAAATCAAAGCGGACACGGTGGGAGCCTTCAATGGTGACCTTGCTGACATCCGCGTAATAGTTTCTGAAAAAGGGGTGGCCCTTGGTGGTAAGGGTCTCAAAGGAAAACTTCACATCTTTGGCGGTGATCGGTTCGCCATCCTGAAATCTTGCCTGTTCCCGGAGGTTGAACACCACGTAACTGCGGTCTTCCGGTGTTTCCAGGGATTCCGCAATCAGGCCATAGGCTGAAAACGGCTCATCATCGGAGGATTCCAGGAGGGTGTCGTAAAGGTAGGTGCTGATGCCCGCAGCGGCCACGCCCCGGATATCGAAGGGGTTGAAGGAATCAAACCCGTTGGCAACCACGGCCATCTTCAGGGTACCGCCTTTAGGCGCTTTTGCATTCACATAGTCGAAGTGGCTGAATCCGGCCGGGTATTTCGGCTCGCCGTGCATGGCGATGCCATGCTTCGGTTCAGCCGTTCCAGCGGCAGAAACCGGGGAGAAAACGGGTATGGCGACGAACGCCAGTACGGAAAAGAGTGACGTAAGGGTTGAGGCTTTCCGTGTTCTTGTCATGAGTCTCGCGCGTCAGGGACTGTTTCGGATATCAACGTAGAGTACCAGACTTTGTCCGGGTTGCAGATAACGTGACATCTTCAGGTCGTTCCAGCTTGCGATGTCCTGCACATTCACGGAAAAACGGCTGGCAATACGGGCCAGGGAGTCGCCTTTGCGGACACGGTAGCCCACCTTCCGAACCATCGCCTCGCCTCGTGCGCTGTTGGCTGCCAATACCGTCGGTTGGCTGGTCTTCGACCAGATAACCAGCTCCTTGCCGGGCATCAGGGGGTCTCCCGGTGCCATGCCGTTCCAGGCTGCAACCTCGCGAACTGACACCCGGTGCTCCCGGGCAATGTCCCAGAAGGTATCGCCCTTGCGAACAGTGTACCGAATCTTGCTGCCGTCCCGCTCCCGGGACTGTTTGCGGTTAAGGCGCTGGGAAGCACTGAGTACATAGGCGTCACTGCCCTTGGAGGCAGAGGGAATAAGCAGGCGTTGGCCAATCCGGATCAGGTCACTGTTCAGGTTATTGACCTGCTGAAGCACCGACGGTGTGGTCGAAAAGTTGCGGGAGATGGAGTTCAGGCTATCGCCGGATTTCACCACATAATTGCGCCAGGAAACCCGGTTTTTGGCCGGTATCTGCGCCAGTGCCGACCGGAAGGTTTCCGCATTTTCAACCGGCACCAGCAAACGGTGCGGGCCTTCAGGAGTGGTTGCCCAGCGGTTGTAAGAAGGGTTGAGCAGGTAGATTTCATCAATGTCCACGCCGGCCATTTCCGCCGCCTGCGCAAGATCCAGTTGGGATCCGGTTTCGACGATCTCGAAATAGGGTTCGTCCTTCAGCGCGGGCAGTTCAATGCCATAGGCCTCGGGATCGTCAAAGATCTTTGCCAGCGCGATCAGTTTCGGTACATAGTGGCGGGTTTCCCGCGGCAACTGAAGTGACCAGAAATCGGTGGGTCTGTTGCTGTTGCGATTACGGCGCATGGCGCTGGACACCGTGCCGCCACCGCTGTTATAGGCGGCCAGCGCCAGCGTATGGTCGCCATCGAACCGGTTTGCCAGCCGTTCAAGATAGGTAAGAGCCGCATCGGTGGCAGCCACAACGTCGCGCCGTTCATCGTGCCACCAGCTCTGTCTCAGACCGAAATGTTTCCCGGTTGAGGGAATGAACTGCCAGAGGCCGGCTGCGCGACCATGGGAGTAGGCGAAGGGATCGAAGGCGCTTTCCACAACGGGTAAAAGGGCGTATTCCGCTGGAAGCCCGCGCTTTTCCGTCTGGTTCAGAATGTAATACAGGTAACGGCTTCCCCGCTCGACCACCCGGTCGATGTAGCCCGGGTGACTCGCATACCAGTTCAGTTGGTCACGAACACGCTCGTTGTCCACGTCATGATTCAGGACAAACCCGGAACGGAGTTTTGCCCAAAGATCTTTCTCAACAACTGCCGCCTCAGGGGATTCCTGGACAGGATTATCGAGCTTGTCACGGGCATCCCTCGCCGCAGCCTTGAGCTCGGGCGCTATGGCTTCATCCAGCGGCTCATTACGGGCAGCATCTCGGTTCTCTCCGGATACAACGGACTGTTTAAGGCCGTCGTCGCCCGCTGCTACAGTGACTTTTTCGGAGTTCAGGGGATTATCCTGAGCCTGTCCATCCAGAATACTGCACCCGCTGACGAGGGCTCCGGTGAGAAACAAAAACGACAATTGTCTGACCGACATAAGAGACATCCGGTTCCAGGTTGAAGCCGGGTCCCACGTCTGAAAATCCGGCATATTGAATAATTTACGGTCACAAAGTTGCAACGATTCTATGGGACCGCTTTTCAAGGGGTCAAGAAACCTCTCGTTACGTCGATGAGAGGATTTGTTAATCGCGTATACCCCGGCGTCAGAAGTTGTCCTTGCCATGTCGGATGGCGGCAAATATGGCGTTGTCCGAATCGGCCGGCAGCCCCTGCCTGGTACAGTAGGACCGGGCGGCATCGACCACCGCAGGATCGTCCCAGCGCAGAAACGGGTTGAGGCGCTTTTCATCTGCCAGAACTGAAGGCACTGTCGCTTTGCCGGCGTCCCGCGCCGTCCGGCACTGTTCCTCGAAATCTTTCAATGCGTCGTCCTGGGGTAGCCAGCTACGGGCGAAGCGAAGGTTCGCCAGGGTGTATTCATGAGCGCAATAGACGGCGGTCTTTCCGGGCAAAGCCCGAAGGGTCTGCAGGGATTGGCGCATCTGCTCCGGCGAGCCCTCAAACAAACGACCACAACCGCATACAAACAGGGTGTCGCCGCAGAACAGAACCGGCCGGCCTGCAACCTCCACATCGGAAAAGTAGGCAATGTGATCGAGGGTATGGCCCGGAACACCGAGGACCTGGAAGGTAATGTCTTCCCAGATCACCTCATCTCCCGGGTGCACCTTGTTGGTGCTGCCCCGGAACGGAGAGTCCGCCGGACCGGTCACCCGGCAGTCAGGAAAGGCGGATCGGAGTTCCTTAACGCCTCCCACATGGTCCGGATGGTGATGGGTGACCAGAATGGTGTCCAGAGTCAGATGCTGTTCAGCCAGGTGGTCCAGAACCGGTTGCGCCTGCCCGGGGTCCACGATCAGGGCTTTGCCATTGGGGGTGTCAGACAGACACCAGATATAGTTGTCACTGAACGCAGGTATCGCGGAGATGGTCAGCATAGGGCCCCACATGTGCTTATCGAATGTGACTGATATGATAGAGCATTAAATACAAGGCCCCAACCACGGGTTCGGCCTTCACGGAGTGGCGCAACGGTGAGTGATTCCGACGCAGTTGATTTTTCGGCCAGGCATGAAAGTTTCGAGCGCTGGTTCCAGACCCCCCTGGGAAGGGCGCTGCTCGCCGATCAGCGGCGATTTGTTGATGCGGAGTTGCAGCACCTGACCGGGGCGAGGCAGCTTCAGGTTGGCGTGAGCCACCGGCTTCCTCTGGCCACCGGCACCGATTTTGCCCAGCGAATCATGACAACCCCCCGGTGGAATCCTCAGATACCCGATGGCGTTGCCATTTGTGACGCCGACGAGCTGGCATTTCCCGGTGATTCCATGGATCTGGTGGTGCTGCATCACACCGCGGATTTTTCACCCTATCCTCACCAGGTTATCCGGGAGGCCGCGCGGGTGCTCAGGGGGGAGGGCACCATGGCCCTGATCGGTTTCAATCCCCTCAGTCTCTGGGGTGTGCGGAAACTCATATCCCGGAGCAATGAGGGTCCCTGGGGCGGTCGTTTCCTGCTGCGGGGGCGCATGGAAGACTGGCTTCGCCTGCTGGGCTTCAACGTTGAGGCATCTGTTACGCGTTTTTTCAGATCACCGTTCCAAAGAAGTGGCCGGAAGGCCGTCAGCCGGATTGACAATCGGCTATCCGGGAACAGGTTCCTGCCAGTGGGTGCCTATTACTGTATCCTTGCCAAGAAGCGCGTGCATGCCCGGCTTCCCAGGCGACCTGTCTGGCGCCAGAGCAAGGCGATCAGCCTGCCAGGCACCGGAGCGGTCGGTGCCTCAAGGGGGTGCCGGCGAAACAGAACACCGGTGCACAGAGCGGAATGACACATCGATTGACTGATTCAGGAGAGTGAATGGCTGGCAAGGTAATCCTTTACACCGATGGTGCCTGTAAGGGCAATCCGGGCCCTGGAGGCTGGGGCGTTGTATTGCGTTACGGCGACAGCCGAAAAACGCTGCACGGCGGCGAGGCCGGGACCACCAACAACCGAATGGAGCTTATGGCCGCTATCCGGGGGCTGGCAGCTCTCAAGCGCCCCTGTGAGGTGGAGCTGTTCACTGACTCGCAGTATGTCCGCAAAGGCATCACTGAATGGATGGCCGGGTGGAAGCGCAACGGCTGGAAAACGTCTGCCAAAAAGCCGGTAAAGAACGAAGATCTCTGGCGTGAGCTGGACGCCGAAGTGGCAAGACACACCGTTAACTGGCACTGGGTCAAGGGGCATTCCGGCGTTCCTGACAACGAACTGGCGGACGAGCTCGCCAACCGCGGGGTTGAAGAGCTCGCCAATGCTTGATTCCCCGATGAACAGACTGCAGATAACCGGGTACAGGTAATGAGACAGATTGTACTGGATACAGAAACCACGGGCATCGACCCGGCAGAAGGCCACCGGATCATCGAGATTGGCTGTGTTGAATTAATGGAGCGCCAGCTCACAGGGCGCAACTACCATGTATACATTAATCCGGAGCGTGAGGTTGAGGCCGAAGCCATCACCATTCACGGCATTACCAACGAATTTCTTGTCGACAAGCCAAAGTTTGCCGAAATTGCCGACGAGTTCTTCGGGTTTATCAAGGGGGCCGAGCTGGTCATCCATAATGCCGCGTTTGATGTGGGCTTCATGGATGCCGAATTCGCACGCCTGAAACCGGTGCGAAAAACCGCTGATCATTGTGGCGTTGTGGATTCCCTTGCCATTGCCCGGGCACGGCATCCGGGCCAGAAAAACAACCTGGATGCCCTGTGCAAGCGTTACGGTGTTGATAACAGTAACCGGGAGCTTCACGGAGCGTTGCTGGACGCCGAGATCCTGGCCGATGTCTATTTGCTGCTGACGGGCGGCCAGACCGCCCTGTCTCTGGATGCCAGCGCGGATAATGGCGGCGGTGCCAGCGGTATCCGCAGACTGTCGTCAGACAGGGGACCGCTGCCCGTGGTCCGGGCTTCCGAAGCGGAAAGTAACGCCCACAAAGAATTCATGTCCCTCCTTGAAAAACAGGCCGGCGAAACCGTGTGGGGCAAACTCCGGAGCACGGAATGAGAACTGGGTCAGCCTGTACCAAATGTTACATTCCGCCTTTCTTGAGCTACTTGAGTTTTATGTTATAAGTAATGATAAGTTCGCCAGTTTTTTGCGAACTTTCTTTGGCCGGAAAAGGGTTCGACCGGCTCACAACAAAAAGGCCTGGTCCGCCATTGCCGGGCCAATGTCCACCAAAGAGGATGCGGTAGTCTCCGCAAAGTTAACGGGAAGCGTTTATGGTTCAGTCGTCTCTCGCGACGAAATCGCAGTCGTTTGATCTGGTCAAGAGTGAAATAGAACAGACCATCAAGCAGGCAGAATCCAGCCTTGAACGCTTTCAGGAAAACCGCGAAAGGGGTGAGGATCTCCAGAATTGTGTTGATTTCATCAATCAGCTTCGGGGCATTTTCATTCTCGTGGAGTTGCGGGGCGGCACCCTGCTTTGCCAGGAAGCGGTGACCATGGCCAACGACGTACCCGTTGGCGCCAATGATGATAAAAACATCCTCCTGACCACACTGAACAGCGCACTGTTTATCCTTCGCCGTTACGTGGAGTACTACCACCAGCAACGGGAAGATCATCCCGAACTTCTTTTGCCGGTTATCAACGATCTCCGGGAAGCCCGCAGGGAAAAACCCTATCCCGAATCCTGTTTTTTTGATGTTGACGTCAAGGAGCGGCCGGATTTCTGTGCCGGTTTTTCCGTTCAGTCTTTCGAGGGTGACGAGGCCGGGTACGAAATACTGGCCCGGCGCATGCGTCTTACTTTCCAGGTTGCACTTCTGGGAATGCTCCGTGAGCGTAACGATGCGGTGAACAAAAAACTGATCGGCCGCGCGGCGCGAGGTTTCGCCCGTCTATGCCGGGGCGCACCCATGGGCCAGATGTGGTGTCTGGTGGGTATTGTGGCTGAGACCATGCTTGATCGGGCCATGATGATTACCAAAGCCCGCAAGCGCATGTTCATGCGGATTGAAAAGTACGCCCGGGAAGTGGTTTATGTCGGCAAGATAGCAACAACCAAGGACGCACCGGATTCGCTGATCCGTGATCTGGTCTATCTGCTTTACCGGAGCGGTTCCGCCAATCCGGAAGTCATCCAGGTTCTTTCTGCCTACCATCTCGCTCCGGCCGACTACTCGGATGCCATGCTCGAAGCCCATGCCCGTCGCCTGTATGGCCCGGGCACCGACGTGCTCAAATCCCTGTCGGAAGCCCTGCAGGATGAACTGAACCAGCTTAAAGACAAACTGGACATCATCGAGCGCGGAATTGAGCCAGATCTTGCGGAGCTGTCTTCCATTGCGGACGCGCTGGAGCGCCTGGCCAACACCCTGGTTATGCTTGATCTGAATAAGCTGGCGGCTGTTTCAAGAGAGGAGGCCGGCAAACTGCGTGGCTGGGAAGAAGAATCCCGCCTGCCGGGTGACGACGAACTCTATCGCCTTGCCGACTCGGTTCTCGGTATCGAAGACGCAGTCATGCAGATTGTAACCCGTGGTATTACCTCGGAGACCGATGCTCTGGCCAGCGGCGAAAGAAAGCGGGAAGAGTCCGTGTATCTGAGGGAAGCCCTTTACGTGGTTGCCGATGAAGCCCGCAGTGCCCTGACCCTGGCAAAACGGGCGATAACCGCCTTTATTGAATCCGACTACGACAAACTCCACCTCGCCAACCTGCCGGCAACACTCCACAGCATCTGGGGCGGTTTACAAATGGTGAACGACCCCGCCTCTGCCAGTGTTCTTGAGCGGGTTGCAGCGTCAATTCAGGAGCGCCTGCTGGATGCCAAAGAGGCCCCGGCCGAACAGGTGCTGGAGGCACTGGCGGATGCCCTGACGTCCCTGGAATACTACATAGAAAGCATCGGCAAGAGCGAAGACCACAACCTTGACCTGCTTAAACTCGCTGAATCGTCGCTGGACGATGTAGGGCTTTGAGCAGGCGAGGGCAGCGGTCCGGTTCTGAGGCCAGTAATTGATTCCGGGCATAAAAAAACCCGCGCAAAACGCAGGTTTTTCTGATTGCTCAGTCAGGGCAGTCAGCCCATCTTGAACAGCTCGCCCAGCTTGGTTGCCAGCATCATGTCGCCCTCGGCGCGCAGCTGGCCGGCCATGAACGCCTGCATGCCGTCAGTTTCCCCGGAAACAATGCCCTGCAGGGTTTCGGAGTTCATGATCAGGGTAACGGACGGGTCGTCATGGGCGCCCTCGTGCATCTTGCAGGTGCCATCGGTGATGACCAGGTGGTAGGTTTTGTCGTCTTCGATGTCGAACTGGAAAACCAGGTCCAGGCCCTGCGCTGCGTCTGCGTTGAAATTCTGTTCGAGCTTTTCAAATACCTGAGCTACAGACATTGTTTTACCCTTTTTGATGGTTGTCTTGTCTTGTCATGACGGCGGCTTGATGTCCCTGGCTTTACGAGCCTTTTCGGGTGCCTGGGTGGAGCCGGCCTCGCAATCCGACTTTATGGCGAGTGGTCGGTTCTGTCAAGGTCGATCGAACGCTTGTTTTAATTTTTTTGCTCTCCTTATCACCGCAAATTCGGTAAGTTACACTCTTGCCTTTGCACACTCAGTTGGAGAAGCACTTTGGAGTTCCTGACAGAATACGGTTTGTTTTTGGCCAAGATCGTAACCTTGGTAGTGGCGGCGCTGGTCGTGATCTCTGTCATCATGTCGGCAGCCCAGAAGGACCGGGGCGATCATGAGGGCGAGGGAGAGCTCAAAATCCGGAAACTCAATGAAAAATACCGCAAATTGCGGGAGGTCATTCAGGCCAGGCTGATGTCTGACCACGAACGCAAGGCGTTCGAAAAGGCCCGGAAGAAAGAACAGAAAGCCGAGAAAAAAGCTGCCAAGGTGAAAAAGCAGGAGAATGATGCCAAGGAAGAGAGCCGCGGGCGCGTCTACGTGCTTGATTTTGACGGCGACATCAAAGCCAGCGACACTGATCCTCTGCGCAGGGCCATCACTGCCGTACTGAGCGTAGCCGACCCGGAAAAGGACGAAGTCGTCATTCGCCTTGAGAGCGGTGGCGGGCTGGTTCACTCCTACGGTCTTGCCGCCGCTCAGCTGGATCGTATCCGCACCAAAGGTGTCCGCCTGACCGCCTGTGTCGACAAGGTCGCGGCCAGTGGCGGTTACATGATGGCCTGTGTTGCAGACAAAATCGTTGCGTCACCCTTTGCCATTCTGGGGTCTATCGGTGTTGTTGCCCAGCTTCCCAATTTCCATCGCTTCCTCCAGAAAAACAATGTCGATTTCGAAGTTCTGACAGCTGGCGAGCACAAGCGGACCATGACGATTTTTGGTGAGAACACCGATAAAGGCCGCCAGAAATTCCTCGAAGATCTTGAAGATACCCATGTTCTGTTCAAGGAATATGTCAGCGAACGTCGGCCGGAACTGGATATCACCGCCGTGGCCAACGGCGATATCTGGTTTGGAAAGCGGGCACTGGAGGTGAAACTGATCGATGAGATCAAGACCTCCGACGAATATCTCATTGAAGCCTGCGACAGGGCAGATGTAGTCTCAGTGGCCTATCAGCGCAAACGGACGCTCCCGGAAAAACTCGGGTTGGCCACCAGTACAGCGCTTGAACACACCGTCTGGAAAATACTGAGCGCGTTTCGCAACCAGAAAATCCAGTAGCCTACAGAAAGCGGGGAACAATCATGACAAACAACACCGAATTCAAAGCATGGCGCGTTGAAGAACAGGGTGGAGAATACGTCGGGGCAGAAAAAACCCTCAGTACCTCAGACCTTCCAGAAGGTGACGTACTCATCCGGGTTGCTCACTCTTCTCTGAATTATAAGGATGCACTGTCGGCTTCCGGTAACAAAGGGGTTACCCGTTCCTTCCCTCACACCCCCGGCATTGACGCCGCCGGCGAGGTTGTGGAGTCGGCCACCGGCACCCCATCAACGGGCAGCCCGGTTATTGTCACCGGTTACGATCTGGGCATGAACACCGATGGCGGTTTTGGCGAATATATCCGTGTACCCGCTGGCTGGTGCGTGCCCATGCCTTCCGGCTGGAATGCCAGAACCGCCATGATCTATGGCACCGCCGGTCTTACCGCCGGCCTCTGCGTTCAGAAACTCCTGACCATGGGCGCGAAACCCGAACAGGGAAAAGTCGCCGTTTCCGGTGCCTCCGGCGCAGTTGGTTCCGTCGCCGTTGAACTGCTCTCGAAACTCGGGTTCGATGTCGTCGCCATCAGCGGCAAAGCCGACCACGCCGACGACCTCAAAGCCCTGGGCGCCAAAGAAGTCGTGGGCCGCGAAACCCTGGCCGAAGAAAAGAAACCCATGGTTAAACCAGTCTTCGCCAACGCGGTAGACACCGTCGGCGGCGGCCCACTGGCCGAACTGCTCAAACAGATCCTGCCCGGTGGCTCCGTTTCATGCTGCGGCCTCGTTGCAGGACCTGGGCTGCAGACAACCGTGCTGCCGTTCATCCTGCGTGGCGTCAACCTGCTGGGTGTGGATTCGGTTGAAATCCCGCTGGCGGAGAAAGAAGCGGTCTGGAAGAAGTTCGCGGGTGAATGGGCCTGCCCGAAGACTGAAGCTTCGGCCCGTGATATCGGGCGAGGTGAGCTGGATAGGGCGTTGAAGGCGTTCTTGAAGGGTGAGTCTTCCGGGAAGATTGTTCTTGATCACTCGAAGTAAGAAGCAAGATTGAGGAAGAGGCTTCCTGGTTTGTCGGATTACGGCTTCGCCTGATCCGACCTGCAGGTACCGGGAAAGCCAGGAAAAAGAATTCCCTGGAACCAACCGAGTAGCTGGTCGAGTAGCTGATATAGTAGAGAGGGAACTTGGTTTCCAAAACTGTGCGGAGCCCAAGCGTCACAGGGATGTGCCGCAAGGAGCGTGTTTTGGAAACCAAGTTCCCTCTCTTCGTACTCCCAGTCCTATTAAGAGGCCCGGCGCCGGAATAGGGGAATGTCGGTATCGGTAGCCGCCTGATACCCAAAGCTGAAGAAGTTCAGACACCTCTCCGCCTTGGTAATATCCTTGTCAGGTCGAAGCACATAAGCATCGAACCCGCACCGCTTCATGAACTGAAGCTGATCCAGCAACACATCCCCGATGGCCCGCAGCTCATTCACATAGCCGAAACGTTCCCGCAGCAACCGCGCAATACTGTAACCGCGGCCATCACTGAACTTCGGAAAATTCACCGCAATCACCGGCAACTCATTCACCCGGCCATCCAGAATCTCCGGCTCATCGTGGCTGTCGAACCACACGCCGATGTCCTGGCGGCCAGCAAAATGCTCATGGCCGGCCAGCCACAGATCGGCCGGAATCAACGCCGGCTGGTCTGCCGGGATATCCAGCGATTCACCTTCGGCCGGGCGGGGCACCACAACCCAGTTGTCGTGACGGATGCTGCCATCCCGGGAAATAACGTTAGGCATAAACCCGCTCCTTGAAAGGCTCAATTCCAACACGGCGATAAGTGTCCAGGAAGGTTTCTTCCTCCGTGCGCTTATCCACGAACACATCAATGATTTTGGCGATTACCTCGGGCATCTCGTTCCGTGCAAACGACGGCCCCAGAATCTTGCCAATTGAGGCATCATGGTGGGATGAACCGCCCAGACTGATCTGATAGAACTCCTCACCCTTCTTGTCGACCCCGAGAACTCCGATATTGCCAACATGGTGGTGACCACAGGCATTCATACAGCCGGAGATGTTCAGATCAATGTTGCCCAGGTCGTACAGGTAATCGAGATCATCGAACTTTCGCTGGATGGCTTCGGCTACGGGGATCGATTTGGCGTTGGCCAGGGCGCAGAAATCACCACCGGGGCAGCAGATCACATCCGTCAGGGTGTTCAGGTTCGCGGTGCCAAACCCCATGGGCGTGATGGCCTGCCAAAGTTCCAGCAGCCGATCCTGGCGAACATCCGCAAGTACCACGTTCTGGTGGTGGGTTACCCGGATTTCGCCAAAACTGTATTCATCGGCCAGATCCGCGATCTGTTCAAGTTGCCGGTCAGTAACATCACCCGGAGGCGTCCCTGTCTTCTTCATGGTCAGGTTAACAATGGCATAACCCGGTTTTTTGTGGCTGTCCACGTTATGAGTCAGCCACTGGTCAAAGCCTCTGTGCTCGAAACGCTGGCTAGCCAGTAAGTCCGTGGCATTCTCAAGTGCAGCATAATCCGGCTCGGTGAAGTAGCCCTGGATGCGCTCAATGGCCTCGCGGGTCAGGCGCGTCGGGGAATCCTTGATGTGGGCCCACTCGGCTTCGACCTTTTCGGCAAACCCTTCCGGCGTCAGTGCCTTGACCAGAATCTTGATACGGGCCTTGAACTTGTTATCCCGGCGACCGTACCGGTTATAAACCCGGAGCACGGCTTCCAGATAGGTGAGCAGATCCAGCTCGGGAAGAAATCCACGAATCACCGGCCCGACCATCGGCGTGCGGCCAAGGCCACCGCCAACATGAACCCGGAAGCCCAGTTCACCGGCATCGTTGCGGACCATCTGCAGGCCGATATCGTGCACCTGAATGGCCGCACGGTCTGTCTGTTCCGACGCATTCACAGCAACCTTGAATTTGCGCGGCAGGAACGCAAATTCCGGGTGGAAAGTAGACCATTGGCGAATGATTTCGCAATAGGGCCTCGGGTCTGCAATTTCGTCGGACTGAACCCCGGAGAACTGGTCCGTGGTGGTGTTCCGGATGCAGTTACCGCTGGTCTGGTTGGCGTGCATCTCCACTTCGGCCAGTTCTGCCAGAATGTCAGGAACATCCTCAAGCGCAGGCCAGTTCAGCTGCACGTTCTGACGAGTTGTGAAATGGGCATAGCCTTTGTCATAGTCACGGGTGACGCGTGCCAGCCTGCGCAACTGGTCAGAACGCATCATGCCGTAGGGAACACAGATCCTGAGCATCGGGGCAAGACGCTGAATGTACAGGCCATTCTGCAGGCGCAGGGGAAGGAACTCATCTTCAGCCAGTTCGCCGGCCAGGGCCCTCTCGGTCTGGTCACGGAACTGGGCAACCCTTTCGGCAGCTAACTGACGATCGTGTTCATCGTATACGTACATAGTAGGAAGATCCTGCTTGAAAGCGTCATATCCGGGCCGACGGCCTTATATCTGCGGGAAAGGATAACAGCGGGTTTTTATTCTTAAAATGATTATTTCAAAATATGTTTATCGATTCAGGCGATAAGCGGGCGGAACAACGGACTGGACGAATATCAATTTCCTGCTTAACTTAAAAGCGTCAGCGGAGAAGTTGCACTTCGCTGTTACCTTGATAACAAGAACGCGACATTGAACCCGGAAAGAGGAAAAGACATGAAGAAGACCGTGCGCTCAGATAGCCAGGCTGATGCCGTTGCCGCCGTTCTGCTGGTCATCCTGGCCGTCGCATTTGCGGTGGTCTGGGTCTCCAGCCAATAACCTTACTGGCTGGCCAGGACCAGGTTCACGATCACAATCAGCCCCACCACAAAACTGGCGGTGAATAACACGCCGGCAATAATGTAGGGCCAGGGGCTGTGGCTTGAAAAATCCTCTTCCCGGCGCTTGTCGGACTGAACCCCGAAAGCGCCGGCCAGAATGCTTTGCATGACTTTCAGAACGCCGGGTCCCTTTGGTTTTTGTTGATCCTTGTTTTCCGCCCCGGAGGATTCCGTCATAAAGCCGCCCCTGTTATCAGCCGTATCTGAAGCTTACTCCGCCGGATCGTATGCCAGGCTTGGCGCCAGCCAGCGTTCCGCTTCAGCCTTGGAAATACCTTTGCGTGCAGCATAGTCCTCAACCTGATCCGCGCCAATTTTCCCGACCGCAAAGTATTTGGATTCCGGATGGGCAAAGTACCAGCCAGACACCGCCGCCGCCGGGAACATGGCAAAGTGCTCGGTCAGTTCGATACCGGCCTTGTTGGTGGCATCCAGCAGATTGAACAGCGTGGCCTTCTCAGTGTGATCCGGGCAGGCGGGATAACCCGGCGCAGGGCGAATGCCCCGATACCGCTCCTTGATCAGATCGGCACTGCCCAGCTGCTCGTCGGCGGCGTAGCCCCAGAATTCCTTCCGGACCCGCTCATGCATGCGCTCGGCAAACGCTTCAGCCAGCCGGTCGGCCAGGGCCTTGACCATGATGGCGTTGTAATCGTCATTGGCGTCCTTGAACTCCACCGAGAATTCCTCGGCACCCACGCCCGTGGTTACCGCGAAACCGCCCACATAATCACAGGTGTCCGACCCTTCGGGGGCCACAAAATCGGAAAGGGCCAGCATCGGTTTGCCTGGCGCCTTCTCGTCTTGCTGGCGAAGATGGTGCAGGGTGGTCAGCTCTTCAGAGCGGGACTCATCCGTGTACAATACAATGTCGTCTCCGCGCCGGTTCGCCGGCCAGAAACCGATGGCGCCACGGGCGGATACCCGGTTTTCATCGATCATCCGGTGGAGAATCGTCTGGGCGTCGTCAAACAGGTGCCGCGCAGCCTCGCCACGCTTCGGGTCATCAAATATGGCCGGGTACTTTCCGGAAATATCCCAGGACACAAAAAACGGTGTCCAGTCGATGTAATCGATCAGCTCGTTAAGATCATATTCCTCAAACACCCGGATACCGGTGAAGGCCGGTTTTGGCGGCTGGTAACCCTCAAAGCTGATGTCCGGCGCGCGATCCCGGGCTTCCTTCAGGGATACCAGCTTGGTGCGGTCGCCCCGGTTCTTGCGGCGTTCGCGGATCTGGTCGTATTCGGTACGAGCGGCGCCCACCAGGTCTGGTTTGGCGGTCTTGCTGAGCAGCTGCGAAGCCACATTCACACAGCGGGAGGCATCCGACACGTACAGAGCGATGTCGTTCTTGTACTGGGGCTCGATCTTGACGGCGGTGTGGGCCCTGGACGTGGTAGCACCACCAATCATCAGCGGAATGTCGAAATCCAGACGCTGCATTTCCCGGGCGACGTGGACCATCTCATCCAGGGACGGTGTGATCAGGCCGCTGAGGCCGATAATATCGACGTCATGCTTTTTTGCGGCGTCCAGGATCTTGTCACAGGGCACCATAACGCCCAGATCGATCACCTCGTAGTTGTTGCACTGAAGCACCACGCCCACGATGTTCTTGCCGATATCGTGGACATCACCTTTGACCGTGGCCATCAGGATCCTGCCCTTGGCTTTCTGGTCTTCGGTTTTTTCGGCCTCGATGTAGGGTATCAGGTGCGCCACGGCCTGCTTCATGACCCGGGCGCTTTTGACCACCTGGGGCAGGAACATCTTGCCGTCGCCGAACAGGTCACCGACCACGTTCATGCCGTCCATCAGCGGCCCTTCAATGACCTCAATGGGATGGCTGGCTCTCTGGCGACAGGCTTCCGTGTCATCCACGATGTGGCTGGTAATACCCTTTACCAGAGCATGTTCCAGTCGCTTTTCTACCGGCCACTCACGCCAGGCCAGATCCTCTTCCTGGGTTTTGCCGCCTTTGCCCTTATAGCGCTCGGCGATTTCAAGCAGGCGGTCGGTGGCATCATCGCGGCGGTTCAGAACAACGTCTTCCACCAGTTCTTTCAGTTCCGGGTCGATCTCATCGTAAATGACCAGTTGCCCGGGATTCACGATGCCCATGTTCATGCCGGCCTTGATGGCGTGGTACAGGAACACGGAATGAATGGCTTCACGCACCACGTCGTTGCCCCGGAACGAGAAGGACACGTTACTCACACCGCCGGAGATTGAGGCGTAGGACAGGTTCTTGCGAATCCAGTGGGTGGCATTGATAAAGTCCACCGCGTAGTTGTTGTGTTCCTCGATACCGGTGGCAATGGCAAAGATATTCGGGTCGAAAATGATATCGCCCGGGTTGAAGCCGATGCCGGTCAGAACATCGTAGGAGCGTTTGCAGATCTGGGTCTTGCGCTCGTAGGTGTCTGCCTGGCCCTGCTCATCGAACGCCATAACCACAACGGCGGCGCCATAGCGCATACAGTCCCTGGCGCGCCTGATAAACTCCTCTTCGCCTTCCTTGAGGCTGATGGAGTTCACCACGGCCTTGCCCTGGATGCAGCGCAGGCCCGCTTCGATGACATCCCACTTGGACGAATCGATCATGATGGGAACCCGGGAGATATCCGGCTCGGAGGCCACCAGATTCAGGAAGGTAACCATCACCTCCTTCGACTCCAGCATGCCCTCATCCATGTTGATGTCGATGATCTGGGCGCCATTTTCCACCTGGTCCCGGGCAACGCTCAGGGCTTCTTCGTACTGTTCTTCCTTGATCAGTCGCAGGAAACGTTTGGAGCCGGTGACGTTGGTACGCTCACCCACGTTGATGAACAGAGTATTTTCATCGCCGGTGAACGGCTCGAGGCCAGACAGGCGCAGGGCCTTCGGACGCTCCGGAATCTTGCGGGGCGGGTACTTGGCAACAGCCTGGGCGACGGCTTCGATGTGGTCCGGGCGGGAGCCGCAGCAGCCGCCAATGATGTTCAGGAAACCGTCCCGGGCAAAACCTTCGATAATCTCGGCCATTTCCTCCGGGGTCTGGTCGTATTCGCCAAACTCGTTCGGAAGACCGGCGTTGGGGTGGGCGCTGACGTAGGTTTCGGCCTTGGCGGAGAGTTCCTCCACATAGGGGCGCAGGGCGTCGGCACCGAGGGCACAGTTCAGGCCTACTGAAATCGGTCTGGCGTGAGCCACGGAGTTCCAGAAAGCTTCGGTCGTCTGGCCCGAGAGTGTGCGGCCGGAGGCATCCGTAATGGTGCCTGAGATCATGATCGGCAGGGTGACGCCGCTGTCTTCAAAATATTGCTGGGTCGCGTAAATCGCGGCCTTGGCGTTCAGTGTATCGAAGATGGTCTCGATCAGAATCAGATCACAACCGCCTTCAACAAGACCTTCTACCGCCTCGTAATAGTTATCAACCAGGGTCTGGAAATCGACATTCCGGTATCCCGGGTTGTTCACATCCGGTGAGATCGACGCCGTTCGGGACGTGGGACCAACCGCGCCTGCCACAAACCGCGGTTTGGCCGGGTCCTTCACGGTGTATTCATCCGCGACCTGCCGGGCCAGCCGGGCCGCCGACACGTTCAGCTCTTTGGCAATTTCCTCCAGGCCGTAATCCGCCTGGGACAGGCGTGTGGAGTTGAAGGTGTTGGTCTCGATGATATCCGCGCCAGCATCCAGGTAATCCGCGTGAATGTTACGGAGCAGGGCAGGCTGGGTAAGGTTCAGCAGATCATTGTTGCCCTGAACTTCCCGCTCGAAATCGGCAAACCGGTCGCCCCGGAAGGCCTGCTCGTCCAGTTTCAGATTCTGGATCATGGTCCCCATGCCGCCATCAAGGATCACAATGCGTTCCTGCAGGGCCTTGTGGAGCTGGTCGAGACGGGTGTTGCGATCGGTCATAGGATTACTTCCGGGTGTCGTTATTAGCGCTGTATTGAAGTCAATAGCGCGGGATCATAGCAAAAATGCCTGAGCCCGTCTTAGTGCGAATGATCATTATCAATTACCTTCCTGAAATGAGCTTGCATACGGGAAATTCATTACCCCGGTAAAGCCCGACTATTTTACTTGGTCTTTCATGTTCCCGCGAACTGCCTTAAAATGAAGTCAAACTTTCAAACGGGTTGAAAACATGGCTTTGGTTACTGTGACAGATCCCGCACGGGACTACCTCGCACAACTTATTGAAAAACAGGACGTGGAAGGCATGGGCGTACGGATCTTCGTGACCCAGCCCGGCACCAGGAATGCCGAAACCTGTCTGGCCTACTGCCCGCCCAATGAAGTGGTGCCAACGGACGAGCAGGTAGACCTTGAGAAGTTCACCCTGTACCTGGATCACACCTCCGTGCCTTTCCTGGAGGAAGCGTACGTCGATTATTCAAAAGACCAGATGGGGGGGCAGCTCACCATCAAGGCTCCGAATGCCAAGGTGCCCAAGATCGACGACGACGCCCCCTTGCCGGATCGCGTCAACTATGTTCTGGCCTCCGAGATCAACCCGAATCTGGCGTCCCACGGCGGCGAGGTGTCTCTGGTGGAAATCGTCGATGAGTCCGTGGCTGTTCTTCGCTTTGGCGGTGGCTGCCAGGGTTGCTCCGCGGTCAGCCTGACCCTGAAACAGGGGGTTGAATCCACGTTGAAGGAGCGGGTGCCGGAAATCACCGCCGTGCGGGATGTCACCGACCACTCCTACACAGAAAACGCCTACTACCAGTAAGCGATCCGCGATCCTCACCTTGAGGTACCGTAGCTTCCGGGCTGCGGTACCTGCCTCCAGGCTGCCGCAATACCGAGTTCACAAAGGCTACACGGCCAATGTTGTGACAACTCGGTTGCTCCATCATTCGTCGCACAAACAGAAACAGCACACAGGTATTATCGTGTGTGTTCGTTAACGGATATATTGCCGGCTTAACCAGACTACACACTCAAACCGGGGTCAAACTTGTTCGACGTTGCGCTTCTGTCCTTGCCGCTCATGGCGGCTGTGGTTGGCTGGTTCACCAACTGGCTTGCCATCCAGATGTCTTTTTTCCCCGTTCAGTTCATAGGCGTAGGGATTGTCGGCTGGCAGGGCGTTATTCCCCGCAAAGCCGAGAAGATGGCTCATATCTGCCTCGACAGAACCTTGCAGCAATTTGGCGACCTGAATGCCGTCTACCGGAAGCTTGAACCTCAACGCATTGTCGAGCAGGTCATTTCCCAGGTCACGCCCCGGATGGACGAGTATATTGATGAAGTCATGTACGAAATCCAGCCGGTGCTCTGGGATAACCTCCCCGTATTTCTGAAAAACCGGATTTACCAGTGGGCGAGGGAGCGGTTACCGTCCCGGATTGAGGATCTGGTGGAGGATTTCGGCGACGACCTGGATGAACTGGTGGACCTCAAGGCACTGCTCAGCCGGGAACTGGCAACCCATCCGGACCTGATGAACCGGATCTTCAGGCAGGCGGGGGCGGTTGAACTCAGGTCGGTGATCAACCGGGGCGCCATTATCGGCGCTATTCTGGGTGCGGTTCTGGTGCCGGTGTGGTCCAGGTATCCGGAGCCCTGGCTGCTGCCGCTCGGTGGCTTTGTGATTGGCTTTGTCACCAACTGGATTGCCATCAATCTGATTTTTGCACCGTTAAACCCCCGGCGGGTTCTGTTCTGGAAAATCCAGGGTCTGTTCCTGCGTCGCCAACCCGAGATCAGTGATGTCTGGGCGAAGCTGGTGGCCGAAGAGCTGATGACCGTGGAAAAAGTGGCCGATGCCATGATCAACGGCAAGCATGGCGACCGAACCCGGGCCATCATCCAGAAACACCTGCGGCCTTTGCTGGACAACTCTGTCATTATGAAACTGACGGCGCAGGTAACCGTGGGCATGACGGGTTACACGGAACTGAAAAAGGCCATGAACCAGAAGGCGGTGCTGGCCACTCATGATGTGTTCAGTGATCCCGCCTTTAACCGCGAGCGGGCGCCGGTCGTGGCGGAGGTCCTGTCAGGCCAGATGAAAGCCCTGAAACCCTCCGAATTCCAGGACATTCTTCGCCCGGCTTTCCGGGAGGAGGAAATCCAGCTGATGATCGTCGGCGGTATGTTCGGCGGCCTGGCGGGACTGCTGCAGTTCCTGTCCCTCACATACATGACATTCTAGGCAAAGTACGCTCTGTTCCTTTGAGGGCGCACAAGGAGGAAGGCCATGCCTCTCTGGGTATCACTTACAGTTCAGTTTTTTGTGACGGTTGCCGCCGTGCTTCTCACACTCTGGGGTTTCTGGCGTTTTGTCGTGCGTCCCTACCTGGACAAGAAAGTCTCGGAGCTGATTGAGGTCTCCCGGGAAATTGAGCCTGCGGTTACGCGGGGAGTGAAAAAGGGTGTGACAGACACTCTGCGAGCGCTGCCCGAGAGTGCCCTGGACGGCACCGTCAAGGAATCGACCCGCCAGTTTCTGAAATTCGGCTCCGGGCTGTTTGAAAACGGGCTGAGCAGCTTCCTTGGGACTGCGGCAGACCTTGAACGGAATAAGCGGGAAAACCCCGGCAAGCCCTTCGAGCGCCCTACAGACAGTTAGTAGGCCGGGGCAGCCCGGCAATCCGGCAGGCGGTTTTTGCGGGTGTACCGGGAAACAGCTGCATCAGATAGATGCTGTTGCCCTTGTTCTCTCCAAGGGCCTCCTTCACGGCCTTCACGAACAACCTGTTTGAGGGTGGCGATATTTCATGTTCTTTGTAAAAATAACGAAGAAACATGATGATTTCCCAATGATTTTCACTTAGATGAATGTCATCCTCAGCAGCAATCGTGGTCGCGACGCCTTCCGTCCAGGCGTGGGCATCCTCAAGAAATCCTTCGTTATTGCGTTCCGGCATCGTGCTACTGGTCATGGCTTACCAACTGATTACCCGTCGGGCCTGAAGCGACAATGACACCATATCGCCAAACCCCACCAATGTCGCATTACCAACCATATTACCGACGCCACGCGCGGAAACATCCGGCGAAAGTGCGAATACCTTGCCGATAGCCGGCAGACTCCCCGCAGAGAGTAACAGAACGCCGTTTTCGGTCAGCAACAGGGCATCCCCCTCGGATAGCAAGTCAAGGCACTGCGCTGCCCTTGGGTGCTCCGGGGATTTATTCAGAATATGCAGAGTATCGAATGAGCTCATGTCCGGTTAACCTGCAAACGCGGTGTGGTCGTATTGATCGAGCAGGGTTCTGTTGGCATCCACCAGAGTCACGCCGGTAATAAGCGAGGTCTCATCCAGCCCATACTTCTGGCAGGCTGAACGGTCTGCAAGGATCGCCTCAATGCCGAATATGGGCGCCGCCGAAAGGTTTTTCTCCACCGACTTCTGGGCTATGCCGGCCGTATCCTGTGCCCGCTTCAGCCAGGTGACTCCCGCACCGGTAAACAGCAGCGATGCCGGCTGGTCGAACGCTGCGAGGGAGAATGCCATATCCAGTGCTTCTCGCCCGCTCCAGGTGCCATAGGATGCCTGGTCAATCATGATCAGTGTGCTCATGGTCAGCCTCCGGCGTGGAAATAGAGTGTTCGTGCAGACGTCCTCCGGCCTTCGACCCATTCGCCAAGGCCGGCGATTTCGAAAGGGTGAAGCAGGTTGGAGCCGGGCAACGCGTAGCGCTTCCGCTCAGCTTCGTTCACCAGACCCCGGCGCAACGCTGAAGCAATGCAGGCTATCCCGGGGATGCCGTGGTGTTCGAGAAAGCTCGCCCATTCCTTCGGCCAGTGCGTCTCGTCAGAGGGGGGGGTGCACAGTGCCGAGGCAAGATGCACGCCGTCACCATACAGGAAGACGCGGGCGATGCGGTGGCCTGCGTCTGTGGCAGCCCTGGCGAAACCCAGAGCCGTCTGGGGCGCCTGGGAGGAATAAGGCGCGCCAGTAATGACCAGGGTGAAGGTTTCAGATGAGGTATCGGCCATGATTCCGGTTCGTTTGTGGTTATGGACGCTGGGATTTTCAGTGTAGCTAAAGCAAAAACCCCGGCAACTGCCGGGGTTTCAAAATCGGCTATTTTAGCCCGGCATCAGTTGTCACCGCTGAAAGCGGACAGCAGGTGCAGCAGGCTGATAAACAGGTTGTAGATTGAAACGTACAGGCCGACCGTCGCGATGACGTAATTCCGCTCGCCGCCCTTGATGATCTGGCTGGTCTCAAACAGGATCATAACGGACGCGAAAATGGTGAAGCCTGCGGATACCGCCAGTTGCAGAGCGGAGCTCTCCATCAGGAAGGCCAGCAGCATGGCGCCGATCAGCACAAACGCGCCAGCGGTCAGGAAGCTGGACATGAAGCTGAAGTCTTTCTTGGTAATGATCGCCGTAGCGGACAAACCTACAAAGGCGATTGCAGTCAGCGTCAGCGCTTGAGCAACGATCTGAGAGGCACCGGCGGCAACGAACGCACCAATGATCGGACCAAGGGTGTAACCCATGAAGCCGGTCAGGGCGAAGGTGGTCACGATCCCCCAGGGGCTGTTTTTCAGCTTATAGGTCGCGAACAGCAGACCGATGTATCCCACAATGGTGATCAGAAAACCCGGATGGGTTCCGTTCATGTTCAGGAAAGCGGTAAGCGCCGAGAAGGCGAGGGTCATGCCCAGAAGCATGTAGGTGTTGCGCAACACATTCATCGCGTCAGCGCTGATTCCTGTGGTCGCGCGCTCGGTCTGGGGAGCAGAATAGGCTCCCTGAGAGTTTTGAACGCCGAAACGTTTGTCTTCCATTGTCATCTCCGTTTTATAACGACTGGATACTGTGTCTCATCATAGTGTCAGATACGCAACTTTCAATCATTTACGACATGAAACTGGCTCCTGGATTCCATTAAAAACCGTTAATATTGAAAAATGCGACGGGTTTTATGCAGGGCGTTGACAGCACAGGCAATTCCGGTATCATGCTCACCGCTGTCGCAATGGCAGCAATGGGAAAACGGTGGGCTGGCAGAGTGGCTGAATGCAGCGGTCTTGAAAACCGCCGAAGGTTAGTAGCCTTCCCGGGGTTCGAATCCCTGGCCCACCGCCATTTTTCCTTTCTCTTCTTTTCCCTCTTTCCCGGAGACACCCGATCGCTGTTCACTTTTCCGGTGGTTTTCCCTACTTGGTTTAATGCCAGGTTACCCTCATTATCAGCGTATTGATATCGCGAGGGCTCATTATGACAGACTCACAAAATACCCACCAATCCGCAGTCGAGTCGCCGGATCGTCGTGACCGGAAGTTTTCTGTGTCAGCAAATCGGGGCAAGGCCAGCCACAAGATCCGGTACGTTGAAGCTGGCGGTGCTGCGGTTGATACGGAGGAGTGCACCTTCTGCCAATCGGTGCCGGATCTTTCGAATGAAGGGGGGAGAGAGAAGTACGGAGCGGCTGATACCGCTCCGGGAACAATTGAAAGCTCCGATTGAAAGCTCCGATCAGAGATCGCGGCCCGGATAGGCCGTCTCTTTTTGTTCGTCCGCCCGTTTCTGCCGCGCAGCCAGAGCTTCTGGCTCATTCCCCGGCACCTGCCAGCCCAGCAGATTCTCCTCAATCAGCTTGACCAGGGCTTCAATGTGGCCCGGCGTTGCGTTCAGCGCGGTTATGTAACTGAAACCCTCGCCACCGGCTTCCATAAAGTATTCACGGTTCTCCTCGTCGATTTCCTCAATGGTCTCAAGGCAATCGGATGAGAATCCCGGGCAGAATACGTCGATGGATTTAACGCCTGTGCCAGGCAGTGATTTGAGCGTCTCGTCCGTGTAGGGCTTTAGCCACTCTTCCTTGCCAAACCGGGACTGGAAGGTGGTCAGGTAATCTTCTTTGCTCAAACCAAGCCGTTTGGCCAACAGCCGCGAGGTTTTCTGGCATTCACAATGGTAAGGGTCGCCTTTGGTCAGGTATTTCAGGGGAACCCCGTGATAGGAGAGCACCAGCTTCTGATTGCGCCCGTGATTGGCCCAGTGCGCCTCGATATGCCGCGCCATGGCTTCTATGTAGGGTGGGTAATCCGGGTAATGGGAGACGAACCGGAGATCCGGTAACCACCTGCGCCTGGCAAAATCGCTGGCAATGGCATCAAAGGTTGAGGCAGAAGTCGATGCGGAATACTGGGGGTAGAGTGGCAGTACCAGCAGTTTCCGCACCCCCTGCTGCTGCATTTCATCCAGAACCCGGGAGATGGAGGGGTTGCCGTAACGCATGGCAAAGCCAACCACCACATTGGGCCCGTATTTGCGCTTGAGCGCTTCCCGGATGCCCTCAGCTTGCTTTGCAGTGTGCAGCAGCAGGGGTGAGCCCTCTGGCTGCCAGACACTGGCGTAGGCCTCTGCACTGCGCCTGGGGCGAATCCGCAGAATAACTCCGTGCAGGATCAGCCACCACAATGGCCGGGCCAGTTCCACCACCCTTGGGTCCGAGAGAAATTCAGCGAGGTACCGGCGGAGTGCGGAGGTCGTGGGGGCATCCGGGGTACCCAGGTTGGTTATCAGCACGCCCAGCCTGTCAGGCTGGGCGTGGCTGAAATTCTCTGAACCTTTGAATTGCATGCGGTCGATCCTGAACGTTGGTTTTGCGTTATGAAAAGGTCAGCCTTTCTCTCTGGCCTGCTGAGCCATACGTGGTGCCAGACCGGAAATGTCGTAACCGGCGTTGCGGGCCTTGGTAAAGATTTCGTCGGCTGACGTGTTTCGGGCCGAACTCAATGCCCAGAGCACAGTGCAACGGGTTCCGGAACGGCAGAATGCCAGTACGGGTTTTTCAGCGTCCCGGATCATTGGCGCGAACCGGCTTACATCGTCGTCGGTGATATTTCCGGACGCCACCGGCATGAACACCCAGGCCAGGCCATGCTCACGGGCTGCTGCTTCGATATCAGCCATGGAAGGTTGCCCGGGTTCCTCCTGATCAGGGCGATTGGCTACCAGGGTTCTGAATCCCAGCTTTGCGGCCTCTGCCACGTCTTCAACGGAAATCTGCGGAGCTACCGAGATGTTGTCATCAATCTTTCTGAAATCCATGGGGGGTTTCGCCTCCGGGATGGGTGGGGGTGAGCATATACCCGTAGGCGATTTTACCAAAAAAAAGCCCGGCAAAGTATGCCGGGCAGAGGCGTGCGAGTAGTATCCATGAAAGACTTCCAGACAAACCGGCATCAGCAGGGACACCGGTATAGGGAAGTATTGACTATATTTTGAACACTTCAAGCGAGAGCCACTTTCGTTTGAAAACATTTTTTCATATCGGATAGGTCTTTATACTGCGCCCTTTCACTGAGCGGTTTTCAGGCCGACTGAAATCCCGCCCAAGCTGTAATACAATAGGCTTTCAAGAGAAATATCTGCACCCCGAGGTTGTTACATGTCTGAACAGAACGACGATAAGCCGGAGAATGATGCGCAACTGGCCGCAAAAATCAAGGGTTCCGCGCGCCAGATCTGGTTGGCGGGGCTGGGTGCCTACACCAAGGCCGAGGAAGATACCGGTCGTTTCTTTGACCGGCTGGTTCAGGAAGGCGAGCAACTCGAGAACAGAACCCGGGGTGTCGTTGAAAAGCAGATCAAATCCGTTGAAGACCGGGTTGAAGGCGTTCGCGAGAGGGCGACGGGCACCTGGGACCGCCTTGAGCACATGTTCGATGAGCGGGTGTCGGGTGCCCTCAGAAGACTTGGCATCCATCGCCGGGAAGAAATTGACTCCCTGGCGCGCCGGGTCGAAGTGCTTGAAAGGGAACTGGCACGGCTGCGTGATCAGGCCGGAGACGACGAGGAAGAATAACGCCAGCTGTCGTCAGAGCCGGTTGTCTTTAAAGGGTTGTCTTTAAAGATAGTCCCGGCTCATCAGCCGGGCTTCTTCCCGGTCGGCTGGTGCCAGGTAGGGAATTACCAGGTGCATCATATGGTAAACGCCCCGGCCGGGGTCTACCGACTCCCGGTCGTCCAGGTGGGAAAGTGTATCGAAAGCGCTCCAGTAACAAGCGGTTAGCGTTAACTGCTCACACAGGGAATCAAGCTCTTCCTGATCAATTATCAGGGTGCCTTGCCGACGGAAGCTTTCGCAGATCGCTCTGAATGCCGACGTTTTCTTCTTCTGAATCCGCTTGAACCGCACCCGCAACTGGTCGTACCGGGACAGCACATTCACCAGATCCTGGTAAAGAAACCGGTAACGCGCCACCGTCTCAAACAGCAGGTGCAGAAAGAATCCCTGCTGGTCCAGAGAGATATCAGCATCTTCAGGAACCGTCAACAGATCCAGCATGTCCAGCTCGTACTGGTCGAACAGTTCCTCGACGATGTCACCCTTGCTCTTGAAGTGGTAGTACAGATTGCCCGGGCTGATGTCCATTTCGTCGGAAATCAGCAAGGTCGTAACATTGGGCTCGCCGACGCTGTTAAACAGCGCCAGGCTGGTTTGCAGGATGCGGTCGCGGGTTTTGATTTTTTTCATATCGCGCCGTGCCAGACCCTAGAGCTCGAAGCTCGCCCAGACCGGGCAATGGTCTGACGGCCGGTCCATGGCGCGAATGCCGTAGGAAACACCCGCCTCCCGGGCTTTCGGGAGCAGGCTGTCGCTGGCCATGATCAGATCAATTCGCAGGCCCCGTTTCGGATCCCGCTCAAAGCCCTTGCTGCGGTAATCAAACCAGCTGAAGGTGTCGGCCTCCTCCGGATGAAGGTGGCGGAATACATCGGTATAACCACGGGCTTCCACCTGGCCCAGCCATTCCCGCTCCTCCGGCAGGAAAGAGCACTTGCCGGTGCGGAGCCACCGTTTGGCGTTATCGGCGCCGATGCCGATGTCCTTGTCGGTGGGCGAAATGTTCATGTCACCCATCACCACCACATGGCCACCGGCCTTGTTGAGGTCGTCGAGGTACCGCATGAGGTCGGCATAAAACTTTTCCTTTGCCGGGAACTTCACCGGGTGGTCCCGGCTTTCTCCCTGGGGAAAATAGCCGTTAACCACCGAGAGCTTTTCGCCGTTCACCGTAAACTGGCCGGTAATCAGGCGGCGCTGGGAATCTTCCCCGTCCCAGGGATAGCCTTTGATAACCTGCTCTGGCTCCGCTTTTGAGAGCAGGGCAACGCCGTAGTGGGTTTTCTGGCCGTGGAAATGCACGTGGTAGCCCAGCTCGCGAATGGCGTCTGTTGGGAAGTCGTCGTCCTGGACCTTGGTTTCCTGAAGCCCGATAAAGTCCGGGGCGAGGGCATCAATCACAGCGTCGAGCTGGTGCAGGCGGGTACGGATACTGTTGACGTTGAAAGACACGAACATCATTGCGAAAACTCTCCGGCGTTAGTTCCCGCCGGAGTTTAGCACACTGACCCCCGGGTGCTGCCCTGGCAGGGACGACAGTTTCAGGGAGTCAGTTCACAATCCGGGTAGGTATCGACTGAATAACGGATGTGGGCGGTATAATTGCTGTCCTGATTCTTGCGGATGTTGGTCAGGCCATGGTAATCCGTGAGGGCACCGTTATCGTTGTAACCGAGCACAATCGGATCCACCAGGAATCTCAGAACCATGCCCGTCGGGCGTATCTGGACCACGTGGTCAGCGTCGACCTTATCGCTACTGATCGGTTCGAGCACAAAGCCATAGTGTTCGCCCCGCGTCGGGCCGAGAAACCGGAAATCGACTGACTCACCAGCCACCACGCTTTGCCAGTTCTGACGCACAAGGTTGTCGAACCCGGCATCCACTACAGTGCTGTCCGGATACTCCACCTCGAACCGTTTCGAATCGCCGGTGGGCGTGTCCCAGTTGATGACCAGGATATCCGGTTGGGGGTAGACAATTTCCATGGCCTCGCTGAAATCTGGCTGAACGAAGTTCACAGCCGGTCGAATGACGGAGAGATCGTATTCAAGGGCTTTCCGGGCGAAAGGCTCGTTCCCGTCCGGTTTGTGGTAATCCACACTGTGCTGCTGGGGACGAAATACGCCCTCCTGGCAGGTGCCATCGACACTGTGGCGCTCTTGATAGAGCACCTGGCCGTCGGGGGCGGTGGCCTCTCCGGTAAACCGGAAATCGTTCGCGATTGCCGGTGTGGTTATTATCAGGAGGGCAGACGAAACAATCCAGGCGGCCGTTTTCATCGGGCCAGCTCCGGGTAAAGCGTTTTACGGGCGAAAAGAAGCAGGGGGAAAATGACCAGCCAGCCAAAACCGAGGGCTATCAGTGAGGGTATGAGGTCCGGCAATTCCACCGCCCCGATCTGACTGGCGGACCAATAGGCAAACGGCCCGGCGATGGGGGCGAAGACGAAAGGCAACCAGGGTTTTCGGCTCATCCAGTTCAGTGAATGGCTCAGCGTGGTCATGAAAATGGCCCAGATAGCCACCAGCCAGGGAGGGGTTAACAGAATCGCCCCGCTTCCATCGTCCAGGATGCCGGTGCGAAACCAGATGCCATCAAGAACAGAGCCCGCTACCGTTCCGAGTACAACGAATTGCAGTTCTGTGATCCTGTTCTGACTCACCAGCACAAAATGAAGGATCAGGAACAGAACAACGATGCCGGCTCCCACAGGACCGGGATAGAATACGCAAGCGAACCACCCGGCCTGGAAAAGCAGGAAGTTCAGTACATTACGACCCGTTTCTGACGCAATCACAGGCTCAGGATGTTCTCACGTTTATTGCCCGGCTTTGCGAACACCATTTGGGCCACACCAATGGCGCGCTCGCTGAACCCTGCTTCGCAGTACGCGAAGTAGAAGTGCCACAGCCGACGGAAAGCCTGGTCGTAACCCATGGCATCCAGTTGATCCCGTTTGGCGATGAATCGCTCATACCAGTCATGCAAGGTGCGGGCGTAATGGAAACCGGTATCTTCGGCGTGTGTCAGTACCATATTGCTTTCTTTGCGGACCGATTCAAGGATGGCACCGAAGGACGGTATGAAACTGCCCGGGAAAATGAATCGCTGGATAAAATCCACATTCTTCAATGCCCGCTGATAACGCTGCTCTGGCATATTGATAGCCTGGACCAGCGCCAGACCATCCGGCTTCAGCAATGCGTTTATCCGGGAGAAATAGCTGTCCAGAAACTGGGGGCCGACTGCCTCGATCATCTCGATGGACACCAGTTTGTCGAACTGGCCTTCCAGATCACGGTAGTCATCAAACAGCAGAGTCATTCTGTCTGCCAGACCTTCCTGTTGAACCCGCTCTTTCACCAGCTCCAGTTGTTCCTTTGAAATCGTGGTGGTTGTTACGTGGCAACCGTAGTTTTTGGCAGCGTGAATGGCAAAACCACCCCAGCCGGTCCCAATTTCCATCACCTTGTCGCCGGGCTGAAGATCCAGTTTGCGACATATGGTGTCCAGCTTGTGCACCGCGGCTTCTTCCAGAGTCGATCCGGCGCTCGGATAGATAGCCGAGGAGTACATCATGGTCGGGTCCAGGAAGGTCTCAAACAGCTCGTTACCCAGGTCATAGTGAGCGCTGATGTTTTTCCGGGAACCTTCCCTGGTGTTACGGTTCAGCCAGTGAAGGCCTTTCAGCACAGGCTTTGTTACCCAGCTGAAACGGTCCTCGAATTGGTTCATGCGGTCGACGTTACGGGTGAAGAAGCGGAGCAGAGCGACCAGATCCGGGGTGGTCCAGTCTCCGGCCACGAACGCCTCGGCGGCACCAACACTACCGCCGGTCAGCAGGTCCCGCCAGGTGCTGTGATCGTGGACGACTAGCTCGGCTGGCTGGTAGCGGGTATTGCCATCACCAAATACCAGGTCCTCAAATCCGGTTTCACGAACCGTCAGTTGACCTTCCCCCAGTAACCGGAGCTGCTGAATCACCAGGTTTCTCGCAAACCGACTAAGCATTGGCACACTGGCTGAGCCGGATGAGGTGGTTTCAACCGAAGTATTCAGGTTCTCCATGAGCTTACCCTTCCACGAGTCTTGTCGTTGGTTTCAGCACTGGTCACGTCCAGCCCTGAATCATCATGCCCACGGCGATGGGCGATATCGCCTGCCGGAAGTTTGTCCGGGTGGGTATAGAAAGGTGCACCCTTGAGCTTAAGCCGGAGGGCATGCCAGTAGATGCCTGCCACCACCTTGAATGCTTCAACCGGAAATTTCCGAAGACTTCTGTGGACATTTCTACGAGTGACAGGGGTACGTTGGACTACCAGGGTGGCATCAAAATGCTTGCGGCCTTGTTCCAGAACATTCATGTGGATTCTCAGCTCCGGGCCCCGGAAACTGAAACTCCATTCATAGTGCTGGTTCATGCCATTAAACGGGGAAACGTGAAAGCGCTTGCTGAAACCGAACTGCTCGGTGCGCCAGCCTGTCTTGTTGGGTTCTGAACCCGTGGTTTCCAGGCAATAGACATGGCGGTCCTGCCAGGGTGTGTTGGTAATCTGAGCAACAATAACCCTGGGCACAGCGCCTTCGGCGGACCGGTCTCCGGCACCGTAGCAAAAGTAGAAACTGACCGGATTGAACACCTGGCCGAAATAGCGGGGGTGGGTAATCAGCTCCACTTCGCCCTCAGGGCGCCAGCCCGTCGCTTGTTCCACATGATCCCGTACAGCCGCCGACAGGTCCCCTGCCTCCGGCCGGAAGTAGTCCTTCCGTTTCAGGGAAATCCAGTTAAAATGTTCCAGAGAAAACAGCGGACTGACATCGGCGATGCTACGCCACTCATCGGTGTCCAGAGCAAGCATGCCGGTGCCGTAGCTGAATTCATGGTGCACAGGGTACTTCCGCCTGTGCCGGACAGTACCCTCCAGCCACTGGCTGTTCACGGTCAAAACTCCACCCCGAATGCCCGGGTTACCCGGAGTGCGCTGCGAACCCCGTCCTCGTGGAAGCCGTTAAACCAGTAGGCCCCGCAGAAGTGAGTGCGGTTCCGGTTACCGATCTCGTCATATCGCTCCTGGGCGGCCACCGCATCCAGTGTGAACACAGGATGGGCGTACTCGAAGCGCTTGATTACCTTGTCCGGGGCTATATCGTGGCTTCGGTTCAGGGTTACGCAGAAGGTTTCCGGCGCATCGTGGAAATTCTGCAGAACGTTCATGTTGTAGGTGACCGACACGGGCTCCGTGCTGTGGGCAGGAATAAAATAGTTCCAGGCCGCCCAGGCGCGCCGGTTGTCCGGCAACACATTGCTGTCGGTGTGAAGCACAACATCGTTTTTCTGGTATCCCATGGCGCCGAGGATATCCAGCTCCTTGTCAGTCGGGTCCACAAGCATGGCAAGGGCCTGGTCGCTATGGCAGCCAAAAATAACCTGATCGAAGCGGTGCTCCTGTCCTCCGACGCAGACGGTCACGCCGGTTTCATCCCGGACCACCTTGTCTACCGGGCTGTTCAGGTGGGTTGAGTCGCCGAGGCGTTCCATCATTTTTGTCACATACTGGGCTGAGCCCCCGGAAATCACTCGCCAGGTCGGGCGGTCGTCTACTGACAACATGCCGTGGTTATTGAAAAACTGCAGGAAAAAGCGAATCGGGAACTGCTCCAGCACAATCTCCGGGGCGGACCAGATGGCAGCGCCCATGGGCACAATGTAGTAATTCCTGAAATACCGTGAGTAACCATTCCTGTTCAGGTATTCGCCCAGAGTTTCCTCATTGCTGATGCTCCCGGACTGGAGATCTGCCCGGGATTCCTTGTTGAACCGGAGAATCTCCCGCACCATCTTCAGGAACGGCAAGTTGATCAGGTTACGGCGCTGGGCAAACAGAGTGTTCAGGCTGGTACCGTTGTACTGCAGGCCGCTCGTGCCGCAGTCAACGCTGAAACTCATATCGCTGACTTCCGAGGCGATGCCCAGCCGGTCCATCAGGCGGATGAAATTCGGGTAGGTCCAGTCATTGAACACAATGAAACCGGTATTGACTGGCCAGGCACGGCCACCGGCCTCAATCTGTTCCGTGTTGGTGTGGCCGCCGGCGTAACCGGCCGCCTCGAAAATCTGAACCTCGTGCTTCTCGGCCAGAAGCCAGGCAGCCGTGAGGCCGGAAACGCCGGCACCGATGACAGCAACTCGCTGACGTTCACTACTCATCTATTGTTTTCCTGTGCGGTGTTGCTTTTACGGGCCATGGAGGCCGCCATGCGGTCAACCAGAGGCCGGGGAAGGGCGCTGAGTGCTCTCAGCATCCAGGTAAAACGCTTGGGGAAGGCGATTTCATTGTGGCCACGGGCCAGGCCGCTGACGATTCGTTCGGCAGCGTCTTCTGCAGAAACCAGAAACGGCATCGGGAAATTGTTGCGGTCGGTCAGCGGTGTTTTCACGAAGCCTGGCGAAACCACCACCACATCGATACCTTCTGCGTCCAGGTCTGCTCTCAGGGAGCGGGCAAAGTAGGTAAGGGCTGCCTTGGACGCGCCATAGCCCTCGGCCCGGCCAAAGGGAAACCACCAGGCAGAGGAACTGACGATCACCAGAGTGGCCGGCTTTCCCTTTGCCCGGCTGCGGCGCAGAGCGGGCAGGGCGATGTCCAGGCAGCGGGCGGTGCCAATCACGTTGGTGTGAATGTTCTTCTCGATCACATCACTGCTGTAATTGCCGATTTCCAGGTATTCACAGGTGCCGGCGTTGAGGATCACCATGTTCAGGTCGCCGTGCATCTCAAGAGAGCCGGCCACCGACTGGAGATCTTCTTTGCCGGTAGTGTCTGCCGCAGCCGTAATGATCCGTTCAGGGGCGGCGGAGGCAAGCTCTTCGAGCGCGCCCTTTCGTCTGCCGGTGATGACCAAACGATGCCCACCGCGGGCCAGGGCCCGGGTTACGGATTCGCCAATGCCGGAGCTGGCGCCAGTAATCCAGATATTTGAGGTTTCCTGAAGTCGGTCACTCATCCTGCCTGGTCCTTGATCCAGCGAATAACCCCGCCAACCACCGGCAGGTTTTCGTAGAGCATTTCTCCTACGTCAAAGTAATCGCGGTGGTAGCACACCATGTTGTCCCGGATTTCCAGGTGGCTCATGCCCTGAACCAGCACTTCCCGGCCTTTGCGAATGCGCTTGTGGCGCAGGTACATCACCCACGGAACCGCTGCAAACTCACCCTGGACAACGGCTTCACCAAACTCGAAGCGACAGGAGATGACGTTGGCGTAGGCCCCGGCGAAATAACGGGTGAGCTCGTCGAGCCCTTGAACCGGGCCCAGTGGGTCCTGAAACCGAATATCTTCACTGTAAACACGGGCGAGTTTGTTCAGATCGCCCTTGTCGAGTTCGTTGAACAGCGCCCGGAAGTTGTCGAGCGTTGCCGGCACCGCCGAGTTACGCGTACCTACTTCGATCTTTGAGGCGGTTGTCATTGCCTTCTCATCCTCATCTTATCCAGCTCGGTTGTCTCTTCCTGAATATGCTGGGGTATCGGGTTGAGCTCCCAGATTATGCCCAGCTTTGACATCAGCCAGAGGCCATACCATGTGATGTCGATTTCATACCACCGGAATCCCTGGCGCACAGACTGGGGCCAACGGTGATGGTTGTTGTGCCAGCCCTCACCCAGGGTGAGCAGAGCCAGCCAGAAGTTGTTCCGGCTGTCGTCCGGTGTCTCGAACCGGCGCTTGCCCCAGACATGGGACAGTGAGTTGATCGAGACCGTGGCGTGGAATAACGCTACGGTGGAAATAAAGAATCCCCATACCAACAGCTGCAGACCATTGGTTCCCAGGCCAGGCGCCCAGGCGGCCAGGGCCTCACCGAGGACGTAGATACCGGCAGCGGCCAGGGCGGGCACCAGGGAGTCAAACCGATTGATCAACTTGAGCTCAGGAAACTTCAGCCAGTCCCGGATTCGCCGTTCATCGGTCGCGAATCCTGCGTCACAGGTAAACCAGCCCATGTGCGACCACCAGAAGCCACCATGATGGGGGGAGTGAAGATCCTGCGCTTCATCGGAATGCTGGTGGTGATGGCGATGGTGAGCGGCCCACCAGAGCGGCCCGCGCTGGGCGGCACTGGTGCCAAGAACGGCGAATACGAACTGGGCAGGGCGGCTGGTTTTAAAGGTCTTGTGGGCGAAATAACGGTGGTAGAATCCGGTAATCGCAAACATGCGCACCAGGAAGAAGGCAATCGCAAATCCGATGGCGAAGGCGCTAGCCCCGGTATAAAAGGCCAGCAAGCAGGCCATATGAAGCGCTATGAACGGAACAACACGTAAGAAGTTGAACGATCTGGACGTGGTGTCGATGTGATCCGAACCTGCCTCGGAATCGAACCATCTCAGAATGTTTGTAAGCCAATGCTGCACTCGGGTCATACCCTGATTGCCCTTTCTCTTAAATGGAACCTTGATCGCACGATCAGCCCGGTGGCTGATTCTGTTTCATGAGGGGTTGTACGATCTCACTACAGGAATTGGATGCACCATAAACCATGTTTAATCAAACCTTTGATTCGCCTGTTATTCGCCGTACCGCGATTGTTGGTTCAGGGCTGGCCGGGCTGACAGCGGCGATCTTCGAAAATTCGCCGACAACGAATGCTTTGGCCCATGGCAAAGGCGGTTTGGTTTCCAGACCCTCGGGTCGGCAGGTTGGCCCGGAAGGACCAGGCGTGGTCGGTCTCCGATAACCGGGGCGGAGAGCAGCCGGGTCACCCCTGGTTTGCGGACCACTATATTGGCCTGGCAGGCGACTGGCTCAGTGGCGGCCGCGTTGAGGGCGCGTTTGACAGCGCCTGTGGACTGGTCGTCGAAATGAACGCGGTGCCCACTACTCAGTAAAAGAATCCTGGCTGCCGGTGGTTACGTCCGGGCGGGTGTAAAAGTGGGTGATGGTGCCGTCACTGAACTTGCTGAAGAAGGCGCTGACATCGGTGATCTTCTTCAGCGACCGAGTACGGCGAATGGGTTCCCGAACCAGAACCTTGATGCCATTGAAATTGTCCTGGATGTTGGAGAACCGCGCCCGCATTGAACAGGTCACCACCTGGGCAGGGTTGAGGGCAAGTTCCCCGGCCAGCCAGGCGCTGTGCCGCTCAATGCCCCTGGCCGAAAGGTCCTCCCGGGTATCAAGATGGTTCAGTTTTACCCGGTTCACAATGCAGAAGGAGAAACTTTTCGGGTGTTTGCGGGCTACTTTCCGGAACGCCTCCCAGAAGAAGTTGTCGGTGAGCTCCGCAAAGTAGGTCATGTCGCTTAAACAGGTATCCACCCACTGAAAATTCTCCGGATCATCCAATACCTCGTTTATGGCCTCTCGTAAGAGCCAGTCAAAGCCCAGGGCCGTCTTGTGGGCGTAGACCTTGCGATACATCTGGTGGCGGCTGTAAACAAAATCCTCAAGCGCCCCCAGCCCTTTCTGGGTGATCGCCAACCCAAGCCAGGGTTCAGACACATCCCAGCCAAAACGCAGGTTGCTTAACAGGTGATCCAGGTTGAAGCCGCCGATAGTCACTGAAGAATGGAAGCCGTCCCGCAGCATGTAATCGGCCCGGTCAGCATCAATCTCGCCGGAAACGATTGATGACAACAGGTCCATTACCAGGCCGGGAATGTTATCGCTCAGGGGTGTGCCTGCCGCGGCGTCTTCACCGGCAATAAACGCCCAGAAGGTTCTGGCGTGCCGGCAAAAGGTCTCGCTGGGCCTCACGTCCGTGGTCTCCATAATCCCGATCACATCCCGGGCATGAAGACCGGCACTTTCCAGGTCTGTCGCAGAAAGAACGTCGTGGGCGACACGCACTGAATAATGTTCGTGTTCCAGCTCATCGGGCTCTTCCGGGTGGTAGGCTGAATAATCCACTCCCCGCCAGAGATCCCGGAATCGCCCGGGCCGGGACATCAACTCCCGGATCTGTCGCGCCTGCGTGAACTGGTGGGAAAAGCTGGAATGGCCGCTGTCGTGGAGCAGGCAGCCAAGCCGAATGGTTTTCGCCAGGTAGTCAATGGCGTCCAGCTGGCTCAGGCTCAGGTCGGTCTGCTCGCTCAGCTGGCGCTCCCGAAGGTAGGCGTCGATCATCGAGCGGAACATACGGGTTCCCACATGCATTACGCCAATACTGTGCAGGAAGCGGGAGTGGGTGGCGCCGGGGAATACCAGGCTCAGGATGTCGTTCTGGCAGATGTTCCGCAGCCGCTGGAACAGCGGATGGTCAATAACCTGGATCTCGTGCCGGTAAAGTGGAATACCACCGTGAACCGGATCCATGATCAGCTTGTCATAGGCTCCGAGAAGATCATTAACGGCACGTCTCATTGGCAGGAATCTCCCAATTTCATAAAACTGGCCTTGTTATATCACAGGGGCGTGCCAGAATAGGCTTATTCAAGCCAATTTATCGTTTATCGCTGGTAGTTTAGGGCAGTCGCCATGGCTTCGCGCACCGAGCGCATACTGATTATTGACGCCGATGAAAAGGCTCGTACGGATCTTGCCCGTTACCTGGAAGCGAGGGGCTTTTATGTTACCGGCTATCCGGGCCTCGCTGCCGCCAAGGCACTGTTCAACGATAACATCCCCGACGTCATCTTTGCAGACCTGTCCCCGGAGGCTATCCGGGACCTGGCCAACCGGCTTGAAGAAGCCGAAACCTTCACACCCATCGTTGCCTGTTCGACCAGTGACTCCAGCGCTGATGTCGTCAGTGCGCTGCGGGCCGGGGCCGCAGATTTTGTTCTGAAGCCCTGCAACGACGACAAGGGAGCGCTGGACGATGTTATCGGCAAACTGTTTGACCGGGTTCGGGTCAATCGCCTGAACCAGCTTTACCGCCACGAACTGGAAGAGGCCAACCGGGATCTGCGTGACGGTATCGCCGAGCTGCGGGCCGACCAGCGCGCCGGCCGCAAGGTTCAGTTGCGGATGCTGCCGGAACGTGAGCAGGTCATGAGTGGCTTGCATATAGACCACCTGATCAAACCGTCACTGTACCTGAGCGGTGATTTTCTGGATTACTTCCGGATTTCCGACGACAAGGTTCTGGTCTACATTGCCGATGTATCCGGCCACGGAGCCAGTTCCGCGTTCGTTACCGTGTTGCTGAAGAACCTTACGAACCGGTTGCAACGCAACCTCCGCCGTGGATCGAGTGACGACATTCTGTTCCCTGAGCGCTTCCTTGAACGGATTAACTCGGAATTGCTGGATACCGGTCTCGGTAAACACGTCACCGTCTTTGTTGGCATCATTTCTGTCAGCGAACGTAGATTACAGTATGCAGTAGGTGCGCATTTCCCGATGCCTATCCTTTCCTTTGAAGGTGGTGAAACCGCTTTCCTGGAGGGAAGTGGGCTGCCGGTGGGGCTTTTCGAGACGCCGAAATGGGAAGTATACGAGGTGCCATTGGACAAACCGTTCCACCTGACCCTGTTTTCGGATGGAATTCTGGAAGTTATCCGGGAAAAAAGTCTTGATGAAAAGGAACGGACACTACTTGAACTCGTGTCAGGAGGCCGTCACACTATCGCAGCTCTTAGCGAAGCTCTGAATCTCGAGGAGATCACAGAGTTGCCGGACGATATCGCTATTGTGTCGGTTACTGATACTATGGATGGGTCAGACAACACCTCGTCGAAATAGTGGCAGCGTGAAACATGGCTGGTTACAAGATCCTGCAAGCTGAAAAACAGGGCATTTACGTCCTGAAGTTTATCGGGGAAATCCGGCTGAACCTGTGTTCGACGCTGGACAATCTGGTTGAGTCCATCACTCAGGATCCCCAGTTCAAGACCGTGGTGATTGATCTCACCGAAACGGAGATCATCGACAGCACCACACTCGGTCTGCTGGCCAAGATCGCCATGGCGGCTCAGAAGCAAAGTCATTTCCTGCCCACGCTGATTTCCACCAATCCTGACATTACCCGCATTATCACATCCATGGGGTTCGACAAGATCTTTATCATTGTCCGTGAACCCGCGTCCCGTATTGAAGAACTTGAAGAAATTCCTGTTCTCAGGGCCAGCGAACAGCAGGTTCGGGATAAGGTTCTCGATGCCCACAAGGTGCTGATGGGCCTGAACAATCGCAACAGGGAAGAGTTCAGGAATCTGGTGCGCGCTCTGGAATGTGAAGAGCCCGGTTAACGCCACCCGCCTGCTGCGCCTGGCGACACCGGTTTCACACCTGATCTGAAAAAACGGAAGAACTATGTCTGAAAAAACGACGCCTCAAAAAAATGGGGCAACAGGGCCGGTGCATGACGTAGCGGTTCTCGGCGGCGGCAGTTTTGGCACCGCCATGGCCAAAGTGCTTGGGGAGAACGGCCATCGCGTTCATTTCTGGATGCGTGGTGAGGCCCAGGCCAGGGAAATCCGCAGCAGCCGCATCAACAGCCGGTATATGCCGGGAATCGAACTGACTGGCGATATTCGGCCAACCACCGACCTTGCCGACGCCGTCAGCAAGGCAGAAATCGTGCTGGTTGCCATTCCCAGCAAGGCTTTTCGGCCCGTTATCCGGGAAAACTGCGACAAATTCCGCGATGACCAGATCGTCGTCAGCCTGACCAAGGGCATTGAGGAACACGGCTTCAAACTGATGAGCGAGATTCTCCAGGAAGAGATTCCGCGCTGCCGTATCGGCGTACTCAGCGGGCCGAACCTGGCAGCTGAAATCGTGAACCGCGACCTCACCGCCACCGTCATTGCCGCCAAGGACCCGGACGTACGCCGGGCCGTTCAGGATCTGTTGGGCTGCGAGTATTTCCGCGTCTATGCCAACGTGGACATTTACGGCGTGGAACTTGCCGGCGCCCTCAAGAACATCTATGCCATTGTCGCGGGCCTCGCTTCCGCTCTGGAGATGGGTGAGAATGCCAAGGCCATGCTGATCACCCGAGGCCTTGCTGAAATGAGCCGGTTCGCCGTAAGCCTTGGTGCCAACCCTATGACCTTCATGGGGCTGGCCGGCGTCGGTGACCTGATCGTGACCTGCACGTCCTCCAAAAGCCGGAACTATCGGGTCGGCTACGCCGTGGGGCAGGGCCAGAAGCTGGATGACGCCGTGGCGGAACTGGGGCAGGTGGCTGAGGGTATCTATACCCTGAAGCTGGTGAAAGAAAAGGCTGAGGCAATCGGCATTTATATGCCACTGGTGCGCGGCCTTTATGAGATTCTGTATCGCTCTGCATCCATCAAGGCAGTCATCAACAGCCTGATGATGTCGGTCCAGAATTCCGACGTGGAATTCATACTACCCCGCACCATAACCCAGTAGCCGGCCACTTAGCGGAGGTTGCCTTTGCAATTGCTCATCATGCGCCACGGTGAAGCCGGCTGGCACACACTGGATCAGGAGCGGGAGCTGACCGAATCGGGCCGTCTGGGCGCTGCGGAGGTGGCAGCACGGATCGCCGAATCCCCCTGGCGCCCGAAACTGATCTGGAGCAGCCCCTTGGTAAGGGCCCGGCAAACCGCCGCGATTGTCTCCGAAATCCTCAATTGCCCGGTGGAAGAGAAAATGTTCATTACCCCGGACGACGATCCCGGGGAATGCCTTGATGCGTTGATCGAGCAGGATCAATCACCACTGATGATTGTTTCCCACATGCCGCTGGTTGGCAGCCTCGCTACACTGCTGGTGGATGCCCATCGCCGGGGCATACCCTTCATGACCTCCCAGGCGGTTATGCTCGACATGCCTGTAGTGGGGCCCGGCTGCGCAGACTTGAAAGCACAGTTTCTGCCCTGATACTCCGAATCACTGAACCGGGAGCCACCGTTATGCACACGAATCCGGAAAGTCTTGCAAAGCAGGTAGAGGAAACCGTGAAAAATCCCGGAAATCCGCCCCTTGATCAGTGGCACCCCGAGCTGTCGGGCGACATGGATCTGCGAGTCAGCCGGGATGGTCAGTGGATCTTCAAGGGTGAGCCACTGGCTCGTGAGGCCATCGTGCGGCTGTTCTCAACCATCCTGCGCAGGGAAGAAGATGGCGAATATTACCTGGTCACGCCGGTGGAAAAATGGCGGATTCAGGTGGAGGACACGCCGCTGCTCGCACATTCCCTGCAGGTCACCGGTGAGGGTGACTGCCAGGTGATTTCTCTGATCACCAACGTCGGCGAAACCCTGGAAGTCGGGCAGCAGCATCCGCTGGAGGTTGGCACCTATCCCCGCTCAGAGGAGCCAAGACCGGTTGTGGCGGTGCGGCACGGTGTGGAGGCCCGGTTGGTGACCGCCGCCTACTACGACCTGGCGGAACATGTGGTCGAGCGAAACGAAGACGGCCACCCGGTTCTGGGCGTGTTTAGTCACGGAATTTTCTACAAAATCGGGCAGGTTGGTTGAAAACCCGTACCATGCCCCCAGAAATGACGGTAGAAAACGCACTCTGTCACTTGTTAAACTGTGTTTTCGTACTTGTTACGAGCCTGGCTCTCTAACGAGGCCCGGTGGTCGTTAGTCCCTCTGTGCAGTCTGGCTGTTCACGATCACTTTCGATTGCCTAAATCAATTAAACAGTCATTGCGACACGCAAGGAGATCACATGGCCCAACCTCGTGTTGTCACCATCCATTACACGCTCACTAACGATCAGGGAGAGCAGCTTGATTCCTCCCGTGTAGAAGGTCGCGAGCCCCTGTCTTATCTGGAAGGTGCACAGAACATTATCGGTGGACTGGAAAGTGCACTGAACGAAAAGAACCCAGGCGATCAGGTGAAGGTTTCTGTAGAACCTACTGAAGGCTACGGCGAAGTTAACGAAGAGCTGGTTCAGCCTGTTCCGCGTTCTGCATTTGAAGGTGTCGATACGATCGAGCCGGGCATGCAGTTCCAGGCACAGACTCCGGGCGGCCCCCAGGTTGTTCGTGTAGTTGAAGTTGGCGACGAGACCGTTACCATCGATGCCAACCATCCGCTCGCCGGACAGACTCTGCACTTCGATGTGGAAGTGGTAGAGGCCCGCGAAGCGACTGACGAAGAGCAAGAGCACGGTCACGCCCACTAAGCTTTTCTTAAGCGCTAGCGAACGAAAAAGGGGTCAGATGAAAAGTTCATCTGACCCCGAGTTCACCGGCTATCCGGCAGATCGAGAAAACGGGGTCAGATGAAAACCTTCATCTGCCCCCAGGTTCACATGTTCGGATAGTTCGGGCCACCGCCCCCCTCCGGCGTCACCCAGGTAATATTCTGGGCCGGGTCCTTGATGTCACAGGTCTTGCAGTGAACGCAGTTCTGGGCGTTGATCTGAAAGCGCTTGCCGCTGCCGTCGTCTTTTTCGACCACTTCGTACACGCCTGCCGGACAATAGCGCTGCGCGGGCTCGTCGTATTTTGGCAGGTTGTCCCGGATCGGAAGCTCCGGATCGGTCAGCTTCAGGTGAACCGGCTGATCTTCCTCATGGTTGGTGTTGGAAATGAATACCGACGACAGACGGTCGAAGGTCAGGGTGTTATCCGGCTTCGGATAGCTCACTTTCTTGCACTCAGAGGCCGGCTTCATGGTGGCGTAATCCGGCGTGGTGTCGTGGAAAGTGAACGGAAGGCTGCGATGCAGGATGTTCTGCTCGAAGAAGGCGATCGCGCCGCCAATCACGTTGCCGAACTTGTGCATGGCCGGGCCGAAGTTACGCTCTGCGTACAGCTCCTTGTAAAGCCAGCTGTCTTCATACCGCTTCTGGAAGCTGGTGATTTCCTCGCCATTCCTGCCTTCTTTCAGCGCTTCAAACACCGCGTCTGCGCCAAGCAGACCGGACTTCATGGCGGTATGGGAGCCCTTGATCTTGGAAAAGTTCAGGGTGCCAGCATCACAACCGAGCAGCAGGCCGCCAGGGAAGCTCATCTTCGGCAGGGAGTTAAAACCGCCTTTGGTAATAGCTCGGGCGCCGTAGGCGACACGCTTGCCGCCTTCCAGGTATTTTTTCACTTCCGGGTGCAGCTTCAGGCGCTGGAATTCTTCAAACGGGCTCAGGTGCGGGTTGCTGTAGGAAAGATCGGTGATCAGCCCCACGTAAACCTGGCCGTTTTCCAGGTGGTACAGGAAAGAGCCACCAGTGGAACCGGTTTCGTTCAGCGGCCAGCCCGTGGTATGTACAACCAGGCCCGGCTCGTGTTTGGCAGGATCAATGTCCCACAGCTCCTTGATGCCGATCCCGTAATGCTGCGGATCCTTGCCTTCATCAAGCTTGAAATCGTTGATCAGGCGTTTGCCCAGGTGCCCACGGCAGCCTTCAGTAAACAGGGTGTACTTGGCGCGCAGTTCCATGCCCGGCATGTAGCCGTCTTTCTCGGAACCGTCACGGGCAACGCCCATGTCACCGGTGATGATGCCTTTTACCTGGCCGTCTTCGACGATGGTCTCGGCGGCCGCGAAGCCCGGATAAACTTCAACGCCCAGGCCTTCGGCCTGTTCGGCGAGCCAGCGGCACAGGTTGCCCAGGCTGATAATATAGTTGCCATGGTTGTGCATGTTTTTGGGCACAAACGCATTAGGGATCCTGGTGGCGTTTTCCTGGTTCTTCAGCAGGAAAATGTCGTCACGGGTAACCGGCGTGTTGAGCGGGGCACCTTTCTCTTTCCAGTCCGGGAAGAGTTCGTTGAGGGCGGTGGGCTCGAATACGGTACCGGCCAGAATGTGGGCGCCGATCTCAGAACCTTTCTCTACCACGCATACGGTGAGTTCCTCGCCAGCTTCCTGTGCCAGTTGCATGACACGACAAGCTGCCGACAGGCCCGCCGGGCCACCGCCGACGATCAGAACATCAAATTCCATCGATTCGCGTTCCACGTTGGTCTCCTCAAACATCTTTAATGGATATTATGTGCCCGCAGGCGAATTTTTCTGGGTCGTCATCATACCGGTAAAACTGCCTATAGACGACTGCCAGAAGCCGAATTCAACGACTTGTTTATAGCAAAGGATACCGTATTTGATGAATCAAACAAACGTTTGTTTGAAATTTGGTCTGTCCTTTGGCATTGTATGAGCACACTGAAACATCGTGTGTTTTGAGTCGAAATCTAGTATCGTCTCATCGCCATTCCCGGTCAATACCGGGAAACTGGCTGAAACATCTGTCCTGACGCGTCGTCTGAGGCTATTGATTCTGCTGAGCGTTGCCTCCATTATTAGTGCGCATCGAATTTCGGCAGGCTTCACGTGAGGACTGCAAGTCATAAACCCATCGTAGAAGAACGAGGAATCTATGAAGGTTCTGGTCGCTGTAAAACGAGTAATCGACTACAACGTAAAGGTGCGCGTCAAGCCGGACAATACCGGTGTTGATCTCGCCAACGTCAAGATGGCAATGAACCCGTTCTGCGAGATCGCGGTAGAAGAAGCGGTTCGCCTGAAAGAGAAGGGTGTTGCCAGTGAAATCGTGGTGGTTTCCATTGGCCCGAAAGCCTGCCAGGAGCAGATCCGTACTGCGCTGGCGCTGGGTGCGGACCGTGGTATCCACGTCGAAACGGACGAGGAGGTTCAGTCTCTCGAAGCGGCCAAGCTGCTGAAGGCTGTTGTTGAGAAGGAAGAGCCAAAGCTGGTCATTCTCGGCAAGCAGTCCATTGATTCCGATAACAACCAGACTGGCCAGATGCTGGCCGCGCTGACCGGAATGGGGCAGGGCACCTTTGCATCCGAAGTGGTTGTTGAAGGCGACAAGGTTAACGTAACCCGTGAGGTAGACGGTGGTCTGATGACCCTTTCCCTGAACCTGCCGGCGGTTGTCACCACGGACCTGCGTCTGAACGAGCCGCGTTACGCTTCCCTGCCGAACATCATGAAAGCTAAGAAGAAGCCGCTGGACGCCATGAGCCCGGCCGATCTGGGTGTCGATATTACACCGCGTCTTTCCACTCTGAAGGTTGAAGCGCCTGCCTCCCGTCAGGCGGGTGTAAAAGTGGCCGACGTTGCCGAGCTGGTCGATAAACTGAAGAACGAAGCGAAGGTGATCTGAATGAGCATCCTTGTAATTGCTGAACATGACAACAGCAGCCTGAAGCAGGCTACCCTGAATGTTGTAGCGGCTGCCAAGGCCATCGGCGGAGACATCGACGTACTGGTTGCCGGTGAAAACTGTGGCGCCGTTGCCGAAGCAGCAGCCAAGGCCGAAGGCGTTAACAAGGTACTGGTTGCCGATAACGCTGCTTATGGTCACTTCCTGGGCGAGAACCTGGGCGAGCTGGTTGCCGAAGTGGGCAAGGGCTACAGCCACATCCTGGCTGCTGCCGGTACCACTGGCAAAGACTTCATGCCGCGCGTTGCAGCGCTGCTGGACGTCGCCCAGGTATCCGACATCATGCGTGTTGAGTCTGATGACACCTTCGTTCGTCCGATCTACGCGGGTAATGCGATCGCGACAGTGAAGTCCAGCGACAGCATCAAAGTCATCACTGTTCGTCCGACCGCGTTCGATCCGGTTGCAGCCGAAGGTGGCTCCGCCGCCGTTGAGCAGCTGGAGGTGGTCAAGGACGCTGGTCTGTCTTCCTTCGTAAACGAAGAGAAAGCCAAATCTGACCGTCCGGACCTGGCCAGTGCCGGTATCGTTATCTCCGGTGGCCGCGGCATGCAGAACGGCGACAACTTCAGGATGCTGGAGCAGGTTGCTGATCTGCTGGGCGCCGCCGTTGGTGCATCCCGTGCCGCTGTCGACGCCGGTTTCGTACCGAACGACATGCAGGTTGGCCAGACCGGTAAGATCGTCGCCCCGCAGCTGTACGTTGCCGTTGGTATTTCCGGTGCCATCCAGCACCTGGCCGGTATGTCCGATTCCAAGGTGATCGTTGCGATCAACAAGGATGAAGAAGCGCCGATCTTCCAGGTAGCCGATTATGGCCTGGTAGCGGATCTGTTCGAAGCGGTTCCGCAACTTGAAGAAGAGCTGAAGAAAGTTCTTTAACTTTCTGTTCAGCTTGAGAAAAGGCACCTTCGGGTGCCTTTTCTATTATCGAGCAATCCTGTTAAAGAACCATGGACTCAGAACCTCTGTTTTGCTACTGTCCTCCCGTATAAAGCCGACAGGGCACCCGCAGGAAGCGGGGCTTCTGGCTTTGCGAAACTAAATGGATTTAGTTTATCAAGGATGGAATCATGCCTCAGGCAACCGGACTGCAGTTCACGGCCACCCTTGGCCAACTCCCCAAAGACCTGTTCGTGGTCGCCCGTTTTGAACTGACCGAACACCTATCCAGGCTTTGCCACTGCAAACTGGAACTGGCCAGTACCTCCCCGGACATTTCAGCCGAGGAAGTCTTGGAACAGCCCGTGGAACTGGTGGTCTTGCGGGACGGTGTACCGCTTCGGCGCTTTACCGGCGTGGTCAACGAATTCGCCCGGAGCGACTCCGGCCATCGCCGCACCCGCTACGAAGTCATCGTCCAACCCCCGCTGTGGCGCCTGGGCTTGACGCACAACAGCCGCATCTTCCAGACCCAAAGCACCGATGCCATCGTGCACACCCTGCTCGAAGAGCGAGGCATCATTGATACCGTCTTTGACCTCAAGCGCACCCCCGAGGAACGGGAGTACTGTGTCCAGCACCGGGAAAGCGACCTGGACTTTGTCGAACGACTGGCCGCCGAGGAAGGCTGGCACTATCGCTATAGTCACGGTGAGGTAGAAGGAAACGAGCCTCCCGCCCTGATCATCGCCGACCACCACGGCGACGCCCCCAGGCTCGACCCGGTGGCGTACAACAGCAAGGCCGGTGGCAGCACCCGCCAGAGCGCCGTCTTCCAGTTCAGCTACCGGGAACGGATCAGGGCCGCCTCCGTGGCCATGAAGGACTACACCTTCAGGAACCCCGCCTACGCCCTGATTCACGAACAGCAGGCCGGCAGGCTGGCGGCCCAGCGGGACGACTACCAGCACTACGACTACCCCGGCCGGTTCAAACAGGACGCCAGCGGCCAGCCCTTCACCGAGAGCCGCCTGGATGCCCTCAGGAACGACGCCGCCACTGCCAATGGCCAGAGCAACCGCCCCGACTTTACCGTGGGGGGCAGTGGCTCTACCACCTACCACAACGCCTTCAACGCCATCCCCGCGGGTCGCACTTGGCGGCCACAGGTCACACACCGCCCCTTGATGGACGGCCCCCAGATCGCCATCGTAACCGGCCCGGAAGGCGAAGAAATCCATTGCGACCAGTACGGCCGGGTGAAAGTCCGATTCCCCTGGGATCGCTATTCAGAAAATGATGAACACAGCAGTGCCTGGCTCAGAGTCAGCCAGGGTTGGGCCGGTGGACAGTACGGGTTCATCGCACTTCCGAGAATCGGCCATGAAGCCGGCAGCGAAATCCACCACAAGGCCGGCATGAAAATCGTGATCGAAGCGGGCGCGGAAGTCACCCTCAAGGCCGGTGGCAGGCACCAAGGTTACACAGGGATCGTTAGCGCAAACCAGCACCCGAGCCAACGCCGACCCGGAATCCGCGCCTGCAACAACGGCCCTCACTGGCCGGGCCAGGCAAGCCGAGAGCAACCCGACTCAAGTGGCCCCGGCCAGCGAGGAGGATGGGCAGGACCGGCTTGCGGACGTCAGAGGCCGGGACAGTGAGCAGGACCTGCTGAAAAGTACATCAACCTCAGGGAAGAGCAAGACGGTATGAGCGAATCTTTCACTCTCAAACCTGAAAAACTGGAAAAAACAATCCGCCTGAGGGCCGAAAACGACACCGGTGAGCCAGCAGGGATGGTGATGGCTATCCCAACCCGGGAGGGTGAACACCTTCAACGTGCCGGTGCTGGAGGACTGGACACCACTGGAAGAAAAGCCAGAAGGCGAACTCGGCAATACCCTGCTGAGCGTGTGCCCGGTGGCCGAAATTCACCGCAAGCGCCCCATCAAGGTCAGCGGCGTGACCGTGTTTGGTGGGCGGGCTGTTTCCACACTGCGCCCCGGTTACCTCTATGTATTCCGGGGGCAGACACTCTGGCGGGAATTCGAAGTCAGTTCCGAGGGCACCCTCAGCGAGGTCGACCTGACACCCGCCCGCCAGCAAAAAGCCGACCGCCGTTCACCGGTGGGCAAACCCGTGACCGACTTCCTGGTGCCGGTTTTTCTGCAGAATCGCTTTGAACTTTCCGACCTGACCCTGAAGGCAGACCCGTCAGACGATACCCTGGCCGAAGCCAGGGCGCACAGTGCCATCGTGTGCGTCGCCATTCCCGACCCGCTGTTCCGCCTGCGCCATGCCCTGGCGCAGTTGCACCTGGCCCTGTATTACCTCGATGCCATCGACCTATCCCTGAAAAACCGACCGTTGATTCATTCCGCCACGTTGATACGCCAGGCGCTGTTCGATCCACAAGCGTCAGCCCCAAGTGAACAAGTTGAGACCCTGCGAGCCGCAGTGGACCGGAATAAACTCCACAAGGTTCTCGATCATTCCGAGCGCCAGAAGGTGCTCGAGGAAATCTCTGTCCATCTGGGGACGCTGGAAACACTGGCCAACAGCGGCGACTTCGACACCGCCTGTAATGATTACCTCAACCACAACGGGCTGGGGCCCTGCGAAGCGTTTGCGCTCCAGGCCGATCTGTTGAACCTGACACAACAACTCCCCGGCGTGCTGAATGCCCACGGCCTGGAATCTCCGGGCATTTTGTCACGACTGCTCAAACAGGGCCTGGGTAAGAACCCGCTCATCGACGCCCTCGCTGAGGGGGCAAAGTCGGACCGTGAGCTTCCTCCCATGCTGGCGCGATTAAAGGAACTCGCGGGCGATCAAAATACGCTGACGGAGGACAGCCTGACCGGAGCGGGCCTCTCATCCATCAGCGCGTTGGCCCAGCAACTAAAGCAGGAAGAAGGTGACTCCAATCCGGGCAATGGCTCGTCCGCAGTCCCCAGCGGTGCAGCAGGCACCGCAGCGGGAATGGTTCAAACAGCCTTGGGAGGCTGGAGCGCTGCTGTACTCAAGGCTGTTGAAGGTTTACGCCAGAGTGGCGACCTGGCTGCCATCAAGCTGGACCGCGTGTTCACGTCCGTCAAAGAATCGGCCGATATCGCGGATCCCAACCTTGGAGGGGAATTGCGGGTAATGCATCGGGGGGAGGTTGATCTTACTCGCTACAGCATCGTGGGGGTCCACGGCAAGGGCCTCTCCTTCGGGCTAACCGATGCAGACCGCCAGAGCGAAGCCCTGACAAGCCGCAATGATTACCTGTTTGCAGACAGAACAGACGCAGCGGGTAAACGGATAGCGTCCACCAGCCCGAGCCGGTTGATCGATGAAGGGAGCGAAACCTTGGTCAAGGCCGCGGCTCATACCTGGGTGTTTGTTCTGCCCGTTGATCACCCGGAAGCCCGGACATTCAGTGCCGTGAAAATTGACTGGGCGAAAAAGGCCAAAGCGTTTGCTGATGGGCCGGGGTTATCCCGGGTGTTGGTTGGGTTGGCGGCGTATAATCTCGCTTCAGAGATTTGGTCCTGGAGACAGTTAAAGCCTGAAGAATATGGAATTGCAGCTGTTAAATTCATTGGGGCTGTCTTAGACCTCTCCACAGCATTGATGAAGCTTCATGTCGTAAGCGCTCCGGCGGATAGCAAGCTGGTCTCAAAGGTCATACTCAGGCCCCTTTTTGAGATTAAATCCGTGCCAATGATTGGCCCCCTTATCCAGAAGCGACTTTTAAAGGTTGGGGCCGGCACAATTGTTCGGGCTATGGGGCTGGTCAATTATATGACCGGGGGTTTTATGGTAGGTATCAGCGCCTGGGACTATCGAAATAGTCTCAGCCGTGGTGATATGGATGCTGCTCTTGGGCATGGTTTGGCTGTTGCCGGCGGCAGCGTCTTCCTGGCGTCGCCACTACTGACCGGATTGCTGGCGGTACCCGGTTCGGGCTGGGCACTGCTTGGGTTGGGTGTTGTATTGGGTGGTAGTGTGTTCGCAGCCATAGCTACCGACAGTGAGATAGAGCGCGTGCTGAAACAGGGCCCCCTTGGCCTGGGTCCGGCCCACGAGGGAATGCCTGCTGACGATGCTGTCTATTATCCGCAGTTGCTCAGCCAGCTTTCCCCGGTAACGGTATCCGCCAAACGGTATGGTGACTTGAGCGGTAAGGAACAGGCGATGCTTGCGTGCCACAACCCGTCCCCGGACGACTACAGGGTGACGGTGCGTTCTCCCTTGGTCAGCCGCTTCAAACTTGGCCAGCCAGCGGAAGGTAAAGCCAAAGACAGGAAGCCGGATTTGAGGCTGGGCGTTCAGGAACTGGAATATACGCACGGCGTAATGGATACCCCCGCCGGACAAGTCGATGAATATTACTTGACTCGAAACACGCCCTTAAGAAAGGTGACGACTTGGGTTCCCGTACCGGAAGACCACGCCGTGCATTTTCTGATAGAACGGAACCTGGCCGGTGGCGAAACCCATGCGTTTGGTCATGGTGAAAGGCGAACCATCAGCCTGAGGGTTGTCTTGCAGGCGCGCATTGAGAGCGAAATAGCGCCATTTAGGGTTCCTATGCCGGTACTTGATGATTACGAGGCGTTTGATATCAGTCGTCACAGTGTGTTGCCCGATAAACGGCCCCAGGCTTTGAACCCATTCGACAATGAGCCAGTACCCTACTGGATTGTGAAAGAGGTCGCCGTGTGAGTGAGAATGGCCACACAAGTAGCCAAGGGAAAACCAGTTTCCGAGCGGATCAGATTCCGGAATTGCCGGAGCCTCCAAAGAAACGCGAACGACTTGGTGAGGACCTTCAGCCATTTGGTGATTACGCCGGTATCGAGCCCTATTACCTGGTGTGTGAAGATGTAGCTGCGGTCCATCATCAGGAACAGGGCGACCCGGATGGCTTTACATCTGGGGAGTGGTGGTGGGATCAGCGTCAAATTCGTTTTCTCAATGGTAAGGCATTTATTGGCCTTTCGGTTTTGCTGCTGCTTATTCCATCTGTATGGGGCACCGCCTTAGTTGGCGGTGGTGGCGTTGCCGCAGTGTACTATTTGCTAGTTACTACAACCGATACGGCATATTTTCTTCGAGTTCTAGTGATTCTATTTGCAGTTTTCGTTTGGATGCCAGTTTCATTTTATATCCTCATTAAAACCATGCCTTGGGTCATGGGCGGTTTCGCCCTGCTATTGAGACCATTCGACAAATTACTGGGCAAACTCCTGGACCGCGGCCTGGATTCAGGCGAAAGCGCCTTCAACCGAGAGACGGGCAAGCTGAGTTTTGCCCTTCCGGGTGGAAAGAAGCTGACGGCTCCGTTTGAAGAGTTCGACGCCTACGTGGAACGTGTGGTCCAGCATGGCGGCATCTTCTACCGCCTGATGTTTGTTCATCGCTACACCGGTAAGCAGTTCAGCCAGACCTCCCTGAGCCGGATTGAGCCAAGCAAAGAAGAGGTCATGGCCCTGTGGGACATGCTTCAGCGGTACATGGACGTATCCCAGCCGCTGCCGGATGTGCCAAGGCTGGAGCCCTTCCGTCATCTGGATCCGGTAACAGCCGAGCACGACCAGCAAGCCGGGCGTAATCCCCGGTTCTGGCGTGACCTGGATCTGGAAGCCTGGAAACAGGGCGAAGGCGCTGAATGGCTGAAGCGTCAGGCGGAATACCCCTGGGATAAACGTACCTGCCGGCTGACACCACGCTTGGGAAAGGTCTCCACGCAGGCGTACCGGGAATTGCGCCCGCAAGACGCTTACCCTGTTTGACTATCCGTCGTATCAACGTGCCAGGTCAACTAATTGCCTTTGATCAGTTTTTTCTCTTGCTGGTCCGACTGCTGTAAGTTAAAGATTGAAAAACCCAGATTTCAGTGCTTGGGATGGCAGTGGGCCGAGGGTACCTTTCTCTTTGGGTAAGACCAAAATACCTGCCATGATACCCGGCCCCGACTGTTGAACTGGATACACGAACCATGATCACTATGCCGTTTGATGCATTAGCCTGCCCACTGGACGGTTGCCCGCTCATCCCCAGCGAAAAGACCTGGCGGTGCGAGAATGGGCACAGCTTTGATGTTGCGAAGCAGGGCTATGTGCATCTGTTACCGGTTCAGAAGAAACGCACCCTGGACCCGGGTGACAGTAAGGAAATGGTCGCGGCCAGACAACGGTTCCTGAATGCCGGCTTCTACAAACAAATCGCCGACGCCGTGAGCGAACTCGCGCTGCAGTCGCTTCCGAGTGAGGGGACTGGCTCGGTGCTGGATGCCGGTTCCGGAGAAGGCTATTACCTGCGCCACCTGGCAGGCGTCGCTGGCGACAGAAGCCTTGCCATGATTGGCGTCGATATCTCGAAATGGGCGGTCCTGGCAGCGGCAAAACAGGATAAGCAGACCCGATGGGTGGTCGGCAGCAACGCAAACCTGCCGGTATTGCCGGAATCAGTGGATCTGGTGCTTTGCCTGTTCGGGTTTCCGGTTTACAGCGAATTTTTCAGGGTACTGAGGTCCGGAGGGCAATTGATACAGGTGGATGCCGGTGCGGACCACCTCCGGGAACTGCGCGAAATCATTTATCCCGAACTGAAACCGCCCGGAGACAATGAGACCCTTGCCCCGGAGGGTTTCCAGCAGCTGGATTCAACCGTGGTACGTTTCCCGCTGACCCTTCCAGAACGGGACAGCATTGCCGACCTTCTGGCCATGACCCCGCATCTTTACCGGGCCAGCTCAGAAGGCCTTGAAAAGGCAGCGGCACTTGAATCACTGGATGTGACGGTGGATGTCATACTGAAACGTTTCGAGAAGTTGTAACGACTGAAATCACTGACTATCTTCTGAACCCGGTGTCGTTCCACACTTGCGGGAGGCAAGACGTTTTTCGGCTTTCCCGATAATCAGGGTGTCCGCGAGAATGTGCAGCGCCTTGTTGGTGGTGCGCACGGTTCGATAAATCTGTTGGCTGGTCTCATCGTGGGTTTCCCGCGCCTTGCGCGCGGTCTGCCGGAAGTCTTCATCCCGTGAAAACAGATCGATCAGGCCAAATGTTGTATTAGAGATAGCCTTATGCAGCTTTTCGACCGCGCTGGCACCGTTTGAAACGGTATCCTCGAGGAGTCTGGCGCGATTCCGAACCTCAAGAAGGTCCATTCTGCTCTTCTGGATGGCGCTGTTTGCCGCCAGGCGATGGGAGTTGAGGATCCGGGCCTGCCGCCGGCAAAGCAGCAGTTGCCAATACGTGTAGCACAGCCCAGCGAAGGCCAGGAGAAGGAGAGCTGACACGATAACTATAGTGATCACAACAATGCGCTCCTATCGGTACTCGATCTGCATATCCACATCAATTTCACGCTCTGTCAGCTCTTCTTCAAGCTCTTTCATCACTTCCTGGTAAACCATTTTACGAACCATTACCGGAAGTTTGTCCGCAAGCACGCGGGCTGAGCGGGATTCCCGCTTGGCCAGGGCAATCGGATCCAGCACCCGCAGCGTAATAACCAGCTCCGGTTCCTGCGCTGACTCCACGATATTGTCATTCTCCATCATTCGGGCGATCACTTTACGCTGTTCCAGAACCTGCCAGCAGACAAAGCCGCTGAACAGGGCAAGCAGAATGCTCAGTACCGTAAGAAAGGTGATCAATTCGGACCTCCGGGAATCGTTCTGTTCACTGCCTGGCAGTGTGCCTGGGCAGTGTGCCTGATAGAGTGTGACAAACGATTGGCCGTGACGACGGATTTACCGGTGGGGCGGGGAAAATAGAACGGCGCTCAAACCTGCTAATATCGGTTAGGGTTGTGCAGTGAACTAGGCTAAATCAATGAGTTAAGGTCGACTATTCATGCTAACGGAGGATTGCTCATGGTTTGGTTCAAAGCGTTTGTAAGTGGTTTTCTCGCGACCCTGGTGTTCCATCAGGGCCTGCTCACGCTGTTCTGGCTTGGTAACGTAGTGCCCAAGGCACCTTTCAACCTGTCCCCGGTGCCACCGCTGGGTGTTCCGGCCGTTGTATCGCTGGCGTTCTTTGGCGGCCTATGGGGTATGGTGTTATGGCTCATTCTTGGCCGTCTGGCCGGGGTGAGGTTCTGGCTGGGTCATGTCATTGTAGGGGCAATTGGTCCCACGGCAGTCGCCATGCTGGTGGTTTTCCCCCTCAAAGGGCTTGATGTGTCCGCCCAGACCTGGGTGGGCGGGCTTCTTCTCAACGGCTTCTGGGGCCTGGGTGTTGCCGTGTTCATGCGCCTGATGGCTGCAAAAGCGCCATCGGGCCTCCGATGAATATTCAATCAACAGTCTCGACTAAGGAAGATCAATGACTAAATCCGCAGAAACGACCCATGATCTGGTGGTGTTTGGTGCCACCAGTTTTGTCGGCCAGATTCTTACCCGTTACCTGCTCGACACCTACGGAGTGGGTCAGTCGGTGAAATGGGCGATTGCCGGGCGCTCCGAGAGCAAGCTGAATACCCTGAAATCCGAACTGGGTAACACCGCGAAAGATCTGCCGGTGATTCTGGCCGATGCCTCTGATGAGGCGGCGCTTCAGGCCATGTGCGAACAGACCCGTGTCATCATTTCCACCGTCGGCCCCTACGCTCTGTACGGTGAGCCGCTGGTGCAGACCTGCGTACGCACCGGGACCGATTACTGCGACCTGACCGGCGAAGTGCAGTGGATCCGTAAAATGGTGGAGCGCTACGAGGAGGAAGCCAGGTCCTCCGGCGCCCGCATTGTTCACTGTTGCGGTTTCGACTCCATTCCGTCCGATATGGGTGTCTGGTTCCTGCAGAACCAGGCAGAGCAGGTCTTTGGTGAGCCCTGTCTCGATGTCCGCATGCGGGTGAAGACGGCCAAAGGCGAGTTCTCCGGTGGCACTGTGGCCTCCATGATGAACGTGGCGAAGGAAGCAGCGGCGGATCCCAAGCTGCGGAAGGAACTGGCTAACCCATTCTCCATCTGCCCGCCGGAGCACCGCTCCGAAACCCGTCAGCCGAGTCTGAAGGGCGCGGAGTTCGACAAAACCTTTAACGCCTGGCTGGCGCCGTTTGTGATGGGAGCCATCAATACCCGGGTGGTGCATCGCTCGAACGCGCTGCAGGATGCCCGATACGGCAAGGAGTTCACCTACGACGAGGCAATGATGACCGGCCGCGGCACCAAGGGGCGACTGGCTGCCTACGCCATCATCGGTGGTCTGGCGGCGTTCTTTACCGCCTCTGCCATCAAGCCTACCCGCTGGCTGGTTGAGAAGTTCGTGCCTCAGCCCGGCGAAGGGCCAAGCCCGGAAGCCCAGAAATCCGGATTCTACGATCTGCGCTTTGTGGGCCGGACCGAGGATGGCAAGACCATCATCACCAAGGTGACCGGCGATCGGGACCCGGGTTACGGTTCCACCGGCAAGATGCTGGGCGAAGCGGGGATGTGCCTGGCTTTTGATATTCCGGCAGACCAGCCCGGCGGTTTCTGGACCCCGGCGTCATTGTTGGACGGCAAACTGATGGAACGTCTGACCAGCAAGGCTGGCCTGACCTTCGAGGTGGTTGAAACCCGCTAGCGGCTCAGGTAAATCACGCGGTCGGTGCCCGGAAGGGCATCCGGCCCGTGCGCCAGGCTGATTACCGTTTTCCCGTCCAGAAGACCATCCATCCGTTTCGCTATTCGAGCCCGGGTCTCAGCATCCAGGCCGGTAAACGGCTCATCCAGAACCACCAGCGGGGCAGGGTTCAGCAATACCCGCGCCAGCGCCACCCGCCGAGCCTCACCACCAGACAGCCGGCTGCCCGCGCTTCCCAGCCAGGTATCAAGCTGGTCCGGTTCCGAAGCGAACCGCTCCGCCAGCTCCACCTGCTCCAGAATGCTCCACAGGTCGGTATCGCTCGCCGCCGGGGAGCCCAGCAACAGATTTGCTCTCAGAGTATCCTCAAACAGCACGGTTTTCTGGGTCAGATAAACCCGTTCCTGGCACGCGAATGTGCCATGTGCTGGCAGCACCCCGGCGAAGGTGTCCGCCAGGGAAGACTTGCCACTACCGGAATGGCCAAGGATTCCAAGTCGCTCGCCGGCCTGAACCTCAAGCTCGAAATGTTTGAACAATGGCGCGTAACCCGCATGTTTTACTGTGATATTCTCTGCCAGAAGCGCGGTATCCGCCGGCAGATCCACAGCGCCGGAATGAACAGCCGGTTGACTTGCCCGGCAATCCCGGTTCAGGCGTGTAGCCGAGGCCACGGTCGCCCCCAGCTTGCCGAATGCATCCGGCAGCATGGTGTAGGCTTCTGCCAGTCCGAGCAGGGCAATCGGCAAAAGAACCAGCACCGGCCCGGATAATGTACCGGCCTGATACAGGGCAAAACCGGCCCAGAGCGCGAAAACGGCAGAAAGGTTGATCAACAGGTGAGCACCGGCCAGGTGCCAGCCAATCCGGGCGTCTGCCTTAGCCTGCTCTGAGGTTACCTGATGAGCCTGGCGCATCAACCCGGCCGCATGTTTTCCGGTTCTTCCGGCCGCGGTCAGCTCCGCAAAACCCTCGATGTGTTCAACCACGGCGGTTCGCAGGGCTTCCTGCCGGTCACTCTGCCCGGCTGAGAGGTGTCGGGTTCGCAGATAAACGCCGATGGTAGCGATCAGGAACGCCACCAGCAGTACCAGGCCCACCAGCATGGCTGTCTGTAAATCAAAGAGCACCGCTGCCAGCATCACGACCAGTACGGAAACCAGCGCAGCAAGTGCGGTTGGTGCGATCAGCCGAAGATACAGGGTGTCCAGGGAATCGACATCGCTGGTCAGTCTTGACAGCCATTGGGCCCCCGTCAGCTCACTCCTGTGGCTCCGGCTCGCGAGAGATAGTCCCCGGAACAGCGCCACCCGGATGTCGGTCAGCAAGCGCAACACCGTATCGTGGTTGTACACCCGCTCCAGATACCGGAACACCGTGCGGGACACCGCAAAGAGCCGGATGGCCCCGCCGGGCACATACAGATTGATGGTAGCGGCAACTCCGGCAGCCAGAAGAAGTCCCACCAGCGCCGTTTCTGTGATAAACCAGCCGGAAATCGCGAGCAGGGCAATGCCGGAGAGCAGGGTTGCCAGAATCAGGAACCCACCCATTACAAGCCGGCCAGGGCGTTTGCAGATCAGGTCCAGCCAGGGTTTCAGTTCACGCATCCCGAACCTCCCCGCCGGACACCAGCAGCACCCGGTTGGCCAGTGTAAGCAAGGCCTGGTGATGGGTGGAAAAAATCAGGGTTTTGCCAGCCACCGCCAATTTGTGCAGGGCCTCCAGCACAAACACTTCACTGTCGCAGTCCAGACCCGCCGTGGGCTCGTCCAGCAGGATCAGATCGTAATTGGCCAGGAAGATACGGGCCAGACTCAGGCGCCGCGCCTGCCCGCCAGAAAGGCCGTGACCGTCTTCGGACACTGTACTGTGAATTCCGTCTTTCCGACTGTCCAGCAGGGGGCCCAGGCCAACATTGCGCAGGGCAGCTGCAATGGCAATATCGGAGGCGTCCGGCGTGGTCAGCCGAAGGTTGTCCGCCCATGTGCCCTGAACCAGAAACCCTTTCTGTCCCAGCCAGCCAAACCGGAAACTGCCGGGAGTCTGGCCGAACAGCTGGATGGTACCGCTGTCCGGTGCCATAAAGCCGGCCAGCAGGTGCAACAGGGTGGATTTCCCGCCACCGGAGGGACCGGTAAGGGCAATAACGTCGCCCTGCCGGATCGTCAGCGACAGTTCCTTCAGAACCTGATGGTCAGCCCGGAACACCTTTGACACCGAATTCAGCTCAATCACATCGATTGCGGCGGCTGTGTCCGCCAGTTCAACCGACCGATGGCGATCCACCTTTCTGTTCAGGCGCTCAAGAATCTCCGCGCCGGCCCCCATAGCCGCGGCACGGTCATGGTAGTGCTGGGAGAGGGTCCTCAGCGGCTGAAAGAACTCCGGAGCCAGCAACAGGATCAGCAGCCCCGAGAATAACGTCAGCTCCCCCGAAGGCCCATAGGTGATGTAACCCAGCAGGCCAAACCCGATATAGATCGCGATTACCGCGATGGCAACCGAGGCAAAGAACTCCAGCACCGCCGACGACAGGAAGGCGATCCGCAAGGTTTTCATGGTGATACGCCGGTAATAGTCCGACCGCTTGCGAATAAGCTCGGCGGCACCGGTGGTCTGGCCAAACAGTTGAAGAGTTGTCAGCCCGCGAACCTTGTCCAGGAACTGCCCGGAGAGCCGGCTGATGGTCTCGAAATGCTGCTGGTTCAGCTTTTCCGCGCCCATCCCCACCAGGGCCATAAAAACCGGAATCAAAGGGGCCGAGAGCACAAGAAAGATCCCTGCCAGCCAATCCAGCCAGAACACCAGAGCCAGAACCAGCAAAGGCACAATCATCGAAAGGCTCATTTGCGGAAGGAAGCGGGCGAAGTAGCCGTGCAGGGCCTCAACATGGTCTATCCATTCCCGGGCGAGGGTGCCGGCTGAAGACTGGCCCAACCCGACCGGGCCAGTGGCTTGCCAGTGCTTGTGAATCTGCCGCCGGGCATCCCGGCGCACCTGCTCGCTGCAGCGGGCGGCAAGCCGGGTCTGAAAGCCCTGGCCAATAGCGCGAATGAGGATGGCCAGAATCAGGCCAAGAAAGAGGGGAGTCAGTTCCGCAACGGGAACGTTATCGGTCACACCCAGATGAATAATCCGGGCGAGAAGGAACATCTGGACAATGGTGGCCAGCCCGGCAACCGCACCCGCCGCAACCGTACCCCGGATCCAGAGACGGTTGCCACGGGCCAGTTGCCCAAGCCACTGCTTCACGGCTTGCTGGTTGGCGGCGGCTGTCTCTCCGCCCCCGTCAGCCCGTGGCTCAGCCACTTAGTGGTAGCCCTCGCGGCCGGAATACCCAGTCGGTCCAGGCGGTGTAGGCCGGCACCACCCTGCACCAGCCAGGTCTCGTTGCCATGGCACATAAATGATGATGCCGAAGCCGGTAATGAAGGCCCGGATAAGGGGCGGATCAGACAGTTCCATAATCAGCAACCTCCCTGACTGGCCGGGATCACCAGAGCGTGCATTACGATATCATAATCCGAAACGACCAGAAGACGATGGCAACCGGCACTTCATTCAGGCCAGGCCCTCGAGAACCGCAATGCAGGAAGTCAGGCCGATGGTAAACACTGGAAAAATGGCGTGAAATGACACCACGAACGCGAACTGGATCAGCGACAGGATGAGAGGATCAAGTACCATGGGAACCCTCCGGTAATGTTCACATCAAAATAAACGGGTCCAGCGAACCCGTTCAGCCGCTGCCTTGGCTCATTTTGTTATGTTGTTATTACCGGCAGATGGTTGTCATGCTACTAAACATGGCGACAAAGCCGATAGGGCAGATTGTCGCACCCCTTGATATAAAACAAGTAAGGGCAAGCCAATGAGCTTTTACGAGGACCGGATACTGCCACACATCATAGACTGCGCTTGTTCCATGGGCCAGGTGATGAAACTGCGCAGCCAGGTAGTACCCCACGCTAAGGGCCGGGTGCTGGAAGTGGGTATGGGCTCCGCCATCAACCTGGAATTCTATAACCCTGACCAGGTAGAGATGGTGTACGGCCTTGAGCCCTCAGACGGCATGCGCCGCAAGGCCCAAACCAATCTCGCCCGCTCTCCAGTCAAGGTAGAATGGCTGGACCTGCCCGGAGAGAAAATCCCACTGGAAGACCACTCCGTGGACACCGTTCTGCTCACCTTTACCCTGTGCACCATCCCGGACTGGCACACCGCGCTCCAGCAAATGAAGCGGGTGCTAAAGCCCGGCGGCGAACTCCTGTTCCTGGAGCACGGCGAATCACCCCACGACAGCACCCGAAAATGGCAACACCGCATCACCCCGGGCTGGAAGAAACTCGCTGGCGGCTGCCACCTGAACCGCCACATCGCCGACCTGATCCGGCACGCCGGCTTCGAAATCCTGGAGCTGGAAAACCTCTATATTCCCAAGGCGCCGAAGATCGCCGGCTACATCTACAAGGGCAGGGCCATCAAGCCTGCAGAGGCCTGATCAGCGGAGTAGAGAGCAAGGGCAGAATCCGAATTGCGTTACCCTACGCAGCCTTATACAATTCTGCCCCTCAAAACCTCCCTCCGAATGCCCGGATGGTGAAATTGGTAGACACAAGAGACTTAAAATCTCTCGGCCGCAAGGCTGTGCCGGTTCGATTCCGGCTCCGGGCACCATATTTTTATGGTTCGAGCGATTGATGCCTGCAAAGCGTCTTGCCGGGCCTCCGCTCCAAGATCATCATTGATGAACCCATGCGCGGCATACTGCCACTCCTGAATCTCGACTCGAAGACGGGCGAGAGCTACCATGAAATGGGCGGCGAAACCGTGCAGAAGTGCTGGCAATTGTCGCTGGCGCGCCGGACCCTCATTGAGTACGTGGCGTATCGCATTTGTAATGCAGGGTTGAAAGTGAAATCGGGGGAAGCATGACATTGTCAGAAACAGCAGCATCCCGGTGGGCGACGACGGAAGGGCTTCCGTTCCCCCTGGGTCCGACCCGGATCAAGGAAGAGGGCGCCTGCAACTTCGCGCTTTACTCCAAACATGCGGAGAGCGTCACGTTGTTACTCTATACCGAGAGCGATGTGGTCAATCCGGTATTCGAATTCCGGTTGGATTTCCTCAAGAACAAAACGGGCCGGGTCTGGCATTGTCGTATCCCGTTTACGTCAATGAAGGACGCGGCCTACTACGCGTATCGTGTCGGGGGACCCAGACCGGATGGCCGCTTCGAGTGGCACACGTTCGATCACGACAAGATCCTGCTCGACCCCTATGCCAAGTCGGTGTTCTTTCCCCCGGCCTTCGACCGGCTCGCCGCCGTCCGGCCTGGCTCGAACGCCGGCAAGGCGCCGCTGGGCGTGCTTGCCGGCGACAGCGAGGGCTTCGACTGGCAAGGCGACCATCGCCCCCGGCACGAGGCCGACACGGTCATTTACGAGCTGCACGTCGGAGGATTCACCAAAAACCCCAACTCCCGCGTCAGGGACGAGGCGCGCGGAACATATGCGGGCCTGGTCGAGAAGATCCCGTACCTGAAGGATCTGGGGGTCACCGTGGTGGAGTTGATGCCGGTGTTCCAGTACGACCCCGCCGACGGCAACTACTGGGGCTACATGCCGCTGAACTTTTTCTCCCCTCACCACGGTTATCTCAGCAACCACACGGTCAAAGCGCAACACAACGAGCTGCGCGACATGATCAAGGCGCTGCACCAGGCGAATATCGAGGTGGTACTCGATGTGGTCTACAATCATACGGGCGAGGGCGATCACATGGGCCCGGTCTATAGCTACAAGGGGATCGACAACAGCACCTACTATCTGATGGCGGACCGGCCGGATGCACCCTACGAAAATTTTTCCGGTACCGGCAACACGCTCAATACGTCGAACCGCGCCGTCCGCAAGATGATCATGGACAGCGCCCGTCACTGGGCCCACGAGATGCACGTCGACGGCTTTCGCTTTGACCTCGCGTCCCTCTTTACCCGTAAAGCGGACGGCTCGGTCAACGCCAACGACGTGCCGCTGCTCAGCGACATGGCCTCCGACCCGGATCTGGCGCAGCTGCGCCTGATTGCCGAGCCCTGGGATGCCGCCGGAGTGTACCAGCTGGGCCGGGCGTTCCCGGGCATCATGGCCTGCCAGTGGAACGGCAGATACCGGGACGATCTCCGTCGCTTCGTCAAGGGCGATCCCGGCATGGTGCCAGCCCTGATGCGTCGTCTGTACGGCAGCGACGATCTGTTCCCCGATGACCGGATGAATGCCTATCATCCCCACCAGAGTGTCAACTACGTCGCCTCGCACGACGGCTTCACCCTTTACGACCTCGTGGCCTACAACCAGAAGCACAACTGGGCTAACGGCCACGACAACAGCGACGGCATGGCGGAAAACCACAGCTGGAACTGCGGCTGGGAAGGCGATGAGGACGTGCCGCCGGACGTCATGAAACTGCGCAAACAACAGATCAGGAATTTCTGCTGCCTGCTGTTGCTGTCGAACGGCACGCCCATGTTCCGTGCCGGGGATGAGTTCATGCACACCCAGGCCGGCAACAACAACCCTTACAATCAGGACAACGAAACGGCTTGGATCGATTGGCGCCGACTGGACGCCAACCCGGACATCTTCCGTTTTTTCAAGTTGATGATCGCGTTTCGCAAGGCGCATCCGTCGCTGGCGCGGAGCCGGTTCTGGCGCGAGGATATCCAGTGGTACGGGGTTGGCCGGGATCCCGACCTTGGCGGTGATTCCCGCAGCCTCGCCTTTGCCCTGTACGGCGGCTCGCAGCAGGATGACGACCTCTACGTGATGATCAACGCCTGGTGGGAGGAACTGACCTTTGAGATACAGGAGGGGGAAGCTAACACGTGGCGGCGCCTGATCGATACCAGCCTCGACAGCCCGTCCGACTTTCTCGAACCCGGCACCGAAAGCCCGCTGCCGTCGATGCATTATCGCGTGCCGGCCAGGACCGTGGTCGTGCTGGTTCGCGATCGGCCTGAATCCGCAAGCGCCGACCTTTGAAGAGAATGATATGACCGCCGCCGAGCTGTTCTGGGCGACCAAACAAGGCATCCGGTTTACCGGAATGCCCGCCTGGGGCCCGTCTCGAAGCGACCAGGAGCTGTGGGACATTGTCGCGTTTGTGATGACACTGCCGAAAATGAATGCCGCGGATTATGATGCGCGGCGGGTGAGACCCGAACAAAGGAGATTGAAGATGCAGATCGGAATGATAGGCCTGGGACGTATGGGCAGCAATATGGTGCGGCGCCTGCTGCGGGGAGGGCACGAATGTGTGGTGTACAACCGTAGCCCCGAAGCCGTCGAGGCACTTGCCAACGAAGGCGCCGTCGGCTCGGTGTCGCTGGAGGATTTTGTCGCCCGCATGACCCCGCCGCGCGCGGTCTGGCTGATGGTGCCCGCGACAGTCGTGGATGAGATGCTGGCACGGCTGGCGCCGCTGCTCGAAGCGGGCGACATCGTCATCGATGGCGGCAATTCCTATTACCGCGACGATATCCGGCGCGCGGCCGAACTGCAGCAGAACGAGGTGCATTATGTGGATGTGGGAACCAGTGGCGGCGTCGCTGGTCTGGAGCGTGGTTTTTGCCTGATGATTGGTGGCGAGCAGGACATCGTCCGGCACCTCGATCCGGTGTTTGCCACGCTGGCCCCGGGGATGGGCACGGCGCCACGCACCCCTGGCCGGGACAAGCCCGGCAGCACCGCCGAACAGGGCTACCTGCACTGCGGTCCGCACGGCGCCGGGCACTTCGTCAAGATGGTCCACAACGGCATCGAATACGGTCTGATGGCGGCGTACGCCGAGGGCCTGAACATCCTGCACAACGCCAACGCCGGCAAGCGCGCGCATGATAGTGATGCCGAGACTGCGCCAATGCCCAACCCCGAGTATTACCAGTACGAGCTGGACCTGCCCGAGATCGCGGAAGTCTGGCGGCGCGGCAGCGTGGTGGCGTCATGGCTGCTCGATCTGACGGCCGCGGCGCTGGTGGAGGATGCTGATCTGCGCGGCTTCTCGGGGCGGGTGTCGGATTCCGGTGAGGGGCGCTGGACAGCACTGGCGGCTATCGACGAGGGCGTGCCGGCGCCGGTCATCAGCGCGGCGCTGTTCGGGCGCTTTGGCTCGCGTGGCGATGCCGACTATGCCAACCGGGTGCTGTCTGCAATGCGAAAGCAGTTTGGCGGGCATGATGAAAAGAAAAAGGAACACTGAGGTGGATACCAGCCACAATGACATACCGCCGGCGGATGCGCTGGTGCTGTTCGGCATTACCGGTGATCTTGCCCGCAAGAAGATCTTTCCGGCGCTCTACGCGATGGCCAAACGCGGCACCCTCACCGTCCCGGTGGTCGGCGTCGCGAATTCCAGGTTAAGCCCGGCGCAACTGCGCCAGCGCGCCCGGGACGCCATCGAGGCGTCCGGCAAGATCGATGACAAACCCGCCCTTGATCGACTGCTCTCCCTGCTCGACTACGTCAGTGGCGACTACAACGACCCGGGTACGTTCACGGCACTCAGGAAAGCGCTGGGCGAGGCCCGGCGACCGGCGCACTACCTGGCTATCCCGCCTTCCTTGTTCGAGACAGTCACCCAGGGGCTCGGCGCCGCGGACCTGGCCGGGCAGGCCCGCGTCATCGTCGAAAAGCCGTTCGGGCGCGACCTGGCTTCCTCGCGGGCACTCAACCACGTGCTGCGTTCGGTGTTTGCGGAAGATGCAATTTTCCGCATCGATCACTACCTCGGCAAGGAAGCGATCATGAATATCCTCTATTTCCGCTTCGCCAATTCCTTCCTCGAGCCGATCTGGAACCGCGACCACGTGGCCAGCGTGCAGATCACGTTGGCCGAGGATTTCGGTGTGGAGGGGCGCGGCGCATTTTTCGAAAGCGCCGGCACGCTTCGGGATGTCGTCCAGAACCACCTGTTCCAGATCCTCGCACTGCTGGCCATGGAGCCGCCGGGCTATCAGGGTTTTGACGCGGTGCACGCCGAAAAATACAAAGTGTTCCGGGCCATGCGCCCGCTCGCGCCCGACGACCTGGTGCGCGGCCAGTACGCCGGTTACCGCCAGGAGCCGGGTGTGGCGAAGGAGTCCGACGTCGAGACCTTCTGCGCTCTGCGGCTGTTCATAGATTCCTGGCGCTGGCAGGGAGTACCGTGGTATCTGCGCGCGGGCAAGAGTCTGCCCACCACGGTGGCCGAGGTCCTGGTTGAGTTGAAGCCGCCGCCGCAGCGGCTGTTCGACGATTCGCTGCCGGCGACCGGGTCGGCCAATTATCTGCGCTTCCGGCTGTCCCCGGGCTCCACCGTCGCCCTGGCCGCCCGCATCAAGCGCGCAGGCAAGGACTTCACCGGCGACCAGCACGAGCTCTTCCTGCAGGATCAGCAGCCGGAAGATGAATCGCCCTATGAGCGGCTTTTGGGAGACGCCATGGCCGGTAATGGGGCGCTATTCGCCCACGAAGATTGTCTCGAGGCTGCCTGGGCGGTCGTTGACCCGGTTCTGACCACGCATCACCGGGCTCTGGCGTATCCACCCGGTAGTTGGGGGCCAGAGGCAGCAGATGCGCTTATTGCGGCAGACGGCAGCTGGTACAACCCGATACCGGTGAAGGCGAGAAAATGACAATGACGAACGAAGTGGTGTTTCTGCTCGACGTGGACAGGCTGCTAGACAACATCACGCGCGATCTGCTGGACCGCGTCGCCTCAAAAATCGAAGTGCTGACCAAGGCCAGGCAGACATGAGCGGCGCGACGCTGACCACAGTTTCGGCCGCGCCGGCGCAACGCCTGGCAGAGCCGCCGATCAACGTGACGGAAAAACGCGCCGTGCTGCACACCGTCCTGCCGCGGAGCGGACGATCATGAAGCCGAGTCCCCTTGCAGGCAAGCCGGCCACGCCAGCGGTACTGGTCGATGTGTCTAAACTTGTTACGGCCTATTACTCGGACGTGCCAGATGTTTCAGTGCCGGAGCAGCGAGTTAAGTTCGGCACCTCGGGGCATCGCGGTTCCGCGTTCGAAAACAGCTTCAACGAAGGGCATGTGCTCGCCATCAGTCAGGCCATTTGCGATTACCGAGTGCAGCAGGGCATCAATGGCCCACTGTTTCTGGGTATCGACACACATGCGCTGTCCGAGCCCGCCTGCGCCAGCGCGCTCGAGGTGCTGGCGGCCAACGGGGTGGACGTCATGCTTGCCGAGAACGACGAATACACGCCCACGCCAGTGATTTCTCACGCCATTCTCTCTTACAACCGCGGACGCGCTAGCGGACTGGCGGACGGCATTGTCATCACGCCGTCGCACAATCCGCCCGACAGCGGCGGCTTCAAGTACAACCCGCCCAACGGCGGGCCGGCGGATAAGGACGTTACCGGATGGATCGAAGCCAGAGCCAACGGATTTCTGAAAAACGGCCTCCAGGGCGTGAAGAGAATGCCTTTGGAGAAGGCGCTGCACGCCGCCACCACCCACCGCCACGACTTCCTCAACGCTTACGTGAGCGATCTCGGCAACGTGATCGACATGGAGGCGATCCGCGGCGCGAACATCAGTATGGGCGTGGATCCACTCGGCGGCGCCGGCGTTCACTACTGGGGACCGATTGCCGAGCGCTACGGTTTGAATCTGACGGTGGTGAACGAAGCCGTCGATCCGACCTTCCGCTTCATGACGGTTGACTGGGACGGCCAGATCCGCATGGACCCGTCATCAGCCTACGCGATGCAGAGCCTGATCGGCCTCAAGGATCGCTTCGACATCGCTTTTGCCTGCGACACCGACCACGACCGGCACGGCATCGTCACCCGCAACGCGGGTTTGCTGCCGCCCAACCATTACCTGGCAGTTTCCATTTTCTACCTGTTCCAGCATCGGCCGGAGTGGAGCAAGGATGCGGCGGTGGGTAAGACGGTGGTTAGCAGCCAGATGATTGATCGCGTCACGACCAAGCTCGGCCGCCAGCTCTACGAGGTGCCGGTCGGTTTTAAATGGTTTGTGGATGGCCTGCTTGACGGGTTGCTCGGCTTCGGCGGCGAAGAGAGCGCGGGCGCATCCTTCCTGCGTCGTGACGGCAGCGTCTGGACGACGGACAAAGACGGCATCGTTCCGGCTTTGCTCGCCGCGGAAATCACCGCGCGCATGGGCCGCGATCCCGGCGAGATCTACCGCGAGCTGACGCGCGAGTTCGGCGAACCTGCCTATGACCGGGTCGAGGCGCCTGCCACGCCGGCGCAAAAAGCGATGCTGTCAAAACTCTCGCCACAACAGGTGCGGATCTCGCAACTGGGCGGCGAGAAGATCGACCGCATACTCGACCGCGCGCCTGGCAACAACGCCCCGATCGGCGGCATCAAGGTGGTCAGCGCCAGCGGCTGGTTCGCCGCGCGGCCGTCCGGCACCGAGGACATTTACAAAATCTACGCGGAGAGCTTTCGCGGCGAAGACCACCTGCGTGCCCTGCTAAGCGAGGCGCAGACCATCGTCGACCAGGCGCTGACGGGGCATTGATGCGCGCCACACTATTTGCACAGTTAAGGAGTGGCCATGTCAGACCCACTCGATCAGCTTTGCATCAACACTGTGCGGTTTCTGTCGGTGGACGCCCCTGTCAATGAAAGACACTATTGAATGACAAGACATCGCGAACATGAAGGCATCTAAGGAGTTACCAGTGGCTCAGCAGGTTGACGAATTAACCAGTCGGAACACTGTCTACGGATCGTTCTGCTCCGGCAGTGGCTGGATGCTATTGATGTCTCCGGTTGGGACTGCCGGATCGTCCTTGATGATCACCATGATGCCGCCGCCGATAATAGCAATGGCGAGGATGGCTTTGATAATGATCGATTTCCACATGAGTGGCTCCTGTCGGCATTTTTGACGTCTCTACGGACTTTATGGGCAGCGGCGGCCTGTAACAACCCTGTAGCCGAAAAACTGTGGACCCTACAAAAGTCGCTTCGACAGTATAGCCGGTCTCGGCAATACTGGAACCTGGACTTCGGAGAAGGCGGTCGGAAGTTGTTCCCAAAATACGCTGTAAATACTTCCCTGTACGCTTGGCTCCGCACGATTTTGGGAACAACTTCCGGACCGCCTCTGCCACGTATATGGGCTCGAACAGGAGAGCAGTCATGACAGAACAATCGGAACCGCTGGTCCACAAGTACAGCGAAAACGGCATTACCACACTCACGCTGAACCAGCCCGGTAAGAAAAACAGCCTTTCGATGGCCATGCTGGAGGCATTGTCCGAAGAGCTGGAGACCATCGCCTCGGATTCTGAAACCCGGGTTGTGGTTCTGGCGGCCCATGGCAACGTGTTCTGCGCCGGGCACGATCTTCGGGAAGTCCGGGAACAGTTCGATAGCCACGAGTTTCAGCTGGCACTGTTTAACCAGTGCAGCAAGGTAATGCAGCAGATCGTGAATCTGCCCCGGCCGGTGATTGCCCGGGTGGCGGGCGTTGCAACAGCGGCGGGCTGTCAGCTGGTGGCCAGTTGTGATCTTGCGGTGGCGGCGGATACCGCGCGGTTTGCCACGCCCGGGGTGAATATCGGGCTGTTCTGTTCAACGCCGATGGTAGCGCTGTCGCGGAATGTGTCGCGCAAGCATGCGATGGAAATGCTGCTGACCGGTGAGCTGATCAGCGCGCCGAAGGCAGAGCGCCTGGGGCTGGTGAACCAGGTGGTGGATGAGCAGATTTTGGATGAAGCCGTCTACAAGCTGGCCCGCACCATTGCCGGAAAATCGGGCCATACCCTGAAGATCGGCAAGGAGGCGTTCTACCGGCAGTTGGAAATGCCACTGGCCGAGGCCTACGAGTACACCTCTCAGGTGATGGCGGACAATATGATGGCGAACGATGCCCAGGAAGGTATCTGTGCGTTCCTGGACAAACGCAAGCCGGACTGGAAGGACAGCTGAGGCCTGCCCGGCTAACGTGCCGGGCAATTCTCCGTTCTCAGGTTCAGGCGATCACCTTGCCGGAGCTGGTGTTTCCGGAAGAACCCGGCGTTCATCTCCACTGCCTTGATGAAAGGCACGCCGGCCGGGTAGCTGGGGCACCTGGAACCACTGGCTGAAACGCAGGGCACCATCTGGCGGATACTGCCAATCACCCCGTCCCGGTTCAGGTACGCGATGTCCAGCGGAATCAGGGTGTTGTACATCCAGAAGCCGTGACCGGCGTCTCTGGGTTCCCGGTACTCGAAGAGCATGCCGGCATCGGGCGCCAGGGAGGTTCGACCCATCAATCCTTTTCGCCGCTGTTCCGCGGTGCTGGCCACTTCCAGTTGGACGGGCACGGAGCCTGCCTCTGAGACAAAGCAAGCATCAATGACCGGCAGGCCCTCCTGGGGCGCGGCTACGCCCAGGGAGCAGCCATACACTGCGGGACCGGCTGCAAGTATCGCCCAGTACTTCAGCGTGCGGAACAGGCTGATTCCCGGGTTCACGAGCGCAACCGGTAGCCGGTTTTGAAAATCCACCAGATGCCTGTCATGCACGCGGTCAGGAACACGAGGGTCATGCCTACGCTGATGCCCACATGGACGTCGGACACGCCATAGAACGCCCAGCGGAAGCCACTGATCAGGTATACCACAGGATTGAACAGGCTGATGGTTTGCCAGGTTTCCGGCAGCATATCGATGGAGTAAAAGGTACCGCCAAGGAACACCAGCGGCGTTACGATCATCATGGGTACAATCTGCAGTTTCTCGAACCCGTCCGCCCAGATGCCGATGATGAATCCAAACAGGCTGAAGGTGATTGAGGTGAGCACCAGGAAGGAGACCATCCAGAAGGGGTGCAGCACGTCGTAATCCACAAAGAATTTCGCCGTTGCCAGAATAATCAGCCCCAGGATGACTGACTTGGTGGCCGCAGCACCCACGTAGCCAAGCACCACTTCCACGTAGGACACCGGCGCCGAGAGCACCTCATAGATGGTGCCGGAGAACTTGGGCATGTAGATGCCGAAGGAGGCGTTGGAAATGCTCTGCATCAGCAGGGACAGCATCACCAGGCCGGGAATGATATAGGCACCGTAGGCGATGTTGTTGATGTCGCCCATGCGTGAGCCAATGGCCGAGCCGAAAACGACAAAGTACAGGGAGGTGGAGATCACCGGTGAAAGCACGCTCTGCATCACCGTGCGCTTCATGCGGGCCATTTCAAAATTGTAGATTGCGCGGATACCGTAAAGGTTCATGCCTTTCTCCAATGGGTCGGCGGGCTTATTCATGCACCAGGCCGACAAAAATCTCTTCGAGGGAACTTTCCCGGGTTTGCAGATCCCGGTACTCGATACCAAGGTCGCCGAGTGTGCGAAGCAGCCGGGCCACGCCGGCTTGTTCCTGCTGGGAATCGAAGGTGTAAACCAGCTCGTAACCGTCGTCCGACAGTTCCACGGGCTCCAGCATGAGTTCGCCGGGCATCTTGTCCAGCTTCTGCTGCAGTTGGAGCCGGAGTTCCTTTTTGCCCAGTTTGGTCATCAGCTGGGCTTTGTCTTCCACCAGGATGATCTCACCACCCCGGATCACACCGATGCGGTCCGCCATTTCCTCGGCCTCTTCGATGTAATGGGTGGTGAGGATGATGGTGACGCCGTTTTCCCGGAGCTTGCGGACCATTTCCCACATGTCCCGGCGCAATTCCACGTCAACGCCGGCGGTGGGCTCATCCAGGAACAGGATCTGCGGCTCGTGGGACAGGGCCTTGGCAATCATCACCCGGCGCTTCATGCCGCCCGAGAGGGACATGATCCGATTGTTGCGTTTGTCCCACAGGGACAGGTCTTTCAGCACCTTCTCGATGTGTGCCGGCTTCGGTGGCTTGCCGAACAGGCCACGGCTGAAAGACACCGCGCTCCAGACGGTCTCGAAGGAATCGGTATTCAGCTCCTGGGGTACCAGGCCAATGGTTTCCCGGGCCTTGCGGTAGTCTTTGACGATGTCGTAACCGGCGGCTTGTACTTGGCCGGAAGAGAGGTTGACGATGCCGCAGATGATACTGATCAGCGTGGTTTTGCCGGCGCCATTGGGGCCGAGCAGGGCGAAGATCTCGCCACGCTTGATGTCCAGGTTGATGTCTTTCAGGGCCTGGAAGCCGTCATCATAAACCTTGCTTAGGTGCTTAACGGAAATATCCGGCTGCACGGGCGTGTCCTGTGGTCAGAATGGGTCAATTGAAGGCGCCGTATTTTCTCATGACTGGCGCCAGTTTAGAAACCTTTGCCTTGGCAGGAGAAACCACCATAATACCGTGCTGGTTAATTCAGGGTGCGGTTATGGTACGCGCAATAGCAGTTGTGGGATTGATCGTGGGTTTGATTGCTGCCGTGGTCTTCGGCCCGCGAATGCTGGGGGATGCCGTTAACCAAAGCGGGAGCGGCCAACCCATGGCCGAGTGCAATCTTCTCGCTGCGCCCTGCCAGTGGACGACGCCCGCTGGCAAGTGGGAGGCGACTCTGGATACATTAACCGGGGAGGGTGAGCCGGGTATTGAATACCAGCTCACAGTAACCACCCCGCAGCGACCTGAGCGGTTTCTGGCGGTTCTGAGAGGCGAATCCATGTACATGGGGGAGTATCCGGTGCCTCTGGGCAACCGCATTGAAAACAAATATTCCGCACGCTTTACCGCGCCTTTCTGCACTATGGACTCCGCCATGACCTGGCGTATTGATCTGCAGCAGGGCCAGGAGCCGATCGGTGATATTCCGCTAAAGCTGGTATTTCAGGCCCAGTCACGCTGAGAGCCGCAAACCGGGAATCGGTTGGCTGACAAGCGGTCGGGATTGTGTAAAATGGCGAAATTGCCAATGTCAGGGGGCACGTGATGGATTACGGAGATAGTGTTCAGAAGGTACTGCTGAGGAAAATCCGCAAGGCCGAGCAGGATCTGATCCAGCTGAAACTCGATTATTGCCGTTTTGTCTTCGGGTTGACCCACCGGGCGAAAGTGCTGGCCGGCGGCGTCACCTACGTGGTGCGGTCGGTGGATGTGGACAGCATGGCCAATACCGATGATGGCGGGTTCACACACCCAGAGATTACCGGTACCCGGGCAGACGAACAGGACCACGCAGAACCGGTTGCCCTGGGCACTGACTGGGTGCTTGAAACCACTCCGAGACAGGCCACTAGATAAACGCGTTGGCGGTAATGGCCTCGTAAAGGCTCGACGCCGGCGGCACGTACTGACTTTCCCGCCAGAATTCCGCGCCTTCCAGCCCTGCCCGGAAGCAGGCCAGCAGTACGGTGCTTCCGGTTAATGTGCTTATTGCCTGGAGGGCTTCCTGTTGCGGGATGCCGGTCTTACGGCTGGCGATCTGGGCGACCACGCGGGCCAGCGCCCCGGAATGGCGGGTGGATTTTTCGCTGAGTGCGCATCCGGCACCGTACAACCACGCCGCGGCATACGCCCGCACCACTTCCGGTGCCGCAGGCAGTTCCAAGCCGTTCACCCTGCAATCCCGCTCCTGCAAGCCGGCAAGGATATGCAACTGGGTGATCAGCCGGGCCCGATCTGAAACAGGTCTGGACGAATGCTGCCCGAAACTTCCCCGGGCAGCGGTGCGGGGCTCACTGACATAGACAGGAGACGTGCAATTAACGGGTTCCGCGCGCACCAGCGCCGACATCCGGAAAGCCAGTAAAAGAAGCAGCGCCAGCAGCCCCACCTGAGTAAGAAGAATCAACCCGTCAACCATGGTCACCAGAACCCGGAATGTTGCAAAAGGTGATTACATTGTAACGGTATGTATCTGACCAATACCGCCAACCTGTCGCCATATCCTGGCTCAGAATTGACTCAAATGACGGAACTGTGACAGGGATCGCAGCGGGCATTCCGTGAAAAGCAGGCCGATCAGCAGGTTGGCATGGTCTGCAGGGCCAGTTTCCTGCGAATGTAACGGCCCAGGGCATCAATGCCGATGTTCAGAAGGGCGGTGATCAGGATCAGGATCATGGCCCGATCAAACCGGATGTTCTGGATGGCACTGTCGACATAGAAGCCCAGCGTGTAGATACCAAGAATGCCGAGAATGGCGGTTTCCCGCATGATGATTTCCCACCGGTAGAAAAGAAACGCAAGGAAGGACCGGTAGACCCGCGGAACCAGTTCCCAGCTGTAACGGTTGAAACCGGTGGGCGCGTCCGGGCGCAGGTGTATGGAGTTGGTCTGCCGGCCAATCAGGTGGCCGATGATGCCGCCGTTATGAAGCGCCAGTGCCACCACCGCTGGCAGCATGGACGGTCCCCAGAGCTGCAGGAGAATATAGGCCAGGATGTATTCCGGCGTGGAACGCGCAATCACCAGGAAAACATGTCCGGAGGTACGCCGGACCGGGCCGCCGAAATGATTGGAGATCAACGGGAAAGCCAGAAGGGTCAGTATTCCGGTAGCCACAAGGGCGATCTGGGTAAGTACCAGGGTATTCCAGATGCCGGGCAGGGCCTCGTTAATCATCAGGTCGCTCAGCCAGGGCAGCAGGCCTGCCAGCCCCTCGCCATCCCGCAGCGGGCTGGGGACGATGTCCTTAGTGAAAAAGCGTTCCATATTGCCCCAGACAATCGGCAGCCCTTCGCCCAGAAAGAATGGAGCACCGAGAACATAAACCGGCAAGAGCTTTGGTTTCACCCACAGGGGCATCGTTGCAATCAACACGTAAAACAGGATCAGCATTGCCCCGGCATCGGAGTAGAGCCCCTGGGAGAAGGAAGATTCCAGGTAGAAGCCGAGCGTGGGCAAGCCAACGAACCCGAGAATGGCGCTGGAACGAAGGCCGCATTCCAGGCGGTAGGCGGTGTAGGTCCGCAACTGCACCCAGCACTCGGGAATACGGGTGTAGAGAAACGCTGCGATAACCCCGGTGCGCGGCGGCAGCAGACGCCCGGGTTCCGGGTCCGCCTCATCCAGGATCTCGGAATAGACCTTGGCGAAAATCCCTGAGTAGGGAATGGCTATCGCCAGCACCCCGGTAAGGGGGTGAAATCCAAAAAACTGAAGAAAAATGAGCGCCCAGAAAAGCTCGTGGATGGCCCGGATAAAGGCACAGAATATCCGGACAGGCAGCAAGTGGTAGGCCAGCGACAGTAAAAATCCGCAAACGCTACCCAACGCCACCCCCACAAAGGCAAAGGCAACGGTTCTCAGCAGCGCGGTCATCAAGCCTTCGCTGCTGAAGAAATTCGGAGTGATCACGCCAAGAAAGAAGTTGCCGAGGTCCCGCCAGGGATTCGATGCCGTAATGGCGATGTCAGCAAACAGCAGTCCGACCAGGGCGATGCCAAGGAAGATCAGGCTGGTGCGAACCGTTGGCGAAGAAAGCATGTAACTGGCCGCTTCCCTAGTAGAGAGACATGATGTCGGCTGCCTTCAGGTGGTCACTGGCTTCATCCAGGGCCACCTGTCCGTCCTGGATTCCGACGATCCGGTTGCAGTATTTCAGGGCCATTTCGACATCGTGGAGGGCTATCACACTTGTGGCGAATCGTTGCCTGAGTAGCTGCATTACCAGATGAGCCATGGGGCCGTCGAGTGCGGAAATTGGCTCGTCAGCAAGCAACACCGGCGCATTACGATAAAGAGCACGGGCAATGGCAACCCGCTGACGTTGGCCTCCGGAGAGCGAAGCGGTCGGCATCCAGAGTTTTTCCGACATGCCCAGCGCTTGTAGAATCTCGCGAACCTTATCGCGGTCCCGGAAAAACGGGCGTATCAGGGTAACCGTACTGTACCAGGCAGAATGTTTGTCGAGCTGGCCCATAAACACGTTATGGAATACCGGCAGTGCATTCACCAGGCCCAGATCCTGGGGTACCAGGGAGGACTCGCGATCAACCCGTTCGTGAATCAAGCGCATGAGTGTGGACTTACCGGCACCGCTCTTGCCAACCAGAGCGACCTTTTCACCCTGTTGAACCCTCAGTGAGAGCGGGCCAATAACCCGCTCACCACCGAAAGAGGCCGTGAGGCCCGTTAGGTCAAAGCCTGACATCAATCGAGGATCCCAATCTCTTCCGCAGTCTTGCGAACAGGCTCGTAATCGTCGTTCGATGCAGGAATAAAACCGGAGCGGGGAAAGCTCTCAAGCAGTTTGTGATCGTCCAGGTTGAGAAGAGCTTCGGTGACGCGCTGCTTGAAACCGTCGCCGAAACGCTCGTCGACGTCACCGCGAATGGTCCACTGATAGTCCGGGTAGGCAGGCGTGGTCCAGATGACCTTAACCGCGTCGGTGTCGATGTTGCCGTCGGCCAGTTCTTTTTCCCAAACCTGAAAGTTCAGGGCGCCCACTTCGTAGGTACCGGCTTCCACAAGACGCAGGGTACGGGTGTGGTTGCCGCTGAAGCCAACGCGGGAGAAGAAGTCTGCCGGCCGGGCGCCAAACACGTCACGGATATAGAATTCAGGCATCAGGCGGCCGGATGTAGAGCCCTTGGAACCAAAGGTGAAGGTTTTACCCCGGAGTTCATCTTCCAGCGCGGAAAGCTCATCCGCAGGCTCTATACCGGTGCTGGTGTTGGCAATGAAGTAGGTTTCAAACGCTTCATCTTCCACGCCCTGGGCAATCGCCTCGGAGCCCGGCACCAGGCGACGCGCCTGAACACCGGACAGCCCGCCAAACCAGGCCAGTTGAACCTGATTATTGCGGAACGCGGAAACTGCGGCGGCGTAAGATTTAACCGGGATGTAGCGGACCTCAACATCCAGTTCACCGGAGAGGTAATCCGCAACACCTTTGAAGCGCTCTACCAGTTTGGTTTCATCCTCATCGGGTATGGCTGTAAACACAAAGGTTTCAGCGGCCGCCGATGCTGCGGTGAAACAGAAAAGGCTGGAAATCATCAATTTCCGTATAAGATTAAGAGCCATTGGGCCCCCTTATTTTGCCAGACAGTGTTTTGCTGGACAGTTTGGATTTGCGGCGAGTGAAATCAACGTTCCCCGGTGTCCGGCAGGATACCTTGATTTACGTTAACTCTGAACAGCTATACGATTTCCGGGTTTAATTGGCTCAGGGGCCGGTGCCTTATTTTTCACTTATTCAATCGCAAGCGTGTGCCATGAAGATAGTCATAATTACTCCAGCAGAACCTGGATCAAAAGCGGGCAACCGGGCCACGGCAGAGCGCTGGAAATCCCTGCTGGGAAATGCCGGGCACAGGGTCTCTGTGGTTACGGAATACCGGGGGGAACCCTGTGATGCCTTCGTGGCTTTGCACGCCTGGCGTAGCGTTCGGGCGATTCGCCAGTTTCGGGAAACCCGCCCGGGAAAGCCCCTGATCGTCGCGCTTACCGGAACCGATATCTACCGGCACCAGCATGAGTTTCCGCAGGACACGCTGTACTCCATAACGGAAGCAGATGCGCTGATCGGGCTGCATGAGCTGGTGGCAAACGACATCCCCGCTGGGTTCGCCACCAAACTGGTCACCCTCTACCAGTCAGCGGAGGGGCCTGAAAGCCTTCCTTCACCGCAGCCAGCCCAGGCGAATGCAGGGTTCGGCGTGTGTGTAATTGGCCACCTGAGAGAGGAAAAGGACTCACTACGGGCTGCGTATGCAGCGAGGTTGCTGCCAGACGATTCATCGATCCGGGTTCTCTGCGCTGGTAAGCCCCACAACGGGGAGTGGCAGAGGATGGCCGAGCGGGAAATGGAGCAGAACCCACGCTTCCGCTGGCTGGGCGAACTGGAGCAGGATGAAATCCGGCAACTGATGGCAAACAGTCAGTTAATGGTGATCAGTTCAGTGATGGAGGGCGGCGCCAATGTTGTCTCAGAAGCCTGCAGGGCCGGCCTGCCGGTGATTGCCTCAAGCATCCCCGGGAATATTGGATTGCTTGGAAAAGATTATCCTGGCTATTTTCCCGTGAAGGATGAGCGGGCCCTGGCAGGCCTGCTTTACCGTGCAGAACAGCATCCGGAATTCCTGGCGGCCCTGAAAGTGCAGGTCAGCCAACTGGCCGGGCATTTTGTACCGGAAAACGAGCAGGCATCTCTGGAGCAGGCGCTGACCCTGGCGGTGCAGCGCTGCTCAGAGAGGGCTTAATCCCGAAGGGAGACAGGCTCTATGGGACCGGTTTCGTCCTGAGCCGTGACGCGGCCAATGATGGCGGCGTGGGGATAGCCCAACGTTTTCAGCTCCCGGACACATTCCTCTGCCTTGTCGGCAGCGACGCCGGCGAGCAGGCCGCCGGCCGTCTGGGGATCGAAAATCAGCGGATAGCGGGGATGATTTACCCACGTCTCCTGATCCCGGATACCGCGCCGCAACCGGATATTGGCCGGCTGCAGCGAACTCAGAATGCCCGCGGCTGCGGTTTCCTCGGCACCCGGCAATACCGGAATGGCGGACAGGTCCAGCTCCGCATCTACTCCGGACGGTCTGGTCATCTCCACCAGATGCCCGAGCAAACCAAATCCGGTCACATCCGTGCAGGCCTTGGAACCGAACTTCCTCAGGCAATCCGCCGCGGCCTTGCTGGACTGAACCATGGAGGCGAGGGCAGAGTCGATCCAGCGGCCTTTGGCAGCCAGCCTGGCGTGGGCGGCAAAGAGCGTTCCGGTGCCGATGGGTTTGGTGAGAATCAGCGCGTCTCCGGCTTTCAAACCCCCTTTGCTCATCACGTCTTCCGGGTCGATCAGGCCGTTTACCGCAAAGCCCAGTGCCAATTCCCTGCCTTCGCCGGTGTGGCCGCCAACCAGGGCACAGCCGGCTTCGTTCAGCACTTCCACCGCACCAGACATCATCTGGTACACCACGTCTTCAACCTTGGATTCAATACCGTAAGGCACGGTGGCCACTGCCGTGGCACTCTGGGCTTCTGCGCCCATGGCAAAGACATCGCCGAGGCTGTGGTTGGCGGCAACCTTGCCAAATACGTAGGGGTCGTCAATAAAGGCGCGGAAGAAGTCCACGGTATGAACCACCGCTTTACCCGGCGGTACCTTCAGAACCGCCGCATCATCCGGGGCGTGAAGGCCGATAAGGATGTCGTCCCGTTCGATGGGCCTGAGTTCGCCCAGGGCCCGGGAAAGAACGGTACTACCTACCTTGGCGCCACAACCGCCACAGCGCATGGCCACGGCAGAAATGGCCTGGGAGGCTTCCTCAGAGTTTTGGGCGGCAGCCGTATCCGGTAGTTTCGATTCATCCTCCATGGGAGGCAAGTCGTTGAATTTCTTCATGAACCGGCGGTCGATCCAGTCTTTCCAGCGCCAAACCCAGCGGCCATCAAACCGCATATCGCCACGGGATGCCACCGCATACTTGTTACCGGTGCTGATCAGTGCCAGCCACTTCTGCTGCGGGTAGAAGTCCCTCGGGTCTTTGCCGGTTGCCAGCCGTTTGAGGTTGTCCGCCAGGGGGGGCCCTTGCCGCACCGCAAACACACCCGCTTTCTCCCGGGGATGGTTGGTTACGTTGGCGATATCGCCAGCGGCAAAAATGCTGTCGTCGTTCTCGACCTGCAGGGTGTCTCGAACCCGGAGGAAAAGGCCGTCGTCCAGGGCCAGGCCCGTTTCCTTCAGCCACTCCGGACCTCCGGCCCGGGTCACCCAGAGTACCTCGTCGGTTTGCAGGGTTTCACCGGATTCCGTTATCAGCAGGCCTTGCTGAACCTTGCTCACCGGCGCTCCGAGATGAACCTTCACGCCACGCTCAGACAGTGACTTCCTGAAAACCTCACAAACCTTTGCGTTGTGGGTGGGAAGTATCTCGTCAGCAGCATCAAAGAGGTGAAAATGCAGTTGCGCTGGGTCCTTGCCCCGCTGTTTCAGCTCGTTCTCGAGGCGGAACTGCATGGCCAGAGTCAGTTCAACACCGCCGGCACCGGCACCAACCACGGCCACGGTAAGCGGCCCTTCGTGGTTTTCAATGCGGCAGAGCAGGGCGAGCCAGCGGTTGTTGAAACCGGTAATCGGCTTCACCGGAACCGCATGGTCTGAAGCACCTTCCACGTCATTGACCCGGGGAGACGAACCGATATTGATGGAGAGAATGTCGTAAGGCACATCCGGGCGGCCGCGGCAGATAACCCGCTTTCGATCACGGTTGATGCCGATGGCCTCGGCCCGGTAGAAACGGGCTCCCGCGTATTCCGCCAGTCGACTCAGGTCGATGTGGACATCGTCATAGCTGTAATGGCCCGCTACGTAACCGGGCAGCATGCCGGAGTAGGGTGTGTGGGTATCCCGGCAGATGAGCGTAAGACGCACGCCGGGGACCGGGTTCATGGCGAACCGCTTCAGTACCCCGACGTGGCTGTGCCCGCCGCCAATCAGGACTATGTCCCGTAAAACAGGCTGGTCAGGCGTTCGCATCAGTTAACTTTTTTGGCTTCAGCGGTCAGCTGGCTGTATCCCTTGATGTTTGAGAAGGCCTTCAGCTTTTCCTGATCTGCCTCCGAAGGATTGGCAATCTGATCGATGGAAGTGATGCCCGCATCCTTCATCTTTTTCGCGGTTGCCGGCCCGATGCCTTTGACCTGGGTGAGATCGCTCCTGTCCACCGGCTTCGCGGCCCTGGCGGCAGGTGCTTTTCTGGCAGCAGGTTTCTTGTCAGCGGGCTTCTTGGCAGGTGCCTTGGTGGCTTTCTTCGGCGCGGCTTTCTTGGCTGCGGTGCTGGCTTCCCTGCTGACTTCATCGGTCAGCTTCTTCACCTCGGCGCCCGCCTCTTTAGAGGCGACACCGAGCCGCTCCAGAATGCTGCTCTGCAGCTCGTGGAATTCGTTCAGGCGACGCTCGAACTCCTCATGGAACCGCTTCATCTCTCGGTCACGCAGCTCGTCGATTTCCTTGAGCAGTTTGCGCACCGGCTCCTGAACCTGATTCTGCAGGCTGTCGAACTGCTTCAACGCATCGTTAACAAGGCCTTCGATCTGGGAAGAAGTTTTTTCGAACTCCTTATTCACTTTCTTGACGATTTTATCAACGTTCTGTTTGGCTTTTTTCGCCATGAAATGTCTCCTTCTGGACGGGTTTCAACAAACAATCTGAATCAGGCCATTTGCCGGAAACCGGGTACGGAGCCTGAGGAACGACGTGATCTGAGCGACTGCTTTTTGGAAAGCACTTCCCGGATCCTGCGAAGTTTCTCAGCCGGGGAAGAGTTTCCGTTGGAGTCGAATTCCACGAAATCGATGGAATAAAAGAAATTGCTGCAATGCTTTCTGCGCTCGGTCACCAGACCAGACATTCCTTCGGCACGGATCTTGTCAAAAGGCATATCCATAACCAGATCCAGCACCAGGGTATCGCCCGGGTTGAATACCCTGTCGGTTTTCATAACACACCCGTAGCCGTCCAGTTCATACAGGGAGGCTTCGACAAGTTCCTTTTTGAAAAGGCCCTGCCTGACTTTGAAACGGGCGACAAGATCCGGCAATGCTTCATTCATGAATTCAGGTTCTCTGGTGATTTCCGTATCCACGGCGACCTGCCTCATTGGGAGGCAGATCGGATATTGATTAAACAATAGACACTGACTTTTGGTTTTGCAACGCCATCAGTGCCATACGATGGCCCCCTAAGGCAGTTTTTCAACAGCCTGGCCTGGCTGCCCGGGCCAAATCACTTGTTTTTCTGTTCGTACATATCAACACGGCGATCTTTCAGGTTGGTGACGGACCCCTCGTTACGCACCAGCATCAGCTTTTCCAGATCCATGTCAGAGAACATGATCATCTCGGTATTCGGCGTTGTCTCCGCCATCACCGCATCGTGGGGGAAGGCAAAGTCAGACGGCGAGAATACGGAGGACTGGGCATACTGGACGTCCAGGTTCTCAACTTTCGGCAAGTTACCGACGCTGCCGGTGATTACGACATAACACTCGTTTTCGATTGCCCGGGCCTGGGCACAGTGACGAACGCGCAGATAACCGTTCTTGGTATCCGTCCAGAAGGGCACGAGGATAATGTCCACATCCTGGGCGGCTGCCATGCGGCCAAGCTCCGGGAACTCGATGTCGTAGCAGATCATGATGGCGACCCGGCCAGCGTCGGTTTCGAACACCTTGAACTCGTTGCCACCCTCGATGACCCAGTCACGGCGCTCGTGGGGCGTGATGTGGATCTTGCGCTGCTCGTCTACCCGGCCATCACGGTGGCACAGGTATGAGACGTTATACACCCGGTCATTTTCAATCAGCGGCATAGAGCCGGTGACGATGTTTATGTTGTAACTCACTGCCATTTCAGACATTTCTTCCCGGAACTGCTGGGTAAACCCGGCCAGGAAACGAATGGCCCGGGTCTGGTCCATCTGGTCAGTCAGGCCCATCAGCGGCGCGTTAAAAAATTCCGGGAACAGGGCGAAGTCGCTCTTGTAATCAGACAGCGCGTCAACGAAGTACTCCACCTGTTTCAGCACTTCCTCCACGGAGGTGAATTCACGCATCTGCCACTGAACGGCGCCCAGGCGAACCTGGGTCTTTTTAACGTTCAGAATCGACGAGGGCGGGGTGTAGAGAATATTCCGCCATTCCAGCAGCGTGGCGTAGCCGAGGGATTTTTCGTCCTCCGGCAGGTATTTGTGCATCAGCCGGGTAACCTGGAAATCGTTCGAGAGCTGAAAGCTCAGGATCGGATCGTAGATTTCCTTGCGGTCCACCCGCTGAATGTATTCTTCCGGTGAGTACTGCTCGGCGTACTTGAAATAGTTCGGTATACGTCCGCCTGCGAGAATCGCCCGCAGGTTCATGGAGCGGCAGAGTTCTTTGCGGGCTTCGTAGAGCCGACGGCCCAGGCGATAACCGCGGTATTCCGGGTGGATGAACACATCCAGCCCGTACAGCGAATCGCCATTAGCGTTATGCCAGATTTTTTCGTTCCGGAGGATCAGGTCGTCGTAGGTGTGGGGGTTACTGAACCGTTCGTACTTCACGAGTACAGTCAGCGCTACCGCCACCAGCTGCCCGCTTTCCTCAATGCAGATCTGCCCATCCGGGAACTGCTCTACCAGTGCCTTGATGGTTTCCTTGGGCCAGGCGCCCCCGATGTCATCGTAGACCCGGTCCATCAGTTGCTGGAGCTGGCCATAGTCCTCAAGCTTCAGATTCCGGAGGTTAAGATGCAGTTCTTCATGGGCCATTCAGTTCGGCTCCCGTTTAATTTGAAAAAAAGGACAAAGGGCTGGAACCCGTCAATACTGTGAAAGTTTATCAGAAGCCGTTAAAGACTTCGCATGGTGGGCCGAAACAAGATTTAACGGATATAAATTTCTGCCGGGTGTAGTATCCGGCGCTTTTCCAAACCCCCACCTTTTTGACCGAGGAAGTGAATGTGCAACTGACTTTCGAACAGAAGCTCCTGACGGCTTTCGGTGTTTTGCTGCTGCTGGTCATGGCAGCGTTCACGCTCTCAGGCGATGTACGACTGCAGAGCACCACGGAAACCTATGTCGACGCATTGATCGACGACACGGTAAAGCAGAGTACGTCGAGTATTGCCGAGTGGCTCAATACCCGCCTGACGATGACCGAAGCCACGGCAAAAGCGCTGGAAAGTGTTCAGGATGATGATCAGGCCCGGCTTGTTCTGCAGATGATCAGGAGCGGTGGCGGGTTCAGGGATGCTTACGTGGGCCGGACAGACGGCTACATGCTTATGCAAACGCCTGAAGCCGACGCGACCCTGCCGGCGGATTTCGATCCAAGGCAGCGGCCCTGGTTTAAGAAAGCCGTGAGTCTTGGCAGAGCTTCTTTTACCAAGCCATACCAGGACGCGGGAACCGGCGACATGATCATTTCAACGCTCGCGCCGGTTAAACGTGGAGAGTATGAAGGCGTGGCCGGTGCGGATATTGGCCTGGGAGCGATCGCCAAAACGCTGTCTACGGTTACCCTGGCAGACACCGGCTACGCTGCGGTGATCAACGAACAGGGCACGGTTCTGTTCCATCCCCGCCAGGAACTGGTCGGCCAAAATATCAGTGGATTGATTGGTGGCAAACCGGACCTGGGCGGCAATGCCGTTGTTTATGAGAATGACGAAGGCACCTGGAACGCCAGCTTCCACCCCATCAGTGAAGCCCGGGGCGTGAACTGGTACCTGGGTACCTTTGTCAATGACGACAAGATCAATGCGCCGGTACAGAGTGCCCGGATGACAGGCCTGGTCATGGCTGCTATTGGCCTGATCGTCTCTCTGGTCGTTCTGCACCTTGGTATCAAGGTTCTTATGGCTCCGGTTCGCCGCCTGAATAATGCCATGGCGGATATCGGCAGCGGCGATGCGGACCTGACCCAGCGTCTGGACGACAGTGCCAAAGACGAGTTTGGCCAGTTAGCGAAAAGCTTTAACCGGTTCGTTGAGAACATCCAGACCGTGGTCCGGGATGTTCAGAAGGGCAGTGCCGAGCTTGGCGGCAATGTCAGGTCTCTGAGAGACACTGCCAGCGCCAGCCGCGCCAGCGTTGACAGCCAACAGGCCGAGATTGATATGGTGGCAACCGCAATCAATGAAATGTCCGCTGCGGCCGGAGAAATTGCCCGGAACGCCCAACAGACCGCAGACGCCGCAAACACCGCCGACAGTGACAGCCGTGCGTCGCTGGAGACAGTCGCGGCCTCCCGGGACGCCGTTCAGAAGCTGTCGAAAGAAATCAACACCGCTGCGGAGGTTATCGATACCCTTGGCAAGGATGTGAGCTCCATCACTACGGTGCTGGACGTGATTCAGGGCATTGCCGCGCAAACCAACCTGCTGGCCCTGAACGCAGCCATTGAGGCGGCCCGGGCCGGTGAGGCCGGGCGCGGTTTTGCGGTGGTTGCCGATGAAGTTCGTAACCTGGCCCAGCGCACCCAGACCAGCACCGAGGAAATCAGTAACATGATCGAGCGCCTGCAGAAGGGTGCCAACGATGCCGTGGAGGTCATGAAGGCATCAACCGCGGTTTCCAACGTCAGTATGGAAAAAGCCCAGGACGCAATGGAGGCACTGAATCGAATTGCCGAGGCCATTACATCCATCAGCCAGATGACGTCCCAGATCGCCACCGCCTCTGAGCAGCAGACCTCGGTGACGGAAGAGCTGAACTCCTCGGTCACCCGTATTGCTGACCAGGGCCAGGAAGCCGCTGCCGCTGCCAGTGAGAACGATGTTTACAGCGGCCAGATTGAGAGCATTGGAACAACGCTGAATAAGAACGTGTCCCGCTTCCGGGTCTGACATCACCTTCAACCCAATAGCGGAGTATGATTATGGCGCTTATCGACAACCTTATTGGTGCGACCGGCCAGTGGGTTTCCCGCACGGACCCAAAAGCCACCCTGGCCAGCCCTCTGGCCTGGCTCAAAAAAACCGGCGGCTATGCGGCGGTTAACAGGATTATCGGGTTTTCCATTCCTTTTGCACCGCGAAACGGTTTCAGCGTAGAGGAGGTACGGCCAGGCTATGTGCGGGCAAGAATTCGACTGAAAGGGAACAAGAACCACTTTGGCAGTCTCTATGCCGGCGCCTATTTCCTGGTCGCGGAGATTCCCGGTGGTGTGCTGACGCTGTTTGATCTGGGGCCCTCCTATACACCGATTCTCAAGGAAATGACCCTGCAGTTCCTGCAACCTGCCAATTCCGATGTAACGGTGGAGTTCTCGCTGGCCCCGGAAACGGTGGCAGCGATTCTCGCCGATGCCGATGAAACCGGCCGGGCGAAATTCACCCTGGAAGGAACGCTGGTGGATCAGGAAGGCAACCACGTAGCCACTTCGATGGCGCACTACCGGGTGAGGAAGAAGGGCTTTAAAGCCGAGGCCTGAAACTCAGGCCTGATCCAGACCTGCGATTGTTTCCAGGAAAATCTCGCCGTATTTCCCGAGCTTTGCGGCACCGACACCACTGACTTCCGCAAGTTCTTCGAGCGTGCGTGGTTTGCGCTCGAGCATGCCGAGCAGGGTGGTGTCGTGGAAGATCACATAGGGAGGCACGCCCTGCCTGTCCGCGAGGGCCTTGCGGCAGGCTCGCAGGGCTTCCCAGCCGGCCTGGTCGGTGATCTGGTCTTTTATCGGTGCACTGGCACGGCTACCTGCGGAGCGGCTTGAGGTCTTTTTAACCACCGGGTCTTTACGCAATTCGATGGCCTGCTTACCCTTCAGCAAGGGCCGGCACTGTTCAGTTAGCTGCAACGCGCCGTAGCCGTCCGGATCTGCCCGCAGGTAACCGTTTGCCACCAACTGCCTGAATACCGATTTCCATTCGTTAACACTGAGCTCGGTTCCGATCCCATAGGTCGATACCTGATGGTGCCCGGATTGCAGGATGCGCTCGTTTTCAGAGCCTCGCAGTACGTCGATGAGATAGGTCACACCAAACCGCTGGCCAGTGCGGAATACGCAGGACAGCGCCTTCTGCACGGCAACGGTTCCGTCCCAGGTTTCCGGGGGATTCAGGCAGGTATCGCAGTTACCGCAAGGTTCATCAAGCTGGTCGCCGAAGTAGCGGAGAAGCACCTGCCGGCGGCAACTGGTGACCTCGCAAAGGCCCAGCATGGCGTCCAGCTTCTGGCGTTCTACCCGCTTGAACTGGTCGTTGCCTTGGGAACCCTCAAGCATCTGCCGCAACTTGATCACATCCTGCAGGCCGTAGACCATCCAGGCGGTGGAGGGCTTGCCGTCGCGTCCGGCCCGGCCGGTTTCCTGGTAATAAGCCTCCAGGCTTTTCGGCAGGTCCAGGTGGGCTACAAAGCGTACGTCGGGTTTGTCAATGCCCATGCCAAAGGCAATGGTGGCGACAATAATGACACCGTCTTCCCGCAGGAACCGTTCCTGGTGATGGGCCCGCTGCTCACCTGAAAGCCCGGCGTGGTAGGGCAGAGCGGTGTAGCCTTTCTGGGCGAGGGTTTTTGCCGTGGCATCCACCTTGTTGCGGGAAAGGCAGTAGACGATGCCGCAGTCCCCTTCGTGTTCTGCTTTAATAAAATCCAGTAACTGTTTGTTGGCGTTCGTCTTTGGTGCGATACGATATTGAATATTCGGGCGATCGAAACCACTGACGAAGTGCTTTGCCGTGGTGAGCGACAGCCGTTCTGCAATCTCCCTGCGGGTGCGCTCATCGGCGGTTGCTGTCAGCGCGATCCGTGGTATGCCGGGAAAAGCCTCCGCCAGCAGGCTCAGCTGCAGGTAATCGGAGCGGAAATCGTGGCCCCACTGGGAAACACAGTGGGCTTCGTCAATGGCAAACAGGGCGATGGAGGCATTGTGCAGCAGCTCGATGGTGCGTGGCTGAATCAGCCGTTCCGGGGCGCAGTAAAGCAGATCCAGTTCGCCGGTCATCAGCGCGTATTCGGTGGCGCGGGCCTGCTCGAAATCCATGGTGGAGTTGAGGAATGCGGCTTTTACGCCCAATTCCTTCAGGGCCGCGACCTGGTCCTGCATCAGTGCGATCAGCGGCGAGATGACGATGGCCGTTCCCGACCGTACCAGGGCCGGCACCTGATAGCACAGGGATTTACCGCCCCCGGTAGGCATCAGTACCAGCGCATCCCGGCCTTCCGAAACTTCCCGGATAATGTCACCCTGCAGCGGCCGGAAGGTTTCATAACCAAAGACTTCGTGCAGAACCTGTTCCGGATCCCGGCCTGAGGAGGTGGGGCGCTCGGTGGAAAGCTGTTCGAAGTTCTGATCAAGATACATAGGGTAACCGGTTAAGCCGGCAAGGAGCCGGTGTTTGGGTGCAGGTAAAATGCCCTGTTCGGCGCGCGGTGGCCAATGATACCAGAATAACCCTGGCGATTGGCCAGCAAACCAGGTGTCCGGATGGAGGCAAAGTAGCGGAAGAAACGCTACAATACCGCGCTTTTGAACCACCGGTTCACGCCATACTGTGACAGACACTGATAATAACAGGGCTTCCATGCAGGAATTTGATGCCATCCGTCCCTATTCGGACGAAGAAACCGGCGCTGCGATTAACCGCCTGGTCAACGATCAGGAATTTCTGGATATGGTCGGTCGCTTCAAGTCACCGACACTTGCCCGCTGGGCGCCTGCCATATTGCGGGTGTTTACCCGTCGCTGGCTGGCCAGCCATTTCGGATATTACAGTCGAATCGACGACTTGCAGGCAGGGCTCTCCAGCTACGTCGGTGAACTGGTGGACAACACCACCACACGGGTGACCACCAGTGGTCTGGAAAATCTCAGCAAACACAGCGCCCACCTGTTCATTTCAAACCACCGGGACATTGTATTTGACCCGATGGTGGTGAACTATCTGTTGTTCCAGAATGGTTTCCGCACCACACGGATCGCCATTGGCGACAACCTGTTGGCAAACCCGGTATTTGCGGAAATGATGCGGCTGAACAAGAGTTTTGTGGTGCGCCGTAATATGACCAGCCCGCGGGAAATGCGGGACGCCTACATCACCCTCTCCAGTTTCATCAACCATAGCATCGATACTAATCACAGCATCTGGATTGCACAACGTGAAGGCCGTGCCAAGGATGGACTTGATTACACCGATCCGGCCATCGTCAAAATGTTCTACATGAGCCGCAAGAAAAGCGGACTCGGTTTTGCGGAGGCCATGAACCGGCTGCACATTGTGCCTGTCTCTATTGCCTACGAATACGACCCCTGCGATGCCGACAAGGCTCAGGAACTGGAAGCCCGGGCCCGCACCGGCGGATACATCAAGCGGGAAGGTGAGGATACCGAACAGATCATGAGGGGCCTGACCGGCTTCAAGGGCCATGTGCACGTGCATTTTGGAGCTCCCATCCATGATTCACCGGAGAATCCAAAGGACCTTGCTGCCCGGATAGACCGGGAAATGCACGCCAATTATCACCTTCATGCCTCAAACCTGGTGGCTTATCAGCAGCGAGGACTCCACCCCGGGGCCCACGCCACACCCGATACCGTGAGCGATGCCGTGGTAACCGCGGAAACTTGGTCACCAGCGGAAATGGAGGCGGCCGAGGCGGAAATGGAGCGACGTCTGGGTGCCTGCGACCCGGCGATTCGACCCTACCTGCTGGATATGTATGCCAATCCGGTGGTGACGGCCCTTGAAGCCAACACCGGGAAGGCCAACGGTTCCGAATGACCCGGCCTTACATTTTTTCTGACAAGAGGTAGCCCAGTGCAAGATCTTCAGTATATTGAACTCGAGACCGGGGAAAACCCGACTGCGGCCGTTATATGGCTCCATGGCCTTGGCGCCAGCGGCCACGATTTTGAACCGGTTGTGCCTGAGCTTGGCCTGCCGGAGGATGCGGCGGTGCGATTTATTTTCCCTCACGCCCCCAACCTGCCGGTCACCATCAACGGCGGGATGACCATGCCGGCCTGGTATGACATCAAGGCGATGGACATCGACCGGGTGGTGGACACCGAACAGCTGATGACGTCGGCCAAGGCTGTCGGCAAGCTGGTGGAACGGGAAAGCGAAAAGGGCATTCCCGCCCGCCGGATTATCATCGCCGGTTTCTCCCAGGGCGGGGCGGTTGCCTATGAGTTGGGCCTTAGCTACCCGGAACGCCTGGGTGGCATTCTGGCGTTATCGACCTATTTCGCCACGGCGGATTCCGTTCAGCGCTCCGAAGCAAACGCCGAGGTTCCCATCAGCGTTTACCACGGCACCTTTGACCCGATTGTCCCGGAATCACTGGGTGTGCGCAGTGTCGAAACCCTGAAAGACATGGGTTACGAGCCCACGTACCAGACCTTCCCCATGGAGCACAGCGTGTGCCTTGAGGAAGTGCTGGATATTGGCCGTTTCATCCGCCGGTACGTTCTGTAAGACCGGCCATGCACGGACTCAGACCCAGAGCATGGCGCCCATTTCCAGCGGATGGGTTAACGCCTCGTGATGTGGATACATCCGCAACCTGAGGGTCTGGAGTCCGGGGTAGGGAGGCTGGACCCGGGAGGCAAATACCGTTCGGCCATCCGCTTCACTTTCTTTTTCTAGAAAGAAACTGTCTGGCCCCGGGCTCTCGTGGGTTCCCGTGCACTCCGGGCTGACCAGGCACTCGACCCGCACATCGTCCGCGCTCAAGCCATTGAGTAATGCCTCCACCCGGAGCTCAACGGTGTCGTTGTGGGGGCAGCGAGCCTCAACACAACCCACCACGTGTAATTCAACACCCGGCCACGCCTCCCGTACCTTCGCTTTCCAGTCCGCCAGCCCGGTGGCCACCTTGCCACCATCGGCCATCAGCAGGGCTCCCTGGCTTGAGGCCGGCTGATAATAGTTGGTGACGTAATCCATCACCATACGCTGGCTGTTGAATCGGGGTGTAATCGTTTTCATGGAGGCTTTCGAGCGTTTTACCCAGCCCCTCGAGAAGCCCTGGGAGACCCGCTCGTAATAGAGCGGAACCACTTCAAACTCCAGTAGATCCAGCAGATCCCGGGCTTCCTCTTCGTTACGGAATTCGGCATCCAGCTCCGTGTCCCTGGGCGGAATCGCCCAGCCGTTCTTGCCGTCGTAGCCTTCACCCCACCAGCCATCAAGCACGCTGAGATTCAGTGCACCGTTGAGAGCGGCCTTTTCACCGGAGGTTCCGCTGGCCTCCTTCGGGTATTCCGGCGTGTTCAGCCAGACATCCACGCCACTGAGCAGGCGTCTCGCCATGGCCTGGTCGTAATCCTCCAGCAGGATCAGATGCCCCATGAGCGAGGGATGCATGGAAAGATCGTGAATTACCTTGATCAGGCGCTGGCCGGGTTTGTCCCGGGGGTGGGCCTTGCCGGCGAAAACCAGAACGACCGGGCGATCCGGATCGGTGAGAATGCGCTCCAGCCGGTCAAGATCGGAGAAGATCAGAGTGGCGCGTTTGTAGGTGGCAAACCGCCGGGCAAAGCCGATCACCAGGGTGTCTTTTTCCGAGGAAATCAACTGCCGGGTCATCCTGTCGGTAACCGAATGGCCGGTTCCGTTGCGTTTGTGCTGGCGGCTCAGGCGCCGAACAATATACTCGCCCATCTGTTGCTTGAGGGCTTTATGCACGCTCCAGTAGTGATAATCCGGAATCTGATCGATAAATTCCCAGAACTGCTGGTTTCTCATCTCACTCTTCCAGGTCGGCGCCTGGATATCGAACAGGCTGGACCATTCCGGCGCCAGAAAGGTGGGAACATGCACGCCGTTGGTGATGTAGCCAAGAGGGTTTTCTTCCGCCGGGACCTGGGGCCAGATATCCCCCTCCATCTGAGAGGCCACGCCACCGTGGATGCGGCTGACACCGTTGTGGAAACGCGAGCCCCGCAGGCCCAGGCTTGTCATGTTAAAGGTGTCACCGCCCGCTTTGGCCCCGAGAGCAAACACTGTTTCGAAGTCCAGCCCGGATTCCTCCAGGTAACGACCGAGAGCGTGGTAAACCAGATCCCTGGGGAAGATGTCGTGGCCGGCTGCGACAGGCGTGTGGGTGGTAAACAGGGTGGCGCCAGCGACGGCTTCCAGTGCGGCTTCAAAATTCAGCCCGGAGGCCATGGTGTGCCGGCAACGTTCGAGGATCTGGAACGCCGCATGGCCCTCGTTGATGTGCCAGACCGTCGGTTTCAGATCCAGGGCCTCCAGTACCCGGGTGCCGCCGATGCCCAGCAGCATCTCCTGGCTGATCCGGGTGGACTCGTCGCCACCATACAGCTGTAAGGTCAGTTCCTGGTCTTCCGCGCTGTTTTCCTCTGTGTGGCTGTCCAGCAGGTACAAGCGGATATGACCGACCCGTGCTTCCCAGACCCGCGCTACCACGTCGCGGCCGGGGAAGGGCACGGAAACCTTGAGCACTTCGCCGTCTTTTTCCACGGGCGTTATCGGCAGTTCATCGCTGGAATGGGACTGGTACCTGGCGATCTGCTGGCCCAGAGCGTCGATACTCTGGATGAAATATCCCTGCTGGTACAGCAGGCCAACGGCGACAAAGGGCAACGCCAGATCACTGGCGGCCTTGCAATGATCGCCCGCGAGAATGCCGAGGCCTCCGGAGTAAATGGGAAAGCTCTCATGGAAGCCAAACTCGGCACAGAAGTAGGCCACCAACGTCTTTTCCGGATCCAGCTTTTCGGTGACTTCCGGCCCGGGACCTGCCTCCAGGTAGGCATCATAACTGCTCAGTACCCGGCGGTATTCGGCCAGGAAAGCCCGGTCTTCCGAAGCCTCATCAAGCCGGTCCTGGGCCACACGGCGCAGAAACAGCTTGGGGTTATGCTCAACTTTCAGCCAAAGCCGAAGGTCGATCCGGGCGAGCAGGCTGCGAACGCCGTGATCCCAGCTGTAAAACAAATCGTTGGCCAGCTCATCAAGACGCTCCAGCGCCTCGGGAATAATGGGATGGGCCTCAAGTCGGAATTCCGTCGCTTTATGCATGTTGATTGTCTCCAGGCGGGTACACGCTCCCACTAATCCTGCGGTTGATGTTGACGTTCTTTCAGAATGTTCCGGTAGAGGTCACCATAATTGAGGGCCCGCCGCTTCCAGGAATAGTCCGTCGCCATGCCGTTTTGCTGAAGCCGGCGCCACTGTTTGCGCTGCCTGAAATATTCCAGTGCACGGTTGACTGCTCCCAGAAGTGCCGGGGCGCTGGCCTCGCCGAACCGGAAGCCGTTGGCCCGGTCGATGCCGACGTCCTGCGGGTCGTTTACGGTGTCTGATAACCCGCCAACCCCGTGCACCACCGGCACCGTGCCGTAGCGCAGGCTGTACATCTGGTTGAGGCCGCAAGGCTCAAACCGGGATGGCATCAGGAACAGATCGCAACCGCCGGTGATTCGGTGAGACAACCCCTCGTCGTAACCGAGGGTCAGGGACATCTGCTCAGGCCATTGCCTCGCCAGCAGTTTCAGGGGTTCCTCGTAGCGGGTCTCACCGGACCCGAGAATCACAAACTGGCAGCCCTTTTCCAGCAATTCGGGCATCACCGCAATCAGCCAGTCCACGCCTTTTTGCTCCACCAGCCGGCCAATGAATCCCAGCAGCGGGCCACCGTTGACCTTAAGGCCCAGTTCCTGCTGAAGCAGGGCCTGGCACTGGGCTTTGTTCTTAAGGTGTTCTCGCCCGTAGTGAAAGGCAAGCTCGGGATCTTCCCCCGGATTCCATACCCGGGTATCAATGCCGTTGAGAATTCCCGTTAACGCCGCCTGCCGATGCCGGAGCAGGCCATCGAGGCCACAGCCAAATTCCGGGGTCTGGATTTCACGGGCATAACCGGGGCTGACGGTGGTAATGCGATCACTGAACACCAGGCCGCCCTTGATGAAGGACAACTGGCCGTAGAATTCCAGTTGGTCCAGCCGCCAGAGTGAATCCGGCAACCCCAGGGCCCGGAAGGTTTCGTGAGAGAAAATACCCTGGTAGGCGAGATTGTGGATCGTGAAAACGGTGCCCGGCCGGTCCTGACAGGATTCCATAAAGACCGGAATAAGCCCGGTCTGCCAGTCATTGCAGTGGACCAGATCCGGTTTCCAGGTTACCCCGGCATCGCCCGTGGCCATCATCGCACCGACTCTGGCAAACAGCGCGAATCGATGGGCGTTATCCCACCAGTCTTTTCCCTCATCGTTTCTGTAAGGGTCTCCGGGCCGGTCAAACAGCGGCGGACAATCCACCAGCCAGAGCGTTACCGCCGTGCCAGGGAGCCGGGTCTGCCAGAGACTGACACTGTATTGCCCGATCTGGAACCGGGACTTTCTCCGGGAACCGGCTTTTCTGGCTGCTTTCAGGGCATCCGGATACCCCGGCAACAGAATCTGGACATCGTATTCGAGCCGGCAGAGTGCCTCTGGCAGGCTGGCTGAGACATCGGCAAGACCGCCGGTTTTCACCAGCGGGTAGACCTCACTGGTGGCGAACAGAACCCGGATCATAAGGCCGGCCTCAGGACAATCGCGCCCAGTGGCGGCAGAGTCAGTTCCAGTGACCAGTTGCGGTTCATCCAGGGTTGTTCGTCCGCAGGCATGGGGTAGGGATTGCCCAGGTTACTGCCACCATAATATTCGGAATCCGAATTGAAGATTTCCCGCCAGATGCCGCCCTGGGGTAGTCCGATGCGGTAGTGGTGCCGGGGCATGGGCGTGAAATTGACCACAATGACTGACGTTTCACCTTTGGCTGTGCGCAAAAAGCTGATCACGGATTGGGGAGAGTCGTGGCAGTCAATCCATTCAAAGCCTTCGGGCCTGAAACACTCACCGTGCAGCGATACTTCCCGGCGATAGAGGCCGTTGAGATCCTGTACCAGACGTTTGAGGCCCTGGTGCTCCGGATAGGCCAGCAGCGACCAGTCCAGCTCCCGTGATTCACTCCACTCCCGGCGCTGGCCGAATTCGCCGCCCATAAACAGCAGCTTGGCACCGGGATAACCGTACATGTAGGTGAGCAGCAATCGCAACGAGGCGCGCTGCTGCCAATCGTCTCCCGTCATCTTGTTGATCAGGCTGCCTTTACCATGGACCACCTCATCGTGGGACAGTGGCAGCAGGAAATTCTCGGTGAACGCGTAGAGCAGGCCGAAGGTCAGTTTGTCGTGGTGGTACTGGCGGTAAACAGGGTCCTGCTGAAGGTAATCCAGGGTGTCGTGCATCCAGCCCATGTTCCATTTCAGGTTGAAGCCGAGGCCGCCGATTTCCGGCGGGCGGGTAACCCGTGGCCAGGAAGTGGATTCCTCGGCACAGACCAGGGTTCCCGGGAAACGGCTCTGGCAAACGCGGTTCAGTTCCCTCAGAAACTCGATGGCTTCCAGGTTCTCATGGCCACCATGGACGTTCGGCAACCATTCGCCTTCCTTGCGGGAATAGTTCAGATACAGCATCGAAGCTACGGCATCCACGCGCAAACCGTCGATATGGAAGGCGTCGAGCCAGAACAGGGCGCTGCCAATCAGGAAGTTCCGGACCTCATGCCGGCCGTAATTGTAGATCAGGGTGCCCCAGTCCTGGTGCTGGCCCTTGCGGGGATCTTCGTGCTCGTAGAGCGCGCTGCCATCAAAACGGGCGAGGGCATGCTCGTCGGTGGGAAAGTGGCCGGGCACCCAGTCCAGAATAACGCCGATGTTGTGACGATGGCACTGGTCCACCAGATAGCGCAGGTCGTCTGGGGTGCCGAACCGGCTGGTCGGAGCGTAGTAGCCGGTGGTCTGGTAGCCCCAGGACTCGTCCAATGGGTGCTCGGTAACCGGCAGCAGCTCAATGTGGGTAAAGCCCAGTTCCAGCACGTAAGGAATCAACTGGTCGGCGAGCTCGCGGTAGGTCAGCCAACGCCCGGAGCCGTGGTGGCGCCAGGAAGCGGCATGTACCTCGTAGATTGAAATCGGTGAGTCCTGCCAGTTCCAGCGAACGCGCCGGGCGATCCAGTCTCCATCTCCCCAGCCAAAGTGGCCGCGCTCAGTCACCACGGCGGCGGTGGCGGGTCTCAGCTCAAAGGCCTGGCCATAGGGGTCGGTTTTCAGCAGCTGACCACCCTTATCGGTGGTTATGGCGAACTTGTAGAGGGTTCCGGTGCCGATACCCGCGATAAAGCACGACCAAACCCCCATGCCTTCATGCAGACTCATGCCGTGGGTGCTGGTATCCCAGTGATTGAAATCTCCGACAACGCTGACCGCTTTGGCCTGGGGAGCCCACACCGCAAACCGGACTCCCTCAACGCCCCGGCTTTTGCAGACGTGAGCGCCCAGTACGTTGTAAATGTGCCAATGCCTGCCTTCGGCAAAGAGATGAAGGTCGAATTCGCTGAGCGTTGGACTATCCATAGACCGTGTTTTTCCTAACCAGGTGGAGCTTCCATTTGACGTTATTGAGCCTGTTTAAAAAAATGACCCCAAACAAGTTTACGTCATAATTCCATGATAGTGTTCTAATATGATTACAGACGTCAAAAACGTAGCAACCCCTTGCGGTTGAACGACCGGTTACAGGGAAATTTTTCTTCAGGGAAGCAACTATGCAAACGGCCAAGCGTTTCGTCAGTCGCCTTACTCGTCAAACTCTCGCGCTGGTTCTTGCCGGAGGTCGGGGCTCCCGCCTCCATGACCTCACCAACTGGCGGGCCAAACCAGCGGTTCCCTTTGGTGGAAAGTTCCGCATCATCGATTTCCCACTGTCGAACTGCATCAACTCAGGCATCGGCCAGGTTGGTGTCATCACGCAGTACAAATCTCACTCCCTGATCCGGCATATCCAGCGGGGCTGGGGGTTCCTTCGAGGTGAACTGGACGAATTCGTTGAGCTGCTGCCTGCCCAGCAGCGCATCGAGACTTCCTGGTATGAAGGCACAGCGGATGCCGTTCTGCAAAACCTCGACATCATTCGCAGCCACACCCCGGAATACGTGCTGATCCTGGCTGGCGACCATGTCTACAAGATGGACTATGGCACCATGCTGGCCGCCCATGTTGAGAATGACGCCGATATCACCGTGGGTTGTATCGAGGTGCCTATTGATGAAGCCTCGGCATTCGGCGTGATGTCGGTAGACGATGGGCTCAGAGTCACTGAATTCGTAGAGAAGCCGGAACAACCCAAATCCATGCCCGGCCAGCCTGGTAAGGCACTGGCGTCCATGGGCATCTATGTGTTCAGAACCCAGGTACTGTTCGATGAGCTGATGCGCGATCACAAGATGAACGGTGAGTCATCCCACGATTTCGGCAAGGATATTATTCCGTCTGTGATCAAGCGCCTGCGGGTGGTGGCTTTTCCGTTCCGGGATCCGGTAAACAACAAGCCCGCTTACTGGCGGGATGTCGGCACCATTGATGCCCTCTGGCAGGCCAACCTGGAACTGATTGGCATCAGTCCTGAACTGAACCTCTACGATTCCCACTGGCCGATATGGACGTACCAGGAGCAATTGCCGCCGGCGAAGTTCATCTTCGATGATGAGGACCGCCGGGGGGCGGCGGTGGATTCCATGGTTGCGGGGGGCTGTATTGTCTCAGGCGCGATGGTGAGACATTCGCTGCTATTTTCGCAGGTTAGGGTGCATTCTTACAGTGATATCTCAGACTCGGTCATCTATCCGGACGTAGAGATTGGCCGCCACTGCCACATCCGCAATGCCCTGATTGACCGTGGCTGCCGCATTCCGGAAGGCTCACGCATCGGTTTTGATGAAGTAGAGGACCGCAAGCGGTTTCATGTTTCTTCCAAAGGTATTGTGCTGATCACGCCCGAAATGCTCGGGCAGGATTACCCCCATGGCCTCTGACACCAAAACTCCGGTGGTGCTTTGCTGGCACATGCACCAGCCTTCCTATCAGGACATGCGCACAGGCCAGTTCCTGTTTCCCTGGGTGTATCTGCACACCATCAAGGATTACAGTGACATGGCAGCCCACCTGGAGCGCGAGCCTGAGGCAAAAGCCGTGGTCAACTTCGCCCCGGTTCTGCTTGAGCAGATTGAAACCTACCTCATTCAGATTGAGCGATGGCACCATGGCGCCGGGGAGATCGGCGACCCACTGCTCGCGGCGCTGGTAGCGGAGGAACTGCCCGAAACCGGCACACCGGCGTTTCTGGGCCTGATGGAGAAATCCCTGCGGGCCAATCCGGATCGTATTATCAGACGCTACCCAGCGTATGCGCGGCTGGCTGAGCTGGCCGATGTCTATCGCAAGAAGCCGGAACTGCAGCGATATATCTCAGGCCGGTTCCTGTCGGATCTTCTGGTCTGGTATCACCTGGGCTGGATGGGTGAAACCATACGCCGTGAAAACCATTGCATTCGGAGCCTTCAGGAAAAGGGCCAACATTTCTCAATGGATGACCGCCGGGCCCTGCTGAATGTGATATTCGATGTGTTATCTGGTATCGGGCCGAGATACCGGCACCTGGCCCAGAAAGGGCAGGTTGAACTGTCTGTCAGCCCTTATACCCACGCCATGCTGCCGTTGCTGCTGGAACTGGAATCCGCCAGGGAGGCCATGCCGGAGATCACTTTACCCAACCACAGCCACTATCCGGGTGGTGAAGAGCGGGCCGGCTGGCAACTGGAGAAGGCGAAAACCGTTTTCCAGCGCTTTTTTGGCATTGAGCCCGCAGGCTGCTGGGCGTCCGAAGGCGGCCTCAGCCAGACCACACTGGGCCTGCTGGATGACGCGGGATTCCACTGGACCGCCAGCGGCGATTCGGTGGCTCACAACAGCCTCAACCGGGCACGGGAAGAGAATCCGGAGCTGCCGGACTCCGGCATTCACCAGCCGTACACCTTCGGGGACTCCCCGGTAACCGTTTTCTTCCGGGACGATGGCCTGTCCGATCTGATCGGCTTCACCTACGCCGACTGGCACGCCAAGGATGCCGTTGGAGACCTGGTCTATCACATGGAAAACATCGCCGGGCAAGCCCGGGGCAAGTCCCGGCCGGTTATTTCCGTCATCATGGATGGAGAGAATGCATGGGAATACTACCCTGAGAATGGCTTTCATTTTCTGGATGAGCTCTACCGGGTACTTGCGCATCACCCAAAACTGAAACTGACCACCTACAGCGAACTGGTCGCGCACCCGGTCGCTGAACCCATTCGCCTGCCGCACCTTGTGGCCGGAAGCTGGATTTACGGCACCTTTTCCACCTGGATAGGCGACCCGGACAAAAACCGCGCCTGGGATCTGCTCTGTGAGGCGAAAATCCATTACGACCGGGTGATGGATAACGGCAGCCTCAATGCAGAGCAAAAAGAATCCGCGAAAGAACAGTTGGCGATCTGCGAGGGCTCCGACTGGTTCTGGTGGTTCGGAGATTATAACCCGGCCCAGATCGTCAGTGACTTTGAACACCTGTACCGCCGGCACCTGGTGAACCTGTACGAGATGATCGGTTATCCGGCACCACCCTCCGTATTCCAGCAGTTAAGCCAGGGCAGTGGGGAACCGGCACGGGGAGGCACCATGCGGCCAGGGCACGAAGCGGATAAGCCGGTATGACTTCAAGCAACCCCGATGATCTGTTCAGTACCCGGCGGGCCGGTGTTTTGCTTCACCCAACCTGCCTGCCAGGATCCTGGGGTGTTCTTGGCGCGAGCGCCCGCACCTTTGCCGATTTCCTGGCGGACTGCAGCCTGAGCATCTGGCAAACACTGCCCATCGGGCCAACTCATCGGGACCTCTCGCCCTACCAGTCATTGAGTTCCCATGCCGGCAATCCGGACTTCATAGACTTGCATGAACTTGTCGAGGCGGGTCTTCTGTCAGACCGGGAACTGTCGCAGCCCGCGCCCGAAGTGCGCCACCAACTGCTGACCCTGGCTGCGAAACGCTTTTTCATCAGCGATGGTGGCGGCCTGAACGGACTCGACAGGGCAGCCTATCAACGCTTCCGGGCAACCAACGACTACTGGCTGGATGATTTCTGCCTGTTCTGGGCGATTCGGGAGGTTCAGGATTCATCGGACTGGCTGCAATGGCCGGACTCTCTGAGAGACCGGGATAGCGGAGCCTTGCGTGACTTTATTGACCAGAACCGCTCCCGGCTCGCACGGATCCGGTTCGAGCAGTTTCTGTTCCATCACCAATGGCAGGCGTTGCGCGACTATGCCCGGAGCAAGGGGGTTTTACTGTTTGGTGACATCCCCATCTTCGTTGCCCATGACAGTGCCGATGTCTGGGCCAACCGACATCTGTTCAAGCTTGATGAACGGGGTGAATCCACGGTGGTTGCCGGCGTACCGCCGGATTATTTTTCGTCTGAAGGTCAGCACTGGGGCAACCCGCTCTACAACTGGGAGGCCATGGCGGCCGATGGGTACCAATGGTGGCTGAAGCGGCTGGAAAGCCAACGCCACCTGTTTGACCTGATCCGAATTGATCACTTCCGTGGCCTGCACGCCTATTGGGAGATTCCGGCAGCGACACCAGAACCCAGGTATGGCTACTGGGTATCCGGCCCCGGCGACCATTTTCTCGAAGCCTGCTTCACCCGGTTCCCCGACTTGCCCCTTGTGGCCGAAAACCTGGGCATTATCAGCGACGATGTGGAAGAGCTGCGCAAACGGTTCCGATTACCAGGGATGACGGTGATGCAATTCGGCTTTGACGGCAGCCCGGATAATCCGCACCTGCTACACAACCATCATGCACGGGATCTTGTGTACACGGGGACCCACGATAACGACACCACCCTTGGGTGGTACCAAAACCTTGACGACCACACACGGCGGTACGTTAACGAGTACCTGGGAACCACAGGGGAGGGCATGCCGTGGCCCCTTATTGAGGCGGCTTTCCGGTCGGTGTGCTCGCTGGCCATCGTTCCCATGCAGGACTTTTTTGGGCTTGGAACAGAGGCCCGGTTCAACACACCGGGAACCGTGGAGAATAACTGGATATGGCAACTGGACTGGAATCTTTGCCAGAAAGAGCTGTCAGACAGAATCACCGAATCAGTGCGACAACATGGTCGCCTGTCGTGGTGCTGACTGGTTTTTGATCAGCATCAAAGAAGCGTCCTCAAGAGTCCGATATAAGACACAGACAGCTTCAACAATTGGCGTTCTTGATGAGTCACCGGGGGAGGGTACATGGAACACAGACTCAGTAAACGCGTTCACGGAAAGCTTCGCCTGCTGGTGTATAAACGCGGAATGCCCGTAGCAACCGGTCAGATCCGGGACGCCTCAAAGCGGGGCCTCTTCATTGCGACAGATTACACCGATGTGCAGTTAAACCAGACCGTCGAACTCGAATTTCGTTTTCCCGACAAACAGGAAAAGCAGTGCCGAAGGCTGAAAGCCCATGTTGTCCGCAAATCAGACAAAGGGCTTGGCGTGGATTTCGAAGGCGTTGAGAACGACAGCTTTACCGTCTCCTCGTTAATCTGCTGGCTGAAAAAACATCCTATGCCGATGAACTATTTTCCGGTTCGCCGGCAAGCCTACTGAAATCATCAAGGAGGATTTTCATGGCACGACTCGAAGGTAATGAACTGGTGATTATTGATGGCGGTTACACCACTCATTGATGTTATCTCTGATCTGACAGGACGTCAGCCTTGACCCTAGCAGCCTATACACCGCGGTCCTTACCGGAATTCCTGAACGGTTTGTTTCGTCTGGCACTGGACCTGCGGTGGACCTGGCACCACGGCAGTGACGAGTTGTGGCGCGCACTTGATGAAGAAACCTGGGATTCCACCCACAATGCCTGGCTGGTTCTGAACAGTGTGTCTGGTGAAAGGCTCGAAGAACTCGAGCAGGATCCTTTATTCCAGCAACGCTATCTCGAACAGCTGGCGGCCCACCACAAATTCGTTAACGCCAACACCTGGTATTCGGAAGACTGTGCAGGCGATCTGGGGCAAGGCATTGCCTATTTCTGCATGGAATACGGGATCAGTGAATCCCTGCCACTTTATAGCGGCGGGTTGGGGGTTCTTGCTGGCGATTATCTCAAGGCAGCCAGCGATCTGGGCCTGCCCGTAACTGCGGTGGGATTACTTTTCCAGCAGGGTTACTTCCGCCAGGCCATCAGCACCGATGGCGAGCAGATGGAGTTCTATCCCTACAACGACCCTACCATGCTTCCTGTCTCGCCACTCAGGGATGAAGACGATCAGTGGGTGAGGGTGGTTGTACCCTTTCCCGGCCGGAATGTGCGTTTGCGAGCCTGGAAAGCTCAGGTGGGCCGCTGCGAATTATTGCTGCTTGACAGCAATGACCCCCGCAATGAGCCCGGCGACCGGGGGATTACCAGTGAGCTTTATACCGGTGACCCGGAAAAGCGCTTACAACAGGAAATGGTTTTGGGGATCGGCGGCTGGCGCTTGTTAAGACAACTGGGCCGACAGCCCGGCTTATGTCACCTTAACGAGGGGCACTGTGCCCTGGCCCTGATTGAGCGAGCCTTCGGCTGGCAGGAGGATCACCAGAGCGACTTTCAGACAGCCCGCACAGCCACCAGGGCAACCAACCTGTTCACTACCCACACCTCGGTGGCCGCCGGCTTTGACCACTTTTCCGGATCTCTGCTCCGGCTTTACCTGGCTCCCTGGCTGGAAGGCCGGGATCTGAACGCGGATCAACTTCTGGAACTGGGCAGCGAGCGTGCCATGACCGGGGCGGACTCCGCCGACCAGCGCCTGAATATGGCTTTGCTTGCGTTAAATATGAGCGGCCGGATAAACGGGGTCAGCCGCATCCATCAGAAGGTTTCGCAGACTCTCTTCCAGCCGTTTTTCCGACGCTGGCCGATTGAGGATATTCCGGCAGACTTTGTGACCAATGGCGTACACACGCCCAGCTGGGATTCACCGGAATCCGATGCCATCTGGACACGGGCCTGTGGCCAGGACCGATGGTGCCGCCCGCTGCCGATGTCCTGCCCGATGACAGCAATCACGGATGAAGAGTTATGGGAGATGAGGCGGCTTCAGCGCAACCGGCTGATTGGTTACCTCCGTCGACGGCTTTCAAGCCAGCATTGCGAGCAGAACCCGGCCAACAACCACGCTGCCGCGTGCGGGCTGTTGCTGGATCATGAAACCCTTACGCTTGGCTTCGCCCGACGCTTCACCGAATACAAACGGCCCGATCTGCTTCTGAAGGACCAGGAACGTTTGCTCAGGCTACTGGCAAGCCGGGACCGGCCGTTACAGATTGTGCTTGCAGGTAAAGCCCACCCCTATGACCACCGGGGTAAGGAGATCATCCGGCGATGGAAGGCCTTTTCAAGACGACCAGATGTGGAAGGCAAAGTGGTTTTCATCGAAGACTACGATCTGGGCGTTGCCAACCAGTTGATCCAGGGCGTGGATGTATGGCTTAACTGCCCCCGGCATCCCTGGGAAGCCTGCGGCACCAGCGGCATGAAGGTACTGGTCAATGGTGGCCTGAACCTGTCCCAGTATGATGGCTGGTGGGCAGAAGCCTGGAACGCCGATGTGGGCTGGGCTATCCGCCCCGGTGCCACCTTCGAGGAGCTGCGCAGTACGAGCGAGCATGACCTTTCGGACGCCCGGGAACTCTTCGATTTGCTGGAACACGAGGTGATTCCCGGTTTCTACGATGTGGACGAGCAGGGCCTGCCCAGAAAATGGCTGCAACAGATTCGGGCCAGCATGGACCAGCTCACTGCCGCTTATTGAGGGTTGGCAGACAAACGTGAAAAATTCCCCAGAAACACCCCCAACCCATTGAATTGCCTAATTTTAGGGTAGATTTTTATTCAGCTTCATCCTCAACACTCGTCCGAGCTTTGGACGCTCCCTGAGAGGCAAGTTCAGCCAGTTTCAAATCAAATAGCTGCTGCCCCACCGGTCGCTTCAGATCCAGTGTGTAGTCCCCGAAACGATTGATATGGCGAGTTCGGTACGGCGATAACGCTTTCAAAACATCCTCTGTGATGGCAATTCCTTCTGCGGCCATGTCGCGCAATACCCGACTGAGGGCTTCGACGTTGTGCAGAATGAGCATATTCGCCACCAGGTGGTTGTACTTCACCACTTTTTGCTGCTCATGCCGGAGGTTGGCGGCAATGATGCCCGAGCCACCAAAGAAGCTCCATTTTGCAAACCCGTTAAACTGCTCGTTCTTGTTGGTTGCGGCGTGAATGGTCTGGCGCAGCTCCACATCGTCGATGTAATTGAGCAGGAAGCCGGTGCGCACGACCTTGCCCAGCTCCCGGAAGGCGAAATACAGTTTGTTCTTGCGACTGTAGGTTCCCAACCGTCTCAGTATGGTTGATGCCGTGATTTTACCCAACTTGATGGACACGGCCACTCGCAACATATCCGGCAGATGCCGCTCAATCCGTGCCCAGTCGATATGGCCGTTGAACAGTTCTTCGATATGCGCGTAGCGGAATCGCCGGTCAGGCCGGTAAAAGTTCAGATCCTTGAGGTTCCGGATACGCGGCATCAGCTTGATCCCTAGTAGATAGGACAGCCCAAAAACGGGATAGCTTTGCGCCTGCGTATCACCGTGCAAGGTATCCGGCTGGATATCGCTCCGGTTCTCAAGTAGCCCGTCGAGGATGTATACCGCCTCGTGAACGCCACAGGGGATGAAATGACTGAACAGCGTGATGTAGGTGTCCGAGACGTGGTAGTAACCGATGCCGCCGTAGCCGCCATAGCGGATGTGGTACTCGCTGAGCAGGTTTTGCTCGTAAAGATTCCATTTGGTGCCATCGGCGGCGGCTCGCCGCCCTGTCCCCCAGTATCCGGGCAATTCGTATTTCTTGTACGCGTTGATGACCTTGACGATAGCGCGGTCCAGCCTGTCTTCGGTCACGTGGTTAAGGTTGAGCCAGGCTATCTGGCGGCGGTTCAGCTGTTTGATAGAGTCGGCGGTCTGGGAGGGCCCCAGATTGCAGCCGTAGCAGAAAAGCGTCGCGATGAAGCGTAACCGGGGGTCTTCAACGCGCCCCTCATAGCCTGACAGTGGCCCGAATTCCCGGTGCAGCCCAAGCCAACGCTCCGCATCCACCAGAACGTCGACGATGCTGCGGGTGCCAAGCCGACGTGTGATGTCGTCATCAAGGGCCTGCCAGTTCGTCGGCAGCCCCTGCCTCTGATTCCGCTTGATGACAATGCGACCGTCTTCGATTGTGGCGTGTGTATTGTCCGGAAAGGCGGCGTCCACCGAGCGACTCACTTGGGTTAATTGTTCCTTGAGATGGCCGACCAGCGCCTTCGGTTCCATGGGAAGCTCTACTTCCAGCCCGTACTGGTCAATTTCCTGTTCGTAACCCGACCAGCTCACCAGCTGATCCCGATGGTCGTCGAACCGATCTCCGTGAACAACCGCCAGGTCCGCTGACTTCAGTTCCTGTTTCACCAGATTCAAAACGGCCAACTCAAAATATTTACGGTGAACCGTCAGGCTGTCCGGACGGATGAAAATCAGACGTCGCCACTTATCGAGCGTCCACTTGGTCTGCTGAACGTTTTCGATCAGATCCGGCGCATGGATTCGCAAATCCAGGGTCTCGGCTTTCAGCGAACGGTTTTTTCGGAGCAGCTCAATCAGTTGAATCGACAAGGTGTCGCTGGAGGTGCTTTGAAATGTCAGTATGTCCAGACAGTTGTACAGCAGGCTGCGTTTGGCGCGAAACGGTCGCAACATGAAAGGCAGGTAGTTGTTGCCCGCATAGGCCAGATGTTCCTCGCATTCATCCAGCCACTCCTGGCGCTTGTCGCCGACCACGGCCTGAAGTGATTGCCAGGGGTTGGGCCCGGCTTCCATGGCGGTCAGCACGTCTTTAAAGCAGGACACGAGTCGATCCGTGCGCTGGGTCTGCTCCATTTGATAGGTCAGCAGATTTTGCTGGGCGGTGGTTTCCAGCTGCCTCATCAGCTTGATCAGAAGCTCGGCGGTATCGTCCAGTGCCTGGGCATACTGTTGCCGGATTAGGACGACCGCCAGGGCATAGCGTTTGCGTGCAGGGATTCGGGCCATCTTGGCCACATCTAGTGCTCTTGCTTCATTGGCGAACTGCCTCCGTTTGGTCACGGGAATGGCATGGACACTCGGTAATCGCTCGACGATATCCCTGAGCCACTTGAGGTGTTGCAGGTAGGACCGGATCTCTTTATTGGTCGGCTTGCGAATTTCTCGCTTCAGACGCTGCCAACCGCTGATCTCGATCCCCGGTGGCGACACCAGCAAGTCATTGATCAGTGCCTTTGTATCGTCGGTCAGTTCGCTGACGATGGACCGGTAACAGCGGTCATTCACGGTGGCTCGGGCATCCTTGGCAAGCCGCAAAAGCACCGTGAAGCCGGGAATCTCAAAGCGGTGATGCACCAATTCTTCAAGGAGAATGTTGATAATATCAGCCAGCACCTCGCGGGACTCGGCAGCGTTTATGGCTTGGTTTTCGAGCCACAGGCGATCTTTATCGCCCAGAATTCGGCTGCCGACGTAGGCCCGAATCCAATTGATGTGGCGATTACGGGCACTGGATTGGTCATACTGCCTCTGCTGGATCTTGGTCGGCCGTTTTTGAAGGCCAAGACATCTCGCTATGTAGCCACTCAAGTCGGGCGGCAAATCAACCGTCGCGCAGAAAAAACCCTGTTTCTGATAAGCCTTCAGGTGCACCAGCAAAAAGAAGCGTTGTTGAAGTTGTTTAGCACATCGACGCGCCCAGCGTTGCTCGTTCGGGGTGGGCGTGTAAACGGCATCGAGTTCGTGTTGTGGGATATCCGACCGAAACCGTGGATAGGCTGTATCCTGGATCGCACTCATGATCGACTCAATCCCATGTCTGCCCGGTGGCCGGGTCCGTGATCAGTGTCTCCACCCAGCAGGCTTTGTCGGACGCTATACGGTGTATCTCATCGATCAAGTCGTCCATCGTTTCGTCCAGATGCTCATCCGACGTTGCAGGCACCTCGATGCGGTAGTGTCCATCGGTCTGGTGTTCCACCTCGAACGGTTTCAGGCAATGGGCTTCGATCACCGTGCGGGCCTGGTAGTGTTTGCGGCTTCGCGGACGCTGCGGCTCCAGGGTAAGCTGGACGGTCAAGGCCCGTAAGCGCAGTTGGGATGCGCCCGCCAGGCGCGGCTGGCCGACCGAAGACGCCACTTCGGTTGGAATCTGCACCAGGGCCTGCTCGAACGGTGATTTGGCTTCAATGTAACGCAAGGCCGTTTGGGTATCCCGCCAACCGACGTATTCCATCAGCGCTTTGATTTCCCAGCCCGACGCGCTGGCCCAGGTGGCAAAACCGCGCCGTAGTGAATGGCTGCTAAACGCTTCCACGGCGTCAATACCCGCGTCAGACAGTAGCTGGCGTAGCAACGGCACGATGCTGTTCGGGTGCAATGACACGTCCGACAGGTTCCCCCAGCGATCAATCGCCCTGAACAGGGCGCCGCTGGGTTGATCCAGGAAGTCCAGCCAATCCTGACAGGCCTCGACCGGACAGCACTGCCTCAGAGCGGGCACTTTATACAGACGCCCTTCGGCCTGACGATCCCCCTTACTTCTTCGCAGGTACAGGGACATACCGGCACCGGGGGCCAGCGTGATGTCTTCAATGGTTAACCGACAGAGTTCATCGCTGCGAAAGGCGCGCCAGAACCCGAGCAGGACCATCGCCCGGTTACGCAACCAGACCCCGAGACGCCGTGCGTCGTGCTGACGGGCCTGCGCGATCTGCCCGGCCAGCCACTGATCCAATAGCTGGAGCTGGGTGATGGCCAGGGGCTTGGCCTGTTTTTGCCGGTACGGATGTTCTTCGCGAATGCCCTTCAGGACCGTGCGTACCAGCGGGGCTTTGGTCGGGTCTGGGAACCCCTGGTCCCGATGCCAGCGTGCCAGCGCCGCCAGGCGCTGCTTCAGGGTGGCGGCCGACAGCCGCTCGGCATGATCGGCCAGATAGCGAGCGATGCTATCGGCGGTTGCCGGTAAAAACCCGCCCCAGGTCACCTCAAAATGCTCGACTGCGGATCGGTAGCTGCGTCGGGTGTTGTCGCGGGTCGCCGCCCGAACGTACCGATCAATCGTCATTGGGCCCACCCGTCTCGTTCGATGTCGGCAATGCCGCTATTGCTTCTGTTAACCAGCGCTCGACCGACTCGCACACAGCATCGTTGTCCGCGTTTGAAACCATCTTTGTGAACGTCTTGGCCATGGCATCGCGCACCTGTTGATCGAATGGATCGTCGGGATTGGTGATCAGTGAGCCAGACAGCCTGTCCAGCGCAGACCCCGTGGCTGCTCTATCCTGACGGCCTTGAACCCAGCTTTGCGCCTCAGCCAATGAACCGAACTGCTTGTGCTCCACCCAGAAGAAACTGTTTGGAATCGCGATTGAGCGCCCGTCTTTGAGGTAGGCCCTGATCTCCGCGTCAACGTCCGGTAAATAGGCGTCTTCACTTTGCAGACATTCAAGGGCCGCACGAAAGCTTGGTAATGGGGCGGGAAACCGGTTGCGAAAATCAAACGCCCGGAAGGCAAACACCTGATCCAGTGGATCGGCTTGTGTGTGCATGTGTGATCTCCTGCTGCGTGGCCGTCGTCCGAGGCCATATCGTACCGGTCGTGAGTCAGTATAGCCGCTGAAACGGGTATCACAATGGATAACTCTGGATTATCACATGTTTGTTTTGTTGTTCTTTTCAACTATATTTCTAACGTATATAGTATGTAATAACGTATTACGTAATACGGTATGAAATAAGCATGAGGACACCACCATGGCCCGAGGCGGCATCACCCAACCCCTGGTCGAAGACGCCCGAAAACGTCTTCTGGCACGCAATGTTCACCCCTCCATCGACGCCATACGCGCCGCGTTGGGCAACACTGGCTCAAAGACCACCATCAGCAACCATCTGAAAGCGATTGAGGCACGAGAAAGCACCCGTCTGGATGATGAAGCGCTTCTGAGCAACCAGGTCACCGAGTTGGTTGGCCAACTCGCCCGGCAATTACGCCAGGACGCGCAGGAGACCATCGAACAGGCTGAACAGCGCCACCAGGCCGAGGTCGCCAGCTTGCAGGAAACCCTGAAGGCACAGACCGCTGAGACCCGGCAACACCAGGCGCAGAACGAATCGCTGGCTAAGGAGCGGGATGAGTTACAGTCCGAAGTCCGCAGGCTTCAGAAGGCGCTCTCGACACTCGAAGGCGATAACCGCGCACAGGCCCAACGCATTGAAAGTCTGACTGAGCAGGTTCAGGACAAGCAGCGCCAGGTGGACTCGCTGGAAGAAAAGCACGGACATGCCCGCGAGGCACTAGAGCACTATCGCGGCTCTGTGCAAGAGCAGCGCGAGCAGGATCAGCGGCGGCATGAGCAGCAGATCCAGCAAGTCCAGGAAGAGCAACGCCACCTGCAACAAGCCCTGGCCGTGAAACGCGACGAGCAGACCCAGGCCACCCGTGAGATTACCCGGCTGTTCACGGAGGTGACTGAAGTTCGAAAGCAGTCGGATCAGTTGACGCAGCAACTTGGCGAGCGGGAGCGCGAAAATCGTCGTCTGGTCGACAAAACGGTGCGGTTAGAGCAGCAAGCCTTAGCGTTACGTCAACCAAAGGCTGCCTTTGAAAAGCAGCAGCGCGTGAACGACCAACTGAAAGCGAGGGTTCAGCAGCTTGAAACCGAGCTGAGCGTGAAGAATGAGCTGTTGGATCGTTTGAGCGCTGGCAACGATTCCGACGAGACGATCAGAAGGGCCCCTTAATGCATTCGTAAAGACACGGTCTGTTGACGAAAGGAGCAGATCGCTCGTGACCGCGACATAAAATTGAGATATCCCGTTTCTTGAGATGCCTCCAGACTGTGTTTTAAAGCCTACTGCAAGGCTGTTGTGGCTCAAGTCACAGGTGTTTTTCATTGGGGGAGTCCGAGTGGTTTGGATGACGGATTTAGGACGGCGTGGTGCCCTGCCTTTTCATCGTCTAGGGACAGGTTTTTGCCAAAACGTGTCCGTTTATTGAAACATGTGTCGTTTTGTAAATTCGCTTGGACAAATGATCAGCCTTGGCCTAGGAGTCTGCGCGGCAGGAGACACCTTCTGGCATAATGCGTAAAAATTCTTCAGCACCGGAGAATCTGATGGGAACCACTTTCCGCCCGTATTCGCCTGGCCAGGAACTGCTTCTTCCCCCGAGCCTGAACGAGTGGCTGCCTGAGGGGCATCTGGCCTATTTTGTCAGTGATGTCGTCGAGGAGTTGGATTTAAGTGCGTTTTATGCCCGCTACGAAGGCAACGGCCGACGCAACTCGCCCTTCGATCCACGAATGATGCTGAAGATTTTGATCTACGCCTACGCCACCGGCGTTTTCTCTTCACGCAAGATCGCCCGGAAGCTGGAAGAAGACGTGGCCTTCCGGGTTCTGGCGGCAGGCAACTTCCCCAGGCATCGCACGATCTGTGATTTCCGCAAACACCATTTGGTTGCCTTCAAGGCCGTGTTTATTCAGGTGGTCCGGATTGCCCGGGAAGCGGAGCTGATCACGCTGGGAACACTGGCGATTGATGGCACCAAGGTTCGGGCTAATGCCAGCAAGCATAAGGCCATGAGCTATGGCCGCATGGGCGAGGAAGGCGATCGTTTATCGAAAGAGATCGATGCACTTTGTCGTCAGGCACGTCAGACAGACCAGTCGGAAGACCGACAGTTCGGCCCGGATAACCGGGGTGATGAACTGCCTGAAGAGCTTCAGTACCGGCAGGCGCGGCTGGAAAAGATTCGTGCTGCCAAAGAGAAATTGGAAGCAGACCAGAAAGAGCGGGACAAGGCCCGGGGTCGGTCCCCGGACGATGATCGGCGCTCACCTCGCGGGGGCCCGAACTTCAAGCGGGATTACGGGGTGCCGGATGACAAGGAGCAGAGCAATTTTACCGATCCGCAAAGCCGGATTATGAAAACGGCGGACGGGTTCCAGCAATGCTACAACGGCCAGTTGGCCGTGGATGGTGAATTCCAGCTGATTGTCGCCAACCACCTGGGCAATAATCCCAGTGACAATGGCTGTCTGATACCACTGCTGGATCAGGCAAAAGACACTCTGGAAACCTATCCGGATCAGTGCCTGGCTGACGCGGGTTACCGTAAAGAAGAAGATCTACAGACCCTGGAAGACAAAAGCATCGACGGCTATGTCTCGCTGCGTCGGGAGGGCAAGAAGAGTTCAGAGATAGACGCGAGCCGTTATCCGGCCAGCGCCCGGATGGCCGGGAAGCTGGCCACGGCAACCGGGCGATCGGTTTACGCTCAGCGCAAACATCTGGTTGAGGCGGTCAACGGCTGGATCAAGCATGTTCTGGGCTTCCGACAGTTCAGTCTGCGGGGCCTTCACGCCGTGCAGGGTGAATGGGATCTGGTCTGTCTGTCGCTTAATCTCAGGCGGATGAGTTCACTGATGAGGCTGACATAGAGGGTCCGAGGGATCCTTGGGCGTACTGAGTGATCGGACTACGATAACGCATTCGCTGATAACCGTCTTGACTGACTGAATAGAGAGAATCGAGACTCTATTCGGCTGGATATTGTGGATACGTTCTCGGGCCGAACTGTGATTCGACGCGGCGGGGTCACTTGCTCAAAACACTTCTGCCGCGCAGACTCCTAGCTTGGATTGTACGGAAATTGACCAGCACACAGGGAGTGGATACATGAAATTTACCGCTATCAGTTTTACTTTTTTCTCCGCACTGATGTCTTCAGTTGTGGTCGCAGAGAAACCGCATGCATTCCCGGACGGGGCTTCAGCGATTGAAAACCTGCCATTTACGGTAGGTGCTTCGGACAGAAATTCGGCTTCAACCACACGACAAGCCCCATCATTTGACAAGGCTTCGCAACAGAGACTTCCGTCTTTTGCGCCGGCGTCACTTAAAGCTCCCAAAGCCGCTAGAACCATGGAGAAGCACGAAGCCCAAAAAATCAAGGCTCGCTCAATTATTGCTGATCCGAACTCCTGATTATCACTTGGCATCATGAGTGATGCCTAGCCCCGAACACGCCCAAACCACATGGAGGTGACTGATGTCATTCCGCATTCGAGTTGTGTCTTGCCTAATCGCATGCACCGCGCTTGCCTCAACTGCCCAGGCCAACATTCGCGATTACTACGAAGAACCAGGGTTGAACCCGTTCAAGGAAACTATCAACCAGAATTTCGGAGAAGAGATCGACCCATTTTCTGGTCAACTGCAACTGAGCTATACGGATCTCGTCGTGCCCGGTAACGGTGGCTTCGATATCCGCATCAATCGGATCTACAACAACCCCCAAGACGCCTTTTTGCCATACAGCCCTTATGGCTACGGCTGGAGCATGCATTTTGGCCGCATTGCCGTTTCAGACAGCAACGCTGATAAGGTTTGCAGTCAGAACCTGTTTTCAGTGGATGTGCTCGACAACCCCTCTCTGGAGCTGGCCGACGGTAGCCGCCAGTTGCTGGTACTCGCGGATCAACACAGCCCTGAGCTAATTACCAAACAGTGGTGGAGTGCTAACTGCAACGGCAACAACGATGTGATTGTGAAATCGCCGGATGGCACCACCTACACCATGGATTACCGGGCCAACGACTCTGAGGGCCTGAAGATCTACGCGACCCGCATCGAGGATGCCAACGGCAACTGGATGACCATTGACTACAATACCAATGCGTTTAGCATCACCTACATCGAGTCGATTTCCACCAGTGATGGGCGCTCGGTCAATTACAGCTATGCCAACACGGGTAGCGACAACACTCGACTGACATCCATTACCGCCAATGGGCAGACCTGGAGTTACAGCCACACCTACACCAATAACACCACGCCGGATTTTGCGCAGTTGACCACAGTGACCCGTCCAGACGGTGAGAGCTGGAACTACACCTATTACCCAATCACCACCAACGGTGATGCCGGCAGTCTCGCGATCGATACCGTGACCTATCCCTCCGGCGGCATAATCGACTACGACTATGACTATGTTTACTTCAACTTCGGTGCCCAGAAGGCAACAACGGTTGTGACTGGCAAGCAAAACAGCGGCCGCGACATAACGCCGGGCACCTGGTCCTACACCTACACACCAGCCTACAACGGGCAGTATGGTTATGACGAAACCCACATGGTGGCACCGGACCATCAGCGCACCTTCTACCACATCGGCTACACCACCAGCGCCAATGTCTGGGAAATTGGCACCAAGCGTTACGAGGAAGTGTACGACCTTCAAGGAACGATGTTGGAACAGTACTCCTACCAGTACAGCAGCACGCTGCTATCCAATGAAAACTTCTGGCATGGGCGGGATACCAGCAGAATTGATAATGATACGCAGGTTCCGCTGCTGACCAATATGACGCATTGGCGACAAGGCACCTCCGTACAAACCCAATATTCCAATTTCGATACGTACGCCAAGCCGCAAACCATCATTGAAACCACCAATACCACCGCCACTTCCGATCGGACTCGCACCCGCACCTACAGTCATTCAGCCAACGACTGGGTCCTTGGTCTGGTGACTCAGGAAACGATTGATTATCCAAACAGTGCGCCGGTCACCCAGTGGGTCACCGACAGAACTTACGACTCAGCCGGGAATATGTTGACAGAAGACAAGTCGGGCGTTCTGACCACCTACACGTACACCCCTGAGGGCGACATTGCCTCGATCACCGATGCCAACAATCATGTAACTACCTTTTCAAACTATTACCGGGGCACACCTCAGGTTATCAATCGGCCCGAAGCCATTTCAGAGACGCGGATTGTCAATGCGGACGGTACCTTGGCCTCGTCCACAAATGGTGAAGGACACATTGCCTCCTACACCTGGGACGACCTGAACCGCCTGACCGGTATCGACTTCCCCATACACGCAGATGTATTGATCAGCTACGATGACAAGTCGGCCGTATTGATCCGGGGGAGCTACAAGGAAACCCGTTCCTTCGACGGCTTCTGGCGCGAGCTTGGCATCAAGCGTGAAGACACCAGCACCAATACGACTACCGAAGTCACCAAGGCCTGGGACGCGGTGGGTAATATGACCTTTGAGAGCTACCCCAACAGCGCTCAGGGCAGAACTATCTCCTACGATGCTCTGCAGCGAGTAACGAGCATCGACTTTCCCGATCAGACCTCGAAAACCTATTCGTACCCAAGTGGGTATGAAATTCGAGAGGTGGATGAAAACGGCCATGTAACCATAAAGACCATCGCCAGCCATGGCACTATGGACGGCAGTTGGCTGATCTTCATCTCGTCGCCCGAAAGCATCGGTACTAGCATCTCGAGGAACGGCCTGGGGCAGGTCTACCGCGTTTTTCAGGGGGAAATTCAAACGGATGGAAGCCTTTTTGGCTACGCCCGCCAGTATATTCATGATGCACGCGGTTTCCTGATGCAGGAAATCCATCAGGAGACAGGAACCACGGTCTATGGCCGCGACAACGTCGGTAATATGACGAGCAAGGAAATCGGTACCAGCGGTATCATTGAAACGCGGACCTACGACGATCTCAACCGCCTGACCACCGTTTCTTACTCAGATAGCACCCCAACGGCCACTTTTACCTATGATGACAACAGCAACCTGACATCGTTAACCAACTCGGCAGCCAATCGCAGCTACACCTACGATCAGAATGACAACCTCGAAAGCGAATCATTGACTGTTGGAAGCGCCACCTACAACGTGACTTACGGCATTGATAATCTGGATCATCTGGCTTCAGTGACGTACCCCAGTGGGCGCACAGTGAACTTTGGCACCAACGCCCTGGGCTGGCAGAGCCAGGCAACACCTTATGTGGCGTCTGTGGATCGTCACCCCTCCGGAGCAGTCGATACCATGACCTTCGGCAACGGCGTGGTGACCACCCAAACCCTGGATAGCCGATTGCGGCCTGATACGCTGGTGTCCAATAACGGCCAGGTGGACTTTGTCGATCTGGGTATGGGCTACGACAACGTTGGCAACGTCACCAGCATTGTCGACAACGCCGGATCACTCCATAACCGCACGATTGGTTACGACGATGTGAACCGAATGACGTCGGCAGCCGGGCAATGGGGGACTGAGACGATCACTTACGACGGCCGGGGCAATATTCTCACACGGGATCGTAATGGCAGTCTGCAGGAGTATTACTACAACTCTGACAAAATGACTTACCGGGTTTTTCCAACCTTTTTCTACACCATCACCCACGACACTCGGGGCAACATGACGAGTGATGGCCCGAACATCATGGTGTACGACGGCGCAAAAAATCTCGCCTCCATTGATAACGGTACCGATGTGATTGATTACGCATACGATGGGGCCAATACCCGGGTCAGCCGGAGTTCGCCTACCGAAGACACCCACGTTCTATACACGATGATGGGCGATCTGCTGGGTGAATACACCCCAACGGGCGGTTTCAAGGAATACATCTACGTTGATTCGAATACCGCCGCGAAGGCGGTGGATGACACCACTGTGGTTGGCCAGTAACGGTTAAGGAGGACATGACTATGACACGCACTATCTGGAACACACTGGCCCCGCTGGCCATGCTCATCTTGACCACCTTGCCCCTTAGCGCCGCTGAGGTGGTGACCTATTACCACAACGATCACCTGGGCTCGCCCATTGCGGCGACCGACAGTACCGGAGCCGTGGTATGGCAGCAGGCCTATGACCCCTGGGGATTCAAGCTCACGGTCAATACCGACGAGCGTGGCTACACCGGCAACTGGCTGGATGAAGAGACCGGCCTGGCTGACCACAAGGCACGTTGGTACGGGTCCTCAATCGGGCGGTTTACCGGGATAGACCCTGTGAAGTGGCAGGAATCGAATATTCACAGCTTCAATCGGTATGCCTACGCCAGCAATAACCCTTATGCCTACGTTGACCGAGATGGGCGCAATGCTGTTGCAGCGTTCGGTGGATTGATTGTTGAGTCTGCCAACGCTATCAGGGGTAAAGGTTTCAACGGATCCAGAGTTCTTGGTGCCTTGGCCGATGGGTATAACGGGGAAGGCGAGGGTTTTGTAAAGGCTGCAACACAAGATGCCTTATCCTTCATTCCCGCAGGTGCTGTAGCGGGAGGATTGTTCAAGGGCGCCAGACTTACAAAGCTCGCTGCCATAGGCGGCAAAGCTCGCTCTCTTGATGACCTTTCAAGTCTCCGGGGCGCAAAACTTAAAGATATTGAGAAGATGGCTGATGCGAAGTACCTCCAATCTGGTTGGACTAAAAGGCCTTTAAAAGACGGCAACGGTATCCGCTATTTTGATGGAAAAGGTAATAGTTTTCAGCTCAATAATGGATATTCCGGGGGTAAAAATTTACATGGTGGACCATATATAAAAACTACCCGGGGCAATGAAACTGTTCGAATTCCTCTTAAGGGGAATCCCGATTTATGAATGAAGCACAAGAAGCTATTTACATTGGATCTAAAGAACAGAGTGGCATTTGGGAAGTTATAAATGATATCGCCAACTCACAGAAAATTAGCAGAGAGGAAGCATTTTTTTTAATCCAGAAAGAAGTGAACTTTCTTCAAGGGACAAAGGACATTTTTTTTATAAAATCACAGAAACTATATGATTCGAGTAATTGCATAGTGCTTGATCCCTGTCAGCTAAAATCTATGAAGCTTTGTGACGTCGAGTTTTCGGAAGAGGGACCATTTTACTATTTCTCTAATCTACCCAGTATTTAAAAATTAATGATATAGAGTCGTGATTTCTGATGTGTATCGTCAATCACTGACTCGCATCAGCCGGAGTACATCTATGGATGTCAGCCACGTGCTCTACGGCCTGCTGGGTGAGCACGATCAGTCAGGCGGGTTCAAGGAGTACATCTACGTGGATTCGAAAACCGCCGCCAAGGCGGTGGATGACACCACTGTGGTTGGCCAGTAACGGTTAGGGAGGACATGACTATGACACGCACTATCTGGAACACACTGGCCCCGCTGGCCATGCTCATCTTGACCACCTTGCCCCTTAGCGCCGCTGAGGTGGTGACCTATTACCACAACGATCATCTGGGCTCGCCCATTGCGGCGACTGACAGTACCGGGGCCGTGGTGTGGCAGCAGGCCTATGACCCCTGGGGATTCAAGCTCACGGCGAATGCCGATGAACGCGGCTACACCGGCAACTGGCTGGATGAAGAGACCGGCCTGGCTGACCACAAGGCACGTTGGTACGGGTCCTCAATCGGGCGGTTTACCGGGATAGACCCTGTGAAGTGGCAGGAATCGAATATTCACAGCTTCAATCGGTACGCCTATGCCAATAACAACCCCTACGGCAATGTGGATAGGGATGGGCGTAATGCGGTTACTTTCGTTGGTGGCGTGATTGTTGAGTCCTACAATGCACTGCAGGGGAACGGATTCAACGGAGACAAAGTCCTCGGCGCCTTGGCCGATGGGTATAACGGTGAGGGGGCTGGTTTCGCCCGTTCTCTGTATCAGGATGCCGAAACATTTGTTCCAATTGGCGCGGTTGCAGGAGCCTTGATTAAAAGCGGGAGATTGGCCAAGTCTCTTGGCAAAGAGGTTGGGATATTACGCGATGCAGCTAGAGGAAAAGGTAATTTTGGTCTTGGTTCGGCAACTAAAACCGAGGCCAACAAACTTGGTAAAGCTTGGGTTGGAGACGGCTATAAAGTGGCCAGTGATGGCAAAACCTTGGTTAGTAAAGATGGTCTGAGGCAGTACAGGCCGCCCAGCTACAAGCCGAGACTGGATAGAACCCAGGCAAACTTTGAGCAGAGAGTTCCAGGTCAGCAGTCAACTCGTTGGCAGTCGAATGGCCATCTTGATATTACGGATTAATCGATGAACGCAGAATTAAAGCGGCTTCACAGCCCTGATATTCACGATCTCAAGCTCTACCAGCCGGAAGTTCCAGAAAAATTTGGGTTTCTCTTACAGGTTATGGTGGGGCCAGAAGGAGTGGACGGAGAGGAGTCCTTCAATGTCGAGGTATGTACGCCAAAATGGTTAGAGGAGACCTATGGGATGAATGAGGTAGTAATCGGTCGCCATCATCTAATCGTTCGAGAATACAACTATCAAAAGATTGTTGACACTATCCAAAATTTTTTACGGGAATGTACTGGTGAAAACTGGATTGAGGTTGCGGAAAAAGTATCGCGAATAGGGAAATGGGAGTTTGAAGATTACATCGATTAAGACGGAGCTCGCCCTGCTGGGGTCCATGAAGATCTCAACCAAGCATGCGCTCTATGGTGGTCGACAATAGAAAGATCACAGACTGATAGGCGCGACAATACAAAACAACAAAACAACAAAACAGGACTAGACACTACCCACTTGCTGAAGTACGTGATGGGTGATCTGCTGGGAGAATACGATCCATCGGGCGGCTTCAAGGAATACATCTACGTGGATTCGAAAACCGCCGCCAAGGCGGTGGATGACACCACTGTGGTTGGCCAGTAACGGTTAGGGAGGACAACGCTATGACACGCACTATCTGGAACACGCTGGCCACCCTGGCCGTGCTCATATTCACCGCCTTGCCCCTCAGCGCCGCTGAGGTGGTGACCTACTATCACAACGATCACCTGGGCTCGCCCATTGCGGCGACTGACAGTGCCGGAGCCGTGGTATGGCAACAGGCCTACGACCCCTGGGGATTGAAACTCACGGTTAATACCGACGAGCGCGGCTACACCGGTAACTGGCTGGATGAAGAAACGGGCCTGGCCGACCACAAAGCCCGTTGGTACACCTCATCTATCGGTCGGTTCACGGGCATTGACCCAGTGAAATGGCACGAAACAAATATCCACTCCTTTAACCGCTATGCGTACGGGAATAATAATCCGTATAGCTATGCCGACCCGGACGGTGAACTGGCGTTTCCGATTGTGCCGGTACTCGGGGTTATGGCGTTGGAGGCTCTGGGTATAGGCCTTGAAGTCGCGACTATGGAGGAAACCTCCGATTCGATCAATCGTTCTGGTGCTGGAACCTTTGGAGTGACGGGCGTAAAGGCTGTCGGCTCCGCTATGCGAATGGGGCTGAGGGGTGCGAATGTTACGAAGGGCCTGAAGGTTTCTCCAAATAGGGCTCCAGGATTGAAAAATGTCCAGGATCGACTCAATTTCCGTGGCGATCCTAATTCGATCGTTAGGGGGGCCGATGTCGCCAGGAAAGGAGGTGGGAAACGCGCGTTTATAACAGATGAGAATGGAAGGATTATTCGAGAAATTACTCCTCAGAGGGTGAAAGAGAGGGTAACCAACCCCTTGCCGGATGGCACAACACGGGAAACTTTCAGAAAAATTGGCTCGCCATCCGCTGACGAACTGAAAATACTTAATAAACTATGATGGACATTACTGAAATAATTCTGAACTTCCAAAAGCTTTTGGCTTCTATCGCAAATAGCTTAGCCGTTATTGGACTGTACAAGGGCAGCGATGAGTGGGATGAGTTAACTGAGGACGCCTTCAGGGCTTTAGTTGTTAATCATTTGGCAGAGAGGTTTGATCTTTCGATATCTCATCAATACGAAATGTGGGCGCAGACAAATAGGGAGATAGTTGTTCGCGTGAGTGCTGGTGAGTCTTTACTTGTTGGATTGAAAGATGGCTTTTCTGAATGCCAGTATCGTTACAATAAGATTCCGAAAAGCGATACTGACATTGAGTTTTCATTTGTTGAGTTTTGGAATCCAATCTTCGATGAGGCAGATCTCGAAGGGTTGGAGTATGTGACGGGTCTTGATGAAGAGGGGCGTATAATTTGCGCAAGAAATAGAGGTTGTAAATTTTTCACAAAGACTTTGTAATCCCAGTGGGTGTAGGCAAGGACACTTAACTACTGCGCGATGCTGTCAGAGAAATTGTCAAATCTGGTGGATAGCCAATCTGACGCGAGCGATGGGGACTGGTTCGTGCGGAATGGTGCAGGCAAATACACAAATTTATTTACAGGCTCTATTTCAGCGCTTTGTGGCTATTTTCGGACTTTTTTTCACGTTTGTCTGCCAACCCTCTATTTGATTTGAAACTGGCCGAGCTTGCCCCTTAAGGAGAGTTCAAAGCTCAGACGAGCCGCGGGTGTTGAAGATGAAGTTAAATAAAAACCTACCTTAAAATTAGGCAATTCAATGGGTTGGGCGTGTTTCTGGGGAATTTTTCACGTTTGTCTGCCAACCCTCAGAATGGTTCGTCTTGGCATGCGATACTGTCCCAGTTAAACTAAAGGCTAAACAGGATACCAAGCAGGAAACAATGCGCGACGTATTCACATGCTGAACGATCGCGTGGTTGGTGTCGCGCCATGAGACCGACATGGCCGGAAGGAAGCGTCCGCTCTCCGATCTCGGCTTGGATCTCGTAGAGCTGGCCGATGGTTTCCAACATCAGACTCAGGCGATGGCCGCTTGAATCAAATTAAACGGCCTCTGGCGATTCACCTGCAGGCAATGAGAAACGGAGAAAACATAAATGTCACAAATTTATCGACCAGATGTAACGAGGCGACGTTTCGTAAAGGGCGTTGTCGGCGTTTCGGCGCTGGCGTTACTGAGTCCTTATAGCAAAATGGCGTGGGCCACCCCATCGACTTCCGAATTGAGCGGGACCGAGTTTGACCTTGAGGTAGCTCCCCTGCCGGTCAATTTCACCGGAACTGACAGCACCGCGACAGCAGTCAATGGCCTCGTGCCGGGCCCGATATTAAGGGTAAGGGAAGGCGATACAGTCGCCATCCGGGTCACTAATCGACTGCACGAAATGACCACAATCCATTGGCACGGAATTATTCTGGATGCAGGGATGGACGGTGTGCCCGGAATTAGTTTTCCTGGCATTGAGCCAGGGGAAACGTTTGTCCACCGCTTCAAGCTCGTACAGAGTGGCACGTACTGGTATCACGCTCATACGCTGCACGAGCAAACGGGAAGCTACGGGGCGCTGATCGTCGAACCTGCAGATGCATCGAACGAACCCCGAGTTGATCGTGACTATCCGGTAATGCTCAGTGACTGGACGGATGAAAATCCGGTGAATGTCTATCTGAATCTAAAGAAGATGGGTGGCTATTACAATTATCAACGCTTAACAGCGGGCGATTTCCTTGACGACATGAAGTTGCTCGGCATGGGAACTGCCATTTCGAAACGCCGCATTTGGAATCGGACAAGAATGAGCCAGACCGATTTCAGTGACGTATCGGCAGCAACCTATACCTACTTAATGAACGGTACGTCGCCGGCAGGTAACTGGACGGGTCTTGCGAAAAAAGGCGAGCGCGTACGCTTGCGATTCATTGGTGCAGGCACCGCAACGTATTTCGATGTGCGTATTCCCGGTTTGAAGCTGACCGTTATTTCGACGGATGGCCAGCGCGTCGAGCCTGTCGTGGTCGATGAGTTTCGAATCGGTCCAGGTGAAACCTACGATGTACTCGTCGATATTCCGGACGATGACGCCTATACAATATTCGCGCAATCGATGGATCGATCCGGATACGCGCGCGGAACGCTTTCGCCGAAAGTTGGCGTAGAAGCCGCTTTGCCTGCACTCGATTCCCCTGCGCTTCTGGAGCCGGTCGACATGATGGGGGCCATGGCACAAGGCGGTGCTATGGGTGGCATGACTCGGACGATGAGTCGTAAGAGGCCCAACCATGCTCGGACAGAATATGGGCCGGGTGTCGATATGCGTGTGGATAATCCGCGCGTCAATCTTGATGACCCGGGTCCCGGTTTGCGAGACAACGGCCGGCGCGTTCTCACGTATGCAGACTTGAAGAGCGTCGAGGGAGTGACCGATCCAAGAGCACCGAGCCGAGACATTGAGCTTCACCTGACCGGCAATATGGAGCGATTCATCTGGTCCATTGATGGCCTCAAGCTCAACGAGGCCAAACCCCTGCACTTTCCCAAAGGAGAGCGCGTAAGAGTTATTCTCCACAATGACAGCACCATGGCGCATCCCATGCATTTGCACGGCATGTGGTCTGAGCTGGAATCACCGGACGGTCAGTTTCAAGTCCGCAAACACACCGTTTCCGTTCAACCAGCACAGAGCGTCAGCATGTTGGTGACTGCGGACGCTGAAGGAAGATGGGCCTTTCACTGTCATCTCCTCTACCACATGGCTGCGGGAATGTTTCGGGAGGTGGTAGTCGCATGATGTATTTAGGCAGAAAAATACCATCGGTCATGTCTTTCAACTTATTTGGTGTGTTTTGCCTCGTCGTCCTGGCATTGCCTCTTGCGCCGGTGCTGGCTCAGGAGGCGGCTACCGAAAACGGTTCAATGCAGGGAGGAGATGCACCAGCGGATGCGCGAGACCCCGATGCGCAGTCCGGCGGCTACGAATATCGCGGAATGGCTGGTTGGGAAGAAACAGACGAAATCGTATTTAACAAAGTCATTTTCGATCAACTGGAATTTCGCAATAACGACGGAGCCGATACGCTGCGCTGGGATATGCAGGGCTGGCGGGGTACCGATTACAAGAAGTTATGGTTCAAGTTTGAGGGTGACGACGAGGTTTCCGCGAACGCAGGTGAACTTGAATTGCAGGCGCTTTACAGTCGTTCGGTTACGTCTTTTTGGGACTTTCAGATCGGTGGCCGTTTCGACCGAGCCTACAATTCTGATGTGTCGAGCAATCGATTTTTGGGGGTTATCGGATTTCAGGGGCTGGCACCCTATTGGTTCGAATTGGAACCTGCGCTGTTTCTAAGTGAGGACGGTGATGTATCGGCGCGTATTACCGCCACGTACGATTTGTTGTTTTCTCAAAGACTCATACTGCAGCCTCGATTCGAGGCAAATGTTGCAGGGAGTGAAGTGAGAGAGTTCGGTGTCGGCAGTGGTCTGAACGACATTCAGTTGGGGTTTCGCCTGCGTTACGAATTTCGGCGAGAGGTCGCGCCCTACATCGGCGTAAGCTGGCAGCGTCAATTCGGTAACACAGCGGATCTAACGCGTGCAGACGGCGGAGACGTTGACAATCTGGCATTGGTTGCCGGCTTTAGAGTGTGGTTCTAACTCGTGCACACCAAATATTCCATTTATTTCATAGGAGCTATACCCAATGTTACCGATTGAACAAATCCACCCATTGATTGTGCATTTCCCAATCGTCTTTGCGTTATCGCTGGCGGCGTTCGATTTCGTCGTTGTTTCTCGGGGTGTGTCCCTCGATGGTCGCGGTGCTATTGCTAATATCTCGGCTGGACTCGCGCTGGGCGCAGGGCTGGCCGCCGCAGTCGCTTTTGTTTTTGGTGACCTTGCGCTCGATGTCGCGCTGGCCAACGGTACGTCCCTTGCAATATTAGAAAGGCATGAGGAGTTGGGAAGTATTACAGCAGGTGTCTTAGTGGCTTGGGGGCTGCTACGCGCAGTTATTTGGTGGCGAGGCACCGTTCTATCGAGGCGCCTCTGCTGGGGTGCAGTGGTATTCGAGCTGGCGATTGCAGGACTGATCGTCACAACTGCTTATTTTGGTGGTCAACTCGTCTATGAATTCGGCGTCGGTGTTTCGTTGCCGTCGGGACTTTAGACTGTTTTGGTTGGGGCATGATTCTAAATGGTTGGACTTTATTGTCCGCGTTCACTGATATGCGGAACCTGTTAGTCACCTAAGAGGGCGAGTCCTTTCTCACAGACAATACTTGTGAGCTGTGTTGACCATTGAGAGAGGGGGCTGAATATCAATTTGGCTTACATTTATGTCCTATGGCCGATTCCATTTGGATGTCTAAAAAAGATAACTACTGAGGGCATCTTTTTTAATTGAATTTCTGCAATAGACGCTACCCTTCGGGTGTCATTTCGCCCTCTCCCGCAAACGACCCCTGGAGCAGCCCACGGGCCGCCAACCTTACGCACAATCAGACCCCCTGTGGAAAACCCTGTTAATTCAGCAAGTTATCCACGCATAATCAGACCCCCCCAGCCACGCATAATCAGACCCCCCCTAGCTGGAAATCCACGCATAATCAGACCCCCCCAGCCACGCATAATCAGACCCCCCCTAAACCTATAGGTGTCTTCCTATAGTTTTTTTCCTATAGAAATACCTATAGTTAGCGGCCCGCTCACGGTGGACAATCGCCTAACGGCGAACGGGCCTAGCGGCCCTTTGACCACCTTACGAGCGACCGCAGCGCAACAAGACAACCCTATTATTTTTTTTGGTGTTTTAAGGCGCTACGCGCCCAACCCCTACCCAACCCCCTACCCAGAGCCAGAAAACGGCGCTACGGCCATTCTGGAGGCTCCAGGGTGCCATCCGAACCATTAGCAGCCAATCCCTGGCCACCGCGCAGCCTGTTAGATCAGTGGAATGGTTTTAACGCCAAAAGGAAGGGGCTGGGTGCATCCTTCCCGCTCAGTGGCTGCCCTGGTATTCAGAAGTAGGTAATTTTTTCCTATTTTTCGAGGTTGAAGGCTTGTGCATATTCCGGCCCATCATGAACACCCATTCCGGACGAACGTGAACACCTATTCTGGTTCAACGTGAACAGTCATTCTGGTCGAAGATGAACACTTTTTGGAAATTTCCGGAATCGGTGTTCACCATGCCGGAATCGGTGTTCACGTTCAACCAGAATCCTTCTTAACGCATTGTTTATTCAACCGCTTGCTACTCTGGTTCTTTTTTTGGGAATCAGGGTCATGGCAGCAAAGAGAATTCCAATGCGCAAAATAAGAGAAGTGCTTCGCCTGAGGCTGGAAGCCGGGCTTTCGATCCGGCAAATCAGCGCCAGCACCAAGACCAGTGTCGGGGCTATCCAGAAGCTCCTGACCCGAGCCCAGGCTTTAGAGATCACCTGGCCCTTACCCGAGGATCTGGACGATGGCCGCCTGGCGGCCATGCTCTATCCCGGTGCTGACCCCACCAGCTCCAGCCGCTATCAGGTACCGGACTGGTTGACCGTCCATCAGAGCCTCAAACACAAGGGCGTTACCAAGCAACTGCTATGGGAGGAATACACCGCCCAATACCCCAATCGCTGTTACAGCTATTCTCAATACTGTGACCGCTTCCGGCACTGGCAAAAGCAGCAAAGGCGCTCTATGCGCCAGATCCACAAGGCCGGTGAAAAGTGCTTCATTGACTACTGTGGCCCCACCGTTCCGATCATTAACCCGCAAACCGGCGAAATCCGCACGGCCCAGGTGTTTGTCGCCGTGCTGGGGGCTTCGAATTACACCTATGCGGAGGCCACCTGGAGCCAGGGCTTGCAGGACTGGTTGATGAGTCACGTGCGCACCTTTGAGTTTTTTGCGGGTGTTCCGGAGATGATTATCCCCGATAATCTGCGTAGCGGTGTCAACAAAGCCTGTCGGTACGATCCGGACCTGAATCCCAGCTACCAGCAACTGGCGGCGCACTACCAGGTCGCGGTGCTGCCTGCGCGGCCCTACAAGCCCAAGGATAAATCCAAGGCGGAGGTGGGTGTACAGGTTGTTGAACGCTGGATACTGGCGCGGTTGCGCCACCACACCTTCTTCACCCTGGCCGACCTGAATCAGTGCATCCGGTCCCTGCTGGACGACCTGAACAGCCGACCATTCCGAGCGCTGCCAGGCAACCGGAAGGAGGCCTTCAAGACGCTCGACCAGCCAGCCCTGAAGGCGCTACCCAAACACCCCTATGAGTACGTCGAGATCCGGCGTTGCCGGGTCAACATCGATTACCACATCGAGTTCAGCCAGCACCACTACTCGGTGCCGCACCAGTATGTGGGCGAGCAGGTGGACCTCCACGCCAGTGAGCGACTGGTACAGATCTACTTCCGGCAACGACAGATCGCCAGCCACCCACGCAGTCATCAGTACGGCATCACGACCGAGTCAGGGCACATGCCCACCCGCCATCAAAAACAACAACAGTGGTCCCCCGGCCGGCTTAAGAACTGGGCCCGGGACATCGGGCCGGACACCCTGATCTGGGTCAGTGACCGACTGGATGAGCGGGAGCATCCGGAGCAGGCCTACCGGGTCTGTCTTGGGCTACTCAATCTGAGCAAGGAATATCCCAGCGAGCGCCTTAACGCCGGTTGCCGCATTGCCAACCGCGAAGGCCTGGACCGGCTGAAACACATCAAGGCCATTCTCCGGAGCAACCGGGACAAGTTGCCCGAACAACTGCCCTTGCACACAGAACTGCCCCAGCACCACGAGAACATCCGTGGCCCGAAGAGCTTCCACTAGGATACCCGCATGAACACCTTGCAAACCCTGACACGATTGAGAGATCTGAAGCTCGGCGGCATGGCTGCCGCCCTGGAACATCAACAAAACCAGCCGGGAACTTATGACGAGCTGTCGTTCACCGAACGCCTGGAGCTGTTGCTCGACCGGGAGTTCCAGACCCGGGATCACCGCAAGCAGGATCGCCTGGTGCGTCAGGCCCGCTTCAAACTCCGGGCCTCGGTTCAGGACATCGACTACCAGCACCCACGCAATCTGAAGAAAACACAGGTAGCCCAACTGGCCCAGACAGACTGGCTCGAACGGGGTCAGAACCTGTTGATTACCGGCCCTTGCGGCAGCGGCAAAACCTATCTGGGTTGCGCCGTGGGGCATCAGGCCTGCCTCAACGGCCTCAGCACCCGGTATTACCGGATCTCCCGATTACTGCTGGAACTGACCCAGGCCAAGGCCGATGGCACCTACCAGAAAACCCTCAGCCAACTAGCCAAAGTAAAGCTGCTGATCCTGGACGACTGGGGGCTGGAAGCTCTGAAACCTGCACACCGGAACGACCTGATGGAGATCATGGATGACCGTCACGGCACTCACTCGACCATGATCATCAGCCAGCTACCCACCGATCAGTGGTACGCCGCCATCGGCGATAACACTCTGGCGGACGCCATTCTGGATCGGTTGATGCACAACGCTCACCGCTGGGCTCTGAAAGGGGAATCGATGAGAAAGCGACTTCAGGAAATTGACTGAACGTGAACACCCAGGGTACAAACTCCGGTGGGTGATGCGTTAAGAAAAAAGGTGTTCACGTTCAGCCAGAATGGGCGTTCACGTTCGCCGGAATATGCAAGTCGATGACGTTGACTCTTAAAGCTCTCAAGGATCAAGGTCATCATATAGATCACGATATTCTCAAAGGGTTGGCCCCATACCGCACGGACCATATCAATCGATTCGGCGATTATACGCTTGATTTTGATCGGCAGGTTTCACCCATGAGCTACAATACAAAAATAATTTAAATCCAATAGGTTAGTGCACTTTCTGGAGGATTTCGTCAGAATCGTTGCCGACCCTCTTTACACGCCCGCACCTAACGAGCAACGCTGGGCTCGTCGACGTGCTAAACAACTTCAACAACGCTTCTTTTTGCTGTTGCACCTGAAAGCTTATCAGAAACAGGGCTTTTTCTGCGCGACGGTTGATTTGCCTTCCGACTTGAGTGGCTACATCGCTAAACGCCTCGGCCTTCAAAAACGACCGACCAAGATCCAGCAGAGGCAGTATGATCAATCCAGTGCCCGTGATCGCCACATCAATTGGATTCGGGCCTATGTCGGCAGCCGAGTCTTGAACGATGAAGACCGCCTCTGGCTCGCAAATCAAGCCATATATGCCGCCGAGTCCCGCGAGGTGCTGGCTGATGTTATCAACATCCTCCTCGAAGAGCTGGTGCGTCACCGTTTTGAGATTCCCGGCTTCACAGTGCTTTTGCGGCTTGCCAAGGATGCCCGGGCCACCGTGAACGACCGCTGTTACCGATCCATCGTCAGCGAACTGACCGACGACACAAAGGCACTGGTCAACGACTTGCTGGTCTCACCACCGGGGATTGAGATCAGCGGTTGGCAGCGTCTGAAGCGAGAAATTCGCAAGCCGACCAACAAAGAGATCCGGTCCTACCTGCAACACCTCAAGTGGCTCAGGGATATCGTCGAGCGATTACCGAGTGTCCAATCCATTCCCGTGACCAAACGGCGGCAGTTCGCCAATGAAGCAAGAGCGCTGGACGTGGCGAGAATGGCCCGCATCCCCGCACGCAAACGCTATGCCCTGGCGGTCGTCCTGATCCGGCAACAGTATGCCCAGGCACTGGACGATACGGCCGAGCTTCTGATCAAGCTGATGAGGCAACTGGAAACCACCGCCCAGCAAAACCTGCTGACCTATCAAATGGAGCAGACCCAGCGCACGGATCGACTCGTGTCCTGCTTTAAAGACGTGCTGACCGCCATGGAAGCCGAGCCAAACCCGTGGCAGTCACTTCAGGCCGTGGTCGGAGACAAGCGCCAGGAGTGGCTGGACGAATGCGAGGAACATCTGGCCTACGCGGGCAATAACTACCTGCCTTTCATGTTGCGACCGTTTCGAGCCAAACGCAGCCTGCTGTACAACTGCCTGGACATACTGACGTTTCAAAGCACCTCCAGCGACACCTTGTCGATTCAACTGATTGAGCTGCTCCGAAAAACCCGTTCGCTGAAAGCCGAGACGCTGGATTTGCGCGTCCATGCGCCGGATCTGGTCGAAAACATTCAGCAGACAAAGTGGACGCTCGATAAGTGGCGACGTCTGATTTTCATCCGTCCGGACAGCCTGACGGTTCACCGTAAATATTTTGAATTGGCCGTTTTGAATCTGGTGAAACAGGAACTGAAGTCAGCGGACCTGGCGGTTGTTCACGGAGATCGGTTCGACGACCATCGGGATCAACTGGTGAGCTGGTCGGGTTACGAACAGGAAATTGACCAGTACGGGTTGGAAGTGGAGCTCCCCATGGAACCGAAGGCGCTGATTAGCCACCTCAAGGATCAGCTGACTCAGGTGAGCCGCTCGGTGGACGCCGCCTTCCCGGACAACACACACGCCACCATTGAAGACGGCCGCATTGTCATCAAGCGGAATCAGAAGCAGGGACTGCCGACGAATTGGCAGGCCCTTGATGACGACATCACACGTCGGCTTGGCACCCGCAGCATCGTCGACGTTCTGGTGGATGCAGAGCGTTGGCTTGGGCTACACCGGGAATTCGGGCCACTGTCAGGCTATGAGGGGCGCGTTGAAGACCCCCGGTTACGCTTCATCGCGACGCTTTTCTGCTACGGCTGCAATCTGGGGCCCTCCCAGACCGCCGACTCTATTAAACAGCTGAACCGCCGCCAGATAGCCTGGCTCAACCTTAACCACGTGACCGAAGACAGGCTGGACCGCGCTATCGTCAAGGTCATCAACGCGTATAAGAAATACGAACTGCCCGGATACTGGGGGACAGGGCGGCGGGCCGCCGCCGATGGCACCAAATGGAATCTTTACGAGCAAAACCTGCTCAGCGAGTACCACATACGCTATGGCGGCTACGGCGGCATCGGTTACTACCACGTCTCGGACACCTACATCGCGCTGTTCAGTCATTTCATCCCCTGTGGCGTTCACGAAGCGGTGTACATCCTCGACGGACTGCTGAAAAACCAGAGCGATATTCAGCCGGATTCCTTACACGGTGATACGCAGGCCCAGAGCTATCCTGTGTTCGGACTGTCGTACCTACTGGGCATCAAGCTGATGCCGCGTATCCGGAACCTCAAGGATCTGAACTTTTACCGGCCTGACCGGCGATTTCGCTACGCCCATATCGAAGAACTGTTCAACGGCCATATCGACTGGGCACGGATTGAACGGCATCTGCCGGATATGTTGCGCGTGGCCGTGTCCATCAAGTTGGGTAAAATCACGGCATCAACCATTCTGAGACGGTTGGGAACCTACAGTCGCAAGAACAAGCTGTATTTCGCCTTCCGGGAGCTGGGAAAGGTCGTGCGCACCGGCTTCCTGCTCAATTACATCGACGACGTGGAGCTGCGCCAGACCATTCACGCCGCAACCAACAAGAACGAGCAGTTTAACGGGTTTGCAAAATGGAGCTTCTTTGGTGGCTCGGGCATCATTGCCGCCAACCTCCGGCATGAGCAGCAAAAAGTGGTGAAGTACAACCACCTGGTGGCGAATATGCTGATCCTGCACAACGTCGAAGCCCTCAGCCGGGTATTGCGCGACATGGCCGCAGAAGGGATTGCCATCACAGAGGATGTTCTGAAAGCGTTATCGCCGTACCGAACCCGTCATATCAATCGCTTCGGGGACTACACGCTGGATCTGAAGCGACCGGTGGGGCAGCAGCTATTTGATTTGAAACTGGCTGAACTTGCCTCTCAGGGAGCGTCCAAAGCTCGGCCGAGCGTTGAGGATGGAACTGAATAAATAATTTGACCTAAAGATTTCTTATTTCAATGGCTTGGGCGTGTTTCTGGGGAATTTTTCACGTTTGTCTGCCAACCCTCTTATTCGGCCAACCGTATGGTTCGCGAATACGTGGAACGATTCTATTTGCCAATGACGGAACAAGGGAAGCTGCGGAGCCCGGAGACGGCGGCCGAAATTCTGGATGAGCAACGGCAAATCAGGAAGCACTGGCCACGGCTGCGCTTCAGCGCATTCAATGTTGCCGAATCGGGTGCCAGCCAGACTTACACGGTAGAAGTATACCTTGATGGTATCGATGAACAGAGAATTGCTGTTGAGCTGGTGGCAGAGGCCTCTGAATACGGGCCAAGAACGGTTACCGCGATGGCGATGCAGCACCCGTTGAGCGGATCCGCTCATAGCTACCGGTACGAATGTATGGTGCCGTCACGCCCCGAGGGGCACTACACCCCGCGTTTGCGGGTGCATGACGAACGCCTGAACCTGCCCCTTGAGAACCCGGCAATACTCTGGCTGAAATAACCCTCAGGTGCGCCAGAACGCCGGCGCAAGCATAATCACAACACTCAGGATTTCCAGGCGGCCCATCAGCATACCGGCCGATAGCACCCATTTTGCGGCATCTGGCAGCGGCCCGAAATTCCCTGCCGGACCAATAATATCTCCGAGACCTGGCCCCACATTGGTCAATGCTGTGAGGGCGCCAGACAGGGCTGTGACGAAGTCCAGTTGCATGGCTGCCAGGGCAACCGTTATCAGCAGCAGGCAAAGCAGGAAAATAAAGGTGTAAGCGATCATCGAAGAGATGATTTCATCACTCACCGAGCGGCCATTGTACTTCCGGGTAAGCACCGCGCGGGGGTGCAGCAGGCGCATCAGCTGCTCACGGAGAATGATCAGCGACAGCTGGAACCGGAAGATCTTCATGCCACCGGCCGTGGAACCGGAGCAGCCGCCCACGAACATCAGGAAGAAAAACAGCACAAACGTCAGTGGACCCCAGGCCGAATAATCCTCAGAGGCGTAGCCGGTGGTTGTTACGACCGAAGTTACGTTAAACAGAGTGGCTGCATAGTTGTGGACCGGATGGAACGGCACAGGAGAGACCATCCAGCGGTACAGGGTCAGCAGTAAAGGAACGACGAAGAGAATCGTCAGAAACAGACGAACCTGCTGATCCCGGAAAAGCACACCGTGCTGCCCGTGCATCTCCCGCACAAACAGGAAGAAAGGCAGACTGCCAATGATCATGAAAAAGGTGGCCTCCATCAGGATCAGATCACTGAACTTGCCCATGGACATGTCGGAGGTAGAGAAACCGCCCGTTGCAATGCTGGTAAGCCCATGGTTGAAGGCATCGAACAGTGTCATGCCGGAAAACCGGTAAGTCACCACAGCAATAATCGAGAACGCCACATACACGAAAAGAAGGCCCCGGCTCAGTGTCTTCATTCTAGGCAAGGCCTTATCCGTCCACTCCGAAGACTCCGTGGCAAACAGACGCATACCGCCTACACGGAGAAACGGCAGGACCGCAACGAACATGCCGATGATCCCGATTCCGCCTATCCACTGCAGGATCGAACGCCAGATCAGCAGATCCTTATCCATTGTATCCAGATCACTGAGCACGGTTGCACCCGTAGTGGTAATACCTGACGTGCCCTCAAAAAATGCATCGGCGGCGGAAATTTTCAGGTCACTCAGGTAAAAAGGCAGAGAGGAAAGCAGCGCAATAATGAACCAGGACGAAACCGTAAGCACGAACATGTACCTCGGCTTCAGCTCCCGTGGTTTCCGGTAGGTGAGGCCCATACCCAGAATCCCCACGCCACAGGCAATAGCCGCCGATTCCGCAAACGCCATGGCGTTTGGCGTTTCGGAGCCCGCAAGCAAAATGACAGGCAATGTCATGAAAATGCTGAGAAGCACAAACATGACGCTGACTATAAAAATAACGGGGTAAAGATTTCTCAATGGATGCTCGAGCCAGCTGATACCGGGAGACGGCGTCAGAATACCTGTGGGTACAGCCTTCCGCAAGGTAACAAAGGGCCGAACCCGGAATTACCGGCGAATTAAATCACTGTAAATATCGGGTAAATGCGGATCTTTCTGATGGCAAATGTCGTGAGTCTGATGCAAGTTCAGTGTTGCTACACCGAATTTTTCGGTTAAGGAGAAACCATAATGAAACACACACGTTCACTCGCCGTATTTTTTGCGACTGGTCTGGCGGCTGCCGGCACTGTAAGCGCCCAGGATATGTACAAATCCGGCGTTGGCGGCCTCTATACCGGCCTGAATTACACCTTTATCAACCTTGAAAGCGGTAGCGCCGATGCCGATGTGGGCACGCTTTCAGCCAAGGTCGGCGTGATGGCCACGCCATTTCTGGGTATCGAAGCCCGGGGTGGTTTCGGTGTGGATGATGACCGGATTGGCGGAGCAGATTTTTCGCTGGACAACTTCTTCGGCGGCTATGCCACGTTCAACCTGGTCAACGAGTCTCCGATTACGCCTTATGCCGTTCTCGGCTTCACCCGGGTCGAAATCGAAGCGGATTCTTTCCTTGGCACTGCAACCGAGGATGAAACCGACGTTTCCTACGGCATCGGGATGAATATGGAGTTCGCACCGAATCTGTCCGGAAACCTCGAATATATGCGTTACTATGAAGACAACGATACCGAAATCGATGGCCTGGGCGTCGGCATTCAGTTCAACTTCTGAGACCAGACCACCGGGGAGACCGCTTGAACCATCTGGCTCACGTATTTCTTGCGCCTGATTCACCCGAAGCCCGGGTGGGCAGCATCCTCGGCGATTTTTCCCGGGGTGTCGATCTCTCGGCACTCCCGGACGCGGTGAGGCAGGGCGTTCGCCACCACCGGGCTGTCGACCGTTTTACCGATCAGCATCCGGACGTACTTGCCAGCAAACGGGTTTTCTCCCGGCAGCGCAGGCGCTTCGCCGGTGTTGCCCTTGATATCCTTTATGATCATTTCCTACTTAAACACTGGAACCGATTCAGCGATGTTGAACGTGAGTTCTTTATTCACCGGATATACCAGGAGTTGCAGGAATACGAGCATCTGATGCCTTCACCCATGGCCCGGGTAACTCGCAGAATGGTCTGGCATGACTGGTTTGGGGCCTATAGAGATCTGCAGAATGTGGGCTATGCCCTGGACCGGGTTGCGGGACGAATCCGGTTCCCGAACAACTTCACTGGCATCATCATAGAGATCCGGGAAAACGAAGCTGAACTGGAGCAGAAGTTCCTTTCATTTTTTCCCGATTTACAGGAATTTGCAGGAGATATTGAATGAAGTTTGTGAGTAAGGCGGGAGCGGCTGCCGCACTGTTTTTCCTCTCGACGATTGTTGTTTCAGCTGAGTCAGATTCAAACAGTGAAAAACGCTCACCGGAAACCCTTGGCTTTGTGGAATGGGTGGTGATGCAGGATACCAGCCTTCGCCTTAAAGCCCGCCTGGATACCGGTGCCAAAACCTCGTCTCTCCATGCTGTTAACGTCGAACCGTTCGATAAAGACGGCAAGGAATGGGTGAGTTTTCAGATTCCACTGGGCGATCACGAAGACCAGCCAACCGAAGGCGAACTGGACCATGAGAATGTCACTCTGGAGCTTGAACGGCCGGTAGAGCGAACGGTCCTCATCAAACGCAAAGGCGCGCCTTCACAGAGGCGATACGTGGTACGTATGGAATTCTGCATCGCAGGCACCACCCATGAAACACAGTTTTCACTGACGGACCGGGGCAAGTTCTCCTACCCGGTACTCCTGGGCCGGCGCTTCATGCGCGATGACAACATTCTGGTGGACTCCGCCGACGCATTTCTTGCCAAACGGGAGTGCGAGTACATGACGCTGAAAGAACTGGCCGAAAAGCATCAGGCAAAAGTGCTTGAGAAATAATTCTGTGTTATCAAGAGCAGGGACCGGGTTCCTCTTCCCAGTTCGCGAGCCTTTCCCGAAGGATAGCTTCTGCCTTGGGCGAACGGTATGCCTCCAGAGCCTCATCAATGATGGCTTTGTATCGGCCACTCTCTCGTAGTGACGCCAAGCCCTTGTTGAACGCCTGAATCAGACGGGCGGATTTTTCGTCGTTCCTTGAGAATGGCAAGCGAAAGAACGACGTTCTGACGGGCTTCGGGTGAAAAGTGAGCCGGGATGCCGCAACAGGCCCCAACTGCTGAACTATCATGACTTCGCCTACCACAGGGTCCATCGGGAACAGATCGATTCTTCCCAGGAGTAGTTTCTTTAAATTGGCAAGGTCGGAGGTTGTCACATCACCGTAAACGAGCCCGCTTTTGATGACGTCGGCCAATGTCTCCCCATAGCTGTAATCCTGAGTAAGTCCGACGGTCATACCTTGAAGGTCCGTCAAGGTTTCCCAGTCGAAAGGCTGCCCGGCCCGGTAATAAAAATACCATCCGTAAGGAATCAGGGCAGCGGAGAACACGAACTCCCGGCTTCTATCTTCAGTGCAAGACCACACAGCAGATGCTTCATAATCTGGTGAGTGAACCAAGGCCAGCGCTCTGGACCAGGGGAAGTAAGAAAACCTGACTTCAATTCCTTCAAGCGCAAAAGACTCCCGAATGATCCGCGCAAGAAATCCGCCGCCCGGAAGATCTTTATCCAGGTATGGGGGCCAGTGTCCGGTCGTAATACGAACAGTTTCCGTGCTTCGGGTTATCGGAATGTGCAGCACCGTGGAAAAAAGCACAATCAGAAATACGAAGAACCATCCGCGCCTCATAATCGGCAGTGCCTCAAGCTGTGATTAAGCTTAAGTTTAGACTACGGCGCCAACAGAGACTGAAGTGGCCCCCGAAATTTGTATGCCGCCATGACCTTTGCCAGCCCGACCTCATCCCTTACAGAATGCGGGGCACGTCTATCAGGATCTGGAGTTTGGGTATTTCTGATCCTGACAGATGCGCCCATAGTGAACTGGACTCTTCAGCGGGCCTCTAGACGTAGAAGTCCAGATCCTCCTGAGCTTTCAGCAGATCCCGCATCCTGATGGGGTCATCACCAAAGAAGAAGATGAGACCCCAATGAGTACCGAAGGCCGACCGGTCGGGAACGGTCTCTTCTGTCGGTTCATGCAATTCGTGTGACTCGAAGTAGGGATGCTCAATCGTTTCTTTGGGCATTTCCAGCTTGCTGACCACTCGGCGCCTTGGATACACACCGAAGCAACCTGCGTAGCCCTTCGCATCGACCACTTCGCGGGGGAAGAAGTTATCCACTTCCTCTTTGGTGCTTTTTGGATCGAATACCAGCATTGAAGCCTGGTAGGCATTGAACCCGTACGCCCGCTCGATAAGCTCGAAAGCCTTGAACCCGGGCGGACGATAGGCAACTTCCCCAAAGTACATTTCGCCGTCGGCAGTGACGAAGTACTCCGGATGAATCAGGCCAAACTGTATGTCGAACGTTTTGATCAGTAACTCGATCTGTTTGGTGATCGCGTTACGCCAGCTCTCGAGTTGCTCGGTAGCGGGTACAAATACCGAGTAGCCCAGCGTTACGTACTCCGAAATGTTGAGAAACTTGATCTTGCCACCGTGGATCCAGGCCTCAACGGCAAATTCCCAGCCATCCAGGTGACTTTCCATCAGCAGGGGATATTCTTCCGCCGGAATGGTGTCAATTTCCTCTATCTTGCGGATCATTCTATGACCGAGACAACCGGCCTTGTCGAAGGCCTTGACGTGAATCGGGTCATCCGGGTCACCATCAAGTTTGAGCAGGGTCTGGTTGACACGCTTCATGAAGCGGACGATGTCTTCTTTCTCGTGCGCCTCTTCGAAAATCCCGACGCGAATACCGCCAAGCTGGGCACGGCGCTTCATCAGAGCCTTGTCACGAAACAGAATGGACTGCCCGTACATGCGAGGGTTGTTAAGGAGGACAGAGTTAATCGCCCCTGACCACTCGACGGTTTCCTCGAATAACGGTATGGCGACATCGACGCCTTCCGCCTTCAGCTTTTCGGCAATCTCCAGGGACCGATCATTCAACCGGATAAAATCCCACGGGATGAAAGGTATCTTGTTTGCGGTACAGAAATCCGCAGCCCACTCCGGAGCAACGACTATGTAGCGACGGTCAAACTTTTGCGCCGCCTTGATCGCATTGACGCTCCAGCCAAGCAGGGCGATGTAGCCTTTGTTCGGATCCTTGGGGGTTTCAGTTCCTTTAACCGAATCCATGCCCGGATCGAGCCAGGCTTCTATCGCTTCGGGTAATTGCTTTTCTGATGTTATCGACATTCGATGTTCTCCTTGCTGGTTAACCCAGACAAACTGCGCAGATATTGGAGCGCACCAGGTAAACGGAGCCTTCAGGCAGTGTCGTTTATAGGGGATTGAGTGACTCCGGGGCGAGGTGAGACACTTAAGTTCGTGAATTTTTCACCCGGCGGGATATAGCGGGTCACGTGCATCCCACCTATCAACATAGTCGGTCTGGTTACAAATAGAAACGAAAGCCCCGGAATCATTTGCTTGTTGGGCTGCATCCGCGCACCCCTTGGTTTGAGGCAAACCCGGTGTCGGTCTAGTGTAGACGGTGGTCAAATAATCACCACCAACCCCGGATCAGGAAGCCTCCGTTGTGAACTCGCCAATCGCCGGTAGATTCCCTGCGGGCGCGACAACCAATAACCCGGACTCCTCCATCGGTATCCCGAGCACTTCCAGTTGATCGTCACGGGTACGAAAGTCTCCAGCACGAGCGACTGCTTGCCGGACGTCCGGATTCCGGAAGAACACGCGCTCCGAGATGCGGTATTGAATGATCAGACTGTTGCCCCGGCGCATGGCGTAGGCCTGGGCGGGGTCACCTCCCACACTGGTCATCCAGGTTGCCAGGACCCGACTGTTTGCCCACTGCATCGGCGGAGGCACGCCTGAGCCACCGGACTGCGAGGGCAGGTCTTCCCGAGCGACACGCTGATAATCAATCAGCACATCACTGACCATGGGAATCTGGTTAATGTTGCCCGGCGTCAGGTTAGGCATCAGGAGCACCGCCGCAAGTACCAGGGCAACAGCCCAACCCCCACCGCCAACAAGAACCAACGGGTGTAGACGGCTCAGCCAGTGCTTTATGTTCACTACCCGCTGATGACCTGATTTGTGCCTGCCAGTCACCGGGGCTTCTGCTAGCGCGTCATCAAGCCGTTTATCAAAACTTGCAGCAAATCGGGGAGTGGGTATGAGCTGTAGCCGGGCGGACAGGGCCTGTTGGCGAACGACATCGTTACGGCAGGCCTCACACCCAGCGAGATGGGCTTCGACAAGGTCGGTATGATGCTCATCCAACTGACCATCGGCGTAGCCGGCCAACCAGTCCTGTATTCGGACATGCAGGTCAGAAAATCCATGGGTTTCTGTTTTGTTGCTGTCACTCATGTGGCTTCACCGATGCGTGCTTTGCATTACTGGCAACAGGGGCTTCGGGTGCCGCCTTGATCAGTCGTTCGGCGAGCAGGCGGCGCCCCCTTGATAAACGGCTCATCACCGTTCCTGGTGCCAGGTCCAGAATCTGTCCAATGTCCTGATAGCTGAAATCCTCAAAGTCCCTCAACAGAATGACCTGCCGGAAGGTATCCGGTAAGGCCTGAATGGCCGCCATCACGTGCGCATCAGTCTGACTTTTCAGGGCCTGATCGAACGGGCCCGGTGCGGCGCAGGGATGCTCATTTAACACAGGATCCTCGGTTGTGAGCACCGGAGCCAGTTGGTGGCGACGTCCGTCTCGGCGATAGCAATCGGCTACCACACGATTGAGAATTTTAAGCAGCCAGGCATAAACAGCCACATGATCGCCCAGTTGGTCAAAATCCCGCCAGGCCCTTAGCAGGGTCTCCTGAGTCCAGTCCTCCGCCATCTCAGGCGACGGGGCCTGCCGCAGCGCAATACCGTACAGCCGGTAACGCCAGGGGCGTACCAGGGTATCGAATTGCTGCCTGCTTCCAGCGCTGCGCATTGGCTGCCCGTTACGAGTTGATGTTCACTGAATTTGAGATCATCACTTGTTACTCCCCATCCCGTTGATTTTTGTCATGGATTACCGGGTACCGCGATCCAGAAGGGAAATTTGCCCTCGACAGGCTCCCGGCGGACTACCTGCAGGGATTGGGCATCAATGACGGCAATGTGATTGTCCGCGGTGACCGACGCATAAATAAACCTTCCGTCGCGGCTTGCCCGCACTCCGTGAGGACCGGTTCCGACCTCAACGGTTTTCACAATGGTGAGGCTATCGGGGTCGATCACGGTAACGACGGATGCAGAGATAGCACCGGTTGCTACGTAGCGCCCGCCAGGCACCACGTCGATACCGCCATGTCCACTGGCCACTTTCAAGGTCTTGATGATTTTCTCGCTCGCCAGGTCCAGAACGCCAACATTGCCCGTGAAATCACGCAACCACAACCGCTGTCCATCGGCACTGATGTCGATATTGTGGGGCGTTTCCAGCCCTGGCGTCGGGATCTCGTGCTGTTTTTCCAGGGTCTGCATATCAACCACGGCAACGGCGCCTGCCCCCTGAAGCGTGACGTAAGCACGTTTGCCGTCGGCACTGAAAATGAGATTGTGAGGTACTTTCCCAACCGGAATTTTTTTAACCAACTCGAGAGTGTTAAGGTCAATAACAGCGACATCGCCCTGGGAGGGGGCGACGGCGAGACCATAACGACCATCTGGTGAAATTTTAACGCCCTGGGCCACCTCACCAATCGGTATGCTGGCCAACACCTTCCCGTTGGCGGTATTCAATACGTAAACCTTACCGGTTTTAAAGCCCGACACCATGAGCCGGGTTGCGTCCGTGTTGAGAGCATCGTAGTGAGCGCCTGCCACGCCAGGCCAGGCCTGTTTCGACGGTAATACCTTCACCATGCCGCTGTTCTGGACCGCGATATACAGGGGATCGCTGATCGCCTTTTCCAGACTAAGCCCGGGGGCTGAGCGAGATGTTTCAGTTGCTGTCGCTGGCAAACTGACACTGAGCGCGATTCCGGCGACTGCGCCGAACGATTTCATGAAACGCCTTATTTTTTGTTGCATGTTAAAAGCCCCAAACGATGAATGAATCCCGACTGGACACCTGTGCTGGCAACGGCGCGGCAACGGCGCGGCAACGACAGATCCGTCGGAAACTATCTCTACCGCTTAGGGCGTCTTCGGGGAGTAATTTATTCCCGGACGGTTTTTGTTGGAGCAACGAAAGGGAAGCTGCTTATTCGTCGCGATGGGGTCACAGAGAGTCGAATAAGCCTGCAAGAAATTCCGGCGCCATTGTGGTAAACTATTTTTGCCAAATGGCGGGAGGTTTTATGTCAGCGATCACCGAGAAAAAGCAAAGCCCTAAAGCGCATTTTGGACCTGGTAAGGCAAACGTTAGAGCCGTGTACGAGGGGCGTGGTGCTGTGAAAGCTCATCGCAGAACCACCACAGGAAAGTACGTGTTTGCCGGTGTCCAGGGCGTGAAAAAGATCCGCCGCGGCGGAAAGGCCAGGGAACTGGATGCCCTGAAGGCCCTATACGACATCGACGACGCTATTTTGTGCACACTGTTGGACATTTCCCCGCGCACCCTGGTACGCCGGCGTGAAGACGGCACCGTGAACAAGGCAGAGCTGGATCGGGTAGCCACTTTGCACCTGGTGATGCGTGACGCCGTGGAATTGTTTGAAGGTGACCGAGAAAAGGCACGGCGGTGGCTTAAGCGTCCGGCGCGAGCCTTGGAGCACCAGTGCCCTATTGATCTGCTGGATACCGAGGCTGGCATTCGCATGGTACGGGACCTGATCGGGCAGCTTGAGCACGGCGTGTACGCATGAAGGCGTACCGAATCACAAAACGAAAACACAGGGACACTGCGTTTTCTGGGTTTGGTGCGCGCCAATATGGGGGTCGCTGGAATCTGCCTAATCACCCGGCAGTGTATCTATCCGAGAGTATTGCCCTTGCTCAGTTAGAAATTCTGGTGAATCTGGGTGAGGAAGACAGTCTACAGAATTATCTGCTTTTCCAAATCGAGGTGCCCGACAGTCAGGTTATGATCCTGGCCGACGACGCTTACCTAAGAGACTGGAACGGAACAAGAGTGTCAGCAGGCACTCAAGAGCTCGGAACCGACTTCCTCATCGACGGCGAAGCGCTCGCATTGGCGGTCCGTTCGTGTGTTGTGCCACAAGAATATAACCTCATCCTTAATCCGGAACACCCCGACGCAGAAGCGGTTATCGAAGAGGCCGTTGAGGTAACCTTCCAATTTGATGATCGACTGCGCTCTGATTCCTGAAACGTTGTTTGCGCATCGCAATGTCGTCACCCCGACCAGATTGATCGGGTACAGATCAGCAGGCCAGCGATTAGCGACGGGCACTCGCCACGATGCCCCTGGACTAGCCGAATAGCACTGATAATTTAACTTATGCGCGGTGCAGTAGTTCATGGATCTTAGACTTTGGTGTAAGACGTTGTTTTTGAATGCTTGAAAGGCCTTGAGTTTCATGAAATGGTTCATTACGTGACGTTTTACGAAAACTCATGAACCTACTACGGGGCTGCGGAATCACATCATGAAAGCGCTTCAGACGCCGGACGAATTTAGATCGCCGCTAATTGATAAAAGCGGTCCTTTTCCCGTCAAAAATGGTCTTTCCTCGACAAAATCGGAGAACGGTGACACGGTGTATATGCTTCGAGATCCTCAAGTTATGAGATTTGTGGGACCTCGTCGCGCCCTGACAGAAGACGAAGCAGATTCGTGGTTCGAGGACACTCTGGCCAACCCATCCCGCTTCGATGTTGCCGAGGCTGAAGCTGATGAGTTCATCGGGTTCTGCGGTGTTAAAGAGTTAGGTGGCGTTGCGGATTTCGGCTATTTCATAAGATCAGAGTTTTGGGAAATGGAATAGCTGCAAGGGCATGTGAACTTGCAGTTGACAGGCTAGCCTCAATGATTGATTTCCAGAGTCGGTTTAGGTTTTCATCGCAATAAAACTTGAGGTCGAAAGCGTCCGAGATATGGAGGGCGTCAGTCCTGCAACGCGGAATGAGCGAATAGCGAACCCGGAGAAGCCCGGCCCAAAGGGCGCGCAATAATGACCAAGAAAAGTTAGAACAATGTTAGCACTCAGGTTATAACATTGTTGACACACAACCACACTGCCTGTATAGTACATGCCGCTCAAGTGAAAATTATTGTTTATTGAATGAGCACCAAAATCATGAAAACGAGCATCAGAAAAATCGGAAACAGCGCCGGCGCGATACTGCCTGCACAGCTTCTGAAGAAACTGCATCTCCGGTTGGGCGATGACGTCTCCATCAAAGAGGATGGAATGCGCATAGTCATCGAGCCTGCAAAGACTCGCCGGAAGTACAAACTTCAGGACTTGGTCGCACAGTGCAACCCGAACGCACCAGTTGCAGACGACCTTCAAGCCTGGGACAACGCACCCACAGCTGGGGAGGAACTGCTATGACCTAAACACAACAGAAGGATGAATTTATGCCACCGAAACGCACGTTCGATCAGGGTGACATTATTTGGGTAACCCTGGACCCAACCGAAGGATCAGAAATTAGAGGCAATCCCCGTCCATGCCTTGTCCTGTCTCGCAAAGAATTCAACCAACTCGGAAGAGCTCTCGTCGCCCCAATTACGCAAGGCGGTGGCTACGAAAGAGATAAAGGATTTGCGGTACACCTCTCCGAGACCAAAATCCAAGGCGTAGCCGTTGTCAGCCAAGTGCGAACTTTGGATCTGAAAGCCCGTAACGCCAAGTTTGCAGAATCGGCCCCACCCCAAGTCGTTGCAGAGGCGCTAGCCCGCTTCGAGACCATAACGGACCCAGACGAATAGCCAGACTAAAACCTCGCCGAACCGGGTTCTAGCCCGGCTCAGTTTGTTCTGAATTTGGTGACTACCTATTGCGCCTATTATAGTCCTCTCTCGTCGCGCTCAGTTCCTCGTCCGTCAGCGTAAATTTGACGGACCCTTCGGGCACCATTGTGCCGCAAAGCTTGCCATCTTCAAGTGCACCGGAGAAGAGCCCACACGCAAGAAGCCGGAGCCCATCGTATTGCATGCCGCCAGGTCTGGCTTCAGGCTTGCCGTTGCCGCTGCTGCAACAGCGTCAGTCGCATCCGCTGCTCCACCGAGGGCAGGCAGTGACGACTGAGTATATTGACTACGGAGAGCCGCTGGGAAAGTCGGTAACGTCGAATTTGCCGGCACCATTGCGTGACGTGGCCGAAGCGTGCAACGAGCACTCCGCTTTTGACGTTGTTGAATTCCGGCGGATTTCGCCGAATTCACATGCACTTATTGTCGATGTTGGCGATGGGACTTTTGATGCCAAGAATCGGGTCGGAATACGCCGCTTTGAGCGCCTGGCGCTGGTTTATAGTTCCAACCTTGGCTTCCCTTGGGAGGTGAGGGCGCTTCGCTCGGATTTCCCAGTCACCATGCATCAAAACCATGTAGAGCCCAACTCACCACGTTGAGGGTTGGCAGAGCGGATGTTGTCGTGGGTGCGAGACATGGACGATGAGACCTGGAAGCAGAAGGAAGACGACATGATGGCCAGGGTACTGAGCCTGTCCACGCCGCACCGGCCCAATCTGATGCGGCGGTATGTTCGGTATGCCCACTAGCCAAGCGGTGGAGCCCTCACGATACTGAATAACACGCGGCCTTACGCCGATGTTTGAAGGCTTTCATCAGAATCACGGCCGCCGCAAGAACCCACTGGATTTGGTGAGCTCGAAGAAAACATTCTTTGGCTCGGTCTCCTTGCTAGCCTCGAAAGAGTAGGTGTTATCAACTCCATTCGCGGCTCCTCTCACTTGTGCAACGTTTGTTCAGCACTTTGTGCAATCGTCCACTAAAAAACTCGTGAGCAAAAAGATACACCGCACCTTATTTAACATAATATACATTATGCGCAGTACGGTATGGGGTTTTGGGGCGATTCGGCCAACAAGTTGGACGACCACAGAAAGTGCTAAAGAATAGCCAGAGAAAGTACTAAATTTTCACAGGAAGTACTAACCCGGATGTTTCATAAACGCTCCAAATTGCCACCCAATCCTGCAGCCGAAACGTCCATCTAACCCGAACATGAGATCTGTTCTTATTAACTGGCCGGAGTTCGCCTCCGAGCAGACAAATCACCCGCTCCAATCGATTACTATTTGAACATTTCCGGCGCCCAGGCGCGCGAAAGCCTCCTGAGACCGGGATAGCGGTGAGCGCCGACATCGGCTCAGCTGGTGTTTAACTTGGGCCGAGGCAGGCGATATAACCGTTCGGTGACCGTGTGCAGGAGGGCCTTGACCGGGCAGCTACTTGGCAGGTGGAGCTTGATGCGGTCTTTGTACTGCACGACCCGCACAGCCAGTTTGAACAGTTTGATGATGACCGTCGAGGGCTGGGCCCGGGACAGTTCAGTGCCTTGCAACAGTTCGGCGCGCAAGGCGTGATGCAGCACATAGGCGGCGCAGGAGAAAAACAGGCGCATGTGGTTAGCCGTAAAGCGGCAATCCGAGGTGCGGTCGCTGGCCAGATCGTTTTTCATCATCTTGATGAAATTCTCGTCCTGGCCCCGGGCGCAATACAGCTCGGCGTACAGCATCTCCGGGGCCGGCTCCTCCAGGGAGGTGACAACAAAGCGGGGGTTATCGCCGAGTCCCATGACTTCGGCTTTCAGGACGGTGCGAAAGGCCTGCGGCCAGGAGCGGGCCTGATAGTCGATCTCGTGGAAGGTGCGCGAGCGTTGCGGCGGCTCCTGTTCGGCGAGGCGGGCGTTGTGGCAGCAGGTATCGTGCAACCGCCGGGTGGATTGCAGATGTGGCTCGGCCAGTTTTTTCAGGCTGCTGGCGCAGCCGCTTGAGCACCCGCTTGAGGATCATCGCGTTCTCTGCCCCCTTCGGGCGTTTGCCGGGGCGCAGGGCGGCGGTGATGAACTTGCCCGACAGGCCCTCGAACAGAAACAGCGGCAGGTAGCAGTGACTCTGGTAATGATGATTGTAAAACGCCAGCTCCTGTTGTCCATGGGTCTGGTCTTCGGAATGATCCATGTCGAGCACGATCATCTTTGGAGGTTTGGCGTAGCTGGCGACAAACTGTTCCACAAAGGCCTGGGCCAGGCGGTAAAGGTCGCGATTGTTAGCGGCATTTTCCAGGCGCGAGAAGGTCGGAGCGCTGGCCAGATCCTGCTCAGTCTCAAGCGGCTTGCGCTCGGCGCCGAGCTTGAACATCGGGTCACGGCGCAGGGTGTTGGCGTCGTTGGCATCGGCGTAGCCACAGGCGATCTGGAAGATCCGCTGAGTCAATAGATCACAAAGCGAGTGGTCGATATAGGAGGCATGGCGGCGGTCGTTGATGGCCTGGCTCAACCGATGGATCAGGCCAATCTGTTGGTCGACACCTCGCAGCAGCAGGGGCCCAAAGTCGGATGACAATGCCCCGCCCTCAAAATCAGCTCGTACGGTAAAGCCGGCAAAGGGAGGAAAGCGCAGTTGAGTTGGGATAGAATCAGACATGGGCGAACCTTGTTTAGCTTCTTCCGAAGCGTTATTGGCGTAACTCCCATTATATCAATGGGTTGAGCAAGGTTCGCCTTTTTTTATGAATAATTCGGGTTAGATATTAATTGGTAACACGTAACCCTGGCTCCGTGTTAGGTCCGTCCAGCGTGAAACAAGTTCGGTTCCTGTGATGGACGATGAATTTAGCACTTTGTGTGGAGACTGAAATCAGGTTGATATCTTAGAATTTACTTTAAGTTTGTTTAGCACTTTGTGTGGAAATCGTACTGTAACCGATTGATTCGTGGTTACCGGGGTTTAGCGCTTTCTGTGGTCGTCCATTTTATTTTTGCCCTCTCCTTGCATCCGAGCAACTACACCAGGAGCCTCCCTGATGAGCAAAACCGGACAGGCGCGCGTTCTCACGCCAGAACAGTTCGCTCACCTCCTGCAAGTGATTCAGGAGCACCGCTACCCGGAAAAGAATACAGCGCTGGTTCAGATCAGCTTCAAGCTCGGACTGCGAGTCCAGGAAATCGCGCTTCTCCAGATCAAGGATGTCGCCGAGCTTGGCCCTGAAAGTTCGAGTTATTGTCAAATCTGGTGTATGACCATCAGGCAGCGTTCCTGTCAGATTGATCTTCCACCTCTATACCATCCCGAAACTGCACGTTATTCACGACCAGCTTCAGTTGGTCAAACCCCTTGATCCGCTTCCAGCGTTTCTGGGCGGACTGGAGCAGTTTGAACACCATCGATAACGTGGTGTCGCGGGAGCCGCAGGATCGGCTCCGTTTGGTTCTCAGCCGTACTGTGGCGAAGGTGGATTCAATCGGATTGGTGGTCCGCAAATGAATCCAGTGAATCGCCGGGAAATCATAGAAAGCCAGCAGCTCATCCCGGTCTTTCTCCAGGTTTTCCATGGCCTTCGGGTACTTGTCCCGGAACCGCCGCAAGGTGCTATCGAACGCTTTGTGGGCGCTATCACGGGTCTCTGCCAGATAGATCTCATGCAGTGCCGACTTGACCTTGGGTTGTACCGATTTGGGCAGCTTGTCCAGCACGTTGGCGGTCTTATGCACCCAGCACCGCTGATGCCGGGTGTCCGGAAATACCTTGCTCAGGGCTTTCCAGAAGCCCAGTGCGCCGTCGCCAACAGCCAGCTTGGGCGAAGGCTCCAGGCCACGTTCCCGCAAGTCCGTGAGCAGCTCTCGCCAACTGGCTTCGGACTCCCGGTGGCCATCCTCGACAGCCACCAGTTCCTTGTGGCCATGCTCAGTCACGCCGATGATCACCAGCAGACAGAGCCGGTCATCCAGGCGAACATTGCTGTACACGCCGTCTGCCCACCAGTACACATAGCGTGTCTGGCTCAGATCCCGGCGCTGCCAGTTCTTGTGCTCGTCCAGCCACTTCACCTTTAGCCGGGACACGGTGTTGGCCGACAAGCCATCAGCCTGTTCGCCGACCAGGGCACTCAGGGCTTCCTGGAAGTCGCCTGAGGAGACGCCGCGCAGATAGAGCCAGGGGATAAGCTCCTCAAGACTCCGGGCGCGCTTCAGGTACGGCGGCAGCAACTGGCTATTGAAGCGAATGCCGGAGCCACTGCGATCCCGGATCTTGGGCACCTGGACTTCAACGTCGCCAACGCCGGTCTGGATGGTGCGCTTGGGCAAATGCCCGTTGCGCACCACCGCCTGGCGTCCATCGGGTGTCGTGACATCCGCATACTGGTTCAGCAGGCCTTCCAGTTCCGTTTCAACGGCTCTGGCAATCAGGTCACGGGCACCTTGACGAATCAGCTCGTGCAGTGGGTCATTGGTCGCTGTCTCTGGTTGTGAAAGAGCATGCAGGTTAGACTTGGACATGGCGTATCATTCCTCTGTTGGTTGTGATCGTCGCGGTGATCAACCAACAGGATACGCCACCTCTTCAGCCTGCTTCCATACACCAGAAATCACCATAACTCTGAAAGTTCTGGGCAGCGCTCCTTCAAACTTAAAGAAATCCTGGCGCTGCCTGCGGCTTACACTAAAGGTGCCGATGCGTTAAAGCGATCCAAATCCACGTACCAGCGTCGCAGGATCAGTTTTAGTGTTCACGATTTCCACCAGCTTGTTCAGCGAATTGAAACCATGGCCAAGGCCGGCGCCGAGATCAAACCGCAGGATTTTTATCCTGAGGTCAAGAAACATCGTGGTAAATCGCGCGATCTTCCAATGAATGACGTTGCGCTGAGAACGGCTATAGAAAATCACCTTGCGATCCGTCTGGCAGCGCATCCCTCGGTAAAAAAGACAGATCCTCTATTCCTGACTCAGAAAGGAGGCCCCTATTCTCCCAATACTCTCCAGGAACACTACGCTCTCATGCAGAGGCATTGGGCAGGTATTGAGCGAGCTAGCTCCCACAGCAATGCCATCAACTTAAGACATTTCACTAAAAATATCATATAATTAGGGTCCACAAACCAACTCAGGAGTCACTGAATTGAGCCATAAATCCAACCCAACGGTTGACCCCACCAGCGAGATCCTGCTTAAAAATTGTACATAAATTAACCAGTTTGCTGGATAGCCCGGAATTCATTGCTACTCATCGCCAAAATGCGTGCGATTTCACCCGAAAACACTATCTCACCTTCCGTAATCTGATCCTTTTTCTGCTTAACCAGCCTGGCAGTGCGCTTCAGACCGAGCTGGATCAATTTTTCCGTGTGCTCAACAACACGCCTTTCGAAAAACAGGTCGTCACCGCGCAGGCTTTCAGCAAAGCCCGCCGCAAGCTCAAGCCCTCCGCTCTGGTGGCGCTGAACGATGTGCTTCAAAACCAGCTGGATGAACTGGGCCTGCGCAGCACATGGTGCGGGCTGCGGCTGCTGGGCGTGGACGGCTCCGGTGTACACCTGCCGCTGGAGCAGCCCCTGGAAAACTTCTTCGGCAGTCACAGTGAGCTGCCCGTGGCGCGGCTGTCCATGCTCTATGATCTGTGCGACCAACAGACCCTGCATGGTCTGCTGATTACTCCGGATGTGGATGAGCGGGGCTGTGCCGCCATGCGCCTGACTCTCAAGCACAACCCGGCCGTGAGGGACTTCGTGGCTTCCGGCAACAGCGAACAGACCCTCTGTTTCGCCTGCAAGGGCTGGCTGTCCCGAAAAGTCTGCGAGCAGGCCGGCGTCGATCCGGATACCGAGGTCACCCTGCGCCTGATCCGGGTGCTCCTGCCAGGCGGTGAGGTGGAAGTGCTGGCCACGTCACTGCTGGATACCCAGGCCTTCCCGGCCACCGAATTTGCGGGGCTCTACCACCGCCGTTGGGGGATCGAAACCGATTACCGGCGGCTCAAGCAGACCCTGACCCTGGACAACTTCAGCGGTCGCACCGCGACCGCGGTGCTTCAGGACTTCCACGCCAAGCTGCTGTTGAAAAACCTGGCCATGCTGATGCAGGTGCTGCAGCAGCGAGTTATGGTGATTTCTGGTGTATGGAAGCAGGCTGAAGAGGTGGCGTATCCTGTTGGTTGATCACCGCCAAGATCACAACCAACAGAGGAACGATACGCCATGACCAAGTCTAACCTGCATGCTCTTTCACAACCAGAAGTAGCCACCAACGATCCTTTACACGATCTGATCCGACAAGGTGCTCGTGACCTGATTGCCAAGGCAGTCGAGTCGGAGCTCCAGGGTTTACTGGATCAGTATGGCGATGTGTCGACACCCGATGGTCGCCAGGCTGTGGTGCGCAATGGACACCTGCCTAAGCGCACGATCCAGACAGGCGTTGGGGATGTTGACGTTCAGGTGCCAAAGGTCCGGGACCGCAGTGGTTCCGGCATTCGCTTCAACAGCCAGCTCCTGCCGCCGTATCTGAAGCGGGCTCAGAGTCTGGATGAACTCATCCCCTGGCTCTACCTGCGCGGTGTCTCTTCTGGCGATTTCCAGGAGGCCCTTAGTGCCTTGGTTGGCGAACAGGCAAAGGGGCTCTCGGCCAACACTGTGTCCCGGCTCAAGGCGCGGTGGCTGAAGGAGCACGAGGATTGGCGTCGCCGCGACCTGGGCCAGAAGCGCTACGTCTACTGGTGGGCGGACGGTGTCTACAGCAATGTTCGTCTGGATGATCGGCTCTGCCTCCTGGTGATCATCGGGGTAACCGAGCACGGCCACAAGGAGCTGGTCGCTGTTGAAGATGGTCACCGGGAGTCCGAAGCCAGTTGGCGGGAACTGCTCACCGGCTTGCGAGAACGGGGTCTGGACCGCGCGCCCAAACTGGCCGTGGGCGACGGCGCTCTGGGCTTCTGGAAAGCGCTGAGCAAGGTGTTTCCGGAAACCCGGCACCAACGGTGCTGGGTGCACAAGACCGCCAATGTGCTGGATAAGCTGCCCAAATCCGTACAACCGAAGGTGAAGTCAGACCTGCATGAAATCTATCTGGCGGAGACCCGGGATGGCGCTCACAAAGCCTTTGACAGCACATTGAAGCGATTCCGGGACAAGTACCCGAAGGCCATGGAAAACCTTGAGAAAGACCGGGATGAATTGCTGGCCTTCTACGACTTCCCGGCGGTTCACTGGATTCACTTGCGGACCACCAATCCGATTGAATCCACCTTCGCCACAGTGCGGTTGAGAACCAAACGGAGCCGGTCCTGTGGCAACCGCGACACCACGTTATCGATGGTGTTCAAATTACTCCAATCCGCCCAGAAACGATGGAAGCGGATCAAGGGGTTTGACCAACTGAAGCTGGTCGTGAATAACGTTCAGTTTCGGGATGGAGAACAGGTGGATGATCAATCTGACAGAGACGCTGCCTGATGGTCATACACCAGATTTGACAATAACTCCTGCAGCAGCCCCGGATTGAGCAACAAACCCGACACCGCAAAAGGGGTTGGAAGGCGAACTTCACTCAGGGCGTGTCGCGCCTGAAAAACACCCTGGTGACGCTCCTGGTCGACCCTTGCGCCCACGCCATGGAGTGCCTATTGACCCTGATCCGTAACAGCCTGACCGCCATCCGGCCCGGGCGAAGTTTTCCGCGCCAGCGCCGACGAAAAGCAACCCGCGGGTGCGAAGGCTACAAGCGCACTCGCTGAACCCGAAGGCTCCGGTCACGAGCGTATTGAATCCGACTCAAAGACTGCGTTTGGCGCTGGTCGGCTTTCGCTCGCCTCAAAGGCCGCCTTGACCTGCAATTCTTCTCCAATCCGCACCTCCGTGTCCTCTCAACACGGCAATAAAGGGGTGTTTCTGTCAGTTGGCCAACTTCATGCTGGCTCGATGTGGCAGGAACCTGGCTTGCCGGCGCTGTGGTTTTTCCTTAAGTTGATACCATTCCCCCAGCCTCAAATGGAGGCCATTTCAAAGGCCTCTGGACTGACGCCACCCAGGTGGCGTATGACATCGGACCCGGTTATAAAATACTTCAATGTAGTCGAACATATCCGCCTTAGCCAAGTCACGGGTTTTGTAGATCCGTTTGCGGATGCGTTCCTTTTTCAGACTGCTGAAGAAGGATTCCGCGACCGCGTATCCCAGCAATTACCCCGACGGCTCATGCTGGGGTCCAGATTGTGGGCACAGCAGAACCGGTGCCAGTCGTCACTGCCGTATTGCGAGCCTTGGTCGGAATGCACCAGCACCGTATCCTTCCGGGCGTCGACGCCAGACGGCCATCAAGAGCGCATCCACCACCAAGCTGCGATGCAGGGTGGGTTTCATGGACCAACCCACCACACGCCGCGAGAACAGATCGACGATCATCGCCAGATACAGCCAGCCTTGCCAGGTGCAAATGTAGGTGATGTCGGTTACCCAGGCTTTGTCCGGGTGACTCACCGTAAATTCGCGCTGAAGCTTGTTCGGGGTGAGGATCGACGGTCTTCCGGCGATCACTCGCGGTGCTTTGTAGCCTCGCAGTGCCTTGATTTTATGTTCTTTCATCAACCGGGCGACCCGGTTCTTACCGTAGGTTTCGCCAGCCTCCCGAAGGTCCAGAAACACTCGTGGCGCACCGTACACGCCAGAGCTGCCTTGGTAAGACGCCAGGATCTGCGCTAGCAGCCGCTGGTTATCGATCGCTCGGTCAGACAAGGGCTTATGCAGCCACTTATGAAAACCGCTACGGGCCACCTGAAGCACGCGACACATGGTCATGGTGTTGAATTGGCGTCGGTGATCGTTGATGAACCGGTACTTTACTCAGGCTCTCTGGCAAAGTACCGAGCGGCCTTTTTTAGGATATCGCGCTCTTCTTCAATCCGGCGCATCTGGGTCCGCAGCCTGAGAATCTCGCTCTTGGCTTCGGCCAATTCGGCAGCCTGTTCATCAGACTTATCCGGTTTCACGGCCTTAACCCATTTGCAGAGGCTGTGAGCCGAGACTCCCAGTGGTTGCGATACTTCGGCGACGGTATAGCCCCGCTCCAGTACTTGCCGGACCGCTTCATCCTTGAATTCCGGGGGATAACGTTGGCTGCTCATGGCAATTCCTCCTATGCTCTAATCATAGGCCAGGAGTGTCTACTGCACCGGGGTAAGTCCAAGGCGCAGACAGTAATGCACAGAGAATTAAAGCAATTCTTTCAAGCGGAGCTTCAAGAAGCACGTCAGGCGGAAACGTTTGGTGATCTCAAGAAAGCCTTCAACCATCTTGAGCGCGCGTAAATGTGAGCGCATTGCAAGCGTCCGACTATCTCACCTCGACTACCCCTTCCAGCATTGTTTTGCGCTATTTCAGACGAATTCCAAATACAGATTTTCGCTCAAAACCAAAAAACTGACATCCGGATGCGTGTAGCACTATCTGCACTCGGGCTTTTAGCGCCGAGCGATCGTCTATGACGGATTGGCCTGTGGAGCGCTGAGAAATCGATACTCGTTGGCCATGCGATTCAGCGATGTTTATTTACCCCACTACGAAGCCCAGGATTAGAATTTGACATTTTCTTGATAAATCCTTCAACAAACTCTGACTGCCCCCCAGTACCCTGTGTGGAAATCTCCAAAAGTGTCAGTTGCGTGGGTGTGTCGGCCAGGATGAAGAAGGTTTCCTTTAAACAAATAAGTGGATTTGTTGCCGCTGGAGGAATGGCAACCCTTTTCCATTGGGCGGCCATGTCTGGCTTGGTTTTGCTTGGCATGGATCCCGTAGCGGCCACCTTTTCTGGAAGTGTCGTCGGAGCTGTTACCAATTACTGGTTGCAGCGGACTCTGGCCTTTCCAACAGCGCGGCCACACATTGAAGCCGTCTGGCGATATGTCCTTTCTTGTTCATTCGCTTCTCTTCTAAACGTTCTGATCTTTTTCGTCCTGAATCGACTGTTTGAAATACCTGTTGCTCCCGCACAGCTCCTAACCACTGTAGCTGTCGCTGCATTTAATTATGTTGTCTACCAAAGGCTGGTGTTCCGTGAACAAACCTCTTAAGACATCCCGCTCACCGAACGAATCAGAGCTGCTTTCCCTCGTGGTTCCGGTTTTCAATGAACGGCCAATGCTCCCCATATTCTTGGAGCATGTCTTGCCGATCCTTGCGAGCTTGGATATTCCTTCGGAAATCGTGGTCGTCGACGATGGCAGTGAAGATGGCAGTGCCGAATTTGTAAAGACGGTTATTGAAAGGGGATCAATCATCCGCCTGGTCAAGTTAAGCCGCAACTTTGGCAAAGAAGCAGCTGTAACGGCAGGGCTTCAGCATGCCAGGGGGGATGCGGTGATCGTTCTGGATGCGGACCTACAGGACCCACCTGAATATATTCCCGAGATGGTCAGGAGCTGGAAGTCGGGCTTTGATGTCGTCCTGATGCAACGCCGATCACGCGTAGGGGAGAGTTTTTTCAAGCGCTGGAGTGCGCACCTTTTCTATCGTTTGCTGAATAGGACCAGCCGGACTGAAATACCGGTCGATACGGGTGATTTTCGATTGATGAGTAGGCGGGCGGTCGAAGCCGTTCTTCAGCTGGGAGAACGCAATCGGTACATGAAGGGACTATTTGCCTGGGTTGGTATGCCGACGACGATCATCGAATACGACCGGGCGTTGAGGGCTTCTGGAGAGAGCAAGTGGGATTACCCTGGCTTGGTTGGCCTGGCCCTTGAAGGGTTGACCTCCTTTTCAGTGTCGCCTCTGAGATGGGCAACCCTTGTTGGCCTGCTGGCTGCGTCTATTGGCGGATTGTTCGGTGTCTGGATTGTAGTCAAGGCGATCATACTTGGCGATCCGACTGACGGTTATCCGTCCTTGATTGCCCTCATCAGTTTTCTGGGCGGCATACAGTTGGTGAGCGTTGGTATCGTCGGTGAGTATGTGGGCAAAACCTACATCGAAACGAAACAGAGGCCACTCTATCTGACCGAAGAAGTGGTCGAAAACCGAGAGGTGTCGAACCGAGAACAAATTAGCAACTTCAGAGGCGTCAAGAATGCTAAAGCGAATTGAACCCTGGTTCTGGGTACTGGCTGCCGTATTGTTGAGTCGCTTTATCGGAATGACGCTGTTTCCCTTCGCGGATACAACGGAGCCCCGATACGCTGAGATCGCCCGTTTAATGGCGGAATCCGGGGACTGGATAACACCCTGGTTTGAACCCGGCGTTCCCTTCTGGGGAAAACCCCCCCTGTCATTCTGGGCTCAGGCTGCCTCTCTAAAGATATTTGGATTGTCTGAATTTGCTCTGCGATTACCGGCATGGTTCGCGACTGTCGGAATCGTCTGGCTAACGTGGTGCCTTGCGAAGTATGCGCGCGGCGCCCTGATCGCCCGATGGTCCGCTCTAGTGCTCTCTACCATGGCACTCACTTATATCAGTGCCGGCGCAGTCATGACTGATACATTCCTGGTTTTTGGAACGACCCTCTCCCTGGTGAGCATGTGGTTTGTGCTTTCGGGCCGGTCGGGCTACTGGCGCTGGTGGTTTTTCGTGGGTCTGGCTATCGGCTTGTTGGCCAAGGGACCGTTGGCCGTTGTATTGACCGTTACCCCCCTTGTGCTCTGGGCTGCTATTTTCAGGCAGCGGCTGCAGCCGTTGAAAAGACTGCCCTGGTTTCTTGGATCACTTCTGACACTGGTGATTGCTGTGCCATGGTACGTGCTCGCCGAACTGAAAACGCCAGGATTCCTCAACTATTTCATCATTGGCGAACACTTTAGCCGGTTTCTGGATCCGGGATGGGCTGGCGATTTGTACGGTAGCGCCCATAACCGGCCCAAGGGCATGATCTGGGTATTCTGGCTTTGGGCTTCATTTCCCTGGGGAATCATTGGTTTGGTTGGCTTTGGGTGGTCTGTAGCGCGAGGCAAAACAAAGGAACTCTTCACTGGCATTGTGGAAGATACCTCGACGCCGTATCTGTTGCTTTGTGCAATTGCGCCTATGCTGTTCTTCACCCTGGCTGGCAACACACTTTGGACATACATACTTCCTTCTCTGCCGTTCTCGGCAATTCTGATCGCCGGGTGGGTGTCGAAGCTTGATCTAGGTGCCTGGTCCAGAGTCAGGTCGGGGGCTGTATTGCTTGCGCCCGTCCTCATTACCCTTTTTGTATTCATTGGTATAAGTGGCGTAGTGCCACTAAAAACCGAAAAGCAATTGATAGGCCGGTATGAGAGCGTTCACCAAACGGGGGATAGTCCTATCCTCTACATTGGCGAATTGCCATTTTCAGCACGTTTTTATTCGTTGGGGGACGCTGTGGAAGTGACCTCATCAGAGCTCAAAAGTGTGCTGGAAAACGACGAGTACACCAGAGTCTTTGCCGCAATTCCAAACGGTGCGGTCGATGAGGTCATTGGTCCAAAAGCCGCTGACGCTCAGAAGGTCGGGGAGAACAAACGATATCAACTATTCTCTATCGATCTTCCGCCAGACAACAGCCAGAATGGCCCCGTTGGTCCCGAACTAAACTCGAAAAGTGGTTAACCTCGATATGCTCAAACTATTGATCGTGGAAGATCAAGTCGATCTGGCGGAGAATATCTTTGAATATCTGGGGGAGGATCGTTTCTCGCTGGATTATGCAGCCGATGGGTTAACGGCTCTGCACCTGTTGGCGACCCAGACGTATGACATCGTCATACTTGACCTGATGCTTCCCGGAGTCGATGGTTTCGAGATTGCCAGAAAAATCCGCCAGGACCTGCAATGCCCAACCCCTATTATTATGATGACTGCTCTAGGGGATATAAACGATAAAGAAAAAGGATTTGATTCCGGAGCAGACGATTACCTCGTCAAGCCCTTTGAATTAAAGGAATTAAAACTAAGAATAGAGGCGCTTCATCGGAGATACGCCCCTCAGAAGCCAGTATTAAGAGGGGGTGATATTTTGTTCAACCCCGGAACTCTGGAAGTCGAGTTTCATGGCTTGAAGACAGAGATTTCAGGAACACCCGCCAGGCTGTTCGAACTGCTCATTCGAGCCTACCCAAACTTTTTAAGTCACCAGGCATTGTGCGATGCCCTCTGGGGTTCGGATGACGACTTTGAAGGTAAGAGTTTAAGAACGCATATTTACACCCTCCGAAAATCGCTAAAGGAAAAACTGGGTCATGGGATGATTAAGACCGTTCACGGTCGTGGATACAGACTGGATCCCCCCGATGCAGAATGAGAACAAGACATCGAAGAAGTCGGTGGCTGCGCGTCTCGCTCGAACAATTTTTATTCTTGTTTCGGCGACGACCGCGATTGCTATGTTTGCTGTTGATTTTTTTATAGATGATGCAGATGACACCATATTGAATTTTGAATTAAGGGCGGATACGGAGTTTTTCGAAGAACAGCTCAAGGCAGGAACCTTTCGTTCGTTGAAAACACCTAGGCTGGAGGTGTTATTTGTTCCAACAGGTAAATCAGACTCCGAGCTTCCTTCCTACTTTCAGGGGCTAAACTTGCCCCATGCCGATGAGTTTGAGGAAAACGGCGTTACCAAACAGGTCTTTGCCAAAGAGATAGAGAATCCCGCAGGCCAGCTCTATCTGGCACAGGACACTACGATTCTGGAAAGCAGGCAGGGACTTATTCAGTGGATTCTGCTTGGCATCACTGGTGTTATGTTTTTCGCAGCGTTTTTCTTCTCCAGAGTCTCTGCAAATTACATTGTTCGGCCCTTGAAACGCCTAACCCATGAAATTCAGAGTATTGAACCCTCCAAAAACATGCGGCGATGCAACAGCGATTACGACGATCGGGAGATTGCCGATATCGCGGATTCATTTAATCGTTTTCTCTCCGAGCTTGAAAGCCATATCGAGAGGGAACGCTCCTTTGTGAAACTTGCCAGCCATGAGCTTCGTACGCCCTTGGCCGTCATTTCCGGAGCCCTTGAGGTTCTCGACCAACGAGGAGACCTCTCTGGAGCCAATCAGAAAACGATCAACCGGATCCGCACCACGACCCACGCAATGAAGGATGACATCGAAGTTCTTCTTGCACTTGCCCGGAGTGAGGATCGAGAAGAGACTAATCGCCGATTCTCAGTCTACCGTCTTGCCAGCGACTTGGTTGCCGACCTGGAGCAAGGAACTCCCCAATATCAAGGTCGAGTTAAGCTCAAAGGTGATGATAAGGAGGCCATCGTTGCGCCTCCCTCTTTAGTCCGGATGCTTCTGCGCAACCTGATCCAGAATGCGCTTCGCCACACACGTTCTGACGTTGAGATAACCATAAAGACCGGAGAAATCATTGTGCGGGATTTTGGCACGGGATTGCCCATTGAAAAACTGGAACAATTCTCCGAAGCCGACAAACGCCTTTTCGGTGTCAAGCAAACGGGCAATTTCAAGAATTCAACGTTTGGATTATTGATTGTTCGAATGGTGGCAGAACGGCTCGGATGGACTCTCGAACTCTTGCAATCAAATCACGAAGGGACGGAATTTCGCTTTGTGACTGGGAAATCCACTCTTGCTCGAATAGATCAATGATTGAACATTCTATATGCAACGGGCAACCAGCCAAAGGTTGGTTAAATCGCCTCTCCAAATCAACTCACTGCAAAAATCCGGTACGCAGTGCCTGGACATTGTGTTTTGAGTCCGGTTATTTGTACGAGACCTCGAAGCTTGATCAAAAAACTGAAAGCTGCCGCCTTGCGTGTCAAAAATGATGCTCTGACAACATATTTTGTAGCGCGAGACCCGAATACTCCGATAGTCGTTCGGCTGCTTGCGCTCGCGATTGCAGCATACGCCATGAGTCCTGTCGATCTCATACCGGACTTTATACCGATTGTTGGCTACCTTGATGATATTATTCTCCTCCCGTTGGGGATCATGCTTGTCATCAGGCTGACGCCAACGAATGTGATAGAAGCGAGTCGCGCGAAAGCTGCTGAGGTGATTGCCAGACCGGTTAGTCACACTGCGGCCGCAGTCGTTATTACGGCATGGCTTTTGTGTGCTGCGGCTTTTGGCTTTCTGGTATTGGAACACAGCGCCAGGTAACACATATGAGCCTTCTCGGAATCAATAGGCAATAGTGTTTTTTTGGCCGCGCCAGCGGCCAATCTAAATCCATGAGCGAGAACGCCTGCTTCGTCAGTCTCGTATGGCTGTCAGGCACTCACAGCAAACACATATAGGGGCTCTCTTACGTGGCTTTAGACCACCGCCTGGCCAGTCGTTCCTTCGGTCGATCAGGGGCACCAGACATTCATCGGTTAACCGGTCACTGGCACTATTCAAGGATCTGGCTGCGTAGCTCCAGTTAGTTTCAGGCTCAGGACCGGTGTAAGCGCACTGGCTCATGGTATTAAGGCACGCCCACGGGGTGGCTAATCAAAGCGACTGGCTTCAACGGCGGTGATAGAAGGCCGGTTTGGTATCGAGTACCAGTCAGCGGACACCGGGCTTTCAGCCATCATCCTGTTTGATCCAGTTAGACGTCATGCTCACCCCGTGGCGTGACTAACCCTTCAGGAATCGTTGTTCATCGAACACCCTCTGATGCTTGAGCATGAAGTAGGCAGCCCGGCCCAGCTTGTGGGCCAGCGCGGACAGCGCCTTGGGTTTGTTCATGCGTTTCTGGAGTTTCTGTAAATAGCGTTGGGCCTTGTCATTACCCCGCAGGTACAGCACGGCGGCCTCCGAGAAAGCCCACTTCAGATGGGCATTACCGATCTTGTTGCCCTGGGTGCCGTAGACTTTGCCAGCAGACTCGGCTTTGCACTTGATGAGCCGGGCGTAAGAAGCAAACTTCTGCACCGTCTCAAATCGCTGGATGTCGCCGATTTCGTAGAGCATCGTCAGGGCCAGGATACGACCCACACCAGGAATGGTCCGCAATACACTCAGAGAGGCAGGATCGTGTTGTTTGGCTTGCCGTTCCAGATGTTCTTCCAGCTTGCTGAGTTCCCGGTGATAGCACTCAATGATGGCCAGGTCGAGATCGATGTTGTGTTGGACATCCCGGTCGGCAAACGTCGCCCGGACTTGTTCCCGGGCGCCGATATTCTTCAGGTTGGCCTTGTTGGGCGGCAGGTTGTATTGGCTCGTGGTATTCACCACATGGGCTTTGAGCATGGCCCCGTGTTGGACGATGCGGGTGCGTCTGCGAAGTAAATCCCGGGTTGCCCGCATCTCCTTGGGATAAACGTAGGCCAGGGGGAAATTGCCGCCCTTCATGAGCATGGCGATCTTGAAGGAATCGATGCGGTCGTTCTTGGTTTTACCGCCATGAATGGCCTTCATATACAAGGCATGGCCCAGGATAAAGTGAATGCCGTGTTCTTCACACAGATCCGAGATCCAGTACCAGCAGTGCATGCATTCGACACCGATCACCAGATCATCACGAAACAGTTCAAGCACAGCCAGTAGCAGTTCCGGGCGAGCTTTGATTTCTTTGTGCAGAAGTACCTCGCCCTGTTGGTCGATGATGCAGACATACAGGCTGCGGGCATGCAGATCGATTCCACAATAATGGCGGTGGGTGCTATGGTAAAAGTTCATGAGTCTTCTCCCTTGTAGTGCTTCGTCGCCTTCCAGCTTAGCGGGTAACCGCGAGGCTGGGGAGAAGGCTCAATCAGTATCAAAACCACCCGGCGGACAGACTCACCGGCACCCGGTTGCAAAAGTAATCACACTAAGACTTCCATCGTAGGATAAACTGGCCCCCTCCGTGGCATTGCTGGGAGAGTCTGGATAGTAGACCTCGGAAACACCGGTCGCCCACTGCCCTGCCTGTAGCTTCCGGACGAGTAGATTGCGGGCCCGGTTGAAATGCGGCAGGGGGCGCGGCACGAGATGCCAGCGTTTCCTTGTTTCCTGGCCAACCGTTGCCACATAGACCCACTCACCATTATTCAAGGCATGGTTCGTGTCCCAGACCCGCAGAAAACGTCGGTCAAAAACCTGGCCGTGCTGTCCGGGCTGGACCAAACCCAGAGTTTGCGGGTTGGCGCCCCAAAACCAGGGTGACAACGGTGCTTTCGGGTAATCCTTGCCTTGAAACGCCCTCAGGTAAGCATTCGGCACGCTGCGCCAATGAATGGCGTCCGCCTCTAGCCAGCCAGCTGCTGTCAGACAAGCTCGAACCTGGTCGAGATTGCGCGCCACGAAAATCAGGTTGATCGGTGCCTCGGGTGCGCCAAGGAGTGAGTTAGCCTGGTTACCCTTGCGCAGCAACACCGATTGCGGTGCCTGCAACTGAATGACGGCCGCACTTGCCTGTGCGGGCTTTACTGCAAATACCGGCGCCTTGGCGACGTTGAACATCAGTGAAAAAACCATAAAGGATGCAATCCCGAGAACAATACCGGCCAACCTGAACGACGGAGCGAGTGCGAGCTGCTGCTCTAACCATCGCCCGTGAGCCGGGCTCAGGTAGGTGGCCGCGATGCCGAGCATCAAACCCATGGCTCCGACCAGATATCCGGCGACCACATCACTGAGGTAATGGACTCCGAGATAAAGGCGACTGAATCCGATCAAGAGCGCCACCAACACGCCCAGCATCAGCAAATTGAGGCGTGTACGCCAAAGCCTGACAGTTCGCATCGCCAGATAAATCACAAAACCGTAAAACGCGACGCTGATGCTGGCATGCCCACTGGGAAAGGAAAAGCCCCCCGCTTCAATCAAACCGCCATCCGGCCGCGGGCGATGGAACATCAACTTGCCAAGCACGGTCAGAAGCTCACAGCTTGCGACAGAAACGGCCAGCGGCAGGATAAGCTCAGCCGCCCGGCGATACCAGAGCCAGCAAATGGTGGCTAATAGACCACTGACGACCAACGGCCAGAAACCAAGTGAAGTTATGGCATAGAACAAATGGTTGAAAAATGGTGTTCGAACGCTGGCTAATAGCGCTTCAACGCGCGCATCTATCGCTGTTACGGCATCGCCGGTCACTACGTCTTCCGCCAACCCGCTAAACACGAAAAGAAGATAAAGCCCACTGATGCTGGTCAGAGTCATAGGTAGGCCACGCCAGCAGGTCCGGTCTAAGCGCTGCCGGATAAAATGAGCCATGGTAGGGAAACGTCGCGTCAGCTCGACAACCTCCGGGTTCCGACTAATCGCGGCGCTGATCGACTGAAGAATCGATCTGAGAAACTGAAAACCGCTGGGTCCATAGCGCAACAGCGACCAGCGCAGTCCATAGATGAGGAGCAGCACGATGACGAGAATGACCGCCATGAAGCCAAGGCGGGAGAGCCAGGTCTGGGCGAGGGAAAGAGACTGTGAAAACAGGTAGCCAGGCAGGATCCATTGCAGGCTCCAACCGGCGGCCCCGGCAAGGTTCCAGATCATGAATGAACGCCGTTCCATGTCGGCCATCCCGGCAACGAAAGGCATGATCTCTTTCACCGATGGCACGAACCGACCCAGGAACACACTTTTGCCGCCGTGATTATGAAAAAAACCCTCCGCTTTTGCCATGTGCTCCGCTTTCAGGAACCAACGGTCTTGACGCAACCATTGCCGACCATAACGGCGTCCAAGAAAATAGTTGAGATTATCGCCGAGCGTGGCCCCGACAATTGCAAAAAATAGCAGGTCGCCAATATCGAAAACGCCCTGGCCGGCCAGCATCCCCATCAGTAACAGCAGTGCTGAACCCGGCACAAGAAGGCCGAGCAGAAAGGCGGTCTCTATCAGGGCCGCGAACAAGGCAAACCAATAGCCCCAGACACCGGCACTCTGGGCCAGAGACAAGGTTGCCTGGGTGATCGAATCCATCATTGCAGGAGCCCGACTGAGAAAGCGAGAAGGTTACCAGGAAGTGTCGCTGAATATTGTGCACTTCCTGGCAACCGTTCTACCAATTACCGCTGACGTTTTCGGTGGGGTTGCCAAAGATAAGACTGAATTTATTCAGTTTTGTCCCGCTTCGACCGGCACTCCCGAAAGTGCCTGCCTGACGCGGACAAACTCGTAGCCCACCAAAGAAACGATCGCGGTCAGGAACGCCACGTTGACCATCATTGTGTTGAACCCAAGACCTCCATCGGCCGGAGTCTGGATCATGAAGTCACCCAACGAGGCGCCTAGCGGACGCGTCAGTACGTAGGCCAACCAGAAAGCCGCGATCGCATTCATCCTGAGTGCGTAATAGGCCACCGCCACGGTCGCGATCAAACCACTGAACAGCATCAGCGCCTTGTCGTAGCCCAAGGCATAGTGTTCGGAGATTAGGTCGCCAACGCCAGTACCCAGGGCAAAGGCCATAAGGATAACTACCCAATACCAGGCCTCGCGCTTGCCTGAATCAATAGAGTGGATCGAAAGCGTTCCCTCCTCCCGATACCATAGATAGAAACCGGTCAGCATCAGTGCGGTGAACACAACGCTCAGCGTAACCAGGCTGACGCCTGCCAGATCGACCAATATATCGGTGATAAGAGTGCCGAGGACACTAGTCAAGACCACCAGAGACCAGTAATTGGCGGGTACGTAGCGCTGGAATTTAGCAAATTGCAGATAGAGCAATACAACCATGATGCCCGCCATCAATAGGCTGGTCACGGGCATACCCCAGCCCAGATTAAAGGCCAGAAAGTCGGCTCCGGTTTCGCCGACGGTGGTTGACAGTGTCTTGATGATCCAGAAAACGAGAGTGACTTCAGGGACGCGCAGTAGCGCCCGCTTCACATTGGCGGAAGTGAGTGTAGTCATGATTGGAGTCCTTCAGATTGAGTGTCCGTGAAACGAATTATCCGTGTACTGAACCGGTTTCCGGGAGGATTTTGACAAGTACGTTGCCGCCCATTGGTGCGGCAACATGCCTTTCAGTGAGTATCATTCATCCATCTCATCTCTCTGTTCATTCTCGTGACTCTCTTCACTTCCTCCATGCTCCTCGTCGTCTTTGTCCTGGCTGTGATCCTGATCACCTTTGATGGCGGTTCCGGTATCAGCAGTAAACATTCGCTCCGACACAGCCCCGGCAGCATCAGCAACCTCAAGTTGGATGGCGAGTGCACCGTCCTCCTTCTCGAATTCAGCACCCAGGACCTTGCCACCCTTGGCTTCGGCTTGCGAAACCGCTTGCAGAATGGAGAACTTGGCAGTCTGTATCTCCGAACTCTCCTTTGCCTCGTCGGCATCACTGTCGCCGTCACTTTCCTCGGCATCGGATGAGCTATCGATGATCGCGCCGGTCATCGGGTTTACACGGTAGTCAACTTCGGAAGAACCCTTCTGCATCGTTACCTCATACCAAGTGCTGTCTTTGTTCATATCAAATTCAGCGCCGGTCACGACCCCCTGGCCAGCGCTCTCGACCGTGCGAATTGCATCGGACAGTGTCAATTTGGTGGAGGAAAGTGCCTGAATTTGCGTTTCGTCCTTTCGTTCACTGGCAGCATTGGCAAACATTGCGCCTAGTCCGGAAAAAGCCACAGTGCCTGCAAGCGTCACAGCCATTAGACGAGAAAAACGTGATTTCGATTGAGTTTTCATGTGTTTTACCCTTTGATTATCGGGCAGCGACCGTCGCTACCTTGATACCCAATCTAGAGGCCGGCCCTACCAATCTGCTGTCCTGAAAGTTACGAGTTTGTTATTTTGATCAATCACGCCTTAAGGCCAGCCAATCCAAGTTAAATTACGCGGAGTTAATACAGGTCTCAGAACACTGAATACAACGAGCTTCAGACTGCCGTTGTCGTAACGATAATCTGAGGAGATACATCATGATCTATAAATTGAAAACTTTTGGCGCTCGCACTGCTTTTTTTCTCGTCATCCTGGCCGGAATTGGATTTGGTTTCATCGCAGCAGCAATGAGCACTCTTATTGGGGCACTGCTTGTCATCGGTGTCCGGCTGGCAAAGACACCGGACGAGCTCGGCGAGAAACATGATGCCAGAGCTGTTCATAACGTAAGTTGACCTCAAATACCACTGAGACCGAGAGCCCCGATTAATGAAAATTCTAGTGATTGAGGATGACTGTACAACCGCAAACTACATTGTGAACGGTCTCCGGCAGGAGGGGCACGTGGTAGACCATCTCGCCAATGGGCGTGATGGTCTTGGGCAAGCCATGCGTGCTGACCATGATATGCTGGTTGTTGATCGGATGCTGCCGGGCCTTGACGGACTATCTTTGGTCAAGACGCTGCGAGCAGCAAAATTCACAACACCGGCAATCTTTCTGACCACCATTGGCGGTGTAGACGACCGGATTGAGGGATTAAAGGCAGGTGGCGACGACTACCTTGTCAAGCCTTTTGTGTTTGGTGAACTTCTAGCCCGCATTCAGGCGTTGGCCCGGCGGCCTGCAACAACAATCCGGGAAAGCCTCCTGTCTGTCGACGATTTGACCATGGATGTGAGTCGCCGCAAAGTAACGCGGTCAGATCGAGAAATTGACCTGCTGCCGCGAGAATTCGCGCTTCTCGAACATCTCATGCGGCGAAAAGGACGTGTCCAGACCCGCACCATGCTTTTGGAAGCACTTTGGGATATCAGTTTCGACCCACAAACGAATGTGGTCGAAACTCACATCAGTCGCCTGCGGGCCAAGATCGACCAACCCTCCGAGAGGAAACTGATAGAAACCGTTCGTGGCGCGGGATACCGAATCATTGACTGATACCTCAAACCTTACTGGAATTCGGAAGTTATTAGGGTCCTCTCAGGTTCGACTGGCGCTCGGGCTTGTTGCAGTGTTTACGACCGTAAATCTGGCCAGCCTAGGGTTTGCCTGGATGCAACTGGTTGAAAACGCGGAAGACCAGATTAATGCTAATCTCAAGCAACAGATAGCTGAATTTCATTCGACGCGCAGCCCTGACACACTTGCCGCCCTTGTCGCGTCCGAAGCAGCGACTACCGATCCCCGGAACCGCATCGTGGTGTTCGTCACATCAAGCGGACAAAGCTTTGGAAACGCTCAGGTCGAACTGCATGATCGCCAGATCGATCTAAAACAACGCGATGGCAGCCAAAAGCTTAGTGATGAAGGTTACGTACTGCGCAAAAAAGACGTGGCCCAGGGTGTGCTCATCGTCGGCGAAAGCCGCGCCCCAATAAACGAGATAAAGGAAACCCTCGCCGGGGTGCTCTTCCTGAGCATCCTGCCAACCCTGGTCCTCTCGCTGGGCGCCGGGGTCTGGATGGCGCTGGTCTCTGCACAGCGCGTCCGGCATATTGAATCTACGCTCGCACAAATGACGCGGGGCGATCTATCGTCACGGGTTCCACACGCTGATCAGAACGATGATTTGTCCCGAATCGGAGTCGGAATTAACCGAATGGCATCAGCGCAAGACGCATCCATGTCTGCCCTGCGCCAGGTATCCACGGATATTGCCCATGACCTGAAGACTCCCATACAACGGATTTTCGTACTTCTGACAAGACTTCGAGAGCATCTGGCGACGGGTACCCCCGAAACTGACCTTGTCGACAATGCGCTCACCGAAGCCGAACGCGCGGCCTCAGTATTCCACTCGCTTCTTTCGATTGCCCAGATTGAGGGAGGAAGTGCAAAAGCCCGTTTCGATACGGTAGATCTCGCAGAGGTTCTGTCAACGTTCCTTGAAATCTATGCACCGGTGGCTGAAGACAGTGGTCACAGACTTACCATGGCACGTTTGCCGGACGCCCCCGCTATTGTGCGCGGGGATAGAACGCTTCTTGGTCAACTCACCGCCAACTTGATTGAGAACGCCCTGCGGCACACCACAGCTGGCTCGACAATTTCGCTTTCGGTCGAGTCTGACCAGCAGGAAATCCTGCTCGTCGTTTCGGATGACGGCCCCGGCATTCCCGAGGAGGAGCGCCGTAACGTACTGCGACGCCTCTATCGCCTGGATCGCTCGCGCACCACCCCTGGCAACGGACTCGGTCTCTCTCTTTGCGTTGCGATTTCAGAGCTGCATGAAGCCTCCCTGACATTACTCGACAACAATCCTGGCTTGCGCATTGAGGTTGTCTTTAGCAAGCCCGGCGGAGGTCGGGTAAACGTATCTCTCCCAGAGTGATAACGGACTCCCTCCGCTGAACCTTGCCTGGGAACCTTTATCCTGGTTGGGCCATACTCTCAATGACTAATAGCCTGCTGATTCATGAGTCTTGCCTTCAGATATTTGACCCTGTAGCTACTACGGGGCTCAAAATTGTGTACAAAATCTTCGTTGATAGAGGCAAACATGCACGACCACAGTCACGATCACAGCCATCATTTCGACACTCACAACCGTTCGTTTGCCATTGCAGTAATTCTTAACACGGTGTTTGTCCTCGTCGAGGCGGTATATGGGGCTCTTTCCGGCTCTCTCGCGTTGCTAGCCGATGCAGGCCACAACCTAAGTGACGTGATGGGTCTGATTCTGGCCTGGGCGGCCAGTTGGCTCGCAAGTAAGGCCGCTACTTACGGCAAAACCTATGGTCTGAAGAAAACCACAATCCTTGCGGCGCTTTTCAACGCTCTGATTCTCATTGCCGCTGTCGGTGGGATTACCTGGGAAGCCATTCAGCGCCTGACAAATCCGGCTGACATTGCTGGCCTGACCATAGTCGTGGTTGCGGGTATCGGGGTGCTGATCAACGGCGCAACCATGATGCTTTTCCTCAAAGGGCAAAAAGGTGACATCAATATCCGTGGCGCCTTTTTGCACATGGCCGCCGATACGGCGGTTTCGGTGGGCGTTGTGATTTCCGGAACGATACTGATGTTTACCAACTTGACCTGGATTGATCCGATCGTCAGTCTCGTCATTGCCGCTGTTATTTTCTTCGGCACTTGGCAGTTGCTCAAGGACTCCGTTAATTTGGCAGTCGATGCCGTTCCAAAAGGCATTGATCCTTCAGCGGTCCATGAGCAGCTTGAGAATCTACCCGGAGTACAGTCTGCCCATCACCTCCATATCTGGGCATTGAGCACCACTGAAAATGCGCTAACCGTTCACTTGGTAAAATCGGACCCCGAGAGTGACGACCAGATCATCAGTGAGGCTGCCGCAATGTTGAAAGAGCACTTCGGCATCCAGCACACGACTATTCAATGGGAGCGCAGTGATGGTCACTGCCCGAACACGGGCCACTGTGCAGCACAGCATCAATGAAAAGAAATGGAATATCCGCCTGAAGGCATAAACAACCTTTCCCGCCTCCGTTGATAAAACGTTGGCGTTGGTTAAGTGAAGCAGTTCGCTGTTATTTAATTTCAAATGGCATTTTGGGTTTTGGGGCGCCGACCATTTTCCAGCGAAATAACGAGACGCATAGTAGAGAATAATCCGTCGATTGCCAGGTCAGTCAAGCGGACATTTTCCAAAAATCACAGCCGGAAGCTTGTCATTCTATTCGTTGGTGAATGTTCGCTTGTGTTTATAAGCGTCTTAATCGCTCAGCATCGAAATAGTCAAAGGTTAAGTTTTGCCTTCTTCAAGGGTGAAAAAAGGACAACTCAACCGTCGTTGTTTGTTGGCCCTACTTCGGTGAGGGCAACTGATACACAACCACACAACTCCGACACTGGCGCAGCTTCAAAATAGAGGCGTTCTTCACTCACGATTTTCTCCTGGATTCCTATCACCAAATTGACCGAACGTGCTTGTACGCCCGGATGTTTTCGTCTGCTGTTACCAGCGGCACATTGAAGTGTCTGGCGAGGGCGGTAATCATCCGGTCGGCTGGGTCTTTGTGAAAGTCACCCGGCAAACGTGTTGATTCAACGCCCACCACCTCATCAACAGGTACAAACTTCACCCCCTCAATTTCACGGACGGTTTCAAGCCAGTCATCGAGGTTCATCCCCAGAGTCAAACGGTCACGTCCGACAAGCAGGGCGATCTCCCACGCCGATATTGCCGAGACCAGGATGATTCCGTCCTCATCCTGCTGCTCGTGATCTATTGCCGCCTTGGCGTTCGGGGAAAGCTGGCTGTCACCATTTACCCACCAAATCAGGGCGTGAGTGTCGAGAACGATCAATCCAGAGCCTCCCAATCGTCTTCAGCAACCGGTTCTGTCGGGCTCTTGAACTCCAGAACGCTCCCGCGCAACCGCTCAAGCGGCGACCGCTTATCGCTCCGGTAGCGTCGAATCTCTACAGTTGGTTGACCGCGATCCGTAACCACTACCGACTCTCCAGAGGTCTCAACCTTGCGGAAATACTCAAGTGCCCTTGCCTTGAATTGTGATTTCGTTACCTGTTCCTGGTTCATGGACACACCATAGTCATTGGGTATAGTCACCACTATAAATCAGCGTGGTGACTACCACAAGTGGTCATTTGCAATTTGGGACTTTTAGGCCCGACCAAATAGACTGAAATCCCTTTCGATCCAGCCAAGTCGCTAACGTGCGTCTGCCTGAATGACTGGACCCATAGTTCAGGCCCGCACCTTATAAGGAGTTCACGAACCAGGTTTTCAAGACTGCCACACACCTTGGTTGTCACCGTCTCACCAGATGCGTTTTTATACTTTTTGTCGTTGAAGGCCAGTGCAAGCTGATCAACATGAGTAATCAGGTAGCACTTTGTGCGGACCTCAGCGCCCAACTTATTGATTTGTTGCTCGGGAAATTTAGTGCTCTCTGTGGTCGTCCAGACTCGGCACCCATGGGAGTGATACTTCCCTGTTGAAACACTAAAATCCGTTAAAATGGCATTACTAAGGAATTTACTGCGTAGCCGCCCACCTGAGTCAAGAGGGCTGGTGCATGGGGTGTGAGCTGGACCGGCGTCTACGAGCCCTTTATTGGCAAACTGTGACGAGCCATCGCGCTCGATAAACTTGGGCTATTTGGGAGCCACCAGTGCGAAAACGCGTGTTCTACCTGACTATTGCTTTTGTGATCCTCGCTTTCATCGGAACCGGTGTTCAAACCTATCTCCGCGGCGCGCTTGCAACGCCATACGACCCGCAATCGATGACGCTTAACTATGAGCGGATAGGTGATGGTCCTACGAAGATAGTACTTCTGCACGGTCTGACGGGCTCGTTGAGGTACTGGAAGAAGGGTTTGGCGTATGCGCCGGACTCTTACTCATTATTGTTGATCGACCTTCTGGGTTTTGGCGACTCACCCAAACCCAATGGCAAATACGATCTGGAAGAACACATAACAGCCATTGAAAAAGTGATGAAAAAAGAGGGCTTTGATTCCGGCAATTCGTTCGCGGTTGGGCATTCGCTTGGTGCCATCCTGGCGATGGGGCTGGTCGGAGAACATCCCGAGTGGTTTGACGGGTTGGTGACCATCGGCCTTCCGAGTTTTGCCGATAAAGAGGAGATCAAGGAGACTTTCGCGAGAATTTCTTTGTGGGATGAATTATCCGTCGATTCGACCTACCAGTTCGTTTGCTATTTCCACCCGATTTACATGACCGAGTGGTTTCGGCCAAAAAACATTCCGAAGGAGATTTTTGACGAGGCAAAAAAGCATACCTGGGTCAGCTATTATCGCACGCTTGATGAAATTTTGGCGAACGCGGATTTGCAGAGGCTGGCGTCGAAAATACAGGACAAAAAAATACTGCTCATTCATGGAGAAAATGACCTCGCGGCACCGGTGGAGAACGCAGTCGCATTGCTGCCGTTTTTTTCAAACGCAATATTTGAGCGGCTCATGGGAGAAGACCATCAAGTCTATCTGTCAGACCCGGCAAAAATATGGGCTTTGATTGATAATTTTGCAGCGCCAGAGAGCCGCAACGTGGATAATATGGCCGGAAGCCTTCCTTGACCGAAATTTAAAACCGACTCTGCTCTTTCAAGATAGTCACCTTCGGTGTCGTGCCTGTGTTCGCATTCTTCAACGCAGGAATCGCGGTGAGAGATGGCATTGAGGGTTCGCTGGTGGCACCTCTACGGGGTGGCCGTGCTGGCGGCAACGCTGCCCAGCAGAGCCGACTTGACCAAACTTCATCCTGACACCGAGAGGTAAAACCACTATGAATGCCAAGCCAACGACAGACAAGGCGCCCGACCCGTCGGTCAGGCCCGACAAACACGCCACCATCCCGAGCAACCCGGCGACGGAACTGTTCGCCTACCAGACCGACCTGTGGCGGCGCGGCGTGCGCTACCTGGACACCCTGCGCGAGCGTGCCAATAACATGCTTGAGCATGAGCAGGCCGGCAAGCCACCGCTACTCGACTTCGACTATGAAATGATCCTGGACGGTCGCCGGCTGGAGCGCCCCGCCAACTATGCCCTGCTACGCATCACCCGGGTCGGCGAGGACTGTCTGGAAGACTGCCTCGACGAGACCAAACCGCCGGTGATGATCGTCGATCCGCGCGCCGGTCATGGTCCCGGTATCGGCGGTTTCAAACAAGACTCCGAAGTGGGCATGGCACTCCACGAGGGGCACCCGGTCTATTTCGCGATCTTCTTCCCCGAGCCCATGCCCGGGCAGACGCTGGAGGACGTGTTACACGTACTACGGCGCTTCGTCGAGACGCTGGCCGAGCGCCACCCCGACATGCCGCCGGTGCTCTACGGCAACTGCCAGGCGGGATGGGCCATCGCACTGCTCTCGGCTGATTGTGAGGGCCTGGTCGGGCCGGCGGTGCTTAACGGCTCACCGCTGTCCTACTGGTCCGGCGAATCCGGCGTTAATCCCATGCGCCTCGCCGGCGGGCTGCTGGGCGGCGCCTGGGTGACGCACCTGCTGGCGGATCTGGGGGGCGGGCGCTTTGATGGCGCCCATCTGGCGGCCAACTTCGAATCCCTCAAGCCGGCAAATACCTTGTGGCAGAAGGACTACCAGTTGTTTGCCGACATCGACGGCCAGCGCGAGCGATTTCTGGACTTCGAGCGTTGGTGGACCGGCTTCTATAGCCTGAGCAAGGAAGAGATTGTTGCTATCGTCGAGAATCTCTTCATCGGTAACAAGCTGGAGCGTGGCGAGTTTGAAGTCCATCCCGGTTGCACCGTTGACCTCAAGCGCATCCGCAACCCGCTGGTGATCTTCGCCTCCAGTGGAGACAACATCACCCCACCGCACCAGGCGCTCAACTGGATCCCCGCGGTGTACCCAGACACCAAGGCACTCAAGGCCGCTGGCCAGCGAATCGTCTACCTGATCAACCCACACGTTGGCCATCTGGGAATCTTCGTTTCCGCCAAGGTCGCACGGCTGGAGCACCGGGCGATCCTCGAGAGCGTCGGCGATCTCAATGACCTTGCCCCCGGGCTCTACGAGATGAAGATAGACAATCCCACCGGCGACCCGGACTGTCACAAGCCCCAGTTCCAGGTGCGTTTCGAGGAACGTCATGTGGAAGATCTGGAGTACCCCGACCAGGCACCGGAGTTCGAGCGCGTAAAAGCCCTCTCCAAGCGCAATGTGACTCTCTACGAGACCTTTGTCGGGCCCTGGGTGCGGCGGGTCACCACCCCCTGGTCGGCCGAGATGCTGCGCCAACTGCATCCGGCAAGAACCAGCCGCCTGATGTTCTCGGAGCGCTTCGCGCCCTGGATGGGCGGGGTCAAGTGGCTGGCCGAGAGGATGGAGGCCACGCCAACGCCGGTCAATAGTAGTAGCCCCTATCGGCAATGGGAGACGTCAGTGAGCGACTCAATCACCTCGGCACTGAAGCTTGTGGGCACGACTCGCGACAGCATCTTCGAGACGGTGTTCAAGAGGCTCTATGGCGGGTTATGGCCCGGCAAGGACAAAACAGATACGCGAGGTAATCAATCATGAAAGAATCCAACGTCGTTCTCTGCGCTCCGGTACGCACGGCCATCGGCACCTACGGTGGCACACTCAAGGACACGCCGGCACCCGAGCTCGGCGCTACTGCTATCGCCGAGAGCCTGCGCCGCTCGGGCCTGCCCCCCGAGGATGTGCAGAGTGTGGTGCTGGGTCAGGTGGTTCAGGCCGGCGCCAGGATGAACCCGGCGCGCCAGGCTGCGATCCACGCCGGATTGCCGGTGTCGGTGCCGGCCATGACGGTCAACCGGGTCTGCGGCTCCGGCGCCCAGGCGGTGATTAACGCCGCGCAGGAGATAATGCTCGGGCATCGTGACTGTGCTATCGCCGGCGGAATGGAGAACATGGATCTTGCGCCCTACCTGGATCTGCACGGGCGCTGGGGCCACCGCATGGGCAATGCCGAGATTTACGACAGCATGCTGCGCGACGGGCTCAATGATGCCTTCTCTGATCAGCACTCTGGGTGGCACACGGAGGATCTGGTCAGCCGCTTTAACATCAGCCGCGAGGATCAGGACCGCTGGGCGGCGCGCAGCCAGCAACGCTTCAGCGAGGCTCAGGTGGCAGGACGCTTCGACGCCGAGATCGTGCCGGTCGAAGTCACATCCCACAAGGGCACGGCGGCCTTCGGGCGCGATGAGCACAATCGCCCCGACGCCACCGCCGAGGGCCTCGGCAAACTCAGGCCGGCCTTCCGCAAGGACGGCACCATTACCGCCGGTAACGCCCCTGGGCTGAACACGGGTGCGGCAGCAATGATCGTCGCTGATCGCGCCTGGGCGGAACACCATGGCCTGGAACCCATGGCGCGGTTGGTGAGCTACGGTATCGGCGCGGTGGAACCCGGCTACTTTGGCCTGGGCCCGGTGCCGGCGGTGCAACAGGCACTGGCACGTGCCGGCTGGAGCGTAGGTGATATCGAACGCATCGAGATCAACGAAGCCTTTGCTGCCATCGTCCTTGCCCTGACCCAGGAGCTCGGTCTGGCCGAGGATATCGTTAACGTGGAAGGCGGCGCGATTGCGCACGGCCATCCAATCGGAGCCACCGGCGCGGTGCTGACCACCCGGCTATTACACGCCATGGCCCGAGATGACGTGCGCCGTGGCGTGGTTACCCTGTGCATCGGTGGCGGCCAGGGGGTGGCGCTGGCGTTGGAACGCCTGGCGTAACCGCGAATTAACCTGAACGCGCTGCTCGGGTTCGTGCGCGAGGGCATCGCGCTCGTCAAGCAGCGCGGGGGCCTACCGGGGCTGCAATGAACCGCTGCTGAATCTTGGCTTCTGCACCTGGGATATTAGAGAATTCTGTAACTTGTCTATTGTCATCAATTGCCACCACAGTGATGAAGTCATCCCTGAGAGTGTCGTTGTGGTAGGGCACCAAGGCTTTGTCTCGGCGCCCGCCGGCGTGGGGCAGATACTGAATATAACCCTGGATCAGTGACTCAGGGAGTTTTGAGGTGGCGTCAGCTGCTTACCGTTGCCCGGCTTTAGTCGCCGGGTTGGCTGGCGAGCACTTTCAGTGCTTCCATGGCCTCATCAATTCGATCACTGGGCACGAACATGTGGTCGTGATAAAACCCTGCGATGACATTGGTGGTAATGCCCCGGTCGGCAAGCAGGCTCGTTACCACGGATGTGAGGCCCAGAGCTTCAAGACTGGAGTGGCCTTCGAGCGTGATGCGGCGGAAGACTCTGTAGTAGTCCAGGTCCTCGGATTTGGCCTGTGCCAGAGGAATGACCAGAGTAAGACCTTCCAGTTCGGCAATGCTGACAATGGGTTTGAGCTTTTCCAGCTCACCATACTTTGCACGAGCCACTGTGCAGTAGACATAGGACGTTGAGTCCAGTTTTGGCGAGAGCTGCTTGATTAAATCCTGGAGAAACTGTGTTTGCTTCATCTTTAACTATCCTCTGGCCGAATGTCGTGGACATGCCGAAAATTTAGCACTTTCTGTGGTCGTCCAGAGCAAAATATCATTATCCGTGCATGGAGGCTTAAGTACCCCAGCGTATACCTATACTCTAAACGCACTTCCCCGATAATCCAGGAAACAAAGGCACGGACTTTGTCCATCCGGAATTTCGCCTCGGGTGCACCTCATCAACGCAATTCCTCTACCGGTCAGAACTGCTCTCTGTCTACCGCAGATTCCTACTAAAGCATAGGCCAATTTTAGCCGTTTGTTACCGGGACCGTCGGTTGATTGAGCTCGGTTTCGCGATGATCAAGGTGAACGGCTCGAATGTGTGCTGGTTATGAAAACTCCCGAGGGTTGGCCTGCACGCTAGAGTTCACTGCGGCTGGCCCAGGCAGCGTGAGACATTCGAGCCCTGACCCCAACACCCAGGAAAGGCTGCGGTGGGTTGATAGCGGGTTTTCCAGACACTGCCAGCATATCCGCCAACTGGCTGGAATTCTGGCCTGTGGCGAGCTCCGCAATGAGCCTGCCGGAAATGGTGCCGCGGGCCACACCGACACTCTGGTGAACACCTGACATCCATGCCTGTTCCCCGACTTCGCCGAAAAACGGGGTGAAATTGCGGGACAAGCCACAGGCGCCACCCCAGGTGGAATCGAAAGGCACATGATCCAGTGATGGGTAACGGGCCAGGAAGGAATTCCGATGGCCCTGACGAATGGCCATACGGCCGGCCAGGTTGTCGTGGTATTTGGGTACGAAGCGGTACTGATTGCGAATGATCAGTCGCCGATCCGGTGTCAACCGAACGGTGGTGCCAGCGTGGTCGGCGGGTGTAAGACCAAAATGATGCGGCGCCTGGGTGAATAGCCCCATCTCCTGATCGGTAAGTTGCCGGGTCATGCTGGCGAACGTCATTACCGGCAGAATCCGGTTTTTCAGAAAGCCGAATTCCTGCGAATAGATATTGGATCCCAGGATCAGTCCCTTCGCCTGCACCTCACCCTCTGGCGTCAATGCATGCCAGTAGCCGTTTCTGCGGGACAGTCCAACAACTGCCGAGTTTTCAAAGAGCTGTACGTTCTCCGGCAACGTTGCGGCCAATCCTCTCACCAGTGCCGCCGGATGCATCAGGGCGGTATCTGGAGTATAGATTGCGGCGGCGTAGTGAGAGGTGCCGAGAATGGGGGTCAATGCCTCGCGTTCCAAGCGCTGGTAAGGATAGTCAAACGCCTTGAGCAACGCCTCATACCCGCTCAGGTACTTGAGCCCGCGCTCGCCCACTGCACCCTGGTACTTCCCCGCCAAAGACCAGTCGCAGTCTATGCTATGCCGTTTGATCAGGGTGTCCAGATCACTGATCGCCGCCCGGTTGAGGGTCAGCAGCTTTTGCTTGCGCTCAATGTTGTTGTCTTCCAGGTCACGTTTGTGGGGGAGGTCAATCACGAATCCGGTATTGCGTCCGGAAGCGCCCTGCCCGACTCGTAACGCATCAAGCAGCACCACCTGGTGATGCGGACGTAACTCGCCGAGGCGCCTTGCCGCCGCCAGGCCAGTGAATCCCGCGCCAATGACCAGCCAGTCAGCGACGACCCGGTTGGCAAGCCGCCGCGCCTGGGGCGGCTCGTCAAGCAGGTGATACCAGCCGTTGCATTTATCATCCTGAGGAATAATTGCCTGGGTCATCTTGGGTCCCTCGTCGCTGCGCGACGTCCAACTGGGTTTCTGGTTGATTGATACGACGTCCCTCATGCCGCCGAGGCCATGCCACACGCCTTGATCCATTCGCTGCGCCTGGCCATTGCTTCCTCACCTACCAGGGCAAAACCGGTCATCACACCATCTGTGTTGTAAAAGGCGGCCCGAATACCATCACCACTCTGATCCGTTTGCCACCGGCCGTTGCTTCCTTCAGGGGGAACCACAACACAGACCGGCGCCGCCGGTGTTTTCACCAGCACGGGCATGGTCGGGTAGCTCACCGCAGTAGGGCTGCCATCCAGGGTTGCGGCCAGGGCCCGAATCCCGGCATTGATCGGCGCCAGATAAGGCAACAACTGCCCTTTTATTTCAACGGCATCACCGATCGCGTACACGTCAGGCGCGGACGTGGCAAGGTAATCGTTCACCCGCACACCTCGCCCGCAATCGATCCCGGCTTGTCGGGCCAGATCCGCGTTCGGGACCAGACCAACCGCGCTGATCACCAGATCGGCGTCCAGCTCTGTGCCATCGGTCAGGGTCAGCCGGACATCGCCGGCCGGCAGTCTCTGGACATCCGCCAGAGAACAAGACAGGTACCACTGGACACCCACGGAACTCAGCGCCTTGCGCAGGACGGCACTGCCGGCTTCCGGCAACAGCCTTGGCAAGGGACGGTCGGCAAGGCCAACCACCGTCACCCGATGGCCTGCCTGGGCAAGATCATTGGCAAACTCACAGCCAATCAGCCCGTCACCAACGATGGTGACGCGCGCTGGCTCGTCCAGAATGTCCAGTTTGGCCCGAAGCCGCTGATAGTCCTGACGGTCGTTGACCGGAAGCACGGAATTCTGGTCGCCGGTAAAACCGATCCGGATCGGCCTTGCACCGGTTGCGAGAACCAACTGGCCATAGTCGATCTCACCCAGCCGGGTAACCAGTACACGTTGCTCATGATCAAGGGAAAGCACTGGGCAGAATGCGTGTACACGAATGTTGAGTCGTTGCTCAATAGACAGGGCAGACTCCTCAAGCAATCCCCCGGCATCTTTCCCCAGAGCCAGCGCATTGGAAAGCGCTGGTTTCGAGTAAAGGCCGCCGTCATCGGCTGTGAAGACATGAATCTCACGCCCCGGGTTGCGGGCGCGCAAGGCTGCGGCAACGCCATAGCCTGCGTGACCGCTGCCAATAATCACAACCGGCCCGGTTGGCGATACACTGGCAGCGACCTGTTCCGGGAACTCAACCGGGACCTCGGCCTCCGACGGGCTGTCTTCACTGATATCCAGCATTTCAAAATCGGACTTACCGACACCACATTCCGGGCATACCCAGTCCTCAGGCACATCCTCCCAGCGGGTACCAGGTGCGATTCCGTCGTCAGGCCAGCCCTTGGCCTCGTCATAGATCAGGCCACAGATAACGCAAAGCCAGGTTTTCATGATGTCGCCCTCACTCGCCGGAAATCCGGATGGCAATATTTCGAGTCTGCACGTAGCTGTAAAGTGCTTCCTGGCCCTTCTCCCGACCGAAGCCGGAAAGCCCGACGCCGCCAAACGGTGTCTCAATGCCACCGGCAAACCATTCGTTGATGAACACCTGACCACCTCGCAGTCTGCGGGCTGTCCGAAGGGCGCGATCCAGTTGTCGATCAAAAACCCCTGCCACCAGACCGAATGCGGTGCCATTGGCAAGCTCAACGGCTTCGTCTTCGGAATCGAAGGGGTGAATCACCAGAACCGGGCCGAACACCTCCTGCTGGAATATCTCACTGTTGACCGCCACATCGACGAACACAGTCGGTTGCATGAGGTAACCGGCGGTTCCGGAAACCCGTTCGCCACCAGTGAGACATCTGGCACCGTCGGCCATGGCACGCTGGCACATGCCCTCGACCTGAGCCAACTGAGCCTTGGACACCAAAGGCGTGATGTACCGATTTTCAAAACCGCTACCGATGGACAGACTCTCTGCCAGTTCGGTCACCCGCCTGGTCACTTCGGCCAGGCGGGAACGGTGCACCAGCAGCCGTGACATCGCCGAGCAGACCTGGCCGGAGTTGAAGAAAATGCCACTCCGCACGCTGGCAAGTACCTGCTCAATGTCGGCGTCGGGGTGTACGATAGCAGCCGATTTGCCGCCCATTTCCATCACGCAGGGCGTTGCATGCTCGGCGGCCGCCCTGAGAATGCTCTGGCCGGTGGCGACCGAACCGGTGAAAACGATCTGGTTGGTGAGTGCACGTCCCACCAGGTGGGCGCCTACCAAAGAGCCATCTCCGCACAGCAGGTTTACCGCACCTTTGGGCAGCCCGGCCCGTTCACAGGCTGTCATCAGGAAAGTCATCGCCAGCGGCGAGACTTCCGGCGACTTCACCACCACGGCGTTGCCAGCTGCCAGAGCCGGCGCCAGAGAGCGTGCGCAGATCGACGGCGGGAAATTCCACGGCACAATCTGCACAGAAACGCCCATAGGCTCATAGCTGGTGAAGTCCACGTAACCATCGCCCAACGGAATCGACACACCCTCGATCTTATCCGCCATGCCCGCGTAGTATTCGAAATACCGCGCCGCTTCTGTGAACTCGCCCCGGGCAACGTCAAGGGATTTGCCGTTTTCCCTGCTCAGAACCGCTGCGGCTTCTTCGGTCAGTGCTCTGATTTCGTCGGCGATTGCCAACAGCCAGGTGACTCGCTGGGCCGGGCGCACGGAACTCAGGGCACACGAATCGACGCAGCGACGCGCTGCTTGCAGAGCCGCATCGGCGTCGCTTGTGCTGGCGTCGGCAATTTCAGCGTACGGTTCGCCAGTTGCCGGATCGTCGATCAGTCGATAAGTTTCGGCACCTACCCAGGTACCGTCAATGTAGTTGTAGTAACGCTCAAGCCTGGTCACGGCGCGCTCCTTTTTTAGTGTCTGAGGTCAGGCGGCGGCTGATTGATTGCCGACACGGCGAGCCACCCACTGATGGAAAAAGTGTGTGGGATGATCAAGCACCGGCGAAAAAACGCCGCCCTGGAAGCCCGGAGACTGACGACCACGCTGCATGCCTTCAACAACGCCGATATCCTCGCCAAATACCACTCGCCAGGATTCCAGAGTGGAGGTTCGGCAAGCCGCATAGGAGTCCTTCGCAGCCTCTTCACCAACGTAATAGACCCGCAAATGTTCTTTGGTCTGGCCCGCGGAAAGTGGCTCAAGCATCATCGCAAAGGCATGGTCCGCCTGGATGCCCAGCAGCACATTGGGGAACAGCGACACGTATTCGGCATGTTCCAGCTTGTCTTCTGGCCATGACGGGAACTTCGGCAGGTGGGTGCCGGCGACATTGGACAGACGATAGGCAAAGCTGCCCTGGCCCGAGCAATGCTCGCCTTCCTGGATGTTGTAATGGTCTTCAAGCCTTGAGTAGCTGTTCAGGCTTGGGTGAACCCAGGGTAAATGATAGCTTTCGCAATAATTCTCTACGGCCAGCTTCCAGTTGCAGTTGACAGTCATTTCCAGGCTGCCGCCCATGTTGACCCTTCGCATCAAGTCAAAACCATCAGCGCCAATGAAGTCGCGCCAGCGGTTCTCCAGCGGCGCAATGTGCTCTGCAAAGTCAGGACCCTGTCCATCTGCATTAACAAAGACCAGGTCCATCCACACCACACTGCGCAGAGGCTTGAGGCCATGCTTTTCACACTTGAAGCCCTCTACCTTGTGCTGGCCAACCCCACCGATGTGGGGCGTGCCCTTGAGGTTGCCATTCAGATCGTACGTCCATGAATGGTAGGGGCAACGGATCACCCCCTGCACTTCTCCTTCCTCTGCCACCAGTTGCATGCCGCGATGGCTGCAGACGTTGTGAAACACCTGTACCAGGCCGTCTTTGTTCCGCATCAACAGCAGCGGTAAGCCCATGAAGTCAACAGGCTTGACGTAGCCGCTCTTGACCAGGTCACTGGCAAAACCGACGCAGACCCAGGTTCCGGCCATGAGCGTGTCTCGCTCATGATTGAAGAACGCCTCACTGACATAGGCGGCGTTGGGCATACCAGTGGAATCAGAGATGGGTGCGAGTACGCTGTCCAGTTGGCGAGCGGAGATCAGGTTCGGATTTGTCATGATGGTCTCACTTTCGAAATTGCCTGTTGGATTGTTGTTGTTCTCTCTCTGGCCTACTTCACATATGGCCCCGGATTGAGTTGATTCTGTAGTGGGGGCCCTGACCTGGACAATCGACGATTTTTCATCGATGGATGAGTAAAAATAATCCATAGCGCAACGTCGTTTGACGGCTCATGAGGTTCGGTCGAAAGGTGGCGATTTCATGACAAAATCTCATCTGCGAATCCCTTCTCGGAAGGGTTAAGCGCAGAATCAGCCAGTGCGGCGATGCGTCTGACCTTTTTCCATTGGGGCCTTCATCCCTGGGCCACCTTTATTATAGTGGCACTATCGCTGGCCTATCTCGCGTACCGCAAGGGATTGCCCCTTACGCTCCGCTCCATACTTTACCCATTCATCGGCAACCGGATTTACGGTCCCTCCGGCTGCTTTCTGAATGGAATATGGTGCTGTCCGTTGTGATCGTGATCACCATCCTCGCGATCGGACCAACCCGCTACATACTCAATACACTACTGGAAACCACCGGCGACTATGCCAGCAGCCTGCTGAGTATGAGCTTGTGGAGCGATACCTATGCCGACACTGGCTGGCAGAACTACTGGACAGCGTTTTACTGGCCCTGGTGGATGACCTGGGCACCTTTCGTCGGCATGTTCATCGCCCGAATTTCCCGGGGCCGTACGATCAGGGAAATGATTGGTGGAGCACTGATTGTTCCGACTCTGGTGACTTGCGTGTGGATGTCCGTCTTTGGCGGCGCTGCCCTGTACCAGGAGTTGCAGGCTCAAACCGCCTACAACGAGGCGGTATCCGAAGACGCTGGGATTGCGGCAACAGCCTTCACCGGCGGTGATGTTCTACAGGCCACTCAGGCAGACACCACATCGGCTCTGTTTACCATGTTCGCTGGCCTGGATGCTGGTGCGCTGGGCAGCATACTCTCGATTCTTGCAGTGCTGCTGCTGGCAACCTATTTCATCACCTCGGCCGACTCGGGAACACTGGTGCTCTGCATACTCGACAGCGGCGGACATGCAGGCGCAGAGACTACCACAAGCGCGAGGCCCGTCCCGGCCTGAACGTCCGACAGCAGGCAAAAAATCCCACTGCCGCGAGGCAGCGGGGTTTGTTTTCCGATCAGGTTAAACCAAGGTCGCCTACTTCCTTCGGGATCGTTCCCAGCAACCACTGCTGGAAAGCTCGAACACTGGCGTGCCGTGATGGAGCCTGGGTCGGCTCCAGCATGCAGAATCGCGCGTTTGTCTTCAGCACGGTATCCATAGGCCTGACCAACTGGCCGCTCAGAAGGTAGTCGTCAACCAACTGCCCCCAGCCAAGCGCCACTCCCTGCCCCATCAACGCAGCCTGCACAAGCATTGAGTAACTGTTTATATGGAGGCTTCGTTTGGACGACCGGGTCTCTGCGCCCACTTCCGCAAACCATCGCTTCCAACTGACCCAGTCAATGTCGGAATCCTCCAGGGACAGCAAGGTGCAGTACTGCAACGCATCGGGTGTGTCGATTGGGCCATGGTTCTCCAGATAGTCTGGGCTGCACACAGGAAACACTTCTTCATAAAAGAGTGTTGTCCCCTTCATTCCCGGCGGCGGCGTCTGGCAGTAGAAAAGTGCGATATCAAACTTTATCCGATCAAGATCTCGGACCTGTTCAAGGGCCGTGATACGCAGATCAATATCGTCGTGTTGCTGTTGAAGGGCCGTAATTTTGGGCAGTAGCCAAAGCGAGGCCATGGCGCTCGAGGTGGCCACAGTAACCTGTTGCATGCTCCGCCATGAGCGCACCTCGGACGTGAGAGAGGAAATCTCAGCAAGTGAACTGCGAATGGTCTGGGCGTACTGCAAGCCCACCATCGTAAGATTCACTTTGCGCGTCGCCCGCGTGAACAACGGTTTGCCCAGATAATCCTCAAGCACACGAACCTGCCGGCTGATTGCACCCTGGGTAACATTTAATTCGTCGGCGGCGCGGGTGAAGCTGAGGTGACGCGCCGCAGCTTCAAAGGCCACCAGACTGTTGAGGGGCGGTAAGGGTGAAATTTTCATTATTGTTGAGCTACCCTTGTACGCATAAAAAAGATCACCTTGAATCGGGCGTCAATACGCACTCCTTGCTACTTATTTTGCTCTTACTCAACACAAAATAAAACCTGCATCTCTTATGACTGATTGGGTTTTTAATCTGCACCGATAGACGTCCACACAAAGTACTCACCGTTCTAATTCAAATTTGCCGTTCACATAATGATGGGCGTGCCACTCATTTCGAAGATGACATTTCCGCCGTTGCATCTTGCGAGACTGATTTCGCCTGAGCCCGACATCACTTTCTCCTCAGTAATGCTAGAGCTCGTTTTTAGTCCGATTTCTATTTACCATGGTGGCCTCACTTTTTTGTCAGGGACGACATTGAACGATGGTAAAGCATCGCTTTCGTTACTCTTCCAGCATCCTCAAAACAAACCACTTGCTTGCCGGAATCGGAGCATTGCTGGCATTCCTGTTTGGCAGCCTGTTTTTGGTATTGCCAAATGTTGGTGAGCTGGATGTAAGCCAGCTTGTTCTGAACGAACAAGGTAATGTGCCTTTCGAGCTGCACTTGCTCGCGGTTCTTCTGCTGGTGGGCTGTGTTGTGGTCTTTGCCAATCGCCAGGTCTGGTTGGAGCTGGACAGCGAGAATCTCACGATTCACATTCCGCGTTTGACGGGCCTTGGGCTTTTTGGGTTGACCACGGTGTCTGGCGTCACAGGCAATGCCGATTTTACCTCGACCCCCGTTAACCGAACCGGGCCGCTGGCAAACCACTTTAACTTGCTGCAACACAAGGGCATGGTCATCCAGCTGATTCTGCTGGCCGGGCTCGCCACCTATGCGCTCGTTGATTATACCCTGCTCACCAACTACCTTGTTTCCGGTGACTTGCCACTCTGGCCCTTTGTGTCGGCGGGACTGCTGGCAGGTGCCCTCGGTTTTCAACTTGGGAAAGGTGCTCCGGGAGCAGAGCGCCTGGGCCTCGCCGCCCTGCTCGGTGTCATTGCGATGGTGGCCGCCTACCCTGGCCTTCAACGGTACACACTGATGAATTCTCCCGAACCAGTGGCCGTAGCTTTCAAGATGACTCAACCCGGCTACTTTGAGCACTCTGACTATCCGGCTATCAACCAACAGGAAAGCAGCATCCCGGAATACTGGCAGAGTCTGCCTTCAGGAGAGCCTTACACATTCTTTTTACATGAATCGGGGCTGGGTTTTGGTCTGATCGACATGTCACCGTTTTACGAGAAGAGCCGTGCGTTTTATCGAGACAGTGAGCGTTAATACGCCAATTTAACGTCGGATCATGCAATCGGATAGCCTTGCTCTAGAGGCTAGTGCCGAGCGCCTTGGTGTCCGAGGTAAACGCCCGGTTTCTATTAAACGTCCAGCGCCTTCAGCAACTTTTTCAGGCCAGCGGCCAATCGATCAACCTCATCCGCTCCCAGCCGGCTATCGATCAAGCCATTGATCGCAGAAAACGGCTCCTGCATTTTGTCCAAAGCTTTCAATCCGCGGTCAGTGACTGACAGCTCCCACACCCTCGCATCCGTTTCTGACCTGCTTTTGGTTATGTAGTCCGCCCTAAGCAGGCGATTGGTCATTGTCATAACAGCACTTTCTCTTTGCGCGAGTTGGTCCGCCACAAAGCGTTGGGAAACAGGTCCCCTATTGGCAATGATCGAAAGGGCAGCGGCTTGGGCCGTTGACAGGTCCGCCGCGTCGGCGAGTGCGGCGTCTGCACGTTTTTTTAGGCGGTGTGCGGCGAGTTGCAGCAGGAAATAGAGTCTTTGATCGGATGCGGCCATGGATTTCCTTGTTGATTGTAGGAATTCTGTTCTAAGATACTCCTACATATGTGTAGTAATATCAAGAGGAGGTTCCGATGAGTGCAATTGATGTGTGGTCACAAGTAATGACCGAGCGCATGGCAAGAGAGCCCTGGTTAGAGCCTCTGTTGAAGTGGACCAAGCAGACCGGTGCGCCAGTGGTTCCCACAGTGGAATCGACCATTCAGGTAATGGATGAGGCGAGTGTTGAGATATCAATTCTGTCGGCGTGGCATGGTCCGACGGGATCACTGATAAGCAATCAGGAGGTCTCAGACCAGATCGATCAGGCGCCAGACAGGTTTCGTGGCCTGGTGTCAGTTAACCTCAATGAGCCGATGCAGGCCGTAAGAGACATCCGCAGGTGGGTTGATAAGGAGAGGTTTGTTGGCGTCAGAGTCGTGCCCTGGCTCTGGGATTTGCCACCCAATGATCGCCGGTATTACCCGATATACGCGGCCTGCGTTGATCTTGGCGTTCCATTCTGTACCCAGGTTGGCCACACAGGACCACTTTTGCGTTCGGAAACCGGAAGGCCAATCCCCTACCTCGAGGATGTCTTGCTGGATTTTCCAGAGTTGGTTGTGGTTGGAGGCCATGTGGGGTTTCCCTGGATCGACGAACTTATATCTCTAACGATCAAGTTCCCCAACTTCCACGTTGACACTTCTGCCTATGCGGTTCACCGACTACCGCCAAATTTCATCGAGTACATGAAAACGATTGGCTCGAAACGTGTCATGTTCGGAACCAACTGGCCAATGCTCTCGCCAGCGCAGTGTCTGAAGCATCTGGAAAGCCTGGCGTTATCGGAGGAACAAAAAAACGCCTTTTTGTCTGGAAATGCTCGACGGGTCTTCAGTCTATGACCGATGTTCCGTGACCTCCCTCATTTTTCGTCAGCCTTCCTTTCCCCGCAACCTTGAGCTAGTTTTAAGTCTTAAGCTGCATTTCCCGCATTGTTCACCGCTTCATACCGGTTAACGGAGATCAATGGTGAGTAATCCAACCAGGTCCATCGAACTTGACTGCCACATTGCCCAGAACTGTGGTGCCATAGAGCTAATCATTCAGCTAAGAAAGAGAGATCTTGGTGGGTTTTTTCCTCCTTGAAAGGACAGTCGCTCGAACTCCCCTATGCTGTTGAGCGCGCAATCTATGTCGCTCAGGGAGCGCTCAAAGCAGCGGATACCGACATCCGCAAATTCGCGATGGCCGTATCTGGCGACCCGCTTAAACTTCAGCAATTTACGATGAACTGTGAAGGCTTTATCTTAATTGGACTCACTTCTGGGCTCTTCTTGGCGCCAGCAAAAAAACAATGGTTAAGGATCTACAATGGCACTCAAACTTCATACAATCATCTGCAGTACCCGCCCCGGAAGGGTTGGACCATCTATCGCCAAATGGTTCAATGAGTTCGCCAATGCCGACGGGCGCTTTGAGTCCAAACTGATCGACCTGGCGGACTTCCAACTACCGATCTACAACGAACCCAATCATCCGCGCCTACAAAAATACGAGCACGATCATACCAAGGCTTGGTCAAAAAGCGTCGATGAAGCGGACGCCTACGTTTACGTTATCCCTGAGTACAACTATTGCCCACCCTCCTCGTTCACAAACGCACTGGATTACGTTTACAACGAGTGGAATTACAAACCGTGCGGATTCGTGAGTTACGGTGGCGTATCAGGAGGCCTGCGTTCTGCACAACTTGCAAAACAGCTGGTAACAACCTTGAAGATGATGCCGATGATGGAGGGAGTGATGGTACAGATGCCCTGGAATTTGCTGGATGAGAATAAAGTGTTCCAGGCAAATGAGCACCATGAGACTTCTGGGAAAGCGATGCTTGAGGAACTGGAAAAATGGGCCCAGGCCTTACAGGCGATCCGTCAGGGGTGACTAACCCTGTTTCTTGATGGCCGCCCAATCCACGCTGGGGTTCTGGCGCCCATGCTTCCCTTTGTAAGGAGCATAGTCCGGGGACGCCCAGTTCCTCAGAAGCTCCGGCTTGACCCGATAAACCTCCACCCCCAGCGGATGACAGGTTTGTAGGGGATCCTTGGCGTTTTCGCCCCAGAGATCCACCGAGAGATCTCCGCCCGGACAACAGGACATCGCACACAGCAAGTCAATCTCGGCGAAAAACTCAAGATAGTCCCCTTTTCGCGCCGGGCAGGCTTTCATGAAGTACTGATCATCCTTGTTAAGACCGGTGCACTGGAAGATGTTCAGAACATCGTGGACATCAAATTCCGTCAGCCCGAACGGCTCCACGGCTCGCACCAGATTTGAATGACAGTGGAAGTCAAAATCCTCGCCAGTCAGCAGGCGATTCACATACGGGTCGCACCGCGTCCCCAACAGATCATGAACCCGACCACCTTCACTATCTACCCCGTAATTCGCGAGCGTATCGTCAATAATGGTCGCCATCGGTCGCAGGTACGGCAGGGTAGACCATAGCCGGTCATAGTTGCTGACATGAGCCCGCTGCAACTGCCGGGTACGGGACGCCCACATCCGCTCCCGTGGGTTATGCAGGCTCCACATATTGAAGTCGCCAACCTGCGACCCATCGATAATCTTTACCCGAAACACATGGCCCGCGGGCACCTTCCATGCAAGACCATCTCTCACGGGAACCGTGTACGTGGCCACCAGTTCACGTTTCGTGCTGGCATCAGTCAAGGTGTCGTAGAACGCTTTATCGACATCCAGTACGGAGCCTTTGTTTGCCCGGTACGCTGCAGCAACGTCAGACATTTCAGTTTCTCCTTCTAATAGGGGGCACCTGCGCCATCGCCACCATTCCCTCACCCGCATCGAAACCCGCCTTGCTGAGCGCATCCACCAGAACCTCGCGGGATGAAATGTGTGGGTAATGAGCTACCAGGATTCCGAGAAAGGACGGGCATCCTGCTCGAAGGTCCAGGCGGAGCGAGGCTGCCTATGGAGCTGCCAGTAGATTTCCGCGAGGTCGTCCGGCTCAACGATGCCCCCATCTCCCTTGCTGGCATAAAGGTCAGGCAGAAATTCAGCGGTTGCCTCGTTGCGGATGAGCCCGTCAACAACCACGTGGGCGACATGGATACCCTGTGGCCCCAGCTCCCTGGCCATACTTTGGGCCAGGGCCCTCAAGGCATGTTTGCCACCGGCAAAGGCCGCAAAGCCACGGCCACCTCTGAGGCTGGCCGATGCACCGGTGAACAGGATAGTGCCTTCGTTGCGAGCCAGCATCTTTTTCGCCACTTCCCGCCCGACCAGAAACCCTGCCAGCGCACACATTTCCCAGACTTTCCGGTAAACCCGGGTGGTGGTCTCGCAGATGTCGAACCGGACGTTTCCACCCACATTGAACACGGCAACCCGAATGGGACCCAGCTCGGCTTCCACCTGATCGATCAGTTCGCTGACCTGTGCCTCGTCACGGGCATCGGAGTGAATCGCCGTCGCACTGGAGCCCAGCGCAGTGATTTCGGCCCTCAGTCCATCCAGATCGCCCCGGCGACGGGTGATTACAAGATGAAAGCCTTCCCGCGCAAAACGCCGGGCTATGGCCGACCCGAGATGGTCGCCGGCCCCGATCACCACTGCGATTGGCTTGTCTGTGGTAGCCATTTTATTCTCCTGATCCATGCACGTTGCGGAATTCCCTTCCCGGTCACCAGGCCACGCCCTTATCCGACCCCCTCTTGATAATCGGCGTTTCATTTTCCCAGATGGCCAGGCCATTCTGGAGGTCGGTGAGGCTGAGCTGGAAGTAGTATTCCACCTGTTGTTCGTCTTTCACTTTATGATTGCGCTGGATGATCTTGCCGGACAGGCTCAGGTCCGGCGCTTTTAACGTGCCCTTTTTCTGCACGCCGGACTGGTCGAATTCCTCGGAATTGCGCAGTTCACGGGCCTTTTCATTCATGGCGTCTTCGGCGCCATCAACGCCGACGGCGGTGGTTGTGATGACTTTGCCGGAGCGCAGCAGCCCCACCCGGATCTTTTTCACCAGTTGATCCGTATCGATGCGCTGCATGGTGTCGTTGACGATCCGGCTCACGGCCATCACGTAGCGATCGCCGCTGGGGTTGTCAACGGCGCCGCTGGAGAGCAGGTCCTGCAACGCGGCATCGGCGGCCCGCTCAAAGTCGCGGTAGTCCATAGTCATGGCAACCGCGCCATCATCGGCTGCCGGGTCGATGTAACGTGTTGGGGTCGCGCAGGCGGCCAGGAGTGTTGAACACAAAACGACGGGCACCCATTTATTCATTACTCATTCCTTTTCGCATAACGCACAATGACAGTTTTATGGACGGCGATATCATCCGGCTCAGGGTTCGCGGTCCTCACGTAAGTGAAGTTGGTAGCTGACGACCTTTTCATGTGGCGCTGTCGCCGTAAAGAAGCGGGTCTGGTTCGGGAGCACGCGGGCGGGACGATACCCTTCACCGACACCGGGCACGACCATGCCCTCTGCATCAAACCAGGTGACAGCCCATTCCATCAGCGTGTCCTGATACGCCTGCACCGCGAACTGGATTTTGAGCAGATCGCCGCCGCCCGGCATGTCGATCCGCTTTTCGAGCAACTCTGTCACCGTCACAAAGCCCCCGATCTCAGGATCGACCCGGAGATCGTCGCGCTGCACGACTTCCCTTTCCGGCTGTATGGGCGCGCAGGCGCCCAGCAAACTGGTCACGAGTATCAGAACGGCTAACTGCATCATTCTGGACATAGTGTCTCTCCTATAAAGGTGCGGACGTCTGGTTCGAGGGGGCTGGCAGCACCAGGCGTTGTCCGGGATTGTTCCCTTGCAGATCCAGTAACATTACCGTAGCCGGGCTGACCATGGTAGGCCGTTTGACGTAAATCAGCGTGAACGGTTGATCCGGCACCTTTATCCGGCCCAGCAACCCCTGCTGGCTGTCTTTCAGGGTGAGGTTGCCGTCGGCCGGTCGCTCAAGCCGGGCAACCTCCCAGTGATCCGGCAGGGCCTGCCAGCCCCGCAGGTCGGCCTGGGTGGTGGCCAGGGTGTAGATAATTGAGCCAATCTGGCCAACAGCGCCCAGTTGTTCGGTGGCCTGATACTGCATGACTCCCTTTACCACGGCCGCTGAAATTGCGCGGGTCAGGATGCCGGGGAAGCGCGCCTGCATTTCCGTACGAATGACCCTGCCCATCTGGGCCATGGTGTCCGTGTTCACTGACGGGCCGTCACCGGAACTGGCAATCAGGTTGCCGGGCACAGCGCGGCGGTCTTTGTAGCGCGGGAGCGCGATGGCGGCGAAAATCAGTGATGGTCGATCCCGGGGAGTCACAATGAGCGGTACGTCAAAGCGAACTTCCTCGAGTACCGGCCCCAGGCCGTTTTCGTAGAGCACCCAGACCATGGGCGGCAACTCTTCCCGCCGGAGCTTGCCTGCAGCCAGTGACTGAGCCAGTCGGGCATCAACCGCCAGCGTTGGATTGCCCGGCGTCATACGGGCAACCCGCTCGAAGGAACTGACCGCTCGATCAATATCCGACTGGCCGTTACCCGCAGCGAGAAAATACAGGCCGTGCAGGTAGGTACTGACCGGCACGATATAATCGGCATACACAGCCCAACCCGCCGGATCACCGTAGCGGTCCTCCAGCACTGAGCGGAATTCCCTGCTTTCAGCGTTGCGGCGCACTGAGGCGGCATTAGTGGGCCCGGACTGTACCGCCTCGCGCTGGGCCCGAATATCTTCGGAAAAATAATCCACCGCACGCCGGGTCCGGTCATCGGCCCGGTTGAATTCTACCCGGGCAAAGTCGCTGTTGCCCTTTGCCAGAAAGGACAGCCCCTTGTAGGTATTCACCAGAATGGCCTCAGACATCAGCGCCCGGTAATCCCGCGATGATTCGTTAACCAGTACCGAGGCGACCTTTCCCATAGCGGAAGAAGCCACCGTTTGGGTATCCAGGTACTTCATGCCAGACTCCGCCTGGTCAAAGGCGCTGATGGCGGCATCGTAATCGCCCGCCAGGCGGTAGGCTTCGCCCAGGTGCAGCAGTTCCAGTACCCTATCGCCGGAACGGCCATTCTGCCCGCTGTCTTCCTTTTTCGTCGGCAATGCCATGGCGTTGGCGGCAGACTGATAATTACCCCGATCGTATGCGCTATTAAAGGTTGCCATCCGGTCACGCTGCTGGAAGGCGGAACAGCCCACAATGCCCGGCAGGAGGATCATTGCTATGGAGAGGTTCAAAAAACGGCTTGGCAATCGGCTGTTCAACATCATTATCCCGAGCGGCGCCTGGAACTGGCAGGTCTGATAGAGAGTCCGAAGTCATTGGCTTTGCCCCCTCATGGGTGAGGAAGAAAACCGCAGTTCGGACTCAGCTATGGCAAGAATACATCAAGTGAACCGGATATGTTTCCGGACCACACTATCGATGGCCCTCAGTAGACATCCTCCAGATACCGCCCCTCGGCTCTGAGAGTTTCCACATCGGTGCGCAATGGCTCGAGAATGTCTTCAATGACCTGCATTACCCCTGCTGCCATATCCCGGCCACCACAGACCAGGATCTGAGCCCCCTTTTCAACCATCTGACGCACAGCGATCTGATCCTGCCTGAGCTTATCCTGAACATAGACACGCTCGTCAGATCGAGAGAACGCCGTATTCAGGGCCGTCAGCCGATGGTCTTCAAGGTAGCGCCCCAGCTCGGGTTGATACAGAAAATCCGACTGCGAACTGCGCCCACCCCAATAAAGATACATAGGATGACGTTCGGTATTTTTCCGGATAAAACCGGTTAGTGGGCCAATCCCTGCACCGGCACCAATCAGAATAATCGGGGTGTTGCCAGTCGCTGGCCGAAAGCCAGGGTTATGGCGGATAAAGCCATCGATACAATCCCCAGGCCTGAGCTCGTGTAAATATCCGGAGCAAAGACCACCAGGTTGTTTGCGTACGCATATCTCCAGAATCCCGTCACTGGCAGAGGATGCCAAAGAGTAAAATCGCGCGGCCTGGCCATGCGGAGGCATGACACCAAGCAGGTCGCCCGCGTCAAATGGTGGCAGAATTTTGCGGCCTCGGAAGAGAAACTTCGGCCACCGGCCCCGACCCGGCTCTGCCGCCCTGAAACGAAGGATGCTGGTCGGTGCCTGCACGGCGAGCCCGTAATCCGCCCGCTCCACTAGTTCCAGCTTTACCGTGGGCGGCGGCAGCGGATCGTGGCTCAGCGAAAGCGGAGTCCCGATAAGCTCACCGACCTTGTCTCCCCATTCGCTGAATTGCGTGGCGGAACACCGATCAATCAGCTCAATGGTCTGCAATTGGCTCAGGCCTTTACTGGCGAGCGCCCCATCCACGTCCAAGGCAAACTGACAGAAATTCGGAAACTGGCTGTCACCAAAGCCCAGAACGGCATATTTCAGGGTCTTCTCGCCCCTGAAATCACTGAGTCTGGCCATGAACCGGCGAGCGGACGCCGGCGCGTCGCCGTCGCCATAGGTTGAGGTCAGTACAAAAAGCAGGGAGGCCTGCGGATAATGGTCAGCCAATGCGTTCATCTCGCTGCAATGCACCCGAAAACCTGCCTTGTTCAGGCTGCCATGGAGTTCCCGGGCAAATCCCCTGGTAGTATTACCTTCGGAACCGACGAGGATAATAGCTTCAGCCTGAGAGACATCGGCATTGTCCGGAATCTGCCCTGACGACCGGCGACGTCGCCACCAGATGCTTATCCCTGTCACCGAGAGCACCGGCACGGTCAGCGCCGCAGCTCCGAGAATCAAACCCAGCCACCACAGGCCCTCGCCGGTATGCAAACTGATCATCCACTGCTGGAACACGCTACCGCCAGAGCGGGGCTGGTACTTCAGCAGCTCACCGGTCGCCTGATCAACAAACCCGGAACCGCCGCTGGTGGTCAGTGAATAGACATCCTGCGGGTCATCAGGATAGGGAAACACCAGTTCCCGAAATTCGCTGAGGTCCACCTCCGAGAGGGCGCCCAGCGTTGCCACCGGAGCCGGTTTTCCACCAGAGACCTCAGCAGGGAAAGTCGGCCCGGTTTCGGGAGTTTCCGGCAGCAAACCAAAGCGCTGTGCCGACATATAACTGCCGGTCAATGCCGACAGCAGCAACCCGAGAACGGCAAACCGGGCCAGTTCGGAATGAATCCGTTTGCCGCCGGAACCGGCGAATGGCCGTAACAATGCCTTCCAGCCGCCGGTCCGACGGACCAGCAGCAGAATTCCGGAGATGCAGAGAAGTAGCATCACGGCGGCCATCACCCCGGCCAGCCCCCGGCCCGCGTCATCCAGCAGAAACGAGCGATGCAGGTCCCTGATCCAGATAAAAAAGGCCGATGGCTCATAGGGCGCAATGCCTTCGCCAGTCAAGGGATTAACCAGATCCGCCCCGGGCCGGCCGTCACGGTTGTAATAAACGACTACTCCACCTGAAGGGCCACGCACAATCTGTTCGGTTCCCGGGTAATGGGCCACGACCCGTCCTGCCAGCTCCGCCACGCTTACCTCGCCAGCAGCCGGGATCACAGCTGCCGCCCTGTCCATGGCGGGCGCCAGGGCCAGTACCGCCCCGGTGACGGCAAGCGTCACCAGGAACAACGCCACTAGCAGACCCGGTAAACCGTGCAATTGTCGCAACATAGCCTTGGCTCCTGTCAGTCCGTTAAAAATCGTAGCGGAATGAGCGAACATAACCACGCCCGGTGACCGGCTTGCCGGAACCTTCAGTGGTCAGTGGTACGGCGACATCCGCCCGGTTGTCCCGCATATCTTCAACGGCGGTGTCGATACGGATCTCATAGCCCTTGTCGATCAGCGCATCGTCCAGGTTCAGGGTGATTTTCAGGGTGCGCCCGCTGGTTATACTGGCTCCGGTCAGCCCATCGTACTCAGCCGGATTCAACCCGCTGCCACGGGCCCAGCCACTCAGGTGCTTGTAGTATTTGGATTTTTTCCCCGCAACCCAGAGAGTCCCCTGATATTTGCCGGAAGCATCCGTAAGGTAAAGCGCCAGGTAGGCGCCATCGCCACCGTAGTCGAGTAACTCGGTCGTAAAGGTCACTTCACGAGCCTGTGCAAGAGCGGGTAAAGCAATGGCTATAGCCAGGGCCAGAGCAAAAAAGATCTTTTTCATACAGTCTCTCCGATAGAAACGTACAACGCGTTAAACAAGAACGGACAGGATTGGCGGATTATTCGACCGTCACACTCGGGCGACCCTTGACGATGCCATTTCGCGGAACCGGCGTCTCGCCAGTGCCCTGGCCGCCGTCACGTGCCTTTGTCCGGTAATCTCCATCGCTGTCATCATCGTCATCGTCGTCCTCTTCCTCTCGCTCCATGTCCATCAATATCAGGGAGGCGGGTCCGAAAGAGGCCTCCGCCCGGTTACCCTCCGGGTCACGGCCCTTTACCTCATAACAGCCGTCATCCACCTTGATGCGGTATACCGTCCAGCCCTCGGCTTCAAGTTTCTGGCGCAGGTTTTCCCGGGGCTGCCAATTGGCCACCGGGTCATCACAGTCATCGTCAGCCAGCAGAGGCGTACTCAGAAATAGTAGAGCGAGGGATATAATCACGGGTTTGGTCTTCATGGGATGTCTCCTGTTGAATCCACAATGAATACCCTATGAGGTTTTCCTGACAATGGCCTGAACGCGGCCAATCATGGACATCTTCCACCGTGTTAAAGTCACGAACGCAAACTGTCCGCGCCATTCAGGCTGCTGTCAGGTCCCGGCTGTAGTATCTTTCTCCCAGAACTGGATCAGAGGTGAACTATGCGGGTACTGTTGGTTGAGGATACTGCAGGGCTTGGCGAGGCAGTGCGGGATCAGATCGCGGATGACGGCCACGCGGTAGACTGGGTGCAAACCCTGGCCTTTGCCGAAGCCAGTGTTCAGACCACGGCTTACGACCTGATTCTGCTCGACCTGATGCTTCCGGACGGCCATGGCTTCGGTTTCCTGAGGAAACTAAGGGCAACCGGAAACACGACTCCCGTAATCATCCTTACTGCCCGGGATCAGGTGTCAGACCGGATTGAAGGACTGAACGCCGGCGCCGACGACTATCTGGTAAAGCCCTTTGATCTTTCCGAGCTGTCGGCCCGTGTGGCAGCGGTAGCCCGTCGTTACCGGGGCAACCCGAGTCCACGGATACGCGTGGGTCATCTGGAGGTGGATCTTGGTGATCATCGCATCAGTCGCGACGGCAAACCGGTGGAGCTTACCGCTCGAGAGTGGGCACTGTTCGAGGGCTTCATCCAGCGACCTGGAATGTTATTATCACGGTCGCAGTTGGAGGATCGCCTTTACGCCTTCGGGGCAGAAATCGAAAGTAACACCATCGAGGTTTATGTCAGCCGTTTGCGTAAAAAACTGGGGCGGGACGCCATCATAACGGTCCGGGGCATGGGCTATCGCCTGGAAACACATGACCAATAGAACCAGCTTACAGAAAAACCTCGGCATCGGCCTCACACTCGGCGTCATCCTTCTCTGGCTGTTAGGCGTTATAGCTTCCGGACTCGTGGCACAGCACGAAATGAACGAGGTTTTCGACAGTGCTCTGGAAGAAACGGCCCAACGCATTCTGCCGCTGGCCGTTACCGATATCCTGAACCGGGAAACTGGCACCGGAAATCAACGGGCCCCCGCCATGAAAGACCATGACGAATACCTCACTTACCTGGTCCGGGACGACCAAGGCAACCTCCTGCTCCAGTCCCACGATGCCGACCCCCGGGTTTTTGGCACATTACCCGGGGAAGGGTTTTCAAACACGTCGACACACCGGATCTACGGAGCATCTGCCGTCAGTGACACCATCTACATTGAGGTGGCGGAACCCCTGGCTCACCGGCGCGAAGCTGCGTTGGAGGCGGGTCTGGCATTGCTGATGCCTCTGATTTTCCTGATTCCGGTCAGCCTTCTGGGTGTCTGGTGGATGGTCCGGCTTTCCCTGCGCAAGGTGGTCGAATTCCAGCAATCGATAGAATCCCGGGGCGCTGGAGATCTGTCCCCCGTTGCGGGCGATCGGTTACCAAAAGAATTTGAGCCGATCGCCGTTGCCGTCAACCGGTTGCTGGAACGATTGCACCGCGCTCTTGAGGCAGAACGGAGTTTTACGGCCAACAGCGCCCATGAATTGCGGACACCACTGGCAACTGCACTCGCCAAAGTGCAGCGACTGAAAACCCAGGTACAGAGTGATCAACTTAAGAATAATGTTGCCGAGATTGAGGAAGCTCTGCGCAGCCTGTCGATGCTGTCCGGAAAACTGCTCGAGCTGGCGAAAGCCGAAGGAGGGGGCGCAATATCGCAAAGTCGGCACAACCTTGTGCCAATACTGGCGATGATCGTTGCTGATTTTGAAGGTCAGGTACCGGGTCGAATCATCCTGAACCTGCCCGAGAGTGAAGTGAACTCCTTCCTCGATCCCGATGCCTTTGCCATCCTGGTGCGCAACCTGATTGAGAATGCCCTCAGGCATGGCTCCCATAAACAGCCTGTGGAGGTCAGCATGGTAAACGATGGCACGCTGAGAGTATGTAATGGCGGTAACATCGTGCCACCGGAACAGCTCGCCCTGTTACGGAACCGGTTTGCACGCTCAAAAACGGATGCGGCCGGTTCCGGCCTGGGCCTGGCCATTGCGGATGCTATTGCCACGGGTGCGGGCCTGACATTGCATTTGCGTTCGCCGGCAACAGGACGCCAGGACGGTTTTGAAGCGGAGCTTAATGTGGCAGGCGCCCGGTAAGTCCGCAGTATTGGCAGCGTGGGCCGATCTCATTGTGCCCTGGACTGGGTTATTCCCAACTGCCTGTTGACCGCATCCCGAATCTCCCGGTAACGATCGGGATTATTGATCAATGCGTCAAGATCATCCTCGGGAAAAATCTCTTTCTTCTTTATCCTGGCTTGCTCTTTGGCAAAGATGGACGGCAACAATTGTTCCAGACAGCGCAACATAACCTCGGGCGAAACCGACGCCCCGGGCGATGCCCCCAGTAACGTCCCGTAGGTTTTGTCTCTGGACACGAGGATTTCCGTGCCCATTTGCAGATCCCCATCCTTGATGATTTGCACTCGCTGGCCTGCTTCAACCGGTTTCCAGTTAAACTTTTTACTCAATCCCGGGGCAAAGTTGTCCAGTTCTTTAAACATGCTTTTTTCGCCCTTGAACGTCTCTGAAACCAGATATTTAACCAGTGGGAAATGCTCCAGGACGACATTCAGCAAGCCGGGGATGTCATGCAGACGCATCGAACCAAGGTAATCCAGAAGTCCACGACCTTTCTCAAGAACCGGTTTGAATGACGCGAAAGGACCAAACAACAAGTAGTACTGACCCTCCGCCACCCGCAAATCCAGATGCGGCACGGACATGGGCGGTGCGCCAACCTTCGCCTTACCATAGGTTTTAGCCCGGTAATGATCGGCCTGCTCGGCGCTGATCGGGGCCTGCAGGAAGCGGCCACCCACCGGGAAGCCGGTAAACCGTTTTGCAAAAGGCAAGTGGCTCTTTTTCAGGATCGGAAAGGCACCGCCGCCGGCGCCCACAAACAGCACATCCGACTTGTACCGGCTTGCAACTCCCCTGCTTTTCGTTTCGACAAGCCAGGTTCCGGACGGACTACGATGTACACGCTTTACATGGGTGCCGTATTGGATTCTCACGCCCAGATCTTTGACGGCATACTCGGCCATTTGCTCCGTCAGGGCGCCAAAATTAACATCCGTCCCCGTTTCAATAACGGTAGCCGCCATTTTTTCATGGCGGGGCCGTCCCTCCATGGCGTAAGGAATCCAGCTCTTTATTTCATCGAAATCCTCTGAGTAACGCATGTGCTCAAAAAAATGATGAGCGGACATTTCCTTGAACCGCAACCGCAGTTCTTCAATCGCAGATTCGGAAACAATGGTGCAGTGTTTGGTCTGGTTGATAAAAGACGTAGGGTCCTTGATGGCACCCTTCTCGATCAGATAAGCCCAGAACTGCTTGGCAACATTGAACTGGGCGTGGATCTTCAAGGCTTTTTCAACCGAAATGACCTCTGCATCCACCGGAGTATAGTTAAGCTCGCAGTTTGCTTCATGCCCCGTACCGGCGTTGTTGAATACCCATGAGTTCCCCGCCCCGGCGCCATCCAGTCTTTCCAGAATGGTGATATCCAGCTCGGGTGCCAGCTCTTTCGCCAGGATGGCGAACGTGGTACCCATAATCCCTGCGCCTATGACGATTACGTTCATAAAGTCTGCTCACCGGTCTGAATTTTTCTGACAGTAGTCAACAAAGTCTTCTGGCTCGAAAGTACCATGGGTGGTTTATGGATAGAAAGAGGCTTGCTCAGCCAGTATCAAAACGCCCCGTGTCTGCGAAACCGGACAGAACTGTCCGAAAAATCCGACAGTCTCTAAGGGTTTCGCGCTTGAGCTGTCCCGATGTCCGGACATTTGATGCGAAATACCTGGAAAAACGATCCAATAAAGATAACAAAGCTTTATAAACCAAAGTATTACGCGATTGGCACGGTTTCTGTATATTTCTGTATAAGTGCCAGCAATAACTATAAAAACTGCCTGAAGAACAACTCGTTAAAAATGCTGTTTTTCAACTTCGCTCGGATAATAATAAGGAACAACTATGCGTTTTCTCCTCTTGGCTCTTCTGCTGGTAAGCCCCCTGTGTTTCAGTAAAACCGTCGTTATCATCCAAAGCTATCACATCCAGTACAAATGGGACGCGGATTACATCGCCGCTGTTCAGTCAGTACTTGGCGACAACCATAAAATTCATATTCTCGAGCTGGACACGAAGCGTCTGCCCAAGGCCGAATGGCCCCAAAAAGTTGAAATCACGCAGCAAGCCATCGCGAAAATCAATCCGGACGTCGCTATTCTTGGTGATGACAACGCCTTTTCGTTAATGGCCGCGCATCTGGTTGAAAAGAATATTCCCGTTGTCTTCCTAGGTGTGAACGGAGGGCCCGTGCAGCACCCTGCTCTTGAGCACCCTCTGGTCACCGGCATACTGGAGCGGCCCTTCTTCGCGGAAAGCATCCGCCATCTGAGAAAAGTACTCAGCCAGAAGGATCGTTTCCTTGTGTTGATGGATGATTCACCAACCATGCGCAATGCCGTAAACGAATACTTCGGTGACAAAAGACAAGCCACCCTTTACGGCTCGCAACTGGACATTGTGCTTACCAATGACAAGGACACCTGGTTGCAAAGCGTTTTCAATGCACACGAAACCTACGACGCTATTGTGGTCGGAACGCACCACACCATTCGCGATGAAGCCGATAACTACATCACCCCAAAAGAGCTCATGACTGAGGCATTTACCCGCACCCGAATTCCGATCTTTTCATTCTGGGATATTTTCATCGGCAAGGAACAAAGCATCGGGGGATTCACCATTTCAGCCCATCAGGAAGGCCTGACCGCAGCTCGCCTCGCCTCCCTGATACTGAACGGGGTTAAACCCAATCGCATACCCCAGCTGAAATCCCTGAGTGGCCACTACGTGTACAGCGAAAGTGGACTGAAACACTGGAACCTGGATTTGTCGCCACTGATCGCCAGCCAGGCGAACTTTGTTGACTAAATCGTCACGATTCACTCCAGACAATTCCCGTTCGGTCGTTAACTGAGATATCTAGCACTTTGGAAGAGGTTGTACAGTGACTGCCACCATTGTTGAATCTATTGAGCGTCGCCTCGGCGTGCGCGGCAAACTGCTGATTGCACCGGTGTTTATCTTGCTGCTGTTCGCGCTCGTCACTTTTTACAGTGTTCGCGAATTCCGGAGCCTGGATGATCGAATGGGCACTGTCGCCAGGGACCTTGCCCCCGAGACGGCGATTGCAACGGATGTTCTCATCAACCTTTACCGGTTGAGACTTTGGGTTTTCGACTATTACGCCACGGGTAACGAGGAAGTCCTGTCCCGTCTTGAGCAGCTCGAGTCTGGATTTTTCAACGATCTGGCAGATGCTCAGGCAAACATCCGGGCCCCGGAACGTATCCGGCTGGTCAGGGAAATCGAGCAGGCCACCTCCCGGTACGTTGGTATCTTCGAAGAGGAGTTGGTCCCCGCCAAACAGCAAGTTCAGCGAATTGTTGCCGAAGAACTGGACCAGTATGGCCCTGCCGCTTCCAAAGCATTGCGCAGGGCTATTGACGGCATCACCAACCGGGAACCGGACAGCCCACTCCGGGTCACGCTTGAGCAGTTGATCCACGATACGCTCCTGATGCGAATGGCAACCCAGCGATATTTTTCGGATGGCACTGAAACCTCCGAGAAAGCACTGGGTTATGCCATGGAGGATGTATCGGATGCCCTTTCCTTTCTCGATATGGATGCCGTGCCCGATTTCATACGCCAATACCTCGATACGGCCATTGAGGCGCTGGAGAAATATCAAGCCTCAGTGAACAATCTTTTGCTTCATCAAAGCGCCATGAACCGAACCAAAACAGAACAACTCGATGTTCTGGGCCCGCAAATTACGCAACTGGCGAGGGAGCTCGAACAAAAGGTTTTTGTTGCGCTGGAAGCCGTGGCCGATGAGGCGGAATCAGAAACCGACACTGCTCTGCGCCTGACTATGGCCGCCTTCGCAACCTCTGTATTGTTGGGACTGGTGGTTGCCTTCCTCTTTAGCCGGATGATGGCCATTAGCGTGAAACGCGCTCGCGCGGAAATCCTCGGATACCTGGAAGACATTGGCAACAATCGCGGCAATGTCTCAACCCGACTCACCAAAGGGCGCCCGGATGAAATCGGGGACTTCATATCAGCCGTCAATTCGTTTCTCGAAACCCTCGAGGACATCATCTCAAGGATTGCCACGGCATCCCGGGGGTTGACCAGCGAATCCGAGTCCCTGTCCGGCATTACAGAGAGGACGACAAAAAGCTCCGGGCAGCAGAGAGACCAGATTACCCAGGTATCGGCGGCGATGCAGGAAATGGTTTCCACATCCGATGAGATCGCTTCAAATACCAACGACACGGACGAATCCGCCCGGCAGGCCGCGCGGCTGGCCGATTCCGGACAGGCAACCGTGACCAATGCAATCCAGTCGGTAACCCGGCTTGCGGAACAGGTCCAGGAGGGTTCCAAACGCATTCAACGTCTGGAACAGGAGTCTGGTGAAATCGGTGGTGTCCTCGAAGTGATACAGAGCATCGCCGGGCAAACCAACCTCCTGGCCCTGAACGCGGCCATTGAAGCAGCCCGGGCGGGTGAAGCCGGCCGGGGCTTCGCTGTGGTTGCTGATGAAGTCCGCGGGCTCGCCAGGCGGGTTCAGGATTCAACGGTCGATATTGAGCGGATTGTTTCCAATCTTCAGAGCGGCGCCGCGGGGGCCGTGGTTGATATGAGCAAGGCCAGACAGATGGCCGGAGAGGCCAGCGAAGAGGCTGGCAGGTCCGGCACGGCGCTGTCGGACATTCTGGCCGCAGTGAACCGGATTGTGGACATGACCACACAGATTGCGAGTGCCACCGAACAACAACGGGCGACCGCCGCGGAAATGACTCAGAATGTCGAGGCCAGCAGTGGTGCCATCGACGAACTGACTGGAGACATTTCTCACGTAAACGATTCCAGCAAGGCGCTTGCAGGTATGGCCGAAGAAATGGACAGCCTCGTTCGCCGGTTTCACGTCAGCTAATTATTCCGGTTGTTAACTGCGTCATAGGCGGTCCCGGTTATTGCTGATACTTTCAGGGCTCACGTTACGAAATGTAAACGTATACGGAACAGCCCGGAGGGATTTCGCCATGAAACGCTCACGCCATTGCCAGGTTCCTGGCTTTCGCACTCAGGCCGCCGTCCTGTTCACGGCGGCCATGGGCTTCAGTGCTGCCCACGGGGCAAGCCCGGTAAATGTTATTTTTTCAGCGGAAAATGCCCTTTACGGCGCCGGCTATGACATCGGGCGTGCGGACGGCTGGTATGACAACAAGTTGCGGGCCGCTGTCCGGAACTATCAGGACAAAACCGGCCTTCCCACCAGCGGTGACCTGGATTCGCAAACCCTGAAGGCGCTGGGTGTAAATACCACCGCCAAGGCAACAGTCAGCAGCAATGCTGTCGCCAGCCGTGAAGACGCTGTGGCTGCACTGGGCTTACCGGAACTGAACCTGCGGTTACGGCCTCAAGCTGTGGCGAAAATGGTGCCGCGAACGGAGCCAAAGCCCGAGCCATCTGCACCGTTGATCGAGGCCCCCCGGGAAACGGGAACTGAAGAACCTCCTGCAAGCGCTGAGGCATCTGCAAGCAAGCCACCAGAACCTATTGATGATTCTGATAACAAAACCATTTATAGTCAATTAGTTAAAAACGAAACCTCAACTCCTTCTGAAGCTCCATCCTCGTCCTCCCCGGCCGTTTTGGGGGTCGTATCCGAGTCGTCCAGTGAAACTGCGCCAGCCCCGGAATCCGAGACCGAAATCGTTGACTCCGTACCACCGGCAAATCAAAAACCTGTTACCGCTGTTGCAGTGGTGGCCGTTGAGGCAGACGGCCCATTAACACAGCTGCCAGCAGAGCCAACAAGTACCGACCCCCTTGAGCCTGAAACCGAAGTTACAGTCACAGAACAAACCGCCGGCACTGGCAACCCTGCTGCAACGAATCAGCCTGAGAACAAACCCCGGCGAAGTACCGGTGGCGGATTCTTCAGTGCGTTGTTTGATTTCTTCTTTGGCTGGCTGGTGTGAACGTCAGCCCTGAGCCTGGCGGCTGAAAACCTTCCAGTCGACCACGTTGCCATCCGAATCAAAATGAACGTAGCCTCGGAAGCTTGGGTCTTCTTCCCAGGCTTTCACGAAGCCTACGGTTTCGCCGGCATCAGAAACGATTTCAAAGGCCTCGCTGCGGACAGCTGCAATTTCACTATCAGGATCAATCTCTGAACGTTTGAGGGTAACGGAAGAGTCTAAAGGCAAGGTGCTTTGCAGGAATTCCTGGATCATCGTCGAGCTCTCCTTTCTGGGTGAACCGTTGGGGTTCTGGAGGTAGCCAAACTATAGACTGGTCTGTTCAGGGAAAATACAGATTCAAATCAACTTTCTTATATTTTTTCGAGATAAAAACGCTTTAAGAACAATGGCATATTTTATTTTTGCCACATTCCGAAAACGCTGAACTGGTGATTTTCTCACCAGCTCAGGAGGTTACCGGTGCAATTGCCGGTCAGTTCTTCCGGATCAGAATTTCCAGAAAGGCGTGCTCAGTTTCTGTTCAACCAGTTCGGGTGAAAACCCGACGTCGTTCAGCAACCGGCGATCCATTGTCATAACCAGGCGGACGAAGTTGCGCTTCATCCGCCAGCCTTTGTAAAGAGAAGCTGCGCTTTTCATTTTAAAACTCCTGAGTCAACGACAAAATGTCGGTCATTCAAAACCGGGACCTTGTTTAATTAGGATCCTATTTTAGGGTTGACGAGGAGTTTTCTAAATACTTGGAAACCCCTACACACAGGGGCTCTCAGCGTTTTTCCGTTAAATTCAGGCTACACATTCATTACGTTTTCATGATGCCTTGTCGTTTGAAACCAGCGCCTGGTAAAGATTATCCTTAAGCCGGGCGCGCTTCTGTTTCATGCGATGCAATTTGTCGTCACTAATAGGCGCATCCCTCTTTTCCAACCCTTCTATCTCCTGATCCAGCTCCGCGTATTCCCGGAATTTTTCATCGAACCTCGGGTCGTTGCTCTTGAGCTCATCAATAAGGTCGCTGTACTGGGGAAATTCTTTGTGAAGCTCATGGCTGGAAATGCCCATCGTCTTGCTCTCCTCTTCTGTGCAGAGTTATGCATCGTGTCGATCAAAGGTGATCACCTTCAGCATAGACGAGCCTGCCAGTTTCCGGGCTTCTTTGACAAATCGCTAATTACGCACGACGTTACATGGGTATAGCATGGAAGAACGTTAAACCAGTTACGCCTCGGGACACTCGCGAATGACCTTTGCACGAATTACCGGCACCGGCTCTTACCTGCCAGACAATATCGTTACCAATAAAGACCTTGAGAAAATGGTCGACACCACAGACCAGTGGATTCGCGAGCGCACAGGAATCGAGCAACGGCATATTGCCATTGAGGGACAGACCACGGTCGACCTGGCCGAGCAAGCTGCGAGGAACGCCATTGACGCCGCTGGCATTAACGCTGAAGACATTGATCTGATTGTGTTCGCCACCTCCACCCCGGACAAGATCTTCCCGAGCTCCGCCTGCATTCTTCAGGCCCGGCTGGGAATCCACGGCTGCCCGGCTTTCGATATTCAGGCAGTCTGCAGCGGTTTTGTCTACGCATTGGCAACTGCGGAAAAATTCATCAAAACCGGCAGCAGCAAGAAGGCGCTCGTCATCGGGGCTGAGGTGTTTTCCCGCATCATCAACTGGGAAGACCGCGGCACCTGTGTACTCTTCGGGGACGGTGCCGGTGCGGTGATCCTGGAAGCCGATGACGAAACCGGCATTCTCTCCACGCACATCCACGCCGATGGCCAATATGAAGAGTTACTTCATGTGCCCTGCGGTATTGCGGATGGTTATGATCAGGTGAAAGCCGGGCGCGCGTTTGTGGAGATGAAGGGCAACGAAGTGTTCAAGGTGGCGGTGAACACCCTCGGCAAGATTGTCGACGAAACCCTCGAAGCCAATCAAATGCAGAAATCGGATATTGACTGGCTGGTGCCCCACCAGGCCAATCTTCGAATCATCTCGGCTACTGCCAGAAAACTGAATATGTCCATGGACCAGGTTGTGGTTACCGTCGGCCAGCATGGCAACACCTCAGCAGCTTCGATACCCCTTGCCCTGGATGTTGCCGTGCGCGACGGGCGAATCAAGCGCAATGAGGTGATCCTGCTGGAGGCCTTCGGTGGCGGATTCACCTGGGGTTCCGCACTACTGAGATACTGATTTTCCCTTCCCGTACCCTGTCTTTCCGGGCTTCGGCAATTGCTGAAGCTCGATTGCCATTGTGTTGGCGACCCCCTGTCGGATAGACTGTGTTTTTATACAGTACTACTAACGCTCACTGCGAGGAATGACCATGGCAGTACAAGCAGTCTACTTTTCCGATAGGGACGGCCTGGATATGGCACTGAAAAATCCTGACACGATGCTGTTCACCTCAAAAGCCGAAGCCGATGCCCGGGACAAGGTTCTGGAGCTGGCCGAAGAAATTCAGGTATTTCTCAGCCGCAAGGTTGAAGGGCTTGGCGATGACCTGGCTGAACGCTGCGCCATGGCCATCGCTGAAGAAAAGGATCTGTTTCAGAAATCGCTCAAAAAACCGGATCTTCTTAACGCGGAGCAGGAATAAGAGCCAAGGGCGGCAGGCAGGTAAAGGCCGCCCTGCCTCACGCTATGCTTTTCCACTGCCCCTTATTGTAACGCTCTGCCCCATTCTCAGACATCCGGCACAGGCAGACCCACTGATTCTGCACCAGGGCCGCCACGTCTGGCTGGCAACGAATCACCGACTCTATCCGCTGTGCCGGAGCGTCAATCAGCACCGTCAGCCGAACCGGTTCGTGGCGCCAGTAGGTTCCGTCGTGCACCGATTGCAGAGGCAGGCCGATCCTAAGATGCGACCCATTGCCTTCAACCACCCCCACATTGCCACCAACGACCGAATGAAGCAGCTTGTTCCCTGAGCCGTAGACTTCCGGAACCGTTACCGAAGCAAAGTACTGGAGGTTAATCCAGTTGGCTACGATCATCGGAGCGGCAAGCAGCCCTTCCAGCAGGCTGCCATCGGCATCCAGGGCGGGATCATAATCGTGCAGAAATACCCGGCCGGAAAGATTCCTGCCGCGGGTTCTTGTCCGCTTGGCAAAGATGATGGCTGCATTGTTGGCCAACCCCCACTCCGGACGCACCTCTGACCAGTCTCTGGTCCTTGTCTCCATGGCTTCTTTCAGCTGGTCATCCCCCAACCCATTCAGTTTCAGTGGCGTTGCCCGCTCCTTGCGAACCCGAACGCCAGCCTCCTCAAAACCCGCCTGTAAATCCGCCAGCTTATGAACGTGGGAATCCGGAATCAGGTGGCGATCGGCAATGGTCACCTTGTCAGTGGCCGTGCAATGCTCGGCAGCCACGGCCCAGGTATAGTCGGGGATTCTTATACCCCGGGCGGCCAGCCCTGCCCGGATTTCGGGCTCGTTGATCAGGCGGGCGGCAAGGCGCGCGTTGACGCCGCCACTCTGGCCGCCGCAGGCGCCGCAATCCAGTCCGGCCTGATTCGGATTGTTATCGGTATGACTGCCATGGCCAACAAACACCAGCAAGGGCGCAAAGCTGCCGGTTAACGACATGCCCCGGAGCATGTTTTCTGCCAGCGTTACCTTTTCCGCATCGGAAAGGGGATCACCGCCATGGTTATGAACCAGTCGCCCTTCAATACAATGTTCAGTATTGCTGTGCTGGCCACGCTTCAAGCTGTCCTTCAGCAATTTCCAGGCCCACGCAAGCCCGGTTGTTTCCACCATAGTGAATGTGGAGAGACTGCTGTATTTCGCCTTTCTCACCGATTCCCGGGCAATTTCCTTCTGATCCAATGCCCTGTTTTCAGCGAAGTCTTCCCGCAAGCTGCCCTTGGTATCGATTAAACGGTATGGCGCTGACAATAGCCCCGGCAGGCGCCGGACCGGCGCGAAAGGCCCGTGCTGCTGGTGCGCAATGGGCATTCCGAAAAAGCCCGCGAAACCCAGCGTCTGAACGCCGGGACAGACCTCTTCCAGGTGTCGGCGCATCACTTCAGACCGGACATCAATACAGAAGACAGCCTGGACTTCCAGCGTCTCGTTGTCTGGAACCGAAACCGGCTCGGTCTGATGCCCGAATCCAAGCGCCTGCCAAAGCGTGCGCTGATAACCGAGCTCAAACGCACGCTGCCACACCCAGAGCCTGTTTCGATCGTTCCGGTCGCCGGCACGGCGTGCCCGCGCTCTCTGTTTCTGCCATTGGGCTTTTTGGGCGGGCGAGGCAAAGCCAGCGCCGAGGGACTCCCAGACCAGCATGATGGCCAGCAGTTCTGCGCAGCGATCAGACGATGCGCCCTCAAGGCCAGCGCGCCAGTCCTCTCCACGGCACCAGGAGGCCCAGCCGTTTACCCGAAGCAACAGACTGTGGAACAGGGCCTCAAGCTCCTGACCAGAAACCCTGATGGCCTTGATCGATTCTTCAATCGCCTCATCCATGGTATCCGGCACGGCGTTGAAAAACGCCCGGGCACCCGCCAGACCGGTTCTGAAATCCAGGGAACGATCCTCGCGAACCGACTCGAGCCAGAACCCGAACAAACCCGTGTCATATTCGCCCCTGGTCGCAGACCAACGGCCCTGGCGCTGGTCAAAAAAAGCGCCACAGGTTTTCGAAACCTGATCACAAACCACCTCAGCCAGGTTCTCTTCACCATTGCCTGCGGAGTTTGCCGGACCTCCTGAAAACGTACCAAGAATCGAGCCCTGTCCGGGAGCAGAGGTGTTTGATGGACGGCCAGGCCAGTCCAGATAATCCGCAAGACACTGCTCGCCGCCAAACTCCTCGATACTCGCCCTGAGATCCTCTTCCCGGATCCGGCCGCCGTCCCAAGCCTCCCGGTAATACTCCGGGGGCATCAGCATGTTGATCCCGCCACGCTCCTGCAGAAGCTGGTCTGCTCTCGCCGCCGTACTATGCCTCAGGCCCCAGAACGGGTTGACCGCAATCCACTGATCCAGCGGCCACACCGGCGCAATCAGGTTACAGGCCTTGCGGAAAGAGTCGCGCCAACCATCATCCATTACCTGCAACTCCGGCACCGACACCGATAAATTGGTCATGATCTTTCCTCCAGTCTGAACGGATGATGGGGAACTCTACGAAACATTGACGGCACCCTCAGCGCTTCGGCCGCCAGCTGACGGGTCAGCCGGTCAAACGGCAGGTCGAGATAGAGCCCCTGCCGGAAGTGGGCGCCGAGCACCCGGGTTGCCCGGAAACGGGCGCCCAGAACAATCAGCAGCGAACATAGGGCCAGCAACGCGACCATTGCCGCCCCCAGTGCGTAACCGACCGGAGGAACGGCAAAACCCTCATGCACGGGCACCGCCGGCCCCACCAGCGTATGCAGCAGTGAATAGACCGGAACCAGCAACACCGACATGCCTGCCAGTTTGAATTTTACTGAAGCGGTTGCGCCGGCCGGTATGCCCATGGCCGCGGCGGCGACTGCAAGCACCAGCAGCGCCCCGAAAACCGGGTTGTGCTCAACAATCCACGGAGCCTGGAACAGAATCAGAGTTGCGACCAGCCCGGTTGAGCCCGCCCAGAGCATCCGGCTGGCCACTGGAGGCTCGGCAAAGCCACCCGCCGCCGACACCACCACCGTGCGCCCGGAGGCCAGGAAGGAGTGGGCCTTATAAAGCGAGTGAGCCAACAGATGCAGCAGCGCCAGCGTGTAGGCTCCCATGCCGATTTCAAACAGCATGAACCCCATCTGCGCACAGGTGGACCAGGCCAGAGCATGCTTCACGGAGTGTTGGGTCATCATGGTGAGCGCCGCAACGACCGCTGTGAGGCCGCCAATCACCAGCAGTAACAGGTGTCCGGCGGTGAATCCGTCGAAGACCGGGAACAAACGCAGCCACAGAAATCCGCCGAGGTTGATCACGCCGGCATGCAACAGTGCAGAAACCGGCGTCGGCGCCTCCATCACCCGGATAAGCCAGCCATGGAAGGGGATCTGGGCACACTTGAGAATGGCCGCCAGAGCCAGGGCCACCGAGGCCATGGTCAGCTCCGGCGAACCACCTGCACGGGCGGTCTCGCTCGTCACCATCTCTGGCAGGTAAAAGGTGCCGTAGTGGAGATACAGCAACACCACACCCGAAATCACCAGCACGTCTCCGGCGCGGCTGACGATAAACTTCTGAACCGCTGCCATTCGCGCCTGTGGCCGGTCCTGGTAAAGCGTAAGAAGGTGGTGCAGGGCCAGGCTGACACCAATCCAGGCGCCTGCCAGAATCAGCAGGTTATTGGTGAAAACCAGAACCAGAACCGAAGCGATCGTAACCAGGAACCAGGGAAGGAAGCGATCACGGCCGGGATCCTGGCTGAGATAATTGTGCGCAAACCGCAGAATCACCCACCCAACGAACGCCACCATCAGAGCCATCCAGACGGCGATACCATCCGGGTACAAGCCAAAGCGACTGCCGAGGGTAGCCAGTGTGTTGCTGTCGCCAACGACCACGGACTGGATGATAAGCAAAGTGGCAACCAGTAAAGACGCGGCCATTGAGAGCACCATCAGCCAGCCGGCAATGCGCCAGCAGTGATTCCGCTTCAGGGGGCTTTTCAGCCAGCCGCTCAATCCGGCCAGCGCAAAAAGGGCCACCGGCAGCATCAGCCAGATGGCCAGTACCAGTAACGAAGAAAATTCAGCGATTGGATTCATAGGGACAAACCTTCTGTTTGGCGGAACCTTTCGGGAGTACTTTGCCCTTGCCAGACCGATATAAAAAATGGTTTATACTGATTAATTCATTCTGTTTTTGAGAACGGTCGGCAATGAAGCTCAATTACCACCACCTGTATTATTTCTGGAAGGTTGCCCGCACCGGCCATCTCACCCGGGCGGCAGACTCCCTGCATATTTCCCAGTCCGCTCTTTCAGGGCAGATCCGGAAACTGGAGGAAAGCCTCGGCCATGACCTGTTCATTCGGGAGGGGCGCCGGCTCAAGCTGTCCGAGGCGGGACGCATGGCTTTCTCCTATGCCGAAGAAATCTTCCGGCAAGGTGAGGAACTGTCGGCCCTGTTTGCCTCAGGCGCGCAACCGAACCGGGAAATCCTCCGCATTGGCGCCGTCGCGACCCTGTCACGGAACTTTCAGGAGGGTTTTCTGCAACCCTTACTGAACCGGGAGGATCTGGAGCTTAGCCTGCAAAGCAGCCACATCGATGAATTGCTGCGGCGTCTGTCGGCCCATCGACTGGACCTGATTCTTTCCAATCAGACAGTACAGGGGGATGAGCAGAACCCCTGGCGCTCCCGTCTGATCGCCAAACAGCCGGTAAGCATCATTGGCCCGACGGGCCTGGAGGTGCAAAGAGAGTTCCCTGAGATGCTCAGGAACCGGAGCCTGATTGTTCCGGGACCGGACAACAACATACGCCAGGCTTTTGATCAGCTCTGCGAATACCACAGGCTCCGCCCGCACATTGCCGCGGAAGTGGACGACATGGCCATGATGCGACTGCTGACACGGGACACCGGGCACTTTGCCATCATGCCGCCGGTGGTGGTGCGGGACGAACTTAAAAGCGGGGCCCTGTCGGATTACGGCGCCCTGCCCGGCGTCTTCGAGGAATTCTACGCCATCAGCATCCGGCGCCAGTTCGAGACTCCAGCGCTGCGGGCGCTGCTTTCGCAGACCTCTGATAATTTTCTCGCCCAGCCCACGGTTGATCATTCTGACTAGCCAGTCTGGCCAAAAAAGTCATCCATCGGGGTGCTGTAGAACCGTATACTGATCCCGAACGAGCACAACAATAATGACGGACAGCCTTCCATGACCCCGCCCAGCGAACGTGAACGCCCATCCATTCTGATCATTGGCGCCGGTTTCGGCGGCCTCGGAATAGCCATAAAACTGAAGCTGGCGGGCTACACCAACCTGACACTGCTGGAAAAAGCCGACCGGGTGGGTGGCACCTGGCGCGACAATACCTACCCTGGCGCAGCCTGCGATGTCCAGTCCCACTTCTACTCCTACTCGTTTGAACCCAAGCACGACTGGTCCAGAAAATTTGGCCTGCAACGGGAAATCCTCGGGTACATGGAACACTGTGTCGCCAAATACCGGCTGGCCGACCACATCCGTTTTAATTCGGAAGTGCAGGAGGCGGCTTTTGATGACAACAACAATCAATGGACCGTTACTCTGGCCACCGGCGAGCAACTGACCGCAAGCGTGCTGATCACGGCAACAGGCCAGTTGAATCAGCCCGCCTGGCCAAAGCTCGATGGCCTGGAGCGCTTCAAAGGCAAGCTGTTTCATTCAGCCCGCTGGGATCACGGCTATGATCTGACGGGTAAGCGGGTAGCGGTTATCGGTACTGGCGCGAGTGCCATCCAGTTTGTGCCGGAGATTGCCCCAAAGGTAAAACAGCTGGACCTGTTCCAGCGCTCTGCCGCCTGGGTGCTGCCCAAGCCGGACCGCCCCTTCAAACCCTGGGAGCAGGCCTTGTTCCAGAAAGTCCCGGCCTGGGACCGGGTCTACCGCTATCTGATCTACTGGAAAAACGAAAGCCGGGCCCTGGCATTCACCAAATTCAGCGGATTGCTGGAGTTCCATGCCAACCAGGCAAAACGAGAAGCCAGAAAGCAGGTCACCGACCCGGCAAAGCTGCACCGTATCATCCCCGATTACAAAATCGGCTGTAAGCGCATTCTGATTTCCAACGATTGGTACCCGGCCATTAACCGGCCAAATGTGAATCTGATTACCGACCCCATTGACCATATTGATGAGACCGGTGTAGTTACCCGAGACAGCCACCACCACCCGGTGGATGCCATCATCTGCGGGACCGGTTTCCGGGCCTCGGAGTTTCTCTCCCCCATGCGGATAACCGGCCGGAGCGGGAAGACCCTGAACGAGGCCTGGCAGAACGGCGCAGCCGCCTTCAAAGGCATCACCGTCAGCGGCTTTCCCAATCTGTTCATGCTGTATGGCCCCAACACCAACCTGGCCCACAACTCCATTCTGTACATGCTGGAGTCCCAGTTCCGTTATGTCCTCGGTTGCCTGGATGCGCTCGGAAAATACCCCGGCTCCGCCATGGACGTTCGCCAGGACAGGCAGGACCGGTTTACCCATGTCGTCCAGGACGGGCTTGAAGACACTGTCTGGAGTTCCGGGTGTACTTCCTGGTACCTTGATGCTAATGGCCGGAATACCATTAACTGGCCGGGGTTTACCTTCACCTATCGTTTCGCGACACGACGGGTGGACACTGCGGACTATCAGTTTATTTATCCCTCTCAGCCATCTGACTGAGGCAAATCCTTCATCAATACTTGAAGCCTTCGCTAATTCATAGGATGATTGGGTCATAGGTTTGAGGGATGATAGACACATGCTAGAACGTATCCGCAAAGGCTCGCTTGTGGAAACCGCGATAGAAAGCCTCCGAAATGCCATCGAAAAAGGCGACTGGGATGTTGGCGATCGTCTGCCGGTGGAATCGGAGTTATCAGACGCTCTCGGGGTAGGCCGGAACACTGTCCGCGAAGCGGTTCGGGTGTTGGTGCATGTGGGGATGCTGGAAACCCGGCAGGGAGATGGCACCTACGTGCGCGCCACCCGGGACGCCGGCGAAACACTCCGCAGGATCACCCGTACCCAACTGGCGGATCAGCTGGAAGTGCGCATTATGCTGGAAACCGAAGCCGCCAAGCTGGCTGCGGCAAGGCGCACAGTCCAGGATCTGCGGAACATGACCAGCGCCCTCGATGCGCGGGCCAAAGCCGGTGGGGATCTGCAAAGCCGCATCCGCCATGATGAAGCCTTCCACCACGCCCTGGTGGCGGCCTCCCATAACCCGGCACTGGCTGAGCTGTACAATTACTTCTCCCACGCCGTCAGCCAGACCATCGAGCAGACCGAAACCAATACCGACCTGCCAGAGCCGTCCCAGGAAGATCATGAACTTCTGCTGGCCGCGGTCCGCCGGCAGGATGAGACCAGGGCGGAGAACCTTGCCAGGGAATTATTGAAACCCAGCCTTCAGGCGCTCAAGCGGCAGGAGTCCTGAAATATGAGGTTCAGGATTGATACCTTCACCCTGCTCCTGCTCGGCGCCATCGTTCTGGCAACGTTTCTGCCCGCTACGGGCCAGGCCGGAGACATGCTGGCGACCGCCGGCACGGTAGCGGTCGCCCTGCTCTTCTTCTTCCACGGTGCCGCCCTGTCCCGGGAGCAGATTGTTTCCGGGGCCACCCATTGGCGCCTGCACATTCTGATCACATCGCTCACGTTCATTTTCTTCCCGCTGGCGGTGTTGCCCATCAACGGCCTGAGCGACATTGTGCCAACCTGGATGCCGAAAGATCTGGGCCTGGGGTTCCTGTACCTGGGTGTACTGCCATCAGCGGTCTCCTCCTCCATCGCCTACACGGCCATGGCCCGGGGCAACGTACCTGCGGCCATCTGCAGCGCCGCCGCCTCCAATGTCTTCGGCATGATGCTGACACCCTTCCTGCTTCTGCTGCTGGTGAGCACCTCGGGGGGCGGAGACTTTTCAGTGGCCGAAGCGCTGAAAGACATTATCCTGCAACTACTACTCCCCTTCACGGTTGGCCACGCCATGCGGCCCTGGCTGGGCGGTTACCTGGCGCGAAATGAAAGCCTGATGGCACGCTACGACAAGTGTGTAATCTGGTTGATTGTCTACTCGGCCTTTTCCTTCTCGGTGGAAAGCGGCCTGTGGCAGAAACTGCCGTTGCAGGCGATCCTGTTCGCTATCGCGTTGTGCCTGGGTTTGCTCTTGCTGTTTATAGTGTTTGCCAGGTTTCTGGTGCGGCGATTCGGCTTCAGCCTCGAAGACGAGGCAGCTGTCGTGTTCTGCGGTTCCAAGAAGAGCCTGGCATCAGGGTTGCCCATGGCGAAGGTACTGTTCTCCGGCCACCCGGGCTTCGGGATGATCGTTTTGCCGATCATGTGCTACAACCAGATCCAGGTGATCGTCGGGGCAATCCTTGCGCAGAAATACCGGGAGAAGATTGAACAGGCCAATGCAGAAAAAGCGGAATAACCGGGGTGGCGGCTTTAACCGCCCCCCATTCCGCCAAAGAACGCGGCAAGAATGACCAGGCCCACAATCCAGCCAATGATCGCAGGCCAGAAATTGACCATCTGGGGAGGCTCATCGTCCTGCGCTTCCGCCATCTCCCGTTCTGGGTAATTGCACTCATCCGGCAAATCCCGAACCTGCTCAACGCTGAACCAGTTAAACCAGTCCCCGAGAAACTGGGCGACAGGAGCGGGAAACGTGCCGTTTTCAGCCATTGGGCGCAACTGCGGCTCAAGTTGCCGGCCAATCTCCCGGCGCAGTGGCTTCTGATCCGCTGGCGGTTCATTAAGAATCGCCTTCCAGATACCGACGTCCCTGCTCCGGGAGGAGTCGTTCAGCAGCGCCTTGATCTGGATAACCACCTCACGGACAACCTGGCCGTCGTTGGCATCAAGTGGACGATCAGTTCCCTCACCCCCGGCCCGGCCCTGCTCCTGCAGCCGAACGGCTACCGGCTCCTCCCCCGGTGGCTCCGGGGCATCACCCACCGCCTCCCGAAACGCCTGCTCAAGGCGCCGGGCCTCGTCATCAGAGGCAAATTTTAGCTGTTGCTCATACGCGTCCTGGATCCGCTGGCGATCGCCGGTGGGCTCAATTCCAAGGATTTCCCAACAATTCATACAGCTGCAACTCCCGGGCCTGACATTCATTACATTTTTGAGAGACAAAATGCCCCACGTCCCCTACGATAGGCACCAATCACACTATAACAATACCAACTTTTTTCTCGGCAGATTATAGAACGTCAACCATGCATCAAGCGACAAAAACGGCAGGAATGAAAAAGGGCCGCCCCTTTGTGACCTGGCTCAGCGCCACTTTGATTGGCGGTGCGTTGTTACCGTCGACAGGGTTCGGCCAATCCCCCACATCCGATCTCATGCCCGGCCTGCTCGCCCTTGATGGTGTGCAAACCGAGATACCCGAGGTTCTGACAACAACACGATTACGACAGTCAAAACTTCGGGTGCCCGGCACGACCACCATTCTCACCGGCGACATGATTCGCGATCTGGGCATCATGAACCTGGTTGAAGCCTTCCGTCTGGTTCCCGGCATGGTCGTTGGTGCATATGGCAGCAACAACCCGGTCGCAACCTATCACGGAACATCCCAGTACGAGCAACGACGTCTGCAGGTTCAGGTCGATGGCCGTACGGCCTATCGGGTCAGCCTGGCAGACGTTGACTGGATTACCATGCCGGTGGCCCTGGAAAACATAGAACGGATCGAGGTGAGCCGTGGTCCTAACTCCGCCGCCGATGGTATCAACGCGTTCCTGGGCAGTATCAATATAATCACGCGCTCACCCCAGGACACCGCTGGCGTGGAAGCATATGCAAGCGCAGGCTCCCGCGGCTTCGTCAGGGCCTTTACGTCCGTCGGCGAGGCCGGCCAGGCCGGTAGCTGGCGGCTTTCTTACGAAAAGCGCAAATCAAATGGTTTCGACACCACCAGGGATGGAGTAACCCCCTTTCATGATGGCCACAACGTCAACAACTTCAACTTTGACAGTATTATAAATATCGACAGCCGCCACTCCGTGGACTTCCGTGCCGGCGTGATCGACGGCATCAACGAAGAGGACCGGGACAGATCCGGCAAGTTGGGCGCGATGACAGACCCAGACATTGTCGCGGATGATTACTACCTGCAGGTCCAGTTTAATGGCGCCACCTCCCCCAATCACTTTTATCATGTCCAAGCCAGCCACCAGGTTCAGCAGCGCCGCCAACGCTGGTCTGTCAGAATCCCCGAACTACCGGAACCGGGAGAAGCCCCGCCAACTGCTCCGGATTTTTTGGCGGACCTGTTTCCTCCGGGAGTGCCGCTCCCTTCCCAGACCTCTCCGCTCATCGCAGACTTGAATGAGGATATCAAGGAATCCCGTCATGAATTCGAGATTCAGGACACGATCATCTTCAATCCGGGCCTGAAACTGGTGTCCGGTCTGGGCTACCGAAACGACGGCTACGACTCGGAAACCTTCTTCAATGGCAAAGGCAGTACTTATCAGAGCCGGCTGTTCGCCAACCTGGAATACTCACCGAGCCATTGGCTGACCCTCAACGCGGGCGGAAACTGGGAACGAACCTCTACGACCGACGAGGGCTATTTTTCTCCGAGGATCGCATCCAATTTTATTCTGAACAACAACCATGCCCTGAGGTTTGTCTTCTCCCGGGCTGTGCGTACACCGGATGCTTTTGAACAGTCCCCCGACTGGTCCTACCGGCCGGTCAATGTGCGCGCCCCTTACGAAGCGCTCGAGGGCACCCGCCTGCTGATCGAGGATCTGGTGGATAGCAGCACCTCCACCTATGGAGAAGATCTCGAGGAGGAGTGGATCACCTCCCGGGAAATCAGCTATTTTGGTCAGTTCCGTTTTGAGCATGCGATGCTGTCCACGGAGATCCGGTATTTCAACGATGATTTCCGGGACATGATCAGTGGGGTCATTAACGAAGAAGAGTGGTTCATCGCCAACAACGTTGCCATGAAGCAGGAAGGTGTCGAACTTGAGACCTCACTCACATTCCCGGGCACCATGCTGCGAGCCACTTATGCTTACATGGATCAGGAAGGGTATTATACCGGTGATCCTGCCGCCCTCTCGCCCAAGGACCAGAGATATGTGGTCGGCCTGCTTTCCCGACTGTCTGCCCGTCACTCGGGTAGCGCTGCCTGGATACAGGAGCTGCCATTCGAACTACAATCTTCAGTATCCTATTACTGGACTAACGAAGTCCGGGAGACCCGCTTTGAGCGCGCGGATTTTCGCCTCGCCAGGCGCGTTGACAGGCCGGACTACAGCTATGTGCTGGCTTTGACGATCCAGCATTATCTTGATCTTCAGGCCTGGATGAGCCCGGACAACCGGATTGAGGACCACAACCAGTTTTTCGTTGAGGCTGGAATTCGCTTCTGAACACCTATTATGGAAAGCATCTGACCCTGGACGGTATGAGGCACACATCAAACAGTTTTTCTGAAACGCGGAACGGAGCGCTGGTCCGAAGACTGGTCCTCCGGCTTTGCTTCGGATTGCTGATCTGGGCGTTTGGCCACTCGGCTTTTGCCCAGGATGAAGCCGTCAGGCGAACCGTCTATCTTGCCGGTTCCGGCAATGGCGCCCTGGACCAGCATTTGACCGGCTTACTTCAGTCGCAAATGGGCGAAGGCGTCAACCTGCGCCCGATAACCGATGACCAGATTCCGATGACCGCGGAGGCGCCGGTCATCACCATTGGCCCCTCTGCCTTCTCCCGGGTCCGCCAGGGCAACCGCTCGGCGCCCATTCTTGCGATGCTTGTGGAAAAATCGTTTATTTCGACATTTGCAGATCGCTCGCCGGGCCAGATTTCCGGCATTCTTTACGATGTTCCCCTGATCCGTCAGGCGCTGACAGGAAAGGCAATCCTGCCCCAGGCGACCAGGATTGCCCTGCTGGCAACCGCGGATTCGGTGACGCTCTATGAACCGTTGCTTGATGAACTGCCGGCCTTCGGAATGGCCGGCAGGATTTTTCTGGTGGATGACGCCGACGACTTGATCCCAACCCTTGTTCGGGCGCTGGGGTATGGTGATTTCCTACTGGCCGCTCCCGACAGTGCGATCTACAACCCAAGGACCATCAAGCACATCCTGCTGACCGCCTATCGCCGTAACCAGATTGTCATCGGGCCCACCCAGGCCTATGTGAAAGCGGGTTCACTGGCATCCAGTTATGCACCATTTCCCGAGATGGCTCGGTTGGCCAGCCAATTTCTGGACACCTACTTTGAGACCGGAGAGTTCCCTCCGCCCTCCTACCCGGATCAGTTCCGGGTAGAAATCAACAAACAGGTCGCGCGCTCCCTGAACATCCCATTGCCCAGCCGGGAGGACATTGCCGCCCGGGTGGATCGACAACTGACCGTCAACGGAGAGGTGTCTGATGAGTAATACGCCCCGACAGCAGCGCCCGTTGTCCCGCAAGCTGTTGCTGCTCGGCGCATTGCCCGCCGTTGTCATGTTCCTCGTGCTTATGGTGTTTTTCACATCAGCCCGGCTGGAGGATGCCCGTCGCGACTTGTCAGACAGCAGCCAGATGCTGGCAGACAGTCTGGCTCCGGCTCTGGAGTACGCGGTTGTATCCGGCAACACCCTGGCTCTGGAGCAGGTTCTCTCTCAATCCCTGCGCCGCAGCAGGACGGACTGGATCCGGGTATCGGATGTTTTGGGCGAGCAGGTCGGCTTCGTTGCCCAAGGACCGGTGAATCCGCAGGAAAACCCGGAACGCTATCAGGTTTTTGAGGCAGAAATTCTCCAGCAGCCTCTGGAGCTCGGGTCAGAACGCGCCGCGGAGTGGTTTGAACCGGACTATGGCTTTGGTTCGGGCGCACTGCGGGTGGGAACTGTGCAGGTCGGTGTCGGCACCGATGTTCTGGCGGACCGTCGCATGGGCATTCTGTGGACATCCACTGCCGTCGGTCTGGCATTGCTTTTGTTCACCATCCTGATCATCAACCATTTCCTGACCACTATCCTCTCTCCGGTCCGGGATCTGACCGACCGGATCGGTAAGCTGACAGCCGGCGATTACCAGGAACGACCGCTGAATACCCGCCAGACCTCCCGGGAAATCGTCGCCATTGAAGAGCAACTGAATCAACTGGCAAAACACCTGGCCGGCCTGCAGACCGCCCGGGATCAGACCCTGACGGCGTCTGAAAGTGCTCGCGAAAAGGCGGAAACGGCGAATCAGGCGAAATCCGAGTTTCTTGCAACGATGAGCCATGAATTACGCACGCCGCTTAATGGTGTACTCGGCATGATTGACCTTGTTCAGGAAGAACCACTCAGCAACCGCCAGCGCGACTACCTCATCACGGCCCGCCAGTCCACCGAGGATCTGCTTACCGTGATCGGCGACATCCTTGATTATTCCCGTATGGACAGCGGAACTCTCAAGCTGGAGACTCAGGAGTTTGACCTCAGACAACTCATCCTGAACTGCACCGCTACCTACCGGCATGTGGCCGAGCAACAAGGCCTGGCCCTGAATCTCACATTCTACGGCGACTGGCCCGATACCCCGCTGGTTACCGGTGATGCCGCGCGCCTTCGGCAGGTGCTCGCCGGGCTAGTGGACAATGCCATCAAGTTTACCAGTGACGGCTTTATCAATATTCAGGCCGGCTGCTTCTGCCTTGAAGACAACTGCGTCATCCTGAACTGCTCAGTCAGCGATTCCGGGTCTGGCATTCCGGTGGAGCGCCTGCACGACATTTTTAATTCGTTTGAACAGCTCGACGGCGGAAACACCCGGCTGCACGGAGGTACCGGGCTGGGCCTGTCTCTGGTGCAATGCCTGGTGGAGCTGATGGGCGGCCACATTCAGGTTGAGACCGACCTCGGCAAAGGTTCGTCGTTCCGGTTTGAATTGCCTTTTGAGCTGGCAGAAACCAATGCCCGACCAAATCCCCCCGGCATCCTGCCGCGAGAGTCGATAGGCGGAACCAGCCATGCCCTGGTGGTGGAAGACAACCCGGTGAACCAGCGGGTTGCCACGGCCATACTCAGCCGGTTGGGCTTTCAGACCGATTCCGCCGACAATGGCAAGGAAGCGCTGGAAAAGGTAACCACCAATCACAACGGATACGATGTGATTCTGATGGACTGCCAGATGCCGGTTATGGATGGTTACGAGGCAACCCGATACATCAGGGACTGGGAGAAGAGTAACGGTCAGTCAGGAACGCCGATCATTGCGCTGACCGCCGATGTACTGCCAGGCACGGAGAAAAGCTGCCTTGACAGCGGAATGAATGACTACCTGGCCAAACCGGTCCGAAAGGAAAATCTGCGCGAAGTACTGAGCCGCTGGATACAGCTTTAAGGTGGGTTGGCGCCCTTCCCTGGGCGCCTTTTGGTGATTCAGGGCTGATTCAGGCCACCGGCTCTCTCATGGTGACGAACTCTTCCGCCGATGTCGGGTGAATACCCAGCGTGGAATCAAACTGCGCCTTGGTGGCACCGGCCTTGATGGCCACGGCGAGGCCCTGGGTTATCTCGCCGGCATCCGGCCCGACCATATGGGCGCCCAACACCCGGTCGGTTTCATCGTCCACCACCAGTTTCATCAGGCTGCGTTCATCCCGTCCGCTGAGGGTGTATTTCATTGGCCGGAATTCGGAGCGATAAATCCGCAGGCGATGTCCTGCTTCGCGGGCCTCCTCCTCGGTCAGGCCAACCGTACCGATGCTGGGCTGACAGAACACAGCGGTGGGTATGGCGGAATAATCCATGTCGCCCTGGCCGTCACCGAACAGTCGTCTGGCCAGCACCATGCCTTGCGCCAGGGCCACAGGCGTGAGCTGCGGAGTGCCAATCACGTCACCCAGTGCCGTGATTGAGGGGACGGCGGTCTGGAAATGATCATCCACAACCACATGCCCGGACGCACTCAGCTGGACGCCCAGATCTGTCAGCCCCAACCCGTCGACCAGAGCCCGCCGGCCTGTTGCAGCCATCACCAGGCCGGTTTCCATGACCTCTCCGTTACTGAGCTGCACCCGGTAATGGGCATTTTCAGCGTCAACCGATTCGATCGTTACGCCAAACTGGAGGTTGACGCCCTTCTTGCGCATTTCCTGTTCCGTGAACCGACGGACATCGCCATCAAATCCTCTCAGGAACAGGTCACCACGATACAACAGCGTGGTCTCAACGCCCAGACCGGCCAGAATGCCGGCAAACTCAACGGCAATGTAACCACCTCCCCAGACGACCGCCTGTTTTGGCAGTTGCGGCAGGTAGAACATCTCGTTGGAGGTAAGAATGCACTCTTTACCCGGTATGTCCGGAATCACCGGCCAGCTGCCGGTGGCCACGGTAATGTGTTTCGACGTATATGACTTGTCGCCGACCACAACCGTATGGGCATCGGACACAGTGGCGGTGCCTTCGATAATTGTAACCCCGGCATTCTCAAGCAGCCGGCCGTAAATGCCGTTCAGGCGCTCAATTTCGGCGTTCTTGTTGGCGACCAGCTTGGGCCAGTCAAAACGGACGTCATCCAGCGGGACCTGCCAGCCATAACCGGCCCCGTCTTCCAGCTCATCGTGAACGTGGGCACCGTATACAAACAGTTTCTTGGGCACGCACCCCACGTTGACACAGGTGCCTCCCAGGTACCGTGATTCCACCACGGCAACGCGGGCGCCTCGTTGCGCCGACATACGGGCAAGTCGAACACCGCCAGAGCCGGCTCCGATAACAATCAGATCAAAATCCTGCTGGTCAGACACAGTTTCTCCCGTTAACAATTAAAAATCAGGTACGGCCTGGCACGGCCGTTTTGCTTTCCGGATGCACTTCCCGGAACAGAACGTGATCCTCGAAATCTCCGAGCCGGATCTTGCCCAGGCTTCGGAAACCTTCCGATTCGTAAAATGGCAGATAACGGTTGTTACCAGTATCCAGTACCAGCCCGCTGCCCTGCGGATTTTCTGCGCAGAGCTTCTCAACCGTTTTCAGCAACAGCCGGCCATAGCCCCGGTTCTGATACTTGGGATTCACCCCCATCAACGGCAGCTGGTGGGCCTGGGGCTGTGGCAACAGGTTGCGGATTTTCTCATGGTAATCGAGATAACGGCGCGTCGATGCGAAACCGGTGGTCAGCACCATACGGATACGCCAGCTGATCTGGTCCGCCAGATTCATCCGGAGCTCCGGATCACCGATGAAAGCCACTGCAACGAGGGTATCGTCGACCATAACCCCGATGGCGTCCTGATCGAGCTCAAAATACAGATCAATCAGTTCGCGTACGGTGGCCCTGACCCGCTGATCGTACCCCGGCCGGCGATGATCAAACAGATACTGGAATGTCGGTTCATTCCGGTAAGCATGGAAAAGTATGGATCTGGCTTCATTGCACGCACTCTCGTCCAGGCGAACAATGGCTGGCTCGGATTTATTCTTGTTGTCGCTGCCGTTACTCATCACTTTCCTCTCCCGCGTCATTCCGGGCACCGGCCCGGAATCTGTTTTTCAGAATCAGATGGTCAGTGTGAAACGAGCGGAAACCCGCCCCGGTTCACTGGCCCTGTCCACGGCGGCCTGATCAACCATCACGCCATGGTTCGTATTCAGATTCTCAAGCCACGCCGCAACCTCTGCAAACGGTGCGTTCTCCAGCCAGACGCGAATAGCGCCCTCGCCGCCGGGCTCAAACCGCTGCAGTGACAACCCCGCTTCGCCAGCGGAACGGGTCACCAGAGCCATCAGGGCTCGACCGTCTTCCGGCTTGTCTGCGGCGGCCGATGCGGTGCCCCCACCGGAATTGCCCAGGCGCTGGATCGTCTGTTCATTCGCCTGCATCCAGGCCAGCAGCTCGGCAGCATTATCCCGGGCGCTCAACGACTGGTCATGGAACTCCGCCGATGGGCGCCAGACAGCAAAGTACAGAATGCCGATAAAGACTGCGATCGCGAGCACGATCAGAGCCTGCTGGTCACGCCTCGGTAACTGGTCGTATTGTGCAATCAGTTTGCCCACCACCGGCTGATCCTCGATTCTGGAAAGCATACCCTTAACCTCCGGATACAGTCAGGCGGCCGCGGGCACCGCTGGATTCGTTCACCACCGAACCAATCCGGGCCTCAAGGCCCTGACTCGCCAGACCATTGCGCAAGGCACTCAGGCGATCGTAGCTATCCGCCCGCACATCCACGATCAGTTCCCCCCGGGAGCGGCTGTAGTTCACCGAATTGAAATTGACCGACTGGGTCCCCGGCAAGCGCGCATACTGCTGGCCGGTGTATTTCATCAGAGTGATAAAGTCCACCTCCGGACCACTGGCGCCGGCAACCCGGAGCTGCCCCTCAATGACACGCCTGACATTACCGGCATGGGTTCGACGATCAGCGGGAAAGGCATCGCGGTAGATCGCCATAGCGTCATTTCTCAGCGCTTCGGCCTGGTTCTGATAATAGAATCCCATGCCCGCCTGCAACGCTACCTGAATGACAAACCAGACCGCGGCAACCGCAATCAGCGGTTTCCAGGGCTTCAGCGGACTCGTTTTGCCGGACGTTGTCGAAAACATGCCCTGGCACAGATTGACCGGCTCACACATATGGTGATGATGGGCGTAGGCCAGCAATTCAAGTGGCATGAGCTCGAGGACTTCTTTCTTGAGCACAAGGCGGCCGGAAGCATTCAGCTTACCAATGCCCGATTGCTGAAGTTCAAATTCCTCCTCGGTGCCATAGAGGGTTACGGGTATTTCCGCAACCACTTCGTCTGCGGAGGGTGCGGCGAGGGTGTGAACAAACATGCCAAGATTGGCCGACTGCATGCTCAGCCACTCACCCCGCTCGCTGACCATCATCGCGGTATCGCCATCCAGACAGACGGACCAGCCGCCAGCGGTACGTGGTAGCACAGAGGCATCCGGATAGATTGCGTCCAGACGCACCAGCTCCCAGCCACTGAGCAGAGTCACCCACTGCGCCATGCGTTCGCGGTCAATCGCGGCTACCCGGTAGCCGTGATCGCTATGGCTACCCAGCGCCAGGTGAACGGAATCAATATCCTGGGCGATCTGCTCCTCAACGGCGTAGGGCAACGCCTGGCGGATGAAGCGGCTTTGTTTGGCCGGAATATCGGCAAGGCAATACAGTGCCTCGTCGCCGGGAATCAGGCCAATCAGCAAAACGTTGTCCAGGGCGTTCTGGCCCAGAGTCTGTTCAATGCTATCGCGGCTGTCTCCGGTTCCACGGGCCTGGGTATCGCCACTGGCGTCGTGCAGCACCCAACTGAACATCTGGGCACCGGGATTCTGGTCAGCGTCCGCAAAAGGCGGTATCGGGCGGACGTAAAGGCGATAAGACATGGTTATCCTTCTGAAATGGTAAAAGGCTCTTTGGTGATTCGGTTTTTCTGTCCGGTATCCCTGTGAACCGTCCGGACCTCCCCTTCCGGGGTCCGGTACACGGTACTGACCATATTAACGACACGGTTATCGTAGGTAATCCTCGAAGCAACTTCAAAAAAACGGGTCCGCAAACCCAGGCCCGCAGACTTGAGCCCGAGGCCGGCAAACTCCGGCAGCGCCAGGAAGTCCTGCAGGTTCTCGAAGGGTTCTTCTTCCCGCTTCTCTAGAATAGACGCAGCCTGGGCGTCCGTCAGTTCTTCATGCAGCGAGCGAATCACCATCGCGGTGGCGGTATTCACGTTAACGCCAGCCCCGGACACCGGAAGTGCCACGACGTGGGGCCTGAGGGCCTGATAGATTTCCTCGGTCATGCCGTCGATCAGCCGCAGCTCGGTCACGCTGGTAAAGGGCTGATTGCCGGCACGGTAGCCCGGATCGGCCATCAGATACTGGCCGTCCTCGGCACCGTAGGCAGTCACCGTCTGGTCATTCGGATCAATCCAGTCGACCAGGGCGTCTACCGACACGGCGGTAATTCCCAACGCCGCAAAAAGCCGGACAAAACGGTCTCGTGTCAACGCGTCAACCTGGCCGTTTCCGCCAACCAGATCGTTCAGGTTCAGGCGCCCGCCCAGATCGTCGATCTGCACTTCGGCCACGCCGTTGTCATCCAATGGCAAAACAGCGGCGTTGGCGGCCCAGAATTCATCCAGGCTGTCGACCATCAGGCTGTCTTCCTTGTCTTCTTCGAAATCCCTGCTCAGAATCTGCCGGGCAAAGACCTCAGCACCCAGGGCAATGCTCTGCCCCTGTTGTTGAGCCAGGTAATGACCCGCCCTGAAAACCCGGATGCTCTGCTGCTGGGTCATCCCTGAGGCAAGCATGACCACCAGAGCCATGGCAAGAAGCACCATGATCAGCGCTACGCCATGCTGGCCCTTGCCCGGAAAACCGGAGATTCGCTGCATGACCTGTCAGCCCCCCTGCCCGGGAACGCCGGCGCTGCCGCCAGCCTGCTCTCGCGTGGTTTGTTCTTCAGACTCATTGCCCGCCTGATTGGCCTGGTTGATGGCACCCTGGGCAACCGCCGGATCAAAGTCCGGCAAAACAAAGGTCCTGACTATTGTTCCGAAGCGCTCATGCTCAAGGGTAATCTCGATCCCGAGGGGCAGCGTTATATCCGGACGGCTTCCAGGGGTTAACCCGGCCACCGCTTCATCAGTGGGCCATTGCGGTTGCCAGCTACGATTCGCATCGAGAAACCGGACCTCCAGGCGGTTAACACGCTCAAGCAGTAACACATCGCGGCTGTCTTCCTCCTGGCCCTGATCCACCATCGGCCAGTAGCGCCGACGCAATTCGCTGCCGGTGTATTCCCACGCAACCCGCTGGAGCCCGCTGCGCCGGATACCCAACGGGTTCCGCCAGCCTTGCCGGGTCAGTAGCAGGGCAAACTCATCTTCTCGGCTGGACAGCGCCGGCTTGAAATCGCCATAGATATCGCGGGCGGGCCTGTTTACCACTTGCAGAATATCTCGCTCCAAAAGAAGCATGGCCTTCTGGAGGCCATCGAACTGTTCCGCCAGTTCGTTGACCCGGTCACGGGAACTGACCACGCTGCTTATCACCTGCCATACTCCCAGCCCGATCACCGCGGTGATGGTGACGGCAATCAACACCTCCAGCAGAGTGAAGCCGCCCTCTGATCGCGAGACAGACTGAGCGTGCGCCCGCATCATCATTCCCCTACAAACGCAGAGAGGGTGTGTATTGGCACCGGCGCGGCGCCATCATCCCGGTATCGGGCGACGGTCACTTCGACGCGGCGCATCCTGGCTTCTGCGGTCGCCAGAACCGCCGTTGTCACCTGCCAGCGGTAAGGCCCGTAATCGGTATCCCGGGAGGTTTCGGAAATACCCGGGAGGGTTTCCTGCAGACGGATCTGGTTGATCCGGTTATCCGCCAGCCAGCTGGCCAGCGTTTTATCCCGGATCCGTTCATAACTGGAGATATACTGGCTTCCAACTTCGGCCGCGGCGGTCGCAATGAGGCCGAAAACAAGCAGCGCGATCAGCACTTCGATCAGCGTAAAGCCGTTCTGAGTCCTCACCTGCTGCTCCCGTCATCGCCCGGTTTACGCCATTCCATCGGCGACACACCATCAGATGCCAGCACCTGCTTGTAATCCGACCCGCTACCGATGGTAAATTCCAGCTCGAAAGGCGTGGTCTCGCCACTGGAAAAAAACACCACGTCCGGCAGCAGACGATCCTCCGCCGAGGCCAGCCTCGGCGCATCGCTTTCAATGAACCGGGTAACGGCCAGCCACTCCGGCAGGCTGCGGGCACGAAACAGACGCTCTCCAGATGCGTTCCAGTCGCCCGTCTGGTCCTGGAACGCGACAAACTGATAGCCGCCCTCTTCCAGCCGAAGCCCCAGCTCCAGATTATTAAGAACGGCCTGCTCCGAAGCCGTCTGCATCAACAGGTACAGTTCGCTGACTTCGTTCTCCAGTTCACGCTGCTGGGAACTTCCGCCCATGGTAAACACGGCGAGTGACGCCAGCAGCCCGACAACCACCAGGACAACCAGTATTTCAATCAGGGTAAAACCGGTAGGCGGGGCTCTGAGTTGCACAATGGTTCAGCCCTTGGTGTTCCAGACACTGATATCCGCAGCGTTGCTGTCACCGCCTGGTTGCCCGTCGGAGCCATAGGAATACAGATCGTAGGGACCTTCGGTACCCGGGCTCACATACTGGTACTGGGCACCCCAGGGATCTTCCGGAACGCTCTTGAGGTACCCGTCGGGGTTCCAGTTTTTCGGTTCCGGGCTGCCACTGGGCTTCGACACCAGTGCTTCCAGGCCCTGTTGGGTGGAGGGGTAATGACTGTTATCCAGGCGGTAAAGATCCAGTGCGTTGGCGATATTGCTTAATTGGGTTTCCGCAACCGTCACTTTTGCCTGTTCGCTGCGCCCCATGATATTCGGGGCAACGATGGCCACCAGCAGGCCAAGGATGACCATAACCACCATGATCTCGATCAGGGTAAAGCCCTGGCTGTGCTTCGGTGTATTCAGGTTCTTGATCGTCATTGTTTCACTCGTCATTGACTTGGATTTCCATTCGGTTCGGGCCTGTCTCCTGACAACCCGGCGCGGCTTTAACCCACGAGATTACTCATGTTCAGTATCGGCAGCATAATCGCCAGAACGATAATCAGCACCACCACACCCATCACCAACAGCATCATGGGTTCAAACAAACCCACAATGGCGGCGATTTTCGATTGCAGGGTGTTTTCCTGCATTCGTGCCGTGCGTTCAAGCATGCTGTCGAGTTCGCCACTGGCCTCCCCGCTGGCAATCATATGCAGCATCATGGGCGGAAAGTACCCGGTCTGGTCCAGTGAGCGATGCAATGAGCCCCCCTCGCTGACCTTTCGGGCGGCGTCCCGGAGTTCCTGGCGCAGGAAGTCGTTCGAGAGCACCTCGCCGGCAATACGCATGGCCTCCACCAGCGGCACGCCACTGGTCGTAAGAATGCTCAATGTACTGGCATAACGGGCTGTATTTACCCCGCGCACCATCCCGGAAAGCAGCGGCAAATGCAGCAAACGCTTGTGAAAGCGCATTCTGAACCCGGGCTTGGTCAGGAAATACCGGAACACCATCAACGCGCCCACCAGCAAGATAAAAAGGTAGACACCGTAATCCGCCAGAAATTCCGACACCGCCAGCATCGCCATGGTGAGCGTTGGCAGTTCCTGCCCCTGTCTCAGGAACACGTCAATGATATCCGGCACCACATAGGTCAACAGGAAAACCACGATCGCGATGGCAACAATGCTGAGAATGATGGGATAAATCGCCGCCAGCTGAATTTTCTGGCGAGCTTCCTGGCGGCTCTCGGTGTAATCGGCCAGCCGGTTCAGCACCAGATCCAGGTGGCCGGCATGCTCGCCCGCAGCAACGGTGGACCGGTAAAGTCTTGGAAAGGCTTTCGGAAACTCGCCGAGACTGTCTGCAAGCGTATAACCCTCCATAACCTTGGCGCGGATCGCAATCAGCATGCTGCGAATGCGGGGCTTGGTTGATTGCTGCGATGCCGCCGACAGGGCCTGCTCAATGGGAATACCCGACTGAATCAGTGTGGCCAACTGGCGGGTGACCAATGCCAGGTCCGCCGCAGCAAGAGAGCCGCGACTACTCAGCGGATTGCTGCGGGTCTGCTTTTCAACTGCCGGTTCCACGGCCAGAGGGGTCAGCCCCTTGTCCCGGAGTTGCTGGCGAACCACCCTCGGTGCATCGGCCTCAACCACACCGCGCTTCTGTTTGCCCCGGGCATCAAGTGCCCTGTATTCGTATGCGGGCATGGTTTACCGGCCCCGGTGAGTGACGCGAAGCACTTCTTCCACCGTGGTGACACCGTCCAGTATCTTCTGCACCCCGTCGGCATGAATGCTGGGGCCGTGCTGGCGGGCAACCCGTTCAAGGTCCAGTTCCCCGGCGCGCTTGTGGATCAGGGAACCGATTTCCTCGGAGATTTCCACCACTTCATAGATACCGATACGGCCACGATACCCAAGGTGGTTGCAATGGGAGCACCCCTTCGCCCGGTAAATGGTTGGTGGATTGGCCGGATCCTGCTGCAGGAATTCGCAATGCTCCTCAGTGGGCGTGTAGGGCTCCCGGCATTCCTTGCACAGCACCCGCACAAGGCGCTGGGCGACGATCCCCACCAGACTTGAAGATATGAGGAATGGCTCTATGCCCATGTCCATCAGACGCGTAATGGCACCAACAGCCGTGTTCGTGTGCAAAGTGGAAAGCACCAGGTGCCCTGTCAGACTGGCCTGAACTGCAATTTCCGCGGTCTCCAGATCCCGGATCTCACCGATCATCACCACATCGGGATCCTGCCGGAGAATGGCGCGCAAGCCGCGGGCGAACGTCATGTCCACTTTGGTATTGACCTGGGTCTGGCCGATACCGGGCAGGTTGTATTCGATCGGATCCTCAACGGTGAGGATGTTCCGGCTGCGATCGTTGATTTCCTGAAGGGCCGCGTAAAGCGTGGTGGATTTACCGGAACCCGTCGGGCCGGTTGCCAGCAGGATACCATAGGGCCGGTAGATCAGTTTGCGAAGCACTTTCAGATCCGGATCGGCCATCCCCAAAGACTCCAGCCGTATGGCCCCTGCCTGCTTGTCCAGCAGTCGCAGAACCACCCGTTCACCGCTCGAAGAGGGCATCGTCGAGACCCGGATATCCACCTCACGCCCGGCCACCCGCAGGGCAATACGGCCATCCTGGGGCACCCGTTTCTCAGCAATATCCAGCTTTGCCATGACCTTGATCCGGGACACCAGCAGCGGAGCCAGCGCCCGCTTGGGCTCGACCACTTCCCGCAACACACCGTCCACCCGGAAACGAACCACAAGCCGCTTTTCGTAGGTTTCAATGTGCACGTCCGAGGCGCTGGTTTTCACCGCTTCGGTCAGGATCGCGTTGATCAGGCGAATGATCGGCGCATCGTCTTCCTGCTCCAGAAGATCCTCGGTTTCCGGCACGGAGTCAGCCAGTGACGCCAGGTCCATGTCATCGCCAATGCCCTCGACCATCTGCATCGCTTCGGCTGAATCATTCTGGTAGGCAGAGTTAAGGGCCTGATCGAACCGGTCTGGATCGATCGAGGCAAAGCGGGCGCGGCCGCCGCTGATCCGATTGGCTTCCGCCAGCGCGGAATGGGACGCCCCGGGACGAACCAGAATGACCGGCTCGCCCGCATCCGAACGGGTCAGGATCACCCCGTTGCGCTTGGCAAACGTAAAGGGAAGACGGCCCAGCGGAGCATCCTGCGGCTGAAGTTCAGTGTCTGTGGTCAAGGTCGTCCTCGTTCGTGAAACCCTTTTCGATTCAATCAATTCAGAAAGGCTACCACAGGATATGGAGCCGCTGAATAACTCTGTACACTATACTGCCAATAAAACGTTGCAGTCTGATAACCTGTGGGCTTTTCGCGGCCCACAAACTTGCATTCAGGATGATCGATGCTCCTAAACAACGAACGGCTTCCCCTGATCCTCACGCTTCTGGCAGGGGCTGCCATGGTGGCCCTGACAGCGTGGCAGGGCTACCGTTTCTGGCAGATGGAAAGCCTGCAAGGTGATTATGGCACTGCACAGCCGCGGGTTTCCGAGTCCGCTCCGGCCCGGGAGCCGCCCGGTGTTGACCTCTCTTCCCTGGACCTGTTCGGGGCGGCCACCGGGGACAGCACATCGACGGAGATTGATACCGAAAACCTGCCGGAAACCAACCTTCGGCTATTCCTGCGCGGCGTTCTGGCCGCGGACGGCGATTTTCCCGGCAGCGCACTGATCGAAGACGACAAGAGCAAGACCGAAGCCTACCTGGTGGGCGATCAACTGCCCGGCAATGCGAAGCTTCGGTCGGTTCACCCAAACCGCGTAATCATTGAACGCGCCGGTAAGCTTGAGAACCTGTATTTCCCAGAGTCGGAGGATCGCGAAGGGATGTCATTCACCGCAGATCGTGAGGCCGAACCGGTCAACGCCGTCCAGCCTGCGGCTTCGGTCACAACCTCCATAGCGCCAGCCACCGCCGCGAGCGATGATCAGCGCCGGGAGGAAATCCGCCGGCGCCTTGAGCAGCTCAGGGAACGCCTGCGGAACAATAACTGAGGCCCCTATATACCGGCATAACTGCGATACCTGCATACCTGCGCTGTGGCTGCCAGTTTCCGCCGTGGGTGCCTTTGAGTTCCGCTGGCGGTAAATGACAGCGTCCCTGGCGCCAACCGACACCTGCGCCTGGCGCAAAGCCTATAGAATGCGCTCACATTCGTTTTAAATCCGGGAGAAAGAGAAAGATGCGACGCTGGAACGGCTGGGGCGATGAGACCTTCAATCTGGCAATGCCGGAACAGGGCCATGACTTTCTGGCCAGCAAGATCGGGAACGGCCGTCCGCTGGCCGACACAACCCTGGAGTCGGCTTGTGCCAGGGTGCCGGAAACCCGACTGCATCCCGGGCCTGACCTGGAGGCCCTGATCGATACCGCGCCGGAAACGCGGGTTCGGCACGCCCGGGGCCAAAGCCTTGCTGACTGGCTTGCCATGCGCAGCGGCGATTTTGGCGTGTTCCCTGATGGCGTCGCCTATCCGGCATCGAACGAAGATGTCCGGAAACTGCTTGCCTGGGCGGCGGAGCAGCAGATCAACGTGATTCCCTACGGTGGCGGCACCAGCGTAGCCGGGCATATCAATCCGGTCGACAACGGCAAGCCCGTGCTGACCGTGGATATGGGCAGAATGAACCGCCTGCTGGATCTGGACCCGGACAGCCAGATTGCCACCTTTGGAGCAGGCACCCCCGGTCCACTTGTGGAATCCCAGCTTCGGGCCCACGGCTATACCCTTGGCCATTTTCCGCAGTCCTTTGAACTGTCCACCATCGGGGGCTGGGTGGCTTCCCGCTCCAGTGGCCAGCAGTCCCTGCGTTATGGCCGAATTGAGCAACTCTTTGCCGGCGGCCGGGTTGAGACCCTGCAAGGCACCCTTACCCTGCCCACCATCCCGGCCTCGAGCGCCGGCCCGGATATCCGCGAGATGGTATTGGGCTCCGAGGGTCGGATCGGCCTCATTACCGAGGTTAAGGTGCGGGTAACCCGGCTACCTGAACACGAGAGCTTCCACGTTGTCTTCTTTCCGGACTGGGAGCGTGCCCGCACTGCAAGCCGAATGCTGGTCCAGAATCGAACCCAGCTGTCCATGCTGCGCCTCAGTAACGCCGTGGAGACCGAAACGCAACTCGCCCTTGCCGGTCACCCCCGGCTGATCGGCACCCTGGAACGCTTCCTCTCGCTCCGCGGCGCCGGAACCGGCAAATGCATGATGACGTTCGGAGTCACCGGAAGCCGGCGCCAATGCCGGAATACCCTGCAGGAGGCCCGCAGCGTCTGCAAGGCTCACAAAGGGGTCTACACCGGCACCCGGCTTGGTGATAAGTGGGCCGCCAAACGGTTTACCATGCCCTACCTCCGGGAGGCGCTCTGGCAGATGGGCTATGCTGTCGACACGCTGGAAACCGCAACCGACTGGGACAATGTCGATAACCTGCTGGGGCTTATCGAGACCAACCTTCGGGAAGGGTTGGCGGATAAACAGGAAAACACCCACGTGTTTACCCACCTGTCCCATTTTTACAGTCAGGGCTGCAGCATCTACACCACTTACGTCTTCCGGGTAGGCGACAGTTACGAACAAACCCTCGCTCGCTGGCAAAGGCTCAAGACAAGCACCTCCGAACTGATTGTGAACAACCGGGGCACCATCAGCCATCAGCACGGTGTTGGCAAAGACCATGCGCCCTACCTGCCAGTGGAGAAAGGCGAGCTGGGTATGCTGGCGATCCGTTCCCTGTGCCACACCTTTGACCCGGACGCCCTTCTCAATCCGAAGACCCTGGTGGAGTGAGACGAATCATGACGCGGGCTGAGACTCTTAAAGCGCTGACAACCGACAACGCCGGGTTCGATGTGGTTGTGATTGGCGGCGGCATCACCGGGGCCGGCGTTGCCAGAGAAGCGGCGGGCAGCGGTCTGCGCACCCTGCTGGTTGAACAGAAAGACTTTTCCTGGGGCACTTCCAGCCGTTCCTCAAAGATGGTTCACGGAGGACTGAGGTACCTGGGCAGCGGGCACTATGGTCTGACCCGGGACGCCGTCCGTGAGCGCGAACGATTGATGGCGGAAGCACCGGGGCTTATCGGCCCACTGCGATTCATCATGCCTCACTTCAAAGGCCAGTTTCCCGGGCCGCGCCTGTTCCAGCTGCTGCTCCGGGCTTACGACTTCATCGCTCACTCTCCAAGCCGGCACTTTCTGAGCCCGGCCCAATCAGAGCTGTGGGTTCCCGGACTAACCACCGAAAATCTGGCAGGGGCCAGCGGCTTCACCGACGCCGTTACCGACGATTCCAGGCTGGTACAACGGCTGATTGCAGAGGCCCGCAGGGACGGTGCCATCTGCCTGAACTACACACGTGCTCAGGAGGTAAAGCGCAGCCAGGGCAAAGTGTCCGGGCTGGTTATCCAGCCAGAGGAGGAAGACACTCCGATAGAGGTATCCGCCGATCTGGTGATCAATGCAACGGGTGCCTGGGCCGATCGACTCCAGACCGGCGGGAACGCCACCAAGGCCATGACCATCCGCCCCCTTCGCGGCAGCCATCTGGTACTGCCCTGGTCGTGCTTGCCCGTGTCCTGCTCGGTATCGCTGTTTCATCCGCAGGACCGTCGCCCGGTGTTTGCCTTTCCCTGGCAAGGTACAACCGTTCTGGGCACCACCGACCTGGACCATGAGGGCAGCCTGGATCAGGAGCCCGTCATTTCAGAGGCGGAAACCGAGTACCTGCTTCAGATCGCTTCTCGCCTGTTCCCGGCCACTCCCATCTCCCGATCCAACATACTCTCAACCTGGGCCGGAGTGCGGCCCGTGGTCACGGATGGCACCGGCAAAGCACCGTCAAAGGAAAACCGCGAACACTCGGTTCGACAAGACCGGGGGCTCATCAGCATTGCCGGCGGCAAGCTGACGACGTTCCGTGTGATTGCCCGGGAAGCCCTGAAAATGGGTCTCGGGGAAAGCGCAGGCAGCCTTCTGCGGCCGGGCAGCCAGGCGGTTTTCCAGACTGCACCAAAACTGGCGCGGCCGGAGCAGGTCGGGCATCAGACCTGGCAGAGACTGCAAGGATATTACGGACCCGACCTGAATCAGCTGGTTGCATCGGGCCCCATGGAGCCTGTGGTGCCGGACCGCCATTGGGATTTGCTCTGGGCAGAGCTGCTATGGGCCTGCAAGGCAGAAGATGTTCGGCATCTGGACGATCTGCTGCTGCGAAGAACGCGACTTGGCCTGATTCTGGCCGAGGGTGGCAAGGCGCTGTTGCCGGCGATCAAACTCCGCTGCCAGGCAGCGCTGGGCTGGGATGACCAGCGCTGGGCAGAAGAAGAGACCCGCTACCTCGGTATTTACCAGAGCGCCTATTCCCTGCCCCGGAAGGAATCGCCCAATGCCAGCTGAACCCCTGATCCTGGCCATCGATAATGGCACCCAGAGCATCCGCGCCCTGCTCTTTGACACCAAAGGCAACCTGATTGGTAAAGGCAAACAGGAGATCGAACCCTACTTTTCCAGGCAACCCGGCTGGGCCGAGCAGCATCCGGAATACTTCTGGAAGCAGCTCGGCGAGGCCTGCAGATTACTGTGGCGGACAACCACTGCAATGCCTGACCAGGTGGCTGGCGTTACCGTGACCACTCAACGGGGAACCGTGATCAATCTGGATGAGAACGGCCAACCGCTGCGGCCGGCAATCATCTGGCTGGATCAACGCCACGCACGGGTTGATGGCCCCGTCAAAGGTCCCTGGGGCTGGCTGTTCAAACTGGCCCGCCTTGAAGACACCATCAATCGGTTCCGGGAAAAAACCCAGGCCAGTTGGATTGCCCAGAACGAACCCGAACTCTGGGCCAGAACCCGACATTTCCTGCTGCTTTCCGGATATCTCAACTATCGCCTTACCGGCGAGTTCAAAGACTCAACCGGCAGCCAGGTGGGCTACCTGCCCTTCGATTACAAAAAACACCGCTGGGCTGGTCCCAGGGATTTCAAATGGCAGACCATGCCGGTCACCCCGTCCATGCTGCCGGAACTGGTATCACCCGGTGAAACCCTGGGGTATCTGACTCAGGAGGCCGGCCAGCATCTGGGCCTGAACCGGAAGTTACCGGTCATCGCGGCAGCATCGGATAAAGCCTGCGAGATTCTCGGTTCGGGCGGCCTGACACCGGACATCGGCTGCATGAGTTACGGCACCACCGCTACCATCAATACCACCAGCAAGCGTTACGTAGAGCCCGTCCGGCTGATGCCGCCCTATCCTTCTGCGCTTCCGCGCCACTATTCCACTGAGGTCATGATCTACCGGGGCTTCTGGATGGTGAGCTGGTTCAAGCGGGAATTCGGCCTGCGCGAACAGAAAATCGCGGAACAACGGGGAATCGAACCCGAGACGCTGTTTGATGAACTGGTCAAGGCCGTCCCGCCAGGTTCCATGGGCCTGATGTTGCAACCCTACTGGTCACCGGGCGTGCGCCAACCGGGGCCGGAAGCGAAAGGATCCATTATCGGTTTCGGGGATGTGCACACCCGCTCACACATTTACCGGGCCATACTCGAGGGGCTGGCCTATGCGCTGCGCGAAGGCAAGGAGAAGATCGAAAAACGGAGCGGTGTGAAGATCAAAAAGCTCCGGGTGGCCGGCGGCGGCTCCCAGAGCGATGCCGCCATGCAACTGACGGCCGATGTGTTCGGACTCCCCGCTGAACGCCCCCACACCTATGAAACCTCGGGGCTCGGCGCCGCTATCGACGCGGCTGTGGGCCTCGGGCTTCACCCGGACTTTGACACCGCCGTCGCCGAAATGACCCGGGTCGGGGACGTGTTTTCCCCCAATGAGAAAACCCGGGCTCTCTACCAGAAGCTTTATTCCGAGGTGTACCTGCGCATGTACCCGCAACTTCAGCCGCTATACCGGAAAATCAGGGAGATAACCGGCTACCCGGGCTGATACGGTCTGCAATCCTGGCGGAAGGCGGACCCTACGACGCCTTCTCCACAGCGTCCGCCAGCATCTCGGCGGTAATGGCCGACAACGTCCAGCCCAGATGACCATGGCCCGTGTTGTAGAACACGGTCGGCAGACGGCCCGGTCCGACTCGCGGCATCATGTTGGGAAGCATGGGGCGCAAACCCGCCCAAGGTACAACACGGCGTGTACAAACCCCGGGGAAACACTGCTCGACCCAGCGGGTGAGCGGCCGGATCCGGTCATCCTTGATATCGCGGTTGTAGCCGCTGAATTCCGCGGTACCGGCAACACGGAAGCGACCATCACCGAGCCGGCTGGTGACAATCTTGGTGGCATCGTCCAGCAGACTGACCGTCGGTGCGGCTTTCTGAGAGGCTTCGTCGTCAAGCTCAACCGTGATCGAATAGCCTTTGACCGGGTAGATATTGACCCGGTCCCCCAGCTTTGATGCCAGCCCCCGGCTACCAACACCCGCACAGATCACCACGCCATCGAAGGTATCCCGGGATTGCTCTTCTCCATTGTGCACTGTAATCCAGGCACTGTTTTCGTCCGCACTCAGCTCGGTCACCGTGTGGCCATAGCAGGTTTTAACGCCAAGTCGCTGGATGGCATCCGCCAGCCCGTTGGTGAACTTGTGAATATCACCTGTGGAATCACTCTCGGTGAAAAAGCCGCCGTAATAGGTGCCTGCCAGAGTCGGCTCAATGGCCTTCATTTCCTCCGGAGTGACGGACCGGCGCTCCAGGCCGCCAGCGGCCAGAAGCCGTGACACCCTGGCAGCGTGATCAAACCCGGCCTTGTCGCGATAAATGTGCAGAATGCCCTGCTTCTTGAGATCGAAATCGATCCCCTCTTCCTGCGCCCAGGCAAACAGGTGATCACGGGCAGCAATGGCCAGACGGGCGGTTTCGGTGGTGTTCTTCTCGTACTGGGGAATTGCAGCCATGAACTCGGCGAACCAGCTCAGTTTATGCCAGGAGGGTTTGGGATTAACCAGTAACGGCGCATCCCGGCGGGACATCCACTTGATGCCCTTGATCACTGTCTGCCAGTTATTCCAGACCTCCGCATTAGAGGCCGACAGCTGGCCACCATTGGCGAAGGAGGTTTCCATCGCCGCATAACGGTGCGTCTCGTAAACAGTGACATCCAGCCCGCGCTTGGCAAGGGTGTAAGCCGTGGTAATACCTGTGATACCACCGCCAATAACAGCGATTCGCTTCATTACAGTCTCCGTGAGGCGTCCAGGGTTTCCTTTCTACGCAACATGGTAGAAAGCACCCCTTCCGTCACGGGACCTGAGAGATTCACGGGCCGTTTCAGCGAAACCGGCCGCTTGCTCCTTCGGTGTGCCGACTGACGCGATTGTCGACAGCTCTTCGGAAAGTTTTCATGCCAGCGGTCCTTTTGCCTGAGAGTTTCCGGGGCAGTTGCTCCTTCGGCGCTGATCACACTTATGTGTGATTCAGTCTCTCCCGCTGACATGTCTGATCTGCATCTGGTGCCTATCAAAGCGTATAAGATAGCAAATAACCCGGGGGCAGGAAACCGGGCTGCCGCACGGGAGCCTGATGCGGGAACACATGGCCTTTGGCGCCTTATACCCACCCCTGCATAACCCCCTGCTTTGGTTACCATCACAGGGATGTTCACGATACAACACCACGCTCCCGGAGCACCCTGATCTCCTCGGGGGACAGCCCCGCAATGTGCTGCAGGACCTGTTCCGACTGTTCCCCTAACAGCGGCGGTGCCGCTCGGTAGGTCACCGGTGTCAGTTTCAGCTTGATTGGATTGCCGACCATCGGTACCTCGCCCAGGTCCGGATGCGAAACAGACTGTTTCATCCCCCGCGCAAGGACCTGGGGATCATCAAATACCTGATCCAGGGTATTCACCGGCCCACAGGGCACACCTGCCCCCTCAAGGATTTCCACCCACTCCCGGGTAGACCGCATCACCGTGGCCTGCCTCAGTTTCGGGGTCAGCTCCCTGCGGTTGGCCACCCGGGCTCGGTTCGTCGCAAAGCGCTCATCGCTCGCCCAGTCCGGATGTCCGAGCACGTCACACAGCCGGGCAAACTGCTGATCGTTGCCGACGGTCAGCACCATGTTGCCGTCCGCGGTAGGGAAATCCTGATAAGGAACGATGTTGGGATGGGCATTTCCCATCCTGGCCGGTGCCTTGCCCGTAGTCAGGTAATTCATCGCCTGATTGGCCAGGCAGGCCACCTGCACATCCAGCAGCGCGGTCTCCACATACTGGCCCTCGCCGGTCCGGTCCCGGTGGCTGAGGGCAGCAAGCACGCCGATGGTGGCGTATAACCCGGTCATGATGTCCGTCAGGGCTACCCCGACCTTCATTGGCCCGGCCCCGGGCTCGCCGTCCGGCTGCCCGGTAATGCTCATCAGCCCGCCCATGGCCTGGATCAGGAAATCATAGCCGGGCCGTTTCGCGTAGGGGCCATCCTGGCCAAATCCGGTAATCGAGCAGTAGATGAGTTTGGGGTTGATGCGTTTCAGGCTGTCATAATCCAGGCCATGGCGTTTGAGGCCGCCCACCTTGAAGTTTTCCAGCACCACATCCGATTCGGCCACCAGCTTGCGGATCAGTTCCTGCCCCTCGGGATGGGCGATATCGATCGCCAGGGACTGCTTGTTCCGATTGGCGGTCAGGAAGTAGGCGGAGAGCTCGGCGCTGCCATCAACTCCCTGCAGATAGGGCGGCCCCCAGGAGCGGGTGTCGTCACCGGTTCCCGGGCGCTCGATCTTGATGACCTCCGCGCCCAGATCCCCGAGGATCTGCCCCGCCCAGGGGCCGGCCAGGACCCTGGAAAGGTCCAGGACACGAAGGTGCGACAAAGGGCCTGACACCCGGCTCTCCTTGCAAGCGGGCATTTAGCGCATGCCACCGAGGCAGAGATACTTGAGCTCCATGAACTCGTCCAGACCATAGCGGGAGCCTTCCCGACCCAGGCCGCTTTCCTTGACGCCGCCAAAGGGGGCCGCCTCGGTGGAAATGATCCCCTCGTTGATCCCGATCATGCCGGTCTCAAGCGCCTCGGCTACGTGCCAGATGCGCCGGATGTCGTTGCTGTAGAAGTAGGCCGCCAGACCAAATTCCGAATCGTTGGCCATGGCGATTGCCTGCTCCTCGGTATCAAACCGGAACAGCGGCGCCACCGGGCCAAAGGTCTCCTCACGGGCCACCAGCATGTCCTGGGTGACGTCGGTGAGGATGGTTGGCTCGAAGAAGGTGCCGCCGAGGGCGTGCTCCTGCCCTCCCAGAACCACTTTTGCCCCCTTGCCGGTGGCATCGGCGATATGCCGCTTGACCTTGTCCAGGGCCGCCTGATTGATCAGCGGACCCTGGTGGGTCTCGCCTTCGAGACCGGCGCCCACCACCATCTTGCTGACGGCTTCCTTCAGCTTTTCAGCAAATTCGTCGTACACGCCGGACTGGACATAGATGCGGTTGGCGCAGACACAGGTCTGCCCGGTATTGCGGTACTTTGAGGCCATCAGTCCGGCCACCGCGGCATCGAGATCGGCATCGTCAAACACAATGAACGGAGCATTGCCACCCAGCTCCAGGCTCACTTTCTTGACCGTGCCGCTGGCCTGGCGCATAAGCAGTTTGCCTACCGGCGTGGAGCCAGTGAACGACACCTTGCGCACTGCCGGGTTGGTAGTCAGCTCCTCGCCTACCTCCGGCGCCCGGCTTTTCGAGCAGGTAATGATGTTAAGGACCCCCGGTGGAACACCGGCCTCCTCTGCCAAAGCCCCCAGAGCGAGGGCGCACAAGGGTGTGTCTTCCGCGGGCTTGACCACCGCCGGGCAGCCAGCGGCCAGGGCCGGCGCCACCTTTCGGGTAATCATGGCTACCGGGAAGTTCCAGGGCGTGATCGCCGCCACCACCCCGATGGGCTGTTTGATCACCACAATCCGCTTGTCCCGACCGTGGCCCGGAATCACGTCGCCGTAGGCCCGTTTGGCTTCCTCGGCAAACCACTCGATGAAGCTGGCGCCGTAACCTACCTCACCGCGGGCTTCCGCCAGAGGCTTGCCCTGCTCCGCCGTCATCAGGCGAGCCAGGTCTTCCTGATGCTGCATCACCAGATCGAACCAGCGGCGCAGTATACCCGTTCGTTCCCTGGCCGGGCGGGCACGCCATTCCGGCCATGCGGCCTCCGCCGCCCGGATGGCCTGCCGGGTGTCGTCGGCGTCCATATCCGGCACATTCGCCAGATGCTCACCATTGGCCGGATTGGTTACCGGGAGTCGGATACCTGAACGGGCCTGGACCCATTCGCCGTTGATATAGGCGCTTTCGCGCACAAGTTCCGGATTCGCCAATCTGATAGTCATCACAGTCCTCACAGGAGAGAGTCAGCGCCCTCAGAGCAGATAGCTTTCAATTACATCCCTGACAAACGCAGCATAGTCGTCAACGGCAACATTCTGGTCACGGTATTTTCTGCGCTTCAGGTACCAGTCCTGCAACAGGGCCTTGGCCATCGACGCAACGAGGCGGGCATTTCTTGAGCGGTAAACCCCCGCCTCAATGCCGTCTTCAATTAACCCCAGGAAGATCTCTTCGATCTCCAGCTCAATGGCAACCGCGTCGCGTTTTTCCTCAGCCGGCAGTCTCGTCGCTTCCATGTAGGAAAAGTAGAACCAGGCCCGCATCAGTTCGCTCAGGTACAGGTGTGCCTTGATCGCCGCAAACAAACGGTCACGGACATCCGGGACCTCTGCGGTGTAATGCAGCAGGGTCCGGCGCGTGATAATGAAGCCGTGGCTCTGGATCAGATGGATCAGGTCGTCCTTGTTGCGGATATAGGCATAGAGGCCACCCATGCTCATTCCGGAATCCCCACACAGATCCCTGAGCGTCATGGCATGGAAACCCTTGGAGTTGGCCAGCCGCAGGGTCGACTCGATGATCCGGGTCAGATTTCTGACCGCCGTCGCCTCCTTCTTGATGCTGATCCGTTCCTTGTTCTGACGGTAAACATCACGGATCACATCCTCCTTGGACATGCTGAGTTCACCACGAAATGCCTCATAATTCTCGATCATAGCTGCCACGCCTGTCTGCTCCTGCGGGCGGGGATTATAAGCCAGATTATGCCACCGAGAGGAACCGGTCCTGGGTGGCCTGATCAGCACGCAACTCATCACTGCTCGCTTCATGCACTACCTGACCCTTTTCCAGGATGTAGGCTCGCTGGGCATGCTTGAGGGCAAACCGCACGCTCTGGTCGGTGAACAGGATGGTTGTAGTCTGACTGAGGTCGTCAATCAGCTCACCAATCTGCTGCACAATAACCGGGGCCAGTCCTTCATTGGGCTCATCCAGCAGCAACAGTCTGGGCTGAATCATCAGGGAACGCGCCACCGCCAGCATCTGCTGCTGGCCGCCAGACAGGGTGGCACCGTCCTGGTCCGCCCGCTCACCAAGCATTTCGTACTTCTTGAGGATGCCATCCACCGTCCAGCGGGCGGTACTGCCCTTGCGTTGATAGGAGGCCACATCCAGGTTGTCCCGCACCGTCAGCCCGGGGAATATCCGGCGATCTTCCGGCACATAACCGATGCCTGCGCGGGCAATCCGGTGCGCGGGCCAGCCCTGGACCGGCTTGCCATCATAGATCACCTCTCCGGATCGCGGCGGCGTCAGCCCCATAATACTTTTCAGGGTTGTGCTCTTTCCCGCACCGTTACGGCCAAGGATGCAAACCGTCTCACCGGCTTCGAGCTGAAGGGTAACACCCTGGAGCGCCTGACTCTCACCGTAGAACGTCTGGATATTGCGAACATCAAGAATCATGGATTGGCCTCCTCGACCGCCTCGTCGTCTTCCTCACCCAGGTAGGCGACACGAACCTCCGGATGGTTCTTCACTTCCTCGGGTGTACCGGCAAACAGCTTTTCGCCACGGTGCATGACCAGAATCCGGTCCGCCAGGTTGAAAACCACGTCCATGTCGTGCTCGGTAATCATGAACGTGTAGTCACCACTGTCCGCAAGCTTCTTGATCAGCCGGGTGGTGCGCCGGGTTTCATCCGGGGTCATCCCGGCGGTGGGTTCGTCCAGCAGTACCAGCTTGGGTTGTGTCGCCAGCACCATGGCGATTTCCAGCAATCGCTTGTCGCCGTAACTGATGACTTCGGCACGCTGGTCCCTGAGGCTGTCGATGCCCAGGCGCTGCAGAAACTCGACCGCCTCCTGCTGAATTCCGGTGTTGCGGGAAGCAATGTTGAACAGCTTGCGGCTGTGGCCGTGATAGGCCGACAGCACCACCTCCACATTCTCCTGCACCGTCATCTCCGGGAAGATGTTATTGATCTGGAACGACCGGGATACTCCCAGCCGGCTGATCTTGTGGGGCGGCAGGCCGGTGATATCCCTGCCGTCCAGCATGATCTTGCCTTCAGTCGGCTGCATCCGGCCGGAAACCATGTTGTAGAAGGTTGTCTTGCCGGCACCGTTGGGGCCGATAATGGCAATGGTTTCCTTCGGCATGACCTCCAGGTTAATTCCAGATACCGCAGTGACTCCGCCAAAACGCTTGGTCAGGTTAGCTATGGTAAGGATTGGATTACTCATTTCTTCACCTCCATCCACCAGTCAATGACAGTACCCAGCAGACCCTTGCGGAAGAAAATCACCATCATGGCCAGGATGATGCCCAGAACCAGCATCCAGGATTCGGTATAACTGGTGATCCAGGTTTCCAGCAGCACAAACACCGCGGAACCGACGAAGGGCCCGAGAAAATACCCAGTGCCACCGAGGATGGCCATCAAAATCGGTTCGGCGGACATGGACCAGTGCAAAAGTTCCGGGCTCGCCACCCGCAGGAACGGTGCGATCAGGCCACCGGCCAGGCCCGCAAAGCTGCCGGCAATAACGAAAGCCACCAGACGGTAGGTGCGTACGTTCAATCCGGCAAAGGACACCCGTTCCGGATTCTGACGGATGGCCCTGAGGATCATGCCGAAAGAGCTGCGACAGATCACGTAGAGCACCACCGAGGCAACAGCCACGATCCCCAGCACCACGTGGTAATAAACCGACGGATTGGCCAGGGTCAGATCAAGGCCGAGCCCGAAGGAACCCAGGGTAAACCCGGCAAGGCCGTCACTGCCGTTGGTTACCGAACGCCACTGGTAGGCGATGGCAAAGACCATCATGCCAAAGGCCAGGGTGAGCATGGCAAAGTACACCTCGTTAAGCCGGACGCTCAGGAAGCCGATGACCAGCGCCAGCAGCGCGGATGCCCCCATGGAAACCAGCAGGCAGGCCAGGAACGGCCACTCCAGATGGATCAGTACCAGTGCCGTGGCGTAAGAGCCGATACCAAAGAAGGCGGCATGCCCGAAGCTCAGCATGCCGGTATAGCCGAAAATCAGGTTGAAGCTGGCCGCGAACAAACCCAGGATCAGGATCTCGGTAAAAATAAAAACATAGAAATAGGAAGCGATCCAGGGCACCGCAATCAGCCCCGCGATCACCACAGCCAGAATGGCCATCAGAACCTTGGTCTTCATGCGGCTGCCCCCTTGCCCATAATGCCGTTTGGCTTGAACAACAGAACCAGTGCCATGCCTACAAACGGCAACAGCAGGTTCACTTCCGGCAGGTAGCGGCCACCGAAGCCGTGAATCAGGCCCAGGATGATGGCGCCGAGCAAGGCACCCGGGAAGCTACCCAGACCGCCAATCACCACCACAATGAACGATTCGATAATGATCTTGTCCCCCATGCCGGGATCCAGTGCACGCATGGGTGCGGCCATTACACCGCCGACGGCGGCCAGCCAGGCGCCAAAGGCAAAGACGCCGGTCACCACCATCCGGGTGTTGATGCACAGGGCCTCGGCCATGTCCCGGTCCAGTGCGGCTGCCCGCATGACGCGGCCGACGCGGGTGCGGTTGAACAGGTACCACAGCCCGGCCAGCAACAGCAGGCCGACGACAATCACAAACAGGCTGTAGGTGGCAACGGAACTGCCCAACAGTTGCACCGAACCGGAAAGCAGCTGCGGCGGCTGGACCACATGAATACCACTACCCCAGATCATCCGCACACTCTCGTTGATGATCAGCAGGATGGCGAAGGTCAGTAGCAGGCTGTCTGCCACGTCCCGGGAATAGATGAAGCGCAACAGGACCCGGTCGATGATCACCGCCAGGATGGCGACACCCATCGGAGCCAGTATCAGGGCCACCCAGAAGGGCATGCCTGCAATATTGATCAGGGTGAAGGCCAGGTAGGCCCCCAGCATGTAAAGTGCCCCATGGGCAAAGTTGATGATGTTCAGCACACCGAACACGATATTCAGGCCCACTGCGATGATAAACAGCAGCAGCCCGATATCGAGACTATTCAGCAACGCCGCTCCGATGCCAGACATGGATTACCTCATTAGGTTAGGGCCGGTTCCGTAGCGCCCCGGAGGACGCCACGGCAAGCGTAAGAACAACAATCAGATCAGAGCTTGCAACCGGTCTCTTCGATAGTGCGGGCTACTTTTTCGCCGTCAAAGATCCGCAGGTTGGTCAGCGTGCGGATGCCGTGCTCCGGATGCATGGGGCCGGAAACACCCCAGTTCGGACTGACCATCGCCTGGTGATCACCCTCACGGAAAGTCACCGTGCCGTTCGGCGCCTCCAGGCTCATGCCGCTGAGTGCCTTGGCGACGGCAGGACCTTCGGTGGTACCGGCTGTTTCCATGGCCTTTTTATAGGCATAGATAGCCGCATAGGCGCCCTCGGCGTTGTAGCTCGGGGGAGTGCCGTAGGCGTCGATGTACGCCTTGACGAAGCGATCGTTCACCGCGTTGTCATAGGCCTCATACCAGTAACGCGTGGACAGATGCACACCCTCTGGCATTTCCTCACCCAGGGCGGACAGTACTTCTGTAGCCGCCCCGACGGTAAACATCACCTCCAGGTCCTTTTCGAAGAACCCACGGGTATTGGCCTGGCGGATAAAGTTGACCAGGTCACCACCCCAGACGGAGATGAGCACACCCTCGGCGTCGGAGTCCATTACACGGTCAATGAATGGGGTGAAGTCCTCGGCCCCGAAGCGCGGAAAGTTGGTCTCCGACATCAGGTTCACTTCCGGCTTGATGTCCTTGAGGTAGTTACCGAAGAACTCCCAGGACTGGTGGCCGAAGGCGTAGTCCGGACCGATGGTGGTCCAGTTGGTGGCATCGGTTTCCGCGGCCACCAGGGCGGCAGCCTTCATGTTCTGGGCCACGTTCACACTGATGCGGTAGGTAAACGGATTACACAGACTGCCGGTGACATCCGGCGTGGCGGCGTGGGTAATGATCAGCGGCTTCTGCAGCTCTGGCATGGTCGGAACCATACCCTGGGCAACACCCGAGCTGTCCAGACCCACCAGGGCGTCAACACCCTCGGAGTAAACCAGTTTCCGGGCTGCCTGAATGGCTACCGATGCCTTGCCCTGGCTGTCCTCATAGACCATTTCGACCTGGCGACCCAGGATGCCGCCCGAAGCGTTGATTTCGTCCACCGCAAGGTTGATGCCCTTCTGGGCAAACTCACCGTAGGTGGCGGCACTGCCGGAGAGAATGTAGATGCCCCCGATCCGGATCGGATCCTCGGCATAACTGGTACCGGCGGTACCCAGCGTAGCGGCTGCGGTCATCGCAACCAGGAGTTTCCTGATGCTCGTTATTTTCATGATAATGCTCCTGTGTTCTTGTCTTTGTTGTCACTGGAACTTGCAGACCCGTTGAATCAGGCCCGGTTTTCGTCGCTGTGAATGCGTTGTTTTCGCTATCGCAACCTCCCGCCGACCATGGTCAGCCTAATCATCGGGACAGCCCGGTCATCGTGACAGCCCGGTCATCGTGACAGCCCGGTCATCGTGACAGAGAGTCCCGGAGAATGTTTTTGCGGATCTTGCCGGTGGCGGTCTTGGGCAATTCACCAAGCACCACCTTCCGCGGTGCCTTGAAGTGCGCCATGCGCTCCCGGCAAAAGGCAATAATCTCCTCGGGGGTGGGTGCCTCGCCGTCGTCGACCGGATTGACAAAGGCACAGGGTACTTCGCCCCACTTTTCGTCGGCCATTGCCACCACCGCCGCCTCGGAGACCTTCGGGTGCCGGTAAAGAACCTCTTCCACCTCCAGGCTGGAGATGTTCTCGCCACCGGAAATGATGACATCCTTGGCACGATCCCGGATTTCCACATAGTGATCCGGGTGCATGACGGCCAGGTCACCGGTATGAAACCAGCCGTCCCTGAACGCCTTCTCCGTGGCTTCCGCATTCTTCAGGTAGCCCTTCATCACGGTATTGCCGCGGATACAGATCTCGCCCATGGTGTTGCCATCGGCAGGCAGCGGTTCCCCACTGTCCATATCCAGCACCGCGACCTCGTCCAGACCATGGGTGGGAACACCCTGGCGGGACATTTTCACTGCCCGTTCCTCCAACGGCAGCTGCTGCCATTCCGGCTGGAGCACACACAGTGCCGAAGGGCCGAATGTCTCCGTCAGGCCATAAAGGTGAGTAACCTGGAAGCCAATGTCCTCCGCCTTATGGATCACGCTGCTGGGGGGCGCCGCGCCACCCAGGGCAAAGTGGGCGGGCCGGGACAGTGTCAGGCCTTCGCGTCCCAGGTCCTGCAGCAACATGTTCATCACTACCGGCGCGCCGCACATGTGGGTCACACCGTAGTCCTCGATCCGGCGGTAGATTTCCATGGCGTCCACCTCCCGCAGGCAGACGTGGGTGCCGCCCACCGCCGTGATCGCCCAGGTGTAGGCCCAGCCGTTGCAGTGGAACATCGGCAGGGTCCACAGGTAGACGGTCTCGGCGGTCATGTCGAACACCATGGCGTTGGTCATGGCCGCCAGGTAGGCGCCGCGATGGTGGTAGACCACACCCTTGGGATTGCCGGTGGTGCCTGAGGTGTAATTCAGGGTAATGGCGTCCCATTCATCGGCGGGCCGTTGCCAGGAGGCCTCCGGATCGCCCTCCGTCAGCAGGTGCTCGTAGCCCAGGTCTGCCAGGCCCTCGCTCGCCCCCGCCTTGCGCTCGATGGCCACCAGCAGCGGCGGCACCTCCAGCTCGGCAATAGCGGCCCGGATCTCGTTCTCCCACTGGGTGTCGTAGAACAGCACCCGGGCTTCGCCATGGGCCAGGACAAAGGCTATCGTGGCCGAGTCCAGGCGGATATTGATCGAATTGAGCACCGCCCCGGCCATCGGCACCGAGTAGTGGGACTCCAGCATCTCATGACTGTTCGGGCAGAGGATGGCCACCGTGTCGCCGGGGTTGATGCCGCGGCGACGAAGCGCATCGCCCATCTGGCGACAACGCTGGTAGAGCTGCCGGTAGGACAGTATCCGGTCATCATCGATGACTGCCCGCTTGTCCGGGAAGATCCGTGCCGAGCGCTGGAGCAGACTCAGTGGTGTCAGCGCGGAGTGGTTGGCGGCTGTCTTGTCGAGGTTGTTGTACTTGTTCATGGTTCACCGTTTCAGATAGCCGGGGTTGTTGATCCGCAACCGGGCCTCCGTGAGGTTCCGGAGCACCGATCGCACGGCCGGATCGGCGCCATCGAGGTGACGCTCTCGAACGGCCCGGGCAAGGGCGGCCTCAGCCTCACCGGCGGTAGCTTTGAGGGACCGCTCCGCCAGGAATGCCCGGACGGTTCGGTCGGTTTGCTCCGGTTGGCCCTGCTCGCGCTGCTCAAGCTCCCGGATTGCCATACCCATGGCATTGGCTACCATCAGCGCCTGGTATTTGCGCTCTCCCGTCAGCTCCGGGGCCACTGAATCCAGCAACACCTGGCGGGCCTCGGTGAGCAAATCCCGGGTTTCCGGTTGGTTGATCATTGCCCATCCTCCAGTTCCTGAATCTGGTTCAGCAGGTCGGATTCCATCTGGGCCACCATGCGGCCGGTCAGTGCCAGTTCCAGCGAACGCTGTTCACCGGACATGTGCCTGCGCGCCTGCTGCAACGCGATCATCGCCCAGCGCACCAGGGCCATGACTTCCCAGTAACTCACCGCCGCCGGGTCAAGGTCGGTTCCGCTTGCTTCCCGGTAACCGTCCAGAAGATCCTGTTTGGCTCCGACGCCACCAACTTCCCGGTCATCCGCCCCAAATCGCCAGCTGCGGCAACAGAGCCAGCCCAGATCTTCACAGGGATCGCTCCAGGCGGCGAATTCCCAGTCCAGGACAGCGGTCAGCTCGTCACCGTCCATCATGTAGTTGCCGGTCCGGAAATCACAGTGGCACAGCACCGTCGGGCCCGGTTCCGGCGCACGGTCCTCCAGCCAGTTCAGCGCCCACTCCAGCACCGGATGGGACTCACCGATCTCTTTCAGATAGCGGCGATACAGCGCGACCCGACTCAGGGCCGGATTGTCCGGATCCGGCAGTGCCAGAAACTCCAGCGACTCCTGCGGTGGCCTCACTGTGTGTAGCCTGGCGAGCTCGGCACCCAGCCTGCGCACGATGTTCCGGCGCTGCTCTTTGGTGAAATCCGCTTTGACAAGCTTGCGCGGTGAGGCGCTGCCCGAAGCCCGGGTCATGACATAGAACACCCGCCCACTGACCTCAGTATCCTCGCACAGCCAGAGCGGCTCCGGAGCGGTAACCCCGGCCTGAAACGCCGCCTGCAGAACCTGGAATTCCTCAGGCCTGGACAGGCTCTCCGACACCCCGGAGGGGGCGTCCTGCCGGACCACAAATTCCTGCCGCCCCGGCCGGCTGCCGCCCTCCAGCTCCAGGGTCAACCCGAAGTTGTCCTGGATGGCGCCCCCGGAGAGCTTGTCGAAATCGATAACCCGGGCACTCCGGGCACCGGTTTGCCGGGCAATGAATGCGCTGAAGGTGTCGGCAAGCGCAGACATCAGGCCTTCACTCCCCAGTGCCAGAAGTCCGTACGCTCCGCCAGCAGGGTCTTCGAGAACACCATCTTGTGTATTTCCGAGGCCCCATCCACCAACCGCGCCTGGCGGGCATAACGGTAGATCCACTCCAGCGGGGTATCCTTGGAATAACCCCGGGCACCGCACAGCTGAATGGCCGTGTCCACCGCCTTGTGCAGGGTGTCGGCCACCGCGACCTTGGCCATGGAAACTTCCTTGCGGGCGAAGTCACCCTGGTCCAGCTTCCAGGCAGCGTGCATGGTCAATAGCCGGCCGATCTGGATCTCCATCGCGGCCTCGCCCAGCAGCCACTGCACGCCCTCGCGCTGGGCCAGGGTCTGACCGAAGGATTCCCGGGTATCGACATACTCGGTGGCAATCTCCAGGGAGCGACGGGCCAGGCCGAGCCAGCGCATGCAGTGGGTCAGACGGGCCGTGCCCAGGCGGATCTGGGTGACCTTGAGGCCGTCACCGACCTCCATCAGCCGGTTCTCATCCGAAATTTCCAGGCCATCGAACCGGAGCTCGCAATGACCGCCGTGCTCTTCCGGCCCCATGATCGGAATCCGCCGGACGATCTCCCAGCCCGGATCATCCTTGTGGAACATGAAAGCGCTCAGGCCCTTGCGGGTATCGTCGGAAGTCCGGGCAATCAAGATGAAATGGGACGCTTCGGCGGCGCCGGTAATATAGTGCTTGTGGCCGTGGATGACCCACCGGTCGCCCTTGCGCGTGGCGGTAGTCTGCATCATGCCGGGATCCGAGCCGCAGCCGGGGGGCGGTTCGGTCATGGCAAACGAAGACCGTACCTTGCCCTCCACGATGGGTTTGAGCCAGCGCTCCTGCTGGGCCTCGGTCGCCACCTTCGCCAGCACGATCATGTTGCCGTCGTCCGGTGCCGAGGAATTGAACACCACCGGCCCGAAAATCGAGCGGTTCATTTCCTCGTAACAGGCCGCCATACCGGAGACATCAAGCCCCTGGCCGCCCAGATGCCCAGGAATCTGCAGGCACCACAGGCCCTGCTGTTTTGCCTTGGCGCGCATCTTCTCGAGATGGTCGTGCGCAATGTTCTCATGCTCATCGTAGGCCTCCGGGTTCTGCTCCAGCGGCAACAGTTCCTGTTCCACAAAATCCCGGATGCGTTTTCGGTAAGACTCGTTCCTGGCGTTCAGATTGAAGTCCACAGCCCACTCCTTACAGTGAGGATTGAAGATGACCGCCATCAACCACAAGGGTGCTGCCGGTCATGTAGTCGGAAAGCCCTGAAGCCAGAAGCAGCAACGGACCGGAGAGATCATCGGCCTGCCCCAGGCGACGCTGGGGAATGCGACGGATCATTTTCTGACCGGGTTCACTGGCGAAGAAATCACGGTTCAGGTCGGTTTCAATGTACCCCGGTGCCAGCGCGTTGACGCGGATACCGTAACGGGCCCATTCGAGCGCAAGGGCACGGGTCAGCTGCTCAACGCCGGCCTTTGCGGCGGCATAAGGCGCCACGTTGCCGGCCACGCGATGGCCAAGAATGGAAGAAATCATGATGATGCTGCCGCCCCGGTTGATTGCCGAGAGGCGGCGTGCCGCTTCGTTGCTGACCAGCCAGCAGCCCTTGAGATTGGTGTCAATCACCCGGTCCCAGTCCGAACCGGTCAGGTTCAGTGCCTTCTTGCTGGTCGCCACGCCAGCATTGGAAACCACGACATCGGGGATGGCAATGTCATCGGCCATGGTGTCGAACGCTTCAGTGACGCTTGCCTCGTCGGTGACATCCATGGTGACAACATGGACCCGATCAGCATGCTCGGGAAATTCAACCTTGAGGGACTCCAGTGCCTCGCGGCGGCGGCCACTGACAATGACCGTTGCACCGGCCTCCAGCAGGCATCGGGTAAAGCTGTGGCCCAGGCCGCCTGCCGCACCGGTAACCAGTGCAGTCTTGCCGTCCACGCGCAGGGACCAGTTTGTGTTGCCAGGGTTCGTGTTATTGGAATTGTTCATATTTCGACCTCCGGAATATAAAAATAGAACGAGCGCTCGAATTATTCAAGTTTCAGATCGAACCGGGACCCGGAAACCGAAAATACCCCGGGGCGTTAAATTGCGACCAAACCCCGATCAGGAGTACACTTATTGTGTACACAAATGGGGTAAAGGTTATGCAGACAATCAATGTCCGGGAAACCCGGGAAAAACTCTCAAATCTATTGGACGCCGTGGCCGCCGGAGAAGAGATTGTTATCCTTCGCCATGGCAAACCTGCTGCGCGCCTGACCGCAGCCCTGCCAGAAAAAATTCAGTTTCCGAACCGGTCAGAACTCAGGGCCTCATTGCCCCCCTCCCGGGAAAGTTCCGCTCGGGCGGTGCGGCAGCTCAGAGACGATGAGCGTTATTGATGGTTTACTTTGACACCAGCGCCGTTCTGCCCTATTACCGCCAGGAACGCACCAGCGATCAGGTTCAGGCTTTGCTTGAGTCACAGACCAGGCCTGTTCTTATCAGTCATCTGACAGAAGTTGAGGTTGCAAGCGCACTGGCCCGTTGGGTTCGAATGGGGGAACTCAGTGAGCCTCAGGCGAACCGTATCGAAAGTGCGTTCCATGACGATGTAAGTCATGGCCGCTTCACCCTTTGCCCCATTGAAACGACCCACTATCAACGAGCGAGCCACTGGATTGGAACAAGGAAGACGAGCCTGAGGACGTTGGATGCGCTTCACCTGGCCTGCGCGGAACATCACCAGGCCCGTTTAATCAGCGAAGACGAGGCGCTTGTGAACGCAGCCATTTTCTTTGGCATCGACGCCAGCCTTGCTTCAAAGAGCGTCTGAGTACCATGGCGAGTCCTAAACATCTCACCCGCACACTTTTTGAGCACTGGGAAACCGTTGAATCCTTGGTCAGGGCCACCCGGGATATGCCGGCGTTCTCCGAAGAGCAGATCCTTGCAGCGATTCGACAGGCCCAGCCGGCACTGGATGACAATCAAGTCGGTGATGCCCTGCGCAAACTTTTTGCCAGTGGCGTGCTGGAGGTTCAGAGTCGCTCTGAACGCTTTGTGGTGAATGCCCACGTGTTGGAATTTGTGCGTGGTTTGACTCATGAACACGAACTGGGGCTGTCTTCGGTCATCCAGGCACGCATTGAGGCCATTCGTGGCGCGACAGAAACGCTCACCTCCGGCATAGAGGCGGGTGATACCGGCCAGCAAACCTCTGCAATTAATCGGCTCTCCACCCTGTTCAGAGACATTGCCCGCCAACTGGAGCAGGACCGCCACGCCATCGCGGAGTTGGCCGAACAGGCCAAGTCATCCGATACCCGGGCCCCCATTGCCAGGCGCTACAAGTCCGTGCTCGATGCCTATGACCAGTATGTTGAGCCGATGAACGCGATGATGGATTCCGGCCCTTCAGGCATTTTCTATCATCATCTGGCAGCGGCGGAAGAGGCTCTCGACCTTGGCTACAACCGTCTGGTAACCAAGGGTGCACTGTACAGCCACCTGAACCGTCTCAGGCACGTTGGTTACCAGGCAAAGGAATTGCGCCGGCTGGGGCGAGTCACGGCCCAGCAGTGTGCCGACATTCTGTTGCCCCTTCGGGAGGAAGCACGCCAGCATAACAATCTGTCCTCCGCCATAAGCCGCCTGCTGGGCCAGGTCCGAAAAAAGGGCCTCAACCGGGCGTTTCGGAAGCGGCAGGGTCAACCCTGGTTGCCGGTCTGGCGTGTGCACCAGAGCCGCAGTGTGTCCGTGGGGGACCAGGTGAAAACCATCATGGCCGAGGCCAGGAATTTTGAGCCCAATGAACAGGCCTTCCCGGACGAAGTGGATGCAGCGCCCGTGGCCATTGCGGAGTGGATTGACGAAGACCAGCTCCGACAACAATTGTTGACCGGGCTTCCGGTTTACAACCTGCTGGAATGGCTGCGGCAACACTACCCCTCCCTGCCTGACCAGGTCCTCCTGAGACTTTATCATGACCTTGCGAGGGAGGATCAATGGGAAACGCAATTGGAGGCAGAGCCCACAACTACAAGCCTTTCAAAGGTTTCTGTCCTTTACTGGCCCTACCGCCTGGTCCAGCCCGATCCAGAAGCCAATGATCCTTTAAGCGAGCCCTCTAAGTGAGATCCGTGAGTGACAACTGTGAGTAGCAACTGTGGATAATACGAGCCAATTCAATCAGATCGCGGATAACCTGCCGAGCCTGGCCCAGCTTTTCCGGTGGTTCAGCCGGGGCCGCCACCTGAACCGCCTCGCGGAACCGGCGTTATGGGAAGAGCTTGAACGCAATATCAACGACTATCAGGCCATCTTTACGGCGTTGGGACACGAACTTCGTCTCGATGGACGTGGGTTTGCCTGGTTCCATCAGGACGAAGGCAGCGCGACAACCAACAAGGCCACGCGCCAGTTGGCCCTGTTGTTCATGGTCCTTTTCGACACTCAGGCGGATGCGGGCATACCGCTGATGAAATTCGGGCACTGGCGCATTGATCAGACTCTGCTAACCACTGTTTACGAGCAACATCAGGACCTGCTGGATGCGGAGGAGCTGGATCTACCCGGTTTGTCAGGGTTAATGAAAACCGCCGAAAACTTCGGCTTTGCCCGTTTCGATTCCGGAGCCTGGCAATTGCTGCCGGCGGTGTGTCGCTACCTGGACCATTACGAAGAACTGGCCAGCCAGGTGGATCAGGCCGAGGATGTGTCCTGGGCTGGCGATCAGGATGACGAGGATGATACCCCATGAGCTCAGATTACGGTTTCCAGCAACTGGTGCTCCTCAACAGTGCCGGGTACGAACGGGCAGAGCTTCCCCTGGATGAGTCCGTCTCTCTCATCGCCCCGAACAACACCGGCAAAACCAGCCTGATCAACGCCCTGCAATACCTGCTGATCATCGACAAGCGGCACCTGGACTTTGGTGCTCATGACAAGGATAAGGCCCGGCGATTCTACTTCCCCTCCAACAGCAGCTATATCCTGCTGGAGGTCACCCTGCCGGAATCCGGTTCCGTGGTACTGGGCTGCGTAGGCAAAGGCTTCAGCCACGACTATGAGTATTTTGCCTACCGGGGGCCTTTGGATATCGAAGAGTACCGCCTGGAAAACGGCAAGCTGGTGACACAACCCCGGCTATTGGAGCAGCTTGCCCACCATGGGCGAACGGCCAACTTCTACTCATCCACGGACTTCGCCGAAATGGTCTACGGCGGCGCCCGCAAGCGCGGACAGACCAGTTCCGACTTTACCGTGTTCCGGCTGGAGAACCGCAACGACGCCAGTGCCTATCGGCAAGTGCTCACCCGAACCCTGCGGTTGGACAAACTGAGTTCCGCCGAAGTGAAACGGCATCTGTTGCAAATCTTCAGCCGCCAGTTGCCGGACTCCGTCGTGGACTTCAAACAGGAGTGGGACAAAGCCTTCGCAGAAGTGAACCAGGACCGGGAGCAATACAATGCCGCCCGCAACCAGCAAGGGCTCATTGACGACCTGGAAAAACTTCAGGAAGAACGACTCACCATACGGGGTCGGATCATTGCCCGGCGCCCGCTGATCGATGATGGTCTGGAGCGCTGGCAAAACCATTACCACACCCAGGGCCAGAGCCTTCAGGACCAGCACCAGAAACTGGAGCGAGAGGAAGCAGAACTGCTGGCAAAAGACCGGGAGCAGACCCGGCGCCAGCTTGAACTTAATCAGAGGCTGCAAACCCTGAAGGCCGAAGAAACGCGCCTTGCGGAGCTGGAGAACCAGTTTGCCCTGGTCACTGCCCGGGCTCAGCTTGAGCAGCAGCTGACCACCGCCATCCAGAACCGTGACCGCCAGATTGCCCTTCTGGCCGGCGCCGACAGTCAGTCCGGCGCAGCTCTCGAACGTCAGATCCAGCGGGAGAAAAAGGAGCTGTCGGCACTGAGCAAGGAGCAGGAGACGCTATCAGACAACCTTTATCTGACCCTGAAGCAACACGTCTCTGAAGAAGGGCTCAACGTTCTCAACAGAAGTCTTAACCGCCAACTGCTCACCCTGTCCCCTCGGGAGTATCAACTGGACTCCGCTGAACTTCACCATTGGCTACAGAGCATGCCGGAGGACAGGTTGCTGCTACCAGGCCTGAACCTGTCCCTCCAGAACCAGTTGCCGCAACATGAGCAACGGTCAGCTGAGGAGATTGCGCGCCTGACCGAAGAATGCCAGGCCCGGCTCCAGGCGCTGGAGGAACAGCAGGCTGCGGCCCGGGAGCTCGATAGCCAACGGAAGCGCAAGCTGGAGCTTGAGCAGGAAGCAAAGAATCTGGAAAAGGGCCTGGAACAGTTTGATGAGTTGAAACGCCTTCAAAACACTCACCCGGACCGACGAAAGGAAATGGGCGCAGCCAACCGGGAACTGACTGAGATTGACCATGCCCAGAAACAGGCCAGCGTCCGACAACAAGCCCTGAGAGATCAGCTCCAGACATTGGCGAACCAAAAGCAAAAGCTGGAGGCCGCGCATCAGGAGATAGATCGCATCCGCCAGAACCGGGGTGATACAGACGAGCAATTTAACTGGCTGGAAGACCTGCCCCACACTCCCTGGGTGGGCGACCCCGAGTTACCCCTCGACCGGTTGGCCGAAACGTTGCGGGAATACCAGCGGGACTGCCAGCGACTGAAAGACCTGGACCGGGACCTCCACCACCTGCGCATCACGCTCCACAGCGGCGGACTGACCAAGTTCCAGTATGCCCCGAGCACGGAGGAGGAAATCCGGCTGATGGTTGAATTTCGCCATCACCTCGCCCGGGAAGCAGAAGCACTGGAAAAGAAAGCCCGCAGCGCCGTGGTCACCGTGACGGCCAGTCTCCGGGATCTTCGGGGCAACCTGCAGTCCTTTGAAAATGCCATGCATGAATTCAATCGGTTAATCAGCCGCAGAAGGCTGTCAGATCTCAAGGTGTTCCGCATCCAGCCGGTTCACGAAAGCCACCTGGTGGACGCCATTGATCTGCTGATACAGACTGCGGAAAAGGTAGAATCCGGTGAGTCCTTTGAGTTGTTCAATCAAACCAGTGTGCTCGACGACCGGCAGCTGGACCAGGCCCGCCAGTTATTGATTGACGAGGGCAGCGCCCGCCACGGCCTGAAGGTGGCCGACCTGTTCCGACTGACATTCGAGCTGGGAAAGGAAAACCAGGACCCTGAGAGCTTTGACGATATCGACAGCGCGGCCTCCAACGGAACCGTGCTCATGGCCAAACTGGTTACCGGACTGGCCATGCTGTACCTGATGCAGGACAAGACCCGTCAGATCCAGGCGTTGTGCTACCTGGACGAAGCCCTGGCCCTGGACGCGGCGAACCAGAAGAGCCTGATCAAGACCGCTTCCGAATTTGGTTTCGCGCTGATCTTTGCCTCACCTTCACCGTTGATCACGGCCCACTACTGCGTGCCTATTCAGCAGAGGAGCAACGGTATGAACCACATCAGCCGCAAACACTGGCAGATCCTGCAACCGTTAGAGGCTGTTGAGGCGTGAGTTCCCACCCATGAACAGATCCCTGAGAGAAGCATTGATCAAGCTAGAGGATTCTGGTGGAGAGTGCGTGGGCTCGCGGTTCACTCCTTCCCAAAAACGAGTACTTGATGACTTCCTCCGCACGACCGCCTGCGTAACCAGGGTGCGCCAGGGAAACGGCACCGTCTATCGTGTCACCAACCCGACGGTGTTTAGGCAGAATCTTCGAGAGTTACGACCTGATGCCGAATCGGTTGACGAGAATCTCCCGGTTCGTGCAAAGAACCTGGCGCTTACCCGATCCACGAAAGGTCGGAAGAATACTCACGAGGCTTCCTACCGGCTACTGAAAGCAACGGCCCCTGGAGTGACCTGGAGTTGCGACAGCAAATCCCTCAATCTCTGGGCCCTATCCTCCCTGGCAGGAGCCCTGGCCATCGATATCAGCCAGGCGGATACCTCGCTGACCTCGGGCAACCCCTTGTGGTTGGTGGAAAACCAGGCCCTGCTGGACGACACCAGTTGGGTACCCGAGGACCTGAATGGATCCGTACTCTTTTATCAGGGCCAGATCAGCAACCGGCTGATCACCTGGTTAGTTGCGAGAAGCCGAAGCCCGAGGATTCTTTTCTTTCCCGACTACGATGGCGTCGGGCTTCAGAATTATGCCCGTCTGCGCCAGGCAATGGGCGAAAACGTCGAACTGTGGCTAATGCCTGACTGGAAGCGGAAACTGGAACGCTACGGCGATTCTGACGTGTGGCGAAAAAATCTTAAATATGTGGCCAGTGCCGAGCAGAGGTTGGATCCGGACAAGGAACCGGAAGAGGTTCTGGAGCTTCTGAAAGCCCTGAAGCTCAGCGGAAAAGCGCTGGAGCAGGAGGCCGTGTTTTTGGTTTAATCCGGGTATTTTTCGGGTGAGAGAACAAAGCTTTCTATCAGTTTGACAAACGATCAAAATGTGCGCACAATTTTCAGACTAATTATTGGACTTGGTTAGCCTTATGGCCCAAAACGCTGCCCTTAAATCTGACAATCTCTTTAGCCGTCGTAGTGCGGAAAAAGAAATTGTTCGCATGCGCGACTATAAAGACCCTGCCTATGGCAAAGAGATGTCCGCCCTGCTTAAAGGTGCTGCTCCTGCGCCTGTAAGAGCTCGTGTCAGAGGCTAATCCTCCCCCCGACCAAACATTCCCGCCATCGTTTCAGGTCATCCAAGACCAACAGCGTTCCGTTGTAGAACAATATTTTCTTATCAATGACCTGCTTTGCCGAATTCCAGACAGCGCACGGGATCTGGTCTTTGTCGTGGGCGGCCGGCCAAGCACTTATGTTTTGGTCCATGAAATATGCCCAGACACGACCAAGCCCCCTCGAGTTCAGCGAAGATGAAGCAATCGCTATTGCCAGCATGGACCTGGATCTTTATGCCAGGGACAAACAAGCTATCGAAGCTTGCGCCGAGCGCTGGGTAGGCAAGGCCACCTACCCGAAGTTCGGTGACAACACGCCACAAAGCGCCATCGTCCTTCTCAATCTGCCAGAGGAAGATGAACCATACAAGATTGATTTCATGGAGAGCGTACAGGGAGTGCCTCAGAAACATATTGAGGCCTTCTGGGATGGATTTGTGATTGGTGGCGAAACTGTGCGCTTTCTCTCACCCCCACTTTGTCTGGCAAGCAGGATTCATAATTTCGCCACACTGGGTTACGGGCCTGACAAGGCTGCTCGCGAGGCCATTCGAATCAACACAGCCATAAAGATCACTAAATGTTATCTGAGTGAACTGCTTGATGAACAGTATCTTGAAAATAACGGGGGGGCACCCCGCCACGCGCTGAATATTCTTAAGTTCTTGTCTCAGCTGTTTGAACATGACGACACCGTAGAGGCAGTCCTTGGTGCCGATGCGGACCCAACGCTCTGCATACCTGCTGCTCACCGAGGATGGCCCCAAAGAACTCGAGACGAACAGATACCCCGGATTATTGGCAAGGCTTATGACAAGTACCGTCGAAGAGCCATGCTCAGGTATCGTCACCTCAAACCCGGAAACGCCGCACCAATTGGAATTCATCGCTGGTTACCGACCGGGCATGCGACCTAAACCCGTAAAAATACTTTGGGTTTAATTTGGATATTTTTTGGGTGAGAAACTCAACCAAATTAAGGCGAGTTAGTTTGTTGATTTTAAAGGGTGAAAATGGAGGCGCGGGTCGGAATCGAACCGGCGTACACGGAGTTGAAGAACGAACCTAAAGAAGACCTTTTAAATTCTACAAACAGTAAGATACTGCAAACTCCTAAAGGTAAAACTACGCCTGCTTACTTTTTATAAAACCTATCCGATCAATAGGTTACGATTTCATTTTCTAGGTGATTATTTGAGTTCCCGGCTGCGGCTGCTGATTGTCTGATCAGGCCTGCACCTGCTGGCCCCTTTTCAATCCACCGGGTACCGACAGCAATTGATGTAATCCATGGATCGAGAGAAGATAACGCTCTCAGACTTCATGGGCGAAACCTGCGCCCCCTCTGCAAACCAACAAACAGGGACTTGCCATGAAACTCAAAGATTCCGTCGCCATTGTCACCGGCTCCTCCTCCGGTATCGGCGCCGCCATCGCCCGCCTGTTTGCCGAACACGGCTGCCACGTGGTGATCAACTACAGTAACAATGAGGACGGCGCCCGGGCGGTAGCCGCCGACTGCGAGAAGTTCGGTGTAAAAACCCTGGTAATGCGCGCCGATGTGGCGGAAGACGCCGATTGCCGCGCCATGGTGGACGCCACCCTGGACCAGCTAGGCCGTGTTGATATCCTGGTAAACAACGCCGGCACCACGAAATTCTGTGATCACGCCAACCTCGACGGCCTCGACAAACAGGACTTCCTCGACCTGTACGCCGTCAATACCGTGGGCCCCTATCAGATGACCCGTGCCGCCGAGAAAGCCCTGCGAGCCAATGGTTCCGGACACATCATCAACATGGCTTCCATTGCCGGCCTCGCTGGTATCGGCAGTTCCATTGCCTATGCCGCCTCAAAGGGCGCTCTGGTTACCATGACCCGCTCCCTGGCCCGGATTATGGGGCCGGAAGTCCGGGTCAACGCCGTCTGTCCCGGTTTCGTTCAGGGTGAGTGGCTGAAAAAGGGTCTGGGCGAAGAAAAGTACGACGCGTTACTGGAGAAGACTAAGGGTAAATCGCCCCTGCATGATACCGCCTCACCGGAAACCGTAGCCGACGTCTGCCTGGGCCTGATCATCGGCGGCGACCTGACCACCGGGGAAACCATCCTCATCGACGGCGGCGCTCACCTGGGCATGGCGCCGGTCCGTCGCTAACAGCCGTGAGCAGAGGGTTCACGGTCAGGGGGTGGCGGGTATCAGGCACTCATTTACGTCCACGGGGACGTTGTAAGCGCTGTCTGCGTCCGGATGGAATACCTGCAGGTATTCCGAAAACGCGTCCTGCTCTCCTCCAGTGCCGGGGTGGTGAATATCTCCGGCTGCCAGTCGACGTGATCTGTGGCAGGGTTGGAGTCACAGCGCCAGCGAAACCAATGCGCTTACCGTTAACAGTGATAACTACCGATGTGGGGCAATCGTTCCGGGTATATCAGCAGCGCGTGACTCGGTGTTTGAGATTTTTTGTAACGATTGGATCACAGGCCAGATGTCAGAACTCTGGAAAAGCCGTCCAGTCATCCAGCCAGGCGGATGTGGCGCGCGGGTTTATCGCACCCTGGTACGCTGCAGACTCATCGAAAAACTCACTTTTGGGCGGCCGCTTTGCTTTCATAGTGCGCAGCATTCCTCGGGGCCGGAACTGGGGTGAGGATTCGCTTCTGACAGAAGCGTGAAGGCCGCTCTCAACCTGCACCTTATTGAACATTGACGGCGTGCGAATCCATGCTTCCTCGTTGAAGCCGAAATCGTCGTCATCAGTCTCTTCAGCAACGGCAAGATTGCCAAGGCTGCCATTATTAGACAGCAGGTTGTGACTGAACGTCAGGGCATTCATCCCAATAAGCGCAGTGACTTCGTCACGGGTGTCTAGCGCCTCAATGGCGAAGCTGTCGATGACCATGTTGTGGAAATGACCACCGGAACCCTCGCGTAACAGAATGGCACGATGTTCCTTCGCGGATCGACCGCTACCATAAAGAGTTACGTTATAGAAAGTCGGTTCCGAGCGCGGTCGCGCAGAATGATCGGAGCCGTTGTTGTCTCCTTCAAAGGCGTTGTCGCCCACGTCCTGGTGTTGCTGAATAACTGCAAACTGGACACGCCCGGTCCAGCCCCAATCCCAGTCAATACTGTCATCGGCGGCTCCAGTGACCACGATGTTTTTCAGGTCCACTGTGCCACCGAACATTTCTATGCCGTCGTCGAGTGCCCGGTGAACCTGAACGTTCTGCACGATCGTGTTGGCACCGCAGCCGCCCAGTGTCAGGCCGTTCAATTCGTTGTTCTTGTAGACTTCGAAACCGGCAAACTCTATTCGTGTGTACTGCAGCACTCCGCAACTGTGATCCGAATCCGAACCACCGAACCGGCCACGAAGATCGGTTTCCGGCACGCCCTCTATGGCAGCGTCAGGCTCGTTAACAGGTGCCTTACCCAGAAGCACCACTCCGCCCCAGTCTCCGCGAGCACGTTCACCCTCGGGTTTCGCGCTGGTAAACACAACCGGTTCGTTCCGGCTGCCTCGTGCAAAGAGCTTGGCACCAGAGGTGACGATGAGAGCAGAACCTGCTTCGCCCTGGACAATAACGCCCGGCTCAATGGTCAGTTGGGCGTTCTCCACAAATACCTTGTCTTCGAGCACATAGCGGGTGCCGGCTTCCCACACGGTATCGGTCGTAATATCAGAATCGATACGCTCTGCCCGGTTTTCGAACGCCGTAAAGCCGGCGACCGTTGCCACAGTCACACCGAGCACCGGCATCAAAAGCATAGCCTTACGGCCAAACAAACTCCGGCGATTTACGGGGCGTGGTGCCGAGGCATCCAAAGCTCTGTCTGGAGACTTTGCCATCAGCGATTGCCCGTCATCATTGGCCATGATTTCCCGGGCCAATGCCTGTAGCTCGGGGGTGCCACTGGCTTCCACCCGCCGCAGAACATCGGTTCGATACGCGGGTTCCTTCAGAAGCACGTTCAGGTGGACAAAATCGACACCGGGACATGCCCCTTTATCGATACGGCGTTTCAGGCGCCAGAGTTTTTCTACAAGAAGGGATGACTGATCGGACATTACTGCTGCTCCGTTACAATGGGAGCCCCTTTTCTACAGGACGCAGGTTAAAGCTTTATTTCAGTTCAGGACGCCACGGCACCTGATTTGACTGTTTTGGAGAAATGATTCCGGCAGGTTAAGAGGCACTTCGGTGAAGATCGTCGAACTCCGATAGGCCATTTTCGGCTTCGTGTTTTTCACGCAATGTCTCCAGTCCCTGGCTGACCTGCTGGTAAAGCGTCCGAGCCAGCTCGCGGGGGCTGTCACTGACGGAAACTGTCAGAGGTGGGTGGAACATAACATCCACTCGCACCGCAGGCTTTCTTAGCAGACGAAACAAGTGGGCGACGAACTCATCGTCACCAATAAAAGGCACCAGGCGGTCGGGTTGCCCGTCCCGGTGGTAGGCAATCGTGATCGCCTGCACCGGGCACCCGGCCGCGGTCGCCGCGCCGAGCAGGCGCGTGTGAAAAGGTCGAACGCCCTCTCCCGCGGTCGTGGTTCCTTCAGGGAAAACCAGTATGGACTCCCCCGCTTCCAGGGCCGAGACCAGTGTCTGTCGCACCGCAGCGGAGTCGCCGGCACCACGCTTTACAAAAATGGTTCCAACCTGGCGCGCAATCCAGCCAATCAATGGCCAGGAGGCCACCTCACGTTTGGCAAGGAATCGCAAAGGAAGGCCGGCGGCCAGAATCGGGATATCCGTCCAGGAAATGTGATTGCACACGCGCAATGCCGAACCTTCGATTGGCAGCCCGTGCGTCTGGATGCGCATGCCCAACAGGCGGCAGAGCCCAGCGGAATACCTGTTCACCAGGAGGGTCCGGTCGATTCGTTGTCTGCTGCAGAGTTCCAGGGCCCGCAACAACACAAGGGTCGTCATGCTGAGCACCAGAAACCCGACAAACGCGCTCAGGCGAGTGAACAGCCGAAGACTGTCGGCAATACGCTCTATTTTACTCAAGCGGTCCTGGCCTCAAGTTTGTAGCGCCGCGCATAACGGGCTGCCAGTTTATCCACATTCAACAGCACCAGCAGGTCCGCACAGCGGAAAGCGGGATCCCAGCAGGGCTCACCACACACCTCTGCACCCAGGCGCATATAGCTGCGGATCAGCGGCGGAATCGCCACTTTGTCTGTTTGTGTGCGGTGGCTGGCAAGGTGGGGCAATGTGCGCTTGGGCGTGACCCGGAAGTTGTCAGCAGCCAGATGCTCCTGCTGCACCTGTTGCGTAATTCGCCACGCCTTGTAGCCGCCATCAAGCATACTGATACTGGCACAGCCCAGCAGATAGTCGATGCCTTCCTGAACCAGATACTGTGCCACTTCGGACCACAGCGTGCTCAGTGCCGCTCCCGAGCGGCAATCGCTGCGAATGCAGGTTCGGCCAAGTTCCGCGAACACGCCAGGATTGCGTTTCAGGCGATCGAGATCGAATTCGTCTTCCGAATAGAAACCTCCGATTTCGGCAGCTACCTCACCATGCAGCAGGCGCGTGGTCGCAACCACATCGCCGCTTTGATCCGTTACTACGAAGTGTACGCACCAGGGGTCAAAGCGATCCTGGTCGATACCGGTGTCCGTTTCCAGGTCAGCGCCGTATTCGCTGGTGAATATCTGGTGCCTGAGCCGCTGAGCCGCGACGATCTGGGCCGGTTCCGTTGCCACACCGGAGGTAAGCTTTCGGCCGGTGCTGGAGGCTGTCGACTGACTTTGCATGTTCTGATCCCTTTGACTGGCTGATTCGTTGCCGCCGCTGATCGTCAGCGGACCGGCTTAATCAGACGGTAAGGCAGAGGTATTGCACGCAGATGAAGAGTTTGCGACGAATCGATGACAGCTCAGCCGGTAACGGCCTGGAAGCGTTGATCGACTGGAAAGTAGCTATTGAGTTGGGCAATCAGCCACTGGGGATCGTCCAGTGGCAGATCATGGCCAGCGCCGGGATGCACTTCCAGTGGGCACTCAAGAGCCTCGGCCAGATCCCGACTGCAACGCCAGTCCGTCAGCCGATCACCACGACTGGCCAGCACGAGGGTCGGCATCAGCGGCACCTGAGGTGGCGCCTTATAGCGGGAGGCCGCGTAAAGCTGTCGAATCACATCGGTCCGCCGCACCGGGCGCTCCCGCTGAATCGACTGCCATTGCTCAGTAACCGCGGTGGTAACAGGCCGGTTGCTGGTAAGGGCCAGAATAGACTGTTCCCGCCTATCGCTGTCGGCCTGCGTCAGCATGCGCGTTACGCGCGCCCATTGAGCAGGGCGTAGTCGCAGCCAGGGAGAGCTAAGCCCGGAACTTGAGGAAATCAACACGAGGCTCGCACAGTCTTGAGGCCGATGGAGCGCCCAGTCCAGTGCCACCATGCCTCCGAGAGACAGCCCAATCAGCCCTAACGGGCGGGGCAATTGACGGGTCGCCCGCTCGGCGAACTGGCGCATCCCGGCAATACAGGTGGGCGAACGTAGATGCTGGGCAAGCCCGGTTCCGGGTAGGTCCAGGGTATGAAAGCGGTCCTCTGGACGGGCCATTCGAAGCTGCGCCGGCCAGTCGCCCCAATGAGCACTTTCCCTTGCCAGTCCCCGAAGTAACAACCAGTCCATTACAGGTTCTCTCCCCTGCTGTACCAGTGCATTCTGGCGGCCGCCCTCAACCACTCGTCTTCTGACGTGGTGGGCAACCAGTTGCCGTAATTGGCGCTGGCGTTGAGCAGGAAATCCAACAGGATCAGATGGCTGCGCAAGACACGTTGATGGCGATGAGTCGGCAGCGGGTTAAATAGTCCCTCCCGGCTGAATAGCTGACGGGGGCGCTTGCGCACCCAGCGCCAGGACCCCATTTCCAGGGTAAGCGGCAGCCAGGGCGAGCTGGCCTCGCGATTATGGCGTTTGTAAAAGTAGTCCCACAGGTCGCCATGGGTAACATAGTGCTCTGATTGCGGCTCGAACTGATAGTTGTGGTGAGGATAGGCTTGCTCCCAAAGCAGCTTCAGCGCCATAACGGAGGAGATATTACGCATTGGCCGGCGTCGGTAAGCGTACGGAAACCAGATCTGATCACGCCAGCCAAAGCCCGAGTGGCAATCCAGCGACACGCTGAATGGCCGTCCCGGCAATACCTCTTCGATGATGCTCTGCAAGGCCAGATTTTCCGGCTCCATCCCTTGATCGGATTTGCCTCGGTACCATGGGAGCACCGGAGATATGCGCTGCCCGCCCACCAGGAACGTGCTCTGGCTTTGGGCAGAAATGGGCGCATTGCGCATAAGATCCACGCCGGCGGGATTGCTGCGCCGGTTGAGAAACATACCGCCGGGATTGAGTATGGGCACAACCACCAGGCGTACCTGCTGCAGCAGTTCAGACAGATGTTCGTCCCAGCGCAGCCTGTTGGCCAGGTTGCGCAACCATGCCAGAACCACCTGGGTGCCGATGCGCTCCAGCCCGTGCACGCCGCCCAGCAGCAACAGTGCCGGGCGGTCCGCCGGGGCATCGCCCACATCAATGCGGTAAATTGGCAGCTCAAGCGAGCCCACCGGAATGCTTGCGCTTACCTGCGCGGAAAACTGCGCCGGTGACTCAGCGAGGATACGCTCCAGTTCAATCAGCTCCGGTAACTTTCGTCGCAGCATACGCCGCTGCTGTGCATCACGCAGGCTCTGCTGTTCCGGAATCGCCTTGATGTGAGTGAGATCGCTCAGTTCAGTCATGGATCTGCCTCGCCGATCTACACTTCATTATGGAGCGACCTGTCTTCGTACCAGTCTTCCATGGTGTCGTACATCTCACCCTTGAGAATGTAGTAAGGCGCCTTCTGGTAAATCTTGATGTCGTGGAAGGGGTCGGTGAGAATCTTGGTCATCCACACCAGGCCAGACTGCACCCCCATTAGCTTGAACAGATGTACTGTCCTGAAAAGCACGGCGCCCAGACCGATGAACAGCCACACCAGAGCCATGTTGCTGATGAACCCAGCCAGATCGGTTGCCGGGGAAAGCAGGCCGAACAGGTCGGGGCCCAGCAACAATGCCACCGGGGTCAATGCCCAGATCGACAGCAGCACAACCTTGCGGTTCAGGTTGTAGCCGACTTTCACGCTTTCCTTATAGTCGTGGCTGGCCTTGTTCACTTCGTCGTAGGTTTTGGGCTCAAAAAAGAAATGCCCGGTCTGGCGCAACGTCATCGCCAGCAGCCAACCAACCAGAGCTGCAGCAGCCGGATGAAAAAACACCAGAACATAGCTGACCAGAAAACAGCTGGCACTGAGCAAATGCAGGAACTGGTTAATCCGGTTGTGGTGGTAGTAACGGTGGTCGTCCCAGCGTTGTTTTTGTAGTTCTTCAAGAAAAGTCATGGCAGTTTCCTTGCACATCGAGTGTTGCAGTGGGTTTTTCGGATAAGCGGGACACAGAGGGCGACTCGTCCGGCAATGGATGACCTGACAGAACGGCCTCGCCCGTTCTTATCGGATGTCCTTCGGTGATTTCCTGGCAAAGCCGGTAATGCTCAGACGCGAACACAATGATGGTGGAGCCGTGCTGGAAGAAGCCCATCTCCTCACCTTTGCGAAACAAAGCGTTGCACGCGATCTGATTGGCGCCCCGGTATTTCAGGTCCAGCGGCTGCGGCAGAAAATGGAACTTCATGCTGGCCACCAGAATGGCGGCCACCGGCACCAGCGTCAGGCTGAAAGCCGGGTTGCCCGATTCCAGTTCAACCACCGCCCTTTCATTTTTGCAGAACAGCTTCTCGACCTGTTTCAGGGCAATGGGATTTACGTTCCAGGTGTCTCCGGAGACGTAGCTAACCCGGCGAACCCGGCAGTCCACTGGCGCGTGAAATCGGTGATACATACTGGATTTGAGGCGCAGGGTGACAAAGTGGCCGTTGCGGTACTTCGATGCGAGATCAGCATCCGGAATCAGTTCTTCCAGTGTGTAAGGAAAGCCCTTGGCCTGAAACAGCTGGTTACCGGCAATACGCCCGCAGGCTCCGACAATGGCATCACAGGGACTGGTGACAATGTCCGGCCGGGCGTCTGTCGGGCGCAGACCGGGCTTGAGCTGGCGCGTAAAACACTCCTGCAAACTGCGAAAGTGATGACTCCTGGCGTCCTGTAACCGGAGATCGTCAGCGAACCATTGCCAGACAGAGATCGAGAGCGCTGTGAGCCAGGGGCTTTGTATCCGGCTGAACCTGCCCATAAACAACGTCAACCAGCGCCTTGGCAGCCGGTTGGTCAACAGGAAGTTCAGCTGCTCACCAGGCGTTAACCGGGATGTTGCCTTGTTGAATCGGTTCATCAGGCCACCGTGGCTTCAGTGTAAGCCTGTTCCGGATATTCCAGCCCCAGATCCGCAAGAAACTGGCGCATGATGGGCTCTGCCTGGAACCGGGCGGCGCGTTTGCGGGCATTTCCGGCCAAGCCGGAATGACTCTCGGGTTTACTGAAGAAACCCGCGATTGCCTCCGCCATGGCGTCGATATCTTCGACCAGGTAACCGCTCTGCCCGTTCTCAATGATGTCTTTGGGCCCTTTGCAGTTGTACGCCACGGCGGGCATGCCATGGGTCAGTGCCTCAAGCAGAACGTTGCCGAAGGTGTCAAAGCGTGAGGGAAACACGAACAGATCCAGCCCCAGATACAGCGATGCCAGTTGTTCCCGGCTCTGCCAGCCCAAAAAGACGGCATCGGGCATAGCCTTTTGCAGCTCTGCACTGGCCGGCCCCGACCCGGCAATCACGATCCTGAGATCCGGAACCGACAGGCGCGCCTCTCTCACAATCTCTGGCAGATCAAAGATGCCCTTTTCACGGCTCAGTCGGCAGGCAATAAACAGCACCGGGGTTTTGTCGTTGGCGCCGGGAATCAGGTCCGACTTGCGCGCCGGCTGAATTTTGAGGTCTCTCGGGGACGTGTGGTGGGCCGTGAGCAACACCTTTTCTGCCGGCAGCTGCATCTCGTACCCGGTCAACCAATCCCTGTGTTCACGGTTAAGCACGAATACGCCGTCAAACTGACTGTATAACGCCCGCATCATGCGGCGGACCCGGTCTCTTTCATGTTGGTTGAGGTTGGTGGTGTGAGTAATGAAATCGATCCAGTCCGTATGCATGAAAAAATAGCTGGGTACGTTGAACATCTTTTGCAGGAACAGGGCGACCAGTGCCATCGGCCCTTCCGTGGAACAGACAATGCGGTCATAGCCGCCTTCATAGAAGATTCGGGCAATTTCCAGCACGTCTGGTACCTCCAGGGTCTGTTCTCCGAAGGGGTGCAGGTCGATGTCGGCAATGGGCTGAACGACATGAAGGTGGGGTTCGGATTCCGCTTCGGGATGGCAGATCAGAAAATCAATGGGCAAGTTGGTGCGTTTGATCTCCTTGAGCTTGCCGCTGAGCGAGGTGGATACTCCGTTCTTGTCCAGCAGGGTATCGGTCAAATACAGTGCCCGTCGCGAATGCTCGTTTTCTCCAATCTGCCGGGCAAACCGGTTGAGCAGGTCGCGATTCTCATACAGCACACGGGTTGATGCCAGGGTTGACCCTGCCAGTATGGTACTGATCAGCACCGGAAAGGACAGGCTGTCCAGCGCTTCGGCCAGGTTAACGTTACTCATGTTGTCCTGGCGCTTGCCGTCACCCAGGAACAGCGCTGTGAGCTGGCTGGGTATTTCCAGCTTTCGGGTCAGCTCTTCGGTAGAGAAGTCCTTCAGGCTGGCACCCTGATTCTTGTTCACCGCCTTACGAATGCGCCCGGCGATCAGCTGGTTCAGATGGTTGAACAGATCACCAATGCTGTCGTTGACGGTATCCACGAACGCCTCCGGATGATTGCGTTTGCTATCGGCGATCTTCTCCAGCTGGGCAATGCAAAATTTATAGTCTTTAGCGGCGTGCCATTTAAGAAACCGATTGGGCTTCTTGCCCTGAAGCGCGTCGTGAATGAACGAGAAAAACTTCATGGTTTTCTTGTGCTTTTGCATTTCCAGAAACAGGTTGGCGACCACAAAACAGCCCATCTTGTCCCAGGTTGATCCCCGATGAAGCAGAATGCGCAGTAATCCTGGGTCCTTGAGTTTGGTGGCTGCCTGCGAAAAGTAGTCCAGCAGCGCAATATTGAGTTTCTGGTTCTCGCCGACCGTGCCGAATGGCGCAACCTGGCCATTACGCAGTGCTTCCAGGGCAAGATCCGAGGCCGCTTCGGTTTTCAGGCGTCTTTGCAGATCCGGCACGTAAAGCTGCGAGCCGCAAAGCCCGGCGAAAATACCGGTGTGGTCGTCAGAGCCGCCAGTAACGACTTTCGGCTGATCAGGGTCTACACCGAATTCTGTCGGGTCCAGGTTGTGCTTGCGGCCATACTCGCGCATGCGTTCCGGCGTCAGGCTCCGGACCCAGTTCAGGGTCAGTACGCTCTGCCACAGATCCCGCTGGCCATTCAGCACTTCGAAGCGCCAGAACATCACCGCCAGCTTTTCGAACAGGCACAGGTCAATGTGGTCATTGCGGCTATAGAGATAGAGCGGATGCGGAAGAATCACTGGAATATCGTAGAGGGCGGCGTAGCGCAAGAAGTCGTAGATGTTCTGGCGCTTCTGGTTGAGGACCGTTTCCTGTTCCCGAGTGAAGCCGTAGGTGAGCACATGAATGAACAGGTCGTATTCAGGAAAAAAGCAGGTGAATTCACAGCCCACAAGTACATCCATGCCCTTTTCCTGAAGCTCCCAGCAGGATCGGGCGTTGTTATGATTGGTGACCGTAAACACGGAGCTGCCGTTCTGTTCCAGAACCTTTACCAGTTTTTTGGTTTTCAGCCAGGTTTCCGGCAGCCGCAGTATCCGGCCCCACAGTTCGTCCGGTACGTCGCTATTATGATCGTGACAATGAAAGTCGATGCGCAGGCAGTTATCAGGATCAAACCGCTGTGCCTGCTGTGTCATGAAGCCATCGAATTCGGCTCTCAGGTCCCGACGGAAACCGGAGTCGCCGTTGACGTGCTGTTGAACTGCCATACTCAACCCACCTTGCTGGAGTATTGATCCTGATCGGGTGCCCGACCGGTTCTTTTCTGGCGCCCGGAAGCGATCAGCGGGCCGCGGATCCGGCCAGCCAGCGCCGGAAAACGGGCGGTCAGCATGTCCACCAGGAACTGCCGCTTGATCGCCTTGTTGGTCAGCGCTGGGCTCTGCCACCACCAGCCGCCCTCCTGCATCCGGTGCGCGGCGTTCACAAACCGCTGAATAACGTCGTCGAACTCAGCATCACTGAAGCTGTAACTCATGATCAGCCGACCGGTACCGGTCCAGCTCAGCTCCAGCCCGGCCTCTCTCAGATAGAACTGGAACATCCAGTTGTAGCGACTGGGTTGGGTGTAGATCACTGAAAGGATGGAATGCAGGTTGGTGATCTGTAGCGGAAGTTTTTCACTGCGCAAGCGGTGATTGAACTGAGCAACACGGCGATTCCAGAGACTTTCGGAGTCCCGGTACTGCTGCTGGATTTCCGCTTGGCGGATGCGGTTCAGAAACGCACTCATCGCACCCATAACATAGGGGTGGGAGTTGAAGGTGCCGCGAGCGAACGACACGTTGACCGGCTGATCGTCTTTAAAGCGGGCCATCAGCCGGTGGGTGCCCGCCAAAACACCAACAGGCAGGCCGCCGCCCAGGGTTTTACCGTAAGTCACCATATCGGCGTGAACACCGTAGAATTCCTGCGCGCCACCGTAGGCGAGCCGGAAGCCGGCAAACACTTCATCGAAAATAAGCACGATGCCCCGTTGATCGCAGACCGCTTTCAGCCGGTGAAGCCATTCCGTATATTCACGCTTGTCGAAGCCGTTGGCGCGGTCGCTGGCAATCAATGCAGTATCTGATGGCGCGTCGCTGTTGGGGTGGAAAGCCTGCAGCGGGTTGATCAGCACACAGGCGATGTCATTTCGAGACTCGAGGATGCGCAGGCTCCGCTCGCTAAGATCTGCCAATGTGTACACGTCGCGGGCCTTGCGGGTGTTGCCTATGCCGGGCTGAACCCCGTCCCACCAGCCGTGGTAGGCACCGCAAAAACGAACCAGATGGGTTTTGCCAGAGTGGTAACGGGCCAGTCTTACTGCCTGCATAACCGCCTCGGTGCCGGACATGTGAAAGGAAACCTCATCCAGCCCTGAGATCTGCCGAATGGCCTCGACGTTTTCGGCGATCAGCGGATGGTAGATTCCTAGCACCGGCCCCAGAGCCCGGGTTTTTTCAATGCCTTCTTCCAGGCACTGCTTGTAGAAGTCGTATCCAAAGACGTTCACGCCGTAGGATCCGGAGAGGTCGTAGCGCCAGTTTCCGTCCAAATCCTTGAGCTGGGAGCCCCGGGTTTCCTCGGCCATGGAACCCAGCCGGAAGCACTCGGGCAATTGCTCGCTGAACGGAAAGGGCACCCGGTAGCGGCTGGTGAATTTAACGTCTGATACGTTGTTTTGAATGGAGCGGCAGTGGTCGAGGGTTTTGGCGCATTGCCTTTCGGTGCGGGCCTGTAGTTGCTGAAGGGCGTTGCGGCGCTGCTGAACCACGGGCAAAGGCGCACCGTCGCAGGCAAAAAAACCGGCTTCATCGTAGCTGAAAAAAGGAATCAGTCGCGCAATGCGCCGGGACCAGTTGCTGTGCCCACGAAGGGAGGCATGTTTCGCCCGTGAAAGTTGCAATCTTATCTGAGCTTTGTAGATAAGATAAAAGCTTACAGCTGCCGCGAGGGCGTAAAGGCTAATAGCGGACATCATCGATTCTGTTCCTGCCAATTTGCTCAAAAATAGCGGAGCAAAGTGAAACCAATGTGTCATTTTTCCTACCGTTGTATGACAGGTCTTGGTGACCATCGCGCAGAGCGCAACGGCAACAAAAGCTTCACACAACTGAAACAGTCATCTCCGACAATTGATTGTTGTACGCAAATTGTTCAGCAGCGACACAAAATCACAGTATTCTGGAAAAAGTCGGGACGCGGGAGGTCCAGCATGGACGAAACATCGCGAGTAACGCTGGCACCCTCGGACATTGAGGAAGTTGGCGACTTACTGGAAAAGCTGAGGAACCTGCGAGAAACACTGATCCGGGAAACGGTGGAGCATCGGGCTAACCTGAATGACATCAATCCCGCCTATCAGCTCAGCGCCGATAACCTGCTCTGCTATTTGTCTCTTAGGCGGCAAGACATTCGGCCGATTCAGCAACGCCTTGCATCGCTTGGGCTGTCTTCACTAGGCCGTTCCGAGTCCTGCGTCTTGTCTACTCTCGATGCCGTGATCAGAACGCTGGCAGCACTCCTTGGTCAATGCCTTCCCCGTCCAGAGTTCGACCCGATTCCAAAGGTAGATATCCAGGAGGGTTCCAGGTTACTCACGGAGCATACGGATCAATTGCTCGGGTGCGCGACGAACGACAGAAACGTTCGCATCATGGTTACGATTCCGACAAAGGCCGCCCACGACGACAGTATCATTCACAACCTCCTGGCCAAGGGCATGAACTGCATGCGGATCAACTGTGCACATGACACACCTGAGACGTGGGCAGCAATGATCAGCAATTTGCGTAAAGCAGAAAAAGCCATTGGTGTCGATTGCCGTATTTTTATGGACCTCGGCGGGCCCAAGATACGAACTAGCGATATTCAACCAGGGCCAAAGGTTGTACACGTTCGGCCTAAGCGGGACGAATTTGGCATTACAGTGATACCTGCCCGGATTTGGCTTTCCTCGGAGGAGTCTCCGGCAGAAGCACCCGATGACTGTGAAGCAGAGTTCCGGGTTTCAGAAGGTTTCCTCAAATGCTTGCAGCGGTGTGACGAAATCACCTTTCTTGATGCCAGGAAACAGTCCCGCAAATGGACCGTCGTGAAGATAACGGACGTGGGCTGCTGGGTAGAAAGTATCAAGGCTTGCTACGTGGTGCCTGGTGCAAAGCTACACCGCAGGAACGGAAAAACTCAACAGGCAGTCACTGAGATCGGTGATTTCCCGCCCCGCCCCGGTGTGATCCTGCTCAACAGAGGCGACTCACTGATCGTTTCCGCACAACCTGTATCTGGGAATCCCGACGAACACGACAGCTCAGAATACCCTTCCCCGCTCCCAGCGATAAGCTGCACCATGCCGGAGATTGTGTCTCAAGTCCGGCCCGGGGAAACGATCTGGTTTGATGATGGAAGGATTGGTGGCGTAATCGAAAAGGTAGAGCAGCACCGATTCCTGGTGAAGATTCAGCATGCGCGCCCAGAGGGCAGCAAACTCCGTGGCGGTAAAGGAATCAACTTCCCTGACAGCCAATTGAACATCGATGCGTTAACATCAGCAGACATCGAAAATCTGGCTTTTATAGCAGAACATGCCGACGCGGTTGAAATGTCCTTCGCAAACTCTGCACAAGATGTCCAATTACTTGAAAAAAGTCTGGAAGCCGTGAAATCCAAAAAGCCGGCCATCGTGCTAAAAATTGAAACGCTGGAAGGCTTTGAAAATCTCCCCTCAATGCTCCTGGCGGCCATGCGATGGCCCAGCTGTGGAGTAATGATCGCCAGGGGCGACTTGGCGGTTGAATGTGGTTACGAACGCCTGGCAGAGGTTCAGGAAGAAATACTCTGGGTTTGTGAAGCAGCTCATGTGCCGGTGATATGGGCAACACAAGTATTGGAGAATCTGGCTCAAAAGGGCATGCCGTCGAGAGCCGAAATCTCCGATGTTGTCATGGCGCATAGAGCAGAATGCGTCATGCTCAACAAAGGCCCTTATATCATAGAGGCCGTAGAGATCCTGAGCGGTATTCTGAAGCGGATGCAGAACCACCAACGGAAAAAAAGCGCAATGCTGAGGGAACTCAAGTTGGCCCATATGAAGCCCTGAGCGCACTTACCGTGTTCACATAACGGACACACAAATCCAGCAAGCTTATCTGATCTGAAAGACAGAAAACCGGGTCGGTGGAAAATGGACGTGGTTGATCAAGATCTCGAAGCACTTTACCTCGAACGACGCTTGCTACCCCACGAAGCTGTACAGACAATTGCGGGTTGTAAAAATCTGATCCTTGGTATGAGTGCGGCACAACCGCCCGCACTTATGGGAGCCACGGCAGACGCACTTAAAGATCAACTTATTGGTCCTCTGGCAATCTATTACCTGCATGGCACGGAAAGCCTGCGCCTAAGTCTTTTGGCCTCTGAACTTTCCGACCGTGTCACTCCCCGCCCCCTGTTTTTGAGTCACTCCGATAGAGCCGCTATTGCGCAATCCGGTTCCCAAAGCTGGATAGAGTTCGTACCCGCCATGCTGCACCAGGCCGGGCGTCTGCTAACTGAACACATTGATCCCGAATGCTTTTTTGTGACGGTATCGCCTATGGACCGTCATGGCTATTTCAGCCTCGGCACTAATGCCGACTACGGCGCATCGGTTATTCGCAAGGCAAAAAAAGTAATTGTAGAGGTCAATCGTTACATGCCTCGAACATTCGGCGAATGCTCGGTTCACATCTCTGAGGTTGATTATCTCGTGGAACATGATGAGCCGCTGATCGAGGTAACTCCTAACCCGCCGACCCCTGTGGACATGAAGATTGCCGAGCAGATCGTTGAGCGCATTCATGACGGCGATACACTGCAAATAGGCGTTGGCGGTGTTCCCAACGCCGTACTAGCGGGGTTGACGAATCACAAAAACCTGGGCCTGCACAGCGAGCTGTTTTCTCCGGGCATGATGCCACTGATTCAGTCTGGCGTGATGAATGGGCGGCGAAAAACCTGGATGCAACATAAGCACGTGTTTACCTTTGCCCTCGGTGACCGGGCTCTATACGACTTCCTGGACGACAATCCCTCGATTGTCGGATATCCGGCATCGTGGGTGAACAACCCTGACATCATTCGGCTAAATGACAACATGGTGTCCGTTAACTCTGCGCTGGAGATAGACCTGACCGGACAAATCAACTCCGAGCAGCTCGGGGATCACCCGTTCTCGGGGACCGGAGGGCAGTTAGATTTTGTGCGCGGGGCCTATTCCGCAAGGAACGGACGCTCGTTCATAGCGCTCCGTTCAACAGCTCAGTCGGGCAAAGTCAGTCGCATAGTGTCACGGCTTCTTGGAGGAGCCGTAACCGACCCCAGAAACGATGTGCACTTTGTAGTCACTGAGCATGGGTGCGTGAACCTCAAAGGACTTTCGATTCCTCAGCGCGCTCGGGCATTGATTGATATCGCTGCTCCGGAATTCAGAGAGGGATTGGAGCGCGAAGCAACGTCTATCGGGCTAGTGTAAACAGGGTAAGACAAGAATTTTGTCCTATGTTTGACAGCAAGAAAGATAAGAAATGACAGCTCAGAAACAATCAGGCATTGCTTTGGTTACAGCAGCACCAGAGGAATTGGAGAGGCCATCTGCAAAATGCTTTCTGGAAACCGAGATGCCATGGTTCGCGAGAAAACTTGGCAAAATCTCATGGCCGAAACGCCAACTTTTCAGAGCTCCACTTTTGAGGTCGTGGCGCAGTTCTTGTCACGGCAGCAAAAGCTGGCGCTGATTAACGATAAGGAAGTCGGCCTAGATGATCCAGATTGGGAGCTTGTTCAATTTAGCTGTCAGACTTAGCACTCCAGTCCTGACGTGATTTCAAAAGCTGATTTTTATAGGGTCCGATCGACTCCAGCAATACACTGGACCTTGAGAACCGGCTGCGCCCCCATGCAATTTCGTTGTCAGCCTCGTCGTACAGTGTCGATTCAATCGTCCACTGATGCAGGTCGGAATGAAGCACTCTGGCCACCGAAACAACGCGGCACTCGTAAAGCGGCTGAAAGGGAGAAAACTCGAACCTATCGCACTTTGCCAAGAGCGAGGCTTCCTGAGTGTTCGCAGCCAAAGCTGCCGCATCCCAAAGAAGCTGAAAGATGACGGTGTCTCTTACCGTTCCCCAAGGCGTTGAGGCAAAGGGGGTGAGTCGGACTGAAACAGAGCAGAAACCGTACTCAAAGTCGAGACTTGGACGAGTCCAGGCATTGGCTGTTGAGGAGAAATACAAAGCCTGTAAAGCGCGATAGTGACCTTCCCTTTCACTCATTGCACCCCTCCCTAAACTGCAGAATTCGACGCGGCCTGTTCAGAAGCGCATGAAAACTCCAGGACGACACCTCAAAGGACGAGATAGTTGGCGAAAAAACCGGGAGGGGCTCTCCCGGCAGTGCAATTCCACTAAGAGATAACACGATGATGTCGTTTATCGACGTGAGAATGGTACCGAAAAGGCATTACAGTAGTGTTTCAAGTTCCGGTTACTGGGAGGAGCTCGCCTTGGCTGATGGGAATATCGCTGACAAAGAGCGATAAGTGCGTCTTAACCTCTTAGACCCTCTCAAACAAAAATATATCGCCACGGAAGTGTGCCGGGGACCAGATCATCGGAAGGCCAATAACACCTGATTGCGCATTGTCATCTCATTGCAATCAAGGTGATCCGCTGATTATTTCTTTAGATGAAATTAGCCTTGAGCCACGTCATTTTCCTTTAATGTGTTCGGTATAAACTTCAAAAAGATTGTGAACGACATTCAGCGTGTTGATGAATATAAGGTAGCCCTCAAATGAATCCTGATCTGCTCGCCCTTACCCTTCTCAACGATCAAAATTTCACTCTCAGCGAAATCAGCCACGAGGACTCCGATATGGAGTCCAACCGAGAACGTCGCTTTTCGTTCGAAATGCTGTCGAACGATGGAGAAATCGTTGGTTATATCAAAACCTGGCATCATGAAGACGGTTACGCAGGATTTGTTCATTTCGACGCCGAAGGCAACATCATTGACTGGAAAGCTTTTGCTCAAGCACCGGGCTCCATCCAGTCTCACTGAAATAGAACTGTCACAGATTTCTAAAGCCACTTATGAGTGGTTTGGATTACAGCACCACTGAAGGTGGGTTGTCCTTACAGAGAGGGTTCTATGGACCTGTCTCGGTTTCTCTTTCTCCTATTTGCTTTGTAAAAGTCGCTCAAAAAGGCCCCTGTTAAGACTAAGCCGGCATCCATGCCCGCAAGCAAAAGTGATGCGGCGCAGCAAGCCCGGAGCCGCAGTGCCAGCAAGACTATCAAGGAACTGGAGGCCCGATTGCAGCGTGAGCGCTCCTCTATCCAGACCGGGTCAATGTCAAAGCCCACTCCGGTCTAATAACGGACTAATGCCTTAGGGAGCAGATCCGGCTTTGATGGTTTGACATAGCTCAATCAAAAGTTGTCCGGAAACGGCGGGTGAGGTCGCTCATCAAGTGCGCTTCCTGTTTCAACCCCAAACTTATCTCTCGGCTACCAGCCACGTTTCCACTGACAGTCGCTGCATGCGCATCAAGCGCCACAAACCGTTCACCCACACGGTCAATCTCCTCACGTTGCAGCGAAAGCGCCTCATTGATCGTGACACTCCGCCGCTCCAAATCCGAAAACCAGTGGTTCATCGCTACAAGATGCCCTTTGAGACCTTCAAGAGTCTGCCGGTTATCATCACCGGCTTGCGTCATTTCAGCGATCAAGTAGTCGACGCCCTGCACTCCCTTTATCAGGTCGGTTACCCACTGCCGGATTTCATCGGTGGAATCGGCAGTGCGCTTCGAAAGGGTCCGAACCTCGTCGGCAACAACGGCAAACCCGCGGCCATGCTCGCCCGCCCTTGCCGCCTCGATCGCGGCATTGAGAGCCAGCAGATTCGTTTGCTCAGCTATCTCAGCAATTACCCCGATAACCTTCTCGATTTTCGAGGCTGATTCCGTCAGCTCTTGTATGGACCCGGAGACCCGGCCAATTACCTCTACAGTGTGCTCTGCTGCAGTCTCACTTTTTATGAGGCTGGACTGGATGTCCGAGTTAGCAGCCACCGCCGCCTGAACGGTTTCAGTGGATTCAAGGGTCGATGCCTCAATGGTGGAAGCCTGGTCTGCCATCGCTTTCATCGAGTCAGTCACATCCTGAATCTGATGCTGAGTCGTTTGGGAGGCAGACTCCAGTTCCCTCGCTTGTATATCAAGACGATCGGATCGCTCGTTGATACTTTTCGAGGTTTCCCTTATTTCCCGGATAAACTCCTCAAACCGGCCGACCAGCCGAATAAGGGCCGCAGCAACTCCTGCCACTTCATCAGACCCCGCCAATCCCGGTGGATTGGCCAGATCCGAGCACTCGTCCATTCTCTGGATATCCCGCTCGATGCGCTGCAGCCTTACAATAACTGTTTGTCTCAGCCAGAGCGTTATCAGAACAATAACAGCCAAAAAGGCAACGGAGCCCATAATCAGCGAAACCTGTTGGCGGTCGAGGTACCCCAGAAGCTCATCAGATTCCTGAGCTATACGACTGCGACTTCCTTCCTTACGATCGTTGATACTCTCAAGCAATGGCGACAAGGCAGGGAAAAGTGAAAAGTCCACGGTTTTGCCTGCCTGATAGTAACTCTTCTCCTCGATTCCTTCCGCGAGTTCCTCCAGGTATTCAATTACCGCCTCGTGCGTACTTGCGTTTTCTTCTGCCCAGGTGCTGAGCTGTGCATTCCGTTGAATCGCGCTCCACTTGGCAGGAACAGACTCTGAAAGCGATGCGTATTCTTCATTTATCTCACCCCACAGCAATAACTGACCTTTGATTCTGAAAGAAAGATCCTGCACACGACGAAGGTCCTGCTCCAGATCATCCAATAGCCAGGCTTCATGCATGCGATTCTGGATCAGATCTTCTGCAGCGTTTTCCGCCTTTCCAATGATCGCCCAGGACAACAGGGCAAGAGCCGAGAGCGCGAGGATCGAGAAGAAGGAAAAGAAAAGGATTCTACTGCGAACGGTCTTGAGCATGACGACACCACACTTGAATGATGGTGACAATGCTGCATGTCAGTTGTGACAGTCCTGTTACCAAAGCCACAGAAGACGTTGATTTCCCGGGACAATTTACAAAAATTAACATCGCCTGGCACACGGCTTCCATGCCCCTGAAATATGAATGTCATATTGAGCGTAGAGGATGTGGACCTTACTACGGTACTTGGCACAACCGGATATGAGCCAGTCAAATCAGTAGGTTCGGGGTATGCGAAGGAGCTACGCAATTTGGTTTCCCGAAGCCGCACTCACATCCAGGAGTGACCCAATGCAGGACTGCCTCAGTCAGGAACTGAACCGCTTATTGTTGAAAGAAGACATTACGACACTTCTGCAACCGATCGTAGATATCGAGAAAAAAAGTGTATTTGGTTTTGAAGCACTGAGTCGCGGACCATCAGACAGCCCTTTGCATACGGCGCCAATGCTGTTTGAAACCGCCGAACGCTGTGGCCAGACACTGGAACTGGAAACACTCTGCCTTCGCACCGCTGCACGCCACTGGTCCGGCCATGGCACCCCGTTGAAACTTTTCGTCAATATCAGTCCGGCCAAACTGATGCCTCCGGAGTTCAACCCGACGCAACTGCAGGAACTCCTGCTCGCGAATGGCTTGAAGGCATCAGACATCGTTATCGAACTCTCTGAGCGCTACCCTACCGCTGATCCCTCAGAACTTCTGAAAACGCTTGTCTGGCTCAAGGCAGAAGGCTTTCTCATCGCTATCGACGACCTCGGTAGTGGCTATTCCGGATTAAAGCTCTGGTCAGAGCTGAAGCCGGACTATGTAAAGATTGACCGGCACTTTATTCGCGACATACAGGACGACCTCATCAAGCGCGAATTTCTAAAGTCCGTTGTAGACCTGGCAGACCGATTGGGCTGCAAATTGATTGCGGAAGGGATCGAAACGGAAGCAGAATTCCGGGTTGTATCAGATCTCGGCATTGCGCTGGTTCAGGGTTTTCTCTTCGGTCGGCCAAAGGCGGTAGCTACCGCCTGTCTCGATTCGCTGAACGTGCAGAAGGCGCATACGCCCAGGTTACCCCAGAAAGAAAAGGACACGGCAGGGCTACTGTGCAGGCACATTGAACCCGTAACTTCGGAATCGACGTTGCAACATGCCTGGGAGCGGCTCCAAAGTGAGCCAGGCGTGTTCGCTCTGCCAGTGGTGGATAACGGCAGGCCACTTGGCCTTATTCACAAGTGGAGGGTTCTGGAAACCTTCAGCACGCCCTACGGCCGGGCGCTTTACGAACGGCTTCCGGTTACCCAAATGCACAGCGCGGATGCACTGGTTGTGGACTACGAGGTGCCACTGAACGAAGTGAGCGAAAGGCTGATTAATGACGATGCTCACTATCTCAAACAGCATTTCATTATTGTCAGGAATGGGAAGTACGCCGGGCTGGGAGCCACGCGCTCATTGCTCAAACACATCACCGAACGAAAGATTGAAAACGCACGCTATTCCAACCCCCTGACTCTTTTGCCAGGAAATGTTCCCATTCAACAGGCCCTGGTCGCCCGGACGGAGGAAATGCGCCCCTTTTCACTGATTTATTTCGATATCAATACGTTCAAGCCTTTGAACGACGTCCTCGGCTACCGGGTCGGTGACCAGATAATCCTTTTGCTGTCTGAGCTTCTGACAGAGGTATTCCTAGCCGATGATGACTTTGTCGGGCACATAGGCGGGGACGATTTCGTAGTCATCAGCTCTTCACCCTCGGCCAATTATAATGCCGGTACCGTACAGGCACTGTTCGCCGAACGAAGTCGGCGCTTTTACAGCGATAGCGTACTAAAAAGCGGGTTTATTGAATCCGAAGACCGAAACGGCCAGCCCTGCCGCTTCCCACTGGTATCTCTGGCAGCGGGTACCGTAGAAGTAGGCCCGGACGAGAAGGTGACGGCCGATCAGGTCTCAGACCTCGCCAGCTACGCCAAGAAAAGGGCAAAAGCCTCACCAGACTTCTGTTTTACTGACTTTTCAAGTTCCCGATCCGGTAAACGATTGAAAACGTCGCAGGACGCAAATCCCAACTTCAATACTGCGTAGGATATCGATATAGATGTGAAAAATGGAGGCGCGGGTCGGAATCGAACCGGCGTAAACGGAGTTGCAGTCCGCTGCATAACCACTCTGCCACCGCGCCGGAAAAGATCGAAGAAATCGGATCTTTGTGCTCTCAGGTGGGCATTGAGAGACTTGAAATTGGAGCGGGAAACGAGATTCGAACTCGCGACCCCAACCTTGGCAAGGTTGTGCTCTACCAACTGAGCTATTCCCGCTCTTCGCTAAGAGGCATTGCCTCGTCAACGGCTGCGTATTCTACGGATTACCGTTCAGGCGTCAATAGTTTTTTATCAAGGTTCTGTTTTATTGGAGTTTGTGGGTAAAGTTTGGCCAATCGCGAACACACGATGCGATGAAGCAGATTCCGCACTGGCAGATATCCACTGCACTCTCTAAGCTAGTGAATGGCCAGCAACATTACTTATGGATTCGACAGAACGTGCCCAGTCCCGTTTCTTCCGAGCAGACCGATCCACAAAGACCTTTCTCCGGCCCGGGCTCCGTGACCGTTGAAGCCGGTACCCTCAGGGTCGCCGGGGACTGGTTGCTGAGCCATTACCGGGCGCTGACATCGGTGGCGTCTTCTGTGTCTGTACAGGAGATCAGCAAATTACCGGTTGACCTCTCCCGGTTGGACCGGATTGATACCGCCGGTGCATCACAACTGGCCTCGCTGGTCGGGCCGGATCGCTTGCTGGAAGCGGCGTCGGCCCCCGGAGAGTTACCCCGCGAGAAATCCGCCCTGATTGCGGCCGTCTGCGAAGCGATGAAAGACCAGCCCGCACCGGGCCGTGCGGCACCCTCCCTGCTCTGGAGCTTTATCACCGGAACCGGTCAGAAGGTGGAAAGCATCTTCCGGCTGCTGTGGATTCTCGTGGGTTTTATCGGCCAGACCCTGGCCACTCTGGCCTGGAACCTGCCCAGACCAAGGCGCTGGCGAATGACGGCGTTTGTAGCGGCCGTTCATGACACTGGCCTGAACGCACTGCCCATTGTGGCATTACTGACATTTCTGGTCGGTGCTGTTGTGGCCTTCCTCGGAGCCACGGTACTGGACGGCTTCGGCGCTACGATTTATACCGTCAACCTGGTGGCATTTTCATTCCTCCGGGAGTTCGGTGTGCTCCTCGCTGCCATCCTTCTGGCCGGCCGTACCGCCAGCGCTTTTACCGCACACATAGGCGCCATGAAGGTTAATGAAGAGCTGGATGCCATCCGCACCCTGGGGCTCAATCCCATTGAACTACTGGTACTGCCCCGGGTAATGGCCATGATGGTCAGCCTGCCGATTCTTACCTTTGTCGGGATGATCTCGGGGATGGTTGGCGGGGCCGTGGTGTGTGCCCTGGTGCTGGATATCTCGCCCACCCAGTTCATGGCCATTGTTGAGCGCGATATTGCACTGAAGCATTTCCTGGTGGGTCTGGTTAAAGCTCCGGTTTTTGCCTTTCTGATAGCGGTTATCGGCTGCCTTGAGGGGTTCAAGGTTGCAGGCAGCGCGCAATCCGTTGGGGAACACACAACCGCCAGTGTCGTCCAGTCCATTTTCATGGTCATTCTTCTGGACTCCATTGCTGCGCTATTCTTTATGGAAATGGGCTGGTAATCATGGTGTTTATGAGTGCAACCCGGGAAACCAAAGCCGCTACGGAGCCAGTAATCGAAGTGCGCGAACTGTGCAACCGGTTTGGTGACCATATTGTCCATGAAAACCTGGAACTGGACCTCCTCGGCGGCGAGATCCTGGGCGTGGTTGGTGGCTCGGGAACCGGTAAAACCGTGCTCCTGCGAAGTATTGTCGGGCTTATTACGCCCGCCTCCGGCCACATTCGGGTATTTGACCAGGACCTTACACAACTCCCGGCGATGGCCCGCTCAAGGATCGAGCAACGATTTGGTGTCCTGTTCCAGGGGGGCGCCCTGTTCACCTCCCTGAACCTGCAGGAGAATATCGCGGTACCCCTGATTGAACACGCCGGCCTGAAAAGGCCGGAAGCGGAAAAGCTGGCACGAATGAAACTGGCGCTTACCGGACTATCACCGGAGGCCGCCGTGAAATACCCGTCTGAACTCTCCGGTGGCATGGTCAAACGGGCGAGCCTGGCAAGAGCGCTGGCCCTGGATCCTGAAATCCTGTTTCTGGACGAGCCCACCGCCGGGCTGGATCCCATCGGCGCTGCCGCCTTCGACCGCCTCATTGTGACGCTACGGGATGCCCTTGGGCTGACGGTGTTCCTGGTCACCCATGACCTCGATACTCTGTATTCAACCTGTGACAGGGTTGCGGTACTGTCACAGCGCCGCGTGCTGGTAGCTGATACTCTGGAGACGGTTGCCACCATGGAGGATGAGTGGATTCAGGACTATTTTAACGGCCCCCGCGGTCGCGCAGCCAGTTACGCCTTCATGGATCATTCGCAGATACGGAATCAGGAGTAGTAACCATGGAGCCCAGGGCCCATCACCTGATCATTGGCCTGTTCACCATCATCGCGTTCGGGGCAGCCCTGATTTTTTCCCTGTGGCTGGCAAAATCATCTGCTGACCGGGAATGGGCTTACTACGAAATTGTCTTTGACCACGCCGTCAGCGGCCTGGCTGAAGGCAATCCGGTTCTTTACAGCGGCGTGCAGGTGGGTGACGTGATGGCGCTGACCCTCGACTCTGAAAACCCTGGTCGTGTCCGGGTGCTCGTTCGGGTTGATCAGTCCGTACCCATTCGTGACAACACCAAGGCAGGGCTCGTGCTGGCAAACATTACCGGCAGCATGAGTGTTCAGTTCAGTGGTGGCAGCCCGGATCGGCCAGCACTAAAGGGAAACCGCGACAATCCTCCGCTGATCGTCGCTGAGCCCTCTACATTTAACAGCTTGCTCGCCAACGGCCATCAGCTTTTGGCCAAGGCGGACCTCTTGCTCAGTAACGCCACAGAACTCCTTTCTGGCGATAACATCGAGAACCTGACGGCTATCCTGCGGAATACACGTGAAGCAACCGACGCCCTTCTCGCCCGCCGCGAACAGCTGTCAGCCCTGCTCGACCGGTTGGATGCTGCCGGGTCTCGCACCGAGGAAGCCGCCATCAAGGTTTCGAGGGTCTCTGATAACGCAAACGAATTGCTGCAAACGGACGGTCGACGGGTCCTGCAATCCATGGACAAAACGCTGGGCATCATTTACGCCACCATATCCAGAATTGATCAGCTGACGCGCGACAACCGGGGTGCCATGGATTCCGGGCTTCAGGGGATGGGTGAACTGGCACCGGCACTCAGGGAGCTGAGGGCGACGCTTCGGAATCTGAACCAGTTTACCCAACGCCTGGAAGAGGACCCGACGGGGACTCTGTTCGGAAACGACACCATGAAGGAGCTTTCCAAGTGAAGGTAGCGCCAATCGTTAACCTCGCCCTCCTCCTGGGCATCGGCCTTGCAGGTGGCTGCACAGTGTTTCCGACCCCCGAGCCACCCCGGGTGATGGACATGGCTGCACCAGAAACAATCAGCAAGGCAGACCAACGCTTCCCGGAATCGCTGCGCGTTGATACACCCTATGCGTCCAAACCATTCAACAGTACGAGGATCCTGGCCAAGCCTGCGCCCTGGGAGTTCAGGTCTTATGAAGGCGTTCGCTGGCGCGACACGGTGCCGGTTGTGGTGCGTGACACCCTGGTCAGCACCCTGAGACAAAGCGAGGCGTTTGCCAGCGTGATCAGTGAAACCAGCCCCGCCGAGGCAGAGCTCACCCTGATCAGCGAGCTTTCCGCCTTTCACGTCGAAAATCCTGAGAGCACGCCCCGGATTGTTATCGAGCTGCACGTGCAACTGATCCACAACCGCTCCCGGGCCAGCCTGTGCAGCAACAACTTCAGGATAGCTGAACCGGCGCCCGGCCCTGCTATTGAGCAGATTATCGAAGCGTTCGGTGCCGCCGGCAATACGCTCTCAGACAGAGTGATTCTCTGGGCTACGGCGTGCGACCTTCCGTCTCACCCGGAAAGAGATCAGCCCAGGCAGCCTTGAGGTAGAGCCCCATGGACCAGAGGGTAAGAGTGGCGGCGATATAGAGCAGCACCAGCGCAACATTGGACCAGAATACCCCCGGCGGAAACGCCAGCAACCCAACGATGGCAGCCATCTGAGCCGTAGTCTTGATCTTGCCGATGTAGGAGACAGCGACGCTGCCACGACTGCCAATTTCCGCCATCCACTCGCGCAGGGCGGAAATCACGATTTCCCGACCGATGATTACCGTCGCAGGAATGGTCAGAAGAATGGCCGAATGCTCCTCAATAAGCACAGCCAGAGCCACGGCCACCATCAGCTTGTCAGCGACCGGATCGAGGAAGGCCCCAAATGGGGTGCTCTGGTCGAGCTTTCTCGCCAGGTATCCGTCAAGCCAGTCTGTGGCCGCCGCCAGCCCGAAAATGGCCGCACTCACGAGATAGCTCCATTCCACTGGCAGGTAGAAGATCACCACGAACACCGGAATCATGATGATGCGGGAAAGGGTGAGGATATTAGGTAGATTCATGCTGTCCTTACTCGTCGTGCAAAGCTGCGTATAGGGTTTCTGCCAGTGATTTGCTGATGCCCGGCACCTTGACCATCTCATCAACACCCGCTTTGCGGAGTTCTTGTATTCCGCCGAAATAGCGTATCAGGTCGCGGCGTTTTTTCGGCCCCACACCTTCGATACCCTCCAGTGTAGACTGTCGCCGTTTTTTGTCCCGGCGCGCTCGGTGCCCGGTAATCGCAAAGCGGTGGGACTCGTCCCGGATGTGCTGAATCAGATGCAATGCCGGCGAGTCTGCCGGTACCCGGAAGACATCGCCGGTCATCGCATCAATGAGCTGCTCCATGCCTGCCCGGCGGGTCACGCCCTTGGCGACACCGATCAGCGGTATATCGGAAATTTCAAGCTCATCAAACACTTCCCGGGCAATGTTCAGCTGCCCCTTGCCGCCGTCAATAAACACCAGATCCGGGCGCTTGCCCTCTCCGGCCACCATCCGTTTGTAGCGGCGGCTCAGGACCTGGCGCATGGCGGCGTAGTCATCGCCGGCGGTCACGCCCTCGATATTGTACAGGCGGTAATCGCTCTTCAGGGGACCATTCTCATCGAAAACCACACAGGATGCGACGGTATTTTCCCCATGGCTGTGACTGATATCAAAGCATTCCATGCGTGAAGGCGTTTCCGGCAATTCCAGCAAATCACGCAGGGCCAGTAGCCGCCGATATACCGTCTCCTTGCTGGCCAGGTGCGTGAGCAGTGTCTGGCGGGCGTTGGTCATGGCCAGTTCAAGCCAGCGCCTGCGCTCTCCCCTCACATTGCCACGGATACGGATCTCCCGGTTAGCGGACTCCGTGAGTGCCCGGGCGAGAAGCTCCTGACCCTCAACCTCAACGGGCACAAGGATGTCCCGGGGAATCTCCCGGCGGGTATTGCCACCAAAATAATACTGGCCGAGGAAGGCGCTGAGCAGCTCGCCTTCGGTCTGTTCGATGGAGTATCGGGGAAAGTAGTCCTTGGTACCCAGCACCCGGCCGCCACGAACAATGATGACCACAATACAGACAACCCCGGCATCCTGGGCAATGGCGACCACATCGGCATCGCCGCCTTCGCCATCCACCGACTGCTGTTCCTGAACGTGGCGCAGATGGTTAATCTGATCCCGGTAGGCCGCCGCCTTCTCGAACTCCAGGTTTTGCGAGGCAGCCTCCATGGCATTCATCAGATCATGGATGATGGCCGGGTTCTTCCCTTCCAGGAACATGGTGGCGTGGCGAATGTCCTGCTGGTATTCCTCCGGCGCCACATAACCAACACAGGGCGCGGTACACCGGTTGATCTGGTACTGCAGGCAAGGCCGCGTCCGGTTTCGGAAATAGCTTTCACTACAGGATCTTATGCGGAATACCTTCTGCAGAATATTAAGACTTTCCTTGACCGCACCGGAACTTGGAAACGGCCCAAACCAGGTGCCGCCGCCTTTCTTGGTGCGCCCCCGGCGAAACGTCAGCGAGGGATAGTCGCTGTGGGAGGACAGGTAAATATAGGGATAGGACTTATCGTCCCGGAGAAGAATATTGTAGGGCGGCCGTAACGACTTGATCAGGTTCTGCTCGAGTAGCAGGGCCTCGGTTTCACTGCCGGTAATCGTGACTTCGATTGAGGCAATCCTGGCAACCAGCGCTTCGGTTTTCGGCGCCAGGCCGGTCTTGCGAAAGTAGCTGCCGACCCGCTTTTTCAGGTTACGGGCCTTGCCGACGTACAGCACTGCGCCGCCCTCGTCATACATTCGGTAGACGCCGGGCCGCTCCGTGAGCTGCTTCAGGAAGCTCTTGCTGTCAAACTCCCCGATGTTGTTACTCTCAGGGTCAGACCTTGTCGGCATCAAGCAAACCAAGCCGCACTGCCATCAGGGCCAACTCCACATCACTGGAAATTTCCAGCTTCTCAAAAATCCGGTAGCGATAGCTGTTGACCGTTTTCGGGCTCAGGCACAGCTTGTCGGAAATGTCCTGCACTTTCTGGCAGCCCACAACCATCATCGCAATCTGCATTTCCCGCTCGGAAAGCCGGTCAAACAGCGACAGCTCGCCGTCTTCATCCCGGTCGCCGCCGCCAAGCTGTTTCAGCGCCATTTTCTGAGCGATTTCCGGGCTGATGTAACGCTGCCCCGTATGGGCCATACGAATGGCGCGAACCATCTCCCTGATGTCTGCACCCTTGGTTATGTAGGCCGTGGCGCCGCTTTGCATCACTCGGGCCGGATAGGGGTCGTCCGCACAGGCGGTAACGACAATCACGCGAAGGGAATCATCAATCCGAAGGATGCGGCGGGTAGCCTCAAGGCCTCCGATGCCGGGCATACGGATGTCCATCAGGACAATGTCCGGCCGCTGCTGGCGCACGAAATCGATCGCGTCCTCTCCGGAGGACGCCTGCCCGATGACTTCAATGTCCGGGTTATCAGCCAGCATCCGGGTAATACCGGATCTCACCAGCTCATGATCATCAACAACCAGTACCCTGATCAAAATTCACCTCGCACACGGCTTTCGGGAAAACAGCGCGATTGTAACGTTTAGTTCAGGCCCCGGGTAGGTGCAACCCCAAATACCATAACAGACATGCCGCCTATGCAGGCACACCCAGGCCCGCGGTATTCTCTACGGGGTCAAACCAGACCACCAGATCGCCCCGGCGAACTGCAGCCAGCACCCGGCTCCGTTCACCCATGGGGTTTTCGGTGTCGTTCAGTCCGTGATACCGGGTGCAATATTCTTCAACCAGGCCCAGAAGCTGATCTTCCGTTAACAACTCGGTATCAACGGTGAACTTTTCCTGTCTGGGATCCTGCTGGGGCTGATGCTCGGTGCTGTCGGTCATACTACCTCCTGTGGGCCACCATAGTAAGGATAATGATGGCCAGCAGATTGGTCTGTTCGGCAATCTCCGCAATCACGCCGATTACCTGCTCGATCTTGCCAGTGGACTCATTCAGGGCATGAATAGAACCGGAGACACGGAACCGGCGACCAGAAAGTTTTGCTGGCCGGAAAGAAACTTCATCCGGGCCATCAGGGCCTGAACCCGCTCGAAGTTCTCTCTGTGATCTTCCGCCCAGGCACTCAGGGTTTCTGAAGCGTCTTGCGCTTTCAGGATGATGCTCCAGGACAGAGCGGCGAGTCCTGCCAGGGCAAAGACCGAGAGAAACGCGAAAAACAGAATCCGGGTTCTTACTGTGCCGAACATGACAACTCCAACAGCGGGCTATGCCGCGGATGGTATGCCGAATCTGTGACACTTTTATTGCAATCGTTGCGTCAGAAAATCACCTTCACTGCTCGGCTGCCTGCCGCCGGGCGTGGCATTTGCTGCGCAAGATTCCGTCCTCAACGCTCGCCACCAGCCGGGAATCCTTCAGTGCCGCGGTACGGTGCCTGACAACACCCTTGTACTCAGCGCTTTCGATCATGGCCATAAAGGCATCTATGGAGGGGTAGCGAACCAGAAGAATCTGGTCCCAGGACTCATCCGGTGGCGCGATCAGCGGGCCGAGGCTCCTGCCAGACCAGATAACCTCGGCACCCACGGATTCCACACAGGCGGCGGCCTCCTCCATATACAGCTTATAGGCCTCCCGGCCAGACCGCTCCGGCGCCTCTTCCTTGTAACTGGCCCGCTCACGAAAACGCAGCAGGTTCAACATAACCACTGGCTGATCCTTGGGGGTATCTGCCAGTACCTTCTGCAGCTGCTCGGGCGTGGGATTAATGGCGTCCATCCTTATCCTCTTGTTCTCGTGGTTCCGGCGCCTACTATAGCCTAGCCCTGATGCATGAACGCAAGGGTTTTCATTACCTTTCACTCAGGCTGCACTGTTTGCCTTCTTATCTCGTATAGCTACAGTGAACGAAACGATACATTGGCCGGCGGCTCTGCCCTGGTTCTGGCTGCCCGCTGGGATATGCCCATGGCCAGCGAAAAAGCGCAATTCGGCGCTGGCGCCATGCCCGGAGGCTGGGTGGATAACCCCAACGTGTTCATTCACATTGATGCCGATGGCACCGTTACCATCATGAATAACCGATCCGAGATGGGCCAGGGCATCCGAACCAGCCTGGTAATGGTGGGTGCCGACGAGCTTGGCGCTGACTGGGACCGGGATAAGGTCCGGCAGGCTGAACGTGACCACAGCAAATATGGCAACCAGAATACCGACGGTTCCCGTAGCATGCGCCACTGGTTCCGCTCGGTGTACAACCTTCCTCATGCCTGGGCGATCCAGAGCTTTGCCCATGAGCTGTCGGTGGCCGCTGGCCGGGATCACCGGGATTACGTGCTGGATTTGCTCGGCCCCGACCGCGAGATCCATAACCTGACGGTGGGCGATGGCTGGAACTACGGTGAAGACTCGGACCTCTATCCGATCGATATCGGCAGGATGCGGAATGTGATTGAGCGGGCTACTGGCGAAGCGGGCTGGAGCAAATCCCTGGGTGACGGTCGGGGGCTTGGTCTGGCCTTTCATCACAGCTTTGTCTCCTACACGGCCATCGTGTTCGAGGTGGAAGTAGATGATCAGGGTGAGCTCACCATCCACCGGGCAGACATTGCCTTTGACTGCGGCAAACAGGCCAACCCGGAGCGCATTCGCTCCCAGTTGGAAGGCGCCTGCCGGTCGGTGATCAGTTGAAGGGTTAAAGCAACATCAGGGCCTCCTCAGAGGCCCTGATCTGTCTCTATCCGGTTGCGCCCGCCTGTTTTTGCCGCATACATGGCTCTGTCGGCACGGGCCACCAGCTCCTTACGCTTGTCCTCGGGACGCCAGGTAGCGACTCCGATGCTGGCGGTTACGCCTTCCGGCATCCTGCTTATGCGCCCACCGGCAACTGCCTTACGGATACGCTCCGCCAGAATCACTCCGTCTTCCCTGGCTGCGCCGGTGGCCACAACCACAAATTCCTCACCGCCCCACCGACCAATATGGTCTTCCTGCCTCAGCACGCCGTTTACCTCGCAGGCAATGTGCCCCAGCAACTCGTCTCCTGCCTCATGACCCCAGGTGTCGTTCACTCGTTTGAAGTGATCAACGTCCAACAACAGGACACAAAACGGAAGTTTGTGCCGGCGGGCTTTCGCCAGTTCCTTGTCCAGCTCCTGTTCGGTCCGGTACCGATTCCAGATACCGGTCAGGGAATCATGACTGACCGCTTCACGGAGTTTTTCATTTGCCCTGGCAAGCGCCTGCTGCTCCTCCCGGAGCATTTCGTTCAGCCGGGTAATTTCGCTGGCCGATGCCAGCAGGGCCACATCCTCTCCAAGATCCACCGCGGCCTGACGCTCAATCGGTTTCCACGGATCGCTGGTGCCCCGGACCTCCTCCTGCCAGGCGCTGAAGGTGCGGTGCAGGTCCTGCCCGCTGGCGGGGGCGCTGACCAAAGCATCGGAATCCGGTTTTCCAGCCCAGTAAAACGTCCTGTCATGCTCCGGGCGGAAAAACATCAACCAACCTTCAGAATCTTCCCCCGGCAAGGGTGCTGCGAGCATCCCACAGCAACCATTCAGCTCAAGGCCCGCTGCCAACGGTTCATTCCTGAGTCGGCTGCTCACCCAGGCTCCCTGGCCGTGGCTTTGTTCGAGCCTTCTTGCAAACTCTGCGATGGTTTTCAGGGGTGGAGTCACGCCGAACCCGGATATCTCGCCTTTAGTCCTGAACGCCAGGCCGGCCGCGCGAAAAAACACGAGCCATTCGTTGCCGTACTTTTCGAGCATTGCCGTGGGCGACAGCCCGGCTTTGACATCCTCCACCAGAAAGTCCCTGGACTCCTGCACCTGCAAAAGAAAGCTGGATTCCATTCGCGCCTTGAGCAGGAACAGTCGTTGAGTCGCCATGGTAACCAGAGTTCGGGCGGCATCCCTGAGTGTGGGTGCCAGCGGCATTGGCGTCGCGGAAATGCAGGTCACCATTCCCCAGAGGCCGGTCTGACCTACGATGGCGAGAGACAAAAGGGACCTGGCATTGAAGTCATCCAGAAAGTTTCGCTGACGTCGGGACGGGGCCCGCAGCACCGTACCACTGGCATCAATGTCCCGGATCCTGTGTTCTGAAAGTGCTGCTGAGGAAACAACCGGAACGGCATCCGCACCCAAATCCGGAATGCTTCGAACCTCCCTTGCCGCAAACTTTTCCCGCTGTTCCGCCGGATAGTCACTCGCGGCAAAGCGCTGCCCCACAACCGGGGACAGACCTTCGGCCAAATCCTCCGCAAGACAGACACCATGGCCTTCGTCATCGAAATGGAACACCAGGACACGCTCAAAACGGGTTATATCCCGCACACCGGCCACCAGGATGTCCATCAGAGCGCCCGGCGTTTCGGCCCGGGCCAGTCTGGTCAGCCACTGGTTCACCGTTCCCATCAGGCGCCGGTTGCCAAGCGGTGTAATGGGCTCGATCTCGACGATGACCGCATCACCGGACCGGAAGGCATTGACCTGCAGCCGGGTCTTGCGACCGTCAATATCTCTCTGGATTGAAAGCGGACCACTGAGCCGGCTGCCCGTGCGCAATTCGTTTCGCGCCTTCCCCGTAATCCGTTTACCGAGCACCTGTTCAGGCTTCTGATCCAGCAGCTCATCAGCAGCCACACGCAAATACTGCTGGGCGTTCGCACTGCATTGAACAATCAGGGAAAGGTCCTTATCCAGAACCAACAGGCAGCCACAGGGTTGAATGCTGAGGAGAGACGTATTCCGCACAGGAGGGGCAGCAGACGATTGAGAGGCCTGGCTGGCCTGAAGAAGGTGGTCGGGGTTCAAGATAAGCGACGGCTCCAGCGAAACAAAATGACAGTTAGCCGGAAACCTGTCCGTGGAGCACAATTTCCCTGCAAATCCGGCGATGAGTTGCCTGAAGTATACAGCTTTCACCCCACCAAACTATGTCATCTTGTCAACTATTTGTTAAATTCGGAACCACTCCTGAATGGAACCTTGGTGGCATTCCGGTAGCAGGCTAGGTAGTGCAGCGCTTATAATCCTCATCCTCAACACAACCCGGAAATGGCCAGCCGTAATGACCCTGATCGACCTGTTCCTGCAAACCATGGAAACCACATTACCGGTTTTCATAATGGTCTTTATTGGGCTTGGGCTGCGACGCATCGGCTGGATTGACGGCGCATTTGTTAACACGGCCTCGGCCCTGGTCTTCAAGGCAACGTTACCGACTCTCGTGTTTCTGAGCATCATCCGCGCGGACCTGGATACAGCCTTCAATCCCGGCCTTCTGGTGTTCTACCTGGGCGCGACCCTGGCAAGTTTCGCAATAGCCTGGCTCTGGGCGCGCTGGCGCGTTGTCCGGGAAGATCGGGGGGTTTATGTGCAGGGTGCCTTCCGTGGCAACTGCGGCATCGTGGGTCTCGCGCTCGCCGCCAACCTGTATGGCGATTTTGGCTTATCTGCCGGAGGTATCCTGCTGGGGCTGGTGATTATCTCCTACAACATCCTGTCCGTGATCGTATTGGTGGCCTATCAGCCCGGGCAGGCCACAGACTGGCGGAAGATCTTTCACGATATTGTTCGTAACCCGCTCATTATCGCCGTGTTTGTCGCCATTCCCTTTGCCGCGCTGGAAATCACGCTACCGGGCTGGGTAATGATCAGCGGTGACTATTTTGCATCCCTGACCCTTCCGCTGGCGCTGCTCTGCATCGGGGCCACAGTCTCTCTCAGTGCTATCCGGAACGACAGTAAAACGGCGTTCAGCTCCAGCCTGATGAAGATGGTCGTGCTACCCACGCTGAGTACGGCCGCAGCCTGGCTGGCAGGCTTCCGCGGTCCTGAACTGGGACTGATGTTCCTGTTCTTTGCCAGCCCCACCGCCGCGGCCAGCTTTGTGATGGTAAAAGCTCTGGGTGGAAACGACCGGCTGGCCGCCAATATAATCGCCCTGACAACCTTGATGGCCAGCATTACCGTGACTCTGGGTGTGTTCGTATTGCGAAGCGCAGGGCTGATCTAGTGTCCCGTCTGGCTAATAGACTCAATAACGGCAATCCCGGCCTGACAGCCGCCGAGATACCCGCCACCGAACAGATTGTAGTGATTCAGATAGTGGTAAAGGTTGTAGACCTCACGCTTCACGCCATACACAGGTGTTCGGGGATATTGACGATCGTAGGCGGCGTAGAAGGATCGCCCGAAACCTCCGAACATTTCCGTCATGGCGAGATCGGCTTCACGGTCACCGCAATAGACAGCTGGATCAATCAGCCAGGGCATTTTCACATCAAACAGCACGTTTCCGCTCCAGAGGTCGCCATGAAGCAGGCTCGGGTGGTCACAATGGGTGTCGAGCCATTTCATGAGCACTTCACCCTGCTGCTCCAGCACCTTCTGAAAACGGGTCCGCTGGGCGGCGTCGCGCACCCTGGTAACCTGATATCCAAGGCGGTCCCGAACAAAAAATTCGCCCCAGCTGCGGCACCAGCGATTGGGTTGCGGCGACAACCCGATGTAGTTGTCGTGGCTCCAGCCGTAGGCATCCCGCGGAAGGCTGTGCAGTCGGGCCAGGCCTTCACCAAGCGCTTGCCGGGCACGATCCGACGCCCCCAAGGCTTCGATGGCGGTGATTTCCAGTTCGGATTCATCTACCCGGTAAACCTTCGGAACACCGATATCAGTGACCCCGGCCTCGCCAAGAGCGCTGGCAAGACGCTCCAGACCTTCTGCCTCGCAAATCAACGCATTGGCATAGCCGGTGGCGTTCTGTTTCAGGTAGGTATCGGCCATGGGGAACACACTCCTTGAAGTTTTCCTGCCGGAACCGGTAGATTGAACCAAAGCCTGACACGACGCATTTAAAGGGGCAAATGATGGATAAAAAACGCTGGCACCTTCTTATCTCCGGGCGGGTACAGGGCGTCTACTACCGGGCCTCTACCGAAAAACGGGCCGCTGAACTTGGCCTCACCGGCTATGCCCGCAACCTGCCCTCCGGCCAGGTAGAAGTGGTTGCCGAAGGATCGGAAGGCCAGTTGCATCAGCTTCATGAGTGGTGCAAAGGCGGGCCACCGGATGCCCGGGTAGACGCCATCGAAATCACGGAACAGCCCCCCTCAGGAGCGTTCACTGATTTCAGCGTTCGCTAATCGATGCCTTTCAGTGACCGATACACCGGGCCAGGGTTACCACCACTATCTACCTACCACCTTTCAGAGGTCGGGGCATGCCAAAGGACAAACCGTTTTCCCAAGCTTGTGAGAATAACAGGCAACCGATTCTTGAAAAACTCTCCGGGCTTTTCAAACAACCGGGCACGATTCTGGAAATCGGAACAGGCACCGGCCAGCACGCGGTGCACTTTGCCGGGCATTTGCCGCACCTGACATGGCAGCCCAGTGATCGCCCGCGCAACACCCAGCTTTGCATTCCGTGGCTGGACGACGCAATGCTGCCCAATATCAGCCCGCCTCTACCCCTTGATGTCCTCGCCGGGGATTGGGCCCAGGTACCCGCCATCAGCGGCGCCTTCTCCGCCAATACCGCTCACATCATGGCCTGGCCGGAGGTAGAGGCAATGTTTCGGGGCATCGGCAAGGCATTACCAATGGGCGGTACTTTCTGCCTCTATGGCCCGTTCAGTTATGCGGGCAAGCATACCAGCCCCAGCAACGAACGGTTCGACAGCTCGCTCAGAGCGCAGGCTCCACACATGGGTATACGGGATATCGAGGATTTGCAGCGCCTGGGTAAGGCCACAGGCCTGACGATGGAACAGGATTTCGACATGCCCGCCAACAACCGGCTGCTTGTCTGGCGCCGGTCTGAGTGAAGGTATAAAAACCTCGACGGTGCCGGGGTTTTGTATTGGCGGATTGTATTGGCGGAGAGGGAGGGATTCGAACCCTCGATACGCTATTAACGTATACACACTTTCCAGGCGTGCGCCTTCAGCCACTCGGCCACCTCTCCAATAAACTGTTTCAAATCAGCGATGTCGTCGCGCATTTGAGGGCGCAAACTTTAATGGTTTTACGGGCGATTGGCAACTCCCTTTGGAGAAATCGCCAAAAAATTTCGGGAATCGCCGGCTTTTCTGTTTACCGGTTGAACAGATTCAGGACTATGGTTAACACAACGCTGATGATGATCATGGACGTAATCGGGATAAACACCCGGCTGTTTTCCGAACGTATATTGATGTCACCGGGCAGTTTTCCGAACCAGTTCAGAATGCCGGGTGTAAAATGGAGGATAGCCCCAACAACAATCAGTATGATGCCGGCGACAATGAACCAGCGGGCCATGGCGGGTACCTTTGGTGACCAGATCCGATAAAGATACGGGGAGAATAACAATGCTGATGAAAGCTGAGCAATCGACATTGCTGCTGATCGACGTACAGGAAAAGCTCATGCCAGCCATAAGCCACGGTGAAGAGGTGGTTGACCGATGTATTACACTCGCAACCATAGCTGGCCTGATGGAAGTGCCGGTACTGGCCACCGAACAGCTTCCGGACAAGCTGGGCCATAATGTCGAGGCGGTTCGGGAGCTTTCTCATCAAACTCTGGCGAAACACCATTTTGACGCCTGCCCCGACGGGCTTGTCGATCACCTTCCCGAAGGCCGGCAACACATTGTAGTGGGTGGTTGTGAGACCCATGTCTGCATGATGCAGACCGCCCTCAGCCTTGTCGACGCCGGCTACAAGGTCTGGGTGGTGGCCGATGCGACAGGTTCCCGGAACGAGTTTGACCGTGACGTCGCCCTGGATCGCCTGAGCGAAAGCGGAGCACGGGTCGTGACCCTTGAAATGGTGGCATTCGAATGGATGCGCCATTGCAGGCATCCGCAATTCAGGAACATTCAGGCGCTGATCAAGTAAATGCATCCAGCACAGCGATGCCGACGTAAACACACCCCCGAAATCCCACGCAGTTCTTGAGGTTACCGATGCTAAACATGGATTTTACCCGCAAGGTCGTAATTCGGACTGCCGAACAGGAATGGGTTCCCAGCCCCGCAGGCGGTGTACTCAGAAAACCCCTTGCCAGAGAGGAAGCGGAGCGCGGGCACGCAACCAGCGTTGTTCGTTATGAACCCGGAGCCTCATTCAAGCGGCACGAACATCCACTCGGCGAGGAAATTCTGGTTCTCGACGGCGTATTTTCCGATGAAACCGGCGACTATCCGGCAGGTACTTACCTGCGCAACCCGCCGGGAAGTGGCCACGCCCCGTTCAGCAAGGAAGGTTGCACCCTGCTGGTGAAACTGCATCAGTTCGATGAACGGGATCAGTCAACGGTTCGTATCGACACCACCAATACGCCCTGGCTCGCCGGCATTGGGGGCTTGCAGGTTATGCCCCTGCACGAGTTCGAGCATGAGCATGTTGCCCTGGTGAAATGGCCGGCGAACGAAGTCTTCCAGCCCCACAGACACTTCGGAGGTGAAGAGATTTTCGTACTGTCCGGGGAATTCTGCGACGAGCACGGCAGGTACCCTGAGGGAACCTGGATCCGGAGCCCCCATCTGAGCCAACACCATCCGTTCGTGGATAAGGAAACTGTGATCTGGGTCAAGACGGGCCACCTTCCTGGCGACCAGCCAATCGGGATAGGGGGGAGCCACTAGACTCCGCCCCTCCCACACCACCCGGCAAGCGGGTCCGCACCGGGCGGTTCGAGACGTTGAGGTATCACGAGAGACGCGGCACGCCCAACCGATCAAAGTAGGCAATCGTCAGCACGTTGTGAATGGCAGACCGACTGTTATGCCACCAGCGACGGCTCAGGGCCGCCACTGATTCCGCAACCCAGGGACTCGCGCCAAGGCGCAGCAGTTCCCGGTAAATGGTCCTGCCCCGCTTCCACTGTTTGAGATGCAAGGCTCTTAGGCGACGGCGTAACCACTCATCCAGCGACCGCCAGATGCGTGGCGTTTGCGCCAGCCGGAAGTACCCTTTCCATCCCAACAGGTAGCTACGGAGTTGCTCTACCACCTGCTCAATACTGCGCCCTCCGTTGCGTCGGGTCAGTTGCCTGATCCTCCACTTGAACGCCTGTAACGCCTTGGCTGATACCGCGCGCCGGACGTCTCCGTCCCTCGTCTGCCATAAGGCATAGCCGAGGAACTTTCGACCGAACGCACTGGCGACTGCGCTTTTGGATTCGTTGATCGTCAAGCGCAATTTGCCGTAACAGCGACGCAACAGTCGCATCACTCGCTCACCGGCTTTCTGACTGCGTACGTAGACGTTGCAGTCATCGGCATAGCGGGCGAAGCAGTGGCCCCGGCGCTCCAGTTCCCGATCCACCTCGTCCAGCAGGACGTTCGCCAATAAAGGCGACAGAGGCCCGCCTTGCGGCGTGCCTTCGTGTCGCTCAATGACGACTCCGCCATCCATAATGCCCGCATTCAGATACGCCCGAACCAGCCGGATGACTCCGGTGTCGTTCACACGCGGTTTCAGACGGTCGATCAGGATGTCGTGGTTGACCCGGTCGAAGAACTTCGACAGGTCGACGTCCACCACGATGTGGTGGCCCTGCTGGGCATAGCGGTGTGCAGCCAAAACCGCATCCTGAGCCCGACGGCCCGGGCGGAAGCCGTGGCTGTGCTCGCTGAAGGTTGGATCGATCAGAGGTTGCAGCACTTGCAACAGTGCCTGTTGAATCAGACGGTCGGTCACGGTGGGGATACCCAGTTCCCGTTCACTTCCGTCCGGTTTCGGGATGCCTACCCGACGGACAGGCTGAGGCCGATAGCGACCTTCCAGCAATTGTTGCCGGAGATCCGGCCAGGCCCATTGCAGGTGTTCGGCTGTCTGGGCAATGTCCAGACCGTCGATACCCGCCGCTCCCTTGTTGGCCTTCACGCGCTTCCATGCCCGTTGCATATTCTCTCGTGCGAATACCTGCTCAAGCAGGCCTCGCCCTGCGCCCTCCGGTTCTCGTCGCGGGAGTCCTGTTTCATCGCTGGTCACATCTGGCAAGGCTTCACCTTCCCGCTCCGTAACCCGCCCCGCTGGCGCGGGCATCTGATGCCGTACAATGCTCATCGACAAGGCGTTTGACGCTCCTTCTCGTTCGGCCCTTCGTTCCATTCCGGAAACTACTATGGCCTCTGCTGACTTCTCGCTCCGTGTTGCCACGTTGCCCTTTCAGGCATAAGGCGAGATATCCCCGGGTAAGAACACACTCCTTCACCGCACAACCGCCGGATTTACGCCGCATCGCCTTGGCCACAAGAGCTTCGCGGCTTCTAGCCCGCTCGCCCTGCTCGGCAGCGCCTTATATCCGATTCTTGTTCATCGGCTCACGGTTTACGCTCCACGCTTCCTCTCCACAGTTGGTCGCCCTTCCGCAGTTGCGCTTCACTTCGTTCGCTGTGGCCAGCTTACGGGAGGACTTGCACCTCCAGGAGTGCGCCCATGCCGGGCGCACTAAAAAAGGGCTCCGAAAGGAGCCCAGGTATCGTCAAGAGATCGCTGTGGGTTGCCAGTTACGCCTGGTGAAGGCATCGTTGCTTGCCCCTTCACCCGTAGGACTGAATGTTGCCGAATCCTCGTCGGCCGGAACCGCAAACACGTGGTATGCCTCGGGACCAAACGGATCCAGCGCAGTGTCGACATACTCAAACCTATCCGGCACAGGCTCACCGGAGTACACGACGCGGAATCGCCGTTCCAGGGTCGGAGTGGTGACATTCAAGGGCTGCTCCACCCAGAGGTAGACGGCCTTGTGGGGCACGATGTACTCGCTGCGCACCACCCGATAACCTTCCCGGAGTGAGAGAGTGGTCGGCTCCTTGCCCGGTTCCAGACGGAATTTGTGGATGGTTTTCATAGCTGCTACTCCTCTTCGGGTTGCTGCCTTTCACAATTTCATAGTGGACGGGAACAGAGATCGATAAAATAAACTTTCCTGAGGTTTTTGCATCGCTTTTTTCGAGGTCATTTCAGGCCCTGGAAGTCGGAGTGGGCCTCACAGATAGCTCTAACACCCTCATGCGCAATTTTTCGGCCACGGGTAATTGCGAAAAGCTCATCCACGACGTCATCAATTGAGGCGATTTCCTCAACCTCATACTGTCGGCAGACCTCCTCCCGAATGACTGTCGGTGCCGCAAATACGCCATAGCCCTGGCTTCCGAATACTTTGATCAATGCGCTGTCGTCTACCTGCGCAACAAGCCTCATCCGCACGCCATTGAGGCTAAACCAGTTCATGAGACGTTCGAAGTAAGGTGCATCGGTGGCGTTGGCCAGCAGCGGCTGACCATTGAGGGATTCCGGGAACCCGTCTTTTAACCGGCCCGCCAATGCCGGCGCCGCAAACAGGCTCATGCTTGAGCCCGCCAACGGATGGACGGTGAGATTGCCCTCCTCCTGAAGCTTTGGCATGCGGTCTGTAAGGACCAGATCAAGCTCCTTGCGCTTGAGACTAAGGACCAGGTCCTCAGTGCGCCCTGTCTGGCATTCCAGTTGAATCGACCGCTCAACAGCCATCGCCGGTTGCAGGAGATAATAGGCAATCAGCTTGTGAATCGATGCGGAAATGCCGGCACGGAGCGTGAGCGGGCGCGCTGAAGGGTCAAGTCGCAGGGTTTCAGTGAGCTCGCCGGTAAGCGCAAAAATGTCATCGGCATAACCAAGGATTAATCGCCCCAGATCAGTCAGAATCAGTTGTCGCCGTTCCCGTGAAAACAAACGGCCACCAACGGAGGCTTCGAACGTCGCAAGCTGACCGCTAAGGGTCTGTGGCGCCAGCTCCAGAACCTCGCTGGCCCGGGCAATGGAGCCCTCGCGACTGATCACCCAGAAATAATAGAGATGCCTTAGATTAAGCTGTCCCATTGCGACGCCCCTCGCCAGAATTCAGGAAGGCCTCGGAACCTTCAGTACTTCACCGAAGGTGACGTATTCGCTGCCGCCAAGGCGACCAAGCGGATCAATTGCAGAACCGTCAAACGTGAGCCGGCTCTTGTCGTCGTAACGGACCGCATCGTCGCTTACCCACACCCGATTTACCTTGCCGAACACCAGCGATTGCGGGCCGGCACCGATTTCCTTGATGTCATACAGCTCACAGGCAAAAGCGACGTGGCAGTCCTTGAGGCGCGGCAGCCTGCTCCCATCGAAGTCCGTCAACTCGAGGTCGAGATTGTTCAGCTCGGAGTCGCCATGGGGCAAGGTTCTGGATGACTCGGTTACTGCCGCCGCAAGCTCCCGGTGGGCAATATGAACCACGAAATGCTTTCGTTTTTCAATATTGACCCGGGTATCCTTTGAGGCCCTATCCGTGGGTTTTTTGCCGACCGAAATCATCAGCAACGGCGGATTGCTGGTGATGGGCGTAAAAAAGGAAAATGGCGCAAGATTGTAATCACCATCCGGGTTCTCACTCAACACCCAGGCGACGGGGCGTGGAATCACGGTCTGGGTCAGGATGTGATAGGCGTCTTTCGGGTCCATCCCCTCGAAATCGATAAGCATCAGTTTCTCCCGTTAACCGCGGCTTCAGGTGTACGCTCACGGATGAGCCACAGGGTCATAAGGATTCCGTGGAGGATAAGAAATGGCAGGGCGACCATAACAAGCCCGCCCCAGCCCAGCCAGCTCAGGATGGCACCGGCAGAGAGTGCAGCAGTGGCCTGGGAACCGAACACCATGATGTCGTTCAACCCCTGAACCCTGAAACGCTCTGCATCCTGGTACCCCCTGGGAAGTAGCGTTGTGCCACCTACAAAGAGGACGTTCCAGCCCACACCCAGCAACAACAGGGCCCCAAGATAATGATGGAAACTGATGCCGCTGGCAGCGAGCACGATGCAACCCAGATAAGCGAGAAGCCCTGCCGCCATCATCAGAGGTATACTCACAACACGGGTCAGCCAGCCGCTGATGAGCGAGGGAAAGTACATGGCCATGATATGGAGCTGGATAACACGCTTGGCGTCGTTGAGATTATGCCCGGCCATCTCGGTCATGCTCAGCGGTGTGGCCGTCATGATGAAGCTCATCACCGCATAACCAATAGCAGCAGCGCTGATCGAGGCCCATACCAGTGGATTGGAAAGAATCTCACGCAAAGGGCGGCCACCGCCAGGATGTGTTTCCCGTACCAGTTCACCTTTTGCCCGGTAACCGGCGCCCAGTATAAGCAAGGCCGCGCTCTGCACAACCGTCAGACCAACCCAACTGATCAGAAACGGATACTGCTCAGCCGACCCACTGCCAATAGCGGCGACTTCGGGCCCTAGCCAGGCAGCAACCAACCCGCCAAGCAGCACCCGGGCTGCGGCAGAACCTGCCAGCCCCGGAGGCACAGACTCCATGGCTGCGAAACGGTATTGATGAACTACCGCCAATCCGGTGCCACCAACAACCGTCGCCAGGCACAAAAGCGAAAACAATCCGAGCCAGGATGCCAGTGCACCGAGCAATCCGGCCAGCATCCCCATGGTTGCGCCCAGCAGCATCACCCGCTTGCGGCCGAATCGTTCCATCAGCCAGGTGGCAGGCTTGATGGCCAGTACTGTCCCGACGACAACAAGACCGACAGGAAGTGTGGCGTATTCCGCTGCGGGTGCAAGCATACGGCCCTGGATGCTGCCAATGAAAACAATGAAGGGCGCTGTGCACATCGCCAGCGCCTGAGCCGCAACCAGCACCCAGACATTCATGGGCATGGTTTATTTTTTCCTGTAGATAATTCCGGGGTGGCACTGGACCATCTCGTAAAGGTGGGGCAAACCGTTAAGAGATTCAGAGGCACCAAGAACCAGATAACCTCCCGGATTAAGGGTGGCATGCATCCTGGTCAGGATGTCTTTCTTTGATTCCGCTGAGAAATAAATCAGAACGTTGCGACACATCACAATATCGAATTTGCCGAGCATGTATCGCTCCAGCAGGTTCAGCTCCTTGAACTCTACCATGGTCTTGATCTGCGGCTTGATTTGCCAGCCACCGTTCAGGGACGGCGTAAAGAACTGCTTCTGCCGCTCCGGTGATAACCCGCGACCAATGGCGATCATCTCGTATTCGCCCTTACGGGCAACCTCAAGCACGCTTTTGGAAATATCCGTTGCGGTGATTCTTACATCACGCAATTTGCCTGGCCGGAGCCTTCGGAACTCCTCCACAATCATCGCAATCGAGTAAGGTTCCTGCCCGGTTGAACAAGCGGCAGACCAGATTCGAAGCGGCTGGCTGGAATTGCGCTCGGCAAATTCGGGAAGCAGTTTCTCCTGAAGGATCCGGAACGGATGGTTATCACGGAACCACAGGGTTTCATTGGTGGTCATGGCGTCAATAACAACTTCACGCAAACCACCCCGGCCTGGCCGCTTGAGACGATCAAGGAGCTCACCGAGCGAGTTCAGGCTGTTCTCCTCGAGAATCCGGCGTAACCGGCTTTTCACCAGGTACTGCTTGTTCTCTCCCAGCAAAATCCCACAGGCATCCTGCAGGAACGACTTGAAGGCTTCATATTCCTGTGGCGTTATATCCGCTTTCATTGGATCTCTGTTCTGAGTGAATCTCTGAGCAGCTTCATCAACCCTGGTCGATGATTTCCATTACCCGCTCGGCGAGTTCGTCCGGACTGAACTTTGCCATGAAGTCGTCGGCACCGACCTTCTTGACCATAGCCTGATTAAAGACCCCACTGAGAGAGGTGTGCAGCATGATAAACATGTCGGCGAGGGCCGGATCACCCTTAAGCTTCGTCACCAGCGTATAGCCGTCCATCTCTGGCATTTCAACGTCGGAAATGATCAGGGAGAAATGATCCTTTGCCCGCGAACCGTCGGCAGTCACTTCCTTCAGGTATTGATAAGCCTGTTTGCCGTCATTCCTGGTGACGACTTCCATTCCGATAGCCGTCAGGCAACGCTCTATCTGGCGACGGGCCACGGACGAATCATCCACCACCAGGACGGGCAGGTGGCCGGGCACCCGATCGGCACTCTTGCTCAGCACGGCTTCGGTAACATCCTCACCGAGCGGAGAAACTTCTGCAAGAATCTTCTCTACATCAATGATTTCTACCAGCTTATCATCGATCTTGGTGACAGCGGTAAGGTAAACATCCCTTCCGGCACCCCTGGGCGGTGGCAGAATATCTTCCCAGTTCATGTTCATGATCCGGTCGACACCAGTAACGAGGAAGCCCTGGGTTTTACGGTTGTACTCGGTAATGATGACAAAACTGGTCGCCAGCTCTTCCTGTGGAATTCCGGGCAATCCAATGGACATGCTCAGATCAATAATCGGAATGGTTTCGCCCCGGATATGGGCGACCCCCCTGACGACGTTCCGGCTGTTGGGAATAGATGACAGCCTGGGACATTGCAAAACCTCCTTCACCTTGAAAACGTTAATGCCGTAAATCTGACGCCCTCTCAAGCGGAAAAGAAGGAGCTCAAGGCGATTCTGCCCTACCAGCTGCGTGCGCTGGTTTACGCTGTCCAATACCCCTGCCATTTTGTTTCTCCTGGCTGGCCGGCTTTCCGCCGGCATATATCTTGCTGTTCACTGAATATATCGCCGAATAATCGCCTGATCGACGGGAAACCGTCATCTCAGCGGCGGGTCAGCCAACTTAACGGCCATTTTCCCGGAACCCTTAGCATTGTTCGGGTTTTTCTGCCCTGATATTGACAAGCATAGGACAAACTCATACGTATGCGCATCACCAATTTTGCCCTACTCCTGCTAATGTCCAGCCTGAGCGGCCCATTGCTGGCCCAAACCACTGCCAAACAGATCCGGCAGGCCACCCTGGCGTTTCTGGACGACTTTGCCAACGAACAGGCCAGTGCGGGCTATACGGTTTCCTTTGAACCAGGGTCCATCGATAGCCGCCTCACCCTCGCCGGGTGCGAACGCCCCCTGAGTGTCGGGTTCAGCGGCGACCCCTGGAAGAGTACAAGCCCGTCCCTGCTGGTAGCCTGTGAGGGAAGCCGCCCCTGGCGAATGTTCGTTACGGCCTCCATCTCAATCCGTGGGCCCGCCCTGATTGCAACCCGCCCCCTGACTCGCGGTGAGCGGATTACCCCGGATCTGGTGACGCATCAGTCCGTGGAGATCAATGCCTCAAGGCGCGGAGCGATAACCGAGACCGCACAAGCGGTCGGAATGGAGGTTCGGCGATCCATAAATGCCGGCTCTTTGATCACTCCGGATATACTCTCTGCGCCGGATGCGGTAGAGCGTGGGGATCATGTTATCATTACTGCGAAAACCGGCGGATTTTCAGTGCGTTCCCGAGGTAAGGCTCTGGCCAACGCAGGCATAGGAGAGCAAGTTCTGGTCGAGAATCTGAGCTCCTCACGTACGGTAAAGGCGAACGTTGTTGCCCCCGGCCGTGTTGAGATCCAGATGTAGCCGCGCTTCGGCAGCACTTTGCCGGCACGGCAAGATTCTGCCAGGCCCGGTGACAGTAGTAGCGGGAGCAGTAGTGGTTGGGGGTGAAAAAATTTACCGGGTAAAAATATGTTAATCCGGAAGGCAAAAAGTTTCTAAAGGTTTCTGCGGTTCCGCCGTTAAGAAGACATAAACTCGAGTAAGCGCCGCAAACGTGTGGCGCATCAGGCAAGCAGGTATCGATATGTCAGTTGACTTCAATGGAATTGGCCCCGGCCAGGTCAACACCCAGAGAACCACGGCCGACAAGGGCGCTGGCGCTCAGAGCAGCCAGCCGGCGACCAACGAGCAGGCAAAAACTCAGACCCGGGGAGCCCGGGGTGAAAACGTGAGCCTGAGCAGTCAGGCCAGGAATCTCAAACAGCTGGAACAGAAGCTGGGTGATTATCCTGAGATGGATGATGACCGTATTGAGCAGATCCGTTCCGCTCTCGAAAACGGGACCTACAAAATTGACGCCGAAAAACTGGCCCAGAAAATGCTTGAGATGGATGAAAGCATTTTCGGGTGAGTAAATCATGGCAGCAATCGATGATCTGAAGGCTCTTCTATCCCAGGATGTCAGCCAGCTGGACACACTCGCTGACATTCTCGGCAGGGAAAAAACCTGCCTTGCCACCTCCGATCTCCAGGCTCTGAACGAATTGACCAGAGAGAAAAACGATCTTCTCGGGGCCATTCGTGAGCGGGCAAAGCAGAAAATCCGGACGCTGGTTCAGATGGGCTATCGCCCCGAGAGCGGAGAGCCCTCCCGCTTTATTCGCAGTGCGGGCCTTTCTGAGCTTTATCAGCTCTGGCAGGAAGCGGACCAGAAACTGCGAGCCTGTCAGACCCTGAACCAGAACAACGGTCGGGTGATCACCCATCTGCAAAAACGCCTGACCCGGCTGGCCGACATTTTCCGGGGCGCCAATAGCCAGCAGAAGCTCTACGGAGCACGTGGTGAGCACACGACAGTTTCAAGCCGGACAGTGCTCGCAAGCGCCTGAAAACCGCGCTGGCCTTGGCCCATAACCGTTTCTATCGGGTGTAAATGGTCATCCGGGAGTCCGGGTGGAACCGGATATCCTGAATGGTCACGTTGCCCATTGACGCGCCCTGGCCTCCGGTAACACGGATATTGTCCATGCGGATTTCTTCAATACGTTCCGGAAAGGCCAGCATCAGCGCCCCGTCTTCCCGAACCGCGTAACGGGGCTCACCCTCCCGGTAGTGAACGCCGGAAATGGTAAGGTCTGAATCCAGGAAGTTCAGAACCGGCACGAAGATATTTGCCGTCAGTTTCATCCCCTCAATAACGTCAGCCGCCGGGCTTCCTCCCTGGCTGTCGCCACCGGCCGGATTCTCTGCCATCGCCCCGACCAGTCCGATCCGGTCTAGCAGGGTCGGATCACCCTGCCCCGATACGGCCGCCAGCTCGGTCTCGGTCAGCGGCGCAAGATTCCCTCTCTCATAGAGTTCGCCGGCTTCCAACGCCGACTGGGAGGTATCTGCACTGTTACTGGCCGCAAACGTCACCAGCGGCTGGAACGGAAGCGTAACCATGGTCACCAGGGCCGCCGCGTTACGATAGCGGGACTGGTGCTTGAGAACCCGGTGAAGTTCCTTATCCGTGATCCAACCGGCCTGAATGAGCACTTCACCGAGGCGTTGGCCGGTTTCGCGCTGAATTCTCAGGCCTTCATCCAGCTGGCCTTCAGACAGATACCCGCGATTGACAAGTAATCGCCCAAGGCGTGACTTTTCTTCAAATCCCTGGCGGATTCTCACCCAGTTTCTCCTTATTCAACAGTGAAAACCGTACAACCCTGCCCGGCGAATGTGATGCACTCATTCCTGCATCCGAAAAGGTTAGCTGATCACAATCAAATGTGCGTGGATACAGTCCCCGTTTTACAATCACGTTCTGCTAAGATCACGCACCGGAAAACAGAATTCACTGAATTGTCGCAGGAAAAGCCCCTGCGAATAACACAGAGAGCGGCCGAAAATGACAAATCTGGTAAAACCCTTGAAAAGTGTGACTCCCGTACTGTTGATACTTCTCTCTTTGCTTTTGCCCGCTGGCACTGCTCTGGCCCAGAGCAGTGGCCAACCAGCCGATGAACCGCTTCCGAAAGTCCGGATGGTGACCAGTGAAGGTGCCCTTGAACTGCAGCTCCGCCCGGATGTTGCCCCTGCAACCGTTGCCAACTTTCTGGAGTACGCACGGGCCGGATTCTTCGACGACACCATCTTTCATCGGGTCATTCCCGGCTTCATGATCCAAGGTGGCGGGTTTACCGATGACCTCTCCCGCAAACCGACCCGCGCCCCCATCAAGAACGAAGCCAGATCCACACTTCCCAACCTCCGTGGAACCATTGCCATGGCCCGGACCAGCTCTCCGGATTCCGCCACCTCACAGTTCTTCATCAATCTGTCAGACAACGATTTCCTCAATGCCGGCGTCCGTGGCCCTGGCTATGCCGTCTTCGGCAAGGTGACCGAGGGCATGGGTGCCGTTGATGCTATCGCCCGCAAGCAGACGACCCGGAAGCGGGGCATGGCCGATGTTCCGGTTGAAGCCGTGATCATTAAGAAGGTAACCGTGCTGGATACTGCTGACTGACACCATGCGCTCACCAATGCTGCCTCCCGGAATCGAGCCCGCAGAGCTGGCCTGGCGCGAGGGTGTGCCAGAGTCTGTCCGGTTTGGTGATGTCTACTTCAACCGTGACAACGGGCTGGAGGAAACGCGCCATGTGTTTCTTCGGCACAACAATTTGCCGGAGCGGTTTGCCAGTGTCGCCCAGGGCGGCCACTTTGTTATCGCGGAGAACGGGTTCGGGACCGGCCTGAATTTTCTGGCAGCGTGGCAGGCCTGGCAAAACCACGGCCCGGCGCATCAGGCAACCCTCCACTTTGTATCCGTTGAGCGATTCCCCCTGATCCGGGAGGATCTCACCCGCGCGCTGGCACTGTGGCCGGAGTTGCACCCCATGGCTCGGGAGCTCATTCGAAAATACCCGCCGCTGGTCCGGGGCGTCCACCGCCTGGTACTGGCACAGGGGCGGGTCCGCCTCACCCTCTGTTTCGGCGATATCGCCGACGCCTGGCAATCTCTCGATTTTCTTGCCGACGCCTGGTTCATGGACGGCTTTGCCCCTGCCCGCAATCCATCCATGTGGCTGGACGAGACGATCGACCAGGTCCGCGCCCACAGCAAGCCCGGCACCACCCTGGCGACCTTTACCTCCGTTGGCAGGGTTCGGCGCGCCCTGGCAGCGGCCGGATTCGACGTGCGGAAGACGCCCGGCTTTGGCCGCAAGCGGGATATGCTCCGGGGCGTGTTACCGGCAGACGGACAAACGGAAGCAAACCGGCCCGGTTCCATTGCAATCATCGGAGCGGGTATTGCGGGGTGCACCCTGGCAAGAAACCTGGCCGAACGGGGGGTCCCGGTTACCCTGATTGATTCCGCCAACGGGCCCGGCACCGAAGCCTCGGGCAATGTTCAGGGCGCCATGTACGTGAAGCTTGGTGTCGAATTCAATGATCAGACCGAACTGGCATTGCAGGCGCTGACCTTTGCCCAGCGGTTCTACGAAACCTGGCGCGGAGAATACTGGCATCCGACTGGCCTGCTCCAGCTCGCTCAGACAGCCCAGGAAGCAGACCGGCAGCATCGGTTCCTACGGCGCAATCTCTACCCACGGGAGGTTCTGTATCCGGTGAACAGAGAGCAAGCCAGCGAGCTTTCCGGTGTGCCTACGGAATCTGGAGGCCTCTGGTTCCCCGGCAATGGCTGGCTAGAGCCAAAGAGGCTGTGCCAGGCGCTGGCCGACCATCCGATGATAACCCACGCGTGGGGTGTCAATGTGGACCGGTTGCTGCCTTGCAGTGGGAAATGGCACATCTCGGGTGCCGACGGAACGACCATCGTTGCCGACCGCGTAGTGATCTGCGCCGGACACCTCAGTGCCGGACTCATTCCGGTCAAGGGGAAATTCCGACTTAAAAGCATCCGGGGCCAGGTAACACACCTGCCGAAGACTGGCCTCCGGAATCCGCGGGTGGTCATTTGTGGCAACCGGTATATGAACCCTGCCTTGGGGCAAATCGCAGTAACCGGAGCCACCTTTGATCTGCATGATGCAAACCCTTTAACCACGAGCGAGAGCCATCAGGAAAATATCCGTGAACTCACGGCGATGTTGCCGGCCGTTCTGAAGCGAAAAGATGCTGAAAAACTGGACACCTCCAACCTGGATGGCCGGGTAGCCTTTCGCAGCACAACCCACGATTATCAGCCTGTGGCCGGCCCGGTTTTTAATGGACAGGACGATGAACTTGAGGACCTGTTTTTGTTGACAGGCCTTGGCAGCAAGGGTTTGACCTACGCCCCCTTACTGGCCGAATACCTGGCCGACCGACTGACGGGGCAGCCCGCGTGTCTGTCGGCAAAGCTCGCGCGGCGCCTGGAAACCCGACGCCTGTACCAGACGGATGTGGTGATTTCGTAATAAACCTGGTCTGGAGATTTCGGTCTGACTGCCGATAACCGATGATGATAAGGTGTTGTCAGGGAGAACCACATGTCCATTTTTGTCAGCGAACCCGGCCGGCCGCTCGGAACCCGGCTACCGGAAGCATTCCGGGCCCGGCGCGTGGGCGATGTCACCGAGCTGGCAGAAACCCAGGCTACGAATCCAGGCCGAAGTGAACCAACAGATTCGGAGTTTCAGCTCGCCGCCAATGCAGGCCGGCACAGAGCCCTTGAGGAATATGGCGCTGCCGCCGGAGAGCAACGGGAAGACCGCCCTTACCTTCCGGTATCGAGGATTTCTTCTCCTGCGCTCTATTCGGTGCCCGCTACTGCAACCATTTCCGAGGCGTTATCAGTGATGGACGAGCACCAGGTCAGTCACCTGGTGATTACGTCGGGAGACAACATTGCAGGCCTTGTGGATCTTCGCTGGCTGCTTGGCTGGCTCCGCGAACAGGAAGCCAATGCCATGAGCGAGAGCCTGCTGTATATCGAACTTCCTGCTTTCCTCACCGCGTCACCGGAGACAGACGCCCATCAGCTTGCGAGGCTGATGCTCGCCCACCAACTGAATGCCGCTCTGGTCGTCAACGCCAAGGGCGCCGCCGCCGGTATAGTCACCAGCACCGACTACCTTCGCCTGTACGCCAACGCAGGCCGGCACGAGGGAATCGTCTAGTTCCTGCCCGGCTAGTTCAGCGGTGTCAGGAGTTCGCCTTCAGGGCTGAACAACAACACGAACCAGTCGCTCCCCACCCGGGACAGGGCAACCACCTCGTCGTCCCGGAAATTCTCCAGATCCAGAATTTCCGAGTTATCCCCATCAAGCTGGTAACGCCAGTTATTCCTGAAGGTAGTGTCTTCGGTGTCGCTGCCTGCCTCCGGAACCAGCGATACCCGGGCCAAAATGCCCTGAGTTGTGCCGGAAACAACACCATCGTTGGCAAAATCGCCATCGGTGGAACCGGCAACGACCATGTCGCCATCAAACCCGGTAAGCCCCGAAAGCCGCACGTTCGCCTGATCATTCTCATCATTGAGGGAAAACACCCTGCCCGGGGTGCCGGTGGAGGAGTAGCCAAGAAGGAAACCGGCCGTGCTGGACAGTGGATCCCTCTCAAGAACGGGATCCTCTTCTTCCCGTTCCAGAACCGAGTAAAGACCATCACTGCTGCCGATCAGCCACAGAGCGCCGGCAAAAAACAGCCCGCCGGAGACGACCTCGTCGCCTTCTGTGCCAACCTGGTACACATTGAGTTCAGCGTTCGCACCGAAGGTATTGTAGAAGAAGGCATCAATACCTCCGATAACCGGAGCTCCTTCCACCGACCCGGCAGCGGAGCCGAACAGCAGCGGCATCACTGAATCGGCGCTGCCCCCGGCAACACTGTCGTCGGCTGCGGATCCGGCCTGGCGGGTCCAGGCCACAGCAGGAAGCTGGCTGTTGCCGTCAAGCTCGGTGTCGATCCTCTGGAGGAAACTGTCCCGGCCCCCCGATCCCTGCTGGCCATCGAAAACGCCATTGGTTTCGCCCGCCAGCAACACATAACCGGCGTCCCTGCTGATTCCGGCCCACCGGACCTGATCTTCTGCAGCGGTGCCTGTGCGGATGCTCCAGGACGAGACATACTCACCACCGTTGCTGGCAACGTCAAACCAGTAAAGAGATGTCACGATGTCCTCTGCCCCGAGCGCGTTTGTCCCTGCAACCGGCTGGTCGGTACTGTAGGAAACAACGAACTCGAAACGGTCGACTTTGATGTTGCCCTGGGAAACCTTACGCTGAACGACGTTGATCACAGGATTCGGTGTCACCAGGCTGTCGCCGGCGGCAGACACCGCCACTTGCTGCAGCAGGTTACCCCGCTGGTCAAAAATCCTTACCTGCACCCGATCGTTGTCCTGACCATCATAACCGGAAACAAACACTCGGCCCTCGTGTCCCACGGCCATATCAGTGGCCACAAACCCGTCAGCCCCATTCAGAGCGAGCGGTGTTGTCAGTTCGTTGAGACTGACCCGGATCAGGTTGTCGCTTTCACCCCGGGCATAATCCTCTCTGCCAGCCTGAAAGTCCTGGTTGACTCCCAGCAGTATGAACCGGTCACTGAACGCGGGATTCGTATAGCCGGCTGCAGGAACGCGGATCCGGAACGGCACCTCGTCCGTCCCGTTCGGAAAAACCAGTTCATCGTTTTCAACCCAGTTACCGTCTTCCAGGCGCTCAATCACAAATTCGGTACCAAGCCGGGCTGTCGAGCCTTCGGTGTGGGTCAGTTTGGCGAAGATATCCCGGTCACGCTCACCCGGGAGTCTGGCCAGGTACTCCCGCACATCGCCAACATTAAGGGTATCCCGGGAGCCACCTTTGACGGTCTCAATCGAAAGAACCGGCTCGTTGTCCTGAATTGACAGATTGGAAACCACGCCGCCGTTGCCACTGCCCAGGCCCGCCAGACCAGAGCGCACCTCGGTCAATGCCAGCCTGAGTGACTCTGCAGGTTCGGGAAAGCTGTCTTCAACAACCTCCAGGGGAAGATAACACTCGGTAATGCCGGGCTCGAGCGTGATGACGCCACGGGTAAAGAAACCCTCTTCATCCAGTTCATAGTCGATGTAGCTGAGCTCATTTTCTCCGGACTCGTCCCGCGGCATGGGGCTGTTGCTTCCAAGCCCGACAATATCCTTGCCCGGAGTGGCATCGCCCACATTGGAATTACTCTGCTCGCAATTCTGGTGCGGGGGCGAAAAGCCGGCATCGCAACTGGTCGCGTCGTAATCCGACTGTAACTCAAAGGCAACTGCAACCCGGGTCACGGAAGGTTGGTCCAGATTCACCTTCACGAAGACCCTGCGTGTTGGCAGAGTCAGCTCGCGGGTGCCGGACACAGAACCATCATCGTTATACAGGTTGACCGTAAAACTGTGTTCGCCCTCTGTTTCCAGGTCCGGCAAGGCACACTGTTCCCGGTTGCTTCCCGGGATTTCAGGGCTTTCACCTTCGGTAAAGGGCTCAGATTCCAGGGACATCACGTTGTACTTGACATCAACCCCAAAGGGCTGAACGCCTGACATCTGCCCGTCTGTTGTCACCAGATTGATGCCTTCGGTCTTGCCAAGATCCGCCTCACCCCGGTTGCCCCCCGTTAAACCCGGAACGCCCCGCAGGATAATACCCTGCCGGGCCTTGTTGCTGATGTCTTCCAGGGCCAGCCAGGAAGGCGCGTTGGTCAGGGAGTAATCAAGTATACCCTCTCCCCCGTAGGCGCCGAAGTTGTAGGAATACTCCACTCCCAGATAGGCAGACACCGGGGGCACACCCAGAACCGTGGGTTGATCGGCGTCTTTCTCGGTTTTGCAGGCGGAGAGCCCCCAAAAAAACAGACCAAGAATGGCAATGCGAACGACGGGATGAATGCGGGAGTAAAAATCGGCGCCCATGAAAAAATCCGTTTAAACCGTTGTTGTTATGGCTGCGACGCCCGATGGAAACACCGGGCGATTTACACACCGTTACAGAACAACACCATGGTAGCCAATTTGATCTGCAGGGGATCTGCGCGAGTTCTCAGATTCAGTCAGCCCGGCTCCAGGCCATGTTCTTTCAACAACGCCAGCAAACCCGCTTCATCCAGGACCGGCACTTCCAGTTGCTCGGCCCTGGCCAGTTTGGAGCCGGCGGCTTCACCGGCCACAACGCAAGCCGTTTTCCTGGATACGCTTCCGGCCACCCTGGCGCCAAGGGACTCCAGTCTTTCCCTGGCCTCATCCCGGGTCATTTCCGAGAGCGTTCCCGTCAGCACCCAGGTCTGGCCCTTGAGGGGCTGATCGCCCTGTTGTATCGGTTCTTCCTGCCAGTTAACGCCCGCTTCCCGGAGCGCATCCAGCGTCTCCCGGTTGTGGGTCTGATCAAAGAAACTCCGGATATGCCCCGCCACAATGGGACCGACATCCGGGACCGTTTGCAGGGTTTCCTCGTCTGCGGCGGCAATGGCTTCCAGGGTTCCAAAATGGGAAGCCAGGGCTTTTGCCGTAGCCTCTCCGACCTCCCGGATTCCGAGCGCGTAGAGGAACCGCCAGAGTACTGGGTTTCTGGCGCGGTCGATGGCATCCACAAGATTCGAGGCAGATTTCTCGCCCATCCGTTCCAGGCGCATCAGATCGTCGGCGGTCAGGCGATACAGGTCCGCAACGGTCTCAACCATGCCCCGATCGACCAGAATATCGATCCACTTGTCCCCTAACCCTTCGATATCGAGGGCCTTGCGGGAGGCGTAGTGCCGGATCGCCTCTTTGCGCTGGGCCGGGCAGAACAGGCCGCCGGAGCAACGGGCCACGGCCTCCCCTTCAATCTGGATAACATCGGAATCACAAACCGGACACGTTGCCGGCAGCTCAACCTGCCGGGCGTTTACCGGCCTCTTTTCCGTAACGACCTTGACCACTTGAGGAATAACGTCACCAGCCCTGCGGATAAACACGGTGTCGCCAATGTGAACATCGAGACGGCGGATTTCGTCCATGTTATGCAGGGTGGCATTGCTCACTGTGACACCGCCTACAAATACCGGCTTCAGCCGCGCCACAGGGGTTACCGCGCCGGTCCGGCCAACCTGGAATTCAACGTCCTCAACGACGGTCAGCTCTTCCTGGGCCGGGAATTTTTGGGCGATGGCCCAGCGCGGCGCCCGGGACACAAATCCCAGCGCTTTCTGCTGATCCAGGCGGTTGACCTTGAACACAATGCCATCAATTTCGTAGGGCAAGGTGTCCCGTTTTGCCATCAGTTCGTTATAGGCCTCAAGACACTCATCCACACCCCGCGCCTTGCGCATCTCCGGATTGATCCGGAACCCCCAGCTGCGGACCCGCTGAAGACCATCCCACTGGGTCTCCGGAAGCAGGCTTTCATCCGTAACTGCCACACTGTAGGCGCACATTTCCAGAGGACGCTTGGCGGTGACCGTGGATTTTTTCTGTCTCAGGCTACCAGCCGCCGCGTTTCGGGGATTTACAAAGGTTTTCTCGCCGCGGTCGGCAAGCCGGCGATTGAGCTGCTCAAAGCCCTCCCTGGGCATGTAGACTTCGCCCCGCACCTCGACAAGCTCTGGCACATCGTCACCACGCAGTTTGAGCGGAACCGACGGAATGGTCCGGATGTTGGCGGTGATATCTTCACCGGAATAGCCGTCGCCACGGGTTGCGGCGGTTGTCAGCGAGCCATTTTCGTAATGCAGGCTGACTGCCAGCCCGTCCAGCTTGGGCTCACAGACGTATTCCACTTCCTCGCTGACGCCCAGCCGATCCCGCACGCGCCGGTCAAAATCCCGGAGTTCATCGTCACTGAACGCGTTGTCCAGAGACAGCATGGGCAACCGGTGAACCACTTCCTCGAAACTGGTTTCCACGGCACTGCCAACCCGGCGGGTTGGTGAATTGTCCGATGCCAGCTCCGGGTAATCCGATTCCAGCCTCTGCAATTCCCGGAACAGACGGTCGTACTCCGCATCCGGAATACGGGGATCGTCGAGGACGTAGTAATGGTAATTGTGGTCGTCGATAACCGAACGGAGTTCTTCAACACGCTGGATGGTCTCGGGCGTGGCTTTGCTCATGGACTGGCACTCTCGTCTGTCAAAAAAATGCCCGGATCAAACCGGGCATTACTCAGTCTTGTTTCGCCTGGCTTCAGGTCCGTTGGGAGCGCTGTTTGCGCTCAAACTCCCGGATCCGTTGGCGGCAGTGCTCTATGGTTTGCGGGGTCATGACACTCCGGCGCTCATCCTTCAGTTCTCCCCCCAGGTTCCGAACCACGCATTGGGCGGTCTCAAGCATAAAATCAAAGGCCTGCAACGCGTTGGAGGGCCCTGGCATACTCATGAAGAAACTGATGCCCGGGGTCGCCAGTGCCGGCATGTCCCGAGGTTTGAACGTGCCGGGCTCCACGGCATTGGCAACACTGAACTGGACCGGGCTGGTGGTATCTGACTGTTCATGACGGTGGTAAATGTCCATGTCGCCATGCTCAAGGCCGCAGGCTTCAAACAGCTTTTTCAGAGCCGGCCCCTTAAACTCTTCGCCGTTACGGGCAAGCACATTGATAACCACCACTTCCCGGGCCTCCGGGCGATTGGCTCCCGCCAAAGGCTGGCCACTGTCGGGGCGGGAAGGCTCGCGCCGGGCCGTGTCTTCTTCCACTTCCGTGGTGACGGTCGGCGGTACCGCTCCGGTGTCGTCATGTCCGGCTTCGGGCTCACCGGCGGCCGTGTCCGGCTCGGAAAGCTGTTCCGACCGGATTACCCGCGGCTCTCCGACTACTTCATCATCCGGCTCAATCTCATCCTCCGTGGCACCCCAGCCGGAATCCGGCTCCATCCCGGCGGACTCGTGGTCGAAGGGCTCGTGGCTGGACAGACCATAGTCCAGATCGGTGTCGGACAAATCGTGTCCGGATTCAGGGGCAGCACCCTGCTCTGGAGATTTGTTACTGGCCGCTGTGACGGGACGGGTCGGTTTGGGCTTGGGGGAACCGAATCGGCTCGATTTCTCACGTTTGACGTAGCCACGCTCTTCAAGCGTATCCCGGGAGATGGTCCGTGCGCCGCCGTTTGGCAACTCGGGATTGAATTCGTCATCCAGTGGCGAGTCCTTGAGCTCATCTGCGCCCATCCCCGATGAAATCGCCATGGATTCCTTTCGGGCACGCCGCATGCGGCGGACTCCGTCAATAACAATGCCGATGATAACCAGGGTACCGATGGCAATTAACCATTCCCTAAGTGACATAGTGCTGCTGTCCTGTTTGCAGATCCCGTAACATTGTTACTCTAAGAAAAGCCCGTAATGAATACAACGCACACCCGGGCCAGATGGCCGTTTTGTCATGCTCGCCGGTTTTGTAGCCAGCCGGCCTCAGGCCTCCGCCAGGGCTGCGGCCTCGTCCACATCCACGGATACCAGCCGCGAACAGCCCGGCTCATGCATGGTCACACCCATCAGCTGGTCTGCCATTTCCATGGCAATCTTGTTGTGGGTAATGTAGATGAACTGGACCTGTTTCGACATCTCTTTAACCATATTGGCATAGCGACCAACGTTGGCATCATCCAGCGGAGCGTCCACTTCATCCAGCATACAGAAAGGCGCCGGGTTCAGCTGGAAAATGGAGAACACCAGGGCGATGGCCGTCAGTGCCTTTTCGCCACCGGATAACAGATGGATGGTGCTGTTCTTCTTGCCCGGAGGGCGTGCCATGATCGCCACGCCGGTCTCCAGCAGATCCTCGCCGGTGAGCTCGAGATAGGCGTTACCGCCACCGAAGACCTTCGGGAACAGAGCCTGGAGCCCGCCATTGACCTGATCAAAGGTTTCCTTGAAGCGTTGCCGGGTCTCCCGGTCAATCTTGCGGATGGCGGTGTCCAGCGTTTCCAGCGCTTCCATCAGGTCTTCGTGCTGGGAATCCAGGTAGCTTTTCCGTTCGCTCTGGACCTGGTACTCCTCGATGGCCGCGAGGTTGATGGCACCAAGGCGCTGTATCCGGTTACCGATCCGTTCGAGCTCCTCCGCCCAGTCTTCCTCGCTGGCTCCCTCCGGCAACTGCTGCAAGATATCCTGCAGCTTAACATCCAGCTCCCTGAGCTGGTCGATGTGGTTGCCGGAACGGATTTCGAGGGCCTGGGATTCCATTTTCAGCTTCTCCAGCCGGGACCGGACATCCTGGATTCGGTGATCGGTGCCGCTTCGGCCCTGCTCCTTTTCCCGCACTTCCCGGTCTATCTCCTCAAGCGCGTCGCGGGCCGCGCCGAGCTTTTCTTCCTCTGCCAGACGCCGGTCCAGCAGGCCTTCGAGCTGCATCTGCAGATCCTCGATCGGCTCCTCGGCACTCTCCCGGGATTCCCGCAGAATCTCCAGGCGCTCATCAATGCGTTCCTTCTGCATCTGCATCCGGTCGATGGTCTGCCGCAGGCCTTCGCGCTGGCTGTGCAGTGACTGCAACTGGAGTTGCAACTGGTGGGCATGATCCCTGTCGTGCCGGGCTTCCTGACGAAGACGGTCAAGGTTCTCGCGGAGGCTGTCCCGCTGCTCAAGCAGTCGTTCTTTCTCTTCGTCGCTGTCTTCGGTGGAAGCCAGGGCCTGCTGCCACTCCTCACGGGCGTCCTGCAGGCACTCCTGCTGGCCTTCAAGATTCCCGGCAATATCCGAGACATCTTCCCGGATTCGCTGCAGCCGGGCGTCAATCTGTTCGGCGCGGGCACGCAGACCACTGACCCGGGATGACAGGGCACTCAGTTCCCGGTCGGCCTCGCTCAGACGGGCCTGGGCTTCGTCCCGGGCCGATTCGGACCGCTCGGCACGCTCCTGGAGGCTGTCCATGTGCTCACAGGCGGATTCCAGGGTTTCCTCGGCCTCCGCCAGTTGCGAGGTCAGTTCCGTGACTTTCTTCTGCCTTTCGATAGCACCGACCTGGCCGGCGTCTGAATCCGGCATCAGTACCCAGTCCCGGGACACCCAGACCCCCTCTGGAGTGATCACACTCTGGCCATCCTGCAGTCCGGATCGCATGCCCATGGCATCGGAGAGAGTCTCTATCGCATCAATACCCCGAAGCAAAGCAGCAACGGCCGGAACTCCGGACACTTTTTCCGCCAGCCCGGCGGTCATGTCGCCGGCAGGAACTCCGGAATCAACCAGAGCCAGGCCCTTGGGCGCGTCCTTCATGGCCAGTGAGAGCTGATCGATGCCCGGAAGGCACAAGCCCTGGGTAAACCGCCCGATCACCTGCTCAACCGCAAACTCCCAGCCATCATCAATCTGCAACTGGCTGGCAACACGGGGCATATCGCTCAACGAATTCTCTGACAGCCAGGTTTGCAGGACATCGTCCTGGGACCCCATCTGCTCATCCAGCAGCGCCTGCTGCGATTCCAGTGACGCCCGCAGGCTCTGGACCCGCTGGCGCTCTTCAGACACGGATTGCTCGGCATCACGCTGGCTCTGGCGGGCTTCATAGAGCTCATCCTGAATTCCGGCGATCCGTTCGGCAGCCTCTTCCCGTTGCAGCTCCAGGGTTTCCTGCTGTTCCAGCAATTCTTCCAGCTCAGCCCGGTCCATCTGGCCTTCCAGCACTTCCCGTTCATCCTGGAGTTTGCGCTGGCGATTCAGCAATTGCTCAATGGCATCCTCGAGGGACCGGATCCGGGACTGGGCGAGTTCGGCCTGGCGGCGGGCATCCGAGGAGCGAGCGCTGAAATCTTCCCATTTGTGCTGCCAGTCGCCCATGGCATCTTCGGCCTGCTGCAATTTCTCGCCGGATTCCTCGGAGCGTATGGTGAGCGCCTCCTGTTCAGGCTCCACCATGTCCAGCTCTTCCTGGATACCGGCCAGCTTGTCCTGGTCCTGTTCCAGTTCCCGGGCCAGTTCGCGCTGGTTCGCCAGGGCCTGATCAAGCTCCGTGGCCATCTGGCGGCTGCGCTCCCTTTGGTGCTCGAGACTTTGTTCAATACGGGCAATATCGGCGCCAGCCTCATAATAACGGGCCTGGGCGCGATTGAAGTGTTCGGTGCGATCCTGGTGGCTGTCTCGCAGGGATTCCAGCGACGTTTCCAGGCTGACCCGCTCGGTCAGATACTTCTCCAACTCGAGTTCGGTGTCGCGGATTTTACCCCGCCAGGTCTGGAGGTCGTTGTCCAGGGATTGCCAGCGGAGAACTGCCAGCTCGGCCTTTTTCTGGCGCTCTTCCTGTTTGTAGGCCTTGTACTTTTCCGCTGCAGCTGCCTGGCGTTCAAGATGCTGGAGCTGGCGCCCAAGTTCTTCACGCAGATCCGTCAGGCGCTCCAGATTCTCCTGGGTCCTGCGTATCCGGTTTTCCGTTTCCCGGCGACGCTCCTTGTACTTGGAGATGCCGGCGGCTTCCTCAATGTAGATTCGGAGCTCTTCGGGCTTTGCCTCAATCAGCCGGGAAATCATGCCCTGCTCAATGATGGCATAACTGCGGGGCCCGAGGCCGGTACCGAGGAACAGGTCAGTGATGTCCCGGCGCCGACACTTGGAACCGTTCAGAAAATATTCGGACTGGCCTTCACGGGACACCCGGCGGCGAACTGAAATTTCGTTGAACCGAACAAATTCACCGGGGGCGGAGCCGTCGCTGTTATCAAACACCAGCTCAATGGACGCCTGACCCACCGGCTTCCGGGCGCTTGAACCATTGAAGATCACGTCGGTCATGGACTCGCCGCGCAGGTATTTCGCGGAGCTTTCGCCCATCACCCAACGGACCGCGTCAATAATGTTGGATTTACCGCACCCGTTAGGCCCGACGACGGCGGTCATATTCGATGGAAACGGCACGGTCGTCGGATCGACGAACGATTTGAAACCGGACAGTTTGATGGACTTCAGACGCATATCAGGCGCTCTCCTCCTGTCGGAGAATGGTCAGGACCTGCTGTCGCTGATGTTCTCCGAATGCCTGGATAACTGCCTGTAAGCGCTCGGCATCGTCGCTGACCGCGGCGTCTTCCAGTTGCCGGAAGAAGGTCGCCGTTTCCCCGGTTTCATCCCGGAAATGTTCGAGTGCCACAAAATAGGTGCGACTGATGGCGGGACGGAAATTCTCGAGGGTTTCCTCAAGAAACGGGTTCTCAACCAGACCATAGGCATAGCGCATCACACCGAAGCCGGCGTCAATCACCTGCTCGGCCGCATCTGCCCTGGTGGCATTCAGGGCGTCAATTACCGCCTGCAGTTCGCGCACCTGCCCCATTACCCCGCCAAGCTCCTTACCGGACCAGCGCTCCAGGACCTTGCGCCCGAGCATGCACAACAAATCAATGTAGATATCGTACAGGCTGTTAACGCTTTCGGGGGTCAGGCTTGAGACCACCGCTCCCCGGCGGGGGAAGATCTCTATCAGGTGGCGTCTTTCGAGAATGAGCAACGCCTCGCGGACCGAACCACGACTGACATTCAGCTCCCCCGCCACTTTCAGTTCCTGAATGCGCTCTCCGGGTTTGAGATCTCGCGTGATAATCCGCTGCCCGAGATGCTGGGCAATTTGTTCGGATAGACTTTCCGGGGCCTGAAACCTCATAAAGTTGGTCGCTCACTTCTGCAGACAGCTCAATTACAAGCGCAGAAGTTTACCACACGCACTATTCAGCCCCATCCCCTTGTCTGATATTTTGCTAAGGCGTTGAAGAAGCAGCGGCAAAACGCTGCCGGTTTTTTGACGACGGCGTGTGTATTAAGCTCCACTACCTGGCCCCAATTCTTGGACACCATCCTTACTAACTGTTTTTGTTACTTTTTTATCCTTCCGGAATGGTTTCTGCAGAAAATTAGAACACTGTAAACTTCTGCGACAGAGTGAGCTGTAGTGAAAAACATACCGTCAATCCACAAGTCGGGTTCTCAGCCCCAGAAACTGGCTGCGCTGCGCCAGGCTCATCAGGATTGGAATAGTACCCCGGATGTCCTCACCAGGCTGACCCGTCGCCTGTCTACCACACTTTCCCTGGAACAGCAGCTTGCGATTCTGGCCGACGAGCTGGGCGCGATTGTGCCCTTCGACACGCTCAATTACCGTCACAGAATCGGAAACCAGGATTTCATTTACGCCACCGGCATGGGCGGCCCCCACCGTTGCGAATACCGTTTGGGACTTGAGGGAACGAATTACGGAACTCTGGTATTGCACCGCCGGCAGAGGTTCTCCGAACAGGAGCTTGAGGGTGTCGAGATGATTCTCAGTGCCGCCATCTGCCCGATTCGGAATGCTTGCCAGTACATTGCCATAGAACAGGCCTCCCTGACTGATTCACTGACCGGCATCCCCAACAAGCGTGCAATGGACGACGCCTTGCGGCGTGCCAGCCTGTTATCCGAACGGCATAGTGAGCCCTACTCACTCATCCTGTGCGATCTGGACCATTTCAAGGCCGTCAACGACACCCACGGGCATGTGGTCGGCGACCATCTTCTCCAGATTACTGCCGCAGAACTTGAAAAGGCCGTGCGAACGTCCGACAGCGTCTACCGGTTTGGCGGCGAGGAGTTTGCCATTCTCCTGCCTCACACTGCTGAGCAGGATGCCAAAGACGTAGCCGAACGGGTTCGCGAGGCAATTGCGGCGATTCGGATTGATGGGGGCGAAAAAGAACTTCGGGTAACAACCAGCTGCGGGGTGGCCACCTTCCTGCCCAAAGAATCGGCCCAGGAGTGGCTGGCGCGGGCCGACGAGGCCCTTTACCGCGCCAAACACCAGGGCCGGAACTGCACCCGGGTGTTTGCCACCATTTCCTGAGCCTCAGCTCCGGGGCGTTTTGCTCCGCGGCCGATCGGATTTTGAGGCTCGGCCGGCAGGTTTGGCCGGCCTGGTATCACTGACCGCCCATTTGTTGCCTGACGTCTTCTTGCCGGATCGCCCCGGACTCTTCCGGCGCGAGCGATCATGGGCCGCCTTCTCATCCGGCGTCTTCTGTGGGATATCAACGGTATCGAGCCCGACGCTGCGGCTGAGGGTATCCACAGCCCTCTGGTCGAGTTCCTCCCACTTACCCACTGTCAGGCGACTGGGCAGGAAAACCGGTCCGTAGCGCACCCGCTTCAGTCGGCTGACCCGAACGCCCTGGGATTCCCAGAGACGACGGACTTCCCGGTTACGACCTTCCAGCAAGGTAACGTGGAACCAGCGATTCATGCCACTGCCACCCGCCGGCGAAAGGTCGGTGAACTTAGCCATACCGTCTTCGAGCAAAACACCCTGAAGCAGGCGCTCAATCATGGCATCGTCCACTTCCCCGAAGATACGCACCGCATATTCCCGGTCAATCTGGCTGGAGGGATGCATTAGCCGGTTAGCAAGCTCTCCGTCTGTGGTGAAAAGCACCAGACCGGTGGTGTTGATGTCGAGCCGGCCGATGGAAATCCAGCGGTGTTCCTTCAGCCTTGGCAGGCGATCAAATACCGTCGGCCTGCCCTCCGGATCCTTTCGGGTAGTTACTTCGCCTTCGGGCTTGTTGTAGATCAGCACACGACGCAGCACTTCCGAGGCGCCGGAAACCTCGAGACGTTTGCCGTCAAGTTCAAAACGGTCTTCCACGGTGGCTTTCTGGCCCGGAGCAACGGCCAGGCCGTTTACCGTCAGGCGGCCGGCTTCCATCCAGCCTTCAATTTCCCGGCGTGAACCGATACCCGCCCTGGCAAGCAGCTTCTGGATGCGTTCGGGGCCCTCATGGGTAACCTTGTCTTTTGCGTGTTTAGCTGGGTTTTTCGCCGCTCTGGCGGGTTTTTCGGGGCGCTCTGCCGCCATGAAATCAATCCTTAGTCTCTGACTGATACCCGAATGGCATCAGTGAAGTGTCTGACCCGGAGACTCGTCATCGTTCTCCGCGGCGGGCGACTCAAATTCGATCTCCGCCTGCATGTTCTTTTCGATTTCCCGGCCAATTTCTTCGAGATCCCGGACGTCAGACAGAGGCGGCATCTGATCCAGCCCCGTCAGGTTGAAATAGTCCAGAAACTGCCTGGTGGTCGCGTACATGGCCGGCCGGCCGGGAACATCACGATGGCCGACAACGCGCACCCACTCTCGCTCAAGCAGGGTACGAATGATATTGCTGCTTACCGTAACACCCCGAATATCTTCAATTTCGCCCCGGGTAACCGGTTGCCGATAGGCGATCAGCGCGAGGGTTTCCAGCAATGCCCGGGAATAACGCTGGGGCTTCTCCTCGAACAGGCGGCCAACCCAGGGTGCATACTCCTGCCGGACCTGAAGACGGTAACCGCTGGCCACCCTTTTCAGCTCGAACCCACGGCCCTCGCAGGCACTTTCCAGCAGCACCATGACGTGCTCCATAACCTGCCGGGCCGGCCGCTCCTGTTCAGGAAACAACTCCCGCAACTGGTCAAGAGACAACGGCTTGCCGGCCGCCAGCAGGGCGGCTTCGGCAATCGCCTGGATTCTCAGCAGATGTTCTTCGTTCATGATGATTATCCGTGTTTCCGTGCTTTCGGCCTTGAACAGGACGCTAACTGACCGCCCGGGCGCGTACATGAATCGGCCCCAGGACCTCGGCCTGCACAACCTCAATCAATTGCTCTTTCACCAGCTCAAGCGTGGCCAGGAACGTCACAACAACACCAAGGCGTCCCTCTTCCGCGGTGAACAGGCTTTCGAACGTCACAAAGTGGTCATCCTGCAAAGCAGACAGAATGGCGGACATACGCTCGCGGGTCGACAGCCGCTCCCGTTCCACATGGTGGCTGGTAAACAGGTCCGCCCGCCTCAGTACACCCTGCAGGGCGAGCAGCATTTCCCTCAGATCCACATCCGGATGGGGCTGACTTGAGGGCATTCCCGGCAAAGCCGCAGAGGCGGCAAAGGAATCCCGTTCCAGACGGGGCAACGCGTCAATATCCTCGGCCGCCTGCTTGAACCGCTCATACTGCTGCAGCCGGCGAATCAGCTCGGCCCTCGGATCGACCTCCTCGTCATCGTCGCTCTCCTGCCTGGGGAGAAGCATTCTGGACTTGATCTCTGCCAGGGTTGCTGCCATCACCAGGTACTCTGCCGCCAACTCGAAGCGCATGGCTTCCACGGCGCCGATGTAGTCCATGTACTGCCGGGTGATCTCGCTGACGTCGATATCCAGAATGTTCATGTTCTGGCGGCGGATGAGATAAAGCAGAAGATCCAGGGGCCCCTCAAAGGCCTCCAGGAAAACCGCCAGGGCATCTGGCGGAATGTAGAGATCCCTGGGAAGATCCACCACCGGTTTGCCGGAAACCCGGGCCAGCGGCGACGGATCGGGTGTCGCTTCCTGCCCTTCTGGCGTTACCGGATTAGTGGATTCTTCCGTCATAACCTCTCCCTCCGGACCGGGACTGCATCGTGCAGCACCGGATGGCCGGCCTGTACGGATTCAGCGGTGATGAAGCCCCATGGCCGCCCGGACTTCCTCAAGGGTATCCCGGGCGGCATCACGGGCGTGCTCACGGCCTTCCTGCAGAATCGAATGGACCAGATCCGGGTTGCCCTCATACTCACGCGCACGCTCGTGCAAAGGCCGCTGCTCCTCGACAATGGCGTCGATCACGGGCTTCTTGCAGTCAAGGCAGCCAATACCGGCGCTCCGGCAGCCATTCTGGACCCATTCCTGGGTGTCGGCGTCCGAATAGATCTTGTGCATACCCCAGACAGGGCACTTCTCGGGCTCGCCCGGGTCGGTGCGACGAACCCGCTGAGGATCCGTCTGCATGGTGCGGACCTTCCGGGCAACACTGTCCGGCTCTTCGCGCAGGCCAATGTAGTTGTTGTAGGACTTGGACATTTTCTGCCCGTCCAGCCCGGGCAACCTGGATTCTGGCGTCAGCAACGGCTGCGGTTCGGGCAGAATCACCTTGCCACCACCTTCGATGTAGCCATACAGGCGCTCACGATCGCCCAGGGAGATGTTCTGCTGCTCTTTCAGCAGAGCGCGGGCGGTTTCCAGCGCTTCCATATCGCCCTCTTCCTGATAGCGTTTCTTGAGGGCGCGATACAGTTTGGCGTTCTTCTTGCCCATCTTGACGATGGCGCCTTCCGCCTGTTCCTCAAACCCTGGCTCACGGCCGTAGATATGATTGAACCGACGGGCAATCTCACGGGTAATCTCAACATGGGACACCTGATCAGCACCCACCGGCACCTTGCCTGCCCGGTACACCAGGATATCGGCACTTTGCAGCAGCGGATAACCCAGGAAACCGTAGGTAGCCAGATCTTTTTCCCGCAACTTCTCCTGCTGGTCCTTGAAGGTCGGGATACGTTCCAGCCAGCCAAGAGGCGTGATCATGGACAACAGCAGATGCAATTCAGCATGCTCGGGCACCTGGGACTGAATGAACATGGTGGAGGAACCAGGGTTCACACCGGCCGCCAGCCAATCAATAACCATATCCCACACACTCTGCTCAATCCCCGAGGGATCGTCGTAGTTCGTGGTAAGCGCATGCCAGTCTGCCACAAAAAAGAAGCACTCGAATTCGTGCTGGAGTTTCACCCAGTTTTTCAGCACACCATGATAGTGGCCAAGGTGAAGCTTGCCGGTCGGACGCATGCCGGACAAAACCCTTTGCTGGGAATCTACAGAACTCAAAGCACGAACTCCTTATTTGGTATCGGAACCGCCATCATAGTTCAGGCGACCCGGCATTATAAATAAAAAACCCCCGCTCTGCAGGGCAGAAACGGGGGTTTTTACTGAAAGAAGGCCAGCTTACCAGCCAGTCACTTCCTTCAGGGCCTTGCCGATCTCGGCCAGGCTGCGGACAGTGCGCACACCGGCGTCTTCCAGGGCTGCAAACTTCTCGTCTGCCGTACCCTTACCACCGGAGATGATGGCGCCAGCGTGGCCCATGCGCTTGCCCGGAGGCGCAGTAACACCCGCGATGTAGGAGACCACCGGCTTGGTGACGTTCTGCTTGATGTAGGCCGCCGCTTCTTCCTCGGCGGTACCGCCGATCTCGCCGATCATCACAATGGCTTCGGTTTCAGGATCTTCCTGAAGCAGCGCCAGGATGTCGATGAAGTTGGAGCCGGGGATCGGGTCACCACCGATACCGATACAGGTGGACTGACCGTAACCGAAGTCCGTGGTCTGCTTGACCGCTTCGTACGTCAGGGTGCCTGAACGGGACACGATACCAACCTTGCCCTTCTTGTGGATGTGGCCAGGCATGATGCCGATCTTGCACTCGTCCGGAGTGATAACCCCCGGGCAGTTGGGACCAATCATGCGAACGCCCTTGCGATCCACATATTCCTTGGCGTACAGCATATCGATGGTCGGGATGCCTTCAGTGATACAGACGATCAGCTGAATACCGGCATCGGCCGCTTCGATGATGGCGTCTTTACAGAACGGCGCCGGAACGTAGATAACGGTCGCTTCGGCACCGGTTTTCTCAACCGCGTCACGCACGGTGTTGAACACCGGCAGTCCCAGATGCTCAGTGCCGCCCTTGCCGGGGCTTACACCGCCAACCATCTTTGTGCCGTAGGCAATCGCCTGCTCTGAGTGGAAGGTGCCCTGCGCGCCGGTAAAGCCCTGACAGATAACCTTGGTGTCTTTGTTGATCAGGATGCTCATTATTTACCCCCTGCGGCTTTAACGACTTGCTCTGCCGCATTCGACAGACTGGTGGCGGCAATGATATTCAGGCCGCTTTCGGCGAGTACCTTGATGCCTACTTCGGCGTTATTGCCTTCAAGGCGAACCACCACAGGAACCTTAACGCCCACTTCCTTGACGGCACCGATAATGCCCTCTGCGATCATGTCGCAGCGAACGATACCACCGAAGATGTTGACCAGAACCGCCTGGACATTGTCGTCAGACAGGATGATCTTGAACGCTTCGGAAACGCGCTCTTTGGTCGCACCGCCCCCAACATCCAGGAAGTTGGCAGGCTGGCCACCGGACAGCTTGATGATGTCCATGGTACCCATGGCCAGGCCGGCACCGTTAACCATACAACCGATGTTGCCTTCCAGGGCTACGTAGTTGAGTTCCCACTTGGCCGCTTCCGCTTCACGGGAATCTTCCTGGGAAGGATCGTGCATCTCGTGGATTTTCTTTTGACGGTACAACGCGTTACCGTCGACACCGATCTTGGCGTCCAGGCAGTGCAGATCACCGGCCGGCGTGATCACCAGCGGGTTGATCTCAACCAGTGCCAGATCGCACTCTTCAAACAGCTTGGCCAGACCCAGGAAAATCTTGGTGAACTGTCCGATCTGCTTGCCTTCGAGACCCAGCTTGAACGCCAGTTCGCGGCCCTGGTAAGGCTGCGCGCCGACCAGCGGATCGATTTCCGCTTTCAGGATCTTCTCGGGGGTTTCCTCGGCAACCTTCTCGATCTCAACACCGCCTTCGGTGGAGGCCATGAACACGATACGGCGGGTGCCACGGTCTACAACGGCTCCGAGGTACAGTTCCTGGTCGATGTCAGTGAGGGATTCAACCAGAATCTTGCTGACCGGCTGGCCATTTTCGTCAGTCTGATAGGTTACCAGCTTCTTGCCCAGCCAGTTCTCGGCAAACTCACGGATCTCGTCTTTGCTCTTGACCAGCTTGACACCGCCAGCCTTACCACGGCCACCCGCGTGCACCTGAGCCTTGACCACCCATGCGTCACCGCCGATTTCACCGGCTGCGTCGACTGCTTCTTTCGGAGTATCACAGGCAATGCCCTTGGATACTGGCAGGCCATATTCAGCGAAAAGCTGCTTGCCCTGATATTCATGCAAATTCATAGTTAATGTCCCGAATTAAAAAATTCCTGGTTTGCGTTACTTCTTCTTGCGGCGGTTGGCAATATGAATCGCGCCACCACCGACGGCCAGAGCTGCCTCATGCACGGACTCGGACAGAGTCGGATGTGCGAAGCAGGTCAGGGCCAGATCTTCGGCACTGGAACCGAATTCCATGGCGATTACGCCCTGGGCAACGATCTCTGAAGCCTGGGGACCAACCACATGGAACCCGACGATACGGTCGGTTTTCGCATCAGCAATGATCTTGACCAGGCCGGATGCCGAGTTTGCAGCCATGGCACGGCCATTGGCGGCAAACGGGAAGGTACCCACGTTGTATTCCTCACCTTCGGCCTTGAGCTGCTCTTCAGTCTTGCCGACCCAGGCCACTTCCGGCGCGGTGTAGATCACGTTCGGGATGCAGTCGTAATTGACCTGAGGCTTGTGCCCGGCAATACGCTCGGCAACCATAATGCCTTCTTCAGAAGCCTTGTGAGCCAGCATCGGGCCACGAACCACGTCACCTATAGCCCAGACACCCGGCGCTTCGGTTTTGCAGTTATCATCCACGAAGATAAAGCCACGCTCGTCCATCTGGACACCGGCATCCTCAGACAGCAGGTTGTCGGTGTAAGGACGACGACCAACGGCAACAATCAGCTTATCGAACTTGGCTTCGTGCTTGCCCTTGGAATCCTCATAGGTCACGTTCACCAGCTTGCGCTTCACTTCCGCGCCAGTCATTCGCGCGCCCATGACAATGTTCAGCCCCTGTTTCTGGAACTGCTTCATTGCGTCCTTCGCAACCTGCTGGTCCACCACCGGCAGGAAGGTGTCCTGGGCTTCCAGGACGGTTACTTCAGAACCCAGACGGGCCCATACACTGCCGAGCTCGAGGCCGATAACACCGGCGCCGATAACACCAAGACGCTTGGGTACTTCGCTGAACTCCAGAGCACCCTCAGAATCGACGATGTAGTCGCCATCAAATGGCGCAGGCGGAATCTGGATCGGCTTGGAGCCGGTCGCCAGAATCACGTTTTCGGCTTCGTAGGTCTTGGCCTTGCCGTCTTTGTCGGTTACTTCCACCTTTCGGTTTGCCAGCAGTTTGCCGTGACCGTGGATGGATGTCACACCGTTGGACTTGAACAGACCCGCGATCCCGCCGGTCAGCTGCTTAACGATGCCACTCTTGCGCTCCATCATCTTCGAGATGTCCATTTTGACATCCTTCGCGATGATGCCCTGCATCTCGTAGTCGTGGTTGGCCTCCTCAAACTTGTGAGAAATCTCCAGCAGCGCCTTGGAGGGAATGCAACCAACATTCAGACAGGTGCCGCCAAGCACCTGCGCTTTGCCGTCTTCTGCGGTCCAGGATTCAACACACGCGGTCTTGAGACCGAGCTGCGCCGCTTTGATGGCGGCCACGTAGCCCCCCGGGCCTGCACCAATGACAATGACGTCGTACTTATCAGACATAATTAATCCCGTTTTCCGATTCGTTAAGTGTCGGCTCAGACGTCCAGCAGAATACGTGCCGGGTCTTCAAGCATTTCCTTGATCGCAACAAGGAACTGAACTGCTTCCTTGCCATCAATCATACGGTGGTCGTAGGAAAGCGCCAGATACATCATTGGCTGGATTTCCACCTTCCCGTTTACTGCCATCGGACGCTCCTGAATCTTGTGCATACCCAGAATAGCGGTTTGCGGCGGATTCAGGATTGGCGTGGAAATCAGGGAACCGAAAATACCACCGTTAGTAATGGTGAAGGTTCCGCCAGTCATATCCTCAATGGCAAGCTTGCCCTCTTTGGCCTTGGTGCCGTACTCGACAATCTTTTTCTCGATGTCGGCCAGACCCATGGCGTCGGAATCGCGAAGTACCGGAACGACGAGACCACGATCGGTGGATACCGCCACACCAATATCCTGATAACCGTGGTAAACCATGTCGTTACCGTCAATAGACGCGTTTACCGCAGGGAAGCGCTTCAGGGCTTCGGTCGCCGCCTTGGTAAAGAAGGACATGAAGCCCAGCTTGATACCGTGGCGTTTGACGAAGCTGTCCTGGTATTGCTTGCGCAGCTCCATGATCGGTGCCATGTTGACTTCGTTGAAGGTTGTCAGCATGGCAGCGCTCTGCTGCGCGTTAACCAGTCGCTTGGCGATGCTGGCACGCAGGCGGGTCATCGGGACACGCTTCTCCGGCCGTTCGCCGGAGGACACACTCACCTCTGGCATATCGGCAGCCGGCTTGGGCACTGCTGCACCGCTGGAAGACTTCGCGCTTTCCACGTGGCTCTGAACGTCTTCCTTGGTTACACGGCCATCTTTGCCGGTACCCTTGACCGCGTTCGGGTCAACGTTGTTTTCTTCGGCCAGCTTACGGGCCGCCGGGCTCAGGATGGCATCGCCGGAAGCGGCATCGCTCTTGGCCTCTTCCTTCGGAGCCTCTTCCCTGCTCTCTTCTTTCTTGCTTTCCGCAGGCTTGGATTCGCCCACTGCGCCTGCCTTGAACTTGCCGACGACTTCACCGCTTTCAACGGTATCGCCTTCGTTCTTGAGAATTTCTTCAATAACGCCATCAGCAGGCGCTACAACTTCAAGAACGACCTTGTCGGTTTCGATATCGACAATCAGCTCGTCGCGTGAACAGGCTTCACCCGGCTGCTTGTGCCAGGTCGCGACAGTACCCTCTGCGACCGACTCCGGGAAAACGGGGGCTTTAATCTCAGTTGACATTACAGATCCTTAGTTCGGTAGCTCGTCAAATTTCAAACGCGTCGTTAACCAGTTTCTTCTGCTCTTCAATGTGCGCAGACATATGCCCACAGGCAGGCGCAGCGGAAGCATCACGACCGGCATACTGAAGGTACAGCTTGGGATTCTTGCGATGCAGGGCATTACGCATGTGATGCTGGCTGCAGTACCAGGCACCCTGGTTCATCGGCTCTTCCTGGCACCAGACAACGTGCTTGAGCTTGCTGTAATGGCTCAGGAGTTCATCAAGATCATCACCCGGGAACGGATAGAGCTGCTCGATGCGAACGATGGCGACGTCGTCGCGCTCGGCGGCTTTCTTTTTCTCCAGGAGATCGAAATACACCTTGCCGCTGCACATGATCAGGCGCGTCACTTTCTTCGGGTCCGACGGCTCCTTCTCGGGAAGTACCGTCTGGAAGGTGCCGCTGGTCAGATCATCCAGATCAGACGTAGCTTCCTTGTGCCGCAACAGGCTCTTCGGCGTAATTGCGACCAATGGCTTGCGCAGTGGGCGCTTGACCTGACGACGAAGCATGTGGAACACCTGGGACGGCGTTGTCGGCACACATACCTGGATGTTGTGTTCGGCAGACAGCTGCAGGAACCGCTCAAGACGTGCCGAACTGTGCTCTGGCCCCTGACCTTCGTAGCCGTGCGGCAGCAGCAGGGTCAAACCACAGAGGCGCCCCCACTTGTGCTCACCACTGGTCAGGAACTGGTCGATCACCACCTGGGCGCCGTTGGCAAAGTCACCGAATTGCGCTTCCCAGACCACAAGGCCGTCCGGCGCGGTGGTTGAATAGCCGTACTCGAACGCCATGACGGCTTCTTCAGAGAGCAGTGAGTCGTAGAGCTCGAACTTCGGCTGGTCTTCGGACAGTTGCTCAAGCGCAATGTGCGTTGAACCATCTTTCTGATTATGCAACACCGCGTGACGATGGGAGAACGTACCCCGGCCGACGTCCTGACCCGTAATACGAATCGGATGGCCCTCGTTTATCAGCGTTGCATAAGCCATAACCTCGCCATAACCCCAGTTAATGGGCAAGGCACCTGCCGTCATCTTCTCGCGATCTGAAACAATCTTGGAAACCTGACGCTGGATACTGAACCCCTCCGGAACCGAGGTCAGCTTCTTACCGAGCTTCTGGATCGTCTTCAGGGCCACACTGGATTTGCACTTGGCGGTCCACTCGTGACCGAGGTACGGCGTCCAGTCGACATAGAGCTCCTTGTTGGGCTCCTTGACCAGCGACTTGACCACGTGCTCGCCGTTATCCAGCGCATCACGGTAGTCGTTCTCCATCTGCTTGGCTTCGTTCTCGCTGATCACACCAGCCTCCATCAGCTGGTCAGCATAGAGGTTGCGGGTCGTTTTCAGCTTGCGGATCTTCCCATACATGACCGGCTGGGTCGCTGCAGGCTCATCCGCTTCGTTATGACCGCGGCGGCGGTAGCACACCAGATCAATAACCACGTCGTTTTTGAACTCGTTGCGGTAATCCATGGCCATCTGGGTAACGAACATAACCGCTTCAGGATCGTCCGCATTCACGTGCAGGATCGGTGCCTGGATCATCTTGGCGACGTCGGTACAGTATTCCGTAGACCGCGCGTCTTCCTGCTTGCTGGTGGTGAAGCCGACCTGGTTGTTGATGACGATATGGATGGTGCCGCCAACACCGAAACCACGGGTCTGGGACATCTGGAAAGTCTCCATCACCACGCCCTGACCGGCAAAGGCCGCATCGCCGTGCATGATGATCGGAACGACCTTGCTGCCTTCATTGTCATTGCGACGGGTCTGGCGGGCGCGAACAGAACCTTCAACCACCGGAGACACGATCTCCAGGTGAGACGGGTTAAAGGCCATGGCAAGGTGAACCTCACCGCCGGGGGTCATCACGTTGGATGAGAAGCCCTGATGGTATTTCACGTCACCGGAACCGGAAGCAGCCAGCTTCTTGCCTTCAAACTCGTCGAACAGTTCTTTCGGGTTTTTGCCGAGGGTGTTCACCAGAACGTTCAGGCGGCCACGGTGTGCCATACCAAGAACAATCTCTTTGGCGCCGTATGAGCCTGCACGCTGGATCAGCTCATCCAGGCAGGGAATCAGACTCTCGCCACCTTCAAGGCCAAAACGCTTCACGCCCGGATAACGGGAGCCCAGGTATTTCTCCAGACCCTCGGCGGCGGTCAGGCGCTCCAGGATATGCTTGCGGGTCTTCGCCTCGTACTCCGGCCGTGAGCGAACCGGTTCCATACGCTGCTGAAACCAACGCTTGATGCGGGTATCGACGACGTGCATGTATTCCGCGCCGATACTCTCGCAATAAGTCTGACGCAGCCCCTTAACGATGTCTCCGAGCTTCATGGTCTCGGAGCCAAGATTCAGGGAGCCGGTATGGAATTCGAGATCGTTATCGGAATCCGAAAGTTCGTGAAACGACGGATCCAGATCCTCTACCTGAGGACGCTGCCATACGCCGAGCGGATCCAGCTTTGCTTCCTGATGACCACGGAAACGGAAGGCGTTGATCAGCTGGAGAACACGAATCTGCTTTTTGTCTGCGTCGGACGTAGCACTGGCGGGAACACCGCCGCTGGTGAGAAAGCGCTGATTGCGAGAGATGTGTTCAAACTGTTCGCGGATGGAAGAGTGCGCAATGTCACGGCCCTGATAGCCATCGACACTGGGAAGCTTGTCAAAATAGCTTCGCCATTCTTCAGGAACGGCATTGGGGTCTGTCAGGTAGGTTTCAAAAAGCTGTTCAACATAGGCGAGATTACCACCCTGCAGGTGGGAAGTCTGCCATAACTGCTCCATTATGCTTTCGTGCATCTTGAATAGCTCACCTTGGGCTGGTGCGGGGAGCCCGGTATGGTCGGCCAGGGGTAATTCTCAGTCAATACGGGTTTTTACGGGATCGACTTTGGCCACCACACCCGACATGGATGTTTTCCGTTCCCCGGTGGTTTTTGTACTCAGCAAAGCGGGGTGAAAACTTGATAAGTTCCCGCCACGGCTTGCGTAGTGTGCACCCGGGTAAGACTTTTGACTATAAGCCTTTGGTTGAAGGCCCCGCAAATTGCGGGGCCTTCCGGGTACTAACCTTGTCAGAACAGTATAGCGTCTGTCTGAACTCCTGCCGCTTAAGTGGCCCGTTGCAGCAGAAGATTCCGAATGTGGCCGATAGCCCTTGTGGGGTTCAGGCCCTTCGGGCAGACACTGACACAGTTCATGATGCCCCGGCAGCGGAAAACACTGAACGGGTCATCCAGATTGGCAAGACGCTCTGCCTGAGCGGTGTCGCGGCTATCTGCGAGGAAGCGGTAAGCCTGCAGCAGCCCTGCCGGGCCGATAAACTTGTCCGGATTCCACCAGAACGACGGGCAGGCTGTGGAACAGCAGGCACAGAGAATACACTCGTACAGGCCGTCCAGCTTTTCCCGGTCCTCGGGAGACTGAAGGCGTTCGATGGCTGGCGCCGGCTTGTCGTTCACCAGGTACGGCATGACCTTTTCGTACTGCTTGTAGAAGAGGCTCATATCGACCACCAGATCACGAATGACAGGCAGACCCGGCAGCGGCCGTAGCACCAGCTTGTCATTCTTCACAACCTGGGAAACGGGCGTGATGCAGGCCAGGCCGTTCCTGCCGTTCATGTTCATGCCATCCGAGCCACAAACGCCTTCACGGCAGGAACGGCGGTAGGCCATCGAGGGATCACGCTCCTTGATGAGGTTCAGAACATCGAGGACCATCAGATCCTTACCTGCCGGAATCTCGACATCCACGTCCTGCATATAAGGCGCATTGTCGGTTTCCGGGTTATAACGATAAAGGCTTACTAACATTTTCAACGTCCCCCTTAGTAAGTCCGGATCTTCGGCTCAAACGTGTCTACGGTCTTCGGCGCAAAATTCACATCACGCTTACCAACACGCTTGTCCAGCGGGAAGTACATGGAGTGCTTCAGCCAGTTTTCATCGTCACGTTCGGTGAAGTCATTCCGGGCATGGGCACCCCGGCTTTCCTTACGCTCAATGGCTGAAATGGCGGTAGCCAAAGCCACTTCGTACAGGTTGTCCAACTCCAGCGCTTCAATGCGGGCAGTGTTAAAGGCGTTGCTGGTATCTGCCAGTCTGGTGTTACGAACACGCTCACCGATGGCTTCCAGCTTTTTCAGACCCTCTTCCATGCTCTTACCGTCACGGAATACACCAAAATACAGCTGCATGCAGTTCTGGAGATCCTTGCGAACCTCGGCCACACTTTCACCCTCAGAGGCATTGCTCAGACGGTCGAGGCGAGCCATGGCACGCTTGATGTCCTCCTCGCTGGCGCCGTCTACCTCGAATCCGCCACGCAGCTGCTCTTCGATGTGCAGACCAGCTGCGCGACCAAACACAACCAGATCCAGAAGGGAGTTACCGCCCAAACGGTTGGCACCGTGTACCGATACACAGGCCGCCTCACCACACGCGAACAGCCCGGGAATTGCCTTGTCATTACCATTTTCGTCCTGGGTCAGGGCCTGACCACCGACGTTGGTCGGGATGCCGCCCATCATGTAGTGACAGGTCGGAACCACCGGAATCGGCTCTTTCACCGGATCCACATGGGCAAAGGTACGGGACAGCTCGCAGATGCCTGGCAGACGCAGATTCAGGGTTTCTTCACCCAGATGGTCCAGCTTCAGCAGAACGTGGTCCTTCTCGGGTCCACAACCGCGCCCCTCCAGAATCTCGATGACCATCGCCCGGGCGACAACATCACGGCCCGCCAGATCTTTTGCGTTCGGAGCATAGCGCTCCATGAAGCGTTCACCTTCAGCGTTGATCAGGTAACCGCCCTCACCCCGACAACCTTCCGTTACCAGCGTACCGGCACCGTAGATACCAGTCGGGTGGAACTGCCACATCTCCATATCCTGCATCGGGAAACCGGCGCGCAGCGCCATGCCGGCTCCATCACCAGTATTAATCAGGGCATTCGTTGTCGATGCGTAAATACGGCCTGCACCGCCTGTCGCCAGAACCGTCGCCTTGGACTTGATGTAAACCACTTCACCGGTTTCAACCTCAATGGCAACAACACCAACAACCTCATCCTTGCTGTTCTTGACGAGATCTACCGCATACCACTCATTAAGGAAGGTGGTCCCACCCTTGATGTTGGCTTGATAGAGAGTGTGCAGAAGCGCATGACCGGTACGGTCGGCCGCGGCACAGGTACGCGCCGCCTGAGTCGGGTTATCCGGACCCTTGGACTGGCCACCAAACGGACGCTGATAGATACGACCCTGTTCGGTACGGGAGAACGGCAGCCCCATGTGCTCCAGCTCAAAGACGGCCTGAGGGCCGACCGAGCACATATATTCAACGGCGTCCTGGTCGGCGATGTAGTCCGAACCTTTCACCGTGTCATACATGTGCCAGCGCCAGTCGTCGTTGGGATCGGCACTTGCGATCGCGCAGGTAATCCCGCCCTGGGCAGACACCGTGTGCGAGCGGGTCGGGAATACCTTGGTAATACATGCAGTATTGACACCAGACTCTGTCAGCTGCAGCGCAGCACGCATTCCAGAACCGCCACCACCGATAACGATCGCGTCGTAAGACATGGTCTTGATATTAGCCATCAATTAAAGCCCCCAAAGAATCTGAATGCCCCAGACCACATATACAAACATGGTCAGACCACAAGCTGCCTGCACTATAAACCTCGGGCCCACGGCCTTGATGTAGTCAGTGGTTACCGTCCAGAGACCTACCCAAGCGTGCGCACCGATAGAAAGCAGTGCCAGCAGGGTAAAGATACGGAACCAGGTCTGATCAAACAGGGCCGACCAGGTGTCGTAGTTGACATCAGAGGTCAGCAGAAAGCCGAACAGGAAAATTGTATACAAAGCAAGTACGTAGGCAGTTACCCGCTGGATCAGCCAGTCGAAAACACCACTGCGACCCAGGTTCGTGACGCTGTTTACCATACCCAGACTCCTGCCAGAACGATGAGAATAACGGAAACCACAATCGTGATCTTCGAGGCGAGGCGCCCGCTCTCGAGCTCTTCACCAATGCCCATATCCATGAACAGGTGCTTGATACCTGCAACCAGGTGGTACAACAGAGCAGACAAGATGCCCCAGGTGATCAGCCTGGCAAGGAAGCTGTCCAGCAGTTCACTTACGCGGCTGAAGCCCTCTTCCCCGGACAGGGAAAGCTGGAGTCCGTATAGCATGAACGCAACACCAACAAAAATGATGATGCCGGTGATGCGGTGCAATATGGACGTAATGGCTGGCAGCGGAAAATGAAACTTGCTGAGATCGAGATTTACTGGTCGTTTGCTATTCACAGCGCTCTCACACTCTCTCTTGGATCCGCGGGACCGGAAAACCGGGTGCGGATGGTTGGTATGTAAGGATCAGCGTGCAGATACGAAACCGGCACACGATTGGCTCAGGAGGGAGGAAGTCTCGCCGGCAACCCGCCAATTACAGGCACCGTAAAAAGATTTATCCCCGATTCCGGGCTAGGGATTATAAGGAGTACCCTAAGCAATTACAAACCTGCAACGTCGCACAGGCCGGGTATTTCAGGGGGTTAAGCAAGCCTTATGGATGATTGACAAATTTTTTTCCTGCCCGGATCCGCTGCTATTCGGGATATCCCTCATTTACATCCGCCGTCAAATTCCGGCTTTTCCTGACTCTTCCATTGACAAAAAAAGCCAACGCCCTATATTTTGCCGCCAGTTTTGCGATAATACGCGCCTTCTAGCGCATCTATAAATGTAGATAAAGCTGTCAAAGCTGATAAATAGGAGAGCACCATGACCGACAGGAAAGCCACGCTCTCGGTGGGGGACAAGTCCATTGAGCTACCGGTTTATTCCGGCACCGTCGGCCCTGACGTTATCGACGTACGAGGCCTAGTCCAGGAAGGCGTTTTCACATACGATCCGGGATTCGTATCCACAGCAGCCTGCGAATCGGCCATTACTTACATTGACGGTGAAAACGGTGTTCTCCTGCACCGCGGCTACCCGATTGAACAGCTGGCCGAGCACTCGGACTACCTTGAGGTCTGCTATCTCCTGCTCCATGGCGAGCTGCCCAGCGCCGAAGAGAACAAGCAGTTCCACGACACCATCAAGAACCACACCATGCTGCACGACCAGATGCGGAACTTCTTCCAGGGTTTCCGCCGTGACGCGCACCCGATGGCCATCATGTGTGGTGTTGTGGGTGCATTGTCGGCGTTCTACCACGACCAGATGGATGTGACCGACGAGAAACAGCGCCAGATTACGGCCCATCGCCTGATCGCGAAAATGCCGACCATCGCTGCCTGGTGCTACAAGTACAGCCTCGGCCAGCCATTCATGTATCCGCGCAATGATCTGTCCTACTCCGAGAACTTCCTGCAGATGATGTTTGGCGTGCCCTGCGCGGAGTACAAGCCAAATCCGATCCTGTCCAAGGCCATGGACAAGATCTTCATCCTGCACGCGGATCACGAGCAGAACGCGTCCACGTCCACCGTACGCCTTGCCGGATCTACCGGCGCCAACCCCTACGCCTGCATTGCGTCCGGCATTGCAGCCCTCTGGGGGCCGGCTCACGGCGGCGCTAACGAAGCCGTTCTGGACATGCTGGCGGAAATCGGCGACGAATCCAATATCGAGAAGTTCATTGCCAAAGCCAAGGACAAGGACGACCCGTTCCGGCTGATGGGCTTCGGTCACCGCGTTTACAAGAACTTCGACCCGCGCGCCAAGGTCATGGCCGAAACCGCTCGCGAAGTCCTGACCGAACTGGGCCTGGAGAACGATCCGCAGCTGAAGATCGCCCGGCGCCTCGAGAAAATTGCGCTGGAAGACGAGTATTTCGTCCAGCGCAAACTTTACCCGAACGTGGACTTCTACTCCGGCCTGATTCTCAAGGCTATTGGCATCCCCACATCCATGTTCACCGTTATCTTTGCCATGTCGCGGACCATCGGCTGGTTCTCGCACTGGAACGAGATGGTCAGCGGCGATTACCGCATCGGCCGTCCGCGCCAGCTGTATACCGGCTCAGACAAGCGGGACTACCCGAAAACATAAATCCGGCCCACCGGATTCGCCATGCAAAGGCCGCTGATTCAGCGGCCTTTTTTATTCACCGCCTGCCCCACTCTTCTATGATAAGTTAACCCGACAAAAACACAGGAGGAGAAAGCAATGTCTACAGCAGCATTTATCGGCCTGGGGGTCATGGGGTATCCGATGGCGGGTCACCTGGCCAAAGCCGGGCTCACCGTCAGGGTCTGGAACCGGACATCCGCCAAATCCGGGCAATGGGCCAATGATTACCCCGGAACCAGCTGCGCCACCATTGCTGAGGCGGTTAAAGGCGCGGATATCGTCCTGACCTGCGTTGGCGCCGATACCGACCTGAAGGCCGTGTACGAAGGCGATGAAGGCATTCTTGCCAATGCCCCCGAGGGCGCTGTCCTGGTCGACCACACCACGGCCTCCGCCAGCATTGCCGAACACCTCGCCGAGGCCGCCCGCCGCAACGGGATGGGTTTTGTCGATGCGCCGGTTTCCGGTGGCCAGCAGGGCGCTGAAAACGGCAAACTGACCATCATGTGCGGCGGTTCCGAAGCAGACTACGCCAAAGCCGAACCCGTCATGAAACACTACGCCCGTGCGCTCAACCTGATGGGCCCTGCCGGCAGCGGCCAGAAAACCAAGATGGTGAACCAGATTGCCATTGCCGGCCTGGTACAGGGCCTGTCAGAGGCACTGCATTTTGCCGAACAGGCGGAACTGGATGTCGCCAAAGTGGTGAACGTCATTTCCAAAGGCGCCGCCCAATCCTGGCAAATGGAAAACCGCTCCGGCACCATGATTGCCGGGGAGTTTGAGCATGGCTTCGCGGTGGACTGGATGCGGAAGGATCTGGGGATCTGTCTGGAGGAGGCGCGCAAGGTGAACGCGTCGCTGCCGGTGACCGCTCTGGTGGATCAGTTCTACGCCGATGTACAGTCGATGGGCGGCAAACGCTGGGATACGTCGTCGCTCATTCAGAGGTTGAGGAAGTTCCGGTAAAGGCTGAAAACGGGGTCAGATGAAACGGGGTCAGATGAAAGTTTCATCTGACCCCGTTTCATCTGACCCCGTTTCATCTGACCCCATGTTCAACCGAACTACTTTTTCTTGTCCTGCGGCTGCCATTTCCCGTTTACATACCACGCAGACCAGCCCGTCGCCTTGCCGTCCTTCTCGGACATGACGTACTGCTCCCTGGTCTTTCGGCTGTAGCGGATCACCGTCGGATTGCCTTCCGGATCATGCTCGGGCGCATCCATCAGGTAGTCGTATTTCGGGTCGATCTCCTTCCGGTGCGGTTTGATCTCCATCACCAGCGGCGGCCGGGTTTCCCGGTTTTTCGGGAATTTGCTGGCCGCGAGGAACAAGCCTGAGGCGCCATCCCGGAGTACATAAGTGTCATCCACCTTCTGGCACTGCAACTCCGGCATCGGCACCGGATCCATCTTGGGCGGTGCCGGCTCCCCGCTTTTCAGTAGCTTACGAGTATTCTTGCACTCAGTGTTGGTGCAGCCAAAATACTTGCCGAACCGGCCTGTTTTAAGCTGCATTTCGGAACCGCACTTGTCGCACTCGAGTGTCGGACCGTCGTAACCCTTAATGCGGAAGGTGCCCTTTTCCACTTCGTAGCCTGAACAATCCGGGTTGTTACCACACACGTGCAATTTTCGGGTTTCGTCAATGAGGTAGCTGTCCATGGCAGTACCGCATTTCGGACAACGCCGTTTCTTCCGAAGCAGGCGGGTTTCACCTTCACCCTCGACATCATCATCCGCACTGACCACTTCATCACCTGAAACCAGGTTAATGGTGGTTTTACAACGCTCTTTCGGAGGCAATGAATACCCAGAACAGCCCAGGAACACGCCCGTGCTGGCGACCCGGATCTGCATGTTGCGACCACAGCTGGGGCATGGAATATCGGTTTCTGTAGGCGTGTTGGCGCGCATGCCGCCATCTTCCGCACTTTCGGCCTTTTCCAGCTGTTGCCGGAAACGGCCGTAAAAATCATTCAGTACCTTTTTCCACTGGACCTCACCTTCGGCAATCTCATCCAGCTCGTCCTCCATCTTCGCGGTGAAGTCGAAATCCATCAGGTTCGGGAACGACTCCGACAGTCGCTCGGTAACGATTTCGCCCATCTTTTCGGCATAGAACCGGCGGTTCTGTAACCGCACATAGCCACGATCCTGGATGGTGGAAATGATGGAGGCATAAGTCGAAGGACGGCCAATACCCTGCTTTTCAAGCTCTTTAACCAGACTGGCTTCCGTGTACCTGGGTGCAGGCTTGGTAAAGTGCTGGCTCGGGTCCAGTTTTTTCAGATCCAGAACGTCGTCCACCTGAATATCCGGCAACGAGACGTCCTCGTCTTTTTTGGCAGCCTGGGGGGCCGCCTTGAGAAAACCGTCAAACCTGATGATCCGGCCACGGGTACGCAGCTCGTAATCTCCATTCGCCACCACAATGGATGTACTCAGGAACTCGGCATCCGACATCTGGCAGGCAATAAACTGTCGCCAGATCAGGTCGTAAAGCTTCTCTGCATCCTTCTCAAGGCCGCTGATATCCGCCGGGCGACGACTGACTTCGGTTGGGCGAATCGCCTCGTGGGCCTCCTGGGCACCCTCCTTGCTGCCGTAAACCCGCGGCTTCTCTGGCAGGTACTTGCCCCCGAACTGCTTTTGAATGAAATCCCGGCAACCGTTGACCGCGTCCTGACTCAGGTTGGTGGAGTCGGTACGCATGTAGGTAATGAAGCCAGCTTCGTACAAGCGCTGTGCCAGCATCATCGTTTTCTTGACACTAAACCCCATGCGGTTGCTTGCAGCCTGCTGCAGCGTAGAGGTAATAAAGGGTGCCGACGGCCGGGACCGGGTCGGTTTGTCCTCGCGCTTGGCAACCTTGAAGTCGCCGGCCTTCAGGCGATTAACGTGCTCGGTGCTTTGTTGCTCGTTAACGGGCCGGTAGGGCTTGTCATCATAGCGGGTTACTTCAAACCGAACCGGTTGGTCAGCTCTTTCGGACGCGAGGTCGGCATGGAGCTGCCAGAACTCCTCCGGTACAAATTTCCGGATCTCCCGTTCCCGCTCCGCAATCATCCGCACTGCGACCGACTGAACCCGGCCCGCCGACAAGCCACGGGCAATCTTGGCCCACAACAGCGGAGATACCATATAGCCCACGACACGGTCCAGGAACCGCCTTGCCTGCTGGGCATTCACACGGTTTGTGTCGAGATTGCCGGGGTCCTTGAACGCTTCCTGAATGGCGCGCTTGGTGATCTCATTGAACACCACGCGCCGGTATTTTTCCGGCTCACCACCAATCGCTTCCTGCAAGTGCCAGGCGATGGCCTCCCCTTCACGGTCCAAATCCGTTGCCAGATAGATATGGTCTGCAGACTTCGCCAGGCGCTTGAGTTCGCTGACCACCTTTTCCTTGCCGGGAAGAATCTCATAACGGGCACTCCAGTCCTGATCCGGATCCACACCCATCCGCGCGACCAGCTGTTCCCGGGCCTTACGCTTCTTGTGCGTGGCCTTCTCGTCCGGGCTCATCTTCCGGGTGGCCGCAGCCTGTCTGGCCCGCTCCTTGGGATCGGACTGCGACCCGCTACCACTGACGGGGAGATCACGAATATGCCCGACGCTCGACTTGACGATGAAGTCGGAGCCCAGGTATTTGTTGATGGTCTTCGCTTTCGCTGGCGACTCGACAATAACGAGACTTTTACCCATATCAGAGATCTGTGTCCTTGGCGATAATCGGTTAAAAAATCAGCAAACCGTAAACTCGCTGTAAAATCAGTCGGCTAGAAAACACTCAATAGCCGCCACATTGGTATAGGTGCATTGTTTTACAGGGTCAAGAAAAGCAAGACAACCCATTCTTCTGTTTATGACCGGCTTTTTTACACGGTCAGAGACAGGAAAGCCCGGCATTTGCCGGGCCTCCTGAGAGCTTGTTTCCAATTCAGCTTACCGAATCAGAGCCGCTCCCACACAGTCGCAATGCCCTGACCAAGGCCGATACACATGGTGGATACACCAAGCTTACCGCCTTTGGCCTGCATGACGTTCAGCAGGGTTGTGGAGATACGTGCACCAGAGCAGCCCAGCGGATGGCCCAGGGCAATCGCACCGCCGTTCAGGTTCACTTTCTCCTCCATGACACCCAGCAGCTTCAGGTCTTTCAGCACCGGCAGGGACTGACCAGCGAAGGCTTCGTTCAGTTCCCAGAAGTCGATATCCTCAACCTTCAGGCCTGCACGCTTGAGCGCCTTCTTGGTAGCCGGAACCGGGCCGTAGCCCATGATTGCGGGATCACAACCGGCAACGGCCATGCCGCGGATTCTGGCAACCGGTTTCAGGCCCAGGGCTTCAGCACGTTCTGCCGACATGAGAACCATGGCGGCAGCGCCGTCGGTCAACTGGGAAGAAGTACCGGCAGTCACCGTGCCGTTCTTCGGGTCGAAAGCCGGCTTCAACTGGCCAAGCGACTCGGCAGTTGTTTCCGGACGAATGGTCTCGTCTTCTTCGATCAGCTTCACAAAACCATTTTCGTCGTGACCCTGAATGGGCACGATTTCATTCTTGAAGCGGCCTTCTACGGTCGCTTCGTGGGCCAGGCGGTGAGACCGGGCGCCGAACTCATCCTGCTGCTCACGGGTGATGCCGTGCATCTTTGCCAACATCTCCGCGGTCAGGCCCATCATGTTGGACGCCTTGGCGGAGTATTTGGACGCCGCCGGGTTGTGGTCGAAACCTTCGGTCATGGGTACGTGCCCCATGTGCTCGACACCACCAACAACGAACACATCGCCGTTGCCGGTCATGATGGCCTGGGCAGCGGTATGGATCGCGCTCATGGCAGAACCACACAGACGATTCACGGTCTGGGCCGCGGACTCGTGGGGAATGCGGGTCAGCAGGGAAATCTGGCGCGCCACGTTGAAGCCCTGTTCCTTGGTCTGGTTCACACAGCCCCAGATCACATCTTCAACTTCTTTCGGGTCGAGCTTCGGGTTGCGCTCAAACAGCGCTTCAATCAGAGCGGCGGACAGGGTTTCTGCGCGCACGTTCCGGAAACAGCCGTTTTTGGCACGACCCATCGGAGTCCGCACGCAATCGACGACGACAACGTCTCTCGGATTAAGGCTCATAGATCTTTCTCCGTTCGGAATCAGGGTTAGCCAAAGAACTTTTTGCCAGTTTTGGCCATTTCACGCAGTTTCTCAGTCGGATGATACAGAGGACCGAGATCTGCAAACTTGTCTGCCAGTTCGACGAACTTGTCTACACCCATGTCATCGATGTAGCGCAGGGCACCACCACGGAACGGCGGGAAGCCGATACCGAAAATCAGGCCCATATCAGCATCTGCCGGATCTTCGACAATGCCGTCTTCCAGGCAGCGAACGGTTTCCATGCACAGAGGAATCATCATGCGGGCGATGATATCTTCCTCACTGAACTCGTTTTTACCCTGAACAACCGGCTCGAGCAGCTTGTAGGTCTCTTCGTCGACGACCTTCTTCTGCTTGCCCTTGCGGTCCAGTTCGTACTTGTAGAAGCCCTTCTCGTTCTTCTGTCCGTAACGGTTGTTGTCGAACATCACGTCAATGGCGGTTGTGCCTTCGTGCTTCATCCGGTCCGGGAAGCCTTCGGCCATCACTTCGCCGGCGTGCTTGCCGGTATCCATGCCAACAACGTCCAACAGGTACGCAGGACCCATCGGCCAGCCGAACTTTTCCATCACCTTGTCAACATGCTGGAAGTCAGCACCGTCACGCACCAGGCCAATAAAGCCACCGAAGTACGGGAACAGAACGCGGTTAACCAGGAAGCCCGGGCAATCATTAACAACGATCGGAGTCTTGCCCATGGCTTTGGCGTAGGCCACGGTGGTCGCGATGGCGCGATCACTGGTCTTCTCGCCGCGAATAACCTCAACCAGCGGCATCATGTGTACCGGGTTGAAGAAGTGCATGCCACAGAAGTTTTCCGGCCGCTTCAGGTTCTTGGCCAGCAGGTCGATGGAAATGGTAGAGGTGTTCGAGGTCAGGATGGCGTCGTCGCGAACCGCATCTTCGGTCTCACGCAGAACAGCATCTTTTACTTTCGGGTTCTCGACAACAGCCTCAACAACCAGGTCTACGTTCTTGAAATCACCATAGTTCAGGGTTGGCGTGATGCTGTTGAGTACATCGGCCATCTGGTCAGGTTTCATCTTGCCTTTTTCAACCCGCTTGACCAGAAGCTTCTTGGCTTCCTTCAGACCCAGTGCGATACCGTCCTGGTTGATGTCCTTCATGATGATCGGGGTGCCCTTCAGGGCAGACTGGAATGCGACACCACCACCCATGATGCCGGCGCCGAGGACGGCAGCCAGGTTCACGTCATTGGCTTCCTTCTCCCAGGCCTTGGCCTTCTTCTTGAGCTCCTGATCGTTCAGGAACAGGCCAACCAGGCAAGCCGCAACGTTGGTTTTGGCCATCTTGGCGAAGCCTTTGGCTTCCACTTCGATCGCCTTGTCGCGGGTCATGCCGGCGTGTTTCTGCATCACCTTGATGGCTTCAACGGGCGCCGGGTAGTTCTTGCCAGCCTTGCCGGCAACAAACGCCTTGGATATCTCGAATGCCATCATGCTTTCCATGGCATTGAGTTTGATCTTGCCCTTCTTCTCTTCACGACGGGCTTCGTTGTCCAGCTTGCCTTCGTTGCACTGGCTAATGATGGCAACGGCGGCTTCGACCAGCTTGTCGGACTCAACCACGGCGTCAACGGCACCAACCTTCAGTGCCGCATCCGCGCGGTTCTCAGTGCCGCCACTGATCCACTCAACCGCGTTGTCGACACCCACCAGACGGGACAGACGCACAGTACCGCCGAAGCCCGGGAAGATCCCCAGCTTCACTTCCGGAAGACCAACCCTGGCCGTCTTGTCCATAACCCGATAGTCGGTCGCAAGGCACATCTCGAAACCGCCACCCAGGGCCATACCATTTATAGCGGTAACGGTCGGGAACGGCAGGTCTTCAACGGCGCTGAAGACTTCATTGGCCTTGAGGTTGTTGGCTACCAGATCCTCTTCCGAACCGGCAAACAGCTCGGTGAATTCGGTAATGTCGGCACCAACAATGAAGCTGTCCTTGGAGCTGGTAACCACCAGACCCTTCAGGTTCTTTTTCACTTTCAATGCGTCAGTCGCGGCGCGGAGCTCTTCAATAGTGAGACGGTTGAACTTGTTTACGGACTCGCCCTGCAAGTCGAAGTTCAACTGAGCGATCCCGCCTTCGATCTCTTTAACCGTGATGGCTTTACCTTCGTAAATCATCAACTGATCTCCAGTCTGTGTTTGGAACTGCTTCCAGCCAGGTGGCGCTGTCAGTTCGCCAGCGCGGCCGGCTGTTTGTGCAGCGAGATTTCGGTCACTGCCCGGTCATTCGATTCAAAAAATTCATACAGTCGTTTGAATCGTGAGGGCACACGATGAAAAAAAACGGCGCGTTTGTCAATTTGTTTCTTTCGGACGGGCTGCAAAAGTCCCCGAAAAGCTGGAGGCAGCCGAAGAAAAACGCAGCAGAATTGTTATGATTCAGTTAACTGGAAGCCACTTCTAAGAAAAAACCGGAACTTCATCACGCAAATTTCAAAGTTGTTTACATTTACAGACACCGAGGCCGCCAAAACTGCTTGATTGGCCGGCGCAGTTACTTTACCTTCGATCTACGACTTTGGTCCACAATAATAAAACCGCATGTACGGAGACCCATCCGATGAAAGACGCTAACCTGCGGATACGCTCTCTTGTAGCCGCGCTTATTCTCCTTGCACTGACTTCCCTGGGTGCCCGCGCCCAGGATGGCGCCGACGGATTCCTCTCCGACCTCCATAATTTCCGGGTCAGCAATTACATGGCCCTGGACGCCTACTACCGTTTCAGTGGAACCGGCGATACCGATACCCTGAACGAGATTGTGCAGGGCATCAACTCAGCCAACGACTCCATGAATTCTATCGCCGGCAGTAATTCCGGGGTGCTGTCTGCCGAAGATATTGAAGGGCTGAACCAGGAGTTCGACAAGTTCAAGAACCTGATGCGCAGCAACATCAATGATGTGCGTAACCAGGGCTATCCGGACTTGCGGCTGGTTTCCGATATGGCGAACCAGGCCCTCACCATGAACGAGAAGGCGACCGGGTTATATCGGGTAGCCCAGGAAAGCTCCCAGACGGCTACAAGCCCCCGGGTCGAGGCGGCGCGTTCTGCCGCTGTAAAAATGGCCCAGATGATGGCCAAGTATTCGGTACGCACCAACTCCTCGGTTTCCCAGACCTTCCAGGGCTCCTCTACCGAAACACCGCTCGACGAGCAAGCCAGGGAACTGGATGCATTGCTGGAATCTGTTATGCAGGGCCAGGGCTCGCCGGAATTAAACGCGGCACTTAACAGCATCTCATCCAAGTGGCAGTTTATCCGCGGCTCTTATATCAACTATAACGAGAAGAATGTGGGCTTCGTGATCGACCGGTATTCCAAGGGTATCCTGAAGGGGCTGGCCAACATCATAGAGCTCTTACAAGGCAACGTCTGACCCTCTCCTCTTTTTCTGGCGGGCCTAATTGCCTGCCAGAAAAGCGCTTTTCCGCCGTCTTTATTGATACCCGTCAGTTTCCCGCTACACTTTTCCGATTAGATTTAAAGTACTATCCTCAAGACAATATCACCCCGCGCGCGAAGGAGCGATGCCATGTCCGCCTACAAGAAAATGCTTGTTGCCATTGACCTGACGGAAGAAGCCCCACAGGTGCTCAACAAGGCGAAAGCCATGAGCGAGGCCCATGGGGCGGAGCTGATGCTGGTTCATGTGGTTGAGCCCGTTGGCTACGCCTATGGCGGTGATATACCGATGGACCTGACCGAACTTCAGGATCAGCTCGACAAAGCCGCCCGTGAGCAACTGGGCACCTACGGTGACCAATACGGAGTTTCCAGGACAAACCAGGTAGTTACGGTCGGGCGCCCGGAATCAGAAATTCACAGGCTTGCCAAAGAGCAGGACGTGGACCTCGTGATTGTTGGCAGCCATGGGCGAAAGGGCTTCCAGCTTTTGTTGGGCTCAACTGCCAACGGTGTTCTGCACGGTACTGAGTGCGACGTTCTGGCCATCAGGATTCACTAAGGGTTCCGGAACCGAAAGCCCGGGCGTTGTCCCGGGCCTGGTCTGTCGCCCGGGACTGCTACCCCCCTTCCCCGCCCATTTTTGCCTCGAGCTTCCGAAGCTGGCTTTCCAGGGAGAAGCTGACGCTCGACGCCATCGAAAAGAAGTTCAGTAACGCTTTCAGATTACTGTCGCCCTTGCAGACCGAATGAATACGCTGCCAAAGGGCCTGATTGACCAGCTGCAACCTCTGGTTCCTTTCAACAAGCCCCGTCAGATCCCAGTCCGGCGCCTGGTGATTGCGCTTGGCGAAGTACTGCTGCAGCAGATAATGGGACACACTGCGCATAATAAATTCATCGGTATTGGCAAAAGGCAGGTGGTGCACAGCCATCGGCTTGAGCTCTGACAGTACCGGGCACCCGCTGGTTGCCATTTTCAGCCCGAGCAAAGACCTGAGGGCTTCTTCCAGGGCAGTCTGTTTCAGGTAGCTGCGCCGCTCATCAGTAACCTTCACCTCAACCTTCTGGTAGGCATCTTCCGCCTGAAATGCTTCGACAACAGGCAGCATTTCAGTGGCTGCAGGGCAATAAGGCGTATCTGAAGCCTTCAACGGGCAGTTACTGCACTGACAATGCCCGAGTTTGGTCCACGAGGGCAAAGGCCCGGACGCCGGTGACGGTCGATCAGTGACTGTAAACTCGACGGTACGCCCGTCCTGAAACCTGAAATCGTAATTGATATTCATTGGCTTGCCTGTTCTTCCAGCTCCATCCACCGCTCGATAACCTTCTCCAGACGGTTTTCCTTTTCCGTCAATGCTTCCAGAGTGGCCGAGACTTCGTTCGGTGGGCCTGAGTAAAAATCAGCCGAGGAAATCTTTTCCTTCAGGCCGGCGACTTCCTGCTCCAGCGCCCCGATCTGCCCGGGCAGCTGTTCGAGCTCCAGTTTGAGTTTATAGCTCAGCTTGACAGGCTTGCTCTTTTCCGAGGGCGCTGCCTGTCTTGCGCTTCCTGGCACCTTTTGTTCACGTTCTTTGGCGGTTTCCTTACCGGATTTTCTGGCTTTGTCCTGTTTGTCCGGCCTATTACCCGTCGCTTCCGAGGGGAAACGCCCGCCCTGCCGGCGCCAGTCGGTGTAACCACCGACAAACTCCCGCACTTTGCCCGATCCATCCAGGAAAACCGTTTCAGTGATCACATTATCAAGAAACTCCCGGTCGTGACTGATCACGATCACTGTTCCGGCAAATTCCGCCAACTGTTCTTCCAGCAGTTCCAGGGTTTCCACATCCAGATCGTTGGTCGGTTCATCAAGCACCAGAATGTTCGCTGGCTTGCTGAACAGCTTGGCAAGAAGCAGCCTCGCACGTTCACCACCAGAGAACACACTGACCGGTGACCTGGCCCGCTCCGGTGTGAACAGGAACTCCTGCAAATAACCAAGCACGTGCTTGCTCTGACCGTTAATATCAATGAATTCCCGACCCTCGGAAAGGTTATCCAGGGCATTCCGGGTCAGATCCAGCTCCCCGCGAAGCTGATCGAAATAGGCCACTTGCAGATTGGTACCCAGACGCACCGACCCTTCAGTTGGTTCCAGGTCTCCGAGCAAAAGCCGAACCAAAGTCGTTTTGCCGGTTCCGTTTTCCCCCACAAGGCCGATCTTGTCACCCCTGAGGATAGTCAGGTTCATATCGCTGATCACCGGCGTACCATCAGGATAGGCGAAGCCTGCATCCCGGGTTTCAACAACCAGTTTGCCGGAACGGGCTGCATCCTCCACCGCGAAGCTTGCGGTACCGCCACGGACTCTCCGTTGCCGGTGTTCCTCGCGCATGGCCCGGAGGGCGCGCACCCGGCCCATGTTGCGAGTTCTGCGTGCCTTGATACCCTGGCGAATCCAGGCTTCTTCCTGCTTAAGCCGCTTGTCGAACAGCGCGTTCTGACGCTCTTCCTCTTCCAGCGCTTTTTCCTTCAGTTCAAGGTAGCGGTCATAGGTGGCGGCAAAGCTCACGAGCCTGCCCCGATCCAGCTCAACAATCCGGGTGGCCATGCGCCGGATAAACGCCCGGTCGTGGCTGACAAACAGCATGGCGCCACGGAACTGGCCCAGAGCCTCTTCCAGCCAGGCGATGGCAGGCACATCGAGGTGGTTGGTGGGTTCATCCAGCAACAGGATGTCCGGATCCGCAACCAGGGCTTTTGCCAGCAACACACGGCGTTGCCAGCCGCCGGACAGCGTGTTCAGTGTCTGATCGGGATCGACACCGTACTGACCGAGAATGGTGGTTACCTTCTGATCCAGCCGCCAGCCATCCAGGGCTTCCAGACGCTCCTGGACTTTCATCAGGCGGTCCAGGCTGGACTCATCCGCATGCTGGGAAAGCTGATGGAATTCCGCCAGCAAGGTTCCGGTTTCCGGAAACGCACCGGCAACCACTTCATAGGCTGTGCGGGAATCCTCCGATGGCAGGTTCTGCGGCAGCACTGCAAGCACTGCGCCGTCGTCCAGGCGCACCACCCCGCCATCAGGCACCACTTCCCCAGTGACAATCCTGAGCAGGGTCGACTTGCCTTCGCCATTGCGTCCCAACAGGCACACACGCTCTCCGGCGTCGATTACCAGCGATGCCTGGTCCAGCAGCGGGTGCATTCCAAAAGCCAGGGAGACTGAGTCCAGCGTTAACAAAGGCACGTTTATTTTGACTCCGATTTGTTGATGGTAACAGGATCACCAACCCGGATACTTCCCGGTGATTCATGAATGGCGTTCTGGCCGAAGATCACGCCGTCCGGCGTCCTGCGATAGCCTGACAGGGTTCTGAGCGGCTGCAAGGCGGCGTCCTTTTTGCCCGTTGCGGGATCCACGGTGGTCACCACACAGCGGGAACAGGGCTTCACAACACTCAGACGGTTGTTGCCAATGGTCAGCTGCTGCCAGCTGTCCTCATCCCAGGGCTGCGCACCCTCCACCACGATGTTGGGCCGGAACCTGCGCATCTCTACCGGAGCATCGAGGCGCCCGTTCAGCTCCATCAGCGAAGCGGTATTGGTAATCAGGAACGGAAAACCGTCAGCAAAGCCTACACGCCGGTATTCATCCACCCGTCCGGCATCAACACGGCGAAATGAACTGTCCGGCATATAGACAAACCGGAGAGACTTGCCGCAGAACCGGCTTAACGCCTCGCCGGCTTCAGGCTGTCCCATAACGGCCTTGACCCAGTCACGCCAGACCAGGACCCGAACCTCTGCGCCGGCCGCATCTGTCTCATCAATAGCCATCAGGGGAAACGCACCCTCACCCGGAATGTCGACAACCACATTGCCACCCTCCAGCGCGGTAGCAACCAGCGCCAGCTCCGGATGCTCCCTCTGGGTCACAAAACGGCGGTCATCGTCGACAATCATCCAGCGTCTGTCGGCGACCGGGCCGAAATCATCAGTGTCAAAGCTGCTTACCTCAATGCCGGACAGGGACTTGACGGGGTATATAAACAGTGAATGTACCTTCATGGCGGACATGCCTCCCCCACAGAATCAGGATATGAAACAGGCTGCCGAGTATACCTGACCACGAGCCATGGCGCCGGGTTTGTGGTGGTTGAATACGAAAAAACCCGGCCTTTTTCAAGACCGGGTTTTCTGAATCTGGAGCGGGAAACGAGATTCGAACTCGCGACCCCAACCTTGGCAAGGTTGTGCTCTACCAACTGAGCTATTCCCGCAATGCTGATCGGCTGTTACCGACAACGGAGGCGTATTCTACGGATCCAACCGGCGCCGTCAACCACTTTTTTCCAGGTTTTTTCCCGCCAGAGTTGTGTTGTCGCACTTGAGGAAACCTGAACTGTGCAGCCACTCCTGATCGGGATAGTACTTGAAAACAAGCTGACCACCCTTGAGATTATCAACCACCTGGCGGATGGCCTGATTGTCCACCGCAGGACAACCGTGGCTTCGGCCTATCCGGCCGTATTTGCTGACCCAGCTGTCACTCACATAGTCCGCACCGTGAATAACAATCGCGCGCTGCCGGGCGTGATCGTTGATGCCAGGTTCAAGTCCATCGAGCCGGACGGCATATCCATGTTTTCCGTAGTAGGACTCTCGCGCCTGAAAGAGACCGATACTGGACTTATGGCTGCCTTCGACGTTGGAGAACTCGGTCGGCTCGAAATTCCCGGAATTCTTACCATGGGCCACAAGATCCCGGAGCAGCAGCTCGCCTTTCTCCAGATCAAAAATCCACAACCGCTCTTCACTGGAGGGTAACGAAAAATCGATAACCGCCAGCCGCTGTGGCATCTCGACACCACTGGAAACAGCACAGCGTGATGCCTTAAACGCCGTCTTGAGCACAGTCCTGTCGAGCTTTGGGGCTGCGCCACTCAATTGGTCCAGCAGCTTATCGTCGAGAGAAGCAGCAAACGATGAAACAGGAAGCACAGCCCATACGGCCGCAAAAAGCCCGGCGGGCAGGGAACGCCGCGAGTTCACCATCACAAATCCCCGATAGAATACGTGCAGGTGGCGGCGAAACGCCGCGCACCCGGTTCAAAGTAAGTGTTGCGTATTCTATCAGGCAAAATAGCCAACCCCGTCAGAATGTACATTTTTCATACAAAACCTTAAGGAAGCCGCCAATTCCGTCATCTGGCCAATCAGGGCTGACAAAAAGCAGCTCTATTGGCCAAATCGCCGGCCAATCTGTAAGTAAACCTCTTCTTCTGCCGTAGACGCACGCCCCAGAGCCTTGTTCCGGTGTGGGAAACGGCCAAACCTGATGGTAATGTCGCGGTGATCCCGGGCGGACTGAAGAAAGCTACCCATAAAATCTGCCAGGAGCCCCTGGGTACTCCGGGCAAGCTGCTCGTAGCATTCCACAGATGTGTCCTGGTCTTCCTTACGCTCGGAGTGCTGCAGGGGCATATATAGGAAAGCCCTCTGAACCGGAGGAAGCAGCATATCCTGCCCCTTCCGCATGGCCTGCCTGCAGAGTTTCCGGGCCTGCCGATCCTGATCAAATGCCATAGCGCCGCCCCGGAAGATGTTTCTGGAAAACTGATCAAGCAGCAGAATCTCTGCCAGTATGCCACCGGCTTCCCGCCGCCAATGCTCCAGCCCCTGCTCCGAAGCGAACAGCACCAGGGAAAGAAAGCGGCGGCGGATCTCCTGATCGAACCTACGGTCTGACCGGAACCATTTGTTTCTGTGGTCACTGTCTGGCAACCCGTGCTCATCCAGTTCACCAAACCAGAAATCCAGAATCTCTTTCCAATCGAACATTCTGTGTCACCCTGTTACTTTAGATTCTGTTATACCCGCTTCCGGGGCTGACGCTCCGGACTTACGACAGGCCCCATCAAACTGACCACTCAGGAGAGGCAATGAACAGCCCCCGCATTATTCTGTTGGCACACGGAAGCAGTGACAAGCGCTGGTGTGAAACCTTCGAACAGCTTGCCGGACCCACACTCAAGGCTGTCGATAATGCCCGGATTGCCTACATGGAACTGGCCGATCCATCCATGGACACTGTCATTGCAGAAGGAGTCGCGGAAGGGGCCAAAAGCTTTACCATCGTTCCCCTGTTCCTGGCGGCCGGGCGCCATCTGCGCAAGGATGTTCCCGCGATGATCGAAGAACTCGAGCGCGCCCATGGCACCAACATCCACCTGGCGCCGCCGATCGGCGAAAATCCACTTCTCGGACAGGCCATCCGGGATGCTGTTATGCTTGAACTGGAACAGACACCGTCCTGAACCGGACGCTTGGAAAGCACGCGTGTCGACCAGACCGCGACGGGAGGGAACATCATGACAAAGAGGATTCTGATTACCGGCGGTACCGGATTTATCGGGCACGTACTGTGCCGTGAACTGCTGGCGCGCGGCCATGAACTGACCGTTTTCAGCCGGCAACCGTCAGAAACCGTCAAGGCCTGCTGCGGCCGGGTTGAAGCCGTCCGTGATTTGCAACAACTCCGTTCCCACCCCGGGTTCGATTCCGTCATCAACCTGGCTGGTGAAGGCATTGCTGACAAACGCTGGTCCAAAGCTCGCAAACAGCAACTCCGGGACAGCCGGATCAATGTCACCGAAACACTCGTTGACGTGATACGCAGCTGGAAACAGGCTCCCGAGGTCATGGTCTCGGGCTCGGCGGTCGGTTTTTATGGAGACCAGGGCCCGGCCATGGTAACGGAAGAGACCAACCCACATGATGAGTTTACCCACCGCCTTTGCCGGGACTGGGAAAATGCCGCGCTCCGCCTTGCCGACAACGGCGTAAGAGTGTGCCTGTCGCGAACAGGTGTCGTGGCCGGCCCCGGAGGCGGCTTTCTGGAGCGCATGATTCTGCCCTTCAAACTTGGCCTCGGTGGCCGGCTGGGCAGTGGCACGCAGTATATGCCATGGGTCCACCGGGACGACGTTGTCGAAGCCCTGATCTGGATGGTCGAGAACACCAGCGCTTCAGGACCGTTCAACGTGGTCAGCCCCAACCCGGTGACCAACGCCGAATTCACCCGTTGCCTCGGCAAGGTTCTGCACCGCCCCGCTCTGTTGCCCGCACCGGCACCGGTGCTCAAGGTCGCACTGGGGGAAATGGCGCGTCTCCTCCTGACCGGCCAGCAGGCCATTCCGGCAAGACTCACCAAGGCAGGATTCCAGTTCCAGTATCCCGAACTGGAGAAGGCGCTGGCCCATTCCGTTAATCCGGGGGCGGCAAGGTGACAGTAGCCCGCGTATGGACCGACGCCTCACAGCTGCCGGCCGCGGCCTTCAGCTGGGGCATTTCACCAGTCAACGCCCGTAACTTTTCAAAAAAAGGCGTTGACACTCCCCGGAGCCTTACTTAATATACGCGCCACCTCGACGAGGCAAGGTATTGAAAACGTTGCGTCCCCTTCGTCTAGTGGCCTAGGACTCCGCCCTTTCACGGCGGCAACAGGGGTTCGAACCCCCTAGGGGACGCCAATTTTCCTAACCTGATGCTCCGGCAGCTCTTACTTGCCCGGCAAGGTCAAACCGGTTTCTGGCCGTGCTCGCCTTCTTTTCTGCCCTCATGTCCGTGCGCCTTCTGATCCCTCATCACGAAGATGCCAACACCAACGAAAAACCCAACCACCAGCAATACAGTCGCAATACCTGCGATAACAACGGCGTCCATATACATTTTTCTTCTCCTTCCTGCAGTAAACTTGATTAAACTCAGATTACGCCCGGTACGCCTGCATGTTATTGATCCAGGTCAACAGAGTACTTTCAGGTTGTGTACGCTTTAGTACTGAATCACAACAAATTTCTCCCCATTTTTCCTGCATTTGCAAGGCATTCGAAAGAAACTGCTGCTATAGTCGCAATCAAAGGTAATTCTCCGATCTCCTAACCGGTTTGGGTGGCTGAAGTTTACGACATGCCAAAACTGTCGACGCGTCTCCAACGTTTTCGCACAGGCTCTCCCCTGTCCTTCAGGCTGCTGGCCTGGATTCTTTTGTTCAGCTCCGCCTTCACCCTGGTCGCTTCAGCCCTGCAGATCTATTCCGATTACCGCAAGGAACTTTCCCAGATTGACAACCGTATGCAAATCATCGAATCCGGTTATGCATCCAGCCTGGCGCGGAGTCTGTGGGCCCTGGACCAAAAACTGCTGCAGACCCAGATGGAAGGCATTCTCAGCCTCCCCTACGTGATCCACCTGCGACTGCGGATCGAACCGGATTCCGAGCTGATAATGGGTGACATTCCCCGGGGAGCAAAAACCACGTCCCACAGTTTCAGCCTGGCTCACCAGGGCGATGAAATGTTCAAACTGGGCGAGCTTACCGTCACAGCGGGCCTTGACCCGGTCTACGATGAGCTGCAGCGCAAAGTAGGGGTCATCCTGTTCACTCAGTTCCTGAAAACCTTCTTTGTTTCCATACTGATTATCTGGATCTTCCAGCATTTCGTGGTACGCCACCTGACAACGATGGCCAACTATGCCCGCGACTTTTCACTGAAAACCACCTCGAAACCTCTCACTCTTGACCGGCCGAACACCCCAGCAAACCGTCATGATGAGCTCGGGCGGGTTACCGATGCCATCAATCAGATGCGCGAACGTCTCAACGTGGATATGGAACGGCAGCAAAAAGATGCGGCTGAAATCCGAAAATTTTCCAAGGCCATTGAACAAAGCCCTTCCTCCGTTCTGATCTGTGACCGGCAGTGGCGTATTGAATTTGCCAACCAGAAATTCACCCAACTGACCGGTTACGAAGCCCGATCCATTCTCGGCAAGCATCCCGGCGCACTGGGTGAGAACGATATTGAAAACCGGCAAAACCGGCACCTGTGGCAGTCCATTCGACTGCAGGTGCAACGTGTCGGAGTGTGGCAGGGGGAAATAAACAGCGTTCGGCGCAACGGCGAACGATTCTGGGAACAGCTGATTGTTACCCCCATCAAGGATGAGTCAGGCGGCACGACCGGCTACCTGATCCTCGGCGAAGACATCAGCATCAGAAAACGGTATGAGCAGCAACTGCTGCGCCAGGCCAACTACGACATCCTAACCGGCCTGCCCAACCGGATGCTGGCCCTGGATCGCCTGAAGCTGGCGCTGGCCCAGGCTCGACGCGAGAGCACCCTGGTGGGTGTGATGTTCCTGGACCTGGACAACTTCAAGCACATCAACGACACCCTTGGCCACGACGCCGGCGACAATCTACTGATTGAAGCGGCACGCCGGATCTCCAGCTGCCTGCGGGGCACCAGTACGGTTGCCCGACTCGGTGGCGATGAGTTTCTTGTCATACTGCCTGGTTTGACCGGCCCGGAGGCCTCATCTCAGGTTGCAGAACGTATTCTCAAGACGTTCGCACCACCCTACATACTGAATGGTCAGGAAGTATTCGTAACTACGAGTATCGGGATTGCGATCTTCCCGACAGACTCCGACAACAGTGGCACCCTGCTTCAGCACGCCGATGCCGCCATGTACCAGGCCAAGCACAAGGGCAAGAGCTCCTACGCCCATTTTGCCCCGGAAATGACCGAGGTGTCCCACGAGCGTCTGAAGATGGAATCCAGTATGCGGCGTGCCCTGGAGCTAAAGGAATTCGAGCTCTACTTCCAGCCCATCGTGAATACGAATTCCGGCAACCTTTTTGCTGTCGAAGCGCTGCTGCGCTGGAATAATCCCGCCATGGGCATGGTGATGCCGGATCGTTTCATCCCGTTGGCGGAGGAAACCGGCCTGATCACGCCCATCGGCGAGTGGGTTCTCGAGGAGGCCTGCCGGGCGGCAATGGGTTGGAAACAGTCTACCGGTAAGGACATCGGTATCTCCGTCAATGTCTCCCCCCGCCAGTTCCGGGATCCCGGATTTACCGAGACCGTAATGCATGCGCTCTCAGCCAGCGGCCTGGCGCCGGAACAGCTGGAACTGGAAATTACCGAACGCCTGATCCTGGACAACTCCATCGAGACAGCGGAAATCCTGCGCCAGCTCGACAAAGCCGGCATTCGCTTGTCGGTCGACGATTTTGGTACCGGCTACTCCGCGCTCAGCTATCTGAAAAGCTATCCGTTTGATACCCTGAAAATTGACAAGTCCTTTGTCCAGGATGTCATAAAGGAGCCTGAAGATGCCTCCCTTGTCCGGGCGATCATCAACATGGCCCATAGCCTGGGCCTGCGAGTCATCGCTGAAGGAGTGGAAGAAGAAGCACAGACCCATTTCCTGAAAAAGGAAAACTGCGACTTCTCCCAGGGTTATTTCTACAGCCGCCCTCTGCCAGCCCCGGACTTTGATGTCTGGCTCACCAACAATCATCGGGTATAGATTCAAAACCGCCGGAACCTCATTTCCATGGAAGATACCGTACTTGTCGTTAACTGCGGCAGCTCATCACTCAAACTGGCACTGTTTGACGGCCAGCACCGTAAACTGGCGTCGGCTCTGGCCGAGCGTCTTAATCAGAACGATGCTTTTGCCTGCATTGCTGGCGATAAGGACACAATTCCCCTGAAGCCGGGCACATCGCATGATGCGGCACTTGAGGCAATGGTCAGCGCATTCCGGGACCGTCAGCTGATAACATCCGTACCCGCGGCCATCGGCCATCGGGTGGTTCATGGTGGAGAAACCTTTCGCGAAGCGGTCCTTATCAACGAGGACGTTGTCAGCGCCATTGAAGAGTGCGCCGGGCTGGCTCCCCTGCACAACCCGGTCAATCTTTCGGGTATCCGGGCAACCCTCGCGCTGTTTCCCGGTGTCCCCCAGGCGGCGGTTTTCGACACCGCCTTTCACCAGACCCTGCCAAGACACGCGTTCCTATACGCCCTTCCGAAAGCCTGGTATCAGGACTGGGGCGTACGCCGCTACGGATTTCACGGCACCAGCCACGCCTTTATGGCCGTCGAAGCCGCCCGCTTGCTGGGCAGGACACCGGCAACCACGTCCATCATTTCTGCTCATCTGGGCAACGGTTGCAGCATTGCCGCCATCCGCGACGGCATCAGCGTGGATACCAGCATGGGGTTGACACCTCTGGAAGGCCTGGTGATGGGCACCCGGAGCGGAGATATCGACCCGGGCCTGTTTGATTTTCTCGGTAGTAAGGGCATTCCCGGCGACGAGGTTCATCGGGTTTTGAACCAGGAAAGCGGCCTGCTGGGCCTGTCCGGGCAGACCAATGATATGCGCTCATTATGCGAGCTCGCCGACCACGGCCATGAACCCTCTAAAACAGCGATTGATGTTTTCTGCTTCCGTCTGGCCAGATACATTGGTGCCATGATGGCATCGCTCAGGCAACTGGACGCCCTGGTTTTCACGGGCGGCATCGGCGAGAACAGTGCCCGGGTGAGGCAGGACACCATCAGCCATTTGCACCTCATGGGTTTTGAGCTCAGCGAGGATCTTAACAAACACCATGGTGAATTCAGCGACGGCCGGATTGAAAGTGCCGGTTCCCGGTTCCCGGTTCTGGTGATTCCCACCAACGAGGAGCTGGTTATTGCGCGGGAGGCCTCACGGCTTGCCGGCGCGGCAGATCCGGCCTGACCACCACGCGTTACCAGGAACACGATAATGGCAAAAAGTCTCTTTGTTGCACCAACCTCCATGGAGTCCGGCCTGACCTCCGTTTGCCTCGGGCTGTTACGCGCCCTTGAACGGGTTGGCGTGAGTGTCGGTTTCTATAAACCCTTCTGCCAGTCCGTCCACCGTGCTGAATCCATGCATAACGACGGCCAGGATTCATCGACGGCCTTTGTCCGGACCAGCAGTCACCTGAATCCACCGGACCCGATTCCTTTAAAGCAAGCCCAGCAACTGCTCAACCGGGGCAAATCCGATTTCCTGCTCGAGACAGTGGTGGGCGAGTACCAGAAGGTCGCCAAAAAGGTGGATGTGGTGATTATCGAAGGGCTGGTACCCGATCGCAGTGAGGCCTATATCGCACGGCTCAATGTGGAGGTTGCCCGGAATCTGGGCTCAGACGTCATCCTTGTCAGCACCACGAAAACCCTTGACGCACGCCAGATGGATGAGGAGCTGGACTTCGCCGCACGCCTCTTCGCCAGCCCGAGCGATCCCGATGTCATCGGGGTGATCCTGAACAAGGTCGGCGAGCCGGAGCAGTCCGGCCTTGAACCCCGTTCCAATACCAGTCACCCATGCACGACGGCCATCGATTACCGGGCCAGCTGTAAGGTGTTCCTCGAAGGCCGGTTTCGACTGATCGCGGAGATACCCTGGCAGCCGGAGCTTCTCGCGCCACGAGTGTCCGATATCGCCCGGGAGCTCGGGCTACCCGTGCTGAACGAAGGCCAGATGCACTCCCGGCGGGTTCAGAAGGTTTCGGTGTGTGCAAGAAGCATCCGGAACATGACAGAAACACTGAGGCCAGGCACGTTAATGGTAACGCCGGGAGACCGTGAAGACATTGTGGTCACAACAGCAGTTGCCGCGCTAAATGGTGTTCCACTGGCGGGATTGATGCTCACCGGCGGATTCATGCCGGACCAACGGGTGATAGATCTGTGCCACCGGGCCCTGGATACCGGCCTGCCGGTTCTCGGTTCCGATGCCAACACCTACGAGACAGCCCACATGCTGGCTAACCTGTCTTCCGCTATCCCCATCGATGATCCGGACCGCATCGAAAAGGCCATGGAAGCGGTTGCGACCCGAATAGACACAGACTGGCTGCAGCAGCACCTCAAGGTCGAACGCCAGAGCCGGCTTTCTCCCCCGGCTTTCCGGTATCAGCTTTCAGAACGCGCCCGCGCTGCCAATAAACGAATTGTCCTGCCGGAGGGCAGCGAACCACGAACCGTTCAGGCGGCCATCATCTGTCACCAGCGCAAGCTGGCCCGGTGTGCCCTGATTGGGAACGCGTCCGAGATTCGTCGGGTTGCCGCTTCCCAGGATCAGGAGCTGCCGGAAGATATCGAGATCATCAATCCTTCCGAAGTACGTGAGCGCTATATCGGGCCGATGGTGGAACTGCGCAAACACAAGGGCCTTACCCCGGACATGGCCGAAGCCATGCTCGAGGACAACGTTGTCCTGGGCACCATGATGGTGGCTCTGGATGAAGCCGATGGGTTGGTGTCAGGCGCCATTCACACCACCGCCAACACCGTTCGCCCTGCCCTGCAGCTGATCAAGACCCACGACCACGCGAAAGTCGTGTCATCCGTGTTTTTCATGTTGCTTCCGCAACAGGTGGTGGTTTACGGGGACTGCGCCATCAACCCGGACCCGAACGCCGAGGAGTTGGCAGATATTGCCATCCAGAGCGCCGAATCCGCCGAAGCCTTCGGCATTGAGCCTCTGGTTGCGATGATCAGCTACAGTACCGGTGAATCAGGAAGCGGTCAGGACGTCGACAAGGTAAGAGAAGCCACCCGGATTGCCCGCCAGCGCAGGCCGGATCTGCTGATTGACGGACCCTTGCAGTACGACGCCGCAGCGATAGAGAGTGTCGCCAGAAGCAAAGCACCTGACAGCAAAGTGGCGGGCAAGGCCACGGTGTTTGTATTCCCGGATCTGAACACCGGGAACACCACCTATAAAGCGGTTCAGCGCAGCGCCAATGTCGTCAGTATCGGCCCGATGCTGCAGGGCCTCCGGAAACCGGTCAACGATCTCTCCAGGGGTGCGCTGGTCGAAGACATCGTCTTTACCATCGCACTCACTGCGGTCCAGGCAAAACAGGTTGAAAACGCGGGGCTCAACGGAAGCTGAGGCTATACCCCGGAATCAGCGCTTGAGACTCTTCTGGCGCTTTTTCTTCGGGCTGGGCCCCTGTTTCTGGTCGTTATCCTTTTTCACCTTCTGGCGCGGCGTCAGCCGATCAACCTTGCTGGCAAACGGGTTTTCCCCGGCCCGGAATTGAAACCGGATGGGCGATCCGGTAACGTTCAGCACCTTGCGGAAGGTGTTTTCCAGATACCGCTTGTAAGCGCCTGGCAGCGCGTCCACCTGATTGCCATGAACAACAACGACCGGCGGATTCGAGCCACCCTGGTGGGCGTAACGGAGTTTGATCCGCCGCCCCTGCACCATCGGTGGCTGATGCTGGGCAACGGCGTCCTGCAATAGTGCGGTCAGGCGATTGGTCGGCCACTTGGCCATGGCAGAGTCGTAGCAGGCCTCGACCGATTCATACATAACGCCAACGCCGGATCCGTGAAGCGCGGAGATATAGTGCTTGTCGGCGTAATCGAGAAAATCGAGGCGGCGCTTAACCTGCTCCTTCACCCTGGCCCGGTCTTCGGGGTCCATACCGTCCCATTTGTTCACAGCGATGACCAGTGAGCGGCCCGCATCCAGAACAAAGCCGATCAGGTGCAAATCCTGATCCACCAGTCCCTGCCGGGCATCAATCACCAGAATCACTACGTGGGCATCATCAATCGCTTGCAGCGTTTTGATAATTGAAAACTTCTCGACCACTTCGCTGACATTCTTGCGACGGCGAACACCGGCGGTGTCAATCAGCGTGTACTGTTTGCCCTGGCGCTCGTAGGGGACGTACACGCTGTCACGGGTTGTGCCCGGCATGTCGAAAACGACCACCCGATCCTCGCCAAGCATGCGGTTCACAAGGGTCGACTTGCCCACATTCGGGCGCCCCACCACGCCAATGCGAATACCCGGATATCGATCTGCCCGGTCCTCTTCTGCCCGATCTTCCTCGGAGGGCAAGAGAATCTCCAGCATTGACCGGATACCCCGGTTATGGGAGGCAGCTATCAGGAAGGTGGATGCGAAGCCCAGGCTGTAAAAATCGGCTGCCGCAATGTCCGGGTTCTGACCATCGGTCTTGTTCACGACCAGGTGAGCCTGCTTACCAGAACGGCGCATATGATCTGCAATGAGTTCATCGCCCGCTGTCAGCCCGGCACGGCCATCCACCAGAAACAGAACAATGTCGGCCTCTTCCACGGCCTGCATGGACTGCCGTGCCATCTCGAGATCAAGACCCTGCTCGTCTCCCGTGAGACCGCCGGTATCAATCACAATGAAACGCTGGCCCTCGTAGCTGCCCTCACCGTATTTGCGGTCCCGGGTGAGGCCGGGGAAGTCCGCAACCAGGGCATCCCTGGAGCGGGTCATCTGGTTGAACAAAGTCGATTTGCCAACGTTGGGACGTCCGACAAGGGCAATTACTGGGGTCATAATGGGTAATTAATCCTGCGGCTGAACCTGGAATACGGCCATCTTTCCGCTGTTGCCAAAAACCAGCAGGTTACCATTGGCTAGCCGCTGGGCCGGTACGCGGATACCCTCATCATCGAACTCAAGCTGCCCGACCAGGCTGCCGTCTTCACGATCGAGGACGTGCAGATAGCCTTCATAGTCACCGACCACCAGATAGCCTTCGTAGACCATTGGCTGAGTCAGCTGGCGCCACGCCAGACGATCCTGCATCCAGAGTTCCTTCCGGTCAGAGCCGCGAAGGGCAACCAGTTCGCCATTTGCCGATGCGAGGTATATGTCACCCCCGGCTATCATGGGCGAGTATAGGCTGGATGCTTCGCGGCTCCAGATTTCCTGCCCTGTGCGGATATCAACCAGCGCAAGCTTACCCTGGTAGCCTACCACCAACACGGCTGTTTCGATCACTAATGGCTGGCCCGCTACATCAACCAGTCGCTCAAGCTCGGTACGCCCCTTCGGCTGACCGACCTCATATTGCCACAGAGGCTGGCCCGAGTCCGCAGCCAGCGCCATCAGCTTGCCGTTGGCAAATGAAGCGATGACGACATCACCACCCACCAGGGGTGCTGCGGCCGCCCTGATCGAAAGCACGGGAACCGAGCCATCATACTGCCAGCGCTTTTCCCCATCCGCGGCATTGAAACCCAGCACCTGGCCACTAATTGTCTGGGCAACCACCAGTGAACCGTTTGACTGGGGTGCAGAGAGCACTTCAGTCGGCAGTGACTGCCGCCAGACTTCAGAGCCATCCTCTCGGGAAAGCGCAACCAGTTCAGCATTCTGAGTGGTGAGGTAAAGGTGTTCACCGTCGCCCCCGAGGCCGGAAAAAACCCGATCATCAAACTCGGTTTCCCAGATTACGCTGCCGGATTCGGGGTCAACAGCGTAAAGCTCGCCGTCTGCCGCGGCGGCGAAAATCCTGTCACCCGCGTTGAGGGGCGCAAGGTAGAGAAAATCGCCATCATGTCCGTCCCCGACCGACATGCTCCAAACCTTTTTAAACTCGGCGGACGCTTCAATGTCGGGCACCGGAACGGGCTGCTCAAAGGTATCGGTGGTGCTGCAACCGGACAGCCCGGCGAAAATCATCAGCCCAATGAGCAGTGCGCGACTCAACAACCTGTTGCGAAAATCCGGCATCAGGCGTCCTCCCCGACACCAAGGTCAGCCAGTTTCATTTCCAATACACCGCTCCGTCCCTGCTGGTTCTGTTCGCGGGCAGCAAGATAGGCCTCTCGAGCCCCCTCGCGGTTGCCCTGCGCCAGAAGAATATCACCGCGAAGTTCGGAATACATGGCGTCGAAAGCGTCGGCACTGCCTGCGGCATCAATTGTTGAAAGGGCTTCATCGTGCTGGCCGGAAGAAAACTGGGCCCGGGCAAGACGATTCCGGACAACCAACGCCAGAGCCTTGTTTTCGCCGGTCTTCTCCAGTGCCCATTTGAGAGAATCTATGGCCGCCTGAGCATCCGCTGCTTCCATCAGCTGCTGGCGGGCAAGAATCAGATTGCCATATACCGCATAGGCGCTATCCGAGTAGTCTTCCCGCAGTGTTTTTGCCACGAAGGCAACAGTTTCACCGCTGGTTTCATCGGCCTGGTTGCTGAAGGCATTGAGGAGGTTGGCAAACTGGTTAGCCGCTTCGGTCCGTTGCTGCGCCTGGTAGTTTTGCCAGGCCTGCCAGCCAAACACGATGGCCAGTGCGGCACCGATACCGAGAAGCAGTGAGCTGCCATTTCTCTTCCACCAGTCCTTGATCGCCTGGATCTGTTCTTCTTCGGTGCGCATCTCAGCCATGGGGACTCCTGTAGTCGTATTTTTTGCTTTTATATCGTGGATTTTTTATCAGATTCAGTTGGCCAGGGCCTTCGCCAGTGCTGAGGCAAGTTCGTCCTGGGCAATCTCGGTTTGGGGTTCATCGGCCCGCATGGGCTTCAGCCCGGCGGTGCCGTTGGCAATCTCGTTCTCCCCGAGAATCACCGTGTATTTCGCACCACTGCGATCGGCTTTTTTCATCTGGCTCTTGAAGCTGCCGCCGCCGCAATGGGAAACAATCACCCTGTCTGGCAACGCCGCTCGCAGATTTTCAGCGAGCGCCAATGCCGGCGCCAGCACCCCGTCACCCATTGCCGTAACGTAGACATCCGCGTCGCTGTTCACGTAACCGGGAACCAGATCCAGCGTTTCAAGGAGGAGAATAAGCCGCTCGAGGCCCATTGCAAAGCCAACCGCAACGGTTGCTTTTCCGCCAAGCTGCTCAACCAGACCATCATACCGGCCCCCGGCACACACGGTGCCCTGGGCGCCAAGGCTGTCGGTAATCCATTCGAACACTGTCTTGCCATAGTAATCGAGGCCCCGAACCAGCGCAGGATTAACGGAATAGCGGACACCCGCTGCACCCAGTAACGCTTTCAGGCGCTCAAAGTGATCCCGGGATTCGTCATCCAGGAAATCGTCCAGGCTTGGCGCACCTTCAAGGATCTTGCGGGTGGCCGGATCCTTGCTGTCGAGAATACGCAGCGGATTGGTGTCCAGCCGCCGCTGGCTGTCCGCATCCAGTTCAGCCTTGAACTGACCAAGGTAGTCCACCAGTGCCGAACGATAGACCCTGCGGGATTCGGAAGTGCCAATGGAATTGATCTCGAGGCGGGTGTGCCCGGCAAGACCCAGTTCTTTCCACAGCCTGGCCGTCAGAATCAGCAACTCGGCATCAATATCCGGACCGCTCATACCAAAGCATTCCACGCCAATCTGGTGGAACTGGCGATACCGGCCTTTCTGTGGCCGCTCGTGCCGGAACATGGGGCCGGTGTACCAGAGCCGCCGGGTCTGGTTAAACAGCAGACCATGTTCTTCCGCCGCCCGCACACAACCGGCTGTGCCCTCGGGGCGCAAAGTCAGACTATCCCCGTTGCGGTCCTCAAAGGTGTACATTTCCTTTTCGACAATGTCCGTCACTTCACCGATCGATCGCTTGAACAGGTCCGTCTGCTCAACGATAGGCATGCGGATTTCCTGATAGCCATACTGGGCCAACACCTTACGTACCGTGGATTCCACAAACTGCCATACGGGTGTCTGTTCCGGCAGGATATCGTTCATCCCGCGAACCGCCTGAATCTTAGCCAATTTAAACCCTTAACTCTGTCTGGATGGTGGTGCCTGAAAACGGAAACGGATCAGTGGTCGGAACGGGCAATAATCGACTCTTCCTGCTCCTTGCGACGTGCCACTTCTTCACGAATCAGACGTTCCAGATCGTCAGTCAGTGTGGCGTTCTCCAGCTTCTGGCTGGGCTTGCCCGCCATGTAAAACAGGTTTTTCGGGCTGCCGCCGGTCAGGCCGATATCGGCTACCTTGGCCTCTCCGGGGCCGTTAACAATACAGCCGATAATTGCCACATCCAGTGACGTGTTTACATCCTCAAGTCGCGCCTCCAGATCGTTCATGGTCTGAATCACATCAAAGTTCTGGCGGGAACAACTGGGACAGGCAATAAAGTTGATGCCCCGGCTACGCAGACGGAGGCTTTTGAGAATATCAAAACCAACCTTGATTTCCTGAACCGGGTCAGCCGCCAGTGACACGCGGATGGTGTCGCCGATGCCATCCATCAGCAGCATACCGAGGCCGATGGAGGATTTTACCGTTCCTGAACGGAAACCGCCTGCCTCGGTGATGCCCAGATGAAGTGGCTGCTCAATCTGGGACGCGATCTTGCGGTAAGCCGCCACCGTCATGAACACTTCCGACGCTTTCAGGCTGACCTTGTAATCCTGGAAATCGTGACGATCCAGGATATCAATGTGGCGCATGGCGGATTCCACCAGGGCGTCGGGCGTCGGCTCTCCGTATTTGCGCTGAAGGGATTTCTCAAGGGAGCCGGCGTTCACACCGATACGGATCGGAATATTTCCGTCCCGGGCCGCGCTGATAACTGCACTGACACGATCATCACGACCGATATTGCCCGGGTTGATACGCAGGCAATCCACGCCAAGCTCCGCAACTCGCAACGCGATCTTGTAATCGAAGTGGATGTCGGCCACCAATGGCAGCGATACCTGCTCACGAATCTTGCCGAACGCCTCAGCGGCGTCCATGGACGGCACCGAGACCCTTACAATATCTGCACCGGCCTCCTGCAACGCCCGGATCTGGCCAACCGTGGCCTCGACATCACAGGTGTTGGTGTTGGTCATGCTCTGCACCGCTATCGGGGCATCACCACCCACAGGAACATTGCCCACCATGATCTGGCGGGATTTGCGTCTGATAATCGGGGAATCCTGTTTCATGTCTTACTGACCGATATGGAAAATGTGATCAAATTTCAGATTGTCAGGGAAAACTCTGACCGGTTGTTGACGGCACGATAGTCACCCAGATCCAGCGGTTCACCCTGGAAACGGATGGATCCAACGGCATCAACGGCACCGATGACAACCCTGAGCGGTGCCTGACCGGAAACGTCAATCTCGTCTCCGTCACGCAGAAGGGAATTCACCAGCAGGTTCCCGGTCGCATCACTTACCTGAACCCAGCAGTCATCGATGAAACTGATCTGAAGCCGGACAATGTCAGTGGCCTCCGCCAGTCCGGAGCGGTTTTCCAGAACCGGATCCGGAGTCTCTACAACCGTCGGAATCTGTTCCGTCAGAGGCCCGGAGGACCTGTCCTCAGCGACCAGATTCTCAACATCCGGATCCTCTGAAGTGCCCGGTTCGCCTGGTTCCGCAACAGAGCCCGGCAACACTGACTGCCCTGAGGCGATACTTTCTCCGGAATCCGGGCCTGCCGGCACTTCGTCCTGATCTGCAGCGGGAACTTCCGAATTGGCATCGGTCGATTCTGCCAGCGCCGGCACCTCGGCGTTTTCGCCCTGGCCCTGGACGGCTTCGGATGCCCCTGACTGTACCCCGCCCGCTTCAGGTTCCGGCATCAGGAAAGCAAACGCCAGATAACCGGCGATACCCAGAATCACCAGGAAAAAGAGGGTCTTGGCGAGCTGACGTTTTCTGCGCCTGCGGCGTTCAATGTCCACCAACGGGTTGGCCTCGTGCTCCTGCTCACGCTGCTGACGGATCGGCTCCAGTTCCTGGTCAAGATCTGCTATCACTGCGTCGGCATCCAGCCCTACCTGCTTTGCATAGGTCCTGGCATACCCTTTGAGAAAGAGTTCACTGTCAATCTGGCTGTAATCCCCGGACTCGATAGCCTGGATCACCGACGGTCGCAGATGCTGCGCCCCGGCCACATCGCTGACACTTAAACCGGACGCTTCTCTTGCTTTCTGAAGCTGCCGCCCGACGGGCTCTTTCATCGCTGGCTGTGAATTCTCATCAGTTGCCATTAGAAATCAGCACCTTATATTGTTGATATTCCACTGACTCCGGAAAATTGTTTCTGAGCTGAAGCGCCAGACTCCCTTCCTGGTCACCGTTGTTGAAATAACGGGCAATGCGGATTCCGGTGAAAAGACTCTCTGCGGAATGGACGAGGCGTGGGTTCCGCTGCATCATGGACGTCAGCCTTGAGTAATATCCGGCGGCGCTTTCATAGTTGCCCACCTCGACAGACACCCGGGCAAGCGCCAAAAGCGGACGTGCATCGCCTCTCATTAACTCCACCGCCCGCCGGTAAGAAGTAGTCGCTGCTTCCAGTTCACCAAGTCTCTCCTGAGTCATACCCAGGTTAAAAAACACCGAGCCCCGATCGCCATACCCGGTATCCCTTGAAGCTGCGCGAAACTGATCCCTGGCGTCGTCCATCCGCCCCTGAGCAAAGAGAAAAGCACCATAATAGACCCGTGCGCGTGTGTACCCCGGATCCTCGGAGATGGACTTTTTGAAATTCCGTTCTGCCAGCTCGGGCTCGCCCTCAGCGTTGTATATGAGCCCCATCGCGGCCCTTGCGCTGGCGTCGTCCGCATCAAGCTTGAGGGCCCGGTCGAGGTGATGGCGGGCCCGTTCAAGATTGCCTTGCCCGATGTAGGCGGTGGCAAGCTTTACATAATTATCAACAGCTTTCTGGCGATCTGCTTCCCGGGAGAACCGACTGTCAGTGGTAGTGACACAGCCTGTGACAAGCAGGGTGCACAGCATAACGGCCAACACTGAGAAACGTCGGTTTGCTGGTTTGTTTGTCACAGTCTCCCCTTCCTCAATTGGGCTGTTTCAGGTTCCCGGCTCAGGAATTAACCTGCTGAGCCTGGATGTACCGCTGGCTCCGGCGTGTTCTGTCTTCAACCCTTCCCACAAGCTGTCCACATGCGGCATCGATGTCATCACCGCGGGTGGTTCTGATTGTCGCGATATAGCCGGCCTCATTGAGAACGGCCTGGAACCGACGGGTGGCGTTCATGCTCGGCCGGCGGAAATCACTCTCCGGAAACGGGTTAAATGGTATCAGATTGATCTTGCATGGCAGATCCCGTAACAACACCGCAAGCTCCCGCGCATGTTCCGGCTGATCGTTCATTCCCTCAATCACTGTGTACTCAATGGTCACCTTGCGTTTGTCCGGTAACCGGGCAAAGTACCGCTTGGTGGCAGCCAGCAACTCAGCAATCGGGTACTTTTTGTTCAATGGAACCAGCTTGTTACGCAGTTCATCATTCGGGGCGTGCAACGAAATGGCCAGTGAAACATCGGTAACTTCCGACAGGCGGTCCAGCGCGGGAACAAGGCCAGAGGTACTGAGGGTTACCCGACGCTTGGAAATCCCATAGGCCAGATCTTCCATCATCAGGTTCATGGCATCGACAACATTGTCGAAGTTGAGCAGAGGTTCCCCCATGCCCATCATCACAACGTTGGTGATCGGCCGGTCCGGGCCTGGTTCAAACGGCATGAAGGCTTTCCGGGCCACCCACACCTGGCCAATGACTTCCGCCGCCGTGAGGTTACGGTTAAAGCCTCGCTTGCCGGTGGAACAGAAAGTACAGTCCAGACTGCAACCGATCTGGGAAGAAACGCAAAGCGTGCCACGCTCCCCGTCCGGTATCAGAACGGTCTCAACACTGTTGCCGTTGTCCATACGCATCACCCACTTGCGGGTGCCGTCTTTGGACGTCTCGTCGTAAACCACTTCGGGGCCACGGATTTCTGCGACTTCTTTCAGCTTTTCCCGTAACGCCTTACTCATATTGGTCATTTGATCGAAGTCATCAGCGCCACGCTGATGAATCCACTGTAAAACCTGAGTGGCACGAAAGCGCTTTTCTCCCAGGGATTCGAAGAAAGCCTCGAGTTTTGCCTTCGGCATCCCCAGAAGATTGGTTTTTTCAGCGGCCGCTGTCATTTCATAACCTCGATCAGATAACCCATTCGGAGACGACCACCCGGTCGCCTCCGATCAACTAATCAGCCCCGCGGGCAGATTTCGTTGTCATTAAAGAAATAAGCGATTTCGCGCTCGGCAGAAGCCGCGGAATCAGAGCCGTGAACGGCATTGGCATCGATGGAAGATGCGAAATCGGCACGGATGGTACCAGCTTCAGCTTCCTTCGGGTTGGTCGCACCCATCAGATCACGGTTCTTCAGGACGGCGCCTTCGCCCTCCAGGGCCTGCACAACAACCGGGCCAGAGGTCATGAAGGCAACCAGATCGTTAAAGAACGGGCGCTCTTTGTGCTCTGCGTAGAACCCTTCTGCCTGCTCCTGGGTCAGGTGCATCATCTTGGCAGCTACAATGCTCAGGCCGGCTTTTTCAAAACGGCTGTAAATTTCGCCGATCACGTTTTTTGCTACCGCATCGGGCTTGATAATGGAGAGCGTGCGCTCAGTTGCCATGGTCTTTCTCCAGTTTGTTTATGGTAAAAATTCTGGCCTGCGATTATACGCAGTCCGGGGCAAACTTCCTACCGCACTGCACGGAGGCGGCTAACAACATCAACAATTTGCGAGCTGGCAAAAGCGACGTCCTCTTCCGTTGTAAAGCGGCCAAAGGAAAAACGCAGTGCGCGATGGGCCTGCTCATCGTTCAGGCCAATGCCACGAAGCACATAGGAGGGTTCTATTGTGGCCGAAGCACAGGCCGATCCGGAGGAAACCGCCAGATCCCGCAGCCCCAGCATCAGGGATTCCGCCTCAACACCGTCGAACGACAGGTTCACAATGCCGGGCACACGCCGGGACTCGCTCCCATTCAAACTGACACCCTCTAGGGGCCCCAGACCTGCCAGGAATGATTCGCGCAGTGTTTCCAGCTTTCGGACTTCATCCTCAAGCCCGGACTGGGCAATCGAAAACGCCTTCCCCATTCCGACAATCTGATGAGTTGGCAGGGTTCCGGAGCGCATCCCCCGCTCATGGCCGCCGCCATGGATCTGGGCCTCGATGCGAACATTGGGAGAGCGCCTGACATAAAGGGCGCCCACCCCCTTGGGCCCGTACACCTTGTGCCCGGAGAGTGCCAGCAGGTCGACGGGCATCGACGTAACATCGACCGCCATTTTGCCGGCCGCCTGAGCAGCATCGACATGAAACAGCACGCCCCGCTGCCGTAACTCGGAGCCGATAGCCGCGATGTCCGTGATAGTTCCCAGTTCGTTATTCACCAGCATGAGGCTGACCAGCACGGTATTGTCCCTGAGCGCATCCACCACCTGCTGACAGCTGATGGTGCCATCCGGCGCGGGATCCAGCCAGGTCACGTCTGTGCCATGCTGCTCCAGCCACTTGCAGGTATCGAGAACCGCCTTGTGCTCGATTTTCGACGTTACGATGTGGGCATCCTGGCGACCAGCAACAGCCCCCTTGATTGCCAGGTTATCCGATTCCGTGGCGCCGGAGGTCCAGACGATTTCCCGGGGATCGGCGTGAATCAGGCTGGCAACCTGCTTGCGCGACGACTCGACCGCCGCTTCCGCTTGCCAGCCAAAGGCGTGGGAGCGCGAAGCGGGATTGCCAAACACACCATCCGGCGTCAGGTACTTCAGCATTTCATCGGCGACAGAAGGATCAACGGGCGTCGTGGCCGCGTAGTCCAGATATACGGGCTTTTTCATGGCTTCCAGGAGTTTGTTGGTGTCAGGCCGGCGCCTGGTCAGACAGGCGTTCGGTATTGATCGTTTCAGAGCTGCTGTCAGACTGACGGCGGTTCTGCCGGTCCGCAACCTGGCGGATTTCATGTTTTCTCATCAGGTCTCCGAGACTGATCTCGCTGAGAAACTGATGAATCTGATCACTCAGATCAGACCAGAGATGGTGGGTCAGGCACTTCTCGCCGTTCTGGCAATCGCCTTTGTTGCCGCACCGTGTGGTATCCAGTGACTCACTGACGGCATCGACAACCTCGGCAATATAGACATCAGCCGCCGGACGGCTGAGCCGATAGCCTCCACCAGGACCACGAATGCTGGTAACCAGTTTCTGGCGGCGGAGACGGGAGAAAAGCTGTTCCAGGTAGGACAGAGAGATTTCCTGACGGGCCGAAATGTCGGCGAGACTCACCGGCCCCTGGTCTCCATGCAGAGCCAGATCAAGCATTGCCGTGACGGCATAGCGGCCTTTGGTGGTCAACTTCATAATGTCAGCCCCGTGACGGGAATGAATCTCGAAACGCAGGGACGAGTATGAATTGACCCACTAATCCAGTCAAGTATTCAGCTCCGGGTGTCACCTTCATCGCGAACGCAGTCAAAGTCCTCTTCATGCAGCGGTGGCAGCTCCCCATTCTGGTATTCGCTGTTCACCTTGCGGAGGGCCTTGCACATGTTCTCGATACGGTCATCCACCGCGTGCATGTGGTCGAGCAGCGACCGCATGGCCCGGGCGACCGGATCCGGCATCTCTTCGGTAACCCCGTAGGCATCGAACCCCATGCGCTCTTCCATTTCCTTGCGGCGAACATCGTCCTCGTTGTAGCTTTTAACAATAACGCGGCCGGGAATACCAACAACCGTTGCCCCGGCAGGGACCGCCTTGGTAACCACCGAATTGGAGCCGATTTTGGCCCCCTCACCCACTTCGAAGGGCCCGAGGATCTTGGCTCCGGCGCCAACCACCACGCTGTTGCCAATGGTAGGATGACGCTTACCCTTGTTCCAGCTGGTTCCTCCGAGCGTAACGCCCTGGTAGAGCGTTACGTCGTCGCCTATCACGGTAGTTTCGCCAATCACCACACCCATGCCATGGTCGATAAAAAAGCGGCGTCCGATCGTTGCTCCGGGATGGATTTCAATGCCGGTCAGCCATCGGGCTATGGTCGAAATCGTACGCGCCAGCCACTTCAGACCGAGCCCCCACAACCAGTGGCAAAACCGATGGAAGAGCAGCGCATGCAACCCCGGATAGTTGGTCAGCACCTCAAAGGTGTTCCTGGCGGCAGGATCCCGATGGAACACGCTGTTAATATCTTCCCGCAAACGCTCAAACATGGCCATTGTCCTGTTCCGTCGCCGTGCTACCGGCCTCAGCTGGTTTACTGTTGCCCCGGGCGCCCGCTGCCTTCTGTACGGCAGTAAGAATGCCCCGGAGAATATTGATTTCCATCTGATCAAGTCTGGCTCGCTGAAACAGTCGCCGCAAGCGTGTCATCAGTTGCCTGGGATTCTCGCGTCGATGAAAATCCACATCAATCAGCATCTGCTCCAGGTGCCCGAAAAACCCTTCCACATCCTCAACTCTGGCCGGCGGCACATCCCAACCCTCATCCCCGGGCCGGGTCATCGACTTCAGATATGGGCTCCCCTCCCCACCTTCAAGGCTGCGCAGGTAATACATCCGCAATTCATAGCACATCACCTGCACCGCCATCGCCAGATTCAGGGAGCTGTAATCCGGATTGGAGGGTATGTGAATGTGATAATGGCAGCGCTGCAACTCGTCGTTGCTCAGGCCATGGTTCTCCCGGCCGAACACCAGGGCAACCGGCCCGTCTTCCGCATGCCCGGCGGCGGCAGCGGCTGCCTCTGGCGGCGCGCAGACCGGCCAGGGCACCTTTCTTCCCCGGGCGCTTGTACCCATCACCAGAACACAATCCGCCAGCGCCTCATCCAGCGAGGAAACCACCTGCGCACGATCGAGAACATCGGATGCGCCCGCTGCACGGGCATAGGAGGTCTCATCCGGAAAAGTGCACGGATTAACCAGCCAGAGATTACCCAATCCCATATTCTTCATGGCCCGGGCCACAGCACCAATGTTGCCCGAATGGGAGGTCTCCACCAGAACAATCCGGATCTGATCCTGAAATGTCTCCGTCCCTTCCTGTGGAAGTGCGCTTTTGTGCATTGTAATCGGGCCCAAGGTTGTTGATCAGGGCGGCAATGATATCAGAAACCACCGGCACCCTGCCCCTCCAGAGAACCCGCAACCTCTGGTTATCCGTGCTATTGCTGAGTCAAAAAACATACAAGCGGGGTGATCTTTTGCTATCATACCCGGCCTCCACACACCCGGATAATGAACACTCAGATGCAACCAGCGATTAAAATGGCCCTGCGCGTCGCGCGTCAGGGGTCCGATTATCTGAAAGCCCATTTCGAGCGCCAGGAACCCACCGGCAAAGACGACTCAGAACACCGTCTCCAGCTGGAGCGGGTTGAGCAGTCAATATACGACAATTTTGCCGAGCAACTCGAAAAGGCCTACAAGGACCACAGCATCGCCCCTCTGAATGAAGCGAATGCCGGCACCAGCGAGAAAAGCTGGCATATTTTCCCGGTTCTGGGCCGTGAAAACTTCCTCAGGGGCATCCCTGAATTTGCCCTGGCCCTTGCCCAGAAAAAGAATAACCGTGTTGAAAACCTGCTTCTGGTGAACCCCGTCACCGGCGAGGAATACTCTGCCAGCCGGGGCCATGGCGCTGCCCTGAACAGCCGTCGCGTACGCGCGTCGGAAATCAGGCAAGCGGGAAATGCAGCCATCGCCACCAACCTGCTCGACCAGGCACGCAAGAGCGAAGATCCTCTGCTCTGGGGTGAAATGGCCGCGGTTCTCGCGCGGGACTCCGGCATGTTCCGCACCTCCGGCTGCGTGGTACTCGATATCGCCCGTGTATCTGCCGGGCTTATGGACGCCGCAATCATTTTCCGTCCGGAAGCCGCGGAACTCGATCTCGGTGTCACACTGGCGATGGAATCCGGCGCACTGACTGGCGATTTTTCGGGCAACCCATCCACCGGCAACGCACGCCAACTGGTGGTAGCCAATCCGAAACTGTTCCGCGAAATCCTAAAGGTGCTTCATCCCTTCCGGGGGCGTTTACCCCGCTAAGACTTCAGACTCTTCCGGACACAAAAAAACCGCCAACGTTATGTGGCGGTTTTTTTGTGTCTGTGTCTACTAAGGGCGCAGAAGCTCCTATCCTACATCCGGTTCAGCCACTCCGGCGGCTGCTCTTCCTCGTCCGCATCCGCAACACCTTCTTTCGGCGGTATGATCAGATCTTCACGGGAAACACCCATCACCATCAGGAGGTTTGCAGACACATAGATCGACGAGTAGGTACCAACCACCACCCCGATAATCAGGGCAAGCGCGAAGTTATTGATCGCCTCACCGCCCCAAAAGTACAGCGCAAGCAGAACCACCAAGGTAGTCCCGGAGGTATTGATTGTCCGGCTAATGGTCTGGTGAATGGACTGGTTGATAACATCCCAGGGCTCACCAACCCGTATCTTCCGGAAGTTCTCACGAATACGGTCAGCGACAACAATGGTGTCGTTCAGAGAGTAACCGATGACCGCCAAAAGTGCCGCCAGAACGGTAAGATCAAACGTCCACTGAAACAGTGCGAACACACCAAGTACAATAATGACATCGTGAGCCAGCGGCAAGACCGATGCGATACCGAACTTGAACTGAAAGCGCATGCCCACATAAATCAGCACCACCGCCAGAGCGATCAGCAACCCCAGACCGCTGTCCTCTTTGAGCTGTTTGCCCACCTGAGAGCCAACGAACTCGGAACTGATCAATTCAAGCTCAACTCCGCCGGCTTGGAGCGTGCGGGTAACGTCAGGGGCAAGCTTATCGTTGCCGCCCTCGGCCATCCGTACCAGAACAATGGTGTCCGCGCCGAAATTCTGCACGGAAAACTGGTCATAACCCGCGGCGTCCAGCCTGGAGCGTATTTCATCGAGCTGCGGCGCCTCCGCATACTCGAACTCGACCGATGTGCCGCCAGTGAAATCCATGCCAAAGTTCAATCCACGGGTGGCCAGCAGGGCAACGGACACCAGGATAAGTGCGATCGAGACGACGGAAGCAATCTTCCGAAGCCCCATAAAATCAAACGGTTGTTTCTGATCTTCAGACATTGGCGAGCTTTCCTCCGATCGACAGGTTCTCGACCCTTCGGCCGCCATAAACCAGGTTAACAATGCTGCGGCTGATCATCAGGCCAGAGAACATTGACGTCAGGATACCGATACACAATGTTATCGCGAAGCCTTTGACCGGCCCGGAGCCCATGGCAAAGAGGATAACGGCCACCAACAGCGTAGTGATATTGGCATCAAATATAGACACGAACGCCCGGGAGTAACCGGCGTTGATCGCGGTCTGGGGCGGAGCGCCGGCCTTCAGCTCTTCCTTTATCCGCTCAAAGATAAGCACATTGGCATCCACGGCCATCCCGACCGTAAGAACGATACCGGCAATACCCGGCAAGGTGAGGGTGGCTGACAGAATGGACATGGACGCGATCAGCAACATCAGGTTGAGGGCCAGTGATGTATTCGCGATCATGCCAAAGCCCCGGTAGTAGGCCAGCATGTAAAGCATGACCAGGCCAAAGCCGAGTAAAACTGACATCATCCCGGCGTCAATATTTTTCTGCCCGAGGCTTGGCCCTATGGTGCGTTCCTGAACGAAATACATGGGAGCGGCAAGCGCACCGGCACGCAACAGAAGCGCCAGTTCCGCAGCCTCCGGGATCGAATCCAGCCCGGTGATACGGAAGCTGCTGCCCAGAGCGGATTGCACAGTGGCAAGGCTGATAATGCCCTTCTCCACAACGCGCTCTTCAAATTCTTTTGGTTCACCGTCGACCATGCGGGTTCCGGTCTCTGTCCGATACTCGATAAAGAGTACCGCCATCCTGCGGCCGATCGCGTTGCGCGTGGCCCGATTCATCAGGTCGCCACCTACCGAATCCATGGTGATATTAACCTGGGGCTGACCGTTTTCATCGAAGGCCTGCTGGGCGTTGGCCACGTTATTACCAGTGGCAATAACGTCCCGCTCAAGTCGTGCGGTTCGCTGGGGCTGGTCCCGGAAACTGAACTGTTCCGTTTCACTGGCCGGCGCATCCGGACGGGCTTCCATCCGGAATTCGAGGTTCGCCGTGGCACCGAGAACCCGCTTGGCCTGGGCGGTATCCTGCACGCCCGGAAGCTCGACAATGATTCGATCATTGCCTTGCTGCTGAACCAGCGGCTCGGCCACGCCCAGTTCGTTAACCCGATTCCGGATCGTTGTGAGGTTTTGCTCCAGAGCGTAATCCTGGATGGCCTGGACCTCAGCTTCGGACAGCCTCAGCTCCAGCAGGAATTCATCCCCCTCGGTCTGTTCATCCAGCAGAAACTCATTGTACTGATCGCGCACCAGATCGAAGGCTTCCGCACGGGAAGCTTCATCCCGGAAGGTGAGAACAATCTTGCGGTCGTTCTCGAGATCACCGCCGCGATAACGAATGCGCGCTTCCCGCAATTCCCGCTTGATCTGGCCGGACATGGCCTCAAGGCGCTGGCTTACCGCCGTTTCCATATCCACTTCAAGGAGGAAGTGCACGCCACCACGCAGATCAAGACCAAGCTTCATCGGACCTGCACCGAGGCTTCTCAGCCAATCGGGTGTGGACGCTGCCATATTCAGGGCAGCCAGATACTCATTACCCAGGGCGGCCTGCACAAGGGGGCGGGCCCGCAGTTGGTCATCAGAACTGGTCAGGCGGATCAGAGCATCCCGATCCTGAAGAGTACTGCTTTTCACCTCAATTCCCTGACTCTCGAGGACATTAACGGCCCTGTCGAGCACACCGGCATTCACTTCGGTGCTGCTGCGCGCGCCGGTAATCTGGATGGCGTAGTCGTCAGGAAAGAGGTTGGGTAAAGCGTAGATAAACCCGATCACAAGCGCGACCAGGATAACCAGGTTTTTCCAAAGCGGATACTTGTTCAGCATGGGATCCCTTGTAGCCGACCAACGGGCCGGCCTTGGTGTTTCAGCCAGGAGGATTCAGTCCGGCCACCATGGATGGCCGGCCAAATGGCCCTCGCTCAGATGTCCTTGAGCGTGCCCTTGGGCAGGGCTGCGGCAACAGCGACTTTCTGGACCTTGATTTCGACATTGTCGGCAATTTCAACAACGATAAAATCGTCCGTTACCTTGGTGATCTTGCCGGCAACACCACCGGAGGTCACGACTTCGTCACCCTTGTTCAGGCCAGACATCAACGCCTTGTGCTCTTTCGCACGCTTGGACTGCGGACGCCAGATCAGGAAGTAGAAAATCAAGATGAAGCCGCCGAAAAAGATTACCTGACCCATAACGCCCATCCCCGGCGCACCCGGGTCCTGAGCCATGGCCAGCGCAGGCATCAGAGCCATCAGGCCGGCAACGAGCATTTTAATTGATTTCATTGAATATCTCCGTTGGTTAAGCGAATAGATCAAACATTGCCCAATGGCGGAGCTGTCTCTCCGCGCTGAGTATAGAAGTCGGTTACAAAGTCCGACAATGTACCTGCTTCAATGGCCCCACGCAATCCGGCCATCAGGTTCTGGTAGAACCGCAGGTTATGAATCGTGTTCAGTTGAGCGCCCAGCATTTCTCCACATTTATCCAGATGATGCAGATAACTTCTCGAAAAATTCTGGCAGGTGTAACAGTCACAACGCTCATCGAGCGGCGCGGTGTCATGACGGTGCCTGGCATTGCGGATCTTGACGATGCCGGTGGAGGTAAAGAGGTAGCCATTTCTGGCATTCCGGGTCGGCATTACGCAGTCAAACATATCGACTCCGCGCCGCACTGCCTCAACGATATCCTCAGGCCGACCAACGCCCATCAGGTATCTGGGCTTGCCTTCCGGCATTTTGGGCGGCAGATGGTCCAGAATCCTGATCATGTCTTCCTTTGGCTCGCCAACGGAAAGACCACCAATGGCATAGCCATCAAAGCCAATGTCTGTCAGTCCTTCCAGGGAACGGTCACGCAGGTTCTCATACATACCGCCCTGAACAATACCGAACAGTGCCGCCGGATTACCTTCGTGGGCATCCTTGCTGCGCTGAGCCCAACGCAGGGACAGCTCCATGGAATCCCTGGCCTGGCACTCTGTCGCAGGGTAAGGGGTACACTCATCAAAAATCATGACGATGTCCGAGCCCAGGTCACGCTGAACCTGAATGGCGATCTCCGGAGACAACTCTACAGGAGAGCCGTCAACCGGTGAGCGGAAAGTGACGCCCTCTTCCGTAATCTTGCGCATTTCCCCCAGGCTGAATACCTGGAAGCCACCGGAGTCGGTCAGGATTGGTCCCTGCCACTGGGTGAAATCGTGCAGATCCCCATGGGCCCTGACCACCTCCGTACCCGGACGCAGCATCAGGTGAAAGGTATTGCCCAGAATAATTTCTGCACCAATTTCATGGATGTCCCGCGGTAGCATGCCCTTGACAGTGCCGTAGGTCCCCACCGGCATGAAGGCAGGCGTTTCAACCGTGCCCCGCGGAAAGGTCAGCCGGCCGCGGCGAGCACGGCCATCCTCACCCAGCTTCTCGAACGACATGAAACAGGTCTGTGTCACAAAGCCTCCCCGGCGTTACCAATACCGGTATCTATGGATTCCACGGCTGGGCCCAGCAACATACCGCGACTGGGTTCCTGGCCGGTAATGAGCATGGCGTCGCCGTAGCTGAAGAAACGGTAGCGTTCCCCGACTGCCTCCTTGTAGGCGCCCATCACATTGCTGTAACCGGCAAAGGCACTGACCAGCATGATCAGCGTGGATTCCGGCAAATGGAAGTTGGTCACCAGGGCATCAACTGCCTGAAAACGGTACCCCGGGTATATAAAAATATCCGTCTCGCCGGTGAATGCCGTGAGACGACCACCACGGCTTGCCGATTCAAGAGAGCGAACAGATGTCGTACCCACGGCGACCACGCGCCCTCCCCGGGCTCGGGTTCGCTCGACAGCATCAACCGCTTCCCGGGGAACGTGCACAATCTCGCTGTGCATTGCATGGTCTTCTATCTTGTCTACCCGCACCGGCTGGAAGGTGCCTGCGCCAACGTGCAGCGTGACAAAGGTACTTTCAATGCCGCAGGCGGCCAGTTTTTCCAGCAGTGCCTCGTCGAAATGCAGGCCGGCGGTGGGCGCAGCCACAGCACCGGCTTCCCGGGCGTACACCGTCTGGTACCGGTCCCGGTCAGTGGATTCGTCTGAGCGATCAATATAGGGCGGCAACGGCATGTGACCAATGCGCTCAAGTATATCCAGTATGGGTTCTTCAGATTCACACACCAAATGAAACAGTGTCTCGTCCCGGCCGGACATCCTTAAATATGTACCATCTTCAAGGATGACGTTCTGCCCCTCTTTCAGCGCCTTTGAAGCCCGGACATGGGCAATAATTTCGTGCTCTCCGGTTATCCGCTCAACCAGCACCTCTACCTGCCCGCCCGTTTCCTTTTTGCCAAACAGGCGCGCAGGAATCACCCGGGTGTTGTTGAACACCAGCAGGTCGCCGGGCTGAAGCAGTTCGGGAAGGTCGCTGAAGATCCGGTGATCGAGCTTGCCGGAAAGACCATCCAGACAGAGCAAGCGGGACGCACTGCGTTCTTTGAGCGGATAGCGGGCGATCAGTTCGTCCGGCAGGTCAAAATGAAAATCGGAGACATTCATGGAATGGACTGTTAACGACGCCGAAGGAAAAAAAGATGGTAGCGGCGGGCGGACTCGAACCGCCACGGGTTTTACCCCAACGGATTTTGAATCCGTCGTGTCTACCAATTTCACCACGCCGCCATCGGAGAGTGTGGGGGATTATACTGAGCTTAATCGCGAAAGCAATAAGCCAGCAGACACAACTGTCCACAGCTTCAGATATTTACAACCGATCAAACAGAGACAGCTGCGAAACCTGCGCAAAGGACTGCTGGGCCGCCTGAAGCACGAAGCTCTGGAAACTCAGGTTACTGATTGCTTCGGCGTAGTCCACATCCTGCAGTTGGGACCGGATTTCGTTGGTATAGACGGACGAATCCTCAAGAAAGGTCTTGGTAGACTCCACGGCGTTCATCCGGCCGCCCAGCTCGGTCTGCTTCAGGATGATACTTTCCTGGGCGTTGTCGAGGTTGGTCAGCGACTCGGCGATCAGGGCATCGTATTCGGCATCACCACGGGGGGAACCTTTGGCAATGCCCTCAAGCCCGTCAATCAGGTTTTTTATGGTGCCGAAGACGGATTGCCTATCGTTAATCCCCAGGGTGAACGAGTCCTGATCTTGCGAATCATTGATGGTGAGCTTTATACCCGCCACTTGAAACTCTTCTCCGACTACGGGATTCAGAGGCTCAGTTTGAATAGTGTTACCTGTTCTCGGATCTGTGACCGTAATTTCTAATACGCCGGAGCCATCATCATCGACACTAACTTCAAGGTCATCTGGCACATCGCTGCCAAAGGCATCCCTTAGATCTTTCGGCGCCACAACCTCAAGCCCCGAAATATAACCAGGAGGAGTAGGAGGGGTTGCACCATTAGACTTTGCCGTTACTGAGACCGCCTTGGGCACGTCTACAAAAATACCCTTACCGTGATCACTGATCGGCACGGTTACGCCATCATCAATTTCCAGTACCCGCTGACCTTCATCACCCTGATATGTCCAGTCACCTGCGCCATCCTTTGCGAAAGCAGGTGTCTGGCCCTGAAATCCACTGAAGATGTATTCACCCGAAGCATCCCGGGTATTGGCGATGTTTGCCAACTGCCCCAGACGCTCCTCCAGCTCTGAGGAAATGGAACGCCTGTCATCGGCTGACAACGACCCATTGCCCGCCTGCACCGTCAGTTCGCGGATGCGCTGGATCACGTCAATCGAGCTGGCCAACGCACTCTCTTCCTGCTTCAGGCGGTTGTCAGCCAAAGTGGCGTTGCGCTGATAGGTCTCGACCCGCGACAATTCCTGATCCAGTTTTAGAATACGGGCGGCCGCCACCGGATCATCTGAGGGCTTATTCACCCGTTTGCCAGTGGAGATTTGCTGCTGGGTGTTATTCAGGCTGGTATTGAGCTCCTGAAGGCGGTTGATGCCGCCGGAAAAAATCTGTTGTGATGAAATTCTGATCATGTCACATCACCTCAACCGTTACCGGAAACTCTGTAACAGGGTATTGAACAGGTCCTGAGCCACCGACATCACCTGGGCTGAGGCATTGTATGCGGCCTGGTATTGAATGAGCCGGCCGGCTTCCTCGTCCAGGTTGACTCCGGACACCGATTCCCGCTGGTTGGTTGACTGCTCCAGCAGGGTTTTGCCGGCATCCACATCCAACTGGCTCTGACGGGTTTTTACCCCGATGTCTTCCACCAGACCGGCATAACCCTCGGTAAAATTCTGGGTGCCACCATTCATGGTGTTCTGGGTACCCAAAGCCGCAAGTAGCTCGGCGTTGCGATTGTCGGATATGCCATTGTCGTTGTATTCAACAGTAAAAACATCGCCATTGGCGGGCTCACCCGTCATCTCGAACTGATAGCCCTGGTAAAGAGCACCGTCTGACGTGTCACCGCCAAAAACCAGATTGATCTTCTGAGGATCATAAGGCACCCCTGTTGGGTAATCAGAGGCACTGATTTCCGTGTCAGACCCGTCGTAAACCCGGTACACGATGTCCGTACCATTATTTTCGAACGCGATTTTCATTGGCCCATTAGCCAGCTCGCCGCTATTCCTGAACCCCTCAAGCAATCCATTGGTATTAGGATTACGGACGTTCAGCATCTTCCCCTGATTAATCTGCCCGGTGCCCAGGTTATTTTCCCGAGTCTCAGTTGTATCGGGGTTATACCCCCCTTCCCTCGCCCGAATCGGGCTGGCAAGCGCCAAGTCTTCCTCGCGTCTCACTTCCAGGCCAATACTTTCGGCCGCATTCCGGCCGGGCTGGATCAGGTATTTGTCACCGGCGCTGAAGGTACCGCCCTCCACCCGGATGTTGAACCCGGGCATACTGATTTCGGACTGCACCGGATCCGGCAAACGTCCCTGGTTTTCGGTCTTGCCGGTTTCCTGATTGATCAGCTCATAGCTCCGGCCGTCACCGCTGAACTGTAATGTCCATCGGCCGGCTGGCAGCGCGGAACTGTCGGTTATTTCCACCGCCAGCTGGCCAGCGCCGGACACCTGATTGTTGCCATTGGGCACCACTCTGCCACGCTGGGCTTCAATTGAGTTGATATCGGTGAAGAACAGCCCCCCCAGGTCGCCCTCCAGATCCATGCCAATTTCATGCTGTTGGTTCATGGTATCCGACAGTGCAATGGCAATCCGGCCCAGCTCATCAAATGCCGGCTTGAGCCCCTCGTTATCAAACCGCAGGAGACCTCCGAGTTTACCCCCGGCAATCTGTTCGTCGACGTTCAATGTGCGCCCGCCATTACTGAGCGTAAACTCCAGACGCGTCGGATCCTCGGCATTTTCCCGGGTTCCGAAGGTTGCCGCGTTGCTGCCAACCACCAGGGAAAGACCGTTCGAGAGCGATACGTTCACCTGGCTGCCATCTGTGGGCGTCACCTTGATATTCACCAGTTCCGAAAGCTGGCGCAGTTTTTCGTCGCGCTTGTCCAGCAACTCATTGGGCATCCTGCCCTGGGCGATGCCCGGGGACTCGGATATCGCCAGGTTCAGTTCTGCGATGCTCCTGATCAGGGTATTGGCATCCTTTACACCCTGCTGCATCTGAGTCTTGATGGATTCCCGCTGCTGGATGAACTCCTGGTTCAGCGCCTGGAACCGGTTAACGACCTGCTGGGCCTCGCTCAGCACCAGTTGGCGCTGAGGCAAAGACGTCGGGTCCTCGGCGGCATTCTGGAGACTGGCAAAAAAGTTATTCAGGGCTGTGTTCAGACCGGTGGACTCGCCCCCAAGCAGGTTATCAAGCCGGGAAAGCTCTGAATTGAGAGCTTCCTGTTCACCATAAAGGGTGCTGTCTTCCCGCACCTGCTGAACCAGATACTCATTGGCAAGGCGGCGGATATTGGCGACGTTAACGCCACTACCAATGGTTCCGGCTCCGGTACGCTGTCCTTTCTGGGTTTCAAACTGGACTTCCTGTCTGCTGTAGCCAGGTGTGTTGGCATTTGTGATGTTGTTACCCGTGGTATTCAGTGCCGCCTGATTACTGAGGATGCCGGTCAGACCAATGCCTATCAGCCCTGCCATAACGTTTACTCCTTCATCCCGTCACTGCCCATGGACAGTGTCATCAGTGAATCACGGTTCATGATCTGGCGGATTTTGCTGCCATAGTTCGGGTCGGTTGCGTAGCCGGCCTCCTGAAGTTTCTCCGCAAACACTTCAGGCTTGTCCGCCGCCGACAGCACTTCCCGGTAACGGGGGTTGGATTCGAGGAACGAAACATAGTCCCGGAAGCTGGATTCGTAATCCCGGTAGGCCCGGAAACTGGCCTGCTCTTTCATGGGCAGACCCTCGCGGTATTCCGTGGTGGTGAGGGAAACGGCATCGCCCTTCCACCGGCCATCCGCTTTGATACCAAAGAGGTTAAAGCTTGGCTCGCCCTGCTCTCCCCGGATCATATGCCGGCCCCAGCCGGTTTCCAGGGCCGCCTGGGCCACCATCAGTTTCGGGTCGATGCCGGTATCCCGGCTGATTCGCTTCGCTACCGGAAGCAAGGCACTCACGAAATGCTCCGGTGAGTCGAACCGGTCCGGCAATTCGGACACGTTTTTTCCCGGGGCCACGGCAGACTCTTGTGCCACCGAGGCGACTTTCTGAACCTGCCCGGGCAAGCTTGCCGAAAGCGCCGGCAAACTCCGGTCATAATCCGCGAGAGAAGCCTTGTGGCCAGCCAGCTTATCGCCTTCACTGTCCAGGCCGGGAATTTGTCGGCTCAGTTGCCGGACCAGCGCCTCGGCGAGACCGGTTCCCTGCCCACCGGCCATGGTCAGACTCATCTGGTTATCGAACATGTCGCGATACAGATCCGACTGATTGCTTTTCAGATAATTACCTTCGGAAAGCACGTCACCGGCCTTGCGCATGGACTTCAGCATCTCAGAAAGGAACAGGCTCTCGAACTGGCGTGCAACTTCTTCCAGCGCCGCCCTTTTGTCGGTTCGGGCCTGCGTTTTCAGCGCGTTCAGGCCGCTGAAATCGGTATACACCCGGGCCTGCTGAAGCGAATAGTCCTGCATCATGCCACCTAGATAACAATCAGCTCGGCACGCAGCGCACCGGCCTGTTTAAGAGCTTCAAGTACCGCCATAACGTCCCCCGGAGCGGCACCCACCTGGTTCACCGCCTGAACAATCTCGTTCAGGGTGACAGCCGGACCAAACTTGAACATCCTGGCCGGCTCCTCGGTGATTGCAATCTGGCTATCCGGCTCGAGGGCGGTGTCACCGCCGGCAAACGGATTAGGCTGTTTCACTGCGGGATTTTCCTGAATGGTCACCGTCAGGTTGCCGTGGGTCACCGCTGCCGGGCTGACTTTGACATTCTGCCCGACCACGATGGTGCCAGTGCGGCTGTTGATCACCACTTTGGCGGCGTCCTGGGCCGGGGCGACCTCAACGTTCTCAAGTATCGAAAGAAAGCTTACCCGCTGGGACGGATCCCGCGGCGCACGCACGGAAACCGATGTCGCATCGTGAGCGTACGCCATGTCCGGGCCGAGGCGTGCATTCACAGCCTCGACCACACGGCGGGCCGTAGTGAAATCTGGGCGCAGAAGGTGGAAGGTAATGGTGTCGCCCTGACTAAAAGGCGAGACCACTTCCCGCTCGATGGTGGCACCGTTGGGAATCCGGCCGACGCTCGGTACGTTCACGGTAATTCTGGAGCCATCCTGCCCCTGGGCACCAAAACCGCCAACCACCAGACTGCCCTGAGCCATGGCGTAGACGTTGTTGTCAGCGCCCTTCAGCGGGGTCATCAGCAGGGTACCGCCGCGCAGGCTGTCGGCGTTGCCGATGGAGGAAACCGTGATATCAATCTCCTGCCCGGCCTTGGCAAACGGTGGCAATGTGGCACTCACGGTTACGGCGGCGACATTGGTGAGTTTCGGGTTCACGCCTTCAGACAGAGTGATACCGAACTGGTTCATCATGTTCCGGAAGGTCTGATTGGTGAACGGTGCCTTGTCGCCGGTCCCGTCAAGGCCAACCACCAGTCCGTAGCCCACCAGCTGGTTGTTCCTTACCCCTTTGATGCGGGACAGGTCCTTCAGCCGGTCCGCCATCACCGGTGCCGCGACCACCGTCAGGGCAAGTATCCAGGCAAAAAAATGCCGCGGGCTCATAGCAGCCACCACTCACTGTTAAAGAAACGGGCAAGCCAGCCCATCTGGTTTGCCTGGTCGAAATCACCGGTACCGCCATAGGCAATACGCGCATCGGCAATACGGTTTGAGGCAACAGCGTTGTCCGGCTGGATATCCCGGGGACGAACCAGCCCGGTCAGGCGGATGTACTCCTCGCCATTGGTCAGCGACAGCCATTTCTCGCCCCGGATCCGCAGCACGCCGTTGGGCAGCACCTCGGTGACCGTGACGGTGATGCTGCCAGCAAGACTGTTGCTCTGATCAGCCCTAGCCTTGGTTTTAAAATCGCGCTCGTTGTTCAGTGAAGTGCCGATCCCGAAGTTGTTCTTACCCAGAATGTTTGGCTCCGGCAGCGTGATTTCGTTGTCCTTGGTGATGCGGGTGTCGGCATTCTTTTTGGCACGGGTGGATTCCTGGAGATTCACTGTCAGTACATCACCCACGTTGAGAGCGACGGTATCCCCGTAAAAGTTATAATTTCGGGAAACCTGGTAAATCGAACCAGACGCCCTGTCTCTCTGTGTCATGGCCTCAGGGCGTACCGGTGCAAACTCGGGATCATCCGGCATCGCCCGGGGCCGGCTCATGGCCGTGCAACCCTGTAGCAGGATCAGCACCACCAAGGTCACCAGGGTACTGGCGCCCCGGGTTATCCGGCTGGATGTCATCGGATTCATGACGTCACCTCTGGCGGCATTAGCCAATGTTGTTGGTAATGAACTGGAGCATCTGGTCCGTCGTGGAGACCACCTTCGAGTTCATTTCATAGGCGCGCTGGGTGGTAATCATGTTCACCAGTTCTTCCACAACCTCAACGTTGGAGGCCTCCACAGAACCCTGTTCGATGGTGCCAAGCCCGAGCAGACCCGCCTCCCCCTCAACGGGGTTCCCGCTGGCAATGGTTTCCTTGAACAGGTTGTTTCCGATGGCCTGAAGGCCCTGGGGATTGATGAAATCCACCAGGGTGATCTGGCCAAGGTTTACCGGCGCCGCCTGGTCGTCCGTTACCGCCGTTACCGTGCCGTCCTTGCCAATGGTGATATTGGTGGCGTTATCGGGAATATTGATGGCCGGCTCCAGGGGGTACCCGTCCGGATTCACCACATCACCGTTGGAGTTCAACTGGAACTGACCGTCCCGGGTGTAGGCAATCTGGCCATCCGGCAGCAGAATCTGCAGAAAACCCCGGCCATTAATGGCCATGTCCAGCGGCTGCTCGGTAATCTGGAGGTTGCCCTGGGAGAACTGCTTGACCGTGCCCACAACCCGGACACCCGTACCCAATTGCAGGCCGGAAGGCAGTTCGGAGTTCTGGGTAGTCAGGCCACCGGGCTGTCGGTTGATCTGGTACAGGAGGTCCTGGAAGACCGCCTTGTCCCGTTTGAAGCCGGTGGTGTTGACGTTGGCCAGGTTGTTGGAAATGGTGGACATGTTGGTGTCCTGCGCGCTCAAGCCGGTCTTGCTGACCCAAAGTGCTGGATTCATGCTGCTTACTCCATACCGGGGGGGGCAATCAGGCGGCCAGTTTTTGCCGCTTCAGGCCCGCCAGGCCAATGTGTTCGGTTGTTACTTAAAGGTTCTGCAACAGCCGTGCCGTTGCTTCGGAATTCTCGTTGGCGGTGGTCATTACCTTCACCTGCATTTCGTATTGCCGGGAAAGCTGCAGATTGGAAATCATCTCTTCCACCGCATTCACGTTGGAGCTCTCAAGAAACCCCGAGACCACTCTGAGATTTGCATCCGGGGGCTCAGGGCCATCGATTGCCTGGTCCGGTTTTCGGCGCATATGCCCGTCTAACCCCTTCTCCAGAGCTTCCGGTGGCGGGTTGACCAGCTTCAGACGATCCACCTCGACCAGCTGATTCGGCGGGCCGCCAACAGGAACAACAGAAATCGTGCCGTCAGTGCCGATTTGCACGTTGTCGAAAGGCGGCAGCGCAACCGGTCCACCATTGCCAAGCACAAGTTCACCATTGGCCAGGCGCACCAGACCATTCACATCAACCTGAAGACTGCCGCTGCGGGTAAACACCTCTTCGCCCTGATCGTTCTGGATGGCAAGCCACCCTTCACCTTCAACCGCCACATCCAGTTTGCGGCCGGTGTCCATCAGGGCGCCTGCGGAAAGGTCCGTGCCGGGTCGCTCTGTCATGGCATAGGCCCGGGTGGGATGGTGTTCCCCGAAGACAGGCATGCTACGGGCCTGGGCGAAGTCCTTCTTGAAGCCGGTGGTGCTGACATTCGCCAGGTTGTTGGCATGGGCTTGCTGGGCCAGCATGTTCTGCTTGGCGCCAGACATACCGATGTAGAGGGCTTTGTCCATGGGAAAACTCCTGCCGGAATTTTGACTGTTTCCAGTCTCCATGCAGGAGTCATGCCATGTTCGCTAGCTCACGAACTTAACGAAGGTTGATGATGGTCTGGGTGACCGCATCGGAGGTTTCAATGGTCTTGGCGTTCGCCTGATAGTTGCGTTGTGCAATAATCAGGTTCACCAATTCAGCAGACAGGTCCACGTTGGATTCCTCGACGGAGCTTGACGCAATCGAACCGAGGGTACCGGTGTCCGGCGCGCCAATGACAGGCTGCCCTGATTCAAAGGTTTCGACCCAGGAGGTATCACCCACCGGAGACAGGCCATCGGTGTTGCTGAATGTGGCGAGCGCCACCTGACCAAGCGCATTGGATTGCCCGTTGGTATACCGGGCGAATATGACACCATCATCCGACACATCCAGCCCGGACAGGCGACCCGTGGTATAACCATTCTGCTGCTGGTCATTGACACCGAATGCCGCGCCGTATTGGGTGGCATCGCTCAGATTCAGAACGAACGCGGAGCTGGTGGGTGGCTCCGGAATCGGGCTCACGACCGAGGTGGGATCTGCCGGAGGACCGTCCGCCCCATTAGGGTCACCGCTGGGATCCTTGGGAATCCAGTCAGCCACGATAATCTCACCACTGGGATTACCGTTGATGGAAGCCAGGACACCGTCCTGATCGAATATTGCAGTGTAAGGAGTCTGATCCGTGCCACCTACCGGCTCGCCGTCTACCTGAAGGTAAACAGACCACTGACTCTGGCCAACACCATTCCCGGGCGATGGCTCTTTGACATAGAACTGAGTCATCTCATGGGCGTTGCCCAGACTGTCGTAGATGGTGGTTGATGTGGCGTGGTTGTAAGTACGCTGATCAATGGGGTTGAAAGCGTTGATGCGCGTGGGCTGCGTGTTGTTATATGTCGCCACGAACTGAGAACCCACGGCGTCAGAGGCCACAGTATCCACACTGCGATTTGTGCTTACCGCGATCTCTCCAACGGTGTTCTCAATCGGGTTCGTACTACTACCGTCTCCCCACTGAACCTCAAGCGGTTCACCCGAACTGTCCCGGACTAAAAGGTTGTCGCCATCCACATTGGCTGAGATGGAGTTATTGCCGAAGCTGGAAATAACGTTCGCCAGCTCATCCAGTGTCGTCACAGCGCTTACATTCAGGGGCTGACCATTGATTGAGAACTCCAGGTTGCGAGACGCAATCGTATTACTGAGAGTATCACCGGTCGTGACGCGATTGGCCGTAGAGTCTATTTCAGCTGTTGTGGTGCCGGAAGCACTGACACCGGAGGCCGCGGAAATCGCATCGGCAATCTGGCCCGCAGACGTTATCGGGCTGGGGATCACAACAGTCTCATCGGCTGAACCGTCAGAATAGGAAAAAGTCAGCGTTTCACCCGCCGTAAAGTCACCGGTCTGCAGGGAAAGGTCTCTCACCCTGCGTTCCAGCACGGATTCACGGGAATCCAGATTCACATCGGTCTGCAGGTTCGTGGTCCTGCGCGGAGCCAGGTTGGCGGTCTCAATCTGCAGGTCACCACGCACACCGGACAGGTTGCCATCACCATCAGCGGTATAACCCTGCACCTTCATGCCCTGGTTGTTGACCACAAAGCCGTCTTTGTCTACTCCGAACTGGCCGGCCCGGGAGTATCGCACTTCGCCGCCATTGTTCAGAATAAAGAAGCCATCACCGTCAATCGCCATATCCAGGCCGCTATCGGTGAAGCTGATATTGCCCTGGCCGAACGACTGCTTCACGCCCTGAACCCGGACACCGTCCCCGATCGGATTGGTGCCTGCGCTCAGGAAACCACTGGCATAAAGATCGCCGAACTGGGCCTTGCTGCCTTTGAACCCCACGGTACTGGCGTTGGCAATATTGTTACCGGTGACGTCCAGATCCACCGATGCCGCGCGAAGACCACTCAAACCCGTATTAAATCCCATGGTTCACCCCTTGGTGTTTCACCGGTATCAGTTAATTTGTTTTACATCAGACAGGGCGATGGAGCCCATACCTGCAAGATTCAGGGTAATGGAGCCACCCTGGCCCAGGGACACGCTGTCAACATTGGCACTTACCATCGTACCCAACTGCTGCGGCCCATCCGGGTAGGAAGCCTCGGCTACAATCTGGTAGGGTCCCGGCGGCAAGGGATTGCCGTTGCCGTCCTGGCCATCCCAGCGGAACGAGGTCACCCCCGCCGGACTACTACCCATGTCAATCTGGCGAACCCGTTCACCATTCTGACCCTGAATCGAAAGCCGAAGCCCGCCGGTCGATGCCGGCACTTCAACGGTGCCACTGATCTCACCGTCCGCACCCAGAATCCCGATCTGGGAAGGGGCAAGCACGGTTTTGCCGACCATGGCAGAGGCCTGCAGCGCCTGGGTGGAACGGAACTGGCCCGCCACATCCTCAACCGTACCGGAGAGGTTCTGCATCTCCTCCAGCGAGCTGAACTGGGCCAGTTGGGAGATGAATTCACCGTTGTCCTGGGGTTCCAGCGGGTTCTGGTTTTTCAGCTGTGCCAGCATCAGTTCCATGAACTCATTCCGGCCAAGCTCACTGGTGCCCTGGCCGCCATCCTGTTGCTTCAGCTGGTACTGGCTCAGAACATCCGACGCGTCTGTTGCATTTACTGCAGTCATGTTGTGCTCCTCACCGTATTACTGCTGACCAAGGGTCAGAATGCGCTGCATCATGGACTTGGCTGTGTTCATGACATCCACATTCATCTGGAAACTTCTGGACGACGACATCATGTCAGCCATCTCCTCAACCACGTTCACGTTGGGATAGAAGACATAACCGTCTTCATTGGCCGCCGGATGGTGGGGCTCGTAGCGCACCTGTAACTCCGCATCACTCTCAACAATGCCTTCAACCCTGACGCCGGCACCGGGACCTTCATCGGCAGCCATCGGCATGCCACCCTGCCCCGGGTTCAGGAGTGATTGCTGAACGGCTGAGAACACCGGCTTTCTGGCCCGGTAGGTTTCACCGGTACTGGAGCTGGCTGTTTCGGCATTGGCAATGTTGGACGCGGTTGTATTCAGCCGCAGCGATTGCGCTGTCATGCCGGAACCGGCGATATCAAAAATGCTGCCCAGTGACATGATAATTCTCCTTCGCTAACCCTGTGACTGCGGCTTATTCGCCCTTCAGGGCTTTGGTCAAACCGCTGAACTTGCTGTTCAGGAACTGGAAACTGGCCTGGAAGTCCATGGCGTTACGCATGAAGCGCGACTGCTCCTGCTGGGCATCCACAGTATTGCCGTCGACCGACGGCTGATGTGGCATCCGGTACAAAAGGTCGCTGTCTGAGGCAGACCGGGAGGTATCCATGTGGGCCTCGTTCGTTTTCGCCATCTGGAAGCCGCTGACGGACTCCTGGGCCTTCTGCATCATCGCCTGGAAATCCACATCACGGGCCTTGAAACCCGGGGTGTCAGCATTGGCCAGATTGTTTGCCAGAACTTCGGCACGCTTGACCCGCGCTTCCACCGCGTGCTGATGAATGCCCAGAGCCTTATCGAACGAAATTGCCATGTTGCCTCCCGAAAACTGCACCAGTACGCCGACCTGATTTTGCCGGCTGTGCTCTCTGACAGAACTAAAGCAAGGTAGATGCCAGAATTCGAAAGGCGCTCTGAAAAGGCGCCCTAAATAGCGCATAACCCCAGTATTGGCGGGATTAGCTGGGCTGTTGAGAGAAAGCGGGAGCGGATAAAGGGAAAGAAAGTCCTCGAAAGCGGCAAACCGCTTCCCCCGCCCACGCCGGGGGAAGCGACAGTTACCCGTTAAGGCCAGTGACGGACAAACTCGTCAACCCCGGGCCGGAGAACGGCAGGCTTTACAGCGGAGACACTCCCCGTATAAAGAAAGCCGACAATCTGCTCGTGGTCATCCAGCCCCAGCCCTTTGTGCACGGCTGAATGATAGGCGACAGCACCGGTGCGCCACATCACACCATAACCGGCATCCTGAAGGGCCAGCCCGAGAAAGCTCATGCCAGCAGCCGCAGACATCACCTGCTCCACTTCCGGAACTTTGGGGTGGGGGCTCGGCGAGGCAATACCAATAATGACCATGGGTGCCCGCAGAGGGGCGCGCCGGAGCTTTTCGATTTCCCGCTCGTCACTGTTGTTGGCACAGGTGGAGGCAAACAGTTCCCCGAGGGCCTCCAGCCCCTCACCTTCTACGACCAGATAACGCCATGGCCGCAACAAGGCATGATCCGGAGCGCGAGCGGCGCAGGCAAAGGCCTTGTTCAGGGTTTCCCTGTCCGGCGCGGGCGCCTCCAGCCTGGGTTCGGAGGACCGGTTAAGCAGGAAATCAGTAACTGCTGTCATATCGTCTCGCTATTTTATGACTGTGTGAAAATGGGCACGGGCACAATTGCTGGCTGTGAATTGTGGGTTGTACGTAATGCTGTTAATCTTTAGTCGTAGTCGGCGCTGCCAACAATTATAAAATGCCGCAGTCCTGCAACGGTGAGAAGCAACACAATGAGCAACCAGCGAACCTTCAACAGCTTTTCCGAATTCTATCCTTACTACCTTGAAGAACACAGCGATGTAATCTGTCGCAGGCTGCACTTTGTCGGTAGTCTTCTGGTTTTTCTGGTCGCTGTCTGGGCGATCACCTCCGGAAAACTTGCGTGGCTTCTGACCCTGCCGGTCATCGGCTATGGGTTTGCCTGGGTCGGCCATTTCAAGTTCGAGAAAAACCGCCCTGCAACCTTCAAGTACCCACTGTACAGCCTGATGGGTGACTGGGTCATGTTCCGGGACATGCTCATTGGCAGGATCCGTTTCTGAAATGATGAGCGTACCGGCCGATCTGCGCAATGCCAGCACCTCCGCTGTCAAGTCGATGGCTGCTGAAGGCCCCGGCAGTCCGATAGCCATACCGCCAATGCCGGATTACAACGGCCGAATACTGGCGTACACGTCTACGGCGGCAATTATCGTAACCGGTGTTCTCCAGGGTGCCTTTCCGCAGCCGTTACTGTGGCTGGTAGCAGGTGCTCTCACATGGCCACACATAGCCCATATACTCACCCGTAGAACCTTCCTGAGACATTCCGCACGCATCCGTCAGAAAATGCTCATTGTGGATTGTGTGATTGGCGGCGGGTTCATCGGTTTCATCGGCCTGATTGTCATACCCTCCCTGTCCGTGGCCCTGATGCTGATGTTCAGTTGCCTGATTGTTGGCGGCATCCGGCAGTGGCTGATCGGCACCGGTTTCATGGCCGCGGCAATTGCGATTGCTGTTGCCATCCTCGGCCTGGCCGACGGCCCCCACGCGCCGCTTTTGACCAGCATGGTGTCGATTCTTTCCACCGGGCTGTATATCTGCGTTACCGCCTATTACTCTCACCAGCAGGCCCGGGCACTGATGCTGGCCAAGACCCAGATCCAAAATCAGCGGGAACAGTCAATTGCCTTGTCCCACAAGCTGTCCAAGTACCTCTCACCCCAGGTGTGGCAATCCATCTTTACCGGGGAGCGGGATGTACGGCTGGAAACCCAGCGCAAGAAACTGGCGGTATTCTTTTCAGACATCAAAGGCTTCACCGAACTCTCCGAAGAGATGGAGCCGGAGGCGCTGACCGAGCTGTTGAATCACTACTTTAATGAAATGTCTGAAGTGGCCCTCAAATATGGCGGCACCATCGACAAATTCGTGGGCGACTCTATCATGGTATTCTTCGGCGACCCCACCAGCCGGGGCCAGCGGGAAGACGCCTTTGCCTGCGTGTCCATGGCCATTGAAATGCGCAAGCACATGAAGATCATGCGCCAGAAGTGGCGAAGCCAGGGCATCAAGACCCCCCTGGAAATCCGTATGGGGATCAGCACCGGTTACACTACAGTGGGTAACTTCGGTGCTGAAAACCGGATGGATTACACCATCATCGGCAAGGAAGTGAATCTGGCCAGCCGCCTTGAATCCCTGGCGGAACCCGGTGAGATCCTGGTGTCCTACGAGACCTTTTCGCTGATCAAGAACAAGATCATGTGCCGGGACAAAGGTGAAATAACCGTGAAAGGATTCGGCAAACCGGTGCCGATTTACGAGGTGGTGGATTTCCGGCGGGATATGGGGCCAAACCGCAGCTTCATGGAACACGAACACAGCGGCTTTGCCATGTATCTGGATTCGGACAAGATCACCGAAAAGGAACGGCAGGCCATTCTCACCGCGCTGGAAGATGCCGCGGACCGCCTCAGGCGGGAAGAAGACGTCTCCTGAGGCGCCGCCGGTGCCTCATTTCACCCTGGTTACTGACGGATCAGCCGCGGCCCGGCACCCTGGCCGGTTTCGGTACTTCTCCAGGGATTGATATCCAGCCCGCCCCTTCGGGTGTATCGGGCGCAGACTGTGAGCGACTCCGGCTTGCAGCGGCCCATCAAATCCGTAAACACGGTTTCCACGCAGTGTTCGTGGAAATCCTGCTTCTGCCGAAAACTCACCACATACCGCAGCAACCCGGCCCGGTCGATTTTCGGGCCGGTGTAATGGATCAGCAGGGTTGCCCAGTCCGGTTGCCCTGTCACCGGGCAATTGCTCTTCAGCAGATGGGAACAGAGGTGCTCTGTCACTATTCCGTCGCCGGCGGAAAGTGAGTCCGGTGCATAGTCATAAACCACATCACTCACCGGTTCATCATCGATCAGCTCAAATCCCCCGGGGCGGCCAACCGCTTTGCCCGACTCATCAACGCTCAAAAGCCTCACCTGCACCGCGCCACCACAGGCACTGGAGAGATCCTGGGTGATCGTCTTCGCCATCTGGTCCCCGGTTGAATAGACAGCCTGATTCAACGAGTTCAGGTAGAGCTTAAGCGACTTGGACTCAATAATTGAGGGCGACGCAGCAGGAAAGACAATCTCTGCCCACGCCACCTCAGGCACGCCGCCCGGCCTCAGCCAGGAAATCTCCCAGGCCTGCCACAGGTCTTCCCCAAACCAGGGCCAGCGGCCATCGTCCAGGCCAAGGCGGCGACGGTTTTCCTCTCTCGCCACGGGGAACAGCAGGCCAGGGTTGTAGCTGTCCGGGTAGTCACTTGTTTTGCCAAGCGGTGCATCATTAAGTGCCATAGGTGTTCCCGAAATCAGTAGCGAATGCCTTTGCCCCGCTCCAGCATTTTCAATGCAATGACTGCCAGCACGGTGATGAAAACCAGAATCATACCAAGAGAAATGAACGGATTAACGTCTGACACACCCAGAATCCCGTAACGGAAGCCGTTTACCATGTACAGGATCGGATTGATCAAGGATACGCCCTGCCAGAACCCCGGCAACAGATCGATGCTGTAGAACACCCCGCCCAGATAGGTCAGCGGCGTCAGTATGAAGGTTGGGACAATGGAAATATCATCAAACTTGGTCGCCAGCATGGCGTTGATGAATCCGCCCAGGGCAAACAGGGCCGAGGTCAGAAACACCGTCAGAATCATCATTGGCAGGTTGTGTATCGAAAGCTGGGTAAATACCAGGGACAGCAGGGTAACAATAAGGCCGATCCCCAGCCCCCGGGCCATGCCCCCGGTCACATAACCGGCCAGGATGACCCAGTTCGGCACCGGTGAAACCAGCAACTCCTCGATACTGCGCTGGAATTTCATCGAAAAAAAAGACGACACCACGTTCGCGTAGGAACTGGTGATTACCGCCATCATGATAAGGCCCGGCACGATAAAGGACATGTAATCGAACCCGCCCATCTGGCCGATACGGGAGCCGATCAGATTGCCGAAAATAATGAAATAGAGCGTCATGGTGACTGCCGGCGGCAGCAGTGTCTGAGGCCAGATCCGGGTAAACCGGCGAACCTCCCGGATAACGATAGTGCCGAATGCCGTGAACAAGGCCTGTGGTGTCATGCTGCACCCTCCACATTCTTGCGGGAATCGACGGCGTTCTGCTCCACCATGCGAATAAACAGCTCTTCCAGTCGGTTGGCCTTGGTTCTCATGCTGATCACCTTGATGCCCATCTGATCCAGCTGCACAAACACCTGGTTCAGCCCCTGGCCTTTCTGGACCTCAACCTCCAGGGCCCCTTCCCCGTCCAGCCGGGTGTGGAAATCGCCCAGCTCGGGCGCGGCATCCAGAGGTGTCTCGGTATCCAGCACGAATGTCTCCAGGCTAAGCTGCTGAAGCAGCGCCTTTTTGCTGGTGTGCTTGAGGATCTTGCCGTGGTCGATAATGGCAATGTTGCGGCAGAGCGCCTCCGCCTCCTCAAGGTAATGAGTGGTCAGGATAATGGTGGTGCCCTGGCGGTTCATTTCCTCAAGGAAGGTCCACATCGAGCGGCGCAGCTCGATATCCACACCGGCAGTCGGCTCGTCCAGGATCAGCAGTTTCGGTTCGTGAACCAGGGCCCGGGCAATCATCAACCGGCGCTTCATCCCCCCGGACAGCATCCGGGCCGGGGTGTTACGCTTGCCCCAGAGACCAAGCTTTTTCAGATACTTTTCTGCGGAAACCGACGCCTGCTTCAGCGGAATCCCGTAATAGCCCGCCTGGGTGGTAACGATATCGAACACTTTCTCGAACTGGTTGAAGTTGAACTCCTGGGGCACAACCCCGAGGTTCAGCTTGGCATCGGAAAGGTGGGTGTCGATGTCGTACCCGAAAACCCGCACCTTGCCGGCTGTCTTGTTTACTAATGAACAGACGATACCCAGTGTGGTTGATTTGCCTGCTCCGTTGGGCCCGAGCAGGGCGAAGAAATCCCCCTCGGCTACGTGCAGATCAATCCCCTTGAGGGCCTCGAAACCGTCACCGTAAGTTTTGGTGAGGCCCTCAATTTCCAGTGCATTGGACATAAACGATCCCGATTCGGTAAAAAAACGGCAGGAAACGGCCCGCGCCCGCCCGCCAGAATTCAGATTGTTGTTTATTGTGACAAAGCCGCTTATTTCAAGGCCTTTGACGGCCTGAAAGTGTTCACCGGCCAAAACCGGAAACTGCGACAGGAATCCCGATATGAGGCAGTCCCCGCCCCTATAATGCGGTTACAATAATTTACAAAAGGGGCTGCCGCACCGCGAGTGCAGGCGCGCTGAATTGAAGGGAATATACGACAAACCATGAGATCCGTTCACCGCATCCGATTGTCACTCGCGCTTCTGAGCGCACTTGCATTCACCGGCTGCCTTGATGACGATAGCGGCTCTGGCGATGACACCAACGCAGGCCGGCTAAACTTCAATGGTTTCAGTGGTCTCAGCTACCAGACAGCCAGCCAGGCCGGTACCACCAACGCCGCGGGGGAATTCCGCTACTATCCCGGCGAAACCCTGGAATTCCGGGTTGGCGACCTGCCACTGAGCCGTGGGGTTCCTGCACAGCAATACGTCACCCTCCTCGAATTCTTTGAGACCACACGTACCACCCTGCAAACGCCCATGGTGGATGAAGAAGGCCTGACAACGCACACCCTTACCGAGCAACAGGTGCTGGAAAACACTACCCTGATGAATCTGACCCGATTCCTGATGCTGCTGAACTGGAGCGAGAACATCCCGGAGGGCGAAGGCATCGAACTCCGTAAGCGGGTCATCAGCCAGTTGAATGCTGCGCTGCCGAATCTGACCGGGCCCATCGACTTTACCGCGAGCGAATCGGAATTCACTGCCACAACCCCCTCGCTCTCCCCGGCCAACCAGCTTCTGGCGGCGATTTGCTTCTATCCGGAAGATGACGAGCGGTGCGAGGAGCCACCCTCCCAGGCTGAGATCGACAACGCGCCACCCAGGCCGGAAGACGCCGATGAGCGCGATCCGGATGTCGAGTACAAGGAAGATCTGCAAGCCAAGAAAGAGCGAATCGACAACTCGGTACGCTCGATGGAGGACACCAGTACCGAAGACGCCCAGACTTACCTCACGCGGGAACTGAAGGGCATCAGCACGGCCGTTGCCAAGCGTTACTACCTGGATGACGATGTTGCCAGCTATCCGGCCAGCGATACCGCCATCAAACAGGTGGCTGTGCGCCGGATTGGCGGGGGCCTGGCACTGGCTGAGCTGGAAGCGATAAGCACCCGCCCTCAGGATATTCAGGTGCATTCAACAGACTGGCAGAGCGCCGAGGTGGAGTACTTTGTGGCGGGCCCCACGGGCGGAGAGTCAGAACTGCTGCTGAGTTTCCGCCCGGAGAACACTTATCGGTGGGTTCGCAAGCAGCTGCGAGTGATTATCCGCTGATCAGCCTGGAGAGATTCCAGCGGGATTCCACTCCCGTCACGTCGTAGCGCGAGGGGTCCAGCCCTTCGGTGCCATGGGGTAGGCAACCCCGGACCCGGATCGTTTCTGCCGCCTCTTTTCCTTCGTTGTACCGGGCAAGATCGATAATTTTGGCGGTTTTAAGGGGCCTGGCGATGTTATCGGTCATCACCATCACCTGAGGCCAGAGCCTGCGCTCGGGAGAATGGGAAACAACAATCCCCCGCTGGCCGTCTGTCAGCTCCACCAGGCTGCCCGTGGGGTATATACCGATAGCCTGGATGAAGCTCTCCACCAGATCTTCCTGGAACTCGATGTTGCGCATCTCGTACAGCAAAGTCACCGCCTTGGCGGGTGTCATTGGCTCGGCGTGATCCCTTGGCCCAATCAATGATTCAAAAAACTCCGCAACCCCCGCAACCTTCGCCAGCAGCGGAATGCGATCACCCCGAACGCCTTCAGGGAAACCTGACCCGTTATGACGCTCCCGGTGGCCCTGAACAACACTCAGAACGGCCCGGGACAGCCCGCTGCCATCCAGCATACGAACTCCAAGGTTCACGTAACCCCGAAAGGTAATATATTCCTCAGCGCTTAACTGCCCTTCCCGGGCCAGCATGTCTGCCGGCAGTGCCGTTTTGCCAACCTGGGACAGCAAACAGCCCAGACCAAGATGGTTCAGAAGACCTTCGTTCAACCCCAGGTGACGCCCACACACCAGTGCCCACACCGCAGCGTTCAGAGCATGCCGGTACAGATAACTGTCGTGTGCGCGGGTGCGACTGAGCCACAACAGGGCATCCGGCTGACGAATCACACTGCTCACCATCTTGCTGGTGATGGTTGCAATGGTCTTCAGATCAGCCACGTCTCCTGAGCGAAGTGCCTCAAACAGGCCGGCCAGCGCAACTTCAACATCATCAAGCAGCCGCTTTGATGTCTTTATTTCCTTCTTGAGGCTGGTGTCCGTATCGTAAGTAACCGGCTCCCGGATGCTCAACGGTGGCAACTGCAGTTGTTCACGCCCACCACCACGCCTATTGGAGCTCTTGCCAAACACCGGCTTGTTACCGAGTTTGACTTCTTTGGATTCCCTGGCTTCTGCAATATCCACCATTACCCACTTGCAGTGGGAAACCAGCGCACGGATATCATCCTGGGAACGGATATGGAAACCCTGAATCGGGAAAGGAGTCTGGTGCCAGGGCCTGTCCAGATCAGACACGAACATGCCCACTTCCAGATCATGTACTGCCACTTTTTTCTGTTGGACACCCACGGCCCACCTCACAAACCAACTTGTCGATGGTTACCATTCTGACTGAACCGCGGGAAGACACAATTACAATATCGTATCGCCAGGCAACTCAAATGAGACAAAGCGTAACGATAATGTTCACGAGGAAACAAAATGTAGCAATGTGATGATGGTCACACATCAACGTCAGAAAGTGTCACTCAGCGTCACATGCCATTTCGTCGAACTCTGGCGGCCGTGCGTGCATGGCGCCACGGGGCGCCTTGCGTACGTAGACGGTGTAGGGCACCGACGACGCCCGGATGTAATCCAGGTTACGCGACTCGTCACCAGAACCTTCAGTAACAACGGCCGGCGTGCAGGAAACCAGCAATTCCAGTTTTCCGCCAACATCCGGGATACGGGCACCGGGATCCTCCGCCTTGATCGCCATGCACCGGGTGGATTCCGTGGCAGGTTTTCCTGTCCTGGCAACGAGGTCCATGCCGCTCTCCCCGCAGGCCCGGATGCCGGTGCTGCAGGAACCGGCATCCGCATCGTCGCCATCCCGCACACGCCAGACCCGGTCGCTGCACTGGGTCTCAACCTTTACCGACGTAGCCTCGTTGCGGGCAAACCACCAGCCAGGATACTCAGCACTCTGCCAGGACAGCCGTACCTGTCTGGATTCGCCGGAGGAATTCTCCGCAGGAAACATCGCAAAATGCGAATAATAGCTGGCACACCCCGGCATGGATGCCGCGATGAGAATTGCGATAACTGGCTTGTAAGCTCTGAAGAAGACTGAAAAGATCATCTGGCTGGCGCATTCCCTGACAGCAAATTCGTTGGCCCGCTCATTATCCACAACGGGCCTCGGGAATCCGCCTATCAGTTACCATTTTGATCAAACTGAAGGCCGTAACCGTCATTGGTTTTGCGCACCACCACCATATCCAGCACCGGAGCCGGCACAGGCAGGCCCTGCACCTGCACGGCCACCTTGTCGCCGATCCGCGGTGCAAAAGGCTCCGTGTCGACGACGACAAATACGCCGCCATCGGAAATATCGCGGGTTGAGAATATGAAGTCCCCAAGCTCCTCATGGACCAGCTTTACCTTCGCGCTCATGGTAGTGCGCATATGCTCTCTTCGATCGTTCCCAGCCATCTGCGGTTTCCACTACTTTTTGCATAGTTTTTATAGCCTTCCGAAGCATAACACCATTTTCAGGAAAATATGCCAAAGGAGATATTGACTACACACTTAATACAAATGAGAATGGTTGACGTTTTTAAAAACCCGTGGATCTCAGCCATGGGCCGAACATTCAGCACCACCCCAAAAGGATGCGACTATGCGAATGAAACTGGCTGCAACCGCCGCAATCGCCCTCACTGCCATGCCGATGTCCGCCTCTGCTGACGGCGAAGTAAACATCTATTCATACCGCCAGGCCTATTTGCTTAAACCGCTACTGAGTGCGTTTGAAAAGGAAACCGGCATCGAGAGCAATGTGGTATTTGCCAAACAGGGCCTGGCCGAGCGCCTTGAGCGTGAAGGCCGCAACAGCCCGGCTGACGTGGTAATGACTGTCGATATTTCCCGCCTCAACGAACTGGTCGAGCGGGATCTGGTTCAGAGTGTCGACAACGAGGTACTGGAAGACAACATTCCTGAAAACCTGCGCCATCCGGACGGCAAGTGGTTCGCCCTGACTACCCGCGGCCGCCTGATCTTCGTGTCCAAAGAGCGGGTTAAAGAAGGTGAAATCACTACCTACGAACAACTGGCAGACGACAAATGGGACAACCGCATCTGCACCCGCAGCGGCAAGCACCCGTACAACATTGCGCTGATCTCTGCCATGATCGCACACCACGGTGAAGCGGAAACCGAGAAGTGGCTCGCTGGCGTGAAAGACAACCTGGCTCGCAGACCCCAGGGTGGCGACCGCGACCAGATCAAGGCCATTGCCGAAGGCGTTTGCGATGTTTCCATCGGCAACAGCTATTACTACGGCAACATGCTGCAGGATGAGAATCAGCGTCCGATCGCAGAGCAGGTGCGCCTGGTGTTCCCGAACGCCGAAGGCCGCGGCACCCACGTAAACATCAGTGGCATCTCTCTGACCAGGAGCGCGCCCAACCGCGAAAACGCGATCAAGCTGATGGAATTCCTGTCGTCACCGGAAGCCCAGCGCATCTATGCAGAGGCCAATGCCGAATACCCGGCTAACCCGAAAGTAAAGCCTACCGGGCTGGTGGCCGAGTGGGGTGAGATCAACCCGGACAGCCTCTCACTGCAGGAAATCGCCAAAAACCGCGAAGCCGCAGTCAAACTGGTTGACCGGGTCGATTACGACGGCGAATAAGCCTCTTTATGGCGGGCGGGGGTGGTTCCGCCACCCTCCGCCCTGCTTTCCCCCGTTCTTTCCGGGGCCAACCATGACGCCAGTCATTGCAGGCATCAGGCCAGGTGTCTACAATCTGCACCCCTCAAACGGACAGCACACCCATTCACACACAGGACAGCTATGAGCGAGGCCGCAACCAGCGTTAACCCCGGGCTATCCCAGCCCCTGCTGGCAAAGCGCACCTCTCGCAAATGGCTTATCAGCGCCTTGCTGACCACCGCCATTGTTGCCTTGCCGGTCCTCTCGGTTATCTTTCTCGCGCTTTCTCCCGAAGAGAATATCTGGCCACACCTTATTGAAACCACACTGCCCCGCTATCTGATCACCACCATCCAACTGATGGCAGGCGTGGGCGCAATCACCCTGGCCATTGGCCTGGCCTCCGCCTGGGCCGTGACCATGTGCGAGTTTCCTGGCCGCAAGTTCTTCGAGTGGGCCATGCTTCTGCCTTTCGCGGTACCGGCCTATGTTATCGCCTATGTGTACACCAGCCTGCTGGATTATGCCGGCCCGATCCAGGGTGCCCTGAGGGATTGGTTTGGCTGGGAAAACGCCTCCGATTACTGGTTCCCGGAAATCCGCAGCCTGGAAGGCGCCACGCTCATGCTTGGCCTGGTGCTCTACCCCTATGTGTATTTGCTGGCCCGGGCTGCGTTCCTGGAGCAGTCACCCTCCCTGTTTGCTGTCAGCCGCAGCCTTGGCCACTCGGCCCTGAGCACCTTCTTCAAGGTAGTCCTGCCCATAGCTCGCCCGGCAGTTGCCGTAGGGCTCTCCCTGGTACTCATGGAAACCCTGAACGATTTCGGCACCGTCGATTTCTTCGCGGTACAAACCCTCACCGCCGGCCTGTTCGATACCTGGATGAATCTCGGCAACCTCGGCGGCGCCGCCCAGATTGCCACCACCATGCTCATCTTCGTGGTGATTCTGGTAACCCTCGAACGCTATTCCCGCAGGCGCCAACAGCAATACGCCGCCCGGGACAACCGGGAACCGATCCACCGTTTCACCATGTCGCTCCCGCGCCAGATGATCTGCGTGGCCGTGTGCGCGTTGCCTGTGCTGTTCGGGTTTGTGATTCCCGGTGCCACCCTCGGTCTCTACGCCTGGGAATACTTTGGTGAAAGCTGGAACCCGGACTTTATCCGCAACACTTTTAACAGCCTGTTTCTGTCTGGCACTGCTGCGCTGACAACCCTGCTGATCGGCATTACCCTTGCCTACAGCCGCCGCCTGCACAATACCCGGGGCATGCAGATACTGATGCGTCTCTCCAGCCTGGGCTACGCCATGCCCGGTGCGGTACTGGCGGTGGGTGTGATTGTGCCCCTGGCCGGGTTCGACAACTGGCTGGATAGCCTGATGCGGGATTTCTTCGGCATCAGCACCGGGCTGTTGCTCAGCGGATCGGCCTTTGCCCTGGTGTTTGCCTATACCGTGCGGTTCCTGGCGGTTTCCGCAGGCAGCGTGGAAAGTGCATTGCAGAAGATCACACCCAGTATGGACATGGCTTCCCGCTCACTGGGCCACAGCCCCGGTAAAACCCTGGTAAAGGTTCACCTGCCCATGCTGAGGGGAACATTGCTGACGGCTGCGCTGGTGGTTTTCGTGGACTGTATGAAGGAGTTGCCGGCCACCCTGATTCTCAGGCCGTTCAACTTTGAGACCCTGGCCACCTACGTGTACCAGTTTGCCTCTGATGAGCGCCTGTACCACAGCGCCCTGCCCGCCCTGATCATTGTTCTGGCGGGCATCATCCCGATTATTCTGATGAGCCGGTCAATCTCCAACACCCGCTCGATTGCCTGAAAGCCGGGCCCTGAAGGTTCAGGGCATCAGGAATTCATCCGTGACTCCACATCCTGCACCACAAACCGTCCCTGGAAGACCGCCACGGGTTCAACCTCCGGCATGGCCCTGGGTTCGCCACAGAACACCTCGGCCGTGAGGTCCAGCCGGCCCTTGCCGTGCCGCGCCAGGCTTTTTCGGAAACGCCCGGGCACCTCATCACCGGGCAGGCGACAGATTACGTAAAAATCCGAACTGACCGGCTCCAGGTAATCAATGTTTCCGCTCTGGACCACCACATTCCCTCGCAACCCCAGATCCCAAAGTGCAAGTTCTGTCAGGCTCCAGGCGGCGGTGACCGCGGCGCAATAGATACTGCCGCCGAACCCGGTGCCCTGATGGTTGCGGTTGGGTTCCAAAGGCGCGCTAAGCAGCAGAGAATGGCCGTCCCACGAATGCAGTTTAATCCCCAGCGCCCGAGACAGAGGAATCTCGTCGTGGATACGTTTCTGGAAAAGAGACAACTGGCTCATAACATCCTCCTGATATCGTTCCAGTTTAGGCCGGCTTATTCCTTTTCCCTATGCGACTAACGTCGGTTTTTCCACTATGAAAAAGGCCCGGCAAAGCCGGGCCTGATTACAGTCCGAAAAACAACCGCAGATGTTTACTGCCAGATAACGGGCTGGCGCTGCGCATACCAGTTGTCCACTTTTTCCTGGTAGGCATCTTCAACCACATTACGTTTGAGCTTCATGGTCGGTGTCAGGAAGCTGTTTTCGATGGACCACTCTTCGCTGACAACGGTGATGAAAGCCAGTTGCTCATGGGGATCCACCGTTTTGTTCACATCGGCGATCAGCTGCCTGAAGCTTTTCTCGATTTCCTTGCGGAAGGCTTCATCAGCCATCTTCGGCCGGGACTCCTCGGACAGCATAACCAGCGCATGTGGCTGGGTCTGATTGGCGCCGGAGACACACACCATCTCAATGGCATCGTGCGACATCAGCCGGTTCTCGATGGGTGCCGGAGCAATATACTTGCCCTTGCTGGTCTTGAAGATTTCCTTGATACGGCCAGTAATCTTCAGGCGGCCCATCTCGTCAATCTCACCCTTGTCACCGGTTTTCAGGAAACCGTCCTCAGTGAAGGCTTCGCGGGTCTTCTCCTCATCCTTGTAGTAACCCATCATGGTTGCCGGGCTATTGATCTGAATCTCGCCTTCTGGGCTGATCCTGGTCTCGACACCGGGCAGGGATTCACCGACGTAACCGATCCGGGAGCGGCCAGGTTTGCTCATGTGCGAGTAGGCAAAATTCTCAGACATGCCGTAGCCTTCCAGCAGTTCCAGGCCCAGATTGCGATACCATTCCAGCACATCGCTGGCGAGCGGTGCAGACCCGCTTCCCGCCAACTTGACTTTGTCCAGGCCAAGGCCCTTCAGGATCTTCTTCTTGATCAGCTTGTTCACCACCGGAATCTTGAGCAACCGGTCCAGCTTCTTCTTCGGCAGCTTCTGGAGCACACCATGCTGGAACTTTACCCACAGCCGCGGCACAGACAGGAAGAGCGTTGGCTGGGCACGCCGCAGATCCTGCACGAACGTCTCCAACGACTCGGCAAAAAAGAGCTGGAAGCCGGCATAAAGAGAAGCCAGCTCCACAAAGGTCCGTTCGAATACGTGAGCAAGAGGCAGGTAAGACAACATGCGCTCCTCGGAGCCGACACCCAGCACCTCCATGCCGCCTTCCGCAGCAAAGGCCATGTTGCCAAAACTGAGCATCACGCCCTTGGGCTTGCCGGTGCTTCCGGAGGTATACACGATAGTGGCCAGCTCATCCGCATCGCGGTGCACGTCCTCCTCGAGGGGCGGGTACTTGGCAACGATGTCGTCCCAGGTTTCAAAATCGTTGGGCGGGCTCAGCGGGAAAGAAATGCAGCGCACGGATTCCGGCACACCCGGCTTCATCATGTCCCAGTCATCCAGCTTGCCGACAAAAAGAACGTCGCACTCCGCATGGTTCAGTATGTAGTTCACGGTATCTGCGTTCAGGGTGGGATACAGCGGCACCGAAATATGGCCGGCCATCCAGATAGCCCAGTCGGTCATAATCCAGTGGGCGCAGTTCTTGGAGATCAGACCGATGCGGCTCTTCTCCGGGAGGTTCAGGGATTTCAGGTAAGACGCCATGCGCCTTGCCTCATCCACTGCCCGGCCCCAGGTATACTCCACCACTTTGCCGTTCCCGATGGGCTGCGTCATATACAGCGAGTTGGTCTTGGATTTTTCCCAGTGGCAGACCATATCCAGGGGAAGCTTGTTTGTTGTGTCCATGGACCTTCCTTGTAGTTCATTATTCGAGTTATTGATGACTTATTATTAGACTTTCGTAGGGTATTTCAACATAACCTGCGGCGTCAAAACGTGAAACAAGCGAAATTATTTTCAACTGCACCTATTTACGTCAAGCCGGGAGCCGGTTTACCGCAAGTTCAGTAGCCCTCAAACCCTGTGCCTGTGGTAAACTTCCGCTCCTTTTTGAAGTGCAACATACCAGTTAACCTACCCGGAGATGGGCATATGGCCAAGAGAACCCTGCGCACCCTGTTTGGTGCCACCCTGCTGGCAATGGCAACCCTCGTTCAGGCACAGGAACCCCGCATTGTCGCCATCACACAGATTGTGGAGCACCCGGCGCTGGACGCCGTCTACCAGGGCGTGAAAGACGAACTCGCAGAGCGTGGCTATAAGGAAGGTGAAAATCTCACCATCATGCACGAGAGCGCTCAGGGCAATGCCGCCATTGCCTCCCAGATTGCCCGCAAGTTCATCGGAGAACAACCCGATGTGATCGTTGCCATCGCAACCCCCTCGGCGCAAACCGTGGCCGCGGCGGCTCGCAACACCTCAGTGGTGTTCTCGGCGGTTACCGATCCGGTCGGCGCCAAGCTGGTCAGCAGCCTGGAAGCCCCCGGCGCCAACATCAGCGGCGTGAGCGACATGCTGCCCATCGACAAACACCTGGATATGCTCCTGCGTGTGATGCCAGATGCCAGACGTATCGGCACCGTCTATAACCCGGGCGAAGCCAACGCCGTGTCTCTGGTTAACCTGCTGGAAGAGCGGTTGAAAGCCCGGGGGCTGACTCTGGAGAGAGCCGCCGCCACCAAAACCTCCGAGGTGCTGGGCGCCGCCCGCTCCCTGGTGGGCAAGGCCGATGCCATTTACCTGACTACCGATAACACCGTGATCAGCGCGGCAGAAGCCGTGATTGCCGTCGGCGAACGGGCGGACATCCCGGTTTTCGCCGCTGACACCGCCACCGTTCAGCGCGGAGCTGTCGCTGCCCTCGGGTTTGACTACTACGATCACGGTCGCCAAACCGGCATGATGGTCGCCCGGGTACTGGACGGCAAAAAACCCGGCGGCATGCCGGTAGAAACCATGGAAAAACTGGACCTGTTCGTTAACCCGACAGCGGCCAGGCGCATGGGCATCACCCTGTCCGATACGCTGGTTGCTGAAGCCGAAAAAGTCATCGACAGCGCCAAGTAACCCCTGAACCCCACGGGCGGCCCTCACAAGGGGCCGCCCGTTTTCATTAATGGTGATACCCGACCATGCTGAGTGACATTGCCCTTTACGGCGCCATCGAAACCGGCCTGATATACGGCCTCGTGGCCTTTGGCGTCTACATTTCCTTCCGAGTTCTGGATTTTCCCGACCTCACAGTGGACGGCAGCTTTCCGCTGGGCGCCGCAGTGGCTGCGATCCTGATAATCGACGGCGTAAACCCCTGGCTGGCCACTGGCGCCGCCGTATTGGCCGGCATGGCGGCCGGCGCAGTAACCGCCATCCTGAACGTAAAGCTGAAAATCCTGAACCTGCTGGCCTCCATCCTCACCATGATCGCGCTTTACTCCGTAAACCTGCGCATCATGGGCCGCCCGAACGTGGCGCTGCTTACCGAAGAAACCGTACTCACACCCTGGTATGACCTGGGGCTGGCCTACCATCAGGTACCGGTGGTGCTGTTTATCATCGTGATCGCCATTTCCCTGGTGCTGCTGTGGCGGTTCATGAAATCAGAAACCGGTCTGGCCATGCGCGCCACCGGCGCCAACGCGCGCATGGCAAGAGCCCAGGGCATTGCTACCGGTGCCATGATCATCCTCGGCGTGGCACTTTCCAACGGCCTGGTGGGCCTCGCCGGCGCCCTGTTCGCCCAGAGCCAGGGCGCAGCGGACGTCACCATGGGCGTGGGCGTGATCGTAATCGGCCTGGCCTCCCTGATTGGTGGCGAAGCGGTTATTACCCCCTCCTCGGTGCTTCGGGCGCTGATTGCCTGCGTGGCGGGTGCCATTATTTACCGCCTGGCCATCGCCTTCGCACTGAACGCCGACATGCTGGGGCTGCAGGCCCAGGATCTGAACCTGATTACCGCCGTGCTTGTGACCCTGGCCATCGTATTGCCGGGCGTGCGCAATTCCGTGGTTAGCAAATTCACGCGCGACAAGGCCTGAGGAGGCAACATGATCAGTGCAACCGATCTCCGGCTGACCTTTGGCAAAGGCACACCGCTGGAAAACCCCGCGCTCCGGGGCATGAGCCTGACGGTTAACCAGGGCGAATTTGTAACCGTGATTGGCAGCAACGGCGCGGGCAAATCCACCTTTCTGAATGCCCTGGCCGGCGAAGTGCTGGTCGACACTGGCCAGATCATCGTGGACAACCTGGACGTGACCAAACTGCCCACCCATAAACGGGCTGGCCGCGTTGCCCGGGTATTTCAGGACCCACTGGCCGGCACCTGTGAAGGCCTCACTATTGAGGAAAATCTGGCCCTCGCCATCAAACGGGGCCAGCCCCTGGGCCTGACCACCGCTGTGAAAAAGCAGTACATGGAACAGTTCCGGGACAGCCTCTCGTCCCTCAATCTGGGCCTGGAGAAACGCCTTGGCGACAAAATGGGCCTGCTCTCCGGCGGCCAGCGCCAGGCCGTGAGCCTGCTGATGGCCAGCCTGACCCCCTCCAGCATTCTGCTGCTGGACGAACACACCGCGGCTCTGGATCCGAAAACCGCTGCTTTCGTACTGGAACTCACTACAAAGATCATCGAGGAACAGGAACTCACCGCCCTGATGGTGACCCACAGCATGAAACAGGCACTGGAAGTTGGCAGTCGCACCGTGATGCTGCACCAGGGCCAGGTCGTGTTTGATATCGAAGGACGAGACCGCGAAGGCCTTGAGGTGAAAGACCTGCTCGGCCTGTTCGAGAAACAGCGCGGGCTGGAAGTGGACGACGACAGCCTGCTATTGGGCTAGACTGATGCATGCAGGGAAGCGGAAAACGGGGCCTTGTTCGGCCCCGTTTTTTGCTGGAAACACTCAGTGCCCGTATATACGCATGGCGGTATTGGATATCGCCAGGTTGTCCAGCGCGACCGAGCCGATGGATGTGCCACCAATCAGCACCCCACCAATTCTCATGTCTGCCTCGAACGTTTCCATATCCACAGCCAGCACCTCTGTACCGGCTGCGTTGGCGGCCTTGTAGATATCCAGCTCCACGTTCGCAAACACCCTCAGCGGCTGCGGTGCAGACAGATCATAATCTGCCCCGGTGAGCTCAAGATCCCGGATGCCCATTGCGAGAAACGGCACGTCGAAATCCATGTCGTCAATCGCGATATCCGTGAGCAGGTTGAGTTTGTCCGTCGCGGTATCGATCCGGATGGTGCCGGAGCCAATCAGCATGTCCATATTGAAGTTATCAAGAATGGTCGTACTGCCTCCGGTTCCGGTCAGATTCCAGGCGCCCGTGCTCATCCGAAAATCCACGGCGTTGAAAGTGATCGGCAGGAGGTTGATGATGGCGTCACCGTCCCGGGCAATATCAATGTTGATCCGGATGTTATCCAGCCGGTCATTGGCTTGACCATTGAGGTTCAGATTCATCTCGGAAAACATGTCGGTTCGGTTGGCACCTCCCACGAAGATATTATTGACCTCCAGCGACCCTTCATCGGTATAGATGAAGCGATCGATGTTCAGCTTGGTTTCCAGCTCAATGGTCACACCGGCCTGGCCGGTGATCATGCCCATCGCTGAATCATCCAGACTGTGGATCTCGGCCATGGCTGCAGGTGGAACACCCGCAACGCAGAGCGCTAGCAAGGTAGGTTTCAGGCCTTTCATTTTTGTTTCCTTGTTTTTAGTCTTTGTCACATCCTGTGGGCCACTGCAGTTTTCGACACCACATCAGTACTTTAGCGACACGTTCAGACCGGGTACGTGCAGGTGTCACAATTTGTATGACTTTTCTAATCGCTTAGGGCCTGACCGGTTTTTTAACCACAACATGTAGTGGTTTTGAACCTTTTCATCCAAATCGCTGTTTTAGAAAAAATTTCCCCTTTTCAAGCCGGTTTTGATTGATTTTCTTTGCCTGGAAGCGTCTGTCAATAGTTGCGTTCTTATTCACAGAACACTATATCCTGTTATACTCATCAAAGAATAAACCCATATATAGTGGTTAAAAAGAAAACAGGGCCCAGGCCCAATGCACGAATTCAAAGGGGTATGGCGCCGCCGGCACAAGGGGGCGCCATCAAAAGAAGACATACCGGAAGACAGAGGGCGGCAATGAACGCTAAGGCACAGGCAGTGGTTACAACAATCCCGATGCAGGAAGCCTCGATCGACATCTGGCACAGCAAGTACCAGCTGAAGACCAAGACCGGCGAGCCCGTGGACAAGGACATCAACGCAACCTACGAACGTGTTGCCAAAGCCCTTGCCGAGGTGGAAAACAAATCCGTACGTACCCAGCACATGAAGAACTTCATCTGGGCCCTGCAGAACGGCGCTATTCCGGCCGGCCGGATTACCTCCAACGCCGGTGCCGAAGCGCACAAGCCGGCCACCTCCACCATTAACTGCACCGTTTCCGGCACGGTTCAGGACTCCATGAACGACATCCTGGAAAAGAACCACGAAGCTGGCCTTACCCTCAAGGCAGGTTGTGGTATCGGTTATGAGTTCTCCACCCTGCGCCCGAAAGGCGCCTACGTGGCCGGCGCCGGTGCCACCACCTCCGGCCCGCTGTCGTTTATGGATATCTTCGACCGCATGTGCTTCACCGTGTCGTCTGCCGGTGGCCGCCGCGGCGCCCAGATGGCCACGTTTGATGTACACCACCCGGATGTCATCGACTTCATCCAGGCCAAGCGTGAAGACGGCCGCCTGCGCCAGTTCAACCTCTCCCTGCTGATCACCGAAGACTTCATCGAAGCCGTGCGCAACGGCGACGACTGGCACCTCTCCTTCCCCGTTACCGAAAAAGAAGTGGAAGACGAGCAACTGGACCTGAGCGATGAAAGCCGGTTTGTCTACCGTGATTTCCCGGTGCAGAAAGGCTATGTAATTAACGATGAGGGCAAGGTTGCCTGCCGCATCTACCGCACCCTGAAAGCCCAGTTCATCTGGGACACCATCATGACCAGCACCTACGACTACGCCGAGCCGGGTTTCATCCTGATCGACAAGGTCAACCAGATGAACAACAACTGGTTCTGTGAAGACATCCGCGCCACCAACCCCTGTGGCGAACAACCCCTGCCCCCGTACGGCAGCTGCCTGCTGGGCTCCGTGAACCTGACCAAGTTTGTGGACTACCCGTTCACCGACAAGGCCAGCTTCAACTACGAGAAATACCGCAAGGTCGTGGGCATCTTCACCCGCATGCTCGATAACGTGGTAGAGATCAACGGTCTGCCGCTGGCCGAGCAGCGCCACGAGATTACCTACAAGCGCCGCCACGGCATGGGCATCCTGGGCCTGGGTTCCACCCTGGCCATGCTGCGCATGCCCTACGGTTCTGAAGAATCCGTACAGTTCACTGAAGAAGTTGTGCGTGAAATGGCCGTGGAAGGCTGGCGCCAGTCCCTCACCCTGGCCGAAGAGAAAGGCGTGGCGCCGATCATGGACGATGAGTTTGAAGTAACGCCGAAGATGCTGGGCAAGTGCCCGCAGCTGTCTGAAGACGGCTACAAACTGGGCGACAAAATCAAAGGCCGCATCCTGCACGCCAAATACAGCCGCTACATGCAGCAGATTGCCAACGTAGAGCCGAAGCTGGTGGAAGAACTGGCCGAAAAAGGTGGCCGCTTCACCCACCACACCTCCATCGCGCCCACCGGCACCATCAGCCTGTCACTGGCCAACAACGCCAGTAACGGCATCGAGCCGAGCTTCTCGCACCACTACGCGCGCAACATCATCCGCGAAGGGCGCAAGACCAAGGAAAAAGTCGACGTATTCTCCTTCGAGCTGCTGGCCTACCGCCACCTGGTGAACCCGGGCGCCATGCCATTCTCCGAAGAGGACGACAAAAAGCTGCCGCCCTACTTCACCACCTCTGACGACGTAACGCCGGCGCAGCACGTAGACATTCAGGCCGCTGCCCAGAAGTGGGTGGATTCCTCGATTTCCAAAACCGCCAACGTTCCGACAGACTTCGACTATCAGGACTTCAAGGGCATCTACCTCTACGCCTACGACAAGGGCCTGAAGGGTTGCACCACCTTCCGCTTTAACCCGGAAGCCTTCCAGGGCGTACTGGTTAAGGAAAAGGACCTGGAGAACACGATGTACGAGTTCACCCTGGACGACGGTAGCAAGGTGACCCTCAAGGGCAACGAACAGGTAGAGTACGACGGCGAAATCCACAACGCCGCCAACCTGTTTGACGCGCTTAAAGAAGGCACCTACGGCAAATACTGACCCGGGAACCGACACAGGACAACGAACATGACCGTTAAAATCAGCAACAAAATCGTCGGCTACCGCGTAAAGAAAGCCGACCCAGAAGCCACCATCGAACACCCGGCACCGGTGCAGGCGGAAGCCAAACCCGTTCAGATGAACGAATACATCGAGCGGCCGGACTTCCTCCTGGGCACCACTTATAAGATCAAGCCGCCGATCGCCGAGCATGCGATGTACATCACCATCAACGACATCCTGCTCAACGAAGGCACCGACCACGAAAGCCGGCAGCCGTACGAAGTGTTCATCAACTCCAAGTCGATGGAACACTTCCAGTGGGTTATCGCCCTCACCCGCGTAATCTCTGCGGTATTCCGCAAGGGTGGCGACGTGACCTTCCTGGTGGAAGAGCTACGCAGCGTGTACGACCCCAACGGCGGCTACTTCAAGAAAGGCGGCGTGTTCATGCCCTCCCTGGTGGCTGAAATCGGCGCTGTGATCGAAAAGCACCTGAAGGCCATCGGCCTGCTGGAAAGCGAGGAAATGAGCGAAACCACCAAGCGCATCCTCGCCGAAAAACGCGCCGAGTTCGAAGCCAGCCACAGCACGGCCACGAACGACGAAAGAGCCAGCGACTACCCGCCCAATGCCACCATGTGCGGCAAATGCAGCACCAAGGCGGTGATCGTGATGGACGGGTGTGCGACCTGCCTGTCTTGTGGCGACAGTAAGTGCGGTTGAGGTGATTGACCTATAAGTGGCGAGAAGGCCTGGAGTGAAAGCTTCGGGCCTTTTTGTTTGGAGTGATTGTTTTTACCAACGACCGGAACGACTCATAGCATTGCGGCAAAAAATGATCGTAACGACCGTTTTTGTCGGCCACTTTGAGACAAAATTCGGCCACAAGACTTTGAACTTACGCGCTTTTCGGCTAAGTTGAACGTAATTTCGTGTTGAAATAGTGGTCGCGGAAAAACGGTCACCGAGACCATGATACAAATGTTAAATCAGTAGTGGTACCGCAGCTGGGCAATGAACAAAGCATCATCCGTGACCTTGTAAACGATGCGGTGTTCTTCGTTAATTCGGCGGGACCAGTAATCAGCGAGGCTATGCTTGAGCGGTTCTGGTTTACCGACACCTTCAAATGGTCCGCGCTTGGTTTCTTTGATCAGCTTGTTGATTCGGTTAAGGATCTTTTTGTCAGTTTTCTGCCAATACAGATAGTCTTCCCAGGCGTTCTCGGAGAAGATGAGTTTCATTCAAGAAGTTCCTTTTCCTGACCACCGCCTTGCTCAAGTTCGGCAACCGATTCCAGCAAACGACGGGCGTTCTTTGGTGTGCGCAGGAGGTATGCGGTCTCTTGCAACGCCTCATAGTCCTCAAGAGAGATCATGACCACGGATTGCGACTTGCTCCGGGTGATGATCACAGGAGAATGGTCTTCACAGACCTGCTCCATGGTTTTTGCTAGATTGGTTCTAGCGGCTGTGTAGCTAATGGCATCCATGAGGTTGCTCCTGTACAGAATGTTGTTCCTGTGCAGAATAACGTACATAAAAGGATTTAATCGGGTAGCCGAGGGTATCTAACCCTCAGCCCCCACAACACCCTGCATGCGGGACCGCACAGGGCGTTTCCCGGAAATGTTTAAAGTAAAATGGCCGATTAGCTCCGCTTACCCCAATGATGGCTTCACCGACTGAGCGGTGATCTTCCCACAGGGGACTTTCACCCCATTAGTTCATGCCCATGCTGGGCGTACACCAAGCCATGCACCGGATGCCGTACCCTCCGCTTCGCTGCGGTTTTGTTACCGGTGATGGCCAAGGCCAGAAAGATGGTCTTCCATACTGGAAGCCAGTTTTGGCTTCTTTCGGGGTATCGGCAACGTGCCCAGGTTGTGGGGCCACACAGGTACAACACCTCAGCCTCCATGAACGCCCACTTCGGATGGGCGTTGCCGATCTTGTTGCCCTGGGTGCCATAGCCCTTGCCAGCGGATTCCGCCTTGCACTTGATGAGTTAGGTGCCATTATACCTCCCGGAGCCTTGCTATTGTGGGCTTTGCAGGCAATTCAAGCCGTGCGAAGTGACGGATTCAGGGTTGTGTCAGGCGGTGTTGTTTATCGACTTCGCGAAGCGGAAGCAATCCGGCATCGGAGGTGATATGGCCGCCGGAAGAACCGGCTTCAATCTGGCGGCGGGACAGTGGCGAGAAGGTCAGTTTTCCAGGTATCATTTTGGATAGCGGCGGTTGGTGTTGGTTCCGTGTGTAGCACCTTGAAATTATAGTACTTTCCGCCGTTTTCTTTTATCCCTTTATGAGAAATCCGGGCTGGGGACCAGGGATCTTTCAAGATGGTCTTTGTCGTTGTTTGTGGGGCGAATCACTTCAGGCTCTACAAACTCCGGCAAACAGAACTATCTGGTTCCAGGCATTCATGCACCACTTTTCAAAGAGTCCGTTGAAACTATGCTTTCCCAATTGTTCCAGGCCATTGATAACCAGGATGCCACCGCCTTCGCCGGTTTTCTAACTGAAGATTGCACCTTCTCGTTCGGCAATCAGCCTGCCGTTTGTGGCAAGGAGGCGGTGCGTGATTTTGTTGCCGGCTTCTTCGCCTCCATCGAAGCCGTGTCTCACAGCCTTTCGGAATCCTGGGAGGTGGAGGACGGCTCCATCTGCCAAGGTACCGTCACCTATACCCGTAAGGATGGCTCTACCCTCACCATACCCTTTGCAAACATTCTGAAATTCAAAGAATGTCTGGTCTGCGACTATCGGATATTTGCTGACACCTCGGAGCTATATCGGCCAAGGTGAGGGAAAAACCGGGACAGATCTATTTTTCCCGTCCTGGCCAAGAACGAAGACCGTCCGGTCACAGAGATTATCAACGGGCTCCGGCCTGAGCCGGACAAATTTCAGGCAGACTGGCCGGATGGATACAGCTACTCGGTAGGCGGCGAAACCGAAGAAGCCGCGGAAACGTTTGACTCCGCTGGGACCGCACTCGTGGTGGCGATCATTCAGATTTTCGGTGTGCTGGTATTGCTGTTTGGCTCCTTCCGTCAGGCACTGATTCTGCTGGCGAGCCTTCTCTTGGCGATCGGTAACGAAATGTGGCGCCCATTGTGTTTTGCGGTCATATTCGGGTTGCTGGCGTCCACCGTGTTGTCGTTGATTATCATACCCTGCCTGTACAGGCTGTTTACGCCGCCAGAAGCCGGGTAGGAAGTCAGCCTTGATTAGTGAGCGAGAAAGCTGATGGCCAAGAAACGAACTCAGCATGGCACTGCGGGGCGTTATTGCGCTGTTTCCGCGTACCTGATTTTAGCGTTGAGTCTGTCAGGTTTTGCACAGGGGGCAGACAGCGCTGAGCCCGTGATGCCTGAGCTTTCCCCTATCGAGGTTCCGGAGGCTCCGGAAACGCCCGCACCGGTGGCGATTGATGCGTTGTCAGAGTCCCGGTCGGGTATCCAGGCAGAGATTCGTTCGTTGGAGGAAGCGCTGACACAGCGGCAACAGGCACTGGAGAATACACGGGAACGACTTGCCTTTGCCGAAACCTGGCGGGAGCGACTGGATGCTGAGTACCAGGGGCTGCAACGGCGGCTTGAAACCGCCGGCCTGGATCTGACCCAAGAGTACGCCAATCTGCTTCGCCGCCGGTTGGACCGGCTGGAACGGCAGCACCTGGCCGACAATCTGACGGCGACCATCAAAAGCCAATTGGAAGCGGCACGCATGGAGCAGTTCCGTCTGGAGGAATTCGATGCCCTCCTGCGGCCACCGGCCACAGCCAATAATCGCCTGGCTCAGCGCAGGGCGGACCTTCTGGCGAAACTCGGTACAGCCGTAACGGCCCATCTTGAAGCACTGAATAACTATTTTGTGTCGGTCAATGCCACCCAGGAACTCATTATCGCCTATCAATCCCTGTTGCGGCAGCGACTGTTCTGGCTGCCCAGCACCGAGCCCATACGCGTTCAGTCTTTCCCAGAGCTGGCCGCCGCCACCGGGTGGTTGCTGAGCCCCACCCAGTGGTACGAGCTATTGCAATCAACGCCGAAGGCATTGCGGACCCATCCGGTTCCGTTGGTGGTACTGACATTACTTTTGGCAGGGTTTGTGGCCACCAGGGCCAGGGCCCGGCACGCGCTGGCAGCGGCAGGGGAGAATATTGGCAACGTCGCCCGGGATCGCTTCCGCCATACCTTTGCGGGCCTGGGTTACTCCATCATCCTGGCTCTGATGGGCACAGTTGCGCTGGTGTTTCTGGCATTACTGGTCTCGCAGGGGGGAGAATTTGGCGCGGCCCTGTCCACGGGGCTCGGGAACGCCGCGTTTCTGTTTTTTCTGCTCAGCATGGTTTACCAGGTTGCCCGTTCCGGCGGACTTGGCGAGCGTCACTTCAAGTGGCATGCCGACACCCTCAAGGCCATCCGCCGCGGTATGCCCAGGCTCATGGTTGTTATGGTGCCAGCGGCAATACTGACCCCCTTGACCGAGGCCGCCATCGGAGAGTCGTTTCGGGACAGTCTTGGCCGTGTCATCTTCGCACTGGCGTCCATCGCGCTGTCGCTGTTCGCCCACCGGGTTCTGAAACCCGGTCTGGCGCGAGATGTGGACGGCAGGGTGCGCCTGATGTCATGGCTGATCTATCTGGCTGTTGTCGCCACACCACTCGTTCTCATGGGGTTCTCGCTCTATGGCTACCATTACACAGCGGTCCAGCTTGAGGGCACCCTGTTTATAACTGCCTGCTGGGTGGCCATCGTCGCCCTGCTTTACTACCTGGCCCTGAGAGCACTGTCGGTGCGGGAACGGCGAATGGCGCTTGAGCGGCTGAGAGAGAAACGCGCCGCCCAGCAGGAACTGGCGGCGGCAAGAGAAGCCGCCGATGCATCCGGAGAGGGGCTGCCGACGACGCTGGACATGCCGGAGATGGACTTGCAGGCCATCAGCAGCCAGAGCAAGGCGTTGTTGCGGATACTTGCTGGGGCGCTGATCGCCGTCGGCCTCTGGCTGCTTTGGGCCAATGTCTTTCCCGCCTTCCGGTTCTTGAATGAAATCACCCTCTGGACCGTTGCGCCCCTGACCGAAGGGGGCCAGGCCCTGGCGGTAACACTGGAAGATCTGCTGCTATCGTTATTGTTCGGTTTGGCAACGGTTCTGGCGGCCCGTAACCTTCCCGGCACCCTGGAAGTGGCGGTGCTCAGCCGAATGAAGCTCGCGCCGGGCACTGGCTATGCCATCACCACACTGGTCACCTACGTGATCATCATCGTTGGTGTTGTGGTGACTTTCGGTGCCCTTGGCGCCCAGTGGTCCAAGCTTCAGTGGCTGGTCGCTGCGCTGGGCGTGGGGCTCGGTTTCGGGTTGCAGGAAATCGTTGCCAATTTTGTCTCCGGCATCATTATCCTGTTCGAGCGGCCCATTCGTGTGGGTGATACCGTGACCGTGGGTGGAAAAACCGGCACCGTTGCGCGAATCCGTATCCGGGCAACCACGCTGATCGACTGGGACCGGAAAGAACAGATTGTTCCCAACAAGACCTTTGTGACTCAGGATCTCACCAACTGGACACTCTCGGATTCCATTACCCGTGTCATCGTGCAGGTGGGCGTGGCCTACGGTTCGGATATCGACACGGTCCAGAGTCTGCTCAACGATGTCGCCACGGCCAACAGCCGGGTGGTCAAGGATCCGCCTCCGGCGGTGTTCTGCGTGGCACTGGCGGACAGCAGCATCAACTTTGAAATGAGGGTGTTCGTGAAATCCATGCTCGACATCATGCCAGTCTCTCACGAGCTGCATGCCGCCATCACCCGGACCTTGCGCGAGGCGGGCATTCAGATTCCGTTCCCGCAGCGGGATATCCACATAATAACCGGCGCTCAGAGCACAGACTCGTGACTCAACATGAGTAGCAACTCGTCCTTGGTTGCCGGCTTGGCCAGATAGTCGTCCATTCCGGCCTTGAGAAACGTTTCCTGATCTCCAGGGATGGTATTGGCCGTCAGGGCAATAATGGGCTTGCCGTTCATTTTGCCGGCATTACGAATAATTCGCGTAGCTTCCAGGCCGCCCATCTCCGGCATGAATATATCCATGAGGATAACATCGTAATCAAGAGTGCGCAGTGCCTCGACGGCTTAAAGATGTCTTCCAATGCCGCCAAGGAATGGTTCGGTACCTTCAAGGAGCTGGGCGAAAAGCGGGACAAGCTGATACAACTGATTCGCCACAATCGGCGTGAACATCACGAACGGGATGAAGCCGAAACCGAAGCTGAGCTGGACCGGGATATCCGCCGGGCAAAGACCGCCCTCTCCCTGGACGAATCCTTGAAGAAAGTGGACCATTTCCTAAAGACGAACCGCCCAAGGATGGGCCAGGGGCAGCTATACTGTCTGGCGCATAGTATTGAGAAGTTGGCGAATTATGGACAGTTACGTCCAATGGCAGATTCAACCAGACTAAGCAGATCGTAGCTGTGAGGAAATCATGAATGAGTCAATCATTCAGAAGTCCGCAGTGGCCTCCATGGTCAAGGATCTGAAATTGCAGGTCTCCGGCGGAGTTCGGTGCATAGCATGGTGTGCAGGGCTGGTGTTTGCGAGTCTTGCCACCCTCACCCTGGCCCAATCACCATGCCCCGGAATTCACGTGAAGATTCTGGACATCAGAAACAGCGCTGGAGCGGTAGCTTGCGCGCTTTTCGAATCACCAGAGGGTTTTCCTACTGAGTTTCTGCGCTCCGCAAGCAATATCATGATAATAAAAGTTCGGGATACGCAGGCGCGTTGCGACTTTGAAGACATCCCGCCGGGAACGTATGCGCTTGCCGTCATTCATGATGAAGATTTGGACGGCAAACTTGGCACCAACTGGCTGGGGATCCCCACGGAAGGCTACGGTTTTTCAAACGACGCAAAAGCCTTTATGGGTGCACCTTCGTTCGATGCCGCCAGCTTTCCGTACGATGGGCGAAACCTGGATCTGACCATCAGCTTGAATTACTGAGTGCTTGTTGTGTGAACACCGGAGGTTTTTGCTTTCCTGCTTCAATCCAGCACACCCATTCACGGTTGTTACTCTTTAGATCAAGTGGGGCGAGACAGAGGTTGCCCGCATTATTGAAATCATTTTTCGGGCATCCTGATCTGATCTATATTAATAGAGTGACATTCGCGTACGTTGTTTCGGATTAGTATCAAGTGCAGGCACGGCGACGCCCTTTACATTGCGCCTTCGTCTCCCTTCCAGGGGCGCGCATGATGCAGGCGCCAGCTGGGAAAAAATAAGGAGCAGTGATGCAGAACCCGACGGAACCAAAATACGTGCCAGCACTGGGCTACCACTGGCTTACTCCCTACTACGACGCTGTCGTTGGAACCACAACACGGGAGCGTAGTTTCAAACACGCCCTCATCAAACAAGCTGGCTTCGAGCCGGGGCAGCAAGTACTTGATCTGGCGTCTGGAACAGGCACCCTGGCAATCTGGATAAAACAATACCAGCCACAAGTCCACGTTACCGGAGTTGACGGCGATCCGGCCATCTTGTCTCTTGCGACCCGCAAGGCACAAAAAGCAAAGGTCTCGGTGCAGTTCGAACGCGCACTGTCCTACAGCCTGCCATATCCGGCGGCACATTTTGATCGGGTTGTTTCAAGCTTATTTTTTCACCACCTGTCATGGGAAAACAAACAACGCACAGTGCAGGAGCTGTTCCGGGTTCTCAAACCGGGAGCAGAGCTGCACGTCGCCGATTGGGGACGTGCCAGCAACATTTTGATGCGAGGGTTGTTTCTGTTCGTTCAGCTTCTCGATGGTTTTAAAAACACCCAGGATAACGTGTCGGGAAAACTCGTCACACTCTTCGAGCAAGCCGGGTTTGTTGACGTAACGCAGCGACAAACCTTCAGCACCATCTACGGAACAATGGCGCTCTATAGTGCGGTCAAACCCTGTTAACACGACGCTCAACCTGACTCGCTGCGTCGGCGTTGATGTTGAGCACACAACCCCTGGCCAGCAAGTCACTGTTAACAGATAGGTTTTCTGGCTTTTTTTGGGCGTCAGGCTGCAACACGAGGTACGCCATGGGCGCAAACAGACAGCACGAAGAGCAAGCGCCCATCGTGAAGGAGTACGCCCGGCTCGCGGTGGAATACGACACGAGGTGGTCATTCTACATCGAGGCCACGACACGGGAGACCATGAAACGGCTAAGCTTGCTGCCGACAGACCGGTTGCTCGATGTTGGCTGTGGCACTGGCGCTTTGCTTCACCATTTGTCGACAACACATCCGGCCGCGCAGCTGTCCGGCGTTGATCCCGTACCGGAGATGCTGGCAATCGCACGCCGCAGGCTTTCGCCATCCATCGAGCTCCGTGAGGGGTGGGCTGAGCACCTGCCATTCGCGGAGCAACAGTTCGATGTCATCGTTTCATGCAACATGTTTCACTATATTCGTAAGCCCGTCGCCGCGTTGCTCGAAATGAAGCGGGTGTTGCGTCCAGGCGGTCAGCTGATCATCACGGACTGGTGCGACGACTACTGGGCTTGCCGGGTTTGCAATCTGTACCTGCGTCTGTTCAGTCGCACCTACGTCAAGACCTATCACGAGCGGGAGTGTGTTCAGCTAATGAAGGAAGCCGGGTACACGGTCAAGACTATTGATCGCTACAAAATCAACTGGCTGTGGGGAATGATGACGGTCAAAGCTACGAAAGACGCACCCAGACAAGTCGGTTGAATACCGGGGTCGGGTTCCCGATACACTGGCGCCTTGGGTTACGAATCCGATTCACGGGACTGTTGTCCCGCCAGGGAACCCGCGGCAAAACAACATTGGTAATGTCCACTGCAAAGAAGGCAAAACGCTATGCAATGCGCTCTCGTCTATGACTTCGACGGCACCCTCGCCCGCGGAAACTGCGCCGAGCATGGTCTGATGCCGGCTTTGGGTTTGAGCGAACAGTCCGATTTCTGGCCCGAAGTGAACCGAAAGAACCGCGAGCGGGATGGCGATGAGATCCTCACCTACCTCGGCGAGCTGGCCAAGCGCGCCCGCGATGTGGGCAAGCACGATGAGTTGACCCCTGAAAGACTCCGGATGCACGGCCAGTCCATTCCCCTGTTCCCCGGTGTGGTGGACTGGTTTGATGCCATCAATCGCTTTGCCAGCGACCAGGGCATTGCCCTGAGCCATTACATCGTCTCAAGCGGGCTGGAGGAGATGATTCGCGGAACGCCGGTGGCGAAGCATTTCAAGAAAATCTTCGGCTGCCGCTACCACTACGATGAAAACACCGGGCACGCGAAGTGGCCCGCCGTTGCCATCGACTATACCACCAAGACCCAGTACCTGTTCCGCATCAACAAGGGCATTGAGAACAGCTGGGATAACGTCACCATCAATGAATACATCGAACCCGGGGAACGCCCCTTCCCCTTTGATCACGTTATTTATTTTGGTGACGGCGACACGGATATTCCGGCCATGAAAATGGTGAAGACGCAAGGCGGATGCAGTCTCGCGGTGTTCGACGGTGAGAAATGGGGCGAGCGGAGCACACAGGAAAAGATCGGGAAGCTCATCTCTGAAGAGAGAGCAAACTATGTGGTGCCGGGTGATTACTCCACAGGCAGTCAGTTGGACGTTACTGTGAGGGGTATCCTTCGGCTGTACAAACGAAAGCACGGCTGAATCTCATATCAACACCGGCGCCCGACCCTCAGGTGGTAGCATTGTGAAGAAACTCTTGCTGATTCTCGGTGTGGCATTGCTGATCGCGCTCATCTCGGCCGTCAGCTCCAGCCCCATGCCCATCGAGGAAAGGCTGATCAGAATTCAGGCGGAGGATACCCTCCGCGAGTTCCCCCGGATCGAAAACGAACCGCTGGAAGTGCAGGCGGCTTTGCTGGACATGGCGGACGACGAATTGCTCCTGCTCAAGGCCCGCGCCGCGTACCTCCGGTACCCGGAAATGACCCGGGAGATCTTTCCCCTGTATGGCCCAGAGGATGAATTCCGTGAAATCCTTCGGCGCTATGGCGAAAACATCCTCCCTCCCATCCACTATTTCCTGGGCAGGCCCATCGGCTCGATCGAGCTGATGAACACCCTGGCCAACAAGTACCAGAAGGCCAAGGGCTACTTCACGGGAAGCGACAAATCACAGTCTGCTGAAGAACAAGGCACCGCTGAAACCGACAACCTGAGTCCGGCGGAGCGTGGCTGGTACGCCGTCCGCTTCATCCAGGAGGAAGGCCACGATTTCCTGGGCCAGTTTGTTGTCAGTGCGCAGGGAGAGATCACCTGGGTAAGGACTGAACGGGTACTGGAGAACATAAACCAGTTTTTCGCCAGCGGAATCCGCAACCTTGAGATCCGGCACCGCACGGGTGAAGACGTGTCCGCAGCGGACATTGGCTGGGCGTCGGTGGATGTGCTCGTGTTCGCCAGCGCATTGAAGGTACTGCGCGTGGGACGCACTGTGGCGGTTTCCACTAAAGGTGCCGCCAGAAGCACCCGCTCAGCAGCCCTCGCCACCCGAGTGGCCAACAGCGGCCGGATGTTGCTGAACAGCGCCCGATACGCGAAATGGCCAGCGGCAATAGCCGTTGGGTACCTTGTGGTCTCCCACCCCAGTATCATTAATGACTTTTTCGCCGAGGTGGCTGACGTGCTGGGCTATCCCGTTAAGCTGGTGCAGTTTCTGGGTTGGTTGGTGATACTGCTGCCGGCGCTTTACGTCGGCAGTTGGGTTATGCGGCTTCTGGTTCGGCCCACGATTGCGCTGCTGCATGTTGGCGGAGGTAAATAAACCACTCCCTGCTACTAACCCTGTTTTACAGGCCCGGAGATATTGAGGATATCGAGGTTCGGCTTGTAAACATCGGTACGCACATCAAACAGCCCCAGCAGCGTGTGGAATACCCAATCCTGATTCATGGTCCGGTCCTTGCTGGCTTGCAGGGCTTTCTCGTTCACGCCGGAAAAGTTGTCGGAGAACCACATGACCACCGGAACATGACGCTGGGCCTCGGGCGCAATAAACAGCGGCAGGCCGTGCAGGTACATGTCAAATTCACCCAATGATTCACCGTGGTCACTCAGGTAGAACAGCCCGGTTTCAAACTCGGCCGTATTACGCCTGAGCACATCAATCACTTTTGACAGAAAAAAATCGGTATACAGAATCGCGTTGTCGTAGGCATTGTTGATGGATTCCTTGCTGCAGTCCTCTAGCTGGTTGGTTTGGCAGACCGGCGTATACTTTTCGAACGCCTTTGGGTAACGCTTGTAATAAGCTGGCCCGTGATTGCCCATCTGGTGCAGCACGATCAGGATATCCCCTTTCGGATGGGCATCAATGTACTCCTGCAGGTCCGTCAGCATTCCGGTGTCCCGGCACTCTTCATCATTACACTCCGGATTGTTCTCCGATGTTTTGAAATCATGGTACGTTATCCGATCGGCCACGCCCTTGGAGTCGGAATTATTGTCGAGCCACAGTACGTTAACGCCGGTGCGAGCCAGAATATCCAGTACGTTTTCGGTAGATTCGGCTTTTTTCTGATCGTAGTCCGACTGGCCATACACGGAAAACATGCAGGGTACAGACACAGCCGTCGACGTTCCGCAGGACCAGAAGTCCGAAAAGCTGATAACATTGTCCTTCGCCAGTTCCGGGTTGGTCTCACGCTCATAGCCATTCAGTGAAAACCGATCCGCTCTTGCGGTCTCGCCAACCACCATAATAATCAGCTCACGCGAGCGCTCCGCCGGTGCGGCCTTAGCATCCTGGGCAATCATTTTAAACGGCAGGCTGCTGCTTTCAATGGCGCTACCGGCAAACTTGAAGGTCGAGACAAGGTAAAAAGACGGATTGGCATAATACCTCAGTATCTTATGTTCCCGGATAAAAGAGGCATAGAAATTACTGAAGATCACGACGGTCAGCACGCCAACACCCAGAGAGATTGACGCCAGTTTGACGGTTGACAGAATATCCCGCCGAACCGTTCCGGTAGTGAGTTGGACGCGGTACACAAACAATGACGGCAGAATACCCAGCAAAATCACGTACACCGCCAGGGTGCCTGACATCAGATCCGACGCTTCAGACACATTAGTCTGCGCCACGTTACGCAGCATGTCGGTATCGATCACCGTGTTATAGCTGTCCATGAAATAGGCGGCAAAGGAGGAGAGCATCAGGATCGTGATCAATACCGGCTTGGTGGAATAGCGATAACACACCAGAGAAAGAATCACGATCAGGGCAGCACCGAAGACTACCGCCAGGGAGACCAGAAACGCGGCATTATCCAGGTTAAGCGGATAGACCTCAGTTATGTTCGAAAAGAACGCACGGTTATCGAACGCCATCAGGAATATGGACACCAGAACAATCAGTGTCGATTTATTCATGACAGTCAGATTCTGCCAGAAACGTTTCATGCTACCTCAGATAAAAAAACAGGTTGTCCGCGACCATCGGGGCGGGACTGCGGAAAACCCGCAGGCCCTTACCAGACGCCGACAGTTTGGCAGACAAACCTTAATTGAAACTTAACTGCGGTCTCGGAGGAATGGCCAGGATTTGATGCTACCCGCCGGCCCGCTCGGAAACCCCCAAACATCCCCGATGGGGTTTTCCAGCAGCCTGTCGGACTTAAGTGATCGTCACGAGCAAGGTGGGAAAGCGAGCGCAAATTTTTTGGAATTTGAGGCGCATAGTGGTTCTATGTAACGAAAAATCCGGAAAATTTGAGCCGCTTTCCCACCGGCACAGTAGATCAGCCTTAAGTCCGACAGGCTGCTGGGATTGAGCAAACGTAAGAACCGGTTCAGCGACACCAGTGATGCTTCCGATGCGTTTCAGGACAATGGAGCCTGGGCTTATAGGTAGGTCTGGGTTACAACTTGTGTTAAAGCGCTGGCTTAAAGAGATGGGGGTCGGGGCCGTTGGCCAGTTGGCCATCATTGGCGCCACGCCCATAGAGCCGCTGGACGCCGCGCAGATCGCCGGGCTGCAGCTCGGCGAACGCTTCGGTATATCGAAACCCCATCACTTGCCCGGATGGTCCTGGGTGATCCAGGCCAATGGCGTGACCGATTTCATGAATCAGCGTATAGCGGATATCGTAGACATCGTTGTCGCCGTCAAACCCGACCTTCCACTTGTGGTCGGGGTTCAGGCACACGAGGGACTGGCCGATGGCGCGCACGCCCTCTTTCTCATCGGGCCCGTAGGACACATTGGCGAAAGCCTGCATGCGCGGCTGACCTTGTGCACCGAGAATGATATCCGCATCCCGGATATCGGCAACCCGGTGGAATGAGAGATCAGCAGCGCGTTCCCAAACCCGAAACGCCTCTTCCGTCTCCCGCACCAGCCTCTCGAAGGGGATATCCTGCCCGGAAAGCGCCTTCATCGGCGCCAGATCACGACAGTTGCGCGCATCATCGAACCGCAGCGTCTCGTCGGCAAAGGCGTAGCTGATGCTTGCCCCTACCCCTAATGTCTGCTCGCCCCACTTGACCTTGTAGCCGTCCAGTTCAAGTAGCCGATAACCGCCTTCTCCGTTATCGGCAGACGATGGAAGCGCCAGTGGCAGGAGAACGGCCATTATCAACGTTTGCTTGAAAAGGCGTGCAGCCGTGACTGTTCGCACTGCAGTCTCCGAACAGAGATAACTGAAAACACCGGAATCGACCCAGTCAGAGCGCTTTTTTGAAGGTGCGTGGGGACTCAGGTACCGGACAACGAGTAGGTGCACCACCGCACCGACAAAGCCTTCGCTTATGCCCAAACCAGATGGGGCATTCCCGCGATATCAAGACTCGAGTCGCCAGGTAAGGTTACTGACAACCCCAAGACGTGTCGATCGTAGATTGGTAAGGAAATGTTGTTCGGAAAACGACCATCCCAGCCGGGTAAAGGCAAACAATCCGGTCAATGAATGCGCGCGGCGTTCGATCTGCGCACGCAGCAAGCCGGCCCTATTTTCTCTTTTTTTACTCTGTGTGATAGCGAACAGACCAGATAACACTAATAACCTATTCTGTGCCTGGATGAGGCGAAGGAACAGCCTAAACAGGACGTTACATCATGCGCCGCAAGGACGAGGGCGCAACCAGGATTCGGGATTTGGAAGCCAAGGAGGTGCGCGTGAACAATATCATCTATATCGTCGGTGCCGTGGTTATCGTTTTGGTGATTCTTTCCTTTGTTGGCATTGGTTGAGTTGGGTGCCTTTAAAGGCCCCTAATAGCAGAATGGCTATGGACCCTCCAAGAGCCTTTTCTCAACGGCCTCGCCCCCAGCGACGGCCGTTTTTTCTTATGAAGCCAACAATCTGCTTTACCACTGTCCGGTTTCCGGATATCCAACTCCTATATTGAGGATGAAGCAGACAGCAGAGGCTTTCGCCCCTGCTGTTTACTCATCCGCCCCCTAAATGAGGGGCCAGGTTTCACTTCTGCTTTTTATACTCCGGTGCAGAGAGCAGAGCGTCACGGCTCTCGTCAATCCGCAGTTCCTGCTTATCAGCAGTGCCGGATTTCATCACTTTATCCCAGCTAATCGCCACGTTTTTCTCACCCATGCCCAGAAATCCGCCGACGCCAACTACGATAGCAACGACTTGACCGTTCTTGTCAATAATCAGGTCACTAACCGACCCCACGTTTTCCTCACCGGTGGTTTTAACCTCAGCACCAATCAGCTTGCTCGCGTGCATACCATTAGCCGGGGCAGCGTCCATATAACTCCGGCTCTGCATGCCGGCCTGGTCGTTCATTTTCTTGTCAGCTTGAAGATTCGCGGTCGTTGACTTGGTCGCGTCCTGATCCTGCTTGTAACCCTGCTGTCCCTGGGAAACCTCCGAGCCAGTCGTTGGCTGGGCAGCAAGTACTACGCCTGAACCTAACGCTATGGTCGGTGTAACCAACACATAAAATGCGAATGTATGTAATCTTTTCATAGGATTCTCCATCGAATTGGGTATGCAAGTCAGACAAAATGTCCTGGATAGGCGGTACGGGGCCGCTCCCTCAGAAGGAGTCAGTATCGAAAATGTTATCCAAGGTGTACTCTGAATAACCGGGCCAGTCATCCGCTCTGATCTCCAGGAGCCTGCCCCATGCCTCAGGAGTTTTTGAAGGTAAACCTGCTGGCATGGGGTAAAGAGCTATGTGTCCGGCGTCTTACTCATAACTTGCAGCCCAACTGGTGCGGCCGAGCTCTGTGGCGCGCGCAACGTCTGTTTCCGGAACCACCGACCTGTCCCCCAGTTCTCTCGGGTCGTAATGAAATACACACAAACGCGAAGCAAACTCTGCGAATGGCAGCGACGCTTCGCCATGGCGCTCACCATTCTTTTCGGTTGAGCAGCTAATGCCCTGGCCCCAATCCTGGCCGCTGTCGTTATTGGGATTGAAAAAGTAGGTGCGCATCTCGCCGTGGCTATCAAGGTTAACCCGGATGATTGTTATGGCATGGCGTCCAACGAGTCGCCCTCCACTATCGGTTACCGCGATGCCGGCGGGTTGCGGATGAATAACGGGAATATTGCCGTTGAAATACGGGTGATAGCAGGCATAGAAGTGGCGGATGAACTCGTCGTACTCATGGATCTTCCCTGTCTCCCGACTAATGACGCTTAGAAAGCCATGCCCTACCCACCAGCCATAAATTTCCGGATTGATCCAGCGATGCAGGTCGTCATCGCGTACCCCGCATAGTCGCCCCATTTCGGCATAAATCCGGTCAAGATGAGGTGTCAGAATCAGTGAAACCGGATCGACATCGGTTGGAGGTTCTTTCGCAAGGCCTGCTTCCAGGTGTTGCGAGGTGATCGTTTGGCCCTCAAAGCGCATAACGACATCGTCATCACGGGCGGCCCAGGCCACCAACTGCAGCAGAAAATCGGCGTCGTTGAACGACCACATGGAAAGGCCGATGACCGATTGGCAGGTCGGGTTATTACCCTGGCCAACACCCAACGGCTGCCCCAGAAGGCTCAGTATACCAGCCAGCAAATACACCCTTGGAGGGTGCGCATCACCGAAAACTGCGCTCAGTCTGTCGGACGCCGCTTGGCACAATTTCAGTTCGAGTTGCCGCCACAGGCCTGCAGCTACTGGAGGTGTGAACAGAGAGCCGCGTTCAAGAAACATAGCCAGGCCATAGACAGCCTGACTGGTTTCCGGATGAACAACTTCGTCAATCAGTTTGAGCACGATCTGACGATAGCTTTGGAGGACATCGTTGCCGGTGATACTCAGGCCCAATGCCAGAGGTATCAGGTCATCCCGGTGTCCCCGAAAGTGTCGTAACAGCATAGGATGATAAGAGGAAACCATGCCCGTATCATGCATCGCGCTGGCAAAGCCTTGCGCCTCTTCAGCTAACGCGTGTTCGTCCATGGCGGCCAGACGTTCGCCGTAGATCGCAAAGCCCGGATCATCGCGGCAGCCTATCGTTGGACCGAACAAAGCGCTGACAAGACGAGCGGCTTTGTCCATGCCCGATGTCTCGATTGCCGGATCAAACAGGCATTTGGCAATCTGGCTGACCATCTGCTTGATGCTGTCTGTTTGTATTGGGCGCTGGGCCAGCAGACGGCGTACTTCATCCACCAGGCTGTCGAGAATACTCTCATAGCCAAGCCTGTTGAGCAGGTACTGGTAGAGCAAATTGACGATGTGTCCAAGCCCTTGTGGCCGCTCTCTATCCGCTTCGCTCATCTGACCTGATAGCAGGTCCAGGTTCAGCGCGGTCACTTGGGTCAGAAAGTTTCTGGCCTGTTCCGCTGAAATTCCGGGGTGGCGATAATCACCCATGGCCACGGCAAGCAGGCGAAGCTCACTCAGGGCTTCGATGGATGTATAGGCCGGAGCCCCATGCCGTAACGTTCGCACGGCCAGCGCAGGCCGCAGAATGACAGGCTGGTCCCAGTCACTGTTGGTAAATACGCCCTTGGCTTCCATCGCCGGTACCCGAGCGTACAACGCGTCTAGTCCGTCGGGCGCTTCTATAACATGAAGTGCCGCTTCCAGCACCTCTGTATTAGGCGCCTCGGGGTCGCTCTGGTGCGTAAGCGCAAGCTGCTCCAGGGCCTCGTCAAACGCCTCTACAATGGCGTTGGTGTCGGGATCGGAACCGGGATTAGCCACAATAATTTCCTTGCCTGCCATAAGCCGTTTGGGATCACCCAAAGATGCTCTTAAGGCGTGTCGGAAGCAAATGATTCCAGGGCTTTCGTTTCTATTTAGTGCCCATCCAGAAACTAACTACGGACAGTATTTTAAGAAGCTGTCAGGTGTCTGCGATGTCGGGGGCTTGCCACAGCCCGGTTTTTACTGCGATCCACTCCGGATATGCAGGTTAAAATTGTGATGAAATTATTACTGAGCCTTCAAATTATGGAATCGCGTTCGTTCCGGTTTCTGGTTGATTCCGGCGGTCATGGCCAGCGTGGATTTCTCGATGACGTTGGCCGCCCTTTCGCAGCCTGTCGGACTTAAGTGATCGTCACGAGCAAGGTGAGAAAGCGAGCGCAAATTTTTTGGATTTTGAGGCGCATAGTGGTTCTATGCAACGAAAAATCCGGGAAATTTGAGCCGCTTTCCCACCGGCACAGTAGATCAGCCTTAAGTCCGACAGGCTGCTGGTGTCCCGTCTCAGTTGGGACCCCGTTTGCACGGCCCTTCAGCCGTATAAACGAAAACATGGCTGATTCGCACATATAAAGGACAGCCTGCAGGTTATTCTTCTTCCTCATCGCTGAAAGCAGAGCGGTGGAATTCTGCCGCATTTTCTGCTTCCCTGACGCCCATTTCCCAGACTTTCGGCACGTCGCCGCCTGCCAGCGTCTCAAGCACCGCATGCACCCCTTTAGAAAGCGACGTCAGGCTGTAACCGCCTTCCAGAACCAGTGCCAGTCGTCCTTCACAGTGCTTTTCGGCGATCTCCTGAACGATTCGGGTGATCACCCGGAAGCCGTCGTAGGTCAGGTTCAGCGCCATATCGTTACGGTGTGGGTCGAACCCGGCCGAGACCAGCACAAGATCCGGTTTAAAGTAATCGGCAGCCAACGTCATCAACTTAAGCCCCGCAGAGTCCAAAATCCAGTTCCAGCCGAAGCCATGGGCGGGGTTTGGTGGCATCATCGTAACGATATCGCGGCAATGAGCGCCAGCTGAAGCGATTTGTTGGGGGATGGACCGGATTTCAGGCGGGTCGTGACCTGTACAGGTGGGGATGCGCGTTTTCAGGGCGAGCGGAAGCCGACCGCTCCGGAAGCAGCCTGTTGGTTGGGTGAGTGGTGGGGTCCGGGTTGTTAACGCAACTTAGCGGGTGGGCTTATACCCCTCGCAGCCTTTGGTGGCGCACCGCCGGCGTTTTCGCGAGCTGGAGCGGCCGGGGCGGATGGCGCCCAGGGCGCTGGCCATCAGTTCCAGCAGGCCTGAGAGCAGCGCGCGGGTGGGGTTGAGCAGTAGCCGGACGAGGCTGTTCTTGAGGCAGGACAGCCCCTGGGTGAAGTTGGGCTGCCAACGGTGTTTGCGCTGGGCGTGACGCCGGTCGATCTCGGGTTGCTGCAGGGTTTGCATCAGCAGTGCCAGGTTCTTGAGCAGGATGCGGGCGTGCAGGTCCTGCTGGACGGCCTGGGGGGAACGGCCACTGAAGTTCTCCAGGTTCAGGGTTTGCTTGAGGCGCCGGTAGTCGGTTTCGATGCCCCAGCGGCGGTGATACAGGTCGGCAAAGTCTGCCGCAGGAAACGCCTGCGCATCCAGCAGGGAGGTGGCGAGCACTTCCGTGGTGCCCCCCGGCAGGTCCACCCGCACCAGGCGCAGGGTCACCGGGCCGTCTAGATCCGTCCCGGACTGCTGGCACACCTGGCGCGAGAGCCAGTTGGTGCAGGTGAAGGTGTGTTGGGTTTCCCGGTCGCCGGACTGGACAAAGTCCCGCACGGCGCGATTGAAGTTCAGGCGCAGGCGCATCACGAACGGAATCCGGCGTTGCGCCAGATCGGCGAACAGCCAGTGGGCGGGATAGCCGCGATCAAACAGGATCAGGCTGCCTGAGGGGGCGTGATCGAGATGGCTTTGGGCACAGCCGCGCTCACAGATCGTCGGGGAGACGAGCAGGCTGTGCAGGGTCTGGCCGTCGCCCAGGTCGATCAACTGGGACAAGCGGGCCACCGGCAGGCCCTGGTGGGTGCCGAAATGGCTGGCCTGTCTGTCTTCCAGGGGGAGATGGACACTGGAGCCGTCGATGCCCAGCAGGCGCAGGCCGCGCCAGCGGTATCGCAGACCCTGCGCATCCAGTTGTGCCTGAACCACCTGGTTCAGGGCCTCGAACACGGTCGGATCCAGCTTGTGGCGGGCCTTGCAGAAGGCCGAGGCGGTCACCTGACAGGATTCCAGGGCCGCGCCGGTGACCTGCTGGAAAAAGCCGTTCAATTCGGTTTGCAAGGCAGACTGGGGCTGATTGAGCAGGAACAGGGCCAGGTGTTTGAAGTTCAGGTGGCAGCGGCGGGTGAAATCCTGGGGACGTTGGCGGTGTTCGGCGATAAAGGCGGGGTCATCCAGTAGACTGGTTATTTTATGTACAATTTTCAGTCAGGATCTCGCTGGGCGTGTCAACCGTTAGTTTTGGCGGAAGTTTCATGAGGCGTTTTCCTCGTGTGTTTGTGAACCGTAATTATATGATATCTCTGGATAAACGTCACTAATTCAATGACGTTGAATCGGCAGCAGGCACCAGAATGTCGCGAAAGACTTTCTCAAAGGCAACGTCACCCGCAGTTTCCGGCAGCGGAACATTGATGGTGTAACCCTCCCCGAGACCGTCACCGACCTCCTCGATGTGGCCCGAACCCGGATAAAAGGGCGCCTCGCAATGGGTGTCAAAGAACAGCACATCCGGCTCTGCCCAGAAGATATCCTGGGTACCGTTACCGTGGTGGGCGTCCCAGTCAATGATCAGGATACGTTCACAGCCCAGTTTGGCCTGGGCATGGGCCGCCGCTACGGCAACGTTGTTGAGCAGACAGAAACCCCGAGCCCGCACCGGCTCAGCGTGATGCCCGGGGGGGCGCACCAGGGCGAACGCGCTATTGCATTCACCCTTCAAGACACTTTCTACGGCAGCAATGGCATTTCCGGCCGCTGCGGTGGCCGCGTTAATGCTTTCCGGTGAAACGGCTGTTGTATCCTTGTCGAGCCAGGCACGCTTGCCCGCCAGTGAAAACATGTGATCCAGGTAGGAGGCGGTGTGTACTCGCGCCAGTTGGTTGTACATTGCAGAGGCGGCTCCGGTCCTGACCTGGACACCCTTTATGGGATGCTCATCGAGGTACGCCTTGATTGCAGTCAGCCGGCCCGGATGTTCCGGATAACTCCATTTGAAATCCAGCCCCTTGAGAATGGACCTGACGCGCTTTTCCACCCGGCTGGGCATGAACGGCAGATCCACCTCAGGGTTGTGTCCCAGCATTACCTCATCATAAAACACATGTACACTGCGATCGCCGATCATGAGACCTTCCCTTTCTTTGTCATTGCCACTACGCCAGGGCTTGTTTCACCGTTGAGGTGAAAGCCGCGGCGCGAATGCCCGTGGGCCTGAAACCCAATTTGGTCCACGCGGCCCTGGCCTCTTCGTTAGAGGCGGAATATTCGAGAATCAGCTCGGGAACGTTGTGGCTCTCCGCAAACGCCACCAAATCCCGAAGCAGAGCTTTAAAAATACCGCGATTCCGGAATTCGGGCTCGACCCAGACATCATCAATCATTCCCGACTTGAACTCCACTGGCTCAGTCTGCGCCCAGATGCCCTGGCTACTCCAGACATAAACGTAGCCCATTCCTACCAGTCCTGCCTCGGTACTATCTGCCACAACCAGGTGTTTATCCTGAGCCTTCAAAGAGGAGCTCAAAGCCTTGAGAAGCCGTTTGCGCTCGCTCTCCCTGAGATCCTGCGGTTCTTCCCCTGAGACATGCAGCGCCAGTTTGACGAGGAAGCCTACCATTAACGGGAGGTCCTCTTCCCGGGCCTCCCTTATGACGAACCCGTTATCAGTTTTCTTTCTGCCCATAAATAACTCCTGTAACCCCATCGCGCAGAGCAAACCGAGGAACAATCGGGGCCGGCTTCGCCTTTTCCAGACAGGTACCAATCCGAGACACTATCAGTAGTCTAGTCGCTCTCCATACCCGGGACAAAAGTCCGGTCCCTGGAACTGCACTTGGCATAGAATCCGGATCATCCAGCGGGTAACAGCGCCGATATGCCAAATGGCCGGTGGTGGTGGGTGGGCTACCTTGTGGTCACCCACCCCGGCATCATTAGTGACTTTCTCGCCGAGGTACCGGAAGTTCTGGGCTATTCGGTATGGCTGGTGCAGTTTCTCGGCTGGCTGGTGATACTACTGCCGGTGCTGTACATCGGCAGTTGGGTAATGCGGCTAATCGTACGGCCCACCATTGCTGTGCTGAGTGGCCTGGTTGCTGGATTGTCGCGGCTGAACCGGCGTAAATCTCTCAACCGGATCGACTGGCAGGCCGGAACCAGGCATCATTGAAAAAAACAGTACTACAACATCTTCATTGGGGAACTAGCTTGACCGTCGCCCTCTGGTTTGTATTGATCGGAAGCCTGTTGATCATGATCGGTCTGCGGTCATCCCTTCTGAAGCGTTACCACCTGACACCGACGCTGGTCTACCTGGCTGTTGGCGTTGCCCTGGGACCGACAGTGTTTGGTGCCTTTCATTTCAACCCGCTGAAACAAGCGCATTTTCTGCAAGTACTGGCCGAAGTCGCGGTGCTGGTGTCGTTGTTCATTGCTGGCATGAAGATGCCAGTCTCATTCCATTGGCGGGAATGGCATGTTCCCGTGCGGCTCGCATTTGTTTCCATGACCATCAGTGTCGCCCTGACTGCCGTTTTTGGTTACTACGTCCTGGCCCTGCCTCTGGGGGCGGCCATTCTTCTCGGTGGCATTCTGGCGCCCACCGACCCCGTGTTGGCGACGGAGGTTCAGGTTCGGCATGCGGGTGATAAGGACCCGTTGCGATTCACCCTGACCAGTGAAGCCGGCATGAATGATGGCAGTGCCTTCCCGTTTGTCATGCTCGGGCTGGCCCTGATTAGCGCCCCGGCAAGTTTTGAACTGCTGGGCACCTGGGTGTTGAAGGACGTATTGTGGTCGACGCTCTCTGCCCTGGTTGTTGGGCTGGTGATGGGGCGATTGTTGGCGCAAATTGCACATAAACAACGCTTTCTGGAAAGCGAGGGCCCGTTGCTGGATGACTTTCTTGGTCTGGGCTTGATCGGAGTGGTTTATGGCATCTGCCTGGTGCTTGATGCCTGGGGGTTTCTGGCGGTTTTTGTGGCGGCTATTTCTCTCCGGCAATCGGAACTCAGACTCGCCGGTGAAAACGCCTCTGACCATAACGCTGACGCGGTATCCGAATATCCTGATGACACGGCGAGACCGAAGCCGCAACTGAACCCCCAGGTGTCCCAAGGTTCCCTGCTTTTCAAGGAACCCCTGGAGCGGCTCTCAGAACTGGTGCTCGTTCTGTTACTGGGCGGGATGCTGTTTGTTAACTCCTGGAGCTTCAGAGCCGTCGGCTTGGCGCTGTTCCTCTTTGTAATCGTTCGCCCTGTCAGCGTTTTCCTCGGCCTGCTGGGTTCCGGAACCCCGTTCAGGCTGCAGATGCTGGTCGGCTGGTTCGGCGTGCGCGGCATCGGCTCGATCTATTACCTGATGTTCGCAATCGTCTTTGGCCTGCCGGAAGAGCTCTCCGTAGAGTTCATCCACATTACGCTGGTTGTTATCGTGCTCTCGATCATCATCCATGGCATGACTGCCAGGCCGATGATCCTGAAATGGTGGCCGTAAGAAGAGCTGTGTGTCAGGCTTCCGGGTGGTGCAAGCAACCTTACGAGGCCCTGTGTGTTTCCCTCCCTGACTACCGGCATTATCGCTTTTGTCATTGCTTCCATCGTCATTGTTACCGCCGGCAGCCGGCTGGCGCGGGTGGCGGATGAACTGGCTGATCGAACAGGCCTGGGTGAGGCGCTGTTCGGGATCTTTCTGCTGGCAGGGGTAACCTCACTGCCTGATTTCGCCGCCACGCTCAGCGCAGCGATGGATTCCAGGCCCGACCTTGCCATGAGCAATATTATGGGCAGCATGGCGGCGAACCTCGTTTTTCTGGGCATTGCGGATATCATTTACCGCAAGGCCAACCTGGAACACGCGGCCGCCTCTCCCACCAACCTGATGCTGGCCGCCTTGCTGATCGTACTGCTGACGCTGCCGCTGCTGGCAATCGCCAGCCCGCCGGTTTCCCTGTGGGGAGTGCATCCGATCACACCGGTGATTGCCGCGGCCTATCTGTTCGGGCTGCACCTGGTTCGCAGCACTGACAGTAAACCCATGTGGTTTCCTCGTCTTACCCATCAAACCGTGCCCGACACGCCCGAGCATTATCTGCGTGGCGGCCTGGCCCAGGCCTGGATCAGTTTCATCGTGCTGGCTGCAGTAACAGGCGTTGCCGGCTGGGTACTGATGGAAGGTGCCAAGGTCATCAGTGACGAAACGGGCCTGTCCGATACCCTGATCGGCGGTCTGTTTACAGCGCTCGCCACATCTTCGCCCGAACTGGTCACTACCATTGCAGCCATTCGCAGGGGCGCTCTCACCCTCGCGGTGAGCAACATCTTCGGCACCAACTGCTTTAATATGCTGGTGATCGCTTCCGCCGATGTGGGCTACCCGGGCGGTTCCATCTATCACGACATCACGCCAATCCAGATGACCTGGGGCCTTGTAACCATTCTGATGACGGCTACGCTGCTGATGGGAATGGTGCGGCGCCAACTATATGGCATTGGCCGGATCGGCTTTGAAAGTGCACTAATACTGACGGTTTATACCGTGGCGTTAGTCATAGTGATAGTGAGCGGATAGTACCGGTTGATCAACGAGGACGCGTGAGCAGGCATTGAATCATCCGTAGAAGACCGACCAAGACGAACGCCTGCAAAAACTGGATAATGGCCGCCATTAAAACCCATGGCGCGCCAAATTCTCCGATCCAGGTATCTTTGTAATGGAAATCAACGTCAACTTTCTCGAGAACCTAAGACTTGAAGCCAGGTTTGACGATTTCACGGTCGTGACCGACCAGCCCATCCGCTACAAGGGCGACGGCTCGGCGCCCAGCCCGTTTGATTACTTCCTGGCTTCCTCGGCGCTGTGTGCGGCCTATTTTGTTCGGGTTTACTGCCTGGCGCGGGACATTCCCACAGAGAACATCCGGCTGTCCCAGAACAACATCGTCGACCCGGAGAACCGCTACAACCAGATCTTCAAGATTTCCGTGGAGCTGCCGGAAGACATCTCCGAGAAAGACCGCCAGGGCATTCTGCGCTCCATCGACCGCTGCACCGTGAAAAAGGTGGTACAGACCGGCCCGACCTTTGAGATTGAAACCGTCGAAAACCTGGATGCAGACGCCCAGGCGCTACTGATGACGCAACCGGAAGGCGGCAGCCAGACCTTTATCGAAGGTAAGGACCTGCCCCTGGAGCAGACCATCGCCAACATGACCGGCATCCTTAAAGATCTGGGCATGAAGATCGAGATTGCCTCCTGGCGCAACATTGTGCCGCATGTGTGGTCCCTGCATATCCGCGATGCGGCCTCGCCCATGTGCTTCACCAACGGCAAGGGCGCCACCAAGGAGAGTGCCCTGTGCTCAGCACTGGGAGAGTTTATCGAGCGGCTCAGCTGCAACTTCTTCTACAATGACCAGTTTTTCGGGGAAGCGATTGCCAGCAGCGAGTTCGTCCACTACCCGAACGAAAAATGGTTCAAGCCGGGACCGGATGACGAGTTGCCGGAGGGCATTCTGGATGATCACTGCCTGGCCATCTACAACCCGGATGGCGAGCTGTGCGGCTCCAACCTGATCGACACCAATTCCGGCAAAGCCGAGCGCGGAATCGTATCCCTGCCCTTCGTGCGCCAGTCCGATGGCGAAGTGGTGTATTTCCCCTCCAACCTGATCGAGAACCTGTTTCTCAGCAACGGCATGAGTGCCGGTAACACCCTGAACGAGGCAGAGGTGCAGTGCCTCTCGGAAATTTTTGAGCGGGCGGTGAAGAAGCAGATTATCGAAGAGGAAATTGCCCTGCCGGATGTGCCCCGGGAAGTACTGGAGAAATACCCGGACATCCTCGAAGGCATTGAAGCCCTTGAAGCCCAGGGCTTCCCGACACTGGTGAAAGATGCCTCCCTGGGCGGCCAGTTCCCGGTGATGTGCGTCACCCTGATGAACCCGGGAACCGGTGGCGTGTTTGCCTCCTTCGGTGCCCACCCGAGCTTTGAAGTGGCCCTTGAGCGGAGCCTGACCGAACTGCTGCAGGGTCGCAGTTTCGAAGGTCTGAACGATGTGCCAGCGCCGACGTTCAACAGCCTCGCGGTCACCGAACCGAACAACTTCGTGGAGCACTTCATTGATTCCACCGGGGTGGTTTCCTGGCGTTTCTTCAGCGCGAAAGCCGATTACGACTTCGTCGAGTGGGACTTCTCTGGCACCAATGTGGAGGAAGCTGCGTGTCTGTTCGGAATCCTCCGGGAGTTGGGCAAGGAAGTGTATGTCGCAATTTATGAGGAACTGGGCGCACCGGTCTGCCGGATTCTGGTACCGGGGTATTCCGAGGTGTATCCGGTCGAGGACCTGATCATGGATAACACCAACATGGCCCTGGACTACCGGGAGGACATCCTCAACCTGCACCGTCTGAATAATGAGCAGCTGGCCGATCTGGTGGAGCGCCTGGAAGCCAGCCAGCTCGACAACTACATGACGATCATCACCCTGATCGGCGTGGAGTTCGATGAGAACACCGTGTGGGGCCAGCTCACCATCCTGGAGCTGAAAATCCTGATCTGCCTTGCCCTGCAATGGCATGAGGAAGCGCTCGAGTTTGTCGACATGTTCCTGCAGTTCAACGACAACACCGTCGAGCGTGGCCTGTTCTACCGCGCGATGTATGCGGTACTGGAAGTCACCCTCGACGACGACATGGGGCTGGGCGACTACCTCACCAACTTCACACGCATGTTCGGTGAGAAAACCATGGAGGCCGTTGTGGGCTCGGTGGATGGCACCGTACGTTTCCATGGCCTGGAGCCCACCAACATGAAGCTGGAGGGGCTTGAGAAGCACCAGCGGTTAATCGAAAGCTACAGGAAACTGCATACCGCCCGTGCTGTAAAAGCCGGTCTGCGATAATTTCCGGATTTTTTCTGGAATAAATCCTTACCTGGTACGTCCTCCTGATGAAAGCAACCCGAAACGGGAAAACAGGAGGACGTAACCATGAAAAAACACCTACTGACACTCGCAATCTGCTCACTTCTGTCCACCGGCGCCTTTGCAGCTGAAGGCGCTGCCAGCGCCAACGCAAAAGCGGACGCCAACATGAGTGCCGAAGCCAGCACACAGAACGGCGTTTCCGCCCAGGGTGGCGCATCAGCCAGTGCCCAGGGCAATGCGGATGGCAAAGCCGCCCGGGACGAAGCACGCCAGAGTGCCAGCCAGGCCATCAGCGCCGGTGTTGAGGCCGGTCAGCAGGTACGGAGCACAGCTTCGGCAACGGCAACCGCCGCCAGAGGCGAGGCCAATGAAAGAGCCGATCAGGCGAAAGACCGGATCAACAAAGCCCGAAACGCCGGGATCCGCGCTGAAACCAATCAGCAGATCGGCACGTCTGTCTCCGACAGCGTTAAAAGCGAGGTCCGGAATTCCGTGCGGAGCACTATGAAAGGTTCCGCCAGCGGTGGGCTGCTTTAAGAAGTCCGCAAAATCCGGACAGCCGGGCCTTTCTGGCCCGGCTCCTTTTTTCCAGCTCAGGAGGAACACGCAGCCATGCAGCTCACGCGACCCGCCCCCTATGTCGTCTCGGTTTTCAGCCTCATGGTACCCCTTGCATCTTCTGCCGGGGCCGTCGATCAGGCGGCTCTGAACGGCCACCTCTCAACCGGTTTCGAGCAAGACAGCAATGTCTCGGTCGATGACCTGAATGCCGCCTCGAACAAAAGTGACCAAGCCTGGGTTTTTGATGCGGGCCTCGAAGGCGTGCTGAAGCCAGTGGAGCGACTGAATCTTACCCTCGGTTATTCCCTGTCCGGCAGTCGCTATCAGAATCTTGACCAGTTCGACCAGGACATTCACCTGCTCTCTGCAGACCTCAGTTACGATTTCGACCCGGTGACCATTGGAACCAGTTATCACTACTCGCAATCTACCCTCGGCTCAGAACCCTTCCTCGATTTCCGCAGGGCCAGCGCCTACCTTGGCAGTCTCATCGGTGACGACGTGTACCTGTTGGCCAGCCTGCAGGAAAAGCAAAAAGAGTATGAGCAGAGCAACGCCCGCGACGCAGACATCCGAGGGGCGAGCCTGGATTCGTTTTTCTTTTTCAACAACGCCCGGAGTCATTTCCTGATCGGCCTGGACTACGATCAGGAAGATGCCCAGGCGGACGCTTTCGACAACGATCTCTGGCGTGTCAGGGCGGTTTTGCTCAACCGGTTCTCGCTGGGCGGCGAGGAGAACCGGTTTCGCCTTGGCTGGAGGTATGAAACCCGGGAGTATGACCAGCCTGCGGTCTCTGCCTCCAATCCCTTTCTGGACAACCCGTTCACTGGCGATTTCGTGGATGCGTCAACCAGCCGTCGGGCGGAGCGGGTCCATGTATTTGAAGCCAGCTGGCGAATTGGCCTGAATGAGACCTTCAGCCTAGAGCCCTCGGTATCGCACGGTATCTACCGGTCGGACGAGGATTCGACCGATTACACGCAGACCATTGCCGGCCTGACGTTCAGGGCGGGTTTCTGACCACGGCTGTTCAATACGGCAGGAAACCGAAGCCAAACAGACTGTCACGACCAGGCTCACCCAGATCCTGGGCCTGGTCAATCAGCGCCGCCAGAGCCGCCTCTGAATCACCACCACTAACGCTACAGGCCAGGGCAGCCGTAACCACGGGAGCCGCCAGCGAGGTTCCGCTATCCGTTATCACGCCACCGTCTGGATGGGGAACGTCAACCGCGACACCATGTGCCGCAAACATCACCTGTTCTCCCCGGTTTGCCCACCGGTACAAATCGCCCGTTCGGGACGCTGCGGTAACACCCACGACCTCGGGATAGGCAGCCGGATAAAGTGGTGGCGCGGCAGGCCCCTCATTGCCTACCGCAGCAACCAGCAACGTGCCCTGTTCCCGCAGCTTTCTGACGGCTCCTGCCAACAGCAGGTTATCCGGGCCGGTAAGGCTGATATTGATCACGGGCAGTTTCTGAGTTGCCAACCAGTCCAAGCCCTCTAACAGATGCCCCAGCGTGGCACCGGAGAGGTCTTTCGTTCGGCTGTAAAAAACCGAGGCGTTAAACAGGGTTGCCGCTGGCAATCGGGCCTTCCCCGATTCGCCCCTGCGACCAACCAGTTGGCCCGCGACCGCTGTACCATGCTCCGTCACAGGGGCGAGGTCTCCCCTCCCACCCTCAGTCGACAAAAAACGTTGCTCAATGATCCGGGCATCCTGAAAAGCGGGATGTTCGGTTGCCACCGAGGTGTCAATCATTCCTATCCTGACGGGGCCCTCACACAGGCTTTCACCCGGGCTGGCCTCAGCCTCTCCCGGGTACTGGGACTGGCTAATCTGTGGGCTGTAGACGTGATTACGGTCCAGGCGGTCTGCCAGTCCTGGCAGAAGGGTTCGCAGGGTCTCGAGTGAGTCCATGTCGGCACGAACCCTGAATCTCGCGACCATCATGCCGAGCCCGGATAACGTCGTCCGTTCCAGAACCGTAATCCCGGGACGATCCAGGCCTTCAATCTCCTCCGCTGTGCCTGTCACCAGCCATTGCCGCTCTACCGCCCTGAATCCATCCTTGAGCGCGACATCATTGAACGCTTTGTGCCCCGTTGCCGTGTAGACAGGCAGGACCTCGGGCAACGTCTTGAGGCTGCCCTTGAGGGAGTCAGTCTGTTTCTTTAAACGGTTATCGATTCGCCGGTTTGCTGCCCGCTCAACCAGGCGCTCTGCATTTCTCTCCACCTGCCGGCTGATGCTGCCGGCCGGGTTGTCCAATACCCCGCCTCCGGTCAGCGCCACCCCCGGTATCGGCGCGCAGAAGAAAACCACAACAGACAAAACCGTCGGTTTGAAAACTGGCTTCATTTTTACAATCCAAATTCCGGAACGTTTCATTTACTCTAACGGCCCGACCTGAAAAAAATTCCATCCAGCATGGAATAAACCGTTTGCCAGATCGTCTATCCGGTAACTCCGACTCAAAAGAGCACTATGCAACAGGAAATCACCGAACTGCTACCAGGTCTTCGAAGGTTTGCCTACTCGCTGACCGGCTCAATGGCAGATGCCGACGACCTGCTCCAGAATACCGTTGAACGACTTCTGACGCGCGCCATGCCGGGTGATGTTGATCTCACCAAGTGGGCCTTCCGGATATGCCGCAATGTCTGGATCGACGAGTGCCGGGCCCGAAAGGTTCGCCGTGAGGCCGCCGAGCAGCCGGAACTGAGCGATGGCCTGGTGACCAATGGCGAACACCAGACAACCAAAGAAATCGAGTGGAACCGGGTGGAGTCCGCCATGTCGCGGTTACCCGAAGACCAGCGCCAGATCATTTCGCTTGTTGCTATCCAGGGTATGCCCTACAAGATGGTGGCGGAAATACTCGAGGTGCCCAAAGGCACTGTCATGAGCCGGCTGGCCCGCGCCAGGGCCGCACTGAGCCACGCCCTGTCACCTACAACCTTGAGGACCGATTCATGAAGATAACAGACGAAACCCTGTCAGCTTTCCTTGACAGTGAACTCAGTTCAGCGGAAATGGCCGCGGTCAGGGAACAACTCGCCGTTGACCCTTCGCTGGCTGACCGGTTGGCAGAGCTGGCAGCCGTGGATTCGGAACTTCAGGGACACTACAGCTCAATTGACGACCGCCCCCTGCCAGCAGCCGTGAGCAGGATGCTGGCAGAAGAAGACCGGAGGGCCGCGTCAGGGGCGAATGATCATGTCATCGCATTTCCGTGGTGGCGGAGACTGCGCGAGCACTCCGGCAAAGCAATTGCCGCCGCCGTGGTTGCAGGATTTGCGTTGGCTCAGTGGCTGACACTGCCATCTGACGGCAATCCTGCGTGGCCAGCGGTCGCTGAAATACTGGAGAGCCAGCCCAGTGGCCAGGCGTATTCCGCCAGTGACGATGCCATGCTGACGCCCCGCTTAACCTTCAGGAACCAAACCGGAGAATGGTGCCGACAGTTCGGGCTCGACGCCGGAAACACTGCCTCGGAGCAGATTGCCTGCCGCACGCAATCAGGCACCTGGGAACAGAGAGTTCAGGTAGAAACCGGCCAGCCAGTTACTGCGGACGGCTACCAAACCGCCAGCGGTGGGAGCCTTCTTGACGACCAGCTCGACCAGATGATGTCCGGGCCACCGCTTGGGCCTGAGGCCGAAAGCGCATTGCTTGGGCAGCAATGGAAACGGTGATCATCAGCGGCGTGCGTTACGCCGGCGTGCTTGATCCTTCCGCCTGATCCTCTTTACTGGCCGCCAGAACCCGAACCCGTTCGAAATCCTCCTCGGCAAAGACTCCGTTCACCCCGGAGATGGCGGCCAGCTTCATGCCATGTTTCAGGCCCAGCCTGTAGATCTCCCTTACCTTCTCCCACTCGATATTGCGGCCCAGGGTGAAGTTCTCAAAGCGCGCTTCCAGCGCCAGCACCACGGTTTCCGCCAGGCAGGCATAGGCGATCCCTTTGGGCAGGCCGATGTCTTTCATGCGCACCTCGCCCGGTAGCTGGATCTCGCCGGATTCAATCACCAGTACATCCGGGCGCTTGGCCACATCTTCCGCGGGAATATCCAGCGGCCGGGCCACGTCGGTAATCACGCAACCCGGCTTCACTTTCATGATGTCCAGGATACGTTTGCCAGCGCCGGAGGTGGCGGTCACGATCATGTCCATGTCTGCCAGATCGCGCTCCGCGGAACCGGCAACGTGCACAATGGCGCCTGGTGTTTCCTGCTCAATGCTTTCCTTCAGTGCGAGCAGCTTCGCAGGCTCCGGCGCTGCGAGATAGACTTCGTCCACTGCCTTGGCCAGCAGGCGCGCGCAGACAGACCCAATGGCACCGGTGGCGCCCACGACCATGGCCTTGCCGGCTGCTTTGCCACTAGGGCCGATACTGACCCGCCCTATTATCTTCATGGCATCATGGGCCGCCCAGAGGGCGCCGGAGGCACTGTAGCTGTTGCCGGTGGTGATCGGCAGCGGCGCCCGCTTGGCCACCGTAATACCGGCATCACCCACGACCTTGGTAAACGCGCCGAGGCCCATGATCTGGGCACCAAGCTTTTTCGCCAGTTTTGCCGCCTGCAGCAGCCTTGCGTAGGTAAACTCCGGGCCGTGCGCCATGATCTCCCGGGGCGTGCCACCGACAGTAATCAGCCAGCCCTCCACTTCATCGCCCGTGGGTGACCTGATGCCGGAAACCTTCGAGTAGATAAACGGCGGTGTATAGGCCACGGCCTTCTCAACCAGATTCATCACCATCGGAGGCGACACATTGGCAATCCAGTCCAGGGGCGGCGTCTTGGTGAGGTACTGCTGCGAAAGCGGGTGGATCACAAAAGCGAAGCGGTTCACCCGGCGGTATCCGTTGGGGTACAGAATTCTGGGCTCGATACCAAGGCTCTGGATCACATCCAGATAGTCATCCGGCCCCAGTTGCTCCGGCGTCCGGGAGAGCGCCGCACTGATCATCGCTTCCATCACGTTGACCCCAACCGGCCGGCCTTCCAGCCAGGGGCTGTAGTCCACCACCATGGCCACTCGCCTGGAACGCATCCAGTCAAGGGAGGACTCAGTAACCCGAGACGTGATTACGGTTTTGCCATCCAGCTCTTTCTGGCTGAAGTGCTCCAGGTCTCCGATAGCCGCCACAATCACGTGGGCTTCGGACACCGCGTGATGCAGGGAACCCTTAACAAGACCCTCTCCGAGGCGGTACAGCGGTGTGCGCAGAATGGTCTCGACGGTTTTCACCGCCGCAGGCCGGAACATGATGGGCGCGGTCAGCGAGGTGTAGGTTTCGAGCTGTTTCAGGGACGTAAGCAACCTTGGCACGCCGAAATCGGTGTAGGGGTCGGCAAAAAACAGGTTTTCAGTGTGTTCGGATAACGCCCTGGCAATGCGATAACCCGCCTGCCCGTTCATGAAGACCACCCGGGCGTTATCAAAGAAATGCCCGAGTCCGGACTGGGTGTGGCGCACCGCCCACTCCTGCAGAATACCCCGCAGGCCCGCGCCGGTTGTGACCGGCTTATCCGGAACGCAGGCCTCCAGCCGGGCGGTATCCGGGTGTTCAAGCTGTTCCCGGCCCACCTCGTAGTGGTCGTGAATCATGCTCAGGCCGATGGCGTCTGCCTGGGAATGCACCGATTCCAGCACCGCTTCCGCCCGGGACAGATCACCGTCTGTGCCGATGCGGATAATCCGGAAAGGCTGGCCCAGAAACTCGGTTTCCAGATCGTAATCGTATTCGGATGATCCCTGGCTGACACTGACAACGGTTTTCATACTCAGGCCTTCCCTTTTCCTGTTGTTATTAAATACAGCCTAATGCAGTACCTCGGTTTCTGCCTTAGCCCAGATCAAATTCCAGACCGCTATTCAGCGTCTACAATTAGGTGGCGGGCCGAACGACCACTCAGACTGTTACGGATCAATCAGGAGCTTACTATGACCATTCAGGAAGAACTGAACGCCACCGTCCGGGAACTGGTGCAGCCGGGCAAGGGAATTCTCGCCGCCGATGAGAGCCACCCCACCATCGCCAAGCGCTTCAAGGCCGTTGGGGTTGAGTCCAGCGAAGAAAAACGCCGGGAGTACCGCAGCCTGATTTTCTCAGCCTCGGGTCTTGGGGAGTTTATCAGCGGTGTGATTCTGTTTGAGGAAACTCTGGGCCAGAACAGCCTGGACAATGAGCCCATGCCAAAACTGCTTGCCAGCAAGGGCATTGTGCCGGGCATCAAGGTGGACAAGGGCAAGCAGCCCCTGATTAACGCTCCGGGTGACGAGATCACAGTTGGGTTGGATGGCCTTGAAGACCGCCTGGAAATCTACAAGCACCAGGGCACCCGGTTTGCCAAGTGGCGCGATGTGTTCCACATCTCGGACACCCTGCCCTCGCGGCAGGCCATAGAGGCCAATGCCGAGGTTCTCGCCCGCTATGCCGCTATCTGCCAGTCCCTGGGCATCGTGCCCATTGTGGAGCCGGAGGTACTGATTGATGGCAACCACACCATCGAGCGCTGCGCGGAAGTGAGTGAAGCAGTGATTCGCGAGGTATTCCACGCCCTTTACCGCCACAAAGTGGCGCTCGAACAGATGATCCTGAAGCCCAGCATGGTGACACCCGGCAAGGAAAGCCCGAAGGCCTCGCCGGAACAAGTGGCAACGGCAACCCTTGGCGTTTTTCGTCGGGCGGTGCCGGCAGCGGTACCGGGCATCTGCTTCCTCTCAGGAGGCCAGACCCCGGAAGAAGCCACCATCAACCTGAATGCTATGAACAGTATGGGCGCCCAGCCCTGGGAGCTGAGCTTCTCCTACGGCCGGGCCTTGCAGGAGCCGGCCCAGAAGGCCTGGGCCGGCAACCTGGATAACGGCCCGGACGCTCAGGCCGCACTGATCAAGCGCGCCCGCCTGAACGGGGCCGCCCGCTCGGGCAAGTACCGGCCAGAGATGGAAGACTGATTATCCCCGGCCGCGAGCCAGGCTTTTCTTCAGTTGCAGCCAGAGGCTCAGTCGTCCGCACCATTAAACGCCATGGCGCGGCCACTCAGCGATGATACCGGTAGGCAGGACAACGCTGGCACCCGTCCTGGCTGCTTCAGGCAGGCCATCATGGGGGCCACCCGGCGGATCTTGCGGGCCTCTGGCCAGAGGGCTTCAGCCTCGGCGAAACCCTGGCGCAGGAAGTTGAGCCATTGCTTGATGCGGCCGGTCACGTAGCGGTCCTCCAGCCAGCCTTGCAGAACCGTGGCGTACTCACGAACCAGGGCCACAGCTTCCTGCCAGGTCATATCCGGTACCGTTTCGCCCTCCTGGCTTGCCTTGATCTGCCGGGCCAGGTCTGGCCGCGCAATCAGGCCACGGCCGATCATCACATCGTCGCAACCGGACACCTCACGGCATCGCCAGTAGTCCGCGACGGTCCAGATCTCGCCGTTGGCAATAATATGGGTCTTCACCGCTTCCCGTGCTTGGGCGATTTCCTCCCAGTAGGCAGGCGGTTTGTAGCCATCCACTTTGCTGCGGGCATGGATAACAATCTCTTCCGCTCCGGCCGCTTCCAGGGCCTGGGCGCAGGCCACGCCCATGGATCGATCGTCATAACCCAGGCGCATCTTGGCCGTTACCGGCACCCGCTTTGGCACGGCCTGGCGCACCGCAGCCACAATCTCATGCATCAGCTCCGGCTCACGCATCAACACGCACCCTCCCTTGTGCTTGTTCACGGTTTTGGCCGGGCAGCCAAAATTGATATCCACCTGGGTTGCGCCAAGTTCCGCGGCACGCACGCCATGGCGGGCCATCTGCTGCGGGTCTGAACCCAGCAACTGGACAGCCACGGGCGTGCCCACTTCGGTGAGCGACTGGTTATGAAGTTCCGGGGCGTATTTGTAGAACACTCTCGGCGGCAGCATGCCATGGGTTACGCGAACGAATTCCGTCACGCACCGGTCAATCCCACCGACCTTGGTCAGTGTTTCACGGATAGGTGCGTCGACCAGCCCTTCCATCGGGGCGAGAATGATTCGCATGAGTGCTCCAGCAGAAAGAGGGGCTGTTCAGGGTGAGACTGATCAATAATCAGACGGAGCGGATTGTAAGGAATTTGGCGGGAAGTTGGTAGACGGGCACCCCGGTACCGGGATGCCCATTCACTTACCGGCAGGTCTTATTTAACGTCAAAACGGTCGGCGTTCATGACCTTGGTCCAGGCGGCAACAAAGTCCTTCACGAACTTCTCCTCGTTGTCGTCCTGGGCGTACAGCTCTGCGTAGGCACGCAGGATGGAGTTGGAACCGAACACAAGATCAACACGGGTCGCGGTGAATTTGGTATTGCCGTTCTTGCGATCCACAATGTTGTACGAGTTCTTGCCAGTGGGCTCCCAACGGTTGGCCATGTCGGTCAGATTCACGAAGAAGTCGTTGGTCAGCTGGCCAACGCGATCCGTGAATACGCCGTGCTTGGTGCCACCGTGGTTGGTGCCCAGCACCCGCATACCCCCGAGCAGAACGGTCATTTCAGGCGCGGTCAGGCCCATCAGCTGGGCGCGGTCCAGAAGCATTTCTTCCGGCTTGACCACGTAATCCTTCTTCTGCCAGTTACGGAAGCCGTCAGACAGCGGCTCCATGGGATCAAAGGATTCAGCATCCGTCATTTCGTCGGTGGCATCGCCACGGCCCTTCAGGAAAGGAACGTGAACCTCGTGGCCGGCGGCTTTTGCTGCCATCTCGATACCCAGGTTGCCGCCGAGCACGATGACATCAGCGACGCTGGCGCCGGTGTCCGCAGAGATTTTCTCGTAAACCTTCAGCACCCTGGCCAAGCGATCTGGCTCATTGCCTTCCCAGCCCTTTTGCGGAGCCAGGCGAATGCGCGCACCGTTGGCGCCACCGCGCATGTCCGAACCGCGGAACGTACGGGCGCTGTCCCACGCGGTGCAGACCAGCTCGTTCAGGCTCAGGCCGGCTTCGGCGATTTTCTCTTTGACCACTTCCTCAATGTAGTTGGTCTCGCCCTGGGGAACCGGATCCTGCCAGATCAGATCTTCGGTCGGTACGTCCGGGCCGATATAACGGGCTTTCGGGCCCATGTCCCGGTGAGTCAGCTTGAACCAGGCGCGGGCGAAGCAGTCCTTGAAGTATTCGGGATCTGCCATGAACTTTTCACAGATCGCACGGTACTTCGGGTCCACCTTCATGCCCATGTCCGCATCCGTCATCATCGGCTTGCGGCGCACAGAGGGATCGGTGGGATCAACCGGCATGTGCTCTTCTTTGATATCCACCGGTTCCCACTGGTTTGCACCCGCCGGGCTCTTGGTCAACTGCCACTCGTAGCCGAACAGCAGATCGAAGTAGCCCATGTCAAACTTGGTGGGGTTTGTGGTCCAGGCGCCCTCAATGCCAGAGGTAACGGCATTGGTCGCCTTTCCCTGCAAGTTGGGGTTTATCCAGCCAAAGCCCTGGGTTTCCACGTCTGCACCTTCCGGCTCTGGCCCCAGGGCATCGGCGTCACCGTTACCATGGGCCTTGCCGACGGTGTGGCCGCCAGCCGTCAGCGCAGCGGTTTCTTCGTCATTCATCGCCATACGAGCAAAGGTCACACGTACCTGCTCAGCGGTTTTCTGCGGATCCGGCTGACCGTTGACCCCTTCCGGGTTCACGTAGATCAGTCCCATCTGGACTGCGGCCAGCGGGTTTTCCATGGTGTCGGGCTTTTCGACGTCTTCGTAACGGCTGTCGGACGGCGCCAGCCACTCTTTTTCAGCCCCCCAGTAAATGTCTTTCTCCGGGTGCCAGATGTCCTCACGGCCGTAGGAGAAACCGAATGTCTTAAAGCCAAAGGACTCGTAAGCAACGTTGCCGGCCAGGATAAACAGGTCAGCCCAGCTCACTTTGTTGCCGTACTTTTTCTTGAGCGGCCACAGCAGACGCCGGGCTTTATCGAGGTTACCGTTATCAGGCCAGGAGTTCAGTGGTGCAAATCGCTGGTTACCCGTACCTGCGCCGCCACGGCCATCGGCCAGTCGGTAGGTACCGGCAGCGTGCCACGCCATACGGATCATCAGGCCGCCATAGTGCCCCCAGTCAGCAGGCCACCATTCCTGGCTGTTGGTCATCAGCTCGTGCATGTCTTTTTCAAGCGCTTCGTAGTCGAGCTTTTTGACCTCGTCCCGATAATCGAATTCCTCACCGAGGGGATTCGTTTTGCGGTCGTGCTGATGAAGAATGTCAAGATTGAGGTTTTCAGGCCACCAACCGGCTACGTCGGCCTTCTCCTGCGTGTTCGAGCCATGCATTACGGGGCACTTTCCACCCGTACTGTTGTTGTCTGTCATTTCTCTCTCCTCATTGGGGTTGGCAAAACGACACTGCTTCGATTTCGGCACCTCTAACTATAGGACACAACAAACACTCTGCTCTGAGTATTTCTTATATCCGGGATAGCGTGTGCCTATAGGGTTTCCCGCAGACTCTGCGGGCTTCATTCCGGTTACTGGGCACAAGCATAATCGCTCGAGTAATCTGCCAGGATTCCGAGAAAATCCGGCCAGGCGATAGAATGACTGAGTGAAAACACATCTGACATGGACCTGCTCCTGCCTGACGAGAACAATCTCACCATAGCGTGAGGCAGAGCGCGCAATACAATTAATTAAAAATAAAATTGTGAAAGCTTTTGTTTATGGATGGTGTATTCGGCTGATCAAAGCCGTTCGATGGAGGAGAACTTGCCGGCATCGTCAAACACAATGCGGAAACTGCCGCGAATACCATCGCGAAGGTAGAAACGGGAAAGGATACGGGCCGGGAACCGGACAGAGCGTCCGTCCCGGGCCGTGGTGTGAACATCGGTGGCAACGCCCTGATAGAGTTTGATCCACTCATCAGGGCTGATGCTGATATCCACTATGATCTGCTGCATAGGCGCTTAGTTCGCCAGTTCCAGCAACAGACGGTTCAGGCGGGTTACGTAGGCCCCCGGGTCCTGGAGCTGCTCACCGCTGGCAAGGGTGGCTTGGTCAAGCAGTACCGCCGAGAGCTCGCTGAACCGCTCATCGCCCTTCTCGCTTTCCAGGCGCTGGACCAGCGGATGGTCCACGTTGATTTCAAAGATTGGCTTGCTGTCCGGCACTTTCTGGCCGGCGGCTTCCATGATCTTTTTCATCTGCGCGCCCATGTCGAAGTCACCCACAACCAGGCACGCCGGTGAGTCGGTCAGGCGGTTGGTAACACGCACTTCCTGAACCCGGTCGTTCAGGGCGTTCTTGATGCGCTCAAGCAGGTCCTTGTGCTCCTCGGCGGCCTCTTCCTTGTGCTTTTTGTCTTCCTCGGTTTCCACTTCGCCAAGGTCCAGATCCCCCCGGGCCACGTCCTGGAACTGCTTGTCATCGTATTCGTTGAGGTAACCCATCATCCATTCGTCGATACGGTCAGACAGGATCAGTACCTCAATGCCCTTCTTGCGGAACACTTCAAGATGCGGGCTGCTCTTGGCGGCGGTGAAGTTGTCGGCAGTAATGTAGTAGAGCTTCTTCTGACCTTCCTTCATGCGGCCGATGTACTCATCCAGAGACACGTTCTGGGTGCTCTCGCCGGTATGGGTAGAGGCAAAACGCAGCAGGCCGGCAATTTTCTCGCGGTTGCTGAAATCCTCCGCCGGGCCTTCCTTGAGAACGGTGCCAAACTCGCCCCAGAACTTCTGGTACTGCTCCGGATCCTTCTTCGCCAGCTTGGACAGCATGTCCAGAACCCGCTTGGTGACCGCGGTACGGATGCTTTCCACCGTGCTGTCGTTCTGCAGGATCTCCCGGGACACGTTCAGGGACAGATCGTTGGAATCGATCACGCCCTTGGCAAAGCGCAGGTACAGGGGCAGGAACTGCTCGGCGTCGTCCATGATGAACACACGCTGCACGTACAGCTTCAGGCCACGGGGCGCTTCCCGGTTGTACAGGTCAAACGGCGCACGGGCCGGAATGTACAGCAGGCTGGTGTAGTCCAGCTTGCCTTCCACCTTGTTGTGGGACCAGGTCAGCGGGTCTTCGAAATCGTGGGCGATGTGCTTGTAGAACTCCTTGTACTCCTCGTCCTTGATCTCGGTACGCGGAAGGGTCCAGAGCGCCGTCGCATCGTTGACGGTCTCGTACTCGTCTTTCTTTTCGCCCTCGTCGGATTCGGCTTTCATCACCACCGGGAAGGAAATGTGATCCGAGTACTTCTTCACCAGACTGCGCAGTTTCCAGCCGTTGGCAAATTCCTTGGCGTCGGGTTTCAGGTGGAGGACGATCTGGGTGCCCCGGTTCTCCAGGTTCACCTGCTCAATGGAGAACTCACCGTCGCCTTTGGATTCCCAATGCACGCCCTCTTCGCCAGGCGCACCGGCACGACGGGTGAACACATCAACTTTGTCGGACACGATAAACGCTGAGTAGAAACCGACACCGAACTGACCGATCAGCTTGCTGTCCTTTTTCTCATCACCGGACAACTGCTGCAGGAATTCGGCCGTTCCGGAACGGGCAATGGTGCCGAGGTTCTGGATAACGTCGTCACGGGTCATACCGATGCCGTTGTCGGTCAGCGTGACGGTATTGGCCTCTTCATCGAAATCCAGACGAATCTTCAGCTCAGGATCGCTTTCATACAGGCCGTCATCCTTCAGCGCCGCGAAACGCAGTTTGTCTTCGGCATCCGAGGCGTTCGAAATCAGCTCGCGAAGAAAGATTTCCTTGTTGGAATACAGGGAATGGATCATCAAATGAAGCAGCTGCTTCACTTCGGTCTGAAAACCCAGGGTCTCTTTTTGCGTTTCAACCGTCATGGCGTTTGGCACTCCTGCTTTGTTTCAATCGGTGGAGCGGCGCGGGTAGGAAGGGCTTTCCAAAACACGCTGTGAATACTTCCCTGTACGCTCGGCTCCGCCATCCATGGCTCCGCACGGTTTTGGAAAGCCCTTCCTACCCGCGCCACCTGGCTATCGAGTTCGTGTTGAACAGGAATTGGGGGCACACCGGGGCATTTCAAGCCCCGGTGTATCGGCAAAGTCAGTCTTCGAGGAGGAAGTGGGCCCGGGCAGTTGCTATGGGTTGCGAACGGGATTTCTGCCAGGCGCTGACCATCACGTTGGCCACACGATTGCCCTGGCGGGTCAGGCGGCATTCGGCGTAGGTTTCGCGGTTGAGGCCCGCCCGGAGGTAATCCAGGGAGAAGTCGACGATGCGGGGCATGCGAAGGCTTTCCTGGGACATAATCAGGTAGATATTGGCGGCCATTTCCATAAAGCCACCAATCACACCGCCGTGGATGGCCGGCAGGATCGGGTTGCCGAGGTTGGAATCCTTGCAGGGCAGGCGGAAAATCAGGTCGTCTCCGAACCGCTCACAGTGCAGGCCGATCCAGGTGGCGTAGGGAATACTTTCAAGCATCCGGCTGAAGTCGCCGGTTTCCTGGGTATACCGGAGGATTTCCGGATCGGTCATTCTTCACCTCCTGTAATCAGGTCCCGGTAATGTCTGGGGCTGGCATCCTTTCCAATGCGCATGAAGGTGGCTACGCAGTTTGCAATCGTTTCACCCCCCTCCTGGTAAGCCTCACAGCGGGTAAAGATAATGTTACGGGTTACCCGGTAGGTTTCGGCCCGGGCATAAACCGGCTGGCGGGGCTGCGCCGGGCGCATGTAGTCCACCCGCAGGTCCAGCGTCGGGCAGAGTTCGAAGTCCTCCAGGGTGCACAGAATCACGCAACCTGAGGTTGTATCCATCAATGTCGTTATGGCACCGCCATGAATCACGCCCGTGTCCGGATTTCCGATGATCCGGTCACTGTAGGGCAGGCACAGTGTCAGGTTGCCTTTTTTGGCCCTGGTAACCGTGAGGCCGAGCTCTTTGGCCTGGTTGAGCGTATCGATAAAACGGGTAACCCGCTTCCGTCGGATGTCATCGTTCATTCAGGTTCAACCTGTCGGTCAGCTTTTGGGTTTGGGACTGCTCTCGGGCTTGCCGGGGACCGGTTCATCGAACACTTTCCCGGCCCGCAGGGCCTCAAGGGCATTGGAACAGAATTCCCGGCGGTAAAGTACGATAACCACCAGCGTCGAGGCGGCCATGAAAACGAGCGGGTGAATAAACCAGCCAACCACAGCCAATGCATAATAGTAGGAGCGCAGGCCAAGGTTGAAGGCGTCCCCAGCCAGATTACAGACGTTGCCGGCACTCCGGGCGAAGGCTTCGCGGCCCGCCGGGCTGGTTTTGGTGTCGTCCGGCGGCGGCGCACTGCCGACCATCACCGACACAAAGTTGTACATTCGCATCGACCAGGTGAATTTGAAAAAAGCGTAAATAAAGACGACGAGCAGCACCACCATGCGCAGCTCCCAGATTTCGCGAGTTGGCAGTTTGCCGAATGGCATGGTGCTGAACACTTCCATGACTTCCTGGGTATAACCCAGGGCAGTGATAATACCGGCCAGAATCAACAGGCAGCTGGAGGCGAAAAAGGCGCCATTGCGTTCGAGATTGCCAACCACGGAAGCATCGGCAATGCGGTTCTCCCGCCGCAGCATGACCCGCATCCAGTCTTCCCGGTACATATCGAGGGTGTTGGACAGGCAAGGGCGATCAGCAGCCCGGCGCTTGGAGTATTCGGTGTAGCCAAGCCAGCAAGTCAGGAACCAGAGCAATGCAATCAGTTCGAGCAAATTACCCATTGGCGGCCTTAGAGTGAAAAGTGCGAAACGGCGCGGGAACAGAAGCTTATGATACGCCAAGGACCTGCTTGCCACCACCGCTGAGACATGCCGGGTAATCCAACTCCAGGCAAAGTTGTGCTATAAACAGGCCATTCAGGATTCGGGCACCCGACGCAATCCGTGCCCATCATTGCATCATTAATAGGGAGTTCACTGTGAACCTGTCCGCTATAAAAATCAGCCTATTCACAATTGCCCTGACTTTCACACTGGGCGGTTGTTCGGTCAACCCGGTTACCGGAGAAAAGCAGCTTTCGCTGATCGGAGAGAACCAGGAACTCGCCATGGGCGCGGAGCAATACGTGCCCACCCAGCAAATCCAGGGCGGCCAGTTTTACATTGATCCCGAGCTGACACTGTATGTGCGGGAAGTCGGCCAGAAAATGGCGGCGGTAAGCGATCGTCCGGATCTGCCCTATGAGTTCGTGGTTCTTAACAGCAGCGTTCCCAACGCCTGGGCCCTGCCCGGAGGAAAGATTGCCATCAACCGAGGCCTGCTGACAGAGCTCGGCGACGAGGCCCAGCTGGCGTCGGTCCTGGGCCATGAGATTGTTCACGCGGCGGCGAGGCACAGTGTCCAGCGAATGCAGCAGGGCATGTTAATCAGCGCAGGTGTTGCCGGCCTTGGTTTTGCACTCTCGGATAACGAGTGGGCCGGTCTGATTATGGGTGGCGCTGCGCTGGGCACCCAGCTTGCATTGGCGCAATACAGCCAGGGCGATGAACTGGAATCCGATCACTACGGCATTCTCTATATGAAAGAAGCGGGCTACGATCCGGCCGCCGCGGTTGAACTCCAGGAAATCTTCCTGAAATTGTCGGAAGGCAGGCAGTCCGGTTTTATCGACGGCCTGTTCGCCACTCACCCGCCCTCTGCGAAACGGGTGGAGGAAAACCGGCAACTCGCCCGGAAAATCGGGACTGGCGGCTACCGTGGCAAGGATGTTTACGACCGCAGAATGGCCAAACTTCGCTCACTGCAACCTGCCTATGATGCCCACGACAAAGCCATGGAACTGGCTTCCAAGGGCGAGATGAAAGCGGCTCTGGACAAGGTGAATGAAGCCATTCGCCTGCTGCCACGGGAAGCGATGTTTTACGCCCTGCGCGGCCGCATTTATCAGGAGCAGAAACAGGATGACAAAGCGAGTACCGATTTCGAGAAGGCGGTGGAACTCTACCCCGAGATGTTCAAGTATCGCCTTTACAACGGCCTGAACGCCCTGAGGCTCAACAATCTGGACAAGGCCCGGGAGAACCTCACGAAAGCCAATGAGACGGTCCCCACATCCATTGCCTTCCTGCGCCTGGGCGATGTTGCCGTTAAACAGAACAACCGTAATGAGGCAATCGCCTACTACAGCAAGGCCGCTGAAGCCGGCGGTGATGTTGCCGAAGAGGCCAAACGGAAACTGGCTGCGTTGACTCAGTAATTTCCTGTCAGATCAACTCCTTGAAAAGGCCGGAGTCCAGCGGGATTCCGGCCTTTTTGGTTTCACCGAAGGCTGGTTGCCGGTGCGACGCGCATCTTCTGTCATCGTCTCCATTGACTTTTAGAGCAATAACTCTAAAAATCACATGACATCAACAACGATTGGATGACGGACATGTTAGCGAAACGTATCCAGCCCATGGTTTTCCAGGCGCGGCGCATGTATGTGGAACTGATGTTCCAGGTGATGGGGCGGGCCCTGCAGGCGGTGAGCGAGGTGGATGAGAACGTCCAGAATGAAACACGGGCCCTGCCCGACGGCTTTCTGTTTGAAATGATGGTGATGCCCAATGGCTCCCGGCTGATTGTGGAACATACCGGCCAGGGGCGATTCCGCTACCACGGCAACACCGCCCCCCGTCCGGTGGACCTGTCGATTCGGTTCAAACACGTTGCCCATGCCTTTCTGGTGCTGTCCTTCCAGGAGAAAACGTCGGTGGCGTTCGCCAATGACCGCATGCTGGTAGACGGCGACATCAGCCACGCCGTGCGGATGACCCGGGTTCTCAATCGCCTGGAATCCTTCATCCTGCCAAAACTGGTTGCCCGGCGTGCCGTCAAGGAATACCCGGCGGACCTGCACCTGCCGGAAAAACTGATCAGTGCCGCACGTATTTACCTGAAAGTCGCCACCAATTTCATCGAGACAGCGAGAGCATAATGACCAACAAATACTATGAGTTCTTCTGCCCGGTAAAAGTGATTGCCGGCAAGGCCGCCCTCGAGCACATTCCTTATGAGCTGACTGGCATGGCCGCCAAACGACCAATGATTGTCACTGACAAGGGCGTACGCGCCGCAGGCCTGCTGGAGCCGGTGATTGCCGCCTGCGAGGAAAGCGGGCTGGAAATCACCGCCATCTACGATGACGTGCCACCGGATTCCTCCACCACCGTGGTGCGCGATATTGCCGGTATTTACCGCCAGGAAAAATGCGACTCCATCATCGCTGTCGGGGGTGGTTCGGCCATAGATACCGGCAAGGCGGTCAACATCCTGGTGTCCGAGGGTGGTGACGACATTGCCAGGTACAGCGGCGCTGGCGTGCTCAAACATCCCCTGAAACCGTTTCTGGTGGTTCCGACCACCGCCGGCACTGGCTCCGAAGTAACCTCGGTGGCGGTGATTACCGACGAGGGCAAGGGCGTAAAGCTCCCGTTTACCTCCTCGTTCCTGCTGCCCAATGCCGCGATCATTGATCCGCGCATGACCCTCACCCTGCCGCCGCATATCACGGCGGCAACGGCGATGGATGCCATGACCCATGCAACGGAAGCCTTTACCTGCATGGCCAAGAATCCGCTGAGCGATGCCTACGCTACGGCGGCAATCAAAAAGGTCAGCAATTCCCTTCTGAAGGTCATGGACAACCCAAAAGACAGTGACGGCCGGCTGGAACTGGCCCAGGCTTCCACCATGGCAGGCATTGCCTTCTCTAACTCAATGGTGGGCCTGGTGCATGCTCTCGGACATGCAACCGGTGCCATCTGCCACCTGCCCCATGGGTTGTGTATGAGCCTGTACCTGCCTTACGTGCTCGAGTACAACCTCGAAACGATCCGGGAGCCCCTGGGCGAGTTGCTGCTATACCTGGAAGGACCGGAAGTCTACGCCGCTACCCCGGCAAGCCGCCGGGCCGAGGCCAGTATTTCCGCAATCCGGAAATTACGGGATGCTCTGTACAAACGGTGTCAGCTGCCGCGCACGCTGAAAGAAACCGGCAAGGTGACGGAAGCGCAGCTGGACGCTATCGCGGAGATGGCACTGGATGACGGTTCCATCATGTTCAACCCGAAGGAAGTCAGTCTTGAAGATGCCCGCGCCGTACTGCGTCGCGCCTGGGCCTGACCATTGCTGTTTATTCGTTAAACGGGGCCGTTCATCGGCCCCCTTCCTCCGGTTGTCTGAACATAGATTTCAAGTCATTGAAATTGGCCAACAAAGGAGTGACAATCCCTGCTACTGGCAGGAATCTTAGCCGGGTTCGTTTTTCCACCTACAGTTCTTTCCGTAGAGAGCCCCTCCGCATGAAATACCGACGCTCCTGCCGTCTCCCCACTGTTCTCAGCGCCCTGCTCCTCACGCTGGCGCCCCTTATATTCAGTGCCGCCGACGCCCGGGAACAGAAAGTCTTCCACCTGAACATTTCGCCCAATGGCTACCCGCCGTACCTGATTGTGGATCAGGGCGCGCCCTCGGGAATCATCTGGGATGTGGTTTCCCTGATTACTCAGCGGCTTGGTTACAGCGTGGTTGCCGAGCAGATTCCCCGGAAGCGAGTCGACGAGATGCTGCTTGGCGGGCACATCGACTGCACGCCAAGGGCCAGGGAGTGGACAGACGATCCCGACAACTTCGTGTTTACCGACCCGATTGTGACCATCGAGGAAGTGTTTTTCTTTCCGAAGCGCTCCGAGTTTGTCTATGAGACTCCGGAAGATCTTTTTTCCAGAACCGTCGTCACCCATCTGGGGTATCTCTACCCACAGCTGGAGCCCTATTTCTCTGAAGGCAAGATTCGCCGCTTCGATGTCTCCCGGCACCGTGATATGTTCACTTTCGTGCTTCACGGCGACCGGTTTGACGTCGCCGTCGCAGACAGGCTGGTCGGGCAATGGATCTTGCGTAACGAAGGCTTGCAGGACCAGTTCTCAACGTCCCGCAAGGGCATCAGAGAGTACGGACTCCGGCTGATGCTCCGGCCGGAATGGCAGTCCTTTGCCAATGAGTTCAATACTGAACTCGCCCGCATCCGGGCAAGCGGCGAACTGGATGCCATCCTGGCCAATTACCGTTAACCCTCCGGTCCCGCCCGGAGTTTATTCCAGGCGTCTCAGCAAGAGCATCGGCGACACGCTCAACACCGGCCGCAATTGCCATCGGCCAAACAGCGCCAATACAACCGCGCTGATCAGAGGGATCGACAAGACCACACGCCAGTGCCATTGGAAGGCTCCTTCAAACATCTGGAACTGAAGTGCCCAGACGGCAGCCTCGGCCGCAACCACCCCCAGAATCCCGGCGAAACCGCCTAGCAAGGCAAACTCGAGCATGGTGCTGCGCACCAGCAGGCTCTGCTGGCCGCCCAGGGTTCTCAGCAGGGCGCCCTCCCGCTGCCGGTCACGGAGCGTGGCGCTGACCACAGCGGCCATCACCACCAGTGCGGCGGCAAGAATAAGCGCCAGAATCGCTTCAATGGCCTGGGTAACCTGCCGGACGATCTCCTGAATCCGGTCGATGATGTGGTCAATCTCCAGTACGGACACCGTCGGGAATCTTCGGGAGAATGCATTCAGGGCATCTTTTTTGTCCATGGGCAGATAGAAACTGGTGATCCAGGTTGCTGGCATATCCGACAGACCGCCGCCAGGCGGAAAAGCCATGTAGAAGTTGGGCTTCATGCTGTCCCATTGAACAGTGCGAATACTGGTCACGGTTTCGGTGACTTTTTCGGAGCCGATGGTAAACGTCAGCGCATCACCCAGAACGAGACCCAGCTTTCCCGCCAGTTCGGACTCCACAGAAACCCCGCCTTTCTGCCCCTGCCGGAACCAGCTGCCCTCCACAATCCGGTTATCGTCTGGCAGTTCCGACATCCAGGTGAGGTTCAGCTCTCGGTTGAGGGCACCAATACGCTCATCCTTGCTGACCACCTCCTTCACCGGCTGGCCATTGAGCCCGGTCAGACGGCCGCGAACCATGGGATAAAGTTTATCCAGTGGCTGACCACGCTCCTGCCAGAAGGCGTCGATTTCATCGACCGTATCGGGCGCAATATTGATCAGGAAGTGATTGGGCGCGTTGTCGGGCAGTTGTGCCTGCCAGTCCGCCAGCAACGATGTCCGCACCAGAATCAGCGTGGCTGCCAGCATAAGGGTCATCGCAAAGACCGCAATCTGGGACAGGCTGGCTTTGCGGTGTCGGTAAAGACCGACAAGAGCCAGGCGCCAGGAATTGCTGCCACCACGGACCCGGTGAAGGGTCGCAACCAGCAGCCAGCCGGCCAACCCGAGCGCTCCCAGCAACAATGCGAGACCACCGAGCAGAGACACCACCAACGCCAGTTCACCGGCGTACACCCACACCAGGCCGAACACCGCCACGATGGCGATAACCAGATCCGGCAGCGCTTCACGGCCGGTTTCCCCGGGCTGACTACGCAACACCCGCATGGCCGGTACGTTTCGGAGCCGGCGCACCGGAGGGTAGGCAAAGGCGAACAGGGAGACCAGTGCAGTGAGCAAGGCGGGCACCAGAGCTGAGGGGTCAAGCTGAAAACCCACCGGGCGCTCCAGCACCTCGCTCAGCATACGGGTCAGCAGCCAATACAGCGGAAGTGCAACCAAAAGGCCGCCGACAATCCCGGCCACCCCCCAGAGCGCCAGCCGCCGGAGATACAGGCCTCCGATACCGGCACCACTCAGGCCAAGAGTCTTGAGCAGGGCCACGGTGTCACGCTGGGATAACGCGTATTGCCGGCTCGCCACTGCAACAGCCACGGCGGCGAGCAGCACGGCCAGGCTGCCACCGAGCAACAGGAAACGTTCTGCGCGCTCCAGCGACTGGGAGAAGGTTTCGCCGTCACGTACACTCTCCCATTCATGGCTGGGCTCAAGCCGGGGCTGAAGCCATTGGTAATAGGCGTCGAGAGAGGCCTCTTCGCCGGCAAACAGATACACAAACTCAACCCGGCTACCTTCCTGAACAACGCCGGTAGAGGACACATCGTCGACATGCATCATGACCCGGGGGGCCAGGGCTGAAAGACGGAAACCGCCGTCCGGCTCGCGAATCAGCAGGCCAGATACAGTCAGGCTTCGGCTTCCCACTTCCAGACTGTCACCGATTTCCAGTTCCAGGAGACGCAACAGGCGAGGATTGATCCATACTTCACCTGGCGCCGGGCCCTGTTTTACCCGCTCCCTCGGCCCCTCAGGGTTCTGCTGGATCTCAATATCGCCTCTCAGGGGGTACTCGTTACTCACCGCCTTGACGGACACCAGCTGGAAGTTGTCAGCACCGAACACCATGGTCGAGAACTCCACCATGCGACCGGTTTCAAGGCCACGCTCCGTTGCCTGCTCCAGCCAGGATTCCGGAATCGGACGGCCGTTTTCAGCTTCGAGCTGACGGTCGGCGGCCAGAAAGGAACTGGCCGAGGTCACCAGGGTGCGCTGCAGCTGGCTGGCAAAAAGGGCAATGGTGGCAACCGTGGCAACCGCAATGATCAGTGCCGCCAAAACAACGCGCACATCCCGCTCCCGCCAGTCCCGGCGGACAGACATCAGTTTTTTTGCAGCGGCCATCAGTGCGCCATCTCCTGCGCCGCTTCAGGTTCGGTAAGGACGCCGGCTTCGATATGCAGCTGCCGGCTGCAGCGAGCCGCCAGGTGCTCATCGTGGGTTACCATCACCAGTGTGGTGCCCTGCTCCCGGTTCAGCGCCATCAGCAGGTCGGAGACCGCCTGGCCGGTGCGGTTATCCAGGTTGCCCGTGGGCTCATCGGCAAACAGGATCAGGGGGTCCGAGGCGAACGCCCGGGCAATCGCCACCCGCTGTTGCTCACCGCCGGAGAGCTGCCTTGGTGTGTGGGTCAGGCGCTCGCCCAGCCCTACCCGTTCCAGGAGCTCCCGCGCCCGCTTCTCCGGCGCTTCCATTCCGGCCAACTCCAGTGGCAGCATAACGTTCTCAAGCGCCGTCAGAGCTGGCAGCAGTTGAAATGACTGAAACACAAATCCAACCCGGTGGGCGCGGAGTTTCGCCCGCTCGTCCTCGCTGAGCTTACTGATCACCGATCCGTCCAGCTCAACCGTTCCGTCGCTTGGTGTATCAAGACCCGCCAGTAGTCCCAGCAACGTGGTCTTGCCGGAACCGGAGCGACCGATAATGGCTACGGACTCTCCCCGATTGATTTCCAGACTGACCCCCTGCAGGATCGTTAGCGTATCGGTTTCGAGGCTGACGCGATGAGTCAGGTTTTCCACCCGTAACATGGGGCTCTGGCTTTCCGGGTTAACATTGGTCATCTGATTCACGGAATCTCCCGATCCTGGGTCCTGAAAACGGAATAAGGTGTATTAACTTTCTATGCATACGGCATCGGCGTACGTCAGATCAATTCTTTTTCTCGCGGTTGCCCTGCTGGCCCTGCCGGCAATGGCCAGCCAGAACACACTGCTTATTGTCGGTGACAGCCTCAGCGCAGCCTATGGCGTACCCTCCGAGACTGCCTGGGTGCAGTTACTGCGCAACCGTCTGCAGAGCAACGGGCTGGCCGGCTGGGAAGTGGTCAATGCCAGCATCAGCGGGGAAACCACCGATGGCGGTGCTCGCCGGCTGCCAGAACTGATAGCGGAAAACGACCCCGAGGTTGTGATTATCGAACTTGGCGGCAACGATGGCCTTCGCGGCTTCCCTCCCAACGTCATCGAATCCAATCTCGCCTCCATGATCGAACAGGTTCAGGACTCCGGCGCCCGCGCCGTGCTTGTCGGCATGCAGATACCACCGAATTACGGACAACGCTACACGGAAATGTTTGCCGAAATATACCCGAAGCTGTCAGACCGCTATAACACCGATCTGGTTCCCTTCTTTCTTGATGGCATCTACAACGAGGATGGACTGATGCAGGATGACGGCATCCACCCAACCGAAGAAGCCCAGGCCAGGCTGCTGGAAAATGTCTGGCCGGTAATCGGGCCGATTCTGGAGTGATGCAGGTTCACGCTAATGCCTGAAGGAATGCCAGAGCCCGACGTTCTGACCAGTAGAAACCATCACGGCCATGCTCAACGAAGCCAACATGCCCGCCCCAGCGCGGGGACTCCAGCCGAACGTGCGCACCCAGCACGCTGCGGGATTCCGGAAAGCACTGCGCGGAGAGGAAGGGATCATCCGCCGCATTCACCATCAGTGCCGGAACGCGGATATCCCTTAGCCTCCCGAGCGCCGAACACTGGGCCCAGTAGTCCTGGGCATCCCGGAACCCGTGCAACGGGGCCGTGTAGCGGTCATCGAATTGGTGAAAACTACGGATCGAATCAAAACCGGAAACATCAATCAGATCCGGGAATTTTTCTGCTTTTTCCTGAATCTTGACCTTAAGATCCCGAAGAAATCGCTGCATGTAGATCTTCCGGCTGGGCAGTGCCAGCATGTCCGCGCTGCCTGCGAGGTCACAGGGCACGGAATAAGCAACAGCGCCGCAGATTCTGCTGTCTACCTGCTCGCCCTTTTCGCCGAGATAGAGCAACGTCAGGTTACCGCCCATGCTGAAACCAGACATAAACAATGCCTCGTAAGAGTCAGCCAACCCCCGATTAATCACCAAACTCAGATCCTCAGTGGCGCCGCTGTGATAGAACCGTGGCTGGTGGTTCATCACGCCGCCGCAAGAGCGGAAATTCCAGGCCAGGACGTCCCATCCCTCACGCAGCAGAGCCCTGGTCAGGCCCAGAACGTAAGGCCGACGGCTATGCCCCTCCAGGCCATGGGAGACAATCGCCAGGCGGCTACTCCCCTGGCGGTACCAGTCAAGGTGCAGCTCATCATGGTCTGGCGTGGACAGTATTTCGGGCTCTGGATCCATTATCGGCACCCGACGAAACAGCGTGGGCCAGACAGACTGAACATGGCCATTACGCAACCAGGGCGGCGGACGGTAGTGAAGTGTCTTACTTTCGTACAATTTTTAGCCTTTCATATCAGGGGGTTGACCCCGCAAACCAAAGCGCTTAATATGCGCGCCACTTGATACTGTTCCCCGATAGCTCAGTTGGTAGAGCAACGGACTGTTAATCCGTTTGTCGCTGGTTCGAGCCCAGCTCGGGGAGCCACTTCTTCCGAAATGCCGCTGTTTCTTTTGAACCAGCGGCATTTTTCGTATCAGGCTTCAGAAAACCTGCTCACGCTGCATGAACTCCGTCAGCACACGGAACAGGGTGAAGCCGTCCTCTGTGCCAATCAGCTCGCGGATGGAGTGCATCCCGAACTGGGGCACACCAATATCCAGCGTGGTCACGCCCAGGTTACCCGCTGTCAGCGGACCAATGGTACTGCCACAGCCCATGTCGCTTCGCACCACAAAGGTCTGATGCGGCAGCCCCAGCTCGTCACTGATATGGCGATACACCGCGGCCGAGCGGCTGTTGGTGGCATAGCGCTGGTTGTGATTGACCTTGATCACAGGCCCCTGATTCAGGATCGGCCCGTGATTCTCATCGTGTTTGTCCATGTAATTCGGGTGAACACCATGGGCGTTGTCGGCCGACACCATCATGGAACGGGCAATGGCCCTGGCTTTGCCCGGACCGGCCCAGCGGTCCAGAACGGCAGTCAGGAACGGGCCCTGGGCACCCTCGGCCGACATGCTTCCAACTTCTTCGTGATCGTTACATACCAGCAGTGCGGCCTCGTCGCCCGACGCCTTCAGCAAGGACTGAAGACCAATGTAACAGCTCAGCAGGTTATCCAGCCGGGCGGAGGCAATGAATTCGTCCCGCAACCCAACGAACGAAGCCTCACGGGCATCGTAGAAACTCAGTTCATAACCCAGCACCTTGCGGACATGGAGGCCGGATTCGGCCTCAATCTGATGCGAGAGCATATCAGCGAAACTGGTGGTGTCGCTTTCCGGAACCTGCATCAGTATCGGCGGCAGGTCGGTCTGGGCGTTGACGGTGCGATTGCTGTTGGCCTCACGATCCAGGTGAATGGCCAGGCTCGGAATAAAGGCCACGGGTTTGCGGAAATCCACCAGGGTGTCCCGAACCTTGCCGTCCCCATCGAGCACCGTTACCCGGCCGGCCAGCGAAAGATCCCGATCAAACCAGGGATTGAGCAGAGCGCCACCATAAACCTCAACGCCAAGCTGGAAAAAACCCTTGCGGCGCAGCTCTGGGTTTGGTTTCACCTTCAGGCAGGGACTGTCAGTGTGGGCACCCACCATACGGATACCGGATATGGTGACGTCCTTGCCGCCGGTGCGAAACGCCACAATCGACGACCCGTTGCGAATCACGTAATAGCCCTGCCCCTGCGCCAGAGACCAGTCCTCCCGCTCATCCAGTTCCTGAAACCCGGCCGCTTCAAGCCGTTGCTTCATCGTCGCCACGGCATGCCAGGGTGTGGGGGAAGTGTTCAGAAACTTCAATAAATCTTTGTTGAATTCAGCGTGTTCCATGATGTCCCTGATTGAAAGATAATTGCCACAACAGTATGGCATGAAGCCGTAAAGCCTCATACTGGGTCAACGGACTTTCCCCATAACCGGGCCACAAACCAACCACCACCGGGAGCCCACTGTGCCTGCACCAAGATTTCTCGATATCGAATATTGCCAGACCGACGACGCCCTGTTTCCCACCGCCATGGCCTGGTCGCTGGAAGATGGCCGCATAAAAACCGTCGTGATCGCCCCTTCCGATGACTGGCTCCCGGAAGACGGCGACCTGGGCGACGTCGACCTGCGGTATCTTGAAGAACAGGGCGTGCCCCTGATCGAACTGACCCGGGAACTGCACCAGGACCTGCCAGACCTGACCGTGTACGTCGATGGCCTGGACCCGGACGAAATCCTGATCGACCTCATTTTCACCGCCGTTGCCCAGGAAGCTCCGTTTGAAATTGCGCCCATCGGAGAACTCATCACAGGCCTGGACAGTGAAGCCCTGGAAGACCGCCGCCGCCAGCTCCTGTTCGAAGAGAGCCTGGAACCCCAGCTGCCGGAAAACGGCGTCTACGCCCTACTCCTGATGGCCCGTGAAGAAAACCTGCTCGACGAGGACCTGTAACGGGGACAAAACCGACACAGGGAAGTGTGACACGGGTCGACGTAACAAACGGTTACACGAGGCAGAATCAGCCCGTATTCGCCTACGTCAGGAAACCCCATAACAATGAACACGGTTGTGCGAACGCCCCTAACCACCGCATTGGTAACCGCCCTGCTTCTCGCGCCCCAGGCCGCTCTGGCCGAGGAAACACCCAGGGCAGACAAACACTACATTGGCCTGATGGCGACCACCTTCAATCACCGCACCATCGGCGAAGGCAGAAAAGAAACCGCCTGGGGCAGCGGCGGCACTCTTGTGGTAGGTGGCCATATAACCGATCTGTTCCACGCCGAACTCCGCGCCGGCGGTGGCTTCAAAGACGCCGAAGTCCCCAACAGCGACCTCAGCCTCGCCGTAGACTACTACGCCAGCTGGTACATGGGCCTGCACTACCCCATCACCGACTACGCCAACGTCTACGGCCAGTTCGGCTTCTCCTATATCCAGGGTGAAGCTGAAATCAGCGACCCTGAGAACGACCGCAACAAGGCCTTCCTCGACCTCGAAGGTGAATTCCCGGACAGCGGCTTCAGCGTAAGCTGGCTTGCCGGCCTCGATTTTGAAGTGATGGACGACACCTACCTGGTGTTTGAAGGTGGGAAGCTGTTCAAGGACACCGGTTCGGATGTGAATACATTCCAGTTCTCTGGTGGCTTAAGGTACGAGTTCTAGAGAACGGCTGGCCCATGAGTTTGCAGAGGCAGGAGGGCCAGCCCCTCCTGCCGATACTCTAATATTCAGGCCTTGTGGCGAATATGCCAGCACCGATGAATCCGCGGGTTCCGCTGGAAATCCCTATCCAGGGTATCCCGCGTAACCTCAACAACCTCAAACTCGCTCTCCAACTCATCATCCAGCCTGAACCGCCGGAAATTGTTGGAAAAAATCAGCAACCCATCGGAACTCAGCCGTTCCATGGCCTGCCTGACCAGCCTCGGGTGATCTTTCTGGATATCCAGTACCCCCGCCATCCTGGCTGAATTCGAAAAAGTCGGAGGGTCCATGAAGATCAGATCAAACCGCTGGTCTGCAGATGGCCTCTCCGCCAGCCAGGCCAGGCAGTCAGCCTGCTCTACCCGGTGCTTCTTCGGATCAGCGCGATTCAGGGCCAGATTGTCCTCAGCCCAGCTAACATAAGTCTTCGACATATCCAGGCTTAGCGAACGGCTCGCGCCACCCACCGCCGCATGCACTGTCGCTGCACCGGTGTAACAGAACAGATTCAGGAACCGTTTGTTGGCCGCATGCTGCTGAATCCAGTGACGCACAGGCCGGTGATCCAAAAACAGCCCGGTATCCAGATAGTCCTTCAGGTTCACCTTAAGTACACAGCCGTATTCGTGCACCTTGAAAAACTCACCGCTGGCCGCCTGCTTCTCGTACTGATTAGTACCTGTCTGACGCTGGCGCTGCTTACACACCATGTTCTCACGCTCAATATCCAGAGCCTCCGGGATCACCGCAAGGGCTTCCGCCAGGCGTTCACGGGCTGAGCGCTCGTCTACCGACTTTGGCGCCGCATACTCCTGAACGTGTACCCGCCCCTCATAGACATCGATAGCCAGAGCAAACTCCGGCATATCCGCATCGTATAACCGGTAGCAGCCAATGCCCTGCTTTCTCGCCCACTGGCCGATGGTCCTCATGTTCTTCTTCAAACGGTTGCGCAGCATAGCGGCGCGCTCCTCGCTGGCAATACGAGGCGTGACCTCTCCGGGAACGTTGGGCTCCCTCGGGGTCATGGCGCTGACCTCATCCACCTGAAACAACAGCAACTGAGCCGGCAACTTCCCGTTGAACAACCGATACTGCTTGTAACTACGCAGACCAATGGACTTACCGAACTCCGGCACACCCGTAAACACGCCGAGACGCCAGCCGGGCACGGTCCGTTTCACTGTGTCGCCCAGAGCCCGATAGAGTGCTCCCAGTTCCTTGCGCTCACTCAGACGCTCGCCGTAAGGGGGATTGGTCAACACCAGTCCCTGTTCCGACCACTCAGCTTCCAGTTGCAGGGCATCCACAGGGCAGGTTTCAACGTGCACAACGCCCTCCAGCCCTGCCCGTTGAATGTTTTTCCAGGCTGCCTCAATCACCCGGCTGTCCTGATCAAACCCGGCCAGCCTGGGAATGCGGCCCTGCTTGCCTTCGTGGGCACGACGCTCCGCTTCCTGCCGGAGAGACAGCCAGAGATCAGGCTGATGGCCCGGCCAATGCTCGAACCCGAACCGTTCCTGCTTCCGACCCGGAGCCATATCAAGCGCCATCATGGCGGCTTCAATCACCAACGTGCCGGAGCCGCACATGGGGTCTACGAAGTCACCACCGGCGGCGGCGATCTCTGGCCAGCCCGCTCGTATCAGCAGAGCCGCTGCGAGATTTTCCTTCAGCGGCGCGATGCCTTTGTCGGTCCGATACCCCCGCATGTGCAGACTGTGACCGCTGAGGTCGATGCCGAGCGCCAACCGACCCCGGTTAAGGCGGGCCGATACAGTCACATCAGGATTTTTGGCATCCACCGAGGGCCGTGGGCCACCATTGGCCTGGAACCGGTCAACAATGCCGTCCTTGACTCGCTGGGCGCCATACTGGGTGTTGCGGATGGCATCGTTCTGCCCCAGGAAGGTAACCCGAAAACTGCCCTGTACCGGAATGTGCTGCTGCCAGTCCATGTGCACCACGCCGTCATAGAGCTCATCGCCACTGGTGGCACCAACTTCATCTATGTGAAGGATCACCCGGTTGGCCAGGCGCGACCAGAGACAGGCCCGGTAACCGCTCTCCAGGGGGCCTTCCACCCAGACGCCAGCCGGCGCATTGCGCACGGTGTCCAGCCCGAACGTGTTGAGTTCGTCCGCCAGAAGGTATTCCACACCTTTCGGACAGGTTACGAAAAAGACAGATTTGGACAAGATCAACTCCTGGTTCATTGGCGGCTTGGGGGTAAGTTTCGGGAATAGCAGCCGTTACCGGATTCCAGCGCCATTCGTTATTTCATAAAACTATAAAAAAGTCGTCACATAGACGAAATAAATAGTGTACATCCGCGCGAGCTTCGAATTACCTTGTAAATGACGCGTCGTTCCGGAAGGCAAAAACCTTCCGTTAACAGGATCCTGACTGCTCTGGCTTGAGCTGACAATAGTGGGTTATCCCTGAGTGGATAACACTCGTCATGGCCACTGCAGATGTGTACACGCTTGTTCTGTTAATCCATCAGTGAGGAACGGCATGAAAAGACAGAAAAGAGACATGTACGCTCGTGCATATAAGCGGGGTTATCTCGCTGGCGTGTCCGGTAAATCCAAAGAAAGCTGCCCGCTCGAACAAGCGGAAGTCCGCCAGGAATGGCTGAACGGGTGGCGAGAAGGCCGTACAGATCAATGGGAGGGCATGACCGGCGTATCCGGCATCCACAAACTGGCCAATGTTACGACGGCGTGACGCCTGAACTAACCCCGACTATCTTAATCTGATCTTTTTCCACACAATTTGACGCAGTACTCAGAGCAACCCAAACGGGGCCTCCCGCCCCGTACCATGCGATGAAGCGCCACGGGGTTCATTCCCCGCAAGGGCCCGCTCAGCGGGCCCATCTTCGTTTTATGGCACTCAGATTATTTCACCTGGATTATTTCACCTGCCTGATGGCTTCCACCGCTTCCCGAATCAGATCTGGACCACGGTAAATAAAGCCGGTATACACCTGCACCAGTTTTGCGCCTGCACGAATCTTTTCCGCAGCGCTCTCGCCATCAATAATGCCACCCACTCCGATAATTGGCAGGGAATCACCCAGCTCAGCGTAAAGCCCCCTGATGACTCTCAGAGAGGCCTCGCGAACCGGTGCACCACTGAGGCCGCCAGCTTCGTCGGCATGGCGATGGCCTGCAACGGCATCGCGGTTGATGGTGGTGTTGGTCGCGATCACACCGTCCAGACCGGTTTCCCGCAATGCGGTAGCGACAAACCGGATGCCCTCGTCGTCCATGTCCGGAGCAATTTTCACGGCCACAGGCACGTACCGGCCATGCTGTTTCTCACATTTGAGCTGCTCATCCTTGATCGCCACCAGCAGACCCTTCAGGGAATCACCGAATTGCAGATCGCGAAGCCCCGGTGTATTAGGCGAGGATACATTCACCGTAATATAGTCAGCCCGGGTATAGACCGCGGAAATGCCCTTGCGGTAGTCCGACTCGGATTCGTCGTTGGGCGTATCCTTGTTCTTGCCCACGTTGATTCCGAGCACGCCCTTATAATGGCGGTTATCCACACGCTCCAGCAGGTGTTCCAATCCTTCGTTATTGAAACCCATGCGATTAATGATGGCCCGATGCTCCGGCAATCTGAACATACGAGGCTTGGGGTTGCCAGGCTGCGCAATTGGCGTAACCGTACCCACCTCTATAAATCCGAAGCCCAGGCCCCCCAGGGCATCGAGATGGTCGGCGTTTTTATCCAGTCCCGCAGCCAGCCCGACCGGGTTCGGAAAGTCCAGCCCCATAACATTTACTGGCAATGAATCTATCTTGGGCGCGAAAGCGCTCAAAACGCCCAACCGTTGCGCAAGATCAAGACCGCTCAAGGCAATATTGTGGGCCTGCTCCGGTGGTAACCGGAAAAGCAGGTTACGGATAACGCCGTACATCTGAAAAACTCCCTTAGTCCAAGTGGGCGGAGTATACCGGAAGTTTTCCACAGCATCCCGGAGCAGAACAAAATCAGCGCTAAATGACTGTATGATGGCAGTCTCACAACCTTTTCCACGGAATCTGTGGATAACCCTGTTGAAAATAGCGGGGCAACGTTTGCCATCCCTTGATAACTGCGCCAGCCTACAGATTGATCATTTTTTGATCAGTTATTTTTATCTTTATTTTCAACATGTTATATGTTTTTCGTATTGCTATCGACAAAACCTGTACAAAATGTTAACCCATCACCATTCTGCAATGATGTGTATAAATCACAGCAATTCCGGGCCTTGAGCAGACCTGCCACAACCGGACCGAATAACGTTATACTGCCTCCTGTCGTCTGATCCGGAGTGCCCCTATGCAACAACCCATCTCCCCCGCACAACAACACCGGGATAACCTGGCAGTTGAAATGAAAGAGGCATCGCGGGTCACGATTATCGGAATGATTCTGGATGCCGTTCTCGGTATCATTAAAGTCATTGCCGGGGCTCTTTTTCATTCCCAGGCCTTGATCGTGGATGGCATTCACTCGTTTACCGACGTCGCCTCGGATCTGGTTGTCCTGGGCGTGATGAAGGTTTCCCGCCAGGAGCCTGACGAGGATCACCCCTACGGCCACCAGCGAATCGAAACCTTTGGCACCCTGGTACTGGGCAGCATCCTCATTGCCGTCGGTGCCGCCCTGGCCTGGGAAAATACCCTGCGCCTCATCGAGGGCGGCGTAGAAACCGTTCCGGGCTGGCCGGTTCTGGTGGCTGCAGCGGCGTCCGTTGTGGGCAAGGAATGGATTTACCGTTACACCCGCCAGGTCGGCCTGGCCATACGGTCAGACCTGATTATTGCCAATGCCTGGCACAGCCGTACCGATGCATTTTCTTCCGTGGTAGTCGTGGTCTCCACCGCCGGGGCGATGCTTGGACTGGTGTGGCTGGATGTGTTTGCGGCCGTGATAATTGCAGGGATCATTATTCACATTGGCTGGAAATTCACCTGGGACAGCGTCAAAGAGCTGGTGGACACGGGGCTCTCTCCCGAAGACACGGAAATGCTCAAGAGCATCGCCCGGGATACCGATGGTGTCCGGAACGTTCATGAACTCCGCAGCCGCCGGATGGGCCATGATATCCTGCTGGACATTCATCTTGTGGTGCGGCCGGAAATCAGCGTCTCGGAAGGGCATCAGATTGGTATGCAGGTAGTCTCTGGAATGAGGGATGCCCTGGACAACATCCGGGACATCAACTTCCACATTGATGCCGAAAATGACGAAGATCAGCCCCCAACCTCGGAACGCCTGCCTTCAAGGGAAGATATCCGGGCCATCCTGGCCCGGCATTTGGGGGAACTGCCCCAGCACAGCCGATTGCGACTTCATTACCTGAAGAACAAGGTGCACCTGGAGCTGTTCCTGGACGAGCCGGAAACAAAGACCCCCTTTACCTCGGAAAATATCCGGGATCAGCTACGGGACTATCCGTGGTTTGGCAGTATCCGGGTCTGGGTAGCTGGTGGCCCCTGAGATCGACCCGGCGCCTGCTAACGGCGCCGATTCTCCTCCATCCGGGACAGGAACTCCTGCATGATCAGGGTGTACAGCTCCCCTCCCAGAAATTTGTCTTCAACACCGGCATCAATGCTCGGGTTGTCATTCACTTCGATCACGGCAACCCGGTTTCCGGATTGCTTGATATCCACGCCATAAAGTCCGTTACCAATCAGCTTTGTTGCGTTCAGCGCGGCCTGAATGACGTTCCTTGGCACCTCATAGGTCGGCATGGTCTCGAAACCACCACTTTCGCTTGCGGATTCGCCGTGCTGGTATATCTGCCAGTGGCCTTTCACCATCATGTACTTGCAGGCGTAGATAGCCCGCCCGCCCAGTACACCGATTCGCCAGTCGTAATCCGTGTACAGGTATTCCTGGGCCAGCACCAGCGCCGACTGCTTGAACAGGTCCCGGAGGCCGGCACGCAGGGACTTTTCATCTTCGGCCTTGGTGACTCCCCTTGAAAAAGCCCCGTCCGGGATCTTGATCACTGCCGGAAAACCCAATTCCCTGATAACCTGCTCAACCGCATCCTTCTGGTCCTTTGAAAGGATCAGAGTCTTGGGCGTCGGAACCTTGTTATTCTTCAGCAGATCCGCCAGGAAAACCTTGTTGGTGCATTTGAGGATCGATACCGGATCATCGATCACCACCATACCCTCGGCATCCGCCTTGCGGGCAAACCGATAGGTGTGGTGGTCAATGGCCGTGGTTTCCCGGATGAAAAGACCATCGTATTCCGGCAACCGCATGTAATCCCGCCGGGTGATCTGTTCCACATTGATACCCAGCTTCCGTCCGGCCTTCACAAATCGTTTCAGGGCAACCTTGTCGCTTGGCGGCATTTCCTCATCCGGGTTCACCAGCACGGCCAGGTCGTAACGGTAGCGACGGCGCGTTCGGGGCTTGCGCCACACCATGCTGCTGAAGCGGTCCAGGGCGGCCGCAAACACGTCCTGTTCATGCTCACCCAGATCCGCCGGGGCCGCCGGTTTCATGGATTCAATCTGCCACTGCTTGCGGCGCTTGAATACGATCTCGAGAATCGGGCAGGGGAAGCGCTCGAACAGAGCCCGGGCAACAGGCTTGAGCTCCGGGTGCTCAGACTGTCCGAAGCAGGTCCGGACCTTCACCTCGTGGGTCGCCTCGCGCTCATCGCTGGCCGGGTTAATGGCCGAACCAGCGGCTTCGAGCCAGTTAATCACGCTGGCGTCCAGCTCTTCCAGCTCCAGGGAAAACAGTCCCTTTCGACTCAGATCGTTCAGAGTCATGACCGAGGGCACCACATGGTGGCCACGGGCCTCCGCCAGCAGCGAGCAGTAGTAGCCCCGGCTCAGGTATTTTGCACTCTGACAAAGGTTAATAACGCGCACCCGGCTGGCAGGTGGCGCCGAGAACTGAAGATATTGATCGAAGGTCAGCACATCTTCACTGGGATAATACGGTGCCCAGTCTTTGGCGCGGTCCACTACAATGAGCAAGCGGGACATTAAAGGCGATCCTCCCTGAAGGTTATTGCCTGTGTTATCTGCCGCAACAATACGCCGGTAACAAAACCGGTACAATCGGCGCATGATGCGTGCTTTTACGCATGTTTGCACACTTTGCGAACCCTGGACTCTCTACCATAATAGCCGGATCAGGGAAGCCTGCCTGCACGCCCTCAAAGCTCTTCTCAAGGCCGCATTACGATGCCTGATTTCCAGCTCCGACAAGCTTCCAGCATGGACCTTGACGCCCTGGTGTTGCTTGAAAACCGGTGTTTCACCGAGGACCGGTTGTCCCGGCGCAGTTTCCGCCGTTTCCTGGAAATGCCCAGAGACCGGCTGATCGTCGCTGAAGCCGGCGAAGACCTGGTGGGTTACTGTCTGGTTCTGATGAGCGCTGCCACCCGCCTTGCCCGGATCTACTCCATTGCCGTCTCGCCGTCCGTGCGCGGCCAGGGTGTAGGTGAAAAGCTGGTTCAGGAGGCGGAAGAGGAAGCCGTTAAAGCGGGTCGCATCATCATGCGGCTGGAAGTCCGGGAGGACAACCGGGGCGCCATCAATCTGTATAAACGCCTCGGGTACCGCCAGTTCGGAACCTACCGGGACTATTACGAAGACCACGGTGATGCCCTGCGCTTTGAGCGGCGGATCCTGTTCTATGAGCCCTCCCGTGAATTTCAGGCCGTGCCCTATTACCCGCAGACAACGGATTTTTCCTGTGGCCCGGCAGCGCTGATCATGGCCATGGCTGCCCTGGATGAGCAGCAACTGCTCACAACCCTGGAAGAGCTGAGAATCTGGCGAGAGGCGACCACCATCTTCATGCTTGCCGGCCACGGCGGCTGCGGCCCTCACGGGCTGGCACTGTCTGCCTGGAATCGGGGCTTTGAAGCCAGTGCATGGATCAGCATGGAGGGTGCCCTGTTCAAAGACACGGTCAGGAATGAGGACAAGAAACGGGTTCTGGAACTGGTCCACGAAGGCTTCCTGCACGACATCGGCCAGACTGGCATTCAGCTCCACCACGACCCGCTAACCCTGGAAGCCATGGAAGAAGCACTGCACGAAGGTCGGGTACCGGTTATCCTGATCAGCACCTGGCAGCTGAACCGGAGCCGCGTCCCGCACTGGGTGACTGTGTGTGCCATCGACGACCAGTTCGTATACCTGCACGATCCGGAAATAGACGTGGACGCCGGAGAAACCGTCGCCGATAAGCAATACCTGCCCGTCGACAAACGGGTGTTCAGCCAGATGTCCCGCTATGGCCGCAACCAGCCTTTACAGGCGGCTGTTATCGTGGGACCCAAACGGCCGGGCTAACTACCCGGTCCGCAAAGCCGCCTCTTTCAATTCGGAGATATCGTCCCGCAGGCGTGCAGCAGTCTCGAAATCCAGTTCCGAAGCCGCCTTGTACATCTCGTCCTCCAGGCGGGAAACTTCCTTGAGGACTTGCTCGGGAGACCGGTTGCCCAATTTCGCCCGGTACTGCTCCGCTTCCTCCGCCGCCTTCTGACCCGGGCGCTCCGCCTTGCGACGTCCGCGGCCACCACCGCCGGCACCTTCCATGATATCGGCAATCTTCTTATTCAGGCCCTGGGGCGTAATGCCGTGTTCTTCGTTGTGGGCTTCCTGCTTCGCCCGCCGACGACCAGTCTCGTCGATAGCCCGCTGCATGGAACCGGTAACCCGATCACCGTAAAGAATGGCTTTGCCGTGGAGATTCCGCGCCGCCCGGCCCATGGTCTGGATCAGTGAGCGCTCGGAACGCAGGAAACCTTCCTTGTCCGCATCGAGAATGGCAACCAGCGACACCTCAGGCATATCAAGCCCTTCCCGTAACAGGTTGATGCCCACCAGCACATCAAATTCACCCCGGCGGAGATCCCGGATGATCTCCACCCGCTCGACGGTGTCGATGTCCGAGTGCAGATACCGGACTTTTACGTCGTGTTCCATCATGAAGTCCGTCAGGTCTTCCGCCATCCGCTTGGTGAGGGTGGTCACCAGAACCCGCTCCTTCACCTTCACCCGGGTGTGGATTTCGGAAAGCAGATCATCCACCTGCGTGGAGGCCGGACGAACCTCGATTTCCGGATCCAGCAGGCCGGTGGGCCGTACCACCTGCTCCACCACCTGGCCGGTATGCTCGGCTTCGTAGTTGCCCGGCGTCGCAGAGACAAAAATCATCTGCGGCGCGATGCGCTCCCACTCCTCGAACCGCATCGGCCGGTTATCCAGCGCCGAAGGCAGCCGGAAACCGTACTCCACCAGGGTTTCCTTGCGCGAACGGTCGCCCTTGTACATGGCACCGATCTGGGGAATGGTCACATGGGATTCATCCACCACCAGCAACGCATTGGGTGGCAGATAATCAAACAGGGTTGGTGGCGCCTCACCCGGGCGGCGGCCAGAAAGATAACGTGAGTAGTTCTCGATGCCATTGCAGTAACCCAGCTCCATCATCATTTCGATGTCGTACCGGGTGCGCTCCTCAAGCCGTTGAGCTTCCACCAGCCGATTATTGTCCCGCAGTTGCTGGAGCCGCTCATCCAGCTCCACCTTGATGAGCTCAATCGCATCCAGCACCTTCTGCCGGGGCGTCACATAGTGGGACTTCGGATAGATGGTTACCCGGGGAACCCGACGCAGAACCTCGCCTGTAAGCGGGTCGAAATAGCTGAGATTCTCCACCTCATCATCGAACAGCTCGATGCGGATGGCCTCCTTCTCGGATTCCGCCGGAAATACATCGATCACATCGCCCCGCACCCGGTAATTGGCCCGGTGGAATTCAATATCGTTGCGGGTGTACTGCAGTTCGGCAAGGCGACGCAGGATAAAGCGCTGATCGATCTGATCACCCCGGTCCAGGTGCAGCATCATCTTCAGGTAGGACTGGGGATCACCAAGGCCGTAGATTGAGGACACCGTCGCCACGATGATTGCATCCGACCGCTCCAGCAGGGCCTTGGTGGCGGAAAGACGCATCTGTTCGATGTGCTCATTGATGGAGGCGTCTTTCTCGATAAAGGTGTCCGACGACGGCACATAGGCTTCCGGCTGGTAGTAGTCGTAGTAGGAAACGAAATACTCCACCGCATTGTCCGGAAAGAATTCGCGGAACTCGCCATACAACTGGGCAGCCAGGGTCTTGTTGTGGGCCATGATGATGGTTGGCCGCTGCACCTGCTGGATTACGTTGGCAATGGTGAAGGTTTTACCGGAGCCGGTTACCCCCAGCAGGGTCTGGTGCGCCAGGCCGGAGTGGATGCCATCCACCAGCCCCTCGATCGCCTTGGGCTGATCACCCGCCGGCTGGAACGGTGAATCGACTTTAAACACACCCTCTCTGGTGGAAACGCTGGGCTGATTACTGGCCATAACTGGCGGGAACCTCCGGTAGAACTGAAGCAGGGACAAAACAGCCCCTGCCATTAGAGAAATTTAGCGATACGCTGGCTTCATGATACCATCAGTGCGATCGACGGCTGGGCGAAAATCAGCCAGCAGCTCTGGCGCCCGGCGGTCGCAGCCCTATCAGACGCAGCTTTAAGGAGCGCAAGTTTGGACCTTCAACTTTCCAGCCGAGTACAGGCGATCAAGCCCTCTCCCACCCTCGCAGTCACCAACAAGGCCGCGGAACTCCGCGCAGCCGGCCAGGATATTATTGGCCTGGGTGCCGGCGAGCCGGACTTCGATACCCCTGATCACATCAAACAGGCTGCCATTGAAGCCATCGACAACGGCCAGACCAAATACACTGCCGTTGATGGTACGCCAGCCCTGAAGAAAGCGATTATTGCGAAGTTCAAACGGGACAACGGCCTGGAATACGAAGCCAACCAGATCTTGGTAAGCAGTGGTGGCAAACAGAGCTTTTTCAACCTCGCACTGGCCACCCTGAACAAGGGTGACGAAGCCATCATCCCGGCGCCATACTGGGTATCCTACCCGGATATGGTACTGGTGGCCGAAGGTAAGCCGGTTATCATTGAAACCGGTGCCAAGACCCGCTTCAAGATCACCCCGGAACAGCTGGAAAACGCCATCACCGAGCGTACCCGCCTGTTCGTGATTAACAGCCCCTCGAACCCGAGCGGCATGGCCTACACCCTGGAAGAGTTGCAGGCCATCGGCGAGGTGCTGAAGAAGCACCCGAACATCATGATCGCCACCGACGACATGTATGAGCCGATCCTCTGGACCGGCAAGCCGTTCTGCAACATCCTGAACGCCACCCCGGAACTGTACGACCGCACCTTCGTGCTCAACGGTGTGTCCAAGGCCTACTCCATGACTGGCTGGCGTATCGGCTACGCCGCTGGCCCGGCGAAGATCATCGGCGCCATGAAGAAAATCCAGTCCCAGAGCACCTCCAACCCGGCGTCTATCTCCCAGGCGGCAGCAAAGGCTGCGCTTGATGGCAACCAGGCCTGCGTGGGCGACATGGTAAAGGCGTTCAAAGAACGCCACGACTGGCTGGTAGAGGCCCTGAACAAACTGCCGGGCGTTGAATGCCTGAATGGCGACGGAACCTTTTACGTGTTTCCGAGCTTCCAGGGCGCCATTGATGCTGATACCAGTGTCAGTACGGACGTGGAATTCGCCGAAAAGCTACTGACTGACGCCGGCGTGGCACTGGTTCCAGGATCCGCCTTCGGCTGCCCTGGCCACATGCGCCTGAGCTTCGCCACCAGCATGGATAACCTGCACAAGGCGATTGAACGTCTTCAGAAAGTACTTGGCTAAAAAAGTTCTGGCCAAGGGTTGACGGGGCGGTATAGCCAACTTAATATACGCGCCTCGTCACACGACGACGTTCCCCGATAGCTCAGTTGGTAGAGCAACGGACTGTTAATCCGTTTGTCGCTGGTTCGAGCCCAGCTCGGGGAGCCACTATTTTAAAAGCCCGCTAATTCTTTGAGTTAGCGGGTTTTTTATTACCTCTGTGTTTGTTTTCGAAATTGGGGTCAGATGAAGGTTTTCATCTGACCCCGCGTTCACAGACTATATCTCAAAGGTTCGACACGGTGGTGTGGGGCCTCCCTCCCAAAAAATGTTGGAGGCCATGGATGGCCGGAAACAAGCGCACAGGGATGTGCTCGTAGCGGTTTTTTGGGAGGGAGGCCCCACACCACCAGGCTCCAAACCTATCAGGCTAGGGCTCAAGCAAAATACCCACCAAATGCTAGAGGCCAATCACCTCAGCGTGAACAGCCTCCAAAGCAGCCAACGGATCCGCAGCCTGGGTAATCGGGCGGCCGATCACAAGATAATCGGAACCCGCCTTGAGGGCATCGCTTGGGGTCATGATGCGTTGTTGGTCGCCTTTATCGGCAGTCAACGGACGAATCCCCGGGGTGATCAGCTTGAAGTCGGCGCCCTGCTCCGCTTTCAGTTTCGGGGCTTCCCGGGCGGAGCAGACGACACCGTCGAGGCCGCAGTTTTTAGTGAGGGTTGCCAGACGTGATACCTGGACTTCCGGGGAATCGGTAATGCCAATACCGGCCAGGTCGTCGGCGTTCATGCTGGTGAGAACGGTGACGGCAATCAGCAACGGCCGGTCTGCTCCGAAGGTTTCCAGGCGCTCCCGGCAGGCGGTCATCATTTTTTCACCGCCCGAGGCGTGGACGTTTACCATCCAGACGCCGAGATCTGCGGCTGCCGCTACCGCCGCCGAGGTGGTGTTGGGGATGTCGTGGAATTTCAGGTCCAGGAACACATCGAATCCGCGCTTTTGAAGCCCCTCGACTAACTGGGGGCCGGAACGGGTGAACAGCTCCTTGCCCACCTTCAACCGGCATTTGGCCGGATCCAGTTTATCAACCAGTTCCAGGGCCGATTTCCCGGAGGGAAAGTCCAGGGCTACGATGATTTTGGGATCGTTTGCGGTTTGCACGTTCAATTATCCTGCGGAGATTCAGTAAAGGTTTATTCAGCTTCAACGCCCTGGATCGGGCGGACGGTTTCCCATTGCTTGCAGCTTGGGCACAGCCAGTGCAGCTGGCGACCGGAGAAACCACAGCTGACACAGCGATAGACCGGGCGGTTGGCAAGAATCAGGTGGCCAATGCGGCTGACAAGCCGGCCCTCGTCTGTGGTCATACCTTTCTCGTAGCCCGCCATCTCCACCAGCCGCAACAGGCCGCGGACGCTTGGGCGGATCTCCAGTTCCTGCCGTAGCAGATCGATCGCAGCAGGTCGGCCAGAGGCCCGCTCCACGGATTCGACCAGTGCCAGCAATAGACTTGTGCTCGGATAATTCTCGTAAAGCTTGCGCAGTTTTTTCGCCAGGCGTCCGATATCACCGTGCTCGTGCTCAAGCTTCATCAGACGGTCAACCGCTTCCGGACCGAACTCCGGGTTCTGGTCGAAGACTTTCAGGCCCTGATTGCCAGCCTCGCGGAAACTGCCCTGGCGAACCAGCAGCTTCATCAGTATCAGGGTGGCACGCACACAGGAACGGTCGTAATCCAGCGCTTCCCGGGCGAGTTTCTGGGCCTCCCAACGATCATCCTGTTTCAGCGCTTCCTCGGCAAGCTCACAAGTCAGGTATGCCAGAACTTTGAACATGGCGGGGTCAGCATCGCCACGGGTCAGTGTTCGGGCAACCTCCGACGCTTTACCCCACTCCTTTTCCTGCTGGTACAGATCAATCAGCTGCTGGGAAGAATGCCGGCCATATTCCCGGTCACCCATGAGCTGATGCAGCAATGCCTCGGCGCGGTCCAGCAGGCCGGCGTTGAGGTAATCCCGTGCCAGCTCCAGGGTAACCTGTGGCGAAAAGCGTGGCGGCAATTCAGGCCTTGCCAGGAGATTCTGATGAATCAATATGGCTCTGTCCGTTTCGCCCTTATTGCGAAAATGACTGCCAATCGAGAGGTGCAGGCTGACGGTGTCCTTGTTAACAGCAAGGGACTGCACGAAGTTTTCGACCGCCTGGTCGGAATAGTTGGTAAAGAGGAACTGGAGGCGATCCTTTACCGATTCCTCGTCGGAAATGGTTGCCTTTGAGCGGCTTTCATTGCTTCCCAGCCGGCCAACCAGCCAACCAACGGCAACTGCAACTGTCAGCAGCAGCCACTGAAGTACAATATCCATTAAAGCGTCCGGTCGTTCTGGGCCCTGGATTTCTCCAATGCCTGCTCCGCACGATCAAGTCGTTTCTGAAGGGCTCGCCGGGACACCGAGGTACGGACGGTGGCCAGCATGGTAATCAGTACGCCAACCAGCGCACCGATAACAAAGGCCATGATGATCCAGACGGCTACGCCATGAGGCTGGGTTTCAAAAAGCAGAAAATTGAGGGACACCGCCATTTGGTTATTAAGCGAGAACACCAGTGCCAGCAGAACCAGGACCAAAACCAACAGGATAATGAGGATCTTCTGCAATCCTGCCATAGAGGTAGCACTCCCAAAGGGCTGACTAAGCCTGAATTATACGCATTCCCTGAGCAGCGGTTAAAAGCCTTTCTTCAGACTGTCGTTAACCTGCTCTCTCAATTCCTTTCCCGGTTTGAAATGCGGCACAAACTTGGCCGGTAACTGGACAGCCTCACCGGTTTTCGGATTGCGACCGGTACGCGCTGCCCGGTGATGAAGAGAAAAACTGCCAAATCCCCGGATCTCAATTCTCTGACCATCGGCGAGCGACTGGGACATGTGCTCAATGATGGTTTTTACAGCCAGTTCGACATCTTTAACGGAGAGCTGTGTTTGCTTGGACGCAATCAACTCGACCAGTTCGGACTTCGTCATGAGGCGTTTCCCTCTTTCGTTATTGTTCAGCCGTCGGTTGCCGGATTCCCATGACTATCTAGTTTAGCCAAACCAGAAAAAAACACAAAAAAAACGGGCTCTTAGAGCCCGTTTTTTTCACACCAACCGGAAATTCATTCCTTATTGGCGTTTTGCTGCTGCATCTGCTCCTTGATGAGATCACCGATGGTGGTCGCACCAGAAGAGGTTTCGGCAGTCTTGGTCCGCACATTTTCCAGGGCCTGCTTGTCGTCCTCAACATCCTTGGACTTCACAGACAGGTTAATGATGCGGTTCTTGCGATCGATGCTGATGATCTTCGCTTCTACTTCTTCGCCTTCCTTCAGCGCGTTACGTGCGTCTTCAACACGGTCACGACTGATTTCAGAGGCTTTCAGTACCGCTTCAACTTCGTCGTTCAGGGCAATGGTAGCGGCCTTGGCATCAACTGCAGACACGGTGCCCTTAACAATAGAGCCCTTGTCGTTCAGCTGCACAAACTCGGCGAACGGATCGCTCTCAAGCTGCTTGATACCCAGGGAGATACGCTCTCGCTCCGGATCAACAGACAGGATAACGGTTTCAACTTCGTCACCCTTCTTGTATTCGCGAACCGCTTCTTCGCCAGTCTCGTTCCAGCTGATGTCAGACAGGTGAACCAGACCGTCGATGCCGCCGTCCAGACCGATGAAGATACCGAAGTCAGTGATTGACTTGATCTTACCGGAGATGCGGTCGCCCTTGTTGAAGTTGCTGGAGAAATCTTCCCATGGGTTGGATACGCACTGTTTGATACCCAGGGAAATACGACGACGCTCTTCGTCGATATCCAGAATCATCACGCCCACTTCGTCGCCTACCTGGACAACCTTGGACGGATGGATATTCTTGTTGGTCCAGTCCATTTCGGACACGTGAACCAGACCTTCAACACCTTCTTCCAGCTCGGCAAAGCAGCCGTAGTCGGTCAGGTTGGTAACGCGTGCAGTCACCTTGCTGCCTTCCGGATAACGACCCTTGATATCAACCCAGGGATCTTCGCCCAGCTGCTTCAGGCCGAGGGACACACGGTTGCGCTCACGATCAAACTTCAGAACCTTGACACTGATCTCATCGCCCACGTTAACGATTTCGCTCGGATGCTTGATGCGCTTCCAGGCCATATCGGTAATGTGCAGCAGGCCGTCAACGCCGCCCAGATCCACGAACGCGCCGTAGTCGGTCAGGTTCTTGACGATACCCTTGATTTCCATACCTTCGGTCAGGGTTTCCAACAGAGCTTCGCGCTCAGCGCTGTTTTCAGCTTCCAGAACGGCGCGGCGGGAAACAACCACGTTGTTACGCTTCTGATCCAGCTTGATAACCTTGAATTCGAGTTCCTTGTTCTCCAGGTGCGCGGTATCGCGGACCGGACGAACATCTACCAGAGAGCCCGGCAGGAAGGCGCGGATACCGGCCAGATCGACAGTGAAACCGCCTTTGACCTTGCCATTGATAACACCCTTAACCACTTCCTCAGCTTCGAAGGACTTCTCGAGTACCTTCCAGGCTTCTGCACGCTTGGCCTTTTCACGGGACAGACGGGTTTCACCGAAACCGTCTTCCACAGCGTCGAGAGCTACATCGACAACATCGCCGATAGCAATTTCCAACTCGCCTTTTTCGTTCAGGAACTGGGAGGCGGGGATAACGCCTTCGGACTTCAGTCCGGCGTTAACGGTGACCCAGTCGTTGTCGACGTCAACTACGGTTCCCTGGACGATGGAACCCGGCTGCATGTCAATTTCTTTCAGGCTTTCTTCAAAAAGATCCGCAAAGCTCTCGCTCATTATGAGTCCTATATGATCAACGCAAGTGTGCTCCGTGCCACCAGCAACACGGTCTGTTAATAAGTTCCGGATCAAGCCTGTGGCTGGCAGATAACGCTACATCCGGCATTTCAACGACAAAAAGGTGTAGTCAGGCCTGGCCTGCCGCGGCCATACACCTGTCTAGCACCTCTCCTATACCCAACCCCGTAGAATCAATGACTTGCGCATCATCTGCGGGCTTGAGAGGGGCTGCGGAACGGTTCATATCCCGTTCATCACGAACCCGTATCTCCTCTAAAAGGGCGTCAATATTAACATCGACACCCGCGTCCTTCAACTGGCTGTAACGCCTTCTGGCTCTCTCCTCGGCGCTTGCCGTCAGGAAAATCTTGACCGGCGCATCCGGGAACACCACGGTTCCCATATCCCGGCCATCGGCCACCAGGCCCGGAGCCTGCCGGAAGTCCCGCTGGCGCTGCAACAGCGCGTCCCGGACCGGCTGCATCACGGCCACTTTCGACGCGTTATCCCCGGCGGACTCCGTACGTATATCTGCCGTCACGTCCTGCCCTGCCAGAATAACCCGGACCGGCTCACCCTCGGGCGTGGGTTCGAACGCCACATCCAGCCCGGCAGCCACTTTGACCAGCCCTTCCTCGTCGTCCAGGGCGACACCCTGCCGGACGGCGGCCAGAGCCGTCAGCCGGTACAAGGCCCCGCTATCCAGCAAATGCCAACCCAGCTTCCTGGCCAGCATTTGGGTAACGGTGCCCTTGCCGGATCCTCCGGGGCCATCCACCGTGATCACCGGCGCTCTGTTATCCGCCATTATTCAGCCCCCTCGGCTGAAATATTGATTCCCGTACTCTTTGCGAGCTCCACAAATCCCGGGAAAGACGTTGCCACATTGGCGCAGTCGGTCACGGTAATATCGCCTTTGGCCCGCAGCGATGCCACTGCGAAAGACATGGCAATACGGTGGTCGCCCTGGCTGTTGACGGTGCCGCCGCCAATGGTCTGGCCACCATCAATGATGATGCCGTCCGGCGTAACGGTGGTTTCCACACCCAGGGCGGCAAGGCCGTCTGCCATCACCTGGATCCGGTCACTTTCCTTGACCCGCAGCTCCTCGGCGCCTCGCAGAACCGTTCGGCCGGTGGCGCAGGTTGCCGCGATGAACAGCACCGGGAATTCGTCAATCGCCAGTGGCACCTGGTCTTCGGGAATATCAATACCCTGAAGTTCCGCCGAACGCACGCGCAGATCGGCTACAGGCTCACCACCGATTTCGCGCTCATCCAGAACCTCAATACTGGCGCCCATCCGGCGTAGAATGTTGATCACCCCCACCCGGGTCGGGTTCATACCTACATGGCGAAGGATCAGGTCGGAACCGGGCGCAATGCTCGCAGCCACCAGAAAAAAGGCCGAGGAAGAAATGTCGGCAGGTACGTCAATGTTTGTGGCCGTCAGCTTGCCACCACCACTGACACTGGCCGTCGCGCCGTCACGGTGTACGTGGTAGCCGAAGCCCGCCAGCATGCGCTCGGTATGATCCCGCGTGGGTGCCGGCTCGGTAACCGATGTGCTGCCTTCAGCGTAGAGCCCGGCCAGCAAGAGGCAGGACTTCACCTGGGCGCTGGCTACCGGCATTTCATAATGGATACCGGACAGCTTCTGGCCACCGCGTATCTTCAGCGGCGGGCGACCACCTTCGGCCGTGTCAATCACTGCCCCCATGGCTCGCAACGGGTCTGCAACCCGGCCCATGGGGCGGCCGGAGAGACTGGCGTCGCCGGTCAGCTCAGAGTCAAACGGCTGGGCTGCCAGCAGGCCTGCAAACAGGCGCATCGCGGTTCCGGAATTACCAAGATACAACGGGCCACGGGGCGCCTGCAGCCCATGCATGCCAACACCGTGAATCCGGACGAAGCCATCTTCCGGGCCTTCGATCGTGACACCCATATCCCGGAACGCCTGAAGCGTCGCCAGGCTGTCCTCACCCTCCAGGAATCCCTTAACCTCGGTGACGCCGTTGGCAAGCGCACCCATCATGATGGAACGGTGCGACATGGATTTGTCACCGGGTACCCGGATATCACCGGAAATAGCGCCACCGGGCTGAAGACGGAACCTTACCTGCTTTTCACTGTTTTTTGTCACGTAAGCCTGTCCTGAGAGCATCTTTGAAAAATGTTCACGCGCCGCTTTGGCGCGACTGAAAACCCTTAACAGGGTCGCACTGTCCTGGTTAGCAATGGCCGTGCGCAGCTGTTCCAGGTCGTGAGTAAAATGGTCGATTACCCGAAGAACCGCCTCGCGATTCGAGAGAAAGATATCGTGCCACATCACCGGATCACTGGCAGCAATCCGGGTAAAGTCCCTGAATCCACCGGCCGCATAACGGAAAATGTCCATGTTCTCGTCTTCACCCGCCAGGGTGTCGACCAGAGAAAAGGCAATCAGATGGGGCAAATGGCTGGTGGCCGCCAGCACTTCGTCGTGATAGGCCACAGACATGGTCAGCACTGTCGCGCCACAGCCTTCCCAGAGTCCTTTCAGACGTGCCAGATGCGGCTCACTGACATTGTCCGGAGGCGTAAGAATCACCTTGTGGTTGGCGAACAGCTCCGGACTGGCCGCCCGGATGCCGCTCTTTTCAGAGCCCGCGATCGGGTGGCCGGGAATCACCAGCGGCGAAAGGCCACCAAACACGGCCTCAACATCGGCGACAAAGCTGGACTTGGTACTACCCACATCCGTTAGCACTGCTCCGGGCTCCAGGCAGGAGCGAACTTCTTCCAGAACCGCGCGGGTTGCCCTTACCGGCACCGCAAGCACCACCAGATCGGCACCCTTGACGGCATCAGCCACGGTAGGCGCGGCCTCATCTATAACACCAAGCTCTTTGCCGAGTTGCAGCTCCTCGCCGCGCTGGTCTGCACCAACCACCCTGCCAGCCAGGCCATTACGCCGGATAGCACTGGCCAGGGAGCCGCCAATCAGCCCCAGACCAATCACTGCAACCCGCTTAAAAAGAGGTTCGGAAAGCGCCATGTCAGTCGCTCAGCCCCGAGGATGTCAGTGCCTGCGCCAGCGCGTCGATAAACCGCTCGTTCTCTTCCGGAAGCCCAACCGAGACACGGAGATGGCGCGGCATGCCATAACCTGCAATCGGGCGGACAATCACACCGTGGGCCAGAAGAGTCTGGTATACCCCCATGGCCTGCTCACCCACTTCCACCGCAATAAAGTTGCCGGCAGAGGGAATGTAACTGAGCCCCATGCGATCGAATGCCTGCTCAAGCTGGCGCAGGCCGGCACTGTTCACCTCCCGGGAGCGCTGAAGGTAGTCTTCATCATCCAGCACCGCCGTGGCCGCAGAGAGCGCAACCGTGTCGACGTTAAAGGGCTGACGCACGCGGTTGAGGGTGTCGGCAATGGCTGCGGAGCTGACGCTGTAGCCCACCCGCAAACCGGCAAGCCCCCAGGCTTTGGAGAAGGTCCGGCACACGAGCAGGTTCGGGAACCGGGAAAGCAGTTCCACACCGTCAGGATAGTCGTTACCGGTGAGGTATTCGCAGTAGGCCTCATCCAGCACCACGAGGACCTCGGCCGGAATCTTCTTCAGGAAGGCCTCAATGGCATCGGCCTTGTGCACCGTACCCGTGGGATTGTTCGGGTTGGCGACAAAAACCAGCCTGGTACGGTCGGTGACCGCCGCCGCCATCGCCTCCAGATCATGCCCCCATTCCCGGGCAGGCACGGACACGCCCTTTGCGCCAATGGCCCGGGTCACCAGAGGATAAATGGCGAACGCATACTGGGAGAAAATGACTTCCGAATCGGCATCGGCAAAACAGCGGGTGATGACTTCCAGAACGTCATTGGAGCCATTGCCGAGGGTGATCCGGTCCAGCCCGACACCCAGGCGCCTTGACAGCGCCTGCTTGAGATTGAAGCCGTTGCCGTCCGGATACAGGCACAGTTCAGACAATGCCTGGCGGGCGGCAGAAAGCGCCTTTTCGCTAGGCCCAAGCGGATTTTCATTGCTGGCAAGCTTGATGATTTCAGCGGGATTCAGCCCCAGCTCCCGCGCCAGTTCCTCAATCGGTTTTCCTGGCTGGTAGGGCGACAACGCCTGCACGCCCCGGACCGCCAGACTCTGGTAATCAATGGCCATAAATCGTCCTCGACACTCCGTACTCAAAAAAACTGCCGGTTCGGGTACTCAAAGAACGCCAATCGGGTAGGAACCCAACCGCTTGAGCTCAACGGCTTCGTCCTCCACTTCTGCGAGAACCTTGCACACCTGATCGCCCTCCATGTGCCCTTCAAAATCGATGTAGAACACATAGGCCCAGGTACCACTGGGCGACGGCCGGGTTTCGATACGGGTCAGGCTGAGGCCATGGCGATGAAACGGCTCAAGCAGCTGGTACAGTGCACCCGGCTTGTTTCGCATGGAAACCAGAATGGAGGTCTTATCGTGACCGCTGGCAGGGACTTCTTCCCGGCCGATGATCAGGAAACGTGTGGTATTGTCCGGACGGTCTTCAATGCTGTTGGCCAGTTTTTCCAGGCCATAGAGCTCAGCCGCCATGTCGCCGGCAATCGCCGCCGATCCGGGCTCCGCGCCCGCACGTCGCGCCGCTTCGGCGTTGCTGGAAACTGTCACCCGCTCAATACCATAGCGATGGGTGTCCAGCCACTGGCGACACTGGGCAAACGACTGCTGATGGGAATAGATCCGGGTAATTTCCTGATCCTTGTGCTTCGGAGACACCAGCAGGTGGTGGTGAATCCGCAGTTGCACTTCACCACAGATTTTCAGGGGCGAGGACATGAACATATCGAGGGTATGATTGATCATGCCCTCGGTGGAGTTCTCCACCGGCACCACACCGTAATGGGCAGCGCCGGATTCAACCTCCCGGAATACCGCATCAATCGCGGGCAGCGGCACGCTGATCACCGAGTGACCAAAATGCTTGAGCGCTGCTGCCTGGGTGAAGGTACCCACCGGCCCCAGGAAGGCAATGTGCATGGGCTTTTCCAGCGCCAGGCAGGCCGACATGATTTCCCGGAACAGACGGGCCATTTCCTCACCGGACAATGGCCCCGGGTTCTGCTCCTTGATTCGGCGCAGCACCTGGGCTTCCCGCTCCGGGCGATAGAAAAATACGTCCTGCCCCGGATTGGCTGTGGTCTTGACGTGGGCGACTTCCTGGGCACAGGTTGCCCGGGCGCTGATCAGCTCCATGAGCTTCTGATCAATCTGATCAATCTCGTCCCTCAGCTCTGCGAGCCGGACCTGCTCATCACTCATGGTCAGCCACGCTCCTTCGCAAATTCAGTCATATATTCGATCAGCGCATCAACACCAGCCTCGGGCATCGCGTTGTAAATACTCGCCCGCATACCACCCACCGAGCGGTGGCCGGCCAGGTTCAGCAGGCCACGGGCATTGGCTCCTTTCAGGAATTCACCGTTCAAGGCGTCGTCTGCCAGGGTAAACGGCACGTTCATCCAGGACCGGAAACGCGGTTCAATGGGGTTGGCGTAGAAATCATTGGTGTCGATGAACCCATAGAGCTTTCTGGCCTTGCGCAGGTTCACTTCACCCATGGCCGTTACACCACCCTGCTCTTTCAGCCACTGGAACACCAGGCCCGCCAGATACCAGGAATAGGTCGCGGGGGTGTTGTACATGGACCCGTTATCGGCAATCACCTGATAGTTCATCATGGTGGGGGTCTCCCTGCGGGCCTTACCCAGCAGATCCTTGCGGATAATGACCACCACCAGGCCCGAGGGGCCGATGTTTTTCTGGGCGCCGGCGTAGATCACGCCAAACCTGGAAACGTCCACCGGCCGGGAAAGCATGGATGAGGACATATCCGCCACCAGCGGGACCGACGGGCTCTCCGGAACAAAGTCGAACTCCAGACCGCCAATGGTCTCGTTCGGCGTGTAGTGCAGGTACGCTGCATCTGCACTGGTCTGCCAGGAGGACTGGTCAGGAATCGTGGCAAAACCGCTGTCTTCCGAGCTGGCCACCACGTTCACAGTGCCATAGCGGCTCGCCTCGGCAATGGCTTTCTTGGACCAGATGCCCGTATTCACATAGTCAGCAGCGTTTTTTTCACCCAGCAGGTTCAGGGGAATGGTGGAAAACTGGCTGGACGCCCCACCCTGCATAAAGAGAACGGCGTAATCGTCCGACACGCCGGCCAGTTCACGCAGATCTTTTTCTGCAGTTTCGGCAATCCGGACAAACTCGTCGCTGCGATGGCTCATTTCCATCACCGACATGCCGGTACCGCGCCAGTCGAGCATTTCATCCCGCGCCTGACGAAGCACGCTTTCCGGCAAGGTTGCCGGGCCTGCACAAAAATTATACGCCCTGCTCATGTTGCTGTGATCTCTCAAGTCTTGCTGAATCTGTCTATGGCAGGGCCGGCTTATTCTTCGCCGGCACCTTCACCTTCTTCCGTGCTGCTGTCTGTCGCTGCGTCTTCGCCTTCACCGTCAAGTGCTTCGTCATCGGTTTCAGCAATGCGCTCTACGCCTACCAGGCGCTCATCTTCCTGACCAAGCTTGATCAGACGCACACCCTGAGTGTTCCGGCTCAGAACGGACACTTCGTCGGTACGAGTCCGCACCAGTGTACCCTTATCCGAAATCAGCATCATTTCATCACCATCAAACAGCTGCAGGGCTGTTACCAGGTTGCCGTTCCGCTCAGAGCACTGCATGGCAATAACGCCCTGGCTGCCCCGGCCATAGGTCGGGAATTCGTCGATGGCGGTACGCTTGCCGTAACCGTTCTCACTGGCGGTCAGAATCACACCGCCTTCCTGCGGAATAATCAGGGACACCACATGGTGACCTTCCGGCATCCTGATACCGCGAACACCGCGGGCTGTCCGGCTCATCGGACGCACCGCCCCCTCGGCAAAGCGAACGGCCTTGCCGGCAGTGGAGAACAGCATGACTTCGGCGTCGCCCTCGGTAATGGCAGCGCCAATCAGGGTATCGCCTTCATCAAGGGACAGGGCAATCAGGCCGCTGCTGCGCGGACGTGAGAAGTTCGGCAGCGGGGTTTTCTTGACCACACCGTTAGAGGTGGCCATCAGCACAAACTGGTCTTCCGGATAGTCACGTACTGGCAGGAAGGTGGTGATACGCTCACCCTCTTCCAGTGGCAGGATGTTGACCATCGGACGACCGCGGGAAGCCCGGCTGGCCCGCGGAATCTCGAACACCCGCAACCAGTAGACCTTGCCGCGGTTCGAGAAGCACAGAATGGTGTCGTGGGAATTGGCGACGAGCAACTTCTCAACGAAGTCTTCGTCCTTCATGGAGGTTGCGGCCTTGCCCCGGCCACCACGGCGCTGTGCCTGGTAATCTTCCACGGCCTGGGTCTTGGCGTAACCGCTGTGGGAAATGGTGACCACGAGATCTTCTTCGTCAATCAGGTCTGCAATCGTCAGATCACGCTGGGAGCTGGTGATCTCGGTACGGCGCTCATCACCGAATTCGGAAACAACCGCTTCCAGTTCTTCACGGATAACCTGCATCAGGCGGTCCGGGTCGCCCAGAATTTCCAGCAGGCCGGCAATCTTTTCAAGGATGTCCTTGTATTCGTTCTGCAGCTTCTCGGTTTCAAGGCCGGTCAGGCGGTGCAGACGCATATCCAGGATCGCCTGAGTCTGCTCCGGAGACAGGTAGTACAGGCCGTTACGCAGGCCATAGATTTCCGGCAGGTCGTCCGGGCGACAGGCGTCTTCGCCGGCACGCTCCAGCATGGCCAGGACATCGCCCGGGGCCCAGCCCTTGGCCATCAGCTTTTCTTTGGCTTCCACCGAACTGGGCGAGGCCTTGATCAGTTCGATCATCTCATCGATGTTGGCCAGCGCAACCGTGAGGCCTTCGAGGATATGGCCACGTTCGCGGGCCTTGCGCAGCTCATAGATAGTCCGGCGGGTAACCACCTCACGGCGGTGGCGCACGAACGCATCGAGCATCTGCTTGAGGTTCAGCGTTTTAGGCTCGCCATTGATCAGCGCCACCATGTTGATACCAAACACCGTCTGCAACTGGGTGTGGGCGAACAGGTTATTGACCACCACATCCGGATTTTCGCCCCGGCGCAGTTCGATCACAACCCGGATACCTTCCTTGTTGGATTCATCCCGCAGTTCGGTAATACCCTCAAGGCGCTTCTCTTTCACCAGCTCGGCGATCTTTTCGATCAGGCGAGCCTTGTTCAGCTGATACGGCAGCTCGGTGATAATGACAGCGTCGCGATTGGTTTTGTTATCGTGCTCGATTTCATGACGGGCACGGACATAGATGCGGCCACGGCCGGTGCGATAGGCCTCGACAATGCCCGCACGGCCATTGATGATGCCCTCGGTCGGGAAGTCAGGGCCGGGAATGAAGCCCATCAGCTCATCAATAGTAAGATCCGGATTGTCAATCAACGCCAGGCAGCCGTTGACCACTTCCGTCAGGTTGTGGGGCGGAATATTGGTGGCCATTCCCACGGCAATACCGGAGGAACCATTCACCAGCAGGTTCGGAACCCGGGTAGGCAGAACCTCGGGGATCCGCTCGGTGCCGTCATAGTTATCAACGAAATCGACGGTTTCCTTGTCCAGATCCGCCAGCAGGGAGTGGGCGATCTTCTCCATGCGAATCTCGGTGTAACGCATGGCTGCGGCGTTATCACCATCAATGGAACCGAAGTTGCCCTGGCCGTCTACCAGCGGGTAGCGCAGCGAGAACGGCTGGGCCATACGTACGATGGTGTCGTAAACCGCAGAGTCACCGTGAGGGTGATATTTACCGATAACGTCACCCACCACACGGGCGGACTTCTTGTAGGCTTTGTTCCAGTCGTTGTTCAGTTCGGACATGGCGAACAGAACACGGCGGTGAACCGGCTTGAGGCCATCCCTCACATCCGGAAGCGCCCGCCCGACGATAACGCTCATGGCGTAATCGAGGTAGGACTGTTTTAACTCGTCTTCAATATTGACCGGCAGGATCTCTTTGGCTAACTCACCCATCGAGAAAGGTTCCTTTGCGTTATCTGGAAGTCGTATCGGAGCCGTGTCCGGGCCCCATAGTTATGCTTCAACAAGCCGCCAAGTCTATCACAGTCGCACCCTTTCCGGGGCAACTGTGAGGCAGCCCTAATCAAACACCACAGTCTTGTTTTCGAAGGTAATCACCCGGTCTTCGATGTGCGAACGCAGACCGCGGGCCAGCACGTTCTTTTCCACGTCCTTGCCCAGGCGAACCATATCCTCAATGGAGTCACTGTGGGTGATGCGGATGACGTCCTGCTCGATGATCGGGCCCTCGTCGAGGTCCTGGGTCACGTAGTGGCAGGTCGCGCCAATCAGCTTTACTCCCCGGCTGTAGGCCTGGTGGTAGGGGCGGGCACCGGCAAAAGACGGCAGGAAGCTGTGGTGGATGTTAATCACCTTGCCAGCGTATTTTTCACACAGTTCGCCCGGAAGGATCTGCATGTACCGGGCCAGCACCACCACATCCACTTCGTATTTGTGGAAGAGGTCATTGATGTGGGCGAAGGCATCTGCTTTGTTTTCCTTGCTGACTGGCACGTGGTGGTAAGGAATCTCGTGCCATTCCACCATTCTGCGAAGGTCATCGTGGTTGGAAATCACCGCCACGATCTCGGCATTGATCTCCTTGCTGTGCCACCGGTACAGCAGATCTGCCACACAGTGGGATTCCTTGCTGCACATCAGGATGACTTTCTTCGGCTGGGCCGAATCGGCAATGTGCCAGTGCATATTGAATTCACGGGCAATGGGCTCGAACGCGGCACGGAACTGATCCAGGCCAAACGGAATCGAGCTGGCCTTGATTTCGTGCCGCATGAAAAACCAGCCGGTATGGGTGTCCGAGTGGTGACTCGCCTCGGTAATCCAGCCATTGTATGTCGACAGAAAATTACTCACCTTGGCGACAATTCCCACCCGATCGGGGCAGGAAATCACAAGACGATAGGTATGCTCCATGAAAGCCTTTCCTTAACTGAAACCCGGGAAAGCAGGTGCGTCGGGGAATCACCACCGGCATTAACGGCAGGTTAACGATACGCACCTATGAAAATGACCGGCTATCATAGCCTATCTGAACGCCAGAAACGAGGAATGGAGATATGGGCAGAGACCTCTACCAACACACAACCAAAAACCTCGCCAGAGCACGCTCAGGCCGCCTTTCGATTGCAACGACCCTCGCCTTTCTTGTGGTTATCGGGCCGGCGTTCGGGCAGGCCATTCTCGAGGGAGAACGGTTTCACCCCGCCACCGCGAAACAGGGCATGGTAGCAACCAGCCACACCCTGGCCACCGAAGTGGCCCTGGACGTACTCAGGGACGGAGGCAACGCAGTTGATGCCGCGGTCACGGCCGGATTTGCCCTGGCAGTAACCCAGCCCCGCTCCGGCAACATTGGCGGCGGCGGTTTCATGCTGATATCCAGAGGCGATGGCTCAGAGCCGGAAGCCATTGATTACCGCGAGAAAGCGCCCGCCGCCGCTACAGAGACGATGTTTCAGGACAAATCCGGCAATGTGGTCCGCGATCGCAGCCGCTTCACCCATCTGGCCGCAGGTGTCCCCGGAACCGTGGCCGGCCTTGCGCTGGCGCTGGAGCGCCACGGCACTATCTCCCTGGAACGGGCACTGGCTCCGGCCATCAGACTGGCCCGGGAAGGATTTATTGTCCCCCACCGCTTTACCGAAGGCCTGGAACAGGCCCGTGAAAGGCTCGAACGCTGGCCCGCCACTCTTGCCACCTTTTATAGGCCGGATGGCAGCGCCTGGCAGCCTGGCGAGCGGTTTCACCAGCCGGAACTGGCGGACACCCTGCAGCGGATTGCGGATCACGGCGTAAAAGGCTTTTACGCGGGCGAAACCGCCAGGCTGATCGCCGACGAAATGGCCCGGCACGGCGGCCCGATCACCCTTGAGGATCTGAAAGACTATCGCCCGGAGGTCCGCACTCCAGTTCACGGTACCTATCGCGGGTACGATATCTTTTCCATGTCGCCGCCCTCCTCCGGCGGCACTCACATTGTCCAGATCCTCAACATTCTGGAAGGCTTTCCGATGGCCGACTTCGGCCATAATTCGGCCGATGCGATTCATCACATGGCCGAAGCCATGAAGCTGGCCTACGCCGATCGCTCGAAATACCTCGGCGATACCGACTACGTAGACGTACCCCTGGAAGGCCTTACCAGCAAGGGCTATGCAGAAGAACTCCGAAAAACCATTAATTCAGAAAAAGCCCGCCCTGCCAGCGACATCAATCCCGGCCAGCCGGCCGCCTGGGAAAGCCCCGAAACCACCCACTTCTCGGTGGTGGACAAATGGGGCAACGCGGTCTCTAACACCTACACCATCAATTTCAGTTATGGCTCCGGTATCACGGTCGAAGGTGCCGGTTTTCTGCTCAACAATGAAATGGATGATTTCAGCGCCAGGCCGGGCGTGCCTAACGCTTACGGGTTGATCGGCGGTGAAGCCAACAAGGTTGAGCCCGGCAAACGCATGCTGAGCTCCATGTCGCCCACCATCGTCAGGAAGGACGGCAAAAATGTGCTGGTAACGGGCAGCCCGGGGGGCTCGCGGATTATTACCACCACCTTGCAGGTGATCCTGAATGTGATTGATCATGGCATGAACATCCAGACGGCGGTAAGCGTGCCGCGAATGCACCATCAGTGGCTGCCGGATGAGATTCGCATTGAGCAGGGCATCAGCCCGGACACAATTCGCCTGCTGGAAGATCGGGGCCACACCGTTGTCCGTGGTTCGGCAATGGGCGCCATCCAGAGTATTATGATTGATGAAGACGGTACTCTGTACGGTGGCGCAGATCCAAGGCGAAGCACATCATCAGCCATGGGCTACTGATGACCGTAATTGACCAGGGTCACTGACCTGACCGGAGGCATTATGTATCTTTCTGTACAACTAAGCTGTTATCCCCTGAAAGAAGAGTATAAACAGCCTATACGGGACCTCATCGCCCGGCTCGAGCAAACCGGGCTGGAAGTTTATCCCGGGCGCATGAGCACGGAAATTTTCGGCGGCTATGATGAGGTTATGAAGGTTCTCTCGGATACCATGAAATGGTCATTCGAGACTTACGGCAAATCCGTCTTCGTGGCAAAGATCATGGAGGGCGACCGGAGACCGAAATGACAGCACCGAACGGGCCAGGCAATCCGCAAAAGCCGGAGAACAATCCGCAACCGGCGATACCCAACCAGTACTCGTTCCTGTGGCTCAGTGCCGCCATTTTCCTGATGGTGCTCTGGCTGCAGGACGGTGGGCAGCCACGGCTTCAGGAACTGGCCTATTCCGACTTCAAAACCGCGGTGGTGAACGATCAGGTTTCAGAAGTCACACTCAAGGAAGAGGCTATTACCGGCCTGTTCACCGACAGTGGCGCGGCGTCATTCAGTTCTGACAACCCGTCCAAGGCAAGCACGCCGGGGTTTCACACCATACGCCCGCCCATGGAAGATCCCTCGCTGCTGAGCCTGCTGGAGGAACGCCAGGTGACCATCAGGGCGATGCCTTCGGGCCTGCCCTGGTGGCAGGAGCTGATTCGTGGATTCCTGCCCTGGATACTGCTGCTGGCGCTGATGTTCTGGTTCTGGGGCGCAGCTCAGAAGCGTATGGCCCAGGGGGGCGGCCCCTTTGATTTCAGCCGCTCGAAGGCCCGGAGAGCCCGCAAGGAAACCTCTACAGCCACACTCGATGATGTGGCCGGCATCGAGTCTGCCAAGCGGGAAATCGCGGAGATTATCGACTTCCTGAAATCCCCCGAAAAATATCGGGCCCTGGGCGCCATTATGCCCAAGGGTGTTCTGCTGGTTGGCCCGCCTGGCACCGGCAAGACCCTGCTGGCCAGGGCCATCGCCGGCGAAGCAGAAGTGCCCTTTTACAGCATCAGCGCCTCGGAATTTATTGAAATGTTCGTGGGTGTGGGCGCGGCCCGGGTGCGGGATATGTTCCAGGAAGCCCGGAAGGAAGCGCCAGCTCTGATCTTCATCGACGAGCTGGACGCCATCGGCCGCTCCCGGGGCGCCGGCCTGGGCGGTGGCCACGATGAGCGGGAACAGACCCTGAACCAGATCCTGACCGAAATGGACGGCTTCGAGGCCCACGAAAATGTTCTGGTACTGGCCGCCACCAACCGGCCCGATGTTCTGGACAGCGCTCTGCTTCGCCCGGGCCGGTTTGACCGCAAGGTCACCCTGGACCGGCCCCACAAGGACGCACGCACCGCGATCCTGCAGGTTCACGTTCGCAAGGTGCCGCTGGCCAGTGATGTCGACCTGGAGCAGCTGGCCGCCCGGACCATCGGTTTCTCCGGCGCAGATCTGAAGAACCTGGTAAACGAGGCCGCGCTCACTGCAGCCCGGGAAAACCTCCATGAAGTGAACGCCCACTGCTTTGAGGTCGCCCGGGACCGAATTATCCTTGGCGAGGAGCGGGATGCCCGGCTGTCTCCCGAAGAGCGAAAAGCGGTGGCCTATCACGAATGTGGCCACGCCATCATGGCCTATTACATGCCCAACGCCGACCCGCTCACCAAGCTCACTATCATTCCTCACGGCATGGCCATGGGTGTCACTGAACAGACCCCGAGGGAAGACCACTACACCTATACGGAAAGCTACCTGAAGGATCGAATCAAGGTAATGCTCGGAGGTCGCTGTGCGGAAAAACTGGTTTATGGCGAAGTAAGCACCGGAGCCCAGAACGACCTGAAGGAAGCCACGACACTGATTCGCCGCATGATTGGCCAGTGGGGGATGAGCGAGAAGATCGGCCCCCTCGGCCTGAGCATCGGAGAAGAGCATGTATTCCTCGGCCGGGAAATGGGGCTGCCAAGAGAGTTCAGTGAAAAAATGGCAGAAATGATCGATGGGGAAATCCAGTCACAACTCCTGGCACTGGAGAAAGCGACCCTGGACTTTCTGACTGAGCACCGAAACCAGCTCGAAGCGCTCGCCAAAGCGGTACTGAAAAACGAAACCCTGTCTGCTGAGGATGTCGAGGAAATCCTCCGCAAGGAAGATGCCCGCAAAATTGCCTGACCGGCCGGGTCAGACCTGGCCCAAGAGGTCATGACTGAACAGCGCCATGCAGAAACCCACCACGGCTCCCAGTGGTGGGCCCCAGTGGTGCTCGAGCCTGGATTGCGGAGCGATATCCTGAAAAATCAGGTAGAGAATACCGCCCGAAGCCACCAACATGATCGCGCCCAACGCAATGGGACGCTCAGACAGGAAGAAATATCCGAGCAAGCCGGCCAGCGGCCCCGTAATCACGAGGCAGCCCATGAATCCCAGAGTTTTCCGGGAAGTATAACCCGGCAGACTGGATATCTCCCGATAGGCGTTGAACCCTTCGGGCAGATTCTGCATCGCAATCAGTACCGCCATGAGCACTGCGGTTTCAGGACTCACCACCGCAAGCCCGCCCAGCGCGGTCGCTTCCGGAATGAAATCCAGCATCACACCCATCAGCTGCGGGGAGTCCCTGCGCTGCAGGCCCAGAATACGTTCAATAACAAAGAACAGAAGCCCGCCGGCGATAATGGCAGGGATTGCCCAAATAGAGCCCCCCATACTGGACTGGCCTTCCGGGATCAGAACCACCGAAACCGCCCCAAGCAAGATGCCACCACCCAGAGCAATCAGGAAATGGCGGAACTCCTCTTCCAGCCAATTGGGGCCGATCCGCTCAAAACTGGCAAGCAAACCGCCCAGTGGAATGCAGGCACCGGCAAGAATGGTTAGACCAACAATGTAGAGAATATCCGGGAACATCAGAGAATCTGACCTTTCGAAAAACGAGGGGCTTTCATGGAGTGACCGTTACCGGAAGATTCAGGGCCTCCAGCAGCTGCTCCGCGCCGGGTTCCCGAAGCAAGGTACATTCCCGGCTGAGCACCAGCTGGGCCGCCTTCTCCTGACGCAAAACCTGAGCAACGGTAACAGGATCGGTCGCTGGAAGCGACCGTACACGAAGGTCTGACTCCCGAATACCGAGGTCCTGCCTGATGGCCTGAAAGGCTTCCGGTGGCATCTCCGAATCCGAACCCAGTAACAGCGTCACAGGCTGATGGGAATGCCTGACAGCCTCTGCCGTCGCCCTGATAGCGCGGCGATTTGCATCCTCGTGGTCATTGAGAAAGACCACAACCCTACCCTGTGGCAAAACCCGTCTTTCACACCAGAGCAATACCCTGCCCGGCGACCTGCGAAGAAGGCCCCTCGCAGTGGAGCCCAGCCGCGCCCCCGGTGCCGAGGACCAGCCAACTCGACCAAGAACCAGAAGATCCTGGGGCCCCGCCAGCGCGAGCACCTCTTCAACAACACTACCACGGGCAATGCTCAGAGTATGCCGGCCACCGTAGTGGGCCACGGCGCCAGCAAGAGCACGACGAGCCCGGCTAGCCAACCTCTGCATGCGCTGCTCAAGCTCGGTCGGATCAAAGGGCCGGCTGACGCCGGACTCCGAGCCGACCTCTCTGGCAAAACCATAGCCCGCACTGCGCAGCAGGTTCAGTTCCTCAACGAACACACCCAGCACATCGGCACCTGTATTCGCAGCAATTTCTGCCGCTGCCTCCAGTGCGGCGCAACTCATTCTGGAGCCATCCAGCAGCACCAGCACACGTCCGGCTGCCGTGCCGGGGTTAGCCTGATCTGCAGGTGCGTCAGTCACTGTCCTTGCCCCCACTGCTGTTCGCGTCTGCGTTGTCATCCCGCTTCTTACTGGCTTCAGCGAACCTCGCCAGCCGCTCGGCAACCCGCCGGTTGAAGCTGTTCTCGGGAAAATCCCCGCTACTGTCGGGTTCCCCGGCCTCCAGGCCGGTTAAAAGCTCAATGGCCTGATTGATGTCAGAGACTGGATAAATCCGGAACCGGTCCTCGGCAATCGCCTGGCGCACGTCCGCTCTGAGCATCAGATGCTCCACATTACTCGCCGGCAGCAAGACCCCTTGCCCCCCTATGTCACCAGCCTCCCGGCAGACCTCAAAAAAGCCCTCTATTTTTTCATTGACACCACCCACCGCCTGAACCTCACCATGCTGATTCATGGATCCGGTCACGGCAAAGGACTGCTTCAGCGGAACCCGGGAAATTGCGGAAAGCAGCACACAGGTTTCCGCCACCGAGGCGGAATCCCCCTCTACGCCGCCGTAAGACTGCTCAAAAGCCAGGCTTGCCGACAGGGACAAATCACCCTCGCCCGCATAACGGCTCGCCAGAAACCGGGAAAGAATCATCACAGCCTTGCTGTGAATCGGACCACCCAGCTTGGCCTCTCTCTCTATATCCACAACCTGACCTTTCCCCGGCCGGGCCGTTGCCGTAATCCTCGCCGGCTGCCCGAACATGGAAGCGCCAAGCCTGAGCACCGACAAACCGTTGACCCGGGCCACTTCCTCACCTTCCGTGGCTATCATCACAATGCCCCGGCTGATCTGCTCCCGGCTTCGCTCCCGAACCCGGCTGGCACGGTATTCCCGCTCATCGATGGCCTGCTGGATGTGGCTGGCTTCAACGGTATCGGCACCGGACTGGCCAGCCCAGTGGTCTGACTCACTCAGAATGTCCCGAAGCACCCGATCGTGGGCGGTCAGCTTGCGCTGATCCGCCGCCAGCCGGCTGGCATGCTCAATCAGCCTCGCCACTGCGTCACGTTCCAGAGCCCGTATTTCGAGTGCTCTGGCCATGGTGGCGATCATCCGGGAATACAGCTCGTAGCAGTCGTCGTTCCGGTCCAGATCATCCTCGAAATCCGCTTCCACCTTGAACAGGTCCAGAAAATCGGGGTCATAATGGGAGAGCAGGTAATACAGCATCCGATCCCCCAGCAGCACCACCTTGACCGAAACCGGAATCGGTTCCGGTTGCAGGCTGACGGTGCTGACAAGCCCATAAAGCCGCTCCAGCGACTCGATCCGGATTTCACCAGAGAGAAGGATTCGCTTAAGACTCTCCCATGCCATTGGCTGGGCCAGCACACGACGGGCGTCGATGATCAGATAACCACCGTTGGCCCGGTGCATGGAACCGCCGCGAATAAGGGTGAAATCGGTGTAGAGATTACCCTGGCGGGCCCGGTGCTCAATCTGTCCGGCCAAGTGCTGGTGATTGGGCAAGTCCTCATAAATGACCGGTGCCCCTAAAGTATCCGCATTGTCCACCAGGAGGTTGACCCTGTAGCGCGCCAGCAAACCGGCCGGGGGACCGTTATCGCTGTCCTGAAAGGCTTCTGCGTGCTCAACCACGTCTTCCCGCACTGCATCCAGGTAGTCAACAACGTCCGGGAGATGCGACCATCGCTCCCGCAGCTCGCCAATGGGGCCACCCAGGGTCAGTTGCACCATTTCCTCATTCAGGGCGTGCACCCGCTCCCGAACTTCCTTCCGCAACCTGGGAATCTGCTGGATGGTTTGCTGGAGTTTCTTTTGTAGCTCCTCAACCTTGGATTCGATCAGCTGCTTCTCTTCATCAGAGAAGGTTTTGTATTCTTCAGGGTCAATCACTTCGCCCTTTCGCATGGGCGCAAAGGTAAAGCCAGCCGGTGTGGTGATCATCGCAATGTTATTGCGGTTTGCCTCCTCCTGGATTTCAAACAGGCCCTGGTGCTGGCGTTTTGCCATTTCTTCCTGCAGTTCCTGCAGCCGTGCCTGGTATTCCTCACTCTCAAAGGCCGCAGGGATGGCCGTGCGCAATTCCTCCGCCAGGTCATCCATGCCTTTCTTGAACTGCTGCCCCTCCCCGGCCGGTAACTGGATGGCCTTCGGACGGTCTGAAAACCGAAAGTTAAAAACATGGCACCAGTCGGGGGGTACCGGCTGTCTCGCCGCATGTTGCGCCAGGAAGCGCTCCGCCAGTTCGTGCTTGCCGGCCCCAGAAGGGCCCAGGACAAACAGATTGAAGCCACTGGCCTGCATACTTGCCCCGAACTCCAGCGCCCTCAGAACCCGATCCTGCCCGCAGGGCTGCTCCAGATCTTCAAGATCGTCCGTGGTGATGAAATCCAGCTTTTCCGTTGGGCAACCGTGGTAAACCTGTTCTTCGGATAACGGGGCGGGTAATGGCATTACATCCTCCTGATGGATTCGACGGTATAGCGAAGTGCCTTGATAGCACCGGACCAGCCCTCTGGCGCCAGCCCTGCTTTCTGCTTCAGGTGGCGAAGAAATTCCTGCGGCTCCGGCAGGCTCTCCCATACCGACGGCAAAAAGGTGGCACGATGATCGCCCTTTACAAGCACCAAGCCATCCGTACCTGGACGCAACTGGGAGAGCAGATCATCCTCGGACTCAGAATACAGAGGTGCGGGCACACTCAAGACCGACACCTGATAGTCCAACAGATCCAGCTCCTGCGCTGCAACCGGGGGAAAGCGGAAGTCCCGAAAAGCCGCAGCAAAGGCATTTTCCGCACAGTCCTGAATAAGGGGGCGCCAGGCCTCCAGAGAACCGACGCAGCCTCTCAAACGGCCAGAGATTGTCAGTGTGACAAAACAGGCTCCGGGCTTTGCCAGCTTTTCGGGATATTCCTCCGGCTCCACCGGCAACGGCTGCCCGCGGTCGAGACCTCGGTAGACAGAGGCTGAAGCCGCCTGTAACAGAGCCTGGCGTTCCTGTTCATTGAGCATGTCAGGCCAGCGCTTCGGTTACAGCATAGGCTCCATAGCCTACGACACGATCCCTCGGCCCAGCCGTGTCACCAGAATTACGCAGATCCAGGGTGGTGACTTTCAGGCCTCTTTTCTGTGCCAGATACAACAGGCCGTTAACCGGGTTTCGCCCGCAGGCATCGTCGTATCCGATATGGCGGTAGTCCAGATTCTCGATGTTTCTGGTGGTATTACTGTCCAGCTCCCGGGCAACCGGGTAGCTGTGGTAGTGGCTCAAATCGGAACTGATGACTATCAGGGTTTCGCCGCCGCCCCAGAGTGTTTCCAGCACTTCGGCCACTTCCTCGGGAGACGTTTCTCCGACAACAAGCGGGACCAGGGTAAAGCGGTCAAAAACCGACTGCAGGAACGGCAAATGCACCTCCAGACTGTGTTCAAGCCGATGAGGCGAATCCAGATACCCGACCTGGGGCAAGGATTGCAGCATCGCCAAGGTGCTTTGCTCCACTTCCACATTGCCCAGCGGTGTCTCGAAGAAATCCGACGTCGGAGCTGCAATGCCTCTCAAAGGCACACGATGAGAGGGCCCCAGAAGTACAATCCGGTGTATGCGGTCATGAAGTTGCGCAAGTTGCGCGTACGCGGTGGCGGCAACCGGGCCGGAGAACTGGTATCCGGCATGGGGAACAATAATGGCTTTGGGAGCCGGTCCTTTCACAGGCACCTGTTTCAGGAAACCGTCCACCATGGTTCTGAGCTGGGCAGGATCGTCCGGATAGAACATACCCGCGACAGCGGCTTTTCGTATGTTGGCAGACATAGCTGGTCACCTGCTTAACAGAGCGATCCGGAACGAGCACGCCCTGGCTATGGAAGAAATTGACACACCTTCGTGAGGAAACTATAGATTATTTGAGGCAATTCGGAAGCGAAATCGCGAGGGATCTCACTGTGGGCGATGTACCCGTTCTTCAGGGCCGCGAGGTTGGGTTCTGGCATTGGCTTGATGACGGCCGCATCCAGTGCGACCTTTGCCCGAGGTTTTGCAAACTGCACGAAGGGCAGCGAGGTCTTTGCTTCGTTCGTGGGCGCCTCAACGATACATTGGTGCTCACTACCTACGGGCGCTCCAGTGGTTACTGCATCGACCCGATCGAAAAGAAACCTCTCAACCATTTTCTGCCCGGCACCCCGACCCTTTCGTTTGGCACAGCAGGCTGCAATCTGGCCTGCAAGTTCTGCCAGAACTGGGACATGACCAAATCCCGGGAAACCGATGAACTGGCAGACCAGGCCAGCCCCGAAGACATTGCCCGGGCCGCTCAGGCGCTGGGTTGCAAAAGCGTTGCGTACACCTACAACAACCCGGTGGTTTTCCACGAGTACGCCATTGATGTGGCCAAAGCCTGCCACGAAGTCGGAGTACGCTCGGTTGCGGTAACCGCAGGATATGTAACCGAAGAACCCCGCCGGGAATTCTACCGTTGCATAGATGCCGCCAACGTCGATCTAAAGGCCTTCTCCGAACGCTTCTACCACAAGGTTACCGGCGGGCACCTGCAACCGGTTCTGGAAACACTCGAATATATAAAACTCGAAACCAGCGTATGGCTGGAACTGACTACCCTGCTCATCCCGGGCGAAAACGATTCGGAGCAGGAGCTGAATGAGATGACTCAATGGGTGGTGGAGAAACTTGGGCCAGACGTACCCATGCATTTCACTGCATTCCACCCGGACTGGAAAATGATGGATACTCCACCAACCCCGCCCGAGACCCTGACCCGGGCCCGCCAGATTGCCATGGCTAATGGCGTTCGCTACGCCTATACCGGCAATGTGCATGATAAGTCCGGCGGTAGTACCTATTGCCACAACTGCGGAGAACGACTCATAGGCCGTGACTGGTATGTACTGAGTACCTGGAACCTGACCGGTGACGGCCACTGCAAATCCTGCGGTACCGCCTGTGCCGGTGTATTTGAAGGTCCGCCAGGGCATTGGGGGGCAAGGAGGCAGCCGGTGCGGCTTAGTGATCACCGGGTGTAACTCATTATGCACAGTGGCTCACTCCGCCGATTCGGCGGCTACCTGCGAACTCGATGGATCAACCCGCGCCGGGTCCGGTTCTGGTTGCTCGTGCTGGTCGCCACTTACACCTTGCTGGGTTTTCTTGCGCTGCCCTGGATTGTTCAGTACGTTGCAGTGAACACAGCGAAGGAGGACCTCGGACGCGACCTTCGCATTGAGTCGGTACACGTCAACCCGTATACGCTGACGCTCCAGATCGACGGGTTCGCACTCGATGATACCGACGATCGGCAACTGATCGCCTGGAAGCAGCTGTTCATCGACCTCAGCTGGTCGAGCGTCATCAACAGGGCCTGGATCTTCCAGACAATTCGTCTCGACGAACCGGTTATTCAGGAGGAACGCTTCGCATCGGGTGAAACCCGTCTCTTGCGGCTGCTCCCCGAGCCCGCCAACAAGGTTCCGGAGGAAGACGAGCCCGCTTCACTACCGGCACTGCGGGTAAAAGACCTGGGCGTAGAGGGCGCTGATCTGCGCTTCGCTGACAATCTCCCGGACGAGACGACTCCCGCCGGTGATAAGCCGAACCGGGTGACGCTGGCGCTGCAGGATGTCGGGCTATCCGTGAAGGAATTCTCGCTGCAGGAAGGCGCACGCTTTCCGGTGCGTATGGGTGGAAAGCTCGCGGGAGGCGGTGTGCTCGCCTTCGACGGCACGCTTGGGCTTCGACCGGTCCTCATCCTTGAGGGCGAAGCCCGTATCGATGAACTGGCACTGGCGCAGGCCGAACCGTACCTGCGGCAGCTCGCGGCTGTGCGGATCGACAGCGGGGTACTGAACCTGAGCGGGCATATGCGTACAGAGGCGCAGGAGCCCCTTGCCTTTCAGGGTGCCGCCGGGATCGACGCGCTGAACATTGGCGATGGTTCCAATGACGAACCGCTTATCGGCTGGGACAGCGTCCGGACCGAACAGCTCGATCTGAGTCTCGGAGACAGGCAACTCGAGACTGCCCCCATCACCATTGACGGCCTGTCCGGTCGAGTGGTCGTCCATGAGGATCGGACCACCAATTTCGGACGACTTATAGCGAAGGATACGCCACCCAGCGCTGAGGAGGATGGCGGCGCTGCGCGTTCGAACGAGGGGGCAGACCCGTTCGGTATCACCATTGAGGGCATCACGCTCACCGACAGCACCCTCCAGTTTGCGGATCACTCTCTGCCACTGCCGTTCTCAACGAGCATCCACTCGTTGGACGGACAGATATCAACGCTGAGCTCCACCTCGGCCCAGCCGGCGCAGGTAAATCTGGAAGGCCAGGTCGCAGACTACGGCCTGGCGCGTATCGGCGGTACCGTACATGTCTGGAATCCCATGCGGGAGACCAACCTGGTACTGACCTTCCGCAATCTTGAGGTCCCGGGATACTCTCCCTATACAGTGCAATTTGCCGGCCGCAAGATCGCCGGGGGAACCATGGACCTCGATCTCGACTATAGCATCAATGACCAGCAGTTGGACGGCCGCAACAACCTGGTGCTCCGTGATCTGAAGCTTGGCGAGAAGATGGCCTCTGCCGATGCAATGGACCTGCCGCTCGACCTTGTTATAGCACTGCTCAAGGACCGCAATGGCGTCATCGATCTTGACATCCCGGTGAACGGGGATGTTGGCGAGCCCGAATTCGACATCGGCCAGGTCATCCGCCAGGCACTCAGCCAGACCCTCGTGTCCATCGTCCAATTCCCGTTTCGTTTTCTCGCGAGCCTCGTCGGCGTCGACTCTGAGGAATTTGGCCGGATTGATTTCCCGGAGGGGCGCAGCGATCTCACTCCTCCCCAACGCGAGCGCGTTGCCAAGCTCCGCAATGCCATCAACCAGCGACCGGCGCTGAACCTGGAGCTTACTGGTCCCTTCAACCCGACTCTGGACGGTCCGCACCTGCAGCACGGGAAAGCTGTGGAAGCCCTTCAACAACGCCTGATCGAAGCGGGTCGTGAAGTCCCGGATCCCAGCCTGACGAGCGCGTCCACCCAGGATGTTGTCGAGACGATGTTCGCCACCCTTTACCCGAATACGGATCTGAAGGCAGTCCAGACACGTTTCACCGGGACTCAGGATGGCTCATCGGACCGAACCGGATTTGACGCTCTCGCCTATCGTAACCACCTGGCCGAGCGGGTCATTGCGGCACAATCCGTTACCGACGCCGACCTCAAGGCTCTCGCCAACGCCCGAGCAGCGACGGTGCGGGACGCCTTGGCCGACGTGGGTGCGGATAGCAGCATCTCGGCTGATCGGGTGCGCATTCTGGATCCAGAAGAGGTCGATTCAAAGGAGGGCGGACAGGTTACCATGGAAGTCGGGATCGCCGCGGATTGAGACATGGCAAGCCCGGAAAAGCACACCAACGTCCCGGAGCAATATCTGAGTATTGTTGCCTGACCTGATGATGGCCGCGTTCTGCTGATGAAGGGACGTCACCGGTTTTATACGGGTGCCCAGTATGAGGTCAGTGGTGTCGGCCCTATGGTGTCGACCGCACAATGGGAACACTTGCTCGACCAATTCGAGACCCATTGCAGTGAGGGGCTGGGGGTTATCACCGGCTCGTTACAGCAGGGCTTGCCGAAGGACCTGTATGCCGAGGCGGTGCGTCGGGTGCGGGCATCCGGGGGGCGTGCGGTCGTCGACTCGCACAATGAGCTGCTACTGCACGCGATCAAAGCCCAACCTTTCCTGATTAAGCCCAACCGTTTCGAATTGGAAGCCCTGGTCGGGCAGCCTCTGACGAATCAACAGAATATCGTTCGGGAAGCCCGCCAGTTGCAGGAGCGGGGCGTGACCTGGGTCTGCGTCTCTATGGGGGCTGAGGGTGCGTTGCTGGTGACGTCGTCAAGTGTCCTTAAAGGCGAAGCGCCTTCGGTCCCCGTGATCTCCACGGTCGGGGCCGGTGATTCGATGGTGGCCGGTATGGCGGGGCTATTGGCGCAGGGCGCGGCGGACCGGGATGCGTTACGTGAGGGCATTGCCTGCAGCGCGGCAACGGTGATGCAGCCAGGGACCGAGTTGTTCGATAAGGAAACGGTTGATCGGCTGCGTGGTGAGGTTCGGGTGACGCAGCTTTCGATGTGAACGGGTAAAAACGAAAAAAACGCGACAGATCTTTTTTAAAGTCAGCCCAGAGGACACTCAAAAAATAAATCCAAAAAATAAATCTGAAAATGGGTGTCCCGCTTTTCCATGTAGATTCATCTCCTTGGTGTGATCGCTACTCACCACATTATTGTCTAATTCCAAGTCTGACTCTCCATAGTCTGTATAACCAAGAGCTTTGCGGCAACTTTGGAGCCGCGAAGCGGTGAAAAAATTTTTCGGCAACAGTGACGGCTGCCGCATTTCGATTGATTTTTGACCAACCCGCGGGGGTCAGGCAATCGCGATTCGTCCCGATCACGTTCGTCAGGTGGGCTCAGGTAGCGAGTCACCGGGATTATCTACCCGGGTGAGGCAAGGCCTCGATAGAGGTCCCGGTAAACGGCAAAGCCCGGGCAGTACCGGCCGAAGCGCAGGAACCACTGTCGACTGCTGGGATTGGTTAGCACTTGTTGACGCCTGCGTATATGTTGATAATATACTTTTATGATCAATTGGGCACAAGTTACTGGCTTTGACTGGGACAGAGGCAACTCTCGCAAAAACGCGGAGAAACATGGCGTCAGCCAGTCTCAAACGGAAGAAGTTTTCTTTAATGAACCGCTTCTGGTGCTGGAGGATTCTAACCACAGCCAAACTGAGGCCCGTTTTCATGCCCTTGGTGAAACTGATGATGAGAGGCTACTCCACATCACGTTCACTCTAAGGCAGCACGGCACGCTAATCCGAGTGATTTCCGCTCGCGACATGCACCGCAAAGAGAGGGCTGTTTATGAGCAAGCTAAAAAAGATGCCTGAGTTCAAAACAGAAGCGGAAGAACGGGAATTCTGGGAAACTCACGATTCCTCTGACTACCTGGACTGGAGCCAGGCAAAACCGGCCTCTTTCCCGAAGTTGAAGCCCTCAACCAAGACTATTTCACTTCGCTTGCCCGAGGCCCTGCTCGACCGGATCAAAATCGAGGCTAACAAGCGGGATATGCCCTATCAGTCGCTGATCAAGGCCTGGCTTGCGGATGACGTGAACGACAATCGTCGGGCCTGAAGTGCTAACGCCCCGCTCACGCGCCGGTTCGGAGCTGCGAAGCGGCGGGAAATCGGTCGCTGTGCAGCTGATTGTTATGTTCTCCATGACATGTTAGTTTGTGTATGAAAGCAAGAGATCATACACATAGGTGCATCATGAGAACAAACATCGTCATTGACGACCAACTGATGGCTGAAGCACTAAAGGCCTCCGGATACGAAACCAAAAAAGAGGCCGTTGAGCAAGGCCTGAAACTTCTGGTTCAGCGTAGCAAGCAGCAGGAAATCCGAAAGCTGCGGGGCAAGATCAAGTGGGAAGGCGACCTGAATGAAATGCGGAGTGCCGGATGATACTGGTGGATACCAGCGTCTGGATCGACTATTTCAATGGAGTCGAAAACCCGCAAACTGATCTACTGGATGCCTCGATAATCCAAGGATCGGTTGCTATCGGCGACCTTATATTTCTGGAAATACTGCAAGGCATCCGCAACGACAAACAATACCGCCAGACCAAGCAAAGCCTGCTCACGCTGGATCAGTATGAAATGTTTGGCAAAGAAATGGCAGCTAAGTGCGCCGATAATTATCGGGCTCTACGCAAAAAAGGCATCACGATCAGAAAAACCGCCGACGTGATCATCGCGACGTTCTGCATAGAGAAAGAGCTACCACTGCTGTTCCTGGATCGCGACTTTATCCCTTTTGTTGATCACCTTGGACTTGAGCCTGCCCTGAGTGGAACATAATCGGGATAGGGAGGCATCTCACGATGCCCTTCCCCCCACACCACCGGGTATACGGATCACGTACCACGGCGGTTCGGTTGAGCTAGGCTTGGTGAACGCCCCGGTCTGAAGCCATAGCTGGAATGGGAGAAGCTTCCATCCCACTCCGCCGGCAAGACCTGGAGCAACGCCGGTTGAATCAGGCGGTCAGGTCGTCAACGGTCATGCCGTCTATCCCCGCGCTTCCCTTGTTAGCTACCGATCCTCATGCAAGCGACCTTCGACATACTTGTGGAGGATGCTGGCAACAAGTGTTTGGTAGGGAATACCCTCAGCCAGCGCTTTTTTCTGCAGCCCCCGAAGATCCTTGGAAGAAAGCCTGATGTTGATGCGGGCATCTTTCTTGAACATGGCCTCGGCGTACTGTTGATGCCGCGCTTTTCGATCCTCAATATCTGGCGCCCGCTGCAACTCCCCAGCATCGAACGCGTCCGGAATTTCCTGCTCTTCTTTATCCAGCCTGCTCATTTCGGACCTCCCAAATAGGTCTTGGTCGCTTTCCGGCTCGGAATGATCGTTTTCAGAAAAACTTCATCTTCCGATTCTACAAAGGGCACGAGATAGGCGTACCCCTCTATTTCAATCACATGAATCTGCTGGCCCGGATACCGTTCCTGATTCGGATGCTCGAACGCATCCAGGATACCTCCGATCGAGATATGCAAAACCACATCCTCGAATGAGATATTCCTTTCCTCTTGGAGAAGCTTGTTCCTCTCTGAATTCCATGTGATCGGTTTCATGAGCGGACTATAGCGCATTGTGTGCTTTTTGTACTCAAGAGCTAACCTTATTTGTTAGCAGTTTCTGCACGAAGGCGCTCAACCAGCCACACCTTTATGATCGATTGGCGGGTAACACCAATGCGCGCTGCCTCACGGTCCAGCGACTCGACAACCCAAGCCGGAAAATCAACGTTGATTCGCTTTTGGTCCTGATTGACGCGGCGAGCCGAAGAAAGATCAAGATCATCAACGATATCTTCCTGACCTTCCTCAAATTTTTTATCGAAGTCTTTAGCTTTCATAGAGCTCAACCTCCTTCTTGCGAGAGCGCCTGACTGAAATCAGGCGAATACAGCCTACCCTGTAAGTGACGACAGCCGACCAGTGCTTTCCGCCAATATTGCCGATCAGCAAGAACCTTGGCTCATCCTCTGATTTTGCACGGATTTCCAGCAGGTACGGATCTTCCCACAGTTTTTGGGCCGCTTCGAAATCAATATCGTGCTTTTCCAGATTGGCCTGGCTTTTGGTTTCGTCGAGCTCAAACTCATCCATGAGTACAAATTATTCCTTTTTTACTCAGATCGCAAGATGTGGGGAGGAGTAGTGCAACTGCTAACGCTTGTAGCATGCGCGCCCTTGGAAAGGAGCCGAAGGCGCAATGTAAAGGGCGTCCGGTGGCCATCGGCCGCGTACTACAGCGACTGGTTTTATGTGCCAACGCACTCCGATCTAACTCCTGGCCGCAAATACCCCCAAACACGGATACCCTCTTTTCTTACACTCACCCCGCGCTTGCGCAACTGGCGGTAGCCGGATCGCCCCCATTGCTTCAGGTGATAGCACCGGAGCTTGCGGCGCACCCACTTTTCCAGATTCTGGATCGGCGATTTCACTTGCGCAAAACCGTAGTAGCCTTTCCAGCCCCTCAAGTACACCGCTAACTCGTCGATCACCGTTTGCATGGCCCGACCTCGACGGGTAAACGTGAACCCCGGGAACACTTGCTCCCAGGAGCGACCAACCGCGCTCTTCTCCTCGTTTACCGTCAATTTCAACCGGCGACGAAGATAGTCGGTGAGGCTCGCCAGTACTCGTTGCCCTGAACGCTGGCTTTTGACGTAGATGTTGCAGTCGTCCGCGTAGCGGACGAACCGATGGCCACGCCGTTCCAGATCCATGTCCACGGTCCATCGATACCCATCGTTTATGTAGCGTTGGGCTTACTTCCGGCCGGCACTCCGGAGACATCCCCTCGCGGGTTTGCCCCTGCCCTTCGCTAACCTTCGGCTCTGCGAATACCTGGTATCGGGACTTTCACCCGACAAGTCTGGTGCCATGCCTGGCACACACGCCCGCCAGCATGCGCGGCGGAATTGAGGCGAAGCCGCAATGGAGTAGCCGTCGCCGTGCCTGGCCTTGTTAGGGCCTTTGAATCGGGATAGCATAAAAGTATTGCCACTCGCGGAGGCACCATGACTACCGAAACATTAGACCAGCTACGCTCCCAGATTTCGACTCTCTCCGAGTCGGAGCGTGCGGCGCTGGCGCGCGAGCTCATAATGAGCCTGGACGGTCCCCGGGACGACGCTGTCGAGCAAGCCTGGAACGACGAAATTGCTCGCCGCGTGTCCAAGGTCCAAAGCGGAAAGGCCACGCTACTCAGCCGTGAAGAATTCCGATCAAAGATGCGAGCGAGGTTAGGCCAGTAACAGTGCGAACGGTAAGGATACTGGATGATGCCTCGCAGGAAGCTATAGAGGCTGCAGCATGGTACGAATATGAACAGCCTGGACTCGGAGCCGAGTTTTTCGCTGCCGTTGATGCCGCCATAGACATAATTGAAGAAAACTTCATCCCCTTATCACCTCTCCCCGAAGAAGCTGGCAATACCGGTGCAAAACGACTGATTCTAGAACGCTTCCCGTACGATATAGTCGCGATTGAGTTGCCAGAAGAAACGGTTGTAATCGCCATTGCTCACCACTCTCGAAAGCCCGGCTATTGGCTGGAACGCGGCAAGCCCTAACACCTAAGCATTTAATGGTCGTGCGCAGCATGACCTTTAAATGTCTGTTGGACTAAGCCGCCGGCACCGAAGCTGCCGGGCGACGCATAAGGGTAAAGTAATCGGGAGGCAAGGCTCGGAACGGTGAGGCTGGCTGCCGACGGACCTCAGCACCAGTGAACATTAGCCGTGTTATATACATCATTGGCCGATTCCTTACGGTGATTTAACTCAGACTACCCCGCAGATGCCGCATTTTCCAGTCTCAAGCCGCACACGGGCCCAGCTCACAAGGAACTGTAAGCGATCACCCGCCAGATCAAGAGCCGCGTGCGGGCTAGCCGGTTGGCACGGCTACTATTCTGAAGCGCGGGATCTGACGAACCATGTGAACCAGACCCTCATCGCAGCGCGGGCAAGGCCAACAACGATGGGGTTCCTGGTTCACTCGGTTTGTCTCTGGTTGGGGTGGCTGCAACAGACACTGCCGGATAACAGCCAACTTTTGTCGTCGCGTTCGGTTACTCAGGTAACCAAAGTGGCGGATGCGCATGAACCCTTTTGGCAGAATGTGCATCAGGAACCGCCTGACGAACTCCCGCCCTTCCAGCCACTGGGTCTTTAGCCGTCCTTGATCCCGGTAATCCTTGTATCGGAACGAGACCCGGTCACCTTCCATCGACAACAACCGCCCGTTGCTGATGGCAATCCGGTGAGTGTAACGAGCCAGATAATCCACTACGGACTCAGCCTGGTTCAGGCAATGCCGGGTGTAGACAACCCACTCTTGTCGCATCAGGCCGTTGAGCACGTCATCAACCTCACCGCTGTTGGTCACCCGATGCAACTCACCAGCGTTCGACGACGCTCTGAGCAACGACACCATTCGCCCGCGAAAACGCCGTGATAATGCCCGCACCGGGAACAGGTAGTGGCTCTTTGCTCTGTGCCATTCACCCCTGCCTGTCAGTACACCTCCAGGGATTAGACAATGCACATGAACATGGCGACTCAGGTTCTGCCCCCATGTATGCAGCACCGCCGTCATGCCCAGTTCGCCCTGCAGATGCTGCGTATTGCGGCCGAACTGATTGAGCGTATTCCAGACGGCCTGGAAGAGGCAGCGGTAGAGTACCTCGGGATGCAGTTGAACCCAGCCATTCAGGGTATGGGGCAATGTAAACACCAGATGGAAGTAGGGTACCGGTAACAACAACGCCCTTTGCCGGTCACTCCATCGCTGGCTGGCACGGCCCTGGCACTGCGGACAGTGCCGATCCCGGCAGCCGTAATAACAGACGGAGCGGGCCTTGCAGTGATCACACTGCATCTCCATACCGCCCATGCGGGCCGTCCGGCACCCGGTTAACCGGGCACAGACCTTGCGGCGATGGCCGTCCAGTGGCTCATCGGGGAGGAACTGGTCCAGAATTGTCTGGACGGTTAGTGAACTGGCCATCATCCACCTCCCAGACCTGCAATCAGGTCGACAGGTCCACGGTTTTGGGGTGTCACGCCCGGCAGCCAATGCAGATACCGTTGTGTGCTGCGCAGGTCGCTATGCCCCAGCAGCCGTTGCAACTCATGGAGGGGAACGCCCTGCTCTAACTGATGGGTGGCGTAAGCATGGCGCAAGGCATGAATGCCTCCACGTTTGTGAATGCCACTGGCTCTCTTGGCCTGATGGAACACCTTCTGGGGCGTGGTGATATGAAGGTGCTTGTCTGGCAGCAAATCACTGGGAAATAACCACGGCATGGGACGACGAATCCGCCAATATTGACGAAGCACCTGGAGCAGTCCCGGTGCCAGAGGCACCATCCGGTCCTTGGCTCCCTTGCCCTGGGCAACCCGAAGCAGATGACGTTCCCCATCAAGGTCCTTCACCTGCAATGCCACCGCTTCACTGACTCGCAAGCCACAGCCATAGATGATGGACAGCAACGCCTGATGCTTGGGGTTGGAGACGCCCGCTAGTAGGCGAGAGACTTCCTGACGGGTCAGCAATTCCGGAATGCGCTGGGGGCGCTTGGGTAAGACCAGCGTCACATCGAAATGCGCCCAGTGCAGCACTTGCAGGTACAAAAACCGGATGCCGTGTAGGTAGAGGCGACAACTGGCTGGTGACAGGGCGCGCTCCTGGACCAGGTAGTTGAAATAGACCTGCAGGTCATCGACTTGCAGTTGATCCGGCGAGCGCCGGTAGTATCGAGCCAGCTCGGTTACAACGTACAGATAACTTTGCTGGGTTCGGGGGGAAAAGCCATGTTGGCACATGGCCTGGATCATGGTCTGACGTAACGGTGTCATGACGGATTCTCCTCTTCTGAAAAGCCCACCTGGGCTCATCAAAAGTATCCGTCAATCCACCTGATCTCGCGGGAAACTCCCCGGCTTACTCGCTACCGCGAAGCGGTTTAGTTCAACACCTAAGCATTTAATGGTCGTGCGCAGCATGACCTTTAAATGTCTGTTGGACTAAGCCGCCGGCACCGAAGCTGCCGGGCGACGCATAAGGGTAAAGTAATCGGGAGGCAAGGCTCGGAACGGTGAGGCTGGCTGCCGACGGACCTCAGCACCAGTGAACATTAGCCGTGTTATATACATCATTGGCCGATTCCTTACGGTGATTTAACTCAGACTACCCCGCAGATGCCGCATTTTCCAGTCTCAAGCCGCACACGGGCCCAGCTCACAAGGAACTGTAAGCGATCACCCGCCAGATCAAGAGCCGCGTGCGGGCTAGCCGGTTGGCACGGCTACTATTCTGAAGCGCGGGATCTGACGAACCATGTGAACCAGACCCTCATCGCAGCGCGGGCAAGGCCAACAACGATGGGGTTCCTGGTTCACTCGGTTTGTCTCTGGTTGGGGTGGCTGCAACAGACACTGCCGGATAACAGCCAACTTTTGTCGTCGCGTTCGGTTACTCAGGTAACCAAAGTGGCGGATGCGCATGAACCCTTTTGGCAGAATGTGCATCAGGAACCGCCTGACGAACTCCCGCCCTTCCAGCCACTGGGTCTTTAGCCGTCCTTGATCCCGGTAATCCTTGTATCGGAACGAGACCCGGTCACCTTCCATCGACAACAACCGCCCGTTGCTGATGGCAATCCGGTGAGTGTAACGAGCCAGATAATCCACTACGGACTCAGCCTGGTTCAGGCAATGCCGGGTGTAGACAACCCACTCTTGTCGCATCAGGCCGTTGAGCACGTCATCAACCTCACCGCTGTTGGTCACCCGATGCAACTCACCAGCGTTCGACGACGCTCTGAGCAACGACACCATTCGCCCGCGAAAACGCCGTGATAATGCCCGCACCGGGAACAGGTAGTGGCTCTTTGCTCTGTGCCATTCACCCCTGCCTGTCAGTACACCTCCAGGGATTAGACAATGCACATGAACATGGCGACTCAGGTTCTGCCCCCATGTATGCAGCACCGCCGTCATGCCCAGTTCGCCCTGCAGATGCTGCGTATTGCGGCCGAACTGATTGAGCGTATTCCAGACGGCCTGGAAGAGGCAGCGGTAGAGTACCTCGGGATGCAGTTGAACCCAGCCATTCAGGGTATGGGGCAATGTAAACACCAGATGGAAGTAGGGTACCGGTAACAACAACGCCCTTTGCCGGTCACTCCATCGCTGGCTGGCACGGCCCTGGCACTGCGGACAGTGCCGATCCCGGCAGCCGTAATAACAGACGGAGCGGGCCTTGCAGTGATCACACTGCATCTCCATACCGCCCATGCGGGCCGTCCGGCACCCGGTTAACCGGGCACAGACCTTGCGGCGATGGCCGTCCAGTGGCTCATCGGGGAGGAACTGGTCCAGAATTGTCTGGACGGTTAGTGAACTGGCCATCATCCACCTCCCAGACCTGCAATCAGGTCGACAGGTCCACGGTTTTGGGGTGTCACGCCCGGCAGCCAATGCAGATACCGTTGTGTGCTGCGCAGGTCGCTATGCCCCAGCAGCCGTTGCAACTCATGGAGGGGAACGCCCTGCTCTAACTGATGGGTGGCGTAAGCATGGCGCAAGGCATGAATGCCTCCACGTTTGTGAATGCCACTGGCTCTCTTGGCCTGATGGAACACCTTCTGGGGCGTGGTGATATGAAGGTGCTTGTCTGGCAGCAAATCACTGGGAAATAACCACGGCATGGGACGACGAATCCGCCAATATTGACGAAGCACCTGGAGCAGTCCCGGTGCCAGAGGCACCATCCGGTCCTTGGCTCCCTTGCCCTGGGCAACCCGAAGCAGATGACGTTCCCCATCAAGGTCCTTCACCTGCAATGCCACCGCTTCACTGACTCGCAAGCCACAGCCATAGATGATGGACAGCAACGCCTGATGCTTGGGGTTGGAGACGCCCGCTAGTAGGCGAGAGACTTCCTGACGGGTCAGCAATTCCGGAATGCGCTGGGGGCGCTTGGGTAAGACCAGCGTCACATCGAAATGCGCCCAGTGCAGCACTTGCAGGTACAAAAACCGGATGCCGTGTAGGTAGAGGCGACAACTGGCTGGTGACAGGGCGCGCTCCTGGACCAGGTAGTTGAAATAGACCTGCAGGTCATCGACTTGCAGTTGATCCGGCGAGCGCCGGTAGTATCGAGCCAGCTCGGTTACAACGTACAGATAACTTTGCTGGGTTCGGGGGGAAAAGCCATGTTGGCACATGGCCTGGATCATGGTCTGACGTAACGGTGTCATGACGGATTCTCCTCTTCTGAAAAGCCCACCTGGGCTCATCAAAAGTATCCGTCAATCCACCTGATCTCGCGGGAAACTCCCCGGCTTACTCGCTACCGCGAAGCGGTTTAGTTCAACAGCAACTAGACCGGATTCCACGATATTGCAAAAAAGTGCGTTCTAGATAGTTCCCATCCAGAAACACGCGTTTTCAACCAGTTTGGCTCATTTCTGGGAATAGGAGCTTAGCTGAGTGCCTTCAAAAAATTGAAGGCGATTGAATACCGGTCAGTTTGGCCACTATCTGATCAATCAGTCCAAATTCAGGCCACAGGTATGCACTGCAAGGCCTGTCCATGCATCCTTTCAACAGCTTTTGAGGCCCAAGCCGTAGGCTAATCGGGGCCGAGTCGTGCCAGCCGAACCAGGTTGTAACTCAGAGCCGAGGCCCAGACAAACGCCTTGAAGCCATCGTGACCTTTCCACATCGCTTTCGCGGCTCTGAAGGCCCGCTTTAATTCCGAGATATTGCCCCGATGCCGGCTCGAAAATGATGCAAGGCATTAGAGGTCTTCGACTTCACGCCCATAGCGGTGAGCGATACGCCCACGGGCTTGTGAAATACAACGTGCTTAAGCCCCATGGCGCGTCCGGCCGCGACGTTCGCCTGACTGGCGTAGCCGCCATCGGCAACCACTGAGCGGGGCAACTTGCCCAGAACAGAACGGTGATAATCCAGAACCGGCAGGAACAGGGTCTTGTCACCGGGATTGCCCTCTTCAATGGTTAACGCGGTAATAAAACCTCTCACTTCGCTGCTCAGGTTGATCTTGTGGCCGTACTGCACATCCCGGAATCCCATGACGATAATATCTGTGTGCGGCTCGAACAGGCTGATGATTTTGTCCCCCGAGGGCACCCGCTCGCCCTGGATGACTCGACGTTACGTTTGCTCGATCACCCGCGCGGTCAGGTCTCTGTAGTGTGCCAGAGCCTCCAGCCATTTCCGTGTGGCGGGGGAAGCCTCGGCACCGTCAACGACCTGCTGATGTCCGCGATCCGCCTGCTTCACGACCCATCGAGCGATCTTCAGCAACTCGGGATAGAGTTCGTTCTTGACCGCCTGCTTTGCGTTGAATATGCGAAAGGCCAGTGACTTTGCCGCTTTGCGCTTGTCAGTAAAGCGGACCTTCAGGCCGGTGTCGGTTTTGCTTTTTGCCAGCAGCCGGCTGATCACACGCACGCCATCATTCAGCAACTGGCTGTCACTGGGCGGAGCAATAGGGCTGGCCACCACGGTACTGTCGATGCGCAGCTTATCCAGGGAAGCCACCCCCGTGTCCAGCAGGCTTCTTGTCAGTACCTGGTGCGCCCGCTCCAGGGTTTCCGGCTTGATGCCCCGGATCGTGGACTGCAGGCAGGACCGGCTGGGTGCCTGTCCAGGACCTCCGACAGCTTCTGGAGCCGGATGCCATACTCGTGATTCGAGTAATGTTCGAATATACTGGCCTGAGCATTGCGGGTTTCTCGCATGCGGGATTCTCTTGGTTGTTGATGTTTTTTGTTCGCACCTAAAACATACCAGAACCAAGAGGATTTTTTATCCATTCTCAGAATTATTATTTGAAAATCAACCGTTTATTAGTTTCTGGATGGGCACTAACTGGAGCCATGCAGCCCGACGTTTGAATAGTGCCAGTGACCGGTTAACCGATGAATGTCTGGTGCCCCTGATCCACCGATGGAACGACCGGTCAGGCTGTGGCCTGAAGCCACGTAAGAGAGCCCCTATATGTGTTTGCTGTAAGTGCCTGAAGCTCGATGAGACTAACGAAGCAGGCGTTCTTGCTCATGGGTTTAGGTTAGCCGCTGGTGCGGCCAAAAAAATGACTATTGCCTATTGATTCCGAGAAGGCTCATATGGGTTATGGCTTTTTGGCATTTTCGATAGCATTCAGAATAGCAATATCATCGAATGGCTTATCAAAATAATCCGTTTTCTTCAAAATATTTTGGACACTCACTGGAAGCTCGAGATATTTCTTTTTCAAGCCCCAAGTTGCTTCGCCAAAAACCAATTGTTTTATATTCTGTACAATCTCTTTCGGTGTCCCAGAAATATCGGCACCCTCCAAAACACCAATTGCGTAAGCCAATTCAGTCAACTCTGGCTTTTCGCAAATCTCCGAGACAAGCGAACTTCGCGTGATGAGAAAAATTCTTACATCATCGATACTATAATCACGCAACTGTTCGATCACTGATTCATCGGGTAAGGGACGACTAGCAGCTATTTTTTCACACCGCTCTACGGCTTCTCCATATTGTGCAATTCTCTCAGAAATGTAGCGATGTGCAGTAGGTTCGTTGTTACCACCAGCAAAAGCAGAAGTGGCGGCGAGCAGCAAAGGGCATGCGAGTTTGAAATTAACTTTCATATTAATAGCCCCCGCAACCATTATCCACGGCTTTCCAGAACTGCCGTTGTTCGTATGACAACCCTGCTCTGAGCCTTTGCATTTGGGCAATTTCGGATATTGTTTTTCTGACAACAGGCTGAATCTTGCTCATTGACTGTGCGAACAGAACCCAGTCGGTGGAATGAACATTGAAAGTCACTTGCGCAGAGTTGTTGCCAAGAAATATCGTTGTTAAAACCCCAGCGGGCAAAAGAATCTCTAGCATGTTTCCATTGCGCTGAGCCTTCCTTATTGCTTCCAGCGCGTCCTGATCTTCAGAGTCCAGCTTCAAGCCCGAAATTGTGGGACAGTCCATTGCGTTTCCTCCTTTCCATGGTTTTTCCAAAAACGGAAATTACCCAGTGGCTTGCAGTCCAGCAACCACTGCCATAACGCTGAAGCACAGCGGCGCCCTTGTAATGAAGGCGAAGCCGATCGAGTAGGAGGGGGAGTTACCTCCCCCGTCCTCTCACACCACCGTACGTACGGTTCCGTATACGGCGGTTCATGGCTGGCTCTGAAGCCGAGTCATCGTATCCAACAAGCTTACCAGAGACAGGCGGTTAAAGACCTTCTTGGGGAGTGCGGCATTCATATGCGATGCCCCGCTATTCCACCAAGGCCCGCGCCCGTTTGTCGCGCTTTTCCAAGCCCGTTCCTCCACCAGTCCAAGCCGCATCAGGTTGCGAGCTCGAGTGTGAACTCGCTTCCATTGTCGCCACAGGATCAGGCGGAGTCGTCGCCGTACCCACCCGTCCATCGCCTCTACCGAGCGCTTTGAGTCGGTCAGGCGGTAGTAGTTCGCCCACCCTCGCAGCACTGGATTCAGGTGTTGGATGGTGGTCAGCAGCGATCGCCCCCGTGATCGTCGGAGCAACTGACGCAGGTTGGCCTGATGAGCTTTCAGGCTCTTGGGCGCAATCCTCAGCCGAACCTGTTTGTGCCAGCTTACGCTGTAACCCAGATAGCTCCGGCGCCAAGGCCGATCCACGGCGCTTTTCTCCGTGTTGATCTTCAGGCGCAAGTGCGTTTCCAGATAGTGGGTGAGGCTGGCCATGATCCGGTGCCCGGCTCGCTTGCTACGAACGTAGATATTGCAGTCGTCCGCGTAGCGGCAGAACCGATGGCCCCGGCGCTCCAGCTCCCTGTCCAGTTCGGTCAAAAGAACATTGGAGAGCAGAGGCGAGAGCGGGCCGCCTTGTGGCGTCCCTTCCCGTCTCGGGCTGACCACCCCACCGTCCAGCATGCCGGCTTCCAGATAACGTCGGATCAGGGTCAGTATCCGGCGGTCGGTGATGCGACGAGCCAGCAGGCTCATCAGCACATCGTGGTTGACCCGGTCAAAGAACTGGGCCAGATCCAGATCGACCACCCAACGGTGGCCCTCATTGATGTGCTGCTGCATCGCCTTGACCGCCTGATGGGCACTTCTCCCAGGCCGGAAGCCGTAACTGTGATCCGAGAAGGTCGGTTCCAGCATCGGGCTCAGCACTTGGTGAAGGGCTTGTTGAATCAGGCGATCTTGTACCGTCGGAATACCCAGTACCCGTTCGCCGCCTTGCGGCTTGAGGATACTGACCCGGCGTATGGGCTGAGGATGGTAGCGTCCGGCCAATAAGCGCTCACGCACCGTTGGCCAATGCTGTTGCAGGTGGCCTTTCAGGGCCGTTGTGGGCATCTGATCGACGCCAGCTGCGCCCTTGTTGGACACCACCCGCTGATACGCACGCATCAGGTTCGGGCGCTCAAGCACCTGTTCCATCCGCGCGTTCGGCTCCGCGTTCGTCCACGAATGAGCCTCCGCGTCTGCCTCGACACGGGCACCAGTCTCTGCCGGATTCCGTCCGGCGCCTCCCTGATTGCCCTGACCCATCCGGGCCGCTTCTGTCTTCATAAGCACACCACGAGCACTCATCGCCTACTTGCGGTCAACCATGTTCAGCCCTTCAGTGTGCGGTGACACACCTACTATGGCCTCTGCTGAGTTCTGGCTTCCCATCCCCACCCCTCACGAGGTGAGTAGCACGGTGGCAGAAAACCAGACTTCCCAGGGTAAGACGCGTGACCTTCACACTTATACCCGCCGCATCTACGTTCACACCTTCTGTGCAAGTATCGGGCTTTGACGATATTGGCCGCCTTACCCGGTGTGACCGCCTCGTATGCGATTTCTGTTCGTCAGGTCAGTGTTTTGCCTGCGGCTTCCTTCAGATTCCACCTCGCGATGGACACCCTTGCCGTCCGGCTAGTGGTTCCCCTTACCGGGCCCACAGGGGACTTGCACCCCCAAGTCATCCGGCCAGCACCACCTGTACCGGAACAGCGCCCGTCAAGGCGCTACGCGCCATGCCTGGCGCACCAATGAAAAGGGCGTCCGGCGGCCACCGGCCGCGTACTACAGCGACTGTTATAACCGGCGCTGCCAATAACCCGGCTGGCGGCTTTGGTGCATAACTGCAACTACATGGCAAGTTGAAGTGGAAGGCGTGTAGACAACGGCGTAGGGAAATTTTGTCAGCAGAAATCTGCGGGTTCGCTTGCCGAATTTGGGCCACGTTTCTGGCAGTGACCGTATCGATTCATAGGCAGCCTCCAGCTCTCCGATGAAATCTTCTCCAAGGCCAGCCGCCTGCTGCTCATACCATGAGTACGCTTCCTGGACTTCTTGATAAATCGAAGGATGAAAATTCAGTTCAGCCATTAAGGAGAGCGCTTGAGCTGGTTTTTAATTTCATCCCACGACACAGCCTGGACATTGCCAGCTTCGAGTTCATCAATTCGCTGCTCAGCGAGGGCCGACCACGCCGCATCAACACCCTCGTCGTGCTGGGTTTCAAGACTGGATATCAGACAATGGGCAAGCAAAGCCCGATCATTTGCTGAGAGAACCTTTGTCTCTTCAATAACTTGCTCAAGCTTCATCTTTGGGGACCTCATCATGCATTTCAGTCTACTGACAAAGTTTAGCATGCCTGCAATGCAGGCCTGAAAGAGCCGTTATAACGCCCGCAATCACGCGCTTGTCGCGTGGATTGCATTGTTATGCCACCTGGACCAAAATATACCAATTATTGGTACTAGCGAGGTGGCATCATGCAAAAGAACACCAGCATCACTTTAGGCCAACATTTTGATGCGTTTATTGCAGAACAGCTCAAAAATGGCCGATACAGCTCAACCAGCGAGGTCGTTCGTGCCGCATTGCGCCTGCTTGAAGAGTCTGAAACCCGCCTGACTACACTTCGTAAATTGCTCAAGGAAGGCGAGGACAGTGGTTTCGAAGACTACTCCTATGACTCGTTTATTCGTGAACTGGACAACGAAGGGCGCTGATGCCAAGTTTCAAGCTTTCCAGAAAAGCCAAGGCTGACCTCAAATCAATTGCCCTATACACGGAGCGTGAATGGGGCCGGGATCAACGAAACCACTATATTCTTCAGTTCGATCAATGCTTCCACCTTCTGGGTGAAAATCCAAACCTGGGGCAAGCCTGCGATGAGATAAGTCTAGGCTACCGGCAGTACCCTCAGGGAAGCCACATCATTTATCGGCTAGCCACCGACGATGTTGTTGAAATTATCCGCATCCTACACAAACGCATGTTGCCTGAAGGGCATCTGATTTAGGGCATAATCGGGATAGGGCGAGGCCTCACAGCCCCGCTCCCCCCACACCACCGGGCATACGGATCACGTACCACGGCGGTTCGGTTGATTGAGTTGTTCAACGCTCAACAAGATCCGGCAGCCCCAGCGACAGGAAATACTGTCGGGGCAAGGCTTGCGCCAATCCCGGACTGCGGCTCAAACGCCACGGGCCATGAGCCGACTTGGCCGTATTCCAGGCCAGTCTTACACTCACTCCGCGCTTGCACAACTGGCGGTAGCCGGATCGTCCCCATTGCTTCAGGTGATAGCAACGTAGCTTGCGCACCCACTTTTCCAGGTCCTGGATCGGCGATTTCACTTGCGCAAAACCGTAGTAGCCTTTCCAGCCCCTCAGGTACACCGCCAACTCGTCAATCACCGTTTGCATGGTTCGACCCCGCGTTCGCCGGGTGATTTTCCGGACACGATTCTTGAACTGCGTGATCACATCGTCACTCACCTTACGCCGCTTTTCCCGACCTCGACGGGTAAACGTGAACCCCAGGAACACTCGCTCCCAGGGGCGACCAACCGCGCTCTTGTCCTCGTTTACCGTCAATTTCAATCGGCGACACATCAGGCGGTCGAGTACAGTCGGAAGGCACGGCGCAGGTTGTCCCTCTCCAGCACCCGTTCCATCAGTCGATCGTGAACAACCGGAGTGTCTTCTCTATCGGATCCAGCCCATCGGGCCGAAACAAACTTAATGCATTTGTTAAACTAAAGAACAAATTATCATATTGCGACAAAAAAATTGCAGGATAAAAAATCGGCAATCGTTTTAGATCTCAGAATGACACTATATCTATAATAAAAAGCCCCACAAATTGCGGGGCTTTTTATCTACTAAGATGATCGAAGATCAAACGTGCTGCAATATCTTCATTGCAGCATCTGCTAAGAACTTCGATCGATCCTTGTAGTCCTTATGTGTATCAACGAAGCGGTCGATCTGAGTAATCAGGCGATTCGGCAGCGAGATATTGATTCGTTGGGCTGTGCCAAGATAACGAACCACATCCACTTGAACCATTACCCAAACGCCGTTGGCGTAATTCGGATTACCTGTTAGCTCTCCCAGATCACTGGCGGCCGGAATCTCTATCCCCTCTTCCGCCATGGTTTCCATGTGAAAATCAATCGCTTCTGCTGCATTTTCTACTGCTTCATTAAAGGTATCTCCTGCAGAGTGACAGCCGGGAAGATCCGGCACAATCACACCGTAGGCACTGTCCCCTTCTTGTTGGATCAGGATGGGATAAAACATATCACCACCTCCACACTCCACTTAGATTTCATTTAAAGGTCTATTTATTAAATGACAATTTACTTCGCTTAAGTTAACAGTCAATTCAACGTATTTAGTTGATGAATTTTAAAGTTGCGCGTGTCTCAATCACCTCGCGCTTCCCTCCTTTTTTGAATTTACCCCCCAATTGGCTCGGAAAAGCGGCCGGGCTTTAAAGCCCGGCTTGCTTCAAGATGCTCTTAACAGTGCCAGTCGGAAGATCTTTCTTCGGGTGGGGAATCGTCACCAGTCCAAGCTTTTCTGGGTGCTTGAACTGCTGATGGCTCCCCCTCGTTCGAATGAGCTGCCAACCATCTGCTTCGATCATCTTGACAAGTTTCCGACTATCCATAAGCGGGTCCTTAATCAAAATAACAGGTAGAGTTTACACACGCAACACACGAAAATCAAGATTTTTACACACAATACACACTAAATTGTAACGCATTGCGTCGGTATCGCAGGGAGGTGAAGCCTTTGATCTCGGGAGAAAAACAGCGCAGGGTCATTTAATCGGGATAGGGCGAGGCCTCACAGCCCCGCTCCCCCCACACCACCGGGCATACGGATCACGTACCACGGCGGTTCGGTTGATTGAGTTGTTAGGACTTTGGGATCGGGATAGCATTACGGTATCGCTACTCGCGGAGGCACCATGACTACCGAAACATTTAATCACCTACGCTCCCAGATTTCGCCCCTCTCCGAGGCGGAGCGTGCAGCGTTGGCTCGCGAGCTTATAATGAGCTTGGACGGCCCCCGTGACGACTCTGTTGAGCAAGCCTGGAATGATGAAATTATTCATCGTGTGTCCAAGGTCAAAAGCGGTAAGGCCACGCTGCTCAGCCGCGAAGAATTCCGAACAAAGATGCGAGCGAGGATAGGCATGTAACAGTGCGAATAGTAAGGATACTGGAAGAAGCGTCGCAGGAAGCGATAGAAGCTGCAGCATGGTACGAATCAGAGCAACCTGGACTTGGCGCCGAGTTTTCCGCTGCGGTTGATGCCACCATCGATGTTATTGAAGAAAACGTCATCCCTTTGTCACCCCTACCCCAAGAAGTCGGCGATACCGGTGCAAAACGACTGATTCTGGAGCGCTTCCCTTACGATATCGTCGCGATTGAGTTACCCGAAGAAGCCGTCGTAATTGCCGTTGCTCATCACTCCCGAAAGCCTGGCTACTGGCGGAAACGCAGTCAGTCCTAACGCTGATGGTAACCGGCGCCGGAGCGAAGCGGAGGGAACCAAAAGCGGCACGCTTTTGGCGTCCGGTTGACCGCCTTGAAACCAAGACTTCGATGAACCACTTAGCCCTTAGGCTGGAGAGACAGGCAAGCTAGGGAAGCCTATCCCGCCTCCGCTGAGCCAAAACGGGAACCTAAGCATTCTTGTTTCGGGTTCCGGAGCTATCTACGCGGATGCTGGCCAAGGGCCTCCGTCAGCTGCGGGTGGACTTTACTTCATGGACCCAGTCACACTCGATTCCGGCCTTCGCATGATGCTTGTGGATCGCTTCGGCGTTCGGGGCATCCAGCACGCAATAAATCTTGTTGTCCTTCTCGCTGAACAGGATGTCGTGGTGCGTGACCCCAAACTCGTCCGGGGGCGCGTTTTGAAACTTGTTTAGCTCGTCCGCCGTGAACGGCTTCATGGGATGTGCATCGATAAACTTTGGCATGGTTTTCTCCTCCTCCCGCCGAAGGCCTGAACCCGGAAATCAATGAGGAGCCTGTGCAGCTCAACTGCTCTATATCCGACCGGACCCAGGAGCGTTGGCGCAAAATCAGAAGCCGTCATTGGGGTAAGAAGGAGGTAATCGGCCATTTTACTTTAAACATTTCCGGGAAACGCCCTGTGCGGACCCGCATGCAGGGTGTTGTGGGGGCTGGGGGCTAGATACCCCCGGCTACCCGATTAGGCTATCCGTTCTTAATTATTTCAATCAAATTTGGCGGAGCAACAAAAACATCCGTTTTAGCGACTTTATACTTTCTCAAGAGTTTGAATTCGTCCGATAGAGCTAGCAAGTCTGTCCGTGCTGTTTGGTATGATACCCCATGCGAATTTTTATGGGATTTAATAGTATATTCTTGTCCTGGGTTATCTAGTGCATTTTTTAGCAAGCCAAGCTGCCTATGGTTTAAAGCACCACTTAGCTTTGATTTTTCCAATAATCTAGCGGCTTTTCTGTACTCACCAGTTTTATATGCAAGATAACTATGAAGATCTCTTATAGCTTTTTTTATAACCTCAAGCTGATGAATGATGAAGTATGTAACATCATTGCTATCAGTTTCCGTATGTAGGTAAGCATACATATACTGGGCTGGTGCCATTTTTATGACCCTAGATATGGAGATATACTCCATCAGCCAGTATCCTTCCCTCGCCATAATCCAATAAAAAAGTGCACGAGCCGTTCTACCGTTACCATCGACAAAAGGATGATCATAACCAATCATAAAATGAACGACGATTGCTTTTATGACTGGAGGAATAAACTGGTTTTCCTTATCACTTTCAGCATTTACAAAGTCACATATCATCTGGATCCGATCGTCCAGCTCGTCCGGCGATGGAGGAGTGTGAAGTAATTTTTCATCATGAGAATAGACTCTAATGTCATCATCCTTTCCGCGAAAAACACCTGACTTCTCAGAGTCCTCTTCTGAAAGAGAATCCTCAGTCACAATACTATGCAGCTCGAAAATCATTGATTTTGTGAGCAATTCATCCTTATATTCCCTGATGAAATTCATGGCATTGTAGTTATTAAGAATCATCTTTTCTGAATGATCCATCGGAGACCTACCCGTTCTAAGCATCTCCTTCGCTACCCTGCGAGTGGTGGAAGCACCCTCCAATTGGCTAGAATTAATAGCCTCTTCTATGAGCGAGTTAATGAGATAGGTCTGCTTGGTTTTAGGATCTGAGATTTTACTATCAGCTTGTATCGCTCCTGTGGCGTTTTCACTTATCCAGAGTATGTCTCTCATTACTGTATCTGGAATACAAAATTGAAACGGCTTTCCTCCCTTATCTCGAAAAGAAAGCTCTTTCGAAATTCTCGACCGGGAATCCCGCATTGCTAGCCAGTACAATTCGGCATCATACCCTTCGGGCATAGTGAGATGCCTGAGCTTATCCCAGTGCAGATAACGCCCTTTAGAATCACAAGGTCCGATGGACCTATCGAAAAGCTGCGCGATCTTGTCTCCGTCGCCGCTTCTAATAATTTCGACGAGTCTCTCTCGCGAGGGAGGAGTAACAGGAATTTTCATGCAATTCGCCTCAAATACTGATTTTTCCGAAATTAGTATACACCTCAACATACGAGCCATCTACTAACTTTTCAAAAATTAGTATAAGAGCCTGTTCTGTGGCTTAACGCCCGCCATCACCGGTGACAAAGCCGCAGCGAAGCGGAGGGTTTGGCATCCGGTGCATGGCATTGATATGTGGTGCCTGACTCATTGGCCTGAGGGACTCACCAACCTTCGTACCGTATTCCATTTTGTTGCAGGAAGTTCCCCTCTCTTTTGAGGTAACTTTCCGTCCGGCGAGTATAGTCCTCTCCTTCTTTTTTATGATCGTAAGGTTTTGCCTGATATCGCCCAACCTCAATGGCATTTTCCCCACGATTCATGATCCAGAGCACCACAGTGCCGCCCGGTGCCAACCCAAAAACAAGGTTATGCCGGGGGCGTTCAACAACTTCTCCAAACCGTTCGAATGGGGCTACTTCCTTCATCATTTCTGCAATCTCACCAGGATTTTCGAGTTTGATCACGGCCTCGTAGGACTGCTGCTCCGCGAAGGAAAACCATCGGATAAGAAATAGCTCCGGGATTGTCTGCCACTTTGCCCGGGAGAGCGGAGAGCTTTTCCAGCAACAAGAAACAATTCCAAAAGGGCGGCGCCAACCCATATCCTCCGACAGGGACTCAATAAAGAACTTATCCACCCAGACATCGTAATGCCTAGGTGCCACAACACCGATACTCCGATAAGTCGAGTCGGGACCTGGCTTTGATCCTTCGGAGGCTGTCTGCTCCGAGCACCCTGACAGCATAAGAAGGCATACAATGAGCACAAGGTTTTGCATCTTCATGGCGTTTCCCCTTTTGCTCACTTGGTCTTGTTTGGATGGACAACACGTCGACCATATTTGGCCGGCTGGAAAGGATATAGCGGCCCAAGTCTAAGGTAATGATCGGAATGGTGAATATAGCGTTGCTTCAGCAGCGCCCTGGATTCTGGGTTCATCAGCAATTCGCTGCCATGCCATACGTGGGCGGCGAGGTTTCTTGCGACGGTTATTAACTCACCTGGAAGAGAAAGTGACGAGTCTTCAGGATCAATTACATCAAAAGGTACACCTGCATCAACCGCTAACTTGTGCATCAGGTAAAGCGGAATTCGGGAATATTCGCCCCGAACTTCTCGATCCAGCCACAGGCGAAGCGTGACATCTCCGCCAGGCAAACCACGTTGGCGCTCCTGTTCTGTCTCCAGCGTAGCAAGCGGATTCAGTGGCCCAATCCAGCCCTCGCTTTTAATCAGTGCCCGCTCCTGCAACATGCGCGAAAATTCGAAGCTCGCTTCGGGATTGCGGCGGTCCTTTCCTTTGGCCACCAACGGCGGACGGACTTCGACACGCTCATGAAAGCGATCAGGGTATCCACCGCCAATATCGGAATGAGCACCCGGCAACACCCATTCGCTAAAATGTTCAGGTAAGTTTCCAGATTCGTTTCGCAGGCTGTTCAGTGAAAAGTTGTGTCGACGTTCATCTCGGGCAGCAAATTGCACGGCTCGCTCGACGTGCTCCGGTTTTACGTTCACATTGACGCGCCCCGTATCGGCATCGTGCGCAGAAAAATCGAGATTATCTAAGTCGGCAACCGCAGCAACAGTGTCAAATAGCCCTAGAAAACGGACAGTAACCTTATTCGGCCAGGGAATTCCCTCCCGCTCGAAGGCCTTGACCAACCTACCTTTATACTCGCCGTATAAAGAGCCGGTGGTGTCATAGATCTCTCGGCTGACGAAATGCCGGGCGGTGGCCGCCCCACGGCTGAAGCCAAAGACGTCAAGGACCAGTTCGCCGATAGGTTCCTTAACGAGTTCACCAATCGCAAGCGCCAATTCTCTGGAACCTTCGTCTATCTTTTTGAGGATGCCCTGTTCGCCAAGGCCAAGCCCCATGCTCGGACCGTCATCAGGCTCACTTGATTTTGTACCCACACCAGGCACATAGGCCGACAAGGTAACTATAACGTCGCCATTCTCGCCTTGGGCCTCAGTTCGCTGATACAGATTCTCAAGCTTGGACACATTGGTTTCGGCATTGAGGTAGCTACCACCCATAATCTGCGACAGTTCGCTGCTGCACTCTTCTTCTGAGATAGCTCCGGCGGCATTTGCCGTCAGGCACTCATCCATTTGCTGCTGATAGGTTTGGGTGTTGTTACGGTTGTTGCCGGTGCCATCGAAAAAGATGCCAGCCTCGACCCGAATTTTGGGACGCTCTTCTTCTGACGAGTCATCTGGTGATTTGTCCGGCAAGCCCTCGTCAATCAGGGCGCCTTTCTGGGCGGCCCGCCGCACAAACTCCTGCGGATCTTTATCCAGCAGCTCTTTGGCGGCAGGGGTAAGCTGCCCTTTGTCATCCAATGCCCCAGATATGGCAAAATCCACTACGGGTGCGGTAGTTGTGGCAACGCCAAGTATTACTCGCTGATTACCACTGACAATAGACCCCCCATGACTCGTGGGACTGCCAAGGTAGGCCACCGGCATACCATCGGCCAACGCCAACGGATAGCCTTGGGTAATGACAGCACCGCAGCCAGTAACATCACCAACTCGGGCAATGGGTTTACCTTCAACAAGGATACTGGAGCCATTTGGCATGATGGGGGAAGAGCCGTGCCCTTTGATCGGGCAGACGTGCATGTCGCCAACACAGGCGGCAATCAGATTGCTCATAGCCAGAGTTCCTTTCTATTAAGGGGTAGCTTCCTGGCTACCCGTGATTAATCAATGTTCAAAACCCGTGAGTGTAGCATGGTTGGCACCACATAACGAAAGAGGTTAAGCGGCCCTGGCGCCAGCCAGGGTCCGACTTAACGTGTGGTGTACGCCCAGCATGGGCATGAACTAATGGGGTGAAAGTCCCCTGTGGGAAGATCTGAGGTCAGCCGGTTTTACCCGATTGAACGCTAACCACTAGCGAATGGCAAGGGCCAACCCGTGAGGGGCGGTCTGGAGGAAGCCGCTAGCAAAACTGCGAGCTGATGAACAAGAACATCATATGAGGCGTAGGCCGGAGGCGAGTTGGCACCAGACGACGAAGCCACGTGATCTAACGGCCACCGTAAATGATGCAGTTGTGCAGTGACAGTGCATGCTCTTATCTGGGGCGGTCCGACGCATCGGGATCTGCTCAACGAGCGATCGGTTAATTACCAGTCAGGCCACTGGTCGATCAAGCCTGGGCGCAGCCGTTGCCATCGGCGGTTGCGAGCGAACAAGGTGGACACCGATAGCGCCGCTGGGGGTAACCCCACCAGTGATTGAGCAGAAGTCAGCAGACGGCATAGTAGCCAAATGCCCAGCGTAATGGCTGGGACACGGTGAAGGCCTGAACCCGGAAATCAATGAGGAGCCTGTGCAGCTCAACTGCTCTATATCCGACCGGACCCAGGAGCGTTGGCGCAAAATCAGAAGCCGTCATTGGGGTAAGAAGGAGGTAATCGGCCATTTTACTTTAAACATTTCCGGGAAACGCCCTGTGCGGACCCGCATGCAGGGTGTTGTGGGGGCTGGGGCTAGATACCCCCGGCTACCCGATTATGTGGTGCCTGACTCCCAGGCTATCAGGACATGCGCCTACCAGCCATCCAGTTTGATCCCGTTTTCCCGGAGATATTCGCCTTCTTTTTCCAGATATTCATCTACCCATTGAGAATAATCTGACTTCTCGTTGGTGAACGGTGTGGCCTCGTATCGCCCCACCTCAATCGCATTTTCCGCCCCGTTCATAATCCAGACAACTACCGTGCCGCCCGGTGCCAGGCCAAATACAAGGTTGTAACGAGGAACCTCAAAATTCTTTCCGTAACGCTCATAGGGAGCGATTTCTTTCATTTTCTCCTCAATTTCGCGGGCATTCTCAAGCTGGATCAACGCCCGGTAAGATTGCTGTTCGGCAAACGAGAACCACTTGATAAGCACCAGTCCCGGCATCGCCTGCCACTCCGCGCTCTTGCCAGAGGGGTGTTCCCAGCAGCAGGTGATTATCCCAATGGGTGCTCGCCAACCGATTTCCCCCGACACAGATTCCAGGATTAAAGTCTCGACCCACGCATCGTAATGCTGGGGCACCACAACAGAGATACTTCGGTAAGTCGGGTCGGGGCCATACGCTGGCCCTTCCGATTCACTCTGATCCGAACACCCCAGCAACACCAGGACACAGAAGCTAATGGCAAGCGACTTAATACTCATGGTACTCCCCCTCTGCCCATTGCCCCTTATTCGGATGCACAGTTCGGCGGCCATACTTGCCGGGTCTGAAAGGGTACAACGGGCCGAGCCGCAAGTAATGATCGGAATGGTGGATATATCGCTGTTTCAGTAACGCTCTGGATTCCGGTGTCATCAATAGCTCACTGCCATGCCACACATGGGCGGCGAGATTTCTGGCGACGGTCATTAATTCTTGCGGTAGAGAAAGGCCGTCCACTTCTGGGTTGATAGATTGGAAAGGCACACCAGCATCCACCGCCAACTTGTGCATTAGATACAGCGGAATACGGGAATATTCACCACGAACCTCGCGGTCCAGCCAAAGGCGAAGCGTGATGTCTCCGCCCGGCAAACCGGGTGGGCGCTCCTGCTCGATATCCAATGTGGCGAGTGGGTTCAGCGGCCCGATCCAGCCTTCGTTTTTGATCAGTGCACGTTCCTGCAACATGCGCGAAAATTCGAAACTGGCTTCGGGATTGCGGCGATCTTTCCCTCTGACTACCAGAGGTGGGCGCACCTCGACACGCTCATGAAAGCGATCCGGGTAACCACCGCCAATATCGGAATGGGCACCAGGCAGCGTCCATTCGCTGAAGTGGTCGGGCAAGTTGCCGGACTCACCCCGAAGACTGTTGAGTGAAAAGTTGTGGCGGCGCTCATCCCGTGCCGCAAACTGAACAAGCCGTTCGGCATGCTCCGGCCTCAGGTTGACGTTGATGCGTCCGGTTTCTGCATCGTGTGCTGAAAAGTCCAGATTGCCGAGATCGGCAATCCCCGCAACGGTATCGAACAGACCTACAAAGCGAACGGTGATCTTCTTCGGCCAAGGAATGCCCTGCTGTTTAAACGCGGCGGCCAGCGCACCGCCTTCATCCTGAACTTCCCGGCTGATGAAATGCCGGGCCGTGGCCGCGCCACGGCTGAAACCGAAAACGTCGAGAATCAATTCGTCGATGGGGGCGCTAACATAGTCACGAACATCAGTCGCCAAATCGCCGGACCCTTCGGCAATTTTCTTGAGTATGCCTTGCTCACCAAGTCCAAGCCCCATGCTGGGACCATCATCCGATTCGCCGGACTTGGTGCCAACACCGGAAACGTAGGTCGAGATGCGGTGAGCTTCCTTCCATTCCTCACTCTGGAATTGACCCTGCTGATACATTCGCTCCAGCTTGGAGACATTGGTTTCCGCACTGAGGTAACTGCCTTCCATCACCTGCGACAGTTCGGCACTGCACTCGTCCTCGGAGATGGCCCCAGCCGCATTGGCCGTAAGACATTCGTCCATCTGTCGCTGGTACGTCTGTGTGTTATCGCGGTTGTTGCCGGTGCCATCGAAAAAGATGCCAGCCTCCACCCGGACCTTAGGACGGTTCTCTTCTTCGGGCGAATCCTCTGGCGATTCGTCAGAAACACCTTCGTCAATCAATGCGCCTTTCTGAGCAGCTTTGCGTACAAACTCCTGTGGATCTTTGTCCAGCAATTCTTTAGCGGCAGGAGTAAGCTGGCCTTTGTCATCCAGTGCGCCCGCCATGGCAAAATCCACAACCGGTGCAGTATTGGTGGCGACGCCCAAAAGCACCCGTGGATTGCCGCTGACAATGGAACCGCCATGGCTGGTCGGGCTGCCAAGGTACGCCACAGGCATACCATCGGCCAACGCCAATGGATAGCCCTGGGTAATGACAGCGCCGCAACCGGTGACATCACCCACTCGGGCAATCGGTTTGCCTTCAACGAGGATGCTGGAGCCGTTTGGCATGATGGGGGAAGAGCTGTGCCCTTTGATCGGGCAAACGTGCATGTCGCCGACGCAGGCGGCAATCAGATTGCTCATAGCCAGAGTTCCTTTCTGTGATGAGTAGCGTCCGGGCTACCCGTGGTTAAACATTGTTCAAAACCCGCGATTTTAGCATGATTGGCACCAAACCTGGTAGCTAAGGGCCTTCCGGCCCTTCGCCCCATAAGAACTGTACGTGATAGTTTCCCATCATACAGCTCAAGCCCTTTAAAGGCCGCCCAGGCGACCCACCTATTCACATCCAATAACGCATCCATTCAGGCGGCCAGTTTCTCGTAGGACGAGCTGTTCAAGAAGACTCGGTCCCGGCGCGCGTGCATTCGCTGCCTTGCGGTTCTCGCCTTATAGTAGTCGCTGTCGGCCAGGTCATAAGGATTGGCGTCACTGCGAACTTTGCTGTGATACCGGATCGGTAAGTCTCCAGCCTTGAACAAGCGTATGAGTTTCATGCCCGATGTTGTCGGGTAGTGGCACCCATACTCTATGCGACCCTTGAAGCAACCCCGGTAGCGTTTCCTTATCCATGCCCACGTCTTGGATCGGTGTTCCCGTTGTAGCCACTTTTTCACCAGTGGGTAGATCCTGTCATCGACGTAACTCAGGCGTTGTTTCGCTACCACGTGTCGGTACGCATAGGCCCAGCCCCGGATCACGGCATTGAGTTTGGCCAGCAGAGCATGGAAGGGGATGCCTCGGTATTTCTTTAACACCCCTCGCACTTTCGCCAGCACTTCTCCGGTCTTGCCGTCCTCGGGCTGGATCAGCAGGGTTTTCCGGTACTTCTTGAAGTGAAAGCCCAGAAAGTTGAAACCCTGATCAATATGACTTAAACGTGTTTTCTCTACTGACAACTGTAGCCCACGCTCCGCCAGAAAGCGCTCGACCTTGGGCCGGACTTCGTGCTCCAGAATGGCGGGGGTGGTCCCGGTGATGATAAAGTCGTCCGCATATCGAATGATATGCAGTTTGCTGCGCCCCTGACTGCGGGACGCCGGCACAACCAGATCTTCCAGGCCATCCAGTGTCATGTTGCAGAGGGTGGGCGAGATAATGCCACCTTGCGGGGTGCCGTCTTCCGTCTCGTAGCGTGCTTCCTTGTCCAAGTACCCCGATTTAAGCCACTGCCCTAACACCCGCCTGGGCAGCGGGATATGCGTCACGTCGTCTGTCAAGGTAGTTGGCACCTGATTCAGTTGGGCTCTAATGAGCCACGCATTGTTCTTTAACAGTTTGCTCTTCTGGTAATGGATTCAACCACACAGCTCCGATCGGCTCACAGTTCCGGATGCTGGTTGACCAGCGGCCAGGGTTCTTTTCTCTGGCCTTTAGCAAGGTGATCTTTCGGCGTGCCAGTATGTCAGCGTCTTTGCCTGCATGGCGGTCTGCCGGTGTCACATAGCGGATAGCGCTGTGACGGTGTTCTTCGTTATACCAGCCGATGAACTTCCTTACCCAGTCACGTGCCAGCTCCAGGTTCTCAAAGCCTTCAGGCGGGTATCCCGGACGCTGCTTGGTGGTGCCGAACAGCGATTCGATATAGGCGTTGTCGTTAGACACACGCGGCCGGCTGTAGGACGGCGTGACACCCAGTTTCTCGAACGTCGCCGGTAACGTGCCACCTTTCATGGCACTGCCATTGTCCGAATGCACCACCGGTGGGTTGTTGATACAGCCTTCACGGAGCAGCGCTTTGCGCAGCACGATTTCACTATTGGCGGCGCTTTCTGCATCGAAGACTTCGGCACCCACGATCTTGCGGCTGTAGACGTCGAGCATGAAGTACAGATAAAAGAATTGACCCCGAACCATAGACTTTAAGTAAGTCACGTCCCAGCACCAGACCTGATTCGGTCTGGTTGCCTCGTGCCGGCGTGGCGGGCCCACTCGTCCGGATGATCGTGTGCCCCGGCGATGGTTCTCATTGTGTTCGGTCAGAACGCGATAAAATGACGATTCTGAGGCGATGTACCAGCCATGGTCATCCAGCAACAGCGGCACGACCTGAGACGGTGGCAGACTGGCGTAATCGGACTGGTGGCAAACGGCCAGGATCATGGCTTTCTCCATTGCGGTCAGTGCATGAGGCGGTGTGTGTTTTGGTGCGCTTGGCCGGCCATCCTCATCACCGGCTTTCCAGCGGCGATAGGTGTTGGTGCCAATGCCCAGCTCGGCACAAGCGCTTTTCAGGCGCGCGCCATCCACACGGGCCTCATCAACCAGCTCTAAGGCATGCTGGCGATCTCGGGTGCTGGTCAGTCGTCCTCGTCCCCCAGATCGCCTGGGCCTTTTTCGCAGGGCCAACAGCGCGGCTGTTTCAGCCAGGGCGGCGTCTTTACGCTTCAGTTCGCGTTCAAGTTGCCGGGTGCGTTTTTTCTCCTGCTTGACCGCTTCACGAGAGCGTTTTTCGACCTTTTCATCGCGATCATTGGCGATTTCACAACTCTGGCGCCAGCGTCGAATCTGCTCGGGATAAACGCCCCGTTTGCGACAATACTCATTCAACTCGGACTCGCTCAGTGCGGCGGTCTCAAGCACGGCATTGAACTTATCGCGAGAACTCCAACCTTCCGGATCTGAACCGTGATCTGGCAGTAACTGTCCATTTTTCCGAGCTTCGTTTCGCCAGTTGTAAAGAGTGGCATCGGAAATACCTTCTTCCTCTGCCACTACGGCAACTGGCCGGTTATTAGGTGGCAGTAACTTTTTAAGAATGGCTTCGCGACGCTCCGGTGAATATTTCATGAAAACCTCTGTCTCTCGCCCCACTTTATTGAGAGAGTCTAACATCGGGTGGGGTTCCAACTACCTTGACAGAGGGGGGTCAACAACCAGTCATGACTGATGCGGTCGAAGCAGGCTTTGATGTCTGCCTCCAGAACCCACTGGGCCGCGGTTTTCTGGGCCAGTATAATGAAGCCCTGTTTGCAAGCATCGTGCAGGCTGCGTTTTTCCCTGAAACCGTAAGAGTGTTTGTCTCCCGTGGTTTCCGCAATGGGGTTAAGCCCAAGAGCATAGAGGGCTTGCATCGCCCGGTCATGAAGGGTGGGTATCCCCAAAGGACGGCGGTCACCGTTCTTTTTCGGGATATAGATCCGGCGCAGTGGTTGCGCCTGATAACCGGCTGTCCTTAGTTGTTGCGCCGCCCGCCAGTATTGCCCGGGAGCGGTCCACCGCTCTCCGTCAACACCTGCCGTGCGGCTTCCTTTATTGGATATGACCCGTCTGACGGCGATCAGCTTTGCCGCAAACGAGCGCGATAGCAGATGTTGCAGGGCTCGCGCCTTACCCCACCGCTGCTCGCGGATAGATTTTGCGATACGCACTTGCAGTCGATACACGCGCTTTTCCATCGCCGGCCAGTCTATGGACTGCCAGCGTTGGGCGTCGGTTGAAGGTGCACTCGCCGTGGCGGCGATCATTTGTCGTTCCTTCATGAAATCGATTCTGTCAGCTCTCTCGCAACAAAGCACCGAGGGGACGTGGGCTCACTTTCGTGCCGGACAAAGTTCGAATCCGTATGCCTCCCATTACAGGAAACCCTTCGCTTTTTCCCCCATCTCATCGACGCAGAGTCACCGGCTCCCTTACGGGTTACCTTCTTCCTCCCTGAAGGCTCTACGACATTGCCATGTTCTGCATAAGCACCTTTACGAGCGACGTAGATGGAATCTGTATCCCGGCAATGCGGTGTCTACGCGCCGCCCACGTTATCAAGGCGACGACCGAGATTGCTTACCTTTTGGTGACTGCCTGTCAGCGCCTTTGGCAGATCTGGCATCTCACGGAACGTCAACGATTCTTCACTTACGTTCATCCTATCGCTCCATCCTAGCCCCCGACCGCCTGGCACTGGCAGTTCCGATTCCCCTCACGGTTCCTCTTAACAGGGTTCATTGTCCCCAACGCTTCATACCAAATCCGTTTCGCATGGTGGGTAGGATACTGGTGGTAGAACACCAGGTTGCGCTTTCGAGTACTTCTCTGTTGGGTGGGCCAATGGTGCGCAGAGCCAACAACTACGAAAATAACTCGAATTACAACATATACTTATGCAACTTCATGTCGCAAATAACGCGCGCAGCATGCGCGGCTTTGGAATGGAGGCGAAGCCGCAATGGAAAAGCCGTCGCCGTGCCTGCGATTGTTAGGGCATCGCGCTCAATGTCTCGTGGCCACCTCCGACAAATTCCAGAAAAGGCGCGACGAAAAAGCGCCCGACGACCGTTGGAAGCGAAATTAATGGCACTTTTAAAAAAATTTAATGACATATGGCTGTAGAATAAGACTCTCCTTTACTATCTACCTGTCTGACTGATAGAAAGGCAATACTGAAATTTTTAGCTATGCTTTTCATCTCAGGAGTACATACTAACGCACTCCACTTTTTTGTAAGTGATAAATTCTTCTCTCTTGGACTGGAGAGTCTAGCAAGCTCCATAGTATCGGGGACTCTAACTTCTACCACATAATTATTGGTCGTGGTTTCAAATACACGAATCAATTTCAATTCTGGGTGCTTCTCAGTGAGATTCATAATTGAATCTTCGATTTGTTTTTGTGCTGAATCAACTGCATTTGCAAAACCACACACAAAAAAGATAGCTATTGCCCATACTAATTTTCGCATCGATTAACCCTCATTTTTTTTATGCTGACAGCCAATTTAGTTACGCTAAAAAGTTTATAGTCGCCTCAGTTTAATAGTTATTTGCCCCTAAGATTATCAGTCTCCGTCATTATTTAATATTTTTTGCATTCTAAACGCATATTCGCGCTCCAGAAAAAGATAGACAAGGCAGCAGTCGCCGAATTCACGTTGGAGCTCAGATTGACGCACAGGGTGGTTGCCATATCGAAACGTTTTACCCGCATTTGCAGTGTTCACGATTTGGTAAACTCCATAACTCTTTGGACAGGTGAGGCGCCCATCGTATTTCATGTCATTACAGGAAACTGCTTTCTGCTCCAATGCCTGTATCACTTGCTTTCTGCCCATGAGTTCTACCCCTGATACTGAGCGATCTGCCACCGTTTTAGCTTCATTTCACCCTCCCTAACGCTTTTGTTCAGCGGCAGCCTTGGCAGAGCGAAGCGGCGACAAGGCTGTCCGGTGGAGGGCCTTCAGGCCCGGAACGAACTGGAACTATTGGTTAGAATTTTTCATCATCCAGGTCCTCTGGGCATACTCAAGCGTAGCCCTAATCCAACATGCCTCTACCAACGCGATGACGCCGAAAAGGAGAATGCCGGTGAAGCTCAAAAGCATTTCACGGCTGTAGTCGAAAATTAGCCACAGCATGAATACTGAGATGAAGATACCTGCAGTTATCCGCAAAATGCCAAGGAACGACGAGGCCATTTCGTAAAGAACTTCAGATACGAATCTGTGAAATTTCCGGAGTGCGTCGCTGTGAAATAGGAAGCGCCACTCAAGGTAGGAGACCACGATAAAAAGACCAAACCCTACCATGCTGTAAATCATGATCCATTTGTGGGTCATCATGCTTTTTGTAAGCTCTGTTAGCAATTCGACGCCGCCACTAGCGTAAGCGAGAAAAGCGGGGAATGCCGCCAACAGAATGGAAATCCAAAATTCCTTTTTCAGCTTCAAACTCTAACTCCCTGAGAAATTCTAACGCCCGCAGCATGCGCGGCTTTGGAATGAAGGCGAAGCCGCAATGGAAAAGCCGTCGCCGTGCCTGCGATTGTTAGAGCGACTCAGCATAGTTCCACCCTTTATTGGTAAGCTCGAAAATCTCGCGCTTTGAGCCCTTTGGTTTGACATACCCTTGTACCTCGAGCTCTTCCAAAGCCGACTCATACAATGCATATGATTTGGCATCTTGATCACCAAAAACCGAATCACCAGCATTGATCGATTTCCCGCTGAATGTATTTGGTGCCAATATAGTCCCTGTTTTATTTTTGGCCGCCGCTTTAATCAAGCTAATGGATTCTTTGCTCAATACATCTGGATTGACAGACCCTCCCTTGGACTTCACCTGTGAGCTCAATTCATCTCGCTCAGCTCTTAATGCCGCCAGTTCGCTTACCAAACGTTTTTTGACTTCTTCATCTTCAATCGTCGCTATTTCCTCATCGCGCCTTGCTCGCTCAATTAACTCCTCCTCCTTCTGTCCAAATAACTCAGACCGAGCCTGTTCCAGTTGAGTTTGGAGAATCGTTCTTTGATGATCCGCATTGAGTTGGAGTCGATCACGCATTGCAAACGGCTTCTGGGAGAGATGCTCGAAGACGTATCTCGACCAAGGCGTCAAAATGGCTAAGATCGCACCAGCGAGAAGCGGAAAAACAAGTGCAGTCCAATAACTGGTTTCTTGCTCAAATGCCGCAATCCGCTCATTGGCTGGTGCATCTAGCATTAAGAGCAAAAATATGGCGCGCCAATTTAGAACCAAGAAGGCTAAAATGGAATAGCCGAAATAAGGGGCTTGAATCCTTGTTGTTACTGCATCCAAAAATTCTTTCATGGCAGATTTAAGACAACCTCGAGTATGGCTCTAACGCCGTTCAGCACGCGCGGCTACGGAATGGAGGCGAAGCCGCAATGTAGTAGACGTCGCCGTGACTGGCTTGGTTATACGTTTCACAGGTTGGTCTCTTCTAGCCAGTATTGCCGATCATTCGGATTAAATACTTCTTGGACAACATTTTCCTTCTTATCATCGTCAAACACGATACGCTCTATTCGCTTGCCAATCAGCTCAGACACTCTTTGGCATTCTGCCGCGAGGAAGCTCTCAGCGTCGTCGCTGAATTTATACTCGGGAGACTCCCACGCTCTGAATCGGTCAATGTCGCCGATCGAATGCTTGATACACAGGAACATTGCAGCCTTTGTACAGGATACGTTGTGCCCATCGAGAGGGAATTTCGACTCTCCTGGAACAACGCACGCCTCAATTTTGTAGGCAGCGCTGAATTGGCGATGGCGTTTCAAGCATTCCTCAGTTGAGTGGTGCCGCCCGAAAAACCTTCCTAGCATGAGCACCTCGTATAACGCTGATGGTAACCGGCGCCGGAGCGCAGCGTAGGGAACCAAAAGCGATAAGCTTTTGGCGTCCGGTTGACCGCTTGGTTAAAAGGCCTGCCATCCAAGTTCAAGAGCCCTTGGTGAAAAGTTTCTGGAACAGACGCTCTGACTCTTTTAGACCGCCCTCTGTGAACAGGACAGACTTAGCCTTACCAACCGGGTTCTCAATGAGACCCTTTTCATGAAGCCTATTCATGGCATCCCAATCAAAGGATTTCCACGCCCGACCGCCATCATGCAAAGTCAGGTATAGCAAAGCCAATACGGCCTCATCGATTTTCTCTTCATCAATCTCCATGGCTCATCCTCTGGTGATGTGCCCTTTTAACGCAGAGCGCACCGGTGGCCTTTACAGAGCGAAGCGGCGTAAAGGGCATCCGTGTGCCGCGTTTTGTTAAAGGCTGAAATAGCCCAGTAAGACACTCTATTTACAAGGAAAAGCTTCACTGAACGCATTCATAGTAAGGATTGACTGGAGTCTATTTAGTTCAGAAGGATTTGCTTTCAGGTATTGAACCAAGACCCTAACCTTTTGGCCTAAAGGCACATCGGGTGGCACACAAAAGAAGCCCTCCTTCTCGCCTCCAGATACCGCTGCGTGAACAGTATTGAAGTCCGACGCTCCTGTTACATAACCAACACATGCACCTGCAGAAAATCCATCTGACCCGTCTCCACTGCGATCCAGTACCCGCAAAAAGGCTGAACAACTGCTCAACAGAGCATTCCCATCACCAAGCACTCGAGAGGCACTAACGTTCCCACTCATTCCTATCAGCAGCAGCAAAAATATCCAACATACTCGATGCATAATTTCCCCTTTAACGCTTTTGTTCAGCGGCAGCCTTGGCAGAGCGAAGCGGCGACAAGGCTGTCCGGTGGAGGGCCTTCAGGCCCGGAACGAACTGGAACTATTGGTTAGAATTTTTCATCATCCAGGTCCTCTGGGCATACTCAAGCGTAGCCCTAATCCAACATGCCTCTACCAACGCGATGACGCCGAAAAGGAGAATGCCGGTGAAGCTCAAAAGCATTTCACGGCTGTAGTCGAAAATTAGCCACAGCATGAATACTGAGATGAAGATACCTGCAGTTATCCGCAAAATGCCAAGGAACGACGAGGCCATTTCGTAAAGAACTTCAGATACGAATCTGTGAAATTTCCGGAGTGCGTCGCTGTGAAATAGGAAGCGCCACTCAAGGTAGGAGACCACGATAAAAAGACCAAACCCTACCATGCTGTAAATCATGATCCATTTGTGGGTCATCATGCTTTTTGTAAGCTCTGTTAGCAATTCGACGCCGCCACTAGCGTAAGCGAGAAAAGCGGGGAATGCCGCCAACAGAATGGAAATCCAAAATTCCTTTTTCAGCTTCAAACTCTAACTCCCTGAGAAATTCTAACGCTTGCCATAAGCGGCGGCTGAAAGCCGTCCGGTGGAGGGCCATCGGCCCGGAACAACCTTAATGGCCTGGTTAGGTGTTGTTGCGCACAGCTTCGACATTTTCCCGCAACTCGAATGGTTGAATATCAAAGCCTGTGGCAAGTTCGCCAGACCAATTTATACCTGCCAGAAGCCCATCTCTGGAAAGCCCAGGAACCCATCGCTCACAGAAATCCGCCCAAGAAATGGCCACAGGTTCAAAATCTTTGTAGGCGCTTACATTGTCGATTAGCAGTTGGGCTCGAGATTGGGAGGACCAGAATGGCATTGCTCGCGTCCCCTCCGATCCGCGTGGAGCTGGAAAGCCACCACTATCCTTAATGCCCCAAACAATGCCGCTCTCGGCAACTTCTTTATAAAACTGCGAGGCTTGCACAGAATAAGTACTCATATGCACCTAACGCTTGGCTTTGCGGCGCGCCGGAGCGCCAGCGTAGGTGCGTCCGACAACAGCCACTTGTTAGGCGTCGATTACTGGGATGCACTGTCGCACATTTTATTTAAGAGTGCGTTGGCAATCATCTTGTTTTGAGGAACACCATTCATTTCTATTGCTTGGAATTCAAAAGACTGTTCACTTTCATTTATTTTTAACTGGAGTGTGGCTCTAACTTCCTTATTTGCGTACATAATATCTCCTTCTATATTTACAAACTCAACTCCACTATCAGATACTCCAGACGCCCAAGAAGGATTGCCCATAAAACTATTTACCAATTCTTCTACTGTGTGACTTTTACATGTATAAAGGCTTCCGTCCTTAACCATTGCTACACTTGGATCATCTGAAGATAAGTTGAATCCAGACTTGTTCGTTGACTCAAATACCGCCGTTACTATAATTAGTGAAAAAATTAATCCTATAGCTATTATTATTGGTTTAAACCATCCCTTTTTTTCGTATTCATCATTATATTTTTCTTTTACATATTTTGTTTGACTTTTGGACGCGGTGAAATACCAAAATAGAAGCCAGATAATACCAATTCCACTTCCATATTTTGCCAGTCCAGGGACAATTAATACTAGAAAAATTATTAAACAGCCGAGGTATACCCAAAGCATCGAACTTTTTGATTTATTCTGCTCTCCAAGACTCTTCCAGTTTTTGGCCTGAAGAAATGCGCCAAAGATTGGGCTAAAAAGTAGGCTCCAATTCGCGGCTGCAGTTGGATTCCAAATTTCTATTGACTGGGGTCCAGAAGCAGTGTCTTGGCTATTGCCAGGACTAAGAATTTCAGCCTTCTTCCTCTGAAACTCTTCTTCCGTTAATGCACCGCTGTCTTTTAATTTAGCTAGCCTTTCAAGATCATCTACACTCATTTTTCTTCTCCACGTCCTGTGGTTGATAGATTGCTAGACATTGGACGCATGAAATGCCTAACGCGAAAACGAAGCGGCGCGTCTCACGCGTCCGCCTTCCGTGACTTGTTAGGGCCGCCGAGCTCTTTCGCGTATACCTTTGTCGTTTTCATGAGCTCAAAACCGATTGAAGGGTAAAACTCATGAGACTCCAAGCGACGCACATTTGATCGGACAAGAACTCTTAGGAGACCCAAATTTTGAGACCATTCTTCAACTGCGTTTACCAACAACTGCCCTATGCCGGACCTTCTACAACTTGAGCGCACGACCAGCCCAGTAATTTCTGATATGAATCCCTGATCAAGCGATATGCGTTTTTCTACAGCGGCCCACCCAAGAACTGAGTCATCAGAAACGGCCACAAATACCTGATGATTTGAGGAACTCACCAATACTTCGAGCCATTCAAGAGTTTCGGGCTCGGTTACTTGATAGCCCCACTCGAGAACTAATTCGTGTATCCCCTTCAGATGTTCTCTATTTGCGGCCTGAACCGAAACTTCCATATTCATCTGGGAGCCCTAACGCCCGGCTCACGCGCCGGTTTGTAGCTGCGAAGCAGCGGAAAACCGGTCGCCGTGCAGCCGATTGTTAGAACGTAGTAACTTGGCACTCATATGTGGCTGTTTATTTTTCAGCCAACGCAAAACCGGCATTGGCCGGCGCAACCACTGAGACAAATATAAAAGGTTCTGGGCCAGAGTTCATTGCACCATGTACTTGCCCAGGTTTTGCGATGGCAATATCTCCAGCTTTAATATGAGTGGCTACGCCGTCACCTTGATAGTACTCGGCTTCTCCTGAGATAACCGTCCAAGTATCTTGGCCGTGAGGATGGACATGGGCAGCTATTTCCTGCCCAGGGTGGGCGTGCCAAACAACAATGACGGAGTCGTTGGTTTCCAGAACAACCGAACGAATCGGTTCGCCGTTAGACGGACGGACATATTCATCCACCGAAAAAATCCGCGATTCCGTTTCTGCTTTCATGTTCACACCTCATTTAAAACTGATTGGACACGTACTAAAAACGCAACTGCGCCTGGACGTTCTAACGCCGAAGCACAGCGGCGACCTTGGAGTGGCGACGAAGGAGCCACGTAAAGGGCGTCCGGCGGCCATCGGCCGCGAACTGCTGCGCCTTGTTAAATGTTGCGGCCACTACGCTGGCACCTTGTTTATTAATATTGAGCTTTTACCTTTATAGTACTCTGTAGCGAATACAGTTTTATTGCTTTCATAAGCAGCAATCTGGATCCACTCTTGTGCTTCACCAAGAGATACTTCTTTGTAGTCTGGGAGCAGAAGATAGCCACCGGGATATCTCTCTATAAAATCGTCAAGAGCATCCCAGCCTTGCAGCCATAATTCTTCTTGCTCTAAGTTGGTGAGCACCATTCCCAATCCTTGGTGACATTTAACGCCTTGGGTAAGCTGCCGGTACGGAGCGCAGCGTAGTACCGGTCAGCTTCACCCACTGGTTAGCAGTTTACTCGATCCAAAATCCGGCAATCTGGTTTTGCCCCATAGCCATCTTTATGAGGCTATCGGACTCTGAACTTGAAGACACCACCTTCCATAGATGAACCTTGAACCCTTCCTGATTGAGAACCCCCAAATACTCAGGTTGGTATCCACCTTTGAATCTTGAGGATAGAGACCTTGAAAGGGTTTCGAACTGCTCTGCACTGATGGCTTTCCGAAAATTTGAATCAGTATGTTCCAGAAATTGCTGATAATCGTTTGAAGCAATAGCACTAATTTGTGAATGGAGCAAAACCTCGATCGATGGCTTGGCTTTCGTATCTGCAAGCAGCAATGATGAAAAGACTGATAACAAAATCAGTGCCGTGAGTGCGAACCTATTCAAAACTTGGAATCTCCTTTTCCTACCTGCTAACGAAAGAGGTTAAGCGGCCCTGGCGCCAGCCAGGGTCCGACTTAACGTGTGGTTATACGGATCGTCCTGAATGACTCTCATGTTCCCCTTCATTGACAGACCACTCCACACTCGGAAGACAACCCTGGAAAGCTATCAGGCAAATGGTTAGCGCGGACGCAGAAGATGCGAAGGCACGGAACAAAGGCGACCACGATCGCTGATTGATCGGCCTTCCCTCAAGAGCCGGAACAGAGCGGTTTAAGCCGGGTCTTAACCGTCTGTTCCGGCTCTTGAGGGTAGCAGGGAGAGCGCTCAACGGCGATCCGCATTATTTGTTTTCTTGCAGCAGGTTCCAAAACCAGAAAAATACTGTTTACATATACAGTACTGTCCGATAACCTCCGGAAAAACGGCAAGAAAACCTTTGCACCCTCACCAACCGCTATAACAGCTAATTATACGAACGCGTTCGTATATCACCCGTTCGTAAAACTCCACTCAAGATTTCTCAGGAAAACGCCTGATTCTCTCTCAAAAACAGAGTCTTGAGAACCATTTACCATGGCTACCGCCGGAGTTATACGCTCATTCCTGAGCCACTCCCGCTCTTGGCCATGGGCGTATAACTCCGCCCTTCCTGTTCCAACTTTTCAACCCTATCAGATAGTTACCTTATTTTCACACTCGGTGTTTTGGAGTTTTGCGAACGCGTTCGTATAATTCCGCGAAATATCAGCCTCTTGACTTCGTCGCAAATCAAGATACTGTATATAAAAACAGCACTTCAGGATAACTGGATATGGATATCCCTACCCCGATACCGGCGCAACCAACCCGGCTTCTGGACAAGGTTCGGAGTTTTTTGCGCCTGCGAGGCATGGCGTACAAAACAGAGAAAACTTACCTGTTCTGGATCAAACGCTTTATTCGCTTCCATGGCCTGCAACATCCTCAGGATATGGGCTCTCCGGAAGTCGAAGCATTCCTGTCGCACCTGGTTTTACAGGTGAACGTCAGCGTCTCTACCCAACGAGTCGCATTGAACGCCTTAGTATTTTTGTATCGGGAGTTTTTGGGCCAGCCTCTGGACGAACTGAACTTTGAGCGTGCAAGAAAACCGGTAAAGCTTCCAACGGTATTCAGTGCGGAAGAAGCCAAGTCTGTAATCCGCAATCTGGAAGGTGAATACAAGCTCGTTGCCATGCTGCTCTATGGCTCCGGCTTACGCATCAACGAAGCTCTGCGCTTGCGGGTTAAAGATGTTGATTTTGATATGCAGCAACTGATTGTTCGAAGCGGCAAAGGCAGTAAAGATCGGATTACGCTATTGCCGGATCGGCTTATCGCACCGGTGCAACAGCAAATTGATTCCGCGTTGCACCAGCATCAGGCAGATCTCTTGAAGGGATTTGGCTCTGTTTATCTTCCAGCCGGCCTGGCGCGCAAGTATCCGAACGCCAGTCAGGAGCCCGGCTGGCAATATATCTTTCCCGCCCCAGAGCCGTCACGGGATCCTCGCTCAGGTATTCGCAGGCGGCATCACTTGCTGGATCGAACCGTTCAAAAGCATATTCGTCGCGCTATTCAGGCGGCTGGCATCCACAAGCTCGCCGGGAGTCATACCTTTCGCCACAGCTTTGCCACACATCTGCTGGAGGCCGGCTATGATCTGCGCACCATACAAAAGCTCCTTGGCCACTCGGATGTGCGCACAACGGAAATCTACACACACGTCGTTCGCAAAGGTGGATTCGGTGTTCGCAGCCCTGTTGACGAGGGTTTCTAACTCTCCCAGTTACTGGCGGGAATTCGCTGTATGTGGATGTGACTGATGAGACGGATGGCCGGGCGAATCAGGAACTGGAAACTGCCAACGATAAACAGCCAGATAGCCGCCTTCTCATATTCGGGGAACAGAAACAGGATACTGCCCACGAGGAACCAGATGGCGATGAAAAAGTCGTTGATGATGCTGATCACTTCGTAGCGGCGGCGAATGATCAGCTCTTCATTTCCCAGTTTCAGGGTCAGTGGGCTGTCGGTACGGTCTTCAATCATACGGCTTACGGCCCGGGTTATTGCAGGTCGTTAAAGGCAGCATCGGTTCGTGCCGCCAGGATGAAGTCGTTTTTGTGCAGGCCGCCGATTTCGTGGCTCCACCAGCTTACCGCGACTTTTCCGTATTCCAGAACAATCACGGGGTGATGATTCTCGGCTTCGGCGAGATCGCCGATCTTGTTGGTGAATTCCAGAGCCTTAACAAAGTTTTTGAGTTTGAAGATCTTGTGAAGCTGCTCTTCTCCATCAATGTCCAGAATTTCCCAGTCCGGAACGTCTTTGTGCAAGCGCTGCTTCTCTTCCCCGGTAGCCTTGGGCGCGTTCGGGCTGCACGCTTCGCAGCTGTGCTCTTTCAGGTCACTCATCTCAACCTCCATGGCTGATGGCTGTACTATAAGCGTGGGTCTGGCCGTTCGTTTTATCAACCCTTCCCTTGAAATCCCGCCACTCTCAATATACTGTATATTTAAACAGTATATTGAGAATGTTCATCATGAGCGAGCTTCTGAACACGCTGATGCAGGATGCCCGTGTCTGGCAGGGGCGCCGTCACGTCCAGACCACACAACCTGCGGAACCAACCGGGTATCAGGTTCTGGATAACCAGCTTGGCGGCCTGGGCTGGCCCCGGGGCGCCCTGAGCGAATGCCTTCTGGATGCACCGGGTATTGGTGAGCTGCATTTGCTGCTGCCACTCATGCAGCGGGTGTGTGGAGAAGGTAAAACCGTGTTCTGGCTGAATCCGCCACACACCCCCTATGCGCCAGCCCTTGCCCGGGAAGGCGTAAATCTGGACCAGGTGGTTCTGATCCATGCTGAGGATGAGGGCGACTTTCTGTGGACACTGGAAAACTGCCTCCGCTCACCGGTAACGGGGCTGGTGATGGCCTGGCCCGGAAAACTGGCCTCCCGGGAGGTCCGGCGCCTGCAACTGGCTGCCGAAGCCGGTAGCAATGTGTGCGTGCTGTTCCGGGAGCGGCGTTACGCCGGGCAGAATTCTCCGGCCGCACTGCGCCTGGAGCTGGAGCCGGGTGAGCAGCAGGATCTTACGGTAAATGTGCTGAAACGCCGGGGAAGCTGGCCCGGGCAGCGCTGTTCACTGGCCATGGCCCAGCGGGCCGGCCTTTCGTTTCGTGAAACTACCCGGACCATTCGCGGGCCCTGGTCGGATTCAACCGGGTAATAGCTCTCCATGCTGTGGCTGTATTTGCATTTTCCACACCTGTTGCTGGACCATATTCGCCGCTCCCGTGAAGACCAGGGCGCGCTGGTGATTGTGGAAGGCTCTGGCCAGAAGGTGATCCAGGCCTGCCCCGAGGCCAGGGCCCAGGGCATACGTAGCGGCATGCGCCTGAAAACCGCCATCGGTCTGGTGCCGGATCTGGGCATGGTGCGCGCTGATGAGGCTCAGGAAGTCAGAATCCTGGAAGATCAGGCCCGCTGGCTGTATCGCTACGCCGCCTATATTGTGCTGGTTCCGCCGGATGGCCTGCTGACTGAGATCGGCAGCCTGCAGAAGCTGTATGGCGGGCTGCCCACCGTTTGGCAAACGGTGGAACAGGGGCTGAATGAGCGCCAGTTGAATGCCTGGATCGGGATTGGCTACACGCCCCTGGCAGCCCGCCTGATTGCCCGTGCGGGCAAGGGGGAATGCACAGCCGATAAGGACCATATTCAGCGAACCCTGAGCCAGATGCCCCTGTTGGCTGCCGAATTCGATGAGAAAGCCTGCACGCGTCTGCAGCGCCTGGGACTGAGCACGCTGGGGGAGGTCTTTGATTTACCGTCCAATGAGCTGGCACGCCGCCTGTCTCCTGAGCTGCTGGCTTACATCCAGAAAATCCAGGGCACACGGCCGGATCCGCGAGCACCCTGGCAACCGCCCCACTCTTTCCGGCAGCAGGCCGATTTTGTGCGGGAGATCGAGCACACCCAGGGGCTGCTGTTTCCGCTCCAGCGCATGCTCACGGAACTGGAGGAAGACCTTTGCTGGCGCCAGCAGGATACCGACAGCCTGAGGCTGGTTCTGAAACACCGGCACTCGGAGCCTACCCGTTTACACATCCGAACCTCCGGGCCGGAACACCGGGCCGGGAACTTTCTGAACCTGATCCGGTTGCGACTTGATCAGCTTTCGCTACAGGCGCCGGTTATCTCGCTGATGCTATCGGTGAAGCGTTTCATGCCCCGGGAAAAGCCATCCGGGCAGGACCTGCTGGGAGAAACCCAGGATCTGAATGAAGCCTGGCATACCCTGATCAGCCGCTTGCAGGCGCGCCTTGGGGAACAGGCGCTCAAACAGCTCTCGCCCCAGGCCGATCATCGCCCCGAACGGGCGTGGTCCGCTTCAGAAGTACTGCGCAAACCCGGAGCCCGGTTAAAGCCGGACGGAAAGCTGCCACGGCGCCCCCTCTGGCTGTTGAAAGGCCCGCAACCGCTTGCCGAAGCGCCGGCCGCCTGGTTCGCCGGCCCGGAGCGGATCAGCGGTGGCTGGTGGGATGGCCAGCGGGTACACCGGGATTACTACATTGCCCAACTAAACAACGGCCAGTTGGCCTGGATTTTCCGGGATCCCCGGGAGGGCTGGTTTGTGCATGGCTGGTTTGGCTGATGGCTGAACGTCAGTATGCAGAACTGTTCTGCTTCAGCAATTTCACCTTCCTGACCGGAGCCTCTCACCCACACGAGCTGACCGAACGGGCGCACGAGCTCGGCTACGCGGCTCTGGCGATCACCGATGCCTGTTCCGTGGCCGGCATTCCCCGGGCCTGGGCGGCACTGTCCGAAAGCCCGGTCAAGCTGATTACCGGCAGTTGGTTCGAGCTTTCCGATGCGCCCAAAGGCGCAACCACACCCCGCTTTATCCTTCTGGCACGGACCCGTAAAGGCTATGGCCAGCTCTGTCAGCTGATCACTACCAGCCGCCGCCGGGCGGAAAAAGGCCAATACCAGTTATTCGCCCGGGACATTGAAACCCACCCTCTCGACGACTGCCTGTGCCTGTGGCTGCCACCCTCACCTGCCGAGGCAGAGTCCGATCAGGCTCTGGCCTGCGGAGAATGGCTGAACCGCCTGTTTGATCCCCGGCTCTGGATTGCCGCCGCCCGCACCCTGGAATCCGGCGAGGAACAGCGGCTTGCGCGGATTCGCTGGCTGGCCGGGCAGATACGCATCCCGGTTGCCGCCGTGGGTGAAGTGCATATGCACAGCCGGGAGCGTCAGCCCCTGCAGGATGTGCTTACAGCCTTGCGCAATCACACCAATCTTGAACACGCTGGCCACTGCCTGTTCCAGAATGGTGAACGATACCTTCGGCCCTTGCCCGTTCTTCAGCGGCTGTTTCCCGAAACCTGGCTGAACGAAACCCTGGCCATCGCCCGGCAATGCATCTTTGAGCCCGGCAGCCTGCGCTACGAATACCCGCCGGACCTGGTGCCGGAAGGGGAATCTCCCGCCAGTTACCTGAAGCGCCTGACCCGTGAAGGCGAGCGAAAGCGCTATCCCGGGGGTACACCGCTTCAGGTTCAGAACCTGATCCGCAAGGAGCTGGGCCTGATCTCGGAGATGAAGTACGAGCATTACTTCCTCACCATCCACGACATCGTGGCCTTTGCCCGCAGTCGGGATATCCTGTGCCAGGGCCGGGGCTCCGCCGCCAACTCCGCCGTCTGTTACTGCCTGGGCATCACCGAGGTGAACCCGACCCGGGTTGAACTTCTGTTCGAACGCTTCATCTCCAAAGACCGTAACGAACCACCCGACATTGATGTGGATTTTGAGCACGAGCGCCGGGAAGAAGTCATCCAGTACATCTACCGGCGCTACAGCCGGGAGCGGGCCGCCCTCGCCGCCACAGTGATCCGTTACCGTCCTCGCAGTGCTATTCGTGATGTTGGCAAAGCCCTCGGTTTTGATCCCGCCCTGGTAGAACAACTGCTGGAAGGCATCGACTGGCGGGACAAGGCCACCAACTGGCGCCAGCAGATTCTGGACAAGAAAATCACCCGCAATCCGCAGGTGGCGGACCAGTTCTTCACCCTGGTAAACACCCTGCTCGGCTTTCCCCGCCATATGTCCCAACATGTAGGCGGTTTTGTTATCAGCGCCGGCCCACTGGCCGAACTCGTCCCGGTCGAAAACGCCGCCATGGCAGACCGCACCGTTATCCAGTGGGACAAGGATGACCTGGAAAGCCTGGGCCTGATGAAAGTGGATGTGCTGGCTCTTGGCATGCTTTCAGCCATACGCAAGGCCCTGGAGCTGATCAGCGACGAAAAGGGTCAGCCATTCCGGATACAGGACATCCCCCCGGAAGACCGGGCGACCTACGCCATGCTCCAGAAAGGCGACAGTATCGGCGTATTCCAGGTGGAGTCCCGGGCCCAGATCAACATGCTCCCGCGCCTGAAACCGGAAACCTGGTACGATCTGGTAATCGAGGTGGCCATCGTGCGGCCCGGCCCCATCCAGGGCGACATGGTGCACCCCTACCTGCGCCGCAAACACGGCCTGGAGCCAGTGGACTATCCTAACGATGCCGTACGAAAAGTCCTGGAGCGCACCCTGGGCGTGCCCATTTTCCAGGAACAGGTCATCAAGCTGGCCATGGTGGCCGCCGGTTTCTCCGCCGGCGAAGCCGACCAGCTCCGCCGGGCCATGGCCGCCTGGAAATCCCACGGCGACCTGACCCCGTTCCGGGAAAAACTGGTCACCGGCATGCTCGAACGCGGTCACGACGCCGACTTTGCCGAACGGCTCTACCAGCAAATCTGCGGCTTCGGCGGCTACGGCTTCCCCGAATCCCACGCCGCCAGCTTTGCCCTGCTGGTGTACGCCTCCGCCTGGATCAAACGCCACCATCCGGCCGCCTTCTACTGCGCCCTGCTGAACAGCCAACCCATGGGGTTCTATTCCCCCTCGCAACTGGTCCAGGACGCCCGGCGCCACGACGTTACCGTACTCCCGCCAGACGTGAATGCCAGCCAGTGGGACCACACCCTGGAAGGCAAGGAACACCACCTGCGCCTGGGCCTGAGAATCATCCAGGGGCTCTCCGCCAGCGGTGCCGAACGCATCCACCAGAACCGCCCGGCAGCCGGCTACCGCTCCGCCAGTGAACTCCGTCGCCTGGCCGTACTGAACCAGCGTGACATGGAGCTCCTGGCCGGCGCCAACGCCATGCCCACATTCACCACCAACCGCCACCAGGCTTACTGGCAACTACTCGACCACGAACAGCCCGCCGAACTGTTCGCCGAAGAAACCACCGTCGACTGCCAACCGGAATATTGCCACCAGCTACCGGAACCCACCGAAGGCCAGAACGTATTGGCCGACTATGCCAGCCAGGGCCTGACCCTCCAGCGCCACCCCCTGGCCCTGCTCCGGGAACAGGGCCACCTCCGGTTCTGTCTCAGTGCCGAACAACTGAAAACCACCAAAGCCGGCATCCCCGTCCAGGTCGCCGGCCTCGTCACCGGCCGCCAGCGCCCCGGCTCCGCCTCCGGCGTGACCTTTGTGACTCTGGAAGACGAAACCGGTAATGTGAATGTGGTGGTGTGGCTGGAAACGGCGCGGCGGCAGCGGAAGCCGTTATTGACCGCCCGGTTGTTGCACGTGAAGGGCGTTCTGGAACGGCAAGGGGATATCGTGCACGTAATGGCAGGAAAGCTTTCGGACCTCACTCATTTAATAAAAACGCTTCCGGTCGGTTCCAGGGATTTTCACTAAAAGTATTACGAAAAGTTGGAGAGCCTGCCGGAACTCCCCTCCCAGGAATGTTGGAGGCCATGGATGGCCGGAAACAAGCGCACATGGGTGAGGCCGAGCGTTTATGAAAGGAGGCTCCATATCCGCTCAAACTCACGAATTGTCAGTCCTATGAAACGAGAAAACCCCGTGAGGCCAAAGCCCAACGGGGTTTCTCAAAGCAGCGGAGAGAGATCAGCCCAAAAGCTTGATCATCACACCAGCAGCAACCGCAGAGCCGATAACACCAGCCACGTTCGGGCCCATGGCGTGCATCAGCAGGAAGTTATGCGGATTGGCTTCAAGACCAACCTTGTTGGACACCCGCGCTGCCATCGGCACCGCGGACACACCGGCTGAACCAATCAACGGGTTGATCTGCTCCTTGCTGAACTTGTTCATCAGCTTCGCCATCAGAACACCACACGCAGTACCCACAGCAAACGCGCCGATACCCAGCGCCAGAATGCCCAGGGTCTGGGCATCCAGGAACTTGTCCGCCATCAGCTTGGAGCCAACAGACAGCCCGAGAAAGATAGTCACGATGTTAATCAGTGAGTTCTGGGCGGTGTCACTCAGACGCTCAACCACGCCACACTCACGCATCAGATTACCGAAGCAGAACATACCCAACAGCGGCGCCGCATCCGGCAGGAACAGCACCACAGCGATCAACACCACCAGTGGGAAGATAATCTTTTCTTTCTTGCTCACCGGGCGCAACTGGGACATCTTGATCTTGCGCTCTTCCGGAGACGTCAGCGCCTTCATGATCGGCGGCTGGATCATCGGAACCATCGCCATATAGGCATAGGCAGAGACCGCAATCGCACCCAGCAGGTGCGGAGCCAGAACGCTCGATACGTAGATCGACGTCGGACCGTCAGCACCACCGATGATACCCACGGCTGCCGCTTCCAGGATCGTGAAGTCCAGAATGCCGGCCCAGTCCAGTAGCGCCGCACCCAGCACTGTACCAAAGATGCCGAACTGAGCCGCCGCACCCAGCAGCATGGTCTTGGGGTTCGCCAGCAACGGGCCGAAGTCGGTCATTGCACCCACGCCCATGAAGATGATCAGCGGGCCCACGGTGCTACCGATAACCACCAGATAGAAGTTGTACAGCATTCCGTTACCGTACCCGAAGTCCTGTGCCAGACCATTAGCCATGACGACCTGGGCAGAGCTCGCTTCTTTATAGGCGTGCTTGAACGCATCCATGATTTCCGGCGTCACCGCCTGGCCAGCCTGATAGGCAACATCCAGTGCGCTGGCGAGCGCCGCCAACACTTCCGGCTTGCCGTAGTGAATGGCATTCTCAGCGGCCGACAGGGCAAGCCCCGCCTCCGGAATGTTCGCCAGAATACCACCGAAGCCAATCGGCACCAGCAGCAGCGGCTCAAATCCCTTACGAATCGCAAGGTACAGAAGAAGCAGGCCGACGGCGATCATCACCCCCTGGCCTGGTGTCATATTGAACAGGCCACTACCTGTCCACAATGTCATTAATTTATCCATGGAATGCTGGCCCTTATGCGATTGTCAGCATTTCATCATCAGGAGAGACGGCATCACCGACCTTGATGAAGATTTCACCGATAGTACCGGCCTTGGGTGCGCGGATCTCGGTTTCCATTTTCATGGCCTCGAGAATGATCAGCACATCGCCCTCTTCCACGGCGTCACCCGGAGAAACCAGAACCTTGAAGATGTTGCCGCCCAGAGGCGCAACCACCGGCTCACCTTCACCAGCAGCGGGTGCCGGTGCGGAGGAAGCCACCGGTGCAGAAGCTGCACCACCCTCACCCTGAATCTGGGTGATCTCACCACCTTCGGAAACCGCAACCACAAACTTCTTGCCGTTCACTTCCACGGTGTAAGTCTCGGGGCCGTCAGCCTTCCTGGCAGGAGCGGCACTTTCTGCGGCCGGAACCGGCTCGAAGGCGTCCGGGTTGTCACGGTTTTCCAGGAACTTCAGGCCAATCTGCGGGAACAACGCGTAGGTCAGTACGTCGTCTACGGTGTTTTCCGCCAGCTTGATGCCCTTGTCGTCCGCCAGCTTCTTGAGCTCGTCGGTCAGCTTGTCCATTTCCGGCTCAATCAGATCCGCCGGACGGCAGGTAACTGGCTCTTTTCCATCGAGGACACGCTCCTGCAATTCCTTGTTCATCGGCGCCGGTGCAGCGCCGTACTCGCCTTTCAGGATTGCAGAGGTTTCTTTGGAGATGGACTTGTAGCGCTCGCCAGTCAGAACGTTCAGCACCGCCTGGGTACCCACGATCTGGGAAGTCGGAGTTACCAGCGGAATGAAACCCAGGTCTTCGCGAACCTTGGGAATCTCTTCCAGAACCTGATCGAACTTATCGCTTGCGTTCTGTTCGCGCAGCTGGTTTTCCATGTTGGTCAGCATGCCACCCGGTACCTGGGCAATCAGGATGCGGGAATCGGTACCACGGAGACTGCCTTCAAACTTCGCGTACTTCTTGCGTACCTGGCGGAAGTAGCTGGCGATTTCTTCAAGCAGGTTCAGGTCAAGACCGGTATCCCGATCAGTACCTTCCAGAATGGCGACCACGGCCTCGGTGGGCGAGTGACCGTACGTCATACTCATGGAAGATATAGCGGTGTCAACGTTATCAATACCGGCTTCCGCTGCCTTGATGGCGGTGGCAGTCGACATGCCAGTGGTGGCGTGGCACTGCATGTGAATCGGAATATCCAGTTCTTTCTTCAGACGGCTGACCAGATCGAACGCCACATAAGGCTTGAGAATACCCGCCATATCCTTGATGGCAATGGAGTCCGCACCCATGTCGGCGACTTCCTTCGCCAGCTCTACCCACATGCCGATGGTGTGCACCGGGCTGGTGGTGTAGGCAATCGTGCCCTGGGCATGCTTGCCGGTCTTACGGACGGCCTTGATGGCGCGATCCAGGTTACGGGGATCGTTCATCGCATCAAAAATACGGAACACGTCGACGCCGTTCTCGGCGGCACGCTCACAGAAACGGTCCACCACATCATCCGCGTAATGACGGTAACCCAACAGGTTCTGGCCGCGCAGAAGCATCTGCTGCTGGGTATTGGGCATGGCTTTCTTCAGCTCGCGGATGCGCTCCCAGGGGTCTTCGCCCAGGTAACGGATGCAGGAATCAAAGGTAGCCCCCCCCCAGGATTCCAGTGACCAGAAACCGACCTTGTCGAGTTTCTCGGCAATAGGCAGCATGTCATCCAGCCGCATACGGGTGGCAAGCAGGGACTGGTGGGCGTCACGCAGGATAACGTCCGTAATCCCCAGCGGTTTCTTTGTGTCAGTCATCGTGTCAGCCTTCTGTTTAAAGGTTCTATCTTTTACCGGATCACTTCTTGTGGCGGGCCCGGAATTGTGCAATTGCCTTTTTAATGGCCTCGGCAGTGTCGGGGTCAACCGACGCAGGCGCCTTCGGCTTGGCACGTGGCGTTTTGGCCGGGGTTGCCGGCTCTGGCGGCGCAAACCGCCCTATGAGTTTGGACATGAGGAGCGTCGCGACTACCAGAATAATCAGGAACACGAACACAAACCCCATTCCGGCAATCATCAGATCGACGGCCTGTGACATCAGGTCATTCATATCGAACAGCTACCTGTATTGATTTATGTTTCTTCCGAACCCTGCCCGGCCTGACCAGTTAGACCAAGGTCTAACGCCATTCCGTCACAATTCGGGTGGCAAAATCCTGCGTAATTTACCGTTTTCAGTAGCCCCGGGCAACCTGAATGCGAAAATCTATACGGAGTTTCCGAGTGTCGAGGCCCATAATGACAGACACCATGGCGCCCGAAGCAATTCTCATTCAGGCATACCGGACGCGTATTTTGCGGCCTTTGACCTTGCCACTTTCCAATCTGGACAAAGCTTTGCCTGCCTGCGACTTCTCAACAGCCACAAAACACTGATGATCAAACAGATCTATCTTGCCAACCGCCTTGCCGGGAATGCCAGCATCTCCCGTGAGTGCCCCCAAAACATCTCCTGGACGGATCTTGTCCTTGCGACCACCAGCAATGCACAGGGTTCGCATGGCAGGAACAACCGGTTTTGCCGGCGTAGCCAGAAGCGATTCAGTGTCTCCCCAGAGCGCGCTACGCCCCCGCTCGGATTCAATCCGGCTGATCTTATGTCCCTGGGCCGGCGTGCAGAAGGTAACTGCATGGCCCTGCTCCCCTGCTCGCCCGGTACGTCCGATGCGATGGGTGTGAACTTCAGGGTCCCGCGCCGGTTCCGCATTTATGACGAGCGGCAGGGACTTGATATCCAGACCACGGGCAGCCACGTCGGTGGCAACCAGAATCGAACAGCTTTGATTACCAAAACGCACCAGCACACTGTCACGATCCCTTTGTTCCAGATCACCATGCAACGCCAGCGCCGAAAACCCCCGATTGCCCAGGTCTTCCGCCATCTCGTCACACTGCTGTTTTGTGGTACAGAAAACGATACACGACTCAGGCTGTCTCCCGGAGAGCAGTGCCACAATGGCATCCGCCCTCTGCCGGGGCGACACCTCGTAGAACAGCTCTTCGATGTCCGGATTCTCGCCAGCGGTTTCCGCGCGCACGTCCACCGGGTCTTTCTGATACTGTTTGCTGAGTTCACGGATCGGAGCCGGCCAGGTTGCCGAGAACATCATGGTCTGCCGCGAGCCTGGCGTCTGCGAGAGGATGTCTTCCATGGCATCCTGAAATCCCATATCCAGCATCCGGTCTGCTTCATCAAGAACGACAGTCTTCAGGCGCGCGAGCGAGAGAGTCCCCTTGCGCAGGTGGTCCTGAACCCGTCCCGGCGTGCCGACAACAATGTGCGCCCCATGACTGAGCGAACCGATCTGCGGCCCGATCGACACACCTCCGCACAGGGTCAGTATCTTGACGTTCTCGCGGGCGCGGGCCAGCTCCCTCAACGCCTTCGCCACCTGATCCGCCAGCTCCCGGGTCGGGCATAAAATCAACGACTGCACCGCAAACAACCGTGGATTCAGCCGCTCAATCAGACTGATGCCAAATGCAGCGGTTTTACCACTCCCGGTTTTTGCCATGGCAATCACGTCTTTACCGGCAAGCCCTGGCGCTAATGCCTTTGCCTGTATCTCGGTGGGTTTTGTAAAACCCAGCTGCTCAAGATTTGCACGCATGGCAGAAGACAAACCGAAGTCATTAAAAGAAGACATAAAAGAAAATCCCGGAATCAGCGGATGCTGGTTATGAAGGCAATAATGAGGGCGTATACTAGGCCAGAATGATACCAGAATTTGCAACTAAAGAACGGAGTTACTGATGGCAACCCTTCAGGACCAATTGCTGAAAGCCGGCCTTGCCGATGAGAAAAAAGCCAAAACCATTCGCACTGAAAAGCGCAAGCAACGTAAGCAGCAACCCAAGGGCGCGGTTCAGGTTAACGAAGCCGAAATCCGGGCACGCCAGGCCCGCGAAGAAAAGGCAGAACGGGACCGTCAGTTGAACCTTGAGCGCCAGCACGCGGCTGAGAGGAAAGCAATCCAGGCACAGATCCGCCAATTGGTTGAATCGAACCGCCTCGACCGAAGCCGGGGGGAAACCTCCTATCAGTTTGTCCATGGCAAGAAGATCAAGAAGATTTTTGTAGACGACAAAATGGTCGATCAGCTGTCCCGCGGCCGACTGGCCATTGTCCATGTCAACGACAATTACGAGATCGTGGCAGAGGGCGTTGCCCGGAAGATTCTGGAACGTGACGAAAATGCCGTTGTCGTGCTCCACGATCGCAAGAAGGATGACGCGGGAGAAGATGATCCCTATGCGGGTTATGAGATCCCCGATGATCTGATGTGGTAAACCGGCGGCTCAATTCTGATAGCTTTAAATTCTCAGCAACCCTCTATTCCGTATCACGTTCGAAAACACCCGGCAATCAACTGTAACGGTAAAGTTCTGGAATACGCAGCCGTAAACCGACTTAATATAAGTCAAACAAAAGGCACTTTAACTCTTCAGGGCGCATCAGAACGCCTCCCGGTTTCCACAACCAGGGCGAGAAGCGATAAAGGCTGAACCGGCAAATCTCACCTCCTCCAGGGACATTGAATCAATGCGTTTTCCAGAACTCTTCTCCAATATGACCATCCGGACCAGGCTGGCCAGCGGCTTCGCCATCCTGCTGTTACTGACCATTCTGGTGGGCGTGGTGGGTGACCGCGCCCTGGACAGCTACAGCAAAATGTCAAATATTGTTGCCATGCTGGGGCAAGTGAATACCGGCCTTACGGAAGCTCGCGTGGAAGAGAAGAACTTCCTTTTGACAGGCGAAGCTGATGCAGTCACCAAAACGCAAGCGCAAGGCGACCGCGTTCTCGAACTAACCAACGAGATAAAACCCCTGCTGGAGGTCAGCGAAGACGTTAACAAGCTGGGCCGCATTCAGTCTGGTGTAAAACAGTATCAGCAACTGATGGGAGAGGTTGAGAAAAACATCAGTGATCGGGAAAAGGCCCTCAACCGCCTTGAGACCAGTGCCAGAATTTTCGGGTCGTCCCTGAAGGCCCATAGTTCGCTGTTCTTTGCCTCAGCGATTTTCGAGGATATGCGCCGGTCAGAACGAAAGTTTCTGATCGAGCATGATGACGCCAGCGTCAAGGCGTTTCTTGGCGATGCCAAAAGGGTCCAGAGCCCGCTGAAATCAGCTGCCATCACTGCCGAAGAAAAAGAACAGATCAACGCGGCGCTCGACACCTATGCCAACGAGTTCCGTACGGCTGTAGAACTGACCCAAACGGGCAGCCGCTTATCGGAGGAAATGGTCAGTACAGCGAGAAGCGCCATTGAGTCTGCGAACAGCCTCCGTGCCCTGCAGGCCGAAAAAATGGAAACGGACCGTCAGCAAGCATCCTGGCTGATTTTTGGCGCGACAAGTATCGCTCTGGTGCTCGGTATATTAATGGCCTATCTCATTACCCGCTCGATTGTGGCACCGGTCAACCAGGCGGTAGACATCGCATCTGAAGTTGCTTCCGGCAACCTGACGGTCGACATAAACGCCTCTGGAACCAATGAGATTGGCCGCTTGATGGCTGCCCTGGCGACCATGGTCACCAGCCTCCGGGAACTGGTCAGAAGCATCGAATCCGGCGCCTCCAACATCGCAGCTTCCTCCGAGGAACTGTCTACAGTCACCAGCCAGACCAGCGACGGCATTAATCGCCAGAAACAGGAGACCGATCAGGTCGCAACCGCGATGAACGAGATGGCAGCTACCGTTGGCGAGATTGCACGGAGTGCAGAGCAGGCATTTTCGGTGGCAACCGATGCCGCCAGCCAGGCGAGCGAGGGTGAGCGGGAAGTTCGGGAAACAGTCGAGCAAGTTAACAACCTGGCCCGGGAAGTAAACCAGAGCATGGAAACCATTCAGGGCCTGCAAAAGGAAACCGCCAACATCGGCACTGTCCTGGATGTCATCAAATCCGTGGCCGAGCAGACCAACCTGTTGGCGCTCAATGCTGCCATCGAAGCGGCGCGTGCCGGTGAGCAGGGCCGGGGATTCGCTGTGGTTGCTGATGAAGTTCGCTCCCTCGCCCAACGGACCCAATCGTCGGCTCAGGAAATCGAGACACTGGTAACCTCGCTTCAGAGTAGTGCGGGAGATTCAGTATCCGCCATGGAATCCAGCACCACCATGGCCTCCAACACGCTGGAGCGCGCGAAAGCGACGGGAGCTACCATTGAGCTCATAACCAGGGCCGTTGAGGATATCAAACAATACAACAGCCAGATTGCCACGGCATCCGAACAACAGACATCGGTGGCTGAAGAGATCAACCAGAACATTACCAGAATCAGGGACGTGACCGATCAGTCCGCAGCCTCATCCAACCAGACCGCAAGCTCCAGCAGCGAACTGGCCAGGCTCGGCAGCGAACTGCAGAACCTGGTTTCCCGCTTCAGGCTTTAAGCCAGCCAATAGCAAAGAGGGACCGGAAACAATTCACCGTTCCCTGCGCCCTCTGCTTTTGTACCAGCCAATATTTTAGTTGAGCTGGTGCCGCTCGAAGATCTCCAGGATTTCCCGTTCGGTCTCGGCGGGCACGCTGACTTTCACCACCTTGGCTTCCTCGTCGATGAAAATGTTATCGCGCGGGATACCGGTTGCGATCAAATCGTCCCAGGCATTCTTGGCCTGGACGTGATCTTGGTAGGCGCCGTTTATTGTCTTATTCATGAATAGACCTCTTGCTTGCTAAACAATTTCCTTGCACCTTAGAGGTTAGGCGGAGACGAGATTTACGCAAATATTAATCAATCGGAAATTGACCAAGCGCAAATAAAACCCCGCGCGGGGCCGCCGTCGCGCTGCTCCGGCGTTCCTCAACCCACTGCGTGGGTTTCGGTCGAACCTCTTATCGGCTCCAATCCTCCCAGCTATACAAAGCAAAACGCCTCAATCTGTGGGGTACACAGACTGAGGCGCTTTGGTCTTGATATGGCGCGGCTGGGAGGATTATGCGGACCTTCGGCCCTTCCCCTTCGGGGCCGCCGTCGCGCTGCTCCGGCGTTCCTCAACCCACTGCGTGGGTTTCGGTCGAACCTCTTATCGGCTCCAATCCTCCCAGCTATACAAAGCAAAACGCCTCAATCTGTGGGGTACACAGACTGAGGCGCTTTGGTCTTGATATGGCGCGGCTGGGAGGATTCGAACCTCCGACCGCCTGGTTCGTAGCCAGGTACTCTATCCAGCTGAGCTACAGCCGCTTAAAACGGATGGCAAGGTTGATCGATGGCGCGGCTGGGAGGATTCGAACCTCCGACCGCCTGGTTCGTAGCCAGGTACTCTATCCAGCTGAGCTACAGCCGCACATTGATCACTTGCTGTGGTTGAATACTACATCAACCTGTCTCTCTTTTCCCGTGAGGGAAATGGCGGAGAGGGAGGGATTCGAACCCTCGGTACGATTGCTCGTACGGTTCCTTAGCAGGGAACTGGTTTCAGCCACTCACCCACCTCTCCTTGAGAACGGGGCGTATACTACCATAATTTTTCTGATTTCATAGGGTTGACACGAGTTTTTTCAGCCTCGATATCCCCGAAAATCAAAAAAGCCGTTCAGGCTTCCCATGAACGGCTTTTCGTCTCTCAGCTGTTGCCGGGTTCCGGCTCTTCGGAGCCTTTTTCCGACTGAATTCGCTGATAGATTTCTTCGCGATGTACCGCAACTTCCTTCGGGGCATTGACGCCAATGCGCACCTGATTGCCCTTCACTCCCAGAACGGTGACGGTGATATCGTCGCCGACCATCAGAGTTTCGCCTACGCGGCGAGTTAGAATCAACATATCCCTTACTCCCTATCCAGAGCTACCTGTTCCGACAAATGGTTTTATCTACTTTTTACTTTTATAGTGAGATCACTGACTGGACAACAGACGCATATTCCCTTATACGGGGCAGCGATGTCATAGGCTCAGTTAATGAATCTCTTTTTTATACAGCCCCGCAGACCGACCTGTTACCTGCGTTACCGGGCCTCGTCTACCCCGGGCTTGTCGAGTTCGAATGCACTGTGAAGGGCACGAACCGCAAGCTCAAGATATTTCTCATCGATCACCACGGAAATCTTGATTTCCGACGTGGAGATCATCTGTATGTTGATACCTTCATTGGACAACGCTTCAAACATTTGAGTTGCAACACCGGCGTGGGAGCGCATACCAACACCCACAATGCTGACTTTCGCAATTTTGCTGTCCCCGCCTACTTCTCGAGCACCCAACTGATCGGCAACGCCCTGGAGTACTTCCCTGGCACGCTTAAAATCATTTCGGTGCACCGTAAAGGTAAACGCAGTTCTGTTATCCTCACCCACGTTCTGGACAATCATGTCCACTTCAATATTGGCATCGCTTATGGGCTTGAGAATCCGCAGAGCGCTGCCCGGAGTATCGGGCACACCGGATATTGTCAGTTTGGCTTCGTCACGGTTAAAAGCAATGCCGGAAACAACCGGTTGTTCCATGGCGTTTTCATCCTCAAGAGTAATCAGGGTGCCTTCCCCTTCCTGGAAGCTGGAAAGAACCCGTAATGGAACGTTGTATTTGCCTGCGAATTCCACAGAACGAATCTGGAGAACCTTGGAGCCAAGGCTCGCCATTTCGATCATTTCTTCAAAGGTAATACGCTCAAGACGCCGGGCGCTGTCCACCACACGGGGATCGGTGGTATACACGCCATCCACGTCTGTGTAGATCTGGCACTCATCAGCCTTTAGCGCTGCTGCCAGAGCCACTGCGGTGGTATCGGAACCGCCGCGGCCCAGCGTTGTAATATTTCCATTTTCATCAATGCCCTGGAAACCGGCCACGACAACCACCCGACCCGCATCAAGGTCTTCCCGCATACGCTGCTCGTCGATCTGCTTGATCCGGGCCTTGGTATGGGTGCTGTCTGTGACAATCCGTACCTGGGAGCCGGTGTATGAGCGCGCTTCACAACCACGCTTTTGTAGTGCCATGGACAAAAGCGCAATCGTAACCTGCTCACCCGTGGACACGAGCACGTCCATTTCACGGGGAGTCGGCTCCTCCATGATGTTGTTGGCAAGGGCAATGAGTCGGTTGGTTTCACCGCTCATGGCGGAAACCACGACAACAACATCATGACCTTCCTTGCGGAAACGGCACACCTTCTCGGCAACCGCTTCGATACGCTCGGTGGTCCCCACCGAGGTGCCACCGAATTTCTGAACCAACAGAGCCATTATCTTCCAATATCCGAAACGGGGACTCACAGCGGAACAATGCCCCGCCACTCACAATAAACGGGCGGGATTATAAACCCCAGCCCGCCCTTTAAAAAAGTTGCTTAAGCGATATTTTTTTCGACCCAGGCCGGAATTCCCGCCAGTGCCTCAGCCAGCCTGGAGGGATCATTGCCTCCACCCTGGGCCATATCGGGGCGACCGCCACCCTTGCCATCCACCTGAGCCGCAAGGTGCTTCATCAGGTCCCCGGCCTTGATCTTGCCGGTGGCAGATTTGGTGACACCGGCAACCAGGGTCACCTTGCCACCCTCAACACTGGCGAGGACAACAACGCCCTCACCCAGCTTGTTCTTGAGCTGATCAGCGGTTTCCATCAGCGCTTTGCGATCCGCACCTTCCATTTCCGAAGCCACCACCTTGAGGCCGGCAACCTCCACAGCCGAACCAGCCAGGTCACTGCCCGCGGAGCTGGCCAGTTTAGCCTTCAGGACATCAATGTCTTTCTCAAGCTGACGGTTGCGGTCGATGGTCTGCTGAACTTTTTCGACGACGGATTCCCGCGTGCCCTTTACCAAGCGGGCAGTTTCCCGCAGGGTGCGCTCGGTTTCATCAACCCAGTCCAGCGCCCCCATGCCGGTCACCGCCTCGATCCGGCGCACCCCGGAGGAGATACCGCTTTCCGAGGTGATCCTGAACAGGCCAATATCACCGGTCCGGCCCACGTGAGTGCCGCCGCACAGTTCCACGGAGTAGTTGTCGGTACCCATGCTCAGCACCCGGACCACATCGCCGTATTTCTCTCCGAAAAGCGCCATGGCGCCCTTTTCCTGGGCCTTTTCCATATCGGTAATTTCGGTCTGTACCGGGCTGTTTTCCAGAATCTGCTCATTCACCTGGCGCTCAATTTCCCGCAACTGCCCGGGCGTTACCGCCTCGAAATGCGAGAAATCAAAACGCAGTTTGTCCGGATCCACCAGCGAGCCCTTCTGGGTCACGTGCTCGCCCAGAATCCTGCGCAAGGCAGCATGCAAAAGGTGCGTAGCGGAATGGTTGCGCTTGGTGCGCTCACGGCGGGCATGGTCAATGCGCGCGTCCACTTCCAGCCCGGGGAACAACTCCCCTTCAATCAGAGTACCGAGATGCAGATGGTTATTCCCTTCCTTGCGGGTGTCCGTTACCTTGAACCGGCCGCCGCTCCAGGTCAGCAGCCCGGTGTCGCCTACCTGGCCACCGGATTCGGCATAAAAGGGGGTACGCTCAAGCACCACGACCGCTTCATCACCGGCTTCAGCGGTCTTTTCTTCGCCATTCACGATAACCGCACGAATTTTTTCGTGGCCGTCGATGCGCTCATACCCGGTGAATTCGGTTTTGCCCTCAATCTGCAGGCCGGCGGCGTTGTAGTCGATACCGAACTTGCTGGCTGCCCGGGCGCGCTCTCGCTGGCCTTCCATAGCTTTCTCGTAGCCCTCGTAATCCAGTGTCAGGCCGCGCTCACGGGCGATGTCGTTGGTCAGGTCAACCGGGAAGCCAAAGGTGTCGTACAGGGTAAAGATCGTTTCGCCCGGAATTTCCGTGCCCTTGAGCTCGGCGATGTCCTGCTCGAGCAGTCGCAGGCCTTTGTCCAGAGTCTTGGCAAACTGTTCCTCTTCCTGCAGCAGCACCTTCTCAATCTGTTTGCGGCTGCTTACCAGCTGCGGAAACGCAGCGCCCATCAGTTCACACAGCGCACCGGTCAGCTTGTAGAAGAACGGCCCGGTTGCCCCCAGCTTGTTGCCGTGGCGGGCTGCGCGACGAATGATCCGGCGCAGGACGAACCCACGGCCCTCGTTTGAGGGCATAACACCATCGGCAATCAGGAAGGCGCAGGAGCGGATGTGGTCGGCAACCACACGCAGGGACGCCTCCGTGGCTGCCGCGCCACCAAGAACCTTCGAAGCAGCCGTGAGCAGATCCTGGAACAGGTCTATCTCATAGTTGCTGTGAACGCCCTGAAGCACAGCGGTAATCCGCTCCAGTCCCATGCCGGTATCGACGGATGGCTTGGGCAGCTTCAGCATCTCACCGTCGGCAGTACGGTTGTACTGCATGAACACCACATTCCAGATTTCAATGTAGCGATCACCGTCCTCCTCCGGGGAACCGGGAGGCCCGCCAGCGACATCCGGGCCATGATCGTAGAAGATTTCGGTACAGGGGCCGCAGGGGCCGGTGTCGCCCATCTGCCAGAAGTTGTCAGACGCATAGCGGCCGCCCTTGTTGTCGCCGATACGGACGATGCGCTCTGCCGGGACACCGATTTCCTTGTTCCAGATGTCAAAGGCTTCGTCGTCTTCAGCGTAAACGGTCACCCAGAGCTTGTCCTGAGGCAGATTCAGCCATTCCTCACCGGTGAGGAATGTCCAGGCGTAGTTGATCGCTTCGCGCTTAAAGTAGTCACCGAAGCTGAAGTTGCCCAGCATTTCAAAGAAGGTATGGTGGCGAGCAGTGTAACCCACGTTCTCCAGGTCATTGTGTTTGCCACCGGCGCGGACGCATTTCTGGGAGGATGTTGCCCGGGTATAGTCGCGCTCTTCACGGCCAAGGAACAGGTCCTTGAACTGGTTCATTCCCGCATTAGTAAACAGCAACGTGGGATCGTCCGCGGGTACCAGCGAACTGCTTGGAACAATTGTGTGACCTTGCTGCCTGAAATAATCGAGGAACGCCTGTCGCAACTCAGCGGTTTTCATAGCCCTTTGATACCTTTCCAGAAACCCGCCGGGAATGCCGCCGGGTCCGCGATTGAATACGAATGCTTACATGCTTGTGCAAATCCGCTACTCTAGCACACGCCGAGAACAGGAAAAACGTGAAACATCACAGGAGATTCCATGCCCCGACGCTTCCACGACGCCGAGGAACTATCCCCCCCGGCCACCGCCCTGAAACGGGCCCTGGCGATTATTTACGACGGTTTGATCAGCATTGCCGTGCTATTGGTAGTCACCTGGGCCTACACCATGGTTGCCGGATGGGTCACTGGCTGGGACCGCTACGAGCAGATGGCCGAGGCAGGCCAGCTTTCCGGTGACCCCGGCTTGACCTTCGTGCTGTTCCTGGTGCTGTACCTGTTTTTTGCCTACTTCTGGACACGCGTCGGGCAAACCCTGGGGATGCAGGTGTGGCGAGTCCGCATCGAGAACCTGGACGGCACTTCCGTAAGCTGGACCCAGGCGCTGATCCGCTATGTGACGGCCGCGGCGGTCATCTTCCTGGCCCTGCTCGCAAGCCACTACCTGGGCGCAGCAACACTATTCCTTTCAGTTCCGGCTATGATCGCCCTGTTTTACCCTATCAACGGCCTTTCCGTTACAGACCGGCTGTCCGGCAGCTTGGTTATCTCCTTACCCAAGGAATCCGGAAAGAAGCAGTCTGCGAACAGATGAAAACCGGCCGTGTAACCGGGCTGATCATCCGGCCCGGCGCATCAGGATTGCGCCCACCACTGCATTGACCGCAATGGGCACCAGCACCGCCAGCATCGGGTTAAACCCGTAGAGCAGGCTCATGGGCCCCAGCAGGTCCTGCATGTATTTGAACAGAAGCCCCACCAGCAGCCCCGTGAACACCCGGAAACCCATGGTGACAGAGCGCAGGGGGCCAAAGATGAAGGATATGGCAACCAGTACCATGACGGCCGTGCCCAGCGGCATCAGTGCTTTTTTCCAGAAGGCAAGCCAGTATCGCGAGGCATTCAGGCGCTGCTCCCCGAGATATCTGGCGTAGGTGTACAGGCCCGTCATGGAGAGATTTTCTGGTTTAACAATCAGAACGCTCAGTACACCTGGGGACAAACCTGTCTCCCATCTCAGGGTCTGGCTTTCAGAGCGAGCAGTTCTATTGCCCTCAAAATTCGTGGTGCGGACATTCTCCAGCAGCCAGTAGTCGCCCTGGAAAATTGCCCGTTCGGCAAAGCTGGCCGAGATCAACAGACGATCGTCGTCGAAGCGGAACCGGGAGACACCGTGCAGCACGCCGTTCGGCTGGACTGCGTTCAGGTGGATATAGACATCCCCCTCCTTGTGCCAGACGCCAGACGCCGAAGCCACATTTCTTCCCGCGCCGAGGGCCACGGCCTTGTCGCTCTGGGCCACGCGTTCCGCCGGAGGTGCAACATACTCGCCGATCACAAGCCCCAGCAAGACCACTACGAGCGCCGGCTTCATGGCCGACCAGACAATACGCCTGAGCGACACCCCGGCGGCGCGAATGACCGTGAGTTCCGAGGAACTGGCCATGGAGCCGAGGCCAATCAGGCAGCCCATGAAAGCGCCGAGCGGAAGGTAATCGTAGATCCGGCGCGGCACAGTCAGGAGAATATGCCAGAGCACCTGAAGCGTCTGGTAGTCGTTGCGGGTATTTTCCAGCTCGGCAATGAACGCAAACACCAGATCCAGCGACAGCACAACAACCATCACCAGAAAAATGGCGCCGCCAACCGTGCGCATTACATAGCCGTCAACCCTGCGCATGCACGCCTCCCTCCCTGGCTATACGCCGCCGGTGCAGCCAGCCAGGACCGAACTGGAGCCAGAGACCCAGGGCCGTGAACAACCCATGCACCCAGAGCATGCCGACCCACTCGGGCACCTTGCCCGCAGCCAGCCAGTCCCGGGCCACAATAAGCAGGCCGAGGTAGGTGATGTAAACCAGCATCGCCGGCAACAGATGAAAAAAGCGGCCCTGCCGGGGGTTGACCCGGCTCAGGCTCACCGCCAGCAAGGCAACGACCGGAACAATCAATGGCAGGGAAAGACGCCAGTGAAGCAGTGCCCGGTCTCCGGGATTGTCTGACTGCATCAGGCTCAGGGTGCTGATCCCTTTCTCAAGTTCCTGGGCCCCGGTTTTGCCGCTCTCGATCCTCAGGCCATAGGCTTCAAAATCAATCAGCTTGTAATCGAGTTGGCCAGCGACGCCCTCGAACCTGCCTCCCTCTTCGAGTATGAGAAAGCGACTGCCGGTTTCCGAATCTATCAGCTGCGAACCTGTTTCGGCGGTGATAATGGTCAGGCCATTACCATCCTGCGCATATTCGGCAATGAAAACGCCCCGCAACTGACGCTTGTCCTCGCTGAGACTTTCGGTATAGGTCACCCGCCCGCCTGAGGCAAAATCCTGGAACCGCCCGGGCGCCAGCATTTCAAACTCCGTGGCCTTGCGCTGCTCGTTGATAATGTCTTCAACCTGCTTCATTCCCCACGGCGAAACATAGAGGCTCATGGCCCCGACAATGATCATTACCGGAAAGCTGCCAATCAGAGTCTTACCAAGCAATGCCTTATTGCTCACACCGCAGGCATGGAGCACCGTCATCTCGCTTTCGAGATACATTCGCCCGTAGGCCAGCAGAATTCCGATGAACAGCCCCAGTGGCAGTATCAGCTCAAGAAAACCGGGGAATCGATACGCCATGATTTCAAACAGCACCCCGGCCGAAATGCTCCCTTCAGCTGCGCTGTCGAGGTACTTCAGGAAACGGCCACTCATAAACACCAGCAACAGGATGCCCGAAACGGCAACCATGCTGATCATGGCCTGGCGTATGAGGTAACGGAAAATGATGCTCAAATCGCTCTCTCTGGCCGTATCCGGTGAAACGTGGAGGATGCTGGGAACAGCGCGTATTCTATGTAACCTTGATGCCGAATGACAGAGCAGCGGCATTACACCGGCATGAAGGGCCGGCCAGGCCGGCAAGCGGGACCAACCGCTTGATAATATCCTTGCCAGCCCCAATGCTAAACTGGATAACATTCAAGCACGATTGCCCGCCTCTGGCGGACGTCTCCCGAACAATCAACAGGAGTTGCCATGAATTTCAGCCTGAGCAATAAAGCCATCAACAGCACCAAAGCAGACTGCCTCGTTGTCGGCTTGCCCGAAAAAGGCACCTGGCCGCAATCCACCAACCAGGCAGACGAGGCGCTGGGCGGGCTGATCAAAAAACTCCAGAAAGCCGGCGACCTTACCGGCAAGAACGCCACCACGGCGGCCATTCCGCTGACAGATCAGCCCTGGGGTCGTCTGCTGGTGGTTGGCACGGGTAACGATAGTGATCGAACGCCGGCGAATTACCGCAAGGCCCTGATCGCCATGATGACAGCCCTGAAGGATGGTCCCTCGAAAAGCATCGCCGTCGCCCTCGCAGACACCCCCGTAACCGGCGAAGACGCGGTAAGCTCCGAAGCCGCCCGCCTCAGCCTTATCGGCCGCACCCTGGAAGATCAGCTTTACACCTTCAGCGACTTCAAGAGTGAAAAGCCGGCAGCCCGCAAACTGAATAAAGTAGCGGTAGTTGCCTCGAGTGCTGCCAAAGACCTGAAAGATGCGTTCAATCTCGGCCTCGCCACCGGCCGCGGCATGAACCTCACCCGCGACCTGGGCAACACCCCACCCAACATCTGCCACCCGGAATGGCTGGCTCAGCAGGCGAAGAAGCTGGCGGAGGACCATGACTGCATCAAGACCGACGTGCTTGATGAAAAGCAGATGGAAAAGATGGGCATGAACACCATCCTGGCCGTGGGCAAAGGCAGCACCCAGCCCCCGAGACTGATCGTGATGGAATACCGTGGCGGTAAGGCCAAGGACAAGCCTCATGTCCTGGTGGGCAAAGGCATCACCTTCGACACCGGCGGCATCAGCCTCAAACCCGGTGAAGGCATGGATGAAATGAAATACGACATGGGCGGCTCCGCCAGCGTATTCGGCGCCATGCAGGTCCTGGCCGAAACCCGGCCCAAGATTAACGTAGTGGGCGTGATCGCCGCAGCGGAGAACATGCCGGACGGCGGCGCCTCGCGCCCGGGCGACATCGTCACCACCCTCTCCGGCATGACCGTTGAAATCCTCAACACCGACGCCGAAGGCCGCCTGGTACTGTGTGACGCCCTCACCTACGTGAAGAAATTCGACCCGGCCGCAGTCATTGATCTGGCCACCCTCACCGGTGCCTGCATCATCGCCCTGGGCAACCACGCCACCGGCCTGCTTGCCAATAACGACGACCTGGCCAACGAACTGCTGGCTGCCGGCGAACGCGCCGGTGACCGCGCCTGGCGCCTGCCCCTGTGGGACGAATACCAGAGCCAGCTCGACAGCAACTTCGCCGACATGGCCAACATCGGGGGCCGCCCCGCCGGCACCATCACTGCCGCCTGCTTCCTGTCCCGGTTCACCAAGGATTACCGCTGGGCCCATCTGGACATCGCCGGCACCGCCTGGCACTCCGGCAAAGCCAAAGGCTCCTCGGGCCGCCCGGTACCCCTGCTGGTCGACTACCTGATGTCCCATGCAGGAAAGTAACCCGGCCACTATCCACGGGCAAGGCAGCCCGGAGACCGGCAGCCCCGCTGCCGGCCCCTCCGGCCAGGAAGACCGGAACCAACGCTACTGGTTCCACATTCTCGCCCAGAACTCCCCCGCCGCCCGCAACCTCCACGCCGCCAGACTCGTGGACAAAGCCTGGCGGCAGGGTGACCGCGTGTGCATCGTCTGCGATACCGCCAGGCACGCCGAAGAACTGGACGACCTGCTGTGGAGCTTCAGCCCTGATGCATTCATCCCCCACAGCGTCGTTCCCGACTCCGCCACCACCTGTCCGGACCCCGTCGGTATCTTGCTCTGCCCGCCTGTTGCCGAGGACTGGGACACGGTGATCATACTTTCTGCAACATTGCCGCCTGATGCTGACCGGTTTAAACGGCTTGCTCTGGTTGCCCATAACGATCCGAACGTTCTCAATCAGGCGCGGTCGCATTTCAAGCAGTTGAGGACTCTGGGGATTGAGCCCCGGGTGCATGATCAGAGGAAACGGGGGTAGGTTTTTGTCGGATTACGCTTCGCTGATCCGACCTGCGTTTTCCACAGCCCGTTACTCCTGCGAACTGCACGAGTTCGGACCGGCGGGGTTGGGGGCCACTTTCCAAAACTGTTGAGGGCCATGGACGGCCCGAAACAAGCGCACATGGATGTGCTCGTAGCGTGTTTTGGAAAGTGGTCCCCAACCTCGCCTCGCACACAACTAGCAGGCTACTGACAGAACCCACCTCCAAGGTTCGCCGCATCACCGGCGACCATGTATAATCGGGCGTCTCAATTTTCCCTTGTGAATCAACCAACGGTCACTGCAGAACCCCATGGAAAAAACCTACCAGCCAGAAAACATCGAGCGCCAGTGGTACGAAAACTGGGAATCCAAAGGGTACTTCCGCCCCAGCGGTGAAGGCCAGTCCTACAGCATTGCCATCCCGCCGCCCAACGTCACCGGCAGCCTGCACATGGGCCACGCGTTCCAGCACACCATCATGGACACCCTCACCCGCTTCAAACGCATGCAGGGCCGAAACGCACTCTGGACCGTTGGCACCGACCATGCCGGCATCGCTACCCAAATGGTGGTTGAACGCAAACTGGCCGCCGAAGAAGACAAAACCCGCCACGACCTGGGTCGGGACGAGTTCATCAAACGGATCTGGGACTGGAAAGAACACTCCGGCGGTACCATCACCCGCCAGATTCGCCGCCTCGGCAACTCCGTGGACTGGGACCACGAACGCTTCACCATGGACGACGGCTTCTACAAGGCCGTTCAGGAAGTGTTTATCCGCCTGTACGATGAAGGCCTGGTATACCGTGGCAAACGGCTGGTGAACTGGGACCCGAAACTGCACACCGCCATCTCCGATCTGGAAGTGGAAAACAAGGAAGAGAAGGGCTTTTTCTGGCACCTGCGTTACCCGCTGGCTGACGGCGCGCAAACCCGGGATGGCAAGGACTACCTGGTGGTCGCCACCACCCGACCGGAAACCATGCTCGGCGACACCGCCGTGGCCGTACACCCGGAAGACGAGCGCTACCAGCATCTGATTGGCAAGCACGTGTTGCTGCCGCTGGTGAACCGCCGCATTCCCATCGTGGCCGATCACCATGCCGATCCGGAAAAGGGCTCCGGCTGCGTGAAAATCACCCCGGCCCATGACTTCAACGACTATGCCGTGGGCAAGCGCAACAACCTGCCGATGATTAACGTCATGACCCAGGACGCCAACATCCGGGACGTGGCCGAGGTGTTCAATGCAGACGGCACCGAAAACACCGAACTCGACGGCACCATGCCGGGCGCCTACGCTGGTTTGACTCGCGAAGCGGCGCGCAAGCAAATTGTTGCCGATATGGAAGCCGAGGGGCTGGTCGAGAACATCGAGGATCACGTACTCAGCGTTCCACGCGGTGACCGGTCGGGCCTGATTATCGAGCCCATGCTCACCGACCAGTGGTTTGCCGATGCCAAGACCCTGGCCAAGCCGGCCATTGAAGCGGTGGAAGACGGTCGTATCCAGTTCGTACCCAAGCAGTACGAAAACATGTACTTCGCCTGGATGCGCGATATCCAGGATTGGTGTATCTCGCGCCAGCTCTGGTGGGGCCACCGCATTCCGGCCTGGTACGACGCCGACGGCAATATCTACGTGGGCCGCAGCGAAGATGAAGTGCGCCAGAAGCACAAATTGGACGCCAATGTCGCCCTCGAGCAGGATGAAGACGTTCTTGATACGTGGTTCAGCTCTGCCCTGTGGACGTTCGGCACCCTGGGCTGGCCAGAGATCACCGAGCGCCTGAAAACGTTCCATCCGACCGACGTGCTGGTCACCGGTTTCGACATCATCTTCTTCTGGGTTGCCCGGATGATCATGATGACCATGCACTTCATGAAGAACGAAGACGGCACACCCCAGGTGCCCTTTCATACCGTGTATGTCACCGGCCTGATCCGGGACGAGCACGGCGACAAGATGTCCAAGTCCAAGGGCAACGTGATCGATCCGCTGGACATGATCGACGGCATCAGCCTGGATGACCTGCTGGAGAAGCGCACCGGCAACCTGATGCAGCCCAAGCTGGCCGAGAAGATCGGCAAACGCACCCAGAAGGAATTCCCGGAGGGTATTGCCGCTCATGGCACTGACGCCCTGCGCTTCACCCTGGCGGCCATGGCCACCACCGGCCGTGACATCAACTGGGACATGAAGCGCCTGGAGGGCTACCGCAACTTCTGCAACAAGCTGTGGAACGCCGCCCGTTACGTGCTGATGAACACCGAAGGCGAAGACTGCGGCGTCAACGACGAGCCGGTGGAGCTGTCACTGGCTGACCGCTGGATCATCAGCGAACTGCAGAGTTGTGAGCAGGATGTGATCCGCCACCTGGACCAGTACCGTTTCGACCTCGCAGCCTACGCGTTGTACGAGTTTATCTGGAACGAATACTGCGACTGGTTCCTGGAGCTGTCCAAGCCGGTTCTGAACGATGAGAATGCCAGTGCTGAAGCCAAGCGTGGCACCCGCCGCACCCTGGTCCGGGTGCTGGAAGCGGTCCTGCGCCTGGCCCACCCGATGATGCCGTTCATCACCGAGGAAATCTGGCAGCGCATTGCGCCCCTGGCCGGCAAAAGTGGCGACAGCATCATGCTGCAAGCCTTCCCCCAGCCGGATGCCACCAAGCAGGATGCTGCTGTTACCGCTGACATTGAATGGCTCAAAGGGGTCATCGTGGCCGTGCGGAACATCCGTGGTGAGATGAATATCTCCCCGGCGAAAAAGATTCCGGTCCTGCTGCGGAGCAAAGACGCCGAAGACCAGCGACGTATGAACGACAACCGCCAGTTCCTGAGCTCCCTGGCAAAGCTCGAGAGCCTGGACTGGTTTGAAGGCGAAAAAGCCCCGATGTCTGCCACCCAGCTTGTTGGCGAAATGGAAGTGCTGGTCCCCATGGCCGGCCTGATCGACAAGGATGCAGAGCTCAAGCGCCTGGACAAGGAGCTGGAGCGCCTGCAGAAAGAAATTGGCCGCCTGGAAGGCAAGCTGGGTAACGAGAAGTTTACCGCCAAGGCACCGGCCGAAGTTGTTGAAAAGGAGCAGGAAAAGCTCCGTGACGCCCAGAGCAGCCAGGCCCGCCTGAGCCAGCAGCGGGCCGACATCGAGGCCATGTAACCGACATGATCGCCATTCTGGGCGCAGGTTCCCTGGGGCGGCTGTGGGCCGCCTCATTGAATCCCGGCCGGGCTGCGTTCATTGCCCGGCCTGCTGAACCGCCCAGGGCGGCCATCCGCTATCGGTTCCGGCCTTTCAATGGGCCGGAATCGATCATCGAGGTTCCCTGGCTCAGGGCCGGTGACAACCCCGAACTGATTCTGGTCACCACCAAGGCCGGCGACACCTTCGGGGCGATTGCCGGAGTAATCGACCGGTTCCCCCAAAGTTCCCCAATCATTCTTTTCCAGAACGGCCTCGGCAGCCAGCAAACGGTGACTGCCCACTGGCCGTACCGCCCCATCCTGGCAGCCAGTACCACCGAAGGCGCCAACCGGCCGGAGCCGGATCTGCTGGTCCACGCCGGCACCGGTGACACCTGGATCGGGCCAATGACCAAATCCGCTGGCAGCTACCTCAACAAGGCAGTGGCGTTACTGAGCGCCGGCGGCCTGACGATTCATCCCGAGCAGACTATTCGCCAGCGGCTCTGGCAGAAGCTTATTATCAATGCCGGCATCAATCCCTACACCGCCATCCTGGACTGCCCCAACGGCGATATCCTTGCCTCTTCCCTCTATCGGGACACCATCCGCGGTCTGTGCCGCGAACTATCAGATCTGATGCGAGCAAGCGGACAGGGCGAGGAAACGCCGGAAGCCCTTCGTCACAGGATAGAAACGGTTGCCCGCAAGACTGCCCGCAACACCTCGTCCATGCGTGCTGATGTTCTCAAGGGCCGCACCACGGAGATAAACTTCATCAACGGCTATCTGGCGAGGCTGGGAAAAGACTTCGGCATCCGGACACCAGTGAACCAAATGCTGACCGAGCAGGTACAACAGCTGTCGTCACATTAACAGGCGCAGACTGATGAGCAATCGCCTTTTGTCAGCACAAACGTCGTGCCGGTCAGACCTTGAAGGCCTCCACCAGCCGCTGAAGCGAAGCCGTCCGTTCCGACATTTCCCTCGAGGACCCCAGCGTCTCCTCCGCGTTTGCGGCGGTCTTTTTGCCCAGTTCGCCAATTTCCTCTACGTTCGAATTGACGTTCTTCGCGACGGCGGACTGCTCCTCCGCAGCCTGAGCGATCTGGTGGCTCATATCCACAATGACCGCAATACCATTGGCAATCCGATCCAGCGCCTGCGTCACCTCACCGGATTTCTGCACCGTCGCTTCGGTAACATCCCGGCTGTTGGTCATGGCGGACACAGCGTCCTTAACACCGCTCTGCAGCCTTGAGATCATCCCTTCAATCTCTTCGGTCGACTTGTGAGTGCGCTGTGACAATGACCGGACTTCATCGGCAACCACGGCAAACCCGCGCCCCTGCTCGCCCGCCCTGGCGGCTTCAATCGCCGCATTCAGGGCCAGCAGATTGGTCTGTTCCGCAATGGCCTTGATTTCCACCAACACCTGGCTGATATTGTCGCTGTCTTTACTGACCCTGTTGATCACCTCCACCGCGCCCGAGATTTCGGCAGCCAGCTTATTAATGGTTGCCACAGTATCGGCAACCACACCACGACCGGTTTCGGTATCCCGTTCGGCATTGCCGGCACTGTCGGCGACCCTGTGGGCACTTTCGGTGACCTCGTTCACGGCTTCAACCATCTGGTTCATGGCCTCATTAATCTGGCCGCTCTCATCCATCTGGCGAGCCACGGCCTCACTGTTGGCCGCTGCAGTGTCGTTAACCCGGGTCGCCTGCTGATCCACATCGGCCGTGGTACGACTGACAGACCGTATCAGTTCGGCGATCCGGTCCGTCATGTTGTTGAACTCCGCTGTCAGTTCGCCCAGTTCGTCCCGGTTATGCAACATGATGTGGGTGGTCATATCGCCGGCGGCAACGCCCCTTGCGGCCTCACTGAAACGGTTGATGGCGGTACGAACCGACATGAAGAAACCGATGTAGAGGTAAACAACCACCAGCAGAATGGCAACCAGTGCAATGATGATCAGGCGACGCTGACTCATCTCACTATCGAGCCGTGACCGCAGGTTGGCATTCACCACCTCAAACGCGGCGGCTTTTACCCGATCGTAGTGAGCCAGCTGTTCTGACATCAACTCATCGTATTCCTGCCAGGGCATTTCCAGGCGCATGGGTGTGATAACATTCTGGTCCAGCTGGTCCCGAACAATCATCAGGCTTTCGTCAACCCTGCGAATTGCCCCACCCGACTTCTCCACCAGAGCGGGCGACGACTCAGTGACGACAGACAGCGCCGGAGTAAGGAGCGAGCTGCGATTGGTCAGCTGGTCATAGATTTCATTCAGGGTTTCACTCAGGGCGTAGCCTACCTGCCCATCGACCAGCGCAAAGATACCGTAGGATTTTGCCCGTCCGATAACGGTGCGAGCCGCCGGAAGTGAATCACGAACCAGGCCAAGGATCAGCAGATTTTCCCGCGAAGCCCCGTGCCCGAGGCCGGAAATCTCAATGGTCGCCGGCAACAGGGCCTGGGCCTTCTGGACGAACTCCTGATAATACTTGAATTGCGGATCGAAACTGCCCAGGTAGTTATCGTCGGCGCGCAGAGCCTGCCAGTCCTGCCGGAGTGTCTCGACCTGTCCGGTCCAGGAGCCGGAAGCATCAAAGGAACGCTCCTCTGCAGTCAGCGCCTCCAACCTCGCCTCAACTTCACTGGCCGCTTCCTCTGACGCGGCCATAATGGCCCCGTCATCCTTGATCACAGCCGGAGAACGATAATCCCGGTAATCCATTGCCGCATCGACCAGCCGGTCAACCTGCTCCAGTTGCTCAAGCCCCTCGACGCCACGGGTCATGGCCTGAACCGAGCGGTTAAGCTCGGAGATAACCAACCATGACAGTCCACTGATCGGTAACAGAAACAGGATGCTGATGAGGCTGAATTTGTAGACCATCGGCAGCCGGTTCATAAGGGCAATGGCAGGATTGATAAGGTGCTTCACGGTGACCCTCTTGCTGGCGATTAACTACTGAACAATTGTTCTTTTCTTATATTGTCGCCTAAAGTCTTAAAAACTTGAGCATTATTTGTTGTTAAACTGTAACTTCGCAGGAGTTCTGCTCAGACAACGCCGGAAATCACCAGCAAGGCGAGCGTGCAGATCCACACGAGCATACTTCTGTTCAGTAAATCCCTTATCGCGCTCAGGCTTCGCCCCCCGAAAGCTGTCCACTCATCCGGATGAATCCGGGAAAAACGGGCAGGATCCAGAGCATATCCGGTTAACGCCCCGTTGGCGGAAATCATTAGGACCTCACCGGCTTTTCTCGTCACGCCGGTAAGGGTCTGGCGGGTTTCGCGCAACCAGCCGGCAAGGTCTCCGGCAATTCCGAATGTCAGTGACAACAGCCTTGCCGGAATCCAGCCCGCCCATTCCGATAGCCTTTCGAATCTGGGGCGAGCCGGCGCCTGGGGCCACTGATCTGCGAGCGCAGCCAGCCCCCGGGCCAGAACCGCCACGCCGATTCCCCCGACTGCGTACCAGAAAGCCACCAGGAAGAAACGCTGGAACACCGTTAACATCAGCGTCCTGGACAGGGAAAGATGCATTGCCTCCGGAGACAATGCAGCGCCACGCTCTTCCGCCGGCAAATGATCCTTCACATGGTGCCATGCCGATTGCATGTCTCCCCGTTGCCATGCTTCTGCATAAGGCCGGAGCACCTGCCGCCAGCCGGGTGTTCCCATGATGACCACCAGAACCAGGAACTCCAGCGGGTAAGTCGCCACCGGCCAGCCCGAGGCCACCAGCAGATACTCGGCCACTCCCAGCAACAAGGCCGGAAGCAGAACCAGCGCCAACCCGGTTGCAATTTCCGTTTCGTGGCCCGCCCTGGCACGACTGCCCAGATGAAACCACCGGCGCCAGACGTCATCACCGGAAAGCAGATCCAGGGAATCCAGACGTCTGCGCACCATGTAGGCAAGAAGAAAGACAATCAGCACCATCTAGACGCTCTCCCTCGCTGCTCGTATTTGCTTAAGGGTTGCCCGGAAGTGCTGCCAGTCAAACGCCGGTCCCGGGTCGCTTTTGCGGCCCGGCGCAATATCGCTATGGCCGGCAATGCGACCGGCAGTGATGTCGGGCCAGGCCAGCATGATGAGATCGGCGACACGTGCAAGCTGATGATATTGCCCGGAGGTATAAGGGACGTCATCGGCGCCCTCCAGCTCAATCCCGATGGAGAAGTCGTTACATTCTTCCTGCCCGTCAAAACTCGATCTGCCCGCATGCCAGGCGCGATCAAGCAGGCTGACGAACTGGACAACGGCTCCATCGCGACGAATCAGCAGATGAGCCGAGACCTGAATGCCTTCAATGGTCCGGAAATACGGGTGGGCCGAGTGATCGAGACAATTGCAGAAGAAGTTTTCAATTTCCGGGCCGCCGAAACGCCCTGGAGGAAGGCTTATATTGTGGACAACCAGCAGGGAAATGGCAGCGCCATCAGGGCGGGGCCCGAAGTTTGGCGAGGGACACCAGCGGGCGAAGGGAATCTTCCCGGTTTCACGGAGCGTACTTCGGTCGGAACCGGAATCGGAAAGGCTCGCGGACAAAACGTCTGAATCGGGCAAAATAATTCCAAAAGTTTCAGAGGATTACACTCCCTGATTGAATCACAAACTTGCCCCGGTTGCTACGAGTCAGTCTCTACGGCTGTTCCGCAGGTTATCAATAATTGACTCCAGTGCCCGATCGAAGATCAGGCCATCGTCCAGCATGGTGATTCGGCCCGCCTCCATGTCTGCGGCCAGGGCCTGGCGCTGGTATTCGGCAACCTTGGCACCGCTTCTGTTAACGAATATATACTTCCCGGTTGCCTTGATAAAAGCGGCGAGTTTACACCGGACCCGCGTTTCATCGCGGATGAGTTCAATCCAGGACCCCACCCGAAGGCCGTCCGCTGTTTCCTGCCACTGCGGCGATACCGAACCCGTCACCCCGGTGCGCTCAGGCTGTTCGGCAGCTTCGCCCCCGGCAACCTCAACAGATGATGCAGCAGGCCCTGCAACCGGCTCGTCGTCCCGGGATTCCTCCGGACTCTCAGGGCCAGCCGACGCGTAGTCCTCCGGGCGTTCCGGTTCAGACTGAACCAGATTACCAGCCGGCAACTCGGAAGGGGGCCCTTCCCGTGACGGTGCGGTCACAAGCTTCTGGAATACATCCACATGGGCCAGTTCCAGATCACGGATGGCGGCATCGGTGGCAAACGGATCCCAGGAAATTTCCTGCAGAGCTTTGCGCAGGTCATCAACAATGGCCGGAATGGCCCGCAACAACTCGCTGCGGGTTGAATCGCTGACCGGGCGCGGATCCACACTCCAGACCAGCTGTTCCGTCAGCTTGCGGGCATGCCGCCAGCGGTCACTGCCCTCACCCTCCCGAAGCGCAACCCACTGCAGATACCGGACCCAGGCCTCGTTGAGCAAGCCGGTGACCGGCTCCGGAATAGCATGCTTTTCAGTCAGCTCCTGCACCAGCCCTTCTGCCGCCTCCGAAGCACGCTCCTGACGGGCCCGCCCCTCTTCCGCATCCCGAAGGCGCTGCTCCACGAGTTCCCGGCGACGGCGGTCCAGATCCATGAAGTAACTGAAATCCTTCAGCAACTCCTCGAACAGGGCTACGTTGTCGGTGAATTCGTTCAGAACGCGGTCGACTACAGCTTCTATCTTTTCCCGAAGGGGGTCACGCTGGCCGGTTTTTTTCTCGGCCCAGCCGATCGCGGACAAAGCCATCTCATTGAGCAGCTTACGAACCGGATGACCGCCCCGATTGAAAAAGTTCTTGTCACTCAGGGCGACTTTCAGCACCGGAATCTGCAGGCGCCCGATCAATGCCTTCATGACCGGATGCAGCTGCCGATCTTCCAGAATAAAATCGAACAACATGGACACCAGATTGATTACATCACCGTCCACCTGCCCCGGCTTCAGGCTCTGGCCATCTCCAGCCCGGAGAATGGGTTGTAGCTGCTCATTAAGGGGCATGACGACACCGTCACCCCACTGCCGGCTGTTGGACTGCGCTTCCGTCAGGCGTGCCATAAGGCGATCAGTATCGATGCAGCCTTCACCACCGTGGCCTCGGCCACCGGATGCGGCGTCACCCTGATGCAACAGTGCGCTGAGCTCGGAGAAGGTCGCCCGGGACCATGGCCCACCATAACTCTCACCGGCGGGGGCGCCCGGCGAGACATCAGCACCGGAGGGTGCCCCCGTGCCACCACCTGCGGGCCGTTGACCGGGCCGGGTTGACCCTCTTCCGACCGGCGGACGCTTCATCTCCGGCAACACCCCCTCATTGATCAGCGTCCGGTTCGCCTCCTGATAGAAGTCGCCCAGTGTGTCGGCAAGCAGGCGGTCAAACAGCTTGAGGACCACCAGCTTGGCCCGTATGTCTATGTCAAGATCGGCACAGGCTTCAGCCACCCCGCCACAGATAACTTCCGGGCTCAGGGGCATCTGCGCGTCTTTCAGGTTAATACCCGGTACCAAATGGCCGACCCGCACAGTCAACAGGCGGATCTGTTCTGGGTAACGATTCCGGAGCTTGTTAATCAGGTTATCGATGGCAACCTGCTGCTCCAGCTGTGAATGGTCTACCAGACTGAGCGAATCCTGGTCGATGTCTTCCAGAGAGCCGGTCGCCTGTTGGGGCAGGAACTTTCCGATTTCGTTGAACGCCTGGCTGACATACTGGAGCATCGACACCACCATGGCCTTGCGGCGCAGTCTGAGCTCACGCATGGCATCAAAATAGGCTGTCTGGTCGAGGTTAGTACCTGCCCGGTCGGCAAGTTCGAACAGGGCATCGTCGGCGCGATCAAAAAATCTGGCAAGAACAGATTTCAGTGACTGACCCGAGGCGTCACGCAGGTGAACCAGCGCAGCCGGCAAGGAAAACCGGCCAGGCGGTTTCTGGCCTGAAAAGCTGACAACCTTGTTATCGTGCGCCATGAAGCTGCTCCGGGTCTTGATCGGCCAATATCTGAACTTCTTTCCACCTCACATGATACGAGCTGCCTGCGTCAGGTTGTGTCAGAATTTGTCACCTTTTGTGTAGACCTGACCTGCATCACACTTTAGCAGCCCAACATTAAGAGTAGCAGGCAGGCGGCGAGCGTTTGGCGATTCCCCGAGTGCCCTATAGAATGACCAGCCTCAACATTGTTCCATCCCAAACGACCGGACGCTCTTCCCTATGATCACCGCAGAAATCCTCCGCCAGGCCAGAATCGAAAATGTTGCCCAGAGTCTGCGGGAAGATATTGGAGACGGCGATATCACGGCCAAGCTTATACCGCCGGAAAAGCGTGCCAGCGGCCGGGTTATTACCCGGGAAGCCGCCACCATCGCCGGTCGTCAGTGGGTTGAAGAGGTTTTCCGGCAGGTTGATCCTTCGGTGACGCTTAGCTGGCAGGTTACCGATGGCGAAACCGCGTCACCCGATCAGGTACTTTTCACCATGGAAGGCCCCGCAAGAAGCTTGCTCACCTCGGAACGGTCGGCCCTTAACTGGTTACAGACCCTCTCTGGCGTCGCCACCGCCTGCGCCGGATATGCGGCCAGGGTGGCCCATACTGGCGTTCGCCTGCTTGATACCCGGAAAACCCTGCCCGGGCTGCGCCTGGCCCAGAAATACGCGGTTACCTGTGGTGGCTGTTACAACCATCGCATCGGCCTGTGGGATGCGTTTCTGATCAAGGAAAACCACATTGCCGCGTGCGGCTCCATAGCCGATGCCATTCTGGCGGCTCACCGGATCGCACCGGGCAAACCCGTTGAAGTGGAAACCGAAAACCTTGACGAACTGGACCAGGCCCTGAATGCAGGGGCAGACATCATCATGCTGGACGAATTTTCGCTGGAAGACATGCGCACGGCGGTCGCCAGGACCGCTGGCAGGGCAAAACTTGAGGCCTCTGGCGGGATTAACTCAACCACCCTGGTCCCGATCGCGGAAACCGGCGTGGATTTCATCTCGATTGGCGCACTGACCAAAGACATCAGGGCCGTGGATCTGTCCATGAGGCTGGACTGATCAGCCTCCGGACAGCAAACGGTCGATTTCCTCCAGCTCCCTGACCAGCGCGCTCCCGGGCTCTGGCCGGCCACGAAAATGCTCCTCAGCCATGGGCGCCATGCCGGAAACCGCCGGCAGCGGGTGGTCGTTCTCAATAATCACCTTCATTCTGGCCACAAACACAAACTGCAGCCACTGGTGGAACTCCAGGGTATCGATGCAAAACGGCTTGGTGCTCTGAAAAGCCTGTTCAGGCGGCAACTCCGACTCCCAAAGCCCGAGTTGCCGTAATTCCATCTCAATGTTCAACAGGCTGTCTGCAACCTGCCTGATCGGATGATCGGGTTTGGTCATATCAGTCTCACTTCAGTCAATCAGTGGCTCCAGCTCCACTGTTTCGCCATGCAGAACCCGAAACAGGTCCTCGTACTGGCGTGTCAGAGGGTGCTTGGGCGCCATATGAATCAGGGGCTGCCGGCTCTGATGGGACTCTTTCATTTTCACGGAGCTCGATAGCCTCACCGGCAACACGGGCAAGCCTTCTTCGATGAGCTCCCTGACCAGCTGTCTCGGCAAACTGGCCCGGGGCTGGAACTGATTGGCGATAATTCCCTCAACAACCAGGTCTTCGTTGTGGTCTTCCTGAAGATCACGGATCTCATTGAGAATGTTGTACAGAGCCTGACGGGAAAAATCGTCACAATCGAACGGGATCAGGCAGCGCTGGGCCGCAATGAGTGCCGACCGGGTGTAAAAGTTGAGCGCAGGCGCCGTATCGATGTAGATGGCGTCAAAGGTTTCCTCCAGCTTTTTAAGGGCTTCGCGCAGCTTGTAGATCTTGTGCTTGGCCTCCAGCTTGCGCTCAAGGAAGTCCAGCTCCGGACTGGACGGCATCACAAACAGGTTTTTGAACGGTGTTGCGTGAACGAATTCGTCCGGGCGGCGATTGAATACTGTAAATGCGACGGTCTGTTCAAGCAGATCAGCGGCAGTGTCCTTGAGCTCACTGGCCGGCTTTCCCAGCAAATAATGGGTGGAGTTCCCCTGGGGGTCCAGGTCCACAACCAATGTTCGTTTTCCCCGAGCTGCACTGATAGCGGCAAGATTGCAGGTAATACTGGACTTGCCGACACCGCCTTTCTGGTTGAATACCACCCGTCTCATTTCGTCTCTCCCCTAATAAGCACGTATCGTTCTTTATGATGCCACTATAGCTTCGCGGGCTTTCACCACCCCATGACCGTTTTCACAAACGGGATCGTGAGTCTTCGCTGCGCCTGAAGTGAATTTTCATCCAGTATATCCAGAATGCCCAGCAAATCCCCAAGCCGCCTGGGAGCCCGGCGCATAATGTAGCCGGCGACGTCATCCGCCATCACCAGACCGCGTTTTTCCGCCCGCGCCATCAGAATCTTCAGTCGATCGTCGTCCCGGTAGATCCCCAGCTGGATGGTCAGGCCGTGGCTCAGCCGCGATACCAAGTCTGGCAATTCGAACGGCAGGTTGGCGGGCAGGTCCGACAAACCCACCACCAACAGTCCGCCCTGGTCCTGTATCCGGTTATACAAATGGAAGATGGCTTCTTCCCACAACCGGTCACCCGCAATGCGATCCAGGTCATCCAGACAAATGATGTCCTGGGCCTCAAGGCCGGAAAGTGCCCCGGGGCCAAAGGGGTGCAGCTCGGCAATACTGATGCAGACCGCAGCCTTGCCACGGTTTTCGCTGCGATGGCAAACCGCCTGCAGGAGGTGACTTTTCCCGGTATCGGAATCTCCGCACAGAACAACCACGGGAACCCTGGCGGGCCGATGACACACCGCCTCCAGACGTTTCGCGGCATCCGTGTTGCGATCACCGTGGAAGTTATCAAAGCGCGCATCGTCACGCAGCTTGACGCCAAGTACCAGCTGGGATGCACTCATGACCGTTTGGCCCTCCAGGCCCGCAAACCCCAGACACAAAGGTAATGAACACCACTGAACACCGCCGAGGCGGCGACCAGCACGATGCCGGCATCCACCACCCAGGTCGGCATGGACAAATCGGCCAGCAGCACAATGATCGCCAGTGCCACCAGAATCTGAACGAAGGTATTCACCTTACCAGGGATACTCGGCTCCATATCGTAGCGGCCAACGCTGTAATGGTATGCCAGCGCGCCTGCCACGATCAGCAGGTCCCGCCCCAGAACCACCATGAACAGCCAGACCGGCAGAACGGAGGTCAGTGTAAGCATAAGGTAGGCGGTGATCAGTAGGGCCTTGTCGGCAAGTGGATCGGCAATTGCTCCGAGCCTGGTGCGCCAGTTAAAGTGCCGCGCCAGGAACCCGTCAATTGCATCCGTGCCAGCCGCCAGAAAAAAAATCACCAGTGCCCACCGGTAATCTCCGGCCAGCAACGCGCCTGCAAAGGGAGCTATCAGAAGAATGCGCAGAAACGTCAGGGCATTGGGAATCCAGCGCCAGCTGTGCAAATTCAAAAGACTCCCTCCGGTAACGTCTTACTCTCCGCCATCGCTCCCGATGACAGAAGACGGTTGCCAACGATAATACAGAACCTGGTACAGGGATTCGAACGCCTGCCTGGCATCCTCTTCATCAACGGGCACCGGCTGGTAGGTAAACAGGGACGGGCTTTCTGATTCTCCTGACGATAACGGCGACCCTGCGCCTGCCGGTTGCTCAGTGGCGCTTTCCTGGGCGGTTTCCGTTTCTGGCGCGGCCGACGGCTGACTTGTTACCGACGGAACTTCCGCCGGAACAGACGGGTTTTCCGTTCCCAGGGAGACGAATCTCGGATCGAGGGCAATATATTCCCTGAGCTGATCCAGCTCACCGGAAAAAGCGACTCTCAGAGTCAGTTGGTCTTCCCGTACCCGGTGTGCACCCACACTGACCACCGGCGTCAGCCCCCCGAGAACCTGATTGACCCTGGCATAGTCCTCCAGCGAAGTCACACCACGCAACACAATATCCACTTGCGGGGACTCGCCAACCTCTGCAGCGTCAACGGCATAGCGACTGGCGTACAGCTCGGCCCAGCGATTAATCATCGCCTCGGCCAGAGCGTCGGGGGTCGGGCCGGTTACCGATTCCTCGCCCGAATTCATCGACATGCCATCAAAAACCCAACCGGCACGCCACTGCTCACCACTGCGGCTGACCCGCACCAACGCCAGCACATCGTGCTCCAGATCACCCGATGCGGCCTTCACCCGGCCAACAAACTGACCCCAGATATCTGACAAAAGTTCCCGATCGGTGGTGAAACTTGCTGGAGGCAGCGCCACCGGCAGCCCCCGCTTTCTCGCTGCCGCGTCAAAGGCGGCCTGCCAGGTTCCGCTGGTTTCCTGCACGCGCAGGGTAGCCCCCAGCGTATCATCGGTTATCAGTGTACGGGAGCCACGCTCCTCGGCCGCAATCCATGCAAGCGTCAGTGGGCGGTTGGCGCCCCACACCGGCGCGTTGACTGACGCCAGGGCCCGGTTTACACCTACCGCGCCGAAAGACATGTCCAGGACGCTCTGACCGGAGTCGTCCCGGACTACCTGATAAGATAGCAGCAAGGACTCAGCGTCAGACAGCAGCGCTTCGACGCCTTCCAGGGACAGCACGTCCCTGGTGCCCGAGACACGCACCAGAACCTGGCTCAAACCATCTGAATACCCTTCAGCAAGCTGGCCCGGGGAAGATCCGCCCACGGGCACCCTGGCAGAATACAGGCCGGATACCGTTACCGCGGCTGCCGGGCCGGAAACCCCGCCCAGCAGAAACGTGAACAACACAAACACCCACGCTGCCGATACTGATGTATGTGCCGGCTTTTGTCCTGATACTGACATGAAACACCCTGCAGTTCGCATGAATGGCGCATAGGATACACCATGGTCCAGAGTGTGAGTAGCGGCGCCGGGTTTCAGAAAAGCAATATACATTTGGAGCACCACACTGCACCTGTTAAAATCCGCCACCTGACCCACTGGCCAACGGTTAAGTACACCATGAGCGAACAGAAGCCCTCCCTGACCTACCGTGATGCCGGCGTTGATATAGACGCCGGCAATGAACTCGTCAGCCGCATCAAGGACACCGCAGCGCGCACCCGCCGCCCGGAAGTTCTGGGCGGCCTCGGCGGCTTCGGCGCCATGGTCTCGATTCCTGCCGGCTACAATGAGCCGGTTCTGGTTTCCGGAACCGACGGGGTGGGCACCAAACTCAGACTGGCGATGCAACTGAACAAGCACGACAGCATTGGCATCGATCTGGTCGCCATGTGCGTGAACGATCTGGTTGTCGGCGGTGCCGAACCCCTGTTTTTCCTGGATTACTACGCCACCGGCAGACTCAACGTCGATGTTGCCGCCCAGGTGGTTGGCGGAATCGGTGAAGGCTGCGAACAGGCCGGCTGTGCGCTGGTGGGCGGCGAGACTGCCGAGATGCCGGGCATGTACGAGGGCGACGACTACGACCTGGCGGGCTTCTGTGTCGGCGTTGCCGAGCGCAGTGAAATCATCGACGGCAGCCGGGTTCAGTCCGGCGATAGCCTGCTCGCACTGGGATCATCCGGCCCCCACTCGAATGGCTATTCGCTGATCCGGAAAATCCTGGAAGTGAGCAGCGCCGACCTGAATCAGCCCATGGGCGAGACCACCCTGGCCAACGCCCTGATGGCACCCACCCGGATTTACGTGAAAAATCTTCTTCAACTCATTCGTGAAGTGGACGTGCGTGCACTGTCCCATATCACCGGCGGCGGACTGCCAGAGAACATTCCCCGGGTACTGCCAAGGGGCAGCGTGGCCGCAATCGATACCGCGAGCTGGACGCTGCCTCCGGTATTCCAGTGGCTCAAGGACAATGGCGGTGTGGCCAGCGAGGAGATGTACCGTACCTTTAACTGCGGCATCGGCATGATCGTCTGCGTACCTGCCAACCAGAAGGAGCTGGCTCTGGATACCCTCAAAGCACTGGGCGAACATGCCTGGCAGGTCGGTATCATCGAAAGTGCGGACAGCGAAGACGCAGAGGCATCCGTTCGCTACGCACCCGGACTTCTGTCGGCATGAAGGCAGATCAGACCCCATTACCGAGAATCCTGGTGTTAGCCTCCGGCAGCGGCACCAACCTGCAGGCACTGATCGACGCGAGCCGTGAACGGGAATTTCCCGGGCAGATTGTTGCGGTCGGCTGTAACCAGCCGGGGGCCTTCGCCCTGGAGCGTGCAGCCCAGGCCAACATTGAAGCCTTCGTGGTAAACCACAAGGATTTCGGCTCCCGTGAGGAGTTTGATGCTTCCCTTATGGCGGAGATTCTCCGCCATAACCCGGATCTGATCGTGCTGGCAGGTTTCATGCGGATCCTGACCACCGGTTTCGTCCGCACCTTCCGGGGCAAGATGCTGAACATCCACCCTTCTCTGCTGCCGAAGTACACCGGTCTGAAGACCCATCAACGAGCGCTGGAAGCCGGCGACAAAGTTCATGGGGTCTCCATCCACTTCGTGACAGAGGAACTGGACGGCGGGCCGGTCATCGCCCAGGCAGAGGTGTCGATCGCACCCGACGATACCCCGGAGTCCCTGGCGGAGAAAGTTCAGGAAAAGGAACACGTTCTTTACCCCATCGTAGTCCGCTGGTTCTGCGAGGGCCGGGTTCAGTTGGGCAGCGATTACGTGATGTTTGACGGAGAGCCCCTGAACGCGCCCATGCGCCTGCCCGATAACTGATCCATCGCCTGAACGAATTGTCATCTCCGTATCTCACCCGGGCAGCTACACTGTCGCCATCGATGACGGTATTTGTTCGGGTTTAGCTATATGCACTCACTACTAACCTCCAAACTCCGGGGCGCAGCATTGTCGCTCTGCCTCGGCATTCTGGCAGGCTCCGTCCAGGCGGAGTCGGACACGGGGCTTACACCCTTTGAAGCCAGCTACACAGCGGCCATGGAAAAAGGCATCTCCCTCAGTGGCACCGCAAAACGGACTCTGACATCTCAGGGCAACGATATCTGGCTCTACCGAACCGATGTTGATTCCTTTATTGCCAGCATTGATGAATCCCTGATCCTCAGATGGGAAAACGGTCGGGTCGTGCCGATGAGGTACCGCTACCACCTTTCCGGGTTTCTGATAAAGGATCGGAAGCATTCCATCGATTTCGACTGGTCGACAGGTGTGGCCACCGGAGAGTACAAGGGCAAGCGCTTTGAAATCGAACTGGAGGAAGGGGTCCTGGATCCGCTCGGCTACCAGCTCCAGTTGCATCAGGATATCCGCAACGGCGAACGTGATATGACCTACAAGGTCATTAATGGCCGGTCAGTTGATGAGGAGCGTTTTGCCGTCATAAACGGCGAGGCTACAAGCACCGGTGGCGACGGAACAGCCTTTCTGAAAGCGGAAAAGGTTCGGGAGGACTCGAAGCGCCAGACCCTGATGTGGTTCTCGCCCGAGCAGGATTTCCTTCTCGTGCGGCTGCGACAGGTGGAACCAGACGGCAGCAGCTACGAGCTGAAACTGGAAGCGGCGGATTTCGGGCCCTAAACCTCGCGCCCAGCCTCACGCCAGACGGCTTTGACTTCATCCGCGATGATCCTCAGACCCTCGGCAACCCGCTCATCGTCCTGGGAGTAGGTCACACGCAGGCACTCGTGCCGGTGTTTCCAGCCGTCCTCCGGCAGCCCCGGAAAGAAATAATGGCCGGAAACAACCAGCACACCACGGGCTTTCAGTCGCTGGTACAACTCAAGGCTGGTGATCGGCAGATCCGGGAACCACAACCAGAGAAACATCGCGCCCTCCGGCTTGTGGAGATACCAGCGGCAACTGTCCTCCCCCATGGCGTCCCGAAAAACTGCTACCGCCTTCTGCATTTTCGCCTTGTAGAATGGGCATACCACCTCGCGGCTCAGCGAGAGGATCTCGCCGGACCTGACCAGCGGATCCGCCAGCATGGCTCCGAAACTACCCGTGGCCAGGTTCACGATGGCGTTAATGCCCGAGAGCGCCTTGATGATCGGCTCAGCCGCAATCACAATACCCGTACGCGCCGCTGGCAGACCCAATTTCGACAGACTCAGGCAGAGGATAATCTGCTCGTTCCAGGTGGGCGTTGCGTCGACAAAAAGCAGGCTGGGAAACGGCGTGCCATAGGCTCCGTCAACGATCAGGGGCACGTCGTGGTCACGCGCCAGCTGCTCAAGACGCGCAAGCTCGTCGTCGGTCACCACATTGCCGGTCGGATTGGTGGGCCGCGACACACAGATAGCGCCCGTCTCGCCGGTCACTTCCACGGCATCAAAGTCCACCCGGTACTTGAATTCGTGAGCATCGGTAAAGGAAATATCCGGCTGAACCGCGTGAAACAGGCCAGGCTCGATGCCAGCGTCGGCGTAGCCGATGTATTCCGGTGCCAGAGGCAACAGAATATGCTTGCGCTGACCTTCACCGTAATCGCCGCCAAACATGTTGAACAACATGAAGAAGGCGGCCTGGCTGCCATTGGTAAGCGCGATGTTCTCAGGCTTCAGGCCCCAGTTGTACTCGCGGTTCAGCATCTCGGCGAGCGCGGCGATAAACTGCTTTTCGCCCTGGGGCGGATCGTAAATGCCAACCAGACGCCGGACATCGCTTTCGCTGCGACTCATGTCCGCCAGAATTTCCTGCACTCGCTGCTGAATCTCGGGAATATGCCCCGGGTTACCGCCGCCCATCATGATCATGTCGTCGCCGGATGCCATGGCATTACCAAGGTCATCCATCAGGGACGTAATACCGGCATCGGCGGTAAATTTGCGACCAAATGCAGAGAGTTTCATGAGGTAAATTCCGTCTGACCAGGGCTGAAAACAATAAAGAACACTGAAAGTGTAGCTCGCCCGCGCGCTGTTCGATTATTCGTTGAGGGAGATGCCCAGGTTGCTGACGCCGTCGTTGGCTGCGTCTTCCCGCAGGCGGGCCACGAACTGATCGGTAGGCGTGCGCTGGCGTTTGAGGGCAAGCACCAGATCGCGCTGGAAGGTCTTGTCCTCTTTCATCAGGGGGTGTTGATCCAGCAAGCGAACCAGCTCGTCTTCGTCGAGATCGTCACCCTCGGAAAGCTCAATGAAGTTCATCACCGTTGCCGTGGCCATCTGCGAGGCGTCGGTTGCCCGGTGTTTACCCGGGTTCAGACGACTAAGCAGGGCCTGCTCCAGCAACTGGCAGAAATCAAAGGCCGGGTAGACGCCGTAGGCATCGTAGGCGTTCACATCCGGAGACAGGGTCTCCAGCCTTGCCAGCAGCTGGGGGATGGCGGACTCCGAAACATCTTTCTGGAGCAGGTCCCAGCCAAGATCCAGCAGCTGGCGCATTTTGGCACCGGTTTTCAGGTCGACAGCGTCTGCGAACAAGGCATAGTTGGGGAATGAGCGCTCAGCCAGAGCGAGCAGGAAGGCGCATTCGCGCCAGCCCTGCAACTGTGAGACTGCTTTGAGGAACTGGTTGGCGTTCATGTCTTGGGCAGGGTGACGCCGGTCTGGCCGAAGTATTTGCCGCCCCGGTCTTTGTAGCTGGTCTCGCAGATCTCGTCGGATTCGAAGAAGAGCATCTGGGCCACGCCTTCGTTGGCGTAAATTTTGGCCGGCAGGTTGGTGGTATTGGAAAACTCCAGGGTAACCTGGCCTTCCCACTCCGGTTCCAGCGGTGTGACGTTGACGATGATGCCGCAACGGGCGTAGGTGGATTTGCCGAGGCAGATGGTGAGTACGCTGCGCGGGATGCGGAAGTATTCGACGGTGCGGGCCAGGGCAAAGGAGTTCGGCGGGATGATGCAGACGTCGCCGGTGTAGTTGACGAAGCTGTTTTCGTCGAAGTTCTTCGGGTCCACGGTGGCGGAGTGGACGTTGGTGAAGATTTTGAATTCGTTGCTGCAGCGTACGTCATAGCCATAGCTGGAGGTGCCGTAAGAGATCACGCGGCCTTTTTCGGTTTCACGAACCTGTCCGCTTTCGTACGGTTCGATCATGCCGTTTTGTTCGGACATCCGGCGAATCCACTTGTCGGATTTGATGCTCATTGGCGAAGTCTCGTATCCACTGGGAAAAATTGAGGCGTAGTTTACCCGTTAGCGCAGTGTCTGTCGAAGTCTACGGGCTTTATCACAGGACTGCCTGGCTGGGTGGCTGCAAGCTTGGGATGCACTTTCCAAAACACGCTACGAGCACATCCATGTGCGCTTGTTTCGGGCCGTCCCTGGCCCTCAACAGTTTTGGAAAGTGCACCCCAACTCGCGACTCTAACAGTCGGGAATTCGCCTCTTTGAGCCTAAGTCAGTGCTCTGTCACCGAAACGCTTGAGATGGAACCACTGAGGTTGCGCTCCCGGGTGGAGAGTTCAGCCCCTAACCTTCTGGCGATATCGCGGTACCGGCGGGCCACTTCGGAGTCCGGTTCGGCAACCACGGAGGGGGTGCCGCCGTCGGTCTGTTCGCGGATGGTCATGTGCAGGGGCAGCTGACCCAGGAGCGTGGTGTTGTATTCTTCGGCGATGCGTGCACCGCCGCCGTGGCCGAAGAGGGGTTCTTCGTGGCCGCAGTTGCTGCAGATGTGGACGCTCATGTTTTCGACAACGCCGAGCACGGGGATGTCGACTTTGCGGAACATTTCGATGCCTTTTTTACCGTCCAGCAGGGCGATGTCCTGGGGAGTGGTGACGATCACGGCGCCGGTGACGGGGACTTTCTGGGCCAGGGTGAGCTGGATGTCGCCGGTGCCCGGGGGCATGTCGATGATGAGGTAGTCGAGTTCGTTCCAGAGGGTCTGTTGCAGCAGTTGCATCACCGCGCCGCTGACCATGGGGCCGCGCCAGACCATGGGGGTTTTGTCGGTGACAACGAAAGCCATGGAGTTAGCCTGGAGGCCGTGGGCCTCCATGGGAACGAAATATTTGTTTTCGCGGGTGTCGGGGCGCTTGCCTTCGGGGACGCCAAGCATCATGCCGATGCTGGGGCCGTAGATGTCGGCGTCGAGGATACCAACTCTCGCACCTTCGGCCTGAAGTGCCAGGGCGAGATTGACGGCGGTGGTGGATTTACCGACACCACCCTTGCCGGAGGCGACGGCGATGATGTTTTTCACGCCAGGGACCGAGGGCAGGTCTTTTTGAACCTTATAGGCGTGGATTTTCTGGCCGACATGAACGTCGGCACTCTCTACGCCATCGACGAATTCCAGCGCGTTGGTCACGATCCCCTTCAGGGCCCCGGCGATGCCTTTGGAGGGGTACGGTAGCTCGACTGTGAGGGTCACTTTGCCTCTGGCATCCGCACTCAGGGATTTTACCGCACCCAATTCGTAGAGATCCTTGTTGAGATACGGGTCGCGGTACTCGCGGACCGCTGTTTGCAGGGCCTGCTCTGATATCTGTGTCATCGGGTTCTCCAGAATAAGCTAATGCGCGATTTTAAGCACGGAAACGGGTGATTCGGATGAAAAATATCTGCTCGGAAGGTATCATCTGTGCCCGTTTCTGACCATATGGGGTCTTTACCTGGCGCAATCAATTCCGACGGCCGCCAGGACCCCGTTTTGTCTTTCCAACCCGTATCAACATAAGGTTCGGACATCACCATGACGCAAGCGAGCAAACAACAGCGCGATATTCTGGTTACCAGCGCCCTGCCGTACGCCAACGGCCCTATCCATCTGGGCCACCTGCTGGAATACATTCAGACGGATATCTGGGTACGTTATCAGAAAATGCGTGGCCAGAACTGTTACTACGTTTGCGCCGATGATGCCCACGGCACGGCCATTATGCTCCGGGCCGAGCGCGAAGGCATCACGTCCGAACAGCTGATTGACCGTATCCGCGATGAGCATCAGGAAGATTTCCGCGGCTTCCATATCCACTTTGATAACTACTACACCACCCATTCCGAGGAGAACCGCCAGTTCTCGGAGTACATTTACCGCCAGTTGCAGGAAAACGGGCACATTGCCACGCGCAAGATCATCCAGTCCTACGACCCGGAAAAGAACATGTTCCTGGCGGACCGGTTTATCAAGGGCACGTGCCCGAAATGCAAAACCGAGGATCAGTACGGGGACAACTGTGAAGCCTGTGGCGCTACCTACACGCCGGCGGAGCTGATCAACCCGCGCTCGGCCGTGTCCGGGGCGACGCCCATCGAGAAGGAGTCCGAGCACTATTTCTTCAAGCTGCCGGACTTTGCCGATTTCCTGGCTAAATGGACCCGTAGCGGCACATTGCAGCCACAGGTGGCAAACAAGCTGGCCGAGTGGCTGGATGCCGGGCTGCAGGAGTGGGATATCAGCCGCGATGCGCCCTACTTCGGCTTCGAGATTCCGGATGCGCCGGGTAAATACTTCTATGTCTGGCTGGACGCTCCTATTGGCTACCTCGCCAGCTTCAAGAACCTGTGCAACCAGGAAGGCATCGATTTCGAGCACTTCTGGAAGGCCGATTCCACCGCCGAGGTGTACCACTTCATCGGCAAGGACATCATCAACTTCCACGCCCTGTTCTGGCCATCCATGCTGCACGATGCCGGTTTCCGCACGCCAACGGCGGTCTGGGCCCATGGCTTTGTGACCGTGAACGGCAAGAAGATGTCCAAGTCCCGTGGCACCTTTATCATGGCCCGCACCTATCTGGACCACCTGAATCCGGAATACCTGCGTTACTACTTCGCGGCCAAACTGACCGGCAGTGTCGATGATATGGACCTGAACCTGGAAGACTTTGCTGCCCGGGTAAACTCGGATCTGGTGGGCAAGGTCGTGAACATCGCCAGCCGCAGCGCCGGTTTCATCACCAAGCGCTTCGACGGTCAGCTTGGCCAGGTTACCGAGCATGCCAAACTGAAGGAATTCATCGAAGCTGGCAAAGAGATCGAGGAGTTCTACGAAGCCCGTGAGTTCGGCCGCGCCATGCGCCGGATCATGGAACTGGCCGACATTGCCAACCAGTACGTCAATGACGAGCAGCCCTGGGTGATCGCCAGGCAGGAAGGCCAGGATGGGAATCTTCAGGCTATCTGCACCAACGCCATCAACATGTTCCACCTGCTGATGACCTACCTGGCACCGGTACTACCGGAAACCGCCAAGGCCTCCGAGGCGTTCCTGAATGCGCCGCTGGACTGGAACAAACGCGCGGAGCGCCTCGAGAACCATGGCATCAACAAGTTCAAGCCGTTGATGAACCGTGTCGACATTGCCCAGATTGAGAAAATGCTGGATGCCTCAAAAGAGGAACTGCCCGCAGCAACCGGAAAGCCGGCGCCTGCTGCCAAGGCTGAGCCGATCGCCGACGAGATCGAATTCGGGGAATTCGCGAAAGTGGATCTCAGGGTCGTTAAAATAGTGAAAGCCGAACAGGTTGAAGGCGCTGACAAGCTCCTTCGCCTCACCCTTGACGTGGGGCACGGCGACCGCAACGTGTTTGCTGGTATCAAGTCTGCTTACAGGCCGGAAGATCTTGAGGGCCGCCTGACCGTGATGGTTGCCAACCTCAAGCCCCGGAAAATGAAGTTCGGCATGTCCGAGGGCATGGTTCTGGCAGCGGGGCCCGGTGGCAAGGACCTCTTTATCCTGTCTCCGGATTCCGGTGCCACGCCCGGCATGCGGATCATGTAACGGCCGGCAGCCGGGTCAATGGAGCAAGGCAAATGACCGAATATCTGCTGATTCTGGTCAGCACCATTCTGGTGAACAACTTTGTGCTGGTTCAGTTCCTGGGCCTGTGCCCGTTCATGGGCGTTTCAGGGAAGCTCGAAACGGCCATGGGCATGTCTCTGGCAACCACCTTCGTGCTGACTCTGGCGTCGGTATACAGCTATCTTGTCTACACCTATCTGCTGGAGCCGTTGGACCTGACCTTTCTAAGGACAATCACATTCATTCTGGTGATCGCCGTGGTGGTCCAGTTCACGGAAATGGTCGTTCACAAGACCAGCCCCTTGCTCTACCGGGTGCTGGGTATTTTCCTTCCCCTGATCACCACAAACTGTGCGGTGCTTGGGGTCGCTCTCCTGAACATTAACAAGAACAACAACTTCGTTGAGTCGGTTTTGTACGGTTTTGGCGCAGCGGCCGGCTTCTCCCTGGTCCTGGTCCTGTTTGCCGCCATGCGGGAACGCATCGCCGTCTCTGACGTTCCGGTTGCGTTCCGCGGGGCTGCGATCGGGCTGGTTACGGCCGGGCTGATGTCGCTGGCGTTCCTCGGCTTTGGTGGCCTGGTCAGCGTTTGACGGGGTAGCAGAATTAGGGGCAGTTGGATTAGGGGCAGCTGGATTAGGGGCAGCTGGATTAGGAGTAGCAGTTTATGTGGACAAGCATTCTGGTTGCCGTGTTGGTTCTTCTGGCCCTGGCCGTTGTGTTCGGAGGTTTGCTGGGCTTTGCCGCTGAACGGTTCAAGGTGGAGGGTAATCCACTGGCTGACCAGATCGATGCGCTCCTGCCACAGACCCAGTGCGGGCAGTGTGGCTATCCGGGTTGCCGGCCCTACGCCGAATCCATCGCCGAGGGCGGCCCCATCAACAAGTGCCCGCCCGGAGGCGAGTCCACCATCAAGGCACTGGCCGACCTGCTGGACGTTGAACCGGAACCTCTCGATGCCGAGCATGGTGTTGAGCAGGTCAAGCAGGTTGCAGTGATTCGTGAAGACGAGTGCATCGGCTGTACCAAGTGCATCCAGGCCTGCCCCGTGGATGCCATTCTTGGTGCCGCCAAGCACATGCACACGGTCATTGAAAGCGAATGCACCGGCTGCGACCTCTGTGTGGAGCCCTGCCCGGTCGATTGTATCGATATGGTGACTGTTGAACCGGATATCCGTACCTGGACCTGGACACCGCCGACCCCGGGGCTCATTGCCACCGACCGCCAGGGAGCCAGCGCCTGATGACACAACTGTGGGATTTTTCCGGTGGCATTCATCCGCCGGAGCACAAAGACTTCTCAACGGCCCGGCCGGTTCGTCGAGCCGGAATTCCGGAACGGCTGGTGTTGCCACTCCAGCAGCATATCGGAGACCCGGCCGAAGCGATTGTTGAAGTGGGCGAGCAGGTTCTGAAAGGGCAGAAAATCGCAGATGTCAAAACCGGCATGGGTGTAGCCGTTCATGCGCCGACGTCCGGTGTCATTGAGAGCATTGTGGAACACCCCGTTCCCCACCCGTCGGGAATGGCGGACTGGTGCATTACGCTCAGGCCAGATGGCGAAGATCAATGGTGCTCCCGCAACCCGGTGCCTGACTATCGCACCCTCACCCGTGACCAGGTCCTCGGGATTATCCGGGATGCCGGCATTTCCGGCATGGGCGGCGCCGGCTTTCCCACCAACATCAAGCTCCGGCCACCCCGGAACCGCAAGGTAAGCACGCTGATTCTGAACGGCGCTGAGTGCGAGCCCTACATTACCGCCGATGACATGACCATGCGGGAAAAAGCCGATGAGGTTGTTGCCGGCCTGAAGGTTATGGCGTGGATTCTTCGTCCGGAACGTTGCGTTATTGGTATTGAAGACAACAAGCCGGAAGCCATTTCAGCGATGCGCGAGGCAACCGAGGGCACCCAGACTGAAATCGTCGTTATTCCAACCAAGTACCCTTCCGGCGGTGAGAAACAGCTGATCCGGATACTGACTGGCATGGAAGTGCCCAGCGGTGGTATTCCGGCTGATATCGGAGTTATGTGCCAGAACATCGGCACCGCCGTTGCCGTGGCGCAGGCCGTGGTTGAAGGCACACCACTGATTTCCCGGGTTGTTACCATTACCGGCGAAGCGGTACGCGAACCGGGCAATTTCGAGGCGTTGATTGGCACGCCGATCGAATATCTGCTCGAACAGGCCGGTGTTCAGCAGGACAGGCTCAGCCGTCTGGTGCTCGGCGGCCCGATGATGGGCTATACGCTTACAACCGACGCCGTTCCGGTGATTAAAACCACCAACTGCGTCATTGCTGCAACGGCCAGCGAGTTACCGGCACCGCCGCCGGAGCAACCCTGTATCCGATGCGGACAGTGCGCCGAAGCCTGCCCTATGAAGTTATTGCCACAGCAGCTGTTCTGGTATGCCAAGACCACCGAGTTTGAGAAAGCCGAGCACCTGAACCTGTTCGATTGCATCGAATGCGGAGCCTGCTCCTATGTATGCCCGAGCTCGATCCCGCTGGTGCAGTACTACCGCTTCGCCAAAGGCGAAATTCGCGTTCAGCGCGCAGAACAGCTGAAAGCGGACCGCGCCCGGGAACGCTTCGAAGCTCGTCAGGCCCGCCTGGAGCGGGAACAGCAAGAGAAAGAACTGAGGCGCAAGGAACGGGCAAAAGCGGCGGCCGACGCCCAGGCAAGGAAAAAAGCCGAAGCGGAGCAAGTAACAGCAGAGGGTGAGGCCGTTGACGAACGCTCTGCCAAGGCCGCTCTGGTCGAGCAGGCCCTGGCCCGCAAGAAGGCAAAAGCCGGGGCACTCCAGCCACCACCTGCGACCGACACAGCTGAAGAAAAGCCGGATATTGACGCTCTGGAAAAGCAACTTGGCCAGGCCCGATCCAAGCTGGAAACCATACAGGGCATGCTTGACGAGGCAAAAGCGCAACAGGCCGATAACGTGGACAAGCTTGAGCGCGCAGTAGCCAAGAACCATGATCGGGTAAAGCGGGCCGAAGAGATGCTGGCGGAAGCCCGAGACAAACTGGCCGCCCGGCCGACCGAATCCCAGCCCACCCACTAACGGAATCAGGCTCGACACACATGGCGTTTGTTCAACAGTCCTCACCCCATGCCCACAAGGCCCGACCGACGTCCCGCGTGATGTTGTGGGTGATGATTGCGGCGTTGCCTGGCCTGTTCGCCCAGACTCTGTTTTTCGGCTGGGGCAACCTCATCAATGTGGTCTTCTGCATCGCCGTTGCCGTGTTCTCCGAGGCGACCGTGCTCAGGCTTCGGAAAAAACCCGTGGTCTTTTTTATCAGGGACAACACGGCCGCGGTAACCGGGCTACTGCTGGGCCTCTCGTTGCCACAATTCACGCCGTGGTGGGTTTCGGCGGTGGCTGTCATTTCCGCCATTGTTATTGCCAAGCAGCTATACGGTGGACTGGGCTCCAACCCATTCAATCCGGCCATGGTGGGTTATGCGCTGGTACTGGTGTCGTTTCCGGTCGCCATGACCACCAATTGGGCAGAACCAGCCATGCTCTGGGACGGCGCGCCGGGCTTCGGTGAAACCCTGGCGACCATCGCATCAGGCCAGCAGACAGCGGTAGATGGCTGGACCATGGCAACGCCCCTTGACGAGTACAAACACAAGATCGCCGGCCACACCTCGGCCGAGGTACTGATCCACCCGACCTTCGGTGAAAGCATCGCCAAAGGCTGGGAATGGGTGAATGCAGCCTTTCTTGCCGGCGGCCTCTTGCTGATCGGCCTTCGTATTATCAGCTGGCACATTCCAGCCGGTTTTCTCGGTGGCCTGATCCTGATGAGCCTGGCGTTTGGCAACAATGCAGACCTGTATACGCCGGTATCACTCCATCTTCTGGCTGGCGGTACCATGCTCGGTGCCTTCTTTATCGCCACCGACCCGGTCTCCGCTGCTACCAGCCATCAGGGTAAACTGATTTACGGGGCGGGAATCGGCATTCTGCTCTATCTGATCCGTACCTGGGGCAACTATCCCGACGCCGTTGCTTTCAGCGTTCTGCTGATGAATTTTGCCGTGCCATTTATCGACCACTACACACCACCGCGGACTTACGGCCATCACAAGGCCCGCCGGGGTGTACCAGGCAATCGGGGGTAAACCATGGCCGCCATAGCACAGTCCATGCGCCGCAGCGCCATCGGCCTCGGCTTGTTCGCCGTCATAACCGGTGGCACCATTGCAGTGACTCAGGTGGCCACCGAGGAACGAATTAAACAGCAGGCAGCGCGCGCCGAAGCAAAGGCGTTGTTCGAAATCATTCCCGAAAGCCGGCACACCAACGACCTGCTCAGGGATACCGTGCAGTTGCCGGCCAGCGAACGGCTGGCCCTGCCGGACCCCCTGACCGTCTGGGTTGCCCGGCAGGATGACCGGCCGATAGGCATGATCATGCCCATTGTGGCATCCGCCGGCTACTCCGGGAACATCTACCTGCTGGTTGGCGTGGACATGCAGGGCACCATTCTTGGCGTCCGGGTAACCAGCCACAGGGAAACCCCGGGGCTGGGCGACCGTATCGAGACCAAGAAATCGGACTGGATCAAGAGCTTCGACGGCCGGTCGCTCGGCGAACCACCCCACCGGGAGTGGGCCGTGAAAAAGAACGGCGGCCAATTTGATCAGTTTACCGGCGCCACGATCACTCCGAGGGCCGTGGTAAAGGCTGTTCAGAAAGCGCTGATCTATTTTCGAGAGAATCGCCGGGTAATCCGGGAGCGTCTCAACGAAGCGCCGTCTCAGAGGAACGAAGCCCTCAAACCGGAAGCGATTGCTGGCGAATCATCCAACACGGAGCATTCCTGATCATGGCGACCAAATCTTCCAGCGAAATCATCCGCGACGGTCTCTGGGACAATAACCCGGCACTGGTGCAGGTTCTCGGGCTGTGTCCCTTGCTGGCCGTTACCAGCACCGTTGTGAATGCCATTGGTCTTGGCGTGGCAACCCTGATGGTGCTTATGGGTTCCAACCTTGCCGTGTCACTGATTCGCAACTTTGTCAGTGAATCCGTGCGCCTGCCAGCTTTTGTCATGATCATCGCTTCCTTCGTGACCTGCGCCGAATTGCTGATGCAGGCATTTACCTACGAGCTCTATCAGATTCTGGGCATCTTCATTCCGCTCATCGTGACCAATTGCGCTATCCTTGGCCGGGCCGATGCCTTTGCCTCCAAAAACGCACCTGGCCCGGCCCTTCTGGACGGAGCCATGATGGGGCTCGGTTTTCTCGCAGTACTGGCTGTGCTCGGCGGCATTCGGGAGCTCACCGGTCAGGGAAGCCTGTTTGTTGACATGAACCTGCTGCTCGGCCCCGCGGCCGCCGACTGGGTCGTCCGACCGTTCGAAAATTACCCAGGCATGCTGTTTATGATCCTGCCACCCGGTGCCTTTGTGGGCCTCGGCCTACTGATTGCCCTGAAAAACAGCATCGATAACCACCTGAAAGAACGCCGAAAGGCCAGCGAACCGGCTCCGATAGAGGCTGGAAGCAAACGGGTCCGGATTACCGGGAACATCTCCTGACCCCCGGTTAGCAACTGACTGAGCGCTGATGAACAAACTCAAACGTGTTGAGATCTTTACCCGGCTGCGGGACGCCAACCCCCATCCGACCACGGAGTTGAACTACTCGAGCCCGTTCGAGCTGTTGATTGCGGTAATCCTGTCGGCTCAGGCAACGGACGTGGGCGTGAACAAGGCTACCGGTAAGCTGTTTCCGGTGGCCAACACGCCGGAAGCCATACTGGCTCTGGGTGTTGATGGCCTCAGGGAATACATTAAAACCATTGGCCTGTTTAACAGTAAGGCCGAAAACGTTATCAAGACCTGCCGTATTCTTATTGAGAAACACGATGGCCGGGTACCGGAAAACCGGGAAGACCTGGAAGCGCTTCCCGGCGTAGGACGCAAAACCGCGAATGTGGTTCTCAATACGGCATTCGGTCACATGGCGATGGCCGTGGACACCCATATCTTCCGGGTTTCAAACCGCACTGGAATTGCGCCGGGAAAGAACGTTCTGGAAGTGGAGAAACGGCTGCTGCGTCTGGTCCCCAAAGAGTTCCTGCTTGACGCCCACCATTGGCTGATCCTTCATGGCCGCTATACCTGTACCGCCCGGAAACCCAAATGCGGGGCCTGTTCTATTGAAGATCTCTGCGAATTCAAACATAAGCGGGATTACCTTTAAGCCAGACCCGATACCTTGCAACAGGAACAGCAAAGCCGGCGTCACGCCGGCTTTTTACTGGCAGCTGTCTCCTTGTTAACGCTGGCCCAGCATCTTCTCCTTCAGATCCTTCTGGGCAGGCTTATCGGACAGCCAGATTCCGAACAGGGCTTTTTTGAAAGCCAGGTCACCTAAGGTGTCCTTGTGCTCACCGTTCTTGAGAACTTTCACACCCTTCCCGGGCAGGTAGACCAGATCAAACACATCACCTTCGGTAATTTCTTCCTGAAACACCGCCATAAACTGGTCAACATCTTCCTGAATGGCGGACATATCACCGTCGGTTGACGCCTTGAAACCGTCCAGCGTGGCCTCTGTCATCCGCTCACTGGTGATCATGCCGGAAATGATGTGCAGAGTAATGGCCTGGGGCTCATCCGCATTAATCACGGTTTCGCCGTCGTTGATGGTTTCCGGCACGTAAAGACCACCGACGTACAGATCCATGAACCACTTGGAACGGGTGCCTGCACCGTTCAGCTTCAGTTCGGTATCCATGGCGGAGTATGTATCCGGGACATCAACACCTTCAACGGTCAGTGCTGAGGCCGGTGCGGACAGCACGACCGCCATCATAAGGGAGGTAAAGCTGATTATAAGAGCCTTCTTCATAGTCCTTTCCTTTTCGATCGTTATTATTGACGTGTTTCATTCGTGCACCGGGTTTCGACACCCTTATCCCCGCCCGGTCCCGGCATTCTATCAATGAGGCCGGCCAGAAAGGCGCAACCTGGTTCTCATTTGCAGCGATCCTGAAACACAAAAGCCAACCAGGAGTATCCTGATTGGCTTTTTGCGGTCGAACTGCCAGAAAGGGCTTATTTGAACAGCAGGTTCCCTGACAAGCCTTCCTTCTCAAGGATTTCCCGGAGCCGGCGAAGCGCCTCAACCTGGATCTGGCGAACACGCTCGCGAGTCAGCCCGATTTCCTGCCCGACCTCTTCCAGGGTGCTCACCGGGTAGCCTCGCAGGCCAAAGCGACGGGAAAGCACTTCCTGCTGCTTGTCGCTAAGCTGATCAATCCATTTTTCCAGACAGGAACACATGTTGTTGTCCTGCAGGAGATCGGCAGGATCAGACGCGCCCTCATCCGCCACTGTGTCCAGCAGAGACTTCTCGCCACCGCTGCCGATGGGCGTATCCATGGACGCGACACGCTCGTTGAGGCCCAGCATTCGTTTCACGTCCGAAACCGGCTTGTCCACCATCTTCGCAATCTCTTCCGCCGATGGCTCATGGTCCAGTTTCTGGGTCAGCTCCCTCCCGGCCCGCAAGTAGAGGTTCAGCTCCTTTACCACGTGAATCGGCAGCCGAATAGTACGGGTCTGGTTCATGATCGCCCGTTCAATGGTCTGGCGAATCCACCAGGTTGCATAGGTGGAGAAGCGGAACCCACGCTCCGGATCAAATTTTTCAACGGCCCGGATCAGGCCCAGGTTACCCTCTTCAATCAGGTCAAGCAGGGTGAGGCCCCGGTTCACGTAACGGCGGGCGATCTTGACCACCAGACGCAGGTTACTTTCGATCATCCGCTTGCGGCCAGACTCCTCTCCCTTGCGCGCCAGGCGGGCAAAATAGACTTCTTCTTCAGGAGTCAGGAGGGGTGAAAAACCGATTTCGTTGAGATAAAGCTGAGTGGCGTCCAGCTGTTTCTGGCTGGTGAAATAACGCCCCTTGGTGGGAAAATCCTCTTCGACCGCCGCAACCTCTTCGGTCACGTCCTTGTCGACTTTTTCTTCAGCTAACAGCTGATCTTCTGAGTCATCAATATCTGACACACGATCCATGATGATGTCTTCTTGCTCTGCTGACATTTGTCTTGCCCCGCCTCTCAATAATCCTGGATGTTCGCCCGATACTTCTTGTTATTGCGGACGTTTTCGTCTTCATGTTTTTTCTTCAGGACATTTTGTTGGTCGGCCTGTTACGGCCTTTACCGTTTTTGTTTTTTTGCGAACGCGGTTTATTTGTCAGTGCCGGGGAGTGCGATCAGGCAGCCTGCTGACTGCTCGGTTCACTGGCGCGGTGGCAGATAATGGACTGGATCGACCGGATTGCCATTTTTTCGGATCTCAAAATGCAATATGGGTCGTTCAGCACCACTGCTACCGAGCTCTGCAATCACCTGCCCGGCTTTCACATCCTCCCCTTCCTGCACCAGAATCTTCCGGTTATGAGCGTAAGCACTCAAATAGTGCTCGTTGTGATTCACAATAATCAGGTTGCCGTATCCAAGCAACCCGTTGCCGGCGTAAACCACATTTCCCGTGGCTGCGGCTCTAACAGCATCCCCGGCTTGCCCGGCGATATCAATACCTTTATTGACTTTTCCGGATGTTGAGTATCCAGCAATTACGGTGCCAACATGCGGCCAGCGCCACTCAATGCGGGCGACGGTCTGGGTCTGGGACCCCAGCGGCGCATCCTTGCGAGGCGCCCTCGTGACCGAGGGTTTTGGCGCGGTAGCCGCTGTCTGTCTCGGCGTTAAAACCCGGCTTTGGGTGTTGGAGGCAGACGCCGCAGGCCTGCTTGCTGAACCAGTCTGACTGCCAGAGGTTACAGTTCCGCGAAGATCAAGGCGCAGCACCTGACCGGCTTTCAGGTTCCAGGGAGGACCCATGCCGTTGGCATTGCCAAGCTCACGATAATCCCGCCCGTACCGCCAAGCTATGCTGTAGAGGGTTTCGCCCGGTTTGACAACGTGCCGGCCCCAGTATACCGGAGGGTTATATAGATCATCCTGGTACAGTGCCGGGGTGTTACAGCCGGAAAGAAACAGCAGTGCAATGAGGGAAATCAGTGGGAAGGACCGGTACTGCGTCTTTTTCAGGGGGCGAGAGGATTCACAGGCACCGGGCGGGAACCGCGGGGACGCCGGAAGATCGGCATTGAGTAACCCAGGCAAAAATCTCACAGAAATAAAAATAACCCAGTTATGAAAAATCCGTATAAACCACCCAGCCTGTAGAAGCAAATTCTAAAATTTTAATAGTAACTTGCTAATATATTGCACATTTCCCGATGGGATCCAAGTTACTACCCGGCCACCCCTGTTACCTGCCGAAACACTTATTTTGTGCGTCAGGTAACACTTTCGCACAGTTTTGCCGCCCCGCTACCCGGCCTGAGCGACGCTCCGGCTGCGAAAACCGACCCACTCAACCAGCAAAACAAGACAGAACCCGGCCAACGCCATCAACACTGCCAGTGCTATCTGAGGGTCCTGCCCGGCCTGTTCGGCGAATGTCCAGGGCCAGATGCTTACCTCATTAAGGGGCACCTGTTCACCGGCACTGTTGGTGCGCCAGCTGAGTATTTCTTTCCAGGGCCAGACCTTATTAAGGGCGCCGACCATGAATCCTGTCAGCAAAGCCAGCACCAGATCATGAAAGTGATGAAACGCCCAGGTAATCAGACGCGCTATCGATAACAGGCCGACCACACAGCCCGCCATAAACAGCAGCAAAACGCCCATATCCAATGACTTGATGGCCGCCAGGACCGGCGCATACATACCGATAATGACCAGAATAAAGCTGCCGGAAATACCGGGAAGAATCATGGCACAGATGGCGAGCGCCCCGGCACCGAAGAACGCCAGACCAGACGGTGAAACCTGTCCCGCAGACAAGGTGGTAATCCACCAGGCAACCACAATACCGGCCAACAGCGGTGCCAACAGTGCCACTTTGTAGTGTCGCACCTGGCGGCCCACATGCCACACCGAGGCAACGATCAGACCAAAGAAAAAGCTCCAGATGAGGATGGGGTATTCCACCAATACATAACTGATCGCTGAAGCCAGCGTCGCAATACTGATGAGAATGCCCGCCAGCAGGCATACCAGAAAGGTGCCGTCGCAGGCGTGCCAGAACGCCCTGAAATTGCCCCGGAACAGGTGCCGGAAAACTGCAACGGGCACGGCATTAATGGCTTCCAGCAACCGGAAGTAGACACCGGTAATGAATGCAATGGTACCGCCGGACACACCCGGCACAATATCGGCGGCCCCCATGGCGATACCGCGAAGAAAGACCGCCGCTGGACGATGGCTACGCGCGGATTCGGGACTGGCACTATTCGATACGGGACTGTTCATAACTATCGGACAACTCCTCCGAGCAGAGGCACAAACCGGACAGGTTCGAGCTCCTTGTGGTCAAAACGGGCGCCGCGACGAGTCACTTCCACCAGCACCTGACGTTCCTCACCGACCGGTGCAATCAGAACACCCCCGTCCGCCAACTGGCTAAGCAGCTCACCGGGAACCTCAATAGGTGCCGCCGTCACGATAATACCGTCGAAAGGGCCACGCTCCGGCCAGCCCATGCCGCCATCGGCGTGCTTGAAAAATACGTTTCTGGCGTGCAACTGCCGCAAACGCTCCCGGGCCCGGTCCTGAAGCGGTTTGATACGTTCAACGCTGTAGATCTCAGCAAACAGGCGCGAGAGCACAGCGGTCTGGTAACCGGATCCAGTACCCAGCTCCAGCACATTTGAGGGACGGTGAGCCAGCATCAGCTCGGTCATCCGGGCCACGATGTAAGGCTGGGAAAGGGTCTGCCCGTAGCCAATCGGCAGCGATGTGTCTTCGTAAGCCCGATGGGACAGGGCTTCATCCAGAAAAATGTGCCGGGGCACCTCTCCCATAATCTCAAGAACCTTGTCTGATTCAATGCCCGCTTCCCTCAGGCGCTGAACCAGCCGCATCCGGGTACGGCGGGAGGTCATCCCGATGCCTTCGAGCTGAGCCGTCATCCACTGCCCTCCAGCGTACCCAGCCATTCCCTGAGCGGAACCAGTGCCTCATGGCGGGTCATGTCAATGTGAACCGGCGTCACCGACACGTAGCCTTCACGAATGGCGTGGAAATCCGTTCCGGGGCCGGCATCACCGCCCGCCCCGGCGGCACCGATCCAGTACCGCTCCCTGCCCCGGGGACAGGTCATCGGAACCGCACCTTCTGCCCGTTCACGATGACCAAGCCTGGTAACACGAATACCGGCCAGTTGCTCCCAGGGCACATCCGGGACATTCACATTGAGAATGGAGCGCGGTCCAAGGACCAGGGGGCGTTCGCTCTCAAGGAGCATCCGGACAACCCGGGCCGCCGTCTCGTAATGAAAATAACCGTTGTTAACCAGCGAAACGGCAATGGCAGGCAGTCCGAGGTGGCGCCCTTCGGTGGCCGCAGCTACGGTGCCTGAGTAGATAATGTCATCGCCAAGGTTGGCGTGGGTATTGATGCCTGAAACCACGCGGTCAAACGGTTGCCGGAACAGACCGTTTACCGCCAGGTGTACACAGTCTGTCGGCGTTCCATCCACGGAACGAAAGCCGTTGGGATGTTCTTCCACGGTCAGCGGGCGGTTCAGGGTCAACGCGTTACTGGCACCGCTGTGATCGCGGTCAGGCGCCACTACCTCAAGCTCACCAAGCCCCTTCAGCCCCTCGTACAGAGCAATCAGCCCCAGTGAATGAACGCCGTCATCATTCGACAACAGAATACGCACAGTGTTCTCCGCTAGCCTTGTTGTTCGTTATGTCGGCCGAGGCTCATGTCCTCAAGCTCGAAAATATCATTCAAAATCGTCGTGGCGTACTGCCCCGGAGAAAGTAAAAACGCCAACTCCAGACAGTCGTCACCCTGCCAGTGCCAGACAAGATCTTCCGGCCTTGCCGCCAGGGGCCTGCGCTCGGGTTTCATACGGGTGACCGAGAACAGATCCGCCAGCCCGGGTGTCTGCGACACAATACCTCGTTCCAGCGCCTCCAGCGGCCCCGTGGCCGTGGTGCCGCCGTCGCCCCACAGCGGGCCGGTTGCCGAAGCCTCAGCCCAGCTGCCATCCTGGACGCGGGCGGCAAGCACCTCATTGAACAGCCAGGAGCGCGCCGCCGAAAAATACAATACGTTTTTAGCGCCCTCGCTTCCAGCGCGCTTTTTACCTCCGCGACCTTTTCCACCCGATCGGCTACGCCGGTTCAACACTGACGGATCGGTATGGAGAGCCCGGTCCAGATTGGCGCCATCTCTTCCAAACCGCTGGGGACCGAAATAGTTCGGAGCGCCGACAGTAGCCAGCCGCTGAAGGGCGTTTTCTATCGCCTGCCGATCCCCGGAAACATTCCTCAGGGTAATCACGAAACGGTTACCCCGGTGGTCACCGCGACGCAACTTCCGCGCATCCCGGAAGGAAGATACCACCGACCAGCGGGAGGAAACCTCTTGAAGCAGGTCCGCGTCCTCAGCCTCACGGCCCGGACGATAGAGGCTGAACCACTGACGGGTTACCGCATGACGATCCTTCAGACCACAAAAACCCACGTCAAAGCTGCGGCAGTGAGTCAGGTGCGCCAGTTCACGGGCGACAAACTCGGTATTGTCGCCGACTTTCTCCAGCCTCAAGCAGAGGTGCTCCCCGCGACCCCTGACCTCCGTTGGCTCCGGAGCGGTCAGCTCTCCAGCCAGGTCCAGAACCTCGTCCACGAAGAAATCCGCGGGTGACACCTTGAGCTGGGCATGCGCCAAACGCACGCCACCAGAGGTTGGCCAGTCAAGCCTCCAGTGGCTCACGAATCCACCGCTTCAAGCAGGCAAATGGCCTGACAGGCAATACCCTCACCACGGCCGGTGAAACCAAGCTTTTCCGTTGTTGTTGCCTTGACGCTGACACGGCTGGCGGGAACCCCCAGATCCTCCGCAATGTTCAGACGGATAGCATCGATATGAGGCGCCATTTTCGGGGCCTGGGCAATTACCGTGGTATCAACATTGATCACACTGAACCCTTCATCACGCACACGCGCCATTACCCGGCGCAGCAGATCACGACTGTCTGCCCCCGCCCACTCGTCACTGGTGTCCGGAAAAAAATGGCCGATATCGCCAACTGCCATGGCACCCAGAAGTGCATCAGCCAGTGCATGCAAGAGTACGTCGCCATCGGAGTGGGCCTTCAGCCCCCGGGAATGCGGAATGTTTACACCGCCGATAATGACAGAGTCGCCTTCACAGAAGGCATGGACATCGAAGCCCTGACCAATACGCATAATGTGCTCCGGAAAACTCGGGAAATCAGAACCGGCTCAGGATAAAACCTGCGAGTGCCAGATCCGCAGGTACCGTTATTTTAAGGTTGTCAGGCCGCCCCTCAACCAGAACCGGCATGTTACCGGAAAACTCAATGGCAGAGGACTCATCGGTGACCGGAAGTTCCTCCCTGAGAGCGGCCTCCAGGGAATCAACCAGCAACCGGTAGCGGAACATTTGGGGCGTAAGGGCCCGCCACAGGTCCGAACGGTCGACGGTCTCGGCGACTTCGTGGAGCTCGCCGGTATCGGCTCTCTTGAGAGTATCTGCCACCGGCGAAGCGAGGAGGCCACCAACAGGATGGTCGTAGAGCCGCTCAATGAGATTGGACAGATCCCGGGTGTGAAGGCATGGCCTGGCGGCGTCGTGAACCAGAATCCAGTCATCATCCGCTACCTGCTCCGCCATAGCATGCAGTGCCGACAAAACCGAACAGGCGCGCTCAGAGCCGCCAGTACAGGTCTGGATACGACTATCGCGGCTGGCCTCTGTATCCGGCCACCAGTGATCGGCGGGATGCAGTGGCACCATGCAGCCGGAAAAAGGCGCGGAATCCATCAGTCGGGACAGGGTGATATCGAGAATGAAACGTTGATCGATCCGAAGATACTGTTTCGGTTGCCCGGCCTGCATACGCTGGCCAATGCCTGCGGCAGGAACAATCAGCCAAAGTCTCGGAGCGGTCATAGACAATCAGTTTTCGACAACGAGGAAAAAGGTCTCGTCTTCCCTGATCAGGCCAAGGTTCATCCTGGCCCGTTCTTCGACGGCGCCCTGCTCGTTGCGCAAATTCCTGACCTCGGCATAGAGACGTTCATTGCGGGTAGCCAGTTCGGCATTTTCTTTACGTTGCTCAGCAATGGACTGCTCGAGTGCCCACACCTGCGCAAAGCTGCCTTCCCCGACCCACAGGCGCACCTGGAGCAGGAGAATCGCAACCACCATTAGGGTCCAGAGCAACTTCATTGCCGATACCGTTCAAAAATTAATCAGTCAGAATAACAACGCCGGACGTTGAGTATAGACCTTAGAGTAGATTAGCAACAAATTCTTCTAACTGCCTGTACAAAAAGGCCATCGCATCCAAACTTTCGCCCGGAACACGATGGCCTTAACAGTTTTCTGCTGACGACCGGCCTGACACTTTGCCAGAACCGGTCAAATCCGTCGATCAGCCCTGCCCCTTGATCTCGCTCAGACCGCGATACGGCGCCTTGCCGTCCAGGGCTTCTTCAATGCGCAGCAGCTGGTTGTACTTGGCAACCCGATCCGAACGACACAGGGAGCCGGTCTTGATCTGGCCTGCACAGGTCGCCACAGCCAGATCGGCAATGGTGGTGTCCTCGGTTTCACCGGAGCGGTGCGAGATCACTGCCGTAAAGCCGGCATCCTGGGCCATTTTGATGGCATCCAGGGTTTCGCTCAGACTGCCGATCTGGTTGAACTTGATCAGGATGGAGTTGCCAACTCCCCTGTCGATACCCTGCTTCAGGATCTTGGTGTTCGTTACGAACAGATCGTCACCGACCAGCTGAACCTTGCTACCCAGCTTGTCAGTCAGAACCTTCCAGCCGTCCCAGTCGCTCTCGTCCATGCCGTCTTCAATAGACACGATCGGGTAACGCTCACACAGACCGGCGAGGTAATCGGCAAAGCCCTCGGAATCGAAGCTCTTGCCTTCACCGGAAAGCTGATACTGGCCGCCCTTGTAGAATTCGGAAGACGCACAGTCCAGAGCCAGAGTCACATCGGTTCCCAGCTTGTAACCGGCCTTCTCAACCGCTTCCTGAATCACCGCCAGCGCCGCTTCGTTGGAGGGCAGGTTCGGGGCAAAACCGCCCTCGTCACCAACTGCAGTGTTCAGGCCCTGGGCCTTGAGTACTTTCTTCAGGCTGTGAAAAATTTCCGCACCAACACGCAGGGCCTCGGAGAAGCTTTTGGCAGACACCGGCTGCACCATGAACTCCTGGATATCAACGTTGTTATCCGCGTGCTCACCACCGTTCAGGATGTTCATCATCGGCACCGGCATGGAAAACTTGCCAGACGTACCGTTGATGTCGGCAATGTGCGCGTACAACGGCTTGCCCAGAGAGATCGCCGCCGCTTTGGCAGCCGCCAGGGAAACCGCCAGAATTGCGTTGGCGCCCAGGTTGGCCTTGTTCTCGGTGCCATCCAGCTCCAGCATGATGTTGTCCAGAGCACGCTGATCGGCCGCATCTTTGCCGATAAGGGCATCACGAATTTTGGTGTTTACAGCCTCAACCGCCTTCAGGACACCCTTGCCAAGGTAACGGGATTTATCGCCATCACGCAGCTCCAGCGCTTCCCGGGAACCGGTGGAGGCACCGGACGGCGCGCAGGCAGTGCCCACAGTGCCGTCTTCGAGGATAACGTCTGCTTCGACAGTGGGGTTACCGCGGGAATCCAGAACCTCACGGCCTTTGATGTTGGCAATCTTGGTCATTCTTCTCTGTCTCCAAGTTCGTGTTCAAATTTGGGAGTCAGAGCGAGCGGAACGGCCCTGCGAAAACCGCTACAAGCACATCCATGTGCGCTTGTTTCGGGCCATCCTTGGCCCTCTACATTTTCGCAGGGCCGTTCCCGCTCACTCCCATAGTCCGTATAAACGCCAACACCGCCAGTCAGGCGGTGTCGATAGGTTTAAAACTTTTTACCAGATCATCTACTGCTTTCACCCGCTGCAGGAAAGGCTCCAACTGGCTGAGGCGAAGGGCGCAGGGACCATCGCACTTGGCCTGATCCGGGTCCGGGTGGGCCTCCAGGAACAAACCAGCCAAACCCTGAGACATGCCCGCCAGCGCGAGATCGGTGACCTGTGCCCTGCGGCCACCGGCAGAATCGGATCGTCCACCTGGCATTTGCAGCGAATGAGTCACGTCGAACATCACCGGCACGTTCATCGATTTCATAATACCGAAGCCGAGCATATCGACGACCAGATTGTTGTAACCGAAGCTGCTGCCCCGCTCACACAGGATCACCTTGTCGTTGCCGGCTTCCTCGCACTTGGTGATGATGTGCTTCATTTCCTGAGGCGCCAGGAACTGAGCCTTCTTGATGTTAATCACCGCGCCGGTTCTGGCCATCGCGACCACAAGGTCAGTCTGGCGACTCAGGAACGCCGGCAATTGGATAATGTCACAGACTTCAGCAGCCGGAGCCGCCTGTGCCGGCTCGTGGACGTCAGAGATGATGGGAACACCGAATTTGCTCTTAATGTCCGCCAGTATCTGCAGCCCCTTCTCAAGGCCGGGGCCCCGGAAGGAGTTCACAGACGACCGGTTGGCCTTGTCAAAAGACGCCTTGAACACGTACGGAATACCGAGCTTGCCGGTGGCCTCAACATAAGCCTGCGCCACTTCCATGGCCAGTTCCGGCGACTCGAGGACATTCATGCCGCCGAACAGTACAAACGGCCTGTCGTTGGCGACCTCGATTCCGGAAACGTTTACGGTACTCTGCGCCATACTCAGGATCCTTTCTTGTTGGCCAGCGCTGCCTCAACAAAACCCTTGAACAGCGGGTGGCCGTCGCGGGGCGTGGAGGTGAATTCCGGGTGGAACTGACAGGCCACAAACCAGGGATGATCCGGCGCCTCGACCACTTCCACCAACCGGCCATCGGTTGAGCGACCCGCGATTTTCAGGCCAGCTTCTTCCAGCCTCGCCAGGAAATGGTTGTTCACCTCATAACGATGACGGTGGCGCTCGCGGATCGTTTTCTTGCCATAACAACTGGCAATGGTTGAATTATCGCTCAGCACACAGTCCTGGGCCCCCAGCCGCATGGTGCCGCCAAGGTCCGATTCTTCAGTCCGCTCCTCACGCTCACCGGTGGCGTCCAGCCATTCGGTAATCAGGCCGACCACCGGTTCGGGGGTGTGCTCGCGGAACTCGGTACTGTGGGCGTCCTTCAGGCCGGCCACATTACGGGCGTATTCAATAACCGCTACCTGCATACCCAGACAGATGCCCAGATACGGAACCTTGTTCTCGCGGGCGTACTGAACCGTGCGGATCTTGCCTTCCACACCGCGTTCACCGAAACCACCGGGCACCAGAATGGCGTCGGCACTGGCCAGGGCCCCGGTGCCGTCACGCTCAATATCCTCGGAATCGATGTAGTTGATATTGACCTTGGTGCGGGTCTTGATGCCCGCGTGCAGCAGGGATTCGATCAGGGACTTGTAGGCGTCCAGAAGCTCCATGTATTTGCCAACCATGGCAATGGTCACTTCCTGCTCCGGGTTCATCAACGATTCAACAACGTTGTCCCACTCGCTCAGATCCGCAGGCCGGGCGTCCAGACCGAAGCGCTCGATAACCAGTTGATCCAGGCCATGCTCATAAAGCATGCGCGGAATGGCATAGATGGACCTGGCATCCTGGAGAGGAATAACGGCCCGCTCTTCAACGTTGGTGAACAGGGCGATCTTGCGGCGGGAGCTTGCATCTACCTCATGCTCGGAACGACACAGCAGAATGTCCGGCTGCAGACCGATAGAGCGCATTTCCTTGACGGAGTGCTGGGTCGGCTTGGTCTTGATCTCGCCTGCGGTGGCGATGTAAGGCACCAGGGTCAGGTGCATGAAGATCGCGCGCTGGGGCCCGACTTCCACCTTCAACTGACGGCAGGCTTCAAGGAACGGCAGGGATTCGATGTCACCCACGGTGCCACCGATTTCGATCAAGGCGACATCGGCACCGGCCGCGCCTTCCACAACACGACGCTTGATCTCATCAGTGATGTGAGGAATCACCTGAACGGTACCGCCGAGATAATCACCGCGGCGTTCCTTACGAATAACTTCTTCGTAGACACGGCCGGTAGTAAAGTTGTTACGACGACTCATCGGAGTACGGATGAAGCGCTCGTAGTGGCCCAGGTCGAGGTCTGTTTCCGCGCCATCCTCGGTGACAAAAACCTCACCGTGCTGGAACGGGCTCATGGTGCCGGGGTCCACGTTGATGTACGGGTCCAGCTTGAGAATAGTGACTTTCAGGCCGCGTGCCTCGAGGATCGCAGCCAGAGAAGCTGATGCGATACCTTTCCCCAGGGAGGACACGACACCGCCGGTGACGAAAATATAACGCGTCATGCAGATTCCATGATTGTCTGGTTCGGTGAAGGAGGGAGATTGTCATCTCAAGATGGGACGCCAGACTACCAGAAAGGCCCCACTGACTCAATCACATTCCCGTTCAACAACCAGCCGCCAAGCGGCGGCATGGGCGCCTCCCGAGTATTGTTCAGAGCACCACAAATCGCCAATGGCGATGAGTTCCCCAACGCCCTCGGAGCCTGCAAAAACCAGCGGCAGGCGGGGTCTCTCCCAGGGTGGCACCCTAAGCTCCTGAAGCCATTTCTTGAGCGATCTGGACCGGCCATCAGGGTGAAAACGAACGCGCTCCCCGCCCTGCCTCGTAAATATCCGTATTGGCGGTGGCAGGCTTTCCGGGGTAGAGACCGGCTCCAGCTTCAGGGACCATTCGCCCCAACGCCGGGCCGGACCGGGTTCGAGGGCCACCGGCGTTTCCGGCAATGGCGCTTTCTCTGGAACCAGATACAAACCACCCTGAAACCGTCGAAGGCTGAAGCCTTCAGCCCTCAATTCCGGCTCCCGGTCCTCGCCTGCAAAAAGCAGATCATGCAGGCTCTGCTGCCAGTCTGCGACCGAGGGCGGCTGAAACCCGCGCTCCCGGACCCACCAGCGAATCAGGTTCTTCTGCTCTGCCAGCGAGAGTGCCTTCAGGCCGGTTGTCGGCAAGCGGTCCCACTCACCACCGAGAGACTTCCACTGCAACGCGGCAAGTTTCCGGTTCAGGGTTTCGCTCTCGGCGCAGGCGTCGGCGGTGTGGCAAAGCCTGCGGTTCAGCCCCGGCCAGCGGGACCGCACGAGCGGCAGCACCCTGTGCCGGAGAAAATTCCGGTCGAAACGCTCGTTGGTATTGCTGGGATCGTTGATCCAGGATAGTCCGGCCGCCTGTGCCCAGTGCTCAAGCTCTGACCGCTCCAGGTGTAGCAATGGCCGAACCAGACGCCCGGCGCCCAAGGCGCGACTGGCCGGCATACCCGCCAGCCCCGCCACACCACTTCCCCTGAGCATCCTGAACAAAACGGTTTCAGCCTGATCGTCACCATGATGGGCCATCAACAGAATGTCCCCTGGCCGCATGAGCTCCTCAAGCACCCCATACCGGGCCGTGCGAGCCGCTTCCTCAATGCCACCGGAACCTCCGCGATCATCACCGGAAACAACCGACACCCGCTCAACCACCAGCGGCACTTCCAAGACGGCGCACAGCGCCCGACAGAACGCCTCGGTTTCCGACGCGTTCGGCTGCAACTGGTGATTGATATGGACAGCGTTAACGGTTCCTGCAGGGCCATGGCAATGGACGGCAAGATGCAGCAACAGGGTCGAATCCAGGCCACCACTCAGGGCAACCCAAAGGCGGGAAAAGTCGGAGAGTTCTCTGACCGGGGCACTCAAGGCCTCCGGCCAGCGGAATCCGGATCCGGGCTCAGCGCCCGGTGTCATAGCGGGTCAGCCGCTCATAGCGGCGGGCTACCAGCTCATCCAGGGGCAGGCGGCTGAGTTCTGCGACACCTTTTGCGAGAACTTCCTTGAGAGATTCCGCCATTTTCTCGGGGTTGCGATGCGCACCCCCCAAAGGCTCCCGGATAACATTATCCGCCAACCCGAGCTCTTTCAGCCGGTCTGCGGTAACCCCCATCGCCTCTGCCGCCTGAGCGGCATATTCGGCGCTCTTCCAGAGTATAGAGGCGCAGCCTTCCGGGGAAATAACCGCGTAGGTGGAATACTGAAGCATGTTCAGCTGGTCGCAGACACCGATGGCCAGTGCGCCACCAGAACCACCTTCACCAATCACCGTGGAAATAATGGGTGTTTTCAGCCGCGACATCACCGCCAGATTGAAAGCGATGGCCTCACTCTGGCCCCGCTCCTCGGCACCGATGCCCGGGTAGGCACCCGGCGTATCGATAAAGGTCAGGATCGGCATCCTGAACCGCTCGGCCATTTCCATCAGGCGCAGGGCCTTGCGATACCCCTCTGGACGTGGCATGCCGAAGTTGCGCTTGACCTTGTCACGCACTTCCCGGCCCTTCTGGTGACCGATGACCATCACCGGCTTGTCATCCAGCCGGGCAGTACCGCCCACAATGGCAAGATCGTCGGCATAGCGGCGGTCACCGTGCAGTTCGTCGAAATCCTCGAAAATCGATTCGATGTAATCGAGGGTATAGGGCCTGCGCGGATGCCGGGCAAGACGGGAAACATCCCAGGGCTGAAGGTCGGAGAAAATACTCTCCGTCAGGCTGACGCTCTTTTTCTTCAGCCGGGTAATTTCGTCGGAGATGTTGATGTCGGTGTCGTTGCCGACCATACGAAGCTCTTCAATCTTGGCTTCCAGGTCGGCAATTGGCTGTTCGAAATCCAGATAATTAGGGTTCATGATGTTCCATCATTTTTTGCCAGGCGGGACAACGCTCCGCCAAACCAGAATTTGAAACAAAGATAGCAGCGCCCGGCCAAGGGCTAAAGCGGACCTTGGTATGAGTCCGCAATCTGACAAAGTTTTAATTTTCGGGCTTACTTAATCATAGACCAGTTCTACCGACTGGTCGCCTACGAGATACCGGAGCTCCAGCAACAGGTTATCGTCGGGCTGGACCCGCCAGGACTCACCCAGCTCGATCCGGGTTGAAGCCTCAGGACTGCTGTACTCAATCCACACCGGGCTGCCTTCGCAGCGGAAGGGCCGCAAGGTGCTGTCCAGTTTTTCAAGCAGACCATTCCGCAGCTGATCGGCATGGAGATTCAGCTTCAGTCCGCGACTGAACTGCTGGCGCGCTGTGGCGACATCCATCACCGAACTCACCCGCATCTTCATCTGACCGGAGTAGTCATCGTGGCTCACCTGCCCCTCCACCACAATCACCTGATCGGATTGCAGCAGCTCCCGATTCTCGAAAAACGCTTCCGAGAACAGGGTCGCCTCAATCCGGGCACTCCGGTCATCCAGTGTTATAAAACACATGGTGGACCCGGTGCGGGTTTTCATGGTGCGCTGTGCCACCACGAGCCCGGCAACCCGCTGGGGCGATTTGTTGGGTTTCAGGTCGGCAATGGATGACCGCACGAACCGCCGTACCTCTTTCTCATATTCATCGAACGGATGGCCGGTCAGGTAAAGCCCCAGGGTATCCTTCTCCCCCTTGAGCCTCTGCTTTTCAGGCCACTCTCGAATCCCGGCGACATCTTCGTACGGATCGCCGCCGTCACCGGCCTCCAGCATTTCGCCGAACATGTCCATCATGCCGACAGATTCGTTGCGGGATTGCTGGTCGGCCTGTTGCACGGCCTTTTCGATGCTCGCCATCAACTGGGCCCGGCCAGCACCGAGTTTGTCCATGGCACCGGAGCGGATCAGGGCCTCCATGGCCCGCTTGTTGACTTTTTTCAGGTCGACCCGCCGGCAGAAATCAAAAATATCCTGGTACGGCCCGCCTTCTCCGCGCCCTTCCACAATGCTCTGGATCGGCCCCTCACCCAACCCCTTGATGGCGCCGAGACCATAGACGATCTGGCCCTCATCGTTAACCGTGAAGGTATATTCAGAGCGACTGACATCCGGCACCAGCAGATCCAGCTTCATAGTCCGGCATTCTTCGACCAGGGTGACCACCTTGTCGGTATTCTGCATATCCGCGGTAAGCACTGCGGCCATGAACTCCGCCGGGTAATGGGCCTTCAGCCACAGGGTCTGGTAGGACACCAGGGCATAGGCGGCCGAGTGCGATTTGTTGAAACCGTAACCGGCAAACTTTTCCACCAGGTCGAAAATGTTTTCTGCCAGGGTCTTGTTGATGCCATTCTTTTCACAACCGTCCAGAAAAAACTGCTTCTGTTTCGCCATTTCCTCGGGCTTTTTCTTGCCCATGGCCCGGCGCAGCATGTCAGCGTTACCAAGCGTGTAGCCCGCCATCACCTGGGCGATCTGCATGACCTGCTCCTGGTACAGGATGACCCCGTAGGTAGGCTCCAGGACAGGTTTCAGACCCTCGTACTGATAATCCGGGTGCGGGAACGACATGGGCTGCCGACCATGCTTCCGGTCGATAAAGTCGTCCACCATGCCGGATTGCAGCGGCCCGGGGCGGAACAGGGCCACCAGGGCGATCATGTCTTCCAGGGAATCCGGCTGGAGGCGCCGGATCAGGTCTTTCATACCCCGGGATTCCAGTTGGAACACCGCCGTGGTTTCCGCTTTTTTCAGCATGTCGAACGAGGGCGCATCCGCCAGGGGAATCTCGTTGATATCCAGTGCCGGCAATCCCCGCTTTTCCCGGCGAGGATTGATCATCTTCAGAGCCCAGTCGATGATCGTCAGCGTCCGCAGCCCGAGGAAGTCGAACTTTACGAGGCCGGCGTCTTCAACATCGCCTTTATCGAACTGGGTGACCAGGCTGCCGCCCTCGTCGTCGCAGTACAGGGGCGAGAAATCGGTGATCTTGGTGGGGGCAATAACCACACCGCCAGCGTGCTTGCCGGCGTTGCGGCAGACCCCTTCCAGCTTCAGGGCCATTTCCCAGATTTCCTGGGCCTCTTCGTCCTGATCCAAAAAGTCCTTGAGCTGGGGCTCCTGAATCAGGGCCTTCTCGAGGGTCATTCCCGGCTCAAAGGGAATCATCTTGGAGAGTTTGTCTGCCAGGCCGTAGGATTTGCCCTGCACCCGGGCAACGTCACGCACCACCGCTTTGGCTGCCATGGTACCGAAGGTGATGATCTGGGAGACCGCCTCCCGGCCGTATTTCTCGGCCACATAGGCAATCACCCGGTCCCGCCCTTCCATACAGAAATCGACGTCGAAATCGGGCATGGAAACCCGCTCCGGGTTCAGGAACCGCTCGAACAGCAGGTCGTATTCCAGGGGGTCCAGGTCGGTGATCAGCTGGGCATAGGCGACCAGGGAGCCGGCACCGGAGCCCCGACCCGGACCGACCGGCACGCCGTTGTTCTTGGCCCACTTGATAAAGTCCATAACGATCAGGAAGTAGCCCGGGAATCCCATCTGGATGATGATGTCCAGCTCGAAATTCAGGCGTGTGTAGTAGGCCTCGCGCTTGGCATCGTATTCCGGGTCGTCTTTGCTCAGGGTTTTGGCAAGTCGTTCTTCCAGGCCTTCTTCCGATACCTTGCGGAAGTATTCGTCTATGGTCATCCCGTCCGGAATCGGGTAGTTCGGCAGGAAGTATTCACCCATGCGGACCTTGACCGAACAGCGGCGGGCGATCTCCACCGTGTTCTCGATCGCTTCCGGGATGTCGCTGAACAGCTCGATCATTTCCCCGGCGCTGCGCAGGTACTGCTGGTCACTGAAGCGACGGTCACGACGGGGGTCATCCAGGGTACGGCTCTCGCCGATGCACACCCGGGCTTCGTGGGCCTCGAAATCATCCGCATCCAGGAAGTGGACATCGTTGGTGGCCACCACCGGCAGGGCCAATGCCTGGGCCAGCTCGACACTCAGGTGCAGGCAGTCTTCGTCCCCCGGGCGGCCGGTGCGCTGCAATTCCAGGTAATAGCTTTCCGGGTACAGCTCCATCCAGTAACGGGCGCGCTCACTGGCCAGTTCCGGTTTGCCTGCCAGAAGCGCCTTACCGACATCCCCCATTTTGCTGCCGGAGAGCGCAATCAGGCCCTTCGGGCGGGCCTCAAGCCATTTGCGCTGTATGATCGGTTTTCCGAAGCGCTGGCCTTCGGTGTAACCCAGGGAAATGATCTCGGTCAGATTCAGGTAGCCGTCGTTATCCCGGGCCAGCAGTGTCACCCGGAACGGATTATCGGGCTCATCCGGGTTTTCAAGCCAGATATCGGCGCCGATAATGGGCTTTACGCCCGCCCCCATGGCTGCCTTGTAGAAACGCACCAGCGAGCACATGTTGGACTGTTCGGTCAGCCCCACCGCGGGCATGCCCAGCTCAGCAACATGGTTGATCAGCGGCTTAACCCGTACCAGGCCATCCACCATGGAGTACTCGGAATGGACACGGAGGTGTACAAAAGTCTGCGACATAATGTCAGGTTATTCCTGCTGTAAAATTCGGTTAGGGCAACGGTCTTCAGCCGCCAATCAGCGCCCGGATGTCTTCTTCAGTCTGCGGGCCAAAGCGGGTTTCAACCAGATCGCCGTCCGGGTTAACGATAAATGTAGCCGGCAGAGCCAGGGGTAACTTCCAGCCAAACCCGGGGCCCGGATCGTCCGCAAGCATGGTGAAATCGATACCCATCCGACCACCCAGCTCCACCAGCGCCTCGCCCCGTGTGCCATCAAAGTTAACGCCGAGAACAGTGATATCAGGTGCCTTGTCCAGCTCGTTCAACTCGGGAATTTCTTCCAGACATGGCTTGCACCATTCCGCCCAGTAGTTCACCAGCACCCACTGGCCACGCAAGGTGTCCCAGTTCAGTTTTGTACCGCCGGCCCGCTCCAGTTCAGTTTTCTGGCAGCCCGCCAGTGCGATCACCATCAGCAAAAAGCCGGCAGAGGCGAGCCGCGGGCGAACACGCAACGAATCAGGGTACTGCACTGGAAAACCTCCTGTTAGACTACCGGCCACGGAAATCGTGGTATCCATTCAGACAACCAGGCACGAAGATGACAGAACCAACCCGGATTTTCCACAACCCTCGCTGCTCAAAATCCCGCCAAACCCTTGAACTGCTTACCGAACGGGGTATTGAACCGGAGATTATACGCTACCTTGAAACGCCACCGACAGAGCAGCAGCTCGAGGATATTCTTGCTGCACTGAATCTGGATCCCCGTGATCTCATGCGCACCAGGGAAAAAGAGTATAAGGAGCAGGGCCTCGATAATCCCGACCTTAGCCGTGAACAATTAATCGCCGCCATGGCTGCCACTCCAAAATTGATCGAGCGACCAATTGTGCTCGCAAACGGCAAAGCGGCCCTTGGCAGGCCACCGGAAAACGTACTTTCCATTCTCTGAGCCAGACCGCGGACTGATACAGGCTTTGGCCCGGAACGTAACTTCTCAACCACTTTTCTATGCCGGAATCATACTATGCTGAACAACCCCAAGGCCCGTTACACTGCCCGGGCAACCATTGCCCTTTACATCGGCGTGCTGGCCACACTATTGATCACCACCTTCTATCCGGCGCCGGTGGAGGGCGTGTCGATTCCACTGATGCTGTCGGTGAAGCTGATTCCGCTGCTGGCCTTCGCCGTACCGGTAGTCCGGGCCAACAACCGGGGCTATATCTGGATGGCGTTCGTGGTGATCTTCTATTTCACCCAGGCGGTCGTTTCGGCCTGGCTCAGCGAAGGCGCCCCCGGACCGGTCATTCTGACGATACTGACCTTCCTGCTGTTCACTGTTGCCATGATTCACCTTAAAGTGAACCGGCCGGTGACGAACTGAAACACACTTATCGATACCTGGATCTGACCGCTTATGGCTGAAACAGACACCTCCGAAACCGTGCAGCGGCCACCCGCGCCGCCCCGAAGCACCCTGACCCTGCGAGATGTCTGTACCGCTCTGGTGAGCAGTGGCGAAGTCAGCCAGGAAGACGCCGAGCGCGTATTATCGGCAAACCTTGGCGCGACAACCGGCAGCGGGCAGGCCGCCAGGCGCCATCCGCTTGAACTGGTGGCTATTGCCTCCCTGACCAGCGAAACAAGCGGTCGCACCCTGGATCTGGACCGGCTTACCCAGTGGCTGGCCGACTGGGCCGGGCAGCCCTATTACCACATCGATCCGCTGAAGATTGATACCCCGGCGATTGCCCGGGTGATGTCCTACGCCTTTGCCCAGCGCCACGGCATCCTGGCGGTGGAGATTGGCCGGGAGGAAGTGCTGATCGCCAGCGCAGAACCCTTCAAGAGCGACTGGGTGCAGAACCTGCAGCAAGCCGTTCGCAAGGACATCCGGCGCGTGGTTGCCAATCCCGTAGATATCCGCCGTTACACCGTTGAGTTCTATCAGCTTGCCAGTTCCGTCAGCAAAGCCAGTGGTGGCAAGGCCACTGGTGTTGCCGGTAACCAGAACTTCGAACAGCTTCTGGATCTGGGCGCCAGCGAACACCCGGATGCCAACGACCAGCATGTGGTCAAGATTGTTGACTGGCTGCTGCAATACGCCTTCGACCAGCGCGCTTCGGACATTCACATTGAGCCCCGGAGGTCCGTCACTCAGGTTCGGTTCCGGATCGACGGCGTGCTTCATAACGTTTATGAATTCCCGGAACACGTCGGAGTAGCGGTCACCAGCCGCCTGAAGATTCTTGGGCGCCTGAATGTGGCGGAGAAACGCCGGCCCCAGGACGGACGGATCAAGACCCGCAAACCGGATAACAGCGAGGTCGAGCTTCGCCTGGCTACCATGCCGACCGCGTTCGGCGAGAAGATGGTCATGCGGATCTTTGATCCGGATGTACTGCTGAAATCCTATGAGCAACTGGGATTCAGCAAGGAAGACCGCCAGCGCTGGCAGGAAATTACCTCCCGGCCCCACGGCATTGTTCTGGTGACCGGGCCAACCGGTTCCGGCAAGACCACAACCCTGTATTCAACCCTGAAACAGATCGCCTTGCCCGAGCTCAATGTCTGCACCATCGAAGACCCCATCGAAATGGTGGAACCGGCGTTCAACCAGATGCAGGTTCAGACCACCATAGACCTGACCTTCGCGGCCGGTGTTCGGGCACTGCTTCGGCAGGACCCGGATATCATCATGATCGGCGAGATCCGTGATCTGCAAACCGCTGAAATGGCGGTGCAGGCTGCACTCACCGGCCATCTGGTGCTTTCCACCCTGCACACCAACGACGCCCCCAGTGCTATTACCCGGATGATGGAACTGGGCATTCCGCCGTATCTGATCCGGGCCACGGTGCTGGGCGTGATGGCGCAACGCCTTGCCCGAACCCTGTGCCCCCACTGCAAGTCGCCCGGCCCCGCCGATGAACAGGCCTGGCAGACACTGACCCGGCCCTGGAAGGCACCAGTTCCGAAGCAGTTCTATCAGCCCGTAGGCTGCCTGGAATGCCGGAACACCGGTTACCTGGGCCGCGCCGGGGTTTATGAGATCATGACCCTTTCGGGCCCGTTGCTCCGGCAGATCACCGATCATTGCGAGCTGGAACCGCTCAGGCTGGACGCCTACAAGGAAGGCATGAAGTCCCTGCGCCTGAGTGGTGCCCAGAAGGTGGCCGCGGGCCAGACCACGGTCGAGGAAATCCTGAGGGTAACGCCGGAAAGCCAGCGCTGAAACGGATCAGGTGCCGGGACGCAAGCCACATTGGCCGAGTAAATCCTGCCAGGCTCCGGTGTGGTCCATCATGGCCACGTCGAGTTTCCGCCAGAGACTGGTCTCGGCATCCTGCGAAAGATGCCGCTCATACCAGCCAGCGAAGCTGTCCGGCATGATATCCGCCTGAAGCTCGGCCAGCCGCTCAAACGGCTCAATAAGCTCAGTCCGCCCCTGCCTGACCGCACTCATGTACGGCTGGATCTTTTCGATGTACACGCTGAAAAACGTATTCTGCACGATATCCGACTGATTATTGGACTGGCCGTTGAGGCACAGGGGCCGTCCTTCAATTCGCTGCTTCAGTAATTCGGTACCATCCTGCAATCGCGCTGTCAGCAGGAGCGCGCTGTTGATCAGTTGGCCGACCCGGTACTCGGCCTGCCAGCGCTGATGAACATCGCCGGCAAAATCCAGGGAAACGGCCAGGTCCTCTGCGCGCAACCTGGCAACCGCTGCGTTCAGGCTGTCGATATCAAGGGCCAGATCGGAGACGGGATTGCCGTCCGCCGCGACCGGATAATAGCCCTTGGCCAGGGTAAACAGCTTTTCGACCTCTTCCACACCCCAGGTGGCGTTCCAGATGGCAATGGGCAGGGATTCGAGCTTGCTCTTGATGGCCTCGCCAAGCTCCTCCGAGAAGTCCTCATCCTCGATCCCGGGAAGACAGTCCCTGGCCGCCTCGATAAACCGGATTTCATAACGCAGGCGGTTCAGGGGTTGCATCACCCGCCCCATCACCGAGTTTTTCTCACCCACAACGTACTGCAGCTCACAACCATACAGGGAGAGAAAATCCAGCACCCCCATGTCCAGTTCCGGCATGGTCAGCACACGATCCCGGCGACGGGGAAGCTGGCTGGCAGAACCGATGTCAGAGAGTTGAGGGTCGGTTTCCAGGACGCGGGCGACCCGCTCCACGTATTCATCCATCATGGGGCGGGCATCTGAGAAGGGATTGCAACCTGCAAGAAGCAACGCAAGGACCGGAGTGACAATTCTGAAAAATCCGGTTCCGGGCATCGGGTCCGTCCTCCTGCGGTGGCGTGACAGAGCTGTGGCCTTACCGCTTTTGCAGCAGGGTATCGACCTCCGCAAAATCACGGGCCACAAAACGTCCGGTTTCCGGCAGATCTCCCTCGCGAACAAGCCAGGCGGTCTGCATGCCTGCCTGTTCGGCTGCCTCAAGCTCGGCCTCAACATCGGACAGGAACAACACCGTGCCCGCCTCAACGCCCAACTCCGACAGGATATTGCGGTAGGAATCCGCCTCTTTCTTGCCCCCGATACCGGTATCGAAATAGCCGGAGAAGAACGGCGTGAAGTCGCCCTCCGTGGTAAAGCCGAAAATCAGCTTCTGGGCCTTGACCGACCCGGAGGAATATACGAACAGGCGCAGGCCCCGATCGTGCCAGCGCTGCAGGTATTCGGCCGCGTCGGCATAGATATGAGCCTTGAGCTCTCCCTGCTGGTACCCCTGCTCCCAGACCATACCCTGCAACGCCTTGAGCGCGGTTTCCTTGCGGTCCTCTCGAATCCAGCCCTGCAGGACCTCGATAAGTCCATCAACATCATCGCGCGCTACACCGGATTTTTCCGCTACAGCATCCAGTTGCCCTGCCACCGCCGGATTATCCTGGTACCGGGCACGAATGAAGCCCGGCAGATGCTCACTGGCATACGGAAACAGGACATCGTGGACAAAGGAAATGGAACTGGTGGTGCCTTCGATGTCCGTAAGCACGACCCGGATCACCCCGCCGCTCCTGCCAGCGCCTCGTAGTGCGGCAACCGGGCGGCGATGTCCTCGCCGGTGAAATCGGCAGCCCATCCTTCGGGGTTGGTGAACAGGCGGATGCAGGTGAATTCCGGCTCCGGCCCCATATCGAACCAGTGCCGTGTGCCATCCGGCACGCTGATCAGATCATTCTTCTGGCACAGCACCGCGAACACCTCGTTGCCGAAGTGCAGGTAGAACAGAGCCTGGCCCCGCACGAAAAAGCGAACCTCATCCTCTCTGTGGGTGTGCTCATCCAGAAACTTTTTCCGGAGCGCCTCTTTCTGGGGATTGTCGGGGTTCAGGCTCACCACATCAGCAGCCTGGAACCCGCATTCCGCCTTCAGCTTCGCTACTTCATCGCCGTATGCTTCCAGGATCTCCTCCTGGGACGCGTCCGCTGGCAGATCCCGGGTGGGCCACTGTTCGAAGCGAACACCATGCCGGGCGAGCAGTTCGCGAATCTCGGCGGGGTTTTCGGTGACCGTACGGGCCGTTTCTGGCTGGCTTTGATCAAAAACACTCAAGGTCGTCATGGGCGCATCCTCATGGTTTCAAGTTCACATTCAAACAGGAATTCAAAGGCTTCGACGTGGCGCAGGCAGTCGGCCATGGTGTTGCCCCAGGTGTAGAGACCGTGGCCCCGAATCAGGTAACCGGGCTGATCCGGATGGCCCCGGAACCAGTCCCCGGTCTCCTGCGCCAGAGCATCAATATCCTGGGTGTTGTCGAAGACCGGAATGGTTAATACCGATTCGTGGGTTTCAACGCCGGCAAAGGCTTTCTGAAGCTCATAGCCTTCCAGCTCCAGCGGCTGCCCCGGTGTCAGCAGCCGGCTCAGGACTGTCGCCTTGACCGAGTGGGTATGAAGCACCGCGCCGACTTCCGGGAAGACTTCGTACAGTATGGTGTGCAACCGGGTTTCGGCCGAAGATCGGCAGTTGCTCTGAACCGGACGGCCCGCCAGATCCACCACCATAACATCGCCAGCACCCAGTTGCCCCTTGTGACGACCAGATACGGTTATGGCAATATGCTCGCCGTCAATGCGCGCAGAGTAATTGCTGCTGGTCGCCGGCGACCAGCCTCGCTGGTAAAGGAAGCTCCCGGCTTCGACAATCGAGTCGGCCGCCCTGGCGTATCGGGTTACATCAAACACGGATTCTCTCCCGGGGTTCAGATGTCTTTGACACGTTCATTTGCCGACATTATAGGGATGGAGGGGCGGCCCGCAAATGGTGTCGGGCCACGATCAGGTCCGCGACCACGGAGATTGCAATTTCCGCAGGCGTCTTGCTGGGAATATCGACCCCAATGGGGGCGCGCAAGCGGTCGAGTGCCGCGTTTTCCAGGCCCAGCGAACTCAGTCGTTCACGCCGTGCTTCCGAGGTCTTTCGGGAGCCCATGGCACCGATGTAAAATGCTTTCGACTGCAACGCCGCCAGCAGCCCCATATCGTCAATCCGGGGGTCATGGGCCAGCGCCAGAACGCCGGAAAACGCATCGTTAAACCCTTCCGCCACCAGGTCATCAGGCAGGCGGCGGTCCAGCGGAATATGCGGGTATCCCCATCCGTCCGCAAAGGCCTCCCGGGGCTCACACAGAGTCACCGAGAAATCCGCCGCTGTGGCAAACCCGGACACGTACCGGGCCACCTCGCCAGCGCCAATCAGCAACAGCCGGCACCCGGGCTGCAGGGCATGCACCAGCTGCTCACCGTCAAAGGCCACCGAAGACCGGTCATGGGATCGCCGGTACTCAAGGGTCGGCGCGCCCCGAAGCGGAACCCGCCGGGCAACCGGTTCACGATTGCTCAACGCCTCCGCCAACGCGCGGACGTGGTCAAATCCTGCCTCACTGTGCAGAGGCTCGACAAGAAGCCGGATTCGACCGCCACAGGGCAACTGGAACTGGTCACGGTCGTCATCGGTAATGCCGTAGTCGATCAGGACCGGTTGATCCGGGCCGCTCCCGGCCGTGCGCCTGAGCAGATCCTCTTCCAGGCAGCCGCCGGATACCGAACCGCTCCACTGGCCGGATTCGCCAATGGCCAGCCAGGAGCCCACCGGCCGGGGTGAAGAGCCCCAGGTTTCCACAATGGTGCATAACCAGACCTTCTGCCCCTGCTCCAGCCAGCCCGCGATGTCGCGAATCACGGATTGATGGCCCGCAGCCAGAGACGACCGGGAAATCTCCATATCAGGCATCCGCTCTCAGTGGCAGGCTGCGCTGGCGCTTACCGGTCAGGGCAAACAGGGCATTGCCAAGCGCCGGAATCACCGGCGGCACACCCGGCTCGCCGACACCGGTTGGCGCTTCGGCACTGTCCACAATACCCACCAGCACTTCCGGGCGTTCGTACTGTCGCATCAACTGGTAATCGTGAAAATTGCTTTGCTGGACCTGTCCACTCTCCAGGGTGATTTCGCCATAGAGCGCGGCGGTCAGTCCGAACAGGATACCGCCTTCAATCTGGTCTTCCACGATGCGGGGGTTAACCACCTGGCCGCAGTCTACCGCGCAGGCCACCTTGTAAACCCGAATCGCACCGTTCTCGATTCCGGCCTCTACCACCTGCGCAACGTAGGTGCCAAAGCTCCGGAACAGGGCAATGCCCCGGGCACGGCCTTGTGGCGCAGGCGAGGTCCAGTTCGCAAGGTGCGCAGCCTGATCGAGCACTTCCAGATGCCTTGGCTCCGAGGACACCAGCCGGCGACGGAACTGATAGGGATCCTCCCCGGATTCGTGGGCAAGTTCATCCATGAAGGTTTCAACGGCGAAACCGTTGTGGGAATAACCCACCGATCGCCACCAGGTTACGGGTACGCCGGGGTCCGTGTGGGTATGGCGGATATCGATGTTATCCACCTGATAAGGGTACTCAATGGCCCCCTCAATGGCGGACATATCCTTGGGTGTGGCAATACCTTCGGCCATCAGGCCCACCTTGCCCAGGGTGCCGTACATGAACTTCGGCGCCCAGGGATACTGGGCTGGCGCAGCATTACGCACATACCAATCAAGAATCTGCGGGCCCACAATCTGGTGGTGCCAGCCGGTGAGCTCTCCGCCAGACAGGCTGGCTCTCATCCGGTGCAGCATGGCCGGACGATACAGGTCGTGCCGGGTATCTTCTTCCCGGGACCAGATCACTTTGACCGGCCGTCTGACCCGATACGCCACGGCAGCCGCTTCCTCGATGTAATCCTGAGTCAGTCGGCGGCCAAAGCCACCGCCGAGGAAGGTGGTGTTGATGGTGACGTCATCCGGCCCGAGATCCGTCACTCTGGCAACCGCAATCCGGCCAAGGTCCGGTGCCTGGGTCGGCGCCCAGACTTCCATCCGGCCGCCCCGGTACCAGGCAGTTGCGTTCATCGGCTCGAGGGTAGCGTGGGCGAGGTACGGCTGGGCATACTCTGCCTCCAGAACCCGTTCTGCCCCCTCAACCGCACGCTCGAAGCTGCCTTCGCTGCGCTCGGACTCGCCAGAATCTTCATCTGCCGCGGTACGATAAGACTCAAAGACATCCTCTGTGGATACGGACAAAGCCTCCGAAAAGTCCCATTCGACGCTCAGTGCCTCTTGGGCCTTACGGGCGCGCCAGTACTTGTCGGCAACCACGGCGACACCGCGCTCGGTTTCAAAAACCTCAAGCACTCCGGTCATGGCCCGGACCTCATCGCCGTTAAAGCCAGTCACACGACCTCCGTGCCTGGGTGGTCGGGCGACCACCCCATAGACCATGTCCGGCAGTTCCACATCGATACCGTATACAGCCGTACCAGTGGATTTGGCCCTGGCATCCAGCCTGCCCTGCTGCTTACCAATATATTTCCATTCCTTGCGGGGCTTCAGGGCAATGTCACCGCGCACCACTTCTTTTGCGGCCAACTCCACCAGCTTGCCGTAGGCCATGGAATCAATACCGTTCGGATGTACAACCCGACCTTCGCTGGCATGACATTCGGCAGCCTCCACGTTCCAGACCCGGGCCGCAGCCATTACCAGCATCAGCCGGGCTTCGGCCCCCGCCATTCGCAGAGGTTCCCAACTGGTTGCCACACTGGTGCTGCCCCCGGTGAGCTGCAATTTGTAGAGGGGGTTACGGTACTCGGGCGCAACCGGAGCGAAGCGAGGCGTAATCCTCTCCGGCTTTATTTCCAGTTCCTCCGCGATCAGGGTCGTCAGCCCGGTGTAGGTGCCCTGCCCCATCTCGACCCGGGCCAGGGTGAAGAACACCTCATCGTTTTCGGTCAGTTCCAGCCAGGCATCCGGCCGCCACTCACCGGCTTCTGGCTGATAACCTGTCTGGATTCCGGCACAGCCCGGCAAAGCCAGGGAAACCACCAGACCGCCGGAGACACCAGCGCCGACCTTGAGAAAATCCCGTCGATTCATCGCCATGTCACACCTCCTGACTGTTGGATGAACCGGTGGCAACGGATTCCACCGCCGCAATAATCCGGGAGTAAGTTCCGCAACGGCACAGGTTGCCTGTCATCGCGGCAACAATATCGTCCCGCGAGGGAGCCGGGTTGTTGGCCAGCAAGTGTGCCGCACTCATGATCTGGCCCGACTGGCAGTAACCGCATTGCGGAACGCCCTGCTCAATCCAGGCCTGCTGCAGGGCATGAAGCTGATCGCCACCACCCAGCCCCTCGATGGTCTGCACCTGGCCACCGGCCGCCATTTCAGCCGGCGTCGAGCAGGACCGGACAGGCTGGCCGTTCAGATGCACCGTGCAGGCGCCGCAAAGTCCGGCACCGCAGCCGAACTTGGTACCTTTCAGCCCCAGCTCGTCACGGATTACCCACAACAGGGGTGTATCCCCCTCCACATCCAGCGAATGCTGCTCTCCGTTGACTGTCAGCCTTAATGCCATTCCTACTCTCTCCTGTAGGCATTCCGGTTCTGTGCGCCGGATTTATCGTTCTTATTGGTGTCGAAGTTCACCCGGTCTTACTTGATAACCTCCTTTCCGTCCTTGTTAACCCAGATCTTGCGCTCTCCGGTTTCCATCTGATCATTGGAATCCCAGACCTCCCGGTCCGTGGTTGCCTCTTCCACCTTGCCGTTGTCGTTCCAGATTACGCGATCCTTGCAGCCAGCAAGCGCCAGTACTGCACATACAACCAACATTGCTTTTTTCACGACGATAACCTCCGTTTGGCCGTTTGAATGACCAGATTTGAAGACCTCAGAAGCTGGAGCCGTTAACGGCTTCCGTGAACTTCACGATTGTGCTGCTTGTCCCGTTCACTTTTTCGCACCATGACATAAACCGCTCCGGTTCCACCATGGTGTTTTTGGGCCGAATGGAAGGCCATGACATCAGCCAGCTCGGGCAACCACTTGGCAAGGTAACTTTTCAATTGTGCAATGCCATCAGGATTGCGCTCCCCCTTGCCATGGAGAATAATCACAGAGCGCAGACCATAACGGACGCAATCACCGACAAATGTAAACACTTCTCTTCGGGCCTGTTCCACCGTCATCCGGTGTAAATCGAGCCGGGCTTCAATGGGGTATTGCCCCAGCCGCAGCTTGCGAAATACCCCGTGTTGTATGCCCGGACGCCGCCAGCTCAGAACGTCGTGGGCTGTGAGAGGTTCGACTATGTCCGAGGTCAGGGGGGTTTTTGTCCCGGACCGGATTTTCCACGGCGGACCGCTGTCGCTCAAGATGCCCTGGCGTCAGTTCACGGGGTGTCGATACCTCGGCGCGGTTGGGCTTTCGGATGCGCCGGACATCTTTCATTTCCTCAAGAAAACTGAGGCGTTCGTCTTTGGTAGTCATGACATTACAATTAATGACCTGGTTCGACAGGAACTTTACCACCCACCCCCCTTCCCTTAAAGAAAACTGACTTGCGTCAGTCAGTTTGCGACGAAAATCGTAGGGCGGTGACCTTACTCACTGAACTACACTTCTTACGGAAAATAATAACAATCGAGTGGATACGGACATGGCCGCAGCAAACACAGAAACCACCCCCCCCCAGAACATCCGCGCGATTATGACCTTTCTTCGGGAACATGCGCCTTTCTCCAGCATGGATGATACGCACCTCGCACATTTTGCCGAGCACGCATCTCTGCAGTTCTATGCAGACGGCGACGCCGTTCTGTCTCCGGATCAGGGCGTCGTAAAAAAGATTCTACGTGGTCAAGCAGGGGCGGATTCGTGGCGAGCGACATAATGAAAAGGAAGACCGGACGGAAACCACCTTTGAAATCAGCCAGGGCGAATGCTTTCCACTGGCGGCCATCATTGGCGAACGGCCAACCAGAACCCTGCACCGCGCGTCTGGAGACACCTTCTGCCTCAGCATCGGACAGAATGCCTTCATTACCCTGTTTTCAGAGAGTGAGCCTTTCCGGGATTTCTGCCTTCGCGGTGTCAGCAGCCTGCTTGATCAGGTAAACCGGCGCATCCAGTCCGGCGCTATGGCCTCCATGGGCTCCAGCACGTCCCTGGACACGCCTCTTGAGCGCTTTGCCCTGCGCAATCCGATTGTCTGCTCCCCGGACCTTCCGGTACGAAAAGCAGTGGCACGCATGCACGAAAACAACGTCGGCAGCATTATCGTTACCGACGACAACCGCCACCCAACCGGCATTTTTACGCTGCGGGATCTTCGTACCATGATCGCCGAGGAAAAGGGCCCCCTGAATACGCCAATTCGGCAGGTCATGACGAAAGAGCCCTGCTGCCTGCCCTCCCATGCGGATGCCTTTGAGGCTGCCATGCTGATGGCGGAACACCATTTTGCCCACTTGTGCGTGGTCGATGATGAAAACAAACTTATTGGCGTAGTGTCGGAGCGGGACCTTTTCGCCCTTCAACGGGTGGATCTGGTCAACCTTGCCCGCACCATCAGTACCGCCACCCACTTGCGCACCCTGGTCAGCCTGCGATCAGACGTGTCCCGTCTGGTCGATGCCATGCTGGCCCACGGCGCCGATTCCGGGCAGGTGGTCAAGATCATCACAACCCTGAACGACGTAACCGTTCGACGGGTACTGGAACTGAACATCAAGAAAAACGACCCGGGCATTCCCTTTACCTGGCTGACCTTCGGCAGCGAAGGGCGCCAGGAGCAGACACTGCTGACCGATCAGGACAACGGCATCCTGTTCCGGACCCCGGAAGGCATGACCGAAGAACAGGTTCGGGAGAAACTGCTGCCATTTGCCCAGACCGTCACCCAGGAGCTGGCGGAGTGCGGCTTTACCCTGTGCAAAGGCAACATCATGGCCAGCAACCCGAAGCTTTGCCTCAGTGACAGGGAATGGGACGACTGGTTTATCCGGTTTATTGATGCCTCGACACCCCAGAACCTGGTGTACTCCTCAATCTTTCTCGATATGAGAGCGGTGTTTGGCGCCACCGAGCCGTTGCATGATCTGCTGGACAAAGTGCTGTCCCGTATCCGGAAAAACGCCCTGTTCCAGAAGATGCTGGCGGGCAATGCCTTTCAACGGAAGCCGCCGCTGACCATGTTCCGGAATTTCCGCTATGTCTCAGAAGGCAAAAAGCGTGCGCTTGACCTCAAACGCCAGGGCCTTGCGCCCTTCGTGGAAGCGATCAGGGTCTTTGCATTAGCCAACGGGGTCGAAACGGCAAACACCCTGGAGCGCATGGATGAGCTGGCAAAAAAAGGGGTCTTTGATCCGAAGGACGCCAATGCCTGGAAGGAAAGCTATAGCCTGATCCAGGCCATCCGGATGCGAGCCCACCAGGAAATGCTCGAAAAGGGCGAAGAACTGACCAACTACATTGATCCGGACGATCTGAACCCATTGGATCGGCGCATCCTCCGGGAGTCTTTCAGACAGGCTCAGCGGTTGCAACAGAAACTCGAAGTGACCTACCAACTCTGACCGTCAGGCAACACGTCATGCTGGAACAGATAAAACAATGGATAGAGCAGCGCCGGGGCGGGAAGATTGGCAGCCACGACCCGGACAATCTGCCCCATCCCAAATCACCGGGGGAGCAGCTGCTATCCGATTGCCGCCTGATTGTACTCGATCTGGAAACCACGGGGCTGAATGCTGCGAAAGATGAGGTCATCGCAATCGGCGCTGTTGCCATCCGGGGCGGCATTATCCACCTCAGTGACCAGTTTGATCTGATTCTGAGGCGACCGGAACTGGATATACGGGAAACCGTACTCATCCACGGAATTGGCCCCGAAGCCCTTACCCAGGGCCAGGAAACCGAAGATGCACTGCTTTACCTGCTGGAATGGATGAACGGCGATCCCGTACTGGCCTATCACTCGGCATTCGACCAGAAATTCCTGGAGAGAACCCTACGGGCCCAGATTGGCTACACCCTGAGCCACACCTGGATGGACGTTGCAGACCTGATGCCGGCCTTTTTTCCGAATACAAAGACGGGCGGCAAGGGCCTTGATCACTGGGCGGACTATTTTGGCCTGGAGGTTACTGAACGGCACCACGCCGCGTCCGATGCCCTGGCGACCGCAGAGCTGACCCTGGTGGCCCTGAACAAGGCCCGGAAGGAGGGGGTAAAAACCCTTAAGGGACTCCACGACAAGCTTCTTTATCACCGGCGACTGCAAAACATGCATCGTTTTTAATTCCAGCTACGAACGAGTGCGCAGAATTCGATCAATTATTCGGCAAATGACTGAGAATTAGACCTTTTGCCAATATCTATAAATCGCTTGACCAGTAAAGTCAGTAGGGACAACTAGTCGGAGAAGTACTTATATGAATAATAAATTCTCTAACCCAAGTGCCTCGCCAAAAACCCACCCAACCTCCACAACAACAAAACAGGAGTGATCCTATGTCAGTTGGTCATAGCTACGACGCTGAGAAGTACTGGAAGGCGAATCTGCGCCTGATATTCGGGAGCCTGATTGTCTGGGCCCTGGTATCTTATGGCTTTGCAATTCTGCTTCGTCCGATGCTCGCGGGCATTCCGATTGGTGGCACCGATCTGGGCTTCTGGTTCGCCCAGCAAGGCTCCATCCTTACGTTTATCGCTCTGATCTTCTTCTACGCTTGGCGCATGAATAAGATCGACGAACAATTCGGCGTGCACGAGGAGTAAGAACGAATGAGCCAATTTGCCATCAACATCATTTTCGTAGGGGCCTCGTTCCTCATCTATATCCTGATCGCTGTCTGGGCGAAAGCCGGTAGCACCAAGGACTTCTACGTTGCCGGCGGCGGCGTTCATCCGATCACCAACGGTATGGCGATCGGTGCCGACTGGATGTCAGCGGCATCCTTCATTTCCATGGCGGGCCTGATTGCCGCCGGTGGTTACGCCAACTCCACCTTCCTGATGGGCTGGACCGGCGGTTACGTTCTGCTTGCGATGCTGCTGGCCCCGTACCTGCGGAAGTTCGGTAAGTTCACCGTACCCGAGTTCATCGGTGATCGTTTTTACAGCAAGAATGCGCGCCTGGTGGCGGTTATCTGTCTGATCGTCGCGTCCGTGACCTACGTAATCGGCCAGATGGCCGGTGCCGGTGTTGCCTTCTCACGCTTCCTCGAAGTTGACGCCACCCTGGGTCTGATCATTGCTGCGGTCGTGGTCTTCATCTACGCCGTTATGGGAGGCATGAAGGGTATCACCTACACCCAGGTTGCCCAGTACTGCGTGCTGATCGTCGCCTACACCATCCCTGCCGTGTTCATCTCCGTGCAACTGACCGGTAACCCTATTCCCGGTCTCGGCCTGTTCTCCACCCACGTGGACTCCGGCATGCCGCTACTCTCCAAGCTGAATCAGGTCATCACCGACCTCGGCTTCAACGAGTACACCGCGGACGTGGACAACAAACTGAACATGGTCCTGTTTACCCTGTCACTGATGATCGGTACTGCTGGCCTGCCGCACGTCATCATCCGCTTCTTCACCGTGCCGAAAGTTGCCGACGCGCGCTGGTCAGCCGGCTGGGCCCTGGTTTTCATCGCCCTGCTGTACCTGACTGCGCCGGCTGTTGCTTCCATGGCGCGCCTGAACCTGATGACCACCATCTACCCGGACGGCACCGCAGCTGAGCCAATCCAGTACGATGAGCGTCCGAACTGGATCAGGGAGTGGGAAATTACCGGTCTGATTCAGTTCACCGACAAGAACGAAGATGGCCGTATCCAGTTGTATAACGACAGCGAAGCTTTCCAATCCGAGGCTGACGCCCGTGGCTGGAAAGGCAACGAGCTGGTCGTTAACCGGGATATCCTGGTTCTGGCCAACCCGGAAATCGCCAACCTGCCAGGCTGGGTGGTCGGTCTCATTGCGGCGGGCGGCCTCGCGGCAGCACTGTCCACAGCAGCGGGCCTGTTGCTGGCGATTTCCTCCGCGGTGAGTCATGACCTGATCAAGGGGTCTATCAACCCGAACATCTCGGAGAAAGGCGAACTGCTGGCAGCACGGATCTCCATGGCTGTCGCGATCGCGGTGGCGACCTGGCTTGGCGCCAATCCCCCGGGCTTCGCGGCACAGGTGGTGGCACTTGCCTTCGGTATTGCCGCCGCGTCCCTGTTCCCGGCGCTGATGATGGGTATCTTCTCCAAGCGTGTTAACAACACCGGTGCCATCTCCGGCATGCTGACCGGCCTGGGCTTCACCCTGGCGTACATCTTCGTCTATAAGGGCTGGCTGTTCATTCCGGGTACCAACAACCTGGCAGATACCCCGGAGAACTGGGTGCTGGGCATCTCCCCGCTGTCCATCGGCGCGGTTGGCGCAATTGTCAACTTTGCGGTAGCCTTCATTGTATCCAACGCAACTGAAGAGCCGCCCGTTGAGATTCAGGAGCTGGTTGAAAGCGTCCGTTACCCACGTGGTGCCGGTCAGGCTCAAGACCACTGAGCAACATCTCAACCTGATTCGTTCCCTGAACTGACAGGTTGATACTGAACGGGCTTCCTCAATGAGGGAGCCCGTTCTTTTTTGAGGAAGTTATTTTATGTTCTGGACATTTGTTGCCACAGTAGTCTGCGGCCTGGGTGCCGCAGGTATCGCTCTGGGTATCAGGGCCGCTACCCGAAACAAAGCCCCGAAGTGGATCATCCCCGTTTTTGCCGGCGCCGGCATGCTCGGCTATCTCATCTACATGGAATACACCTGGTTCGACCAGAAACAATCCCGCCTGCCGGAAGAAGCCGTGGTTGTGAATACTGAAACTGACGGCATCCTCTGGCGGCCCTGGACCTTTGTTTTTCCGTATGTTACCGCTTTTTCGACTGTGGATATCAAGAGTATCAGCCGTGACACAAACAGCGATGACATCGTCCGGTTTACGCTCTATCGCTTCGAACAGAAGGTGATAGACGCCGTTTCCCACCGCATTCACATCATCAACTGTGCGTCCCGGGAACTCGTGCCCCTGGGATCGGACGGAAGCCCCCGGGTAGACAATCTGAAGGTTCTTGAACCCGGAGATGCCCTGTATGACACCGTCTGTGCGGAATGATGCGACAATAGCGTGACGCCCTGACCTGCCGACCCTGACGGGAATGAATATCCATGATTAGCGCCTGGTTGCTGGCTCTTATTTCCATCACTTACATTTCGATCCTGTTCGTGATCGCCTGGGCCGGCGACAAACATCCGGGGCTGTATCGGCGGCGCCTGGCACGAACCCATATCTACGCCCTGTCACTGGCAGTTTACTTTACTTCCTGGACCTTCTATGGCGCCGTGGGCCGCGCCACCCAGGAAGGCCTTGGCTTTCTCCCGATTTACCTGGGCCCGCTGCTGGTCTTCGTGTTCGGCGCTCACATGCTGCGCCGGATTATCTACATCAGCAAACGCAACAACAGCACCTCCATCGCCGATTTCATCGCCTCCAGGTACGGCAAATCACAGCTCCTGGCCGCGATGATCGCAACCTTCGCCCTCATAGGCAGCGTTCCCTACATTGCCTTGCAGCTGAAAGCCATTGCCATGGGCTTCGCCGTCCTGTCCGGGACAGGTACCGGCTACGAGGGGCTAAGCTCAGCGGCCTGGAAGGATTCTGCCTGGTACATCACCCTGGCCCTGGCGGTATTCACTGTGCTGTTTGGCACCCGGCACCTGGAATCGACGGAGCACCACCGGGGGATGATTCAGGCGGTCGCCTTCGAGTCCCTGATAAAGCTCGTGGCCTTTATCGCCGTCGGCCTTTTTGTCGGCTACGGCCTGTACGGTGGATTCGGCGACCTGTTTTCCCGGGCGAAAGACGCCGACCTGATGGGCACCCTGACCACCGACGGCATCGAGGCTCCCGCCTTTATCACCCAGACCCTGGTTGCGATGCTGGCTATCATCTGCCTGCCAAGACAATTCCATGTCATGGTGGTCGAGAACACCGATCACCGGGATTTTGAGATCGCGCGCTGGGCCATGCCCATCTACCTGATCGTGGCCTCCGCCTTTGTACTTCCCATCGCTGCGGCGGGCATGCTGTCTCCCGAAGCGGCCGCGGGCAACCCCGATATACTGATTCTCCAGTTGCCGATCATGGCCGGGGAGGAATGGCTTGCGATACTGGCGTTTCTGGGTGGTGGCTCCGCCGCAGCGGCCATGGTGATCGTCAGTTCGGTCGCCATCGCCACCATGGTAAGCAACGAAATTATCATGCCGGCGCTCCTGAAATTTTTCCGGCCGGGGATGAACCGGCGCAACGACCTGAGCTATCTTCTGCTCAGCATTCGCCGTGTCGCGATCTTTGTGGTCCTGCTGACTGCCTATGGCTTCTACCGTATGGCGGGCGAGGATTACAGCCTGACCGCCTTTGGACTGCTTTCCTTCGCAGCAGCCGCGCAGTTCGGGCCGGCGCTGGTTGGTGGTATCATCTGGCGGCGCGGCAACTACATGGGCGCCGTCTGGGGCCTCGGCCTGGGTTTCCTGATGTGGTGCTACACCCTGCTGCTGCCGGCACTCGCAACCACCGGATGGGTAACGGACTCGCTGATTGAACAGGGCATCTGGGGTATCAACTGGACCCGACCCACGGCATTGTTTGGCTCTGATCTGGATCAGATCAGCCATGGCATTATCTGGAGCCTTGGCATAAATACCGTGGTCTACATCCTGCTTTCCATGCTTACCCGACAACGGGTGCGGGAAAAAATCCAGATTGCCTCGTTCTTTCACGATCCCCAGCCGAAAGCGGAAACCGCCCAGCACCAGAGCTGGCAGGGCGAGATTCTGACCTCTGACCTGCAGGCCCTCACCGACCGTTTCATGGGCGAGGAGCGTTCCGAGACGATTTTCCGGAATTACGAGCGCCGCAACGCCATCCGGCTGCACCCACACCGTCCTGCATCCGCCCACCTCATGAAGTACATCGAGCGGCAGCTGGCTTCCGTTATCGGGGCCTCCACGGCCCGCGTGGTGCTGGAATCCACCCTCACCGGTCGCGACATGCAGATTGAGGACGTGGTCAGCATCGTCGATGAGGCCTCCCAGGCCATGACGTTCAGCCGGGAACTGCTACAGTCAGCCATTGAAAACATCAGTCTGGGCGTCTCGGTGGTTAACCATCAGCAACAACTGGTGGTCTGGAATCATCGCTATCTCGAGCTGTTCACTTACCCCAAGGGGTTTGTCAAGGTTGGGCGCCCGGTCGAAGATCTGATGCGGTATAACCTGACCAACGCCAACCTGTCAGCCCGCAGGATTGATGAAATTGTCGAGGACCGCTGCACCAGCATGCGGGAAGGCCGGCCGATGTCCTACGAGCGCCAGAGGCCCGACGGAACCGTCCTGCGGGTAGACGGCAGCCCGATACCCGGGGGTGGCTATGCAACCACCTTCCAGGACATCACAGCCATGCGAAGGACCGAGCAGGCCCTCAAGGAAACCAATATCTACCTTGAACAACGGGTGAAGGAGCGTACCCAGGAGCTTCAGGTCATCAATGAGCAGATGCTGAAAGCGAAATCCGTTGCCGAGCAGGCCAACCAGAGCAAGACCCGGTTTCTGGCATCGGCCAGTCATGATCTGTTGCAGCCCCTCAATGCGGCCCGTCTGTTTACCTCTGCCCTGGCTGGCAAGGCCGACGATACTGAAATGAAAGATCTGGTGGATCATATTGACAGTTCCCTCGGTGCTGCCGAAGAGATCATCAGTACATTGCTTGATATCTCCAAACTTGATGCAGGTGCACTGGAACCGGACATCGGGGCCTTCCCGGTTAATGAGATCATGCGACATCTTGCGACCGACTTTTCGGCGATTGCCAAGGATCAGGACCTGGAGCTCCACGTTGTACCCAGCAGTGTCTGGATCCGCTCGGACGCCAAATTGCTGCGCCGTGTGGTCCAGAATTTCCTGTCCAATGCCATACGCTATACGCCGGAAGGGAAGATTCTGCTCGGCTGCCGGAGATTAAAGGGGTATATCCGCATTGAAGTCTGGGACACGGGTCCGGGTATACCCGAAGACCAGCTGGCGCACATTTTCGAGGAGTTTCGCCGTTTCCAGCACGGCCGGGACAAGAAAGGGCTCGGGCTCGGCCTGGCCATCGTGGACCGGATCAGTGGCATGCTGAACCATCCGGTCAGCGTACACTCGGTTCAGGGCCGTGGCAGTGTGTTCGGAATCACCGTCCCTGTCGCCGCGCCGGAACAGAACGAGCCCGTCGCCACTAAGTCTGCCTCAACCTCACGACGGGTTTCGAACCTCGGCGGCCTGCACTTCCTGTGTATCGACAACGACCCTGCCATTCTTCACGGCATGGTGGCTTTGCTTGGTAACTGGAAGTGTGATGTGACCGCTGCGGAAAGCCTCGAAGATGCCATGGAAAAACTGGAAGGCCAGAGACCCGATATTATACTTGCCGATTACCAGCTTGATGATAACAAGAATGGCCTGGATGCCATGGACAGTATCCGTGACGCGCTTAGCGAGGACATCCCGGGGATACTTATCACCGGGTATATGGCACCCGAAGTTCGGGAAGATGCCATTAACCGTGGTTACCAGATTCTCTACAAGCCTGTAAAACCCGCTGCATTGCGGGCGCTGGTTAACAAGTTACTCAAGCAGAAGCGCTCATGACCGATTCAAAAACCGATTTCAATCCTTTCGGCAAGCTGACATTCCTGATTATTGATGACTTCGAGAACTTCCGGTTGTCCATACGCCAGATGTTACGCAGCTGTGGCGCAGACAAAATCGAATTGGTTGCCCATGCCAATCCGGCTATCCAGTACTGCACCTACAACCACGTTGATGTAGTGCTCTGTGACTTCAACCTTGGGGAAGGCAAAAACGGGCAGCACATACTGGAAGAACTCCGCCATAAAAAGCTCCTGAAGCGCTCCTCCCTGTTTCTGATGGTCACCGCCGAGACATCCAAGGAAATGGTAATGGGGGCTCGGGAATATCAGCCGGATGCCTATCTGACCAAACCGATCAACCGGGCAGTTCTAGAGAAAAGACTTGGCAGCCTCATCAGCCAGCGTAACGCGCTTATGCCCATTAACCGGGAAATCGACCGGGAGAACTATCCGGAGGCCATCTCCCTATGCCTCCAGGCACTCCCCAGGCAACCCCGCTACAAAACCTGGTTGATGAAAACCCTGGGAGACCTCTACTTCCAACTGGGGGATCTCGCTCACGCGCTCAAGGTTTTTGACGATGTGCTGGCCCAACGTGAGCTTTCATGGGCAAGGTTTGGCCGCTGCAAAGTCCTGCTTGCAAAACGAAGCTTCGACGACGCAGTTGATGGACTTCGGGAGCTTATCGCCAAGCATCCAGACTATATGGAAGCCTATGACCTCCTCGCGGAAGGTCTGGAGCAACAGGGTCGTCCGACCCAGGCCCAGCAAATACTCGAACAGGCCGCACAACACTCCCCTAATGCCCTGCTCAGACAGAAGCATCTGGCGGAGCTGGCCGGCTCCAATCAGGACATGGACACTGCGTCGGATGCGTGGCGCCGGACCGTTGAGCTCGGAACCTACTCGATTCACGACAACTCTGGCCATTATCTTGCTCTCGGGCAAACGTTGTCCGACCTCAGTGAGGGCGATCTGGAAGAAGAAGGCGCCGCGCGGGCCAAAGAAGCACTGGCTATGCTGAAAAAAATGGAAAAACGGTTCGCGGAGGAAGAAGACATCGCGGTGCGCAGTCAGATCATTCAGTGCCGGGTGTATGCTGGCCAGGGGCAGGATCAGCAGGCGGCCAAGATCCTCGAAAGAATCAGGCCTGAGCTTCAGGACACCACAACACTGGACGTACAAACGGCGCTGGACTATGCAAAAACCCTGTTCCGGATGAGCCACGAGACGGAAGCGAAACAGCTTCTGGCCGAAATGGCCGAACGTTTCAGCGATGATCCAGACACCCTGCAGAAAATCGAAAGTCTCCTGGACGAGCCTGTCGGATTCCGTCAGAAGATCATGGCCCGCACGCTTAACCGCGACGGCATCAGGGCGTTTGAGTCCGGGGACCTGCGGGAAGCCGCGGACACGTTTACCAAAGCCCTGGAAATTGTTCCTGATCATGCCGCCCTGAACCTGAACCTGGTGCAGGTGCTGATGAAGGAATACGACAATAACCCGGAAAAAACCGATCTTCTCAGGCGTTGCCAGACCTGCCTGGACCGGTTATCAAACCTGCCAGGGCAACACCGCCAACACCGACGTTATATCGCCTTGCAACGCAAGCTGAAGGGGCTCACCGAATGAACAACCATAATATTGATTTTTCAATGGTCCTTGCCTCCGCTGTTCACGATATGAAGAACTCCCTTGGTATGCTCCTGAATTCCCTGGACGAACTGCGATCAGAACAGGAGAGAGCACTGGGGGAGTCTTCACGATTCAATACCCTGCAGTATGAAGCCGAACGCATGCATAACGACCTGGTTCAGCTTCTGGGTATCTACCGGCTGGGGGAAAATAACCTGTCTGCTCATATTGAGGAGCACTTTGTGCCCGACTTCCTCTCCGAACACCTGGTCCGGCACACCCCGCTACTCAAGGGTCTGGGCATTGATTGCTCGGTAGAGGCCGAGGAGATTAACGGCTTTTTCGACGAGGATCTTTTGACCGGCGCGCTCAATAACACCATCAATAACGCCATACGCTACACCAAGAGCAAGATCCGCCTTACGGCCGGCGAAAGGGACGGCTATCTCGTGATAGGTGTTGAAGACGACGGAAAGGGGTACCCGGACAGCATGCAGCACACTGGCACCCTGAGCTTCAAATCCCTGGATTTCAAAAGTGGCAGCACCAGCCTCGGGCTGTTCTTTGCGTCTTCCGTTGCCGAGCTTCACAGCGACGGGAAAAGAACCGGAGCCATCAAATTGCACAATGGCGGCAGCCTTGGTGGTGGCGTTTTTGAAATCTGGTTGCCCTGACTGGCACAACATAAACACAAATTCCGGGATCGAGTAGGAGGGGGAGTTACCTCCCCCGTCCTCTCACACCACCGTACGTACGGTTCCGTATACGGCGGTTCATGGCTGGCTCTGAAGCCGAGTCATCGTATCCAACAAGCTTACCAGAGACAGGCGGTTAAAGACCTTCTTGGGGAGTGCGGCATTCATATGCGATGCCCCGCTATTCCACCAAGGCCCGCGCCCGTTTGTCGCGCTTTTCCAAGCCCGTTCCTCCACCAGTCCAAGCCGCATCAGGTTGCGAGCTCGAGTGTGAACTCGCTTCCATTGTCGCCACAGGATCAGGCGGAGTCGTCGCCGTACCCACCCGTCCATCGCCTCTACCGAGCGCTTTGAGTCGGTCAGGCGGTAGTAGTTCGCCCACCCTCGCAGCACTGGATTCAGGTGTTGGATGGTGGTCAGCAGCGATCGCCCCCGTGATCGTCGGAGCAACTGACGCAGTTTGGCCTGATGAGCTTTCAGGCTCTTGGGCGCAATCCTCAGCCGAACCTGTTTGTGCCAGCTTACGCTGTAACCCAGATAGCTCCGGCGCCAAGGCCGATCCACGGCGCTTTTCTCCGTGTTGATCTTCAGGCGCAAGTGCGTTTCCAGATAGTGGGTGAGGCTGGCCATGATCCGGTGCCCGGCTCGCTTGCTACGAACGTAGATATTGCAGTCGTCCGCGTAGCGGCAGAACCGATGGCCCCGGCGCTCCAGCTCCCTGTCCAGTTCGGTCAAAAGAACATTGGAGAGCAGAGGCGAGAGCGGGCCGCCTTGTGGCGTCCCTTCCCGTCTCGGGCTGACCACCCCACCGTCCAGCATGCCGGCTTCCAGATAACGTCGGATCAGGGTCAGTATCCGGCGGTCGGTGATGCGACGAGCCAGCAGGCTCATCAGCACATCGTGGTTGACCCGGTCAAAGAACTGGGCCAGATCCAGATCGACCACCCAACGGTGGCCCTCATTGATGTGCTGCTGCATCGCCTTGACCGCCTGATGGGCACTTCTCCCAGGCCGGAAGCCGTAACTGTGATCCGAGAAGGTCGGTTCCAGCATCGGGCTCAGCACTTGGTGAAGGGCTTGTTGAATCAGGCGATCTTGTACCGTCGGAATACCCAGTACCCGTTCGCCGCCTTGCGGCTTGGGGATACTGACCCGGCGTATGGGCTGAGGATGGTAGCGTCCGGCCAATAAGCGCTCACGCACCGTTGGCCAATGCTGTTGCAGGTGGCCTTTCAGGGCCGTTGTGGGCATCTGATCGACGCCAGCTGCGCCCTTGTTGGACACCACCCGCTGATACGCACGCATCAGGTTCGGGCGCTCAAGCACCTGTTCCATCCGCGCGTTCGGCTCCGCGTTCGTCCACGAATGAGCCTCCGCGTCTGCCTCGACACGGGCACCAGTCTCTGCCGGATTCCGTCCGGCGCCTCCCTGATTGCCCTGACCCATCCGGGCCGCTTCTGTCTTCATAAGCACACCACGAGCACTCATCGCCTACTTGCGGTCAACCATGTTCAGCCCTTCAGTGTGCGGTGACACACCTACTATGGCCTCTGCTGAGTTCTGGCTTCCCATCCCCACCCCTCACGAGGTGAGTAGCACGGTGGCAGAAAACCAGACTTCCCAGGGTAAGACGCGTGACCTTCACACTTATACCCGCCGCATCTACGTTCACACCTTCTGTGCAAGTATCGGGCTTTGACGATATTGGCCGCCTTACCCGGTGTGACCGCCTCGTATGCGATTTCTGTTCGTCAGGTCAGTGTTTTGCCTGCGGCTTCCTTCAGATTCCACCTCGCGATGGACACCCTTGCCGTCCGGCTAGTGGTTCCCCTTACCGGGCCCACAGGGGACTTGCACCCCCAAGTCATCCGGCCAGCACCACCTGTACCGGAACAGCGCCCGTCAAGGCGCTACGCGCCATGCCTGGCGCACCAACAAAAAAGCCCCGGCAGCTATTGCTGTCGGGGCTTGTTTATATTAGGAGCCTGACGATGACCTACTCTCACATGGGCAACGCCACACTACCATCGGCGCTGGTCTGTTTCACTTCTGAGTTCGGGATGGGATCAGGTGGTTCCAGACCGCTATGGTCGTCAGGCAAAACGGTTGATCACTGGGGGACGAGATGGAACGTTCAGGGTGTTTTCTGAGTGATAATCGATTTCGGTTTGCGTTACCCGCAATTGTCTTGGGTGTTATATAGTCAAGCCGCACGAGCAATTAGTATCGGTTAGCTCAACGCCTCGCAGCGCTTACACACCCGACCTATCAACGTCCTGGTCTTGAACGGCTCTTCAGGGCCCTCGAGGGGCCAGGGAGATCTCATCTTGGAAGGGGCTTCCCGCTTAGATGCTTTCAGCGGTTATCCTGTCCGAACATAGCTACCGGGCAATGCCACTGGCGTGACAACCCGAACACCAGAGGTTCGTCCACTCCGGTCCTCTCGTACTAGGAGCAGCTTTCCTCAAATCTCCAACGTCCACGGCAGATAGGGACCGAACTGTCTCACGACGTTCTAAACCCAGCTCGCGTACCACTTTAAATGGCGAACAGCCATACCCTTGGGACCGGCTTCAGCCCCAGGATGTGATGAGCCGACATCGAGGTGCCAAACACCGCCGTCGATGTGAACTCTTGGGCGGTATCAGCCTGTTATCCCCGGAGTACCTTTTATCCGTTGAGCGATGGCCCTTCCATACAGAACCACCGGATCACTATGACCTACTTTCGTACCTGCTCGACGTGTCTGTCTCGCAGTTAAGCGGGCTTGTGCCATTACACTAACCGCATGATGTCCGACCATGCTTAGCCCACCTTTGTGCTCCTCCGTTACGCTTTGGGAGGAGACCGCCCCAGTCAAACTACCCACCACACAGTGTCCTCATCCCCGATCAGGGGACCAAGTTAGAACCTCAAACAGGTCAGGCTGGTATTTCAAGGTTGGCTCCATGAGAACTGGCGTTCCCACTTCAAAGCCTCCCAGCTATCCTACACAAACATGCTCAAAGTTCACTGTGAAGCTATAGTAAAGGTTCACGGGGTCTTTCCGTCTAGCCGCGGATACACCGCATCTTCACGGCGATTTCAATTTCACTGAGTCTCGGGTAGAGACAGCGCCCCCATCGTTACGCCATTCGTGCAGGTCGGAACTTACCCGACAAGGAATTTCGCTACCTTAGGACCGTTATAGTTACGGCCGCCGTTTACCGGGGCTTCGATCAAGAGCTTCGCGCAAGCGCTAACCCCATCAATTAACCTTCCGGCACCGGGCAGGCGTCACACCGTATACGTCCACTTTCGTGTTTGCACAGTGCTGTGTTTTTAATAAACAGTCGCAGGGGCCTGGTATCTTCGACCGGCGTCCGCTCCACCCGCAGGGGCTTCACGTAATACCGGCGTGCCTTCTCCCGAAGTTACGGCACCATTTTGCCTAGTTCCTTTACCCGAGTTCTCTCAAGCGCCTTGGTATTCTCTACCTGACCACCTGTGTCGGTTTGGGGTACGGTCCCGAATAGCCTGAAGCTTAGAAGATTTTCCTGGAAGCAGGGCATCAATGACTTCCCGCTCTATGAGCAGTCGTCGTCGCGTCTCGAGATTGTGGACCCGGATTTGCCTAAGTCCACTCCCTACTCGCTTAAACCGGGACAACCGTCGCCCGGCTCACCTAGCCTTCTCCGTCTCTCCATCGCAGCTATCCAAGGTACGGGAATATTAACCCGTTTCCCATCGACTACACCTTTCGGTCTCGCCTTAGGGGCCGACTCACCCTGCGCCGATTAGCGTTGCGCAGGAACCCTTGGTCTTCCGGCGTGGGGGTTTTTCACCCCCATTGTCGTTACTCATGTCAGCATTCGCACTTCTGATACCTCCAGCATGCTTCTCAACACACCTTCGCAGGCTTACAGAACGCTCCCCTACCCCGTGCACTTGCGTGCACAGCCGCAGCTTCGGTGACCAGTTTGAGCCCCGTTACATCTTCCGCGCAGGCCGACTCGACTAGTGAGCTATTACGCTTTCTTTAAAGGATGGCTGCTTCTAAGCCAACCTCCTAGCTGTCTGAGCCTTCCCACATCGTTTCCCACTTAACTGGTACTTGGGGACCTTAGCTGGCGGTCTGGGTTGTTTCCCTCTTCACGATGGACGTTAGCACCCACCGTGTGTCTCCCGGATAGTACTCACAGGTATTCGGAGTTTGCATCGGGTTGGTAAGTCGGGATGACCCCCTAGCCGAAACAGTGCTCTACCCCCTGTGGTATTCGTCCGAGGCGCTACCTAAATAGCTTTCGGGGAGAACCAGCTATCTCCGGGCTTGATTAGCCTTTCACTCCGATCCACAAGTCATCCCCTGGCTTTTCAACGACAGTGGGTTCGGTCCTCCAGTTGATGTTACTCAACCTTCAACCTGCTCATGGATAGATCGCCCGGTTTCGGGTCTATGCCCAGCGACTAAATCGCCCTATTCAGACTCGGTTTCCCTACGGCTCCCCTAAACGGTTAACCTCGCCACTGAACATAAGTCGCTGACCCATTATACAAAAGGTACGCCGTCACGGAACACGTCCGCTCCGACTGCTTGTACGCATACGGTTTCAGGATCTATTTCACTCCCCTCACAGGGGTTCTTTTCGCCTTTCCCTCACGGTACTGGTTCACTATCGGTCAGTCAGGAGTATTTAGCCTTGGAGGATGGTCCCCCCATGTTCAGACAGGATATCACGTGTCCCGTCCTACTCGATTTCACTGAACTTAGGTTTCGGATACGGGGCTATCACCCACTATGGCGGCCCTTTCCAGAGCCTTCTCCTACCCGTCGTCCAGCTTAAGGGCTGGTCCCCGTTCGCTCGCCGCTACTGAGGGAATCTCGGTTGATTTCTTTTCCTCGGGGTACTTAGATGTTTCAGTTCCCCCGGTTCGCCCCGCACAGCTATGTATTCACTGTACGGTACCGACCCGAAAGTCGGTGGGTTTCCCCATTCAGAGATGCCCGGATCACAGCTTGTTTGCCAGCTCCCCGAGCCTTATCGCAGGCTTCCACGTCTTTCATCGCCTCTGACTGCCAAGGCATCCACCGTATGCGCTTAGTTGCTTGACTATATAACCCCAAGACAACTGTTCACGAATCAACATCCCTTACCAGGCAAGCCTGACAAAGAACCCTGTTTCGAGACAGTCACTTGAAGCAATATAACAACCACTTCAACGACAACACCGGATAACGCTTGAAATCGCTATCACATTGAACACGTTTTCTCGGAGATAATGAGAAAACGTCTTCGTGTTCTATCTCGTCCAATTTGTTAAAGAGCAAATCTGACCCAGTGATCAGAAAGAAGGCCTTCAGCCATAACCCTTAACTCGGTCATCAAACTGAAAAACTTGTTTCTGTACACTGCCAACTCGCGTTGGTCAGTAAATTTGGTGGAGCTAGGCAGGATCGAACTGCCGACCTCCTGCGTGCAAGGCAGGCGCTCTCCCAGCTGAGCTATAGCCCCGTCTACTTGTCCAGCTTCTGTCACTCGTCGTTGCAGCCTTCATTCGCATCCGTCATGACCCATCGAGGGTCACTCCTTCACTCATTCAAGCTGCGCCTGGATTGACAAAACCTGTCCGGCGCATCCGCGTACGTCGCTACCTTTGCGGATGACCCACTCGGTCCACCTCTTTACCGCGAGGCGCGCTCCGAAAATTGGGTTAGCCTAGGCATCGGCGGGTGTAGCGTGCGAGTAGCACGTGAGCCCGGCGATAACGACGGATAACGCAATTTTGGTGGGTCTGGGTGGACTTGAACCACCGACCTCACCCTTATCAGGGGTGCGCTCTAACCACCTGAGCTACAGACCCGGTTTTGCTTGTCTTCGCACCACCTGGGCTGCGTTGCAGTCTTCGATCACTCAGTCACGTACCTGGGTACGCTCCCTCACTCTCTCAGCCTGCGCCTTGTCAGCTGGCGCGAATCCGGCGCCAAACCCCGAGATCGTCTCGTGGTTTGAACCAAACCGACAACGGGCCTGCATAGACCCTTTTGCTCTCTTTATTAGCCAACCAAGTAATTCGTGTGGACTCTGACCGAAGCCTTCGGCTTCGTTTAAGGAGGTGATCCAGCCGCAGGTTCCCCTACGGCTACCTTGTTACGACTTCACCCCAGTCATGAACCACACCGTGGTGATCGTCCTCCCGAAGGTTAGACTAACCACTTCTGGTGCAATCCACTCCCATGGTGTGACGGGCGGTGTGTACAAGGCCCGGGAACGTATTCACCGTGACATTCTGATTCACGATTACTAGCGATTCCGACTTCACGCAGTCGAGTTGCAGACTGCGATCCGGACTACGACGCGTTTTGTGAGATTGGCTCCCCTCGCGGGTTTGCAGCCCTCTGTGCGCGCCATTGTAGCACGTGTGTAGCCCTGGCCGTAAGGGCCATGATGACCTGACGTCATCCCCACCTTCCTCCGGTTTGTCACCGGCAGTCTCCCTAGAGTTCTCAGCCAAACTGCTAGCAACTAGGGATAGGGGTTGCGCTCGTTACGGGACTTAACCCAACATCTCACGACACGAGCTGACGACGGCCATGCAGCACCTGTGTCTGAGCTCCCGAAGGCACCAATCCATCTCTGGAAAGTTCTCAGCATGTCAAGGCCAGGTAAGGTTCTTCGCGTTGCGTCGAATTAAACCACATGCTCCACCGCTTGTGCGGGCCCCCGTCAATTCATTTGAGTTTTAACCTTGCGGCCGTACTCCCCAGGCGGTCAACTTAGTGCGTTAGCTGCGCCACTAAGACTTCAAGAGTCCCAACGGCTAGTTGACATCGTTTACGGCGTGGACTACCAGGGTATCTAATCCTGTTTGCTCCCCACGCTTTCGCACCTCAGTGTCAGTGTTGGTCCAGGGTGCCGCCTTCGCCACTGGTGTTCCTTCCTATATCTACGCATTTCACCGCTACACAGGAAATTCCACACCCCTCTACCACACTCTAGCCTGACAGTTCGAAATGCCGTTCCCAGGTTAAGCCCGGGGCTTTCACATCTCGCTTATCAAACCACCTACGCGCGCTTTACGCCCAGTAATTCCGATTAACGCTTGCACCCTCCGTATTACCGCGGCTGCTGGCACGGAGTTAGCCGGTGCTTCTTCTGTGAGTAACGTCAATCCTCAAGGGTATTAACCTTAAGGCCTTCCTCCTCACTGAAAGTGCTTTACAACCCGAAAGCCTTCTTCACACACGCGGCATGGCTGGATCAGGGTTGCCCCCATTGTCCAATATTCCCCACTGCTGCCTCCCGTAGGAGTTCGGGCCGTGTCTCAGTCCCGATGTGGCTGATCATCCTCTCAGACCAGCTACGGATCGTCGCCTTGGTGGGCCTTTACCCCACCAACTAGCTAATCCGGCTTAGGCTCATCTGATAGCGCAAGGTCCGAAGATCCCCTGCTTTCCCCCGAAGGGCGTACGCGGTATTAATCCGGGTTTCCCCGGGCTATCCCCCACTACCAGGCAGATTCCTAAGCATTACTCACCCGTCCGCCGCTCGTCAGCATCCCGAAGGACCTGTTACCGCTCGACTTGCATGTGTTAAGCCTGCCGCCAGCGTTCAATCTGAGCCATGATCAAACTCTTCAGTTTAAATCATACAAGAATCCGAAGATCCTCTATTCTTGCTCAAGACAAAACTCAATTTCGACGAGTCACTGTCCTGATATTTCATCTCCGAAATACCTCGGCCAGCGCCCACACGAATTACTTGGTTAACTTTTTAAAGAGCGGTTGAGCCGTGGCTCAATCAAGGAGGCGTATTCTACATCGTTCCGCCACCCTGTCAACCGTTT